>JBODSC010000003.1:1100000-1366357 GCA_050632875.1 Methylobacterium sp. P31 | reverse complement strand
TCCTCGCCCTCGATGTGCTCCACAGAGACGACCTTCTCGTCCTTGGCGGTGTTGAATACCGTCACGCCCTGGGAGGCGCGACCGACGATGCGGATGTCGTCCACCGGCACCCGGATGAGCTGGCCGCCGTCGGTGACCAGCATGATCTGGTCCGAGGCCTCTACCGGGAAGGAGGCGACGAGGCTGCCATTGCGGGCATTGACCCGCATCGCCGTGATGCCCTTGCCGCCGCGTCCCGACGTCCGGTACTCGAACGACGAGGAGCGCTTGCCGAAGCCCCGCTCCGACAGGGTCAGCACGTACTGCTCGGCCGCCCCCATCTCGGCGTAGCGCTCCGGCGAGATCGCCGCGGCCTCGGCGCCGTCCTCGGCCTCCGTCTCGGTCCCCTCCTCCTCGCCGGTCACGGCGCGGCGCATCTTCAGGTACCCCGCCCGCTCCTCCGCGGTTGCGTCGAAGGCGTTCAGGATTGTCATCGAGATGACCCGATCGCCCTTCGCCAGCTGAATGCCGCGCACGCCTGTCGAGTCGCGGCCCTTGAACACGCGCACATCCTCCACGGGGAAGCGGATGCACTGACCAAGCGCCGTCGTGAGCAGCACGTTCTGGTCCGGACGGCAGATCTCGACATGGACGATGTGGTCGCCCGGATCGAGCTTCATGGCGATCTTGCCGTTCCGGTTCACCTGGACGAAGTCGGAGAGCTTGTTGCGCCGGACATTGCCGCTCGCGGTGGCGAACATCACGTCCAGCGTCTCCCAGGACGCCTCGTCCTCAGGCAGCGGCATGATCGTGGTGATGCGCTCGGAGGTATCCTGCAGTTGCAGGATGTTCACCAGCGCCTTGCCGCGGGCGTTCGGGGCGGCGAGCGGCAGGCGCCAGACCTTCTCCTTGTAGGCCTGACCCTGGCTGGAGAAGAACAGCACCGGCGTGTGGGTGTTGGCCACGAACAGCCGCGTGACGAAATCCTCGTCGCGCGTCGCCATGCCGGAGCGGCCCTTGCCCCCCGGCGCTGGGCCCGGTAGGTCGAGAGCGGCACGCGCTTGACGTAGCCCGCATGCGACACGGTCACCACCATGTCCTCGCGGGCGATCAGATCCTCGTCCTCGACGCTGCCGTCGAAGTCAACGATCTCGGTCTTGCGCGGGGTTGCGAATTGCTCGCGCACCTCGGCGAGTTCCTGCTTCACGATCGCCTGGATGCGGGCGCGGGAGCGCAGGATGTCGAGATAGTCGGCGATCTCGTCGGCGAGCGTCTTCAGTTCGTCGCCGACCTCGTCGCGGCCCAGAGCCGTGAGGCGCTGCAGGCGCAGGTCGAGGATGGCGCGGGCCTGGATCTCGGACAGGCGGTAGGTCCCGTCCTCGGCGACCCGGTGGCGCGGATCGTCCACCAGCGCGATCAGCGGCGCGATGTCGTGGGCCGGCCAGTCGCGGCTCATCAGGGCTTCGCGGGCGGTGTTCGGGTCCGGCGAGGTGCGGATCAGCCGGATCACCTCGTCGATATTGGCGACCGCGATGGCGAGGCCACACAAGACGTGGGCGCGCTCGCGCGCCTTGCCGAGGAGGAACTTGGTCCGGCGGGAGACGACCTCCTCGCGGAAATCGACGAAGGCCTGGAGCAGGTCCTTCAGGTTCATCAGCTCGGGGCGGCCGCCGTTCAGCGCCACCATGTTGCAGCCGAACGAGGTCTGCAGCGGCGTGTAGCGGTAGAGCTGGTTGAGCACGACGTCGGCCATGGCGTCGCGCTTGATCTCGACGACGATGCGCATGCCCGAGCGGTCCGACTCGTCGCGCAGGTCCGAGATGCCCTCGACGCGCTTCTCCTTCACCAACTCGGCGATCTTCTCGACGAGCGTCGCCTTGTTCACCTGATAGGGGATCTCGGTGAAGATCAGCGCCTCGCGCTCCTTGCGCAGCTCCTCGACATGCGACTTGGCGCGCATGATGATCGAGCCGCGTCCCGTCGCGTAGGCCTGACGCGTGCCGCCGCGGCCGAGGATCAGGCCGCCGGTGGGGAAGTCCGGCCCGGGTACGATCTCGGTGAGCTGCTCGACGGTCAGCCCCGGCTCGTCGATCAGCGCCACGCAGGCGTCGATCAGCTCGCCGAGATTGTGCGGCGGGATGTTGGTGGCCATGCCGACCGCGATGCCGCCCGCGCCGTTGACCAACAGGTTCGGGAAGCGGGCCGGGAGGACGGTCGGCTCCTCGCGCGACTCGTCGTAGTTGGGCCCGAAATCGACGGTGTTCTTGTCGATGTCGGTGAGCAGCGCCGTGGCGGGCTTGGCCAGCCGCGATTCGGTGTAGCGCATGGCCGCCGGGGGATCGCCGTCCACCGAGCCGAAATTGCCCTGCCCGTCGATGAGCATCAGGCGCATAGAGAAGTCCTGCGCCATCCGCACGAGGGCGTCGTAGATCGATTGGTCGCCGTGCGGGTGGTAGAGACCGATCACGTCGCCGACGATGCGCGCCGACTTGACGTATTTCCGCTCGGGCAGGTGCCCGGATTCGAAGGCGGAATAGAGGATGCGCCGGTGCACCGGCTTAAGACCGTCGCGGGCGTCGGGAAGCGCCCGGCTCACGATCACGCTCATCGCGTAATCGAGGTACGAACGGCGCATCTCGTCGGTGATGGAGACGGGGCGAATGTCGCTGGCGGGCGGGGCGGCGCCAGTCGGATCGTTCTCGGCCAAGTCGATTTCCGTTCTGAAGCCCGAAAGGGCGATGCTCGCGGCCGCCCGGACGGCGCGCGATGCGCCGGGGCAGCCTTGCGGAAGAGCAGTGATATCAGACGGTTAAATAAGGTTTTCCGAGGCCGCCCGCAAGGCCGCGCCCTGACCCGATCCGGTCGGGGCGCGGGCTGCGCCACTCAGTAGAACGTGAGGTGCCGATGGCCCAGATGGCGGCCCTGCGAGACGTGGTGCCGATACGCGTGATGGCGATGCCAATGGTGGCGATGCCAATGATGTCGACGGTGCCAATGGTGACGGCGGTGATGCCAGTGACGCCGCCAATGACGGTGCCGGTGCCAGTGGCGGCGGTAGTGCCAGTGCGCCTGTTGCACCGCGGAGCCGGGCGCTGCGGCCTCGGCGGCTGTCGGAACCGGAAGCGGCGCGGCGCGCGCCGGCGCGCCGGCCAGGCCGCCGATCAGCGCGGCGAGGAGGACCAGAAAGGGCCAGGGTCGCATCGTTACTCTCCCGTGTAAGCGCCCGGACGGAACCGGCTGGTCCGGGGCGGCACGACCGTCGCGCCGTCGGCAGGAACGGCCAAGGTGGGCAAACAGTTCGATCCGTCCTGACTGCGCAGACGGCCCGCCCCGGCCGGCCCCAACTCCGGCCTCCCGCCGCACCGCCCTTGCACGTGGCTCCGGAACGCCCAGTTTCCGGAAGCCTCGCCCGAGGCACCTGCCGTCAGGGCCTTCCAAGAGCATCTCAAGATCTCCATGCCGCTCGCGCTTCCCGATACCCTCCGGGCCCTCCTGCCGCGCCGCTTGCGGGACCGCCGTCCGCGCGTCGCCGTTGTCCGGCTCTCCGGCACCATCGGGGCGATCTCACCGCTTCGCCTGGGCCTCTCGGTCGGTGGGGTGGCGGGGAGCCTGGAGCGGGCCTTCGCGATGCCCGGAGCCAGGGCGGTGGCACTGGTGATCAACTCGCCGGGCGGCTCGCCCGCGCAGTCGCACCTCATCCACCGCCGCATCCGGGCGCTGGCCGAGGAGAAGCACCTGCCGGTGATCGCCTTCGTGGAGGATGTGGCGGCGTCCGGCGGCTACATGATCGCCTGCGCGGCCGACGAGATCGTCGCGGACCCCACCTCCATCGTCGGGTCCATCGGCGTGGTCTCGGCGGGCTTCGGCTTCCACGGCCTTCTGGAGAAGCTCGGCGTCGAGCGCCGCGTGCACACGCAGGGCGAGGCGAAGTCGATGCTCGATCCGTTCCGTCCCGAGGATCCGGCCGATGTGGAGCGCCTGAAGCGCATCCAGGCCGACGTCCAGGATCTGTTCACGAGTTTGGTGACGACCCGGCGCCCGACCCTGTCCCGGACCGAGAACCTGTTCACCGGCGCGGTCTGGACCGGGCGGCAGGCGCTGGCGCTGGGCCTCGTCGATGCTCTCGGTGACGTGCGCAGCGCGATGCGGGCGCGCTTCGGCGACAAGGTCGATCTGCGCCTCGTGGCCGAGGCGCGCGGCGGCCTCCTGTCCCGCCTGCTCCGCCGCGGTGGCGCGCCCGGCGGGATCGGAGGTGGCCTCGCCGAGGGCGCAATCGCGGCGCTCAAGGAGCACGCAGCCTTCGCCCGCTACGGGCTCTGACGGTGCGCCCGGCGTCGCCGTCCCGCCTCAGGCGGCGACCTGCGCGAGGCATTGCTCGATCTCGCGCTCCAGATCCGCCGGGACGTTGTCGACGATCTGGGCCGCCTCGGTGACAGTGGCGGCCATCCGGGCTGATCGGCGGGCAGCGCCAGCCACCTTGGTCAGGCCGACTAGGTCTGGCCGGGCGCGGTAATCCAGATGGCGCCTGCGGTGAGAGTCACTGCCGGCATCGCCAGCGGGATGACCTTTGTGGGCAGCGTCATCGCATGAAGCGAGACGGAACTCCGGGGAATGTACTTGTATCCGCACGGAGTGCGTGTGCGGATACTGTGACTTCAGGTTGATTGGAGCATTGAGGCTCGCAATTAGGACGCGACAGAACCTCCGATCTCAATCCCGCCCGGCCCGGCGTGCAGAGACCCGCGCCAGGGCGGCGAGGTCTTTCTCGCCATCGCCATGGCTGATCGCCTCGATCAGGCCGTCGCGCAGAACGCTGGCGAAGGGCATCGGCACGCCCGCGCCCTCCGCGGCCTGGAGCGCCAGCCGCATGTCCTTGGCGCCGAGCTTGAGGATGAAGCCCGGCGGCTCGTAGCGGTTCTGCGCGATCGACGCGCCGTAGCCCTTGTAGACTGGGGAGGCGAACAGGGTGTTGGTCATCAGGTCGAGGAAGTCGGCGCCCGGGACCCCGTGCCCCTCCGTGAGGGCGCAGGCCTCGGCCATGGCCTCGATGGCCGAGATCAGCATGAAGTTGCCGGCGAGCTTGACCGCGTTGGCGCGCGTCGGATCCGCGCCGAAGCGCCATGTCTTGGCGCCCATGGCGTCGAGGAGCGGCGCCGCGCGGTCGATCTGGGCCGCTTCGCCGGCCGCCACGATGTTGAGCTTGCCCGCCTCCGCCACGTCCGGCCGCCCGAAGACCGGAGCCGAGATATAGGGGACGCCGGCGCGCTCGTGCACGGCGGCGAGCTGCTTTGCCAGGGCCACCGAGACCGTGCTCATGCCGATATGCACGCTCGGGCGCTCCGGCCGGTCGAGCAGGCCGCCGGCCACGATGACCGCTTCGAGGGCCGCGTCGTCGGCCAGCATGGTGATGACGGCCTCTCCGGAAAAGGCCTCGGCGGCGCTTGCCACCGGCGTGACGCCCTCGATGCCCCGCGCGGCCTCCGGCGAGCGGTTCCAGGCGCGGACCTTGTGGCCGGCCCGCGCGAGGTTGGCGGCCATGCCGCGGCCCATCCGCCCCATTCCGATGAATCCGACGTCCATGCCGTGCTCCTCGACGCGATCTGCCGTCTGCCAAACTGGGAAACCGGGATCGGGGGTCAACGGCGCCCGACCCGATTTGCGCCGATCCCGGAGCGTGGCAAGGTCGGTTCATGCTGCACAACCGCATCACGGACATCCCGGGCCTGCGCGTGGGCCACGCGAGCGACTTCGCAGTCGCCAGCGGCGTCACCGCGATCCTGTTCGACGCGCCCGTAGTCGCCTCGGTCGACGTGCGTGGCGGCGGCCCCGGCACCCGCGAGACCGACCTGCTCGATCCCGAGCGCACGGTGGAGCGGATCGACGCCCTCGTCCTGTCGGGCGGCTCGGCCTTCGGGCTCGACGCGGCTTCGGGCGTAACGGCGTGGCTCGCCGAGGCCGGTCGCGGCTTCCCGGTGGGCTGCATGCGGGTGCCGATCGTGCCTGGGGCGATCCTGTTCGATCTCCTGAACGGCGGCAACAAGGATTGGGGCCGGTTTCCACCCTATCGCGAGCTGGGCTTCCAGGCGGCCGCGGCTGCGGCCGAGGAGTTCGCCCTCGGTTCGGTGGGGGCCGGGACCGGCGCGCGCACCGGACGCCTCAAGGGCGGCATCGGCTCGACTTCGGCGCTCGTGCCGGGCACGGGTTTCCGGGTCGGGGCGCTCGCCGCCGTCAACGCCTTCGGCTGCGCGACGATCGGCGACGGGCCGCATTTCTGGGCCGCGCCCTTCGAGGAAGGGGTGGAATTTGGCGGTCTGGGCTCACCGGCCCGGGTGCCGCCGGAGGCGCTCGCCTTCCCGGCCCGGGCGCTGCCCGGCGGGGCCACGACGCTCGCCGTCGTGGCGACCGACGCGGCGCTCACCAAGGCGCAGTGCCGCCGCCTCGCGGTGGCGGCCCAGGACGGTCTGGCCCGCGCGCTCGTGCCGGCGCACACGCCGCTCGACGGCGACCTTGTCTTCGCGGTGGCCACTGGCGCGGTGCCGCTGGCCGACCCGGTGACGGACGTCGCCCGTCTCGGCGCCGCCGCCGCCCGGGTTTTGGCGCGCGCCGCGGCGAGGGGCGTATTCGCGGCGGCAAGCCTACCGGGCCATTCGCCCGCGACGCCGCTGGCGGCCTCGGGGCTGCCGCCGGCTTGGCGCGACCTCTTCGGCGCCTGATGCCGTTTCCGCTCGCATCGCGCGGGCGAACCGGCTCCGCGCCGTCAACGCTTCGCCCCGTCCGCAACGACGATGGCCGCGCGTCCGAGCCCCGGCCGGATGCCGTCCGGTCCAAGAAACGCAGGTTGAGGGCGGAACGAATCCGTCCCGATCGGATCACGGCTCGTTCCAATCGGGAGGAATCCTCATGAGAATGACCGGCCTGATCGTCGCCGCGTCCGTGGCGCTGTTCGCCGGCGGGGCGCAGGCAATGCCTGTGACGCCCCTGACCGGCGGAGAAGCCTCGCTCCTGCTCGTGCGCGGTGGCTGCGGGTTCGGTGCGCATCGCGGCCCGTATGGCGGTTGCCGCCTCAACCACGGTCCGCGCGGTGCCACGCGTCGTGCGCTCACCGGTGCCCCGGGCGGGTGCCCGCCCGGCCTGTACCGCGGCCCGCGCGGCTTCTGCCACCGCTAATGCCTGTCGACGCCGCCCGATCTGCCGGGCGGCGTCTGTCCGCCGGAGCACGTGGCTGCGAGACGGCCGCACCTGCCCCGGAGGCCTAGACCTCTGCCCGAGCATCCTCCAGCAACTGCGCCAACCCGGCATCCACCTCCTTGGCGAGCATCATCCGCTCAGCGTCGGTGAGGTCCTTGGCCCAGGCGCCGCTGCCGAACCCCTCAGTGCAGCGCGCCCGCTCCGAGGTGATATAGGCCTCGGTCTCGGCCGGCCGCGTCTTCATGGCGTGGACGAGGCCGAACCATGCCGCCCGTTCCACGACCGCCAGCCGCGCCCGCAGGCGGATCGCCACTGCCTTGTCCGGATTGATCCCGTCGTCGCTCATGGTCTGTCCCCCGTGTCCTTCTCTGCGAGTCGCTCGATCAAGCCCTGCAGCCGTCCCGGCACGGGCTCGCTCGCCGAGTGTGCGTAGAGCAGGCGCAGCTGCCGTCCGATCTCGGCGAGGCTCATGGAACCCTTGGCGATCACCCGGTCGGCCTGCCGGCTCAGGCTCTCCTTCTCGGCCGTTGTAATCTCCTTGGCGGTCAGCACTACCACGGGCACATTGCCGTCGGGGCGGGAGCGCAGCGCCCTCAGGAAGCCGAATCCGTCCATCTCGGGCATCATCAGATCCAGCAGGACCAAGCTCGGGCGCGCCTGGCTGATCCGCTCCAGGGCGATCCGGCCGTTCTCCGCCTCGTCGACGGTCCAGCCCTCCCGGCCGAGGGACCGGCGCAGGCGCTCGCGGGCGTCCGCGTCGTCGTCGACCACGAGGATCCGTGCCTCATTCGGCGCCTCCGGGCGGTAGCGCTCCATCAGGCCCTTGAGACGGTCCCAGTCGATCGGCTTGACGAAGTAGTCGGTCGCGCCCAGCGCCTGGCCGAGGCCCTGCTCGGCCACCACGGAGGTCATGATCACCGGTGTCCCGGCAAGGTCGGGATCGTTGCGCACCGCGTGGAGCACCGCCCAGCCGTCCATGCGGGGCATCTCGACGTCGAGCAGGATCGCCCGCGGCTTCAGGGCCCGGGCCAGGGTCAGGCCGGCGCGGCCATCGTTGGCGCTGCGGACATGGAAGCCCTCGCGCTCCAGAAAGCGCTGGAGCAGCTCGCGGGCGGCCGGATCGTCGTCCACCAGCAGCACCGTCTCGTGTTGCTCGTGCGGCTCCACGGGCGAGGGGTGGGTCTCGGTGTCGGTCGGGCCTGTGTCCTCCGGCACGAGTGTCGCGGGCAGGCGGATCGTGAAGGTCGACCCCTCTCCCGGGGTGCTGGCGACCGCGATGTCGCCGCCCATGGTCCGGCAGAAGGCCCGCGTGATGGCGAGCCCGAGACCCGTGCCGCCGAACTGGCGCGTGGTGGAATCGTCGGCCTGGACGAAGCGCTCGAACAGGCGCCCGATCTGCGCCTCGCTCATGCCGATGCCGGTGTCCTGGACCGCGAAGGATAGCCAGTCAGCCGTCTCTTCCCGGTGACGGCGGATCGTCAGGGTGATCGTCCCCCTCTCGGTGAACTTCGCGGCGTTGCCGATCAGGTTGACGAGGCACTGGCGGATCTTGGTCTGATCCTGGTGCATCGATCCCAGATCGGGGTTCCCCGCCTCGCCCGCGTCGACGACGAAGCGGTTGCCCTTCTTCTCCATGAGCGAGCCGGTGGAGTCGCACACGTCCCGGAGCAGATCCGCCACCGAGAACGTCTCGGCGGAGGCGGTCATGCGGCCGGCCTCGATCTTCGAGATGTCGAGCACGTCGTTGATCAGCGACAGCAGGTGGCGCGCCGCCGCTTCGATCTTGCGCAGGTCCGGCAGGAGGGCGGCCTGGCCGATATCCTCCAGCTCCTCGCCGAGCATCTCGGAATAGCCGATCACCGCCGAGAGCGGCGTGCGCAGCTCGTGGCTCATATTGGCGATGAACTGGCTCTTGGCACGGTTGGCCGCCTCGGCCGCCTGCCGGGCGCGCTCCACCGCCTCCTCGGCCTCCTTGCGCTCGGTGACGTCGACGCAGGTGCCGACCCACTCGCGCAGAGTCCCGTCCTCGGCGAGCACCGGCACGCCGCGCACCTCCATGGCCCGCCACGCGCCGTCGTGGCGACGCAGGCGATACTCGACCTCGTAGGTTTCGCGCGACTCCACGCAGGCCGCCCAGGTATCGGCGGCATGGCCCCGGTCATCGGGATGGACCGCGTCCAGCCAGCCCCAGCCCTGGTAAGCCTCCTCGGTCTGGCCGGTATAGGTGCTCCAGCGGACCTGCGGTGGCGTCAGCTCGCCGGCCGCATCGGTGTTCCAGATCACCGCCGCGGAGGCATCCACCAGCGCCCGGAATCGCTGTTCGGAATGGCGCAGACGCTCCTCGACGGCACGCCGGCCAGTGATGTCGGTGTTAGTCCCGTACCAGCGCAGGATGCGGCCCGAGGCGTCTCGATGCGGCAATGCCTTCGACAGGAACCAGCGGTAGATCCCGTCCCGCCCGCGCAGGGGGAACGTGTCCTCCCAGGAGCGCCCGAGGGCGATCGCGGCCTGATAGCGCTCGGTGACGGCCGTCACATAGTCGGGATGGTGGACGGCGCGCCACCCCCAGTCGCGCATCTCCTCCGGGGAGGTCCCCGTGTAATCGTACCAGCGCTGATTGTACCAGATGACGGTGCCGTCGGCCTCGGCGATCCAGGCGAGCTGCGGCAGCGTCTCGGCGAGGATCCTGTAGTCGGCGTCCGTGACGGCCCGCACGCCGTCCTCAGTCTCGCTCATCGGCCCGACGTTGTCCCGGCATCCGCCCCGCGGCGGCCTCTCAGTATTTCTTATACACGCATCGCGTCCGGATCCGACGGCACCGGAGCGGGGGCCTGCATCCGCCGGAGCCGCAGGGCGTCGACCGTGTAAAGGGCGAGCGCGACCCAGATCAGGGCGAGCATCAGGGCCCGCGGCGGCTGCAGGCGCTCGCCGAAGACGAGCACGCTCAGGACGAGCAGGCAGGTCGGGGCGACGTATTGCAGCAGGCCCAAGGTGGTGAGTCGCAGCCGCACCGCCGCGGCGGCGAACCAGATCAGCGGCAGGGCGGTGGTGAGCCCCGTGAGCATCAGGAGCGCGAGGTTGGCGGGCTCTGCCGGCAGGAACGGCTCGGGCGTGAGGACGAGCCACGCGACCGCGGCCGGCAGGAGCAGCAGCGTCTCGGTCAGGAATCCGACCAGGGCATCGACCCCGGCGACCTTCCGGGCGAGCCCGTAGAGCGCGAAGGTCACGGCCAGCGACAGCGACATCGCGGGCAGCTCGCCCGCCCACACCACCGCGACGGCCACCCCCGCCGCCGCGATGCCGACGGCGGCGGCCTGCATCGGACGGAGCCTCTCGCCGAGCACCGCCCGCCCGAGCGCCACGCTGACCAGGGGTTGATGTAATAGCCGAGGCTCGCGTCGAGCAGGTGCCCGCTGCTGACCGCGTAGAGATAGAGCAGCCAGTTCACGCCGATCATCGCTGCGGAGAGCAGCAGGAGGGCGTGGCGCCGCTGCAAGGGGAGCGGGAGATTGAGCCGGTGCCGCGCCGCGAGGATCACGGCCAGCGTACCCGCGAACAGGCTCGACCAGACGATCCGCTCTGCGAGGATGTGGTTCGGGCTGTAGGCACCGAGCAGCCGGAAATGCACCGGGACCAGCAGGCCCCAGCTCAGATAGGCGGCGAGCGCGTAGACGAGGCCCACGAGTTCCTCCCGGTCGGCCCGGATGGGCTGCCGGGCATCTGGGCTTTAGCCCGGGCGGCCGGCGCGCGTCAGGGGAGCGACGCAGAGCTGCCATCCGGAGGCTCAGGCGCCGGAAGCGCCCTCCGCTTAGGGCACGACCCACGCCCCTCGCCAGCCCTCCGGACCGCCGGTTCCCGACCGCCGCCACGTTGCCCGGCGATTGCCCCGTCGGTCGAGGTAGAGGAAGTCCAGGCACTCGGCCCGCACCATCACCGCGGCGAAGTGCGGGCGGCCGAGCGCGGCGGCCATCGCCTCGTCCGGCAGCGTGTATGCACCACCTGCCCGCAGCGCGGTGCCCGGGCCAGGTTCGGCCCCGTAGCAGATCCGGCTCATGGCCCGTGACCCCGCCCAGGCCGCGTCGGCCACGGCGTCGTCCGTGTGCAGCGCGGCGTCGCCCTCGATTCGGATCTGGACCTTCGCGGTCTCGTCATAGGCGGCGAGCGCGCAGGCCGGGTGCGCCAGGATCTCGGCGGCCTTGTCGGAGCGGCGGTCGCAATGGAAGCGGAGGGTGCCGGCGTCCCGGTCTGCGGCGCGCAGCACCAGGGTACGCAGCCGTGGAGTGCCGGCCGCACCGAGGGTCGCGAGCGCCGGTAGATGAAACCCGTTGCGCCCATGCGCGGCGCCGTCCGCCAGGAGCCGCCACAGCTCGGCGAAGGCGGCCTCGAGATCGTCGTAGAAGGCGGGCAGCGGCGCGCGGCTCATGCGGCGCCTTGCTTCCGCCGCCGCTCGCGGAAGATCATCGCGAGGTTGCGCAGATAGATGCCGGTGGAGAGGCCCTGGCCGATGATGATCACGGGCTCGCGCCGCACGAAGCCGTAAACCAGGGTCATTATCCCGCCGAGGATCGACAGGAACCAGAACGAGAGCGGCATGACGCTCCGGCCCGCCCGCTCGCTGGCGATCCATTGCAGGATGAAGCGGGAGCCGAACACCACCTGGGCGACGATGCCGAAGACCAGCCAGAAATCCAGCCGGGTGACGAACACGTCGTAGAAATAGGCCGGCAGGTCGTGGGCGAGCTGGATCAGCATCCGACGTCCTAGTCTGACGGCATCCCGGCCGGGGTGGCGAGTTCCTCGGGCCGCGGGTCGGCCCGCTTGCGCCGGATGAGCCACCAGACGCCGGCAAGATCGAGGAGCCCGACCCAGAGCCGGTCGAACAGGCCGTAATTCGAGACGCCGGTGAACCGCGGCCGGTCGACCACGTCGCGGTGGACGACAGCGAAGCCTTCGCGCGCCACCAGGGCCGGCATGAACCGGTGCAGGGCGTCGAAATACGGCAGCCGGAGATACACGGCGCGGCGAAAACCTTCAGCCCGCAGCCGGTATCGCGGGTGGAATCCTTCAGGATGCGCCCGCGCACGCCGTTGGCGATCCGCGACTGGAGCATCTTGAAGCGCCCGTCCTTGCGTCCGCGCCGCTGGCCCTGGGCGAGGCCGGCGCCCGGGCCGGCCGCCTCCAGGGCGGCGAACAGGACGGGGATGAAGGCCGGATCGTTCTGGCCGTCGCCGTCGAGGGTCGCGATGACGTCGCCCCTGGCGGCGAGCACACCGCTGCGCACGGCCGCCGACTGTCCGCCGCTGCGCGCATGGCGCAGCACCCGCAGCCAGGGACGCCCCACTCGGGCCGCCGCCAGGGCGTCCGGCGTGCCGTCCGTTGAGCCGTCATCGACGTAGATCACCTCGAAGACGAGGGCCGCGCAGGCGGACTCGATCTCGGCGACCAGCGGCGCGACGTTGCCGGCCTCGTTCTTCACCGGAACGACGATGCTGAGACGTGGGGCGGCGCTCACGGCGTCACCGCGTAGGCCGTGACGAAGATGCGCCGGCCGGTATTGAGGTTGAAGCCTTCGACCTCGGCCACGGGCGCGGGCGCCCCGCGACCCACCGGCCAGGCCGCGTTGAAATCGTCGCGGTCCCGGGCTTCGACGAAGAGAAGCCGGCAGCCGCCACCTTCCAGGAACTCCCGGGCCGCGGGGCCGTCCGGCGGGAGGTCGAGGTTGGTGCCCATGAGGAAGACGAGGCTCGGCTCGCGGTAGCCGAGGCTCGCGACCTGCGGGTTCGCGCAGGGCATCCGGTCGCGCAGGGCGGCAAGCCGCGGCGAAACCTTGAGGGCCGGCAGCGACAGCTGTGCCACGCCCAGCACGCCCGGCCCGAGCAGGCAGGCGGCCAGCACACCGAGGACCAGGGCACGCTCGGCCGCACCCTCCGCGGGCCCTCTGGCGAAGGCCAGCCAGGCGAGTGCCGCGACCGCGCAGGCGGCCGCGAGCAGCGGCAGTGCCGGCCAGGGGATCGTGTGGGCGTCGAGGCGCCAGCCGGCGAGGCAGAGACCGAGCGTCAGCGCCACTGGGATCGCCGGCACCAGCAGGGCCGTCAGGCGGGCGCCCCGCAGGCGCGGATCGAGTGCCCCCGGGACAGGGCCAGGACGGTGAGGATCGCGAGCCACGGCATTAGCGGCAGGACGTAGTGGGGCAGCTTGGTCGGCACCGCCTCGAAGATCAGCCAAGCGGGAAGCACCGCGGCGATCAGGAAGGCCACGCCGGCCTCGCGCCGCGCCCGCCACGCGAAGGGCAGGCTCATGGCCGCGAAGGCCGCGCCCGGCCAGAAGGTGGCGAAGAAGGCGAGCGCGTAGGCGCCGGGCGGCCCCCAGTGCCGCTCGGCTGCGCCGCCAACCTTGCCCAGCATGTCGTGCCCGACCGCCTCCGCGTAGAAGGCGCCGCCGCTCTTCCAGGCGATGGCCACGAACCAGGGTGCGACGAGGAGAAGTGTCAGGGCGAGGCCGGAAATCGGTCGCAGAGCCAGGAGCCAGCGACCGGAGCGCCCCGCGACCGACAGGCCCAACGCCGGCAGCGCCGCGAACAGCGGCACCATCGGCCCCTTCACCAGGATGCCCAGCGCCATGCCGAGCCAGAAGGCCGCGAAGATCGGACCCGCCGGGGGCTGGCGGTCGCGGGATGCCAGCCATACGCGGGCGAGCGCGCCGAGACTCGCGGTGGCGCAGGCGGCGAGCAGGGCGTCGGTCTTGGCCAGATGCGCCTCGGCCGCGAGCATCAGGCAGCCGCCGTAAAGGGCGGCGGCCAGGAGCGCGAACCGGCGGGGCAGGAAGGCGAGCGCGGCCCAATATGCGAGGAGCACCGAGGCGACGGCGCCGATCAGCGACGGGATACGATAGAGGGCGATCTGCGCGCGCGCGTCGGGCACACCGAGCGCCTCGCCGGCCGCTACCGCGGCGGCCTGCGCCCAGTAGATCCCCACCGGCTTCTTGTGCCGCGCCTCGCCCTGGAAACGGATGTCCACGAGGTCGCCCGTCTCGAGCATCTGCTTCGAGGCCTGGGCGAAGCGGGGCTCGTCGCGATCCATCGGCTGCAGCGAGATCTGGCCCGGCAGGAACAGGACGAGGCAGAGCGCCAGCAGGGCCGCCACGGCCCGGCCATGCGTCAGGCTCAGCGTGTCGAGCCCGCGGCCGATCCGGTCGGCAGGTGCGAGGCGCGGCGTGCTGCCGGCGGAGAGGCTCGTGGTCATGCCGGGCCGGTCAATCAGGAACGCGCGGGAAGGTCAAATGCGCTCAGGCGCGTGGTCGTCCGCGTCGGGACGGCGCACTCACGAAGCGGCTCGCAGGCGCGCGAAGCCCGCATCGAGATCCGCCTTGAGGTCGGCCACGTCCTCTAGCCCGATATGGAAGCGCAGGGCCGGTCCGCCCGGCGCCCACGTCGTGGCGGTCCGATACGGAGCGCAATCGAACGGGATCACGAGGCTCTCGAAACCGCCCCAAGAGAAGCCCATCCCGAAGAGCTGCAGGCCGTCCAGCATGGCGGCCACCGCGGCTTCGGGCACCGGCTTGAGGATCACCCCGAACAGGCCGGAGGCGCCGGAGAAGTCGCGCTTCCAGATCGCGTGGCCCGGATCCTCCGGCAGGCCGGGATGGAGGACGCGCAGCACCTCCGGCCGTGCCTGGAGCCAGTGTGCCATTTCGAGCCCGGCGCGCCCGTGTTCGCGCAGCCGCAGGTTCATGGTGCGCATGCCGCGCAGGGCCAGGAAGATGTCCTCCGCGCCGGCGCACATGGCGAAATGGTCGAAGGTGCGCCGCACAGCCGGGAAGTACTGGGCGTTGGCGGAGGTCAGGCCGATCAGCAGGTCCGAGCCGCCGCTGAGGTACTTGGTCCCGGCCTCCACGGCGATGTCGACTCCCGCTCGTGCGGCGGGAAGAGCAGCGGCGTCGCCCAGGTGTTGTCCATGATCACACAGGCCCCGCGCGCATGGGCGACCTCGGCGATGGCCGGGATGTCCTGCATCTCGAAACTCTGTGAGCCGGGAGCCTCGACGAGCACGGCCCTGGTGTTGGGCCGCATCAGCGCGGCGATGCCGGCCCCGATCGTGGGATCGTAATAGGTCGTCTCGACGCCGAAGCGGGCCAGCACGCCGTCGCAGAACTGGCGCGTCGGCCGGTAGGCGGAATCGGTGACGAGGAGGTGGTCGCCCGCCGAGACCGCGGCCATCAGCGCGACCGTGAGGGCGGCCAGCCCCGAGGGCGTCACCACGGTACCTGCGGCGCCGGCGAGTTCCGTCCAGGCGCTCGTCAGCGCGTCCATGGTGGGCGTCGCCGAGGTGCCGTAATTGTAGCGCCCGCGCCGGTGCTTGATCGCGTCGTAAGTCGGATAGAGGACCGTGGAGCCGCGGTAAATCGGCGTATTGACGAAACCGTGTTGCTCGCCCGGATCCCGGCCCGCATGGACGAGGCGCGTCGCGGGCGCGAAACTCTGCTTGGACTCGGGCGAGGGCTTCAGGGACATCGGGGCTCGACGATCGCGTTACGCTGCGGCGCACGAAGCGCGCTGCGCCCGGCGAGGTCAAGCCGGACGCACAGCTCTGCAGCTCCGAGACCGATCGAGCGAGGCGATCACGGCTTCTCGGGCGGATCGGAAAGGACGGCCTCCTCGTAGGCCTCCATCCAGGCCGCGCGCTCCTGCGAGCCTTCCGGATAAGGACATTCGCTTACGGGCTTGCCGTAGAGCCGGGCGTTGCGGCCCTGAATGAACGGGCTGTCGCTCGCGGTGGCTTGGGCATTGGTCAATATCGCCTCCCGAAGACTTGGAGTGGGGCTTCGTTAACGGCCGCGCCGTAAATCTGTTGCCGTCTCAAGTCGCGTCCCGGATCGTCGCGTGCGTATCCTGCGTTCCCTCTTCGGCGCCGCCCTCGTCCTGATGTCGACGGCGGCCGTCGTGTTCGTCACTGCCGACCGGCTGGTGCATCTGGCGCCGGTACCGGTGGTTCGTGCCGCTCAGGCCGAGCCGTCCGCTACCGGATCGCTCCCGGCACCGGTGAAGGCTGCGCCGGCACCGAAGCCGGCCGCACCCAGCATTCCGAACGGATTCGATACCGAGCGGCTGCACGCCCTGATGCGGGGCGACCCGATCCTGCCGGGCCGGTGAGCGCCTTCACGCCGTTCCCGCCCTGACCCTCATCCTGAGGTGCCGGAGCGTAGCGGAGGCCTCGAAGGAGCCCTCCAGCCGGCCGCGCGAACCCTGGAGCCCTCCTTCGAGGTCCGCTGGCGCGGGCACCTCAGGATGAGGGGTGGATGGGATCGCACCGGACCTTGTCCAGACACCTACCGCGCGGTTCGGAACACCTGCAGGTCGAGGTCGCGCACCTTCTTGCGCAGGGTGTTGCGGTTGACCCCGAGGAGTTCCGCCGCGCGGATCTGGTTGCCCCGGGTGGCGGCCAGCGCCGCGCCGATCAGCGGGCCTTCGATCTCTCGCAGGATCCGGTGATACAGCCCGGGCGGCGGCAGCGTGTCGCGATAGCCGGAGAAATAATCCGAGAGGTGGCGCTCCACCGCGCTGGACAGGCTCTCCGATTCCCCGCCGGCCCTGCGGGCGGCGCCGTTGGCGGCGGGCGCGGCCGGCGTCGCCAGCGGCAGGGTGTCGAGTTCGGCCTCGATCACCGGCCCGGTGATCGTCTCCTGCGGGTAGAGGGCGGCGAGCCGGCGGACGAGATTCTCCAACTCGCGGACGTTGCCGGGCCAGCGATAGCGCTTGAGCCGCTCCATGGCGTCGCCGTCGAGCGTCTTGCGGGTCAGGCCCTCGCGCTCCACCAGCACGAAGAAGTGGCGGACGAGGTCCGGCACGTCCTCGGAGCGCTCGCGCAGGGCCGGCAGCCGCAGCGGCACGACGTTGAGGCGGAAGAACAGATCCTCACGGAAGATGCCCTGCTGGATCGAGACCCGCAGGTCCTTGTTGGTGGCCGCGATGATCCGGACGTTGGTGCGGATCGGAACGCGCCCGCCCACCGTGGTGTACTCGCCCTGCTGGAGGACGCGCAGCAGCCGGGTCTGCGCCTCCATGGGCATGTCGCCGATCTCGTCGAGGAACAGCGTGCCGCCCTCGGCCTGCTCAAACCGGCCGGCGGAGCGCTGAAGGGCCCCGTGAAGGCGCCCTTCTCGTGGCCGAACAGCTCGGACTCGATCAGGTCGCGCGGGATCGCCGCCATGTTGACCGGCACGAACGGGCCGGTGCGGCGGCGGCCGTAATCGTGCAGCGCCCGGGCGACCAGCTCCTTGCCGGTGCCGGATTCGCCGGTGATCATCACGGTGAGGTCGGTCGGCATCAGCCGGGCGAGCGCCCGGTAGATCTCCTGCATGGCCGGCGAGCGGCCGACCAGCGGGATGTCCTCGTTCTCGGGCGCCGCTCCCACCGGCGCCGCGCCGCGGGGGCGCGAGAGCGCCCGGCCCACGATGGCGATCAGCTCCTTCAGGTCGAAGGGTTTTGGCAGGTACTCGTACGCGCCGCGCTCCGAGGCGCGGATCGCCGTCATAAAGGTGTTCTGCGCGCTCATAACGATGATCGGCAGTTCCGGCCGCACCCGTTTGATGCGCGGCAGGAGGTCGAACACGTTCTCGTCGGGCATCACCACGTCGGTGATGACGAGGTCGCCCTCCCCCTGCGCGACCCAGCGCCAGAGGGTGGCGCAATTGCCCGTCGAGCGGACCTCGTAGCCCGCCCGGGACAGCGCTTGGTTCAGCACGGTGCGGATGGCGGCGTCGTCGTCGGCGACGATGATGTGGCCGTTCGGCATGACTCTCTACTCAGACCTCCGACGGGGGCCGGACAGGGGGATCGACATCACGGATCGACCGCCGATTCGCGCCCATCCCGGGCACTCGACATCGGCAGGAGGATGCGGAACGTCGTACGACGGGGGGCGGGATCGCACTCGACGATGCCTCCGTGATCGCCGACGATCTTGGCCACCAATGCAAGACCGAGGCCGGAACCCTGCGCCTTGGTGGTGACGAACGGGTCGAACAGGTCGGGCAGCAGCTCGGCCGAGATGCCGGGGCCGTTGTCGCGCACTGCCACCTCGATCGGCAGGCTGACCCGCTCGCGGGAGCCCGGCACTTGGAGGCGCAGGCCGGTCCGGAAGGCTGTCGACAGGGTGACCTCGCCCTCGACCGCGTCCGGGCCAATCGCCTCGGCGGCGTTCTTCACGAGGTTCAGGATCACCTGGATCAGCTGGTCGCGGTTGCCGAGCACCGGCGGCAGCGACGGGTCGTAGGTCTCGATGAAGCGGATGTGCCGGGCGAAGCCCGACTGCGCCGAGCGCTTCACCTGATCGAGAACGCCGTGGACGTTGACGGCCCCGCGCTCGGCCGGGCGCTCGTCGCCGAATAACTCCATCCGCTCGACAATGCGCACGATCCGGTCCGATTCGTCGCAGATCAGCCGGGTGAGCATCCGATCCTCCTCGCCGCCGGTGCTCTCGAGGAGCTGCGCGGCGCCGCGGATGCCGGCGAGCGGGTTCTTGATTTCATGGGCCAGCATGGCACCCAGCGCCACCATCGAGCGCGCGGCGCCGCGATGGGTGAGTTGGCGGTTCATCTTGTCGGCGATGGTGCGCTCCTGGAGCATCATGACCACGGCGTCACCATCGTCGCCGAGCGGCGTCGCGAACACATCGACGCTGCGCTCCAGCCCGAGCCGGGGCTGGGTCAGCTCCACCCGGTACTCGCTGACGCTGGCGCGCCGCCGCCGCACCTCGGCCACGAGCGCGATGATCGGCGAGGCGAACGGGATGATGTCGCGCAGTCGGCGGCGCTGCATGAGCCGCGCGGAATAGTCGAAGAACGCCTCCGCGGCGTTGTTGCAGTGGAGGATCCGCTCGTCGCCGCCGATGGTCAGGACCGGAAGCGGCAGCGCGTTGAGCACGGCCTCGGCGGCGGTGTCGCGCCGGCTGCCGGGATCCTGCGGGAAGGCTTCGGCGCTCACGCGGCCTCCCGGACCGTGTCGGCCGATCCCGCGAAGGCCCGGGCCAGCAGGGCCAGCGCGGTGTCGGGATTCGTGGCGGTCAGGAGCGCCGACCGTTCCGCCGGCTCCAGCGCCCCGCCGGTCTCGGCATAGGCGGCGAGGTGCTTGCGCGCGTGGCGCACCCCCATGTCGCGGCCGTAGAGCGACAGGAGACCGACATAGTGCTCGGCGGCCATCACGGCCTGCTCGGCCCGCGACGGCTCGGCCGCAGGCCGGCCGGCGAGCGCCGCCGCGACCTGCCCGACGAGCCAGGGGCGCCCTGTCGCGGCCCGGCCGATCATCACGCCCGCAGCACCCGATTCCGCCAGGCAGGCGCGGGCGCTGGCGAGGTCGATCACGTCGCCGTTGGCGATCACCGGGATCGACACCGCCTCCACGACCGCGCGGATCGCGGCCCAGTCGGCCTGGCCTTTGTAGAATTGCTGCCGGGTCCGCCCGTGGACTGTGACGGCGTTGAGCCCCAGCCGCTCGGCGCGCGCTGCGAGATCGGCGGCGTTGCGGCTCGCATCGTCCCAGCCGAGGCGCATCTTGACGGTCACCGGTACCGCGACGGCCCCGCGCACCGCCGCGAGGAGGCGCTCGGCATGGTCGAGGTCGCGCATCAGGGCCGAGCCCGAGGCGATCCCGGTCACGATCTTGGCCGGGCAGCCCATGTTCACGTCGATCACGTGGGCACCCCCGGCCTCGGCCAGCCGAGCGGCTTCCCCCATCGGCTCGGCCTCGCAGCCCGCGAGCTGCACCACGTGGAGATCGACCCCCGACCCCTCCGCCCGCAGAGCGGCCTCGCCTGAGCCCCGGGTGAATTCCCGGGCCGCCACCATCTCGGAGACGACAGCATCGGCACCGCAGCGCCGCGCGATCCGGCGCATGTGCAGGTCGGTGACGCCCGACAGAGGTGCGAGCAAGCAGAGCGGAGAGGTCTCCGCCCCTCTGTCGGTCGCACGATCGCGGCGCAGTGCGCTCAAATAATGATCAGTCGCCATTCTGCACAACAATGAGGCAAGGCCGGTTCGCTGGCAAGCGGGACCGCGCGTTGATTTCGGGCCCTCCCCGCTTAAACGGCGGACACCTTAACCGGCAGGGGATCGGCGGCACGGCTGGACCGCGCGCCGGCCCTCGTTCCGTGCTCCTGATCCCACGAGTTCGTCGCCCATGTCCGCTACCGGCACGCCAGCCATCGGACCCGCCAGCGCGGGGACCGGCGTCGCCGCTGTGGTGGTGGCCGCCGGCCGCGGCATCCGGATTGGTGGCGGCACGCCCAAGCAGTACCGCAGGGTCGGCGGCCAAGCCGTTCTGACGCGCACCCTGGCGGCGCTCGCCGCGCAGGCTTCGATCGACCGGATTCAGCCGGTCATCGCCGCCGACGCGGCGGAGTTTTCCGCGCCTGCCTGGACGAACTCGACGCCGGGATCCGGACGAAGATCGCCGAACCCGTGGAGGGGGCGCGACGCGCCAGCTTTCCGTGCGCGCCGGGCTCGAGGCACTGGCAGCCGATGCGGCGCCCGAGATCGTGCTGGTGCACGACGCCGCCCGCCCCTTCGTGGACGCGGCGCTGATCGCGCGGGCGATCGATGCGGGCCGCGATCACGGCGCGGCCGTTCCCGGCGTGCCGGTGACCGACACGGTCAAGCGCGTCGTCGAGATCGCTCCGGGCATCGGCCGCGTGCACGAGACTCCGCCCCGCGAGCATCTGCGCGCGGTTCAGACCCCCAGGCCTTCGCCTTCGGCCCGCTGCTCGGCGCGCATCGGGAGGCCGCCGCGCAGGGGCTCGACGGCTTCACCGACGATGGCGCGCTCGCCGAATGGGCGGGCCTGCCGGTGGTGGTCTTCACGGGCGACGTTGCCAACCGCAAGATCACCCAGCCCGCCGACCTGATCGAGGCCGACCGCGCCTTCGCGGCCGGCACCACCGAAACGCCCGTGCCCGGAGCCCGCGCCATGACCACCTACGTCACCCGCCTCGGCACCGGCTTCGACGTCCACGCCTTCACCACCGGCGATCATGTCTGGCTCGGCGGCGTGAAGATCCCGGCCGACCGCGGCGTGCTCGCCCATTCCGACGGCGACGTCGCCCTCCACGCCCTCACCGACGCCTTGCTCGGCGCCATCGCGGACGGCGATATCGGCACCCATTTCCCGCCCTCCGACGAGCGCTGGCGCGGGGCCTCCTCGGACCAGTTCCTGGCCCATGCCTGCGGGCTGGTCCGCGCCCGCGGCGGCCGCATCGACCACCTCGACATCACCGTGCTGGCCGAGGCGCCGCGCATCGGGAAGCACCGCGAGGAGATCCGGGCGCGCATCGCCGAAATCGCGGGCGTGCCGCTCTCGGCAGTCTCGATCAAGGCGACCACCACCGAGAAGCTCGGCTTTGTCGGCCGGGCGGAGGGGCT
The DNA here is from genome assembly GCA_050632875.1 of Methylobacterium sp. P31. GTDB lineage: Bacteria > Pseudomonadota > Alphaproteobacteria > Rhizobiales > Beijerinckiaceae > Methylobacterium. The sequence continues at coordinate 1,344,781 of JBODSC010000003.1, read as the reverse complement.
GGCCGCCCAGGCCGCCGCGACGGTGCGGTTGCCGGAGGAGGATGGACCCGTCCTCGACGCCCAGGCCGAGACCGCGATGCGGCAGGGCTGACCGGTCAGGCCATCCGCAGCAGCAGCACGATCGCGGCGATCCCGAGGGAAGCCAGCGTCAGCACGATGCCCCCGCCCCGGCAGGCGAACTGGCGCGGCGAGTTCGGGGCTGCGAACATCCCGATCGGGTGCAGGATCCGGCCGACCAGCAGAGCGAACAGAAGCCCCTGGACCAGCCCGTGGCCGGCACCGCCCGCCTCCAGCAGCCCGACGAGGATCAGCACCAGCGGCACGAACTCCGAGAAGTTCGCGTGCGACCGGATCCGCTTCAGGACCGCGTCGTCGCCGCCGTCGCCGAACAGGACGTTCCCGGACACCCGGCTTGCGATGACCCATCCCGAGAGCCCCAGATACAGAAGGGCGAGCAGACCGGCGTAGAAGGCCGTGGTCGCGGGGAAGGTCATGAGTTTCGTGTCTCCGGTTGGGGCCACCGGTCCTTGAGCCAGGACCGGCCTTGCGTCACAAGGCGAGATAGGGCGGCCCCGCCCGGTGGGAGCCTGTTCGCCATGATCGACGACCCGGAGCTGCTTGCGCGCGCCGAGGCGCTGATCGCCGCCTACATCACGGCCGGGCGGACGATCGCCACGGCCGAGTCCTGCACGGGCGGCCTCGTGTCCGGCCTGCTCACCGCGGTGCCGGGCTCGTCGGCCGCGGTGGAGCGCGGGTTCGTGACCTATTCCAACGCGGCCAAGGCCGAGGCGATCGGCGTGCCGATGGATCTGATCCGCCAGCACGGCGCTGTCAGCGAGCCGGTGGCGCGGGCGATGGCCGCCGGCGCGCTGGCCGCGTCGCGGGCCTCCGCCGCGGTGGCGATCACCGGCATCGCCGGCCCGAGCGGCGGCAGCGCCGAGAAGCCGGTCGGGCTGGTGCATTTCGGGCTCGCCCTGCGGGAAGGCGGCGTACGCCACTTGGAACGGCGCTACGGGGACCTCGGACGCGGGGCGATCCGCCGCGCCGCCGTCGCCGACGCCCTCGGCCTTCTGGGGGAAGCCCTCGCTCACTGACGGGGGCTCGGCATGGGAGACGGCGGATGGACACGGTGACGACCCGGCTCTGCGTGGTCGGCGGCGGTCCCGCCGGGATGATGGCCGGGCTGCTCTTCGCCCGCGCCGGGATCGCCGTGACCGTGCTGGAGAAGCACGCCGACTTCCTGCGCGACTTCCGCGGCGACACGATCCACCCCTCGACCCTCGACCTGATGGACGAGTTGGGCTTCACCGAGCGCTTCAGCGCTCTCCCCAACGGCGCGTCGAGAGCTTTTCGGGGGTGGTCAACGGGCGCAGCTACCGCGTCGCCGATTTCAGTCGGCTGCCCACGCGGAACCGATTCCTCTCCTTCATGCCGCAATGGGACTTTCTGGACTTCCTGGCCGGCGAGGCCGGGCGCTACCGGGACTTCCGGCTGATCCGCCGCACCGAGGCGCACGATCTGATCGAGGCGGAGGGCCGGATCGTAGGCGTGCGGGCGGAGGGGCCGGACGGACCGGTGGAGATCCGGTCCGATCTGGTCTTCTGTGCGGATGGTCGCCATTCGCGGATGCGCGAGCGCGCGGGCTTCGCGCCCCGCGCTTTCGGCGCACCCATCGACGTGCTGTGGTTCCGCTTGCCCCGCCGGGCGGGCGACCCGGAGGCGGCGGCTGGGCGTTTCGGCCCAGGGCGGATCCTGATCACTCTCGACCGGGGTGACGCATGGCAATGCGCCTACGTGGTGCCGAAGGGTGGCGACGCGGCACTCCGCGCGCAGGGCCTGCCGGCCTTCCGGGCGGCGGTGGGGGCCATCGCGCCATTCCTCGCCGATCGCACCGACGGAATCGCCGATTGGGACGATGTCAAGCTCCTGACCGTCACCGTCGATCGGCTGGAGCGCTGGCACCGCCCAGGGCTGCTCTGCATCGGCGACGCGGCGCACGCCATGTCGCCGGTGGGCGGGGTCGGGATCAACCTCGCTATTCAGGATGCGGTGGCGGCGGCCAACATCCTGGCCGGGCCGCTGCAAGCGGGCCGCGTCGCCGAGGCCGACCTAGCCCGAGTCCAGGCGCGGCGCATGTTCCCGGTCCGGGCGACGCAGGCGCTCCAGCGCGCGATCCAGTCGCGGGTGATCGCCGCGTCGCTAGCGGCCGATGCCCCGTTCCGGGCTCCCCTGGCCCTGCGGATCCTCGACGCGCTCCCGGCGCTTCAGGTCCTGCCGGCCCGGATGATCGGGATGGGCGTGCGGCCCGAGCACGTGCGCGCGCCGCTGCCGGCCTGATCCGGGTCTGTCACCGTCCTTGCGAGCGCAACGAAGCGATCCAGGATAGCGCCACCTTCGACAGCGTCCCGCCTCTCTGAGTCGCTCCGCGGCGCTCGCGATGCCGGCCGGAACTTACGCCCCCACGCCGTAGATCCGGTTCGCCCGGCCCTCGAAGGCGTCGGTGAACTTGCGGAAGGCTCGGTCGAACATCGTGCCCATGAGGAGCCCCAGGGTGCGGCTCTTGAACTCGTAGGTGATGAAGAAGTCGACGTTGCAGCCGCCCCCGGGCCGTCCTTGAACAGCCACCGGTTCTCCAGATGCCGGAACGGGCCGTCGATATACTCGGCCACGATCTTGAGGTTCGCCGGATCCAGGGTGACGCGCGTGGTGAAGCGCTCGCGGATCGCCTTGTAGCCGACCCCCATCTCGGCGATCAGCACCTGGCCGCCATCCGGCATGTCCTGACGGCGGATCACCCGCAGGGATTCGCAAAGCGGCAGGAATTCGGGATAACGTTCCACGTCGGCGACGAGGTCGTACATCTGCTGCGGCGAGTGCTTCACCGCGCGGGTGACCCGGAAGGACGGCATGGTCTTCGGATTTCCTCAGGCCGAGAGCGCGGGCGACAGCTTCGCGAGGCGGGCCGCCTGCAAACGCGCGAAATCCTCACCCGCATGGTGCGACGAACGCGTCAGCGGCGTGGCCGAGACCAGAAGGAAGCCCTTGGCGTAGGCGGTGGTCTCGTAGGTCTTGAACTCGTCGGGGGGCACGAAGCGCACGACCTCGTGGTGCTTCTTCGAGGGCTGCAGATACTGGCCGATGGTGAGGAAGTCGACGTCGGCCGAGCGCAGGTCGTCCATGAGCTGGAGCACCTCGTTCCGCTCCTCGCCGAGCCCGACCATGATGCCCGACTTGGTGAAGATCGTCGGGTCGAGTTCCTTCACCCGCTGGAGCAGGCGCACCGAGTGGAAGTAGCGGGCCCCGGGCCGCACCGTGAGGTACTTGGCCGGCACCGTCTCAAGGTTGTGGTTGAACACGTCGGGCTTGGCCGCGACCACGACTTCGAGCGCCCCGTCCTTGCGCAGGAAGTCGGGCGTCAGGATCTCCACGGTCGTGCCGGGGCTCGCCCGCCGGATCGCCGCGATGGTGCGGGCGAAGTGCTCGGCGCCGCCGTCCTTCAGGTCGTCCCGGTCCACCGAGGTGATCACCACGTGGTGCAGGCCGAGCTTGGCCACCGAGTCGGCGATCTTCTCTGGCTCATCGGCGTCGAGGGCGTCGGGCAGGCCGGTGCGCACGTTGCAGAAGGCGCAGGCCCGCGTGCAGGTGTCGCCCATGATCATGAAGGTGGCGTGCCGCTTCTCCCAGCACTCGCCGATATTCGGGCAGCCGGCCTCCTCGCAGACCGTCACGAGGCCGTGCTCGCGCACGATATTCTGGGTCTCGGCCCAGGCCTTGGAGCCGGGCGCCTTCACGCGGATCCAGTCCGGCTTCTTGGCCTGGACGGGCCGGTCGGGCCGGTGCGCCTTCTCGGGATGACGGAGGCGGACCGGCCGCGGATCGTTCTTCAGGATGTCGAGGACGACGGCCATGGGTCGGGGGCTGCCACACCGCGGGGAAGCGCCCGTGGGCGCGGTCGGGATCGCCCAGACTTAAGGCGCAAGGCCGCGCGCCGCAAACCACCGCGACGCCGGGCCGCCCTGCGGCGGTTGAGGGTAAGGGATTTCCGTCAGAGCCCGAGGACCCGCACGAACAGCCCGGCCAGCACGGCCCCGACCACCGGACCAGCCACCGGAATGAGCGCGTAGCTCCAGTCGGAGGAGCCCTTCCCGGCGATCGGCAAAACCGCGTGGGCGATGCGCGGCCCGAGGTCGCGGGCCGGGTTGATGGCGTAGCCGGTGGTCCCGCCCAGCGACAGCCCGATACCCCAGACCAGCATGCCGACCATGTAGGGCGCGACGCCCCGCGGGATCACCCCGGAGGTTCCCAGCGTGTTGGTCACCAGGGCCGAGATGGTCAGGATCAGGAAGAAGGTCGCGATGATCTCGGAGATCCAGTTGGCTTTCGCGTCCCGGATCGCCGGGCCGGTGCAGAAGCAGGCCAGCTTGAGCCCCGGATCCTGGGTCGCGCCCCAATGCGGCAGGTAATGGAGCCAGACGAGCGCGGCACCCACGAAGGCGCCGAGCATCTGGGCCGGGATGTAGGTGGCGAGCTTGCTGAAATCGCCGGAACTGACGGCGCCCGCCACCGTGACGGCCGGGTTGATATGCGCGTCGGCGCTGCCCGTGGCGTTGGCCACGAAGACCCCGACGAGGACCGCGAAGGCCCAGCCCGCCGTGATGGCGATCCAACCCGCATTCTCGCCCTTGGAGTGCTTGAGCAGGGCGCCCGCGACGTCACCGTCCCCGAGCACGATCAGCGTCATCGTGCCCAGAAACTCGCCCAGGAATGGTGATGCCATAGTCTTGTCTCCCCCGTTCGCTGCTTTTTGTGAAAATTCCAAAGCTTGTGCGAGCGTGTGATCGCCAGAGGCGGTCACCGATATGTGCGCAGATCCGATCCTCTGCCCTCATCCTGAGGTGCCGAGCGTAGCGAAGGCCTCGAAGGAGGGCTCCAGGGATCGCTGTGGGTTCTGGAGGGCTCCTTCGAGGCCCGCTGACGCAGGCGCCTCAGGATAAGGGCGCGGGTGGGATAGGTGCGGTTACAAGAGCTTCAGGCCCGCACGCCGCGCGCACGGCCTGACGGCCGTCCTCATTCCCCGTCGGTCTTCCAGTCGAAGGAGCGCTGCACCGCCCGGCTCCAGGCCGCGGCGATCTTCTCGCGCTGGCCGGCATCCATCTTCGGCGTCCAGCGCTTGTCCACGCCCCAGTTGCGCTTGAGGTCGTCGAGCCCTTTCCAGTAGCCGACCGCGAGACCCGCCGCGTAGGCGGCACCGAGGGCGGTCGTCTCGGCCACCTTGGGCCGCACCACCGGCACGTCGAGCAGGTCGGACTGGAACTGCATCAGCGTGTTGTTGGCGACCATGCCGCCGTCGGCGCGCAACTCCTTGACGGGGATGCCGGAATCCTTGGCCATTGCCTGCAGCACCTCGCGGGTCTGGAAGGCGGTCGCCTCCAGTACCGAGCGGGCGATATGGCCGCGGTTCACGTAGCGGGTCAGGCCGATGATCAGGCCGCGAGCGCCCTCGTTCCAGTGCGGGGCGTAGAGGCCCGAGAAGGCCGGCACGAAGTAGACGCCGCCATTGTCCTCCACGGTGGTGGCGAGCGTCTCGACCTCCGCGGAATCCTTGATCATGTGCAGGTTGTCGCGCAGCCACTGCACGAGGGCACCCGTGATGGCGATCGAGCCCTCGAGGGCGTAGGCCGGCTTCTGACCGTCGAGGCGGTAGGCGAGCGTGGTGACGAGGCCGGCCTTCGAGGGGACCGGCTCTTCGCCGGTGTTCATCAGCGCGAAGCAGCCGGTGCCGTAGGTGTTCTTGGCCTCGCCCGGCGCGAAGCAGGTCTGGCCGAACAGGGCCGCCTGCTGGTCGCCCAGGATGCCGGCGATCGGTACACCCGCGAACGGCGCCTTGGTCTCCCCGTAGACCTCGCTCGAGGAGACGATCTTCGGCAGCATCGCCCGAGGGATGCCGAAGGTCTTCAGCATCCCGTCGTCCCAGTCCAGGGTCTTGAGCGACATCAACTGCGTGCGGCTCGCATTGGTCACGTCGGTGACGTGCAGGCCGCCCGCGGTGCCGCCGGTGAGGTTCCAGACGAGCCAGGTGTCGATGTTGCCGAACAGCACGTCCCCGGCCTCGGCCTTCTCGTGCGCGCCCGCGACATGGTCGAGCAGCCAGCGCAGCTTGAGCCCTGAGAAGTAGCTCGCCAGCGGCAGGCCCGTCAGCTCGCGGAATCGGTCACGGCCGCCGTCGCGGGCGAACTCAGCGACCAGCCGGTCGTTGCGCGTGTCCTGCCACACCAGGGCGTTGTGCAGCGGCTTGCCCGTCTTCCGGTCCCAGATCAGCGTGGTCTCGCGCTGGTTGGTGATGCCCACAGCCGCAAGATCGGACGGCTGCAGGCCTCCCTTCTCCAGCGCCTCGCGCATCACCGCCTGCGTCTTGGTCCAGATCTCGCCGGCGTCGTGCTCCACATGGCCGGGAGCCGGATAGATCTGCGCGTGCTCGGCCTGGGCCAGGGCGATGACGCTGCCCTCGCGGTCGAACACGATGAAGCGGCTGCTGGTGGTGCCCTGGTCGATGGCCCCGACATAACGGCTCATCGTTCCCTCCCCTGTTGTTCCCGACCGGTCTGGCGCCGGATCGGGTTCGAAATCATCAGGCCGCCTCGGCCCTGCGGTCGAGGTAGGTGGCGAGGCGCGCGGCGCTCTCCGAGCCCGTACGCAGACCGAGCTTCGAGCGCCGCCAGAGGATGTCCTCCGCGGTGACCGCCCATTCCTCGGTGCGCAGGTAATCGACCTCGGCCGCGGTGAGCCCGCCGTCGAAGATCTCGCCGAGATCGGCCATGGATTGCGCGGTCCCGACGATGTCCCGCGCCCGGGTGCCGTAGGCGCGGGCGAGGCGTCGGGCGGTCTCCTCCGGCAGGAACGGCTTCTCGGCCCTCAGCTTGGCCAGGAACCGTTCGAAATCGGCGTCCTTCATGGCGCCGCCGGGCAGGACCGCGTCGCCCGTCCAGGCCTTCTTGAGCGCGGGGAAGTAGGGTTTCAGCTTCTCCAGCGCATGCTCGGCGAGCCGGCGGTAGGTGGTGATCTTGCCGCCGAACACCGACAGCACGGCGGCTCGCCCGCCCTGGTCCTCGATGTCGAGAACGTAGTCGCGGGTCACCGCCGAGGCGTTCTCGGCCGCGTCGTCGTAGAGGGGGCGCACGCCCGAATAGCTCCAGACCACGTCGGCCGGGGTGATCCTCGTGTCGAAGGAGCGGTTGATGCAGCCGCAGAGATAGTCGGTTTCCTCGGGGGAGATCGAGACCGGGCCGGGCTCGCCCTCGTAGGGCACGTCGGTGGTGCCGATCAGCGTGAAGTCGCGCTCGTAGGGGATCGCGAAGATGATGCGCTTGTCGGGCTGCTGCAGGATGTAGGCCTGATCGCCCTCGAACAGGCGCTTCACCACGATGTGGCTGCCCTTGATCAGCCGCACCGCCGCGCGGCTGTTGATGCCGAGCGTGCCGCCCAGCGTCTCGCTGACCCAGGGGCCGGCGGCGTTGACCACCGCCTTCGCCCGGACGGTCCGCTCAGCCCCGCCGCGCTCGTCGCGCAGCGTCACCGCCCAGCCATCCCCCTCGCGCCGGGCCGAGACCACGCCGGTGCGGGTCAGGACCGTGGCGCCGCGCTCCCGGGCGTCCATGGCGTTGAGCACCACGAGGCGGCTGTCCTCGACCCAGCAGTCGGAATAGACGAAGCCGCGCGTGAGGCGCTTCTGAAGCGGCGCGCCGTACGCGGACCTGCGCAGGTCCACCGAGGTCGATCCGGGCAGTGTGCGCAGCCGCGCGAGGTGGTCGTAGAGGAACAGCCCGAGCCGCAGCATCCAGGCCGGGCGCAGCCCTTCGTCATGGGGCAGGACGAAGCGCAGCGGCCAGATCACGTGCGGTGCGAGCCGCAGCAACCGCTCCCGCTCGGCGAGCGCCTCACGGACGAGGCGGAACTCGTAATATTCCAGATAGCGCAGGCCGCCGTGGATCAGCTTCGTCGAGGACGAGGAGGTGAAGCCCGCCAGATCCCCGCGCTCGGCCAGCAGGACCGACAGGCCGCGGCCGGCCGCGTCCCGGGCGATGCCGGTGCCGTTGATGCCGCCGCCAATGATCAGGAGATCATAGGCGTCGGACGGCTCGCGCTGGCGCGTTGCTGCCGCCATGGTTCCTCCAATCCCGCCCTCGCGGCGGGTTGGCACTATATTGAGCCGCGCGCGCTTTTTCGCAAGCGAAAAAGAATGTTCGTTACGGTTCGGTGACGGCGTCGGCGACCGCCAGGGTGACGCCCTGGCGCTCCATCAGCGCGACGATCTCTGCGGGCGGTGTTCGGTCGGTGAAAAAGGTATCGACCTGATCGATCTGCCCGACCTGCACCATCGGACGGCGGGTGAACTTGGTGTGGTCGGCCACCAGGAAGGTCTTGCGGGCGTGGGCCAGGATGGTCTGCGTCGCCCGTACCTCCTCGTAATCGAAGTCGAGGAGCGCCCCGTCAGCGTCGATGCCACTGATGCCGATCACCGCCACGTCGACGCGGAACTGGCTGAGCGTGTCGCAGGTGAGCTGGCCGAGCACGGCCCCGTCGCGATTGCGCACCGTGCCGCCCGCCACGACGATGCGGAACTCCGTGGATTCCGCCAGCGAGATCGCGACGTTGAGATTGTTGGTGATGATGCTGAGATCGTCGTGCCGGGTCAGCTCCCGGGCCACTGCCTCCGGAGTCGTGCCGATGTTGATGAAGACCGAGCAATGCGATGGGATCCGGCTCGCGGCGAGCCGGCCGATCCGGGTCTTCTCCGGCAGCAGGGTTACGCGGCAGTCCGCGTAGTCGATATTCTCGACGCTGGAGGGCAGGCCGCCGCCGCCGCGGTAGCGCTCCAGCCGGCCTTCGGCGCTCAACTCGTTGAGGTCGCGCCGGATCGTCTGGACGGTGACGCCGAACTGCGCCGCCAGCGCCTCGATGGTGACGAAGCCGCGCTGGCGCACGGACGCCACGATGGCGCTGCGCCGGCCTTCGACCCCGGTCGCCTCGATCCTGTCCTCGGATCTCCGGTCGAGCGGTCGCGACATCGAAACTCCCCTCGCGCTTCCCTCGGCACGGTCTTCGCCGGCCCCGATGCGCCACTCCTGACAGATGAATGTTCGTTTGCGAACATCTTCCGGTTAATGTGGCTTTCGCGCGAGCTTGGACCGCGCGCTCTCGTCCGGCAACCACCGAGGAGACGGAATTATGCTTCCGGCCGCGCGGGCCCCCGGCCCGTTACGAAACAGGCATGAAAAAGGCCTGCCGCGCGTGCGACAGGCCGAACCGTCCGGGCATCCGCCGCTTCTGCGGCAAGGCCCGAGGGCGATCACATCTGGTGGTGCATCCGGCGGTGATGCTTCGTCGAGCGCTTGTGCTTCATGCGCGTGCGGGTCGCCGGGCGTGTAGCCGGGGCGATACCCTGCTCCATCCCCGCGCCTTCGGCCGCGCGCTGCATGCCACCGCGCGGGCCGCCGGCCTGCGAGCCAGCGGAGTTGTAGGGCGAGTTACCCTGGGCGTAAGCGGAGCCCGCGAGGAGCGTCAACGACGCGGCGGCCAACAGAAGTTTCCTCATCGTCAATCCCTGGCGTAGACCGGCGCAGGCGAGGCCCCGCTCCTCGTGGGAGCGAGGCCGCTGCGTCGGAAAATAAGCGGCTGAACCGAGACTTGGTTCCGCACGAACGTTACGCTTCTGTTGGGCGATTGCGGGGAGCGCTGCTTCGGCCTATCTCGCGACCGGTTCCGGCCGAGCCGCGATTGCAAATCAGGGGAGAGGGTGGCGGTGGCCAACAGCGGATCGGCCTATCTCCTCCTCGATGTGGCCGGAACGTCCTGCGCCCTGCCCCGCGCTGCCGTTGCCGAGGTCCTGCCGCTGCCGGATCTTCATACCCCACCGGCGACCGGAGGCTGGCTGGCCGGCTTCCTCAATCTCGGCGGGACGCCGGTCCCGGTGATCGACCTCGCGCCGCTGCTCGGCTTGCGCCCGGCTGCGCGCGACCCCGGCCTCTACGCGCATCTCGTCCTCACCCGTGGCGAGTCCCTCGCGTATCTCGTCGACCGGGTCGCCGACCTCGTGACCGTGCCGGATTCCGCAATTCGCCCGGCCGAGGAGGCCGGGACACTCAACGGCTGTGTCGCGGCCGAGCCTCGTCCTCGGTGACCGCCTCGTCCACGCGCTCGCGCCGGAGCGGCTCCTGACCGTGCAGGAGCGGGCACGCATCGAGGCCCTGGCGCGGGCTGCGGCCGAGCGTCTCGACGCGCTGCCTCAGCCGGTCTGAGCCCGCAATGCCCCGTCCGGCTAGCCCCCGCCCTGATCCGGGCGCCGATCCCGCCTACGCCGCGCTGAAGGCGCGGATCATCGCGCGCACGGGCCATCACTACTATGCCGACAAGGACGACCTCCTGATCGAGCGCCTGCGTCGGCGCTTCCGCGCAACCGCGGCGCCCGATTGCGCGGCCTACGCCGCCCTCCTGGCCGACGAGGCGCAGGGCGAGGCGGAATGGGCGCAGCTCGAGGCCGAGATCACCGTCGGCGAGACCTTCTTCTTCCGCTACGCCGAGCAGTTCCAGGCCCTGCGCGAGACGATCTCTGCCGACGCTGATCGCCGCCCGGGATGGCGAGCGCACCCTGCGGATCTGGAGCGCCGGCTGCTCGACGGGGGCCGAACCCCATTCCCTGGCCATCCTCGTTCGGGAACTCCTCGGGGAGGCTCTGCCGGACTGGCGAGTCGTGATCCTCGGCACCGACATCAACACCGAGGCGCTGGCCACCGCGCGTGCCGCCGAGTACGGCCGCTGGGCCCTGCGTACCATGCCGCTGGAGGAGAGGCTGCGCTACTTCACGCGCCTGCCGCCCGCTCCCGGCATCAGGCGCGAGGGCGGCTATGCTCTGCGGCCGGAGTTTCGCGGGCTGGTGCGGTTCGAGCGGCGAAACCTCCTGACCCTCGCCGAGTCGGGGCCGCCGCAAGGCGAGGAATTCGACCTGATCCTGTGCCGCAACGTGCTGATCTACTTCGATGCCCGCACGATCTCCGCGGTGGTGCGCGGTCTCAGCCGCAGGCTGCGGGCGGACGGGTGGCTTCTCCTTGGCCACGCCGAGCCAAGCCCCGCCTTCGCGACTTTCCTCGAATCGGTGAGCCTGCCCGGCACCGTGGCCTACCGTCCCCTTGCGGATGCGCTGCCGGCGGTCCCGGTCTGGCCGGACCCGGTGGCCGTCGGCGAAGAGCCGATGCCGGGTGCGCGGCCATGTTCCGGTCGGGAGGACGAACCGGAGACGACCGAGGCTCCGTCCGGCGCTCAGGCCGCCGGCGCGCTGCCCCAGGCGCCCGCCGATCCGGCGACATCCCGCGCCGCCGTGGCGGCCGCGGACGACGCCGGTGAGGCCGGCAAGGCCGACGATGCCCGCACGGACGAAGACGCCGATCCCGAGGGGCTCGATCGGGTCCGTGTGCTGGCTGATGCCGGGGAAACCGGTGCGGCCTGGCGCACGCTGCGTGCCGCCCTCGACCGGGAGCCTACCAACCCCGCCTTGCGCTTCTACGAAGGCCTGCTCGCCCGCGCCCTCGGCCGCGACGCGGAAGCCGAGCGGGCGCTGCGGGCGGCGCTCTATCTCGACCGGGGCTTCGTGATGGCCCATTACCACCTCGGGCTGCTGCTCATCGCGCTCGGCCGCCCGGGCGAGGCGGCCCGTACCCTCGACAATGCGATCGCACTGAGCCAAGCCCTCGGGACGGATGCGGCGTTGCCCGAAGGCGACGGGGCGACCGCAGGCGAGATCGCCGCCGGTGCTATTGCGGCCCGCGCCGCGCTCGGTCGGGACCGCGGCACCGGCAGCAGGAGTTCCTGATGGAGGCAGGCCCGAGCGCACACCCGAGCGCACAGGAGAGCCGCGCGCGCGCGAGACCCCGGACGGCGCGGGACCTACGCGCCGAGCGCTCGGCCGCCCTGGCCCGGCGCGGTGCCGCCGCGGTGGAATCCGAGCCGGGGCTCGACCATCTCGTCTGCGCCTGCGGCGGCGAGCGCTACGGCGTGCCGCTGACCGCCGTCGCGCAGGTTCTGCTGACGCGCCCCTCTACGCCGATGCCGGGTGCCGTGCCGGCGCTCCTCGGGCTGATCGCCCTCTCGGGCCAAATCGTCGGCGTGCTCAGTCTCGCCCGGGCGCTCGGCCGGCCCGAGCCATCCCCCGATACCGAGGACGCGGCGGGCCACTTGGTCGTGCTGCGCGGCGCGCAGCCACACCCCGTCGCGCTCGCGGTCGACCGGGTGCTGGGGATCGCCCGCGCTGCCGGATCCTCCGGCGCGATGCCGCCGGGCGCTGCGGATCCTGACGGATTGGGCAACGAGGCCGCTTCGGGTTATGCTCCCGCGGCCGCCGGCGACGGCGGCCCGGATTTCGTCGTGATCGATCTTCCCCGCCTGCTGCGCCGCGCGCTGCCCTGACCGGCCCGCCCGCTCGCCCCCAACCGGAGCCAGCCCCGACCGTGACGCTCTCGATCGGAAGACGCATCCTCCTCGGCTTCTTCGCCGTCACGGTGGTGATCGTAGCGCTCGGCCTGTACGCGCTGGAGCAGATCGGGGCGGTGCGCGACACCACCGACTCGATCGTCCGGCGGGACATGACGATCCTGCGCCAGCTCGACGATCTCGGGAACGAGGCTCGCGATCTCGGGATCCTGCGCCGCAACGCCGTGATTGCGATGCTGACGCAGCGCCAGGGACAGTCGACGCGTGCCGACGACACCGTGGCCGCCTGGCGCCAGACCGCGACCCAGGTGGAGAGCCGTCTCGCCAACACGGTCCAGCTGGCCACCGAGTACCGGGCCTACTCGGCCTCCTCCGAGCGCGTCGCCGCCTGGGATCGAATCGCCGCTGCCGCCGGTGACGTCCAGCGCGCCTTCCGTGAGGTCAAAAGCCTGGGTGAGGCGCAGTTCGCCGCCATCGCCAAGCAGGACGTCGCCGCCGTCGAGGCCCGCAACGACGAGATCACCCGCCTGCAGACGCCATTCCTCGACGGGATCAAGAATCTCAGGACCCTGCTCGACGGCGGCATGGCGATGGGCCAGCGCGCCGCCCAGGAGGTATACGACCGCTCGCGCCTCTCGATCTACCTGACGCTGGCCGCCGCGGTCCTGCTCGCCATCATCGTCACGTGGCTGATCAGCCGCGCGGTGGTGCGCCCGCTGGAGACGGTGATGGCCTTCGTCGCCCGGGTCGGCGAGGGCGACCTCTCGGGTCAGCTGGACGCCCGCGGACGCGACGAGATCGGCCGCCTCGCCACCACCCTGAACGCGATGGTGGCTGGTCTCTCGGACCTCGCGCGTACCAACCGGGCCGCCACCGCCGACCTGAACGCCGCCGCGGCCGAGATCCGCGCCTCGGCGCAAGAGCAGGCCGCCTCCGTGGAGCAGCAATTCGCCGCCGTGCAGGAAACTGCCGCCACGGTCGACGAGATCACCCATTCGGGCGCGCAGATCAGCAAGCGCGCCACCGAGGTGATCGCCACCGCCCAGGCAACGGCCCAGACCTCCCGGCAGGGCCTGCGCGCCGTATCGGACACCGCCAAGGCCATGGACGCGATCCGCGAGCAGGCCGAGGCGGTGGCCGGCAACATCGTGAGCCTGTCGGAGAAGACCCAGACGATCGGCGACATCATCGAGACGGTCAACGACATCTCGGAGCGCACGCACCTTCTCGCGCTCAACGCCGCCATCGAGGCTGCCGCCGCCGGCGAGAGCGGCCGGAGCTTCTCCGTCGTCGCTTCTGAGATGAAGCTGCTGGCCGACCAGGCCAAGGCGGCCACCGGCCAAGTGCGCGGGATCCTCGGTGAGATCCAGCGCGGCATCAACACCTCGGTGATGCTCACCGAGGAGGCGGTCAAGCGCGCCGCCGCCGGTAAGACCCGCTCCGACACCACGCAGCGGACCATCGAGGAGATCACCGCCCGGGTGGAGGAGAACGTCCAGACCTTCCAGCAGATCGTCGCCTCCACGAACCAGCAGCAACTCGGCATCGAGCAGGTGATGGGCGCGCTCCAGAACATCCGTCAGGCCAGCCAGCAGACCGCGGCCGGAACCCGGCAGGTCGAGACCGCCTCGGCCAACCTCACGGAGCTGGCCCAGGCTCTGATGGCGCTCGCCGAACGCTACCGGCACTGAGGCCGGCAGCGCGTTGGCCAAGGATATCCGCCAGCTCCTGCTCGCCGCCTTCGATGTCGAGCACCGGGAACACGTCGCGGAGATCCGCGGGGCGCTCGCCAGCGCCACCCCGGACTGGAACGACGTGTTCCGCCGCGCCCACAGCCTGAAGGGGGCGGCGCGGGCCGTCGACTTGCCGCCCGTCGAGGCGGTCGCCCACCGGCTGGAGACGCTGTTCGAAGGAGTGCGCACCGGCAAGACTGCCCTGGACCGGGAGGCGGCCAACGCGGTCCATCTCGCCCTCGACCGGATCGAATCCTACGTCGCCGGCCTCAAGGACGGGGCAGGACCCCAGATGCCGGCGGATGCCCTGGCTGCACTCGGCCGGCTCCTCGGACTGCCCGGCGAGGCGCCGGAAGCCGCTACGCCGGTCACCGAGCCGTCCGCGCCGCCTCCCCCACCAGCCGGGCCGGCTCCGGAGCCGGACGCACCCCCGCCTGCTCCGAAGGCCTCGTCCGAACCCGCAGACCCCGGCGCCGCCTTCCTGCGGGTGCCGGGCGAGGCGGTGGAGGCGATGGCCCGGGCGAGCCACGACCTGACCAGCACCCTCGCCGGGCGGGCCCCGGCCGCGGAAAGTCTCGCGCGGCTGGCCCGGCTCGCCCGGGATCTGCGCGCCGGTGCGGAGTCGCTTGCCACCGGGGCCGAGGCGGAGCGGCCGGAATGGAGCGCCTTCGCGGCTCGCGTGGGAGCCTTTGCCCGGGAGGCCGCGGAGCTGTCCCGGCGTCAGGCGGCCGCCTCCAGCGCCATCGAAGCGGCCGCGTCTCGCGTTCGCGCCGCAGCCGAGCGCCTCGCCCTGGTGCCGGCGGAGACGATTCTCGCTCCCTCGCCCGCTCGCTCCGGGAGACGGCCCGGGAGCAGGGCCGGGAGGTGGATCTCGACCTGCGTGGCCTCGATCTGCCGGTGGAGCGCGGTACGCTCCAGGTGCTGAAGGATCCGCTGCTCCACGCCCTGCGCAACGCCCTGAGCCACGGCTGGGAGACGCCGGAGGTTCGCCGCGCCGCCGGCAAGCCCGAGGCGCTGGGGCTCGGCCTTGAGGTTGCCGTGCGCGGATCCCGCCTCCAGGTCACCGTGTTCGACGACGGGCCCGGTCCGGATCTCGCCCGGATCGAGTCCACGGCGCGGAGCCACGGCCTCCTCGCCCCCGGGGCCCCGGCCGATCCGGAAACCCTGCTGCGCCTCGTCTTCGAGCCGGGCTTCTCCACCGCGGAGGCGGTCGACACCCTGTCCGGGCGCGGCTACGGCCTCTCGGTCGCGGCAGACGCGGCGCGCCAGCTCCTGGGCAGCGTCCGCCTGGAACCGCGCGAGCCGGCCGGCACCGCTCTGATCTTCAGCCTGCCGCTCTCGGCGGCCCGGCGCAGCCTGCTTTTGGTCGAGGCGGCCGGGCGCAGCTATGCCCTGCCGGGTGGCGCCGTGGAGCGCCTGCTGCGCCTCAAGCGCGCCGAGCTGCCAGTGGCGATGGGGCGCACGATCCTGCGGCTCGGGATCGGCGAGGCGGCGACGAACCATCCGGTGAGCGACCTGGCCGGCCTTCTCGGCCAGGCCCCGGATCCGGCCGATCCCGATACGCTGATCGCGGTCGTGCTGCGGGCCGGCGGCGGCCGCATGGTGCTCGCCGTCGACCGCCTGCACGATGTCCGCTCGCTCTTGGTCCTGCCCGCGCCCGCCTTCGGGGCCGATCCCGGCCTGATCGCCGGCACGGCCGTGCTGCCCGGCGACGTGCCGGTACTCGTCCTCGACCCCGAGGGCCTCGCCACCCGCGCGGTTGTCGCATCGGCCGGAACGATGGCGCAGGCTCCACGTTCGACGACACACGCAGCGCCGCGCGAATCCGCGCGCGCGACGATCCTCGTCGTCGACGATCTCGATCACCACCCGGACCTTGGAGAAGGGAATTTTGGAAGCCGCCGGCTACCGTGTGGTCGTCTGCGTCGACGGCCAGGACGCCCTCGACCGGCTGCGCGCCGAGATCGAGCCTGTGGACCTCGTTCTCGCCGACGTGGAGATGCCGCGCCTCGACGGGTTCGGCCTAGTCCAGGCTCTGCGGGCCGACGAGCGGTTCGCCCGCCTCCCGACGATCTTGATGACCTCCCGGGGGACGCTGCCGACGTGGCCCGGGGCCTCGACCTCGGCGCGGATGCCTACCTGACCAAGCAGAAGTTCGACCAGCGCCAGCTGCTCGACACGATCGGGCAGCTCCTATGACTCCGGTCCGCGTGATGCTCGTTGAGGACAGTCTCGTGGTGCGCGAGCCTCCTGCGCCACATCGTCTCGCGCGATCCCCGGCTCGAACTCGTCGCCGCGGTCGCCTCCGGCGAGGAGGCCCTGGCCAAGCTCCAGACCGTGCGGCCGGACGTGATCTCGATGGATATCCGCTTGCCCGGTATCGACGGGCTGGAGACCACGCGGCGGATCATGGCCGAGCACCCGACCCCGATCGTCGTCGTCGCCGACTCGGTGGAGGATTCCTCCCTGCGCATCTCCATGAATGCGCTCCGGGCCGGCGCCCTCTCAGTGGTCGAGAAGCCCGTGGCGACGACTCATGCCGGTTACGAGGCGGTCGCCGGCGAGATTTGCACGCAGCTTCGGATCATGGCCCAGGTGCCGGTGATCCGCCGCCGCCCGATCGGCACCGAGTGGGCGGGGCGGACCGCAACGGCCGCCGCCCCCACCGAGCAGCCCGGACAGGCGCCGAGTCTCCTTGGGATCGGGGCCTCCACCGGCGGGCCGCCGGCGCTTGCCCGGGTGATCGGTTCGCTGCCGAAGGCATTCCCGCTGCCGGTGCTGGTGGTCCAGCACATGGGGGCGGCCTTCATGGACGGTTTCGCGAGCTGGCTCGACAGCGTCGTGACCCTCCCGGTCTCGATCGCCCGGGATGGGGAGCGGGCAGAGCCCGGGCGCGTCTACGTTGCGCCGGGCGACCGCCACCTGGAGTTCGGCTCGGGCCGGGTTCTCCGCGTGGTCGATTCCGCGCCGGTCTCGGGCCAGCGTCCGGCCGCCACGGTCTTGTTCCGCTCCATGGCCCGGCAATGCGGCGCTTCCGGCATCGGCGTGCTCCTCACCGGCATGGGCGAGGACGGGGCGGCCGGACTTGCCGACATGCTCCGGGCCGGCGCTCAGACCGTCGCCGAGCACGAGAGCACCGCGGTTGTCTACGGTATGCCGGCGGCGGCCGTCCGGCTCGGTGCCGCCCGGTCCGTCCTGCCTCTCGACCGCATCGCCGACCACGTCCTGCGGCTCGTCGATCCGGGGACGCGGCCGTGACGGTGGCGGAAGCCGGCGCACCCGAAGGGCCTGCCCGGATCCTGCTGGTGGAGGATTCGGAAACGCAGGCTCTGGAACTGCGCCTCCTGCTTGAGGCGCATGGTTTCGCGGTGGAGCGCTGTGCCTCGGCCGAGACTGCCCTCGACCATCTCAACCGCAGCCAGCCCGACCTCGTTGTGGCGGATTACCACCTGCCGGGCATGAACGGCGACGAGCTGATCCGGCAGATGCGCCTATCCCTGCGCACCCGAGCGCTGCCCGTCCTGATGCTCACCGGCGGCAGTGGCGGTGAGCGGCAGGGGCTGGAGAGCGGCGCCGACGCCTACCTGCCGAAATCCGCCGACCGCGACCTGATGATCCTGCGCATCCGCGCCCTGCTGCGCGAGCGCCGCTCGACGGGCGATGCTGAGGGGCCGGGCGCGGCCGCCTTCCGGCGGGGTCGGATCCTGGTGATCGACGGCAGCGCCACCTACCGGACCTTCCTGGCCGGTCTGCTGGGTCAGGAGGGCCACCACGTCGCCACGGCCGACGGACCTGAGACGGCGCTCGCCGCCCTCGACACCGCCGCCGGCGACGAGGCGTTCGACTGCGTGACGGTCGATCTCCTGGGCCACGCCTATGATGGGCTGGCCCTGTGCCGCGTGATCAGCCAACGGCGGTCCGGGCAGGCGGCCGGTGCGGGCTTCCACCTCGTCGGCATCGCCGGCAGCGACCCGGCCAAGGACTTCCTGGTCGAGGCCTTTGCGGCGGGCGCGGACGATGTGGTCGCGAAGACCGATGCCGAGGTCCTGGCGCTGCGGGTGCGCGGTTTCGTGCGCCGCCGTCTGCTGGAAGAGGATGACCGGCGCATCGCAGGCCAGTTCGGCGAACGCGAGCGGGCGGTGGAGCGCGCCCGGGCCGAGGCCGAGGCCGCCGAGGCCCGGGCCCGGCTCGCCGACGCCCTCGAGCGTGCCAACCGCGACCTCGCCGACGCCAACCGTCAGCTGACGGAGGCGCAGGCCAAGCTGGTCCAGGCCGCCAAGATGGCCTCGCTGGGCGAGCTCGTCGCCGGGATCGCGCACGAGATCAACAATCCCCTCGCCTTCATCCTGGCCCATCAGGGCACCGTCGAGCGCCTACTCGGCGAGTTGCCGGACGCCGGCCCGGAGGCCGCCGCACGGGCCATCGAGAAGGCACGGCAGCGGGTCGGCTCGATGCGGATGGGCCTGACCCGCATCCAGGAGCTGGTGCTGAACCTGAGAAAATTCTCGCGGCTCGACGAGGGCGAGCGAGCGCACGTCAACGTGCCCGAGGCGATCGAGACCGTACTGGCGTTGATCCAGCACAAGCTCGGCGACCGGATCACCGTGGAGCGTACCTTCTCGGGGCGGCCCGAAATTCACTGCACCCCGGCGCTGCTCAACCAAGTGGTGATGAACATCCTCGGCAATGCCGCGGACGCCATGCCGGAGGGGGACGATCCGAATCGTGACCCAGTCGACCCCGGATCTTGATGAGATCCGGATCAGCGATACGGGTCCCGGTATCCCGGAGGCGCTGCGCGAGAAGATATTCGAGCCGTTCTTCACCACGAAGCCGGTGGGATCCGGCACCGGCTTGGGTCTTGCGATTGCCTATAGCGTCGTTCAGGCGCATAGCGGCGCCCTATCCATAGAGACGGCGCCGGGAGGGGGAGCCTGCTTCGTGATTGGTATCCCGCGGCAGGCGGCCAGCGCATGAGTGCAGGTACGGCAGGTATTGGGACGATCCTGGCCGTCGATGACGAGCCGGACATCCTGGTCGCCCTGGAGGATCTCTTCGAGGATTCCTACCGGGTGTTGACGACCTCGCAGCCGGCCGAGGCGCTCGAGATCCTGCGCGCCGAGCCCGACATCGCCGTGGTGCTTTCCGACCAGCGCATGCCCGGGCTGACCGGCGACGCGCTGCTGGCCGAGGCCCGCACCTTCCACGATGCGCAGGCGATCCTGCTCACCGGCTACGCCGACATCACGGCGGTGATCGCGGCGCTCAACCGCGGCGGCATCGTCGGCTACGTGACCAAACCCTGGGACGCGAGCCTGCTGCGCTCCACGGTGCGGCAGGCCTTCGAGCGCCACCGCCTCGGCCGGGATCTCGCCACCGAGCGGGCGCTGCTGCGGGGGCTGCTGGACCATGCCCAGGACGCGATCAGCTTCAAGGACGCGCAAGGACGTTTCGTCCGGCTCAACGCCCGGAAGGCGGCGCTCCTCGGCAACGACGTTCCCGCCTGCCTCGGACGGCGGGAGGACGAACTCCTCGGCGCGAAGGCCGACGCGGTCACCGAGGCGGACGAGGCCGCGATCCGCTCCGGAACCGTGGCCGAGACCCTGATCAGCGATGGACCGATCGGTGCCGAGCATTGGAGCCACGTGACCCGCGTCCCGATCCGCGACGCCAACGGCGCGGTGAGCCATCTCGCGATGATCGAACGGGACGTGACCGAGCAGCGGACGCTGGAGGCGCGGCTGCGCCAGTCCGACAAGATGCAGGCGCTCGGCACGCTGGCCGGCGGCATCGCCCACGATTTCAACAACCTCCTGACCGCCATCCTCGGCAGCCTCGAACTCGCCGGCCCGAAGGTGGCCGATCAGCCGCGGGTGCAGCGGCTGATCGAGAACGCCCGTGGGGCGGCCGAGCGCGGCGCCTCCCTGACGAAGCGCCTCCTCAGCTTCAGCCGCGCCCACGACCTCCAGGCCCGGGCAATCGACGTGAATGCCCTGATCGCCGGGATGAGCGACCTCTTCGGGCGCAGCCTCGGCGGCCTCGTCACCGTGCAAACCGAGCTGGCCGACGATCTGCCCGCCGTCCAGGTCGATCCGGACCAGCTCGAACTTGCCGTGCTCAACCTCTGCATCAACGCCCGGGACGCCATGCCGGAGGGCGGCACCATCACGGTGGCAACGCGGCGGCTCACCATCACCGGCGACCCCGAGATCGCCGACGGCCCTTATCTCGGCATCAGCGTCACCGACGAGGGCACCGGCATCCCCGAGGAGATCCTGCGCCGGGTGTGCGAGCCGTTCTTCACCACCAAGGCGGTGGGCCAGGGCACCGGGCTCGGACTCGCTATGGTGTTCGGGCTCGCGCAGCAATCGAAGGGGCGCCTGGTGATCGACAGCGAGGTCGGCCGGGGCACGCGCGTCGAGCTGGCCTTACCCTTCGCGGCCGAGGCTCCGGCGCAGGCCGCGCAGGCACCGGGCACCGCTCCCGTGGCTGCCCGGCGGGCGCGCGTCCTCATTGTCGACGACGATCCGCAGGTGCGGCACGTCACGGCCTCGTTCCTCACCGGCTTCGGCCACAGCACCGACGAGGCGGGCGACGGCGAAGCCGCGCTCCGTCTTCTGGAGCGCGACCGCTACGACATCGTCGTGGCCGACCTCGCCATGCCCGGGATGAGCGGCATCGAGCCTCGCGGCCGCGATCCGCGAGCGGTACGCGCGCCTGCCTGTCCTGATCCTCACGGGCCATGCCGAGGCGATGCAGATCCCCGAGGACCTGCCAGTGCTCGCGAAGCCATTCCGCTCGGCGGATCTGGCGGCCCGGGTCGCGAATCTTCTGGAGGACACGGCGGCTCGGCCCGGCTGATCGGAGCCGGGAACCGGCCGGTTGCCGGCTGATTGTCCCCTCGTGGGGCCCGAAGCCCCGGGTTACGAAGAGGAGGTGGACCATGAGCAATCACGGCATCTTCCCGCGCCGTCGGCGTGACAACGACCCGGATCAGGACGGGCCACCGGACGAGTCCCGGCAGGGATAGGGGTTTTCGGACCGCGGCGCGGTCGAGGCTCCCGGCCTGTCCGACACGGGCCGCCAGGGCGAGCTCCCGCGACCATCCGAGACGTGGACCCTGCTGCGGACCCGTCGGCGCGAGCCGGCGGGTTTTTCGTGTCTGAGGGGCGTCATCGCGGGCATAACGAAGCGACCTGGGGACACGCCACGGTCAGGGATCGCGCGCTGCACCGGGTTGCTTCGTTCCACCTGCAACGACGGCGGCGGTACCCGAAATGCGAGAAGCCGCCCCGGAGGACCCGGGACGGCTTCTCAATAAGTTGGGCGCGTCGGGACGCCCGATAGGATCAAGCGGCCTCGGAGACCTGGCTCGGACCGGAATCCTTGCCGCGGGCCTCGACGTCGCGGTCGACGAACTCGATCACCGCCAGCGGGGCGTTGTCACCCTGGCGGAAGCCCGCCTTCATGATGCGGCAGTAGCCGCCCGGGCGGCCCTTGTAGCGCGGGCCGAGCACGGTGAAGAGCTTCTTGACCATGTCGGCATCGCGCAGCTGCGCCATGGCGAGACGGCGGGTGTGCACGCTGTCGGTGCGGCCCAGCGTGATCAGCTTCTCGACCACCGGACGCAGGTCCTTGGCCTTCGGCAGGGTGGTGATGATCTGCTCGTGCTTGATCAGCGCGGCGGACATGTTGGCGAACATCGCCTTGCGATGCTCGGCGGTGCGGTTGAAACGGCGGCCGCGATAGGCGTGACGCATGGTGCTGGCTTCCTTCTCGTCTCGGCCGCCGTGCCACGGAACGGCCGGGTGCCCCGATGACGGGGCGGTTGATTCCGCATGACCCCGCGGCGGGATTTTCCTGGAACTTCGCGTGGTGCCGCGAAGCTCCGGATTTGGATCGGCCAAGCAGACGGCGCCGTGCAGCGCCGCCCGGTTCAGCCCGAGACGGCTTCGCCTCTCAGTAGTGCTCCTCGAAGCGCTTGGCGAGGTCCTCGATGTTCTCCGGCGGCCAGCCGGGGATGTCCATGCCGAGGTGCAGGCCCATGCCGGCGAGCACTTCCTTGATCTCGTTGAGCGACTTGCGGCCGAAGTTCGGGGTCCGCAGCATCTCGCCCTCGGATTTCTGGATCAGGTCGCCGATGTAGACGATGTTGTCGTTCTTCAGGCAATTCGCCGAACGGACCGACAGCTCCAGCTCGTCGACCTTCTTGAGCAGCGCCGGGTTGAAGGGCAGCTGCGGCGCGAGCGGAGCGGCCTCCTCCTTGCGCGGATCCTCGAAGTTCACGAAGACCTGCAGCTGGTCCTGAATGATGCGCGCCGCGTAGGCGAGCGCATCCTCCGGGGAGACCGCCCCGTTGGTCTCGACCGTCATGGTCAACTTGTCCTTGTCGAGATCCTGGCCCTCGCGGGTGGTCTCGACGCGGTAGCTGACCTTGGTTACCGGAGAGAACAGCGAGTCCACCGGGATGAGGCCGATCGGGGCGTCCTCGGGCCGGTTGCGCTCGGCCGGGACGTAGCCCTTGCCGGTGGCGACCGTGAACTCCATGCGGATCTCGGCGCCGTCGTCGAGGGTGCAGATTACGAGGTCGGGGTTCAGGATCTGAATGTCGCCGACCGTGCCGATGTCACCGGCGGTGACGAGGCCCGGGCCGGTCTTGCGCAGGGTCATGCGCTTCGGCGCATCCGTCTGCGAGCGGATGGCGATAGTCTTGATGTTGAGGACGATGTCGGTGACGTCCTCGCGCACGCCCGGGATCGACGAGAATTCGTGCAGCACGCCGTCGATCTGCACCGAGGTCACGGCCGCGCCCTGGAGCGAGGACAGGAGCACCCGGCGCAGGGCGTTGCCCAGGGTGGTGCCGAAGCCGCGCTCGAGCGGCTCGGCGACGACCGTGGCGACCCGCTTCGGGTCGTCGCCGGTCGTGACTTGCAGCTTGTTCGGCTTGATCAGTTCCTGCCAATTCTTCTGAATGACCACGATCCTACCTCTCGTCCTTGCCCGGGATCCGCGACGCCCGTTCCCGCGCTTCGGCCGTCCGGGGCAGCCCGCTGGCGCCTCGAACAGTCCCTGAATCCGTATCCGCCGTTACTCGCCCCCGACCCAGAGAGCCGGCACGAAGCTGTACCCGGCCCCGTCCCGGTCCACGGAACCGAGCGCCGGGAATTCGAGATGCGAACCGGCGATGAAGGTCCGCTCGCTCGCCACCTCGTCCATGATCTTCTTGCGTGTCTCCCGGGCCTGCTCCCCGTCGACATCGAAGCCCACGCCCGCCTGCGGGTTCTTGAACTGGATCGCCGGCAGGTGCACCACGTCCGTCCACATCAGGAGCGACTGTCCACCGGAGACGATGCGGAAACCGCAATGGCCCGGCGTGTGGCCGGGCAGATGGACCGCGGTTATGCCGGGAAGCACCTCGCCGCCCCGATGCTCGCGCATCCGCTTGGCGTAGGGCGCCACCGCCTTGCGGGCGCCCTCGAAATACGGCTTGGCCGCATCCGGCGCCCTGGACAGCGCCTCGTCCGGAAGCCAATGGGCCGCCTCGTCGGCGTGAACCACGATCTCGGCATTCGGATACCGAGCCGCGTCGCCCTTCACCAAGCCGCCCACGTGGTCGGGGTGGAGATGCGTGACGAGGACGGTCTCGATCTCCTCCGGCTTGACGCCGGTGAGCGCCAGGGCTGCCCCGGCCCGGCCGAGAGTCTCGGCCGGTGCGAGGTCGCCGTAGCCCGTATCTATCAGGACCGGCTTGCGGCCGCCCCCGGTGATCAGGAAGGCGTTCAGAGTTATCTTGGGCTGCTCGGTGCGGAAGCCCGCCACCTGGAGCTGCCCAGCCTCCTCCTTGGAGATCCCCGTGACGAGATCGAGGCTGGCCTGAAACCAGCCGTCGTTGAGCGCGGTGACCGTGAGGTCCCCGAGGTTCCAACGCAGCACGCCCGGAAGCGGCTTCGATCCCGTCATGAGCTTCTCCGTCAAAAGGCTTCGCAGGCTCGGATCAGACGCGGCGGCGCTTGCGCGGCCGGCAGCCGTTGTGCGGGATAGAGGTGACGTCGCGAATCGAGGTCACCGTGAAGCCCGCGGCCTGGAGGGCGCGCAGCGCGGATTCGCGGCCCGAACCCGGACCCGACACCTCGACCTCGAGGGTGCGCATGCCGTGCTCGGCGGCCTTGCGGCCGGCATCCTCGGCGGCGACCTGGGCGGCGTACGGGGTCGACTTGCGCGAGCCCTTGAAGCCCATGGCGCCCGCGGACGACCACGAGATCGTGTTGCCCTGCGCGTCCGTGATGGTGATCATCGTGTTGTTGAACGAGGCGTTCACGTGGGCCACGCCCGACACGATGTTCTTGCGCTCGCGGCGGCGGACGCGTTGCGGTTCCTTGGCCATCTGTTCTCACTCTTCCTTCAGGCGCGCCCGTAATGCCAGGCGCTCGGGATTCTTCTTGGGACTTGGCCGGCGTGCCCGTGCAGGGCTGTCGAGCCAAAGCCGGGCTCCTGGCGGGACACCCGGCGCGACGGGAAGGAGGCCGAGCGAAGCACGGCCTCCCGATCCGAAAAAGATTACTTCTTCTTGCCGGCGATCGGCTTCGCCTTGCCCTTGCGGGTGCGGGCGTTGGTGTGGGTGCGCTGGCCGCGGACCGGGAGCTGCTTGCGATGACGCAGGCCGCGATAGGCGCCCAGATCCATCAGGCGCTTGATGTTCATCGAGACTTCGCGGCGCAGGTCGCCCTCGACGAGGTAGTCGCGGTCGATCGTCTCGCGGATCTGCAGAACCTCGGCGTCGGTGAGCTGGTTGACCCGGCGCTCGGCGGGGATGTTCACCTTCTGGGTGATCTCCTCAGCCTTCTTCGGGCCGATGCCGTGGATGTACTGGAGCGCGATGACGACGCGCTTGTTGGTCGGGATGTTGACGCCAGCGATACGAGCCACAATCACTCTCCATGTTGGACCCGGAGATCCGGGCCGGTGTCGTGCGCGTCCGGTGGAGGCCGGCCCCTGCGCACGTGAAACGACAACGCGGCCCGTGGGTGGCCCCGGACAGGGCACCTCGGACCATCGTTCGGTTGGACGAAGGACGGCCTGCTAGCGCGCGGGCGGGCCGATGTCAACGACGGGATGCCGAGCTATCTGATCGCTATGCGCCGCGCGCGGTGCCTTTGCGGGAGCCATAGAGAAGCCGGATGGCGATCCTCACCAGTGATGGCGCGACCCTGCGCGCCTTTGCCGATTCTGTGCTGAAGGCTGCCGAGGAGACCCTCGAAGAGGTTCTCCCCGTGGTCATGGCGGTGACCGGCGGTGTGCTCGCCGAGGCGGAGCCGGGTTCCGTGGAGCTGCAGGCGAAGTCCGGCGAGCCAGATCTGCTCTGGGCCACCTTCGGCGGCAGACGAATGGTATTTTGCTACAATACCAACACCGCCATGATCGAACTGCGCGACGGCGTGACCGACGGCTATCCGTTCCGGCTCTTCGGCCACCGTTCGCTTCAGATGGACCTGGTCAATTTCTTCGGCGCCCTCTGGAACGACAGGCGGACGCGGCCCTGAGGCGCCGCCTCAGCGGTTGCGCTGATTGAGCAGCCGGCAGTAATGGCCCACGTTCCTGTATCATCCGGCCGGACAATGACGCACGCAGGCACCGGCCGCGTACTTCAGCGTCAGCCGACAGGCGTGCCGGAACTGCCTCTGCCCATTGACGAAGGACTGTGTCGGACTCTGTGCCGCGGCTGGCAGGGGGCACCGCTACCGCGAGCAAGAGGAATGCGGTGGAGACACGGCCGAGAATCATGGCAGGTCCTTGTCGAGTCGGCCTTGCAACTTTCGACACGGCTGATTGTCCCACGCACCCGGCCCGGCGATGCGCCGGGCCCGTCGGACGGGTACTCCGACGCGGCCGGCGACATCGGTCAAGGCGGCTGAGCCGCCATCCGGGAAACCGGAGGGCCGCCTCCTCAGGACGCGACAGGCTCCGCGTGCGGCTCCAGCACAGCCATCAGGTCGGCCGTGACCTTGTCGATGGGCTGCATCCCGTCGATGGTCTGCAGTATGCCCTGCTTCGCGTAGTAGGCCGAGAGCGGCGCCGTCTGGGCGTGGTAGGCTTCCAGGCGCTGCTTGAACACCTCGGGTGTATCGTCCTTGCGGACCGCCTGCCCGCGCGCCAGAGTCTCGGCGGCGCGCTTCTCGATCCGGCCGACGAGAGCGTTCTCGTCCACCTTCAGCTCGATCACCGCGGAGAGGCTGAGCCCCTTGCCGGCGAGCATCTCGCCGAGCGCCTCGGCCTGCGCGACCGTGCGCGGGAAACCGTCCAAGATGAAGCCGCGCCGGGCATCCGGCTCCTCAATCCGATCGGCGACGATCCCGACCACGATCCGGTCCGAGACGAGGCCCCCGGATTCCATCACGGCCTTCGCCTCAAGGCCGACCGGGGTTCCCGCGGCGACGGCCGCGCGCAGCATGTCACCGGTGGAGAGCTGCGGGATGCCGAAGCGCTGCACGATCCGCTCGGATTGCGTCCCCTTTCCCGCACCGGGCGGCCCGAGCAGAATGATGCGCATGGCGTTGTCCTCGTCTGGCCCGACTCTGTCCGGGCTCAAGCGGCGGTGGCGAAGCCTCCCTGGCATCGCCGGGTTGGGGTCTTTCTAGCCAATCCGGAGCCGGGTGGCATCCGGACCTTTGGACCAGAGGCGGGAGGAAGCTTGGTGTCGTCCCGCCTCTGTATCAGCATCAACGGCGGCGTTGCGTGGTCGAGGCGCCACGCAGCTTGGCCTTCTTCACGAGGCCCTCGTACTGGTGCGCCATCAGGTGCCCGTGGATCTGCGCCACCGTATCCATCGTGACCGAGACCACGATCAGCAGCGAGGTGCCGCCAAAGCCGAGGCTCGCCGCCGCGTAGGACGACAGAATCTCCGGGCAAAGGCACACGAAGGTCAGGTACAGGGCACCGATCACCGTGATGCGGGTCAGCACCTTGTCGATGAAGGCCGCGGTCCGCTCGCCCGGTCGGATGCCGGGGATGAAGCCGCCATGCTTCTTCAGGTTGTCGGCCGTCTCCTGCGGATTGAAGACCACCGCGGTGTAGAAGAACGTGAAAAAGATGATCAGGGCCGCGTAGAGGACCATGAACAGCGGCGTGCCGTGACCCAGATAGGCCGTGATCGTGCCGAGCCAGCCGGTGGTGCCGCCATGGGCCGAGAAGCTCGCGGCGGTGGCCGGCAGGAGGAGCAGCGACGACGCGAAGATCGGTGGAATCACGCCCGACGTGTTGAGCTTGAGCGGCAGGAACGAGGTCTGACCCTCGTACATGCGGTTGCCGACCTGGCGCTTGGGATAGTTGATCAGGAGCCGGCGCTGGGCGCGTTCCATGAATACGATGAAGTAGACCAGCGCCACGGCGGCGACGGCCACACCCAGGATCACCGCCGGCGACAGCGCGCCGGTGCGGCCGAGCTCCAGCGCGCCCGCGATCGCCACTGGAAGGTGAGCGACGATGCCGGCGAAGATGATCAGCGACGAGCCGTTGCCGATGCCGCGCGAGGTGATCTGCTCGCCGAGCCACATCAGGAACAGTGTGCCGCCGGTGAGCGTGATCACCGTCGAAGCCAGGAAGAACGGCCCCGGATCGATGGCCGCCGAGGAGCTCTGCAGGCCGATGGCGATGCCCCAGGACTGAACCAGCGCCAGCACCACAGTCAGGTAGCGGGTGTACTGGTTGATCACCTTGCGGCCGGACTCGCCCTCCTTCTTCAGCGCCTCCAGGCTCGGGATCACCGAGGTCAGGAGCTGCACGATGATCGAGGCCGAGATGTACGGCATGATGTTCAGGGCGAAGATCGCCATGCGCTCGACGGCGCCGCCCGAGAACATGTTGAACAGGCCCAGCACGCCGCCCGACTGCTGCTGGAAATTCCGGGCGAACTGCTCCGGGTCGATGCCGGGAATCGGGATGTAGGTGCCCAGCCGGAACACCACGAGGGCGCCGAGGGTGAACCAGATGCGCTTCTTCAGCTCATCGGCCTTGGCGATGGCACCGAAATTGAGATTGGCGGCAAGCTGCTCGGCGGCTGAGGCCATAAGCGTCGCGTCCTGGAAGTGTCTCCGGGCGTCCGGCGCCCGGATGAAATGAAAACGGCGGCCCGCGTGGTCGCAGGGCCGCCGCTCGAAGGATCGGCTTATAGGGTGCGCGAAAACTGCGCAACGGGTCCCGCGGTCGCCCCGATCGCGTCCGTCAGGCCGAGGCCGCCTCGCTGCCGCCGCGGGTGGAGACACCCGCCGCGTAGACGACGCTGACCGAGCCGCCGGCCTTCTCGACCGCCTCGACGGCGGATTTGGAGGCGCGGGTCACCTCGAAGCTGAGCTTCGCGGTGAGCTCGCCAACGCCGAGCAGCTTCACGCCGTCGCGGGGACGGGCGATGATGCCGGCGGCGACCAGGCTCTCCACCGTCACGGTGGCGGCCTTGTCGAGCTTGCCCGCGTCGACAGCCTCCTGGATCCGGCCGAGGTTCACCTCGTTGAGGTCCTGGGCGTATAGGTTGTTGAAGCCGCGCTTCGGCAGGCGCCGATGCAGCGGCATCTGACCGCCCTCGAAGCCCTTGATGGACACGCCGGTCCGGGCCTTCTGGCCCTTCACGCCGCGGCCCGCGGTCTTGCCCTTGCCGGAGCCGATGCCCCGGCCCACGCGCATCCGGTCCTTGGTGGCGCCGGGATTGTCGCTGATCTGGTTGAGCTTCATCGGGACCTCCTCACGCCACGTCGCCGTGGACGCGCACGAGGTGCGCAACCTTGCGGATCATGCCGCGCACGGAGGGGTGTCCTCCAGCTCGGCCACGCGGTGGAGCTTGTTGAGCTTGAGGCCGATCAGCGTCTGGCGCTGGCTGGCCTCACGGCGGATCGGCGAGCCGATCTGCTCGACGCGGAGAGTCTTCTGTGCCATCGAACCCTCCCTTACGCGACCGCGGCTTCAGACTGGTCGGCCGGGTCGGCGTCGCGGCGGCGGGCCTGGAGGCTCGACACCTTGATGCCGCGGCGGGCCGCCACGGAGCGCGGGCTGTCCTCGTTCTTGAGCGCCTCGAAGGTGGCGCGCACGAGGTTGTAGGGGTTCGACGAACCCAGGGACTTCGCGACGACGTCCTGCATGCCGAGCGTCTCGAACACGGCGCGCATCGGGCCGCCGGCGATGATGCCGGTGCCCTGCGGGGCCGCGCGGAGGATCACCTTGCCGGCGCCGTGGCGGCCGTTGACGTCGTGGTGCAGCGTCCGGCCCTCGCGGAGCGAGACGCGGATCAGGCCGCGCTTGGCGGCCTCGGTCGCCTTGCGGATCGCCTCCGGCACCTCACGGGCCTTGCCGTGACCGAAGCCAACGCGGCCCTTCTGGTCGCCGACGACGACCAGGGCCGCGAAGCCGAAGCGACGGCCGCCCTTCACCACCTTGGCGACGCGGTTGATGTGGACGAGCTTGTCGACGAACTCGCTGTCGCGCTCCTCGCGCTCCTCGCGGCGGCCGCGGCCCCCGCCTTCACGTTCACGTGCCATGTTGTCTACCTGTCCATCTCACTGACGCGGCCGGCGGGGCCGCTCGCTCGATCGGGTTTCGGATATGCCGGGCGACGCGTGTCCGCCCGGCCCGCCGTCGTGACTTAGAACTCCAGGCCACCCTCGCGGGCGGCCTCGGCCACGGCCTTGACGCGGCCGTGATAGATGTAGCCGGACCGGTCGAAGATCACCTTCGTGACGCCCGCGGCCTTGGCGCGCTCGGCGACGAGCTTGCCCACCGCGGTCGCGGCGGCGACGTCGGCGCCGGTCTTGAGTTCGCCCTTGAGGGCCTTGTCGATCGACGAGGCCGAGGCCAGCGTCTTGCCGGCGACGTCGTCGATGACCTGCACGTAGATCTGCTTCGACGAGCGGAACACCGAGAGCCGCGGGCGGCCATTGGCGGCGGCCCGCAGCGCGCGGCGGACGCGCGCCTTGCGGCGATCGAGGGCTTCGAGCTTGCGAGACATGATGCCCTCCTTACTTCTTCTTGCCTTCCTTGCGGAAGATGAACTCGCCCGCGTACTTCACGCCCTTGCCCTTGTAGGGCTCGGGTCCGCGGTAGTCGCGGATCTCGGCGGCGACCTGACCGACCTGCTGGCGGTTGATCCCGGAGATCGTGATCTCGGTGGGCTTCGGGGTGGTGATCGTGATCCCGGCGGGGATCGCGTACTCGATGTCGTGGCTGTAGCCGAGCGACAGCTTGAGGGCCTTGCCGGCCATGGCGGCGCGGTAGCCGACGCCGGTGATCTCGAGCTTCTTCTCGAAGCCCTTCGACACGCCCTCGGCGATGTTGGCAATCTGCGCCCGCGACGTGCCCCACAGGGAGCGCGCCGGCTTGGACTGGTTGACGGGCTGCACCTCGATGGCGCCGTCTTTCATCGCCACGTTGACGAGCGAGGGAACGACGAACGACAGCTCGCCCTTCGAGCCCTTCATCTTCACCGTCTGACCGGTGACCGTGGCGGTAACGCCGGCCGGCACGGGGACCGGCTTCTTGCCTACGCGAGACATGGGATAACCTCCTCCGTCCCGATCAGAACACGGTGCAGAGCACTTCACCGCCGACGTTGCGCTCGCGCGCCTCGTGATCGGCCATGACGCCCTGCGGGGTGGAGACGATGGTGACGCCGAGGCCGTCGGCCACGTGCGGCAACTCGCCGACCGACGAGTAGACCCGGCGGCCCGGCTTCGACACGCGCTGGATTTCGCGGATCACGGGGCGCCCGTCGTAGTACTTGAGCCTCGATGGCGAACTCGGTGCGGCCGTTGCCGAGGTCGGTCGCCGCGTAGTCGCGGATGTACCCCTCGGCCTTCAGGACGTCGAGGACGCTGGCGCGCAGGCGCGAGCCGGGCGTCTGGACGACGTTGCGACGGCGCAGCTGGCCGTTGCGGATGCGGGTGAGCATGTCGCCCACGGGATCGTTAACCATGGGGACCTCCTTACCAGCTCGACTTGACCAGGCCGGGGATCAGGCCCCGATTGCCAAGCTCGCGCAGCGCCACGCGCGAGATGCCCATCTTGCGGTAGTAGGCGCGCGGACGGCCGGTCATGCCGCAACGGTTGCGGATGCGGGTGGCCGACGAGTTGCGCGGCAGTTCCGCGAGCTTGAGGCGCGCCTCGAAGCGCTCCTCCATCTCGAGGGCGTCGTTGTTGGCGATCTCGAGCAGCGCCTTCCGCTTGGCCGCGAAGCGCTTCACCAGCGCCTTGCGGGCCTCGTTCTTCTCGACTGAGCTTTTCTTCGACATGTCGTCTATCTCCAGTGTCCGCGTCTGAGACCCGAGGGCCTCACTGCCGGAACGGGAACTTGAAGGCGGCGAGCAGAGCCTTGGCCTCGGCATCGGTCTTGGCGGTGGTCGCCACGACGATGTCCATGCCCCAGGTCTGCTCGGCCTTGTCGTAGGAGATCTCCGGGAACACGAGGTGCTCCTTGAGACCGAGCGCGTAGTTGCCGCGACCGTCGAACGAGCGCGGGTTCAGGCCGCGGAAGTCACGCACGCGCGGCAGCGCGATGGTGATCAGCCGGTCCATGAACTCGTACATGCGCTGCTTGCGCAGCGTCACCTTGCAGCCGATCGGCATGCCCTCGCGGACCTTGAAGGTCGCGATGGCCTTGCGGGCCCGGGTGATCACCGGCTTCTGGCCGGCGATGAGGGCGAGGTCGCCCGCAGCCACGGAGGCCTTCTTCGAGATCCGCGGTGGACTCGCCGACGCCCATGTTGATCACGATCTTCGTGATCTGCGGCACTTCCATGGGGTTCTTGTAGCCAAACTGCTCGATGAGCTTCTGGCGAACCACCTCGTCGTAGTGCTTGCGCAGACGCGGGGTGTAGGCGTTCTTGTCGGCCTCAGCCATCGATCTGATCCCCCGTGGTCTTGGCGAACCGGACCTTGCGCCCGTCTTCGAGGATGCGGAAACCAACGCGGGTCGGCTTGCCGTTGGCGTCGGCGACCGCGATGTTGGAGAGCTGGATGGCGGCCTCCTTGGAGATGATCCCGCCTTCCTGGTTCTGGGTCTGCTTCTGGTGCTTCTTGACCAGGTTGATCCCGCGCACGAACGCGCGGTTCTCCTTGGGCAGCACCTGGATGACCTCGCCGGAGCGACCCGCGTCGCGGCCGGTGAGGACGACGACCTTGTCGCCCTTCTTGATCTTGGCGGCCATTACAGCACCTCCGGCGCCAGCGAGATGATCTTCATGTGGTTCCGGGCGCGCAGCTCGCGCGGCACCGGTCCGAAGATGCGGGTGCCGATCGGCTCCTTCTGGTTGTTGATCAGGACCGCGGCGTTCTTGTCGAAGCGGATGACCGAACCGTCGGGACGCTTCACGTCCTTGGCGGTACGGACCACGACCGCCTTCATGACGTCGCCCTTCTTGACGCGACCGCGCGGGATCGCCTCCTTGACCGAGACGACGATCACGTCGCCCACCCCGGCGTACTTGCGCTTCGACCCGCCGAGAACCTTGATGCACATCACACGGCGTGCACCCGAGTTGTCGGCGACGTCCAGATTCGTCTGCATCTGGATCACGTGCGTGACTCCTTGTTTCAGGCGGGTTTCCGCACACGGGCGGTATTGCCCGGCGGACGACGCCTGATGGGGATCTGATGTCCCCGGCTCATGTAGTCGACCGCGCTGGCGGTGTCGGGAGACACCGGCGCGGTCACCGCGTTCACAGGGTGCGAGCACCCATCGGGAATGTCGCGAAGGCCGGGCGCATACTACGGGCAGCCCGCGATGGCAAGCCGGGCGCTCCGAAATCGGCGGTGTCGCCTGGGCGGCGTGACAGTCCCGACAGGCGCCGCCCCGTGGCGCGCTTGGTCTGCGTGGATGTCCGGACGACCTGATCCTAGTCAGCCAGAATCGCTCGTCGGAACAGGCAGGCCCGGTGCGCGATGCGGCGCACCGGTCTTGAGGTCTCCCGCGATTGCCGGGTTCAGGCCGGTTGGCCGCCCGCGTCGAAGAGGAACCCGTCGAGGCTCGGGATGGTGACCGAGGCGCCGCATGCGGGCTTCGACAGGCGCCAGGGGCGTTCGGAGCGCGCGCGGATCGCCTCGGACGGACGCAGCCGGCGCATGGTGCCGTCTTCGTTCACCTCGTCGATGGCTAGGAAGCCGTAGACCTGCAGGCGCGAGGCCGTGAGCTTGGTTGCCCGGTCCTCGGCGGCGACGATCATGCTGCCCGTGGCATAGATCGCATCCAGGAGCGAGCGCTGTTCGCTGCGGCGGCGGTTGCGCGCCTCCCGCTCGCCCGGCGCCGCTACGGGGATCGCCCGCCGGAACGGAACGACGTTGCTGACCGCGACGCAACCCATACGCAACTTCCTTGACGCGAACTTGGGCGGCGTGCCGGCCGCCCGGTGATCGCGACAATTCGATGGTCCGGTTTAATCTTCCGTAGACCGTAGTGCTGCCTCCCTGCCCCGATCCGGTACGCCGACATTCCGCCGATCGGCAGGAATTTCCGAGCGGTCGGCAAGCGGTTTAGTGACGACACGGTGCGCACGGGCGCGGGCGTGCTCGCGCGGTCCCAGCTCGCGCGGTTCCAGAACGGGACCATTCCGCCGGGCCGTCCTGCCGGGCGGTTCAGGCTGCGGCCCGACTGCTGCTGCGAGTGAGCGTGGACGCGACCAAGTCGAGGGTCGCGCAGAGGCCTGCATAGACGGCGCCGACGAAGAGGAAGATCTCCGCCGGGTAAACCATGGCGCGGTTGTTTACCTGCGCGGCCGTGAAGGAGAGTTCGGGCACGCCGATCAC
Organism: Methylobacterium sp. P31; assembly: GCA_050632875.1. GTDB lineage: Bacteria > Pseudomonadota > Alphaproteobacteria > Rhizobiales > Beijerinckiaceae > Methylobacterium. The sequence goes on along the minus strand of JBODSC010000003.1, from coordinate 1,310,792 downwards.
GTAAGCCAGCGCCGTGTCCTTGATGAGTTCGGTCCATTGGTTGACGAAGGACGGCGCCATGGCTCGCAGGGCCTGGGGCAGGATGACGAAGCGCAGCACCTGCCAGCGGCCGAAGCCCAGCGCCAGCCCGGCCTTCCTCTGGCCGGGCCCGACGCTCTCGATGCCCGCCGCCACCGCGTAGGACAGGTAGGCGCCGCCGACCAGCGACAGGGCCGCCGCCACGGTGCCGATCTCTGGAACCGACACACCGAACAGGATCGGCAGCAGGAAGTAGGTCCAGAAGATCAGCATCACGATCGGCACGGCCCGGAGGAGTCCGAGCCCCGCGGTCAGCACGTGCCGCGCCACTCCCGTGCTCATCGCGATCCCGATGCCGAGGACGAGCCCCAGCACGCCCGAGGCGAGGCTGGACAGGCCGAAGAGAATCAGCGTCAGCGTCAGCCCGCCGATCGGCCCGTCCGGCCAGGCCCCGACCAGCAGGTAAGCGAGATTGTCGGTAACGACCGCGAGGTTCATCGGAGCGGATCCCGTCCCGCCGGGGTGATGCCGCGGGCTATGCCCTGTCCTGCAACCTCCACCAGCGTTACCGCGCCGACATAGAGCAGGGTCGCGATGCCGAAGGCCTGGAAGGCCTGGAAGGTCTCGGTCTCCACTTGTCGCGCAGCATAGGACAGCTCGGCGAGGCCGATCGTCATGGTGAGGGACGTGTTCTTGATCGTGTTGAGATATTGGCCGACGATCGGCAGCCAGGCGATCCGTAGGGCCTGCGGCAGCACCACGTGGCGGAACGCCTGGACCGGTGTCAGGCCGAGGGCGAGGGCCGCCTCGAGCTGGGCCGGGCGGACGCCTTTGATGCCGGCCCGGCCTTCCTCGGCGATGTAGGCGCTGGCATAGAGCGTCAGCCCGAAGAAGCCGGCGAGCGTCTCGTAGGCCGGCCAGCGCAGCAGGGCGCCGAAGTGCAGGTCGATGGCGTGCGGCGTGTTCAGCCACGCGACGAGCCCGCTCGGCAACAGGGCGGCCGCGAAGTACCAGACGAAGAGCTGCACCAGCAGCGGCGTGTTGCGCACGAGGCCGATGCAGCCGCCCACGACCCGCCGTGTCAGCGTGCTGCCCACTGCGCGCAGGCAGCACGCCGAGAGGCCCAGCGCCGTGCCGGCGAGGCAGACGGCGGCCGACAGGGTGAGGGTGACCCCAAATCCCTGCAACAACCAGACCAGATAACGCGGCGCGAGGAGATCGCCGAACAGCGCGGACACCCGGGCCGTTCCGGGTCGTCTAGCTGTGGTCCCCGATTCGAAACAGGCGCGGCAGCGGCTGATCCGTGTTCGGGCCGAGCCAGCGGTCGTAGATCGCGGCCGCCTTGCCGGCCGCCTCCAGCTCCCGCAGAGTCTGGTTCACGAGGTCGCGCAGCCGTGTCTCGCCCTTGGGGATGCCGACGCCGATATAGTCGTTGGAGATGCTGAAGGGCGGGATCTCGTAGTTCTGCCGGTCCGGAACCTTCGCCAGCAGCCCGACGAGCTTCGGACCGTCCTGCGTGATGGCTTGGACGTTTCCGTTGCGCAGGGCCGTGAAGGCGCAGGGCGTGTCGTCGAAGGCGACCACAACCACCGTCGGGAAGTCGCGGCGGAGCACGATCACGTTGGTGGTACCCTTGTCGGCGCCGATGCGCAGGCCGTTCAGCTGCTGGGGCGACGACAGGCTGCCCTTCCTGGCCAGGAATTGCTGGCCGGAGGCGAAGTACGGGATGCTGAAATCGAGCTGCTTGGCGCGCTCCTCCGTGATGGAGAAGTTCGCCAGCACCAAATCGACCTTGCCGGAGGTCAGGAGCGGGATGCGATCCGCCGGGTTGGTGGGGCGCACGTCCAGCTTCACCCCAATCCTGTCGGCGAGTGCCTGCGCGTAATCGACATCGAGCCCGGCGATCTTCTTGGTGGCCGGATCGACGAAGCCGAAGGGTGGGTTGCTGTCGAAGGCGGCGACCCGGAGAAGGCCAGCCTTCCAGATGTCGTCGAGACGATCAGCCTGAGCGGCTCCCACCGACAGGAGGCTTGCAAGGGCAATGGCGAAGAGGCGGCGCACAAATATCTCCCTCGGTGGGATCGGCGGCCGTCCATGTCTCCCAGCATCAAGTTCGCCGGGATCATGGACGATGCGGATCCATGATCTTCTGCAAGCATCGAAGATGTTGACTCCAAGCGTAGCGGAATGTCGAGTATTCGATAAGATCATCACGCCATAAGCTCGAGATCGCCTGCACCATCATCTGTCGTGTGCGGCAAACGCAACAGCGCTGGATTTCATTCTTGCGCCCGCGCCGAGCATGTTTCGCCAGGAAAGCTGCGGAACGCGCAGTGGATCTTCCTCTCCGGCCGCGTCGTCGCCGTCGTCGCGGATCCAGAGAACGTCCGATCGCGCACGCGTCGCTCGGCCACCGGCATCCGTCCGGTGGCAGCGTTGACCGGACGGCTCGTCGCGCCCAGGATCGATCAGCCATTCCCGGCGCCGCGCCGAGCTGCCGATCGGGAGGGCTCGACCTCACGCCTTGACCGATCCTTAACCCCCGGCGCGGTGCAGTTTTCTGCCGCGGACGCATTGACCTGCGGGGAAACCGCGTCTAGAAGCGCGCCACTTCGGACGGCCATCGGCTGCCGACGGCCCTTGGGCATACCCCCGGAAGCCGCCGCCATCGCCCCGAGCGCTCCGAGGGTTCAAATCGCCTGACGTGTAAGTCAGATCCGTAGGTACGAGCGCGTTCGTTTAGGGCGTGCTCCTCTGCCCACACCGCGCCGAGGGTCCGTGACTGGCCCTCCGGCGCATATTCGTTTTGCGGGCTGCCCTGTGCAGTCCGGCCTAGGTGACCGAGGAAGAGGGCACAGGATGCCGACGATCAACCAGCTGATCGCCCAGCCGCGGAAGATCCAGCGGAGCCGCAATAAGGTTCCGGCGCTCGACGCTTGCCCGCAGAAGCGCGGCGTCTGCACCCGCGTCTACACGACGACTCCGAAGAAGCCGAACTCGGCGCTCCGTAAGGTCGCCAAGGTGCGCCTCACCAACGGCTTCGAGGTGATCGGCTACATCCCGGGCGAGGGTCACAATCTTCAGGAGCACTCCGTGGTCATGATCCGCGGCGGCCGCGTGAAGGACCTTCCGGGCGTGCGCTACCACATCCTGCGCGGCGTGCTCGACACGCAGGGCGTCAAGAACCGCAAGCAGCGCCGCTCGAAGTACGGCGCCAAGCGTCCGAAGTAAGTTCGGGGCCCGGGTTTTCCGGGCGCCGCCAAGCGTTTCCACGGCCCTGTCAAGGATGCCGCCGGCCTTCGGGCTCAGGTGGCCTGCGCGGGGTGCTTAAGACCATATTGTTCGAGAGCTGAAGCCAATGTCCCGTCGTCACTCTGCCGAGAAGCGTGAGATCATCCCGGACCCGAAATACGGGGACGTGGTGCTGACGAAGTTCATGAACTCCATCATGTACGAGGGCAAGAAGTCGACCGCCGAGCGGATCGTCTACGGCGCCTTCGACATCGTCGAGAACCGCGCCCGCGCCAACCCGATCGAGGTGTTCCGCGCTGCCCTCGACAACGTCGCCCCGATGATCGAGGTCCGCTCCCGCCGCGTCGGCGGCGCGACCTACCAGGTCCCCGTCGAGGTGCGCACCGAGCGCCGCCAGGCCCTGGCCATCCGCTGGCTGATCCAGGCCGCCCGCGCCCGGAACGACCGCACCATGATCGAGCGTCTCTCCGCCGAGCTGCTCGACGCCGCCAACAACCGCGGCAACGCCGTCAAGAAGCGCGAAGACACGCACCGGATGGCGGAAGCCAACCGCGCCTTCTCGCACTACCGCTGGTAAGCGGTTCCGCCGTCTCTCAGGAGCAATTCGATGCCCCGCACGCACGCGATCGAGGACTACCGCAACTTCGGCATCATGGCGCACATCGATGCCGGCAAGACCACGACGACCGAGCGGATCCTCTACTACACCGGAAAGTCCCACAAGATCGGCGAGGTCCATGAGGGCGCCGCCACCATGGACTGGATGGAGCAGGAGCAGGAGCGTGGCATCACGATCACCTCGGCTGCGACCACCTGCTTCTGGCGCGACAAGCGCCTGAATATCATCGACACCCCCGGCCACGTGGACTTCACCATCGAGGTGGAGCGCTCGCTGCGCGTTCTCGACGGCGCCGTGTGCGTGCTCGACGGCAACCAGGGCGTGGAGCCGCAGACCGAGACCGTGTGGCGTCAGGCCGACAAGTACGACGTGCCGCGCGTCGTGTTCGTCAACAAGATGGACAAGATCGGCGCCGACTTCTTCAAGTGCGTCGCCGACATCATCGACCGCGTCGCCGGCAAGCCAGTCTGCCTGCAGCTGCCGATCGGGGCCGAGTCCAACTTCCAGGGCGTGATCGACCTCATCAAGATGAAGGCGATCGTCTGGTCGGGTGAGGCGCTGGGCGCCAATTTCGACGAGGTCGAGATCCCCGCCGACCTCAAGGATCAGGCCGTCGAGTACCGCACTAAGCTGGTCGAGGCCTGCGTCGAGGCTCGACGACGACGCCATGGCCGCCTACCTCGACGGCACTGAGCCGGACGAGGCGCAGATGCGCGCTCTGGTACGCAAGGCCGTGCAGCTGCGCGCCTTCCACCCGGTGCTCTGCGGCTCGGCGTTCAAGAACAAGGGCGTGCAGCCGCTCCTCGACGCCGTCGTGGACTACCTGCCCTCCCCGGCAGATCGCGGCGAGATCAAGGGCATCGACTTCAAGACCGAGGAAGAGACCGTCCGGCATCCGTCGGATTCGGATCCCTTCTCCATGCTCGCGTTCAAGATCATGGACGATCCCCACGTCGGCACGATCACCTTCTGCCGCGTGTACTCGGGCAAGGTCGAGTCGGGCGCCAACGTGCTCAACTCCTCGCGCGATAAGAAGGAGCGCGTCGGCCGCATGCTGCTGATGCACGCCAACAACCGCGAGGACATCAAGGAGGCCTATGCCGGCGACATCGTCGCCCTGGCCGGCCTAAAGGAGACCCGCACGGGTGACACCCTGTGCGACTCGCAGAAGGCCGTGATCCTCGAGAAGATGGAGTTCCCCGAGCCGGTGATCGAGATCGCCGTCGAGCCGAAGTCGAAGGCCGACCAGGAGAAGCTCGGCATCGCGCTCTCGAAGCTGGCCGCCGAGGACCCGTCCTTCCGCGTCTCCACCGACCAAGAGTCGGGCCAGACCATCCTCAAGGGGATGGGCGAGCTCCACCTGGACATCAAGGTCGATATCCTGCGCCGCACCTACAAGGTCGACGCGAATATCGGCCAGCCGCAGGTCGCCTACCGCGAGAAGCTGACCCGTCGCCAGGAGATCGACTACACGCACAAGAAGCAGACCGGCGGTACCGGCCAGTTTGCCCGCGTGAAGTTCGTGGTCGAGCCGAACGAGCCGGGCGCCGGCTTCTCGTTCGAGTCGAAGATCGTCGGCGGCGCGGTGCCGAAGGAGTACATCCCGGGCGTCGAGAAGGGCCTCAACTCGGTCCTCGGCGCGGGCGTGCTCGCCGGCTTCCCGGTGGTGGACGTCAAGATCGAGCTGATCGACGGCGCCTACCACGACGTCGACTCCTCGGCCCTGGCCTTCGAGATCGCCTCCCGCGCCGCCTTCCGTGAGGCGCTGCAGAAGGGCGGCTCGGTCCTGCTCGAGCCGGTGATGAAGGTCGAGGTGGTCTCGCCGGAGGAGTATACCGGCTCCGTCATCGGTGACCTGAACTCCCGCCGGGGCCAGATCCAGGGCCAGGACATGCGCGGCAACGCCAACGTCATCAACGCGATGGTGCCGCTGGCCAACATGTTCGGCTACGTGAACAACCTGCGTTCCATGTCGCAGGGCCGGGCGAACTTCACCATGCAGTTCGACCACTACGAAGAGGTGCCGCGCGGTGAGGCCGACAAGGTCATCGCCAAGTACGCCTAAGTACTTCTTCTTCCGCAACGCGAGTTCGAATTTAGGAGGCTCTGATGGGCAAGGAAAAGTTCTCCCGCACCAAGCCGCACTGCAACATTGGCACGATTGGCCACGTTGATCACGGCAAGACGTCTTTGACGGCGGCGATCACGAAGGTTCTGGCGGAGACGGGCGGGGCGACGTTCACGGCCTACGACCAGATCGACAAGGCTCCGGAGGAGAAGGCGCGCGGGATCACGATCTCGACGGCGCACGTGGAGTACGAGACGCAGAACCGGCACTACGCGCACGTGGACTGCCCCGGCCACGCCGACTACGTGAAGAACATGATCACGGGCGCGGCGCAGATGGACGGCGCGATCCTGGTGGTGTCGGCGGCCGACGGGCCGATGCCGCAGACCCGCGAGCACATCCTGCTGGCGCGTCAGGTGGGTGTGCCGGCGCTGGTGGTGTTCCTCAACAAGGTCGACATGGTCGACGACGAGGAGCCTCCTGGAGCTGGTCGAGCTGGAGGTGCGCGAGCCTCCTGTCGAAGTACGACTTCCCGGGCGACGACATCCCGATCACCAAGGGCTCGGCGCTGATGGCGCTGGAGGACAAGGAGCCGAAGATCGGCAAGGAAGCCGTTCTGAAGCTGATGCAGACGGTGGACGAGTACATCCCGCAGCCGGAGCGTCCGATCGACCTGCCGTTCCTGATGCCGATCGAGGACGTGTTCTCGATCTCGGGCCGCGGCACGGTGGTGACGGGTCGCGTCGAGCGCGGCATCGTGAAGGTGGGCGAGGAAGTCGAGATCGTCGGCATCCGGGCGACCACCAAGACGACGGTCACGGGCGTGGAGATGTTCCGCAAGCTGCTCGACCAGGGTCAGGCGGGCGACAACGTCGGCGTGCTGCTGCGCGGCACGAAGCGCGAGGACGTGGAGCGCGGCCAGGTCGTGTGCAAGCCGGGTTCGGTGAAGCCGCACGCCAAGTTCAAGGCCGAGGCCTACATCCTGACCAAGGAGGAGGGCGGCCGTCACACACCGTTCTTCACCAACTACCGGCCGCAGTTCTACTTCCGGACCACCGACGTGACCGGGATCGTGACGCTGCCGGAGGGCACCGAGATGGTGATGCCGGGCGACAACGTGACCATGGAGGTGGCGCTGATCGTGCCGGTGGCCATGGAGGAGAAGCTGCGCTTCGCCATCCGCGAGGGCGGCCGCACCGTCGGCGCCGGCGTCGTCGCCGCCATCAACGACTGAGCCTCGAGAAAGCATCCTTAGCAGGGCGCGGCGGGGTGAAGGCCCCGCGTACCCCGCCGTCCCTCTCAAGGTTCCAGGATCATGAACGGTCAGAACATCCGCATCCGCCTGAAGGCGTTCGATCACCGCATCCTCGATGCGTCGACCAAGGAGATCGTCTCCACGGCCAAGCGCACGGGCGCGACCATCCGCGGCCCGATCCCGCTTCCGACGCACATCGCCAAGTTCACCGTGAACCGCTCGCCGCACATCGACAAGAAGTCGCGCGAGCAGTTCGAGATGCGCACGCACAAGCGAGTGCTCGATATCGTCGATCCGACGCCGCAGACCGTGGACGCGCTGATGAAGCTCGACCTCGCCGCCGGCGTGGACGTGGAGATCAAGCTCTGAGTCCCGCTGGGACTTAGGGCTTACCGTTTCATCGCGCGAGGGAGAGACCTATGCGCTCAGGCGTCATCGCACAGAAGGTCGGCATGACCCGCGTCTTCACGGACGCGGGGGAGCATGTCCCCGTCACCGTGCTCAAGATCGACCAGTGCCAGGTGGTTGCCCACCGCACCGTCGAGAAGAACGGCTACGTCGCGCTGCAGGTCGGCGTCGGCAAGGCCAAGGTCAAGAACGTCTCGGCCGCCGAGCGGGGCCGCTTCGCGGTCGCCAAGGTCGAGCCGAAGAAGAAGCTCGCCGAGTTCCGCGTCACCGAGGACGCGCTGATCCCGGTCGGCGCCGAGATCACCGCGGACCACTTCATCCCCGGCCAGTTCGTGGATGTCACCGGCACCACCACCGGTAAGGGCTTCGCCGGCGGCATCAAGCGCTGGAACTTCGGCGGCCTGCGCGCCACCCACGGCGTGTCGATCTCGCACCGTTCGATCGGTTCGACCGGAGGTCGTCAGGACCCGGGCAAGACCTTCAAGAACAAGAAGATGCCGGGTCACCTCGGCGTCGAGCGGGTCACGACCCAGAACCTGCGCGTCGTGCGCACCGATCCCGAGCGCGGCCTGATCCTGGTCGAGGGTGCGGTGCCGGGCGTCGCCGGCGGCTGGATCCAGATCCGTGACGCGGTGAAGCGCAAGCTCCCCGCCGATGTTCCGCTGCCGGGCAAGTTCCGTGAGAACGGCGCGTCCGCCCCGGCTCCTGAGGCCGCTGCGGCTGAGGAGACCGCGTGATGAAGCTCGATGTCAAAACCCTCGACGGCGCCGGTGCCGGTTCGGTCGAGCTGAACGAAGAGATCTTCGGCCTGGAGCCGCGCGCCGACCTGCTGCAGCGCATGGTCCGCTGGCAGCTCGCCAAGCGCCGCGCCGGCACCCACGCCGTGCAGAACCGCTCGGACGTGAACCGGACCCGCAAGAAGCTCTACAAGCAGAAGGGCACCGGTAACGCCCGCCACGGCGCGGCTTCGGCGCCGCAGTTCCGCGGCGGCGGCCGGGCCTTCGGTCCGGTCCCGCGCGACCACAGCCACGACCTGCCCAAGAAGGTCCGTGCGCTGGCGCTGCGCCACGCCCTGTCGGCCAAGGCCAAGGCCTCGACCCTGATCGTCGTCGACGACATCAAGATCGAGGATCATAAGACCAAGGGTCTCGTCGAGCGCTTCGGCAAGATGGGCCTCTCGAACGCGCTGATCATCGGCGGTGCCGAGGTCGACGTGAATTTCGGCCGGGCCGCCCGCGCCATCCCGCAGATCGACGTGCTGCCCGTGCAGGGCATCAACGTCTACGACATCCTGCGCCGCGACACGCTCGTCCTGACCAAGGCCGCCGTCGACGCGCTGGAGGAGCGTTTCAAATGAGTGCCGATCCGCGCCACTACGACATCGTCGTCTCCCCGGTCATCACCGAGAAGGCGACCAACCTGACCGAGCAGAACAAGGTCGTGTTCCGGGTCGCCCCCAAGGCGACCAAGCCTCAGATCAAAGAGGCCGTGGAGAAGCTGTTCGACGTCAAGGTCACGGCCGTGAACACCCTTGTCACCAAGGGAAAGAAGAAGATTTTCCGCGGCCTCCGCGGACAGCGCTCCGACGTGAAGAAGGCGATTGTGACCCTGGCCGAGGGCCACACGATCGACGTCACGACCGGGCTCTGAGGACGGGTTTTAGGGATCCAAGCCGATGGCCTTGAAGACATTCAAACCGGTCACGCCGAGCCTGCGCCAGCTCGTGCTCGTCGACCGCCGTGAGCTCTACAAGGGCAAGCCGGTGAAGGCGCTGACGGAGGGCAAGATCTCCTCCGGCGGCCGGAACAACCTCGGCCGCGTCACCGTCCGCTTCCGCGGCGGCGGTCACAAGCGCGTGCTGCGCAACGTCGACTTTAAGCGGCGCGAGCAGCTCGGCGTCGCCGCCACGGTGGAGCGGATCGAGTACGATCCGAACCGCACCGCCTTCATCGCCCTGATCAGCTACCCCGACGGGAAGCAGAGCTACATCCTGGCCCCGCAGCGTCTGCAGCCGGGCGACAAGGTGGTGGCCGGCGAGAACGTCGACATCAAGCCGGGCAATGCCGGTCCGGTCGGCTCGATGCCGGTGGGCACGATCGTCCACAACGTCGAGCTGAAGATCGGCAAGGGCGGCGCGATCGCCCGCTCGGCCGGCAACTACGCGCAGATCGTTGGCCGCGACCAGGGCTACGTGACGCTCCGCCTCAACTCGGGCGAGCAGCGCCTGGTCCATGGTCAGTGCTTCGCCAGCGTTGGCGCGGTCTCGAACCCGGACCACATGAACATCTCGCTCGGCAAGGCCGGGCGCAACCGGTGGCTCGGCAAGCGCCCGCATAACCGCGGCGTGGCGATGAACCCGGTCGACCATCCGCACGGCGGCGGCGAGGGTCGCACCTCGGGCGGCCGCAACCCGGTCACGCCCTGGGGCGTGCCCACCAAGGGGAAGAAGACCCGGTCCAACAAGCGGACCGACGTGTTCATCCTGTCCAGCCGCCACAACCGCAAGAAGTAATCGCTATGGCACGCTCTCTCTGGAAGGGGCCGTTCGTCGACGGCTACCTCTTCAAGAAGGCCGAGGCGGCGCGGGGCTCCTCGCGCTCCGAGGTCATCAAGATCTGGAGCCGCCGCTCCACGATCCTCCCGCAGTTCGTCGGGCTCACCTTCGGTGTGCACAACGGGCAGAAGCACATCCCGGTCTACGTCACCGAGGAGATGGTCGGGCACAAGTTCGGCGAGTTCTCGCCGACCCGTACCTTCCCCGGCCACGCGGCCGACAAGAAGGCGAAGAGGCGCTGAGATGGGCAAGCAAGCCACCCCCGCGCGCTCCCCGAGAACGAGGCGAAGGCCGTCGCGCGCATGCTGCGCGTCAGCCCGCAGAAGCTCAACCTCGTGGCGCAGATGATCCGCGGCAAGAAGGTCGAGACGGCGCTTGCCGATCTCCAGTTCTCGCGCAAGCGGATCTCCACCGAGGTCAAGAAGTGCCTCGAGAGCGCGATCGCCAACGCCGAGAACAACCACGACCTGGACGTGGACGACCTCGTCGTCTCCCAGGCCTTCGTGGGCAAGGCGCTCGTTCTCAAGCGCTTTCACGCCCGCGCCCGCGGCCGCGGCGCGCGTATCCTGAAGCCCTTCTCGAACCTCACCATCGTGGTTCGCGAAGTCCGCCAGGCCGAAGCGGCTTGAGGAGGATCTGATGGGCCAGAAAGTCAACCCGATCGGTCTCCGGCTCGGCATCAACCGGACCTGGGACTCCCGCTGGTTCGCCAACAAGGGGGACTACGCGAAGCTCATGCATGAGGACGTCGCGATCCGCGCCGCCCTCATGAAGCAGCTCAAGCAGGCGGCGGTCTCCAAGATCGTCATCGAGCGCCCGCACCGGAAGTGCCGCGTCACCATCCACTCGGGTCGCCCGGGCGTGGTGATCGGCAAGAAGGGCGCGGACATCGAGAAGCTGCGCAAGCTCGTCGGCACGATGACCAAGGCCGACGTGACCATCAACATCGTCGAGGTGCGCAAACCCGAGATCGATGCCACCCTGGTGGCGGACTCGATCGCCCAGCAGCTCGAGCGTCGCGTCGCCTTTCGGCGCGCCATGAAGCGGGCCGTGCAGTCGGCCATGCGTCTGGGTGCCGAGGGCATCCGGATCAACTGCTCGGGCCGTCTCGGCGGCGCCGAGATCGCGCGCCAGGAATGGTACCGCGAGGGCCGCGTCCCGCTGCACACGCTGCGCGCCGACGTGGACTATGGCACCGCGACGGCGTTCACGACCTACGGCACCTGCGGCATCAAGGTGTGGGTGTTCAAGGGCGAGATCCTCGAGCACGATCCGATGGCTCAGGACAAGAAGGCCCAGGAAGAGGGCGGCCGCTCCGGCGGGCGCCGTGAGCGCGATGGCGAGGGCGGCCGCGAGCGCGGACGCCGCGAGCGCGAGCACGCGTAAGGTAGGAAGCCATGCTGCAACCGAAAAAGACCCGCTTCCGCAAGCAGTTCAAGGGCCGCATCCACGGTGCGGCCAAGGGCGGCTTCGAGCTGAACTTCGGCCAGTTCGGCCTGAAGGCGGTGGAGCCCGAGCGCGTCACCGCCCGCCAGATCGAGGCGGCCCGCCGCGCGATCACCCGCGAGATGAAGCGTCAGGGCCGCGTCTGGATCCGGGTGTTCCCGGACGTGCCGGTCTCCTCGAAGCCGACCGAGGTCCGCATGGGCTCCGGTAAGGGTGCCCCGGATTACTGGGCCGCTCGCGTGCATCCGGGACGGATCATGTTCGAGGTCGACGGCGTTGCCGAGAACATCGCCAAGGAGGCGCTCCGACTCGGCGCCGCGAAGCTTCCGATCCGCACGCGGGTCGTCCAGCGCATCGCCGACTGAACGGAGGATATCGTGAAGTCGACCCAGAGACTGTCTGATCTGAAGGCGCTGTCGCCGGATCAGCTCAACGACGAGTTGCTGAACCTCAAGAAGGAGCAGTTCAACCTGCGCTTCCAGGGGGCCACCGGCCAGCTCGAGAACGTCGCCCGCGTCCGCGAGGTCCGTCGCGACATCGCCCGTGTCCGGACTCTGCAGCGCGCCAAGACGCTGCAGCAGGCCAAGGGCTGAGGCGGGTTTTAGGAGACAACCATGCCGAAGCGCATCCTGCAGGGCACCGTCGTCAGCGACAAGGGTGAGAAGACCATCGTGGTCAAGGTGGAGCGCCGCTTCACGCACCCGGTGATGAAGAAGACCGTGCGTCGCTCGAAGAACTACCACGCGCACGACGAGGGCAACGTCGCCAAGGTCGGGCAGACGGTGTTCATCGAGGAGTGCCGTCCGTTCTCGAAGACCAAGACCTGGAAGCTGGTCGAGGGCGACGCCGCCCAGGCCGAGGCCGGCGAAGCCGCCTGATCTCGGGATCTCGGCGGCTGCGGTCTCCGCATCCGCCCGATCCCGGCCCGCGGCGCGGGATGGTGCGCCACGGGGCGTCCATCCCCGGATCGCCGGTGGACCGGAACGACGAACGCCCGGACGCAATTCGACTCGCGAGAGCCGGATTCGTGCCGGGCGCCGTCGTTCGTGGCGCCCGTTCGTCTGGTGGATGCCGATCCGCGGACGTGTTGTCCGTCTGATCCTGGCGGCACCCATGCGCGGCCGGATTCGGTGGCGCGGGAGGCGCCGTGCCGCTGCGGTTCCGCCCCGTAGCGCGACGGCAGCTGGGTTGTGGCTCTCCATAGTCGTGGGCAGGCCGATCGCCTGAGGCTCTCCGCGTGCCCAGATCGCCCGAATACCTTTCAGGTTGGTGGATCCGAGGCCTGTTCGGTGTTGAGCCACGTTTTCACGGACATCGCGCCGTAAGAGGCGTTCCGGCCCTTGTCGGGTGAGAACAAAACGGGTACATAGGGGCGGTGGCGACGCGCGTTGTGAACTGCGTCCAACCCCTTCATAAGGAGCCCGCCAGATGGCCCAGCCCGCATTGAAAGTGGTCGACATGCCCCCGGTGGACAAGGACAAGTCCAAGGCCATTGACGCCGCCCTGTCTCAGATCGAGCGCGCCTTCGGCAAGGGCTCGATCATGCGGCTCGGCAAGACCGATAAGGTGCAGGAGGTCGAGACCGTCTCGACCGGCTCCTTGGGCCTCGACATCGCGCTCGGCGTCGGCGGCCTGCCACGCGGCCGCGTCATCGAGATCTACGGACCCGAATCGTCCGGCAAGACGACGCTGGCGCTCCACACCATCGCGGAGGCGCAGAAGAAGGGCGGTGTCTGCGCCTTCGTGGATGCCGAGCACGCCCTGGATCCGGTCTACGCCCGCAAGCTCGGCGTCAACCTCGACGACCTGCTCATCTCGCAGCCCGACACGGGCGAGCAGGCTCTTGAGATCACCGACACGCTGGTGCGCTCCGGCGCCATCGACGTGCTGGTGGTCGATTCGGTGGCCGCGCTCACCCCGCGGGCCGAGATCGAGGGCGAGATGGGCGAGAGCCAACCCGGCCTCCAGGCTCGCCTGATGAGCCAGGCCCTTCGCAAGCTCACCGGCTCGATCTCGCGCTCGAACTGCATGGTGATCTTCATCAACCAGATCCGGATGAAGATCGGCGTCATGTACGGCAGCCCGGAGACCACCACGGGCGGCAACGCCCTCAAGTTCTACGCCTCGGTGCGCCTCGACATCCGCCGTATCTCGACCTTGAAGGACCGCGACGAGGCGATCGGCAACCAAGTCCGCGTCAAGGTGGTGAAGAACAAGGTCGCGCCGCCCTTCAAGCAGGTCGAGTTCGACATCATGTTCGGCGAGGGCGTGTCGAAGGTGGGCGAACTGATCGACCTCGGCGTGAAGGCCGGGATCGTCGAGAAGTCCGGCGCTTGGTTCTCGTACAATAGCCAGCGCCTCGGCCAGGGCCGCGAGAACGCCAAGGGCTTCCTACGCGACAATCCGAAGATCGCCGCGGAGATCGAAGGTTCGATCCGGCAGAATTCCGGTCTCGTCGCCGAGAAGATCCTGGAGAACGCGGCTCCGACGGCGGACGACCTCGACGAGGGCGAGGCTTAAGCACCGCGCCGCAGCCCCGAAGGGTTGCGGCGGGTTCATCGACGCGAGCCACTTGGCGGCCTCGGGGTTTCCCCGGGGCCGCTTGCCGTTCAGGGCTCGTGCGACGCAATTCGGCCGGCGCGCCGAGCAGGAGCGACCGCGAAGCTCGATCTTACCAGGATCGGCCTTATGGTCGGGATAAGGGGTAGGACGGGAGGTTTCTCCCTCCTCAATCCGCCATCGTCTTCTTCACGGTCTCGACGAGCTGCTTCAGGCTGAAGGGTTTCGGCAGGAAGTTGAAGGTCTCGCCTTCCGGCAGGTTCTTGCGGAACGCGTCCTCGGCGTAGCCCGAGACGAAGATCACCTTCAGATCGGGCTGGTGCTTGCGCACCTCGCGCAACAGGGTCGGACCGTCCATCTCGGGCATGACCACGTCGGAGACCACGAGGTCGATCGTCTGGGCGCCCTCGCGGACGATCGCCAGCGCCTCGAGACCCGAGGCCGCCTCCAGCACGGTGTAGCCGCGTGCCGAGAGGGCGCGGCTGTTGACCGCCCGCACCGGGTCCTCGTCCTCCACGAGCAGGATCGTCCCCTGCCCGGTGTGATCGGCGGCGGGCTTGCGCGGCGCCGGCTTGTCGGCCTTGGCCGCCGGTTGTGCGGAAGCCGGCTCGCTCACCAGCACGAAGGCGTCGCCAGCTTCGGCCTGCTTCGGCGGCACAGCCTCGACCGGACGCGCCGCCAAGGCGGCCTGTTCCGTCCGCGGCAAGGCCGGCGCCGGCGGCAGGTGCGGAGCCTCCTCCGGCTCGGCCAGGGGCACGTGCCGCGGCAGGTAGATGCGGAAGGCGGTCCCCTCCCCGACGGTCGACTGCACGTCGATGGTGCCGCCGGATTGCTTGACGATGCCGAACACGGTGGAGAGACCGAGGCCCGTCCCCTTGCCGATCTCCTTTGTGGTGAAGAACGGCTCGAAGATCTTCTCCATCAGCTCGGGCGGGATGCCCTGGCCGGTGTCGCGCACCTCGATCAGCACGTGGTCGCCCGCCGGCGCCCCGCCCCGCCCCTCGACGGCGGCGGCCGGCCCCGGATCGGTGACGTTCTCGGTGCGGATCATCAGCTTGCCGCCATCCGGCATGGCGTCGCGGGCGTTGACCGCGAGATTCACGATCACCTGCTCGAACTGATTGACGTCGGCCTTCACAGGCCAGACCTCGCGGCCGTGCTTCAACTCCAGGGCGACCCGCTCGCCGAGCAGGCGTTTCAGCAGCAGCGTCAGCTCGGAGAGTGCCTCCCCGACATTCATCACCTCCGGGCGCAGGGTCTGACGGCGCGAGAACGCCAGGAGCTGGCGGACGAGGCCCGCCGCCCGGTTGGCGTTCTGCTTGATCTGCATGATGTCCTGGAAGGCCGGATCGGTGGGCCGGTGGCTCGCGAGCAGCAGGTCCGAGTAGCCGATGATCGCCTGCAGCACATTGTTGAAGTCGTGCGCGATGCCGCCGGCGAGCTGGCCCACGGCGTTCATCTTCTGAGCCTGGGCGACCTGCTGCTCCAGTTGCCGCTGGGCGGTGGTGTCGAGGGCGTAGAGGATGACGCGCTCGGCCTCGTCCGTCTCCTGCGCCAGGTCGCCGCCATCTGCGGGGCTCAGCCAGACGCGCGCCGAGCGGCCGCCCGGACCGTTGAGCTGGACCTCGATGGGCTCGGGATCGGCGAGGCCGCTCGCCGCCCGGGCGAGCCCGGCCTCCAGGGCGGTGCGGTCGGCCACCGAATCGGCGACATTGGGCTCGACCCGGGGCGTGGCCTCCCCCTCGATGCCGCCGTCCTCGACCTGGCGCGGCACGGTGCCGAACAGCCGCGTGAAAGAGGCGTTGGCCCGGGCGATCCGGCCGGTCCGGTCCAGGGTCGCGATGGCGATGGGTGAGTTGTTGAGGAAGCGGGCGAGGCGAACCTCGGCGGCGCGCTGCGGCTCGTCGGTCTCGGCCCCCGCCGAACGGTTGATCACGAAAGTCCGCGAGGAGCCGGGCTTGCCGTCCTTGCCGAAGGCGACCCGGTGGTAGAGCCGCACCGGCAGAGTGTGGCCGTTGCGGCGGCGCAGGTCGAGGTCGAAGCGGTCGGTACGAACCTCGCCGGGCAGGCCGGCGGTGCGCACGAGGACGTCGGCCTCCGGGGCGATCTCGGTGAGGTGCGGGCCGCCCGGACCGACACTCGTGAGGTCGTAGCCGAGCCAGGCGGCCAGGGTCGCGTTCATGTAGACGATGGCGCCTGCCGGATCGATCGACAGGAAACCCGCCGGCGCGTGGTCGAGATAGTCGATGGCGTGCTGAAGTTCCTGGAAGACGTTCTCCTGCCGCTCGCGCTCGGCGGTGATGTCGGACACCGTCCAGAGCGATGCCGCGCGGCGCGGGCGCGCCAGCGGCCGCACCGAGACTCGGTACCATCCGAAGCTGCGCTCGCCGGCCATCGGCCCCAGCGGCGGCGACATCCGGACCTCTTCCGTATGGGCCCGGCCGTCGCGTGAGGCCTGCGACAGGCGGTAGACCGCCTCGGAGACTTCCGGCGAGCCGATCAGGATGCGCTCCACCGGCACAAGGTTGGAGAAGGTGTCGCCGCCGGCGATCCGGAGATAGGCCTCGTTGGCGTAGATCAACCGGCCACCATCCTCGACCACCAGCTTCCCGTCGGGGGAGGCATCGACGATGCCCTTGGTGATGTCGTCCCGGGCCGCGCTTCCGCTGAGCTGGAGGGCCCCAATGGCCAGCGCGAACAGGAAGAAGACGCCCGCCATCGCCAGCAGGGCGAGCAACCAGACGATCAGCGACTGAGCCTGTTCGTTGGCCACGAAGGACAGGCCGATGGCCGCCCCGACCAGGAGGCCCGCGAGCACGAGCAGCAGCCCGACGCGGCCCGGCTGCTCCGAGCGGTCAATCGAGCCGGTCCCCTGCAGGTTCGCGGTCGGCAATCCCCCATTCTGCGGGCCCGCGGCGGGCGCCGGAGGTCCAGTGACGTCGGCCATCGGCTTCATTCCAGAACAGTCACCCGGTTAGGCCCGCCGGCAATACCAGGGCAAGGGCAGCGTGGCACCACGCGCGTATGGCCAAGCCTCGGCACAGCCTCGCGAAAAAGGTGGAGGAAGCGTGGCCTTCCCGCACGGTCACCCGCCCCGCGATGCGCCTGAACGGGACAGGATAGGGTCCTACGCGGCTTTGCGGCGCAGGCGCAGCACGAAGCCGATCACCTCGGCCACGGCGCGATAGTGCTCGGCCGGGATCTCCCGGTCGATCTCTAAGGTGGCGTGCAGCGCCCGGGCGAGCGGCGGGTTCTCGATCACCGCGACACCGTGTTCGGCCGCCACCGCGCGGATGCGGAGGGCGAGCGCGTCGACACCTTTGGCGACGCAGACCGGTGCGGCCATGCCGGTCTCGTAGCGCAGGGCCACGGCGTAGTGGGTCGGGTTGGTCACCACCACGGTGGCGGTCGGGACGGCGGCCATCATCCGCTTCTTCACCCGGGCCATGCGCAATTGCTTCATGCGCCCCTTCACCTCCGGGTTGCCGTCCGCCTCCTTCATCTCCTGCTTCAGCTCTTCCTTCGACATCCGATGGCGCTTGCGCCACCGGAAGCGCGCGTAGAGCGCGTCCCCGAGCGTGATCGCAAGGTGCACGCACAGCATGCCGGCGAGCAGCCGCAGACTCAGGGACAGGATCGCCGGCAGGCATGCCGCCGGGTCTAGCCTGGCGAACACCTCCAGCCGGTCGCGGTCGTTCCACAGGAGCGTCGCGCCGACGACGCCCACGGCGCCGATCTTGGCCAACCCCTTGCCGAACTGGAACAGGGCCTCGATCCCGAGGAGCCGCTTCAGGCCGGCCATCGGCGAGAGCCGCTCGAATTTCGGAATCAGCGTCTCGGTGGTGAAGACCAGTGGGTGCTGCAGGAGTCCCGCGGCGAGCCCCGCTGCGGCGGCGAGGCCTACCGGCACGGCCACGGCCTGGAGCCACAGCCAGAGGCCGCGTGCCGCCGCGTCCCGAATGGCGGTCGCGTCATCCGGCAGGGCGTGGGCGTTGGCGAGATAGGCCTTGAGCCCGCGCATCAGGTTCTCGGCGATGCTGGGTGCCGCGACCACCAGCGCCAGGGTGAAGGCCCCCAGGATCGCGAAAGTGTTGATCTCGCTGCTGGTCGCGACGTCGCCGCGCTCGATCGCTTGGTCGAGGCGCCGTTGGGATGGCTCCTCGGTCTTGTCTTCGTCGTCCGCACCCTCGGCCATCGGGAATCGACCTCAGCGCGCGCAGCAGGGACGGAGGGCGCCGGGCCGGCCGCTCAGCGGCCGACATACGCGGCGAGATACCGGCCGAGGTCGTCCAGGAAGACGCCCATCATGACGCCGAGGCAGGCCATCAGGATCACCATGCCCACCAGCACCGAGGCCGGGACCGCCAGGAAGAACACCTGCAGCTGCGGCATCAGCCGCGAGAGAACGCCGAGCCCGAGATTGAACAGGATCCCGAAGGCGATGAACGGTCCGGAAATCTGCACCGCCAGCGTGAATCCGCGGGCGAGGGCCCGGGTCGCCAGCATCAGCGCATCCGAGAAGGCCGGCACCCCGTCGGGCGGCAGCACGTCGTAGCTCCGCGCCAAGCCCTCGATGGCGAGGTGGTGCAGATCGGCGGTGAAGATCAGCGTGATCCCGAGTAGCGACAGGAAGTTGCCGATTGCCACCTGCTGTCCGCCCATGCTCGGATCCACCGTCATGGCGTAGGACAGGCCGAGCTGGGCCGAGATGATCACGCCGGCGGTCTGCAGGGCGGCAAGCACCATCCGCACCGTGAGGCCGAGCACCAGCCCGACGATCGTCTCCCCGAACAGGAGGCCGATCAGCCGGGGCCCGGCCACGCCCTCCGTGACGCCCAGCAGCGGGCGCACCGTCGGGAACAGGACCAGGGCCGTGAGCAGCGCGAAGGCGAGGCGCAGGCGCGGCGACACCATCTGCTCGCCGACGCCCGGCATCAGCATGATCAGCGTGCCGACGCGCGCGAAGGTGATCAGGTAGGCGGAGGCGATCCCGGGCAGGAGCAGGTTCATCGCCGCCCCTATCGCACGCCCACCAGCCGCCTGTCCCCCCGATGACGCTCATCACCCGCCCGCCGCGATCCGGGCGGCGATGCGGACCATGTAACCGGCCATGGCATCGCCGATGAAGGGCAGCATCAGCAGGAGCGCGGCGAACACCGCCACGATCTTGGGCACGTAGATCAGGGTCTGCTCCTGGATCTGCGTCAGGGCCTGGACCAGCGAGACGGCGAGACCCACCACCAGCGCGACCAGCATCAGGGGGCCGGCCACCTTCAGGAACACGAAGATGCCGTCGCGGGCGACGTCGAGGATGGCGAGGCCGGTCATGGGCTTGCGGCTTGCTGTGAGAGTGCGGGTGAAGGCCGGCCGCCGACGCCATTGCATTGCCGCCGATGCTCTGACGGACGGCGCATCGCGTCGATCGAAGCGGCATGCAGGCAGGAGGCAGCGCTAGATCTGCATGCGCATGATCTCCTCGTAGGCGGAGATCATGCGGTCGCGGACGGCGACCATGGTCTGGAGGGCGGTCTCGCTCTCGGCCACCGCGGTGACCACGTCCACGACATTGGCCTTGCCGGCGGCCGCCGAGACCGCCTGTGCGTCAGCCCGGCGCCCGGCATCGCCGACGCTGTCCAGCGTCTGCCCGAGGAGCTGCATGAAGTCGCCGCCGGCTTCCGTCACCGGCTGCACCCGGGGCGTCGGCCGGCCGGAGGCGAGGCCCTGGACCGCTGCGTAGGCGCCAGCCGCGAAGTTGCTCGTTGTCATGGCTCTGGATCCCTACGCGGTCACTTCAGGATCGCCAGCGTCTGCGCCAGCATCTTGCGCGTCGCGGTGACCATGTTGAGGTTCGCCTCGTAGGAGCGCTGGGCCTCACGCAGGTCCATGTTCTCGATGAGGGCGTTGACGTTGGGCATCTGCACCTCGCCCCGGGCGTTGGCCGCGGGGTTGCCCGGCTCGTACTTCGTCCGGAAGGCCGAGGGGTCGCGCCGGACCCGCCCGGCCTCCACGAGCTGGGCCCCGGTCTCGTCGTCGAGATGGCTGGTGAAGGTCGGAATCTTGCGGCGGTAGGGCTGCGCCCCGGCCGAAGCCGGTGCGGAATCGGCGTTGGCGAGGTTCTCGGCGATGATCCGCATCCGGCCCGCCTGAGCCTTCAGGCCAGCCGCCGCCACCGTAAGAGACTTGCTGAATTCCATGGCTCAGGGTCCTCCTGGCGCCGCAAGTGAACGATCGGCTTCCCGAACCGTCAGCTCTTGCCGATGGCGATCTTCAGGGTGGTCAGGCTGTGCTGGTAGAGCGAAGCGGCGAGCTGGTAGTCCGTCTGGTTGTCGCCGGCCTTCATCATCTCGTCCTCGAGGTTGACGCCGTTGCCGCTGGGGCGGACCTCGAACTCCTTGGCGCGCTTGGACTCGGTTCCGGCCGCTCCCTGTCCGGCGGGCGCGATATGGGCCGGGCTCGTCAGCGCCAGGCTGGTCGAAGCGGAGACCATGGCGCCGGTCGCCCGGTCGAATCGCGGCTCCACGAGATCGCGTGGCTTGAAGCCCGGCATGTCGGCATTGGCCACGTTCTCGGCGATCAGGCCCTGGCGCGCCTGGGCCCATTGCATCCGGGTACGCAGCATGCCGAGCACGGGCAGGTCGGTGAGGGCCAAGGTCGCCTCCGGTGTGGCGTGGCCGCGCCGGAACGAGCGGGCTCGGCAAAATCTGCCGCGCTCATGGTTAACGGTGCGTTAAGCTGACCCGAAACCGGTATGCCGCCCAGGCTGCGCGGTACTCGCCCCTCGATCGAGCCTGAATGTCCCGGTTCGGACGGCCGGATGTGGCCGAGATCGGTCCCGCTTGTGGGCCGCGACCTCGTGTTGTCCGTCGCGCATGGCTCGCAACGGGGTGGCCCGGCTTCCGATCGGGGGACCCGGGGCGTTCTCCACAACCTATTGTCCTGATGGCGTTACTTTAAATCGTCTGTTAACGAAGTCTTAACGTCGTTTGCCTCGCCGCCCCGTCCCCGTGGTATGAAGGGCTCCGTGCCAAGACCGACCCGCGGCGGCCGGAACGTGCGAGTGCGTAACCTTGCGATGGCTGCAATCCGTGTTCGGCTCTGACGGCTCCCCCATCGTCCAGTATGTCGTGATCTTCGCCGTCATCTTCACGGCGCTGGCGGCCATCGTGTTCACGGTGCGACGGCTTACGGGCCGCAGCCTCGCGCTTCCGGGCCGCGGGGGCAGCCGGGGCCGCCAGCCCCGGCTCGGGATCGTCGATGTCTACGAACTCGACCGCGCCCGCCAGTTGATCCTGCTGCGCCGGGACAATGTGGAGCACCTGCTGCTCGTGGGCGGTCCCAACGATGTCGTGGTCGAACGCAACATCCAGAGGAGCCAGCGGCCCCTGCCCGAGGCGGCCCTGCGTCCCGAACTGGCCCAGGAGTCCCTGGACGAGCCGTTGCCGGATCCCGTCGTCCAGGGTGGCCGTCTGCCTGAGCCGCCGCGGGCTCTGCCCGAGATGGCCGAGCGCCGTGCGGAGCCGCGGTTCGGTCCGGGCTTCGAGATGCCGGTGGTCGTGCCGCCGCCGGTTCCGCGCTCGCCGGCCGTCCCGCCGGTGACGCTGCCCTCGACGCCGCCCTGCTCGGCGGCGACGAGCCGGGGCAGGATGTCTCGGCACCGCTGGTGCCCCCGACGCAATCGGCCGCGGAGCCGCCGCCTGCGTCGGCGCCTGCGGCCCGTGAGCCCGCTGTCCGCGAGCCCGCTTTCCCGCGGCGGATCCTGAGCCGGGCCACGCCGCCGCTGGTTGAGCCGCGTTCCGGCCCCGCTTCCGAGCGGAAGCCTGAAGCGGCCTCCGGCGACGATGCGATGCGGCAGGCGCCGAGCCTCGCTGTCCCGTCGGATCGCCGGTCCGTCGATCCGGCCGTCCTGTCCGACATGGCTCGGCAGCTCCAGGCCGCGCTGTCGCGGCCCTCCTCCGCGGTCACGCCGGCTCCCACGCCCGCGGCCGTGACCACGCCCGACGGCGTCGATCCGGTAGCGGCCGCGATGGCGTCCGCCCCGCCTGTCCCGGTGCCACATGAGCGCCCGGCTCCGGCCCGCGCTCCGTCGCCGCCACCGGCCGCGGCCAAGCCTGCGCCCGCGATGACGCCTCCAGTCACGCCGCCCGATCCGATTGTACTGGAGGCAACGCCACCCGCGGTCCCGGCGCCGCCCGCTTCGCCACCGATGCCTCCGGCCCAGCCGGCCCAGGCGAGCCAGCCGACCCAGCAGAAGGCTGCTTCCACGTTCCAGCCGGCGCCTCCTCCGCCGCCGGCCGAGCGGCCGGACTCGAACAGTGCCGGCAATCCGTTCTCCGTCGAGGAAATCGAGGCCGAGTTCGCCCGCCTTCTGGGTCGTCCTCTGGACAAGCGCAGCTGAGGTGGGGCCCGGGTCAGACCTCGCGGGGCCGAACATTCGGGCGCCTGATCCTGCTCATATGAATGCTGCTTCGCTCCGGGCCTAAGCTGGCTCCGTCGGGCTCCGATCCCGCGCCGGGAGCGATGAGACCTGTGTTTAACCGTCGGTTAACCCCATTCCGGAACGCTTCGTCCCGGAGGTGGACGTCAATGCTTGCATTGAAAGCGGAATCGGCTCGCCGGAGCCGCGCCTATCGGGCGTTCAGGCTCGACCGTGCCGGACGCGTCTTCTCGGCCGAGATCGTGTCGGCCGAGGACGACAGCCAGGCGCGCCGCCAGGCCCGGGCCATGGTGGAGCGGGACGCCATCGAGCTGTGGGAACGGACCCGGTTCCTCGGCCGCTTCGAGCCCGTCGCGCGGAACTAGCGCCTCGCGCTCTCCGTCCGTGATCCCGGGCTCCGCCCAGGGATCACGGCGTGACGTTTACCGCGCTCGCGTGCGATCCGCGTGCGGATGCCCGGGCGCTTCAGCGCCGGGCCGTCTCCGGCATCGCCAGGACGGCGAGGAAGCTTAGGGTCGCGGCCACCGCCAGGTAGGTCCCGACGAAGCCGATCCCGCCATACGCCGCGAGTTCCTGCGCGATGTAGGGTGCACCGGAAGCACCCAGGATCCCCGCGAGGTTGTAGGTGACCGACGCGCCCGTGTAGCGCACCCGGGTCGGGAACAGTTCAGGCAACACGGCGCCCATCGGCCCGAACACCCAGCCCATGGTCAGCAGACTGAGGCAGAGGAAGCCAAGGACCGGCGGCCATGTCCCGGTGCCGGCGGCGTGACCCAGCATCGGCCCCATCAGGAAACCCAGAAGGAACACGGCGGCCATCCCGGAGAGCAGGACCGGCCGGCGCCCGAAACGATCGGCGGCGGCGCCTGAGACCACGGTGCCGAGCGCCATGAAGCAGACCGCGATGCACTCGAACAGCAGGAAGATCGGCCGCGCGTAGCCGAGCGTGCCGGTGCCGTAGCCGAGCGCGAACACGGTGGAGAGGTAGAACACCGCGTAGACCGCCACCATCGCGAAGGTGCCGATCAGGACCGCGCGGCCGTGCTGCGTCAGCATGGTGGCGAACGGTACGCGCTCGGGGCGCGCCTGGCTCAACGCGGCCTTGAAGGCCGGCGTCTCGGTCAGCTTCAGGCGCACATAGAGCCCGACACCCACCAGGGCCGCGGAGGCCAGGAACGGCAGGCGCCAGCCCCAGGCCTGGAAGCTCTCGGGCGAGAGGCCGAAGCTGAGCGCGAGGAAGCCGAGATTGGCCAGGATGAAGCCCACCGGCGCGCCGAGCTGCGGGAAGATGCCGTACCACGCGCGCCGGCCCGGCGGTGCGTTCTCCACGGCGAGGAGCGCTGCGCCGCCCCATTCACCGCCGAACCCGATGCCCTGCCCGCAGCGCAGGAGGCAGAGGGCGGCGGGCGCCCACCAGCCGACGGATGCGTAGGTCGGCAGGCAGCCGATCAGGACCGTGGAGAGGCCCATGATCAGCAGTGAGGCCACCAGGGTCGCCTTGCGGCCGACCCGGTCGCCGAAATGCCCGAACAGTGCCGCGCCCACCGGCCGCGCGACGAACGCGATGGCGAAGGTCGCGAACGCGCTGAGCTGCTGCACGCCGGGTGCGCCTGCGGGAAAGAAGACTGGGCCGATCACCAGGGCGGTGGCGGTGGCATAGATGTAGAAATCGAAGAACTCGATCGCCGTGCCGACGAAGCTCGCGGCCAGGATCCGGCCGGCACTCGGTGAGGCGCCGGTGGCGCGCGCGGTTTCGACGGTCTGCAACATGGTCGCGTGGGGATTGGAATGCCAAAGTGATTGCGGCGCTTTCGCACGGGCCGGCGCGCACGGAAACCCCGAAAGCGGTTGCGGGACGGCTCGCCTGTGCGATGCGCCGGCGGCGGCCTTGCGTTCGCCGGTGCCCTTCGCCAAGCTGACCGGCCACATACCGCGAGGGACGCCGGCCGCGGCGCCCTTCCACATCACTTGAGTATTGCGATGAGAGTCACCGTCGAGCGCGCGGCCCTGCTGAGGTCGCTCGGCCACGTGCACCGGGTCGTCGAGCGCCGTAACACGATCCCGATCCTGTCGAACGTGCTCCTGCGCGCTGAAGGTTCGGGACTCCAGCTGCGGGCGACCGACCTCGACATCGAGGTGACCGAGAGCGTGCCGGCCGACGTGGCGGATGCTGGCGCCACGACGGTGCCGGCGCACGTGATCTACGACATCGTTCGCAAGCTCCCCGAGGGCGCTCAGGTCTCCCTGGAAACCGGCGGCGAGGCCGGCCAGATGACGATCCGCTCTGGCCGCTCGCGCTTCGCGTTGGGCGCGCTGCCGGAGGGCGACTTCCCAGATCTCGCCGCCGGCGAGATGCCGCACGGCTTCGAGATCGCTGCCGCCGACCTCAAGCGCCTGATCGACAAGACGCAGTTCGCGATCTCCACCGAGGAGACCCGCTACTATCTCAATGGCATCTACCTGCACACGCTGGAGACCGAGAACGGTCCGGTGATGCGGGCCGTGGCCACCGACGGACACCGGCTCGCCCGGGTCGAGATCCCGGCGCCGCAGGGCAGCGTCGGCATGCCGGGGGTGATCGTGCCCCGCAAGGCGGTCGCCGAGATCCAGAAGCTGCTCGACGACGGTGGCGAAGCTGTCGCGGTCGACCTGTCGCCCGCCAAGATCCGGCTGCGCTTCGCGGGTGGCCTGACCCTGATCTCCAAGCTGATCGACGGCACCTTCCCGGACTATCAGCGGGTGATCCCGGCCAACAACGACAAGCGGCTTACGGTGGAGCGGGACGCCTTCGCCAAGGCGGTGGACCGCGTCTCGACGATCTCGTCCGAGCGCGGCCGCGCCGTGAAGCTCGGACTCGGCGAGGGGCGCCTTGCCCTCTCGGTGAACAACCCGGATTCGGGCAGCGCCACCGAAGAGCTCGACGTCGATTACGAGGCGGCCAACCTCGATATCGGCTTCAACGCCCGCTACCTGCTCGACATCACGGCGCAGCTCGAAGGCGACACCGCTCTGTTCAAGCTCGCCGATCCGGGTTCTCCGACGCTCATCCAGGACCGCGAGGGCGCGCCGGCTCTGTACGTGCTGATGCCGATGCGTGTGTGAGCCGGCCCGGCAACGGCCTGCTCCCGACCTCATCCTGAGGTGCCGGAGCGTAGCGGGGGCCTCGAAGGAGGCCTTCAGATCGAACAACGGGTTCTGGAGGCCTCCCACGAGGCCCGCCGGTGCGGGCGCCTCGGGAGGAGGTGATTGGATGGGATGGCAGTAACGAAAGGACGGTTGAGCGCGGTCGATATCCCTCTCCGGTTTGACCGATGAGCGAGAGCTTCGATCCGCGGATCGAGACCGATGGTCCAGACCTGCGCGTCACCCGCCTGATCGCCCGAGACTTCCGCAACCACGCCGATCTCGAACTCACCCCTACGGCCCGCTTCGTCGCCCTCGTAGGCGAGAATGGCGCCGGCAAGACCAACCTGCTCGAGGCGATCTCCCTGTTCGTGCCGGGCCGGGGCCTGCGCCGAGCGGAATTCGCCACCATGGCGCGGAACGGCGGCCCGGGGGCTTCGCCGTGTCGCTCACCCTCGACCGGGACGGCGCCGAGCACCGGCTCGGTACCGGCCTGGAGCCTCCAGGCCCCGACGGGCGGTCGAGCCGCCTCTGCCGCATCGACGGCGCCGCGGCCCCTCCCCGGTGGCCTTCAGCGAATTCCTCCGGGTGGTCTGGCTGACGCCGGACCTCGACGGGCTGTTTCGCGGGGCCGCGGGCGACCGGCGGCGGTTCCTCGACCGCCTCGTCCTGGCGGTCGATGCCGGCCACGGCGCCCGGGTCTCCGCGATGGAGCGTGCCCTGCGCTCGCGCAACCGGCTGCTGGAGGAGCGGCCCGATGACGACCGCTGGCTCGACGCTGTGGAGCGCGAGGTGGCTGAACTCGGGGTTGCGGTGGCACTCGCCCGGCGGGAGACCGCCGAGCGCCTCGACCGTCTGATCGCCGAGACCCGGGACGACGCGCAGCCCTTCCCCTGGGCCTCGATCCGCCTGGAAGGCGACCTCGACGACCTCGTGGCGGTCTGGCCGGCCATTGAGGCGGAAGACCGCTTCCGCCTGGCCCTGCGCAACGGCCGTCATCGGGACCGGGCCGCCGGCCGCACCCTGATCGGGCCCCAGACCACCGATCTCGTCGTCCGCCACGGGCCCAAGGACGTCCCGGCCGGGACGGCCTCCACGGGCGAGCAGAAGGCCCTGCTGATCGGCCTCGTCCTGGCTCATGCCCGGCTGGTGCGGGCGATGAGCGGCATCGCGCCCGTGATCCTCCTCGACGAGGTGGCGGCGCATCTCGACCCGCGCCGGCGGGCCGGCCTGTTCGAGGCCCTCGACGCCCTGCCCGGTCAGGTCTGGATGACCGGCGCCGATCCGGCCGCCTTCGCCCAGGCTGGCGACCGGACCGAGTTGCTGCGGATCGGGGCCTGAACGGGCCTCAGGCGGCCCGCACGGTTGCGAGGAGCCGGGACACCTCGGAACCGAGCTGCTCGGACTGGCGCGACAGCTCGCCGGCGGCCCCGAGCACCTGGGCCGCGGCCGCGCCCGTCTCCTCGGAGGCCCGGGCCACGCCGGTGATGTTGCTCGTCACTTCTTCGGTGCCGGTGGCGGCCTGGGACACGTTGCGGACGATCTCCTGGGTGGCCGCGCCCTGCTCCTCGACGGCCGCCGCGATGGTGGTGGCGACGGCGTCGATCTCGCGGATCCGCGCGGTGATTCCGCCGATCGCCGAAACCGCCTGCCCGGTGACCCCCTGGATCTGCCCGATCTGCTGGCTGATCTCCTCGGTCGCGCGGGCAGTCTGCGCGGCGAGCCTCCTTGACCTCGGCGGCGACGACCGCGAAGCCGCGTCCCGCATCGCCGGCCCGGGCCGCCTCGATGGTGGCGTTCAGCGCCAGCAGGTTGGTCTGGCCGGCGATGGTGGAGATCAGTCCGACCATGTCGCCGATACGCGTGGCCGCCTGGCTCAGCGCCTGAACGAGGTGCTGGGTCTGGTCGGCTTCGCCGACGGCGGACTGCGCGAGGTTGGCCGATCCGAGCACCTGCCGGCCGATCTCCTGCACCGACGAGCCCAGCTCCTCGGCGGCCGCCGCCACCGTCTGGACGTTGGCGGAGGCCTGCTCGGCGGCGGCCGCCACGGTGGTGGACTGGCTGGCCGTCTCGGTAGCGCTGGCCGTCATCGTCTGGGCGGTCGCCTGCAACTCGGTGGCCGAGGACGAGACCATCCCGACGATGCTCCCGACCGCCCGCTCGAACCCGTCGGCCAGCTCCAGCATGGTGCGCTTGCGCTCGGCCGCCGCGGCCTCGTCGGCCAAGCGCTTGACCTCGGCCTCCTCGGCGGCCTTGCGAGCCACCATCGCCTTGATACCCTCGACCGCCTTTCCGACTGCCCCGACCTCGTCCCGGCGGGTCGCCTCCCCGATCTCGGCGTCAATCTCGCCCTGCGCCATGCGTTGGAGGATCGAGACCAGACGACCGAGCGGGCGGGTAATTCCCACGACAGCGATGAACACGGCCGCAAGCAGGCCTGCCAGCATCCCGAGCGCACTGACGATCATCAGGGTCCGGCGGGTCGCGTTGGTCTGATCGGTCAGGTCGTCCGAGCCCCTCTTCATGTAAGCGGTAATGTCCTCGGCGAGCTTGTTGCCGTCGGCCAGCATGCTGGAGAAAGTCGGATCGATCGCCGAATGGACCAGCGCGATGGCTTGGTCGTTCTGGTTGGCGGTTCCGAGCCGGCGAACCTCGCTCACGTCCAGGACGTAGCGCTCGATGCGGGCCGTCTGCTCATCGATGCGCGCCGTGAAGGTCGGCGCGTGCGACCGGAAGACCGGGAGAAGCGCCTTCACCTGGGGCAGGACGGACTCGAAACCCCTGTTGGCGTCCTGCATCTGGGTCGCGTCGGTCTCCGCGATGACCCGATAGACCCAGTAATTGAGCTCGACCATCAGCCGGTTGAGCCGGCGCGCCTCGGCGACGGCCGCCGCCTCGTTGACGATGAAGCGGCTGTATCCCTCGTCGATCGTGGTCATCCGTGATTGGGCGTACCAGACGCAGCCGCCGACGATCAGGCTGATCAGCGCGATGACGGCAGCCAACTTGGGCAGTACTTTAATATTCGACAGCCGCAGCATGGGCACTTTCTCCTCGGCCTACGGAGGTGGCCTGAACATACGAGAACGATTCCAACCAACCGTGAAGTCTATATCTTAAAAATTCGCAAATCGACAAACTCTCGTGAAGGTTGAGTCGTGATTGGGCAGACGATTTTCTGTCCAATCCCGCATAAAGATTTGTCTTTTGCTCCGTAATTAGCCAGTGAAACCAAGGGAATTAACAGACAATTTGAGGTTTGTGCGCGGGTAATCGAGAATCTTTAGCAGTAATATTTGAGATCGAGGCGGTTGTTGGTGATTTTCAACGGCTCGCTATAGTCTTCACTGCCGTGCGACAGGCCTCTTCCGAGGAGGCGAGGATCCGGTCGAAGGCGTGCCGCCATGCCGGGGCGACGAGCCCGCCTTGCGCGGATCGGCCCTTTCCGCGGGCAGGGTCCGGCGCCACATGTGCGGTACGCTCACCCCACTTGCTCGCGGAATTGCCGACGCATGTCCAAGCCTGTCCACGCCATGATCCGCGTCCTCGATGAGGGGCGGGCGCGCGACTACTATGCCCGTGCCTTCGGCCTCGAAGTTTCGGATCGTTACGACTTCCCCGACTTCACCCTGATCTATCTGCGCGATCCCGCCTCGCCGTTCGAACTGGAACTCACGGTGAACAAGGGGCGCGACAAGCCCTACGATCTCGGCGACGGCTACGGGCACATCGCCGTCGTGGTCGATGACGTGGAGGCCGAGCACGCACGGCACCGGCGTGAGGGCTTCACCGTCACGGACGTGAAGACGCTCAAGCACGGCGAGAATGTTCTGGCGCGCTTCTTCTTCGCCACCGACCCGGACGGCTACAAGATCGAGGTCATCCAGCGCGGCGGGCGCTTCTCCTGACCGCTCCGGGACTACCCCTGCGACCCGCCCGCCGAGAGACACATCCGAGATCCATGCAGGACAAGCCTCGAATCGTCTGCATCCGCCACGGGGAATCCACGTTCAACGCCGCCAACCGGCTCGGGCGCGGCGATCCCGGGCTCCCCGATGCCCGCCTGACCTCGCGGGGCCAGGCGCAGGCCCGGGAGGCGCGGGAACGTCTACGCCACATCCCATTCGATCTGGTGGTGGTGTCGCCACTGACCCGCGCGATCGAGACCGCCGCGATCGTGTTCGGCGAGCACCCGAGCCGGCCGCAGCTGCTGGTTGAGGTCCTGCACCGGGAATGTCAGGAGAGCAGCTGCGACGTCGGCCGGGCGGCCTCCGAGATCGCGGCCGAATTTCCGCATCTCGACGTCGGGCATCTGCCGGAGGTGTGGTGGCACGCAGAGCCCGGCGCCGAGGTCGGAGGCTATCCGGTGGAGCCGCGCCACCTGTTCGACGCCCGCGTGGCGGCGTTCCGGGATTGGCTGCGCGCGCGGCCGGAGAGCATCATCGCGGTGGTCGGGCACGGCACGTTTTTCTACCACCTCACCGGCATGTTCCTGGAGAATTGCGGCTTCGTCGAGCTGGATCTCGACGCCGAATCCGCTGCGGCCTGATCAGACCGTGGCCGCGGCGCGCGCCGCGTCGAGGCGCTGCCGGGCTCCGGCGAGCCTCGATCTCCGGCGCCTGCCGGCCGATGGCGAGAGCCCTGTCCAGCACGGCGCATGCCTGCGCCCAGGTTCCGGGCACGAACGGGGCGGCGCCCTCCGCGACTTCCGCTGCGCAGCGCGCATCCTCCCCGGCGCGCTGGGCGGCCGTGGCCGTGCGGGCGACCGCGGCCGTCAATGCGCCCTCGCGCCAACGCCGCGCCTGGGCGGCCGCCTGCGAGCGCGCGCCGCCGTGCCATGTCGCTGCATGCGCCGCCGCCAGCGCCGCGGCCAAGTCCGGCGCGCCGGCGCAGGCTTCGGCGTCCTCGGCCATGCCGGCGACGCTGCAGAGGGAGCGAGGATATGCCGGATGCTCTCCAGGGCGAGGCATCGGGTACGGGCGGTCTCGATGTCCGGAGAATCCGCACTGCCCGAGAGCCGGAGCACGAAGGCCATCAGCTGGGGCCGCGCGTCGTCCGGCATGGCGTCGTTGAGGCCGAGCGCGTAGGCCGCGATCGGCCGCGAGAAGCAGGGCGGGCAGTCCGCGCTGGAGCGGATCGCCCGGTAGGGCAGGCCTGCGGCGACGATCGCCGCCTCGTTGATGCAGGTCCCGCCATCGGGACCGGGGAACGGATGCGATCCGGCCAGCAGGCGCCAGTTCAGGATCGTCTCGAAGTCGGCGAGCATCGGCGCAGCCCTCGTGTGAGGTGTGCAGCCTCTCACGACATGGCCCGGATGGCGAGGCCCTTCAGCCGCCGAGGCCCGGCGCGAGGCCGGAGAGCATGGCGGTTCCGAGCACGAGCACGAAGGCGGCGGCCAGCAGCTCGAAGCCGCCAAGTGCCAGTACACCCGCCTGCCCCCTTCCGCCCGCAAGGCGGAGGGCGGTGCGCTTGGCGAAGACCGCGAGGCAGGCCAGGGCCGTGGTGGTGAGCGCCGTGCCGAGCGCCATGGCGAGCACCGCCAGCACACCCGCGCCGGGCACGCCCTGCGACACGGCGAAGACAAGCACCAGCACCGCCCCGGCACAGGGGCGCGAGCCCGCCGCCAGGACCACCCCGGCCCGCTCGCGCCACGTTTCGCGTGTCTCGAGCGCCTGCGGGCCAGGCAGGTGGGTGCAGCCGGGTCCGCAGGTGGCGCGGAGATGGACGAGCCGTCCGGCTTTGCGCCACGTCAGGACCAGCCCGATCAACGCGACGAGCGCGAAGCTCACGGTCTCGATCAGGGTGCCGGCCCGGGTGATGCTCGCCGCGGTGGCGTTCAGGACGAGGCTGCCGATGCCGACGATCGCGCCGGCGACGAGAGCCTGCAGGAGGGCGGCGCAGAAGCTGAGGGTGCAGCCGCGGCGCAGCGCCCGCTCGCCCGCCAGGATGTAGCCGGCGATCACCGCCTTCCCATGGCCAGGCCCGGCGGCGTGGAAGACGCCATAGGCGAAGGCGAGCCCGATGAGCGGGCGCCAGTCGCCTCCACCCCGGAGCGCGCTCACCGCCGCGTTGAGGCTGCGGGAGAAGCTCGCCTGCAGGGCCAGGATGATTCCGCCGAGGCCGGAGGCTGCCGGGGCGGCCTCCCGGAAACCGATTCCGAAGGGCGAGCGCGGAGGCGGCGCGGTCATGCCGGGGGCGACGAGCCAGGCGATCCCGGCCGCCAGCAATGTGGCGAGCCCGATGGCGAGGGCCATGAGGCCGAGTCTCAGTCCCAGCCGCCCGGACGGGGCCGGTGCGGCGATCCCGATAACTACGGACACGCGACGAGGATCCGGCTGGCGAACTGCACGCCGTAGGTCGAGGCGGCGGTGAGCGCCTCGAAGAAGGCCTCGGTCATGCCTGGGGATCCGGCCTCCGCGGTCTTGGGCTGTTCGGTCTTCGGGCGGGTTATAGTGGCGGCGCAGCCCGGCGGCGCGCCTGCCAGGGTTGCGGCGTCCGCCCCTTCGGCGAACGAAAAGGCGACGAAGTAGGTCGGATCGTAGACCTCGAGGGCGGCAACCCCCGTCCCTGCTGGACCGGCGTCTTCAGCGGCAGCAGGAAGGTCATGACCAGGGCCTTGTCCTCAATATGCGCGGCCGGCTCCTTCGGGTCGGTGAAGGCCTGCTCCTTGCCGCCGACCTTCAGCTTGGTGAAGTAGCCGAACTCGGCAAGGTTGGCGGTGTTCTCGGCTGCGAGCCCGGCGAGGCTCGTCCGGGCTGAGGGTGCCGTCTTTGTTGGCGTCGAGCCCCTGCGTGACGAAAGCTGTGTACTCGGGGTCGAAGCTCCAGGTGTCGCGAACGCCGACGAGCTTGCCACCCTCGTAGACAAGCTGCGCCTTCGCGGTCACCCAGACGTGGGGATGGGCCGAGGCCGCCGAGGCGGCGCAGCCGAGGTTGGCGGCCAGCACGAGGGCGAGCGGTTTCGGGCAGTGCGCGGCGATCAGCATGGGCGGAGGCACGCTCGCGGCGGGAGGACGACCGGTACGGTCCCCTTCCTCGCGTCCCGGTTGGGCGAAAGCGAGGCGCCCTGCCTCGCAGCGGCCGCTCACTCGCCCGGGTCGAGCCCCATCAGCTGGAAGCTCACCCGCAGGTCGTTGGACATCGGGATGTCGAGGCGCTCGCCGTTGGGCAGGCGCTTGAGGAACCAGCGCTCGTAGGTCCAGCGCAGCGCCCGCGACTCGGCGAGCCGTGTGAAGGTCTGCGTTACGAGCCCGGCGAGTTCGGGATCGTCCTTGCGGAACATGATGCCGTAGGGCTCGTAGGAGAGCTTGTCGGGCAGCACCGTGTACTGGGCTCCGTCCTTCGCGTCGGTTGCGATGAGCCCGTAGAGGAGCACGTCGTCGGTGGCGAAGGCGTCGGCCTTCCCGGCCTTCAACAGGGCGTAGGAGGCGGCGTGATCGGGCGCCGTCACGATCTGCGCGTCGATCTTCAGTCGGCCGAGCAGGTCGCGCACTGCCTTCTCGTTGGTGGTGCCCGCCGTGACCACCACGGTCTTGCCTCCGAGGTCCCGATAGGAGGCGATGCCGGAGCCCCGCTTCACCAGAAGTTGCGTGGCACTAATGTAGTCCACCGGCGAGAAGGCGACCTGCTTGCGGCGTTCGGCGTTGGCCGTGGTCGAGCCGCATTCGAGGTCGATCTTGCCCGAGGTCACCGCGTCGATCCGGGTCTCGGACGTGACCGGCTCGTAGCGGATACGCACCGGTCGGCCGATCGCCGCCTGCACGTCGTCGACGATTTCGCCGCAGAGATCGATGGCGTATCCGATCACCCGGGGGCTGCCGTCCGGGTGCCTGCCCTCCACGAAGGAGAACGGCATCGAACTCTCCCGATAGCCGAGCACGATCTCGCCGCGCTCGGCGACGTGCTTGAGCGTCCCGGTGAGCACCTCGACCGCGGCGGCGGGCGGCGCGGTTACCAGTGCCAGGACGAGAACCGCCGCCGTCCGCATTGCCATATCCCGCCCTCCGACCATCGCCCGCCGCTACTCCGCCGGTGAGGGCACGGTGCTGACGTGGTCGAGGCGCTGGTCGGAGGCGGTGAGCTGGCCCTCCCACTTGGCGACCGCCACGGTGGCGATGCTGTTGCCGAGCACGTTGGTGGCCGAGCGGCCCATGTCCAGGAACTGGTCGATGCCGATGATCAGCAGGAGACCGGCTTCCGGGATGTTGAAGTGCGTCAGCGTCGCCGAGATCACCACCAGCGAGGCGCGCGGCACGCCGGCCATCCCTTTCGAGGTCACCATCAGCAGCAGCAGCATCGTGAGCTGCTGACCCCAGCTCAGCGGGATATTGTAGGCCTGCGCGATGAACATCACCGCGAAGGTGCAGTACATCATCGAGCC
Source organism: Methylobacterium sp. P31 (assembly GCA_050632875.1). Classification (GTDB taxonomy): domain Bacteria; phylum Pseudomonadota; class Alphaproteobacteria; order Rhizobiales; family Beijerinckiaceae; genus Methylobacterium. Next base: position 1,276,677 of record JBODSC010000003.1, on the reverse strand, counting down.
GTCGAGGTTGAACGAGTAGCCCATGGGCAGCACGAACGAGGTGATGCGGTTGGGCACCCCGAATTTCTCGAGGTTCGTCAGCATCTTCGGATAGGCTGCCTCGCTCGACGCGGTCGAGAAGGCCAGCACGAAGGGCTCCTTGATCAGGTTGAACAGCCGCGCGACGCCGCCCCCCGAGCATCAGGAAGCCGACGCCCATCAGCAGCACCCAGAGCACCGAAAGCCCGATGTAGAACTCGACGAGGAATTTGCCGTAGGTCACGAGAACGCCGATGCCCTGCGTGGTGATCGTCGCCGCGATGGCGGCGAACACCGCCACGGGAGCGAACATCATCACGTAGCCCGTCACCTTGAGCATCACGTCGGCCAAGCCCTCGATGCCTTGGGCCAGGAGGCGGCCCTTCTCGCCGAGCGAGGCGAGGCCGACACCGAAGAAGATCGAGAAGACCACGATCTGCAGGATCTCGTTGTTAGCCATGGCCTCGACGGCGCTCTTCGGCACGAGGTGCGTGACGAACTCCTTGAGCGAGAGCGAGGCCGCCTTGAGGCCCGTCCCGGCGCCGGCATCGGGCAGCGGCAGGTTCAGGTTCTGGCCGGGCTGCATCACGTTGACCATGATGAGGCCCAGCATCAGCGAGCAGAACGAGGCACCGACGAACCACAGGAGCGCCTTGCCGCCCACGCGCCCGACCGAGGCGGTGTCCCCGAGATGCGCGATGCCGACCACCAGCGTGGAGAAGACCAGCGGCGCGATGATCATCTTGATCAGCCGCAGGAACACGTCGGACACCAGGGCGATGTAGCCGGCGATCTCCTTGGCCGTCTGCGGATCGGGCCAGGTGATGCTGCAGGCGTAGCCCACCGCGATCCCGAGGAGCATGCCGACGAAGATCATCGTCGTGAGTCGCGAACCTGCCATCGAGACTGCTCCTCGCCTGGGCCCGGGATGAGCGAGCATTAAAGTCCGTTAACGTGAAGCACGAACTACGCCACGCGCAAGCCCATTGAAGGCGCGTTACTGGCGTGGTCGACTGTTTTCACGCGACGCTCTGCCGGCGATGAAACCTGTGGCCGCCGTGCTACGGCTGCGGTACGAGACTTGCCCCGTCAAGCTGCCTGCGGTTTCCGTAGGCACCAGAAACCCGCGCGCGCGAGAGTTCATGGACGTCTTCGTACAGCAGTTGATCAACGGGCTGACACTCGGCTCGATCTACGGACTGATCGCAATCGGCTACACGATGGTGTTCGGTATCATCGGCATGGTGAACTTCGCCCACGGCGACGTTTTCATGGTCTCCTGCTTCATCGCGCTTATCAGCTTCCTGCTCCTGACGGTCTGGCTCGGGGTCAGCTCCATCGCACTGGCCTTCCTAGTGGTGCTGGTGGTCGCCATGGCGCTCACCGCCCTCTGGGGCTGGGCGATCGAGCGCGTGGCCTACCGGCCGCTGCGCGGCTCGTTCCGCCTCGCGCCGCTGATCTCGGCGATCGGCGTCTCGATCTTCCTGTCGAACTTCGTGCAGGTGGTGCAGGGCGCGCGCAACAAGCCGACCCCGCCGATGCTGTCGGGGGGCATCACCCTGTTCGAGCGCGACGGCTACGTGGTGTTCCTGGCCTGGAAGCAGGTGCTGATCATGGCGGTGACGGCCGTGCTGCTCACGGCCTTCTGGTACCTTGTGCAGCGCACGCCGTTCGGCCGGGCGCAGCGCGCCTGCGAGCAGGACCGCAAGATGGCGGCGCTCCTAGGCATCGACGTTGACCGCACGATCTCGCTGACCTTCGTGCTCGGCGCGGCGCTGGCGGCCGTCGCGGGCGTCCTCTACCTCATGTATTACGGCGTCGTGTCGTTCTCGGACGGGTTCGTGCCCGGCGTGAAAGCCTTCACGGCGGCGGTGCTGGGCGGCATCGGCTCCCTGCCCGGCGCGGTGCTCGGGGGCTGATCATCGGCCTGATCGAGACCTTCTGGTCGGCCTACTTCTCCATCGAGTACAAGGACGTCGCCGCCTTCTCGATCCTGGCGATCGTGCTGATCTTCATGCCCTCGGGTATCCTGGGCCGGCCCGAGGTCGAGAAAGTCTGATGGCCCGTTCTCAGGCTGCTCTTCCCGAATCCGCGATGGCCGGCATCCTGCGCGATGCCGCCCTCTGCGCCCTCGTCACCTTCGGCCTGTGCGTGCCGATCATCGCCTACCGCACCGATCCCGGGCCCGGGACCGAGCTGGTCCTCGTGCCACGCTGGGGGCTGGTGGCGGCGCTCTGCGCGGCGATCTTCGTCGCCCGCATCGTGCAGCGGCTGGTCCTGCTGCGCAGGGACGCGCGACGGGCGCTCACCCCTCCCCGGCCCAGGCTACCGAGGCGGTCCACGGCGAGCCTGACGCCGGCCAGAAGACCTCGAAGGTCGGACTCTATCTGTTCATCGCCATCGCGTTGACGCTGCCGATGATCGCGGCGCTCGCCACGGGCGGCCTGTCCTCGGCCCGCTACTGGATCGACCTCGGCATCCTGATCCTCACCTACGTGATGCTCGGCTGGGGCTTGAACATCGTGGTCGGCCTCGCGGGGCTCCTCGACCTCGGCTACGTCGCCTTCTACGCGGTCGGGGCCTATTCCTACGCTTTGCTCTCGACCACCTTCGGCCTGTCTTTCTGGATCTGCCTGCCTCTGGCGGGCCTGTTCGCCGGTCTGTGGGGCATGATCCTCGGCTTCCCGGTGCTGCGCCTGCGCGGCGACTACCTCGCGATCGTGACGCTGGCCTTCGGCGAGATCATTCGCCTCGTCCTGATCAACTGGACCGACGTGACCGGGGGCGGGGCCGGCATCTCCTCCATCCCGCGGGCGACCTTCTTCGGGATCCCCTTCACCGCGGGCGACGACGGCTTCGCGGCCCGGTTCGGCATCCCCTATGATTCGATGCACCGGCTGGTGTTCCTGTACTACCTGATCCTCGGTCTCGCCCTGATCACCAACTTCGTCACCCTGCGCCTGCGCCGCCTGCCAATCGGGCGGGCCTGGGAGGCGCTGCGCGAGGACGAGATCGCCTGCCGGTCGCTGGGTATCGACACCACCGCCACGAAGCTCACGGCCTTCGCGCTGGGGGCGGCCTTCGGAGGTATCGCCGGATCGTTCTTCGCCGTGCGGCAGGGCTTCATCAGCCCGGAGAGCTTCAACTTCCTGGAGAGCGCCATCATCCTGGCGATCGTCGTCCTCGGCGGCATGGGCAGCCAGGTCGGCGTCGCCATCGCCGCGGTGGCGATGGTCGGCGGCCCGGAGATGCTGCGCAACCTCGGCTTCCTCAAGGCGGTGTTCGGCGAGGGCTTCGATCCCAACGAGTACCGCCTGCTGCTGTTCGGCCTCGCCATGGTGGCCATGATGGTCTGGCGGCCGCGCGGGCTGATCTCGGTGCGCCTGCCGTCGGTGTCGCTGGGTGAGCGCCGCGCCGTCTCGGGCGCCCATGTCAGCGAGGGGCACGGCTGATGGCGGCGCATCCGGACATCCCGGCGGCGGTCTTGCCCCGCCGGTGCTCACGGTCGAGCACCTGACCATGCGGTTCGGCGGCCTCACCGCCGTCTCCGACCTGTCCTTCGAGGCGCGGCGCGGCGACATTACCGCGCTGATCGGCCCCAACGGGGCCGGCAAGACCACAGTGTTCAACTGCATCACCGGCTTCTACAAACCCACCGAGGGCATGCTGACGCTGGCGCACGCCGACGGCACCACGCATCTGCTGGAGCGGCTCCCGAATCATCAGGTCAACCGGACGGCCCGGGTGGCCCGCACCTTCCAGAACATCCGCCTGTTCCAGGGCATGACGGTGCTGGAGAACCTGCTGGTCGCCCAGCACGCGCCGCTGATGCGCGCGTCCGGCTACACGATCCTGGGCCTGCTCGGCCTCAAGACCTATCGCGACGCGCAGGAGGCCGCGATCGAGCGGGCCAAGGCGTGGCTCACGCGCATCGACCTGATGGCCCGGGCCGACGATCCCGCGGGCGCCCTGCCCTACGGCGCGCAGCGGCGCCTGGAGATCGCCCGGGCGATGTGTACCGATCCGGTCCTGCTCTGCCTCGACGAGCCCGCGGCGGGCCTCAACCCGCGGGAATCGGCCGAGCCTCAACGGACTCCTGCGCCACATCCGCGACGAGCACGACACCTCGGTGCTGCTGATCGAGCACGACATGTCGGTGGTGATGGAGATCTCCGATCACGTGGTCGTGCTGGATTACGGTGTGAAGATCGCCGACGGCACTCCGGGCGAGGTGCGGGCCGATCCGAAGGTGATCGCCGCCTATCTCGGCGTCGAGGACGAGGAGGTGGAAGCGGTTGAGGCCGAGGTCGGCATCACCGTTCTGCACGGCGACGACGCGCATACGGGGGCGCCGGTATGAGTGTCGCCGGCATCAATGTCCTGATCGAGGAGACCCGGGCGATCCAGGCAGGCCGCAAGCCCCCGCTCCTCGCGGTGCGTGACGTCTCCACCTACTACGGCAGCGTCGCCGCGCTCCGGGGGTGGATCTCGACGTCGCAGAGGGCGAGATCGTCACGCTGATCGGCGCCAACGGCGCCGGCAAGTCGACCCTGATGATGACGATCTTCGGCAGCCCGCAAGCGCGCTCGGGGACGATCACCTATGACGGGCGGGACATCACCCGGCTGCCGACCCACGCCATCGCCAGGCTCGGCATCGCCCAGTCGCCGGAGGGGCGCCGGGTCTTCGCGCGCATGAGCGTCTACGAGAACCTCCAGATGGGCGCCGCGCTCCACGACGGGCGCTTCTTCGCTGAGGATCTGGAGAAGGTCTGCGCCCTGTTCCCGCGGGTGAAGGAGCGCCTGAACCAGCGTGCCGGCACCATGTCGGGGGGCGAGCAGCAGATGCTGGCCATCGCCCGGGCGCTGATGAGCCGCCCGCGCCTTCTGCTCCTCGACGAGCCGTCGCTGGGGCTCGCGCCCCTCGTGGTGAAGGGCATCTTCGACGCGATCCGGGAACTGAACCGGACCGACGGCATGACGATCTTTCTCGTGGAGCAGAACGCCTATCACGCGCTGAAGCTCGCCCATCGCGGCTACGTGCTGGTCAACGGCCGGGTGACCATGAGCGGCACCGGGCGGGCGCTGCTTGACGATCCGAACGTCAAGGCCGCCTATCTGGAAGGGGGCCATGCCGGCCCGGTCGGGCCATGAGCATGCTGCAGGGGATCCTGTACGAGGAGGATTCGGCTTGGCTGTTCCTGCTCGTCACCGTGGTGATGGGCGGCTGGGCCGGCTGGATGGCGGCGCGCGGCATCGCCCGCGGCTGGCGGCCGTTCTGGCAATGCGCGCTGGCGCTGCTTCTCGTGGCAGCCGCCGTGCGCTTCATCCATTACGCCCTGTTTTCCGGCACGCTTTTGTCACTGCACTACTATGCGGTCGATGCGATCGTCGTCATGATCATCGGCGCGGCGGGCTTTCGATTCACCCGCACGCGTCAGATCACGAGCCAGTATCGCTGGCTCTACGAGAAGACCTCACCCCTGACATGGCGGGCGCGGGCTCCGGTCGGGAAAGAGGCGCGATGAGTGCGGCCGGATCCGTGCAGACGGACCTGACAACAAGGGGAATAGCGCGATGAGATCGATTCTGCTGGCGGGTCTTGGCCTGGGCGCGATGATCGCCGCCGCACAGGCCGCCGAGGTCAAGCTCGGCGTCGCCGCGCCGATCACCGGTAACAGCGCGGCTATCGGCGCGCAGCTCAAGAACGGCGCGACCCAGGCCGCCGAGGACATCAACAAGTCCGGTCAGCTCAAGGGCATGACCTTCACGGTCACGGTCGGCGACGACGCGTCCGATCCGAAGCAGGGCGTCTCGGTGGCCAACAAGTTCGCCAGCGACGGCGTGAAGATGGTCGTGGGCGATTACAATTCCGGCGTGTCGATCCCGGCCTCCGACGTCTATCTCGACGCCGGCATCATCCAGGTCACTCCGGCCTCGACGAACGTGAAGTTCACCGAGCGGGGCATGTGGAACACGTTCCGCACCTGCGGCCGCGACGACCAACAGGGCGCGGTGGCGGGCGCTTATCTCGCTGACCACTTCAAGGGCAAGAGGATCGCCTTCGTTCACGACAAGACGCCCTACGGCAAGGGCTTGGCCGACGAGACCCTGAAGGCCCTCAAGGCCAAGGGCGGCAAGGAGGTCATGTTCGAGGGCATCAACCCGGGCGAGAAGGATTACTCGGCTCTCGTGTCCAAGTTGAAGTCGGCCAACATCGACGTCGTTTATTACGGCGGCTACTACACCGAGGCCGGCCTGATCCTGCGGCAGATGCGCGATCAGGGTCTCAAGGCGCCGATGATGGGTGGTGACGGCATGGTCGACCGCGAGCTCGTGGCGATCGCTGGCCCCGCTGCGGAGGGTACGCTGACCACCTTCCCGCCGGACGCGCGCAAGAACCCGAACGCCAAGGGGGCGCTCGCCGCCTTCAAGGCCAAGAACATCGACCCCGAGGGCTACACGCTCTATTCGTACGCGGCCGTGCAGGTGCTCGCCAAGGCGATGGCCGAGACCGGCTCCAGCGACGGGAAGAAGATCGCCGACTGGCTGCACCAGGGCAAGGCGGTGGACACCGTCGTCGGCCCGATCGCCTACGACAAGAAGGGTGACATCACCCGGCCCGACTACGTCATGTACGAGTGGAAGAAGGGCGCCGACGGCAAGATCGACTACACCGGCAATGAGCTGACGAAGTAAGCCGCACCGGCTTTCTGTCCTGCCTCGCAGGTCGACGCCGCCCCGTAAGATCGAACGGGGCGGCGTCGTCGTTTTCGAGGTGGTGAAATCGTCAGTGTTGATTGCCGATAGGCCGCCGAGACCCTGTGCGTGCGCCCAAGAAGTATGCATGATGCCGCTGGCGCGAGCGGCGGGCCGGCTCGACACCTGGGAGGAGGCTATGGGGGCGGCAAGAAGCATATCTTGTCGTGTGCGCGCGAGCTTGGCCGTGCTCTATCCGGACACGGCTCCTGACGGCGCCCGACCCCTCTCCCGGCACCATCATTGCAATGGCGTCGCCCGAGCGGGCGGGCCCGAGGGCCCCGCCGCCAGCCGATTCCGTTCGGCCAGATCCAGGAGTTCCGTACCGATGCAGTCTGTTACCGCTCGCCGCGGCTTTGCCGCGGCGCTGGGCCTGAGCCTCGCCCTCGCTCCCCTGAGTCTGCGGGCCGAGGAGCTGACCGGCACCCTCAAGAAGGTGAAGGACACCGGCGCCATCACCATCGGCTATCGCGACTCGTCTGTCCCGTTTTCCTATCTCGGCGCCGATCAGAAGCCGATCGGCTACGCGATGGACATCTGCTACAAGATCGCCGACGCCGTGAAGGCGAAGCTCAACCTCCCGAACCTCGAGGTGAAGCTCAACCCGGTCACCTCCGCCACCCGCATCCCACTGATGGCGAACGGAACGATCGACCTCGAGTGCGGCTCGACGACGAACAACGCCGAGCGCGAGAAGCAGGTTTGGTTCACCAACTCCCACTTCCTGACCGCGACCCGCTACGTCTCGAAGAAGTCGGCCAATCTGCACACGATCGAGGACCTGAAGGGCAAGACCGTCGTGTCGACCTCGGGCACCACGAACATCAAGCAGATCAACGAGGCCAACACCGAGCGGAAGCTCGGCCTGACGATCCTGCCGGCCAAGGACCACGCGGAGGCGTTCCTGATGGTCGAGACCGGCCGCGCGGCGGCCTTCGTCATGGACGATGTGCTGCTCGCCTCGCTTGCGGCCTCGTCGAAGGACCCCTCGGCCTACGAGATCTCCACCGAGGCGCTGTCGAAGCCCGAGCCCTACGGGATCATGCTGCGCAAGGACGACACGGAGTTCAAGAAGGTCGCGGATGAGGCCACCGCCAAGCTCTACACCAGTCCTGAGGGCAAGGCGCTGTACGATAAGTGGTTCACCAAGCCGATCCCGCCGCGCAACATCAACCTCAATCTGCCGATGAGCGCGGAGATGAAGAAGCAGTTCACGACGCCGATCTCCAGCCCCGATCCGGCGGCCTACTGAGGTCGGTTCGAGACGCGATCCAGCGATAAAGCGCACCGCGGGCCCGCGCCCGCGGTGCGTCTCTATAAGTTTACAGTAGAAGCGGCGCGATGAACTACAACTGGAACTGGCGTATCTTCTTCGACGCGTCGCCGGAAGGCACCGGCACGTATCTCGACATGCTGCTCTCCGGCCTCATGTGGACGATCGCGACCGCCCTGTGCTCCTGGATGATCGCCTTCTTCCTCGGCTCGCTGATCGGCGTGCTGCGCACCCTGCCGTCGAAGGCCGCGAACGCCGTCGGCACGGCCTATGTCGAGCTGTTCCGCAACGTGCCGCTGCTGGTGCAGATGTTCCTCTGGTACTTCGTGCTGCCGGAGTTGCTGCCGGCGCGGCTCGGCGATGCGATCAAGCAGATGCCCGACGCCCCGTTCTACACGGCCGTGGTGTGCCTGGGCTTCTTCACCGCCTCGCGCGTGGCCGAGCAGGTGCGCGCCGGCATCCAGTCGCTGCCGCGGGGCCAGCGCATGGCCGGCACCGCGATGGGCTTCACGGTCTATCAGACCTACCGCTACGTGCTGCTGCCGAACGCCTACCGGATCATCCTGCCGCCGATGACGTCGGAATTCCTCAACAACCTCAAGAACACGTCTGTGGCCCTGACCATCGGGCTCCTGGAGCTGACCGCCCGGGCGCGCTCGATGCAGGAATTCTCCTTCCAGGTGTTCGAGGCGTTCACGGCCGCGACCGTGCTCTACGTGATCATCAACCTCGTGGTCGTCACGGCGGCGACCTTCCTGGAGAAGGCGGTCGCGATCCCCGGCCAGCGCTGAGGGCCGCCCGCTCCCGCATCTCCGACGCCGCCCGACGGCCACCGCGAACAGGCCCCGATGCTCTCGAATTTCGACTTCTCCGTCATCGTCTCGTCCCTGCCCTACCTGTTCGGGCAGGGCATGGTCTTCACCGTAACCCTGACCGCCATGGCGGCTGCGGGCGGAGTCGTCATCGGTACGCTGCTGGCGATGGCGCGGCTGTCGGGCATCCCGGGCCTCAGCCATCTCGCCAAGGGCTACGTCGAGCTGTGCCGGTCGCTGCCGCTCGTGCTGGTGATCTTCTGGTTCTACTTCCTGGTGCCGTATATCGGCGCCTACCTGACGGGCGCCTCGACCCCGATCCAGGTCGGTGCCTTCCCGTCGGCGCTGATCACCTTCATGGCGTTCGAGGCCGCGTACTTCTCGGAGATCATGCGGGCGGGCATCCAGTCCATCCCCAAGGGCCAGACGGCGGCGGCTCAGGCGCTCGGGATGAACTACTGGCAGACCATGGGCAACGTCGTCCTACCCCAGGCCTTCCGCAACATGCTGCCGCTGCTGCTGACCCAGACCATCGTGCTGTTCCAGGACACCTCGCTGGTCTACGTGCTCTCGCTCACAGACTTCATGGGCGCCGCCTCGAAGGTGGCGCAGCGCGACGGCCGTCTCGTCGAGATGTATGTCTTTGCCGCGGTGGTCTATTTTGTGATCTGCTTCTCGGCCTCGTTCCTGGTGCGCCGCCTGCAGCGCCGCGTGGCCATCATCCGCTGATCGACACTGGAGACCGCGTCATGACCTCGTCCCCGATGCCGGCCCCCACGTCACCGAACCGGCCGTCGATGGCAGCCACGCCGCGAAGGATGCCGGATTGCAGCCGGGCAGCCTCATCTCCGGCACGCCCGACGCGGCGCCCGGCGAGACGATGATCGCCATCGACAACATCAGCAAATGGTACGGCGACTTCCAGGTGCTGACGAACTGCACCACCAAGGTTGCCAAGGGCGAGGTCGTGGTGGTCTGCGGTCCCTCGGGCTCGGGCAAGTCGACCCTGATCAAGTGCGTCAACGCCCTCGAGCCCTTCCAGAAGGGCCAGATCACGGTGGCCGGCACCAAGGTGGCCGACAAGTCCACCAACCTGCCGAAGCTCCGCTCGCGGGTCGGCATGGTGTTCCAGCATTTCGAGCTGTTCCCGCACCTGTCTATCACCGACAATCTCACCATCGCCCAGCGCAAGGTCCTGGGGCGCAGTGCCGAGGACGCGAAGAAGCGCGGCCTCGACCTGCTCGCCCGGGTGGGGCTCAGCGCCCATGCCGACAAGTTCCCGGGCCAGCTCTCGGGCGGTCAGCAGCAGCGCGTGGCAATCGCCCGGGCGCTCGCCATGAATCCGGTGGTGATGCTGTTCGACGAGCCGACCTCGGCGCTCGATCCCGAGATGGTCGGTGAGGTGCTCGACGTGATGGTGGAGGCTCGCCAAGGAGGGCATGACCATGATGGTCGTGACCCACGAGATGGGCTTCGCCCGCAAGGTCGCCGACCGTGTGATCTTCATGGATCGCGGCGAGATCGTCGAGGACGCGAAGAAGGAGGACTTCTTCGGAAGCCCCCGGTCCGAGCGCGCGCAGACCTTCCTGTCGAAGATCCTGCAGCACTGAACCCGGCGCGGCTAAGCCAACGCCTCCTGCGCGGCCCGGTATTCCCGGCCGTGCTGGCGGTAGCCCTCGACGATGCGGATCATCATGGTGCGCTTCTCGGCATCGAGGGGCGCGAGGATCCGGGCGGGGCGGCCACCCCAGAGATAGCCGGCCTCCAGGATCTGGCCGGGATCGGTCGTGGCGCCGGCGGCCAGCATGACGTCATCGGCGATCAGGGTGCCTGGCGCGATCGTCACGCCGATGCCGATCAGCGCCCGTGCCCCGATCCGGCAATCGGCGACCCGGACGTTGTGGGCGATCGTCGTGTCGCGCCCGATCACGACGCCCTCCCCCGAGTCCGGATGACGGTGTTGTCCTGGATGTTGGTGTCGGCGCCGACCACGATCGGGCCGACCTCGGCATTGAGATCGCAGCAGAACAGCACGCTGGTACCCGCACCCAGGCTCACCCGTCCGCGGAGGCGGGCGGTTCGCGCCACGAATACGCTCGCCTCGACCTCGGGGGGCTCGCCCGGATCAGCGGTGGGCCCGTCGCCCATCCGCTCGCGCAGACGCTCGGCGCGTTCGGCAACCTCGTCGGGTCCGACCGGGCGGCTCGGCCGCGCCGGGCTGCCCGCATAGGCGTAGCCCCCGGGCAGGTTTGCCCGGGGAAGACGGTCGATCCCGCCTCGATCACCGCGCCGTCGCCGATCTCCGCCCCGTCGAGGATCACCACGTCGTCCTCGATCACGACGTCCGAGCCCACCGTGCAGGCGTGCACGACGCTGTTGCGCCCGACGGTGACGCGGTCGCCGACCTGCGTGCCGTGCGTACGCGTGGCGATGTGCACGGTCGAGCGATGGCCGAGCCAGAAGCGGTCTCCGAGGGTGACGTTCTGCCCGTCAGCCCGGATCACCGCTTCGTCGCCGATCCAGGCCTGCGCGCCGATCCGGGCCGCGCCGATCACCGTGCTGCCGCGGCCGCACCAGACTGGGCGGCTCACGAAATCCGGCTGCACGCCGTCGTAGGGCAGGATCAGGTCGGGGGTCACGCGGTCATCCTCATTCCACCGCCGTCCGGACCACGGGGCGTGATCCGGACGATCGCGAACGTTGCTCCGGTCGCCCGTCGCGCCGGATGTCCGCGCGCCGGCCTCAGGCCCACACCCCGCACGGGGTGCCGCGCTGCGGCACGGCGCGGCCGTGCGTGTCATATAGGGGCGCGGCCCGGTGTGACAGGCGCAGGACTGGCTCAGGCTGCCTCATGATCTTAAGGACCGGAATATGAGCGCGCCCGTCCCGAGCATCGGCATACAGGCCGAACCCTTCGACACCGCTGCCGAGATCGCCCGGCTGAGCGTCGAACTCGGCGGACGGGCCGGTGCCATCGTCACCTTCACGGGGCTGTGCCGCGACGAGGGCGGGCGCTTGGCGGCCCTGGAGCTGGAGCACTATCCCGGCATGGCCGAAGCCGAGATCCGCCGGGTCGCCGAGGAGGCCGCGGCGCGCTGGCCGCTCCAGGCCCTGCGGGTGATCCACCGGCACGGGCGCGTGCGCCCCGGCGATGGCATCGTGCTGGTGGTGACCGCCTCGAGTCACCGGGTCGCGGCCTTCGAGGCGGCCAGCTTCCTGATGGATTACCTCAAGACGCGGGCACCGTTCTGGAAGCGCGAGCACCTCGCCGACGGCACCACCGGCGGCTGGGTCGAGGCGACGGCCCAGGACGATGCCGCGACCGAACGCTGGTCCTGAGACGCCTAAACGATCAGCGCGTCGAGCAGCACCGCGGCGACGGCTCCGACCACGGAGATCCTCAACAGCACCATGCTGCTGAGCTGATCACAGTTGCCGTCGGTCCGGCCGGGGCCGAGGGAATCGCCGGGGGCACCGTTGATGCTCATCTATCGCGCCTGGTCGCCGGCGCCTCCGGGGCGGCTGCTGCGCGGGCGGACAACGCGCGAGCGGCTTTCCGGTCTCATATGATCGAGGAAGGTCCAGACACGCCACCGTCATCGCGCGCGACGAAGCAACCCAGCAGCGGACGTCTCGGAGCTTGGAACGTCGCGGGGCCGCTTCGCCGCGCACGCGATGACGAGGCGGAGCAGACCAACCGGGCAATCCGCTCGGAAACGGTCGGACGCCGCGCACAGGCGCAGCGGCGGCCGCACTTGACCCCGGAGCACCCGCGGCGTTCGTGAGCCCGCGGCGCAGGAGCGATGATGTCGGACGGAAAGCTTCAGGATTTTGAAGGCCCGGTCGGGCCCTGGCGCAGCGCGGCGCCGCTGGCGGCCTCGGGCATCGCGGTGGTCTGCTTTGTGGCGGTGCTGGCGCTGGCCTGGATGTCGGTCGGGACGCTGCTGCTGATCTTCGCGGGGGTCCTGCTCGGGGTGTTCCTGGATGGCCTGACACGCGGGCTCGGCCACCTACTGCCCCTGCCCCGGGCTTTGCGGCTCGCCATCGCCAGCATCGCGGTTGCCGCGGTGGCGATCGGGTTCGGGAGCTACGGCGGCGCCACCGTCGTGCAGCAGGGGCGCGACCTCGGCACCACGATCAAGGATCAGGCCGGGACGGTCACGGGCTGGCTGGCCGATCGCGGGATCGAGGTGCCGAGTCTGGCACCGCAGGGTGGTGCCAAGGGCGGCTCGACGGATTCCGGCCAGAAGGAGGGCGGTCTCGCCGGCCTCGCCTCCGGGCTGCTGAAGGGCAGTGGCTCCTTCGTCTCGGATGCCGGCAGCGTCCTCGGACCGGCAGCAGCGGTCATCCTCGGGCTGTTCGATGCTCTGGGCAACCTCCTGGTGATCGCCTTCCTGGGCCTCGCCTTCGCGGCCGATCCGCGAGCCTACCGGGACGGCGTGGTCCGCTTCATGCCGCCCAAGAAGCGCTGGCGGGCGGCCCAGGTCCTGGATGGGGCGGGCGAGACCCTGCGGCACTGGCTGTTCGGCCAGCTCATCATCATGGCGGTGATCTTCGTCTGCACCTGGGCGGGCCTGGCCTTCCTGGGGATCGGCGGCGCGCTGATCCTGGGGCTCCAGGCGGGGCTGCTCGCCTTCGTGCCCACGGTCGGGCCCCTGGTGGCCGGCATCGTGATCATCCTGGCCGCGCTGGCCTCCGGCACCAAGGCGGTGATCGGGGCGGTCGGCGTGTACCTGGCGGTGCAGTGCCTGGAGAGCTACGGCCTGACCCCGTTCATCCAGAAGCGGGCTCTCGACATCCCGCCGGCCACGATCTTCGCCGGCCAGCTAATCCTCGGCGTCATCTTCGGGCTCTGGGGGATCGCCCTCGCCCTTCCGCTGATGGCGGTGATCAAGGTCCTGCTGGAGCAGCTCTACGTCGAGGACACCCTCCACGAGCAGCCGAGCACGTGAGGGGGCTCCATCGGGGCCCCTCACTCACGCAGCGCCGCCTCGATCAAGCGGGCCACGGCCAGCGCGCGTCCGTCGTCGCCGAATCGGCCGATCACCTGCACGCCCACCGGAAGGCGGTGACCCGGCACCGGCACGTTCACGCAGGGCACCCCCATCAGCGTCCAGAGCTGGTTGAACCGCGGGTCGCCCGTGGAGTCCAGGGTCACAGGGGCCGGCCCAGGGGCCGAGAAGGTCAGGATCGCGTCGTAATCCGCGAACAGGCCCTTGAGCACCCGGCGGGCATGGTGACCGTGGCGGCGGGCATCGTCGTACTGCGCCGGGCTGATCGCGGCACCCGCGTCAAGGTGCTGCCGAACCCGCGGCGGCAGCGCCTCGCGCTGCGTGTCGTATTCCCAGGCGAGTGCCAGCCGCCCCTCGTAGTTCTGGATGATGCGGTGGCGCTCCCAAGCCCCACCCAGTTCCGGAGGCAGCGCGAGGTCGCTGACCCGCGCGCCGGCCCGCTCGGCCGCCTGCCGGGCACGCGCCAGGGCGGCTTCGGCCTCCGGCTCCGGCGGCTCGGCGAAGTCCTGCCGCACGAGGCCGATGCGGGGCGCGGAGCCGGCCTCGGCCCGCTCGATCTCCGGCCGGCCGGTCACAAGCGCCAGGGCGTGGGCGACATCCGCGACGCCGGCGGCGAACAGCCCGACCGTGTCGAGCGCCCAGGAATAGGTCTTCACCCCGACCGTCGGGATCAGCCGGAAGGAGGGCTTCACCGCCGCGCAGCCGCAATAGCTTGCCGGCCGGATCACCGATCCCGCCGTCTGGGTGCCCAACGCGAGGGGCAGCATCCCGGCACCGACGGCGGCCGCCGAGCCGGCCGAGGAGCCGCCCGGGGTGTGGCCGGGATCGTGCGGGTTCACGGTCGCGGTGGGATCGCTGCTGGCGAAGGCCGTGGTGGTGGTCTTGGCGAGCGCCACGGCGCCGAGGCTCTTCAGACGGGACACCACGGCGGCGTCGCCGCGGGGGTGCCAGTCCCGGTAGATCGACGAGCCCATCTGGGTCGGCAGGCCGGCGCTGTCGATGATGTCCTTCACGCCGACCGCGATCCCGGCCAAGGTCCCGGATTCCGGGATGGCCGGCGCCGCATCCACCGTGACCAGGGCGTGCAAGCCAGGCTCACGCTCGGCGATCGTCGCCCGACACAGGTCGATCGCGCCCGCGGGCGTCAGGGTGCCAGCTTGGATGCGAGCGCGGATATCGAGAAGCGATAGCATAATGCATTCAGTCCGCGGGCCGGGCACGTGTCAACCGAGGTGCCACAGGCCGCCGCATTCCCGAATCTCCGTTGACGAACGCTTTACGGGACCATGCGCATCGTCCGGGGCATGTGGCGTGGCGTATCCCTGTTCTCGGCCCTGGCGCTGTTCGGCGCAGGGCTCACCGCGTGCTCGATCAACCGTTTCGAGCGACGCGAGCCGTGGCGCGATCAGGCCGAGCAGGTCTGCCTGGCCAAGAAGCTCGTGGAGCCCTCCGAGTTCATCACGCCGATCTCCGCGATGGACGGGCCCGGTCCCTGCGGCATGCAGCAGCCCTTCCGGGTGACGCGGCTCGCCGGCGGCTCCGTCGTGATGAAGCAGCGGATGACCCTCGGCTGCCCGGCGCTCGCCGAGGCCGAGGCGTGGCTCGCCGACACGATCCAGCCCGCCGCCAATCTCTACTTCGGCGTGCCGGTGGCCGAGATCAACGCCGGCTCCTATTCCTGCCGCGGCCGCAACAACCAGCCGGGCGCCAAGCTCTCCGAGCACGGCTTCGGCAATGCGGTCGACGTCATGTCGTTCAAGCTCGCCGACGGCCACGTGATCACCGTGAAAGGCGGATGGCGCGGCGCCGAGGCCGAGCAGGGCTTCCTGCGCGAGATCTTCCTGGGCGCCTGCCAGCGATTCACCACGGTGCTGGCCCCTGGCTCGAACGTGTTCCACTACGACCACATCCACGTCGACCTCGCCCGGCACGATCCCCGCGGCCTGAAGCGGATCTGCCAGCCGCTGATCAAGTTCACGCCTCAGCTCGGGACCGGGGTCGAGCGACCCCTGTCGCGTCCGCTGCCGCCCCCGCGGCAGCCGGCTGCACCGCAGGCCCCAGTGGATGTCGAGGAGGACGATCCTTACGGCCTGTCGCCGATGTCCAAAGCGCGGAGCGCGACCCAGGTCGCCCGCGCCCCGGCCCGCGTTCCGGCGGCCTCGGCCTACACGTCCGCGCCCCCGGTCCGGCCCGCGCCGCGGGTCGCGACGGCCGTCCCCGAGGAGCCCGCACAGGAAGCCGACGAACCGCTCCAACTCGGCGCGCCGCCGAGCACCGGGCCGATCTACTGAGCGGCCGGTATCGGGCGGAGTGCCGCCGCGCGGGGTGAGCCGGGATATCGGGTGTAGCGGCCGCGCCGCACCTCCCGGCAAAGCGCGGCTCCCGGCGCACCGGAGCTTGACTGTCCGGCCGGCCGAGCCATCGTTCCGGGATGAAGGACCGTAAACCCTCCGAGGCACGCGCCATGCGCCCGATCCTTAACGGCCTCGCCCTCGGGCTGGCACTCCTCTCCCTGGCGCAGCCGGCGCTCGCGCGCTCGGCG
Source organism: Methylobacterium sp. P31 (assembly GCA_050632875.1). GTDB lineage: Bacteria > Pseudomonadota > Alphaproteobacteria > Rhizobiales > Beijerinckiaceae > Methylobacterium. The sequence goes on along the minus strand of JBODSC010000003.1, from coordinate 1,260,262 downwards.
CGGGAAGATATCGAGCCTGCCGAGGAGCGGGAATTCCCGTTCGACGCGCAGATCCCCGGCTGCCAGGACCCGTCGGTCTTAGAGCGGGTTTCCACCAACTTCGCCGAGAAGGAGGCGAAGTACTGGAATTCGTCGATGACGATCCTGTCCTTCGACATGATCGAGCGTACAGCCTGGCGACCCTGGGGCCTCGACACGATTCCGCGCCGGTTCTGCACCGCGACCGTCACGACCTCGGACGGCGTGCGCCGGAAGGTCGATTATTCCGTGCGCGAGAGCCTCGGCATCATCGGCGCGACCTGGGGCGTGGAGTTCTGCGTCCACGGGCTCGACCGCGAGCTGGCCTTCGCCTACGCCACGGCCTGCCGGATGGCGCGTCCCTGAGGATGCGCGTCCGGGCCGCCTGTCTCGCCGGCCTGCTGCTCGCCGGGCCGGCCCTGGCACAGGATTACGGCGGCTTCGCCCGCCGTGGATCGCCCGGCGATTTCGACTTCTACGTGCTCGCCCTGTCCTGGTCGCCCACCTATTGCGCGGGGGCGGGCGAGCGCCGGGACGATATCCAGTGCGCCCCCGGGCGGGGCCTTGGCTTCGTCCTGCACGGGTTGTGGCCCCAATATGCGCGGGGCTATCCGGAGAATTGCTCGGCAGTGGCGCGTCAGCCTACCCGGCAGGCGATGGAGGTGGCCGGGCAGGTCTATCCCAGCGAGGGGCTCGCCCGTTACGAGTGGCGCAAGCATGGCACCTGCTCGGGCCTCGACCCGGCGTCCTATTTTGCCGCCGCCCGCGAGGCCCGGCTGGCGGTGACGATCCCGGATGGTCTCAAGGGCGGCGGTCCACCTCAGACGTTGGCGCCCATCGAGATCGCCCGGCAATTCGTGGCCGCCAATCGCGGGCTGCGCCCCGACATGATGTCGGTGACCTGCACACGGAGACAGCTGCAGGAAGTCCGGATCTGCTTCAGCAAGGATCTCCGCGGCTTCACCCCTGCCCCGAGATCGCGCGCGGGAATTGCCGGGCGCCGGAAGTCACCCTCGACGCGGCGCGCTGACTTTTTCGCGCTTTCTGGCGCCGGACGCTGGACCTGAGACGTGGGATCCGCTTGAGGGCGATCCCATGAATTACCGGCACGCCTTCCACGCGGGCAATCACGCCGACGTGCTCAAGCACCTCGTGCTGGCGCGGGTGCTCGCGCATCTATGCCTCAAGGACAAGCCGTTCCGGGCGCTGGACGCCTTCGCGGGCCTCGGCGTCTACGATCTCGCGGCCGATGAGGCGGCCCGCACCGGCGAATGGCGGGACGGCTGGGGCCGGATGGACGCGCCCTTCGCGGCGCCGGTCGAGGCGCTCCTCGCTCCCTATCGGGCGGCGGTGGCGGCGGTTCAGGCCCGGTACGGCGCCACCGCCTATCCCGGCTCGCCCGCAGTGATCCGCGAGGCTCTGCGCCCCGGCGACAAGGGTGTGTTCGTGGAACTCCACCCGGCGGACGCCGCGACGCTGCGGGAGCGCTACGAGCGTGATTCGCGCACAAAGGTCCTGAGCCTCGACGGATGGACCGCGGTCAACGCCCAGATCCCGCCGCCCGAACGGCGCGGCCTCGTGCTCGTCGATCCCCCTATGAGGTACCCGGCGAGATCGAGCGTCTCGGCACGCATCTCGCCCGCGCGGTGGCGAAATGGCCGACCGGGATCTTCCTCGCCTGGTACCCGATCAAGGATGGCGCCGCCATCGAGCGGATGGTCCGTGATCTCGATGCCGCCCTGCCCCGCCCGGCGCTGCGACTCGATCTGCTGATCGACCGGCCGGACGACCCGACGCGGCTGACTGGCAGCGGGCTGATCGTGGTCAACCCGCCCTGGCGACTCGCCGAGGAGGCGATGTTGTTCTTGCCGGCCCTGGCCGAACGCTTGGCGCGCCATGAGTTCGGAGGATTTCGCTGCGACCTGATCGGCCCCAAGGCCTGACTCGTCAGCATTGCGCTGACATCGCGAAGCTGTTCCAGCGTCCCGAGGGAGGATGAGGTCTGGGCCAAACTTCCACTTGTGGCCACAAAGCCACATTTCCTGGGCGACCGTCGCCGCCGATACGGGAGTGCCCAAAAACTATGCAATTGCTCTATGTTTGGTTTTGTGTCAATCGCCGCTCGATGTCAGCTTGGCCGTGAACGGACACTAACGAGCTGCGACACCATGCTGAAGCGATCGACCCTGGCCGGATTGGCCACAATGCTGCTGTCCTCGACCAGCATTCTCGCGGCCGATCTCGCGGCCCCGGCCCCCGTGCCGCCCCCGGCTGAGCCCTGCAAGGCCACGCTGCTCGGACCGACCTACAGCGGCGTGATCAAGGCCAATCCCAGCCCGACCTGCTTCTCCGCGGGCCCGCTCGGCGACCTCTACGTGGGCGGCGCCATCACCGGTTACGGCTACACGCAGTCCAACCCGTTCGCGTCGTTCTCGACCCCGGCAGCCCCCAACGATCGCGACAGGGCCGCGCGGTTCGACTTCTCAAACATCCAGGGCATCATCCAGAAGCCCGAGGGCGCGTTCCAGTTCTACATCCAGGCTGGCGGCTACTCGATCCCGCAGCTCGGCTTCCCGACTCTGGGCACCTTCACGCAGACCGACCTCCTGTTCGGCCCGGTCCCGGTCGCGTACGGCAAGATCCAGATCAACGATGAATGGTCGGTCCAGGGCGGCCGGATGTTCACACTGATCGGAACGGAACTGCTGTTCACCTACCAGAACCTGAATATCAACCGCGGCCTCCTGTTCGTGCAAGAAAACTTCATCAACCAGGGCGTCCAGGTCAATTACAGCAGCGGCCCGCTCTCGGTGTCGGTCGCCGGCACGGACGGCTTCTTCTCCAACGAGCCTCACGTGGTTCACCGGCAACGTCGCCTACAAGCTCGACGACTTCAACACGATCGGCGTCAACGGCGGTCTGAACCTCGGCCGGACCAACGCCCTCGACCGCAGCCCCCGCTATCAGTTCGCGACGCCGAATTTCCAGCAGAACAGCGGCATCTTCAACATCAACTACACCTACGCGAACGGCCCCTGGATCATCTCGCCGTACTTCCAGTTCACCAACGTCGAGCGTGACCTGCGCGCCGGCATCGGCAACGCGGCCTCGACCTACGGCGGCGCGCTGCTCGCGGCCTATTCGTTCACCGACAATTTCTCGCTGGCCGGCCGTATCGAGTACACGGAGCAGACGGGCGTGCGCGGTTCGGGCGGGACGAACCTGCTGGGCTTCGGGGCCGGCAGCAACGCCTTCTCGGTCACCGTAACGCCGACCTTCACCTTCGACCGCTACTTCTTCCGGGTGGAGTACGCCCACGTCGAGCCTCGGCGGGATCACGCGCGGCAACCTCGCCGAGGGAACGCTGGGCACCGGCTTCGGCCGGACCGGGAACCGCACGTCGCAGGATCGCTACATGGTCGAGACGGGCATCACCTTCTGATCCCATGACCTGCGCCGGCCTGCGACCCGGCGTGGAGCAAACCCTCGGACCTGCGTCCGGGGGTTCTGTTTTGGTGGATGTATATTCCGAATTAATTTTCGTATATGCGCAGAAAAAAGCAAAATTTTCGGATTTTAGACTCTAATCTGGTACATTCAAAATAAAATTTTGATGCTTGTTGCCGGTCATGTCATTGCGCTCGCCGATCCGGGCGGCTTGCACCTTCATCGCCGAGGCGTGTAATCTTGCGCGAATGCTGCCAGAGGCATGGGTGCATTCGTATGGTCGCGATCGAAATGCTGTCGGCCACCCTGAAGAGTATCGCGGCGCCTGGCATGACGCCGAAGGCGTTGCGTGCTGCCGTTCGTGAGAAGCATCCCGAGGCCTCCAAGAAGGACGTGGTTCGCGCAGCCTTCTACGCATTGACCGAGGCTCATGGGCAGCAGGACAGCCGCAAGCTGAGCGTGCTGTACGACTTCGCTCTCGCCGAGCGCGCCCCTGATGATGAGCCGTCCGTGACGATCACCGCGCGGCGCGCCAGGAAGCGGTCTCGCGCGTCCGAGAGAGCCGGCGCGGCGGTCTGAGGAGCAGGGCCAAGCCCCCGTTCATCGATGCGAACGGCGATGGATCAGTTTCCCTCGCGTTGGAGCAGGCGTCGTCCGGGACGGTGGCCCTCTTCTCCGGTATCGCGGAAACCGAGCTTCTGCAGGAGGCCCCAGGAGGCGACGTTGGCCGGACGGCATTCCGCCACGATGGTGCGCGCCGGAAAGCGCTGCCCGAGCAGCGCGATGATCGCCGAGACCGCTTCGTGGGCGAAGCCGCGTCCCCTGGCTGCGCCGCCGATCCAATAGCCGATCTCGATGGTCCCGGCCCCGCGGAGGTGCGTTCCCACAACGCCGACGAGTTCAACCGGCAAAGCCCGGGCCGAGCCACCCGAAGCACCGGCATCCGCGCCGCGCGTCCAAGCGCCGAGAAAACGGTCCTGGCCCCGCGCGCCGCCGCGGATCAGGTCCTCGGCATCCTGCAGCGTGAAGGGCGTCGGCAGGAAGTCGACCGCCGCGGTGATGGCCGGGTCGTCGGTCAGCCGGCGCAGGGCTGATGCATCCTCCGGCCGCAGAGCGGCGATCGAGAGGCGTGCCGTCTCGATCCCGGGCAAATCGGCGAGGGTGTCGCGTGCAGCGCGGATGGTGAACATTCTTCCGATGTGGGGTGCCGACCGGGGCGGAAAAGGCACGTCCCCGCCCCCTGGGTCATCCCTCGAATTGCGCGAACACCCCGAAAGACCTTCGCGTCAGGGTCGCAGACAGGCTGCGCGGGAACGGTTGCTTAACCTGAATCCGTCTTCATTGGCGCATCAGGTTGCGTCAGGCAAACGGGTGCGTCGATGCGGGTGCGGGGTACAGGTCGGATGTTGCGGACGCTGTCGCGCGTCGCACTCATCGGCATCATCGGCGGAGGAGCCGCCGCCTGTTCCTCGGACGCATCGCGGCTGAGCAACCCCTTCTCGAACCCGTTCGATTCGGAGCCCGCCGCGACCGGCAGCCTACCGGACGGCAACCTCAAGCCAGCCCCGGCGATTCGCACCGGTCGCATCCAGTCCGAGGCGCTGAGCCCGCCTTCGACGCCGCGTCCGGTCGCCGCGGCGAACCCCGCTCCGACCCATGCTGCCGCCCCCGCGACCCGCGTCGCTTCGACCGGAGCAATCGGCTGGAGCGCCCAGGGCGGCACTCAGATCACGGTGTCGCAGAACGACAGCCTCAACCAGATGTCCACACGGTTCGGCGTTCCCGCCTCGGCGATCCTGTCGGCCAACGGCCTGACCAGCGCCAGCCAGATCACACCCGGCCGTCAGATCGTGATCCCCGTCTACAATGCCTCCGGCATGAACCCGGCGGCCGCGCCGATGACCGCCCGCCCCGCCCGGGCGGCCGAGGAGAAGCGCGAGGACGCCAAGCAGGTCGAGGCCAAGATTGCCGCGAAGCGCGAGGAGGCCAAGGAGGCTGCCAAGCGCGAAGAGGCTGCCAAGCGCGAGGAAGCCGCCAAGCGTGAGGAGGCTGCCAAGCGCGCGGCCGCCGAAAAGGAGGCAGAGCGCAAGGAGGCCCTCGCCCGGGACGCCGCCGCTCGCAAGGCCGCCGACGCGAAGGCTCACAAGGAGGCTTCGGCGAAGGACGGCGAGAAACCGCGGCACGTACGCCCCGGACAGGTCGCCAAGGCCGAAAAGGCTGAGGAGAAGAAGGCCGATCCCAAGGCTGAGGCCAAGGCGAAGGCCGAGGCCAAGGTCATGGAAGCCAAGGCTGAGGCGAAGGCCGCCGCGAAGGCGGAGGCCGCCCAGAAGCTCGCCGAGGCGAAGGCCGCCAAGGAGGCCGCGCAGAAGGCTGCCGCCGCCGAGAAAGCTGAGAAGGTCGCTGCCAAAGCCGAGAAGGTCGCAGTCAAGGAGACGCCGAAGCCGGTCGCCGCTGCCGCGCCCGCCGCTCCCGCCAAGACCGAGCCCGCTGCGACCGGCTCGGTTGCCGACGCAACGCCTTCGGAGAGCTTCCGTTGGCCCGCCAAGGGCCGGGTGATCTCAGGCTACGGCAGCTCCGGCAACGAGGGCATCAACATCGCGGTGCCGGAGGGCACGCCGGTCAAGGCCGCGGAGGAAGGCACCGTCGCCTATGCCGGCTCGGACGTGAAGGGCTACGGCAAGCTCGTTCTGGTGCGCCACGCCAACGGCTACGTCTCGGCCTATGCCCACAACGGCGAGATCGACGTGAAACCCGGCGACAAGGTCAAGCGCGGCCAAGTGATCGCCAAGTCCGGCGCCTCGGGCAACGTCACCTCGCCGCAGCTGCACTTCGAGATCCGCAAGGGCGGCGCGCCCGTGGATCCGATGTCCCAGCTCGCCAGCAACTGAGCGGCGCCAGCCCGTTCCGAACCATAGGCGGCGGTCCCGAGAGGGGCCGCCGCTTCCGTTTGCGAGGTCCGCCCGGGCTGCTCATCGGCGGCCGGCGCTCCAGCAGGATGCGGAAAGCGCCGCGACGAAGCAGTACGCTCTAAGCGTGGGGCTCCTGCAGCGTGCCGTCGGGGCTGTGGTGATCCACCGCCTCCGGCAGCGCCTTGGCCAGGGTCGGAAACAGCTGGTCCATGGGGACGCCGAGCTTCTGCGCCATCTGACGCACCTGCTCGTTGTCCAGCACTTTGCGCAGGTCGTCCGCGGTGATCGGCTCGTTCGGGCCGCGGCCCAGCCAAGAATTCACTTGGCTTTCGTAGCCCGAGCGGCGGAGCTGATCGAGCAGCGCGTTGAGGCCGCCCGGCATTACCTGCTGGACGAGTCCGGGCAGCGCCTTGATCGCCATCTGCTCAAGGGTGCTGAACAGGCTCATGCGATTCTCCCGTCGATCGATCCGTCCGCCGGAAGTCTAGGGCGCGATTCGGCGAGAAGGAAAGGCTACAGCCGGCATTACCGGCAGATCAGCGCACCTGGGTACTGAAGTTCGGCTGCGGCTTGAGACGGCCATCCTGGCTCTCCTGCGCCACCGCGGCGGGGAGGAACTCGGACAGCGCCGTCGCCACACGTCCTTCCGGTATGCCGAGATCATAGGCGAGGCGCTCGGTCACCGCATCGGGCAAGCAGGCCGCGATGTCGCCGGCCGGAACGGCCTGCCGCTCGCCCGCCGTGAGCCAGGATTCGACGGCCGGACCGTGGCCCGCTCCGCGCAGGCGGTCGAGGAAGGCGGCAAGGCCGCCGGGGTAGAACTTGGCCATGGCCATGGCGAGCTTGCTGCTGCCGGTATCCTTCCAGGGCCCGGTCGGCCGCCGCGACCACGTCTCCGATCACCGTCCGAGCATCGTCGAGCAGACCCATCGATCGTCACCTCCGCGTTCCGTAACCGTGTGCGAAGGTCGGGCGCGGCCGGTGGGCGGCAAGCACGTGCGGCAATTGCGCGGCGGATCGGCTAGGCTGGCCGCCGCGGAGTTGCGGGAGCCGTCCATGAAGAGCGTGCGCGCCGGAGTGCTCGAGGTGGCCTACCTGGAGGCGGGGCCGCCGGACGGCCCGCCGGTAGTCCTGCTCCACGGGTTCCCATACGATGTCCATGCCTGTGACGCGGCGGCCGAGCGGCTGGCGGGTGCCGGGGTGCGCTGCCTGGTCCCGTATCTGCGCGGTTATGGGCCGACGCGGTTCCTCGACGGCACCACGCCGCGCTCCGGGGAGCAGGCGGCGCTCGGAGCCGATCTCCTGGCTTTCCTGGACGCGCTCCGAATCGAACGCGCCGTGCTCGCCGGCTACGATTGGGGCGGCCGGGCCGCCTGCGTGGTCTCGGCCCTCTGGCCGGAGCGGGCCAAGGGGCTCGTGAGCTGCGGGGTCGGATACAACATCCAGAACATCCCCGCCTCCGGGCGGCCTGCCGCGCCCGAGGCCGAGCACCGGCTCTGGTACCAGTATTACCTCCACGGCGAGCGCGGCCGCGCCGGTCTCGCCGCCAACCGGGACGCCTTCTGCCGGCTGCTGTGGCAGCTCTGGTCGCCGACCTGGGCCTTCGACGCGGCGACGTTCGAACAGACCGCGCGATCCTTCGACAATCCCGACTTCGTCGACGTGGTGGTGCATTCCTACCGGCACCGCTTCGGCCTCGTGCCGGGCGACCCGGCGCTCATCGCAATCGAGGCGCGGCTGGCAGCCCAGCCGGAGATCGGAGTGCCGTCCATCGTATTGCTGGGCGCCGATGACGGCGTCGGACCGCCGCCCGAAGTCGATAGTGACGCACACCACTTCGCGGGCCCGTACCGGCGTGAGATCGTCGCCGGGGTGGGCCACAACTTGCCTCAGGAGGCGCCGGACGCCTTCGCGGAGGCAGTGCGCGCCCTGCTGTGACGGCACTGTCGATGCCCGTCGCTTCGACGTTGCTTTCGGGAAGCCCCTGGCTATAGTCCGCGCGCTTTTCGACAGGTCTGCCCACGCCGAAGACCGGCGGCAGGCCCGCTCGCCATTTGCAGGAGACGCTCGTTGATCACCCCCGCCTTCGCGCAAGGGGCCGGTACGGCCGCTGGCGGAGCGGAGATCGCCTTTCAGGTGATCCCGTTCGTCCTGATCTTCGTGATCATGTACTTTCTGATCCTGCGGCCGCAGCAGAAGCGGGTCAAGGACCATCAGGCGCTGCTCAAGTCGGTGCGCCGGGACGATACGATTGTCACCAATGGCGGCCTCGTGGGTCGCGTGGTCAAGGCGGCGGACGACGCCGCCGAGATCGAGGTGGAGATCGCCCCGAACGTCCGCGTCCGGGTCGTCCGGTCGATGATTTCCGAGGTCCGTGCTAAGGGCTCGGTCAAGGCCGCCTGAATTTCCGTTTGAACCGGCCGGCGCAACACGCCGGTCCACAAGAGAAAAGACGGCCGATGCTGCGCTTCTCCCGTGCGAAGATCATCGCGACGCTGGGTCTTATCCTGGTCGGCCTGATGCTCGCGGTGCCGAGCTTCTTCTCGCCCGAGCAGCGCAAGAGCTTTGTGTCCAGCCTGCCCTCGTGGTTCCCGAGCTGGGTGGTACCGACGCGGGCCATCGTGCTCGGCCTCGACCTCCAGGGCGGCTCCCAGCTGCTGCTGGAGGTCGACCAGAACGAGCTGGTCGCCTCCCAGGCCAAGGCCCTGCGCGACGACGTGCGCCGGGTGCTCCAGCAGGAGAACGTCCGCGCCGACGGCGGCATTGGCCTGCTCCAGCGCGGCGTTCAGGTGAAGATCGACGACGCCGCCGCCCGCGCCAAGGTGCTGCCGAAGCTTCAGGAATTGTCGCAGCCGATCACGACTTCGCTCGGCCAGACCGCCGCCCGGACCCTCGACGTTTCGGAACAGCCCGGCGGCGTGATCCGGCTCACGCTCACCGATGCCGGCATCACCGACCGCACCAGGCGCGCGGTAAGCCAGGGCATCGAGGTCATCCGGCGCCGCCTCGACTCCACCGGCACGACCGAGCCCTCGATCCAGCAGCAGGGCGCCGACCGGATCCTGATCCAGGTGCCCGGCGAGCAGAACCCCGAGCGCCTGGAGAAGCTCCTCGGCTCTACCGCCAAGCTCGAGTTCCGCATGCTCGCCGACAGCCCTTCGGGCGACGTCGACATGCTGCCCTCCAAGGACGAGAAGGGCGCCAAGGTGCCGGTCGAGCGCCGGGTCATGGCCGATGGCGGCGAGCTGACGGATGCGCAGCCCGCCTTCGATCAGCAGACCCACGAGCCGATGGTGAGCTTCAAGTTCAACCTGCGCGGCGCGCAGCGCTTCGGCCAGGCGACCTCCGAGAATGTCGGCCGGCGCATGGCGATCGTGCTCGACAACGAGGTGGTCTCGGCGCCCGTGATCCGCTCGGCCATCACCGGCGGCTCGGGCCAGATCACCGGCAACTTCACGGTCCAGCAGGCCAACGATCTCGCGGTGCTGCTGCGGGCGGGCGCGTTACCGGCCAAGTTCACCGTGGTCGAGCGTCGCGTCGTCGGTCCGGGCCTGGGCCGCGACTCCATCGAGGCCGGCAAGCTCGCGACCCTTGTCGCGGCGGGCCTCGTCGTCTGCTTCATGTTCGCGACCTACGGCACCTTCGGCTTCATCGCCAACATCGCCCTCATGGTCCATGTCGGGCTGATCCTGGGCCTGATGTCGGTGCTCGAAGCCACCATGACCCTGCCGGGCATCGCCGGCATCGTGCTGACCATTGGCACCGCGGTGGATTCGAATGTGCTGATCTACGAGCGCATGCGCGAGGAGAGCCATGCCGGCCGCTCGCTGATCTCTGCGCTCCAGGCGGGCTTCGACCGGGCGTTCGCCACCATCATCGATTCGAACTCGACCATGGCGATCGCCGCCCTGATCCTGTTCTTCCTCGGCTCGGGTCCGGTGAAGGGCTTCGCCGTGGTCTTCATCCTCGGCATCCTGACGACGGTCATCACCGCCGTGACGCTGACCCGGATGATGATCGCGGTGTGGTACAAGACCTTCCGACCGAAGGCCCTGCCGTTCTGAATGAGCCTCACTTTCGGGAGAAACTTTATCGCCGGCCTGATCCGCCCCTCCGAAGCCCTGATCCCATCCTGAGGTGCCCGCGCGAGCGGACTCCGAAGGAGGTCTCAAGGGAACGCTGTGGTGACCGGAGCCCTCCTTCGAGGCCTTCGCTGCGCTCCGGCACCTCTGGAAGAGGTCGGAGTTGGGACAGGTGCCGCGGCGGTGCTGTGATCTTCCATACGTTAGGTCCGAAACAATGCGCCTGCTCCGCCTCTGGCCCGATGAATCGCATTTCGACTTCATGCGATTCCGGCGCTTCTCCTTCCCGCTCTCGGCGCTGCTCTCGCTCGCCACGGTGGTGCTGTTCCTGACGGTCGGGCTGAACTTCGGCATCGACTTCAAGGGCGGCACCCTGGTCGAGCTGCAGGCGAAGTCCGGCACAGCGGATGTCGCGACGATCCGGCATACGGCTGCGGGCTTCGGCTTCGGCGAGCCGGAGGTGCAGGAACTCGGCAACCAGGGCACCGTGTTGGTGCGCCTGCCGCTCCAGCCCGGCGAGCAGGGCCAGACCGCTGTGATGAACAAGGCGCACGCCGCCTTTGATAAGGATTACGACTTCCGCCGCACCGAGACCGTGGGTCCGCGCGTCTCCGGTGAGCCTCGTGCAGTCCGGAACACTCGGTGTCGTGCTGTCTGTCGTGGCCGTCCTGCTCTACCTGTGGTTCCGGTTCGAGCGGGAGTTGGCTCTGGGCGCCATCGTGGGCACGCTCCACGACATCGTGCTCACGGTCGGCGTGTTCATCATCACCCGGATTGAGTTCAACATGACCTCGATCGCCGCGATCCTGACCATCGTGGGCTACTCGCTCAACGAAACGGTCGTGGTGTTCGACCGGACCCGCGAGCTGATGCGCCGGTACAAGACCATTCCCACCGTCGACCTGCTCAACCTGTCGATCAATTCGACCATGTCGCGCACGGTGATGACGTCGATCTCGTCGTCGCTGTCGCTTCTGGCGCTGGTCCTGTTTGGCGGCGAGGCGATCAAGGGCTTCGCGGTCGTGATGCTCTGCGGCGTCCTGATCTGCACCTACTCGGCGATCTTCATCTCGACACCGGTGTTGATCTATCTGGGGCTGATGCTCTCGGGCGCACGCGCGGCGGCCGAGCGCTCCGGCGTTCCTCAGGCGGCGGAGTAGTTTTTTCGCGATATGGCCGATCGGGAAACTCCGAGAACCTTCGAGTCCGGCTTCGTACCCGGGCGCCACATCATCGACACCTACGGGAACGGCGGTTTCCGTTTCGCCGGGATGTCGCATCGCGGCTCGATCCTGCTCCTTCCTTCGGGGGTGCGGGCCTGGGGCGTGACCGAGCCCCGGGGGATCGACAGGACGGCATTGCGCCCGGTCCAGACGGAGGCGGCGGAGATCGAGCTGCTGCTCGTGGGCACGGGCCTCGACATCGCGGCGATCGATCCGGGCCTGCGGGTCTGGCTCAAGGATTTCGGGGTCGGCCTTGACGTGATGCAGACCGGGGCCGCGGCCCGCACCTACAACATCCTGGTGGCCGAGAACCGCAAGGTCGCGGCCGCGCTGATCGCGGTGGCCTGATGCCGGAGGTCGAGGGCAGGACGGCTGAGACCGGGCTGGCCTTTGCGCAGTCCCATTGCGAGAGCCTCGTGCGGGACGGCGATCCGGACCGCTACTACGCGACCCTGTTCGCGCCGGCCGCCGCCCGCCCGCATCTATTCGCGCTCTACGCCTTCAGCCTGACCATCGCGCGGGTGCGCGAAGCCGCCTCGAACCCGATGGCCGGCGAGATCCGCCTGCAATGGTGGCGCGATGCCCTCCAGGGTGAGGCGCGGGGCGACATCCGGGCCAATCCGGTGGCGGCGGCCCTGGAGGAGGCGATCCGGGTGAACCGCCTGAGCCGCCAGCCCTTCGTCGACCTGATCGACGCCCGGGTGTTCGACCTCTACGAGGATCCGATGCCCCGGGTGAACGACCTCGAGGGCTATTGCGGCGAGACCGCCTCGGCCCTGTTCCGGCTGGCGAGCCTCGTGATCGGCAACGGCACCGAGCCGGGCGGCGCCGGCGCGGCGGGCCATGCGGGGGTTGCCTACGGGATCACCGGGCTGCTGCGCGCCCTCCCCTGGCACGCCCGCTCGGGGCAGGTCTACCTGCCGGCCGACATCCTCGGCCGCTACGGCGTCACCCGCGAGGACATCGTGACTGGCCGCGGCGGCCCGGGCTTGCGTCGGGCCTGCGCCGACCTGCGCGACTTGGCCCGGCAGCATCTGAAAGCCTTCGAGGCGGCGCGCCCGACCATCGCGCCCTCGGCCGGGGCCGCCTTCCTGCCCGTGGCGTTGGTGGAGCCCTATCTCGCCGCCATGGAGCGGGCGAGCTACGATCCGCTCAACACGCTCGTCGAGCTGCCCCGCTGGCGCCGGTTGTGGCGCCTGTGGCGGGCGGCGCGGCGGGTGGGGTAGCTAGAGCGCCTGTGCCAGCCCCGGCGTGAGCGCCGCGAGACGGACCGGCGCGCCCGGCTCCGGCTCTGCCTCCGGCGTCGCCAGAACAGCGACTCGGCAGATTCCGTCGCCGTTGAGGCCCGTCACGAGCCGGCCGCCCGGTTCGAGCGCCGCGCGCCAGTGCGGCGGAACCGCCGTGACGCTGCCGTGCACCAGAATCCGGTCGAAGCCGCCGTCGGGCAAATCCGGGGCGAGCCCGTCCGCCCGGACGACATGCACCTCGGACAGGGCCGCGAGCCGCCGCGTGGCCGCCCCGGTGAGATTTGTGTAGCGCTCCAGGCTCAGCACCGCCCCGGCTCCGAGCTGGGCCAGCAGGGCCGTCACGTAGCCCGAGCCCGTGCCGATCTCCAGGACTCGCTGGCCCGGCTCGACCCGCAGCAGCGCCAGCATCGCCGCGACTGTGGAGGGCGCAGTCATCGAGGCGCCGCAGGGCAGCGGCAGGGCGATGTCCCGCCTGGCGTGCTCCCGGTGCTCGGGCGGCGCGAAGGCCTCCCGCGGGACCTGCTCCATGGCCCGAAGGACCGCGGTGTCGCGCAGGCCCCTTCCCCGGAGCGCCATCACGAAGGCTGCGTTGCCGGTAGCCTCCTCCAGGCTGCCCAGATCGCTCACTCGGCAAACGCCTGTGCGAAGCGCGTCAGGGTCGGCTCGTCGGTGAGGTCGAGCCTGAGCGGCGTCACCGAGATCTGCTTCTGGGCGATGGCCTTGAGATCCGAGCCGTGGCCCGGCTCGAACCGGGCCTTGGCGAAGGCCAGCCAGAAATACGGGTTGCCCCGCCCGTCGACGCGCGCGTCGATCGACAGCAGCGCCTGGTTGCGGAAGCCCTGGGCAGTCACCGCGATGCCCTGCACGGCGTCGGGCTCGCAATCCGGGAAGTTCACGTTGACCAGGATGCCGGGCTCGATCCCGGTCTCCAGGATCTTGCGCACCACCTTCGATCCGTGGGCCCGGGCGCAATCCCATTTGAGATTGCCGCGCCCGCCCACCCCGTAGGCCTGACTCAGCGCGATGGAGCGGATGCCGAGGATCGTTCCCTCCATGGCGGCCGCGATCGTGCCCGAATAGGTCACGTCCTCCGCGACGTTCTGGCCGCGATTGACCCCCGACAGGACGAGGTCCGGACCGTGATCGCCCAGGATGTGGCGCACGCCCAGAATCACGCAGTCCGACGGCGTGCCCTTGACGGCGAAGCGCTGCTCCGAGACCTGCCGCAGCCGCAGCGGATCGTTGAGGGAGAGCGAGTGCGACACCCCAGACTGGTCGCTCTCGGGCGCCACCACCCAGACGTCGTCCGAGAGTTCCCGGGCGATCTCCTCCAGAGTGGCGAGGCCCGGCGCGTGGATGCCGTCGTCGTTGGTCACCAGGATGCGCATCAGCGGGCCCCTTCGATCCGGTTGAGCCCGCCCATGTAGGGCTGGAGCACCGACGGGACCGTGATGCTCCCGTCCGGGTTCTGGTAGTTCTCCATCACGGCGATGAGCGCGCGGCCGACCGCGACGCCGGAGCCGTTGAGCGTGTGGACATAGGCCGGCTTGCCGTCCTTGCCCCGATAGCGGGCGTTCATCCGCCGGGCCTGGAACTCGCCGCAGACCGAGCAGGACGAGATCTCCCGGTGGGTGCGCTGGCCCGGCACCCAGACCTCGATGTCGTAGGTCTTCTGGCTCGCGAAGCCCATGTCGCCGGTGCAGAGCGTCATCACCCGGTAGGGCAAATCGAGTTTTTTGAGGACCGACTCGGCGCAGGTTAGCATCCGCTCGTGTTCGTTGGCGGAGTCCTCCGGGGTCGTGATCGAGACCAGCTCGACCTTGTTGAACTGGTGCTGGCGCAGCATGCCGCGGGTGTCGCGCCCCGCCGCCCCGGCCTCGGCCCGGAAGCAGGGCGTCAGCGCGGTGAAGCGCAAGGGCAGCTCTTCCTCGCGAAGGATCGACTCGCGCACGAGGTTCGTCAGCGGCACCTCGGCGGTGGGGACAAGCCAGAAGTGCTCGTCGCTGACCTGAGACGACCCGGCTTGAGGATCTGCCTGCGGCGCCTCACCCTGCCCCTTCAGCGACTTGACGTAATCCAGACCCTTGAAGACGGAAAACTGATCGTCCTCGAACTTCGGCAGCTGCGCCGTGCCGAACATGGCCGCGTCGCGCACCAGCACCGGCGGCGCCACCTCCAGATAGCCGTGCTCCTGCGTGTGCAGGTCGAGCATGAACTGGCCGAGCGCCCGCTCCAGCCGGGCGAGCTGCCCCTTGAGCACCACGAAGCGCGAGCCGGACAGCTTGGCCGCCGCCTCGAAATCCATGAGCCCGACGGCCTCGCCGAGCCTCGAAATGCTCGCGGCCCTCGGTCAGCCGCTCGCGGGTCGCGGCGCGGCTGCGGTAGAGGACATTGCCGTGCTCGTCGGCGCCCTCCGGCACGTCGCGTTTCGGCCGGTTCGGGATCGCGGCGAGCCGGTCGGCGAGCGCCGCGTCGGCCCGATCCTGCGCCGCCTTCAGCTCCGGCTCAGCCGCCTTCAGGGCCGCGACCTCCGCCATCAGCGCGGCGGCCCGATCCTCATCCTTGGCCTTCTTGGCGCCGCCGATCTCCTTGGCCAGCGCGTTGCGGCGCTCCTGGTTGGCCTGGGCGGCCGAGACCGCGGATTTCCGTGCCTCGTCGAGGGCGATCAGCTCGGCTGAGAGCGGCGCGAGGCCCCGGCGGGCGAGGTCGCGGTCGAAGGCGTCCGGGTTCTCCCGGATGGCGCGGATGTCGTGCATGGAATCGGCCCGGGTCGGTTGCGCGGCATCATCGCGCGGGCCCCGCTTTGCCGCATCGCGTCCGGTGGGACAAGCGCGGGTCGAGGCTCAACTCTTCGGTGGCGCGATCTTGAGCTGGTCGATCGCCCAGAGCCACGTGCCGTCCGCCTGTTCGCGGGCGACCTCCACCGACAGCGCGCCGTTGGGCAGCCGCGCGAAGGTCATGGCGAGCCCTCCGTTGCGCAGGGGCGGCAACGTCTCCGGCATCGGGAAGTCGGATTTCCGCGCCAGCAGGTCGGCGTAGAAGGTCCGGATCTCGGCATGGCCGGTGGCCACGACGCGACCGGCCGCCAGAACCGCCCCCGGCTCGTAGAGGGCGACGAGCCCCTCGACATCGCCGGCATTGGCGCGCTGGTTGAACAGGGCAGCCAGCACCTCCGGGGCGCGGGCGAGCTCTCGCGTTTCATCCGACATGGCGTCTCCTCGTCAGGCCGTGGCGGCCGCTTGGTGAAGCGGCAATGCGCCCGGCCGCCGATCTTTCCCCGACCCGCGTTATTTCAGGCGCGTCCCATCCCGATCCGCCACCGAGACGGAGACCGGGATTCCGGCCTTGACGCTCTCCGAGACGGTGCAGAACCGCTCGAACTGCTCCAGCACCCGGTCGATCCGGGGCATCTCGGCTTCCGGGGCGCCGAGGCGGATGTGCACGTCGATCCCGGCGACGCGGAGGCGCCCCTCGGCGTTGCGCTCCACCCGGCAGGACGCCTCGGCGGCGACGCCCCGCGCCTCCTGCCGGAACTTTCCCAGAGCGAAGACCAGGCTGGCGCAGAGGCAGTTGGCGACGCCGGATATCAGCAACTGCTCTGGAAAGGGGCCGGTACCACCCCCAATCGGCGGCGCCTCGTCGGTGCGTAGCGCCGGAAGGGCGGCGCCGAAATCGACCGTGAAGACGTAATCGGCGGTTTGGGTGATCCGGATCGTCGGTCCCGCTTCCATCGCTGTCCTCTTCATCGGTCGGAACAAGTCGCGCGACGATTTGTGGGACGCGACGGGATCCCTCCCCGTGCGGGAGAGGGTTGGGCTGAGGGCCGAGAGCTTTCCGGACGGGGCACGCCCCTCACCCCGTCCCGCTCTCGCACGGGATAGGGGGACTTGCGGCAGCCGGAGGCGCACCGCCTCGGCCTTCGCGAAACGTCCAAGGCCCGATCCGGGTTCGCGTTCGGAGCGCCGGGCCATGCAAACGGAAGCGGATGATTTCCCCGGGCGATGCCCGTAGAAGCGGCCGCCTGACCGCCCCGAAGACGAACCCCCGATCCGATGACGAGCCCCACGACCCTCGATACCCTGATGCCGCTCCTGGAGCGCATCGCGACAGCGCTGGAGCGGGCTGCCCCGGCTGCCCCGCCGGCCTTCGATCCTCAAGCCGCCGACGCCTTCCTGTGGGGGCCTGAGCACCGGCTGATTCCGGTGCCGCAGGTGGCGCGGGTGGAGATGGGCCTCCTCGCCGGCATCGACCGGGCGCGTGACATCCTGGTGGAGAACACCGAGCGCTTCGCCCGCGGCCTGCCGGCCAACAACGCCCTGTTGTGGGGCGCCCGCGGCATGGGCAAGTCCTCCCTGGTCAAGGCGGCCCACGCCGAGATCAACACCCGCCGGCCCGCGGGCAGCCTGCCGATGAAGCTCGTGGAGATCCACCGCGAGGACATCGAGGCCCTGCCGGACCTGATGGCGCTCCTGCGTCCCGACCCGCACCGCTGGCTCGTCTACTGCGACGACCTCTCCTTCGACGCCGACGACACCTCGTACAAGTCACTCAAGACCGCGCTCGACGGCGGTATCGAGGGACGGCCCGGCAACGTGCTGTTCTACGCCACCTCGAACCGGCGCCACCTGCTCGCCCGCGACATGGTCGAGAATGAGCGCTCCACGGCGATCAACCCCGGCGAGGCCGTAGAGGAGAAGGTCTCGCTGTCGGACCGGTTTGGCCTGTGGCTCGGTTTCCACAAGTGCAGCCAGGACGAGTACCTGGCGATGATCCGCGCCTATGCCGAGCGCTACTGTCTGTCTTTGCCGCCGGAGCAGCTGCGCGCTGAATCCCTGGAATGGGCCACCACCCGCGGTTCGCGCTCCGGCCGCACCGCCTTCCAGTTCATCCAGGATCTGGCCGGGCGGCTCGGCAAGACGCTCGACTGAGCAGGCGCTACCGCCCGCTCGACCCGAACCCGCCCGCGCCGCGGTCCGAGCCGAGGCCGGGCTCGCCCTCCAGCACGGTCAGGACCGGCCGGGTGATGCGGGTGAAGACGAGCTGAGCGATCCGATCGCCCGGCTCGATCCGAATCGGATCGGATTCGTCGCGATTCCAGGCGGAGACCATCAGGGGCCCCTCGTAGTCGGCGTCGATCACGCCCGTACCGTTGCCCAGGATCAGCCCTTCCCGGTGGCCGCGCCCCGAACGGGGAAGACCAGCCCGCACCAATCGGGATTGCGGATCAGCACGCTGAACCCGGCCGGGATTAGCGCCGCCCTTCCCCGGGGCGGCAGCACCAGCGGCGCGTCGAGGCAGGCATGCAGGTCGAGGCCCGCCGCCGCTGCCGAGCCCCAGCGCGGGAAACCCCAGCCCGGAAGCCGCGGGTCGAGGAGGCGCAGGCCGATTTCGGGCAGGGCGCTCATGCGCCGAGCCGCTCAATCGCCTCGGCCAACGCGAGCGTGCGCCGGGCGGCCTCGACGTGGAGACGCTCGACCATCTTCCCGTCCAGCGCAATGACCCCGCGCTCGCGGTTCTCCGGCGCCGCGAAGGCTTCCACTACCCGCCGCGCCTGCGCGATCTCGCCGGCATCCGGCCCGAAGGCCGCGTTGGCCGGTCCGATCTGGCCTGGGTGGATCAGCATCTTGCCGTCGAAGCCGAGGTCGCGGCCCTGCACGCACTCCGCCTCGAAGCCGGCCGCGTCGCGCAGATCCCCGAAGACCCCGTCGATCGCCTCGATCTCGTAGGCCCGGGCGGCGGCCAATACGGTCATCAGCCAGGGCACCAGGGCGTCCCGCCCCGGCGGCCGGATGCGGGCGGCCTTCACGAGGTCGTTCGGGCCGATCACCAGGGCGGCGAGCCGTCCATCCACGTCTCGCGCCGCGCCGGCGATCTCGGCGGCGTTCACCACGGCCAGTGGCGTCTCGATCATCGCCCAGACCCGGGTCGCGAGGGGCGCGCCGAGCCTGCGCAGGCGGGAGCCGACGGCGATAAGTGTGTCTGACGTGCGGACCTTCGGCACCAGAATGGCGTCCGGACCGGCCTGTGCGAGCGCCACGAGATCGGCCTCGCCGTCCTCGGTCTCGGGCGGATTGATCCGCACCACCACCTCGCGCCGGCCGAAGCCGCGCGCGCGGACCGCCTCGGCAACCTGCACGCGTGCCGCCGCCTTCACCTCGGGGGCGGTGCCGTCTTCCAGATCGATCAGGATGACGTCGGCGGGCAGCGACCGCGCCTTCTCGAGCGCCCGGGCATTGGAGCCGGGCATCGCCAGGACGCTGCGGCGGGGACGGATCTCGCTCATCACGCTTCTCCCGGGGCGGCAGCGCCCGTCGCGACGCGGATAGCTTTCTGCGGGCGTGCGGGCAAGAACGCGGCGCGGGGATCGGCAAAGGGGGCACCATGGCGCGCTGGGTCGCGGGACTGGACGGCTGCCGGGGCGCCTGGGCAGGAGCCTTGATCGATCTCGACGATCCCGCCCGGCACCGCTGCGCCCTGTTCCCGGACGTGGCCGCGCTTGTCGATGCGCCGGAGCAGCCCCTGGTCGTCGGGATCGACGTACCCATCGGCCTGCCCGACCGGATCCTCGGCGGCGGCCGGGCCGCCGATCGCGCCGCCCGGGCCCGCCTCGGGCCGGCGCGCGCGTCGGTCTTCCCGATGCCGCCCAGGGCCGCGATCTACGCGCCCGATTACGAAGCCGCCAAGGCAGCCTCGCGCGCCTTGAGCGATCCACCCTTTGCGCCCTCGATCCAAGGCTACAACATCTTCCGTTATGTCCGAGCGGTCGACGCGCTTCTGCGGGAACGCCCGGCGTTGCGCGGCCGGGTTCACGAGGTGCACCCGGAGATCGCGTTTCACGCGCTGAACGGCGGCCGGCCGCTCGGCCTGTCGAAGAAGGGCGCGAGGGCTCGGGAAGGGCTCGCTCTGCGGCGGGCGCTCTTGGCCGGGGCGGGGCTGCCGGCGGCGCTGATCGGTGGCCGCGCCATGGGTGTGCCGGAGGACGACCATCTCGACGCCCTCGCCGCCCTGATCGTCGCCCGCGACATCCTCGCCGGATGCGCCGTGCCGCTCCCGGAGACGCCGGAGCGCGACGCGCACGGGCTCCCGATCGTGATCTGGGCGCCGGGCCTGCGCGAGCCGCCCGCGAGCGCGTAGATTATCCGGCGGCCACGCGTGTCAGCGGTTCGCGGCCATGGCGGCCGGCGGCCTGCAGCGGCCCGTTAAGGTGATGGTCTGATCCGTCGGCGACGGGAAGATCGTGGTGAACGACGCCCTACCCTCCAGACCGGCACATGCGCCGGCCGCCTTTTCGGCCTTGGACGTGCCGACGCGCGGAGCCGCCCTGGCGGTCGCTCCGTCCGGGATCGAGTTTCATCCTCGCAAACCCCTGAATAACGCCTCCCCCGGCGCTGGAGGAGTGTTCGTTTCGAGCGCAGCGCTCTAGCTCAGCCGGCATGAGCGAACCGAACCCCCTCCCGATCCGTCATATCGCCCGGGCGATCGTCCTCGATCCGCAGGATCGGATTCTGCTGATCGCCTACGCGTCGGTCCACGCGAAGGGTCCGGACGGCGAGCCGCTGCGGTTCTGGTTCATGCCCGGCGGAGGGCTGGAGCCCGGTGAGGACCACATCACGGCGTGCCGCCGCGAACTTGAAGAGGAGATTGGCCGCGCCGGCGTGACCATCGGCCCGCAGATCGCCGCCTGCGACGGGCCGTTTCACCTGTTCCGCCAGCCGCGGGATGCCAGGGAGCGCTATTTCCTGGTCAGGCTTCCCGACGACCGGGTCGATACCAGCCGGCTCGCCGAGACGGAAGAAAACCCGGTGCTCGGGACCCGCTGGTGGCCGCTGGCCGAATTGCGGGCGAGCGGCGAGCGCGTCGAGCCGGCCGGCCTCGCCGACCTTGCGGCCGAAGCCGCGAGGGGGACTATTCCTCCCCAGCCACGCGTTCTGACCTGGCAGGATCATTGAGGCCGACCCGCAGACGCGGACTTCACTAACCGGAGACGAGCTGATGTTCCCCATCTACCTGACCGAAGGGTACCGCTCCTTCCTGCAGGATCGGTTCCCGACCGAGCGCCGGCGCTTCGCGCAGCTCGCCTCGTCCCAGAATCCCGAGATCCTGATCATCAGCTGCTGCGACAGCCGGGTCTCGCCGAGCGCGATCTTCAATGCCGGGCCCGGCGAGCTGTTCACGATCCGCAACGTCGCCAACATCGTGCCGACCTACCAGCCCGATGGCCAGTACCACGGCACCTCGGCGGCGCTGGAATTCGCCGTCCAGGCCCTGGAGGTGAAGCACATCGTCGTGCTCGGCCACGCGACCTGCGGTGGCATCAAGGCCTACGCCAACAAAACCAAGCCCCTCTCGCCCGGCGACTTCATCGGCAAGTGGGTCTCGCTCGTGGGCCAGGCGGAGTCGAAGGCCGGCGATCCCGGCGCGCCGGACTACCTGACCAAGCTGGAATACGCCGTCGTCAAGCAGAGCATCGAGAACCTGCTGACCTTCCCGTTCGTGAAGGAGCGGGTCGGCGACGGCCGGCTCGAACTTCACGGCGCGCATTTCGGCGTGGCCACCGGCTCCCTGCTCGTCTGCGACCCGAAGACCGGCGAGTTCAAGCCGCCGCTCGACACCGCCGGGTTGGCGGTCCGCTCGGTCGCCGCCATCGCGTGCGATTAAGACCGCGCATGAAAAAGGCGGCGGGCTCTCACCCGCCGCCCGTCGGCCCGGGCTTTCGCCGGGCCCCTCTTCAATCCGTCTTACATGGCGCCCGGCAGGCGCTCGGCCTGCTGGAAGTGCATCTGCAGGGCCGGCAGGGCCTGCTGCGCGTAGTTGCGCAGCGCCGGGTTCGGCCCGCCCTGGGCGTAAGCCTGGGTCATCGCGATCGACATCTGGTGCGCCTGGATCTGCTGACGCGCGTAGAGACGGTCGAAGCGCGGGCCGGGAGGGGCCGCCGAGAGTTCGGCCAGCATCGCCTGCTGCTCGGGGCTCGGCGGAACGAGGGTCGAGGCGCCCGTCGCCATCACGTCGCCGCGGCCGAGCCGGCTGCCCGCCGCGGCGCCGGTCGCCGCGCCGGCCCCCGCACCCTCGAGGCCGCCGACCGGTCCACCCGCCAGGGTGCCGCCGACTGCGCCGGTCGCCGCGCCGACACCGGCGCCCACCGCGCTGCCCGCAACCGCCACCGGCGCGGTAACAAGGCCGCCGAGCCCGGGACCGCCGGCGGCCATCGCGCCGGGCTGGCCACCGGCCAGAGCCACGTCGGCGGCGCGGTGGTCACGAAGCACTTCCTGCGCGTAGGCCCGGACCCGGGGGTTGCGCGACTTGGACAGGGCGATCTGCGAGGATTGGATTTCAAACGCGTTCGCCTGCATCGACTGCAGGCGAAAGTCGTTGGCGCCCTGCGCGAAAGCAGGGGTCGAGAGCGCCAGCACAAGCGCGGACGCGGCAGCATAGTTTTTGAGCATCATGACCTCTGTTCGAAATGGACACACGAACTTGATGGATACGCGGCGTGCAGAGGTTCACGACCTCGCGCATGCGCGTTCGCGAATTGGTCCGTCAACGAGACCATCGACCTATGGTTCCTACCTTTTTCGCGTCGGTCGCGCCGCGTCCCGACCGGTGCGGCGCGTGAACCAGCGCTGGCGCGCGGCTGCCGAATCGCGATGGAGGGCTGCGTCCGATCGTGGCGTCCGGGACGCCCGGACGCCGAGGTTGCTGTCGTGGCGGACGGCTCCATGATCCTCGTCGAGGTCCAGATCCTGCGCGCCCTTGCGGCGCTGATGGTGGCTTGGCACCACGCGCGGCATGAGGCGGCGCTGCTGACCGGTCGCGGAGCAGGCTCGGCACTCGATCCCGGCACGCTGCTGCCCTGGTGGGGCGGCGTCGATCTGTTCTTCGTGATTTCCGGCCTCGTCATCGTCCTCGCGAGCGGCCGCCTCTTCGGAAGGCCGGGCGGCCGGGCCCGTTTCCTCGCCCACCGAGTCGCCCGCGTCGCGCCGCTTTACTGGCTGGTGAGCCTCCTCTACCTGGCCCTCGCCCTGGCGCGCCCGGACCTGCTCGGCGACGCCGCAGCCCTGGTCCACGACCCCGGCGCAATCCTCGCCGGATTTCTGTTCTGGCCGGCGGCCCGGCCCGACGGGACCGTCCAGCCCCTCTACGGCCTTGGCTGGACGCTGAACTACGAGGCGTTCTTCTACGGACTCTTCGCCGTCGGTCTCGGCTTCGGCCGGCGCGGCGCCGTCGCTTGGCTGACCCTGGTCCTCGGGCTCCTCGTTGCCGTGCGGGCCTTCGTGCCGGGCCTCCCACTACCGTTCCGTTTCTGGGCGGATCCGATCGTCCTCGAATTCGCTGCCGGCGTCGGCCTCGCCCTCGCCTACCACCGCGGCTTCATGCCGGCGCCCGCGATGCGGGTCGGGCTCGCGCTGACGGGCGTCCTCGGCCTCGCTTCGGCCGCGCGCCTGCTCGCCGGACTGGACGAGGCCGACGGGTTCCTGCGCCCTCTCCTCGTCGGGATTCCCGCGGTCGCGCTCGTGGCTGCCTCCCTGGGGCCGGGACGCGACGCGACCGAGGTCGCGCGGCTGCCTGCTCCGGTGCGCGGGCTCGTGATCCTCGGGGATGCCTCCTACGCCCTTTACCTCGTGCATCCCTTCGCGCTGCGCCTCGTGCGCGAGGGATTGCTGCGGCTTGGCCTCGCATCTGACCTTCAGCCCTGGGGCGGGATGGCCCTGATGATCCTGGCGAGTATCGCCGCCGCGATCCTGGTCCACCGGCTCGTGGAGCGGCCGCTGACCCGGGCGGCTCGGGCGGTCCTCGATCCGCGAGACGCCGAAAACCGTGTGCGCGCCGCATCGACCCCGGTTCCACACGGACGCCGCCCGGATTAGCCTCGCGTGCCCGAGGAGGACGCAGCCATGAAGACCCTGCTCGTACCCGTCGCGATGCACGACGCCCTGCCCTCCGTCTTCGAGACGACGCGGCTGGCGGCGACGCGCTTCGGCAGCCTGATCGAGGGTGTTTCCCTGCGTCCGGCGCTGGCCGAGTACGTCCCCGTCGACATGGTCGGCGGTATGACTTGGCTGCGGGACGAGGAGGCCGACCGGGCCGAGGCCGAGGAGGCGGGCAGCCGCTTCATCGCCTACATGGATGCGGCCGGAATCCCGCGCCACGTCCGCGACGGCCTGTGCATCCCGGAGCGGGTTGCCGATGCCGGTCCGCGCTACCGCTGGCGGCAGGACGTGCCCACCGGCGACGCCTTCCTCGGCCAGTATGCGCGGCTGTTCTCGGCCACCGTGGTCGGGCGCCCCGGCAACACCGACAACGCGCCCCGCATGACCACCTTCGAGACCGCCCTGTTCGAGGGGGGCGGCCGATCCTGCTCGCGCCGCCCATCCCGCCGGCGAGCATCGGCGAGGCCGTGGTCATCGCCTGGAACGGCTCTACCGAGACGGCCCGGGCGATCGCCTTCGCCATGCCGTTCCTGCGCCGGGCGGAGCGGGTGCTGGTGCTTAGCGTCGAGGGTGGCATGGTGCCGGGTCCGTCCGCCCAGGACCTCGCCCAAGCCCTGGCCTGCGAGGGCGTCATTGCCTCCCACCGGGCGCTGCCGGCGGGCCGGCGCACCCCCGGAGAGACGTTTCTCGCCGAGGCCAAGGCCTATGGGTGCGACCTGCTGATCAAGGGTGCCTACACCCAGAGCCGCCTGCGCCAGATGATCTTCGGCGGTGTCACCAGCCACATTCTGGCGCATGCCGACATGCCCGTGCTGATGGCGCACTGAGCGGCGCGCCAGCGGCGACCTACGGGAACCCGGACTGTCGCTTGACGTTCGGCCCCCGCAACCGGACCAGGACCCGAGCGAAGAGGACCCCCGTGCCGAGCCCCGTGAAACGCCTCCTCCTCGCCGCCCTGCTGACGCTGGCCGCCGCGCCCGCCGTCCGGGCGGAGCCGATCCTGGCCCGGTTTCGCGGCACGGTGATCCGGGCCGAGTCCGACCGCCTGGAGATCCGACGCTCCAACGGGAGCAACCTGACCCTTCGCATGAGCCCGAAGACCCGCGTCTACGCGGTCAACCGGGCCTCGCTGCGGGGCATCAAGCCGGAGAGCTATGTCAGTGTGGTCGGCACGCCTGGCTCGGAGCCGCGGCAGGCTCAGGCGGTGACCCTTTTCTCTCCGTCCGAGCGCGGCTTCGAGGCGGGCACCCAGCCTTGGGATAACGGGCCCGGCGCGACCCTGACGGCGGGCTGGGTCGCGGACCTTCGGGGCGATCAACCCCTGCGGCTGACCCTGACCTATGGCGACGGCCGGTCATCCTTCGAGGTTCCCGACGATACCCCCGTCACGCAGTTCTCGCCCGGCGAGAAGGCCCTGCTCGAGCCCGGCGCCGCCGTGACCGTCTTCGCCCGGTCGGGACCGGATGGTGCCCTCGACGCCGGCACGGTGGCGGTGGGCCGTCAGGGGGCTGTGCCGGGCCTCTGACAGGATCCCTCGGCGGATCTGCGTCATCATTCCCGCAACGGGACCGCGCACCGGGCGCGAAGCTGCGCTACATCGGTCCGCGATGACCGACTCGGACTTCTCGCTCGACCCACGCCTGGCTGCCGACACCGTCGAGGTGGGCGACCTCGCCCTGTGCCGCGTGCTGCTCATGGACGATGCACGGTTTCCCTGGCTGATCCTGGTGCCACGTCGCGCGGGCGTCACCGAGATCACCGATCTCGCTGAGGCGGATGCGGCCGCGCTGTGGCAGGAGATCCGCATCGCCACCGGCGTGATGCAGGCGCTGGCCAAGCCCGACAAGGTGAACGTCGGCGCCCTCGGCAACATGGTGGCGCAGCTTCATGTCCACGTGGTCGGCCGCTTCCGCTCGGATCCGGTCTGGCCCTGGCCGGTCTGGGGCTTCGAGACCCGCAAGCCTTATCCGCTCCATGCCCGCGCCCAGCTCATCGAGCGCGCCGGCACCCTGTTTGCCGCGGCCTGACCCCTCGCATGACTAACCCCCTCGACACCCTGGGTTTCGTCCGGAACCGTCTCGACCGGCACTCGGCCGAACTGCCCGAGGAGGCGGTGCCCGCCTTCTCGGTCCCGGACGTGCGCCTCGTCCTGCTCTGCGGCGACCGGATCGTGCTGCGCGGTTCGACCGCGCTGATCGCGCCCGCCGAGGCGACCGGCCACGCCGACGGTACGCGGATCTTCCTTGGGCATCGGGACGGGCGGCCGGTCTTCGCCGCCTCCGCGCCGGCCGAGGTTGCGGAGCAGTTCACCGGCGAGGGGATGCGCACCCTCGATCTTCGGTCGATTGCCACCGAATCCGCCGTGGAGGCCGAGGAGGCTCGGCCTGCTTGCGGTGGCCAAGTCGATGCTCGACTGGCATGCCCGCCACGGCTTCTGCGCCAATTGCGGGACCGCCACCGCGGCAAGGGCCGGCGGCTTCCGCCGCGAATGCCCGAATTGCGCCGCCCACCATTTCCCCCGGGTCGATCCGGTGGTGATCATGCTGGTGCGCCGCGCCGATACTTGTCTGCTCGGCCGCGGTCCGCACTTCCGGCCGCAGATGTATTCCTGCCTCGCGGGCTTCCTGGAGCCCGGCGAGACGATCGAGGATGCGGTCCGTCGCGAGGTTTACGAGGAGACGCGGATCCGCGTCGGCGCCGTCACCTACCGGACGTCGCAACCCTGGCCGTTTCCGTCGTCGCTGATGCTCGGCTGCGCCGCGGAGGCCCTCGATGAGGCGATCGTGACCGATCCGAGCGAGCTGGAGGATGCCCGCTGGTTCGACCGCGCGGCCGTCGCCGCCATGCTGGAGGGCACGCATCCGGAGGGGCTCCAGGCCCCGCCGCCCATGGCGATCGCCCATTACCTGATGCGGGCCTTCGTGGCGGGTGAGACCTGATCCCGGGCGGCCGCGCTAGCCGGGCTTGCCCGCGTTGCGGCTCGGATCGTCGTCCGGGTTGATGTCGTTCAGCCCGAACGGCCCGGAGCCGTTGTCTTGAAACTCCCGGGTTCATCGGTGGTCCAGCACGCGTGGAGCCCGTCCGTCGCGGATCAGGCGCCTGTTCCGGCCGCCTGACCCAACCGCACCGCGGGATCGGTGGGGGCGGGACCTGCTTCCGCACCGGGCCCGGTCGCCTGGCGCAGTTCCGAGAAGGCCTCGCCGACCATCAGCAGCGCCGGCCCTTCGAGCCCGGCCGCCTCGACACGGTCGGCGAGGTCGGCGGCGGTGCCGCGCAGGGCTGTCTGGTTCGGGCGCGTGGCGTTGAAGACGAGGAGCGCCGGGGTCGCGGGCGCCAACCCTTCCGTCACCGCGCGGGCGAGCAGCGCGCGTAAGGTGCGCTTGGGCATATAGACCACCGTGGTGACGCTCGGATCGGCCAGCGCCCCCAGTTGAGGTCGTCCGGCAGCGCGCCGCGGCGGTCGTGTCCGGTGACGAATTGCAGGCGGCGCGCGGCGTCGCGGTGGGTCAGGGACAGGCCGAGGGCCGCCGCCGCACCCTGGGCGGCCGAGACCCCCGGCACCACGGTGACCGGGATGCCGGCGGCGCGGCACGCCTCGATCTCCTCGCCGGCTCGGCCGAAGACCAAAGGGTCGCCGGATTTCAGCCGCACCACCTGCTTGCCCGAGCGGGCGAGCTGCACCATCAGCGCGTTGATGTCGTCCTGGCGGCAGGACGGGCCGTGGCCGGTCTTGCCCACCAGCATGGTGCGCGCCTCGCGGCGGGCATAGTCCAGGATCTCGGGAGCGACGAGGTCGTCGTACAGGATCACGTCGGCGTTGCGCAGGGCGCGAAGCGCCTTGAGGGTGAGCAGCTCCGCGTCCCCGGGACCGGCCCCCACCAGCGTCACCGCGCCGCCCTTGGGAGCCGCCTCGGTCTCGCCGAGCAGCTCGGCAAGGTCCCTGTCGGACGGCGTCCGGTCGGGCTCCGCGAAGGCGCGGGCAGTGAAGCGTTCCCAGAAGGCCCGGCGCTCGGCGAAGCCGTGGAAGCGCGCCGTGACGCCGTCGCGCCAGTCGCGGGCGGCCGCGACCCAGCGGCTGAACCCGCGCGGCAGCATTGCCTCGATGCGCGCGCGCACCGTCTGCCCGAAGACCGGGGCGGCGCCTTCCGTGGAGATGCCGACCACCAGCGGCGAGCGGTTGACGATCGCGCCGAACTTCACGTCGCAGAGATGCGGCCGGTCCACGGCGTTGACGATGGCGCCGGCTCCGCGCGCGGCCGCCACGAAGGCGACGCACTCGGCCTCGTCTTCCATGGCGCCGATGCAGAAGGCCGCGCCCCAGAGGTCGTCCGGCGTCCAGCTCCGCGCGTGCAGGACCACCTGCCCGTCGACGATCTCGCCCGGGACCGCGCGCAACTCCTCGCCGGGCTCGGGGGCGTAGACGTCCACATGGGCGCCGGCCGCGGCCAGGACCTTCACCTTCCAGGGCGCGCCACCGGAGGAGCCGGCGAGCACCACCCGTTTGCCGCGGAGCGGCACGAAGACGGGCAGCACCGCGAGCGGCTCCAGGCCGGCGGCCTTGGTCTCGCGAGGGGCGCGGGCAGCGCGCAGGGGGCGGGGTTGTCGGTCACGGGTCTGTCCTGGATCGTCCCAATCCGGCCTCTCCCATCCAAATCTCATCCTGAGGCGCCGAAGCGCAGCGGACGCCTCGAAGGAGACCTCCAGGGACCGCGCGCCGGCTGGAAGGCTCCTTCGAGACCCGCTGACGCGCCCCGGAACGAGGTGATCTGGTGAGACGGGTCGATCTATCCTTGAGCGCGTCTCTATCAGAAAATCACGCCGCGCGGGCGGTCTGACCAACCAGCATCTTGCGGATCTCAGGGATGCAGGAGCCGCAATTCGTACCCGCCTTGCAGGCGCCGCCCACCGCCTCGACGGAGCCGGCGCCGGCCTCGATGGCGGCGGCGATCACGTCGGCACCGACGCCGTGGCAGGCGCAGACCACCGGGCCCGCCGACGCGGTGGCCGCCCGGCCCGAGAGCAGCGCTCGGCGCTCGGCGGCTTCGGGCGCGTTGGTAGCGAACAGGGATTTCGCCGCCTCCCAGTCGGGTTTGGCCTGCGCGGGGCCGTAAGCGAGGCAGGCGACGAGGCGTGGACCGTCGTAGACGGCGCAGCGGTACCGGTCGCGGCCGTGGTCGGCATATTCGGCGAGGCTCGCAGCCCGAGAGCGCCTCGCTCTGGATCAAGCCGCGCACCATCAGCGCCACGGCGCGGGAACTCGCGTCCGTGGCGAATTGCAGGCCCCAGCCGCCGGTGACCGCCGCCCGCGCCCACCACCAGCCGTCGGGCAGCGTCACCTGCCGGCGCGACAGCAGGAAGCCGCGGGCCCGGTAGGTCACGGGCTCGATCGAGGCCGGTGTCGCCTTCAGCTCGGGCTGGCCGGAGATCGGGTCCGGCAAACCCCGCACGAGGGCGCCGACCCGGGCTTTCGACGCATAGGGGCTGCCCCAGTGCATCGGCATGAACAGGGCGCCGGGCATCACCGTGTCGGTGACCATCACCTCCAGCTCGGCCTCGCCGTGCTCGGTGCGGAGCCGCGCGATATCGCCGTCAGTGAGATTGCAGGCCGCCGCATCGTCCGGATGCACCTCGACGAAGGGCACGGCGCGGTGCGCCGAAAGGCGCTGGCTCTTTCCGGTGCGGGTCATCGTATGCCAGTGGTCGCGCACCCGGCCGGTGTTGAGCACGAAGGGAAAGTCCTCCGAGACCGGCAGCGCCAGGCCCGGCGGCTGCACCGCCATGAAGCGGGCCCGCCGGTCGAAGGTGTAGAACCGCCCGTCGCCGAAGAGCCGAGCCTTGCCCTGGGGTGTCCCTCTGGGCCCGAAGCGCTTCGGGATCGGCCATTGCACGGGCGGGCTCGCCGCATAAGCGGCGTCGCTGATGTCCGTGAGCGCGCCGAGATCGAAGTCCCGCGTGCCGTTATTCTCGAAGGCCGAGAGCCCGGCATGTTCGCGGAACACGGCGGCGGCGGAGTCGAACGCGAACGCCCGGCCATGACCGAGCCGCCGCCCGACCTCGGCGAGCGCGGCCCAATCCGGCCGTGCCTCGCCGGGGCTCGCGAGGAAGCGGCGCTGCCGGGAGATCCGGCGTTCGGAATTGGTGACGGTGCCGTCCTTCTCGCCCCAGGCCTGGGCGGGCAGCAGCACGGTGGTGCTGCCGAGCCCACGGACGGTATCGGAATCCGCGACCGCCTCGGACACCACGTAGAGGTCGAGGTTCTTCAAGGCTTCGCGAATCGCGTCGGCCCGCGGCATCGAGACCAGCGGGTTGGTGCCCATCACCCAGAGCGCCTTGATCTTGCCCCGACTGACCGCCTCGAACAGGGCCACCGCCTTCATGCCCTCGCCGGTGATGATCCGCGGTGCACCCCAGTACCGGCGCACCCGGTCCACCTCCTCGGGGGTGAAGTGCATGTGGGCTGCGAGCATGTTGGCCAGCCCGCCGACCTCGCGCCCGCCCATGGCGTTGGGCTGCCCTGTGAGGGAGAACGGTCCCATCCCGGTCTCGCCGATGCGCCCGGTGATCAGGTGGCAGTTGATGATGCTGTTGCCCTTGTCGGTGCCCTGCGCCGACTGGTTCACCCCTGCGAGAAGGCCGTGACCACCCGGCGGGTCCCGGCGAACAGAGCGTAGAACGCCGCGATATCGGCCTCCGGCACGCCCGTCGCGGCGGCGACCGCCGCCACGTCCGGCGCGATGAGGCGCGCCCGGTCGAGGGCGGCGTCGAGGCCGGCCGTGTGGGCTTCCACGAAGGCCCTGTCGCGAAAGCCGTTGTCGGAGAGGTGGACGAGCAGGCCCGAGAACAGGGCGACGTCGCTGCCGGGCCTGATGCCGAGGAACAGGTCCGATTCCTGGGCCGTCTGGGTCCGGCGCGGGTCGATCACCACGAGGCGGGTGCCCCGCCGGGCCTTGGCGTCGGCCATGCGGCGGAACAGGATCGGGTGGCACCAAGCGGTGTTGGAGCCGACCAGCACGATCAGGTCGGCCTCGTCGAGATCCTCGTAGCAGCCCGGCACCGTGTCGGAGCCGAAGGCCCGCCGGTGCGCCGCCACGGCGCTCGACATGCACAGACGCGAATTGGTGTCGACATGGGGCGTGCCGATGAACCCCTTCGCGAGCTTGTTGGCAACGTAATAATCCTCGGTCAGCAACTGACCCGAGAGGTAGAAGGCGATCGATTCCGGACCGTGCTCGTCGGCGATCGCGCGCAACTTGCCCGCGATCGTGTCGAGCGCCGCGTCCCACGAGACCTGGGCGCCATCGACCTGTGGGTGGAGCAGCCGGTTCTCCAGCGAGAGGGTCTCGCCGAGCGCCGAGCCCTTCGAGCACAGGCGGCCGTAATTGGCCGGGTGCTCGGTATCGCCCGCGATGGTCGCGCCGCCCTGCCCGTCCGGGGTGGCGAGCACACCGCATCCGACGCCGCAATAGGGGCAGGTCGTCCGCACCGTCGGCGCCGCCGCTGGCTGGGTCATGGCTGGGTCCTCGAAGGTTCGTCCTGGCCGGGAGCAAGCTTCGCGCCGCGCGCTCCCTCCCCCGCACAGAGGTGAGGGACGGGCCGGTCAGTACACGTCGGCCTGGTAGCGGCCGGCCTTCTTGAGCGCCGCGAGGTAGGCCACCGCGTCCTCGGGGTTCTTGCCGCCGAACTGGGCCGCCACGTCGATGATCGCCCGCTCCACGTCCTTGGCCATGCGCTTGGCGTCACCGCAGACGTAGAAATGCGCCCCGCCCTCCAGCCACTTCCACAGCTCGGCGCCGTTCTCGCGCATCCGGTCTTGGACGTAGGTCTTCTCCTTGCCGTCCCGGGACCAGGCCAGGGACAGGCGGGTGAGCACCTTGTCGTCCTTCAGCTTGTTCAGCTCGTCCTTGTAGAAGAAGTCCGAGGCCTGCCGCTGGTGGCCGTAGAACAGCCAGTTGCGGCCGGGCGCCTTCGTGGCGGCGCGCTCGCGCAGGAAGGCCCGGAACGGCGCGATGCCGGTGCCGGGGCCGCACATGATCACGTCCTTCGACAGGTCGGCCGGAAGGCCGAAGCCGTGTGCCTTCTGGAGGTAGACCTTCACCTTGGTCCGCTCGGGCAGGCGCTCGCCGAGATGGGTCGAGGCCACGCCCAGCCGCAGCCGCGAGCGGTGGTTGTAGCGCACCGCGTCCACCGTCAGGGACACGCGGCCGACATCCATCTTGGGCGAGGAGGAGATCGAGTAGAGGCGGGGCTGCAGCTCGTCGAGCGCCTCCAGGAACACCTCGGCATCCGGCCGCGCGCCCGGGAACTTATGCAGGGCGCCGAGCACGTCGAGATAGGCGGCGTCGCCGTCCGGATCCTCGCCGGAGGCGAGCGCCTGCGCCTTCTTGCGGGCCGCCCCCGAGGTGAGCAGCGACAGGAGCTGGTAGAGATTGTCGGGCGCGGCACCCAGCGCGTAGTTCACCAGAAGGTGCTCGCGCAGGGTCCTGTCGCCGATCACCCGCTCGGGCCGGGCGCCGAGCTCCGCGATCACCACATCCACCAGCGCCGGGGCGTTGGCGGGGAACAGGCCCAGCGAGTCGCCGACCTCGTATCGGATCGGCGTGCCGTCGAGACCAATCTCGATGTGCCAGGTCTCCTTCTCGCCGCCGGGCTCGTTGAGGCGGCGGCGGGACAGGAACAAGGCCTCCACGGGGTTCTCGCGGCAATAGCCGAGAGGGCCGCGATCGGCCGCCTTCTTGGCTGCCTCGCCCTCCGCCTTCGGGGCCGCCGGCGCGCCGCCGGAGGCGCCGAACTCCTCCTCCAGCTTCTTGAGCATGCGCAGGGTCTCCTTGCCGCCGGGCTGGCAAAGGTTCAGGCGCTCCTCGTTCTTCAGGAAAATCGCGTTGGCGTAGTCGGCGCAGTTGTAGCCGCACTGGCCGCAATCCTGCTGCGCCATGGCGGCCATCAGCTTCTGCGGCTCGGAGCGGTCCTTGGCCATCTCCATCCGGTCGTTGATCGGGACGGACGGGTCGTGCCAGGGGGCGTCGTCATTATCGGCGAGCTTCGGGCCGGTCGCGGGCGCTGCGCCGGGCGCCAGCGCGGTAGCGCCCGCGATGGTCGGGCCCAGCAGCGCCGCGAAGTAGCCCGAGAGCCAGGCCCGCTGATCCTCGTTGAAAGGGGCGGTCTCGGGAATCAGGACGAGCGGGGGCGAGACATGCTGGGTCATGCGGCGGCCTTCAGGGCGGGCTGTTCCTCGGCGGCGTCGCGGAGTGCCTCCGCGCCGGTGCGGCTGGTGAAGGCCTGGAAGCTCTCCTCGGGCCCCTGGCGGCGGGCGAGATAGGCGCGCAGCAGCGCCTCGACCCGGCCGGGACAATCCTCGGCCTTCACGCCCTTCCAGATCTCGATGCCGATCTTCGGGTTCTCGGCGAAGCCGCCGCCGACCACGATGTCGTAGCCCTCGACGGTGTCGCCCTCCTCCGAGACGACGACCTTGGCGCCGATCAGCCCGATGTCGCCGATGTAGTGCTGAGCGCAGCTGTGGTGGCAGCCGGTGAGGTGCACGTTCACCGGCACGTCGAGGTTCGGCACGGTCTTCTCGACGTGATCGGCGATGACCAACGCGTGGCCCTTGGTGTCGGAGGCCGCGAATTTGCACCCGCGGGCACCCGTGCAGGCCACGAGGCCAGAGCGGATGCCCGCCGCCTTGGTGGTCAGGCCCAACGCCGCAACGCGGGCCTCCACCTCGGCGACCCTGGCGTCCGGCACGCCGGAGAAGATGAAGTTCTGCCAGACGGTGAGGCGGATCTGCCCATCGCCGCACTCGGCCGCGATCCTGGCCAGCGCCCGGACCTGATCGCTGGTCATCTTGCCAACCGGCAGGACGACCCCGATCCAGTTGAGGCCGGGCTGCTTCTGGGCGTGGACGCCGACATGGGCGAAGCGGTCGGTGGGCTTGCGCCGCGCCACGTGCTCCGGCGCGACCCGGTCGAGCGTGCGGCCGAGCTTTTCCTCGACGGCGGCGAGGTACTTGTCGAAGCCCCAGGCGTCGAGGACGTACTTCATCCGGCTCTTGTTGCGGTTCGTCCGGTCTCCGTTCTCGATGAACACGCGGATGATCGCGTCGGCGACCGCGTTGCAATCCTCGGGCTTGAGCATGATGCCGGTGTCGCGGGCGAGGTCGCGGTGGCCCGAGATTCCGCCGAGCACGAGGCGCATGTAGATGCCCGGCGCCACGGCGGCGCCGTCGAGCACCTCCACCGCCTGGAAGCCGATATCGTTGGTCTCCTCCAGGGTCGGCATCAGGCCGCTGCCGTCGAAGGCGACGTTGAACTTGCGCGGCAGGCCGTAGAGGGAACGGTCGTTGAGGATCCAGTTGTGCCAGGATTTGGCCAGCGGCCGGGTGTCCAGCAGCTCCTGCGCGTCGATGCCCGCGGTGGACGAGCCGGTGACGTTGCGGATGTTGTCGGCCCCCGAGCCTCGGGCGGTGAGGCCGATATCGGTGAGCCCGTCGAGGAAGGGCTGGGCGTGCTCCGGGCTGATCTCGCGGACCTGGAGGTTCGCCCGGGTCGTCACGTGGACGTAGCCGCCGCCATGCTGGTCGGCGAGGTCGGCGACGCCCGCGAACTGCCAGTGATGCAGGATCCCGTTCGGGATGCGCAGCCGGCACATGTAC
The DNA here is from genome assembly GCA_050632875.1 of Methylobacterium sp. P31. Taxonomy (GTDB): domain Bacteria; phylum Pseudomonadota; class Alphaproteobacteria; order Rhizobiales; family Beijerinckiaceae; genus Methylobacterium. The sequence continues at coordinate 1,225,760 of JBODSC010000003.1, read as the reverse complement.
GAGACTTGGTTGGGCGCGGCCCAGAACAGGCCGTGGTAGCGCCAGCGGAAATTGTCCTCGGGCTTCGGCTGCTTGCCGGCTGCGGCTTCCCGGATCAGTCGGTTGTGGCCGTCGAACGGGTTCTCGGCGCGCTTCCACTTCTCCTGCTCGCAGAGCTTGCCGCCGTTCTGGACGGTCTTGTCCTGCGCCTTGATGTGGATTGCGTCCGGGCCGGTCGGCTCGGCCGGGGAGCGGACGCGGCGGCTCCTCCGCCCGCGAGGCCGCCGGTCATGCGCACGGCGGCGATCCCGGAGGCGAAGCCTTCGAGGTAGCGCTTCTGCTCGGCGTCGAAGGCGCCGGCGGCGTTCTGTGTCAGGGTCTCGGCCATCGGCGCCTCCTTAAGCGGCCAGCGGCTCGGGCGCCGGGCGCCCGAACATCAAGTCGTCCACGTTCCCGACCGGATCGCCGGAGCGGATCAGGCCCTTGCACGCGCCCTGCTCGGCGATGTCGCCCACGAACAGGGCGCCGATCAGCCGGCCATCGCGGATCAGAAGCTTGCGGTAGAGGCCGGCACCGGGGTCGGAGAGCACGATCGCCTCGGCATCCTCGGGCGTGTCCACGATCCCGGCCGAGAAGACTGGAAGGCCCGAGACCTTGAGGCTCGTGGACAGGGACGTCCCGTGATAGGCGGCCGCATGGCCCGCAAGGTGCCGCGCGAGCGTCTCGGCGTGCTCGTAGGCCGGCTCGACCAGCCCGTAGACCATGCCGCGGTGCTCGGCGCATTCGCCCAGTGCGAAGATGCGGGGATCCGAGGTGGTCATGCGGTCATCGACCGTGATGCCGCGGCCGATCTCCAGCCCGGCATCCCGCGCAAGCGCCACGGAGGGGCGCACGCCCACGGACATCACCACGAGATCGGCCCGCAGCACGGCCCCATCCGCGAGGACGAGGCGCTCGACCCGGCCGTCGCCCTCGATCCGCGCGGTGTCGGCTTGGAGGATCACCCTCACGCCGCGCGCCTCCATGGCGCGCTTCACGAGCCCGGCGGCGTGATGGTCGAGCTGGCGCTCCATCAGCCGGTCCATGACATGGAGCAGCGTCGTGTCGACCCCGAGGCGGGCGAGGCCGACGGCGGCTTCAAGGCCCAGGAGGCCGCCGCCGATCACGATCGCCCGGGCATGCGCCACGGCAGCCTTGCGGATGGCCGCGACGTCGGCGAGGTCGCGGAAGGTAATGACGCCGGGTAGGTCCATGCCGGGCTTCGGCAGCCGGATCGGCAGCGACCCAACCGCGAGCACCAGCTTGTCGTAAGGCAGGACATGGGTCTCGCCCACGATCACGAGGCCGTTTTCGCGGTCGATCCGCGTCACCGGGGCGCCGGTGATCAGGCGGATGCCGTGGGCCGCGTACCAGTCGACGCCGCGGAACGCGCAGGCTGCCTCGTCGACCTCGCCGCCGAGCAGGGAGGAGAGCAGGACCCGGTTGTAGGCCGCCTGAGGCTCGGCGCCGACGCAGGTCACCGCGAACCGCCGGGGACTGTCCTCGGTGAGCCGCTCCAGGAAGCGCAGCGAGGCCATGCCGTTGCCGACGACCACCAACCTCTCGCGCGGCAGGCCGGTTTCGGCGCGCGCGTCGTGTCCGCGTGTGCTCAGGGGAGATGTCGCCATCGCTCGATCGCGTCTGGAACCTCGAGTGCAGGATCGTTGGCGGACCGCCACGAAAAAGCCGCTGCCGGTCGTGTCCCGGGCAGGGAGCTGCCCCAGGAGAACCGGATCAGCGGCCTCGCTGTCGGCGCTGTCCGTCGCCGTTGACGGACCTGCATCATCACGCAGGTTCCGTGCCAGTCCGGACATGCTGAGCTAAGTTGCCGATTTTACAGGATAAAACTTGCGTTTGCGCAGGGTCGCGCTTTGCCTCGCCGCTTTGGGGTGCGCTGCACAAAAAACAGGCGCACGGCGGCTAAATCGGCAGATGCGCGGTCGGCGTGCCTGACCACGCAGGCCCGAGCGCGGCTGCGCCCGTGGGCGGGGCCGGTCAGGCAGCCCAGGTTCGCGCGGAGCGACTTATGGAGGCTTCAGGACGGGCGCCCCCAAACCCCACAGAGGAAGAGGGCTGGCACCGGATCGCGCGCCGGCCTGCCCAGTCTAGGCGGAAGGCTCGGCCCGCAGCGAGGGCTGTCAGATCACCGCCGAGAGCATCGCCAGGAGGCCCAGGGTCGGCATCGCGCCGGCCACTAAGACCCAGTACCACGCGTGGCCACCACCGGCCCGGCGGTTGTCATTGCTCGCGCGGGGGGCCTTGCCGCCCCGGCGAACGTAGCGTCGAAGATCGGTCCGCCTGCGCGGATGCGACATCAACGATCCAGTATCGAGTCTGCGGCATCCGGGCATGGCGGGAACACAACGGACGAGTCCGATCGACGTTCCAAGCCTTGAGGGGCTGCCGCCGCGGGGTGGTGACGAAAGTGTTCGTCTGTCTCCGCACTCAGAGATCCGCCGACGCGGCGCGGTAGAGATCGGGCCTGAAGACGGTCGGGAGCGCCGCGTGAAAGTCCGCCTGCCGCGCGATCTGCTGTGAGGCGTACATCTGTTCCAGGAGCCACTGCGCGTGCTCGAAGCGCGGCTCTTGGACCGCGTCCCCGAAGCGAAGGGGTGCGTCGGCATTCGCATCGGCGGGCGATCCGCCCGTGAAGGCCCGGCTGACCACCGTCGCGTCGAGATCGAGGTAGCTCCGGCGCGCGAGGCGCTGGATCAGCTCGGCTCGGTTGTCCGGATCCGCGCACCAGCGCCCCGCCCGCGCCACCGCACGCACCAGCGGCAGCGTCGCGCCGCCGAGACGCTCGGAGACGGCGAGCACCTTCTCGGGCGCATCCGGGGCGAGCGTGCTGCCGAGTACCGCCACGCGGCCGTGTCCGGCCGCCACGGCGACGTCGTTCCACGGGGCACCGGCACAGAAGCCGTCGACCAAGCCGCGCGCGAGGGTTTCGACACTGTACTGGGGCGGGACCACGACGACGCGGAAGGCCGCCGGCTCGAGGCGGCCGGCCTCGGCGAAGAGGCGGAGCTGGTAGGTGTGGCACGAGAACGGGTGGACGGTGCCGAGCGTCAGGGGCCGCCCCTCCCTTCTGCGCGCCTCGGCCACCCGGGCGAAGGCGCGCGCCACGTCCGCGAGGATCTCGCTTTCAGGCTGCATCGCCTCCCAGAGCGGGCCCGACAGCGTGATCGCATTGCCGTTCGCGCTCAGCTGAATCGGCACGATGAGATCGGAGGGTGGGCCGGACAGGGCAAGCCGGCTCGCCAGGGCCAGGGGCGCCAGCATATGCGCGCCGTCGAGATGCCCCAGCGCGAGCCGATCGCGCAGGGTCGCCCAGGAGGGCTCTGCCGTGAGGTCGAGGTCGAGCCCCTCGGTCCGGGCGAAGCCGAGTTCGTGCGCCGCGATGAGGGGAGCGGCGTCGCAGAGCGGGACGTAGCCGAGCTGGAGCCTCATTGGAGCCTCATCCGAGCAGGTCCGCGGTGGTCACGATGGCCCGGGCGATGTCGGCAATCTTCCGCTTCTCGTTCATGGCTTTCCGGCGCAGCTGCTTGTACGCCTCGTCCTCGGACAGGCCCTTCATGCTCATCAGGATGCCCTTGGCCCGCTCGATCAGCTTGCGGTCGGCGAGGCTCGCCCCGCGCTTCCGAGAGGCTCGCGCTGAAGCCGCGCGAAAGCGTTGAAGCGCAGGATGGCGATGTCGAGGATCGACTTGATCCGTTCCGCCCGCAGCCCGTCCACCACGTAAGCCGAGATCCCGGCATCGACGGCGGCCTGCATCATGGTGGAGTCCGACCGGTCCACGAACATCGCCACCGGCCGGCCGACCTGCCGCGAGGCTCCCGACATCTGCTCCAAGATATCCCGGCTCGGGCTTTCCAGATGGATCACCACGACATCGGGATTGAGGGCGGCGACGCGCTCCATCAGGTCGGCGGTGTCGGGCATGACCACGATGCGGCCGATCCCGGCCGCACGGAGCCCCTCCTCCAGAATGGCCGCGCGGGCGCGGCTGGGGTCGATCACGGCGACGGTGAGGCTGGTTTCGGTCATCGGGGCCCGGTTCGGGGCGGGTCGTCTCGAGGGCGGCCCGGTTCGGGCCGGCAACAAAAGCAAGGTCTATGCCCGTCACCGGGCATCTCAGGAAGCCCGTCCCGCCTCTTACGATGCGCCTGCAACCCCCGCGAAAAGAAACCGTCTAGCTTCTGCCGCAATGCTGGCTGCATCCTGCGCGCGTCGAAACGGTCATGGGGATCGGTGATTCGGATGCGCAGGCCAGATCAGCCCGCCCTCACGGATGCCGGCACCGGCCGCGTCTCGATGCCGTTCCTGCCGACTCTCGCCGTCGTCGCCCTTCTGGGCGTCGCCTCGGTGTACTGCCCCTCCTCCAAGTCCGCCGGGCCTGCGCTCCGCGCGGATTTGATCGAAACGCCGGCGCCGTCCCCGACGGATTTCGCGCGGACGGCCACCGCGCCGGCGCCGCCCCGCCTCCCGGCGTCGCTGGCTTTCGCGGAAGCCTACCCGCTCGACGCCTCGGCCCCGAAGGCAGGCGCCACGCTCGTGCGGCCGATGGTGGCCGCGCGGCCGGCGCCGCACGTCGCTTCCGCCGTGCGGCGCGCCTGCCCCGGACGACGCTGCCCCGAACTGCCCCAGCGCGGCACCGATCCGCTCGCCGCCACCCATGCGGAGGCCGCGGAGCCCGCCGAGGACGACCTCCTCCCGCGTAAGTCCCTGCCCTTCACCGCCTCGGTCGCCGAGACGCTGGCACCGGCCGCCCGGGTGGTCGACGAGGCGGCCGATCTCGTGCGTGGCGGCGCGGCGGCGGTTCAGGGTTCCGTGGCCATGGCGGTGGCCGACTGCCTGCGCTGAGCGGCTCGCCCGCCTCCGGCGGGGACGTGCCGTCAGGAGGAAGCCCTCTGGATCTCGGGAATGGACGTCCTAGGTGCGTTGCAGCGGACGGTCCGGGCATCCGGCCGCTGACCGGAGCCGGGGCCGGATGGCTGCACGCATCGAGGACTACGCGCTCGTCGGAGATTGCCGCAGCGCCGCGCTGATCAGCCGGCAGGGCAGCGTCGACTGGCTGTGCTGGCCGCGCTTCGACGCGGCCGCCCTGTTCACCAGTCTGCTCGGGACCGAGGCGCACGGGTTCTGGAAGATCTTCCCCGAGGCGGAGCACGTCGAGACCCGCTGGTCCTATCGCCCGGGCAGCCTCGTGCTGGAGACGCGGCACACGACCCGACAGGGCGAGGTTCTGGTCACCGACTTCATGCCGGTCGGCGAAGGCTCGCACTTGGTCCGCCTCGTGGATGGCGTGCACGGGCGCGTCGCCATGCGGATGGAGATGGCGGTGCGCTTCGATTACGGCTCGGCCGTGCCCTGGGTGTGCCGCTCCGAACTCGACGATCTGCGCGCTGTCTCGGGCCCCCACAAGGTGGTGCTGCGCACGGATGTCCACCTCAAGGGTTCGGCCCAGCAGACCACGGTGGCCGAGTTCACCGTGCATGCGGGCGACCGGCACCGGTTCGTCCTGAGCTACGGCGCATCCCACGAGAACGATCCGAATCCGATCGAGCCCCGCAAGGCGCTCGACGCCACGGATCAGTGGTGGCGGGCATGGGCGGGCCGCTGCGCCGGCGGTACGGCCTGGGACCGGATGCTCCAGCGCTCGCTGCTGACCCTCAAGGCGCTGATCTACGAGCCGACCGGCGGCATCGTGGCGGCACCCACCGCCTCGCTGCCGGAGGGCCTCGGCGGTGAGCGCAACTGGGATTACCGCTTCTGCTGGCTGCGCGACTCGACCCTGACCCTGATCGCCCTGATGGATGGCGGCTATGTCGACGAGGCACGCAACTGGCTCGACTGGTTGCAGCGGGCGGTGGCGGGCAACCCCGAACAGGCGCACATCCTCTACGGGATCGGCGGGGAGCGGCTGCTGCCGGAGATCGAGCTCGACTGGCTGCCCGGCTACGAGAACTCGAAGCCGGTGCGGATCGGCAATGCCGCCGCCAGCCAGTTCCAGCTCGACGTCTATGGCGAGCTGTACGACGCGCTCTACCAAGCCTATGCCCGCGGCCTGCCGGTGAGCAAGGACGGGTTGCGGGTCGGGCTCGCGATCCTGGACCATCTGGAACGGGCGTGGCGGCAGCCCGACGAGGGGATCTGGGAGGTGCGCGGGGGACCGCGCCACTTCACCCATTCGAAGGTGATGGCCTGGGTGGCCTTCGACCGGGCCCTTCGCATGCACCAGATGCACGAATCCGGCGCCACCGAGGAACAAGCGAAGCGCTGGCGTGCTGTCCGTGACGAGATCCACGCCGAGGTCTGCGAGAAGGGCTTCGACCCCGAGGCTCAACAGCTTCGTCCAGTCCTACGGCTCGAAGGCGCTCGACGCGAGCCTGCTGCTCATGGCCCATACCGGCTTCCTGCCGCAGCACGATCCGCGGGTGGTCGGCACGGTCGAGGCGATCGGCAAGGGGCTGATGCGGGACGGCTTCATTCTCCGCTACGTGACGGAGGGCCAGACCACCGACGGGCTATCAGGGAGCGAGGGGGCATTCCTGCCCTGCACGTTCTGGTACGCCGACAACCTGATCGGGCTCGGCCGGCTGGACGAGGCGCGGGCGATCATCGAGCGCCTCGTCGCGATCTGCACCGACCTGGGCCTCGCCAGCGAGGAATACGACGTGCAAGCCAAGCGTCTTGTGGGTAACTTCCCCCAGGCGTTCACCCACGTCGCGCTCGTCAACACGCTCCTCAGCTATACGCGCGGCGAAGGGCCAGCAGACCGGCAGGGTGGTAAGGGCAACGGAGCTCCTCCTGCCGTCCTACGGCAGCGCGAAGCCGCGAAGCGGACCGCGAGAGGCGAACTGGAAGACGCAGAATCATGAGCGGTGCTGACACCCCGGCCAAAGCGGCCCTTGCTGAGATCGATACGCTCAGCATCAACACGATCCGGACGCTCGCCATCGACGCCGTGCAGAAGGCCAATTCCGGCCATGCGGGTGCGCCGATGGCGCTGGCGCCCGTCGCCTACACCCTGTGGAACCGCTACCTGCGCTACGACCCAGCCCATCCGCACTGGCCGAACCGTGACCGTTTCGTGCTGTCCTGCGGCCACGCCTCGATGCTGCTCTACGGGCTCCTGCACCTCGCGGGCGTCGCCGAGAGCGACGGCGGCAACACGCCGGCGGTGTCGCTGGAGGACATCAAGAAGTTCCGGCAGCTCGACAGCCGGACGCCGGGCCATCCGGAGTATCACTTTACCACCGGCGTCGAGACCACCACCGGCCCCCTCGGCCAGGGCGTGGCGAATTCGGTCGGCATGGCCATGGGCAGCCGCTTCCTCGGCCAGCACCTGAACCGGCCGAACCTGCCGCTGTTCGACTACAACGTCTACGCGCTCTGCTCGGACGGCGACCTGATGGAGGGCGTGGCCTCGGAGGCCGCGTCGCTGGCCGGCCACCTGCGGCTCGGCAACCTCTGCTGGATCTACGACGACAACACCATCACCATCGAGGGCCACACCGAACTCGCCTTCGGCGAGGAGGTCGCGACCCGGTTCCTGGCCTATGGGTGGCAGGTGCTGCGCGTCGCCGACGCCAACGACGTGCACGCGCTGGCGGGCTCCATCGAGACGTTCCTCGCCACCAACGACCGGCCGACGCTGATCATCGTCAAGTCGGTGATCGGCTACGGCGCGCCCAAGAAGCAGGGCACCGCCAAGGCCCATTCGGACGCGCTCGGCCTGGACGAGGTGAAGGGCGCCAAGCGCGCTTATGGCTGGCCCGAGGACGCGCAGTTCCTCGTGCCGGACGGCGTGCAGGAGAACTTCCGCAGCGGGATCGGCAAGCGCGGCGCCGCCCTCTACGATGCGTGGCAGGGCCTGCTGAGCCAGGCCAAGGAGGCCGATGCCGGCCACGCTGAGGACCTGAACGCCTTCCTGGAAGGCCGCCTGCCGAAGGGCTGGGACAAGGACATTCCGGTCTTCGAGGCCGATGCCAAGGGCCTCGCCACCCGGGAATCCTCCGGCAAGGTGCTCAACGCCATCGCCCAGCACGTGCCGTTCCTGCTCGGCGGCTCGGCGGATCTGGCGCCGTCCAACAAGTCGAACCTGACCTTCGAGGGTGCGGGCTCCTTCGGCCCGTTCTCGCCGGGCGGCCGCAACCTGCATTTCGGCGTCCGCGAGCACGCGATGGGCTCGATCGTGAACGGGCTGGGCTTGAGCGGGCTCAGGGCCTACGGCGCGACCTTCCTGGTCTTCGCCGACTACATGCGCCCGCCGATCCGGCTCGCCTCGCTGATGGAGCTGCCGATCTTCCACATCTTCACCCACGACTCGATCGGCGTGGGCGAGGACGGGCCGACCCACCAGCCGGTGGAGCAGCTCCTGTCGCTGCGCTGTATCCCGGGCCTCGTGACCCTGCGCCCGGCCGACGCCAACGAGGTCGCCGAGGCCTACCGGGTGATCTTCTCGCTCAAGAACCAGCCGGCGGTGCTGGCCCTCTCCCGCCAGCCGCTGCCGACCCTCGACCGGTCCAAGTACGGCGCGGCCTCCGGCACCGCCAAGGGCGGCTACGTCCTCGCCGAGTGCGACGGCACGCCGGAGGTGATCCTGCTGGGCGCCGGATCCGAGGTGCAGCTCTGCGTCGGCGCCTACGAGGCGCTGAAGGCCGAGGGCGTGAAGGCCCGGGTCGTGTCGATGCCGTCCTGGGACCTGTTCGAGCGCCAGGACCAAGCCTACCGCGACGCGGTGCTGCCCCCGCGGTGAAGGCGCGGGTGGCCGTCGAGCAGGGCAGCGTGATCGGCTGGGACCGCTACGCGGGCTCCGAGGGCACGATCATCGGCATGCACACCTTCGGGGCCTCGGCGCCGATCAAGGATCTCCAGACCAAGTTCGGCTTTACCCCCGAGAAGGTCCTGGAAGCCGCCAGGGCGCAGGTGGCCAAGCATAAGAAGTAGGTTCGGGCGCCGGCTCTCCTCCTGTTCGTCGGGAGGGGAGCGCGCTCGGGCGAGAGTACGCGGTACGCGAGACGAGGAACGGACATGAACGCGCTCAAGGCCCTGCACGACGAACAGGATCAGGCGGTCTGGCTCGATTTCGTGGCCCGCGGCTTCGTCCAGAAGGGCGAGCTGAAGCAACTCGTCGAGCGCGACGGCCTGCGGGGCGTCACCTCCAACCCGTCGATCTTCGAGAAGGCGATCGGCCACTCGGACGAGTACGATAGCAGCCTGAGATCCGTGCAGGAGACCGGCGACAGCCGCGTGATCGACCTCTTCGAGGGGCTGGCCATCGCCGACATCCAGGCGGCCGCCGACGTGCTCCGCCCGGTCTACGAGTCGAGCGACGGCGCCGACGGTTACGTCAGCCTGGAGGTCTCGCCCTACCTCGCCCTCGACACTCAGGCGACGCTCGCCGAGGCGCGCCGCCTGCACGCGGCGGTCGCGCGCGACAACCTCATGGTGAAGGTGCCCGCTACCCCGGAGGGTATCCCGGCGATCCGGCAGCTGACCAGCGAGGGTATCTCGATCAACGTCACCCTGCTGTTCTCGCAGCAGGCCTACGAGGCGGTGGCCCACGCCTTCATCGACGGGCTCGACGAACGGGCGAAGGCCGGCCACGACGTCTCGAAGGTCGCGAGCGTCGCGAGCTTCTTCATCAGCCGCATCGACGTGCTGGTCGACAAGCTCCTCGACGAGAAGATTGCCGAGGCCAACGACCCCGACGAGAAGATCGCCCTGGAGCAGCTCAAGGGGAAGGTGGCGATCGCCAACGCCAAGCTCGCCTACCAGCGCTACAAGCGGATCTTCGCGGAATCCAAGTGGACGGCGCTCGCCGAAAAGGGCGCCAAGGCGCAGCGGCTGCTCTGGGCCTCAACCGGCACGAAGAACAAGGCCTATTCCGACGTCCTCTACGTCGAGGAGCTGATCGGCCCGAATACCGTCAACACCATGCCGCCGGCCACGATGGATGCGTTCCGCGACCACGGTACCGTGCGGGCGACCATCGAGGAGGACGTTCCCGGCGCCGAGGCCGTGATGGCCCGGCTCGCCCGGGCCGGGATCGACATCGAGCGGGTCGCCGAGCAACTGGTGCGCGAGGGCGTGCAGCTCTTCATCGATGCCGCCGACAACCTGCTGGGCGCGGTCGCCGGCAAGCGCGCGGCTTTGCTCGGCCAGCGCCTCGACGGCCAGAGCCTCGTCATGGACGATACCCTGGCGGCCGAGGCCAAGAAGACCGTCGAGGCCTGGCGCGCGAGCGGTTCAATCCGGCGGCTCTGGGCGGGCGATGCCTCGGTCTGGTCCGGCCACGACGAGGCGAACTGGCTCGGTTGGCTGCACATCGTCGAGGAGGAGCTGGAGAAGGAAGCCGACTACGCCGCCTTCGCCGACTGGGTGAAGGCGGAAGGCTTCACCGACGCCGTGGTGCTGGGCATGGGCGGGTCGAGCCTCGGCCCGGAGGTGCTGAGCCTGACCTACGGCCAGCGCGCGGGTTTCCCGAAGCTTCAGATCCTCGATTCGACCCATCCGGATCAGGTGCGCGCCCTGGAGGCGAGCATCGATCTGGCGAAGACGCTGTTCATCGTGGCGTCGAAGTCGGGCTCGACGCTCGAGCCCAACGTCTTCCGCGACTACTTCCTGGCCCGCGCCAAGGAGGTTCTCGGCGATCGGGCCGGCGCGCACTTCGTCGCCGTCACCGATCCGGGCTCCGACATGGAGCGCGCCGCCAAGGCGGACGGCTTCAAGAAGATCTTCTACGGCGTGAAGCAGATCGGCGGGCGCTACTCGGTGCTCTCGGCTTTCGGCCTCGTTCCGGCCGCCGCCATGGGCCTCGACGTGAAGGCGCTGCTGGAGACCGCGCGCATCATGGTCCGATCCTGCGGGCCGGCCGTGCCCCCGGCCGTGAACCCGGGCGTGCTGCTCGGAACCGCCATGGGTGCGGCGGCCCTCGCCGGCCGCGACAAGGTGACGATCATCGCCTCGCCGGGCATCGCGAGCTTCGGCGCCTGGGCCGAGCAGCTCATCGCCGAATCGACCGGCAAGCAGAGCAAGGGCCTCGTGCCGGTGGACGGCGAGCCGGTCGGCGTGCCGGCGGTCTACGGCCACGACCGGTTCTTCATCTATCTGCGTCTCGATGGCCAGGCCGAGGCCGCGCAGGACGAGGCCCTGCGGGCCCTGGAGCGGGACGGCCACCCGATCGCCCGCATCACCCTCGACAAGGTCGAGCAGCTCCCGCAGGAATTCTACCGCCTGGAGATGGCCACCGCGGTGGCCGGTGCGGTGATCGGCATCAACCCGTTCGATCAGCCCGACGTCGAGGCCAGCAAGGTCGAGACCAAGAAGCTGTTCGCGGAGGCCGAGGCGAAAGGCGCCCTTCCGGCCGAGACGCCGCTCTTTTCGGATGACGCGGTCGCCCTCTACGCCGACCCGCGGAATGCCGCGGGTCTGAAACAGGCCTCCGAAGGCCTCGAGGCCGCCCTCAAGGCGCAGATCGCCCGGCTGAAGGACGGGGATTATCTGGCGCTCCTCGCCTACGTGCCGCGCGACGAGCAGGCCGCCGGCATTCTGCAGGAGGCCCGGATCGCGGTGCGCGACGCCCGGAAGGTGGCGACCTGCCTGGAATTCGGCCCCCGGTTCCTGCACTCCACCGGGCAGGCCTACAAGGGCGGACCGGATACGGGTGTCTTCCTTCAGATCACGGCGGATCCGTCCAAGGACCTGCCGATCCCCGGACGAAAGCTCGGCTTCGGCACTGTGGTGGCCGCGCAGGCGCGGGGCGATTTTGCGGTTCTCGCCGAGCGCGGCCGGCGGGCGCTGCGGGTGCACATCAAGAGCGATCTCGAGACCGGGCTCAAGCGCGTTGCGGCGGCGCTGAAGGCGGCGGTGGCGTAGGCGCGCCACGCTCCTGCCCGTTCGGGGAGGAGCTGGGGATGGTGCCAGAGGCGCCGCGCCGCCCCATCCTGATCCACCCCCATCCCTGACCCCTCCCCGCAAAGGGGAGGGGAATTCTGAGGAGATCAGAGATGCAACTCGGCATGATCGGCCTCGGCCGGATGGGCGGCAACATCGTCCGCCGGCTCCTGCGCGACGGACACACGGCTGTCGTGTTCGACCAGAACCCGGCCGCCGTTGCCGCGCTGGTGGAGGCCGGGGCGGTCGGCGCGTCGAGCCTGGAGGATCTGGTCTCCAAGCTGGAGGTGCCGCGTGCCGCCTGGGTGATGCTGCCGGCGGGCGAAATCACCGAGCAGACCGTCCATGCGCTCTCGGGCCTGATGCAGTCCGGCGATTGCGTCATCGACGGCGGCAATTCCTTCTACGGCGACGATGTCCGCCGCGGGATCGCCCTCAAGGAGAAGGGCCTGCACTACGTCGATGTCGGCACGTCGGGCGGGGTGTGGGGCCTGGAACGCGGCTATTGCATGATGATCGGCGGCGACAAGGAGACGGTCGACCGCCTCGACCCGATCTTCAGGACCCTGGCGCCGGGCATCGGCGATATACCCCGGACTCCGAACCGCGAGGGCCGCGACCCGCGCGCCGAGCAGGGCTACATCCATGCCGGGCCCACCGGCGCGGGCCATTTCGTGAAGATGGTCCATAACGGCATCGAGTACGGCCTGATGCAGGCCTACGCGGAGGGCTTCGACATCCTCCGCCACGCCAATGCCGAGGCCTTGCCGGCCGAGCGCCGGTTCAATCTCAACATCGGCGACATCGCCGAGGTCTGGCGGCGCGGCAGCGTCGTCTCCTCTTGGCTGCTCGATCTGACCGCCCAGGCGCTGGCGGGCGACGAGCAACTCACCGATTTCTCCGGCTACGTGGAGGATTCCGGCGAGGGCCGCTGGACCATCAACGCCGCCATCGAGGAGAGCGTGCCGGCAACCGTGCTCTCCGCCGCCCTCTATCGGCGTTTCCGCTCCCGCGAGCACGATAGCTATGCCGACAAGCTCCTGTCGGCGATGCGCAAGGGCTTCGGCGGCCACCAAGAGCCCAAGAAGTAGAGGCCGTCCCATGGGCCTTCCCGCAGGCACCCAGGTCCTGAAGGATCCGGAGGCGGTCGCCCGCGAGGCGGCGGAGCGGCTCATCGTGGCTTGTGGGGAGAGTCGGTCCGAGCGGATCGCGATCTGTCTGTCCGGCGGCTCGACCCCCAAGGTGCTCTACGGTCTGCTCGCCGGACCGGACTACGCGGCGCGGGTGCCGTGGGGGCGGGTCCACTGGTTCTTCGGCGACGACCGGGTGGTCCCGTGGGACGACGCGCGCAGCAACGTCCGGATGGTCCGCGAGGCGTTCGGGCACGGATCGCGGATTCCGCCGACCCATCTGCACTTCATCCCCTCCGACGCGGGGGCGGAGGCGGGCGCCCGCGTCTACGAGCGCACGCTGCTCGACTTCTACGGTGCCGACCGCCTGGATCCGGCCCGGCCGCTCTTCGACCTCGTCCTGCTCGGCCTGGGCGAGGACGGACACACCGCCTCGCTCTTTCCCGGCAAGCCGGCCGTGGATGAGGCCCGGCGGCTCGTGGCGCCCGTGCCGGAGGCGGGCCTCGCGCCGTTCGTGCCGCGGATCACCCTCACCCTCCCGGCGCTGGCCTCCGCGCGGCACGTGCTGTTTCTGGTGACCGGCGCCAGCAAGCGCGCGCCCCTCGCCCGCCTCGCGGCCGGCGAGGACCTTCCGGCCGGCCGCGTGACCGGCGCCGGCGATGTGGCGTGGCTGCTCGACGAGGCCGCGTCCGGCTGAGATCGGGGCGGGCGTTACGGTCTGGCAAGGTCGATGCGCTAAGCCGGCCCGCTTGCTGCGCCGCCCGGACCCGACCGCGTCGCCGTGGCGGCTCATCGCCGCGAAGGGCCAGATGCGCGCAGGCACCCTCGTTCTCTACACCGATCAACCTACGCGCCGCGCCGGACTCCTGCGGCTGCTTGAAGAGATCGCGCCCTGCGTCGTCCTCGATGCGGCGGCGATGCCGCCCGAGGGCCCCTGCATCGCCCTCGTGGCCGATCTCGACCTCCTGCAGCCCTCGCCGCTGATCGGCCTGCGGGCGCTCATCGCGGCGACGCCCGCGCTGCCCCGCATCTTCCTGATGCGCAGCATGGGCGCGCGCAGCCTCTCGGCGGCCCGCAGCCTCGGAGCGCGGCTCTGCCTGCCGGTGGATACGCCGGCTGCTACCGTGGTGGAGGCCCTGCGCGCGCAGCTCCAGCCTCCGGTGTTGGCGCGGAAGCCCACTCGGCCCGATGCCGGCGAGCCGCTCGTCGTCCAGGCCGCCGACAAGGCCGGGGCGGTCATCGCCAGCCTTCTGGACGCGGCCCGGGATTCCGGAACCGTCGATGCCGCCCTCGTCGACGACAGCTTGGAGCCGATCCTGGGGGCGATCGGCGCGGGCGGGCTTACCGCCTGGCTCGAGACGGTGCGCGCCTACGACGACGCCACCTATCAGCACTGCCTGCTGGTGGCGGGCCTGGCCGCGACCTTCGCGATCGATCTCGGATTCTCGGCCGCCGACCGCCAGCAGCTCGTGCGCGCCGCCCTGGTGCACGATGTCGGGAAGGCCAAGATCCCCCTGGCGATCCTCAACAAGCCCGGCCCGCTCGACGTGGCGGAACGGGAGGTGATGCGTGAGCACGCCGCGCTCGGCCATCAGATCCTGGTGCGGGCCGGCGGGTTCGACGACGCCGTGCTCGCCGTCGTGCGCCACCATCACGAGATGCTCGACGGCTCGGGCTATCCGGACCGGCTCAGGGGCAACGCCATCGCCGATATCGTCCGGCTGATCACCGTCTGCGACGTCTACGCGGCCCTCGTGGAACGCCGTCCCTACCGGCCCCCAATGCCGGCTTCCGAGGCTTTGCGGATCCTGTACGGCATGACCGGCAAGCTCGACATGGACTTGGTGCGCGCCTTCGAGCGCTCCGTCGCCGGATCCTGAGATCGACCGGCCACCCCTGCCGCCGGAGAAGGCCGACAGCTTCCGACTGCACTCCGACGCGTGCGGCCGATGTTGCGCGATTCGATTGCGTCGGCTTTCTGGGTTCTTCGTGCACTCCCTGATAGATCAATTCATTTCCCGACCGATCTGAAACGCGCAACGGTATTGCGGGCGCGGGGTCTTTCGCTGGCACCTTCGCAATCCGTCTTCGGCCCCGGCGCGGTACGCTGCCGGCAGCCTCAAGGAGCGCGTTGGAGATTGCCGATGTCGCAGCTGACCACCCCAGCCGAAGTCGCGGCGATGCTGTCGGATCTCGCCCTCTCGGCCCGCCGCGCCCCGGTGGCGTATCTCGCCACCGCGCGGGCGACCCTGCTGCGGATCCTGTCCCGACCCGACCTCCTCGACCGGTCACGGCTCACAGGCCAGGGGAGGGTCTCAGCCGAAACCTGCTGTTCGGAACGGACGAGATCAGCGTCTGGGCGATGGTCTGGAGCCCCGGCACCGTCACGCCGGTGCATGACCACCATTGCTCGTGCTGCTTCGGTCTGCTGCGCGGCACGCTCCGGGAGACCTGGTACCGCCCCATCAGCGACACGCACGCGGTGGCGATCCAGGATGCGATCCGCACTCCCGGCTTCGTCGCCTGCATGATGCCGTCCGGGCCGAATCTGCACCGGATCGTCAATGACGGACCGGAGGAGGCAGTCTCGATCCACGTCTACGGTTACGACCACCGGGCGCAGGCCTCGTCGATCCACCGCACCTACACGGTCGCGGCGGGATGAGGCGCCTCGGAGGCGCGCCCCTCAGGTCACGTAGATCGTCGGGACGGCGGTCGTGTACTTCATCTCCTCCATGGCGATGGAGGAGGACAGGTTCGAGAAGTCGAGCTTGGCGATGAGTCGCTGGTAGACCGCGTCGTAGGCCTCGATGTCGGGCACGACGATGCGGAGCAGGTAGTCGATCTCGCCGGTCAGGCGCCAAGCCTCGACGATCTCCGGGAAACCGGAGACCACCCGCCGGAACGCGTCGGACCAGTCGGCGGCGTGGCGGGCGCCTTCACGGCCATGAAGACCGTGGTGGGGACGTTGACCTTGCGGCGATCGACCAGGGCGACCCGGCGCCGGATCACGCCGGAAGCCTCCAGCTTCTTCACCCGGCGCCAGCACGGCGCCGCGCTGACCCCGACCCGCTCGGCGAGCCTCGGCCACCGGCAGCGTCGCGTCCTCTTGAAGAACGTCCAGAATCTTCCGGTCCACCGCGTCCATGCGATCGATGCTCCGTCGGAGGATCTGAGCCCGGACTACAGGACGAAGTGCTTCGAGAGCTTCAGTCCCTGGGCCTGGTAGTTCGAGCCGGCGCCGGCGCCGTAGAGCGTCTCCGGCACGTCCAGCATGCGCTCGTAGACGAGGCGGCCGACGATCTGGCCATCCTCCAGCAGGAACGGTACGTCGCGCGAGCGCACCTCCAGCACGGCGCGCGCTCCCTCGCCGCCCGCCCCGGCATAGCCGAACCCGGGATCGAAGAAGCCCGCGTAATGGACCCGGAACTCCCCACCAGGGGATCGAACGGCACCATCTCGGCGGCATGGTCCGGCGGGACCTGCACCGCCTCCTTTGAGGCCAGGATGTAGAACTGGCCGGGATCGAGAATCAGGCTACCCGACCCGTCGGCGGCGAGCGGCTCCCAGAACTCCGAGGCGCGGTGACGCCCGGGGGCATCCACGTCGACGAGGCCGGTGTGGCGCTTCGCCCGGTAGCCGACCAGCCCGTCGAAGCCGGACAGGTCCACCGAGACCGCCACGCCGCCCTGGAACGACGGGCTGTCAACGTCCACCAGCGCCGAGCGGGCATGGAGCAGCCCGAGCTCGGAATCCGTCAGCCGCGGCGCGCCGCGGCGGAAGCGGATCTGCGACAGGCGCGAGCCCGTGCGAACCAGGACCGGAAACGTCCGCGGCGAGATCTCGGCATAGAGCGGACCGTCATAGCCGGGCTCGACCTGATCGAAGGCTTCGCCCCGGTCGGTGATCACCCGGGTGAACACGTCGATGCGCCCGGTGGAACTCTTCGGGTTCGCCGCCGCCGCGAGGTCGCCCGGCAGGGCCAAGCGTTCCTGCAACTCGGCGATGTAGACGCAGCCCGTCTCCAGGACGGCGCCGGGACGCAAGTCGATCGTGTGCAGCGACAGCCGGTCGACGCAGGTCTGGACCGTGCGCCCGGCACCCGGCAGGAAGCTCGTCCGGACCCGGTAGGCCTTGCCGCCGAGGCGCAGGTCGAGGCTGGCGGGCTGGATCTGATCGGCCGCGAAGGCGCTCGCGGCGCGGATGCCGCCCGCGCGCGCGAGCGCGGCGATCGCCTGGGCCGGCAGAATGCCGCCGCGGCTTTCCGCGCCCGAATCGGCGGCCTGCTTGCCTGCGCCCGCGTTCATCGCGCCCCTGCCTCCTTCGCGCGCCCTGCCCGGTTCGCGTCAAGCCCGTTCTCCGCCGGGACCGGCTAATGCGGGCTTAACCCGTCCGGTCGCTCGCGTCATGCGGCGGGTCGGGCCGAGCCGCTCCGCACGCGGTCTCTCTACGGCCGGCGCAGGCTCTCGCGAGGTAGTCCGCCGCAATTGACGGCGATTCCGCCGCCTACTACCACCCCTAGTGAAGCGCGTTGCATTCGGCTTCAGCGAATCGCGCAGTCCGAAGAAGGGCCTAATAGGGCGATGTACAAGGCCGAGACGCGTGGAATTAGTGTGACCGTTCAGTCCCGCTTCGTCGAGGAGGAATCCTCGCCGACCGAGAGCCGCTACTTCTTCGCCTATACGGTTGAGATCGTGAACAACGGTCACGAACAGGTTCAGCTGCGTTCCCGCCACTGGCGCATCATCGACGGGCACGGCGCGTGCCAGGAGGTACGTGGCACCGGCGTCGTCGGCAAGCAGCCGGTGCTGGAGCCGGGCGAGTCCTTCTGCTACACGAGCGGCTGCCCGCTCAACACGCCCGACGGGTTGATGGCCGGCAGCTACACCATGGCGACGGTGGCCGGCGAGAGCTTCGAGGCCGAGATCCCCGCCTTCTCCCTCGACAGCCCGCACGTCCGCCGCAGCCTGCACTGAGGTCTCGGGCAACCCGGGGCCCCGCTCCGGAGGAACCCATGCCCGCGACCGGCGAGCGGCTGAGCGCGCTCGACATGCTGGCCCGCCTCGTGTCCTTCGACACGGAGAGCGACAAGTCCAACCTCGCCCTGGTCGAGTCCGTCTGCGCCTACCTTGATGGCTGGGGCGTGCCGCACCTGCGCCTGCCCAACGCGGCAGGCGACAAGGCGGCCGTCCTCGCCACGGTCGGCCCCATGGCCGATGGGGGCGTGGTGCTCTCCGGCCATACCGACGTGGTGCCGGTGGCAGGTCAGGCTTGGACCAGCGACCCGTTCACGCTGCGCGTCGCAGACGGGCGGGCCTATGGAAGGGGCGCCGTCGACATGAAGGGGTTCGACGCCCTGGCGCTCGCGCTGGTGCCCGACATGCTGGCCGCCGACCTGAAGCGGCCGATCCACATCCTGCTGTCCTACGACGAGGAGACCACCTGCCTCGGCTCGATGGACGGGATTGCCCGCTTCGGCGCCGACCTGCCGTGGCCCGCCGCGGTGATCGTCGGCGAGCCTACCGTCATGGAGGTGGCAGACGCGCACAAGAGCATCGTCACCTGCCTCACCACCGTGCACGGCCACGAGGCCCATTCCGCCCGGCCCGCCCTGGGCGCGAACGCCGTGGCGGCGGCCTGCGAGCCTCGTCGCCGGCCTCAACCGCATCGCCGATCTGATGATCGAGCGCGGCGATCCCTCGGGGCGGTTCGATCCGGCCGCCACGACAGTCCATGTCGGGACGATCCACGGCGGCACCGCCCGCAACATCCTGGCCAAGGAGTGCCGCTTCCACTGGGAGTATCGCGGCCTGCCGGATCTCGACCCCGCCGAGATCCCGCGGCTCTTCGCCCGGGAGGTCGAGCGGGTGACCCGCGAACGCCTCAACCGCTACGGCGATTACGGAAGGATCGAGACCCTGGAGGAGGTCGACATCCCCGGCCTCGCGCCCGAGCCCGGCTCGGAGGCCGAGCGGCTCTGTCTGCGGCTCGCCGGGCGCAACCGTACCATCGCGGTTCCCTACGCCACCGAGGCGGGGCAGTTCCAGGCGGCAGGCATTCCGACCGTCGTCTGCGGGCCCGGCGACATCGCGCAGGCCCACCAGCCCGACGAGTTCATCACCCTGGACGCCCTCGGCCAGGGTGAGCGGTTCCTGCGCAACCTGATCGAGGCCTGTGCGTCATGAACGCCGTCACCGGAATCACCATCAAGCTGCGGCCGCTGGAGCGGGAGGACCTGCGCTTCGTCCACCAGCTCAACAACAACGACAGCATCATGCGCTACTGGTTCGAGGAGGCCTACGAGTCCTTCGCCGAACTGCAGCAGCTCTACGAGCGCAACATCCACAACCAGACCGAACGCCGCTTCATCGTGGCCGATCCGAGCGGCGAGCCGGCCGGGCTAATCGAGCCTCGTGGAGATCAATCATCTCCACCGGCGCTGCGAGTTCCAGATCGCGATCCACCCGAGCTTCCAGGGTCGGGGCTACGCCTGGCAGGCGACGCGGATCGCCATGGACTACGCGTTCAGCGTGCTCAACATCCACAAGCTCTACCTGCACGTCGACCGGGACAATGCCCGCGCCGTTCGCATCTATGAGCGCTGCGGCTTCCGCACCGAGGGTGTCCTCAAGGACGAGTTCTTCGTGAATGGCCGTTACCGGGACGCAGTACGCATGTGCCTGTTCCAGCCCGACCACCTCAAGTCCCGCGGTGGCGGCGACATTGCCGAACCCGTGCTGAAAGTGTGAGGGAGGGGCCGAGAGCCCCTCCCCGTCTCGTATCAGGCCTGCTCAGTTGTGGGCGGCACCGGCACCGCCCGTCTGGCCGCCCGACCGGCTGGCGCCCTGAGCCCCGCCCATGTTGCCGCCGCTCATGCCGCCACGCTCGGCGCCGCCCGTCCGGCCGCCCTCGTTGCCGCCGGCCTTCATGCCGCCCTGCTGACCGCCGCGATCCGAGGCGTTCCGGATGCCGCCCTGCTGGCCGCTGCGCATGTCGCTGTTACGCATGCCGTCGTTCTTGCGGTCTTGGTTGGCCGTCCGATCCATGCCGCGATTGTTGCCGCGGTCCATCCGGCCGTCGTTCCGCCCCTCGTGGCGCGAGGCGTTCTGGATGCCGTCCCGCCCGCCGCTCTGATCGAAGCGTGCACCGGCGCGCTGCTCCGAGTGGAAGCTCGCGTTGACGGTGCCGCCGCCGCTCAGGCGACGATACTCAGCGGAGCCGTAGCGCACCCGGTGCCCGCGGATCGTCACGAAACGATCCTCGTGCACCGAGACGAGGCGGCGATACTCCGGCGAGCCGTACAGGACGCGGTGGCCGCGAATGACCACGTAGCGCTCCCGCGGGCCGCTCTCGTGGATGCTGACGAGGCGACGATACTCGGGCGAGCCGTAGAGCACGCGATGACCACGGATGAAGACGTAGCGCTCCCGCGGGCCGCGGTGCTCGGTGACGATCAGGCGCTTGTACTCTGGCGAGCCGTAGACGACCCGGCGGCCGCCGATGAACACGTAGCGGCCCTCGCGCCGGAAGCCGCCCTCGAACCGGGCGCCATGCACGTCGGTGCGGCTGCTGACGTCGGTCCGGCCGCGGAAATCGGCACCGTGGATGTTACGATTGCCGCGCTCGTTCCGCTCCGCGCGCGCGCCATTGCGGTCGCCCCGCTCCGCACGGTCACCGTTGCGGTCACCGCGCTCGTTGCGCTCGGCGCGGGCGCCGTCACGGTCCCCGTGCTCGGCACCGGCGCGACCGCGGTCCTGGGCCATCCGACCCTCGCCGCCCGCATCCCGACCCTGCGCAGAGCGGCCCATACCGGCGCCGCCCCGGTCGGAGGCCGCCTGACCGCCGCCCTGCATGCCGCCGCGCTCTCCGCTGCCGGCCTTCATTCCGGCCTCGGCACCGCCCTGGGCGCCGCGGCTGCTCATCCCGGCGCCGCGCTCGGCACCGCCCTGTTGTGCGTAGGCCGAGGTGCTGATCAGCAGCGCGGCCAGACCGATGGACAATTTCCGCATGGGAATTCCTCCGATGTTGAATCTGCCACGCAACGTCGAAGGTACGGAAACGGTTCGGATCAGGGTCGCTAAAAATTCACGCAACTAATATCGGTATTCATGCGTTGCGCGTGGGAAGCTTGGCCGTATCCAACAGCGATAGCTTGCACGTACGGTCGAAGGCGCGCTCTCTACTGTTGCGGTTGTGCCGCGATCTCGGCCTCGACTTCCTGAGGATCCAGATCGTAGCGCCGGGAGCAGAACTCACAGGTGATGACGATGCGTCCGTCATCCGCCACTATGTCGCGCCGCTCCTGCGGGGTGAACGAGCGGATCATGCCCATCACACGCCCGCGTGAGCAGCGGCAGGTCTCGTGGACCGGCTGACGCTCGAAGACCCGCACCCCGCGCTCGTGGAACAGCCGGTAGAGCAGGGTCTCGCTCGACACCTTCGGATCGACCAGCTCGTGGTCCTCGATCGTGGCAACCAGGGACCGCGCCTCGACCCAGGCATCGTCCTCGGGGGCTTCCCCCGAAAGGTGCGCGTGACCTTCCGGGATATCGCCCGGCGGCAGGTCGGCGAGTCGGGCGCGGTCGATCGATTGCGGCAGGAACTGCACGATCAGCCCGCCGGCCCGCCAGCGGCCTGCGCCCTCTTCCACGGCCTCGGCCACGGCGAGGCGCACCTGCGTGGGAATCTGCTCGGACTGGCGGAAATACTGGTGCGCGGCCTCCTCCAGGCTCTGGCCTTCGAGCGCGACGACGCCCTGGTACCGGCTCGCTGTCGTCCCCTGGTCGATCGTCATGGCCAAGTGACCGGTGCCGATCAGGTCGGAATCCTTGAGGGGACCGGAGCCGAGGGCGGCCACCCGCTCCGGCTCGAACCGCGCAGTCGCGCGCAGGCGATCGGGCGCCTCGAAATCGACCACGATCATCGCCACCGGGCCGTCCGTCTTGGTCTGGAGCTGGAACCGGCCCTCGAACTTGAGCGAGGAGCCGAGCAGAACCGTGAGCGCAGCCGCCTCGCCGAGGAGCCGCGCAACGGGGTCCGGATAGCCGTGTCGGCGCAGGATCGTGTCCACCGAGGGCCCGAGCCGGACCACGCGTCCGCGCACATCGAGGGCCTCGACGGCGAAGGGCAGCACGGCATCGTCCGCGCCCGCGTGACCGTTTCCGGCGGGCTGGTGCTGCGGCTGGGAGTGCGACTGTGTTCCTGAACTCATGCCCTCTCCGATCGATGCGCCCGGCGCCCGCGTTGGTCGGCTCCCGCGCGGAGAGGAACGCGGTGAGGAAGATGACCCTCGCGGAAAGATCGGCTTCCTCACCCCGTCCGCGCCCGCACGGAAGAGCGGGCGCGTCGCGCCACGTCCGTCGCCGGGGTGCTGCCGTCCGGCAGCCGTAATGGGGAGGCGGGTCGCGAACGCGCCCCGCTGAGGCCTATATGGGGCGCCGCTTCGGCAAGCGCGACCCCGGACTCAGAGTCCAGCCGCGCGCAGGCACCAGGCCAGGATTCCCTTCTGCGCATGCAGGCGGTTCTCGGCCTCGTCGAACACTACGGAATTCGGGCCGTCCATCACCTCGGCCGTCACCTCCTCGCCGCGATGGGCGGGCAGGCAATGCATGAAGATCGCGTCCGGCTTGGCCGCTGCCATCAGCTTGGCGTTGACCTGATAGGGGCTCAGCAAGTTGTGGCGGTGGGCCTCGTCGTCGTCGCCCATCGAGACCCAGCAATCCGTCACCACGGCATCCGCGCCGTCCACGGCCGCGAAGGCGTCCGTGGTGACGTGGACATCCGCACCCTCCTGCTTCGCCCAGGCCATCAGGCCGGGCGGCGGTGCCAGCTCGGGCGGGCTCGCGATGTTGAGGGTGAAGTCGAAGCGTGCGGCCGCGTGGACCCAGCTCGCCAGCACGTTGTTGGCGTCGCCCGACCACGCAACGGTCCGGCCCTTGATCGGCCCGCGATGCTCCTCGAAGGTCAGCACGTCGGCCATGATCTGGCAGGGATGCGAGACCTTGGTCAGCGCGTTGATCACCGGGACCGTGGCGTACTCGGCCAGCTCCAGCATCTGACCGTGGTCAAGGATGCGGATCATAATCGCGTCGACGAAGCGGGAGAGCACCTGCGCGGTGTCACCGATGGTCTCGCCGCGCCCGAGCTGCATCTCGGAGCCCGTGAGCATCAGGGTCTCGCCGCCGAGGCTCGCGCATCGCCACGTCGAAGGAGACGCGAGTGCGGGTCGAGGGCCGGTCGAATACCATCGCCAGGGTCTTGCCCGTGAGCGGACGCTCGGCGGCCAGCTCGCCCTTGCGACGGCGCGCCTTGATGGCCGCGCTGGCGTCGAGGACCCGGCGCAGCTCCGCTCCGGAGAAATCCTTGAGGTCGAGGAAATGGCGAGGGCCGGCACCGTTCAGGTGCGTGGCCGGGGCCTGTGCCCGGCCGTCAATCTGGGCTTTCATCGCGTCACAATAACTAGAGTCTGCTCAACGATCACCTGATCATGAACCGCACTCTACCTCCTGGCAGGGGCATTTCTGTCACGCGCGCCGGGATCGACCGCGCCCGGAAATGCTTCGGGCCGCCCTCCGGGGTACGGGGGCGGTGTTCAAAAGTCTCGGGATCGGTCCTATTCGGCCGCCCCGCGCACGACCTCGAACTTGGCGGCAGCCTGATCCAGGCGCCGGATCGCCTCGTCGATCTCCGCCTCGCCGATGGTTAGCGGCGGCAGCAGGCGGACGACGTTGTCGCCGGCCGGGATCACCAGGAGATGCGCGTCGCGCGCGGCGACGGCGAAGTCGGTGTTCGGCACGCCGAGCTTGAGGCCGAGCATCAGCCCCTCGCCGCGGATCTCCTCGAAGACATGGGGATGCCGGTCGCGCAGGGCTGCGAGCTTCTGCATGAGCAGCAGCCCGGACCGGGCGACGCGGTCGAGGAAGCCGTCCTCCAGCACGACGTCGAGCACGGCGTTGCCCACCGCCATGGCCAGCGGATTGCCGCCGAAGGTGGTGCCGTGCGTGCCGGCGGTCATGCCGCGGGCGGCCTCGCGAGTCGCCAGGCAGGCGCCGAGCGGGAAGCCGCCGCCGATTCCCTTGGCCACACTCATGATGTCCGGGGTTATGCCGGACCACTCGTGGGCGAACAGCCGGCCGGTGCGGCCGACGCCGGTCTGCACCTCGTCCATGATCAGCAGCAGCCCGTTGGCGTCGCAGATCTCGCGCAGCCGGCGCAGGTCCGCGTTGGGAATCACCCGCACGCCGCCCTCGCCCTGGATCGGCTCGATCATCAGAGCCGCCGTCTCAGGCCCGATCGCCGCCTCCAACGCCGCCCAGTCGCCCGCCGAAACCTGATCGAACCCCTCCACCTTGGGGCCGAAGCCCTCGATGTATTTCTGCTGGCCGCCGGCCGCGAGGGTCGCGAGCGTGCGCCCGTGGAAGGCGCCCGCGAAGGTGATGATTCGGTAGCGCTCGGGGTGGCCGCCGGCCGCATGGTACTTCCGGGCGATCTTGATCGCCGCCTCGTTCGCTTCCGCGCCCGAGTTGCAGAAGAAGACGGCGTCCGCGAAGGTCGCGTCGGCCAAGCGCTGCCCGAGCCGCTCGCCGCCCGGGATCTGGAACAGATTCGAGGTGTGCCAGATCTTGGCCGCCTGCTCGGTCAGCGCGCCGACGAGGTGCGGATGGGCGTGGCCGAGGCCGTTGACCGCGATTCCCGCGCCGAAATCGAGGTATCGCTCGCCGTCCTCCGTCACGAGCCAGGCGCCCTCGCCGCGCTCGAAGGCGAGCGGCGCGCGGACGTAGGTCGGCAGAAGGGCTGACGTCACGGGTCCCATCTCCGTTTCACGCAAAAATCGCGGAGCAAGCGTTTGCCGGCTCCAAATGAAAGTGCCGCCTCAGTGATGGGCGGCACGCGCGCGATTACTATGAAAGAGCCCGGCCCTGTCAACGTTTCCATGTTCGCCGGGCACGCGCAGCTGCTCTGCGCGCGAAGGTGGAAGGCCTGATTTCTAGGCTAAGCGCGACTCATCCCCTTGCGCAGCAAGGTGCAGCCATGCTCCAGCCTCCGCCGGGTTTCAGTCAGCAAGGGAGATCCCTATGAGCACCGTCAAGGAACGCCTGCAGGCTCTGGGTCTGGCCCTGCCGAAGGCGGCAGCGCCGGTGGCGAACTACGTGCCGTTCGTGCGCACGGGCAATCTCGTGGTGATCTCCGGCCAAGTCTGCTTCGGCGCGGACGGCACCATCGCGGCCGAGCACAAGGGCAAGGTCGGCGGCGCCGTCTCGGCCGAGGCCGGCAAGGCCGCCGCCCGGCTCTGTGCGCTGAACGTCCTCGCCCAGCTCGAGGCCGCGGTGGGCGATCTCGACCGCGCGGTGGTCCGGTGCGTGCGGCTCGGCGGCTTCATCAACGCGGCGCCGGGCTTCTCGGTGGTGGCCGGGGTGATGAACGGCGCCTCCGACCTGATGGTCGAGCTGCTGGGCGAGAGCGGGCGCCACGCCCGCTCGACCGTCGGCGTCGCGGAACTGCCCCTCGACGCCGCCGTCGAGGTCGAGGCGATGTTCGAGGTCCGCTAGGATGACCGCCCCGGACTGGCTCACCGCGCGGCCGATCGCCCATCGCGGGCTGCACGACCGGGCGGCAGATCGGCCGGAGAATACGCTGGCGGCCGCCCGGGCGGCGGTGGCCGGCGGCTTCGCCATCGAGTGCGACGTGCAGGCAAGCGCCGACGGCGAGGCGATGGTGTTCCACGACGCCGCCCTAGGCCGCCTGACGGAGGCGCGCGAGGGGGTCGCGGAGAAATCCGCGGCCGAGGCCTCGGCCGCCTCGCGGTAGCCGGGACCGCGGAGACGATCCCGACGCTGCCGGACTTTCTGGCGACCGTGGCCGGCGCCGTACCGGTGGTGATCGAGGTGAAGTCCCGCTACGACGGCGACCTGCGGCTCGCCACGCGCGCCGCCGCGATCGCCGCGTCGTATGGTGGGCCGGTGGCGCTGAAATCCTTCGATCCGCAGGTGGTCGCGGCCCTGCGCGACCTCTGCCCGACGATCCCGCGCGGGATCGTCGCGGAGACCACGCAGGACGATCCAGCCTACGCGGCGCTTCCGCCGAGCGCGCGGCTTGCCCTGTCCAATCTCCTGCACTTCGCCGAGACCCGGCCCGACTTCCTGTCCTGGCGGGTGGACGACCTGCCCTGCGCGCCGACCTATCTGTGCCGGCTGCTCGGCCGGATCCCCGTGATGGCCTGGACCGTGCGGACCGAGAACCAGCGCGCCCGCGCGGGCGCGCATGCGGACCAGATGGTGTTCGAGGGGTTCGTGCCGTGAGCCGATCGCTCGGCCTCGGCCTCGCCGCACTCCTGATCGTCGCCGGACCGGCCCGGGCGGCCGAACCGCGCGCCGGCTCGACCCAGATGGAGCTGAACGCCTGCGCCGGAGCCGCCTACGACCGCGCGGATGCGGCGATGAACACCGCTTACACCCAGCTGATGCAACAGATCGGCCCGAAGGCCAAGGAGGGCCTGCGCGCGGCCCAGAAGGCGTGGCTGCCGTTCCGGGACGCGAGTTGCACCATTGAGGCGATGGGCGTCGAGGGCGGCTCCATGCAGCCGCAGGTTCACGCGGAGTGCCTGGCCCGGGTCACGGCCGCGCGAACCAAGGTGCTGAACGGCTATCTCACCTGCGAGGAGGGTGACGTCACCTGCGTCGGCCGGTTCGGCGAGTGATCCGCCCGGTCCCGCGCAAAGGCATGCCGGAGCGGTTTCGATAGGGGTGTCGTTGAAAGGCTGCCATCGCCTCCGCGCGCATCCGCCCGCTTGCTCCTCCCCGGGCGCCGGCTAGAGTCGCCGCCATGAAGCAAGCACCCGGGCCGACGCCGGAGACAGCGACGCTGACCGTGCGGGCGCTCCCCGGATTGAAGGAGATCGGCGCGGCGGATTGGGATGCCTGCGCCTTCTCCCCGGAAACCCTGGCGGGCGGCGACGAGACCCACAACCCGTTCGTGTCGCACGCCTTCCTGTCGGCGCTGGAGGATTCGGGCTGCGTCTCCCGCAAGACCGGCTGGCTGCCGCTCCACGTCGCCGTGGAGCGCGACGGCGAGCGCCTCGGCGTGGCACCCTGCTACCTGAAATCGCATAGCCAGGGCGAGTATGTGTTCGACCATGGTTGGGCCGACGCCTATGAGCGGGCGGGCGGGTCCTACTACCCCAAGCTCCAGGTGAGCGTCCCGTTCACGCCGGTGACCGGCCCGCGCTTCCTGATCGCGCCGGGCGCCGACCCGGACGAGGCGACCGCGGGCCTCGTCGCCGGCCTGCGCGCGCTGCGGGGCGAGACCAAGGCCTCCTCGATCCACGTCACCTTCATGCGGGAGCCCGAGTCGGAACGGGCCGGGGCCGCGGGCTTCCTGCAGCGCACCGACCAGCAGTTCCACTGGGAGAACGACGGCTACGCGAGCTTCGACGACTTCCTCGCCGCGCTCGCCTCGCGCAAGCGCAAGAACATCCGCAAGGAGCGCCGCGACGCCCTCGCGTCCGGGATCACCGTGGAGCACCTGACCGGCTCCGACATCACCGAGGCCCACTGGGACGCGTTCTACGCCTTCTACACAGATACCGGCTCCCGAAAGTGGGGGCGCCCCTACCTCAACCGCCGCTTCTTCTCGCTCCTGTCCGAGCGCATGGCCAACCGGGTGCTGCTGGTGATGGCCAAGCGCGCGGGCGACTACATCGCCGGGGCCATCAACCTGATCGGCGACACGGCCCTCTACGGCCGCAACTGGGGCTGTATCGAGGATCACCCTTTCCTGCACTTCGAGGTCTGCTACTACCAGGCGATCGATTTCGCGATCGCGCGGGGCCTGAAGCGCGTCGAGGCCGGCGCCCAGGGGGAGCACAAGCTCGCCCGCGGCTACCGGCCGGTCCTGATGCACTCGGCCCACGACATCGCCGACCCGGCGCTGCGCCGCGCGGTGGCCGATTACTTACAGCGGGAACGCGCCCATGTCGCCGAGGCTGTTGACGTCCTCGACACAATGACGCCGTTCCGGCGTACGGATGCGGGCGGCGCCTGCGAGGGCGCTATACGTTCCGAGACATCTGCCCCCGAAGGTCCCGAGACATGAGTCCGATCGATCACATCAAGACCTATGCCGACGAGCTGACGGCCCTGCGCCGCGACCTGCATGCCCATCCCGAGCCTCGGCTTTGAGGAGGTGCGCACCGCCGGCATCGTGGCCGATCTCTTGGAGAAGTTCGGCTGCGAGGTGCATCGCGGGATCGGCGGCACCGGGGTTGTGGGGCTGCTCAAGGGCCGCACCGACAACGGCAGGCGGATCGGCCTGCGCGCCGACATGGACGCCCTCCCTATCGAGGAGGAGACGAACCTCCCCTACCGCTCGACCTATGCCGGCAAGATGCACGCCTGCGGCCATGACGGGCACACCACGATGCTGGTCGGCGCTGCGCGCTACCTGGCCGAGACCCGCAATTTCGACGGCACGGCGGTCTTCGTGTTCCAGCCCGCGGAGGAAGGCCGCGGCGGCGCGCGG
Organism: Methylobacterium sp. P31; assembly: GCA_050632875.1. Taxonomy (GTDB): domain Bacteria; phylum Pseudomonadota; class Alphaproteobacteria; order Rhizobiales; family Beijerinckiaceae; genus Methylobacterium. The sequence goes on along the minus strand of JBODSC010000003.1, from coordinate 1,197,198 downwards.
GCCATGCTGAAGGACGGCCTGTTCGAGAAGTTTCCCTGCGACGAGATCTACGGCCTGCACAACCAGCCGGGCGGCGGTCACGGCATGATCAAGCTGCGGCCCGGGCCGATCATGGCGGCGGCCGACTTCTTCGACATCCATATCCGCGGCAAGGGCATCCACGCCGCCCAGCCGCACCGGGGCACCGACCCGATCGTGATCGCCACCGGGCTCGCCCAGGCGCTCCAGTCGATCGTCTCGCGCAACGCCGATCCGCTGAAGTCGATCGTGCTGTCGATCACGCGGATCGAGGCGGGCTCCGCCTACAACATCATCCCGGAGACCGCCCACCTTGCCGGGACGATCCGCACCTTCGACAAGGAGATCCGGGCGCTCGCCGGCACGCGCATGCGGGAGCTGGCGGCGGGCTTCGGCGCGGCCTACGGGGCCGAGATCACGGTCGACCTGCAGGACGTCTTCTCCGTGCTGGAGAATGCCCCCGAGCAGGCCGCGGCCGCCACGGAGGTCGCCACCGAACTGGTTGGAGCCGACAAGGTCGAGGCGAACGCCGTGCCCAAGATGGGCAGCGAGGACTTCGCCGACATGACCATGGCGGTGCCCGGCGCCTATGTCTGGCTCGGCGCCAATCCCGGTCCGGGCCTGCACAATGCCGGATACAATTTCGACGACTCGATCATCCCGATCGGCAGCGCGTTCCTCGCCCGGATGGTGGAGCGCCGCACCGCCGCCTGAGCCGCGGGAACAGGGCCGCGGCGCTCAGCCCGCGGCGGCAACCCTGGCCCTCAGAGCCGCGATGGCCCGGGTAAAGAGCGGGGGCTCGTTGAGGGCCCGCGCCAGAACGATCGCCCCCTGGATCTGGGCGACGACCTCCTCGGCCAGGGCGTCGCTCGCCGCGGCGTCGCGGCCCGAGCGCCGCAGGGCATCGGAAAGGGCCGCGACCCAGCGCGCGAAATAGCTTCGCACCGCCTCGGCGAAGCGGTCGCGCTCGGAGCCGAGCGCCACGACTCCCATAAGGCAGACCCGCCGCCCGGAGTGAAAATACACTACCACGGCGTCGAACATGGCCGAGACGGCCTCTCCTGGGCGCTCCGCCTCGCGCAGCGGCGCGTACAGGTTGGTCTCGAACCAGGCGTCGATCTCGGCCAGCACGCAGGCGGCCATCTCGCCCTTTCCGCCGGGGAAGAGGTGGTACAGGCTGCCCTTGCCTAGGCCGGTCGCCCGCGTGATGAGCGACAGACTGGCGCCCTCGTAGCCGTGCGCGCGAAAGACCTCCGCGAGCGCCGGCAGAAGCCCGTCGCGCTCCGCCGCGCTGGACATGTCGGCTACAGGCCGAGATCGCTGAGGCCCGGATGATCGTCGGGGCGCCGGCCGAGCGGCCAGTGGAACTTGCGGTCTGCGGCCGTGATCGGAAGGTCGTTGATGCTGGCGATCCGGCGCCGCATCAGGCCGTGAGCGTCGAACTCCCAGTTCTCGTTGCCGTAGGAGCGGAACCACTGCCCGCCGGCGTCGTGCCACTCATAGGCGAACCGCACGGCGATCCGGTCGCCGCCGAAGGTCCAGACCTCCTTGATCAGTCGATAGTCGAGTTCCTGCGCCCACTTGCGCCGGAGAAAGGCCACGATGGCCTCGCGCCCCGCGAAGAACTCGCTCCGGTTCCGCCAGACGCTGTCCGGCGTGTAGGCGAGGGACACGCGCTCGGGATCCCGCCCGTTCCAGGCATCCTCAGCCATGCGGGCCTTCTGGGCAGCCGTCTCGGCGGTGAAGGGCGGGAACGGCGGGCGGTCCGACATGGGCTGATCCTCCGCGAGGCTTGTACCGATCGGTACAGAAGTGCTCACATCCGGATCCGCAAGTCAAACGGCAGAAGCGCGCGGAACGCCGTCCAGGGAACCGTGTCGACAGGCGCCCCGATCAGTGCAAATCTCCCGGGACCGGCAAATCAACATAAGCTGAGATCGGGGAGGCCCATGTCGCCGGAAATGCGGGAATCGCGCGCCGCCCTCATCCTGCTCGCCGCTTCGGTGAGCGCGGTGTTGATCTTCGGGGCCTTCACGCTGCTGACCCAGCTCGGCTGAGGCGGCCCGCAGGCTTCGCGCGGAGGCTCCCGCGCCGAACCGTTACGCAGCCTCAGATCGCCACGGCCGGACGCAGCGTGCCGATGCCGACGGGGTCGAAGGCGGCACTCTTGATGATCGCGTGGACGGCGCGCCCGGGCTCCAGCCCGAGTTCGCGGACCGCGGCTGCGGTCAGGCGTGCGGCGATCAGGGCGCCGTTGCAGTCGATCTCGACCGCCATCTCGGCGCCCGCGGGCGTCAGCGCGCAGACATGGCCGGCGAGGATGTTGCGCGCGCTGAGTCCCCGGGGGCGCTCCGTGGCCACCAGCACGTCGCGGGCGGGGATCCGCACCCGCAGCCGCGTCCCGGGCGGGCGCGCTAGCCCCGGCACCAGCAGCTGCCCCGCGGCGCCGGTGAGGCGCGTGAGACCGGTTTCCGGATCCGCTTCGGCCACGGCCATGTCGAGGAGCGCGCCGGCCTCGGCCTCGTGGACCTGGACGAGGTCGGCCCGGCGCAGGATCGCTTCCGCCGGTCCGGCGGCCGCCACGCGCCCGGCCTCCAGGACGATCACGGTGGTCGCGAGCCGCGCCACCTCCGAGACCGCGTGGCTGACATAGACGACGGGCACGCCGGCCTCGTCGCGCAGCCGCTCGATATAGGGCAGGATCTCCGCCTTGCGGGCCTCGTCCAGGGCGGCCAGCGGCTCGTCCATCAGCAGCAGGCGCGGCTTGGCGAGCAGCGCCCGCCCGATCGCCACCCGCTGCCGCTCGCCCCCGAGAGGCCGCCGGGCCGCCGGTCCAGGAGATGTTCGATGCCGAGCATCCCGATCACGGCCCCGAAGGCCACCGGATCGGGCCGGTGGTGGGCGAAGACGCGGCCGTAACGGAGATTCGTCCGCACGCTGAGATGCGGGAACAGCCGCGCGTCTTGGAAGACCACGCCGACACGCCGCCGGTGAGGCGGGAGGAAGATGCGCGCTGCGGTGTCGACCAGGGTCGCGCCATCGGCGACGATCCGGCCCCGGTCCGGCCGGGCGAGCCCGGCGATGAGGTCGATGAGCGTCGTCTTCCCCGAGCCCGAGCGCCCGAACAGGGCAGTGAGTCCCGGACCGGCCTCGAAGGCCGCATCGAGGGTGAAGGCGCCTCGCCGGAGCTGCACCGCGACCTGGATGCTCATGCGGCGCGTCCCGTTCGGTCCCGCGTCTCACGCCTGGCCATTCAGCCGCCTCTCAGCCGCCGCCCGGCCCGGACGGCCAGGAATTCCGAGACCAGCAGCGCCGTGACCGACAGCGCGATCGAGATCAGGGTGAGGCGCAGGGCCGGCCCCTCCCCGCCGGGCACCTGTGTCAGCGTGTAGATCGCCGACGGCAATGTCTGGGTCTCGCCCGGAATGTTCGACACGAAGGTGATGGTTGCGCCGAACTCGCCCATGGCCTTGGCGAAGGCCAGCACGGCGCCCGCGATGCAGCCCGGCAAGCTCAGCGGCAGCGTAACCGTGAGGAACACGGCGAGAGGACTCGCGCCCAGGGTCCCGGCCGCCTGTTCCAGCCGCCGGTCGACCGCCTCAATGGAGAGCCGCATCGCCCGCACCATCAGGGGAAACCCCATGATCGCGCAAGCGAGGGCCGCACCGGTCCAGCGGAACGAGAAGACGATGCCGATCTCCGCGAGCGTGCCGCCGAGCAGGCCGCGCCGACCGAAGGTCAGCAGCAGCAGGTAACCGGTCACCACGGGGGCAGGATCAGCGGCAGGTGAACCAGCCCGTCGAGGAGCGCGCGGCCGGGGAACCGCCGCCGCGCCAGCAGCCACGCCACGGCGAGGCCGGGCACGAGGCTCGCGAGCGTCGCCACCGTGGCCACACGCAGGCTCAGGGCGACGGCGGTCCACTCTTCCGGGGTGAGGCCGAGCACGGCGGCACGGCGCCGCTATTGGCCGGCGCCCTGCGCCCCGACCACTGTGAATCCCTGGCGCTCGAAGGCGCCCCGGGCTGCGGGACCGCGCAGGTAGGTCAGCAGGGCGTCGGTATCCGGGCTGCGCGAATCTTTCAGGGAGGCGGCCGGATAGACGATCGGCGGGTGGCTGTCGGACGGGAAGGTCGCCAACACGTGGACGCTCGGGTCCGCGGCCGCGTCGGTGGCGTAGACGATGCCGAGCGGGGCCTCGCCGCGGGCGACGAGCAGCAGGGCGGCGCGCACGTTCTCGGCCTGGGCGACCTGCCCCTTCACGGAATCCCAGGCGCCGAGCTTCTCCAGAGCGGCTTTGCCGTACTTGCCGGCCGGGACGGCGTCGATCGTCGCCATCGCGAGCTTCCCGCCGCCGAGCAGCCGCGTCAGCGTGGCGCCTAGATCCGGCGCCAGGGCGATCCGCGGGTCCGACCCAGCGTTCTTGGGTCCCGGTGCGATCAGCACCAGGGCGTTGCGCAGGAGGTCGAGGCGCGATCCCGGCTTCAGGAGCCCGGCCTTCTCGACGTAATCCATCCAGGCCTGGTCCGCCGAGACGAACAGGTCGGCCGGCGCGCCCGCCTCGATCTGCTTGGCCAGCGCGTTCGAGCCCGCATAGGAGATTCGAACGGTCTTGCCGGTCGCCTTCGTCCAAGCCGCCGAGGCGTCATCCAGTGCGTTCTTCAGGCTCGCCGCGGCGAACACCACCACGGGATCTTCCGCGCGGGCCGGTGGGGATGCGGGGGCGAGCGCGACAGCCCCGAGGGCGAGGGCAGCCAGGATCCGTCGGATCAGGCGCATGGATTTAGCATCCCCTGTCGCGACCCGTTATATCCGGTCGGGTACGACGGAAATCATAGGGGCGGGATTTCCGTCGGCCAAGGCCTGCCGATCCGGCGATGTTGGACCGCGACCGCGCGATTAGCCGTGCGGGATTTCGCGGCGCTCCTTCGGCGTAGCCTCCGCCCGGTGCAGACGGCTCAGGAGGACGAGAAGACGGCCCGGAAGCGGCCCGTCCGGTGCCGGACCACCGAAGATCCGGTCGCGAGGCTGGGAAGGGACTGAGGCGTCGTTGACGACCACGGGCCCGCGCGGGCCGGAACGCCTGGACTTGGTCACGCTGTACGCACCCTGCTCAATCGCGAAATATGCAAAAGCCGGCAAAAACGCCGATCCTTGCGACCGGTTCCGCGCGGATCTGCGGCCCCGGTGATTAACGCGCGGACATTGTGCCGAATTCCTGGGCGACAGGCGACGCGCTGGGGAAGTGCCTGACACCGCGGCGCCGAATGCTTGGGCATCACCAAGTCCGGATATCACGCCGCTCGATCGCGTCTCGCTCTGGCAGCGCTTCCATACCGGTCGCCACGAAAACTGCCCAGAGCGTGGCCACACCAGTCGTCACGAGCGCGAAGGCGACGCTAATGAGGAGCGGTGACGTCATGAACGCGCAGTCGTCTGTCAAAACTGGCGCGCCGGTTCATGAAGAACGGCGCGCCGGAGTTGAGGGTCTGGCCTCGGGGAAGCCGAAACTGTTTAAGCACACAACTCGCGCCCGAAAACTGATTTATCTGACACGCAGTACATGTATTTTGTGATGTGTCCGACCAGCAACAAATTCAGCGGCGCCCCCTCGGGGCATGACCCGGCCTCAAAGACCGGCATGCGGATTTTTTCGTGCCGCCCCCTGTGATGCGGCGCGCCCCGGCGTTACAGCCCGGAGCCATGCTCGAAGGCCTTCCGCCCCACCGCCCGTCCCACGTCCTGCGTCTGCTGACCGACGAACGCTCGGCCCGGGCCATGACCGATCTGTTGGGCGAGATGTTCGACCCCACCGAGACCGCGGTGGCGGCGTTCGAGGATGCGGATGGCCGGACTTGGCGGCTCGAAGCCTATTTCGCCGACGCGCCCGACGAGGACTATATCCGCGAACTGATCCGTCCGGTGATCGGCGATGCGGCCGACGCGGCGGAGTTCCGCACGATCGAGCAGCAGGACTGGGTCCGTGCCTCATTGGAGGGCCTGAAGCCGGTTCGCGCTGGCCGCTTCCTCGTGCACGGCTCGCACGACCGCGACGCCGTGCGCGCCAATGACCTGCCGATCGAGATCGAGGCGGCGCTGGCCTTCGGCACCGGCCATCACGGGACCACGCTGGGCTGTTTGCGGGCGCTGGTCTCCGAGCTGAAGCAGCGGCGCCCGGCCCATGTCCTGGACGTCGGCACCGGGACCGGGATCCTCGCCTTCGCGGCCGCCAAGGCGCTGCGGCAACCCGTGGTCGCGGGGGATCTGGATGCCGAAGCCGTGCGCACGGCCCGCGAGAACGCCCGGGCCAACGGCCTCGGTCCCTACCTCAAACTCTATGAGGGGCCGGGGGTGCGCCATCGGCTCGCGAGCCGGCCGCGCCACTTCGATCTGGTCTTTGCCAACATCCTCGCGCGGCCTCTGCGGCATCTCGCGCCTACGCTGGCGCGAGTGGTCGCACCTGGAGGCGTGCTGGTCCTCTCCGGCCTGATCGAGCGCGACGTGGCCGGCGTGCTCTCGGCCTATCGCTACCAAGGCTTCTCGCTGGTCCGCAGCGGGCTGATCGAGGGCTGGGTCGCCCTGGTTCTGATGCGCGGCGGCGCGGCCAAGCGTCCGCGGCGCTAAGTGGCGTTCGGCGGCCTCTCGTCCGGGCCGTGTGGCGTCGGTGCGACCAAATGCGCGTCGTTCGGAGCGCCAGAACCGGGAACCGTCTGGCGTGTTGTGCGGCCATGAGCCATACGTCGCTCCACGATCCGCCACCGGATCCCATCACCGAGGGGGCCCGTGCCCGGGCGCAGGGCCGGCCTAAGGATGCGTGCCCGTATCCGGCGAATTCGGCAGCCCGTATGGCCTGGCTGGAGGGCTACGACGGCGCACCCACCGACCGCGCGCCCGATTTGCCAGTGACGAACGGCTGACCCTCAGGTCAGGCTAACGCGCCGTGCGCAACCGCCCCGGCCGCGGCGATCCATCCGGCTCCGTCTCGACCGTGGCCGCGGGTTCGGTTGAGGGCTCGGGCATGTTCCCCTGCGCCACCGGTGCGCCCAGGGCAGCCATGAGGATCCGCGGGCCCTCGATCCACTCCTCGACCTCGGCAAGCGCGTTAAAGCCATCGCGCCGGACCACCGTGTCGGGCTCGATCGTCACGACGGCGTCGAAGCGGCCCTCGGGTCTGTCGCAGATCCGGTAGCGAACGCGGCGGGCCATTTTGGAAAAGTACGCCAAATCCGGCGGCGTGATAAGATTGTTCGCGATCTTTAACCCTCAGATAAGCCCGCACCTCGACGATTGAGGCGCGGTTGCGACCTGGGATCGGCGGGGGCTAGGCTCCCCTATGACAGATACAAGCCCGTCCCAGATCCGCCCGCGCTTCCAGACCTTCGACGATCCGAGCCATCGCAAGGGTCCCGAGCGGATTGAGGCTCTCCGCGCGGGCCTGCGCGAGACCGGCCTCGACGGTTTCGTCGTGCCCCGTGCCGACGAGCACCAGTCGGAATACGTACCTGCGGATGCGGAGCGGCTGGCCTGGCTCACCGGTTTCACCGGTTCGGCCGGCACCGCCGTGATCCTGATGGAGACCGCAGCGCTGGTCGTGGATGGCCGCTACACCCTGCAGGCCCCCGAGCAGGTCGATACCAGCCTCATCGCCGTCGTGCCCCTGGCCGAATCGACCCCGGAGGCCTGGATCGGCACCAATCTCAGGCGGGATCAGGTGCTGGGCTACGACCCCTTGCTCCATACGCCGGATGGGCTGGCGCGCCTGGAACGGGCTGCCACAAAGGCAGGCGGCGCGGTCCGCGCCGTCCCGAACCTCGTCGATGCGGTTTGGGCCGGGCGCCCGAAGCCCCCGCCGGCCCGGTGGTCGCCCATCCGGAGACGCTCGCGGGCGAGTCGGCGGCCGACAAGCTCGCCCGGGTGCGCGCGGCCCTCGCCGAGGGCGGCTGCGACGCCCTGGTGATCTCCGATCCGCACAATCTGGCCTGGGCCTTCAACCTGCGCGGTTCCGACGTCGGCCATACGCCGCTGGCCCTCGGCTACGCGATCCTGCCGCGCGAGGGCTTGGCGCGGCTGTTTCTCGGTTCACCGAACGTCGATCCGGGCCTGCGGGCGGCCCTTGCGGAGGTGGCCGAGATCCTGCCCCGGGCCGAACTCGATGACGGGTTGGCCTCGCTCGGCGGCGTGCGCGTGCGCCTCGATGCGGCCACCGGCGCCGTCGCCCTGAAGGAGAAGATCGAGGCTGCCGGCGGTGTCGCCGATGTCGGCAAGGACCCGATTACCGGGATGAAGGCGGTGAAGAACGCCGCCGAGATCGCGGGTGCCCGTGCTGCTCATGTTCGCGACGGGGCCAGCGTCGTGCGCTTTCTCGCTTGGCTCGACGGTGCAGCCGCTGCCGGCGGCCTGACCGAGATCGGCGCCGTGGAGGCGCTGGAGGATTTCCGCGTCAGCGGTGGGGATCTGCGCGACGTGTCGTTCCCGACCATCTCGGGATCCGGTCCGAACGGAGCGATCGTCCATTACCGGGTGACCCGTGCCAGCGACCGGACCGTCCTGCCCGGCGAGTTGTTCCTGATCGATTCCGGAGCGCAATATCCGGACGGCACCACCGACATCACCCGCACCGTCGCGGTGGGTGAGCCGAGCGCGGCGATGCGCGACCGCTTCACCCGCGTGCTCAAGGGCCATGTCGCCATCGCCCGGGCGGTGTTTCCGAAGGGCACGACCGGAGCCCAGATCGACGGCTTCGCCCGCGCGCCGCTCTGGCAGGCGGGGCTCGACTTCGATCACGGCACCGGCCACGGAGTCGGCGCCTTCCTGTCGGTCCACGAGGGACCCCAGCGTATCGCCAAGACCGGCACGGTGGCGCTGGAGCCCGGCATGATCCTGTCGAACGAGCCAGGCTATTATGCCCGCGGCGCCTACGGCATCCGGATCGAGAACCTCGTCCTGGTCGAGCCGCGCGAGATCCCCGGCGGCGAGCGACCGATGCTCGGCTTCGAGACCCTGACGCTCGCGCCCTACGACCGGCGCTTGATCCAAGCGGATCTCCTCGATCCGGGGGAACGGGCCTGGATTGACGCCTATCACGCCCGGGTGCGGCAGATTCTGGGGCCGCTCCTCGACGTCGGGGCGCGCGCGTGGCTGGACCGCGCCACCGCGCCGCTCCCGGACTGACGGGCCGGCCCGCGACCGCGCGCGCCTACCATGCTAAGGCTCGCTGCCACGGAAAAGCCCGCGCCGGGCTCGAAGACGCCGCGCGTGAAACCGCGGTGACCCTGCGCGCGAAGGGACAGCATGATCCGCCGCCTCGCCATCCTGACCATGGCGCTAGCCGCGAGCCTCTCGGCCGCGGCTGCGCAAGGGCTCAATCAGGGCTTCCGGACGCCCCCCGATCTCGTGCAGTCGAGCCTCGTCTCCGAGCCGGTGGCTGTTGCGGGGGCGCAGCCCTTCACCCTGGCCGTGCGGATGCAGGTGAAGCCGGGCTGGCACGTCTACTGGCGCAACCCGGGGGATTCCGGTCTGCCGCCGGAGGTGACCTGGACCCTTCCGGCCGGCTTCAACGCCGGGGCGATCCGCTGGCCGGCGCCGGAGCGCATCCCGATCGCCTCGCTGATGAACTACGGCTACGAGGGCGAGGTCACGCTCCTCGTGCCGGTCACGCCGCCGCCGAGCCTCGACCCGGCCGACCCGGTGCGGATCCAGGCGAAGCTCACCTATCTCGTCTGCGAGACCGAGTGCGTGCCCGGCTCGGCCGATCTCGCCCTGACCCTGCCGGTGGGAGAGTCACGGCCCGATCCCGAGACGGCCGCGCTGTTCGCGCGCGCCCGGGCCGCCCTGCCCGCACCCGCCATCTGGCCGCTGCGCCTGTCGAGCCAGGGTGACACGCTGCGCCTCGATTTTGCGGCGGCCGGTCTCAAACCCGAGAGCATCCGCAACGCCGCCTACTTCCCCTATGCCGAGACGGCGATCGACAACGCCGCCGCACAGGTGATGTCCGTCGACGAGGCCGGCCTGCACCTGACCCTGGCCCGGAGCAGTCCGACCGATCCGGCGCCCGTCGGACTGCCCGGTGTCCTGACCCTGGACGAGGTGACCGATGCCGGCACCAACCGTCTCGCCTTCGCCTACGGCGACGAGCCGGTAGCTCCGGCTCCCGCAGCCGCAGCGGAAGCTTCGGCGCAGCCGGTCTCCGCGCCGGCCGCCGACACGCTGACCCTTGCGGCCGCGGCGGCTCTGGCCTTCCTCGGCGGGCTGATCCTCAACCTGATGCCGTGCGTCTTCCCGGTCCTGTCGGTCAAGATCTTGGGCCTCGTGCGGCATGCCGGCGAGAGCCCGGCCCGCCTGCGCCTGCACGGCCTCGCCTACACGGCCGGCGTGCTGGCGAGCTTCCTGGCCCTTGCGGCCTTGCTGATCGCCCTGAAGGGCGGCGGAGCGGCGGTCGGCTGGGGCTTCCAGCTGCAATCGCCCGCCGTGGTGGCTGGACTCGCCTATCTGCTCTTCGCGATGGGCCTGAGCCTGTCCGGAGCCGTCCATATCGGCGGGCGCCTCGCCGGTATCGGCGACGGCCTCGCCCGGCGTGCGGGGCTCAGCGGTTCCTTCTTCACGGGCGTGCTCGCCACGCTGGTGGCCACGCCCTGCACGGCGCCCTTCATGGGCTCGGCGGTCGGCTTCGCGCTGACTCAGAGCGCCGGCGTGGCGCTCGCGGTGTTCGCGAGCCTCGGGCTCGGCCTCGCCCTGCCCTTCCTGACTCTCACCCTCTGGCCCCCGGCGCTGCGGGCACTGCCCCGGCCGGGCGCCTGGATGGAGACGCTGAAGCAGGTCCTGGCCTTCCCGGTCTACGCGACGGTGGCGTGGCTCATCTGGGTCCTGGCGCAGCAGGTCGATCCGCAGGGGCTCTTCATGGCGCTGATCGGCCTCGTTCTGGTCGGCTTCTGCGCCTGGGCCTGGGAGCGCGGGCGGGGCGCGTCGCGGATGGCCGGGTGGATCGCCCAGGCCTGCGCGATCCTGGCGCTCATCGCCGTCGGGGGCTCGCGCTGACCCTCGCCCAGAACCGCGCCGCCCCGGCGGCGCAGGCCGCTACCGGCGGGATCGAGCCCTTCACTCAGGCCCGTCTCGACACCCTGGTGAACGAGCGGCGGCCGGTCTTCGTCAATCTCACCGCGGCCTGGTGCATCACCTGCGCGGTTAACGAGACGACCTCCCTCTCCACCAAGGCCGTCCGGGCCGCGATGGGGCAGCGGGGCGTGACCTACTTGAAGGGGGACTGGACCAACCAGAACCCGGAGATCACCCGCCTGCTGGAGAAGCACGGGCGCAGCGGCGTGCCGCTCTACCTGCTCTACACGGGAACGGGGAAGCCCCAGGTGCTGCCGCAGATCCTCACCGAGGGAACGGTGCTGGCGGCTCTGGAAGCGGTGCCGGCAGTGGCCAACGGCCAGAGCGCGGCGCTGACCCGCTGAGCGGGCACGACTAGGCCTCCAGCGAGAAGGTCTCGTCGAAGGCGTAGCCGGAGCCGCGGACGGTGCGGATCGGGTCGGGCTGGCGCGGGCCGTTCAGCGCCTTGCGCAACCGCCCGACATGGACGTCCACCGTGCGCTCGTCGATGTAGACGTCGTGACCCCACACGCCGTCGAGGAGCTGCTCGCGGGAGAAGACCCGGCCCGGGGCCAGCATGAGGAACTCCAGCAGCCGGAACTCGGTCGGGCCGAGATGCAGCTCCTCGCCGCCGCGGCGGACGCGGTGGCCGGTGCGGTCGAGCCTCGAGGTCGCCGGCCGCCAGCCGGTCCGAGACATGGGCGGGCTTGGCCCGGCGCAGCAACGCTCGGATCCGGGCGAGCAGCTCCGGCACGGAGAACGGCTTGACGATGTAGTCGTCCGCGCCCGTCCCGAGGCCCCGGACCCGGTCCCCCTCCTCGCCGCGAGCAGTGAGCATGATCACCGGCAGCCGCTCGGTCTCGCGGCGGGCCCGGATGCGGCGGCAGAGCCTCGATCCCTGAGAGGCCCGGCAGCATCCAGTCGAGAAGGACCAGATCGGGGATCCGCTCGGCCAAGAGCAGCTCCGCATCGTCGCCGCGCGCGGCCGAATCCACCACGAAGCCCTCGGCTTCCAGATTGTAGCGCAGCAGGGTGGTCAGCGCCTCCTCGTCCTCGACGATCAGGACTTGCATGCTCACGTTCGATGACCCGTTCACGAGGCGGCGCCGTTCGGCCTGCGGGCCCGCCAGCTCCGTCCGGAGCGGGCGGGCCGGCGGATGGTGCGGGAGGCGCCGCTCAGCCTCAACCCGAACCCTCCGATTCTCATGCGGCACCCCACAGGAAGAAATGCACCGCCGCGCTTGGGACGGAAGCCGCTCGTTTACGGAGCCCGCTTGCCGTCCACTGTTGCGTAGTTCGATGCATCGTTCTTCGGCCGGTCGCCGGCCAGCGTCTCGCCGGTGGCGAGGTAGTGGATCGTCTCGGCAATGTTGGTGGTGTGGTCGCCGATCCGTTCCACGTTCTTGGCGCAGAACAGGAGATGCGTGCAGAACGAGATGTTACGCGGATCCTCCATCATGTAGGTCAGGAGTTCGCGGAACAGCGAATTGTACAGCGCGTCGATCTCGCCGTCGCGCTCCCAGACGTCGTGGGCCGCCTGGATGTCGCGGCTCGCGTAGGCGTCGAGCACGTCCTTGAGCTGGCCCTCGGCGAGGTCGCTCATGTGGCGCACGCCCAGAACGATCTTCTGCACCGGCGCCTGGTCGGAGATCGCGACGACGCGCTTGGCGACGTTCTTGGCGAGGTCGCCGATTCGCTCGAGATCGCCGGAGACGCGGATCGCCGAGATGGTCTCGCGCAGGTCGATCGCCAGGGGCTGGCGCCGGGCGATGAGCAGCACCGCGCGCTCCTCGATATCCCGCTGAAGGGCGTCGAGGCGCTTGTCGGCGAGGATCACTGCCTGGGCGAGCCCGTCATCCCGGCGCACAAGGGCATCGGTCGCCTCCGCGGTCATCTTCTCGGCCACGCCGCCCATCTCCGAGATCGAGCGACGCAGGTTCTCTAGGTCGGTGTCGTAGGAGGTGACGATATGGCCGGGCATGGTGGATCCTTCGATGGGGGCCCGCGAAAAGCGATCCGTCGGGTCCGGTGGATCCGCCGCCGCGCCGGCGGATTCCGGCCGGCGTTCCCCGGTGTCGGATCGTTGTTCGAACCGGTTAGCCGAAACGGCCGGTGATGTAGTCCTGCGTGCGACGTTCCGTCGGATTCATGAACATCCGGCTGGTCGGACCGAACTCGACCAGCTGGCCGAGATACATGAAGGCGGTGAACTGCGAGATGCGTGCCGCCTGCTGCATGTTGTGCGTGACGATGACGATGGTGAACTCGTCGCGCAGCTGCTCGATCAGTTCCTCGATCCGGCCGGTGGAGATCGGGTCGAGCGCCGAGGTCGGCTCATCGAACAGGATCACCTCCGGGCGCTGAGCCACGGTGCGGGCGATGCACAGGCGCTGCTGCTGGCCGCCCGAGAGGCCGGTGCCCGACTGGCGCAGCTTGTCCTTTACCTCGTCCCAGAGGGCGGCCTTCCGGAGCGATTCCTCGACGCGGCCGTCGAGCTCGGATTTCGGCAGCTTCTCGTAGAGCCGCAGCCCGAAGGCGACGTTGTCGTAGATCGACATCGGGAACGGCGTCGGCTTCTGGAACACCATGCCGATCCGCGAGCGCAGCTCGTTCAGGTCGATGGACGGGTCGAGGATGTTCTCGCCGTCGAGCAGGATCTCGCCCTCCGCCCGCTGCTCCGGATAGAGGCTGTAGATCCGGTTGAAGCAGCGCAGCAGGGTCGATTTTCCGCAGCCGGACGGGCCGATCAGCGCCGTGACCTGCCGGTCATGGAAGTCGATGTTGATGTCCTTCAGCCCGTGGAAGGCCCCGTAGTAGAAGTTGAGGCCCTTCACAGCGATCCGCACCGCACCGCCTTCGTCGGGGCGATTGCGGTTCAGATCGACCGTGGGAATCGCGGAGGCGGCGTTCATCGTCGTGTCCTCGAAAAGGGTCTCAGCGCGAGGTCTGCGGCTTGATCACGACGCGCGCGATGATCGATAGCGCCAGGATCGTCATGGTGATCAGGAGCGCCCCGGCCCAGGCTAGGTTCTGCCAGTTCGGGTACGGCGACAAAGCGAATTGGTAGATCATCACCGGCAGGTTCGCGACGCCGCCCATCAGGTCGGCTGAGAACCAGGAGTTGTTGTTAAGCGCCGTGAACAGGAGCGGCGCCGTCTCGCCGGCGATGCGGGCCAGCGCCAGGATGATCCCGGTCACGATGCCCGACGAGGCTGCCCGCCAGGTCACGCTGGTGATCACGGTCGAGGGTGGAGCCCCGAGGGCCGCGCCGGCCTCCCGCAGGGTTCCCGGCACGAGGCGCAGCATGTCCTCGGTGGTGCGCACGATCACCGGCACCGCGATGATGGCCAGCGCGACGCCCCCGGCCCAGCCCGAATAGGTCCCCATCGGCCGCACCATCAGGGTGTAGACGAACAATCCGATCAGGATTGAGGGTGCTGAGAGCAGTACGTCGTTGAGGAACCGGATCAGGGTCGCCAGGCGCGACGCGCGGCCGTACTCGGCGAGATACGTGCCGGCCATGACGCCGATCGGCGTGGCGATGGCGATGCCGATTCCGGTGAGCACCAGGCTGCCCAGGATCGCGTTGGCGATACCGCCGCCTTCGGAGCCCGGCCCCGGAGTCGGGTTGGCGAACAGGGCCGGCGTGAAGCCGCGCACGCCCTGAACGATCAGCATCACCAGGATCGAGCCCAGCACCACGGCGCCGACGGACGTGGCGGCCGTGCAGGCGACCCGCAGGGTCCGGTCGGCGACGCGCCGGCCCCGGCGGACGCGGCCCGCTCGCTGCGGCGCGGCGGAATGGATCGGGTTGGAGGCGTTCATCGCGCGAACTCCTCAGGCGGCCTTGACGCGGCGCGTCAGCAGCCGGGCGATGGTGAGCACCACGAAGGTGATCACGAACAGGATGCAACCCAGAGCCATCAGCGCGTTGAGCTGGAGGCCGTCCGCCTCGTTGAACTCGTTGGCGATCCGTGACGCGATGGTCGAGCTGGGATCGAAGATCGAGGCGGAGAGGCGGTTGGCGTTGCCGACCACGAAGGTCACCGCCATGGTCTCGCCGAGCGCCCGCCCAAGGCCGAGCATGATCGCCCCGATGATCGAGACGGCGGCCTGGGGCACGAGCACGTAGCGGACGACCTCCCAGGTGGTGCATCCGATCCCGTAGGCGCTCTCGCGCAGCACGGTGGGGATCTGGTCAAGCATGTCGCGGGCGATCGAGGCGATGAACGGCACGATCATGATCGCCAGGATGATGCCGGCGGTGAGCACGCCGACGCCGGACGGGACCCGGGCGTAGAATAGGGTGCCGACGATCGGCAGGCCCTCGACGAGGTTCGAGACCGGGATCTCGACGAAGCGCGCGAAGAGCGGGGCGAAGATGAACAGCCCCCACATGCCGTAGATGATGCTCGGCACCGCGGCGAGCAGCTCGATCGTCATGGCGACCGGCTTGCGCGCCCAGCCCGGGCAGAGCTGCGTCAGGAAGACCGCGATCCCCAGGGAGACCGGGACGCCGATCAGGAGGGCCAGGAAGGCCGAGGCCACGGTTCCGATCACGGCGACGAGCGCGCCGTACTGCTCGGTTCCGACGTTCCAGGCGCTTGAGGTCAGGAAGCCGAAGCCGAACTCGCGGAAGGCCGGCCAGCCTCCGTACAGGATCGAGCCGAGGATGCCGGTGAGCACGGCCAGAACGAGGAGTGCGGCCCCGTGGGCGCAGACCCGGAACAGATTGTCGAGGCTCCGGCTCGGCCCCTTCCGCGCGGCTGCAGTACGGGGTCGGGCAAAAGCAATCGATTCTGTCAAAGCGGGCATCCGCGGTTCTCTGCGTTAGGCGGCGTGGTAGCGCGGTGCGATCCGAGATGCGAGGGAGGAGGCTGGGGCCTCCTCCCGGCCACGCTCACATGTTGAAGACGGGCTTGCCGTCCTTGCCCTTCACGGTCTTCCACTCCTCGTGGATCAGTTCGACGACGTTGTCCGGCAGCGGGACGTAGTCGAGGTCGGAGGCGAGCTTGTCGCCCTTCTTGTAGGCCCAGTCGAAGAACTTGAGCACGTCACCGGCCTTGGCCGGATCGGCCGCATCCTTGTGGACGAGAATGAAGGTCGCCGCCGTGATCGGCCACGCGTCGTCGCCCGGCTGGTTGGTGAGCGAGATGCCGAAGCCCGGGGCCGCCTTCCAGTCGGCGCTGGCGGCGGCCGCCTGGAACGCCTTGTCGTCGGGCTGCGGGAACTTCCCGGCCTTGTTCTGGAGCAGCGCGTAGGACAGCTTGTTCTGCTTGGCGTAAGCCGACTCGACGTAGCCGATGGAGTTCGGCACCTGCTTCACGGTGGCGGTCACGCCCTCGTTGCCCTTGCCGCCCTGCCCCACCGGCCAGGAGATCGTCGTGGCCGCGCCGTACTCCTTCTTCCAGGGCTCGGAGACTTGCGAGAGGTAGGTGGTGAAGATGTTGGTCGTGCCCGAGGCGTCGGAACGGTAGACCGGGGTGATGTTGGCGTCGGGCAGCTTCAGACCGTCATTGAGCTTGGCGATCCGCGGATCGGACCACTTCGCGATCTTGCCGGCGTAGATGTCGGCGAGCACGTCACCGGTGAGCTTGAGCTTGCCCGGCTCGACGCCGGTGATGTTCACCACCGGCACGACGCCGCCCATGACGGTCGGGAACTGGACGAGGCCGTCCTTGGCCAGCTGCTCGCCCTTCAGGGGCGCGTCGGTGGCGCCGAAATCGACCGTCTTGGCCTGGATCTGCTTGATGCCGCCGCCGGAGCCGATCGACTGATAGTTGAGGCCCGAGCCGGTCTCTTTCCGGTAGGCCTCAGCCCATTTGGAATAAACCGGGAAGGGGAAGGTAGCGCCGGCGCCTGTGATGTCGGCGGCGAGCGCCGCGGACGCCAGCTGAACCGTCGCGAGGCCGACGGCGAGCGCGTAAGCGAAGGGTCTCAAGGGAATCTCCGTTGCCGTCGGGCAAGAGCCTGCGCTCCTCCGCCGGCAAGCCCATGCCCGCGGCAGAGCCCTGCGGCCGATCTTCAACGAGACCCAGCGCCGGCCGCCCGATGTCCGGGCGGTTACGACAGATAGATGACACCGGCATGACATCGCGCTGCGGTTTGCGCGGCACGGTTCATGGATCTCGCGCGTTCAATTCTGGCGACATGGACAGAAGGAAACTCGAATCGTGGGCGGCGAGGAGGCCGACGCAGATACAGCGGCAGACCCGGCTTGGCTTGCGCTGCACGCCGAACGGGAATCCCTCGAACGCGCGCTGGCGCTCGCGCAGGCGCGTCAGAAATTCAGCACCGATCCCGAGACGGTGAGCCAAGCACATCTGGAGGAGGCGGAACTGCTCGTCAGCCTCGACCGCGTCCTAACCTTGATTCGGGCGGCCGAGTACCGGCGAAGACCCGGGGCGCGCCGCTGGTAGCGCGCCGCAGAGCGACGTCCGCTCAGCTCGCCCTGCGCAGTTCCCGCTCCTTCTGGCGCAGCCGCAGGAGCAGTTCCACGTGCGTATCGGTGATCGGCTGGGTATCGACGCTGCCCTCGTAGACCGTGCGGAGGGTGAGACCGAGCTGGCGCGTATCGAGCGCCTGCTTCAATGGCTGCCCCGCATGCGAGTGCCCATTCGGCTCGACGAGTGACGGCTTCATCATTCCCTCCCGCCCATCAACCGCGCAGGCCCGCTACGGCGCCGGGATCGGGAAACTCTCACTGCAAATAGTTAATTGAGACTTAACTACAACCAATGGTTAAGGTTGACGTGCGGTTACGCGTCGGCGCCTTGGAGGAGCCGGGCCGCGGCTGCCCGGGCCTCGTCCGTCACCGTGGCGCCCGCCAGCATCCGGGCGATCTCCTCCCGGCGCTCCGCCACCGGTAGGCTGGCCACGCGGGTGGCGACGCGGCCGGCGCCCTTCACGGGTGCCTTGGCGATCAGGAAATGCGTGTCGGCACGGGCGGCGACCTGGGGCGCATGGGTCACGGCGACGACCTGCACGGTCGCGGCCAACCGGGCGAGACGCAGGCCAATGGCGTCGGCCACGGCGCCGCCGACGCCGGTATCGATCTCGTCGAAGATCAGTGTGGGCGCCGAGCCCTTGTCGGCCAGGACCACCTTCAGGGCCAGCATGAAGCGCGACAGCTCGCCGCCCGAGGCAACCTTCATCATCGGACCCGGCTTCGTCCCGGGATTGGTCTGCGCCCAGAACTCGACCCGGTCAGTTCCGGCCGGATCGCGCGAATCCGGGTCGGTGGCGATCTCGGTGATGAACTGGGCGCGTTCCAGCTTCAGGGGCGGCAGCTCGGCCTTCACGGCGGCGTCGAGCTGCTTGGCCGCGCGGCGCCGGCCTGCGCTGAGCTTCTCGGCCGCCTCTTCGTAGTCGGCCTCGCCCTGGGCGAGCGCCTGTTCCAGGCCGGACAGCGCCGCCTCGCCGGCGTCGATCGCCGCCACGTCCCCGGCATAGCGCTCCGCCAGGGCGGCGAGGTCGTCGGCCGGGACATCGTATTTCCGGGAGGCCGCGCGCAGAGCGAAGAGCCGTTCCTCCACGCGTTCCAGATCACGGGGATCGAACTCCGTCGCGGCAACCGCCGCGTCGAGCACAGCGCGGGCCTCGTCGAGGGCCACAAGCGCGGCGTCGAGAGCGTTGACGCAGGGATCGACGAGCGCCGGGAGCTGTGCGGCCCGGCGCTCCAGCTTGCGTAGGGCGGCCGAGAGATGGGGCACGCCGGAATGCGGACCGCCGACGGCGTCCAGCGCCTCGTTGAGTCTCGCGCGCAACCTTCTCGGATTGCTGCATGATGCTGCGGCGTTCGGCGAGCTGGGCCTCCTCGCCCGGCTGCGGCGCCAGTTCGGCGAGTTCCTCCACCGCGTGGCGCAGGAAGTCGGCCTCCTTGCGGGCTGCCTCCACGCGGGCGCGGTGCTCGGCGAGTTCGGTACGGGCCGCGCGCACGGTTCGGGACGCCGCGCCGACCTTGGCGAGCTGGGCCTGGAGACCGCCGAAGGCGTCGAGGATCGCCCGGTGCGAGGCCGGATCAGCCAGGGCGCGATCGTCGTGCTGCCCATGGATCTCCACGAGCGCGGCACCGATCGCCCGGAGCACCTGCACGCCCACGGGCTGATCGTTGACGAAGGCGCGGGTGCGGCCGTCCGCCATCTGCGTCCGGCGCAGAATCAGATCGCCCTCCGTGTCGATCTCGGCCTCGGCGGCGATCCGGCGCGCCGGATGGTCGAGGGGGAGGTCGAACACCGCCGTGACGACGCCCTGCGCCTCGCCGTGCCGGACGAGGCGGCCGTCGCCGCGGCCACCAAGCGCCAACGCGAAGGCGTCGAGCAGGATCGATTTGCCCGCGCCCGTCTCCCCGGTCAGGACGCTCAGGCCTGTCCGGAAATTCAGTTCGAGCCTGTCAATCAGGACGATGTCGCGGATCGCGAGCTGCGCCAGCATGCGGCGACGGAGATTCCTCAGGATGGGACCGCAGACATAAGGCCGCTGCGGCGCGGATTCACCCCAAAAATGCGTCGCACCGGTTTGCCGGTGCGCGGCAACAACAAAGGCCCGGAGCGGCGGCTCCGGGCCCTGAAGCTGAAGCGGTGCGGCGCGGGCCGGGGCCGGCTTGGCGCGTCACTCGGCCGAGGCGGTCTTTCCGGTGACCGTGCGATAGATCTTCGAGAGGAAGGAGGTCTTCTCCTCGCGGGGCTCGACGCCGTTCTGCGCCAAGAGCGCGTGCGCGTCCTTGTACCAGGGGCTTTCCGGGAAGTTGTGCCCGAGCACCGCCGCGGCGTTCTGCGCCTCCTGGGTGATGCCGAGCGCCCAGTAGGCCTCGGTCAGGCGCTCCAGGGCCTCCTCGGCGTGCCGGGTGGTCTGGTACTTGGCGACCACGTCGCGGAAGCGGTTGATCGCGGCCGGGAAGTTGCGCCGCTCCAGGTAGAAGCGCCCGACCTCCATTTCCTTGCCGGCGAGCTGGTCGCGGGTGATCTGGATCTTCGCCTTCGCGTCCGCGGCGTATTCGGACGCCGGATACTTCTGGACCAGCTCCTGCAGGGCCGCGAGCGCCTTCTCGGATCGCTCCTGGTCGCGGGTCACGTCCGGGATCTGCTTATAGTTCGACATCGCCATCAGGTACTGCGCGTAGGCGGCGTCCTTGCTGGCCGGGTGCCGCTGCAGGTAGCGCTTCGAGGCGTTGATGGCGTCGTCGTACTTCTGCCCCTCGTAATTTGCGTAGGCCGTCATCAGCAGCGCCTTCCGGGACCATTCGGAATACTGGTACTGCTTGTCGAGGCTGTCGAACTTCTTGACGGCGCCCTCGTAGTCGCTGTCCTCAAGCTTGGCCAAACCCTCGCTGTAGAGCTTGTCGGCCGGCACGTCCGGGACGACCTCGGGCTTGTATTTTTCGGCGAACAGGTTGGTCGGGTCGAAGTCGCAGCCGCCGAGTCCCAGGCCGAGGACGGCCACGAGGGGCGCCACGAAGGCCGCCGCCCGGCGATGACGAATGGTGACAGGCATCTGGCGCTCTTTCCCGGAACCGGCGCCGTCCCGCGCCGTCGTGCCATCGCGTGAGTTGGATCCGACCCTTCCGGGCCGTGCCTCCCGTTCACGGACCGTTAAACCGTGACGTTCGATTCGGGCACGAAAGCGGCAACGCTGCGGCGGCCAGGATCGGTTTCTGACTGTGTCCCTCGGGCCACAGCTGGTTTTCAGAGGTCGCTCGCGAAGGCAGCGATGCTAAGGCCGACGCCCAACTCGGAGAGAACAGTCTCGCGCCGCGGGCCCTGAGCCTCGACGATCGCGTAATTGGCCCGGTCGGCGAAGAGGGCGGAAAGTACGCCGACATTCATTCGGTGGCCGCCGCAATAGGAGCGGTAGGCGCCCTGGATCGGCAGTCCGGCCAGCGCGAGGTCGCCGACCGCGTCGAGGATCTTGTGCCGGACAAACTCGTCCGGGAAACGCAGTCCCTCGGGGTTGACCACCGCGGACTCGCCCACAGCGACAGTGTTCTCGAGCGAGGCGCCGAGGGCGAAACCAGCCTTCCAGTAGCGCTCCACGTCCCGCATCATCCCGAAGGTGCGGGCACCAGCGATCTCGCGGCGGTACGAGGCGGGCGAGAGGTCCATCGCCTTGCGCGAGCGGCCGATCACCGGGCTCTCAAAGTCGATTTCCACATCGAGGCGGAAGCCCCGGTCGATCGGGCGCAACTCGGCGAAGGACTTGCCTGTCTCGATGCGGACGTGCCGGAGGATCTTCAGCCAGCGCCGGGGGTATCGGAGGTGGCGATCCCGACTTGGTCGATCGCCTGGACGAAGGGGAGCGCGGATCCGTCGAGGATCGGCATCTCGGGGCCGTCGATCTCCACCAGAGCATTGTCGACGCCCAGGCCGTAGAGGGCGGACATCAGGTGCTCGACGGTGGCGACCGCGCCGGTTTCGACGTCACCCAGGACCGTGCAGAGTTCGGTGGCGGAGACGAGGGCGTGATGCGCCTTGATCAGACGGTCGTTACCGTGGGTGGTGCCGGTTCGGAGGAAAGCGACGCCGTGGTTGGCCGGAGCCGGTCGAATCGTGATCTCGGCGGGATTACCGGAATGAACCCCGATGCCCGAAAGAGTTACCGGCCCTTTGAGGGTCGTCTGTTTAAGCGTTCGCATTCCTTAGCCCCCGGCCGCGATCAGGCCCCGCCACCCCGACTGGAGATGGTGGGAAACTCACTGATCCGTCCGCTGCTTGATGCCCCTGCCCACGCGATCAGGTTGTGTCCCGATGCGTGTCTCGTCGGTCTCGACGTTTCTATAGCTGCGCCGCACAGGCCAGCCAAATCACGGATTCTTACGCTCTGTTACAGACACGCTTGCCGGCGGTTTGTGGCAAAATGCTGCCCCACCAAAGGCTTAAAGGTTGGTTAATGCGTGGCTAACAGACGGCCGTTCTGTGGCGCGGATGCACCACGCGACCCGTCAAAACATGACATGCGTTAAGCCGGGCGTTCGGCGCGTGCCACCAAAACGCAACTGTGAGTTGCCAGGGGCCCAGCACGAAGAGCCGGCGGTTTCCCGCCGGCTCACGCTTTTCTCACTGTCGGCCCGCTCAGTTCGCTTGGCGGCGGAGGAAGGCCGGGATCTCCAGTTGATCGTCGTCCATCATCCGGGGCTGCGGCGCGACCCGGCCCTGGGCGTCGAGGCTCCCCTGTGCCGGGCGGTACTGGGGCACGGCCGGAGCGGCCGGAGCGCGCGGGGCCGGCGGCACGTGAGGCTGGGCCATCTGCGGCTGCGGGGCGACGGAGGGCGCGGTCCGGGCGGCGGGGGCGGCACCTTCCATCTCGTCGCGCCGGCCACCGAAGCCCACCGTCGCGAGGCGACGCAGGAGCGAGGTGCGCTTGGATTCCGGAGCGGCCTCCTCGGCGGCCCGGTTCGCCATGATCTGAGTCTGGGCGATTGGCGGCAGCTCGTGGATCTGCGGCATCCGCGGGGCGCGGGCGAGCGGGGTGCCCGCCGGAGCGGCCGGGCGCGGCGGCACGAACGGACCGGCCTGGAAGGTCGGAGCGGGCTCGGCCGGCTGCGGCGCGGGCGGCGGGACGAAGGGCGCGGCGGCGCGCGGCTGGACCGGGGCGAGCACGACGTCGTCGCGGGTCACCGGCGCCGGGGCCTCGATGCGGTTCTCGATCCGCGGCTCGGCCCGCATCTCAGCGGTGGGCTGCGGCGCGGGAGCCGGAGCGGGGCTCGGCGCCGGCGCGGCGGCCTCGCTGCGGATGCTCGGCACCGGCGAGGAGGCGCGGGCGCGGGCCTCGGCGCGCAGGCGTTCGGCCACTTCGGCGATGCGCTGCTCGGTCTCGGCGATGGCCGGGTTATTCGGCGAGTTCGCCGAGATCAGCGCCGGCTCGATGCCGGTGGCGACCACCGACACGCGGATGATGCCGTCGAGGCTCTCGTCGAAGGTGGCGCCCAGGATGATGTTGGCGTCCTGGTCGACCTCCTCGCGGATGCGGGTGGCGGCCTCGTCGAGGCTCGTACAGGGTCAGGTCCGAGCCGCCGGTGATCGAGATCAGCAGGCCGCGGGCGCCCTTCATCGAGACGTCGTCGAGGAGGGGGTTGGCGATAGCGGCCTCGGCGGCGCGGTTGGCGCGCTTCTCGCCCGACGCCTCGCCGGTGCCCATCATGGCCTTACCCATGCCGCGCATGATCGCCCGCACGTCGGCAAAGTCGAGGTTGATGAGGCCCTCCTTCACCATCAGGTCGGTGATGCAGGCGACGCCCGAGTAGAGCACTTGGTCGGCCATCGCGAAGGCGTCCGCGAAGGTGGTCTTCTCGTTGGCGACCCGGAACAGGTTCTGGTTCGGGATCACGATCAGAGTGTCGACCGCGGCCTGCAACTCCTGGATGCCGGCCTCGGCGGTGCGCATCCGGCGCATGCCCTCGAACTGGAAGGGCTTGGTCACGACGCCGACCGTCAGGATGCCCATATCGCGGGCCGCGCGGGCGATGACCGGGGCCGCGCCGGTGCCGGTGCCGCCGCCCATGCCGGCGGTGATGAAGCACATGTGGGCGCCCGAGAGCTGGTCACGGATCTCGTCGATGACCTCGTCGGCGGCGGCGGAGCCGACCTCCGGGTGCGAGCCGGCGCCGAGGCCCTGGGTGACGCCCAGGCCCATCTGGATCACCCGCTCGGCCTTGGAGGAGGTGAGCGCCTGCGCGTCGGTGTTCGCCACGACGAACTCGCAGCCCAGAAGGCCCGACTCGATCATGTTGTTGACGGCGTTGCCGCCGGCGCCGCCGACGCCGAAGACGGTGATGCGGGGCTTGAGTTCCCGGATGTCCGGCGCCTGGAGGGTAATGGCCATGGTGTCGAGCCTCTCGCTTACTCTGCTTTCCGTGCGACGCCGCGGCGCCGGATTCTCTTCGACCCGCCCGCCCTTGTGGGGCGGACGCGAAACCCTAGAAGCTGTCCCGGATCCAGCGGCCGACCCGGTGCAGGTAGCCGTCGGTTCCCGTGGCCGCGAAGGCGCTGTGCCCCCGCGGCTCGAAGTGCTCGGCATGAGCCACCTGCGGGTAGACCAGCAGGCCGACCGCCGCCGAGAAGGCCGGTCCCTTGGCGGCCTCGGGCAGGCCCCGGATGCCCAGGGGCCGTCCGATCCGCACCTGCCCCTGGAGGACGCGCCGGGCGACCTCCGGCAGGCCGACGAGCTGGCTGGCGCCGCCCGTGAGCACCACGCGCCGACCGGCCTGGGCGGCGAAGCCCGCATCGCGCAGGCGGTCGCGCACCAGTTCGACCACTTCCTCGACACGCGGCTTGATGATCCGCACGAGCTGCGAGCGCGGGATATGAGCCGGAGCCTCGCCCTCGTCCTCGCCGACCCCGTGCACCGCGATCATGTCGCGGTCGTCTGACGGGGTGGAGAGCGCCGAGCCGTAGAGAGTCTTCAGCCGCTCGGCCGCCGCCATGCGGGTGGAGAGTCCGCGGGCGATGTCCATGGTGACGTGGTGACCGCCGACCGCGAGGGCGTCCACGTGCACGAGGTGGCCCCCGGAGAACACGCCGACGCTGGTGGTGCCGCCGCCCATGTCGACCACGCAGACGCCCATCTCCGCCTCGTCGTCGACGAGGGCCGAGAGGCCGGCCGCGTAAGGCGTGGCGATCACCGCCTCGACCCCGAGATGGCAGTGCTCCACCGCCAGCATGACGTTGCGGGCGGCGGCCAGCTCGCTGGTGACCACGTGCAGGTCGACGCTGAGCGCCTCTCCGATCATGCCCGACGGGTCGATGACCGCGCCTTGGCCGTCCAGCGCGTAGCCGGTCGGCAGGGCGTGCAGCACGGCCCGGCCGGGGCTGACGCCGTGGGCGCTCGCGGTCTCGAGCACCCGCTCGACATCGCTGCCCGTGACGGTGCCGGAGCGGACGTTCACCCGCGCCTGGAAATGCTGGGAGGCGAGTCGCCCGCCCGACATGTTGACGATGACCGACTGGACCTCGACCTTGGCCATCCGCTCGGCAGCATGGACCGCCTGACGGATTGCGCCCTCGGCGGCGGCGAGGTCGACGATCGCGCCGCCCTTCAAGCCCAGTGAGCGCTGGTGGCCGATACCGATGATGCGCGCGAGATGGGTGCGGCCGCGGAGCGTCGTGAGCGCCTCGGCGGGCTGTAGCTCGGCGATGAGGCAAACCACCTTGCTCGTGCCGATGTCGAGCACCGAGAGGGTGGTCGAGCGTCGGGCGGAGAGCGGCTTCAGGCGCGGCGTGAGGCCGTGTTGGCTGTGCATTGACGCTACCGGACGCGGGAGGCGGGACGGGCGGAGATCGACAGGAAGGGCATCAGCTGGCCGCGCCCTTCTTCTTCGCCTTCTGGGCTTCCGCGCGGGCGGCGGCGGCCTCCTCGGTGAGGCGCACCACCAAGCGGTCCGGCATACGCAGGTCCACCGCGATGATGTCCTTCTCGAGCACTCCGTCCTCGCGCTCGAACCGGACGAGGCGGGCGAGCGCGGCGGCCGGATCGACCTCGGGCAGGCGCACGTCGACGCCGTCGAGCTTGAGGGTCCAGCGCCGGCCGGAGACGTAGGTGCCGGCCTTGATCCGCTCGGCGAGCGGACCGGCGGCGGCGATCAGGGCGAGGTATTCCGGAAGCTTGGTGTTGGCGTCCTCGCCGACGACCAGGGGCAGGCTGGCGTAGCGGTCGTCCCGCATGGCATCGATCACGGTGCCGTCGGCGGCGATCACGCTGATCTCGCCGTTCTTCTGCCAGAGGGCGGCGGGCTCGCGCTCGACCTGCGTGATCGCGATCTCGTTCGGGTAGATCTTCCGGACGGAGGCCTGTGCGATTAGGGGCACGCGCAGGAGCTTCTCGCGCACCGCGTTGACGTCGAGGAACGGGACCGAGGAGCGCCAGTCGATGCCGGCGGCTGCGAGGACCTCGCGCTCGTACATCCGGGAGATGCCCGAGATGGTCACGCGCTCGACGCCGAAGCCGGCGAGGCGCGCGGCGATATCGAGGGGACGGCCCTGCTCGGCCACGAAGGCGTCGTAGCGCCCGCTCGCCACGAAGCCGGCGAGCGCCACGGCGGCGAAGGAGACGGATACCCCCACCACGCCAACGCCGCGAGGCAGGCGCTCGCTCAGGCGCTGACCCGGGCGGGGCCGGCGAACGGAGAGGATATGAGACCGCGGGCGGCCCGAGAACCGTCCCAGCACGGCGCCGAGGAGGCGCGCGGGACCGGTCCGACCGGCGGCGTCACCGCCGCTCAGCGATTCAGGGAAGCGTCCTCCACCATCCATCGGACGAGGCTCACCGAAACTCAGGCCCGCATGGGCCGCCATCTCCGGCACAAGGCTCGTCTGGGTCATGCCGGGTTGCGTGTTGACCTCCAGCACCACGAGCAGACCGGTTCCACCCGGTGTGTCGTCGTAGCGAAGGTCGGCACGGCTGACGCCCCGACAGCCCAGTGCTTGATGCGCCGTTAACGACAGTTCTTGGACACGCTGGTAAACATTTGGTTTAAGTTCGGCCGGGAGCACATGAACCGACCCCCCCGGGGCGTATTTGGCATCGTAGTCGTACCAATCCCCGGTGGCGGCCTTCACTTCGATGACTCCGAGGGCCCTGTCGCCCATCACCCCGCAGGTGAGCCTCGCGGCCAGCTATGTAAGGTTCTGCAAGGACTTGCTCGCCAAAGGTCCAGCTGTCCGAGCCCAGGATCTGAGGCGGGTGCGAGCGGCCGTCGCGCACGATGATCACACCCACTGATGAGCCTTCCGCGATGGGTTTCACCACGTAGGGTGGTGGAAGGGGGTGTGTCCTGGCGGCCTCACGACGGTTAACGATCCGGCCCTCCGGGACGGCGACGCCGGCGGCGCGCATCACGGTCTTGGCTCGCTCCTTGTTCATGGCGAGCGCCGAGGCGAGGACGCCGGAATGGGTGTAGGGGATCTTCAGGATTTCCAAGAGACCCTGGATCGTGCCGTCCTCGCCGTCCGGCCCGTGCAGCGCATTGAACGCCACGTCCGGCCGCAGCGCGGTCAGGACCGAGGCAATGTCGGGCCCGACATCGACACGGGTGACCCGGTAGCCCTCCCCTTCGAGGGCATCCGCGCAGGCCGCGCCCGAGCGGAGGGAGACTTCGCGCTCGTTGGAGGTGCCGCCCAGCAGGACGGCGACGTGCTTGGACATCAGGGCACCTCGAATAGGTCGGCTTCAAACAGGGTCTGAATGCGTCCGGACGATCATCGCT
The DNA here is from genome assembly GCA_050632875.1 of Methylobacterium sp. P31. Classification (GTDB taxonomy): domain Bacteria; phylum Pseudomonadota; class Alphaproteobacteria; order Rhizobiales; family Beijerinckiaceae; genus Methylobacterium. The sequence continues at coordinate 1,169,897 of JBODSC010000003.1, read as the reverse complement.
GGCGGCCGAGCAGATTATCTCAGCCGCTCATGCACGTCCGGATCGCCGCTCTCAGTTCGTGCTGGCTGGCAGCCCGATCCGCCGGATCTCCCAGCGCAGCTCGACGCCGCTCGTCTCGCGCACCCGGCGGCGGACCTCCTCGCCCAGCCCCTCGATATCGGCCGCTGTGGCGTTCCCGGTATTGATCAGGAAGTTGCAGTGCATCTCGCTGACCTGGGCGCCTCCCCGGGTCAGGCCCCGGCACCCTGCCGCGTCGATGAGCTGCCAGGCTTTCCCGCCCTGCGGATTGGCGAAGGTCGAGCCGCCGGTGCGTTCGCGGATCGGCTGGGCCGCCTCGCGGGCGGCCGTGACCCGCTCCATCTCCGCCTCGATGGCGGCCCGGTCCCCGGGCCTTCCCCGGAACAGGGCGCTGGTGAAGATCACGTCTTCCGGCACGTCCGAATGCCGGTAGGAGAAGCCCATAGCTGCGTGGCTGAAGGTGCGGGCCTCCCCGCGACGGTCGATGCCGCGGGCCTCCACCAGAATGTCGGTGGTCTCACCGCCATGCGCGCCGGCGTTCATGCGCAGTGCCCCGCCGATCGAACCGGGGATGCCGCGATAGAACGCGAGCCCGTCGAGCCCGGCCTCGGCTGCCGTCTTGGCGAGCCGCATGTCGGGCACTGCGGTGCCCGCCGTGAGCGTATTGCCGTCGACCGCGATGCTGCCGAAGGCCTTTCCGCCGAGACGGACGACCACGCCGGTAACGCCGCCGTCGCGGACGATGAGGTTCGAGCCGAGGCCGATGACCGTCACCGGCACGTCCGGATCGAGGACCGCAAGGAGGCGCGCGAGATCCTCCTCATCGGCCGGGGTGAACAGCACCTCGGCCGGGCCGCCGACCCGGAACCAAGTGAGATCGGCGAGCGGCTGGTCGGCGAGCAGGCGCCCGCGGAGGTCTGGCGCGGCAGCGCGGATGTGATCGTGGAGTGATGCGCTCATTCTCGGATCTCCCCTCTCGCCGCGAGCGGAGAGAGGGATGCGACGACCCAGTCTCCGTCGCATCGGGGTGGCAGCGGACGCTGGAGGGCCGATAACCGGTCAGGTTCCGCCGGGGCTGACTCTTCAGCGTGGCTCATTTCGGTCCGTGAGCCGCGCTGCCGACCTGGGATGCCTGCTTGCGCGGCTCTAGGCGCATCGCCCTTAACGCCGCCGTGCGGCGAGGCTCGCCCGGAAGAGCGTAGGCCCATTGGGTGATGTTGCCGGCGCCGAGACAGACCACGTAGTCGCCGGGCTGCGCGAGTTCGGCCACCATCCCTGCCAACTCCTCCGGCCGCTCCAGCGCCCGGGCGTCGCGGTGGCCGCGGGAGCGCAGGCCCGCCACGAGGCTGTCGCGGTCGAAGCCCTCGATCGGCTGCTCGCCGGCCGCGTAGACCGGGGCGACGATCACCGTGTCGGCATCGTTGAAGCAGGTGCAGAAATCGTCGAACAGCGACTGAAGCCGGGTGTAGCGGTGCGGCTGCACCACGGCGATGACGCCGTGCTCGGTCGAGGCGCGGGCGGCCTTGAGCACCGCCTTGATCTCCACCGGATGGTGCCCGTAATCGTCGAACACCGTCGCGCCGTTCCACTCGCCGGTGCGGGTGAAGCGCCGCTTCACGCCGCCGAAGCCTGCGAGCGCCTGGCGGATCGCGTCCGGCTTCACGCCGAGTTCGTGCGCGACGGCGAGCGCCGCCGTGGCGTTGAGCGCGTTGTGCTTGCCGGGCATCGGCAGGACGAGGTCCTCCATCTCCATCCGGTAACCCGGGCGGCGGTCGCGGATCATCACCCGGAAGCGGCTCTGGCCGCCGCGCAGATCCACGTCGATGAGGCGCACATCCGCCTGCGGGTTCTCGCCGTAGGTGATGATCCGCCGGTCCTCGATATGGCCGACGAGGTCCTGCACCACCGGGTGATCGATGCACATCACCGCGAAGCCGTAGAACGGGATGTTATCGATGAAGCGCCGGAACGCGTCCTTGATGGCGTCGAACGAGCCGAAATGGTCGAGATGCTCGGGGTCGATGTTGGTGACGATCGCCACGTCGGCCGGCAGTTTCAGGAAGGTGCCGTCGGATTCGTCGGCCTCCACCACCATCCACTCGCCCGCGCCCATGCGGGCATTGGTGCCGTAGGCGTTGATGATGCCGCCGTTGATCACCGTCGGGTCGAGGTTGCCGGCGTCGAGGAGTGTAGCGACCAGCGATGTGGTCGTGGTCTTGCCGTGCGTGCCCGCGATGGCGACGCAGGACTTGAAGCGCATCAGCTCGGCCAGCATCTCGGCCCGGCGGACTACGGGCAGTCGCCGCTCCCGGGCGGCCTGCAGCTCGGGGTTGTCGCGCCGGATCGCCGTGGAGACGACGACGAGGGCCGCCTCCTCAACGTTCTTGGCGTCATGGCCCACGAAGGTCCGCATGCCCTTCTCGGAGAGCCGCCGGACATTGGCATTGTCGGAGGCGTCCGACCCCTGCACCGTGTAGCCGAGGTTGTGCATCACCTCGGCGATACCGGACATGCCGATGCCGCCGATGCCGATGAAGTGGATGGGGCCGAGCTTGTCGGGCAGCTTCATGGGTCGAACCGTCTGGTGGCGGGATCGCCGGTGCGAAATCCCTTGAGAATCAGGTGCGGGCGGCCGTCTCGATGACGACCTCGGCCAGCCGCTCGGCGGCGTCATGGATGCCCGCGCTTCTGGCCGCATCGGCCGCCGCGGTCAATTTTGCCGGCGTCTCGAAGCAGGCGGTGAGGCTCCGCGGCGAGGCGTTCCGGCGTGAAATCCGACTGCTTCACCGCCAGCGCCGCGCCGATCGCGTCGAGGGTCGCGGCGTTGGCGGCCTGATCCTGATCGAGGGAGCCGGGCAGCGGCACGAGGATCGCCGGGCGGCCGATCGCCGCGAGTTCCGAGACCGTCGAGGCGCCGGAGCGCGAGACCACGAGGTGGCTCGCGGCCATGCGGGCTGGCAGGTCCTTGAAGAAGGGCGCCGCCTCGATCCCGGCGAGCCCCATGGCGAGGTAGCGGTTCTGCACGGCGGTCAGGTCCTCGGGCCGAACCTGCTGCACGAGGTGCAGCCGGGCTCGCAGCGCGGCGGGCAGGCGCGCGATCGCCTCGGGCACAACCTCGCCCATGACGCGGGCGCCCTGGCTGCCGCCGAAGACTAGGAGCCGCAGGGCGTCCCCTTCGCCGAAGGCGGGGTACGGGACTTTCGCGGCCTCGATCACCGCCGGGCGAAGCGGGTTGCCGGTGTGGATGCGCGGCGCGCGCGCCGTGTCGGGCACGCCGCGCACCGCCTTGAATCCGGTGGCGATGGTTCGGGCGCCGCGGGCCAGGAAGGCGTTGGCACGGCCCATCACGGCGTTCTGCTCGTGCAGCACCGTCGGGACCCGCAGGAACTGGCCGGCGAGCACAGGAGGCACGGTCGGGTAGCCGCCGAAGCCCACGATGGCCGCCGGGTTGATCCGCCGAATTTCCTTCGCGGCGACGCCGAAGCCGCGCCCGAGGGTGAGTACGGCGCCCGCCCGCCGCACCAGCGAGCGTCCCGAGGGCGTCGCCGAAGGGATGGTGATCACCTCGGAGGCCGGGAACTCGGACGCGATGGCGTCGACGCGGGCGTCGGTGGCGAGCGCCACCCGGATGCCGCGGGCGCGCAATGCGTGGGCGAGGCTCTCGGCCGGGAACAGGTGCCCGCCGGTGCCGCCCGCGCAGAGCAGGATCGTGGGGGTGAAGACCGTCACCGCATGACTCCGGCGACGGTGGCCGGCGCGGTGCCGGGAGGCTTCTGACTGAGCATGACGGTCCGGGGGCGCTTGCGGGTGAGGGCGACCAGGAACCCGGTGCCAAGTGCCAGCGAGATCAACGACGAGCCGCCGTAGGAGACGAAGGGCAGCGTCATGCCCTTGGCGGGCATCAACTGGGTGTTCACCGCCATGTTGATGCAGGCCTGAAGCCCGAACAGCGTGGTCAGGCCGGTGATCGCCAGCCGCGAGAAGGTATCGTCCGTGCGCCGGGCGAGCCTGAGCCCGCGCAGCACGATGAAGGCGAACAGGGCCACGAGGCACAGGCAGACGATCACGCCGAACTCCTCCCCGGTGACCGAGAAGATGAAGTCGGTATGGGCGTCCGGCAGGTGGCGCTTGGCCACCCCTCCCCCGGCCCCGTGCCGAACCAGCCGCCCGAGCGGAACGATTCCCGCGACCAGAAATCCTGGAAGCCGCCGCCGGAATCCCGGTCGAGGAACTTGTTGAATCGCTCGCGGACGTGATGGAAGAACATGTAGGCAGCGAAGACACCCCCGAGCCCGAGCACCCCGAGCACCGCGACCCAGATCAGGTGCAGGCCGGCCACGAAGAACAGCGCGCACCACACCATTGTAATCAGCATGGTCTGGCCGAAATCGGGCTGGAGCAGCAGCGGCACGATGGTGATCGGCAGGAGCAGCAGCGCCAGGATGCCGCCCGGCATGTCGCGGCGCTGCGCGCCTTCCGAGAAGGCCCAGGCGGCGACGACCACGAAGGCGGGTTTCACGAACTCCGAGGGCTGGAGGCCGAAGGAGCCGAACTGGATCCAGCGGTGGGCGCCCTTGATCTCGGGACCGAACTTGCCGGCCAGCAGGCAGAGGATCACGCCGCAGACCCAGGTGATCAGGGCGAGCCGCCGGATGCCCCGCGGGGACAGGAACGAGACCGCGCAGATCAGCAGGATGGTCGGCGCGAGGTACATCGCCTGCCGGTTGAGGAAGTAGAAGGTCGGCAGGCCGATCCGCTCGGCCACCGGCGGGCCGCCGCCCATCAGGAAGACGAGGCCGGCCACCATCAGCGCGAACAGGGCCGCGAGCAGCCCGCGATCCACCGTCCACCACCAATCCGTCAGGGGTGCGTTCCGCGCGTGACATCATGCCGGGCAACGACTCCAGGCCGCGCGGATGCCGATCCGCGCGGGTCGGGGGATCCTGTGCAGGAATGGTAAACGGAGACTTATGCCCGGCCCCACTGCGCTGCCGTCCCGCCCGGCGCCGGCACGCAACTCGGCGCGGCGAGCCGGCTGCCGATGCTGTGAAATCCGCTCGCCGACGCAGGATCGAAAGGCGCCTCCTTCACGAATGCTCTATTCGCTCGGTCGGCTACAGGACAAAAGTCACTCTATGTTAATATGCTTCGCACAACTCACTAATGTAAGCCGCGGATCGGCGAGCGGCTTACCCTGAGAGCCGCGCAGCGATGCCTGATCCGCCAAGCGGAAGCACGCCCGCCATGTTCTCTGCCCTGAATGTCCGTGAAGCGCATGCCAAGCTTGCAGCCCTCGACCGGGTCCAGGGCGTGATCGAGTTCGATCTCGACGGCCGCATCCTCTCGGCGAACAGCAACTTCCTCGATGTGGTCGGCTATACGCTCCCGGAGATCGTCGGGCAGCATCACAGCCTGTTCATGGATCCGGCCCAGCGCGAGTCGCAGGAATACCGGACGTTCTGGGAGCGTCTGCGGTCGGGAGCCTTCGAATCCGGACAGTTTCAGCGCGTCGGCCGCGGTGGCCGGCGGATCTGGATCCAGGCCTCCTATAACCCGATGCTCGATGTCCGGGGCCGCCCCTACAAGGTGGTGAAGTTCGCCACCGACATCACCCGCCAGCGGACCGGGGAGGCCGACCGCGCCGGCCAGATCGCGGCGATCCACAAGGTCCAGGCGGTGATCGCCTTCGACCTCGACGGCACGGTGATCGAGGTCAATGACAACTTCCTCGCTGCCATGGGCTACGAGCGCGCCGAGGTCATCGGGCAGCACCACAGCCTTTTCGTTGAGCCAGCCTATCGCGACAGCGAGGCGTACCGGGCGTTCTGGGCGGCCCTGCGGAACGGCACCTACCAGGCGGCCCAGTTCCGGCGCCTCGGCAAGGGCGGCCGGGAGGTCTGGATCCAGGCCTCCTACAATCCGATCTTCGACGCGGCGGGCCAACCCTACAAGATCGTCAAGTTTGCCACCGACATCACCGATCAGATCCGCCTGTTCGCCAATCTGCGGACGCTCATCGACCGGAACTTCGGCGAGATCGACCAGGCGGTGACGCATTCGACCAAGGCGGCCGCGCTGGCTTCCTCGGCCGCGGATTCGACCTCGGGGAACGTCCAGACCGTGGCGGCGGCGGCCGAGGAGCTGGCCGCCTCCGTGGCGGAGATGTCGCAGAGCATCGTGCGCTCCCAGGGCGCCACCGACACCGCCTATGCCTGCGTCCAAGAGGCCGACGGCCACACCAAACGGCTCGCCGACACCGCGACCGCGATGACCGGCATCGTCGGACTGATCCAGAACATCGCCGGCCAGATCAACCTGCTGGCGCTCAACGCCACGATCGAGGCGGCGCGCGCCGGCGAGGCCGGCCGCGGCTTCGCGGTGGTCGCCTCGGAGGTGAAGGCCCTGGCGGATCAGGCGGCCCGCGCGACCGGTCAGATCAACGGCGAGATCGCCAGCGTGCAACGCGTCTCGCAGGAAGTCGTGGGGGCGCTCAGCTCGATCGGAGCCTCGGTCTCGGTGATGCGCGAGACCGTGGTGGCCACCGCCGCCGCCATCGAGGAGCAGAGTGCGGTGACGCGCGACCTCGCCGAGAACATGCAGAGCGCCGCCGGCGCGGTCACGGCGATCACCGGCAATATCGGGGCGATCGTCCAGTCGGTGGCGAACGTCTCGCAGGCGGTCGAAACCACCCGGGGCGCCGCCAAGGTTCTGGCGCGCTGAGCGGCTTGCCGGTGGCGCCTTAGGGCAGCGCCCGCACGAGTTCGCGGAAGCGGTCGCCGCGGACCTCGAAGTTCCGGAACTGGTCGTAGGAGGCGCAGGCCGGCGAGAGCAGCACCACCGGCTCGGGGGCGCCCGAGGCGGCGGCGTTCTCGGCGGCCTTGGGGACCGCGTTCTCGAGGGTCTCGCAGCGTGTATAGGGCACGACGCCGTCGAGCGTCGCCGCGAAGGCGTCCGAGGCCGCGCCGATCAGGTAGGCGTGGGCGACCCGCTCGAAATACGGCACCAGCGGAAAGATGCCGCCCTCCTTGGCCTTGCCGCCGAGGATCCAGTGAATGTCCCGAAAGGCGGTGAGCGCCTTCTCGGTGGAATCCGCGTTCGTCGCCTTGGAATCGTTGACGAACAGGACGTGGCCGCGCCGCCCCACTTCCTCCATCCGGTGCGGCAGGCCGGGGAACGAGGTCAGTCCGGCCTGGATCTCCTCGCCCGAGAGGCCGAGCGCCCGTGCCACGGCCACCGCGACGGCCGCGTTCTGCCAGTTGTGGGCCCCGCGCAGCGACCCGATGCCGTTGACGTCGGCCACCGCCGTGCCGTCCGGCTCGCGGACGATCCCCTCGCGCACCGTCAGCGCGTCCGTGCAGAGCACTTCGCCGTGCGGGACGTGCACGCGCACGAGTTCGCCTCGGCGCCGGTCGGCGATCGCGCGGCTGGGCCCGTCATCGACGCCCACCACCGCGAGGCCGGCGCCGCGGATCAAGCGCTCCTTGATAGAAGCGTACTGCTCCATGGTGCCGTGGCGGTCGAGATGGTCGGGCGTGATGTTCATCAACACGCCAACGGTGGGGTCGAGGCTCGGCGTCAGATCGATCTGGAAGGAGGACATCTCGATCACGTGGACGCGGTCCGCGTCCGGCGCCTCCAGGGACAGGATCGCGGTGCCGATATTTCCGCCCATCTGCACGTCGCGCCCGGCCTGGGCGAGAACGTGGGCGATGAGCGCCGTCGTGGTCGACTTGCCGTTGGTCCCGGTGATCGCCACGAACGGAGCGCCAGGCGCGTGCGCCCGGCGCTCGCGGCAGAACAGCTCGATGTCGCCGATGATCTCGACGCCCGCCTCCCTGGCGAGCCGGACGCTCCAGTGCGGCTCGGGATGGGTCAGGGGCACGCCTGGGCTCAGGACCAGGGCCGCGAAGCCGGACCAGTCGGCCTCGCGCAGATCCTGCGTCCCGATCCCGGCATCCTGCGCGCGCGCGAGGCTGTCGGCGTTGTCATCCCAGGCTTGCACGCCAGCACCACCCGCCTTCAGCGCCAGAGCCGTGGCGAGCCCGGAGCCGCCGAGGCCGAACAGGGCGACGGTACGGTCGGCGAAGGTGGTGATCGGCGTCATGGACAGCTCAGGATGCGACGAGGAAAGACGCCGATCCCAGCCCATGCCCATTCTGATGTGCCCGCCCCAGCGACGGCCTCTCAGGATGAGGGCCTGGGTAGGACCGGCCACCTGAAGCGGGGGTCTAGCACAGATTTTCAGCGCAGCTTCAGCGTCGCCAGACCGGCTAGGGCCAGGATCACCGCGATGATCCAGAACCGGATCACCACCTGCGGCTCCTTCCAGCCCTTCTGCTCGAAGTGGTGGTGGATCGGCGCCATGCGGAAGACGCGCTTGCCGGTGAGCTTGAACGAGGCGACCTGGATGATCACCGACATCATCTCCAGCACGAACAGGCCGCCGACGATCGCCAGGACGATCTCGTGCTTCGTCGCCACCGCAATGGTGCCGAGCAGACCGCCCAGCGCGAGGGAGCCGGTATCGCCCATGAAGATCTGGGCCGGCGGCGCATTGAACCAGAGGAAGCCGAGTCCGGCGCCGATCACCGCGCCGCAGACCACCGCGAGGCTCGCCGGTATCGCGGACATAGTTCACCTGGAGATAGCTCGCGGTGAACGAATTGCCGACGAGGTAGGCGATGAACCCGAACGTGCCGCAGGCGATCATCACTGGAACGATCGCCAGCCCGTCGAGGCCGTCGGTCATGTTCACGGCGTTGCCCGCCCCGACGATCACGAAGGCGCCGAACAGGGCGTAGAACCAGCCGAGGTTGAGGAGCGCGTCCTTGAAGACCGGGAAGGCGAGCTGGTTCTGGAGCGCGGCGGGCGAGTAGACTGAGATCGTCACGCAGGCCGCGATTGCGATCACGGCTTCCAGAGTCAGACGGAACCGGCCCGAGAAGCCCTTGTGGGACTGCTTGGTCACCTTGAGGTAGTCGTCGTAGAAGCCGATCGCCCCGAATCCGAGGGTGACGGTCAGCGTCACCCAGACGTAGTGGTTGCGCGGGTTGGCCCAGAGCAGGATCGCCACGACGGCGCCCGCCAGGATCATCAGCCCGCCCATGGTCGGCGTGCCGCGCTTGGTCAGCAGGTGGGTCTGCGGCCCGTCCTCGCGGATCGGCTGGCCCTTGCCCTGGCGGATCCGCAGCAGGGAAATGATCCAGGGCCCGAACCAGAACACGAACAGGCCCGCCGTGAACAGCGCGCCGCCGGTGCGGAAGGTGATGTAGCGGAACACGTTGAGCGGCGTGAAGGCGCTGCTCAGGTCCGAGAGAAGGTACAGCATCCGGGCGCTCGGCCCCTTTGTTCAGGCGTAGGTTTCAGGGGCGGCGCCGAGCGTCGCGAACGTTCGGGCGTGCCGATCACGGGGCGGCCAAGCGGGTCTCTGGATCCGCGCGCCGCGTCGGGTCGACCGCGTAGCGGGCTTTCAGCGCCTCGACAATCCGGCCCATGCGGCTGCCGTTCGATCCCTTGACCATCACGGCGTCGCCCGCCCTCAGGGCCCTGGCGAGCGGCTCGAGCAGGTCGGCGGCGGTGTCGGCCACTGCACCGCGGCGGCTCACCGGCAGGGCTTCGAACAGGTGGCGCATCAGCGGACCGGCGGCGAAGACGAGGTCGATTCGGGCCGCCTCGATCGCCTCGGCGAGGCCACGGTGCAGGTCGGGGGCAGCCGCGCCCAACTCCAGCATGTCGCCCAGCACCGCGATGCGGCGCCCGCGCGGACCGGTCTCGATGCCGGCCAGGGTCGCGAGGGCCGCCCGCACGGAGGCCGGGTTGGCGTTGTAGCTCTCGTCGACCAGGTAGGCCGTGCCGCCGCCGATCTCGAGAGCCGTGCGCTCGCCGCGCCCGACCGGCGGTGTCAGCCCACCGAGCGACAGGGCGGCCTGGGCGAGATCGGCTCCCAGCGCGTGGACCACCGCCATGACCCCGAGGAGTTGAGCGCCGCGTGCCGGCCGGCTGTGCCAAGCTTGTAGGTCACGGGCTGGCCCATCACGACTGCGTCGATCACCGACAGGTCGGGGCGGAGCACGATCCTAAGGGCGCGCACGTCGGCCTCCGGGTGCTCGCCGAAGGTGACGACCCGGCCGGCCTGGGACGCAAGCGCGTGGGCCACGAGACGGTCGAAATGCTGGACGTCGCGGTTGATGATCGCCACGCCGCCGTGCTGTAGCCCCGAGAAGATCTCGCCCTTGGCATCCGCGATGGCGGCGAGCGAGGCGAAATGCTCGATATGGACCGGCTCGACCGCGGTGATCAGCGCGATGTCGGGACGGACCTGCGCGGTCAGCGGCACGATCTCGGCCCGGTGATTCATGCCGATCTCGAACACGCCGTAACGCGTGGAACGCGGCATCCGGGCCAGCGTCAGCGGCACGCCCCAGTGATTGTTGTAGGAGGCCGCCGAGGCATGGGTCTCGCCTTGCCCCGAGAGCACGTGGCGCAGGGCCTCCTTGGTCCCGGTCTTGCCGACGGAGCCGGTCACCGCCACGACATGGGCTTGCGTTCGGGCCCGGGCGGCGGCACCCAGGCGGATCATCGCCGACAGGACCGGATCGGGACCAATCTCCGGCACCGCAAGGACGGGGCCGTGTGCCGCCAGATCCGCGGCGCGTGCCGCGCTCACCACTGCGGCGCCGGCGCCGCGGCCGAGCGCGTCGGCGACGAATGCGTGGCCGTCGCGGGTCTCGCCCCGGATGGCGAAGAACAGGTCGCCGGGCTGGAGGGTGCGGGTGTCGATCGAGGCGCCACCGATCGGGCGCTCCGCGCCGGTCAGGCGGCCGCCGGTGGCAGCCTCGAGTTCCTCGCGGGTCCAGAGTGCAGTCATGGTCAGCCCCTGCGACGATCGAGCCGCGCCGTCACACGGCCGCCTCGGCGATCGCAGCGCGCAGCACCGCGTGATCCGAGAACGGCAGCGTGCGATCCCCCACGATCTGGCCGGTTTCATGACCCTTGCCGGCCACGACCAGCACGTCGCCGGGACACAGGCGCTGTACGGCGCTGCGGATCGCTTCGGCGCGGTCGCCGATTTCTTCCGCGTTCGGGGCCCCCTCCAGGATCGCCCGGCGGATAGCCGCAGGCTCCTCGGTCCGGGGGTTGTCGTCCGTGACGATGACCGTGTCGGCAAGACGCGCGGCGATTGTCCCCATCACGGGGCGCTTGCCCCGGTCGCGGTCCCCGCCACAGCCGAAGACCACCACCAGCCGGCCCGACGCGAAGGGGCGGAGCGCCGTGAGTACGCTCTCAAGCGCCTCGGGCTTGTGCGCGTAGTCGACGAGGCAAAGGCCGCCCTGCGCTTCTCCGATCCGCTCCATGCGGCCCGGCACGCCGGTGAGATGGTCGAGGGCCGCGAAGACTCCGTCCGGGTCGGCGGCACCGGCAGGGGTGGCGAGCGCGAGGCCGGCCGCCACGAGTGCGTTCTCGACCTGGAACTCGCCGACGAGCGGCAGGCGCAGCTCCCAGATGCGGCCGCCGAAGGTCAGTCTCACCGCCTGCGCGAAGCCCTCCGTCCGGACGGACTCGACCCGCATGTCCCGGCCGACTCGCCCGACCGTGCGGACGGGCCGACCTGCTCCCTCCGCGGCAGCGATCACCCGGTCGGCATAGGCGCCGTCGGCGTTGACGATGGCCGGGCAGCCGGGCGGGAGAAGATCCGTGAACAGGCGCAGCTTGGCCGCGAGGTATTCCTCGATGGTCGCGTGATAGTCGAGGTGGTCGCGGCCGAGATTGGTGAAGCCGGCCGCGGTAAGCCGCACGCCATCGAGGCGGCGCTGCTCGATCCCGTGGGAGGACGCTTCCATGGCGAGATCGGTGATGCCCTCGGAGGCGAGCCGCGCCAGCGTCCGGTGCAGCGTCACCGGATCGGGGGTGGTGAGCGAGCCGTATTGGGCGCCGCGGTCGGTGACGATCCCAACCGTGCCGAGGCTCGCCGCGTCGCGTCCGATGCGCGACAGGATCTGGCGCACGAAGTCGGCCACCGAACTCTTGCCGGCGGTTCCGGTGACGGCCACCACGGTCTCAGGCTGCGCGCCCGCGAGGCGGGCTGCGGCCAGCGCCAGGGACCGGCGCGCATCGGCGACTGCGATCCAGGCGACCGCCTCGGGAAGATCTGCGGGGCGCGCGCCCTCGCCCGCCACCGCCACCGCGCCCCGGTCGGCGGCCTGAGCGGCGAAGCGCCGGCCGTCGGCCTTGGTGCCCGGCACGGCGACGAACACGGTCCCGGTGGCGACCTGACGGCTGTCGGCCGTGAGGTCCGACACCGTCAGATCCGCCGCCGGGCCGGCGGCCTCCGGGAACAGGTCGGCGAGCCGGGCGCTCATGACGTCACCATCACGGGCCGCCGAGCTGGTTGATGTGGTAGGCGTTCAGCTTGACCATCTGGGGGAACGGCCTCACGGGCGGCTCGAATTGCGGCGGTAGGCCGAGGATCGGCGCCACCCGCTCGATGATCTTGCCGGTGACGACGCCGGAGTTCCAGGCCGCCGTGGCGTAGCCGCCCGATTCCGGCAGGCCCTGCGGCTCGTCCATGATGGTAACGAACAGGTACTTCGGGTCGTTCATCGGCGCCGCCGCCATGAAGGTGGTGAACAGGCGGTTGTGGATGTAGCGTCCGCCGATCACCTTCTCGGCCGTTCCGGTCTTGCCGCCGACGAAATAGTACGGGATCGCGGCTTTCTTGGCAGAGCCCTCGGTCGCATTCAGCCGCATGATGTAGCGCATCGCCTCCGAGGTCTGCGCCGAGAGCACGTGCGTGGCGCGCTTCTTGGCCTCCTCGGGGGTGGTCTTCAGGAAAGTCGGGGTGATGAGGTCGCCGCCGTTGGTGATGGCGGCCACCGCCATCGCCGCCTGGATCGGCGCCACCGCGATGCCGTGGCCGAACGCGATGGTGATCGTGTTGATCTCGCTCCACCGCGCCGGGACGATCGGGGCCGCGCTCTCGGGCAGCTCGGTGCGCAGCCGGTCGAGCAGGCCCATCTTCTTCAGGAAGGCCTTGTGGCCGGGCACCCCGACGCCGAGCGCCATCTTGGCCGAGCCGATGTTCGACGAGTGCGTGAACACCTCCGGCATGGTGATGACGCGGTTGGTGCCGTGATACTCGTGGATCTTCTGGCGGCCCCAGTTCAGCACGCCGCCGCGTGTGTCGAAGGTCGAGTTGACATTGTACTTGCCGGACTCGAGCGCCATGGCGAGCGTCATCGCCTTGAAGGTCGAGCCCATTTCGTAGACGCCGACATTCATGCGGTTGATCCGGTCGGGCGAGAGCGCGTCCTTCGGATCGTTCGGGTCGAAATCCGGCATGGAGACGAGCGCGATCACCTCGCCGGTCTTCACGTCGAGGATCATCGAGGCGCCGGCCTTGGCCTTGAAGTGGTCGATACCCCAGGCCAGCTCGTCGCGCACGGCGAACTCCGCCCGCAGGTCGATGGAGAGCTGCACCGGCTTGAGATCGGCCTGCTTGTTGATCAACCCGAAGCTGTTGAGGGCCTGCAGGCCGGTGGAATCGATGTACTTCTCCATGCCGGCGATGCCGACGCCGTCGAGGTTCGTCGCACCCAGGATGTGGGCGGCGGCGACGCCGTTCGGGTAGACCCGCTTGTGGTCGGGCAGGAACCCGATACCCGGGATGCCGAGCCGGTGGACCTCAGCCTGCTGCTTCGGGGTCAGCTCGCGCTTCACCCACACGAAGCCGGCGCCCTTCCGATCCTTGCGCGCGGACAGCTTGGCGCGCAGCTCCGAGGCGTTGAGTTCCGGCAGGACGGCGGTGAGCAGCTCCACCGCCTCGTCCTTGTCGTAGATGTTGCCCGGCTCGGCGAAGACCGAGACCGTGCGGATGTCGGTGGCCAGGATCTCGCCGTTGCGGTCGATGATGTCGGGTCGGAAGGCGGTGGACGATGCGGCCGCCACACGGTGCTCCTGGCTCGGCGGATCCCCGAAGATCGCCATCATCAGGAGCTTGGCGGAGATCGTCCCGAACACCGCGACGAAGACCAGCCCGACCAGTGCGACGCGCATGTGCGACCGCTCGATGGCGAGCCGGAACATGCTCCGCACGAAGGTCTTGGCGCGCTCGGACCGCGGCTCCGGTTCGCGCTCGCCCTCTTCGAGGGGCCGCGGCGCGGTCGCGGCATGCGCCAGCGCAGCGGCTTCCAGCAGCGCGGCCTCGTGCTCCGACACGTCGGGTTCGGCGGCTTCCGCCGCGGCTGCCGCGTCTAAGGTCTGGTCGGCATCTTCAGACACGGATGACTACCTCGAAGCCGTCGTCGGGGTGCGGGTCGTGGTGACGGTGCGGGTGATGGAGCCGGTGGTCCGCGGCTCGCTCGCGCCTTTGTCCTTGGGGGTCGCGGTCGCCGCGAGCAGCCGGCCGATCTCGTCGCCGCGCTCGGGCCGGGCGGGCAGGTCCGAGAGGCGGGCCAGATGGCTGGAGCCGATCGGCTCCAGGGCGAGATGCTTGTCGACGGCGGCCTGTAGCCGGTCCGGCCGTGTCAGGAGCTGCCACTCGGCGCGCAGGACCGCGATCGCCTGCCGCTCGCTATGCAGTGCGCTCTGCAGCTTGGAGACCTGGCCGCCCTGGTAGAGCGTGTCGTACTTGATCGAGTAGGCGTAGATCGCCGAAGCCACGAGGCCGGCCACAGCCAGGAGATTCAGGAGGCGGATCATCGGCGATGGCCCCCGCGGGCGGCTTCGGGCAGGCGCGCCAGGGCGGTCAGGGCCGCCAGCGGTTCGGGCACGTCGGATTCGGTGCGCTCGGCGGCCCGGAGCTTGGCCGAGCGGGCGCGCGGGTTGCGCGCGATCTCGGCCTCGCCCGGCAGGACAGGTCCCTTGGTCACGAGGCGAAAGCTGCGGATCGTCTCCGCCGGGGCGCCCGGCAGATGGCGGGAGCCCTGCGCGGAGCGGCCGCTGCGGGCGGCGAAGAACTGCTTGACGATCCGGTCCTCGAGCGAGTGGAACGTCACGACGGCGAGACGCCCGCCCGGTTTGAGAACCCGCTCGGCCGCGTGGAGTGCGCGCACCAGTTCGCCGAGTTCGTCGTTGACGGCGATCCGCAGGCCCTGGAACGTCCGCGTCGCCGGATGGATATGGCTGCCGGGCTCAGCCCGCACCACGCCGGCGACCAGCTCGGCGAGCTGGCCGGTGGTCTCGATCCGGCCGCGGCGGCGGGCCTCGTGGATGGCCCGCGCCACGGCACGCGAGCGCCGCTCCTCGCCGTAATGGTAGATGATGTCGGCCAGCACCGCCTCATCGGCCTCGTTGACGAGGTCGGCCGCGCTCGGGCCGTCGGCGCCCATGCGCATGTCGAGGGGGCCGTCGTTGCGGAACGAGAAGCCCCGCTCCGGCGCGTCGAGCTGCATCGACGAGACGCCGATATCGAGCACCACCCTGTCCACCCGGGGCGCGCCCGCCTCGACCAGGAGGGTGTCGAGATCGCCGAAGCGGCCGGGCAGGAGGCGCAGGCGCCCTTCGGCCTCTGCGACCAGCGCCTGTCCGCCGGCGATGGCCGTGGGATCACGGTCGATGGCCAGCACCTGCAGGGCCGGATCGGCCGCCAGCAGCGCGCGCGTGTAGCCGCCCGCCCCGAAGGTGCCGTCGACGGCGAGGCCGCCTTCGGTCTTGAGTGCCTCGACCACCTCGTCGAGCAGCACGGGCACGTGCGGCGCGGATTCCGGCTGCGGGGCGGCCGCCATCCCGGCCGGGGGACGACGCCGGATCATGCGCATGTCGCCGGTGAAACGCGGGAGGTGGCGAAGGTTCTGCGCGCCCCGGAGACCAGGGTGCGGATACGGCTCGTGCGTCTCATGGTGCCCTGTGCCGGGCCGCACGAGGGCGGCACGCGTGACGGGAACGGCACCGGATGCGGAGTGCGCAAAACGCCGCGCACGGACGAGACCTGCGGTGAGGCAGGTTGCGCCCGGCGATCCGATACACGCCGTTGACGGGAGGATGCCGGGTATCATGGGCCTCGGAGGATCGTCAACGCACAAGCTTGGCGCTGCCGCGCGGACCGATCTGAACCCGGCAAGGTTAACCGAAGGTTTTTGCCGCCCACGAATTTCGGACTCCGCTGCTTCGGCGGCGCGGCGGCGGTTTTTGCGAATAAGGCGTTGTGAGATTGAGGATTCGGGGGATCAGCCGGCCTGTAAGCCGGGTTCTGTAGGGCCGGAGCGCTCGCGCGCGCCGACGTGGCGGCCATTCCTCTGGGACGATCGTTGCCGACCGCCTCGAGCAACCAACCCGGGCGATTGGCCTGGAGAGCCGGCCTGCCCTTCTCACGAAGGGCGCGCCGCCCCTATTCGGTCTTGCTCCCGGTGGGGTTTGCCGTGCCGTCCGCGTTGCCGCGTCCGCGGTGCGCTCTTACCGCACCCTTTCACCCTGACCCCGGACGCATCCGGGGCGGTCTGCTCTCTGTGGCACTGTCCCTGGGGTCGCCCCCGCCGGAAGTTATCCGGCACCGTCTCTCCATGGAGCCCGGACTTTCCTCCCCGGACGCTCGCGCGTCCGGAGCGGCCGCCCGGCCGGCTGATCCACGGGCAGATGCGCCTGCGGTGCCGTCCGGGTCAAGGGTGCAGGGCCCTTACCAGGTGCCGGTGTTCTCCATGGACTTCCATGGCTCCTGCGGCTCCTTGGCGCCCCCTTCTGCAGGATCTCGATGGAGATGCCGTCCGGCGACTTCACGAAGGCCATGTAGCCGTCGCGCGGGGGCCGGTTGATGGTCACGCCCTTCTCCTGCAGCCGGGCACAGAAGGCGTAGATGTCCTCGACCTGGTAGGCGAGATGGCCGAAGTTCCGCCCGCCCGTGTAGGTTTCCGGGTCCCAGTTGTAGGTGAGACTCGATCAGCGGCGATTTCGTCGCCGTCGCCCGCTCGACATCTCCGGGCGCAGCCAGGAAGACGAGGGTGAAGCGGCCCTTCTCGTTCTCGACCCGGCGAACTTCCTTCAGGCCGAACGTGTCGACATAGAAGGCGAGCGCGCGGTCGAGGTCGGCCACCCGAACCATGGTGTGCAGAAATTCCATAGGGAAGCTATCCTATTGCTATCCGCAGGGTTTTCGAACCCCCTGGCAAGAAATTGACACGAACCTGCGCGCAGAGCGATCGACTGCGGCAGCCGGTTGATCGCCGCGGTAGCTAGCGTTCGGTCCGGCGGCGAGTAGGCCGATTGCGAGTGGCTATGTGCATGTGGCCGCTGGGCGACACGGCATTCCCCAGGGCCGCCGAATTCGACATTTGCGCGAGCGTGCTTGCTGCCGCCCACACGATTCGAAGCTGTAAGTCGTTGATGCAACATCACTCCGCAGAGTGACAGGCCGCCGTGTTTAACTAAGGAAAGGCTGAGCAGTGTCTCTAATATGCCCGCATCCCAGACCTTCGATCCTGATACGCTATCCCTCCGGGCGGATTCCTCATCCTTTACCTGGTGCCGCATGCTGATCGTGGCTTAAGAAGCGGATCTCACTCCCTCGCCTTAGATTGCCGAGCCGAGCTGCTTGCGGTGTTCGCTGCGGCTCTCAAATTGGCGTTTCTGAAACCGCTATCGCCGGCCTCTCGCCTCAGCCGTAGTGATTCCAATGCTCAGCTGAAGCCTGACACCTCGTGCGGGATGTAAGGTGCTTCGAGCGCCGCGCATTCATCGGCACTCAGCTCCAGCGTGAGCGCTGCAACCGCATCTGTGAGGTGATTCGGCTGTGAGGCACCGATAATTGGCGTGACGTGTTTGCTCTTCCGGAGAAGCCATGCAAGCGCGACCTGAGCGTGGGGCACGCCTCTCCGAGCGGCGACCTCGCCGAGCGCATCGACCACCTTGCGGTCCGCCTCCTCGGTCCTGCCGTAGAACCGGTGAAGCGCCTCATCCGTCCGAAGGCGCTCAGTGGTTTCGTCCCAGGGCCGCGTGAGCCGCCCACGCGCCAGTGGGCTCCACGGCATCACCGCAACGCCCTCTTCGGCGCACAGGGGCAGCATCTCCCGCTCCTCCTCGCGATAGAGCAGGTTCACGTGGTTTTGCATGCTGACAAATTCCGTCCAGCCGTGCAGCCGCGAGACGTAAAGCGCCTTGGCAAAGCGCCAGGCCGGCATTGAGGAAGCGCCGATGTAGCGGGCCTTGCCTGCCTTCACGACATCATGGAGCGCCTCCAGCGTCTCCTCGATCGGTGTGTCGTAGTCGAAGCGGTGGATCTGGTAGAGATCGACGTAGTCTGTTCCGAGGCGCGTCAGACTGGCGTCGATCTCCTGCATGATCGCCTTGCGTGACAAGCCCATGCCGTTCGGGCCAGGTCGCATGCGGTTGTAGACCTTGGTGGCAAGAACGACGTCATCGCGATTGGCGAACTCCTTCAGGAGTTTGCCCGTGATCTCCTCTGAAGAGCCGTCGGAGTACACGTTTGCCGTGTCGAAGAAGTTGATCCCCTGCTCGATGGCCTGGCGGACGATGGGGCGGCTCTTCTCCTCATCGAGCGTCCAGGGGTGATTGCCTCTGTCAGGATCACCGAAGGTCATACAGCCGAGGCAGAGCCGAGAGACCTTGATCCCTGTGGAACCGAACTTCACGTACTCCATGCAGCCCTCCCGGCGGCAAATTCGCGTGTCAGATAGGCGGCGCAGATCGGTTGGCGTTCAGCGCTGGAGTCAAGCGCGCTCAGCCCCGCCCAACGATTCGCGTGCAGTCCTTCCGAGACTCGGTCTTCGAGCGCTCAATCCACGATCGGCAGACCTGAGAAACCGCTTGGCCCGAAGTAGGGCTGCAACGTCTTCGGCTGGTAGGTTGCAGACGAGCACGTTCCACTCTCGTCGTTCGTGCACAGCTGGGCGGGCTTGCCGTAGCGCTCGATGACGCTTCGATGCACCGCCTCGTTAATCGTCTGAACCGGCCGTCCGTTCTCGTCCTGGGCAACGTACAGGCTCTCATTGAACGCGTTGTCACACGGCCGTCCACCGATCTGTCGGAGCGTCGGCCTGAGGTGGTCGAGAGCGAAGAGGCCTGAGGATGAGTCGTGAGCAGGCGCTCCCGCGTTCAGCCGTCCCTTCGGCAAGCAGGCCCAGTCGATAGCGAGTCCGGCTGCCTCAGCGTTCCGCGCCATCCAGACAAGCGGGATGTCGGCGAGCGTTCGGGTATTGTACCCGCCGCCGATATCGGCATGCGCGCCCGCGAACCACACCTGCTGGACCGAAGAGCCGGCGGGCGCGGTGCCTGTCCAATAGGTCGGGATGAAGTTGTGGCGATGCTCGTCGATAGCCAGGGCTTGAACGGCGGTCTTCACGATGGAGCAAGGGCTTGTGTCGTGGAAGGCAAACGCCTTCTTGTTGGTATCTGCGAGGAGGGCACCCGGGATGCCGAGGCTGCCGACCGTGTCCCAGACGCCTAAAAATTTGATCGTGACACCGTCGTGCACTTGGGCCTTGTACTTGCCCTGAAAATCGTTCGGCGAATGGGGCTTGGAGGAGCGGTAGTATGCCCAGGCATCGGGGAGCGATGCCAGGGACTGCCGCTTCAGGATTCCGCAGGCAGATATCAAACCGACTAGGCTGCGAGCGGTAAAAGCGCCGCGCGAGAAGCCGAACAGGAAGATCTCGTCGCCGGGAACGTAGTTCTGAGCGATGAACTGGTATCCTGACCTTATGTTGTCGTCGATGCCAAGGCCGGTTGCTCCCTCAACGAAGGTTTCCAGCTTCAGGCCGGTTGTACCGACACCACGAAGGTAGAGCACGATCTGAAACGAGGCCCCGCCTGTGTTGACCGAACCGTGGATTGAGCGTGCAATCTGCGCAACGTTTGTGTCCTCAGTTTGAAGGTCGTCGTTATTCCAGGTCCCATCGCAGCAAACCACGATGCGTTTCATCGAAATTCCCTCCGCGATAGCCGGTTAGAAGAGCGTCGGTAGCTATTTTAGGGCGTTTGACATCGAGCTGATATGCCGTTGTGACAGGCCTTGTGACCGCGTTGCGGTGACAGTCCGACCCAAATTGAATTTTTACTCTGCCATTGATCCTCGGCAACTCGCGCCAATACGGCGCTTGATCGCTGATTCTAACGACGTCGAATTCGACAGTCAGCTGATCGCGCCGTTGGCTTCGCACGTGAATAGCGTCAGCTAACCCCTTGATTTAAATGCTACTCGGTTCACTCCAGGGGCCGCAGTGCAATCGCGTCGACAGCGAGCAGTCTAGTTTATATGCCCATATTCGGCACGTAGATTCGGAGTCTGACGTGTTCCAGACAGGCGGATTGAAGCGTCTGGGGTTGGCCGAAAGCAGTCGGACTGCCTTTGAATAGTCGGCCAGCTGAAGCGGACGCTGCAGGATGTGCGTTGCCAATGTCCGCCAACGTGTCGGCAACGCAGGTCGGCAACCGGCGGTGGCCATCACAGGTTGATCTGCAGCCTCGGGAGTGGGGCCGGGTCAGGAGAGAGCCTTGGCTCACGACACCGCGAATACCGCGAGACCGGACCTTGAGGTGCTCCTCGCCGCGGTCGAGGCGTCCGGTGAGGCCATCCTGATCACCTCCGCGGAGCTTGACCCGCCGGGCCCGCGCATCGAGTACGCCAACCCCGCCTTCACCCGCATGACTGGCTACGCGGCGCATGAGGTTCTCGGGCGCTCGCCGCGCCTGCTCCAGGGACCCGGCACCGAACGTGGCGTGCTCGACCGCATGCGTGCGGCGCTGGCCGCCGGCGAGCCGTTCCAGGGCGAGGCCCTGAACTACCGCAAGGATGGCTCGACTTACATGGTCGAGTGGCTGATCACGCCGGTGCGGAACGCCGACGGACGCATCACGCGCTGGGTCTCGGCTCAGCGCGACGTGACGCAGCGGCGCGCTTCCGAGGATCGCCAGGACCTGCTGGTGCGCGAGGCTCCACCATCGCGTGAAGAACACGCTCGCCACCGTTCAGGCCGTGCTCAACGCCAGCCTACGCTCCTCCCTGAGCCTGGCGGAGTTCCGGCAGGCCTTCACGGGCCGCATCGCCTCGCTCGCCAAGACGCACGCCCTGATCACCGACGATCACACGCAGGCCGTTGCTTTCGAGGAACTCCTGTCGGCGGAGGCTCAAGGCCTACGATGAGCCCGGGCGCCAACGCACCTCGCTGAGGGGGCCGGCGGTCGTCCTCGCATCGGAACTCGCGGTCCCGGTCGGCATGGCGGTCCACGAGCTCGCCACCAACGCGATCCGCCACGGCGCGCTCGGCGACCCGGACGGGCGCTTGGAGGTGACCTGGTCGGTCGAGGTGGGCCCCGAGGGGCGGGTGCTGCACTGGACCTGGAACGAGCATGATGGAGCGCCAGTGGCGCTGCCAACCCGCGAAGGCTTCGGCTCGCAGCTGCTCAGCAGGGTGCTCACGCTGCAGATCGGCGCAAAGGTCGACCTAGCTTTCGAGCCGGATGGCCTGCGGGTCAGCGTCGCGGTCCCACTGCCGGAACTCGCCCAAGGTGGATAGGCCGTCTCCGCCGCTCGCGAGCGGGGCCGGTGCCACGGCTCCGTGAAACTGGCCCGCGGCTACCGATCCGTTACTAGGCTAAGGCTTCCGCCACCATGCAGGCGCCCCGCAATCTGATCCTCCCCTGACTTCGCGGACACGGGGAGATTAGCTCGCGGTCCGTTCGGCCTGCTCGGGCGTGAGATAGCCGAGTGCCGAATGGATGCGTTGCCGATTGTAGTAGCCCTCGATGTAAGCGAACAGGTCGCGTCGCGCCTCATCCCGGGTCGCCCATCGCCGCTGATGGACGAGTTCGACCTTGAGGGTGTGGAAGAAGCTCTCCATCGGGGCGTTGTCGTAGCAGCATCCTGTCCGACTCATGGACGGCCTGGCCCCTATGCTGGCGAGCTGCTTCCGGTAGGCCTCCGCCGCGTACTGGCTGCCACGATCCGAATGGCAGATGAGCCCTGCGGCCGGTCGCTGCCGCTGGGCGGCCATCATCAGCGCCGCCACGCTCAGCTCGGTGCGCATGTGATCGCGCATCGACCAGCCGACGATCTTGCGCGTGGCCAGATCGAGGATGGCGGCCAGGTACAGCCAGCCCTCGCCGGTTGGCAGGTAGGTGATGTCGGCCAGCCAGACCGTGTTTGGCCGCGTGGCCGAGAAGTCCTGCTTCAGGAGGTTTGGGGCGATCGGGAGATCGTGACGGCTGTCGGTCGTGCAGGGCCGGAACCGACGCCCCGCCAGGGCACGGATGCCGTGCCGGCGCATGAGACGCTCCACCCGCCCACGGCTGACAGACCGGCCCTCGGCCCGCAGGGTGGCATGCACGCGTGGGGCACCGTAGCGCCGATGGTGGGCGGCATGGATGCGCCGGACATCGTCCAGGAGCTGGCGGTTGGAGGCCGAGCGGGCGCTCTCTGGCCGTGACCGCCAGCCGTAGAAGCCGCTGGGTGAGACTCCGAGCACGCGGCACATGAGACGCACCGGCCAGGTCCGCGCATGCTGCTCGATGAAGGCGAAGGTCACTTGGGCATCTCCGCGAAGATGCCGATGGCTTTTTAGCACGGCGCGCTCCATGCGCGTGCGGTCGAGACTCACGCCGCAGGCGAGCGATCTCGGCGGCCTGATCGGACGGCGAGGCGACCGGGCTTGGTGGCGAAATCCCCGTCGATCCTGCCGGCCGCGGCCGGGGTGAGGCTCCGTTCAGCGCGGCACGCCACTGCCGCAACATCGAGGGCTGGATCCCGAGACTCGGCCGCGACCTGTATCTGCGGCCGGCCACTGCTCTCCAGCAGGGCGACCGCTTCGCGTTTGAACTCGGGCGTGAACTCCCGTCTCGTCTTCGCCATCCGACACCTTCCCCGCTCAGCATGAGCGTATCAGAGGTGTCCGCGAAGCCGAGGGAGGATCAAGGTCGGCAGCGCGCGAACCCTCGGAGCATCGAACTACTTGCGAAAGATCTCTTCGCTGTCGCCCGCGGCGACGTGAGGCGGCCCGGGCCACGGCCGCAACGCAGAATCGGGACAGCAGCTTGCAAATCTTCTGAATTTATTTTCACGGCAGCTCATGGGGGACGCCGAAACTTTGTCTATGAAATCAAAAAAATCGATAAATTAATAACTCGCCGTTTATTTTGGAACCGTGCCCGCCTCGGAAGATTGATCAGTAACCACACGGCACCGGCGCTGGGTAGCGCTGAACTCGACGGATCTTCCTCTCCAAGGGCAGAAGGAACTTGACCATGGCCGACCGCACGCGGTTCGGACGGAAACAACGCCTTCCGTCGACGATCCAAATCAAGCACGATCTTGTGGAGATGGGGCGTGCAGACACTCTGTTATTCGAACTCCGCAAGCAGTCATGCACCGCCAAAGAACTCAATAGCATCATCGACGGCTTGATCGCCGAGCATCACATCTCCGGGGACCGCGCGAAGATGCTGATAAACCGCTTTGGGCGGGAGCAAGCTGCGCTCGCATCTGCGGGCGGTGATCTAAAGTCGAGGAAGCACGATTACTGTATCGTCTGAGCCGGGCCGGAGGGCTCTAATTTCCTTCATCCAAGCCAGGCCGATCGCCTTGTTTTGCAATACGTGGGCTCGCCCGCACTCTCACATACGGCGGGACAAGGCGTTCCAAGCCGCGATGCTCACGAAGGCGCAGAGCAGGAATGTGTTCGAGGTTTCGAAGCTACAGGCCGAGCGCCACCTCTCCCACATCGATGACGAGCATTTCTCAGGCTAAGGATCATCTTAGAATGTCGACCCAAGAAAATGAAGCGCAGCGACAGAGGCTCGATCTAGAGGCCGAGCAGGAAATGGCGAGACTTGGAATTGTTCGAGTGCCGGCCGATTATTTTCGATATCGCGATTTTCGATACACGAATTTGCAAGATGCGCTGGCTCAGGCTAGGCGCGATGCGGAAATCGAACAGCGAGCAGGGACTTGGAGCGCCTCTCGGTAGGGAATCTAAAGTGCTGTCCGATGTCAGCAGCGTTCAGGCGGGAATGCGCATGAGCGCGACCGCTTTCATCGCGGGATCGATCCGCAGATCGCTACGTGGAAGTGGCGATCAGGCTTCACCCGACGCATTCAGTGGGCGCTCATCAGCCACGATGCCTGTCGGCGTAGACGAGCTTTTCTCAGGCGCGAGCGGCAGAATACTGGCACCTCAAAGCACTCTCCCCCAGGCGCGCTCATGCAGGTAGTACAGTACGGATTTCGTCGTGCTCTCGATACCAACGATGGCGAAGGACCACGTCATACTCCCGGTTACCAGATAGCTGACCACAAACGTGTCCACCTCGGCAATGATGCGCCACGTCAGGGTCTTCACGAGCGAGCGCTTTGGCGAGGTGACTGCGCGGCGCGGTCGGAGCACCGAGAGAATGGCCACAGCGTTGTCTCCGAATGGCGGTGTCCACGTTCAGTGCCAAATCACCGCAACGCCGCGGCCGCGGATCGCGACCAGCGAACCGGCGGCGATCTCGCTCGTCTACCCGTCGTTCTCGCTTGTGAGTTCGCCGAGGTGCAGGCCCTCGTCATAGGGATCTTGCCGCCCGAGACGCACCCCAGGGCCGCCCTCATCCATCATGCAGTTGTCGAGGAAGATCGTGCCGGCGGTTCTCAAGGAGCAATCGATCCGGGCGAGCAGGTGCGGTTCACCCGCGTCTTCCTGGCATTCGATGAGCGCCAAAGTCCCGTCGGTCGCCCGAGGCGCCCGACCGAGATCGCTCGTGGTCCCAGCCAAGAGCCCCCGCGCAGCACGTAGCTGCGCACTTGCCAGGCGCTTGAGCGTGGCGGCACTACCTTCGACCAGAAGCGAGGGTTTTAGCACACCCACTCTGGCAGATTTGCGTTCAGGCCGCATAAGTAACTCCCGCCGCCGCGGCGGTCGAGCAATCGGGAAGGCTGAGCGCCACGAAAAGCGCCCGGGGCGCGACCCGCAGATATGCTCCGCGGGATCAGACCGGGATTATGCTAGTTGATCCTCCCGGCATCTTGATCGCAGCCGCAGGCTTCTGAAGTGGGTTAGCTAATTCGCCGCCGTCCGCTTCCGGGTAGCCGTGAAGTCGTTCCCGCACAGCTGGAATGGGCGCTAAGCCGAACGTCCGGTCTTGCGCGCTATGGCGATCTCGCGTGACGTAATCTGGCCGATGAACGAACCCGCTGCGCGGGAGGGTGCGGGTGGTGAGGTCGCGGTAGCGTCCGGGCCGTCGCGCGTCGTTTGAGGCCCGTCGGCGGCGGGCCGAGCATCGCGGCCCCTTCATCCGAGGAGCCCGTCGATGCACGATCTGCTTTCCACCCCTGTAATCAGCCCGCTGCGCCAACGCCTGATCGAGGAGATGAGCCTGCGCCGGTTCTCGCAAGAGACCCAGCGCAACTATCTGCGCGATGTCGGCCGTCTGGCCACCTTCCTCGGACGCAGGCTCGATACGGCCACCGCGCAGGACCTGCGCCGCTTCCAGGTCGAACAGCGCCAGGCCGGGGTGCCGGTGCCGACCCTCAACGGCATCGTCTCGGCCCTGCGCTTCTTCTTCACCCACACCCTCGACCGCCCGGATCTGGCGCGCCGGCTCGTCCGTCTGGCCTACTCGCGCAAGCTGCCCGTCGTCCTCAGCCGCGACGAGTTCGCCCGCCTGCTCGCCGCCACGACCTGCCTCAAGCACCGGGCGGCCCTGGCCGTAGCCTACGGCGCCGGCCTGCGCGTGGCCGAGGTCGCGGCGCTGAAGGTCACGGACATCGACAGTGCGCGCATGCTGATCCGGGTCGAACGAGGTAAGGGCGGCCGGTACCGCAACGCCCTGCTCTCGGCGGCTCTGCTGGCCCTGCTGCGCCAGTGGTGGCGGGCCGGCCGCCAGCAGGGCGTGATGCTGGGCGACGGCTGGCTGTTCCCCGGCCAGCACGCCCTCAAGCCGGTCAGCACCCGGCAACTCCGCCGGGTCGTCGTCGAGGCCGCACGGGCCGCCGGCATCACCAAGCGCGTCGGTCCGCACACCCTGCGCCACAGCTTCGTCACCCACCTCCTGGAGGGCGGCACCGATATCCGCGTGATCCAGGTCCTGCTCGGCCACGCCAAGCTCGACAATACTGCCTTCTACACCAGGGTCGCCACCCGCACGGTGCGCACCGTGACCAGCCCCTCGACCGGCTCGGCCTGTTCGAGGCCGGGGGATCGCGGCCGGCGGCTGACGCGCCGGGCCGGCCTCCGTGCTGGAGGTCGCCGACGTCTTCCGCGCCGCCGGGCCGGCCTACCGGGCGGCGCAGGCCGGGCACCTGAGCCTGCACCAGCGCAAGGTCATGGCGGCGATCGAGACCTGCCGCACCGCCGCGCTGGGCGGGCACGTCGAGGCCTGCAACGCGTGCGGACACACGCGCATCGCCTACAACTCCTGTCGCAACCGGCACTGCCCGAAGTGCCAGGCTGCGGCGGCCCGCACGTGGCTGGCCGCGCGCGAGGCCGACCTCCTGCCGGTCGGCTACTTCCACGTCGTGTTCGCCCTCCCGGCCGAGGCCGCGCGGATCGCCTTCCAGAACAAGGCCGCCGTCGACGACCTGCTGTTCCGGGCCGCCTCCGAGACGATGCTGACCATCGCCGCCGACCCGAAGCATCTCGGTGCCCGCATCGGGCTGACCGCCGTCCTCCACACCTGGGGCTCGGCGCTGACCCACCACCCGCACGTCCACATGATCGTGCCGGGCGGCGGCCTCTTGCGCGACGGTACCCGCTGGATCTCAGCAAAGCCCGGCTTCCTTCTGCCGGTACGCGTCCTCGCCAAGCTGTTCCGCCGCCTGTTCCTGGCCGGGCTCATCGCCCTGCACGCTGCCGGACGGCTCGCCGTCTTCGGCAGCCTGGCACCTCTGGCCGAGCGCCGCGCCTTCCTGCGCCACCTCGCGCCGGTCCGAACCAAGCGCTGGGTCGTCTATGCCAAGCCGCCGTTCGCCGGCCCCGCGGCGGTGCTCGCCTACCTCTCGCGCTACACTCACCGCGTCGCCATCTCGAACCGGCGGCTCGTCGGCTTCGACGCGGCCGGCGTCACCTTCCGCGTCAAGGATTATCGCCGCGACGGGCCGGAACGCTACGGCATCCTGACGCTGACCACGGACGAGTTCATCCGGCGCTTCCTCCTGCACGTCCTGCCCAAGGGCTTCCACCGCGTCCGCCACTGCGGCCTGCTCGCCAGTGCCACCCGCCGCGCCAACCTCGCCCGCATCCGCGACCTGCTGGCCGCCTCGCCGCCGATCACCCCGCCTGAGGCAGCGCAGCCGCCCGATTGGCTCGCCCCGTGCCCGTGCTGTGGTGGGCGCATGAATGTCGTCGAGATCTTCGGCCGCTTCCGGAAGCCACGGGGTCCGCCGACCGCCTCGGCTTCAACCCGGATGAGGGCCACGTGATCCGGCCCTCCATGAGCCCCGTTGCCTGCTGCGAGCACCACGCCGCAGGCCGTGGACCGTCGTACGCCTGTTCCGGCCGACGTCACCATCGGCCATCCACGCCAGGGTATGGCCCCCGCGTCGGCGTCTCATTCGATCCTGGCGGGCAACGGATCGGTCTCAGCCAGCACGTGCGAGCGCCGGGACACGGTCACACGCTGGCTGCCGCCAGACACCCCGCCATCGGGCCGAAACGACCAATCCCCATAGCTGAGCGCATCGGTCCCCGCGGGTTCCTTCTTCGGAGACTTTCGTACGCCTCACGGCGCCCGAAACTCTTCACGAAAGCCGCCCGACCGCTTTTGGGCAAAGGCAGGGGAAAGCGGTCGCTGGCGCGGCACTGGCTGAACGACAGAAGCCGACCGAGGCTATGTGAAAACGCGGGAGCGACAGAGGGACCTCCTCTCGAACACCCTGGGTAGTGCCGAAATGGGCCACTGCTCGCATGTTCGAGCCCGAACACCGTCCGTTGTTCCGGCTGGGCCCGAGCTCATTGCGAACACGCGACGTAAGCGTCGCTCCTGCACGGATCAGAGCATTTCGCCAGTGCCACTACCCACGCGCGAGGTGCGCACTCCCTGCTGCGGATCTTTCGTCGGCCGCAAGGGATCGTTCAGGGCGGCCGGGTGTTCTCATATTGCGCCGCAACAATGCCTGCGATCACACGTCCGCTGCGGACGTGTCCCGCCGCTACTCGGATCGCTCGGTTCGCCTCCTCTGCAGTGTGACCCGGCTTGATGGCTCGCGGCATAAAGGATCTTCACATGCGCCTCGAACTCTCTCTGGGGGTCTCGGCCCTTCTACTCGGCCTCGTGCAAATGCCGGCTCAGGCCAGCTCCTGTGCTGAGCAGATCGGGACAATCGAACGTCGCCTCGACAGCGCTGGCGCTGTTCACGTGGCAGGCCTTCAGGACGCCCACGCGATCCGCAGCAGCGATTCGTTAAAGGCGCTCGCAGCTGCGCCAGCGGGCGAGCCCAGCGACGCCACGATGATCCCCACGTCGGCGCATGTCGCAGACGCGCGTCGGCTGCTCAGCCGAGCTGTCGAGGAGGATCGGCTGGGTCATCAGCGGGCGTGCGAGGACACGGTGACCCAAGCCAAGAGCATGATCGGCGCGTTGCCGTAGATCGGCGCAAGGCCTCTCCGCCCGACCATCTTCCCTACGCCGAATAGGCTGCATGTCTTCAGATCATTCCGGTTGATCAAAGAGCATGTCCCGCAATCTTCCAGGATCAGATCATGATACACCATTCATCAGCCGGCCGTTGGCTTGTCCCGACGCTGCTCGGGTCCGCCGCGGTGCTCGGCGCATCAGCGCTCTTCACAGCCGCGAAGACGCGGGAGGCCGAACGCCAGACCCCACCGATCGGCGAGTTCCTGACCGTCGATGGCGTGCGTCTGCACTACATCGAGCGGGGCCGAGGCGAACCGCTCGTGCTGATCCACGGCAACGGGATGATGATCCAGGACTTCCTGGCCAGCGGCATCGTCGACGACCTCGCCAATCGGTACCGGGTGATCATCATCGACCGGCCCGGCTACGGCTACAGCGACCGCCCGCGCGGCCTCTGGACACCGCGCGCTCACGCGACGTTGTACCAGAAGGCACTGCAGCAACTTGGCGTCACGCGGGCCGTGGTGCTCGGGCACTCCTGGGGCGCACTCGTCGCGGTCGCCCTCGCGCTACAAGCACCCCAGCTCGTGCGCAGCCTCGTGTTGGCGTCCGGGTACTACTATCCGACGCTGCGCGCCGACGTAATGCTCTCGTCCCCGGTAGCGATCCCCGGCATCGGTGACGTGATGCGCCACACGGTGTCGCCCGTGGTCGGGCGGCTCCTGCAGCCCGCCATGATCAAGGCCATGTTCGCACCGGCCGCCGTCCCGGAGCGCTTCGATCGTGAGTTCCCAAAGCCCATGATGCTTCGGCCGGTGCAGCTGCGTGCGTCGGCAGAGGACGCCGCGCTGATGACGCCGGTGACCGTCGAGCTTGAGAAGCACTACAGGGACTTGAAGCTCCCTGTTGTGATCATCGCTGGCGGGGACGATCAGATCGTCGATCTCGAACGTCAGTCGAAGCGTCTGCACAACGAATTGCCGGACAGCGAGCTGGTGGTGGTCCCCGGGATGGGGCACATGATCCAGCATCTCGCGCCAAGGCAGGTCATTGCCGCGATCGACCGCGCGTCCGAGCCTGTTCGCGAAGCGGCCTGAACAAGGCCTCTGAAGCGTATCCTCGTGTCGCCATCGTAGGTCCGGTCCGACAGTCAGGGGACCTCTGGGCGTCCTCCGAAAGCGACCTCGAGCGCGTCCGCGACGCTATGCAGGGTCGCGGTACGCGCCGCCTCAACCGAGCCAATGTGTGGATCTGGCTGCAGAACTTCCACTTCACAGACAATGACGCCGGGGGCCGAACGGAGGCGATCAGGTCTGATGGCGGATGGAGGCCGATGGCTCCCGCCTGCCCTGGTTATGATCGCGGCGTCTGATGACGCCACGCTTCCGCGAGGAGCACGAGGCGCTCGTCAGGGAAGAGATGTGGTGAGATTTTTGAACCGGACCCGCTTCACCGGGGGCCGGGATCAAACATCTCGTGCCCGCCTACGTCGGGGTGACACGAACCTCCACCACCATGCCTTCGAAGTCGCTCGGCAGCCCCGTAAAGCTACCAACCACGGGCATAGCCTGCCGGAGGTCACGCGCGACTGCGACCGGGATCAGGTGCGCGCCGCTCATTTTACGGTTGGTGGGGTCGAAGGTGATCCAGCCGGCGCCCGGCAGGTAAACCTCGCCCCAGGCGTGCGTCGATCCGGCGTCTGCCGAGCCGACGAGAGTCTGTGTCGGATCGTAGAGGTAACCGGAGACAAGCCGGGCCGCCAGCCCGAGGCTGCGAACGGCCTCGACGAAGAGCGTCGCCAGATCCCGACAGGAACCTTGACCGAGAGCTAGCGTCTGGTTCGGAGACCGCGTGCCCTCGTCCTCCCGAGCCAGGTAGGCGACGCTGTTGGCAACGCCGGCGTTCAGGTCCTGGAGCAGAGACAGCGTGTCGGTTGGATCGGACGCGACAAACCCCTGTGCCCACGACCGCAGGCGTCCCTCGTCCGCGTACTGCTGAACCTTCAGGGCGCCGAGATCGGTCCATTCGTCATCAGAGTAGAGGAAGGGGTACGTGATGGCGGAAGCGGCGATGTCGAAGACCGGGTAGGCGGCGGCGGAGAGCCTCAACTTGGGTGAGGCTGTCGATCACCAGGGTGTCTGCCGGCACCCCGAAAATGGCTGTCGCGACAGTGTTGCCGAAGACATCGTAGGCCCAACGCAGCGCGCAATTGGGCGTCAGGCTCACCTCACTGGTCACGAGACGCAGGTCTCGGCTTCACGGGGCCGCAACATCAGCCGGTGCGACCCGAGCCTCACAGGCTGATGATAGCGGTAGATCGTCCGATGGTGGATGCGCAGTCCGACCAACGGACACTCCTCACGAACCGGTTTTGGATTGCAAAAGTAGCAGCCGGTGTCGGCCCAAGCGGCCCACCGTTTGCGACGTGAAGAACCGTTGACCTTGGACGAGACCGACTGGGTGTGCGCCGAGCGGGTTAGTTGGCCAATCAGCCGGCCGGTTCGCAGCGGTGGGCACCCTCGTATCTGACGAGGGGAAGGGTAGGCCCCGAGGCCGAAGCCCCGGGTTCTGTTGCTAGGCTTGCCCAAGCCCCGGAAGATTACGCCGCGAGGCGCATCTCCATGCCGACGTTGTCGTTGGCATTTAGAGTTTTGGTCAGGTGCTCGGAACGAGGGTTGCCCGCGCCGAACCGGTCGAGTCCTTACCGAAAGCCGCATCTTACCCTGCCGAAGCAGAGCAGAACTCGCGATCCTTTTACCGTCCAGTCGAACCTGTTTCGCCCCCAGCAGAAGCACCCTGGCAGCGCGCGGTCCGCAACGCCGGACGCTCGCTCTAGTCCCCGTGCGGTACCCGGGGCAGGATGCTTCTGGTGGAGGCGCCGGGTACCGCCCCCGGGTCCTGAAACGTTATTATGAACCGGTCATCAACCTCGTCCCCACCCTACGCTGAAACTGGCGCTCAGGTCCACCGAGCCGGATGGCGAGCCCGGTGCTGCGGACTAGGCGGGCTCATTCTGTCGGCGGCCACCGCACCCTGCTGCGCCCTGGAGTCGTCCAGCGTCACTCCACCGAAGTTCGCTTCACAAGAGAAGGGGATGCTGGTGGCAGGCATCGGCTATAACACGCCCGCATTCTCGCCGGGCTTGGCCAGGCCTTGGAAGTGCGCGGCGGTTACCGGACCGGTGAGGCCGCTGTAAGTGCGGCTCCAGCACAGGCGTGTCGTGTCCGGATCGAGGTCCAGCCCGGGGGCTGGATTCCTTCTTTCGCCAGATGTTTGGTGGTCCTGCACAGGCGGAGGCGGCACTCCCGCAAGTCGGCGCGGCCAGCGGGTGGTACTCATCCGGGCAGCGCCGCCGGTCCTACGCTCGTCAGCCGGCTCGACCGCAGACAAGCAGGCGGGCCCACATCAAGTATGCAGCGCTATCTGCGCCTGAAGCCCCGAAGGACAGCAAACCGAAGGGACCAGGTGACATCGTCCCGCTTCAAGAGCGCGCATACTTGGCCAATCCGGCAGAGGCCCTCCTGCGCAATCCGACTCTGCGCAAGGGTGACATCGTGGTGCTGCGTGAGGGACCGAAGGTATTCACGGGCGCAGCACAGCCTGTTCACCGCGTGACCGACTTCGAGGACGCGCACCGTTCAAAAGGGATCTCGAGCGACCTGCGCAAGCGCTTGGTTGCGATGACTACGCCGGCCGGCGCACGACCAGCGGACGAGGCGCGCAAGCGCGTGTCCAGCCTGCAGACGCTGCGCACCGACCCCCAGGCCCTCAGCCTGCGCGTCACGGCCAAGCTTGGGAACAGCGCTGTCCCCCTCTCGCCTCGCGTAATCTACCCCTGATCCGTCAGCGCTGCGGCTGTCGTACGGCCTCATGCCCTGCACTGCTGAGGTGTAACAAGCGTCGAATGGACAAGCGGCCCTGTCGAGGTGAAGCCCTACGCCAAGCGTGGGTTTGTCTGAAGAGCATCACTTCTTAGGCTTCGTAGGGATGTTCAGTTGAGCTTTAAGCTCGCGAATCCTCTCCGCACGCGGGCTTGACTGACGTGCGGCTTCTCGCGCGACGGTTAAACAAGCCTCAACGCCTGCGTGCAGGGTAGCCACATAATAGTCCGCACCGATCTGATCGCGCAGCGTCTCATCTTCCAGCGCGGCATCGTTCGACGGCCATAGACCCACGAGGACCGGGATATCGCCCGCGCGCTGGCGCAATCGGCGCAACAGATACCTTAAACGCGAAGGGGTGCCGTTGATGTCGAGGTAGGAGACGCAGATCAGCGCTACTCCTTGGACGTCAAGCTCGCCAATTCGGCTGCGCCTTGTGGCGGTATGCGGGAGAATGCGCGCGCCGACGCCATGCTTCTTGAGGAGCTGCGCCATCATTGCGGCAGCAGCTTCGTCGAGCGGTCCTCGGCCCGCGATACATAGGACCGGAGCTTCGCCACGCCAGAGCGGCGGGAGTTCCTGTGGGTCGGGCGCTCGGTCCGCTACAGTCCGGCTCTCCGGTAAGGCTTGCTCAGACTGGGACGGAATGTCCGCCGAAGCCTGATGCTCCGCCTTCTCCGGATCAGGGTCGCCGTCCTCATGATCGTCCAGATCCTCGATCAGTTCACCGGCAGTTTCGTTGATCAAAGCGATCTGATCTGACTTGAGCGCCCCACGGCGCGCGTCATCGGCGGCCATCTGCAGACCCTTCAGCGCCACCTCGTCATAGTAGGACGACAGCGAGCGCTCCTTGAGCAGTTGCTCTGCGTGCTCCGCGGCCTCATCGGCGTCTCCTGCCAGCATGCGCTGATAGAAGTTCTCGACCGGAGTAAGGGCCGGGCGATCGCCGAGGAGGACGTCCAGGAACTCGAGGTGCTCGATGTGCTTGCCGAGCACGACCAAGCAGAGGGTCAGAGGCGTCGACATGAGGAGCCCGACCGGGCCCCACACCCAGGTCCAGAACAGGGCCGAGATCACCACGGCGATCGGCGACATGCCCGTGCTGTGGCCGTAAAGGAGCGGCTCGATACCGTTGCCGATCAGTGGCTCGGTCACGAGGAACAGGGCTGCCGTCCACAGCGCCATCGACCAGCCTGGCTCTGCAGCGGCAGCGAGCAGGATCGGGCCTGCCGCTGACGCGAAGGCGCCGACGTAGGGCACGAAGCGCATGATGGCGGAGACGACCCCCCACAGGATGGGGCTCGGCACACCGATCAGCCAGAGCCCACATCCGATCAGCACACCGAAGGAGATGTTCACCCCAAGCTGTGCCAGGAAGTAGCGGCTCAAGCGCCTTGCCGCGTCATCCATCGCGGCCGTGGTGCGGTGTAAGTCGTCCGACCCGAACAGGCGGATCATGCGGTCGCGCAGGTCCTGGCGCTGCAAGAGGATAAAGATCAGCACCACCAGGATGATGACGGTCGTGGCGAGAGGCTGGAGCAGAGGGCCGATCAGGCGTTCGGTGAGCGCCAGTGGCGCTGGAGGAGGCTCCCGGACCTCGACAGGGACCGGCTTCGGAGCAGCTGGCGCCGGCGTGGCATGACTGCCACTTGCTGGCTCGTCTGCGGGCTTGGTGGGCTGCTCAGTGCGGGTGCGGGC
Organism: Methylobacterium sp. P31; assembly: GCA_050632875.1. Classification (GTDB taxonomy): domain Bacteria; phylum Pseudomonadota; class Alphaproteobacteria; order Rhizobiales; family Beijerinckiaceae; genus Methylobacterium. The sequence continues at coordinate 1,135,809 of JBODSC010000003.1, read as the reverse complement.
GCCTCGGTTGAGCTGGTTCAGCAGTTCGGAGACGCGCCCGAGAGCACCTTCCTGAAGGCCCTCCACCTTCTGCTCGATGGCGCGCTGATAGTAGGGCAGATCCGTCGCGAGCTGAGCGACTTGGATGCCGATCACGCCGGCCAGAGCCGCGAGGATGCCGAGGGCGACAGAGATGGTGACGAGCACCGCCAGGATGCGTCCTATGAAGCGACGCAGGAAACGCACGGCTGGGGCTAGGAGAAAGCCCAGCAGGACTGCGAGGGCGATCGGGATGAAGATCTCGCGGCCGAAGTGAAGCACCGCGACCACCAGCACGAGAACAGCCGTGGTCCCGAGGCCGGATGGGCCGGGCGTGGAGGGTGGAGGCACACGCGGCGCGACAGGCTGAGCTTCAGGTTGGTTAGCGGCTTGCATCCCGTCCTCGGCGAACTCACGACAGCGGCAAGCGCTCCGCTCGGCGGAGGCTCAGCTTTAGACAACGCGGCCGCTCATCCTCGTTTCAAAGGTCCGCACGGAACCGCTCAAACGGCCTCCGTGAGTACCAGACCTGTGCAATTCGACGGTCAGAGTGTCTGGCGCGACAAGCTCCTGAGGTAAGGAGCCTCGTCAGGAGCGGCAGCCGTGTTCCCCGAGTATAGCCGCGAGTGACGGTCGGCTACGCGCCAGAGGCGAAAGGTGACCTGACCGGTATTTTGGACCGGGCTGAGCGCGAGGCTACTGCATGGTGGCGGCAATAGGTAGCCGGAAGGCCAGATCCGGGACGGTGACGAGCGCGGGCGGCCGATAGCCCAGGGGAGCCTGCCGTCGAGGCCGCCGTCACGTCCTGCCTCAGGGCCGGCACTTGCTCCCTCCCATCGCCGCGCGGGCCTGACGGGACACTCGTCGCGCTCGCTCAGCTCAGCGCACCTCGTGCGCCTCGACCTTGGAGAGCCTCAGCCTTGAGATGCGCGATGACTTCGCTTCCGCGTGGCGAGGAAGTCGGAATTGCTGCCCGCGTGCAAGCTGGCTGCCGACCCGACGACTTGGCGGCGCACAAGGGGGCGCTTGCTGTGCAGGTGAACGCGATCAGAGTGCGAGAGGTGATCTGAGCCGCTCGCCGCTAACGGGAACGTTCTGCCTCACCTGCCCGTCACGGCCGAGACCGTTTGCTTGAGTTTTGCCGTAGCGCCGGCCACGCCGGGTGCATCGATGTGGCGGTAACGCGCCTGCACGAGCCCAAACACTCCGAAGGCGAAGAGGCCCGCCGCCGTGACGGCCAGTAGAACCCAACCGTAGGGTTGCTCACGCAGCACCTGCAGGGCACCTGCTAACCCCTTCACTTCCGCGGAGCTGCTGTGAACAGCGGCAAGGATCAGAAAGGCGCCGATCAGACCAAACACCACGCCACGAGCTGCAAACCCGAGCCGTCCCATAGGCACAGCCCATCCGCGAACCTCGTTGGGCAGAGCAAGCCTCTCGAGCACGTCACCCTTCCAGCCCTTGCGGAGGAAAGCCAAGCCGACACCGATCACGACGCAGCCGATAAGCCCGGTCAGCCACTGGCCGAGGGGTTCGCTCAGCAGCCACGTCTGGCGGAGCTTCGCAACTTCATCGACGCACTCCTTGCGCCGCGCGGAGCCTCCCGGCCCCGGGGCTGAGAATGCGCATTTGCGAAAGCCCGCTAGGCGGCCGGTGAGGTGACGTCCTCAGGTCGCAAGATCGCGGTCAGCATACCGACCGCGATCCGCTTGGATGACGCGTCAGGGTCTACTTGCGGCTGTGAGCGAGCGCAGCCCGCTTGTTGCCTGAACGCTCGCTCGCGCTCGAGATCTCGACCTCGTCGCGCCGGATGGTGTCCCGCACCGTCTCCACACGCTTCGTGCGCTCGCGGCGGACCACAACCTCTTCTCTCACCCTAACCCCTTTGGCCACGAGCGGCACCTCAGAGGTCTCGATCATGGCGACGTTGAGCCTCGGTCAAGGTCTCTCCGGTTGCCGCATCGGTGACGGGCTTGCGCCGCTCAACCACGACCTTCTCGTCGTACAGTGTCACACGCTGCTCGGTTGGAACCTCGACAACATAGCGGCGAACGGTGGTCGTGCCGCCGTTGACCGTGCGCTTGCCTACGATCAGCGTTTCTTCCGCGAGCGGGATGACTTCCTCTTCCTGGGTAGAAGGCTGGGTCCGAGATGCCGAGGCATTGCCGGACCGCGTCACCGAGCGACCCGACGGCACACCCCACATCCCAAACATCGCATCAAAGAAGAGCGAGCCTGTGCTCAAGGGGGCGGCCTCGACACGCTGAACGGTCTCCGCCGCGCTCTGGGCGACCTGGTTGGTGCTCTCAGCGGCGATCTGCGCGGTTTGCGCAGCCTGCTCCGCGGTTTTCTGGGCGGCCTCTCGGGTCTTCCGCTCGCGATCGGCGGCCTCCTTCTCCTCGGCAAGGATCTGTTCGAGCCGCTCGCGCTCCTGCCTCTGCTCAGTCCGACGCTGTTCCGCTTCGGCGCGCTTCGCTTCTTCGGCTTCGGCCTTCTCATCCTCGATCTTCTCAACGATCGCCTGGGCCTCCTCGTCGCTCAGCGCCTTCAGGACTGCCGGGAGCAGATCTTTGCGCTCATCGCGGACGCTCTGCTGGAAGACCTTCCGCAGCTCGGCGACCTTCGGCGCAAACTCCTCGCTGCCCTTCGGCGTCTGCTCGAGCCTCCGCCAGCAGCTTGCGGGTTTGTTTGTTGTCGTTCAGCGCAGCGGTGACGAGGTCCCTGGTTTCCTTATGCTTCCGCAGGACTGGGAATAGGTGCTCCTCTTCCAACTTCGCCAGAAGCTCCAGCTCAGACTTGAGGTCACCCAGGATCCTCTCTCGCGTCTTCACAGCATTGTTCGAGGTGTCAGCGAGTACCGCGAAAAGCTCGTTCGCTTTCGTGGGGTTGGTCTGGATCAACCGCCTGATGGTGGTCATGTCTGCCTCAGGATGTGAGAAGAAGGGGCGCCGACGCAAACTGAAGGGAAATCGTCCCGCTCGGGCCGGAATCACTCAGAGGGCTACCAAGGACCGATTGTACGAACCATCATCAACTCAGAGACCGGGATGCTTCGCCATGGATAGCGAGTGGCACAGAAGAGCCGGCCGGACAGATGACTCCTCTCCAGCAGCGAAACACATGCTGCGGCGCACCATTCAAACAGCGTCGGCCCGGAGTGGTTCCCGGACGAGAACGGTTTGGATTGTATTTTGGAAAGATGCTCGGGCTTAAGCCCAGCAATAAACGGCTCTTCAGGAGCGAGGAGGACTATGGCGCAGGGCCGCTGGCAGGCCGCGGCGGCCCCACCGCCTCCACAGACGCAGGTCGCTTGCGCAGCGGACCCGATCTTCCGGCCCGCAGGACCGAGCAGTCGGGGAGACGCGGCGGCACGGTTCCTGAGACGGGACCGCGTGGATTGATCCCGATCAAAACGCGGCCGCACGGGTTGGGCTAGAGCGCGTCCCGGTCTGATTGCGACGGGTTAGCGGGTGGCGCGTTGACGGGTGAAGGAGCATGCCGATGCCTTCACCTCTGTCGGTCGACTTACGCGAGCGTGTCGTGGCGGCCGTGGCGGCAGGGGCCTCGTGCCACCGAGCGGCAGCTCGCTTTGGGGTCAGCGTCTCCAGCGCCAGCCGCTGGTCGCAGCGCTCCCACCAAGAGGGCCATGTCGCCCCCAAGGCGATGGGCGGCGATCACACCTCGAAGCGCATCGAGGCGCATGCCGCGCTGATCCTGGAGACCTCCGAGCAGGAGCCGCGTCTCTTCCTGCGCGAGCTGCGCGACCGACTGGCTGAGCAGGGCGTCCAGACCAGCACGAGCGACCTGTCGCGCTTTTTCCAGCGACACGCGATCACCTGGAAAAGGGGGCGACGTTCGCAGCTGAGCAGGAGCGTGAGGACGTAAGAGCGGCGCGCGAGGCGTGGTTCGAGGCACAGCCCGAGCCTCGATCCGGACCGGCTGGTGTTCCTGGACGAGACGGCGGCGGCCACCAACATGGCGCGGCGCTACGGCTGGGCGCCGCGCGGCGAGCGCTGCCGGCTTGCAGCTCCGTTGGGCCACTACAAAACCACGACCATCACCGCCGCCCTGCGCACGAGCGGGCTGTGCGCGACCGCGCTGCTGGACGGCCCCACGAACGGCAGGCGCTTCCGCAGCTACGTCACCGAGACCTTGGTCTCGGTGCTGCAGCCCGGCGACATCGTCGTCATGGACAACCTGCCAGCCCACAAGGTTGCGGGCGTGCAGGACGCGATCGAGGCCGCAGGAGCGCGGCTACTCTACCTTCCGTCCTACAGCCCTGATTTCAACCCGATTGAACAGGCCTTCGCAAAGCTGAAGGCGCTGTTGCGCAGCGCGGCCGCTCGCACGATCCCGGATCTCTGGGCGGCGATCCGTCAGGCATTCACGCGCTTCACGCCGCAGGAGTGCCGCAACTACCTCGCCGCAGCCGGCTACGAGAACGACTTGGCCGTCGCTACCTGACCGGGAACAGCTCTAGCAAGCAACCTTGTACACCCAAACGAGCCCAGGTGCCCTCGTGTGATCCTAGACAAGTCCAAGTGAAACCGAGTACACGCCAAATAAAAATTTCACAATATTGTGTGCAGGTATTCCATCGGGGGGACGATCCCTCCTTTGTGCGAGGGCTTCCACGGCGCCCTCGGCGGAAACGGACAGGATCGGCCCTGGGGCGGGCTGGCGCCTGCGACGACAGGCCGATCGCTGCCCTAGCTAGGGTCTCGATGTCGGCCGAGTAGGCCGCGACGGCCGCATTCCGCAGCGAGCCTCCGGACTGACTTGCCGCGGCCCTACGGCTTCGAGAAACCGATATCGGCCGCTACCGCCTGCAGCCGCGCCGGCTCACGCTCCTTGCGCTCGCTGTAGCGGTCGACGAGATACGCGGCCCGCTCGCGGGTCAGCAGCGTGAATTTCATCAGCTCCTCGCAAACGTCCACGACGCGCTCGTAGAGCGGCCCGGGCTTCATGCGGCCAGCCTCGTCGAACTCCCGATAGGCCATCGGCACCGAGGACTGGTTGGGGATGGTGATCATCCGCATCCAGCGGCCGAGCAGGCGCAGGGAATTCACCGCGTTGAAGCTCTGCGACCCGCCCGAGACCTGCATCACCGCCAGCGTGCGCCCCTGGGTCGGGCGCAGGCTGCCCTCGCTCAGGGGGAGCCAATCGATCTGGCTCTTCATCACGCCGGTGAGGTTGCCGTGGCGCTCGGGCGAGACCCAGACCTGGCCCTCGGACCAGAGCGAGAGCGCTCGCAACTCTTGTACCTTGGGGTGGTCGGCGGTCGTGTCGTCGGGCAGGGGCAGCCCGTCCGCGTGATAGATCCGCACCTCGCCGCCCATGGCTTCGAGCAGGCGCGCCGCCTCGTAGGCCAGGAAGCGGCTGAACGAGCGCGCCCGCAGGGACCCGTAGAGGATGAGGAAGCGCGGCGCGTGCGTGAAGGCCTGCGCGACCTGGAGCTGCGCGGCGGTCGGGGTCGCGAAATGCGGCGCGCTGAGATGGGGCATCCCGTCCTCGAAGGGCTGTCTGGGCGGTGCCGGTTCGGACTTGTCCACGGATCGGTCGCTTCGTATGTTCAAACGATGGTTTGAATGTTGGAATGGGAATGGACGAACCGCAAGCCCTCGCGGCCTTCACGGCTCTGGGCCAGGAGCACCGGTTGCGGGCACTACGGGCCCTGGTGAAGGCGGGTCCCGAGGGCTTGGCCTCCGGGGTGCTCGCCAACGCGATCGGCGTGTCCGCCTCGACCATCTCCTTTCATCTCAAGGAGTTGCAGCAGGCTGGGCTGATCCGCTCCCGCCGCGCGGGGCGGTCGATGATCTACAGCGTCGCCTACCCGGTTCTGTCCGGATTGATCGAATTCCTCATGACGGATTGCTGCCAGGGTCGTCCCGAGGTTTGCGCGCCCGCGCTGGCCGCCCTGTCGGCTTCCTGCGCAGCCGAAAGCGAGGTGGACCATGCCTGATCGCGCACTGCACGTGGTGATCTATCACAACCCGGCCTGCGGCACGTCGCGCAACGCGCTGGCGATGATCCGCAACGCCGGCATCGAGCCGCACGTCGTGGAGTACCTGAAGAGCCCGCCCACGCGGGCGATGATCCGGCAGCTCCTGGCGCGCGCCGGCCTCTCGGTGCGGGATGTGCTGCGCGAGAAGGGCACGCCCTTCGCCGAACTCGGCCTGGGCGATCCTTCGCTCACCGATGATCAGTTGCTCGACGCCATCGAGGCGCATCCGATCCTGCTCAACCGCCCGATCGTGGTGAGCCCGAAGGGCGTGCGCCTGTGCCGGCCGTCGGAGGTCGTGCTGGACCTGCTGCCGGTGCAGCAGGGCGAGTTCGTCAAGGAGGATGGAGAGCGGGTGGTGGACGAGCACGGCCGCCGCGTCGGAACGGCGTAGCGGCGATAGCGCCGAACGCCCGCACGCACATGCCGGCCGGCCGCTTGCATCATCGGACGCGCCGCTGGCCGGTGATCTCCGCCCTCGGCGTGGTGCAGATCCTCGCCTGGGGCTCGTCGTACTACCTGCCGGCCGTGCTGGCGGAGCCGATCGCCCGGGATACCAGCTGGCCGCTCCCCTGGATCGTCGGCGGCCTGTCCCTCGGGCTGCTCGTCGCGGGCATCGCGTCGCCGCGGGTCGGCGCGGCCATCCATCGCCGGGGCGGCCGGCCCGTGCTGGCGCTCGCGGCCCTGCTGTTGGCGACCGGCCTCGCGGTGCTGGGCCTCGCCCCGAGCCTGCCCGTGTTCCTCGGCGGCTGGCTGCTCGTGGGGCTGGGCATGGGCTGCGGCCTCTACGATCCCGCCTACGCCACCCTCGGCCGGCTGTACGGTGCCGAGGCGCGGCCCGCGATCACGGCCCTGACGCTCTGGGGCGGCTTCGCCAGCACGGTCTGCTGGCCGCTCTCGGCCTTCTTGGTTGCGCAGGTCGGCTGGCGGGGGACGTGCCTCGCCTATGCCGGCCTGCACCTTGCGGTCACCCTGCCCCTCGCGCTCGGAATGGTCCCGCCGGCTCCACCCTCGTAGCCACGGCGGACGGCCAGGCGCGGGCGGTGGCGCCGCTGGCCCCGTGGCAGCGCCGCGCCCTCCTGCTGATGGCGGGCGTGCTGGTCGTCGGTGGGACCATCATGGCCCTGGTGTCTGTCCACCTGATCACGCTTCTGCAGGCCCGCGGCGTCGCCCTCGCCTCTGCGGTTGCCTATGGCGGACTGATCGGTCCGTCACAGGTGGGCGCGCGCCTGATCGAGATGGCCGGCCGGGGACGGCATCACCCGCTCTGGACGCTGACCGCCGCCTTCGCTCTGGTCGCGCTGGGCCTGCTGGTGCTGGCCGCCCATCTGCCGGCCATCAGCGTTGCCCTGGTCCTGTACGGCGCCGGCAACGGCATCTACTCGATCGCCCGAGGCACGGTGCCCCTGGCCCTGTTCGGCCCCGACCATTACGCCGCCCTGGTCGGAAGGCTGGCCCGTCCCGGTCTGATGGCCCAGGCCCTCGCCCCGCCGCTGGGTGCCTTCCTGCTGACATGGACCGGAGCGGACGCCCTCTGGGGCGTGCTCGCGCTCCTCGCCGTGATCAACCTCGGCCTGATCGGCGGCCTGTGGCGACAGAAGCGCGGAGCCGGCTGATCGCCGGGACGGCCGCGTGGTCCGGCCGGGGCCCGGATGCGTCAACCGCGTTGCGCCGGCCGTCCCGACAGACCAGAACGGGCCAGACCCGCACCCGGAGTGAGCCGAATGCGAACCGAGACGCCGCCGCTGATCCGCCTCGAGGAATACCGGCCGAGCGACTACCTGATCGACCGCGTCGATCTCGATATCCGCCTCGACCCGCATGCGACCCGGATCGACGCGACGCTGGCGCTGCGTCCGAACCCGGCGGGCGAACCGGGCGCACCGCTCAACCTCGACGGCGACGATCTGCGGCTGGTCTCGGTCGCCCTCGACGGCGCTGCGCTCCCGGCCGACGCCTATACGGCGACGCCCTCGGGCCTCACTCTGCTGAGCCCACCCCGGCGGCCCTTCACCCTGCGCCTCGTCACCGAGGTCGATCCCACCGCAAACACCAAGCTAATGGGCCTCTACCGGTCGAATGGCGTCTACTGCACCCAGTGCGAGGCCGACGGCTTCCGGCGGATCACTTATTTCCTCGACCGTCCCGACGTCATGGCGGTCTACACCACGCGCATCGAGGCGGACCGCTCCGAGGCGCCGGTTCTGCTCGGCAACGGCAATCGCGTGGAATCCGGCCCCGTCGGGACGGACCGGCATTTCGCCGTCTGGCACGATCCGCACCCGAAGCCCGCCTACCTGTTCGCCCTGGTCGGGGGGCGGCTCGGGAAGGTCGAGACGCCCTTCACCACCATGGAGGGACGCGCGGTCACCTGTGCGGTCTACGTGGAGCCCGGCAAGGAGGATCGCGCCGATTACGCCCTGGACGCCGTGATCCGCTCCATGGCCTGGGACGAGACCGCCTTCGGCCGGCCCTACGACCTCGATATGTTCAATGTCGTTGCCGTGTCCGACTTCAACATGGGCGCGATGGAGAACAAGGGTCTCAACATCTTCAACGACAAATACGTGCTGGCGAGTCCCGAGACCGCTACCGACGCGGATTACGCTGCCATCGAGGCGATCATCGCCCACGAGTATTTCCACAACTGGTCGGGCAACCGCGTTTCTTGCCGGGACTGGTTCCAGCTCTGCCTGAAGGAGGGACTGACGGTCTTCCGCGACCAGGAATTCTCCTCCGACATGCGCTCCCGGCCGGTCCACCGGATCGCCGAGGTGCGCTCGCTTCGGGCGCGGCAGTTCCCCGAGGATGCCGGGCCGCTGCGCCACCCGGTGCGGCCGCGGGCCTACGCGGAGATCAACAACTTCTACACGGCCACCGTCTACGACAAGGGCGCCGAGATTGTCCGGATGCTGCGCACGCTGATCGGCGCGGAGGCGTTCCGGGCCGGCATGGACCGCTACTTTTCCGACAATGACGGGCGCGCCGCCACGGTCGAGGATTTCCTGGCTGCCTTCGCCTCCGCGACCGGGCGCGATCTCACGGCCTTCGCCCGCTGGTATGAACGACCCGGCACGCCCCGCCTCAGCGTGACCTACGCGTATGATCCGAGCACCGCCCGCTGCACCCTGCGTCTCGCGCAGAGCTTGCCGGGCGAGGCGGGACAGGAGGAGGTGCCGCTGGTGATCCCGGTGGCCCTTGGCCTCGTCGGTGCCTCCGGGCCGCTCGCGGATGCCACCTGCCCGGACATGTCGGAGGGCGTCTACGTCCTCGACCGGCGTGGGGCCGAGATCGTCTTCGAGAATGTCTCCGAAGACCCGGTCCCGTCGCTGCTGCGGGACTTCTCGGCGCCCGTGCGGCTCGAGGTCGAACTCACCGACGCGCAGCGGATGCGGCTGCTCGCCCATGACAGCGACCCGTTCAACCGCTGGCAGGCGGCGCAGGACGTGGCCCTGCGGCTCATCCTCGACCCCGATTCCGCCCGGACCGAAGCCTTTGCGGAGGCGCTCGGGCGTTTCCTCGACAGCGAGGCCCTGTCCGACCCGGCCTTCGCGGCTCTGGTCCTGGCTCTTCCAAGCGAGGGCGAGGCCGCCGATGCCTTGCCGGCCGATGTCGATCCTGACGCGATCCACCGGGCGCGTTTCGACCTGCGGGCCTGTCTCGGGCGCGCCCTGCGGCCGCGCCTCGAACGGCTCGATACGGCCCTCGCACCGGCGGACGGTGCCCCCTACAGCCCCGATGCGGCCTCGGCAGGACGCCGCTCCCTGCGCAATGCCGCCCTCGACCTGATCGCGTCGGGCGATCCCGAGACCAGCGCGCAACGCGCCGCGGAGCGCTTGGCGAATGCCAGCAACATGACCGATCGGCTCGCCGCCCTCGGCACACTCGCGCTGATCCCTGGGACGACCCGTGAAGCCGCGCTCGCAGACTTCGCGGCGCGCTACGCCGACGAACCCCTTGTTCTCGACAAATGGTTCGCGATCCAGGCTCAGATCCCCGAGCTTGAAACCCTGGAGCGTATCGCCCGGCTCAAGGGGCATCCGGCCTTCACCGTGACAAACCCGAATCGGGTCCGGGCGCTGATCGGAAGCTTCGCCTTCGGCAACCCGACTCAGTTCGCCCGACGGGACGGACAGGGATTCGCCCTGGTGGCCGACATGGTCAAGGTGCTTGATTCTTCCAACCCGCAGGTTGCTGCGCGGCTGCTCACGGCCTTCGGATCCTGGCGCCGGCTGGAAAAATCGCGGGCCGACAAAGCCGCCGAAATGCTTAATCAGATCAAGGCGATCCCGGGCCTCTCGCGGGATACCGCCGACATCGTGGCCCGCACGCTCGGAGACGGCTAAGTTATTGAACTCAAGGTAGAAATCGATTCTCTGGCGGCGCTGCCACACCACCGGGTCGTCAAGGTTAAATGGTAAAAAACCCGTGGACAAACCGCCCTCCGAGGTGATTGTATTCAATCAGATTCGGGGGCGCGGGACGCCACGAACGGATCGCAGCTCCCACGGGTGAGGTTCGGCCATGCCGGAGGCGGCTTCCGCTTCCTTCTCCGCGCGTGCGGAATCGAGTCTCACCGTGTCCTGGCCGATGCGCGCCCGGGATCCGCGGCTCGGGCAGGCGGAACGGTGGCTGCGCTACGCCGTGCCGGGTACCCTGGCCGTGTTCCTGGCCTGCCTGGTCGGGCTCGCCGCCCTCCATATTCGCGGCCAGCGGGCCGAGATCCTGGCTGGAGCCCAAACCGAGGTCGAGGGCTTTGCCCGGCTCGCAGCCCGGGCTCTCGCTCCGGCGGGGATCGCCTCGGCGGATCTGCGCGGGCTGATGCCGGAAAGCCATCAGCATCCGGGTCGCCGGCTCCTCCTGGTCCGCCCCGGTACCCGCATCGCCGCCGCTCATCCGCCGCTGCCGGCCGACCTGACGACGCTGGCGCAGGTTCTCGGCGAGAGCGAGCCGCTCTCCGGCCTCGGCGAGCGCGCCGGCGCCATGGCCCTGGACCTACCCGGGGGCGAGAGCGTGCTGGCTGCCATGCACAGCCTGCCGGACGGCACCGGGCAGGTGGCGGTGCTTCAACCCATCGAGCCATTGCTGCGCGGCTGGAGCGCCCGGACCCGCGACCAGATCGTGCTGATCGCCGCCGCCGTTCTCGTCATCGTTGGCGTCGGTGTCGCCTACGGGCTTCAGACCCGGCAGGCGGCTCGCGCTGACCGGGCCCGGGAACAGATCCGCGGCCGTCTGGAGACGGCCCTGCGCCGAGGCGCGTGCGGCCTCTGGGACTGGGACATCGCCCGGGGCCGGATCTACTGGTCCGACTCGATGTACAGCCTGCTCGGCTACCGACGGCAGCACGAGTACCTCTCCTTCGGGGACGTCAACGGCCTGGTCCATCCCGATGACGGGGATCTCTACAGCCTCGCCCGGGGGCTCGCGGCCAACCACAACTGCATCGATCACGCCTTCCGGATGCGGGGCGCCGACGGAGCCTATGTCTGGCTGCGGGCCCGGGCCGAGGTCGTGGCGGACGCCTCCGACGGGGGCCGCCATCTCGTCGGCATCGCCACCGACATCAGCGAGCAGCGGGCCCTGGAAGAGACCAACGCGGCAGCCGACATGCGCCTGCGCGACGCCGTCGAGGCGATCTCGGAGGCCTTCGTCCTCTGGGATACCGGCAACCGGCTGGTCCTGTGCAACTCGAAATTCCGCCACCTCCACGCCCTCAGCCCCGAGGATGCGCAGGCCGGCCGCAGCTACTCGGACGTGATGGGCCGGGGCGTGCTCCCCCAGATTCGGCGGGAATCGCCCGAGGCCGGGATGGCGCTCTCCGGCATAGCGTCCCGGACCTTCGAGGCGGAACTCGCGGACGGCCGCTGGCTGCAGATCAGCGAGCGCCGCACCAAGGACGGCGGCTACGTCTCGGTTGGCACCGACATCACCAGCCTCAAGCGCAACCAGGAGCAGCTCCTGGCCTCCGAGCGTGAGCTGATCGAAACCGTCAAGGACCTCAAACGCTCCCGCCGGACCCTGGAGCTCCAGACCCAGCAGCTCGCCGACCTCGCTGAGCGCTACCTCGACCAGAAGGCCGCCGCCGAGGCCGCCAACCAGGCCAAGTCGGAATTCCTCGCCAATATGAGCCACGAGCTGCGCACGCCGCTCAACGCGATCATCGGCTTCGCCGACGTGATGGAGAACGCGGTGCTCGGCCCGCTCGGCACGCCCCGCTACACCGAGTATTGCCGGGACATCCGCGAGAGCGGCTCGCACCTGCTCTCCATGATCGACGACATTCTCAACATGGCCCGGCTCGAGGCGCGCCGGGTGCGCCTGAATCCCCGCCCGATCGCCGCCGACGCCGTCATCGCGGCCGCCCTCCAACCCGTCGAGACGGCCGCCCGCGAGAAGGCGATCACCGTCAGCGTCGACGTCGCCCCGGGGCTTGAACTCCTGGCCGATCTCAGCGCGATGCAGCAGATCCTCGCCAACCTCGTCCAGAACGCCGTGAAGTTCACCCCCGCCGGAGGCCGCGTCGCGGTCCGGGCGCGTCGCGCGGGCGGGAGCACGCACCTGTTCGTCGAGGATAACGGGATCGGCATCCCGCGCTCCGACCTCGCTCGGCTCGGCCGCCCCTTCACGCAGGTCGAGACGCAGATGACCCGGAGCCACAAGGGTTCGGGCCTGGGGCTCGCGATCACGCGCTCGATGGTCGAACTGCACGGCGGCTCCCTGCGGATCCGCTCGGAGGAGTCTGTCGGCACCATCGTCCTCGTGCGCCTCCCCGCCCCATCCGACGCGCGGCTGGCTTCGGATGGGGCGGTCCGTGCATCGGGTGAACAGCGCGCCGGCCGCCGGGCGACCGCCCGATCGTTCGCCGCCGCCTGAGCGTAACCCTCACGGGCGCGGTTCGAGTCCGCCGAGGCGGGCGAGGCGCCCCTGTTCCGCGTGCCAGCGGGCATCGGCGACCTTCCGGACGAGGCACCGGATGCGCCAGCGCCGATAGAGCGACACAACCGGGTTGCCGCCGAGACCTGCCTGATGCCGATGCAGGCGCCGCAGCAGGCCTGGCAGCTGCGCCGAGGCCGCGTCGCCGGTGGCGATCTCGATGGCCCGCAACTCGGCCCGGAACCCGGCCTTCCAATCTTCCATGGCCCGCGCCTCCGAGCGTATGTTCCGTTGGCACATGCCTGCTGGCAGGCAGGCCTGGACGGTGGGATGCCGCACCCCGCGATATGACTGCACGCCCTGAAAACCCGCCTCGCGGGCCGATGTTTACTCCGGATACGGTCCGCTCGGCGGATCACGATCGGAGAGTACGACCGATGCGCGACAGGACAATATTACGCCTCACCCTCGCGGCCCTGCTCGGGCTCGCCGCCGCCCCCGCGCTCGCGCAAAGCACGGGCTACGTCACCGGTTTTCCGGGCAAGGATCCCGCGGGCGACGAGGAGATCGGCTGGGGACCGGCCTATCGCCCCGAGACGAGCTTCGCCCAGCCCGGCACGCCGCCGACTCCCGGCGCGATCGCCGGCCGCGCCTATCGGGCTCGGACCGGCCACGGCGTGTACGACCGGGTCGAAGGGGATGGTCCTTACCGGGGTCGATAGTGATCGCCCCGAGCGCTCGCTTCAGCGACGCCGCAAGGCCCGCTTGGCGGCCCTGCGCGCCTCCCCTCGAAGCGGGCGAGCCGCAGGCGCCGCTCCAGGGAAAGCGCGCGGCTGCCCGGCGGGACCGCGATGACCTCGGCCACCGGGTTCCGGTCGCGGTAGAGGCTCTCAAGGGCCGAGCCGTCCAGCGTCGCGGAATCGAGGCGGTGGGCGAAGGCGGTCTCGTGACAGGCGCGCACGATTTCGGCCTCCAGCAGCAACCCCGGAGCATGGCTGCGCAGGTCCTCATTGTAGGCGGTCTTCAACAGAGTCGCGATGCCGCTGCCGACGAGAGCGAGGCTGACCGCGATCGGTCGCCCGTCGAGGGTTAGCGCGTCCGCTCGGATGCCGATCGGTCCTTCCGATCGGGCGAACAGGACGCGGGCGAGCGCGGCGGTTTCGGGCCGACAGGCCATGGCGGTTCCGGCCTGTCCCTTCCAGCCGGCGCGCTCAAGGTCGAGGAAGGCCGCGACGAGACGCTGGAGCTCCGGGCCGTCCGCGGCGCTCTCATGGGCAACTGTGCCGAGGCTCCGCGAGCCGGCGCGCCCGGCGGCGCAGATCCTTGAACCGCGACCGGTGCGGATGGCCGGCCAGGAAGGCGTCGTGATCGGTGCGGCGATCCATGACCGGCCGCTCGAACGCCACGACCGTGCCGAGCGCCCAGCCGCGCGCGCGCATGGCCGCCACCATGTCCGGCACGGCGCCCTCCCCGGTCGGCAGGAGCGGCCACCGCCAGGCCCGGCCACCGGACGCCGCTTCGAGGCCGGCGACCAGCGCGTGCGCATGGGCGAAGCGGTCGGGTTCCTCGGCAACGAGAGGCGCGGTGGCGGTCACGAACGGCGAGAGGAACGGCCGTGCGACCCGGCCGCCCAGGCCGGTGAGGTCGCGGTTCAGCGCGTAGGGCAGCAGCGCGGTGAGCCGATCCCCGCGCCGGATCGTCAGGAAGCGCACCGCCCCCGACAGCAGGCCGGCCGCCCGGTGTGCCTCCACGACGTGCCGGGAGAAATGCGGATGCGGCGCGATGCCGTCCGCAAACAGCGTGTCCCAGGCGCCCGCCTCCGGTGCGCCGTCGAGGGAGATCGCAAAACCGGAACGGCCGCGGGTGGCCAGCCGCGCCGGGCTCATCGGGCCGCCCTGGCGGCCCAGACTGGTGTCCGCAATCCGTGGACCTGTCCTGCGGCGCGCGCCAGGAAGCCGGCCCGACCGACGGTGGCGAGCGCGACCGCCAGGGCCGCACCGAGGGTCCCGAGCGCCGGGACCAGGGTCAGACACAGGCCCGCGGCGGCGACGAGACTCCCCGCGGTGATGCCGGCGCAGAGCCGCTCGCCCCCCAGCATGGTGAGAAGGTCCTCGCCCGGCCCGAACAGGGTCGCCGCGATGCTGCCGGCGATCAGGATGCAGAGGATCGGCACGCTCGCACCGAGCCCCGGGCCGAACATCGCCAGAAGCAGGGGACTGGCGGCCAGGATCGCGCCGCCAACCGCGAGCGTCGCGGCGGCGGTCATCCGGCTCTGGCGGCGGACCAGTTCTGCAAGCAGGAAGCGGTTGGCCTGCGCCTGGGCGGCGCTGTAGCGCTGGAGCGTCGCGGCGCTGACGGCAAAATGCACGAACACGACGAATTGCTGGATCCGCGTCGCCGCGAAGTAGAGCCCGACCTCGGCCGGACTCACTAAGGCGCCCAGTACGATGACATCCACGAAGGTGAAGCCGGCATTGGCCAGATCGATCGCGGCGATCGGCAGGCTCGTCCCGAGCCACATCCGCCACCGGTAGCGATGTGGTCCGGACGGCAGGTCGCTCCGGAGCCGCCTGACGAGCAGCCCGGCCTGCAGCGCCGTCGCGGCGGCGGCCGCCGCCAGCATGCAGGCCATCGCGACCTCGGCGCGCGGGGGCGCCCCGATCAGCACCGCCCCGACCATGCAGACCATCATCAGGGTCTGGCGCAGGAGGTAGGGCGGCGCGATGGCGAGGCCGACCCAGTTCTGGCTGCGCGCCACGCCCTCCAGATAATCCTGCAGCGCGAAGAGCGGCATCACGCAGAGGGCGACGGCGATCGGGGCTCGGTAGGCGGGCGCGAACAACCCGGGCTCCAGGAACAGGAGGGCCGCTCCGAGACCCGCAACCGCGAGCGCCGCACCGCCGGTCGCGAGTGTCCCGGCCCGGATATACCCGCGGGCGAGGTCGAAATCGCCCTGCGCCTGGTTTCCCGGCACGAACCGGCAGGCGCCCTGGGACAGGCCGAGCGTCAGCGTGTGGCCCAGCATCGCGGTCCAGACCCAGACAGAGGCGAAGATGCCGTAGTCTTCCCAGCCCATCAGGCGCGCCGCCAAGACCTGGGAGCCATACGCGAAGCCGGCCGAACCGACGCGGATCGCGAAGACCGTGAGGGCAGCCCGCTGCGGGCCGTTTCGCAGCGCGCGGAGGCGGCTGAATGCAAGGGCCGGGAGAGCCGTGGCTGACACTGCGCGCTCCGCGCCAGACCTGTGGACGGCGGGAGGCCGACCTCTGGCCGTCCGGTCTAGCCCGGGGCGCGTTGCGGCTCGGTTAAGGGCGGAGCAGCGGGATCGGCCTTGGGAGGCTTCGGCGGCTCGGTCCGCATCAGCGAGGTGGCGATCGTCAGGGCCACGTGCTCGGCCATGCAGCGCAGGCCGAGATCGTTCAGCCGGAACTGGCGCCCGAGCATGTGGCCCTCGCCCTTGTCGCTGCGGCTCGACAGATAGTGCAGCGCCTCGTAGCGCCGAACCAGCGGCACCTGCTGTTGGGTAGCCACATTGCGTACGGCGTCGACGATCCGGTTGTAGTCCGCATCGGCGGCCATGCTGGCTGTGTAGATCGGATCGACCAGCACGACATCGATCCCGTGGGACCGGATCCAGGCCACGGCTTCGCCGAGCGCGTCCGCGAAGGCATCGGCATCCACGCGGGCGATGGCGTCGTGGGTACCGACCTGCCAGACCACCAAGTCGGGCTCGGCCTCGGCCACCATGGTGCGCAGGTGCTCGGCGGCGCCGGAGGCGATCTCGCCCGGCAGGCCGCGATGGTCGATCACTACGTCGACCTTCGGAAGCGCATGCTCCAGCGCCGCTTCAAGTTTGGCCGGATAGGAAGCCGAGGCCCCCGGCGCCGCGCTGCCGCCGATCGCCAGAATCTTCAGGGGACGGTTCTCGGTCAGGGCTGTCTTGACCGCGCCGAGCTGGGCCGCGGTGTAGAGCTGCGCGCCCGGAACCCGGCATTCCGGCGACAGGCTAGGCTCGCTCGTGCCGGAATCGGCTGGCTGCTCGGCCACGGCTGGAGGCGCCATAATGGCCAGGACCAGGGCTGCGAGGGCCAGGGACGAGCGCATCGCGGCGGCTCGGCCACGGCCGCAGGATGGCGGCCCGAAACGGCACGTGGGGCTCACGTGCGGGGTCGCGAAGACTTGCTGCGGGTGCGCCATTCGACGAACCATGCGGTAAACCCCAGCCCGACCAGGCCCGAGCCGGCGACCAGCACATCGATCAGCAGGCCGCCGCCGGTCTGGAAACGCACGAGCTGCCCGACCAGGCTCAGGATCGAGCCCATCGAGAAGACAGCCAGGGAGTTCCGACCCAGCCGGTTCAGATAGCCGACGATAGGGCCGATTCGGGGGGACAGAAGTGCGTAAATAGGAGCGACAGCCAGCAATACCCCCAGAAAATGGAGTAGCCGGGCCGGCGTGAGGTAGGTTTTCTCGAAGGTGAAGAGCAGACGCGGCTCGGGCACGATCATCGGGTCCGGCCGGATTTCCGTGACGGCGAGCACGATTCCGACGAGGACGATGGCCACGCCCACCGGGAACAGCCGTCGCGACCAGCGGCGCAGAGTGTCGGTGCGCAGGTTCCAGCCCTGGAGCACGAAGCCGAGCACCAGCAGCACCTGCCAGCACAGCGGGTCGAAGAACCAATCCCCCTCTCCGGGCCAGGACGGCAGGTTCCACGCGAATACGAGGCTCGCGAGATAGAGACTTCCGGAGAGGACGAGGGCCCCGATCAAGCTGTGCCGCCCCACCAGCACGAAGACCGGCGCGATGCCGATCAGCACCACGTACAGGGGCAAGATGTTGAAGTAGCCGAGTTGGTAGGTCAGCAGGGCCATGCCGCAGACCGACTGGATCGGGTCCGCGAAGAAGCCGCCGGCATTGTGCCATTCGAGGATCAGCGGGTTGTCGAGCAGCAGCGCCGCGCCCGCGATGATCGCAAGCGCGAGCAGCATCACGGTGAGCTGCGCTCGGTAGACCTCGACGGTTCGGGCAAGCAGCCGCACGACGCTGCGGCCCGGCGGCTCCGGCACGCCGTCGCGCCCGCGCGTGGCGATGCCGATCGACCAGCCCGCGAGGAACACGAACAGCTCGGCCGCATCCGAGATGCCGTATTGCGAGAAGGTATAGCGTTCGAAGGTGTTGCCCGGGATGTGGTTGATGAAGATCGTGACCAGGGCGAAGCCGCGCCAGAAGTCGATCGCGTTGGGGTCCCGCATCGTCGCGGCGGCTCCGAATTTCGACTTGTCAGATCAGGGGCGGGCGGCTCGCGGCCCCTGATAAGGCGCCGCATCGGGTCTGCAAAGGCGGATAAAGGTGAAGATGCCGCGATCGGTCGAACCGGGAGGTCACGCTGACGTTACGACCCGACACGGAGTTCCAAGCCCGATGTTTCGCAAGATCACGATCCTCGCCCTGTCGGTCGTCGCGCCACTCCTGGCAGCCACCGCCGCCTCGGCACAAGCCCGGACTGGGAGCGGAGGCGGCCCCGGCTCGACGGTGACCGCGCCCAACACCTCTTCGCTCGGACGCGTCATGCCGCCGAGCCGGGGGCGGGTGCCGCGACCCCGGACGCCTGGCGCGTGCTGACCCCGCGGGAAGCGCATAACGACCGAATCATGCGCGGGATCTGCATCGGCTGCAGCCCGAGATAGAGGCGGTCCCGTGCGCCGGTCGCCGCGCTACTTGCCCCGGCGCAGACGCAGCTCGTCCTCGCTCTCGCGGGCGAGCCTCAGCAGGTTCTGGCCGTAGGCGGTCTTGGCGAACATCTCGCCGCGAGCCACCAGCTGGTCGCGGTTGATGAAGCCCTGGAGGTAGGCGATCTCCTCAAGGCAGGCCACCTGCAGACCCTGGCGATGCTGGAGGGTGCGGACGAACTCGCTCGCCTCCAGCAGGCTGTCATGGGTTCCGGTGTCGAGCCACGCATAGCCGCGGGACATGCGCTCAACGTGCAACTGCTCGCGCTGGAGGTAGGCCTCGTTGACGCTGGTGATCTCCAGCTCGCCGCGCGCCGAGGGCTTCACGTCGGCGGCGATGTCGAGCACCTGGTTGT
Organism: Methylobacterium sp. P31; assembly: GCA_050632875.1. Taxonomy (GTDB): domain Bacteria; phylum Pseudomonadota; class Alphaproteobacteria; order Rhizobiales; family Beijerinckiaceae; genus Methylobacterium. Next base: position 1,116,829 of record JBODSC010000003.1, on the reverse strand, counting down.
CGTAGAAGTACAGGCCGGTCACCGCCCAGGTGGATTCCGGGTTCTGCGGCTTCTCGACGATCTTGGTCGGGCGGCCGGACTTGTCGAGGTTGACCACGCCGTAGGCCTGCGGGTTGTCGACGTGGTAGGCGAACACCGTTGCGCCCTGCCTGCGCCCTGCCGCGCGCTCCAGCAACTCGCCCATGCCGGCGCCGAAGAACAGGTTGTCGCCCAGGATCAGCGCCACGTCGTCGTCGCCCACGAAGGAGCGGCCGATGATGAAGGCCTGCGCGAGGCCCTCCGGCCGCGGCTGCAGGGCGTACGAGAACTTCAGGCCGAACTGCTCGCCGGTCCCGAACAGCCGCTTGTAGTTGTCGAGGTGCTCCGGCGAGGAGATGATCAGGATCTCGCGGATGCCGGCCAGCATCAGCACCGAGACCGGGTAGTAGATCATCGGCTTGTCGTAGACCGGCAGGAGCTGCTTGTTGATCGACAGCGTGGCCGGGTGCAGGCGCGTGCCGGATCCGCCGGCCAGTACGATGCCCTTCATGGCTTGGAAACTCCTTCTGAAACCGGCCCGACGAGCCGGTCCAGGATGTCGTCGAGCGCCGCCTGCCAGGGGCGCGGCGTGAGGCCATAGGCGGCCGTGAGGCTGTCGGTGGACAGGCGCGAATTGGCCGGCCGCCGGGCTGGCGTCGGATAGGCGGCGGTCGGGATGCCCTTGACCGGCACGGAGCGGCCGCCGCGCCGGGCCGTGCCCGCCACGATTGCCTCGGCGAAGCCGCACCACGTCGTGTCGCCCGCGTTCACGCAGTGGAACGTGCCGGTGGGCGCCGTCGCGTCTGTAGCCATGCGCTGCGCGATGGTCGCGAGCGCGGCGGCGAGGTCGGCGGCCGAGGTCGGGCAGCCATGCTGGTCGTTGACGACGGTCAGGGCGTCGCGCTCGCCGGAGAGCCGCAGCATCGTCTTGACGAAGTTGCCCCGGTGCGGGCTCACCACCCAGGCGGTGCGCACGATGGCGTGGCGCGGGTTGCCGGTGCGGACCGCCAGCTCGCCCGCGGCCTTGCTGGCCCCGTAGACGCTCTGCGGATCGATCGGCTCGTCGGGCGCGTAGGCGCCGTCGGGCTTCGTGCCGGCGAAGACGTAATCGGTCGACACGTGCACCAGCGGAATCTTCCGCTCCGCCGTGGCGGCGGCCAGGATCGCCGGGGCCAGCGCGTTGAGGCGCCACGCCGCGACCACGTCGGATTCGGCCTTGTCGACGGCCGTGTAGGCCGCGGTGTTGATCACCGCCCGGTAGTCCCGGGCCGACAGCGCCGCCGCGACGGCCTCCGCGTCGGTGATGTCGAGGTCCGCGCGGCTCGGCGCGTGCACGGACACGCCCGCCGGCCAGGACAGGGCCTGCAACTCGGTGCCGACCTGGCCGGCGCCGCCGAGGACGAGGATGTCCATCAGCCGTTGAGCCCCAGGCGCTCGCCCTTGTACCGGCCCTCGCGAATCGGACGCCACCAGCTCTCGTTGTCGAGGTACCAGGCGACGGTCTCCTCGAGCGCCCGCTCGAAGGTCTTCTGCGGCCGCCAGCCGAGTTCGGTCTCGGCCTTGGTGCAGTCGATGGCGTAGCGCCGGTCATGGCCCGGCCGGTCGGCCACGAAGCTGATCAGTTGCTCGTGCGGGGCGTTCTGCGGGCGCAGTCGGTCGAAGGCCGCGCACAGTGCCTTCACCACCGCGAGGTTGTTGCGCACCGCCCGCCCGCCGAGCAGGTAGGTCTGGCCGACGCGGCCGCGCTCCAGAACGGCCACGAGGCCCTTGGCGTGGTCCTCCACGTGGATCCAGTCGCGCTCGTTCATCCCGTCGCCGTAGACGGGAAGCTTCTTCCCCTCCAGCGCATTGAGGATCATCAGCGGGATCAGCTTCTCGGGGAAGTGGCGCGGCCCGTAATTGTTCGAGCAGTTCGTCACCAGCACCGGCAGGCCGTAGGTCTCGTGCCAGGCGCGGGCGAGGTGGTCGGAGGCCGCCTTCGAGGCCGAGTAGGGCGAGCGCGGATCGTAGCGGCTGTCTTCCGTGAAGAACGCGCCCGGCGGCAGCGAGCCGTAGACCTCGTCGGTGGACACGTGGAGGAATCGGAACGTCTGCTTCTCAGCCTCCGGCAGGGCCTCGTAGCGCCCGCGCGCGCCGTCCAGCATGGTCTGCGTGCCGATGACGTTGGTGCGCACGAAGGCGCCCGGATCGGTGATCGAGCGGTCGACGTGGCTCTCGGCGGCCAGATGCATCACCGCCTGCGGCTTGAAGTCAGCGTAGGCCTTCTGCACGGCGGCGCGGTCGCAGATGTCGGCCTCGACGAGGCGGTGGCGTGGATTGTCGGCCAGCGACGCCAGCGAAACCGGGTTGGCCGCGTAAGTCATCGCGTCGAGGGTGCAGACTTCGTGGCCGAGATCGCGCACGAGGTGCAGCACCAGCGCCGAGCCGATGAAGCCGCAGCCTCCGGTCACCAGGATGCGCATGGCGGATTACCTCTTCGGATCGATTGAGAACGGGACAGCCGGGGCAGCAGAAGACCGGCCGGCGTGACGAAATTGCGGCCGGGCCGCGCACTTCAGAAGACGCGGCCGAGATCGTCGAGCTTCGGTGCGCGACGGTCCTTGTCGGACAGGATGGCCGCCTCTCCGGAGACCGGCCACGGGATCCCGATTTCGGGATCGTTCCAGGCGAGCGCCCGGTCGTGCTCCGGGCTGTAGTAGTCGTCGACCTTGTAGGCGACCATGACGTCGGGAGTGAGCGTGCAGAATCCGTGGGCGAAGCCGTGCGGGATGAGGAGCTGCTCGCCCTTCTCGGCGTCGAGCGTCACGGCCACGAACTTGCCGTAGGTCGGGGAGCCGCTGCGGATGTCCACCGCGACATCCAGGATCGCGCCCTGGATCACGCGGATCAGCTTGGCCTGCGCCCGGGGGCGAGCTGGAAGTGCAGGCCGCGGATCGTGCCCTGCGGCGCCGAGAAGGACTGGTTGTCCTGGACGAAGGCGGCGGTGACGCCCGCCCGTGCCATGATGTCGGCCCGGAACGTCTCCGAGAACCAGCCCCGCGCGTCGCCGACGCGCTTCGGCACGATGCGCTTCACGTCCGGAATTTCGGTCTCGATCACGTCCATGCCAGCGCCCTTCCCGCGGATCCCGTCGCGAGGTCCTGCGGACGCTTCCGCTCCGGTCGCACCGAGCCCTGCGCCCGCCTCGCCGAACTCAACCTCGATGATCGACCCGCGACTTCCGGTCATTCGTCCGCCGTGTCAAGGCGTGGCGCCTGCCGTGCCGGTGCGAGGGGTGCCGATGAGGGGCCTGTCCGGAGGATCCGTTGAGGCTCTGCTGCGCGCGCAGCTCGCCGATCCGGCCTGTGCCTGGAGCCTGGGCGGCTACGGAGCCGCGGCAGTCTTCAGCCGGGATCCCGACGAGCAGGCGCGGGCAGCCGAGAACGGCCGGATCGGGCTGGTGACCGATCGCGGCGCGATCACGCTCACGGCGTCGCGCGATCTGAGACCCTTCGCCTACGAGACTGGCTTCGCAGGTGGCTGGAGTCAGGCGGTCGCGCTCTGCCTGCCTGAGGCTGCCTGCGCGATGGGCCGGCGCGGTGTGCTGACGGAATTGGGGCCGGACGTAGCGGCCGCCCGGTCACAGGACCGCGCGGGCATCCTGTTCGATCTCGGCCTGGGCCTCGACGCTGTTGATGTTTGCGTGCGGGTGGCCGAACCGGCCGCGCTCGAGCGCCTCCGAGCCGCGGTCGGCCGTCCGGCCCTCCCGGCGGGGGATTCGCTCGGTCCCACTCTTGCGGCCCTGAACCCGCACCGGGTGTTCATCGCCCGCTTCGGACGGATCGAGGTCTACACGCCGATCCCGGCAGCTTGCGGAACGACGCCTCCGGGGCCGCGCAGCCATGTCCTGCCGAAGCTCCTGCGGCTCCGGCAGACGCACCCGGCGACCGCGCCCATCCCGCCCGGATGGGTGCCCTGTGCGAGCCTGCACCCGGGTCATCCCTGCAGGAACGAGGCGGGCGAGCCGGCCGCGTTCGATGCGGTGCGTCACGCCGGGTTCGGCCGCCTGCTCGACGCCTGGGGCGATCCCGGGCTCGTCGCTTTGCGGCGCGCGGTGCTGGCCGGGAATGAGCCCGATCCAGCCGCGACGGCCGGGCGCTTCGCGCGATCGGCGATCCGGGCAGCGCGCGCCCAGTTCCGCGCCATGCACGGGTGAGCCCGCGAGGTCGGTCCGCGCGGCGCCAGGTATGGCGGCGGCAATTCCCCGTGCGCCGACGCGCTCAGGGGATGCCGATCATCTTGTGGGTCTGGAGCGACAGGCGCCAGCGGGCGTCCCGCCGGCAGTAGGCGATCGCGGCCTCGGTGCTGGTGGTCCGGTCCGGACCGTCCATGGGCTGGAGGAAGCGATGGCGGAAATCGAGTCCGACGAAGTCCGCAGGGTCGGCGTCCTCCTGCGGATAGACGAGCTTCAACTCGTGGCCCCGCGTCTGCGCGAGGTGGTTGCGTCCCTTCGGGCTCACGCAGATCCAGTCGATGCCGGGGGCGCCGGCAACGTGCCATTGGTCTCGATCGCGATCTCGAACCCATGCGCATGCACCGCTTCGATCAGGTCCGTGTCGAGCTGGAGCAGCGGCTCGCCCCCCGTGAAGACCACGTAGCGATTCTCCGGCCCGCCGGCCCAGGTCCGCGCGATCACGAGAGCCAGCGCGGCCGCATCGGCGAAGCGGCCGCCGCCCTCCCCGTCCAGGCCCACGAAATCCGTGTCGCAGAAGCGGCAGGCCGCCGCCGCGCGATCCGCCTCACGGCCAGACCAGAGATTGCATCCGGCGAAACGGCAGAACACCGCCGCGCGCCCTGCCTGGGCGCCTTCGCCCTGCAGGGTGTGGAAGATCTCCTTGACCGCGTAAGCCACTGTCGTCCCAATCACCGTCGTCGCGACGCTCAGCCTGCACATAAGCTGTGGGCCGTCTGTACACCACCGACAACCATGCCGCGCAGACCCGCCGTACGGTCTCGCCTTGCTCTTGCCACGGTAGACACGTTCATGCCGTGATGTCGCTCGGCGACCGAACCCGGCCGTCCGGGTTGTGCTGATAGCCGACCGGCGCCTCATGGTGCTGACCCTGGCGATCCTCTGACGAGTCGGGCTCGAATGTCCTCTTCTCTCTACCGGCGCCTCACCGTCGGGCTTGCGGCGCTGACGGGTCTTCTCGGAACGAGCCTCGCCGGTCTGTGCGCTGCGCAGGCGGTTACGGTCCCGATTCTCGTGGCGGACGTGGACTCGGGCAAGGTGATCTACGCGCAGGCGCCGACGGATCCCTGGTACCCGGCCTCGATCACCAAGCTGATGACCACCTATGTTGCCCTCGACCTCGTGCGGCAGGGCAAGGTCTCGCTGGACTCGATGATCACCATCTCGGCCGACGCCGCCGCGGAGCCGCCCTCGAAGATGGGGTTCAAGCCGGGCACGCAGCTGACCCTCGACAACGCCCTGAAGATCATCATGGTCAAGTCGGCGAACGACATCGCCTACGCGATCGGCGAGACTCTCGGCGGCACGATCGACAACTTCGCCGCGATGATGAACGAGACTGCGCAGCGGATCGGCATGCGCGACAGCCATTGGTACAACCCCAACGGCCTGCCCGATCCCCGGCAATGGACCTCGGCCCGCGATATGGCAGTGCTCGCCCGGGCACTGATCCGCGACTTCCCGGACTCCCACGACCTGTTCTCGATCTCGGCGATCCAGTTCGGCCGCGCCATCATGCCGAACCACAACGGTCTGCTCGGGCGCTATCCCGGCACCGACGGGATGAAGACCGGCTTCATCTGCTCGGGCGGCTTCAACGTGGTGGCGACCGCGACCCGCAACGGCCGCCGGATCATCACCATCGTGATGGGCCAGCCGAGCCCGCGCGAGCGCGACGTGAAGGCCGCAGACCTGTTCGACTACGCGTTCGGTCAGAGCGCCGGCTGGACGAGCCCGACTCTCGACGCGCTGCCGGCCTCGGCGCTCGCCGCGCCCCCGGACATGCGCCCGTTCGTCTGCGGCGGCAAGAAGCCGCCGGCCATTGAGGACGGAGCCGGAGCGTTGAGCGCCCCCGGTTCCGCGGCGCAACTGGTCGGCGGCTCCGCGGCCAATTCCCCGGCGCTTGCGCTTGCCGCTTTCTCGAACCCAGCCCTGCGCGCCCGGACCCTACCGCCGCGGGCGCCGCTCCAGCCGGTCGCCGTCTGGATCGGCCGCAATCCGGCTGAGGGCCAGCAGATCCTCGAGGCTCAAGAGGCCGAGCAGAAGGCCGCGGCGGCCAATGCCCGCACCGCCAAGCTGGAGGCCGCTAGGGCCAAGCGCGCGGCGGCGCTGGAGGCTGCCAAGCAGGCCCGCGAGGCCCGCGCGGAACGCGCGCAGGCCGCCAAGGCCGCAGCCAAGTCGGCCCCGAAGGTCGCCGCCAAGGCGGCCCATCCCCTCCCCCAGAGCGCGAGCGCCTACACCGCCGTCGAGACCCCAGCCATGCCGGAGGCCAAGCCCGGCAAGGGGCTGTCGAAGCCGGCACCGAAGGCGGCTGCGCACAAGCCGGTTCCGGCCAAGGCGGCCAAGGTGGCGCCCAAGAAGGCTCCTGCCAAGAAGGCTGCGGCCGAGGAATAGAGGCGGCCCGCCGCCCGGCGTCCTGGCGCGTTGCCGCGGGCGCCGGCAGACCCCACTTCGGCGATCATGTCACAGACTGCCGCCCTCGCCCCGGATCCTCGCCGCCCGGAGCCAATCCCGCTCACCGTGCTCACCGGCTTTCTGGGCGCCGGCAAGACCACGCTGCTGAACCGGCTCCTGCGCGACCCCGCGCTCGCCGACACGGTGGTGATCGTCAACGAATTCGGCGAGATCGGTCTCGACCACCTGCTTATCGAGACCGTCGACGAGGACATGATCCTGCTTGGCGCCGGCTGCCTGTGCTGCACGGTGCGCGGCGACCTGATCGCGACGCTCGAAGACCTCCTGCGCAAGCGCGACAATGGCCGGATCCGACCGTTCCGGCGGGTGGTGATCGAGACCACGGGCCTGGCCGATCCGGCGCCCATCCTGCACGCGTTGATCTATCACCCCTACCTCGTGCTCCGGTATCGACTCCAGGCGGTGGTGACGGTGGTCGACGCGGTGGCGGGTGCCGACACCCTCGACGCCCATGCAGAGGCCCTGCGCCAGGTCGCGGTCGCCGACCGGATCGTACTCACCAAGACCGACCTCGCCGGCGATACGTCCGGGATCCGGGCGCGTCTCGCGGCGCTCAACCCGGCCGCGCCCATCGTGGCCCCGGATGTACCGGCGGACGCGCTGCTCGGCGGCCTGTTTGGCCTCGACGGCAAGGGCGCGGACGTGCGCGCGTGGCTCGGCGACGACGCGCTGGCGGACGCCCATGACCATTCGCACGACGTGAACCGGCACGATGCCGCCATCCGGGCGATCTGCCTGACCAGCGCGACCCCGGTGCCCCGTCCCGCTTTCGATATGTTCATGGACCTGCTGCGCTCCGGCCACGGGCCGAAGCTGCTGCGGCTCAAGGGCATTGTGGCACTGGCCGACGATCCCGATCATCCGATGGTGGTGCATGGCGTCCAGCACGTGTTCCACGCGCCCCTCACCCTGCCCGCCTGGCCGGATCCCGACCATACCTCTCGGCTCGTGCTGATCCTGCGCGACCTTGATCCGGCCTTCGTGCGCCAGCTCTGGGACGCCTTCCTGGGCCGACCGCGCGTCGATGCGCCGGATGCCGCTGCCCTCACCGACAACCCGCTCGCCATACCGGGTGCCTGACGCCTCGGCCGGGCGGCATCGTCCTTGAAGCTCTCGACGCGAGCGCCTTTTGGATGGCGCCGGATCGTCCCGGAATGGGACGGATCGTCGAGAGGCAGAACACCCGATGGCGCGACGCTTCACCGTGATACAGGGCGGCCTGTCCGAGATGCCGGCGCCCGCGATGGAATCGCTTCCGGCCCGGGCGGTGTCCTGGCGCGTCGATCTCCGCAGGCCCGCCGCCGTGGACGCGGCGGCGGTCTCGGCATGGCGGGCCATGCTGGTGCGCAACGCCGTCAGCGATCCCCTTCGCGATCCGGATCATCTCCTGCCGCTGGCCCAACACCGTCCGTCCGGCCGCCGGGTCGCCGTCGCCCTGGCCTGGAGCCTGGAGCCGGAGACCGGCCGCGAGGCTCTACGCGGCGTGGTGCCGCTGGCGATGCCGCACCCGGTCTGGGGTCGGCGGGCGCGACCCTGGCAGCCCCCGAGTCCGAGACGGCGGCTCTGGTCGACAGCGCGGTCGCGGAGGCGGTTGACCGGGCTCTGCGGGCGCGGCTCGGGGCGTTGCGCCGCCCGGTCCGCTTCACAGACGTGATCGAGCCCGTGCATCGTTCCGACCCATTCCGACCGGCGGTGGCGACCGCGCGTTCCCTGCAGCTGCGGCCGGTTCCGGCCGAGAACCTCTTGGGCATCCGTCCCGAGGGATGGGAGCCGCCCGATTCCGAGGTCCTGGCCGTGACCGAGCCCGAAGCCGTGCGCGATGCGGTGGAGACCTTCCTGACTCTCGATGCCCGGACGGCCCGCACTCCGATCATCGCCGATCCGGCCGAGGCATCCCTGGTCCGGGTGGTGAGCCGCCTGTTCGCCCGGAGGGGTGCGCTCCGGGTCGAGTTCCTGCGGAGGGCCGGCGAGATCGTCGCCGGCACGCTTCACCTCGGCGCCGGCTCCGCCTCGGTGCCCTGGCGGAGGGCTCGAGCGTGAGCCGGATCGGTCGATCCGCCGCGCAAATGGTGTCTGTCTGGCGGTACGCCTCTGCCCTAGCTGGCGCTCATGCCGCGCGACACAGCCCACGGACTACCACCCACGCCGCGCCAGATACCGGCCGCGAAGGCCGTCGAGCCATCCGGGACAATTAAAGCGGATCGTGTCGAAGCCGTCCTGGCGCGGCTGGCCGAGGCGGATCCGGATCCGAAGGCGGGCTTCGACCGCACCGATCCGTACCGGTTGCTCGTGACCGTGCTGCTCTCGGCGCAATCGACCGGGCCGACCGTGTCCCGCATCGCCGAGGCGCTGTTCGCCCGTGCGCAGGATCCCGCCGGAATGCTCGAGCTGGGCGAGGCCCGGATCAGCGAGATCGTCCGTCCCGTCGGGCTCGGTCCCTCCAAGGCGCGCAACATCGTCAAATTGTCGGCCGCTCTGATGGCCGACTTCGACGGTGCGGTCCCGCGCAGCGCGATCGCGCTGCGCCGCCTGCCGGGCATCGGTCGCAAGAGCGCCGAGGTGACGGCGAATTTCGCGTTCCACGAGCCCGTCATCGCCGTCGACACCCATGTGTTCCGGGTGTCGAACCGGATCCCGCTGGCGCCGGGCGCCACCGCCGACGCGGTGGCCGACGGGCTCGTAGCAGCCGTGCCGGAGCGCTTCAAGGACGCGGCCCATATCTGGCTGTTCCGGCACGGCCGCGATACGTGCACGGCCCGCAAGCCCGCCTGCCTGCGATGCCGGCTCTCGGATCTTTGCACGTGGCCGGGGAAGGCGGCCTGAGCGGCGCTACTCGTCCTCGCCGAAGCGATTGGCCAAGAGCGTCTCGATCCCGTCGAGGCAATCCTCGGCATCCGGGCCCACCGCCGTGACGGCGATCCGGGTGCCCATGGCGGCCCCCAATGTCAGCAGGCCCATGATCGAGCGTCCACCCACCGTTTCCCCCGCCCGGGTCACGGTGACCGCGGCATCGTAACGCTCGACCGTCTGCACGAACTTCGCGGAGGCGCGCGCGTGGAGACCCCGCCTGTTGATGATCGGTAGCACGCGGAGGAAGCCGCCCTCCGGCACCGGGAGATCGTCGTCCGTCTCGAATAGGTCGTCCATCGCCCGTGGTGTTTCCCGCCCGATCCGCAGCCGTCGAGGCCGCTTGCACCGAACCTAAACCATTGGTCGTGCGTGTCGATCCCGCAAGATCAGGGGCCGGAGTTCACGGGCTCGTGGCCGGCTACCACTCGTATTCGGCGCCGACGCCAAGGCTGGTACGGCCGTCGCTGCCGGCTTCACCCTTCAGCTTGATCCGCCGGGTCACGTCGAAATCGACGCCCACCGCGGTGTCGGCGGGCTTGGCGCCAGCCTTCACGCCGACGCTGACCCGGTCCGAGATGTACCGCGAGGCGCCGAGCGCCGGGCCCCCGCTGGCCCCGGTGGAGACGTCCAGGCTGTCGAGCCCGAGGCCCTTGCGCGCCTGCTCGAACATGTCCGGCCCGGCCGCACCCCCCGAGAGCTGCGCCACCGCCTGGGCGAGCTGCAGCGCCTGGAACGGCGACAATCCGCCTGCCGCCTTCTTGAACAGGAGGCGCGACAGGATCTCGTCCTGTGGAAGAATGGGATCTGAGGTCATGACGAATTGCGGCGCGTCCGCGGGCCCGGTCACGATGACCCGAGCGGTGACGTCCGCAGCCTTGGTCTCCGCCGCGAAGTCGAGTTCCGGGGTCGTCAGGCTGCCCGCGAAGGTCAGCCGGCCGCGGCTGAAATCGAGGCGCTGCCCGACGAGTTCGAGGCAGCCTCGACGCATCGCGAAGGCGCCGACGGCGTTGGGCGCCGACGAGGTCCCGGTCACCCGAAGGGAGCCTCCGAGTTCCGCATCGATGCCGCGACCACGCACGAAGATGCGGCTCGGGGCATCGACCGCCACGTCAAGCGTGGCGTTGAACGGCACCGCAGGCTTCTTCGGCCGACGCCCGGGTGCGGCTGCGGCTTTCCGGTCCGCCCGGTGGGCCAAGCGCGTCCGCACGCCTGGGGGCGAGTTGACGTGGCGTACCCCCGGAAGTGGCCGGATGGTCGCCGGCAGCCGGTCCGGGACGGCTACATCGATCGACGCGATATCGACGCGGCCGGCGATCCGCGGCGTCCGCGCCAGCGGCCCGCTCAGCGTCAGGTTGACACTCGACACAGCCGTCATCAGCGGGCTCGACACCAGTTCAGCCTTGTCGGCGGTGACTCGGAAATCGCCCGGAAAATCCGGTTCCAGCGCGACGTGCCCCGTCACCGAAACGTGCCCGCCGTTGCGCGTGGCCGCTGTGAGGTGCTCCACCGCGAGGCTGTCGCCCCGCCCGGCCACCCGGCCCTCGATACCGGTGAGGCGGATCCCGTTGAGCGGGTCGGTGAAGCTGCCGGCCGTCAACACCGCCGTGCCCTGCGCCCGTGGTGCCGCAAGCGTGCCGGTGACGCCGCCATCGACGGCGACCTTCCCGGCGACGCTCTGGCCGCCGACGCTCAGCAAGGAATTGGCGAGCGATGCGTCCAAAGTGCCGCGGGCGCGGACATCCAGCGGACCGCCAGCCTCGACCGGCAGCGCGCCGGCCACTGTCAGGGCGACGCCGCGCCCGGCCGACACACGGCCGTCGAGGCTCGCCTGTCCGTCTGATAGCGTGCCCTTGGCGCTGGCATCCACCGCCGGCAGGCCCGCCTGACGGGTCTGTGGCGCCACGAGCGTCGCGACAGTGAGTGCATAATGCCCCTCCGGCCGGTTTGCCGGCCCGTGGAGGTCCGCCTTGCCATCGAGTGTCCCCGACAGGATGAGGCTCGGTGCGGCGATCCGGGCGAGCGACAGGGGCAGCGCCCGGATGCCCAGCCGCAGGTCGAGGTCGCGCCCGGCCCGGCCCGAGACCGTGACCCGACCGGAGCCCGCCGCGACGGAGAGTCCGTCGATCACCACGCCGCCGTCCTGCAGGGTGATGCTGGCCGGTCCCGTCAGCGCGAAGCGGTCGCTTCCCCGGGCGGCCGAGAGGCGCTGGATCTCGATTCGGGTGTCGTCGGCCGGCACGATCCGGGCCGCGCCGTCGAGAGTGAAGCCGCGAGCCCTGGCGGTGAGCGTCAGATCGCTGGCCGTCGGGCTGCCGTTGGCGACGAATCGGGCCGTGTCGATCTGCTGGCCCGCGGCGAGCAGCCGGTCGGCCTCAAGCCGTCCGTCGATGACCGGGTGGGCGCGCAGGTCGCGGCCCTTCAGGTCGGCGTCGAGCCGGGTCAGGGCATAAGCGCCGTAGTGCAGGCCGGCCCCGGTGGCCCGGATCGCCGCATCCTGGCGCCCGCCGTCACGGGCGAGAGTCACCGTGGCATCGAGGCGTCCCGCCATCGGCTCCGGTGCAAGTGGTGAGATGTCCTCCAAATTACCGGCCCGCACTGCGAGTGAACCGGCCGAGAGCCCGGTCTCGCCTGCGACGGCGGCGCTCCCCTCGACCGCCACGGAACCGAGATTGAGCGCCAGCCGGTCGAGAACCCAGTCGGTTCCGGCGCGTGTCACATGGGCGTCTCCGGTCAGCGCCTTGCCGGCCACGTCGCCGGAGAGGCGCAGCGTGCCGTCCGGGGCGAGCAACGCGTCGCGCAGCACGGCTTCGGCACGCAGGTCGCGGATGGGTTTCCCGTCCGCGGTCGCTGCCGGCGCCGTCACAGTCGCAGTAATGTCGGGATGTTCCAGGGAGCCGGCGAGCCTCGCCTCGATTCCGGCCCGCCCGGTCAAGCGTCCATCGAGATCCGCAAGGCTCTTCAGATCGACACGGCCGACGACATCAGCGCCGGTCGCGGTCGCCTCGCCCTGCACGGTGGCGGTGAGGCCTGCGCCTTCGAGGCGGAGATGATCGAAGCCGTAGCCGTCGTAGGATTGCGAGACGCCCCCGTGGAGCGTCGGCGCGCGACCCAAGGTTCGGTCGGCGGCCGCGATCCCGGTGGCAAGGCCGGCCGTAGTCACGTCGAGGTCCGCGGCGACCGCCTTGCGGGCGGGATCGCCGCTGAGCCGCGCCTTGGCCTCCAAACTGCCCGCGAGACCGCGTCCGGCGATCCCGGAGAAGACGGCGAGGTCCGGCAAAGCCGCATCCACCGTCCCAGTCAGCGTGTTCTGGCCGATCCTGCCGGCATAGCCGGCTCGCGCGGTGTCCGAGTCGAGCCGCAGCGTGGCCACCTCGACGACTCCGTCCGGCCCGGACGCCGCGCGGAGAATCAGCTGGGCCCGGCTGCCGATCGCGCGGCGCAGGGCCGGATCGGCCAGCCGCAGGCCTTCCACCTTGCCGTCCGCGCTGATTGCGAACCGCTGCGTCGACCGCTCGCCCAGCGGCTCGATACCGAGATGCGCCTCGATCCGGTCGAGGGCGGAATCGCGACTGCGCAGCCCGGCCGCGTCAAGGTTACCCCGGACGTTTGGCGCCGCGAGCGGACCCTTGAGGCTGCCGTCGAACACCAGCTTGGCGATCTCCGCGTCGCCGGTCCGGGTCACGTCGCCCTCCGTGGGCAGGGCACGGGCCTGGAGGCTCAGGTCGGCAACCCGGTCCTTGGTCAGACTTCCCCCGGCCGTGAGACGGGCGGTGCGGGATGTGAGGTCGAGCCGGTCGATCCGGAACGCGCCGCTATCTGCGAAGGCGAGGCCACCCTCGAGTTTGGTCGTGCCGGCGAATACGGACGCGGCCGGGCCCGGCACGAGGCCCTCGATCCGCGCCGCGAGATCGAGGGCAAGGCGCCGCTCCGCGCCGATGCGTGAGATCTTCGCGTCGCCCTTCGCGCCGATGTCGGGCCCGGCCGCGAAGTCGAGCTTGGCGGACCACGCATCGAGCGTCCCGGTGCCGGCGAGGTCGAAATCAATTGGCGGGGTACCCGGGATGTTGGCAGCCTTCGAGAGCAGGCCGCCTGCCGGTTCGATCAAGTTCGCCTTCAGATCCAGGCGGTCGCCGTTCAGCACGTAAATCAAAGTCAGCAGGAAGCGTCCTGCGGCGTCGAGGCGCTGAGCCCGTGCCTGCAGGTCGAGCCCCTCGCTCGCCGAACCGAGACGCGCGCGCCCCTCCGCCGAAAGCCGGGCCGGCTGCCCGGCGACCGGCTCTCCGAGCACCAGTTCCGCCAGCTTGAAGCCCTTGATCTCGACCTTGACGGGGAGATCCGGCAGCAGTTTTCCATCGGGCTTGGCCTCTGGGGGCGTCGGGCCCGGAATCGGCCGGCGGAGCATCTCGAGGCGCCCGATTTCGAGGCTGTCCACCTCCAGCCGCCCCGACAGTAGGGCGAGCCGCCGCCAGACGATCCGGGCCCGGTCGAGCTTCAGCCAGACGCCGTCGCGATCGCTCACAGCGACATCGCGGATCGTGGCGTCCGACGAAAGTGCTCCGTCCACTGCGCCGATCGACACCCGCGAGGACGGCGTCGAGAGGGCGCGGGACAGGAGGCCGCCCAGCACGGATTTATCGCCCGTATCGGCGCGCGACAGCGTGGCCAGGCTCGGTGCCAGGATCGCGAGACCGATCAGGACAACCGCCAGACCCCATCGCCCTCTATACAGGGATGAGCGAGCGGCACGGTGCGTGAGGCCGGTCCGAGATGCCATTCAGAACGCCTGTCCCAGGCTGAGATACAGGACGGCCGGACGGACATGGCCGCCCTTGTAGGGGTCGAGCGGGAAGGCGAGATCCGCGCGAATCGGACCGATGCCGGTGTAATAGCGCAGGCCGATGCCCACGGATTTCCGGATCTTCTCCTCGAAATCCGGCAGTGCGGAGGCGAAGGCGGTGCCCGCGTCGAAAAACGGCACAACGCCGATCGTGTCGGTGACCTTGATGCGAGCTTCCAGGGAGGCTTCCAGAAGGCTTCGGCCGCCGATCGGCAGATTGTAGGGACCGATCGGCCCCAGCGTCCGGTATGGATAGCCGCGCACGGAGCCGCCGCCGCCTGCGAAGAACCGGAAGTTGTCCGGAATGTCCACGAGGGGTGCACCGGAGACCGAGCCGAAGCCGACGCGCCCGGCCAGGATGTATCGGGATTCCTCGTCGAGGGAGTAGTAGGTTGAGCCCTGCGCCTTGGCGACGACGATGCCGGGCGATGAGATTGCGCCCGGATAGACCGCTAGCGAGGCGATGGCGCGCACGCCGCGCGTCGGGTCCAACAGGCTGTCGGTGGAATCGTAGGTCACCGAGGCCGGCACGCCGATCAGCCGGTAAGTGACGGTGCCGAGGGCATCCTTCGAACGGCCGACCTGACCGTCGAGGCCGATCTGAGCCGAGAACGTGTCGGAGAAGCGGTGCCGGATCGCCGCCGAGGCGCCGCCACCATCGACCAGATAGCTCTGCTGCACCTCGCGGGTGATGAAGGAATTGGCCAGCAGGTCGTTGCGGCTCCCCCAGAGCGCTGGCTGCACGTAGGTCGCCGAGAGTCGACCGCCGAGCCCGTTGGTGCCAATCCCGGCTATCTTGCGCTGGGCCGCGAACGGGTCGTTGCCCAAGCCGAGATAGTATATGTCGGCGTCGATCCGGAACGTCTCACCGCCGCCGAACAGATTCCGGTTGGCGTAGTAGGCGCGCACGCCCGGCCCGTCGACCGTCGAGTAGCGCGTGGCGATGCCGACGAGGTTGCGCTCACGCTCGCCCAGCTCCACGAAGAGCGGCAGGTTGCCCTCCGCGTCGAGCGCCGTTCCTTCGCGGATCCGTACCGCGCTGACCCCGTCAATTCGGGCGATGGATCGCCGGATCGCCGCTTCCGCCTGGGGCGAATAGGGGTCGCCCGGCTCGGCATAGATGAAGGAGCGGATCGTGGCCGGATCGATACCCGGCGCGCCGCTGACCGCGACCCGCCCGATCGTGGCGACGGGGCCTGGATCGACTGTGAAGGTCACATCCATGACATGGGCGGCATCGTCCACCACCGGATCGCGGGCGACGACCCTTGCGAAGGGATGTCCCAGGGACCGGAAATGGTCGACGATCTGTGCTTCCCAGGCCAGCACCGTGGCCGATCGGGCAGGAACATCGTCGTCCACGCGGGTGATGCGCGGCGGCAGAACTGTATCGGGGAAGGCGCTGCCCGCCGGATCACGCACGGTGATGCCGCGCAGCCGGTAAAGCGGTCCGAGATCGACGGCGATTCGAACCGGAACGAGACCACGGTTGCGCCAAGCCTCCGCGGCTCCGACCGCCGCAGCGGCTGCGGCTGGCCCGGTCACGGCGACGCCGTCGATCCGGATCGCGATCATACCCTGATAGTAGCCGTAGCCCGACAGGACATCGGCGAGCTTGGGCAGGTCGGCTTCGGCCCGGCGCAGGAGTCCTTCTCCATCAGGCGGCGACTCCTGGCGCAGGCGGTAGAGGGTCGAGACATCCTGCAGAGCGCGCAGTACGTCGGCATCGTCGGTGCCCGTGATGCGAAGGGCATACGGCAAGGCGGCCGGATTCGGCGCTGGCGGCGCGGGTTCGCTGCCGAATAGGCCGAACGGGTCGAAGGCGTGGGCCGGAGCCGGAACGACCCCCACTGTCGACGATACGCAAGTCGCTGTGGCCAGCATGAGCCGCAACCACGACGGACGCGTACCAATGACGAACGGTCGGCCAGAAAAAGCGGAGACGCGCAAACCGCGGTCTTCAGTCCTGATCGGAGGCGGCAGCGCCGCCCGTCCGGAAGTTCATCGCTGCTCCCCCTACGCCGCGCGATCGAGCGTCCACTAGCGCACCTTAGAGCCAGGTTGCGTGGAGGCCAACACCGAGCCGGTCGCCTCGGGCTTCGGAGGATTTGCCTCCGCCCCTGCCGTCATTGGACCGATCAGATCGTCGCTGTGGATATCTGGCTGGCCTTACGCTCGGCTCAAACCGGTTCTTCAACGGCTCTCGCGAGGGCGACCGACGATCATCGAGAGCAGATCCGGACGTGATCAAGCTGGTCGGGGGCATCGGTACGAAGTCCCTCCCCTTTCGCCGCACAGCGCGATCCGGAATGGCGCCTCAATTCCGATTTGGAGTTCCGGACCGCCAATGCACGTCAAACGCCCGACACCCCGCCGGGCTTTTCAGGGCCTTGCGGGGTGGATGTGGGGATCTGGCGA
>JBODSC010000003.1:0-1092500 GCA_050632875.1 Methylobacterium sp. P31 | reverse complement strand
CGCCCTGACCCTGGGCGGCGAGACCCGCAAGGTCTACCGCTTCCAGTCCCCGGACGACGGCACCATCGACTATCTCGACGAGCAGGGCCGCTCCCTCAAGAAGTTCCTCCTGCGCAAGCCCATCGCGGAAGGGATCATGCGCTCCGGCTTCGGCTACCGGCGCCATCCCATCCTCGGCTATGCCAAGCTGCACACCGGCGTCGACTGGGCGAACCCGATCGGTACCCCGATCGTGGCCGCGGGCAACGGCGTCGTGATCCGGGCCGAGATGACATCGGGCTACGGCAACCGGGTCGAGATCCAGCACGTGAACGGCTACGTCACGACCTACAATCACATGTCGCGCTTCGGCCGCGGCATCCGGGAGGGCGTCAAGGTCCGGCAGGGGCAGGTCGTCGGCTATCTCGGGTCCACCGGGCTCTCGACCGGCCCGCATCTTCACTACGAGGTGATCATCAACGGCCACTTCGTTGATCCGATGAAGATCCGCGTGCCGCGCGGCCGCGAGCTGGACGGACGTCTGCTCGCCGAATTCCGGCGTCAGCGCGAGCAGATCGACGCCACCATGCAGAAGTCCAAGAGCGCCACGGCGATCGCTCAGCGCGACGCGGCCGTGCGCTGAGGCCTCCCGATCAAGCGAAGCCGAGACGCGCGCGGATCTGCCCAGGGGTGATCCCGGCCTGCCGGAGGTCGGCCAGCGATTGCGAACCGCGCGATTTGGCGAGCTTCTCGCCCGCAGAATCGAGAATCAGCGGATGGTGCCGATAGCGGGGCACCGGCAGGCCGAGCAGGTGCTGCAGGAGCACGTGCAGGTCGGTCGCCGCCTCCAGATCGCGGCCCCGCACCACGTGGGTGATGCGCTCCTCGGCATCGTCGTAGACGACGGCCAAGTGATAGCTCGTCGGCACGTCGCGGCGCGCGATGACCGGGTCTCCCCAGCGGGCCGGATCCACCGCGATCCATTGCTCGCCCGTCTCCTCGAAGGCAACGTAGCCGAGCGGACCGCCGGCGCTGCGCAGGGCGGCCGCCATGTCGAGGCGCCAAGTATGCGGTTCGCCGCGTGCGATCCGGCCGGCCACGATGGCGGGATCGAGCCCGAGGCAGGTGCCGGGATAGAGCGGAACGCCGTCAGGGTCGCATGCGCTGTCGCCAATCGCCTCGATACGAGCCCGGATCTGACCGCGCGAGCAGAAACAGGGATAGGCGAGTCCCCGGCCGATCAGGCCGTCGAGGGCGCGCCGGTAGGCATCCATGTGTCGGGACTGGCGCCGCACCGGCTCCGGATAGGTCAGTCCGAGCCATGCGAGGTCGGCGAAGATCGCCGCGATCAGGTCCGGCCTGGAGCGTTGCGGGTCGATATCCTCGATCCGCAGGCGGCAGAGGCCCCCCATCCTGTCGGCGAGGTCGGCGTTGAGGAGCGCCGAATAGGCATGACCGAGATGGAGCTGCCCGTTCGGGCTCGGCGCGAACCGAAGGACTGGCGCGTCCCGGCTCACCCGTCGCCGCGGCGCAGGCAGCGCGGAGCGCCGGGCTGGCAGGCGATGCCGGGCAGCGAGCAGGCCGGCCCGTCCGCGAGACGCTGGCAGACGCTGCAGCCATCGCTCCATTCGAGGCAGCGCGGATCTTCGGCGACAGAGCCGACCGGCGCTCCGTGGCGGGCCGGCAGCAATGCCCCAAGGAGCACGGTGGCGACCACCAGGATGGCCGTACCCCAGGCGGCCAGCGCACCGCTCGACGCGGGCGATGCGGGCGACGGGGATGAGGCTGTCGACATGGGTGTCCTGTTGGCGCGGGGAGCGGCCCCCTGTCAACGCGGTCGCGGTCAGGCGGCGCGCGCGGCCCGGCGCTCCAACAGGGCCGGGAGGAGTTTCAGGTTGAGCGGCTTGGCCAGAAATCCGTCGAATCCGGCTGCCCGGGCGGCGAGGCTCGTCCTCGCAGCCGGCATTCGCCGTGAGCGCCACGAGATGGAGCCGGTCGGTGCCGGCCGATTCGGCGGCGCGAGATCCGCCGGGCCGTCTCATGCCCGTCGAGTCGGGGCATTCGCACATCGATCAGGGCGAGGTCGAACGGACCGTCCGACTGCAGGCGGTCCAGCGCCTCAATGCCGTCCGCCGCGTGGATGACCTCAGCGCCGAGCCGCTCCAGGGCACGGCTGGCGAGCAAGGCGTTGATCGGATTGTCCTCCGCCAGCAGAACCCGCATTCCCGTGCCGGCCCGAGGCGGATGTGTCACCGGCGGCGCGGCAGTTTCCGCCGGTTCCCCCGGTGTGGACAGCCGCTCGAACAGCGACCGGGCGCGAACCGGCTTGATCAGGTAACCGTCGAACCCCGCAGCTCCCGGCGAGCCGAAGCCGCGCCGGTCGAAGGGTGAGAGCAGGACGAGGCTGCGGCGCACGCCGCAGGCGCGCGCGGCGTCGGCGATCTGGCGCACCGCGGCGTCGCCCAGCGCCCGGTCCGCCAGCACCGCATCGAAGGCTGCGCCCGACAGAGCGTCGAGTCCGGATTCCAGCGTGCTCACGATCACTGCCGCCGCCCCGGCCCGGGACAGGCTGCGGGCGAGATAGGAAGCCTGGAACGGGGAGTCGGCGACGATGAGACAGCGCTGCCCGGCGAGACGCGGGATCGGCGCCGGTTCGGGCCCGCCGCCCTCGCAGCTCGCCGGCATCGGCAGCAGGACCCGAAAGGTCGACCCGCGACCGACCCGGGATTCCGCGTCGATCCGCCCGCCCATGCGGGTCACGAGGCGCCGGGTAATGGCAAGACCCAGGCCGGTGCCCTCGTGGCTTCGACTGGCACTGCCGTCGCCCTGCTCGAATTCCTCGAACAGGATGGGCAGCCGGTCCTCCGGGATGCCCGGGCCGGTGTCGGAGACGGCGATGACCACCTCCCCTCCCGGTCGCCCGCGCGCGCCGGCGCTAGGCTCACGCCCACGCCGCCGCGCTCGGTGAACTTGATCGCGTTGCCGGCCAGATTGATGAGAATCTGCCGCACCCGGTCGGCATCGCCCACGAGCCCCCCGGGGACATCCGCGGCCACATCGAGGGCGATCTCGATGCCCTTGTCCTGCGCCCGGGGCGCGAGCAGCTCGACGACGCCCTCGGCAACAGCGGCCAGGTCGAACGGCTCGGAGGCGAGGTCGAGGCGCCCGGCCTCGATCCGCGAGAAGTCGAGCACCCCGTCGATCAGGCCGAGCAGCGCCTGCCCGCTGGTTCGCACGGCCTCGACGTAGGTGCGCTGCTCCGGGTTCAGGTCGGTCCCGAGGACGAGGTCGGCCATTCCCAGGATGCCGTTGAGCGGCGTGCGCATCTCGTGGCTGACCGTCGCGAGGAACCGGGACTTCGCGACGCTCGCCGCCTCCGCCCGCTCCAGGGCCGCGTCCCGGCTTCGCACAGCCTCGACCCGGGCGGTCACGTCGCGGCCCGCGCGCAACCAGTGCATCGCGTCACCGTGGGCGACCGGCATCTCCACAAAGGCGAACCAGCGTACACGGCCGTCCACGGAGCGAACCTGCGCCTCCATGCGGCGCACGCCGTCGGGCCCGACCTCGACCGGGCTGCGCTCCAGGATCTCCAGGTCGACCTGCGAGCCCAGCAGCGCGATCGGCTCGCGGCCGAGGAGCCGGGCGTAATCCTCATTGGCGTAGGTAATGCGCCCGCGGGCATCGCGCTGCACGATCACCTCGGTGGTGGCGGCAACCAGGGCCCGGTAGCGGTCCTCGCTCTCGCTGACCCGCCAGAGGCGGTCGTGGAGCCGCTCGGCCTCGCCCTCGTCCGAGACTCCGCGCCGTGCCCGCCAGCGGTCGAGCGCCAGGGCTGCCGCGATCACGAGTGCCAGGACGAGCGCGAAATCCTCAACGACCATCGGTTCCTCCCCGGCTGGAGGCCGGTCCGGGGCAGGATCGCAGGCGAACCTGAAGGCGGCGTTGGGAAAGGGCCTTAATCGGTGGTTTCGGCATTCGTCGAGGCGCACCGCAAAACCTCGCCGGCGCGTGATCCGGGGCGCGGCTTGCGAGTTGCCTGCCAGGACGAAGAACCGGACGGAGCCTGCACATGCCCGGCGAGCACTACGACGTCATCATCGTCGGATCCGGCCCCGGAGGCGGGACGATGGCGTGGCGCCTGGCCCAGACCGGGAAGCGCATCCTCCTGATCGAGCGCGGCGACTACCTCCTGCGGGAGCCGCGCAACTGGGACAGCCAGGCGGTGATCGTCGACGGCTACTACCAGGCGAAGGAGACTTGGCATGCCGCCGACGGCAGCAGCTTCCATCCCGGGCTTCACTATTACGTCGGCGGCAACTCGAAATTCTACGGCTCCGTGCTGTTCCGACTTCGCGAGAAGGACTTCTCCGAGATCCGCCACCAGGACGGCATCGCGCCGGCTTGGCCCGTGGGCTACGACGAGTTTGAGCCGTACTACCAAGCCGCGGAGGAGCTGTTCCACGTCCACGGGCTCCGCGGCCAGGACCCGACCGAGCCCTGGTCGAAGAAGCCCTACGCGCATCCGCCGGTGGCGCACGAGCCGCGGATCCAGGAACTGTTCGACAACCTCAAGCACGCCGGCCATCACCCGTTCCACCTGCCCGTGGGCGTGCGGCTGGTCGAGAAGGACGGACGGGCGGTCCCGACCTCCCCCTGCATCAAGTGCGAGTCCTTCGACGGCTTCCCCTGCCCCACCAACGGCAAGTCGGACGCTCAGACCATGGTGGTGGATCCCGCCCTGCGGGACTGCCCGAACCTGACGCTTCTGACCCGGACCTATATCGAGCGCCTGGTCGCCGATCCGCCGGGCCGCACCGTCACGGGCGTCGTCGGTGATCGGGACGGCGATCCCTTCGAGGCCTCCGCCGACATCGTGGTGGTGGCCTGCGGCGCCCTGTCCTCGGCCCTGCTGCTGCTGCGCTCAGCCAGCGCGCAGCATCCGGATGGGCTCGCCAACGGCTCGGGCCAAGTCGGGCGCAACTACATGCGCCACAACAACTCGACGGTACTCGCGATCTCGAAGACGCCGAACCCGACCAAGTTCCAGAAGACCCTCGGGCTCAACGATTTCTACTTCGGAGACCCGGACCCGAAAGACAACTGGGACTCCCCCTCGGACATATCCAGATGGTCGGCAAGTCCGACGGCCCCCAGATTCACGGCGAGGGCCTGCCGGGTTTCCTGCAATGGTTCCCCGGCAAGCCCTTCGACTGGATCGCCAAGCACTCGGTGGACTTCTGGCTGACCTCGGAGGATATCCCCCTGGCGCAGAACCGGGTCTACTACAAGGACGGCAAGGTTCATCTCGACGTCACCGAGACGAATGTCGAGGCGCACAAGCGGCTGCGGCACAAGCTGCAGCAGATCTGCACCTGCACCGACATCCACCCGCACCTGTTCGATCGCTCGCTCTACCTCGGCAGGAACGTGCCGATCGGCGGAACGGCCCATCAGGCAGGAACCTTGCGATTCGGCGTCGACCCCGCGACCTCGGTGCTCGACCGGCACTGCAAGGCGCATGAGGCTCGACAACCTCTACGTGACGGACGCGAGCTTCTTCCCGTCGATCGGCGCCGTGAACCCGACCCTGACGATCATCGCCAACGCCTTGCGGGTCGCCGACCACCTCGTCGACCGGATGGGCGCCCGCGACGAAATCCCGCCGCCCCGACTGTTCGATCATACCGAACCGCGCGAGCCGCTGCAGGCCTGAAAGGCCGCCTATCCCGGCAGGAGGCGCAGCGCCTATGATAGGGCACGTATCCTCCGTACCGAGACCGAGCGCGCGTGGCCATCGACCATATCGATCTCAGCCGGATCGACCTGAATCTCCTGGTCGCCCTCGACGCGCTGCTCGACGAGCGCAGCGTCACGCGGGCGGCCGCCCGGGTCGGAATCGGTCAGTCGGCGATGAGTTCGAGCCTCGCCCGTCTGCGGCGGCTGTTCGACGACGAGTTGCTCACCCGGGCCCCGGACGGGATGCGGCCGACGCCGCGGGCCCTCAAGATCGCCGAGCCCCTGCGGGCCACCCTGCGGCAGGTGCAGGCCCTGGTGCATCGTGAGGAGCGGTTCGACCCGGCCACCGTTGAGCGCACCTTCACGGTGAGCCTGCCCGACAGCGTCGAGGTCCTGCTCGGGCCGCGCTTGATCGCGGAACTCCGCCGGGAGGCTCCGGGGGTCCGGCTGCTGCTGCGCTCCGTCGAGCGGGCGCGCATCCTCGATGAACTCGACGCCGACCGGGTGGATCTCGCCATCGGGTTGTTCTCCGAGGGGCAGCTGCACCACAAGCAGCGGCTCCTCTACCGCGACAGCTATGTGGTCCTGTTCAACGCCGACCTGATCGGGCTCCGGCCGCCGATCGGTTTCGACGATTACCTGCGCTTCCCGCACGTCCTGACCTCCCTGCGCGAAACGGCGCACGGGGTGGTCGACGACGCCCTAGCGCTGATCGGACGAGCGCGGACCCTGGCGGTGACGACGCCGCGCTTTCTCGTCGTGCCGTTCATGGTCCGCGCCGCGCCGGTGATCGCGACCATGCATGCCCGGCTCGCGACATCCTTCGCGAGCGCCCTGTCGCTGAGTGTCAGCCCGGTGCCGGTGAAGCTCGACGACGTGGCGATCTCGATGCTCTGGCACGCCTCCTACGACCACGATCCGGCCCATCGCTGGCTGCGGGACCTGCTGGTGCGGCTGGCCAACGAGGCGCCGACATTCGGGGTCATCTGAGGACGGCGCTCACAAACAGGGATCGTCAGCCGCTTCCAGGCGGCCACTCGCGATCGCCGCGCGAAACAGCTTGAAATCCGCCTCGTTCCGCTCGGCATAGGCCGCCGCCCAGTCGGCGATCGCGGCGCTCAGATCTTGGTGCTTGCCGCTGCCGCAATAGCCGGCAATCGCCGCCGCGTCGCCGGTCCGGGCATGGGCGCGGGCGAGGAGCGCCCCGTAAGCATACGAGAAGGTGAGGAGCGAGGCCCCCGACATCCGCGCCAGCGGGATCGCACCTTTCAGGTTCTTCATCTGGCGCACGTAGAACGGGCGGCCCGCGATGCTGGTCCAGCCGAGCAGCGGGTCGCCCACCGCTTGGAGCAGGCGTTGGCCGTAAATCACGCGCTCGCCCTCGTGGCCGGCATAGGGGGCCGGCATGCCCTTCAGGTACGGAGCGTGGCCCGGACGGACCGCTTCTTTGACCTGCAGGAAGAGCGCATCCGCGTCGGAGTTGCCGAACAGAAGCGCCACGTAGGCGCGCGTGCCGACGCTGCCGATGCCGACCACCCGGTGCGCGACGTCGACCACGTGATAGCGGTCGAGCATGAATCGCCGCTCGCGCGGTAGCGTCTCGGCGTAGCGCTCGAGCCCCGTGACGATTCCCTCCCGCGTCGCCTCGTCAACCGGAGTGAGGATCGGCGGGTCCGTGCGGAGCTGCCAGCCGCCGTCGGTGCGCCGCTCCGCCACTTGTCCGAGAAGACTGCGGTTATTCCGACGCCGCGCTTTGTCCACCGCGCGTCGCACCACGGCCTGGGCCTCAGTGTCCATCCGGATGCCCGTGAGATGGGGCGTGTCGGCCCGGGTGGTTTGGTACCAGACGTCCAGTGAGCCCTGTGGTGCCAGGCGCCGCATCGTGTGCTGGTAGCCGTATACCGCCTCCATCACAGCATCGCGCCGCGCGCCCGACGATGCGCCCGCGTCGCCGGTGGCGACCGCGATCCCGGCGGCGAGCCGTTTCAGATCCCATTCCCAGGGACCGACCGTGACCTCGTCGAAGTCGTTGAGATCGAGAGCGATGTCACGCTGGGGTGTGCCGAAGAGGCCGAAATTGTCGGTGTGCGCGTCGCCGTTCATGACCACGTCGATCCCGGTGCGCGGCCCGCGCGACAGATCCCAGGCCATCACGTGAGCCGCGCCGCGCAGGAATGCGAAGGGCGAGGACGCCATCCGGGCGACCCGCAGCGGAATCAGGTGCGCTTGCCGTCCCCGATGCGCGGCCTCGATGAGGGCAACCGGATCGGGGCGGTCGAGCTCGGACCTGAGTTCGGCATGCGCTACGTGCGGAACCTCCGCGCGCAGCCTCTTCCCGGCTTGGCGGCGCTTGTCCCAGGGCTCCACGCCGGTGCGCATATCGATTCGCGGGAAATC
This sequence comes from Methylobacterium sp. P31, assembly GCA_050632875.1. GTDB lineage: Bacteria > Pseudomonadota > Alphaproteobacteria > Rhizobiales > Beijerinckiaceae > Methylobacterium. The sequence goes on along the minus strand of JBODSC010000003.1, from coordinate 1,084,388 downwards.
CGCGATCGGCGTCAGCACCAGATTCTCGCTCGGCATGCCGGCCTGCGCGTCGCCGTTGGCCGGTAAAGTCTTGTCGTTGGCTGACCGTTCCATGACCTCCCGATCCGCTGGTAGCTGGACAACCTTGACCGTTACGCGTCGTTCCGCGTTGCGGATAGTCACGTGCGCGATAGCATCCACTCGTCGCTGTGACTGTTCATGCCCGTGCGGCCCTTGACCGCTCTTAGGCTCAGCCCTCTAACCGTCCGAGCATTCGACGGGCGTCCCTCCGATCCCGACGGTATCGCGGGGTCACGCATCGATTCTGTCGGCGAGGAACCTGGCGCCGCTGGCACGCCGCCGCATCAGCGAGACTTCGCATGCCCAAGGGTTCAGATCTCCTCGTCGCGGCGCTTGAGAACGAGGGTGTCGATCGCATCTTCGGCATCCCCGGCGAGGAGAACCTCGACGTCGTCGAATCCCTGCGCACCTCGAAGATCGAGCTGGTCCTGACTCGCCACGAGCAGGCGGCGAGTTTCATGGCGGCGACCCACGGCCGCCTCACCGGCCGGCCCGGCGTCTGCCTCTCGACGCTCGGCCCGGGCGCGCTGAACTTCTCCACCGGCGCGGCTTACGCGCATCTCGGCGCCATGCCGATGATCATCATCACCGGCCAGAAGGGCATCCTGTCCTCGCGCCAAGCGAAGTTCCAGATCGTCGACGTGATCAGCTCGATGAAGCCGATCACCAAGATGGCCCGCCAGATCGTCTCCGCCTCCTCGATCCCGACCATCGTGCGCGACGCCTTCCGGGTCGCCACGGAGGAAGCGGCTCGGACCGGTGCTGCTGGAACTGCCGGAGGATATCGCCTCCGAGGAGGCCGAAGCCGGCCTTGTGCCATCGCACCCGATCGACATCCCCGTGGCCCATCCAGCCGCCATCGAGCGGGCCGCCGCCATGATCCTGAAGGCCAAGCGCCCGCTGATCATGCTGGGCGCCGCCGCGAGTCGCCCCCGCGCCACCGGTGAGCTCGGCGGCTTCGTGCAGCGGACCCAGATTCCGTTCTTCACTACCCAGATGGGCAAGGGTACCGTCGCGGGCGGAACCAACCTCTATATGGGCACCGCGGCTTTGTCGGAGCGCGACTACGTCCACGAGGCCATCGACCGGGCGGACCTGATCATCGCCATCGGCCACGACACGGTGGAGAAGCCGCCCTTCTTCATGGGCCAAGCTGACCAGAAGGTCATCCACATCGGCTACATGCCGGCCAACGTCGAGCAGGTCTACTACCCCGACGCCGAAGTGGTGGGCGACCTCGGGCCGACGCTGAACCTGCTCGCCGACAAGCTGGACGGGAAGCTCCCCAACGCGGGCGCGCTGCTGCACCTGCGCGAGCACATCCTCAACCACATCGCCGACCGAGCCGATGAGGACCGCTTCCCGGTGACGCCGCAGCGCCTCGTGCGCGACGTGCGCCAGGTGATCCCGGAGGACGGCATCGTCTGCCTCGACAACGGGATGTACAAGATCTGGTTCGCCCGGAACTACCGCACCTCCCTCGCCAACACGCTGCTTCTCGACAACGCGCTGGCCACGATGGGCGCGGGCCTGCCCTCGGCCATGACGGCGGCGATGCTCTACCCCAACCGGCGCGTCATGGCGGTTTGCGGCGACGGCGGATTCATGATGAACAGCCAGGAGCTGGAGACCGCCGTGCGGCTCAAGCTCAACCTTGTGGTGCTGGTGCTGGACGACTCGGCCTACGGGATGATTCGCTGGAAACAGGCCGTGGACAAGTTTGAAGATTACGGGATGACATTCGGCAACCCGGACTTCGTCCTGTACGCAAAGTCTTATGGTGCCGCCGGCCACCGGGTGGAAGCCGTCGACGACCTCGTGCGGACCCTGGACCGTGCCTTCGCGGCGGGTGGCGTTCATCTCGTGGCGGTACCGATCGATTATTCGGAGAATACGCGCGTCCTGGTCGATGAGCTGCGCGCGAAGGTGAAGGATTACGGGCCCGCCGAGTAGATCCGGGATCGAGAACAGGTCGGCACCAGACAGGGCAGCGCGATGAACCCGTTCACCTTCCAAACGACACCGAATCTGCTGTTCGAGGCCGGCGCCTCGAAGAAGCTTCCGGACATCGTCGGAAGCTTCGGAGCGAAACGCGTCCTGCTGGTCACCGACAGGGGCGTGCGTAGTGCCGGTCTGACGCTGGCCGCCGAGGCGGCGCTCGCATCCGCCGGCCTCATGGTCGACGTGTACGAGGACGTGGTTGCCGACCCGCCCTCCACAGTGATCGAGGCAGCGGCCAAGCGCGCCCGGGATCTCGGGACAGAACTCGTCCTGTCGATCGGCGGCGGCTCGGCGCTGGATACCGCCAAGCTCGTCGCTTATTTGGCGATGTCGGACGAGCCGCTGGACTCGATCTACGGCGTGGGCCTCGCCAGGGGCGACCGCCTGCCGCTGATCTTGGTGCCGACCACCGCCGGTACCGGCTCGGAGGTCACGCCAATCTCCATCGTCACGACACCGACCACCGAGAAGAAGGGCGTCGTCGCGTCGAAGCTCCTGCCCGACTGGGCGGTGCTCGACCCGGAGCTGACGCTCGGCCTGCCGGCTCCCGTCACGGCGGCCACCGGCATCGACGCCATGGTCCACGCCATCGAGGCCTTCACCAGCAAGCACAAGAAGAACCCGATCTCCGACCAGCTCGCCAAGCAGGCGCTGACGCTGCTCTCGGCCAACATTCGCACGGCCTGCACGGACGGCCGCAATCTGGAAGCCCGGTCTGGCATGCTTCTGGGCTCGATGCTTGCCGGCATGGCCTTCGCCAATGCCCCGGTGGCGGCGGTGCATGCCCTCGCCTACCCGGTCGGCGCGATCTTCCACGTACCGCACGGTCTCTCGAACGCCCTCGTGCTGATGGGGGTGATGCGCTTCAACCTCGCCCACGCGGAGGGACTCTACGCCGAGCTGGCCCCGATCCTCGATCCCTCGGCTGCGGACCTGCCGCCGGCCCAGGCCGCCGCCCGGTTCGTGGAGTGCCTCGACGCGATCTGCCGCGACTGCAAGGTGCCGGCCTCGCTGGCGGAGGTCGGTGTCGCCCGGCAGGATCTGGAGCGGATGGCCGCCGACGCGATGAAGCAATCGCGGCTCCTCGTGAACAACCCGCGCGAGGTCACCTATGACGACGCCCTCGCGATCTACGTCGAGGCCCTCGGGTAAGGAGCGCCCGGCGGCGTGACGGCCGGCTGACAGCCTGGCCCCATGAGAAGAGCCGGAGCCGGTGAGGAGGTGCCTGCATGGACCAGTCCGACGCGTTCCGGGCGATGAACGAGTTCTGGACGCGGGCCGGCACAGGCTTCCTGACGGCCGGCGCCGGGCAGGCTGCCTCCGGCTTCCGGTGGCCGAATTTCCCAATCGCCGATCTCGCCGGCCTTGCCGCGGCGCAGGCCAGGTTGACAGAAGCCTGGACCGCCGCGACCGACCTGTCGCGGACCCTAGCGAAATCGCTACACCGGAGCCCCGAGGCTCCGGACCCGGCCGCCGGGGCGGTGCTCGCCCGGATCTTCGATCCGGAGGCTTGGCTCGGCGGCTCGGCGGAGTTCGATGCCGCCCTCACCCGCATGGCCCAAGGCCCGCAACTCGCCGACCTGTGGCAGACCGAGCGGCGCTATGCGGCCCTGTTTACCGCCTGGGCCGCGCTCCGCCGGGCACAAGGCGAGCATCAGGCTGTGATGCTCGACGCCTGGAAAAGGACGGCCGGCACCTTTGTCCAGGAACCCAATGCGCGGGCTGCGCGGGGCGAGAGCTTCGCCTCCGCCCGGAAGATGATGACAAACTGGATCGAGACCGCCAATGCGGTCCTGCTGGATGTCCAGCGCTCGGACCGATTCCTGACCTCGCAGCGGGCGGTGCTGCGGGCCTCCACCGATCTCCGGCTCGCCCAGCAGGACGTGGCGGCCTTCCTGTCCGAGTTCTACGGGCAGCCGACCCGGGCCGAGGCTCGACGACGTGCATAAGAGCCTGACCGAGCTGCGCCGGGAGGTCCGGGCCCTGCGCCGCGCCAGCCGGGCGGCAGCCAAAGGAAAGGCGGACGGCGCACACGTCGATGAGGACGCTCGTGACTGATCGCGAGAGCCCCAAGACGCCAGCTCCGCTCGCCTTCAGCCCGGCCGAGATGCTGGCCGAGGTTGGCACCCTCGGCCAGCGCATCAGCGCCGGGGCCAAGCTGTTCTCCGAGGTGCGCGACGCCGATGTGAAGATCGCCACCACACCGAAGGATCTGGTCTGGAGCCAGAACAAGGTCCGGCTCTACCGCTACCGGCCGCTCGCCGAGAGCAAGGGCCTGCCGCCGGTGCTGATCGTCTACGGCCTGATCGGCCGCTACACGATGGCCGATCTGCAGGAAGACCGGTCGCTCGTGCGCAACCTCCTGAACCTCGGCCTCGACCTCTACGTCGTCGATTGGGGCAATCCCGGCCGGGCCGACCGATACGTAACCATTGACGATTACGTGAACGGCTACCTCGCCGAATGCGTCGCCTTCCTCCAGGAGGCGGCTGGGCGCGAGCAGGTGAGCCTGCTCGGGATCTGCGAGGGGGGCGTCTTCACCACCTGCTACGCGGCCCTATATCCCGAAACCGTCAACGCGATGGTACTGACCATCACGCCGATCGACTTTCACGCCGACATGAAGGACGGCCGGGCCGGCCATGGCTTCATCAACGTCTGGACGCGCTCGCTGACTCCCGAAGACATCGACCGGCTGATCGATGCGCAGGGCTCGCTGCCGGGTGCGTTCATGGGCTCGGTGTTCTCGATGATGACGCCGATGCGCACCATGACGAAATATAACCTCGACCTGCTCGATGCGCTGGACGACAAGAAGCAGTTCCTGAACTTCCTGCGCATGGAGAAGTGGATCGCCGACCGTCCGGACCATCCCGGCGAAGCGGCCAAGCAGTGGCTCAAGGATCTCTACCAAGACAACAAGCTCGTCCAGGGCGCCTTCGAACTCGGCGGCCGAGCTGTGGACTTGAAGCAGATCACCTGCCCGGTGCTGAACGTCTTCGCCCAGGATGACCACATCATTCCGCCCGCCACTTCTCAGGCGCTGCGCGAGCGGATCGGCATCGAGGATTACACCGAACTCGGGCTGCCCGGCGGCCATGTCGGCGTCTTCGTCGGCGGCAAGGCGCAGACGCTGCTGGGCTCCGGCATCGCCGAGTGGCTCGGCAATCGGGGGTAGGATGCTCGCCCTTCGGCCCCCGCACTGAACGACGTCCCCTTCGCGAGAGGATGGCTCCTACCTTCGTCATCGCCCAGGCCGAGCAACCGGCCGAGGTCGGCTCGATCGACCTGCGCTCTACGTGACCGAGCGCTGGGTGTTCCGCCGGACGCGGGCCGGCATGGAACGCGCCCCGATCCTTCCCGCGATTGACGTCGCGCGCGATATCGTCGGGCAGATGCACTTCGCGCCGATCGTCCAGGATCCGAAGCCGATGGATCCGCGCCTGTTCCGCGCGGCGGTGATGCGCTCAAGCCCTCGCTGCCGGGCTTCTCGCTGTCGGAGCGGATCAGCTACGACCCGAAGCACAACATCTTGTTCTCCAACTTGGATGGCTTCCGGATGCGCGTCATCGACGACGTCGAACTGGTGCGCCGGGGGCGAGCGCCCCGGCCCGGAGATCGGCCACAAGGTACACCTGATCGCGAACTGTGATGGGTTCGAGATCGACCCGACAGCGAGCGACGCCACTTTCCCGGCGATCACCTGTCTCGAACATCGCGACTGCGAGACCGCGTGCCGGTATACCACGAGCGCGTTGTTCCAATTGAAGCGCGGGGCCTCGTTGACGAGCCGCGGTCTGGCTCCGCATGTCTTCGAGACAAGAGCTGGGGCGCAGGCTGGGAATGCGGCGCAGAGCGCGTCTCTCGAGCCGCGTCCCGGTATGGTCCAGCCCGACACGCCGCAGCCGCCGAAGGAACCGTTGGATGCCTGAGACTGAAATCCCCTCCCTGAAGGATCGCGCCCTCTTGGTCGAAGCCTGCCTGATCGGCGGCGAGTGGTCGAAGGCGGGCTCCGGCAGCATCGACGTCACGAACCCGGCCACCGGCGCCCTGATCGCCCGGGTGCCGAATAGCGGCGTCGAGGAGACTCGCCGGGCGATCCAGGCCGCGCACGAGGCCTATCCGGCCTGGCGCGCCAAAACGGCCAACGAGCGCGCCGTGCTGCTGCGCAAGCTCGCCGCACTGGTGACCGAGCACCAGGAGGACCTCGCACAGATCCTCACCGCCGAGCAGGGCAAGTCACTGACCGAGTCCCGCGGAGAGGTCGCCATGTCGGCAGCCTACGTGCTGTGGTTCGCCGAAGAGGCGCGGCGCGTCTACGGCGACGTGATCCCCTCCCCCTGGGGCGAGCGCAAGATCCTCGTCACCAAGGAGCCGGTAGGGGTGGTGGCGGCGATCACGCCGTGGAACTTCCCGTCCTCGATGATCGCCCGGAAGATCGCCCCGGCGCTCGCGGCCGGCTGCCCGATCGTGATCAAGCCGGCTTCGCAGACGCCGCTCTCGGGCCTTGCCTGGGGCGTGCTGTGCGAGCGGGCCGGCTTCCCGGCGGGGGTGGTGAGCATCCTCACCGGCTCGGCGCGGGCGATCGGCGGTGAGATGACCGGCAACCCGCTGGTGAAGAAGATCACGTTCACCGGCTCCACCGAGGTCGGCAAGGTGCTCCTGGAACAGGCTGCCCATACGGTGAAGAAGGTCTCGATGGAACTGGGCGGCAACGCGCCCTTCATCGTCTTCGATGACGCCGACCTGGACCGCGCGGTCGCCGGCGCCATGCTCGCCAAGTACCGCAATTCCGGCCAGACCTGCATCTGCACCAATCGCTTCTTGGTGCAGGACGGGATCTACGACGCCTTCGCGGAGAAGATGGCCGAGGCGGCCAACCGGCTGAAGGTCGGCAACGGTCTCGAGGAGGGCGTCGCCCAGGGACCGCTGATCGATATGGCCGCGGTCGAGAAGACCGAGGCCCATATCCGCGACGCCGTGGAGAAGGGCGGCCGGGTGATTGCCGGCGGCCGGCGGCACGCGCTCGGTGGCCAGTTCTTCGAACCGACGGTGATCACCGGCGCCACGCCCGACATGGCGGTAGCCCGCGAGGAGACCTTCGGGCCGCTGGCGCCGCTGTTCCGCTTCCGCGACGAGGCGGAGGCGATCCGGCTCGCCAACGACACCGCGTACGGGCTCGCCTGCTACTTCTACACCCGCGACCTCGGCCGGACCTTCCGGGTGGCAGAGGCGCTGGAATACGGGATGGTCGGAATCAACGAAGGCATCATCACCACCGAGGTGGCCCCTTTCGGCGGCGTTAAGGAATCCGGCCTCGGCCGCGAGGGCTCGTATCAGGGCATCGAGGATTACCTGAACACGAAGTATCTCTGCGTGGGCGGGCTCGGTGCGTAGCGCGGCTGCGTCATCGCCAGCCCGCAGAGGATCAGAGCCGGTGCGAGGGCCAGTGCCAGCATCTCGAACGGCGTCACCAGCGGCAGCACGGCAGACAGGCAGAGGGCCGCCAAGAGTGCGCCGACGCGGGTCGAATTGGTGAAGCTGAGGTTCTGCCGCGCGGGATCGGCCTGCGCGGCGAAAAGGCAGCAGGCGACGGCGCCCATCATCGGCGCTGCGGAGCCGTCCGGCCAGCCGGCGGCGATCCAGATCGCGCAGCAGACCAGCAATCCCGCGAAGACGCCGAAGGCCGAGAAGGCCGCGAGCCCGTGATCCCGGTGCCGGACGGTCCTGACCCGCGCCGTGCGGGCGCAGGCGAGCGGCGCGACGGGGGCGGTGCCGACGGCCAAGTGGCTGCGCAGCGTCCGTACCGTGTGGCCTACGCTCAGGTCAGACGGGATGGGTGTTGTGGATCTGGTCGAAATCGAGGGAGGCGGTATCGATCACGATCTGCGTGCGGCTGATAACCTCTAGCTTCCGCAGGATCTCCGAGACATGCGCCTTCACAGTGGAATCGCCGACCTGAAGCTCGTGGGCAATCTGCTTGTTGAGCTTGCCTTGCCGGATCATCATCAGCACCCGCAGTTGCTGCGGCGTGAGCCGCGCGAGGCGCTCGGCGAGCGGCGCCTTCTTGCTCCGCGGCGCCGGGGTGTTCGCCTCCGCGAGGCCCGGGGGCAGGAACAGAGCGCCGCTCATCACCTCGGTGATCGCCCGCGTCAGCGTCGCCTTGTCCATGGCCTTCGGGACGAAGCCGGCCGCGCCGTGCTGCAGGGCCTCCCGAACGATGCGTGGATCCTCGTGGCCCGACACGATCAGGATCGGGATGCGCGGGAAGCTTGCCCGGATCGTGATCAGCCCGTCGAAGCCGGTGACTCCCCGCATAGAGAGGTCGAGGAGCGTCAGGTCGATGTTCCGGTTCGCGGCGAGCACCGCGCAGGCGGCCTCGATACCGTCGGCCTCGTACAGCACAGCGTCCGGATGCGCGAGGCGGATCGTCGCCGCGAGAGCATCGCGGAACAGCGGGTGGTCGTCGACGATCAGGAGATGCACGGACAACGCGGTCCCTTGCTCGAGATCCTCACGGGATCCGCCGGATAGACCGGCAGGAGGTTTGAAAATTGATCGAAGCGGCCCCGAGGCGCAAGCGGGTGTTGAGACGACCGCTTTCGCCCCGAGGCCCTGGCATGCCGGCCCGGGAGGAGCCGGCACGCTTTCGTCAAAGCATCAGCGGGAGGCGACCGTCTTCGGCAGCTTGAACGCCCAGAAGCTGCCGCCCTGGTTGATGCCGGCGGTGGACTTCGCCACTTCGCCGCCCCACAGCGGCACCGCGCCGCCCCAGCCGGCCGCGACGCCGACCCACTGCTCGCCGTCCTGCTCCCAGGTGATCGGCGAGGAGACCACGCCGGTACCGACTTGGAACTTCCAGACCTCCTCGCCAGTCTTGGCGTCGAAGGCCTTCAGGAAGCCCTCGGGCGTGCCGGTGAAGACGAGGTTGCCCGCGGTGGTGAGCACGCCAGCCCAGAGCGGGGCCTTGTTCTTGTACTCCCACACAATCTTGCCGCTGACGGGGTCGATCGCCTTGAGCGAGCCGATATGGTCCTCGAAGACCGGCTTGATGGTGAAGCCGGCGCCGAGATAGGCCGCGCCCTTCTTGTAGTTCACCGGCTCGTTCCAGATGTCCATGCCCCACTCGTTGGAGGGCACGTAGAACAGCTTGGTGTCGGGGCTGTAGCCGATCGGCATCCAGTTCTTGCCGCCGAGGAAGCTCGGCACGGCGAAGACGGACTTGCCCTTCTTGTCGTCGCCGGTGGCCTGGCTCGGGTCGCCGGGGCGGTTCTCGGGGATGTAGATCGGGCGGCCGTTCTCGTCGATGCCCTTGGCCCAGCTGATCTTGTTCACGAACGGCGTCGCCGAGATGAACTTCCCGTTGGTGCGGTCGAGGACGTAGAAGAAGCCGTTGCGATCGGCGGTGGCGCCGGCCTTGATGGTCTTGCCGCCCTTGTTCAGGTCGAACGGCACGAACTCGTTGACCCCGTCGAAGTCCCAGCCGTCGTGCGGGGTGGTCTGGAAGCCCCAGACAATCTCGCCGTTATCGGGGTTGATGGCGAGGCGCGAGGATGTCCACTTGTTGTCGCCCGGCCGCAGCCAGGAATTCCACGGGCCGGGGTTGCCGGTGCCGAAGTAGACCAGATTGGTCTCCGGATCGTAGGTGCCGCCGAGCCAGGTGGCGCCGCCGCCGAATTTCCACATGTCGCCGGGCCAGGACTCGTTGACCTTGCCGGTCATGGTCGAGGGCTTGCCGTTGAGGCTCGCCCATGTGGCCCTCGATCACCGGGCGCTTCCACACCACCTCGCCGGTCTCGGCATCGCGCGCCTCGATGCGCCCGATCACGCCGAATTCGCCGCCCGAGACGCCGGTGATAATCTTGCCCTTCACGATGATCGGCGCGGCCGTGTAGCTGTAGCCGGCCTTGAAGTCGTCGATGTCCTTGCGCCAGACCACCTTGCCGGTCTTGACGTTCAGCGCGACGAGCTTGGCGTCCAGAGTCCCGAAGTAGACGTTGTCCTTGTAGAGGGCGGCGCCGCGGTTCACCACGTCGCAGCAGGGCAGGATGCCCTCCGGCAGGCGGGCGTCGTATTCCCACTTCTTCTCGCCGGTGCGGGAATCGATCGCGTACATGCGCGAATACGACCCCGTGACGTAGATGACGCCGTCCTTGACGAGCGCCTGGCTCTCCTGGCCGCGCTGCTTCTCGCCGCCGAAGGAGAACGACCACGCCGGCACGAGACCCTTGATGTTGTCACGATTGAGGGTCTTCAGCGGGCTGAAGCGCTGAGCCTGCGGCCCGAGCCCGTAGGTGACGACGTCACCTGGGGTCTTGGCGTCGTTGATGATGTCCTGCTCGCTCACCCCCTCGGCGAGAGCCGGCAAGGCGCCGCCCGCCACGAGGGCGGCGACGCCCACCGCGGCAAGGAACTGGGTCCGCATTCTCATGACGTGTCCTCCGTGATCGGCCCCGGTCCGTCCGGCCGGAGCATTCGGGCTTCGGCGTGGGCCGCACGAGTCGCGGGACGCCCCCTTGGAGAACGAAGCTATCGGGCTTCTCAGGAAAGTCTTATTGGCCATTGGTCCAATGAGCCGGCAGGTACTGTGTCCGGCAACACTGTATTCACCGAATCAGCAACGGCCACCGTCCGAGCCTTGGACATCGGCCGGCGGTTCAATTCACTGCGAGATCTGTCCGACGTGACGGTCTCGGAGGCTGCTCAATAAACTTGGATTCTCAAACGCTTCCTTCACCTTGAGATGCCGGAGCGCTGAGAACCCGTCAAAGTGTTCCGGTGATCATGGCAACCTCCGGGAAGCGCCTCGGAGGCCCGCTGACGCCGGCTTCTCAGGATCAGGGCTCAGTAGCCTTTCGGCGGCGTGTAGGTCACACCGTAGGTCTCACAGATCGCCTTGAGCCGGCCGTCTGTATTCAAGGCCGTGATCGCATCCGCGACCGCATAGGCGAGATCGCGCGAGTCGGTCCGCACCGCGCCGCCGATCTCCCAACGCGTCTTGACCAAGCCGGGTGAGGAAACCGCCGCGATCGGGTTGACGTCGCGCGGCGCCTTGGCGGCGAACAGAGCCGCTTCGATCGCCGCACGCGTGCCGGCCAGGATCGGCGCTTCGCCCGCCAGGTAGGCCTTCGCGGCTTCGTCGAAGCTCTTGTAGTGCTTCAGGTTCGGGCGGAAGCGGCCCCCTGCGCGGTCAGCAGCATCAGGTCCGCCGCGCTCGTGCCCTCCAGGGCCACATTCTTGTCACCGATATCCTCGAGCTTATCGAAGCCCTCGATCCCGCCTTTCCGGTACGCGAAGGCGATCTCCTGCTCGAAATAGGGCGCGGTGAAGAACACCTGCTCGTTGCGCAGGGCGAGTTGCCGGTCCGTGGGCACGTGCAGCATCAGGTCGGCCAGGGGTGTGCCGGCGAGGTCGCCCCGCCAGAGGTTCAGGCGCAGATCGCCGTCGACGTTCTCGCCCGCATCGACGACGCGCAGGTCGAGCTTCACCTTGAGCTTCTCGGCGATGGCGCGGGCGAGGTCGGCATCGATGCCGCGGGCCTTGCCCTTCTGCTCCTCGGAAAATGGCGCGTTGTCTCCGTAGACCGCAACCCGCAGCGTCCCGTCGGCCGTCACTTGGTCGAGCGGACGCGCCATGGCAGCCGGCTGAAGCCGCGCAGCCAGAAGCAGAGCGCAGGCGGCCAGGAAGATCGCGCGCCGGCGCATCGAGGGCGGCCTACTCCTCATGCTTCGACTCGATGTAGCTGCGGATCGCCCACAGGCCTTCCTGCGAGATCACGCCGTCGAAGACCGGCATCTTGGTTACGCCGTTGATCACGGCGCCATGCTTCATGCGCTCGACGAAGTACTCGTCGCCTTCCTTGCCCTGCGGCAGGTAGCGCAGATCCGGCGCGAGCCCGCCGGAGATCATCTCCAGCCCGTGGCAGCGGGCGCAGTTCTGATTGAACCCCGAGGCGCCGATCGAGATGGCGTGGGGATCGCCCTTGTAGGGATTCTCGGTCAGCCATTCGGTGCCGAGGGGCTTCAGGCCATCGGTGTTGACCGGTTGCGGCTGGACGTCGCCGTGTCCCAGGGCGCTGCCGGCCGCTAGGGCAAGCCCAAGGGTCACGAGCGCGCCGCTCGCCACCGTCTTCATCGTGCGCATCCGCCGCCTCCCATCGTCGTTGAACGACGGGTAGCAAGTACCGAGCGCGCGACCCATTATGCTTTGGTACGGGCCAGCGAAGATATTCAGCTTCACGACTTATGTTGCGCCGCATCAAGACTGGCGGGTGCACCTTGGTCCAATATCGGGTCGCTCCCGTCCGCTCCTAGAATCCTCGGCAACGAAAACGGCAGCCGGGATGGAGGAGACGGACGAGGATGGCGGCCTCCGATGCGCGGCGGGTCTGGATGCGCGGACGGCTCCTGCCTGCCTACCTGATTTCGGTCGCCCTTCTCGGTCTCGCCCAGAGTCCATTGGCCGGCGCCGCGACTCCGGCGGCAGGGCCACCGCTGACGATCCACTATCTGGAACGGCGGGTGGAGCGACCGGTCCCGCTGAACAACGAGGATCCGATTCCGGACGACGAGGGTGCGAAGGGCGCGGAACTCGGGCTGAGGGATTCGAATGCCACCGGCCGCTTCCTCGGGCTGAGCTTCGGCCTCGACACCAAGGTGGTGGAGCCGGGCGACGACATCCGCCAGGCGTTCCGGAGATTGGCCGATCCCCGCTTCGTGGTGATCAATGCTCCGGCCGCGGATGTGCTGGCCCTCGCCGACCTGCCGGAGGCGCGCGAGAGCGTGCTCCTCAACGTCGGAGCGCCGGATACGCGACTGCGGGATGCCGATTGCCGGAAGAACCTGCTCCATGTCCTGCCCTCGCGGGCGATGCTCACCGACGCCCTGGTGCAGTTCCTGGCGTTCAAACGCTGGTCGCGGATCCTGCTGATGACGGGACCGGCGCCGGGAGACGTCCTCTACGCCGAGGCTCTGAAGCGTAGCGCGCGAAAATTCGGGGCCCGGATCGTGGCCGAGACGACCTATGATCCCAAGGGCGGCGATGTCCGCGACACGGCCTTGCGCGAGTTCGCGATCCCGACCCGGGGCCCCGAGCACGATGTCGTGGCGGTGGCCGACGAGGCGGACACGTTCGGGGCGAGCCTGAACTACAACACCGCCGCGCCGCGGCCGCTCGTCGGCACGCAGGGGCTGTCCCCGGCCGGTTGGGGGCGGCCCGTAGAGGCCTGGGCCGCTGTGCAGCTTCAGGGCCGGTTCCGGAAGCTCGCGGGTCGCGCCATGCGGCCGATCGACTGGGCGGGCTGGATGGCCGTGCACGCGGTCGGCGAGGCGGCCGTCAAGGTGCGCAGCACCGACCCCGCGACCGTCCGGGCCGCGCTGACGGCGCCGTCCTTCGAGGTCGGCGGCTTCAAGGGCCGGCCGCTGAGCTTCCGCGCCTGGGACGGGCAACTGCGCCAGCCGGTCTTCCTGCTGTGGCCGGGCGCCGTGACAGCCACGGCCCCGATCGAAGGCTTCCTCCATCACCGGACGGAACTCGACACGCTTGGCCTGGACGCGCCCGAGAGCGCCTGCCGTGCCTTTTCCGGACATGCAGGATGACTCGGCTCGCCCCCCTCGCCCTGGCCCTCGGTCTTGTCGCGGCGCTGCCTGCGCATTCCGAGGAGATCTTCGTCTCCAACGAGCGCGACAACACCGTCTCGGTGATCGATGGCGAGAGCCTCGAGGTGCTGCGCACCTTCCCCGTGGGCCGGCGGCCCCGGGGCGTCACCTTCTCGAAGGACGGTAAGGCCCTGTACGTTTGCGCCAGCGATTCCGACGCCGTCCAGGTGATCGACCCGGATACGGGCGAAGTCCGGCACAACCTGCCCTCCGGGGAGGATCCGGAGCAGTTTGCGCTCGCCCCCGACGGCCACACCCTGTTCATCGCCAACGAGGAGAACGCCACCACCACGGTGGTCGACGCACAGAGCCGCAAAGTCCTGGCGCAGATCGATGTCGGCATCGAGCCCGAGGGAATGGCAGTGAGCCCGGACGGCCGCATCGCCGTCACGACCTCCGAGACCACCAACATGGTCCACTGGATCGACACCAAGACCCTCGAGGCGGTGGACTCCACGCCCGTCGGGCAGCGGCCACGCTACGCGGCCTTCTCGGCCGACGGGACGCGGCTCTGGGCGTCCTCGGAGATTGGCGGCACCGTCTCGGTGATCGACGTCGCCACCCGGAAGGTCGTCCAGACGATCGAGTTCGCCGTGAAAGGCGTCGCCGCCGACCGGATCCAGCCGGTGGGCATCCAGCTCTCGAAGGACGGACGCCACGCTTTCGTGGCGCTCGGGCCGTCGGACCGGGTCGCGGTTGTGGATACCGCGACCTACAAGGTCGAGAGCTATATCCTGGTCGGGCGGCGCGTCTGGCAGCTCGCCTTAAACGCGGCGGGCTCGCGGCTCTTCACCACCAACGGCGTCTCGGGCGACGTGACGGTGATCGACACCGAGACGTTCAGGCCGATCCGGACCTTAAAGGTCGGCCGCTTCCCCTGGGGGGCCGCGGCTCGGCCGTTGCCGACCTCAAAGACGCAGGACGGGCGTGCCGCCGGTGCCGTGCAGTGACCGTTAGGAGGCCGCGCACCGCTGTATCTCCGCCCCCCGTCGTGGGGGGAGGACTTTGCGTGCCGTGCTCCTGTTCGCCGTCCTCCTGCTGATCCTGCCGGCCCAGGCCGGCCAGCTCGACCGCTCCGCCATCGAGACATACTTTCCGCCTCCGCTGGTGGTTGGCGAGAAGGACGACAAGCTCCCGGTCTGGCCGATCCTGAAACAGCAGGCCGGCGCGTACGAGGTCTACGCTTACGCCTTCGAGTCCGTCGATCTCGCGCCGATTCCCGGCTTCGGCGGCGCGCCCCCGGACCTGCTCGTGGCGCTTGCCCCCGACGGCACCTTCCGGGACGTGAAGGTGATCGCTCACCATGAGCCGGTCTTCCTGGAAGGGCTCGGCTCCGAGCCGCTCTTCGCCTTCGTCGAGCAATATGCGGGTCTCTCCGCCCGGCAGGCGATTCGGGTCGGCCGGCCCAATGCCCGGGCAGCCGGCGCATCGCCGCAGACCACGGTCGACGGGATCTCGATGGCCACGGCCTCGACCCGGGTGATCAACCAGTCGATCCTGGCCTCGGCGCTCGCCGTGGCGCGCCAGAAGCTCGGCTTCGGAGCCGGCAATCTCGGCCTGAAGGTCGAGGCCAGGTCCCATACCTACGAGCCTCTCGGCTTGCCGGATCTCCTCGCCCGAGGGTGGGTCAGGCGGCTCACCGTAACGAACGGGGATGCAGCTGCCGCGTTCAAGGGAACTGGCACCGAGGATCAGGTCGACGGCCCGGCCGATGCGATCTTGACCGACCTGTATGTGGCCTACTTCAACGTTCCGGCGATCGGCCGAAACCTCTTGGGGCAGGCGCGTTTCGAGGCCCTGATGCGCGAGGCTCGGTCCCGGCAACCACGCCGTGATGGTGGTCAGCGCCGGGCCGCCGGACGTGCCCGAGAACCCGGTCGGCGACCGCTTCGCGCTGGGGGCAGTCCCCGACAGGCTGGCCGTCAGTCAGGGCGGCCTCATCGTCAATGCCCGCGACATGGCAGTGGAGCGCCGCGACGCCGGCCTCGCCGAGGGCCTGCCGGCCGGCAACTGGACCATCCTGCGAATCGACCAAGCCGCGGGGTTCGACCCCTCCGCCCCGTGGGTGCTGACCGAGACGATCGTCCGCGAGCGCGGGCAGATCCTGTCCGAGAAGATCGCCCGGACCTTCACGGTCGAGACCGCCCTGCCGGCCGACCTGTTCACCCGTGTGAAGCTGGACGAGGGGCCGAGCTGGACCGATCCGTGGCGAGCGCGGGCGCCCGAACTCGTCCTGATAGCGCTCATGCTCGCGGTTCTGGTGCCGGTCCTTGCGCGGCAGCGCGGGCTCGTAGCCGACAGGCGACGGTTCGCGGTCTTCCGGCTCGGTATCCTGGCGCTCACCCTGGGGCTGATCGGCTGGTCCGCACAGGCGCAGCTCACGATCGTGACCCTCGTCGGCCTCGTGCGCGCGGCCACCGTCACTCACGATCTAGCCTTCCTGCTCTACGATCCGCCCTCGCTGCTCCTCTGGGCTTTCGCCCTTGCCGCGCTCGTGGTCTGGGGGCGCGGCACCTTCTGCGGCTGGCTCTGCCCCTTCGGCGCCCTGCAGGAGTTCGTGGCGCTGCTCGCGCGGCCCCTGCGCATCCGACAAATCGCGGTCCCAGCGGCCCTCGATCGGGCCCTGCGCCACCTGAAGTATGGCGTGCTCGCCGCGATCCTGGGTGCGGCGGCCATCGGATCGCCCCTGGCCGACAGCCTTTCGGAGGTCGAGCCGTTCAAGACCGCCGTCACCCTCTACTTCGTGCGGTCCTGGCCCTCCGTCGCCTACGCGGTCGGCCTGCTGGTGCTCAACCTCTTCGTCTACAAGGGGTTCTGCCGATACCTCTGCCCGCTCGGCGCAAGCCTCGCGCTGCTCGGGCGCGTGCGCATGCTCGACTGGATCCCCCGCCGGTCCGAGTGCGGCTCGCCCTGCCAGCTCTGCAAGGTCCGCTGCCGCTACGGCGCCATCGCATCCACCGGGCGGATCGATTACGCGGAGTGCTTCCAGTGCATGGATTGCGTGACGATCATCCAGGATCCGGGACAGTGCGTGCCGCAAGTTGTCGCGCGCAAGCGGGAGCGCCGGGCTGCGCCGCGCCCGGTGGCGGTCGCGTGAGCGCCCCGGACAGAGTCCTTCCTGGCCGTCGTCACATCCTCCTCGGCGCGGCGGGCCTCGCCGGCGCGTTTGGGCTCGGCGGCATCGCGGCCTTTCGGGCCGCCGCGGCATCGAGGGGGCTGGCGCTCCGGACGCGTGCGGGCCTCGCCTTCGGCACCACTGTGGCGCTGACCGCAGCCGGCCGGGACAGCGCCACGATCGAGGCCGCGTTGACGCACGGGTTTGCGGCCATGCGCAGCGTTGAGGCAGCCGCGAGCCTGTTTCGCACAGACAGCGCCCTGGCGCGGCTCAACCGCGACGGCGTCCTGGAGGCGCCGGACCCGCACCTCGTCGCTCTCCTGCGATTTGCCCTCACCCTCGCCGCCGAGACCGATGGCGCCTTCGATCCCACCGTTCAGCCGCTGTGGCCGGTCTGGGCTGAGGCGGCTGCCCGGCGCGAGCGGCCCGGAGACGCAGCGCTTCGCGCCGCACTCGACCGTGTCGGCTGGCGCCGGGTCCAAGTCGAACGAACCCGCATCGTCCTGGAGCCGGGCACGGCACTGACCCTGAATGCCCTGATCCAGGGCTACGCTGCCGACCAGGTGATGGCGGCGCTCCGCGGGCACGGGATCGGTGACGCCTTCGTGGATACCGGCGAGTTCGGCGCGCTCGGTACACATCCAGACGGCACGCCCTGGCGTCTCGGCCTCGCCGATCCACGCGATCCCGGAGCGCTCGCCGCGGTGATCGCCCCGTTCACGGGTTTCGCGGCGACCTCGGGCGACTACAACATGAGCTTTTCGGATGATCGGGCCGACCACCACATCTTCGATCCGGCAACCGGGCGGTCTCCCGGCGGCTTGGCATCCGTGACCGTCACCGCGCCGACGGGGCTGGAGGCGGACGGGCTGTCCACCGCCTGCATGGTCCTCGGTCGGGAACGCGGTGCGCGGCTGGGAGTCGCCCATCCCGGCTGCGCGGTCCGCTTCGTCGACAAGCCCCGGGTCACGTAGCCCGATTGACCGCACCCTGAGGCAGCACGTGACCACCGTCCTATAGCGGGCCTTTCTCAGACTGGAGCCGATATTCGCGCTCTACTCGACCGTGACCGATTTCGCGAGGTTCCGGGGCTGATCGACGTCTTTCCCCATGAACACCGCCGTGTGGTAGGCCAGCAGCTGGATCGGCACCGCGTACACGATCGGCGCGACAGTGGCGTCGAGCGCCGGCATCGTGAAGGTCGCCAGGGTGTCGAGCCCGTGCTCGGCCGCGCCCTTGGCGTCCCCGATCAGCACGATCCGCCCGCCGCGCGCGGCCACCTCCTGCATATTCGAGACTGTCTTCTCGAACACCGCATCGTGCGGGGCGATGACGATCACCGGCACGCTCTCGTCAATCAGCGCAATCGGCCCGTGTTTCAGCTCACCCGCCGCGTAGCCCTCCGCGTGGATATAGCTGATCTCCTTGAGCTTCAGCGCGCCTTCGAGCGCCATCGGGTAGCTGGTGCCTCGCCCCAGGTAGAGCACGTCCCGCGCCTTCGCGACCTCCCGGGCCAAACCCTCAATGGCCGCTTCGTGGGTCAGCGCCTCGGCCATCAGGCCCGGCGCTTTGATCAGAGCGTCGACGAGACGCCGCTCGCCCGCCGCGTCGAGCGTGCCCCGGGCGCGGCCTGCCGCGATGGCGATGCACAGGAGCACGGTGAGCTGGCAGGAGAAGGCCTTCGTCGAGGCCACGCCGATCTCCGGCCCGGCCAGCGTCGGCATCACCACAGAGGATTCCCGCGCGATGGTCGAGGTCGGCACGTTGACCACGCTCAGCGTGTGCTGGCCTTGCGCCTTGGCGTAGCGCAGCGAGGCCAGCGTGTCGGCGGTCTCGCCCGACTGCGAGATGACCAGCGTCAGGCCGTCCTTCTCCAGGGGGCCTCGCGGTAGCGGGCCTCGGAGGCAACGTCGATCTCCACCGGCAGACGCGCCACCTGCTCGAACCAGTAGCGCGCCACGAGCCCGGCATAGAAGGCCGTGCCGCAGGCGGTGATGTAGACGCGGCTGAGCTTGGCGAAGTCGAAGGGCAGCGCCTCGGGCAGCATGACCCGCCCTTGCGCCATGTCGACGTAGTGGGCGAGCGTGCGGCCCACCACCTCGGGCTGCTCGTGGATCTCCTTGGCCATGAAGTGGCGGTACTCGCCCTTGTCGATCCGGTAGGCCTGCGTGGCGATTGTCTGCCGTGGGCGCTCCACCCGGGCGCCCGACGCATCGCGGATCTCGGCGCCGTCCCGGGACAGGATCGCCCAGTCGCCCTCGTCCAGATAGGTGATCGCGTCGGTGAAGGGGGCAAGCGCCAGCGCGTCCGAGCCGAGATAGATCTCGCCCTGGCCGAAGCCGACGGCGAGCGGGGCGCCGTGGCGGGCGCCGATCAGCAGGTTCTCCTCGCCCGCGAAGATGAAGCCCAGCGCGAAGGCGCCGCGCAGCCGCGGCAGGGCGGCGGCGACCGCCTCCACCGGGCCCATCTGCCGATCCATGTTGCGGCTGACGAGCTGGGCGACGACCTCGGTGTCGGTCTCGGTCTCGAAGACGACGCCCTCGGCCTCAAGCTCCTGCTTCAGCTCGCGGAAATTCTCGATGATGCCGTTATGCACGACGGCCAGCCGCTTGGTGGCGTGCGGGTGGGCGTTGGTCTCATTCGGGCGCCCGTGAGTCGCCCAGCGGGTATGGCCGATGCCGATCGTGCCGGTGAGCGGCTCCTGATCGAGCTTGGCCTCCAGGTTGACGAGCTTGCCCGAAGCACGGCGCCGTTCCAGACGGCCGTGCTCCAGGGTGGCGATGCCGGCGGAATCGTAGCCGCGGTATTCGAGCCGCCGCAGGGCCTCGATCACCTGCCCCGCAACCGCGTCGCGCCCGACGATGCCGACGATGCCGCACATGAAACTGTCTCTCGCTTCGACGCCCGGGTCCCGGGCGCGGATGCGCCGCGCAAGGTCCGGGCCGCTCCGCGCAATGCGGGGCCAAGCGCAACGTGTACCGGATAGGGGCGGCGCAGGGCCAGCCCGGTCGTGCGGCCCGCGAAGCGGATGTTCGCCTGACCGATTGCCCGCGCTAGGAATCGCTCTGCGTGTCCGGCGTAGCCCACGATGACACGCACCGTCCCGGATCGGTACGCCAACGCTGCCTCTGCCCGGAGCGGTGCGCCCGCCGGCATAGGCGAGCGGAGCCGCGCGATCTTCAAATGCAGATGGCGAAGGTCGCCTTGCCGACGCGCAGGCGCCTCGCGGAGGGCCGCCCGCGTCAGAAACCGTGCGGGAGACGGCCCCGCGAGGGCGGCGGCACGGTGTAAATCTGATTGATGACCGGCCGGTCCGTTCCGTGGAACGTGCTCTGGCGAAGCAGGAAGCTCATTACCTCGCCAGTTCGGTCGTTGCCTGTCACGCGCTTGCCCGGACTAAGCCCATCGCCGGAGCCGGCCAGGCAAACATGTGTCGTGCCGATCAGAAGAACGGTTGCGAGCGCCGCACGCGTTGTCTGTCTGGCCATAGGACTACCGAGCCGGCGGCCGCCACATGCGATCGCCTTCAGACCGACGCTACAACGAGCTTCTCTGTCGGCGCCAGTGACAGGCCTCGGGAATGCGTGACATGGGCGGCCGCGTCATGACGAAACCTGGCCTGTCGATCGGGGATCAGAAGTCCCGCTGTATACGGAGGCGGATCTGTGCCGTGTCGGCTGCTCTGCTGACCCGAACGGGCACGCCGTTGACACTGAGACCCGCCGGATTCTTGTTGGCGTCGTTGGTGGTACCGTTCAGGAGCGCGGCACGCACGTACTGACCTTCCAGGCCGATATCGAGATCGAGCAAGGGTGACCAGACGAGGCTGGCCCCGGTTACGATCAGGCTGGTGTCTCGCAATGTGTTGCTGTAATTCAACGCTGCAAGATTGGCATTATTAATTGACCCGCCTTGATTGTAGATCTGTGGGAACCCGAAGCCGATCGTCGAAAGCTGGGCCCGATCCGCATGTGCAAATCGCATTTCGCCGTAACTGGAAAATAAGGCCGAACGCCAGTTCGGTGCCCAATAGTGCAGCAACGATCCAACCAGCGTGAAGCTCTCGGACAGGTCGAATCGGCCGGTCGCTGGATTGACGACGGCGTCCACCAGGTAGCGCTGAATCGAGGAGCCGTTGAAGATCACGGACGAGACGAGTTCGCCTGCACGGAACTGCTGGATTCCCGTGTAGGACCCGGCACCTCGACCGTATGCACCCTGCAGATAGAGAAGGTCTCCGGAGGCGATGAACGGCAGGTTGATCTTCACGCCCGCCTGAAGGGCATATCCGTAGGCGCTGCTTGAGCGGGGAGCGCTCGCGATGGCCGGGGTGGTCCCGCCGTTTACGCCCGCGAGGAACAGGGCGTTTCCGCCATCGATCTCATGCCCCGCGGCCGAGAGCTGCGCCGAGCCCCAGCCGGCATCGTATCGGCCCACGCCTACGAAGTCCGGCATGCGATTCTTCTGGGTCACATCCTCAAGCGCAATCACGGTCGGCACGCCGGCCGCGTTACGGGAGACCACGATGGGCGCCACCGCCGTGGCGGTGCCGTACGGATTGAAGACGCCGAAGGCGGTCGGCGCCGCGGCGGTCGCGGTCCCGCTGGCGAAAACCGGCTGCCGCCGGTAGAGCGGATCTTCCACGGAAAGGGTTGCCGAGAGGCCCGGGGCGAGCTTCAGCGTGTACGCGAGAAGGTTAGTCGAGGCGACGTCCGAGCCCACCGTGCCGCGCGATAGCTCAAGGTCGTGTGCGTAGAAATCGTAGAAGGATGCGGCGCGTCCCGCGGTCAGGCCGGCGAACTGGATGAACGCCTTGTCGGCTTGTACGTAACCTTGGGCGCGGCTGAAAGCGTCGGGGCCGAGCCCGGGGAATGCCGCGCCGAAACGCTGGAGCGTCCCGGATGTCTCGGGGGTCGACCCTGTACGCTGGGCCAGTTCCAGGCGAAGGAACGCGCGGAGCGTTCCATACTCGGTCGGTGTCCTGGCGTCCGCATTGAGGCGCAGAAGGCCGCGATACTGCGAGATGTCGCCGTTGGTCGCCGTTCGACTCGCGGTGCCGATGACGCCGTATTCGAAACGTGCCCGCCCACCGATGCGCAGGCAGGTATCGGTCCCCGGTACATAAAAAAGCCGATCCCTTCCGACGTGCAGATGCGGACATGCTCGGCCTGGATGCCTTTGGCATTCGGGAGGTCAGCAGCCGCGGCGCCGTCGGCGACGGCCGCCGCGATCGTCAGCGGCAGAGTGGCAGCCCATCGCCGCAGGCCGATCACCCGCGTCCTGCGCCGCCGGGCGGTTGGCGAAGCCGACCGCTTCACCCTGTCCTGCGCTCCGGCCTGTGGCACTGCCTTCCCCACGATATGCACCGGAAATACCCCGACTCTCCGGGAAAAGGCTCAGCGTGACGCCCCGTAGCAGGAGACGAACGATACCTGCCGCCAAGGATGCGGCGTGATGGCCGCGACGTCGCAGTCCCGCTCGCCTGCGGCCGGGACGCTCAGAAAATCGATGAGTCATCCTCTAGGAGCAAGATGTGAAAGCGGCGTCTCTGCGTCTTTGGAAAGATGACGTCGAGAAACGCCCCGTGGCATGACGTTTTTTCCGAACCGGACGCCTATCGTGAAAGATCTTCTGGGGCCGCGGTGGCGCCAACGGCGCCGGGCGCTATGAAGTCCGGGCCACCGAGTCTCGCGGCTTGCAAGATCTTCCTGTCCGAAGACATGCGCAGACACGGGACCGCGGCGCGAAGGCGCTGGCCCGCCCGATCACGGCTGCTCCGGGCCGCGATCTCAGCGTTGCTTGAACGACGCCCGCGATGGCTGAGACGTGGATTGCGTCCTCAAGCCTTCCCGCGCCGGGCCTTCTCGGCCTGCAGCGCCGTTCGCTTCGCGCCGGCCCAGCCGGGCTTCACCGCCTGCCGGCCGCGGGCGACAGCCATGGCATCCGCCGGCACGTCGTCGGTGATCACGGATCCAGAGGCTACGTAGGCCCCCTCCCCTACGGTGACGGGAGCCACCAGCGCCGAGTTCGACCCGATGAAAGCGCCCGCGCCGATCGTGGTCCGGTGCTTGAGCACCCCGTCGTAATTGCAGGTGATCGTGCCGGCGCCGATGTTGGCTTTCGCGCCGATCTTCGCGTCGCCGAGATAGGTGAGATGCGCCGCTTTGGCGCCCGCGCCCATATGGGCGTTCTTCAGCTCGACGAAGTTGCCGAGTTCCGCCCCGCTCTCCAGCACCGCGTGGCCGCGCAGCCGCACGAAGGGTCCTATCCGGACGGCCGCCTCAAGGGTCGTGTCCGTGAGATGCGCGAAGGAGCGCACGGTGCAGCCGTCACCGACGCGCACGCCCGGCCCGAACACCACGTTGGGCTCCACGACCACGTCGCGCCCGAGCACGGTGTCGTGGCTCAGGAATACGGTCTCGGGCGCGATCAGGGTGGCGCCGCCCAGCATGGCACTGCGGCGCAGCCGGGCCTGGATGGCGGCTTCGGCGACGCTGAGCTGCACCCGGTCGTTGACCCCCTGAGCCTCTGCCTCGTCCACCGGCACGACGGTGACCGGGAGCCCGTCGGCCGCCGCGAGCGCGACGGCGTCGGGGAGGTAGTACTCGCCGGCTGCATTGTCGTTGCCGATGCGGTCGAGCAGCGCGAGGGCATGACGGCCCGCGAGCGCCATCAGACCGGCGTTGCACAGGGTGATGGCCCGCTCGTCCGGGCTCGCATCCTTCTCCTCGCGGATCGCCAGGACGCGGCTCCCCTCCGTCAGAACGCGCCCGTAGCCGGCGGGTCTCTCGGTCTCGAAGGCCAGCACGGTGACGGCGGCACCGTCGGCCAGCGGCGCGCGCAGCCTCAGGAAGGTCTCGGCGGTGATCAGAGGCGTGTCGCCGAAGGCGATCACGACATCGTCGTCCGGCTCGGCGAGCACGTCCCGCGCCGCCAGCACTGCGTGGGCGGTCCCGAGCCGCTCGGCCTGCGGGAAGACCTGCGCGCCGAGTGCCTGCCGGGCGATCTCGGCGGCGACGTCGTCGCGGCCGGGCTCGGCCACCACGGCGATCCGGCCCGCGCCGGCCGCCTGCACGGCCGCCAGCACGTGGCCGAGCATGCTCCGCCCGGCAATCCGGTGGAGCACCTTCGGCAGGTCCGAGCGCATCCGCGTGCCCTTCCCGGCCGCGAGCACGATGGCGGTGAGGCTGCGCTGGGGCGTTCCGGTCGGGGTCATCCTAGGTCCAGGCTCAGGGTTCGGCGCGCGACGGATGGGCCGGACCGGCGCTCCGCGCAAGT
Organism: Methylobacterium sp. P31; assembly: GCA_050632875.1. GTDB lineage: Bacteria > Pseudomonadota > Alphaproteobacteria > Rhizobiales > Beijerinckiaceae > Methylobacterium. The sequence goes on along the minus strand of JBODSC010000003.1, from coordinate 1,060,277 downwards.
CCGGCCGCATGCTCAGCGCAGCGCCAGGGCCCCGTGGTGGGCGGAGCCGTGAGCGTAGCGTTCGCGGCGGCGCTCGATCGAACTCGGGATCCGCAGGGATTCCCGGTACTTCGCCACCGTGCGGCGAGCGATGTCGACGCCCTCGCTGCGCAGCTTCTGCACGAGTGCGTCGTCGGAGAGCACGTCGTCCGGCGTTTCGCCGTCGACGAGTTGCTTGATGCGGTGGCGGACGGCCTCGGACGAATGGGCCGCCGTGCCGGCCGCGCCGGGGATCGCCGCGGTGAAGAAGTACTTCATCTCCAGCGTGCCGCGGCTCGTGCCGATCGCCTTGTTGGACGTGACGCGTGATACGGTCGATTCGTGCATGCCGATCGCCTCCGCCACGGTCTTGAGGTTCAGCGGGCGCAGATGCGTGACGCCGTGGACGAAGAAGCCGTCCTGCTGGCGCACGATCTCCGTGGCCACCTTGAGGATGGTGCGGGCGCGCTGCTCGAGCGACCGGGTGAGCCAGTTGGCGTTCTGCAGGGCCTCCGACAAAAAGGCCTTGTCGCCCTCCGCCCGGGCGTTGCGTGAGACGCGGGCATAGTAGCTCTGGTTTACCAGCACCCGCGGCAGGGCCTCGCTGTTCAGCTCGACCAGCCAGGACCCGTCGGGAGCCGCGCGCACGAAGACATCGGGGACCAGCACCTCGACGGCGCTCGATCCGAAGGCCCGGCCGGGCTTCGGGTCGAGGCGGCGGATCTCGCCCAGCATGTCGACCAGATCCTCGTCGTCGACGCCGCAGAGGCGGCGCAGGGCGCCGAAATCGCGCCTGGCTACGAGATCGAGGCGCGAGACCAGCGCCTGCATGGCCGGATCGAACCGGTCGCGCTCGCGAAGCTGAATCGCCATGCATTCGGAGAGATCGCGGGCGGCAATCCCGGGCGGGTCGAAGGTCTGGACGAGCGACAGCACCCGCGCCACGAGGACCGGGTCGGCGCCCAGGCGCTCGGCCACACCCTCGACCGTCTCGCGCAGGTAACCGGCCTCGTCGACCGCGTCGATGAGGAAGCCGCCGATCAGCCGTTCGGCAGGATCCCGGGTCGCCAGATCGAGCTGGCTGGCGAGGTGATCGCGCAGCGAGGTCTCGGCCGTGAGTGTGGCCTCGAAATCGGGGGCTTCGGCATCGAAGCTGCCCCCGGTATTACCGTAAGGCGGCGGCGTCAGCGAGAGCATGTCGCCGCCGCCGGCTTCCCGCGCCTGGATCGGCACCTCGTCGGGAAAGACATTGTCGAGCCGGGTGTCGAAATCGCTCTCGATCTCACCGCGATTGGGATTGAGCTCCGAGGACAGCCACGATTCCGGCTCGGCCGCGTCGAATCCGTCCGCGCTCCCCTCCTCGTGATGGGCGCCCGCGTCGGCAGCCTCATGTGAGCCGGGCAGCTCGGGCTCGGTGCGTTCCAGCAGCGGATTGCGCTCCAACTCGGCCTCGACATAGGCCGCGAGATCGAGCTGCGAGAGTTGCAAGAGTTTGATCGCTTGCAGGAGCTGCGGCGTCATCACCAGGGCTTGGCCCTGGCGAACTTCCAGCCGTTGGACCAAACTCATGCGAGGCCCCGATGCCCTTCCAGCGCGGTTCGCCAGCCGGAGCCACGCTGCTCACGGCATGGTTCTTGCTTGTCCCGTCGCACCTTCTCTAAACCGATCGGAACCGCGCGTCAAAGTACGTCGGCGCTCTCGTATGTCGGAAACCAAGCCTGGCGGCTGGCTGCGTAGCGCGATGGTCACACCAGACCCGAGGGCACCCGGCAGTCTGAATGTGCGGCTTTAACGAAGCTTTGCGCGCTTCGCAGGCGCTTTGGCGTCATTGCCCCTGTCCCGAAGCAACCGGTTCTGTCTGATTGCAGACGGTTTGCTGGCGAGCTGCAATATCCGCTCGCGCTGGTTTGACCTTCGAAGCATGGCTCAAGGCTACGCTTCGGTTCGGGGGCTTGAGCCGGAGCGTTGACCGCCAGCTTCCCACGCGCTTCCCCGATGACACATCAGAACCGGCTCCTCGCTGCCCTGTCAGCCGCCGATAAAGCGTTGCTCGAACCTCACCTTGAGGCTGTGGAGCTGCCTCTCGGCATGGTGCTCGTCGAGCCGGCCAGGACGATCTCGCACGCGGTCTTCGTCGAGAGCGGCCTCTGCTCCGTCGTGTCGGGCTATGGCGAAGGCGGCCGAATCGAGGTCGGCCTGTTCGGCCGCGACGGCCTGGCGGTGCCGGCGCTGATGCTCGGGGTCGACAGGATCCCGCATCAGATCTTCATGCAGGTTGCCGGTCGCGGTCGGCGGATATCCGTGCAGGCTCTGCGGGAGGCCGTGGAGGCCAGCGCCTCGCTGCGTGGACTGCTGCTGCGCTACGTCCAGACCTTTCTGATGCAGGTCGCCCAGACGGCCATTGCCAATGCTGGGGCGCCAGCCGAGGAGCGGCTCGCACGCTGGCTCCTGATGTACCACGACCGGCAGGATGGCGACGACCTGTCCGTCACGCACGAGTTCATGGCGATCATGCTCGGCGTGCGGCGCCCGACCGTCACCGTGGCGGTCCATACACTCGAAGGGGCTGGCCTGATTCGGGCACGTCGCGGCCGCATCCGGGTCCTCAGTCGCGAAGGGCTCGAGCAGGCCGCCGGCCGGACCTACGGGACCGCCGAATCCGAATACGAGCGGCTCATCGGGCCCCTTCGCAGCGCTCAGAGGATGCAGGCAAAGGGCACCTCGGCGACCGCAGCCCCGGCCTCGTCGGTGATCACGAACGTATCCGCCCGCCAGACACGCGGCGGACCGTAGATATGGGGCAGGCGTCGCATGTCGCACAGGATGTCGCGGGCGAGTCCTTCCGCGGCAGCCCCGCCGGGCAGCTCGTCACCCTCCTCGTCGCGGATGAGCGTGCCGTGCCGTCGGACGTTGAGAAAGAAGCGGGGCATCTCAAACCGCCACGACCAGGGGTCTGGGCCGCGAGCCGCCGGGGATGGCGGCACTCCGCACCGTGCTTGCAGGTGTCTTGCTGTCCGTCATGGCGGCGCGTCCTCGCCCGTCCGGTCGGGTTGCTCGGCTCTGGGGGCAGCCATCGGGCCTGCGCGCAGCCTAGAGGTCTGCCTGCGTCACCAAGTGCCGCGCCGGATTGATCAGGCCCGACGGGTGTATCGGCGACTGCCAAAATCTCCTGCCAGACGCGCAGATGCGAGACGTATCGCCTGCACCTCCGATGCAGAACCGTACCTTGGGGTAAGTCGCGCAGATCTGGAGCGCGGCGTTCGAAGGGTCGCGGGCGGGGCCGGTTCCCTCCTCGATCCGCGACGCCGACCGCACGGGCACAGCTGACTTTACGCCTCAATGAGGATGAAAGTCATGCCTTGGATTTTGTCAAATACCGTACAATAGCTTGACGATCGTGCGGCTTGGGCTCCGTTATGTCCGGCGCGCTGAACGCTGGTCGTTTGAGGCGGCAAGCCGTCCGATCGGATGCGTAGGGCCGGCGCGGGTGCGCTCATTCAGGTAACCGATCATCGCCATGGTGCCGGTCCAAGCTCCTCGATTGCCCGTGAGGCTCTGCGCCGTGCGCTACTTCACCGATTTCATCGACGGCCAGGGATGGTCTCGCGACGAGGAGGGGCTCGATTTCGTCGACCGCAACGAGGCGTGCCTCTCGGCAGCCGAAGCCCTCGTGGAGGCCGCGCACGACCTGCTCCGCATAAAGCCGATGCGGCTGCCGCCGGGCGGCCCCGGTGGGCTGTGCCTCGAGGCACATGTCAGGGACGAGACCGGCAGCGTCGTCTTTCGAGCGCGTCTTGCTCTCGACCTGGATTAGGAGCCGTCGGCCGACTGACCCGGCCGCCTACCAGCCGCAATTCGGGACCGGCGGCTGCGCCTTGGCCAGTGCGGACTTCTCGATCCGGACCATCGGCCCCCAGGCGTATTTCTGAGCGTAGGGCGTGACGTTGGTGAACAGACAGCCGAGCTGGAAATGGCTCGCGCCCATCTCACCCGAGAAGCTCATGCAGTCCAGAAATGTCCAGGTCTTAGGCACTGGGGTCATCGATCGCCAGCGCGGCATCGCCACCGGCGCGCAGACCTTGATGGCTCCCGTCGCGTCATCCGCGTTGAGGGCGTCGCCGGGCGTCTGCGCCGCCGCCGCGGTCGCGGCCAAGCCGAACAGGAGCAGCGCTGCGATGGCGGGGCGTGGCAGGCGCGCTGGAACAAGGCCGTCTCGAGTCATCGGGTCAGTGCATCGTCCGCCATAGGGCCGCGAGGATCGCGAAACCGATGACGTTGTAGAGGATCACCCAGAGCCAGACACCCAGGACGGCACGGCTAGGATGGCGCGGTCTCTGACGGCCGAGATTCAGGCGGTGCCGATCCTCCGGCGTCGGCCAGATGGCGCTCTTGGGCGCCTTGAGCAGGCGTGTGAGCGACTCGGGGAGATGTGGCGGGCCGGGCGGTCGTTCGCCGTTAATGACGGCCTCGGATGCGGCGACGGGCATGTTGGCCGCGGCTGCGACCCAGGAGCGGGCTTCTACAGAGGGTGCGGGCTGGCCGGCAATGCGGCCAACCCGCCGGTCACAGAACCGTCCCGGGGGCCTCCGGATAGTACTGGTAGGCCCAGGTCTCGGAGAGCAGCTTGCCGCTGGACTTCAGCTGCAGCCGCATTTCGACCGGGTCCGGCCCCTCGGCGTAGATCTTGAGGAAGACCCGCCAAGGGCTCGCCTTGCCGTAAGGCGCCCAGGTGGCGCCCACCTCCTCGGCGCTGCCGCGCGAGAGCGTTAGCGCCACCGTCGCCTTCTCCGGGTCGAGCCCCGACAGGGCCGCGCCCTCGAATTCGAGCACGAACTGCCGCACGAGGTTGGCGCGGCCCGGGCGCCGATCCGCATCCGCGAGCCAGGATGCCTTGGTCGCCCGCGTCGCCACACAGCGGGCGAGATCCGTGGCGATTGGCTCCGCGACGGGCCAGTGCAGCCGGTAGGCGAAGCTGCGCTCGGCCCCGGCTGTGGGCGGGTCGACCGGCACCCACAGGGCCACGATGTTGTCGTCGGTCTCCTGGTGCGTGGGGATCTCCACGAGCTGGACGCTGCCCTGGCCCCAGTCCCCCTGCGGCTCGACCCAGATGTCGGGCCGGTTCTCCTCGAAGCCGTCGTCGATGTAGTTCTCGAAGGCGCGGTCGCGCTGGAGGAGGCCGAAACCCTTGGGCGAATGGTCCGCGAAGGCGCTGACGCTGAGCCGCGGCGGGTTGTTGAGCGGCCGCCAGATGATCTCCCCGGCGCCGGTCTGCATCAGCAGGCCGTCGGAATCGTGCACCTCGGGCCGCCAGTCGCTCGCCAGGAAGCGGCTCATCCCCTCTGAATACCAGAGCATGGAGGTCAGCGGCGCCATGCCGAACCGCTCGACGGATCTGCGCATATACAGCGTGCAGGCGACGTCGATGACGACATGCGGCTCCTTCCGGGCGACGAACCGGTAAGCGCCGGTGAGGCTCGGCCCCTCCAGCAGGGCGAGCACGGTGACGGCCCCGTCCGAGGCCGGGCTGACGTAGAACCGCGTGAAGACGGGGAATTCCTCGGTCTTCCCCGGGCCGGGCGCAGTGTCGATGGCGATGCCCCGGGCGGAGGCGCCGTATTGCTGCCCGTCGCCGGCGGCGCGGAAATAGGAGGCGCCGAGGAAGGCCAGCCAGTCGGCGTCGTCGCCCGGCTGACCGGCCGGAGCCTTCTGGAACCGGCATCCCGCGAAGCCGGCCCCGTCCGGGACGTCCTTGGCCGGGTTGCCGGCCGGATAGGTGAACAGGTCGTGGGCGTAGAGCACCTCACGGGCCTGCCCACCCTCCAGGGCGTAGACCTTCACGGGATGCCGGAAGAAGTTGCCGAGATGGAAGAAGGTCACCGGGTACGGGCTGTCGGCGAACAGGGCGCGGCTCGGCAGGTAGCGGATCTCCTGCAGCGGCCCGTAGGTCAGGGCGTCGAGCGCCTTCGCGGCGGGTGCCTCGGGTAGCGGCGCATAGGGCCGGTCCCGCAGGCTGCGGGCGAGATCCTTCAGCCGGTCGAGATCCATGGGTTCGGGTGGGGCGAGGCGCGGTCCGCCGGGGGCCGCCAGGGCAGCGCCCGGGAAAGGCGAAAGGGCCAGGAGCCCGAGGGCGGTCAGGACACGTCGCGTGATCAAGCGGGAACCTCGGGGTTTCGGCCGGGCCCTGCGACCCGCGACGCCCTTTAGTGCCGCGCCGGTCGGCGTAGCAACACGGGGCATGGCAATCGCAGGGGCGGGATGGCGCGGCGTTTTGAGCGCGGCTCAGCTCCGCGGGCCGCAGGTGCCCGTGGCGCCGTCCGTCGACCAGAGATCGGCCCCGCCGCCGGGGGCGCACTGGCCGGGCAGCGCCAGCGTGATCAGCTTGGACACCGCACGCGCTTCGTCCTCGCCGTAACCGATCTCCCCGACCATGCGGCCGGTCTTGTCGAACAGCTCGACCGTGGCCGAATGCTCCATCGTGTAATCGCCGTCCTGGGTCGGCACGCGCCTGTAGGCGACGTGGTAGGCGTCCGCCATGCGGGCCACCTGATCCGGCGTGCCGACGAAGCCGCGGATGCGCACATCGAACGAAGCCAGGTATGCGCGCAGGGATTCGGGGGTGTCGCGCTCCGGGTCCAGCGTGACGAAGACCACGTTGAGGCGATCCGCGTCCCGGCCCATCCGGCCGAGGGCGCCGGCCAGGGTGGCGAGTGTCGTCGGGCAGACTTCCGGGCAGTGGGTGAAGCCGAAGAACAGGGCGGTCGGCTTGCCGAGAAGGTCGGCCTGACTCACCGCCTTCCCGTCGAGATCCGACAGCGCGAAGGGGCCGCCGACCCTGCGGGGATGGCTGAAGTGCGAGCCCTGCTGCAGGACGATTGCCCCCGTGCCGGTGGCGACAAGGCCGATGAGGGCGGCGGAGGTGAAGAGGGCGATCGGACTCGGTGCCATGCTGTGACCTGCGACGGCGCGTCGATGCCCGAAATATGGGATGCGTGTCGACCGCCGCGATGCCCATGCGCCACCCCGACCGCGGAGCCCTCCGCCGGGGAACCCGCTCCTGCAAGGCCGGTTGGCAGGATGCGGGCGATCCAGAGCATCCTGCACCGAACGCGGTGCGCATCGGCGGGAAAGAGCCGCGTCCGTAAGGATTTAGGCCGGCGCGATCCTGCCCGTCCCACGACGAGACCAGCCACGGGAGCCGCCGCAGATGGCCCAGCAGATCCCTGTCGACCCGCAGGCCCGGGCCGACGATCCGCGGCGCGACGCCGAGCGGGATGATGCCACCCACGCGATCACCCACGACGTCGCCTATCAGCGCCACGTCTTGGTCAACGTGGTCTTCGTCGGGGCGCCGGGGGCGGGCGACCGAGGCTGGGTACTGGTCGATGCGGGTGTGATGGGCTCGAAGCGGGCGATCGTGGCGGCGGCCCAGGCGCGCTTCGGCGACGGGGCGCGACCCTCCGCGATCGTGCAGACGCACGGCCATTTCGATCATGTCGGCGTGCTGGAGGATCTCGCGGCGCAATGGGACGTCCCGGTCTACGCGCACGCGCTCGAGCGGCCGTATCTCGACGGCAGCGCCTCTTATCCGACGCCGGATCCCAGCGTCGGCGGCGGCCTGCTGGCCCGCCTATCGCCGCTCTACCCGACGCGGCCAATCGACGTGTCCCAACACCTGAGGACCCTGCCGGAGGACGGGACGGTGCCGCCCCTGCTCGGCTGGCGCTGGATTCACACGCCGGGCCACGCGCCGGGCCACATCTCGCTCTGGCGCGCGGCGGACCGGACGCTGATTGTCGGCGACGCCTTCGTGACGACGGCGCAGGAATCGGCCTACGCGGTGGCGGTCCAAGAGCCGGAGCTGCACGGGCCGCCGATGTACCTGACGGTCAACTGGGATGCGGCGCGGTCCTCCGTCCGAACGCTGGCCGCCCTCGAGCCGGAGCGGGTCATCACCGGCCACGGGCGGCCGCTGCAGGGTCCGGAGATGCGCCGGGCGCTCAAGGCCCTGGCCGAGCGGTTCGACGAGGTCGCGGTTCCGAAACAGGGGCGCTTCGTGGACGAGCCGCTCCGCGCCTCCGACGGCTCGGCCTACGAGGCTCCGCGCTGAGCCCGGACGCGCTGCCGAGGGACCTCCGCCTCGAACGGCACCGCACGGTTCCGACCGGTCACGGCTCGGCGCGGGCGGCGGATCGCACCGGCTGCGTCTAGTTGTGGCCGTGCTGGTGATGCAGGTCGGGATAATGCGGGTGCGTATGCCGCAACGGGTCATGCCGGTGCCAATGTGAATGCGGCTCCGTCACCGGCCCGTCATGCGCGTGACGGTGATGCTCGTCGTGGACATGGACATGCTCGTGCTCCAGCGCGTCATGGACGTGCTCGTGCTCGTGCCGCTCGGCGAGGTGCAGCCAGAGGCCCACACCCATCAGCAGCCCGGCTACGACGAGTTGCTCCGTCACCGGTTCCCCGAGAAGCAGGACCGCGATCACCGCGCCGATGAACGGGGCCAAGGCGAAATACGCCCCTGTCCCCGCCGCGCCGAGATGGCGCAGCGCCAGCATGAACAGGACGAGGCTGACGCCGACGCCGAGGAAGCCGATGACAGCCGCCGCGCCGAGCGTCGCCGGCGGCGGCACCGTCGCGCCGAGCAGCAGGGCGAGGGCGACGTTCACGCTGCCCGCGGCGAGGCCCTTGATGAGGGCCGTCATCACCGGGTCGGAGGACGACAGCTTGCGCGTCAGGTTGTTGTCGATCCCCCAGGCGAGGCAGGCCGCCGCGATCAGGGCCGCGCCCGCGTCCAGCCGCACGCCGGCGCCGTTCCAGGACAGCACGACCGCGCCCCCGAGTATGGCGAACGCCCCCACCATCAGGCGCCGATCGACATTCTCGCGGAACACCACCCAAGCGATGAGCAGGGTGGCGAGGCCCTCGAGGTTGAGGAGCAGCGACCCGGAGGCGGCCGAGGTGTGGGTCAGGCCCAGCATGAGCAGAAGAGGGCCGGCCAAGCCACCGAATAGGACGACTGCCGCCAGCCACGGCAGATCGTGGCGGCGCAGAGGCGCCTCCGGCGCGGAGAGGCCCAGCGCCGCCCGCCCGCCATACACGGCGGCCAGGCCGATGCCAGCGCTGAGATAGAGCGTTCCGGCCAGCAGTCGCGGCGACACCGTGCCGAGAAGCAGCTTCGCGAACGGGGCCGAGGCCCCGAACAGGAGCGCGGACACCAGGGCTAACGGAACGCCCGGCCACAGATGCGCATGCGCGTGATTCATGCCGCGAGCCTAACAGGCTCGCCTCAGCCTGCCGAGCCGAGCCCGGTCGGGTGCCGCGCGGCAGACCGGGTCGCGACCCGCACGGGAACCGCCCTAGGAGGCCTGTGCGAGCGCGTCGATCGGGATCGGCCGTCGCCCTGCCGCGCCGTCCAGGCCGAGGATATCGTCGATCTCCGACTTCGGCATCGCCCGGCCGAACAGGTAGCCCTGCCCGAAGTGGCAGCCCTGGTCCGACAGCCAGTCGAGGCTGGCATCCGTCTCGATGCCCTCCGCCGTGGTGGAGAGGCCCAGGCTCGTACCCAGCTTGATGATGGCGTCGACCAGCTTGGCGCGCTCGTCGCTCATCGTGATCGCGTCGACGTAGCTCCGATCGATCTTCAGCTTATCGAACTTCAGCTCGCGCAGGTGGTACAGGCTGGAATAGCCGGTGCCGAAATCGTCGAGCGCGATGCGCACGCCGAGCTGCCGCAGCGACAGGAGAGTGGCGCGTGTCGCCTCCAGGTCCTGGATCAGGGCGCTCTCGGTGATCTCCACTTCGAGGCGGCCCGGCGGGAAACCCGTCTCTGTCAGGATCGCGAGGATGCGCTCGGCGAGCCACGCATCCTGGAACTGGTGGGGCGCGATGTTCACCGCCAGGATCAGGTGCGCCGGCCAGCTCCGCGCGTCGAGGCAGGCGCGGCGGATCAGGTTGTAGCTGAGATCGGCGATCATCCCGGTCTCCTCGGCGACCGGAATGAACTCGGTCGGGCCGACGAGGCCCCGGGTCGGATGGCGCCAGCGCGCCAGCACTTCCACGCCGACGATCTCCTTCTCGGGCAGCGAGACAACCGGCTGGTAGTAGGGCTCGATGGCGCCGGTCTCGATGGCCGTGCGCAACTCCGTCTCCATTCGGGCCCGGGCGCGCAGCTCCTCGTCCATGGCGCTGCGGAAGAAGCGGTAATTGCCGCGCCCGTCCTTCTTGCCCTGGTACATCGCGAGATCGGCCGCGTGCAGGACCGCGTCGGCATCCGCGTGGTCGGGGGCGATGATGGCGACACCGACCGTCGCGCCGACCTTGAGGTCGTTCTGGTTCCAGGAGACCGGCTCGGCGATGCTGGCGATCACCGCCTGTGCCAAGCGCGTCAATCCCTCGCTGCCGTGCTCCACCGGGACCAGCATGGCGAACTCGTCGCCGCCGAGGCGGGCTGCGACGCCGCCGGGCGGCAGAAGCTGCTGGAGGCGCTCGGCCACGGCGCAAAGGACGGCATTGCCGGCCGCATGGCTGTAAAGGTCGTTGACCGGCTTGAAGCGGTCGAGGTCGATCAGAAGGACTGCCGAGGCTGGCTCGGCGCCGGCCGCGGCATGCGCCCGCTCCACGGCGTCGATGAAGCGGCGCCGATTGGCGAGGCCCGTGAGGCCGTCGTGTCGCGCGATGGCCTCGGCCTGCGCGGCCGCCGCGTCCCGTTCCAGCATCAGCCGCCGGAGGAGGATCGATTTGCGGACGCTCGCGCCGCACAGGGCCAGCCCCATACAGGCCGCCAGCATGAGGAGATCATCGAGCCCGTAGGCGCGGATGACGCCGTTCAGGAGGTCGAAGGTCCCGAGCGTGACGCCGACGAACCAGATCCCGACGCCGATCGTGAGCAGGCACAGAGTCTCGTACAGCTCGCCGCGGCCCCACGCGGTCGACGTTTCGCTCGGCATGTTTTGTGTCCGGTTTTCAGCGCGCGAACAAAGCATGCCAAATGCTAAGGGGATGTAAATCCAATCGCTGATGCTTCTGTCTGCATTTATTCGCCGGCCTCTATGAACTTGGTTCAGAGCGGCTTAACGCAAAGCGTCGTCGCTCGGCGCGGCCGGGATGCTCCATGTTGTTGCAAAGCTGGCTTGGTGGAGGCCGCCAGCGCCGGCTGCCGCGCCCATCCTCCGGATGCGCCGGAAGGGTGCCCAACGCATCGGCGCCAATGACATGGCTTGAGAGCGATCCCGTTTCCGCAAGGCGCGCAAAATTTCTGGACAAGGCTCTGGTCGATAACCCGCTCGCGCAGGCGCTCCTCAACGCCGCCTATCCGTGGGGGAGCCAGCGCGTGAACCGCCTCTCTCTCATGCCCGGGCGCCACTGCTTTTTCTGGGGCTATCGCGCATTGCACACGCACCAGCCCTGCGATGCCGACGCAATTCGCGCCACCGCACGCCTTCACTACGGCGGCCCGCATGTCGGCACCCGGTTCGAGCAGATGCTGCGGCGTCACTGAGCCCCTGGCCAAGGCGGGGAAGCACCCCTCACTTCGGGCCGGTCCCTCATACGCAACTGGTTTCGCCGGCGGAACGCGCCTGCCGCCCGACATCCGCCGCCTCGGATTGCACCAAACGGGGGCCGATAGCCGGCCGATTTCTGACCGCGGCGCGACGTCGATTGAGCCGCAGGGCAACGAGGAGGGCAGTCAGACTCCCGCCGAACGGAGCCGCCGCCCCGGCGAAGAGGAGGCCATGCGGCCAGCAGGCGCCAAGCGCCGCCGCTCCGCCGAGATAGGCACTCGCTATCAGGATGAGAATGGAACTGCCGCGCCCGTCCATGGCGTCCTCGCGCTCTGATCGGGCTCGCGTATAAGTTGCAATCAGGGCGATTAAACGCGCATTTTGCGTAGAATCCGTGCCCTCAATCAGCAGCACCGCGCGTCTCCGGCTCACCGCGCGAACGGCTGTGATGGAGCGCGGCGGCGCCCTTCACGATGGACAGGACGCCGTTGCGCGTCGCCTCGTCGGTGATGCTCGTGAAGGCCAGGATCAGTTCGACCAGCTTCGGATCATCGAAGAATGCTGGGGCGCCCACCGCCCGGTGCTCGACCCTCTGCGGATCGGCGAAGAAGGTCTCGACGGGGACCTTCAGCAGATCGGCGATGATCTGAAGCCGCCCGGCGCCGATGCGATTGCGACCCTTCTCGTATTTCTGCACCTGCTGAAAGCTGACGCCGAGCGCTTGACCGAGCCTCCGTCTGGCTCAACCCCTGCGCAATGCGAAGCGCTGCGATGCGGCTGCCGATCGTGCGATCGGCCTCGGTAGCCGCTTTCGGCTTGGGTGGACATGACATCGGGAAGAGAGACCTTTGGCATGTGGCGACGGCCAGCGGAGTAGCTGCAATCGCGGCGGGAAGCACATCCGCAAACTGCTTAGTGCGCAACCGAGTTGCACATTCCGTAGCTGCGCTTGGCGCATGGCTGATCATGAGTCCTGGTGACAGGAACCGCGTGTTCGGCCGCAGCTTGGGGCACCAACGCTATCCGGACTGCATCCTCCGGGACGAGTTTCGGCTTCGATGGGTGCGGATGTGAACCTCAGCTGGTCAGCCACCACCCTGGCCGGCGCTTCTGCCCCCAGCGCTGCCGTTCAGCACCGGCCGCTCCGGACACATGGCATTACCGCCCATCGCGGAGTTGGCGTCTCTGACCTTGGTAGGCCGCCCACGCAACGTCTCTCTGTTGAGGTGAGCCGGGATCGCTCGACCGGATCGGGCTGGGCCGCGCTCAGCCTCTCCGACGCATGCGAAGTGGAGGCGACTTCTGTGGGTCAGCGTGGCTTGGCTGGTCCGCTAACTGCGCGCCGCCTCGACCCAATGGGCTGTCGCGGCCGTCTCTGACAAGTTCAAACCTCGAACGCGCCAGACAGTTGGACCCAAGACCGTAGACGCATCAGATCCAATCTTTAATCTCAGGCGAAAACGGTCGATTCTCAATGTCCGGTGGGCTTCCGCGGCGCCGCTCTACGTAGAACGATCTGCTCTCCAGTCACTTTTGTATATGAAATGATGTGTTCGGCCGCCCGTTCTGACGCTAGGGTACGCCGCCATGTCGCAGTGCAGGATCCGATGGTCGACGATGTAAGAGCGTCCTCGGTGTTGGCGGCGGAGCCGGTCAAGCCGGAGCGAGAGATTGCGGCGCTTCGGGACCATGTTAGGCAGATCCTGCGCAGGATTGCGCCGGTCAGTTCAGCCTCCTCGGACCGCTGATGCCGACAGGGCGTGCCGCGCACCCAGGGACCCGCTTGACCTGGCGTCTCGGGTCGGTGGCCCGGCGGCGCGCGCGGCGCTCCGCTGGGAGCGAAGGATGCGCGTGAACTGCCGAGGTCGGGGTTTGAACTGCGCCTACACTCGTGTGGTTGAGGCAGTGCCGACAGTCTCAATCAGAAAACGAGAGCAGCGCGCATGACCTCTGGATCCGGTCCTTTTCGCCTCAACGGCTCTCTGGCCTCGTATCTCGCTCCGGCGCTGGCCGCGATGCTCCTCGTTGCTGGCCCAGCCGGCGCGGCCGAGACCATGCCGTCGGTCGAGCTGACCATGACGGTGGAGAACGGCGCCGCGAAATGTGCGCCCGCCGAGCTGCGCCTGCCCGCCAACGCGGATGTCAGCATCCACGTCCAGAATCGATCCTCCAGCCAGATCGTGCTCACGGCACCCCGGATCTTCGAGAACAAGAACGTCCTGCATCATGACGGCGACGTCGTGCATGTCGCGAGCAACGAAGGGTACACGGTCAAGCAGAACGGCAAGGGGGAGATTCGCGTCCGGACGATCGCGGCGGGCCAGTACCCGTTCGGCTGCACGAGCGTGAACGACCGGTCCCAGCCGTTCAAGGGAACACTGACGCTCGCTCCGGCCGCCCAATAGCGCCGGACTTCCGCCCCCTTCGAACCCGGTCGCACCCGCGGCGCGCCTCTCTCGGCTCAGGCACTGGCAGGCTTCACCGGGCCCTCGGCCTCCTCCTCGGTCGGCAACTCGCACCGGTTGTGAATGTCCGTGGCGGCCACCGCCCCGTGCGCCATCGCCACCACGACCTGATCGAGCCCGCGCACGACGCCTCCGGCCGCGTAGACCCCCGGAACGCTCGTGCGGTTGTGCTCGTCGACTTCGATCGCTCCGGTCTCGTCATGGTCGGCACCCAGCGCCAGGGCGAGTTCGGAGCGCAGTTTCAGCCCGAGCGCCGAGTAAAGCACCTCGAAGCGGTGCCGTTCCCCGTCAGCCGTGCGCAGCAGCGTAATCCGTCCGTCCTCCACGTCGAGGCTGACGACCGGCTCCGGGACGACCGTAATGCCGTGCGCCTGCACGCGCTCGCGCTGGGCGGCGTCGAGGCTCAAGTCCTTGGCCGAGTGTCAGCAGGGTCACGTCCCGCGAGTAGGTCCGCGCGACGAAGACCGCTTCGCCCAGGCCGCGGTTCCCGTAGCCGACCACCGCGATGCGCTTGTCCCGGGCTTCGTAGCCGTCGCAGATCGGGCAGTAGCGGACCAGGCCACGCCGGATCGCGTCCGGGAGATCCGGGAGGTCGGGCTCCACATCCTCGGCTCCGGTGGCGAGGAGAACGCGCCGGGCCTCGATCTCCCGTGTTCCCTCCGCTCCGGGGGGCCGAACCGTGGCCCGGAAGCCGCCGCGCACTTGCGTGAGGCGTGTCACCAGCCCCGGCAGGATTTGACCGCCGTACCGCGCGACGTGCGCCCGCTGCCGATCGAGGATGGCCTGCCCCGAGATCCCGTCAGCGAAGACTGGCAGGTTGTGGCTGACCGGGATCCAGGCTGCGCGGGAGCGGCCGGCATCCACAACGACCGAGGCGCGCCCGAACCGGGCGAGGTAGAGCGCCGCGGTCAGACCGGCCGGTCCGCCGCCGACGATGAGGCAGTCGAGGGATTGCTGCTCCCGGAGCCGGTGCTGCGGCATGGCTGACCCGATCGTTATGACGCATCTGTCGCAAGGACCCGCTTGCGCGCCGGAGGGTTCCCCATCCTACCGCCGCGTTTCGTTCGGACCCGGACGCGGGGGCTGCTCAATCAGCGATCCTCCTCGTGTCCAGCCGACCGAACACGTCCCGATGCCTGCGCACAGCCTCGATGCGGAGAGCCTCCGCGAACGTCCCTTGCCGATGCCGGAGGCCGGCAGCAAGGAGGCGCGCGGAACCGTCCTGGTTCTGGGCGGCTCGGCGGAGCTGCCAGGGGCTGCGCTGCTGGCAGGTGTCGCGGCGCTGCGGGTGGGGGCGGGCCGGCTGCGGATCGCGACGGTCGGGAGTGCCGCGACGGCCATCGGCGTCGCGGTGCCGGAAGCGCGGGTCATCGCGCTCGGCGCGACGGCGGAAGGCGAGATCGACCCGGCGCGGGCTACGGAGCGGCTCCCCGGCCTGACACGGCGCTGTGACGCGATTCTGGTGGGCCCCGGCCTAGGTCCGGGCGAGGCGACGGAGCGGCTCGTCCTGTCGCTTCTGCCGGGAGAGGCGCCAACCGGATTCGTGCTCGATGCCGGCGCCGTCTGCGGTCTCGGCGCGCACGCCGAGACGGTTCGATCCTGCGGCGGTCGGGCGCTGATCACCCCGCATGCGGGCGAGATGGCGCAGCTGCTCGACACGGACCGCGAGGCCGTCGAGGCGGATCCGCTGGCAGCGGCCCTCCGGGCGGCGGAGCGGCTCGCCTGCACGGTCGTTATGAAGGGCCCGGAGACCTGGGTGGTCAGCGCGACGGGCGAGCGGTGGCACTATCGCGGGGGTGGCGTCGGTCTCGCGACATCGGGCTCCGGCGATGCCCTCGCGGGGCTCCTGGCGGGGCTCTTGGCCCGCGGGGGCGATGTCCTGACGGCCGCGCTCTGGGGCGTCTTCCTGCACGGCGAGGCCGGCCGGCGGCTGGCCGAACGGATCGGTCCCGTGGGCTTCCTCGCGCGTGAGATCGCCGACGCGGTGCCCGCCATCCTGCGAGAGACCGCGGCTGCGAGCCGGAACGCGGATTAGCGTTGCGCCAATGCGATCCTCAGTGCGGCGCGATCCGGTGGCGCGTCCGCTCTCGGTTCCACACCGGCGGGGCCGGTCTCGCCGTTGCCGGGCCACTCGGATGGCCGTGGGCTTCGTCGAGGTTTGCGCAGTGAAACCTGCATCCTCCGGCAACTTCGAGGCCCACAAACGCGAAAGGCGGCCGTCTGGCCGCCTCGCATCCACCTTGAGGTGCTTGAAGGCACGAATGGTCGGAGTGGCGGGATTCGAACCCACGACCCCTAGTCCCCCAGACTAGTGCGCTAACCGGGCTGCGCTACACTCCGACGCCGCGAGGGCTCGGCGCTCTTAGCCTTCGCGCCCCGCCTGCGCAACCCCTACTGCCGGACATGCGGAGCGGGAAGCGCTGGCCCTCGCCGGCCCGGGCCGTTACGGGAGGCATTCGCCCCCGCTTTCGCTCAAGGATCATGACGGACCGACCGATCGCCTTCGATCTCACGCGCCTCGTGACGCGGCTGCGCCATGCGAGCCCGTCCGGGATTGACCGCGTCGACCTTGCCTACGCCCGCGCCTTTCTCGGCCGGTCCGGACCGGGCGTCGGCGTCGTCGCCACGGCACTCGGACCGCGGATCCTCGACCGGGACCGCGCGCTCGCGATCGTCCAGGCGGTGGCGGCCGGCTGGGTGGAGGATCGGGACGCGGCTTCGGATCCGATCTATCGCCGGCTGGCGGCGCGCTGCGGCGATGCAGCCTCGACCGCCGGTCCGGCGAGCCCGCCTTCCGGGCCCGCGGCCGGCGCCGCCGAGCGACGTCGGATCCAGGCACGGACGACCGCGGATATCGTGCTGCGCGGCCGTCCGGTCGCGGCGCTGCCCCGGGATGCGCTCTACCTCCACACCTCCCATCTGCGCCTCGACAATCCGCGCCGGTTCGACTGGCTGTACGCACGGCCCGACGTGCGTGCGGCGTTCTTCGTCCACGATCTGATTCCGATCACCCATCCCGAATACGGGCGACCGGGCGAGGCCGACCGTCACCGGGCCCGGCTGCGCACGATCGGGCGGCACGCCGCCGCGATTCTG
Organism: Methylobacterium sp. P31; assembly: GCA_050632875.1. Classification (GTDB taxonomy): domain Bacteria; phylum Pseudomonadota; class Alphaproteobacteria; order Rhizobiales; family Beijerinckiaceae; genus Methylobacterium. The sequence goes on along the minus strand of JBODSC010000003.1, from coordinate 1,043,194 downwards.
GTGAACTCGGCCGATACCGGCCAGCACACCCTCGACCATCTGGCCGCGGAGGGGTTCGGCCGTCCGCCGGTGGCAGTCGGCCATCTCGGCGTTGAACCCGCCTTCGGGCGCGAGGGGCCACTGTTCCGGCCCGACCGGCCGACCTTCCTGGTCTGCGGCACCATCGAGTCGCGCAAGAATCACCTCCTGCTGTTCCAGATCTGGCGGCACATGGCCGAGCGTCTCGGGGCCGCCACGCCCCGCCTGGTCGTAGTCGGGCGCCGCGGCTGGGAGGCCGAGAGCGCCATCGACATGCTGGAGCGCTGCCCCGGCGTGCGCGCGCACGTGATCGAGGCCTCGGGCCTATCCACGCATGGCCTTGCGGCGCTGATGCGCAGCGCCACCGCCCTGCTGATGCCGTCCTTCACCGAGGGCTATGGCATCCCGGTTGTCGAGGCGGCGGCCTCCGGGCTGCCGGTCGTCGCTTCGGACATTCGGGTCCACCGGGAGATCGCCGAAGAATTCGCGCTGTTCCGCGATCCTCTGGACGGCCCGGGCTGGATCGAGGCGGTCGAGGCGCTTGCGGCACCCGGCTCCCCGCTGCGCGCCGAACTCGCCGAACGCCTGAAGGATTACCGGCCACCGGATTGGCAGACGCATTTCGCCGCCGTGGACCCGACGCTCGCGGCGCTCTGAGGGCGCATCGCGGCGGCCGCTACCGGCCGGCCTGCGACGGCGCGCCTCCCGCAGCGACCGGGAGACGCAAGTTGCGCCGCCCCGGCCTGACGAATATGGAAAAGCGTCAGTCTTCCAGGCTGACCAAGAGCGGGCGGAACGGAGATCCTGCCGATGCGGGTGGTCGACCTCGATCGCGACACGGTCAAGCGCGGGCTCAGCGACGGCTCGATGCTGGTCATCGATGTGCGTGAGCCGCACGAATACGAGGCCGGACACATCCCAGGCGCCGTCTCACATCCGCTCTCAAGCTTCGACCCGCAGGTGGTCGGCGCCATCGTCTCCGGGGACGGACGACGGCCGGTCTTTTCCTGCGCCTCTGGCGTCCGGTCGGTTCACGCGCTGATGGCCGCGCAGAATGCCGGCCTCAACATCACCGAACATTACAAGGGCGGCTTCAAGGACTGGTACCAGGCGGGCGAAACGATCGAGTAGCCTGCCGGAACAATCCGGCCCGCCGGCCCGAGATGTGCGCTCGCGCACAAGCAACATCGTTTCGCGCGGGGTACGGCGCACCTGCGGCGGAACAATCGTCAAGCTCGGCGCGACCGACCGTCGGCCAACGGACAGCAGGACCCGATGCGCAGCCGGCTTACCAGCCTTCTCACCGTATTGTCAGGACTGGTCGCCGGCGTTGCGGCCGGCCCGTTCGCAACGCCCGTACAGGCACAGGCGCCGGGCGGCCCTCCCCGAAGGTGACCGTGGCGAAGCCGGTGGTGCGCCAGATCGTCGAGCAGGACCAGTATACGGGCCGCTTCGACCCGATCGAGTACGTCGAGGTCCGCGCCCGCGTCACCGGGTATCTTGAGAAGATCAACTTCACGGATGGTCAGACCGTGAAGAAGGGTGACGTGTTATTCGTCATCGACAGGCGGCCCTACAAGGCGGCGCTGGAGCAGGCTCAGGCGGCCCTCGCCTCCGCCAAGGCGCGCCAGTCCTTCTCGCAGACCGACCTTGAGCGCGCGCAGACGCTGTCGCGGAGCGGCAACATCTCCGAGCAGGTCACCGACCAGCGCCGGCAGGCCTCGCTGACCGCTCAGGCCGACGTCGACAGCGCCCAGGCCGCGCTGAACAACGCTCAGCTCAATTACGACTTCAGCGAGGTGAAGGCGCCGATCAACGGCCGGATCAGCCGGCGGCTGGTCACCGAGGGCAACATCGTCAGCGCCGACCAGACGATGCTGACCACGATCGTGTCCCTCGACCCGATCTATTTCAGCTTCACGGTCGATGAGAAGTCGTTCCTCAAGTACCAGAACAGCCTCGGCATCGGCATGGGCCAGACCCAGCAGGGCAAGGGCGTGCCGATCCTGATCGCGCTGTCCGGCGAGGCGAAGCCCACCCGCAAGGGCACCCTCGACTTCGTCGACAACCGCGTCGACAACGCCACCGGCACGATCCTGCTGCGGGCCACCGTCCAGAACCCCGACCTGTTCATCAAGCCCGGCCTGTTCGGCATCGTCTCGATGCCGGCGACCAAGCCGTATCAGGGCGTGCTCCTCCCCGACGATGCGGTGGCCGCCAACCAGGACAAGCGCATCGTCTACCTGCTCGGGCCCGACAACGTGATCCAGCAGAAGGACGTGGTGCTGGGGCCGAAGGTCGATGGCTACCGGGTGATTCAATCCGGGCTGAAGGGCGACGAGACGGTGGTCGTCAACGGCCTGACGCGGGTCCGGCCGGGCGCCAAGGTCACCCCGGAGACCATCGAGCTGCCCCCGAGCAAGACGTGAGCCTGACCAGCTCACCGCGACCGATTTCGAGCGCGCCGTGCGGCGCGCCCCGCACCGACGACGCAGGGCCCCGGCCGGGAGACCGGCGGGCCTCAGAGGTTTGACCGATGCGTTTCGCCCATTTCTTCGTCGACAGGCCGATCTTCGCGTCGGTCACGTCGATCATATTCCTGATCCTCGGTTTCGTGGCCTACGAGAGCCTGCCGGTCTCGCAGTACCCCGAAATCGTGCCGCCGACCGTGACGGTGCGCGCCTCCTATCCGGGCGCCAACGCCGAGACCGTGGCGGCCACGATCGCGACGCCGATCGAGCAGGAGGTCAACGGCGTCGATAACATGCTTTACATGACGTCGTTGTCGACCAACGACGGCAACATGCTGCTGACCGTGACCTTCAAGGTCGGCACCAACCTCGATATCGCCAACGTGCTGGTGCAGAACCGGCTCTCGGTGGCGCAGCCGCGCCTGCCGCCGGACGTGCGCAATCTCGGCGTGACCGTGCGCAAGGCCTCGCCCGACCTGATGCTGGTCGTGCACCTGCTCTCGCCCAACAAGACCTACGACCAGAATTACCTCGCCAACTACATCTACCTGAACATCCGCGACGAGCTGCTGCGCCTCGACGGCGTCGGCGACATCACGATCTTCGGCGGTAACGAGTACGCCGAGCGCATCTGGGTCGATCCCAATAAGCTCGCCGCCTACAGCCTCTCGGTCACCGACGTCACGACGGCCCTGCAGGAGCAGAACGTCCAGGTCGCGGCCGGCCAGCTGAACGGTCCGCCGGCCGCGAGGGCGAGGCCTTCCAGCTCGTCGTGCAGTCGCAGGCGCGCTTCAAGACGCCCGAGCAGTTCGCCGAGGTCATCATCAAGGCGCAGGACGGGCGCCTCGTCCGGGTCAAGGACATCGCCCGCGTTGAGATGGGCCAGAAGGATTACACGACCAACTCGTTCCTCAACGACACGCCAGCGGTGGGCATCGGCGCCTTCCAGCGGCCGGGCACTAACGCCCTCGACGCGGCGGCCTCCGTCCGCAAGGTGATGGAGCAGGTCAAGAAGAACTTCCCGCCGGACGTCGAGTACCGTATCGCCTACAACCCGACCGAGTTCATCGAGGAATCGATCCACGAGGTCTACAAGACGCTGTTCGAGGCCATCGCCCTCGTGGTCGTGGTGGTGCTGGTCTTCCTGCAAAGCTGGCGCACCGCGCTGATCCCGGTCATCGCGATTCCCGTGTCGCTGATCGGCACCTTCGCGGCGATGGCGGCCTTCGGCTTCTCGCTCAACAATCTGACCCTGTTCGGGCTGGTGCTCGCCATCGGCATCGTGGTCGACGACGCCATCGTGGTGGTTGAGAACGTCGAGCGCAACATGGCCGAGGGCCTGTCGCCTGGCGATGCCGCCCACAAGACCATGGACGAGGTGGGCGGCGCGGTGATCGCCATCGCGCTGGTGCTCGCCGCGGTGTTCGTGCCCACGGCGTTCATCCCGGGCATCTCGGGCCAGTTCTACAAGCAGTTCGCGCTCACCATCGCGGCCTCGACGCTGATCTCGGCCTTCAACTCGCTGACCCTGTCGCCGGCCCTGTGTAAGCTGCTGCTGGTGCCGCACCATTCCCGGAAGGAGCCGCGCTTCTTCCTGACGCGGTTCATCAACTGGCTGGCCAACGGCTTCAACCGCGCCTTCGACGCCACCTCGAATGCCTACGGCCGCACGATCCGCGTGCTGACCGGCGGGTTCGTGGGGATCGCCGTGATGTTGCTGATCTATGCCGGGGTGATCGCCGGCACGTTGCACCTCGCACAGACGACGCCCACGGGCTTCATCCCGGACCAAGACCAGGGCTACCTGATCGGCGTCGTCCAGCTTCCCTCAGGCTCGTCGCTCGACCGGACCACTGACGTGATGTTGCGCGCGGCCAAGCAGGCCCGCACGGTGAACGGCGTTGCCAACGCGGTGATCATCGCAGGCTTCGACGGTGCAACCTTCACCAACACCACCAATGCCGGTGTGATGTTCCTCACCCTCACGGGCGCGAAGGGGCGCGCCGAGGCAGGGCGAAGCGCCGCCGTGATCACCGGCGACGTCCTCAAGGCGACCTCCGACATCCAAGAGGCGCGTGTGATCGTGATCCCGCCGCCACCCGTGCGCGGCCTCGGCAGCGGCGGAGGCTTCAAGATGCAGATCGAGAGCCGCCAATCCTCCGATATCGGCCCGCTCATGGCCGCGGCCGGCGAGGTGATCGCCCAGGCGAACCAGAGCACGGACGTGCAGCGCGTCTTCACGACCTTCGACAACTCGACGCCGCAGCTCTTCCTCGACATCGACCGCACCATCGCGCGGATGCTGAACGTCCCGCTGGCGAACGTGTTCTCCTCGGTCCAGGCGGATCTCGGCGGCACCTACGTCAACGACTTCAACACGCTGGGCCGCATCTACCAAGTGCGTCTGCAGGGCGACGCGGCGTTCCGGACCTCGGTGCAGGACATCTCGCAGATCAAGGTGCGCTCCTCCACGGGCGCTCTGGTGCCGATGGGCACGCTCGCCTCCGTGCGCGACGTGACCGGCCCGCAGATCGTGCAGCGGTTCAACCTGTACTACTCGGTGCCGGTGCAGGGCGTGGCCAAGCCCGGCATCTCCACCGGACAGGCGCTCGACGCCATGGAGGCGATCGCCAAGAAGGCGCTGCCGGAGGGCTATTCCTACGACTGGACCGAGATCGCCTATCAGCAGAAGGCCGCGAGCGGCACGGGCGCTTACGTGTTCGCCCTGGGCGTGCTGCTGGTCTTCTTGGTGCTGGCCGCGCAGTATGAATCCTGGGCCCTGCCGCTCGCGATCCTGCTGGTGGTGCCGACCGGCGTGCTCGCCGCCCTGGCGGGCGTGCAGTTCCGGGGGCAGGACAACAACATCCTGACCCAGATCGGCCTGATCGTGCTCATCGGCCTCGCGGCCAAGAACGCGATCCTGATCGTCGAGTTCGCCCACGACATCGAGCAGCGGGAGCACCGCGGCCCGGTGGAGGCGGCCGTGGAGGCCTGCCGTCTGCGCCTGCGCCCGATCCTGATGACTGCCTTCGCCTTCATCCTCGGCACCTTGCCGCTGGTGGTGGCCACCGGGCCCGGCGCCGAGATGCGTCAGGCGCTCGGCACCGCGGTGTTCTTCGGGATGATCGGCGCGACCTTCTTCGGCCTGTTCCTGACTCCGGTCTTCTACGTTGTGATCCGCCACTTCTCGAACTGGCTCGGTCGGTTCCGGAAGAAGCACACGCACGGCGACCACGGCGGCGCCGCGCCCGCCCACGGCTGACACGCCGCGCCTTCGAAGCCGCGTCCGATCCGCCAGGATCGGGCGCGGCTTTCGCGCGACGGGCGGGCCAGTCCGGTGTAGAGCGGTGCGGCATGCACTTCCTCGGCCGCCTGATCCTCGGGGCCTTCGCGCTCCTGCTCGCCGTGCCGGCCGGCGCCGCCATTCTGGTTCTGGCGCTCCTCGTCGATCCGACCGCGCAGGCGTGGCTGACCGGCGGTGCGCTCGCCGGCCTCGACATGGCCCTCTCCGACCTCTCCGCCGGTCTGCCGCCGGAAGGGCTTCTCCTGCTGATGGCCGGCCTCGCCAAGGCGCTGTTCGTTCTGCTGTTCGTTCCGCCGACCCTGGTCGGCCTCGGCGGCGAGATTCTCGGCCGGCGCGGCCTCCTGTGGTACGGCGCCGGCTGCGGTCTGCTGACCGCCGCCCTCCCCTGGCTCACCCGCGGCGCGGCTCGATCGGGCGCTATCGGCCGGGATCCTTCCCTTCTGGTCGCGGAGGCGCGCCTGACGGTGATCCTCTTCCTGGCCGGCGCCGGCGCCGGCCTTGTCTATTGGCTGGTGGCGGGGCGCAGCGCAGGGCTTCTGCGGGAGGACCGCTTTGCCGGAGGCGCCTGATCGTCCCGCAAGTCGGCCGCGCTTGGCCGCGGGCGCCCGGGCGCGCTAGAGGGGAACCGCCACGACGCGGATTCCCATGCTCGCCCTGCGCTCCCTCGCCTTCAACATCTGCTTCTACGTCGCCACGACGATCCTGGCGGTCGCCGGCCTACCGATGCTGGTCTCGCATCGCGCCGTGCTGCGCCTGGCCCGGTTCTGGGGCAGAATGACCCTCTGGCTGCTGCGCGTGATCGCCGGCACACGAGTCGAGTTCCGCGGCCTCGAGAACATCCCACAGGGTCCGCTGCTGGTGGCGGCCAAGCACCAATCCGCGCTCGAAACTCTGGCGCTGTGCACGGTGCTGCCGGACTTCGCCTACATCCTGAAACGCGAGTTGCTGCTCCTTCCGCTGATCGGCTGGTACCTGTCGCGCGGCGGCATGGTGGCCATCGACCGCTCCAAGGGCACCCGGGCGATGAGCCTGATGAACGCTGCCGCCCTGGATGCGATCCGCGACGGTCGTCAGCTCATCATCTTCCCGGAGGGAACCCGGCGTCCGGTCGGTGCACCCCCGGCCTACAAGCAGGGCCTCTCCCATCTCTACGTGGCGCTCAAGGTACCCTGTCTGCCCGTGGCGCTGAACACCGGCCTGTTCTGGTCGCGCAACAGCCTGGTCCGCCGGCCCGGAACCGCCGTGATCGAGTTCCTGAAGCCCATCCCCCCAGGCTTGTCCCGCCAGGAGTTCCAGGCTCTGACGCAGGAGCGCCTTGAGGTCGCGTCGAACGCGCTCGCGGAGGGCGGCCTTCAGGGTCTGGCCGCGGCCGGTCATCCGGTCCCGCCGGCCGAAGCGCCCGCCGCGGCTGCGGCACGCCGCTGAACTGTCCCGCCGGCCGATCCCGGCGGGGTCGGAGACGCGCTGCCGCGCTTGTGGATAGCGGGCACAAGCACCACATTCCTTCATAGGAACATCGTGCTTGACGGCTGTGGATAGCGCGCACTAGTTTAGAACAAATGGCGAACAGAAGAGCCCTGTCCTGGTCGGCCGCGCTCCGCGACCTGAAGGACGATCGCACCCGGAGGCAGGATGTGCGTGAAGAACGCCTCAAGACGACCGCAGGCCTGCGCGGCTCGCCCGCGCTCCCGCTCTCGGCATGGCGCGGCCGCTCCGGCCGGCGCTACGTGGTCGGAGTCCATCCGGCCGGAGCCTTCGACCTCGACGAGATGGCGGAGGCCGTGGTGATCGCCGTGCGCCGCGACAATGCCGGCATCGCCGAGATGGTCTCGGTGGCCACCTCGAACGAGAGCCCGCGCGATCATCTGCGGCGGACCTGGCTGGACCGCGTCCGCCGCCGAGGGGCCACCGAGATGCACGTGCACCGTCTCGCGGAGAGCGAGGCGGAGCGCGCGGCGATCGTCGAGGATCTTCAGCGCGACTCGGCCGAGCCCGCGCAGGTCTGAACGGGAAAACCCGCTCCGGGATGCGGATCGGTTCGTGCAACCGTCGACCTGGACCGTCGCCGCCCCAGTTTCGCCCCCAGCATGGCCTCAAGGCGGGGCGGTGGTGCCCCTAGGGACCCGGGCGGGGAGCGGAACGGATGGTTCAGGATCAGACGCGGCCGGACGGGGCCGCGCAAACGTCTCCGGAGCGGGGCGCGCGGCGTGCGCGGCTCGGATTGTTCCTGCCCTATATCCTCCTCGCCGTGGTGGCGGTTGTGTGGTCCGCCGGCTGGTTCTGGATCCGCAGCCGTGCCGCGCTGGAGATCGACGGGTGGATGGCCCGCGAAGCGACTGCCGGCCGCAATTGGACGTGCGCCGATCGCTCGCTCACCGGATACCCATTCCGGATCGAGCTGCGCTGCAGCGCGGTCACGCTGGAGCGCTCCGACGGTCGGTTCCGGCTCGGGCCGACCACTGCAGTGGCGCAGATCTACCAGCCGCGTCTCGTGGTTTTCGAGAGCACGGGTCCGTTCCACGTCGAACAGGGCGGACTGACGGGCGACGTCTCCTGGGGTAGCCTGCAGGGCAGCTTCCATGGTGCGTCGGACGGTTTCACCCGCGCCTCCTTGGTGATCGACAGCCCGAAGGCCACGATCACGGGCGCCGATCCCGGACCGATCGCGGTCGGTGGCCGTCACTTGGAACTGCATGCGCGCCCCACCCCCGGCCGCTTCGAATCCGAGGGGGCTGTGGATGTGAGTCTGCGCCTGACCCAGGCCGAGGTGCCGCAGCTCGATGCACTCACCGAGACGCAGGACCCGGCCGACCTCGCCCTCGATTCGACGCTCACGCAGGCGACCGTGCTCCGGACCGAGCCGGTTCCCCGGGAGCTGGAGCGCTGGCGTCAGGCGGGCGGCGCGCTCGATCTGACGTCGCTGTCGCTCGCCAAGGGGCCGCAGCGCGTCCAGGCCAAGGGCACCCTCGCCCTCGACAGCTTCCATCGTCCCGCGGGCCAGCTCGATCTCCGGGCCGCTGGAGTCGACGCGCTGATCGGCAGCATCGTCGGCCAGCGCTTCGGCTCAGATCGGGGCGCGCTTGTGGGCCAGCTCGTTGGAGGGCTCCTGGGACTGGGGCGCCGCCCTGAACCGGACGCGCCGGCCGACGCGGTGCCGCTGAAGCCCCTTCCCCCACTCCAACTGATCGACGGGAAGCTCGTCTTCGCCGGATTCCCGATCCCAAACGTTTACCTGCCGGCGCTCTATTAGCGCCGCTGGTTCGACGACCTGATCGGCGGCGCGTGATCGGCTATAAGGCGCGCATGGCCTACGAGACCGTCCCCCCGACCCGCGTGAAGATCTGCGGGCTCAGCACCGAAGAGACGCTGGATGCGGCTCTGGCGGCCGGGGCGGACTGGATCGGCCTCGTCCACTTCCCCCGGAGCCCGCGGCACGTCGACCTGCCGCGGGCGGCCGCCCTGTCGGCTCTCGCGCGCGGCCGGGCCGAGCGCGTCGTCCTGCTCGTCGATCCGGATGATGCTCTGGTGATGGCGGCCGTCGAAGCGGTGGATCCGGACCTCATCCAACTGCACGGGCGCGAGAGCCCCGACAGGGTCGCGGCCATTCGGGCCATGGCCGGTCGCCCGGTCATCAAGGCGCTCGGCGTCGCAACCCGCGCGGATCTCGCCGTGATCCCTGCCTATGCCGCCGCGGATCGGCTCCTGCTGGACGCGAAAGCGCCTCCGGACGCCGCGCTGCCCGGCGGCAATGGCCGCCGCTTCGACTGGGAGATCCTCGCAGGGGCACAGCTTCCGCCCGGGACAATGCTGTCGGGCGGTCTCGACGCCGCCAATGTCGCCGATGCGCTCGCCCGTACGAAACTCGGTGCCGTCGATGTGTCGTCGGGGGTGGAATTGGCACCCGGCTTGAAAGATCCCGGAAAGATTGCGGCCTTCGTGGCGGCCGCGCGCGCCGGGCGCTGACGCGATGCGTTCAAACCAAGCCCGATAGCGTTGTGATCGGGCCTGGCTCTCAGCCTCTGTTCTGACCTGCGCTCGTTCGCCGAACCGGCGCCCGCTTCGGCAGAGAGCGCTCTAGCGCGGGGCCGGCAGCGCCGTCCGGCCGGTGTTCGGAACCGTGTAGGCGCCCGGCGTCTCGCCTTCCGGGGCGTAGGTCCGCAACCGCGTGGCCTCGCGCTCGTAGCGGACGGCTTCGCGGCGATGGTAGCGGGCCCGAGCGCGGGTCTTGCCCTGGCCGAGCCACGTGAAGATGCCGCCGACCACGATCCCGAGCGCCACCGCGCCGAACAGGATCGCGTAGAGCGGAAGAGCGACGCTGAATACCGGCGCATCCGCGTTGAACGGATCGAACGAGAGCCGCACCGGCGCGCGGTTGGCGACGGCCAGCAGGATCACCAAAGCGGCGATCGGCAGAAGCACGAGGCTCTTCAGGAAACGGATCATCGCGCTCACAGGTCTCTTCCTATTCGGCCGCCGAAGCGCTCTCGCCGATGCCGGCGGCGTTGAGGCGCTGGCGCATCTCCTTGCCGGTCTTGAACACGGGGATCGCCTTCTCGGACACGGCAACGGTCGCGCCGGTGCGCGGGTTGCGTCCCCGGCGCGCCTCGCGACGCTTGACCGAGAAGGCGCCGAAACCGCGCAACTCCACCCGGTCGCCCCGGGCCAGGGCGTCGGAAATGGTGTCGAGGATCGCGTTGACCAGGATCTCCACGTCACGCTGGTAGAGATGCGGGTTCTGCTCGGCGATCTTGAGGACGAGGCTCCGACTTGATCATGGCGTCTGGTCTTCTCGCGGGATCGGGGCGGGCTTCGAGGAGTCGGGTGCTCAGGGTTCCGGGCGCCACAGGGCGAGCAGCCCGCCACGGGCGGCCGACGCCTCCGCGCCGACCGTTCGCAGGCGCGCCGCGAGACCTTCAAGGCCCAGGAGATCGGCCCCGATCCCGGCAGCGGACCAGAGCGAGAAATTGCTTTCCGACGAGGGCTTCCAGTCCTTGATCGGGAGGTCCTTCTGGACACCGCGGTTCGTCTCGAGCCATGCTACCGCTTGGCGCTCGCTGCCCAGCTCGTCCACGAGCTTGAGCGGAACGCTCTGGCGCCCGCTGAACACCCGGCCGTCCGACACGGCGTTGAGTTGGCCCGCATCCATGCCTCGGCGCTCGGCCACGAGGCCCTTGAACCAAGCATAGGTATCACCGACCACGGAGGCCAGGGCGGCACGCGCCTCGGGTGAGGTCGGCGTGAAGCCCGACGGCTCGGCCTTGAGCGGGGACGACTTCACCGACTCGACCTTGACCCCGACCTTGTCGAGGAGACCCGAGACATCCGGGTACTGGAACAGGACGCCGATCGAGCCGACCAGGCTGGTCTCGCGCGCGACGATGTGGTCCGCCGCGAGGGCGGTGATATAAGCGCCTGAGGCGGCGGTCCCGTCCACGAAGGCCACGATCGGCTTCTTCGCGGCCAGGGCGCGCAGGTTGCGGAAGATCTCCTCCGAGCCCGTCGTCGTGCCGCCGGGCGAATTGATCGAGACGATCACGCCCTTCACGGCGTCCGCCTCACCGACCCGCTTCATCAGCTTGGCGGTCGATTCGCTGCCGGCGATGAACCCCGAGACGGAGATCCGGGCGATCTGCGGCCGTACCGTGAAGCCGCCATCGGCGCCGGTCCGGACCCGGTAACCCAGGGCGCCTACCGCCACGATCAGGCCGCCGATCCCGAGCACGCGCCAGAGCGACAACCTGCGGCGCAGGCGCCGCCGGTCGATCAGCAGTTCCGCGTCGGCTGCCATGCGTACGCTTCCCCTTAGCCCATAGGCCGGCCCGGAACGGCGTGCGGGACGCAGGCCCCACGCCAGGCAAGTCCTTGGTTTCCTTCGCCTCGCACGGCTCAAGCCGCGCGAGGCCGGTGTTCTAAAGCATTTCCTGCGGCCGTGGATATGGGCTGTGCCAAGAAAATGCGGGGGGTGCGCATCGCTGTCGCGCGCGGCCGGGTCCCGGGCCGCGGCTCGAGGGAGGCGGCAACCTTGGATTGCTGAAACCCGAAAAGCAGAACCCGCGCGGGACGCATGTCCCGCGCGGGTTCCGAAACCATGGATCCACCGCCCGGAGAGGCCGGGCGGTGGCCAGGATCACTCCTCGTCGGTGCGGGCCTTCTTGAAGGCCGCGCCGAGGATGTCGCCGAGCGAGGCGCCCGAATCGGCGGAGCCGAACTGGGCCATGGCCTCCTTCTCCTCGGCGACCTCCAGGGCCTTGATCGAGACCTGCACGCGGCGGGCCTTCCGGTCGAACTGGACGACGCGGGCGTCGAACTTCTCGCCGGGGGCGAAGCGCTCGGGACGCTGGTCGCCGCGATCGCGGGCGAGGCTCCGCGCGGCGGATGAAGGTCTGCATGTCGGTGTCGACGATCTTCACCTCGACGCCGGCATCCTTCACCTCGATCACTTCGCAGGTGACGATCTGACCCTTCTTGATCTCGCCGGCCTCGGCGAAGGGGTCACCGCCGAGCTGCTTCACGCCCAGCGAGATCCGCTCCTTCTCGACGTCGACGTCGAGAACCTGGGCGCGGACCATGTCGCCCTTCTTGTACTCCTCGATGACCTGCTCGCCGGGACGGTTCCAGTCGAGATCCGACAGGTGGACCATGCCGTCGACGTCGCCCTCGAGGCCGATGAACAGGCCGAACTCGGTCTTGTTCTTGACCTCGCCCTCGACCTCGGAGCCGACCGGGTGCTTCTCGGCGAAGGCCTCCCAGGGGTTCTGCAGGGTCTGCTTGAGGCCCAGCGAGATGCGGCGCTTGACCGGATCGACCTCCAGGATCTGAACCTCGACCTCCTGGGAGGTGGAGACGATCTTGCCCGGATGGACGTTCTTCTTGGTCCAGCTCATCTCGGAGACGTGGATCAGGCCCTCGATTCCCGGCTCCAGCTCCACGAAGGCGCCGTAATCGGTGATGTTGGTCACGCGTCCCTTGAGCTTGGCGCCCTCGGGGTAGCGGGCGGCGATGCCCTCCCACGGATCGGCCAGCAGCTGCTTGATGCCCAGCGAGATGCGGTGCGTCTCGTGGTTGATCTTGATGATCTTGACCTTCACCGTCTGGCCGATGGTCACGACCTCGGACGGATGGTTCACGCGGCGCCACGCCATGTCGGTGACGTGCAGCAGGCCGTCGATGCCGCCGAGGTCGACGAAGGCGCCGTACTCGGTGATGTTCTTGACGACGCCGTCGATGACCTGACCTTCCTCAAGGTTGGCCACCAGCTCCGAGCGCTGCTCGGCGCGGCTCTCCTCGAGCACGGTCCGGCGCGACACGACGATGTTGCCGCGGCGACGATCCATCTTGAGGATCTGGAAGGGTTGCGGGGTGCCCAGCAGCGGGGTCACGTCGCGCACCGGGCGGATGTCGACCTGCGAGCGCGGCAGGAACGCCACGGCACCGTCGAGGTCGACCGTGTAGCCGCCCTTGACCTGGTTGAAGATGGTGCCGATGACGCGGTCGTTGTTCTCGAACGACTTCTCGAGCTTGACCCAGCTCTCCTCGCGGCGCGCCTTGTCGCGCGAGATGACAGCCTCGCCGAGCGCGTTCTCGATCCGGTCGACGTAGACCTCGACCTCGTCGCCGACCTTCAGCTCGCCCTCGCGGCCGGGACCGGTGAATTCCTTGAGTGCGACCCGGCCTTCCGTCTTGGCGCCGATGTCGATGACGGCCACGTCCTTCTCGATCGCGACGACGCGACCCTTGACGACGGAGCCTTCGGTGATCTCGTGTTCGAGGAAGCTCTCCTCGAGGAGGGCTGCGAAATCCTCGCGGCTCGGGCCACGCCCCAGAGCGGTACCTGCGGTCATTCTGTCTCCTGAACGGCCCCCAGTGGAGGCCCGTTGCGTCGGCGGCTCGCGTTGCAGGCGCCCCCGTTCGCCGCGGCCTCCCCGGAGTCTTTCGGGAGAGGCGACCGGTCCGCAACAGATCCGGCTTGCCGACGCGTCGATACGGATGACGAGGGCGGTCCAGCCGGCGGCTCGGCGGGCGCCAATTCATGAGCGCGCGAGAGCGGATCCAGGAGGACTCGCGTGCCATACAGCATCGGGCCTGCGACTTCAACCGAAAGGGTTTTTCGGCGCGGCTGGCCCGCCAAGGAGCCGCAGGCCCGCATCGCGAGGCCGCGGCGAAACGTCCGCTGGAATACAATCGGCCCTCCAGACTTGGCGGCGTATTCCCGCTAAGACGCATGAGGCGTTCGCCGAATCGATGGACGCGTCCGGAGACCGGATCTCGGCCGGTATCGGCCGTCCAGCGGTCCGAGGTTGATGTGGGGGAAGAACGTGCCGCGTTCCGATCTGTGCGTCATTGCTCGGGGTCATCGCGCCGCCCCGACCAAGCAGTCCAGGACCTGAGCGTCCGATGCCGACCAGGTACAGCACCCCGCTGGACATGCTCGCGCGCAAGCTCGACAGCATCACGCAGCTCGGAGACGCGGAGCGCTCGGCGCTCCTCAACCTGCCTCACACGGTCCGCAATTTGGCGGCCCGGCAGGACATCGTCCAGTTCGGGGACCGTCCGACCCAATGCTGCCTCGTGCTCCAGGGCTGGGCCGCCCGTTACACCGCCCTGTCGGAGGGCGGTCGGCAGATCCTGTCGTTCTACGTGGCGGGCGATATGCCGGATCTGCAGAGCCTGCATCTGCACCGGATGGATCACAATCTTGCCACCCTGACGCCCTGCACCATCGCGTTCATTCCGCACCACGAGCTTCGCGTGACGCTGCGGCGTCGCCCGGACCTCGCGACGGCCCTGTGGCGCGACACGCTGATCGATGCCGCGCATTACCGGGAGCGGATCACCAGCCTGGGCCGGCGGCAGGCGCTCGGCCGCGTCGCGCACCTGTTCTGCGAGCTGTACCTGCGGCAGCGTGCCGTCGGCCTGGCGGGTGGGCTGAGCTGCCCGATAGTCCCGAAGCAGGCCGAACTCGCTGACGCGCTCGGCCTCACCAGCGTTCATCTCAACCGGGTCCTGCGCACCTTGAGGGCACGCAAGCTCGTGACCTTGAGCGGCGGAACCCTGACGATCGAGGATTGGGACGCCCTGGCGGCGGCGGCCGAGTTCGAGCCGACGTTCCTTCACCTGGCGAACAACGAGCAGGTCGCCCGGGAGGCGGCCGACCCCGTTTAGCCGTCTGCGGCGCGCGTCAGGCCGCGCGGGCCATCGAGCCCGTCCCTTCGGGCACCGCGTCGGTGTGGACGTCGAATTGCACCAGCTGGGCGGTACCGAAGCTGGTCGTGAGCGCGCAGTCGGTTGCGTCGCGTCCGCGGGCCATGACGATGCGGCCGATGCGCGGCCGGTTGTGCCGGGCGTCGAACGTGTACCAGCGCGCACCCTGCGGGCCCTCGAGAAAGACCTCGAACCAGGCGGAGAAGTCCATGGGCGCCGGATCCTTCGGCACGCCGATGTCGCCGAGATAGCCTGTGGCATAGCGCGCCGGGATGTTCATGCAGCGGCAGAACGTGATCGCCAGATGCGCGAAGTCCCGGCACACGCCTTCGCGCTGCATGAACGCGTCGTGCGCCGTGCGGGTGGCATCGGCCCGCTGATAGTCGAACCGGATCCGCTCATGCGCGTAGTCGACGATCGCCTGAACCCGCGCCCAGCCCTCCGGCGTGGCGCCGAACAGCGACCAGGCCGTCTGCGCCAGCTTGTCGGTGTCGCAGTAGCGCGAGCCCAACAGGAACATCAGCGCCTCGTTCGGCAGGTCCTGGACCGGGATCTGCCGGGCCTCGGGCTCGATGGCGTCCGGCAGGCCGCTATCGGCCACCGTGAAATCGGCCGTCATGGTGATTCGGCCGCCGGGGGCGACGATGCGCGTGCAGGCATTGCCGAAGGCGTCGATATGCTGCCGCGCCGGAACAGGCGGATCGAATGTGATCACCTCGGGCGTCACGAGATCGTCGCGGCGCTCCGGGCGCACGTTCAGGAGCAGGTTCATCGGGGTGGGCCCGAACGTATCGAAGGCGATCGTGAAGCCGGTACGGACGTGCATCGTGGTGACCGTGTGCAGAGGCGGCGCTGGGCCGCGCTGAGGAGCGGGTGCGTGCAGTACAGGGCTTGAGAAGTCTTCAGCCGCGGGCCGGTTCCGGCGAAGAGTGCGGTTTCACGCCCAAGATCTGCCTGAATGTTTGGCAAGGCTCTGCCGGCCTCTGTACAATGTCTTGGCTCGATCGCGGCTGCCCTGCATCCGCGCCCTGCAACCCCGCCCGGCCCGGCGCCATGTTGCATCGCACAGGGCAGGCTCGTATCCCTGCCGGTAAGAAGCCCGAGGTCGCCGGCGGAACGCTGCCACGACCCGTTTTCAGACGATCGATGCCGATGACGCCCGAAAAGCTTTCCCTGCCCAAGGACAAGATCCGGGTCCTGCTGCTCGAGGGCATCAATGACAGTGCTGTCGCGCTGATGCAGGCGGCCGGCTACGCCAACCTCACCCGGCTGCCGAAGGCGCTGGACCGGGAAGCCCTGCACGAGGCCCTGCAGGGGTGCACATGCTGGGCATCCGCTCGCGCACCCAGCTCGACGCCGCGGCCTTCGAGGCTGCGGACCGACTTCTGGCCGTGGGCTGCTTCTCGGTGGGCACCAATCAGGTCGATCTGGAGGCGGCCCGCCATCGCGGCGTCCCGGTCTTCAACGCGCCCTTCTCGAATACGCGCTCGGTGGCGGAGCTGACCATCGGCGAGATCGTGATGCTGATGCGCCGGATCGTCCCGCGCTCGGTGGGTGCCCATGCCGGCCGCTGGGACAAGTCGGCGGCGGGATCGCTGGAGGTGCGCGGCAAGACCCTGGGGATCGTCGGCTACGGCAATATCGGCACCCAGCTCTCGACGCTGGCCGAGGCCATGGGCATGCGGGTGCTGTTCTACGACCACACCGACAAGCTCCGCCACGGCAACACGGAGCCAACCGAGACACTCCGGGAGCTGCTCGCGCAGAGCGACGTGGTTTCGCTGCACGTGCCGGAGACCGATTCGACTGCCAACATGATCGGCGAGGCGGAGATCCGCGCGATGAAGCCCGGCGCCTTCCTGATCAACAACGCCCGGGGCACGGTCGTCGACCTCGATGCCCTCGCCGCAGCGCTCCGTGACGGTCATCTCAAAGGGGCGGCCGTCGACGTGTTCCCGGTGGAGCCCGGCTCCAATGCCGAGCCGTTTGTCAGCCCGCTTCAGGGGCACGAGAACGTTATTCTCACGCCGCATATCGGCGGCTCCACCGAGGAGGCGCAGGAGCGCATCGGCTCCGAGGTGGCACGCAAGCTCGTGGATTATTCCGATATCGGCTCGACGGTGGGCGCGGTGAACTTCCCGCAGGTGCAACTTCCGGCCCGGCCGACCGGGACGCGCTTCATCCACGTCCAGCGCAACCTGCCGGGCATGCTCGGACGCCTCAACGATGTGTTCTCCCGCGGCCAGGTGAACATCGCGGCGCAGTTCTACCAGACCGACGGCGAGGTCGGTTACGTGGTTCTGGAGACGGACGCCACCGATGCGGATGCGGAGGTGCTGCTGGCCGAGATCCGGGCCATCCCGGGAACCATCCGGGCTCGGCTGCTCTACGAGCGGCGCTGAGGGTCGGTCCCCGTCGCCGGCATATTCACGCTGCGCGCGTGAACGCCGCCGCTGTTGCCGCATTCGTCTTGCGCGGCCACGCTAACCGCTGTTCAAGTCAGGCGCGGCCTTTACTGATCGAGCGGCCGGCCGGTGGAGGATTTGCGGTGACGAAGCGTATTTGGTGCGCATGGGCCGGCATCGGGCTCGGTTTCGCTGGGGCATTCGCGGGTGTCTCCGACGCGTCGGCGGGTTGCCTGCGCCGGATCTACAACCGCTCGAATCTGGTTCTGGTCGCCCGCCAGGACGGTGGGCCGCCGGCCACGCTCATGCCGGGCCAGTCTCTGCCGGTACGGCTGTCGCGGCCGGGCCAGATCGACCTGTCGGCCTATTGCGGCCTGCCCGGCGCCGGCGCCGCCCCGGTCACACAGAGGACGTTCGATTACGAGGCCGTTCTCGATCGCTGCTTCGTGCGGTTCGGAGGCGATCTGTTCGTCGCGCAGCTCGGTCGCGGCTTCATCGGTACGCAGGAAACCGCCCCGTTCACGGTGAACAATCCGCATCAGGGGGACATCATCCTGGGACCGGGCGTGCAGCCCGCCTGTGCCGTGCCGGGCGCCGTCCTCAACCGCCGGGGCTGACCGTCAGAGGTAGTGCCGGAAAACGACGCCCCCGTCGTCGGCGGCGCCGGGCGATTGGGGTTCAGGCCCGATGAATGGGCTCGCCAGCCGCACCACGACCAAGCCGAGGGCTGCGAGAACCGGAGCGATGAGCCGGAACGGGCGAGCGAGCATGGGCGCCTCCGTCGTAAGGTCGCAGACACAGAGGGCGTCCTGTGTGCAGCCCTGGCGTGCATGTGAAGCATCGCACGCCGCGGCCGGCCTCGACGTGCCGAAGCGCACATCGGTAACGTTACGGAAGGCCGCGCCGCCCGTGTCTCTGTGTGTCGCAACTGGCATTACGGTCGCTCGAATGCGTCCGCCACGTCGCTGGCGTGCCGGCCGATGCGCTCCTATGCTGCCGGGCGCAGGGGGAGCAGGTGGTTGCGCTGCACGGATCGCGACGGCGCTCCCCTTCGCGAAACGAAGGCGTGAACGAGGACGCGCGTATGCTCAGCCAGACCGGCAACCCGATCCTTCGCGAGGAACTCGGGGTCGAGGAGACCATCGAGTCCGACAATATCGTCCGCTGGGACGGCGAGCGGCTCTATGTGGAGCAGGACGTCTATCACAACGGCCAGCTCGTCCACCGCAAGTACCGCCGCACCGTCACCGAACCGGTCGCCCGCGCGCTCTGGACGATCATCAACCGCGCTAAGCAGTGAACGTCCCGGCAGCGTTGCGTACAGCGACCGCGTTGCGACGGTCACCCCGATTGCAGGGTGCTCCGTCGAGCCGATGAGCTTGTCGATGCGAGAGGTGCCATCGTGCGGGCCGCCGACCCTGCGGCCGGTCCGCAAGATCGGGTGACACAAGCCGCACTTGACCGTCGGCCGATCATTCCAGTGTGTCACGATTCCCGATCACATCATCAACACGGACGGGATCGCGCGCCGTCCTGACCGAGCGACCTTCTTCCTCGCGTTCGGTCTTGGGGCTCGTGTGCGGCTGGCGGCCAGTCTCGCTACCCTCCGGAAGCTACTGTCGATGGAGGGCGCTGCGCCGCTATCGAGGGCCCGGACACGTTGGGATCCGAGGTGCGCACGCGTGCACCGAGCCCTGGAGAAGAGTGCGGCGGAGCAGCTAGGCGGCGACGGCCGCCGGCGGCTCGCGGTGAACGGGCTGCGCCGGGCGTAGCGCTTCGAGGCGGTCATGGGCATTGTCGAACGCGGTCCGGATCGTCGTGCTGGCGTCCTCGACGGCGACCAGCACCGCCAGCTTCTGGGCGCTGGCGCGATCCGCGATGCTGCGGGCGGCCGAGACCAAGGATTGTTCGAGGTTCAGGAACTCAGCCTCGGCATCCTTGCCGAGGTCGCGCGTGGCTGTCGCGAGACGTTCGAGCACGGCCTCCAGGGCATGGCGCAGGACAAGCGTACGCACGCGCTCCTGCAGGAGGGCCCTCTCGTCGATCTTCATGGGAGTCAGTCCGCGTTCGGGAACGCAGGCAAGGTCTCATACTTCCCCGAATCGCGCAGCCACCTTTTTGCAACAGCGCAATACAGTCTCGCGGCCCGGGGCACGGGGCGGTCGATTTCGCGTCCGTGCCGGTATTCAAAGATATTCTGACGGTATTCGGAACAGTGCGATGGCCTGTTGTAATCGACTCCGTGATCATCT
This sequence comes from Methylobacterium sp. P31, assembly GCA_050632875.1. Lineage (GTDB taxonomy): Bacteria > Pseudomonadota > Alphaproteobacteria > Rhizobiales > Beijerinckiaceae > Methylobacterium. Next base: position 1,023,543 of record JBODSC010000003.1, on the reverse strand, counting down.
GAGCCGATGCTCCGCAATCGCGCACGCTCATTCAATCTTCGAGCTTTGGATAACGAGCGTGCAAACGCTGCTCAGCTGGCTTCACACACCGCGCTGCGGGCGCCGAATTTACGCAGGCTTCGCTGTACCGATCGTGCTCACCTAGCCGCTGGTTCCGTGCCGGATACCGCCGCGGCGCGGACGTGATCCTGCACCGGTGCTGCGTTGGCCCGGTCGGCTTGCAGCGGGCCTTCGAACCATGCGCCGGTCCGGCCGGTGCGAACCTGAAGGCGAAGGATTTCTCAGTACGGTGTCCCGCCCTGGCGGCGGTCACGCAAAGCCTCGGCGTACCATTCCAGCTCGTCGAGGAAGCGGCCCGCTGCCTTGTCGAGCCAAGGCTCCGCGGGCGTCCCCTCGGGATCGATGGCTTTCTGAAGGCGGGGGATCGGCAGGAGAGAGGGAATGCTGGGCATGCCCATCTCGGCGAGCATCGCCCGGAGCGGCATTGCGGCGCGCACGCCGCCGAACTGGCCGGCCGAGTAGCAGCAGATCGCCGAAGGACGCCAGTAATATTCCTCCAGAAAGTGGTCGAGGGTGTTCGACAGCGCCGGCGGGACCCCGTGATTGTACTCGGCCGAGACAATCAGGAAGGCGTCGGACCGCCGATAGAGACTCGCGAGCCGCTCCAAAGGCTCGGGCGCGGTGCGGGCCGGATATTCCTTGTACATACGGTCGAGGAGCGGAAGCCTCAGCTCTGCGGGGTCCACCAGCGGGGCGGCGTGGCCGCGCGCCTCAAGCCGTGCCGTCAGGAAGCGCGCTGCCCGGATGCCGACGCGGTCCGCGCGGACACTGCCGAGGATCACGGGCACGGTGAGGGACATGGCGGCCTCCGGTTCGGGAGATCATGCCAGAGGCCGGATCGCCCGGCCAGGCGCCGGGCGCCCGCGAAGGCTCAGACCTTCGCGGTGCTGGTGAGCGCGGCGGCCGCGACACCGATCGGACCACCGGTCGCGTAGGCCGCAATCGCCTTCGTCATCTGCTGCAGGAGCGACTGCAGGCCGTCCCCGGTATCGGTCGTCGACGCGGAGTCCGTGGTCGACGCCGTCGCGGCGACCGACGCGGTGTCCGTGCTGCCGGATTGGCCGGACTGCGCCGCGGAGTCGGGGTCCGCAGCCGGGCGGACTTGGTGTCCGCGGCGGTGATGAACCGGCGTTGCGCCGGTCGAGGCCTGACTCGGGTCCGTCGACGCGACCCCCGTGTTGGCAGTGCCATCGGAGGTGCTGTCCGAATCGCCCGGCGCTGTAACCCCGTTCTGCAAGCCCAGCTGGCTGAAATCGGACTGCAACTGCAGGAGCGACGCCATCAGGTCGTTCGACAGCGCCGGCGTGGCCGTCGCGCTGCCCGCCTGGGCGGAGCCGCCGGTGGCCGGGGTCGTGTCGGCTTCCTGGCTCGTCGACGAGAAGGCCGTCGGATCGACCGGCTTCGCGGACGCCGCGCGCGCCTGCCGCAAGGCGGTGACGAGGTCCAGCTGGAGTGAACTGCCCGATACCGTGTTGACCGACATGCTGCACCCTTCCGAACGTGTCCGGCAGAGGCAGGCATCGACCGTTCCAGATTTTTCCCTGCAAATTCAAAGGGGCGGCCAGCCCCTGCGTGGGCAGGATCGGCCGCCCGGCAAAGTCTGCCGATGCCCCTACCCGGCCGACATCGACCGGGTCAGGACCACGCCGGCCGGGCCGGTGCCGACGAAATAAGCAAGCAGCGCGATCGCATTCAGCAGCACGCAGAGCAGGAACAGGAAGCCGAGCCCTTCGGTGATCGCCTCGGCGCGCTTGCCGGCCTTCTGAATGAGAATGCAGCCGAGGGTGAAGACCGAGGCCATGATGAGCGGCAAGCTGAGACCGTTCGGCATCGGCGATCAGACCCTCGCGGAGGATCTGCCACCGGCTGCGGGCACCGACCGCATGAACGGCAGGACGGCCGGGCCAGGATTGCAGGCCTCAGGGTTGCGCCGGATCGCCACGGTTACCGCGATCATGCGTTTGCAGACCTGCGGGTCGGCACGACGCTTCGCGTCCGCCCTCACGGCGGGGCCCCTCAGATCGAGGAACCGGACGGGCGACAGGCTCACTGTGCGTGCACCGTGACCGGAACCTCGCGCTCGCTCAGGGCGATTTCGCTGAGCCCGAGCACCGCGAGCAGGAGCCGGTCGCTCGATGCCTCGTCCTTCAGCAGAGCGGCGGCGCCCACGAAGCCGAGGGCCCCCACCGCGTCGCAGGCGAGATGGGTCCGCATCGAGCGAGCCGGGACCAAGCCACCCTCGTAGCGCGTCAGGATTGTGTAGGCGTAGTGCCAGACCGGGCCGACCTGCATGATCCGGCGGGTGGCGGGACCCCGCCGCCGCGAGAGCGCGGCGATCAGGGCTGGAAACACGTAAGTCGGTGACGGCGTGAACGCGGCTCGGGATCATCCTCGAGAGCCCCCTCGTCTAAACGGTCAGGGCGTCAGGACGATTTCGGCGACGTGCTCGCATCGCCGAGATGGCGCAGGTTCTCGGGGGGTGTCTCCGCTTCCGTTGCCTCGACCGAAGCCGTACTGCCGCCCGCCACGGAATCGAGGCGTTGATGACCGGATGCGATGCGCGCAGTCTCCGCCTGCCAGCTCGGATCGGATTCGAGCTCGCGCTGGAGTTCAGCGGGGCGGCCGACATCCCGGGCGTCGTCCTGCCCGAAATCCTGGCCGTTGCGGTCGGCATAGGCGTCGAATTCCCGGAGGTTCGGGCGCTTGGAATGCTGCGGATGGTCTGGGTTCTGGGCCAAAGGTGCTCTCCCGTGCAGTGTTGCATACTGGCTTGTGCGCCGGTTGCGGCCAGTCAGATGATCGGCTTGCCACCGGTCACCGCGACGGTGGCGCCCGAGACATAGCTCGCCTCGGGGCTGGCCAGCATGACGTAAACCGGGGCCAGCTCGCAGGGCTGGCCGGGCCGCTTCATCGGCACCTGAGACCCGAAGGTGCGCACCTTGTCCTCCGGCATGGTGGAGGGGATCAGCGGCGTCCAGATCGGGCCCGGTGCGACGCAGTTCACCCGGATGTCGCGCTCGGCCAGCATCTGGGCGAGGCCACCGGTGAAGTTCTGGATCGCGCCCTTGGTGGTGGCATAGGCCAGCAATTGCGGGCTCGGCGTATCGGCGTTCACCGAGGTCGTGTTGATGATCGCGCTCCCGGCCTTCATGTGCGGCAGGGCGGCCTTCACCAAGTAGAACATCGCATGAATGTTGGTCGCGAAAGTGACCTCCCACTCCTCGTCGGAGATCTCCTCCGGGTTGGCGAAGGTCTTCTGGTGCGCGGCGTTGTTCACGAGCACATCGACCCGACCGAACTCGGCCAGCGCCTTGTCGACGATGGCCCGGCAATGCTTCGGGTCCTTCACGTCGCCGGGAACCGGGATGGCCTTGCGCCCGGCCGACTCCGCGAGGCGGCAGGTCTCGCGGGCGTCGTCGTGCTCGTCGTAGTAGCTCACCAGCACGTCCGCCCCTTCGCGGGCAAAGGCCAGGGCGACAGCCCGGCCGATGCCGCTATCCGCGCCGGTGATGATCGCCTTGCGGCCGGACAGGCGTCCGGAGCCCTTGTAGTGCGCCTCGCCGTAATCCGGACGCGGGTCCATGTCGGCATCGCGGGCCGGCGGCGTGAGGGGGCGCTGCCGATCGAAGGGCGGCTTCGGAAATTCCGTCATTCTGGCGCTCCATCCGGGCCGAAGATTGGGACGACAAGTTTCAGAAAGATCCGACGCGCGGTGCCGAGCACCATCCTCGCAGGGCATGTAACCGCGACGCGGGCGAAGCTGGACACGCATTGGCGAGGCGAGACCAGCGCGATCGGCGCGGGCATCGGCTCTGCCCCGACAACCCGCGCTCCCGGTCATTGTTTCGTCTCTCGCGCCGGAGCGCTCGGGCGTCCGGATGCAGGCTAGACGATCGCTAGGTGAGGCCGCGTCGTTTTGTGGGCAGTCGCAGTAGAGATGGCGCCCACCGTCGACGCTTCGGCGTCGAGGGGCGCGATCCGAAGTGTATCTTTCTGTTCACTCGTCCGCCAGCGTGGCGATTATTCGGGAAGCGTGGCCGATTATCGATGGACGGAACGATGCGCACATCCCCGGGTTTGCACCGTATTCGGCAAAGACGGGGTACCTATGACAACCAAGCCACCGCCCGTTCCTCCCGCCAACCGCTCCGACAAGGGACCCGGCAGCGCGACGGAAGCGCCCCTCACGCAGGGCCGCGCCGGCTCGCAGACGAAGGACCCGGACAAGGTCGGTCAGGCCGGGAATTCGAAGGTGAACACCACCAATCAGGGTTACCAGCAGGACCGCTGACGGCTCCGTCCGCGACGGCGCTTCCCGCTGTCGCCCCTCACAGGACCGCTGATCCCCATCGGAGGAAGACCATGGCGAATGCAAGTCGGCATAAGGTCGGACCGGGCGCCCAGGGAAAAGGCACCGGGACCGGCGCTATGTCGGAGTTGCCCGAGGGCGTGCTGCCGGAGAACATGGTTCTCAGCAACCGGGACAAGTCCCGCCACAGCGACCAGCGCGGCCTCGACAGCAAGAACGTTCAGACCGAGCAGTATCAGGACCACGCCGGCAACCGTCAGAGCGTGGACGGCGACGCGCTCGCAGCCAGCGGCAATACGAGCGGGCTCGCGAACCCGAAGACGGACGAATCCGGCGCGCAGAGCAGCCTGAAGAAGCAGCAACACTCCTGAGCGCCCTGTGTCACGCCCCCGTCCGGGAGCGTGCTCCTGTCCGGGGATTGCGGAAACGCCCGCGGTCCCCGGTGCAGGCAATCGACGATCGGGAGACGCGCGATGCTGAGATCGGGATTTCTAGCCGTGCCGCTCCTCGGCCTGGCCGTCCTGTCCGCCCTGGCCCAGTCGGCCGATCCGAGTCCCGGAGCCGAGGCCGCACAATCCAACGGGCTCCCCGGCACACCGTTCTGGATCCTTGTCGGCGTCATTGCGGCCTTCGCGATCCTGTTCGCGTTCCGCCGTCGTCGAGAATCGGTTGCCAGTAATATCGCAGGATTTCCGCGAAGATCCTAACGCACGTCATGGCGCTGCTTCATTCGACATGAGAAATGTCGTGCTATCGGCATCTCCAGCGTGCGGGATCTATGACGGCGCCGCAGTCTTCTTTGTCACTTCTTAAGGCGCAACGATCCGGCGCTCGGCTGAGCAGGTGGCGGCTGGCCCGCGTGGCGTGACGGGCAAGGTGAAGCGTGTCCGAAGCCCGCCTATCCCGGTTCGACCGCATTCTCGACCGACTGGACGCGGCAGTCCCAAATCCGCAGGCGTGGTTCTTCGCGCTCCGGATCTGGATCGCGATGATGCTGGCGCTCTACGTCGCCTTCTGGCTCCAGCTGGAGAGCGCCTCATCGGCGGCGGTCAGCGTGGCGATCCTGGCGCAGCCGAAGCGCGGACAGGCGATCTCCAAGGCGATCTACCGGTTCCTGGGGACGATTCTTGGCGGCGTGGTCTCTATCGCGTTCGCGGCGGCGTTCGGCCAGGACCGGGTGCTGATGCTGGTCTGCTTCACGGCCTGGCTGAGCCTCTGCGTGTTCGTCGCGCAGTACCTGCAGGACACCCGCGCCTATGGCGCCATGCTGTCGGGCTACACGGTCGCGATCATCGCGATCAGCGACATCGACGCGCCGCAGAACGTATTCGATGCAGCGGTCTCGCGCATCGCGGCAATCGCCGTGGCCATCGTGGCGATCACATTCATCAATGACGCCCTCGCCTCGCCGAGCACGTGGCGCGGCCTCATGCCGCCGATCGCCGCTGCGCTCCGATCCACGAAGGTGTTCGCCCGCCGAGCCCTCCGCGAGGGCGATCCCGGGCCTGAGCGGGCCCTCGACCTGATCCGCATGACCGCACCTCTGCGCGCCGACGCGAACGCCATCGCCGGGGAGCCTCGACGACGGTCCGCAACGCGCCGCCGCGGCCCGCAGCGCGATCGCGGCCCTCTACGCCGCCATGGCGGCGAGCCGGAACTTTGCCATCGCGGTCCACGATGCCGGCCCGGAACGGTCTGCCATCGCGGAAGCTCGGGCGATCTGCGCCAGTCTGGTCGCCGATGTGACGGCGCATCCGGCCCCGTCCGCCTTCGCGGATGCGCTCGGGCGTTTGCGCGTCCTGGTTGCGGCTGCAATCCGCGATGCGGGGTGCAGTCTCGACGAGGTGCTGGCCCTCCAGCGCGCCCGCGACCTCGCTACCGCGCTCATGTTCGCGCAGGACGGACTGACCGCTCTCGGGACCGGACATCGGCCGCTGCGCAACGTGCGCCTGCCGACCCACCGCGATTTTCCGGTGGCATTTCGCGGCGCTGCGCGGGTCGCCCTGGCCTTCGCGCTGACGGCGGCGCTCTTCGTCGCCCTCGGCTGGCCGGTCACGACCTACGCCCTCGTGCAGGTCGCCGCCATGGGCGCGATGTCGTCCGTCAACCCCGACCCGCTGAGATATGCCAACGGCGTCCTCGTCGGCATCCCGCTCGCCGCCCTGGCGGCCGGCCTGATCCTGCTCCTGATCCTGCCGAGTGTGAACGGCTTTCCAATTCTGGCGCTGGCCGTGGCACCGGTCGTCCTCGCCGCCTGCCTGCTGATCGAAAACCCGCCGACCTCGTCCGTCGGCTTCATCCTGCTGGTCTATTTTCCGGTCCTGCTGTCACCGGGGAATCCGCAAGGCTTCGACGCGCAGATCTTCTTCGGCAACGCCGCCCAGATGATGATCGTCGCCGTCATCCTTTCGACGGCGGTTCGGGTGATCCTGCCGATCCGGCCGGATCAAGTACGCACCTACGCCTTCGAATCCGCGATCCGGGATGTCCGGGGCGCCCTCCTCGGGGAAGGCGGCGACGCGGTCGACCGCACGAGCCTGAACTGCGACCGGATCTTTCAGTATGCGCAGGTCAATGCCGGGTCGGAGATCGTGCTCGCCCGGCGCCTGAAGCTCGCCTTCGCGGTCGCTCATCTGGAGGCGTCCGCCGCACGGGCGCATGACCAATTGCGCGCGTTCCGACGCATCCCGCCCTTGCGGGAAGCCGGTGAACGGGCGCAAGCCGCGCTCGCCGAGGGAAGCGTAGGCGGGATCGAGGCCGCTGCGCAGGCCTTGCTCATGGTCGGACGCGACGCCGACGCCGCCCTGCAACTACCCGTGGCGCGAGCCGTGAGCGATCTGGTCGCGGTGGCGCGCGTCATGGCGCGGCATCGGCGGTTTCTGCAGAGGATCGTCTCTCCGGATATCTGACTGCGGACGCGCCGTGCGAGCCGCGAGCAGTTCGCCGCAGCCGGCCGCCAAACGGCGCAGCGCTGGACGCGGACGGTGCGGGGATGTCTGGAGGTTTGGATCGATGGCTACCCGAGCAGTCAAGCCATGATGCAGTCGCATCAGTGACTTAGCGCCCGCACCTGCACTCCCAACTCATATAGATGAGGAATGGTTTTCGGCGCCTCCCGCACCCGCTTCGCTCTGTTGTCCGAGATAACAGGAAACGACGCCGGGCTGGTGAAGCTCTCCGGATAGCCGGTGCGGCACACCCAAGCGCTCAGGCAGGAACCGGTGCGAAGCCGTCAACCGGCGCCGGAAGCGCGCAAGCTCCACGACGCCGACGAGGCCGAAGCGGAACAAGTCAGACACGTCTTAAGCCTAAAACGCGCGGATGCCTTGTGCGATATGAGCGGCCGAGTGGCACGTGGGGACGCACGCGCCACACAGGCCTCGGCTACGGGTGCGTTGTAGCGCGACGAGTGCGGTGCAAGGGCCAGTCGGCCAGGTTAACGGAGCCCCGGGTCATTCTTGGCACCCGAAGCTCGTTATAACGCTCGATGGGCTTCGGCTATTCGTCTCGTCAGGTAATGCTGTAATTCGATGGCTCTTCCGACACCTTGCAGCCCAGCCGTGGTCGCCAGATCGTCTGGGGCCGGATCCGATCGTCTCACTTCGATGGCACTGCTCAATCGCCGCTTCAATCGCGCAGAAAATCGACGTCGCGCAAGCCATGGCGGAAGCTTCATCTTGGTGTACATCGTTTCGCCCTCTCGCTGCCTCTGAGGCCGGCAGCGATTCGGAGTATTAGATTTGGAGAAGACTGTTACTGTGCGACGTCACACGCCAACACTGATCGCGTGACCTGCGCACTGCTTATGAGGACAGAAGCCAATGGGCCAAGTGCGCGGTGACACCAACGCCGAGGCATCGTTCGTCGACGACGCCGATGCGGTGCTTGTGTTCCGAGATTTCAGGACACCCGAAGAGAGTGCCCGGACTGCCTGAGCCCGCTGACTCGGCTCGTTCCGCCCCCGTCTTACTGATCTGCGTTAGACACTTGCTGATCTGTGTTAGAAAGGCGCCGGGTGCGCGGTAGATATTCGGCGCAAACGCCCCGGATCCTTGGGCGATGATCTTGACACGGCACCAAAATCGCATGTCCTTCTCGTGCGACCATGGAGGAGGTGCAAATGGACAACAACATCATCTCCGGAAAGGCTCATCAAACCGGACTCGTCGAGATTGCTGCCACCATCGTCTCGGCGTACGTATCGAACAATTCCGTCCCTGCCGCCGAGGCTCCCGGCGCTTCTGTCCAGCGTTCATGCTGCGGTCGCTGGGCTCGGGAGCCCCTCATCTTCGGCTGCGCCGGCGTTGGACAAGCCGACACCTGCGCAAATCAGGAAGTCGATCACGCGCGATGCGCTGATCTCTTTCGTCGATGGTAGGCCGTACAAGACCCTGAAGCGGCACCTGTCGACGCATGGCCTGACATTCGAGGAATACCGCAGACGCTATGGTCTGCCGCGAGATTACCCAACCACGGCTGCCAGCTATTCCGAGCAGCGCTCCACTCTGGCCAAGAACATCGGCCTGGGCCAGCAGCGACGGCAAGCAGCCGCGAAGGCCACACGGGTCGCAGCGACCGTGACCAATGCACCGAAGGCCTATGCTCGGGACGGGACTGCCGAGCCGGCAGCGAAATCAGTGAAGGCTCGCAAGTCGAAGAAGGATGCGGTAGCCGCCGAGTAAGGCTGACCTACCATGCATCGCAAAGCCTCGGACCGCATGAGCGGCCCGGGGCATTATACTTTCAGGGCTGCGGGATTAAGCTATCAACAGCCGGCGCGATGGCGTGGACTTGAAAAGACAAAGTAACCGAGTGCGGCCGCCGCGGCTTGGGGAGGGCTCGGCTCGCTGCCTGACCGAGCCTCATGTTTCGAAATGGCGTTCAATGCGCGATGATCGGGTTGGTCTCGCGAGGGCATACAGTGAGCGGTATCCCGAAGGTCGGTAGCGACCCCGGCGCGCCGGCCGCCGCGATACCTGATCTCACAGACAAGCTCCCTGCGTTGCCTCGGACGCGGCGCTTGCTGGCTCGTCGATGGCGACCCCAGATTGGCCGCTGCAGCGTGTCCGCTCAAATATCCTTGTTCGTACGGCCGAACACGTGCTTGTTTGCGGACGTTTAATTTCTGGTATGCGCACCAGTCTGACTAATGTACACTTCGCTGCGATGAATTGGCGAGTATTTGGCTCCGGGTGCGGGAGACATATTGATCTGCCGCACGTAGACATGGCGTGCGTCGACGCTACGACGCAAATCGTAATAATCCGGCTGTGCGATTCTGGCAGACTCTCCGAGTCCGAGTCTAACTCTGACTTTTGAAATTCCGGCCGATGAGGAGTTTGATGCGGAGGCGGAACGCAAATGTTTGCGTTTCCCATCGATGATAACCGGGAATGGGTATTCGCCGTTGGATATGATTATCGGCGGCAACGCTGGCCGGAGTCCTTGTCTAACATAGATACAATGCTGCATCTCTGTCGGATCGGTCAGCAGGGTACAGTCGTTTATCTCAGACGGCGAAGCTTGAGCCCATCCAGAGGTAGGCGCGGCACACAACATCGCCGCAAAAATTGTTCGGCCAAAAATCATGAGCAAGGCACTGAGTTCCAGCCAGATCGATTGAATCCGGCCATGAAGTTGTCGTGCGTAGTCCGAGAATCAAGCTCCCGTTTGATTTTATCTTCGACGGCTTCAGCCGGCGACGTCGCCGAGCGTCTGGATGATCACGGCAGCCGCTTGAACGGGGTGTGCGTTGCCGTGGGAGATCAGGCGCCCCTGCCCTGCCAAACGTCACTCGGCGTCGAGGTCGGCGAGCGCATACGCGATCGCCTGCACCAGCGCGGCCCAGCCGTCGCGGTGGGTCGCCCGGCAATCGTGTAGCGCTATGGCTTCGGTCTTGGTGAGGCGAATGTTCACAGGCGGTTCGTGCAGTTGAGCGTGCATCGCGATCGGATTCCCTGTTAGAACAGATGCAGAACGGAATTAGGGGCGGCTGCGGTTCAATCGCAGGATCGAGGACGGCTCGGATCGCGGTGGAGCGTTTCGGAAAAGAGCAATGCCGACGAAGTTTTACCGCTTCCATTGCACGGACGGGCGCGAACTGGTGACCGATCCCGCCGGCAAGCGCCTGCCCAACGTCTCGTAGATGCGGGTGCACCCCGAACGGGTGGCGCTCGCCCTGATGGAGCGGGTCACGGGGCAGTTCGGTTGGTCGGGCTGGCAGGTCGACGTGTACGACGCCGAGAGGCGTCGCGTGTGGGTGCGTGCCTTTCTCGACGTCGATGTCGATCGTGCGGCCGCGTGAACGAAAGGAACGATCATGGCGCTCAAGACGACCTACCTCGTGCAGCCGTTCGAGCTGCATCGAAAGCGGCTGCGACCGGCGCGCCAAGAGCCGGCACAGACCGAGTTCGGCGCTTGCAAGAAGGCGGAGGCCCTGTCCGGCCGGATGCCGGGCGCGGCCGCCCTCAGGATTGTGGCCGACAATGAGACCGGCGAACTGGAGGGGATCACGCTCCTTGGCCAGTGGGGCGAGGTGCCGGATGACTTCGCCGAAAGCCTGCAGAGCGCGTAGGCAAGAGATCACCAGCGACGCGGGAGAGGCGGCATGTCGGCCGTTCGGCGGGTCGGGAACTTCTTGCAGGTGCAGGACGGCGACGGTTGCCGGCACCTGCTGCGCGTGACCAGCGTCCAGGCGCTCAGCGACACGGACCTGATGCGTAACGAGACCTTCATTACGGCGGCCGGGCGCACCATCCGCGTGACGCAGCCGCTCGATGAGATCGTGGAGCTTGTGGCGCCAGGCGAGCGGATGGCACCGGAGCCGCAGGAGGAGGCGTGGCCGTTCTAGTGGCCTTGGGCGGCAAATTCCCAGACCTGGATGCCCCGCGCCTGGCCCTCGGAGAAGCGATAGCCTGTTGTCTATGCGAACGTGACGTGATCGGGATGGATAGCCTGGACCTCCCCGGTGCCGGGCATCAGCACGCCGCGGGAATCCACGGGCAGGGTGCCGCTCGGCGGATGTGCCCCGAACAACTCGGCGGCCGTTCAGCCGAGCCGGTGCGCCTCGGCGCCGAACTGGTCGATGAACACCAACGCATTCCCGTTGATCGCGGATCACTTCGCCGGCGCGAGATACCGGCAGGGCAAGGCGTGCTCGGACAGGCGCTCGATTCGGTCGCGCCAGGAGGCGAAAGCGGGCGGAAGGTCGGATATGGCCGCCGCCGTACGGCCGAACGGTTGCCGAAATGGAAATACCCGCCCGGATCGGCCGGGCGGGCATCTCGGACGTCACATTGCGTCAGGGTCGCATTCCGAGAGCGATCGCCATCACAGTACGCGCCAGCCCTCCGGCTCAGGATGCCTCATCGCCTTCAAGTCTCTTCGGCACGATGCGCCAGAGCCGGAAACATTGCCATGCTGCGTCGGTGGATCAGAAGTCTTCTCGGCCCATGGGTGAGGCAGCAATCTGCTGATCTCCTCTGCGCCCAGGATGCCGCAGTGGCCCTCCGGGCCCACGGGATCCTGGTAACGCCGTGCGGCGACGATTTTCAGCACTGGCAGATGGGCGACTTCATGATGACGGATTCCGATCTGATCCGATTTGCGGTGAGCAGGGGTCTCATCGCCGGCAACTAAGCATGAAAAAGCCCGCCGCGGCGCACCGGGCGGGCTGAGTCGTCATTGGGGGGCTTCGAGATTCCTGAGGTAGCCCCGCCCAGGACTGAGTCGCATCATCCATTCGAAGGGTGCCAGAAACATAAAAAGCCCCGCACAGCGGCTGCTGGCGGGGCTGAAGGGTTTTGCCTTGGAATTTTGCGTTTACGCGCGGGCGGCCGAACGGTTCCGGGACTCTGAAACGACAAGGCCCGCCAGCCGAACGCGATTGTCCGTGCAAAACGCCCGACCCCGTATCACGTGAAGGCGGGGCGAAGGGGTGAGCCGAGGATATCAGGGGCTGGGGCCGTCGTCTTGCTGCGGAAGGCATCCGCCGGCGCTGCCAAGGTTCCATCTGAAAGAGCACAAGACGCGAAATCTGCGGTCACGCTGAAACGTGCCACGTGCGGGCGCATTCTCTAATTCATGTCAGGATCCCGCCGCCTTGCCGTCCTCGCCGAAGATGAACCGCTCACCCGAATGGTCGCGTCCGATATGCTGTCCGCCTTGGGCTTCGAGGTGCTGGAGGCTGAGCACGCGCACGGCGCGCTCCAGCACCTCGAGGCGCATGCCGACGTCGCCCTGCTCTACACCGACATCAACATGCCCGGCGTGATGGATGGCTGCGACTTGGCGCACGCCGTCCGCGCGCGCTGGCCGCAGACGCGGATCATCGTCTGCTCGGGATGTTCGGCCGAGGAGGCGGCGCTGCTGCCGGACGAGGCTCACTTCATTGGTAAGCCCTGCGCCGAGCGCCTGGTGCGCGTGGCACTCCAGGCGCTACGACTGCACTGAGTTGTTCAAACGGAAAATGGCTCAGCCCGCACCTTGAAGCCGCCGGCGGACTTCACGGCCGGAACGCAACGCGCGGTGCTTGTTCCAGGGGCTGCAGTGGGTGGTGAGCCACCATTGGGGCGCCGGGAAGCCGCTATTCAGATTAGCTGCCCTGCCGGCCGTTCCGAGAGGCCTGAAGCCGTCCCAGGAGCAGACACCCTATGCGGATCCGGCGGCGTGAAAGTCCATGTCAAACCGGGGGCCAGGACCTCTCGCGACAGCTTTCTTGATTACATGCCGAAAAGAGCCATCGACAAGATCAGCGATTGCCCGAACGGCTGCGCTCAAACGCATCTATAAAGCCGCTGGGAGGCGTTTGCTGCGGATCCGAGTATTTTGGTCCCGCCAAATAGATGAAGCGGAAACCATTTTGTGCAGCCGGCCCATGCATGGCCCATGCGACGCGGCAGGCAAGCTGATTGTCCGCATCAAACCGGACCTGAACATCATCGATGAAGGGCTTTAGCTCCTCCGGATTTGTGTAGCCGAAGGATTTGAGTTGGGATACCGCCAGGGTGAGGTTGAACTTCATCTCGTCGCATCGCTCAGAGGCGAGGTATGAGGCCGCTACAGCTTCACCGATGCGTAGGTAGAGAACCGCTTGCGTGCGCCGTCGCTCACCATCCAGCCCCGTGTTCAGACCTGCGTGCTGGGCGTAGCACCGCTCTTGTGCGATCCTCGGAGCCATGTGGTGACACTTGTCTCCAGCACGGGCGACCGCGTTGACGCTGCAGGCTATGCACACGCCCAGCGCTGCCGCTCTGATCATCTGGAGATCTCCGCATCCATCAGCAGTGCTCAAAGCTGACATATCGGGCTGAGCACAGGCAAGGCGCTTCCCTCGGGCATTCCTCAAATGCGAACACACCTTCGAGGCTAGCCCGGCGGATAGCCGAGCCGATTCAGCTTACGGCAGCCACAATCGTGATGAACGCGGTTTTCAGAACCGGACGTTCAGCTTCGCGCCCGTTGCCGGCGCTCAGCCGAGCTCGCCCACTGTCGGAAGCGGACGCTTCGGGATAGAGCCTCTCGGGTCTGGATTACGCCACTTCCTGACCTTCTACCCACGCCGCCGAAACGGCCGCTTGCCAGCCGCTTACGGACGTACCGAATTTCATCCCTGATGCTGCCGCGTTCCCGAGCGTGCATGCACCGCGATCCTGAACGCGCAGCGCGTCCATGGCCTCCAATCGACCCTCTCAGGACTCGCGTGCAGGTCCGATCGGGAGAGCCACGGAGACCGGTGTGCCGGCCACCTGCCGCATGGCGATGATGGTGCGGAACCCGCGCACGTTCGGGTCAGCGTGGAACACCTCGCGAGCGAAAACCTCATAGGCGCCCATACCGGCGAGTTGGAGATGGACGATGAAATCGACCTCTCCCGTCACGTACCACGCAGCTGTCACTTCAGGTCGGGCACGCAGGCGCCGCACGAAGGCGTCGAGGAGGTCGGGAGTCTCGCGTTCCAGCGATACGAGCACATGGACCGTGAGAGGCGTGCCGAGCACCGCCGGGTGAACCACGGCCACGTCGGCGACGATAATCCGGTCCGCACGCAGGCGCCGCAGTCGACGCAGCACCGCGCTCTCCGACAGGCCGACGCGCTGCGCCAGGATCCGGGCCGGCACCTGATTGTCCCGTTGCAACTCGGTCAACAGCGCGCTGTCGAAGGTGTCGAGGTTGACGTTTTCCGGCATGGATGAGCCGTGTGTGGCGGAAACAGGCAAGCTTTAGCATGTTTTGGGCGCCTTTCGCCGGCGCGAGCTGGCATTGTCGGGGCATGACCGACCTCTCCCCTCCCGCCGAAGTGATCGCTGCCGAGCTGTGCGGCCTGGATCCTGCCTACGCGCCCACCCCGCTCGTGAATCTCCCGGGTCTGGCGGCGGATCTGGGCGTTGCGCAGGTGCTCGCCAAGGACGAGAGCCGCCGCATGCTCGGCAGCTTCAAATCCCTCGGGGGAACTTATGCCGGACTGAGGGCGCTGGCCCGCGTCGCCGGGGCGGAGGTCGCCAACCTCGTAAAGACGCGTCCCCCCGGTCAGCCGACGCTGATCTGCGCGAGCGACGGCAATCACGGTCTCGCGGTGGCGGCAGCCGCACGGTTTGCCGGCGCTACAGCTCGGGTTTATCTCCACGCAGGGGTGCCCGAGGCTCGGGCGCAGCGCATCGCCGACCTGGGCGGCGAGGTCGTCTGGGTGACAGGTACTTACGACGACGCGGTGGATGCCGCGGCTGCCGGAGCGCAGGACGGTCGAGGCATCCTCGTAGCCGACACCAGTGACGATCCTCAGGAACCCATCGTCGGAGACGT
The DNA here is from genome assembly GCA_050632875.1 of Methylobacterium sp. P31. Classification (GTDB taxonomy): domain Bacteria; phylum Pseudomonadota; class Alphaproteobacteria; order Rhizobiales; family Beijerinckiaceae; genus Methylobacterium. The sequence continues at coordinate 1,008,374 of JBODSC010000003.1, read as the reverse complement.
GGTGGCGGGCTATGGGGTCATGGCGGCGGAGATCCGCCGGCAGGTGGACGATGCGGGCCATCCGCGCCCGACGCACCTCTTCGTCCAAGCCGGGGTTGGCGGCCTTGCCGCTGCAATGGCCGACGGTCTGGGAGGCTGGCTGGCAGCGCCCGGGGCGTTAGTGGTGGTCGAACCCGAAACGGCTGCCTGCCTTACCGCAGCCTTCGCGGCGGAGCGGCCGGTGCGGGTATCGGGCGACTTGCATACGGCGGCCGAGATGCTGTCCTGCGGCGTGGCGAGCGCGCCCGCGCTCGCCGTCTTGCAGCGGCACCGCGCGCGCATCCTCATGGTGTCCGAGGCGACCCTGGCGGCCGCTCCCCAACTTCTCGCAGTCCATGGGGGGCCTGCGACGAGCCCCTCGGGCGCCGCGGGTCTCGCGGGTGCGGTCGCCGCCCTTCGAGAGCCGGGCCGGGCCACCGAACTCGGCCTCGACGCCACGAGCCGGCTCGTCATCCTGATCACGGAAGGCGCACTGATGGAATAGGGGATCGCTCCAAGGGGTGAGTTAAAACCCAAATCAGATTGCAGCTATAGAGGCTGATATGAGGATCAACATCAATGCCGATATCGGCGAGAGTTACGGACGGTTCAAGGTAGGTCACGACGAGGCGCTCATGCCGCTGATCGGCTCGGCCAACGTCGCCTGCGGCATGCATGCGGGAGATCCGGGCATCATGGCCGAAACCATCCGCGCGGCGCTCGCGAACGGCGTGTCGATCGGAGCCCATCCCGGCTTCAACGACGTTTGGGGCTTTGGTCGCCGGCAGATCCGGATGCGCCCGCTCGATCTCGAGTACCTCGTCACCTACCAGATCGGAGCCTTGCAGGCTCTTGCGCGAGGCCAGGGTGCCGCCGTGACACACGTCAAACCGCATGGCGCGCTCAACAACATGGCGCACGTCGATGAAGATTACGCCATGGCCGTCGGGCGCGGCATCAAGACAGCCGACCGTGACCTGATCTATGTCGCAAATGTCGGCTCCGAGATGGCGAAAGCCGCGGAACGTCTTGGCCTCAGGGTCGCCTACGAATCCTACGTGGATCGGGTCTACGACGATGACGGTCAGATGAGGTCCCGCGAGGAGGCGGATGCGGTGATCCACGACCCGCAGCAAGCTGCCGAGCAGGTGCTTCGGTTCATCGAGGAAAAGGCAATCATCTCAAGTTCCGGAAAGAAAATTCCTGCCGAGATACACACATTCTGTGTTCACGGAGATGAGCCGACCGCTGTCCCAGTGATGCAGGCCGTTCGCGCGGCTCTGCATAACGCCGGGATCGACGTCGTGCCGCTTCCGGCTTTGCTGGACTAACGATCCTATTTCTGAACTGTGGGCCACGTCATCGTGGTGATGTTCGTGGCCCTCACCCTCGGCGTACCGAGCGCGCGGAGCGTACTTCGATACAGGTGTTTAGGTGTATGGTCCCGTGATGTGGTGTGACGGGTCGAGCCTGAAGCGTTCGACGGTGGTCAACCGGACCACCACACTGCGGGAGCAAACAGTACGAGTTGACGGATCATTGCTGACCTCCAACCGTCGTAGGTGACCGTGCGGCGCACAGTCGAACGGAGTATTGCCGGGGCGCCGGATTGACGGAGATTTCTGGAGGGTGGAACCTCCGGAGGGGGCCGTGACCGAGTTCGCGATTTCCGAAGACTGCGACGGGCGCTGGACCGTGACTGCACCAGGTCTTGTCGTCGGCGGCCTGAGCCGTGAAGCTGCCGAAGCCTTCGTGCTGGCTTGCCGCAGGGCCCAGGAGCGGGAGTTGAGCGAAGCTGCAGCAGCGAGACCCGCACCGTCGCGAGGTCGCGACGCGTGATCTTCAGCCGTCGCGCTGCGCCGAGCGAGAGATCGATCAGTCGGTGAAGCCGCGGGTGCGGCCGCGATCGTTCACCGTGACATCGACGTGCCGACCGGCTGCGGGACCGGTTACGCGCACCCGCGTGCCGAGCGGCAGCCAGTGCGCGGCACCGAACTGAATGGGGTGGAAGGCGCGGCCATCCGCACCAACCTTCCCGGACTCGTAGCCGTAGAAGCAGGCTTGGCCGATCGGGTCCGCATGGGCGCGCATAGGAGCGAGCAGCAGCGTGCAAGCGATTGCGGCGCGCAGCGCGAAGAGCTGCAGGAGCATGGAGCATGTCCGGTGCGTTGTGGGGCAGGTGCCGCCCGTCCGCGGTATCCGCTCCCCGCGGGGGCTTGGTCATGCCCGGAAGAGTGGAGGTCGGTGGGTCGCGCTCAGTCGACCGGGACAAGGCCGAACCACGGACGGCCCTGCGGATCACCAGCACGACCGGCGGGTAGGGAGAGATGAAGTGTCAGATCGTAAGAAGCTTGAACGGCTCGCTGTCAAGTATGGATCTGATAAGCACGGTTCACACTACTACATGCAACATTATGCCAGATATTTTGGGCCTCTACGCAAGCGACCGGTGCGCCTGCTCGAAATTGGGATCGGCGGGTACGAAGATCCAGATGCAGGTGGCTCAAGCTTGAAGCTGTGGCGCGATTATTTTTTGGAAGGGCATATCTACGGATTGGATATTTTCCCCAAGAACGGCCTCGAAGAAGATCGCATCCATATCATTCAGGGTTCACAAGTCGACGCGCGAGATCTGGCGAAAGTCCTGGATGCTCCCGCTGGCGCCCGGTACGATATCATCATCGACGACGGCAGCCACGATAATAAACACGTTATTCTCACGTTTGAGATGCTTTTCCCTCATCTCAACTCCGGAGGTATATACGTGATTGAGGACGTTCAGACTTCGTATTGGCCACAATACGGCGGCACCAGTGCCGACTTTGACAGCGCACTGACGACCATGGGCTATTTCAAGCGTCTGGCTGACGGCCTCAACTGGGTGGAACATGACCGCCCAGGCTACTCTCCACGTGATACAGATAAATCCATCACCGGAATTCATTTTCATCACAACATCATATTCATCGAGAAGGGTGACAATACAGAACCGAGCAATATCGTTCGGAACAATCGTCTGGCGTCTGAGGCATGATTGTCGTGACTCGACCTTGGTCCCGCTTTGGTGGGCCGGGTCCGGGAAAGCGCGGCGTCGCGCTTAGCCAATGGCTTTCTCGCGCGAGCCGTTAATCCGCGAGCCATTTTGTGCGTGCCGCGCGGCCGACCACCCCGAGCCCGGCGCAGCGCCCGTATGTCTTGGAGGTCCACGATGTCGCGAGATTCGGGCGCCCGATTTCGCAAAGTACGGCGACCAGCGGTCCCGCCCGAGCTTGTCTAGCCCCCAGCGTTCGGCGGCTAGGCCGCTGCCTGATATCAGCCGTTCGGTGTCAGATCACCCGCCTCGCACAGCGCCAGCCATGCGGGGTGGCGGAAAGATCAAGCCAACCGCTCCATTCACGGGCTTTTAAGCGCGTCGCCTCACACTTTTTTTCTTCCGGGCTGCCGAGACACGTTCTGGCCGCCCATGTCTTTCGCGTCGCTTGAGGGCTCGCATGGCGGAAATGTTGGCGCATATCGTGCGGAATATTTCCCGCGCCGCGATGACCGACAATGGACAACACGCGATCGTTTTCGCCGAACTTAACGGCCGACCAAGCGCGCTCGCTATCACCGCAGCGGACGCGCTTCGGCTCGTCATGGTGCTTGCTGACGCGATGAGCGCGGGTAGACCAAACCGACGGATAGGTCCGGAGCCGGAGTTGCCCGAGCTATGGACGCATGAGGATAGCTTCGACTTCAGTGATTTTCGCAGCTAGAGCAGCGTCCGATCAGATCGGACCATACGCATCGTTGCCAGCGGCTGCGGAAGGCTTGCACCCGCGCGAGCGCGCCACCATCGACCGCACGCGGCAGATCGAGGGCCGGCACGCCGGCATCCCGCCCGTGGCGGCGCGCGCTGCCGGGCGGTCGCCGGAGCCCGTTTAAGCGGCTGACCGGCGTCGTCGTCGATCACGTGACCGGGAAGCGGCTGTGATGGCGTCGCGCGCACCGCACCCGCGTGCCGTGTCAGTGAAGGCCGGGCGCCGCCTTGGACAGGGCGCGCCCCGCACTCAGCAAGGCACCCAGCTTGTGCGCCGCCTCCAGGGTCACGTCCGCGCGGATGTCCCGGTGTCCGGGCTCCGAGGCGTAGCGCCGCAGCACGTCGGTCATCTCAGCCTCGATTTCGCTGATCAGAGCGAGCGCGGCCGCCTCCTCTCGGGCCATATAGGCGTCCGCCAGCTTCAGGAAGGCGTTGCTCGCGAGGAGGAAGGCAATGCCGTTGGCCTCCTGGAAGTCGTCGGATCGGCCGGTGCATTCGTTGTCGTCGTCGGTCGAAGCTTCGTAGTCCATCGGATTGTCCTCCGCTTGACCAGAGCCAGGCAGTCTGCGTCGGCCCCGGCACCGCGCGCTATCGGGAATTGGGCGCATCGCCCCCACCCATTCGCGCTACGTCTAAGTAACGAGGCGCGGCCGTGATCGCCGTGATCCTCCTCACACTCGCGTTCTCGGGGCTGATCTGCTCGATCCTGTTCGTCCACCACACACAGCGCACGGACGACACCGCCGCAATTGCCGCCCGGGGCCTGCGGGAGCTGCGCTGATGGACCGCTGGCTGGTCCTGGCGCTCTGGCGGCCTCTGGCTCGCCCATGCGTATATCGGCGGCTCTCTGCGCATCCCGGCCCGCACCCACAACCGCCGTTCCACTCCGTCTCGCCGGAGCCCGCGTCCGTGAATGCCGTCGCTTTCCTCGATGCCGTGCGCGCCCGCTATCTCGCACGACTCGCGGCCGACCTGCGCGGCACCCGCATGCGCGGAGGCGAGCCTCGCCGCACGGGTCGCGCCGCTCGCGAATGCGGCGCGCGTCGAGGTCCGGCTGCACCCGTCCGAGCACACGCGCCAGATCCTGTTCGCGGGCGCGACTACCAATGTGCCGTTGAGCGAGAGCGCCGCCGCGCTGTTGGCTTGGGCGATCTGTCGGTTGGCGGGCGAGCAGCGCGCCGGGCTGCCCGAGGAAGCGCGTCGCACGCTCCTGGCGGTCACGCGCCTGATTCATGCGTGGCCGCTGCCGATCGCCCACCGCTTCGAGCCTCGGATCGACGCGCTCTGAGCGGCGGCCGAGCGGATGCGCCCCTAACCGCTCGCCGGGGAGGTCGCGTGATGTCGTCAGCCGATCTGGCCAACCTCTCCGCTTGGGACGGTCGAAATCTCAGCCTCGACGCGCTCGAGAACCGCACGCACGCGCAGCAGGGCTTCGTAGAACGCCAGCGAGCCGAGCGCCCCGTCGGTCGGCGCACCTTCCACATGGCGGAAGGTATCGGCGATCAGATCCTTCAGCTGCTGGTTCGACCGCAGATATTCGCCCGGGTGACGCTGCTCGTAGAGCATCGCGAGCGCGGCAAAGGCACGGCCCATCATATCCAGCGCCAGCGCCAGCGCCACGCCATCAGCTTGGTCGGCCTGAGGTTGCGGGATCATCGCAAGTGCTCCGGCGTCAAATCAAAGGGCCGCATCAATATCAGCACTGCGCAGGCCGGTCGATGACCTGGATGCCGTCCTGCTACAGCTTGGCTGTTGAGCTGGCGACACCCGCCCCGCGTCAAGGCGACTTCGCCGAGATCGCCCACGCACTGTCTCAGCTCAACCGCTCGTCCGGCAGCAGCCTGACGCCGGTGTTGGCTGGGCTCCGCACGCTGATCAGCCGCGACTTCTGCCCGACCGCCGCGGTGCGCGCCCGCTGGCTCCTGCACGACTGCCACAAGGCGCGACTCGGCGACGTCTCCACGCCGATGAAGCTGGCCACGCGCTGGATCGCGTGCGACCTTCTGCGGAGTGAGGGGCACGTTCCTCGCCGACATGATCGACCAAGTCCGCCGCATGCCGGCACCTTCATCGAGTTTCTCTGCGCCGTCGAGTGGGCTCGCGGCGCCCAGGCCGCCGAGAACCGCCGCGCCCGCGTCTACGGCCCGAGCTATCCGCGCGGACATGGATCGGCCGGCCGCATGGGACGAACAGCTGGCTGAAGGCGATGCGCGGGCTGTGCGCTTTTGCGGTCGAGCGCGAGTACCTGCAGGCCGACCCGGCCCGCGGCGTGAAGCTGCTCGGTGGCTCGAATGACCGCAACGGCTTCCACTCCGGACTGAGGAGGAGGTCGCCGGATACGAGGCGGGCTGGCCGCTCGGCACCCGCGAGCGCCTGGCGCTCGATTGCCTGCGCTACGCCGGCCTGCGCCGCGGCGACGCTGCCCGCGTGAGCCGTCTGCACGTGCAGGACGGCCGAATCCGCATTCAGACAGAGAAAACCGGCGAGGAGGTCGCGATCCGGATCCTGCTGTCACTCGCCGCCTCGATTTCGGCGAGCCCAGTCGGCGAGCTGACGTTCATCGCCAGCGAGCGCGGCCGGCCGATGACGGTGGAGAGCTTCGGCAACCGGTTTCGCGACGCCTGCGCGGCCGTCGGCGTGCCGGGGCGAGCCCACAATCTGCGGAAGGCAGGCGCGCGTCGGGCGGTTGAGAGTAAGGCGATGGAGGCCGAACTAGACGCGTGGTTTGGGTGGGCCGAGGGGAGCCGCCAGAGTGCGTCATACGTGCGCGGCGCCAATCGGACGAAGCGCGCGGAGCGTATTGCGGACCGTTGGAATGGCGAAGCTACTCCCGCACCTCAGCATCCGGTGGGGGGCGAGGGCCGAAAGGCCAGCAAGATCAAGATGTTGGTAAGTGGATGGCTCCCCGAGCAGGACTCGAACCTGCGACAAGGCGATTAACAGTCGCCTGCTCTACCAACTGAGCTATCGGGGATCACGAGGGCGTCTGTACACACCGGGTTCGGAGGACGCAAGTGCCTGGATGCGTGATCCGGCCGCTATTCGCGGCTGTGGCGCCTCCGGAGTGGCCGATTGGCAACGGTTGCCCAAGGCCGGGCCGGGCATCCCGCAGCGGGGAAACCGGCGGCCCCGGAGTCATCCGGGCGTCACGGCGGCGGCCTACTGGACGCGCCTCGCCGGGGCGACCGGCGCGAGCCCACATCGAACATGCTGACCCATTGCTGTCTTGACCCTCAGGATCCCTATGCCGAGCGCGAAGTCCGCGTCGCCTTCGAGTGGGCCGCCGATGGTCCACACCTGATCGCGGCCCTCGACGAGCAGGCGACCGACATCCTGCCCGATCTGGTGGAGGCGCAGCGCGACGACCTGCGGCAGGAGATCGCCGCGGCGTTCCCAGTCGCCGGACAGATCGGCACAGGTCCGCTTCGGGCCGGCGTTGCTTGAACGCCGCGACACCGACGATGCGGAAGTTCCCGACGTCTCGCCGTTGCACGCGTCTCCGATCGAGCGCAGGTCGGTCGCGGCCTCGGCGGTGCATGCCGGCTTCCGGTCCGATCCCGTTCAGCGTCGAACTCGCGCAGGAAGGGCGACCGAAAATCAGGCCCTCGGGCGAAGGTTTTCGCTCGGCATGGGTGACGACGGCGATGTAACTCCCGAACTTTATCAACATATTTATCGCATAGTCGGCAAATACAAAATAAAAACTCGGTCAAAAATACCACGTTTTTGCCTGATATATCTAACTGTTGGACGAAAAATATTCTGTATATCTGCGGTCATTCCGTCCTCTGGGAACGTGGCGTCGCTCCTATGCGCATCTCCCTCGGTTTCAAGCTTTCGGCGGTCGTCGGCCTGCTGGGCATCGTGGCGATCGGCATCTCGGCCTTCGCCGTGCGCCAGTCCGTCTGGGAACAAGAGCGTGCGGCGGCCACGGACAGGATCTGGAATGCCGGCCTGCAGGCCGGTGCTCTGGGTCAGGCGATCGAGCATGCGGTGGTGCAGGCCACCGCCCTCTATACCGCCGACAACACGACGGAGGCGCGCACGCGCCTGTCCGCGCTCCACGAGGCCCTCGCGACGGTCGAGCAGGTGCGCGCGCCGTTCCTCGAAGCGATGAAGGACCAGCTCCCGGAGGATCGGCGCCGCCGGTTCGATCTCTTCGTCAAGGAGTTCATCGCCTATCAGAACGATACGGCCGAGCTAGGTCTGACGGTCTCGCCGAAGGCGGCCTTGATCCAGGCCACCGACGAGGCGACCGTGACGAGATCGCGAGCGCATGGTCGCTGAGATCGGTGCGCTGGGACGCGAGGTTCTGAATCGCCTCAATGCGCGCCGCGCCGCCGACGCTCTGGACCGCAAGCAGGCGCGCATCGCACTCATCGCCGTGCCGGCGATGGCGCTTGCCCTCGGCCTCCTGGCCGCCATCTGGATCATCGTCGCGCAGGTCCGCCAGCCCCTGCACCGCCTGAAGGCCTGCATGACGGCTCTGGCCGGCAACGATCTCGGCGGGACGATCCCGTTCACGCATCGGCGGGACGAGGTCGGCGAGATGGCGGGGGCCATTGCGGCGTTCCAGACAGCGCTGATCGAGAAGCGGGCCCTCGACGCGGAGGCGCAGGCGCGCCGCGACCGCGACCGCACCCGAACCGAGAAACTCGCCGAGGCGACCCGTGCCTTCGAGACCGAGACGCACCGGGCGGTGGAGGATCTCGCCGGCTCGGCGGAGGCCATGCAGGTGGCGGCCGACACCCTCTCGGGGACCGCTGGGGACATGGCGGCCCAGGCTGCCGTCGTGGCGGGCGCGTCCAGCCAGACGGCCGGCATCGTCGACAGCATCGCCGGCGCGGCCGAGGAACTCTCGGCCTCGGCTCGGGAGATCGAGGCCCGTGTCCGGCATACGAGCGAGATCGCGTCTTCGGCCCTGACCGATACCCACGGGCTTGAGCAGACGGTGCAGAGCCTGTCCCACGCGGCCGAGGAGATCGGCGCCGTCGTCTCCCTGATCCGCGAAGTGGCCGATCAGACCAACCTGCTGGCCCTCAACGCCACGATCGAGGCGGCGCGGGCTGGGGCGGCCGGCCGCGGCTTCGCCGTCGTGGCAGCGGAGGTCAAGGCGCTCGCCGGCCAGACGGCCCTCGCCACCGACCGCATCACCGGGCAGGTCGGCTCAATCCAGAGCGCTGCCGCCCGAACCGTCGGCGCGATCGAGTCGATCGGCCAGACCATCGCCCGGATGAGCCTGATCGCCTCCGAGGTCGCGGCGGCCACCGACCAACAGGGCAAGGCCAGCCAGGAGATCGCGCGCGCCATCTTTAACGCCGCCGCGGATACCCGGAAGGTCTCGGAGAGTGTGGCCGGCGTGCGCGCAGCCGCCGCCTCCAACGATCTTCAGGCCGGGCAGATGCGGGGCAGCGCCGCCCGGGTGAATGCCGGCACGCACAGCCTCCAGCAGGCGATCGAGACGTTCATGGGGCAGGTTCATGGCGGCTGAGCCCGCGCTGCCCGGGGCGGAAGCCGGCCGATCGACGCTGGTCCCGGCGCAGGATGCCGGGCGCGACGGTCGGAAGGGAGAAGGATGGAGGCCTCGCGTGCGACCCGTTTCGTCTGCACGGGGAAGCAATACGAGAACGTGACGCAGTGTCGAATAGTAACGGAGCCCGACAGGCGCACGGGCTGATCGTCACCGAGCCCCTGAACCCAAGGGAAGTTTATTGCTCGGAAGGCTGAGCGACCTAATTCACGCTGAGACCAAGCTGTGCCTTGTCGGTAAGCCGGTCGTTGCGGAACGTCAGCGTGATGGTGGCATCATAGGTGCCGCGCCCGGGCCAGGAATACGTCGCGCGCCGGACTCGACCGACAGTTAGGTGCGATACGCGACGACCGTTGCAACCCAGACGTGCCCGCACCTGCCGGTAGGTCATTCCCGTCTTGAGGGTATCGTATTCGGCACGGTCGACGCGGCAGCCTCTCGTCGACGTGGCCGGTGCGGACGCGACGGCCGACGCCGCGAGGAGCGCCAGGGCGAGCGCGAGCGGAAGCGTGTGTCGCATGGCGCGGTCAGCCCGGCTCGCCCGCGCCGTGCCCATCCGCACCTGCCCCCGGTGGCTTGGCCAGGCGGTCGGCCTCGGCGGACCGGATCTCCACCCTGAGGTTTTGCCGCATATCCTGAAGGTGATCCGTCGCCACCCGCTCGCCGGCCTTGAGCCCGGCCAGGATCGCGATGTCCTCGCCGAAGCTGTCGCCGGTCGTCACCGGCTTCTGGCGCACGACGCCCTGATCGTCGACGACGTAGACGATCTGCTGGGCGAGCTTGGCGGACAGCGCGATCGTGGGGACCAGAAGCTTCTCCTCGGTGCCGGTCTGCACCCGCGCGCGGACGAACTGGCCGGGGAGGAATCGCTCATCGGAGTTCGGCAGCAGCGCGCGCACCAAGCGGCGGGCCGTGCGGGCGTCGAAACGGTTGTCGAGTTGGTAGACCTTCGCGTCGCGCACCGGCTCCCCGGCTTCGTCCAGCACCTCCACGATCACTGGGACCGTCGTGCATCGCCTCACGCAGTGCTTCGGAATCCTCGGAGGAGAGCGCCATCTGCACGTCGATCGGGTCGAGCTGCACGACGGTGACCAGCTGCGTCTGCTTCTCGATGACGAGATCGCCGGGGTTGATGATCGACAGGCTCGCCCGCCCGTCGAAGGACGCATTCACCACCGCGTAGTCGAGGTTGAGATTCTGCCGCGCGATCGCGGCCTTGGCCACCTGGACCTGGGCGGCGGCGCTGGCCGCGTTCGAATTGAGTTGCTGGAGCCGCTGCTCCGAGGCGTAGCCCTTATCGGCCAGCGTATCGGTCCGGCTCACCTCGGCCTGTGCAAATTGGAGCTGCGCTTTGGCCTGCGCCTCTTGGGCCTGCGTCTGGGCGAGCGCCACCTGGAACGGACGCGGATCGATCCGGAACAGCACCTGATCACGGCTGCATCGCCGCTAGCGCTTCTTCCACAAGCCTTCGGGCAGCTTCGACGTGGGACGGCTTCCGGCTGCCTCAAGTCCCTTCAGCGGCACCCCGGTCCTGAACCGGTCATACTGACGGCCAATGGCGTCAAGCTCTGCTCCGGTCGCCTTCTCGACAATGGGGCGAGAACGCTCGCTGACGACGCGGAGCAGCCGCTCTCGAAAGACCGCATCGGGCTCCGGATCGCTCATGCCTGGCTCATTCGCGCAACGACCCCACAGGCCGGAAGCCCTGCGGCAGTGGCTATAAATACAGCGTGCTGGAAGCCTTATGCCCACTGCCGCCGAAGCTCTAACGGCGGTGCTGAATGCAAATAGCCGCTGACGTCCGGACCTCCGGAGCCGATCCCAATCGCCATCGGCACCGTAAGTGAGCTCTGGTCCTACTCACTTCTAGCGCGCTGCGCACCGGTCCCGCCGTGAGCAAGCTGGGTGCCAGCCTAACCCACAGCACGGCGGTCGCTCGCCCTTATTCAGAGGAGACCGGCGCCGCGCGCCCACTTGTACTTGGCACCCAGCACCTCAACGGGCAACTCAGTCGAGTAGGCGTAGGCTGGGATGCCGTGATCGTAGAGGTACTGCGAGGCCTCCTCGACCTGGACATCGCCCGCGAGCGAGGCAACGATAGGCTTTTCGATGCCCCTGGCGCGCATCTCGTCGCGCACCTCCACGACGTTCTTGGCAAACACCATCGGGGGCGTGATGATGGTGTGCCAGTAGCCCAGGATGAGCGCGTGGATCCGCTCGTCCGCGAGCCCGAGACGAATGGTGTTCTGGTAGGTGATCGGCGGCTCACCGCCCGTGATGTCGACGGGGTTGCCCGCCGCGCCGAAGGGCGGGATGAATTTACGGAACGCAGCATCGAGATCGTCCGGCATCGTCATCAGCGACAAGCCGTTGTCGACGACCGCATCAGACAGAAGAACGCCGGAGCCACCCGCGCCCGTAATGATCAACACGTTCTCGCCTTTGGGTGTCGGCAGGACAGGCACGCCCCGCGCGAACTCGAGGAGTTGGCGCAGCGAGCGCGCCCGGATAACGCCGCATTGCTTGAACACGTCCTCGTAGATCTTGTCATTGCCGGCAAGCGCTCCTGTATGGGAGCTTGCCGCCTTCGCTCCTGCCGAGGTTCGGCCAGCCTTGAGCACGATGACGGGCTTCTTCTTCGAGACGCGGCGGGCAGCCTCCGCGAAGCTGCGACCGTCCTTCAGATCCTCGCAGTGCTGCGCGATCACGCGGGTCGAGTCGTCCTGCTCAAAGAACGTGAGCAGATCGTCCTCGTCGATATCTGACTTATTCCCGAGCCCTACGATCGCCGAGACGCCCATCTTGGTCGAGCGCGAGAAGCCGATGATGGCCATGCCGATCCCACCGGACTGGGATGACAGGGCCGCCTGACCCTGCACATCAAAGGGCGTGCAGAAGGTCGCACACAGGTTCTTGGCCATGTAGTAGAAGCCGTAGATGTTCGGCCCCATGAGGCGGATGTTGTAGCGGCGGCCGATCTTCTGGAGGCTCGTGCTGTCCCGCCTCGTTCCCCGTCTCGGCAAATCCGGACGGGATAAGGACCGCACCCGCGACACCCTTTTCGCCGCACTCGATGAGCGCTGCGGCCACGAACTGAGCAGGGATGGCGAAGACGGCGACGTCCACCGGGCCCGGCACGTCCTTCACCGACCGATAGGCCTTGAGACCCAGGATGGTGTCCGATTTCGGGTGAATCGGATAGATCGTACCTTTGTAGCCGCCGTTGATGAGGTTCTTCATCACGGAATTGCCGATCTTCCCGTCCTCTGCCGAGGCGCCGATCACCGCCACTGCGTCGGGCCGCATGATACGGTTCATGCCGGCCACGATCTCCTCGTGCGACCGGGTTTGCGGCTGGGGCCGTTGCGCGAAGTCCACCACGATCCGCACGTCCGCGGCCGTCGCGTCGCGTGCGGTGGCGAAGACCGGATTGAGGTCGAGCCGGAGATTTCCGGGAAGTCGCTAACGAGTTGCGAAACCTTGACGATGATGTCCGCCAGCGCCTCGCGGTCAACCGGATCGGCCCCTCGCACACCCTTCAGCATCTCGGCGGCCTGAATGCCGTCGAGCATCGAGAGCGCATCCGCGCGGGTGGCAGGCGCCAGCCGGAACGTGATATCCTTCAGCACCTCAACCAGCACACCGCCAAGACCGAAGGCCACGAGCTTGCCAAAGGAGCCATCGGTGACCGCACCGATGATGACCTCGGTGCCCCCGTTGAGCATCTGCTGGACTTGTACGCCGTCTATGCGGGCATCGGCTTTGTAGCGCTTTGCGTTGGCCAGGATAGTCTCGTAACCGTCGGCCACAGCCTGCGCGGAGGAGACGCCGACGATGACGCCGCCGGCTTCCGTCTTATGGAGGATGTCAGGGGAGACGATCTTGAGGACAACGGGGAAGCCCATGTTCTGGGCAGCTCGCACGGCGTCTTGGGCCGATGTTGCGACGGCCTCTTTCGGCACCGGAATGCCATAGGCGTCACAGAGGAGGCGACCTTCAGGAGCGGTCAGTGCGTCACGCCCATCCGCCCTCACGCGGTCAAGGATCTGACGAACTGCACTCCTCCTGTCCGCATGCGGATCTTGGACCGAGCGCTGTAGAGCCGTTTGGGCCATCGTCGTTCCTCCTGATATTGAATTGCTTTGTTTCTTTAGTGCTGCCTAGTCTACGCAGCCGGACTTATCCGATTTACTCCGCGGCGATCTTCTGCACCGCACCGATGGCGCCGGAATTGGCGATCTCGCCGACTTCGGCCTCGGAGTAGCCGAGCACCTCGCGCAGGATCTCGTCGGTGTGCTCGCCGAGCAGCGGAGACCGCTTCACCTCGCTGGGGCTCGCCGAGAGCTTGATCGGATTGCCGACCGTCAGGTACTTGCCGCGGGTCGGATGGTCGACCTCCACGATGGTGCCGGTCTTGCGCAGGGCCTCGTCCTCGGCGATCTCCTTCATCGACAGGATCGGGCCGCAGGGGATGTCGTACTTGTTCAAGGTGTCCATCGCCTCGAACTTCGTCATCGTCATCGTCCACGCCTCGATCCGCGTGAAGATCTCGTTGAGATGCGGCAGCCGCGCCTTCGGGGTGGCGTAGTTCGGGTCGGTCTTCCAGCCGGGCTCGCCGATGATGTCGCAGATCGGCTCCCACACCGCGGCCTGGGTGATGAAGTAGATGTAGGCGTTGGGATCGTGCTCCCAGCCCTTGCACTTGAGGATGCGGCCGGGCTGGCCGCCGCCGGGATCGTTGCCCGCACGCGGGGTCGCGTCGCCGAACGGGATGCCCTCGCCGTACTGGCTGTACTCCGTGAGCGGGCCGTGCTCCAGCCGCTGCTGGTCGCGCAGCTTCACCCGGCACAGGTTGAGCACGCCGTCCTGCATGGCGCAGTCGACCTTCTGGCCGAGCCCAGTCTGCGTGCGATGGTAGAGCGCGGTGACGATGCCGAGCGCGAGGTGCAGCCCGGTGCCGGAATCGCCGATCTGCGCGCCCGTGACCATCGGGATGCCGTCCCGGAACCCGGTGGTCGAGGCCGAGCCGCCGGCGCACTGGGCGACGTTCTCGTAGACCTTGCAATCCTCGTAGCGGCCCGGCCCGAAGCCCTTGACCGAGGCCAGGATCATGCGCGGGTTGGCCGCGTGGATCTTCTCCCAGGTCAGGCCCATCCGGGCCAGCGCGCCGGGGGCGAAGTTCTCCACCAGGACGTCGCACTCCTTGATCAGGCGCCAGAGCACCTCCTTGCCCTTCGGGTTCTTCGAATCGAGCGTGATCGAGCGCTTGTTGTGGTTCAGCATCGTGAAATAGAGGCTGTCCACGTCCGGAAGGTCCTGGAGCTGCTGGCGCGTGGCGTCGCCCACGCCCGGCCGCTCGACCTTGATCACGTCTGCCCCGAACCAGGCCAGAAGCTGCGTGCAGGTGGGGCCGGACTGGACGTGCGTGAAGTCCAGAATGCGAACGCCTTCGAGGGCCTTGGTCATGGGATAATCCCAGGCTGCGATGATCAGGATAGGGTCTTAGAAGCGATCCTCAGGAGCGAATCGACGGCTCGCGAGATCACTGATCGCGATCAGACAAGAGCTTCTGCCATCGGGCCGCGTCTGTTCGACTACGGTCACAGCTCGACACGTCATCTCAGGATCCTGCATGAGCGGTCATGGAAACGTCTCATGCACGATGTCGCATTCTTGTCTGGCATGCAATATGCCATTTTGCATTTTGATGCACCGACCTTGCCGGAGCCTCGTCAAGCGGTCCTCGTTGGCGGAGGAGACCGCGACGTCCCGGTCGGATCCTGAAACAGCGCACAACCAGATCGCAGGCTTTCCACTTGACTGCCGCGTTCAGACGGTCGGCCGCCGGACTCAGGTTTCTGGATAATCGGCTGCATCTGAGCAGTCGATGGAATGAGCCCTACATAAGTCGACCTAAAAGCGGCGCGGCCTTATTCTTTTGCAGGCCGGAATAGGAAGCCGCCACGGCTTCGCCGGAGGCCCTTATCTGCCGGCGTAATTAGGTCCTTGCGCAGCTTGTATGCTCGAGCCTTCAGTGTGCACCGGTAGATCGACCTGTCCTCGTCGCACCTCATCTGCATCGAGCATTCGGCGGCGAATGGGGCGTAGTACGAACAGCGCCAGCGCAGCAACTGCGATGTTCATCAGCGTAGCAACAACAAACACGGCGTGCCATGTGCCGGTTGTGCTCTTCAGTACGTTTGCAAGTGGTACGAGCCACGCAGCAGTGCCTTTTGCCGTATACAGTAGCCCTGCATTCGTAGTCGCAAATCGTATGCCGTACGTGTCCGTACAGGTCGCAGGAAAGAGACTGTAAATTTCTCCCCAGGTGAAGTAGACAATTCCAGCCGTCAAAATAAATGTAACTGGTTGGCTGCCTACGGTGCCGAGCAGCCAGTATGCAACAGCGCCCAGCGTGAATACGAGAGCCATTGTGGTCTCCCGCCCAATGTGATCCGACACCCACCCGAAAAACGGCCGCGCCAGCCCATTCAAGACATTATCGACGACAAGCGCGATTGTAAGCGTAGACGCCCCGAAGGCTAAAACAACGTCGGCGATGCCGTAGTCGCGGGCGATCGGCGCGATCTGCGCTGTCACCATGAGGCCGCTCGCGGCGACCATGACAAACATAACGTACATCACCCAGAATGCTGGCGTGCGCACCATCTCGAAGCCCGCATAATCTCGCTTGGAGATACGAAGCTTCGGTGTCGGCGACGCTAGCCCGCGCGGCGGTGCGGCGAGAAACTGTGATAATCCGAGGACCACCGCGCCTTGAGCGAGGCCGAACCATTGAAAGGCAGCCTCGTATCCGTAAGCCGCTATGACTTCCCTGACAGGAATCACAGATAGGGCAGCGCCCGCGCCGAAGCCGGCAGCCGTGATGCCAGCCGCGAGGCCTCTTCGATCAGGAAACCACTTGAGTGCGTTTCCGACACATGTGCCGTACACAGCGCCTGCACCGACGCCGGCAACGGCGCCAGCGAAATACAACATCGCGAGAGAGCTTGCATGGGCGTCGATCGTCCATGCCGCTGCTACGAGAACTCCGCCTAGGGCCACGATGATCCGAGGACCGAATTTATCGACCAGCCACCCCTCCACGGGAACAAGCCACGTCTCAGTAGCGACAAAAATGCTAAATGACACTTGGATCGCGGCTCGGCCCCAATGATATTTGGAATCGATCGGGTTGACGAATAGCGTCCAGCCATATTGAAGGTTGGCCACCATCACCATGCAGATAACGCCGAAGGTCAGCTGCACCCAACGGTAATGCTGGGCCTTATCTGATTGAGGAAGCTGGATCACGCTCACCTCCATGGCGTTTGCGTCGATATCGAGTGCGCGAATGCCGCAACTGCATCTGCCAAAGCATAGTGCGGAATGCTTCTGGCCAAACCTTGATGATCAGCTTGGCGTGCTTCCTGGCGGACGTTGTCGCTTGCAATAATGACATACGGGGTGCTCTTTTATCCGGCGCTACGGAAAAAACGAAATCTCGCGCCATGAACCGCGAACAGCTCCAATGGATGCGGGACTACGTCAACACTCACGTCGATCGCAGGTCGATTATGTGAATAGCGACTCCCCGTCCGTCCGAACTCACCCGTGCCAGCGAAACCGCCAAGCTTTCACGCAGCGTTCGGCATCATGCGCCCTGATTTTGTAGGTTGATTTGCATTGCGTGCATATCAGGTAGGCACTTTATAATGGGAACCAAAAAGGCGTGCCCGCAACGACAGTCATCCGCAGCAGATCGGCAGAATCGAGGCCGATGCTACTAAAGCATCATCCCGAACTTCGCCGGCGCCCCGAGCCGAACGCGTGATAACGGTACTCGGCTCAAGCCACGGGTCGCGAAGATCGAGGCTCAGATCCGCTTGAACGCGCGCCCGGTCCGAAGCTGCCGCCCTGGAGTTCAGCCCCGAGTATAGCTGCACCGAGAATCGTTCTTGAGAATAAAATCCAAATCGAACCCTGCGCTGTACTGCCCCGTTAAAAACATCTGAGGAGCGGGTTTAGTCTTTTAGCGCGGGTCTCGATCAGCTTGAAGCACAAGCGCGGTCCGATGCCGGGCGAAGACGCGCGACACGCTGCTGGTGCTGATCGCAACCCCGTGCTCCCGAAGAGCTTCGCGCAACTCACGCAGGCGGATCTGCGGGCGAGCCTGGCAGGTCTGCCGGATAGGGTTGGCATGAGCCTCGATGTGACCGATACGCTGCTTCTGCTGCGACCAGCGGCTGGCGATGGCTCGGCTCACGCCGAAGCGCTCGGGGGGCTTGCCGGCAGGTCGCCCCGGCCGACACGGCCAACGCCACGCGCTGGCGCAAATCGACGGACAAGGCTGTCGGCATCGCTTCCTCCTTGTCCCATCAACCCCCAACCACCCAGCACAGCGTCCGATCGGTTGAGCCCCTCTTAGGGGCGATCGGTTACCCACCGGATGCAGGGTAACACCGGTGAGTCGGGACCGGGATGGCACACCCGACGGACCTTGATCGTCACCACGGGATGGCGCATCGCTCGGGCGATGATCCGAACCGCTTCCGCGGCGCTGCTGCCGTTCCGGGACGCGCTGGCCCTGCTTTGTGGGGATGTCGCACCCGTCACCCCCTGTCGCTTGACCCTGTCGGCGGCGCAGGGTCGGATCTCCGCCGAAGCGATCGCAGCGCTCCGCGCCGTTCCGGACCGCTTCTCTGCCCTGCGTGACGGTTTCGCGGTCGAAGCCGCCTCCGTCGGCGGTGCATCGCCCTATGCGCCGGTCCCCCTGGTGGCCGCGCCCCCTTGGGTCGAGGCCGGCGAGAGCCTGCCCACCGGCACCGACGCGGTGCTCCTGCCCGAAGGCTTCGAAGGTGGCGCTGTGGTGGCGGACGTCGCCGTGCGGGAGGGCGTGCGCGCTCCGGGCGAGGAGATTGATGCGGGCGAGATCCTTGTCGCGGCCGGCACCCGGATCGGGCCGCTTCAACGCCTCGGGCTTGCGGCCGCCGGCTTGGAGGCCGTGGCGGTGCGGCTGCCGTGGCTGCGCGTTGTATCGACCGGTGCGTCGGCCCACGATTATCTGGCGCCGCTGCTCGTCCGCCTGATCGAGGATCACGGCGGCCGAGCCGAGAGCGTCGCGACCGGCGACGAAGCCGAGGCCATCGCCGAGGCTATCCGTCATGACGGTCCCGACGCGGTCCTCGTGCTCGGTGGCAGCGGTTTCGGCCGCACCGATCACAGCGCGGAGGCTCTTGGCCGCGCGGGAGAGGTGCGGGCGCACGGGATAGCCCTGCGGCCCGGTGAGACCGCCGCAATCGGCACCGTGCAGGGGCGATCGGTTCTGATCCTGCCCGGCCGTCCGGAGGCGGCACTCGCCGTGTTCCTGGCGCTCGGTCGACCGCTCTTGGCTCGCCTGACAGGCGCGCGCGAGGCCCCCCGCGCCGTGCAGCGCTGCTGCGCAAAATTGCGTCCCCGATCGGCCTGACGGAGATGATCTTCGTGCGCAGCCGGCCGGACGGTGTCGAGCCGCTCGGCGGAGCCGAGCTGCCGCTGCGCCGGTTGATCGAAGCAGATGGAGTCGTGATGGTCGCGCCGGAGCGCGAGGGCTATCCGGCGGGCGAAGAGATCGAGGTTTGGCCGCTGTGAGCCCGGATTCGAACTCGGAAGTGCAGACAACCTTCGCCGGGAGGCTCGCTGCAGCATCGCGCCAGGAGCAGTTCCTCACGGTGATGAGCCGTGAGGACGCGCTCACGGCTTTCCGGGCCGCGGTCCCGCACACCGCGCTGAAACCCGAGACTGTTCCCCTGTCCGAGGCGCTCGGCCGGGTGCTGGCCGGCGACATCGCCTCGCCCCGTGACGTACCGCCCTTCGATCGTGCCCTCGTGGACGGCTTCGCGCTGCGCGCGGCCGATACCGAGGGGACCACGCCGGCGAGCCCGCGACGCCTCACTCTGAACCGAGAGATCTTGGCCTGCGGCGTGGCGCCGGCCCTGGTGGTGCAGCCCGGCTCGGCAACGCCTATCGCCACGGGCGGGGTGATCCCGCGCGGGGCGGACGCGGTGGTCATGGTCGAGCAGACGGAGTTCGACGCGGAAACCCTCACCGTCGAGGTGGCGGCAGCAGCCCGGCCCGGACAGTTCGTGGGCTATGCCGGCGCCGATATGGCCGCTGGCGAGACCGTGCTGCGCAAGGGCCTGCGGATCACAGCCCGCGAGATCGGGATGCTGGCCGCCTGCGGCCTCGCCGCGGTGGCGGTGGTGCGGCGCCCGCGCGTGGCGATCCTCTCCACCGGCGACGAGCTGGTCGCCCCCGGGGAGCCCCTACCTCAAGGCGCAATCTACGACTCGAACGGTGAGATCGTCGCGGCCGCGGTCGACGAGAATGGCGGCGAACCGGTGCGGCTCGGGATCGTGCGCGACGACGCGGCGCTCCTGGAAACGGTCCTGTCTGGTGCCCTGCGCGACCATGACCTCGTCGTGCTCTCGGGGGGTACCTCCAAGGGGGCCGGCGACGTCTCGCATCGCGTCCTCTCCCGTCTGGGCGAGCCCGGCATCCTCGTCCACGGCGTCGCCCTGAAGCCGGGCAAACCCCTCTGCCTGGCGATGGCCCAGGGCAAGCCGCTCGTGGTGCTTCCCGGCTTCCCGACTTCCGCGATGTTCACCTTCCACGAGTTCGTCGTGCCCCTGATACGGGCGCAGGCCGGATTGCCGCCCCGGGAAGAGGAAACGGTCGCGGCGCGCCTCACGCAACGCGTCTCCTCGGAACTCGGCCGGACCGAGTTCGTGATGACCTCCCTCGCCCGCGGACCGGAGGGGACCATCGCCCTGCCGCTGCCGAAGGGCTCCGGTTCGGTCACCGCCTTCTCACAGGCGGACGGTTTCTTCGCGGTGCCGGCCGCGCGCTCGGGGATGGAGCCGGGGGAGAGCGTCTCGGTCGTGCGGCTCGGCGCGGGCATCGCGGCCCCGGATCTCACAATCGTCGGGAGCCACTGCGTGGGCCTCGACCGCGTGGTTGGCCTGCTGGCGGATCGCGGGTTCCGCGCCCGGACCATCTGGGTCGGCTCGGCCGGGGCCTCGCGGCGCTGCGGCGCGGCGAGTGCGACCTCGCCGCCATGCACCTCTTCGATCCCGCGACGGGGCGCTACAACGCGCCGTTCCTTGAGCCCGGCATGACGCTGGTCCCGGGCTGGCGCCGGCTCCAGGGCCTCGTGTTCCGTCACGACGATCCGCGCTTCGCGGGTCGCGGGCCGGCCGACGCGGTGGCGGCGGCCCTGGCTGACCCGAATGCCGTCATGGTCAACCGCAACGCGGGTTCGGGCACGCGCCTGCTCATCGATGGGCTGCTGGCGGGCGCGCGGCCGGCGGGCTTCTGGAACCAGCCCCGCTCGCATAATGCGGTCGCCGCCGCAGTGGCACAGGGACGGGCGGATTGGGGCGTGGCAATCTCCAGCGTGGCGGAGACCTACGATCTCGGTTTCATTCCTCTGACCGAAGAGAACTACGACCTGGTCCACCGAGGCACAGCCGAGGACATCCCGGCGCTCTCCGCTTTCCTGACCGTGCTCAGAGAAGGAGAGGCGCTGCAGGCGCTGCGGGCGCTCGGCTTCGCGCCAGCGGAAAACAAGCGATGAGCAAGGCGCGTCTCAGGGCTTCGCCTCCTGATTCAGGGCGGTGACAGGGCAGCGGCCCGCCTGCAGCCGCTGCGGCCGCTAATGGGGCTCGACGGCACGGCAGGGATCGCCGATATCGTGGTGACCCGGGCGACGGTGCTGGACAGGGTGCTGGTCCGGTAAAAGCCAGTGAGCCGAGAGAGTTGCAGGCGGTGGCACAGCTGACCAACGATTGCTTCGCCTTCGGGGGCAAGCTCATGCGGATCGAGGAGGCGGTCGCGCTCATCGCCGAACGCATGCCGATCCTCGCGGACGTAGAAGCCGTACCGCTCGATCGCGCCGATGGACGCATCTGCGCCCATGATGTCATGGCGAAGAACGATCTGCCGCTGTTCGCCAATTCCGCGGTCGATGGTTATGCGGTGCGCCACGCCGATCTCGCGCGCGATGGCGGGACCATCCTACCCCTGGGCGGGCGCCTCGCGGCCGGCGCGGAGCCAGGGATCGAGGAGATCGCGGGCGCCGTACGGATCTTCACGGGCGCGCCGATGCCGAAGGGGGCCGACACGGTCTTCATGCAGGAGGACGTCCGCGCCGAGGGCGACCGTGTGTACCTTCCGCCGAACCTGAAGCTGGGCGCCAACACGCGACCGGCGGGCGAGGACTTGCCGCGCGGCGGTCTGGCGATCCCCGCGGGGCGGCGTTTGCGCCCGCAAGACCTCGCTCTCGCGGCGGCCACGGGGCACACCGCGCTCGCGGTGCGCCGCCGTCTCCGGGTCGCGCTGTTCTCCACGGGCGACGAACTGGCCGAACCTGGCGCAGCCTTGCGGCCCGGTCAGGTTTACGACTCGAACCGCGCCCTGCTCGCAGCGCTCCTGAAGCGCCTCGGTGTCGAGGTCGATGACCTCGGGATCCTCCGGGACGACCCCGCGCTCCTGAAGGCCCGGCTAGACGCGGCCAGCGGCGGCCATGACCTGATCTTGACCTCCGGCGGCGTCTCGACGGGAGAGGAGGATCACGTGAAGGGGGCGGTCGAGGCGCTGGGGCGGCTGGTGGTCTGGCGGCTCGCGATCAAGCCGGGGCGGCCGATCGCCATCGGCCTGATCGGGGACAAGCTGTTCGTCGGACTGCCGGGCAACCCGGTCGCCGTCTATGTGACGCTGCTCTTCGTGGTGCGACCGCTTCTCGCCCGGCTCGGTGGGGGCGCGACCGAGGTTCCGGTATCGTGGCCCGTGCGTGCCGCCTTCGAATACCGGAAGAAGTCCGGTCGCCGCGAGTATGTGCGGGTATGCCTCGCGCGTGGCACCGACGGTGTGCCCGAGGCTCGCAAATTTTCCCGCGAAGGGGCGGGCGTACTCACCTCCCTGACGGAGAGCGACGGTCTCGTCGAACTACCCGACGACGCGACAACGGTCGCCCCAGGCGATATGCTCGCCTACTATCCGCACGCGCTCCTCTGGTAGGCGTGATAGGTCCGTGCCGCCGAATTCGGGCTACGAGGCCGGATTTATCGGTTGATCGCGCCACCCGCCTCGCCCCATTCCGGAGGACCGGCCCGGGCGCAAGATGCAGACGCTCAAGGAAATTCTGTCCCGCCTGTGCAGCCTGGATCGTGACGTGCTGGCGATCGCTTGGTTGTCGCTGCGCGTCAGCCTCAGCGCCGTCGGCATCGGTCTCGTGCTCGGCATCCCGCTGGGAGCCCTTGTGGGTGTCGCCCGCTTCCCCGGACGCGGCGCCGCGGTTGGCGTGCTGAACGCCTTCATGGGGCTGCCGCCGGTGATTGTCGGCCTCGCGCTCTATCTCATCCTCTCCCGCTCCGGCCCGCTTGGATCGCTCGGCCTTCTGTTCACCCCCGGCGCAATGATCGCCGCGCAGGCGACGCTTGCGACCCCGCTCGTCGCCGCCCTCACGCAGCAAGTCGTCGCCGACGCCCGGGTGCATCTCGGGGAGCAGCTGCGCTCCCTCGGGCTCTCCACACCCCGTCAGGCCGCGATAATGATCTACGACGTGCGCTTCTCCCTGGTGACCGCGGCGCTCGCCGCCTTCGGCCGGGCGATCTCGGAGATCGGTGCGGTCCTCGTCGTTGGCGGCAACATCGACGGATACACCCGCACGATGACGACAGCGATCTCGCTGGAGACCCAGAAGGGCGATCTCAGCCTCGCCCTGGCGCTCGGCATCGTGCTGATCGGCCTCGTTCTGCTGGTGAACATCGCCGTCGCGTTGCTCCGCCGGCACGCCGCGCGAGCGTACGGATGAGCGCGGCGCCGGCCATCCGCCTCGAAGACGTGAGTCTCACCCTCGACGGCCGAACGGTGCTCGACCACCTCTGCATGGAGGTCGCACCGGGCAGCGTCACGGCCGTCATCGGCCCGAACGGAGCCGGCAAGAGCGTGGCTCTCAGGGTGATCGACGGACTTCTGCGACCCGACGGCGGAACCGTGCGGGTCGGCGCACACCGTCGCGCCTTCGTGTTTCAGCGGCCCGCCCTGATCCGCGCAACCGCGGCCGCGAATGTCGGGCTGGCTCTCGGAGGCCTGCCCCGTCCTGCGCGCGCCGCCCGGGTGCAGGAGGCGCTCGCCCGCGTCCGCCTCTCGGAGCGCGCGCGCGACGCCGCGACGCGGTTCTCTGGCGGCGAACAGCAGCGGCTGGCGCTCGCCCGCGCCTGGGCAGTTGAACCCGACCTGCTTCTCCTCGACGAGCCGACGGCGAACCTCGACCCGACCTCGACCGAGATCGTCGAGGGATTGGTGGCCGCGATGGCATGGACGGGCACGACGGTGGTGCTCGTCTCCCACAATCTCGGGCAGGTGGCGCGCCTCGCCGACACGGTGATCGTGCTGGCCTCCGGCCGCGCCGTCGAGCATGGTTCATCCAAGCAGATCTTGTTCTCGCCTCGCACGTCCGAGGCGCGGGCCTACCTCTCCGGGGAACTGCCGTGGACCCCTTTCGTCGCCGCGTCCTGACCCTGGGGCTCGCCGCGCTCCTGGGCACAGCTGGCCTCCTCTCGTCGGCCCGCGCCGAAACGGCCTCAATTATCGTCGCCTCGACGACCTCGACCGAGCAGTCCGGCCTGTTCAAGCATATCCTCCCGCTGTTTCGGGAGAAGTCCGGGATCGACGTGAAAGTCGTCGCTTTGGGCACGGGCCAGGCGCTCGACGCAGCGCGCCGCGGCGATGCCGACGTGGTGCTGGTCCACGACCGGCCGGCCGAGGAGAAATTCCTCGCCGAGGGCTTCGCGAAGACGCGGTACGATGTGATGTACAACGATTTCGTGTTGATCGGCCCCGCCTCCGATCCAGCCGGCGTGCGCGGCCTGGGCGTGCGCAAGGCGTTCGCCAAACTCGCGGCCAGCAAAGCGGCGTTCGTGTCGCGCGGCGACCGCTCGGGAACACATAGCGCCGAGCTGCGCAGCTGGAAGGAGGCGGGGGTCGATCTCGCGGCGGTCCGTGGCGCCTGGTACCGGGATGTCGGCCAGGGAATGGGCCCCGCGCTCAACACGGCCTCGGCCTTGGATGCCTACATCCTCGCGGACCGGGGAACATGGCTCTCGTTCAAGAATCGTGGTGACTTGGTCATCTTGGTTCAGGGTGATCCGAGCTTGTTCAATCCCTATGGCGTGATGCTGGTGAACCCCGACAAGTACCCGGGCGTAAAGGCAAAGGCGGGACAGGCGTTTATCGACTGGCTTGTCTCACCTGCGGGGCAGCAGGCGATCGCGAGCTACAAGGTGGGCGGCGAACAATTGTTCTTCCCGAACGCCGGTGCGCATGGAACGCGCTGACCCGGCATCAGCGGGTTGAAGAACCGGATTGGGGTCGGCGCGCGATATACCAAAGGGCCAGCACGACCACGGCGATGAGCAGGCTGAGCCGGACCGAGTTGAAGTCCATCGCCACGGCCGTGGCCGCTCCCGAGCTGGATTGCGAGGGACCCGATTCCGGGATCGGGGTGCCGGGTTCGTTTGCTGAGCCAGCGCGCCCCGAAGGCTCGAAATCCCATATCAGGCCGGTGAGGACGGCGCTTCTCATGGGATCCCTTGGATGAGTCGTGGACGCTAGAGGCGGGACTTCCCGGTGCGGAAGGCCGGCGCCGCTTCCAGTTGCGCCCGGGTGAATCGGACTTCGGCGCGCCCGGGCTTGTCGCCGGCGAGGACCGTCGCTGGCGTGCTGCTGGGCCGCTGCGCCTCAACTGAGCCGGTTGCGTCGGTCGCGCGACCGCTATGCTGGTTCTGAACCGCACCGAGCGCGTCGCGAGTGGTCCGCGCACCGGGCATCGTTTCCGGTCCCGTCTGCGCAGCCGTCTTCGCGCCGGGCGCGGCCTCGGGCGTCGCGATCGGGCTCGGACCGGCCGTCAGCGACACATCGCTGAAATTCCAGGCGCGCTGGCCGAAGGGGAGCGCCACGGATTCCTCGCCCATGCCCAGAAATCCGCCGGCCCCGATGATCACCGCCCGGGCCTGCCCGCTTCCGTCGACCAACGCATCCTCGATCTTGCCGACCCCTACGTGATCCATTCCGATCACGGGGACCCCGATCATCTCGGAGGCCCGTATCGTTCCGGGCTCGGGTCCTTCGATGAACCGCGCTGCGGGCGCATCCGACTGCGCCGGTGGCGTCGCCGCCGCTCAAGGCCGGGAGGCGGCGATGACGAGAAGGGCACCCAGCATCGTGGCTTTGAGCGGGGCACCGCACTTTCCAGGCGCTCCGAACTCGGGCCAAAACACGCAGGACGAGAACGATGGACCAAGCCCTTGGGTTGATCGGAGGCGCGGGCGCCGATCCGGCACCATGGTCACTCGAGCATACAACCTCCGAGTCGGCCCGCCGTGACGGGCGCCCACGTCAGGCATTTTGAGCTGGCAACCGCGTTATAGCCGTGCATAAATATCGCACTTCGCATGGCGGGGTGCCCGCAAGACTGAAAGTCTGACACATCAATGTTTGAGGGCTTGTGGCGAAGCGCGACAGGCGCCGAGATCCGCCTTCTTCAGTGCGGCGATGCCGTGTCCGGCACCTACACCGTTCAGCCGGCCGAGCGGGACATACCGCAGGGCTGCCGCATGCTCGTCGGGGCGGTCAAAGGCGACAATATCGGTTTCGTGACGAGTTCCGCCGCATCACGGACCATCAAGAGCTGGACGGGTCACCTCGTCCAGCCAGACCCGGCGGATGTCCCGGAACTGCATGCCGTGTGTCACACAACCGACTGGTCGGTGCAGCAGCCGGACCTCCTTCGCACGGTGACCTTGAAGACGGTCGTGTTCCGAAAGGCGGATCCATAGCCGGAGCGGATCACCCCGCGCGATCGTCCCGTCCGCGGCACCGGACCGGCCCTTCAGATCAGCGCCCGCGCCCCCAGATCCCGCAGCACGCGATCGATCGGCCGGGCGGTGTCGCGCAGGAGCATCGCCACGGCTTCCGCATCATTCAGATCCACCACCGGAACAGCGGCGTTCGCGAAGGGAACGTCACTGGCGACTGCGACGATCAGCGGGTCATCGGGGTGTAGCGGCGGCCTGCCGTTCGCGACGCGATAAACTTCGACCTTGGGAATGGCCTCGCGCTTGAAGCCCTCGACGATGACGAGGTCGCAGGGACTGATCCGCTCAAGCAACTGGGCCAGGGTCGCTTCCGGCTCATCCTCCAATTCGTGGACCATGGCCCAGCGCCGCCCCGACGACACCAAGACCTCGCTCGCACCGGCCTTGCGGTGCTCGTAGGAATCCTTGCCCGGCCTGTCGATGTCGAAATCGTGGTGGGCGTGCTTGAGCGTCGCGATCCTGAGACCGCGCGCGACGAGCGCCGGGATCACACGGACCAGCAAGGTCGTTTTGCCCGATCCGCTCCACCCGGCAAGACCGATCACCCGCATGACCGACATCGCTTCGCAGCCTTTACCATCACTGGTCAGTGCCTCGGCCGGCCGGCAGGGGCAAGACGGAAACGGGCAGGATCGAAACGTGCCTGCGGCCAGCGCCCCTCCGCCGCCGCGGCGATTTGAACCCTCAACAAAAGCAATATACCAACACGGCTATAACGGCTGTATAATGCATGCGGAAGCGAACGCCGAGCCACATACCCGAACGGGCACGTCATGCAGCGCAGATCGAAGAGCGAGCAAGCATGAGCAGTGATGCCACGAAGAGGGCCTCCCAGGCCGCCGACGCTATCGTGCAGGCCTATGCTGCCGAAGCGAAACCGCCCCTCACCCAGGAGCTGGCCGCGCGCCTGCGCGCCATTCTGGACGATGCTCTTCACGACCAGGCCGAAGGGGGCGCTCATTCCGCGCCGCTGGACCGTCTGAACGCCGCGCTCGACGGGTTCGAGGCCGACCTCCGATCGGTCGTCGGGCCGCGCGTCGCGACGCTGGATGAGGCCACGGGGGCGGTGACGATGGAGCACCGTTCCGAGGCCGGCAGGCCGCTTCGGGCCTTCGGCGGCCAGTAGGCGACCGCACACACCCTTTCGTCCGTCGGATCAGCTGGAAAACGGATCGCCTATGAGTGAGGCACCAGGGACTATCAGGAACTTCGCGCATCCCGGCCGCGGGCGGAACAAGGCTCGTCCCGTGCCGAAGGGACGTCAGGTCGAGCCGCGGGCGAAGGTCGAGATCGAGGAACTCCTCGGTTCGCGCTCGCGTCAGCGGGACCTGCTGATCGAACATCTCCACCTCATCCAGGACACCTACGGTCAGATCAGCGCCGGGCACCTGGCCGCGCTCGCCGACGAGATGGGGCTGGCCTTCGCCGAGGTGTTCGAGACCGCAACCTTCTACGCCCACTTCGACGTCGTGAAGGAGGGCGAGGCCGACATCCCGCGGCTGACGGTGCGCGTCTGCGACAGTCTGACCTGCGCGATGTTCGGCGCCGAGGACCTGCTGGAGACGCTGCGGCGGGAGCTCGCCTCCGACGCAGTGCGCGTCGTGCGCGCGCCCTGCGTTGGCCTGTGCGATCACGCGCCCGCCGTCGAGGTCGGACACAATTTCCTGCACAAGGCTGACGTGGCGTCCGTGAAGTCCGCGGTTGAGGCCGGCGATAGCCACATCCACGTCCCCGCCTATACCGACTACGACGCCTACCGGGCGGCCGGTGGCTATGCCACGCTCGAGCGCATCCGGAGCGGGGCATTGCCGGTTGAGGACGTCCTCACGGTGCTCGACGACGGCGGCCTGCGGGGTCTGGGCGGGGCGGGCTTTCCCACGGGGCGCAAGTGGCGGTCCGTGCGCGGCGAGCCTGGGCCGCGCCTGATGGCGGTCAACGGCGACGAGGGCGAACCCGGCACCTTCAAGGACCAGCTCTACCTCAACACCGACCCGCACCGCTTCCTGGAAGGCATGCTGATCGGCGCCCACGTGGTCGAGGCCCCGGACGTCTACATCTACCTGCGCGACGAATACCCCATCGCCCGCGAGATCCTGACGCGCGAGATCGCCAAACTTCCCGCGGGCGGGCCGCGCATCCATCTCCGCCGCGGCGCCGGCGCCTACATCTGCGGCGAGGAATCGTCGCTGATCGAATCCCTCGAAGGCAAGCGCGGGCTGCCGCGGCACAAGCCGCCGTTTCCCTTTCAGGTCGGCCTGTTCAATCGGCCGACGCTCATCAACAATGTCGAGACGCTCTTCTGGGTGCGTGACCTGATCGAGCGGGGGGCCGATTGGTGGAAGAGCCACGGTCGCAACGGTCGCGTCGGCCTGCGCTCGTACTCGGTCTCCGGTCGCGTCAAGGAGCCGGGCGTGAAGCTGGCGCCGGCCGGTCTCACCATCCAGGAGCTGATCGACGAGTATTGCGGCAGCATGGCCGAGGGGCACGCGTTCGCGGCCTACCTGCCGGGCGGCGCCTCCGGCGGCATCCTTCCAGCGTCGATGAACGACATCCCGCTCGATTTCGGGACCCTCGAAAAGTACGGCTGCTTCATCGGCTCCGCGGCCGTCGTGGTGCTGTCCGATCAGGACGACGTGCGCGGCGCGGCGTTGAACCTGATGCGGTTCTTCGAGGACGAGTCCTGCGGGCAATGCACGCCGTGCCGTTCCGGTACGCAAAAGGCGCGCATGCTGATGGAACGCGGTGCGTGGGACACGGAGCTGCTCGGCGAGTTGGCGCAGTGCATGCGCGACGCCTCGATCTGCGGCCTCGGCCAGGCGGCCTCAAATCCCGTCAGCAGCGTGATTAAGTATTTTCCCGACCTCTTCCCGGGTCCTCAAGCGGTGGCTGCCGAATGACCCTCGCGAACCCCCATCCGACGCCCGAGCCTGGAGCGGACGCATGAGCAACGCCCTCGATACGCACGGCGCCAAGACCGAGCAGCCCGAGATCCGGGCAGACAGCCAACAGGATGCCGGCGGACCCGCGCGGGGCACGCAGCCTGGGGCGGGCGGCACCTACTCGCAAGGGACGAAGTCGGGCGGTCAGGCCGCCCCGGAGCCGTCCGGCCTGTTCGGTCTCGAAGGCCGTCCCGCCGCCCCGCCCACCATCGCGTTCGAGCCTCGACGGCGTGCAGGTTGAGGCGCGCCCCGGCGAGACGATCTGGTCCGTCGCGAAGCGGCTCGGCACCCACATCCCGCACCTCTGCCACAAGCCCGAGCCGGGCTATCGCCCGGACGGCAATTGCCGCGCCTGCATGGTCGAGATCGAGGGCGAGCGCGTCCTAGCCGCGTCCTGCAAGCGCACGCCCGCCGTCGGCATGAAGGTCAAGACGGCCACCGAGCGGGCGACCAAGGCCCGCGCGATGGTGCTGGAGCTGCTGGTGGCCGATCAGCCGGAACGCGCCACCTCGCACGATCCGACGGCGCACTTCTGGGCACAGGCCGACTTCGTGGAGGTCGCCGACAGCCGCTTCCCGGCAACCGACCGGTGGGAGGGTGACTTCAGCCACCCGGCCATGAGCGTCAACCTCGATGCCTGCATCCAGTGCAATCTCTGCGTGCGCGCCTGCCGCGAGGTTCAGGTCAACGACGTGATCGGCATGGCCTACCGCTCGGCCGGAACCAAGGTCGTCTTCGACTTCGACGACCCGATGGGTGGTTCGACCTGCGTAGCCTGCGGCGAGTGCGTCCAGGCCTGCCCGACCGGCGCCCTGATGCCGTCCGCCTATCTCGACGCCGAGCACAACACCCGGACGGTCTACCCGGACCGCGAGGTCAAATCGCTGTGCCCCTATTGCGGCGTCGGCTGCCAGGTGTCCTACAAGGTCAAGGACGAGCGGATCATCTACGCCGAGGGCGTGGACGGTCCCGCCAACCACAACCGGCTCTGCGTGAAGGGGCGGTTCGGCTTCGACTACGTCCACCATCCCCACCGGCTGACGGTTCCGCTGATCCGGCTGGAAAACGTCCCCAAGGACGCCAACGACCAGGTCGACCCGGCCAACCCGTGGACGCATTTCCGCGAGGCGACCTGGGAGGAGGCGCTCGACCGTGCCGCCGGTGGCCTGAGAAAGATCCGCGACACCAACGGAAGCAAGGCCCTCGCCGGCTTCGGCTCGGCCAAGGGCTCCAACGAGGAGGCCTATCTCTTCCAGAAGCTGGTGCGGCTCGGTTTCGGCTCCAACAACGTCGATCACTGCACGCGGCTCTGCCACGCATCCTCGGTCGCGGCCCTCATGGAGGGCCTGAACTCGGGTGCCGTCACGGCTCCGTTCTCTGCGGCCATGGATGCCGAGGTCATCATCGTGATTGGCGCCAATCCGACCGTGAACCATCCGGTCGCGGCGACCTTCCTCAAGAATGCCGTCAAGCAGCGCGGCGCCAAGCTGATCGTGATGGACCCGCGGCGGCAGACGCTCTCGCGGCACGCCTACAAGCATCTCGCCTTCCGGCCCGGTTCGGACGTCGCGATGCTCAACGCGATGCTGAACGTGATCATCGAGGAGAGGCTCTACGATGAGCAGTACATCGCGGGGTACACGGAGAACTTCGAGGCGCTGAAGGAAAAGATCGTCGATTTTACCCCGGAGAAGATGGCACCGGTCTGCGGCATTGATGCCGAGACCCTGCGTGAGGTCGCCCGGCTCTACGCCCGGGCCAAGTCCTCGATCATCTTCTGGGGCATGGGCATCAGCCAGCACGTCCACGGGACCGACAACTCGCGCTGCCTGATCGCGCTGGCCCTCGTGACCGGGCAGATCGGCCGGCCGGGCACCGGTCTGCACCCGCTGCGCGGCCAGAACAATGTCCAGGGCGCCTCGGATGCCGGCCTGATTCCGATGGTCTACCCGGACTACCAGTCGGTCGAGAAGGCTGCCGTGCGCGAGCCTCTTCGAGGAGTTCTGGGGGCAGAACCTCGACCCGAAGACGGGCCTGACGGTCGTCGAGATCATGCGCGCGATCCACGCGGGCGAGATCAAGGGCATGTTCATCGAGGGCGAGAACCCGGCGATGTCGGACCCCGACCTCAACCACGCCCGGCACGCACTGGCGATGCTCGACCACCTCGTTGTGCAGGACCTGTTCCTCACCGAAACCGCATTCCACGCCGACGTAGTGCTGCCTGCCTCGGCCTTCGCCGAGAAGGCCGGTACCTTCACCAACACCGACCGCCGCGTGCAGATTGCGCAGCCGGTGATCGCGCCGCCGGGCGACGCGCGCCAGGATTGGTGGATCATCCAGGAGCTGGCTAAGCGCCTGGGGCTCGCCTGGAATTACCGGGGGCCAGCCGATATCTTCGCGGAGATGGCGCAGGTGATGCCGTCGCTGAACAACATCACCTGGGAGCGCCTGGAACGTGAGGGCGCCGTTACATACCCCGTGGACGCCCCGGATGAACCCGGAAACGAGATCATCTTCTACGCCGGTTTCCCGACCGAGAGCGGCCGCGCAAAAATTGTCCCGGCGGGCATCGTGCCGCCGGACGAGGTGCCAGACGATGAGTTCCCGATGGTGCTGTCGACTGGTCGGGTCCTGGAACACTGGCACACTGGCTCGATGACGCGGCGGGCCGGCGTCCTAGACGCGCTTGAGCCGGAGGCGGTGGCCTTCATGGCGCCGCGCGAGCCTCTACCGTCTCGGGTTGGAGCCCGGCTCGAAGATGAAGCTGGAGACACGTCGTGGTGCCGTGGAACTGAAAGTCCGCTCCGACCGCGATGTGCCGTCGGGTATGATCTTCATGCCCTTCTGCTACGCGGAAGCCGCCGCCAATCTCCTGACCAATCCTGCCCTCGACCCGATGGGCAAGATCCCCGAGTTCAAGTTCTGCGCGGCGCGGGTCTCGCCGGTCCACGCCGCACCGATGGCTGCCGAGTAGCGGCCGTTTGCACGGCTTTCTGATCGGCGCGCTCGGGCGTGCCGATCAGACGTCGGCTACAGGAGAATCCTCGGTTCACGTCAGCCGTGCTCCAGCGACGCTCCTAGCGAGGAGGTTGAGAACCCACTGATCGGTTCATGGCGTCGCAGAATCAGCCACGAGCCGGAGTTATGGACGTCTGGCCATCGACCAGGGGCAGCTCATGACTGCGGGATCGGAGCCATCAAAGAGCTGAGCAGATCCAACTCGCCCGCGACCGCTTCCGAGGTCAGCCGCTCCATGCGCAGGTAGCTGTCGAGGATGACGTCTCCCATTGGCGTGAGCTGGGCTCCCCCGCCCGCCTTGCCACCCCTGCTCGCCGTCACCAGCGGCCCTCTAAAAGCGTTGTTCAAAGTATCGATCAAGTACCAAGCGCGCTTATAGCTCATCCCCATACGTCGGCCTGCGGCGGCGATAGAGCCAGTCTCGCGGATGCCTTGTAGAAGAGCAGCTTTGCCTGGCCCGAGCAGGGTATCGGCCCCCAGCTCGACCCGGAGGAAGATACTCGCTCTATCCACCTTGTCCTCTTTGAACGACTGCTATCACAATGGGTGGCCGCACCGACTGCAAAAGGCAATCGACCTAGCCCACGGCGTCCTCTACCGAACGGCGCCCATGTGGGACCATGGTGCTCCGTTACGGCTGTCAGACGGACTTTCTGATCGGTCGGACATAGCTTTGCAACACGGCAAGGCGGCCTCGGTGATGGCCCATTGCCGACAGCGATCCTCAGACTGACCGCGTGAAGGCGCAATCAGTCCGCGGTGTGGGAGAGTTTTGCACTGGTAACCCCCAAGCCTGTACCGACGCGACCCGCGCGAGAGGAGCCTCAAGTCAGTAGCGCGCGCTTACGGTCAAACGTGATCGTTCCTGTATGGCCGACGCGATCGAGGCGGCTGGCCTGCCGGACCGGTGCGTCAGCCACGGAATTCGCAAGGCCTCGTCGTGTCGGCCTGCCGAGGCCGGTTGTACCGCGCACGAGATCGCAGCCTTAACCGGGCACAAGTCGCTATCCGAAGTGGAGCGGTAAACGCGGGCGGCGAGCCAAGAGCGGCTCTCGGCCGCCGGGCTCCCGACCGGAGGAAAAACCTGTGTAGGCTGAGAGGCTTATAAAGAAGGTGGAGGCCTCGCCCGGAATCGAACCGGGGTGCAAGGATTTGCAGTCCTCTGCGTAACCACTCCGCCACGAGGCCACCTTCAAGCGACACCGCAGCGCCGCGCGGAGCCTGGCGGACAGCTCCGGGTGCGCGTCTCTAGCAGAGGTAGGCGGCCCCAGGCAACGGCTACGGCGGCTTCAGAGCGCGAGATTTCGATCAGCTCTGCCAGACCCGAGGCATCGGGAGGCGCCGGTACCCCGCAAGGAAGCCGGCCACGAGGCCGCGCAGCGGGCCGACCTCGGCCGACAGGGCCCGGACGACGAGGTTGCCGTTCCAGGCGCTCGCCGCAGCCTCGAGGCCCGGCGACGCTGCTGCTGCCAACAGGGAGCGCGCCTCCTCAAGGCGCGCCTCCGCGTCAGCGGAGGCGTCGAGCAGGGTCGCGCAGGCGCGCGCCCCTCCGCCGATCGCCGGCCGCGCGAGGAGATCGCCGATCGGACCCTCCAGCACGAGGCTGTCGGCGTAGGTGAGACGCCCGGCCCGACGCACGCGCCACGCATCCGCGAACAGTCCGGCCGCGATCCGTTCGCCGTGGGCCGCACGGCCGAATGTCACGATCTCGACGGCTATCAGTGCGGCCCCCGGGGCAAGATCTGCTTCGAAACGCCGTCGAACCCGTGCGCGGTCGAACAGGATGGTCTCCTGCGGCAGCCACGCGAGCCGCGCGCCCTCCCCTAGGTCGAGCCGGTTCGTGATCCGGCTCACCGGCCCGTCCGAACGGTAGATTTTCTCCGCCGCCGTGGTGGTCAGCACGAGGTCGGCTCCCGGGCCGAGATCCAGATCGATCGCGAACGTATCGCCGCACGCCACCCCGCCCGCCGTGTTGACGAGCACCGCCTCCAGCGCCCCCTGACCCCGCGGGAAGCGCAGCCGCGACGGGCCGGACTCTGAAAGGTCGAGGATGCGGGTCGAGCCGCCGGCCGAGGCCGGACCGGCTCGCAGCCGGACGCGGCCATCGGAGCGCTGGCGCGCCGGCGCCTCATCGGTCGCCGGGTGCGGGGGCGGCAGATCTGTGGCGTGGCCGTGCATCAGTCGCGCCCGGCCGGGTCGCTCGGCACCGCCTCAATGGGTGGTGTCGGCCGGTCGAGAATGCGCCGGCCGAACAGGCTCGCCACCAGTTCGACCAGCACCCGCGCGCTGCGGCCCCGCTCGTCGAGAAACGGGTTCAGCTCCACCACGTCGAGGGAGCGCACGAGACCGCAATCGTGCAGCATCTCCATGATCAGGTGAGCTTCCCGGAAGGTCGCGCCGCCCGGCACCGTCGTCCCCACCCCCGGTGCGATGGACGGGTCGAGGAAGTCGATATCGAGGCTCAGATGGAGATGCGCGTCCTCGGCGGAGACGCGGTCGAGCACGCGACGCAGGGGAGCCACCACGCCGAACTCGTCGATGGTCCGCATGTCGGTGACGCCGACCCGCCGTGCCGTCACCAGGGCGCGCTCGCCCGCATCGATGGAACGCAGCCCGAACAGGTGGACGTTGGCCGGCGGGAGCGGCTTCGGCACCGGCTCGGCGAACAGAGGCGGGAAACCCGGCTCCCCGCACAGGGCAGCCAGTGGCATGCCGTGGACATTCCCGGACGGCGAGGTCTCCGGCGTGTTGAAGTCGGCATGGGCATCGAGCCAGAGTACGAAGAGCGGACGAGCCTGCCGCGCGCAGTGACGCATCACCCCGTCCACAGATCCCAGCGAGAGGCTGTGATCACCGCCGGCGACCAGCGGAACCGTGCCCGCCCCGAGCGCGTCCTCGACGGAGCGTGAGAGCGCACGCGTCCAGGCCGCGACGGCGTCAAGACCGCGCGCCGTGGCCGGACCGTCGGGGACGACATCACCCTGGTCCACCACCGTGTGTCCCAGGTCACAGAGGACGCGGACCAAGCCGGCCGTGCGCAGAGCTGCCGGTCCCATCAGCGCGCCGGGCTCGCCGGTCCCGACCTCGATCGGTGCCCCGATCAGTGCGATTCTGCGCGGTTCGTCCTGGCGGGTTTGGCTCGTCATCCGATCTCCGTCGTGGAAGCCACTGCACTCCTTGGGTCCCTAGCAGGCCCCGGGCCGCCATACGATGACGAAGCGCGGAACCGGCCGGCGGCCGGATCTTCCGGTGCCGCCGGCGCGGCAGGATCCGGATATGCCGTGATCGCCCGTTTCCGTGTGTTTTGGCAAGTATCTGCCCAGCCGCAAACTGTCTTAACGCATATTGATGGCGGCTACGATTGTCGAATATGCGTGGTCGCGCTGGTCAAATCCTCGACCGGCGGCGTCGGTTCTGTGTCGCAGCTCTCTTGCGCGGCAGGTGGCGGGGGTCGTGCGGGAGGCATAGCATTTACGAGATTTTCAGCAGCATTGCGGCATCGCTGCGTTCGACATCCGGTTCAAGGTATTGCAGAGACTATCATGGTGAAGCTGTCGCGGCTGAGCACCCGCCTTCCGGCCATGACTGTTGGCTTGGCCCTGTTGAGCGCCACGGCGATGGGCGGTTTCAGCTGGTACTCGGCCCGGTCCGGTCTGATGACCGCGGCGCATGAGCGCCTGGAACTCGCGGCGGCGGCGCGCCGGGACGGGATCGAGCTGGTGGCGGACCGGATGCAGGCCGACTTCCTGGCCGCCGCGGCCCATCCGCAGATCATCTCGAACTTCCCCGACCTGATCGAGACACTCGATCCTGCAAGACCCGACACCGCCGCGGTGATCGAGGCGTTCCGCGCTCCGCAGACCGTCGAGGCCCGGATCGCCCTCGACGGTGCCGGCATGTCCTCGATGTACGGCCGCCGGCACGCGAAGGTTCAGGAGGTGGCGCGCAAGCTCGTTGCCCAGCCGGGCTACGCCGACCTCCTGTTTCTCGATGAGAACGGGCGTATCGTCTACACGACGACCAAGGGTGCCGACTTCGCCAAGTCGGTCTCGGACGACAGCCTGAAGGATACCGCGCTCGCACACCTCGTCGAACGGCTCAGATCCGCCGATCCGAACACGGTCCTGTTCGAGGATTTCGCGGCCTATCCGGTGGACGGGGTCCCGGCGGCCTTCATCGCGCGGGCCATGACCAAGCGAGCCAACGTCGCCATGGGGGCGGCGCAGGCGGCAGAGCGCATCGGCTTCATCGTCATGCGCGTCACGCCGACCCTGTTCGACCAGGCTCTGGTCAAGCGCACCGGGCTCGGTGAGACCGGACAGATCCTCGCCGCCGGTGCGGACGGTCTGCTGCGGAGCAACCCGCCGCTGAGCCCCAGCGTGAAGGCTGGCGATGGCCTTGCGCCGCTCGGGATGTCGCCGGATCAGGTGAAGACGGGCGGCAATCTCGATTTCACGGCCGCGGACGGACCGCACATGGCCGCGATCTCCTCACTCAACGTCCTGGGCGCGCCCTGGACCGTGGTGGCGGAGCAGTCGCAGGCCGAGGCGATCGACGCGGTGCGGGCACTGTCGCACACGTTGATCCTGACCGGGCTCTTCGTCCTGGCCGTGACGGCCGTTCTCGGCCTGCTGCTGGCGCGCTCGATCGTGGCACCGCTCGGGGCCCTGACCCGCGCACTCAAGGCCTTCGCGGACCGCCAAGCGCTGACCGACGTGCCCGGCAGCCGGCGTCGGGACGAGATCGGCGACATCGCCCGCGCCGTGGTCACGATCCGGGACATGTCGCTGGAGGATGCGGCGCAGCAGTTACAGACGACGGAGGCGGCGCGCCTGCGCGAGGAGCAGAGCCGCCGCGCCATGCTGAAAGAGCCTCGCCGACGGCTTCGAGCGCTCGGTTGGTGGTATCGTCGAAGGCCTCACGGAGGCTGTCGCGGGACTTCAGGACGCCTCCGACACCATGCGGGTCGCCGTCGCCGGCACGTCGCAGCGCTCGACCAGCGTCGCGGGTGCTGCCCAGCAGACCTCCGACAACGTCAATGCCGTTGCGGCCGCGGCCGAGGAGCTGGGCGCGACCGTTCAGGAGATCGGGCGTCAGGTCGAGCAGGCCGCCGGCATGTCAGCCACGGCCGTGGGCGAGGCCCGGCGGGCCGAGCAGACGATGGCCGATCTCGCCGCGGCGGCCACCCGGATCGGCGACGTAGTCGGGATGGTCTCGATGATCGCCGGCCAGACAAATCTCCTGGCGCTCAACGCCACGATCGAGGCGGCGCGCGCGGGAGAAGCGGGTCGCGGTTTCGCGGTCGTCGCCGCCGAGGTCAAGGAACTCGCCGCGCAGACCAGCCGCGCCACCGAGGAGATCAGCCGTCAGGTGGCGTCGATCCAGACCGTGACCGGCGATGCGGCCGGGGCGATCCAGGGGGTCGCGGCGCAGATCGAGGCGATGAATCAGATCTCCACCAGCATCGCGGCCGCCGTCGAGCAGCAGGGCGTCACCACGCAGGACATCGTCCGCAGCATGGGGCAGGCCTCCGCGGGCACCGAGGGCATGACGGTGGACATCGCGGAGGTCGCCCGGGTGGCGGGCGATGCCGGTCAGGCTGCCGCGTCGGTGGCGCAGGCGTCGGATGCCCTCGCGGCCCGCTCGGAGCAGCTCCGCGCCGAGGTTACGCAGTTCCTGCGGAACGTGCGGGCGGCCTGACCGGGGCAGCGTCAGGCGGCTCGGGCCGGTGGCAGCGCGGCGGATTTCTGCGCGGCCTCACCGGCGAAAGCTTGAGCCGCCAGGGGCAGCTCGATGGACGCGCAGAGACCGCCCTCGGGCCGGTTCTCCAGCGTCAGCCGCCCGTTGTGGGACTCGACGATCGCCAGCACGATCGAGAGACCGAGACCGAAGCCGCTGGCCTCGTTGAGGTTCCGCGCCCGGTCGCCGCGGACGAAGGGCTGGAGCATCGCCTCGCGCTCCGTCTCGGGGATGCCCGGGCCGGGATCGAGCACGCAGACCTGGACGCCCCGTTCGGACGCCTCCATGTGCACCTCGGCCCGGCCACCGTACTTGACGGCGTTGTCCACGAGGTTCGTCACCGCCCGCTGCAACTCCTCGGGCCGACCCTGGACCAGGACGTGGCGGCTGCGGCCCACGCTCACCGGCGCGCCGAAATCCGAGAAGTCGTCGCAGACCGTCTGCACCACCGAGGCGAGGTCCACGAGGCTGTGGCTGTTCGTGTCGCGGGCCTGGCCGTCGCGTACGAACGAGAGCGCCGCCTCGACGAGGCCGTTCATCTGATCGAGGTCGCGCAGGGTCGCGGCCCGGGCATGCTCGTCCTCAATGAATTCCGCCCGCAGGCGCAGCCGGGTGATCGGCGTGCGCAGGTCGTGGCTGATGGCCGCCAGCATCTGCGTGCGGTCGTCGATCAGGCGGCGCACGCGCGACCGCATCCGGTCGAGGGCCCGGGAGACGGCGAGGACTTCGCGGGGGCCCGCTTCCGGAAGCGACACGTGGTCGTCCCGGGTTCCGAACGCCTCGGCCGCGCCGGCGAGGCGCTTCAGGGGTGCCGTGAGGGCCCGTGTGGCCCAGACGCAGAGCAGCGCCAGCGTCAGCGCGAGAAACACCACCGTGAAGATCAGGGCACCCTGCTTTGGTCCGCGGAGCGGATCGTTCGGCATCGTCGCCTGGAGCCGCGCCCCAGCGGGCGTGACGATGCCGACATGCAGCCGCCCCTCCGAGCGGGCCTGTTCCGGGTCACGCGAGGACAGGTCGGTGATCGTGACCGGCCGTCCGGCGCCGTTGCGCAGGCGGCGGATCACCGGAAGCTCGGGAACCGGTTCGGCGCCCTCCGGCGTCTTTCCGTCCCACGCCTCAACGTGGATCAGCGGCAGGCTGCGTCCGCTGGCGAGCAGCGCCGGCCGGGCCGCCGGATCGACCGCGTCGAGCAGGCGTGCCAGCGTGCCGAGTCGGCTCGCGGCCACGCCCGGCAGCTCGTCCGGGTTCTGTGACTCGTGCAGGAGCAGGAACGCCGCGGTCGCGACCACGTGCGCCACCGCGATCCCCGCCACGACGAGCAGCGCGATCTGGCCCGCAATGGTCGTCGGGCGCAGCCGGATACGCAACCGCCGCAGGACGCTCATGAGCGCGTCACCTCCGGCGTGAACAGGTAGCCGCCGGACCGGATCGTGCGGATGAATTCCGGGTTTCGGGTGTCGCGCTCGATCTTCTGGCGGATGCGCGAGATCAGCACGTCGATGCTGCGCTCGAACGGACCGGCGGCGCGGCCCTGGGTGAGATCGAGAAGCTGGTCGCGGGACAGGACGCGACCAGGGCGCAGGCAGAGCGCGTGAAGCAGGTCGAACTCGGCTCCCGTGATGGCGATGCGCGCCCCCTCGGGCGACAGCACCTGCCGCAGGGACACGTCGAGCGTCCAGCCGGAGAAATGCAGGCGTCGCCGCTCGTCCGTGTCGGGCGCCTCGGCGGCGACCCGGCGCAGGATCGCGCGGATGCGAGCGAGCAGCTCCCGCGGGTTGAACGGCTTCGCGAGATAGTCGTCGGCTCCCAGCTCGAGCCCGAGGATCCGGTCCACATCCTCGGACTTCGCCGTCAGGATCAGGATCGGGATCTGCGAGGAGCCGCGCAGGCGCTTGCACAGGCTCAGGCCGTCCTCACCCGGAAGCATCAGGTCCAGCACGATCAGGTCGATGCGCGATTCCGCCAGAGCGCGGTCCATGTCGTTCCCGTCACCCGCGAGCGTCACCCGGCAATCGTTGCCGCGGAGATAGCGCGCGATCAGAGCCGAGATCTCCCGATCGTCCTCGACGACGAGGATGTGAGGTGTTGCGGGTGCACTCATCGCGAAGGAGTCAGTGTGCGGGTCGGCGTGCATCATCAGGCTATTATGCGCCGAACCAATGATTATTCGAAGGTGGGCAACGGAACCAATTTGTAAGCGCGTGTTTCTCGCACACGCCCTGAATTGGGCGGCCACATGCCCGAGGGGAATGATGACCGGATTCGAGGGCCAGCGAAACCTGATCCTGCCGCAGCCGCCAGAGCTGGCCTCGCCCTGGCGCACGCCAGCGCGGGGCGCGCTCCAGGAGGAGGCCCGGGCTTTCGCGCAGGACACGGTGCTGCCCCTGGCGGACGAACTCGACCGGCAGAAGGCCGAGATGCCCCGCTCGCTCATCGATGCCATGGCCGAGAAGGGCTGGTTCGGCATCACGATCCCGGAGCAGCAGGGCGGGCTGGGGCTCGGCGTGTTCGAGTACTGCCTCGTCTCCGAGGAACTGGCGCGGGCCTGGCTCTCGGTGGGCAGCATCCTGGCCCGGGGCCAGGGCCTCGGAACCCAGACCCTCGACCCGGATCGCCGCGCGGACCTGCTCCGGCGCTCGGCCCGGGGGCAGTGGATCGGATCGATCTCGCTCTCGGAGCCGAATGCCGGCTCCGACCTCGCCGGCGTTCAGACCCGGGCGGTGCGCGACGGCGATCACTGGGTGCTCACCGGTACGAAGCGCTGGGCGGGCTTCGCGAAGGGCGCCGACTTCGTCGAGGTCCTGGCCCGCACCCGTGACCCCGAGCCCGGGGAATCGCGCTCGGCCGGGCTGGAGCCGTTCCTGGTCGTGAAAGACCGGGACAGCTTTCCGCCGGGCATGAGCGGACGGGTGATCGACAAGATCGGGTATCATGGCTTCCAGACCTTTGAGTCTCAGCCTGGACGGCGTCCGCGTGCCCGAGAGCGACCGGCTCACCGGCCTCTACGGCGACCAGGGGGCGGACGCCGATTCCGGCGGGTTCGCGGCCGTCCAGCGGGGCCTCAACATCGCGCGGGTGCACACGGCGGCGCGCGCCGTCGGGGTGGCGCGGGCGGCCGTGGAGGACACCCAGGCCTATCTCCAGGAGCGGGTCCAGTTCGGCCACCCGATCGGCGACTTCCAGGCGCTGCGCTTCGCCCTGGCCGACATGGCGGCCGAGGTCGCGCAGGCACGCGCCTTCTGGAATCAGGTGGCCCATCTCCTCGACCAGGGGGAGCCCGCCGAGAGCGAGTCGGCGATGGTCAAGCTCCTAGCCACCGAGATGGCGGTGCGCGTGACCAACCAGGCGATGCAACTGCACGGGGGCAACGGGTACACGACCGAGCGGCGGGTCGAGCGCTACTGGCGAGACGCCCGCCTGACCACGATCTTCGAGGGGACGAGCGAGATCCAGCGGCGCATTATCAGCGACCGGATGCTGCCGAGGGTGTCCTGATCCGTCATGCGGCGAATCGTCGAGCCGGACTCCTCGTCCGGCCCGACCCGGCTAACTCAGGATCGGTTTTTGCCCGGCCGGCCGGGTAAAGCGGCCATCCGGAAGCCCTGTGTCGAAGCCCATCAGCGACTACGCCCTCGTCGGTGACACTCATTCCTGCGCCCTGATCGCCCGCGACGGGTCGATCGACTGGCTATGCTGGCCGCGTCACGATCTCGCCCGCCCTGTTCGTGAAGCTCCTCGACGACGAGAAGGGCGGCGCGTGCAGCGTGGTCTTCGACGGGCTCGTGGGGACGGCGCGGCGCTACGTGCCCGACACCAACATCCTCGAGACCACCTTCACGACCGCCACCGGGCGCGCCCGCCTCGTCGACCTGATGCCGCTCAACCCGCCGAGCCCGGAGCCCGACGAGGGGCCGGACGGCGAGGGCGAGAGTCGGCTGATCCGCCTGCTCACATGCGAGAGCGGGCACGCGACCGGTCGTTTTGTGGTGCGTCCGACCTTCGACTCTGCGCGCCGTCCCTGCACGCCGCTGATGGAAGGGGAATCCGTGCTGTTCGAGGCCGTGGATTGGCGGGTCCGGGTCAATGCTTATCCACAGCCGCTCCTGACGGGAGACAGCGCCGAAGTGCGCTTCACCCTCTCGGAGGGCGAGACCGCCTACCTGGTCCTCACCCACGGCGAGGATCAGGAGGAGGCCTGCATCGAGGA
This sequence comes from Methylobacterium sp. P31, assembly GCA_050632875.1. Classification (GTDB taxonomy): domain Bacteria; phylum Pseudomonadota; class Alphaproteobacteria; order Rhizobiales; family Beijerinckiaceae; genus Methylobacterium. Next base: position 966,205 of record JBODSC010000003.1, on the reverse strand, counting down.
TTTCGCCGGGGCGCGGCGGCGCCTGGAGATCACGGCCGATTACTGGCGCCGGTGGAGCGCCCGCTGCACCTATCGCGGCGCTTACCGCGAGGCGGTGATGCGCTCCGCGCTCTGCCTGAAGCTGCTGACCTATTCGCCCGCGGGCGGCATCCTGGCGGCCGCCACCGCGGGGCTGCCGGAGGCCGTGCCGGGCAACCGCAACTACGATTACCACTTCACCTGGATGCGCGACGCGTCCTTTACGGTCACGGCATTCGTGATGCTCGGCTACGCCCGCGAGGCGTCCGAGTTCCTGCGCTTCCTGCGCGAGCGGGACGGCACCTACGGGCGCGAGACCCGGCTGATGTACGGCATCTCGGACGGGATGCCGCCCGAGGAGGAACTCGCCCATCTCGCCGGCTGGAACAGTGTGCGCCCGGTGGTGATCGGCAACGTCGCCGAATTTCAGGACCAGCACGACATCTACGGCGAGCCTCTGACCGACGCGGCGCGGATCGCCCGCAACATCGCGGGCGTTCCCGAAGAGAAGATCGCCACCTGGGAGCGCGTCGCCGCCGAGATCCGGGCCGAGTATCACGAGAGGGGCTGGAACGCCGAGAAGCAGGCCTATGTCGGCGCCTACGGCTCGCACCACCTCGATGCCGCCGTGCTGCGCGTGGCCCTGTTCGGCGCCCTCGATCCGAAGGACCCGCGCACCCGATCGACCCTCACGGCGATCGAGCGGGAACTCGGGACGGGCGACCTCATCTACCGCTACCGCCTGGACGACGGGCTGGAAGGCGACGAGGCGGCGTTCACGGCCTGCGCCTTCTGGCGGGTCGGCTGCCTCGCCCTCGACGGGCGCACCGGCGAGGCCAAGGCCGCATTCGAGCGGCTGATTACCCGGGGCAACGATGTCGGCCTGTTCGCCGAGGAGATCGACCCGGAGACCGGCGATCAGCGCGGGAACATGCCGCAGGGTTTCTCCCACATGGCGCTGATCAATGCGGCGTTGCGCCTCGAGAGCAGCATCGAGCGCTACGGGATTGCCGATCCGGCGGAGGCCGCGGAGCGCCGGGCGGCCGAGTGATCGTCCACGACAGGCGCGCCCAGAGACCGGGCTGCCGTCAGGCGGCGATCTTCACGACCTTGTCCGGTGCGCTCCCGTCGGCCTCCGGCGCGGCGAGGCCGCGGCTGGCGCGGAAGTGATCGAGGAGGCTCTCTCCGAGCCCGTCGAGCACGGCGTCGGTCGCTGCCTGAGCCTCCGGGTCCACCGGCGGCTCCTCCGTCCTGTACCAAGCCAGGATCTGGTCCGGCAACGCGTCCAGGATTGCCCCGACCGGGTTAACCGGGTCGGCGCCCTCGGAGCCTTCGCCCGCGACCGCGATCACCACGGTCTCCGCCTCGGTCGCCGGAGACTCGAACGCGGTGCGGCGCTGGCTCTCCAGGGCCGCCCGCCACGCCGCATCCGCCGCCTGTGCGTCGCGGCGGGCGCTCTCGCGTGCCAGAGCCTCCGCGGCAATCGCGCGCGCAGCCTCGCGGGCCTCATCGCGGGCGGCCTCCGCCTCGTAGCGGTTCAGCAGCGCGACGATCGGCTGCATGGCCGGAGCCGGAAGGGTGTCGCAGGCCGTGATGGCGCACTCGATGATCCGCCGCGACAATCCGGCGCCCCGAACCGGAATCGCGCGGCGGGCGACGTCCTGCCACGCGGAGAGCGCCGCCTGCATCGCCGGCATGAGCGCGTCGGGCAGGCCGGCTTGTGCGTGCAGGTCGGCGAAGTTCCGGGGATCCCGCATGGCCCGGGCGACGCCGGCATGATCCTGGCCCGACAAGTCCGCGAGGGCGGCCTGGGCGAAATCGGTCCGCCCCGACAGGACGGCGCGCAGGATCAGCCCGGCGGTGAGCTGCCGGGTCGTGCGCAGATGCGCCACGAGGCGCGTCACGGCCGCGGCTCCGGCTCCCTCGCAGGCCTCCAGTGCCACCCGTTCGCCGGCCTCGCGGCTCATGCAGTCGCAACGCTCCTGGCCGATCCATCCCCGCGTCGTGACGAAGGCCGACAGTGCCTGCGCCACCGCGAGGCCGATCGCGTGGCGCACCTCCGGCGGCAGATCGGCCCGGGCGAGCAGCGCTTCGCGCAGCCGTGCCTCCCGGCCCATGCGTTCGATCATGCGCAGCATCCGGCCCGCCGTGATCTTCGCGGTCGGATTCCGGGCCAGTATCACCAGTGTGTCCAGCTCTCCGATCTCGGCCAGCGCGCCCGAGACCGCGTGCGACAGGTGATGGCGGGCGGCGATCACCGCACGCGTGGCCTCGTCGCCGAGCGCGGCGGCATCCACCAGATCCGCGTCCGTGAGCACCGGCGAGCGCGCCAGCACGAGCCGGGCGACCTCGGGCACATCGCAGGAGAGCGCCACCACCAGGGGGCGCGGCGTCCGCGCGGAGGCGGCGCAGGTCTCGGCCAGCGCCCGGCGCACCAGGGGGACGGGTCGTCCAGCAGCGTGAGCAGCGCGGTCTTGGCTTCCCACGCCTCGTCGGCGGTGAGGTCGCCGTAGAGATAGGCCCGCGCCAGAGCCGTGCTGGCCTCGGCCCGGCTTCCGGCCGAGGCGTTCTGCGTCCGGGCCAGGAATTCGCGGATGATCATGGACCGCTCCGGGGGGCGAACAGGCTGTTCCTGGCGCCGGTCTTCGGGCTCGCCGCCGCGAATTCCGCCGGGCGGCGTGGCGGCAGAGGTGGATTGGCGAGGCCGACGCCGGGGGCGTCACCGCCGGCTCGGAAAGCGCACCCGTCGCGGCAGGATCCTGGGCGGCGCTCTGCACCGGCGGCTCAGCGTCGGAGCGCGGGAAGTAGGTCGGAGCGGCACGGGAGGGTGGCTGCGCCGTATTGCGTGTCTGCCAGAGCCGCGCCGCCGCATCCGAGGCCGCCACGCGCTGGTCCGTCTGGAACAGGCTGCGCAGATCGCTGGTGCCGCCAAACGCCGTCGCCGTGCTCGCATAGGCCGAAACGGCCTGCGTCATCGGCGCGCCGTCTTGGCGCAGGGCGGTGAGATCGGTGGCGGCCGCACCCTGGGCCGCCGCCGAGAGGCTGGCATAGAGTTCGGCCGCGCTGCGGGGCCGCCCGGTACGGTCGTAGAACAGGCCGCGGTTGGCGGCAGCGGCCTCCGGCAGGTCGAGGGCGGCGGCGCGTTCGGGAAAGGTCCGGGCGGTGGAGATCAGGGCAATCGCACCCTTGGCGCCGAGAACATGCGCCGCGTAGAGATCGCCCGCGGTCGGCTCCCGGCCGAGGGCTCCGGAGAGCGCCTCGGCATTCTGCTGGGTCAGGGCGCCGGCCAGCGTCGCGGAGATCTTGGGGTCACGGCGCAGATCGAGGATCGCCTGTCGCTGACCCGCGTCGGCGACAACGTAGCTGCCGTCCGGCTGCCGGGTGATGGCGTCGGCCTGCGCCTGAAGCCCGAGGCGCGGCCCGGCATTCTTCATCACCCCGAGCCAGGTCTGCTCGATGAACTGGAACAGGCCAGTGGCCGAGGAGGTCCCTGCCTTGGCCGCGGGATCGAGGGCGGATTCCCGCCGCGCCGTGGCGAGCAAGTAATCGAAGCCGACGCCGCTCGCCATCGCCCCGTCGCGGATCGCCTGAACCACCGGCGCGGAGGCAGCCGTCCCGGACGTCGCCCGCGCCGGTGGCGGCGGGCTTTCCGGAGGGCTGGTCGGCGTGGTGAACAGGAACATCCGGGCGCGCACGGGGGCTGGAGACCGCCCGAACCTGCGCTCGGCATGGTAAATAAGTCCTCAATTGGCAAAGATGAGGACAGTCCGCTTTCAGGACCCGGTGAACTCGCCCGCCCCTCTCGGCCGGCGCATCTGGAACCGTGTGTCGGCAGTGGCGTGGAAGTAGTCGAAGTAGCCGCCGCGCATGATCGGATGCATCGCCGCCGTATCGACGAGCCCATCCTTCACGTAGCGCTCGTCGATGTAGATCGACACCACCTGCCCGATGACCAGGAAGTTCTCCGCCTCGCCGCCGCCGAGCGGGACGAGGGGCACGGTCTGTAGCCACCGGCATTCGAGGGCGGCCGGCGAGGCCGCCACCCGGGGCGGGCGGACCTTGTGCGAGGGCGCGGTTTCGAGGTTCGCGAAGGCGAACTCGCTCTCTCCGCGCGGCAGCGGCGCCGAGGAATCGTTCATCCCGTCGCGCAGGTCCCAGGTGGCGAGGCTGCAGACGAACTCGGCTCCCTCTTCGGCGAAGGTCATCGCGTCCTTGCGGCCCGAGGAGGAGAACGCCACCATGTTCTCCGCCACGGCGTTGAAGAACGAGTAGGGCGCAAGGTTGAGCTTGCCCTCCCGGCTCATGGCGCTGATCCAGCCGATCGGCCGCGGCGCCACGATGGCCTTGAGCGGGTTGTGCGGAAGGGAGCGGGCTTTCCGCGGGATGTCGAGATCGTAATGCAAGGCGAGGAGCCCCTCAGAGGTAGGTGACAATCTCGTCGAGTGCCGGCCGCGGGCGGTCGGATGGCACGTCGCGCGCCCGGCCGATATGGACGAAGCCCGCGAGCTTCTCGGCGGGCGCCAAGCCCAGCGCGTCGAGCACGCGGCGGTCGTAGCCGAACCATTCCGTCAGCCACGAGGTCGCGAAGCCGGCGGCATTGGCGGCGATTACGAGGTTCATGGTGGCGGCCCCGGCGGAGAGCACCTGCTCCCATTCGGGGATCTTCACGTGCGGTCCCGCGCGCGAGACGACGGCCACGACCACCGGCGCGTGCGTCAGGCGGCCGCGCTCCTGCGCCAAGCGATCCTGGGACGCATCCGGATTGTCCGCTGCAAATGTCCTGGCGATGATCTCGCCGATCCGGTCCCGCGCCTCGCCGGCGATCACGAGGAAGCGCCACGGCGCGAGCTTTCCGTGATCGGGTACGCGGGAAGCCGCGGTGAGGATGGTCTCGAGCTGGGCCCGGTCCGGACCGGGGCCGTCCAGTAGCGGCGGCGGTACTGAGCGACGGGTCTTCAGGAGATCGAGGGTGGCGGTCATGCGCTCCGTCCCGGTAACGGGTCCCGGTCGGGATGTGGCATGCGGCGGCCGCGGGTGGAAGAGCGGCCTTGCCGCCGCCATGGTCCGGATGCAGAGGCAAAGGTCGACGATCCGCAGTCCGGGCCGGACTGGCCCCGCGCGGACGCGTGGCGCTGCCGGTGCGCCGACCCGAAGGACGAGAGGGCTCGACCGATGTGTACGAGGCTTGCCGCGACGGTGTTGGCAATGCTCTTCACGGTTCCGCTGTCCGCCCCCGCGATGGCGCAGCAGGACCTGTTTGAGAACCGCCTCGGCGGGCCCCTGCCCTCGCCATCGATCACCAGCCCCAATCTGCCGCCCGCCATGCCGCCGGCCGAGCCGGAGGCGCAGCTCTCGCTGTCGGCGCTGCTGTCGGGGCCCGGTGTGCCGCTGCGCCAGGGCCTGGCGTGGCGGATCTACGAGGATCGCGGCGACGGGACGCGCCCGTCGATCGTGGCCCGGTCCACCGAAGCGGAACCGCATTTCACCCTCGCCCCCGGCACCTACGTGGCGACTGTGACTTACGGTTTCGCCAGCGCCTCGAAGCGGATCGTGATGGGCGGCCAGCCGGCCACCGACACGCTGCGGGTCGCGGCCGGCGCCCTCAAGCTCGCCGGCGCGGTCGGAGACCAGAAGATCCCGCCGGCCCAGGTGTCGTTCTCGGTCTTCGTGCCGGTGGGCACCAATTCGGAGGGCCGGCTGGTGCGCTCCGGGCTCAAGACCGGCGAACTCCTGCGCCTGCCCGAGGGCACGTACCACGTGGTCTCGACCTACGGCGAATCGAACGCGATCCAGCGGGCGGATCTCCGCGTCGAGAACGGCAAGGTAACCGAGGCGACCCTCAACCACCGTGCCGCCACCGTGACTTTGAAACTCGTCGCCGCGCCGGGCGCGGAGGCCTTCGCCGGCACGGCCTTCTCGGTCCTGACGCCCGGCGGCGACACGATCCGCGAGGCGATCGGCGCCTTCCCACAGGTGACGCTCGCCGAGGGCGATTACGTCCTGATCGCCCGACATGACGGGCAGGTCTACACCCGCGAATTCAAGGTCGAGAGCGGGCTCGACCGGGACATCGAGGTAGTAGCCAAGTCAGGCTGATGCGCGTCCGCGGCGCCGCTGCCGGATCAGGCGAACCGCCGCGCCAGTACGACGCAGGCCGCGACAGCCAGCGCCGCGCCGATCATCGCTGGCTCGATGCGCTCGCCGAGCACGAACGCGGCGACGCCGAGACCGAGGAAGGGCTGCAGCAACTGGAGCTGCCCGACCGCCGGGATCCCGCCGCGCGCCAGCGCCCTGTACCAGAACACGAAGCCGATCAGCATGCTGAAGAGCGCCACGTAGGCCAGACCAGCCCAGGCGGGCGCCGGAATCGCAGCCGGCTCGGCCGGGCTCAGGACGAGGGACAGCGGCAGGCTCACCGGCAGCGACAGGACCGTCGCCCACGCGATCACCTGCCATCCGCCGAGCCGGCGCGCCAGGATGCCACCCTCGGCGTAGCCGAGACCGCAGACGAGGATCGCCGCCAACATGAAGGCATCGCCGGGGCCTGGCGGTCCGTCGAGGCCGCGCATCGCGAAGCCGACGGTCACGGCGGCACCGAGCAGCGACAGCAGCCAGAAGGCCGGGGATGGGCGTTCGCTCGAGCGAAGCGCACCGAACAGGGCGGTGGAGAGCGGCAGCAGGCCGAGGAAGACCGTCCCGTGCGCGGCACCCACGGTCCGCAAGGCGAGCGCCGTCAGGAGCGGGAAGCCGACCACGACCCCCGCCGCCACGATGCCGAGGGCCGGGATATCGCCTCGTCGCGGCCGCCTCTGCCGCAGGACCAGCAGAGCCGCTGCTCCCGCCACGCCGGCAAGGGCCGCCCGCGCCGCGCTCAGGAACAGCGCATCCATGCCGGTCAGCGCGACGCGGGTCGCCACCAGCGATGCGCTGAAGATGGTGATGCCGATAAGTCCATCGATCCAAGCGCTCGCGGCGCTTCGCGACACCTCGATCGCCCCGACTCCCTCCGCCACTGGGGCCTCCCTGGACCGAATTCCTGCATCAGGCATGCCCCCCGCCATGGGTTGTGGCTAGGGATGATCGGGGAGCATGCGGCTGATCTGTCCTGACCGTCCACCGGTACGGTTACCGGAAGCGGTTTCGGCGCTGCCCGCCCGGCGTGCTCAATCGGTCTGCGCGCGTCGCCGGGCGGCCCGCCGGACGCGAAAAGGTTCCATGTTCCGCGCCTTAACATTTCTGTGTCGGGCCGGAACGATGGGGCGGCGTTTCCCATTTCCAGCCAACCAATCCGGGCTACTGGAGATTGCAATGCGCCGCCTCGTCCTCGCCACCCTCGCCGTCGCTGCCATCGCCGGCCCGGCCCTCGCCGCCAACGAGACGCCTCCGACCACAGCCCCGAAGTTCGAGACCGTCCCGCAGGACGCAGTGCTCAGCTACAACCTGATCGGGCTCAATGTCACCGATGCGCAGAACAACACGGTCGGCGAGATCAAGGATCTCGTGATCGACCACGAGAAGCTCGCCGGCTACATCGTCTCGGTGGGCGGCTTCCTCGGCATGGGTGAGCACTACGTCGCGGTCTCGCCCAGCTCCATCGCCCTCGGCTACGATGCCAATGCCAAGAAGTGGAAGGCGATCATCGGCGCCAGCAAGGATCAGCTCAAGTCGGCGCCCGAGTTCAAGTACGAGGGCAAGTTCAAGCGCTGATCGGAACGCCTGAACGGGACGGCCAGGAGCGGCTCGGCGCAGCTTCCGGCCGCGATGCCGGACGATCGTCGCGCAGGCGCATGCGTCCCGCGTTAAAGGTCTGCCTGCAAGGCCTCGCGGGCCATACGGGCGACGAGCGCCTCCCGCTTCGCCTGACGCAGGACGATGCGGGCGGCCGCCCGGGCATTGGCGGCGCGCAGCTCAGCCTGGGGGCCGCCGTCGCGCAGCGTCCGCCAAGCCAGGGCGCGAAACCATTTCGCGTTGGCCAGGGCCGCAGCGCGGCGGCTGATCGGGCCACCGACATCGAGCGGCTTCTCTATTGTAACGGACGCCATTGGCTCAATCCTGGACTGCGATTCGCCGCTTGTCCGCTTATGAGACAAGAAATGGCGATGCCTTGCGAGCTGGGCAATAGTGCTGCCACCGATAACTTTCTGACGGACGGCACTGATTCGGCATCATCGAAATGCGGTAGGCTCAGGCACCGATGCCGCAGCCGGGAGCACGGGTCGCGAGCTGCGCAGGCGCGCCGCGGGGCTTCGGGAACGGCGCCGAGCGACCGCGCATTTTTCAGGTCGGAGACCGAAGCTGGGCCGCGCCAGGCCGGATGAACGGGCGGACGCCGACCGGGCGAGGCAATCCGAGGCCGGTCCGGGGCATTCCGCGAGAGGGCAACGTGCCGACGATCTTCGATGCCCATACCTTCGCCCTCACCGCTCATGCAGGGCAGCTCGACAAGGGCGGTGAGCCCTGCATGCGGCACTTGGAGCGCGTCGCCAACGCCGCCCTCGCCCGAGCCGGCCACGCGCGACTCGTCGATGGGCTGGACATCGACCCGATGCGAGTGATGCAGGCTGCGCTGCTTCATGATGTGCTGGAAGACACGCCGCGCACTGCGGCGGACCTGCGAGCCGCCGGCTTCGAGCCGGAGACGATCAGGACGGTGACCATCCTCACGAAGCCGGCAACTAGGATGGCCTATTCCGAGCGGATCGCCGCGTTGATCGGAACGGGCGATCTCGCGGCGGTGCTGATCAAGATGTCAGATACCGAGGACAATCTCTGTCCGTCCCGAATTCCGCCGAACGCGACATTTCTGAAGGAACGCTATGCCACTGCATTTACGCGGTTGAAGGAGGCGGCGGCGGCAGCGGGTTACACTGGGCGATAACGCTCGGGCTCCGACGAACCGGCCGCCCGTCAGGGGCGGATCTGGGTTCGGCGCGCAGACGCGCAGGCCCGGATGAACGCCCCGGCTTGGTCCAAAGCTCGGCGGGCTTCCGGAGTCGGCGTGCCGACGAAGACGTGGCACATGCCGGGGTAGCGAAAGAACGCGACCGTGCCTCCCGCATCCGCAATGCGATCCCGCAACCGCAGGGCGTCCGGATGCAGGAGATCGCGGGTGCCGGTGAACACCGCAAGCGGTGGTAGGCCGTCGACAGGGCCCGACAACGGGCTGATCCTTGGATCATCGAGTGGCGTACCGGTGGCCCAGAGGCGCACGGCTTCCCGGCATCCCGGCAGGGCGAGCATCGGGTCGTGCGGTGCGATGGCGCCGACCCGCGGATCCGACAGTGTGAGGTCGAGCGCGGGCGAGAACAACACCAGCCCAGCCGGCCGCGTTTCGCCCCGCTCCTGCAGCCGCTGCGCGATCCCGAGCGACAGGCAGCCGCCCGCGGAATCGCCTGCCACGATCAGGCGCTCCCGCTCCGTGGCGAGATGCGTGGTCAGGAGTCGATCGAGGAATCCGTAGGTGTCGCGCCAAGTGCATTCGGGAGCCAGCGGGTAGCGCGGGAGGACTACGCGTGCGCCGGTGCGGTCGACGAGAGCCTCGATGATCCACCAATGTGCCACGAGCACGTCGAACACCCAGGCGCCGCCGTGCAGGTAGAGGATCGTCGTCCCTGACCAAGCGGTGCGCGGGTGGACCGTGAAGACCTGGGCGCCGCACCAGATGGTCTCTTCGATCACGAACTTGCGGCGCAGGCGAGCCGACGGGCGCGCCGGCTCGACGCGTCGGTGCCGGGCGATCGCGTCGTGCAGATTTCGGGCATCGCGCGCCCGGCGTTTCATCCCGCTCAGAGGGAGCGCCACGTCGTTGATCAGTTTGGCCCGGACACTGACGCCGGACGCCCGGGCCCAGGCCATCACTGCCAGGGACAGGAATGCGGCCGCTCCGGCCGCCCAAGCCGCGCGGCGAGTCCCTAACCCCACCCGAGTCATCCTCTTCCACAGGGCCCGACCGGTTCAATGGAGGCCGTACCCCCATGTTCCCGGCCGGCAGCGTGAGGCGCCGGAACACGCCTCTGCACGGCGCGGTTGTCGCCGCATTCCGAGGCGGCGACCCTGGACGCAAAAGGAGACACGATGAGCCTGTTTGGATCGATCCTGTCGAAGATCTTCGGCGGCGGAAGCACGACGGCGCAGGCCTCGGTGCCCCACGCCGCGGAGGCCCCAACGGTTTCGCCCGCGGCATCCGGCTCCCTGGGCGCCGGAGCAGGCTCCAGCTATGCGGCCGTGCCCGCCATGAGCGGGGCTCCGTCCCCGACGGCCGATGTCGCTCCCACCGCGGGAAAGGACGTCGATGTCGGGCGGGTACTGGCCGATATGGCCGCCAAAAGGGTGGATCGCTCAACTACAAGCAGTCGATCGTCGATCTCATGAAACTGCTCGACCTCGACAGCAGCCTCACGGCGCGCAAACAGCTCGCCGACGAGCTGCACTACACGGGTGACAAGGAGGACTCTGCGTCCATGAATGTCTGGCTGCACAGGGAGGTCGTACGCAAGCTCGCGGAGAACGGCGGCAAGGTCCCCGCCGACATGCAGCGCGGCTAGAGCCACGCTTTGACGCGCGCTCCCTCGTCGGACCAGCGTCCACTTCGGCGGGGAGCGCCCCGAGCTGTCGCCGGGCTCGCGGTGGCGGACGGAACACCCTGCGGGCGGTCGGGTTGGCTTGTCATCGGCGATCGGGATCTGAGCCCACCGGTTTTCCGGATCGAAGGTGGGGCAGCCGGACCAAGCTGGCGGCGACGCAGTCTGAGTGGCGAGCCGCGCCGGGTGCATGCACGGCCCTGCGAGGGCGAGGTGCCCGATCGCACATCTGCAGGATCGACATGAGCACATCGAACAAAAATCCGGCGGCCGACCGTCATCACGGCGGGCCCGGTAGCAGCCATCAGGACGCCTCGAAGCCTCACGTCGCGGAGCACCGCGGGCCGGAACCGGGCAGTCCCACCAACGATTCGAAGTCCCATGTCTCGGGCGGCGGCGGCGAGCGGGACAGCCATCATACCCACAGCCCGAAGGGCCGCGCGCCGGATCGGACCGACCGGTCGCACTGAACCGCCGCTTCCCGGGACAGGGTACGGTGAGGCGCGGCTCGCATTGGGCCGCGCACCTTCCGCGGACTCGCTCCGATCCGGCGCGCTGTCCCCTTCCCCAGGTTGGTGCAGAGTTGATGCGTCTTAGGCCGGCCCGCGCCGTCCATGTGCCAGTCCCGGCACCGTCAGGAGACGCCGCGTGGACCAGCGCTGCGCCGGCCCTGCATCCTGCGCCGGCGGCAGGCCGGACGTGACATCCGCCTGCGGTGTCAAGCCGGGGCTTCGCGGTCCGATCACAGGCCGCTTGGGCAGGTCGGGACCGGCGCGTTCCTCGTCCAGCATCAGGCGCTCCTCGAAGGCACAGGCCTCAGATCAACCGAGGCCGGCACCCCGAGATCCCGGCCGCTCAGCGCAGCGGCATGCGGCCGTAGACGGTGCCGGGCCTTCCGAGCAGCGCATCCCGGCCGGTCTCGACGTCGACGCCGATCTTGCCGCCGTTCTCGCCGTGGATGCGCGGCCAGTGATGGCGCCGGGCGAGGGCCTCCACCGCATCGGCTGTACAATCACAGGCGAGGGCCAGCTCCGCCGGGCTGTGCCAGCTCTTCCGATCTCCCGACATCGTCGCCTCCTCTCCGGCGCTCCCGAATGCCCGCTCGGCCCTGCGTCAACGCTCGGCAGGCCGCTCGGGATCGCCGCCCGTACAGCGGGACGGCGGCGCGGGAACCTTTGAAGGCACGCGCGGTAGAACAAGGGCCGCGCGACCAGAGTTCGTGACGAGGATACCTGCTTGGCCCTGACGACCCCGCAATCCACAGCCCGGATCTCAGGCCACCCGATCCACCCAATGCTGGTCCCCATCCCGATCGTCTGCTTCGTCGGGACGCTGGTGACCGACATCGCCTACTGGTTTACCGCCAACATGCAGTGGGCGAACTTCTCCGCCTGGCTCCTGAGCGTCGGGCTGATCGGCTCCGCTTTCGCAGCGCTGGCGGGTCTCATCGATTTCTTCGGCGATCGTGGGGTCCGGCGCCTCCGGCCGGCCTGGATCCATGCGGCCGGGAATGCCGTGGCTCTGGTCCTCAGCATCATCAACGTCTTCGTGCACAGCCGCGACGCGTACACCTCCGTCGTGCCGACGGGGCTGATCCTGTCGGCTCTCGTGGTCCTGATCCTGCTGGTCACCGGCTGGATCGGGGCGGCTCTGGTCCATCGTCACGGTGTGGGCGTGCAGGTGGGAGAACGGGCATGACGCGTCTCCAACGGGGGCTCGCCGCGGGCACGCTGCTGCCGCTCGCCGCCTGCGGGCCGGATCCCATCGATCCGCAGAGCCAGATCGGGCCGAACCCGCCGCTGCCCGAGCCGCACCAGTATCTGCTGCCGCCGATGCACGTCACCAGCGCAATCGGCTGGAAAGAGGGCGAAACCCCGCAGGTCGCCGCCGGACTTCAGGTGAAGGCGCTCGCGACCGGCCTGAAGAACCCGCGGTCGATCCTGGTCCTGCCGAATGGCGACATCCTGGTGGCTGAGAGCGGCGGACCGACGCCCCCGATCAACCGGCCCAAGGAGATCATCATGGGCTGGCTGGAGCGGAAGTCGCATTCGCCCGAGACGCCGGGCCAACGCATCACCTTGCTGCGTGATGCCGATGGCGACGGCGTGCCGGAGCAGCGAAGCGTGTTTCTCGACAAGCAGAACTCGCCCTTCGGCATGTCGCTGGTCGGCGATGACCTTTACGTCGCCGAGACCGACTCCGTGATGCGCTATCCCTACAAGGCGGGCGAGACGCAGATCACGGAGCCGGGCGTCAAGCTCACCGAGCTGCCCGCGGGCCACATCAACCATCACTGGACCAAGAGTCTGACCGCGAGCCCGGATGGCACGAAGCTCTTTGCGGGCGTTGGCTCGAACAGCAACATCACCGAGAACGGCCTCGACGAGGAGAAGAACCGGGCCGCGATCTGGGAGATCGACCGGGCGACCGGCGCGCACCGGCTCTATGCCACCGGCTTGCGTAATCCCAACGGCCTCACTTTCGAGCCGCAGACCAAGACGCTATGGTGCGTGGTCAACGAGCGCGACGAGTCTCGGGCCCGACCTCGTGCCCGACTACATGACCTCGGTGAAGGACGGCGGGTTCTACGGCTGGCCCTACAGCTACTGGGGCAACCACGTCGATCCGCGGGTGATGCCGCAGCGCCCTGAACTCGTTGCCCAGGCGATCATGCCCGACTACGCGCTGAGTTCGCATGTCGCGCCGCTCGGGATGACCTTCTACACCGCTGCGGCCCTTCCGCAGACCTATCGCGGCGGTGCCTTCGTGGGTGAGCATGGCAGCTGGGACCGCAATCCCCTCAACGGTTACAAGGTGGTCTACATCCCGTTCGAGAACGGCAAGCCCAGCGGCAAGGCTCAGGACGTGGTCACCGGCTTCGTCACCGGCGACCGGCAGGCACATGGCCGGCCGGTGGGCCTCGCCGTCGACAGTCATGGCGGCCTGCTCATCGCCGACGATGTAGGCGGCACGGTTTGGCGCGTGACCAGCGCGAACTCGCAATCGCGGGCGGGGGCGGTCCCGATCATCCGCTGAGCCGGTCTTCGTCGAGCGGATCCAGTGCTGGAGGTCGAGCCGTGACACTATCGTCCCGTTCACCCACCATCGTCAGCGAGGAAGGGCGTCACGCCCGCGACCGGGGTGATCCGATCACCGCCAACCCCTACCCTGCGGGATCGGACGCCCACCGCACCTGGGAGCGCGGCTACCGGATGCCCGACGAGGAAGCGCGCGAGACCTTGCCCACCGCGGCGGCAGATAACGATCAAATCGCCTCATCCTGATCCGGGACGACACGGCGCGGGCGGGGGCTACCGGGATCCCGCGGTACGCGCTCCGCCCCCGCCATCGCGACACGAAGCCTTTCGGTCGGCACTCCGGAAGTGCCATCCCGGCATGTCGGCCGCGGGTACAGGAACAGCCGCGATCGCATGGTGTTCCCCAGGAGACCGGCAGCAGCCTCGCGGGGTCGGACTGTCGGCTGATGAGGGAGAGACGCCATGAAGCTCATCACGATCGCTGTTGCCGGCCTTCTCGTTGCCAGCGTTCCCGCCTTGGCCGCCGAAAGCACCTCCGGCGCGACCAGCCGATCCGGGACGGCGAACAAGACCGGTCCGGATGACGCGGGCTCGGGTTCGACGCCGGGAGCCAAGGGCAGCGGCCCGTCGACCGGTTCGCTGAGCCGCTCCGGAACCATGAACAGCACGGGCGCGACCGATGCCGGCTCCGGTGCCAAGCCGGGTGCCGGGAGCCGCTGACGCGAAGCTCAAGACGGCATCGAAGAGCCCCGCCCGGTTGAAGCCGGGCGGAGCGAGCGACCGAATATCGTGCCTAGAGCGCTGAGGGGATTCATGCCGGCCACGAGACTCATTGCGATCGTCGGGCTCCTGCTCCTCGGGCTCGCCGCCTGCGACAACAAGCAGGCACAGAACAACGCGCCGACGAAGCCCGATGCCAGCAAGACCGAACCCCAGACGGATCAGTCCGCGCCTGGAGTCCAGAAGCGGTAATCCCGCGACGCCGGGCTGCCGGCGGCGACGTCCATCGAATTATGGTCGGCCGGATTGTACCCGCCAGGTCGCCGAACGCCGTCCGGCTCAGGGCCGACCCGCGGTCTCGTCCGGCCGCGACGAGCAGGCCTGTACGGCGGCGCAATTGTCGCCTCGATCGGACACGAACGGGGCGGCGGCACCGAAGCCGAGGGCGGCTTCAGCGAGGAGGTCGTCGAGGGCATCAGCGATCCGGACGGCGCCATAGACGATCGTATCCAGCACTATGTTCATCGGCTCCCTCCTGTCCGCTGCCGAAGACGCCGTCGCGCCGGAACGGGCACCCGGAGGACGGCGCTATTCAGCCCGCACCGGCGCTCATCAGACGAAGTGCATCGGCAGGGCGCGATCCAGGGCCTCGACATAGGTGCCGGCCAGAACCGCGACGGTGGCGGCGGCAACCGCGGCGGCCAGGGTGATGCGAGCGACGAGGATCATGGGAAGTCTCCATCGGGTCCGCGACTGTGTTCGCGGCATGACCCTGATGTACGCCCAAGCTTTCCGGGCGGGCGTGTTGCTGCACACCTGGGCTGCGGCCCGTCGGTCCGGGGCCGACGTCAACGCCGGCGCAGGAGCAGGATCGCGACGACACCGAGGCTCACGCTGAAGCCGAGCAGCGCGATTGCGAGGCCGAGCCGGCTTTCGCCCGGGGTTGCCTGCCTGGACAGTATCCAGAGTACCTCGCGAACGAAGAGGAAGCCGCAGGCCGCCGATCCGAGACCGGCCAGGAACGCCAATGCCTTGAACACCGCTGGACCCAAGCACAAGCAGAGCAACGCTCACGGCAATCTGCCTCGTAATCCAGGAAGGGGCAGCTCTCGGCGACGATTTGCGTTAAGGAATCCTGACGCCGTAGCCTTAAATGCGTGGGGATGCCGGCCCTGCATCTTGCCGGAGACGCCCGCCGTAGCCCACCCAGTCCGACGCGACGTGTCGGACTGGACTTGATGGACGGTCTGGAGGCTTCCGGGGCTCCGAGAGTTCAGCCGCACCCGGACGCGATACGGGATGGCTCGCCAGCAGCGATCTGCGGCTCAGGCGGCCCGGACGGTCGCGAGGAAACGGCCGACCTCGGCGGTGAGGTGCTCGGACTGGCGCGACAGCTCGGAGGCTGCGCCCAGCACCTGGCTTGCCGCGGCTCCGGTTTCGTCCGCCGCGCTCGCCACTCCGGCGATGTTGCTGGTCACCGCACCTGTGCCCTGCGCGGCCTGAGTCACGTTGCGCACAATCTCCTGGGTGGCCGCACCCTGCTCCTCGACCCCCGCCGCGATGCTCGCCGCCACGCCGTTGATCTCGCGGATGCGCGCCGTGATCGTGCCAATGGCGCCGACCGCCTGGCCGGTCACCCCCTGGACCCGGGCGATCTGGCCGGCGATCTCGTCGGTGGCCCGGGCGGTCTGCTCGGCCAAGGCCTTTACCTCGGAGGCCACCACGGCAAAGCCGCGGCCCGCTGCGCCTGCGCGGGCGGCCTCGATGGTGGCGTTGAGCGCCAGCAGGTTGGTCTGGCTGGCGATCGACGCGATAAGACCGACCGCGTCGCCGATGCGCGCCACCGCCCCGCTCAGCTCCTGCACCAGCCCAGCCGTCTGGTCGGCCTCAGAGGCCGCCACCTTGGCCAGCTCGGCCGAGCCGTCGACCTGCCGGCCGATCTCCCGAACTGACGCGCCGAGTCTCCTCGGCGGCCGACGCGACCGTGTTAACGTTGCTGGCGGCCTGCTCGGCGGCGGCCGCGACCGTTGCGGATTGGCTGGGCCGTCTCCGACGCGGTGGTCGTCATGGTTTGGGCGGTGGCCTGCAACTCGGTGGCGGAGGCCGAGACCTGGCCGATGATGCCGCCCACTGCGGCCTCGAACCGATCGGCCATCTGGCGCATGCCGGCCCGACGCTGCTCCTCGGCCGAGAGACGCGCCTGGGCGGTCTCCGCCTCCAGCGCGCGGGTGCGGATCAGGTTGTCCTTGAACACCTGCACGGCGGCGGCGATGGTGCCGATCTCGGTCTTGGCACCCTGATGGGGAATCTCTACCGCGAAGTCGCCGGCGATCAGCGCCTGCATCGGCCGAACCACGGAGGCGATGCCGTGGGTCACGCCCTGGACGTTCACCACGCCGGACAATGCGCAGAGCGCCAGGGCGAGCCCAATGGCGATGAGGATCACCAGGCGGGTCTCCTCGTAGACGGCGGCGCTCTCCGCCTGCGAGTCCCGTGCCCCGTCATTGTTCATCGCTATAAGCTTCTCGAGAGCCGCGGACGCTGCACGGCGCGGTATGAGACCCTTGGTCTCGTAGAGCTGATAGGCCTGCGCCTTCTCGCCGTTGCGCGAGAGGGCGATGACAGCATTGCGAACCGACTTGAACGTGTCGCATTCGCGGCTGAACGTCTCGAACTGCGTCCGCTCCTCAGCGGAGCTGATCATGCCCTCATAGGCGGCGATCCGGTCGACCAGCTTCCGGTCGAAGCGTTCGATATCCTTCTCGATTGCGGCCAGGAGAGCCGGATCGGTGGCTTGCGTGTGGCGCAGGAGAAGGCTGCTGCTGCGTGCCGTGAGCGTATCGATCTCCCCCAGGGTCCTGATGCTCGGCAGCCAGTTCGTCTCGAGCACGAGCCCCTGCTCGCGCAATTTGTGCGTGCTCGTAAGTCCGAGCAGGCCCAGTCCGACCACAAAGACGGTCAGGAGCGAGAAGGCGATCACGAGTTTTGTGCGAATCGAGACGGTTTGTAGCCACACGGCGGCCTCTGAGCAGCCGAATAGAAGCAATCCGCGGCTGCGACGCGCACAACTAGAGATCAGTATTAAACAAGCGATAATTGCGGCCTACTCCGGGCGCGTTGACCCAGCCGGCTGTCCGCTCGTTCGGCAATGCGGGGCGATACGCCTGCTCGACGGCTTCCCCTGCAACGGAACTGCCGGCACGTGATCTGAAGGCCCTTCATGCCGGCTCCGAGGAATCGCACCCGACCACCGACGACCCTGCAAGGGTCTGGGATATGTGCATAAATCATCTTCTTCGCTGCCCTGAAGCTGGGCAGCTATGAATACTTCAATATCTGAGATTTGAGACCGGTATATTGGAATTACGTTCGTATAAATGTCAGTATTCTAATAGAATCGGAGCTTTGCGGCCCTGCGTCCACCGGGGCGGGCAACGCGCCTGCCGGCGGTTGGAACGGAGACTTGCCCGGATACGCTCCGCAGTTCGGGCGCGCCGCCCGCATTCCGCGCGGCGGCGGCGCGCGTCGCGTCAATCCGCGATGGGAGGCTCGGCGTCGTCGGGGTTGTCTGCCGCCGGGGGATGGGGCTTGCGGGACGGCTTGGGTGGCTGTGCGGGTTTGGCCTGCGGCGTCGCATGCTGAGCCGCCTTCTGCGGCGGCGTGTGGGCGGGCTGTTTAGCAGCGGGCTTGGTCTTGACCGTTGACGGCGGGGTGACTGCACCGGTCCGCGCGGGCGGCGGCTGAACAGGCGGGTTGGTCTGCAGACGTGCCGCCGCTCCCGCGGGCGCCGGCTTCCCAGCCGATTGCGCCGCGGCGGGCAGGTGCGGCGCGACGGCCGCCGAGGGCGAAGGCGCGCCCGGTTTTTCCGGGCCGGGCTGGCATTGCTGGCCGCAATTGGTGACGACCGCCTCGTGTGCCTTGCCCTCGATGATGGCGGAGACGATGCAGCGCGCCGGATGATAGACCAATTCGTACTGGAACTTGCCCGTATCGTCCGATTCCGTTGTGAAACGGTCATCGAGGGTGACCGGCGTGTGTGGATGCTCGGTCGTTCCAACCACGTAGAGCCGGCCGGTCGTGATCGCCGCCATCGTAATGTCGGACGCGGCCAGGACCGGGCCGCACGACATCAGTGCCGCAGTTCCGACCAAGGCCAATGTCGAGGTGAAGCGAACCAAACCGTAAATCCCTGAATTCAGCCCTCGACCGAGAATGACAGAGCAGTCTCGCGCGCGGGCAAAGTCCGATGCCTCCATTGTAGAGGCCGGCCAGCCCGAGCCTATCCCCTCGTCGGGCGAATGCGGTGAGCACCGGTTGCCGGTGCGATGGGCGTAGGCCCGCAGCAAGCCCACCGCATCCGGCGGCCTTCCGCCCCAGCCAATCAGCAGCCGCTGCAGATCGACTTGGCGTCCCGATGACCCTCGCGCTCCAAGCGAACGAAGGCCTCCTCGCCGTTGCGCGCGGGCGGCGCGGAACCGCGTTTGAGGCCGCTCTTCGCCGCAGGCGTGAGGCTCGCCGTGCCGGCCGGATCCGCCATCGTGTCGGCGCCGCGAAAGTTCGCGGAGTGTGCGGCGAAAGTGGGCTGCTGGCTAAGCCGGTCCGGGCGCAGCGGCTCCCAGGCGACCCGCGCACGCACCGACGACGTCAGTTCGGCTGTAGGGTTCAAGCCCCCTCGATTTTCACCGAGACCGGACTTCAGAAGCCGGCCCGGCTCCGAGGTCGGCGGCAAAGCCGCGTCCGAGACAGCCAGTGGTGTCGCGGGTGCGAAAGCGTCCACGGCATTCGGCGCAGACAGGCACCCGCCCAGCATCAGCCCGCAGCCGGACAGAACCGCGATCCGCAGCACAACCATAGCGACCTCCTGGTTGTCGAGAGTCCACGTACGATCACGAGCCGGCGCTGCGAGTGAACCCGCGACCGGCCGCCGGGCAAACTACGCAGAAGCGCGATGGAGAGACAATCCTGCGGCAAATGAGCCACACTTCCCGCGGCGAAAGATCCGGAGGGGCTCTCGGGTGCGCGGCGATCGTGGAAGCTTGTGGGGTCCGTGCGGGTTTCACCACGAATCCGGCCGCTCCTTCGTGGCACCCGACCGGAGACGATTATTCGGTCCCGCGCGTAGTCTTATGAGAGGGCCGGTGATCTCATGGTCATGCAGGCGGACAACAATTCCTGAATTTCCGACCATCTCAACCCTCTGTATCATCGATGGTTTTCGGGTTCTCGACCGTCCAGCTGGGCGGTGCTTCGGGCTCTTGCAGGCAGGTCGATCTGACGCTCCTGTGGCCGATCTTGTGCCATCCTCTCGATCGCGTCATGCAAGTCCACGACACGCAGATATCCATATCGCGAGGTCATCTGGAGCCCGGTGTGGCCGAGGATCCGGGACAGCTTGTAGAGGTCGCCGCCGCGCTGGACGAACCAGGACGCGAACGTATGGCGCAAATCACGCCACCTCATGTTCTCGCTCTTCGCCCGGCGACAGGCAGCGCGGAAGCCCTTCCTCATGTCCCCGTACCGCGTGCCATCCTCCTTGCAGAGCAGTTAGCCCGAGTGCGGCCGAGGGGGATCGTCCAGTAGGTTCTTGATCGTCGCGACGGCCTTATCGGAGAGTGGCACCCGGCGCGGCGCGCCGGTTTTCGTCTTCTCGAGCACCACCTGGGCACTTTGCGGCCAGATGGCAGCCTGAAGGGTGCCGTCGTCGGCGGCCTTGCTGAGCACGTGGTCGGACACGGGGTGGCCGGTGCCGCGGCGGGTTGCGCCACCGGGCACCATCGCGCCAGCCGGTCCGTGAACACGAATGGCTCGGTGCCCGCGAAGACGGGGGCGACAGGCCCCGCCACTTCGTCGCGCTCGTACTGACCTCGTCAGCGCGCCGCCTTGGTCGGTGCCGGGGTTCCTGCTCTCGCAAGAAAGCCCCGGCCTCCCTCCGGGGTTTCGGTATCTTTGGACCTTTGGTTCCCGTTAGTTGTAGGCGCGAACCAGGGGCCATCCGAGGTAGCTACGCCGACCGCAGATGAGGCCGCGGCTCAGGTGCGGCTCCCGGTCATTTCGCGGTGCGAGGGAGGCGGACGACATTGTCCCCCAACCCGGGGGTGGCGTCGGCCGAGGCTGTCCTCTCAACGGCGAGCAGAAGCGCTGCGGGTTCGTAGGGCTTCGAAATCAGCGGGAAACCCGCCTTGATCGCCTTGGCTGCCTGATCGCTGTAGCCTGTCGCCAGCAGCACCGGCAGAGAGGGCCAGCGGTCGCGCACGCGCTGAGCCAGATCGAACCCGTTCATCTCCCCTGGCATCACAAGGTCGGACAAGATCACGTCGAAGGGCTGCCCCGAGTTCAGCGCGTGCAGGGCTTCAGAAGCGCTGGCGCTGCTCACGACCGCGTGGCCCCGCTCAGCCAGCACCGAGGCAGCGACCTCCGCCACCTGCGCGTTGTCCTCAACCACAAGAACACGAAGCGGGCGCATGGCCTTGTCAGGATCGTGCCTCACCCGTTGAGCCTCCGCGACTTGCGCCTGCGTGCGCGGCAGCGAAATCGTGAACGTCGTGCCGCGGCCGACCTCGCTCGAGATCCGGACTGAGCCACGCGACTGCTGCGCGAACGCGTAGACCTGCGGCAGCCCCAATCCCGTGCCCTTGCCAACCTCCTTCGTGGTGAAGAATGGCTCGAAGGCGCGAGCGATCACGTCGGGTGGCATGCCGGACCCGGTATCACTCACCGCAATCGCGACGCTCTGTTCAACGTCACTGCCGGGCGCGGTGACGTTCTCCGTTCTGATCCGGAACTGGCCGCCTCTGGGCATGGCGTCACGCGCATTCACCGCGAGGTTGATCAGCGCGATCTGAAGCTGAGCCGGATCAACCTCAACGGCCCATAGCTCTTCCGTGAGATCGAACACCACGCGGATGTCCCCCCGCAGCGACTGCTTGAGCATGTCGTCCATGCCGAGGATCAGCCGGTTCAAATCCAGAACTTCGGGCTGGTGCAGGTGCCGACGCCCGAAGGCGAGCAGCTGCTGGGTTAGCTTGCGGCCCTGCTCCACCGCCTGGACCGCGTTGTTGATCAGGCGCTCGCGCCGCTGCTCCGGCGCACGGCGAAGCAGGTCGAGATTGCCGAGAACGACGGCTAGGATGTTGTTGAAGTCGTGCGCGATGCCGGAACTCAGGCCACCGAGCGCCTCCATTTTCTGCGCCTGAAACAGGGAGGCGCGCGCCTCTTCCAGCGCCTCCTGCGCATTCTGCCGCTCGGTGATGTCGCGGGTGACCTTGGCGAAGCCGATAAGCTGGCCGGTGTCATCGCGGATCGCGTCGATCACCACGCTCGCCCAGAAGCGGGTGCCGTCCTTGCGCACCCGCCAGCCCTCAGCCTCGAACCGGCCTTCCCGTCTGGCCGTCTCCAACGCTCTGACGGGCACGCCCGCTGCCCGGTCCTCCTCGGTGTAGAAGCGGGAGAAGTGCTCCCCGACGATCTCGGCCTCTGTGTAGCCCTTGATCCGAGCCGCACCGGAGTTCCAGTTCGTCACGACGCCGTCCAGGCTGAGCATGAAGATGGCGTAATCCGTCACCCCCTGAACGAGGAGCCGGAAGCGCTCTTCGCTCTGGCGTAGCGCTTCACGGGCAGCCTTCTGCGCGCTGATGTCCCGTGTGATCTTGGCGAAGCCGATGAGCGTTCCGGACGGGTCGCGGATGGGGTCGATGATGACATGCGCCCACATCCGGGTGCCGTCCTTGCGGACGCGCCAGCCTTCCTGCTCGAAGCGGCCCTCATTGGCCGCGGTCGCAAGTGCCCGTTGCGGCAAAAGGGTCTGCCGATCCTCCTCGGTGTAGAAGCGGGAGAAGTGCTGGCCGATGATCTCGGTCTCAGTGTAGCCTTTGAAGCGCTCCGCCCCAGGGTTCCAGCTTGTAATGATGCCGGTGGGATCGAGCATGTAGATAGCGTAGTCGGTTACCGACTGGACCAGAAGCCGGAAACGTTGCTCGTCCGTGCGCTCTGTGGCGGACCCAGACTGGGATGCCATGCGTGTTCCTTCCTACGCGGGCAGCCACAAAGGGAGGGGCCGCCCAACCGATGCGTGTCGTTCATATCCAAGGTTGTGTATCGGATCTTGGTTCCTCTGCGCGTTTCGCAGGCTGGGTGGTTGATGCGAAAGCGCCACAGAACATTCCAGGATGGGTCGCGGACAAGAGTCAAAAATCGGGTGCGCGAACATCTCGAATGCGATCTTCGACGATCTTGCCGAAGACATCGATTGCTGTGCGCAGTTGGGCCTGTACAAGACTGGGCGAAGCAATGCCCTCCGCTCACGAGATGCAGACCCTCGATGTCACCCTGATCAGGTGCGCATGAGCAGACGGGGTACTGAGCCCGAGCGAGCGGACAAGTCGAACACCCACTGGCACGCGCCATCAGGGTCTTCAGACCAGGGGAGTCGTGTGGGCCGGGACGACTGTGATTTTTAACATAGGCGAAACAACATCGGTCTGCCGCCGTTTTCCTCCCATGCCCGGCCCATCTCTACCCTGTCAGTCGCTTGTTCTGGTTGTCGAGGACGAGGCGCTGGTACGCATCATGGCCGTAGATATGCTGGAGGATGCCGGGTTCAGGGTCCTTGAAGCGGCCACTGCCGACGAGGCGTGGTCGATCTTGGAGAACCGGAACGACATCAGCATGCTATTCACCGACATCGAGATGCCGGGCTCGATGAACCGCTTTGGGCTGGCTGCCCGAGTGGCCGAGCGCTGGCCGTATATTCGCCTTGTGATCACGTCCGGGCGCTGTCGCCCCGCGCCCTGCGATGTGCCGGATGACGGTGAGTTCGTGCCGAAGCCGTACATTGCGGATCAGGTGCTCCGCGCTCTCGAGAGGGCTGGCACTTCCTAGTGGCTGCGCTTGGGACACCGATACTCGATCAGTCGCAGACTGGTTTGCCTTCGACGCCCATACGCATGCGGAGGATGAACACATTGCCGATCTTGCGTCGGCAGCTTGCGGGCTTCCTGTTGCCCGAAGAGGCGAGCGACCTTTTTCCGGCAGCCGGTGGTCCGATCCAGCGGCGGGGCTGCGCCATGGGAGAGTATGGCGGGGTTACTTGAGCCGCCATGGCGACTGTCGTCAGCGCCGCATTTCGAAAGGGCTTCTCCTCCGGCCTCAGCCGCACCACCATCTCGGCGGGCTCCGTGGCAGACTCCACGGCCACCGCGATGTCGAGGCTGCGGCCACTGGCGAAGCGATCCGGCCCGCCTGTCAGATCTCGGACGAAGGCGTCTGCCGCCGCTACGGTTTCAAGACTGCTGCTCAGCCCACTTTGAGCAGGATCAATTCTTTTCGACGCGAGGGAAGTTAAGGAAGATCGGTCAGGTCTCTTGCCCCCTGTGACCTGATAGCTTCGCAGTTTCAGGGCGCTGAAACTGCGAGGTTGCCGAAGCAGAGACTGCGCCTCGCAGACTTCCGGGCGAGCGAGGCGTCCTTTCGGCGGACGGCCGGATCAGAGGCGGCCTCGGAAGCGCCATGTTCAACGACTGGAGGCAGACAACCGATCACATCACCAGACACGAGGCGTTTTGGCTTGGCTTTTCCGCCGTGCTCTTCGTCGTCATTTTCGGCGGCGTGCACCTTCTCCGCAGCTTCGGGTAGCCGACGAAGGCCGCCAGGGTCTGGGCCGACAACCAAAGCTCCGGCTCTCATGAACCTGAGATCTGTGTGGCAAGCCGAAGGGGATCGCCATGGGCGATTTCGATTACATCCTGAACTGGAAGCTTCTCAGGGGCTCGCATGCCTTCCCCGGCCCTGATGGGGGAACCTGCATCAACGAAGCGGCGATCATCGCGCACGGCTTTCCGTACCAGCCAGTTGGCTCGGTGGAACGTATGCCCAGATGCTTTTCGCGCCCGATCTGCCACTTCGCCATGCGCCTGAACGACATGGCCACGAATGCGCAACGGCAGCGCCTTCTACCCTTCGTGACGCGGTTGGCCTGCGCCGACACCCCCGCCGTCGAACGAGCGCGCGGTCAGTACATCACCAAGCACTTCGGTTTAGGGCGGGAGTTCTCATGCTGGCCGCCCGTCGAACCGTCCTTCGAGCAGGGGCTTGCGGTTCTCGAAGGCGTGCTTGCCATCGGGCGGCAGGCGGATGCAATCGATCTGGATGAAGTAAGCAATCGGCTCAACGCGGTACGCGGCCCGGTCAAGCCGCCCGACAAGCGGATAAACCGCCTATTGCGGAAGAAGGCGACGGCATTGCTGTCGCTGTACAAGGCGTTCGAGGACGCAGAGTAAGTGCAACGCCAGCGGCCGTCTTGGATGAGACAGCGAACCTGCGTGCCGCCGAGCAGCCTGAAGACAGCACGGACCATCACCCCGTGCGGGCTCCGGCCCTCCCGCGCCCGCGCCGACCAGGACGCGCTCGCCCAAGGCTTCGATGTCATTACGAGCGGATAAGCCTGGGCTGCACTCTAGTCGATCCCGAGGACAGTGAGGCGCGGGCGCGAGCCATCTTCGCCGCGGTGTCCGGTGGCCAGTTGTCTGCCAGGAGCCGCTCGGACATCTCCGTGTTCGACACCCTGGTCGAGAGCTATCGCGCCTCAGGCCTTCTGCCGGCATGCACAAGGCGCGCTCGGCCAGGATACCGAACGCGCCTGAGGTCAGTTCCTACCGCGGGTAATTCTCCCGCATCAGGCACTCGCGAGGCGCTGAAGAAGGCGCTCGGCCGCGGGACCGGACGAGGCCGGGTTTTGGCCGGTGATCAGCAGGCCGTCGGCCACCACGTACGGCTCCCAGTCGCCCGCCTTCGAGAACCGGCCGCCGTTTCGCTTTAGTTCGTCCTCGACCAGGAAGGGAACCACCTCGCTGAGGTTCACCGCCTCCTCCTCGGTGTTGGTGAAGCCGGTGACGTCCTTGCCCTGGACGAGCGGCTTGCCGTCAGGCGCCTTCGCGTGGCGCAGCACGCCGGGGGCATGGCAGACTAGGGTGACGGGCTTGCCGGCCTGGAGCGTCGCCTCAATCAGCCGCACCGAGTTGGGGTCCTCAGCAAGGTCCCAAAGCGGCCCATGGCCGCCGGGGTAGAAGACGGCGTCGAAGCCATCGTGGGTGACGCCGTCGAGGCGGACTGTGTCCGCCAGGGCAGCGTTGGCTTCGGCATCGGCCTCGAAGCGGCGGGTCTGGTCCGTCTGGAAGCCGGGCTCGTTGCTCTTGGGATCGAGCGGCGGTCGCCCGCCCTTGGGCGACGCGAGGACGACCTCTGCCCCGGCGTCCTTGAAGACGTAGTAGGGCGCGGCGAGCCTCCTCCAGCCAGAAGCCAGTCTTCCGGCCGGTGTCGCCGAGCTTGTCATGGGAGGTCAGCATCATCAGGATCTTCATCTGTGCACTCCTTGGTTGAAGGGGTTCATGTGGACGGTCGCCGAGTAAGCCGAGCCGACCAGTCGGCGCTTTCGTCCGCCCGCAAGTCAGTTACAGTGTGACCCCACCGCCGCTTCAGCCCGCTCCGCAGTGGTCTCGAGCGTCTGCTTACCGTCGGTCCGCCTCAAGGCGCCATCGGCATGACGGGTCACCTCGGGTCCGGCCATGCGGATGGCGCCGATGCCCTCCAGGGTGATGCGCTCCTCGGCTGAGGCGGTAAAGCCGTCGAGCAGAGTCGCGCTGGGTTCGGCGGACAGGAGGTCGGGCGCAACGGTGTGGGGGCTGCAAGCTCATGGTGGTTCTCCTCTTTGAACGCTTCCGAGGAGACTGGTCGTTTCTAATCTGATCGAGCGAGTTAGGCGGCGCTCCCTATGCGCGATCAACCTGATTGCGGGTTGAGGACGCGGCGTGTCGTGGCCATCGCGGCCTCGAACGGCGCATCGGTACGATTGATCTTCGCCATGAGGCTCGCGCCGATCCACACGTGGTAGAGCGTCTCGGCGGTCTCGCGCGGCTTGCCCTCGACCTTCAGCGAACCGTCAGCCATGCCCGCCCCGATAGCGCCGGTCACCCGCTCGATGATCCCGGCCGTCCCCGCCTTAAGCGGGAGGCGCATGGGCTCGGATAGGTCCGCAACCTCCGCCGCAAGCTTCACGGCCAGGCACCTGCGCTGATAGTCGATGCTGCCCTGTGTCGCCTGCCACTTGCGCCAGTAGTTCATCAGACGCTCGCCATGGCTGAGACCAGGCTCGGCAAAGGTGGCGTCGATGTCGGCGAGGTAGTCCTCGAAGTAGTCTGCCAGCAACGCCTCGCCGAACGACTCCTTAGATCCGAAGTAATGGTAGAACGAGCCCTTCGGGACCCCGGCCGCGGCCAGGATCTCGTTGAGGCCGACGCCGGAGAACCCCTTTGCGCCCACGATCTGGCGGGCGGTGTCGAGGATGCCTTGCCGGACATCGGTGGTTGCCGCTCGCGTGTGCCATGCCGATGCCATGGAACGGATTAGACCGGTCGTCTACTATGGGTTTGCATGCTGGAGCTGTGCGCTCCGGCAGGTTCGCGTCCCCATCGGCTTGTGGCTGGTCACCGCCAACCGAGTGCCGGGGCCACATGCTTCAGAATGGTCTCGATGACATGGGCGTTGTAGGCCACGCCCAGCTGGTTCGGGACCGTCAGCAGCAGGGTATCAGCCTCAGCGATAGCTTCGTCGGCCCTGAGTCTCCTCGACCAAGCGTTCAGGCTCCGCAGCGTAGGTGCGACCGAAGACGGCCCGCATGTTGTCGATGATGCCGACTTGGTCGCTGCTCTCGCCGCGTCCGAAATAGGCGCGGTCGACGTCGTTCACGAGCGCGAAGATTGACCGAGAGACGGAGACCCGCGGCTCACGCGTGTGGCCTGCCTCCGTCCACGCTTGGCGGTAGCGGCGGATCTGCTTGGCCTGCTGGACGTGGAATGGCTCGCCGGTCTCGTCTGCCTTGAGGGTCGAGCTTTGCAGGTTCATGCCCTGCCGCGCGGCCCAGACGGCGGTGGCGTCGGACGCCGATCCCCACCAGATGCGTTCGCGCAGACCGTCAGAATGCGGCTCCAGGCGCAGCAGCCCCGGCGGGTTGGTAAACATCGGCCGCGGGTTTGGTTCGGCGAAGCCCGTTCCCTTCAGCAGGTCGAGGAACACCTCGGCGTGCCGGCGTCCCATGTCGGCATCGCTCTCGCCCTCACGCGGCGTGTAGCCGAAATGTCGCCAGCCATCGATGACCTGCTCGGGCGAGCCTCGGCTGATGCCGAGTTGCAGGCGTCCGCCCGAGATCAGGTCCGCCGAGCCGGCATCCTCGACCATGTAGAGGGGTTCTCGTAGCGCATGTCGATGACGCCGGTGCCGATCTCGATGCGCCTGGTCCTGGCTCCGACGGCCGCAAGCAGCGGAAACGGCGAGGCGAGCTGGCGCGCGAAATGGTGGACCCGGAAGTAGGCGCCATCCGCACCGAGCTCTTCTGCTAAGATCGCCAAGTCGATCGATTGCAACAGAGTGTCGCCCGCCGTGCGGGTCTCCGAACGCCCGTTTGGCGACCAGTGCCCGAACGACAGAAACCCGATTTTCTTCATGGCCAATATCCCTGTTTTCACCAGGAGAGGCCGGCGATAGCCGTCGAAGAAGGGCCGGGCAACGGACTTCAGCCACCGACGGCTTCAGGGATGGTCCGAGAGCTGCGGTCGCCTAGCGGTCGAAATCTGACGCTGGGCCTTCCTTCGCGCGGGGCTGCTTGCGACCCGTCTCTGACTTTCGGAATGTCTGCTTGCCAGCAGTCTAATGGGCCGCGAATGACTCAATCTGGCCGAGAGCCGTCTGTCCGCGTCTGCGCTCGAATAGTAGGTAAGCGGACGTCCGGCACGGCTTAAGTGAAAGCCTCAGAATGACCCCAAGCGGACGTTCCCAGAGTCTCGCGTCGGGTGGTCGACGGTCTGTCGGCTCTGCTCCTTGGTGGGCTCTAAGCGGACATGGTCCGGTCGCCAGTTCCAAAGCATGGCGTCTCACGTCCGGCGGCCAAGCTCCCATCCGGTCGGCAAAGTCCGGTTCCTCGCCAGCGAATAAGAATCGAGTAGCATCCTCAAACCCGTGCGCAGACGCCCTAGTCCGCTGACCGAGGCAAATAGGATTTCGGGTCGTTTCACAGCCTCTATAGAGGTATGCATCAACGGACGACCGAAATACCGAACGCTGGACTGACTGCTGCACGGACTGTGAGGATGCCCCGATCACGTCGGCTCTCTTTGCCTATGGTGACGCGGTGACGGAGATCCGCCCGCGCATGGTCGGATGGTAGCGGCAGTAGTACTCAGCCTCACCTGCTTGCATGAGCACGACGTGGCCGGTTCCTCCTGCCGGAATGGCCACATCCCACCTTCCGTCGCGCTCTGTTGCCGTATGCGCAACGAAGTCACGGCTGACCCACTCTATGGTGTCGCCCACGCGCGCAGAAACGTGCGCTGGAACAAAGGCAAGATCCTCAACTCGGATTCGGATCGTCTCCGCCCATGCTGCGCTCACGGACAAGGCCATCACGCCGAGAAACCAGGTCAAGCCAAGCGGTCGCCTCAAACGCCGGCACGTCATTTCAGCGCCTGGACGAGGTGCTCGGCATGCTGCTCGTGCCCTTGGAAGATCTTCAAACCTGTTCGCAGCAAGTCCTTCAGCTCGGGATTGCTGGCTGATGGGATGAGTGTGGTCTCAAGCGCACCATTGACGGTCTTGTGGAAGCCGACCTCGTTCTCGGCATAAGCCTTATCGAAGGCGGAGCCGTTGAGCTTCTCCAGCGAAGCTTCCTTCTCGTCAGCTTGCTTGGTCAGCGCCCTGCTGGTTTCGTTGTCCTGAGGGGTGACGTTGAGCTTCTTGACCAGCGCCAGAGCCTTGTCGTTCACCGCCTTATGGTCGCGCACCATGTCTTCCGCGAAGGCGCGCACGTCCTTGTTCTTAGATTTCTGCAGCGCGAGTTCTGCAGTCTTGATGTCGATCTGTCCGGCCGTGTAGGCGATGTGGGCGATCTGCGCGTCGTTCGGCTTGGTGCCTTGGGCGCTGGCTGCGACAGTGCTCAGCACCAACGCGGCTAAAACCGCAGTTCCTCTCATGAGCATCGCGTCTCTCCATCATTGGGCCCCTCAGGTGCCCTTTCAAGCGCACTTGGATGCCGAACGCACAGAAAGGTTCCCGCGCGCTACATGGAGCCGAGCCGCTCCAGCACGGCATCGGTCAGACGCTTGCAGCGGAGGCCGGCGAACGGGAATGCATCGGCCAGCACAGGGCCAATCTGCTCCTCCAAGTCGCGTCTCAGGAGTTGCCGCGCGCGATGCAGGCGGGTCTTCACGGTCTCTGGCCGGATGCCGAGTAGCTCTGCGGTTTCCTCGGTGCTTAAATCCTCAACGAGGCGCGCGACCAGCACCGTGCGAAACGTAGCCGGCAGCCTGTCGATTGCCTGCTCAAGCAAAGTGCGGATCTCGTGTTGTGCCATTAGTGCTTCCGGATCGAGCGAGGCGCTGGCGTGCGGAAACGGAATGATCTGGGCGCCGATGTTGGGCGATTCGCCGACGCTCAGATCCAGAGCCAGGCGTTGACGCCGGAGCCGGCCCAACGCTTCGTTGATGACGATGCGGGTCAGCCACGTGCTGAAGCGAGCCTCGCCCCGGAAGGTGCTCAGGTGAGTGAAGGCTCGCACATAGGCCTCTTGCAGCACATCCTCCGCTTCGTTCTCGTCCCGGAGGATGCTGCGCGCCAGGCGATACAGTCGGCGGTTGTGTTGCTGAAGGATCAGCCGGACAGCTGCGGGATCCTGGTGACGGGCCTGCTCGAGCAACGCTACATCGTCTGCTGGGGGCTGCTGATGAGTGCGTTCGGCCATGGCAAGACCCCTGCTTCTGGGAAAAGGCGTTAGATGACGCTGCTGCAGAAACGTTCCCGAGCCAGGAGCTTGCCCGCTGGGGCGGGGCAGCCGGCCTTAGAACTCGGTCTTGCTCCTTCACGAGCTCCCAACGCGCAGTTCGCAGGCATCCTAATGCCGCGCCTCGAGAGCGGCACTTCCGCTGAGGCATGCTCTAACGACATGCCGGCTTATGCGCTGCGCGCGTGCATCTGCAGAACGGATCCAGAAACCGCAGTCACTGGGGTGTGACTTGACCGGCTGGCTTTGGACCGGGCTGATTGAGAGGATCACCCTGGACCAGAGGATCAGAGAACCAGACGAGCAGGAGATGAGGCGAGGACAGAGGCCGAGCGCGAAGTCCGGCGAGGGCGACCAGCCCTAGAACTCGGATATCTGCGACCTCCAGCTCGCCGGCTCGCATCCCTATGGTTTCCTCGCAATCACCCCCTTCTGATTAAACGTTTGGCAAAACCTCGCCTGAGGTCCGGCCCGCGCCAGATCGAGTTCCGCCCGCGTCCCGCCGAGCCTTTCAGGGCGTTCGGTCGGCGCGGCGCCGTGGACCGTTCAGGGCAGCAATACCGCGCCGTGGGTCCCCGCCACCGCAGCGACTACGGTGAGGAGGCTGAGCAGCAACAAGGCCCAGTGAACGCCTTGCAGCAGGGACAACGCGGACTCGTCTCCAGAGAGCGCCCGGTTGCGGACCCAGCCATGCATCAGAAACGGCTCGATCACGAATAGCAGGACCGTAAAGATCAGCCAGGTGGCCAGCATCGCGTGCATCCACCAGAACTCGAGCGAGACGAAGCGGCTCCAGAGTTGATATCGCTGCACCATGTAGAGGCCGCTGAGCGCGACCAGCACAGTCGCAATCCTGGCTTGCCAGACGAACCGGCCCTCTACCGCCTCCAGCAATGCGAGCCGCTTCTCCACCGGCGCTCCTTTGCGCCGCACCAGGGGCAGAATAACTGTGGTGGCCATGGCTACGCCCCCGATCCAAACGACCACCGCAGTGACGTGAATGGCCCGCGCAATCGCTGCCTCATCCATGTCCGGCAACCCTGCTTGCCGCATGCGCGCTCGCAGGACCACCCTGCCGCGCGGCGGCGCAGAACTCGACAAAAAAACGCACAGGGTCGCACGGCTTGATCTCGTGAGGCTGTTGAGTGGCGATTACGCCCGGGTTCTCCGGTCCGAGCCTCTGTTCCGAAGTGGGCTCAAGCATCCGGTGCACCAGCGAGCCCCCAGGACAGGAGTCCGTCTCACGCGCCGGCGTCGGTACTGTCTTGCCGATGCAGTCCGGCCGAAACCCAACCCTGATTCCGAGCTGCCGTTTGCTTATATGGCGACCACATGAGCAGGAAGACCCATCGGAGAGTCTTTGCAGCTATATCGGCCGAGCCCAATCTGGGATCGAGACACTCGGTAGGGCACCTCGGTTGGAACGCGGGCTGCGTGCGTGTTTGCTGGGACTGCTGCTCTCCCGAGTTCGCGGACGCCGTTGTCACAATCTCAATGATAGCCGACGTTCATGACATAATCTCGCAGAAGAGCCTCCTCGTTCGCGACCTCGCTGAGAGCCTGTTTGACAACTCACTGATCATCCTTGCCTTCCCCCTCTTCTCCGGGGTGCTTGGGATGGCCGTCGCAACGATGCCGGTAGCGGGCGGCCGCCAAAATCAATCACGGATGTTCGGATGACGTTCCCGGCGCTGTCGACAATCAGAGACAAGCGCCGGCTCGCCGAAAAGAAGGTCAGCCGATGCCGGCCGGCGTCCTCATCGGTCCCGCGCTCATGCTGGCCCGTGATCCTGCCCTCGCGCATGCCCGCTTGGACGAGCGCAGGCTCGATCCCGAGCCCCTGGGCGATTATGATCGCGTCGATCTGGACGGCACCGTCTTCGAACTCGATTGCCAGCATGCCCTGAGCATAGCCCGATTGGCGTCGAGTGGAACCCTTGTCCGTGGTGGAAGCGGCCTGGAAATGGGAGGTGACGAATGGCGGTACATCATGCTGGGCCAGGAGAAGTGGTGGACCTGCAGCCCCTCGGGGGCAGCCTGCGCGAAAGCCGCACCACGGCGATCGTGAAGTCCGACGCCTTCGAAGTTGTCCGCCTGATCGTTCCGGCGGGCAGGGAGATACCGCCCCATCAGGTTTCCGGAAACATCACGCTTCATTGCCTCGAAGGGCGTGTGCTGCTCGGCCTCGCCGGGGGCACTCTGGAACTCTCGGCTGGCCAGTGGGTCTATCTGGATGGTGGCGCCAGGCATTCTGTGAAGGGCGTCGAGGACTCATCCCTGCTCCTCACCATCCTGTTGAATCGCTGAGAGCCCGTTTGGCGTTTCAGGGATCGCCTTGGCGGGCGGAGCGGCGTCAAGGCTGGTATGCTTAGGCGGCTCGCCGGAGCACCATCGTCAGGTCAGACGAGTCGCGCTTAGTTGTCCTGGCGATCTTGGCGATCCAGCCGCGGCTCTGCTCGGCCAAGCGCCAGAGCTTGAATCTAGGATCAGCCCAGATTGGCGTAGATCCAGATCAGCCGGGCCCGACCGCCGGCGCCCTCGCGGCCAGTTTTGGGCCGAGACCCAGGCAATGAGCCAGCACTGCTCGACCAGGCTCGAGACGGCGGACGCGGTCGCCGGCAGGCTGGCAGTCCGGGGCGGTAGTTCGTGCAGGTCCTCCCTGACGCGGATCATCGCGATCGTCTCGCCCGGCGATGCCCCGCCGTCAGTCACGAGCCAATGCTCGAGGTTGTCCTCCAGCCTCCATCTGAGGCTCGCAGGCCCCTCCTAAGGGCAAGGATGCCGCTGGCCGTCGTAGCCGAGATAGGTCCCCGAAGCGGGGTCGTACGAGCGGTAGCGCTGCTGACAGTAGGCGACGGCTTCGCTCGCTGCGGGAGACTCGCCAGCTACAGGAGCTTCGGGATAGGCGTAGGTCGTCGGCGCGTAGTTGTAATCGTATCCGGGGCTGCAAGCGCTGAGGCCGCGGTCGCGGCGTGGGCCGAGGTCAAGCACAACAGCCGGGCCTAGCGCTCCGCGACACTCTGGAGCGGCTGATCGCCGAGTTTATCCGGCTCCAAGAGGCCGAGACCGCGAGCAGATCGCTTTCGCCGCGTCGGTAATCCTGCCGGCAAATCTCCAACGAGTGTGGCCGTTGATATGGTCAGGCCGTATGAACCGGCTCGTCGACGATGCGGGGCAGCGTCTCGAACTGGTGGAAGGGCGGCGGCGAGGACAGCGTCCATTCCAGGGTGGTCGCGCCTTCGCCCCACGGGTTGTCCGCGGCCCGCTCCTTCGAGCGGAAGGCCAGGACCACACCGATCACGAAGACGAACATGCCGAGCGCGAAGATGTGGCCGCCGTAGGTCGAGACCTTGTGCCACTGGGCAAACGCGTCCGGATAGTCGGCATAGCGGCGCGGCATGCCGGCGAGGCCGAGGAAGTGCATCGGGAAGAACAGAACGTTCGCGCCGATGAAGGCCAGCCAGAAGTGCAGCTTGCCGGCCCATTCCGGGATGACGTGGCCGGTCATCTTCGGGAACCAGTAGTAGACGCCGGCGAAGATGATGAACACCGCGCCGAGCGACAGCACGTAGTGGAAGTGCGCGACCACGTAGTAGGTGTCGTGCAGGTACTTATCGACGGCCGAGTTGGCCAGCACGACGCCGGTGACGCCGCCGACGGTGAACAGGAAGATGAAGCCCACTGCCCAGTGCATCGCGGCGGTGAAGCGAATGGAGCCGCCCCACATCGTGGCGATCCACGAGAAGATCTTCACGCCGGTCGGCACCGCGATCACCATCGTGGCGAACACGAAGTAGGACTGCGTCTGCAGCGACAGGCCGACCGTATACATGTGGTGGGCCCACACGACGAAGCCGACGACGCCGATGGCCACCATGGCGTAGGCCATCGCGAGATAGCCGAAGATGGGCTTACGCGAGAACGTGGCGATGATGTGCGAGACGATGCCGAAGGCCGGCAGGATCATCACGTACACCTCAGGGTGACCGAAGAACCAGAACAGGTGCTGGAACAGGATCGGGTCACCGCCGCCGGCCGGATCGAAGAAGGTCGTGCCGAAGTTGCGGTCGACCAGCAGCATCGTGATGGCGCCCGCCAGAACCGGCAGCGAGAGCAGCAGCAGGAAAGCGGTGACGAGCTGTCCCCAGGCGAAGAGCGGCATTTTGTGCAGCGTCATGCCCGGGGCGCGCATGTTCAAGATCGTGGTGATGAAGTTGATTGCCCCGAGGATCGAGCCGGCACCGGCGAGATGGATCGCGAAGATGCCGAAATCGACGGCCGGGCCGGGATGGCCGGCGGTCGAGAGCGGAGGGTAGAGTGTCCAGCCTGTGCCCACGCCCTGGGTGCCGGGCGCGCCCTCGACGAAGAGGGAGCAGAGCAGGCTAGCGAAGGCGGCCACCGTAAGCCAGAACGAGATGTTGTTCATGCGCGGGAACGCCATGTCGGGCGCCCCGATCATCAGCGGCACGAAGTAGTTGCCGAAGCCGCCAATCAGCGCAGGCATCACCGTGAAGAAGATCATGATCAGGCCGTGGCCCGTCACGAAGACGTTGTAAGTCTGCGGGTTCGAGAAATATTGGAGGCCAGGATGCTCAAGTTCCATCCGCATGGCGAAGGAGAAATAAGCGCCGACCATG
The DNA here is from genome assembly GCA_050632875.1 of Methylobacterium sp. P31. Taxonomy (GTDB): domain Bacteria; phylum Pseudomonadota; class Alphaproteobacteria; order Rhizobiales; family Beijerinckiaceae; genus Methylobacterium. Next base: position 931,392 of record JBODSC010000003.1, on the reverse strand, counting down.
CCGGCACAGAAGGCGAACAGCAGGTACAGCGTGCCGATGTCCTTGTGGTTCGTGGCCATGAACCAGCGGGCGAAGAAGGAGGGCGGAGCATGGTCATGCCCCGCACCGCCGACAGCGTGGGAAACGTGGGCCTCCGCCATAGCGTACCCTTTCTCTCAATCTTACCGGATAGCTTCCGGAAGAGCTGTTTTCCCCTTGATGTCGCGCGCGCGAAGCCCCGGGTTCTACATCACGTGGCGGCACCGATACAGGGTGTGCTGCGGTTCTTAAAAGGAGGCATGCAGCTGGCTCATAACGAACCGCCAGCCACTCCTCGTGGGCGAACTCGTGGATGATCCACTCATCGCCGAAGCGGCCGAGCCTGGCGTTCTTTTCACCGCCAAACGACCCGGTGGTCGTCAAGTACGCGGCACGGAGACGGCTGCCCTGGATGTAATCCTGCGGATGCTGAGCAAGCGGCCCGAACGCATTGCCGTGGCCGCCAGCGCGAGGACCTGGATCTGCTCGCCCACGTCCGCTCAGCGTTATCGCTTTCGCAGGAGACCTATGGCAGCCCACGCCTGTCGCACGGGCTGTGTGAGCTAGGCCTGAAGGCCGGGCGGCGACGCGAGGCGCGGCTGATGCGGGAGAACAGGCTCAAGCGATGTCAGCCCCGGGGCTTCTGGCGTATGACAGACAGCCAACACGCCTTTCTGGTGGGATAATCTGCTGGTTCAGGACCTCACCGCTGCACTCGACGAGAAGCGGAGTGCCAATCATTCCTACATCTGGACGCGCCAGGCGTGGCTCTATCTGGCGGTCGTGCTCGGCCTTTGCGCTCAGCGGCAGCCGGCTGGGCAACCGGCTACACAAGGAACGCGTCCTGTCTTCCCGACACACGACTCGGGACCGAGGACCGCGTGCTTCGGCGCGGGAAAGCGCTTCAGATCATCCCGCGCAAACCTTCGCCGAACGACTTGAGGGTGAACATGGACATGCGGCTCCCCGAAAGACGCCGCCGGAACGATCCATTGTAAAATGAGGTTTCTCCAGTCCTCGCCTCTCATGAAGAGGGCGGCCGGCGTCTTTTATCCCGCCGTCGCAGAGGGCGTCAGATGGACTCGGTCAAGATTGAGCTGCCCGGCCACGATCCCATCGCCTCGACCCTCAGCTCGGCCGACGACCGGGTGGTGCTGACCGACTGGATGCCGCCTCAGCAGGGCGTTGTCCCCCAGATCCGTTTCCGCCGCCGCTGGTACAGCACCTTGTGGGCGCTGCCGATCGGCGCCGCGGTGCTCGTGATCCTCATCGCGGCCGCGCAGAGCCTGCGGGAGCTGCCGGGCGTCCAACGCTTCATCGCCGTGTATCCAGGTATCGCCCAGGCCGCGCCCTCGGTCGACTCGGGATTCCCGTGGTGGCTGCAGCTCCAACACCTCCTTAACATGCTGTTCATGATGTTCATCATCCGGGCCGGGATCCAGATTTTGGCCGATCATCCTCGGCTGTATTGGACGCGCGACTGCACGCCGGGCACGGAGTGGTTCCGGTTCCAACGGCCAGTGCCTGAGGGCCGCATCTGGACGGCCAAGGACGATTCGGTGACCCTGCCGACGTGGCTCGGCATCCCGGGCCTGCGCCACACCATCGGCCTCGCCCGATGGTGGCACTTCTCGATCGACCTGCTCTGGATTCTAAACGGGCTCGTCTTCTACGTCCTGATTTTTTCGACGAACCAGTGGATGCGGCTGGTTCCGCTCACCTGGGAGGTGTTCCCCAACGCCCTCTCGACTGCGATCCAGTACGCGTCGCTGGACTTCCCGGTCGATTATGGCTGGACCCGCTACAATGGCCTGCAGCAGCTCAGCTATTTCACCACCGTCTTCGTCGCCGCGCCGGTCTCGATCACGACTGGACTCATGCAGAGCCCCGCGATCTCCAACCGGCTGAACCTGCTCGGGACGATCCTGAACCGGCAGGTAGCCCGCTCGATCCATTTCATCGCGTTCCTGTGGTTTTCGTTCTTCATCCTGGCGCACGGGATCATGGTGTTCGTCACCGGGATTCGGCAGAACACCAACCACATGTTTGCCGGCGTGGAGAGCCCCGGCTGGGTCGGCTTTCCCGCCTTCCTGCTGGCGATGATGCTGGTCGGCTTTGCCTGGGCGTTCGCCTCACCGCTGACCCTCCGCCACGCGCGCCTTGTGCAGCGGGTGGGGCGCTTCTTCGTCGGCCGGATCAAGTCCCTCTCGGAATGGTGGGAACCCACGGCCCAGCTCGGCGAGGCGGATATCTCCCCGCATTTCTGGCCGAACGGAACCCTGCCCAACTCTCCCGAATATGACGCGCTCGTGGCCGAGCAGTTCGCGTCCTACAAGCTGCGCGTGGGCGGGTTGGTCGAGACTCCGCGCGAGTTTTCGCTCGCCGACCTGCGGGCCATGCGCAAGCAGGAGCAGATCACCACCCATTTCTGCATCCAGGGCTGGTCCGGCGTGGCCAAGTGGGCCGGCGTTCCGATGCGCGACATCCTCGAGATCGTGAAGCCCCTGCCTGATGCCCGCTATGCTGTTTTCTACTCGCTCGCCGACGGCTCCGAAGGCGGCCGCTACTATGACGTGCACGAACTGTTCAACATGCGCCACAGGCTCACGATCCTGGCCTACCAAATGAACGGCGGCCCTCTGAGCGTACTGCACGGCGCGCCGCTCAGACTTCGCTGCGAGAACGAGCCTCGGGTTCAAGATGGTCAAGTGGATCGCGGCGATCGAATTCGTGTGCGACTTCGCCGACCTCGGCGCGGGCCAGGGGGCTACAACGAGGACCATGAGTTCTATGGCTACCGGATGCCGATCTGACCGACACTGGGACGTGCAACCTTGACTGAATTGCTGAGGAACCTGCCGGCAGTTTCGTCTCGCCGTCTTCGGTCACCCAAGTGGGTTGACCTTCTGGTCGGTAATCTCACACATCTTATCGTAGTGGTGCGGATCTGCGCACCGGCGCCCTTCGGGTGCCGCACCGATCTTGAGCCGGTGCGTATTGCCGCGAAAACTTTGTAGGCGGCCGATGAGTTGCGCAGTCGCCAAGACCGTCCAGGTCCTACGCGGAGCGCCTTGGGTCGTGTCGCGGACGTGCTGACTGGGACTTTAACTCCCGCGGCCCTGGCGAGCGACGAGCGCAGGTGCTCCTCGCAGGAACCTGAGTAGGTCAAACTTTGGAGCCTGGCCTTCTCAATCGCGACCGTCGCGACCCGGCCCGACACCAGTCGGGCCGGGTCGGGAACTCCGTCCGACCTGATCCGCAGCGGACCGTTCGATGTCTCCGCGGGTGGGTGCCGAGCGGGCATTGCCGCGGTCACCGCAGGTCCGCAATTGGCGCTGCCCGGACCTATGAACGGGGCTTCCGCGATCTCGGCTTCGGGAATGCCCTCAAGGCGCGCCGGATGGCGACAATGGGCGCTAAGCGGCCGACCGGCTCTGGCCGCAAGCAGCCGGCCTGCTTGTCGCGTTTGAAACGCGGATGCGGATGTTCGTTGCAGCCTGATCGGGCGCTGCTCTAGGCGGCTTCCCCTTGCCCGCCCTTCGCCGCGTGTTCCTGTCCAGCCTCGCTCATGCCCTGGCTCGGTCCGCCACTGCCCTGACCGCCGGAGCCGCCCTGAGTGGCCTGTGAATTCCCGCCACTCTGCACCTGGATGCGACGCGAGCGTTCCTGCTGAGCAGTCTTCGGGAGCGTGACCGTGAGTACCCCGTGCTCGAAGTTGGCCTTCACCTGCTCAGGATCGACCGGGAATGGCAGCCGAATCGAGCGCTGGAAGGAGCCGTAGGAGCGCTCGACGAAGTGGAAGTTCTCCTTCTCGCCACCCTTGCTCTGCTCGAAGCGCTTCTCGCCACGAATGGTCAGCACGTCGTCATCCAAGCTGACATCGATGTCCTTGTCGGTCACGCCCGGCAGCTCCGCCGTGACGCGGATCTCCTTGTCGGTCTCCGACACGTTCATGTGCGCGTTGATGAAGGTGCCGGCACCACTGCCCGGGACGCTGCTCGCCGGCTCCCCGCCGCCGCGGAAGACGTCGTCGAACAGTCGGTTCATCTCACGATGAAGCGACAGGAAGGGGTCGCCACCTCCGAGAAGGCCGCCGGAGCGGAACGGTGTGAGAGAGTTGCGTGCCATTGCAGGTCTCCTTCATGTGAGAGGGTGGAAAGGTGTGGCGCGATTAGCTAATCGGCCGCTGTCGTCGGCTTCTCGCCGATTGTCCTGCTCTTCGGTGCTGCGCATCCACGCTGCTGCCGTGAGCGCTTCTTGGCCGGCCGCTTGTTCTCAACCGCATCCTCGACTGCCCTGGGTTGCGGCTCCAGACACCCTTCTGCTGGCCACGCTTCCGCTTAGCCAGAACGCGGTCACCTTCGCGCCCCTCATCGGCAAGTATCGCGTGAGCAAGTTGGGGCTCCAACTCAGAACGGATTAAGCGCTGCAACTCGCATGCGCCGAACTCTGGGTGGAACCCTAGTGCCAGGAGGTGATCGACAGGACTCAAAATCGCCACAAGCTCGAAGCCCTGGCCCGACGCCCCACACACTCCAAGTACAGGCCGACGAAGGAGCAGAGCTTGCTCTAACTGTTGCTCTGCCGAAACGCAGTGCCAAGAAGGGCGGTCGATCACTGCGCCACGCACCGATACAACCTGCATCCCACTGTGCATTGTGCGGCTCCTAAAATCAGGATCAGGCTTTATGGTCCCGTCAGCGTTGATCTGGATCAGTTCGCGGCCGCACCATGCGGCTGCGCCGCCAAGGCTGTTCGTTTGCGACGAGGGCTATCTCGGACCCGAGCCCGTGGAATGCTGCGATCAGCCGCTCAGCCACCGTCTCGCTCAAGCTGCTCGCGAATAACGGCCAGTTCCCGTCGCCGCTCGGCCATCATTTCAGGATAGGCCGGATGCGCTCACTTCCGCATTGTTATGCGTCAGTCCTGCTCGCAAAGTGCGGTGATGGCACGGGACGCACGAGCCATGCGCATCGACTGGAACGGCTTTCCTGAGACCGTCGCCCTCGTACTAGCGGGATTGACCGTTCGCGCAGTCGCCGGCCTCCTCGACACCAACGCGCGCGTGCATGAGCGCCCCTTTCCGCGCTGCCGAGCACCGGATGCCTCCTGTGGCTCCCATGAGCATCGAGGGCGCTGCGCTGCGGGACATGCTGCTGCACGACTGATCCTATCGGCACCCGCTCCTCATTCTTCCTGAACACACGATCGGCCATGCACTTCGCCTCGGAACCGCTCCCGCTGGCTGTCGCTGCCCTGACCTTCCTGCTCGCCGGCTTCGTCAAGGGCGTGATCGGGCTGGGTTTGCCGACCGTCGCAATGGGGCTGCTCAGCACCGTGGTGGCCCCCGCACAGGCTGCCTCGCTGCTGATCCTGCCCTCATTCGTCACCAACGCCTGGCAACTCGCGACCGGGCCGCGCTTCGCCGCGTTGGCGCGCCGGCTCTGGCCGATGATGGCTGGGATTGTCGTAGGCACGTTGGCCGGCAGCGGCTTCATGCAGGGTGGCCATGCCGGCCAAGCTGCCAGTGGTCTCGGCGTGGCGCTGATGATCTACGCCGTGCTCGGCCTCACCGCTGTGCGCTTCTCAGTTCCGCCGCGCGCCGAGCCGTGGCTGGGTCCGGTGATCGGCACTGTGACGGGGCTGGTGACAGCTGCCACGGGCGTGTTCGTGATCCCGGCGGTGCCTTACATCGGAGCGCTCAGCCTGCGGAAAGACGACCTGATCCAGGCGCTTGGGCTCTCGTTCACGGTATCCACCGTGGCGCTCGCCGCCGCTCTGGCAGGGAGCGGCTCGTTCGAGGGCGGCACGGCCGGCGCTTCGGCGCTCGCACTCGCACCGGCACTGATTGGCATGTTCGTGGGTGGATGGGTGAGGGGCCGGGTCAGTGAGAAGGTGTTCCGCCGGTGCTTCTTCCTCGGCCTACTGGCTCTCGGTGCTCATCTGGCTTCCCGGGCGCTGATCTAAGCACAAGCCTAGACGCACGAGCACGAGTTCGAGCGTCCGCTCTGGCGGCCTGAGCGGTCATTCCGCGTTCTCGCCGGGGAGGGCTGCTCAGGATCGGCACCGGACGGTCAGCCTTCCGCAGCTGAGAGTCTGCTACCAGGCGCCGAGCCAGATTCCGCTGTTGGCGCGAGGCGGACGGCGCGAGGTGGCCGAAAGCTGCCGGTCTGTTTTCCGCATCTGACCCCAACAAGAAAGCGAACCATCAGCGAGAGGCCTTCCTAAGCTCGATGATGCCCCGACTTGGACCTCGAAGCTGATGCGCTACAACGTCCGGAGCTGGCGGGAGGCAAACGATTTGCCGCTCCACAAAGCCCATGTCGGCAGCGACCGCCTGCAACCGCTCGTGCGCGCCCCTTCCGTTCGCTGTAGCGGGCCCGAGGGCTGGCACGGATCACTCACTCCCGTTGTGCTGGGGGCGTCCCGCGCCGCGAGGGTCCGTATGATTGGTCCCTCGGGCTGTTCCCGCCGTGGCATATCAATTGTGACCCACGATTTGTTTTGGCTACTGACAAGTGTAGTAAGTATCCAACGCAGGATGGGTTATTGGTATCCGTTTTGAATATTGAGTACATTGCGAGGGGCAAGGGAGGGCACATGGGCACGCACCCTGGTCGAACGGCAGACGAGTGGGCCGGAATCATTACCGAGGCGTATGCGGCCAGAACGCGTCCCCCTGACACGGCAGCTCGTGGACGAGGTTCGTCAGGTGATCGCCGAGGCACTCCGGGAAGCGGAGGCGGTCAACAGCCCAGACACAGAATGGTGCGAGCGCGTCAACCTCGTTCTGGATCGCAGTGAGATGTCCCTCCATGCAGCCGTGGGGCCTCGGCTTGCTGCAATCGATGATGCTGCGGGAACGGCCGTGATGATGCACCGATCGGAAGCTGGACGGCCGTTGCGCGCCTTCGGCGGACAGTAGCCGAAGTGCCATGCGGTGCACCCGCACCGACCAGTAGCGTTTCGCAGACAGCAACACGGGAGCGGCCAGGAGCGAGATTATGACTTCTATGAGCAAGGTGCCCGAGGTCACCGGCTCCGGTCCGGCGTTGCCGGCCGCCAATGCGGATTGGCCAACAATCCGTGATTGGCGCAAGGAGACCCGAGACAGGCTGATCGCACGGCGTGTCGGCATCTCGGCCGAGGATCGGTCCGCCTGGAGCGAGAGGATCAGCCGCGCCCTGGAGCTGGCTCTTGAGCCATATGCGGGCAGACTGATCGGTTTCTACTGGCCGTTCCGGGGCGAGCATGATCCACGAGGCGTTCTTACCGCGATGCGGGAGCGCGGCTCACGCCTTGCCCTGCCGGTGATCGTCGAACGCGGTCAGCCGCTCGTCTTCCGCGGGTGGTCTCCTGGCAGCTTAATGGTGCAGGGCACCTGGAAGATCCCGATACCTGAGTCAGGAGAATCGGTCTTCCCCGACGTCCTGGTGGTGCCGCTGGTCGGGTTTGATCGGCAGGGCTACCGGCTGGGTTATGGCGGCGGCTTCTATGATAGAACAATTGTCGCGATGCCCGAGAGGCCGCGCACCATCGGTATTGGCTTCGAACTCGGGCGCCTGGAAACGATATACCCACAGCCGCATGACATTCCCCTGGAGCAGATCATCACAGAAGGGTTGACCTGACCGGCTGGCTCTGGACCGGGCTGATTGAGGGGATCAGGCCGGACCAGAGGAGTTGGCGATGAGGCCCGAGCCGAGATCGGCGATTTGCGCGCGCCTGTCATGGCGTTCAGAAATGCGCACGGCCGCGTTGTACCTTCGTCCTCACTCCCGAGAGGCTTCGACGCCGTACCAGACCTGTCTGTCACCACCCTCGAATTTCACGGTGGGCGAAGCCCGCTGCTCCAGCATCTCGCCCCTCGGGTGGCGGCCTCTGCTCACGCAGACGTTTGGCCGGCCATCCTCAACTGCAGCGAACACCCCCGTCGGGTGCGAAGTGAGGCCGGGCTGTGTCTCGGCTGCAGGGCGGAAGGCCGACCGTCGCCGTCTCGATTGCCCAAGCGGTCGGTGGTAATCTCGTCACCCTGCTCGCTTCGTGCGAGCTGTTGGGCGTCTGACACCGCGTCTACATCCGGCTCAAAGCCGTGGGCAGCCGGCTACAAGGGCCCGAGACCACCTCGTCGGCTGGAGTGCGAGCATGAACGAGGCGCACGAGATCAAATTCCGCATCCTTGCTGCAATGACAGCGATTGAGCGCGAGATCGGCCACCAACTCGGCCTAGAGCCGTCTCGCTCGCTGACCATCGCGCAGGACAAGGCGATGCAGGCGAGCGCCGAGGCCGCCGTTGAAGCGTGGCAACATGCCAAGCGCACCCAGCCAGACCTTGAGCCGCGCTCGGACCTTGAGCGGCGGTGCGCCGAGTTCCTCGCGCTCCACGAAATCGAGACGTCGAGCTTATCGTACTAGACGGCTCGCGCTTCGACGCGTCGGACTTGCTTCGCGCTGCACGCCCCGCCTCGCCCTGCCGTTATCTGCCGCCGACCAAGCGGACTCCGTTCCGCGAGAGCGTGCTCGACTTCTGCAACCAGTTCGGCGCTGAGGCGCACCTGCTCGGACGGGGCGGTTCGGCGCTGCTGCCGTCGGGCCGACGCTCCACGGGTGATGATTCTGCGCCCGCAGTGAGAATGATCAAACCGCGGAGCATCACACGCGCCTAGCATTCGGCCTGATCGGCAACAGGAGGAGTGTCATGAAACGTCAATTGTTCACCGTGGTGACCTGCGCGAATGCTCTGGTCCTCTCTGCCGCGAGCGCCGACGCCCGCGGGTTCGGCGGGATGGGAGGCTTTCACGGCGGGATGGGGGGCGCTGGCTTTCACAGTGGGGGTTTCGGGCCCGGTTTCCGAGGCGGCATTGGGGGCGTCGGCTTGGGTGGTGCGCGGGTCGGAGGCTTTGCGGGTGGATACCGCGGCGGTTTCGGAGGCTATCCCGGCGCGGCGGCGGGCGCGTACCGTAGTGGAGTAGGTGCCTATGGCGGTGCGGCGGCTGGCGGCTACCGCGGGGTCTATGGTGGAGTCGGACGCTACGGCTACGGCTACGGGCGGGGTTATGGCTACCGTCGCGGTTGGTACCCGTACGGTTACGGTCTGGCTGGAGCGGGACTCGGGCTGGCCGCGGGCTATGCCCTCAGCAACGGCTACTACGGCGGCTATTACGGCTCCGATGACTGTGGGCCTTACGCCTATTACGATCCGTATTACGGGACCTGTGTCTCTACGGGTTACTATGGCTATGCATATTGAGGCAGCGAAGAGGGCAGGCAATTCTCTCGAGCAGCATCGAAGGCGGACACGGCAACGCTGAGCCCGTCGTTCACTGCGCCGCGGCCCCGCCGCCACGGCAGCGACAACACGCTCGCGCAGGTCCACGGCAGTAATAAGGACCGGGAGGTTCTCTACCGAAGCGTCCGCTTCCGGGATTGTCCGCCGTCAGCGCTCGTGAGACAGATTGAGGGTCTTCGCGAACGGAGGATGGCTGGTTCATCTTAGCCCTGAGGCACGTAGATGAAGCAGCCATCCGGGCCGGCGAAAAAGCCGGCAGAAGCCGTGATCAAGGACATCCGCAGCGCCACGCGCCGGCCGTTCTCGGCCGAGGAGAAGATCCGCATCGTGCTGGAGGGCCTGCGCGGTGAGGACAGCATCGCCGAGCTGTGTCGGCGCGAGGGCATCGCCAGCTCGATGGACTACGGCTGGTCCAAGGAGTTTCTGGAAGCCGGCAAGAAGCGGCTGGCCGGCGACACAGCCCGGGCCGCGACCGCGGATGAGGTCAGGGACCTGCGCCGCGAGGCGGGCGCGCTGAAGGAGGTCGTGGCCGATCTCGTGCTGGAGACCCGCCTGCTGAAAAAGCATGACCGCGGCTGGGGGCGACGAGGCTTCAGGTACCCGGCTCCCGAGAAGCTGGAGATCATCCGGCTGGTCGAGCCCTCCCATCTGCCGGTGCGCACCACCCTGGACGAACTCGGCATCACCCGGGCGACGTTCTACCGGTGGTACGACGCTCTCCAGCGCGGCGGCCCCGAGACCCTGGCGGATCGCCCGTCCCGACCCAGCCGGATCTGGAACCGGTTGCCCGCCGAGGTTCGCGAGCAGAATCGTCGTCCTCGCGCTGGGACAGCCGGAGCCTCAGCCCGCGCGAGCTGGCGGTGTGCTTCACCGACGAGCGGCGCTCCTTCGTCTCGGAGGCGACCGTCTACCGCTTGCTCAAAGCCCAGGGCCTGATCACCAGCCCGGCCTACATCGTCGTCAAAGCCGCCGACGCGTTCCGGGACAAGACCACCGCGTCCAATCAGCTCTGGCAGACGGACTTCACCTCCCAGAAGGTGATCGGCTGGGGTCGGTATTATCTCTCGACCGTGCTGGATGACTTCTCGCGCTACATCGTGGCGTGGAAGCTGTGCGCGACGATGCAGGCCAGCGATGTCACCGCCACGCTCGACCTCGCACTGGCGGTCGCCGGGCTCGGCCACGTGCAGATCGTGCATCGGCCGCGGCTGCTCACCGACAACGGATCCAGCTACGTCGCCGGCGATCTGGCCACTGGCTCGGCAGCCGGGGCATGACCCACATCCGCGGTGTCAAGACCGGGCACACAGCTCAGCGCGTCGAAAAGCAGGCGAGGCCGGCAAGGTAGAGGGCCAGAGCGACATCGCGAAAGCCGATGGCTCGCAGGTAGCCTGCCGAGACGCCGCTCGGCGCCGGATGCCGAAGATAGCTTCGCCGGCAGACGGAAAGACGATGAACAGGCCACCGAGGCAGAGTAACACGATAGCCAGAGCCATCACTGCCCACATTCCCGGTTCTGACCAGGAGAGACGTTGCTCGACCAAATCTGAATTTGCGCTCGTTCTGGAGTCCTGTCGCCGCAGTCCGGTGTTGGATCCCCGATCTGGACGGAACCCGGGTGGCCACCCGCCTTCCAAAGCTGGGGGCGAGGGCGTTCAGAAACATGGGCCAGCATCGGAGCGGAGGCGGTAAATTCGCAACGGCCCAGTGCGTCGAGAACCGCCTGTACTGAGTGCCGGGCCACGATGGCAGCGAAGGCGAACTGCCGGATGAACGCTCGGTGGGTTGAGGGAAGCCACGGCAGAAAGCGAGGTCTCGCGTCACGCAGCCTCAGGCAGCGCCTCCGTGTTTGGCAAGTCGGGCGCGTAAGCCGGCGCGCCCGGAAACATGCTCTGGCGCAGACCAGCCAATGCGAGCAAGGCCCGTCTGCGCTCATCGCCTCCGATGGTCTTACTAAGAAGGCCGAGGGCGGCGTCGGTCCGGTGCCGCAGATCCGGAGGCGGCGAAGCCTCCGTTCCGCGATAGTGATGCGCGACACCGTCGAGCACCGCATCGACTGCCTCGACGCAGCGAGCCGGCAGGGAGTGCCGAGCGCGACGCAACGTGACGATGTTTATGCCCGTCCTCAGCTCCGCCAGATTGTCGAGGCGTCGCACCGCACTGTCCGGCGCAGCGGCAACCAAGCGCGGGACGAGCAGGCAGAGGCGATCAAGCATCAGGGTTGCGGCGTTGGCCCGGTCGCCACGGCCGCGGTGCTGCGCTGCTTCCGCCAGCGCTGCACGTCCAGACCTGCAGGAGACGCATCGCGCCCTGCTCGGCACCGACCGAGCGCACGAGCCGCGTCACCAGAGCCGCGACCCAGAGTCCAGCAACGAGCGCGACGGCGGTGTTCGCGAAGACCGAGAAGTCGTCTGAGTAGCTACTCTGAAGCGCGAGCAGCAGGGCGCCATTCCTGGCAAGTGCCACGCCCGCGCCCGCCGTTTTAGGCCAAGCCATCATCAGGCCGCAGAGCAGAAGTGGGGCACCGAGAGCAAAGGCGAGCGTTTCAAAATCCTGGACGCGTGGCAGAATGCCGAATTGCAAGACGCTCGCACCAACAGCTGCCACGGTTGACCAACGGGCAAAGGATACGATTGCGGGCGCGGGATCGTCCTGCGTGGCGAAGAGGCAGCAGACCATTGCGGCCATCAGTGTAGCGGTCGCGCCATCCGGCCAAGCCGTCGCAATCCAGACGGTGGCACAGACCAGAATTGTGAGGAACGCGCCGACGGCAGAGCGCAGGGCCATGCCGTGATCGCGATGCCGGGCGATCGCGTTGAACTCGCTATGCCAAGCCAGCGGAGTCCGCAGGCGTCCTCCCCCTTGCGCTACGTGGGCGCGCAGCAATCGGCAATCGGCTGCGACATCAACGAAGGCGCGCAGGCGTTCGAGCAGACTCGCGCGGAGGAGATCGTCCCAGCTCGGCGTTGGACCGAGTGGCTGCTCTGCTCTGGCGATTCGAACGCGGAGCAGCTCGGCTTCCTCGGCCCGAGAGCCTTCGGCCATGGACCAAGTCTGAACACGGCGGAGAACATCCTGAAGGTCGTCTGTCAGGGCCCCGCGATGGCGCAATGTGGTAATTCGATCTGCCAGGGTCGACAGAATTGGCGGCAGCATCAGCATGCGGCCATGCAGGATCCGAACCCATGCAACGGCCCGCTGACCGCCGGCATCGAAGGCGAGATGGGCGGCGAGGGTGTCGATCTCGGCCGCGTCCACGGCGAGGCGAAGGCGCTTGGCACGAACGGCAGGGTCGGCACCAGTCCCGGATAGAACCTCGGCCGTCCAGAGACTGGCCTCCCGCAGCCAAGCGTCGACTCGTGCGGAGACAGCCGGGCCGACCGGCTGCGGCAGGACAATGCTCGATACGAGCGTCGCGCAGACGATCCCGAGGGAAATTTCCTCAGCACGGGCCACAGCAGTATCGAAGATCGCGTCCGGCTCTGTCACGCTCGGAAAACCGATAAGCGCGACGGTATAGCCGGCCAGCATGAAGAAGTGCGCGCGCGGCGTCCGGTCGAGGAGGGAGAGATAGAGGCACAGCGCCGTCCAGAGCGCAATGGCGAGGACGAGGAGCTCCGGGGCGTTGATCAGGTTCGGCAGGAGGATGATGGCGACTGCCACGCCGACCAGAGTGCCGCCGACATGGTAGATCCCCTTCGAATGGGTCGCGCCCGACAGCGGCTGGGTGGCGATGTAGACCGTCGCAAGTGCCCAATAGGGCCGGGGCAGATCAGCCCATAGCGCGATCAGAAGAGCGAGGAGGGCCGCGCCGCACGTCTTTGCAGCGAAGGCCCATTCGCGCCAGCCAGGGACCGGCATGGCAGCTGGTTCGGGACGATGACGGATGATGGCGGACGAGCCTTTTGCCGGAGATGCTCGGGAAGGAGCCTGCGTGCGCAGCGGTTGGCGAAACCCGCCGGCGGTCTGAAGAGATAACCACGACAGCGGCAGCGGGGTCAGTGCCCCGCTGCATTTTGTTCGGAATGCGCCGGGACTTACTCGGCCGCTGCGCGTGCGCGCCGAGCAGTCCGACCTGCGGTGTAGCCGGAAGTGTAGGTCGCACGGCCGGCATTGAGTCCGGCATAGTTCTGATCGGACACCGCAGTGCCGTCCGGGCTCAAGCTGCCGAACAGGCCACCGGGACGTGCGGCCGGCACTTCGATGTGGGCGCCCCAGACGTTGATCGCGCGGGTGTCCTGAGCGAAGGCGGGCGAGGCCGAGGCAGCAAGGCTCAGAGCCAGCAGGCTTGCAGCGGCAGCGAGGCGGGGGGTCATAGTCCTGTCCTTTTGGAGTTCTTGGCCGATTGCGGTGCGGTACGCGTCGCTTTGGAAGCGGCGTATGGCGACGCATATCAAATGCGTTTTGGTAATGGCAGACCAATTTTTATGCTTAGATATGCATATAATGCATATCTAGCGGCCAAGCTGCCGTCGGCGCGCGGGGCACAGGAATTGGAACGAAAAACGTGCTCGGCGAAGTGCAAATTGTCATGTTCTCGGGACAAGGAGCCTTCCGGTGCCGGTAACCCGTCGCCAGAAATGCGAACTCGGCGTCGTGTTTTTGTGTAGACTGCTGCTATGCGATCCCGGTGAGTTGAAGTGCTATGGCGTCAGAAGATCTCCAGCCTGAAGCCGTGCCGGCCCTCCGGCCAACACGGGACGCGCCTCGTCCAGCGGGGCGGAGCCCGGTCCAAGATCGAAGCGCCGCGACGGTCCGCAAAATCAACGCCGCCGCAGTTCGTCTGCTTGGGCACGGCATCCCACCCTCCCGGCTTACAACCGCGCAGATTGCCCGAGAGGCCGGCGTGTCGGTGGGCGCCCTCTACCGCTTCTTTCCCGACAAGGAGACGCTGATCCTCGCACTGGCCGCGGAGCGCTTCGCGGCATTCGAGGCGACGCTTCAGCGGGAGATCGAACCCGGACTTCTTACGGCAAACGGGCCGGCCTTGGTCGCGCGCCTCGTGAACGCCACCGCTTCCCTCTTCGCCGCCCATCCGGAGCTTCTCACCATCGTCTACGGCGGACCGGAACTCGATTGCGGGAACCTTCCTATGCAGGGGCGGCCCGGCCTCGGCGCAGCCGCACTGCTCCGACGCCATATGGTTGAGGGGCTCGGCCACAAGGTGACGCCCGACCTCGATCTCCGGCTGCGTGTTGCGGCAGAAGCTGGAGATCGGTTGATCGGCTTTGCCTTCGAGCAGCGCGACCCGCAGCAGCGCGAGGCGATCCTCGACGAAGCGAAGCGCCTGCTGTCCGGCTACCTGTTCGGATAGCGGCGTGCCGGCATCGTGCAGCGACCTGAGTCACCGCCTGCGGCCAAGCTGTTCGATGTCTTTCCGGGCGGGTCAGTCGAAGTTCCGCAAAGGATCACTTGAGGCGACCGTCAGGGCCGCAACGAAGGTCCGCTTGTCGGGTTTGATCGCCGAAGGCGGTCGGGCCGCTATCGGCCAGCCTGGGCCATCGCGCAGGCCCGCGCCAGTGCCTCAGATGGGTGGCGAGCTGTCGTTGGGCTGCCGCCCGAAATCCGACCTGCAGCTTAGCGCCCATTGTCGCCATCCGGCGCGCCTTGAGGGCATTCCCGAAGCCGAGATCGCGGAAGCCCCGTTCATAGGTCCGGGCAGCGCCAATTGCGGACCTGCGGTGACCGCGGCAATGCCCGCTCGGCACCCACCCGCGGAGACATCGAACGGTCCGCTGCGGATCAGGTCGGACGGAGTTCCCGACCCGGCCCGACTGGTGTCGGGCCGGGTCGCGACGGTCGCGATTGAGAAGGCCAGGCTCCAAAGTTTGACCTACTCAGGTTCCTGCGAGGAGCACCTGCGCTCGTCGCTCGCCAGGGCCGCGGGAGTTAAAGTCCCAGTCAGCACGTCCGCGACACGACCCAAGGCGCTCCGCGTAGGACCTGGACGGTCTTGGCGACTGCGCAACTCATCGGCCGCCTACAAAGTTTTCGCGGCAATACGCACCGGCTCAAGATCGGTGCGGCACCCGAAGGGCGCCGGTGCGCAGATCCGCACCACTACGATAAGATGTGTGAGATTACCGACCAGAAGGTCAACCCACTTGGGTGACCGAAGACGGCGAGACGAAACTGCCGGCAGGTTCCTCAGCAATTCAGTCAAGGTTGCACGTCCCAGTGTCGGTCAGATCGGCATCCGGTAGCCATAGAACTCATGGTCCTCGTTGTAGCCCCCTGGCCCGCGCCGAGGTCGGCGAAGTCGCACACGAATTCGATCGCCGCGATCCGCTCTCCGGCGCCGGAGTGGCCACTCTTCTGCCGAGTGGCCGCTCATCTTCGTTCCATCGGGCGCGACTCTGCCGAAAACCCGGCCGCGCCCCTGCCTGTGCCCGATGAGGCTGTGCCGCGCGCTCACAAGAAGTGGAAGTCGCTGGCGTGCAGATTGGCCAGAACCACGCCCTTGAGCGTGACGGTGTCATTCGCGTCATAGATGATCACCGTGTCTGCTCCGACTTGCTGCGCGTGCGCGTAGACGGCGTCGAAGTTGGCGAATAGGCTGTGGTCGAACTGCACGACGTCCGTGCCCGGCTTGAAGTCCGTCACCGTCTCGTTACCGAAGCTCGGGTTGAACACGAACGTGTCGTGTCCCGCATTGCCTGTCAGCGTGTCGTTGTGCCGGCCGATCAGGACATCGTCTCCGCTCTGCCCCATCAGCGCCTTGTTGGCCGTTGGCGTGTACAGGACGACGCCAGTGGAACTGCCCGTGTTGCCGGCCAGACCCGAAGCGGCCTGTTGTGTCGGCGCAAACGCGAAGTTCAGCACGACCTCGGTTCCCGCAGCAAAACTGGTCCCCAATAGACTCACGGTCACATCGTTTGCATCGAACGTGATGTCACTCTCGTTCAAGCCCGAGGCGCTGCCGCCATTGTTGGCAAGGGTTACACCTGTGATGTCAGGAACCTGATTGTAGAGGTCAGATAGCGTGAGGCTGTTAAAGATCCCACCAAACGATGCGTTCTGCGTGAACGTGATCGTCGCGGACGCGCCAGAAAGATCCAGGTAGCCGACGCTGGGCACGAACCCAGGCGCAGGAAAGCCCGTCTCGATGCCTGGGCCGACTGTGAGGTCGTAGTGGCACCTCCAGTCCTCGATGTGTTCACGGGCATCGGCCAGCGACAGGAACCACGAGGCATTCAGGCACTCCGCCCGCAGGCGGCCGTTGAAGGCCTCGTTTGTTCGCGTTGTCCGTCGGCTTGCCCGGTCGGGAGAAGTCGATCTCGACTCCGTTCAGGTCAGCCCACTGATCGAGCATGCGCCCGGCGAACTCCGGCCCATTGTCCACCCGTAGGCTCTTGGGTCGGCCCCGCAGCCGGACCAAGGCGTCCAGGGCCTCAGTCACTTGGAAGGCGCGGAAATTGGCTCTCGGCGTGAGCGAGAGCGCCTCTCGCCTGTGGCAGTCCACCACCGTCAGGATCCGGAACGGACGCCTGTCGAACAGGCGGTCGGACATGAAGTCCATCGCCCAGACCTCGTTGGGGCCGCCGATCGCGGGCCGCCCTTGCCGGTAGCGCCAGGCCCGTTTGCGCTTGGGCAGCTTGGGCCGGATCGACAGCCCCTCGTCCCGGTAGATCCGGTAGGTGCGCTTGTGGTTCACGGCCCAGCCCTCCCGCCGCAACAGGATGTGCAGCCGCCGGTAGCCGTAGCGGACCCGCGCAGCCGCCAACGCCTTCCGCCGCATGCGCAGCGCCACCTGCGGATCGGCGCGCTTGCGGTAACGCTGAGACGAGCGGCCGAAGCCGGTGGCCTGGCGGGCCCGACGCTCGGCTCGAGCCGTAGGCCACCTGCAGGTGACCGGCGACCTCGCGGCGAACGGCTTCGCCTCACCACCTTCGCTTGAGCACGTCTTGGCACGCATGGAGCGGTCCAGCGTCAGGTCGGCGACCAGCCGCTCGAGCTTGCTGTTCTCCTCCTCCAGCTGCTTGAGCCGCCGGATCTCCGGCACGCCCATGCCGACGAACTGCTTCTTCCAGCGTGAGACAAGTCGGCTCGGACGCGCCCATCTTCCGGCAGACCTCGTCCACCGTCACACCGTTCTCCGCCTGCCACAGGGCAAAGGCGATCTGCTCGTTCGAGAAGCGTTTGCCAGGCATGGCATCCCCCTCCTGCAGGGGTCAGGATGCCCGAAAAACTTGCGCTCGGCGCGGACCACTTTGCTGGGTCAGGGTCATTTTGAGGGGACCGACATGATCAGGGAAAAACGCCGATCTGGATCAAACGTCGAATTGAAAGACGCCTGGCAAGCGGAAAGGACGCCGAGGCCGCTATCCGCGTCCTTGTGAAGAAGAGCCATACCCGCGGCGAAGGTGAAAACAATCCGACGCCATTCGACAACGTCATATCATTTCCGGGAGTGACGTGCTCGCGCGTGACGGAGGCGAGAACTACATAGACGCAACAAACTAGGCGGCTCAGACGAGATGGTGC
The DNA here is from genome assembly GCA_050632875.1 of Methylobacterium sp. P31. Classification (GTDB taxonomy): domain Bacteria; phylum Pseudomonadota; class Alphaproteobacteria; order Rhizobiales; family Beijerinckiaceae; genus Methylobacterium. Next base: position 913,601 of record JBODSC010000003.1, on the reverse strand, counting down.
CTGAGCCGCCTAGTCGAATGCCGCCAATGGTGGCGCATATAGCGGGCAATACGGATTACTCTCTGATTATGAACGCGTAACTTAAATACGGCATTTTGCGCATATTTGAGCAGGCGGACCGGTGCGCGCTAATAGAGCGACGATGCGATCCTAGCGGCCGTCCGTGACGATCAGCAGCAGTGCGGCTGTGTCCACGCCGAACATCTTGCCCGGCGGTAGCCGGAAGGCGCGCTGTACCGGGCCTGCAGCGCCTAGGCGGCCGCGGCGCTCCTGGCCTCCTTCTTGGCCGTCGCTGCCGCCTCACGATCGCTTTAGACGAGGGCGGGTACTCGATCACCGGGACGTTCGGATCCGCGGGCTGTATGACTGTCCTGATGATCCACGGGGTTCCGTCAGTGTTAGTAGCCGCTATCGATGCATCTTTATTGAACTATTGGGCCGCAACCGGCGTTTGCTGTCGCGCCCGAACACGGGACGATTGAGGAAACGCCTATGCGCATAAAGATACTCGGCCTCGCGGCCGCTCTTGCTGTTGCCCTAATTGGTACCGCCTATGCCCAGCAACCCGCCGGTGGTGGCAGCGCGACCGGCAATATGAACAATCCAGGCTCCGTGAAGAGCAACAGCGAGAAGATTAACGAGCGGACGACCGGATCCGCAACCGGATCGACCACGGGTGCGGCTGGTGCCGCGATAGTGCCGGGCACCGGAACCGCGCGTCCCGGCGTTGGCGCGGGCGCGACCACCACGGCGCCGAGGCGGTAAGCTCTGCAGGCACGAGCACGCACAACACGACGTGCGGGTTTCCGGCAGGGGCCGCCTGTGAGGCGGCCCCTGCCTACACCGCGCCGGCAGCCGTTCAATGGCGCGGCACGAACGGCCGCTTGGCGAATGGGTGAAGCAGCGTCGGCCGGGCGAACCGTCGGTAGGCGGGCAGCGTCGAGATAATCTCCCGCCGGAAGCGGAGGCGCAGGCGATGCTGCGCCAGGCCCCGGCGCAGTTGCCGTAAGATGTCGTCGGCCAAGTCTAGCGTGTCCTTGAACGCCTCGGAGACTGCCAAGGCCTCCTGTGCGGTCAGGTTCTGCTGCGGCGGCGACCTCGCGGTTAACGCCCCAAGTCGGCCCCAGAGGGTCGCAAGGCGGGTGTAGAAGTACGCGAGCTTGCGCGGGAGCGGCGGCGGGAAGCGGTCGAGCTTGTCAGCATTGGCGCTGAAGACGACCATAAGCAACGGCGCCGGCCGGTCAATTGTCGCCTGCTCACCACGGCAAACCGCCTCGAGCCGTTCCACGACAGCATGGGCTTCGACCGTATCCAGCAGGGCGACGATCTCGCCGATCAGCGCTGAAGTGAGCCCGCGGCACTCCCGCCGCTGCGTCAGGTGGGTGAAGTTCGGACGGACCAGAACAAAGAGGCTGCCCGCCACGAGCCCCAACACGAACACGCCGAGCATGCTCATCATGGCCGCCTCCTAGCGAAGGCCCCGTACATCATTTTAGCACAGGTCCGGTCTCAGGCTGAGACACCGCTGTGAGACATTTCCCGCACCCCGAAACGAAGAAGCCCTCACCGGCAAACCGGGCGGGCTGGCTCAGGTCTGGCGAAGGCTACTTCTCGCTGGGCGCGGCACTGCTGTCCGGCCCCGCTTCATGGCGGTGTCGTGGGTCGCTGGCGGGTCTCCGCCCCGATCTGATGAACGAGGGCTCGCCTTGTCACGCAACAGACCAAATAAGCATTCCGACTCGGAACGCTCTCCCAGCGCACGACGTTGCTAGCTGCGCTTGAACTCAGGAGACGTCAATGCGGAACCTTATTCTTGTCGGGGCTACCTGCTCTGCACTGCTGGGCGTCGCGGCACCGGCGAGCGCTGAAGACACCACGGTCGTTCATCGGAACAGCGGACCCGCGGTCGCCGTCGAGCACCGCGAGGGTGTGGTCGAGCACCGCAGTGTCACCACTAGCACCGATTGTGGGTCCAAGACCGTTCACAAGGAAGACGGCGCCGGCAACTCCAAGACCGTTCACAAAGAAGGCTGCTGATTAAACAACTCCCGGTCGGGCCCGCTACAACAGTGGCGGGCTCTTCTCGTGCCAGCGCTCGGTCACTCGACGGCGCGCCACATCACCGCCGGTAAGGTCCGCGCAGGGTCATCGCGTTTCATTGATTGAACCTGCTGGCCTAACCTGAGGATGCGCCTTCGTTAGAGGGCGAACATTTTGTCTGGGAGTGCGAGTGTTTCTGCGGCCTACCCTATGCTGTGCGCTGATCGCAGCATCTGCGTCTATCGCTTTAGCGGACGATAACTGTCCTAAAAACTTCGCGAATTACGGTATCTTCCTTCAGGCCAAGAAGGCGTGCGGGCGTGACGTGGAATACCCCTTCATGAAGGTCATGAAGGCGTGCGCGAAGGAGACCCCCGAGCCCAAAGCCATCGAATTGATGGACAATGGCCGGCGGGTTTGGGCAAGGAACCTCATGCGGAGCAGCCTCGGCACGCTATGCGAGGAAGTGTTCTCGCACTTCCCTGCGACGCCCCACCGTCGCGAGCGTTGATCTGCCCGAGCGTCGCGTCGGCCGGGGCGGGCGGCCCCTAGCCGCAACTCCGGACAGCCGGCCGGCTATAGAAAATGCCCATTGTCCGCGCCGAACCCGATGGCGAGGTCGCGCGCAATCAGCGCGAACATGACTTCCTGGACAAGGCTATCCGCTCGATCGGCAGGGTTCAGGGGAGCTGGGTTCCGCAGCCGGCTCCTCGCCCGCTTTGACAGAGGAGACGGGCCAACCGGGGGTACGGTCACCGTGTGCGCTCCAGTTCAGCCTCGACCTCAGCCATTCCCTTGTCGGTCGCCGCCACTGCCGAGCACCACCGGGAGTGAACCGGGATGGGCATGGCGTAGGACAGCACCGAAATACGCGCTGCCTGTGCGGCCGCCCGCAGTCCTTACAGCGCCCGTCAGCCCGACCGAACCGGATCACACCCGAGACGCCTCAATCGGACTGAGCAGATCCTTGGCCAGAGGCTTCTCAACCAGCGGCAAGCCTGCCCGCGTGACCACCCGACGGTGGCGGCCAGCTACTCCGAGGCGCGCTCCTCCATGGCCAAGAGCCTCGGCCAGCTGCGCCGGAAGTATGTGGCCGCGGACGCCGCTGCGGTCTCAGACACCTTCGCCGAGAAGCCGAAGCGGCCCCTGAATGTTGAGGTGCCTGTGGAGGCGTAGGACGCTCGGTGCCGGAAGTTCTACTGCATCGCTTTCGTCATCTCAGCGATGCCATTCGGCCCAAACCGCTCAAGCCGAGGTCCTGGTTTATCGGTTTCTTCCTCCAGCCGGTCCAATCGAGCGTTGATAGCCTCGATCCACTCCGCATTTGTGCAGGTGCTCAGGAGTGGTTCGAGGATCCCCGCGAGATCTCGGGCGAGCGCATCTCGGCTCATGCCACTTAGCTTGCCGCCGCCCCCTCGAATGCCGTGGCGACGGCCTCCCCCATAGCAAGTGCCTGATCCGCTCCAGTCGGATCAAAAGCCTCGCCATCCTCCTGAAGCCGCTCCATCAGCATCCGCTCACCAACATGAACCCACCCGGTGATGGGTGCTCCGTCCAGCAACCCCATGAACCGTCGTGGCACCAAAACCGTTGCAGGATAGATTTGATCCGGTAGGAGGCCGCCGTGGCAGAAGCGAAGCAGATGGTCGACGCGCTGGTTCGCGAGCGGCAGGGGGGCACCATCGCCGCGACAGCCGCTCTGGGCGGCGTCGCCTTGATCATCGGTCTGGCGTTGAAGGCGCTCCCAGGTCGAGCCGCTGCCTCGAATACGACGGCCACACACGACGTCGATACGGCTGCCACGCCCCGCACGCCGTTCGATCATTCCGAGGTCAGCGAGGACGAGGCTCGTATCATGCTGCGGGCCATGGTTGCCGCCACGCTGGCGGATGGGCTGCTGGATACGGCCGAGCGGCAGCGCCTCGACAGCGCCCTCGCGGCTGCCAAGATCGGCGCCGCTGGACGCTTATGGCTGGACAAAGAACTGGCTGAGCCAGCCGATGTCGACGGGTTGACTGCCGGGATAAGCAGCCCAGAGCAGGCCGCCCGCATCTATGCCGCCGCACGCCTCGCGATTGATCCGGACACGTTGCAGGAGCGCGAGTTCCTCAAGAGGCTCGCTGCAGCGCTCGACCTTCCGACTGAAGCCACAGCTCGGCTTGAACGAGAGCTTGGCGGCTAAGCGGTATCGCCGCATACATCGCGTCGTTATATTCGCATGTCTCCAGAGCAGGGCAAACGACGGTAGTTTTACTCAAGACCGAAGGACATAACGATGGCGAGGCCCATCGCGGACAGGCGACGCGGGATCATTCCTAGCGCTTCCACTCCCGGAACCAGATCCCAATACCACCGCCGTTCTGGGGGATGAACGCCAGCCCGGCCGTTATGGCTGCCTCTTCTCTCTCCAGAGCGCGGCGAAGAAGTGTGTTAGCCCCTGCGCGTCGATCCCGTTCAGGGCCTCGACTTCGGAGTCCGGCCCCTGCTGCTCGCTATTGTCAGCCAGCTCGTGCAGCACCTGCGTTAGGAGCGGCGGCCACTCCACCCCGTGATCCTGCAGGAAGCGCGCGGCTTTTGCCAGCGCAGCGGTCTGATCTGAAGGCACTGGCCTTCCCATGATCCGTGCGTCGAGCGCACGATCCGCGAGCAAGGTGCAGAGGCGCAGAACCTCTGAAACGCGCTCCGGGGATGCGGGCATGACGTTCATGGCTGATTCCTCCGCTCCCCGCCCTCGCCGTACCCGACTTGCAATCCCGGCCATGATCCGGATCTACGCCATCCTCGCCTTCTTACGTACCCAGCTTATCGGTGCAGCGGCACGTGCCGGCCGATGAATAGGAGGACGGCGATAAAACAAGGCGTCGCAAAAGATCTCCGGCAAACCTCGGTCTTGAGGGGGCAGCAGCGAAGTCATTCAGGCGCCTCCGAGCCGGCGACACAGGCCAGTCTCGGAACTATGCTGCCACGCTTGCATCGGTTGCGCACCTCACGGGGTGTCTCACTGGAGCTTTCCCCAGCAACGACCGCGCCTACTGTAAAGGCTCCGTTGGGAGCATCCACGCCCGCCTGCCGCCGGCGCAAGGTAACCAACAGGCGGGCGCGTGGGCAGTGAGCGCCACGTCGCCAGCCTTGTTCGCCATTCTGCCCAAGCAAGGCGGTTGCCGCTGCCACCTACGACACCTCGCTCAAGGAGAACCGTTACGACGACGTGCAGAATTGCCATCGTGGCAGTCTCGTCTGGACGCGCCGGCAGGACCGTCGCTCGGCCGAACAGCGGCGATCCGAGAAGGCGCCGGGACCGGAAGGCTACCTCCCGCTCGGATCGGTTTGACGACGAGCGCTCGTTTGAACCGGTTGCACCGTGTCCGCGTTCTTTGCGCCCAGGCCGCCACAGCGCGCGATCCGTGATGGTGAAGATGAAAACGTCCACAAGTCTGCCTACCGCACCCTCCGCGTCACCGGGCTGGCCGCCCGTGCTGCTTGTCGGCCGGGGACGGAATGGTGGCTGGCTCGTTCAGGACGTGAACGGGGCTATCGGTGGTCAGTTCAGAAGCCGCAAGGCCGCCCTGAGCTTCGCCAAGTCCGAGAGCCGGTTCCGCCTCGGCCGGGTGATCGAGGTCCCGGCGATCTGACGATGCCCCGGCGAGTGTCGGCCTACGCCGGCGCTTCTCGGCTCGCGATCAAGCGACGGGCGTGGGGTCGTTCTCGGTGAACTCGCGCCAGAGCAGCATCAGAGCCGCCATCACAGCCGGCCCAAGAAACAGCCCCAGGAGGCCCAGTGTCTCGACGCCGCCCAGGATGCCGAGCAGCACCCACAGGAACGGCAGGCGCGTGGTGCCGCCGATCAGGGCAGGCCGGACGAAGTGGTCGGCCGCGAAGGTCACGACCAAGCCGGCGACGATGACCACTACGGCCGGTACGGCCGAGCCTTGAGCGAACAGGATGAGGGCGGAGGCAACGAATACAAGGAGCGCACCGAACGGGATCATCGCCGCCACTGCCGTCAGCGCCCCCAATAGGATGGGGTGCGGCACGCCGGCGAAGGCGTATACCAGACCCAGCAAGGAGCCCTCGCCAATGCCGACCAGCACCAAACCGTCGACGGTGCCGTGCACGGAGGCGGCCATTTGACGGGCCACACGCTCGCCGCGGGAGCCGAACAGCTTGATGCAAGCCCTCCGCCCCTGCTCCCGCACGGTGCGCCCATCACGGAATAGGAAGAATAGCGTCACGAGAGTGAACCCGAACAGGATCAGCCGGTGCAGCACCTGTTCGGCGGCCGTGCGGCCGAGGTCACGCATCGACGAGGTGTTGATCCGCTCCAAGAGCGCGTGCGACCAGCCTGCGTGGGCGAGGTTCTCGTTCCACCAGTTGGTGATCGCGCCGGAGCCGTAGGGCAGGTGCGCGACGGCGTCCGGCACCGGGATCCCGGATTGCTCAACGCTGCGGCCGTATTCCAGCAGCGCGCGCGCCTCACGCGCGGCCTCGATGGCCAGAACGAAGAACGGCACGAGGAACACCAGGGCTATCGCGGCCGTGAATAGGGTTGGAAGCAGGAGGTTGTGGCGGTCGGGCGGAAAGCGCGCTTCAGCCCGGCGGTAAAGCGGCCAGAGCGCGATGGTCAGGATTGCGGCCCAGATCAGCGCGGGCAAGAAGCGCTGCAAGATGTACACGCCCAGGGCGGTCAGCCCGAGCACGAGGGTGGCGCGGGCGACACGCTGCGAGGCCGGAACCGTTGGCTCGCGGGATGGGCCGGGAAGGGGTTGGGCCGGCTTGGCCTTGAACTGCCAAATTTCCTCCGGTCTACCCATCATCAGGACTACCTCACTACATTACGCCGATGAGGCGGAACGTCCGAGCGCCACGCCTGGGTTCCCCCGGCCTCAGCTTGCCGCCGCGACGGTGTCGGCCGTGCGGGCCCGGCGTGCGCCAAGAGGCTTCTGGCCGCCGACTGTGGTGTCGCGGGCGGCCTTGATGTTCCATCTCAGCGTTCAGCTCGGCGCCGAGCAGCACGACCGTGGTCGTCAGCCAGATCCAGGTGATGAAGCCGATGGCTGCGCCAAGCGACCCGTAGGTCTCGTTGTAGCTGCCGAAGTGCGCCACGCACCAGGAGAACAGGCCCGACACGGCTAGCCAGAGCACGCCGGCCAAAGCACTGCCCCAGGTCACCCGGCGCCACTTCGGCTTCCGGCGGCTCGGCCCATAACGGTAGAGCACCGCCAAGCTGCCAATCACGAAGATCAGTCGCCCTGGGAAGCGCAGGAGCGCGATATACCAAGCCGTCTGGTTGAGGCCGAGCACCTGCACCATCGCCGGTACGACCACGATGCCGGTGAGCGCCAGCACGACGAACAGCACTCCAGCGCATCGCGCCATCCTGGGAACGGAGGTGGGCGCGGGCTTGTTGGTCGCTTCACCAGCTTGTGTGGAGGATCAGATGAGATTTCTTACGGCGGCGACGGCAATGGCGGTGGTGACCCTGGTCGGGGTCGGCCCGGTTGAGGCAAAGGGCTGCATCAAGGGGGCCATCATCGGCGGGGCGGCCGGTCACTACCTCGCCAATCACCACGGCGTCATCGGCGCTGTGGTTGGTTGTATAGCCGGCCGCTACGGAGCGAGCCGCGGAGCCGGGAACCGCCAAAATTACGACCAGGGCTACGCTCCGACCCGCGGCTCGTACGGCGACCCCGGTATCAGACGCGACGGCTACGGCTACTAACGTCGAGGACGCGGGCCACTCTCAGGTGGCCCGCTTTGTTTTGGCAGGAGAAATCTGGCCAGGAAATGCCCGTTCAGCCGCTTCGATCCATCTTGCTTCGTGTTTTCGCATCAGCATTATTAACCAGATAAAGCCGGCAGCGGCGAGTGCCAACACAATTATGCCAGCTGGCCCCGTAAGATCCTCAATGCGTGAACCAAAGAAGTAGGCTCCGCAGGCAAACACAGTCGCCCAGACGAGGCCGCCCGTCGCGTTGAACAGGAAGAATCGCAGCCACGCCATCTGGTTCGCGCCGGCCAGGAGTGCCGCAAGTACTCGAAGCAATGCCACGAACCGGCCCAGGAATACGACCTTGCCGCCGTGGCGCAGGAAGAGATAGCGACCAAGCTTGATCTTCTCGGGCGTGAGGCCGATGCGCGGACCGTGCCGGATTAGAGTTTGCTGGCCCACGCTGCGGCCAGTCCAAAAGCCGAGACTGTCCCCGATCACAGCGCCCGCCGTGGCGGCTGCGATGACGCTGACAAGCGTTAGATTACCGGTCGCTCCAGCGTAGATCGAAGCAGTGACGAGGCAGGTCTCACCGGGGAGCGGCAAGCCCATGCTCTCCAGACCGATCACCAGCGCCACGATCCAGAGCCCATGCGTTGCAATCAGGTCGGACAGATCACCGAGAATAAACTCCAGCATGCACGAACAGCCATCCGAATCGAGACATTACGGCCGAGGCCGAAAAGCACAGCCACCGGCCCGAGACAAAGGGTCTGTAATTGCCAACGCGAGGCTCGGCAGGAACGCTCAGTCGCAGTCCTCTCGGCGCACTGTCTTCGAGGCGCCGACCTCATTCTCTTTGTGGACGGTCGTATGCGAGCAGCCGCCTCGGCGCTCGACGACGGTGTCGCGATCCGGTCCAGTTGCCGCATGCCCGACCCCTGCGCCGACAGCAGCGCCGACCGGGCCACCGACAGCCGCGCCGGTTGCGGCTCCAACCGCCGCGCCCTCTTCGGCAGCCAGCGCGGCCGAGCCCATGAATGTCGTTGCCGTGATCACAAGCGCGATGCGTTTCATGATCCACCTCCGGAGTTCAGAGCCTGGGAAACGGAAACATCGCCGCTACCGTTCCTCAGCCAAGGATTGGAACGGACTTTTGCCCACCTCCGTTTCCCCCGCGAAGATCAGGTTTTCTGATCTATTTGGAGGAACACATGGACAAGGATCGTGTCGAGGGATCTGCCACGAACATGGGCGGCAAGATCAAGGAAGGGGCCGGCAAGGTGACCGGCGATGACAAGCTGCGCAGCGAAGGCGTAATGGATCAGGTCAAGGGCAAGGTCCAGAACGCGGTCGGCGGCATCAAGGATACCCTGAAGGGCAAATAGTTCTTTCTCGGCTCGCTGGCTGAAGAGGCTGGCGAGCTACGCCGCATATGTTCGAATGTGGAAGCGCTCCGGAAAGGTGAGCTTCCCGGCTGGTCGGCACGCTGTTGCCCGTCATCCTGCTGCTTTGGTTAAACGGCGTCTTCCGAAGGCCTTTTTGCGTTTCTCAGGGTGATGAGGACGACTGGAAGGTTGGCCCGTTGTTGGTGGAGCAAACCTACGGTCGGGCCAGACGAAGGCCTCGTGAGCGCTGAGACCGTGAGGAACAATTCAGCCGGTTCCCGGCCGCTGACGGTTACGCGACCATTCCAAGCCCGACGACGCAGCCCACAAGCGTTAACAACGACAACGTGAACCCGACGCTTGCCTGGATAAGGCTGGGACCGCGGCCGCCCACGCGCAATCCTTCATTGCCGTCCATACCAATCACCTTTGCTGTTCGGATTGGAAGTGCAACGCGGATCGGCGTCGTGCAGTTCCGGACGTGCAATGATGCTTCGAACAGGGATGATCCAGTCGAGCGAGCCCGGCTCAGCCCCGACGGCAGCCCCGGCAAGCGCACAAACAGCTACTGCGCGAAATAATTTACGTTATCGCCAAGCTGAAACGGCTGATCTGCTGAGCCAGTTCTATAGCTCTGTTGCGAGTCAGCACCGGAAGGCGTGGCCGCTTCGGTCCTGATTTTGAGGAAGCTGGCATGAGGGTTGTGACGGGCAGTGATTGGAGCATCGGGTTAGGTTTGGATAGCAGCTTAGATTTCGCTCTGCTCAACGCTCGTCTCGGGGACGGGCTGCGCGAGGTCTATAGCGACACGGTCGAACAGCCTCTGCCGTCTGAGTTCGGTCAGTTGCTGGAGCGGATAAGCGGCGGGCGTGCAGACGTAAGCGGTGCCGCCCTCAGTTGCGGCCCTCGGGGGGCGACAAAGTAGCTTGACCGGGCCAGACGCACGTGTGAGCCCGCTGCGCTCTCCAAGGGAACTGGGCACTCAATCCAACGGCGGTCGACCCGTTCCTACCCGACCTGCGCGCGAGGGCTGCCTAGCTGTTTGGTTGCGGAACGTCGTTGGGATGCGGCGCGTTGGACGATGAAGGCCTATGCATGCCGGTTCGCGGGTGTGCGCCGCCGTGCCGCCAAGAGGGCCCGGTGATGCTCGCCACCCACCCCCAGGCCCGCACCACGCCGGCTGTCCGCGCCGAAATCGCCCGCTCAGCTAAGCGCTCCGGCATGCTGGCCAAGCGCTACGGCGTCTCCACCGAGACCATCCGCAAGTGGCGCAAACGCGGCCCCGATGCTTGTCAGGATCGCTCGGCTCGACCCCACAAGCTCGCCTGGCGCGCCAGCGATGAGGAGCGCGCCATCGTGCGCGCGCTCCGCTAAAGCACCGGCTTTCCCTCGACGCGCTGACCTTCGTCGTCAGTCACTTCTTGCCACACCTGAACCGCGATGCGGTCTACCGCATCCTTAAGGCCCAGGGCCTCAACCGGCTGCCGCCCTTCGAGAAGGCCCGCAAACCGCACGGCAGCTTCAAGGACTACGAGGTCAGCTTCATACACGTGGATGTGAAGCACCTGCCTTAGAGCGCGGGACGAAACCGCAGTCAGCGGGTTGGGCGGGCATGGACGCTCTTGTACCCGACGACCTCTGGGCGGTGATCGAGCCGCTTCTTCGATCCGAGCCTGAGAAGCCGAAAGGCGGTCGGCCGCGCGCCTCGGATCGGGCGGCGCTGGCGGGCATCATCCTGGTTCTGCGCACGGGCATGCAGTGGGAGCATCTGCCGCGTTCCGATGTCGGCTGCAGCGGCAAGACGAGTTGGCGGCGGCTGGGCGCGTGGCAGGCGGCTGGCGTCTGGGCCGCCCTGCACCGTGTGCTGCTGGAGCAGCTTCAGGATGTCGATGCGCTCGACTGGTCACGCGCGGTCCTCGACAGTGCGAGCCTGCCGGCGAAAAAGGGGCCCCGCGACGGGCCCGAACCCGACAGACCGGGGCAAGCCGGGCACGAAGCGCCACCTCGTCGTGGACGCCAACGCCACGCCGCTCGGCCTGACGCTTACCGGAGCCAACTGCCACGACAGCCGCACGCTGGCAGCTACCCTCGACGCGGTGCCGGGCGTGCGCAGCGGCCGCCGTGGTCGCCCGCGGCGCAGGCCCGACAAATTGCATGCCGACAAGGGCTATGACCATCGTCGCTGCCGGCGTGAGTGCCGCGCCCGCAGCATCACGCCACGGATCGCCCGGCGCGGCATCGAGAGCAGCGAACACCTCGGACGCTACCGCTGGATCGTGGAGCGCACCCTGGCTTGGCTCGCACGCTTCCGCCGACTTACCATCCGCTACGAGCGACGCGCTGACCTCCACCTCGCCTTCACGACACTCGCCTGTGGCCTCATCTGCAGGGCACAGCTCAAACGGTTTTGTCCCTGACTCTAAGTGCCCGCTTCTGCGCCGTACGCGTGCGGGTCGCTGACGGCCCGACCCAGCGGATCGACCATATGGGGGACCAGCGCCTGCCCGGAGAGGAAGTCTGGCTGGTGCGCGAGGAGCGCGCCTCGGGCGAACGCAAATACGTTCTCTCGAACCTGCCGGCTGAGGCCACGCTCAAGCTTCTGGCCGGCCTGATCAAGGCACGCTGGATCTGCGAACAGGCCCACCAGCAGATGGAGGAGGAACTCGGGCTCGACCACTTCGAAGGCCGATCCTGGCCAGGACTGCACCGGCATGCGCTGATGACGATGATGGCCTACGCCCTCCTCCAATCCCGTCGCCTCGATGCGGCGGGGCGGAAAAAAGAATCGATCGCCCGCCACCTCATCCCACGATGCCGGCGGTCCGACAGGCCATCCTCAGCCACCTCAGCGGGCCGCAGACGTGGCGCTGCCCGCATTGTGATGCCGTCCCGATCGCCCACCCTGACAGCAACCTGAGTATCGTTCCTATCGGCCTCCTCATGCTGCGCATGCACTTCAGCGCGGGCCGTTCTGTCACGCTTGAGGAACGCCGGTCCCGGGGGCTGGTTGTCGCGACGAAACACCGCCCGCGGATGGGCCGTGTGCAACCGGGAGAAAAAATGGCAGTCGATCCGAGGCCGGTGAAAGTGTGGGACAGGGACAAGGGCAAGGCGATCAACGAGTTTATGCCCGATACGCAAACCACGTACGAAACCCGGCCCCAGCGCTCGCCAGCCCAGTGGTTGCAATCCACCCCGCTCTTCGACTGGCTCTATGCGCTCTACCAGGACGCGCCATGGACCACGCGCCACATCGAGCCGTTCGTGCGCGAGCACCACATCGATATGAGCGAATTTAAGCCGCGTCAGTACCGGTCCTATGCGGACTTCTTCGTTCGCGAGTTCAAGCCCGGCATGCGGCGCTTCCCCGACAAGCCCACCGTCATGGGAGCCCCCGCTGAGGCTCGCTATTTCGGCTGGGAACGCTTCGGACCCGACCAGCGCTTCCCAGTGAAGGGGCACTCGCTCGCTGCCGCCGACATCCTCGGCGGTGTCGAGCGGGCCAAGCCCTTCCTGGGCGGCCCGGTCCTGCTGATGCGGCTCTCGCCGATGGACTACCACCATGTCCATTACCCGGACGATGGCCGCACGATCGATCACCAGCGTCTCGGACACCGCATCTGGACGGTGACGTGGACCGCCGTCCAGAACAAGCCCGACATCTACATTCGCAACGAGCGCCAGGTGAACGTTCTTGAGACGAAGCATTTCGGCCGGCTCGGCTTCGTCGAGTTTGGTGCTCTCACCGTCGGCCGGATCGTGCAGCGCCACCCGCTCGATCGGCCATTCAAGCGCGGCGTGCAGAAAGCGGTGTTCAAGTTCGGCGGCTCGGCGGTCGCCATCTTCGGCGAGCCAGGCGCGTGGCGCCCGACGGACGACATCTTGGAGCACACGCCGCAGGGCATGGAGACCATCGTGCGGCTCGGCGAGGCCGTCGCGCTGAGCACCAGACCCGCAGCTTGATCCCAGGGACGCTCTGGACATCCAAGAGTGCCGCCGGTCCGATCGACAGCAGTGTTTCGCGCCGCGATCGGATCGTGCGGCCCTATGCTCGCCCATGCTCTGCGCATGCATGCGACAACATATGATAGGCATGGCGGGGTTGTTGCCCAGTAACCGCGCATGATTGCCACGCATACAGGCGGGAACCGCCGGTGTTTTGGTCGGTATACCAGATGCTCAGCTTCAGCTTCGCGAGGGTTTCCCCGCGGATGTTTCCGAATCGTGAGCCAACGGCAGGCAAATAGCCTGGTGCTCAGAAGATCAATCTCGCGGTGCTGCCCATGCAGCTTCGCCTGACTGCGCGTCGATGAACAGGAGTTGCTGACCGGAATGTGCGGCGTATGTGGTGAGGTCGGCTTCCATGCACCTGCCGATGTGGCGGCCGTGCAGGCCATGGCTCGGAACCTTCAGTCTCGAGGACCGGATGCGGGGGTGTGATCGGACAGGGGCGCGTCGCCTTCGGGCACCGGCGATTGAAGATACTCGACCTCTCCGATGCATCCCAGCAGCCGATGCTCGACCCCGAACTCGGACTCGCGGTTACTTTCAACGGCTGCATCTACAACTTCCGCGAACTGCGCACCGAACTCATAGCCAAGGGCTACCGTTTCTTCTCATCGGGCGACACCGAAGTCATCCTGAAGGCCTATCACGCCTGGGGGCGGCCTGCGTCGAGCGCTTCTACGGCATGTTCGCCTTCGCCGTCTGGGAGCGCGACTCTGGTCGCGTTGTTCTGGCCCGCGACCGGCTCGGCATCAAACCGCTCTACCTTTCGGAGACGCAGCGGCGCTTGCGCTTCGCCTCGACCTTGCCGGCCCTGCTCGCATGCGGGGACGTGGACACGGCAATCGATCCGGCGGCGCTCCACAACTACATGAGCTTTCACGCGGTGGTGCCGGCACCGGCGACCATCATCAAGGGTGTGCGCAAGCTGCCTCCGGCCACGGTCCTCACGATCGAACCCGACGGCTCCCGCTCGGAGCGGGTCTACTGGGATCTGACGGTCGGGACCCGTCCGGAGGATCGCTACCTGACGGAAGGCGACTGGCGCGCCCTCGTGCTCGACGCCCTCTCGGCCTCCGTCGAGCGCCGCCGCATCGCCGACGTCCCCACCGGCATCCTTCTCTCGGGTGGCCTCGACAGCTCGCTCCTCGTGGCGCTCCTCGCGCAGAAGGGGCAGACTGGACTGAAGACCTTCTCGGTCGGCTTCGATGCCGTGAACGGGATCGAAGGTGACGAATTCAAGTACTCCGACATCATCGCGCGCGAGTTTGGCACCGACCACATCAAGATCGCCGTCGACGCCTCACGCACGCTCGAAGCGCTGCCGGCCACGATCGCCGCGATGTCCGAGCCGCAGATGAGCCACGACGCGGTCGGCTTCTTCCTCCTGTCGCAGGAGGTCTCCCGCCACGTGAAGGTGGTCCAGAGTGGGCAGGGGGCCGACGAGATCTTCGGCGGCTATCACTGGTATCCGAAGCTGATGGGCTCGACCAACCCGGTCGCGGACTACGCACGGGTCTACTTCGACCGCGACCACGCCGAGATGCGCGAGGCGCTCCAGCCCGGGCTGATCGACCGTGATGTCAGCCGCGCCTTCGTCGAGACGTTCTTCTCCAAGGCGGACGAGGCGAGCGCGATCGACAAGGTTCTGCAGCTCGATACGCAAGTCATGCTGGTCGACGACCCTGTGAAGCGAGTCGACAACATGACGATGGCGTTCGGACTCGAGGCACGCGTGCCCTTCCTCGATCACGAGTTTGTGGAACTCGCCGCCCGTGTGCCGGCCGCGCTGAAGGTCGGGGGCGGCGGCAAGTACATCCTCAAGTAAGCTGCCCGCAAGGTTCTGCCGGCGGAGGTGATCGACCGGCCGAAAGGCTACTTCCCCGTACCCGCGCTCAAGCATATCCGCGGGCCCTATCTCGATTTCGTGCGCGGCGTGCTCGACAGCTCCGTGGCGCGGCAGCGGGGCCTGTTCAACCGCACTTATGTCGACCGCCTGCTCGCGGACCCGGACGGCACGCTGACGCCGAAAGGGCACTCGAAGCTCTGGCAGGTCGCTCTGCTCGAATGCTGGCTCCAGACCCATGGAATATGATCCGTCCGTCCTGAGCCACTTCGGCGCCGATCCGTGGCTGATCGGACGAGTCCTCGCGGGTTTGTCGTCTGCAGAGTCGCACGATCCGAACGCCTTCTCGGTCGGTATCGAAGAGGAGTATTTCCTCTCCGACGCGCAGACTGGGCACGCCGCCTTCATCACGCCGGACAGCTTCTTCGAGAACGCCGGTGCGGCGACCGAGGGCCGGGAGTTCCTGCAGAGCCAGGTCGAATCGGCGACGCCACCCTACGCCTGTCTGCAGAAGGCCCGGGCTGAACTCGGCTACATCCGCCGCATGCTCGGGACGCTCGCTGCCGAGCGGGGGCTCGCGGTGCTGGCCTGCGGCACCCATCCGACCGCCCGGTGGCAGGAGGCCGCGCGCAGCGAGAAGGAGCGCTACGGGCAGATCATGGACGACCTGAAGATCATCGGGCAGCGGAACATGCTGTGCGGTATGCACGTCCACGTCCGACTGCCGGATCCCGGTCGGCGCGTTGATGTGATGTGCCGGATGATTCCCTACCTGCCCCTATTCCTCGCGCTCTCGACTTCCTCACCGTTCTGGCAGGGTCGGCCGACGGGCCTGAAGGGGTACCGCTTGGCTGCATACGACGATCTGCCGCGCACCGGCATCCCGGAGGCTCTTCCGCGACACGGAGGACTTTGAGGCCTATGTGGCGGCCCTTGTTCGCTCAGGCGTAATGCCGGATTCCAGCCACGTCTGGTGGATGGTCAGACCGTCGGCGAAGT
This sequence comes from Methylobacterium sp. P31, assembly GCA_050632875.1. Classification (GTDB taxonomy): domain Bacteria; phylum Pseudomonadota; class Alphaproteobacteria; order Rhizobiales; family Beijerinckiaceae; genus Methylobacterium. The sequence continues at coordinate 897,616 of JBODSC010000003.1, read as the reverse complement.
ACCCGACGTTGGAATTGCGGGCGCCGGATTGCTGCCCACGGCTGGACGACGCTATCGCCCTCACGGCCCTGTACCGCGCGCTCGCCCGGCACCTCTTCCTACATCCGGACCGCAACCGCGACCTGAGTCCGGTCGAGAGAGCGATCGCGCAGGAGAACAAGTGGCGGGCCCAGCGTTACGGTGTCCGTGGAACCTTCGCGACGAAGGATGGCCCCGTCACGGTAGCTGAGGTTCTCGGGCAGGTGTTGGAGATGGTCTGGGACGATGCCGAGATCCTCGGCTGTGCGCAGGAACTCGCACGATGTCGAACGATCGTCACGGAGGGCACCTCCGCAGATGCGCAACTCGCCCTCTTCGAAGATCGGGAGCGGGATGAAGGACGCGAAGCAGCACTGGCGGCCGTCGCGCACTGGATCGCACGCACGACGGTGGAGACCTGACGCGAGGCCACAAGAGTCGGAGTGTTGGGCAGCCGCTTAGCCGCTGTGCCCGTGAGGCGAGGCTGCATGCATATCTGCTTCGGCGCGGTGATCAGGCTTTCGCTCGACCGAGACCGGCAAGCGGCTTGGGCACGACCCAGCCCCATGAACCGAGCTTCCGGAATGTCGGCTTCGGAGAGACCCTCGAAGTGCGCTGGATGACTGCACTGGGCGCGAAGCAGCCGGTCGGATCTGGCCAAAACCGGACTCGCCGCTTTCGTCCCGGCGATGATTCGAACCTTGTGATCTCGATTGCGCCTTTGCCTTGGATGTATACGATCTACCGCTAGGACGTGTGCAGTCTTGCGTCAGCCATAAGCCGGTAGCTGCCATCCTAGCGGGCGAGATGCGACCAATCTGTTGCCACGCTTGTTCTCAGCAGCCATGGCTGCACTACTGGATGGACTCTCTAAGCGAGAAGCCGCGCTCACGGGTCAGGCGTCGGCTCCTCCTCAAGCAGCGTGATCGAGGTCGCGACCGGACCGTCCGGTGGTCCCACGTGAGCTACGAAGCGTGCACGCGACCAGAGTTCAACGCGATCTCCGTCGCTCAGGTGAAGGGCACGTTCCGCAGCTTCCGCGTCGGTGGCGGCCTCGATCGGGATGGTCGACCTGACGCTACCATCCGGCGCGAACCGGTAGGCTCGGTACGGTGAGAGCGCGCAGGAGGAATGGCGGCCAGCTGGAAAGCTCACGACGTCTGCCATTCGCGCGCCTGTTCGCTACTGTCGAGAACACGAACCCCAAGCTACTGGAGCTAGAGGCGATCTATACGCCGATGCTGGCATCCTGCGCTTCTATGAACCGCAAAGATAGCCCGGATGATGGGGCTGCCGGGCGGACGCGAGAAGCGCTGTCAAGGTTTGTGCGATAGCCCGCTAGGCGCCATCCGGTCCGTGCAGCGTATGGAACAGCCGCCCAACACCGGCGGTTCGAAGCTCACGGCACGCCGCGTTGGTGAGCCGACGACCAGGGTTATCGCTATGGCTACCGGCACTGTGAAGTGGTTCAACGAGACCAAGGGCTACGGCTTCATCCAGCCCGACGACGGCGGCAAGGACGTGTTCGTCCACATCTCGGCCGTCGAGCGCGCCGGGATGCGCAACCTGATTGAGGGGCAGAAGATCTCCTATGATGTCGAGAACGATCGGCGCAGCGGCAAGGAGAGTGCCGCCAACCTGAAGAGCGCCTGAGCCTTCCTTCGTCAGGATAGCGGCGAGCGCCCGTCAGCCCGCTTTGGCTGACCGGATCCACCTGCCGTCCTCCCCGCGAGCCAAGTTGCGTGTCGGCTCGCGGCAGTGAACTTGGCGGATCTCCTCGACAGCGCCCGCCATCGATGTCACGGCGCTGGGATCTGCGGGCCCCGATTCATCGCGGTGGCATCTCGGCCAGATGCCTTCCACACCGGTAACGACCCCTCGCGAACGAACATAGCGAACGCCTCGATCACCTCCCATCGGTCGAAGGCTTGCACCCCGTCCACGGCGCGACCCACGATGCAGACCTCCTCAGGAGCCTCTGCGATAGGTGGTCGGCTCTCCAACGAGAACACCACGCCCGACCGATCCGGCCTCAGTTCATCCGGCAGAGCACCGATCTTGCGCCACAGGCAGTCCCAACGGGCGCAAGCCTCCGGGCGCTCAAGGTAAATCCCGCACGCCGTGCCGGTGTTGTGGCGGCACAGGAGCCCCGCGGGCTTGGCCAGCGCCTTGATCTCCAAGATCCTACAGCAGACCGTACAATGACCACACGATCGGCCTTGAGCGAGAGCAGCGGTGTTCTGTGGGGGCGTCGCTTGGCGACCGCCTTGCCCATGGGAATCCTCGATGATGTGCCGGTCCTCGATGTCACGTTGTTGCGGCCTTTAGCGCGGGGTGTAGAACGTCGCGGATGTCGGACGATGCTACGCTTTGGGATCTCGTGACCGCCGAGCGCATCGCGATTGAGGACGTCGGCGCTGCCATCGACGTCTACCTCGCTGAACCGACCACGCAGGATCATCCGATAGGGCCGGATCACATCCTCGATCTGGCTGCGGCCGTCGCGGCTCACGCATCTGCACCCGCGACCATGGTCGATACTGAGGCCAACGAGCCGTCGCGTCGTATGGCGGTGCGAGCGGCCCTACTGATGGCTCGCCCCGCTGCCCGATCAAGCGGACACCGAGACCGCCTTCGAGGTTGAGGTTCGGCTGCTCGGGCGAAGAGCCTTAGCGCGGCTACTGGTCGTCATCGTCGTTGACCTCGATCAGGTCCGTGGTGTCCTCGTCGTCCTCATCGACCACGAGGGTGTCATCCTCGACCCGTTCGCCATCGTCCTCGATATCCAGAGCGTCATCGCCCTCAGTGTCGGTGTCCGTATCTTTGTCGGCTTCGTCAGCTTCGACCTCATCCAGCGACACGAGTTCCGGACCGTCAGTCTCCTCCTCATCGTCGCTCGGCGCCTCTTTGCGCGCCGCAACGGGAGCTGCTCCCCTGGCGAAGGATGTTGTCATGGAGGTCGGGACGACCTCGCCCGAGTAGGGCGAGATCACGGGCTCCCTATTGAGGTCGTAGAACTTCTTCCCCGTCGTCGGGCAAATTCGCTTCATGCCGAGGTCCGGACGTGCCACTGCAACTCTCCATGAGCGGGCTCAACGCTGGATGGCCAGCGCACTTTCCGCTTCGTCTATCATAGTCGGCGGCCTGCCACCCTGCTGTACGTCAGGTCGGAACGTATCTTGGCGGCGGATGCTCGCCGGCAGACTTCTCGCTACTGGTGACGGGCTCACTGACAGAGCTATCGGGCAGACGATCGACGCTCGCATTACCGACCGATTAAAATTTTCGATGCCCGCTTTGTGGAGGCGGCCCGGACGCCCCGAATGACCGGGATGGGCGCCAAGCCGAACGTCCGATCCTGTGCGCGCCGACGATCATGCGTGACGTAGCCTGGCCGATTGCGGCCCGTCCGCTTTCGGCGTTCAGATTGGAGAAGCAGACCTTCGTTGCGGCTCGCGCGGTCGTCTCAAAGTGCCTTGTGAGCGGACTTTAAGCCAGGCCCATGCGGACGTCCGCTCTCGGACTGAAAAAGGCGGTGCAGGAACAACCGTGACTGCAGAATCATTTGGAAGGCCCACGTCTCGACAGCCTCATCGAGTGCGGTTCGAGCGGGAACGGCCGCAGAGCAAGGTCTGCTACCTGTATCCTGTCGCGCCTGACGTTGCTGCCGTAGATGGGCAACCACAGTATGCTTGGCGCATTTCAACCGGCTTGCCGGGGCACCATACGCCAAGCGGCTCATACCGTGTACTACACCTGGAGCGAATGTATTTCTCGAAGAAATATGACAATGCGCCGATGCCGAACGCGATATTCTTCACCTCCGTCGGCCATGCCATTCACGGCACCTATCATGTCAGGCAGCTTGGGCATGCCGCGTCCCACGGCTGCGTTCGATTGTCCCCAGTGAATGCCGCTACTCTGTACAGCCTTGTCCAATCAGAGGGGCAGAGGAACACGCGGATCACAGTCACGGGCAGCGATCGTCCAGCCGGGCAGACCCGAGAATACCAAGCCCGTCCCAGTCGCGCCCGTCGGCAGACGGGGTTTGCCCATCCGATCCCGTCTCGGCGGCAACCAAGGTTTGCTCCGCTTGAACGCGGCCACGACCCAGGATTCGATCCGCGTCGCTATCCGTTTCCCGATGAGGACGGCTCAGACGGGCTACCCGGCGATGATTTCGAATAGGCAATGACTCTAGTGATCGCTGCTTTGGGCCTTTCAGGCTGATGCCGCGGCAATCGATAGCCGCGCGTAACAAGCTCAGTACATGCAGCTGACGTAACCGGCGTTCGCGTCGCTCGCCGCGAGCGCGATCAAGCCGCCGAATAGGCCCGGAATGTTCAAGAGGCGTCTCATCAGGAGCCCTCTACTGGCTGGAGTGTTTCGCGAGCCCGCCAGGACGTGTCAGGCTCGGGTAGGATGAGTTCAGCCTCTGTGGCGGCCTGAACTTTCTCGACGGTCACGCCCTCGGCGGTCTCGACAAGTGTGGCGCGTCCCTCTGGGAAGGCGATGACGGCCAGTTCTGTCACGACGAGATCGACCGGACGTACAGAGGTCAGGGGTAGCAAGCATTCCCGCACGATTTTCGGCCGGCCCTTCGCGGTGTGCTGCATGGCCACAATCACGCGCTTGGCCCCGGTCACCAGGTCCATCGCGCCACCCATGCCCGGGATCATCTTGCCCGGCACCATCCAGTTCGCGAGACGCCCCTGCTGGTCGACCTGCAGACCGCCGAGCACGGTGAGGTCGAGATGGCCCCCGCGGATCAGCGCGAACGACATCGCGCTGTCGAAGGCCGACGCCCCGGGCAGCGCCGTCACCGGCTTGCCGCCCGCATCGGTGAGCCAGCGCAGGGCCATGCCCTGCTCAGGAACCGGGCCCGTGCCGATCAGCCCGTTCTCGGATTGGAAGAACACGTGGATGCCGGCCGGTACATAGTTGGCGACCAGGGTCGGGTGCCGATGCCGAGGTTCACGAGCATTCCGTCGCTGAGTCTCGCGGGCGATGCGTCTTGCAATGACGATCTGCGGGTCCATCGGGTCAGCTCCGCGCGATGACGTAGTCAACGAGAGGTGCCGGCGTGACGACTTGGTCGGGCGCGATCATGCCGACTGGAACGACATTTTCTGCACAGACTATGACCGTGCGTGCCGCCATGGCGATGAGCGGGTTGAAGTTGCGCCCCGTCAGCGCGTAGGTGAGATTGCCGAGGTAGTCGCAGAGAAAAGCCTGTACGAGCGCGAAGTCGGCCTGAAGCGCGGCGTCAAGCAGGTATTCCCGACCCTCGACCTCGATCCGTCGCTTGTCCGTAGCGACCACGGTGCCGATGCCGGTGGGGGTGAGAACGCCGCCGAGGCCGCAGCCACCGGCGCGGATGCGTTCTACCAGGGTTCCTTGAGGCACCAGCTCCACCTGCAGCCCGTCCTCCATCATCTGCTTCTGCGTCTCGGGATTGAGGCCGATGTGGCTCGCGACCACCCGCCGAAGCGCCTTGGCCGTCACCAGCTTGCCGATGCCGGTACCGGGCGAGGCGGTGTCGTTGGCGATGACCGTCAGCTCTCGTCGGCCCTGCCGAACAAGCTCGTCCATCAGTGGCTCGGGGGTCCCCACCCCCATGAAGCCGCCGACCATCAGCGTCGCTCCGTCGGGGATTGACGCGACTGCATCGTCCAACGCGATCAGCTGCATGTCGCACCTCAATCCTGCCTGGATGTATGCGCGTTCGCCTTAGCCGTGCCGACCCGAGCATGCCGAGGGTGGGCTCATTCCTGACGCAGGCTCATCCTCGGATGAGATGAGAGTGTCCGCGCATCGCCCCACGGAGCCTCGCCGGTCAGTAGGAGCGGCAGACACCTGCATATCGGTCGTAATAGGCGTAAGGCCCGCAGCCACCATAGGTCGCGCCATAGGCGCCGGCGGCCGCTGCTCCGGCCGCTGCCGCGCCAAGGCCGTAGCCGTACGGACGATATCGGTAGCCATAACCATAACGCCCGTATCCGCCTCTTCCATAGCGGCCGTACCCGTAGCCGTACCGGCCCGCCCGCCCGTAGCCACCGCGATAGCCCCCGGCGACCCGACCGCGATAGCCGCGGAACCCGCCCGCCCGTACCCCATGAACGCCACCGCCCCGGAACGCGCCACCCCGGAAGCCGGCGCCGCCGCCACGGAAACCGCGAGCGTCGGCCGCCATGCTGGTTACGATCAGACCTGCGATAGCCGCAGTCATAATCAGGAGCTTCTTCATGAGATCAACTCCTCGCTGAATGGCAGCAGCAGCTGAGCCGCACCCGGATCCGTTGGCTGAGCGGAAGTCAGTCTGCTCAGTACCGATCAAGGTAGGAGAAGCTATAATTGCAAAGCGAGGACCCCGCTTGATCCTGGGAGACAGCAAGGGGCGGCTCCGAGCGGCTTCTGTCCCCGATGGTCAAGCCGGGCACGCCCAGATGAAATATTGATTATAATGTAATTTAAAGGCACCGGCTTTGGGAGCTGGACCGAAAGGCTACCCCCTCGATGCTTCTCAAAAGGGATTCTTCTCAACCCTGTTGGTCCGGAGCAAGGGCATGAACCATACGGATCCTGATCATCCCGGCAATCCTGATAAGCGCATCCACTTGACCATCTGGCCGAACAGCGGGCCAGCGGAGAGTGCAGAAAGCCGTGATTTTCCAACCCTTGAGGCCGCACTGAAGGCAGCCACTGCAGTCATGAAGGCGCAGAAGGGGCAACCCTGGATCATTACGGCAGAGGGCAACATCCTTTCGCCACGCTGGATCAGAAATCAAATCGAGCCCGCCGACGATGGCTGAACAAGGGTCTTGTTCTACCGAGGGCCGTACGTAGGCTGAGGCTCAGTAGAGAATTCTCCTCCGCGAGGCTGGCTCCGCGCGCCCCAATTTCGCCCCCTCATAATCTCGACGTGATGCCGGCTTGCGGGATCAGCCCGTAGAACGAGACCGTTCTATTCAGGTGCCGAACGCGCATAAAGCTCCTTATACCGCTCGATGGCAGTTCGCGCATTGAACAGCATGCGATCCCGACCGAGTTCCTGATCCAGGCCAGCGCGCCGCACCATGTCGAGGACGCCAGGGTTGAGGCCCACGAGCCAGACCGTCACGTCGGTCCGCCGCGCGCCTTCCTGTAGCATCTGCAGCGCCGAATACTCGATGTCAGGCACACGGCTGAGGTCGAGGGCCACGACGCGCGGCTGGCGGTCGGCGATCAGCGCCCGGATCCGGTCGGCCACGTTCTGCGCGTTGGCGAAATAAAGGCGGCCCTCGGGACGCAGGATCAGAAGGCCCTCGAACGTCTCATCGTCGGGGTGCTCCGGCGACAGGGGACGCAGGACATCGGCCCCGCGCTTGCGGACGATGATCGAGACCCGCGGATGGGCAGTCTGGAGAGCGAGTCCGCCGAGCGAGAGGACGATGGCCACGACAATGCCCTGGAGCGTTCCAAAAACGAGGACGCCGAGGGCCGCCACAACCGCCCAGCGGAACTCCATGCGCCGTACCTGGTGGATGGCCCGGAACTCCGCCGGCTGAATGAGGCTGGCCGAGTAGACGATGACGACTGCCGCTAGGGTCGCCTGCGGAAGGAGGCTGAGGATCGGGGCCAGGAACAGCATCGTGGCGAGGGCGGCAGCGGCCGTCACGAGCGAGGCCGCCTGGGTCCGGCCGCCGGCGGCTCGCACGACCCCGGTTTGCGAGGTTCCGCCGCCAGCCGGCATGGCCCCGAGCAAGGCTCCCCCAGATTCGCCAGTCCTGTGGCGACCAGTTCGCGATTGGCATTGAGCGGCGGATCGTCCGGGCCCACGAAGGCCCGCCCCGCCGCGATGCTCTCCGTGAAGCTCATCAGGGCGATGCCCATCGCGCCCGGCAGGAGAGCTTGGGCGAGCGCAGGCTCGGGCAGGGTCAGGGAGGGGAGGCCCTGCGGGATCGTTCCGACGATGGATACCCCCGCAGCGCTCAAACCCAGCAACCACGACGCAGCGATGGCGGCCGCCACTGTAGCCAGCGGAGCCGGCGAGTGCGGCTTGAGCCATTCCATCCCGACCAGCACGGCCAGCGTGGCTCCCGCGAGAGCCAGCGTCGGCAGAGAGGTCTCAGGCAAATGCTGAACGAGGCTCGCCAAGTCTGCGAGAAAAGATTGTTTCGCGACGTGCAGCCCGAGGAGTTTGGGAGCTTGGTCCAGAAGGATGACGGCCCCGATGCCGGCCTTGAAGCCCGTCAACACCGGCGCGGAGATGAAGCTGGCGACGAAGCCGAGCTTCAGCAGCCTAGCCGCGATGAGCAGAGCCCCGATAAGGGCTGTCAGCGTCGCCGTTGCGGCAGCGAGCTTCGCCGGATCGCCGTCAGGTGCCACGCTGCCGAGTTGTGCCCCCGTCAGGATGGCCAGTGTCGTCGTCGAGCTGACGCTGAGGACGCGAGACGAGCCCAGAAGGCCGTAGATGATCGAGGGAACGAAGGCAGTATAGAGGCCGACAGCTACCGGTAGTCCAGCCACGGTGGCGAAGGCCATCGCCTTGGGCAGGACGACGGCCGCGGCTGTGAGCCCTGCCACGATGTCGATCCGAAACTCCGTAGGCGCGCCTCTCCACGAGGCACGCGTCGTCGAACCGAAGTCCTTCATGTGCGCTCCTCCGCGTTCGGCGTCGGCACGAGAACCAATTCTACCAGTGCTCCGACGATTCCCGCACGAAGCGCCGCGCAGCCTCGGCTCACTTTTACTCTTGGACACCTTCAGCGAGTGACGAATCGAGTTTAGGCCGGCTCGCCGTGGGTGGTGACCTTAGTGCGGCACTTCGTCCATGCGGATTAGGGTTCGCCGGAGGATCTCGAAGATGACGGCTGTCGACCAGCCGAACAGCAGGATGCCGTTCATGGCGGCGACCGGACCGAGGAGACGCCACGGCTCCGCCGGGATGATGTCGCCGTAGCCCAGGGTCGTGTAATTCACGAAGGCAAAGTACAGCAGATCGGATCCGGCGGGGGCGATGCCGACGCTTCTGTATATGACGGTCCAGATCATGACCTCCAGAGTGTGTGCCGCCATCAGGACGCACACAGTCGACGACATGATCCTCGACAGCAAAACGCTGCTGTACCCACGAATATTGGTGTGCGAGCGAGCCACCCTCAAGACAAGTGCCATCATAAATGAGTGGACCATGATGCAGCAGAGGCTGGCACCTGCACCGACCACCAATTGGACCAGCATCTCCGGCCTCCGCGCATCATGGTCGAACACCGGCGTATAGCGCAGCAATCAGTTCTGCCTCAGCGCACTCTTGCGGGCATCTTTTCCCTGCCGGAGCATGGTTGGCAGGCACTGACGAGCGTGCGCCGTGTTGCGCGACGGGCGGGAATGCTCCTGCGTTGGCGGACAGATCCATCAACTCGGCCGCTCGGAAGCTTCGACAATCACGAAAATGGCGCTGTTGGTCGCTCTCCGCGAACAAGGGCAGAGGCATAGCGGAATTGCGCATTCAAGCGAGCTGAAGAGCTACGTGGACGGCTCCGGCATCGCGCCTCATCTTCAAGGGCAGTCCGCACCGCTCGAACAGCGACAGCATGGGCGCGTTGTTCGGCAGGACCTCTGCGGTCAGTCCGGTCAGTCCGCTCTTCCGGGCAATGCCGATGAGGTGCCGCATCAGAGCTGCGCCGATGCCTTGGTCCTGATACTGGTCGATCACGGTGAAGGCCACCTCGGCTTGGCCTGGCTGTGTCACGACATAACGAGCGCCGCCGACGATCACGCGCTCGCCTGCCTCTTCTGCAACGGCGACCAAAGCCACGTGGCTTGTGAAGTCGACGTTGAGGAAGAACGCGATCTCCTTGTCGGTGAAATGGCGCTTGGCGCCGAAGAAGCGGCGGTAGAGCGACTGCGGACTCGTGTGCTCGACGGCGGTCAACACCCCGTCCCGATCATCTGGCCGCAGCGCGCGGATTTCCAGTGTCCGACCATCGCGCAGACGCTCAACGGCCGAGTAGTGTGACAGATCATCCATCGCAGCCACGCTCCTCGAAATTGCCGCCGTCGACCACCGCGAGCGCTTTCACCACTTGGTAGAGGATCCGCGGATCCGGCCGGCGTGGCAGGTCCCGGACCATGCCGGACCAGCGCACGGGGCAAGTGCCAGAGCCAAAACCAGGAGAAACACCCGGAGCATCATCCGACCTGCGGTGCTCAGAGGGCCGGCATCGCCCGAACGGTCCTGCGCGTGCCGCTGACTGTGAGATCATTGTCGCGCTGATGCAGCAGCGGGACCGGGATGCCGACTTCCCCGCCGCCGAGCCAGCGCCGGCGGGCGACGACCGCAATCAGCGTGCTGCCATCTCGCGCGACCCTGACGTCCCGCACGCGCCCGACGACCAGCTTGTGATCGGCGTAGAGCCAGCGTCCGCGCAGGGTCGGGATCAGCGAGGCCGCGCTGCTCTGTATGCGCGAGTCTGCTTGATCCACAAGCGACGAGCGGCCCTTCCTGTGCGCTCACTCCGCTCGCGAAAATCAGGAGGGCGCAGGCCGAGGTGCGAACGCACTGTCGCATCGTCTGTCCCTCCTCCCGCTCGCGTAGGGATCTTCCCGGGCTTGGTCGCTCTTCCCCACAGATCGGTTCGCTTGCCGCCACGCACTCGGCGCCATCCCCGTCCAGCGTCGGAAGGCATGCGTGAAGGCGGCAGGCTCCGAGAAGTTCAGGGCGGTCGAGATCTGCGTCAGGCTCATGCACGTGTCGGCCAAGAGTTGCTTGGCCACCCGGAACCGCGCCTCGTCCGCGAGCTGCCGGAAGCTCGTGCCCTCGGCTCTGAGACGACGGCTCAAGGTGCGGCGGTGCACCAGCCGCAGGCGCGCCACGCGCTCCGCCTTGCAGCGCTGCCGGGTTACTGCGGTTCGGAGGTACTCGCGAAGCTCGTCGCTCAGCGTGGAGGGCTGAGCCGCCTCAAGCCGGCGGATGCGGGCCTCCACGCGTCGGCGAACATCCGTTTTCGCGCCCGCGATCTGTTGCATCAGGAGCGTCGTCGGAATCACCAAGGCGGCCATTTCCTGGTCGAACCGGACGGGTGCGTGGAAGAAGGCTCGGTACGCAGCCGTGTCGGGCGGCGCGGACCGCGGCAGCAGCACCTCCAGCGGCGCCCAGTCGGCCCCGCAGAGCGCCCGCAATACGTTGGTCGACTGAGCCAGGGCCCGCTCCGAATGCAGAGCAGCGCCCACCGCCTCGGGCTCGTACGGCGCGTAGCTGAGGACGACGGTCTCGGCGTAGACGCCGAGACCGATCACACCGCCCCGGTCTCGGACACACAGATGCGCTTCGAGGGCCCGTAAGGCGTCTCCGACCGTCTCGCAGTTAAGCATCAGCGAGCCGAGTAGCCCGAGCGAGGCCAAAGTGGTTCGATGCCCGACGAGGAGCCCGAGATGCGGGCAGCGCGTGTGGTTGGCTGCCCGAGCCATGAAACGGCCGATCGCGGTGAACGGAACAAACCTGACGCAACTCGTGAAGAGCTGCGGATCCAGACCAGCTTCAGCGACGAGGCTGTCGAAATCAGCGCCGAGTTCGACCAGGGCGGATTGGGCCGCCTGTACAGCTTCGATATGAACGAAGCCAGGAGAGGGAGCCTTCGCGGTCGCGCGGGCGCGTACGGCCGGGGTCACTTCCCCGAAGCAGAGTTCGCTGCGTAATGTGGCGGACGAGAGCATAGCAGTATCCCCCCACGCCAGATGCTCCGGATTGCAACTTTTCGCTTGATTGAATGGGACAGTGGGACTGCTTCAGCCTGCGGACCTCTTGAATTCGGCACGGCCGCTGCGCACGCTGGGTTAAGCCATGTCTCCGCCCTCTCCGGTCGTCGCGCGGCCTCCTGAGCGTCCGCTTACGGCACGTCGTCGCAGACATCTGAATGGCCGGGTTGGGCGCTAAGCTGCAGGTCGGATTTCGGGCGGCAGCCCAACGACAGCTCGCCACCCATCTGAGGCACTGGCGCGGGCCTGCGCGATGGCCGAGGCTGGCCGATTGCAGCCCGTCCGCTTTCCGGTCACGAAACCGGGAAAGCAGACGTCGCTGTCATGCCTGCTATCGACCCATTGCTACCCTTGAAGATGTCCGCTTTGCGGTAACTACATCTAAGCGCCGGAGCGGACATTACGAAGGCCAAGGGCGTCCATCTTGTGGTCGCAGTTGAGGATCTGGAACCAAGACGCGTGGAGAAGCAGGGTGCGGCTACGCAGGAGATTGTGCGCAACGTGGCGCAGGCCGCTGCTGGCACAGCTGAGGTAACGAGCAACATCGCCGGTGTTGCGGGTGCGGCTGAGGAGACGGGAGCAGCGGCTGCCCAGGTGCTCGGGGCAGCATCCGAGCTGTCGCGCCGGTCCGAGCAGCTCACAGTCGAAATGGGCCGCTTCCTCGCCACCGTGCGTGCCGCCTGAGGCCGCTGCCAGCGAACAAGGGCACGCTCTCCCGCGAGTTGAAGCTGGATCGCGGCAACGCGATCCAGCTCGCCAGCCAGGGCGCTTGAGCGGAACGCAACACCAGCTTGGCGGTTATCCACAACGAACCGCCAAGCATTGAGGTAGCGCCGTGAAGACCTTCTGCGTCTCTGCCCTTGCCGTCGCGTCTGTCCTGGCTTCGCTCGCGCCCGCCGCTGCCGCCGAGCGCATGGTCGCGATCTACGCCGGCCCGAGCGGTATCGCGATCCCGGCATCCGCCCTCGCGCCCGCTCCAGCTCAGCCGGTTCCGGAGACCGCTCCCGTCGCCGAGAGCGCCCAGCCGCTGACGATGGACGAGGCGGGCGAGACCCGCCGCGCGATCGTGGTGCACGCGGCGTCGACGTTGCTAAGATAACCGCCGCGCTTGTCCGCCTGTAGCCGCGGGCGGGTTTCTAGTAGTCGCGGTCGCTGCTCCTGCTCATCCGCCTCGGGATGTAGTCGCCCGAGTACGAGTGCTGGCCGAAGGCGAGCCAGCCGAGACCGAGGCCGATCGCGCCCGCGATGAGCCAGCCCGTCATCGTGCCGGAGTCCACGTTGCCGACGGCGCGAGTACCCTGCCGGTAGTAGCGGGAGCCGTACCGCGATGCGTCCTCCCACGCGTCCGACGCCCTGTTGGTGGCGCTCCGCAGCGTGTCTCTGGCCTGATCGGCGAGGCCAGCACCGCCGCGAGATGACCCACCAGTCTGGCCTGAGTGGTTGTTTGCCATGATCAGCTTCCCTCCTGCGCTCCGTGTAGGCGCACAAGAGGGGAACCGCCCGGTGGCGGATGTGATCCCAAACGAGTGGGCCAGCTCCTCCTCCGGCCCCCGAGCGTACAGTCCGGTCACGATCTCCCAGAAATTTGGGCACTCCCCCGCATGCGCCTGCAACCGCGCGTCGATGACCTGCCGTGCGGCCTGGGCAAATTCCTCAACGTGTTCTGATGGGACTTCCAGCGAGTCGACGATGACAGAGCCCTCGTGAACGAATGTTATGCTCGTTCACAGGAATGCCCACGCGCGCTGTTCTGATCCATCACTCGTCCGGGCAGACCGTACGGAACCAGACTGCTCACGCGTAACTCTGCCCGTCCCACGTCCTGCGCGGAATCTTAGATAGGCGCTTCGGCCAGGATCGCCCGCTGCCCCTAGGCAGCCTTTCCGCTGCCCGCATTCGCCCCGGGCAGCAGGCCTTTTCGCGTTCGGAGCTCCGGAGGCTTTGCCCCAACCCATTGCAGATGAAGGGCTTTGCCGGGCTTCTCAACGAAAAAACGCGCGGTGACTCGGACCAACGCCAGCTAGAGCCAGGACGGTTCGGCGGGATCTCGCGGACCCAGGCAGGGATGAGAGCCGTCCGAGCCGAGGAAAGTCATCATGCTCCAGCGAGCGGATCGGCCGCTCTGTAAGTGATGACGGCGAGTCCGGCTGGTACCTGTCCGCAATCATGACAGCGTACGCGGCGGGCCGCCTCAATCACGTCCTCGCACGGCGAGGCGCGCAACTCCTCCCAAGTGCGCTCAGTGCCGCAACCGCACTCCGGGCAACGCGGGATGCGCAGGCCCTGATAGCCCTGCGAACGCCAGTCCTGGACTGCCTGTGCTGCGACACAGTTCATGAGCGACCTCCCCATTTAGCGCAACGACTCGTATTCAGATTCGATGGCAGCCTAATTATGCCTTGTCCGTCTACGAATACGGACCGCTCTAAATAGCGAACAATCGCATTTGTTATCGGCGACCGGTGCATCTCAGAAGTATTGCGGCGTTGCTGCCGCATATCTGACGCTGTCACCAGCACAGCAATAGAGGCGATTACAGGGTTTGCACCATGACGAACGCAAGAAAGACGGCAGTGTAGCCGGCGGCCAGGGAGATAACGACAATGTAGGACATGCGGTCGGACATGACCGCGAAAACCACTGCGTCCGCGACGGCGTTCCCGCATAACCGATCTGTGCCGCTCCCGCGCCGAAACCAGCTCGGGCACTCCGTCGAGGTCAAGCGCTGCTCTCGGCAGCCTTCTCCGGTCCCGCTGGCCGCAACGATCGCAGGATGGGGTCTTACCGCGAAAGCGTAGGACGGCTGCTCGCCGTCCCAGCGAGCAAAGCGGCCGGACCACGCGCCTGCCATCCGCGACGCTGCTCGTGATGGTGCCCACGTTCTCAATTGAGAGCCGGCGGTCCTTCCGTCGAGCTACTTCGGCCGCCGCGGCGAGGACCGCCTGCTCGCCCAGCGTGACCGGACCGCGAGCCCCGGTAGGGGCCGCTCCGAGGCGGCCCAGCGGCAACGGCGCTCCATCGAGGCACCCGTACGCGGGCGCGAGCCGACGGCCCTCTTGTGCAAGTCTACACGGTTCTGTGTCTGTGCTGTGATCAGCTGACCCGTTTGGGCTAGGTGCGGTAGCGTACCATTTGGGCGTCGTGCCGGTTCGCATCCAGCGTCCGACTAGCGGCACCCGTCGATAAGAACGGACAGCGCCTTGGGCTGAGTTATCATCCTGTCCGCGACGGCGGCCAACGGCGTGCAGGCATGAGCGAGCGCTCAGTGTGCGTCGAGGTACACGTGAGCCCGCACGCACCCCTCTCGATAGCAGACATAGATGCCGGTGCTGGTGAGCATCCAACACGGCCGCTTGGGCGGATTGCTGAGAGCGGCCTCTCTGTCGACAGACCACTTGGCCACGAAGGCAATGTTGCAATCCCTGGTCGGTACGGCCCTACCTTCAGCCGACAACGACGCTGAGCCGATAGGGATGAGCAACGCGGAGGAAGCGACGGCGCAGCGCATCACGGCAGGATAGCCGCTTTGGTGCGGACGTCGAGGCTGCGGGCTGTCTGATGCGCAGTCATCATCCGGGTCGTCACCGATGTGCGGGACACGCGGTCAGGAAAGCAGCCCTGCTCAATCCATCAGGGGCTGAAAGCAGCACTCGCCTCACTCTCGCCGCAAGTGTGGCAAGCGCGATACAGCTTGGTTATTGAAAATGCTCTAGCTTGGCTGTCGATCGGGTTACCCTATGGGGGACAGCACAATCATGAAGAAGCTTTTGGCCTCGTTGGCCACGTTTACCGCCCTCACCGCTGCCGCCTCCGCCGCGGACCTGCCGCGCCGCGCCCCGCCGCCGGTGTTCACCCCGGTTCCGGTGTTCACCTGGACCGGCTTCTACGCGGGTTTCAACGCCGGCTACGGCTTCGACGCCAGCAACAACCGCGCGAACGGCTTCGCCCAGATCCCGGGCGTCAGCCCGATCGCGATCACGGCCGCGGGCGCCTTCAATCCGGCGATCCTGACCCCGGGCTCCTCGCTGGTGTACAGCCGCAACAACAATGAAGGTTTCTCGGGCGGTGGTCAGATCGGCTACAACTGGCAGCTGACCCCGGGCGCGGGCGTGGTGATCGGCTTCGAGGCTGACGCGCAGTACCTCGACTTCGGCCGCCGCCGTCAGAGCTTCCTGCTGACGGGCGCGCCCGGCCCGGCGTTCGGCGCCTTCGTGCCGGTTGATGGCCTGCTGAGCACGCTCGACTTCTTCGGCACGGTGCGCGGCCGCCTCGGCTACGCCTTCGACCGCACCCTCGTGTACGCCACCGGCGGCTTCGCCTACGCCACGGGCGATCAGGGCGCGCGCGTCGCGTTCCAGAACTTCGCTGGCAACCGCAATGACTTCGTCACCGGCTGGACCGCCGGCGGCGGCATCGAGTACGCCCTGCCCACCGACAGCTGGCTCAACTTCTTCCACTCCTCGGCCGTGACGGTGAAGGTCGAAGGTCTGTACGTGAACCTGGATCGCGGTCGGAGCACCGGTCTCCCGCTGGTCGGCGGCCTGGTCACGGGCGCCGGTCTGGTGCCGGTGTTCAGCAACGTGCCGCTGCGCAACGAGAACGCCTTCGCTGTCGTCCGCGCCGGCGTGAACTACAAGTTCGGCTCGTACTAAGGCCAATCCGAAACGCTCCCGGCCTGTGCGCCGGGACGAGCGCGGCGGGCGGGCGTGAGGGTCTGGTCCCCCTCATTGCCTTCCTGCCGCGGAAGACACTGGAACTCGGTTGGCCTCCGGATCCCCAGCCCGATCAGACTGGGCGCGAGGTCGGCAGCGCCTCAGGAGCTTCATCGCTCCTGAGGCGTCTGTCATTCAGAGCCTCCGCAAATACTTATCAATCGCTACCTAGCCTTCAGCGCCTCTTCCACGAGGCGGAGGGTGGGTTCAGTGGCGCACGGGCGGCACGACGCCCGTGAAAGATGCCATTCACTTCGACCATCTCGGTGAAGGCCTCGTAGGCTTCTTGATCCGTCGCGAAGGTCTGATTCCAGGCGGTGCAACCGCCAGACGATAAGTCGATCACGACCAATCGCCAGGGATCCTGCATACCGGCATAGCGGTAGATCTCGACATCGACGGTTTCACCATCGCGGCTGAAGGAGCCGGACAGTGGCGAGTGCTAAAACTCGCGGTCCCCGCGCTCCATGATCCCCTCCGTGTCAGCTCACCCCTCAGGGTCCTCGCCGTGCCGCGCGTAGCCTTGGCTGATGAGCTTCAGGCCTCTTGACCTTTCCGCGCCAGCCGCAGCGCCCGCAACCGCTCCGGGCGCTCGCCCAGCGCTTGTTGCTCCTCTTCAATCTCCTCCCAATCCTCGCTTGAGGGGTCGCCTCGCGGATCTCGGCCCTGAGATGTTGGCTGGTGCGATCGGTAAAGCGAGTGGTCGGGAAGTGAGACATGCGCCCTCTTCGCTAACCAATGTGCGGCCGTGATAGGGCACAAACCGAGACGTCACCACTGCATCGGCTCCAGTGCCCCTTCCACGAGGCCGGGGATGGGGTCAGAAGCCCTACTGAGGCGCGAAGATCGTCACGTTGTTGTTGATCTGGTACGCGGCCGTAGGCGGCGTGTTGACGAACCGCAGATAGATCGGGCTCTCGCCGAGGATTGCTCCGAATGATGGCGTCACCTTCAGCGGGAAGCACTGCGTCAACGCCGCTGATGCCGCCTCTTCGTAGCGCCGTTGCGCCTCGCGATCACCTACAAAGCGACGTGCGGTGACGAGTGGTTTGCCGCGAATTGCTCCTGTTTTGTCGAGGCCAAATCGGTAAGCGATCAAAGACCCCTCAGTCCCGTTTGGCACAGTCCAGCATGCACTCATCGCTTGTCGGAATTCGGCCCAGTTGTTGACGGGGGCGGGTTGAGACCGCGCCGAGGGTGCCAACAAGGTGGCAATCAGTCCCGAGAAAAGCAGCGCGATGCGTCGGCCTGCCAAAGAAGCCTCCGCCACTGTCTCATCGTTTTCGAGGCGTCCTCAGCGAGGCGGGGGACGGCTACCATCTATGAAGCCGCCAGCCCAGCCAAAGTCGCCAGATCCGAGTCTTCAGACACAACCAACGCCATAGCGCAGCGGCTAGTTCGCCTCGCGTCTGCTTCTGCTTCTTTGGCGAAGGCAATCCAATCGGCATCAACCGAGGGTTCCCTCAGCCCCCGGCCCTCGCCGTTCTTCTCGATGAGAATGACACCGGCCGCTTTGACGGGCGTGCGTCAGCTCTCCGGTGAGGGCTCAGCAGCCGCAGCGCCGGGCTCAGGCGCTGGACCTGTATCGAGCGTGCCGCCGCTGACAAGGGCGCCGACCCAGGCACTCGCAATAAGGCGGACCTGCTCGATGGCTTCAGCACGCGTAAACGGCGTGTCGCTGCCATCAGCCCGAGCATTGGACCAGTAGACATAGCCAGTGCGGCGACCGTTGGCGTCCTCGACGCACGCCGCTTCTTCGAGGACGCGGATCCGGAGCGGGACCTTGAGGCCGAGCGTGGGCATAAGGATAAGGTAGAGCGCTTGGAATCGACTACGACCGCCTCACCTTCAGTGCCACTTCCCCGAGGCGGGAGATGGGTCAATGGATCATCCCAGACCGTGAACCCGCATTTGGCCGACCACCTCTAGCTGCCAAGGATCACTTATGCCGGCGAAGTTGTAGATCTTCACGTCAACCGTCACGTCATCGCGTGTCACGCGGCCGGAGAGCGGGGAGTACTCAAGCTCACGGTTCCCGATCTCCATGGGCCGCCTCCATTCTCTCCGCGATCTTGCCCATGGCTTCCCGCACGACCGGCGGCCAAGGCACGTCGTTGTCATGGAGGAATTGAGCGGCGCTCATCAGCACCTTCAGCCTCTCAGGAGTGATCGAAGGCTCAGTCATTTCGGACGCCAGCATCTGCTGGGCCAGTGCCACGACGAGACGCAGGATCTCGTCCAAATCCCGAGGCTGAGCGTCATCGTCACTCATTTCAGGTAGTCCTTCGCCTTCAGGTGCTCGGTAAGGCGTTGGCGGATAGCCTCAGCCCGAGACGGCGGCGGGCTAGACTGCTCCTCCCGCCAGCTTCCAACGGCAGCGACAAGCTCGGGCGGCATTCGAATACCCTGGTGCGGCGTCACGCCGGTCGCCGGTCGCCCGCGCTTTTTCTGGGTATCAGGAATTGACATCTACATGATTTCTTGGGTGTCAGAAAAGCGGACCGAACGGAAGGGCTCAATCTTCCATTCGGCCCTAACCACGCACTGGTAGGACCACACATTCATGGCTATCCACCACCCTACACCGCCCCTCGCCGGCGGTGAACGCCCGCGCTTGCCTTCAGCACAGGTAGTACCGGTCGTCAGAGTGGTTGCGTCAGCCAGTCCGACCCGGTGCAAGAGGTTACGGCCAAATATGCACTGCGCCTGAGCACGAGCCTTCGGTCCGCTGATCATCAGCATCGCGATCCGCTCGCCGACGACCATCTGCGTTTCGACGCCGGCCATCGCGAGATCCGTCCCCATCGCGAGCCACGATGCCGCCAGACTGGACACGGAGTTGGCGTGGTTTGCGCTCAGTGCACCTCGAACGCCTCCCCGAGCGCATCGGACACGCTCTTGAGGGTCGCCACGCGCGCGGCCTCGTCCGACCCGATGTGCGGACCACGCTGCACGCACGGGTCGGAATAGGTGAACGGCGTATCCTTCGGCCCCTCGACGATCACCCCGTCCGCCGCCTCGTGGAGGGAGCAGGCGCGCACACTCTGTGCACCCTTGGCGACGACGGGCTGGGTCGGTCCGGCCGGATTGTCGAAGACGTGCTGTGCACCGGGATAAACCGTCAGGCTGACGTCGGCGCCGGCCGCCTTCAGCCGCTCGGTGTAGGCGGCGCAGGTCGCGACCGGATTGTAGTCGTCGCCGCTGCCGCCGAACATCCGGACCGGCCGGTCCACGAGCGCGGTGTCGTCCCGGAACCGGATCGAGCAGTCAGGATAGACCGGGAGGTACAGGGCGGGGGTGATGCCGGAGCGGTTCCAGGCGGCATCGAAGCGCTTGAGGCCTGCGTACAGCGCCGCCTGTCCGCCGCGCGAGAAGCCCATCACGGCGACCCGCGCGGGATCGACCCGCGGATGCTTGGCGAGCACGCCGAGCGCTCGATAGATGTCGAGGATCAGGTTGGTCCGCGCCAACAGGCTCTGATCGGTGTTGACGCTGGTCAGGCTACGGCCGGTAAAGCCGTCGATGGCGAAGGTCGAGATCCCGCGGGCGGCCAGCGCCCGCTGCCAGAACTCGATGTTGCCGCCGAGGCCGCCGGAGCCGTGCATCAGGATCACCGTCGGCAGGCGGTCCGTCCCCGCCTTGGCGATCCGTAGGACGCCCGTGACCGTGACGGGCTTTGCCCCCTCGGCCGTGCCGGTCAGGAACTGCCGGTCGGTCAACGTCAAGCTCTCGAACGCGTGGATCTCCACGCGCGCGGCATAGCTGCCGAGGTCGGCCGTGCCGTCTCTGGCCGGCTCTGCGGCCACTCCGGTCAGTCCGCACGCCATCAGGCCGGCCGCAAGGAACAGGGTCGATCGCCGCATGGAATGTGCCTCCCAGGTCGAGGCACTGTAGCGGCAACCCTGGATCTGTGTCGCGGCGGACGAAGGCACGGTCTGCGTCGCTATCGGCCCTATTGTCAGGCTCTCCCGAGCCAGGTCACCACCGCCCAATCCCTTCGGTCACGTCGCACCAGCGCTGACAAAGCCGACAATTCTGACAATAGCCTCGTTCAGAAGCGGGTTATCGCCAGGATCCCGGCGGCCGCGAGGCCGAACCCGGCGAGGATCGCCGGCAGCGGCACCCGCACGGGCGGCGGCTCGAACCAACACGTGCGATTGCGCGTGCCGCAGAAGGCGAACACAGCCTCGGCTTGGATAGCCGACACCGCCACCGGCATCGCGCACGCGCCGTGCTCCCGCATCCAGAAATAGCAATGACGACGATCGCTGAAGCTGGGCATTCCGTCGCTGTCGAGATCAACCTCTGGCATCCACATCGGTTTGCGCGCGGTGAACCGCCGGCTTTGGTCGAAAGCGCGAACGCCTATCCGCCAGTTGCGCAAGTAGGTCCGTGGTGGCGCAAGTCAGACCTACAAACTGAGCTGCTACAAGGTCCGCTCCAGAGAAGCCGCCGGACTCGGCTGAACGGCAGCAACGGGCGCGAAGCGGCCGGCCGATCCTGGCCGAAAGCCGCCCGTTTGGTTTCCGCATCTAAACTGAAGAAGCGGACCCTCAGCGCGATTCGTTCCAAAGCCTCATGGTGACCCCTCCGGACCTTCGCTCCTGTTCTCACTGCGAGGACCGCTGCATGTGAGCACGACCTGCCAGAACCGCGCCTGTACTCCGGGCTTGAGTCATAGGCGGGCAACGTGGCCCGCATTGCGGCCAGGGCGAAAATCGCCCCGAAGGTCTCGCCGCCCTTGCGCCGGAGGGATGGCTTCCATTCCTCGTTGATGGAAAGCTAAGAAGCGGAGGCTTCGTCTTGATGAAGGCGACCCGACTATCGGATAAGCTTCGTCTACGCCCACCGCCGGCTACTTCGTGATGCGCTTCGGCGCGATGGGGTCGCTGGCCGGGAAGGTCTCCTCGACGGCCTCGTCGAGCAACTGGTCCTGACGCTTCTCTAGGTCCTCGCCGGGCACGTAGGGACCCGGGGCTGCCTCGGCAGCCCGGTCGGCGTCGCACCGGCCGGAGCCGCGCTTCTCTGGGGCGCTCTCGGGAGCTGCGGGGGGCCTGTCCTGCCCTGTGCTGGTCATGGCTTCCTCCTGTCCGTGTCCTGAGCCAACCCTTCGCATAGAGGATCGTTTCGAAAGGCGGATGGTTCAGGCGCCCTAATGCCCGCTTGACATCGCGCTCTCGGCGGCGGTGAATAGCGGCTCGGGAAGCGATCTCCCGACGAGGCTCCGGCTGAAGAATCGCGTCCGATCTGCATTCGATGCAAGGACGCGCCATGCCTATGCCTACCGTCCGTCCTCCCGACAAGCTCGCTCGCCTTGCCAGCACGCCTGCCCGTCCGCTCCTGGTTGAGGTCAGGCAGGACGACGCGTTTCGCGACGACCTGCGCCTGCCCCCCGGCAGCTTTCGGCATTCGGCTGACCTAGTCGACACGTGGGCGCACCAACTCCCTGGCCGGAGCGTCGTCGTGGTCTACAGCAAGGGCCGCGACCTCAGCCACGACACTGCTGCCCACCTCCAGCAGGCTGACGCCCCTGCAGAGGTTTGGGCCTTTGATTGCAGTCCCTTCGATATCGATGTGTCGGGTGTGTTCTGGAGCCCCCAAGACAAATTCTGCACCTTCGACGTCATGGTCGAGGAGTTCAGCCCCGCCAATGAGGGGCTCCCAGATACAGTTCTGATCCGGCCGCGAGATAACGGCGCGTTGTCCGATCTCGTTACCCTGGCGGGAGCAAGCTGGGCTTTTCGTCAGTGACGGCGATGCCATTGATCGGCACGGCCAGTTGCCGGAGGGCAACACAGGTGCAGAACACCGGGTGCGGCAGCGAGCACGACTGCGACAGGGTGTTGCGACGAGAGCGCCTGCGGAGGGCGCGTGCCGCCCTGGCGATGGCGTGCAACGAGCGCGACATGATCTTGCGCGAGATCGCCACAACCGATCCATCTGGCGGATCGATTGCGCAGCCCGAACTCCTGATGGCGCTCAGTACCGCGGAACAAGCTGTGCACGCTGCTAAAGTTAGGGTGAGGGAAGCGGCGGCTTCTGCGGACCCGCTCCCAGACCGCCGCTACGGGTCCTTAGATCTCGGCCGCTCGCCCGAAGAAAGCGGGCACAGGGTGTTCAGCTTATCAGATCGGTTTCCAAAGCGCGCGCCCGGGCTCGATCTTCTCCGGGCCATAGCCATTCTTTGGGTGATGTGGCACCACGCGATGGCCTATCACTCCGGCTCTTCACAAAATCCGGTTGCACAATTGGGATGGATGGGAGTTGATTTGTTTTTTGTCTTGAGCGGCTACCTGATTGGCGCGCAAATTATAGAACTGCATGGAAAGAACCAGAAATTCGGATATTTATACTTCTATCGGCGAAGAGCGTACAGAATAATTCCGGCATATATAGCAACACTAACAATATATTTCTCCTTCCCGGCGCTGAGAGAAATATCTGAAATACAGCCGCTATGGCAATTCATAACATTCTCTGAGAATTTCTTCGTTGACATTAGAAATGGCAAATCCTTTTCCCACGTATGGTCCTTGTGCGTAGAAGAGCACTTCTATCTTGTTGCGCCTCTGCTGCTCTGGGCGCTCATGCGGCGGCAATCCATTTGGGCCGCGATGGCGGCATGCTGCTGGATCGTGATTGGCGGAATCGTGCTTCGGAGTTATATCTGGGTCCACCAGATCGCACCGCTCCAGGGCGTCCCAGAGCATTCTGCCGAGCCTCGGGCAGGTATATGCGGAGCACATTTATTACCCAACTTGGACACGTTTAGACGGGCTCTTCGCCGGAGTCGTGCTGGCTGCAGTCCAATCGTTCAGGCCACGCGCGTGGGCCACCTTGATGAGAAATGGCAATGCTGTTCTGCTTTCCGGCCTCGGCGGCGTCGGATTAGCTATCTTTATTTTTCGTGAAAGGTTCGATTTCTTACCCGCCGTGTTCGGTTACCCTCTTCTCTCTCTTGGTTTGGCCCTTTTGGTTGCTTCTGCGGCTAGCCAAAAGAGCTTAATTGGCGGTCACCAAGTACCTTTCGCGGCGCCAATTGCAATAATATCTTACAACACTTATCTAACGCATAAAATATTCTATTATGCCGTTCATTCGGTTGCTGGTGTCGGAGCGAATATTGGATATTCAAAGGCGGTCATACTGTACGGATGGTTTTCGCTGGCTGGCGGCGCGCTTCTTTATTGGACGGTTGAGCGGCCTTTCTTGCAAATACGAGATTTTGCCGCCACCAGCATGCAGGATCGTAAAACTCGATTTTCGCCCAAGAGTGATCCTGCACAAATGTGAGGCCAGACCACCGCTTGGGCGCTGGTCGAGGCCCCGCTCGACACACCCTAGGCCTCTCTAACGGGCAGCGTCGGGTGCCAGACCGGCTCCAATCCGCCGGCACATCCGGGAGTGGTCACCAATACGCCTCCTCTCCGGGCGCCCGCGCCCGAACCCAATCGCCACCGAAGAGTTCACGTCATGAGCCCCCGCCCGAAAACCTCCGTCCCGCAGACCGCTCCCGGCTCGCCGCGCCCGACGTGCGTCGCGATCCCCGAGTTGGTCCGCTATTTCCTCCGCCTCGGCACGCTCGGCTTCGGCGGCCCAGTCGCATTGTGCGGGCTGATGGAGAGGGAACTGGTGCAGGATCGCGGCTGGCTCACCAAGGAAGAGATGCGCGATGCCATCGCCGTCAGCCAATCGCTCCCCGGCCCGCTGGCGATCCAGGTCGGAATCTTCGTTTCCTACCTGCGCGGCGGCTTCTGGGGCGCCTGGGCCGGTGGGTGGGCATTCATCCTGCCCAATTTCCTGATCGTCGCGGCATTCGGCGCTCTCTACGTCCACCTGGGCGGTCTGCCCTGGATGACTGCGATCTTCTACGGGGTGAGCCCGGCGGTCATCGCCCTCATCCTCCATTCCTGCTGGCGACTGGCCAAGCTCGGCGTGGAGGACTGGTTCCAGTGGACGATCGCTGCCGTCTCCTTCGTCGTGACAGTCGCAATCCAGGCCGAGGTGGCCATTCTATTCATCCTGGCCGGCGCTCTGGGCGTCCTTTACTACGGCTCGCTGTTCCGCCACACGCCTACCGCGCCGCCACCTGTGGCGATGGCCGTCGCCTTCGCGGCGCCACCGGTCGCGATAGCGCCGGGCATGGGGGCGGCCGTGGGTGGGGCCACCGCCCAGGCCGCCAGCCTGCCAGTGCTGGGCAAGCTGCTGGCGTTCTTCCTGAAGGCGGGCGCACTGACCTTCGGCAGCGGGCTCGTCATCGTTCCCTTCCTGGAAAAAGGTCTTGTGCAGGAAAGCGGCTGGCTGAACCCGCGCGAGTTCCTGGTTGCCGTCGCGATCGGGATGATGAGCCCGGGGCCGGTGGTCATCACGGCAACCTTCGTCGGCTACTTGGTAGCGGGCTTCTGGGGTTCGCTCGTATCCACGGTCGGCATCTTCCTGCCTTCCTTCTTGCTCGTGCTGATCGTCGCGCCTCTGATGCTCCGACACCGCGCGAACCCGAACGTTCAGGGCTTCGTGAAAGGCGCCTACGGGGCAGCGATCGGCACGATCCTGGGTGCATCTTTGCTGCTGGGGAAGATCGCTATCGGGGATTGGCTTACGGCACTGATCGCAGCCGGCAGCCTCGCGGTGCTGTTCCGTTTCAAGGTGAGCAATCCGCTGCTGATCGGCTGTGCCGCGATCCTCGGTCTCGTTGCGTTCCCGCTGCTCCGACCCACGTGGGTTTTTGTGCAATGATCACGGAGTAACTCGGCGGCGCTACTGAATTCGCGCCGAGCGGCCCGCGCAGAGTCCTGCCCCGGACGGCTCGAGCGAAGTTGCGGCGTGATTGACAAGACCGCATCCGATCAGGCGCCATGGAAAGCGGACGTTAACGAGATCCTCGTGCCCCGACGCGAGCGGGCCGGCGCGGTAGGATGCATGCCATATCCGGACGATGGTGACGTTTCCAGGTCTCGTGAAGCGGACTACTCGGGAATCCCGTTGCATCGTGGTCATGCTCACCCCCGGCGCCGGCTTCATGTCGCCGCATCGACACCGCTCCTTCCGATTGGCTCTTGGCCGCGAGCGCCACGGGTGCGCTTGCGATCGCACGTGATCTCATGCTCCAGACGGGCTTCGCCAAGGCTAGCTCGCCAGATGCGTTCCGTGGGTCGGCTACGGTAAATGCCCCGGCATCGCGTACAGATGATGGACTAAACACCGGGACAAGCGCCGAGATAAAACTGCCTTAAACAACGAGGTTTATAAGTACGTCGTGAGCCGCTTCTACGCCAAGCTTCTCCAGAACGGAGCAACGACGATGAGAAATTTTACAGCCACGCTCGGTGCAACCGTGTTGGCCTGCTTGCCGGGGTTGGCCTTCGGACAAGGGGCGATGACGGATGCTCAAATCCAGCAGAAGCTCCAGTCCCAGGGCTACACCAACGTTCAGGTTACCAAGCACGAGAAGGGTCACATCGACGTAACAGCGACCAAGAACGGGAAGGCTGAGAAACTGGCGGTGAACCCGCAGACCGGCGCGGCGACGCCCGACACCGATGATGACGACTAGAGCAACCGCGGCCCACCCACGCCATGATGACGGCGTGGGTGGGTTCGGTCATGGCCGGTGACGTACGAGGGCGTGAAGGCCCTGGTGAGACGCCGGTGCGCGCCTCTCGCGACGCCGCTCCCCCCAGAGCCCTCCAAGCCGTAACCCGCGCAAGGAGATCTCGCATCCAGCACAGCATCGGGCGAAGTTGGTTGCAGGGGAAAGCGCCGCACTTGCTCAGGCGTAGCGGAACTTGAGGGTGAACACGGCCCCGCCGCCCGGCCCATCCTCGACCTCAACCGAACCGCCCTGCGCGCGCGCGATCTCGGCCACGATCGCGAGACCGAGACCGGCGCCGGCATGGCGCTCGCCGGGGCCTCGCCAGAAGCGCTCGAACACGTGCACCCTATCCTCGGGCGCCACCCCCGGCCCGCGATCGGACACGCTCACGCCGCCATCGGCGCGCACCGTCACGGTCACCTCGGTGCCCAGTGGTGCATGAGCAACCGCGTTCTCGACGAGATTGCGCAGCGCGTCCGCGACCGCGTCCGCATCGCCCCGCACCGGCACAGGCCCTCCTTCGGGTGCGTCAAAGCCGAGGGTGCGGCCTTGACCGATCGCCCATGGCGCCAAGTACTCCACGCTGGCCGCGGCTGTCGCCCGCAGGTCGAATGTCTTGCTGATGTCGGTCGGCCCCGCGTCGAGGCGGGCCACCCGCAACAGCTGCTCGACGAGCCGATTCATACGGGCGGCGTCCCCGCGCAGCCGCCCGACCTCCGGACTGTCGTCGAGCGCCTCCAGCCCGGCAGTTAGGATAGCCAGAGGCGTGCGCAGCTCGTGCGCGGCGTTGGCCGTGAACTGGCGCTGGGCAGCAAAACCTTGCTCCAGCCGGTCGAGCGCGCGGTTGATCGCGGCGGCGAGCGGGACGAGTTCGCTCGGAAGCGGCTCCGTTGGCAGGCGCACGCCGCTGCGGTCGAGAGTGATCGCGGCCGCCCGCTCGGAGGCGAGGCGCACCGGAGCGAGGCCGCGGCGGATGCTCCAGGTGCCGACCGCGAGGATAAGCGCTGCGAAGAACGGGATCACCCAAGCGACATCAAGCACAAACGCGCGCAATACGGCGTGCGCCAGTGCGTCGGCGTCCGACGCCCGCGCCACCACCACCGTGAGTGGCCCGGCAGCGCTATCCTCGCGCAAGATCAGCCCATAGTAGTCCTGGCTGGCCGGGCCGAAATCTTCCAGCCGGAACGGGTGCGGGCCCGCGCCCGCGTTGGCGGACGAGCGCGCGGCGGCGTCGGCGAGGTCGGGCTCGGAGGCTACCACGACGCGGCCTTCATCCGTTCGCACGGCGAACATTTCCGTCCGGCGCGGGGACTTGTAGGCTTGATCGAGGCTCGGGCGGCAGCTCCGCGCGAGGAGTTCCATCGGGGCCGGGTGCTACGTGCCGGGCGATCTCGGCCGCACGGCGCTGGAGCTGCTCATTTCCGGGGGCGTCCGCCGCGTCCATGCCCTTGTAGAGCAGGACGCCGACACCGAGCGCAGTGGCGAGCAGGATGACGCCGGCCAGACGCAGCGCAAGCTGTGCCTGGAGCGAGCGCAGAGGGCGCGCTCGCCTCCTCATCAGCCCGTCTTCCCCTTGTTCTCGGCCAGCAGGTAGCCGATGCCGCGCACCGTGTGGATTTCCGCCGCCGCTCCGGCCTCGGCAAGCTTGCGCCGTAGATGGTGGACGTGAACCGGGATCGCGTTCGACACCGGCTCGTCGTCGCTGCCATAGAGCTTCTCCTCCAGCACCGTCTTGGGCACAACGCGCCCGAGCCGGCGCATGAGGTGCTCGAGGATGGCCAGCTCTTGGCGCGGTAGGATGAGCGGGCCGGCGCCGACGCGCACGTCGCGGCCGATCGTATCGAACACCACGTCGCCCGCCTTCAGCACCGTGCCTAGCGCCTGCCCTGGCCGGCGCAGCGACGCCCGTGCGCGCGCGACCAATTCGGCGGTCGCGAACGGCTTGACCAGGTAGTCGTCGGCGCCGGCGTCCAGGCCCGCGACGCGCGCCTCGACCGCGTCGCGGGCCGTGAGCACCAGCACGGGGATGCGGCTTCCGCCTCGGCGGCTCAGTTCGGACAGGAGCTCCAGCCCGTCGCCGTCTGGCAGCCCGAGGTCGAGGACGATGACGTCGTAGGCCACGAGAAGGAACGCCGCGCGGGCTTCCGCGACCGCTTCGACCGCGTCCACGGTGAAGCCAGCCCGGCCGAGCGCGGCCCGCAGCAACTCGACGATCCGGGTTTCGTCCTCGACGACCAAGAGGCGCATGCGTCACCCGTTCCGCACTCTTGAGGGGCAACCACGCCAGCAGCATGCTCCATTTTGCCCAATCGGCGAAGGCCGACGTCCAGAGGGAGAGCCGCCGGTGGGAGCGTGGCAACCGAGAGAACTTCCGCTGCTGATGCGCCTCAGACCTATCGCTCGGCTTCTGCAATGTCCGATTCAGAGAAGTCGCCAGGACCGCCTGAACGGCCGAAATGGGCGCAAAGCCGAATGTCGGCTTACGGGCGGCCTCAAATGATTGCACCCCGAAGGGTCTTGGTCAGCAGCGGCTCAATTTTTAGCGTGGGCTCGGCGGTCTCAGTATGCACTGTCTGAGGAGATCCTGCTGAAAGGTACGTGTCGGTTGCAGCGCGCTGCCGGTACTGGCTCGGTGGACAGAAGCCGGCAGCGCGCTTCGTTTGTGGTAGCGGCCATATTTGATCGATCACAATCCGATGCATGCGATCTGCTGCGGAGGCTCCCGGTTCGACGCGGTCGGGCTATCGCTCGCTTGCGATGTGCGCCTGCCTGCGCTGAAGGAATCGGTCCAAGCGCTGCGGCGTGCTTCATGCAACCCCGCGCTCGCGATCATCGTCGGTGGACCATGGTCCACCCGGCATGGCGCTGAGGCTGAGACGGTAGGTGCCGATGCATATGTAGAGGACGGGAAGGCCGCACCTCGCATCGTGGAAGCGCTCCTTGAGAGCCGCGGAATGATACTCGCCGCGCGCCGCGCCTTTCGGCTGATGCGATCGTCAATCGGCGCCACCGATACGCAGAAACTGTCTGGAGCAGTCACTAAGCCGTCGTGAAAGCGGGCTGCTCGCCTCGCTATTACCCCTGCATGGTGGGGATCAGCGGCCCGCTCCGTGTGGCGATCACAGTGTGCTTGTACTGAAAGCCGAAGCTGCGCGCGTCCCTCAGCATGTCGTGGGCGCCGAGAACCTGGGCGCAGGCGGCCTGCGCGAGCGCAATCACCAGCACACCGGCAGCGATGCACCAGATCCCGCGCCGGTAGGATGCACTCGGCAGCATGCCGGTCCTCCCTCTCGCGGCGCCCCTTCCGGCGCGACAATCAGGCGTTGGTGGGACCTCTTGGTTGCCCGATCATGTCCGCGCACTCGTTCTCCGAATACTCGATTGATTACGAGTTAGCGTACCCTCGTGTCGTGGTATGCTCATCTCACGCCGCATCGGCGATCGGCATTGATCGGCAGAGGGCGTGGGACGAACAGGTCAGCCACGGAGCGCCACCTCGCGGCGATCCTGATCGCCGACATCGTTGGCTACTCCCGTCTTATGGGCGCCGACGAAGAAGGCACCTTGCAGCGCTTTCGGTCCCTGCGCTCCCGGCTGATCAATCCAGCGATCCGGCGGCACGAGGGCCGCGTCGTGAAATCAACGGGCGACGGTGTGCTCGCCGAGTTCGCCAGCGCGGTCGAAGCGGTCCGCTGCGCGCTCGATCTCCAGCAGGCAATGATTGTCAGCAACGCCGAGCTTCCGGAGGAAAAACGGATTTGTTGCCGCATCGGCGTCAATGCTGGCGAGGTGATGATCGAGCGGGACGGGGACATCTACGGCGACAGCGTCAACCTCGCGGCACGCCTGGAAGCACTCGCACCTTGCGGCGGCCTGTGCTTCTCGCGCACCGCTCGCGATCAGATCCGCGACCGGATCGCGCTTGCCTACGAGGACTGGGGCGAGCGCTCGCTCAAGAACATCGCCCGTCCAGTGCGCGTCTTCGCCGTCACACCTGAGACGATCGCGGCTCGACCTGCTGAGGGACCTGTGCAGCTCCAGGGCCCTGGTAGACAGTTTCGCGCCGTCGTTGCAGCCGTGGCGGCTTGCCTCGTCGCGGGCGGCACTTGGTATGTTCTGCGGCCGGTTGCCCCGCCCGCCGCTCCGCCCACGCTCGCCGCGACGCCTGCCAGTGGGACCGGCCTGCTCGACAAGGCGTCGCAGGGCATGAACGCGCCGCGGCTCTCGATCGTGGTCTTGCCTTTCGCCAATCTGAGCGACGATCCAGAGCAGGACTACCTCGCCGAGAGCATAACCGCGGACCTCACCACCGACCTCTCGCGCATCCGCGAGAGCTTCGTCATCGCGAGTGGTACAGCGTTATCCTACAAGGGCAAGACGCTGGATCTCCGGCAGGTCGGACGCGATCTCGGTGTGCGTTACGCACTGCTCGGCAGCGTGCGGCGCGCGGGCGACAAGATCCGGATCAACGCCCAACTCGCCGATGCGGCGACCGGCGCGCAGATCTGGTCCGATCGCTTCGAGGGCGATCGCAGCACCTTTGCGGACTTGCGGGACGATCTAACCGCGCGCCTTGCGCGCACGCTCGATCTCGAACTTACGGACGCAGAGAGCCGACGCGCACAGAAGGAGCGGTCGGGCAGCCTCGACGCGAGCGATCTCGCGATGCGCGGTTGGTCCGTCCTGAATCGGCCGATCTCACCGAAGCAGTTGATCGAGGCGCAAGTCCTGTTCCAGCAGTCGCTGAAGCTGGACCCGCACCATATGCACGCGCGGGTCGGGCTCGCCAGGACCTTAGCGGCCAAGGCCAAGTCGCGCATGTCCGACGTGCAAGAAGCCGACTTGGCGCGCGCCGAGGCCCTGAACGATGAGGTGCTCACGGCTTATCCGGATGACGCCATGGCGCAGTTCGTCAGGGCCGACATCCTGAGGGGCCGCAAGCAATTCGACGGGGCAGTCGCGGGCTACCGAATGGCCATCGCGCTCAACCGCAATCTGGCGCCCTTCTACGGCGCGATGGCCAGTGCCCTTCTACGAGCGGGACGGTCCGCAGAGGCGATCCCGCAGATCGACCATGCGGTTCGCCTGAGCCCACGCGATCCGCTGCTGAGCTTCTGGCTCTACATCAAGTGCCACGCCTACACGCATCTGACGCAGGACGAAAAGGCAATCGAGTGGTGCCAGCGATCTCTCGCGGCCTCGGCCGTGCCCTACTGGGCCAGCTACGTCGATCTGGCGGCCTCCAACGCGTGGCTCGGGCGTCGAGACGAGGCCCGGTCTGCCGTCGAGTCTCTGCTCAAGCTGAAGCCGGGCTACACAGTCGGTCACTGGCAGCGCGAGGGCTGGTCCGACAACCCGACCTTCCTGCGGTAGTACGAACGGATCGTGGAAGGTCTGCGTCGGGCAGGCCTGCCCGAGTAGCGGTGCATCTCCTCATCAGAAATGTTCCGCCCAATCTCAGCGTGGGATAGCGATGTGCGTGATGCGGGCTCGCGTCTCAGGCTGAGCTTTGGTCAGAGTGGAGCCTGCGAGCAGGCCGCAGCGACGCCGACACGGGGACCGCGCCGGAGACGCGGCACCCGTCTAAGGAAGATCGGATCTTGGAACCTGAGAATTTAGGAGATTGTCAATTTTCCGGAAGGCCAGCCTTGCGGAGCCCTTCGGTGATGCGAGCATACTCCACGAGGAACTCAGGATTATCCGACCAGTCTTCCTGTTTCCATTTTTGGACAGTATAACCGGGTTTCAGCTTCAAAACTTGTGCGACGGCGTTGTGAGCCGCGTCTTGGTTTCCGGTCCAGGCATAAGATGCGGCGAGATCAATATACGCATACCAGAGCGGACCATCAGAGGCCGACCTGTTACACCATTCGATACTTTGTTCCCAGCGCGCCTGATGCGTGTAGGAGTGGCACATCCAATATTTCCAGATGTGAAGCTGCGGATCACGGGGGCTTAGCCGCAAGGCAGTTGCAATCAGGGCCCTTGTTTCCTCGGCCTGTCCATTCAATGTTTTTGTGTGTCCCGCTACTGCATACGCGGTGGCGAAATTTGGGTCGCTCTCAATGGCAGACTCATACATCGCGAAACTTTGTTCAAATTCGCGCCTTGCTCGGTAAACTTCACCTTTCGCAAACCGCGCAAGAGCACTTCCACCGTCAATTTCGAGCGCTCTCGTGGCAAGCTTGCTGGCAAGCTCGATATCCGCTGTCGGATTTTCGCTCCATCTGCTCAAAACGCTCGCCGATTTGGCTCGGGAGAGCCCAATAATAGCCCGTAATAAATCATGATCGATTTGAAGTGCTCTTTCGAAAAGAGTAGCGGCTTCGGAAACGTTTGCCTTGCTGCGTGGACGATTGAACGCCGCCCATCCACGCATGGTCAGATCAGCAGCGTCTGGGTTGTCCGGCCGCTCGCGCTGGGAGCGCAAACTCTCGGCCTGGGTCAGTTGCACGTCGAGAGTGCGGGCCAACCGCGCCACGAACTCCACCTGCAACTCACCGAGGCGCGCACGGTCACCCTCAAAGCGATCCGCCCATAGGTGCGCGCCTGTCTCGGTCGAGATTAGCTGCGCGTTGAGCACGATCCGCTCGCCCATCCGTCGCACACTACCCTCCAGCGCGTAGCGCACACCGAGGTCGCGGCCGAGTTGGCGTATATCGACCGCCTTCCCCTTGTATGTGAAGGCGGTGTTGCGGGCGATGATGAAGCTGCCGGAGAGATGCGAAAGGTCGGTGGTCAGGTCTTCCGTCAGGCCGTCCGCGAAGAAGTCTTGCTCCGGGTCATCGCTTAAATTCGCGAATGGCAGCACCACCAGCGACAAAGGCGGCAGCGGCTTGGCGGGAAGGCCCGCCTGAACGGCAAGCGTTTTGTCGCCCAGAGAAGCTTTCGGCCAAGCCCACCAGCCTAGTCCAAGAACAGTCGCAAAGAGTATGAGCGCGCCTCCGCCCCAGATGGTCCAACGCGCGGCTCGATATGGCGACGGAGCTAATGCTGCCTGCGATGGAGTGGCCGCCGAGCCCGCCTGCGCCGGATCGGTGTCGCTCTCCTCCTCGGACGGTTTCGGCAGATCGCGGACCGTAGCAGCCGACAGCGCAAACACGCCGATCGGCCGGGAGATGTTCTTGAGCGGCAACTTGCCCTTGTCCTCGAAGCGGTAGGGCAGTCGGTCGCGAACCTGATCATGGACCGAGCGCGAGATGCACAGGCCACCGGCCTCGGCGAGCGGTTCGAGGCGGGCGGCAACGTTCACCCCGTCGCCGTAAAGGTCGCCATCCGGCTCGGCGATCACGTCGCCGAGATTGATGCCGATGCGCATCTGCATCGCCTGACCCTCCGGCAGAGCGGTGTTATGCAGAGCCGCAGCGCGTTGGATCTCGACAGCGCAGGTCACGGCCCGCACAGAACTCGGGAACTCGGCTATCACGCCATCGCCGGTCGATTTTACGATCCGGCCGCGAGCGGCCGTAATGCGGGGATCTATTACCTCGCGGCGCAGTGCCTTTAGGCGGCGGAGCGTTCCGTCTTCATCGGCCGATATCATACGGCTGTAGCCGACTATGTCGGTTATCAGGATCGCGGCGAGGCGCCGTTCTACGGCACGGTCCACGGACGGTCTCCTCCTGAGGCGTCAACCAGCCCGGGTCAGGCATTCGTCATCGGCTGACGCCCCAGCATACCCTCGCAACCTCGCCCGGCGCCAACATTTTCAGTGCTGGCATCGAGCCCTGTCCATCCGAGACTGCTTCGCCTACCTCGAAACAATCTTCCAGAGCCGCGGGATCTTATCCTGCAGAGCCGATGAAGAGCGCCTGCGCGACGGCCAGCCTCAGTACGTTGCCTCTTTCGCTGTAAGTCGGGATCGTGGACGCAAGTTCGGGCGCTGGGCTGGCAGCGACAGTTGACATGAGCTTCTCAGGCCGTGAGCAGATTGTGCCAGCGCGTGTCGCGCGGCGACGGGCGATGTGGCTATCACCTGCATTAGTGATCCTGGTGCCCTGGAGGCACTCGAACGCGCGGGGGTCGATGACCGACGTGTTCCGCGAGACCGCCTCGGTAGCTTGGTCAGACAGGTAGGTGGCGGCTCAGGCCGCCCGTACGGTGGCGAGAAAGCGGCCGACCTCCGCACGAAGCTCCTCGGATTGCCGGGACAGTTCGGGGGCGGCTCCGAGGACGTGGTTTGCAGCCGTCCCGGTCTCCTCGGCCGCACCCGCAACACCAGCGATGTTGCTCGTCACCTCCCCGTGCCCACAGCCGCTTGGCTGATGTTACGCACGATCTCCTGCGTGGCCGCCCCCTGCTCCTCGACCGCCGCCGCAATTGAGGTCGCTACCGCGCTGATCTCCTGAATGCGCGCCGTGATGCTGCCGATCGCCGACACCGCCTGCCCGGTGGACGCCTGTACTCGTGCGATCTGGTCCGAGATCTCCTCGGTCGCCGTGGCAGTCTGGCTCGCCAGCGCCTTCACCTCAGTGGCCACCACTGCAAAGCCGCGGCCCGCAGCGCCAGCCCGCGCCGCCTCGATCGTGGCGTTGAGCGCCAGCAGGTTGGTCTGACCGGCAATCCCTGAGATCAGCCCAACCACGTCCCCGATGCGCGACACGGCGGCGTTTAGCTCCTGGACCATATCGGAGGTCTTACCCGCCTCGGACACGGCAACCTGGGCTAGTTTGGTCGAGCCGTGAACCTGCCGACCGATCTCCTGAACCGATGCGCCCAACTCCTCGGCCGCAACGGCGACCGTGCTGACGTTGCTCGCCGGTTCCTCGGCTGCGGCAGCCACGGCGCTCGACTGCGCTGCCGTCTCGGAGGCGGTGCCACTCATCGCGCCGGCCGTGCCCTGCAATTCAGTAGCGGAGGAGGAGACCTTGCCGACGATGCTGCCCACAGCGCGCTCAAAGCTGTCGGCCAACTCGACCATCGTGCGCTTGCGTTCTTCGGACGCTGCCTCGTCGGCGATGCGCTTGATCTCGGCCTGCTCAGCCGCCTTCTGCGCGACCATGGCCTTGATGCCCTCGACCGCGCGACCCACGGCGCCGATCTCGTCCCCACGCGCAGCCTCGCGGATCTCGGTGTCGATCTCACCTTGAGCCATGCGCTGGAGCACGGCCACGAGGCGGCCGAGCGGGCGCGTGATCCCGAACACCACGATGGCGCCGAGTAAGCCGAAGGCAGCGGCGAGACCAAGCGCGGCCACGACCGTGAGGGTCTGGGTCGCCGAGCCTGCGATCGCGCTCGCTTGCTGCTTCTCCTCGATCAGAGCCTCTCTATTGGCGACTACACGCTTGTTGAGTTCCTCGACGAGTGTCTTGCGTGCGGTTCGGCCGTCGCCGTTGGATAGCTTCGTTGCAGCGACAGCATCGCTACTCATCACAAGCCCGACCGCCTCCCGCGAGGCCGAGAAGAAGTGCATCGTCAGGTCCTTGAGCTTCTCGTTGACGGCGCGGCGCTCCGGCGTGTCGGAGAGGCTGATCAGTTCATCGGCCACCTTGAGAGCAGTGCGCTCGGCAGCCGCGTGCTGGTCACGCAGCGCTTGCCGGTCTGGCCTGTCACTCTCGATGATAAGGTTCTTCTCGCGGATCGTGGCTTCATCGACCGCGACGGCGAGTTGTAGGGCCAGGATGGCGCGTTGCGCGCCGTAATCGACGATCTGCTGCGTGTTGTCGTCGAGTTTCGTCAGGCTGCTCCGTGCCAGGAATATCATGCCGACTGAGACGGCGACGAGGATCGCGGACGGGATCGCCAGCTTGGCGAGGAGCTTGAGGTCATCGAAGAGCTTCATCGTCCGAGGCGCCGTGGGATCAATACGATGTCCCCGCGCAATCCCGAGCGCAGAGTGCGCTATTAGTCGACCTTTAAGGTAAGCACCTCCTTAACCTTGGCCGCCGGGATCAACTAGGGCGCTCAGCGCGACGGCGCCCGTCGCCACCTTTGAGCCATCCTCACGACCGCGTGACAAAATCGGACCCCCGAGGAGTCGGTTCACGGGGGTATCTCGGGGCGGTGCCGATGCCGCTGTTCTTCTTCGACGTGCGGCCACGATGTGCTCTGAAGGCCGACGACACCGGGCTTGAACTCGCGAGCGCGGTAAGCGCGATTGGAGACCAGGATGACCGGGGACCGAGGTCGCGGCGGAGAGCCGCCCGAGAAGAAGCATGAGGCCGTTGAGGGCACCGGCCGGAAGCGCCTGGGCGAGAATGGTTTCCCGCAAACGCCGCCCACGCGAGAACAGCAGGATGCGGCCAATCGCACGAAGGTGACGGTGACCCGGAAGCCAGAGCCGAGCCTGCACGAAATCAAGCGGGCGGTGGACGAGGAGTAGGACGCGTGGATTGTGAAGGCTCACGCCTCGAAGTGGGTGCCGATCTGGAAGCGGGATCGTCCGTGCCATGCCCGCATCAGTATTTCCTGCACGAGTTCGTCGGCGGACCCGGGATCACGGGTTGGTGAGAGGGCATACCCGCGTAGAGCCGGAACCGCGGCAAGCAATTTGGCCTGGAACTCCGCCGCATCACGGCGGCCCGCCCCGTCCAGAGTGGCTCCAAACTTGCCAGCAGCTCGGCAAAGCCTTCGATCGCACTCGGCTCGGCGCTTGCTCATTCGTAGGCCGCGGCGAGGAGGCAGCCGAGATGCTGACGGATGGGATCGAGAGCGCGGCCCGTCCTTCCTCCAACTTCTCGCAGGCAAGCTGCGGCCGGTCTGCCCTCATGCTCACGCTGGCTCCCCAGAACTTGTCACGTCATTGGATGAACCCTGTCCGCCTGATCGGCCGCTCATCCGCACGCCTCTCTGGTGTTGCTCGGTCAAGGCGATCAATGCGGCAATGGGTCAATGCGGGGTGGATAACCACCATGGTTTGTCCGGCAACGGACAGATGGATCGAGAGGCGGCCCTGAACTGATTATCAAAGCCCTTCCAACTCTGGCATCCTGGCCATGAGACACGCCCCACACTCGGCGGATCGACAGACGGGGGGATTGGGCTGCCTATACGCCATATGAGACCGAACACAGATCGCGACCTTGGCCGCTTGGACAGGGAGGCGAGTTGCAACGGGCACGCGGCCCATGCTCGCTGGGGTGACCAGCCGAAGTCTGGGCCATTTGTAGCTTGCACCGGGTCCAGGAGCGTTGATGCGGAGCCCAGCGCTGGCGAGGCGCAGACACGAGAGCCTGTGGATGCATGCGGCACAGACGAGGCGAGCGCGGATGCGCTCGCTCGCGTTATTGAGGGAGAGATCCTGCCCCGCCTGCGATTGCTCCGCCGCCCACCCGGCCAAGCTCGAAACGCGACGCGCCAACCGACCGCGTCGGAGAAAGAGCGCCTGCACGCCCTGCTGCTCGCCCCAGGCCCGGTCGATCTCGGCACCGAGGTCGCTGCCCTGCTCGGCGGCGACATGGCGCTTGAAACAGTGCTGCTCGACCTGCTGGTCCCGGCGGCACGCCATCTCGGAGCGATTTGGGAGGAAGACCTCTGCGATTTCATGGCCGCCACCGAGGGCCTCGGGCGGCTCCAGACGCTCACCCATCACATGTGCGTCGGGCTGGAAGAAGACGCCCGGCGTGCCGAGCGCAGCATCTTGCTGATGCCGTGCCCCGGCGAGACGCATCTCTATGGACTATCGGTCGTGGCGAGTTTCTTTCGCCGGGCCGGGTGGGACGCGACGATCCTCAACTGGACGGAACCCGATGCGGCGCATCTTCTGCGGGAGGGATGGTTTGACGCGGTCGGGCTGTCGCTCGCCTGCGACGTGCACCTGCCGGTGATGAGGGACACGGTGAGCGCTCTGCGGTGCGCCTCGCGCAACCCGGCGCTGGCGGTCATCGTCGGTGGCCCGTGGTTCGCCCGGCACGAGGCGGACGCTCGGGCGGTGGATGCCGATGCCTATATGGCAGACGCGCAGGCCGCACCGAGCCTCGTCAAAGCGCTGCTGGATGCCCGGGAGTGATCTCGCTCCCGGCCACATTGGATACTGTCATGGGTCAGGCCGGCGCCGATGCCCTGGAACGAGACGCGGACGATGCTCACCGGGGCGGGCCGACGGGGCCTGGGAACACCCTCTCAGCCTCGGCCTGAAGTTGCACCTCGTGCTTACGGACCAGCAGCGCCAGCCAGATAAACAGCCCGACTGCGACGAACAGGAGAGCCAGACCGACCGGCCCTGTGAGAGTATGAATGCGCGTGCCGAGCAAGTAGGCGGTGCAGGCGAACGCCGCCGCCCAGACTACCCCGCCCGCGGCGTTGAACAGGAGAAAGCGCGGCCAGTGCATCCAGTGGGCGCCTGCCAGCAAAGCAGCCAACACGCGCAGCGCCGCCACGAACCGTCCGAAGAAGACGACCGCCCCGCCGTAGCGCAGGAAGACGTATCGCCCGAGCTTGATCTTGCTGGGCGTCAGGCCCACGCGTGGTCCGAAGCGGATCAACACGCGCTGGCCGATGCTCCGGCCGATCCAGAACGCGAGGCTGTCTCCGATCACGGCGCCTGCGATGGCGGCGGCGATGACGCCGAACAAGGACAGGTGCCCAGTGGCCCCGGCGTAGAACGACGCGGTCACCAACACCGTCTCACCGGGTAGCGGCACGCCCATGCTCTCCAGGCCGATCACCAGAGCCACGATCCAGAGCCCATGCGCGGCGATCAGGGAGGATAGGTCGCCGAGAACAGACTCGAACATGCCGGATGGACCGCTGGCTCGCTCAGGAAGACCCAGAGCCAATCCACCCTGGAAGAGGTCGTTCCATGCTCCGCGTCAGGCTCTCACCCGCATCATCCCGTTCGAGCATCACCTCCGAGCATCCAGCGAGCCAGGGCAGCCGAGATCACCGCGCCGGATCCTCCGTGCCACAAGCCTAGAGTACGCTCGCGATCTGCGAGCCGCCCCGATAAATTCCGACCGGCTGGCACTGGGCGCCTACGCCCCCGCGTCAGCTGGGCAATCCTTCGTATCGTAATAGCCGATCTCCTGCTCCAGGAACTCCGATGCAGCATTTGCATCGCGAAAGCTGCGGTTGGTGGGGAACGGCATCGCTGATCGGCCCGTTCCTCGCGAAGCCATGGAGGCGCGTGTTCATGAGACGAGTTCTCCTAACCAATGCGGTGGTGGCGTTGATCAGTTCAGCAGCTCTGGCGGCTGAAGGCGGAGCCGCGGTCGGCGCTGCTACGGGCGGCGCTGTAGGCGGGCCTATCGGTGCCGCGGTGGGCGCAGGCGTCGGAGATGCGTCCACAGGGTCGGACCACCGCGGGATCGTCGTGGATCACCGGGGTGGCGGTTGCAGTCATACCACCGTGCACAAGGAGAACGAGGTCGGCGCCTCCAAGACCGTGCGTAGGAAGGATTGCGACTGAGTCGGTCCCCGTAGATCGAAGCCGCCACGGTAGCGTCTCGCATGCGTGACCATTTTGCGGGGCAGAGAGGGCGCAACAGGCGCTTCCGGTCTGCGCTCCTGCGGCGGTGGAAGCGCCTCGCACCGAATGCGCGGGCTGACTTTGGGCAGCCCGGTGATGCCGAGCGCAGCGCGACGGTCGCCCCGACAAAGCCGCGCCTTCTCAAGGTGCTCGGCCCCGGTCTGATCACGGGAGCGTCCGACGACGACCCGAGCGGGATTGCCACCTATTCTCAGGCGGGTGCTCAGTTCGGCTACTCGGTCCTCTGGACAATGCTGCTGACCTACCCGCTGATGTGGGCAGTCCAGGAGATCAGCGCCCGTATCGGCCGCACAACGGGCCGCGGCATCGCGGGCAACTTGCGCAAGCACTACCCGCCGGTCGTGGCGCTCGCGGTTCTTCCCCTCCTGCTGGTGGCCAACATCATCAATCTCGGCGCCGATCTCGGCGCGATGGCCGACGCACTCAGTCTCCTGTCTGGCGCACCGCGCGCACTGCTCGTTCCCGTGCTGGGGGGCATCTGCGTCGCCTTGCAGATGGGCCTGCGCTACACCCGCTACGCCTCCCTGCTGAAGTGGCTGAGCCTCTCGCTCTTCGCCTATTTTGCAACAGCACTTCTCGTGGACGTGCGCTGGGAAGAGGTGCTTCACGGCCTGCTTGTTCCGAGCCTCAACACGGGGCGGGGGTTCTGGCTGACGGTAGTCGCGGTGCTCGGGACGACGATCAGCCCGTACCTGTTCTTCTGGCAGGCGGCGCAGGAGGTGGAGGATCAGAAGGCCGACCCGAGACGCGCCCCGCTCAAGCACGCGCCGCATCAAGGCCCCTACGCTTTGGCGCGAATTCGTCTCGACACAGCGCTGGGCATGGGCTTCTCCAACGTCGTGGCGCTCGCCATCATGGTGACCACGGCCGCCACCCTGCACGCACGGGGCGTGACGGACATCCAGACTTCGACCGATGCCGCCAAGGCGCTGGAGCCGGTGATCGGCCACTTGGCGTTCGCGGTGTTCACCCTCGGCATTATCAGTACAGGCTTCCTGGCCATCCCGGTGCTCGGCGGTTCGGCGGCCTACGCGCTGGGCGAGTTCCGGCGCTGGCCGGTCGGACTGGAGCGCCATCCGGTGGAGGCGAAGGCGTTCTACGCCGCGCTCGTGCTGGCTACGCTGCTCGGCGTGGCTGTCACGCTTTCGCCGATCAGCCCGATCAAGGCGCTGTTCTGGAGCGCGGTGGCCAACGGTGTTCTGGCCGCGCCAATCATGGCACTGCTCATGAGGATGGCCGGCAAGCCGAAGATCATGGGCGAGTTTGTGATCACCGGACCGCTGCGCCTCCTCGGATGGGCAGCAACAGGCGTGATGACTCTCGCAACGTTGGCGCTCGCGACGAGCTTCGTCCTGTAGGCGTTCGTCTTGCGGGCCAGTGCTGTGGGTGTCATCGATGCAATTTGTGCTGCTGACCGAGTCTCTCCGCCGCGCCTTCGGTGAGCAGCGCCGGGCGCGACGGCGAGCGGAGGCCGAGCGCGACGAGAACGCTGCTCTTCTGGTCGAGCGCGATGCCCGGATCGCGGCGCTTGAGACCGAACTCGCCCAGGCGTGCTCGAACTCGGCGGCACGCCAGGAGGGTGACGAGGAGCGAACCGAACGGCAGGTCGGCCTACACCCGCGAGCCCCAGACTGGCTCATCCTCGCGGCACGCTGAGCCTATCGTGCTCTGCTGCACCCCGACCGCCATTTGCATCATCGCCGGGAGGCGCACGAGCGCTACATGCGCGCCGAGGCTGTATTCGATGCGGTCATCATGGCCCCCACAGCCTCGCAGGCTACGCCCGTCCCGGTGCAAGCGCGGCGTCCTGCTCGGCGACATAGATCCGCAAGTCCCGGTCGTGCCGAGCGGATGATCGCGCCGACGCGAGCCGACCGCCGCACGTTTCGAGCCAACTGACGTGCGATGCGGGCCGCCGCGAGGTAATGATTTCCGCACAGATCGTTACGAGAGAGCACGGGCGGTGGGCGTCGGTAGCTCCGGTCGCCCGCTCTTCCGCAGATCTCCGGTGACATCACCCAAGGGCCCGCGCCTTGCGACGGCTCTTCGGCTTCGCGTCTGCTTCTTTTTCCGGGGCAGCCTCGGGCCCTCGCACAAGACGTGCTCTGAGCGCGCCCAAGCCGATCGCCCTGGCGATATTGGAGCGCGTTTCGCTGTAGGATGAGGCCACCATCGGGTAGTCCGAGGGTAGGCCATAGCGGGCCCGATAGGTCTCAGGCGTGAGGCCGCGCGCCGTAAGGTGTCGCGTCAAGCTCTTGTACGTCCGGCCATCGAGGAAACTGGTAAGCCCGTCCCGCTGCACGGACCTGCGGACCTGGGCGGTGCTGGGCTTCTCGACCTCAGGTTCGGGTGCAGTGCCCGACCTACGGCTGCTCAGACCGACAACCGCGCTGTGCACGTTGGCGATCAGCTTCGGAAGCTCGGAAGCCGTGACGGGGTTGTTCGAGACGAAGGCTACGACGATGTCACCAGCCAGCGCCAGGGCATCGGGCACATTTCGGCTCGTGTTCTCGGCCAACTCTTGCCTCCCTCGTGACTAGCGTCAAAATAAACGCCGCGCCATCGGCGGTGAGCGTCTCGGATTGTGCCGCAGTCAGGCGGAACGTTGGTGCGCCTGCATTTGCGACAAAGCCTTCTCAATTGGCAGGCGCGCGACTGATGAACCGCTCTCGTCACGCACAACCAGCACCAACATCTCTCCGGGATGTCCAGAAGCCACCTCGTCAACCATCTCCTGAATGACACTTCGTGCTTCGTCCAGTGCCAAATCCAGATTGTCAGATTCGACGCCGAGATCGTCACAAATTATCCGTTGTATTTTCTCGATATCAAAATAGAACCGCCTGGTATCCGGTTCTAGAAGTTTTTTATTTGCCTCGGATTCGGCAGCGGTAAAATTCGGCGGGTTAAACAGATTCCGTCCGTTTCGAAATTCATTTCTTCTCAGAAACGCAAACAGCAAACCGGAGAGCAGCGCCGCAAGACTGGACGCTACCGGTGCCAGTGCAAGTGCAAACAGCCCCAATTTCGGCCAAGTAACAGCGAGCACAAAAATGCCGGTCACCAGAGTGGCCAAGAGTACCACGATCATTTCGGCGTTCCTGCCCAGAAGTCTTATACGCAGATTATTTCGCTTTTCCAAGTAGGGCGAGCAGGTGCTCCCGCACAGCCCGTTGCGTGTCGCTCAGCTTTGTTCCTCCTCAGAGATCGTGTGAACGAAACGCAGGCGCCGTCGAAAAGATTCGGCGACGACGAGACCTGATCCGGCGTGCGGGTCCGACGAAGAGACAAGTCTCGGCCTCTGGGAGCCTCCACGAACCTCCGACTGCAAGTTCCGCCACGGAATCCATAGTTCCTGGCGACCTCGTGCTCGTCATGCAGTTCGCTCCGACCGTTAACCGGATCTCGGTGGCCTCGGGCTCACCGAGTGCGGATGCGTAGCGAGGCGGCAGATGCACGGAGGGCGCCGACTTGTCCTCCATCGGCGTGGTCGAGAGGGGATCGCGCCCTACGGGGTTCGGGGACATCTCTCGATCAGCCGGGGCGCAGCCTTTACACTTTCGCGCGCTTCCGACCAATGATTTGGTAACACTTTTACGCGCTCCCGCTGAGGATAAGTTTCTCAGCGGATCGAGAAAATTCGAGGCGACGTTACCTTGTATCCTAACGATCGCACTCTTCCTCTTCGTTCGAACTGCAACCAACATGCCTGCGTCGCGTTTCAAGCTTGTCCTCGGCACGAGCTTAATCATTCTTGCTGTGCTGCTCTGGGCCGCTGCAACTTGGAGGGAGGGGCGCCTCCTGTGGCTTTAGCCATCTGGATCCTTTGGCATCGAGAGCGCTGCCCCGACAAGATAGGCCCCCTGTAGGGCGGTTAAGCCCGAGACAAGCCTGAGCACGTCTGTGAATCCGAATTTCGGACTCGAAAGAGCAGGTGCCAAGATCAACAGCGCCACAAGGATGCTGACGAGACTCAAGATGCTCCAGTGGAAGCGTGTGCCCAGCACGAATCCAATCGTGAGAATAATCACTAGTGTCAGCATAAATCACCATTTCATCGGCCGACCGGCCAATGTTTTCGGAAAATTCTAACGGTTTCACATCCCTGCGACGCTATGTCCGTGTTCATGCACCACGCAATACGTTGTGTTAAGCGTTCCGGTTTCCCTCTTCAGTTCGCATTGTTAAATATTCCTTTTCGGACTGATGTTTGTTGTTAACGCTGTGTGCATGCTTCGCTTTTTCGGTCGCGTCCGTGTTTTGGTGGAATGACATCTGCACCGCGTACTGTATAGGAAAGCAAAATTATTTTTGCCCGCTCGCCGCGACGCTGTCTCGTGTCGCGTGTAGAGCGTCGCTTGCCTCCGCGGAGGCCCAGTCCTCCGCGCATAAAATCGTCAGATTCGATGTTCATGGAGCAGCCCCGGTGCGCTGTCCTCAAGGAGGGGCGCTCCGGTTCTTGCTGAGGCATGCAAAAGGCTGAGCATTGTCGAGCGAACAGTTAGCCGTGGTTGTTGTTGAGGACT
The DNA here is from genome assembly GCA_050632875.1 of Methylobacterium sp. P31. Classification (GTDB taxonomy): domain Bacteria; phylum Pseudomonadota; class Alphaproteobacteria; order Rhizobiales; family Beijerinckiaceae; genus Methylobacterium. The sequence goes on along the minus strand of JBODSC010000003.1, from coordinate 853,603 downwards.
TTCCGCAAATCCGCCTCACAGCCGTTCAGATCATGGAGAAACTAGGCTGTAAGGTGTTCGACGCCTACAAAGGTCCAACAGCACTTGCGACCCTCGAAGCTCACCCGGAGATCGAGGTGCTGTTCACCGATGTGCGGATGCCCGGCATGGACGGCCTAGAGTTGGCAGAGGCTGCGCAGAGGTTGCGGCCACACTTGAAGGTCGTGCTGACTTCCGGCTATGTCGGCCCGAAGGATCTGCCGAACGACCTGACCTTCGTACCCAAGCCCTGGCGGTCGGACGATATCGCCGCGGCAATCACCGACCTCGGTTGAGGCGAAAACCGGCCTGGACCACGCGCCATCGCGCCATCCATGCTGTACGGGTCGAGTGGGAGGTGGCCCACAGCGTGGCGGCGCTGCACAGCCACATCGGCAAGAGCCGGGCAGGATCAACGGCGCACATCATCCGGCGCGGTCGGGCGGCCGTCATCACTCGTTCCCCGTGACCGAGCAGCACGGCCATGGTGATCGACTCGGCTGTAGTCAGGGCAGGCGCCGAGAGTACGGTAGGTGGCCCCGAGACGCCATGCGGCCAGAAGCGACCTTGCCCTGCGCGGGATGGAACAGCCCCGCCGCCCGATCTGATCACAGGCTGGCGGGGCTTGCGTCCCTACTTGTGTGCGGCTTGGTTAGCGTCGCTCTCGGTTCCGGGCGGCGGCAACCTGTTTTTCACGAGGTACTTCACCTCGTGCTCGAACGAGAGATCGTTGTCGCCTCGGATGTCCACGCTGTAGGCCCGCTCAGGCGTCTTTGATCTCAGGTCCTTCACGTAGACGTTGATGTTTAGGATCAGGTTCGAGACCTTCTGGATCTCCCCCGTGATCGCCACGTCCGCTCCGAGCTTGCGTGCGAAATCATCGGCGCAGCCGCCACACGCACGTAGATCCGCCTTGGCGACCTCGGCCTTCACGGGAACCGTCGAGACGATCTTGTAGCGGCCGGTATCCTTGAGCTGTTCGCGCAATAGGTCGCTGATCGGGCCGAGGCGCGCCACGTCAGCTTCCGTTGGCCCTTGGGCCCCCAAGTTGGCGAGTTGGAAGTTGAAGACGGCACCCTTTGGCGGTTCTGCGTGAGCGACCTGCGCTGAGAATGACATCGTGACAGCGATGGGCATCCAGCGGGCGTGGAGCTTCATGAGCGTTCCCTCCGTGCTTGATCGGGCAACTCACGAGCGCTCACTCTGTCACGGGGTGGTGTGCTCTCGCTTGACAGTTAGGAGGAGGCCGGGATGTTACCCTTGATCTTAGACGACCTGGGCTGGAGGCATATCGTTCACCGCAATTCGGTCTCGCCTCCGTTCGTGGCGGCTTTGAGTGCGGCATCAGCGCGTTGCATCAGCATCTCGTATCCGCCCTTCCGACATGCTTGTGCGATCGCCTCCGGCGGTGCAGTAGGCTGGAGCATCCGTGGCGCGCTCTTCAGCCTACCAGCCTACCAGGAGCGGCAGATCGGGGTAGGACCGGCTCACACGAGGAGTTCCTGACAGGCCGGATCGCGGCTTGACTGCCGTTCCTGATTTCCGATGACCCATTCGAGGCAGATAGCGGGACCTGCGAGCGGCGGTACTCGGCCCAGATCAATCGGTGGCACTCGCACGCGCCCTGCTCCAGCCCTGCGCGATCCCGCACCGTGATGCACGCGAACGACTGGCTCACGAGGCCGGCCCTCTCCAACCGCTTGACCTGCTCGCTCACGCTGGGTCGCCGCATCCCGAGGTGACCGGCAATCGTGGCGTGACTGACGCAGATCTCGTCCTCGCCCAGCAGGTCGTGGGCCAGCAGCAGCCAGCGCCGAACGCGCTCCTCGACCGGGTGGTGCGCATTGCACAGCGCTACCTGAGCGGCGTGGACCATACGCACCTGGACATAGGCCAGCGCCAAGCGCCGGAGCGCGGTGTCCCCGCTGAAGAGCGCCTCGGCATCCCCGGCCTTCAGCCGGTACGCCTCGCCCGCGGTCTGGACGACGATGCGCAGAGGTGAGCGCTTGGTCCCGAGCACGAGCGGCAGGCCGGTCATGCCGAAACGGCCGAGGAGCCCCACGCCGTGAGCGCCATCGGCCTGTGTCCGCGCCTGAAGGGCGGCGAGCCCGTGCTCGATGAAGTAGATGTAGGGGATGTCGGTGCGGGGCTCCGTCAGTACCTGCCGCCGCCGTAGAGAGACGCGCTCCAGCAGCGGCGCAAGCTCGGCCCAATCCTCGGCGCGCAGGGCTGACAGGATTAGGTTGCGAGGAGAAGCCATTAATCTTTTCAGCGCGAGGGCATGACTGACCAATGTTTTTCTTCGTTTCAAAGTTCCGATTAAAATATTGTAATTCGTTCGTAACTAAGAACTGCCGATCACGATTGCGTGGCTATCAGCCTCGTGAGGTCTAATCCGAGCCCCGGTGCAGGCGCTCCCCGTGCTAGGGTGCGCGGCCACGCGGCTCAGGTGGCGTCGGCCAGCCACCGCGTCGCAATCGTGAGCGCCGCCTGGAAGACCGGACGGCCGATCTCGTCGCGGACGGTGAAGCTCACCTCGCGGTCGGCCTCAAGGCCCGCGCGGTGCTTGGCAGTTTCCGGCAGCGACTGGAGGGTTTCGGTGCGGGCCGTGGCGGCACTAGGGAATTCGGTCCCCTCGTCGTCCATGAAGAGCACGCCGTCCAACACGTCGAAGTAATACCGCGATATCGGGAGTCCCGTCTGAACCAGACCTAACCCCCGTCCGGCCAAGCCCGACCCAAGGGGACGGTTCTGTAGTGAGCAGCCTGCGTCCCGGCGCGTACAAACCACCGCCTACAGCGCTCCGGACTGCGGCCCTGCCCGCCGATCCTGGTTTTCGGTTGCGAATCAATTTTAAAGCGTCACCGGCATCAATGCAGCGGGCCCGTCGCCTCGATGGTGCTGAGCAACTCGTCCACGAGGGGCTTCTCGACCAGTGGCAGGCCCGCCTCTTGCACCTTCTCGCGGATCATGGGGCTCGGGTGGCCCGTGATGATGATCACGGGGGCGGTCACACCCAGAGCCCGCAGGCGCTCGCAGGCATCCAAACCCGTCATGTCCGGCAGCAGGTAGTCAATCACGATGCAGCAGGGCTTCGCCGCTGGGAGCGCGGCAAGCAACTGTCTGCCGCTCTCGAAGGTGGCGACCGGATAACCCTCGCCCTCCAGCATGAACCGCGCTGAGTTCAGGATCTCGGCATCATCATCCACCATGAAGACCGGCATGCGGCTGCCCCAGAAACCATGGCGGTTCATATGCCAGACCGGGCTCACATGCCGGACCGGATGAATCCGCGGTCTGAGCAATCAGAATACCGCTTCCTGGGTCCCCTATCCTTTAAGTGGATTAAGCCTGCCCGAGACCGGCCAGAACCGACCAACGCACCACCTCGGACAGGCTGCTGGCCTGCGTCTTGGCCATGAGCTTGGCCCGGTAGATCTCCACGGTGCGGGGACTGATGTCGAGGGCGCGGCCGATGCCCTTACTGGTGCGACCCGCCACCAGTTGATCCAGCACTTGCCGCTCGCGCCAACTCAGCGTGGCGACGCGGCGGACGAACTCCTGAAGGGTCGGATCAGCCTCCTCGGTCACACCACCGCGGTCCAGGGCGGCATGTAGCGCGTGCAGCAGCACTTCATCATCGAACGGCTTCTCGATGAAGTCGCACGCCCCGAGTTTCATCGCCTCGACCGCGAGCGCCACATCCCCGTGCCCGGTCATCATCACCACGGGCAGGGTGTAACTGTCCGCCCGCAAGCGGCGGAGCAGTTCCAATCCGTCGATGCCGGGCATGCGTATGTCAGTGAGGATGCCGTCTCGTGCGGGCTTTGCGAGCCGGTCGAGCAGATCGGTGCCGGTCTTGTAGACCGCCACCTCGAACCCGGCGGTGTCGAGCAGGAAACCGAGCGACTCCCGCATAGCGGGGTCATCGTCCACCACATGGATGAGGCTACGCGCCATCGGTGTCATCATGGAGGCGGCCGAATCCATTGCGCACTCCTGAAGCTTTCATGAGACGGCAAACCGCCGCCTGGGACAAAAATCTACCGCAGCCCACATATATCGAACACCAATCCACCTGAGCATTGGCGGGCCCCGGCTCGATTGCCCCCATTTTCTAACGCTGGTTATATTTCGGCACAATCGAAATGGTGCGCGGTCAGTGCCCGTGAAGAGATCACGCGCATTCCCAGTCCAAATCCTGCGGGTTCACGGCCATGCTGGCACCAACGGCCAAACTCCTCTGGCCTGACGACCCCGCGCCAGGGCCGATGAGTGGTGGCAGTTTCAGTTGGCGCCGCTGCAAGGGGGCGGATTAGGGCAGCACGCCTGTCATAGGGCCGTACCGTCCTCAATGAGCTTGGCCAATGTCAATTCCTATAACATGGGTGGAACCCGTTTAGTCTGCCCTGGTTCTTCAGCCGAAGAAGGTCGAGAACAATGGGCGGAAAAACCGACGACGGAAGCGATCCGGCACAATTTCCGGCCTCTCAGAAAGTTGATCCCAGCAATTCCGGGCTGAGCAGCTTAGGCTCAGAGCGGATTGCAGGGAACGCTTTTGATGAACAGGTCATTCCTCTTCTCGAGGAGACCGCACGCATTGAAAAGCGCGCAGTTGAGACTGGCCGTGTGCGCGTCAGCACGCATACCGAGACGATCGAGCAGGTCCTGAGCGAAAGCCTGCGCAGCGACGCGGTCGGCGTCACCCGCGTGCCGGTCAACCGAACGCTGGCCGAAGGTGAAGCGGCGCCCGCCATCAGGACGGAGGGCAGCGTCACCATCATCCCCGTCCTGGAGGAAGTTCTCATTGTGGAAAAGCGGCTGGTGCTCCGCGAAGAAGTGCACGTCCGCCAGACCACGTCGGCCGAGAACGTCGAGGTTCCGGTCACACTGCGCAGGCAGCGGGCCGTGATCGAACGCGTGACCCCAGAAGGGGACGTGACTGAACAGCAACCTGAAACTGAAACGGAGGAGCGACAGCCATGACTCAGACGATCACCGCCATGTACGACAAGGAGGCGGACGCCCAGGCTGCGATGAACAAGCTTCTCAGCGCGGGCATTGAGCGGACGGCCATCCGGCTCGTGGCAGGTTCAGCAAAGCCGAGTGGCACCACGTCCTACGATCATACCCGTGACGAGGGCGGGTTCTGGGGTTCGCTGAAGGAAATTTTCCTGCCGGAAGAGGACCGCTACGCCTACACTGAGGGCCTGAGCCGCGGTGGTACGATGCTGACCGTCACGGCCCAGGATGCCCAGGTCGAGAAGGTCTACGACATCCTTGAGGAGCACGGCTCGGTCGATCTCGATGAGCGTCAGGCGGCATGGCGCCAGGAGGGCTGGGGCGGCTACTCCTCGGGTACGCCGGGTACGACAGCAACCACAGGCGCGATGCGCAATCCCACGATGACCGACGCGGCTGGCGGCATCCCCGCTGCCGGAACGGCCGCTTACGCAGCGGGAACGGCCGATACAGCCGCGACGGACAAGGACTACATCCCTGTTGTTGAGGAGCGGCTCAACGTCGGCAAGCGCGTCGCCAGCAGCGGGCGCGTGCGGGTGCGATCCTACGTCGTGGAGAAGCCGGTCGAGGAGCAGGTGACGCTTCGCGAGGAAACCGTGCACGTTGATCGTCGCCCGGTCGATCGGGCCCCGACCGCAACCGACGAGGCACTGTTCCAGGACAAGGTTATCGAGGCGACCGAGACGCGTGAGGAGGCTGTCGTCAACAAGGACGCCCGCATCGTAGAGGAGGTTGGCATCCGCAAGGATGCGGGCCAGCGCACCGAGACAGTTGCCGACAAGGTGCGGCGCACCGAGGTCGAGGTCGAGGACGAGCGCGGCAACGTGAGTCGCACCGGCACCACCGGCACAGCGGAGACGGGCATCCCAGGCACGCGCAAGCCGGTCTGACCGATGTTCCTTTTTACGCTGGATGCCGCGTAAGCTGCGGCGCGTCCGAAACACGACGCCTCGTCCCTCTTGGGGCGGGGCGTTTACTTTTGTTAGGCAAGCCGCGGTGCACTGGCGTGTCTGACAGGAGAGGGGCTGTGCGCCACATTCAAGTTGAGGACGGGCTTCGCCTGCGGTTTCCCAGACGCGGAGACGAATTCGCCGAGGGGGTCGAGATCGGCCTGCTGCTCGGCCGGATGGCGGCGGTTCAACGCGAATTCACCGCACACCTCGCCAGCAGCACGCTAGAGCAAGCGCGTATCCTGGCTGAGCGCATGGGCTACCGTGTTCACATCGTGTCGGATGATGCAGTAACGGCCGAGGTCATCTTCCTAACCGGCAGCAGACGCCCGAAGCTGACCCTCATCAGCGGAGGAGATCGTCTCCTCGCAAACAGGGCCTGATGGTCGATAAACACTGCCCCACGGCTCACTGAACGCGCCGTCGAGGCGGTGGCAGACGAAGAGGTCGACCGGGAGCAGAAGTCCGGCTGATGCTCACCGGGTCGGCATGACGGTGTTCTTGATCTCGTAGGCATGGCTGGCGTGATGCGGGTCAGCTTGCTGCCGTGCGAGAATCCAAGCCCAATCAAGGTAGACCGTGCAAAGATCCGGATGGGGTGGAAGCGGCCCCCTGCCTGGGCCACCATTGGCGGCACCAGGGAAAGCGTCAGTGGCCGATGAGCCAGCAGGACGGCGCCGACACGATTCGCCCGAAGAAGCGTTTGCGCCTCTCACTGGAGGCTCAGGGCCTCCAACGCCTCGCGCAACTTCTGCTCGGCGCACGGCTTCGCGATGAAGTGCGCTTCCTCGGGCAGCCCTTCGATGTCCTGCTCCCAACCCGAGCATACGATGATCCCGGTCTCCGGCCAGCGCAGCGCCACAGTGTGTGCCAGATCGAAGCCGGACATGCCGCCCGGCATTCGGACATCAGTGTAGAGAAGGGTGACCCGTTCGCTGCGCTCCAAGTGGTGAAGCGCGATGTGAGCGCAATCCGCCTCCAAGACCTCGAAGCCGAGCGCATCGAGCATGGTGACGGCCTGCATGCGGATGAGAGGTTCGTCTTCAGCGACAATGGCGCGGCGGCGAGATCCAGACATGCCTTGCCAAGCGGCTAGGAGGCCACAGGTTTCCCGGCGCCGGTTACAGGTTTGGTCACTCTCTAACGCGGATCTGCGCCACAACGGGTGTATCCTCCTTCCCACCTATGGACCAAACCCGATGCTTGGCCCCCACTCGCGAGGTCGGTAACGGGTCGCAAGCGGGCCCCAAATTGCGGTCAAGCTGGTTGGGGTTGGACCTCAAAAAACATCCAGTTCGCCCTGCCGGACCATGTTGCGGACGGTCGCGTGCCTGAATGGCGCCTACGGCCTCTGGACCCTCAATCCGTTCGTGGGCTTGAGCCGACCGACGACCTCGGCGACCATGCTGCGATGTGCAACCTCTACAGCCTGATCTGCCCGCAGTCGGAAATCGGCTGGGCACTCGCGGCAGAGCACGACAACACCGGCAACCTGCCACCGCTACCGGGCATCTTCCCGAACACCGCCGCGCCCGTGGTCCGCATGCGCGATGGCGCCTACACACTCTCAATGATGTGTTGGGGCATGCCCGCGCCCGTCTTCGCGCTAAAGGGACCGCGCCCCACTGACTGAAGATCGTCACGCCTTCAGGCTCTCCGGTCTCATCCTCGGCTACGACCTTCAGGGCCGCGGCACCCGGCACGCGCTTGGTGAGGTCCTCGGCCTTATCGATGGCACTCCACGAACACGCCGATCTCGTGCATGGCCAGGGGCAGGCGTTCGTTCCTTTCGCCTGCCCCGAGGCTTGCGAAACCGGCTGTGTCACTCATGATAGAGGGTGTCGGAGGTAGTCGGTCACGGTAGTTATGCGTGAGCCCACCATGGAGACGGCTTTGCGCAGGCGGTCCTCAGTAACGCCAAGACGATGGGCTAACTGAGCGCGCTCGGCACGATCGTAGATGTTGAAGTGGGTCTTGGTACGCGGTTTCGTCGGCATAAAGCCCTTTCATCTGAACCGTCCGGTTGCTCAAGACTTCACACGCCCAACCGCTGGTGGTCAACATAGGTTGCTGGGAGGCTGGGCTGCTCGGGCGACACGACGGGTTGTGAACCTGAGCCGAGACGACAACGCAACCTGAGTCGCGGTCAGGGTGGTGTTGCTGTGAGCCGTCGAAGGATCTGCGATGCCGCGGGTTCGAATGCACGGTCGGCGAGGCTCTGGTCGTGCTCGATAGCCGCACCCTGCGCATATGCGGATCCGAACTGACCGCCATGCGGTTTTCGACAACTGCCGAGAAGGCGGCCCTGGAGAGCTTCATGAACGCAGCGCCGGACGGTTCGGTCATTCAGCGCGATGCACCGCGGGCTGATCTCATCGCCTTCGAGATCAAGGACAAGATCACGAAGCCGGACATCGAGTGGATGTCCTCGATCACCGACAATGCCATGCAGGCGCACGGCAAGATCGACATGCTGCTGATCATGTCGAACTACGAAGGCTCGGATCTCGGCGCGAAGTTCGACGGCTACGCCAAGGAGGTGAAGGTCCGCTCGGTCGCCCACATCCGGAGGTACGTCGTGGTCGGCGCGCCAACGTTCGCGCGCGCCATGATCAAGCTGTCAGGGGCGGTCGTGCCGGTCGAGACGAAGACGTTTGATCTCGCCGAAGAGGCTGCGGCGTGGGCCTACCTTGCTGAGGCGGGGCCAGCTACCACCTGATCCTGAGCAGGCCGTGAATTAGCTCGGCAACCACCTTGAGGAAGCTGCACGCCTGCTCCTGTCCATCTCATCCTGGCGGCGCCTCTTCTCCACGAGCGCCCACCATGAGGACACGTCGTCTCCACCCTGTTCTCGTTCTCGATCATGGCGTTTGGGCAGAGCCCCAGCAGCGCACCATCGCCGAGTTCGTCAGCGCCAGGAAATGGGCCAAGGTCACGGACATCACGATCCGGCGTGACCTCGCCTTCCTGAGCGTGGTCTGCGCCGCTGCCCAGAGATGGGCGTGGATGGACACGAACCCGGTCACAGCCTCCGGCGGCAAGCGGGGCCTGCGTGAGAGCCGCCCGCGGACCCGGTTCCTGACCCTGGCCGAGTTCGAGAGGCTCATGATCGCTGCCTCCCCAAGCCTGCGCCCGGCGATCATCCTCGCGGTCGAGACCGGCATGCGTTGGGAGGAACTGTTCGGCCTCACGGTCAATGCCATCGACCTAAACCGACGCGAGGTGCATCTGGAACGCACCAAGACGGCGCGAGGCTAGCCCGCGCGGCCGCGTTCTCGGGCACGAGCTATCGCGTATCCGACGTCAGAACTTCGTCACGAGCGGCTTAGTTTCCGCCGCCTGCTTAGCCGGAGCGACCCAGAGTGGCGCAGAGATTGATAGGTAAGTCGCCGTGCCGGTAAATCGGTTCTTGACATCGAATTCACGGAAGAAGCGGATATTCGTCGAGACCGGGATCTCGCCCAGCTTGAACGTGTAGCCGATCTGGGCGCCGAGCGACGTGACTCGACCTTTGAACGGTCCGATCCTATCTCCCGAACCGCTGTCGCCAGTAAGCTGGTTGTAATAGTAGCCAACGAGACCGACCGACAATTCCTTGCTAAGGTACTTCGAGGCCGACCATTCCAAGTGGAACTCAGTGCCGGTGAGATACTGCGTCGCTGGATTGATCCAGTTGAAGGTGATGCCCGGCACGACAGAGAGTTCGTAACCGAGAACCGGATCGAGGTAGGTCAGCGCGCCGCTGAGATCGATCGCCGGGCGATTAAGCGCGATATTGGACAGCTGGCCGCTCTCGAAGCTGCCGGACGGCACGACGCCGAGGAGGGTGCCGCTCCAGTGAAAGTTGCCGGAGTGCCAGCCTACGAACGAGGCGAGATAGATGTCGCCGACGTTGAAGTTGGCGTCCCGCTCACGCCCGGCGATGATGCGGTCAATGCGCGGTGAGGAGAGAACCGCCCCGGCACTGACGTTGGGCGTGCCGAACGGGATGGTGATAGAAAAGCCGAGATTGCCGCCCAGGATCTCGACCGGCGTGACCCAGATCGGAGTCACGAAGTTCGCGCTCGTGTCGTTCTTGATGTTTGCGGCGACGACGCCGCCGCCCTGGAAAAGGCGGTTCCCGCCAAAGTTGCCCGAATAGTAGTAAGTCTCGCTCTCGAAGTAGAAGCCCGGCGGCGGCGTCACGCCCGCGAGAGGGCCGCGGTTGCCGAGAACGTAGATGCCCTGAGCATATTCGGCCGCCTGTGCACCGGGCGCAGCAAATAGCCCCGTGGCGCAGGCAATCAACAGATAAAATTTCCGCCAAGCCCCACGCATGGCCACGCTCTCGGTACCTCCGACGTTGCAGTAGGATCCCATAGGTTTAATGCAATGGCAATGGCCAAGCTGGAGCGCCCGCTCCCCGATTGCCTGAACATTATTTAGTCTCTTCCGGTAAAACGACTGTGAACTCTATCCTCGCGGCGGTCGGCATAACATATTCGGCTGATGTAATCCGTGCCATCAAGGATGGCCTACTCGGCAATGATGCTTCGCTTGCAGGAAAACACGAATAGGCCGACGTGAAACGTCACTCCTTGGAGCGATCTGCGCGAAACTCTGCCCTGGCCGTCTCAAGACGAAAGTCTGGAAGTGGCGCGACTAAGACCCATAAGCTGGGCTGCTGCAACGTCCGCTTCGGAGAAGCCGCGAGAGTCGGCTGAGCGGCCGAGATGGGCGCGAAGCCGAACGTCCGGTCCTGCGCGCTGGCGATCTGGCGTGACGTAGTCTGGCCGAAAGCTGGCTGTCCGTTTCGGAGCACAAGGCCGGGAGATGCTGACGTTCCTCCGAGAACACGTTGGGTCAGAGCGCCACCGGTTGATGATTGGGCGGCGTGGAGAGCATCGCGCGCACGCTGGCTCACTCGCCCAATGCGATCTGCGCGAGCAGGGGCTGACCGGGATCCCGGTGGGCTTGCCGGTAGCGCAGCGAAACCCATTGTCGGCGAGCGTCTTCGAGGAAGGGGGCTCGGGATCCCCGACCGCCTCACGCATGCGGGCGTCGACGAGCTGTACCCCGCCGCGACTTCTCCGGCACGTCCTTCGACTGGGTGACCCCTTTCGCGGCGATGACTGGCATCGCGCTCCTTCTCGGTTACGCACTCCGCGAGGCTGGCTGGTGCTGAAGACCGAGGTTCACCTGCAGGGCTGGGCGCGGCGCATGGGACGGATCTGCCTTCTCGGAGTCCTGGCGGGGATAGCGGTCGTCAGCCTCTGGACGCCGCTCGCCGATCCAGCCGTCGCGACGCGCTGGTTCTCCTGGCCAAACATCGCCTTTTTGGCGCCCATCCCGGTGCTCACGGCTCTGGTGGCCTTCGCAGCCTGGCGCGTGTGGTCGATGGCCTGGACGAGCTGCTCGGCAGTCCGGGCCACTGCAGGATCTCGGGGCATAGCGATCGCCGCCTGCTGCAGTGTGCGGAACTGCTGAAGGCGAGCATGCCTTCCGGGTCGAGGCTCGAACACGCGAGCCGTCCAACGCTCGATCGAATACGACGAGGCGGAACTCGTCACGAAGCCAAGAATATCGCCCTTGGCCGCCCTGACGAGCATGCGGCAGCGATGCGGCGTGTCCGCACCCGTTGGCTTGGCGTTGAAGGTGCTGGCCACGGCGTCGCCTCACTGTCGGAGGCCGGATCGCGGCGTCGGTCGCGCCGCGCCACAAGCCCTCAAACATCAGTGCTTCGGACTTTCAGCCTGCAGGCGCTTCGCCCCGCGAAAAGCGAAATTTATGCTCACAATGTCTGACTTGGCCTGAATTGGGCGCCGATCACGGCAGGCACCCTCGAAGGTTCCCTGCTTGGGTGACCCTGGTGCCGGATCTCTTCCGGCACCTCCGATGAACCCGGAGGCTCGGTCCATCGTTCTCGCCGTGTGTGGTTCGGCCTCAGTTCGGAGAGCCTGGAATGCCTGGTGCCCTGCTCAAAGCCGCGATGCTGGGTGTTCTTCTCGTCACCGCCACCGCGTTGCCTGGATCGGCGTCACCGCAAGCACAGCAGGACGCCTCCGCGAGGCGCTTCATCGAGGGACCGGAACCCGGAACGATCCGCGCCTCCGAAATGATCGGCGTTCCGGTGATCGGGATGGACCACGTGCGGGTCGGCAAGATCGAGGACGTGTTGGTCGACGGGAGCGGGCAGGTGCGGGCCGTGCTCATCGGCGTGGGCGGGTTTCTGGGCGTGGGCGAGAAATCCGTAGCCATTCCCTTTGACCAGCTAGCGTGGAACTTCAGCGATGTGCCGCTCACGGGCGGACCGAGTGCGATCGTGACGCCTTCAACCGCGCCCAGCGCGCAGGTAGCTGCGCAGACGGGACCGGAAACGATGCCGGGCGCGAGGACCACCCCCGACGCGCTCGCTGCAGTCCAGAACCAGCATAGCGGTCGCGTGACCGAAGCGACCGGCTCAGTGGAGGCGCAGAGGCCCAGCAGCACGCCCGCGACGATCCTCGCCGGCGGCAAGCCCTGGCGCGCCGAAGTCCGCCTTACCCGGGCGCAATTGGAAGCGGCGCCAGTCTTCCGATCCGGGGAGTCAAGTCACTAGCGTTTACGTCTCACTCGGAGGAGCCTCATGAGGAGCCCCGTCTTCGTCGGCCTGATCTGGGCCTTGACCCTTCAGAGCGCACTCGCTCAGCAGACCAACCCAGCGCCCCCGATCTCAGAAGCGGGTCCGGCTCAATCCAGCTCGGGAGCGGCGACAACCGCGGCGCTCGACTTCAATTGGATCTGGCTGAGCTTGCTCGTGGCCATGGTAATCATAGTCCTATGGTATGTCGCACGTCGACGCCAATCCGGCCCTCCAACCCGTTGACGTCGGGTCAGCGCGTTCCAGGAGTGCCGGCGCTGGTAAAGAGTAACTGTTCGCCGCCCACCTTGTAGCTCGTGACCGCATTCCGCCCCTTAGGTGAGACAAGCCGGACGATAGAAACCTGCCCTTCCTCCGCCTTCACGCCCGGGTGCTTCTCGGGCTTCACCAGCATCGCGCCTTGAGGATTGAACAGGCTCGGATAGTACGGACCGAGCTGACCAAGTCGGCGCTCGGCTCGGGTGGGCCGGCCCCTTCAGAGCCGAGCTACGATGACCAGCCCTGCGCGGATCCTAAGCCTGATCACCCTCCTGCTGCTTTGCACCGCTCCGGCCTTCGCGCAGATGCGGGGCCACGGCGGCCCCGTGCGCGCGCTCGCCCTCACTGGAGACGGCCGCCTCGCGATTTCCGGGAGCTTCGACCAATCCGCCATCGTGTGGGCTATCGACACCGGCGCCGCGCTCGGGGTGCTGCGCTTCCACGATGGCGCGGTGAACGCGGTTGCCGCGCTCCCGGACCGACGCTTCGCCACGGCCTCCGAGGACGGCCGGATCGCCTTCTGGCGCCTGGGACAGGCGGAGCCTGAAAGGGTACTGGATGGCCATACGGGTCCGATTGTCGCGCTCGCGGTCTCGCCGGACGGCCTATCGCTCGCCTCCGCCGCCTGGGACGGTACGGCGCGGATCTGGCCGCTCTCCGGAGAGGAGGGCCGCGTGCTCGACGCGCACCACGGCGCCCTGAACGCGGTGGCCTTCCTGCCGGGTGGCGAGCCCGTCACGGCGGGCACCGATGGAGCGGTGCGGATCTGGCCGCGGGCGAGTGCCCCCTCCGTGATCGCGACCGCACCGACGAGCCTCAACGCCATCGCGGTCGCTGCTGATGGCGATATCGCGGCGGCAGGCGCGGATGCGACCCTGCGGTTCCTCCGGGCTGACGGGACGGTCCGGGCCGTCGCCGAACTCGGCCCGAACCCGGTGATCGCCATGGCCTTGTCTCCGGACGGGACAAAGGTGGCTGCTGCCACGGCGGGCGGGACCGTCGCGGTGATCGAGCGAGCGACGGCCCGGGTCCTGCTGCGCCTCGTTGGGCCGGGGCTCCCCGTTTGGTCGCTCGCATGGCGTCCGGATGGTGCCGAACTCGTCACGGGCGGCGGCGACCGCCTCGTCCGGCGCTGGGACGCGAAGAGCGGCGAACCGATCGGTGCGCTCGTCGTCCGGCGACCGACGGACCTCCTCGCGGCCCGGGGTGGCGGCCGGGGCGCGGAGGTGTTCGGGGCGTGCGTTGCCTGCCACACCTTGACAGCCGACGAGGGCGAGCGGGCCGGGCCGACGCTCGCCGGCCTGTTCGGCCGCCGGATCGCCAGCGTGCCCGGGTACCGGTATTCGGAGCCGCTGAAGCGGATGGACCTCGTCTGGACGCCCGAGACCGTCTCACGCCTCTTCGAGATCGGCCCCGCCCGCTACACGCCCGGGACGAAGATGCCCGAGCAGACAATCGGCAGCGCCGCGGACCGCGAGGCACTGATCCAATTCCTCAAACAAGCGACGGCGCCCCACTGAATCGCCTCTCAGCCGCCGGCGCGTTCGCGCAAGTAATCCTCGGTCGTGCGGGGTTTGTCGCGTTCCGGCGCTGCGTGCGGATCGAAGCCCTGACTCAACGCGACTTCGACGCGGCAATCCTCGCACATCGTCAGAGCGCGGATGCGGTCCTCGCCGCCCACCCCGCTGAACATCCAGTGCCGCTCGCGCAGCCGCTCGATGATGCGCTCGATCGTAGAGCGCGTGCCGAAGGGCTTGGCGCACTGCGTGCAACAGAACGGCTCTTCCTCCTTGACGATGCGACGGGGAGCCATCCAGGCTTCGAAATCGACCTGCGGACACAGGTCGATGACATTCTCGGGACAGGTCGCGGAGCAGAGGCCGCACTGTACGCACAGGCTCTCCTCGAATGCGAGAAGCGGCCTTTCGGCACTGTCGGAGAGTGCGTGTGTCGGGCAGGCGCTCACGCAGGCAAGGCACAGGGTACAATCCACGGTCCGGAAATCGAGACCGCCGAAGGGGGCTCCGGCCGCAAGCGGTACCCGATTTACGGGAGCCGGTGCGGCGGTGTGCATGTCACGGAAGGCATGGCGCAGCACCTCGCGCTTGTTTCCCAGAAATAACAGCCCGGCTGGCGTCGCGGCCGGCCGTCCCAGCATGGCCCGTCGAAGGGAGTCGCTGAGCATGTCCGGGTCATCGGTCTCGATCGTCCCGACCACGCTCCCGCCAGCTTCCGGACCATAGCCCAGCGCCTGAGCCAGAGTGTCTGCGAGGTCCAAGGTGCGGTATAATGGGTTGAGATCGTGCTTGGGACGGGCTCGGACCAGAACCCGGACGCCCGCCGCGCCGTAGGCGAACACGGCGGCGATGATTTCCGGTCCGATCTGCGTCACCTCATTGATCTGCACGGGGAGCACGTGTGCGGGAAGGCCATCCCCGTAGCGGCCGAGCGCGTCAATGAGCGGCTCGCCGTGGTCGCCGTCGTGGAACAGGACGAGCGCGTTTTGGCCGCCTGCCCTCCGGTAGGCCTGCAACAGGCTGCGCAACCGGCGCATCAGCGCGTCGGAGGTCGGCAGCGTGTAAGCAGCGGCTCCCGTCGGGCAGACGGCGGCACAGCTGCCGCACCCCGCGCAGACATGAGGGTCGATGGCGACGGTGTCGCCGTCGCGAGCGATCGCGCCGGTCGGGCAGACTTCCAGGCAGCGCGTGCAGCCCGTGATGTGTGAGCGGGTGTGCGCACACAGGTCCGCGTGAAAGTCGATGAAGCGCGGCTTGTCGAATTCGCCGACAAGATGGGAAGCTTCCGCCAGCACGCGCTCGACGGCCGCTGGATCACTCGGATCCGCGCGCAGGTAACCGCTCCGCACAGCGTGTGCTGGAAACATCGGCGCGCCTGCAGAGAGGTCAATGACAAGATCGCAGGTCGACACGGCCCCATTTCGAGGCGCGCCGAAGATGAGGTGCGTGCGCGAGGATGGGGCAGGCAGGGCGTAATCGTCGATGCTGAGCCTCGAATGCACCGAGGTGCCCCTTCGCCGTCCGAACCGTGCCCTGCAGGACCGGAAAGGTGTTGCGGTGAAGCGGCGGGACCTCGCGGGGTCGCGTCAGCAGGACCGTGATGTCGAGATGCTCGGCGAGCCGCCGGCCGGCTTCAACTGCCACCTCGTCGCGCCCGTAGATCAGGGTCACGCCGCGGCTTTCCAGCGACACGGTGGCGGCGTCGGGCAGCGGCTCCGCCGCTGCGGCGAGCAGCGCGGCCATCTTCGGTCCTGCCGCTGCGGCCTCGGACGACCAGCCGGCAGCTTCCCGGATCTTGGCGTAAGCGACCCGGTTCTCAGCCCCCTCTTCCTCCACCACCTCGTCGAAGAGCGGCGCCTGGAGCGTGCAGGACACGGTTACGGATCGCCCGGTCGCCAAGGCCTCCCGGAAACGGTCGAGTTCGCGGCCGCAGAGCTGGTCGGCGGTACGGAGCTCGCCGCCGCAGGCACGCCCAATGACGGCGGTATCGAGGGACATCGTCCTCTCGCAGGAGCAGGCGAGTACGAGGCGGTCGGACAAGATGGGACCCGGGTACAACTTCGAATGTATGGCCCCTTCGCGCGACGGGGCCCGTCTCTTATACTTGAATTGGTCGAAACAAGGATCCGGCATGAAGGCGCAGGTGGCCGCCCACTCCCGCGTCCCTGCCGGCCCATCGCTAAAGCCGCTCCATGACCTTCCTTGTCGATGCCGACCGGCCGCAGCTGGTCCTACCCCCGGCTTCAGCGAGCGCGCAACGGAGCCGCCGTCCGACGCCCACTCGGAGGCGTGCCGGCTCGCCGCTTCGGGCAAGGCGGAAGCGGCAACCCTCGTGCTGAGCCGGCGCGACGACCTGATCGACGTCGCGGTGGTGCTCGCTCCGGCCGAGCCGCTCGTCACCGCGCGACGCGCGCTCATTGCCGGAATGGTCGCGCTGGCGAACGCCGTCGGCGCCTTAGGACCGCCGGAGATCCCGGTGACGTTCGGGTGGCCCGGGACCCTGTTGTTCAATGGCGCACGTCTCGGAGGCGGCCGACTCGGGTGGCCTGAAGAGTGCCGCGAGGACGAAGTGCCGAACTGGCTGGTCTTTTCAGGGATGCTGATCGCCTCGAAATCGGCGGCGGGCGACCCTGGGCACACGCCGGACTCCACTGCCCTGGAGGAGGAAGGGTTCGGTACGGACCTGCGCACGCCTCTGGTCGAGAGCTTCGCGCGGCACCTGACCAAGGCCTTCGAGATCTGGCGCGAGGACGGCTTCGGCCATCTCGCAGCGCTCTACCTCGCCCATCTGCCGGTGCCATCCGGTGCGCGGGCCGCGATCGAGGCCTGCGGCGACGGACGGCTGACTTGGCCGGACGGGCGCGACGAGTCCCTCCCGCTGTGCGCGACCCTGGAGGCGCCGAACTGGCGCGATCTGAAGACCGGCGGGGTACGGCTGTGACGCTCAAACTTCCCCGAACCCTGCGGCTCGATCCCTCCGACACCTTCGTCTTCGCGCACGCCGCCGAACCCGGAGAATGGGCCGTCACCGGAACCTTCCTGTTCCTCGACGCGGATCCGTCGCGGCTGACCGCCAAGGCCCTGACGGCCTTCCGCTCAGGGTTCGTCGGTGTACGCTCGCTCGGCTTCTCCACTCTGGTCGTCGTGAGCGAGGCGAGCGTGGAGGAGCGCGCTGAGGCCGAGGAGGATCTCGCCCGCCACATCCACGCGCGCTTTGGGGCTCCCAACCGGGTGGTTGCCCGCGCGGCTGCCCGCGAGGAACTCGACGTCGCCGCCTCCCTCTGCGACCTGCCGGTCGGTGGCGTCATCGCGATGCACCGCATCGAGAAGGACGGGACGATCTGGGAGGATTTTCGTACCCTGCATCGGCGCCCCGGCATCGACCGGCTGCACGGACGCGCCTTCCACTTCGTCGAGACCGACGAGGACGAGCCGGAGGAACAAGCCGACCTCGTCGGCCTTCTGCGTGATACGACGGCAGGACGCTAACCGGATGACCGAGTTCTGGGTCTCGAGTGGCCATCACCTCACGCAACGGACTGCCGGCGGCGGCCTCATGGTCACGGACGAGCTGATCCTCGCGTATCTGGCCCGGTCCGAGCTCGTGCCGCCGAAGGATGCCTGCGCGTCCGAGATAGCCCTCCACGCAGCCCTCATGGCTGCGCCCCGTCGGCCCGTGGAACCCGCGGAGGTCGCCGCCATCGTCGACGCCGACGCACGGGAGAACTGGGGGTAATCCTCGCTTTCCGCGATCGCCTGCTCGCGGCGCGCACGATCGAGGCCGCATACCTCTCGCTCGTGCGCGGCGATCTCCAGGGGGTACCATCCGTGTTCCTGAACCAGCTCGTGCACCTGATCCTGCGCAATGCCCTTGACGGTTGCGAGGACCCGTTCGTCCTGCGCGCGGCCGAGCTGTTCTTCCGCCCGCAGCGGGTGAGCGTCCACGAGGGCGCGGTGCTCCTCGCCGATGCCGAGGTGATCGCCGCACGCGAGGGAGCGCGCCGCTCTCGCCACTGCTGACAATGCTGGGCAAAGAGGCGGCGAGCGAGTTGGACGTGCTCACAGCAGAGAATGCCTGGACTTACTGGAGCCGGTCGGACGCCTTCACGATGGCCCTCAACCTCGGCACCGATCCCCGCAGCCGCGCGGGATTGGCGCGGGCGATCGAAACCTTCGTGCGCCATCTGCTGAACGTCGCGGTGCGTGTCACGCCGCTCGACCGGTTGGAGGACCCCGACTGGCGCTGGTTCGTGGGGCTCGATCCGGAGGGGACGCGCATCGGCAACGCGCTCTGGCACGGCGATGTGCTCGATGCCGGAACACGCGAGCGCATGCTCGCGGTGCTCAGCCTCACCTTCGACGACTTCGCACGGGTCCTCCCGAACGTGGGTGAGCGCCCGGTCTACCTTCTGCTGGCGGCGGCGCCGGATCGAAGCGTGCAGCTCAAGCCGCACAATCTCGTTGTCGGATTACCCCTGGCCCACGGTCGGGAGGCCGCCTGAGGTGCCCCGAATGCCCGAGCATCGCTTCGAGGTCGGCATCATCGTTGCGCGTCGGCGCCTGAACGGCCCATGGTCAAGTCATGCCTGGCTGCCGGTCGGGGCCTTGCCGGCGGCAGCGGGCGCTTCGCCCTGGACGAAGCTCTCCGAGACCGAGGACGAGGCAACCTTCTATGCCGGCTCGTACGAGGTCTCACTCCACCCGGGGAGACCGGGCACTACCGTGACAATCTCGTCTCCGGCCGTCCCTCCCTCTGGGTGGCGCTGCGCAACACGGAGGAAGAGACCTACGAAGTAGCGAGCGTCACGGCCGACCCGTACGAGGGGAGTCCATGGCCGAAGGGGTCGGCGAGATCGTCGAGCCGGTGCCGATGCCGCCCGAGATCCAGGCCAAGCTCCTGGCCTTCTTCGAGGCCTTCCACGTGGAGCGCAAATTCGAGAAGCGCAAGCGCGACCGTGCCGATCCCGAGGCGCTGGCCCGTCGCGCGCGCGGCGCTCGGGAGAGAGGCGAATGAGCGAGCGGTTTCTCGCGCGGTGGACGCGGCGCAAGCTTGCCGTGCGCGCCGCCGCTCTAGCAGACCACGACGCGCCGACCGCCCCCGACGATGCGCCCGTCCCGGCACCGGATAAGTCTGCGGCCGAGGCTGCCCGCATCGAGCCGCGGACGGGACTGGAGGCGGAGCCGCCGGAACCCGGGCGGGTAGACGATCCGGCGCTGGATCTCCCGTCCCTCGACGCACTAACCCACGAGAGCGATCTCGCGCAGTTCCTGCAGGCCGGCGTGCCGACGGCGCTACGCAACGCGGCCCTGCGCCGCATGTGGTCCCTCGATCCGGCCATCCGCGATTTCGTCAGCGAGGCGCGGGAATACGCTTACGACTGGAACACCCCCGGCAGCGTCCCCGGGCTCGGCCCACTTCTGCCCAGCGACGACGTCAAGGCGATGCTCGGGCGGCTCCTGGGCGGCGCTTCTAAGGCGGAGACTGTGTCGGGAGAGACGCGCGATGACCGATCTGAGGGCCCGCGGGAGCCAAGCCCGGCACCGGAGCCGCTCCGGGCGACCGATCCCGCCCCTCCCCCGGCCGATCTGCCGGAACACGCACCGGCCCTCCCGGGCCCGGGCGAGACGGTGCCGATCCAGCAAGCCGCACAGGCCGCCTCCGGACCTGAACCCGCGCTCGAAGCCTTGCGTGCTGTCCGGGGAGAACGGACGGACCTGAGACCGCGCTTGCGCCGTCACGGCGGGGCTGCCCCTCCAGGTACTAGGAGATTCGGATTGCGGGGATTAAGAACCCTTCTAATTATCGTTCTAGATAGCGGGATCGGTACGATCTCGAACAAGTAGAAGAGCATCGTGTCGTCGACGTCAGGATCTGCGGAACCGGAGGCGTCGCGTGGCGGCCACGTGGACGACGTCGATCGGATACGCGCGCGGTACTACGACCTGTTGGCCGTCTTGCTCGCACGTTCGCCCAGCCAGGATCTGCTCGATACGCTCGTCAATCTTCCGGGTGGCGAAGAGCTTCTCGGCCAACGCGTCGCGGATCTCAGCCGCGCAGCGGGAGAGGCGACGGCCACGGCAGTCGAGCGCGAGTTCTTCTTGCTCTTCATCGGCGTGGGCAGGGGCGAGCTTCTCCCCTACGCCTCCTATTATCTCACCGGCTTCCTCAACGAGCGCCCGCTCGCACAGGTCCGGGAGGATCTCGCGGCACTCGGCCTCTCGCGGGCCGAAGCGATGAGCGAGCCGGAGGACCACTTGGCCTTCCTTCTGGATGTCATGGCCGGGCTGGCAGACGGGCGGTTCGAGGCCGAGCCCGGTGCGCAGGCACGCTTCTTCGGCCGTCATCTCGTCCCCTGGGCCGATCGCTTTTTCGCCGATCTTGAGCGGGCGCAGAATGCCCGCTTCTATCGGGCGGTCGGCGGCCTGGGACGTACCTTCATGAAGGTGGAGGCGGCAGCCTTCGCCATGGAGGCGTGACGCGGATGCGACTGCTGTGGCCGGACCGTGACCGAAATGCGTGACGTGGATTTCCTGATAGACTGGTGTCGCTGAGGGAGATGGGTGATGCGACAGGATCCGAAGACACTCGGTCGTCGCCAGTTCTTTCGGGCGCTCGGCGGAAGTACCGTGGCGGCCGCGGCGGTCGCGTCGCCGATGGCGGCGACGGAGGCCCAGGCCTACGATCCGGGCCAGGACGAGACGCGCAGCCGGTACCGCCTGAGCGACCACGTCAAGGCGTACTACCGCACCAACGGCTACGAGACGCTCCTGAAGAATCCCGATCCGACCCCCGGGACGAAGTGAGGCTGCCATGCTGACGAAGCGCAAGAGCGGCGAAGCCAGCCGCAGCAAGCATCAGGCGGTCGCCGCGGGTCTCGCGGCCGGGGTGCTCGATAGGCGCGCGTTCCTGCGCAAGTCCGGGCTCACGGCCGGCGCGCTCGCCGCCGCGGGCTCGATCCAGCTTGGCGCCGTCCGCAAGACCGAGGCCGCCGGTTCGTCGGCCGTCGGGCCGGGTACCGTCATCAAGAAGAATATCTGCACGCATTGTTCGGTCGGCTGCACGGTGACCGCCGAAGTCGTGAACGGCGTCTGGGTCGGCCAGGAACCGTCCTGGGCGAGCCCCATCAACCGCGGCACGCATTGCGCCAAGGGCGCAGCCATTCGCGAACTGGTCTCGTCGGATCGCCGCCTGAAATATCCGATGAAGCTCGTCGGCGGGCAATGGCAACGGATCTCCTGGGATCAGGCGATCGACGAGATCGGCGACAAGCTCTTGGAGATCCGCGAGAAGTCGGGCTCCGACGCCGTCTACTGGCTCGGTTCGGCCAAGTACACGAACGAGGCCGCGTACCTGCTGCGGAAATTCGGGGCCTTCTGGGGCACCAACAACGTCGACCACCAGGCGCGCATCTGCCACTCGACCACCGTGGCGGGCGTTGCGAATACCTGGGGCTACGGTGCCCAGACCAACTCGTACAATGACATCCGCAACGCGAAGACCATGATCATCATGGGCGGCAATCCCGCCGAGGCGCATCCGATCTCGATGCAGCACGTGCTGTCCGGGAAGGAGATCAACCGAGCCAACCTGATCGTTATCGATCCCCGTTTCACCCGCACGGCGGCGCACGCCACCGAATACGTGCGCATCCGCTCCGGGACGGACATCCCGGTGGCCTGGGGCCTCCTCTGGCACATCTTTCAGAACGGCTGGGAGGACAAGGAATTCATCCGCCAGCGCGTCTACGCGATGGACGACGTCCGCAAGGAAGTCGCCAAGTGGACGCCCGAGGAAGTCGAGCGCGTTTCCGGTGTGCCGGGCGAGCAGCTCCGCCGCGTGGCGGAGAAGTTCGCCAAGGAGAAGCCCGCCACACTGATCTGGTGCATGGGCAACACGCAGCACACGGTCGGCACCGCCAATGTGCGAGCGCTCTGCATTCTATGCTTGGCCACCGGCAATGTCGGCAAGCCGGGCACGGGCGCCAACATCTTCCGCGGGCACACGAATGTGCAGGGGGCGACCGACCTCGGCCTCGATGTGACGACGCTGCCGCTCTACTACGGCTTGGTCGAAGGCGGCTGGCGGCACTGGGCCCGCGTCTGGGAGGTGGAATACGCCTGGCTGCAATCGCGCTTCGACGAGGTTCCCGCTGTGGCCGGTCGCAAGGCGCGGTCCCGCAAGGAGAACATGGAGACGCCGGGCATCACCTCGACTCGCTGGTTCGACTCCGTGAACCTTCCGCCGGACCAGATCGATCAGCGGAGTCCCACCCGGGCGATGATGATCTCGGGACATGGCGGCAACACCGTCACGCGCCTGCCCGAGGCCCTCGAAGGTCTCAACAAGCTCGATCTGCTGGTCGTCGCGGACCCGCATCCGACCACGTTTGCGGCGCTCGACGCCCGGCAGGACAACACCTACCTGCTCCCGATCTGCACCTCATTGGAGATGGACGGGTGCCGCACGGCTTCGAACCGGTCCCTGCAATGGGGCGAGATGATCGTGAAGCCCGCCTTCGAGTCCAAGAACGACTACGAGTTCCTCTACCTTCTCTCGAAAAAGCTCGGCTTCGCCGAGGCGATGTTCAAGAACATCAAGGTCGAGAACAACGTTCCCTTGGCTGAAGACATATTGCGGGAGATCAACCGCGGCGGCTGGTCTACGGGCTATTGCGGGCAGTCGCCCGAGCGCCTGAAGGCGCATATGCGCAACCAGCAGAAGTTCGACCTCGTCACCCTGCGGGCGCCGAAGGACGATCCGGAGGTCGGCGGGGATTATTACGGTCTGCCCTGGCCCTGCTGGGGCAAGCCCGAGATCCGTCATCCGGGCTCGGCCATCCTCTACAACACGGCGCTGCACGTGAAGGAGGGGGCGGCACGTTCCGCGCGCGCTTCGGCACCGAGCGCAACGGGGAGACGCTGCTCGCGGAAGATTCCTACTCGAACAGCTCGGACCTGACGGACGGGTATCCCGAATTCACCCTCGGCGTGTTCAAGAAGCTCGGGTGGGACAAGGACCTGACGGCCGACGAGACTCGCGACGATCCTGCGCATCGGCGGCGCCAAGCCCGATACCGTGAGCTGGGCGACCGACCTGTCGGGCGGCATCCAGCGCGTCTGCCTCGAGCACGGCGTCTCGCCGTTCGGCAACGGCAAGGCGCGCGCGAATGCCTGGAACCTGCCCGACCCGGTGCCGGTCCACCGCGAGCCGATCTACTCACCGCGTCCGGATCTCGTCGCCAAATACCCGACACGGCCCGATGAGCGTCAGTTCCGCATGCCCAACATCGGGTTCTCGGTGCAGAAATCCGCGGTTGAGCGCAACGTCGCCAGGGATTTCCCGATCATCCTCACCTCGGGCCGGCTCGTCGAGTACGAGGGTGGCGGCGAGGAGACGCGCTCCAACCCGTGGCTCGCCGAGCTGCAGCAGGACATGTTCGTCGAGATCAACACCGGCGACGCGGCCGAGCGCGGCATCAAGGATGGTCAGTGGGTCTGGGTTACGGGGGCGGAAAACAACTCCAAGACGAAGGTGAAGGCCCTCGTGACCGATCGCGTGGGGAAAGGCGTGGCGTTCATGCCGTTCCACTACTCCGGCTGGTACGAAGGAAAGGACATGCGCGACTACTATCCGAAGGGCACCGACCCGGTCGTGCTCGGCGAGAGCGTGAACACCGTCACGACCTATGGCTTCGATCCCGTCACCGGCATGCAGGAGACGAAAGCCACCCTGTGTCAGATCCGAGCGGCCTGAGAGGAGTGACCTGATCATGGCGCGCATGAAGTTTCTCTGCGACGCGGACCGTTGCATCGAGTGCAACGCCTGCGTCACGGCGTGCAAGAACGAGCACGAGGTGCCGTGGGGCATCAACCGGCGACGGGTGGTGACACTCAACGACGGCAAGCCTGGCGAGCGCTCGGTCTCGATGGCGTGCATGCATTGCACCGACGCGCCCTGTGCGGCCGTGTGCCCGGTGAATTGTTTCTACACCACCGCCGACGCGGTGGTGCTGCACTCCAAGGACATCTGCATCGGCTGCGGCTACTGCTTCTACGCCTGTCCGTTCGGCGCGCCGCAATACCCGCGCGTCGGGAACTTCGGGTCGCGCGGAAAGATGGACAAGTGCACCTATTGCTCGGGCGGCCCCGAACCCGATCTGTCGACCGCCGAGTACGAAAAATACGGCTCGAACCGGCTCGCGGAGGGCAAGCTGCCTCTCTGCGCCGAGATGTGCTCGACCAAGGCTTTGCTCGCGGGCGACGGCGAGATGATCGCCGAGATCTACAAGCAGCGGGTGATCAAGCGGGGGTATGGCTCGGGGGCCTGGGGCTGGAAGACCGCCTACCGCGAGACGGTCGCGATCTGATGTGATGGCGCTCCCCGGCCGAGGCAGGAGCCGTCTCTGTTGGGAAGCGAGAAGGACCACGGACTGGATCGCAGTGGCGTCTGCGTTCCTCTCGACCGACCTGAAAGGAACGCCGATGCGGCGGCCATTGACGCTTCTCAGCACATTCGCCTTAGCGACGACGCTTTGGACGGCACCGGGTGCCTACGGGGGCGCACACGCGCAGAGCCCCATCCAGGCCAACGGCCAGAACCCAAGGGGCGCCAATCCCACGGCGGACTCGATCAACGAGGAACTCCTGTTCCGGCAGGCCCCCAAGATCAGCGGACGCATCAGCATCCCGGACAGCAAGGCCGCCAACCTGATCCAGCCCCAAGGCCGCGCGTATCAGATGTTCCGCGAGGGGTGGCTGCCCTGGATCGGGGCGCTCGTGATCCTTGGGATGGTCGCAGCGCTGGCCCTCTTCTTCCTGTGGCGTGGCCGGATCATCACGGATCACAGCCAGGAATCCGGCAGGAAGATCCTCCGGTTCAACGCGTTCGAGCGGTTCACGCACTGGATGACGGCCGTGTGCTTCATCATCCTGTCCCTGTCTGGCCTGAACTACATCTTCGGCAAGCGGCTGGTGATGCCCCTGATCGGGCCGGATACCTTCGGTGCGCTGGCCCAGTACGCGAAGTACAGCCACGTCTACCTCGCTTGGCCCTTCATGCTGGGCGTCGCCTTCATGTTCGTCGTCTGGATCCGGGACAACATCCCGAACCGGATCGACTGGGAATGGCTCAAAGCAGGGGGCGGCTTCGTCGGCAGCAAGCACCCGCATGCGGGCCGCTTCAACGCGGGCCAGAAGGGCGTGTTCTGGATGGTCGCAGGTTTCGGCGCCGCGATGGGAGCGACCGG
Organism: Methylobacterium sp. P31; assembly: GCA_050632875.1. Lineage (GTDB taxonomy): Bacteria > Pseudomonadota > Alphaproteobacteria > Rhizobiales > Beijerinckiaceae > Methylobacterium. Next base: position 827,973 of record JBODSC010000003.1, on the reverse strand, counting down.
CCTGATGATGCTCTTCCCGTTCGCGCTCTTCGACGTCAACGGGATGCAGATCATGCAGGTGATCCATTCCCTCATCGGCATCGTTTTCATCGCCGGTATCCTGGCCCATATCTACATCGGCACGCTCGGGATGAAGGGCGCCTATGATGCGATGGGCAGCGGTCAGGTCGATCTTGCCTGGGCACGCGCGCACCACGACCTCTGGGTTGAGCAGGAGCAGGCCCGCACTGCGGGCGGTCCGCAGATCGGGCCACGCGCGGCACCCGCCGAATGATGGACCAGGTTGGGCCTCCCGGCGTGACAGCCGGCGCTCTGGGCTCCTATCGGGAACCACGAAGATGAAAGCCTTCATCGCCGCCGTCATCGCCGCCGTTCTCTTAGGAGTTGCGGCCATGTTGGCGCTCACCAGCAACCAAAAGTTCGCCTATCAGGCATTCGCCACCTCCGGTGCGCGGGTCTCCGAGCCGGGCACCAACCTTGTCGGCCCCCGTTGGAACGGCGACCCGTCTCCCGACGAATTCGCCGGCGAGCCGCATGGAAAGGCCGAGGGCGCTGCCTCGCAGCCGAAGCGCTCCTGAGGCTTGGAATGCGAGCACCGGCTGCGGCGAGACTAAGGTTTCTGGAGGAGGCTCATCCGATGAAGCGGCGACTGACCACGTTCGCCAAGGCAATCGGCTTGGTGGGTGCCTTGCTGGCAGCCAATAACGCCTGCGCGCAGGAGAGCGGCACAGCCACTATGACCGGGCGGCCAGCCAATCTGTGCCAGGAACTCCTGGCATTCGTGAAACAGCCGGAGCCAGCGAAGGAGGCGGCTGCGACTCCTCCGCAACAGGCCACTGCCGTTTCGAGATCCGTCAGGGGCAAGCCAGGGTACGCCATCCGCCGCCGGTGGGAACGTCCAGCAGAAGTCCGGCTTGAGCGGTCCCACACCAGGAGAGTCTCCGGATCAGACGCGGGTCAAGGCTGCGCGCGACCAAGCGAACAGGACGGCGAAGAACGCGCCGGCAGCCGCCACGCCGGCACCGGCCCCTCCCCCGACCCGGCCACGGTTGCGCAGGTCGAAGCGGCCGCCGCGGCCAATGACCAGCTCGGCTGTCGTGCGGCCGCGCGGATGATGCGGATGCACGGGGTCGCTCTCCCACCAGCGCTCCTTGCGCTCGCCGCGCTCGATCCGAAATTCTACGTCCAGTAGAATCTGATCCTCCCCTGACTTCGCGGACACGGGGAGATTAGCTCGCGGTCCGTTCGGCCTGCTCGGGCGTGAGATAGCCGAGTGCCGAATGGATGCGTTGCCGATTGTAGTAGCCCTCGATGTAAGCGAACAGGTCGCGTCGCGCCTCATCCCGGGTCGCCCATCGCCGCTGATGGACGAGTTCGACCTTGAGGGTGTGGAAGAAGCTCTCCATCGGGGCGTTGTCGTAGCAGCATCCTGTCCGACTCATGGACGGCCTGGCCCCTATGCTGGCGAGCTGCTTCCGGTAGGCCTCCGCCGCGTACTGGCTGCCACGATCCGAATGGCAGATGAGCCCTGCGGCCGGTCGCTGCCGCTGGGCGGCCATCATCAGCGCCGCCACGCTCAGCTCGGTGCGCATGTGATCGCGCATCGACCAGCCGACGATCTTGCGCGTGGCCAGATCGAGGATGGCGGCCAGGTACAGCCAGCCCTCGCCGGTTGGCAGGTAGGTGATGTCGGCCAGCCAGACCGTGTTTGGCCGCGTGGCCGAGAAGTCCTGCTTCAGGAGGTTTGGGGCGATCGGGAGATCGTGACGGCTGTCGGTCGTGCAGGGCCGGAACCGACGCCCCGCCAGGGCACGGATGCCGTGCCGGCGCATGAGACGCTCCACCCGCCCACGGCTGACAGACCGGCCCTCGGCCCGCAGGGTGGCATGCACGCGTGGGGCACCGTAGCGCCGATGGTGGGCGGCATGGATGCGCCGGACATCGTCCAGGAGCTGGCGGTTGGAGGCCGAGCGGGCGCTCTCTGGCCGTGACCGCCAGCCGTAGAAGCCGCTGGGTGAGACTCCGAGCACGCGGCACATGAGACGCACCGGCCAGGTCCGCGCATGCTGCTCGATGAAGGCGAAGGTCACTTGGGCATCTCCGCGAAGATGCCGATGGCTTTTTAGCACGGCGCGCTCCATGCGCGTGCGGTCGAGCCTCACGCCGCAGGCGAGCGATCTCGGCGGCCTGATCGGACGGCGAGGCGACCGGGCTTGGTGGCGAAATCCCCGTCGATCCTGCCGGCCGCGGCCGGGGTGAGGCTCCGTTCAGCGCGGCACGCCACTGCCGCAACATCGAGGGCTGGATCCCGAGGCTCGGCCGCGACCTGTATCTGCGGCCGGCCACTGCTCTCCAGCAGGGCGACCGCTTCGCGTTTGAACTCGGGCGTGAACTCCCGTCTCGTCTTCGCCATCCGACACCTTCCCCGCTCAGCATGAGCGTATCAGAGGTGTCCGCGAAGCCGAGGGAGGATCAGACGGCGGGGGCGGTCCTAGGGATGCGCGCTGCCCCCGCCACCCTCAAGAGCTGGTCTGTTCCTGGTATGCCTCAACCGCCTCTACGGCGGCGATGGTGAGCAGCATACCAGACCACGGCTCCCACTCCAATGAGCACCAAGATGAGCCAGCCGGCAGTTATGATGCTGTCCCAGGGCAAAGCCTTCTCCCGCTTAGGCACCCCTTGATGTTCAACACTATGCTCAGGGGTTCGGTCGCGCCGAGCGCGCCTTCAACAAGCTGGCCCGCACCTTCACCAGTCAGGTCGAGGCGCTCAAGCGCTACCGCAGCAAGGGCCAGCAGACGGTCCGGGTCGAGCGTGTCACCGTCGAGGCTGGCGGGCAGGCGGTGGTCGGTGCTGTCAGCGCACCGGCAGCGGGGGGTGAGGGCTCCCGATGAAACCGGAGGACAACCCCATGCAAAGCCCGCTGGCCATGCACCTGAGCCCGCGGTGCGGGGCCAAGACGCGAAGCGCACGCCTGTGCCGCTCGCCGGCAATGCCGAACGGGCGTTGCCGCATGCATGGGGAGCCTCGCCTGGAGGCTCCTGAGGGCGAGCGCAACGGCAACTGGCGCAATGGGCGCTATACCAACGAGGTGATCGAGATGCGCCAGGAGCTGAACGAGTGGATCCGACTGATGCGCCGGGTGAGCCAGAGGATCGGTAAAACCTAGGTCTGAACCCAATCACTTGGCCATAAGGTGCTGCTTTCGACCCATTGCCGAAGGCCGGAAGGTCCGCTTCCAGGCAGTACGGTGGGCTGGCTTTGGCAGCTCCTGGCCGAAAGCGGCCCGACGGCTTCCAGTCGTCAGACCGGAAAAGCGGACCGTTGTTGCTGCTCAGGCATCCGTCTTCAAGTGCCCCCTCCCGGATCTTCCGCCCCGTCAGTTCGGAAGCCAGCTCTGGAAGAAGCGGACCTGGTGACGTGGGAACTCATCCAGGCCACCTACTTAGAACCCGCCGGCACAGTACTCGGTGATGCGTGTTCTCTCCCTACTGGGAGGTGCCACGCAATGAGATTGCCCAAGAAGCTAGCCCGTGTGCTCTCCGACGAGATCCAGGGCGAGTACCACCTCACCTTCGAGGCCGAAGATGGAGAAGTCTTCCGCGTCCGCGCGAACGAGCAGCAGGTTGCAGACCTAATCCAAGAATTGGACGATCTCCTCGGCGATGACGCCGAAGAGGAAGACGAAGCGACTGAACACAAGGAGATGGGTGACGAATAGCGCCCGGGTCGACAAACATCCGGAAGTGTGTGGCTGCAGGGGTGTAGGCTCGCTCAAGGTAGAGGGCGGCGACCGCCTGAGACTCGCCTAAATAAGGCCCGCCGCCGCAACCTCGGAGCGAGCCACGCCGTCGTGGAAGACCGCCGCGTGAGGCTGCAGTCGCGGCCCGGCTTCTGGCCACCTGCGCTCGTTACGACCCCCGGATTTGGCGTTCCGGCTACCCATGGCCGCCAGCATGCAGTAGCCTCGCACTCGGCTCAGTCCAAAAAAGACCGGCAGGTCATCCCGAAAGCGCTCAAGGCTGCCTCAGACGCCGGGAAGGTCTCGCGCTCAGGCAATGTTAGAAGAGCCGACAGATTGTGCTCTCTCGGCCGATCTGAGCGCTGGCGAGACCTCTACCTTTGCTCGCCCAACTTGGCCGCGCGATCAATGCTCCTATACTTCTTTCGCATTGATGGAGAGCGGCACTACGTCGACATAGACTGGGTTGAATTTGCGGATTTAGACGCGGCCTTGAGGGCAGCCGAGTGGCAGCTTCGGGCCTGTCGCTTCAGCTCGTGGCTGCGCGCGGTGAGGGGCCAGATCGAAAGCGACTAGGTCAAGCTTATGACCTTAAGTATTCGAGCGCATGCGGCACAGGCATTGACAGTTCAATTTACGGTTTATCAAGACAGCGGCGCGAATTTGGCTTAGAATGTACCTGTCTTCGCTCGAAAGGGCGTGAATTCGGTGCGGCGGCCCATAAATGCGCGCGCAGGAGTGGGCTCTCACGAGAATGGGAGAGCTGGCCGCCTCGCTCTGCCGGGTCGCGTGGGTGACGTCGCACGGGTGACGGTAAACCGCGGACATGACCGAGACGAGGATTACGGTGCGGTGGATGCTCGCCGCATCGAGGGTCTTAGGAGACGCGCGATGCCGTTCGCCGTAGGTGTTCAAGGGCTCGAAGGCGTGCCGGACATCGCAGTTCTCGTCGGAATGCTCGGCCTCATCGCGTGCTTCGTTGGCTTAGTCTCGATCCTTTGGAGCGCGAATCGTCCCTCAAAATAGGAGCCCCGTGATGCCGATCGCGTTAAGCGTCCGCGAGACTCGTAGGCGTGTCCGACTGGATCGTGTTAGTCCTAATACCCGTCTTTATTGGACTCGATCGGGTTCGCGGCGGGCGCGGCACAGTCATACGGCGCATCATACAAGCCTCAATTCCGATTGAGGCGCCCAAGGGAATAGCTCGACTCAGCCTGCCGTCTGGACTTTTCCGGGCCGTCCCTGGCGATCGGGCCGGATGAGCTTCATCGGCCAGACCTACCTCGACGGCGAGCGGTTCGCGATGAACGCGACGCGCCACATGTTCAAAATGGGCAACCGACCGGCCGTCAGCGGGAGTGTAGTCGACTCGGGTGCGGTCTCACCTCAGTGGTGGCGTGATTGGAGGCTGCGATCCAGAGTGCGACTCGGACGCCGATCGGCGTATGTAAGTGCCTGACCTGGTAGTGCGAACCTGACGCTTGGATCCGCCATACGGCCAGCAAGATCAATGGCTTAGCGCGCCAACGAGCGGACCTAGGTGTTAGATTTTGACCACTAGAAGAAAGTGGGTGAGCCCCTTTCGAGGCTGATAACATTTCAGAGGATTTCAGGTGACGAGGGAGGGCACATGGGCACGCACCCTGGTCGAACGGCAGACGAGTGGGCCGGAATCATTACCGAGGCGTATGCGGCCAGAACGCGTCCCCCTGACACGGCAGCTCGTGGACGAGGTTCGTCAGGTGATCGCCGAGGCACTCCGGGAAGCGGAGGCGGTCAACAGCCCAGACACAGAATGGTGCGAGCGCGTCAACCTCGTTCTGGATCGCAGTGAGATGTCCCTCCATGCAGCCGTGGGGCCTCGGCTTGCTGCAATCGATGATGCTGCGGGAACGGCCGTGATGATGCACCGATCGGAAGCTGGACGGCCGTTGCGCGCCTTCGGCGGACAGTAGCCGAAGTGCCATGCGGTGCACCCGCACCGACCAGTAGCGTTTCGCAGACAGCAACACGGGAGCGGCCAGGAGCGAGATTATGACTTCTATGAGCAAGGTGCCCGAGGTCACCGGCTCCGGTCCGGCGTTGCCGGCCGCCAATGCGGATTGGCCAACAATCCGTGATTGGCGCAAGGAGACCCGAGACAGGCTGATCGCACGGCGTGTCGGCATCTCGGCCGAGGATCGGTCCGCCTGGAGCGAGAGGATCAGCCGCGCCCTGGAGCTGGCTCTTGAGCCATATGCGGGCAGACTGATCGGTTTCTACTGGCCGTTCCGGGGCGAGCATGATCCACGAGGCGTTCTTACCGCGATGCGGGAGCGCGGCTCACGCCTTGCCCTGCCGGTGATCGTCGAACGCGGTCAGCCGCTCGTCTTCCGCGGGTGGTCTCCTGGCAGCTTAATGGTGCAGGGCACCTGGAAGATCCCGATACCTGAGTCAGGAGAATCGGTCTTCCCCGACGTCCTGGTGGTGCCGCTGGTCGGGTTTGATCGGCAGGGCTACCGGCTGGGTTATGGCGGCGGCTTCTATGATCGGATGATTGCCGCGATGCCCGAGAGGCCACGCACCATCGGCGTCGGCTTCGAACTCGGGCGCCTGGAAACGATCTACCCGCAGCCACACGACATTCCGCTGGAGCGGATCATCACGGAGCACTGAGCCGGCGTTGAGCCAAGCTTCGCGCTATCATGCCCAAAACGTTTGATGGGGTATTCTGGCTCCCGGTCGGAGCGGTTCGACATGAATTCTTATCGTTTTCTTAGTCTAGGCAAGCACCTGCCCTTCGCGGTTAGGCGGCAGCTGCTGCTGGTGCGCAGTAGGTGCCACCCCGGATCATGTTCACCAACTGGGCGCGATGCTTGACCAGCAGGTCGCGTATCCGGTGCAGCGCCAGCGCCGCCTGCTGCTCGGTCGACTTCACCGGCACGAGCCGCATGCTCGGGCGCGTCGCCGCCTCGCAGATGGCAGCGGCATCGTTCGCATCGGTCTTGGCGCGCCTCACATACGGCTCACATGAGGGGGCGATGTGCAAGTCATCTCATCCGGTCATAGGTAATCTCCTGGCGTGTTCCGGATCGCAGGTCCGAGCCCCGCACATCGTGGCGGAGTTTCATCAGTTCACGATAGAGAACGCCGCCCCAGGTCGCGACGTAGGTCAGGTCGGCGACCCATAGCCGATTCGGGCACTCGGCCTCGAACTGCCGGTCGACTTAGTCGAGGGGGCAAGCCGCGGCTGGCTCGGGAATGGTCGTGCGGACCCTGCGTCCTCGAACGACGCCTTGCAGGTCCATCACCCGCATCAGCCAGCCCACCGTGCAGTGCGCCACCGCCATACCCTCGCGGGCGAGTTGCCGAGATGGGAAATCCAGAGAGGGCACGTGAGGTCGTGGATGATAACCGGCTGAAAAACGGCGTGGAGCAAAATGCCGAACGGCAGGGGCGAAACAAAAGTTTCCGGGAGAATCGCAACGCCTCAATAGGCAGCGTGCGAGCGCATGCGGTCTGCGGCGCCGAGTAAGAATTTTCGAGACGCGGGCGAATTAGAGTAGTATAACATGACGAACGCGGTCGAAAGCTTGACGGCTGTCGCCAGCTCCGTCCTGATCAAGAGACTTTCGCGATTTGAGCCGTCCATTTGGAGGGCGGTGCGATGGAAGCACTTCACAGTGGGTCTCCAGATCAAGCGGTCGCACGCCCAAATCTGCGCTCGCTCAGCCTGCAAGACCTCAAGGATGCCTTGGTGAAGGGGTTCGAGGATTTTGTTGCGATGCCGACGCACGCTCTGTTCCTCGTCGCCATCTACCCCGCCGCAGGAATCATCATCGCGACGGTGACCTTCGAGAACGACCTTATCCCAATCCTTTTTCCGCTGGCGTCGGGTTTCGCCCTACTCGGTCCGTTCGCGGCAATCGGGCTTTACGAGATGAGCCGCCAGCGGGAACAGGGTCTCGACCTGGCCTGGGTCCGTGCCTACGCGCCTCTCACCGGTCGATCTGCTCGGGCGATTGGGGTGGTCGGCGTCGTCCTGATGCTGCTCTTCGTCTGTTGGCTGATCGCTGCGATGGGACTGTATTGGGTCCTCTACGGCAATGCGCGCCAAGACTCAGTCCTCGATTTCTTGCAAGAGGTGCTCACGACGCCGAGAGGCTGGGCGCTCATCGTGGTCGGGAACCTAGTGGGGGCCGCCTTCTCGCTGATCGCGCTGGCGGTCAGTGCCGTGTCCTTCCCGCTCATCATCGACCGCGGCACCGGTGCCGCAGAGGCGATCGATACCTCCATCACCCTCGTCCGGGAAAACCCACGGACGATGACTGTCTGGGGCCTCATCGTCGCGGGTCTGCTGGTCTTGGGGATGCTGCCGCTATTCGTCGGGCTCGCGCTGGTTCTGCCGATCCTCGGTCATGCCACATGGCATCTCTATCGGCGGGCCGTTTTGTCCTAAGGGCAGGCGGACTGGCCGGGCTGGGAGATGGCGGCCTCCAGCCTTCAGGACGGGCACAGGAGCTGGTCATGCCGTTCATTCTCGTGCTGATCGCCCTCGGTTCGATCGCCTTCCATCTCCTCAGCCCGTGGTGGTGGACGCCGATCGCGTCCAACTGGGGCTACATCGACACCACTCTCGTCATCACGTTCTGGATCACGGGAGCGGTCTTCACGGCCCTCGTGCTGTTCATGGCCTACTGCATCGTCCGCTTTCGGCATCGACCCGGGCGGCGGGCGGCCTACGAGCCGGAGAACCGGCGGCTCGAAGGCTGGCTAACGGCCGTCACGGCTCTCGGCGTCGCGGCGATGCTGGCCCCGGGCCTTGCCGTCTGGGCACAGTTCGTGCGGGTCCCGGCTGCGGCTTCGGAGGTCGAGGTCGTCGCCCAGCAATGGCGCTGGAGCTACCGCCTGCCTGGTGCCGATGGGCGCCTCGGCGCCGCCGGGATTCAGTTTGTCGGCGACGAGAACGCGCTCGGTCTCGACCCGAATGATCCGTCCGGGCGGGACGACGTCATCATCGACGGGGGCGATCTGCACCTACCGCTCGGGCGGCCCGTGAAGCTGCTGCTGCGCTCGTTCGACGTCGTGCATGATTTCTACGTGCCGGAATTCCGAGCCAAGATGGACATCATCCCCGGCATGGTGACCTATTTCTGGTTCACGCCAACCCGGACAGGCGAATTCGACGCGATCTGCAACGAGATCTGCGGCGTCAATCACTATGCTATGCGCGGGCGGGTCGTGGTAGAGGAGGAGCCGGCCTACCACGCCTGGCTCGATCAGCAGAAGACCTTCTCGACTTTCGCCTCCCGCCCGAAAAGCCCGCGCGATGCCGGCCTTCGCCAGCGGGTGGCCGAGGACCGCTGAGGAGACGCGTCATGGCAGATACGCCCGTCGGAACCGCCGGTCCCTTCTCAGTCTCGGAGCCGGACGAGGTCGAGCTGTACCACCCGCATACCTGGCTCACGCGCTACGTCTTCAGTCAGGACGCCAAGATTATCGCTGTCCAGTACGCCGGTACGGCCTTGGGGATTGGCTTCGTGGCCCTCGTGCTATCCTGGTTGATTCGTCTCCAGCTCGGATTCCCCGGCCTCATCCCGTTCATTGGTCCAGCCGAGTACTACCAATTCATCACCATGCACGGGATGATTATGGTGGTTTACTTGCTGACGGCAGTGTTTCTCGGCGGCTTCGGCAACTACCTCATTCCGCTCATGCTCGGCGCACGGGACATGGTCTTCCCCTACGTGAATATGCTCAGCTACTGGGTGTACTTGCTCGCTGTGCTGGTGCTCGTGGCGAGCTTTTTCGCGCCAGGCGGGCCGACCGGAGCCGGCTGGACCCTCTACCCGCCGCAGGCCATCCTCTCGGGCACGCCGGGGCAGCAGTGGGGCATCGTGCTGATGCTCGTCTCGCTCATTCTGTTCATCATCGGCTTTACGATGGGCGGTGTGAACTATGTCGTGACGGTGCTGCAGGCTCGCGCACCCGGCATGACGCTGATGCGGATGCCGCTTACCGTCTGGGGGATCTTTACCGCGACGGTGCTGGCGCTGCTGGCCTTCCCGGCCCTGCTCGTCGGTGCCGTGATGATGCTCCTCGATCGTCTCCTGGGCACGAGCTTCTTTATGCCCGCCATCATCGAAGCTGGGCAGCGCCTGAACTACGGGGGTGGGACGCCGATCTTGTTTCAGCACCTATTCTGGTTCTTTGGCCACCCCGAAGTCTACATTGTTGCGCTACCTGCCTTCGGTATTGTTTCCGATCTTATCAGTACTCATGCTCGCAAGAATATTTTCGGATACAGAATGATGGTCTGGGCTATCATCGCTATCGGGGCGCTCAGTTTCGTGGTCTGGGCGCACCACATGTACGTCAGTGGCATGAATCCGTATTTCGGGTTCTTCTTCGCGACGACGACGCTCATCATTGCTGTGCCGACGGCTATCAAGGTCTACAATTGGGTCCTGACGCTCTGGCGGGGCGACATTCACCTCACCGTTCCCATGCTGTTCGCTATTGCCTTCATTGTGACTTTTCTGAACGGCGGCCTCACGGGTCTGTTTCTCGGCAATGTCGTGGTCGACGTCCCGCTGTCAGACACCATGTTCGTGGTCGCCCACTTCCACATGGTGATGGGGGTCGCTCCGATCCTCGTGATCTTCGGAGGGATATATCACTGGTACCCTAAAGTTACTGGGCGGATGCTCGATGAGCGACTTGGTCGGCTACATTTCTGGGTCACATTCCTAGGGGCGTACGCGATCTTCTTCCCGATGCACTATCTTGGACTACTTGGTGTGCCGCGCCGGTACTACGACATCGTTGGGCTCGGCTTCGTCCCCAGTTCGGTCGCTTCGCTCAACGCCTTCATCAGCGTCACGGCTCTCGTGGTCGGGGCCGCGCAGTTCGTGTTCCTGAGCAACCTGATCCGCAGCCTGACGCACGGCGCGCCCGCCGGCGGCAATCCTTGGCGCGCCACCACGCTGGAGTGGCAGACGCCTCAGACGCCGCCCGCGCACGGCAATTGGGGTGCGAGGCTGCCTGTCGTGTACCGCTGGCCTTACGATTACAGCGTACCCGGCGCCGAGCAGGATTTCGTGCCACAGAACCAGCCGGGCCTGGTCACGGCAGAGGCAGCGCCATGACGCTCGTCCTCGTCTACCTCGCAGTACTCGGCACCTTGGCTGCGCGGTGGCTCGCACGCCAGCAGCTGGCGGCAAAGTCCTGGGTGAGCGCGGGCCCGCCAGTCGCACCAACGCTGGGTGGGCGTGCGGACTCTGCTCGGCTCGGTCTCAAAGTCTTCCTGGCCGCCGTAGGCTTGCTATTCTCACTGCTTATCGCGGCATACGATATGCGCGTGCCTGTAGGAGGCGCGCGGGTCCTCACTGACCCGCGCCTTCTCTGGCTCACGACGGCAGCCCTCGCGGCCGCGAGCGTCGCACTCCACCGGGCCGGAGCGGCTGTCCGAAATGGAGATCCGGCTGAGGCCCGCGCGGCCCTCCGCGTTGCCATGGCGGGAGGCCTCATGTTTCTCGCCGGGCAGGCTCTCGCGTGGCGGCTGCTCTGGCAGGCGGGGGCTATTCGCACCTCGGACGCGGCCGGATCCTTCTTCTGCCTGATCACGGCGCTGCACGGCCTGCACCTCGCCGGCGGCCTTGCCGCTCTCGCACGGACCCTGCGGCGTGCGGCGGGAGCGGCGCCGCCCGTATACCTTCGCGAGAGTATCGACCTCTGCACCCTGTACTGGGACGCGCTCCTGGCGATCTGGCTCGTCGTCTTCGGCCTCCTGTTCAGGACGCCGTGGTCGGGCTTGGTCGACATCATCTGCCGTCCCGCCTGACTGTTACGAGGGCTCCATGACCGAGACCGCCCTGTGCTCTCTGCCTGATACGGAGATCCGGCCGACCCAGTGGCGACGCCTCTCGAGCGACTGGGCAGCTGATCGGGAGGCCTTCGCGGGAGCATCTTGGCGCAAGGCCATGATGTGGATCTTCCTCCTCAGCGACACCTTCGTCTTTGCCTGCTTTCTGATCAGCTACATGACGGTCCGGATGTCGACGACAGTGCCCTGGCCGAACCCGAGCGAAGTCTTCTCGCTCGAGATCGGAGAGACCAAGCTGCCTCTACTCCTGATCGCCATCATGACCTTCGTGCTTATCTCCAGCAGCGGCACGATGGCGATGGCGGTGGCGTGCGGCTATCGGCGCGCGCGTCGGATGACGGCGCTGCTGCTGGGCGTCACCGCGCTCCTGGGCGCCACCTTCGTGGGCATGCAAGCTTTCGAGTGGACCAAGCTGATCCGCGAGGGCGTCCGTCCTTGGACGAATCCGTGGGGCGCGCACCAATTTGGCTCGACCTTCTTCATGATCACTGGGTTCCACGGCACCCACGTGACCATCGGCGTCATCATCCTGTTGATCGTCGCCCGCAAAGTGTGGCGGGGCGATTTCGACACGGGCCGGCGCGGCTTCTTCACAAGCCGGCGCGGGCGCTACGAGAACGTTGAGATCACCGGTCTCTACTGGCACTTTGTCGATCTTGTCTGGGTCTTCATTTTCGCTCTGTTCTATCTCTGGTAGGAGGACAGGATGCGTACAGCCGCAGCCGCGCACACGGGCGAGGGACACTCGATCGGGCTCTACCTTCTCGTTTGGGGCTGGTTATTTGTGCTGAGTGCCTGCTCCTACCTTGTCGACTATTTCCACTTGGAGGGCGTCCTGCGCTGGTCGTTGATACTCCTGTTCATGGTCGTCAAGGCGGGGCTCATCGTGGGCGTATTCATGCACCTCGCCTGGGAGCGCCTGGCCCTCATTTACACGATCCTTGTGCCGCCCACGGCGATCCTGATCTTCGTCGCGATCATGACCTCCGAAGCAAGCCACACGCTGTTAACCCGGCTCGCGTATTTTGGACACTGAATTTGTCCTAGGTGTCTGGATGTGAGACCTCCTTGGCGTCTCCTACAACCTTAAGGGCTTTAGGGAGCGCATCCGGGTAAGGCGGTTTGGTGACGGGCTTGACCAACTCGGGTTTCGCCTTCAGCCGCTCGCGCACGGCCATGTCCGGTGAGCATCCCTTCAGGACGCGCTGACGTCAGCCGTTGTAGGCCGCGTTGAAGCCGGAGAGCAGCGTCTCACGATCTTGGTGGCCGTAGAGGGTGATGCCCAGCGCCTCGCGCTGTACCCGCCCGTTGAACCGCTCGACCATGCCGCGCGCAGGCGGCCTCGAACGCGTCGGCCGTGAAGCAGGAGCCGCGGTCGCTCAGCACGTGCGTGACTTTGAAGGGAAAAGCGCCGAGTGCCTTGCCGAGGAGGGCGACGGCTGAGGCGGTGGTCTCGTCGTCCTTGACGGCCAGGTGCACGCTGCGGGAAGCGCCGCCACCTCACCACTCCGTGGCACTTTCATCCGCGTAAGACCCCGTTTCACAACGGGCTGAACAGCTTCGCTGTTGGGTGAGCGGTGGGCATCGCGGACGTTGGGGGAGTGCCTGACGCGAGATCTCCTTGTTCGTCGCGACAACCTTGAAGGCTTTTGGGAGTGCGTCCGGCGCGGGCGGTTTGGCGAATGGCTTGTCCATTCGGGTTGTGATGCCGGCATTTGGTATCCTCTGCTTCCTGGCTGCGACTGCGTTCTGATGCTGGCTTTCCACCTCGCGCGAGGCGTAGCTGCACTTTGAACTCCCTCAACCTCGCGAACGTGGCAAGCCGCCTAATCAATCTGCCTCGGGTTCACAGCCGGCGTCCGCTGATAAGGCAGCCTGCATCATCAATGACGCCCTGCCATGCCGCCTTACGGGTCCGAACCGTCACGCGCCAACAGCCCTTGTCGGCGTCTTTCCCGGCCCCGATGCGGCTAGTGACGAGCCCAAGGCGCATCTCGTGCCGGAGGTGCCCGGGATTGATCCCCAGCCCGGAAGCAAGCTGCTCGGGATCAATCACCCAGTCGCCATGCGTGTCACGTTCGAATTGCATGGCTTGGTCCCTTACCAGCTCGGACGGCGCCGAGCGTTCAAGCCGTCGGGAGGCGGCTCTGCCGGGGTCCGCACGATTTGGACAGCTGCCTAGCCATGTCCGTGCGTGGCAGGTAGCATCTCTGTTGGACCGCCGATCATTCCAAAATGGGTCTGGGGGCTTACCCTCGAGCCTGTTATGAACCTTTGGCCCCGTAAGTCACTAATTTAACTTGCGAAGGGCGCCTGCTGACTTCGGCCGCCATGCCATTGCCGCCACTGGTAAAGCATCCGGGTCAGACAGCCGATCTGTTCAAAGAGCACGCAGCGCATACGAGTCGGATTTACGTCAGGTGATGCAATTAATCGTCGGTGATTGGTTCATAACAGCCTCCAGTGGTACAACTCTGACGTTTGCATCCGTCCGACGGACAGCAAAATCGACGGCTTAGTGCACCAACGAGCAGACTCAAGTGTAAGAGTCAGGGACAAAACCGTTTGAGCTGTGCCCTGCAGATGAGGCCACAGGCGAGTGTCGTGAAGGCGAGGTGGAGGTCAGCGCGTCGCTCGTAGCGGATGGTAAGTCGGCGGAAGCGTGCGAGCCAAGCCAGGGTGCGCTCCACGATCCAGCGGTAGCGTCCGAGGTGTTCGCTGCTCTCGATGCCGCGCCGGGCGATCCGTGGCGTGATGCTGCGGGCGCGGCACTCACGCCGGCAGCGACGATGGTCATAGCCCTTGTCGGCATGCAATTTGTCGGGCCTGCGCCGCGGGCGACCACGGCGGCCGCTGCGCACGCCCGGCACCGCGTCGAGGGTAGCTGCCAGCGTGCGGCTGTCGTGGCAGTTGGCTCCGGTAAGCGTCAGGCCGAGCGGCGTGGCGTTGGCGTCCACGACGAGGTGGCGCTTCGTGCCCGGCTTGCCCCGGTCTGTCGGGTTCGGGCCCGTCGCGGGGCCCCTTTTTCGCCGGCAGGCTCGCACTGTCGAGGACCGCGCGTGACCAGTCGAGCGCATCGACATCCTGAAGCTGCTCCAGCAGCACACGGTGCAGGGCGGCCCAGACGCCAGCCGCCTGCCACGCGCCCAGCCGCCGCCAACTCGTCTTGCCGCTGCAGCCGACATCGGAACGCGGCAGATGCTTCCACTGCATGCCCGTGCGCAGAACCAGGATGATGCCCGCCAGCGCCGCCCGATCCGAGGCGCGCGGCCGACCGCCTTTCGGCTTCTCAGGCTCGGATGGAAGAAGCGGCTCGATCACCGCCCAGAGGTCGTCGGGTACAAGAGCGTCCATGCCCGCCCAACCCGCTGACTGCGGTTTCGTCCCGCGCTCTAAGGTCAAGCTGTTAGGCTAACGAGACCAACTTCAGCCCGCCCGGTTCGCCGCGGCGGGCTTTTCCTTTCGGCAACCGTTCGGCCGTACGGCGGCGGCCATGTCCGACCTCCCGCCCGCCGTCGCCTCCTGGCGCGACCAGATCGAACGTCTGTCCTCGCACGCGTCGCCCTGCCGCTATCTGCAGCTGGAGCGTTGATCGGCGCTGCGTGAGCCGGCGTAGCCTGGAACGAGGCCATCCGGGCTCCTGTCAGTGCCGGTTTCGGTTGCCGCCGCGCTGCCCCGGGTCACTCTCCGCTACGGGTGCCAATCCGAGCTGGCGGGCGAGCGAGACCAAGTCCTTCAGCCGGCCGGTCTGGGTCTTCCGGCGCAGGTTGAGCCGGTGGGTCTCCACCGTGCGCACGCTCAGCGCCAGGCGCCGGGCGACCTCCTTGTTGCTGAAGCCGGCGCAGAGGAACCGCAGCACCTCCACCTCGCGCGGTGTGAGCCCGAGAGCTTCGCTTTGGTCCACCGTAACGGCGGCGGGCTGTTCCGGCGGCACGAGGCAGCCCGAACCCTTCGCGAGGGCCAGCAGGGCGGCGCTGACTTCCCGCAGCGACTTGGAACGCGCCACGAAGGCGTCGGCGCCCGCGGCCAGGAGCGCACGCAGGTCGTCGGCGGTCAGGGCTCCGAAGGCCACGAGCGTCCGGAGATTGGGCTGGCGCTCCTTCAGGCCGACGATCCGGGCGATCCCGTCCGCGGGCCGGATCTCGTCGAGGAAGACCAGGGCAACCGCGTTCCCGGCACCGAACCGATCCAAATCGTCCTCGTTGATCGTGTGGAACTCCGGCATGTGCTCCAGAGTGGCCCGAACAGTCGCGCTCAGGTCCTGCGGTTCATCCAGGATCAGGATGCCAACAGCCGTACTCATGACCTCGCACCTCTATCTCCCAGCTCGATACAGGCGGCCGGGATCGGAGGCTAAGTTCCAAGATCCGTTCCATGGATCTTCCGCAAAAGTTGCGATTTAGATAGTTAAGCTGCCCCAAATTGCTTCAAGGCAAAACGCCGGATCGGTTCGATATGGAACATGCAGGTTATCCTTACTGAATTCTGCTGTTCCAGCACGTCTGGGCGTTGCACGCCACAGGCCGAACGGTGCGGCGCGCTGATGATCGCCGCCGCGCCGGTTTTCGGGGCCGAGGCAACGCGGGTGCTGTTTGAGCGGACCTCGGCCTACCGGAACCTGCCGGGCCACGAATGGGGCGTGCCGGTCTGGGAGTTCGCCGCGCGGGGCGGCTAGTCCTTCACTTTCAGGCTCTCGCCGAACCCCACCAGGAGGTTACATTTTACGTAGTTCTCGGCAGAGCAGCGCAACAAGCTAGCGGGGTGGCTGGTTCTGCCCGGAGGAGCACTCCCGGTATGAGCGGGACCGCCGATAAGGAAACCTACTTTTCTCACCTGTGTTGGGAATAGCGGAGGCTCAGGCCGCTCAGTCACGCAGCCCGCGCTTCCGTCGCCGCCACAGAGCGGCGTCAGAGACCACGGGAGGTCGCCCGATGCATGCTACGGAGCTTGGTGCTGGAGGCTTGGACGCTCATCGCCACGCCTCCTCTGACTTAGCGCCGCTTACGAAGCTCGAACGCGACCTGCTGGAAGTGTTGACCGACAAGGCCGTGTGCACGAGCGTTCTGCACGCCAGGGTACGGCTCCTGAATGGACTAACGCCCACGACGACACGGGGGCGGGACCGTATCGTTGCGGCGTGCGAGAAGCTGGTGCGGCGTGGGCTGGCCTCTCGGCAGGACGCTCCGAAGACCGTCTGGTGGCAGCGGTCTACGACGGGCCAATCGAGCATGCTGACTTAGAGTCAGGGACAAAACCGTTTGAGCTGTGCCCTGCAGATGAGGCCACAGGCGAGTGTCGTGAAGGCGAGGTGGAGGTCAGCGCGTCGCTCGTAGCGGATGGTAAGTCGGCGGAAGCGTGCGAGCCAAGCCAGGGTGCGCTCCACGATCCAGCGGTAGCGTCCGAGGTGTTCGCTGCTCTCGATGCCGCGCCGGGCGATCCGTGGCGTGATGCTGCGGGCGCGGCACTCACGCCGGCAGCGACGATGGTCATAGCCCTTGTCGGCATGCAATTTGTCGGGCCTGCGCCGCGGGCGACCACGGCGGCCGCTGCGCACGCCCGGCACCGCGTCGAGGGTAGCTGCCAGCGTGCGGCTGTCGTGGCAGTTGGCTCCGGTAAGCGTCAGGCCGAGCGGCGTGGCGTTGGCGTCCACGACGAGGTGGCGCTTCGTGCCCGGCTTGCCCCGGTCTGTCGGGTTCGGGCCCGTCGCGGGGCCCCTTTTTCGCCGGCAGGCTCGCACTGTCGAGGACCGCGCGTGACCAGTCGAGCGCATCGACATCCTGAAGCTGCTCCAGCAGCACACGGTGCAGGGCGGCCCAGACGCCAGCCGCCTGCCACGCGCCCAGCCGCCGCCAACTCGTCTTGCCGTTGCAGCCGACATCGGAACGCGGCAGATGCTCCCACTGCATGCCCGTGCGCAGAACCAGGATGATGCCCGCCAGCGCCGCCCGATCCGAGGCGCGCGGCCGACCGCCTTTCGGCTTCTCAGGCTCGGATGGAAGAAGCGGCTCGATCACCGCCCAGAGGTCGTCGGGTACAAGAGCGTCCATGCCCGCCCAACCCGCTGACTGCGGTTTCGTCCCGCGCTCTTAGACTTCGACCATGATTAAATGCTGCGGCGGCAACAAATCAGACTTGTCAGACCGGCTGCCTCAGGTCTTGGTGATGTAGTCGTGCATGTCCCGCTGCTCGGCCTCCAAGGTAGGAAGGCGATGCTTGACTACATCTCCGATCGAGACGAGGCCAACAAGCTTACCATTCTCGCACACTGGCATGTGGCGGAAACGTCCATCCGTCATCAGCCGCATGATCTCCCCGTTGGTGGTCTCGCGGTGGCAGGTGGCCACGTTAGCGGTCATGTGGCTCGAGATGGGAGCGTCGAGGGCAGCTACACCTTGGCGTGCCAACGCGTGCATGATGTCGCGCTCAGAGAGGATGCCGGCGACGTGCCCCTCTGTGTCGCAGACCACCAATGCGCCGATGCTCCTATCAGCGAGCAGATGGATTGCATCATCGAGAGTTCGCCCAGGCTGCACCGTCACGACGAAGGAGCCCTTCTCGGCCAGAATATGAGCGACAGTCATTGATGTCCCTCCCAGGAGAAACATGCACGCTCTCAGCCTGCAGCGCACCTCGTGGCAATCAATCTACAGGAGCATGGACGCGCGTGCAGCACGAGAGTGCTGCCTGTTGTTGCCCCCTCAAGACCGGACAGAGTCTCTGGCTTGATCGAGCGATGAACTCGCGCGGCGAGCGGTAGCCCAGCGCGTGATGAGGGTGAAGGTCGTTGAAGTGCGCCAGCCAAACAGGAAGCTGATGCAGCACGCTCTCGGCATCGGGCAGGACCGAGATGCGCACGTAGTCGCATTTCAAGGTCCGCACGAACGCTTCGGCCATGCCATTACTCTGCGGGCTCTCCAGCGGCGTCGTTTTCGGCATCAGACCGAGTTCGCGAGCGAAGCGGCGCGTGTCACCGGCCAAGGAGCAGCTGCCGCTGTCGGTCAGCCACTCGATCAGGCTCGGCACCTGGTCGACCCGCCCGAAGCGATGCTCGACGGCCGCCACCATCAGATCACGCACGTCCTCGCCCGTGATGCCCGCCGTGGTCGCTACATTGCCGCGCTTACGTTTTGTGTGCGCGAGAGCCAACGGATGGCTAGAGCGTGTTATGAACTGGTCAGCAGTCTTTCTGCCTGTCTGAGCATGAGGCAGACGAAGGCGACCATGTGCAATCCTGCCAGCGTGCTGCCATAGCGCTCGTAATCTTTGACCAAGCGTCGGCAGCGCGTGGCCCAGGCGAAGGATCGCTCAACCACCCACCTGCGCGGCAGAAGCACGAAGCCCCGTTTGGCCTCGGGTGCCATGACCACCTCCAGGTCGATCCCGTGCGCAAGGGCCGCGCCAGCCGTGCCGTCACCGGTGTAGCCTTGATCGACGAAGCCCTTCTCCACGCGGCCGTCCGTCTCCGCCTGCACGGCCGCACTCAGCCGCCCGACCTCGCCCCTGTCGCCGATATCGGCCGGGGTCACGTGCAGGGCGACGACATGCCCAGGCGTGTCGACCGCCAGATGCACCTTCGACCCCTTCTTGCGCTTGGCTCCATCGTAGCCCGCCCGCTCACCGCTCTCCGGCGTGGAGCGGAGCGTGCGGCTGTCCAGGATCACCGCAGACGGCTCCGGCTCGCGCGCCGCTGCCATCCGCAGGACCGCCCGCAAATCACCCGCCACATCTGCAAAGCACTCTGCCGAAAGCCAGCGCTGCGTCTGCTGGTAGACGGCCGCCCAAGGCGGCAGGTCGTGAGGCATGAACCGCCACGGTGCCCCCGTGCGCACGATGAACCGCAGGCCGTTGAACACCTCGCGCAACTCGTGATCACGCTGCCCCGAGCTCTCCCGCAGAAGCGCCAGATACGGCGCCACGAGCGCCCACTCTTCATCGCTGACGTCGGACGGGTAAGCGGCGCGTTCCAAGCTCATCCTCGGAAACACACAGACCCATCAGTGGTTCATAACACGCTCTAAGTCGGCTCCGCCTGAAAGGTTTACTTCATTTCCGGCCACTGGCCGCGTTGGGTGTTCAAAAAGTGAAACCCAACTCAGTTGCGAAACTCGACAGCTGGCGCGAGGCGAAATCCCGGTATCAGAACGCAGCCGCAGCCAGGAAGCAGAGGACGCCCGCTGCCAACATCACCAGCCCCGGCCAGTTTACCCGAGGGCTGAAGCCGGCCGCGCTATCCGTCCGGCTCCTAGCTTTGAAGCGCCCACCCCAGAGCGCCGTAAAGGCTGTGAGCAGGAGGCCGCTGATAAAAAGCAGCACACCAGCCCAGACAAGGATCAGCCTCGGCTCAAGGGTAGCGGCCGCGCTCATCGCAGAATCTCGTGCTTTGGTTAAGGTGATCCTCCCTCGGCTTCGCGGACACCTCTGATACGCTCATGCTGAGCGGGGAAGGTGTCGGATGGCGAAGACGAGACGGGAGTTCACGCCCGAGTTCAAACGCGAAGCGGTCGCCCTGCTGGAGAGCAGTGGCCGGCCGCAGATACAGGTCGCGGCCGAGGCTCGGGATCCAGCCCTCGATGTTGCGGCAGTGGCGTGCCGCGCTGAACGGAGCCTCACCCCGGCCGCGGCCGGCAGGATCGACGGGGATTTCGCCACCAAGCCCGGTCGCCTCGCCGTCCGATCAGGCCGCCGAGATCGCTCGCCTGCGGCGTGAGCTCGACCGCACGCGCATGGAGCGCGCCGTGCTAAAAAAGCCATCGGCATCTTCGCGGAGATGCCCAAGTGACCTTCGCCTTCATCGAGCAGCATGCGCGGACCTGGCCGGTGCGTCTCATGTGCCGCGTGCTCGGAGTCTCACCCAGCGGCTTCTACGGCTGGCGGTCACGGCCAGAGAGCGCCCGCTCGGCCTCCAACCGCCAGCTCCTGGACGATGTCCGGCGCATCCATGCCGCCCACCATCGGCGCTACGGTGCCCCACGCGTGCATGCCACCCTGCGGGCCGAGGGCCGGTCTGTCAGCCGTGGGCGGGTGGAGCGTCTCATGCGCCGGCACGGCATCCGTGCCCTGGCGGGGCGTCGGTTCCGGCCCTGCACGACCGACAGCCGTCACGATCTCCCGATCGCCCCAAACCTCCTGAAGCAGGACTTCTCGGCCACGCGGCCAAACACGGTCTGGCTGGCCGACATCACCTACCTGCCAACCGGCGAGGGCTGGCTGTACCTGGCCGCCATCCTCGATCTGGCCACGCGCAAGATCGTCGGCTGGTCGATGCGCGATCACATGCGCACCGAGCTGAGCGTGGCGGCGCTGATGATGGCCGCCCAGCGGCAGCGACCGGCCGCAGGGCTCATCTGCCATTCGGATCGTGGCAGCCAGTACGCGGCGGAGGCCTACCGGAAGCAGCTCGCCAGCATAGGGGCCAGGCCGTCCATGAGTCGGACAGGATGCTGCTACGACAACACCCCGATGGAGAGCTTCTTCCACACCCTCAAGGTCGAACTCGTCCATCAGCGGCGATGGGCGACCCGGGATGAGGCGCGACGCGACCTGTTCGCTTACATCGAGGGCTACTACAATCGGCAACGCATCCATTCGGCACTCGGCTATCTCACGCCCGAGCAGGCCGAACGGACCGCGAGCTAATCTCCCCGTGTCCGCGAAGTCAGGGGAGGATCAAGTGTGGGCAAGGCGGTAAAGCGGACATTCTGCGCGGCTCAGATGAATGCCTCAGGGTGACCCTTTCCAGACCTTGAGCTTCGCCGCAGCAAGCGGGCACGCGCTGGTCAGCGCGGCCGTGTCCATGCCCGCGGCGCAGTGGCCCAGTTACGGCTCCAGAGCCTCATGGCTGAATGGATGTTCGCGACCGGTGCGTGAACTCGATCCAGTGCGCCACGCCTACGTAAGTGCCCTTAAGCGGCCCCGCTTAAGAAGCCGACCGGAATTTCGTCGCTGCCCGACTCAAGGCATTCAAGGATCATCCAACACGGATGAGGAGCAAACCAATGCCGAGCGCAATCTCCCTGCCCCAGCCCTCGCCGGCGGCCGCGAGCTTCAATGCGCCGGCCGGCGGCATCCACGGGAGCGCGCACTTCGCGGGCTGCCCCGAACTCATCGGAACGCCGTTCTCCTACACCCGCGAGGAGGAGGTCTACGGCGAGGGCGAGGAGGCCGAGTTCGTCTACAAGGTGCTCGAGGGCGCGGTGCGGACCTACAAGGTCTTGAGCGACGGTCGCCGGCAGATCACCGGCTTCCACCTGCGCGGCGACCTGTTCGGCTTCGAGCAGGGCGAGACCCACCGGCATACCGCGGAGGCCTTGTCGGACACCAAGGTTCTGATCTTCAAGCGCCGCCAGATCGAACGGGCCGCGACCGACCGGGCGGAAGTCGCCTGCCAGCTCTGGAGCATGGCAACGAACAACCTCCGCCATGCCCAGGACCATATGCTCCTGCTCGGGCGCCGCTCGGCCACCGAGCGCGTCGCATCCTTCCTGATGGAGGTGGACGAGCGCCTCGGCGGCACTGGCACCTTCGCCCTGCCGATGACCCGGCGCGACATCGCCGACTATCTCGGCCTGACCATCGAGACGGTCTCGCGCAGCATCACCCAACTGGAAGGCGACGGCGCGCTGCAGCGCAGCAGCATCGGCAGTCGGCAGGTCAGCCTCCGCCGCGGCCGGATGCGTCGCGCGGTCGAGGATTGAGGCAGACACCGCCGGTGGCAGCGAGGGACATATGTCGGCAGGGCAGCGCTTCGCGTGGCGGAGCATCCTCGGTGTCGCGGCCATTGTGGCGACGGCGGAGCTGACCGCGCGGCTTGCCTATTCGGATGCGGTCGTCGCGGCGCAGGTGGAGGCTGCCGTCAGACGCGCCAACGACGACATGGCGCTCGCGAGCCGAGCGGATCCACGCGTCGTGTTCACGCGAGAGCATCACCGGTTTTCTGCTGGTCCGTGAGGGTGTGCCGTTCAGAGGTCCCGAGCCCGCATCGCCCCACTCCCGCGAGATCACCTCTCCGTCCTGCGCACCGGCCGAGATGCCGAGCCGTAGGTTGCAGATGCGCGAATCAATGGCGTCCTAGACGGCAATCTGCCCGATGGCCCGGCGGCATCCCTGCTCCAGCCGCGGAACGGCTTCTCTGCGCCGGTTTATTGTCTGGCGCCCGTTCGTGGCCGCAGCCACACCCGCGCTAGTCCCGACCGAGATCGCCCTGCCGCCTCTTCGCCGCCACCGATAGGTTAAGCGCGCGTCGGATTGACACTGGGTCGCGCGACAGGCAGCCCTCTGGTGAGGGGGCATCTCGTTTGCCGGGTTCTTTCTGCTCCGGTCTGGTCGGTCAGGCGCTCGCTGCACGCTCTGGACCGCTCCAGAGGCACCGCGCAGAGCCTCCAGAGGCACCGCGCAGAGGATGTGCCGACTAAACCCCAACAACTTGCGCTGGATCAAAGAGGATCGCGTTGCCGGCGGCTTGAATAGCCAAGCTAGAGGAGGCGGCCATGTTCACACAATCCCAGCTGCGCGACGCCTACAACGTGTTCCTACGCAAGCACAAACCCGGCCTGTGTTGTGCCGTGCGCGAGGACGTGCCGGTTCCGACCTTTCTCGACCCGGAGAACTGGTCCTACGGCTACACGGCTCGGAGCAAGGCGGATCTGCCGGTCGGCTTCCAGCGTGATGCTGCCCGCGATGCGACTGGCCGGCTCGGCTTCTACCTCTTCCAGAACGTCTGTGCCTGATCGAGCATCGGCGCATCCCGCGGTCAGTGTTGCGGGCCAGCACGATCCGCGGCGGGCCCTCTGCGGGCTGCCTCGATGGCACAGAGAAGATCCGGCGAGACCGTCTTCTCGACCAGCGGCAAGCCTGCCGCTCTCGCGCGCTTGCGGATCAGCGGATCGGGATGCCCCGTGGTCAGCACGACGGGAGCGTCGACGTCGAGCCTCGCGCAAACGGCGGAACACCTCCACGCCGTTCAGCCCCGGCATCACGTAATCGAGCACCACGCAGCTTGGCTCAGGGCCGGGAAAGGCCGAGAGCAGGTCCGCGCCATTTCGGAACGCCGAGACCCTGTAGCCTTCGCCCTCCAGCAAGAAACGAAGCGCGTCCAGCACAGCCGGATCGTCATCGGCGATGTAAATCGGCACAAACGTCGTCCTTGAATGCGGCCGCCGCGCATGCGGGTTGGGTGACCGCGCGAGGGCAACCTTTGGTTGGCAGTCTATCTGGCGGATCGGTAAAAAACCTTGATCCCGCTCAAGCGGGGCCAAGGCCGGCCAGCACCGCCCAGCGCACCAGTTCGGACAGATTGCTCGCCTGCGTTTTCGCCATCAGCTTGGCCCGGTAGATCTCGACGGTGCGCGGGCTGATCTCGAGCGCGCGCCCGATCTCCTTGCTGGTGCCACCAGCGACGAGATGGTCCAGAACCTGCCGCTCGCGCTCGCTCAGGGTACTCACCCGGCGGACGAACTCCTGAACTGCAGGATCCGAGGATTGGGACGGCCCCCTTGGTCGAGAGCCGAGCGAAGCGCCTGAAGCAGCGCTTCATCGTCGAACGGCTTTTCAATGAAGTCGCAGGCACCGAGCTTCATCGCCTCAACCGCCAGCGGCACATCGCCCTCTCCCGTCATCAGGACCACGGGAACGGCGTTGCCCACCTTGCGCAGATGACGCAACAGCGCCAGCCCGTCCATGCCGGGCATGCGCATGTCCGATAACATGCAGCCACCCTCCAGATCCGGCAGAGCGGCAAGCACCGCCTCCGAGCCATTGTAGAGCCTGACCTCGAATCCCGCGCTGGCCAGCAGAAACCCGACGGCATCTCGGATTGCCTCGTCGTCATCGACGACATGCACGAGGTCAACCATCGCCCAACTCTCTCTCGTGCACGGCCGGTAGAATCAGCCGGAATGTCGCCCCGCCAAGTCGGTTGCGCTCGACCGTGAGTTGCCCGCCATGCGCCTCGGCGATGGTCCGGCAGATCGACAATCCCAGGCCCATGCCGGTCGGTTTGGTGGTGACAAACGGCTGGAACAGCTTGTCGGCCACGGCGTCCGAAATGCCCGGTCCGGTGTCCGAGACCATTATCGCGATCATCTCCTGGGTAACCGGCCTTGCCTCGACGATGAGTTCGCGCTGCTGGCTCTCCTGCATGGCCTCGCGCGCGTTGCGCATCAGGTTCACCAGGATCTGCTGGATCTGCACGCGGTCAGCCAAGACGGACTGGACCCGCGGGTCGAGCTTGACGTGAATGGACACGCCCTGCTCGCGAGCGCCCACCAGCGCCAGTGCGCTGGCCTCCTCGATTAGCCTGGAGACCGGCTCGATTCGCTTTTCAGCCTCACCACGTGAGACGAACTCGCGGAGCCGCCGGATGATCTGGCCGGCTCTGAGTGCCTGCTCGGCCACCTTGTCGAGCGCGCCCCTGACCTGGGGCAACAGAGCCGGATCGGCCCGGTCCATGAGACGGCAGCAGCCCTTGGCGTAGGTACTGATCGCCCCAAGCGGCTGGTTCAGCTCGTGGGCCAGCGTCGACGCCATCTCACCCATCTCGCTCAGGCGGGAAATATGGACCAGTTCAGACTGGTGCTCCTGCAGCTTGGCCTGGGTCAGGTGCTTCTCGGTCAAGTCGTTGATGAAGCCGGTAAAGAAGACCTGCCCGCCCGAGCGCATCTCGCCCACGGCGAGTTCCAGTGGGAAGGTCGAACCATCCTTGCGCAGACCGGTTACGACCCGTCCGGTACCGATGATGCGGCGTTCGCCAGTCCTGAGATAGCGCTCAAGGTAGCCGTCATGCTCACTCCGCATCGGCTCGGGCATCAGCATGCGGACGTTCTGCCCGACCGCCTCATCCGCCGTGTAGCCGAACAAGCTCACGGCCGCGGCGCTGAAGGACTGAATGATGCCAGCCCGGTCGATGACGACCATGGCCTCGAGGACGGTGTCGAGGATCGAGCGCAGATGCGCCTCGCGGGCCCGCAGCTCCGCCTCGGTCCGCTTCTGCTCCTCCTGCGCCTGCTTCTGGACGTCGATGCTGAACATCACGCCCCGGTGCCGGACCGGATCGCCGTCCGCGTCGAGGCTCCACCTGCCCGCGTGAGCGGATCCAGCCGATCTGTCCGTCGGGGCGCAAGATGCGCAGGTCGACCTCGTAGGTCCCACCCGTCTCGAGGGCGTGCCGGATCACCTGCGCGCGCTTCTCCCGGTCATCGGGATGAATGAGCTCCTGCAGGGCGGCATGGCTGGTCAGCTGCTCGGGTGGCACACCGAGCAGGCGAACACATGTCGCGGATACGGTGACGGTGCCTGTGGCCGGCTCCAGCGACCATGTGCAGATCCCGGCCGCGTCGAGCGTATCGCGCAGTTCTTCGGCCGACAGGGCCGGCGCCTGAATAGGAGGAGTGCTGGTCGGATCAGCCGAAGGCGGCATCGCAGCCCGTGGGTCCATTCAGGTTCGCGCGGAGTGACTATAGGGTTGAACGATCTCGCCTCTAGGACAGTCCCGCAATTGGGTGCACCCGGCACATCGACAAGCGCCTATAATAATCCGAGGTTGTGCCCGGAGGACAGCCAGAGCGTCAACGCAGCACATAGCTGCCATGCCGCGACAGCAAAGCTGCTTGGGCTCGTCATTACCCTCCTCGGACGCGGCAACCCTCCGGCTGACAGCCAAAATACCCGCGGCGGCGCGCAGCCAGACAACCGCTGCGGCCGCCTAACTCCTGAACAGCAAGAGCCAGCAGCCGCGCGAGCGTTCCCGCCGCGCGCGCCTTGTATCATAGTTTTCGGATAGCCATCAACTTGTGAACAGTGTCTTCTGCCATGTCGAGACGTATACAGCGCAATTGCAGTACTCAGTGCTCCAGGCTGGCCAGATAGCGGATCACATCCTCTACTTGGCCTGGGTCGAGTTGGAATTCCGGCATGCTCGGGTGGCCCGTCCGAATACCCTCGGCCAGCGCCTCGGCAAGGTCGGTGACGGGATAGCGCGTGTGCAGATCACGGAAGCGGGGCGCTTCTGCCAGCGGGCTCTCGCCCGTGCGGCCGACCGCGTGGCAGCGGGCACAATGGGTCTGCACGAAGGTGCGCCCGCGCTGGATATGGGGATCCTCGGCCCCCTCGGACGACCCGGCGCATAGAGTCAGGATTGAGAAGAGGCCCGCTCCAACCAGGGCGGAGGTGGAAACGCGCATACAGGTCTCCTGCAGATTGATGGAATGCGGCCAAGTTCTCTGAGTCCTCACGGAAGGACAAGCCTCAGCCGACCAGGGTCATGATCATCCCGAGGGCGGCGAGCGCCATGACCAGGGTGGCGAGCCAGCCGAGCCCCTTCAGCCAGCCCGTCACCGCGAAGGAGCCCATCACATCGGCCCGTGCGGCGAGCCGCATCATCACGGCCATCACCGGCACCGCCACGACGCCATTCAGAACCGCGCTCCAGAAGAGCGCCTGAACCGGATCGACGTTCGGCGTGAGACTGATCAGCATGCCCGCAAGGGTCGCCAGCCCCACCACGCCGTAGAAAGCCTTGGCCTCCTGCACCCGGCGCGAGAAGCCGACCGGCCAGCGCCGCGCCTCGCCGACGGCATAGGCGGATGAGCCGGCGAGCACGGGCACGGCAAGCAACCCGACGCCGATCACGCCAAGCGCGAAAACCGCCTCGGCAAACCGCCCCGCCACCGGCCGCAGGGCCGCAGCCGCCTCTGCGGAGGTTTGGATGTTCAGGGTGCCGTGCGCATGGAGCGCTGCCGCCCCAGTGCCCAGGATCGCGAGCGCCACAAGGTTCGACATCCCCATCCCCGCCAGGGTGTCGATCTCGATCCGGCGCAAGGCCGAGCGGCCTTGTTACGGCGCATGGAGGAGGTCGCGCCGCCGCGGGTGTACGTGCAGGTCCTCCGCCTCCTCCGAGGATTGCCAGAAGAACAGGTAGGGGCTGATCGTGGTGCCGAAGATCGCCACGACCGTGGTGATCTCCTCTCGGCTGAGCCCAACCCGCGGCACAAAGATGCCGAACGCGAAGGCACGCCAGTCCACCCGCATCATCGCCAGCGCGGCGAAGTAGGCGAAGAGCGCGAGCGTCAGCCACTTCAGTACGGCGACGTAGCGCGCGTAGGCGAGGAGGACCTGCAGGAAGACGCAGATGCCTGCAAAGAGCAGCACCAGCAGCCAGCGCGGCGCCCCAGGCAGGAGCAGCGTCACCGCATCCGTCATGGCGCCCAGATCCGCCCCCAGATTGACCGTGTTGGCGACCAGTAGCAGCACGACGGTGAGTTGCAGAAGACCGTTCGGTGCGTGGCGTTGCAGCACACCGGCGATGCCGTGCCCGGTGGTGCGGCCGATCCGGGCCGAGATCATCTGCACCGCCACCATCAGCGGAAAGCTGTAGAGAAGCGTCCAGCCGAGGCGGTACCCGAAGGCGGCGCCGGCCTGCGCGTAGGTGGCGATGCCGCTCGGATCATCGTCCGAGGCCCCTGTGATCAGCCCGGGGCCGAGGACGCGCAGGAGGCGCGGCTTGGAGGGACCTATGACGGGGCTTGGGATCTCGGGATCGTGGTCTCGGAGCGCTTCCTGCATCCTGTCCCCTTGCGCGAGCTATGCCGGAGATTGGGTGACGATGGTGGATTGAAGGCGGCGTATCGAGGCGGGTGTCGAGCCTGCCAGAACCTCTCATTGAGAGCGATACGCCTATGGAGACACCTACCAACGTGGTCCGGCTTCGTCAGCCCGAGGACATCACGATCCCCTGACCGAGGTGCTGCGCGCCAAGATCCGGGTCTTTGTCGAGCCTCCACCGCAAGACGCGCGAATTGGAGCGGCTGAATGCCGAGCTGGAGCAGCGTGTAGCCGAACGAACCGCAGCGCTCCAGGCCGCTGCCGAGCGTCTGCAGGAAAGCGAGCAACGCCGCACGCTGGCAATGGCGGCTGGTCGGATGGGCTCCTGGGATTGGGACCTTCTCACGGGTGAGTACCTCTGGGACAAAGGGCAATACCGGATCTTCGGCGTCGGTCCCGAGGGCTTTCACCCCACTCCCGGAAACGTCAACCGGCTCATCCACCTCGACGACCGGGAGAAGGTCCGCGCGGCGGTCGAGAAGGCAGCTCAAACCGGCCAGCCTTATCAATCTGAATTCCGCATCGTCCGGCCAAGCGGAGACACGCGCTGGTGCGTGGCCGGAGGCGCAGCGACCTGCGACAGCTCCGGCAGGCCGGTCCGGCTGAGCGGGGTGACCCAGGACATCACGGCGATCAAGGAGGCGGAGCCTCCAGATGGAGGCGGCCAAGGAGGCGGCAGAGGAGGCCAACAGAGCCAAGAGCCAATTCCTGGCCAACATGAGCCACGAACTCAGAACGCCCCTCACGGCGGTGATCGGCTATTCCGAGATGCTGCAGGAGGAGCTGGAGGATCTCGGGCAGGAGAGCCTGCTCTCCGACATGCGCAAGATCGAGGCGAACGCGCGCCATCTGCTCGGGCTAATCAACGACGTGCTCGACATCTCGAAGACCGAAGCCGAGCGGATGGAGGTCTACCCGGAGGACTTCGATGTGGCCGAGGCGGTGCGCGATGTCGCCGCGACTGTAGAGGCGCTGGTTGCCAAGCGAGGCAACACCCTCATCGTCGAGGTGGACGGGGATCTCGGCTCCGCGCACCTTGATGTGACGAAGCTGCGCCAGTGCCTGATCAATCTCCTGAGCAATGCCGCGAAGTTTACCGAACGGGGCCGGATCACCTTCTCGGCCAGCCGCCAGGAGTCGGATGGCATCGGCTGGCTTACCTTTCGCGTGGCCGATACCGGCATCGGCATGAGCGCGGCGCAGCAAGCCAGGCTGTTCCAGCGTTTCACCCAGGCAGATGCCTCGACCACACGCCGCTATGGTGGCACGGGTCTGGGCCTGGCGATCACGCGCGCCTTCGCGCACATGCTCGGCGGTGAGGTCACCGTGGCAAGTCGCGAGGGGGAAGGCACCACCTTCACGCTCCGACTCCCCGCGCAATGCGGAGAGCCTCCTGCAGCGCGCCTCGCCTCCCAAGCTCAATCCGACAACACCGGGTCTGGGGCCGCTGCGTCCACGGCTACCATTGGGCAGGTCCTGGTGATTGATGACGATCCAGCTACCCGTGACCTGCTCGCCCGTTTGCTACAAAGGGACGGGTTCCAGGTTGTCACCGCCTCGGATGGCCGGGCCGGTCTGGAGCAGGCACGCGCCCTGCGTCCGCGCGTGATTCTGCTCGACGTAACCATGCCGCGCATGGATGGTTGGTCGGTGCTGCGGGCACTGCGGGCGGACCCAGAGACTCGGGACGACCCCGGTGATCATGGTCAGCGTGCTCGATGAGCAGAACCTTGCCTTCTCGCTCGGCGCCACGGACTACCTACAGAAGCCGGTCGAGCGGGGACAGCTGACGCAGGTGGTGGAGCGGTTTCGCCCGGCAATTCACGACGGCCCAGTGCTCATTGTTGATGACGATCCGGACGTGCGTGAGCGCATGACCACCCTGCTGACGCGAGAGAGCTGGCAAGTGGTTTCTGCCGAACACGGCCAGGCTGGCCTCGAAGCCGTAGCGGCGCACAGGCCCGGCATGATCCTCCTCGACCTGATGATGCCGGAGATGGACGGCTTCGGCTTCCTGCGGGCACTGCGCACGAGGCCGGAGTGGCTCGACATCCCGGTCGTGGTCCTGAGTGCCAAGGACATCACCGCCGACGAGCGGAGAAGGTTGGGCGCGCAAGCAGACCGCCTCTTGCAGAAAGGTCAGCTCAGCGTGCCGGACCTCGTGGCGACCCTCCGCTTACTGATGTTGCCGCCTACCTTGGTGGAGCCCTCCAGCCCGCAAAGGTGAGCGTCTCAGCTTCAGGCATGGCGGCCTATCCGCTCCTCTGCCTCAAGCGCCTTGCGCCCAAACGAGCCTCGGAACACGTGCGGGCATGGGTCGTTGCCTGCTATCGACAGGAGAGCGCTATGAAGAACCCCTGGCTAAGCCTGTGGATGAGTGCTGCCAACAGCGCCACTGGGGCCGCCCGCGGCTTCTGGACAGCGGAGATGCACCGTCAGCAGAAGACTATGATGAAGGAGGTGGCGCGCTCGTCTACCCTGGGTCGAGCCCAGCCTGCGCCAAAGAAGCGACGCACCTCAAAGCGGACCAAGGCTGGCCGATAGGCTTCCCAATTCGTACCGCGGCATCATGCGTGCAGACACGCTCATCGAAGGCTAACGGCCAATGCTCCTTGCGGCTGGCCGTCCAGCTCGCCGGGATGATCTTCGTACAACCGCCCCGATGCGGGCTCAGCCGTGTCGTGCTTTGCTGCGCCCGCGCAACACACCACTTTTATTGTGCATCCCTTTCAGCATTTCGGGCGTTGAAGATTGACGGGGGCCGCTCGGTCAGCGTTACTCAACGAACGGTGCGGTTGAGTTGCAGCCCAGCCGTACACCACCCAGGAACCCGCTCCCCAATGCCTGACGACAGTAGTCGCTGGACCATGTTGCCCCTGGCTGCTTGCGGGACGCACGCCTGATCGCCTGATCTGGCTTGCCCCTGACCGGCCCGCGTCGGCTGGTCAGATCCGAGGTAAGCCATGACCTTCTTGCACCTGTTTCGGCCTGCCAAGGCCCGTGCACCTGCCGCCCGCCGTGACCGTAGTGTTGCTGGTGTTGTCGTACTGATGATGGCTCTTGTCTTTGCTCCCGTGGTCGGGATGCATGTGGCGGCTTTGGCGTTCGACTCTGGCGTAACTCCCGTAAAAGGAGCGGATCGGTTGAACGCCACAGCGGTTTGGCCGCCCGTGGTGATGCGCTCGCCCGGTTGACGTTCAACCCGAACGGCGTTTCTTCATCGGACGAGGCGTCGTGACTTCACACGATGCGTAAGAGGTAGTTCGCAGATTTTCATTGAACTTACCGCATTTGCCAAGCAGCAGGTCACGCGTGCGTCTCATATCGGTGATGCCGTATGGAGGGCCCGCGTCGCCGCCTGTCTCTCGAGCCGGGCTGAACATAAGGCGGCCGAGCGACCGTGCTCCGCCGCCGCTGCTTTAAGTTCAGATGCCGGTGGCGATGACCAGCCCGGACCGCATGAGCTTGGCATCGATGATCTTTCGACACGCTCGATGATGGAGCGGATGCGGTCGCCCGCGATCCCAGCGGTATCGGTCGTGTCAGTCATGCTGTCCCTTCCTCAATCCGGACGGGCAACCTCGGCCATGAAGGTAAGCGGAGGGTTATGGCAGGGAGGGGCTGCTTTTCACACCGTGATCGCAGGCGCAGAATCTTCCAGAACGCCATGGACCGATCCGATCCCATGCTCGATCCTGTTGGACGACATCCGCCGGTTACGCCATTTCCTTCCACGGGATTGGCGCCAAGCCCCCTCCGGCTCGAGATCACAACCCAGGTCGTGGCTGCCATCGTCCTAGTCGCCACACTATGGCTCGGCCTGCTTGCCTCGCTCCTGGCAGGCTTGCTGGTCTACGAGCTTGTCCATCTGCTGGCGCCCCGTCGCAGCAGCGATCTTATGGCCCGCCGGACCAGGAAGATCCTTGTTGTGGCCCTTCTCGCAACCATCGTCATTGTTGCGATCGGAGCGGCGATCCTGGGTCTGATCGCCCTGCTGTCTGGCGGTTCAGAAAGCCTTGCAGTTCTCCTCCGGAAGATGGCTGAGATCATCGAGACGGCCCGCGCCCATCTTCCTGGCTGGGCACTCAGCTCGGTTCCAGCTGACCCGGATGAGTTGAGGACGACCGCCTCGACATGGTTGCGCGAGCATGCGGACCAGTTGCGCTCCATCGGCCAGGATATCTGGCGGACGTTGGTTCACATCCTGATCGGCATGATCATTGGTGGTATGGTTGCTGTCAGCCGTGAGGCCGGTGGCAACGAGCATGGACCCTTGGTGCGCGCACTGACCAACCGGGTGCGCCTCGTCGGGGCTGCCTTTCGCAGCGTGGTGTTCGCCCAGATCAGGATCTCAGCCCTGAACACCGCTCTGACGGCCCTCTACCTGTTCCTGATCGTGCCGTGGATTGAGGGCAAGCTGCCGCTGACGAAAACCATGGTGGCGGTGACCTTCATCGCTGGACTTCTGCCCGTGATCGGAAACCTGATCTCCAACACCGTCATCGTGGTGGTGAGCCTGAGCGTGTCGCCCGTGCTGGCGGTGAGTTCCCTGGCGTTCCTGGTGGTGATTCACAAGCTGGAGTATTTCGTGAATGCCCGCGTCATGGGCACACAGATCCATGCGCGCGCCTGGGAGCTTCTGCTCGCGATGTTTGTCATGGAGGCAATCTTCGGGATCGCTGGCGTGGTAGCGGCCCCGATCTATTACGCGTATCTGAAAAACGAGGCTCTCTGCGCAGAACCTGATCTGAACGGAGCCTTTCAGGCATATCAGTGACCCGGGAGGCACGGCCATGAGTGCTCTCGTCCTTGCTATGATGCTGACCGCCATGCCGGCGGATGCTGTTCCCGCCCCGCTCCAAGGCCCGCCGCGCGTCAAGGCAAAGTCCGACGATCGCTTATGGGTGGAGAATGTCGACGAGGTCGACTGCCAGGGCCGGCGCTGCTCAACGGACTTCGCCCTGGCCATGGAGCTGAAGGAACGGCCTGCGGGTACGCCCGAGCAACGCCTGCGCAGTGAGCTTGCTCAGAAGGATCATCCTGGCGGCCCTGGTCGGATCATCGGGCCCGTCCACCATGTCGGTCGTCTATGGACGGCGCGATGGGACCGTGGCTTCGTCAGTCTCGTGGAGATTGGCGAGCGCGACTTGTGGCTCTGGCTCGTCTCGCCTGTCGATTCCGAGGGAACGGACCGGGACTGGGAGGAAACCGAGCTTGGGCTCCCGGTCGGAACTCGGCAGGCCGCCGCGAGGCGGCCTGTCCGGTTGGCTTGATGCTTGTCGGCTTCAGAAGTCCATGTCGCCGCGCGGCATCGCAGGCACCGGGCACTCCTTCTTCGGAGCGAAGGCCACCATGGCCTCGGTGGTGACGAGCAAGCCGGCAACCGAGGCCGCACCCTGCAGGGCGGTGCGCACCACCTTGGCCGGGTCGACGATGCCGGCCCGGAGCAGGCCGACGTACTCCTCGGTCTGGGCGTTGAAGCCGAAGGTCTCCGAGGAGGTGTCGTCGGTGATCTTGCCGACCAGCGAGAGAACGCAGATCTTGGTCAGCCGTCCGCATAAGCCGCCCTTATGCGCATGGGCCGCCGCCGCACCCGCCACGGTGAATGTCCGCTATGGAGGAGCGTCCGCGGCTCCTTGGATGACCGGGATGGGCGCAAAGCTGAACGTCGGCTTTCGGGCAGCAACCCAATGATTGCTCACCACCCTGCTCGGACATCATCACGGCCAAGCTGATTAAATTCAGACCCCAGGAGCGGCCCCGCATAGAGCCTGTGATGCGGATGCATTTCACGCGTTGGGCCGGTCACGGCCTCTAGAACGCCCGCGAGATCATCTCTCGAGCGCACGGCTGGCCGGCCCGCCTCAGGGCTGACCGCGAGGCCGACGTCCCTCTCCCGGCTATGACCGGCGGGGTTTTTGGCTGCGGGGCTCTGGCGCAGCAGTACCTGCAGCAGCCGCCAAAGCCTGAGGACTACTAGCCACGCGCGTATGGGTGGTGGTCGAGGCCCTCGGGCCGGCGCCACCCCCATCGACGCTCCGGTAGAACTCCCGCTCCTCAAGGAAGGTCATTGGCCCCTCGTGGACCTTCATGCCGCTCTTGGTGACGTAGACCACCGCCATCGCGCCCTCCTCGACCCTCTGAGCGGATACGCTACGCCACGGCAGAGGTGGCCGGCAATCTCGCCTTCGCAACCGGGCCGTCTCCTCAGCTCATCATCGGGCAGCCGCCACAGGAGCGGAACCCAACGGCTTTTCAGGAACCTCAGGGGGAGCCTCAGGAGAGGCACTGGTCGGCGCCTGAGCTAGGGCAACCTCACACCCACCTCGGCCGCTGGCTGTGGTCGGCATCCAAAAAGGGCTCTGACTCACTTTTGGTGCAGGCGGGTTGATGGATCTCGGCTTCGGCCGTCGGAGATCCTTCCATGCCCCGCAGGCTTCATCTCGGTTCGGTCGTCCCGCCCAGCCTTGTCGTCGATCACATCGAGGTAGGTGCTGGCCTGACCATCACCGCTCGGCCGGTTGCCACGTCGGCCCGTTGTCCGAGCTGTGATGGGGTCTCGTCTAGGGTGCACAGCCGATACACACGCACCCTGTCGGATCTGCCGATCGCCGGCAGACGCGTCGTCATCACGCTCAGCGTCCGGCGGTTCCGGTGCGTTGGAACAGGGTGCCGGACCAAGGTCTTCGCCGAGCGGCTTGGACCGGACCTCGCCACCGCTTATGCCCGGCGTACAGGACGGTTGGACTGCCTCGTCCATCATCTCGGCCTCGCCCTCGGTGGCAGGCCGGCGGAGAGCTTCGCCCGCCGGCTGATGGTGCCGGCGAGCCGGGACACGATGCTGCGGACCGTGCGCCGCCGCGCCCAGAGGCCGGCAGAGCCTCTGAACGTGGTCGGCATCGACGACTGGGCCTTCCGCCGCGGGCAACGCTACGGCACGCTGATCTGCGATCTGGAGCGGCGGCGCGTCGTGGCCCTCCTGTCGGATCGCGAGAGCGGCACCGTCGAGGCGTGGCTCTCCGCCCATCCCGAGATCGCCATCCTCGCCCGTGACCGCGGCGGCTGCTACGGCGAGGCCGCGACGCGGGCGTTGCCCAAAGCAATCCAGGTCGCCGACCGCTGGCACTTGATGGAGAACGCCAGCGCCGCCTTCCTCGATGCCGTGCGCAAGTCGATGGCCGCCATCCGCATCGCGGTGGGCGCCGCCACGATCGATCCTGACCGGCTCACCTGCTCCGAGCGCCTGCAGTACGAGGGCTACCGTCGGCGAGCGGCGACCGCCGAGGCGATCCTGCCGCTGTCGCGACAGGGCATGCCGATCAGGCAGATCGTCCGCATGACCGGCCACAGCCGCAAACTCGTGCGCAACGTGCTGCGCGGTCTGACCGGCGACGTGTTCCGGGCCCGCCAGAGCAGCCTAGAGGCCTATCTGTCCCGGCTCGACGCCGAGTGGGCGTCCGGCTGCCGTAACGGTGCCGAACTCTGGCGGCGGCTTCGCGCGAGCGGGTTTACCGGCAGCCTCCGCGTCGTTGGGGAATGGACCACGCGCCGCCGACGCAGCGAGCAGGTTCCAGCTGGAACACCCGGCAAGGTTCCCTCTGCGCGCCTCCTCGCGCGGCTGATGACAACCGGGCGGGACAGCCTGACCAGGGCTGAGGCTTTGACGGTGGCGACGATTGAGGCGGCGGTGCCGGCGCTCGACGAGGCCCGTTCTCTCCTGTCCGGCTTCCAGGCCATGATCCGCGAGCGGCGGCCGGACCTCGACACCTGGATCGAGATGGCCGCGTGCAGCCTTCTCGCGTCCTTTGCGAACGGCATCCAGAAAGACAGGAAGGCTGTCGCCGCGGCGCTGGTCGAGCCCTGGTCGAACGGCCAGACCGAGGGGCAGATCACCCGCCTCAAGCTCGTGAAGCGACAGATGTTCGGTCGGGCCAAGCTCGATCTGCTAGAAGCACGGCTGATCGGCGCCGTGTGAGGCCGACGGCATCGAGAGCGCGCCAGACCCCACCTTCCACGCCGGCGCGATCCCGATCTCAACGAGCGTCAGGTTCTATCGCGAATTCGACGTCAAGAACCGGTTTCAAGGCACTGCGACTTACCTCAGCATTTCGGCACCACTCTGGGTGGCGCCGCCGAAGCCGGCTGCCGAGACTAAGCCCGTGATCACAAAGTTCTGACGCCGATGACCGCGGCCTCAACCTAAGTTTGCAACCGCTTCCCGGCCGGGAACAGCTCTAAATTCGCGCGGTAATCGTCTTCACCGATAGATAGGCCCTCAGACCTTCGAGACCTTTTTCACGCCCGAAGCCGCTGTTCTTTGTGTCTCCGAACGGCGTTTCAACGCCTCCAGCAAAGTACTGATTGATGAACACTCGCCCACCGCTGACAGAGCGCCCGAACCGAAGGGCCTTCGAGATGTCTTTCGTGTAGATCCCGGCCACCAAACCGAACCGTGTCCCTTCGGCAAGCTCGCAAGCGTGGTCGAAGTCATCTGCGATCTGCACGGTGAGCACCGGACCGAAGAATTCCTGCTGCGCAGCCACGTTCTGCGGCATTTCCGCGAGCAGGATAGTAGGTTCGTAGAACCAACCATCGAGACCCGGCGGCTTCTTGACGTTTCCGCCGGTCAGCGCCCGCGCACCACTCTTGAGGCTCTCGCTGATCAGGCCCGAGATCTTCTGGAGCTGTTCGCTCGACACGATCGGCCCGAGATCCGGATCATCGAGACCGCGGCCAAAACTGAACTGTCTCACCCGTTCGATGAGTTGCGACAGAAACGCATCCGCGCAGCTCTTCTCGATGATGAGGCGGGACCCCGCCGAGCAGACCTGGCCGGCATTCATGAACGCGGCTTTGAGTGCTCCCGCGAGCGCCTCGTCCATGTTGGCGTCCTGGAGCACGACCAGCGGGGACTTGCCACCCAGTTCCAGTGTCACTGAGGCGACATGCTCCGCGGCCGCGTGCATAACCAGCTTCCCGGTCTCGACCGATCCGGTGAAGGTGATGTGCGCGACGTCTGGGTGCTGCACCAAGTGGGCGCCGGTCTCGGGACCCGGGCCGCAAACGACGTTGACGACCCCCGCGGGAACGCCAGCTTCGGTGAGAAGATCCGCCAGGATGAGCGACGTCAGTGGCGTCTGCTCTGCGGGCTTGACGATGGCCGTGCAGCCAGCGGCGAGAGCCGGCGCGAGGCCACGGGCCATCGTCACGAGCGGAAAGTTCCAAGGGACGATGTGGGCGGTGACGCCGACGGGCTCGTGCAGGGTGAAGGATACGAAATCTGGCCCGAGCGGGATCGTGTCGCCCTGCAGCTTGTCCGCACTGCCGGCGTAGTACTCGAAATACCGAGCCGACGTTTCGATGTCCGCCTTGGCCTCACGAAGCGGTTTGCCGCTGTCCAGGGACTCGACGGTGGCAAGGCGCTCCGCATTGCGACGGATCAGGTGCGCCACGCGCGATAGCATGCGGCCACGCTCAGCCGGCGTCACCTTGGCCCAGGCCCATTTCAGAGCGCGTTTGGCGCTGTTGACGGCCTCATCCACCAAGTCGGCCTTGCAGATCGGTATCTCAGCCAACGTCGCGCCGGTCGCCGGATCGTAGGTAGGCGCGATCTCGGAATGACTTGGCCTGACGCGTGATCCTCCCCTGACTTCGCGGACACGGGGAGATTAGCTCGCGGTCCGTTCGGCCTGCTCGGGCGTGAGATAGCCGAGTGCCGAATGGATGCGTTGCCGATTGTAGTAGCCCTCGATGTAAGCGAACAGGTCGCGTCGCGCCTCATCCCGGGTCGCCCATCGCCGCTGATGGACGAGTTCGACCTTGAGGGTGTGGAAGAAGCTCTCCATCGGGGCGTTGTCGTAGCAGCATCCTGTCCGACTCATGGACGGCCTGGCCCCTATGCTGGCGAGCTGCTTCCGGTAGGCCTCCGCCGCGTACTGGCTGCCACGATCCGAATGGCAGATGAGCCCTGCGGCCGGTCGCTGCCGCTGGGCGGCCATCATCAGCGCCGCCACGCTCAGCTCGGTGCGCATGTGATCGCGCATCGACCAGCCGACGATCTTGCGCGTGGCCAGATCGAGGATGGCGGCCAGGTACAGCCAGCCCTCGCCGGTTGGCAGGTAGGTGATGTCGGCCAGCCAGACCGTGTTTGGCCGCGTGGCCGAGAAGTCCTGCTTCAGGAGGTTTGGGGCGATCGGGAGATCGTGACGGCTGTCGGTCGTGCAGGGCCGGAACCGACGCCCCGCCAGGGCACGGATGCCGTGCCGGCGCATGAGACGCTCCACCCGCCCACGGCTGACAGACCGGCCCTCGGCCCGCAGGGTGGCATGCACGCGTGGGGCACCGTAGCGCCGATGGTGGGCGGCATGGATGCGCCGGACATCGTCCAGGAGCTGGCGGTTGGAGGCCGAGCGGGCGCTCTCTGGCCGTGACCGCCAGCCGTAGAAGCCGCTGGGTGAGACTCCGAGCACGCGGCACATGAGACGCACCGGCCAGGTCCGCGCATGCTGCTCGATGAAGGCGAAGGTCACTTGGGCATCTCCGCGAAGATGCCGATGGCTTTTTAGCACGGCGCGCTCCATGCGCGTGCGGTCGAGCTCACGCCGCAGGCGAGCGATCTCGGCGG
The DNA here is from genome assembly GCA_050632875.1 of Methylobacterium sp. P31. Lineage (GTDB taxonomy): Bacteria > Pseudomonadota > Alphaproteobacteria > Rhizobiales > Beijerinckiaceae > Methylobacterium. The sequence goes on along the minus strand of JBODSC010000003.1, from coordinate 789,147 downwards.
CCTGATCGGACGGCGAGGCGACCGGGCTTGGTGGCGAAATCCCCGTCGATCCTGCCGGCCGCGGCCGGGGTGAGGCTCCGTTCAGCGCGGCACGCCACTGCCGCAACATCGAGGGCTGGATCCCGAGACTCGGCCGCGACCTGTATCTGCGGCCGGCCACTGCTCTCCAGCAGGGCGACCGCTTCGCGTTTGAACTCGGGCGTGAACTCCCGTCTCGTCTTCGCCATCCGACACCTTCCCCGCTCAGCATGAGCGTATCAGAGGTGTCCGCGAAGCCGAGGGAGGATCACCTGCGCGACGAGGCCCTCGAATGGACTGGTGGCGTCTACGACCTGTTCGATATCCCCCGGGGCGCGCGCCTACATCGGCCACAGGTTCTCGAACTGTATGAGCCGGCCTCTCACCGCCTGCTGACGGCGATCCGCGGTCGCGCGCTGACGACGGGCGGTGATTTCCGCCTCGATACGGAGATCGTCACCACCCGCGGGCACCATCGCTGGATCAGGATTACGGCGTCCGTCGAGATCGAGGGCGGCCGGCCAGTCCGGATCTTCGGGATGAAGCGGGACGTCACCGAGGATATCGCAAGGCTGGCCGAGTTTGGCCGGCGGGCCGAACGTGACCCACTGACCGGTCTGGCCAATCGCGGGGCCTTCGACGAGTGGTTCTCGAAGGTAGGCGGACGCGCTCCGATCAGCGCGCTGCTGCTCGTCGACCTCGATGGCTTCAAGAACATCAACGACGCCCATGGACACGCGGTCGGCGACATATGTCTCCAGCGCTCGGCCGCGCGGCTCGCGGAAATCTGCCCGGATGCCGTTCTCGTTGCCCGTATCGGCGGTGACGAGTTCGCGGTTCTGATCGCCCAATCCGCTGACAAAGGAGCGGTGCGGACGCTGGGGCAGCGCATCCGCGCGGCGCTAGGATGTCCGATTGAGCACGGCGGCCGTCGGCTGCGGGTTAGCGCGTCAGTCGGCATCGCGTATGGGCAAACCGGCTCTGATGCCGGCGTTCCGGCAGAGCTTTTCGCTCGGGCAGACGCGGCCCTCTATGCCGCTAAGGCGGCTGGGCGGAACACTGTTCGGATTGACGGTGAGCCGCCCGGCTCGGCCGCCGACGCTTCCTAGGTCACCGCATCGTCAGGCTATAGACAGCAATACCGGCGGCGCCCAGGGCGCAGCGCATCCCGGCAGGGATGCCGCCGGAGCGCGGGTGTCGAGGCTAAGGACTGGCGTGGCTGATCGTGCCGGTCTCATTTTCCGGAAGATTGATCAGCGCCGCCGCGTAGCAGCCGCCGGGTTTAGATCCCGCTCCATCGCCGCTAGAGCGCTCTCCCACGCCTTATGCTCGCTCAAGTGAGGGCGATCTGAGCGCTCAGTGAGCTTGCCATGCTTGCGCATAGCCCAGCCGAAATGCCCTTCGGGCCTCTGCAGCGGTGAAATCTCGATAGAGTAAGGATGCGGTACAGTCTCAGTCATGATGATAAGTCCTCCCGTGCTTAGGACGCCAGAGCAAGCTCGCTTTCGCGCATCGCACGCTCGCCAGTCGCCGATTTCACCCGATAGGACGGTTCGCCCGAGCGATCCTCAGGCATCAGGCGAGTCACTTCGAAGAGATCGCCCGTGGCGCTCTTGGCGTCTGCGTAGCCGATCTTGAATTGCCGGACACGCTGGCCGACCTTGAACTTGTGAGACATGTGATGTCCTCCGTGAGCTAGGCACCGTACGAATATCGTACAGCCTATCGACGAACCTTAGCCTTGGCCTTACGGGCGGCGAAGCGCGCGTCGCGTGCAGCCTTCTGCTCGGCCGCGAGGGCAGCTTGCTGCTCGATCTTCTCGGCAGCCAGACGAGCAACTTCAGCAGCTTCCCGCTCTCTTGCCGCAAGAGCCTCAGCCTGGCGCTGAGCTTCGGCGGCTAGGCGCGCAGCCTCCCGCTCGTTGGCCCGAACTTCTCGCGCCTGAACGATGGCTCGCCGTGCGGCCTGTCGAGCGAGAACGGCCGGGTCATTTGCTGCAGGGCGTGCCCGAAGTCGGGCGATGGTGGCCTGCCGCGCCTTCGCGGCGGCCTCAAGTCGATCAACGAGCTGGCTGGTTTTGAATTGACCCACGTAATTTCCTTATGCCCACCGCGACCGAGCGCTGGTGGCGAGAAACAGATGAAGCCGCCCCGTATAGAGCGGCTTCGAACTCGTCAGTGGTTGACGAGCAGGGCTCAAGCGGCCTGGAGGCTGCCGGCCGACTGCTTGCCGGTGCGGCGGTCAGTTTCCATCTCGTAGGAGACCTTCTGGCCCTCAACGAGGTTGCGCATGCCGGCGCGCTCAACGGCCGAGATGTGCACGAACACGTCCTTGCTGCCGTCCTCGGGTTGGATGAAACCGAAGCCCTTGGTGTCGTTGAACCACTTAACGGTGCCGATGCTCATAGGTATTTCCGTATCATAGTAGGCAATCGAAGAAAGCCCAGCGCATGCATCGCACGCGCTCGGTCGTTGGTCGTCGAAATATGGGAGAGATGCAGAGCGCGCGCCCGAAGGGCGGCACGGCCGGATATCTGGCCAAAGATCGATAGCTGCCTTCTACCACATCAGAGAGAAATTCACAACATGGACGGGCGGTTATGCCGGAAACGTAAAAGTCCTATCCGACGTATCTGGCTGATGTAAAAGACGAAAACGGCTGCGAATCATTGCCGATGTTGCCTGCAGAAAACGTGGTACTGGGCGCTGCAGGTGCACAATTCACTTTTTACCCGGCATGAGGGCAGACGCTGCTCAGGCTCTATGCACCTGAGCGTTTCGAGCCGCCGTTTCCCTCAGGCCGCAGGCCTTGCTCGGTCGCAAACGACGGGCGAGGTGCGCCGCGCCCATAAGCGGATTTAGCAGGCCACTGGGCTGCGGTACGGCACCCCGGCGGTCAGACCCCTTGCTTGATCAGGTCGCGCACGCGCTCGACGGCCTCAAGGACCGCAGCCTCGACGGCAGCGGTGATTGCATCCGCGTCGTCAGTCTCAAGCTCGGACCACGGCACCGTCTCAAGCCATGCCATCTTGCCCAGCTTGTTGCTCGCAGTCGCGCGGATGGTGAGGCCACCGTCCCGCACGATGAACTCGGCGAGGACGTTGTGATCCTCGGCCAAGCGCTCGCCCCGCACGGTTGCCTTCCGAAGATTGGCGATGAAGGCTCGGTTGGGATTGTCGGCCATGATGCCTCTCTGAGCTGTCTTTGGCGGCCGGGCCTCCACCCTATCTGTGTGCCCGCCAAGATGCGGCTGAGCCCGGACCCGCCCGTGTGGGTGAGAAAGGGGCCGGCGCATCCGGTGCTCCCGATAGGGCGAAAGGTCGTCCTTTCCCATCTGGCCGCGGCGCACGTATCAGCAGCATATCGGTCACATGAGCGGCCCGCCATTAGAGATGGCTGGTAAGCTCATCGCCCCGTACACCGGCTGACCTTCGGCGGGCTTTGCTTGGTAGGTTTGCCGTGATCCCGCCATCACGATTATCACGAACTCCGCTCGATGCGGGGTCATCGGAACTTGCTGACGGCGTGCCCACGGGTGCGATGCCCGCGTCCTATTCCGAAGCGGATCTTCGAGCGAGCAAAGGGTAGGGCCGCAAAGGGTCATCCGAGACATTCACCTGAGCCGGGCCGAACGTCCGCCTACCACAACAAGGCGCCCGAAGCGGACCAGCGGCTTTCGGCCAGCCTCGGTCATCACGCAGACCCGCGTGAGCGTCTCAGATGGGTGGCAAGTTGTCGTTGGGTTGCCGCCCGGAAGCCGACATTCCGTTCGGCGCGCATTGCTGCCGTCCCGCCTGTGTCAGTTCGCGGAGTTCGAGGCCGGGTAACTCTAGTGTTCGCTGGCTGCCTCGAGGTGCTAGGATATTGAAAGCATAGGCATGATACGAAAAGGGCCGCCTCAGCGGCGGCCCCTCATCTGCAACGCTCATCGCCGTGTCAGGCGGCGCGCACGCTGGCTAGGAAGCGGCTCATTTCCGCTGCGAGCTGCTCGGACTGGAGCGACAGCTCGGAGGCCGCCCTGAGCACTTGGCTCGCTGCTGCCCCGGTCTCCTCGGCCGCGCCGGCCACACCGGCGATGTTGCTGGTCACCTCACCCGTGCCGCTCGCCGCCTGCCCCACGTTGCGCACGATCTCCTGCGTGGCCGCACCCTGCTCCTCCACAGCCGCGGCGATGCTGGTGGCCACGCTGCTGATCTCCTGAATGCGCGCGCTGATCGAGCTGATGGCCGTTACTGCCTGACCCGTTGCCCCTGGATCCGGCCGATCTGGCCGGAGATCTCGCTCGTGGCCCGCGCGGTCTGGTTGGCCAATTCTTTCACCTCGGAGGCGACCACCGCAAAGCCCTTGCCCGCCTCGCCGGCACGCGCGGCCTCGATCGTGGCGTTCAGGGCCAAGAGGTTCGTCTGGCCCGCGATCGTGGAGATCAACGTCACCACGTCGCCGATCCGCGACACGGCCCCGTTCAGCTCCTGCACGAGCGCGGCCGTCTGGCTGGCCTCATCCACGGCCGTGCGGGCCAGTTGTGCCGAGCCGGCCACCTGCCGGCCGATCTCCTGCACCGACGAGCCCAGCTCCTCGGCAGCCGCCGCTACCGTGTTGACGTTGCTGGCCGCCTCCTCAGCCGCGGCCGCGACCGCACCGGACTGAGTAGAGGTCTGGCCGGCCATGTTCGACATGGCGCCTGCGGTGGCCTGCAGCTCGGTGGCCGAAGAGGAGACCATGCCGACGATGCCGCCCACAGCCGCCTCAAAGCTGTCGGCCATCTGCCGCATGCCGGCCTTGCGCTGCTCCTCGGCTGAGGCGCGGGCCAGCGCAGTTTCCTCCTCCAAAGCCCGCGCGCGGATCAGCCCATCCTTGAACACGCGCAGTGCCCCAACCATGCGGCCGATCTCATCGCGACGCTTAGTGGCGGGCACCTCTTTGGTCAGATCGCCCGCAGCAAGGTTATCCATTGCCTTAGCCAGAGCCAGTACCGGACTCGAGACCCCGCGGCCGATGAGGAGAGCCATCCCGGCGATGAGGACGACGGCGGCTACCATGCCGGCGAACAGACGCACTAGGGTGCCGCGCATCTGCACGAAAGTGTCGTCGGCATAAACACCAGAGCCGATCATCCAGCCCCATGGCTGAAAGCCACGCACGTAGGAGATTTTCTCGACCGGCTGCTCAGCGCCGGGCTTGGGCCACATGTAAGGGACAAAGCCGGCACCCGATTGCTTGACTGTATCAACCATAGCCACGAACAGGCGCTTGCCGGTCGGGTCTTTAATCTTGCTTAAATCTTTGCCGACCAGCTCAGATTTAGGGTGCGCGATCATGCGCAACTGTAAATCGTTGATCCAGAAATACTGCTGGCCGTCGTAGTGTAGCGTCTTTACGGCCGCGATAGCTGCCTGCTGAGCGGCCTCACGGCTCAGCCGGCCGGCACGTTCCTCTTGCTCAAAATAGGCAAGCACGCCGTGGGCTGTATCGACGAGATCGCGTGTCTTGAATGCGCGAGCGTCCGTGACCTCGCCGTAGAGACCATGGGCTGCGAGCCCGATCACCATTGCAAGTCCGAGCAAGGCTACGACCGTGATGGCCTGGATCTTCGTACCTATATTTAGCGTCATAGCGGGGCTGCCCTGGCGACTGTTATTCGGTCTCAGATTGTCTCCAGATCGCCCAGAACCTATGCTGCTAAGAGCTATATTTTTGGTCGCTCTGACGATCGAATTGCGTCCAACATTGTATCGCGCATGCGTCATCAGAGAGTATAATTCAGCACGTTTGCTCCCCCGCAATGACGAGGATAGAGAGCGGAAAATGCTCAGTCCGGAGATTAATTTAGATAAAATTAAACTTTGCTGAGCAAAAAACGCTCAGATAAAACCCGAGCAGGATTGCGGCATGCCGAACCGGGCGCAAAGGGCAAATGATCCCAATCTGCTGCCCCCGGGAACAAACTGGGTGCACTTGGACAGCGCGCGGCGCCACGGCGTTTCCTCGGCTCACTTCCTCAAGCTGATCGAGGAGCAGGCGGGCCTTGGCTGCTGGGCATCAGATTTCCACGACGGAATTCTTGTTGGGTCAGCCGGCCTTTATCGGCTCCTCTGCCTCGAACCAGGTACTCCACTGACTTACGATCTGCTCATCCGATTGATGCATCCAGACGATCGCTCCGTCTACGAACACCTGCGCGAGACCCTCGGCGCTGGTCAGCCTATCGATTGTGAGTATCGGGTCGTTCGTGCGGACGGCGTGATGCGCTGGGTCAGAAATCGCGCTGAGGTCGTGCTTGGCCCAGATAGACAGCCTTATCGGGCTGTCGGTGTAGTCACGGACGTGACCAGCCGCCGTGAGGCATACCACGCGGCAAAGCGTGGCCACGATCGCTATCACGCTCTGGTGCAAGCCATCGCTGCCGTGGTTTGGACTGCATCAGCAGATGGCTCTTCGCCGGACATGCCGAGCTGGGCGCAGTTGACGGGTCAGAGCCATGCAGAAATGCAGGGTGAGGGATGGCTCGACGCCGTTCACCCGGAAGATCGGGCGCGCACGCGTGCCGTTTGGCGCTCAGCTGTGCAAAACAGAGCAGTCTACGACACCGATTACCGCGTCCTATGCGCTGATGGAACACACCGTTGGTTCAACTCGAGGGGCACGCCGATCTTGAACGGTGACGGTACGATCCGCGAGTGGGTCGGAGTATGCCTGAGCATCGCAGGTAGCAAACGTTTTGGGTCTGAGCCCGTGCCAGAAGCCCTAGATTGTTCAGTGCGGCTCTCCGCCGGACAGATCAGGGCTGCGCGAGCCTTTTGGAGTGGAGTATCGAGCAGCTCGCGCAGCAAGCCGAGGTGTCGGTCTCAACAGTGCGGCGCTTGGAGGATAGTAGGACGAACGTGCAGATCCGATCGAGTGGGATGAGGAGAGTGCAGACCGCACTAGAGATGGCGGGGATTGAGTTCTTTGTGCACCCGGGTGGTGCGCCAGGCGTTCGCCCTCGCTTCAACATCCTTCCAGGTTTGCTTCCCTGATTGCAGCGATGATCCAATTTCGGGCGGCAATCCAGTGACGACTTCCCACCCCACGCGGATCTTAGCACTCCTCCCCACCTGTCCGCATGGGTATGCCTTAGCGGAACGGTCCGAGTGGCAAGGTCCGCTCCTGGGCGTTGAGCGGCCCATCGCCGGAGCCGCCGCAAAGGTCTGCAACGCGTCACTTTGAGCCCACCACCTGAGCCGCGCGGAACGTCCGCTTGGCCGCTACCCGAGTCTCAAAGCAGACGGGCCGCAAACGGCCACCATCAGTCGCTCAGGCCCGCCTGATCGGATCAGACTGCCTGGAAACGGACGTTCCCAGCGCCCGCTTAGGCTCAGGAGTTCGCATGCCAGCTGTTTGGCCTCGCGGTGCAAGGCGTCGTTCGGTTGCTGCCGCCGGAATGGCCGCTCGGCATCGAAGAGCAGAACTCCCGAAGTCCGCAGATCGATGTCCCACCCTTCATGCTCGTATAGGAGCGGCCTACTGCCTGAAAATGACGTGCGCACCCGATGCAATTGCTGCCACCCCCACTTTTTGGCCGCATGAGCTAGTCGCTCCCAAATTGCTGCCCGTTGGCATTCCGTGGGTACGCTGGCGTTTTTCTGCCCGATGCGTTGGCAATGCTCAAGATTCTAACCACCGACCGCGTGTCAGCTCAGTGGTTTAGGCCGAGCCGCCGGAAGTAAGTTTGCGCGCCTAGTGCGATCTCGAACGTCCTCATGATGAACCCGTGGAGGGTAGGGTGTCGCTGGATGACGGGCACAACCTGAATTCGCAGCGACATGTACGGTGCGCCCCGGGTCCGCTCACGCGAGCTTAGAAGTTGAGCATGTACTCGACGTAGTCGCGCTGGTACTCCCAGTGTTCGGCAAAATTCCGGACGCCGACGAGATTGAGTTGGTGCTCAGCGATCCAGCGCTCACCCTCGCCCAACGACTTGATCCAGGCTTGAACGTCTGGTGGCATCTGCTCGACCTCCTGCATGAGGTATAGCGGCGGATCGTGGTACTGGCCGCCGGCCGGCCTGCTATCCAGAACCCGGCGAGCCCGCTGAAGAGGGGTTTCTTCCGTCTCGCTTGATTTGGCGCCGGGGCCGTGTCTCTGGCTGTCCCAGAAGGAACTCATCGGTCATTCACTCCTGTCTGCTAATCGAGCTGGACAACATTGAATTGCAGATTGAAGTTATCCCCAGCCCTCTCCCGATGTGGAGGTGCGGATGTGAGTACAATACAATCTTCTACTCGTTACCCAATATCATTTTAAGGAGAGTCTTTCCACACATCCACCACACCATCGAGAGAGGAAGGCAATCGCACCTCATCTCGCTTCAGCTCTTATTGAAAACCAAGCATCGTTGACGCGACCGTTGGTCGAGGAGGTGGGCCACTCAACGAAAGCCGCACCTCGCCGATCCGGTGCGCCTTCTTCAGGATCTCGAGCGGCCTGCCTTCGAGATCGCAGCGAATGGCATGATCCGGGGAGTAGTTGATGATCAGGGCGAGCGCTTTGCCGAAGAACATGACGTGCCGCCCGCCGTCCGTGCGAGGCAGGGTGTGCCGTGGCAAGGCATTCACAGCCTGCTCGATGAAGGTGATCGGCGACTGGGACCTATCCAGGGGGATGATCAGCCTCGGGCCCGCTCCGCCCATCAGCCCGCAGATCGTTATTTGCGACGGGACGACGTTCTCGGTCTGGATCACAGCGTGTGGTCGGAAGCTCTTCCTCCAGGCGGCCTCCTCGGCTTCACTGGCGCGGCGACGCTGCTCAACGGCAGCCCGCTCACGCTGTGCAAACAGCCGTTCCGTGTCCGCGACGGCCTGCACAACGGTGTCGGGCGTAACGTCCAAAGCAGCGGGAAGGCGCCAGAGGGCGAACCGGCTCTTCGCGCTGAGCGGCAGACCATTGCACAGCGCATGCACACGGCCAGCAGCCTTGGCGGGGTTCGTGTAGCCGAGGCGGCGGCCGAGAGCCTCGTCGGTGAGGTCGAGGCTCCTGCATCCGGGTCTGGATGAGGTCAGCTAATGGCGTCAGCTGGATCATGAGCGCCTCCATCGATCACGGCTGGAGGCTGGCACTCCCGCTATTGTTGCCGATCAGGTCGGCCGCATCCCGGTTTCCCGGTCACCACCTTGCCGCAGGAGGGCAGGTTGGTTGAGGCGCCAGCCTCATCTCGATGCACTCAGGAGCATAGCGGAAGGTGTCGAAGGCGGCAACGAAGGCGGTGCGTTGCCGAACAAGCCGAGAGCGAATTCCTGACCGTAAGCGGGCCTATGGATCGTCTGCTTCCGGGCAGTTCAGCGGCCGTGAATGACCGAGTCTGGCGCAAGTGGGACCTGTGACCGGGCCTGAGCCGATGTCCGCTTCGGAGATGCCGGAAGGCCGCCGAATGGCTGAGATGGTGAAGGTTTCCGTACGCCGGCGCAGCCCGGCCACTCGACCTGCGCCAGCCGGCATCCGAAAACCTTTACCGCACGCGACATGGCCAAGCGCTTCCGCGCGAGGGTGCTGGAGGATCTGGACACCCATGCCATGACCGCCAGCGCGCGCGGCGCGCTCGACGAGCCCGGCCGCGACTTCCGGCGAAAGGCGGGCCTGAACAGAGGCATCCTGAACGCGGGCTGGCACCGGTTCTCGGCCATCCTGGCCTACAAGACGGAGGACGAGGCGGTCAGGTCGTGACTGTACCAGCTTGGTTCACGTCGCGGACATGTGCGGCGTACCGTGTGGACGATGCGAGGAGCCGCGAGCGCCAAGCGCGCTTCACCTGCATCAGTTGCGGCCACACCGATCACGCCAATACCAACGCGGCGATCGATATACGACGGCGGTGGAACACACCGTTGCGGGACCTGGGAGGGGGTTGCGTCAGCTGCCCCGCGAAGCGTCGACCGGACGGGACCCCACGATCTCCGAAGATCCTGGTCCTTTAGGACGGGGAAGTTGTTGATACAGGCCACTCTTTGATGTTTTGACGGCGCTCCAGCGCCGCACGAAGCCTTCAACCCTACCTGCCTTGCGGTACTTGAACGCCGCACCGGCCCGAGGCATCGAGATGTCGATGCCTCGGGCCGGTGCGTGCGCTCGATGGTGTCAAGCCCCCTGGACGACCCGTTCGGGGCGCATGTCGAGCCGGTTCCCCTCCGGTACGGGGTCGGCGCCTGGCTTGAAAGGACGGCCGGCGGTCTCGGGGGTGAGGAGCGCCACGATTAGCGCCAAGCCAGCGACGATGGTGATGTAGATCGCGGGCGCCAGGCGGTTGTCGGTCGCCGCGATCAGCAGGGTCGCGACGAATGGGGCGGTGCCGCCGAAGACCGCATAGGCGACATTGTAGGTGATCGCGGAGGCGGTGTAGCGGACCTTGGTGGGGAACGCCTCGCAAAGGAGCACCGCAGTCACGACGTTCGCGGCCACGGCGCCGACGGCCAGTAGGACCTGGGCGGAGAGGGCGGACCCCAGCGTGTTGTTCGAGGCGAGGATGTACGCGGGAACCGAGAGGCCACCGAGCAGCAACGCCGAGGCGATCATCGTGGGCCGGCGCCCGACTCGGTCACAGATCCTGCCCAGGAACGGGGCGAGCGCGGCCGCGAAGGTGAGCGCCAGGACGTTCGACAGCAGGACCTGGGCGGCCGGCATTCCCACGATCGTACGCAGGAACGTCGTCATGTAAGTGGAGAAGATGTAGAACGACAAAGCGGTTAGGCTGATGTAGGCGCCGAGCCGCAGCATCGCGACCGACTGTTCCCGCACCGTCTGGCGCAGCGGGGCGTGAGCGGCAGCCGGCCCGTCGAGCACGGACTGGAACAGCGGGCTCTCATCCAGCCGACGGCGGATGTAGACCGCCACGAGGCCGAGCGGGGCAGCGAGCAGGAAGGGCACGCGCCAGCCCCAGGCGCTCATTTCGTCGGCGGACAGACCGATGGTCAGAAAGTAGGAGACAAGCCCGGCTAGGGCGAAGGAGGCGAACGTGGCCGCCGGCATCCAACTCGAGTAGCGCGAGCGCCGGTCGGCGGGCGCGTGCTCGATGACGTACGTGACCGCGCCTGCATATTCCCCCGGCCGAGAAGCCTTGCAGACACCGGGCGAGCGTCAGCAGGACCGGGCCCCAGATGCCGATGGCCTGGTAGCTGGGCAGGAGGCCGATCGCGGCGGTCGCGATCGACATCAGGAGGACGGTGAGCGCCAGCACCTTCTTGCGGCCGAGCCGGTCGCCCATCATGCCGAAATAGGTGCCGCCCACGGGACGTAGGGCGAAGGCGACCGCGAAGATCGCGAAGGTCTGGAGGAGGCCCGCGAGGCGGTCGCCCTCGGGGAAAAATGTGCTCGCGATCAACGGCGCCATGAAGCCGTAGATCGCGAAATCGAACCATTCGATCACGGTCCCCGCAACCGCGGCCATCGTTATCTTGCGCAGCGTCGCGGGATCTACCGCCAACGCATCCGTAACGTGCTTCGACATTTGGGCGCTCCTCGTCCTGGGGGCACCGGTACCGCTCTTGCCGGCGCACTCGCGGGGGGGCGCGGAGCGGCGCGCCGCTCCGCGCGTGTCGCTCAGGGTCTACTCGGCCGCCTGGGCCATCCCGGACAACTTCGAGACCGAGTTCAGGTAGGCGACGCACTCGTCGACGGTGTGGACGTCACCAAACTTCGCGTCGATGTCAAACAAGTTCCATGCCACGGCGCCCGGTACCCGGTCGCCGATCGCTTCCTTGACCGCGATGGTGCGGAAGCCGTCGGCGAGTCCGTCGCAGATCGTCTGCCGCACGCAGGCGCAGGCGGTGACCCCGGTGACGAGGATGGTGTCGACGTTGTTGGCCCGCAGGATTCCGGCGAGTTCGGTGCCGTGGAACGAGGAGGCGCGCTTCTTCAGCAGGGTGTACTCGCCTTGCACCGGGGCGATGCGGCTATCGATCGCCCAGAGGTCCTTGTCCGCGAGGTTCACGACGTCGACCGGAATCTTATTGTGCCAGAGTCCCATGTCGGTGAAGGGCGCGTCCCGGTCGGTGATCTCGTAGGCCGTGGTGACGTGGACCACCGGGTGCCCGTTCGCCCGGCATGCGGCGAGCAGCTTCTGCATGCCCGGGATGATCTCGTTGTCCATCTTCTCCTGGTCGCAAGTGAAAGGGTTGCCCGGGCGCGTCCAGGCGTTTGCGAGATCGACGCTGACCAGCGCGGGACGCTTGCCGAAGCCGACCCTGCGCTGGAAGCCGCGCTCCTGATAAAGCTTGCTCGCCGCAGCGAACGCGTCGTTCAGGAGCCGGTCTAGCTGCTTGCTGTCCACGTCAGACATTGAGGTCTCCTTCGCCGGACGCTGCGCGCCGGCCGCATCGAAATTCAGGCTTGGGGATGCTGCGGGACTTTCCGTCCCGCTTCCCTGGGAGGATCGTCATCCGAGACGACGCCGACTTGAATTGCCGGTCGCGCATTTATTATTGCGTCCGACGCATAGGCTTGGTGGTGAAGGTCATGAAGAACCCGGCGGGCCTCGACCTTCTGCATTCGTTCCTCGTCGTCGCCGACGAGCTGAACTTCCGCCGCAGCGCCGAGCGCCTGAACCTCGATCAGTCGGCGCTCACCCGGCGCATACAGAAGCTCGAACAGTCCGTTGGCTTTCGCTTGCTCGAGCGGACGACCCGCGAGGTGATGCTGACCGCCGCGGGTAGGCGCTTCTACGAGGCCAATATCCCGTTGCTGCAGAGTTACGCCGAATCGATCGAGACCGCGCGCGCCATTTCCGAAGGCCGGACTGGCACGGTGCGCGTCGCGTACATGGCCTTCGCCGCGACCGAACTCATGCCCTGCGCCGTCGCGCGCTTCGGGCGGCTGCATCCACAGCTCGAGCTGAAGCTTCGCTACATTCGGACCCAGGGGCAGAAGCTCGCCCTTGCGACCGACGAGATCGATGTCGGATACATGATCGGGCCCTTTGACCACTCGGATTATCACGCTATCAGGCTCGCTCAGGATCCGCTTTACCTGGTCGCACCCCGAAACCACAACCTTGTGCGTCGCGAGAGCATTCGTCCGATTGATCTCAAAGACGCAGACTTTATCCTAGGCGATATGTCCGAATGGGGCGAATATCGCTGGCGCCTCGCGGATCTCTTCCAGAGCAACGGCATCACGTTGCGCATCCGCTTAGAAGCGTCGAATACTCTCGCTATTATAGGTCTCGTTGCCGCTGGCCTAGGCGTGACCATCTATCCCGCAAGCCTAATCGGTCAGCTTGGGCCAAACGTCGAGGTCCGCCCAATTGAGCATCCTGATTTCTATAGCGAGACAGTGCTCGTCTGGAAACGAATCAATCGGTCCGGCCCGACCCAATGCTTCGTCGAGGTGGCCACAAAAATCTCACCGCGCCATCAGGCTTTGGACTGATAGTCTTGGCCCGGAGTATTAGGCAGCCTGCCACAGATCTACACCGCGCCAGACAATGATGCGCCATTTAATTTACAGTCTCTGCAAGTTGAGGAATTGAGTTTACGTGGCAGCCCGCTGCCGTCGTGCGGGCCGGATCATGTCTCCAGCTTGGAGAAGTGGTTGAACTGCGGTTCGCCCAGCAATCTCTTCATCCGAACTCCACCGCTACGCCATTCCTTCAGCGCCCGCTTGACCAGCCGCGAACTCGTCTCATAATTCACAGGCAGTGTCAGCGCTGCCGATAGCCCAATCGAGCCCTGGCCGTGTCTGCGGCTGAACTTGCGCTCTGCCTTACCGCCCCCGGTGTATGCAGGCTCGGCGACGCCATCGTGAGGGCCGGCTCGGTGACGCCACCCGAGTTAATCTCACGGTCCGCACTCGTTATTCTCCGGACCAGAACACATGGCGGATCGGCACTTTTCGCCTGACCTCAGCTTTACCGATCGGTCAGTCCATTTGCGCTGGTGCCGGACCGGTTGACGGTAGTGAAAAGCTCAGCGGTTTGCGGCCGCGGCGAGCGAGGTAGGATACCAGATCGTCGGGCCGAATTGAGAGTGTCATCGCGTTCGAAAGTGGATGAATGTTGATTCGATCGGCGCCCAACAGCGACTGCTCGATGTAAACCGCCACAATGCAGTCATCATCGTTCACTGCCGCCAGAGGTGATACTGCGCCGCTTATCACACCCAAGTGCGATTCCAACGACTCGGAGCTCGCAAACGAGAGACCACCTTTTGCTCCAAGAACCGATCGCAGGCCTTTGAGATCAACCTTAGCATCGTGAGGCAATGTGACCAGGAAGAAATTCTTCTTATTATCGCGCAAAAATAGATTTTTTGTATGGACGCCATCGATGTGCCCACACTCTTCTGTCATTTCTTCAACCGTTTGGACGGGCTTGTGCTTGTGTAATTCGGTTTGAAAGCCGTCGCTCGATATGTCGCTAAGAACTTTGTCTGCGTTGTAGGTCATTGGCTTCTCTTTCTGGAAAATACGCCGCGAGGATGGATGCCACCGCGCGACTTCGCATTTACAAGCGGCGGCATCGGTTTGCCAGACAAGGCTCCGCGTTGTGGCCGACCGCCGACGAACGAACTGCCAGGAGCGCGGTGGCATTCGCTCACATTTTTCCTAAGTACAAGCTCCGGTGACTCGACCAGAGCATCGATGCTGGCGAACAGCTCACAGTGCGTGACCTCGCGGCGGAACTGGCGCCAGAGCATCTCGATCGGGTTCAGCCACGGGCTGTAGGTCGGAAGGTACAGCAGAACGAGGCGGCCAGCGGCGGCGCACAGCACGGCTTCGATCTCGTCGTCCTCGTGCGTGCTGGCGTTGTCCCAGGCGACGTAGACGGTCTCGGTCGAGTGCTTGGGCAAGAACGCTTCAAGCAGTTCGGCAACTTCGCGTCGCCGCTTGTGAAAGCGGGTGAGGACCACCCACTGGCCGCTATGCCAGTTGACGGCCCCAAGCCCGTAGCGCCGCGTCGGCTGCATGGGGGTTGGGATCATCACCTGCTGTCCCTTCGGCCCCCACATCGGCCGCCAAGTCGGGTGCCAACTGATGTTGAACTCGCCGGCGTAGTAGAAGAGCGAGCCGGGCTTCAGCCCGTCGCGAGCGAGTTCGACCGCCTTTTTTAACGGCATAGTCCGGATCCGGGCTGCTGATCGTGTGCTGGGGACGACCGAACCCCAGACTAGCCGAGCGCAACAGTCGATGGATGCTGGCCACGCTCATGCGCAAGCCCGTCGCCTCCGCCAAGCGGTCGGCCAGCCGGGCGGCGGTCCACATCGAGAATGGCAGGCCCAGGGCGCGCGGGCGGCGCCGCACCAACTCGACCAGCCGCAAGCGGCAGGCGGGCCCGGCCTTGGCCGGCTTGCCCGAGCGCGGCGCGTCGGAGAGGCCGTCGATGCCCTCGGTTTCGTAGCGATGGGCCCAGCGTCGGACCGTTTCGCCACTCTCGCGCACGATCGCGGCGACCTTGGAGATGGTGAGGCCCTGCTCGGCCAACAGCAGGATCATCTGCGCACGCGTGCGGACCCGAACGTCACGCGTCGTGCGATAGAGATCGTCAAGCCCGTGCAGCTGATCGACGTTCAGCTTCGTACTTAGGCACTCGCCTTTAGTTCGCCGTCACTTGCCGAATCGCGCCCGGTGTTGTTCCCTCCACGGCCCGAAGAACACGTATCATATGCGGTAGGTCGCAGAAGCCCGTGTCGGCGGCGATTTGGGTTGCCGATCGCTTCGTCGTCCGCAAGAGGTGCTTGGCCTGCTCGATGCGGATGAGTCGATCAGCCTCAAGAGGAGTCATTCGCAACGCTTCTCGGAAGTGCCGCTCCATCTTTCGGCGGCTAACCCCGAGGCGCTCTACGAGCTGGTTTACCGACAACGGTGTTCCGAGCGACTGTTGCATTAGAAGCAGGGCCTTCCTGACAAGCTTGTCGCTTGTTGCAAGGGCTAACGGCATGCCAGGCTGCGGCTCCTCGGCCGTCATGGCTTCGTCGATGATCATGATGTGCAGGCTTTTGGCGGCTCGGGCTCGACCAATGTGACGCTCTACGATGAACGCGGCGAGGTGGGCCGAACTCACGCCACCTGAGCAGGTGAGTCGATCACGATCGACCACGAAGATCTGGTCGCAGACGGGCTCCAACCCACCGAAGCGCTCCAAGAAATCCTCATGATGGAACCAGCTCACGCAGGCGCGATAGCCCTGCATCAGTCCTGCTCTATGAAGTATAAAACTTCCAGTGCAGATGCCGACTAGCGGCACCTTTGCTTCGGCTGCGCGATTGAGGAACCGTACCGTGTCAGGATGTAGCTTCTCAATCTCGTCCACCAATCCACCGACGACAACAAGATAGTCGAAGCGTTCAGGGTCGCCCAAGCGCTCGTCCGGTTGGACAGCGATGCCGCTGCTCGACGCGACCGCATCCATCGTTGGTGACAGCACCTTCCAGCTGCACAAGATCGGCCGGGATCGATCGCCGTCGTCCGCGGAGAGCCGCAGGACGTCGACGAAGTTGGCGAACGCGCACAACGTGAACCGCCTCGCAAGGATGAACCCAACATTAAGCTTGGCCATCGAAACCACCGGTCGCGTTCGTGCAGTCTCCATGGCGCATCCATACAACCCGATGGCAGCGTCTGCATCCTGTAAGGATCGTCAGGACGGGCGAGCCGAAACTGGATTTGGATGCCGGCCCGTCTACCGGCCGCCAAGCTGCCTTCACCGATCGGTTCTCCGCTCGCTCCGACAGCCGCCTCTAGTCTCGGCCGTCGCGGCGGCTTGCGAAGGGTCCACTGGCTGTCAGGCAGGTTCGGCACGGGGCCCAGGAGCGACGCGTGTTGATGAAAAACCCATAAGTCAACTTCGTTTTTCCGGGGCGGAGTTCCGTACCCAATGTCGTAGAAACTTGAGGAAGGTGTTCAGAAGCTCGGATCGATTGGTCCGCTCCCACACGACGGTGATCGGCAAACTAACCGAAAGGTCCGACAGCGGCCGTACCGCCACTCCCTGTCTTGGAAGATTCCTAATGCAGCTTGAATAGATCGAAACGCCTGCTCCAGCGATGACAAGACCGAAAATGCCGTCCGTATTGGTTGCCTCGAGGGCTATGTTAGGAAAGAAACCGCGCGCCCGACATTCTGCGAAGACATCGTTGCGGAAAATCACCCAGCTGTCGCCGGTGCCGAAGACGAATTTCTCATCTTTAAGCTCGCATAGCGTAAGGGTTTCCTTGCTCGCGAGCGGATGCCCCGCGGGCAGGACAGCAACGTATTCACCCTCATCGAAGTTTTGAGTCTTGATCGCAGGATGGCTGAATTCACCGTAGAGGAACCCGACATCGATCGACTGCTTGAGTATGGCGCCACGTTGATGGACCGTCGGCATGAAAACGAGGTCCAAGTGGACGTCGTCATGCGCAGAGTTGAAGTCGCGGAGAAAATCCGGAAGGCGACCGTTGATCGCGAAATCCGTGTAGGCGACCCGAATCTCGCCGCGGAGCCCGCGCGCCGCGTTGCGGGCTCGCTCGACCGCTCTGCCGAGCTGATCACCTATGGCCGCGGTCTCGGCAAGGAACACCTTGCCGGCCTCCGTAAGCTCCACTCGGCGGGTCGTGCGCACCAGAAGCGGCACTCCGATCTCGGCCTCGAGCTGCTTGATGGTCTTCGTCAAAGCCGGTTGGGCGAGCCGGAGGCTGTCGGCTGCCCGGCCGAAGTGCAGCTCGTTGCCTAAGGAGGCAAATGCCCGGAGATGACGCAGATCGATGCTCATCCGCCGTCCTTATTGATATCCTCCAGTTATCAATACCGCGGCACTTGTTATTTAACAACTGCGCTCCACGCGATCATGATGGTTTGATGAAAGTGCGGGCGCAGATCGTGTTTCGATCGGATCGGCGGGAGGGCACCGACGCATCGATTGATGTTCAAAGGCAGTAGCGCAGGGCACGACGGCTCGAGGCTCCGCACTCAGCGCTTGTTGCACGCGCGTTCGAAGTTGTTCCGAGATGTAGCTGTTTTCAATTTTCATAAGGGACGGGAAACGCCATGCACATGCAACAGGAAGCGTCGCCGGAGAAATTGTGGAAAGTCATAGGAGCCGCAGCTCTCGGTAATTTTGTGGAATGGTTTGATTTCGGGGTCTATGGACTTCTCGCGACAACCATTGCAAAACATTTCTTCTCCGACTCAGGTTTGAGCCTTGCCCTGCTAAAAACATTCGGCGTCTTTGCAGTAGCTTTTGCGATGCGGCCGCTTGGCGGGCTGTTCTTTGGAGTTTTAGGCGACAAGGTGGGTCGCAAGAAGATCCTGTCGGCCACCATCCTGCTCATGGCCGCGTCGACTACGCTGATCGGTGTGGTGCCATCCTACTCGAGCATCGGGCTTTTTGCGCCCGTCCTCCTGACGATCCTGCGCTGTGTCCAGGGCTTTTCCGCAGGCGGAGAATACGCTGGCTCGGTCGCGTACGTGATGGAGCATGCGCCGAGGGACAGACGGGGTTGGTATGGAAGCTTCGTCCCTGTCTCGACATTTACCGCCTTCGCGGCCGCCGCCTTGTTCGCCTTCACACTGGAAAACACTCTATCTGAACAGGCGATGGCGAGCTGGGGATGGCGGCTGCCATTCCTGGTGGCCGCACCCTTAGGGATTGTCGGTCTGTATCTCCGCTGGCGCATGGACGAAACTCCGGCCTTCAAGGCAATGTCATTCGAGGAGGATCTGCATAGCCATTCACCTCTTTCAGAGACCGTGCGTAATCAGGGTTATGCCATATGCCGTCTTGGTGCCTTCATCTCTCTTACGGCACTGTCGTTCTACACGTTCACCACCTACTTCGCGACCTATCTGCAGGTAGCCGGCGGCCTAAGCCGTCCCCAGTCGCTGCTGGTGACCACGATAGCACTGGCCTTCTCCGCGGCGGCTTGCCCGATCGCCGGGCTGTTCACGGACCAAGTAGGGCGCCGCAGGACGATCGCATTCGTCTGCCTCTGGGTCATGATCTCGGTTCTCCCAGCATTCTGGCTGGCCAGTTCCGGCTCGCTGATGAACGCGGTAGGCGGCGTGCTTATGCTTGCAGTGGGAGCTTTGGTCAGCGGTGTCGTGACCGCCGCCCTGCTGTCAGAGACCTTTCCGACCAGAACGCGCTATACCGCCTCGGCATTCACCTACAATGCTTCCTACACGATATTCGGCGGAACTGCGCCGCTTATGGCCACATGGCTTATATCGGTCACGGGCAACAATCTTGCTCCCGCGTTTTATCTCATCTCCATCGCTTTGTTGGCGATCGTCGGCGGTCTAGCTTTGCCGGAGACTTACAGAAAGTCACTTTTTGATGACGGCGTCGACGACGAAGGCGACGCAGTCGCCGCTCGGATAGCTACATAGGCCGCCGAAGAGAGCGGCAATCTCGCATACGATTGTCACAGCGTTCTGTACCTTCCAATCGGATCGAAGTACTATGAAAACTTCAGTAGATATCGACGTCAACGCCGAAACCGGTGTGTGGACGACGGATGGGCTACCGATGCTCTACGTCCCTAGACATTTCATGCTCAACGTCCACGACTCACTTGAGGGTGCGCTTGGTCTCGCTCCCTACTCCGCCGTGTTGCATCAAGCCGGAAGCAAATCCGCCTATTTCTGGTGCAAGCAGCAGGCGGAGAGTCTAGGGATCGACGGAATTCAAGCCTTCTCGCATTACCTCGACCGGTTGTCGGCTCGGGGTTGGGGCCAGTTCAGATTCGAAGAAACCATCTTCGTGCGCGGGTCGGCAACCGTCACCCTGCGCAACTCGATATACGTCCTCGGACGATCGAGCAGTGCAGAGCGCCCCGTCTGCTACATGTTCGAGGGATTCCTGTCGGGAGGAATGACCTACCTCGCTGAGCAGCAGGGGTGGAAGTCCGGCTCGTTCGAATGCCGCGAAACGCAGTGCCAAGCGCTAGGACACGAACACTGCGTGTTCGAGATCCACGCGAAGGAATGATGCCGTTACAACGCCACGCACGTGGTTTGGGCGTCCGCCTGCGGCTCTGACAGGTGAGAGCACGCCGCGACCGGAGCCGATCGCCGGCAATCCAATCTTGATTATCTGAATACTAAAAAACGAGGATGACTGTCATGACATCGCAGGCGCAACGGATCTATGCCGACTCCATGGTCGTCGACGGGTTGATCATCTCGAAGTGGGGGAAGACATATTCCGTGAGATGCGCGACGCGGGCCTGACGGCCGCAAACTGCACGTGCAGCGTTTGGGAGAACTTCGAAGGCACCATCCGGAACCTCACCAAATGGAACGGATGGTTCCGGAATTTCCCCCAGTACATCGTAAGAGCGGAAAGTGTGGAGGCTATCCGTTCGGCAAAAAAGTCGGGCAGGACGGCCATCATACTCGGGATGCAGAACACTTCTGCATTCGAGGATCAGCTCGGCTATATCGAAGTGTTGAAAAAGCTCGGTGTCGGCATCGTCCAGATGACATACAATACGCAGAACTGGGTTGGTAGCGGCTGCTACGAAGGGCGCGACGGCGGCTTGTCGGACTTCGGTCGCGAAGTGGTGGCGGAGATGAATCGGGTCGGCATGCTCTGCGACCTGAGTCACGTCGGTCCGCAGACATCGCGGGACGTCATAGACTGCTCATCGAAGCCCGTCGCCTACTCCCATTGCCTTCCCGCCGGCCTCAAATCGCACCCGCGCAACAAGTCCGACGACGAGCTGCGCTACATCGTCGAAAAGGGGGATTCGTCGGCGTAACCATGTTCCCACCTTTTCTTCAGAAAGGCATTGACTCCAACATCGATGACTACGTCTACGCTATCGATTACGTCATCAACTTGGTGGGTGAGGATGCCGTTGGTATCGGCACTGATTTCACTCAAGGATACGACAACGAGTTCTTCGACTGGATCACCCATGACAAAGGCTTCGGCCGCCAATTGACTCGGTTCGGCGAGGTGGTGAACCCGGAGGGTATCGAGAAGATCGGGGACTTTCCCAATCTTGCGATCGCGATGGACCGTGCCGGATGGAACAGCAGAAAGATCGAGAATGTTCTTGGCCGCAACTGGCTGAACCTGCTCGATCGCGTCTGGTCCGTCTGAGGTAGTCGGACCCGTTCTGTGGAGGTTCGTTCGGTTTAAAAGAGAGCCTCCTCGAGCAGTGCTGGGTCCGGGCATATCGATCAAGAGCGCATTCTGACGAGGTTGATGCCGGCTCTTCGGAATGCGATTTGGATCAGGGACTTGGGGCCGGCCGCCTGATGCAATCAGGTCCGATATGGCTCTAGCCGCGAATTTCCGGCCGCACGACCGAAGTGCAACGGCTTGCCCGGGGGCGCTCGGAGACGCAGATCAATGCCCACCGATCGTCGAGGACGCGCAGCTTGCAATTCCAGAGACGCGTTGGCGATCGTTATGGGTGGGTAGCATCTGGGCTTCCAGAGGCGTGGAACGCGGATGGTAGATCTCTCATAGGCTCCTTCGGTGATTCCAGATGACGGGACGGACATGGTATCGGAAGCTCAGGCGGCGCGCAGCTGATGTCTTCGACAGGCTCGTAGAATGCCACGTGATCGTGTATTCCTCGGTAAGTTGGGCTTTCATCGAAGAATATCGGCAGCCCGCCGCGGAATCACGTGCGCATCGTCCCGTGGATCAGCACGAGAGGCGGCAGCCTGATACTTAGACATGCCCATCATGGATGGTGCTGCGGAAGGGGCAGACCCTGAAGTGTGCTGTACGATCCCAGGATGTGTGTGACGGGTCGAGCCTGAGGCGTTCGTTCCCTCTGGTCCAGAGCTGCAGGACGTGCTCGTGGCAGGCGCGATCAGACGTTGACTGGCTATAGAGTGCTGTCGGACCCGATTGAATGGCCATCCGTAGCGGTCGTTGGTCCTTCCTAACAGAAATTCAGACTTGCTCATCGGGCCCCGGCCCGAGACTTGGATCGTTTGTTGCGGGTTTCAGTCAGACAGCTGCATCCGCCGTCTGGCGAGGTCACCTGCTACGCTTCAGGACCCCGACCAGCCGGCCGGAACGTACCGGCGTCAAGCTCCGTCAAGGCGCGTTCGTCGCGACGGTACAGTGTTCCTGCCGCTTTCATACAGCCCCTTCTCCGCCGAACCAGGCATTAGTCGTCCAGCAATTCGGGAGGCCGGAATGACGCACTTCTCCTTCGCCCAGGTTCTCAGGGGGGCGCTGACCGGCCAGAAGAACTGGACGCCGCAATGGCCGGATGCCCAGCCGAAGGCGGCCTACGACGTCGTGATCGTCGGTGCCGGCGGTCACGGCCTCGGCGCCGCCTACTATCTGGCCAAGGAGCACGGCATCACCAATGTCGCGGTGCTCGACAAGGGTTGGCTCGGTGGCGGAAACACCGGACGTAACACGACCATCATCCGCTCAAACTATCTTTACGACGAGAGCGCCAAGCTCTTCGACCACGCGGTGGACCTCTGGGAGGGCCTCTCTCAGGAGCTAAACTACAATGTCATGTTCTCGAAGCGCGGCGTTCTGATGCTCGCGCACAATGTTCACGACGTCCAGTCCTTCAAGCGTCACGTCCACTCGAACCGGCTGAACGGTGTCGACAACGTGTGGCTGAGCGCAAGGGAAGCGAAGCTTTTCTGCCCACCACTCGACATCTCGCACACCGCTCGATACCCCGTCATGGGCGCCGCACTTCAGCGTCGGGCCGGTACCGCCCGTCACGACGCCGTCGCCTGGGGCTACGCCCGCGCTGCGGCCGCTCGGGGTGTCGACATCATTCAGAACTGCCCGGTGACGGCCATCCGCCGTGGGGCTGACGGTCGTGTCGCAGGTGTCGAGACACCCAGAGGCTTTATTGCCGCGAAGAAGATCGCTGTCTCCGCTGCCGGCAATACCACTGTGGTCATGGACACCGCGGGCGTGCGCCTGCCGCTCGAGAGTTATCCGTTGCAGGCTCTCGTCTCCGAGCCGGTCAAACCGATTTTCCCATGCGTCGTCATGTCGAACGCGGTCCATGCGTACATTAGCCAATCCGACAAGGGCGAACTCGTCATCGGCTCGGGCACCGACCAGTACGTCAGCTATTCGCAACGCGGCGGCCTCCCGCTCATCGAGCACACTCTCGCTGCGATCTGCGAGATTTTCCCGATCTTCCGCCGGATGCGCATGCTGCGGAAATGGGGCGGCATAGTCGACGTGACGCCCGACCGTTCGCCGATCATCGGCCTGACGCCGGTCGGCGGCCTGTATGTCAACTGCGGATGGGGCACGGGCGGCTTCAAGGCGACCCCGGGTTCGGCGCACGTCTTCGCCCACACGATCGCGAACGACGCGCCCCACCCGATCAACGCTCCTTTCACACTCGAACGCTTCACCACCGGCCGGCTCATCGACGAGGCTGCCGCCGCTGCCGTGGCGCACTGAGGACACGCGCATGCTCCTGATACGCTGCCCCTACTGCGAAGAAGATCGTCCGGAACTCGAGTTCACCTACGGCGGCGAGGCCCATATCGCCCGGCCCGCCGATCCTTCGAAGCTCAGCGACGAGGAATGGCGCGACTACCTCTTCGTCCGGACAAATCCGCGCGGTGCCCATTTCGAGCGCTGGCGTCACATCAGCGGGTGCGGACGCTTCTTCAACGCGGTGCGCGAGACCGTCTCCGACCGCTTCCTCCTGACCTACAAGGCGGGTGAACCCCGCCCCGAACTCGCCAGCCTGACGGGGGGACCGAATGACCAGCTTCCGCATGAAGGGCCGCGGCCGCGTCGACGCCAACCGCCTGATCCGGTTCACCTTCGACGGCAAAACCTACGCGGGGTTGGCCGGCGATACGCTCGCCTCGGCGCTGCTCGCCAACGGCGTCCATCTGATGGGGCGTTCGTTCAAGTATCACCGTCCTCGCGGCGTCGTCTCAGCTGGATCGGACGATCCGAACGCGCTCGTGGGCACCCGTCGCGGTCCCGGCCGTTTCGAACCGAACACGCGCGCGACCATCCAGGAGCTTCGAGAGGGTCTCGAAGCGACGAGCCAGAATCGCTGGCCCAGCCTCGCCTTCGATCTCGGGGCGATCAACGACAGAATGGGTTCGCTGTTCTCGGCGGGCTTCTACTACAAGACGTTCATGTGGCCGCGCTCCTTCTGGGACCGGGTCTACGAACCTGTCATCCGAAATGCCGCCGGCCTCGGCGTTTCGCCGACGGAGCCCGATGCCGACCGTTACGCCTCGCGCTTCGCCCACGCCGATGTCCTAATCATTGGCGCGGGGCCGGCCGGCCTAGCCGCCGCGCTGACCGCGGGCCGCTCCGGAGCCAGCGTCGTGATCGTCGACGAGGGATCTGAGACTCGGCGGTTCTCTTCTGTCCGAACCGACCGTGGTGATCGACGGCCGGTCCGCCTGGGATTGGCTCGACGCGACCGTTGCGGAACTCGGCCGGCTGCCGAACGTGAAGCTGATGCCGCGCACGACGGCCATCGGCTACTACCATCAGAACTTGATCGGGCTCTGTCAGAGGGTCACCGATCACCTCGCCGAGCCGCCCCCGGAAGCTCCGCGCGAGCGTCTGTGGCGGATCCGCGCGAAGCAGGTCGTGCTTGCCCAGGGCGCTCTCGAGAAGCCGTTGGTGTTCGACGGCAACGATCGGCCCGGCGTCATGCTTGCCGGCGCCGCTCAGACCTTCCTCAACCGCTATGGTGTCAGGATCGGCGACCGGCCCGCGGTGGTCACCGCCCACGACAGCGCTTGGCATACAGCCTTCGATCTCGCGGAGGCCGGAGCTAGACCCGCTGCCATCGTCGACATTCGCCAGAATGTCGACGCGGCCTTGACCGCCCGCGCGCGCGAGCTTGGCATCGAGACGCTTCTTGCTCACACCGTCACTGGCACAGCCGGCCGTCTGCGGGTGAAGGCGCTTCGGATCAACCCTGTCACTGGCGGCAAGGCCGGGGCCGCGCGTACGATCGCCTGCGATGCCGTCCTGATGTGCGGTGGCTGGACGCCGTCCCTGCATCTCTTCTCCCACACAAAGGGCAGCCTGGATTGGGACGAAGCGACCCAGACCTTCCTCCCGGGACGGAAGTCCGAGGCCGTCCACATCGGTGGTGCCGGACGCGGTCTGTGGGGTATCGCCGCCGCGCTCGTCGATGGCGCGAGTGCCGGTGCCCGGGCCGCTGGCGAGGCTGGCCACGACACGAAGCCTCAGGCCCACGCCGTCGATAGAGACCGGGCTGGTCACGGCATCACCTGCAAGGACCTGCCGACAGACCGTAATCCGGCGAAGGCTAAGGCCTTCACGGATTTCCAGAACGATGTCACTGCCAAGGACATCCGCTTGGCGGTGCGGGAGGGCATGCGCTCCATCGAGCACGTCAAGCGCTACACGACGAACGGCATGGCCACCGACCAGGGCAAGATGTCGAACATCAACGGCCTCATGATCGCGGCCGATGCGCTGGACAAGGCGCCCCCGCAGGTCGGTCTCACGACCTTTCGGCCGCCCTACACGCCGACGACCTTCGGCACCTTCGCCGGGTATCACCAGGGCCACACCTTCGAGGTCACCCGCAGGACACCCATCGACCCATGGGCGGAGGCGAACGGGGCTGTCTTCGAACCGGTCGCGCTCTGGCGGCGAGCTTGGTACTTCCCGAAGGCCGGCGAGGACATGCATGCTGCGGTCGCTCGCGAATGCCGCCAGACACGAGCCTCCGTCGGCATCTTCGACGCTTCGACACTTGGCAAAATCGAGGTCGTAGGGCCCGACGCGGTCGAGTTTATGAACCGCATGTACACCAACCCTTGGGCCAAGCTTGCACCGGGTCGCTGCCGTTATGGGCTCCTGCTCGGCGAGGACGGCTTCATCCGCGACGACGGCGTCATCGGCCGCCTCGCCGACGACCGCTTCCACGTCACCACCACGACGGGCGGCGCTGCGCGCGTCCTCAACATGATGGAGGACTATCTTCAGACCGAGTGGCCGGATCTCAAGGTCTGGCTCACCTCGACGACCGAGCAGTGGGCGACCATCGCGCTCAATGGGCCGAACGCTCGCAAGGTCCTCGAGCCGCTGATCGAAGGCCTCGACCTCTCAGACCCCGCTTTCCCGCACATGGCAGTGGCGACATGCACGGTCGCGGGATTTCCTGCCCGGCTCTTCCGCGTGTCCTTTACCGGCGAACTCGGCTTCGAGGTCAACGTCCCCGCCCGTCATGGCCTCGCCCTATGGGAGAAGCTCGTCGAGGTAGGGCGGCAGTACGGGATCTGCCCCTACGGTACGGAGACGATGCACGTCCTCCGCGCGGAGAAGGGATACATCATCGTCGGTCAGGACACCGATGGCACTCTGACGCCGGACGACGCCGGGCTGTCGTGGGCAATCGGGAAAGCCAAGCCCGACTTCGTCGGCAAAAGGTCCCTCGCACGGCCCGACATGGTTGCGAAGGGGCGTAAGCAGCTCGTCGGGCTTCTCACGGAGGACCCGAAGACCGTCCTCGAGGAGGGCGCGCAGATCGTCGTCGATCCGAACCAGCCGAAGCCGATGATTATGCTGGGTCATGTCACGTCCTCCTACTGGAGCGAGACCCTCGGTCGCTCGATCGCGATGGCGGTCGTCACCGACGGCCGCGAGCGTGAAGGGCAGACCCTGCACATCCCGATGCCCGATCGCACCCTCCGGGCTCGCGTCGTCGCCAGCACGGTCTTCTACGACCCCGAAAACACGCGCTTGAGCGCCTGACTGGGAGAGCGCCATGAACGCCTTCACACCCCGTTCACCGCATCCGCGGTGACGATCAAGGAGCTGCCGCCGAACGTCCGTATCTCGTTCCGACTCGCCGATCCAACGGCGGCTGCCACGGTCGGGCTGATGCTCCCGACTCGGATCGGGGCGCGGAGTGTCGCGGGCGGAAGGGACTTACTGCGGCTCGGGCCCGATGAATGGGCAATCGAGGTTCCGGAAGGCGACGGCGACGCCCTGAAATCGAAGCTGGCCGAACTCGCAACACGGGCGCCCCTGAGCGCGGTGGAGGTTTCCGACCGCGACATCACCTTTGGGCTGAGCGGCAGTTCCGTCCTAGACCTTCTCGCGACCGGCTGCCCGCTTGACCTCGCGCGGATGCCCGTCGGTTCCGGGACCCGGACGGTTTTCGACACCGTCCAGGTCATCCTGACGCGCGATGCCGACGACCGCTTCCGCCTCGTCGTGTGGCGCTCCTTCGCACCGCATGTCCGCGCGCTCCTCGCCGCCGCCGCCAACGAACTCGCCGCGGGCCTCTGATACGCCATCCAGATCGGGAAGCGCCATGCCCGAACAAAACAAAGGATCCTTGCTCGGGGATGCGGCCGTAGCTGCCGCGATCGGCGGCGAACTCGGCCGCCAGCAGGAGCCTTGGGTATCCGGCTCGGCACCTCCGCCGGGACGACCCGCGGCTTCGGTGAGACCGACTTCGTCCAGATCGGTCAACTGGTTCTGATGGTCGCCGACGCTCTTGCGGCCTCCGGGCCGGCAGGCGATCAAGCGATCGAGGTAGAGGTGCGCAGCCTCTGCGCCGCACATCCGATTTACGTCAATTGAGACCGGTGCCTCCTCGGCACGTTCGTCGCTCTGCCGGGATTCGAATCTGCGTATCCAGCGAGAGCCGCTGAAATGCGGTTCCCGTCGATCACTCATCCGGTGAATGCGATGTTCCTGAGCATTTTCGATATCTTCAAGATCGGCGTCGGCCCTTCGAGTTCGCACACCATGGGCCCCATGCTTGCGGCAGCCCGGTTCCTCGATGCGCTACGCAAAGGATTGGGCCGGTCGGAGAACGCGGGACCGCCAGCACGCATTGAGGCAGTTCTGTACGGCAGCTTGGCTTTCACGGGAAAGGGGCACGCCACAGACCGGGCCGTGACCCTCGGGCTCCTCGGATTTCGCCCAGATACGCTCGATCCTCTGCTGGCCGCAGATCGCGAAGCCGAGCTGCGGAGAAGTGGCCGGCTCAGCGTCCAAGATCTGCCTTCCATGGCTTTTGATGCCGAGAAGGGGTCATCTTCGACTACGGTGAGTCCCTTCCCGGCCACGCCAACGGCATGATCCTACGCGCCTTCGACGGCACCGGAGCCCTGCATCTTTCGGAAACCTATTACTCAATAGGTGGTGGCTTCGTCCTTACGGGGGAGGAAATAAAAGGGGCGGAAATCCAGGGATTGGATGCCTCGGTGCTGCGGCCGTACCCGTTCGGAAGCGCGGCGGAGATGCTCGTTATGGGAACCGCATCAAACCTCAGCATCTCAGCGATGAAACGGGCCAACGAAACGGCTAACTGCAAGGACGCCGATTTGGATGCCGGCTTGGACCGGATCTGGGCGGTGATGGACCGGTGCATCGAGCGCGGGCTGGCCGCGGATGGCACACTACCTGGCGGATTGAACGTTCGCCGTCGCGCACGCGACATCCACCAGATGTTGCTGGCGGAGCGCGGTACCCATCGCGCTCAACCCCACGTCGTGAAAGACTGGCTGTCAGTGTACGCGATGGCGGTCAACGAAGAGAACGCCGGCGGAGGGCAGGTCGTCACAGCCCCCACCAACGGTGCAGCCGGCGTGGTGCCGGCGGTGATCCGCTACTATCGCGATCACTGCATCGGCGCCCATCATGAAGGCATTCGCGACATCCTTCTGACGGCGGCCGCCATCGGTGGCATCATCAAGACCAATGCTTCGATCTCTGGCGCGGAAGTCGGTTGCCAGGGCGAGGTTGGGTCTGCGGCTGCAATGGCAGCCGCCGGCCTCTGCGCCGCGCTAGGGGGCACCAATGCACAAATCGAAAACGCCGCCGAGATCGCGCTCGAGCATCACCTCGGACTGACCTGCGATCCTATTCGGGGGCTTGTTCAGGTGCCCTGTATCGAACGTAACGGCCTCGGTGCGATCAAAGCCGTTGCAGCAGCGTCGCTGGCGCTACGTGGCGACGGCAGTCACATCATGCCTCTCGACAACTGCATTGAGACCATGAAGCAGACCGGGCGTGACATGAGTTCGAAGTACAAAGAGACTTCGACTGGTGGACTCGCGGTCAATCTTGCGGAGTGCTGATCGAAGAGAGCTGCGTCCAACCGCGGTGAACCCGGTTTCATGAGTTCGTCAGAATCCCAACTATAAGCGATCTGCGGGACATCGCCGAGCGCAGTTGAAAGCCATGCCTAAGCATCTTTGCCTCCATCCATACGATCCCTATGCCCAGCAGGAAGTGCTGGTCGAGTTCGTGCTTGCCAAGTCTGGCATTCTGCTGGTCTCGGCCGTGGATGCAGCAAGCGAGGACATCCTTCCCGACCTCGAAGATATGCAACGCGCCGACCTGCTGCGTGAGATCGCCGACGCATACCCAAATTGCTGGGAGCAGAGGACCTGATGGCGCTTCCGTGTGATTAGGCGTGGGATAAGGGTCTGGCGCACTTTCGATGCAGTCGGCCTCACGCTGACCTGACCGGCTGGCTTTGGACCGGGCTGATTGAGAGGATCAGCTGGGACCAGAGGAGTTGGGGATGAAGCGAGGACAGAGGCCGAGCGCGGAACAGATCGTGCTGATGTTGCGCCAGATCGAGGTGCAGATGGGGCAAGGTAAGAGCATCGCTGTCGCCTGCAAGGCGGCGGATGTTTCTGAGCAGAGTTACTACCGCTGGCGCAAGGAGTACGGCGGTCTGAAGGTCGATCAGGCCAAGAAGATGAAGGATCTGGAGCGCGAGAACGCGCGGCTTCGTCG
Source organism: Methylobacterium sp. P31 (assembly GCA_050632875.1). Classification (GTDB taxonomy): domain Bacteria; phylum Pseudomonadota; class Alphaproteobacteria; order Rhizobiales; family Beijerinckiaceae; genus Methylobacterium. The sequence goes on along the minus strand of JBODSC010000003.1, from coordinate 759,453 downwards.
TCTGGTGGCCGATCTTTCCTTGGAGAAGCAGGTGCTGGCGGACGTCGCCTCGGGAAACTTGTAGCCCCCGAGCGACGCCGGCAGGCGGTTGCTGGCATCCGGGAGAAGTACGGCCTCTCGGAACGTCACGCCTGCCGGATCGTCGGCCAGCATCGGGGCACGCAGCGCTACGTGCCCACGTTGCCGGCCGACGAGGATGGGCTGACCCGTGCCATCATCGCCCTGGCGTCCGAGTACGGGCGCGACTGATACCGCCGCGTCACCGCGCTGCTGCAGTCAGCCGGCTGGCCGGTGGGCAAGGATCGGGTCCAGCGCATCTGGCGTCGCGAGGGGCTGAAGGTTCCCAGCCGACATAGACCCCGCAGCCGCCTGTGGCTGAACGACGGCTCGTGCGTGCGACTACGGCCGCTCCACCGCAACCACGTGTGGAGCTTCGACTTCGTTCAAGCGCAGACCCACGACGGCCGAAGCCTGCGCATCCTGACGCTGATCGACGAGCACAGCCGAGCCTGCCTCGCGCTGAAGGTGGCGCGGCGCATCAACGGCGTGGGTGTGATCGAGGCGTTGGCCGACGCCATGTGCCTGCACGGCATCCCGGAGCACATCCGCTGCGACAATGGTCCTGAGATGATCTCCAAAGCGCTGCGCAAGTGGGTCGCCAAAGCTGGCTCGAAGATCCAGTACATCGCGCCAGGATCGCCGTGGGAGAACGGCTACTGCGAAAGCTTCAACGGCAAACTTCGTGACGAGTGTCTACGCCAGGAGATCTTCTATTCGCTGAAAGAAGCGCAGATCGTGATCGGTCTTTGGCAATCCACCGACAACCAGATCCGACCGCATTCGTCGCTGGGCTATCGGCCGCCCGCGCCCGTCAGCTACCCGGATCTGGCCTTCCGACTCCCCATGGCCGCTACTATGCAGTAGCCTCGCAACTGGCCCGGTCCAAAATACCGGTCAGGTCAGGTGCGCGGCATCCCTCTGTCGGTGAACGTACCCTGCATTTGGGTTGATCATCCGGCCTCCCTGGCGGGGCTCGCGCATTGTGGAGCGTCCCCAAACAGGAGGCCGCCTTCGAGATCCAGAAGAATGGCGGTGCCAACGGAACGGACTTCGAGGCGAGGGCGATGACACCGCAAGGAGACACGCTCGCACACCTCCGGTTTTGGAGCCGAACAATGGTGCCCGGGCGCTGGCCGGTGCAGACCCGTATCGTGCAGCATCGAATGGACAATGGTGGCGAGCGCGTGCACCAAGTGACTGAAGCGCAGGCATGGGCGCGGGTCTCGCTCGGTGCGGCGACTTGGGTCTATCCACGATCAGGGCCGCTCAGCTTCCTCCGAGGCCGCAGCCCACTCACGAGCATTCGGCTGAGCGACATGTCACTCCGAATTGGCTCATCCTAAGCCAAAGCGGGTGCAGAGAACGTCTGCTTCCGGGCAATCTGACTGGTGAACCTGAGCGACCGATGGTGGCCGAAACCGGTCATTCCGCTTCGTGACTCAATCGGTGGGTTAGGGGACGTTCGGTACAGCTGAGGAGAGGGCCTCAGTGATCCAATGCGGCTCCTCGCAGCGCCCGTCCGGAATCTCCGAATGTACAGAAAGCCCACCAACTCTAGCGCATCCGCGATGCCTGCTCGCTCAGCTCCGCCACGGCCACCAAGCCGTCGCTGAGGTAGCGATTCACCGTGCCAACTGACAGCCGCTCGCCAGGCCTGTGGTGGCGGATCTGTCCAATCGCTCCGTGCTCTCTCAGTTCTCGGACAAGGAACTCGCGCTCCGCGTTGGTATCAGCATCGGTCGCGTGGGTGATCTGGAAGCTGAGGCGCGTCAGGGAGAATCCAATATCCTTGGTCGCGGCACCGATCCACAAGGCGCGCTCGGTGTCGGCCGGCCGGCTCGAGGCGAGCCAAAACGCTACGGTGTCAAGCGTCGCCTCCGCACGCTCGATCGATATGCCCCAGAAGCGGACGTGAAGGCGCTTGCGCGGGCTGTTGCCGATCGATCGCTGGAAACCAACGTCCTGTCCCCGGTCGAATAGGTAGAGCGTGCTGAACGGGGCGCTCGGATAGGGCCGGTTCAGGACGAAGGCGCACGCCATTTTCCACGCGCTACCGATCCCGAGCGGATCGGCCTGCGTCCAACCGGCTCGGATGAAGGCGCGGCGCAACTCGTCGGAGGTGCCGATCAGGGCCAGATTCACAGGATCACCGGGCAGGCCATCGCCAGTCAGCGTGTAGGAGGGGATAGAGCCCCGGTTGAGGATGCGCGCACCGAGCCTGATCGCGCGAGGCAGGATCAGGTAGGCGCTGGCTGCGTAGGTTGACGCCAGCGCCAGGACGAGCGGAAGGCGGCGATCGGCGACGTCGTAAAACAGCACTAGGATCAGCCAGACCGTCACCAGACCAAGGAGCGCCACCAGCGTGCGTTGGCCAAGCAGCTTCAAGCGCCTCACGTGGCAGTCCTTTCTCTTAGCCGCATTCAGACAACTTGTTTCGACAGACCGGTCGTCACGGTGGACCTCTTCGGGGCAATCCTCCGGGGTTGGGGCGCGTCTCGGCGTCTCTGCTTCCGACCTGATCTCCCCCGGAGGTGGCGAGAGTGCGCCTTCAGAAGGGTCGAGTACAACTAGGCAATATGCTGGACGATCCGTCAGACGGTCGCTCAAGTGCAGGCAAGAGCAAATGAGCCTTTGCCGTCCACGGATCTCGGCGCCACCCAGGTTGTAGGCACGGGACCGTCGAAGGGCTGCCGAGGGGCAGCGGGCGACATCCCGTGCGGTACGTTCTCGGATGCGGGCGGGGCATGGAGCGGGCATAGCGATGCGCTGACGGTCTGCGGTCGGTCTTACAAAACCGACAGCTCGTCTCCCTAGGTGCCGCTGTCGTTGCGGCGAAGTTTGCTAGTTTAGCTTTCCTCCGTCGACTGGCTCACGCAACGGCCATGATCGTTGATCGACGCACCGGCCTAATTCAGCTGTTCCGTGAAGGCCTGCGAGCGCTCCTCGTCCTCTTCGCCTGGGACGTGCTCGTCGTAGTCGTCTTCCAGACGGCGCACCGGCCCTGGATGGATCAGCCCAGCCTACCAACCTCGCTGATCGGCTCCGCCCTCGTGTTGTTTCTCAGCGTGCGCAACAACGCTGCCTATGCCCGCTGGTGGGAGGCGCGCACTTTGTGGGGAGCCGTGACCAACAACGCCCGCTCGTTCTCGCGCGAGATGGAGGCGCTGTTCGGCGGGGTACCCGACCTCACCCGAGCCATGGTGGCCTATGCCCACGCGCTGCGGGGCGCCCTGCAGGGGAGTGACGTTGCAGCGGACCTCGAGCGGCTTCTCACACCAGACTTGGCCGCCGGCATCCAAGGGCGCCGAAATGTACCCAACGCGGTCTTGCACGCGATCGAAGGCCGGTTGCGACACTTGGCCGAGGCGCGAGCGGTTCACCCTGCGCTGCTCGCTTCAGTCGACCGCATCTTGTCCGACCTCGCCAATGCGCAAGGCGGGCTTGAGCGCATCCGCAACACACCTCTGGCGATCCAGTTCTCGGCCGTGCCGGGCGTTCTGGTCCGAGCGTTCTGTCTGTTGCTCCCGCTGTCCATGGTGCAGGAGCTGGGTTGGATCACTCCGCTGGGCTCGACCCTAGTCGGGTTTCTATTCCTGGCACTGGACGAGATCGGATTGGATCTGGAGGATCCGTTCGCCGACAGCCCACACGCGCTGCCGATGCTTGCGATGACACGCACCATCGAGATCGATCTTCTCCAATCGATCGGCGAGCCAGCGCCCAAGCCAATCCGCGCCCGGCACGGCATCCTCGCTTAGACAGCACTGCCTGCCGTCCGCAGGACCGCAGGCGATCACCGTGAGCGTCCGTGCAGAGAGGCCAGTGCCTTCGCAGCGCGGCCTCATTCTCCCACTTCCCTGCGGACATCGGCGCGGCCGCTGGATGAGGACCGCCGTCCGCCCGCGGCTACGAGATCTGTATGGCTCTGGCGGATGTGGCGATCTTACCGTGTAGCCCGCTCCGCACCCGGCCAGGGCGGACCGGAAGTTCCTGGCTCGGCCGCCGTGCAAAAGCCTATTCTGTTCGGTTACTTCTCGGATGATCCTGCTCCGGGATACGCTGGCCGCTCCGGGCCGCTTCGCCGGCATGTTGCAGGTCCCATTTCGGGCTGTCGGATATGCTGATCGGTCCTTCAGTCTTTCGCGACGATCGGTTTCTCCGCCGCGGTCGCCTTCGGCGGCGCCACCCAGAGCGGAGCCGAGATGGTCAGGTAAGTCGCGGTGCCTTGAAACCGGTTCTTGACGTCGAATTCGCGATAAACCCTGACGTTCGTGGAGATCGGGATCGCGCCGGCGTGAAAGGTGTACCCGACTTGGCCGCCCAGTGACACAACCCGGCCCTTGAACGGGCCGATCCTGTCGCCGGACCCGCTATCCCCCGTAAGCTGGTCATAGAAATAGCCGACGAGGCCCACCGAGAAGTCCTTGCTCAGGTATTTTGATGCCGACCACTCCAGGTGAAATTCGGTGCCGGTCAGCTACTGTGTTGCGGGGTTGATCCAGTTGAACGTGATGCCAGGCACGACCGAGAGTTCGTAGCCGAGGGCCGGATCGAGGTAGGTGAGCGCGCCGCTGAGATCGAGGGCTGGCCGATTGAGTGCGATGTTGGACAGCTGGCCGTTCTCGAACGAACCGGAGGGGACCACGCCCAGCGCCGTCGCGGTCCAGTGAAAGTTGCCGGCATGCCAGCCCACGAATGAAGCGAGATAGATGTCGCCGATGTTGAAGATGGCGTCGTGCTCGCGTCCGGCGATGATGCGGTCGATGCGCGGTGAGGATAGGATCGCGGCGGCGCTGACGTCGGGCGTCCCGAACGGAATGGTAATCGAAAATCCGAGATTGCCGCCAAGGATCTCGACCGGCGTGACCCAGATCGGCGACGCGAAATTCGCGGCGGTATTATTCTTGACTCCCGCGGCCACGACACCACCGCCCTGCAAGGCCCGGTTCCCGCCCAAGTCTCCTTGATAAAAGTACGTCTCGCTCTCGAAGTAGAAGCCTGGCGGCGGGATCACACCCGCGAGCGGGCCCCGATTTCCGAGCACGTAGATGCCTTGTGCATATTCGGCCGCCTGGACCGCCTCTGCCGCCATCAGGGATAATGCGCCCAGGAGAGCTGCCGCAGCCCATTGTCTTGGCGTGCCGAGGCGCCGCATATCTTCAGCTCCCAAGGATTGGTGAGGAGGCTCGCCGAGAGTTTAAGCAACGCTGTCATAACATGTGTTGGTCAGCAAGCGTTCGAGCGGATCCCCTTTTGAATCCCAGCCGTTTGATGTGATTTTGCGACACTTGCCGTGATGGAAGCTGGTTTCGATATCGCGGGTAGGGCATAATTTTCTGACGATTGAATGTCGGCATCGCTCCGAGGGCGCGCAGCATAGACTAGAGATCGTGAATTCCCCTCTGGCGTTGTTGCTTGTCCATCTCCTGCGCAAGACGTACACCCGCGGGGAGAACAATGGCGAGGATGAAGTGAGCGGAGGGCCGCATTCTGCGCCTTTTCCAAGCCAACCGTGGGACAAGCCGGCAGCTGCTCGCCTGTGGTCTGTGGGAGAATGATGGTGACCGCATGGAGGGTGAGGACACCGGATCTTGCGTCTTCGGATCCGAAGCCGCGTTCGGCGCGGTCTGCGCCTCCGGCGCTTGTTGCTCGCCCACTGCCCACACGAGGCTCGCGAGGCGCCAAAACCATGACGAGTGTCGCCCCGCCGATTGATGGCCCAGGGGCTCATCCCCTCGACCACTGCTTCGGATACGGCCCGCACTTTCCAATAGCCTTGAGAGGAGCGAATCACCACTGGTGTACCAACCGGGAGGTGTCAGACAGGTAACAGATACCAGCAGAAAGGTTGGGCGACTTGCCATAAACGTAGCGCGATCAGTTTTAGTGGAATCGTAGAAATCGCAAAAGTACAGCGCGTCCTGATCGGCCCAGCGGCTGGGTCGGGCTCGTACACCAGAAATGGGCCGGCGATCTGCACGACAACAGACTCGGCGACCTTTCGAGCCATCAATGGTGGTGACTTGTCGGTGTGCCCTTCGCGGGTTGGCTGCATTCAACAGCGGGCCTGAGATTTAGCGGCAGCCTCTCCGCCCAGTATAAATTCTCCGTAGCGCGTCCCAGCTTCCGATTCCTAATGAGGGGCTGCCCACTCACTCCCGCTAAGCTTCGCTCTCCAAGTGAGTATATTTCACCGCGTCCACTTGACATACATCAATATCAAACGCCTACTACACCAGCGACTCACTGTCGGCCCGACGCCGATCACAGATGTGGCGAAGCGACCTGCCGGTCTACGCTGAGCGTTAGTTCACGCGGATTAGAGCCCGGCGACCTGATTTATCCGCCGTTGGATGAGAAAGCTAATTGCATAGAACTCTAGCGAAGGGGGCAACCGATGTTGAAGCCACCAAGCCTGCTGCTCCTAACACTTCTCGCCGCTACATCTGCACAAGCCGACGAGGTGCCGCGCTTCAACATCAAGGCAATCTGCGGCGAGGCGCCATCGCTCGGTCAAAGCTCCCAGACGACCGATCAGGGCTGCATGCATGACGAGACACTGGCCCGCTCACAGCTTGAGCAGCAATGGTCTGGCTTCAAAGCACAGCACCGTGAAAACTGCATTCGTGAAGTTAGCATCGGCGGGCCGCCCAGTTATGTAGCCTTGCTGACATGCCTGCAAATGTAAATAAATTTTCGCGATTCGATATTTTAGGCAAACTTCAGAAGCATCCCACGGAACCGAAGGCGTATAGCGCCAGCGCTGAGCGCAAAGGATCTGTCCATATCGGACGGGAGTGCGAAATGGCTGGCGCTTCGCCGACTGCATCTAACATGCCTACTCCCACGAAAATGCCGGATGTCCGCCTTGGCATGTGCTGGATACCTGGCGGAACCTTCCGCATGGGATCGGACAAGCACTATTCCGAGGAGGCGCCGGCCCACCGTGTGACCGTGGACGGCTTCTGGATCGACAAGACCCCGGTCACCAACCGCGGTTTCAAAGACTTCGTCCGCGCGTCTGGCTACCGGACCGTCGCCGAGAGCCCCCAGATCCCAAGGACTATCCGGGCGCACAGTCAAACGTGCTCTACGCCGGCTCGCTCGCCTTCTCACCGCCACGAGAGCCTGGCGACATGCGCGACTGGACCCGGTGGTGGGCTTTTCTGAGGGGGCGAATTGGCGGCATCCCTACGGACCAGGCAGCTCGATCAAGGGCCTCGACGATCATCCTGTCGTGCACGTCGCGTTACGCGACGTCGAGGCCTACGCCGCGTGGGCCGGTAAGGGACTTCCAACCGAGGCTGAGTGGGAGTTTGCGGCCCGCGGTGGTCTTGACGGCGCGGAGTACGCCTGGGGTGATGAGTTTACACCCGTAGGACGCCAGATGGCCAACACGTGGCAAGGCGACTTCCCGCACCTCAATACCGCCACCGGAGCCTACAAGCGCACGACGCCGGTCGGCTCGTTCCCCCCGAACGGCTACGGGCTCTTCGATATGATTGGCAACGTCTGGGAGTGGACGTCCGATTGGTACAGACCGACGCATCCGGTCGATGCCTCGAAGGCCTGTTGCGTTCCTCGGAACCCGCATGGCGGGCGCGAGGAGGACAGCTTCGACCCGCGCAATCCGCAGGTTCTGATCCCCTGCAAGGTCGTGAAAGGCGGCTCGCACCTATGCGCGCCGAACTACTGCCGCCGCTATCGCCCGGCGGCCCGGCACGCGCAGCCAGTCGATACTTCCATGAGCCACGTCGGCTTCAGGTGCATCCTGAGGGAGAAGGATCGGTCATGACTCACGATGACGCGCACCAAACGGATCAAACGAGCTCCGAACCGGGCAACGCACTCAGCCGTCGGAACATGCTCCTCGCCGGCACTTCGCTTTTGGCGACCGCCGGACTGATATCGAGAACTCCGACGGCGGCAGCGCAGGCTCAGCAGCAGCCGACGCCGGCGGGGCAGAAGCCGAACATCATCGTCATCATGGGCGACGACATCGGCATCTGGAACATCGGAGCCTACCATCGTGGCATGATGGCAGGACGGACGCCCCACCTCGACCGGCTGGCTTCCGAGGGTATGCTGTTCACCGACTACTACGCCGAGGCAAGCTGCACGGCCGGGCGGGCAGCCTTCATCACCGGCGAGCTGCCGATCCGCACCGGCATGACAACGGTTGGCCAAGCCGGCGCCCCCATCGGATTGCCCGCCCAGGCTGTAACCATCGCCACCGTGCTGAAAGGGATGGGCTACGCCACTGGGCAGTTCGGCAAGAATCACTTGGGGGACAAGAACGAGTTTCTGCCCACGGTGCATGGCTTCGACGAGTTCTTCGGCTACCTCTACCATCTCGATGCGATGGAGGACCCTGCCCACCCCGGCTACCCGCAGGAGCTTCTGGGTCAGGTCGGCCCGCGCAACATGATCCATTCCTGGGCGACGAGCGTGGCTGATCCCACCGACGACCCGCGCTGGGGCGTCGTCGGCAAGCAGAGGATCGAGGACGCGGGACCCCTCTATCCTAAACGGATGGAGACGGTGGACGACGAGATCCGTGACCTGGCACTCGGCTTCATCGACAAGGCCAAAGCTGACGGCAAGCCATTCTTCGTGTGGCTCAATCCCACCCGAATGCACGTCACCACCCACCTGTCGCCGAAGTATCAAGCTCTGCGCAACTCCCAGAACGGCTGGACCATCCATGAGGCCGGCATGGCGCAACTCGACGACGTCGTCGGGTCGGTGATGAAGAAGCTGACGGACTTTGGAGCGGACGATAACACTATCGTCGTCTTCACTACCGACAACGGCACGGAGGTCTTTACTTGGCCGGATGGCGGCCAAACTCCATTCGCGCAATCGAAGGGCACGGTCATGGAGGGTGGCTTCCGTGCCCCGGCGATGATTCGTTGGCCTGGCAAAGTGCCCGCCGGCAAGGTCGAGAACGGCGTCATTTCCGGCCTCGACTGGTTCCCGACGTTGGTCGCCGCAGCGGGCAACGCCGATATCGGTGAGGAACTGAAGAGGGGCAAAAAGATTGGCGACGAGAGCTACAAGGTGCACCTTGACGGCTACAATCAGATGGACCTGATCACCGGCAAGGGCCCGTCGAGGCGTAATGAGATCTGGTATTTCGGGGAGAGTGAACTCGGAGCCGTGCGGATCGGTGATTACAAATACCGTTTCATTGACCAACCCGCCGGGTGGCTTGGGGACAAGACCAAACCAGATGTCCCTTACATCACTAACCTCCGGCTCGACCCTTTCGAGCGCACGGGCTGGCCCGACAATGGGACCAAGAACGGCACACAGAATTACATGAACTGGTTTCTCTACGAATTTTGGCGGTTCACCTTCGTCCAACAGGAGGTGGAGAAGCTTGCGATGACGGCCATCGAGTTCCCGCCGATGCAGAAGGGCGCGAGCTTCAACCTCGAAGCAGTGAAGGCGAAGATCCAGGCAGCCCGGGCGGCGATGGCGAAATGAGCAGGACCAGCGGGGTGCGGTGAGCGGGGCCGCCAGATCGGGAGGTGAGGTGCACAAAATAACCCGGCAATATTAGGTTGTTCTATTGGCGCTCACAGTGCCAACGGGGCTGAGGGTTCCAGGGGCCTGCGCGTCATTGGCAGCCGCCGCTGCGCAGAGACCGGCAGCACAAAGCGGCGCTCCAGCTGCGCCGCCCGCGCTCAAGGATTGCCCGTGCTCAGATGATCTACGACCTTTATGAGGCTTGGAAGTGGAAGCTCCTGTCCATCTGGGGTGAGTGGTCAAGCGGCCTGCGCGTGGCGATGGATCAGTGTAAATGTTTGTCGCCGGCAGCCGGCTCGGACGAAGACGGATCAGAAAATCCAGTCTGGCTCAGGGGCGACTTCGGCTGTCGGCGCGATCCAGCTCTGTAAATTGAGCTGCGATCATGTCCGCTTCGAAGGAATGCGGCATGTCAGCCGAATGACCGGGATGGGCGCAAAGCCGAAGATCCGCTTCCTGGCCAGGGGCCAAGGTGCGGTTGTGGCGCATCCCTGCCTCTTAGACCTGCAGACGTGAATGGGCTCGTGAGCCGGTCTCACACGACAAATAGCGCAACGGCCTGACAGTGAAGCGCCTGTACGACCCGATGACAGTGGCGCAGCGCCGGCCCGAGGCGCGCCCGCACCTGCTCACGGGCAGCGAGGAAACCGACCTCTCTGACCTGCTGCCGCACCGACCGAGGTGCGCTGGTCACTCCGCCCAATGACGTCGCTAGGCCGGATAGCCGAATTCGGTTTCGGCACGACCGAATTCGGCCACCCAAAGTCGTTCACATCGTACACAGCCGGTGTCCAAAATCCGGAACAAAGAGGAACCTAGAACGTGAGAACAAACTTCAACGAGCTTCGCCTCGCGCTTTTGTGCGCCGAACCCGGCTGCATCCCGCACGTGCCCGCTTTGCTCGGCGTTTCCAAGCCCGGCGCAGCGAACCCATCGCAGCGAGCGGATGAACCCGGGGATACTCCCGGCGATGCTGCTCGTAAGGGAAGCACAGGGAAGTCCGACCTCCTCCCCGCGGCGCCGATCCGGTCCAACGGTGTGGCCTGACAAACCAATCAAAGGGAGTACACATGAACCCGCTGATGCCTGACGCTTGGATTCGCGACGTTGTTTTGGAGGCCTTCAGCATGGCCATCAGTTTCTACAAGGACAGTGCCGCCAACGCGAGCGATGCGCGCCAGATCGCCCGCGCGAACGTTAAAATTATGGAGTATACATCCGGGATTTCGATGGTTGATCTGTTGGTGGATCCCGACGGAGAGGCTTTTCTCATGCCGGAATCGGTGGACATTATGGTCAATAGTCTTATGAACTTTATAAAAGACATAGACAGAGCGAAGAACCCACTGCTCGCGCACCACATCAGTAACGTTGCGATCCTATGCCGAAATGCAGGGTTCCATACATCAGATGATGATGACGTGCCTCTGAGTCCAAATATCCATTAGCGAGTTGGCCGGTTGTCGCTGAAGCCGAAATAGGGGAAGCTCTTTCGATGTTGCCCAACGGTGGCCTCATATCGTGTGCAAGCCAACAGACACCGAGGCGGTCTATCGGTCAATCCAAGCTCGTCAAGAGAGTCACCCTGTGTCCAGCCCTGTCCATTCAGGCGGTCAGCCGGACGGCTGAGCTGTGTCGCTGAGGATCGTAGGGCCTTCCGTCCAACCAGGCGCGCCAGAGAATACCCAGCCATGCTCGCGCGAGCACGCGGACGGCATGAGAGTGGGTGCAGCCTCGGCTCCGAGCTCGGGCATAGTGCTGCGCAGCCCAAGTACTGGCATGTCGAGAGTTGTCGGCAAAGCACGTGATGGCGGCGCGTAGCCGGTGATTGCAGGCAAAGCGGAACACCACGCCGCGGCGTTTGCCGGATGCGTGTGTGACTGGCGATACTCCGGCCTCGGCCGCGAGTTGGTCGAAGGTCTGAAAGCGTCGACGCTCGTCGCCGATCTCAGCCAGCATCTGAGCGGCGTTGATGCGACCAGCGCGGGGGAAGGACATGATGATCCGTCCGTCCGGCAGCTCGGCCACCGCAAGCTCGATGCGCGAGGACAGCCTGCCGATCTCGACGGCGAGTGTCTCCAGAACGCTGACGAGCGCGCGAACGAGCCGACCTTTGGCCTCGGTCTCCGTGGCCGGCGCTTGGCCGACAGGAGCCGCACGCAACCGGTCCAGCAACACGGCTGGAGTTCGGCGGCCAGGATAGCCCTGCTGCCTCAGGAAGCTGGCCATGCGCTTCTCGCCCAGGCGATGGGCGCTCTCGGGCGTGGGATAGCGGGCGATGAAGGCCAGCGCGATTGGGCTGTCGAGGGCCGCGAAGATCGTCGCGACGCCGGGCCGGAAACTGTCGAGCACAGCCCGGAGCTGGTTGGCGAGTGCGACGCGCTGAGCCAACAGATCGTCGCGTCCTCGAACAAGGCCCGCAAGGCCTTGATCTCCCCGGACACAACGGTGAGCGGCTGGAAGCGGTGCCCGTCGGTGCGCAGGATATCGGCCAGCATGTAGGCGTCGCCCGGATCGGACTTGCCGCCGGCTGCGCGGTAGCGCGGGCGACAGGCTTTGACGACGTTGGGATGGATGGGCACGATCGGGTGGCCCGCCGCCGCGAGGGCTTCGACGACGAGGCCGCCGCGGCGCTCGATGGCCACTGGCAAAGCTTCCGGAGCGGCGACCCGCCTCAACCGCCGCCGCAGTTCGGCCAGCCCCGCTGCCGAGTGGGGGCATTCGAACCGGACCAGGATATTGCCGTGTTCATCGAGCGCACAGACGGCATGGCCGCTTGCACCCCCAGTCGAGGCCGACAGTCATAGGCATGGGCTGACATCTCCGGGAGGGCTAGACTGACCCGAGCCGGGAGGTCGTGCGGATCGCTCATTGACAGGCGCTCTGGCTCGCAGGCTCTGGCGCGACACCCTGTGGTCTGTCCGTCCCTCTCGGCAGCGGTGATGCGACGGTCTCTCTTGAGCCCTGTTCAGATGCGAGCTTGAGTAGCCGCCACGGCAGGCGCTCAGGCTGGGACGCTACGCCACGAAGTGGCTTGCCCGCCCCGGTCGAAAGGTGCACCAAAGAGTGTGAGAGCGACTGCCGAGCGCTACGGGATCAGCCTGGCCATCGTGCAGAAATGGCGCTTACGCCAAGCCAGCACGGGTGCGCGGATGGAGCCGAAGGCGCCTCGCTCCAGCGTGCCGAGCGCGGAGGACGAGGCGGTCGTCGTTGCATTTCGCAGGCACATCCTGCCGCCGCTCGACGACTGCCTTTACCCGCTGCAACCCACCATCCCGCATCTCACCCGCTCCAGCTCGTACCACTGCCTGCAGCGACACGCCATAAGCCGGCTGCCGGATGTCGACGGCGACAAGCCAAAGCGATCGCGCTTCAAACCCTACCCGATTGGCTACACCCGCATCGAAAGTGAGCAGTGAGGCTCCCTCGCTTCCCGAAACACGCGCGTGGAACTCCAAATTAGTTTCATTTAATCGAAGCTTCCTTGTCGCCAAAATGACCCCGTTTGGACGTTAGATATTCTGTCGTCATTTTCGACATCAAAGCCAAGAAATCGGCATCGCTGATCTCTGAAAGAGAGGCGTTAATACAATTTAGAAACTGGTTCAACAAGCAAAACTCCTGATAATCACCGAGAGAATTCTTAACGTCCGCAGCCTGTAAACTAAATAAAGGCTGAGACGGATCACCAACAACATATCTTTTTACGATCTGACTAATTGAATGCGGCAATTTTCTCTGACCGGTACTGTGTAAATATCTAGTGTCACCGACGACTCCCATTTCAACATAATGTTCTACTTGCTCACTTATCGATCTACCATCTCGCTTTGCCAACTCCTCCAAGGCGTCTCGCAATTCCGTTCTGAGCCGGAAGGTCATCGAATGCCGCTTCTTCTCCCCCGGTGGCAAGCTAGGCCGACCTCGCCTTCTAGGCCGCTCGTGTTCCTCCGGCATGCGCCATTCTCCCCTGAGTAAGCCAGAAATATCCCGGCTTCATATTTCAACACGCTAAAGGTTGCCACCATCCGAGAATGATGCTATTTCAGGATTTGAAATCACCTACCAAAAAGGTGATCGATGTGGAAGCGCACCGCGCGAGCTGCTTCTAAGGGTACCTATTGAGGGCTAGGCATGTCGCGCCGCCAGATTATCACGAAGGCTGCCATCACACGCGCTGTGGCCGGCGCGCAGGCCGCCGGCCTCAAGGTCGGACGCGTCGAAATTGCTGAGGGCAAGATCGTGATCCACCCCGTTGAGCCGGCGAAGTCGACGGCAGACAATCCGCTCGACGTATGGAGGGCCCAGCGCGATGCGCGTGCGACTGAAAGGCCTTAATAGCAAGCGCAAGCGGCTCGCCGATGGTAGCTGCCGGACCTACTACTACGCGTGGAAGGGTGGCCCCCGCCTCATGGGCGAGCCCGGCACGCCCGAGTTCATGGCGTCCTATCAGGAGGCGGTGTCGCGGCATTCGCAGATCCGCGAGGACACGCTCCTGTCGGTGCTGCGGAGCTTCCAGGCGAGCACCGCCTTCACCTCGCTCAGTGAGGCAACCCGCCGCGATTACATCCGACACATCAAGAACGTCGAAGTCGCGTTCGGCGATCTCCCACTCGGTGCGCTCACCGATAAGAGGACGCGCGGCGAGTTTTTGGCATGGCGGGACCGGCTAGCGGTGCGCTCACCACGGGGCGCGGATTACGGCTTGGCCGTACTCGCGCGTACCCTATCCTGGGCGCGTGATCGCGGCTTGGTCCTCGCCAATCCCTGCGAGAGGGGCCGTCGGGTCTACAGGGCCAGCCGCGCCGACAAGGTATGGAGCGATGACGATGAGGCTCGCTTCCTCGCCTCCGCGCCGGCCCACCTGCACCTTCCTCTGATCCTTGCCCTCTGGACGGGGCAGCGGCAGGGTGACCTGCTTCGGCTGCCGTGGGCTGCCTACAATGGCGCTGTAATCCGGCTGACGCAGCAGAAGACCGGTGCGCGCGTCCAAGTGCCTGTCGGGGCACCTCTCAAGGCCGACCTGGATGCTCTGCCGCGCACAAGCGAGGTGATCCTGCTGAACTCGGACGGCCGACCCTGGACGAGCGACGGCTTTCGAGCTTCGTGGCGCAAGGCATGCCTCGCCGCCGGCATCAGGGAACTAACTTTTCACGACCTGCGCGGCACGGCCGTGACCCGACTTGCGCAGGCTGGATGTACCTGTCCGCAGATCGCGACCCTGACCGGGCACTCGCTCCGAGATGTGAACGCGATTTTGGACAGCCATTACCTGCACCGCGACCCGGCGTTGGCCGAGGAGGCGATCAGAAAGCTCGAAGCCAGAACGAAATTTCCCGACCGGGCTCCCGACCGGGTGTAGATGTTCTGGCAGACTTGAGAAAAAGTCTCGATCGATCAGAGAGTTAGATGGTGGGCGCACTAGGGTTCGAACCTAGGACCCGCTGATTAAGAGCTTCACGTCCACATCGCTCCAATGGCGATACTCTTTGTTTTTCAGAGAATTACGCCAGATTTGCCGTTCTCGGTCTTGGTCGCTGTTGGCGATCGAGCGGTCACAGACAGCGCTCGGGTGCGAGAGCTGCGCTCGACGAGGTCTGAGCATCCCTAGCCTGCTTCTGATCGGGGCCGATCTGGACTCCTCGTCAAGAAGCTCGTCCTCGTGGAGGAGATCTGGGTGACCTTCCCGTTGAAGCTCGCCTCCGATGATCAACCCCGGTCCCATCGATCATCGGCGCGAGAGATCCAGGGCGTGTCGTAAAGCTTCTCGCCGACACGGCTGCGGGATGTATGACCACTTGCCAGTCAAAGTCATCTTGAACCGACCCCATCCCGTTTCGGAAGAAGATCTCGCCCTGATCGGCATCGACACGGCGGCGATCCGGGTTGGCGCCAGGATCTCCGGAAGCGTGGAGTTCTCGTCGAAGATAATGGCCCGGACGATCGCGCTGGACAGATCCGGCGAGGCGGGCTCGGCCTTCGAGATCGAGGTGCGCGACCGTGATGTCCAGGGCGGCCGAGAAGGACATCACCAGGATCGCGCCTGCGGCTCGGCTCGAAGCTCGTCGAGAGGGACTTCTCGGTGATGATCGCGAACATGTCGTTCGAGGGGTAGGCGCGGGCGCGCCCACCCGCTCGCGCCGTGCGGTCGTGCCTACCCTGCGGTCCGCGACCTCGCGGTGCTCGGCCTGCGGTCCTCGGGTGCCACGATCACGCGGCGAGTTCGAGATGACCAAGGTGCGGAGCGGCGAGCACGTGGTCGGCTGGCGGGGGAGAGAGGTGCAGGGAGATCAACCTCACATCCATCATGCCCCTGACCACCCGTGCACCACCAGCTATCCTCACGTGTCCGCGCGCCAGTCCTTATTAGATGAGCCGTGAGAAAACCGGCTCCTTCGGGAACGGGCGGGGAACGGGGATCAACTTGGAACGCGCCTGCCCGCAGGACCGTCTCCACCACGTCCTCTTGAACGTCTTCGCTACGGTCGCCGCCTGCATCCTCACCCACAACGGCAGCGCAGCCGGGTCCGGGGCTGGGAGACGATCCACGCGATGGTGACGGCGCCGAAGGTCAAGAAGTCGATCACCGAACACGATCTGGAAGGCGTCGGCAAGCGCAGGCCCGCGAGCCCGCTAGCAGGCCGGAGCGACGACGACACGGGGACCGCGCCGAAGACGCGGAACCCGTCCCAGAGAGATGAGGAGGTGACGGAGGGGTGGGTCGATGATCTATGGCTTCAATCAGAACCTCGTGCGGGTCATCGCGTCAGCGTAATCGAACACATCGAAGATGATCTCGCGACCTTCCTCCATCCACGCCGCCCGGAGGCGGTCCGCCCGCGTGTTGCTGGTCTTGGGCATGAAAGCCGCCCGCCGCGGATGATCATGAAGCCACTGCTCCAGGCGGGGGATCGACTGTCGTGCGACCGCGCGCGCCAGACGCCGCACCGCGATGTCGTGCAGTGCACTGCGACCAGGGGCGCCCTTCCGGCAGGCGCTGGCCATCGCCAACACGACCTCCTTCAACATGTCAGGCCGATGGGCGTCACCTCCCTTCATGACCTTGTAGAAGTCCATCACCACGGCGGGGATGCTCTGTCCCTTGATCCCGTCGTGGATGCGGCTGAGCGCCTGGATCGCGGTCCACATGTCGCTGTAACGGATCTTGGGCTGCGGAGGCGTAGCGCGATAAGGGTAATATTTTGTCAAGTCGAATAAGTCCTCAGAGCGAAAATCTCACGGTACATGGCCCAGACATGCCAATCAATATTATACTTCGTGAGATAAATATCGACGCCTCCGATCGTACATCATAATAATGTCATACTATTATTGGGCCTCATTCTGAGTCATAAGATCCATTTCAGGAAAGCAATTTTCGTGACCCAACGCACCTACTGCGTGAGTGATCTCACGCGCATCTTCATCGACAAGACGACCGGCCTTCCTCGCCTCGACATGAGGTGGATCGCCGAATCCCACGATCTGCCGTCGTTCGTCGCCCTTCGCGACCACGTCGTCGTCAAGCTTCTCTATTCGAAGCCGCAGGCCGACAAGACCGAGACCAACGGCTGGGTGCCCACCCTCTACGAGATCAGCGACCGCATCTTCGTGAACGGCACGACCGGAAAGTCCTTCACGAAGCGCGGCGAGTGGCGCTCCGGCGCGGCGGAGGCGGAGGTGCTCTCCGTCTTCATCGCCGACGTGGACAACGCCGACACCGGCCGCCCGGTCATCTCAATGCAGGACGTGGCCGCCGCCCTGGACGCGCGGGGTTTCTCCTACTTCATGTACACGAGCTTCGGTCACACGGCCGAAAAGCCGAAGTTCCGGGTCGTCATCGACACCGACCGCGATCTCACCCGCACCGAGATGCTGCGGATTGCCGTTTGGCTGAACGCGGTCGCGTTCGGCGGGCAGGCCGACTTCTCGATCTACGATCCGGGCGACTTCCTGTTCGCGCCGCCCCACACCACGACGGTGGTTGAGCGGCTTCACGCGCGGCCGATGGGCGTGGACGATGCCCTGGCCCAGCAAAAGCTTCTTCAGGAGGAGCACCCCGGCTGTTGGACGCCGTACCTCGTTCAGAAGGAGCCGCGTCCGCCGCGGGCGCAGCGGACGCCCGCCCAGACGGCCGCCGCCCGTGAGCGCCGTGCCGACCGCAGCGTTCGGCCCCAGATCGGCATCGACAACCCTGCCGTCTTCAACCCGGCGTGGCAGAACCTCTACGCGACGTGCGTCGTCGGGGGCAGCCACTACGAGACCATGCGCTCGCTCCTCGGCATGGTCTGGGCCAAGACCGGAGGCAAGCTCAGCTACGGCGAGGTGGACCGGCTGCTCCGCCAGATCGACGCTACGGACGGCGACCACTTCATCCGGGTGCATGGCGAGCAGAAGGCCGCCGACCTGATGGACTGGATCATGGGGCTTCCGGTCGAGGAGACCGAGGAGGACTGGTCCTCGATCGTGGACTTGGATGAAACCGGACTGACTGTGCTCGTCAAGGAGGGCGAGTGCGGCGAGGGCAAGACCCACGACGAACTCGCTCGCAGCGCCCGCGAAGGTGGCCGGACCGTCTACGTGGTGGACAAGATCGAGACCATCGAGAAGCGCCGTCAGGAGTTTTTCGAGATCGCCGGACCTCGCACGGCCGTCCGCTTTCGCATCGAGATGGCGCACAGCCAGCGCCACGACCTGCGCGTGCCGCTCCAGTTGTTCGGCATCCGTAAGAGGCTCGACGAAGAACCGGCGGGCAGGCCCGCCCTCGTGTTCGTGACGCAGGCCGCGGCGGCGCAGATGGACTGGTCCCAGTGGGGTGACTGCACCATTGTGTACGATGAGGTCCCGGACATCTTCGAGGTGTTCCGGATCGATGCCGCCAACCACCGCGACGTGCTGTGGAAGTACGTGCGCCCCGAGGCCGAGGACGGCGCCTGCTACAGCCTCGGGCTGACCGCTGCCGGTCGTGACCTCGCCCGCGCGACGGACGTGGACGACTACGACAAGGTCCACCACGGCCTGTGCGTGCTGCTGGCGAAGGCGAATACCTTCGTCTGGGTGAAGCGCAAGGCGTGGGATGATCCGGCCGAGGGCGGCCGGTTGGAGTTCTTCGCCATCGTCTCGCCCCTGAACCTCAGCGCGTTCAAGGCGGTGCGCCTGCTCGGCGACGAGGCGACGAAGTCCGTCACCGTGAAGGCGTGGTCCGAGAAGTGGGGCGTGCAGTTCGACCCCATCGACTTCGAGCGCCGCAAGCGCCTCGTGCCGACCGCCGACCGGGTGACGATCCGGTACTTCTCGCAGCATCGGGATAGTTCGATCACGCGGTTCCGCGAGGGTGACATGCCGCTGGAGGCGGTCAGTGCCTGCATTAAGCAGGACGCGGGCGCCCAACCCGTGCTCTGGACGGCCAACGAGCGCCTGCGCGCGAAGTCCAAGCTCGACCAGCGTGACTTCATCAGCCCGAAGGCTCACGGGCGCAACGATCTCCAGCACTACAAGCGCGTGGCGTGGCTGGCGGCCATGAAGGCCAGCCAGTTCGAGATCGGCACGCTGCGCGAGGTCTGCGGTATGACGGCCCAGGAGTTGATCGACTGGCGTGAGTACAACGCCCTGTACCAGTTCGTGATGCGGTGCGTGCTGCGCGACTTTGCGTCGGCCGAGCCGGTCGTGATTTACGTGTTCTCGAAGCGGCAGGCGGAGTACCTGCACGGGCGTCTCGGGGGCCGGATCGAGCACGTGCCCGGTGTCATCATCGACCAGCCGGTTCGCAGCCTCGATGGAGAAGGGGCGATGTCGGACGCGGAGCGCTCGAAGGTGGCCTACTGGCGCAAGAAGATGGCGACGGCAAGGGTCGCCGACGTTCGTCTTCTGCCCAAGTCCTCGAAGCTGTCCGAGCGCGAGATCCGCCTCGTGAACACGACGTTCGAGCGGCTCTCGGCCGGGAAGCGTCAGGGCAAGATGGCGGCGTAGTCGGTCGGCCGCAAATGTCCCGCTGCGGTGTCCAGACTGACTCGCGCCGCGGCGGGCAATGTCGTCATGACTCAACCAGACCTAACGTGGGAACCACCCCCGGACGGCGGCGGTTGAGCGTATCACCGGACCGGGTGCCCAGCGGATAGGCCCGCGAGCACGCGCCGCCTCTCCCCGCACCGGATATTCTCGTTCGTTATCGTCCGCCTCGTTCGCGCCATCCGTTGTCCTTGGCGCTCACGCTTTGTCGCGCAGGAACGCCAGAAGGTGGCGCGCGGTCTCACCGGGCTGTTCCTGCTGCACCCAGTGCCCGGCACCGTCCACGAGGTGGAAGGTGGTCATGTGCGGGCACGCGCGGGTCCGCATCGCCTCGACCGCGCCCGGCGTCTGGTAGACGCCCCAGTCGCTCCGACCCGAGATGAACGCGGCGGGCACATCGATCGTCCGACCGGCGAAGGGGCGCAAGTCATCGACGCAGGCGGGATCGGTGTAGCGTCGGTAGCCTTGCAAGCCGCCCTGGAACCCCGTCCGACCATACTCGGCCACGTACACGGCTAGTTCAGGGTCCGTCAGCCACGCACAGGACCTGATCTGATCCTCGGACGGCGTGTCGGGCGCCACCGTCTCCGCCATGCCCTTGTCGCGGTCCATGATGTAGTAGGTCGGCAGCTTCGCCAGTTCTTCCGCTGTGCGGGCCTTGAGCGGATGGGGGTCGTTGGCCCGCCAGTCGGCGCTCTTGGAGTGGTAGTAGGCCCGCAGGAAGGCGTGCAGCCCCTGCGGCGCGTGCAGCATGTCGTCGTTGGCTTCCCGCGTCCTGTACCAGCGCTGGTAGAACTTCCGGGGACGAGGCAGGGCGGCCAACTGCGCGTCGAGCGCATCGTCGCTCTGGGCGGGCGATGGAAGTGCCGCGCTCCCAACCTGGACCGGTAGAGCGGGCGGCCCGGCGAACGGAGCGCTCATCATCACCACCGAGCGGAAGACATCCGGCCTGATGAGTGCGCACCACGCCGCGGCGGGTGATCCTGCGTCGTGGCCGACCACGCAGGCGACCTGCTTGCGCCCCAAGGCTGAGGCCAGCGCCAGCGTGTCGGTGACGACGTTGAGGAAGCCGAAGGGGTGTATGCTCGCGTCGTAGGCAGCGTCCCAGCCCGTGGTCCGACCGTACCCACGCTGATCAGCGGCTACAACGTGGAACCCTGCCTGCGCCAGCGGCGGCATGACCTTGCGCCACGAATAGGCCAGTTCCGGGAACCCGTGCAGCAGCATCACGAGCGGCCGATCTCCCGGCTCGAACCCGGCCTCCAGCACGTGGGTAGTCAGGCCGTTGACCCCCGGCAGGAGCCGCGAGCGGATGGCCGCCGGAAGTGTCCCATTCCCATATGGCTCAAGCTCGGCACTCATGGCTTCGCCGCTCCGAGTATGAACCGAGAATCGAGGCGTCGTGAGGCTGGCGAGCAGACCTGCGGTCGAGAGGATCGCCCCCGGCGCGAGACGGACCATTGAGGTGACCGGGCACCAGTCTGATGAACAACTTGGACATCGCGATCCATCGTCCAGCCTCCCATCTCATCGTCGGAACCTCACACCTACCCTTCCTCGCCTTCGATCCATGATGGCCCCCGGGGTTGCCCGAACCGGTGCCGGAAGCTTCCAGACGAGACCAAATGACGATCCATCGCGACTCAGCCCTGGTAGAAGTCGATCCGCTTGTCGAAGATGACCGTGCCGTTGTCGTTCCTGACGATGTTGTAGCCGTGCAGGCCGTCGCCGTTCTTGTCGAAGTTGTAGGTGCCCTCGGCGCCTTCGTGGCCGCGCACCGCCAGGAGCGCGTCCCGGATCGCGCCGGGCTCCGTCTTGCCCGCCGCGTTGATCGCCTTGGCGAGCACCATGACCGCATCGAAGGTCCATGAGGATTGGACATCCGGCGCGAGCTTCGTGGCGGCGCGATAGGCTTTACCAAAGGCGCGGGCAGCATCGCTCGCCTCCTCGGCGTAATCGGTCACGCCGTAGGTGCCGTAGAGGGCAGCCCCTGCAAGCTTCAACGCGGTTATGCCGGTGGTAGAGGCAGACCCCACCCAGGGCACAGTGATGCCGAGCTGGCGCAACTGCCTCGCGAAGATGGCAAGATCATTCTCGAACGGAAAGTATGTGCCGATCACGTCGGCGCCCGACTGGCGGATCGCCAGAACGACCGGCGTGAAGTCCTGGCTCTGGTTGGTGTAGCCCTGGTCCAGAACTACCGTGCCACCCGCCTTGGCCAAAGCCTGGGTCAGCAGCCTGCTGCCGCTCGTGCCAAAGGCGTCGGTGGAGTGGATGATCGCCCACTTCCTCTTGCCCAAGGTGCCGATACCAAAGTCCGCGATCACGCGCGAGGAGTAGGTGTCGTTCGGACGGAAGCGGAAGAGCCAGGGATTGCCGAGTTGCGTCAGAACCGGGTCGGTGCCGCCGAAGCAGACAGGCTTGCCGGTCTTCAGGATGTCGGGGGCCATGGCGTGGTTCTGGGTCGAGCGGATCGAGCCCAGGAAGCCGACGAGGTCACTCTGCGAGGCGAGCTTGGAGAAGGCGAGGACCGCACCGGGGTTGGTGGTCTGGTCATCCTCAGCGACGATCTCAAGCGGCTTGCCGAGCACCCCGCCAGCCTTGTTGACCGCCTCCAGCGCGATCTTGGCGCCGCTCAGCGCGTAGCGGCCAGCTTCGGATGCTGAACCTGTCACCGGCAGCACCATGCCGACCCGCACGGGCGCACTTGCGCCCTGAGCGCACGCGGAACGGATCAGGCTCGGAACAACTCCCCCGGCGACCACGCAAGCGGCACCCTTCAAGATAGCTCGGCGTGTCGTAGTCATGGTGCGTCCATCCCCGCCGTCGAACTTACGACTCGACGGCGAAGGCAGTACATCACAGCAGGCTGAAATGAGGAATAAGCGGATCTGGAGGTCGATCGGACCGCCATCTCAACCCCGGTACGATGTCGGCGTTGATGTCGATCCCCCGCCTGGAGCAGTGGCTTCATGATCATCCGCGGCGGGCGGCTTTCATGCCCAAGACCAGCAACACGCGGGCGGACCGCCTCCGGGCGGCGTGGATGGAGGAAGGTCGCGAGATCATCTTCGATGTGTTCGATTACGCTGACGCGATGACCCGCACGAGGTTCTGATTGAAGCCATAGATCATCGACCCACCCCTCCGTCACCTCCTCATCTCTCTGGGACGGGTTCCGCGTCTTCGGCGCGGTCCCCGTGTCGTCGTCGCTCCGGCCTGCTAGCGGGCTCGCGGGCCTGCGCTTGCCGACGCCTTCCAGATCGTGTTCGGTGATCGACTTCTTGACCTTCGGCGCCGTCACCATCGCGTGGATCGTCTCCCAGCCCCGGACCCGGCTGCGCTGCCGTTGTGGGTGAGGATGCAGGCGGCGACCGTAGCGAAGACGTTCAAGAGGACGTGGTGGAGACGGTCCTGCGGGCAGGCGCGTTCCAAGTTGATCCCCGTTCCCCGCCCGTTCCCGAAGGAGCCGGTTTTCTCACGGCTCATCTAATAAGGACTGGCGCGCGGACACGTGAGGATAGCTGGTGGTGCACGGGTGGTCAGGGGCATGATGGATGTGAGGTTGATCTCCCTGCACCTCTCTCCCCCGCCAGCCGACCACGTGCTCGCCGCTCCGCACCTTGGTCATCTCGAACTCGCCGCGTGATCGTGGCACCCGAGGACCGCAGGCCGAGCACCGCGAGGTCGCGGACCGCAGGGTAGGCACGACCGCACGGCGCGAGCGGGTGGGCGCGCCCGCGCCTACCCCTCGAACGACATGTTCGCGATCATCACCGAGAAGTCCCTCTCGACGAGCTTCGAGCCGAGCCGCAGGCGCGATCCTGGTGATGTCCTTCTCGGCCGCCCTGGACATCACGGTCGCGCACCTCGATCTCGAAGGCCGAGCCCGCCTCGCCGGATCTGTCCAGCGCGATCGTCCGGGCCATTATCTTCGACGAGAACTCCACGCTTCCGGAGATCCTGGCGCCAACCCGGATCGCCGCCGTGTCGATGCCGATCAGGGCGAGATCTTCTTCCGAAACGGGATGGGGTCGGTTCAAGATGACTTTGACTGGCAAGTGGTCATACATCCCGCAGCCGTGTCGGCGAGAAGCTTTACGACACGCCCTGGATCTCTCGCGCCGATGATCGATGGGACCGGGGTTGATCATCGGAGGCGAGCTTCAACGGGAAGGTCACCCAGATCTCCTCCACGAGGACGAGCTTCTTGACGAGGAGTCCAGATCGGCCCCGATCAGAAGCAGGCTAGGGATGCTCAGACCTCGTCGAGCGCAGCTCTCGCACCCGAGCGCTGTCTGTGACCGCTCGATCGCCAACAGCGACCAAGACCGAGAACGGCAAATCTGGCGTAATTCTCTGAAAAACAAAGAGTATCGCCATTGGAGCGATGTGGACGTGAAGCTCTTAATCAGCGGGTCCTAGGTTCGAACCCTAGTGCGCCCACCAAGAACTCCGAAAGTCTCGGACGCTCTAACCCTCTGGATCATTGAGGGTTTTCGTGTTCCTGACCGTCCGCCGGGATCGTGCTTCGGGAGCTTCCAGATAGGTCGATCAGACGCTCCTGTGGCCGGTATTGTGCCACCTTCTCGATCTCGTCGTGCAAGTCCTCGACACGCAGGTGACCGTACCGCGAGGTCATCTGGAGCCCCGTGTGGCCGAGGATGCGGGACAGCTTGTAGAGGTCGCCGCCGCGCTGGACGAACCACGACGCGAACGTGTGTCGCAGATCGTGCCATCGCATGTTCTCGACCTTCGCCCGGCGGCAGGCCGCGGCGAAGCCCTTCTTCATGTCGTTGAAGCGCGAGCCGTCCTCCTTGCAGATCAGGTAGCCGGAACGTGGCCGAGCCGGATCGTCCAGCAGGTTCTTGATCGTCGCGACAGCCTTGTCGGAGAGCGGGATCCGGCGTGGCGCGCTGGTCTTGGTCTTCTCCAGGTGTATCTCGCGCCGGTTCAGGTCGATGGCGTTGACCGTGAGGCCGAACAGTTCCTCACGGCGCATGCCGGTCTCGATCGCGAGGATGATCGCCGGTCGCAGGCCCAGGGACGCGGCAGCCATAAGCCGCTCGAACTCGGCCGGTGTCAGGAACCGGGTTCGCGGGCGGCTCTCACGCAGGCCGCGCTTGCCGCCGGAGGCTGTGACCGGGTTCGTGTCCAGCCACGCCCATCTCTGGGCGGCGGCGCAGACCACACTCAGGAATGCGAGGTCGCGCCGGATCGTGGTGTCCGTGACCTTGGCCCTTTTCCTGGCGCTGACGAACTCGGCGATGGTGCGCTTCGTGATCTGGTCGAGGTAGAGCGCGTCGAAGGTCGGGCCGAGCGTCCGGCTGTTGGACCTGTAGCAGCGCAGCGTCGCGGGTTTGACCCGCGTCTCCTGGAAGAAGCGCTCGACGGCGTCCGCGAAGGTGTGACGGGGAAGATCCCCTCGCGCTCGCCCGGCATGTTCTTCGAGTAACCGTTGCAGGAAGACCTGGGCCTCAGCCTTCTTCGAGGTCTTGGCGCTCTTCCTCACGTGGACGCCGTTCAACCTGAACCTGACCCACCACGTCGAGCCGCGTCGATAGACCCCCGCCACAGACCCTCACCATTCACCGCAGATGCCAAGAGTCTGAATCAAAAAGAAAAATTGACAAGGCGGCGGGCGCTCAGGATTGGCGCGAAGGTTACTGAGGCCGGGGCGAGAAGCTCGTCGAGATCGTCTACGTCACCGTGAACGCTAGGGTTGTCGAAGTTCGAGAAGAACGCGCTGCGACGAAGAGCTTCGGTAAGAGGCGAGATGGATCGAGGCAAGATTCTGTGTGGAGTCAATATTTTTAAATGCCCTACCAGTGGATTATATTAATGAACATTGGTCGCTAGGGGCATACAAAAAACACAGGCAATCCCGCCGACACCGCTGGTAACAACTTGTCCCACACCTTCTCCCAGCCTATTTATTCCCGTCGTATTCACAAGGTTATGTGGCTCATTCGTATTATGTCGAAGCATGCCGACGTGGCCACCCGCGAGACGCCCAACAAGTGGCGTCTGACGTGGCATGCCGACCGCGTGGATGTGGCGTTCGACGATGAGCTTGATTGGGCGTTCTTCAAGGAGAACTTCTCCGACCGCTGCTTGGTGGATTTGGCGTATCGCGGCCTTGTTCCGAACGCCGAGATGGTCCTGGACAGGCGGCGCGGGGCGAAAGCAGCGCAGGAGGTTCTCGAACAGATCCCGGCCTATTTGCGCCAGCGCCGCTGAGCACGGGCCCGGCCCGGACGCCTTTCTTGCTTCAAACCGCGGCGGTGATCGTCTTCTCATCCTGGGCGAGAACCGCCGCGGCACGACGGTCCAGCCCACGATCAGCGCCCTGGGTCTTCGACAACGGCACGAGATACCAAGAGACCGTCGCGCTCACCATCAGCACCAGAAGCTCGACCACCGGGACGACCGCGCGCGGCGAAAAGCTTCTCGTGCGGAGCGGCGTCATGATCGTGGCCGGTCACAGGAGACGATGCGCCGCCATTGCGCTGGGAGCCCCGCGATCGAGGCGGCCCGACCGCCGTAATCACCCAGAACTCCAGACGCGTGCCGTTCGAGAAGACGTAAGGTGAAAGCCTCGCGGGAGATGCGCGCCGTGAGTGCGTGACCGCCGAGGAAGGGATCAGCGCCATCCGAAGTTCGATCGACCGCGACAGAGCCGCCGAAACCGTCGAGTAGCCGAGATCTGACGCTTATCACCCACTCGTGAAGTCGGCTCAGGGCGATAAGCAGCAGACGGTGAGGCTGCATATCTCGGATGTCTGGACTGCTACCGGATGCGGCTCTTCGCAGATTGGACGCAATGGAATCTAATCCTGGTTACGTGGATACGATCCTGCGGCTATCGCTCTGGGTTGCTGATCATCGAACCGCGTGCGATGGTGACCGTCTCGGACGCCCGATAGGACGATGACGCACAGTCGTCTCATCCCGCGCCCCTGCTTTCGGTCAGAAGCTCGACCAGTGGCGGGAGGTTGCTATGGCTGTCTTATCCAGTCCAGCATCGCCAACTCAGGATTCTTCTCGTCGGAACCTGCGCACGCACATCGCCTGCGACGATCCGGTCCGGCGCGACGTGCTCTGCGGTGGCGGAGCCGCGGTCCTGAGCCTGCTTTTGGCGGGCCTCTTGGGTGACGCACGCCCCGCGCTGGCCGAAGCCGTAACCGGGCCTGTACCGGAACTCGACTCGGTCGCGGTGCACATCGTCATCGACAACTACCAGTTCGCGGTGGCTCCGAGTCGCAAGGTTGAGGGGCTCGCCGTCGAGCACTTCGGCTGGGGCATCGCTCCCGATCATCCTCCCGGCCCGACGCTGGCCAGCGAGTTCGGCCTCTCGATGTACGTCACCTCGCGGCGGGGCGAGGACACCCGCCGGACCCTGGTCGATTTCGGCTTCACGCCAGAGGCCCTCAACAACAACCTGAAGCTCCTCGGCGTGCAGCCCGCTGAGATCGATGCCCTCGTCCTGAGCCACGGCCATTACGACCATTTCGGCGGCCTCGCTGGCTTCCTCGGCCAGAACCAGGGGCAACTCAAGCCAGGACTTCCGTTCCATGTCGGTGGCGAGGACTGCTTCTGCGCCCGCGAGTGGACCGCGCCTCCGGTGAAGGGGGATTTCGGCGTCATCGACCGCCAAGCCCTCGAAGCTGCCCACCTTACCGTCACCTCGACGGAGCGCCCGGCGCTCGTGGCAGGCCACGGCTTCACCTCAGGCCAGATCGATCAGAGCAGTTTCGAGAAGCTCCTGTCGCCCAGCGCGATGAAGCTTGGGATCATGCACGGCTCGGGCTGCTACCCAGACCGCCTATCGCAGGCCGACTGCGGCCAGGGCCTGATCCCGGATCAGTTCAGGCACGAGATCGCCACCGCGTTCAATCTGTCGGGGCGCGGCCTCATCGTCCTGACCTCTTGCAGCCACCGCGGCGTGGTCAACGCGGTTCGGCAGGCGCAAACTGTGTCCGGCGTTAAGAAGGTGCACGCGGTGATCGGCGGCTTCCACCTCGCGCCCTATCAACCGGACTACATCCGGCAGACGATCACGGCCCTGAAGGAGATCGGGCCTGATTTTGTGGTCCCGCTCCACTGCACGGGCGAAGCCTTCTACGAGATCGCCAAGGCCGAAATGCCGAACAAGCTGGTGCGCGCCTACACGGGCACGCGCCTCGTCTTCAGCGGGTCCGCCACCTGACACGGGACCGACCAGAGCCAAACAGGGGGTGAACTCGCATCGTCGCCACATCGAGATGGCGCGGAGAGAGGCGGCGGCATGTTCAAGAAGCTGCTGACAGGGCTGGTGTTGCTGTTCCTGACCGCCACGCTTCCTGCTCTCGGGCAAAGGCGACCCCCGCCAACACATGAAGCGTTGGAGATCGAGGCCCTCGTCAACAAGGCATCCGAAGTTCTGGAGGAACGGGGTAGCAAAGCATTCGCCGACTTCCGGAAGAAGGGGAGCCCTTGGCGCTACGCGGATATCTACCTGTTCGTGGTCGATATGAACGGCGTCGTGTTGTTCAACGCCGCTCGCCCCGACCGCGAGGAACGGGATTTCCTCGATGACCGCGACTCTGACGGGAAGCGGTTCCACCGGGACTTCATCGAGGTCGTCAGCAAGTACGGTTCCGGCTGGGTCGATTACATGTTCCCCAAGCCCGGCCAATCCCACGCCTCTGTGAAGTGGAGCTACGTCTGCGCGACGCGGGTTGACGGCGTAGACGCACTCGTCGGCGCTGGCGTCTATGTCGATTAACCCCGTCTCGGTCTTGGACGGAACGGCGACGACACGAGGCAAGCCCATCGGCGCTCATGTGACCTCTTCAAAGGTCTGACATGCTCTCCCAAGCGGTCCCTCGCCACTGGGTACGAGGTGTCACATTTCGGCTACTAGGTGCCCGTGACGAAAAGCTCGATCACCGGGACGAGCCCGCGCGGCGAGAAGCTTCCGGTGCGAGCCGCGGTCGGTCGAAGCGGGTGATGTCACGCTTGGCGGTTATACCGCGGGCGGCAGGACCGACGAGATCGATGCAATCACCGCCGCCGAGAACCTCGAAGACTGGCATGATGGCCGACGCACGTCGCGGTGAGATCAAAAGCGCGAGCCTACGTCGCAGTAAGCCGTCCACCGCTCCAGAAACTCCAACGCAACACCCGCATCCCGACAGGCGTAATCGATCGCGACACCCGAACCGAGGATCGGCCGCGGCTCCCCACGCATGCAGACATCCATGTTCATCGTCATGCTCAACAGCGCCTTTAGCTGGTCGCGCCGCGCAAAGATCGAGATTACATGATCTGCATCGCGGTCGCGCAGATCGTCATTGAGTTGCAGCAGATCTTGGTAACGCACGATCCTACACTCCTTGGCCGATCGAGTATTTATCTCGACTGACCAAGCGGCATCATGGATGCCGGAGTGCTACGTCGCCAGCAGGTGGGTGCGCCTACGACGACTACCAGACCCTGAGCAAGAAACTCGTCAAGCTTGACGCTCCCCGCGGCGAGTTCTCGATTTCTGCCTTTTGCGTCACAAGCATCTCTCGGCTACGCACTGGACGACAACATGAAAGGTAGACGTTCTAGGCTGAGAGGACGCTGTAGGGCTCCGCCGTCGCTATGATCGACTACACCTCAGGACCCGCGAGCAGGACGAGGAGAAGCGCGACGAGCAGGAGATGCCACTCGATCTGTACCCAAGCGCCAGGACTGCGCCGCCCCCGGTCCCGATCGCCGCAGCCGCCTGAGCCGCAACCTTGTGGCCTACCAGCGTAACTCAGGCCGAACAGCAGATAGAATGCTATTTCGCAAGCAGGAGGATGTAAATTCTTTTGTGCTCGTGGGCAGGTGCGTTACACGGCCTCTTACTCGATTATAGAGTCGGCACTGCTTAGGACCGTTGCTGGTATTACAATACCAAGGCGTTTGGCCGTATTGAGATTGACCACAAATTCGTATTTCGTCGGGATTTCAATCGGAATGTCTTGGGGTTTTGCCCCTCTAAATATTCTATCAACGAAATAGGCGGCCCGCCAATATAGATAGGAATAATCCGCTGCATAGGACATCAATCCCCCGCCGTCTACAAACTCTCTGGCGGCATATATTATTGGGATTTCGTGCGCTCTGGCCAAATCCACAATGGTTTTTCTATTCGGTCGAGTAAGGCCGTCAATACCTACGCGGAACGCCTGTATATGTTTCTTATCGGCCGTATCAAAGGCGCTGTATATTCCCTCTGTGCTTTGCGCCGTGAGGGGCTCAACTTTTACGTTGAGGGATTGCGCCGCAATTTCCACCGCGTGCCACTGCGTCCGAACCGAGGGATTTCGGAAATCACCGAGAAACGCAATTCTTTCTATTCCCGGCACAACATCTTTCAGATATTGGATTCTTTTCGCCTCCAATTCAGTTACAATGGATGCGAGGCCAGTGAAATTCTTGCCAGGGTGCGCTAATGTATCCGCGAGGCCGCTGTCTACCGGATCAACGACGGCGGACATAACAACGGGAAGAGTGCTGGTCGCCTTATGGATCGCGAGCGCTTCCGGTGTCCCTCTCACCACAATTAAATCAACTCCACTGTCCAACAACTCAGGAACAAACTAGTCTAACAGACCATATTTTCCATCGACAGAACGATAATCAATTACGAGATTTTGGCCCTCAATGTATCAGAATTGCTTAAGATGCTCGACAAATATCTTTAGATTGACGCCGTTTAGCTCACGCGAAGCCGAATCCAGCATGCCAATACGCCATAATTTGCCCGCTTGCTCTGCGCGCCCAGGAAGGGAAAATGATATTGTGCTGCCGAGTCCTGCTATGAATGCGCGTCTTATCATTCAAGCACCCCACCGCCCAGGAACGATGTCTAATTATTTTTACAATCTAGCAGATGATTGTGCAACAGAGCAGGTGCGGTGCTGGACAAACGCTGGTCACCCTTCACGTGAACTGTTCCAGCACGTCTTTGGCGCAAAAGTACGCCTACATCGCGACCGGCATCAATGCAGATGAGGAAGATTTACCACTCGTCTTAGTAATATTGACGCGAGAATACAGCGTCCGAAGACGCAGCGCCCGGACGATAATTTCGCTTCCGATCGCAGTTCGGTTCCAACAAGACGGTTCGATACGGCTGAGCAGGCTTCGGGTGCTCCCCCTCAAGCAGCAGGCGAGATCGCCGAACTGCTTGGTCCTCTGGATCATCAGCGGCTCAGGTTCACAATCCTTCGTGTCGCCCGAGAACCCCAGCCTCCCAGCAACCTATGTTGACCGCCAGCGATTGGGCGTGTGAAGTTTGGAGCAACCGGGCGGTTCAGATGAAAGGGCTTTATGCCGACGAAACCGCGCACCAAGACTCACTTCAATATCTACGATCGTGTTGAGCGCGCTCAGTTAGCCCATCGTCTTGGTGTCATTGAGGACCGCTTGCGCAAAGCTGTCACCATGGTGGGCTCACGTATCACCACCGTGACCGACTACCTCCGACACCCCGTATCATGAGTGACACAGTCGGTTCCGCAAGCGGCCGATCTCGCCCGGAGCATAGATCAATTCGGGTATCGAGACCCGCGGACCCTAGTCGGCTATATCCGGCGAGCAAACGCAAAGGATACAGCGGGAGCGGGCTCCTGTAGGAGGACAGGCCGATGCTGGAGGCAGATCAGGAGTGGTTCGGGGCCACCGTCGCCGAGAACGTCGTCTCAGCCTACGAGCGCTTTCGCGAGGAGCCATACCTGCCGGAGAGACGTGCGGCTGCGGTTGCGGGCTTCCTGCGCGAGTTGCTGGCAGTGATGCCGACCACATCCGGTGCCGTGCTTGTTACCGCCTGCAACCGGCACCTGAGCACCTTGCCCGATCACGGGTGGTTCAGCCCACGGGTCGAGACCATCGACCTCACCGATGGGTCGGTCACCTTGGAAGCCGAGTGAGTGTTGTGGCCGAGCAGGTCACGCGGCTTGTGGAGGTATAGCCGGTGGTCCGCCACTTTCGGCGGGCGAACGGCGCAACCGCGGCGCGGTTGCGCTTGCGTCCTATCGGAGTCGTCCGACGTTTCCCTTCCGGTAGCGCCAACGATGTTGGCTGAGTGCTCGCCGCAATGGATCGGAACGAGTGCGACGCCCTGCCGGGAGTGAACGGATGCGCACCCTGACCTTGAGCTTCATGCTCGCCGCTCTAGCCGCCAGTCCGGCCGCCGCCGAACAAGACCTGCTTTTGGGTGCCGACATGTCCTCGCCCGCGATGACGAGGGCCGAGATGAGCCGCGCCGATGTCGAGGCGCTGATCACCAAGGCGGATGGTAAGCCCATCGACTTGCACGACAAGGCGCTCTCCGGCCTTGACCTGTCTGGGCTTAACCTCCGGGGCGCTAACCTGCGCACGGCGCGCCTCAACAACGCCAACCTGCGCGGGGCTGATCTGACCGGGGCGAACCTCGAGCAGGCGTGGTGTCTCAGGGCAGACCTGTCGGGTGCCAAGCTCGTCGGGACCAAGATGTTCGGGATCACCGCGCGTGACGCGAACCTCATCGGGGCCGACCTCAGCCGTTCGATGCCGATCGGCGACTTCAAGGGCGCCAACATGAGCGGGGCGACGCTCGTGGACCTGAAGGCCGGGGCCGACATCAAGAACCAGTCGATGGGCTTGATGCGGGCGGTGTTCACCTCGGTGAACCTCTCGGGTGCGAACCTGAGAGGTGCCGATCTCGGCCGGTCGCGCCTGGAGTACGCCGATCTCCGGGCGGCCGACCTCACCGACGCGGTGTTGATGGGCTCGGACCTGTCCGGGGCGAACCTGACCGGCGCCACGGTCGCTGGCGCGGACTTCAAAAACGTCGATGTCAGTGGCGCTCGCCTCATCGCCCTCAAGGGCCAGGACACCGCGAAGGACTGGGCGCAGCGGGTCAACGCTGACCGGGCTATCACCCGGACGCCGTAGCAGTTGAAGGGCCTCAATCTACATCGGCCTCATCGTCACCGACCCATCATCAGGATCGACCGCTTCGACCCGCGGGCCGGAGATGCCGCATTCCGCCAGGACGGAGAGATGCCGGTTGCAGGCGGCGGCGAGAGCATCGCTCGATGCGCTGGGCAGAATGGCCAGTAGCTCGCGCATCAAGCCCGCCACGACCATCTCGCGCTCGTTCTCCTCGAACCTCGCTTCGTCGTGCGCGTGCTCGAAGGCCGAGGCGACGTTCTCCGCGATGACCTGGGCAGCCTGCTCAAGATCGCGGACCGTCATAGCCCAGCCCTCCTCTGCGAGAACCCACTCCCTGAGTGATCCTTAAACGCATTCGAGATCGAGATGGTGTCCGAGGATCAGTTCATTGTGTTGCCTTCTTGCGTCCAGCAGGAGGTCACGGCGGATCCACGCTACCGCAACTCACGGCTGACCACGGGTGTGATCCCGGATCGGCTGGCGGCTTGATTCCTGGAGCCCACTTCCAGAATTAACTGCGAAGGTGGCCGACGCGAACCCACCTTGTTTTCGGCAGTTACCGCAGCGAGGTGCGACATGCCCAGCCAGCAGGCTCGCGCGTTCAGCATGGTAACCGAGCGATGCCCAGGCGATTCAGATCGCTTTCGATGGGTTCTTCTCGCCTCCGACGAGGAGGCACCGCACAGTCGTTCGTCGCACTCCTTTCGGACCGAGAGCGCCGCGCGAGCCGAGGGGGCAGCGTTGGCAATCGCTCTTAATCAGGCGCACAGGGCCGCGACTCTTGGCGCTGGCAGGAACTCTCGGCGCGCCAAAGGCGGCTATCCCTAGCGGAAACTTGACCGAGATGGCTGAGAACGTCTGCCGCAGGTCGTTCAAATGTCGCACGGCGGCATTAGACGGCTGCCATGGCAAAGCGCCCTATGACACTCGACCTATTCACCACGCTCGACATCGTGGATGATGACGTGTCGGCTGTAGTGGATGCGTATCTGGCTGTTCCGACGCCGAGGTCCGTGGAGTTCGGCGAAGGCTACCGGATCAATCCCGCGGCGGCGGTGGCTTCGCATCCATTCGCCCGCACTCTGATGGACCAGCCCTGGGCAGATGCAGGGCTGCGACGCGCTGCCGTGCGAGCCGCGATCCTGCTGGCGGAGCCAGAGCGCGTCAGTGATGATCCTGGCTCGCGAAGCGAACTCGGGCAACACGTCATGCGGTTGTTGCATCCTCGATGGTAGCGCCGCCGTCCGCAGCGAGATCTCCAGACCCTATGCCGTCACTCAGCCCGCCCGGCCTCGCCGCGGCGGGTTTTACCTGCTCTGCGCACCCGCAGACCAGCCACCAGTTCGTCTGTCCAACGCGAAGGCGCTCGATCATGGCCAGCGCCTAGGTGCGCGCCTTGGCCTCGGTCGAGAGGGGGCGGAGCACTGCACCAGCCTTCCACGTTTGCAGGTCGGCTTCGCTCATCCCACAGGTTTGTCCTTGGCGGAGTTCAGGCCGGGAGGACGTGCAGCATCCCGCCGATCACGCCAAGCGCTCCGATGCCGATCAGCCCTACGGCGATGTACAGTCGCATCCGGCTCTCCTCGGCCGCCCACGAAGGCTGACTGACTTCAGGATCATCGAACCAATCTGTCACAGGATCACGTCGGGTCCGGCCATAGAGGGAGCGGGTCCCCTATGTCTCCGCTACGACGGTGAAATGACCTTGGCCGTTTCGCTCGGCCCGCTCAGTGAACCTGCTGCTGGCTTCGCTGCACATCCTTGCAAACAAACACTGCTTAACCCCGCTCAATGTATATTGCATAGCTGCGGCTTGTGGCGCCTCTACTCGTCCGAACTCACAGAATTCGATCTCATATGTCAGACTTCAAGGCTAAGTGCATTCAATGCGGCGGGTCCATGCAGGAAGGGCAGCTTAACGTCAAGCAGCAAACTTTCCCAATAGAATGGGTTGAAATCATCCCTGGCTTGAATGACCCGCAGGGTAAGGTCGTTATTGGCTGGTGGCCTGCCGCTAGGGCGTCAGAAATCAAGCGAGAACAATTTGAAAGTAGTCGGAGAAGAATTTCAGCTTGGCTCTGCGTTCAATGTGGCAGGCTTGATCTTTTTGCTTTACGAAATATGTGAGAGGTGATCTTCCAGAAAAATCGCGCAACTTGTTGATATCGACACTCGAATCAAGAGATGGCCTGCATTGCAGACCCGTGCCGCATAAGAACGCAATGATGACAGTGTTAGCTGTCAGACTGCTCCCGACGTTGCGCGAGGCGCTCTTCGAGGTGAGTCGCCGCATCCGCGTACAGCTCGAAGCGCCGGAGCAGCACGGTGCGCTTCTCCGGCTTCTTGGCCCCGTCGATCTTCGTCTTGGCCTTGTCGGCGTGGCCGCGCATCTTCTTGGCCAGCTTCTTGAACGCCCCATTGATCTTGGCGTTCACCTTGTCGGCTTCCGCCTTCGCGGCGTCCGAGCCCCCAACCACGGCTGTGGGGAACGTGCTCTTGCTGTCCTTGCTGTCCTTAGCCACGACGCACCTCCGGTCGGTTCTACCAAGCTTCAGAAGCGCTAACGTAGGTGAGAGATCCGCGATGACGAACCGATCTTGAGTGCTACACGCACTCAGTGACGGTGCTGCGTGTAGACCCGCTCAACCCACCGCAGGCTCGGTCGTTCGCCCCATCGCGCCAGCATGTCTTCCAGGCGAGGAACGAGGGCGTCCTTCTGGTAGAGCGGGCAGGCTGCCGGGCGTGCCAGAGGAGCCAAGAGGCTCGCTGCCGTGATGTCGGTCCTGCTAAAATTGTTCCCCACAAGGTATCGACGCTCCCCGGCCAAGCCGTCGAACCAGTCAAGTTCAGCAGACAACCGCGTCTCCAAGATTGGGAGCCGCTCTGGCCGTGCGTCCATGGCAGAGATCATCAGGCGTCGTGTGATCGGCCACATCAGACGACCCAGCGCACCTTGAAGGCCCGGCACACCGGAAAGGAGGATCTCGCGTATGTTCGACGCCGAGTCTGAGAGCGTAGCCGAGTAGATGTAGCGCCGCACGAGTGGTCCGATCTTCGTTACGAACCGCCGTTCCACATCCGCATCCGAGTTCGCCAGCCCCGCCCAATCGAGGATGTGTCCGCTCCCCTGGATGACCTGCGATCCAGCCACGAGGATGGGCAAGCTTGTCTTCGGCGCTACTCGCCTTGCGCGAACAAGGTGCGGACCAACGGCCCACGCCTCCTCCGCATAGCGGACACCGGCATGATCAAGTCCCCATCGGGCACGCTCGCAGAAATGCGAGGGAGGCAGCACGTAAAGGCAAACTGGCTTCGTCATCGCAGCGTCTGTCTTCCGCAGCTAAGCTTTTCATGACCTCTTTGCCCGCAAGGTCGGTTATGCTGCTGGTGATCAGAAACAGGGACACCGATTGAAGGGTGTCAAGCGCCTGATGCCTCGCGCCGAAGAGGCGACAGACATCGCCACGATCTCGGAGGGCGGGTGCCGAGACCTGCTCGGCAGGGACCTGCGCGGAGGGAGAACGGGGCCAAGGCCGGGAATCTCACCAAGCGAAAGCGCTATTTCGGGCCACGCCCCTGTGAGAGAAGCCATTGAGTTTGCTCCCGAGCCCGGAGCAGGTCCTGCCGCACGGTTTTCCTCACTTCGCGGCCTTCTCGTATGATCGCATCGGCCCAAGCCAGAACCTCAGCGGTGCTCGACACCGGCCTGACTCGGCTCTTCCCCGCCAGGAGGCTGGTGGTGACATCTGTGACGTGATGGATGAGAGCCAACACCGAACCCGCCTCATCCAGAACGGCCCAGTTCGCCGGGTGCCAGTAGCGCACCTCCCAAGGCTGGCCCTCTGGCTGGATGTCATAGCGCTGCAACGGCATGAGGTCAGGCGCGCCGTTCCGCAACGCGCGCTCGAATGAGGCACTGAGGTTGCGCACGCCATCCGCCGAAGGATCGTGCGGGCTGTCGGGGAAGGCCACGAACATGTCGAGGCCAGCGAGCGTATCGCGGCGACGCCCCGTCGCGCTCAGGTAGGCGTCATTGGCATTGGCGATCCGGCACTCGGGTGTGAGCACGAGGAGCGGCAGCGGCGAGTGCTCGAAGAGGCCACGATAGAGACTCTCGGCTTGAGCCATCTGCGCCGCAGCAGATCGGAAATTGGGCATGTGGGCAGCGTCGGCCATATCTCCTCTCCTGGCAGACGGCTTCGCTCCTCAACGTGCCTTGGCACAGTGTGATCCGCCAGGGTTCAGATCAGGTTCGCACACGATCGGCAGGCCGCAACGACGCAAGAAGCCGCCTCGCCTCGACCAGTGTGGCTCGGACTGCCTATGGACGGACCGATGCTCGCCGCCATATGCGGGCCGTGCTCGATGTTCTGTCAGCCTAGCCAATCAGCGTAGAGGTCGAGCAGCACGATCGGCGCCTGAGAATCTAAGGCAAGCTCGTCAGACTTTGCGTCTGAGCGGGGATGCGCGAACATGCTCGGAAACTCACATCGCGTCGAATGGCAATCGACGCGGAATTGCAGGTGGCACGCTGGCTGAGACCCAACCGTGCCCGGAGGAGACGCTCTTTGGACCGTGTCGTGGAACGCCGCCTCGCCGCGATCCTGATAACCGACGTGGTCGGCTATAGCCGCATGATCTCCTCCGACGAGGCGGGGACACTCCGTCGTCTGAAGGCGCTGCGCCGAGAAGTTATCGACCCGCGCATCGCAGCCGCTCGTGGTCGGGTTGTGAAGTCAACCGGCGACGGGGTGCTTGCCGAGTTCCCGAGTTCTGTTCGGGCCGTGACCTGCGCCATCGAAATCCAGCGCGCTGCGGCGCTTCACAACGCGAGTTTGCCGGAAGGTCAGGTGATGCAGATGCGCATCGGCATCAACCTCGGCGACGTGATCGCGGAGCCTGATGGCGACCTCTACGGGGACGGCGTCAACGTGGCAGCACGCCTGGAGCCGCTGGCTGAACCCGGCGGCCTGTGCATCTCCCGCTCGATCCACGATCAGGTTCGGGACCGGCTGCCCTTCCAATTCGAAGATCGAGGCAAGTTGGCCCTGAAAAACATCGCCCGCCCAATTGGCGTGTTCGCTCTGTCGGCTGCCGCGGTCCGTGATCTGCCGGAATTGGCCGAGGAGGAGACCTACACGGATGTGGTGCAGGCTGCCCCCGCAGCAGCCACTCTATTGCAGTCGGCCGCACCGCCGTCGTTGCCGCGACGCCCCGCGCGTTGGCCGCTCTTGGGCGCTGGGGCGCTCGTCCTCGTAGCAACAGGCTTCGGGCTTGGTTGGTGGACTTGGCCTAAGACTTCTCTCGGCGACAAAACGCTCGCTGTTCAGGCCGGGCTTCCCGCGAAGCCACTCCCACCGCTCTCTCTGGTCGTACTGCCGTTCGCCAACCTAAGCGCTGATCCCGAGCAGGAGTTCTTCGCGGATGGGCTTACAGAGGATCTAACGACCGATCTCTCGCACCTCTCCGGCAGCTTCATCATCGCCCGCAACACCGCCTTCACCTACAAAGGCAAAGCGGTGGACGTGAAGCAACTCGGCCGCGACTTGGGCGTGCGATACGCGTTGGAAGGCAGCGTTCGTCGCTCAGGAGAAAAGGTGGTCCTCAACGCTCAGTTGATCTCGACCGAGACCGGAGCCCACCTGTGGGCAGATCGTTTCGAAGGCGAAAGTAATCGCCTCGGTGAGTTGCAGGCCGATTTCGTGGCACGCCTCGCTCGTTCTCTCGACGTGCAATTAATTCAAGCCGAGAGTTTGCGTTCTCTACGTGAGCGTCCAAATCATCCGGATGCGACCGATCTTTCGATGAGAGGCTGGTCAGCCGTCAACCGACCACGCTCGCTTAGCAATCTCAATGAGGCGATTGCCTTCTTTGAGCGTGCGCTGGCAATCGACCCCGAGAGCTTCCAAGGGCGCCTTGGCCTCGCGCGTGCGATGATGGCGAAAGTCAGCGGAGCTATTAGCTCTGAACCCACAGCCGACACAGCACGCGCCGATACCTTGATCGCCGAAATACTAGCAGTTGACCCCGCAAACGCCATGGCGCATCTGGTAAAAGGAGAGATATACAGAGCGAGAAAGCAGCTTTCGTCTGCAATATTAGAGACCGACATTGCCGTATCTTCAAATAAAAATTTAGCCGTTGCTTGGCAGAGCGGCGGAACGAACCGGATGATGGATGGGAGGGCTGCCGAGTCTTTCGCGTTCTACGAGAATGCAATTCGTTTAAGCCCAAAAGATCCCTCTCTAAACGTATTTGAGTATGCCGTATGTCATTCCCACACACACTTAAAACACTGGGATAAAGCCATTGAATGGTGCAGCAAGTCGGTTGCGCATGGACCGTTCTGGTTAGCTTACATTGACCTCGCAGCAGCTTATGCTTGGACAGGTCGGGGTGACGAGGCAAAGCAGGCCGTGGCCGAGATTTTGAAGCTCAAGCCCGGCTACACGGTGCAGAAATGGGCCAACATGGGCTGGTCAAATAACCCGACTTTCTTGGCCGAATACGCGTACATCGTTGAAGGACTTCGCAAAGCGGGGCTGCCGGAAAATTAACGGCGAAGGACTTGAGTTTCAAAGCGCTATGGGCGCGACCTCGTTATGGCCGAGCCAATAAGCGTTCACCTGCTCGATCAAGGTGTGCAGGGCCTGCGGCTGGCTCGGCTTGACCAAGAACGAGTTCGCGCCGAGGTCGTAGGCTTGCTTCAGATCGGTCTGCTCGCGTGACGAGGTGAGGATCACCACGGGGATGCGCCGCAGCGCTGGCTGCGCCTTCACCCAAGACAGGACCTCGAAGCCGGACCGGCGCGGCAGCTTGAGATCGAGCAGGATCACGATCGGCCTTATTCGCATCTCGGCGGACGACATCACCTCGCTCAGCAGAGCCACAGCCTCATCGCCGTCAGTGGCGAAGCGAAGCGGGATGCCCGAGCCGAGCTTCTTGAACGCGCGAGCCAGAAGGTGCCGATCATCTGGATCATCCTCCACAACGATAATCACGTCCTGAAGCGGCTCGGCCATCATTACCCACCCTGCTCGACGGACCGTAGCTCGATCCAGAAGCGGCTGCCCTGCCCAGGCTCAGACTCGACGCCCGACGCCCCGCCCATGCGGGCGACCGCGCGGCGAACGATCGCCAATCCTATGCCGGTTCCCGGATAGGCTTCGACTCCGTGCAGGCGCTGAAACGGATCGAAGATTCGCTGCTGGTGCTCGGGAGCGATCCCGATTCCATTGTCATCGATCCACAGGCGCACGTGGCTCGAACGCTGCTCCGCATGGACCGAGACCATCGGTCGGTCACCCGACCTGACGAACTTCACCGCGTTCGTGATCAGGTTGTTCAGCGTCTGCCGCAGGACGGCGCGGTTGGCTTGAACTTCTGGCAGGGGCCGCTCCACACGCATCGCCGCCTCGGTGCTGATGAGCATGGGATCAAGGTCGGTCAGAACCTGATCGAGCACCGCTTCGAGCGACTCCGGTCTGACGCTGACCTCGTCCTTGGCAAGGCGGCTGTAGGCGAGGATGTCGGCGATGAGATCCTCCATCCGGGTGGCTGCGGCGGCGATCCGCTTCGTGTAATGCCGTCCATCCGGAGGGAGAGCTTCCCCGAAATCCTCAATTAGCGCATCCGCGTAGCCCTGCATGGTGCGCAGCGGCGCGCGCAAGTCGTGGGAGATGGAGTAGGCGAACGCGTCGAGTTCACGGTTGACCTCGGCCAGGGCCCGCGTGCGGTCCTCAACCCGACGTTCAAGGTCAGCGTTGAGGGCAGCCAAGGCATCCTGCGCCTGCCGCACCTGCGTGATGTCCTCGGCGATGCCGACCACGTACTCGAACCGCTCGTTCTCGTCGTGAACCGGCCAACCCCGATCGCGTATCCACCTGAGCGCCCCGTCAGGCTG
The DNA here is from genome assembly GCA_050632875.1 of Methylobacterium sp. P31. Lineage (GTDB taxonomy): Bacteria > Pseudomonadota > Alphaproteobacteria > Rhizobiales > Beijerinckiaceae > Methylobacterium. The sequence continues at coordinate 718,997 of JBODSC010000003.1, read as the reverse complement.
TGTGATGCGGTAGGTCTCGTCGTAAGTCCCGCGCGTGGCGTTCTCAGCGTAACTGCTGCGAACCCGCTCACGATCGTCAGGTACGATCGCCTCCAGCCAGAGCCGGGCATTCTTGTAGAGTGCTGCGCGCGTGAGCCCCCAGATCCGCTCGAAGGCGGGGTTGATGTAGAGGAGCGTGCTGGTACGGGGATCTGACACCCAGAACGCCTCTTGGATGTTCGTCGCCAAGTTCCGGAAGCGTTCCTCGGCCTCGAACAGCCGCGTCTGCGCCCGTTTGCCCACCAGGGTGAGGACGCCCAGAACCGCAGCGGCCAGTGCAAGGATACCACTCAGGATCGCCACCGTGGTGGACCATGCCGCATCCGTGCGCTCATTCGCGGACCGCGCCCCCAGGATCTGGGAGCCCGCATCGCGGATCTCGTGGATCGAGGCGTCGATCCGCTCCATGAGTTGCTGACCGACATCGCTGCGGACCACCTGAAGGGCCGCGTTCTGGCTGCGCGCGTGAAGCGCGACGGTGTTGGCCAACTCGTCGAGCTTGCTCTCGATCAGGGCGCGCAAGCTTGCGAGACGCTGGGCCTGTTGCGGATCGGTGCTCTTCCGCTCGGCCGCCTCCAGATTGCTCCAGACCCGAGGCACGGCCTGTTCGTAGGTGGCGAGGTAGCGCTGCTCCCCGGTCAACAGGAAGCCGCGCTGCCCAGTCTCGGCGGCCCTGACCGCCTCGTGAAGGTCGGCGACCTGCTTCAGGACCGTGTTGATGCGCGCGACCTCGATCCTGCTCGCATCCAGCCGCCCAAGGTTGAGGACGAGGACGCTGGTGCTGACGAGGGTCAGGAGAAGCGCCACGACCACGGCTGTCACCCCGAAGCCGGAGAGCCCGCCGCGCTTGTAGTGCGTGATACGCTCCATCTCAGGTTGAAAACCTTGCCATAAAGTGATCCTGCATCTCAGGGATGCATCCCAGAGGATCAAACGTCCGGAGGCCATGGTTTGCCCCAAGGACCCGTCCCCTTACGTGTAGCGCCCATGCGAGTCATCGTAGCCGACGACGATCCCGATACCCGCGCCCTAAACCTGCGGGCGATTGCACATGAACTACCCGATCTGGATGCGGTCGAGGTGGCAGATCCGGCCAGCCTTGAGCAGGCACTCTTGGCTACTCCTGATCTGCTGGTGACCGACTACGATCTTCGCTGGATCGACGGCTTCGCCCTGCTCACACGCGTTCGCAACGCTCACCCGCAGTGCCACGCTATCATGGTGACTGGGACGGGGAACGAGGATCTGGCGGTTCGCGCCATGAAGGCGGGCTTCGACGACTACATCGTGAAGGGCCGCAACCAGTTGAGGCGCCTGGGCCTCACGGCTCGTCTCGTGCTCGAACGCGGCCAAGCCCAGCGCGCGCTGTCGGAGAATCGGGATCTCGTCCTGGCCGAACTCTACCACCGGCTGCACAACAACCTTCAGATCGTCATCAGCCTGATCCGCCAGACCGAGAAATCGCTGCGGGAGGCCGCGCACCGCCAGCAGCTTGCGGACCTGCGGCGGCGCATACAGGCCCTCAGCAGCCTCCAGGAGCAATTCTACCGCTCGCCGGATTTCCGCCGCGTCGAGTTCGGAGCGTTCCTCGGCGAGTTGGCGGAGCGCCTGTCCGTTCTGGCGCCTGTACCGATCACGCTTGTAACCGAAATCCAGGATCTGGCGTTGCCCGTGGACGTAGCTGTGCCATTTGGTTTGTTGGCGAACGAGATCATCACGAACGCGGTTCAGCACGCCTTCTCAGACGAGACATCGGGGAGCAGGATGAGAGTGCGCTTGCAGCGCCAAGACCGCCGCTGTGTCCTGACGGTAGAGGATGATGGCCGTGGGTTCGAGGGCGGTCTCAGATCGCAACCGGCCGGGATGGGGCTGCACCTCGTCGAGCGCTTAGCGCAGCAGATCGACGGGACAGTCTGTATCCAGGACAACCACCCCGGCACTCAGGTCAGCGTAGGAGTCGCACTGTGAGCCGCAGCCTGCGCGTCCTGATCGTCGAGGACGAGTATTTCGTCGCCAGCTACATGGCCGATCTCATGGAGGAGTGGGGCCATGAGGTCGTGGCGACGTGTGCGACCGGGGCGGAGGCCATCGAGCATCTGAACCGGGGCGGCGTCGAACTCGCGATCCTCGACATCAAGCTCAAGGGCGACCTGACCGGCGTGGACGTGGCTGACGTAGCGCGTGCACAGGAGATTGCGCATGTGTTCGTATCCGGATCAGGCGATACGGTGACACGCTCTGCTGCCATAGCAACTAACCCCTTGGCCTTTCTCCAGAAGCCGGTCAACGAGAGGCAGTTTCGGTCTGTACTGAATGGACTGCTTGTCGAGCCGCTAGAATCCTAGATCGCATCACGAATAGCTTGACGCTTCAGGCAAGTTCGCGCCCACAGACTTTAGAGATCCGGAGACTTGTCGATCAGCGGTGACGATCGGCGAGGGCGTAGGAGGGGCGGGATACGTTGCGCAAGTGGATCAGGTCTGACCCAGACGTGCCACACGTCGTCTCGTGCTCAGCGGGCCCGCCGACATCAGAAGTTCGACAGGCGCATAGGCCGCCTCGCACCGGGAGCATCGCTCGTGTAGAAGGCCACGCGCCATCCGGCAGGTCGGCGGACGGGTTGGACCGGCCTCCTCGGTGAAGTGGTTCGAAGGATCACCATGGACATAGACGCAACGCCCATCACCACGGGCGTGCCCGGTCTCGATTACATCCTGGAGGGCGGCTACGCGCTCAGCCGCGCCCACCTCGTCGAAGGACGGCCGGGCTCGGGCAAGACGACATTGGCCATGCAGTTCCTGCTCGACGGCGTCGCCCGTGGTGAGCGCTGCCTGTACATCACACTCTCTGAGAGCAGGCGCGAGTTGCTCAACGTCGCCCAGCGCCACGGCTGGTCCCTCGACGGCATCAATATCGTGGAACTCGTTCCGCCCGAACTCAGCCTCGACCCTCGCCACCAGCAGAGCCTCGTCCACTCCTCCGACCTCGAACTCGGCGAGACCATGCGCATGGCCATGGCGGAGATCGAGCGCGCAAAGCCGCAGCGGCTCGTGTTCGACAGCCTGTCGGAGATCCGCCTGTTGTCACAGGGATCGCTGCGCTACCGCAGGCAGGTTCACGCGCTGAGAAGCTTTCTGCTCCTCCAGAACACGACCGCTTTGCTCCTCGATGATCTGACCAGCGAGGCCGATGACCTAAACCTGCATAGCCTCAGCCACGCGGTCATTCGCCTGGAGCAACTGGCGCCTCTCTATGGCGGCGAGCGCCGCCGCCTGCGTGTCATCAAGATGCGCGGCACGCATTTCCGGGGCGGCTACCACGACTACATCATCCGCCGCGGCGGTCTGTCGGTCTTCCCGCGCCTCGTCGCGGCGGATCACCCGGACACCGTCACAGAACAGCGGTGCGGCAGCGGGAGCCCGGAACTCGACGCCTTGCTCGGGGGTGGGCTGGACCGTGGCACAAGCACGATGCTGCTCGGGCCCTCCGGTGTGGGCAAGTCCACGGTCGCTGCGAGCTACGTCTCGGCCGCGATCGGCCGTGGTGAGAAGGCGCTGATCCTCAGCTTCGACGAGACGCGGACCGTGCTGCTGCGGCGGACGCGCGGTCTCGGCATGGATCTTCAGCCGCATGTGGAGACTGGGCGGCTGCGCATCGAGCAGATCGATCCGGCCGAGATCTCGCCGGGCGAGCTTGCCGCGATCGTGCAGGACGCGGTCGAGGGGCAAGGCGTCCGGGTCGTGGTGATCGACTCGCTGACAGGCTACCAGAACGCCATGCCGGAGGAGCAGTTCCTGCTGCTCCAGATGCACGAGTTGCTGACCTACCTGAACCAGCAGGGCGTGCTCACGCTGCTCATCCTCGCGCAACACGGAATGATCGGTCAGATGACCGCCACGGTCGATCTCACCTACCTCAGCGATACCGTCCTGCTATTTCGAAATTTCGAGGCGGGTGGTCGGCTACGCCGCGCGATCTCGGTGGCGAAGAAGCGCACGGGCGGACATGAGAACACGATCCGAGAATTGCGCATCGACAGCCATGGTGTCCTCGTCGGCAAACCCCTGAGCGGCTTCCGGGGCATCATGACGGGTGTGCCGACCTTCGAAGATGACGAAACGGCTCTGCTGCGGGACGGCAACGAGGATGCCTGAGCATGATCTGCCGGTACTGATCCTGGCACCGGCTGGTCGGGACGCGCAGGTCGCGAGCGTCATCCTCTCGGAGGTGGGTATCGCGTCCCGGATCTGTAACTCCCTCGCCGAGTTGGTCGCCGGGCTCGACGCGGCCTCGTGTGCTGTGATCACCGAGGAGGCGCTCCTCGCTGAGAACCGACAGGCGCTGGCGGATTGGATTGCCCGGCAGCCGCCTTGGTCGGACTTCCCGTTCATCCTGCTGACGCTGCGGGGCTCTGTCCCCGATCCGCGCCTGCCTGAGACGTTGGGCAACGTCAGTTTGCTGGAGCGGCCGTTCCACCCGGCTACCCTGGTGACGATCACCCGGTTCGTGCAGCGGGGAAGGCGACGCCAGCACCAAGCCAGGGCATACCTGGACGAGCGGGACCGGACCGCCGAGCGACAGTCCCTGCTCATCCGGGAACTCCACCACCGGGTGAAGAACACGCTCGCGACGGTGCAGGGGCTGCTCGGCGCATCCGCACGGGCCGCCACCAACATAGACACGTTCTACGCCGCCTTCTCGTCGCGGATCATCTCCCTGGCCAAGACCCACAACCTGCTGACCGAGGACTACTGGCAGCAGGCATCCCTGCGCGAGATGCTGGAGAACGAACTCGGGCCCTACAATGACGCTGGGCGCAGGCGCATCCGCCTGGATGGACCCAAGGTGGAATTGATCGGCGACTTGGCCGTCCCGCTCGGCATGGCGTTCCACGAGATGACCACGAACGCCGCAAAGCACGGCTCGCTCTCGGTGCCCGAGGGGCGCATCGAGGTCATCTGGGAGGTGCGTCAGGCCGCCGACAGACGGCTCCTGGTACTCGACTGGTGGGAGTTTGACGGCCCAACGGTTCAGAAGCCGACGCGGCGGGGCTTCGGCTCGTCGCTCCTTCAGCGCGTGCTCAAGGTGCAGTGCGAGGCCGAGATCGAGACCGATTATCGTCCGACCGGCCTGCATTTCCACATGACAGCCGCGCTGCCCGACAAGCGCGCTGTCCCGCCATACTGAGCGTCGCCTAAGTATGACGATGTAGCCTCGGACGCGTTCATCGCCACGGTGGCTGAGGCAGGGCCGGTCAGCGTCGCTCCATCGCTGCCATCCGGCTACCGAGCACACCGTGAACGCGAGCAACCGCACGCAGACTCAGACCAGCAAGCGGCACGCGCAGGCGCTCAGGATCACCACCAGCAGCGACACCGCTTCCGAAGCTCTGCAATCCACTCGAATGCCACCTCGGCATCGAGATAGCGTTGATGAGTCTCTTCTCGGTGACTTGGATACCGATCAGGGTGAAGGGCGGCGCGAAAGGCTCTCCTGGCCGCCGAAACAAAGTCTTCGAGGCTCGCGGATGTAGGCCCATCTGCCGCGCGGGATGGTCCCCCGGTCGAGATCTCGAACGACGCGCGGGCGATCCTGGGCGGTCCCCCTTTGTCCGAGGCATCGGCGCCCACGTGACCCGTGTCGATGACCTTGATGGCCGGTAGCGAGGTCTCTCGGAGGTCAACGGGAGGATTTCAGTTTCGCACGAGGACAGCCGCACGATCGCGATCTGGTCGGGCTGATCACGTCCGGTCATTCGCCCAGACTTGGGGTCGCGGAATATTTACATGCGCAGTCGAATGTTCAGAGAATCCCGAACCATCCAGCCAATACCGCGTTCAACCTCAATGTCGCAGATCTGAAGCCGCACTGGCTCATGTTCAAGAGGCTGGGCGGCCGGGAGAACGCCCATGCCTGTAAAGATCAGACGCGTTGAACTCGCTCAAGCCGCTCTCGACGCTTATCTCCACGCCGAGGGCGCTGACCGACGCTGGATCGGCGGCGTGCCCGCCTGCGAGGTCGTGGACCTGATCACCGATCTGCTGCTTCTCGCGCAGGCCAAGGGGCACGATCCCTGCTCGGTGCTCACCAAGGCCAAGAGGCATCTGGAAGCGGAGGCAAGAGAGCGCTGCTAACGGCAGCTTCGTAGCCACCTTCATACAGACACGCTGAACCGGAGGGTGGTCCAATGCGCCACGACTTCGACCTCGAAGCGCCTGCGACACTGGTCTGGCTTGAGACCGAATTGGAGCCTCAGCCTGACCTGTTCGACGGACCTACGGAGTGCGGACCGCACGGCCCCGAAGACCGGGACCACTTCTGGGTGGCGGTCAGCTACGTCATGAACATCGACTGGCGCGACAGCCGTGAGCCCTGGGTCAGGGTGGCCGATCGGGTCCTAGGACCAGCCGACCTGCGCAACATGTACCAGGAGCGCATGGAGAAGGGACCGTGACATCATCGTAGGGGCGAGCAGGCGACTTTGAGCATCCACCCAGGTGAATTTTGGGAGATTACCGAACCGCTTCCTCGGCCCCCGGCAGCGGTCCCGGCGCTGGGTTGGTGGCCTCAGCGTAGGAGTGCCTCACCGGAACAACGGCAGGCACGCACCGATCGTCACGAGGCCGAGCACGATTAGTCCACCGCCCGCACTTTCAAGCGCCGCCTGCTGCATGGGCCGCTTCGGAGCAACAGTGGCGAGCGCAACGCCCGCGATGAGACAAATCAGGCTCAGGATGACCACGAAAAGCGCCCCGGCGTCCGTGATGGACGGCTGAAAGCAAAGAGAGGACCTGACCTCTCAGAGGCGGAAGAACAGGACGATCTCGGCCTCAACGCTTCGCCCACATCTTGTGCAACCTCCTCTACGGTGAGCCAGCGGCGCCGTGGTCACTCTATCGCACAGCACAGATCACAACCTCGGCCGGTTGACCCGAATACCGGCTGGGAGGTCTGCGGTCGTGCCACTGTCCTGCGGTATCATGCTCACGGCAGCAGTCGGCGCCATCGTACTCACCATCGCCGCCCTTCCGGACCTCGACCGCTTCCTCAGGTGGTGAGCCAGCCGACCGAAATTTTGCCACCTCACAGCGGATTTCCGGAGTGAGATCGAGGTGGAGGACGCCGCGGTGGAATTTGTCGCGATGGCCGCAGGCGTGGTTGGAGCCGGTGCAACCCTGCTGTTCATCATGCCGGGGCTCGACGGGTTCTTCTCCTGGTAAAGCCACCTCTCTGAAGCCGAGCCTGGAAGACTGGTCGAAGGCCATAGCGGGGGCCCGCCTAATCCTCCAGGCCGACGCTCGTCATCCGCTTCGGGATGTAGAGGTGCCACATGGGCTGTCATCAGCACGAGGACGATGGCCAGTGGGTGTGGAAGGCTGCCGGTATCATCAGCGCTGGCAGAACCGCGGTCTGGCCGAGGCGGTGCTCATGGTGCTCTGCTATGACGCGACTGGGCTTGTCGTCTCCAGCACCGCGTAGGCTGAAAAGTAATCCATTCCGCCAACCTGTGATTAGATCTGGCAGCGGAGCAGTGCCGGTTCCTTTGTATTTCTGGTGCGCCCGCTTGACGCACACCCACTTAAGTGAATGCGACGAGGATGCATCTGCCGTACTGGTCCAGTGATCCCCCCGAGCGTCGGGTCAAACGACCCCATTCAGAACGATTGATCCGACCACAAGCCGTTGAGGCTTCTCATGTCGGATTTTGCTCTCTCGTACATCATCACGGCCAAAGGCCCGAACGGGGCCTGCACCACAACACACCGCGAGCGCACGGGCGCCATGGCCTTGGCCGACACCTGGGCAAGCCAGGGGTACATGGACGTGCTGATCGCCGATCTCGAAGGCGTCATCTACGACCGGGATGCGTTCCGATCGACAATCACGGTCTACGTCCCGTTCAGGGGCTGATCCCCTCATCAAGGAGGATCTTACCCGCGCGAGGACCAGCCCGTTCGGGTCTACGAGGCAGCATCGCATAACGCTGCCCATCGTACATGCCCCGGCACCACCGCAGTCAGATCAGCCTTGAGGCTCGCGCGCGCGTACCCGCGGCATCTCGATCGTGAACCGGGAGCCGCGCCCCGGCTCGGATTGCACCCGGACTGGGTGCCCCAAAATTCTCGCCGTGCGCTGCACGATCGACAGACCGAGGCCCATGCCGTCGCTGCCCGGATCAAGCTGTGAGAACTCGTCGAAGATCCTCTCCTGCACCTCCGGCGCGAGGCCGATGCCGGTGTCGATCACGTCCAAGAGGACGATGCTCGCGCGTGATCGGCATCCCACCAGTACGCCACCCTGCCGAGTGTACTTAATCGCATTTCCCACGAGGTTGCCCACGATGGTCGCGAGCATTACCGGATCGGAGCGCACGAGCGCGCGTGAGGATTGCACCCGCAGTCGCAGGCCCTTCGCCTTGGCATGGTGACGCCAGCGCGGGCTGATCTGGGAGAGCACATCCGCGATCGGAAACGTCGTCAGATTGGCACTCAACTCAATCCGGGCGGACGCCTCGGCGAGCGCGCCCAGTTCGGCCAACATCTGTTTGCTTGCTTCCTGCGCCAGCCCGAGAAGGCGTGCGCCACGCCCGTCCGCTGCCTTCAGGCTTGGGCGTAGCAGTTCGAGAACCATGCTGATCACCTGCATGGGCTGGCGGAGATCGTGCCCAGCGACCGCCATGAGACGCGCCCGCGCCTCGTCTGACCGGCGCGCCACATCGAGTGCGCGCACGAGTGCCTCCTCGGCGGTGCGGATGCTCGACTGATCGCGCACGATCTTCAGTAACCCGATCGGCGCACCGTCCACACCGCGCATCGGCGTCATCACGCCGCTCGCCCAGACCCGGCTTCCATCGACCCGCACGTGGTAGCGCGCGCCCTGGGCACGTCCTGTACTCAGGGCTTCCTGAGCTTCGCTCAAGGGGATGTCGGCAGCGCGGTCCCCAGGCGTGAAGATTACGTCGGCAAGCTGGCCGAGCATCGCCTGTGCGTCATGGCCGAACAGGCGCTTGGCGCCCGTGTTCCAGCCGCGCACACGGCGGTCGAGATCCATCTCGATGATGGCGTGCTCGACAGCCCCATCTAGGATCTGTCGCAATCGCTCGGCGGCATGCGCGTCCACCTCCAGATCAGTCTCGCGCTCTGATGAAGGGCGACCGACCTGCCCCATCGGGATCACACGGCTGGAGCAGGTCGAGGTCACGGCTGACCCGCTCTATCGAGAATCTCGCTGAACGGGATGAGCCAGAGCAGGCGGCCCGCTTCGTCGGTGACCTCAAAGGCGTAGCTTTGGGGCGTATTACCCGCACGCACAAGGTCTGCTGTCAGACCTGGGATGGCTTTGCATGCCTCCAGGTACGCGACCTCCGCGCTTGCGAGTTCAAGCCCGGTGTCGTCGGCCTTCAGATCACATCGTGACCGCACGTCGAAGAAGAACAGCGGCATCGGCACCGCTCCGAGATACCCCCGTGAACCGAAAACCTCGGCGGTCCGACTTTGTCACGCGGTCGTGAGGATGGATCAAAGGTGACGAAGGCGGACCGCTCGACGACATTTGCAAACTCGGCTGAGCCGCTACCGGCGCGACGGCTTGGCAGCTCCCAGAAGATTGCCATTGCGATCCTGATCCTTGCCCGGCAACCTCACCGACTGCGAAGGTCCGCAATCCTCTCGAAAATCGCTTCGGCCTTCAGATAGCGGCTGTGAGCCTCTGCGCGGCGATTTGGATGCCGATCAGGGTGAAGAGAGATCCGGTAGGCTCGCCGTGCTGCCGTGATCAGGAACTCCGGGGCACGCGGGTGCAGGCCGACCTGCCGGTAGGTTTGCTCCTCGTTGGTCTCCTGGCGCGCCCCAGAGTTCGAGCGCGCCTTGGCGAGATCGGCCATTAGCGCTGCGATCTGAGCATCGCGCTCGACGAGAAGGGCAGCGTTCTCGTCGCGCTCGGCCTCTACCCGCCGCCGCGCCCGGCGCTGCTCACCGAGAACGCCGCCGAGAGACTCGGCCAGCATCACGAACTGCATCGATGCCACCCACAGCACTGGCCCGGCGACGACGAGGGCAAAGTCGCCAACGCGGCTGCGATCGTGACCGCCAGACCGACGCGCAGGCGCCCCCTCGGCATCGACAAGATCCACACCTCAAACGGGGTGAGCATCACGCTCAACGGCAAAGCGTCGCCGTCACGCCGCCTCGTCGAGGATCTGCTGTAGCCCTGCGGCCACCTCCAGCACCTCATCGCCCCAGCGATCGTTGTCGGGCTCGTCGAAGTTCACGATGCCTAGTGCTCGGGCCGTCGCGTTGAGCACCTTCCAGTCGCCCGGGCCGTGGTCGAGGATAGCTACCCCACACGCCGCGAGTTTGCCCCGGACGATACAGGCCCGATCGGCTCGAACACGACGGTTCTCACGGGCGAAGAGGCCCTCCAGGACATATCCCTGGGTCGTCCGGCGCAACTCGCAGATCAGGCCCGGTTCAACAGGAGCTTCAGGTCGATACTCGACGAACAGGACGCAGCCGAGGAGGGTGTCGAAGATCTTCGATCCGAGGCAGTCCCGGTAACGCCGCCCAGCGCTGATCAGAGCGTCGGCGCTGTCGAGCACGACGAGCGTCGGGTCGCCTTTCGTATCGAGAGAGCATGGAAGTCGGTCGAAGCGAGCCGCCCAGGTCCGGATCAAATCAGACCACCGGCCATCTGGTCTGAGGCGACCAAGCGAGGCCCGGATCGCGTCATCGCTTGCGCGCGAGCAATGCGCTCGGACGTAGGCCAACGCGTGGTGGATTTGAGCGACTTGCTCCTCGTCGCGAAGAAGCTTCACCATCGCTGGGTGAAGGAGCGCCGGATCGAGCAGGCTGACGATGCGGAAATGCGCCCCGACGAGACTGCCGTCGATTTGTCCCACGACCTTGGCGCGTCGCCGATCAGCCGGATCTGACGAGAAGAAGAGCCGGGCGAGTTCGATGTAGGTGTCCGCCTCGCCGATCGGATCAGGCCCGAACCTCGCAAGTGCCCCAAGAAGCCCATCGGGCGATCGACCAAACACTGCACGGACGAGGTCGCGCGGGCGCCGCAGGAGAACGACTGCTCGACCGAGAAGGGCCATATCCTCCAGATCCCGGAACTCGGGCGCAAGTTCCGGGTGACGTAGTCGGCTGCCGATCTTGTCGATGCCGTGCTCCTGGACGGCTGCGAGTACCAAGAAGAAAGCTTGTCGCCGCTGAACGCCGAAGCGGAAGGTCGCGGCAAGCAAGCCGGGGCAGGCGCGATCCAGGTCGATGGTGAGATAGAGCGCCCAGCCGGAGAAGGGGACGGTCGCCCGCGTACTCGCAGAGACTGGAGGTGTCGCAGATAGGCCCAACGGCGTGCTCCAAAAGCCTCGCCGTGATCACGCGATCCCACGCGCCGACCCGTTTCGACGACGAGATTGTAGCGGAAAGCAGGCATAGCTCAATCGGTCCTGCCGATGATCCACCTCGAAGCTTTTGCTCAGACACCACTCCGCTGGACGACCAGCGTCTGCTGCGTCATCCTCCGCTTCGACATGACGACCTCAACTACGAGAACGGTAGACGCGGCGGCGATCCTAGGTTCGATCAGGGTGAAGAACGCGTTTCGGCGCGAGGCGGGACTTCCGCTCTGGCCGGTGCGGGAGACGTTCGAACGCGAACTGAGAGCCGCACGCTGGCGCAATCACCTTGAACAGCACTACGACCGGGTTCGGGATGCCGTTCTCGCAGAGCGTCGCGCTCCGCATGGCGAGACCTGGGGCCTCAGCGCAGGCGGGAGGTGGGCTGTACACTTTATCGCGGTGAAGAGGCTGAGAGAGATGTTCTCCGAAAGGTGAATGTCAGCGTCTTCGAGCACTTCCAGTTGAGACATAAAGTTGACGAGAATCCGGCGTCGCCTGGGTTGTTGCTCTGACAGAAACAGTCAGCGGGCAGGCCATCGCCCTTGAAAAAGAGGTGACCATGGTCGGTGCATAAAAACGGCCGCTGCCTAATTTTGCCCGGTCCAGCGGCGCTGCTGCCGGGACGTAGTCTCAAGACGACATCTCGGCAGCGGCTTCCTGCCGATCGGGATCACGGGATCAGCGCTTCTCCTCGCGCCGATCCAGCATCTCGGCGAGCTTGCCCGCCACGTTCACGAACTCGGACGGCATCATGATGATCGTCGTCGTGTTCTGCTCCGCGCCGACTTCCGTGATCATCTGCATGCGCCGCAGTTCCAGACCTGCTGGGTTTTGCATGATCGTCTCCGAGGCCGCCCGAAGCTGCTCGGCGGCCTCAAGCTCGGCCTGCGCCTTGATCAGCCGCGCCCGCTTCTCCCGCAGCGCCTCCGCCTCTTGAGCCATCGCCCGCTGCATCGACTCTGGGATCTCGACGTTCTTCATCTCAACCCGCTCGACCTTCACGCCCCACGGCTCGGTCACTCCATCGATCTTGGCCTGCATGACACCCGAGATCGTCTCCTGCTCCTTGAGCACGTCGTCGAGCGTGTGCTGCCCGAGCACGATGCGCAGCGTGGTCAGTGCGACCTGAACGACCGCGTTGCCAACGTCGCGCACCTCCAGACGGGCGCGCATTGGATCCACGACGCGATACCAGATCACGGCGTTTACCTTGATCGGCACGTTGTCCTTGGTGATCGTCTCCTGCTGCTCGACGGCCGCAGTGACGACGCGCAGATCGACCTTGGCATGCCATTCGACGAGCGGGATGAGCCAGTAGAGGCCGGGGCCTCGGGTCGCCTGATAGCGGCCCAGGCGGAAGACAACGGCACGTTCGTACTGGTTGGCGACGCGTAGACCCGAAGCGAGCACCACCACAAGCACGAGTAGCGGGATCAGGAAATCCACGGCTGTACCTCATCCCGAACGTTAGGAACCGAATTGCAGATATATTCGACTGCGCTATTCCGCGAAACCGGAGCTACGCGTGAGCAGTGGATTGCCGAGCGGATCTTTTTCGGCGGCAAAAGGCGTCACGTTGCGAGCAAGATGTCTTCTAACGAGGAGGCTCTCCTCGCGACGCGGCACGGCAGGCGTCCGGCATGCCTCTTTGCTGCTTGAGCTAAATACTCGACCGCCCGACGAGAACCAAACTATGCGCGATCGAGAGTTGCTCCACCCATATGACCATCTCCGCGACCGAGATACGGATCATGTAATCACAATCTTCGCGCGGCGCGACTAGCTAAAGTCGCTGTTGAGCATGACGATGAACACGGATATCTTCATGCGTGGGAAGCCGCGACCGATCCTGGGTGCAGGCGTCGCGATCGACTACGCCTGCCGGGATGCGGGTGTTGCGTCGGAGTTCCTGGATCGGTGGACGGCTTACTGCGACGAGGTAGGCTCGCGCTCTTGATCCGAGCGCGGCGTGCGTTGGCCATGACGCCGGTCATTGAGATTCTCGTCCACGGTCATCTCGACGATCTCGACGGTTCTGTAGCGGGTGATCGAATTCCGGTCGGCGCTGATCCTCGCCTCGGCGCCCTTAATGCCGTTGGTGAAAATCCTCCCTGAGGCTCTTCCACCGCTCATCTTCTCGAACGGCAGACGCTTCACGTTCAGGGTGAAGACGATCACCGCACCTCGGCCGCGGAGGATGCATCCTGAGGGTATTGCATCATCCGCCGCGATCATCTTCCTCGGCCGTCCAGCCACGATCATGACGCCGCTCCGCACGAGAAGCTTTTCGCCGCGCGCGGTCGTCCCGGTGGTCGAGCTTCTGGTGCTGATGGTGAGCGCGACGGTCTCTTGGTATCTCGTGCCGTTGTCGAAGACCCAGGGCGCTGATCGTGGGCTGGACCGTCGTGCCGCGGCGGTTCTCGCCCAGGATGAGAAGACGATCACCGCCGCGGTTTGAAGCAAGAAAGGCGTCCGGGCCGGGCCCGTGCTCAGCGGCGCTGGCGCAAATAGGCCGGGATCTGTTCGAGAACCTCCTGCGCTGCTTTCGCCCCGCGCCGCCTGTCCAGGACCATCTCGGCGTTCGGAACAAGGCCGCGATACGCCAAATCCACCAAGCAGCGGTCGGAGAAGTTCTCCTTGAAGAACGCCCAATCAAGCTCATCGTCGAACGCCACATCCACGCGGTCGGCATGCCACGTCAGACGCCACTTGTTGGGCGTCTCGCGGGTGGCCACGTCGGCATGCTTCGACATAATACGAATGAGCCACATAACCTTGTGAATACGACGGGAATAAATAGGCTGGGAGAAGGTGTGGGACAAGTTGTTACCAGCGGTGTCGGCGGGATTGCCTGTGTTTTTTGTATGCCCCTAGCGACCAATGTTCATTAATATAATCCACTGGTAGGGCATTTAAAAATATTGACTCCACACAGAATCTTGCCTCGATCCATCTCGCCTCTTACCGAAGCTCTTCGTCGCAGCGCGTTCTTCTCGAACTTCGACAACCCTAGCGTTCACGGTGACGTAGACGATCTCGACGAGCTTCTCGCCCCGGCCTCAGTAACCTTCGCGCCAATCCTGAGCGCCCGCCGCCTTGTCAATTTTTCTTTTTGATTCAGACTCTTGGCATCTGCGGTGAATGGTGAGGGTCTGTGGCGGGGGTCTATCGACGCGGCTCGACGTGGTGGGTCAGGTTCAGGTTGAACGGCGTCCACGTGAGGAAGAGCGCCAAGACCTCGAAGAAGGCTGAGGCCCAGGTCTTCCTGCAACGGTTACTCGAAGAACATGCCGGGCGAGCGCGAGGGGATCTTCCCCGTCACACCTTCGCGGACGCCGTCGAGCGCTTCTTCCAGGAGACGCGGGTCAAACCCGCGACGCTGCGCTGCTACAGGTCCAACAGCCGGACGCTCGGCCCGACCTTCGACGCGCTCTACCTCGACCAGATCACGAAGCGCACCATCGCCGAGTTCGTCAGCGCCAGGAAAAGGGCCAAGGTCACGGACACCACGATCCGGCGCGACCTCGCATTCCTGAGTGTGGTCTGCGCCGCCGCCCAGAGATGGGCGTGGCTGGACACGAACCCGGTCACAGCCTCCGGCGGCAAGCGCGGCCTGCGTGAGAGCCGCCCGCGAACCCGGTTCCTGACACCGGCCGAGTTCGAGCGGCTTATGGCTGCCGCGTCCCTGGGCCTGCGACCGGCGATCATCCTCGCGATCGAGACCGGCATGCGCCGTGAGGAACTGTTCGGCCTCACGGTCAACGCCATCGACCTGAACCGGCGCGAGATACACCTGGAGAAGACCAAGACCAGCGCGCCACGCCGGATCCCGCTCTCCGACAAGGCTGTCGCGACGATCAAGAACCTGCTGGACGATCCGGCTCGGCCACGTTCCGGCTACCTGATCTGCAAGGAGGACGGCTCGCGCTTCAACGACATGAAGAAGGGCTTCGCCGCGGCCTGCCGCCGGGCGAAGGTCGAGAACATGCGATGGCACGATCTGCGACACACGTTCGCGTCGTGGTTCGTCCAGCGCGGCGGCGACCTCTACAAGCTGTCCCGCATCCTCGGCCACACGGGGCTCCAGATGACCTCGCGGTACGGTCACCTGCGTGTCGAGGACTTGCACGACGAGATCGAGAAGGTGGCACAATACCGGCCACAGGAGCGTCTGATCGACCTATCTGGAAGCTCCCGATCTGGAACGGGAGACCTCACCGCCAACGGTTGCTTGTCCGCTACCGTACGACGCAGGGTGGCTCCAAAGCGGCACCGGCAAGGACGTGGATTGCCGTCTGCCCTTCAGCGGTGCTGCGGCCACGCTGTCTGTGTAGTGACGATCTTCAGCCCGCTCGGCCCGCCGCGGCGGGCGCCTTTGTGAGCGCCGATGCTCGCTGACTGTCATGGCCTAATCCGCCGCCAGCCTGCGCCGGGTCAAACCCACTCTTTCGAGAATAGATCCATTCGGCGGAGATTATGCTCGCTTCACTCGGATTAAATTTGTGTGTTTCGCGCGCTCCGTCCCGATTCAATCGGGCATCCAAGCAGGTCCTGCAAATGGAAGCGGTCATGTTTCTGCTGCTTACGGCAATTCTTTCATCAAATTTATCCTGACTTAGCTTAGTGAGCAGGTTTTTCTGCTTTAGGTTTTCAGGAGTACCCTCGTGATGCTCTGCGGCCTCCCCGTCTGAGGTGAATGGCTGCATAGTCGCGCGAGTTGGCTGCAGATGTGCGAGACGCTCAAAGGCGCCCGCCGGTTGACTTGCAATCAGACCGACCAGAATGCTGAAGCGAAGCAGCTGCATTTTCCCTCATGCTGCCGCTAGCCGAACTCAAAATGGTAAACAGAGGCTCACCGGCACGGTCCGAGTCGACTACTGTGGCGCGCTGATGATCGCGGCGGCGCCGGTCTTAGGGGTCGAGACGCACCGGGTGCTGTTCGAACAGACCTCGGCCTACCGGAACCTGCCCGGGCAGGAATGGGGCGTGCCGATCTGGGAGTTCGCGGCGAGGGGCGGCTGAGGTCCCTCCTGCCGTGCGCTACGACTACTGTAGCCACCATGGGCCCTGTATCAGGCCGATGCGAACCGCCAACGACACCAGCCGCGCGCCAGTGACCCAAATGCAGCCGTTGAGCAGCCAGCGCTCAGACGCATCATCCGGCTCGACGGTGTGGCCGCGAGCCCGAAGCGCGACAGCCGCGTTGAGGATCTGATCGTACCCCTCGCTCATCTCTTCACCGGACGCGCCGACGAAATCGTGAGGAACGCCAACCGGCAGCTTTTGGTGCCCGGGTAGCTGTCCGCGGTGGTGCGCTTCCGGTGGTCCTCGCGCGCGCGGGCGGAAATCCACATAGGTGCCTTTAAGGCCGCGCTCGGCCTCAACTGCGGGACAAATAGCGCATAATGACACGCATGTAATCTAGTTATTACAATATCTGGATATCAAATCAGGAACGACGCGGTTTAAGGTCTGTTTTGCCGCCCGGACGATTGGGTCACATGACGGAGCATCTTCATGTTCAAGATTGGTTCTAAGATCGCCGCGAAAAATTCCCCTCAGCCAGAGATTAGGGAGCTGAATGACGCCGAACTCGATGCTGTGGCTGGCGGCCTTATACCGCCGGATGGGCTTGAAGCGGTATTGAAAGAGCCTGCAGGTTTGACGAGATATCAGGCCAACCATAACGATGCTCTCCCGCCCGGCCTTGATCGCCTCATCTCGGCGGGCCACACCCCGCCCGGTCTCGATCGAGGGTAGAAGCAGGGAGCGCGGTTGCGCGCTCTGGTTCAGGAAGTGGCGTTCTGTCGGAGGCCAAACCCGTCAGCCTCGTCCAAGTGACGGCGCGGCAGAGATGATGTGCGAAAACACATAGCCAGCGCCTTCGAGATCGAAGACCCTGCTTACACAGACAAGAGCAAGCCGCTCGCAGGCCTGACGGAGCATCTCATGTTCAAGATCATCTCCAAGCTCGCCGCGAAAGGCTCCTCTCGGCCAGAGATCAGAGAGCTGAACGACGCCGAGGCTCGATTGCGTTGCCGGTGGCGTTGAAACTACAACATCAGACGTGTCTGAGATTGAAAACGCAACAACAGAGACGTCTCAGACACAGATGCAAATGACAGAACCATCGTCTTTTGCTACAATCGGTTCCATAATAGTTGAATAGTTGAGCGCGGCTAATTCTACGCTATCGTCTATGACACGAACCATAAAGGCGTGACGAGTAACGGCCAGCTTTTCGTTTCGGCAACCGTTAAGCCGACGCGACGAGCATCCGCTTCCGCGCTTCCATCAAGCGCTCGTCGTCTGTGCGGGTGGGCATATCGGCCAGGACCTTCTTGACGATCTCCCGCGTGGTCGCCCCATCGAGGCCGAGCCCGCGTGCGAACCCGTCGAGGCGCCTCGTCAGGCGCTGGGCGTGGGGCGGATCGGGTTTGTCCGTCATTCGGCCGCCTGATTCATGGCCCTCGCGCGCAAGGGCGGAAACTCGCGTAAGCCCCTTTTAAGTCCGCACTCAGCCTCGGCTGTGGGACGGATAGCGCATAATGACAGATTTGTGATCTAATGAATAAAATATTTGGATATCAAATTAGGAACGACGCGGTCTAAGCTCTGTTCCGCCGCCCGGACGATTGGGTCAAATGTCGGAGCGTCTTCATGTTAAAGATCATTTCTAATATCACCGCGAAAAGCCCCAATCGTTCAAAGGTTAGGGAGCTGAATGACGCCGAACTCGATGTCGTGGCCGGCGGTCTTATACCACCGGATCAGGGATATGAGTATGTGAAAGCACCTATAGGCTTAGTGAGATATCTGAACAATCATCAGGATAATCTTCCGCCCGGCCTTGAAAGCCTGACGTCGGCGGGCCACACCCCGCCCGGCCTTGATCGGGGTCCGGTGTAGAAGCAGGGAACGCGGGTGTGCGCTCTGTTTCCGGAGGTGGCGTTCGGTCGTAGGCCGAACCCGTCAGCCTGGACCGAGTGACGGCGCGGTAGAGGTGATGTGCGGAAACACATTGCCACGGTCTTCGATCTCGAAGACCGTGCTTATACGGACAACAGCGAGCCGCTCGCAAACCCGACGGAGGATTTCATGTTCAAGGTCATCTCCAAGACCGCTACGAAAAGCCCCACTCGGCCAGAGATCAGAGAACTGAACGACGCCGAGCCTCGATTGCGTTGCCGGTGGGGCCGTATCACCACTATCCGAATCGTTCGAGGAGTATCGGTTAGTGATCCAGGAAGCAGACCGAGCTGAACTGGCTGCCTAAGTAACTAAACAGAGTACGGACGCAATTGCCAATATGGCACGAGACGTAAAGTGAGGAGTAGCGGTCCGCTTTTCTATCTGTTGGGTTCGCGACCTAGAGCGTGTTATGAACTGGTCAGCAGTCTTTCTGCCTGTCTGAGCATGAGGCAGACGAAGGCGACCATGTGCAATCCTGCCAGCGTGCTGCCATAGCGCTCGTAATCTTTGACCAAGCGTCGGCAGCGCGTGGCCCAGGCGAAGGATCGCTCAACCACCCACCTGCGCGGCAGAAGCACGAAGCCCCGTTTGGCCTCGGGTGCCATGACCACCTCCAGGTCGATCCCGTGCGCAAGGGCCGCGCCAGCCGTGCCGTCACCGGTGTAGCCTTGATCGACGAAGCCCTTCTCCACGCGGCCGTCCGTCTCCGCCTGCACGGCCGCACTCAGCCGCCCGACCTCGCCCCTGTCGCCGATATCGGCCGGGGTCACGTGCAGGGCGACGACATGCCCAGGCGTGTCGACCGCCAGATGCACCTTCGACCCCTTCTTGCGCTTGGCTCCATCGTAGCCCGCCCGCTCACCGCTCTCCGGCGTGGAGCGGAGCGTGCGGCTGTCCAGGATCACCGCAGACGGCTCCGGCTCGCGCGCCGCTGCCATCCGCAGGACCGCCCGCAAATCACCCGCCACATCTGCAAAGCACTCTGCCGAAAGCCAGCGCTGCGTCTGCTGGTAGACGGCCGCCCAAGGCGGCAGGTCGTGAGGCATGAACCGCCACGGTGCCCCCGTGCGCACGATGAACCGCAGGCCGTTGAACACCTCGCGCAACTCGTGATCACGCTGCCCCGAGCCTCTCCCGCAGAAGCGCCAGATACGGCGCCACGAGCGCCCACTCTTCATCGCTGACGTCGGACGGGTAAGCGGCGCGTTCCAAGCTCATCCTCGGAAACACACAGACCCATCAGTGGTTCATAACACGCTCTAATCCTGCCGTGTCGCGAAGCCCGTGACACGGTGCAGGAAAAACGACCGCTTCCCCGACATCTAAGCTGATAGGACTGGTGTCCGAGAAGGGTGGAAAACAGCCGGTCTGCTTCTGGATGAGATATGCGCTGAACCGGTCGTCCGGCGTGGATCGGATGCCGCGGAGGCACCCAAACTCGTAATTTCCAGATATAAAGCTTAACTAGCTAGAGCGTATTATGAACCTTGCACGAACGCTCTTCTGAGCGGCCGCCGAAACGACTTCCAAAGGGCGCTGATTGTGAAGGATTGATTGCCTCTGCGGGTGTCGGGCAGCCCCGGGCCGGGTTTGCGGCCTTGCACTGCCAACTTACCGGTTGATCGAGGCTGGTAAAAATTCACCCGCTTCAATCAAGGATGGCAGCGCCGCACTGGGTCGAAAGAAAGCTCTCAATAACACGCTCTAGGGAGTAATTCCATTCGTTGGTAGCTTTCGATTGTGATTGGCATCGAAAAGGAACCTACGCGCTCCTCACTGGATCAGGCACTTAGCGCGCCGCTCGGCGTCCAAATTGCACTCTGGATCACAGCGGGAAGGCACGAGCGCGATTGTGCCACCTCTGCCACTGAGGGGAAGTTGAAATGTCCACTTCCGGCCAGTCCGATTCAGCGGTTCGAATGACCGGGTCTGGCCGAGAGCTGCCCGACCGCTGGCGGACGGGCGTCGGGCCGATGCACACGTGGCTGATTGGCGGCCGCTGGGGCGCGCTGATCTGATGTTGTGCCGCGCAGCCCTTTGGGGGCACGCTCGTGGCGTGCGGGCGCGAAGCAGCGTAGCTTTGAGCCCGAACTGCTCGGATGCCGGGGTGGGTGAGGCGCGACATGGATGTCAGTGCGACGTCGCCGGCCGTGGCCGACCCGGCGATGAGCGAATTCCTCATCCGGTCCGGACTGGCGAAGCCTGGTGAAACAGTGCGGCTCGTGCCTCTCACCGGCGGGGTCGCGTCGGACATCTTTCGGGTGGAGGTCGGCGAGCGCAGCTTCGTGATCAAAAGGGCGCTGGCTCGCCTGCGCGTCGCGCAGGAGTGGACCGCTCCCGTCTCGCGCAATGCCAGTGAGGTAGGCTGGTTCATCGAGGCGAGGCGTGCCGTCCCACAGGCCGTGCCGGACATCCTCGCGCACGAACCCGCCTTGGGCTTGTTCGCGATGACCTATCTAGACCCCGCACACTATCCGATCTGGAAGGACGAGCTCCGCGACGGCCGGGCTAGCTCCGATTTCGCCTCGGCGGTCGGTCAGACCATCGCCGCCGTTCATGATGCGACCGCGTATTCGGCCGACGTGGCGCGCCGCTTCGCCAACGATGAGACGTTCCACGCCATCCGCCTCGAACCCTACCTCGAGGCGACCGCAAGGCGGCACGGAGATCTTGCAGAGGAGCCTCTGCGCGCTTTCCCGGGCGACGATCGCGCGCAAACTCGTCCTGGTGCACGGCGACGTCAGTCCGAAGAACATCCTCGTCGGGCCAGCCGGACCTGTGCTGCTCGATGCCGAATGCGCCTGGTACGGCGAGCCAGCCTTTGACCTGGCCTTCTGCCTCAACCACCTGCTCCTCAAGTGCGTCTGGAAGCGGCAGCACGCGAGACAATACCTTGCCTGCTTCGATGCCCTGGCTGCCTCCTACCTCTCCGGCGTGCGATGGGAGGCACCCGAGAGCGTGGAAGCGCGAGCAGCGAGGCTTCTGCCAGCACTGTTTCTCGGCCGTGTCGATGGGAAGTCGCCCGCCGAATACATCACCACGGACGCCGACCGGGAGCGCGTCAGGCGCACGGCTCGTCATCTGATCGTAAGCCGTCCGCAGCGGCTGTCCCAAATTCGGCGCCACTGGGCGAAGGAGATCCTGCAGTGACCGACATGACCATCACGGCCGTGCATGGACGCCGCGTTTGGGATTCCCGCGGTCGCCCCACCGTTGAGGTCGAGGTCACGCTAGGCGGGCGGGCCGTCGGTCGCGCCATCGCGCCGGCGGGGGCGTCCACCGGCTCGGGCGAGGCGGTCGACCTGCGTGACGCGGGTGAGGCCTTCGGCGGCCTCGACGTGCGAGGTGCGATCGGCAATGTGAACGGGCCGATCGCCCAAGCCCTGGTCGGGATGGACGCGAGCGACCTTCCAGCGATCGACGCGGCGACGCTCGCGCTGGACGGCACGCCCAATAAGTCGCGGCTGGGCGGCAATGCCATCGTCGCGACATCCATGGCCGTGCTGCAGGCTCGCGCCCGTGCTGCTGGGCTTCCGGTCTGGAAGCTTCTGGCCGGGGCGCAGCGGGTGCGCATCCCCCTTCCGGAGATCCAGATCTTCGGGGGTGGGGCCCATGCTGAACGGCGCGTCGACGTGCAGGACTTCATGGTGATGTGCCCCAGTGCTGCCTCGTTCGCCGAGGCTCTGGACTGGACGGCCGAGATCTATCGTGCGGCCGGTGACTTAATGCGCAAGGCTGGCAAGCTCCAGGGCGTGGCGGACGAGGGCGGGTACTGGCCTGTGTTCGCTTCTAACGAGGAAGCTCTGGACACTCTCGTGCTGGCGATCGAGACCGCGGGCTTCAACCCAGGCACTGACGTGGCGATCTCGCTCGATGTCGCGGCGTCCGAGTTCGGTCGAGCCGGTGTCTACACCCTAGCGCTCGACGGCCGGACACTGGACACGGGTGAGATGATCGACATGCTCGGATGCTGGCTGCGGGCCTATCCCATCGTGTCCATCGAAGATCCCGTGGCCGAGGACGACACCGAGGGCTTCCGGACCTTCACGGCAAGCTATGGCCAGCGCTGCCAGATCGTCGGTGATGACTACCTCGTGACCAATGCGGGCCGCGTGAAGCGCGCAGCCAGCGATCGCTCGGCCAATGCGGTGCTGATCAAGCCGAACCAAGCGGGCACGGTCACGGAGACCCATGCAGCCCTGCTCTCCGGGCGAGAGGCGGGCTTCGGCACCATCGTGTCGGCCCGTTCGGGTGAGACGGAAGACACCACCATCGCCCATCTGGCGGTCGGCTGGGATGCGGGCCAGTTCAAGGTGGGATCCTTCTCCCGGTCGGAGCGCATGGCCAAGTGGAACGAGATGCTGCGCATCGAGGAGTGCATGGGGAGGGAGGCGGTGTTCGCGGGCTGGTCGGCCCTGCCGTTCCGGGAAACCGTGCCGCCTCGCAAACGTCGCTCGCCGTTTTAGACCGGATGGGTTTGCGCCGATACGTAAGCTGAAGATGAAACAGTCCCGGAGCGTTGTGGTCCGAGGCGAGCCTCGAGCCGGGATAGGTCTCCATCAGGAAATCCTGCAGGAAGCTGCGCAGGTCATCAGGGCGGAGCCAACGCCCCGCATCGCGGCCTGCCTGGATGGACGACAAGATAAAGTCCATGCTGCCGGCGAGTTCGGGCGCCTCATCCTCCAGCTGCTTCACGGCGCGGCGGTGTTCGGCCGCGGCGAGGGCATTCTGCTCGAGGCGTTGCGCGACCTGCTCTGCGCTTAGCCCCTCCCGGAAGTAATCAATCAGCAACTCCTCGACCGACTCGCCGAGGATCTCCTCGATGTCGCCGACCGATTCCTCGAAGATCCCGATGCGCGTGTACAAGCGGTTGAGGATGACCTCCTCGGTTGTGTCCTCGATGACAAAGCTCACGATCTTGATAGTCTCAGATTTCTGCCCCAGACGATCGATACGGCCGATGCGCTGCTCCACCCGCATTGGGTTCCACGGTAGATCGTAGTTGACGATGACGCGGGCGAACTGGAGGTCGATACCCTCGCTTCCGACTTCCGAGGACAGGAGAACGTTCGGCCCGCGCGGATCCGCGAAGCGTGCGATCTCGGCGTCCTTGGCCTCGCCCATCCCGCCTCGGATGAGCGCGGTCGAAATGCCTGCGGTGCTCAAGCGGCGCTGGAGGTAGTCGAGCGTTCCGCGAAAGAAAGAGAACACCACGACCTTGTCGTGCGGGTGCTCGGCGAACCACCGACGCAGGAAGTCGGCTAAGGCAGCGAACTTTGTGTCGCCCGCTTCAAGCTGATCCAGCAGCTCATTCGTGATCGGCGTGAGGCCCAGATCTGGGTTACCGCGCAGGTCGTCTGCGTCGACGCTAAGATCCAGCCCCTCCGAGAGCAGATCGGCGATGGTGAGGTTGGTGCGCCAGCTCGCCAAGGCGGCGGGAATAGGGGCGTGTCGCAAAGATTTTTGCTGCAGAAAATTATGCTCTCGACGAGGGCATAGCTCGGTTCAATGGGGCGATATTGGCCCCGTCAAACCGCGTCTTCGACCCCGCTGGAGAGGCTGAGCAGGCAGCGAGCAGGCGTCGTAACCCCCGGTTCGGAGAAGATTATTTCGGCCGCTGAGCGTTTGCGACAGGGCCCGTTCGCCGTGATCAACTACACCGAGAACGCGGTGTACGTGGCCTTTGCCGCGCTCGGCTCCTGGCTGGGCGCCTACGCGTCCGTCACGTGGCTCGTGCGGCCCGCCCCGCCGCCATAGCAAGCGTGCTGGCGGCGTATCGGTGGTGGGCTAGTTGATGGCCGTGACGAGCGTCAGGACGGTCGACAACACAGCCAGGCCCCCAACCGTGGCGACGGTCGTGAGGATGAAAGCGTGCATCGGTGCAGCTCCCTATGCTGCCGCGTCAGAGCAGCAGCACAGTGGTGGCTGATGCGGATGAGTGCCGCGGTGTCGCGGCGCACGAATAGTTAACGTCTGATCTCGGCTGAGCTGCGGCTGATCGTGCAGCCACAGCTCAGGTGCATGGGCCGCTTCCGGCTCAGCTTATTCTTAGCCGTGCCGCTTGATGATGACGGTCTTGCCGTGGTGGTGATGGTGGAACATCCCGTGGTGGTGACCACCCTTCTTGATGATGACCGTCCGGGCAGAGGCCGGCGCGGCCGAAACGATGGCAGCGAGGGCCAGGGCAGGGATCAGTGCAGTGAAGGCCTGGAGCATGGATCTCTCCGGTTTGAGGCGCCCCGCAAACGCGCTTACGGCCAAGCTCGTTCCATGCACGTACAGCCGCCTTGGTGGGCTCCTGGCCCTGTGCCAGGCGGGCATCAAGCGTGCGGCGGATCACGCCGGGATCGGCCGCCTCGGCATCGCACAGCTGCCGGGCCTCGTGGATCGCCTTGCGCGTCAAGCCGAGGTCCGCGACGGTGGGGGGCATGTTCCCGTCCGGAACATGCCCTGCCGACCCCGGATTGTGCTGCCGGGTCGCGACCTCGCCCGCTGCTGCGCGGCATCGTACTCGTCGGCCAGCCGGCGCTTGGCCTGGGCCTCGATCTCCAGGGCGTCGGCTTGGGCGCGGTGGGCGGCCGCTATCAGCTCGTCATGCGGGTCCTTCGCGTTACCGGCGAGTTTTGGGCAAGCTCTGCCCGGTGATCCGGCTCGATCGCAAGCGCGTGAGGGCGTGCGAAATACTTTCCGGTATAGTGCGGTTTGGCGGGGGCTTGCAGCAGTACTCCAGAAACCGGATCATCGCTTCCTTGATGGGTGCGTGGGGACCGCCAGTACAAACATAGTGCCACCTCAACTGTCGGTGCATGGGCGCATCCTTCCAGATGCCTGCGCTGCTCTTTGCCTTCAACGGCTGCGCTAGGCATTCATAACCCGAAAATG
The DNA here is from genome assembly GCA_050632875.1 of Methylobacterium sp. P31. Classification (GTDB taxonomy): domain Bacteria; phylum Pseudomonadota; class Alphaproteobacteria; order Rhizobiales; family Beijerinckiaceae; genus Methylobacterium. The sequence continues at coordinate 693,700 of JBODSC010000003.1, read as the reverse complement.
CGCTTCAGCAGGTTCAGTTCTGAACCATCAATGGGTGCTGGTTAACCGGCCGCCGCCGGCACGGTGCAACAGGGCGGCGGAAGCAAGGACGCCGGCCGGCCATCTCCATTGAGAAGGCGCAGTTAAGCGGGTCGGATCTGCGGTGAACGATGCGAGGTGTGAAGGAGGGGCATCGTCCAGAAACATAAAACCCTGCGCCGCGCTCGGGAATTTTGAGCTAACCACTTGACGCCGGGAACAAACTAGATCGTGGGTGTGCTCACCTTTGAAAAGGAGCACTCCATGGACGAGAACACAGCAACCCCGCTAAATACTAACATCGAACAGGTTGTCGACATCGTAGCGGCCTACGTGGCGAACAACAGCGTTCCGAGCGTGGAGCTTCCGACCTTGATTTCCAGCATCTACTCGGCACTGTCCGGCCTCGGCCAGGACCGCGCATCCGAGGCCCCTGCGGTCGAGAAACTCACGCCCGCGCAGATCCGCAAGTCCATCACTCACGACGCGCTGATCAGCTTCATCGACGGCAAGCCATACAAGACGCTGAAGCGGCACGTCACCGGCAACGGCATGACGTTCGACGAGTACCGGGCGCGCTTCGGCCTGCCGCGGGACTATCCCTCGGTGGCCGCCAGCTACTCTGAGACCCGCTCAGCGCTGGCCAAGAGCGCCGGGCTGGGGCAGCGGCGCCGCAAGGCTGCTGAGAAGGCTGCGACTACGACCGAAGCCGTTGCCGAGGTTCCGAAGAAGCGCGGGCGCAAGAAGGCCGCCTAGTAGGACCGCTCAGCGCTGTCGCGTGAGGGTCGGCGTGGCGGGGGAATTGGACACCGCAAGCGCCGGCTCACCGCTGTTATTGCAGGCTGCGCGATCCGGTGTTGGCGCGGTTCCAGCCCGGGGCCAGGATGTCGCCGGCCTCCGTGATGATCCATGGCTTCGCGTTGGCAGTGTCGATCGCCTCCGCTGCGGCGGCCAGTGCCGCGCGAAGGGTCGGGAAGCTACGCGCATCGGCCGTATGGGCCGGTGCGTGGCCGGGCCAGAGAGTGAGTTCAGCGGGCTTGTCGAGGTCGGTGAGCGTCATGAATGCGCGTTCGTTGGTGGCCGGGGCGGCGCTATGCCGAAGGGCTGCGGCGCCCGGTAGGCGGTGACGCGCCCGGTTCGTGGCCCGGTCATGCACGCCAGCCTCTTGCTGGACGAGGGACAGGGCCTAGCCCAGGCTTAGGCGGTCTTGGGCTCCGGCCGCGGCACGCGCACTTCAACTGTCTGTCCGGTCAAGGGATTGAGGATCAGCATGGCTGCCGTCTCCAGTGGGTGTGCCGGTAGAACGTCGGCCAATGGCGGCGGGATCACGGCGTCCCGTGCAATTGCGCACACTCGGTAAACTGTTCGTTTACCTTGGCGCCGGCCGGTTAATGCGACCAGGTGCCCGCGCGGGGCCTGCTCTCAATCAGCTACCCCAGCAACGCGCGCGACCACACGGCCGCCGTCGTTCTGGGAGGCCATCACGGCTTGATTGAGCTGCCGGCGCGTTATCCCGTCCGCCAGCGCCACCAAGCCGGCCAGCAGCACGGCGAGCAAGACAACGCGGACCAGGATCGGGCGGGAAGGCATAGGCGGTATCCGGAGACAGCCCGCCGTACCAGGGGCTAGGGCACGGCTGCCGCGGCCAGGGCACACTCGGTACACGATGCGAGCGGCAGAAGCGGGCCTCGCTTACCTTCATCGTGCGTGTGCTCACCAGGGCTCATGAAAAAACCCGCCGACCTGGGGCGACGGGTTGCTGCAGGGGCCACACTCTTCGATCCGGCCGGGATTTCACCGCTCGAAGAGCCACCATCCCTGCTGGTCGTGGTCGGGCGGAGTGTCCTGATCCGCATCGGCGATGCGCGATGTTCGGGGGCTGGTGCCGTGATGTCTCATGGCTGACCTCCTCTCCGGTGTCGGCGCCGCATGCGATGCGCACCGAGACCGTCAGGCTAGGAGCGTCAGCCAGGGATGGCAAGGGCCGCGGTTGGCCTACCCGCAGACCTCATCCCGGCGGATATGCTCGTACCCATACGGGTCGATGTAGGCGCGTCGTTCGAAGTGGCAGGCGCCATAGGGGCCGGGGGCAACGTAGACCGGGCGGCCCGGGTAGTACCCGTTGTTGGCCGAGGCGATGGCGGCCCCGGCAACCACGCCACCAAGCGCGCCAAGAGCGAAGGCGCCGCCTGCGCCGATGCCGCCGCCAGCCTGTGCGGCCGGCTGGGTGGCGCACAGAACGAGGGCGGCCAGGGCAGCCGTGCCGCCGGTCCGCAAGAAAGAGCTACGCATGCTGACCTCCAATACCGCGCGAAGGACACCACAGGCACGTAAACGCGTGATTTCTGGCGGTCAGAACAAGGACCTTGTGGGCGCGGGCCGGACCTTGAGGGGGAGAGGCTCGACCTGCGGCCGTGCGGCATCACCCGAGGCTAGGCCGCAGCGACGCCGCAGGGAATCACTGTCCGGTTGACGATCCGTTAACCACCCCGCCCACCCTGCCCTGAAATCCACGTCAACCAAGACGCTGCGGAGGCATGGTGTGCGCGCGGATCGAGGGCAGCCGCGGGATGAGATGGGTTCCGCCGGAGCTAATATCGGCAGACCCGCCGCGGACCCCATGGAGTAGGACGCCACCAGCACCGCCGGCCCCAGTACGGCCGGTGCCAATACGGGCGACGCCAGTAGGGCCGAGGACCGTATCCCCAACCCGGCCGCCAGTGGCACCCGAATGGGCCGCAGACCATCGCCACGTCCGTGACCCCGCTCTTGTTGTGGGCTTCACCCGCGAGTGTCGGACCGACGGGGGCCGCGTTCGCCGCGGATCCCAGCATCAAGCCGCCGGTAACGACTGCCGCGGCAACCGCATTTCCGCTTCTCCAGCTCATCGGCTCCTCCGAAGTGACAAGCTGACGTCTCAAGTTGCGTCCTAATAAGAACGGGCGCAGCCACCTTCCGCTCCAACTTCGAGGCCGGTTTAAGGCGGGTTGGGAGCGCATCGGATCACGTGCGATGCGCCTATCACAGGCGCGTCGCGTGCGTCGGACGGTACTCCGATCCGCAAGTAACGCCACGCGTCCGGCGCGGCGGTTCGACTGGGCCCAGCAAGATCAGGGTGCGGGCGGATCTTTCGGACGCGCACGAGCATTGCCCGAGTACCTAAAATCGCGTTCCATAGTCGCCCTTACGCGCCCGGGCACGTCTCGCGCGAGGCCGGTTCAGGCACTCATTCGAGTGACTTCGGAAGTATGGGTGTTCGCAACGAAAAACCCGCTGGTGGGGCCAGCGGGCTAAGCTCTTTATTAGATCAAGCCGGTCCTGCCGGCAATGGTTTGGCCAAGATCTTGCCCCGTAAGTGGCGCGCCCCCAAATCCGCCGGCTTGCGCAACTTGGATGACGGCGCCGACACCGCCGATCTGTTGAAGTGTTCCCCCTAGAAACTGCCCTCCAATATTTTGTGCGGCGTACGAGAGAGCCTGACCAGGAAGCGCTTCGCCCCCTGCAACAGCATCGAGTTCTGCCTCAGACAGCTCTCTCACCTTTGGTTGATTGTTGTTTTCCAAACTGATCACCGACATGAGACGCTTCCTCCTGAGTATGGACGCCTTGCTCATAGACAACTGACCATGAGGCGGTGCGGCCGTTGGCTTGGGCGGCCGGGCAAGTTTTCAGTTTGTCCTATTTGACGCAACCTCTGAATGAGGTATTCAGTATAACATACTCGGGAGGACGGTCAGACCATCAGGCCTGACCGGTATTGGGCGTGCCGCATTCCCTGCTGCAGGGGGCTCCTTCGGCAGCCCTTTGAGTTGCGTAATCGCGTTTCAGCAAACGGTATTAATTACTTGCGTGGTGCGACATTCCATGCTCCGTTATAGTCGACCAACCTTGAACGCTTGGTGCATCTTTGGGTTAGGTCGCGTTCGCACGAACAGGAGGGCAATATGCCCAACACCACAGCCTCTACACCGGCGCTGCGTGAACTGACTGATGCTGAACTCGACGCCGTCGCGGGCGGAAGTCCCAACGAACCTGCCCAAGGCATAAATACTGGTTATTATAACGCAAACTATAATGGGGCAATTACTTCCCCAAGCGGCGCGCCGTATAACCAGGGAGGACTTAGTTTTGCTGTGGCCGGCCCTGGCTACGGCACATTAACTGCCCCTGGTCAGCAGTAGCCTTGCTGGGTAGCTGCTACCGAGACTTGTAGCTTTGCAAGTCCCTGACCCGCTGGGCTCGCCAGCGGGTTTTCGCTACGCGCCGTAGGACGCAGCCGCCGCGATCATCAGCGCCCCGCAGTAGTCCACCCGCACGGTGCCGTGCACCGGGTGCACCCCGAACAACTGCGGCGCGGTCCAACCGAGCCGGTGCGCCTCGGCGCCGTGCTGATCGAGGAATGCCATCGCGTTCTCCCGAATCGCTGCCCACTTCGTCGGCGCGAGATACCGGCAGGGCGAGGCGTGCGGGGACAGACCTTCGATCTGGTCGCGCCAAGAGGTGACGGCGGGCGGAAGGTCCGACATGCCGGCCGCGGTACGGCCGAACGGTTGCCGAAACGGAAAAGCCCGCCGCGGCGAACCGGGCGGGCTAAGTCGTTCATAGCTGACGCAGGCTTCCAATCCACGTCAGTCGCTCCAACGGCCGAGCTTGCCATTGGTTCACCATCGCGGTGGAGACCGACTACCGGCAGCAGCCCCTCCCCGTCCGCACGTCTGGCCCTAGGTTCGCCGCATGTCCGACTTCGGCCTGCAGCTCCCCCTCCGCATCGTCGCGCTGGAGGAGGCTATACAGGTGGTCGACGCGGGCGGGCGGTGCGCAGCCTACGTCTACATCTGCGCCGACCGCGAGCGGCGTGGGCGTGTCGCAAAAATTTTTGCCGCAGAAAATTATGCTCCCAGCAGGGGCGCACCCCGGTCCGAGGAGGCGATATCGGGCCCGTCCAACCGCCCAAACTACCTAATCGGAGAGGGTGTGCCGGCATCGCGGCGCGTCGTTCGGAGATGATTTTTTCGGGCGTTGAGCGTTTGCGACACGCCCGCGGTGATGGGCTGCCAAGTCGGCACGATGAAGAGCCGGGTCTCTCGCGCCCGCGATCAGCTTGCACGGACGCTCGGCTACACGGGGGACGAGATCGGCAATGATGCCGTAGTGCTCTCAACCCTTGGCGGATCGGGCGAGGTCAGCGAGTGAGCCAAGATCCATCAGCTTCCAGAGCAGCCGAACTCGCGCCTTCTCCCGATGAGATCCGCGAGCGCGCTTACGACATCTGGGATCGAAACCACCGGCCTAACGGCTACGAGCTGGAGTTCTGGTTGATGGCCGAGCGCGAGCTGAAAGCGGAGCGGAGAACAGGGCCTGAGCGCGACGGTGGTTCGCGGCAAAGCTACGTCTCTCCCTCCGACGTGTCGTCCGCCGCCGGGGCAAGTTCATTCTGACGTTCTTCGAAGCCGGCTGGATGCTCGACGAGCGGGAACAGATCCGCCAAACCGCTCGCCACGCCGTGAAGTACCGGATCATGTGAGGAACCAAAGGAAGGTGTATGCAGATCAATTGTGCGCATGCCGAACGCGGGTCTGAACCTGTCGAGGAATGAGCGGCTCCTGACCGCTCCTGATCTGGGTTAATAGCGCGTAACGTGGATGGTTCAGGCGATTGTCGCGCTCGGGGTGTGAGCTGCAACCGAACATACGTTGCTCCGGTTGAGGGTAATCCGCCCGGCCGAGCCGGGCGCAGCACGCTCGCCTACGGAGGCCGTGGTGCCGACCGAATTGCGCCACCTGACCCACCTCAACATCTACGATCCGGCCGCGCGCCAGCACTGGGCGCACCGCTTCGGCGTCACTGAGGAGCGCCTGCGCAAGGCCGTGACCATGGTCGGCTCACGCATCAGCACCGTTGCCGACTATCTCGGCCAGCCCGCACCGTGAGCGGCGTGACCAATCCCCTGAGCGCGCAGCTGTTGATCGTGCGCGAGAAGGTGATGAGGCTGATGCAGGTGCTGGTCAGTGATGGCACCAGCTACGAGAGGTCGGCCGTTGAGATCGCCAGGATCGCGGACATCTTTGACCAGAACGGCAGCTTCGGCGAGGCTGAGGCTCTGCGTGTCCTTGCCCGCAACTATCGCATCCGGGTTTTAGAGATGCAGGGGCAGATAGCCGCCCTGCGGCACCAGTACGCCGATCTGTACGAGGATCCGGGCTGAGACGTCACGCGACGTGCAAGAGTTCGCTAACCGACGGCCGCCACCGTGGCCGGTATGTCCAAGCGAACAACCCGAACCGTGAGAGGCATCCTTTGGATCGCCGCTCTTGTGCTCTGCTGTTTCTCGGCCGTGATGCTGGTGGAGGCGAACCGACCCGCCAAACAGACGAGCGCGAGGGTGGCCGCCGATCCTACGGCGACAGGAGCCATCGATCAGGCTCGGATCCGATGGTGTGGGGCCGCCTTCTTGGTGCCGCTAACGGCGGGTCAGTCCTACAAGGCTGTGAGCTGATCCCCCGGGGAGAGGGCCGGGACCCGTCTACTGCAGGTGGCGTGTGGCGATGCTGGCGCGGATCCAGCCGGGCGCCAGGATGTCCCCGCGCTCGGTGATGATCCAGGGCTTCGCGTCCGTCGCTTCAATCGCCTCGGCCGCGGCCACTAGTGCACTGCCTCAGACGGATGGTGCAGCCTGGCTGTTGAGGATGGCGGCTGCGGGTTTGGTCCAGACGAAGGGTTTGGGCCGTTGGTTGTGCTCGGCGATGTAGCGCTTGATCGCCGCTTGCAGGTCGACGATCCCGGTGAACGTCCCGCGCCGCAGCCGCCGACGTGACAGCGCCGAGAAGAAACCCTCGACGGCGTTGAGCCAGGAGGCGGAGGTCGGGGTGAAGTGGAACACCCAGCGCGGATGGCGCGACAGCCAGGCCCGCACCCTCGCGTGGGTGTGCGTGCGATAGTTGTCGAGCACCACGTGGACGACCTTGCCAGCTGGCACCGTCGCCTCGACGGCGTTGAGGAAGCGCAGGAACTCCGCGTGCCGGTGGCGCTGCATGCAGCGGCCGATCACAGTCCCCTCCAGCACGTTGAGCGCGGCAAACAACGTCGTGGTGCCGTGACGAACGTAGTCGTGAGTGCGCGTGGCCGGCCGTCCTGGTGCGAGCGGTCGATTGGGGCGGGTGCGCTCAAGAGCCTGGATCTGGCTCTTCTCGTCCACGGACAGCACCACCGCATGGCGGGGCGGATCCATGTAGAGGCCGACGATATCCTCCACCTTCTCGGCAAAGGCCGGGTCGGCAGAGCGCTTGAAGGTGCGCACCCGGTGCGGCTGCAGGCGGTGTTCCTGCCAGATGCGCTGGACCGAGCGCAGCGAGATGCCGGTCACAGCAGCGACGGCGCGACCGGTCCAGTGGGTGACCTCGCCGGGCGGCTCGGAACAGGTGAGAGCCAGCACCTCACCGACGGTGCTGGTGGAGTGAGGCGGCTTGCCGGGCGGGCGGGTCTTGTCATGAAGTAAGCCGTCGACACCCTCCTCGGCGAAGCGCTGCTGCCAGCGCCAGACGGCGGGTCGGCTGACGCCGGCCTGGTGGGCGACCTCAAGGACGGACAGGCGTTCGGCCGAGAGCAGGACGATGTGGGCCCGCTGGACATGCTTGAGCGGGCGAGCGCGATCCTCGCTGATCGCGCGCAGCCGTGCCTTCTCGGCCTCGGTGACGATCACGCAGACAGTCTGAGCCATGCCTCAGACTCGCATGGCTCACGCCCAATGTGAACCTTCTGAATGCGTCAGCGCACTAGATGCGTCACCGGTACAAGTTTGATCTGACCCGGATAGCTCGCCTTCCCAGCGCACGAGCGGCGCGCCGCAAGCCTCCATCAAAAGCCGCAGGGTCTCAACGCATGCCTCTGCCTCTGCGAGCGTCAGCAGCCCATCACGCCGGTACACTGAACCAGAGGCCAATACGGCCACAACAGCGAACCGACCGTCCGGACGGTGGACGATGCTGTAGATCACTGGCTTTGCCATCACCTCGCCTTCGCTGGCCGACAAACGCCGCCCGCAACATGCAGACCGCAGCAAACGATCCTGCTCACGGTGACGGTTAGTTGTTCACTGGACAGTCAGGTCGTTGGGCATATTAAGACCGCGAAACAGCGGATGCGAGTAGCCACTCAGTTACCCTGCGCACTGTAACGCGCCGCACGCCGCCTGCTCCGATGCAGCCACAAGCTTGACCGCGGCTTGTAGTCCAGGACGGCAGGGCAGATCGCTCTGCGGAAGAGCCATGAGTTGAAGAACATGCTCGTTGCAGAGGAGCTTCGCTCGGATCACCAAGGCCCCCGGGGGCACCAGGGCCAGCCGCCCTGCCTGCAGTGGTGCGGGACCATCTCGGCCATCAACTGCAGGTGGCCTACGCTGCGCTGATCACGGTACGGCCGCCGCAGCGCCTGCTCGACCTCATCGCACAGCTCGACAGCGTGCTGGCCGGCCAGGACAGCACCAGTGCCGCAGCCTTTCGTCAGGGCCTGATCGAGATGCTCCCCGGTCTGCGGGCGTTCGCGATGTCGCTGATCCACAACGAGGAACGCGCCGATGATCTCGTGCAGGAGACGCTGCTGAAAGCCTGGGCCAAGCAGGATCTGTTCGCGCCGGGCAGCAACCTGAAGGCGTGGCTGTGCACCATTTTACGCAACCAGTTCTACACCGAGATGCGCAAGCGCAAGCGTGAGGTGGAAGACGCCGATGGTGCTGCCGCAGCTCAGCTGACCGCACCGGCTGCACAGGAGCACGGCTCGGACTTGAAAGCGGTCTGGCAGCACATCGGCAGATTACCTGCGCTGCAGCGGGAGGCGCTGCTGCTCGTAGGGGCAGAAGGTCTCTCGTATGAGGCGGCGGCCGAAGTGATGGGCTGTCAGACCGGGACCGTGAAGAGCCGCGTTAGCCGAGCCCGTTCCGTCCTTGCCGAGAGGCTCGGAATGGAGAGCCGGAAGGCCTCGGCTTAGTTCCGGTCAGGGCCAAGGGCCAACAGCGCTATCCAGACACGACGAAGCCCGTCCCCCAGGTTGGATGCGGGGAGCGGGCCTCGTGCGACATCGACCCAACGGACCGACCGCGATCGCGCCGAAACTGTACAGCTACGCTCTCTGGCTGGCGAGCTGCATCGCGTTGCCGCGGTTCAGCTTCACCTCCCGGAAGGGCGAGCCCGTACAGGCAGCCTGACCGCGGGAAGGGTGGATGTGCTGGCACTGTGCCAGGCTCAGGGTGCCCGAACCTTCGCTATCCGCAGCCCTGGCTTCCTGCGCTCGATCCGTAGGTCCAGGGCGGCCAGTTTCCCGCCCATCCCGGCTAGCGCCTCACGGAGCGCCGCCTCGTCCTGCCAGCCACCCGCGGTTATCAGCACCGCCGCAGCGTGCCGCCCCCGGCTGCCAGCGGCTCCAACGTCCTGGCTATCCTGCTGGTGGTCCCCAATGCACCGGCCGGCCCGATCAGCAGCAGCCCGGCGGTGTCCACGCCGAACACCTTGCCTGCCGGCGGCTTGAAACCGCGCTGTACCTGGGCCTGCAGCGCCTCGGCGGCCGCGGCGTTCCTGGCCTCGGCCTCGGCTCTGGCGCGAAGCCGGGCGATGGTCTTGGAGCTTGGTGGCCACTTTACGGGTGCCGCATTCGGATCTGCCGGCCGGATTACTGCCGTGATAATCCATGGAGTGTCTCTAATGTTCGCAGCTGCCATCAGCAGGTCTCTGTTGAACGATTAGACGGCAACCGGCGTTTGCAACGGACCCGAACATGAGATGATTGAGGAAACGCCTATGCGCATGAAGATTTACGGCCTTGCGGCCGCTCTTGCTGTTGCTCTGACCGGCACGGCTTACGCCCAGCAACCTGCCGGTGTCGGCAGCGCGACGGGCAACATGAACAATCCGGGCTCCGTGAAGAGCAACAGCGAGAAGATGAACGAGCGCACCACGGGATCCGCAACCGGTTCGACCACGGGCGCAGCTGGCGCGGCGACGGTGCCGGGTACCGGAACCGCACGCCCTGGCGTCGGCGTGGGTACCACCACTACTGCACCGGCGCGGTAAGCTCCGCAGGCGCGATCACGCACAAAGGGTCCGCCTGGGTGGCGGCCCTGGTCTACGGCACGCGGTGCAGCAGCTGCGGGCATCAGTTCAGCACCATGGGCACGGCCGGGCCACCAGGCCGGGTGTCGGCTCCGCGACCGCCGAGGCGTCCAAGGCGACCGGAGGGGCCGGCACCAGCGCAGGCGGGGGCGACACGGACGACGCCACGGTCGCGGCGTTCAGCGGGCCGGTTGTTTCGGTGCGCAGCATGGTGGAGGCGGTGTCCATCGGCAGAGCCTCGCAGGAGTGGAAGGAGCCGCAGATCAGAGGGTCGGCTGAGCGGGCGTGTCGCAAACGATCAACGGCCGAAAAAATCTCCTCCGAACAAGGCATTACAATGCCTGCTCACGCCGGCTCACCCCCACCGACGAGGCCGATGAAGCGGTTTGACGGGCCTGAGACCGCCCCATCGGACCGGGATGCGCCTCTGCCGGGAGCATAGTTTTCTACGGCCAAAATTTTTGCGACACGCCCCAGGACTTTGCATGACATCCACCAATTCACACCCACAAAAGCGGAACATCTTGTAAAAACACGCACCTATAAATGCACATTTCCTCGTCGGATCATAATCCAGCAATCGTCGTAAAACTCACTGACGCACCACGGCAAGTTGCGCTGCAGAAGCACGAGATCCGCTATCCCCTAAGCTGACCACATAATCGGCATGGGCGATGGTGGCTGGCCGGTGAGCGACGATAACACGCGTCATGTTGAACTCACGAAGGGCTTCCGCGATAACGGCCTCGGTTGGCTCGTCGAGATGGCTCGTCGCCTCGTCGAGGAAGAGAATGTCAGGCCGTCGATAAAGCGCGCGGGCAAGCACCACCCGTTGCTTCTGACCGCCTGAGAGCGTCGAACCCATGTCGCCGACGAGCGTCTCGATCCCCATCGGCATCTTACGGATATCGTCAAGGATCGCGGCACGGGCGGCGCATTCTTCAATCCAACTCGGGTCGGGATGGTCATCGAAACAGGAAATGTTCTCGGCAATTGACCCGGCGAACAGGCCATCGTTCTGCATCACGCCAGCGATACGCCTTCGGTAGTTAGCCGCACCCATAATGTGAATGTCTTGGCCGTCCACGAGCACACTGCCCTCGGTGGATGGGAGAAGCCCCATCATAATCTTCATCAGGGTGGTCTTGCCGCAGCCTGACGGGCCGGTGATGGCGAAACAGCGCCCAGCCGGCACACCGAAGCTGAGATTGCGGAAGATCCAAGGTTCGTCGGCCCCGTAGCGCAGAGCGAGATCATGGACGGCGAGGGCCCCGGGTCTCATCCCAGTGACCGTCGGTGCTTGTGGAGCCTCGGCAAGGACACTCCCAGGCTGCTCCTCAGGCTCTGCTAGCACAATGTCGGAGAGCCGGTCCGTTTGCACGTTGAGCATGCGCAGCTGAAAGCCCGACTGGATGAGGTTGCCGATGCGGCTTGAGAATTGGTCGCGGTAGGACAGGAAGGCGACGAGCATACCGAGGGTCATCGACTGGTCGATGACAGCGCGCGCACCGAGTACCAGAAGGATGAGCCGATCCGCCCCGAACAAAAGCTCGTTCGCACGCCCGAACACGATATCGAGGCGCTGCAGCCGCAGCCGCGCATTCAGGGCGGTGACGAATTGGTTCATCCAGGTGCCGCGGCGGCGCTCGCGCAGGTCGAGGAGCTTGACGCTCGCAATCCCCCGCACTGTCTCGATGAAATGGGTTTGCTGGCGCGCCTCCGCGACAATCGCCTCCTCCGTACCCTCACGATAGGCCGAGTAGGCGAAAACCCGCAGGCCCGTAGTCAGCATCGTCGAGGCGATCACGACGAAGCTAAGCCAGCCGCCGTAGAGGAACAGCATGATCAGCATGCCGGCCGACATAAGCCCGTCGAGTACCGCCTGAACGAGGTCCGTCGTCAGCCCCTTCTGGATCGTGGCAAGGGAGCCAAAGCGTGAGATCACGTCGCCGACATGCCGCTTCTCGAAATAGTCCAGCGGCAGTCGGGAAAGATGGTCGAACAGGCTGCCAGACCATTGGTAGTTCAGCTTGGTTCCGGTCAGCATGATGGCCCAAGCGCGCGCTAGTGAAAGCGCAAGCTGCACGAGGAGGAGCAGCGCCAACCCAATCGCCACCACGAGCAGCAGGTCGAGATCGGCGTTCACGATGACCTCGTCGATGACGATCTGCGATGCGATCGGCATCAGGATTGCGACAAGCTCAATCCCGAGCGACAGGGTCAGGATCTGGCCGAGGGCAGACCGGATGCCCCTGATGTTGCCAAACAGGTCCCTGAGCCTCGAGGGCAACGCTCTGGCGCTCCCGGACGAAGCTCTCATTGGGGCTCGCCTCAAGAGCAACTCCGGTGAACTCGCGCGATGCCTCCGCGAAGGAGAGTTTGCGGCGCCCGCGGGCAGGGTCATGAATCACCAGCCCCTTGCCCCGCACGGCGGCGAGCACGACGAAGTGATTGAGGCCCCAGTGCAGGATGCAGGGCAGGCGCAAGCTCGCCAGGTTGCCCATTTCGACGCGCAAGGCCCGTGTGGTGAGCCCCATCGCGCCTGACAGGTCGATCAGGTTGCGCAGCGTCATGCCCTTGAGTGACAGCGCGTGACGGCGGCGCAGAGTACCTAGGTCGACGCGGCGGCCGTGATAGCCCAGCACCATGGCGAGGCAGGCCATCCCGCATTCGGCTGCCTCAGCCTGGAGGACGACAGGCAAGCGCCGGCCGAAGCCGAACTGGATCTGGTCCAGAAGGCTCATTTACCACCGCCTTCTGTGACCAGGTCGACGCTGCGCTTGAGGTGGTAGAGAGGATCAATGAGCCAGCGGTAGAGGGGGCGCTTCTCCAGTGCAATGTCTGCCTCGACGCGCATCCCCGCTTCGAGCCGACGCTTCTCGCCGTAAGCCACGACCCCGTCCTCATCTGGGCGGACGATGACGCGGTAAATACCGCCGCCTGCCTTCTTTGCTCCCGTTCCTGGTCCGTCATCGCCCTCAAAAGGTGCGCGTGTGACTTCGGTGACAGCGCCCCGATACAGACCGAAGCGCTGGAACGGGAAAGCCGCGTAGCGCAGCATCACAGTCGCTCCGGGTGTGATGAAGCCGATCGAGGAAGAGTCGACGAAGAGGTTGGCCTGAAGCCGCCCCTCGCTCGGAAGGAGGGTGAGCAACGTCGCGCCTGCTGCTACCTGTTGACCAGCTTGGGCGCGTATTGACGTGAGGATGCCCTTCTCCGGAGCGCGCACCTCGATGCTCCGCTTAGCTTCGCTCTCTGCCCGCTGTTGTTCTAATTGCGCAACGGTACGGTCCATTTCGGCGAGTTCACGGACGAGCTTATTGTCAAACGTCGCAAGCTGCGCTTTTAGATCCGAGATCTTCCCGTCAAGCTGAAGACCAGCTTGCCTGAACTGCGCGAGTTGTGAACTCGCTTGCATGTACAGATAATTTTGGCTCTGGAAGTCGGCGGAGCGTGCGTAGCCTCTGGCCACAGCATCAGCGAGGCTCATCAGAGCGCGCCTTCAACGGCGGGACAAGTTTATCCTGAAGCGCTATCTGCTCTTTCAGCTGCTTAGACTGAGACTCAAGGTTTTTAAGCTGGTCCTGGATGGCCTGCTTCTCAATGTGAGCAGTTGCAGCCCGGAGAGTCCGCTGCTTACGTACACTCTCCTGCTGGCGCCCAAGTTCTTCGATGATGCGCTGCTGGGTAGGGCCATTAGCGGAAACAGCGTCGAGGTCGATAGTGTAGAGCAGCTGGCCCCGCGCAACATGCTCACCCTCCTTCACGCCTGAGATGCCGACGCGGCCTGCCATCGGGCTCGCAACGGTGATTAGCCCAACATTCGGCGCAAGCAGCCCTTCCGTGTGCACGCGCCGCGTATAAGTGCCGAGAAAGGCATAGAGGAGCGTCGCGAGAAGGAGCAGTAGGCAGGTGCCGACGACAAGGCGGATCGACAGCGGCTGCACCACCTGGGCCTCGCCGAGCCAGGCATCCTTGCGGGCCTCGGCAACCTCTTGCCGAAAAAGCGCCAATGACATTGCGACCTTTTTGAAAGAGTAGTTTTACCTAAGACCGCCTGAACGATGAGGCTGGCCTCGAAGTGCCGGCCCCAGAAGTCGCCACGGGCCTGCTGCTTCAGCTTGAAGACAAGCGCGTTGAGGATCATGAGCTGGCTCCGAGGACGGAGCGGCAAGCTCGGCGGGGATGGCTAACGGCCTGTGAACCTCAGCGCGTTCGCGTTTGCGACAAGCCTTTTGGCGGGGAATGGATCCGAAGACCGCGCTCCCCGTCATGCCTTTATAGCGCTGTGGGACTCAGATCGTCGCATGGATGCCGTTCGCTACGTCAGCCTTTCCTAGAGCAAGCTGTCTCCGATACTCGGCCTGCAGCGCGGCCGCTTCTCTGTCTGATGATGAAGTTCCGGCGCCACCGGCAACGCAATCGAGTTCGGCGTCATTCAGTTCTCTGATCTCTGGCCGAATGGAGCCTTTCGCGGCGAGCTTGGAGATGATCTTGAACATGAGATGCTCCGTCACGGATGCGAGTGGCTTGTCTATGTAAGCAGGATCTTCGGTCTCGAAGGCGCTGGCGATGTGTTTTCGCACATCACCTCTGCCGCGCTGTCACTCGGTCGAGGCTGACGGGTCTGGCCCGTTCCCGTCCCAGGCCGCCGTAACTTGCTGAACCAGAACGCGCAACTGCGCCCCCTGCTTCTACACCGGACCCCGATCAAGGCCGGGCGGGGTGTGGCCCGCCGACGTAAGACTTTCAAGGCCGGGCGGAAGATTATTCTGATGATTGTTCAGATATCTCACTAAGCCTATAGGCGCTTTCACTGCGTCCGCAAACCCCTGATCCGGCGGTATAAGACCGCCGGCCACAGCATCGAGTTCCGCGTCATTCAGCTCCCTGATCTCTGGCTGAGTGGAGCTTTTCGCGGCAGCCTTGGAGACGATCTTGAACATGGGATGCTGCGTCATGGATGCGAGTGGCTTGCTCTTGTCTGTAAGCAGGGTTTTCAATCTCGAAGGCGCTGGCGGCGTGTTTTCGCACATCCGCCGCGCCGCGCTCCCTGCCTCTACCCCCGATCAAGGCCGGGCGGGGTGTGGCCCGCCGAGATGAGACTATCAAGGCCGGGCGGGAGAGCATCGTTATGATTGCTCTGATATCTCGTTAAACCTATAGGCTCTTTTTGCCTCTCCAGAGGAATCGGTACCAGCGGACCCGGTATTAAGACCGCCGTTAGACCGCCGGCCACAGCATCGAGTTCCGCGTCATTCAGCTCCCTGATCTCTGGCTGAGTGGAGCTTTTCGCGGCGATCTTAGAAATGATCTTGAACATAAGGTCCTCTCTCATGCAGTCAGGACGCCCGACAAGGGCTCTTGTGAGGCCCTTATCGGACGGGCGCTCAAGCTGTGTTCCGGTGGCGAGAGCGGCTTCCCGGTTAACCTTGACCGCGGGCGGTCGTTGTGCCCCAACCAGGGTAAACGCCGTTCCCCCGTGACCTTCCATCATCGAAAATCCAGCTAATTCCTGCCGTGGAATAAGGTGCGCTATCCACATTGGTGGGCGCACCATGACTATTGGCGTGATCGTAGGCGTTATCTATACCGTCACTATTCCCCCCCCCCCCCCCCCCGCGACAGCATCGAGGCTCCGCGTCTGATAATTCCCTAATCTCTGTCCTAGTGGATCTTTCCGGTGCGATCTTGCAACCGATCTTGAACATGAACATGCTCCGTCATTTGACCCAATTGTCTGGGCGGCAGAACAGACCTTAAACCGCGTCATTCCTGATCGGATGTCCAGATATTGTATTCATTAGATCACATATGCGTCAAGTTATGTGCTATCTGTCTCACAGCCGAGGCCGAGCGCGGCCTTAAAGGGGCTTACTCGAGTTTCCGGCCTCGCGCGCCAGGGAATGCGGCGGTCGCAGTGAGGCTCTCGGGTCGGTGTTATCTCCGCCTGCGCGTAGTAACTTGGCTGTACAGGTCGCCAAACGCCTTCCTGCGGAACAGCGTGGCTTAATTTGTTGCAGGCGGTCGCTTGTTTTGAGGCGCGGAGCTAGTTTGCATTTCGTCGGCTGAACTGATGAGGGCGGACATGGCGAACCGCGGCATTGCTTTCGAGGCAGAAGCCGGTGCTGTCACCTTTGTGCTGCTTAGCTCCGCGTTCCACGAATTGGCAGCTGCGGTACGCGCGGCCGATCCCAAGGAAGGTCGCGCGTTGCTGCTCCAGCTTGAGGAGAGCATCGTCGCCGCGCTCCGCCAGTTTGAGGCCTATCGCCCGGAACTAGCCGGTAGTCCCATCCTGTATGAGGCCGCTCGGCGTGTATGCGGAGTGATGCAGGCTGCAGCGGGGCCGGCATGGGGCGGCGTCGCCGTCTGAAGCAGGCGTCATCGCCAGCGCAGGGCACCCTGCTCAGGGAGAGCGGCCCTTGGTGCGGCTGAACCGGACCCTGTTGGCGTATCCGGTGAAGAGATGAGCGAAGGATACAGCCAGATCCTCGACGCGGCTGCCGCGCTTCGGGCCTGCGGCCACACAGTCGAGCCGGATGGTGCGTCCGAGCGCTGGCTGGTCGACCGCGGCTTTTGGATCACTGGTGCGCAGCTGGTGGCGATCGCAGTGCGCCTCGGCCTGATGGAAGGCCCTGGGCGGCCACAGTAGTCGTGGTAAACGGCAGGAGGCACTTCAGCCGCCCCTGGCGGCAAACTCCAGACCGGCGCCCCATTGCTGACCGGGCAGGCCAGACGAGCTTCCGACCGCGCTCGTCCCATATCATCGTAATCGCTCATCGGGCCGGGAAGACGCCTTATGCCAACGTGCCCAGCCTGCGGAGCCTCGATCCGAGCGCCCATCGTGAACGGCAACTTGGGGGCCTTCAACACCGATTCGAACAATGTCGGGGCCTTCAACGGTGGGACCGGCAACGTGGGCGCGTTCAACGGTATGGGCAACACGGGAGCCAGCAACGGTTCACACAACATCGGCGCCTACAACGGGAACTACGGTTCCGGCTCGGGGAACGGGAGCTGGAACATCGGCGCCGGCAACGGCAATCTCAACGGCAACCCAGGCCTGAGCCTCTTCCGGCGGTGAGCTGAAAAATGATAGCCAAATAAGCCGTCGCGCCGCCGATTACGTCCGCAGTATCCTGAAGGGCTCGCGTCTGGCGGAGCTTCCGGTGCAGCAACCGACAGCTTTCGAAATCATCAATCTCGCGGCCTTGTACCCGCAATACCGAGGGCGCTTTCGGGCCACATTGTGGCCTCGGCGACATAGCGGGATTTCAGCGGCCGAGCTTAACTGCGGGCAACACTGCACAACTCGGGTCCCGCCATCATGATGAAGAAGCTCCTCCTCGCCAGCGCTGCGACGGCCCTGGTCTCGACGGCAGCTACCGCCGCCGACCTGCCGCGCCGGGCCGCACCGCCGCCGGTCTTCACGCCGGTGCCGGTCTTCACCTGGACGGGCTTCTACGGCGGTCTCGAGACGGCCTACACCTTCACCGACAGCCAGCGAGATCAACACGGTCGGCATCTCTCGCGTGAATGCCGTTAGGGAGGCGGCCCTCGCCCGCCCGGCAGTGGCTCGGATCTCCGATGACGGCTTCGCCAATATCGGCGGCACCGCCGGCTTCAACTACCAGTTCACGCCGGGCTCGGGCTTCGTCGTCGGCGTGGCCAACAGCATCGACTGGACCGACCTCGCCAAGAGCCGCTACGTCCTCGGCAGCACCGGAGCCATCACCGCCTTCCGCCAGAGCACCGACTGGATCGGTACCCTCGTCGGCCGCGTCGGCTACGCCTTCGATCGCGTGATGGTCTACGGCCTCGGCGGCCTGGCCTACGGCAACGTCTCCTACAACGCGAACTTCTTCTCGCCGATCGGTCGCCTCAACTATGCAGGCCGCTACGACGATTTCGAGACCGGCTTCGCTTACGGCGGCGGCATCGAATTCGCGCTGCCCACCGACAGCTTCCTGAACACCTTCGCAGTGGGCCGGTATCTTGGCCTCAGGTATGACGCCGTGACGGTCAAGGCCGAGTACGTTCACTACGACCTCGGCAGCCGCAATGTGCTGGTCGGCAGCCTCGGCGGCGCTGGCGCGGGCTACATCTCGCGCTTCCGGACCGAGGGCAACATTGTCCGCGCCGGCTTCAACTACAAGTTCGGCGGCTACTGAGAACCGCGGATCAGCGCCGTCCGGGAGCGATCCTGCAGGACGGATCTTCAAGGGCGTGCGCTGCGACCGGCGCATGCCCTTTTTCATAGCGCAATACTCTTCTAGCATCACCCAAATTGATTGCCACCGGCTTTCGGAAGGGGCGCTGCCGGACAACGGGCGCGTGCATCTACCCGGATCTGCCGTCCGGGCGTAAGCGTCCTGGAGTGCCCGTTCAGTTTGGGCGGTAGTTCCAGGGCCTGAAGGTAGACACTGTCGGCCGAGACGCAGACGTGGCGTCGGGCCAGGAGTTCGCGGCCCTGCCAGCGGGCATACTCGTCCGCCCAGCTCGCCGTTAGCCGGCCGATGACGGCCGGCGACAGGTTCGTGCATCCCGACCCAGTAGGGCGGCCAGCGCCTCCTTGAAGTCGCCGGTCGAGACGCCGCGTAAGTAAACCCGCCTGGCCCGGTCCAAAATACCGGTCAGGTCAGCAAATATCGGCACCTCCAATCCTCCCTGCCGTAATGGCCCTTGAAGGAGGCTCCGTGTGTGAGGAGCACCCCAGCCACTAATAGGTCCCACAGCCTTCGAAATTAGCTGATAACGAAGCCCGAATGAGTGTTGTAATGAGTAGTGTCAGTGGTTCCGTCGTAATAGCTGACGTGATCAACCTCATTCGTTCCTTGAGCGTTGCTAGCAATAACCACATGCCGTGCCTCAAAGCCACGTTCAATTTCGGCCTGAACTACGCTATGCGTGTCTGAGAAGTTTTCGTGACCAGAATTAATGCCGGCGAAATTAAACTGGAAGAAATCGTTCGTGACGCCGGATTGACCGGCGATGGGGCTCTCTCTTTCAGCCGGCAATTGCGTCGCCGCAGTGTTGGTGTGGGTCACGGTGTCGGCCGTGTGATCCACGAGTACAAAGTTCGTTATTCCAGACTCTGTTGCCATGCTGATGTGTGAGTGCTGGTCCGTACCGGAGCCATCCGTTGTATTTGAGTTCTGAATGAAGTGATTATTGTTCTTAGTGACGGTCGTATCCGTCGACGATCCGGCAGCAGTTTCGTTGCTATGACTATTAAATATTAAACTATCGTAGTTGTTATTATGGTGATTATTGCCATATATACCAGAGAACCCATTATACTCATTTTGGACGTTCTGGTGTGTCCCATCCGCAGACGTGATCAGTGTCTGTGTGATAGCCCCTCCAGTAGGGTCAGTGTAGGTGTTCGTAGTCTTGGTAGCTCCAGCCATGTTTCTTACCTCAGAAAGGCGCCGGGTTCATTCCAGACCACCAGACGTTACACTTATATGGGATGCGTTAACTTAACATGTGATAGGGCCCAAATAGTGGCGTCTGAAGTCGGACCTCGTTGGCGGCGCGAAAATGGTAGCGTTACTCGCCTTGCAGTGGGAGGGCCTGCCACGAAATTTTTCTAACCAGTATTAGGGGCGGGCGGGAACGCAGCGTAGTCTCTCTTGTGATCGTAAGAACGGCCTCCGAGCGAGCGGATGACGTTGACCGGTCGTGCCAGTGAGGTCTCGCTAGCCTACAATCCTCGCTTATTTCACGCGCTTATAAGTCTTCCGGTAAGTCCTTTGCTGAATATAGGCGCCATCGGCGTGATCGTCTTCAATTTTAGCGACAAGTCAGAACACTGCGCGCAGCAGTGGTCCACAGGTCTAGACGCGAACGCGTGACGCACGCCTGCGGCGCGCGCAGCTCAACCGCTCATCAGGCTTCGCGCTACAGCGTGGCCGCCCTGAAACTGGCTCTACAATCCCAGCGCGTAAAGCGACACGCTGACGACGAACAGCACGCAACCCGCGTTATACAACTTGATTTTGGCTCGGAGAAAATTTCCCACGACGCGCATATTGACGATAGAGTCTCTAAATAAAGCGTCGACGTGGGCTTCCACATACTGGTCTTGAAGGGCGCCAAGCTCCACGTCCGTAAACGCAATGCGCGTAAACAGATCGTCTGCCGTACGCACTCGCGCCAGCTCCGACCAGAGAAGAACAACCATCCCCACGATCCCGACCGGGATCGAAGGATGCGACAGCGCAAACATCACCTTGGTTGAGGATGCCGGGTCGACCCCCTTCAGCACGGGCGAGGTCGCAACACCCAGGAACGAGGCTAGAAAGGCCATCAGCAGGGCTGACCGACGGCCGATCGTGTCTATGCGCCCACCCAGATATGAGTGAAACGATCCCAGAAGCGCAGCTTTGTCGATTTTTGCTGGCGTAGGTGGTGTCGGCACTGTGTCCACTCGAGCCCCCTCAGCGATGATCACCAACAATAAACGCTTGACCAGCGTGACCTCATAACAGTAAGTGCCTCGATAGCGACGGCCAGCCCGCTCCGAGGGGTCTTGGGCAAAATTTTCTGAGACAGGGGTCGGGCGAGGCTGCTAGGCTGCCAAACCTGATTTTCACAATTATTAGTAGCCGCCAATTACCTCAACAGTGGTAGGCTAAAAAGTATCGTAGCTCTCCCCGACTTCAAGGTGGGATTTGAGCGTTAGTTCCCGGGTATCGATTTGCGTGACAGAACTCGCTTCTGATTGGGGCGGACTCGTGTGCATGGTTGTCCAAAAGGCACCAGCGGCTAACGCAAAAGCCGCGGCGAGTAAGCTGAACTTGCGCATTGTCACTCTCCAAGTCTGATTCGACTGTCTAAGCATGGTCCGGGGTCTCGGAAACGCTGGCTGCGTGTTTTCGCACAGCACCTCTGCTGGTCCGCCTGCGTATGTCCCGCACGTCGATAGAGCCCGGACATGTGGACGGCCGGCTGGCTTGCCTCGCGTCTGCAGGAACAGCGCGCGTGAAGCTGGTCTTGGTCAGGCCTGTTCACAGGGAGGGCCACACCCCAGCAGGATCAAGAGCCATAGCGTCAATGCTGATCTTCTCCGGCGTAAGGACGATCAGCAATCCTGCCACTAGCATAGCAGTCGCAAGCACTAGCATTGAGACGACCCGCTCTGGACCTACCCGGCGCGCCCGCAACACAGCGCCTCCAAAGGTGAAAGCAGCCCTCTCTGTCAGAGAAACGATGGTCGGCAACCCCACGATGGTTTGCCCCTTCTGAACCGGAATCGAAGCTGTCCTTTTCATTTTACGCTCCTCCATCTTGATTGTATGAGATCGCCCGCGGCGCAGTGGGCTTGAACTTATAAGTTCATCAATCCCTAAAGGGCCGTGTGCATCGCTACTGGTACATCGGTAGCCGTTCGATCCTTATTCACAAAGGTGATCAAAGTTCGTCCGGCTTTATGCTGAAATCGCCCGGGCAATTGGATCGCTAGATGGAAATCATCGGTCGGTGATCTTCATCCCGGCGGCTGTACTCGGCCGGCTGTGATTTCATAACGGCTATACTCTGCCGATTGTTCGCGGCTGTTTGTGCGCCGACACACCGGGCGCAAAGATAGCTCCCGGAATGCCAAAGCGCTTGGTGACCAACGAGGACAAGCGGCCGGGCAGCGGCAGGGCTGCTCTAGAATGCGCAAGCCGGAGGCGGCTGCGTGCTCTCGACCCTGAGTTGCGGTGCTAGGCACTCGAAGCAGAGAAAGCGCTGTTCAGACTCCGTGTGCGTCTGCAACTGTCCCCATCTGGAATTGCCATTTGGCGGCGGCTCCAAGTCACCGGAGCGCAATCCTCCAGAGTCCGTGGGATGCGGCTCGTGTGAACAGTCCTGGCAATTGCGGCGGCCGCTATCCTCGCCCCACACTCTGTCATAGGACGCATCTAATGGCAGGGATCCCGGTGGCCGAGGAATGGACGCTTAGGGAGCGCAATAGGACTTGATAATCTAGTCCACAGATCGTCAATATATGGATCGAAGGCAGCCCGCTATAAGCCATTCTATGCCGCCGGACTCGGGTGAACAGGGCATGAACCAGCCGATTTCTGATCCGCTTCCAAGCAGCGGGAGCAGAGTTGTTCGCCCGCCACTGAGGGTGTCTCGGTATCTTCGCAACGCTTTGAATTGGTTCACTAACTGGCGTTCTATTCGAAGCAAAATCGTTGCTGTCGCGGCCGCGCTGGTTATCTTGATGCTGGCGACAGCTGTCGTCTCAATGCTGATGTCGGCAACCGTCGGCATTCTCCTTGAGGAACTGACAAGCCAGTATATCCCCGCGTACGGCCATCTCGCGCGCGCCAACGTGCGATCGCTCGAGCGAGCATTGGCTCTGCGCCGTATGACTATCGCTAGGATGCAAGTGCCGCCTGATGACGAGGTCTACAAAGCTCAGCTTAGGATCGCTAACGAGAAAGGAGCGCAGGTTACGCGCGAAGCGGACGAGGCTCGCAAGCTGATCAACGCCATAATCGACGACAAGCGAACACCTTCGGACAACGCTGCCCTCGGAAGACTCGACGCTCGGATCGATAATACAATCTCTGAGGCTCTCGCTGGAGATCTCGGATGAAGGCAAAAAATTGATACAACAACTCAATTCAGGTGATTTCGCAGAAGCTCGCCTATCGATGGCTCGCGTCGATCTGATGCGAGATCAGCTGATTAAAAGGGTCGACGAAATTAGATCCGACATGCTCGCGCAGGTACATGCGAGCGCTTCCACCGTGCTTCAAAATCAACATCGTGTTCTCCTGATATCAGCCGCCGTCAGCCTGCTTGCTGCGTTCCTCGGGATTGGCGTGGCAATGGTGGTGGCTGGCGGAATTACGCGCCCGGTCAGAGAGGCTCTTGCAGGGCACGCGCGACGTGGAGCTGGGCCGCCTCGACGGCGGAATCAATGTGTCAACCGCAGATGAGATCGGGGAGGCTCTCAATTGCTTTTAATCGTATGCTGGAGCAACTCCGAATAACTCGACGTGCCAGGGAGACGTTTGGCAGATACCTCGACCCGAAATTAGCGGAAAGACTTATCGACTGGTCAGAGGCAACGGCTTCCGACGGTCAGAAGCGGACCATGACCGTAATGTTCTGTGACATTCGAGGCTTCACGTCACTCAGTGAGGGTATGACTCCGCAGGGACTTGTGAAAGTCCTAAATTTTTTCTTTCTACGATGTCGGCAGCGATACGTGAGAGTGGCGGGATAGTCGACAAGTACATAGGCGACGCGCTGATGGCTTACTGGGGCCCACCGTTCGTCGACGATGCTGAGCAGGCATCGCTGGCTTGTGCAGCGGCCTGCGAGATGGTGCGGCAGCTGCCAATCCTGCGGCGCCAATTTCCTGAGTTGCTGGGCTTGCGGCACATGCCGGGTGAGGCTCGACATGCGGATCGGGATTGCGACCGGTGATGTCCTTGTGGGAAGTATCGGATCCGACATGATGATGAGCTATACCGTCATGGGTGATGCGGTTATTCTAGCTTCGCGCCTCGAGAGCCTGAACAAGATTTATGGGACGCGCGTTCTCATTGCAGACCGCACTGCAGATATGGCGCACGACGCCTTCGCCTGCAGAGAGGTGGACCGGGTTGTGGTGTACGGTCACGAAGCCCAGACCACGATCTACGAACTGCTCGGGAAGGCTGGAGAGCTTTCGGCTGCTCAAGAGGAACTCCAGACGGCGTACGCCGCGGGTTTGGAGGCTTACCGGCAGCAACGGTGGGAGGAGGCTCGAGAGACTTTCGAAAACGTGCAAAAGCTTGTCCCTGGGGATGGCCCCTCCCGTGTTCTCTCATCCCGCATCAAGGACCTTGAGACTCGTCCGCAGTCTTCGGTTTGGGATGGCGCCTGGAAAATGGACAGAAAATGAAAGCAGCTTAACTGCTTGGGCGGCTACACGTTCGGCCCCCTGTACAGCCACGGAGCGTGGGGCCTCGTGCTCGGCGGGGGCGGGCCCCGCGGCCTCGCCCATCGGGGGTGCTGAAGGCGCTTGACGAGGTCGGCTGCGCGCCGGATTTCACCGGTGGCACCAGCATGGGCGCGATCATCGCGGCGAGCCTCACCATGGGCTGGAGCACCGCCGAGATGCAAGCCCAGACCGAGGCCTTCTTCGCCACCAGCAACCCGATCAACGACTACACGCTGCCGCTCCACGCCTTGACTCGGGGCGCCAAGGTCGATGCGGAGACGTCCGGCGGTGCGACCTCGTCACCGCGTAAGCTTCTGCTTGGCCAGCCAATCGGCCACGCGCTCGGCCACCGCGTCCGAGTTCTGGTCCATCATCAGCATGTGCGTGTTGCCGTGAAGGCCGGCCTTTGGCAGCTCCAGCCACTCGACGTGCCCGCCAGCCCCGTTCACCGCGTCGCGCCACGCTGCGTTCGCTTTGAGGAGCGGCATCCAGAACGGCACCCGATCGAGGTAGTCGCCCCACAGTACGAGGTGCGGAACACCCCTCACCGCCGCTGCGTCTACCGTTGCTGGGTCGGGCGCGCCGGAGGGCTCGACGAGCACGAGCGCTTTAACGAGGTCCGGGTAATGCAGCGCGGCCGTGTAGCCGAAGTTGCCGCCCTGGCTGTGCACCACGATCACGCAGGGACAGACCTTGCGCACATAGGCGTCGTAGGCGGCTTGCGTTGCTGCGTCGTTCGTCGTCCACCGCGGCACCGCCTGTTTGGCGAACTGGTCGTAGGCGGCGACCGGGAACTGCGTGCCGTCGAACCCCTTCCGCGCAGCCGGCTGCGAAGCCCAACCATGGGCAGGGCCGATGCGGAAGATGTTCCAGCCCTCCTCTTTCGTGCGAAACAGCGGCGGCGAGGTATAAACCTCGGGGTAGGGTGACCAAGAGGCGCGCCCGCGCTCGACCGCGTCCGAGACATAGGTGTCGTAGCCGTGTTCCAGGAAGTACTGCTGCCAGCCCGGCTTACCGTCGGGCTTCGTCTCCCAGGTCACGCCCGAGAGGCCGCCGCCGTGCCAGAGCAGGATCGGCAGGGGCGCAGACGGTTGGGCAAGCTTGATGTACTGCACGTACATCTGCCCGGACTCGAATTGGCCGTTCGGATCGACCGTGGTAGGCGCCATCCCGGCGGTGAAGCTGGTTTGGGTCTGCGGCAGCCCTTGCAGCACGACCTCGTGGCCGCCGACGTGGAAGCTGCCGATCTCGCGCACCCGATACTCGGCCTTTGTCGTGGAGGGTAGTGCGCAGAGCGCCATCAGTATGAGGGCGCGTGTGATACCGTTCATCGGCCGTCTTCCTCCGCTCGTGCGGCGTCACCCGCCCGCATGGCATTCGGCCGGGCCAGCCCAAGCCTAATCCCGGTCGGTGCCCGCCTTCAGGTCCGCAGGTGCAAGGGCGGCTTCGGCGGCCTTCAGGCTGTCGCGGACGCGCGACACCGTAGCGGCCCGCGTGTCACCGACCTTGTTCATCGCCTCTAAAAACGCGTTCCAGTCCGCCCGCGCCGAGGCTGGAATCTGCCCATCAAGCTTGGCACGCAGGCTCGTCATTTGAGCCTCAGGGATCGCCTCCTGCGGTGCCGCCGCGTCGGTGTCGTACACTCCCACCGCGCAGGTCTGGTCACCAGCCTTGGTGTAGTAGGTGGTCTTTGGTTCTTCACCCGTGCTGCCGGGCTTGGGGAGCAGGTAGCGGATCGCCGAGATCTGCCCGGCCTTAGCCGTCGCGATCATCGTCCGTATGAAGTAGTTGCCCGACTTATCATGCAGATCGGACACGTTGTGGGCCTGCAGGGTCGGGTCGGGGTGGGCGCTCATGATCCCGTCCGGTCCGACGCAGAACACGAAGGTGTCGACAGTACGAAAACCGTCCGTACCCTTGGTGAACTTGGTCAGCGCGGCAACCTTATCGCGTTCGATGGCTGTCGCGACGCGTTTGAGCATCCATTTGGCAGTCATCTCGGCGCCCGTGCCGCTGTCGTCGCAAGGCAGGCCTACTTCGCTATCTCCGCAAGCCAGACTTGGTGTACTGAACATCGCTCCGATCACGAACAAAGAAGCCGGGATCAAGGAAACCGTTTTCATTTCTGCCTCCTAAACACTGGATGGCCAAATAAGACATAGTTATGACGAGCCAGATCGGACTGAATTTCGGGCTCGCAGGACAAACTATCTGTTTCTGCGAGTTGGTTACATAGATATTATCATAATTATGACACGGTTTTAGGTGAATATAGTGGCTAAGCGGCAACTGCATCTTGTGATTGTCGATATGCATAAGTCGACAACTCAAATTACAAAGCCGTATATTTCTGGCCGCTCCTGTCCGCGCCGTGATTTCAATGTATTCCGGAGTTTCCGGGTTGGGCGTGCTCTGGAGCACCTGACCGGCTGGCTTTGGATTGGGCTGCTTGAGTGCGAAAAGCGGACGGGCTCGTACCGCCTCAACAACACCATAGGATCGGCGCGGCTGCCTTCTTGCGCGCGGTCATTCTCATCTTGTTGATGCCGCCTCATACGCCCGACGCCGGGATAATCGAGAGGCGAGCGGTTCGCTCCGTCACGTCGGCAACGGTCCGCCAAAAGGAGGAAGGGAGATCATGCGCCGTCCCCGGGATCGGCAGCCATTCTGCGCCGGCTCTGATGCTGCGGGTCGTGGCCACACACTAGCGGGAACACGGCTTCCTCCGTAGCGTGCACGACGAAGGTTGGCGCTCGGATCGTCGGCAGTTTGGCGCGCCTGCATGGCGGCCAACCACGGGCACAACCCCAACCCGGGTCGTTAGGAGCAGCGACCCTAAGGCGCGTGCGTTACGGCAGGGTGGACGACTCCCCGCAGCCTGCGTGGATGGAGTGGCGTGAAGCGCAGCACGGCGACGGCACAGGAGGAGGCGATTGGAGTGCACCCTGTTTGACCGGACAGGCAGCGGGGCGGGTTTAGGCACTCCGGCTGAGGAACTCTCGGGGCGAGAGCATGCGCAGACCGGAGTGTGGGTGGATGGTGTTGTAGTCCTCGAACCAAGCCGGCAGAAGCCGCATCACGGTCTCGGCGTCGGCCAAGATGGCGAGGCGGGCGTAGTCACGCTTGAGGGTCTTCACGAACGCTTCCGCGATGCCGTTGCTCTGCGGCGAGCGCACCGGCGTGAACAGCAGTCGTAGGCCGAGCGCGGCGGCCGTCTGCGTTGTCTCCTTGGCGATGTAGGCAGAGCCGTTGTCGGACAGCCACTCGACTGGGTGCGGGGCCTTTGTCGCGCCGAACCGGCGCTCGCAGCAGGCGATCATCAGGTCGCAGACCATCTCGGCCGAGACGCCCGTCGTGGTCGCCGACCACGCGATGATCTCGCGGTCGCAGGCATCGATGGCAAACAGCACGCGGACGATCGCACCGTCCCGGCAGCGCAGTTCGCCGTTCCTCGACGTAGCGTTAGTGCGTAGATCTAGCAGCCTCGTCACGATGCTCGTTGAAGACGAGGCTCGCCGCTGCGGGGCTAAGCCCAGCCGAGTTCTCTCACGGCCCGGGCGTCATTCCAGATCTTTGTCAATCCGACGATGCGGTCCCCCTCGAACTGCATGACATACACGTAGTCGGTCGACGTGGACTTCCCCGTGGGCGGACAGGGGCCGCCCTCGCCAGTGTGGGTCCCGTGGAAGACTCCGTAGGCCGCCACGTTCCGGCGCTCCTCGTCGGTCGCGAAGGATCGCACCTCGTACCGACCGTCGGGAATGAAGGTCAGCAGCCCCTTCATCCACTCCGTGTAGTCCCGCAGTGAGGTCACGCCGGCCAGGGCATCGGCCTGGGCCGAGAAGGTCGCATCGGGAGCACAGTATCGCTCGCATGCCTCCCAGCCCCCGCCCGTCTCGCAGGCGTCGAAGAAGGCCCTTGCTACCGTCGTGATGTCGCCCATGCCTGGATCGCCCTTTCATTGCCGGAAGCGCCGCATGTAGCGGATGCCATCCGCGCGAGTACCCTCTGGGAGAGCCGACGCGGATGGCCGTTCGGCTAGTTCGCCCGCGACACCTCGACGAGGTTGTCGGAAAAGGACGGGGCGTGGCCCATGTCGGTAAAGGCGCCCGACGAGATGCTGTTCACCGTGCCCTCGTTGAGCTGGCGCCAGTAGCCCAGCGTCGCCACCACGATCCCGGCCTTCACGTCGTCGGTGATGCGGGCCACGCCCTTGAAGGCGCCGCGGTCGTTGCCGACCTTCACCCGGTCGCCGTCCCGGATGCCGCGGGCATCGGCATCGGCTTGGCTGATCATCACGAACTGCTCGCCCTGGCCCTTCTGCTTGTCCTCCATGTTCGCGTAGCAGGAGTTCAGGAAGTAGTGGCTCTTGGGCGAGACGATGTTGAGCGGGTAGCGCTTGGCCAGCTCCGGATCGTTCGTGTGCGACTCGCGCGGACCGAGGTAGTCCGGCAGCGGGTCGAGCGCCTCGCCGGGCTGGAAGCCCTCGTACATCTGCCGGAACGGCGGGGCGACGAAGTTCGTGGCGCCCTCGACCTTCAGCATGCACTTGCCGGTCGGCGTCGGGAAGTTCCCTTCCCGGTGCGGTGCCCGATCGTCCGGCGTGCCGACCTTGAGGCGCGCGAAGCCGTGCGCGCGCATGTACGCGAGGTCGATGCCTTCGCAAGCCGGCGACGACCAGTCGACGTAGTGCTCCAGGCACTCAGCATCGCTCCACTTGAAGTTCTCCTCCTCGAAGCCGAGCCGGGCGGCGAGCTGCCGGAAGATCTCGTTGTTGGGGATCGCCTCGCCGGGCGCCTCCGCGCACTTGGTGTTGTAGGTCAGGTAGAGGTGGCCCCAGGAGAGGATCATGTCCTCCATCTCGGCGCCCATCGTGGCCGGCAGCAGGATGTCGGCGTAGGAGGCCGTGTCCGAGATGAAGTGCTCGGCCGAGACCATGAACAGGTCCTCGCGCATCAGCCCCTCGACGATCTTGTCGGTCTCGGGGGCCTGCGTGACCGGGTTCGAGTTCCAGCACATCATCGACATGATCGGCGGGTCGAGCTGCATCTCGCCGGTGAGCGCGCGGCCGATCTGCAGGTTCGAGACGACCCGGGTGCCCTCCGGGATCAGGTCAGGGCGGCAGATGACGTCGAACTTGTAGGGGTGCTCCCAGACGCCGAACTGCGTGATGCCGCCGCCGACGTGGCGCCACGCGCCGGTGAGCGCCGGGATGCAGGTCACCGCCCGGATGGTCTGGCCGCCGCCGTAGTGCCGCTCCAGGGCCACGCCGATGCGGATGCCCACCGGCTGCTCGGTCGCCATTTCCCGGGCGAGCCTGCGGATGTCCTCGGCGGGGACGCCGGTGATCTCGGCGGCCCATTCGGGCGTGCGGTCCGCGGCGCGCTCCTTCAGCTCGTCGAAGCCGACCGTGTGGTTGTCGACGTAGTCCTGGTCGACGAGGCCCTGCGCGATGATCGAGTTGATCAGCGCCATGGCGAGCGCGCCGTCGGTGCCGGGCTTCGGCGCGATGTGCCAGTCGGCGGCCTTGGCGGTGCGCGACGCGTAGGTATCGATCACCACGACCTTGGCGCCCTTCTTCTGGGCGTCCTTCACGATGGCCCAGTGATGCAGGTTCGTGCTGACCGAGTTGCAGGCCCAGATGACGATGTACTTGGAGTGGATGTAGCTGTCCGGATCCAGGCCGGCCGTCGGGCCCACGGTGAGGAGCCAGGCCGTGCACGAGCCTTCGCCGCAGAAGGTGCGCTCGGTCACGGTGGCGCCCAGGCGGTTGAAGAAGGCGTCCCCGCCGTTCAGCCCGTGCACGAGGCCCTGGTTGCCGAGATAGCTGTAGGGCGCGATGGCCTGCGGGCCGTACTGGTCGATGATCGCCTTCCAGCGCGTGACGATGGTGTCCAGCGCCTCGTCCCAAGTGATCCGCTCGAACTGCTTCGACCCCTTCGGGCCGACGCGCTTCATCGGGTAGAGGAGCCGGTCCGGGTGGTAGTGGCGCTTCTCGTAATCCTTCAGCTTCACACAGAGACCGCCGCGGGTCATCGGGTGGTCCGGGTTGCCGCGCACGCCCTGGAGCTGGCCGTCCTTGACGTCGAACAGCATCGAGCATGTATCGGGACAATCGTGCGGGCAGCCTCCGAAGAAGGTCTCCGTCAGGCTCTCGGCCTCGGCGACGATCAGGGAGTCCGGCTTGACGATCTCGTTCATGTTTCCTCCGCGGTCGAGCACTCGGCCTTCTTAGCGTTCCGAATGGCGTGCCCGTCCCGTTCCCAGGGTGCACTAAATCGCAAACAATTCCAAATTTTGGTCAGGCAAAAGGGCCAAATCAGACGCGACCCATGGTACCAACCGTTTTGTCGCGCCCCACTGGGCAGGTCTTAAACCGGCTGGAGCCGGCACCGACCAGACGTCCCGACGAGTCGTCGACGATGATGGGGTGACGGTGGAACTAACGCTCACGCTGGACGCGGCCTCTGCCAAGCCACTTGCAGGTCCAGGTATTCGACCAAGTCCGGGAGATCATCCTGGAAGGGAGGCTGAAGGCCGGCATGGCGCTGCCGCCGAGCCGCCTGCTGGCCGAGCGCCTGGGTATCTCTCGCAACACCGTGATCACGGCCTACGAGCGGCTCGCAGCCGAGGGCTACGTCAAGGCGCGGGGCACGGCCGGCCTGTTCGTGGAGCCCATCCCGCCAGACAGCCTCCTGTTGATCCAGCGTGGCGGCCAGGCCCTGACCAACGGACCGGTCCCGGACGAGGCCGGCGAGCCCTTGCTCTGCTTCGCCGGCTCGCCGGGCGGCGGCGGCGACCGGCCGGGGCTCGACTTCTGGGTCGGACGTTCGGACCCCGCGGGGTTCCCCCTGCGCATCTGGCGGCGGATCGTGAACCGTCTCCTGTCACACGAGACCGCCTACCTGACCGACTACTGCGATCCTGCTGGTCTCCCAGGACTCCGCGCTGCCATCGCTACGCACCTGAGGCGTGCCCGCGCCGTCGCGGTGACGGAAGACCAGATCGTCGTGACCACGGGCGGGCAGGACGCCCTCAATCTGGTGTTCAATCTGCTCAGGTCCCACACCCGGCAGCTCTGCATCGAGAACCCCTGCTACCTGGGAGCTTCCCTGATTTTCAGGAGCGCCGGGATGACCATCCATCCGGTTGCGGTCGACGTCGGGGGCCTGCGCACGGACCTACTGCCCAAGGACCAGGGAAGCCTGCTGTACGTCACACCCTCGCACCAGTTCCCCACCGGCGCGATCATGCCGTTGACCCGGCGGCTGGAGCCTCCTGCGCTGGGCCGAGGAGACCGACAGCTACATCGTCGAGGACGACTACGACAGCGACTTCCGCTACGACGGGCCGCCGCTGACCGCCCTGGCTGGCCTCGATGGGGGACGGCGCGTCTTCTATGTCGGCACCTTCTCCAAGTCGGTGGGGGCGGGCCTACGCATCGGCTACGCCACGGTGCCGCGCATGTTCTGGGATGAGGCGCGGATGCTGAAGGCCCGGATGAGCAACGGCCAGGCATGGCTCGAGCAGGCCGCGCTGGCCACCTTTATCGACGAGGGGCACTTCGACCGGCACCTGCGCCGGCTGAGACAGGTCTACAAATCGCGGCGCGACTGCCTCGTCCGGGCACTGTGGGAGACGTTCGAGGAGCCAGTCATCTTAGGCGCTGAGAGCGGCCTGCACCTAGTCTGGCGGCTGCCGGATGGCTTCCCGCCGGCCAGGAGGATCCAGGTCACGGCACGCGAGCGAGGCATCGGCGTCTACGCCCTGTCCAGCGGGGCCGCTTACGACTTCGATCCCGGAGCACAGGATGACATGCTCGTGTTCGGCTATTCGTCACTGACTGAGGCACAGATCGCAAACGCAGTACGCGAGCTGAAGTTGATTTCAAAGGATGCACGCTGAGGACAAAGCTTCGCGTAGCTTATGTCCGCTCTCGGGCGCTCGCGACAACGCTCCGAGCGACCGGCTTGAGTCGTTAGGAGGCCGTCCGCTTTTGCGGCGGGCCTGCCCCGAAGCGGCCCAGCGGCTTTCGGCCAGACTACGTCACGCCGGATCGCCATCGCGCGCAAGACCGGACGTTCAGCATTGCGCCCATTGCCGCCATCCAACCAACACGTACGACATCCCGAGAGCAGACGCGGTAACAGCTCCGCTTTCGGGCAAGGGATGAGCCACCAAGCACCTCGGCCTGCGCTTGTCAGGCCACAGGCAAAAGCGCGCCGTTGTTGAACACCCAGACCTTGATATGCCGCACACGGCCGAATCCGGCGGATCGAGGTAGTGCCGGTCGCCCCGGCAGTGACACGGGTACTTCTGCGTTTCGGCCTCATGGGTAATGTAAATATCCCGCGTGCACTTCGGCGGGCAGTCGAGGACTACCGGCAGCCAGGCGTCGAATGCGACCGCCTCAGCTATTTCGGCAGCCAAGAAACGGCGGTCGCCTCGGGGAAGCGTCTCGGCATAGCGGATTGGCGTGAGGAGATCCTCGCGCTGAGTCAGGGCAACGCCGAGGGGACTGCGAGCTGGTCTTCACCGCCGTCTACGCCTGTTGCAGCCGAAACGGTATGGGCACTTGCGCGCACGCTCCATGCAAGCGCGGTACGCAGCTGACCCAGCTAAATTGTAATGACCGCAGTTCCAGGCTTTACTCGCACCCATTCCAACCCTCGTCAAAAGCGAAGCGGTCGGGGGCGAGACGCCGAGATAAGGCGAGGCTTGTGCCGCAGAAATTGAGAAAGCCATAACTACGGTGCAGCAGGCGTATTTCAACTTTGTTCTCCAGCCCTGGTTCAGATCTCAAGATTTATAGGACTTCCGGGGAGTGCGACCTAGGTCGAATTACATATTACATCCGCCGTGCCCGAATGCGTTCGGGATCTATCCAGTTCGGCGAGTTCGTGCTTGCGTCATAGATGGCGCCGGAAAACTGCATGGCGTACGGACTCATGTCGAAGCCGGGCGCCGTAGCTGAGCCCAGGTTTGCTCCACGCAGATCCGCTCCGCGGAAGCTGGACTCGCTGACCATGCCCCAATTCGTAGTGTTCCTCAGGTTCGCGCCGCCGAAATTGCTGTAGACGACCGAAGCACCTTTCAGGTCTAAGCCTTCCATGTTGCAGCGCTGGAAGTTTTGGGATGTGGCCTGAGCGATGTAGGGCATCAAAGCGTCTCTGAAGTCCGCATCGGCCAGATTGGCGCCGCCGAAGATTGTGGACCTGAGGTCTGCATCGCGGAAAACCGCACCGGCCAAGTTGGCTTTAGAAAGATCGGTGTTGTGTAAGTTCGCGCCCGAGAAATCGGCACCCGGAAGGTTCGCGCCAACCATGCTCTGGCCGGTCAGGTCCTTGTCCCTGAAGCTGCGCGTCTGCGCGAAGGCCGTACAAGACGCCATCACGCAAGGACCTACGCCGGCTAGCGCGAGGAAAATTCTGCGAGTTAGGGCCATCAGAAGGTCTCCAGATTGGGGTGGTTCACCGTCGGGCCGCGGCCGCCGCTTCGTCCTTGATGCGCTGCAGGCGGCGGGCTTCGGCCAAGTTTTCCTCGCGCTGCCGCTCCAGCCTACGTTCTTCCTGGATGCGCTCTGCCCGCTGAGACACCGCTCGGCGCTCCTGCGCAATCCGCTCGGCCTTCGCATCCTCTTCCCGGCGCTCCGTTTTGATTCGCTCAGCTTTCTGCTCGTCTGCGCGTCTTTCAGCGGCAATACGCTCGGCCTTTCGCTCCTCTTCTAGCCGCTCGGCCTTCTGCTACTCCAACCGACGTTCTTCCTTGATGCGCTCCGCTTTGGGCTGTTCTTCAAGGGCTTCCTGATTCCGAGTCTCCTATACCTGCGCTGGTCGGCGATGGCCTGGGCCTTTCGCTCGACCTCTCGTCGCTCCTCCACGCCGCGCCAATAATCGATGTGCGTCTCCTCGAAGCGAGTGACTGGCTGTCCTCTCGGCATGCTAGGAGCGGCGGTCCGGCGGGCATATTCCGCAGCCTCCTGCTCGATTCTTTCCAGCCGCTGCTGCTCCTTGATCGCCTCGGCCCTCTGCTCTTCCTTGATCCGCGCCTGTCGCAGATTCTCCGTCGAAATATTCTCACGCAGTTGCTCTTCGTGCCGCTGCTGAGCCTTACCTTCGGCGTCCGCGGCCTCGCGTTGGCGCTGCGGCCTGAGGTCTTCCTCGTGGCGGCTTTCCAAATTTCGCTCAATCAACCGGTTTTCGTCGATAATGCTTTGCTTGCGCTGATCGTCGCGTCGAGCTTGTTCCCGTTGCTCCTCAAGGCGCCTCTCATTACGCTGATCTTCGAGGCGCTGCTCGACGCGGCGCATCTCACTCTGATCGAAGGCTAGAGCGTATTATGAACCTTGCACGAACGCTCTTCTGAGCGGCCGCCGAAACGACTTCCAAAGGGCGCTGATTGTGAAGGATTGATTGCCTCTGCGGGTGTCGGGCAGCCCCGGGCCGGGTTTGCGGCCTTGCACTGCCAACTTACCGGTTGATCGAGGCTGGTAAAAATTCACCCGCTTCAATCAAGGATGGCAGCGCCGCACTGGGTCGAAAGAAAGCTCTCAATAACACGCTCTAGGGCTGTGTAAGGGACGCATGCAATAAAGAAGGCGAGGTGCACCCGCCTGATCCTTGGCGTCGACATTATGACCACTCCCATAAACGAGCATTGGAGCCACTGCCGAAGCTAATGAGTGTGGGAAGTAGGTGCAGGTGAGCCCTGCTGGTGAAGATGTTGGAAACCCGGCTGCTGAGCCCGCTGCCGCGCCTCCTCTTCGAGGTATGTCCGCGCGGGCTCTCTTTCGTATGCCTGCTTGAGGCTCTCTTTCACGCGCCTCTCCGACTTTTAGAACCTCAAAGCGACTAGGCAGCTTCTGGACCCGTGGGCTATTCGGCTCAATGGCTTCAGCCCTACTCAGCTGGAGCCTCATACGATTGATCGGCTCAGCACAGCAGATTGGCTCCCACCTCTCTTCAAGCCTTTCCCTCTTGCGCCTCTCCTCGGTGGTCTCCTCACGAACCTCGACGCTCGCCGTCTGAGCCTTCTCCTGAAGGCGAAGCACTTCGAAGATGTCGCGCCTTAACTGCTCCTCGATCTGAGCGTTCTGCCTTTGCGCCTCCAAGTACTTCTCGTGTAGAGATTGCTGGCCAGTTTGGTGCTGGGATAAGACCGCGGTCGGCTGCCCCACAGCAATGGCGTCGAGGTGCGCCCACCCAAATTTCAGCTCCCACGTACCGAGTCTCCAAATTGCTTTTATCGAACCACAGCCTTCGCGGTTGTCAAGTACTTGCGTACGAGCTTGTTGTGTTCCATTTCTTTGCGACTTGGTCGATGAATTCCGATTAGCCCCAGCGCGGCTTGGCAAGATTCTTTTCAAGCCGTATGTTTGCGCCCGTAGCTCGGGGTGGACGATGAAACTTCCGCTGTTAGTGGGGACACGCGTTGCGCTCGCTGTGCTCTCTAGTCTTGCGTCCACCCAATCTAGCTGTCTGGATGCGAGACCTCCTTGGCGTCTACGACAACCTTGAGGGCTTTCGGGAGTGCATCCGGGTCAGGTGGTTTGGTGACGGGCTTGGCGAGCCTCAGGCTTCGCCTTCAGCCGCTCGCGCAGGACCATGTCGGGTGAGCGGCCCTTCAGGACGCGCTGACGGCGGCCGTTGTAGGCGACGTTGAAGCCAGCCAGCAGCGTCTCAAGATCCTGGTGGCTCCAGAGCGTGATGCCCAGCACCTCGCGCTGCACCCGGCCGTTGAAGCGCTCGACCATGCCGTTGGTCTTCGGCGTGCAGGGCTTGGTCATGCGGTGCTGCACACCGTGCCGCTTGCAGGCGGCCTCGAACGCGTCGGCTGTGAAGCACGAGCCACGGTCACTCAGCACGTGCGTGACCTTGAAGGGAAAGGCAGCCAGTGCCTCGTCGAGGAAGGCGACGGCTGAAGCAGTGGTCTCGTCGTCTTTCACCGCCAGGTGCACGTAGCGCGAGGCGCGATCGATGGCGACGTACAGGTAGCGCTTGCGCAGGACGCGGTCGCGATCCTGCAGCTTGGGCAGGTGCTTCACATCGACGTGGATGAAGCCGACCTCATAGTCTTTGAACGCGCTGTGCGGTTTGCGCGTGCGCTGGGCGGGCGGCAGGCGGTTGAGGCCTTCAGCCTTGAGGATGCGGTAGACCGCATCCCGGTTCAGGTGCGGCAAGAAGTGCGTGAGGATGAAGGTGAGATCGTCGAGCGGAAAGCCTGTGCTGCGGCGGAGCGCGCACACGATGGCGCGCTCCTCATCGCTGGCTTTCCACGGCAGCTTATGCGGCCGGGCGGAGCGGTCCTGGCAGTCGTCCGGTCCGCGCTTGCGCCATTTGCGGATGGTCTCGGTGGACACAC
Organism: Methylobacterium sp. P31; assembly: GCA_050632875.1. Lineage (GTDB taxonomy): Bacteria > Pseudomonadota > Alphaproteobacteria > Rhizobiales > Beijerinckiaceae > Methylobacterium. The sequence goes on along the minus strand of JBODSC010000003.1, from coordinate 657,289 downwards.
CGTAGCGCTTGGCCAGCGCGCCGGAGCTCTCATGGGAGCGGGCGATCTCGGCGCGGACAGCCGGGGTGGTGCGAGCTTGGGGATGGATGGCGAGCATCAGCGGGCCCTCCGGCGGGAGCCACGACCACGGCAGCCGTCAAAGCGCCAGGCATGCTCCTCGATTGCCCAACGCACCCGGTCCCAACAACGTTCCGCTACCAAATAGCTGGCTTTGCACAATCACGCTCAATGGCTGGGGCCGATCTGCATGGACAGGACCTGTCAAAGCGAAAGTTGCAAGCAGAGAACCTGAACGGAGCCGACCTCCACGATGCTGACCTGAGTTTTACGATCCTCGCCAAGGCGAAGTTGCACGGGGCGAACTTGTCCGGCGCAAACCTACGAGGGACGTCGTTTCGCGACGCGGATCTCGCAGACGCAGGCCTAAGAGAAGCACAAACGAGGGGGACGGATTTCCATAACGCGAAGCTCACCGGAGCGAACCTCATGGGTCTCACATTGGATCTGGCGGGATCGGCGGCCAGCATGGAAGCGCTTGCCGGTTGGCCCTCAGACGCCAAGTATACGCTGCAGTCTGTCGGGGGACTCGGTGGCCTGGACAGCGGCTACCTCAGCTTGCGCGGCGCCAATCTGAAGAACGCCAAGATCTCCGGCAATCTGAAGGGGGTCGACCTGCTGCGGGCGGACCTGCGGGGAGCCAACTTGTTAGACACCGACAACCTGTCGGAGGCATTCCTCAAGGACGCCATCTATGACGCCGACACGAGCTGGAAGATCGATCCGGTTGCGGTAGTCACGGTTAAAAGGTGAGGTCAGCTCCTCCTGCGTCTGGGACCCTATCGAAACCTCCGGAGGGTTTTTTGCGAGCCATGGCTAGAGCCTTGCTCCCCAGCGCCGCGACGGCCACGAACGTCAGCGCGTTTGGGACGCTTGGGCCTGCCTGGATTGCATCGAGTAGGATCCCAATAAGGATGAGAAAGCTCACGCCTGCGAGGAGACACCAGACGGCGCGCGTTCCCCTTCCCAGCCCGATCTCGATCCGAGCCGAGGGTCTGGCCTGCGAGACATGCTCGGTGAGTTCGCGCACGAAAGCGCTGTAAGAGGCCGGATCTTCATGCTTCACCAAGAAGCCCTGCTGCCCCGAAGCGACGACCCAGCGTGCACCTTTCGAGGTGATAGAGCATTGGCCCCCTTCGCCCTCGGACATGTCGAAAACCGGGGCAAGACGCAGGTGGGTGATATCCGAGTAGGCGATTATCTCTTCCCGGCCGCGCCTACGGCGCACGATCCCGGCGGCCTGCAGTTCGTACTCGAAGGCGGCGGAGAGGAGCGAAGGTTTGGAGAAGTGGCGGGTGCCTTGGTCAAGGCCGGCATTCATGCAACCGCTCCTAAGCTTTCACGGCGCTCACCGGAGGCGCGAGGCAGGCTGTACGTCACCGTCACTGGTTTCCTGCTACTATCCATCCTGTCTTGGGCTCCATGCGCGGTGGCGGGCGGCCGAGAGAGGCTGTTCCTGTTCCAGCAGGAGCAGGGAGCCACCGTTTACGGCTACGTGAGCGGGTCGCGTACTCGCTCGCGCGGGTCTGTGAAGAAGGTGCACTACCGGTTCGCCGGAACGCAAGGCGCGTCGAGCGGAGGTGGGACGGCGACCGTGGACTGCCGCCCGCCTGGACGTGCGACTTTCGACAACCAAGAGGTGAGCGGGGTCTCCGGGGCAGACGACATCTGGCATCCTTCCCAGGCCCAAATGGCTGCCGCGAGACTTTGGCAAGCGGTATGCCTAGGAAAGTTCGAGGCTACCAGTAATCGCGCGAGTAGAAAAAGGTGATCTCGCGGCGGTTGTGCATGTCTGCGCTGCAGGTGAGGTCGAACGGACCGACCTGAGTCTCGCCCCAAAGGGTATAAGTCGGATGTTTGGACGCCTCCCGGGCATGGGAGCGGCCTATCTTTCCGATCCGATTTTTACCGGCGTCATGGTCGATATGCACTTCAAAGCTGATGCCGCGCTGGCCGGATCGCCCCCGGTAGGACGTCGCCCATACGCCCCGTGGTCTTCAGGAACTCCGGGGTGGCGTTGCTGTTTTGCCCCAGCATGACGTTGCTGGACGGACACTGAACGAAGATAAAAATGTCCTGTCCGAGAGCGGGGATCTTGATATAGCTTTGCGTCGGCCCCGGTTCTTGCCCGAGAGGATGCGCGATCTTTGCCGCGGCCTCCCGACACCCGTCGCCTCCGCCCTGCCACAAGTTGGTGGGCAGCAGCGGCTCGCCAGCGTGCGCAGCTCCCAACCCGACGGTCAGAACACTCATCGGGGCAAGCGAGGTTCGCATCACAGAATCTCCCGGTCGGCGTCGATAAACAACCGTATTCGACAACACCTATCGAGGAGGAGTTTACGGCAGTGCCTTTTTCGGATGGAGTGCGGCGATGTCAACGTTAACACTACTTGTGCAACTCGCGTCAGCCTCGATCTTGCTCGCGTCCGTAGATTTAGCATCGGCAAAAACCATCGGGCAAGGTTCCTTGGCCAGTACGAGGGTGAGTTCCGAGATTGCGGCGAAATCGTTTGGCTGCACGAAGAATGCGTTCAGTCAGGATGAAGACGTCCGGGTGCGTATATCGCCAATGCGGACGGATCTCCGGCGCGTCGGTTGGGTCGGATTCGCTAGGTGGGGTGAGGCACCCGTTTCAGGCATGACTTTCCCCAGCGCCGGCGGCGAGGCCAACCTGGGCCGGCATCCACCTGGCCTCTATGAAGCCAGCCTTTATCTCGGGTCGGACCCTCACCCGATAGCTCGGGCGAGCTGCAAGGTGGTGCAACCCAAACTCAACCATCAATGAGGACAGCCGCGATGAGAATTCTACTCGCGTGGACGGCCGTGGTTTGCGGCTCCCCTAGCAGGCTGTTGAAGAAGTCGACCAGCGCCGAGCGATGAAGGGGATTTCGTCGCCGGCGTGGAAGCCGATTCCGCCCTGAAGCGAGCCATCGGCCTGAAGCTCGGCCCAACCAGAGCCGCAGGCTGCGTCCATCTCGTCGTTGCCGGACCAGTCGAACTCGATGGCGGCGTGATCGCCGCCGCTGACGAAAGCACCAGTGACGCATCCGAAGGCGAACGTGCCGCGGGCGGCTTCGAAGAGGATGTAGGCCAGCTCGACCATGTCGGCATAGTCATCCGCGTAGCCGGGCGGCTCGACGATCCGCCACTTGCCCAGGACGCTCACGCCACAGCTCCGAGCAGCTTGGGCAGGCGAACCAGGTTGTAGGCCGCCGCGGTGAAGGCGAAGGCCCACCCGACCCTGTCGCGGCCCCTGAAGCGGGTTTTCCGCTGGCCAGCCACCGTCTTGATCCAGCCAAAGCCCTCCTCGATGCGCTTGCGGATCTTCTGGCTCATGCCATAGCCGGCGTGGCGGGTGGTCCGTCGATCAATGGACGAGCGGCGGCCGCTGGTGTTCTGGGCCACGTGTGCTCGCACGTTCATCGACCTCAGCTCGTTGACGAAGTCCTGCGCGTCATAGGCCTTGTCAGCGCCCACGGAGATCGCCTTGGGTCGGTCCGCCCTCGGCTCGATCATCGCCAGCGCGGCAATGCGCTCGGCGTGGCCGTCTGCGGAGGTCAGGCAGGTGTCCACGATCAGGGCCGAGCGGTTCTCCATCAGGGCGTGGCCGATGAAGCAGAGCTTGGCCTCCATGCCCGGGCCCTTGCGGTAAAGCCTGGCTTCGGGATCGGTGGTGCTCGCGTGCGTCTCGTTTGAGCGTGTCTGGCCTTTGAAGTCGACCTCGGCGTTACGTCCGCCAGCGGGCGGTGGAGCTTGGTCCCCGCTTTGATCCTTGGGCCTGAAGCTCTTCATCGAAGCCCAGGCCTCGATCAGCGTGCCGTCGACGCTGAAGTGGTCGCTGGACACGAGCCGCTTCACCCGGGGCTGGGCCAGCACGGCTGCCAGGAACTTGGCGGCGATCTCGCCGGCCAGCAGCCGGTCCCGGTTCTGGCTAAAGCTCGAATGATCCCATGCCGGATCGTCGATACCCAGCCCCACGAACCAGCGGAACAACAGTCGAACTCCAGCCGCTCCATCAACTGCCGCTCCGAGCGGATCGAGTAGAACGCCTGCAGGAGCATCGCCCGCAGCAGCATCTCAGGCGGGATCGACGGGCGACCCATCCGGGCCGGATAGAGCGCGGAGAAGTCCCCGCTCAGCGCTGCGAGCGCCACGTCCGTGAGCTGCCGGATCGTCCGCAGGGGATGGTCGCGCCGGACCCGAGCCTCCAGGTCCAAATAGGAGAACAACGTCCCCGAACGTTGATCCGAACCCCGCATCCACCTTCCCCAAGCGCTTCCAGGAAGGAGTGAATCATGCCCGGCTCGGCCACGCCACGGACTTCTTCAACAGCCTGCTAGCGCCTCCGCCGGGCAAACACCTCCGCCTCTTGGAATCTACGCGTGCTTCGGCCCCAGCGGGCCGGCTTTCCCCGCCACGTTTGGTCTGATCGATGCCTCTCACTACGAGACCTACGACGGGCCTGGAGGTATTTACAGCTTCGACCCTGTCTCGGGTGCCTTGTCCATGACATCTGGGCCACTCGCGGGGACCCGCATGGCCGTCTCTCCCCCGCCGGTCAGCCCTGGACTGAAAACGGCTACCGGCTTCTCGACAACAAAGGCGAAATCACTGCCTATGTTTGTCCTCACCAGCCAGGCGACCCGAAGCACCATCCCTGGTAAATCAGAAACTTCGCTCTTCCCTATGCTCTAATGTCCAGCCGGTCGACGAGCCCGTCGCTGTCGGCGTGCCGGGTCGGCTGGATTCGGTCGGCAGTGCCGATGGCTCGACGGTTGCGCGGGCCAGGAGCGGGGCGGCCGGGTCTGCGGGCAGGCGTACGCCCGCGGGGCTATGCGGAAACAGCACCGGGAGTTCCGTCCGGAGACGCGGGCAGGCAAAGCCCTCCGCCGCAGTTAGGGTGAAGGGTAAAGGGAATCGTAAGTTTTCCAAATAAATCTGTAGCTAAGCCAACCTTTAATAATGGAAATCTAGAGGTAGTAAGGGGTCATTCCGCGGCTTTCACTTAGAGCCTGTTTGAGCGCCTCTGGCGGCCGTCCCCCTCTGTCTCGTGTGGCAACACAAATTCCGCCTGGCGGGGCGGAGTGGAGAGCAGATGTGGACGGACCGACATCGGACGCGTCATGAGACGCGCCTGAAGGACATGGTGCTTCAGGCGAGCCTGGACGAGGTGGCCCGCTTTCTGGAGCGAGCCGATCCGCCGGGCAGTCCCGATGCAACCCCGGCGCGCCGGGTGCTGGCGGGGATTGCTTGGCACCTGCGGGTCGGCGGCGGGTGGCGGGCTCTGCCGACTGGCTTTCCGCCCTGGCGCACGGTCTACGGCTGGTTCCGGCGCTGGATCGACAAGGGTCTGTTCGAGGCTCTGATGCGCTCTCTGGCTCGCCTGCAGCGACAGCGCTGCGGACGTCGAACGGGGTCACGGCTGGCGATCATCGACACGCAAAGCGTCACGTGCATCGGGGTGCGCGGGCCACGCGGCTACGACGGAGCCAAGACGTTGGTCGGGCGCAAACGCGTGGCCCTGGTCGATGCCGAGGGCCACGTAGGCACGGGTGCGGTCCTGGCGCTGGCCGTCGTGCCGGCCAACGTGCAGGATCGCGACACGCTTCTGGCCCTCGATGACGGCAAGGAGCAGTGGCCCAGCCTGCGCTTGGCCATCCTCGACGGCGCCTTCACGGCCGAGCGCTGCCAAGACTGGTGTAACCTCCATGGCATGCGTCACCGCGTCGTCGAGAAGCAGCCAGACCAGAAGGGCTTCGTCGTGCTGGAGCGGCGTTGGCTCGTGGAGCGAACCTTCGGCTGGTTCAGCCACTGGGGCGGCCTACTGCGCGAGCGCGCCGGCCGCCTCGATGTCGCGACCGGCCGTCTCGCCTGCGTCGCCAGCCTCATGGCCGCCAGCGCCCTCAACAATCCGTCTTAGGGTTTGGACTCGATCAGCACCAGAAGGCGACGACGGCGGCCAGAGCGACGGCCGAAGCGTAGTTGCGGGCGAGTTTGTCGTAGCGGGTGGCAATGCGGCGGAAGTCTTTGAGGCGGTTGAAGGTGGCCTCAATCCGCCAGCGCTCCCGATAGCGAGGCCTGTCATGGCGGATCCGGCGCTTGCGGCCGCGCTTGCCCTGGATGACGGGCGTGATGCCGCTCTTGCGTAGGTCAGCGCGCAGCCAGTCGGCGTCGTAGCCCTTGCCGGCGGCCAGACGCTGGATCCGGGCCAGGCGCTTGGGCCAACACCGCTGGGGCGGTCGTCACGTCGCTGGCGTTGCCGGGCGTTAGCAGGAGGACGCCAGGGCGGCCGAGCACATCGGTGAGCGCGTGGATCTTGGTGGTCTGGCCGCCGCGCGACGGGCCGATGCCCTGCGCCATCGCCCCCTTTGCCGCCATGGGCAGAGCGGTGGGCTCGGACGTAGCTGCTGTCGAGGGCGGCTGCGTCGCCCGCCCATCCGGCCTTGGCCAGCGCGGCGAGCATGGCTTTCCAGAAGCCGCGCCGCGACCATCGGTTGAAGCGGTTGTAGACCGTGGTGCGCGGGCCGTAGGTGGCTGGGCAATCGCGCCAGCGGCAGCCCGAGGTGAGAACATGCAGGATGCCGGAGATGATCTGCCGGTCATCCTTCCGCTCGGGTCCGGGCTGATCCTTGGGCATGAACGGCTCGATCACCGCCCACTGCTCATCCGAGAGCCAGAACAGGTCTGCCATCGCCACCTCCAGGCCGCAAAACCGCCGCCTGGAATCACAAAACGACAAACCCTGCAACGGCTTGGTTCGGTTCACACCCTAGGATCACACGCTCAAACAGGCTCTTAAACCGTGCCGGACGTCCGCTTACCTACGGGTCGAGCCCAGAAGCGGACGGGCCGCAATCGGCCAGACTACGTAACGCCGGATCGCCAGCGCGCGCAGAACCGGACGCTCGGCTTGGCGCCCATCCCAGACGCTCCAGGCTCTTTCACCTTTTCTCGAAAGCAGACGTCAGCGGATAGCTTTGCCTTTCCCTGTGAGTGGTCGGCCGCGGTTAGGCCTCATAATGGGCCTTGTCTTGCGTTCGCGTTCCTGCCGGATCGGCGCGTCAGCGGCAAGCTTTTGGGGCGACAGCCGGTGCCGGGCTGCTTGCCGCGCGTCCGGCCAGGCGCGGGACAGCGCGCAGCTGTCCGAGCGAGCAGCGCCGCTGCAGCGGGCGATCGCCCGGTTGAGCGAGCAGGCCGCGGCCGAGGCGGCGGAGATCCGGCCGATCGGGGACGACCTGAAGCGGGGACACGACCGCTCCGCTGAAAATCGGGTGCCCCGGTCGCGGGTGAGCGGGCTGAAGCGGGACGCGGCGCGTCTGGAGGGCGAGCGCGGGCCGCTGGCGGGCGCGATTGCCTCGGCTCAGGGCCAGATCGCGGGGACGCAGCTGCAGATCCCGCCGGTGTAGGCCGCCATGCGCATCGCGGTCGGCAGGGCTCCTGCCGAGATCGGGGCAAGTGGTCGGGGCTGGTCGAGAAGCGGGGCGCGGCCGAGGACCACGGAAGCGGGTGTCGCGTTCTCGTCCTCGCGCCCGGCACGCTTCCCCGCCCCGAGGATCGGTCTTGGCCGTGCCTTTGTAGACAATCAGCCCAGTCGGTCCGGTCCAAAACCAGCTAATCAGGTCAAACCGAAGGTGATGCCCGAGGCAATTTTCCGCCCAAAACGTCTGTGATACTGAACTTAACATATGATCAGGAAGCTAATCGCCACGGTGTCTTGAGTTCGGCTGTGTGGCTGAAAAGCAATAGAGCATCCCACAAAATCCCGTTAGTTCCGCCATCCGGAAGCCAATGAAAAATCCCGCACTCAGAGGCGGGATCCCGGCCAGAGAAAATTTGGCCCCGGAGGAAAAGACATGAGGCGAGTTACTCTTGCCGCCGGAGTCCCGCTGCTCTGCGCTGCGCACGCCCTAGCTAGTCCGCAGGGGAGCGCTGGTTCTTCTCCTGGGCAGCAGGATCTGAGCCATGATCGGGCACTCGGGACGGGCTATGCCTCCGGCGTCGATTATCGTGGCGCCTCTGGCTACGCGCCGGGTATGTCCTTTGGCTCGTAGTTTGCCCACCCGAGCGGCTCACGTGGTTTGAGCGTGCCCGCGCCCGGTCGGCGCCGCTGAAACGGCCGGGGGCGCGGAGACGCTCCTCTTCTCAGACCTTTCCGCCCGAAGCGGGCTCACTGCCATCTGTCATCATCAAGAGCGACAGACCAGGCTGGAACTCGGCCGTGTCGACCGAGTGCTGAATAGTGGGGTTGGGCTGCCGCTTGGCACGGGCTCTGGCAGTTGCTGAAGGCCAGAAGGCAAGCGGTTAAGCAATCATGCGTTCTCTAAGGAGGAAAATCTTGCACTGGTCTTCTGAGCAGGTGTGATGGCTGCATGGGACAGCTGATTGCGTCTACGCCTCCGTGCTTATCGTCCAGACTCATGCCCGAGGTCCGGCGGCGGATCCTCTTCTACCTTCCCGGCTACGACCCTGATGCCGGGCGGCGCTATCGGACCTTGTTCGTCCGGGAACTGCGTCGGTATGCCAAGCGCTTCGGGATTGCTCAGCCTCAGCTCTCGCGCGCCATCCTCAGTGAGGACGGGCAGGTACAGACCTGGACCATCCGCGCAGGCGAGGCGGATCAAGAAACCGAAACAACCTACGAAGTTCTGCTCTGGGATGACCTTGTCCGAACCGACATGGGCCGCCCACTTCTCGTAAGTGCTTTCCTCAACGCTCTCGCACTCCTGCACGTCGCCATCAGCGGCACTCTCTTTCGCCTCTATCGCGCGAGCTGGAAATGTGGGAACGTGATCTTGTACCCGTTCGTGATGACGCTTTTGCTGCCGGGCGCTGTGCTCCTGCTGGCAATGCTGAGTCACGGACTGCTGAGCATCGGCCTCGGCCTGCCAGCCTGGTTCGCGTTGGCGCTTGGGAGCGTCGTGGGGATTGCCGGGCTGGGGCAGATTGCGCCTTGGCTGGAGCGCGCCTTCCTCTGGCAACTGATGAGTGATTGGATCTTCAACTGGCAGCACGCTAACGGACGCCGCCCTGACTACAGAGCCTCGGGTTGACGCCTTCACAGACCACATCCAGTCCCGGGTCCGCGGGATGGGCGTCGACGAGATCATGCTTGTGGGGCATTCCACGGGTGCGCTCACGGCCGTAGAAGTCGCGGCTCGTCTCTTGGCCCGGGATGACGAACTCGGTCGTGACGGACCGGCCCTTTCCCTCCTGACACTCGGTTCAAGCCTGCCGATCGTTGCCATGCAGCCAGGAGCCCACTCGACCCGAGCTGAGATCAAGGGCTTGATGACCTCGCAGCGCCTCGTCTGGGTGGACTACCAGGCCCCGCAGGATTGGCTGAACTTTCCCGGGTTTGATCCGTCGCGGGATCTCCGCCTCCGCGTGCCCCAGGCGCAGATCGCCAATCCGGTCATCCGCTCGGCCAAATTCCGAGAGATCATCAGCCCAGAAACTTACCGCGAGATCAGCACGCGCCCGTTTCGGATGCACTTTCAGTTTCTCATGGCGAACGATTTTGCAAGTTCATATGACTTCTTTGCGATAACTTTAGGATCGCAATGCCTGCGTGACCGCGTACTTACTGAAAATACCAGCTCACTCGGCGATTCTGGACGGCGCTCTTCGCGTGAACAGGCTGCCACGCAACCGGCGTCCCGCGAACACGGCTCTCGATTTGCATGAAATTCCTGCTCGTGGTGCTCGGCACCCACGGAGACGTTCTGCCGTTCCTCGCCCTCGGAAGCGAATTGCTCCAGCGGGGTCACGATGTGGCCTTGAGTGCACCGGCCCCCTTCGCAGAACACGCGGCGCAGGCCGGGTTATCCTTTCATGCGCTCGGCACACAGGCTGACTTCGATCGGCTCGTGCGCGAGCCACACCTCTGGCATCCACGCCGCGGCGTCGCGACTGCGTTCGAGTATGCGTTGGCCTTCGCCGAGGACACCTTTCGCTGGATCGAAGCAAACCGCACAGAGCCCTGTGTCGTCCTCGCTTCGCCCGGCAGCCTCGGAGCACGGATTGCTCAGGACCGATTTGGCCTGCCGCTTGTGACGGTCCATGTTATGCCCCTGCTGATTGAGAGCCGGTACGCGCCGCCGAGGTTGCCTGGCCTTCCTCTTCCCAGCTTTCTACCGGCTCGATTTCGACATTGGCTCGGCCGTGGGGCGTACCAGTACTTTCTCGACCCGCGGGTATTGCCGAGGCTGAACGCGTTCCGATGCCGCTTGGATCTGCCGTCGGTCCGTCGGCTGCGGCATTGGTGGAACAGCCCGACGCGGATGCTGCTGATGTTCCCGGACTGGTACGCTCCGCCGCAGCCGGATTGGCCGAGTCAGGCTGTGCAGGTTGGCTTCCCTTTAGCGGACCGCTTCGGTGATGCGAGGACGCTGAGCCCGGAGCTTGCGGCGTTTCTGGATGCGGGCGAGCCACCGCTGGTTTTCACGTACGGCTCTGGCATGCGCCAGGGGCGGGCCTTCTTCGAGACAGCAGTCAGCATCTGTCGGCAACTGGGACGTCGGGGTGTCTTCCTGGCTCCCCAAGATGAGCAGGTGCCGGCCGATCTGCCCGTAGTGATCCTGCATCAGCCCTACGCGCCCTTCAGTGCCTTGCTGCCGCGAAGCGCTGCGCTGATCCATCATGGTGGCGTCGGGACCGTGGCGCAGGGGCTAGCTGCCGGCATTCCGCAGCTGGTGGTGCCCGTCGCCTTCGACCACTTCGATGAGGGGCAGCGTCTACAACGGCTTGGGGTCGGCGCAATGCTGAGCCGGCGGCGCTTCTCTGCAAGGCGTGCGGCTGCCGAACTTCGACGTCTCCTTCTTGACCCCAAAGTTGCGCATGCCTGTGCGGCCGCGAAGGCGCGGGTGGCAAGCGAGCACGGGCTACAAGCTGCAGGTGATGCCGTCGAACGCCTGTGGGAGGCAGCGCGATGAGGCCTTTCGTGGCACCGGTATTTTGAACCGGGTCAGCCGAGAGGCTGCTGCGTAGCAGGGGCCATGGCTAGATGAACGGCCAGATCCGGGAATGTTGCGGGCACGGGCGGGCGGTCGCCGAGTACGCGTGCAGCCGGACACGGTTGTAGGCGTTCACAGACCCGCCGCAGTCTGCGCCTCCAGCGAGGAGAAGGTCTCTTGGCTCAGGCACTCGTCACGACAGCCCTGCTCGGAGATGTCCGCCTGTTTGCGCGCGACGGCGATGTTCTTGCCCCGTGCCGTCGGCGCCTCAGTTTGCGCAGCGTCCTTCCGTCCTTATTTCGTGGCTAGCTCCTCCGGTCCCGGCTGATGCTCTCCATTGCCGCGGTCCAAAGCCAGCGTCGGCGCGCCCTCCCGTTTGTCGTGTAGTCCGCCGCGGCGTGCCTCGCGCGACCGGGATCAATTTCTCCCCGTCCGCACGAATTCTGGGCGGCCTACATCATATTGGGAATGAATCTGATCTCGCCGGTGTGCTACGACCGCTGAACTAGTCACACCGGGTCCGGTGTCCGAGAAATACAGGCAGCATCAAGAAAATTCCCAGTGCAGCCGTGGCAGTAGATGCTGTCGCGCGGGGCGTAAGCTGGGGCCATTGTGCATAGTTGCACAGAATGCCGTCTCCAGAAGCTCTGCTTCGGGAGCTGTGATCAGCGCGGCGCGATGAGACCGAGGGAGGATGGACGTGCGTTCACCGGATCCTCAGCCGAGATCTGACCTGAGCTTCGTGACCGCCGTCGGTCATGGGCTAGTCGGCACGATCGGCGACAGCCCCACGATCACTGACCATCTTTGATCCGAAGCAGGCGGGCGAGACCCTTTGGATAATGGTTACATCCGGTTATTCGGAAGACAGAATTGTTTATCCGAATGACCAGCCCGGCAATTAGGCACCTTTTGCTTCTTCGGCAATTTTTGAGACTCGCACGAGTTCCGCAGGCGGTCACGGCTTTCCGAACATAAGGATCGAAGAGGAGCTACCAAATGATCAGCAAACCAACCGCGCTTGCCGCCGTCATCGGTGCTACCTTCGGGTTCATCACGCCGGTGCAGGCGATCCCAATGGGTGGGAATTATACCGGACACGTCGATAATCAGACCCCGCAGGTGATTGGACCAAACGCGGTCAAAATCCAGCAGACTGCCTCTGGCGTGAATACGGGTCCGGGTACCCCACTCGACGGAGCCAGAGTGCAGTGGACGGAGACCGCAACGCTCAAGAATGGTCAGGGGCCAGTTCAGGGCACCATCACCTTCACGACACCCTCTGGCACAACGTCCAGCACCTACAAAGGCACGGTCACAACCGATCCTCAGGGGCGCGTAAGCGCGCAGGGCACATACAAGGACAAGAACGCAACAGGCGAGTTTGCTGGAGTGAAAGGTAGTGGCACCTTTGCGGTAACCTACACCTCAAAGGCGGACTTCACTGGGCAATGGCAGGGCGAGGTGCGGCTACCCCGCCAGAAATCGTCGAAGCGGTGAACAACAGCGAGAGCAACGGTGATGCGGAGCACACGGCCAATTAGGTCCAGCACCGGATCACCGGGCAGCGAAGTCGTCCTCAATGGAGGTCCCCTTCGGGAACTTCGACCTCCCTCTAGGTAATCGGCACGGAGGGGCAGATGCCAGATCTAACGCAGCCCAATATTTACTGCTGTGAGGCCAAGAATATTGTTTCTCGAGCGGAGGAAATCGCTCGGAATTTGAGGCAAAACGGGGCATCTGAAGGCTATAACTTAATATCCGCTCAGAACGTTGCGGCGCTCAAGCGCCTCAACCAGATCATTGAAAGGCATCACGAGGGCTTGGCATCTGATGTTATCTTCAAGGCGGTAGATCCGCCCGTCTTGACCAAGCGTCACTGGTGGTCCGCGCTACGGTGGGGGCCGAGAAGCCAGGGTAATGCCGTCGAGGCACGAACCTGACCGACAGAGGACCGTCCCACCGGTCCAGATCCTGCCCTGCCGACCGGCTGATATAATTCTGTGACGCCGAGCACATCCGATCTGACCACGACAGAATAAGCGTCTTTCTTGCGGCAAAATCACTCGCGATCCGGAAGGAGCCTCGCCATGCCCCAGATGAGCTGCGTCGCTGAGGGCGTTACCTTTGCAGCAAGCGCAGCTGCCTTGGCTGCGGCCGGCCAAATGCTGCTGATGCCTCAGGTTAGTGCATGGCAGGCCGAGGCTCATCGCGGTGTTAATGCGTGAGCTGCCGCGGTTGTGACTTGACCTACCAAGAACCCACCCAGCTCGCTGCGGCGGGTTCTTTCATGCCGGTTCGCTCGCCTCGGCCGTCACGACCCGCTCGGCACGCAACTGAGTTGCATGCTTTCAGGGTCGTTTACCTGAGTAGGTGTTGCGCTCACGCGACCTCGGGACACCGGCGGAGTGGTCGGAGGGCCCACCCGATAGGGGTCTATACGACCTCCACAGCGCCGCGCTGGCGCCTGCGGACGGATTGGGCGGGTTGGATCCCCGCTGACCGCCCTCGCCTGTCTTGGTCCTAGCTGGACAAACTATCTGGGCAGGAAGGCGCGGCGACATGATGGGTCCCTTGAGGGCCCTCCCCAGGGATGCGGGGCCGCCCGATCCCGATACCCGTCTAGGTGAGCGGCCCTGAGAGGAGTCGGCACCGCCCGCGCGGAAGTCCGCCCGGATCGGCCGGGCGGGTCTTTGATACCCGCTCAGTAGCCCCATCGAGGGGCCGCCGTGCGGGTCAAAAATAGATCAGCTCAGCTTCGCACCGCGTAGACTGTTCTTGAAAACTCGATATACTAAATTCTCTCGTCAGTTCTGGTGGCTAACTTTCCCTCAGGTGACTTGTCCGTCATCTTAGCGCGGCGGGCGTCCCTTTATAGAAAATAAGACCCGACAATCACCTGCCGTGAAACATAGGCAGTGCTACAGGAGGAGCGGCCATGGAAAGGTTCGTGATTTCTGCGTTGTCGACTCTATTTGTAACGGACGTAATGTCGACGGTGCTCGCGCTGTTGGCGATGTCCTAAATGACAGCAGGCGATTTCGAAGGAAGCGGCCGCCTATCGGCGCTTTGGTCCGTCAACTCATAAGGCATGACTCCTCAGCCCGCCCGGTTCGCTGCGGCGGGGTTCTTTATGTCTCGGATGACAAGTGCACAAAGTGTTCACCGGAACCGCTCGCGACTTCCAGAACCAAGCCAGCTGGCGGGAGCACGCGACGAAGGCCGTCGAGGATTAATTGCCCGTTCCGAGCAACCGCCGGCGCGAACAACGCATCGCCGGCAAATTGATGAGACAGGACCGCATCCCACTCCAGCATGACCATCCTTCCTTCGGTATGAGGCTGTTGCCAGATACCTAAAGGAGCAGATTGGCTACCGGCGGCGCAAAGCGCCCCCACGCAGGGTCAATGGCATATGTTCTGCTCGCAATCCGAGCTGCACGGCAATATTGCTTATTGCTCATCCGTCTTTCGTCATGGCTGTTCTAGCCAGGGCGCCTTCCCTCAGAGAGCGTATGTCAAGTTCGATCCAAGCTTACAGCACTTATATGGCGCGAGTCGCAAGCTCAAAGAGATGGCAGACCGATATATTCAAGAAGCTTCCCCTTTTGACCGAATACTGTCATGATCCTCGACCGGCCGGTAAATTGAAAGGCAGCCTCCGTGCCACTCGGGCAGCCATTACTGGAAACTCTGAACTGTATGGGCTACGGCGGCCTCCTCCTTGATGAGGCCGGCAAGGTGGTGCGGATCAACGCTGTAGCCCAGAAGCTTCTCTTGGTCGAGCCGAGGCTCCGTGCAGGATAAAGAATTCGGCCTCTACCGCAGCGCTCTCGTGAAAATTCTAGGTAATCAGGCGAGTGCAATTCTTAATTCTCATCAGGTCGACTGGATCGCTGTCCAGTCACACAGGAGTGATGCTGGCCGTCCGCTGATTGTGCGCACGATCGGCATCAATCAGTCCGTCCCTGGGGGGCCCACAAGGTGGTGGTCCTCGTCGATCTGGATGCTTCTCCTCACCCCTCTCCCGAGGTGCTGAAGGGGATCTTCGATCTGACCTCGTCTGAGGCTCGCTTGGCCATCGAACTCGCCTGCGGCAGGAGCCCAGAGGAGGTAGCGAAAGCGGTTCATGTGGCAGTCGGGACGGTCCGCAAGCAACTCGCGACCGTGTTCGCGAAGACGAACACGCACCGCCAGGCCGAGTCTCGTGGCGTTACTGACCCGCTTGGCTATTCTGCCGTAAGGCGATCGGAGCCGAGGGACTTCGGAGGGCTAGGCAGCGCCATCCAATACATGGGTGTCTGCAGCAGGTCGCCACAGGGTTGCTGCCACGGCTGTGCCTGGCCGTAGCACACCCCGACCTGCATCAGATCCCAGGCCGTGTGGAACACCAGCACGGCTCGGCCATCCCGCGGGGCCGTGCTGATGGGCTGCCACTCGCAGCAAAGCGACATCGCTTGCTCCAGTTCGAGCGCCCAATCTTCGCCAGAAAGATCGCAGGAAGTGTCCAGCCCACTGCGGCGCTTGGCAACCCCCAAATGATATAAGCGCCGCTGCTGGCGGGAACTTCAAGTCCGATTGAACCAGCGGCGGTCGAGGCTGCAGGAACCGACGCGGCGCGAATAACTGCCAGTGAGAACTCGTGTTGCCTGATCGTCCAAGCCGCGTCGTCGCTTTGGCAGAAGGTCAGAAGCCTGCAGCGGGTGCCTTCGCGCATGTCGGGCTGGCTCAGCTGCAGCAGGTTCTCGCTCGCTCGGACGGATTGCGCGATGCAGCCGCAGCTCCGCATCCCGCTTGCGCTGCCGGAACATAAGCCGACCGCGGCCGGCACCAACCGCCTCGGCAGCCGCCCTCGTGTTTGTCGTCACCGTTCTTGCGCTCTTCCGGACATGGTCCGCGCACGGGGGCCCTCGGGCGACCGGGATCAATTTCTCCCCGTCCGCACGAATTCTGGGCGGCCTACATGATATTGGGAATGAATCTGATCTCGCCTGTGTGCTACGACCGCTGAACTGTTCATCCCGAGCCCGGTGCCCGAAAAATACAGACAGTATCAAGAAATATCCCAGTGCAGCCGTGGCAGTAAATGCTGTCGCGTGGGGCGTAAGCTGGGACGATTGTGCGTAGTTGCACAGAATGCCGTCTCCAGAAGCTCTGCTTCGGGAGCTGTGATCAGCGCGGCGCGATGAGGCCGAGGGAGGATGGACGTGCGTTCACCGGATCCTCAACCAAGGTCGGACCTGAGCTTCATGACCGCTGTCGGTCATGGACATGTGGCGTTGATCGCCTTGGTCTCGTTCAGCGCACTGGTCAATGTGCTCTACCTGACCGGCTCCTTCTACATGCTGCAGGTCTACGACCGGGTGATCCCCAGCCGCAGCGTCCCCACTCTGATCGCCCTCTCCGTGCTCGCGGCCGGCCTCTACGCCGGCCAGGCCACCCTGGACTTCTTCCGCAGCCGCGTCCTCTCGCGCCTCGCCCGCTCTCTCGACGAGCGCCTTAGCCCACGCGTCTTCGGCCTCGTGGCCCGCCTGCCGCTCGCGCCCGGAGGCGGCGCCCTGGGCCTGCAGCCCCTGCGCGACGTCGACCAGGTCCGCGGCTTCCTGGGCGGTGGCGGCCCGATCGGCTTCTTCGACCTGCCTTGGGTGCCGCTCTACCTCGCCCTCTGCTTCCTGTTTCACCCGCTGATCGGTTTGGCCGCGACAGTCGGTGCCCTTGCCCTGGTACTGTTCACTGCCTGCACCGAGGCACTCACCCGCAGGCCGGTTAGGGAGGCTACCCAGCACGCCTCCGCCCGTATCAGCCTCGCCGAGACCTGCCGCCGCAACGCCGAGGTCATCGCCGCGATGGGCATGAGCGCGAGCCTGGGTGCGGGGTGGGAGGAGATCAACCGCAAGCACCTCGACAGCCATGAGCGCGCCGGCGACGTGGCGGGCGGGCTCGGCGGCATGTCGAAGGTTGCCCGCATGATGCTGCAGTCGGGCGTGCTGGGCTTGGGTGCCTACTTGGTCATCCACGGCGAGGCGAGCCTCCGGCGTCATCATCGCCGGCTCCATCCTCTCGGCCCGGGCGCTCGCGCCGCTGGAGCAGGTCATCGCGCACTGGAAGAGCTTCGCAGGTGCCCGCCAGAGCTGGGCGCGGCTGCGGGCGCTGCTGGCCGCCCATCCCGTGCCGGTCGACAGGCTCGCCCTGCGCCGGCCGGCCTCCCGGCTTTCGGTTCAGGGCCTCGGCCTGATCCCGCCCGGCACTCAGTCGCCCGTCGTGTCCGGCGTCACATTCGAGTTGAAGGCTGGCGACGGGCTCGGCATCATCGGTCCGAGCGCCTCAGGCAAGTCGTCGCTCGGCCGCAGCTTGGTCGGCGTGTGGCGACCGGCTCGCGGCAGCGTGCGGCTGGACGGAGCCACGCTTGAGCAGTGGGCGCCCGAGGTCCTAGGCCGGGACGTCGGCTACCTGCCGCAGGATGTCGAGCTGTTCGCGGGCACGATCGGCCAGAACATCGCTCGCTTCGCGGCTGATGCTGATCCAGAGGCGATCATCCGGGCAGCCGAGCAGGCCGGGGTGCACGAGCTGATCGTGGGGCTGCCGCAGGGCTACGAGACGCGCATCGGCGAGGGTGGGATGGCGCTCTCGGGCGGGCAGCGCCAGCGCATCGGCCTGGCGCGGGCGCTCTACGGCGAGCCATTCCTGGTGGTGCTCGACGAGCCGAACTCGAACCTCGACGGTGATGGCGAGCAGGCGCTCACGCAGGCCATCGCTGGCGTGCGCGAGCGGGGCGGGATCGTGGTTGTGATCGCGCACCGGCCGAGCGCGCTCGCGGCGGTGGATCAGGTGCTGGTGATGGCGCAGGGCCAGGCCCAGGCCTTCGGGCCCAAGGAGCAGATCACGCGGCCGGCCAAACCGGCTGGCGCGCCGGTGTTCTTCAACCTCGTCGCAGCAGGAGCCGTCTGATGGTAGCCTCGGCGCATCCCCGCACCTGCCGCTCCCTCCACCGAGCTCAGATCGGTGGCAGCGCGGTGGCGGTCCTGCTCGGCTTCGGCCTAGGTGGCTGGGCGGCCACGACGGAGCCTCGCCGGCGCGGTGATCGCGCCCGGCTCGCTAGTGGTGGAGACGAACGTCAAGAAGGTGCAGCACCCGACCGGCGGCGTCGTGGGCGAGCTGCGAGTGCGCGACGGCTCGGAGGTCCGCGCGGGCGAGGTGCTGGTGCGTCTGGACGAGACGGTCACGCGCGCCAACCTCGCGGTGATCACCAAAAGCCAGGACGAACTCACGGCGCGGCAGGCCCGGCTCAAGGCCGAGCAGGACGGGCGCGACCGGATCCGCTTCCCCGTCGAACTGATGCAGCGCCGGGCCGAGGCGGGCACGGCCGAGCTGCTGAGCGAGGAGGAGCGCCTGTTTGGGACCCGCCGCACGGCCCGCGAGGGGCAGAAAGCGCAGCTGAAGGAGCGCATCGGCCAGCTCCGAGAGCAGATCCAAGGCATGGCCGACCAGGTCGCGGCCAAGCAGCGGGAGATCAGCCTGATCGGCGATGAGCTGAAAGGCGTGCGCGAGCTCTATGCCAAGAACCTGATCCCGATCACGCGGGTGACAGCGCTGGAGCGGGACGCGGCGAGGCTCGAGGGTGAGCGCGGAGCGCTGGTGTCATCGATCGCGCAGACCAAGGGTAAAGTGACCGAGACCGAGCTGCAGATCCTGCAGGTGGACCAGGACCTCCATACCGAGGTGGGCAAAGACCTGGCCGAGATCCGAGGCAAGCTGGCCGAACTGGTCGAGAAGCGGGTCGCGGCCGAGGATCAGCTGAAGCGGGTCGAGATCCGAGCGCCGCAGGACGGGGTGGTGCACCAGCTGGCGATCCACACAG
The DNA here is from genome assembly GCA_050632875.1 of Methylobacterium sp. P31. Classification (GTDB taxonomy): domain Bacteria; phylum Pseudomonadota; class Alphaproteobacteria; order Rhizobiales; family Beijerinckiaceae; genus Methylobacterium. The sequence goes on along the minus strand of JBODSC010000003.1, from coordinate 638,423 downwards.
TGGGTGGAGTGGTCAGCCCGGGCGAGGCGCTGATGCTGGTCGTGCCGCGCTCGGACGCGCTGACGGTGGAAGCGAAGATCCAGCCGCAGGACATCGATCAGGTGCGGATCGGGTACCGGGCGGTGCTGCGCTTTTCGGCCTTCAGCCAGCGCACCACGCCGGAGCTGTCGGGCGAGGTGAGCGTGGTCTCGGCCGACGTCAGCCAGGATCAGAAGACGGGAGCGAGCTTCTACACGGCTCGGATCCGGCCCGCAGCGGGCGAGCTGGAGCGGCTGCAGGGGCTGAAGCTGGTGCCCGGCATGCCGGTGGAGAGCTTCATCCAGACGGGCGAGCGCACGGTCGTCTCGTACCTGACCAAGCCGCTCGCCGACCAGATCACTAAAGCATGGCGCGAACGCTGATATTCGTTCCGGCAGAGAAGCACAAGATGTCTCGTGTTTTGTGATCCTAGGATTGTTTGCTTCGGATTTGGCGTGCGTAATTATGCCGAGTATCTCCGTATTAACCGCTTCATAGGAGGAAAAATCGCAATAGAGCGAAATACGCGCTTTTACATCAAGAGTCATGAATGAATTTTTGCTTTACCGCGTAGCGGCAATTCACGCAGTACACAGACCTTAGGAGCGGAAAAATGTCCAGCATCACGAGCGGTCTATTGGGATATTGGGGCTTCGATGGAAACGCGAACGACATATCCGGAAACGGCAATAACCTGGCACTCCACGGCGGCGCCACCTACGGCGCAGGCTTATCCGGGCAGGCACTCCAATTAGATGGAAGCGCTGGCAGCTATGCTGTTGCAACGACCAATAACCCCGCGCTCGATCTTTCCTCCGGGGATTTCACTATTCAGCTTTGGGCCAAATTTAACAGTGAGGGCGGACAGAATACACTGACCCGCGAAGAAACCCTCATCGAGAAATTCTCGGGCGCTAGTGGTCCGGGATGGACCTTTACTCTTCCACAAAATGACATTCATTTTTATGATTATCCAAATATTACAAATTATAACACGCCAATGACAACAGATACGTGGCACGAATTTACAGAGGAGCGCAGCGGAAATACTCTGAGCACGTATTTTGACGGCCAGCTTGTCGCGGCCGGACCGGTCTCCGCACCCTTTAGTTCTAGTTCGAACCCTTTACTTATTGGAACTCGCGATGCAGCGGATGGACGCAATTTTACAGTCGACGGCAGCATCGACAACGTAGCAATTTGGGGGCGCGCTTTATCAGCTGATGAAATAGCCAGCAGTTGGAACAGCGGTGCGGGATTACAAATCAATTTTAATCCCAAAGTAGAGAATATTACACAAATAGGTTCCGGAAGTGGGGGTACGGCTCAAAACACAACTCTAATCAGCGGCACGGCGGAGGCTGGCAGCACGGTGAGCATATTCGACGGCACGCAATCCAGCACACAGGCGATCGGCACCGCGCAGGCTGATGCCCAGGGCAACTGGAGCCTGTCGACGAACGCTCCCAGCAACGTGATTCACAGCTACACGGAGAAGGCGACCGACACCTCAGGTGTGACGACCACCTCGACCGGCGCGGCTCTGTACACGCCAGCCGCCAACAAGGTGCTGTCGGCCGGCAGCGGCGACGACGTCCTGATCGGCCGACCCAACGACACGCTCACCGGCGGCGCCGGCCACGACACGTTCGTGTTCAACCCGAGCTTCGGCAAGGAGGCGGTGACGAACTTCCAGCTCTCGAAGGATGTCGTGGCCTTCGACCACACGCTGTTCAGCAGCGCATCGGATGTCCTCGCGCACGCTCAGGCGGTCAGCGGAGGGGTCTCGATCACGGACGCGGGCGGGGACGTGCTGACCCTGCAGAACGTGACCCTGGACAGCCTCAAAGCTGCCAGTGCGGATTGGGTTCATTTCGTCTGATCAAGCCGGCACAGTCCGGTCCTGCTTCTCGGAATGAGCAAACCGATGGCAAACTCCTGGGGTGCTGAGCACAAGCTTGGCGTCCCGACTCTCCCCATGAGGTCGGAACAGCGGCGGACCAGTGCTCAGACGCGAGAGGAAGAAACGCCCATCCTCGAGATTCGATATCTATTTTGGACAAACGCAATCTGTAGGAAGCGAATATGGCAAGGAAGCTACTTCTTAGCTTGATTGTTGCTGCCTCAGTCGCTCCGCTCGGAGCGCCGACCTTTGCGGATGATGCGTCGCACTCCGGCGACAGGACCGCGGAGTTCACCAAATAAGAGGCACGGCCACTCGGTGGGCCGGATCACGTCATAGTCGCTGGAGTAGCGAGGGGCACGAACAAGAGCACCGGATCCGAGGATCACGGCGACGGCGCGTTACCTGATCGGCTGGCTTTGGACCGTGCTGATTGAGAGGATCGGCCCGGACCAGAGGAGTTGGCGATGAGGCTAGGTCAGAGGCCGAGCGCGGAGCAGGTGGTGCTGCTGACGTTGGTTCGCAAAACCAAAATTTTGCCAGTAGAGCCAATAGGACCCTGGCGACAGCTCGTTAATTAAGAGCGACCGGAAATTCGGGCATGTTTTATTCCGCGAACGAAAATACATACAAACAGATGGTGGTTGGCGGAAGATACGCGTGAACGCCTGCTTCCGCGCATCGCTAAGTCATATGCGGCCAGGCGGCTTTCGGCCAGACCCGGCCGCTTCGTGGTCAAGGCAGCTGTCGAGCGCGGCGGCTGGCCTGCTCCAAAGCGAACACGGGGTGCAAATGGGCGAACGTCATATAAGGACAAAAAGCCGACGCTTGTGCATTAGCCTCTGAACGTCGGCAGCCGCCCGCGAGCGGACGGTCGGGCGCGACGCCATGCGCAGAGATCAGGTCGCGCTGGCCAGCCGCTTCTCAATCCATGTCTGTGCCGTGTCGAGGCTGACGAACGTGGGCAGGCATGGATCATCGACGGGTCCGAAGCCCGCCTCCAGGAACCACATCCCGGCATTGTTGTCGTGATCGTCCGAGAGTTGCACCAGCACCGCCACGAGGAAGTCATACGCGAAAACCAGCAGGCTCTCGGTGTCGTAGTTACCCGTAGCGACGTGCGCGGGCTGTAGGCGCAAGCTCATCCCGCTGCTCGCTACTCAGCAACGACTTTCTCGTTGTTATTCTGGTCCGTCTCTCGAACATGCATGAGACAGACGCGGGCAAGTGGTTCTTGGAGGCCGGCTTCGGCCGGGTCGTCGGCCGGCCCTCGACGCCGTTTGCCGACCTCGGGCGGCACAAGCTTGGATCAACGGGCAATTGCACCGGGCGCGTTGACGTACAGCTCACGATCCATCCGGGGGGCGTCTTGACCCGCTTCAGCTTTTGTCGGGCTCCGAAACCGCCGCGGCGATCTGAGCGTCACGCGCCTCGATCGTCTGGTACCCCGCCCCGGTCAGCAGATCGACCGTCGTCATGCGCACGACCGCGTCCACCTCGGTGACGAGGATGGCCACGGGTCTGTCGTCAACTTCGGTCGCCAAGGATACTACCTGTCTTCCTGACACTGCCTATGGCTCGCTTCAGCGACGCAGCGGCATGCGAGCCGTCCAAGCTGCCCGACAGGCTCGGCAAGCTTGGCCTTATGCGTCTTCTAGCACACTCGCCTATCGTGACTACCCGCTGTGGTTGCGCGCGAGCGAGGTAGATTAGCGTGTTTCCAACACGTTTCCGCGAGCATTCGGCGGGCCTCACGTGCGACATATCAACCGCATTCGTGGACCGATCACGCAGCTAAGACTTGTCCGAACCGTCAAGCTGCGGAAACTACATGCCGGTCCACATCACCAAGGGCTGAAGGGGGTAAATGAGGCAGCTGCGCGCGTTCCAGCGCCGGCTTCGGGACTGGCCGCGTGCGGCGAGCTATCCCACCACCGTGCTGCTGTTGCTCTCGGTCTACGCCACCTACCGCTGGCTATGGCCGCCGCTGCAGGCCTACCCGTTTTTCCTGTACTTCCCCGCCATCATCGTCACGGGCGCCCTATTCGACCACGGCACCGGCTACCTGGCTGCAGGGCTGAGCACCGTGCTGGTCGCGCTGGTGCTCCCGCCGATGGACAGCCTGTGGGTGGATGAGCCGCGGGACGCGTTCGTCCTGATCGTGTTCCTGTTTGTCGGCCTGTTCCTGAGCGCGCTCATGGAATTGCTGCACCACGCGCTGAACCAGGCCGAGGCCGCACAGGAGCAGGCGAAGCTGTTCCTGAGTGAGGCGGTGCACCGTTTCGAGAACGACATGAGCATCGTCGTGGCGCTGCTGCGCTCGCAGGCCCGCCAAATCCAGGAGCCGCAAGCCAAGGCTGCGCTGACCAATACGGTCAATCGCGTGCTCGTCATGGCGCGGGTGCACGAGCGCCTGCGCCCTGGCCGAGGAGCGGACGCATGGGTCGACACACGAGCGTTCATCGGTACGCTCTGTGACGACCTCACGGCGGGTCTGGTCGACCTACGGCCGATCACCGTCGCCGTTGAGGCTGAGCCGCACGACCTGCCTCACGACAAGGCCGTGGCGGTGGGGCTGATCATCAACGAGGCGCTGACCAACGCGCTCAAGTACGCCTTTCCGGACGATCGCCCGGGTCAGGTGAAGGCGGTGTTTCATCGCAAGGCCGCGATGTTCCAGCTGGAAGTGCGCGACGACGGCGTCGGCTTCGACCCGGAACGTGAGCCCAGCCATGGCGGCCTCGGTCGCCGGCTCGTGCAGTCGATGGCACAGCAGATCGGTGGGGAACTCACCATCGCGCCAGATGCGGGAGCACCGGGCACAATCGTCACCATCACCTTTCCCGCGCCGTGATGCTCGCTTGGTCATGATTCTACCGGCAACTACAGAACAGCCCGAGATCCTGTCCGCTGAGGTTTATTCCGATCAGCGGACAGGCTTGTCTGCGGACGGGGTCTCAACGGGCGGTTTCGGCCTGCTCTCCAAAGTGCCTGGCGAGTTCAGCTCGGAGGCGCGCCGCCTCGGCTTCGTGTCTTGCGGCAGACGCTCCGATCCGCGAGCACAGACAGTCGTAGAACGTGCGGAGTGACTGCGTCAGGCGCACCATCGGTTCCTCCATCGTGACAGCCGTTCACCCCGACAAGATGGCCGGCGACCTAATCAAGCGTCGGGTGAACCTCGAACCAAGTCTTTGAGATTGGGTGCTCTTGGCGTGCCGCTAAGACTGGCTCGCAACACGATGCGGCTGGGCGATCTATGCGCCAGCCTCGCTACATTTTGGGCATGCCCCGACTGAACCGACCGCATCACTCGACTGGCAGGGGAAGCGAGGCTCCTACTTCGCTCATCGTTGCAGCCAGCGCCGCCTTGTTCAGCTCCTCCTCCGGCATCGTCAGAGAGGCAGTTATCAACAGGGCTATGACCGCGACCACCGCGAGGACTTCCGTCAGCAGTTCGGCATGACGCCGCTGAGCATGGATGAAGGCGCAACCTAGTGTGAAGGCCGCGGCTTCGGCAGCGGAGACCAGAATAACGGCAGTCATGAAGTTTGTCTGCTAGGACGCGAGCCAGGTTGGCGGACGGCCCCGACTACAAAATCTCCGATCGAATGTACGTCATCTATCTGGGGTAAATTGCGATCACACAACCGTGTGCACATGCTTTTCTTGCCCGGCTCAGCGGTACGCTTCTGCAGAAACAGGCACAGAGTACTTCCTTTCAGATCGGAAAAGATCGTTGCCGAACAGCACATCATAACCCCTGCTCACCCACTTCGAGGTGTTAGTGGCGCGGTTCGGCGGGCCGGATGTGCCTGGTCGGACCAGAGTGCGCGAATGCCGTGAGTCCAAGGTTCTAAACCTAAAAGCTTTGAGATAAGTCCGCGACAGCTCGGGCTCGTTCTGACTTGTCGGAATACGCCGCAGATCCACACTCAATGCGCCGTGCAGTCGACCCTGGAAACTTCAAGGTCAAGCTTGAAACGTGTGCGACAACGCTCAGTTTTAAAGATCGATCACACGCCAGAAACAAACGATACCGCAAATGATGGATGACAGCTCGTTCCGTTGGGTGGCAGATTGCGCAAAGCTCGGCTTTGAGGCACAGACGCCGGACTTCCCCGATGATCGGGAGCGTCGCTTGGATGTTCAGAAGCCCGTTGAGGTGAGCTTCACGCAGGTCTGCGCCGCAACGCGACAGGCTTCTGAGGACGGGCGCCTCGTCTTCGCCGATCAGTGTCTTGCCGCGGTGTTGCTTCCGGCTGAGCAGGGCTGGTTCGTACAGGCTGGTTTCGGCCCCTGCGATCACGAGGCCATGTTTTTCGACACGCTCGCGTCCGTAGCCGATTGGGTGCGGGAGTGCTTCACAGCAGCAGCTTCGGCCATCGGTTCGGGGCCGCTCATATCGTAGCTTCGCAACCTGGGCTTAAGGCAGTGCGGCCAAGCGCGAGACGAGCACCACCAACTCCGCCTGCCGATGCGTGTGCGTCTTCTCGAACGCGGCCTTGAGCTGGGTGCGCACAGTCGCGACGCTCACATGCAGCATCTCCGCCACCTCCGTCAGGGTGTTGCCGCTGACTAAGAGGAGGGTCAGCCGCGCTTCGGCGCGCGTTAGTCCGAAGATCTGCTCCAGGCAGCTCGTGGTTGGCAGCGGTGTCGCATCGAGATCGATCAGCAGCAGGACCGAGTGCGGGCCGTCGTCGCTGAGCACGGGCACCGGCACGCAGTTCATGATCAGCGGCCGCCGGCCGCTGCGTTCGATCAGGATCCAGTTCTCGTTATCGAGGCTGATGCGGGTACGGCCTCGGCTGAGCAGCTGCTTGATGACCTCGCGTCCAGAGCCGTTCAGGTCGGCGACGGCAGTATCGTCCAACTCGAACATCTGCTGCAGGGTGAGCCGGGCACTGGTGTTTGTCGCCAGGACGTCGCCGGTGGTAGACAGGATGATGCCGCCGCAGCCCATACGGTCGAACACGCGCAACAGAGGCATACCCACAAGCATGGTCGATGGCCTCCTACGCACACCTCCACCGCAGGCCCTGCTTCGGGGCTCTTTGATGTGAGTTCGGCACCGGGGTCTGTGTATTCGCATCCCCTATCTGGGGTAAGTGCCAGCAGTTTCTGCGAAAATTAACCTATGTATTGCTGTAACGAGGGACGAGCGTCCCTGAACAGAGACGTAAGAGCGCCCGCATCCAGTCTGGTAGGATCACAGAAATATGATGATACAGAACTGCTGCGGACCGATCTAAGGCGTAGCGCAAGAGCGTAGGCCATGTAATCAGTGCTGGATTTTTGATCCAAGCACGTCACCGCATGAACAGTGATAATCGCTTAAGTTTGACGCTTATAGACCAAGTTTACGCAGCAGCCGTCGATCCGGCGCTCTGGCCGGTGTTTCTCGACAGTTTCACCGAAGCGTTCCGCGGCCGGCAATCGACCTTCTTCTCGCACGATCTGAGAGATCTGCGCGCCAGTTTTCATGCGTGCGCCCACATCGATGACAGTTTCGTAAAGTCATATCTCGAGTATTTCTCCGAAAAGAATTTCTTTGTTGAAAAGATTGGTCACATCAAAGAAGGTACATTCGTATCTACTGAGCACCTCGCCTCACGTCAGTTCTATGAGCAAAGCGAGTTCTACAACGATTGGGTCAAGCCACAAGGCTGCTTCGAGTTCGCCACCACGAACATCCTACGTGATCAGACGGTCCTGACGGGCATCACTGTACTTCGAGGGTCGGAGCCCTTCGAGCCGCGGGAGATCGACACATGGTTGGCGCTCATGCCGCATCTGCAGAGAGCCGTCCAAGTCCATAGGCAACTCTATTCCGCCCAGCTGATGCGCGCGGGCTGCGCCGAGGCGCTGAACAGGCTGTCCGTAGGCGCCATTCTCGTCGGACCGAATGCGGAGGTTCTGTTCTGTAACGAGCTGGCAGAGCGGATGCTGAACGCGCGCTGCGGACTACACACTCGGGGTAACCGCCTCAGTGCCGACACGCTGAGCGCGACGAGTGCCCTTCAGCAGGCAATCCGAGAGGCCGCTCGAACAAGCGCTGGCAAAAGCTATTCCGCGGGCGAGCTGCTGTCCATTCATGGCCCGTCAGGTTCACCACTGTCGGTCCTTGTCAGCCCTATGCACGCGTCCAGTCTACCTGTTGTTTTCGGGGTACAGCCAGGCGCTTTGGTTCTCCTCGCAAGCAGCAGCACGCGGAAAACCACACGCCAGCAGGACTTGATCCGCCTGTTCGGGCTGACACCGGCGGAGGCTCGGCTGCTTCAGGGCCTCGTTGAGGGGCGCTCGCTTTCCGAGTGCGCCGACGCGTCACGCACCAGTGTGCAGACCGCACGCGCTCAGCTGAAGAAGGTTTTCGACAAGATGGGCGTTCACCGCCAAACAGATGCCGTCCGGGTGGTGCTCACCAACCCTGTGCTGGCTCAAGCTGAGGAGGGCGTAACCCCTGGGTAGGAGCACCGCCTGAGAGTATGCATCCTGTGAACGACTCTTAAGGTGGGCCCCGCAAAGCACGAGAAAATCATTGGCCGGCGCGAGAGAGCTGAGCGCATGGGCGATGTGCAGCTGACCTGATCAGCTGGTTTTGGCTCGGGCCGATTGAGGGGATCAGCCAGTCCAGAGGAGTTGGAGAGGAGTGGAGAACGCCGCCGGTGTCGAAGCTGTTGCGGATGAGAAAGCGCGTCGGGAGCGGCGGCTCGTCTCCGAAGGCGGTTCACTTTCTGCGACTAAGTTAAGGCTACGCTTTCTTCACGACGGGTGACACAGTCCCGTCCCAAGCCGTTCCGGCGCGAGCACTGCTGCTTCTATCCGATCGACTGACCGCACCGGTGAGCTATGCGGGAGATTGGGTGACGACGGTGGATTGAGGGCGGCGTATCGAGGCGCGTGTCGAGCCTGCCAGAACGTCTCAGCGAGAGCGATACGCCCATGGAGACTCCCACCAACGTCGTCCGGCTTCGTCAGCCCGAGGACATCGGCGATCTCCTGACCGAGGTGCTGCGCGCCGGTGCGCGCCGCCTGTTCGCCCGGGCTGTCGAGCTGCGGGCGGACGCCTTCCTGAGTGCGATGCAGGATCTGCGGCTGCCGGACGGACGCGCTCGGCTCGTGCGGCACGGCCACGAGCCAGAGCGGGCGATGTAGACCGGCGTCGGCCCGGTCGCAGTGGCGCGGGATCGCGGCGCGAGCGGGTCCGAGGACCGGATCCGGTTCACCTCGACGCTCCTGCCGAAGTGGGCGCGGCGCACCCGCAGCCTGAATGCGCTGCTGCCGGTGCTGTACCTGCGCGGCGTGTCCACCGGCGAATTCCAAGAGGCGCTGGCGGCCCTTCTGGGTCGTGACGCCGCGAACCTGTCGCCGGCCGTCATCGCCCGGCTGACGGCGAGCTGGGCTGACGAGTATGCCCGCTGGCAGTCTCGCGACCTCTCAGCCCGCCGCTACGTCTACATCTGGGCGGATGGCGTCTACCTACAGGCCCGGATGGATGAGCAAGCCGAGTGCATGCTCATGCTGATCGGCGCGACGGCCGAGGGTGCCCGCATCGATCTGCACGGCGGCCGCGGTGTGTCCGCTTCGCCGTCGCAGTTGCTCCAGAGCGGACGGGCCGCAATCGGCCAGATTACGTCACGCCGGACCGCCATCGCGCACAGGACCGGACATTCGGCTTTGCGCCCACTTCGGCCAAACGGACGTATCCAAGGGCGTCTCGGTAGCGGAGCAAGGATGAACTTCAGGCGACGAGTAATTATGTGCGGACGTATTGAATAATCTCAGAGGAAGCCGATCGAGAACCAGGGCACCAGGATGATCATCGCCAAGCCGATGAGAAGCGCCACGATGTAGCCGACGATCGGCCGCATCCCGGCGTCGGGATGGATGCGGCTGATGGCGCAGGCGGCGTAGTAGCCGACGCCGAAGGGCGGCGCGAACAGGCCGATCCCCATGGCGAGGATCACCACCATCGCATAATGCACCTCGTGCACGCCGACCGCCCGGGCGATCGGGAACAGCAGCGGACCGAACAGCACGATCGCCGGGATCCCCTCCAGCACCGAGCCCAGTACGATGAAGGCGAGGGCCGAGACGACCAGGAAGCCAAGCGCCCCGCCCGGCAGGCTCTTCATCGCCGCGGCGAGCGTCTGCGAGAAGCCCGACTGGGTCAGCGCCCAGGCCATGCCGGTGGCCGCGCCGATGATCAGCAGGATCGCCCCCGACAGCGCCGCGGTCGTCACCAGCATCGGGTAGAGCCGCCGCCAGTCGAACTGCCGGTAGATCAGCAGGCCCGCCAGCGCCGCGTAGACGATGCCGATGGTCGAGACCTCGGTGGCGGTGGCCACGCCCTCGACCACGGCGAAGCGGATCACGAAGGGCAGGGCGAGGGCCGGGATCGCCACCAGGAAGGCGCGACCGATAACCCGCCCGGACGGCCGCTCGACGTGGCTCAGGTCTTCGCTGCGGTAGCGCCACCAGACCAGGGCGCACAGCGTCGCGGCGAGCACCAGGCCCGGCAGCAGGCCGCCGGTGAAGAGGGCCGTGATCGAGACCCCCGTCACCGAGCCGATCGTGATCAGCACGATCGACGGCGGGATCGTCTCGGTCTGCGCGCCGGTCGTGGCCAGCAGCGCCACGAGGTCGCCTTCCCTGGCGCCGCGGGCCTTCATCTCGGGGAACAGCACCGGGGCGACGGCAGCCATGTCGGCGGCCTTCGATCCGGAGATGCCCGAGACCAGATACATCGCGCCCACCAGCACATAGTGCAGGCCGCCGCGGACGTGGCCGAGCAGCGAGGCCAAAAGCCGACCATGGCGCGAGCCATGCCGGTCATCTCGATCAGCAGGCCAAGAAATACGAACAGCGGCACGGCGAGCAGGATCAGGTGGCTCATGCCCTCGTCCATGCGGCCGACCACGACCATCGAGGGCGCGCTGGTGGTGAGCGTGATGTAGGCGAAGGTCGACAAGCCGAAGGCGAAGGCGATCGGCACCCCGGAGAAGACCAGCGCGCCGACGCCGAGGACGAAGAACAGCAGCAGGTTGAGGTTGCCGAGGTTCGCCAGCCAGGGCTGGAGCGCCACGAGACCGGCGGCGACGCCGCCGCCCAGCACCATGGCGCCCGCGGTGAGGCGCCAGTCGGCGGTCTCGAGCAGGCGGATCACCGCGACGATCAGCATGAGGCCGAGGCCGATCGGAAGGGCTGCCGCACGCCACGCGTTGTTGAGATCCAGCGCGGGCGTCTGGACGAAGCTCTCCTCGCTGGCGAATTCCCAGGCCGGCTCCAGGAGCAGCGCAACGAAGATCAGGCCGGCCGCGATAGCGACCGTCTCCAGGAAGGCGCGCAGGCGCGGCCCGCTCATGGCCACGAGGGCGGTCATGCGCATGTGCTCGGCGCGGCGGAAGGCGACCACAGCGCCGAGCATGGCGAGCCAGAGGAACAGGATCGAGGCGAGCCTCGTCCGACCAGACGAGCGGCTCGCGGAACACGTAGCGGCTCACCACGCCGCCGAGCAGAACCCCGATCTCGGCCAGCACGAGCAGCGCCGCCGGAATCTCCACGAGGTATCCCAGCCCCTCGTCCAGCCGGCGCAGCCAGCTCCGCGCGCGCAGGGGCGGACCCGTCAGTTCAACCCCTGCCGCAGTCTCGACGGCCGCAATATCGATCTGCATCGTTTCCACCCCGTGGCTGTCACCACCGGTGCCGGTTTTCCGGTCTCCGGCGAGAGGCTTCAGCCTGACCCAAGCGGCAGAAGCTCCAAGTAGTATTCGATTACGGCGTCGCGGCCTCGCCCGAACGCCAGCGCCGCTCGGCCTCGTCCCAAGCCGCGAGCGGCTGCAGGTCGGGTACCCAGGCGAGCCCGGTCTTGCCGTCCGAGGAGACGGCTTCCGGCGTCACCACTACATCGATGAGAGCCGGCCGATTGGCGAGCGCCCGAGCGATGGCTGGCCCGAGCTGCTCGGCGGTCTCGACCCGCTCGCCATGCATGCCGAAGGCGCGGGCCATCGCCGCGTGGTCGGCGAACTGGAGCTTCGTGCCCACAACCTTGCCATGGGTAACGGTCTGGTCGTGCACCTCGATCTGCCACGCGCCGTTGTTGGCTACGACGATCAGCACCGGGGCCTTATGGCGGGCTGCAGTGTCGAGCCTCGATGGCGTTGAAACCAAAGGCGCCGTCGCCGGTCGCCACCAGCACGGTCCTGTCGGGGCGGGCGAGGCTCGCGGCGATGCCGTAGGGCACGCCGATGCCGATACAGCCGAACGGACCGGGATCCAGCATCGTCGGCGCCGAGAGCCCGACGCGGGCGAAGCTCAGGAAGTCGCCGCCATCGGTAACGACGATAGAATCTGTTGGCAGGGCGTCTTGGAGGGCCGCGAGCACCCGGTTTGGGTGCAGGCGCCCGTCCGAGCCGGCCTGCGCCTCGACCATCGTCTGCCGGAGCTTCCGGGCGCGTGCTTCGTGACCGGCGCGCAGCTTTTCCGCCCAGCCACGATCAATCGCCGAGGGCCGGTTGCCCGCGGCATCGACCAAGGCCTGGAGAGTCGGGCCGGCGGCCGACAGGATCTCCACCGCGCCACGCCGGTTGTCGCGCACTTCCTGTGGGATGTCGCCGACGCGCACGAACTTCGCCTGCCCGAACACTGCCGGGGATCCATAGGCGAGCTGAAAGTCGAGGCGGCGGCCCACCGTGAGCACCACGTCGGCATCGGTCATCACCGCCCCGCGCATGGCCGCGACCACAGCGGGATGGCTGTCGGGCAAAGGCCGCGACTCTCGCCGGTGTCGAGGTAGACAGCGCCCAAGCGGTCGAGGAGCGCGGTCAGTTCCGGCCCGGCGCCGCGCGCGCCGCGGCCCGAGATGACGAGCACGCGCCGCGCCGACCACAGCAGGTCTACCGCCTCGGCGACTCGGTCAGGGTCGGGCCGGGACAAGGAGCGCGGGCGGGGCGCGAGGTGCTCCGGCAGCTGCAGCGCCGCGGGGACGGGCTGGCGCATCGTGTCGGTCGGGAAGTCGATGTAGGCGGGGCCGGGCTCTCCTCCTCTCCGAGCGCGCGGGAGATCGCCTCGTCGAGCTCTGCGAGCGCCAGCGTCGGCTCGCGGACCGTGCGGGCGTAGCGGGTGATCGAGCGGACCATCGCGGTGTGGTCGATGTCCTGGAGACCGCCGCGGTTCTCCTGCGCCCGGGGGCTCGTGCCCGAGATCACGAGTACGGGAGCGCGAGAGACGTGGGCGTTGGCGATGCCGGTGATCGCGTTGGTCATGCCGGGACCGGCCGTCACTAGAGCGACGCCGAGGCCATCCGTAACCTCGGCATGAGCCTGGGCCATGTGCACCGCCGCGCGCTCGTCGCGCACGTCGACGATCTGGATTCCTCGGCGTCGAGCCGCATGAAGATCGGCATGATGTGACCGCCGCACAGGGTGAAGACTCGTTCCACGCCACGCGCCTTCAGGGACTTGGCGACCAGAGCGGCGACGCTGTCGTTCGGAATCTGCATTGGGTGGTCCTTATGTGGGCGCGCGCGGGCTCAGCTGAGCCACGCGACGAGGGCCGAGACGGTGGCGACGGAAACCACATGCGAGACCAGGATCGCACCGGAGGTGACGCCCACCTGCAACCCGTAGAGCTTGGCGATGGTGAACGGGCCGGAGCCGATCGGCAGAGCCGCAAGCAGCACCGCCGCCCGGGCCCAAAGCGGCGGCACGTCGAACACTGCGAAGGTGAGGAAGGCGGTCACCGCAGGCTGGAACAGCAGCTTGAGCACGACGAGGCGCGCGATCAGACGCCAGTCGCCGGCCACCCCGCTCTCCTGGGCGAGGAACAGACCGATACAGACGAGCGCGCAGGGCGAGGCAGCCCCGCCCAGCAGCTTGGCCGCGGTATCGAGGGGCAGCGGCAGCGGCAAGCCGGTGAGCCCGAAGGCGAGGCCAGCGATCGGCGAGAGGAACAGCGGGTTGCGCGTGAGCGAGAGCAGTAGCCGTCGAAGGGTGCTGCGCCGGTTGATGTCCCGCCGCAGGCCGAACTCGACCAGAACGATCGCCGTGAGAAACAGGACGCAGGCGGTGAACAGCGTGGCGATCACCGCGGCCGGGAGCCCGTCCTGCCCGAACACGAGGAGGCACAGCGGGATGCCCATGAAGCCAACGTTGCTGTAGCCGGCATCCAACCCTTCGACGCTCGCATCTGCGATCGAGCCGCCGCGCCGCAGCCCGAGCCAGAAGGCGAGTGCGAAGGTGACGGCGATGCCCGCGGCGAATGCCGCCGCGAAGCCCACCTGGCCGACCTCGGCCGGTGTGATCCGCGCCATCGTGGTGAAGATCAGCGCCGGCAGAGCGAGGTAGACCGCGAAGCGGTTGATGGTGTCCGTCGCCTCGCGCGTGAACACGCCGAAGCGCCCGCACAGGAACCCGACTAGGATCAGCGCGAAGATTGGCAGGGCTGCGTTCAGGACCGCCTGCATGACACCGTCCGGAAGCGGTCGTGGACATCGCAGACGTGCCTCAAGTCGGCGTGGCCGCCCGGGCGCCAAGCTGCTCCTTGAGCACGCGGTAGAGCACCTTCCCCGTGGCATTGCGCGGCAGCGCCTCGGCGGCCATGAAGGAGTAGCTGCGCGGGCGCTTGTAGCCGGCCAATCGGTCTCGGCTCCAGGCGATGAGATCGGCCTCTGTCATCATGGTGCCGGGATGCAGCACGACGACCGCGTGGACGCGCTCGCCCCACTTGGCGTCCGGCAGGCCGACGACTGCCACGTCCTGCACCAGGGGATGGCCACCGACCGCCGCCTCGACCTCGGATGGATACACGTTCTCGCCGCCCGAGATGATCATGTTGCTCTTCCGATCAACGAGCTGGATGAACCCGTCTGCGTCGCGCCGGGCCATGTCGCCGACCGTGCAGTACGCGCCCCGGAATGCAGCGGCGGTCTTCTCTGGCAGTTTCCAGTAGCCGTCGAACGTGTAGGGGTTACAAGAGTAGAGTTCGCCCGCGTCGCCGTCCGGCACCTCGTTGCCGTCTTCGTCGAGAATGCGGATCGGCGCCGAGCCGACGCATTCGCGTCCGACTGAGCCAAGCTTGGTAAACTGGTCGCGCGGGTGAAGCATCGTCACCCAGCCGGTCTCGGTTGCGCCGTAGAGGCTCGTACAGGCCCGAGTTGTGGAACAGGCCCATCACCGCCCGCTTGGTCTCTTGGCGTGCCGGGGCCGAGGAGATCATCAGCTTCGTCACCCGCTCGAGGTCGTACCGGGCGCTCTCCTGCGCCGAGAGGCCGAGCATCATGATGTAGTGGGTCGGCACCAGCGAGGTGAAGGTCGCCCCGCCCTCGGAGAGGGTGCGCAGGCAGTGTTCCGGATCGAAACTCTTCCGCGAGTAAATGGTCGTCGCACCGCCGCAATAGCTGAACGCTCCGAAGAAGTAGAGCGAGTTGGCGTGGCACATGGGCATGACGAGGAGCGCGCCGTCATCACGGTGGATGCTCAACTCGATCTCGGTGCACAAGGCCATCAAGCTGCCGCCGCGATGGCTGCGGATCGCACCCTTCGGATTGCCGGTGGTGCCGGAGGTGTACATCAGCATCCACGGGTCGGTCGCGGCGACGGCGACAACCGGCTCGGCCGCGCTGGCCGCAGCGAGGAACGTCTCGTAGTCCCGGTAACCCTTTGGGCTGGGGGTAGGCCCGAAATGGATGACGCGGTCCTCGGCTAGGCCGAGGTCAACCCGCACTTCCTCGACGACCCCGGCGAGCCTCGTCTTGCACGATCAGCGCCGCGGCCTCGGCGTTGGTGACGATGAAGCGGATTTCCGGGCCGACGAGGCGGAAGTTGATCGGCACCGCGACGAGCCCGGCCTTGGCCGTCGCGGCGTAGATCTCGGCCCATTCCACGCAGTTGTAGGCGAGGACCGCCACGCGATCGCCCTTCTCGAGGCCGAGGCCGAGCAGCGCGTTGGCGAGCCGGCAGGCCCGGGCGTTCCACAGCCGGAACGTCATGGACCGCTCGAGGTCGCGGGCGCCGAGGCGCTCGGGCGTGAGCCGCGCGTGGACGGACAGCATCTGCCCGAGTGTCAGCAGTTCCTTCATCGCGTTTCCTCCCGGATCGTCGTGCCGAGCGGGGCGGTTCAGCCGATGGCGCCGGCGTATTTCTCCAGAAGGGTCCACGCTTCCGGCCCGAACTTACCCTTCCAGGTCTTGTAGAAATCCGTCTTGGCGAGCGCCTGCTGGAAGGGCAAAGGATCAGTGGTGTTGAATACCAGGCCCTTGCCTTCCAGCTCCTTCTTCAGCGCCTCGCTGTCCCGGAGATTGTCGGCACGCTGCTTGAGCGCGGCGGCATTGAAGTGCTTGGCCATCACCCCTTGCAGGTCGGCGGGGATCGTCCTCCAGACCCGGCCGCTGCAGAGGAGCCAGAACCCGTCCCAGGCGTGGTTGGTCAGCGAGCAGTACTTCTGCACCTCCCAGAATTTTGTGGCGTTGATGATCGCCAGCGGGTTCTCCTGGCCGTCAGTGATCTTGGTCTGGAGGGCAGCGTAGGCCTCGCTGAGGGGGATACTGGTCGGCGCGGCGCCCAAAGCCGAGAACAGCGAGACCCACAGCGGGACGACCGGCACGCGGATCTTGAAGCCTTTGAGGTCTTCGGGGGACCGGATCGGTTTGGTGCTCGTCGTGATCTGGCGGAAGCCATTGTCCCACATCGCCTCGAACGGCTGCAGGTTCGCCTTCTCGATCGCGCGGCGCATATACGCGCCGACCTCGCCGTCCATCGCCGGCCAGACCTTATCGTAGCTCGGGAACACAAAGCCGATGGCCGGCAGCGCCGCAGCGGGCACGAGCGTTGAGAGCAGAGTCGTCGGCATCGTCGCGAGTTCGAGCGCGCCTGACCGCAGCTGCGAGATCATGTCCGTATCGCTGCCGAGCTGATTGTTCGGGAATACGGATATCGACAGGCGTCCGTTCGTCTCCTTCTCGATCGCATTGACGGCCTCGGCCAAGCGGATGTTGAGGGAATGGGTGAGCGGCACATCGTTGCCGAACTTCAGTTTGAGCGGCGTGGCCTGCGCCCTCAGGATCGCCGGGCGGAATACGGCACTCGCACCGAAAGCGGCGCCTGCAAGGCTGAGGAAGGCGCGGCGTCCGACGGTTGAGCCGCTGCGATCTGTACTCACGGCGGCGGACCGGTCGTTGGAGGTCGCAGGGACAAGGGTCGCGAGCGGCACGGTCACGGCGTTTCTCCCATGTCTGCTGTGTCACGGATAAGGCCGTGCCAGCTTATTGCTCAGAACCTGAGCGCATCGAACGACAACAGCAATCGCTACAGGCGTTCGGCGCCAAACACATCTCGCGACCTGAACTGGATGGCGTGCGCGAGTCGAGCCGGCCGCCAATGAGATCAATGGCGCGGTCGGGGATCAGGCGACCATCACCGGCGAATCAGAGATCGAGTTTCGAATTCAGATATTGTATGCGAATCCTGCATTTGCACAAGTCGCGGGATGCTGCAAAAAATTGGGCGCGTTCCGGATGAGCGATGCAGGAAGGACACCATGACGGGCGCGACACCGGCACCGAGTTTGGTCGAGCAGGTTTACGAGCGGATCCTCTCCGAGATCTGCGAGGGGATCCTAGCGCCGAACGCCCGGCTGATTCAGGACGAACTGGCGGCGGCCTACGAAGTCTCGCGTCAGCCGGTGCAGCAGGCACTGATGCTGCTGCGCGAGCGCGGCTTCGTGGCGGACGCGCCCAAGCGTGGAGTTGTCGTCACCCCTCTCGACGTTGACGTGTTACGCGACGTCTACGAGACGCGCGAAGTGCTTGACGGGCTGTCCTGCCGTCTCGCGGCAGAGCGAGCAGGGCAGCGCGCCCGTGCCGAGGGACCCGCGCTTGTCGACCAGGGACGCGAGGCGATCGCCAGCGGCTCAGTCTCGCGGCAGATCGCGGCGGACATCGCCTTCCATCAGTTCATCTACGAGATCTCGGGCAACCGCTCAGCGGAGGAGGCGGCACGCCCCCACTGGCACTTCATGCGTCGGATCATGGGCGCGGTGCTGCGCGTCGAGCGCGACATCTCGAAGGACATCTGGAACGAGCATGCCGCGATCCTCGACGCCATCGTCGCGGGTGATGCCGAGGAAGCCGAGTGCCTCGGGCGCGCCCACATCGCCCGGGCCTCAAGGAAGTTCGCAGGACACCTGCGCACGCTTCAGGAACGAACGGAGGAGCGCCAGAGGAGCCGGTCGTTGGCTGCCGCGAGCGCAAAGCGTCGCCAGGCGGCTATTTGAGCCTCTACGAAGGTCTGCTTCTTTAGCTTTATTGCTGAGAGCAGAACAGCCGCTTTCGGCCAGACCCGGTCATTCACGGCCGCTGAACTGCCCGGAAGCAGACGATCCATAGGCCCGCTTACGGTCAGGAATTCGCGCTCGGCTTGCTCGGCAACGCACCGCCTTCGTTGGCGCCTTCGACACCTTCCGCTATGCTCCTGCGTGCATCGAGATGAGGCTGGCGCCTCAACCAACCTGCCCTCCTGCGGCAAGGTGGTGACCGGGAAACCGGGATGCGGCCGATCAGATCGGCAACAATAGCGGGAGAGCCAGCCTCCAGCCGTGATCGATGGAGGCGCTCATGACCCAGCGGACGCCATTAGCTGACCTCATCCGGACCCGGATGCAGGAGCTCGACCTCAGCGACGAGGCTCTCGGCCGCCGCCTCGGCTACACGAACCCCGCCAAGGCTGCTGGCCGTGTGCATGCGCTGTGCAATGGCCTGCCGCTCAGCGCAAAGAGCCGGTTTGCCCTCTGGCGCCTCCCCGCTGCTTTGGAAGTTGCACCCAACATCGTTGTGCAGGCCGTCGCGGACACGGAACAGCTATTCGCCCAACGGGAGCGGGCTGCCGTTGAGCAGCGTCGCCGCGCCAGTGAAGCCGAGGAGGCCGCCTGGAGGAAGAGCTTCCGACCACACGCTGTGATCCAGACCGAGAACGTCGTCCCGTCGCAAATAACGATCTGCGGGCTGATGGGCGGAGCGGGCCCGAGGCTGATCATCCCCCTGGATAGGTCCCAGTCGCCGATCACCTTCATCGAGCAGGCTGTGAATGCCTTGCCACGGCACACCCTGCCTCGCACGGACGGCGGGCGGCACGTCATGTTCTTCGGCAAAGCGCTCGCCCTGATCATCAACTACTCCCCGGATCATGCCATTCGCTGCGATCTCGAAGGCAGGCCGCTCGAGATCCTGAAGAAGGCGCACCGGATCGGCGAGGTGCGGCTTTCGTTGAGTGGCCCACCTCCTCGACCAACGGTCGCGTCAACGATGCTTGGTTTTCAATAAGAGCTGAAGCGAGATGAGGTGCGATTGCCTTCCTCTCTCGATGGTGTGGTGGATGTGTGGAAAGACTCTCCTTAAAATGGTATTGGGCAACGAATAGAAGATTGTATGGTATTCACATCCACATCGGGAGAGGCCTGGGGATAACATCAATCTGCAATTCAATGTCGTCCAGCTCGATTAGCAAACAGGAGTGAATGACCGATGAGTTCCTTCTGGGACAGCCAGAGACACGGCCCCGGCGCCAAATCAAGCGAGACGGAAGAAACCCCTCTTCAGCGGGCTCGCCGGGTTCTGGATAGCAGGCCGGCCGGCGGCCAGTACCACAATCCGCCGCTATACCTCATGCAGGAGGTCGAGCAGATGCCGCCAGACGTTCAAGCCTGGATCAAGTCGTTGGGCGAGGGTGAGCGCTGGATCGCTGAGCACCAACTCAATCTCGTCGGCGTCCGGAATTTTGCCGAACACTGGGAGTACCAGCGCGACTACGTCGAGTACATGCTCAACTTCTAAGCTCGCGTGAGCGGACCCGGGGCGCACCGTACATGTCGCTGCGAATTCAGGTTGTGCCCGTCATCCAGCGACACCCTACCCTCCACGGGTTCATCATGAGGACGTTCGAGATCGCACTAGGCGCGCAAACTTACTTCCGGCGGCTCGGCCTAAACCACTGAGCTGACACGCGGTCGGTGGTTAGAATCTTGAGCATTGCCAACGCATCGGGCAGAAAAACGCCAGCGTACCCACGGAATGCCAACGGGCAGCAATTTGGGAGCGACTAGCTCATGCGGCCAAAAAGTGGGGGTGGCAGCAATTGCATCGGGTGCGCACGTCATTTTCAGGCAGTAGGCCGCTCCTATACGAGCATGAAGGGTGGGACATCGATCTGCGGACTTCGGGAGTTCTGCTCTTCGATGCCGAGCGGCCATTCCGGCGGCAGCAACCGAACGACGCCTTGCACCGCGAGGCCAAACAGCTGGCATGCGAACTCCTGAGCCTAAGCGGGCGCTGGGAACGTCCGTTTCCAGGCAGTCTGATCCGATCAGGCGGGCCTGAGCGACTGATAGTGGCCGAAAGCGGCTGGTCTCCCTTCAGCGTCCGAACCGAAGAAGCAGACCTTCATTGTGGCTCGGAACGCCGTTTGATTGCGTCTCGCGCCTGTGGTCGACAGCCTTCCTTCGAAGGTTGGTTTCAAGTTGCGGAATGTGGGAGGTCGAACGCGCTCCGGCGCAAAGATCCGCTCCTTCTGATCTCGGTCGCAATGTTGCGCTTTCGTGATCAAAGTCCCGTTTTGAGACATTCGCCTCGTGTGGGATAGCTACTTGACGTCAGCCGAGGCTGTTTCCGGTTGGAGGCAGCTTCGCTGACAATTCGAGCGCTTTACAGAGCAGTCTGGCGTCGGTGCCCTGCGGGCGAGACACGAGGCTGCGTGACTGGCCGCACCGGGCGCCTGCCTTCAGGTCTTCGGAACCTGCATGCCCCGCTGGACCGCCGGCCTCTCTCCAACCCTGTCCAGCCAAGCGTGCACGTTCGGGACGGCCTCGAGCGTGTCCTTGAGCGGCTCCTTAAGGAACGACGTGGCCGCCAACGTCCAGGCGTAGCAGGCTATGTCGGCGACGGAGTACTCCGCGCCCGCGAGGTAGGGACCCTCGCCGAGGCGCTTGTCCATCACCCGCAGCAGCCTGTCGGCCTCGTCGGTGAAACGCTTAATGGCCAACGGTGCCTTCTCGTCGGAGCGCACCGCGAAGAATCCGAGCTGGCCCAGCATCGGGCCGAGCCCGCCGATCTGCCAGTGTAGCCACTCCAGGGCCTTGTAGCGGGCGGGACCGGACGACGCGAGGAAGCGCCCGGTCTTCTCGGCGAGATAGGTGAGGATCGCGCCGCTCTCGAACACGGACAGTGGTCCGCCCTCGGCCTCGTCGTCGACGATGGCCGGGATCTTGTTGTTCGGCGACACCTTCAGGAAGTCGGGGGCGAACTGCTCGTCCTTGCCGATGTTCACCGGCATGACCGTGTAGGGCAGGCCGCATTCCTCCAGCATGATCGGGATCTTGCGACCGTTCGGGGTCGACCAAGTGTAGAGCGTGATCATCGCGGACTCCTCGCGGTCGGGGTGGGGGCCATGCCGTCGCCCGAGCGTGAAATAGGGCACCGTCGGCGAACGCCGCCATCCTGCGCCCAAGCCTCGCGGGGCATCGGACCTCCTCTCGCGGCCTTAACGTGGCGCGGCTGGATCGGGCGGGCGTGACCAAGCACATTCACGGCGTCGATGCCAGATATGGGTTGCATATGTTTGAGTAATGGCGAACCTCGGCGCACCTTCTCCTCACCGAACGACGGCACAACCCGTCACCGACGAAGAGGAGATGAAGATGACCAAGAACAATCAAGTCGTCGCCACCGCGCTGTTCTTGACCTTCGCGAGCCTGGGTCAGGCCGGAGCGGCAGACGTGTCGTCCGCGAATGGCACGCGGCACACCTACGACGTCCTCAGCGTCGTCGGCGCCGCCTACCATGACGCCGGGGTCGCGACGAACCCGGCCGAGGTCAGGCGCCAGGGCGGCTTCGCGACTGCCGGCGCCGTCCAGTGGAAGGCCGCGCCCGACCGGTCGTCCGAGGCCGCCGTCATCGACGTCCCTTCGGTCATCGGCGCCGCTTACCACGATGCCCGCGTGGCCACGAACGCGATGGAAGTCCGCCGCCAAGGCGGCTTCGCCACCGCCGGCGCCGTCCGGTGGACGGTGGGGCCCGATCGCTCGACCCGCGCCGCCGTCGTCGACATGCCCTCGGTGATCGGAGCCGCCTACCACGATCCCGCGGTGGCCACGAACGCCGCCGAGGTCCGCCTCCAGGGCGGCGCGGCCACCGCCGGCGCGGTCCGCTGGCTGCCTGCGGCACCGGCCCAGACCGATGCCGGCCTGCGCCGGCTCCGGGTCGGGGCCCTCTGAGGCGTCCGGGCCCGAGGCCCCGTCACATCGCCGCCGCGAGATCGACCGCGGCGTCCCGGCCCAGGCCCACCATGACCTCGCGCAGCCAGCGGTGCGCGGGGTCGTGGTCATACGAGGAATGCCACAGCATCGAGATGGCGGATTCCTTCAGCGCCACCGGAACCGGGCTGGTGGAGAGGCCCAGTTGGCCGGCGAAGGTCAGTGCCAACCGGTCGACCATCGTCGCGATCAGAGACGCGGCCTGCACGTGGAACGCCACGGTCGTGAAGCGCGGCGTGGTCACCGCCAGCCGTCGCGTGCGCCCGATCCCGGCGAGGGCCTCGTCGACCACGCCGAGGCCCGTGCCCGTCATGCTCGTCATGATGTGCGGGAACCGGAGGTAATCGTCGAGCGACAGCGGGCCTTCGACGCCCAGGAGCCTCGGGATTGTACAGGCAGAGATACCCGAACTTGTAGAGCTGCCGGACCTTGTGGTGCATCTGGCCCCGGGAGATCACCCCGACGGCGAGGTCGATCCGGTCCCCATCGAGGTCGTCGAGAACTGTGCCGTAATCAAGGTTGCGGATGACGAGCCGGACGCCGGGCGCCTCGCGTCCGAGGAAGGCGAGCAGCCCCGGGACCACGCGCGCCTCGACGCTGCCCGGTACCGCGAGCGTGAAGGACCGCTCCACCGTCGCCGGGTCGAAGCTGTCCTCCTGGAGCACGATGCCCTGGAACTGCCGCAGGGCCGAGCGGACCGGCTCGGCCAGGGCGGCCGCCCGCGGCGTCAGGCGCATGCCGTCCGGGGTCCGGGTCAAGAGCTCGTCGCCCAGGAGCTTGCGCAGGCGGGCGAGACTGTTGCTCATCGCGGACTGGGTGATCCCGACTTGGGCCGCGGCGCGCGTGACCCCGCTCTCGGTGAGCAAGGCATCGAGCGCCACGAGGAGGTTCAGGTCGATGGCGGCGAGGTCGTGGTGCTTGATGGTCACGGCCCCCCCACTCGCCTAGAGCAGCCGGCCTTGCGCGGGCCCGGAGCGTTCCAGGCCCAGCAGGTGCCGCTTGATGTCCAGCCCGCCCGCGAAGCCGGTCAGCGCGCCCGCAGAACCGATGACGCGGTGGCAGGGCGCGATGATCGAGATCGGGTTCCTCCCGCTCGCCGCGCCCACCGCCCGCGAGGCGCCCGGCCGCCCGACCTGGCGCGCGATGTCGCCGTAGCTCCGGGTCTCGCCGAAGGGGATGGTCAGCAAGGCCGCCCAGACGCTCTTCTGAAACTCGGTCCCCTGGAAGTCGAGCGGCACCGTGAAGGCCTTGAGCGTCCCCGCGAAGTAGGCCGCCAACTGGCGCTCCGCCTCCAGCAGCACGGGATGGGCGGGATCCTCGACGAGCGGGCCGAGCCTGACCCGCTTCGGGTCGTCGTTTTCCCACAGGATGGCCGCGAGGCCCCTTTCGCCCGCGACCACCTTCAAGGCGCCGACCGGGGACGCCACCGTCTTGTACACGTACGTCATGGAGCCCCCTCGGACACCGCGACCGGCACGGGGTCGCTAGGCCCGTCCCAGGCGATGGCCCCCAGGAAGTCGAGCTTGCCGACGTCGACGCCCATGTGGCGCAGGATGGCGTAGGCCATCGCTACGTGGAAGAAGACGTTCGGGACGACCATCTGCAGGAGGTAACGTTCGCCTTCGAGCGTCTTGCCGCCCGCCCAGCCGATGCTGACCCGGCGCTCGCCCGCGCCCTCGTACCGCCAGGCCTCCACCCCTTCGGCGAAGGCGACCGTCTTGCGGATGCGGGCACGCAACTCGTCGACCGTGCGCTCGTCGTCCGGGTGCCTCGGCGGCGCTTGCCCCGAGAGCCAGGCGGCCCCGCCCTTGAGGTAATCGCAGGCGCTCTGAACCTGGTAGACGAGGTTCCCCATGTCCGGCGCGAGGCGTCCAGCCAGGAGGGTCCCGACGTCGAGCCCCTTCGCGGCCGCATGCGCCTCCGCCTTGTCGAGGAAACCCTCGACGTCCCGGACCGCCTGGACGCATCGGGAGATGACCTGGAAGTACATGTCTCAAGCTCCAGCGGCCTGCCTTCGACGTCGAGCCTCAGCCGTGAACGGGTCGGGTGCCCTTGGGAACGCACCCGACCCGCCGCCGCCGGGACAGGGGGGCGTAGATCCCGGCGACCACCTGACCGCCGGCCTCTACGCCGGGGCAGGCATCTCGTTCGCCCTGCAGGGATCCGGCGTGGTCGGACAGCCGCCGTTCCTCAGGACGCGTTTCTCGGAGGCCGGGAACCGGCCCAGCCCCCGGTCGGACCACCCCGGGGACGGATGGGGCGCTGGACCAGGTTCCCGAGGCAATTCGGACAGTGGCCGGCGAGGATGCCCTCGGCGCAGTCGCGGCAGAACGTGCACTCGAAGGTACAGATGAAAGCGTCACCGGAATCCGGCGGCAGATCCCGGTCGCAGCATTCGCAATTCGGCCTCAAGTCGAGACGTGCCATGCCCGTTTCCTCCTCTACGGGGCCTGCGGGCGATTGGTCCCCGCGGTGCCTTTCCGTCCATGGGGCGGCTGTCGGCGACGCTCCAGTCTTCCGTGCCGCCGTTCCGGTCGTCCCGGCGGTCAGGGCCGAGCGTTCGGGTGGAAGATGACCTTGCCGTCGTACCTCGCGGCGACCGCCAACGCTTCCGCGTACTGCCCAAGGCCGTACCGGCCGGCGACGGGTAGCGAGATCGCGCCGGACGCGATCAGCGGGGCAAGCTCCTCGCAGATCCTGCCGAAGCGCTCCGCGTTGCCGGGGATCTTGAGCCAGTTGACGATCCAGAACCCGCGGACGGTCTGGCCCGTGAAGATCAGGTGCGGCGCCGAGACCGTCGCCGGCTGGCCGCTCATGTCGCTCCACAGCACGAGCGTGCCGTAGACCGGGAGCGCATCGAGCAGGCGCTGGGTCGTCGCCCCGCCGACGCCGTCCAGGGCGAGCGCGATTTCCGCGCCCCCGGTCGCGTCCGATATCCGGGCCGCCAGGTCGGGACCGTCCACGAGAACGGCGTCGCCGCCGAGCCCGCGGAGCCTCCTCCACGAGCCTCGGGCCGGCGGACGACGCAGACGGTCCTGATGCCGCGCGAGCGCGCTATCGGGACCAGTGACCGCCCGACCGCAGAGTTCGCCGCCGTCACGACGACCCAGTCGCCGGCCTTGAGGGTCACGAACTCGCTCAGGAGCAAGGCGGCGGTCGGCGGGTTGATCCCCAGCAGGGACAATTGTTCGACGTCGCCGGCCGGCAGCGGGCGCAGCCAGGACGCGCTGACCTTGACGCGCTCGACCCAAGCGTTGCTCAGGGGCGGGACGACGGTCAGGTCGCCGGGCTTGAGATGTTCGACATCCGGACCGACCGCCGTGACGCGCCCGACCCCCTCGCATCCCAGCAGGTGGGGCAAGGGGGCAGTTCGCCGTAGCCGCCGGCGATGATGTACAGGTCCATCGGGTCGACCGGCGACGCCTCGACCGCGAGGACGACCTCGCCCGGTCCGGGGGCACCTGGGTCCGGGACGTCGACCAGCCTCACGACGTCCGGGACGTCGCCATAGGCAATGAGTTGAAGGCCCTTCATCCCTCGTTCCCCGGTTCGGTTCGTATCTTCGAGGCCGTGGCGACGCGGAGCCGTCAGTGACCCGCGGTGCGGCCGCCGTCGACGTAGTGGATCTCGCCGGTGACGTAGTCGGCGTCTTCGAGGTAGTTGACCGCCCGGACCACGTCCCGGATCTCGCCGTTGCGGTTGAGCGGCGAGAAGGAGCGCAACGCCTCCAGGTCCGCCCCGTCGTGCAGCGGCGTCACGACGATGCCCAGCGAGACCGTGTTGACGCGGATATTGCTGGAGGCGAGACTCCATCGCCAGCCCGCGCGTCGCCGCGACGCCGGCGCCTTTCGTCAGCGACGCGAGCACCGCGGGAACGCCCTGGAGCGCGTGCTCCACGAGGCTCGTCGAGATCTGGAGGATGTGGCCGCCGCCCTGCCGCTTCATCGCGGGCACGGCCGCCTGGGTCGCGAAGAACACGCTGTCGAGGTTCGTCCGCATCACCTCCCTGTACAGCGCCTCGGGAATGTCCTCGATGCGTCCGGGGCGCCAGATGCCCGCGTTGTTGATCAGCGTGTCCACGCGCCCGAACCGCTCGACCGCGGTCTCGACGACCTTCCGTGCGACCGCCGGATCACCGACGTCGCCGGCCACGGTCACGTAATCCGGGTCGTCGGACCGCGCTATCGAGCGCGCGTTGCCTACGGCCCGCCATCCCCGCTCACGGTAGGCCCTCACGAAGGCCTCGCCCAGTCCATGGGACGCACCGGTGACGACCACCACCTTACGGTCGGAACTCATTGGACCCTCGGCTCGTACGCCTCTCGCCCTCTTCGGGAACGGTTCGGGGCCTCGGGAGGCAGGCCAATTCCCGCGGCGGCCGAACCACCATCGGGACCGCGCACCCGGCCCCTCGCTGGTCGCTCTACGCCGTCTTCAGCGTAGCGAGCTGGCCGAAACCCATGTTCGAAACCAGCTTGTCCTGGATCGGTTTGATGGCGGCGTTCGCCTCGTCGGCCCCGAACGACAGCCCCACGACGACGCGATGGGGCCGCTTGCCGGCAGGCGTGGCGATGAGGTCGACGAGGGTCTTGGCGACGTCGTGCGGGTCGGGCGCCTCGGCCGAGGCGAACATCTTCCCGAGATACTCGGTCAGCGCCCCCGGCATGGCCGCGACCTCGCCGTAGGCTTCGGCACGCCCGGCGTCGGCCGGCTGCTGGATCGCGCTGTACAGCTTCGTCGGGTAGGGACCGGGCTGCACCAGCACGACATCGATGCCGAGCTGCGAGAGACCATAGCGGTAGCCTTCCGTGAGTGCCTCGACCGCGTACTTGGACGCGCCGTACAGGCTGAAGAACGGCAGGGTCACTCGGCCGAGGATGGAGCCGATATTCAGAACGAGGCCCGGTCCGGCCTTCCGCAACGCCGGCAGCGCGGCCCGCGTCATGCGCTGGATGCCGATGACGTTGACGTCGAACATCGCGCGGAGCTGGTCCGGGGTGAAGGTCTCGGACAGGCCTCCCGCGGCGATGCCGGCATTGTTGATCAGGACATCAAGCTTACCTTCCGTCTTGTCGAGCAGGACCTTGAAGGCCGCATCGACGCTGGCGTCATCGGTCACGTCGAGTTCGAGCGTCCCGATGCCGGCGGACCGTAGTTCCTGCCCGGTCTCGCGATGACGCCCGTCCATGTCCCGCATCGTGGCGAACACGCGGTGGCCGGCTGCGGCGAGGGTCTTGGCGCTGTCGTTGCCGAAACCGTTCGACGCGCCGGTGATCAGGATGATCTTCGACATGCTTCGCGCTCCGTGTCCGCTCTCGTGATGGTGATGCTTTGGGGTCGCTGGCGCCGCGCGTGACGCGTCCAGCTCCGGTCCCGGTTCGGGCCTTCTTGCCCGCTACGGCGCGGTCGCGGCCGCCCTCATCCGCTCGACGGCTTCCTCGGTGGTCCAGACCGCGTTCGCCATGAACCGCCAGTTGACCATCGCCGCGACGTAGCCGTCGCCTTCCTCGTTCACCCCGGCCGCGACCGCGTCGCGCACCATCGCGACCTCCATGCCCGCCTCGATGATGTCGCGCATGTGCGATTCGAGGCAGATGTTCGCGACGGGCCCCCCATGATCACCTTCTCGACCCGGCGCATCCGGAGTTGCTTGATCACGTCATTGGACTCGCACCCGAAATGCTTGTGCGGAGCCGTGTTGCAGGTGTGACCGTCCATCAGGTACTTCTTGAACGGCTCGAAGTAGTCGGCCCGCGATCCTTGAAAACCTTCGAGGTCGACCGGGTCCTTGCGGCCGACGAAGCCGATCCCGCGAAGGTAGTCGGCGATGGCGCCGGGCGGGACGGTCCACTGCAGGTCGGTGGGATAGTAGTAGTGCGGCGAGTGGATGACGAAGTACCCGAGGCTCCTGCGCCGTGCTCAGGAGACGCTCCAGGTTTCCTATGACGTTCCGCTCCTTGAGCCCGTCCGCGATGAGATCTCATAGTAGGTGCCCGTCTTCTCCTCAAGGAACTCGTTCTGCATGTCGGCCAGGACCAGTGCGGTCCGGCCTTTCTCAAGCTGCATTTCCGAATTGCGATAGCTGAACTTGAGCATCAACCGGCCCCTTGAACCATCCACGTCCAATACGGACTTGTGGTCTATTTCGGACGTTCGTGCCTCGACGACGTCGGCTGGACTTGTCACCTCCGGGCGGCCCGCCATAAAGGACAAACCAGCTTCATTTCTTGCCAAACGGCCGCGCTGCCCGTCCGGGGCGCCTGGGGTGGGCCTGCCGGTTGGTAGTCCGAGGGGGTATCAATCCGGCGGCTTGGCGACCGCCGTCGCACTCGGCGCCCCGACCTGGACGTAGGGGCTCGGTTCGAGGGGCCGCCCGAGGCGGGCCTCCTGCACCGGCGAACCGCCGAACCGGCTCCTGATGTCGTTCGGCGTGACGTGGAGTTGGCGCACGAACGCGCGGCGCATCCGCTGGTCGTCGCCGAAGCCGTAGCGGACGGCAATCGTCTCGAACGGCGTGTCGCTCCGCTCGATGGCTTCCCTGGCCGCCTGGACGCGCAGGCTCTCGACGAGCTTCGCAGGGGTCATCCCGCTGCTGGCGACGCAGGTGCGGGCCAGCGTCCTCAGGCTCATCCCGGCCCGTTCCGCCAGGGTCTCGGCACGGAGGTCCGCCCCCAGGTTGTCGGCGACCCAGGCGAGGAGCTTCCGCAGCGGCCCCCTGGCGTCCGCGATCTGA
Source organism: Methylobacterium sp. P31 (assembly GCA_050632875.1). Taxonomy (GTDB): domain Bacteria; phylum Pseudomonadota; class Alphaproteobacteria; order Rhizobiales; family Beijerinckiaceae; genus Methylobacterium. The sequence goes on along the minus strand of JBODSC010000003.1, from coordinate 609,474 downwards.
CCCGACAGCAGCGTGCTGAACTGGGACTGGCCGCCCGGCCTCTTGAAGAAGACGACCAATTCCCGCGCCGCCTCAAGGGCGCTCTCGATGCCGAGGTCGTCCTCGATCAGGGCGAGCGTCAGGTCCACCCCGGCGCTGATCCCGGCCGACGTCCATATGCGGTCCTCCCTGATCCAAATCGGGTCCCGCTCGACCTTGGTATCCGGGAAGCGTCGCTCAAGCTCGTCGCAGTAGCGCCAGTGAGTGGCGGCCCTTCGTGCCGTCAGGAGGCCTGCCTTGGCCGCGAGGAACGCCCCCGTGCAGACGCACGCGACCCGCGAGGCACGGCGCGCCAGTTCCTCGACGCACCGAATCAGGTCTGGGTCGTCCACCGCCTGCGGCGCGTCGTTGCCGCCCGGGATGACCAAGGTATCGATGGGACCGACGACGGTCGAGACCCCGACGCTCCCGAACGCGACACCGGGGCAGTCGCTCTCGATCAGCCCCCCGGCGACCGAGGCCAAGGTCACGTCGTACACACCAGCCCGGTGGCGCGGAGCGCCTGCACGGGGCCGGCCACGTCGTAGGACGCGACCCCCGGGTAGATGAGGAAGCAGACCTTGCGTCCCATGGTCGTCGCCGCTCCACCTGTAGGCATTCCGCGGTCGCGTTTTCCGGGCGGCCCTAGCGTATGGTCTCGACGGCGAGGGCGATGCCCTGACCGCCACCGATGCAGAGCGTCACGACGCCCCTGTCGAGGCCGTCCCTGCGCATGGAGTGGATCAGGCGCGTCGCCAGGATCGCGCCCGTTGCGCCGATGGGGTGCCCGTGCGCGATGGCGCCGCCCTCGACGTTGACGAGGTCGCCCGGGATGCCGAGGCTCGTCGATGACGGCCAGGACGATGGCGGCGAAGGCCTCGTTGATCTCGTAGCGCTGGACCGAGGCGAGATCCCAGCCGGCCCGCTCCAGCGCCTGCCGCACGGCGGGCACCGGACCCAGGCCGAACAGGCCGGGCTCGACGGCGGCTATGCCGTATGACACGAGGCGCGCGACCGGATGCAGGGCGCGGCGCTCGGCCCAGGCCTCGTCCATCAGCGCGACCGCGGCCGCCCCGTCGTTCAGCCCGGGGGCGTTGCCCGCCGTGATGGTGCCGTCCGGCCGGAAAGCCGGCTTGAGCCGGGCCAACGTCTCCACGGTCGTGTCGGGCCGGTTGTGCTCGTCCGTGTCGACGAGCGTCGTGCCCTTCCGGCCAGCGACCTCGACCGGCACGGTCTCGGCCCGGAAGCGGCCCTCTGCCTGGGCCGCTGAGAACCGCGCCTGCGAGCGGGCGGCCCACTGGTCCTGCTCGCCCCGGCTGATCTGGAACATCTCCGCGAGATCCTCCGTGTGCCAGCCCGAGGCCTTGTCCGAGAAGGCGTCGTTCAAGCCGTCGCGAAGCGCGCTGTCGAGGAGTTGCGCGTCCCCCATCCGATAACCCCAGCGGCCGCGGCCGACGAGGTACGGCGCGAGGTCCATGCTCTCCATGCCGCCGGCCACGGCGACGTCGAGGTTGCCGAGCAGGATCTCCTGCGCCGCGGAGACGATGGCCTGGGCGCCCGAGCCGCAGACGCGGTTGACGGTAAGCGCCGGCACCTCGATGGGCAGGCCGCCGCGGACCGCGGCCTGCCGGGCCGGGTTCATCTTGTTGCCGGCCTGGATCACGTTGCCCATCACGACCGTGCCGACCTCGTCGGGTCGGATGCCCGCCCGCTCGACCGCTGCCCGCACCGCGGCGGAGCCGAGGGTCACGGCCTCGACGTCCCGCAAGGCACCCCCGAGCGTGCCGATGGGCGTGCGGACCGGCTCCGCGAAGACGACGCGACGGCTGGTAGACATGCTCGATTCCTTCGTGTCGGAATGTTCCGCCGCGCCGCTCGCAAGGCGGGGGGAATGGACGCGCCCGGACAAAGGCTTTCGGCCCGGGCGCGCCGGCGATGGAGCGGGTCGGATGCCCAGGGAGCGCATCCGACCCGCCGCTGCCGGGATGAGGGGGCGAAACCCCGGCAGCTACAGGCGGCCCGTCCGGCCGCCTGATCCGCATCGGATGCTCAGAAGAAGGCGTAGTGGGCGGCTTCCACGAGGGTCGCGGTCGCTTGGACGTACGGGGACGAGCCGTGGCTGAGGCGCGCCACCCCGATCTCCGCGAGGCGGCGCTTGGCCGGGACACCCTCGCCGGTCAGGACGTTGATCGGCAGGCCGGCTTCCTCGACGGCGCGGCGGATCAGGCGCTCGTCGCGCAGGCCGGGGACGAAGAATCCGGAGGCGCCGGCCTCGCGGTAGGCCTTGGCCCGGTCCAGCGCCTCCCCGATGGCCTCCTCCGGGGCGGGTCCGCGGCCGAGGAACAGGTCGGTCCGGGCGTTGATGAACAGCGGGACGCCGAGGTTGTCCGCGGCCTCGCGGATGGCGGCGATCCGGCGGGCCTGCCGGTCGATGGGGTAGAGGCCGGGGCCCTGGACGACGCGGTCCTCGAAGTTGATGCCGACGACGCCGAGCGCGAGGAGCCGCGACACGTTCCGAGCGAGTTCGTCCTCGTCCTCCGCGTAGCCGCCCTCGAAGTCGACCGAGAGCGGCGCTTCGACGGCGGCGGCGATGCGCGCGACGACCTGCTCGACGTCGGAGAGCGGGATGACCTCGCCGTCGCGGTAGCCGTGCGCCTCGGCGACCGCCCAGCTGCTGGTGGCGACGGCCTTGGCACCGCCCTGGACGATGGCCTTCGCCGAGCCGGCGTCCCAGGCGTTGTAGAGGACCAACGGCGTGTCCCTCGTGTGCAGCGACGCGAACAGCTTCGCCTTCTCGACCTGTGTCATGACGGGCTCCTGGTTTTCGGGGAGACGAGCGGCGGGCCGGATGGCTCGTCCCTTGGGGAGGATCAGGCGGAGTGGGCCTCTGGCTGGGCGACGTGGGCCGTCGCCGCCTCGGGGCTCGCCGCCCGGCGCTTCGCGCCCAGCGAGCGCACGATCACGTAGAAGGTCGGCGTGAAGAGCAGGCCGAAGACGGTCACGCCGAGCATGCCTGTGAGCACCGCGGTCCCGAGGGACTGCCGCATCTCGGAGCCCGCCCCGGTCGCGATGGCCAGGGGTACGACGCCGAGGATGAAGGCGAACGAGGTCATCAGGATCGGGCGCAGGCGCACCCGTGCCGCCTCGACGGCCGCTTGCCTGGGGGTCTCGCCGTGCTCCTCGGCCTGCCGGGCGAACTCGACGATCAGGATGGCGTTCTTGGCGGCGAGGCCGACGAGGACGACGAACCCGATCTGCGCGAGGATGTCGATGGGCATGCCCCGCAGGTCGAGGCCCGTCGCCGAGGCCAGCAGGCACATCGGCAGGATCAGCGCGATGGCCAGCGGGACCATCCAGCTCTCGTACTGGGCGGCGAGCACGAGGAAGACGAACAGGCCAGCCGCGGCGAAGATGGCGACCGTCGGCGTCCCCTGTTGTTCCTCCTGGTGGGCGAGGTCGGTCCACTCGAAGTCGAAGCCGGCCGGCAACACCTGCCTCGCGAGTTCGGACATCGTCGCGATGGCCGTGCCCGACGACACCCCGGGTCCGGCCGCACCCATGATCTCGGCGGCCGGGTAGAGGTTGTAGCGCGGCACGCGGTAGGGCGCGGTCTGGGTCTTGAAGGTCGCGACCGAGCCGACCAGCACCATCTCACCGCTCGCGTTGCGGGCCTTGAGCCGTGCGATGTCCTCGGCGGTCCGCCGGAACTGCTCGTCGGCCTGGACGAACACCGGGTAGGTCCGGCCTATGAAGTTGAAGTCGTTGACGTACTGCGAGCCGATGTAGAGCTGCAGCGTCGAGAACACGTCGGCGGGCGTCAGGCCGACCTTCTCGGCCTTGAGGCGGTCGATGTCGGCGTAGATCGACGGCGCGCCGGCGTTGAAGAGGGTGAACACGCCCCCGAACTTCCCGGACTGGTTGGCGGCGGCGACGAGGTCGTTGGTCGCCTTCGCCAAGGCCTGGGGCCCGTGGTCGCCGCGGTCCTGCACCATCAGCTTGAAGCCGCCGGCGGCGCCCAGGCCCTGAACGGGCGGCGGGTTGACCACGACGATGTAGGCGCCCTGGATGCCGGCTAGGCGGGCGCGGATCTTCGGCAGCATGGACGCCGCGTTGATGCCAGGCACGTGCTCGTCGTAGAGCGAGGGCAGGCCGTAGAAGACCGTGCCGACGTTCGGCGCGACGGTCGAGGTGGTCACGTCGAACTCGGTGACCGGTGAGGTATGGGTGATGCCCTTCACCTCGGGCGTGTCGAGGATGATGTCGTTGATTTGCCGGACAACCGCGTCGGTCCGTTCCAGACTGGAGCCCGGCGGCAGGAAGGCGACGACCGCCTGGTAGCCGATGTCCTGGTCGGGGATGAAGCCGGACGGCATCCGCGACATCTGGAAGCCCGCCAGGCCGATCAGGCCGACGTAGACGACCGCGACGATGACGGCGGCCCGGATGAGGCGCCCAGTGAACCGGCCGTAGCTCGACGACAGCCACTCAAAGCCGTGGTTGAAACGCCCGAACAGGGCCGCCAGGATGCGGCCGAAGAGCCCCTTCGGCGCATGGTGGTCATGGGGCTTCAGCAGCACGGCGCACAGCGCCGGGCTGAGCGTCAGTGAGACGAAGCAGGAGATCACCGTCGAGGCGGCGATGGTGATGGCGAACTGCTTGAAGAATAGCCCCGAGATGCCGGAGATGAACGCCGTCGGGACGAACACGGCGCACAGCGTCAGCGCGATGGCGATGAGCGCCGTCGAGACCTCGGTCATCGTCTTGTGGGCGGCGTCCCGCGGCGACAGGCCAGCGGCCATGTTGCGCTCGACGTTCTCGACCACCACGATGGCGTCGTCGACCACGATGCCCACCGCCAGCACGAGGCCGAACAGCGACAGGTTGTTGATCGGGGCGCCGAACAGCGACAGCAGCGTGAAGGTGCCGATCAGCGAGATCGGGATGGCGATGACCGGGATGATGGTCGCCCGCCAGCTCTGGAGGAAGATGAAGACCACGGCCACGACGAGGAGCACCGCCTCGAAGATGGTATGGATGACGCCTTCGATGGACTGGTCGACGAAGTTCGTCGGGTCGTAGATCTTGATGTAGTCGATGCCGGACGGGAACTTCTTCTTGAGCCTCCGCCATCTTGTCCCAGATCGCGTGGTGCAGCTGATAGACGTTGGCGTCGGGCGTGGCGATGACGAACCACGGGGCGGAGGCGTACCGGTCGGCGTAGGCCTTCGAGCTGTAGTCGGCAGACCCGATCTCGGGCCGCCCGATGTCGCGGATTCGGGTGACGCGGCCCTGGCTGTCCGACTTGACGATGATGTTCTCGAACTCCTCCGGCGTGGTCAGCCGGCCCAGCGTCTCGACGTTGATCTGGTAGGCCGCCGCGCTCGACTGCGGCGGCTTGTTGAGCACGCCCGCGGAGACCTGCGCGTTCTGTACCCGGATGGCGGCCAGGATCTCGTTGGCGGTGATGTCGTAGGCGGCGGCCTTGTCCGGGTCGATCCAGACGCGCATCGAGTATTGGCGCTCGCCGTAGATCTGGAAGTCGGCGACGCCCGGGATGCGCGCGATCTCGTCTCGGATGCGCAGCATGTAGTTCGAGATGTACTCGGGCGAGCGGGACCCGTCCGGGGAGTAGACATGCACGCCGAGCAGCAGGGCCTGGATGGTCTTCTTGACCTGCACACCCTGGAGCTGGACCTCCTGGGGCAGCCGGCTGAGAATGTCCTGGACGCGGTTGCGGGTCAGCAGCAGCGCGGTGTTCACGTTGGTGCCGATCTTGAAGATCACCGTGACCGTGAGCGCGCCGTTCCCGGTCGACTGGCTGGTGATGTAGTCCATCCCCTCGACGCCGTTGACCGATTGCTCGATGGGCGTCGCGACGGTCCTGGCGATGGTCTCGCCCGAGGCGCCGGGATAGCTCGCGGTGATCTGGATCGTCGGCGGGACGATGCTCGGGTACTGGGCGATGGGCAGCGAGACCATCGTCGCCAGGCCGAACACCACGATGAAGATGTTGAGCACCACCGCGAACCGGGGGTGGTCGATGAAGAAGTGCGCGAGTCTCATGACGGCCCCCTGCCGTGGCTGTTCGTGGATGCGTCGTCAGTCCTGGACGGAGGCGACTGAGACGGTGGCCTGCTTGGCCGAGACCTTCGTCCCGGGGCGCGCCAGCGCGATGCCGTCGACGATGACCCGGTCGGTCGGCGCCAGCCCCGAGCGGATCACCCGCAGCCCGTCGCGCAGGTCGCCGACCTCGACCTTCTTGGGGGTCACGACGTCATCGGCGTCGACCGTCATGACGACGAAGTCCGACTGGTCGGGCAGCACGGCGGCGTCGGGCACCAGTAGCGCCGGCGCGGGCTTCGAGAGCGCGACGCGCACGCGGGCGAACTGGCCCGGCGACAGGAACAGATCCGGGTTGGCGTAGGTCGCGCGGGCGTGGATGGTGCCGCTGGAGCGGTTCAGGACGTTGTCGACGAAGTCGAGCTTGCCCGTCCGGTCGAAGGTCGTCTCGTCGCCGAGCGAGGCCGTGACCGTCTTCGAGAGCGGCTGCTTCTGGTCGCGGCTGCGCTGGAACCGGAGCCAGTCCTGCTCGCTCATGTCGAAGTCGAGGTAGATCGGGTCGAGCGAGACAATGGTGGCCAGGAGCGTCGTGGCGCTCGTCCCCGCGCGGCTGCCGGCGATCAGGCCGCCGAGCGAGACCTGCCGGGCGCTCATGCGGCCGGTGAAGGGCGCGGTGACCCGGGTGTATTCGAGGTCGAGTTTGGCGTCGCGGACGCGGGCCTCGCTGGTGTCGACGGCGGCGCGGGCGGCGGACTGCTCGTTCACGCGCTGGTCCAGGGTCTCGTGGGTGGCGAACTGGCTGCGCGCCAAGGACTGGGAGCGGGCGAGCTGACTGTCGGCGAGGCCGAGGCGGGCCTTGGCGGTCTCAAGCTGCGCCTGCGCCTCCGCCAGCTTGATCTCGTAGGGGCGCGGGTCGATCACGAAGAGCAGCTCGCCCTTCTTGACGATATCGCCGTCCTTGAAGTGGATCTCGGTCAGCGAGCCGCCGACCTGGGCGCGCAGCTCGACGCGGTTGATGGCGGAGAACTGGCCGAGGCCGGTGAGCCGGACGTCGACGTCGCGTTCGGCGGGGGCGGCCACGGTGACGGTCGGGATGTGGGCCGCCGCCGGGGGGCCACGTGCGAGGCCTCGTAGTGGCCGTAGCCGTACCAGCCTGCGCCGCCGAGCAGCGCCGCGACCAGCGGCAGGGCCAGCAGCCGTCCCTTGGAGGCGCGCTTCGTAGCGGTCTCCCGCGGCAGGGCCTCGAAATCCTTCAGGGATTTGGGAGCGACGTCGATCATGACCGAGGTTCCTTAGCGCTCGTGCCCCGAGGGGCCTTTATTTTTGGAGCGTTTGCTACTATATTCTGCATATGGCGAGGCGCACGGCCCCGTCAACACATTTTTGGAGCGAAGGCTTAGAAAAATGTCGGAGCCGCAAAAACGGGGTCGCGGTCGACCCCCAAGCTCGACCGGCAGGCAGCCCTGCGGGACGCGATGACGCTGTTCTGGGAGAACGGCTACGAAGGCACGACCTTCGACGATCTCATCGGAAAGATGAGCATCAGCCCGTCGAGCTTCTACAACGCCTTCGGCAGCAAGGAGCAGCTTTACCGGGAGGCGACCGAGTGCTTCGTCGAGGGCGCCCGCAAGTGGATCATCGGGAGCCTGTCCGAGGAGGGCGTGAGCACGCGCACGGCCTTCTCGAACCTGTTCGAGGCGGCGGCGACCGAGTTCACGCGGAAGGACGCGCCGCGGGGCTGCATGGTCTCGCTGTCCGGCACCCACCAGTCCGCCAGCCTGGCGTCGCTGCGCGACATGATGGTCGACATCCGCGCGGGCACCGAGGACCGGTTCGCCGAACGCATCCGCAGGGGCATCGCGGACGGCGACCTGCCCCCCGACATCGACGTGGATAGTCACGCAGCCTTCCTCCACACGCTCCTGCGGGGCATGGCGGTCCAGGCCCGCGACGGCGCGTCGTTCGAGAAGCTCGTGAGGATCGCGAAGGCCGGCCTCGCGGGGATGCCGGGCCGGATGGACGCATGACGGCGTCCGGCGCGGTCGCCACTCTCATGTGACGGCCGCCGGCGGCTTGGCGGCGTGCCTGCCGCCACGCCCTGCCAGGGTGTCCTTGCGAGCGTCGGCCTTGAGGCGACCCCCGGGCGTTTGTCCCTTCTTTGCGCCTCGGCACAAAGGTCAACGGAGCGTCAATTTCTGCCAAACGGCCGGAGGTCGCCCGAACCCATCAGTCCGATCCTTCCTGGGAGGTGTTCAATCGCCTGGGGTCAGATGGCAGGATCCGCGGACGAATGCCCAAAGCGTCCGCTCGGAGGACTCCTTCGCGTCCGGTGGTGGCCTCATGCCAAGCAGGTTGCGTGGTGCCCGCTCGTGAGGTCCCTCCCGGATTGCTCGGGGTGCTCGTTCAAGCCGCTGGACGGCGAGCCGCTGCGAGGGCCAATCCGAACACCACCATCATCGAGCCGCTCATCCGGTTGACCCAGAGCAGGCCCCTGGGACTGCCCATGAACCTCTTCAGGCGCGACCCGGCGAAGGCGTAGGTGACGACCGACACCCCTTAGAACACGAGGTAGAGGCTCCCGACTACGGCGAAGCTTGTCCAGTAGTCGTCGGGGTCGATGAACTGTGGGAAGAAGGCGGTGAAGATCAGGATGGCCTTGGGATTGCCGAGGGCGACAAGGAACCCCTGCTGGAACAGATCCTTGGTCTTCCCCGTCGAGGCGCCAGCGCCATTGTCGAAGCCGATGCTCCCTCTCGACAGGAGCAGCCGGGCGCCGATCCAGACCAGGTACGCCGCGCCGATCCACTTGAGCGTCGCGAACAGAAGTTCAGATGTGGTGAGCAGCACCCCGAGGCCGAGCGCGGTCACGAAGATCATGAGCGCGAAGGCGATCAACCGCCCCGTCGCGGCAGTCACGGCGGTGCCCATGCCATGCCGCGCACTCGTCGTCACGGCCAGGAGGTTGTTCGGGCCGAAGGCCATCGCCAGGGCGAAGCAGGCCGGCACGAACAGTAGCAGGGTGTGGCCGGTCATGCGGTCCTCGTCGCCGGGACGCGGCGGATCAACTTGAGCGCGCCCGTCTGGACCAGAAGGGTGGCGACGAGCGCGACCAGGAAGGCGGGCAGGATGCCCGCAGGGACGAGGAGCAGGCCTAGGACGAAGAAGGTGGCGAACCCGTAGAGCGCCAGGACCATGCCACGCAGCACCTGGGTCGCCATCGCCGCGCCCCGCATGCGATGGGCGAAGACCGCCAGGATCGCGCCGAATACCGGGAAGCTGGCGAGCACGCCCGCCGTCTTCGCGCCGACGAACGCCGCGGCGGCGGTGAGCGTCAGGACCAAGGTCGTCGCCACTGCCATGCGGGCGGGCAGGTCCCACCACGGCGCGGCGATGGTGCTGCGCACCGCCTCGCGGTGGGGGATGAGATGCGCCGAAGCGCCGAGCGTGACGAGTGCCACGGCGAAGTAGCCCCAATGCGGGAGCGGCAGCGCCTGGACCAGGAACCCGGAGCCCGCATAGGCGGCCGCCCCACTCAGCAGGGCGAGCGCCCAGCCCTGCCGGGCCAGGAGGGCGTAGCCGAGACTGAAGCAGGCCTGCGCCGCCGTGCCGACCAGGGACCCGTTGGTGGCGGCCGCGGCGAAGTCGGGCCCGTACTGGATGGCCAGGAAGGCCGCCACCGGTCCGGAGGTCAGGGGCAAGCCGACAAGCCAACCCCCGATGGCATCCCCCAGCGCCGCCCGGCAAGGCTCGCGGCCAGGATGAGGAGGGGCGGCAGCACCAGCTTGAGGAGGATGAGGCTCATGGAGGGAGGGTCTTGTCAGGCAAGCCGCTGGCGGCCGCGCAGGTCGGGCGCCGCGCATCGCGGCGCTCCCGGCGATTTCAGGAGTAGGGCTGGGAAGCCGCAGGCGTCGCCACGACTGCTAGTCCTGAGACGTATCCGCGACAAACCAATTGTCGTCACTTGATGCGTGAGCGAGGCTCACGCATACGCCGGGCATGGTCGACCGCCTCCCGCCGCTGCAGACGCTTCGCGCCTTCGAGGCCGCCGGCCGCCTCGCGAGCATGACGCTCGCCGCCGAGGAGTTGCATGTCACCCACGGGGCGGTAAGCCGGCACGTCCAGAAGTTGGAGCGGCATCTCGGCGTTCCCTTGTTCCGACGATTGACCCGCCGGATCGTGCTGACCGACGAGGGCGCCGCGTTCCTCGCCGTCGTCCGCCGTGCCCTCACCGAACTCGTGCAGGAAGCGGAGCGCCTGCGGGGTCACGGGAGCCTGACGCGACTGTCGGTCAGCACGAGCGTCTCGTTCGCCAGCAAGTGGTTGGTGCCTCGCCTTCACCGCCTGAAGACGCGGCATCCGGAGCTGGACGTCCACCTCGATGTCACGGACCTCAACGTCGACCTGAACGCGGGGCGGTTCGACGCGGCCGTCCGCTACGGCGTCGGCCGGTATCGGCAAGCCGAGGCCGAACGCATCCTTGAGGAGACCGTCACGCCGCTGTGCAGCCCCGGCTACCTCGCCGGCATGGGAGCGGCGCCTTCCATCGAGAGCCTCGGCGGTTGCACGTTGCTCCACGAGGACCGCATGCTGCCGAACTGGGAGCAGTTCTTCGCGTCCGTGGGAGCGAGGGGAATCCGCGGTCGCCAGAACCCGGCCTACAGCCACGCCAGCATCGCCATCGAGGCGGCCATCCGCGGGGAAGGCGTCCTGCTGGGACGCAGCGCGCTCGTGGCTGACGACGTGGCCGCCGGGCGCTTGGTCGCCCCCTTCCCGGAGGCGCGCCTCGCCGCCGAGCGGGGCTACGACCTCGTCTATCGTCCCGGCAATCGCGAGCATCCCAAGGTCCGTGCCCTGAGGGACTGGCTGGCCGACGAGATCCGCCGGTCTCCCGGCGACTTGGCGGCCATGGTCCCGGGCGACGGCGCCTGACTTCGGTCAGGCGTGCCCGAGGACCTTGCGGTTCCTGTCCTCGATCACCGCGTGGGTGTTGGCCGTGGCCCCCGGCCCAGGGGCGTACCGCACGTCCCGGAAGGTCAGGGGTCTGCCATCCGTACCACGGACGGTGATCGGCTCGACCGGCTCGCCGGTGGCGTCGTCGACGAACTCCGTCGGGTACTTGCAGTCGGGGACCAGCCAGCGGTCGCCCCACTGCTTGAGCGCGACGATGACCGGGTAGAGGCTCCTCGCCCTTCGGGGTCAGCCGGTAGCCCTCGGTGTTGGCGCGCTCCTCAAGCTCGAAGCGCTCGATGATGCCGAGGCTCGGTCAGGCGCTGCAGGCGGGCGGTGAGGATGTTGCGGGCGATGCCGAGCCCGCGCTGGAACTCGTCGAACCGCCGCGCGCCCTGGGTGCACTCCCGCACGATGAGCAGCGACCACCACTCGCCCACCTCGTCGAGCGCCCGGGCGATGGAGCAGTTCATGCCGGAGAAGCTCTTCCGCTGCATGGGACCCTTCCACAAGAAAACAGTTGCATCATAAAACTGACGCCGATAGTTTCATGATGCAACTGCGATGGCCGTGGGTCAAGGCGCAGTGACGGAGGAGGCCTCCATGGATAGGCGTTTGCTCGTACTCGCCCTGGGCATGTTCGCGCTCGGCACCGACAGCTTCGTGATGGCCGGGGTGCTCCCGGAGATAGCCAGGGGATTCGACGTCTCCATCGGCGCGGCCGGCCAGGTCACGACCGTCTACGCCATCACCTACGCGCTCATGGCCCCTACCGTCGCCGCGGTCGCGGCGAACGTGCCCCGCAAGACCCTGCTGCTCGCAAGCCTCGCGACCTTCGTGGTCGCCAACCTGGCCACGGCGCTGGCGCCGACCTTCGGCTTCGCCCTAGCCACGCGGGTGCTGGCCGGCATCGGCGCGGCGATGTTCGCCCCGACCGCCACCGGCGCCGCCGCCAGCATGGTGCCGCCCGAGAAGCGCGGCTTCGCGCTCGCGGTGGTGATCACGGGCCTGACGACCTCGACTGCGCTGGGCACGCCGGCCGGCGCGCTGATCGGCGGCCTCGGCGACTGGCGCTGGACGATGGTGTTCGTGTCCGCCCTCGCCGCCGTCTCTGGGCTGGGCGTCTGGGCGCTGCTCTCGGAGCTTCCGCTGCCCCCGGCCATCGGCCTCGCTAAGCGTCTGGCACCCGTCGCCGACCCGCGCGTGGCCCTCACCCTACTGACGACCCTCGTCTACCAGACGGGTCACTTCATCAGCTACACCTACTTCACGGTCGTCCTCGACCGTGCGCTCGGCCACGACACGCTCCTGATCAGCGCCCTTCTCGTCCTCTGGGGTGCGAGCGGCATGGTCGCCAACCTTGTGACCGGGCGACTGTCCGACGTCATCGGCAACCGCCGGGTGATCCTGGCCGGGCTCGTCGTCCTCATCGCCGACATGGCGTGGCTGCCCACCGCCGGCGCCCACCTCTGGACGACGGTCATCGCGGTGGCGGTCTGGGGCGCGGTCGCCTGGGGCCTGCTCGCCCCGCAGCAGCACCGCCTCGTGGTCGTCGCGCCGCAATCCGCCCCGGTGGTGCTCGGCCTGAACACCTCGGGCACGTACCTCGGGGTCACCGCGGCCGGCGTCATTGGCGCGCTGGCCATCCCGACCGTCGGCGCGCACGACCTCGGCTACGTCGGCGCCGGCATCGTGGTCGTCGCCCTGGTCCTCGCCGAACTCGCGACTCTCAGGATCAACGCGGCCAACCGGACCACTCACAGCACGGCGCTGGCTTCCGCCTGAACCGAGGCTGATCGGGTTCGGCCCGAAGTCTGAGAATGGCCCCGCTATCGGGGCCATTCCCGTGTATGGGGCTCAGCCCCACGGACCGATCCATTCCCTGAGGGGCCGTCGTGACAATTACTTCGCAAGCCCTCGGCCCTGACAAGGCGCAAGCCGCCTCGCCCCTGTCGACCCTCGCGCTGTTCGGGTTCGTGGTGACGGCCTGGAGCCTGAACTGGGTCGTCATGAAGGTGGCCGTGCAGGAGGTCAGGCCGCTCTGGGCGGTCGCCATCCGCACCGCGCTCGCCGCCCTCGTGCTTTTCCCACCCCTGCTGGCCACCAAGCAGCTTCGCCGCCCCCGCGCGCCGACCTGCCCGTCCTGCTCGCCATCTCGCTGTTCCACATGACCGCCTTCGCGGCCCTCATGACGATGGGGCTGGCGCTCGTCCCCGCCGGCCGCGCCATCGTGCTCGGCTACACCACGCCCCTCTGGGTGGCGCCCGCCGCCTTCGTTTTCCTCGGCGAGCGCATCTCGGCCCGGCAATCGGCCGGCATCGTCGTCGGCCTCGTCGGCCTGCTGCTGCTCTTCGGGCCGGCGAGCCTGGACTGGGGGAACCGGCAGGCCCTCCTAGGCCAGGTTCTGTTGCTCGCGGCGGCCCTCTGCTGGTCGGTGAGCATCGTCTACACCCGCGCCCATCGCTGGGTGGTGACGCCGCTGCAGCTCATGCCCTGGCAATGCCTGCTGGCCACGATGGTGCTCGCCAGCCTCGCGTTCCTGGTCGAGGGACCGCCGCCTGATCCTGGCCGGACGAGCACGGCCGCCTTGCTGGCGCTCGCCTACAACGGCGTGATCGGCACCGCCCTTGGCTTCTGGGGGATGACGGTGGTGAACCGGCGGGTTCCCGCCACCACGGCCGCTTTGGGGGTCCTGGCGACGCCGGTGCTCGGCATCGGGCTCTCCGCCGCCGTCCTCGGCGAGGGGCTCGATCCACATCTCATCCTGTCCGCCTTCATCATCCTCGCCGGCATCGGCATGGGCGTCACGGGGCGCAAGCGGTCCGCTTAACGGCGATGCCGACGCAACCATGCCGCGTCGGCCGGCGACGACAGTGGCGGGGCGGACGGAATGTCGGGCTCACCGCTTCTCCCGTCGGTCGACCGGCGGGTAGAACTGCGGGCTCTCGCGTCGGTCGAACATGCCGTAGTCGCGGATCACCCGCACGGTCCGGACGCGCATGGTTTCGGCCTGGGTCGGCGCAACAGGCCTGAACGTCGAGGCCGCGTCGGGGTCGGCCCACGACAACAGAAGCAGGGCCTTGCCCGGATTGTAGATCGAGTCGAACACGTCCGATGCCACGAGGCCGCCAGCCGTGAGCGCGAGCCCGAGCGCGCCCGCCAAGTCGTCCGGCAGGGACTGGCCGGCGCGAGGCACCGTCTCGCACAACTGGCACACCTTGGCGTCGCCGACCTCGGTCGCGTCGAGCCGCTGCTCGCGCACCGCATGGCCCTGGGGCGGGTGGCTGTCCGCCGTCACCTCGCCGACCCGCAGGTGGTAATCGGAGAACACCTCGAACCGGCCCTTCTCCTGGACCAGGTGGTGGCCCGCATGCGTCCGCCAGCGGATCACCGACTTCTCGTCGCGCCAGGTGGAGTGCGACAGCACCCAACCCGGCCGGGTCCGGCTCGTGAAGCGCTCGTTGTCGATGAAACCGTCGATGTTCTCCAACTCGGGCTTCAGCACCTTGCCGTGCTCAAGGTACGCGTCTTTCCGACCCTCGCCGGGATGGACCTCGAAGATGACCGAGAACATGGCTCCTCCGTCCTTGCAGGCCTGGTGTGGCCGAGTTGATCCCGGCCTGGAAGCTGGCTGACGCTTCGTTGGCGATGAGTGTGTGGCGGGAAGCTCATCATGTCAGCGGCTAACGCTTCGGTCGCGACCGAAGCGTTCCGTCGTGATCGCCGAACGTCAGAGGCCTATGGTCGTGCGATGACGAACGCCGCCAGCCTGTCCGGAACCGCCGCCCTGATCGGGGATCCCGCGCGGGCCAACATCCTCACGGCCCTGCTCGACGGCCGGGCCTTGACGGCGACGGAACTCGCCTACGCGGCGGGCATCACGGCGCAGACCGCGAGCGGCCATCTTGGAAAGCTTGTCGAGGGGCACCTGCTGGGCGTCGCAGTCCAGGGTCGTCACCGGTACTTCCGGCTCGCCTCGCCCGAGGTCGCACGGATGCTGGAGACCATCCTGGTGGTAGCGGCAGCGGGACCGGAGGCGGCCAAGCCGCGCGCGACGCCCAAGATCAGTCCGGAGCTGCGGGCGGCCCGTACCTGCTACGACCACCTTGCCGGACGTCTCGGGGTCGCCATCGCCGACGCGCTCGTCTCGCGGGGCCTGATCGTCTTGGGCGAGGAGGCTGGCGAGGCGACCGAGGCTGGCCATGCTTGGCTCGCGCGCTTCGGGGTGCCTGTCCAGCCCGTAGGTCGGACCAAGCGCCTATTCTGCCGTCCATGTCTGGACTGGAGCGAGGGGCGACCGCACCTCGCCGGACGCCTTGGTGCTGCCCTGTGCCGCCGATGCGAGGAGCTTGGTTGGGTTGAGCGGCCTCGGAACGGGCGGGTCGTCACGGTGACCGAAGCCGGTCGGAGCGGGTTCGCGGAGGCGTTCGGGTTTTATGGGTGAACGCCGGCAGCCGCGTGGTGCGGCCTTGGCAAGGCGAAACACACAGTGGCCAAGCCTCAGCGCCGGCTAACTCCTGCCCAGAACCTTGTCGGCCTTCTCGTCGACCTTCTTCCTGTCGGCTGCGGATAGGTTCCCAGCTTTCTCCTGCTGGGCGGCACGGGCCTTGGCGTTCCGGGCGTGCGCCTTGTCCTCCACGGGGTATTTCCGCTCCTCGGGCAAGGCGAAATTGCTCTTGGACAGATCCTCGCGTTCCTCAGCCTTGAGCTTCGACATCGTGGCCTCCGGGTCTTCGGAAGGGCAACGCGGCACCGCATGCCGTGGTGCCCACCCTGGCGAGATCAAGGCTGCGGACTGACTGAATTCCAACCATCCCGGTCATAGGCCTCGGCCTCACCAACAGCCTGGAAGCAGGCTTTCTCAGGATCCACACTGGGACTCCAGGGCCCACGGGACGCCGCGTCGCGTCGTAACCTGCCCTTATGCAAATGGGCCGCCGCAGCAGTGACGGTGAATGTCCGTTATTAGGGAGCGGGCGAGGCTGCCTGAATGACTGGGGTGGGCGCAAAGCCGAAGGTCCGCTTCCTGGCCAGGGGCCAAGGTTCGGTTGTGGCGCATTCCTGCCCGTTAGACATGCGGACGCGAATGGCCTTGTGAGCTGGTCTCACACGGCGAATAGCGCGGCGGCCTCACGGTAAAGCGCCTGTACGACTCCCCGACTGTGGCGGAGCGCTGGCCCGAGGCGCGCCCGCACTTGCGCACGGGCGGCGAGGACACCGACCTCTCCGACCTGCTGCCGCATCGACCAAAGTGTGCTGGTCATTCCGCCCTCTGACGTCGCTAGGCCGGATAGCCGAATTCGGTTGTGGCAGGCCCGAAATCGGCCACCCGTCGTCGTTCAAATCGTACACAGCCGGCGTCCAAGATACGGAACAAAGAGGACCCCCAAAAGGATGCGAACTGACTTCCACGAACTGCGCCTTGCGGTGCTATGCGCTGAACCCGGCTGCATTCCGCACGTGCCCGCTTTGCTCGGCGTTTCCAGGCCCGGCGCAGCGAACCCATCGCAGCAAGCGGATGAACCCGGGGATACTCCCGGCGATGCTGCTCGTAAGGGAAGCACAGGGAAGTCCGACCTCCTCCCCGCGGCGCCGATCCGGCCCAACGGTGTGGCCTGACAAACCAATCAAAGGGAGTACACATGAACCCGCTGATGCCTGACGCTTGGATTCGCGACGTTGTTTTGGAGGCCTTCAGCATGGCCATCAGTTTCTACAAGGACAGTGCCGCCAACGCGAGCGATGCGCGCCAGATCGCCCGCGCAAACGTGAGAATTATGGAGTATACATCCGGGATTTCGATAATTGATCTGTTGGTAGATCCCGACGGAGAGGCTTTTCTCATGCCGGAATCGGTGGACATTGTGGTCAACAGTCTTATAAACTTTATAAAAGACATAGACAGAGCGAAGAACCCACTGCTCGCGTACCGCATCAGTAACGTTGCGATTCTATGCCGAAATGCAGGGTTCCATACATCAGATGATGAATCGCTTGCGGAGGTGCAATTGCATTAGCGATCTTACCTGCTCTCCCATCCACCCGCTTAACCAATGAATACGGTTGTTCCTCATTTCTTAGGCTGTTGAGAGCACCACCATCACGACGCGAGATTCGGCCACCATGACGCCCGTCGATCCGGTCGAGCGCGGCCGCGGCAAGTGTATCTCGGCCAAAAGCGTCCACCTTTACCCAGTCGGTTGGGTGGCCGGCGATGTCGTCAACGCGAGCAGGGCGCGCTACGCGCCGTTGGGTGAATAGACGTCAGTGGTGTCTCGTCGCGCCGGCGCCATTGGCCGGAACGGCGCACCGTCCCATCCTTTGCCGGACCCGCGTTGCCTCCCAAACAGTGTTGTTTTGCCGAAGCCTATCTTAAAGAAAATACCAGCAATTGGAAAGTTGACGAATGCAATGACCGCGTCTCTCGACGCAAAAGGTTTAGATGTGCCATCTTCGGCAGCGTGTCAGGTAACGATCTTGCGACTAGAATAGCCGTGCGGGAACCGTATTGGAGCGCATAATTCTCAAGCTGCTCGAGAGCATTATTGAGCTTCGCGTGATCTTCAAGGCTGGATTTCACTTCAACAATGACAGGTTTCCGATCCCCATCAAAACCGACCAAATCAGGTCTGTCTAGAGTGCCTGAGATTGGCTCTGACCATTCTGCAACATCGGGGAATAATTCAGCTCTGGAGGAGTAGACGTTTGTTAAGAGATATTTCTCCCTGTCGAGTGCGACAGTAAAATAGTTTGTGTCACATGTGAAATGTATTCCCTTGTTCTCGAGCGCTCCCTTCACTGCCACAACAGATTTGAGTGCTGGCGAGAGCGCTCCTTCTTGGCCTTCAAGGCGCTTGACGCTCGGCAGAGAGATCCGCGCTGCTTCCGCCAGATCTCGTTGCTCCCACCGCAGGAGCGCCCGCGCCGCCCGAACCTGCTCGCTTGTGATAGCCATTTATCCCTCAAGTATCATAAGCGACATAGGTATTGACACCGGCAATTCTACTATGCGATCCGTATAGCATAACGCGCCCCGTCTCGCGCGGCAATTCAGGAGCGCTTCGAGCGTCTGGAGCAGTTGGGGAACATGATGCGAGCATCCGATCCTCATCTCATTTCGCGGTGGCCGCTTGAGATGCGTGCCGAAACAGCTGCCGCGTTCTGCGATGAGCCTAGCGTCGACGCATTCTGGGCAAAGGTCGGGCGCGGCATCTACTCGCCGCCTCGGCGGCAGCCGGGATGCCTGCCGAAGTGGCATCGCGAGCGGCTGGAACAGGACATCGCGCGTCGGCATGGCTTCGCCATTGACGCTCTCCCTCTGGCCGAGCGGATCGAGGACCTGATCTGATGCCGCGCCGCAAGCCGCACGGCTGGCCCAAGCTGATGGTCACGCGGCGGCTCTCGTCGGGTCTCACCGCCTACTACTGGGTTCCCCCTACCTGGGCCACAAAGCGCGGCTGCGGCTTGCGCCCTGAGGCCCTCGGCACCGATTACGGGACCGCTAAGGCGCGGTGCGACGATGTTCTCAACCCGCAGTTCGACGCTTGGCGATTGGAAGGCGCCCTCCCCGGTGAGGCGACCCGCGTCCGAATGGGCACGTTCGATTGGCTGGCTGCGCTGTACAAGACCTCGCCGAAGTACTACGGCAAGCCGCCGCAAACTCGCCGCAGCTACGACGCGTCGTTGCGCCTCGTCTCCAGCTTCGTGCTAAAGGACGGCCGCCGCTTCGGAACGCTGGCTCTCGGCAGTATCACACCCACAGCCGCGGATCTCCTCTATGACAAGCTAAAGCTTAAGGCTGATGGCACGCCGCGCGTCCGAACCGCGATCCTGGCCATGAGCGTCGCGAAGCGTGCGTGGAACGTGGCGCGCCGCGGCCGGCCGGAGATCGTGCCGGTCGACAACCCGTTTGCCAAGATGGACTTAGCCTACAAGGCCAAGCCGACGAGGCCGGTGAGGCACGACGAAGTGCTCAGGTTCGTGGCCGCCGCCGATGCGGCTGGCGAGCCCTCAATCGGCACTGCCGCGATGATTGCGTTCTTCTGGCTTCAGCGGCAGCAAGACATCCTATCCCGGCTCGCCTGGACGCATTATCGGCCAGCGGATGCGCCTCAGATCGCGCGCATCTTCCACCACAAAACCGGTGAGCTGGTGGAGGCGCCGCTCTACGACACTGACGGTACGGCGCTCTGGCCGGAGTTGACGGACCGGCTCGATGTGGCCCCGCGCCGGGGCGCGCTGATCGTCATCCGCGAGCAGCCGGACCGCCGCCGCAAAGCGCATCTGCCGTGGCAGGTCGACTACTTCCGACACCGCGTTGCCGAGATCCGCGCAGCGGCCGGCATCGATCCAGAGGTGAAGTTCATGGGTCTGCGCCACGGCGGGAACGTCGAGGGCGCGGAAGCTGGACTGACCGACGCTCAGCTCCGCGCGCTGAGCGGCCACCTGACCACCGCAGCCCTCCTTCGGTACGCACAGGCGACCCCGAAGCAGAGGCAAGCGGGAGCGCGGAAACGGCTAGATGCGCGTATGAAGAAGGAAGGCTTGTCGAAATGAGCCGGGGACGTCGTATCGAAACGACGTCTCACAAACTGGCTAAGTCACTGATTCGATTGGTGGGCGCACTAGGGTTCGAACCTAGGACCCGCTGATTAAGAGTCAGCTGCTCTACCAACTGAGCTATGCGCCCGATCGCTTCTGCGATCGCCCGGCGGCCACCAAGTCCGTCGGGGTGGCGGGCTGATACCAACGCGGCCGGGGGCTGTCCACCCCCAGCCGCGGGTTTTTTATCATTCGGCAGCGTTATGCTGCGCATGAACCCGCACGGCATGGGCCGCGAGCTTGTTCAGCGCCGACAGATACGCCTTCGCGGACGCGACCAGCGTGTCCGGATCGGCGCCGCGCGCGGTGACGCTGCGGTCGCCGTCGCGCAGGCGCACCGAGACCTCCGCCTGCGCATCCGTCCCGCCTGTCACGGCATGGACTTGATAGAGCTCCAGCTGTGCCTGATGCGGCACCAGCGCCGAGATGGCGTTGAACACCGCATCCACCGGCCCGTTGCCGTCCGCCTCCTCGATGCGCGTGCCGATCTCGTCGGCGATGCGCAGCGTCGCGCGCTGCGGGCCTCGCGTGCCGGCTATCACCGACAGGGAGACCAGCCGGATCCTGTCGTGCGCCGTGGCGAGGTTCTCGTCGACCAGCGCCTCGATATCCTCATCGTAGACGTGCTTCTTTCGGTCGGCCAAGGCCTTGAACCGCTCGAAGGCGTCCTGGAACTGGTTGTCGGACAGATGCAAGCCGAGATCCTCGAGCTTGGAGCGGAAGGCCGCCCGGCCCGAGTGCTTGCCCATCACCAGGGATGTCTTCGTCAGGCCTACCGAAGCCGGCGTCATGATCTCGTAGGTCTCGGCATTTTTGAGCATGCCGTCCTGATGGATGCCGCTTTCGTGCGCGAAGGCGTTTCGGCCGACGATCGCCTTGTTGAACTGGACCGGGAAGTTCGTGGCGTGGCTCACGAGCTTCGAGGCTCGGGTCAGCATCGTCGACTCGACGCCGGTCTCATAGGGGAGCACGTCGGCGCGGGTGCGCAGCGCCATGACGATCTCCTCGAGCGCGGCATTGCCGGCACGCTCGCCGATGCCGTTGATGGTGCACTCGACCTGCCGGGCGCCGCCCTCGATGCCGGCCAGCGAGTTGGCGATCGCCAAGCCGAGATCGTTGTGGCAGTGGACCGAGAACACCGCCTTGTCGGCATTCGGCACCCGCTCGCGCACGTTCGCGAACATCTCGCGATACTCAGAGGGCGTGGCGTAGCCCACCGTGTCGGGCAGGTTGATGGTGGTGGCGCCCGCCTTGATCGCGGCCTCGACGCAGCGGCACAGGTAGTCGATCGGCGTGCGGGTCGCGTCCATGGCCGACCATTCGACGTCCTCGACCAGGTCGCGAGCCTGCGCCACGGTCTTCAGGATGATCTCGACCACCTCGTCCTGGCTCTTGCGCATCTGGTGCGCGAGGTGGATCGGCGAGGTCGACACGAAGGTGTGGATTCGCGCCCGCTTGGCGTGCCGCACCGCCTCACCCGCCCGGGCGATGTCGGCCGGGATGGCGCGGGCGAGGCCCGCGATGGTCGCGCGCTTCGTGCGCCGGGCAATCTCCGACACCGCCTCGAAGTCGCCGTTCGAGGCGATTGGGAAGCCGGCCTCGATGATGTCGACGCCCATCGTATCGAGCAGCTCGGCCACTGCGAGCTTCTCATCGAAGGTCATTGTGGCGCCGGGGCACTGCTCGCCGTCGCGGAGCGTGGTGTCGAAGATCAGCACCCGGTCGCGGGCGGGGGAAGCGGCCTTCGTGCTGCTGGTCGTGTTCATGGCTTTACCCTGTCGCGGGCCGCCCGGCAGATGGCGCGGCGCGGCGTGATGCCCATCGGGGCGAATTCGCGAATGGAACAACTCCCCTGAAGGCCCAGGCACGCGCCCGGACGGCCCTCAGGGGCGGGTAAGCAGAAGCGGAAGACGAAGCCCGGCGAAGCGCGCGCGCGACCGCGGCGCCGTCGAAGCGGCGCGGTCGGTCTCGGTCGCGGAGCCGGCTCTGGCCAAGGCTCGTCTCTCCTGTCGGCGGCCCGCGTGCGGCTCGGCCACGGCGTGGGGCTGGCCGTAGGTATCCCCGGAACCTACGAAACACAAGGGAGGCGAATGCGCCGCCATGCGGGTCGGGTCTTCGTACGGGTCAGGGGAGGTTCTGCGACACCGGAGACCTGTCCGTGACGATCTCAACCGCCAGATCGTCGTAGAAGATCATCTGACAGGCGGCCCAGTGCTCGAATTCCTCCACGAGCGAGGGGGCGAGCATCGTCAAGCACCGATCCGCGATCCGCAGCCAACCGGCCTCCTCGGCTTCACGGACGAGATTGCCGATATGTGCGCGCGAAACGCGCAGGCGCTCCGCCAGGACGCGTAGGCTCAACGAAATCGCCGCCGGCGCTCCGGGCAGCGTGGCCGCGTAATGCGCGCTCATGATGGCCGTGAGCAACGGGTAGCCGCAGTCGCGCTCCGCGAACCGGAGCACCCGCGGGAAGGGCTCGATCAGCATCCCGTGCCGCAGGACATAGGCAGCCGACCGCCGGATGAGTTCTCCCGAACGGTCGGTGCAGCCCAGCCTGCCGGCGATGCCCTCGCGCCTGCCCGCGACGACGTCCATAGCGGCGACGAACAGACGCCCGGACCGGCCGATCTCGGCCACCAATTCCGGGGCCGCCTTGAGGCATTTCACCCGGGCGTCGGCTCGGTCCGGTTCGGCCGTGACGAAGCGCGCGGCCTTCAGGGCCGACACGAAGGCGGCCGTCTGCCGGCTGCTCGATCCCACCATGGCCTGCAGGGCAGTCAGGGTCGGGCGCGGGCCGCCGTGATTGCGCCACGCGTAATCATTGTGAATCAACATGAACGAGACGAGATAGCGCCCCGATTGATTGAGCATCTTGTGCGTCGGCCAGACAATCTGGGACGGGTCGATCATATGCCGGCAGTAATCGGCCAACGCTGGGCGAAAACGCGATCGCTGTCGAATTTTGAGGGCACGAAGAAAGAGATCGTCACCCAGCATCTGTGTCGCGAGGCCGTCCGGATCTGCTGAAGAGCATTGGCACGAGGTTTCGCGCGCGTCCAGAAATCCATGCAAAGTTTGGACTCTGCGGCAGAAACCGGCAGCGGATACGACATGGGGAACTCGGATCTGCGCCGAAGGTGCCGGGCAGCTGAGGAGCATGGCGCTTTCTGCTTGCCGACCCCGAGTTGCATCAGTCGAACGGGAGCCACATCCGTGTGCGATCAACATCCGCCCCACTTCTCACACCGTCGGCTCCTGACAGCCGTCGCGATGGGATCACTCGCCGCCGCTTCGACCGTGTCGGTCACTGCCGAAGCGGCCGCTGAGGACGCGCGACCGAACGCCATCTCGCCCGATGAGGCCCTGGCACGGTTGCTGGAAGGGAACAGTCGCTACGCGGCCAACGCGCCCGCAAACAAGGATTTCTCTGCCGGTCGTGCCGCCCGGGCCGCCGCGCAACACCCGATCGCCTGTGTGGTCGGATGTGCCGATGCGCGCGTCGCTCCGGAACTCGTCTTCGATTAGGGGCCGGGCGACCTGTTCATCGCTCGGGTCGCGGGCAATTTCGTCAACACCGACAGCCTCGCCAGCCTCGAATATGGCGTGACGGTTCTTGGCGCTCCTCTGATCATCGTGCTCGGCCATTCGAATTGCGGGGCCGTCAAGGCCACCATCGATGTCATTAAGGGGAACGTCACGCTCCCGGGACATCTCCCGGTCCTGATCGACGCGATCCGGCCGGCGGTCGATCTGGTCGAGAAGCAGCGGGCAGCGGACCCGCTCGGCGCCGCCATCATGCAGAATGTCCGGTACAATGTGCAGCACCTGAAGCAGGCAGGGCCGATCATCTCGGACTCGGTCGAGCGCGGGCAGGTCAAGGTCGTCGGCGGCTTCTACGACATCGCCACCGGCAAGGTCGTGCTCCTCTGAGGCGATCGGAAAGGCGCCGTCGCGGGCATCAATCCGCGCCGCGAGCGCCTTGCCAATCGCGGTGTGCCCTCGATAAAGCCCGCCGGCACGTCGAGAGAGAAACCGCGAGACTGTTATGGCCAGCTACAAGCTCCTGCTCCTGCCCGGCGACGGGATCGGCCCGGAGGTCGCGGCCGGCATGCAGATCGTGCTCGACGCCCTCAAGGAGACCGGCCTCGCGCAGTTCGAGACCGAGACCGACCTCGTCGGCGGTGCCGCCCTCGACGCCCATGGCAGCCCGCTGGCGGACGAGACGCTGGTGCGCGCGAAGGCGGCGGACGCCATCCTTCTCGGCGCGGTCGGCGGGCCGAAATGGGCAGGCGTCGCCTACGAGCAGCGCCCGGAAGCCGGCCTGCTGCGCCTGCGCAAGGAACTCGACCTGTTCGCCAATCTGCGGCCGGCGATCTGCTACTCGGCGCTGGCCGACGCTTCGGCGCTCAAGCGCGAACTGGTCGAGGGTCTCGATATCATGATCGTCCGCGAACTCACTGGCGGCGTCTATTTCGGTGAGCCCAAGGAGATCACCACCCTGCCCGACGGCTCGAAGCGCGCCGTCGATACGCAGGTTTACACCACCGGCGAGATTGAGCGGATCGCCCATGTCGCCTTCGATCTGGCCGGCAAGCGCTCGGGCCGGGTCGCCTCGGCCGAGAAGCACAACGTCATGAAGTCCGGCGTCCTGTGGAAGGAGGTCGTGACCAAGGTCCATGCCGAGCACTACGCCGGCCTCCAGCTGGAGCACATCCTGGCCGACAATTGCGCCATGCAGCTGGTGCGCCGCCCGAAGCAGTTCGACGTGCTGGTGACCGATAACCTGTTCGGCGACGTGCTGTCGGACATCGCCGCGATGCTCACCGGGTCGCTCGGTATGCTCCCGTCGGCCTCGCTGGGCGCCGTCGATTCGAGCGGCCTGCGCCGGGCCCTGTACGAGCCGGTCCACGGTTCGGCCCCCGACATCGCCGGCCAGGACCGCGCGAACCCGATCGCCATGATCGGCTCGCTGGCCATGTGCCTGCGCTACTCCTTCGGCCTCGGTGACGCGGCCGATGCCCTGGACGGCGCCATCACGGATGCCCTTGCGGGTGGCGCGCGCACCGCCGACATCGCCGGCGAGGGGACGAACCCGATGGGGACCCGCGCCATGGCATCGGCGGTGGCCGATGCCCTCAAGGCGCGCGCGGCCTGAGGTTCAGACCCGGCGCGTGACGGCGCAGAGGTCCGCGCACCGGCCGCGTGTTTCGACGCATGGCGGACGGGCGCGACCTTCGCTATGACGCGCCCATCGAGGAACGGGAGCGTCATGAAGGCCGGAGACGAGGCGTCTGAGCGCGCAAGCGCGGATTTCGGCTTCGAGCGCGTGGCGCTCGACGAGAAGCAGGGACGCGTCGACAGCGTCTTTCACTCGGTCGCCCGCCGCTACGACATCATGAACGACCTGATGTCGGCGGGCCTGCACCGCGCCTGGAAGGCGCAGCTCGTCTCGATGCTGCGGCCGCCGCAGGGCCGGTCCTTCGCGCATCTCGACGTGGCCGGCGGTACCGGCGACGTCGCGTTCCGGGTGCTGGCCGCCGGCGGACCGCGCACCCACGTGACGGTGCTCGACATCAACGAATCGATGCTGCGCGTCGGCGCCGAACGGGCGAAGGAACGCCGGGTCGACGAACTGCGCGACCGCATCGCCTTCGTGACCGGCAATGCCGAGAGCCTGCCGCTTCCGGACGCGTCGTTCGACGCCTACACGATCGCCTTCGGCATCCGGAATGTGCCGCGGATCGAGGTGGCGCTTGCAGAGGCGCGGCGGGTGCTGAAGCCGGGAGGCCGGTTCCTCTGCCTCGAATTCTCCGCGGTCGACATCCCGCTTCTCGACCGGATCTACGACGCCTATTCCTTCCATGTCATCCCGCGCATCGGCGCCCGCGTGGCCGGCGATGCCGATTCCTATCGCTACCTGGTGGAATCGATCCGGAAGTTCCCAACCCGCGGCGCCTTCGCCGGCATGATCGAGCGCGCGGGCTTCCGCCACGTCACCGACCGGCCGCTCTCCGGCGGTATCGTGGCGATCCATTCGGGCTGGAAGGTCTCCTGATCTTGACCCTTGCGCGCGATTTCCCTCTCCCTCTGCGGGAGAGGGTACCCTGCGCAGCGGGGGTGGAGAGGGGCAGCGCGACGGCGCCGTCGCGGGCTGCGGGAGCGACATCTCCGGGAATCGCGCCCTCCTCTCCCGACCCTTGCTGATGCAAGGGCCACCCTCCCCCGCAGAGGGGAGAGGGATAGGAGTGGTCGCCCGATGATCAGCGCAGCGATCAACCTGTTTCGCGGTGTGCGGGTCGGCTTCGTGCTGGCACGCGAGGGCGCGCTCGCCTTCGCCGATCCCTCGGAGCTGCCGCCCCATCTGCGCCTCGCCCTGAGGATCGGCCGTTCCCTGGAGCGACCGGGGCTCGGCGACGGCGCCGCCCGGCTGTCGGCGGCCATGACGCGGCTCGGCCCCTCCTACGTGAAGTTCGGCCAGTTCCTGGCGACCCGACCGGACATCGTCGGCGTGCGGGCGGCCTTTGATCTGGAGAAGCTGCAGGACCGGGTGCCGCCCTTCCCGCAGGAGACCGCGTTGCGCGTCGTCGAGATGGCGCTCGGCAAGCCGGTCCACCAGCTGTTCGTGTCGTTCAGCGAGCCGATCGCCGCCGCCTCGATCGCGCAGGTGCACAAGGCGGTCGTGCAGGACGCGGACGGGACGCAGCGCGCGCTGGCCGTGAAGGTGATGCGCCCGGGCGTGCGCGAGCGCTTCATGCGCGACCTCGAAGTCATGCGGTTCATGGCCCGGGTGGTGCACGCGCTCTCTCCGCAGGCGGAGCGGCTGCGCCCGCGGGAGGTGGTGGAGATCCTCGCCCGCTCCGTGCTGATGGAGATGGATTTCCGCCTGGAGGCGGCGGCCGCCTCGGAACTGGCGGAGAATACCAAGGACGACCCCGATTTCCGGGTTCCCAAGCCCGAATGGGAGCTGACCGCCCGCGAGGTGCTCTCCGCCGAGTGGATCGACGGCACGCGCCTCCACAGCGCGGTCGAACTAGCTGCCAAGGGTCACGATCCGCAGGCGATCGGGCGCACCGTCATCCAGAGCTTTCTGCGGCAGGCGATCCGCGACGGGTTCTTCCACGCCGACATGCACCAGGGAAACCTGATGGTCGACGCAGACGGCCGGCTGGTAGCGGTCGATTTCGGCATCATGGGCCGGCTCGGGCCCAACGAGCGACGGTTCCTCGCCGAGATCCTGCTCGGCTTCATCCTGCGCGACTATCGCCGGGTGGCGAAGGTCCATTTCGAGGCGGGCTACGTGCCGGCTCATCATTCCGTGGAGGATTTCGCCCAGGCGATCCGGGCGATCGGCGAGCCGATCCATCAGCGCCGGGCCGACGAGATCTCGATGGCCAAGGTGCTGACCCTGCTCTTCGACGTCACGGCCTTGTTCGACATGAGCACCCGCACCGAACTGGTGATGCTTCAGAAAACCATGGTGGTGGTCGAGGGTGTGGCGCGCTCCCTAGACCCGCGCCTCGACATGTGGACCACGGCCGAGCCGGTGGTCCGATCGTGGATCGCCCGGAACATGGGACCGGTGGGCCGGGCCCAGAGCGGGCTGGAAGCGTTGCGGGTGATGTCCGACGTGGTCGGCGACATCCCCGACCTCGCGATGCGGCTTAAGCGCGTGCTCGTCCGTCTTGACGAGACCGGCACGGGCGACGCGCGCCGCCTGGAGCGCATCGCGCGCAACGAGCGCTGGCGGGCGATCTGGTCGACTCTGGCGCTCTGGGGCATCGCCATCGGGGCGCTCATGTTGGCGTTCCGCGGCTTGTAGGACCAGGCCGGCCGGGAAAGCTGTCAGGCCGACTCGTGCGTGGCCGGCATCAGAGCCCGCAACTCGCGGGCGAGCTCGCCCAGTCCGGTGGCTCCCTTGGCGAGCACCCGGTCGGCTTGGCCGGCGAGACGGCGGCGATCCTCCGCGGTGATGTCCTTGGCGGTGAGGACCACCACGGGGACGTCACGCCATTCCTGCCGCGCCCGAAGCGAACGCAGGAAGGCGAAGCCGTCCATCTCTGGCATCATCAGGTCGAGGAGGACGAGTGACGGGCGCTCCTCTGCCAGGGTTTCGAGGGCGCGCACGCCGTTCTCCGCTTCCACCACCGGAAAGCCCTCGCGCTTTAGATAGGCGCAGACATGCGAGCGGACGTCCGTCTCGTCCTCGACGACGAGGATCGGCCCCTCGCCTGCGACCGGCCGGAAGCGCTCGACGATCTGGCGCAGGTTGCCCCAATCGATCGGCTTCTGCAGGTAATCGGTCGCCCCCAGCGAGAAGGCGAGGTTCTGCTCGTCGAGAACCGTGACCATCACGATGGGCGTCGCGCCGATCTCCGGATCGGCCCGCAGGGAACGGAGGACCGCCCAGCCGTCCATCTGCGGCATGGTCGCGTCGAGCAGCACCGCCCTGGGCCGGAGGCTCCGCGCCAGGTCGAGTCCGCGCCGCCCGTCCTCGGCCACGGCAACGGAAAAGCCCTCGCGCTCCAGAAAGCGGGCGAGGAGGTCGCGGGTGGCTGCATCATCGTCCACCACCAGGATGGTCTCGCGACCGCCTGTGGCCTCGCCGGTCCGTTCCGCGTGCTCCGCCTCAGAGCCTCGGAACAGAATCGGAAGCGTCAACGTGAAGGTGGTCCCCTCCCCCGGCCGGCTCTCCACGGCGATCGCGCCGCCGAGCATCTCGGCGAAGGCCCGGGTGATCGCGAGGCCGAGGCCGGTGCCCCCGAAGCGCCGTGTCGTGGAGGCGTCGGCCTGGGCGAAGCGCTCGAAGAGCTTGCCCACCTGTTCCTGCGTCATCCCGATACCGGTATCGGCGACGGCGAAGAGCAGCGTGTTGTCCCTGCGCGCGACCGACAGGGTGATCCGGCCGTTTTCGGTGAACTTCGCTGCGTTGCTCAGGAGGTTGATCAGGCACTGACGCAGCTTCGTCACGTCGGTATGGGCCGTGCCCAGATCGTCTGCGAGGGCGAGCGCCAGGGTGTTGCCCTTCTTGGCGATCAGCCCCGCGACGGTGGTGGCGACGTCATTCACCACCGCGGCTACGCCGAAATCCTCCGCGTAGATCTCCACCCGGTCGGCCTCGATCTTCGAGATATCGAGCACGTCGTTGATCAGGCCGAGAAGGTGCCGGGCATTCGCCTCGATCTTCTTCATGTCAGCGATGAGCCTCGACCGCGCCGAGATCCTCCAGCTCCTCCTGCACCATTTCGGAATAGCCGATCACCGCCGAGAGCGGGGTGCGCAGCTCATGGCTCATATTGGCCAGGAACTGGCTCTTGGCGGCATTGGCCGCTTCGGCGGCGGACCGCGCCGCCTCAATCGCCGCCTCGGCCTCCTTGCGCTCGGTGATGTCGGTGTGGGTGCCGACCCACTCACGCAGACTCCCGTCGGATTCGAGGATCGGGACCGCGCGCACGCTCATGTGCCGGTAGGCGCCGGAGCTGGCGCGGATCCGGTGCTCGGTGGCGTAGGGCTGCAGTATCTCGACCGCCCGCGCCCATTCGGCCCGGGTATGGTCGCGATCCTCGGGATGGACGGCCTCTAGGAAGCCCATCCCAGCATAGGCGGTCTCGTCCTGGCCGGTGAAGCGGCTCCAGGCGATCTGGCGGCTATGCAGGCTGCCCTCGGGATCGGCCGTCCAGACGATCGCCGCGCTGGCCTCGATCAGCGAGCGGAAGCGTTCCTCGCTCCGCCGGAGCCGGGTCTCCGCAAGGTGGCGGATGGTCTCGTCGACCACGACGAGGCCGACGCCTTCGACATCGTGTCCCTGGACGTCCGATTTCCCGTACTCCCCGCGCAGCGGGTAGAAGCTCATCGAGAAGTGGCGCACGCCCCCAGGTGCCGACGGGGCCGGGACGGCCACCGGCACGTTGGGGGAGACGAGACCCTCGCGCAGCGCCGCGGCGAGTTTCGGCCCGAGGTCTTCCCGCAGGGTCGGCAGCATCGCCCAGATCGGCGCGCCGAGATCGGCCCCAAAGCCGCGCTCGCTCATGGTGGCGAGCGCCCGATTCATGTGCCGGATCTTCAGGTCACGGTCGAGAAAACCCAGGCCCACTGGGGCGTTGGCCAGCACGCCGTCGAGGAGACGGGACATGCGCAGGGATTCCTGCCGCCGAACCAGGGCGAGCCGGGCGAGGAGGATGATGGCGCCCAGAGCCGCCGCCCCGGAAAGCAGGAACAGGGCGAGCCCCCGCCAATGTTCGCGGCTCTGCAGCGCGGCAAGCTGCGCCGCGGCGGCGTCCTGGCGCGCGGCCGCCTCGGTGCGGGTCGCGTCCATCAAGCGCTTGCCCTCGCCGGTACGGACGAGGTCCGTTGCCGCATCGAAGCCCTGCTCGCGCCGTGCCGCGACCACCCGGGCCGCGAAGTCGCGCTTCTGCGCGATCAGGCCGGCGAGCGACGGGCCGCCCGCACGGACCGGCTCCTGCGCGGCGGAGCCGAGGCTTGAGAGCCTCGGTTTCGATCTTGCTCAGCGCGGTCGTGTACGGCGCGAGATAATCGTCGGTGCCGACCAGCACGAAGCCGCGCTCGCCCGTCTCCAGGTCCTTGACCTCGGAGAGCACGCGCTCGACTCCCGCGATGATGGCATTCGTCCGCGCCGTGGCGGCGCGACCGGCCTCGCCAGACAGGTAGTTCGCCGTGCCGGCCGCCAGCGCGACGATCAGCAGGATGAAGGCGGCCGGGGAGCCGAGCAGCGGCGCCAGCGGGCCGGAACCGCGCCAATTCCGCCGACGGAGGCCGAAGATCGATCCGACTCCCGGCGCCGCACTCACGTTTCCACCAGCCCGGTGCTCGCCCCGGACGCTTCGGAATCGGGCCGGCCGTGCGGCAGGGCGAGGTATTCCCGGGAGCGCATCTCGATGAGACGGGAGACGGTGCGGTCGAACTCGAAGGCCTCACGGCCGGATTGGGCCGTGTAGAGGTCCTGCGCCTCGGCTTCCGCAGAGGCCACGAGCTTCACGTGCCGATCGTAGAGCGTGTCGATCAGGGTGATGAAGCGCTTGGCCTCGTTCCGCTCGGATTCGCCCATGACCGGGATGTGGTCGAGGATCACCGTGTGGTAGGCGCGCGCCAGGGCCATGTAGTCCGAGGCCCCGAGAGGATTCCGGCAGAGGTCGTCGAAGCTGAAGCGCGCGACCCCGCTTGCCTCCTCGGGAACCGCCACGTTCCGACCGTGGACCTTGATCGTGGCCGGACGCCCCCGCGCCTTCCCGGTCAGCCCCTTGAAGGCGGCGTCGAGGGCTGAGCGGGCGTCGGCGTCCGGCGGTACGTGGTAGACGGCCGCACCGCCCAGCTTCTCGAGCCGGAAGTCGGTCCGCGAATCCAGGCGTACGACGTCCACCCGCTCCTTCAGCGTCTCGACAAAGGGCAGGAACAGCGCCCGATTGAGGCCGCCTTCGTAGAGCCGGTCCGGCTCGACGTTGGAGGTCGCCACAACGATGACCCCGCGCCGGAACAGGTGCCCGAACAGGCGTCCTAGGATCATCGCGTCAGCGATATCGGTGACGGTGAATTCGTCGAAGCACAGCAGGGTCGCCTCGTCGGCGAGCTGGTCGGCGACCGGGCCGATCGGGTCGTCACCCTTCACGGTTCCTGTCTTGAGGGCCTGACGATAGGCGTGGATCCGCTCGTGGGCGTCCGCCAGGAAGCCGTGGAAATGGACTCGCCGCTTCGGTTCCGGCGCTGCCTCGTGGAACAGGTCCATCAGCATGGTCTTGCCGCGCCCGACGGAGCCCCAGACGTAAAGGCCCTTCGGCGGCTCGGTCTCGTCCTTGCGCCGGAAGAGCCAGCCGAGGGCGCTGGTCTTGTTGGCGCGCCGCTGGCGCTGCAAATCGAGAACCAGCCGGTCGAGGGCGCGCACCAGCCGCCCCTGGGCCGGATCGCGCTCGATGGCGCCCGAAGCGACCAGCGCCTCGTAGCGTTCGTGGACCGGGCCGGGCGACACGGCACTGGCCCGCGCCTCCGGCGACGGGGCGTGTTGCTTCCCGGATCTTTCGCTCACGCCGCCGGTTCCTCGCAGCTCCTCGCGGCGCCGGACCGGCACCCCTGCCCCGCCTCGGCTGCTCCCGAGCCAGGGCCATTTCCTGTGCCGCGCAAGCTCAGCCCGAATCAAGTCCGGCACTGAACAGTCCGGGCGCAGGAGTCCCATCGCGGCCGTGCATGGCTGCCACGCGGAACATCCTTTCGGGCCCCGTGCTGCATTGCACAACGAAGCCGGGGATGCGAGACCGGCGCCGTCTCTGGGGAGGAACGTCCGGATCAATTGCGCGCTCGTGCGCCGAGACCGGAGACCAATCATGGCCGCTCGACACCTTGATGTACCGGCTCACAGCATTCGTCGCCTGTGGCAGGCCGACCGCGCCGCGGTCCTCGACTACTTTCTGCGCCTGGATCCCGACACCCGGGCAAGCCGCTTCATGGGCAATGTCAGCGAAGCAGGCGTGCGGGCCTATGCCGCGCAGGCGGTGACAGCCGAGGGCGTGATGTACGGCGCCTTCGTGGACGGCGTGCTGTGCGGACTCGGCGAGTTGCGCCCCATGGGCCCGTGCAGGTCGAGCTACGTCCTCGGTCCCCGGGCCGAGGCGGCCTTCGCGGTGGAGCGCGCCTTTCGCCGTCGCGGCATCGGCGCGGGCCTGTTCGCGCGGATCGCCCGCGCGGCCCGGTACCGCGGGGTAGTCGATCTCCATGTGCGCTGCTTGTCCGGGAACGGGCCGATGTTGCGGCTGGCGGCCAAGCACGGCGCGGAACTCCAGCATGAGGGGGCTGAAATCGACGGCGCCCTCCACCTCGACCGGCCGACGCCGTTCTCTCTGGTACGAGGGCATCGCGGAAGCCTTCGATTTCAGCGTCGCGGTGAGCTTCCCGCATCGCCAACCGAGCCCGGCCTGACCGGAAAGTGGGCGCTCACCCCGCCGCGTCGCCCACCAGGGCGAAGGTCAGGAGATCGACCGACGCCGCCCCTCCGCGCAGGAGCGCCCGCGCGGCCGCATTGCCGGTCGCGCCCGTGGTGGTGACATCGTCAACGAGGAGGATCCGGCGTCCCCGGATCCGGTGCGCCTCAGCCGCCGGTACGCGGAACGCGCCGCCGATGTTCTCGGCCCGCGCCGCACGGCTCAGGCCCACCTGCGAGCGGGTTGCGCGCACGCGCGCGAGCGCCATCGGCGCGAACGGGAGCCCCGCCCCGGCCGCGATGGTCTTCCCGAGCAGGGCTGCCTGGTTGAAGCGCCGGCGCCACAGCCTTCCGCGATGGAGCGGCACCGGCACGAGACACTCCGCCTCGGCGACCAGGGTTCGGCCGCTCGCGGCCATCATCCGCGCCATGATACCCGCCAAGTCGAGGCGGTCCTCATATTTCAGGCGATGGACGAGGCGCCGCGCGACCGCGTCATAGAGCGCCACGGCCCGGGCGCGTCCGAAGGCCGGCGGGTCCGCGATGGCGCGGGGTGAAAGCAGCGGACCGATGCCGAGATCCACCGCGAACGGCGTGCCGTAGCGCTGGCAGACCGGCTC
Source organism: Methylobacterium sp. P31 (assembly GCA_050632875.1). Taxonomy (GTDB): domain Bacteria; phylum Pseudomonadota; class Alphaproteobacteria; order Rhizobiales; family Beijerinckiaceae; genus Methylobacterium. The sequence continues at coordinate 576,306 of JBODSC010000003.1, read as the reverse complement.
CTCGATCAGCCGCAGGCCGGTCCAGCAGGCCGGGCACAAAGCTCCGGGATCGGCCGTGGCTGCGCCGCATCCCGAGCAGGTCGGCGGGTAGACCAAAGACAGGATCCCGCGCGGAAGCTCGCGCAGGGACGCTGCCACGGCGTGGATCGCCGCCACCCGGGGACGATCCGCCCGCCCCGCCGTCAGTGTGCGGACACCGGCCGCGCCTGGGAATCCATCTGCTGCTGGTCCGTCTGCCGGGCGCGGGCGTTGGCACGATGGCGACCGATCGCGCAGCCGGCAGCGGCGCCCACGAGGCCGTGATGTCCGGCATAATGGCCGGCAATGCCACCGACGATCGCGCCCTTGATGCAACCCTTCGCTTCGGCGCCGCCGGCGGCGGTGAGGGCGGCAAGGGCCACAGCGGCCCCGACGAGCGTGCGCTTCATAATCTTGCTCCGTAAGGAATCTCGGCCGTAGGGTCGGTTGCAGCAGGAACAGCGACGCTGCCGAGTCGTTCCATCAGTCTAGCGTAGCTCACGGCTCCGTGCGCGCCAGGCTTCGAATCCGGTGCCGCAGAGCTGGCGGGATGCCGCCGCGGATGCCATCTGCACGCCGATATGGATATACCGGCCGCCCTGTTCGACACCGCCCTCGCCCGCCGCCGCCTCGCTAGAGCCGAGCGGAGCGGGTTCGCGGGTTTCCTGCTCGACCGGCTCGCCGAGGATCTCGATGATCGTCTGGGTGCGGTCTTGCGAGACTTCTCGTCGGTGCTCGACCTCGCGACGCCGGGCTTGGCCGCGGCGCGGGTACTGGCGACCCGGTACCCGCAGGCGCGGCAGCTCCGCCTCTCCGCGTTTCCCGAGACTGGTGGCGGCCGGATCGTCGGCGATCCCGAGATTCTGCCCCTCGCGGCCGGACATCTCGATCTCGCGGTCTCGCTGCTGGCGCTTCACGCCGTCAACGACCTGCCGGGTACGCTGATCCAGCTGCGCCGCGCCCTGCGGCCGGACGGCCTTTTCCTCGGTTGCCTGCTCGGCGGCGCGACCTTGACGGAACTGCGCCAGAGCTTCGCCGTGGCCGAGAGCGAGGTCGAGGACGGGATCAGCCCGCGGGTGGCGCCGTTCGCGGCCGTGCGCGAGGCCGGAGCGCTACTGCAGCGGGCGGGCTTCGCCCTCCCCGTTGCGGACACCGACACGCTGACGGTGCGCTACGCCGACCTGTTCGGCCTCATGCGCGATCTGCGCGCCATGGGTATGACGAACGTTCTGACCGAACGGCGGCGAACCCCGCTACGCCGAGCCACCCTCCTGCGCGCCGCAGAGGCCTACGCGGAACGCTTCTCGGATCCCGACGGTCGGGTGCGGGCGACCTTCGAGGTGCTGTGGCTGTCTGGCTGGGTGCCGCACGAGAGCCAGCAGAAGCCGCTCAGGCCCGGCACCGCCAAGTCGCGCCTCGCCGATGCGCTCGGAACCATCGAGCTGAAGCCCGAGAGCGGAGGATCCTCATGAAGGTGCCCGGCCCCGACCACCCGATCACCGTCGCGCCTGAGCGCCGCCGCGTCCGCGTCCTCGCGGCCGGCGTCGCGGTCGCGGATACGCGCAGCGCCCTGCGCCTGGAGGAGGCCCACTACCCGGCGGTCTTCTACGTGCCGCGACGCGATATCCGATCCGAGAGTTTCGTCCCCTCGGCGCGGACCAGTCACTGCCCGTACAAGGGCGAGGCGCGGTATTTCGACCTTGTGGTCGACGGCCTGCGGCGGTCGGATGCGGTGTGGAGCTACGAGGATCCCTATCCGGCTGTCGCGGCGATCCGGAAGCACGTGGCGTTCTATCCGGACCGCGTCGACGCGATCGAGATCACCGACTGAGCGCGGCGACCGTACGGTGTGGGCTCCTCGCATAGCCCGAGCCTCCGGCTAATCCCGCAGCAGGCTCCAGAATGCGTGCTTGCGCCCGTGTTCCCGCCGCAGCTTCTCTCGATAGGCGTCCGGCGCGGGACTGATCGCGCCCGCCTCGAGCCGACCGGCGAGGCCGTCGAGTTCCAGCAGGTAGCGCGCCCCGTGGGGATAGGCGGCGCTGCGGCCGGATTCGAGGATCCCGTCGAGAAGCCGACGGTAGAGGATCGTCGCGGCCAGCGGATGATCCTGCGCGAGCGCATCGGCGGCCGGCGCCAGCACGGCATACTGTTCACCCTGCCAGATCCCCGGCCGCGCCGTCACCAGCCGCGCCGCGCGGCGCAGATCCGGCCAGCCAACCAGGAAGGCCAGCGCCCAATGAGGCTGCGGGAAGGCCTCGGCATGGTCGAGGGCGCGCAGGAGCGCCTCCTCGTCCTCGAAATCCGGCAGCTTGGCGAGGTAGGTACGCAGCATCGGCGCATCGAGATCGCGCTCGAAGCGCGTCCAGCGCAGGGCCTGGGCTTCGTCGCCCCGTCCGAGCGCATCGAGAATCTCGATCTCCAGCGCCTGCCGCTCGCGTTCGGGGCCGCGCAGGTCGAAGCCGGCGATCAGGTCCGCCCGGGTGGCGATGCGGAGCCCGGGATCCTGCATGCGCCGGATCCAGGCCAAGGCTTCCTCGGGCCGCCCGGCGGCCAGCAGCCGTCGGGCGATCTCCACCCGATTCTCCCGCCCCGGCATGATCTCGCCCTCCAGGGCGATGAAGGCATCCGGATCACCGCGCCGGTCGGCGATGACTTGCCGCAGGCGCAGGACCTGGGCCCGCGCCGCCTCCCGTCGGTAGGCAGCCTCGCTCCGGGGATGGCCGGCCTTCGGCAGGGTGGTCGCGGCCTCGGCGAGGCGGGCGTCGATGTCGGCGAGCGTGCCCTCGGGAAGCTTCGGGATGATGTCGCCGAGCACCGCAGCCAGGGGCCGAACGGATCAGCCGTGAACGAACGCGCGAGGCTTTCCGCGACGCGGGCGGCCTCCTCCGGCGGCAGACCGGCCGCGATCTCCACGAAGGCATCGGAGGCCCGCTCGTACACGCCCTGCACGGCGCCGGTGCTGTCGTCAACGCGGTTGAGCACGGCGTCGGCACCGTCGAGGAAACGCCGCAGCCGGTCGAGGGCGGCGCCGGGATCGAGGGGGCGCAGCTCGTTCAGGATGACCGTGACGGTGGCGTTGAGGTCGGTGGTGAAGGCGCGCCGCTTCTGCCAGTCGATGTAGCCCTGGGCGCTTTCGAGCGCCGCCAGCCGCCTGTCGACGATGGCTGCGACCGCGTCCGGTCCCTGAAGGGACGCGAGCGCCGCGCTGACGAGCTTCTTGAAGGCCGGGTTACGCGCGGTCTCGCCGAGGATCAGTCCGATGAGCCGATCCGGCCCGAGCGCCGCCAGGGTCTCGGGCGACGGGGTCGTCCGGCGCGCACCCTTCGGGAGGACCGCTGCACCGGAGCGGGCCATCCCGCCCGCTCCCTTCTTCACACCGGTCGCCCGCGCCACGACGCCTCCCGCCGATGCGACCGAATCCGCATGATCGAAATGCCCGGCGCCGTTACTATTCGACCTTGGCGCGGGGTCGATCGTTCCCGCGCGCAGTCTCGTCGTGCCACGCGCCAGCCTGATCCTGGTAGCGGATGCCTTCCGTCGAGCCCGGGACCTGCTGCTCCGCTGCGGCAGCCTGGGCCGCCTGGAGGGCCTCGTCGCGGCTCGGAAACGTCTCCGAGTACACGTCGCCGACCTTGTAGGCGAAGCCGCCATCGTGCTCCACGATGCGATAGGTGACCTCGGACATTTCGCCTCCTGTACGCGTCCATGATCGTTGACCGCGAACCCGCCGCAGGCGCCGCGGTTCCAGGCGGTCCGGCCTTCAGCCTCCGATCTGCCGGAAAGTGCCGCTACCGGCGCCAGATCCCGGCACGCAGACCACGACGATGCAGCTCCGACCGATCTTCGCCCTCGCTCTTCTCCTCACCGCGCAGCCCGTCGGTGCCGAGGAGGGTTTTCTGGACAAGCTCTTCGGGGGCACGTCGCGGGGGGCCCCGCCGAACCCGTTCGCGTCGAATTACCCCTCGGCATCCCCCTCCGCGGAGGATCTTCGGGCCGAGCGCCAGCGCCGCGGCAGCCGTGGCGAATATGGCGGGCGCCGGGGCGGCCCGGTGCCGCCGGGTCGGATCCCCGAGGAGTAGCGGGTCTTAAGGATCGCCCACGACGCCCGCCGCGTCTTGCGCCTGGAGCACGTCCGGGCGCGGCATGGAGATGATGTTGTAGCCGGCATCCACGAAATGGACTTCGCCGGTAACGCCGCCCGACAGCGGCGAGAGCAGGTAGAGGGCCGAGCCGCCCACATCTTCCAGGCTGACCGTGCGCCGCAGGGGGCATGGGCCCGCTGATGGTTGAACATCAGCCGCGCATCCGCGATGCCCGCGCCCGCGAGCGTCCGCATCGGGCCGGCCGAGAGGGCGTTCACCCGGATCCCGTCCGGGCCAAGATCGCTGGCGAGGTAGCGGACCGACGCTTCCAGGGCGGCCTTGGCGACACCCATCACGTTGTAGTTCGGCATGACCCGGGTGGCACCGCCATAGGTCAGCGTCAGCATCGAGCCGCCGTTCGTCATGCGCTTGGCCGCGCGCTGCGCGATCTCCGTGAAGGAGAAGCAGGAGATCGTCATCGTCCGCACGAAATTCTCGCGCGTGGTGACGTCCACGTAGCGGCCTTTGAGCTGCGCCTTGTCGGAGAAGCCGATGGCGTGGACTACGAAATCGAGCCCGCCGTTGAATCTCTCGTCGAGCGCCGCGAAGGTCGCGTCGACGGAGGACAGATCCTCCACGTCGCAGGGCAGCACGATGTCCGAGATCGAGCTTGGCGGCGAGTGGCGCCACGCGCCGGCCCAGAGCTTCGCCCTGATACGTGAACGCGAGCCGCGCACCCTGAGCGTGGAGAGCCTTCGCTATGCCCCAGGCGATCGAATGATCGTTGGCGACGCCCATGATCAGGCCGCGCCTGCCCGCCATCAAACCCGTCATGCCGACCCAATTCCTGAACGAGCACGCCGCCCCCGTGAGGCGAGGACGGGCCGCGATGCAATCCGTCGAACCGCGACAGGCTGCCTTAACGCGGGTCGGCGCGCGTTCCAAACCGGTGGCGGTTGAGACCGGACAAAAAAAGCCCCGCTGGATGGCGGGGCGTTCACGGTCTGATGGTCGGTCTCAGAAATGCCCGTCGGTGCGCGAGCGCGCCTCGTCGATCAGGGCTTGCTTGGCGAAGATTGCGGCGCAGCCCGCAATCATGAGGCCGCCGAGTATCCCGAATATGAATGTCCCCATCGCCACCACCAAATCTCAACACCGGGTAAACGCCGCCCTCTGGGCGGCGGTTCCGGTGCCGCCGGTTCAGGCGTCGATGTGCTTTAGGACCAGGGTGGCGTTGGTCCCTCCGAAGCCGAAGGAGTTCGTCAGGACGTGGCCGAGCTTGGCGCCGTCCCGTCGCTCCCGCAGGATCGGCATGTCGGCGAAGGCGGGATCCAGCGTATCGACATGCGCGCTCTCGCAGATGAAGCCTTTGTTCATCATCAGGAGACTGTAGATCGCCTCCTGGACGCCGGTGGCGCCGAGCGAATGGCCGGTCAGGGACTTCGTGGCTGAGATCGGCGGGCAGTCCTCGCCGCGGCCGAACACCTCGCGAGATCGCCTCGATCTCCTTGTCGTCGCCCACCGGGGTCGAGGTGGCGTGCGGGTTGATGTAGTCGATCCGCGCACCCTTCAGGCCTTCGAGGGCCTGCCGCATGCAGCGCACCGCACCCTCTCCCGACGGCGCGACCATGTCGTGACCGTCCGACGTGGCGCCGTAGCCCGCGATTTCGCCGTAGATCCGCGCGCCACGCGCCTTGGCGTGCTCCAGCTCCTCGAGCACTAGGACGCCCGCGCCGCCGGCGATGACGAAGCCGTCGCGGTTCGCGTCGTAGGCGCGGGACGCCCGGGTCGGGGTGTCGTTGTACTTGGACGACATGGCGCCCATCGCGTCGAACAGGACCGAGAGCGTCCAGTCGAGATCCTCGCAGCCGCCGGCGAAGATGATGTCCTGCCGGCCGCCCTGGATGATCTCGGCGGCATTCCCGATGCAGTGGTTCGACGTCGCGCAGGCTGACGAGATCGAATAGTTCACGCCGCGGATCTTGAACCAGGTCGCGAGCGTGGCCGAGGCAGTCGACGACATCGCTTTCGGCACCGCGAACGGACCGATCCGCTTCGGACCCTTGTCGCGGGCGATGGCGGCGGCCTCGACGATCACCCGGGTCGAGGGCCGCCGGAGCCCATGATGATGCCGGTGCGCTCGTTGGAGATGTCGCCCTCTTCAAGCCCGGCGTCACGGATCGCCTGGTCCATGGCGACGTGATTCCAGGCGGTGCCGCCGCCGTGGAAGCGCATGGCGCGCCGGTCCACCACGCCCTCGGGATCGAGGGTGGGCGCGCCGGAGACCTGGCTGCGGAACCCGTGCTCGGCGTAGCTGGCATCGTGGGCGATGCCCGAGCGAGCCTCGCGCAGGGAGGCGAGCACCTCCTGCGTGTTGTTGCCGATGGACGAGACGATGCCCATCCCGGTGATGACGACACGGCGCATGATGGTGACGATACCTCCGTCGCGACGTCGGTCGCCCGCGCCGCGTCCCGGTCAGCTAAGGTGACGGGCGTACAATCTCAACTGCCGAGGGCGTCCGGCGTTGCCACCGGGATACGAATCACGCCCCCGATCCTCAGGCCCGATCAGCTCTGAAACAGACCGACCCGCATATCCTGCACTTGGTAAACCCGCTCGCCGTCGGCCTCAAGCCAGCCGTCCGCGATGCCGAGCACGAGCTTGCCCTGCCGCACGCGCTTGATGTCGACGTTATAGACGACCTTCTTGATCGATGGCAGGACCTGGCCGGCGAGCTTCACCTCGCCCACGCCCAGCGCCCGGCCCCGACCGGGCGAGCCGAGCCACCCGAGGTAGAACCCCACCATCTGCCACAGGGCGTCGAGGCCGAGGCAGCCCGGCATGACCGGGTCGCCCTGGAAATGGCACGGGAAGAACCAGAGGTCGGGGCGAATATCGAGTTCCGCCCGCACGTGACCCTTGCCGTGCGCCCCCCTCGTCGCTGATCGACGTGATGCGGTCGAACATCAGCATGGGGGGCAGTGGAAGCTGCGCGTTCCCCGGGCCGAAGAGTTCGCCGCGCCCGCAGGCCAGAAGATCCTCGTAGGAGAATTGCGACCGGCGGCTCGCGCCCTGCGCTGGTGTCTCGGCGTCTGGCGGCATTGAGCTGGCTGTTTCCTCGGATTTGCGCGGTCTTCGCGTCGAGACGAAAAAGCTCGCCCCGTCGCTTGGCGCGCGGGTTAGCACGGGGCGCCGCGCCTTCAAAGCCATCAACCTGCGCGTGCGGCGATGCTCGGGTTGCGACAGCCCAGCCACTTCAATATACTAAATGGAACTCCGTTCCCCAGGCCCCTCGTCGAGCGTTCAGTCCAGCGATGTCCGAACCGGTGCCATTCCAGGCCGTCTTCAACGGCCGGGTCCCCGCCCCCAACTGGAGGCCAACGGGACTCCGCGCCGCGGCTGCCCGCTGTCCGATCTGCGTGACCGGCTGCGCCGGGCAGGCCTGCGGCCGACGCGTCAGCGCCTGTCGCTGGGCTGGCTACTCTTCGGCCGCGGCGACCGCCACCTGACCGCAGAGATGCTCTACGACGAGGCCATGCGCGCCAAGGTGCCGGTCTCACTCGCGACGGTGTACAACACGCTGCACCAGTTCACGGAGGCCGGGCTGCTGCGTCAGCTCGCGCTCGACGGGTCGAAGGCCTATTTCGACACGAACCCGACTGAGCACCATCATTTCTATCTCGAGGACGAGAGCCAGGTCATCGACATGCCCGATTGCGGCATCACGGTGGACTCGCTGCCCGAGGCACCGGAGGGCATGGAGATCGCCGGGGTCGAGGTCATCGTCCGCCTGCGCCGCAGCCGGCCGGCCGCGCGCCGCCAGGGCTAAGCTGGCGCCAGAGCGTCCGGAAGCTCGTCGAAGAGGCCCGGGATTGCCCGGGCCCTTTTCGTTTGCGGGCGCTACTCCACGACCTCGTTGGGATAGACGCCCCAGAGACGGTTCTGCCGGATGTAGCCGTCCACATCGTGCTTGTTCGGAAGAGCCACGACCAGCCGGCACCACGTGCCGGTGCAGCTCTTCACGCTACCGATCACACCGGTCTGAAGCCGCGCTTCGTCCTCGGCGCTGTCGTCGGCCCGGGCTCGCAGCGACACGGCGGCCTTCTCGGCGCCTTTATCGGGTCCGGCATTCACGATGGCCGTGCGCCGCCCCGAGAGGAGCGAGTGCAGCACCCAGCCTTCGGTTCCTTCCGAATCGCGGATCCTGCGCCAAGTCTCGAATTCGCCGACGATCTCCACCGGCAGCCCCGCCCGCTGGAACACCCACAGGGTGCGATGATCCTTGGAAGGCCCCTCACGAAGATTGACGCGATCGGTCTTCAGGCTGGCGTAGCGGGGCAGCGGCAGCTTGGTTACCGGTCCGATTCCGGTCTCAGGTGGCGCGGAAGGGGCCGCCCTGGCGCCGGTCGCGAGGCCGCCCAGCAGCAGCGCCGCGACGGCGAAGCTCAGGCGTGACGCGCGCATAGTCCTCTCCCTATCCGGATGTGACGACGGTGGGTGCCGCGCATGTCGAAAGCAGGGCCCATCGCCAAGCGGGTCCGGCCGGCTTCCGATTGTGTTCCGGCCCACCTCTGGTAGAGAGGCCAATGAGTCGGAACAGGCTCCGGGACCGGCGCCTCGTGCCCGATCTTGTCTGGCCGAGTTCGGTTAACGGACGCTTGCGGGAAGCGGTCCGGGCGAGAGCCGCCGGACACGAGTCGAAACCAGGGCCGCTGGGCTGACGGGGAGAGAGACGTGTCGAAGCGCAAGCCGCTGGTGGTCGTGACGCGGCGCCTGCCGGATGCCGTCGAGACGCGGATGCGCGAGCTGTTCGACGTCCGCCTCAATTCGGACGATTCGCCGCTCGCATCGGACGCCTTGGCGGCCGCCCTGCGCGAGGCGGATGTCCTGGTCCCCACCGTCACCGACGAGATCGATTCCGGGCTGATCGCCCAGGCCGGCCCGAATCTGCGGCTCATCGCGAATTTCGGCAACGGCGTCGACCACATCGACGTGGCGGCGGCTCTGGAGCGGGGCATCACGGTTACCAACACGCCCGGCGTGCTGACCGAAGACACCGCGGACATGACGATGGCGCTGATCCTCGCGGTCGCCCGTCGTATCACCGAGGGCGCACGCATCATCCCGGATGACGAGTGGACCACCGGCTGGTCACCGACCTGGATGCTCGGCCGGCGCATCACCGGGAAGCGGCTGGGCATCGTCGGGATGGGCCGGATCGGGCAGGCGCTCGCCAAACGTGCCCGCGCCTTCGGGCTGCAGGTCCATTACCACAACCGGCGAAGGGTGCCGTCCGCCATCGAGAGCGCGCTGGACGCGACCTACTGGGAATCGCTCGACCAGATGCTGGCGCGCGTCGACATCGTGTCGGTGAACTGCCCGCATACGCCGGCGACCTATCACCTTCTCTCGGCGCGGCGCCTCAAGCTTCTCAAGCCCGAGGCAATCGTGGTCAACACCGCCCGCGGCGAGGTGATCGACGAGAACGCGCTGGCGCGGCTGATCGAGGGGGCGAAATCTCGGCTGCCGGCCTCGACGTGTTCGAGCAAGAGCCCGCGGTGAGCCCACGGCTCGTGAAGCTCGCCCGTCAGGGCAAGGTCGTGCTGCTGCCGCACATGGGCTCGGCCACCTACGAGAGCCGCATCGACATGGGTGAGAAGGTCATCATCAACATCAAGACCTTCATGGACGGCCACCGCCCACCGGACCGCATTCTGCCGAGCATGCTCTGAGCGGCCGCGGCAGGCGGCCCGCTCCAGGGCTTCGCTCTGCTACAGGGCATCGCCCGCCGGCGCGGGCTCCTTGACGCCCTGAACGCTCTGGAACAGGCGCTCGCTGGTGAGCTTCAGGAAGTAGAAGCCGAATTCCGGGTTCTGGTAGTAGAGCTGCTTGACGTCCGAGTAGGTCACGCAGAGCGCGTGGCCGGCCTCGACGCAGACGAGAGACGCCGTCCGCGCGTTGCCCGGGGACAGCAGGCCCAGCTCGCCGACGATCCCGCCCTTGCGCACCTCGATGCCGACTTCCGGGATCCGAAAGGCGCCGCTCTCGATGTAGTACATCTCGTTGGCGCGGTCGCCCTTGCGGAAGACCACCTCGCCGATCCCGAACGGACGCCGCGTGCCGAAGGGGCGCAGCCACTCGAGGGACAGGTCGCCGTCGGCGGCGGTCTCGACGTCGCGGACGAGGCGCAGCATCTGCCAGAGCCGGTAGGCGTTGAACGGCATCTGGATCAGCTCGGTGAGCACCACCGGCATGCTGCCGATGAGGGTCCCGTAGGTGATCACCGCGCAGCTCGCGCAGAGCGAGATGATCCGCAGCGGGATCATCGTGCTCATGGCGGTCGCCGAGATGGTCAGCGCGGTGCCGAGGTAGCCGATCCCCTCGATCCAATCCATGGCCGCCCCCGCAAAGCTTGACTCCTCGGGGATGCCCGTCTTGTCCGGCGTCGGCAAGTCGCCCGGGCGCCTTCCTGGCGCGCGTGGCTCAGCCTGTGCCCGTGCGGATACGCTCCGCAATCGCCTCGGCCGCCCGGGTGCCTTCCGCGTAGGCGCCGCCGACCGTGCCCCATTGCGCGCGCGACAGCGCTTCGCCGGCAAACCACACCGTGTCGGCCAGCGATTCCCGCAGGAACTGGCGTGCCGGTGCATGGCCGGGTGGCACAACCGCCCAGGAGCCGCGTGACCAGGGGTCGTGCCGCCACGTGCTCACCGCCGGGATCGTCAGGTCATGCAGCCGTGACCGCCCGAATAGATCGGCCAGCACCGCGCGCACATGGCGGCGGACACCGTCCGTTCCCGACCCGGCCGCATCGATCGCCGCAGACTCGTGCAGGTCGAGCTCGTAATAGTGGAAGGGTGTCCCGTCGATTCGGGTGAGCAGGCCGGCTGGCTGATGCCGCCCGCCATGGATTGCCGCCAGCCGGTCCCGGCCCCGGAACGGGCTCGAGGGCCAGTGCAGCACCGCGTGCTCGTAGATGCCGGTGGTGAAGCCGTTGATGGCGGCGCGGATCACGTTCGGCAGCGGCGGCACAAAGGCTGGTCCATCCCGCAGAGCCATGATCGGCACCGTGACGATCACCGCGCGGGCCCGGTACTCCCGGCCGTCCGCGATCATCGCGCGGACGCGCCGACCGGACCAGTCGATGCGTGTCACGGGCGCGCAGAGCGCCACCGGCAACCCGGCGGCGAGGCGGGCAAGGTAGTTTCCGTAACCATCGGCGAGGAAGAAGTTGTCGCCGTATTCGAGGCTCGGGAAGTCGTGGAGCGACACCTCGCTCAAGGGCCTGCCGGAGACAAGGCCGTGTACCTGCGCCACCCGCGCGCGCCAGGGCCCAAGACCCGGCGGCAGGGCGCTCCCGGCCGGCCGGTCGGGTCCGGACTGCGCGGCGCCCAGGGTCATTGCCCGGTCGGCCCGCTCGAAGGCGCGGGCATTGGCCCGAACCTCGTCGGCGCGTCCCGGCCGGCGCCTGACCCAGACATGGCTGTCCTGCGGCGCCCGCCGCAGCCGGTCCCCGCGCGCCCGGCCCAGGGCAACGAGTGGATTGATCGGCCCGGCATGGAGCCAGTGCGCGCCGAGATCGAGGGCGTGGCCGCGCAGGAACACCGTGAGCGCTCGGCCGCCGACCCGGTCGCGGGCCTCCAGCACCGCGACGGGGACGCCACGCGCCGCAAGCGTCCTGGCCGCGCCGATGCCGGCGGCGCCGGCCCCGATCACCAGCACCTCCGGTGCGTCAGGAACCGGTGCGAGGCGCGGCCGATAGGCGGGCGGGCGCGGCGGATCGGCGCTCCTGGAGCCGGGTGCCCGCGGCATCGAGTCCTTCACCGTCGCATCCTGCACGCGCGCCCCCCACACCCTCGTCTGACCTGTGCCGGAGCCCGACCTTGCGCCGGCCGTCGCACCGCTTCACAACGCAGCCGCGCCGCTTCCGGCGCGGGCCGGAAATCTCGCCCGATGCTCGTCGAGTCCGCCGCGGCGGCTTTGCGCCAGACCTTCTCCCCACCGCTGCGGGCGATCCTCTGGAAGTCCCTCGGCCTGACGCTCGGGCTCCTCGTGCTGGTCTGGCTCGGCCTGACGCGGCTCATCCAGGCTTTCCAGGCGAGCCACCACATCTCGGCCCAGTACCCGATCCTGGACAGCCTCGCCTACTATCTCGCGGGGTTCGGCCTATTCGTGGTGCTGGCCTACCTGATGCCCGCCGTCTCGATCTTGGTGGCGGGTTTCTTTCTCGACGACGCGGCCGAGATCGTGGAGCGCACGGATTTTCCGGACGACCCGCCGGGCCGCGCCATGCCGTTCGGAACCGCCATGCTGTACGCGATCCGCTTCGCGGGCGTGACGCTGTTGGTCAACCTGGCGGCGCTGGTCATCTTCTTCATCCCGGTGATCGGGATCGCGGCCTTCTTCGGTGCGAACGCCTACCTGCTCGCCCGCGAGTATTTCGAGATGGCGGCCGCGCGGTTCCGGCCCCTGTCCGAGGCCGCCGAGATGCGCCGCGTCTTCTCGGTCCGGACGCTCGGGGCCGGTTGTCTGCTCGCGGCCCTCATGGTGGTTCCGGTCCTCAACCTGCTGACGCCCCTGTTCGGGATCGCCCTGATGGTCCACCTGCATAAGCGACTGAGCCGGCAGCTCCGCCTGGACGGACCGCGGGGCTCCTAGGCAGTGATGCGGCCAAACCCCGCTCTGGCCGGAGCCGGCTCCGGCCGCTACCTTCGCCGCAGCCGAGCCGGGTTGCTCGCTGGCGGAGAGCCGATCAATGAGGGCGCACGACGCGGCGCAGGACGTCCCCACGCCGCCCCGCAAGGCTCCGTTCCTGCTCGCGGGGCTGGTCGGCGCTGGCCTCTTGACCTCCGGCGCCTACGGCCACTGGCAGCGTGACACCGAGGCGACCGCGACGCTGGAGGGAATCAAGTCCCTCGTTCCACAGGTACGTACCGTCGCGGCGGAACGGGCGGAGGGGTCGCTCGATCTCGTGTTGCCGGGAGAGACGCAGGCCTTCACCACGGCGGCGATTGCCGCCCGCGCCACCGGTTACATTGCCGAGCGCCGCGTCGATATCGGCTCGCGGGTCAAGGCCGGGGATCTGCTCCTGCGGATCGCAGCGCCGGATCTCGACCAGCAGCTCGCCCAGGCGGAAGCACAGGTCGGCCAGCTGAGTGCGCAACTCCTCCAGGCGCAGGCTCAGGTCGAGCAGGCACGGGCCAACGTGAATCTCGCCAATCTCACCAACAATCGCACCACGACGCTTGCCGTGCAGGGCTGGGCTTCGCGGCAGAACGCCGACAACGCGCAGGCCGGTGTCCTCTCCCAGGCGGCGACGCTTGCCGCCGCCGAGGCCGGCGTGAAGGTTGCGACCGCCAACATCAAGGCGCAGGAGGCGGCGGTGGAGCGGTTGAAGGCGCTTACCGCCTTCGAGCACGTGGTAGCCCCGTTCGACGGCGTCGTCACGGTGCGCAACGTCGATGTCGGCGATTTGGTCCGGGCCGACAACGGCGGCACGCCGCTCCTGAGCATCGACCAAGACAGCACGCTCCGCATCACCGTCAACGTGCCGCAGAACGACGCCGTAGGCGTCAAGCCGGGTGTGACGGCCGCGATCACCGTGCCGCAGATCCCCGGCCGGACCTTCGACGGTTTCGTTGAGCGCAGCTCGGTCGCGTTGAACGCGGCCTCACGTACCCTGACCACGCAGGTGGATGTGCCCAATCCAGACCGGGCTCTGAGGGCCGGGCTCTACGCCTACGTCACGTTGAAGATCCCGCGCCCCGAACCAGGACTTACGGTGCCCGCGGAGGCGACGGTGTTCAACACCAATGGCCTGCAGGTGGCCGAGGTCGGCCATGATGACCGGGTGAGGTGGCGGACCGTTCGCGTGCGGCGCGATCTCGGGCGGATTCTGGAACTGGAATCGGGCCTGTCGGCCGACAGCCACATCATCTACAGCCCGCCGCCGGACCTGCGCGATGGCCAGTCGGTGGAGCGCCTGAAGCCGGATTCGACGACCCCGATGCGTTCGGCTCAGCGCTGACCGCCCTCAATCCACCCGGACCACGAGCTTCATCTTCGGGTGGATGCCGCAGAGCACCTGGAAGGTCCCCCGTTCGGTGAAGGCGATCGGGGTGCGGCTGCCCGGCTCCTGGTCCCCGGAATCGAAGCTGAAGCTGTCGGACTCGACGTAAGCGTGGTGCAGCAGGTCGCTGTCATCGTTGACGAAGGTGATCGTCTCACCGCGCGTGACGACGAGATCGCCGGGGTGGAACATCCGGCCCTTCTGCGAGACCGCGATCCCCGAAGCGTGCAGCTGGCCGGTCAGGAGGAGCCCGCAGGTCACTCCGAATCCCAGCGCCAGCGTGGCGGAGATCGCCGTCCTCAAGACCGGCGATGTGGCAAACCTTATCACTGCGGCGGCCATGCTGTTCCTCGGGTTCCGCGGATTTGATCTTGGCCGCCTTTGATTGAAGAATCATTTTCGCGACGCGCGGTATCTCGCGGATCGCGCTGATCGCTCCGGTTTTGCAGGGGACATACCATCAATGTTGAATCGAGTTCTCAAGCCGCGGAGCTAATCGCCTCTTAATATGTGGCAATTACGTTCCACCGGACGTACGACACGGCGGCCGGTGCAATGCAAGAGCCCCAGACAGCGACGGACGACAGGGCGCCACCCGGGCTTGCGCGTGCTGCGCGCGGATTCCTGGGCGTCTCGAACACCATCCGGGGCCGGATCTTCGTCGCCTTCCTGAGTATGAGCCTTCTGTCGGGCGCGCTCGGGCTCTACGCGGTGATCGCGATCTCGCACATCGGGACGCTGATCAACCGCACGTACGACGAATCGCTGATGTCCATCAATTACGCCCGCGCGACGGCGGCCGATTTCGCCAAGATGCGGACGGCCTTCGCCCGGCGGACACACGTCCATGACGCCGCCGAGGCGGCCAAGCTGGACGCGGCGATCGCGGATCTCTCGACGACTCTGGCGGAGGATCTGACGATCGCCGTTGAGCGCTCGCAATCCGATCGGGCGGTGCGCACTGCCGGTGCGGTTCAAGCCGCGGTGGCCGCCTGGGAGGAGATGCGCCGCGCTCTGGATCCTGCAACGGCGCGCCCGGAACGCTGGGACGCGCTCGATCAGCAGGCCGACGTTGTGGACAGCCAGATCGATCTGTTGGTCAACTACACGGCCGGAGACGGGTTCACCTTCAGACAGCAGGCGCGGGTGCTCGTCGCCCGGGAGATGCACGTCAACGCCATCGCGGCCGCTCTTGCCATCGTCGCCTGCGCGCTGATTGCCTGGCTGCTCAACCGCCGCATTACCGGGCCGCTGGCGGCAGCCTCGGCGGCGGCGGAGCGGATCGCCAGCGGTCGCCTGGAGGACCGCATTCCGGCCGGCGGCCGCGACGAGCTGGGGAGCCTGCTTCGCTCCATGGCGACGATGCGCGACAACATCAAGGCCATGATGGCGCGCGAGGTCAGCCAGCGCCGCATCGCCGAAGCGCTGGTAACGGACGCGCTCCAGACCTCCCGGGAAGGCGTGGTGGTGGTCGACGCGGCCGGCCGGATCGCCCTGGCGAACACCCAGGCCCTGTGCTTCTTCGATGGGCTGGGTCCGGCTATCGAGGCCGGGATCTCCCTCGCGCAACCCGCCGAGAGGTCGGAGGCGCTCGAGGATTGTTTCCGGGCCCTCGCGCGCGACGGCGAGATCCGTCTGGCGGACGGGCGCTGGCTCCGCGTGAGCCGCAGCGCCACCCAGCAGGGCGGCTTCATCGCGGTGTGCAGCGACATCAGCCTGCTCAAGGAGCAGGAGGACCGGCTGACCCAGACCAACCTGCGCCTCGACGCGGCCCTCGACAACATGTCCCAGGGGCTCTGTCTCTATGACGCGCAAGACCGCTTGATGGTGGTCAACCGGCGCTACAGCGAGATCTACGGCCTGCCCGCGGGCGCGGTCGTGTCGGGGATGACGACCTACGAGGTCATGAGTGCCAGCATCGCGGTGGGCAACCACCCGGGCTGCGATCTCACCACCCTGGTGCATCAGCAGCGGGAGGCCTTTCACAACGGCGCTTGGCAAACGCATTTTCAAGAGCTGGGCAACGGCCGCATCGTGGCCATCGATCGGCGCAAGACCGCCGATGGCGGCTTCGTTGCCACCTATGAGGACGTCACCGAGCGTCGGCTGGCCGAGGCGCGTATCGCCTTTCTGGCACACCACGACATGCTCACCGGCTTGCCCAACCGGGTGGCCTTGGGACAGCAGATCGAGAGCGCTGTTGCGCAGGCGGGCCGCGATTCCGGCTTTGCCGTCTTCGCCATCGATCTCGACGATTTCCGGCCCGTCAACGAGACCCTGGGACACAGTGTCGGTGACGAACTGCTCGTGGCGGTCGGCAACCGTCTCACCGCCTGCGTGCGCGAGATCGACTGCGTGGCCCGGCTCGGCGCCGACGAGTTCATTGTCATCCAGCGCGGCATCGATCGGGCCGAGGAGGCCGCCGTCCTCGCTCGCCGCATTATCGAGGTTGTGGGCGCACCCTACACCCTGAGCAGCCACCAGATCAGCGTCGGCCTGACCATGGGGATCACCCTGGCGCCGAGCGACGGGACGAGCTGCGAGAAGCTGCTCAAGAACGCCGAGGTCGCCCTCGACCGCGGCAAGGCCGAGGCGCGCGGCTCATTCCGGTTCTTCGAGCCCGAGATGGATGCCCGCCTGCAGGCCCGGCGCATCCTGGAGCGCGACCTGCGGGACGCCCTCACCCGCGAGGCGTTCGAGGTCTACTACCAACCGATCTACAGCCTCGATACCGACCGGATCTGCGGGTTCGAGGCGCTGCTGCGCTGGAACCATCCGATCCGCGGGTTCATTTCGCCGGCCGAGTTCATCCCGATCGCGGAGGAAATGGGCCTGATCGTTCCGCTGGGCGAATGGGTTCTCCGCCGCGCCTGCGAGGAGGCAGCCCGCTGGCCGGACGGGCTCAAGGTCGCCGTCAACGTCTCGGCCGTCCAGTTCACGTCCGCCAGCCTCGTGACGGCCGTCCGCGAAGCGTTGCGGCGGACCGGCCTGCCCGGCCGTCGGCTGGAGCTGGAGATCACCGAATCGGTGCTGGTGGCCAATCCCGGCGCCACAACGGCAATCCTCCACAGCCTCAAGGCGCTGGGCGTGCGCGTCGCCATGGACGATTTCGGCACCGGCTACTCGTCGCTCAGCTACCTGCGCAGCTTCCCGTTCGACAAGATCAAGATCGACCAGACCTTCGTGCGCGACCTGTGCATCAAGGACGGCACCGACTTCATCGTCCGGGCAGTGATCGGATTGGGCGCGAGCCTCGGCATGACGACCACCGCGGAGGGCGTGGAGACGGAGGCGCAGCTCGCGCAACTGCGCGCGGAAGGGTGCGACGAGGTCCAGGGCTACCTGTTCAGCCGGCCCGTCCCGGTGTCGGAGGTCGCCGAGGTGATCCGCCGTTGGAACGGCGCTACTCGGGCCATCGCCTGAGCCAGGCGGGTGATCGGTTCACCACCGCCGCTCGCCGGAGTAGACAAGACCTGGGACGGAAGATCACGACCTTCGGGCGAGGCCACGCCCTCAACTGTTCGTCTTCCCGGCTGAAAGGCGCGTGCTCCGTTCTGATGCGGCGGTGTCACCCAGAGAACAAGGGCGGCCTCGGCTCTGCGTGAGCCGAGGCCGAATCGGGTCGCAATGGGAAGCGCCCTACTCCGCTGCGTCGAGGCGCGGGCGTTCCACGTGGCTGCGCTCGGCCTTGACCAGCTCGGCCGTGCGGAACGCCACTTCCAGCGCCTGCTCCGCGTTGAGGCGCGGATCGCAGTAGGTGTGATAGCGGTCCTGCAGATCGTCGGCCGTGAGCGCCCGGGCGCCGCCGGTGCACTCGGTGACGTCCTTGCCGGTCATCTCCAGGTGGATGCCACCGGCGAAGGTCCCCTCCGCCCGGTGGACACCGAAGAAGCCTTCGATCTCCTGCATCACCCGCTCGAACGGCCGAGTCTTGTAGCGGCCCGCCGCGACGGTGTTGCCGTGCATCGGATCGCAGATCCACACTGCCGAGCGCCCTTCCCGCTCGACGGCCCGGATCAGGCCCGGCAGGTGCTCGCCGACCTTGTCGGCCCCGAACCGGCAGATCAGGCTGAGGCGGCCGGGCTCGTTCTCCGGGTTGAGCAGGTCGATGAGCCGGATCAGCCCCTCCGGCTTCATGGACGGGCCGCATTTCAGGCCGATCGGATTCTTGATGCCGCGGGCGTATTCCACGTGGGCGTGGTCCGGCTGGCGGGTCCGGTCGCCGATCCACAGCATATGCCCGGAGGTCGCGTACCAGTCGCCCGTGGTCGAGATCGACGCGGGTCAGCGCCTCCTCGTAGCCGAGCAGCAGGGCCTCATGGCTGGTGTAGAAATCGGTGGTCCGCACCTCAGGGTGGGTCTCCGGATTGATGCCGATCGCCCGCATGAAATCGAGCGCGTCGGTCATCCGGCCGGCCACGTCCTGATAGCGCGAGGATTGCGGTGAATCCTTCACGAAGCCCAGCATCCAGCGATGCGCGTTCTCCAGGTTGGCGTAGCCGCCGGTGGCGAAGGCGCGCAGCAGGTTCAGGGTCGCGGCCGATTGCCGGTAGGCCTCGAGCTGGCGGCGCGGATCAGGCACCCGCGATTCTACCGTGAAGCCGATGCCGTTGATGATGTCACCCCGGTAGCTCGGCAGGCTGACGCCATCGAGGGTCTCGGTGGGCGAGGAGCGCGGCTTGGCGAACTGCCCGGCAATGCGCCCGACCTTCACCACGGGCGATCCACCCGCGAAGGTCAGCACCATCGCCATCTGCAGGAACACCCGGAAAAAGTCGCGGATGTTGTCGGCGGAGTGCTCGTCGAAGCTCTCGGCGCAGTCGCCGCCCTGGAGCAGGAACGCTTGACCCGTCGCGACGCGCCCGAGCG
Organism: Methylobacterium sp. P31; assembly: GCA_050632875.1. Classification (GTDB taxonomy): domain Bacteria; phylum Pseudomonadota; class Alphaproteobacteria; order Rhizobiales; family Beijerinckiaceae; genus Methylobacterium. The sequence goes on along the minus strand of JBODSC010000003.1, from coordinate 557,268 downwards.
CTGCCTTCAGCTTGCGGGCCTCACCAGCAAAAACCAGCGGCGGAAAGCTCGCGATCTGCGATTCGACCGCGCCGAGGGCAGCAGCGTCCGGATAGGTGGGAACCTGCTCGATCGGCAGGTGTCTCCAGCTCTTCGGTGTCCAACGCTCGCCCATGGTCTCTCTCCGCGCACCTCTTCGTGCGGCCGCGCCTTGTGCGCGAAGCGCGGCTTATAGAGAGGTTCGTTCACACTTGCGAGTGCCGGAAACGGGGGGCAGCCGCGTCCCGGTTTCAGGCCTCGCCATCCTCCACCTCAATGCCGTGCTCCGCCAGGATCCAGAAAATCGCCTCCAGATCTTCCGCCGAGACGTCGCGCGGCGGAAGGGCCTCTTCCAAGTCGTCGTAGGTCAGGTTCCGGCTGCGCTGCGCCTCGGCCTTGGCAAGGAGCCGGTCGATCGCCCGGCGGATATCGGGAGACAGCGCGTCGTGGCTCGGCGGGCGATGGCTGAAGGCCGGCCGCAGCGCATCCGCCAGCATGCGGTCGATGACCGCCTGCCGCCGCGCGTGCGCGTCGCCCTCGCCCCTGCCCTTACCTGCACCTTGCTTTCCCATGACCCTGATATGGCTCGGCCCGGCACCGCGTCGAGGCCCCGGCGCCGCGCTGTCCTCAGCCGACGCCGACCGGATGCTTGGTGACCTCCGGGACCCGCATGGTCACCAGTTCCTCGGCGGCGGTCGGATGGACCGCGATGGTGCGGTCGAAATCGGCCTTTGTGGCGCCCATGGTGACCGCGATGCCCACCGCCTGGATCACTTCCCCGGCGTCGTGGCCGAAGATGTGGACGCCCACCACACGATCCGTCGCGCAATCGACGATCACCTTCATGAGGATGCGCTCCTCGCGGCCGGAAAGTGTCGCCTTCATGGGACGGAAGCGCGCCTTGTAGACATTGATCTTGCCATAGATCTCGCGCGCCGCGGCCTCGGTGTGGCCGACAACGCCGATCTCGGGGGTCGAGAACACCGCGGTCGGGATCAGACGGTGATCGACGCAACTCGATTTGCCGCCGAAGACCGTGTCGGCGAAGGCGTGTCCCTCGCGGATCGCCACCGGGGTCAGGTTGGCGCGGTTGGTGACGTCGCCGACCGCGTAGATCGATGGGACCTTGGTCTGCGAATAGGCGTCCACCGGGATCGCTCCGGCGCCGTCGACCGCGACCCCGACCCGATCGAGGCCGAGCCCGGCGACGTTGGGGCGCCGTCCGGTGGCGACGAGGACCTGATCGGCGAGAATCGTGCTGCCGTCGTCGAGCCGGGCGCAGAGGCCGCCATCCTGGCGCTCGATGCCGGTCAGGGTCCGACCGAGCCGCAGGTCCATGCGCCGTCCGTAGGCCTCCGCCAGAGCGTCGCGAACCTCGTCGTCGAAGCCGCGCAGCAGCCGGTCGCCCCGATGCAGCAAGGTCGTGCGGCTGCCGAGCGCCGCGAAGACGCCGGCGAACTCCACCGCGATGTAGCCGCCGCCGATCACCAGAATGCGCTCGGGAAGGCTCTCCAGCTCGAAGACCTCGTTCGAGGTGATCGCCAGGTCGATGCCCGGTACCGCGGGCTCCTTGAGGGGATGGGCGCCGACGGCGATCAGGATTCGCTCCGCCCGCACTGTCCGATCGGATTTCACGAGGCGCACCGTGTGCGCATCCGCGATCACGGCCCGTTCCGGCACGATTTCCACGCCCGCCCGGATCAGGTTCGCGTCGTAGATCCCTTCGAGCCGGGTCACCTCGGCGTCGCGGCGGCTCTTGAGAACGCGCCAGTCGAAGCGCGGCTTCTCCACCGTCCAGCCGAAGCCCGCGGCGTCCTCGAACTCGTCGGCGAAGCGGCCGGCATAGACCATGAGCTTCTTGGGCACGCAGCCGCGGATCACGCAGGTGCCACCGACCCGATACTCCTCCGCGAGCATGACGCGCGCGCCGTAGCCCGCCGCGATGCGCGCCGCGCGGACGCCACCCGAGCCGCCGCCGATGACGAAGAGGTCGACGTCGAAATCGCTCATGCGGGACCGTCCATCTCGGGTCGCGTAGACGCGCGGGGCCGGGAGGCCGCGCGCATCCACGACATGGCAGCGCCGAGCCCCGCCGTCCACCACGCCGCCCAGCCATTGTGCTCCACGAAGGCGATCACCGCCGCGCAGGCGACGAGGCCGAGCGCGACGGCCCGGTCCGGCTGCGGGATCCGGGCGATTCGCGTCAGCATCAGCATCAGCGTGAGCGCAGCGAGGGTCGCTCCGGGCAATCCCAGCTCGGCCCAGACTTGCAGGAAGCTGTTGTGAGGGTGCCCGACCCCGAGGAGGACCCGCATCTCGGGCGCAAGACTCTGCGCGACCGGCGTTTCCGCGAACCGCGCGCTCGTGCCGTAGCCGGCCCCCGCCAGGGATCGGCGGCCACGGCCGCCCCGAAGCTGCGCGCGATGGCGACGCGCGCCCGGGAGGAGGACTGGACCAGATGCTCGTGGGCCGCCTCAGGCATGAATCGCGCGAGCAGGTCGCCTTCGACGGGCGCGAGCGCCACCGCAAGTCCGAGGCCGAGGCCGGCGAGACCGATGCCAATGCGCAGCGGCAGGAGGCGCGCCACGACGAACATTGCGGCGCCCGCGAGAAGGCCAAGCTGGGCGGCGCCGCTAATGGAGCGCAGCACGCCGAGCGCCGCGAAGGTCAGCATAGCCGCCGCGAGGCCTCGGGCGCGGACCCGCCACAGGATCAGAGCGAGCGGGCCGGCTACGAGGTCGAGGGTCAGGGCCGGCCGGTTGTGAACAAAGGCGGCCGCTCGCCGGCCCAGCGCCCTTTCGAGGGCGAGATCGGAGGCAAGATCCACCGCAATCAGGACGCCGGCCAGCATCACCGCGGTCGCCCCGAGGCGGGGCGCGAAGTCCGGGATCCGGCCCGGTGCCAGAACCACGAGGAGGTAGGACGCGGCGAGGATCGGGAGGAGGCTCGCCGAGCACCCGCAGGGACGAGCCCGGGAACGGACTCCAGGCGAGCGAGATGAGGCTCCAGCCCAAGAAAGCGAGCGCCGCACCCGCAAGCGGGCTCGCGAGCGGCGCCAGGAGACGGCGGCGCAGAGCGGCGGGATCCTCAATCCAGCGGCCGGCCAGGAAAGCGAGCGCTGCGAGCCCGACCAGGGCCGGACTCGATCGATTGGCGAACACCATCGCCAGCGGCATGACGGCGAGGAGTCCCCCGCCCGCCGCGTAGAGGCGGCCGGCCGCGCTCACGATGCCGCGCTCATGGGAGTGCTGTCACGTCGAACCGCTCGGAGGAGCGGGGCACCCTCACTGCATCTGGTGTCCGCGCTTGCCCATCTCCGCGCGCACCCTGACCATGACGTACTCTGAAACGTCCTGGGTCCAGTCCTGCATCTCCTGCACCATCTCGTCGAGGAGCTGCGGCTGCGCCTCGACGTAGTGCTTGCCGGCGGGCGACCGGAAGAAGGTCGCGATTTCCTTCAGCTCCGCTTCCGAGAATTTCGACGCGTAGGTGCGCGCCGCGATGTCGATCATGCGCTGCTTCTGCAACTCCATCTCCGGCTGCAGGGAGGCCAGGACCTCGTCGAGATCCTTGCCGAGTTCGGGGCGCGTGACAGCCTGTTTGCGGATCTGCTCGGCGAAGGCGGGCAGAACGGCGTCGAAGGAGCGGGCGATGCCGGAGCTGAGCATGACTTCGCGGGCCAGCGCGAGATGGTTGGGCGTATAGGTCTGCCCGGAATCCGTGTTGGCGGCCGGGGTGCTCGGCTGCGCCGCTGGCTTGGCCGGCGCGGGCTTATGCGCCTGGCCGGAGGCGGCCTGGGGCAGCGCCAGGAGCGCGAGGCCGAGCGCGAGGCCGGGCGCGGCGATGAGGCGTCGGGACATGCTGGACTTTCTTGCGAGGATTGCCGGCAGGGATGGCGGCGCCTCAGGCGAGGCTGCCGAGAACGGTGATCTCGGCCCGCCCGTCCCGCGCAGCCGCTAGGATCGCGGCATCGGCGAGGCCTAGAAACAGGCCGTGCTCCACGACGCCGGGGACCGCCCAGAGTGCGGCCCCGAGGGTTTCGGGATCGGGAATCGCGCCGAGATGGGCGTCGAGGATATGATGACCGCCATCAGTCACAAGGGGTTTGCCATCCGAATGGCAGCGCAGCCGGACTGCGCCGGTGCAGCCGGCCCCCGCGACCGCCGCTTCTACGGCCCGTTGCGTGGCCGTCAGGCCGAAGGGATTCACCTCAATCGGGAGGGGAAAGGCGCCGAGCCGGGCCACGCGCTTCGCGGCGTCGGCGATAACCACCATCCGGCGGCTCGCGAAGGCGACGATCTTCTCCCGCAGCAGCGCCGCGCCGCCCCCTTGATCAGCCGCAGTTGCTCGTCGACCTGGTCGGCCCCGTCGATCGTGAGATCGAGTTCCGGCTGCTCGTCGAGGGTTGCGAGGCGGATGCCGAGGCTCTCGGCCTGCGCCCGCGTCGCCTCCGAGGTCGGCACGCCGACGATGTCGAGCCCGCCGCGGACCCGCTCGCCGAGCAGCGCCACGAAGGCGGCTGCGGTGGAGCCGCTGCCGAGGCCGAGCCGCATGCCGGGCTCGACCAGATCGAGAGCGCGGGCCGCTGCGGCCCGGCGGAGGTCCGGCCCGCTCACCGCGGCAGCGCCCGGTCGACGGGGTGGATCGGGAGGTTGCGCGTCATGGGCAGCCAGTCTTTTCGCGGAAGTCGGCCGGCCCCTAGCACGTGACAGCGCGGACCGGAACGCCCGCGCCAGCGATGGCGCGTCACGGGCGGCCGCCCTGTGTCGGCGTGGCGCTGGCCCCTGCCCGGCCCGGCGCCGGTCCGGTCAGGGGCGCGTCGGACGCGCCCTCCGAGCCGGGCTTGGCCTGCTGCGTGCAGACAACCTGCTCCTTCTTCACTAGGACGAAGCAGATGCTCATCTCGCCGGTCCGGTAGTTCACGCGGAAGACGCCGGCCTCGCGGGCGTGGCGGCTCGCCACCAGCCCGTATTCCGACGGGGCCTGAGGCCCGGCGCCCTCACCCGGCCCGAAGCAGACGGTCTGGCCGATACCGCCGCCGGATTCCTGCAGACCGTACTGGCAGGAAGTCACCTCGCCGGTAACCTTGTCGACCCGGTACATCCGGTTCAGGTCTGTCTGTGGCGCGGGGACGAACTCGAACGAGGTCGCCGCTGCCGGCAGAACATGGACAGCCGCGCAGGCGGCCAGGAAGGGCAGAGACGGTTTCATCGCGGATCCCGGGGGCTGGTGCAGGCTGCCTTTCGCTGGGCTTTCGGGCGAGTCTGGGGCGCTCGGCCGGTCCGGTCGCGCATGGGCCGTCCGCCGTCCTTCGGCTTGCTCACGCCTGCGCGCCCCGCTAGCGAGGCCGGAGCCACCAGGAGCCGATCGAGAATGTCCGCCGAACCGACGACACGCCCTCCGATCGCCGTGTTCGACCTCGACGGGACGCTCGCCGAGACCGCCGGCGACCTCATCGGCACGCTCAACGTGCTGATGCGGCGCGAGGGCTTGGCCGAATTGCCCTTGTCGCAGGCCCGCGGGCTGATCGGTGCGGGTGCCAAGGCCCTGATCCGGCGTGGCTTCGAGGCGGAGGGGCGGATTCTCTCGCCCGAGGACCATGACCGCCTCTTCGAGGATTTCATCGCCCATTACGGCGACCACCTGGCCGACACCTCCCATCTTTATCCGGGGCTCGTCGAGGCCTTGGACGTTCTCGAGGAGACGGGCTTCCGCCTCGCCGTCTGCACCAACAAGTACGAGGGCCAGTCCGTCGAGCTGCTGCGCATCCTGGGGATCGGGCACCGGTTCGCGGCGATCTGCGGCCGGGACACGTTCCCGCAATACAAGCCCGACCCGCGCCACCTGACCGGCACCATCGCGCGTGCGGGCGGCGATCCGGCCCGCGCCGTGATGGTCGGTGATTCCCGGACTGATATCGACACCGCCAAGGCCGCCGGCATCCCGGTGGTGGCTGTGACCTTCGGCTACACCGATGTGCCGGTGACCGAGCCTCGGGCCCGACCGGGTGATCGAACACTTCTCGCAGCTCGTCGAGGCGGTCGGCACCCTGGTGCCGGTGGAGGCGCTCTGACCCGTCAGCGGAGCCACGCCCGGAGCCGCGTCACCGCCTCGCGGCACTCGGCCTCCGAGCCCGCGAAAGAGAACCGGACGTGATGATGTCCATGCTCCGGGTCGAAATCGAGGCCGGGTGTCGCCGCGACATGCGCCTCGTCGAGCATCCGCCGGCAGAAGGCGGAGGCGTCGTTCGTGAGATTCGCCACGTCGGCGTAGAGGTAGAAAGCGCCGTCGGCCGGGTGCACGCGGCCGAGGCCGAGGCCGGGCAGCGCGTCGAGCAGGATCGACCGGTTGCGCGCGTAGCCGTCGCGCACGGCGTCCAGTTCCTCGGTGGCGTCGAAGGCCGCCAGCGCCCCGATCTGCGACAGGTACGGCGCCGAGATGTAGAGGTTCTGCGCCAGCCGCTCGATCGGGCGGACCAGCGCCTCCGGCACGACCATCCAGCCGACGCGCCAGCCGGTCATGCAATGGTATTTCGAGAACGAGTTGATCACCACCGCGTCGCGATCGAAGCGCAGGGCCGTGACCGTGGGAATGCCGTAGCTGAGGCCATGGTAGATCTCGTCGGAGATTAACGGGAGGCCCAGAGCACGCGCCGCCGCGCAGAGGTCGCGCAGGGTGGGCTCCGTGATGACCGTTCCGGACGGGTTGGCCGGGCTCATCACCAGCGCGCCCGCGACCGGCTCCCGGGCGTGCGTCTCGCGCAGGAGAGCGGCGGTGGGGATGAAGCGGTCCTCCGCGCGCAGCACCATCGGGGCGGGCACAAGATCCAGGGCGGCCAGAATGCTGCGATAGGCCGGGTAGCCGGGCTGGGGCACGGCGATCCGGGCGCCGGCATCGAACAGGCTCATGAAGGCGAGGACGAAGCCGGCCGACGACCCGGTAGTGATCACCACCCGCTCCGGGCTGACGGAGACGCCGTGGCGCTCGGCGTAATCGCGGGCGATTCGCTCGCGCAGGGCCGACAGGCCGAGCGCCTCGGTATAGGGCACACGTCCGGAGGCGAGGGCGCCCTGTGCGGCCGCGATCACCGCGCGGGGCGCGGGTGCCGACGGTTGGCCGACCTCCATGCGCACCACGTCGTCGCCGGCGCGGGCCTTGGCGGCCGCGGCGGCCATCACATCCATGGCGAGGAAGGCCTGGACGGCGGCGGCCCGGCGGGAGATCGGGGTCATGCGGTCCTTCTGGGTGTCGAACGCGGCCGGCGGGCCGACGCACGGGGTAGACCCTGGCGGCCCAAGCCTCAACCGGGCCGCCTGGAGCGACCCGCGGTCGCGGCCTATTCGAAGAGGGGGCAAGGAATTTGACCGGACGCCGCGAAAACGCCTAACCCAATGCATACCGCTCCCGACACGTGCGGCCCGGGCCGCCGCGCAAGCGAGGATCCATGTCTTTCATCCGTCCCCTGCCCGCGCTGGCTCTGGCGCTCGGCCTCGTCGCCGGTCCGGCTTTCGCACAGACCGCGGCACCGGCTGCTCAACCCTTCACGGACGCGCAGCGCGCCGGCATCGAGGCGATCGTCAAGGAGTACCTGATCAAGCACCCGGAAGTACTTCAGGAGGCTCTGGCCGAGGCGGAGAAGCAGCAGGCCGAGACGCAGCGTCTCGCCCAGGCCGCCGCCCTGAAGGAAGCGCGCGAGGCGCTCGTCAACGGGCCCCACGACGTCGTCGCCGGCAATCCCTCAGGTGACGTCACGATGGTGGAGTTCTTCGACTACAATTGCGGCTACTGCCGCAAGGCGCTCGGGGACGTGCAGGCGCTGATCAAGTCCGATCCGAAGCTGCGTGTGGTGATCAAGGACTTCCCCGTGCTGGGCCCGGAATCTCTGGAGGCCAGCCAGGTTGCCATCGCGGTGCGCCAGCAGCTCAAGGGCGACAAGCTGTGGGAGTTCCACCAGAAGCTCCTTGAGACGAAGGGCCGGGTGAACGGCGCCCGGGCGATCCAGGTCGCCAAGGATCTCGGCGCCGACACCACGAAGCTGCAGAAGGATATGGCCGCCCCCGAGGTGAAGACCGCGCTCAGCGAGAACCGGGGCCTCGGCGACCGCCTCGGTCTGTCGGGCACCCCGGCCTTCATCATCGGCGACGAGGTCATTCCGGGCGCCGTCGGCATCGACCCGATGCGCAAGACCATTGCCGACGTGCGCCAGTGCGGGCACGCTTCCTGCTGAGCCGGACGGGCAAGCCGTTGAACGCGACCGGAGGCGACCCGCGCGGCCTTGTCGCGCCGGGTCGCCTTCGTCTAAGAGCCGCCAGCCGCAGGGCCGCGGTCGAGATCCGGCGCCGAAGCCGGATGGACGGACCGAAGCGCCGCGAGACGAAGTAGGCCGGATGCCAAAGAACGATGCCATCGATCCCGGTCTCGTGCGCGAGCCTCGCCATCCTCGTCACCGAGACCGGCCTGTCCGAGATCGAGGTCGAGAAGGGCGATCTTCGCATCCGCGTCGCGCGGCGGCTCGAACCCGTGAATCTCCAGGTCGCCACTCCGGCGCCGGTCGCAGCCGTCGCCGCACCTCCGCCGGCCGCATCCGCAGCCGCGCCGGTCACGGTGGCCGAACCGGCCCGCTCCCATCCCGGGGCCGTGCCCTCGCCGATGGTCGGCACTGCCTATCTCCGCCCATCGCCCGAGGCCAAGACGTTCATCGACGTCGGGTCAAAGGTCGAGGCCGGTGACAAGCTGCTCCTCATCGAGGCGATGAAGACCTTCAACGAGATCGTGGCGCCTCGCGCCGGTACGGTCAGCGCCATCTTCGTCGAGGATGGGCAGCCGGTCGAATTCGGCGAGGCTCTGCTCGTCATCAGCTAGGACAGGCGCCGGGCCGCGCGGCCCGTCCATCCTGGAAGACGCCGCATAACGAGAGGATAGAGCATCCTGCGCGGTCCGGGATCGCCAGGATGCCCTAACGGGTCCGATGTTCGACAAGATCCTGATCGCGAATCGCGGCGAGATTGCCCTGCGTATCCTGCGGGCTGCGAAGGAGCTCGGGATCGCCACCGTGGCGGTCCACTCCACCGCGGACGCGGACGCCATGCATGTGCGCCTCGCCGACGAGAGCGTCTGCATCGGGCCTCCTTCCGCCCGCGACAGCTACCTCAACATCCCGTCGATCATCGCGGCCTGTGAAATCACTGGCGCGGATGCGGTGCATCCGGGCTACGGCTTCCTGTCGGAGAACGCCCGCTTCGCCGAGGTGCTGGCGCATCATCAGATCGGCTTCATCGGTCCCAAGGCGCAGCACATCCGCACCATGGGCGACAAGATCGAGGCCAAGCGCACGGCGCTTAAACTCGGCATCCCCTGCGTGCCGGGCTCCGAGGGCGGCGTCGAGGACCCCCACGAGGCCAAGCGCGTGGCCGCCGAGATCGGCTACCCGGTCCTGGTCAAGGCAGCTGCGGGCGGCGGTGGCCGCGGCATGAAGGTGGCACGGTCCGAGGCCGAGCTGGAGCAGGCGATCGGCATGGCGCGCTCCGAGGCCAAGGCCGCCTTCGGCGACGACGCGGTCTATCTGGAGAAGTATCTCGAGAAGCCGCGCCACATCGAGGTCCAGGTGCTGGGCGACGGACGCGGCGATGCGGTACACCTCGCCGAGCGCGACTGTTCGCTTCAGCGGCGACATCAGAAGGTCTGGGAAGAAGGCGGGTCGCCGGCGCTCAACGAATCGATGCGCGCCGAGATCGGCGGCATCTGCGCCAACGCCATGAAGGAACTCGGCTATCTCGGTGCCGGCACCATCGAGTTCCTGTACGAGGACGGGCGATTCTACTTCATCGAGATGAACACCCGCATCCAGGTCGAGCATCCGGTGACCGAGATGATCACGGGGATTGATCTCGTGATCGAGCAAATCCAGGTCGCCTCGGGCGGTCCGCTCTCCGTCTCGCAATCGGACATCAAGATCGAGGGCCACGCCATCGAGTGCCGGATCAACGCCGAGCACCCCGAGACCTTCCGGCCGTCGCCGGGCGAGATCACGCACTACCACACCCCGGGCGGCCTCGGTGTCCGGGTCGATTCGGCGGCTTTCCAGGGTTACCGGATCCCGCCGCATTACGACTCGCTCATCGGCAAGCTGATCGTGCACGGCCGCACCCGCAACGAGTGCCTGATGCGCCTCCGCCGGGCCCTCGACGAGTTCGTGATCGACGGCATCGACACGACGCTGCCGCTGTTCCGGACCCTGGTCCGCAACCCCGACGTGCAGAACGGACTTTACGACATCCACTGGCTGGAGCATTTCCTGGAGGCCGGCGGCATGAAAGCCTGACCCGGGGCCGTCCGATCGCGACGCGCGGCCTCTGGCCTTCGGGCGGGCCGCGCGCGACACTGAGACCATGCACGATCCCAGCCGCGTGGACATAACCCCCGAGATCCTGCTGAAGGCCTATGCGGCCGGCATCTTCCCGATGGCCGAGGACGCGCATGACCCGACCCTCTACTGGGTCGAGCCCCGGGCGCGGGGGTGCTGCCGCTGAACGGCTTCCGGGTACCCCGACGCCTCGCCCGGACGGTGCGGTCCGATCTGTTCGAGGTCCGGTGCGACACGGATTTCGACGGGGTGATCGCCGGCTGCGCCGCGCCGCGCCGGGACAGCGAGCGGACCTGGATCAACGGCCGCATCCGCGAACTGTACGGCGCCCTCTACGACCTCGGCCATGTCCACACGGTCGAGGTCTATGCCGGCGACGAGAGGCGGCTCGTGGGCGGCCTGTACGGAGTCTCGCTGGGCGCTGCCTTCTTCGGTGAGAGCATGTTCCACGAGGTGCGCGACGCCTCGAAGGTCGCCCTCGTCCATCTGATGGGCCGCCTGCGCGCCGGGCATTACCGGCTCGCGGACACGCAGTTCGTGACCGAGCACCTTGCACAGTTCGGCGCGGAGGAACTGCCGCGGCACGTCTACAAGCGCCGGCTCGCCGAGGCCCTCGATCAGACCGCCGACTGGAACGTCTGGCCCTGCGACCGGTCCGTTCCGGGCGCGCGCGTCCTTGAGGCGCTGGGCGCGGGCGACGGGGCTTAGAGCCTCAGCGGAACAGGGCGTCGAACAGGTTCTGCGGCTGGTGCGGCGGCGGGGGCCGGCGCCGGACCCTCGTTCGAGGGGAAGAACTTGCGCGAGGGCTTCTGGCGGGGCTGCACCGGCACGCCGCGCGGCGCTTCGACGTCCACCTGGCCAGCCGCGTTGATCTGCTGCGCCGTCTTAGTCGCGTCCTTGCCGGGACGCTTGGGCTTCTCGGGCTTGGCCGCCACCGCCGGGACGTCCTCCTGTTCCTTTGCCTCGGCGATGACGTCGCTGCCGCCCTTACAATCGACCAGCCACACGTCGTAGATCGGGTGCTCGATCGCGTGCAGCCCGGGGCTCGACGCGAACATCCAGCCGGTGAAGATGCGGCGGTACTTGTTGTCGAGGGTCACCTCGTCGACCTCAAGGAAGGCCGTGGTTTTGGCGGTCTCGGTCGGCGGGCGCGTGTAGCAGACGCGGGGGTGAGCTGCAGCGCGCCGAACTGGACGGTCTCGTCCACCGCCACTTCGAAGGACACGATCCGGCCGGTGATCTTGTCGAGGCCGGAGAAGACGGCGGTCGGGTTCTTGATCTTGTCGGCCGCGGCGGGGCCGGCGCAGAGGACGAGCGCGAGGCCCAGGGCGAGCGCGCGGCGTGCGAAGACTGTAATGCGGCTCAAGGCTCGGACCCCTAGACGAGGGAGGCCGGTCGCGCCGACGGATGAGCGGCGGACGGTCGGAATTGCCCGCCATGAACACCGGAACGGTGGCGGCAAAAGGGCGCCGGAATGGCTCGGAGCCGGCCGCTCTACTCGCCCGGCGTCCAGGACACGTAGTCGCCAGTCGCCGCCGGCCGCGATCCCCAGGAGAGCTGCGACCCTTGCGGGCGATACGCGTTCGGCGTGCCGGTCTGGTTCTCCATATATGGCTGCTGCCAGGCACGCGGCGTGTAGTCTTCCTCGCTCGGTGCAACGTCGAAGTTGTGGCTGAGCCAGCCGCGCCAGCCCGGCGGCACCTTCGAGGCGTCGGCGTAGCCGTTATAGACCACCCAGCGCCGCTCCGACCCGACCGAGCGGTCGATCAGCGGCCCTTCGGCCTTGTAGTACTTGTTCCCGAACTCATCCTCACCGACGAAGATGCCGGTTCGCGCGGTCTGGAGCGCGAGGGAGACGGTCTGGCCGTTCCACCACGTGAAGATGCGCAGCAAAGTGTCCTTCAGCGCCATCGCCGGTCCCGGATCGTGTCGCGCCGCCGAGGCGCTTCTGGGCGCCGTTATGGTGACCGCGCGCGCGTGAGTCCAGCGGCCTGACCGAAGTGTCGCTGCGCGGCAACGCTCGGGCCTCTCCGCCGGCCCTCTTGCCCCCGGCCCGAAATCGCGTCGCTTTCGTCCTGTGAATCTAAAATTTTCCCGATCCGAATCCCGAAAGCCGGAAGGACACTTATCGGGCTCGGCCGCGATATCCACAGGCTTTTGCGAGCCGGCACAACATCTAGCGTGGAACCGAGGCGTCGCACACCACTTGTTGACGAGAGAGCGGAGGCGGCGGTAATCTCTCTGCATCGGTCGCGCCCTTGAAGTGGTGCGTTTCGGCAGGGTCGGCCGTCCCACGCATTCGTTCGCGTACCCGACGCGCGTCCGTCCATTTGGCGCGGCCGGGAGCGAATCCCATTATCGGGCACAGACCCCGCGGCTCGCGGGGCCGGGACCGTCGTGTCCCGTCGGGAGAGGTGTGTTTCATGCGGTTCGAGCGTCGCTACACCACGGCCGGACAATCGCCCTACGCCGGTATCCCGTTCCGCAAGGCGCTCAGCGAGATCCGCAATCCGGACGGGTCGGTGGTGTTCCGCCTTGACGGAATCGATGTGCCCGAGAGCTGGAGTCAGGTGGCGAGCGACGTGCTCGCGCAGAAGTACTTCCGCAAGGCGGGCGTCCCGGCCCGGCTCCGCAAGGTCGAGGAGAACTCGGTTCCCTCCTTCCTGTGGCGCTCGGTTCCCGATGAGGCAGCCCTGGCGGATATCCCCGAGGAAGAGCGCTTCGTCTCCGAATCCTCCGCCACGCAGGTGTTCGACCGGCTCGCCGGCTGCTGGACCTATTGGGGCTGGAAGGGCGGCTACTTCTCGTCGGAGGAAGACGCCTCGGCCTTCATGGACGAGCTGCGCTTCATGCTGGCCCGCCAGATGGTGGCGCCGAACTCGCCGCAATGGTTCAACACCGGCCTGCACTGGGCCTACGGCATCGATGGCCCGAGTCAAGGTCACTATTACTGCGATCCGAAAACCGGCGTGCTGACCAAGTCGGCCACGGCCTACGAGCACCCGCAGCCGCATGCCTGCTTCATCCAGTCGGTCCAGGACGACCTCGTCAACGAGGGCGGCATCATGGACCTGTGGGTGCGCGAGGCGCGCCTGTTCAAGTACGGCTCAGGGACCGGCTCCAACTTCTCGATGCTGCGCGCCGAAAACGAGAAGCTCGGCGGCGGCGGCAAGTCCTCGGGCCTGATGAGCTTCCTCAAGATCGGCGACCGGGCGGCCGGCGCGATCAAGTCGGGCGGCACCACGCGGCGCGCCGCCAAGATGGTCATCGTCGACATCGACCATCCCGACATTGAGGCCTTCATCGACTGGAAGGTGAAGGAGGAGCAGAAGGTTGCCGCCCTGGTGACCGGCTCGAAGGTCGTCTCCAAGCACCTGAATTTGGTAATGAAGGCCTGCACGCAGTGCGAGGCGGAAGGGGATGCCTGCTTCGATCCGGAGCGCAACCCGGCGCTCAAGCGCGAGATCAAGGCCGCTCGCCGCGCCTCGGTGCCGGACGCCTACATCAAGCGCGTGGTACAGTTCGCCCGCCAGGGTTTCACCAAGATCGAGTTCCCCGTCTACGACACAGACTGGGATTCGGAGGCCTATCTCACGGTCTCGGGACAGAATTCCAACAACTCGGTCTCGCTGACGGACGACTTCCTGCGCGCCGTCGAGGCCGACGCCGACTGGAATCTTACGGCTCGCACCACCGGCAAGGTCACCAAGACTCTGAAGGCACGGGACCTCTGGGAGCGGATCGGCGAGGCGGCCTGGGCCTCGGCGGATCCGGGCCTGCACTTCAACACCACGATGAACGACTGGCACACCTGCCCGGCGGGCGGGCGGATCCGGGCCTCGAACCCGTGCTCCGAATACATGTTCCTCGACGACACGGCGTGCAATCTCGCCTCGGCGAACCTGCTGACGATGTACGACCGGGAGACGAAGCGCTTCGACGTGGAGGCGTTCGAGCACCTCAATCGCCTCTGGACGGTGGTGCTCGAGATCTCCGTGATGATGGCGCAGTTCCCCTCGAAGGAGATCGCCGAGCCTCTCCTACCGGTACCGGACTCTCGGCCTGGGTTACGCCAATATCGGCGGCCTCCTGATGACCATGGGCCTGCCCTACGACTCGGATGCGGGCCGGGCGCTCGCCGGCGCGCTCACTGCGATCATGACGGGCGTGGCCTATGCCACCTCGGCCGAGATGGCGGCCGAACTCGGCACCTTCCCGGCCTACGAGGAGAATGCTGACGCGATGCTGCGGGTCATCCGCAATCATCGCCGGGCCGCGCACGGCGAGACCGAGGGCTTCGAGTTCCTGAACGTCGCGCCGGTCGCCCTCGACCACGCCAACATCCCGCAGGCGGATCTGGGTGACCACGCCCGCGCCGCCTGGGATCGGGCGCTGGCGCTCGGCGAGGAGCACGGCTACCGCAATGCGCAGGCCACCGTGATCGCGCCCACCGGCACGATCGGCCTCGTGATGGATTGCGACACCACCGGCATCGAGCCCGATTTCGCCCTGGTGAAGTTCAAGAAGCTCGCTGGCGGCGGCTACTTCAAGATCATCAACCAGGCCGCTCCGGACGCGCTGCGGGCGCTCGGCTACCGCGAATCCGAAATCGCCGAGATCGAGGCATACGCGGTCGGCCACGGCTCAATGGGCCAGGCGCCGTCCATCAACCCGACGACCCTGCGCGCCAAGGGCTTCACCGACGAGAAAATCGCCGCGGTGGAGAAGGGTCTGAAGTCCGCCTTCGACATCAAGTTCGTGTTCAACCGCTGGACGCTCGGCGACGAGTTCCTGACCCAGACCCTCAAGGTCCCGGCCGAGAAGCTGTCAGACCCGACCTTCGAGCTGCTGCCGTTCCTCGGCTTCAGCAAGAAGGAGATCGAGGCTGCCAACACCCATATCTGCGGGGCGATGACGCTCGAGGGCGCGCCGGGCCTGAAGGTCGAGCACTATGCGGTTTTCGACTGCGCCAATCCGTGCGGCCGGATCGGCAAGCGCTACCTCTCGGTGGAGAGCCACATCCGCATGATGGCGGCGGCGCAGCCCTTCATCTCCGGGGCGATCTCCAAGACCATCAACATGCCGAACGACGCCACGGTCGAGGACTGCAAGGCGGCCTACCTGCTGTCCTGGCGCCTCGCCCTGAAGGCGAACGCCCTCTACCGCGACGGCTCGAAGCTGTCGCAGCCGCTCAACGCCGCCCTGATTTCGGACGAGGACGACGAGGCGGATGAGGGCATCGAGGCCCTGATCCAGGCGCCGGCCGCCGCCAAGGCCGCCGCGGCCGCGGAGAAGATCGTCGAGCGGGTGATCGAGCGCGTCGAGCGGATCCGCTCCCGCGAGAAGCTGCCGGCTCGCCGGAAGGGCTACACCCAGAAGGCGGTCGTGGGTGGCCACAAGGTCTACCTGCGCACCGGCGAGTACGACGACGGCCGCCTTGGCGAGATCTTCATCGACATGCACAAGGAGGGCGCGACCTTCCGGAGCCTGATGAACAACTTCGCCATCGCGATCTCGCTGGGCCTCCAGTACGGCGTGCCGCTGGAGGAGTACGTGGAGGCCTTCACCTTCACGCGGTTCGAGCCGGCGGGCTTCGTGCAGGGCAACGACGCGATCAAGAACGCGACCTCGCTCCTCGACTACGTGTTCCGCGAGCTGGCGGTCTCGTATCTCGGCCGTGCCGACCTCGCCCATGTCAGCCCCGCCGAGATCGGCGGCACGGTGATCGGCGGCGGCGAGAGCGGCGATACGACCCGCGAGGGCCCGAAGCCCGCGCCGGCTTCTTCCATCGTGTCCCGCGGCCTGCTCCGCGGCTCGGCCGACCGGCTCACCTTGATCCAGGGCGGCCCGGCCGGGGAGCCTGGGCGTCGGTGCGGCGAGCGCCGGCCAGTCGGCGCCCGCCGGCGGCACGGTCCACGCCATCCGCGGCAGCACGGCGCTCAAGGCGGAGCCGGCGACCACCGGCCAAGCCGAGACGATTGCCGACACCCTGCCCTTCGCCAAGGCGGAGCGGACCGTCGCCGACCGGCGCGCCGAGGCGAAGATGAAGGGCTATGTCGGCGAGGCCTGCCCGGAATGCGCGAATTTCACGCTGGTTCGCAACGGTACCTGCCTGAAGTGCGACACCTGTGGGTCCACGACTGGATGCAGCTAGTTATTGCGACCGCGGTATTGCCCGTAAGGGTCCGTGGGTCGAGGCATAGAATCGACCCACGGAATCGATACTGGGGCCAATCCGAACCAACGGATTGGCTTCCATCGACCGAAAAATCGCCAGTCTGTTACGTTTTGCAATGCCCTCACCGAGCAGTATTTATTTATATCGAATTCATAGTTTTCGACGGGCGCAAACTTTTCGGCGGCCGAAAAGTCGCAATTTTGCCCCAGAAGGCTGAGGGGACTAAATAATAACGATGCGGAGAGGATATTTAGAGACTGATAAATCGCTCTGTGGCTGCCCGTTCATTAAACCGGCGTCAGATATCAAATTCCTGGAATTATAGGCTCGCTAAAGGCGGGATCAGCAAACGGATCGATGACGTAAAGGTCGGATCAGTTATCGATTTGATGCGCGGCCAATCGTGGCAGTCCATTCCCGCCAGTCATGCCTACCGGATGGACGCCGTCCATCGGTATTGAGGCTCGATCTGCCGGAAGGCGAAATAGCGTTGCGTGACCCTGGGGCAGCGCGGTGGCGGGCGTGCTCTGATTGATCGTATCGGGCCTGTTCTTCTGGTACGTAGCTCACTTCGGCAGCTACGATGACGCTTATGGTGTGTTGGAAGCGGCCACCGGTTTCATGACTGGGATCTGACTCTCAAGCGCGGTCGTGCTGCTCGGCGCGGAGCTGAGCGCCGCGATGGAGAACCGGACCACCCGCGATACTACCGCCGGTGATCAGGAGCCGCTTGGTGCGTCCAGCCCACGTGGCCGATACTGTTGCGGGATCCAGCCGAAGCGGAGCCCGTAGGAACGGCACTCGTCCTGCGCCCATGCGACTGGCACTCCCGGTTCGATTGCTCGTAGAGCAGAGGCTGACCCGGCAGCGATTTGAGGTCGCACCAATGCACGGAGGCCAGTCCTGCGAAGGGACAAGGCCATGACGTCAACGCACCACGCCTCCAGGAAGCACAAAGTCTTCCGCTGGCCGATTATGCGGGGCGTGTTTCCGATCAACCCGTCTCAAGCGTCATCGGACGTTGCAGCGGGTCTGACCCTGGCCGCGCTCGCGATCCCAGAAGTCATGGGCTACACCAAGATTTCTCAAACTCCGGTCATCACCGGCCTCTACACGCTCCTGCTGCCGGTCGCGATCTTCGCGATGTTCGGCTCCTCGCGCCACCTCGTGGTCGGCGCTGACTCCGCCACGGCTGCCATTCTGGCCAGCGGCCTCACGGGGATAGCCACGCCGGGCTCGCCCGAATGGATCGGCATGTCGAGTGTCCTGGCCTTGCTAACGGCCTGCATCCTCGGGCTGGCACGCCTCGCCCGCATCGGTTTCTTAGCCGATTTCCTGTCCCGGACTGTCCTGACCGGCTTCCTGACCGGGGTCGGTGTTCAAGTCGCCCTGGGCGAGGTTCCGGGCCTCCTGGGACTGCAATCCGAGGGCCATAGCACGATCTCCAAGCTCGTCGACGGCTTGCGCCACATCGCCCGAGCGAACCTGTGCGACCTGCTTGTGGCGATCTGCGTGTTCGCCGTGGTTCTCGGCGCGAGGCGCCTCTCGAGGCGGATCCCAGGTGCCCTGATCTCGGTGGTGGGAGCGATCATCCTGAGTTGGCTGCTTGATCTGCAGGCCCGCGGCGTCTCGACCCTTGGTCCCGTTCCCGGCGGCCTACCCGCCATTGTCCTGCCCCAGGTGGACCCGAACCTCGGCCTCGTCGAGCGGCTTTTGCCGACCGCCTTCGCGATGTTCATCGTGATCCTAGCCCAGAGCGCAGCCACAGCACGTGCCTACGCGGCCCGGTACCGTGAGGCATTGGACGAGAATACCGATCTTGTGGGACTCGCACTGGCCAATGTGGGCGCCGGCCTGTCCGGCACATTCGTAGTCAACGGCAGCCCTACGAAGACCCAGATGGTGGTCGGCGCGGGCGGTCGCAGCCAACTCGCGCAGCTCTCGACCGCCGTCGTGGTCGTGCTGGTCCTGCTATTTCTGACGCGAGCGCTGTCCTTCATGCCGCAAGCGGTACTCTCGGCCGTCGTGTTCTTGATAGGCATCGAACTGATCGATGTCCGGGCCATGCGGACCATTTTGGCCCAGCGTCTGAGCGAGTTCTGGGTGGCCCTCATCACCGCGATCGTAGTCGTGGCGGTTGGGGTCGAACAGGGCATTCTGGCGGCCATCGGACTGTCGCTGGTGAACCATGTCCGCCTCGGCTACAGGCCGAAAAACCACCTGATCGTCCGTGGTACAACGGGCGGCCTGAACACGGTTCCCGTGGCGCAAGGAGGCGAGCCTCAGGCCGGGCTTGCTAGTCTACCACTTCAATCACAGCATGTATTACGCGAACGTGGAGCAACTGTCGGAGCAGGTGACGGCTCTTGTGGCCAGCGCCGAACCGCCCTTGCGCTGCTTCGCCATCGACATGGTCGCCGTGGACGACGTCGATTTTACCGCCGCCGAGACTCTGCGCTCCCTCCGCGGTATCCTACAATGCAAAGGCGTACGCCTCGTGCTGCTTGAGGTCGCGGAGAACGTTCGGGCAGAGCTGGAGCGTTACAGGCTGCTCGACCTGCTGCCGAACGAGACCGGCGCCACCGTTTCTGACTTCGTCTTGTCCTACGATAGGGACGGCGCGCCTGGCGTGTGACCAGCCGGACACCCACGGTTCCAGCCGCGCTGGCCTGTCATGATGCCGCAGACTGAACCGTTTCCCGCTCAGCGCCGTTTCAGCCCCAGGTTCTCACCCCCTGTAGGAGCAGCCGTGCAACTGAGCGTGTTTGTGTGCAGAATTCGCAGATTGTAGTGAGGTACCCACGTCTCCGGATAGCGTCCAGTCTTCCGGAGTAACTGTGAGAGCAGCCATCGTCCTTCTGGAGTGCGCCGACACGCAGGCTGGAGTCCCTCCCCGCCCGCCAACTGCATATTTATGCCAATTGTGTAGATTTATGGCGAATAAAGTACTACTTTTTGTACAGCAAGTATGATACGCCGCGTTGCATCATGTCTCTGAAGAGGTGCCGATGCGGCAGAACCTGATCCAGGAACAGCGCGTGCGCAGGAATTATCAAGCGCCTGCAGCCTCTGCGTCAGCGGTGAGGAGGTCATCTGCGGGCTCGCCGATGAAGATGTGGTCAATCTCTACATGAAGATGACCGGTGGGTCAGCTAAGCCTCTGGACCTTAACGAGAGCGGGCTGCTGCCTTCTGTGCAGAGCGTCCCCGTGCGGTCTGCAACAGGCACGTTCGTGCACCATTCCAGGGAGCGGCGCCGGGAACCAGCACACCGCCGCCGCGGCCGGTCGCGCTCTTGTCGCGCGATGATTTCGTCAGAGGGACGATGGACAGCATCCCGCAGTTTCGCCCGACAACCATGGCGCTGCTGCTCGACCGGCACGAGGGCAAGGTGCATTCGCTGAAGCCCGTTCGCAGCATCATGGGCTGCTGCGAACGTTGCGCAGCAGGAGCCTCTTCCTGTAGCGGGACGGATTCACGCGCGTCGAGACAGTTCGGGATGGGCATGCTCCCCTGACGCACCGACTGTTGCCGAGGCCCACGAGCGGAACACTGCCGCCGTGCATTCGGGCGCGCCAGCGGAGATGGTGCAGAACGGTAAGTCATCGGTCCGCGCATGGACGCAGTAGTGCGGGATCGAACATGTCGGTTCTGCAATCTTGCGAGGCTGCGGTCGCGCTCCAAGAACGGTCTTGAAGTGGAGATATGTAGATGACGATTGGCTACAATGACCTGATTTCTTTTATGCAAAACGATCTTGCAATCGATACAGGCTCTATCGGCGAAAAAACGCCTCTTTTCAGCAGCGGCTTGATCGACAGTTTTTCCCTCGTTTCCCTCATGACGTACCTCGAACAGGAAGCGAAAATAAGCATTCTCCCGACCGACGTAACGTTAGACAATTTTGATTCCATAGAGAAAATACTGTCGTATTTATCCAGCAAGTGATAATCTTGTGCCCGACTCGTCGCCTGCCGGAAATGTCCATTAGAATGAATAAATTGCAGAAAGAGAAACTTCTCAGGGCAGCTCGGGAGTTCGGAACGCCGATATATGTCTACGATGGAGACGAGCTGCTCACAAGATGCCGTCAGCTGAGGCGTGCATTTGGAAACGCGTTCGGCGTCAGCTACGCAGTCAAGGCCAACCCTAATATTGCGCTCCTGCGCCAAATGGCTGCGGAGATAACGCATATCGACGTTTCGTCTTATAGCGAACTTGAGCGTGCGATCCGCGCCGGGTACGAGCCGGCCCGGATCACCTTCTCCGGTCCAGCGAAGCGGCCGCAGGAACTCCGGGGGCGATCGGCAGGAAAATCGGCGGCCTCGTTCTCGAATCGCTAGCCGAGGCGGATGCTGCCAATCATATTGCTCGGGAAGCCGCGCACAAACAGCAGGTTCTACTTCGTATCAACCCCGCCGATAGGCAGCAAAAATTTGGCGTCAGCTTCTCTGGTCGCCCGAGCCAGTTCGGAGTCGATGAGGAAGTTTTTCTTCCCGCAATCGACGCGATCCTTAAATTTGACCACCTAGAACTTGTTGGCTTCCACATTTATTCCGGCACAAACAGCTTGGATCCATCGGCGATCGCGGAGAATTTTAGAAACTTCGCGAGGATATTCGCCCGCGCTGCGACTCATTACCGTAAGCCGGTGCAAAGATTGATCTTCGGAGCCGGCTTTGGGCTTCCCTATACGATTCAGGATAACGCCCTGGATATCGACGCAGTCGCTCAGGCAGTTCAGCCTCGTAATCGAACAGATGCGATCGGAGCCCCTGCTCCAATCGTCCGAGTGCTTGCTTGAGCTCGGCCGTTGGATCGTCGGCCCTGCGGGCTGGCTTCTTACATCTGTTGTCGGCGAAAAGCACAGTCGCGGAGTGGATTTCCGCATGATGGATGCTGGGTTTAACAATGCTCTTGCCGCATGCGGTATGATGGGCACGGTACTCCGCCGCAACTGGAGGCTTCACAACGTCTCCGCACGCGGATCTGACACGTTTCCTTACACGCTCGCCGGTCCGCTCTGCACATCCATCGACGTTATCGCCTCGGACGTCGTGCTTCCATGCCTGCAACAGGATGATATCGTTGCTATAGAAAACTCAGGGGCCTATGGGCTTACCGCGAGTCCCACTCGATTTATTAGCCACCCGGAGCCGCGTGAAATCTTACTTGTCGGGAATGCTACCATCGACGTAACTGAGAGTCGAGCAAACGAATGGCCTAACGAGCAGGCGCGTTCCAGGAACGCCGAATCCGATCCAGGGCAATAGTGGGAAGCGACATGCCTGGTGCCCTCTGGAGAAATTTCGAGCGCGTTGCTAAAGAGCAAAGCTCTTACCCCGCCTTTATTCAGGGTGACCATTATCTAACTTTCGCCGAAGTGCGAGAGCGAGCCGTTTGGGCCGGCTCCCGTCTGATCGCTCGCGGCCTTAGGCCAGGCGATCGGTGTCTGGTCTGGGCCGCCAACGCGCCAGATGTCGCTGCAGCTTTGCTGGGATGCTGGTTCGCGGGCGCCGTCGTCGTGATCGTGAACGATGAAGCGCCGCTCCACCACGTGCAGCACGCTTCGGCGGTCACGCAGCCAACTTTCATCCTGGCCGACGAAACATGCCTCTCAAAGCTGGCCGATCAGGCCGGTTGCCCAATCTTGGCTATCGCAGAGGCAATTGCGCCCGCCCGACCCGCAGAGGCTTCGGGCACGATCGATGATCATCAGCCCGCGTCGATCTTTTTACCTCGGGTTCGACGGGGCGCCCTAAGGGCGTTACACAATCGCACGCTAACCTCGTAGCCGGTGCCAGCATGGTTGCGGGCCACTTGGGTTTGGCTCCGTCAGATCGGATTCTGTGCCCCGTCCCCTGGGCGTTCGATTACGGCTATGGGCAGTTCCTCTCGACGATCTTGCTGGGCAGCACCCAGATCATACCGGCCGCTCAAAACCAGTTTGCTCTCTGTTCAGCCATAGCGCGGCACCGTCCGACAATCCTCGCGGCCTTGCCGGCCGTGCTCGCCCTACTCATGCGCGGCATCTCACCCATTCGGGATGTCGATGTGACATCGATCCGCTTGATCACGGTCACTGGAGGGGCGGTGTCAAAACATGTCCTTGACGGAGTGCGCGAGATTTTTCGCCACAGCTCCATTTCGCTGAACTACGGCATGACCGAGACCTATCGGAGTGCCGCTCTTCCCGTGGACGCGATCGACCGCAGACCGGATTCCGTGGGCTTTGCCTATCCGGGCGTCTCACTGTCAGTGCTGCGTGAAACCGGGGAGGAGGCGGAGCCCGGAGAGGTCGGCGAGATCGTGCATCGGGGTACGGGAACATTTCTCGGCTACTGGGGCGACGCAGAGAGTACGAGGCGTATTCTGCGGCCAGATCCGCTCTGGAAATATCCTGGAATCAGCCCGCCGATGGCTGTCTTTACGGGCGATTTAGGCTGGAAGGATGAGGACGGCTTCCTCGTGATCAAAGGGCGCCGCGATCGCCTCATCAAATCGATGGGCGTACGGATCAGTCCGGACGAGGTCGAATCGATCATCCGCGGCACCGGGTTGGTTCGCGAGGCTGCAGTGGTGGGCGTGCCGCACAACATCTTCGGTCAGATGGTGGTCGCCGCGATCGTGCCGGTGGAGTCGGTGCAGGCTCCAGTGCCGCAGCTCAAGACAGCGATCCGCCAGGCGATGTCCCGCTCGATGATGCCACAGGCCTATCTCACACTTGAGGCACTGCCGCTCACGCCGAACGGGAAAACAGATTTCGCCGAGCTAAATCGGCTCGCCAAAGCCGAGATCCAAGTCTGGGACTAGGCATCCCATCAGCGCATATCCCGGCGGCTCACCTCGCGGAGGCCCGCTTTTAGAGACGAATATAGACTACTAGGAGGCGATTTTGCATCATGACCCGTCTCGAAATGCCGTCGATGCTGTGCGCGACGTTGTGCAACGGCTTGCGGCCGTCGGGCCAGAGATGGACGAAAAGACCTTCGCAGATACGATCATCCAGCAACTCCGCGAGGAGCGGCTTCTCTGGCCATTCGAGGCGCGGGCCGGCGATCGTGGACGTGTTTCGCTCGCAACACCAGTGCGCATCGTCTACGAGATTTCGCGTTTGTCGGGTTCGGCTGGCCTGATCGTCGCGATGCACATGTCGCAGGCGCTGACCCTCGTCCGTCACGCACGAGGGTCAGCTTACCTGGAGATGCTACTCCAGCGATGTACCGACCGACAAAGCCTGGTGGCCAGTGGCACGTCAGAGAGAGGCGTCGGCGGCGATGTCCTGAAATCGCTTTGTGCGCTGGAGGCTCAGGCAGAAGACGGCTATTCGCTGGAGAAAGATTCGCCGAACATTTCATATCTCGATCTTGCCGATGTGATCCTGGTGACAGCTCTGCGCGTCGAAAGCAGCAACGCAAAAGGTCAGGTGCTGGTAGCGCTGCCCACGGATCAAATCAAAATAAGTCCTGGCCCGGCGGGATCGTTCCTTGGCATGCGTGGCATCGTCAATCGCCCGTACCATTTGGAGGCTCATTTTACGCCGAATGCGATCTTCCCTGAGTCTCTATCCAGTCATCGCTCGCGCCACGATGACGCCGGCCGTGCATATATTCTGGTCCGCCCTCTGGAGCGGGATCGCAGCGCATGTCCTCGGAAAGGCGAGAGCGGCGCTCGGTCCGGAAAGCCGCGCGGCTGCCGATACGATCAGCGCAAAAGCGACACAGCTCAGTCGGTTGGTAAATAAGCATTATGTGATGAATGCGCTGATACGCGACGCTGTCGCCGCGATGTCCGACGCCGAGACGCCTGCGTCTTTCAGTCTTGTTGCTACAACGCGCGCGAAGAGATTGAAGATCGTCTGTTCGGAAATGGTCGACGAGATCTGTCAAGGTGCTCTCGGCCTGATCGGCCTTCCCGGATACTCGGAGCAAGGAGCTATTAGCGTTGCGACGGCAGTGCGCGACGCTCTCAGCGCTCAGATCCTCGTTTCAAATCACCGCCTGATCAGTGCCAATGCGGAGGTTGAGCGTTATGTGGAGGAGAATCTCTGAGCCGATTTAGTCTGACCTGAACTCGTTTGAGGCATGCGTTCGGCATCCATCGTAGGCTTGTCCGGTAATTTCGGAATCGATACCGGAAAGCATATTCAGGGACGCCTTCGGTTCGCCGCCCGCGCATAGCTGAGCCGCGAAGCCCGAATAGTTGCCACATTCCTCCACGACTGGACTCACAAGGCGAACAAGGTTTTCATTCGGCAGATGAGATCCGAGAATAACCAGACGGTGGAGATCCGGCACAACATTGTCGGCGGCCAGTTTGTCGCAATCCATTATCCTGCTGAAGGCGTCACCCGAAAGGGTGTCGTTGTACTATGCCCCCGCTGGGGCGGGATTGGCGCAGCCTGTACAGAAGCAACTTCGAATGGGCGAACCTGCTCGCGCGGAGCGGTTTCGAGGTGTTGCGGTTCGAAGTTCGCGGCGAGGGCGACTCATGTGAGGTCGCCCCCGAAGCCAATCAGTGGCACGCTTGGCTCTGCGGCGTCATCGAAGTTGCTACCTTCGCGCGCGCCACAACGGGTGCACAATCCCTCTGCCTTGCGGGCTTCCGGATGGGCGGCCTGTTGGCGGCCTGCGCAGCGGAGGCCGCTGGAGCGGAGTACCTCTTGCTTTTGGCCCCCTACGCCCGCGGTGCCGTTTGGCTGCGCGAATTGCAGCTTGAAGCCGCCATTCGCGGTGGCGGCATCGGCAGTGACGGTCAGTACAACGGCATCAGGCTTTCCTCGGTTTCCGAGCAGACCATCCAGAACGTGGCTGTCGAGACGCTGCCACCGCTGCTGAAGGGAGCATTTGTCGCGGCACCGGATCACAAGTGGTGGCTTGCCACGTTTCGAAAGGGAGCTCTTCACACGCAGGCCTTCCCTGGATGGAGTACCCTGTTTACGGACTCACATGTCAGCGAGCCGCCAACGGAAGTCCTCCGCTCAGCAACGAACTGGCTGCGTGGACAGATCGATACGACGGAGCCGAAGGAAAGCGCCTTCACGGCGCGCGGCGCAGAAGTCTGCCTCCACGGTGACGGCTGGCTCGAGACGCCGCTCGTGTTCGGCGACCACCTGTACGGCATCCTGACGGCACCCCGGGCGCCGCACAGCGCGACGATTGTCGTTTTCGGCAACACGGCAGCCGATCCTAGATCCGGTGCATCAGGATCCTGCGCGACCATAGCCCGCGAACTGGCAAAACTAGGTGTCGCAGCTTTCCGCTTCGACTTCAGCGGTGTGGGCGAGAGCAGGGATCGGCGAGACGGTCGTCCGCACGTGTACGACACGAGCCGTGTCGATGAGTTCGGCGAAGCGGCCGCGGTGCTTTCTCAGCATGGCTACGACGAATGCATTCCAGCCGGGATCTGCAGCGGTGGCTTCCATGCCGTAGATGCCGTGTTGAGCGACAGACGGTTCAAGGGCGCGGTCACGTTCAACTCGTGGCTTGTCTGGTACCCGGGTCCGCTCGATATCGAGGCGCAGGCGTACGCGATGCGGTCCGATCAGATGCGCCTGCACGGTTCGCGAAAATCAGTCGCGCATCTTTACCGGAGGCTTGCGGGACGATTGGCAGCAATGCGAAAGATCATCCGATCATGGCAGCCGAACGATCGCCGGCGCGCATTTCACCGACGCCTCCGGGCCGGTGCGGCGCGCGGCGTGAGATTGCACCTCGTCTTCGGCAGAAGAGACCGAGCTCTCGACGGCTTGTGGTCAGACTTCGGACCTATGGGCTGGGCGTTTCGCCGTCACCAGGGCTTCTCGGTGAGGGTCCGCGACGGCTTGGATCACTCTCCTGCTTGCGCGAAGCCACGCGATCGCGGTCGGCGAGATCCACGGTTTCCTTCGCGACCACGGTTTTCTCCCGGCGCCCCAACTGCCCGAACAGCAACCGACCAGGGAGGCATCGAGATGACCGGCGGCCCCCGTACGAAAGGCGGAACCTCGCGATGTAAGCTTTCTCGCGGAGGTCGTGTATCAATCGATGCTTCCTGGTTTGGGCAGGGGCATCTTCGACAAGGCTCTTAAGGGGACGGGCGTCGGCCCGATCGCGTTTCGCGACGTCCTACTTGCGACGGGAGCGAACAACTGGGGCAAGGTCGAAGATTTCTTGATTGTTGAGGACGGCCGTGAGCGCCCAGCAGGAGCCATGGGATTCTTCCCGTCGCGCACGAGCGATCAACAACCGCTGACGGCAGAAGGGTTGGGCCTGGTTGCAACAGAACTCAAATGGTCGGCAGAGATCGCGGGGCAGTTCTGGAAAAAGTATACTCGCGCCTGCATCATATTTATCGGGTCGCCAAATCTAATTCGGCCAGCTGATTTTATTTTGGAGTACAGTGCAATTCGGCCGGACATGAGGGGCGCGGTTTCCACGGCCGGTTGGCCCAAGCCCATGTTGAATGGGCGCGCGCAGCGGGCTACGGCTCTGTCGGCCACACGGCCATGCTCGGCAATGACGCGGTGCTGCGTTCGCTCCAAAAGCTCGGCTTTCGCGTTCATTCGACCTTGGGGCCGGAGCGCTTTAACGGCGTATTCCCCGGTCTGACTCGTCTGGTACTGGATCTTCAGAACGAATGTGCGCTGATCTGATCCTTCATCGGTTTCACGGAAACCTTTGATCTCGCTTGGAATCACCGGGAAATGTGCTGGATGGCGAAGATGAGACGGGAGTTCACGCCCGTGTTCAACCGCGAAGCGGCCGCCCTGCTGGATGGAAGCGGCCGGCCGCAGATGCACATCGTGGCCGAGCTCGGGATCCAGCCCCAATGTTACGGCCGTGACGTGCAGCGCTGATCTGATCCTCGCCCTGACCACAGCCGTCAGGAGCGACAGGGATTTCGCCCTCGAACCCAGTCGAGGGCCGTCTCCTTACCAGGCGGTCGGCTTCGGATTGCGCGCGTCGAAACCCTTCTCGGGCCGGTAGGGATAGATCGGCACCTCCCGGCTCGCCGCATCAAGAAGGGCGACCTGCTCGGGCGTCAGGCTCCAGCCGAGCGCGCCGAGGTTCTGTTTCAGCGGCTCCTCCGTGCGGGCGCCGACCACGGCGTTGCGCACGTTCGGCCGGGTCGGCAGCCAGTTCAGGGCCACCTGCGCCACCGGCCGGACTCAGGTCGCATTCGCCCCCGCAATCTCCGGTACTAGACGGCCGCGACTCTCGGATCTGCGCACGGTCGGAGATGCCGTCGAGTTCGTCGATGAACAGGATGCAAGACGGCTGCGACTTAGAGTTCTCACAAGATCGTCGATCGCCGGAAGTCCTACTTCTGGCCGCGACGGTTCAGCGGGAGTCTTGTGAGAGGCTCTTAGCCGGGGCGAGAACCTTTTGG
This sequence comes from Methylobacterium sp. P31, assembly GCA_050632875.1. Lineage (GTDB taxonomy): Bacteria > Pseudomonadota > Alphaproteobacteria > Rhizobiales > Beijerinckiaceae > Methylobacterium. Next base: position 529,340 of record JBODSC010000003.1, on the reverse strand, counting down.
ATCGCCTCCTACATTCCGGATCGCTTCCAGAACGACTGCTCGCCATCCGGCTCCGAGTCCGACGCAAGCCTCAAAGGGCCCAGTTTGCCTAGAGCGTGTTATTGAGAGCTTTCTTTCGACCCAGTGCGGCGCTGCCATCCTTGATTGAAGCGGGTGAATTTTTACCAGCCTCGATCAACCGGTAAGTTGGCAGTGCAAGGCCGCAAACCCGGCCCGGGGCTGCCCGACACCCGCAGAGGCAATCAATCCTTCACAATCAGCGCCCTTTGGAAGTCGTTTCGGCGGCCGCTCAGAAGAGCGTTCGTGCAAGGTTCATAATACGCTCTAGCTCGACGAGTTCAAGGCCGCCGGCCAGCCCACGGCCAGTACTCCGCGGGTTCCGCATCAGACTGGCGCCGTGAACAGCCGGGCGCACCTCGCACGCACACAGCCCGCTCGCTTCCGTACCGCGGTCGCTCACTCGTTCGGCGAGTACCAGATCGGTGACGTGTAGGCGCGCTCCTGCAAGGAAGTTGGGACTCCGGGAGCGAGTCTTACGCCGTAGTACCTGGCATCGTATGCGGTCCACCGCGGAGTCGGTATTTCGAGGACCCGCCCGTAATAGAAGGCGCGCTGCTTCGGATCGAACTCGGGATCTCTCCAGACGGCAATCAGTTCAGGGCTGCCGATGGTGTTGCTCCAGGTTGCACTCGCGACATCGACCGTATTGCCGACCGGCGGTAGCTTGCCGTCGTCTGCCGGTGACCGGCCATCCGACCAAGCGACGTCGTAGACCTTCTCCTGCACCTCTCCCCGTTCATCGAGCCAACCCTTGACGATCTGATAGCGGTCGAGATCTCGCGCCGATGGGGTCCTTCAACGCCGCGACCAAGAAGGTCGGAACCTTACCGGCAGGAGCCGCTCCGAGATCACCTCCCATGGGAACGCCCTTGGAATAGCCGGCCACCGCAGGATTCCGGCTCTTGGCATCGGCCTCGTCGAATGCGTAACCGCCAAAGAAGCGCACCAGCATGCGCGAGCCCGTCGTCGCGTAGGTCTCGCGCCGCTCCATCGCATCGAAGAGCGCATCGCGCGTGTTCTCCGTAGCCCACACGGCAGCATAACCTGAGGCGGAGGTCTCCCACTCGTAGAGCGTTCCGGCCGCGCCCTTGACGAAGACGCGGCTGCTGCGTTCCGCGTTCGGCTCCATCGCGGACGTCTTGCCGAAGTAGTTGTCCTCCTCGACTGCCGCCAGACCGGTATGGGAATCCGTGGAGCCGATCAGGCCGAACTTGTACGGATTGATCCCGGTCTCAGCCTCCAACTTCAGACCGAGTTTCAGCCCTGAGCGGGCGTACTCGTACGGGAGCATGTCCGGCGTTTTGGCGACGCTCAGATCGAGATTGCCCTTATCCCAACGCTCGAAATTAGCGAACTCGTCGTTCGGCGAGAGATAGGGGTGCGTCTCCCCATCTCCCTTGATCTGGGTCGCCTCGTAGAGACGCTCCCACTTCGCCCGAGTCTCGGCATAGGCCCGGTCGATCCGCTTGCCGGTGCCGGGTTCGATGAGCGGAAACATGCGGCCGTTGGAGAGGTTGCCGTTGTGCGCGATGGCGAGGAGGCGCCCCCCGTCTTGTCCTCGTAGGCGGCCATCCATTTCCAGAGATCGCGCGGGTCGTCGCTGCCGAAGGGGGCCATCGTCGTGTAGGGCACGATCTGGCTGACCTTCTCGCTGCCATCGCGGAAGATGACGTTCCGGTGAAGATTGTTTCCGCCGGTATTGGAGGTCCATTCGTAGCCGATGAGGGCGGTGAACCGGCCGGGTTCATTGGCCTGCTCCGCTGCCTTGATCGTCTCCTGCCAAGCCGAACGGTAGGGGCTCCCGTCCGGACGGTAGACCAGCGACTTCGGGAATGTCCCCTGTGAGAAGGCCGTGATGATCTGGATGGCCGCGTCCGCGCCCTGTCCGCTGGCGATCATGTCGTGCCACTTCCGGCCGGTCGGATCGGCCAAGATCCTCGCCTTTCCCGCCATTAGGTCGGGGAAGAAGCCCATCTGGTCCGAATGATCGGCCACGACCAAGAAATCGAGGGGCCGTGACAGCTTCGCTGGCTGGCCCGACGACGCCCGGACCTGCTCGCCCTTGGCGAAGCGGTAGGCGTCGCTCGGCTCGAGCCGCGCTCCGAACGCGCCCGCGTCGAAGGAGAAGGAGGTGTGCAGGTGCGTGTCGCCGAAAAATGGCCGTGACGGAAAACTACGGTCAGCGTAAGGCGAGTATGGGCGCTTCGTCGGAAAGAGCATTTCCGCAGCGCCTTTGGTCAGCGTGCCGACATCGGTGGCCGTAAAATCCGCAGCTCCTGCCGGCGGGGCAAAGCCGAGGCCGCTCATGCCGAGGAGCAGGAGTTTTGCGAGTGCTTCTTTCGCCATGGCGATCTCTTGGGGACGAGGGTTAGAACGCCGCGACGCGCTGGAGCACCCAGAGCATCGCCGTTGAGCCGATCGCGTAAGGCGGGATGAGAGAGGCCCAGTGCGGCAGCGGCCACCACAGGCGCCGCAGAAGGGCGGCCAGCGCCAGTACCGCGGTCACGAAGAGCAGCTGACCCGCCTCGACACCGAGATTGAAGAAGAGCAGCGCCACGGGGATGTGCCCGGCGGGCATGCCGATCTCGCTCAGCGCGCCTGCGAAGCCGAAACCGTGCAGCAGACCAAAGGCGAAGGCGACAAGCCAGGGCGCCTGCACCGCAAGCCCGGGCCTCTTCTCCCGGGCGCGGATGATCTCGACGGCCAGACATACGATCGAGAGGGCGATCACCGCCTCGACCGGCCTGGACGGCACGTGAACCAGAGCGAGCGCCGCCGCCGCCAGGGTGATGCTGTGCGCGACCGTGAAGGCCGTGACGGCCCATAGTAGCTGCCGGGACGCGGTCGTGAGCAGGATGAGCCCGAGCACGAACAGCAGATGATCAAACCCGAGCAGAATGTGCTCGACGCCCAGGAATAAGTACATGCCCGCGACATCGAGCCCGCTCGGCTTGACCGCAAGCGTGGCCTGCGGCGCCGCGGGCGTCAGCCGCTGGACCAGAGATTGGCCGTCCATGAACGTGATGCGAAGGAGGGCGTCGGAGACTGTATTCTCCAGACCGACGACCCGGACGCGCTGACCCGCCAGACCGTGCTCGGCGCGAACCCGCCAAGTCTGCACCATGGCATCGTCGGACTTGCGGGAGAGTACCGGGGACACGGGCCGGACTTGGCGCGAGAACCCCACGCCCAGTGCCAGCCTCAGCTCGCCGCGCATTGGTGTCTTGAACACCACATCGAACACGCCCGGCGCCGATTCGGTCAGTGCGAGGTAGGCGGGTCGAAGCTCGTGGGCAAAACTGACCGGGACGGTCGGTCCGGTCAGCGCTCCGAATAGCCCCGCGCATGCGAATCCGCGGATCAGGGCTCCGGGACGGCTTGTGCCCGCGTTCATGGAGCGGCCTCGCGGCCGGGCGCAGGGTCTGTACCCGGCTGCGCGATTTCGTCCATGACGACGCCGTACTTGTCTCGAAGCTGAATGAGGTAGCGCTCCTTGACGTCGCGCTCTCTTTCCCTTCGCCAATCTGCCAGGATCGCGTCGCGGATGTCCTCATAGCGGTGCCGCTGGCCCAGGGCGCGGTCCGAGACTCGAACCAAGTGAGTGCCGTAGGCGGAGCGGACGGGGCCGCTCCACACCCCGATCGGCAAGGCGAAGGCGGCTTGCGCAAAGTCGGGGCCGAACAGGCTTGAGACGCCTTGGAGGTCGAGATCGCTGTAGGATTCATCCAGGGGCAGCGGATCCCCGCCGGCCAGCCTCTCGTCCCCGCTGGCCGATGCGAGCTGGGCCAGCGCGCGGCTCGCATCCAAGGCGGCATGCGGCCGCCGCTCGGGACTATAGAAGACGTGCCGGAAGGAAATCCGCGACGCGCTCCGATAGTGTTCGGCGTGATCCTCATAGTACCGGCGGAGCTGGATCTCATCCGGGTCGGCCACGCTAGCGGTGTTCTCGATGAGGAAACTGAGCTTCTGCGCCAACCGGCGCCGCACCACCGTATCCTGCTGGTCAAGGCCCAGGGCGCGCGCCTCGCGCGCCAGCAGTTCTTCGTTGATCAGCGTGGCCAGCAGACCCGTCATTTCCTCAGGGGTCGGGTTCCGTCGCCACTGAGCCGCGAAGGTCTCTCGGGCCCAGCGGATCTCGCCTTCACCGATTCTGACGGGTTCCTGTGCCTGCGCTGTCGGCGCGTCGCTGCGCAGCCAAGAGAAGCCCCCGAACAGGAGAGCGCCGGCGACAATGAAGTGCAGGAGCGGATCTGCCAGGAACTTACGAATCCCTGCCGCCGCGGGATTGGCTGTTTGCATCCTCGCCGTCTCCATCCCGACTGGCGCGTCGCCGTAGAGGCCTGATCTCGGCGGGGGCATTTTGAACCGCCCGGCAGGACAGCGGACACACTCACGATCTGTCCCACGCCGTTGCGTTTCTCACGCAGCCTCACTCTCCTGGCTGGGGCCGAAAAGGCAGAGGTCGGTGCACCCCCCGCCCACGGCCTCAAGGACAGCTAGGAGCGCCCAACGCGCCGAGCGGTGCGCCGGGCAACACCGGCGACGCTCGTTGCGGTTGCCGGCCGTCCAATCCGCGCCTCGGCCTGAGAAAAACCGGGGCCACCGGTGGGCCACCTGCCCTGCTGTGCATCGGTAGTGAGGCCGATCCCAAACACGGCGACGGCAATCAAGCCGGTCCGAACGTGCCGAAGACTCATCCCGGTCATCACGTTACCCTTCCCTTGGTCCAATGCGCGGACCTGGACCCTACTTTGACATTATTCAAACCGTGGTCCTTCGCGCTTGATCGTCCGGGACAATCCGCGGTCAGGTTAGATGAAAATTGTTCGTGAGCGCGATTCTGAAGAACGCATCCTTACAACTCGGAAATTGGCTCTTAAACGCGCTCCGAAATAGTTATGACCGCACAGTTAAGTGTTAATAGTCAGAATGTCCAAGTAAGAATTTTTCTGTTCGCTTCTTGGTTGCTGCAGAGGGGGATGTCACGAACGCGGCGGCGCGCGCCGCCGCACCTATGCTCGCTCTTATCGCAGTGTCAGCCCTTGGAAGCGTTTCGGGCGGACTGCAAGTCTTCATCGCGCGAGGTCGCGTCACGATCCCCGTCGGCGCACAACTGGAGCACACGCAACGCGAAGCGATCTGCACACCCCTGCTCATGTGGCCGCAGAGCGCGGCGGGGCGGTCAGGGGCATAAACCTGGCAGGTGGAGCGGCGTGATCACAGCACGGATCAGAATTTCCCGAGGCAGGGTGGCGGCTGTGACGATTTCTGGCCGGATCCGGATGGTCGGCCCATGCCTGGATCCGACCGCCCCAGCGCGTCCGAGCCGGCGCCATCCTTGAGGATCCGGTGTGATAAGATCGGAGGACTTGACGTTGAGTCATGAGCCGTGCCCTCGTGCGAGTCATAAAAACAGCTAGGGAGGAAAGTAGGCCATGGCGCTGGTTCGGTGCTGCGTCTTGTCGGTTGCGGTCGCCTGGGCCGTCATGACCGGAGCGAGCCAGGCTCAGCCGATCAACGTGAAGGTCGGCGTTCTTAACGACATGTCTGGCGTCTACTCCGACACAGGTGGTCAGGGGTCAGTCGTCGCCGCGCGACTCGCGATTGAGGACTTCGCAAAGATAAATTCCGACGTCCGGGTCGAACTCGTCTCCGCCGACCATCAAAACAAACCGGACGTCGGCGCCGCCATCGCCCGCCAGTGGTATGACCGCGACGGCGTCGACGCGATCTTCGACGTGCCGACCTCTTCGGTGGCCCTGGCCGTCAGCCAAGTCACGCGCGAGAAGAACAAGATCTTTATCGACTCGGGCGCTGGGACGACCGATCTTACCGGCAAGGCCTGCTCGCCAAATACGATCCAGTGGACCTACGACACCTATGCCCTCGCGCACGGTACGGCCGGGGCGATGCTCAAGCGTGGGGGTGACACTTGGTATTTCCTGACAGCCGATTACGCATTCGGGATCTCGCTACAGAATGAGGCCACCGCCGTCGTCCAGAAGGGCGGAGGCCGCGTGCTCGGCGCCGCTAAGGTTCCGTTCCCCGCCACAGACTTCTCCTCGTTCCTGCTTCAGGCGCAGGCTTCGCAGGCGAAGGTCGTCGGACTCGCCAATGCGGGCGGCGATACGATCAACGCCGTCAAGCAGGCGCACGAATTCGGCCTCACCGACGGCGGCCAGAAACTGGCTGCGCTGCTCATCTACGCCGTTGATGTTCACTCGCTCGGCCTACAGACCGCCCAAGGATTGGTTCTCACCGAGTCGTTCTACTGGGATCTCAATCCGGGCACGCGCGCCTTCTCCGAGCGCTTCTCTCGGCGCAACAACGGCACCATGCCGACGATGAACCACGCGGGCGTCTACGCCGGCCTTCTGCACTATCTCAAGGCAGTTGCCGCGACGAAATCGAAGGACGCCCAGACGACAATGGCTTGGATGAAAGGCAATCCGACGGATGACCCGCTGTTCGGCAAGGGATCCGTCCGCGCCGACGGCCGCAAGCTTCACCCGATGTACCTGTTCGAGGTGAAGGCGCCCGCGGAGTCGAAGGGCGAGTGGGACCTGTACAAGCTGCTCGACACGATCCCTGCCGACCAAGCGTTCCGCCCATTGGCGGAGGGAGGCTGCCCGCTGGTCGGCAAGGAATAGGACAACCCGGCCAGGTCCCCGAACCTTCAGACATCACCCCGCCGCGAGCACCACATCTGAGCCAGGAGCGCGAGCCGGCCTTGTGCGGTCCCCGACTCAGCGCGTGCCGCACGAGAGAAGCTTGAGAGGTGCGCTCGACATGCTGCGCGATATCAGAGGACAGGTCGCCTGGGTGACGGGAGCCGGGTCCGGCATCGGCCAAGCCGTCTCGGTGGCGCTCGCCGAGGCTGGGGTACGATTGGCGCTCACGGGACGCGGACGCGAGGCTCTCGAGACGACGGCCGAACTCGTGCGCGCAGCGGGTGGGGAGGCCTTGGTGGCACCTGCCGACATACGACAGGCCGACGACGTGCAGCGCGCCTGGGAGGCCGTCGCCGCGGCCTATCACCGGTGCGACATCCTGGTGAACTCCGCAGGTCTCAACGTGTCAAACAGGAGTTGGAGCGAGATCTCGCCGGACGCAATCGATAGTGTGATCGGAGCGGATTTGAACGGCCCCTTCTACGCATCGCGGGCCGTGCTGCCGATTATGCGTGCTCAGCGAGGCGGACTGATCATACAAGTCTCCTCGTGGGCCGGGCGCTACGTCTCCAAGCTGACGGGACCGGCCTATTCCGCGGCCAAGCATGGGTTGGTGGCGCTCTCAGAAAGCCTCAATCAGGAGGAGTGCGGACATGGCATTCGCTCCTGCTGCATCTGCCCTGGTGAGGTCGCCACGCCCCTCCTCGATAAGCGTCCCGTTCCGGTCACCGCGGAAGACAAGGGACGGATGCTGCAGGCCGAGGATCTCGCTGAGACGATCCTGTTCGTAGCTCGACTTCCACCGACGGTGTGCGTCAATGAAATCCTCATGAGTCCCACTTGGAATCGCGGCTACCTGGAAGGCGTGAAGCTCTGAGCTTCCTTTGCTGGAACGGCTGGTGCCAGGACGGTAGAGCGCACCACCGTCAGCCGTCAGTTCGAAGCCGCAAGCGCCATCATCCTCGAACCAGAACGTCGCCGGACGAACTTAGAGTCAGGGACAAAACCGTTTGAGCTGTGCCCTGCAGATGAGGCCACAGGCGAGTGTCGTGAAGGCGAGGTGGAGGTCAGCGCGTCGCTCGTAGCGGATGGTAAGTCGGCGGAAGCGTGCGAGCCAAGCCAGGGTGCGCTCCACGATCCAGCGGTAGCGTCCGAGGTGTTCGCTGCTCTCGATGCCGCGCCGGGCGATCCGTGGCGTGATGCTGCGGGCGCGGCACTCACGCCGGCAGCGACGATGGTCATAGCCCTTGTCGGCATGCAATTTGTCGGGCCTGCGCCGCGGGCGACCACGGCGGCCGCTGCGCACGCCCGGCACCGCGTCGAGGGTAGCTGCCAGCGTGCGGCTGTCGTGGCAGTTGGCTCCGGTAAGCGTCAGGCCGAGCGGCGTGGCGTTGGCGTCCACGACGAGGTGGCGCTTCGTGCCCGGCTTGCCCCGGTCTGTCGGGTTCGGGCCCGTCGCGGGGCCCCTTTTTCGCCGGCAGGCTCGCACTGTCGAGGACCGCGCGTGACCAGTCGAGCGCATCGACATCCTGAAGCTGCTCCAGCAGCACACGGTGCAGGGCGGCCCAGACGCCAGCCGCCTGCCACGCGCCCAGCCGCCGCCAACTCGTCTTGCCGCTGCAGCCGACATCGGAACGCGGCAGATGCTCCCACTGCATGCCCGTGCGCAGAACCAGGATGATGCCCGCCAGCGCCGCCCGATCCGAGGCGCGCGGCCGACCGCCTTTCGGCTTCTCAGGCTCGGATGGAAGAAGCGGCTCGATCACCGCCCAGAGGTCGTCGGGTACAAGAGCGTCCATGCCCGCCCAACCCGCTGACTGCGGTTTCGTCCCGCGCTCTTAGACCCGCACCCGCGCCAACTCAGAGGAACCACAAAGCCGCGCTTCATGGCGAGCCGACTCATCATGTGCTGAGACCAGCGATGCACGTGGGGTACTCGGCGAGGTTCATCCGATGGCGCTCGCGCCGCCAAGCCCAGCCCAGGATCGCGAACTTCGCCACAGAGAGCGGGTCAGCCACAAACGCGATCCGTTCCGAGCGAGGGTCGCCGGCGCCCAAACTGCGCGCTCGGCACTCGTCACATGGCCCCGAGCGCCCGTGGAAGCCACAGAGAGAGGCCGGGCCAATAGGTCACCAGGATCAGGAATGCCAGCATCGTCAGGAGCCAGGGCATCACCGCGACCGTCAGTTCGGAGATGCCCATATGGGCGATGCCACTGGCGACGTAGAGGTTGAGCCCGACCGGCGGGTGGCAGAGACCCACCTCCATGTTGACCGCCATAATGATACCGAAATGGATCGGGTCGATCCCGAGCTTGATGGCGATCGGGAACAGGATCGGCGCCATGATGAGCAGGATTGAGGACGGTTCCATCACGTTGCCGGCGATCAGCAGGATGATGTTGACCACGAGCAGGAAGACCAACGGGCTGAAGTTCATCGCGATCAGCCAGGCCGCCATCGCCTGCGGGATGTTCTCCGAGGTCATCAGGAAGGAGAACAGCACCGCGTTGGTGATGATGTAGAGCAGCATCGCGCTCATGTTCGCCGAGGCGAGAAGGACCCGGGGCACGTCCGAGAGCTTCAGGTCACGGTAGACGAAGACGGCGATGACGAAGGCATAGACGGCAGCGGTCGCGGCCGCCTCGGTCGGCGTGAAGATGCCTGCATAGATGCCGCCGATCACCATCACGACCAGGAACAGGCCCCAGGCGCTCTCGCGGAAGGCGCGCAGGCGCTCCGCCCAGGAGGCTTTCGGCATGCGCGGGTAGCCGCGGCGCTTGGCCATGACGAAGGTGACGCTGGCCAACATGGCCGACAGGACGATGCCCGGCATCACGCCGGCCAGGAACAGGTTGCCAATGGAGGAGTTCGTCGAGACGCCATAGAGCACGAGGATGATCGAGGGCGGAACGAGGATGCCGAGCGCCCCGGAAGTGGTGATCACCCCGGCGCCGAAGCGCCGCGGATAGCCCTCGGCCACCATCGCCGGCAGGATGATTGAGCCGATGGCCACCACGGTCGCCACGCTCGATCCCGACACGGCGGCGAACAGCGCGCAGGCGACCACCCCGGCGAGGCCCAGGCCGCCGGGCCAGTGCCCGACGAGCGACGTCGTGAACGCGATCATCCGCCGGGCGACGCCGCCATGAGCGAGGAAATTGCCCGCGAGGATGAAGAACGGGATCGCCATGATCGAGAAGTTCTCGATCCCGGTGAACAGCTTGAGCGCCACGCTCTCGATCGGCACGTGGGTGAGCGTGAACAGGAAGGTCAGCACCGTCAGGCCGAGCGCGATCGAGATCGGCATGCCGGTGAGCATGAGGGCGATGAGTAGCCCGAAGATGATCAGACCGCTCATGCCGGGCCTCCCTCCCGACCGAGCTGGATCGGGTCGATCCCCTCGACGGTCTCGACGCCGTCGACATGGGCATGGTCACGGGCCGGAAGGTGCCCGGTTCTTAGGTAGCCCCACGCGACCTGCAGGAAGCGGAAGCACATCAGATAGGAACCGAGCGGGATCGCGAGATAGACGATCCAGACCGGGATCTCCATGTCGGGCGTGGTCTGGTCCGTGTGGCCGATGCGCCAGACGAAACTCGCGCCGAGCGTGCCGACGATACCGGTGAACAGAGCGCCCGCCGCGAGGCTGACGAGGATCATGATGCGGCGGGCGCCTGGCGGCAGCCGGTTGACCAGCACGTCGACACCGACATGGATGCCGGTGCGCACCCCGTAGGCCGCACCGAATTTGGCCACCCAGATGAACATGTAGATGCACAGTTCCTGCGACCAGCCGAAATCGATCCGGTCGGTGTAGTCCTGCAGCGCGGGGATCCCCGAGAGGAAGCGGTGGACCACTGTGGCGAAGGTGATGACGGTCGCGGCCGCCATCAGCGTTCCGATCAGCACCTCTTCGAGCCGATCGAGAATTTTCAGAAACATGGTCGGTCCACGCGCCGCGGCGGAAGGATCAATTGTTCGGCGCGCCTTCGGCCTCCTTGTTGAGCGCGGTGATCAGGTCCTTGCCGACGCGGGAGGCCATCTCGCGCTGCACCGGTGCCAGGGCCTTGCGCCACGCCGCGTTCTCGGCGTCGGTCGGCGCGTAGACCTCGGTCTTGCCGGTGGCGCGGATCTCGGCGAGCGCCTTCTCGTTCTCTTGGTCGGCGATCTGGTGCTCGTAGGCAGTCGCGTCCTTCATCGCGCCTTCGAGCGTCGTGCGGATGTCGGCGGGTAGCCCGTCCCAGAAGCCTTTGTTCACGATGACCGCGTAGCCGACATAGCCGTGATAGGTCAGCGTGGCGTGCTTCTGCACCTCGTTGACCTTCTGGGTTGTGATGTTCGACGGCGGGTTTTCCTGGCCATCGACCACGCCGGTCTGGAGCGCCTGGTACAACTCGGAGAAGGCCAGCACCTGCGGCAGCGCGCCGAGCTGCTTGAACTGGGCCTCCAGCACCTTCGAGGACTGGATCCGGAACTTCAGGCCTTTCACGTCCTCAGGTCCGTGCATCGGCTTGTTCGAGGTGAGGATCTTGAAGCCGTTGTCCCAGTAGCCGAGCCCCTTGATGCCCTTGGATTCGAGCTTCTTGAACAGGCCTTGACCGATCGGCCCGTCCTGGACGCGCCGCAGCACCTGCTCGTTGGGGAAGATGTAGGGGAGGTCGAAGGCCTCGTATTCCTTCACGCCCAGAGGTCCGAACTTGCTCGTGGACGGTGCCAGCATCTGGACGGCGCCGAGCTGGAGCATCTCCACCTCTTCCTTGTCCTTGTAGAGCGTGCTGTTCGGATAGATCTCGACCTTGACCGCCCCCTTGGTACGCTCCTCGGCGAGCTGCTTGAACCGCTCGGCCCCCTGGCCCTTGGGGGTGTCGGCGGTGACGACGTGGCTGAACTTGATGATGATCGGGGACTGCGCCGCGGCTGGCGCGGCGAGCGCGAGCGCACAGAAAAGGGTACCGAGAACCTGGGCCTTCATCGCGTCCTCCCGACCTGACTCCGCGTCTTTGCGCGGTTTGAATTTTGAATAGACTTGCAGGTGGCCGCCGAGCCGGCAAGCGCCAAAACGTGACGCCGTTGACGGATCAGGCTTGCTCTCCCATCACAACGCTGGCGGCCGATGGAGCGCGACAGCCTCGACGCCGACCTCGGACACACGCGGATAGCGTGTCATCACCAGCGGGTCGTGGCCCGGCACGATGTGGGCCTCGCTGTCGGCGAGCGCGCGCAGCCGCTCCCAGCTCTCGAAGGTCGCGGCGATGTCGGTGACGATGGAATAGGGATTCCCGGTCTCGATGTTGGCATAGTAGTGGGTGGCATCCGAGGCCAGCACCACGGCGCCGCGGGCTGTCGCGACGCGCACGCATTGCAGCCCCCGCGAATGGCCCGGGACGAGGTGGACCGACACGCCGGGAAACAGGGTCGCGTCGCCATCGATGAAGCGCACGCGGCCCGCGTAGACCCGGCGCACCATCGCGACCACATCCTCCACCGAGAAAGCGCCGCGCAGGCGGTCGTGGCACATGCAGCGCCCCGTGGCGAAGACCATCTCGGCATCCTGAAGATGGAACGTCGCCGCCGGGAAGGCCGCGAGGTTGCCGGCGTGATCATAGTGCAGATGGGTGATGATCACGTCGCTCACTGCCTCCGGCGCGACGCCCATGGCACGCAGGGCATCGGCCGGATGCTGGAGGAGCGCGCGCCCGCGGGCGCGCGCGGCCGGGGCGTCGAAGCCGGTATCGACAAGGATCGTCCGGTCACCGGCGCGCAGCAGCCAGACGAAATAGTCCATCGGCATGGGCCGGTCGTGCGGATCCCCGCCGGGCCCCGGCGGATAGACGAAGTTCTCCCGCGCCGACCGGTCGTGGGTGGCATAGCGGAGCGCGAACACCTCGTAGATCGACATGCTTGGCTCCGGCCCTCTGGATCGGTCAGCACGAGGAGGCGGGGCGCGGCCCGCGCTGGGATTGCGGGTCGTCCTGCGCCGAGAGGACGGCGATGGCGACCGCCGAGGCGCGCTCGATATGCGTGTGGCAGGCCGCTTCCGCGGCAATCGGATCGCCGGCCAGGATCGCGTCGCGGATGGTCTGGATCTCCGCGACGCTCTCCCGCAGCCGGCCGGGCTGCGCCATCGAAGTCAGCCGCAGCAGCGTGATCCGGTTGTGCAGGGTCGTGAGCATCTGCGTGATGACGGCGTTGCCGCAGCCCCGCATCAAGGTCGCGTAGAAGGCGGTCTTCGCCTCGATCAGGGCGCGGCGGTCCTCGCCAGCCGCCGCCTCGGCGAAGCGCGCGACATCGCGCTCGAGCGCGGCGATTTCCGCCTCGGGCCTCCGCTTGGCAAATTCACGGCCGGCATAGCCCTCGAGCAGGCCGCGCACGGTGTAGAGCCTCGCGCGCCTCCTCGGGGCTGACCACGCTCACGGTCGGCCCGCGATGCGGCACGACCGTGATGAGCCCTTCCGCTTCGAGCTGCCGGATCGCCTCGCGGATCGACGTGCGGCCGACGCCCGTCAGCTCGCACAGCTCGCGCTCGATCAGGCGCTGGCCAGGCTTGAACAGACCACTTGCGATGGCGGCGCGCAGCTTCTCCTCCACGAGAAGCCGCAGCGTGGCCGGATGTCGGGCGACGAGAAGATCGGAATCCTGCATGACAACAGCTCTCCGGGCCGGCGCCCGTCTGTCAATCCGCGACGTCAGAACCCTGCGCTTTCCTGCTGTCGGCTCCGACTCAGCAGGCCGGAATCATCGGACCATATTCCGGGTCCGAAATCCATCGTCGTCAGACAATCTGTTTGGCTGAACGTCGATTGACGAGGACACGGGCGTTTGCCAGTCTGTCTGCACCAATGACGGGCCCCGTTGAGCGAGGGACCGCGCGGGAGGGTCGAGATCCATGGCCGACACGCCGACCGCCATCCAGAAATGTCGGGTTGATCGCCGCCGCGCCGTCGGTCTGATCGGAGCTGTCGTTGCCGCGCCCGCCCTGATCTCGCCGCGCTCACGCGGCATCGGCGGTGAATGTTGGGGTGGTGTTGCCGCTCTCGGGCGCGAACGCGCAGTTCGGGATCAACTCCCGCAACGGAATCGCGCTGGTAGCCGACCAGATCAACGCCGCCGGCGGCATCAGAGCGCTGGGCGGGGCGCCGATCGAGCTGATCGTCGGCGACTCCACCTCGACCCCGACCCAGGCCGCCACTGTGGCCCAGCGGATGATCACCCAGAACCGCGTCGTGGCAATCCTGGGGGCCTTCGCGTCCTCGCTCACGCTCGCGCTCTCGGAGGTGACCGAGCGGCGGGATATCCCGCTGCTGACGATGTCGTTCTCCGATCAGATCACCGAGCGCGGCTTCAAGAACGTGTTCCAAGTCGTCGCGAAGGCCTCGGTCCTGGGCGCGGCCCAGTTCGACGGGACGCTCGCCATCGCCAAGGCTGCGGGCAGCACCCTGACGCAGGTCGCCATCCTGTACGAAGACACGGCCTACGGAACGTCGCAGGCGACCGGCCTGCGCCAGGCGGCCAAGAAGGCCGGCGTGCAGGTCGCGATGGACGAAGCCTACCCGCTCGGCATCACCGACGTGACCCCGCTCATCAACAAGCTCCGCGCCTCCGGCGCACAGGCGGTGTTCCCGGTCTCCTATCTCAACGATAGCCTGCAGATCATCCGCGTGATGCGCCAGCAGGGCCTGACCATGCCGGCCATCGGTGGCGCGGCCGGCTACGTGATCCCGGACTTCGAGAAGGGGCTCGGCGCCTACGCGGAGGGCATCCTCTCGATTAGCCCGTCGAACTACGATCAGGACCCGGCGCTCACCGAGGCATTCCGCAAGCGGTTCGGCTACTTCATGGTGCACGAGGCGCTGGAGCACGCCGTGTGCCTTGACGTCCTGGCCCAGGCGCTGGAGAAGGCCGGCAAGGCCGATCCCGCCGCCCTGCGCGAGGTCCTGCACGGCACCCGGTTCGACGGCGGGTGGACGAAGGCGATGACCGGCGGCGCGGTCCAGTTCGACGCGGCCGGGCTCAACACGCTCGCCGAGCCGCTGATGGTGCAGTGGCGCGGCAAGGAGCCTCGTCACGGTCTGGCCGGAGCGCTTCGCGAAAGCCGCGCCGACCTGGAAGGCGTGAGCGCGGTGGCCTTCCTCCAGGCGATCCTCGACGGGTTGCTGATCGGCGGCGTCTACGCGGTGATCTCGATCGGCCTGACCCTGGTGTTCGGGGTCATGGGCATCGTCAACTTCGCGCAGGCCGAGTTCCTGATGCTCGGCATGTTCATCGCCTGGTTCGCCTGGGCCAAGCTCGGCCTCGATCCGCTCGTCGGCGCGTTCCTCGCCTTCGGGCTCGTCTTCCTCCTCGGTCTCGCCGTCCAGCACTGGCTGGTCCGGCGCGTGATGCGGGCGCCGGAGGTGGCGCAGATCTTTCTGACGGTCGGGCTCCTCATCGTCCTGGAGAACGCCGCGCTGCTTGCCTTCGGCTCGGATTTCCGCTCGGTGACCACCCCCTATCAGACCGCCGCGCTGCGGCTCGGTCCGTTCTTCGTGAGCGTGCCCTATCTCGCCGCCTTCGCAATGTCGGCGGCGAGCGGGCTCGGGCTCTGGTGGTTCCTGCGGGCGAGCTGGTTCGGACGCGCCATGCGGGCGACCGCCCAGGACCCGATGGCCGCCCGCCTCGCGGGCATCGATGTCGACCGCATGCGCTGCCTGGCCTTCGGCCTCGGCGTCGCCCTGTCCGCCTTCGGCGGCGCGGTGATCCTGCCCTACCTGACGGTCTACCCCACCGTCGGCGGCCAGTTCGTGGTGCTGATGTTCACGGTGGTGGTGCTGGGCGGGCTCGGAAGCGTGGCCGGGGCCGTCGTGGGCGGCATCGCGGTCGGGATCATCCAGTCGCTATCGGGCCTCGTCTTCCCGATCCAACTGCAGAACCTCGTGCTGTTCGTCGTCTTCATCGCCGTCCTAGCGTTCAGGCCCGAGGGTCTTCTGGGGAGCGCACGGTGAGGGCGGACGCGCCACCCGTGCCGGCCATCGGCGGCGGCCTCCGCCCCGCGCTCGGCCCCCTGCTGCTGCCGGCCGCCGCGCTGGCGCTGGCTTTGGCTCTGCCCCTCGGCCTCGACGCGCAGGGCTACGCGATCCGCGTCATCGCCCTCGTCTACCTGTTCGGCGCGATGAGCCAGAGCTGGAACATCGTCGGTGGCCTGGCCAACCAGATCTCCCTCGGCCACGCGGCCTTCTTCGGCATCGGCGCCTACACGTCGACGCTGCTCCTGATCCATTCCGGCCTGTCGCCGTGGCTCGGGATGCTGGCCGGGGGCGCCCTCGGCGGTCTCGCGGCGGGCCTGATCAGCGTGCCGACCATGCGCCTGCGCGGCCACTACTTCGCGCTGGCGACGCTGGCCTTCGGCGAGGTCATGCGCGTCGTGGCCAATGCGTGGTCGGGACTGACCGGCGGTCCGGTCGGGATCTCGGTGCCCTACGCGCCGCCGAGCCTGGCGATGCTGAGCTTCAAGACCACGCTTCCGTTCTACTACCTCAACCTCGTCGCCCTGATCGTTGTCACGGCGATCTTCGTCGGGATCCGCCGCTCGGCCTTCGGCTACCGGCTCCGGGCGGTGCGCGAGAACGCCCAGGCTGCCGAGGTCGTCGGTGTCGACACGGCGCGGGTTAAGATCCAGGCCGCGATGCTGTCGGGGGCTCTCACTGCGATGCTCGGCACGCTCTACGCGCAACTCAACTTCTTCTTCGATCCGGACGCGGTCTTCGGCGCCGCGCCGATCTCGATCCGCATCGCGCTGATCGCGATCGTCGGCGGGATCGGCACGGCCTCCGGCCCGATCCTCGGCGCCGTTCTGATCGTCGCGCTCGAGGAGGCCGCCAATGCGCTGCTGTCGGGACAGGTCGCGGGCTTGTCGAACCTCGTCTACGGCCTGATCCTCATCGCCGTGATCCTGATCCAGCCGCACGGCCTGGTGGCCCTGCGCGGGATCAGCCGGCGGACGGGACGGGGGCGCGATGAGCGCGCCGCTGCGGGAGGCTTCCACCGCGCGGGACCGCGCGACCCTCTTGAATATCCGCGGGGTGGGCAAACGCTTCGGCGGGCTCCAGGCGCTTCAGGACATCAGCTTCACGGTCGGAGAGGGTGAGATTCTTGGCCTGATCGGACCGAACGGCGCGGGCAAGACCACGCTGTTCTCGACCCTCGTCGGCTTACATCGCGCCGATGCGGGCTCGATCCGCCTGCGGGAACGCGACCTCGTCGGGCTCAAGCCCCACCGGATCGCCCGCTTAGGCCTCACCAAGACGTTCCAGAACGTCGCGCTGTTCATGGATACCGACGTCCTCGACAACGTGGTCATCGGTGGTCTGCTGCACCGGCCGCTGCGCGCGGCCCGCGCCCAGGCGCTCGACTGCCTGGCCCGCGTCGGCCTCGCCGACATCGCGGCCAAGCGGGCCCGCGACCTGTCCTTCCCGGAACGGGCTCGCGTCGAGGTCGCGCGCGCGCTCGCCACCGAGCCGACGCTGCTGCTCCTCGACGAGGTGATGGCGGCACTCAACGCCGTGGAAATGACCGAGATGATGGAGCTGATCCGGAGCCTGCGGGCCGATGGCCTGACCGTGATCGTGGTCGAGCACCACATGAAGGCGATCATGGCCCTGTGCGATCGTATCGTCGCGCTGAGCTTTGGCCGCCTCCTCGCGGTGGGCACGCCCGCCGAGATCGTCCGGCATCCGGACGTCGTCACCGCCTATCTGGGGCGCCCCTATGCCGGCTGAGCCGCCCGACGGGCTCCTGGAGGTCCGTGACCTCCACGCCGGCTACGGCGCGGCCGACGTGCTGCACGGCGTCTCGCTCCGCGTCGGCCGCGGCGAGTTCGTCTGCGTGATCGGCGCCAACACGGCGGGAAAGAGCACGCTGCTGCGCGCGATCTCGCGCCTCGTCCCCCGGGCGCAGGGAACCATCACCTACCGCGGTGCGGATCTGATGGCGCGGCCCGCCCACGCGGTGCCCGGCCTCGGCATCGCCCACGTGCCGGAGGGCCGCCACGTCTTCGGCGAGATGAGCGTCGAGGAGAACCTCTGGCTCGGGGCCTTCAGCCGGCGGAAGGAGCCGGGCCTGCGCGCGCGGGCGGAGGCGGTCTACGCGCTGTTCCCGCGCCTCGCCGAGCGGCGCACGCAGCGCGCCGGCTCCATGTCGGGGGGCGAGCAGCAGATGGTCGCTCTCGGCCGCGCGATGATGCTGGATCCCGTGCTGCTGATCTTGGACGAGCCGAGTCACGGCCTCGCGCCGATCGTGGTCGAGGAACTGCACCGGGCGCTAACCGGCATCCACCGGAGCGGGACCGCGATCCTGCTCGTGGAGCAGAATACCGCTCTTGCGCTGGAGGTCGCGGGCCGGGGCTACGTGCTGGAGGCCGGGCGCGTCGTGCTCGACGGGACGGCAGAAGCCCTCCGCGGCGATCCGCAGGTGCGGACCGCCTATCTGGGGATCTGAGTGCCGCGCCCGCTAGCGCGCGGGTCCGGCTGGCTCGCCGCTGACGGCGCCCTCGGCTTTGAGCACCTCATGCGCGGCCTTGAAGGCGTCGAGGCCCGCGGGGATGCCGCAATAGACGGTGGCGTGGAGCAGAACCTCCTTGATCTCGTCGACCGTCACGCCGTTGGCGAGGGCCCCCTTCACGTGGAGCTTCAGTTCCGCGGGTTTCCCGAGGGCCGTGAGCATGGCGAGGTTGATGATGCTGCGCGTCTTCCGATCCAGGCCCTCGCGGGTCCACGCGTAGCCCCAGCACCACTCGGTGGTGATGCGCTGGAAGGCCATCATGAAGTCGTCGGCCTTGGCGAGCCCGCCATCCACATAGGCCTCGCCGAGCACGGCGCGCCGGACCGCCAAGCCTTTCTCGAACTGCTCACTCTCCGCCATCGCGACCTCCCGTCATCCGTACCGGCGATCCTGCGAGGGCCGCTCTTGTCTGTCAATCAGACAATGTGCTTTGCTGAGCGCCTGACCGGGGAGCTGTGATGGCCGAGGATTTCCGCTCCACGATGCGGGCTCGCCTTCCGCGGGCGCTGGACGACGCCGAGTTCCGCGCCGCTTCCCGCGGCCTCGACGCACGGGTGCGCCTGCTTTGCGGGGATGACGCCATCGATCTCCTGTTCGCGCAGGACGAATCATGCCGGTGGATGCCGGCCGACCCCTCGCCCGCCGACGTCACGGTCGCCGCTGCCCCGTCGGTGTGGCGGCGGATCCTCGCGCCTGTGCCACCGCCGCGGCATCAGTCGTTCACGGCCCTGCAGCTCGCCAATCCCGAGACCGCAGTGTCGGGGGATCCGCTCTCGGTGGCACAGGCGCGTCCGGCCCTGGAGCGCCTGTTTGAGGTCCTGCGGCCGCCGGTCGTGCCGGAGGCCGCCGATCCGGTCCTCCGCGATCTCGGCCAGATCGTGGGTCGCTATGCTCCTCTTCGACTTGCGGGCGGCACGGCGGGCGAGGTCTTCTTCGAGGCCGCGGGTGACGGGCCGCCGGTCGTGTTCCTTCACACCGCCGGCGCGGATGCGCGGCAATTCGGGGCGATCCTGTCCGACGTCGCCCTGGCGCAACGCTGGCGGCTCCTTGCCTTCGACTGCCCGTTCCACGGCCGTTCGCTGCCGCCGCTCGATTGGGATGGGGGCGCCTACAGCCTCGATGGCTGTCGCTACTTGGGCTGGGTCTCTTCCTTCCTTGAGACGGTCGTCCGCGGGCCCGCGATTCTGGTGGGCTGCTCGATGGGTGCCGCGATGGTGCTGACCGTCGCGGCCGAACGCCCTGACCTGCTGCGCGGGGTGATCGCCCTCGAGGCTCCGCTCCGTTCGCCCGGACGGCGCAACCCGTTTCTCGCCCACGCGGCGGTTTCGGGGGGCTGCACAACAGCGCCTATGTCCGCGGCCTGATGAGCCCGACGAGCCCGGAGGGCTGGCGCCGACGCGCCGCCTGGATCTACGCCCAGGGCGGCCCGGGCATCTACGCGGGCGATCTCGCCTTCTACAGCGACGAATTCGACGGCACGCAGGTCGCGCCGCGGGTCGACGCGCGCCGCCTGCCGGTGCGCCTGCTGACGGGCACCTACGATTACTCGGCGACCGTGGCCGACGGCGCGGCTCTGGCGGCCCTGATGCCCGGCAGCGTCTTCGAGGAGATGCCCGGGCTCGGGCATTTCCCCATGAGCGAGAACCCGGACCTGTTCCGGCCGCACCTCGTCCGAGCCCTTGAGGCGATGCGCCCGGCGGCGTGACCGCCCGGCCGAATGCCAAGTCCAGGAGGAACGCCCGTGTCAGACCAAGCCTCGGCCCCGATCGCGCCCCCGCGACCCTGGCCTTCATCGGCCTCGGCAAGATGGGGCTGCCGATGGCGGCCCGGCTGATCGGGGCCGGATACACGCTGCGCGGCTTCGATCCCGCCCCGGAGGCCGGCGCGCGGTTCGCGGAGCTGGGCGGGGTGACCTGCGGGTCGGCCGCGGACGCGGCGACTGGGGCCGCCGCGGTGATCACGATGCTGCCGGACGGGGCCATCGTCCGCCGGGTCATGCTCGACGGGCCAGACCCGGTGCGGGCGGCGATGGAGCCGGGTTCGATCCTGATCGAGATGAGTTCGTCCGCACCACTCGCGACCCGGGATCTGGGGGCGCATCTCGCGGCGACGAGGATCGCCGTCGTCGACGCGCCGGTTTCCGGGGGCGTCAAGAAGGCCGTCGCGGGCACCCTCGCAATCATGGCCGGCGGCGATCCGGACGTGATCGGGCGCGTGGAGGGCATCCTGCAGGCGATGGGATCCTCGGTCTTCAGGACCGGGGGACTCGGCTCGGCGCATGCCATGAAGGCGCTCAACAACTACGTCTCGGCGGCCGGGTTGATCGCCGCCTGCGAGGCGGTGCAGATCGGCGCCACGTTCGGTCTCGATCCCGCGATGATGACCGACATCCTCAACGTCTCGACCGGGCGCAACAATACCACGGAGAACAAGCTCAAGCCGTTCATCCTGAGCGAGACCTACGATTCCGGCTTCGGCCTCGCGCTGATGACCAAGGACATCGGAATCGCGACCGAATTGGCCGACGATCTCGGGCGCCCCGCGCCCTTCGCGCACGCCGTCGTCGACTTCGCCCGGCGCGCCTCGGCGCAGCTCGGCCCGCAGGCCGACCACACCGAGGTCGATCGCTATCTCAAGCAGCTCGCCGCAGCCGCCGGCGGCGCGTGAGCCGGCCCCGGCCGCCCAGGACCCGTGGTGTCCGCCGTTGAACGACGCGATTGCAGCAGCGGCGCCTCATCGGTGCTAGGACGGCACCGCAGCCGGGCAGATCTCCTGAAGCATTTCTCGCGAGAACCGGGTCTCCGCCGCGGACAGCCCCGAAACTGGAACAGGCGGAGATCCCCTCATCGTGTCCGGCGCCCCATACGTGCGCAGAGCCGAGCCACCCGAGACGCCGCTCCCGACCCTCGCCGGCAACATGGCCCTCGGCGTGACCCAGATCATCCTGTGGGGTGGCACCTTCTTCCTCGTCGCTGTCGTCTCCGGCCCGATCGTCGCATCCACCGGTTGGCCGCAGGCGATGGTGGTGGGCGCGCTCTCGCTCGCGATCTTCGTGTCGGGGCTGCCGGCGCCCTTCGTGGGCCGCATGATCCGGCGTCACGGCGGGCGGCCGATGCTGGTGATCGGTGCCGTGATCGTCGCGGCGGGTCTCGCGCTGATGGCGGTCGCCCCGACTCTGCCGGTCTTCTTGCTCGCCTGGGTGATCGCCGGCCTCGGCATGTCGGCGAGCCTCTACGATCCCCTGTTCGCGGCGATCGGCCAAGCCTACGGGACGGCCGCGCGCGGGGCCATGACGCAGATCGCGATTTCCTCGGGCTTCGCCGTCTCGCTCTGCTGGCCCGCGACGAGCTTCCTGGTCGAACAGGTCGGATGGCGCGGGGCCTGCCTCACCTACGCGGCGCTGTGTGCTCTGGTGGTGGCGCCGCTCTACGCCTGGGCGCTCCCGTCGCTGCGCCGGACCTCTGTCGAGAGGGCGGAGCCGCCCCGGCCGTACGAGCCGGCCGGATCGCAGCAGCCCGCCCGGCTCCCGGCCGAGCGCCTCCTCGCCGTGACCTTCGCGATGGCGGCCATGATCATGACGGCTGTCTCGGTCCAACTGCTTCAGCTGCTCCAGACGATGGGCGTCGCCAGCACCACCGCGGTGGCTCTGACGGGCCTGATCGGCCCGGCCCAGGTGGGCGTGCGCGTCGTCGAGCCTCGCCTTCGGGCGGCGCGCGCATCCGGCCTGGTCCCTGCTCCTGTCGAGCGCCAGCGTCGGGCTCGGCCTCCTGCTGCTGGCCACGCTCCCGTCGCTGGCGTGGCTCGCCATGCTGCTCTACGGGGCCGGCAACGGCATGCGCACCGTGGTGCGGGGCACGCTGCCGCTGGCGCTCTACGGACAGCGCGAATATGCGGCGGTGATGGGCCGCCTGGCGCGCCTCCCGCTGCTCGGACAGGCGGTTACACCCGTCGCCTGCGGCTACATCGCCGAATGGTTCGGCCTCGTGTCGCTCCTGTACGCGATGCTCGTCGTCGCAACGATCAATCTCGGTCTGTCCGTCTTCGTCTTTGGCTATGCCTTGCGCCGTGCCGACGGACCGGCTTGATCCGCGCCGCGGCGGTTGGGGCGCGCGGGCGGCGTCCGTGCCGCCGCGCCGGGCCCCGCTACCCTGCCGATCACCCCGGAGGCTCGCCATGTCGTCTCGAACCGATCCGCCACCGACTGCCGCACCCCGCGCCTACGATTCCGCCGCCGAGCCGCCCCTGCGCGACCTCACGGTGGTCGATCTCTCCCGGCTGGTCGCGGGCAACATGTTGAGCCTGATGCTCGCCGATTTCGGCGCCGACGTCGTGAAGGTCGAGCAGCGCAAGCGCGGCGACACGCTCCGCGACTGGAAGGACGGGGGGCAGCCGCTCTACTGGAAAGTCTACGCCCGCAACAAGAAGAGCATCACGCTCGACTACAAGGTGCCGGCCGGCAAGGCGGTGCTGACCCGACTGGCGGTGCAGGCCGACGTGCTGATCGAGAGCTTCCGCCCCGGCGTGATGGAGCGCCTCGGTCTCGGGCCGGACGAGCTGCTCGCCGCCAATCCGCGCCTCGTCTACGTGCGCGTCTCGGGCTGGGGTCAGACCGGCCCCTACCGGAACCGGCCGGGCTTCGGCAGCCTGGTCGAGGCGATGTCGGGTTTCGCCTCGAAGACCGGTTTTGCCGACAAGCCGCCGATCATGCCCAACATGGCGCTCGCCGACATGGTGGCGGGCCTGCAGGGCGCCTACGCGGTGATGGTCGCGCTGCGGGTCGCGGCAGATACGGGGAAAGGCCAGGTCGTGGACGTTTCGCTGCTCGAGCCGCTCTTCGCGACGCTCGGTCCGGACGTGGCCATCGCCCGAGTGACGGGACGCGCGCCCTCGCGCATCGGCAACCGCACCTCGATCTCGGCGCCCCGCAACATCTACCCGACAAAAGATGGGGCCTGGGTGGCGCTCTCGGCCTCGACGCAGGCCATGTGCGAGAGGCTGTTCAGGGCGATCGGCCGCGCCGACATGATCGACGACCCGAGGTTCCGCACCAATTCCGATCGCCTGGACCACGCCGACGAGATCGACCGGGTGGTCGGCGGGTTTATCGCTACGATGGAACTGGCCGAGGCGCTCGGCTTCTTCGAGAAGGCCGAGGTGACCGTCGGTCCGGTCTATGATGCCGCGCAGATCGTCCACGATCCCCACGTCGTCGGGCGCGGAGTCGTCGTCGAGATGGAGGATCGCGACGTCGGCGCGCTGCCGATGCACGGTATCTCGCCGCGCCTGTCGATGACGCCGGGCGCGATCCGCACACCGGCGCCGGACCTGAGCCAGCACACCGACGAGATCCTAGAACGCGCCGGCTACGACGCGGAGGCCCGGCGCCGGCTGGCCGAGGAGGAGGTGACGTGAACTGGACCGAAGTCGGAACCTTCCTGTTCATCCCGGCCGATGCCGAGCGGATGGTGGCAGGCGCGCACAGGCGTGGCGCGGGCGCGATCATCCTCGACCTTGAGGATGCCATAGCGCCCTCCAACAAGGATGCGGCGCGTGACAAGCTCGCGGGTTCGGTCGCAGTCTTGGCCGAACACGCCCTCACCACCGTGGTGCGGGTGAACAACGAGCCCGATCGCCTCGTGGACGACATCCGCGCGGCAGCACGGCCTGGGGTTCACGCCATCATCCTTCCGAAGGTCGAGAGTGCGAGCGTCTGCCTCTATGTGGACGGCGCGCTCGCAGTCGCGGAGCGCGCGGCCGGCCTGCCGGAGCGCAGTATCGGCGTCATCGCCGTTATCGAACATCCGTCCGCGATGCGCTGCCTGGACGCGATCGCAGCTGCGACGCCGCGTGTCGTCGCCCTCGGATTTGGCTCGGAGGACTACGCCTCGGCCGTCGGTACGCGCGCGACGTTCGAGTCTATGGCCATGCCCGCCCAAGCGGTCGCGATCGCGGCACGGGGGCGCGGGCTCGCCGTCTTCGGCGTTCCCGGCTCGGTCGGCATCATTGACGACGAGGCCGCCTTCAAGGCGTTGGCCCGGGCGGCAGCCGCGTTCGGCTACACCGGCATCCTCTGTATCCACCCGCGCCAGGTTGCTATGGCAGATGAGGCGCTGGCGCCGTCCGTCGAAGAGGTGTCGCGCGCTCGGCGCATCGTCGAAGCCTTCGATCGATCGGTCGCGAGCGGCAGCGGTGCCATCGCCGTCGATGGCCGAATGATTGATGGTCCGGTGGCGCTGCAGGCCAAACGGGTCTTGGCGCTGGCGGATCGACACCACGCGCGACATCGACGGACGACGTTGCATGTGGCGGAAAACGTCGCGGGCCGTGATGCTCCGTCATGATGGTCCGGACGTGTCTGTCCTGAACGTGCGCTTCGGCCGCGTGCGTCCCTTGGGCGGGCTGTGATCGCACACGGCGGCCGGAACCAAGCGGTACGAACAGGATGTCTCGCGAAGGGAGGCGAGATGCCGTCGGGCCAACGGGCAGGCCGCCGTCTAGTGCGTCATGCATGGCGTATCTGCGACCTACGGCCCGGAATTTCGGCCAATGCGCAGGACGAGGCGGCGACCCTGCGGGAGCAGAGCGGTGCGCGGGCCTACGGGGGACACACCTTCACGGACCAGCAGAAAACCGGTGATGCTCTCGCGTGAACACGACGCGTGGATCCGCTCGGCTCGCGAGCGCCATGTCGTCGTTGGCGCGTCTGACGGCAGCCTCCACCTGCGCCGCGACGACCGCATCCGAATAGGCAAGCCGCGCGGTCAGCTCCGCCGTCGCCACAATGGCCGCGACACCGAGGATGCTCCGCCACGCGAAGCGCTGCCCTGCCGACATATGTCCCTCGCTGCCACCGGCGGTGTCTGCCTCAATCCTCGACCGCGCGACGCATCCGGCCGCGGCGGAGGCTGACCTGCCGACTGCCGATGCTGCTGCGCTGCAGCGCGCCGTCGCCTTCCAGTTGGGTGATGCTGCGCGAGACCGTCTCGATGGTCAGGCCGAGATAGTCGGCGATGTCGCGCCGGGTCATCGGCAGGGCGAAGGTGCCAGTGCCGCCGAGGCGCTCGTCCACCTCCATCAGGAAGGATGCGACGCGCTCGGTGGCCGAGCGGCGCCCGAGCAGGAGCATATGGTCCTGGGCATGGCGGAGGTTGTTCGTTGCCATGCTCCAGAGCTGGCAGGCGACTTCCGCCCGGTCGGTCGCGGCCCGTTCGATCTGGCGGCGCTTGAAGATCAGAACCTTGGTGTCCGACAAGGCCTCCGCGGTATGCCGGTGGGTCTCGCCCTGCTCGAAGCCGAACAGGTCGCCGCGCAGGTGGAAGCCGGTGATCTGCCGGCGACCGTCGCTCAAGACCTTGTAGGTCCGCACCGCGCCCTCGAGCACCTTGTAGACGAACTCGGCCTCCTCGCCCTCGCCGTAGACCTCCTCCTCGCGGGTGTAGGAGAACGGCGTTCCGATGAGTTCGGGGCAGCCCGCGAAGTGCGCGCTCCCGTGGATGCTGCCGGCCGGCGCATTGAAGCTCGCGGCCGCCTGCGAGGGCTGGGGCAGGGAGATTGCGCTCGGCATTGGTTTGCTCCTCATCCGTGTTGGATGATCCTTGAATGCCTCGAGTAGGGCAGCGACGAAATTCCGGTCGGCTTCTTAAGCGGGGCCGCTTAAGGGCACTTACGTAGGCGTGGCGCACTGGATCGAGTTCACGCACCGGTCGCGAACATCCATTTCGCGAAAAGGTCTCGACCCCTAGCCGAGCCGCTGCGCCGCGGACTTCCGACTGACGCTGTGGGAATAGAGAACGCACTTTCTGCGGCGGACGAAAGGGCCGCTGATCTACAGGCGGACCGGCAACCTGCGAGCCTTACGAATTCTGCTCGGGCCCACGAAGCTCGAGAGCACAGTCCGCGACCTCGGCGTCGATGTCGAGGGGCTTCGAAACCAGCCAGACTGGAGAGCCGACCGTGAGATGCTCACGGAACACGCCAACGACGGCTGCCGCATGCATGTCACGAAGCGATTGCCACGCTCTGGAAGTTCCTCGGGAGCGTTCCCGGCTTTAAACTCGCGCGACCGGCCTCAGACGCGGTGCCGAACCGTCGCATCATCGCCAGACATCGACGAGACGTAGCGACCAGAGAACGTGACCATCGGCGTCGGCCACGTAGATCACGTTCGCGTCCAGGCCGATCATGTCGACGTGAATGCGTCTGGCCACCTCGATGGCCTCGGCCGCACTTCCGGCCGTGATCGTCTCCTCGCGCACTGGTGCATCGAGAAGGCCACCCGAGTGACGCAAAGCTACACAAAAGCGAAAATCCAGCATCGTCAAGCCTGTGTCGCGGAATATTTGCATTTGCCGCAATAAACATGCCAGAATTGAGCGTAATTTTGTGCTTAGGCAACGAATTTTGAAAGTGGCCGGCACTCGAATGGCTTAATCGAGTCTGATGTATTCCACGAATGATCACCGCGTTACAGCCTGATTATATATTCGATCCTCGGCAGCTTGCAATAACGGAGGCTGTCGTATGTAGGCAAGGCGGCTGAAGACGGCTAGAGTGTCCAGAAATGAGATGAGTAAGAGAAAGATATGGAGAGTGCCGCTGACACGTTCCGCGTGCCGTCCCAACTTTTCGATCAGGACGCCGCCGGCTGTGAAGATGGTTGCCAGAGCAAGCAGCACGATGAGAGCTACGGGCATCCGCCCTGTCTTCCGGTTCTCCTGTTGGTGTTTGGAAAACTGCTCAGACTACCGAAATGCTGCATCCGGCAGACGTCTACTGGTACGATCACGGACTGTTCGTGCGGCGTTCTGCTACGCATCTCACTCGCCCTGAGGGTTCTCGGCTGCCTCGGTGCACCCTTGATGACCGGAGGCCGAACGACAGCGGCGCTGTGAGTGCACGGCATAAGCGCGGTACGCTGCCGTACCAGAGACTGACCAGAAGCCGGCCGCTCTGCAATTTTCCACCTGATGCAGCCGAGATAACCAGGAACAAAATACGCCACCGTATGTAATTTAGATTTAGAAGCCGCCGCAGGGTTCCAGCCTCTACTATATGCCGCCACAGATGCTTCGGATAAATTTCGTTGCCGACCCGTTTCGCGTGAGAGCGTTGGCGGCGCTCGAGGCGTGCAATCGGCGACTGCCCATGAGCGCGCCGGCCACGCACTCCGTTTCACGAGCGCTCGTTCGGCTAGAGCGCCGCAGGGTAGCACGCACGGCGATGCGGTGCTGATGCACCACCGAGGCTTGGTTGGTCGGGCGCTCCGATCGCGGGGTCGTCAGGTAGATATTTGGCAGGTTCGCTCAAAAGACGAAAGCCTAAGGAGAAGCTAGTGAGCAGGGCGCGTCCCATGTTAAGCCTTTCTTGCGTATGTAAGTCGCCGTTTGATTGGGAATAGGATCGATCATGATTCACGAAGACTCCAAAACGAGGCGGCCGGTCGTCGTTATCACTGGTGCGAGCGCCGGCGTCGGGCGAGCCATTGCGCACGAGTTCGCCCGGCATCACTGGAACGTCTCGGTTCTCGCCCGCGGCGAAGCTGGGCTGAGGGGGACGGTGCGGGACATCGAGCAGGCGGGCGGGCGCGCCATGGCTCATCAGGTAGACGTGGCTGACGCCGATGCTGTCATGCGAGCGGCCGACGAGACCGTAAAAAAGTTCGGAGCCATTGACGTCTGGATTAACGTCGCGATGGTCACCATCTACTCGCCCGTTCAGCAGACGAAACCTGAAGAGTACAAGCGAGCGACTGAGGTCACCTATCTTGGGCAGGTCTACGGCACGCTCGCCGCCCTCAAGCACATGACCGAGCGCGACGCGGGCAGCATCATCTGCATCGGCTCAGCCTTGGCCTACCGCTCGATACCGCTCCAGTCGAGCTACTGCGCCGCCAAAGCTGCGGTGCGCGGCTTCCTCGATAGCTTGCGCAGCGAGCTCCTGCACGACGGCAGCCGCGTGCGGCTGACGATGGTGCAGCTTCCCGCGGTCAACACGCCGCAATTCGACTGGGCGCGCTCGCGCATGCCGCGGCGCCTGGAGCCGGTGCCACCGATCTATCAGCCGGAGGCGATCGCCCGCCACGTCTACCGCGCCGCGCACGACATGCCGCGCGAGCTGTGGATCGGCGTCCCGACTTGGAAGGCGATACTGGGCAACATGCTCGTTCCCGGCTGGATCGATGCCTACCTCGCCCGGAACGGTTATCGCGGCGAGATGACGAGCCAAGCTGCGATAGAGAACCGCCCGGACAACCTCTACGATCCGGTCGACACGGACCCCGGTGCACATGGTCGCTTCGACCGACGCGCGATTCCCACAGTCCCGGCGGCGGATCCGCGCTGGCTGAAGCTCGGCATCGCCACCGCGCTCGGCGCCCTCGCCGTCGGGACTCTCGCCGCGGCACGAACGGTTGACAGCCCCCGGCGCCTGCGGGCCCTCTGAATTGGATACGGCCGGTCCCGGGGCGCCCGCTGCACGTCGAGGCCGGCTACATCATGCGCATGCGTTCATTGAACAGAACGACGAGGCTGCCGCCCACCATCACGGCGATGATGAGTGTGGAGAACAGGATCAGCTGGAGATCATCGCGAGCCGACCGCTTCAGATCGACATGCAGGAAGCAGCGGAAATGCACGATCGCTTGGATCAGCGCCAAGGCGAAGATGATGCCCAGTGCGGTCGCGCGGGGCGCCCAAGGCCAGCGGACGAGAGCGAAGGCCGCACAGGTCAGCAGTAGGGCCAGGACGTAGCCGACGCCGTATGTGATGATGTCGCTGCGCTCGGACTTCGGCCCATCATCATCGGGTTTCAGGTTGCGGTGCCGGTCGCGCCGGGGCTGGGCGCCCGGCCGTCCAGCACCACCGAACAGGAGGCTGGAGGTGCCGAGCACGGCGGCGGCGCCCGCAGCCTTCAGCAACACCCTCGCCCGCGATTGAGCATGCCCACTCATCCAAGCTTTCCCTGTAGATAAACCACGGAGAAGATCGCGATCCAGATGATATCGAGGAAGTGCCAGAATAGACCGAGCTTCAGCAGGTTAAGCTTGACCCGGGCATCGGTATTGAAGACCGCGATTTGCACGAGCATCACGACGATCCAGATGCAGCCGGCCGTGACGTGAAGGCCGTGCGTCGGAACGAGGGCGAAGAAGACCGAGAGGAAGCCGCTACGGTCTGGCTTCGCGCTGTCGGACAACATGGTGGTGAAATCGTTCAATTCGAAGCCCAGGAACGTCATCCCGAGGGCCAGCGTCAGACAGAGCAGCACGACGAGCCTCACGCGACCGCGATCGTACTTCAAGGCGATCGAGGCCAGCCCGAAAGTCAGGCTGCTCGTGAGCAGGATCAGTGTCTCGATGAAGACGCTGCCGAGCTTGAACTCGGTCTGCGGCCCCGGCGCACCCGCGGTGGCCGAAACCTGCGTGCCGTAAACCGCAAACAGCAGCGCGAACAGCACCGCGTCGCTCATCAGGAAGATCCAGAACCCGTAGAGACCGATCTCGGCCTCGCCGGGTTCGAGTTCGTCGCTGCCCTGGAGATTAAGGCCGATGTGCCGGAGTTGCGGCCCGGTCATGCCGCCACCTCCGCCGGGATGATCTTCGCGAGCCCGCGATTGGCAACGCTCTCTTCCAGCTGGCGCGGCACGGGGCGCGTGGCGTGAGCGAGGTCGAGCCAGCGGCGGTCCTCGGCTTCGACTTCGGACGCCGGGATCCAGCGGTGAGTCTCACGCACGAAGCTGCCCGCGATCACGGGGAGCCAAGTCGCCGCAAGGCCGAATAGCGCCATCCACCAGATGTGCCAGACCAAGCCGAAGGTGCAGATCGCGCTCCCCAATCCGACGAGCGGCCCGACCCAGCTGTTCTTCGGCATCTCGATGCCGCGGTAATGGTCGGCCGGCTTGTAGGCGCCCCCATGGGCCTTGCGCAGATAAAACGTGTCGCGGCCGCTGACGTGTGGGATCGTCGCGAAATTGTACTCCGGCGGCGGCGCTGCGACCGACCATTCGAGGCTGCGCGCATCCCAGGGATCGCCGACCGGAACACGGTTCCTCTCGCGATCCCGCACGCTCACCCAGAGCTGGACGAACAGCGTCACGAGGCCGGCGAGAAGGATAAGGGCCCCGAACTCCGCAACGATCAGCCAGGGCCGGTAGTCCGGCTCGAACAGCTCCTGGCTGCGGCGTGGCATGCCCCCGAGACCGAGCACGTACAGGGGCATGAAGGCGAGGTAGAAGCCGACGACCCAGCAGACGAAGGAGATCTTGCCCCAGCCTTCCGAGAGGCGGAACCCGAACGCCTTGGGAAACCAGTACTGGTAGCCGGCGATCAGGCCGTAGAGCGTGCCGGGGATGAGCACGTTATGGAAATGTGCGACCAGGAAAACGGTGTTGTGGACCATGAAGTCCACGGGCGGGATCGCGAGCAGGATTCCGGAGAGGCCGCCGAGCACGAAGGTGATGATGAAGGCGACCGAGAAGAGCATCGGCGGCGTAAAGCGTAATTTGCCACGGAACATCGTCCAGATCCAGTCATAGACCTTCACGCCGGTGGGCACGCCGATCGTCATCGTCGCGATCCCGAAGAAGGAGTTGATATTTGCGTTCTGTCCCATCGTGAAGAAATGGTGCAGCCAAACCGTGAACGAGAGCACGCCGATCGCCATGGTCGCGATGACGAGCGACGTGTATCCGTACAGCTCCTTGGACGAGAAAGCTGATACGACCTCCGAGTAGATGCCGAACGCCGGGAGAATGACGATGTAAACCTCCGGATGACCGAACAGCCAGAAGAGATTTACATAGTTCATCATGTTGCCGCCGAGATCATTCGTGAAGAAGTGAAAGCCGAGATAGCGATCGAGGGCGAGCAGAGCGGTCGCGACGGTCAGCGGCGGCATCGCGAAAATCATCAGGATCGCGGTGCACAGCGACGTCCAGCAAAAGAGCGGCATACGCATGAGATGCATGCCGGGGCAACGCTTCTTGTAGATCGTCGTCGCGAAGTTGAGGCCCGAAAGAGTCGTGCCGATCGACGACAGGGTGATGGCCCAGATCCAGTAATCGGGTCCGACGCCAGGCTGATATGCAATCTCGGTGTAAGGCGGGTAGCCCGACCAGCCGCCGGTGGAGAACTTACCAACCGCGAGCGAGATCATCACGAGGCCGGCCCCGGCCCCCGTCAGCATCAGGCTGATCGAGTTCAACAGCGGAAAAGCCACGTCGCGTGCGCCGATCTGGAGCGGCACCACATAGTTGATGAGACCTGTCAGGAACGGCATCGCCATGAAGAAGATCATGATGCTGCCGTGAGTGCTGAACAGCTGAGCGAAGTGCTCGGGCGCAACGATGCCAGGGGCATTCACGGCAAGCGACTGCTGCGTTCGCATCAGCACCGCCTCGATCAAGGCGCGCGAGAACATCACGCCGGCGAGCACAATGTACATGATGCCGATCTTCTTGTGATCGAGGCTAGTCAGCCAGTCGAAGAACAGCGGCCGCCACCAGCGTTTCCAGGTCAGCAGTGCCACGAGGGCGACCGCCCCGATCACCACCAGCGCACCCGCGAATGCACCGATAATCTCGCTCACATTGGGGTCGTCCCACGCCCGCACGAACGGGAATGCCTTGGCATCGAGCCGGCCGAACAGGGCGTGCCAAAGGTTGACGCCGCTCATCAATGGTCCCCCTCGTGGGCGGAATGAATGCCCGAATGATTCAGGGCGAGGATCGACTTGAAGAGCCCGGGCGTCACCGATCCAAAAAGCATCGGGGTGGCTTGGGTCGAACGGGCGGACAGCGCCTGGAAGGCGTTCATGTCCAGGGTCTTGCCGCCCGAGCGCGCATGGGCCAGCCAGGCGGCGTAGTCTTTGGGGGATTGCGCCAAGACGGGGAACTTCTCGTTCTGAAACCCCGTCCCGTTGAACTGCGTGTTTTCCCCGCGAAAGCGGCCCGGCGCGCTCGCGGCGAGGTTCAGTTGCGTGGTCATGCCGGCCATCGCGTAGATCTGGCCGCCCAGGTTGGGCACAAAGAACGATTGCATGACTGTATTGCTGGTCAGGCTGAGGTGGAGCGGCCGGTCTACGGGGAATGCGAGTTCATTCACACTCGCGACTCCCTGCTCGGGATAGATGAACAACCACTTCCAATCGAGGGCCACCACCTGCACTTCGATCGGTGGATTGGGGGAGGCCAGCGGCTTGTAGGGATCGAGCGCGTGCGTATCGCGCCACAGGAAGACAGCGAGTATGATGACGATGATGATCGGCGGGATCCAGATCAAGCCTTCGAGAGGCCAGTTGAAACCCCATCGCGGTCGGTAGGCGCTCCCTGTGTTCGACAGCCGATAATGCCACGCGATGATCGGCGTCAGCAGCAACACTGGCCCGGCCACGAAGATGAGGATGAAACAGACGGTGAAGAACAGGCCGCGCGTGTGCTCGGCGACCGGCCCTGCGGCGCTTAGAAAACCGTGATCGAGCACACCACAGCCGCCGAGGCTCGACCAGCGCCACGCCAACGAAGAGCCGGGCTAGATTGGCTGCAGTCTTTCGAAGTGAGCAGGCATGTTTGTCATCTCCGGGCATCCGGAATGGATCAGCCACATCGATCCCCGAGCTTTCTGGCTGTTGTCGTGATGTGATTAGCCGCACGCAGCGCGACCGTTCCGAATCTAAGGGCACATTTCTCAGTTCGAATTAGCCAATCCTGACCCGAATGTTTTCGGTGTTTGACTCCCGATTATGTTGTAAATACCGAATACACCGCCTATTTATAGTCAGATAGCGTCCCACCTTAATATTCAAACCACGCATACTATGCTGAGCGCGTATATGTCCGAGTGAAAATCTACAACCTAGCCGCAGATATTGACGCGGATGCACGATCTTTGGCTTATTTGTTGATAAACTTGCTTTAATGGGATTATGCCGGTATGCCGGTATGCCGACTCTCGGAAGGTCAACGGCAAAAGTGGCGGACACCATTAGCCTTTCAAGGCGCATCCTCACGCTGCATGTACCAGTTTTGGTACCCTGGCGTACAAGTTTGTCTTGTCCTGCGAAGCGACCGCGTTCGGATTTTGGCAGGGGCTGGTGCCCCGGTTGCGGATCGGCCGATCGGGCTGCGCAGCCGACCCAGCGGCGAAGCTTCGCGTGAACATCTCTCCAGACCCGAGACAATTGAAACAAGCGCTATGCGGTGGGGTCGCGGTGTGACGGTGTCTTCCGTTCTCGATGCGGATCTGCGACTTGGAGGCTCTCGCGCAGCGCCCGCGGCGTCGACAGGCGCGGCGGGCGTCGCGTGGGGTGTTCTTCGCCGACGAAATCGACAGCTGGACTTCGATCCCGTCCGCGGTCCGTCTCGGCGCTCTGCCCTCAGGACAGAGCACGCGCAGACATCGCATGCTCAAGACGCGCATTTTGGCCGCACGGGCGCAGCTAACCGAGAAGGTCGAGGGCGTAGAGATGCGCTCCTGAGGTGACAAACAAACGCGTTTCACCGGGAGCGAAGCAGAGGTTGGAGCAGGTCTGGGGCGTCGGGATCAGGCCGAGCCGGTGCCCATCGCTCGAGAAGACCTGCACGCCGGCCTCGGAACTCGTCCAGACCCAGCCGCGACTGTCGACCCGTAGGCCATCCGGGATGCCGGGCTCGATCTCGGCAAAGACACGCTGGTTCTCCAGCCGCGGCGTTGCGGCCACATCGTAGGCGAAGATCGTATGTCGTTTGCCACCGAAGGACCGTGAGGTGTCGGTGACGTAGAGCGTTCGACCGTCTGGGGTAAAAGCTAGACCATTGGGCTGTTCGAGGTCCGCCATCCGCGCCGCCTCGCCCGTCGCCGGATCGACGCGGTAGACGCTCCGGTGGTCGAGTTCGGGCTCGGCGAGTACGCCTTGCTTGGGTAGCGCGAGCCCGTAGGTCGGATCGCTGAACCAGAGCGCGCCGTCTGCGGCGCAGACGACGTCATCGGGTGAATTGAAGCGCCGCCCTTGGTAGGTCCCGACCAGAGGCTCGTAGCGTCCGTCCGGCGTCGTACGCGACAGGCGCCGGTTCCCGTGCTCGCAGTGTACGAGGTTGCCCGCATGGTCGACCGTATGGCCGTTGATAAAGGGCGTGGCGTCGACGACCACCTCGACGCACCCGTCCTCGCGCCAGCCGAGCACACGCCGGCCCTCGACATCCGACCAGGCCAGCAATCGGCGGGCGGCCCACCACACCGGTCCCTCGCTGAAGACCGCGTCGTCGTAGAGCGAAACGAGTCGGGCGCTATGCGGCACGACCTCGGCAAACCAGGGGTCGTGCGCCCGAGGTGAGTCGACGTGGGGGACAGGCTGCGGCGATCCGGCCCGGCGAACGACATCCGCCATCATTGACCTCCGAATGCGTGGAGCCGGCAAGCTCACGCTCCCGCCGAGAACAGGTCTTGCCGCCTGGAACACGGGGACCGATTGGCGCTCTGCGATCCCGCGGCATCGGAGGAGCGGGATCGCTCGCCGCCGCGGGAGCCGAATCCGCAGGCTGACAGGCCAGGCGGAACGGCCCCGGCACAACGCAGAATTTACAAGCTAGTCACGATAGGCGCCGCAGCTATCCCTTCTGGTTTGAGCCCGTCTTCTGATCGAGGGCATGGTTTGCTTTGCTGACATGATCCAAACAGGATTTTTCGTTGTTCTTCATGTCTTCTTCCCGCGCGAGACGCAGTTCCGCAGACGCCATTTCGGCGGGGCCCGCGTTAACCTGGGTCGGCATTCTCGTTTGAACCTTATCGATCTCCGGCCCGCAGCGGGAGGTACCGGCCCAAGCAGCCGTCTGGCCGAACGGTGCGCTCAGAAGAGCAGCCGCCGCAGCAAAGGGCAGGAAAGTGGATTTCAGCATCCGATACATCGAGCCTCCGACATTGTGCGTGACTTCTGAAAGAACTATTCCGCCGCGGTGGTGTTTCTCTGCCTAAGACATTGTATGGTGGAACCAGTACGGGCGCGTACTGGTTCTTCCAGGAAATAAACGTCAGCACCCGATCGAGACGCGGAGATCGAGGAACAGATCGACGCCTCGCCGCACCCCTTACAGTCAGGCTGGGCGCAACGGACGTCTCATTGGCCCCGCTATCCTCGCTCGCGCAGCCACCGCGGATGGTGCGTTCAGGGGCTCTCCACCGCAGCGCCGAAGGGTTGCTTCACCAGTCTCACCCCGGCGCCGCGCAGGAGCCTCAACGCACGTCTCTCGGCCGTCGCGGAACACGCGCAGATCAACCGTCTGCCGCCCGACGCTGAAATCGACCAGGGTGAGTTCCGGCAGCCAGTCCGGCAGGTGCGGATCGGCCAGGATGGTGCAGGATCGGGTGTCCACCCGGATACCGAGCAGGGCATGCAGCAGGCTGAACACCGAGCCCGCCGCCCAAGCCTGCGGGACGTTCGCGCCGAGATATTGCACCGGGAATGGCGCTTCGGAGCGGCTCGTCCCGGCGAACACCTCTGGCAGGCGATGCAGCATGAAGCGGTCGGCCGCCGCGATCAGGCCGGCCGCGATGCGGGCCGCCTCGGCGTGGAAGCCGTACCGGGCCATCCCGACCGCGATCAGGCCGTTGTCGTGCGGCCATACCGATCCGAGCTGGTAGTCGTGCGGATTGTAGGCCGGATGATCTGCCGACAATGTGCGCACGCCCCAGCCGTTGAACATGTCCTCGGCTATCAGCCGCCGCGCGACGGGCCCGGCCCGCTCGGGCGGCACGATCCCCGACCACAGCAGGTGGCCGGGGTTCGAGCTGACGCTCATCACCCGCCGCTTCTCCGGGTCCAGGCACAGCGCATAGAACTGCGTGTCCTCGTCCCAGAACGCGGCGTTGAAGTGCCGGCGGAGAACACTCGCCTTTTCCCTGAGCGTCAGCGCCCGATCCGCTCGATCGAGTGCGTCGTAGACATGGGCCATCCGGAGCCATGCGTCGTAGACGTAGCCCTGCAATTCGCACAGTGCCTTCGGTGCGGGCACGTCGTCGCCGCTCTCGTCCAGGATGGCATTGCCCGCGTCCTTCCAGCCCTGGTTCTCGGCCCCATCCGGAGCGCGGCGCTGGTATTCCTGGAAGCCATCCCCATCCAGGTCACCGTAAGCGTCGATCCAGGCGAGGCAGCGCTCGGCGGTGATGAGGTGACGTTCGATGAGGCCGCGATCCCCGGTGAACTGCCACGCGTGATGCAGCAGGATAAGATAGAGCGGCGTGGCATCCGCAGTGCCGTAATACGGCCGGTAGGGGTTCAGACCCAGGGCAGCCATCTCGCCGCGGCGCAGTTCGTGCGGGATCTTGCCGGGCTGCATGTCGCGCGCATCGTCAGTCTCGTCGGCTTGATAGCGGGCCAGCATCTCCAGCGCACCGCGGGCAAAATCGGGGTAGATCGGCACGGTCTGGATTGCGGTGATCAGGCTGTCGCGCCCGAATAGGGTGGCAAACCACGGGATGCCGGCGGCCGGCACGAATGTTTTGTTGTCCGTGCCCTCGAGCGGCAGGCGGAGGGCAGCGAGGTCGTCGAAGGATTGGTCGTAGAGTTGCTGCAAGCCGGCATGCGGCGTGCGCAGGCGCGTGGCTCCGTCGCGCCAGTCACGCAGGCTGGCCGCCGGCTTGGACTGCTTGCGCGCGGCGAAGGCGACGTTCGGCGCGTCGAGCGTGGCGTCACCGTCAATGCAGCGGTAGTCGAGGTCGGAGCTCCAAGACTGCTGAGGCTCAAGTTCGACGAGAAAGCACAGCCCGCCGTCCCGAAGGACCGGCCTTGTGGCGCCGGCCGCAGGCCCGACCGAGAGTCCGCGACGGAAGCTGCCGTTGGTGTGGATTGTCGCCAGGCGGCCCTCGTCGGGGAACCACCGGGTGCGGGTCTCGCCGCGCACGACGATCCGGTGGGCTTTCACGTCGAAGATATCGGCGAAGTCGCAGGACACCTGCACGGCGAGGGAAAGAGGCACGCGGCTGCGGTTGTGGTTGCGCAGCGTAAGCGTCTCGCGCATGCCGCCGTGATCGAGCAAACGCGACACAGCAAGGCTGATCGTGCCTGCCGCCACCTCGCCCGCGTCTTTGGGCAGGGCCGGGTTCACCATCACGACCTGGGCGGCGAAGTGGTCGGTGGCTGCGGAGTTCAGCACCTGCCAGGGCCGTCCATCGATGGTGATTGTCCAGGCGCTGATGAGGCGGGTGTCGCGAAAGAACAGGCCGCGCTCGCTCGGCTGACGGATCTGGCCGTCGATCTCGGTGATGAGTACGCTATCGCCGACGTTAATGGTAATCTGAGCCGGACCGACGCCGATCTCGTAGGCCATGCACACGCAACTCCGCCTAAGGCCAGGGACGCCGCAAGGCGGCGGTGTTCCCCCGGCGTGATCCGAACGCACCACACATTCCGAAGATCATCCACGCAGCACGGGTTCCAGCGGCCCTGATCGGATCGGTGTGAGGCCTCGCGGCGCCCGGGATCGCTCGTCCGCCTACCTTGGCCAAGCCCATTGCGCATCGCGCCAGTCGAGGTTCACCACGTATGAGTGGACGACCCGGTGGGACCGGAATGGGGCGACGGCGATCGGCGTTCGTTGAAGCAACAAGCAGACCCGGACGTCCGCAGCTCTGGTTGCAGCCAGATCAGGCTCCCTGGTGTCCTCGCTGGTTGACGAACGCCAAGCTGCCCAACAGCAGGGCCGGAATAGGTATTTAAGCGTCCTCAGCTATTTCCGGGCCACGCCTGATCGACGTTCTGGTCGGGTTCGTCACTTGTAAAGCCCGCCAGCCAATCGGCACTTTGCTGTGAGCCGACTTCATAGGGATGCATATCGATGGACTGACCAACTTTCTTCGCCGTCATGCCTTCATGCCATTGAGGTGAGTGTGCCGCCATATCATTGTTCCTTCGGATTCGGCGGGTTCTTTGACTGGGATTACGCAGCACATAGCGCAGGAGACGCGATTTCCTAAGTCGATATTCCAACATCGCTGCCGCACGGCGGTTCGCATCGCGTGTACGCAGCCGGACAGATTCAGTTCTCTCGGCACAGCTCACGCGCTGTGTGATGAACATTCGAGGAGCTTGGTCGCCCGGCGAGCCGGAACGACTTCGCGATCGCGGCCTTCTTCCGCTTGCAAACCCAAGTGCGGAAAAGCGCAAATGGCGCCGTTGACCTCTATACAGCCCGCATTCCGGGCATCCGCCGGTTAGCGCCCTAGGCCGCCAAATCGACCGCCAGCAGGTAAGTGGTGGCCGCGATGAAAAGGCGGCGCATGCCAGGCCCACCGAAGGCGCAGTTCGAGGGCGTAGCAGGCGTGGGGAAGAAGCCGAGCCGAACGCCGTCGGCGGCATAGACGTGAATACCGTCGCCGGCGGTGGTCCATATCCAGCCGCGTCGGTCGACAGCGAAGCCGTCCGGGTAACCATGGTCGGTCCGGCAGAACAGGCGCCTGTTCGTGAGCGCCCCATCTGCACCGACGTCGAATGCCTGAATCTCGTGGGTATCCCGCTCGTGCCCCCCGATGATCTCCCCCAGCGAGCGGGCCGTATCGGACACATAGAGCGTGCGGCCATTGGGAGAGAAGAACAGGCCGTTCGGTTGCTCGAAGTCCGCCATGCGGTCGAGGGTTCCGGTGCGAGGATCGAACCGATAGACGCTGCGATGGTCAAGCGCCGGGTCAACGAGGCTGCCCTGGTTCGGCATCAGGATCCCGAAAGTCGGGTCCGTGAACCAGATCGCGCCGTCAGCCGCCACGGTGACGTCGTTGGGCGAGTTCAGGCGCTTGCCTTCGTAATGCGTGACGATCGGCTCGGGATCACCGTCATCGACAGAGCGGCTGATGCAACGTCGGCCATGCTCGCAATGGACGAGGTGACCCTCGCCGTGCAGAGCGTTGCCGTTCATGAACTGCGTGTTGTCGATGGCGACCTCGACACGACCATCCGGGTACCACCCGAGCAACCGTCTGTTGGGGACGTCGGACCAGATCAGGCGGTTGCGCGGCGTATCCCAGACTGTGCCCTCGCCATGCAGCGTGAACTGATGCAGGATCAGTAACCTGGCGCCTGTCGGCAGCACGCCTTCTAAGCGCGCGTCATGCACCTCCACGCCGCTGAAGCCTCGGACCGGCTCGGGAGCACCCGGGCGCCGCAGAAGGCGCCCCGGAAGCAAAGATGGATCATCCGACATTCAGGCCCCCTTTCCCGCGCAGCTCTTGAGACCAGTGGTGCAGATCCGGCGCTTGCAACCGCTCCGGTTGCAGAACCACCAATGCATTGCCGGCCCGGCGAACGGACCAATATGTTCGGTTCGGGCCGCCAGACACGAGGGCCGGCCGAAGTGCTCAGGCGCTCGACTCGAAACGCCGCGAGACCGACGGATCATTACCCTGGCGGCTCGCTGGCTCATGGGTGGCCGCCGTAAGGGTGCGTGGAGCCTAACGGGTGATGCACGAACGCTCCCAGGCCGGTGCCGTTCGGGCCCACGACCAGCAGAAGGAAGCCGGCGCCGAGCGAGAGGTTCTTGAGAAAATCCCAGAACAAGGTCCGCCCCTTCCCATTCGGATCCGACCAGAAGTCGCCGGCCGCCCAGAACCGCTTGAAAAGGAACGCGGTGGCAGCGCAGTAGCCCGCGATCACGACCGCGGAGGCTCTGTCGGCCACACCGGTCACGACGCCGAGTGAACAGAAGACCTCGATAGCCAAGCCGGTCAGCAGAACCGCCGCTGCGACGGCCCGGGTCCGGAACACGCTCTCCGCCTGCCTCAGCGCATTGCCGAAGCCGACTACCTTGTCGAGTGCACTGAACGGCAGGAACAAGAGCACCATCCCGTATCGCACGAAGAGGGCGACGACCGCGGCCCCGCTCACAGCCGGTCCTTCAGGATGTCGGCGACCCGCAGGGCATTGGCGATGATGGTGAGCGTAGGATTGACCGCACCGATGGACGGAAAGAAGCTGGCATCCGTCACGTAGAGGTTCTCGACCTCGTGAGCGCGGCAGTCGAGATTGAGCACCGACGTCTCCGGATCGGTTCCGAACCGGCAAGTCCCAGCTTGGTGGGCCGTTCCGGACAAGGGGATATTCTTGCCGAAGTAGAGGGATCGCTCGAGCAGCACGGCGGGCCAGCCGATCTTGGTGAGCACCTCCTCCAACTTCGCCTTCAGGCGCCTCAACGCTTCCGGATTCGTCTCGACAAGATCGAGGTGAACCTTGCCGTCCTTGTAGTAGATGCGGTTGTCGGGACTTGGCAAGTCCTCACTCTGGAGCCAGAAGTCCATCGAATGGCTCGCCAGCTTGTCGAAGGGCATGTCGGGCAACCATTCAAGCGAGGTCGACAGGGCTTCGCCTTTGATTTGGTCGGCATGGCTCGTCGCGCACATCTGGATCAGACCGAGCGGGTAATTCCAGTCATCGCTGCCAAAATAGAAGTCGCTGAAGGCGAGCGTCTTCTGAAAGACGGTCTCGTTCTTTTCCTTCATCACGGCCATTACGACCGACATCGCGTGGCGCATGTAGTTGCGGCCAACCTGATCTGAGCCGTTGGCGAGGCCGTTCGGGTGCTTCGCGTTGGCGGAACGTAGCAGGAGCAGCGCCGAGGAGAGTGATCCGCAAGCCACCGCCACGGTCCCGGCCCTGTAGATCTCCTCTTGCTCGTGCCGGGTGACGTGAACCGCCTCGATGCGCCGCCCGCCGGGATCGGTCTCAAGTCGAGAGACATACGCGCCGGTCAGCAGGGTGACATTGCCGTGCACGGCCAGCATCGGATCGATGCACATGACCTGAGCATCCGCCTTGCCGTTCAGCAGACAGGGGAAGCCGTCGAAGTAGGAGCACCTCATGCACACGCTGGTTGGCGTCGCGAAACCGTCTTCCCTCTGATCGAGACGGATGCCGAGCGGCAGGTGGAATGGATGGAGACCGATTCCGGCGAGCCGGTTCGACAGCTCCTGGATCTTGGGCTCGTGCTTCACGGCCGCATACGGATACGGCAAGGCCGTCGGCGGTTCGAGGGGATCCTCACCCCGACGGCCGTGGACGTGGAAAAGCGCTTCGGCTTCGTCGTAGTAGGGCGCGAACGCGTCGTATTTCAGCGGCCATGCCGGCGAGATGCCGCCTTTGTGCACGACCTCGTCGAAGTCCCGTTCACGCAGGCGGAACAGCGCGGCTCCGTAAACCTTCGAGTTGCCGCCGACGTAGTAGTGGAGCGCTGGGCTGAAGGTTTCGCCGTTCCGGTTCGTCCATGTCTCGTGCGCCTGGTAGCGCCCGTCCACGAAGACGGCCTCGGCGCTCCAGTTTGCTTCTTCGCGCGGAAGGTAGCCGCCGCGTTCCAGGATCAGGATCCGCTTGCCGGTCGGAGCCAAGCGGTGTGCCAGCGAGGCTCCGCCGGGTCCGCTACCGATCACGATCAGATCGTATGTTTCAGCCATCTCGCCATCCGGCATCACCACCCGCACAGAAGGCGGAATCACGCGGGCAGGTTCACGAGGCCAGGGCGAGGATCTGTACGCGAACGGACCACCCAAACGACCTGCCGGTGACCGCCGCGTCAGCGCCCGTCATCCATCGGCATGGATTGATCCCGGACATTCCCGATCGGAAGCTCAAGTCCATCGTGGAACCGCGACAGTCCGAACGGGACCCACTCGCGCCGTGCCGGCCACCGCGACCGTCATGCGCGCCGGGTGCCGGCTAGGGGACGTCCGGCGCTCAGGATCCTCGGAACGCCGCAGGCTCAACAGTCGCGCGGACCATCAATTTCGGTTCTGCCGCGTCTGACCACAGATCCCGAAAGTTGAAGTGCGGTCTGGACCAGGGCGAGATGGCTCAACGCCTGCGGGAAATTGCCCGAGAGATGGCGACCCGGGACGTTGTACTCTTCGGCCAAGAGCCCGAGATCGTTCCTGACCGACAGCACGCGCTCGAAGGTGTTGCGCGCTGCTTCACGCCTCCCTTGCATGAGTTGGCAGTCCGCAAGCCAACAGCTGCAGGCGAGAAACGTCCCTTCCGCATCGGGTCCGCGGGCCTTCCAGCGCCTGACCAGCCCCTCCTCGACGAGATCCCGCTCGATCGCCGCGATGGTTCGGCTGATCCGCTCGTCGTCGATCGGCAGAAAGCCCACGAGCGGTAAGAGGAGGAGGCTCGCGTCGAGCCTCCTGGCCGCCGAAATAGTCGACGAAGGTGCCCAGGCCGGCATCGTAGCCGTCCCGGCAGATCTCCGCGTGCATGCTGTCGCGCAGGTTTGCCATGCGTGGCAGCATCTTCGGATCGACGTCCACCATCTTGGCACGGCTGTCGACGAAGCGGTCGATTGCGACCCAACACATGACTTTCGAGTACACGTAATGCCGCGGTTCACCGCGAGCCTCCCACAGACCCTGATCGGGATCGCGCCAGACAGCCGCGACATGGCGCACGATGGCCTCTTCGACTTTCAATCCGTGGTCTGGCCGCTCCATGCCGGCTTTGGCGGCGAGGTGGAGCGTGTCGAGCACCTCGCCGTAGATGTCGAGCTGGCGCTGACCGGCGGCCGCGTTCCCAACGCGGACAGGCGCGGCCCATCGGTAGCCTGGCAGCCACGGAACGGTCCACTCCTCCAGGCGGCGGCTCCCGTCGATGCGGTACATGATCCGCATCTTGTCCGGATCTCCTGCCACAGCGCGCAGAAGCCAGTCGCGCCAAGCCTCTGCTTCCTGCTCAAAGCCGGCGTTGAGGAGGGCCGACAACGTGAAGGTGGAGTCTCGGAGCCAGCTGAACCGGTAATCCCAGTTCAATGCCCCTGCGGGCGCCTCGGGGAGTGAGGTGGTCGGAGCCGCGACGATGCCGCCGGTCGGTTGATAGATCAGCGCCTTCAGCGTTAGGAGCGAGCGGCGCACCGCCTCCGACCAGGGCGTCGGCCGCTCGAATTGGCCGATCCAGTCGCGCCAGTAGGTTTGTGTCCTGGTCAGCGCTGCATGAACATCGATGTTGGCCGGAACGGGCTCGGTCGAGGCACCGTACATCAGCACGAACGGGAATTCGCCGCCCTCGCTGACCTCAAACTCCGCCTCAATCGCCCGATCGCCCGTCTGATCGCCGCCACAGAGAGGTACCGGCGCGTGGAGGACGACGAGATCCGGCCCAACCCGGGCCAGCGCCCGCGTGCCATGTCGTTCGAGCCAGGGGGAGAGCGAGCCGAAATCGAAGCGCAGGTTCAGGGTCGTCCGGAGCCGCACCGTTCCGCGAAGGCCGGTGACGAGCCGGACTAGGACAGACGCACCGTCGCGGATCGGCATGAAGTCCGTGACTCGGACGGCACCGCCCTCCGTGTGGAAGTCGGTCTCCAGCACGAGGGTGTCGGTCTGGTACCGGCGCTGAATCCGCGCCGATCCACAGGGACCGAGGCTCCAGCAGCCATGCTCGTCCCTTCCAAGGAGTGCCGCAAAGCAGGCGTCCGAGTCGAAGCGTGGCCAGCACAGCCAGTCGATTGAGCCGTTTCGGGCGACGAGTGCCGCTGTCTCGCCGTCGCCGATCAGGCCATAATCCTCAATGCGCTTACTCATGCGAAGGCTCGCCTGGGCTGGGTTAATCGACAGGCCGGAGAGTTCCCCACGCGAGGCCATCGCGCGGCTACGGCCGTCGGTCCGACAGGCGACGGCCACGGACCGGGGTGAGGGAGCGGGTGAGATGGCCTCTACGCTCCTCGGGGCTGGAAGAGGCCACTTCTTCTGATGCCAGGCCCGGAAGACCTGAACCGATGAATTCACTTAATGATCAGTGCCTCACTGCGGCCCGGATCTATTTGGCTTGCCTGCTCCAGAGCCCGTCGACCCGGTTGTGTTGACATGGCCCGGATGAACGGCCTCGACCATGTTGAAGCCGCCAGGTCCGATCGTCGTGACGACAGGGGCACCGCTCTTTGTCTTCGCCTTCACCACGAATGCCTCGTTCAGGATTGCCACGTCCGTGAAGCCGGCGTTCTCAAGATCCTGATTGAGCATCTGAGCCGTCACGAGAGATTGCTGCTGGCCAGTCGAGCTGGCACTCGCCTGTTGACCCGGTGCTGCTGCCTGCGTCTGATCGTTTGCTGCAAAGGAGGGCCCCGAGCCGAGAAGGCCGAGCATTAAGACCGGTAGTATAGCGCCCCGCATGTTTCCCTCCGAATATTCGGCTTCAAAATTATCTCGCCGGATGCGCACGTCTTTCGGCATGATCGCGCACCAGAACGTCTTTATGCAATATGCGCTTCAAGCAAAAATCGACGCAAGACGCCCTGTTCTCGCGCAATTTCAGATGATCACGTCGGTTTTCCAGGGTGCTCAGCCTGGAATGTGTACGTGTACGTACCAAATGCGACCCTCTGCGCGCCGCGACCCTGTCGCTCCTGGGTCTCGTCCCGGTTCGTGTGGCCGAAAGGCGGTCCCAGATCGGTGCTCGGCAGCTCAGATCCAGTCGGACGTGCAATCGGCCACGCGCGCTCCGCCGTAGACGTGGTCGCGTGTC
Organism: Methylobacterium sp. P31; assembly: GCA_050632875.1. Taxonomy (GTDB): domain Bacteria; phylum Pseudomonadota; class Alphaproteobacteria; order Rhizobiales; family Beijerinckiaceae; genus Methylobacterium. The sequence goes on along the minus strand of JBODSC010000003.1, from coordinate 484,621 downwards.
CACGGTCGAGGAGCGGGGCTCGCGCCGACCGGCTTGTAAGCGACAGTCTGCGCGACCGAATACCAGCCGCGGTCGAACGCGTAGCCCATCCCCGCCATATAGACTCTCCAGATCCGGTAGTTCTCCTCGCCGGCTGCAGCCTCCGCGGCCGTGGCCGCTTCTTCGAGACGCTCGACCCAGAGCCGCAGGGTCCGCGCATAGTGTGGCCGCAGGTCCTCGATGTCGGCCACCTCAAACCCGGCCGCCGCAATCTCTTGAATCGCCCGCGCGAGATAAGGCACCTCGCCTCCGGGAAAGACATATCGCTCGATGAAGTCGCCGCCGGCCAGCCCTCCGGCTCCGCCGACCGGGTCACCGTTGGTGATGCCGTGGTTCAGGAACAAACCGCCGGGTTTCAGCAACCGGTGAACCGTTCCGAAGTAGGTGCCCAATTGTCCCAGGCCGACATGCTCGTACATGCCGACCGAGACCACCTTGTCGAACCCCTCCGGCTCGTCGAGATCGCGGTAATCGATCTGCCGGACATCGATGCAGCCGGCCAGCCTCTCGGCCGCGATCCGCGCCCGCGCATATCCGTATTGGCGTCGACTGAGCGTGATGCCGACGCCGCCGACGCCGTAGTGCTTGGCCGCGTGACGCAGGAGACCACCCCAGCCGCAGCCGATGTCGAGGAGGCGCTCACCCGGCTTGAGACGCAGCTTGCGGCAGATGTGGTCGAGCTTCTGCCTCTGCGCGGTGTCGATATCCTCTCCGCCATCGACAAAGTAGGCGCAGGAGTAGATCATCTCGCGATCGAGCCAGAGCGCATAGAACTCGTTCGAGACATCGTAGTGATGGCTGATCGCGGCCGCATCGCGTCGGCGCGAGTGCCGGCCGGGCAGACGCGCGAGCAGCGGGGCGAGACGGGCCATCGTCGAGGAGCGCCCGATCCGCTCGGCGAGCGCCACCCCTACGCGGACGATATCGCGCACTGTGCCATCGACGCGGATGCCGCCCCGCACGTAAGCCTCCCCGAGGCGGCTCATGTTGCCCATGGCGAGAAACCGGATCACCTGCGGAGTCGCGATGGTCAGGGTGACCGCCGGGTTCTGGGCGAAATCAAAACTGTCGCCGTCCCAGAACACAAGGCGCAGGGAGGGTGGCGACTCTTGGAAGCGTCGACGCAGATGGTGAAGGATCCGGTGCCGCAGCCTCATGGCAGGCCGCCTTTCCAAGAGAACGCGCGGAAGCGCCTGAGTGCCACTTCGACGCCCCTGAGCCACGTAAGCTTCGGCTCAGGTTTCAGGGCTGTCAGCTTCGACCATGACGGCTTCGCGGCCAGCAGCCACGGCTTGGCCCGCGCGGGCCGCGCCCGAACGCGTATCGGTGCGTGGCCTGCACTGGCGCGGTGACGCAGGGCGAACAGGTAAACCAGTGTGAGACCCGAAAGCGAGGCGGGAAGCTCGAACCCGTGCGGCCAGGGTACACTGCCCCCCACCCGCTCGATTACTTTCCCGCCGACAACTATGACGGCGAGCAGGACGACCATCGCGTGAGCGAGCATGAGTGCGCGAACATGCGGCATCGCTCGCCTGTTTGCCCGCGGGGGCCGCGGCGCCTCACGCGTCGAGCTATCCGGATCCGCTGCAGCGACACGCCTCGGTTCACCGTCCTGAGAGGCTTCACCGAACGTGCCCTCCACGTAGATTTTTCCGACGGCCGTGAACAGCGCCACCACCATGGGGGCGGCCAGGATCACACCGAGAACCCCGAACAGCAGCCCGAACGCCGTGATGCCGAGCAGCATCAGCGCCGGCGGCACGCTCGCCAGCCAGCGCTGGAGCAGCGGCATCAGCACGTTGCCCTCGAACAGGTGGATGGCGAGGTAGCTGCCAAGTGTCCAAAGCACCAATCCGGGGCCCTGTGTGGCGGCCACGAGGAGTGCGGGAACGGCGGCTACGATTGGGCCGAGATAGGGCACGAACTCGGTAATGCCGGCGATCAGCCCGATTGCGAGCGGCGTTGGAAGCCCGATCAGCCACGTCGCGCCTGCTGTCAACGCACCGATGACTGCCATCTCGATCAGCTGGCCGACGAGCCAAAGTCGGACAGCATTGCCGACACATTCGAGGGCTCTTGCCGCCTGACGCCGGTGCCGGCGCGGGACCAGAAGGAGCGTGCCGTCGCGATACAGAGCTGGCTGTGCGGCGAGATAGGCGGCCGAGAACCCGATCACCACGATTGCCTCCAGGGCGGAGATTCCGCCAGCGAGAGCTTCCTGGACCATGGCGCTCATCATGCTGGCGGCGTGATCAAACTGGGCGAGAAGCGCGCGGCCGATGCCGCTGCCGGTCAGATGTTCCCGGATAGCCGCGCTACCCTGCTGGATACGGCTCAGAAGCGTGTCGAACTCGCTCCAGGCCTGGGTTCCAAAGAGGAACACGGTCCAGGCCAGCAACCCGAGGATCAGCATCCCGGAGAGCGCGAGGCAGAGGCCGTAGGGCAGCGGCGTGAAGCGCTCGAGCGGATGCGCCAGGAGGCGCAGCAGCATCGCCAAGAGCACGGCGGCAAATGTCAGAAGCACCGCAACATGCAAGCACCAGAGGAGGTAAGCAGACGCCGCCGCACCGAGTGTCACGCCGAGCCGAGCGGCGAGAACAGCCTGACGGGCCGATGGTCGTTGGTGCTTAGCTGACGTCATGCTCCGCCTTCCTCGCCGTACCAGGCCGCAAGCACGATCTTGGTCGCAGAGGCGATCGGGACGGCGAGCAGAACCCCCAGCACGCCGAAGAGGGTCGCCCCGGTCAGGAAGGCGAAGATGATCACGACCGGGTGCAGAGTGACGGCTTTGCCCAGAAGGAGCGGCCCGACGAGCCTCGTCGATGGACACGCGCAAGGCGATCGCGAACAGGCCCAGCCCGATGATGTGCCAGAGCCCGTGCCCGTGCAGCAGCGCTGCTCCCCGAGGAGGGCCATCGATGCCGCGGGCCCGATAACAGGCACCAGCTCAAGCACGCCGACGCTGAAGGCGAGGATGAGGGCGTAAGGAATGCCGAAGACGAAGTTGAGGAAGAGCCAAGCGACCAGTGCGGTATAGGCCACCACGAGAAGAACACCGACGACATAGCGGCGCAGAACCGGGTCTACACGTCGGGCGAGGTCGCGGATGTCGGGTCGGTAGCGTGGCGGCGCCAGCCAGAGCACCCCTTCGGCAATCTGGCGGCCTGAATTGAGCAGGTAGAACAGCACCACCAAGGTCAGAACGAGCGTGGTCGGTGCCGCAACGACAAGGCTCCCGGCGAGCATTGCGTGACTCGGCTCGGCTAGCAAGCCGGCAAGGTTCTCGATCGCCCGCTGGCCAACCTCGCGGGACGGGAAAGTCTCACCGAAGAGGTGGAGTGTGGGGCCGGCCCATTGCTCGACAAGCTGGCCGATCTGACCGGGGAGAGCCTGAGCAGCATGGATCAGCCGATCGGCAAGGACCGTAACCATCCAGTAGCAGGCGGCAGCGACGAGCCCGAGGATGGCGATGTAGACGACCAGCACGGCGGCGAGCCACGGCAGGTGCACCCGGCGATTCAACAGACTGACCGCCGGGCGGGTCGCGTAGGCGACGACAGCGGCAGCCGCGAGCGGTAACACCGCGTACCGCAGCAGATAGGCGAGCAGCAGGACGGCGACGAGGACGGCCAGGACGTAGCGGTTGGTCAGGGTCTCTCTGCGCGGCTCCGCGTTGGTGGCCCGCTCACGCATGTGTGCGTTCCGCCGCGCTGCCGCGCGAAATGGATCCCGCCGCCACCGTGTCGGATGGCCTGCTTGCCGGGTAGCGTCTGCCCTTCCACGATGCGCCACCATATTGGACCACACGTGCGCCGTTCAGGGCGAGCAACAGGCATGCGGCGTAGCCGACGGGAAACAGGAACGCGTAGCCGAACGGGATGCGGAAGTGACGCGCGCCGGCGGCGTGCAGGCCGAGAAGTGCCAGGAAGCCCGTGACACTGATGCCGGTCGCGAGGGCGGTTACGACCGACGGATGATGCAGCCAAGCAGCGAGTGTGAACTCGGCGCAGGCCGGGATTGTGATCGTGAGTGCCAGCCCGGCCGCCGCGATGCTCACCGTGCCGGCTGGCCCGCCGCCCAGCTCGCTCACGTTCTTCGATAGGCCAGACCACAGAGCGCGCGCGTCGCGGTACATGCGCACGCGGATCAGGCGTTCGGCACCGAGCAGCGCGAACCGCAAGCCGTGACGCTTGGTGCGCCGGGCAAGAGCAGCGTCTTCGCAGATCTCGGCGCGCACAGCGGCGTGACCGCCAATTTCGCAGTAGGCCCCGATTCGGAACAGCAGGAACTGCCCGTTGGCCGAGGCCTCGGGTCGCTCCGGTGCATTGAGGCGGCCGATATCCTGAGAGGCCGCGATCAGAAAGAAGCCGCACGGCATGACGAGGCGCTCGGCCCAGCTTCCGAGCACCTGCGCGGGCCCGAGTGAGAGCATGTCGATCCGCTGCCTCCGCGCGTGCGCGACGGCGGCCCGCAGGAGTTCTGGCTCAGCCGCCGTATCGGCATCAACGAAGCAGAGATAGTCAGGCCGCCCCCCGCGCGATCAGCTGGTCGAAGCCTGTGGCGAGGGCGTGCGTCTTTCCGGTCCAACCCGCCGGCAGCGACCCCGCTGAGACGATCCGAAAGCGGGGATCACCGGCGGCCGCAGCCCGCGCGAGATCGGGCGTTCCGTCCCGCGAGCTATCATCGACCACGATCAGATGAAGCTGCTCGGCCGGATAGGTCTGATTCAGCAGCCCGCGCACGCAGGCGCCGATTGAAGCTGCTTCGTCGCGCGCGGGCACGATCACCGCGATGGTCGGCCAATCGCCACAGACAGGACCGGCATTTGTCGGAGCGAGTGAACGGTAGCGCTTGGCCTGGAGCAGCATGCGCGTGATCACGACGGCGAGAACAACGTCGAGCAGGCACGCGAATCCGAATAGCAGCATGCGCCTTATCTCGCCGGATAGCGCGTCAGGAGATCCCCGCGCGAGATCCAGACCGGCCGGCGCACCCGGCGAAACTTTCGGCGGCACAGGGCATGCGGGTTGTGCGCCCAGACGAGGGCCGCAATGAGCAGGTTCTCGCAGGCGTCGTGGATCCGCATGCTGATCGTGGGTAATCCCTCGTCGACATCGTGAAACCCGCAGCGCTCAATCAGCCGGGTGATGCTCTCGGTTGGGCAGCCTGGTCCGGCAAAGTTGGTCCGCGCCCGACAGGCGACCACGCCACTGTAGTGCGGATCGTTCCGGACTGCGTCCGCCAGCAAGTTCATCGAGAGGTCTAGCCGGGCGCAGAGTTCACGGCCCCAGACCAAATTGAGGCCGGACGCAGGAAGCGGCGGAATGTGCTCATTCCAGAGGTGCAGCTCGATAATCTGGCTATCCTGAGCGGCCAGAATGCCGTTGGGCAGATGCAGGACGCTCGGCGCTTTCGTCAATGCAGCCCGGAACAAACACCGTGAATCTGCTGAGAAACATCGGACTTCTAGAAAATTACTAATGTATTTATCCAGGGCAACAATCAACTTTCTAGACAAATCCGGAGCAGAAAAAGGAGAAATGCGTGCGCCTGAGATTTTTTCTCCGGCAAGCCTGAACGAAATTCCTGAACCGAATGAGCGCGCTCGGTCCAGAAAAGCTCCCATCATGCGCCATTTGGGTACAAGACCGCTCGTTACATAGAATTGCACAGCAATCAACCCGCTCGTGTGGCCAGAAACGAGATATAGCTCAGCTACAAGGCTCCGGAAATCGGTTACTATATGCAAATATGAGGAGTGCTTTTCAGGATCCGGGGGTGGTAACCAGCCTCAGTACGCTGGCTGACAGGTTTCTGTACGGGACCAGTTGTGGTTCTAATCTTTGCCCCCTGCGGTGATAACCTCAACGCCGCCGGATTGGCCCACGTAATTGTAGATCTTCGACCCTTATGGAAGGCGAGAACCCGTGCGCGAACCGCGAGCCTCGATTGCAAACGAGCCGAGCACTGGCCGGGCGCACGCGAGAGCATGTTTCTCGCCCTTCGCCCACGTAAGCATGGTGCGAACCCCGGACGGTCGCATCGGAACCGTCGTGGGAGTCTTGAATTTCGGCGAGGCCTATCAGATCGCCATCGGCGGCGCGCACGAAATCTGGCCCGCTGATGACCTGACCAATATTGAGGACGCACTTGAGTGAGCGCGGTTTCCTGGCGGCCAGCCTAGCCGATAGCCAGATCCAGGAAGGTGACGGGCGCAAGTGGCCTGCATCCCAGCGGCGAGTGCTGGCGGGCACGGCTGCCGATGGTCTACCGAAGACCGGGCGCGGTTTGCGTCTCTTGCGACGAGTAGAAGATCTCCGGTATCAGGGATTCGTCACGAATACTTGCTGTTGAATTTCGCGCAGCTCCCGTTCATGCACGGCGAATCCGTATCCGAGGGAGGGGCCGCGCGGAGGTGGTGGCGTCCGCGCCTGCCACGTCGGGCCAGGATCTACCCGGGGCAGCTCGAGCCGTCAGGGCGGGGCTGGCCTATGGGTGGTTGGACCGGTTTCCGTACGCGGGGCCTCAGGCCGAGACTTCCATCGCCGAGAGCAGGACGCTGTCACTGCCGACTTCGGTGCCGTTGTAACCCAGTATCTGCGCGAGTTGCGCGCGGGCGCGCCAGATCCTGCTCTTCACCGTGCCGACCCGGCAGTTCAACCGAGCCGCAGTCTCCTCGTAACTCAGGTCCTCAATCGTCACGAGCATCAGCGCCTCTCGCATCGGCGCCGCGAGTTGCGCCAGGGCGGTCTGCAAGTCCGCTAAATCCAAGCATCCGTTCTGCTCAGGCAAGGAGGGCAGGCGCGCAGCCTGCGCACCGTCCTCGTCCAGAAACTCGTGCAGCTTGCTCTGGGCCGTGTAGAAGCGGTTGCGCATGATCGTGAAGGTCCACCCTTCGAAGTTGGTGCCGAGCTGGAAGCGCGCGCGCGCCCGCCAAGCCCGCATCAGGGTATCCTGCACGAGGTCGTCAGCAGCATCGCGATCATGGGTCAGCGAAAGGGCGTACCGGCGCAGAGCCGGGACCACGGCAAGCAGACTGGCCTGGAACTCGGCCGCGTCACGGCGTGCCGCCTCGTCTAACGTGTTTTCGAGCTTCGACAGGAGATCGGCAAAACAAGCGAGCGCATTCGGCCCGGCGCACGCTCGTTCGTAGTTTGAAGCAAGCAGGCGGCCGAGGTGCTGACGGACGCCATCGGGAAGGTTGGGCTGCCCCTCCTCGATCACAGTGGCGGAAAGTGGCAGCCGTTGTGCTCCGATGCTCACGCTGGATCCTTAGAGACTGGCGCGTCAGGTGTAACTTGCTCGCCGGATCGGCCGTCTACTGACATACCCGTCCGGCCTGTCTCGGTTAGGCAGCTAACGCGGTGAGGCGGCTCGGATCACCATCAAGACTCGTCCGGCAGCGAACAGTTCGTCTGGAAAAGCTTCGGGATTTTTATCGCCGGGCGATTGCAACCCTGCGCCTCAGCGATGAGCGCACCAGAGATCCGCCAAGCCAACAGACGCAGTTCGAAGGCTGTTGCCCTCGTGGCGTGCGGACAAGCTGCCTTTGCTTTCAGGTCTGTTGCAACCTGCGGTACTCGGCCCAGACCAGCCGGTGGCAATCACACGCGCCCTGCTCCAGCCCCGCGCGATCCCGCACCGTGATGCAGGCAAACTTCTGGCTCACGAGGCCAGCCTGCTCCAGCCGCTTGACGTGCTCACTCACGCTGGGCCGCCGCATCCCGAGATGGCCGGCAATGGTGGCGTGGCTGACGCAGATCTCGTCGTTATCCAGGAGGTTCTGGGCCAGCAGCAACCAGCGCCGGACCCGGTGCTCCACGGGGTGGTGCGCGTTGCACAGCCCCACATGCGCAGCATGGACCATGCGCACCTGCACATAGCTCAGCGCCAAGCGCCGTATCGGGGTATCCCTGCTGAAGAGGGCCTCAGCATCCGCGGCCTTCAGCCGGTAAGCCTCGCCGGCTGTCTGGACGATGACGCGCAAGGGCGAGCGCTTGGTTCCAAGCACGAGCGGCAGGCCGGTCATTCCGAAGCGGCTGAGAAGCCCTATGCCGTGGGCCCCATCGGCATGCGTCCGCGCCTGCACGGCAGCAAGCCCGTTCTCGATGAAGTAGACGTACTGGATTTCCGTGCGGGGCTCCTCCAGCACCTGCCGTCGTCGCAGAGGAACGCGCTCCAGCAGCGGCTCAAGCTCGGCCCATTCTTGCGCGGGAAGTGCGGACAGGATCAGGTTGTGAGGAGGAGCCACCTGTCACGCCGATGCTGGTTGGGCAGCGAACAAGGATTTGTGTTCTGCAGGATCCAGCGGCAACGCCACCAACATGAGTTGGCACGCATTGGAAATATTCGGATCCATTGTACCAAAGTAGCAGGACGAATGGCCCTTCCGGCGGCACCGAGTGGATGACCCTATTGCCACGTTGGGGCGTTCCCTGCTGCGATCCTTTCGCTCGCCGACCTTGTCGGCGTCCACACGTCCTCGCAAGGCCCTCGCATCTGGATCGCTGCGCTCGTGCGCCTCTGTTCCCGGTGAGCATATCACAACGTGCCATTCACCCGATCGGATCCTGCGACAGCTGTGTTCGCGCTGCGGACAGTGTCGGTCGCGGTGAAGCTTGATGGGTACGCGCCAAACCAGGAAGGCGCGTGCAGGCCGGTCGACCCTTCGCTGCGCCAGCCGGATCGCCATGTGCGGGATCCGCAAAACGACCTGCAACACCTCGGCGCTTGGCGATGCGGGCCGATTTGGGTGACGGTCCCATGACCAACGGCCGGCTCGCACGAGCACGCAGAGGCGCGTATCGCGGGCGGGACGTGCCGGTGCAAAGCACGGCACCAGCGACTCTCGTCGTGAGTGGCTCCGATCACGATCCGGATCGGCAGAAGCGCTCCGACTGCCAAGCCGCGCCGCCTGGCTGCGCGGCGCTGAAGCAGGGCGCCTCGGCAGGTTGTCCTTCAGGATGAACCTCGTTCTCGGGGCCGTGTACGACGAATTCCCGCACGTAGCCGTCAGCCTCGCCGTAGCGGACCCGGCACCAACCGTTCTCGCAGCTCTGCACGTCGAGCCTTGCTTTATCCTGAACCTCATCGAGCACCCGCGCGGTGTCACGTGGGGCAGCGTAAAAATAGGAGTCCCAGCGCGCCGCCACTGCTTCCGCGGAAGCAGGCGGTGCCGAGCCGCAGAACAGGCCTGCGATCGTCACAGCCAGAGCGCATGACTTCATCTGCAATCTCCATAGCGGCAACGACCTGTACGGCAGCGGACAACTCAACGCACAGACTGGCTGCTTGACCTGTCTTTTGTTCTACGTATTTGACATTAAAGGTGTCAAGTTGTTTTGACACAGCGTGGGTCGTGGGGTCTTACGCATGACGATGCTCTCGTTCGAGCGGAAATACCGAGTTGCCGGTGGCACGCTCGTGGGCGGGAGCCTGTTCGATTTCTGGGTCGGGCCGTTCTACGTCGGCTTCTTCGGGGTCACGACGGTGATCTTCGCCTCGCTTGGAACGCTGCTGATCATCTACGGCGCGGCGATCGGCCCGACCTGGGCGCTGTTCCAGATCAGCATCGACCCGCCACCCATCGCCAACGGGCTGGCCTTCGCCCCGCTCAGGCAGGGGGCCTCTGGCAGATCATCACGGTCTGCGCGCTCGGCGCGTTCATCTCCTGGGCGCTGCGGCAGGTCGAGATCTGCCGCAAGCTCGGCATGGGCTACCACGTACCCGCCGCGTTCTCGTTCGCGATCCTCGCCTACGCGTCGCTGAATGTAGTCCGGCCACTCCTGCTGGGCGCCTGGGGCTACGGCTTTCCCTACGGGATCATGAGCCACCTCGATTGGGTCTCGAACGTCGGCTACCAGCACCTCCACTTCCACTACAATCCCGCGCACATGATCGCGGTCACGTGCTTCTTCACCACCACGTTCGCGCTGGGCCTGCACGCGGGTGAGATCCTAGCGGCAGCTAATCCCGGCAAGGGCAAGCCGGTGAAGTTCGACGAGTACGAGAGCGCCTATTTCCGCGACACGATCATGTACTCAATCGGCGAGATCGGCATTCACCGGCTCGGCTACTTCCTTGCCCTGAATGCGGGGCTCTGGAGCGCGGTCTGCATCATCATCTCGGGGCCGTTCTGGACCCAGGGCTGGCCCTACTGGTGGGACTGGTACCTGAACCTGCCGATCTGGAATACGGGCGGCCAGATCTAGCCGCGCCGGACCGGCGGTCGCCTTCGCCTGCACGACATCCTTTCGGAGGTCATCCGGATGCCGCAGTTCCACACCCTGTGGACCCACATCGAGCTGCGCGGTCCCGACGAGGCGGGTCCCCCGCTGCGGATCGGCTCACCCGGCCGGATCGGGAAGCCGTTCCACTCGCAATGGCTCGGGCGCATCGGCGAGATGCAGGTGCTGCCCACCCATCTTGGGCCGACTGGCGTGGCGTCGCTGCTCTGTGGCTTCATCGCCATCGAGATCATCGGCCTGAACATGCTGGCCTCGGTGGACTGGAACCCGGTGCGGTTCATCCGCCTGCTGCCGTTCCTGTCCCTCGACCCGCCCCCGGCCAAGTACGGCCTCAACCCGTTCCCGCCCCTGCGCGAGGGCGGCTGGTGGCTGATGGCAGGCTTCTTCCTGACCGCGTCGATCCTGCTGTGGTGGGTGAGAATGTACCGTCGGGCCCGGGCGCTCGACATGGGCACGCACATCCCGTGGTGCTTCGCGAGCGCGATCTGGCTCTACCTCGTTCTCGGCTTCATCCGGCCGATCGCCATGGGCTCGTGGTCGGAGGCGGTGCCGTTTGGGATCATCCCGCACCTCAACTGGACCGCGACGTTCTCGGTCCGCTACGGCAACATCTTCTACAACCCGTTCCACATGCTCTCGATCACGTTCCTCTACGGATCGACGATGCTGTTCGCGATGCATGCCGGCACGATCCTGGCGGTGACGCCGCTGGGCGGCGAGCGCGAGACCCACCAGATCGTCGACCGCGGCACGGCGGCGGAGCGGGCGGCGCTGTTCTGGCGCTGGACGATGGGATTCAACGCGAATTACGAGTCGATCCACCGCTGGCTGTACTGGTTCGCCACCCTGGTCACGCTGACCGGCGGAATCGGAATCCTGGCCACCGGCACCCTCGTCGATAACTGGTACCTCTGGGGCGTCAAGAACGGCCTCGCGCCGCAATACCGGCCCGCGCCGAACCTACCCGCCGCCCCGCCGCCCGAAGCGCTGAAGCGTATGCAGGACAAGGTGCTCGGACGATGAGGATCGGCCCTCCCATCCTGGCGGTCGGCCTCGTCTGCGCCGGCCTTTTCACCCTCTTCGTGCCCACCTGGAACCTGCCCGTACCGGGTACGCAGGTCGGCCCGAACGGTCCGTCCCTGGTCCAGTACGCGCCGACCGGCAGCCCGCTGTTCCAGACCCGCAATGGCGCGCCGCCCGCGAGCCCGCCGCTCATCGAGGACCCGCGGCCGGCCACGGCGGCCTTCAAGAACGTCACCGTCCTGACCGATCTGAATGCCGGCCAGTTCATGCAGCTTCAGAAGGCGATCACCAGCTGGGTCGCACCGCAGCAGGGCTGCAACTTCTGCCATGCGGGCGGGGATTTCGCCTCGGACGAGAAGCCCACCAAGGCGGCCGCACGCGACATGATGCGCATGGTCCGCCACCTCAACGCCGACTGGAAAGAGCATGTCGGCAACGCCGGCGTGACCTGCTGGTCCTGCCACCGCGGTCAGCCGGTCCCGGCCGAGATCTGGTTTACGCGACCGCCTCATCCGGAGGGCGCCCACATAAATAAACCGGAGAACTGGAACGAGGCCGGCGACAGCGTGCGCCAGTTCTTTCCCAATGCCGGGTACGAGGCTCTACATCCTGCAGAACACGCCGGGTCTTGCCCAATCCTACACGGCGCTACCCAACGGTCAGGCCGCCGATCAGGTCGTGGTCAAGCGCCTCTACGAGTACATGATGCAGATGTCGGCCGGCCTCGGCGTCAACTGCACCTACTGCCACAACTCGCGCGCCTTCTACGATTGGGGCCAGAGCCTGCCGGCGCGCTGGACCGGCTATTCCGGCATCCAGATGACCCGCGACATCAACCGGAACGTTCTGCTGCCCCTGGCAGTGCGCATGCCGCAGACGCGCGAGACCGCCGACGATCCCCACGCCCTCGTCCTGCCAGACCGCATGCGCGGTCCGCAGGAGGGCAACGGCTTCGTGCTCTGCGCCACCTGCCATTACGGCCTGCCCAAGCCCGCCGACCACGCGCAGGAGCTGCTGAAGACCTTCCCCGGCCTGAAGGGACCCGGCCGGGCGAGCGCCGAGGGGGCCGGCGACACGCGCGCGGCCTCGGCAGCGACCACCCAGGGAGGTCAGCCGTGAACGCGGGCGTGAGCCAAATCGCCGGTCAGGCCGCGCAGGCGGCCGGACTTGGCATCGATCCCGCTGCCGGGGTTGTCGGCAGCGCGACCGCGAGCGACGCGGTCGGTGAATGGGGCTTCCATCTCGGCGCCGTGACGCAGCAGATCGACGGCGTCGTCGTCCTGTTCTGGGCCTTCGCGATCTTCTTCGGCGCCCTGGTCTGGTACCTGCGGGCCGAGGACAAGCGCGAGGGTTACCCGATGGAGGACCCGACCGAACCCGAGCGCGCGCATCCGCTCGTCGGGTTTCCCCGCCGCCCGCGCCGAAGACGTTCACGCTGATGAAGGGTGGGACCGTCACGCTTCCCAACTTCATCTCGCCGCCCGAGGTGCCGGCCCGGCATCTCCATTCCTTCCCGGGATCGGCCTGGGTTCCGACCGGCGCGAACCCGATGCGCGACCCGATCGGCCCAGCCTCCTACGTGCTGCGGGACGAGGAGCCGCTGTTGCTGGAGGGGAGAAGCTGCAGGTCGTGCCGCTGCGGGTGGTCGGCGACGAGTGGCACGTCCAGGGCGGCGATGCCGATCCGGTCGGGATGCCGGTGGTCGGGCGCGACGGCAGGGTCGCCGGGCATGTGCGCGACCTCTGGGTCGACCGCGGCACGAAGCTGCTGCGCTACCTGGAGATCGAACTCGCCGACGGGAGACGGCGGCTGATGCCGATCTTCTTCGCCAATGTCAGCCCGAAGTTCCGCCGGGTGAAGACGCGCGCGATCTATGCCGAGCAGTTCGCTGCGGGGCCCGAATTGAAGGATCCCGACCGGATCTCGGCCCGGGAGGAAGATCAGATCAGCGCCTATTTCGCTGGGGGCAAGATGTTCGCCGACGGCGTGCGCAACGGCGCCTACGGCGGGACGCGGCCGGGCGACGAGCGGCGGGGCGGCGACGTCCTGGGCCTGCGCAGACTGCTGGGACGGAGGCGGACGGCATGATGGGATCGAGACAGCGTCGCGGCAGTGTGAACGGGGCGGCCACGCCGCATCCCGTGGGCTTCTGCCTGGAGCCGGGCGAGCGGATCCTGTGGCAGGGCCGCCCCACGGCGTCGGCCCTGCGCCAACATCTCCTCAAGGTGCGCTGGCTCGCAGCCTACCTGGCCGGATTGCTGGCCTGGAAGCTCGTCCTGATCGTCCGGGTCCGGGGTGTGCGGCCGCAGGAGGTGTTCGACACCGCCACGCTGCTGATGCAGGGCGCGGTCCTGATAGGCCTCGTCACCTATTTCGCCTGGGCGCTGGCGCGGAGCACCACCTACACGTTGACCGACCTGCGCCTTGTCATCCGCCACGGCATCGCCCTGCCGGGCACCGTCGACATCCCCCTGCGCGCTGTACGCAGCGTCGCGGTGCGCGTTCGGAGCGACGGCACGGGCGACGTGGCCCTGACCGTGCGCGAGGGCGCGGGGATCGGCTACAGCAAGCTCTGGCCGCACGTGCGGGGGCTGAGCCTGTCCCGACCCGTGCCGATGCTCAGGGGCCTGCGGGACGCGGCTTTGCTCAGCACCCGCTTGGCGCGCCAGCTCGATGCGCCGTTGCCGCTGCCGAGCCGTCAGGACGTAACAGCGGACCCCGTCGCGCGGGCAACGGCGGCTTAGACCCTGTTGGGCGGAGGCGTTACGCAGGATCCGTTTCAGGCCACTCCGGCCGCGCTGATCTTGGGCCTCATCGGCCCAGTCGCGATCGATTTTGGCGCACTGCCGCTGGTGCCCCGCCAGGGTGCGCTTGTCCGGGCAATAACCCGTCCGGCACCGCGACCCTGATCGTCCCGCCGGGTTCCGGAGCCGCCGACACGACATCACAAGCCGGACGCCCGCGACGGATGCGGTACGCTCACGAACAGCTTTGCTTTCGCTCGCCTTTACTGTTTCAGCGACACCGTGATTGGGTGTTTCTGCAGGACCTGACATCCTCTGACGGAGACGCCTGATGGCGCAGAACATATCGCTTCCCGCCGAATTCTGGGCCGAGCTTGAGCGCAACGTTTCCTCAAAAGTGAGCGCTGCTCTGAACACAGACGGCGTTCCGCGAGATCTGGTAATCTCTTACTTGCGGGACATAGAGATAATGGCACGTGCCGCCTGTGACCAGCGCCAGACCATCCAGATCATCGCCTCGGCGCGAAGTGTTCTTGGAGATCGGACACCTCTGGGGCCGGCTGATGGCCCGTTTGCGCATGCACTCGCGTGACGGGACGGCGTCTCAGGACGGTCAGGTCCGCGAGAAGCAAGTATGCGTAAGACTTGCGTCCGCAGCCTGATCTTAAGCCGATCACAGTTCGGCGAAGGATCGGCTCGAGGCGGGATGACTACGCGACGCGCTCTCTGGGGCGGACGAAGGTGTCGCCGACCTGCAGACGGACAGGTTACCGTTGCGTGGTGCAGATTCTGCTGGATAACACGACGATCGAGAGCACGGTGCGCGACCTCGACGTCGAGGACGCCCTTATCATCGCGGAAGGACCAGAGACCTGACGATCGGGCTCGTCGGCATATGGTCGAGGAGCCCACCCATTGTGCCGGGGCGAAGGCGCCCATCTTCCAGTAGACCTCGCCCGCCGCGCACCGTTCTCCGCCTGCCGCAGAGCAAAGGCGATCTGCCCGTTCGTGAAGCGATTGCGAGGCATGGCGTCCACCCTCCGTCAGGGCTCGGAAAGCCGGGAGAACCTGCGCCCGGCGCGGACCGGTTTGCTGGGTCAGGCTCACTGTCCCGGCTGTCGTTCATCGGTCTGAGGATGGGCTGCACCCGAAATGAGACCGGTAGCTGCGCGAAAAATGGGCTGCGCTTGAGAAGCCGCAGGCTGTCGCGATTTCCCCGATCTTGAGGGGGCTCTGGCGCAGCAAGCGCCGGCCGTGGGCGAGGCGGATGGCGCGGTACTGCGCCGAGAAAGTCAGGCCTCGCTTATCGATGAAGAGGCGGTCGAGGTGCCGCTCACTGATGGAAGCGAGGCGGGCCATGGCTTGGCGACCGAGCGGCGCTTCCACCGTCTTCTCCATCGCTTCGAGGACGGCGAGCAACGCCGGGTGATGGACGCCGTACCGCTCCGTCGCGGACGCGCGCTGTGGGTCATCGGCGGCGCCCACCGCCGTGTGGAGGAACCAGTCTGAGACGCGGCGCGCGAAGGCCGTCCCCATGCGTTCGGCGATGAGCCCGTGAGCCATGTCGAGGGGTGCGACCCCGCCGCCGCAGGTCAAGCGGTCAGCATCGACGACGTAGCGGGCGCGTGTGAGGCGCGCGTCCGGAAATGCCTCGACCGTGGCGCCGGCGTATTCCCAGTGAACGGTGAAGGTGCGATCCGCCAGCAGCCCCGCCGCGGCCATGAGAAATGGGCCGCCCGATATGCCGCCGACGCGTACGCCGAACCGCGCCAGCCGCCGCATCGCGGCGTGGATCGCGGGCCTGTCCCATGCCGTTGGCTCGCCGCCTGCACAGACGAAGACCGTGTGCAGGCGTCCGCGCTCGCGCGGCAACGCTTCTGTCGGGATCTCCGCTCCGGAGGACGCCGCGACCCGGCCCTCGGCCTCTCCGAAGTAGCGCAGCCGGTAAAGGGGGCGGCCGGCTAGGTCGTTGGCGGCTCGGAACGGCTCGCAGGCCGACGCGAACGACAGCAGCGCGAAGCCGGGGACGAGGAGGAAGCCAATCTCTTGCGGTCGGTCCCCCGGCCCCGGACCGCTCTCGTCCGGTTTCTGTGCCCTGTGTTGGCTCATCGGTGCAAGAAGCCGTCTGCTGCCGTCAAGCGCAAGCGGCAGGGACGTCCATTCTCACGGCCGCTCCGCCGTTCTGCCCGAGATCCCATCCAGATGCCCGGCTCCGCTGCCCAGCCATCGTTCGTCAGCAGGGACGAACTTCCTGACGGCGTCCGCGTGCGCGGGCAAACCCGATGACCCGCCGGGTCGACGTCGCGGTCCTGGGACTCGGCGCGATGGGCAGCGCCGTCCTCTACCAGCTGGCCAAACGCGGGGCGGCGGTGGTCGGGGTCGACCGCTTCGCACCGCCCCACACGCTCGGATCGAGTCATGGCGAGACGCGGATCACGCGCCAAGCCGTCGGCGAAGGGCGAGACTACGTCCCGTTCGTCACCGCCTCGCACCGCATCTGGCGTGACCTGGAGGCGGCGACGGGGAGACCCTGCTGAACGCCTGCGGGGCCCTCGTCATGGCGCCCGGCCACGGGATCTCCTCCCACCACGGCAAGCCGGATTTCGTCGGCC
Source organism: Methylobacterium sp. P31 (assembly GCA_050632875.1). Taxonomy (GTDB): domain Bacteria; phylum Pseudomonadota; class Alphaproteobacteria; order Rhizobiales; family Beijerinckiaceae; genus Methylobacterium. The sequence continues at coordinate 467,956 of JBODSC010000003.1, read as the reverse complement.
GCTCGATTAGCGCCGCGCAGGGGGCCGGGATCCCCCACGAGGTGCTTGACGGCGCCGAGGTCGCCCGCCGCTTCCCGCAATTCCTCAACCTCGCGGGCGACGAGAAGGCCTATTACGAGCCGGGCGGCGGCTACGTCTTTCCGGAGCGCTGCCTCGCGGCGCAGCTCGGCTGCGCGGCCGCGGCGGGCGCCGAGATCCAGACCGGCTGCGCGGTGCGGGGGCTCAGCCAGGACGGGACCGGGATCCGCGTCGAGACCGAAGACGGCGTGATCCTGGCCGGCCGCGCCGTGGTCGCCGCGGGCGCCTGGACGGCGCCGCTGCTCGGTAGCCCGTTCGACCGGCTGCTCACGGTCCGGCGCCAGCTGCTGCACTGGTACGCCCTGACGGACCATGCCGCGTATCGACCGCAAGCGCCGGTCTTCATCTGGATGTACGGCACGACCGACACGGAGTACCTCTACGGCTTCCCGCCGCTGCCGGGAGAACGCGCCATCAAGGTCGCGACCGAGCAGTACAGCACCGCCACCACCGCCGACGGGGTGGAGCGCCGCGTCGATCCGTCGGAATCCGCCGAGATGTACCGGCTGCGCGTGGCGGGCCGGCTGGCCGACGCCATCCCCGAAGTCGTCCGCGCGGCGGCCTGCGTCTACACAGTCACCCCGGACCGTGGCTTTATCATCGACCGGCACCCCGAAATGGACCGGGTCCTCGTGGTCTCCGCCTGCTCGGGACACGGCTTCAAGCACTCGGCCGGTATCGGCGAGGCCGTCGCCGCGGAACTGGCCGGCGGGCCCGGGCGGGTCGACCTCGCCCCGTTCGCCCTTGCACGCTTCGGTTGATGAGTTGGCCGATGGCTCGTGGATTGCTTGAAACCATGCCAAGATCAGCCGATCTGACAGGGACCGATCCGATGCGACACACGATCCGCAGCTTCCTGAAGACCGGTGCGCTCGCCGCCCTGGCGGCCATGTCTGCCGTCGCGCTGGCCGCCCGGGCCGAGGCCGCCGACGGCGTCGACGCGATCAAGAAGCGCGGGACGCTGATCGTCGGCGTGAAGGCGGACTACAAGCCCTTCGGCTTCCGTGATCCGAGCGGCACGATCATCGGGCTCGAGCCCGACCTCGCCGCTGACCTCGCCAAGCGGCTCGGCGTGAAGCTCGAACTGGTGCCGGTGGTCTCGGCCAACCGCATCGAGTTCCTGCAGCAGGGCAAGGTGGACATGCTGATCGCCACGCTATCGGACAAGCCGGAGCGCCGCCGCGTCGTCCAGGCGATCGACCCGCAATACTACTCCGACTTCGTCAACGTGCTGCTGCCCAAGAATTCCGGGATCACCGACTGGGCGCAGCTCAAGGGCAAGCCGCTCTGCGCAACGTCGGGGGCGTGGTACAACAAGGACGTCGCGCGCACCTACGGGGCGGAGATCATCGCCTTCGACGGTTCGGAGAAGCCGCTCTTCGCGCTCAAGCAGGGCAACTGCCTCGGCTACGTCTACGACCAGAGCATGCTCCAGGGTAAGCTGCTCGATGACGACTGGAAGGCCAACTACGCCCTGCCGCTCAAGGGCATCCTCGACGCGCCGTGGATGATGGCGGTGGCACTGGGCAACACCACGCTCCAGACCATGGTCGAGGACGCGACCAAGGACTGGATGAAGACCGGGTTTATCGTCGACGAGGAGAAGAAGTGGGGCATTGAGCCGACCGCTTACTCGAAGGCGATGCACGAGAAGTACAAGAACGCGACCAACTGATGCGCGCCCGTTCGATAAACCCGAACCACCGGCCGCGATGATCGCGGTGATCCAGGCCTGGTTCCAGCGTCTCTACGAGACAACGGGCTTCAACTTCACGGTCTTCTACGACCCTTACGACTGGGACCGCTACGTCGCCGGCCTGCGGATGACCCTGCTGCTCGGGATCAGCACGATCCTGGCGAGCCTCGTGATCGGCGCGGTCGGCGCGCTCCTGCAGAGCGGGCCGTCGCGCCTGCTGCGCGGGCTGGTGAACGGCTTCGTGGTGGTGTTCCGCAACACGCCGCCCCTTGTGCAGATCTTCTTCTTCTACTTCGGCCTCGGCACGCTCCTGCCGGATCTGCGCACGGCGGACGGCCTGCGCGCGCCGATCCTCAATAACGTGCAATGGGCGATCATCTCGCTCTCGCTGTTCGCGGGCGCGTTCAACGTCGAGATCTTCCGCTCCGGGATCGAGGCCGTGCCCAAGACCACGATCGAGGCTGCGGAGGCTCTGGGCTACACCCGGTTCAAGGCCTACCGCCACGTCGTCCTGCCGCTGGCGCTGCGCGTCTGCCTGCCGGCGCTGAACAACAACCTGATCAACCTGCTGAAGACCACGACGCTCGCCTACGCCATCGCGGTCCCCGAGACGCTATACGCGGTCAAGCAGATCTGGTCCGAGTCGCAGAACGTCCTCGAGATGATGCTCGTGCTGCTCGCAACCTACGCCATCCTCGTCGGCATGCTCGTCTGGATCATGCATCGTTGGGAGCGGGCCCTGCGCATTCCGGGATATGGCCGATGAGCGTCCCGGACCCGAACGGCCCGGCCGAGCGCCCGGGCCATCTGCCGGTCCTGCTGCCGTTCGCGCTCGCTGAGGGCCGCCCGGCGGCGCGCCTGCGGCCGGCCCACCTCTGGCTGCTGTGCGGCCTCGCATTCGTCGCGCTCCCGGCTTGGGCGCAGGGCGGGGCCGCCGTGCTCTCGCCGCTCGAGGTCGTGATCAAATGGGCGCCCCTCCTGCTCACGGGCTTCGCCTTCAACGTCGCAATCTCGCTGATGGCGATGGCGATCGGCACCGTCGCCGGCATCGGGCTCGGACTGGCCATGCTGGCGGAAGGGCGGGTTCTGCCCCGCCTCGCGTGGTGTGCCACGCAGGTCTTCCGCAACGTGCCCTGGCTGGTGCTGCTGTTCTTCGTGATGTTCCTAGTGCCGTTCCAGGTCACGGTGTTCGGTATCCGGGTGCCCCTGCCCGACTGGGTGAAGGCAACCTTCGGCTTCAGCCTGCCGGTGATGGCCAACGTCGCCGAGATCGTCCGCGGCGCCGTGCGCTCGGTGCCGAACACCCAGTGGGAGGCCGCCGAATCCCTGGCCTTCACCCGCCGACAGACGATGTGGCGCATCATCCTGCCCCAGTGCGCGAAGCGCATGCTGCCGCCCTGGATGAACGTCTACTCACTGATCGCGATGGCCACCGTGCAGGCGTCCATCGTCGGGGTCACCGAGATGTTGACGCTGACCGCGCAGGTGCATGCGGCCGAGGGCGGCCGCCCCGAGTTGTTCGCCCCGCTCTACGGCTTCGCCCTGCTCTGCTTCTTTCTCTACTGCTACCCGATCGACCGGTTCACCGCCGCCCTGGAACGCCGCTTCGAGACCCGTTGAGAACATGACGCGCGCGACCATGGCCGGCACCCCGTCCCCGGGCTGGACCCCCGATCAGCCGATCGTCCGCCTCGCCGACGTGCACAAATCCTTCGGAACGTTCGAGGTGCTGAAGGGCATCAGCTTCGACGTGCGCAAGGGCGAGGTGGTCTGCATCATCGGGCCCTCGGGCTCGGGCAAGTCGACGCTGATCCGCTGCGTCAACGCGCTGGTGCCGGTCACCGCGGGCTCGATCCAGGTCGAGGGCATCGAGGTCACCGATCCGCGGCTCGACAAGCTGGCGCTGCGCCGCAAGGTCGGGATGGTGTTCCAGCAGTACAACCTGTTCCCGCACAAGACCGCCCTGCAAAACGTGATGATGGCCCCCATCCACGTGCTCGGGCAGGATCGGCGCGAGGTCGAGGCCCGGGCCCGGGCCCTGCTCGCCAAGGTCCGGCTGGCCGGCAAGGAGGACGCCTATCCCGGCGAGCTGTCCGGCGGCCAGCAGCAGCGCGTGGCCATCGCCCGCTCGCTGGCGATGCGGCCCGACGTCATGCTGTTCGACGAAGTCACGGCCGCCCTGGATCCGGAAACGGTCAAGGAGGTGCTGGTCACGATTCGCGAACTGGCCGAGGAGGGCATGACCTGCATGCTCGTCACGCACGAGATGAACTTCGCCCGGGACGTGGCCGACCACATCTACTTCACCGACCGTGGCGTGATCGTCGAGCACGGGCCGCCCGAGACCTTTTTCGCCTCCGCCCGGGATGAGCGCACCCGCCGCTTCCTCTCGCAGGTGCTCTGACAGATTGCAGGCGCGCCTACTGGCGAATTTTTCACGGATTAATCCGGCGGTTGTCTGAATTCATCCATTCTATCACAATTGGATTCGAAGTTCGTCAGAAGTACAGGGGCGTGACACTGCCACCTTTACTATGAAGGCGTGGCCGTCGCTTGCTGTGAGGGGCGCGGTACCTTGCAGCCATATTCCGTGACGTCGCCGTACTTGAATTTACACTGGGTGGGATTGATCGTGCGGCGTCCTCTCGAGCTTGTCCGGAACCGGTGGCCCGACCATTGCACCAGGCGGCCCTTTTCGGCAGGCAGCGAACCGGACCTCTGTCCCAGCCCGCCAGAGTGGACCGCGAATCAGAGAGGATCATGACGGACCAATCCGCAGAGGCATCGGCACCCCATCTCCGACGTCGTCGATGAGGGCTACGGACGATGGGGATCGCGTGGGCGCGATCTGCCAGGCCTTGCGACGGGCCATTGTGGAACGGGCGCTGGCCCCCGGGGACCGCTTGCCCGAGGATGCCCTCGGCGAGCGGTTCGGGGTGAGCCGCACCATCGCGCGGCAGGCCCTGCTGCGTCTGGCCGGGGAAGGCTTGGTCGACCTGCGCCGCAACCGCATCGCCGTCGTGGCGACGCCGAGCTGGGAGGAGGCGCGCGATACCTTCGACGTGCGCCTCGGTTTGGAGCGGCTCGTGGTGCGCCGCCTCGCCGGACAGCTCAGTGCGGAGCAGCGTCAGGTGCTGCTGGATCAGATCGCCCGCGAGGAAGCCGCCCGGAGCGGGCCTGAGGCGCTCTCGATCCGGCTCGCCACCGAATTCCACCTGATGCTCGCCGAGATGACCGGCAGCGCCGTGCTGACCCGGTACGTCGCGGAACTCGGTTATCGCTGCGCCCTGATCCTGTCCCTCCACAGCCGCCCGCATTCCTCGGACTGCGCCGTGAGCGAGCACCGCGACATCGTCTCCGCCCTGGTCGCGGGCGATGCCGAGCGCGCCGCCGCGCTCATAGACCACCACCTCGACGCGGTCGCCGAGCGGGCGCGCATCGTGCCCCCGACCCCGCGCGAGCGCGATCTCGGACGCCTGCTGGCGCCCTATATCGAGAGCGCCGGCGGCGGAGCCTGACCCCGCGGCGTCAGGCGGTGATGCCGTGCTTCGTCAGCAGGCGCTCGGCGCTGTCGTTCCAGACCTCCATGCCGACGATCAGGCCGTCGCGCACAGTGAAGCGGTCGACGTAGCGGTTGCCCTCGAAGGGCGTGCCGTCCGGCCACGCGCCGTACAGGGTCCCGAGGCTGTAGACCGTGGTGACGCCGTCGCCCGGTACCACGTCCAGCCGCTCCATCCGCTTCTTCACCCAGGCGTAGCGCCCGGCGTTGAAAGCTGTGACTTCGGACGGATGGTCGAAGACCCGTGCTCCGGTGAACACGATCCGGGTGCCCGGCGCCATGTAGCGCGCGGCCGTCTCGGGATCCGGCACCATTGAGGCTTCGAGATAGGCGGTCACGTTAGCGGCGTCGCGCGGTTGCGGCGTCTTGGGTCATGTCGGTCATGGCATGCCTCCTGACTGCTAAGGTGCCGCAAAAGCCGCGGGAGTGCATGCAGGAAGTGTATGCACTTTGACACGGGATTGAGCACAGGAGCCTTCGAAGGTGCATCCGTAGATCCGTGCGGGTGCCAAACCGCCGGATTCCCCGTGGCATGGAGGTTGCGCTCGGCAGGCTGCGCCCCGCCCTCGGAGACAGCCATGGCCTCCTTCCTGCCCCCTGCCCTTCGCCGCATCGCGGTGACGACGAGCGCCCTGCTCGGCTTCGCCGTCTCGACCGCTAAGGCAGCCGACACCGTCAAGATCGGCCTGGTGACGGCCCTGAGCGGCCAGTCCGCGAAATCCGGCGAGGCGATCTCGCGCGGGATCGGGCTCGCCATCGACGAGATCAATGCCAAGGGCGGGGTGCTCGGGCGGCCCCTCGAGCCTCGTGGCCCGCGACGACGAGGCCAACCCGTCGAAGGGGGTCCTGGCCGCACGCGAGCTGATCCAGCGGGTCGGCGTCGTCGCGGTCGTCGGCGGGCTCGACACACCGGTCTCGATGGCGATCGTGCCCATCGCCAACCAGATGAAGGTGCCCTTCATCGGCCCCTGGGCGGCCGGCACCGGCATCACCCGCAACGGTGCCGCCGACAACTACGCCTTCCGCGTCTCCGCGGTCGACGCCCTCGTCGACGAGGCGCTGGTCGCCTACGCGGTAAAGACCTACGGGGCGAAGAAGCCCGGCATGATCCTCGTCAACAACGCCTGGGGCGAGTCGAACCAGAAGGGCCTCAAGGACGCCCTGCAGGCGGCCAACCTCCCGGCGGCAGGCATCGAGAAGTACGAGGCCAACGACGTCGACATGGTGCCCCAGCTGTCCCGGCTGAAGGAGGCCGGCGCCGACACCCTGTTCCTCGTCGGCAATGTCGGACCCTCGGCCCAGGTGGTGAAATCCCTCGACCGGATGGGCTGGTCGGTGCCGGTCGTCTCGCACTGGAGTCCGGCAGGCGGGCGCTTCGACGAGGCTCGCCGGCCCGAGCGCCGGCAAGGTTCGCTTCATCCAGACCTTCACCTTCGCGGGCAACACGTCGCCGCAGGCGAATGCGGTGCTCGCCGCGCTCAAGGCCAAGTACCCGGCGATCAAGTCGATGGCCGACGTCACGCCCGCCGTCGGCATCGCCAATGCCTACGACGCGACGCACCTGCTGGCGCTGGCCATCCAGGCCGCCGGCTCCACCGAAGGGCCGAAGGTGCGCGACGGCTTCTACAAGATCGGCACCTATCCGGGCCTGATCAAAACCTACGACAAGCCCTTCGCCCCGGGGCAGCACGACGCGCTGGGCCCGAAGGATTACGTGTTCACGCGCTTCAAGGACGGTGAGATCGTCGCGGTGACCAACTGAGCACGGCGATGCTGACCTCCATCCTCGTCAGCGGCCTCGGCCTCGGCAGCATGTACGGACTCGTGGCTCTGGGCTTCCACGTGACCTACGCGGTGTCGGGGACCGTGAACTTCGCGCAGGGGAGCGTCGTCACCCTGGGCGCGGTCCTGGCCTACGCGCTCGGCGTCACCCTCGGCTGGCCGATGCCCGCGGCGATCGTCCTGGCGCTCGCCGGCTGCGCCCTGTTCGGCCTCGTGGTCGAGCGGGCGCTGGTCCGCCCGTTCGTGGCGCGCGGCTCGGATGCGTGGCTCCTGGCGACGGTGGCGGGCGGCATCGTCCTCGACAACACGGTGCTGTTCACCTTCGGCAAGGAGCCGCGCAGCCTGCCCTCGCCGCTGGCCACGAAGCCGGTGGACATCCTCGGGACCGGCATCTACCCGCTGCAGCTCGTGATCCCGGTCGTCGGGATCGTCCTGGCCTTCGCGATCCGCACGGTGTTTCGCCGGACCGATCTCGGCCGCGTCCTCCTCGCCGTGGCGCAGAACGCCGACGCCGCCCGCCTGATGGGGATCGGCGTGCGGCGCACCGTGGCCTGCGCCTACGCCCTCTCGGCGGTTCTCGCCGGCATCGCGGGCCTGCTGATCGCGCCGCTCTTCTCGGTCTCGGCCGAGTTCTCGGCACGCTGTTCGGCATCAAGGCCTTCGCGGTGGCGATCCTCGGCGGCATCGGCTCCGCCACCGGGGTGATTTTGGCGGGGCTGCTCTACGGCCTCGTCGAGGCCGGCGTCACCGCGACCCTCGGCTCGACCTACACGCAGCTCGTGGTCTTCTCGGTGATCATCCTGGCCCTCACCCTGCGCCCCGACGGTCTGCTCGGCCGCGCCGCGGTCAACAAGGTCTGACGCGATGCACCGCCTGCGCTCGGCCCCGGCGATGCGGCTCGGCATCGCGGGGCTCACCGCCGCCGCGCTCGGCCTCGTCGCGCTGACCGCCGGGTACAGCCACTTCGTGATCGCCCTCGTGGCGCTGACGACGGTGGCGGGGGTCGGTCTCAACGTGCTCCTCGGCCTGACCGGGCTGATCTCCTTCGGCCATGCCGGCTTCTACGCGATCGGTGCCTACGCGAGCGCGATCCTGACGCTCCACGGCGTCAGCTTCTGGCTGGCGATCCCGGCGGCGGCCCTGATCGCCGCCCTCGTCGGCGGCCTCGTGGCGGTGCCGGCGATGCGGGTGAAGGGCCCCTACCTCGCCATGCTGACGATCGCCTTCGGCTTCATCGTCGAGCACGGCCTGATTGAGGGCGGCGAGCTGACGGGCGGCCAGAACGGCCTCGTCGTCACCGACGCGCCGACGCTCCTCGGCGAACCGGTGACCGCGGCCGGGCTCGCGGTGCTGGCGGTGCTCGCGGCCGGCGCGAGCCTCGTCGGGTTCGACCTCCTCGCCCGCAGCCGCCTCGGCCGGGCGATGCGCGCGGCGCGCGACGCCGACGTCGCCGCGGCGGCCCTCGGCTTCGATCCGGTCCGGGTGAAGACCCTGGCCTTCGCGATCTCCGCCGCCCTGACCGGCCTCGCGGGCGCGGTCCTGCCGCCGCTGATGCTGTTCATCGCGCCGAGTTCGTTCCCGTTCTCCCAGTCGATCCTGTTCGTCCTGTCGGTGATCGTCGGCGGCGCCGGCACGGTGCTCGGCCCGCTCCTCGGGGCCCTCGTCACCGTGCTGCTGCCGGAGGCGCTGTCCGGCCTCGCCGAGTACCGCCTGCTGTTCTTCGGGATCGCGACCCTGGCGGTGCTGTGGCTGGTGCCCTCGGGGCTGGTCGGCAGCCTCGTCCGCCTGCTGCCCCGGGACCGCGACGCGCCGGCCTCCGAGGACAGCGGGGAAGCGCCGCTACCCGGCACGACGGCGCGCGAGGCCCTCGTCCTCGAGGGTATCGGCATCCGCTTCGGCGGCATCACGGCGGCGGAGGGGGTCGACCTCACCGCCCGGCCGGCGGCCGTCACCAGCGTGATCGGCCCGAACGGGGCCGGCAAGACCACATTGCTCAACATGATCTCGGGCTTCTACCGCCCGAGCGCCGGCGCGATCCGGCTGGGCGGACGCGACCTCGCCGGGCGGCCGGCGCACGTCGTCGCCCGCGCCGGCATCGCGCGCACTTACCAGACCACGCGCCTGTTCGGCTCGCTCCCGGTGGTCGACAACGTCGTCCTCGGCTTCGCGCCGGGCAGCCTCTGGCGCCGTGCCGGCGCGGGGGACCGCGGGACGGCGGCCGCGCTCCTCGCCTTTGTCGGCTACCGGGGCGCCCTCGACCGCACGGCTGACGAGCTGCCCCATGTCGACCGGCGGCTCGTGGAGATCGCTCGGGCGCTCGCCGGCAGCCCCGCGATCATCCTTCTCGACGAGCCCGCCGCCGGCCTGTCGCGGGCCGACACCGACCGGCTGGCCCGGCTGATCCGCCGGATCGCCGACCACGGCGTCGCGGTGGTCCTTGTCGAGCACGACATGCCGCTGGTGATGGGGATCTCCGACCACATCCTCGTCATGGATGCCGGGCGCCCGATCGCAAAGGGGATGCCCGCCGAGATCCGGCGCGACCCAGCGGTCCTGCGCGCCTATCTCGGCGACGCCGACACCCCTGCTCGGCCGCGCGGCAGCCCGTGGCACGGGCCGGCGGATGCCGTCCTCTCCGTCCTCGACCTGACGGCCGGCTACGGTGCCGCGCCCGTCCTCGACGGCGTCCAACTCGACGTGCGGCCGGGCGAGACCGTCGCCCTGCTGGGCGCGAACGGCGCCGGCAAGTCCACGGCCATGCGGGCGCTGGCGGGGCTGCTGCGGCCTGTCGCGGGGTCGATCGTGTTCGACGACCGGCGCGTCGAGGCGCTGCCCGCGCACCGGATCGCCCGCAGCGGCCTCGTCCTTGTGCCGGAGGGCCGGCAGGTTTTCCCGGAACTCAGCGTGGTCGAGAATATCCGCCTCGGCGCCTTCGGGCGCGGGACGCCGATCGACCCGGCCGAGGTGGAGCACCTGCTCGACCGCTTCCCGCGGCTGCGCGACCGGGCCGCGAGCCGGGCGGGCCTGCTCTCCGGCGGCGAGCAGCAGATGCTCGCCATCGCCCGCGGGTTGATGGCGCATCCGCGCATCCTGCTCCTCGACGAGCCGTCGCTCGGCCTCGCCCCGGCGATGATCAACGCCCTCTACGCCACGGTGGCCGAGCTGCGCGACGAGGGCGTCACCATCCTCATCGTCGACCAGATGGCGGCGCTCGCCCTCACGGTCGCCGATCGGGGCTACGTGCTGGAACAGGGCCGGGTCGTCGCGCGCGGAACGGCTGCGGAGCTGTCGGCGGACAAGGGGCTGGAAGCGGCCTATCTCGGTGCGGCGTAACGGGGGCTCCTGATGGACACCAATGCGGGACACGGCCGCTACACCTACAGCGCCCTCCCCGACCGGCCGGTCTTCGACTGGCCGGATGGCAAGCGCCTCGCCGTCTATATCGGCTTGAACCTCGAGACCTTCGCGTTCGGCGAGGGTCTGGGCGCCGAGCTGGCGCCGGGCTGCCCGCAGCCGGATGTGCTCAACTACGCCTGGCGCGACTGGGGCAACCGGGTCGGCGCCTGGCGGATCGCCGAGATGCTGGACGCCCTGGCGATGCCGGCGAGCGTGCTCGTCAACAGCAACCTCTACCGGGACTGCCCCGGGCTGATCGAGGCGTTCCGCGCCCGCGGCGACGAGATCGTCGCCCACGGCCGGACCAATGCGGAGCGGCAGGGCACCCTCGACGAGGATGCGGAGCGGGCGCTGATCGCCGAGGCGACGGCCGTGATCGCTGGGCAGGAAGGCCGCCCGCCGGCCGGTTGGCTCGGGCCCTGGATCTCGCAGTCACGGATGACGCCGGATCTCCTGGCCGAGGCCGCTACCGCTACCTGCTCGACTGGGACCACGACGACCAGCCGACTTGGTTCGCAACGCGCAACGGCGGCCGGATCCTGACGGTCCCCTACCCGCAGGAGCCTCAACGACATCCCCGCCATCGTGGCCCGCAAGGAGACGGGCCGTCAGTTCGCCGACGCCCTCGTCGACGCCTTCGACGAAATGCTGGAGCAGTCGCGACGCACGCCGCACGTTATGGGCATCGCGCTCCATCCCTACATCGTCGGGCGGCCGCACCGGCTGCGGCCGCTGCGGAAGGCGCTCCAGCACATCGCCGAGCACCGCGCCGACATCTGGTTGACGACGGCGGGCGCGGTTGCGGACCATTTCATCGCGTGTTCGGCGGAACCGCATTGATGCGGCGTGATCTCTCTCGAGATCGACTGGTCCGCCCCGAGCCAGATCGGAATCCACGACAAGCTCTGGGGACCGGAGGCTTGCTGAAGGTTTCAGGCTGAGCAAAGGTTTCGGTCGAGCGCACGGACCAAGCTGCGCGTCCGGTTCACGTGAGGGACAGGTGCTTCCTCCCTCTCCGCTGGCGCGGATGGACCGAGACATTTGAGCTGGCGCAAAGCGACGACCGCCCGAACGGTGCACTTCCCGGGTCAACGTGGGAGGCGCTCGTGGACCAAAGTAAGCGAAAGTCCAGCTGGGCTCTTTGGTACATGGTTGCGGCCTTTTTCGGCGTGCTGCTCGTCCAGGATCTATGGGTCGGTTTCAGCCAGACGGAGACGATCCCCTACAGTCAGTTCGAGCAGCTGGTCGCCCAGGGAAAGATTGCCGAGGCGACCGTCGGCGCCGACCGAATTGCGGCCACGCTGAAGGAGCCGGCGGAAAGTGGTCGCCGGTACGTGGTGGCGACGCGCGTTGATCCGGCGCTCGCCGACAGGCTCTCGGCCAAAGGCGTGGTGGTCAAGGGCGCCCCACCCACGGGCTTCCTGACGGGCCTCCTCTCCTGGATCTTGCCTGCCGTCGCCTTCTATCTCCTCTGGCAGTTCCTGTTCAGCCGTCTGTCGGGGCAAGGCGGCCTCGGCGGTCTGATGACCATCGGCAAATCGAAGGCCAAGGTCTATGTCGAGACCGATACGAAGGTGACGTTCAAGGATGTGGCCGGCGTTGACGAAGCGAAGGCCGAGTTGCAGGAGACGGTCGCCTTCCTCAAGGATCCCAAGTCGTTCGGGCGGCTCGGGGCGCGGTCGCCGAAGGGCATCCTGCTCGTTGGGCCTCCGGGCACCGGCAAGACGCTGCTCGCACGCGCCGTCGCCGGTGAGGCCGGCGTACCGTTCTTCTCGATCTCGGGGGCCGAGTTCATCGAGATGTTCGTCGGCGTCGGCGCCGCCCGGGTGCGAGACCTGTTCGAGCAGGCCCGCGAGGCCGCGCCTGCCATCATCTTCATCGACGAACTGGACTCGCTCGGCCGCAGCCGGAGCGGCACGCAGATCCTGGGTGGCCACGATGAGCGGGAGCAGACGGTCAACCAGCTCCTCGCGGAACTCGACGGCTTCGACCCGACCAAAGGTGTGATCCTTCTCGCCGCGACGAACCGGCCGGAGGTCCTCGACCCGGCGCTCCTCCGGCCCGGCCGCTTCGACCGGCAGGTGCTCGTCGACCGTCCCGACCGGAAGGGCCGCGTCCAGATCCTGCAGGTGCATGTCGGCAAGGTTCGGCTCGCCAGGGATCTCGACCTCGACGAGGTGGCGGGCATTACGCCTGGCTTCACGGGCGCCGATCTCGCCAACCTCGTCAACGAGGCCGCGATCGTGGCGACCCGGCGCGGCGGAGCGGACGTCACCTATGCCGACTTCACGGCCGCCATGGAGCGGATCGTGGCCGGGCTTGAGAAGCGCAGCCGCGTGCTCGGGCCAGAGGAGCGCAGGCGTGTGGCGTTCCACGAGATGGGACACGCGCTCGTCGCCGCGAGCCTGCCGGGTGTGGACCCGGTCCTGAAGGTCTCCATCATCCCGCGCGGCGTCGGGGCGCTCGGCTACACGATCCAGCGTCCCACCGAGGACAAGTTCCTGATCACGGCGAGCGAGTTGCGAAGCCGGATCGCGGTTCTCCTTGGCGGCCGTGCGGCCGAGGCGCTGATCTTCGACGGGGATGTCTCGACCGGCGCCGCGGACGACCTCCAGCGCGCGACCCAGATCGCGATGGACATGGTGACCCGGCACGGGATGACGGCGGAGGTCGGCCAGCGCACCTATCTGCCACCCGCGAACCCATTCTTGACCGAGTTCGGCGTCGACCGACCGAACGCGGCCGAACTAACGGCTCGCGAGATCGACGTTGCCGGCCGAGATATCGTTGCGGGCGCGTTCGAGAAGGCGACTGAGATCCTGAGACGGCGGCGACAGGATCTGGAGGCCGGGGCCGCGCTCCTCCTCGACATGGAAACCGTCACGGTGGCGGAGTTTCCCGCGCTCAGGCAGGACCCGGAACGAGGCTCCTCTCCCGAGCAAGACCGGCGGCGCGCTCCGGTCGTGCGGCTGCCGGTCGATGCGAAGCAAGGCACCGACCGATGATACCAGGGGGCGTCTCGGGCGACGGCGCAGCCGGGATGAACGGAAGGCATTCCGCGGCGGTGGCTTCTCGCCCGATCGACGCGATCGGTTTCTGACAACCTTCAACCGGAGCAGGGTGGCATGAGCCCGACCGCCGCGGACTGGGATGCGCGGATCGACCGCCTGACGGGCCGTCTTCCCGGGCGCCTGCGCGAGGCGGTCGCGTGGCTGAGAGTCCCCTCGCGGCGGCCGCTGCGACTGGCGACGGCGCTCGCCCTGATCGGAGGCGGGGTGCTGTCGTTCCTGCCCATCCTCGGCCTCTGGATGCTGCCTCTCGGCCTCGCGCTCCTGAGCGAGGACATCCCGGCCCTGAAGCCGCAGCTCGAAATGGCGGCTCAGGCCGGCGAGAGATTTCTGTCTCGCCTCCGGAAGTCGTGACTGGTCCGAGCGAGCGTTGACGTGTCCCGCGGCCCGGCCTCCTCTCCCCGGTGAGCCGGAGCGTGATCGCCCCTCGCTACGCTCCGCGACATCCCCGTCGATGTCACCGCGGAGGCCTGCGGCGGCGAGCCCGCGACGGCGCTCTCGGCGGGCCGCCCCGGCCGGGAAGGTCACCGCCGCAGTCAGCGCCACCGGGACCGGGCGGGGTGGCGCATCCTTATGCCGCCGGCCTCAGGCGCCCTGACGCCGCGCTCGAAACGTCCTCGGCCGGCTTGGCTGTCACCCTGCCAAACCGCGTGTACAGAGCGGGCAGGACCAGGAGCGTCAGCAGCGTCGCACTGACGAGGCCGCCGATGACGACGGTCGCCAGCGGACGCTGCACCTCCGCGCCCGTGCCCGTCGCCAGGGCCATCGGCACGAAGCCGAGGGCGGCGACCAGCGCGGTCATGACCACGGGTCGGAGGCGGGTCAGGGCACCCTCTCGCACGGCTTCCGGAACGCCCATTCCGTTCGTCACCAGCGTGCGGATGTGGTTCATCAACACCAAGCCGTTCAGGACCGCCACGCCCGAAAGGGCGATGAAGCCGACGGCCGCCGAAACCGAGAAGGGCATGTCCCGCAGCCACAGGGCCGCCACCCCGCCGGTCAGGGCCATCGGCACCGCACTGAACACGATGGACGCGTCCCGGGCCGAGCCCAGGGCTCCGAGCAGCAGGATGAAGATCAACGCGAAGCAGGCAGGCACCACGATCGTCAGGCGCTGGCGTGCCGCCGTCAGGTTCTCGAATTGCCCGCCCCAACGCACCTCATAGCCAGCCGGCAGCTTCACCTCGGCGGCGATGCGCTCCTGCGCCTCGGCGACCAGCGAGCCGATGTCGCGGCCGCGCACATTCGCCGTCACCACAACCCGGCGCCGGCCGTTCTCGCGGCTGACCTGGTTCGGTCCCTCCGTGAAGGTGAAGCTCGCCAGCTGCCGCAAGGGCACGCTGAGTCCTCCGGCCGGCCCGGGTGCCGCCGGAACGCCCGTGCCCGTCCGGCCCTGAACAGCGTGTGAGGGCGGCAGCGGGACTGGAAGATTCTTCAGCGCCTCGACGTCGCCGCGGACTTGATCGGCCAGCCGCACGACGATGTTGAACCGCCGATCGCCTTGGTAGACCAGCCCGGCGTCCTTGCCACCGACCGCGGTCCCGATCACGTCCTGAACATCGGCCATACTCAACCCGCGCCGGGCGATCTCGCGCCGGTCGATCTTGATCTCCAGGAACGGCAGGCCGACCGCCTCCTCGACCTTCACGTCGGCGGCACCCTCCAGGCTGCGCAGGATGCCTGCGATCTTGCGGGCGCCGTCGACCATCGGCCCGAACTCCTCGCCGAACACCTTCACCGCGAGGTCGTCGCGCACGCCGGCGATCAGCTCGTTGAAGCGCATCTGGATCGGCTGCGAGAAGCCCAATAGCGTGCCCGGGATCAGCTTCGCTTCCGCCTCCATCCGGCCGATAAGGTCCTCCTTGGTTTCCTCCGGATCGGGCCACGCGCTCTGCGGTTTCAGGATGAGGTAGGCATCGCAGGCGTTCGGCGGCATCGGGTCTGCCGCGATGTCGGGCGTGCCGCACCGCGAGTAGACGAAGGCCACTTCGGGGAACTTGCTCATCGCCTCCTCGACGCCGAGCTGCATGGCCTGCGACTGCGAGATGGCTGTCGAGGGGATGCGCCGAGCCTCCAGAACGATGTTCTTCTCGTCGAGAGTCGGCGTGAATTCCTGGCCGAGCCGCGTCGCCAGGACCCCGGCCAAGCCAACGATGGCGATTGCGCCGGCTACGTAAGCCAAGGGCGCCCGGATCGCGCCGGCGAGCAGCGGCCGATAGGCGGCCTTCAGCACCCGGATGACGGCATTGTCGCCCTCGCCGACCCGGCCGGTGATCACGGTCGCGATCATGGCGGGCACGAAGGTCAGCGACAGAACGAAGGCCGCTCCCAGCGCGATCAGCACCGTCAGCGCCATCGGCGCGAACGTCTTGCCCTCGACCCCGGTGAAGGTCAGCAGCGGCACGTAGACTAGGATGATAATCGCCTGCCCGTAGACGCTCGGCTTGATCATCTCCTCGGCCGAGACGCGGACGGTCTCCAGCCGCTCGTCCGGGGTCAATTGCCGTCCGAGCTTGTGCTGGCGCTCTGCGATGTGCCGCAAGCTGTTCTCGGAGATGATGACGGCGCCATCCACGATGAGGCCGAAATCGAGGGCGCCGAGCGACATCAGGTTGGCGCTGATGCGCCCCGCCAGCATGCCGGTGGCCGTCAGCATCATGGCGACCGGGATGACCAGCGCCGTGATGATCGCCGCCCGGATGTTGCCCAGCGCCAGAAACAGCACCGCGATGACCAGCAGCGCCCCTTCCGCGAGGTTCTTGGCCACCGTCCTGACCGTCGCATCGACCAGGTCCGTGCGGCTGAGCAGCGTCCGGGCCTGGATGCCTGGCGGGAGCAGCCGGTTGATCTCCTTGATCTTCGCGTCGGCGGCGGCCGCGACCGTGCGACTGTTCTCGCCGATCAGCATGAGGGCGGTTCCCAGCACCACCTCATGCCCGTTCTCGCTGGCCGAGCCGGTCCGGAGCTCCCGTCCGAGCCCGACCGCCGCGACATCCCGGACCAGGATGGGCACGCCGTTGCGGGTGGCCACTACGATGTCGCGGATCTGGTCGACGTTCTCGATCAGCCCGCCGGCCCGGACGACATAGCCCTCGCCGTTACGCTCGACGTAGTTCGCCCCGCGGGTCACGTTGTTGGCTGCGATGGCCCGCGTGAGGTCGGCGAAGGACAGGCCATAGCCGACGAGCTTCATCGGGTCGGGCTGAACCTGGAACTCCTTGACGAAGCCCCCGATGGCGTCGGCCCCGGCCACACCCGGCACGCTCTTCATCTGCGGCCGGACGATCCAGTCCTGGACTGTGCGCAGATAGACCGCGCGTTCGAAGTCCGAGTTCAGTCGCTCGCCCTCGGGAGTCAGATAGCTGCCGTCCGGCTGCCAGCCGGGCTGGCCTTCCCGGACGGGCGATCCCTCGCCGGGCGGCCGGTATTCGACGGCCCACCAGTAGATCTCGCCGAGGCCGGTCGAGATCGGTCCGAGCCGGACCTCGACCCCGGGGGCAGTGTGCCGCGCACCTCGACCAGCCGCTCGTTCACTTGGCTCCGGGCGAAGTAGACATCGACGCTGTCGCTGAAGACGGCGGTGAGCTGGGCAAAGCCATTGCGCGAGAAGCTGCGCATACTCTCCAGGCCTGGCGTTCCGGCGAGCGCCCGCTCGACCAGCACCGTGACCTGCTTCTCGACTTCGACCGGCGTGAGCGCAGGCGCGATGACGTTGATCTGGACTTGGTTGTTCGTGACGTCTGGGACCGCGTCGATGGGCAGCCGCGTGAGCGACCAAGCGCCGAACGCGGTCGCGATGAGCGTCACCAG
Source organism: Methylobacterium sp. P31 (assembly GCA_050632875.1). GTDB lineage: Bacteria > Pseudomonadota > Alphaproteobacteria > Rhizobiales > Beijerinckiaceae > Methylobacterium. The sequence continues at coordinate 450,567 of JBODSC010000003.1, read as the reverse complement.
AATGACTGCGTAGCGATTGGCGACAGAGAAGGCGAGGATCGAGCGGATCATGGCTCAGTCCTCCGCCGCGACCTTGCCGAGTTCGGACTTCAGCGTGAAGGTGTTGGCCACTGCGATGACTTCGCCCGGCTCAACACCAGCCGTCACCTCGACGCCTTCGTCATCCGACCGCCCGACCCTGACCGGCCGTGCCTCGAAGCCGTCCGCGACTCGCACGAAGACGCTCGGCTTGCCCTCCAGGATCTGGATGGCTGTCGCGGGGATGAGGACTCGAACGGGCTTGTCTGAGATCTCGATCTCGGCAGCCACGAAGGAACCGGGCCGCCAGGTCTCGTCCGGATTGGCCAGTTCCGCGACGACCCGCGCCGCGCGCGTGGTCTGATCGAGGACGGGCACGATGATGACGATGCGACCGCGAGCCGCTTCGCCGGTGGCGTCCGCCCGCACCATCACCGTCTGGCCCTCGCGGACCAGCGGCAGGTCGCTGGGGCTCACCGCGAGATCGATCCAGACGGTCGACAGATCGACGACGCTGTAGAGTTCGGTCTCCAGGTTGTCCCGGCCGACCGCCGCCCCGAGATCGACGCGCCGCTCCACCACTTTGCCGCTGAGCGGCGAACGGATCTCCTGTCGCTCGAACTGGGCCTCCGGCTGGTTCGGCAACGCCTGGATCTCGGCTTGGCTGAGGCCGAGGAAGGTCAGCTTGCGGCGGGCCGCGTCCTCCTTGACCTTCAGGTCTTGGTAGCTCGCCTGCGAGCGCAGGTACTGCTGCTCGGACGACACGCGCTTGTCCCAGAGCTCCTTGTCGCGCTCGTACAGGGTTTTCTGCAGCGCGGCCGTCACCCGCGCCGCCAGGTACTCGCCCTTGGCATCGGCGATCTCGCGGCTGTCGAGCAGGGCGACCACCTCGCCCTTGGCGACCTTGTCGCCGAGCCCTTTGCGCAGCTCGACCACCGTGCCGGTCGTCTTCACCGCGATCCGGGCGGTGCCGTCGGCGCTCGGGACGATGGTGCCGGGGACGTGCAGGTGGCGCGAAAGGCGCCCCTCGCCGACCGGGGAAACGCGGATCTTGGCCGTCGCGATCTGATCGTCCGTCAGGCGAACCAGCCTGGGCCGTTCCAGCTCTGGAACCGTCGCCGGCGCTACCTCGGGACGTGCGATCGTGGGCGCGTGCTGCGGGCCGGTCAGCAGGGTCCGCAGCGCGTCGGGGGCGGCGGGCCACCACGTCGCGACGAGGAAGCCGCTGACGAGGGCCAGCAGCACGATGAGAAGAGGCTTGAGCATGTCTGTGTCATGGACGGCGACCCACGCGCGAGTGTGGCTTCAGGGCCGGTGTTTGAGGAAAGTGCGCCGGAACTGCTGATCTACCCTTGCGCCGGCCGGCTCGTCGAGCCGAGTGGCCATGGCGGCGGCGACCATCTGTGGCCAGGCTCCGGCCGTGGCCTCATCGCGCATCTCCAGCCCGCCCCGACGCACCTGGAAGGCGCTACCTGCGCCGGCACGCTCATGCCGCCTGTCATCGCCGACCTACATCATCGCTGGCCCATGGCAGGGCCGGACCGCGGAAGCCGTGGTGCCTGCTCGTTGCGATCCCGCTCATCGTTTGTGGGTTGATGTGAGTTTCGACTACTGACCGGATAAGAATTTCCGAAGCTCCTCAGGGGTGACTTTTCCATCCTTGTTGGCGTCGACCGCGTTGAAGATGCGCTTATGAATAGCCGTGACCTCATCGAACGAGAGGGACCCGTCGCCGTCCGTATCGGCAACCGCGAACATCATCCGCATTCTGAGGCCGTCCTCCATCCTGCCCCTGTTCATCCCGTCCATCATGTGACCCATCATCTCACACATGCCGCCCTGGCCCATGTCACCCATGCCGCCCACCATGCTCCGCCCCATCATCCCTGGCTGATTGGGCTGGGCGCTTTGGTCCGAAGCCCCCGGACCCGTCGATGTCTGGGCCTCTGCGCCGGACAGAGAGCCGGCGGCAAGGAGGGTGGTGAGAGCCGTCACTTGCACCAGTGTTGCCAGTGTCATCGCGCACTCCCGAGCTTGAGGTGAATGTCCCTCATCACGGGCCACGCTGTCAGCGATGAGGTCGGCCGCAGGTGCAGCCGGGCTAAGACTGACCCGACCTAGGTGGTCACACCTTGATGCTGATCAAGAGCAGGTCGAGCGTGAACGCGGTGCCCTGGCCTAGGGTGCTGTGCACGTCGACATCGCCGCGCGACTGCTCGGCGAAGCCGAAGACCTGGGACAGGCCGAGACCCGTTCCTTTGCCCACCTCCTTTGTGGTGAAGAACGGCTCGAAAATCCGTCCGATCGACTCCTGTGGGAACCGGCGTGGCGGCGGATCGCCGGCAGCGCCGCGTCGCAGGCCACGCGCATGGTCAGCGTGCCCTTCGCCGTCCATGGCATCCCGGTCTCGACCTGGCTGATGTCCGCCCGAATGAGGCCAGTCGAAGCCGGCACATCGGTCGAGACCTGCGCCCGCGCGTTCTAATCGTTTGCCGAAAACAAAGACCCCGCGCCCGTTGGGCGACGGGGTTCATCTCGGCGATCGATCCGAGTAGCGGATCCTGCAATCCGATCAGGCTGCCTTTCGGCGGCCCTTGCGCAGGAGCTGGTCCGCGGCTTCGGCCTGAGCGGCCATGGCGCCCGGCTGGCCCAGCCCGATCGCCTTGGCGAGGGCGGAGCGCTGCTCGGCATAGCCCGGCGCCACCATCGGGTAGTCCGCCGGCAGGCCGTAGCGCTCCCGGTAGCTGCGCGGGTCGAGCCCGTGGCTGGTCAGGTGACGCTTGAGGGTCTTGTAGGTCTTGCCGTCAATGAAGCTGACGATGCCGTCGTGCCGGACCGACTTGCGGATCTGAGCCGGTGTCGGCTTCTCGACCTCAATGGTCGAAATCGTCGTACGTGGTGCGCTGCCAGGAGTCAGCGCGCGTACCGCATCATGCACGCCCCGGATCAGGTTCGGAAGCTCAGAGACCGGAACGGAGTTATTGGAGACATAAGCGGCAACGATGCTGCCGGCCAGCTCAGTGAAATCGGGAGCATAACCTGAGGTTTCTTCTGTCACTTCACTTCCACCTGCTATGGCTCGCCCTATGAGGATCGTTCAGGGCGTACACCGAAGTTAGGAGATTGGCGGCGAAATCAAGCCCAGCGTGATCAGCATCTCGTTAATGCTTTGTTGATTCGGTGGGCGTTGTAGCGTCGGAGCGATTGCCGCTCATCAACATGGGGCCCCTTATCTTGGAGCGCGGTTTTGGCCCGCCGCTCTACCGCTGCGACCTTGACGGCTTCGGTGCGCCTATCAGCGACGCGGGTCTCTGATGCTCGGCAGGCAGAAGACGAGCGGACCTACAGGTCACCCCCGTTCTGACGAAGAGAGCTTAGTCCGTAAAGGCGTGCTGGGATGCTAATTCCGGAATCGGACTTCTCTAGACACGCACTGATCCTCGCCGCGGAATATCCCCGTTTTTATCGATCGGCCGGGCTCGGCAACCTTTGCGATTTCGCGCGCATGAACTAACTGGCGCCGAGGCGTTTATGCATGGTCGCCTGCTGCAGGAGGTATGAAGTGGACGTGGAAGGTCAACACCTGGATGAGGTCCGGAACCTCAGTGACGGCCAGCCGGATCTGGTCACGTTAACGGTCGACATTGTGTCTGCTTATGTGTCGAACAATCGGGTGCCGCCGGCCGAGATGCCGGCGCTGCTTTCGAGCGTGCACGCTGCTGTCGCTGGGTTAAACATGGCCCCCGCGTCCGCCGAGCCCGAGCGGGAGAAGCCGACCGCGGCGCAGATCCGGAAGTCGATCAGGCCCGACGCGCTGATTAGCTTCATCGACGGCAAGCCCTACAAGACACTCAAGCGACACCTGACCAAGCACAGCTTGACTCTCGATGAGTACCGCGAGCGCTATAGTCTGCCTCGTGATTACCCGTCGACGGCCGCCAGCTACTCGGCTCAGCGTTCTGAGCTGGCTCAAAGACTGGGGCTCGGTAGGCGCGCTGCTCCGAAGGCTGTACAGGCCGCTGAGACGATCGCCGAAGCGCCGAAAGCCCGCAGCCGGAAGAAGGCTTCCGAGCCGGCGGCCAAGCCGACCGTGAAGCCGGCTCGGGCCCGCAAGCCGAAGAAGGCTTCGTCTGCTGCCGCTGCCGAGTGACGCCCCTCAACGCCCTATGATGGAGCAGGGGCTGGCCGCCCGAGATCGACGATGACGATCTCGGGCGGCGCACCCAGGCGGAGCGGCCAGCCAGCAACGAAGTGGGACCCCAGCCCCGCCGACACCACAAGATCGCGTCCCTGCTCGACGATATGGCCATAGGCGTATCGCAGACCGTTGCGGGACGGGATCCAGGGAGACCAGCCGAGAATGCGGATCTGACCGCCGTGCGTGTGACCCGACAGCGTTAAGATTACCCGCGGATCAAGATCCAGGGCGAAGATGTCGGGCTCATGCGCCAGCAGAATGGTGGGCTCGCCCGCCGGCACATCCCGAAGCGCTTGGCCGAGGATACCCAGGCGGTACCGATCGAATGGCCCGTGCACGCGCGGCACGCAGGGCGTCCCCTCGCTCTCCAGCCCGGCCAGCCAGAGCGGCACGGGCACGTCGAGCCGCACCGCCGTGTTCTCGACGAACGGTATGCCGGCCGCCTGCAGCGCTCGCTCGGCGCGCGTCGGGCCGTGACCGCGGCGACGCGCGTCGCAATCGTCGCCCCAGTCATGGTTGCCCTGGATCGCGTAGACGCCCCTCGGTGCCGTGAGGTCGCGCAGGAGGCTGGCGACCGTCTCGAACGACACCGGGCCAGGGCTCTGTGAACCGTAATCCCCCAAAAGCACCGTGAGATCGGGAACGAGCGCGTTAGTTCGGGCGACCACGGCTGCGATTTCGGCCTCGCTCATACAGCGCGGATGAGCGTGGAAGTCGGTCAAGACTGCGATGCGCAAGCGCAAACCGGGCGGCCAGCCTTGGGGCGACAGGCGATAGGTGGTGACGCGCACGCGATGAGGTTCAAACGCCATTGCGTACCCTGTGCTCATGAGGCTGCCGGCCTTGACGAGGGCGCCGGCCAAAGCCGGCCGGGGTTCTCGGGAGATAGCATTGGACGCATATCGCACCCGTCACGATCATGTGCGACCTTCCTGCACACACCAGGGTAGTGGCGCCGTCTCCGATATGGCTTGCGCCTTCTTCGGACCCGAAATTCGGTTCGGCGCCCAACTTGGCCATCCGAGGTGCGAACGTGCTTTCCCGTAACCAGCTATACCTGTCGTGACTTCTCTCTGCGTCGCCAAGTTCACGCCTCGGCTGCGGACTCGGCCTTAAGAAGCACAGGTCGGCTTTTGCTCGCCTGCTCGGCCAGCATCCAAACATGCGTTGCCTGAGTCCGCCCTCTGACGGTTACCGTTGCGTGCCGGTGCATGCCTCGGACAGGGTGTTGGCCAACCTCGGCCCGAAATTGTTCGACCAGGTCATGGCTGCTCACGAGCGACGTCTGAAGATCGCGGCTCAGCGCTTCGAGACGGCTTGCGGTGTTGACCGTGTCGCCGAGCACCGCGTATTCGAGCCGCCGCTCATGTCCGGTCGTGCCCAACACGACCGGCCCGAAATGCAGCCCGATCCCGATCTGCAGATCCGGCTCGCCGCGAGCGCGGCGCTCGGTGTTCCACGCTTCAAGACACGCCAGCATCTTGCGCGCGCAGGCGAGCGCGTTGGCGGCGTCTCGACGCCCTGGCTTCGGGGTCCCGAAGGTCGCCATCACTTTGTCGCCTACGAACTTGTCGAGCGTTCCTCCGGCCTCGAAAACGCAATCAGCCATGCGCTCGTGAAATCCGCGCAGCATCGCCATTACAGCTTGCGGCGAGCACCCCTCACAAAGACACGTGAATCCGATAATGTCGGCGAAGAGAATCGCTGCGTTCTGAATCCGAGCAGGACCAAACGGTTCGTCAAGTTCAGCCAGTTCGTCAATGAGGTTGGCAGAGACGTCGCGTGCGAGGTTATCGCGGGCCCATTCGACGCGAGACTGTGCTGCGATTAACTCCCGAGTGTGGCATACGACGACTGCATGGATCCCGGTGATCAGACATGCTGTGAAGACATTGGTCGCCCAAGCGGCTACATCGACGAAGGCGGGATCGAGGTAGTGTGCCAGAGCCGCGGGACCCATGCCTGGAAGGCCGAAACCGAGTTGCGTTTCAGGCCTGAGCGCCACGATGCCGGTCCCGACGCTCCAGGTCGCGACGACGATCAACCCTGAGCCGAGCACGAGTCTCGGTGACAGGGTGAACGTCGAGCAAGCGACCAGTATCAGAAAGAACGGAAAGGCCGGGGGCCGCAGTTTCAGTTGTATGGGCCAGGGTGGTGGATCGAGCGGGTTCGGGGCAAGCAGGGCGATCGTCAGCAAGGTGGCGTTCGCCAGGACGAAGCCAAGGATCATGTACGACGGTAGGGGTCGCAGTGAAAGGCACCGCCAAGCGAGCGCCAAGACGATGAAGGCGGCCACGAGACCGAGGTAGAAGACAGCCCCGGGCCAGGGATGGACCAGGGCACACCAGATCGCGATGACGGCGTAGGCCAGCGTGAGCGCGTGCGCGCCAAGTCGCCCGCTGCGCTGGCGCTCCTGGGCGAGCGCAACTGCAACACGCCGACTGAGTGCCCCTGCCGTCGGGTTTCGAGCCCAGAACGTGCCGAGTGCCAGTGACCTGATTGGCCGATTCCCGACTCCCGATTCCATGCTGCTTACCGGGTTACCGCCCGAGACTGTTCGTGCCCGGCGCGCAACAGGGACGAGATAGCCGTGCTTCCCATGACATCGACCGATGACGTGGCACGGCACTCCTGCGCGGGCGAGCGCGCGTGGACCGTGCCCAGCGCGGCGGCCCTACTCGCCAGCGGATGTCACAACGCTGCTCGTCACCTCGTCAGAGCATCAGCCGGCTTGGATACCGGCGCGAGCAGACGAGAGACAACCATGAAGATCGTCGTCATCGGCGGGACCGGGCTGATCGGCCGCCAAGTCGTCGCAGATCTGCGCAATCGGGGCTACGATGCTGTACCCGCTTCGCCCGCCTCGGGTGTGAATACGGTGACGGGTGCCGGGCTCGCGGCGGCGCTGGACGGCGCGCGAGCCGTCATTGACGTCGCCAACTCGCCTTCCTTTGAGGAGGCTGCCGTGTTGGCCTTCTTCCAGACCTCGGAACGCAATCTCCTTCAGGCTGAAGCACAGGCTGGCGTCCGCCACCACGTCGCTCTGTCGGTGGCCGGCACGGACAGACCGCATGCGCCAGCCTACCTGAAGGCCAAGCTGGCGCAGCAGCAACTCATCGCCGCGGCGAATATCCCCTACACGATCATCCGCGCGACGCAGTTCTTCGAATTCATGGGCGCCATCGTGGATGAGGGAACGCAGGGCGACATTGTCCGCCTCTCTCCGTCAGCGATGCAGCCGACCGCCTCACGCGACGTCGCACAGGCGCTTGCAGACGCCGTGCTTTCCGAGCCGGTGAACGGCGTGGTCGAGATCGCCGGGCCGGAACGCGCGCCCTTTGCAGAATTCGTCGGGACCTGGCTCGGTCACCGCGACGATCCCCGCCGGATCATGGTCGATCCGGAGGCGCCCTACTTCGGGGTCCCGATCACGGACGCCACGCTCACGCCGGGAGCGGATGCCCGCATTATGCCGACGACGTTCGATGCTTGGCTAGCCGCCTCGGCTTGCAATGGGAGGAACGCCTGATGCGTGCCTCATCTTCCTGCCTCGCCGCCGCAGTCGTGTTTGCGCTGAGTTTGGCGGCCAACGGCGTGTTCATGCTGATCGCCCGGATGGCTTGGTACGACACGGTGCCCGGAATGCCCACCACCGACCCGTTCAACCAGCATTTTCTGTGCGACATCGGCCTCGTGTTCATGCTCCTTGGCAGCGCCGTCTTGGTTGGCGTCTTAAGGTCGGCGATGCGGATCGTTCTTTGGAGCGCGGTGACGCTCTGGCTCTCCGGCCACGCTCTCTTCCATGTCTGGGAAGTCCTGGTCGGGATCTGCGCGCCGACTGCTCTGGCCCGCGACTTTCCGGCCGTGTTGCTGCCCGCGATCATCGCTGCGGCGCTGGTCGTCTGGGCAGACAGCAGGCGGGCGTCGGGCGAAAAGCGTCCCGTCGTGGCGTAACGACCTGCGGGTGAAGAGGCTCGCGACGACATTGAGGAGCGCCGGCATGCTCTCTGGAACGTCAGGTAAACCAGTGGCGCGAGACGATGCGCGAATTCTAGAGTTCGAGGCGCAACGGCCCAGGTTGCTGCGCCTGCCAGATCACGTCAGTCGCTTTGCACAGAAACCTGTCGTCCGGCAGCGATACAAATCCCTCGAGAATAGGACGCCGGTCGTTCCATACTATTGGTAATTAGAACGTGTCTGTCGACCCTGATAGCATCTTCCGATTGTAGAAGGCGATCGCTTAGGTGAGAGACACCTTTCCGCGGAGCCAAGAGACAAAATCCTGCATTCCTGGCGTCAAGGGCTTCGATTTAAGCCACGTCAGCCAGTAAGATCCCGCCGCTAACTCGATCGCGAATGGTTGTGACAAACGGCCTGACCGAAGCTCCTCGCGGAACATGCAAATTGGCACCAGGGCTATGCCGCCGCCTTTGGCTGCACAATCGACCATTGTAATGGAACTGTCGAAGATTGGACCGTGGATCGGCGGCAAGGCTGCCCCGGCCATTGCGAACCACAGCGGCCACTCCTCGGTCCGATAGGAGCGCAGGAGCGTCTCGTGCGCGAGATCCGCCGGCTGGCGCAGACGCCCCGCAACCTCCGGAGCGCAGACGGGCGACAGAGGCGCGACCAGAAGATGGACAGCCTCGGTCCCGTGCCAAGAGCCATCACCGAAGCGAAGGGCCAGGTCGAGGCCGTCGCCGGCAAGATCGACACGATTGTTGTTGGTAAGCAGCCTCACCTCGATATGAGGGTGTCTACTTTCAAAATCTGCGAGGTTCCGCAGAAGCCATCCTGTCGCAAAGGTTCCGATGCAGCCAAGCGTGATGACCTCCTGTACATGCTGGCGGCCAAAGCGATCGAGCGCCGTACGGATCCGTAGGAAAGCATCCGATAAGCCGGGTACGAGCGCCAATCCTTCGTCCGTCAGCGCAAGCCCGCGCGGCAGACGCCGAAAAAGGGGCACGCCGAGGGTTTCCTCCAAGCTCTTAACCTGATGGCTGATCGCGGCCTGCGTCACACGGAGCCTCAAGTCCGGCCCGTGTGAAGCTGAGGTGGCGCGCAGAAGCCTCAAAGGCCCTGAGTGCGTTGAGGGGCAAATTCGCGTGGTTCATCCCCGTGGCCTAGTTTTTCTAATGGCTGCGCCGAGGAATGATCGTTTGTGCCACCCTCGTCCGATTGTCACGCTGCACGCGCAAACGGAGACGAGGTGCCATGGTCACGCGCCGTCAGCTCACGCAAGGCTTCGGCATAGCGCTGGCGAGCAGCGCAACCGCAGTGTGCGGCGCAACTGCGCGGTCTGCTTGGTCTGACAGGCTCAAGCAGGCGCTGTCCCAGGTCGAAGTCGAGAGCCGTGGTCGTCTCGGTGTCGCGGTGCTGAACACCGAGACGCACGAGCAAGTCACGCATCGCGGGGATGAACGGTTTCCAATGTGCAGCACGTTCAAGGTGCTGGCGGCGGCTGCCGTGCTGGCCCGCGTCGATCGAGGCGAGGAAGCACTCTCTCGCCGAATCCGATTCGAAGCCAGTGCCGTCGTTGTGAACTCGCCCGTCACAAAGGATCACGTCGGCGGCGTCGGCATGACGCTGAGCGCGTTGTGCAAGGCAGCAATGACGATGAGCGACAACACGGCCGGCAACTTGCTGCTGGAAGTGATCGGCGGACCGGCCGGGCTGACGCAATACGCTCGATCGCTGGGCGATCGCACGACGCGCCTGGACCGCACCGAACCCGACCTGAATGAGGCGTTGCCGGGAGATTTGCGCGACACCACCAGCCCGGATGCCATGGCGGCAAATCTGCGGCAGCTCGTCTTTTCAGACGTTCTGCTACCCGCATCACGGGAGCAGCTTGGTCTTTGGCTCAAACATAACAAGACAGGCGACACCCGCCTTCGGGCAGGTCTTCCCGGCAGCTGGACCGTCGGTGACAAGACCGGGGCAGGTGACCGGGGTACGACGAACGACATCGCTGTGATCTGGCCGTCCGAGGGCGCGCCGCTTGTCGTCGCAGCCTATCTGACGGGTGCAAATACCAGTGCGGAGCAGAGAAACGCGACGATCGCCGCTGTGGGTCGCGCCGTCGCAGAAGCAAAAGGCCTGTAGGTGATTTGAAAATAGCGCGATACGCCGCAGTCAGTCGCGATCTTTATCTGTGCTGATGCACGCTGCCTCAAAGTCGATGAACGGCTTCAACCGGTTGAGAGTGATGCTGGGGAAGCAATCAGCCCAGTCACTCCTTTCTCCGACAAAGAGAGCACCTATGCGTGTCGGGCTAATTCTTCTTGCAGCCTTCAGCGCTGCAGTAGCAAGCCTCCATTTCGCGTATCCGGTCATGGCCACCGCCGGGTGCCCATCCTGCTATAATTTCACCGCTCTGGGCGATGGTATCTACGTTCAGCGGACGATGCCCGCGCGCGATCGCGAAGCCGCCGGAGCCGCCATCGAGGAAGCGCGCGCACGCATGCGCGCGTTCTATGGCAGCTTGGAAGCCGATCCGCGCCTTCTCCTCTGTCGGACCGACGATTGCTATCGCCCGCCTGGAGGCGGCCAGCGCGGGATCGCCAGGCTTCGAGAGGGCTCGTGATGCGGCCCCGGGGGATCCGTGGACGGGCGTTGCGGGACGACAGGCGCAGGTACAATCCCGCTGCGCCGGTGCTTTTGACCCGTATCGAGATTCGATCCCGGCTGGTAACAGGACGGGCGGGTCCGCCGACGGCCCGGTCGCTAACGGGACCCAATCTTGTACCAGCGCAGCGACGCGGCCCAGAACGACATCGACCTGACGGCTTGCGACCGTGAGCCCATTCACATCGTGGGCAGCGTCCAGCCGCACGGCTTCCTGCTCTCCCTCGATCAGCCGACCCTGCGGATCGTTCAGGCCAGCGCCAACGCCCCGGCTGCCGCCCCGGTCGGCGCCACGCTCGACATCGCCATTCCCGAACTCGGCGCCATCGTCCGGCGCTACCTCGACGGTGGGAGACGGCAGGATGGTGCCACCTACCTGCGCACGGTCACGCTCGGATCCGGAAGCACGCGGCATGCCTACGAGGTCGCCGCCCACCGGGCCGACGATCTCGTCGTCCTAGAGTTTGAGGAGACCGACAACCTCTCGGACGATGCCGGACTCGACGCGCTCACGCCACGCCTGCGCGCATTCGTCGAGCGCCTGCACGCCGCCCGCTCGGTCGAGGACCTCTGCCAACTCCTCGCCGAGGATATCCGGCACCTCACCGGTTTCGACCGAGCCCTGGTCTACCGGTTCGACCGCGACTGGCACGGCACGGTGCTGGCCGAGGACGGCAATGGCGCCCTGCCCTCCTACCTCGACCTGCGCTTCCCGGCGTCCGACATCCCGGCCCAGGCGCGCGAGCTCTACAGGCGAAACCGCCTGCGCATCATCCCCGACGCCGCCTACGTCCCGGTACCGATCCGGCCATCCACGACTCCGGGGGCGGGCCCCTCGACCTCAGCCAGTCAGTCCTGCGCTCGGTCTCATCAGTCCATGTCGAATACATGCGCAACATGGGCACGATGGCGTCCATGTCGGTTTCGATCCTGGTCGACGGAGCTCTGTGGGGCCTCGTCTCCTGCCACAACCGTGATCCCAAGCGGGTGCCGCTGCAGGCCCGCAACGCCTGCGACTTCCTCACCCAGATCTTCGCCCTGCAACTCTCCGCAAAGGTGCGCGGCGCGCAGGCCGAGCAGCGTCTCGCCCTCGGTGCCGTCCAAGCGCGGCTGCTCGGCTACATGGCCGAGGAGGAGAACTTCGTCGACGGCCTGCTGAACCATCCCGACGACGTTCTCGCGCTGGTGAACGCCTCAGGCGCGGCCGTGGTGACGACCGATCGCTGCCGGCTGCTTGGATCGGCGCCCCCGGAGCGCGAGGTCCGCGCCCTCTATGACTGGCTGTCAGCTCGCGGGGACGCCGGCGATGTGTTCGCGACCGACGCCCTGTCAGAGGGCTTCCCGCGAGCCGAGGCGATCGCCGACTGCGCCAGCGGCGTACTGGCGATCTCGATCTCGAAGAAGTACGCGAGCTACGTCCTCTGGTTCAGGCCCGAGGTGGTGCGCACGGTGAAGTGGGGCGGCAATCCGGTGAAGGCTGCGCAGCCGGATCCGGCAGGGGGACCCGACCGGTTGCACCCACGCAAATCGTTCGAGACCTGGAAGGAGACGGTGAAGGGCCGGTCCCTGCCGTGGTCGGTCCCGGAGGTCGAGGCGGCCAAGGACCTGCGCGCCTCCGTGTTGGGAATCGTGCTGCGCCGCGCCGAGGAGCCTCGCCGCGATGAGCGAGGAGCTGCAGCGTTCGAACAAGGAGCTGGAGGCCTTCTCGTATTCGGTCAGCCACGACCTTCGTGCACCCTTCCGGCACATCGTGGGTTACTCGAACCTGCTTAAGACACGCGAGGGAGCCAACCTTTCCGAGAGGGGCCGGCACTACGTCGAGACCATCATCGAGGCCGCGTTCTCGGCCGGCACCCTGGTCGACAATCTCCTGACTTTCTCGCAGATGGGCCGGCATTCCCTGAACAAGGTGTCCGGCGACCTCAACGCCCTGGTCGACGAGGTCCGTCGGAAGGCCGAGCGCGATGTGCCCTCCGACCGGACGGTGCGCTGGGAGGTCGGGTCGCTGGGCCGGGTTCACGCGGATCCGGTCATGCTGCGGCTCGTGATCGAGAACCTGCTCTCGAACGCGGTGAAGTACACCCGCAACAAGTCGGAGGCGGTCATCGAGATCGGCAGGCTGCCGCCGCAGGACGGTGAGGCGGTGTTCTTCGTGCGCGATAACGGCGTCGGCTTCGACATGGCCTACGTCGACAAGCTGTTCGGTGTGTTCCAGCGCCTGCATCGGGTCGAGGAGTTCGAGGGCACCGGCATCGGCCTTGCGAACGTCCGGCGCATCGTCGAGCGTCATGGCGGCCGGACCTGGGCCGAGGGCGATTTAGGTAAAGGCGCTACCTTCTACTTTACCCTACCCCTCCGCGATGAGGCGCGCTGAGATGGCCGGACTGAAACCGATCCTCCTCGTCGAGGACAACCCGAACGACGTCGAGTTGACCTTGGCCGCGCTCGAATCGAGCCAGCTCGCCAACGAGATCGTCATCTGCCGCGACGGGGCGGAGGCGCTCGACTTCATCTACCGGCGCGGGCCGCACGAGAAGCGCCAAGCCCAGGACCCGGCGGTGGTCCTGCTCGACCTGAAGCTGCCGAAGGTCGACGGCCTCGAAGTTCTCGCCAAGATCAAGGGGGACCCGGAGACCCGTAGCATCCCGGTGGTCATGCTGACCTCGTCCCGCGAGGAGACCGACGTCGTCCGCTCCTATAATCTCGGGGTCAACGCATTCGTGGTGAAGCCGGTCGCATTCGATGAGTTCTTCGCGGCGATCAAGGAGATCGGCGTGTTCTGGGCGCTCCTGAACGAGCCGCCCCCGCGCAAGGGAGGTTGGCCATCGAACGTGTAATCGGAGCCGGCGCAGGCCCCTTGCGGATCCTTCACCTGGAGGACAGCGACCTCGATGCCGAGTTGATCGAGGCCGAGCTGGAGCACCTCGGTCACCCGGTGGCGATCGAGCGGGTCATCACGCGCGACGAGTTCGCCGCCGCGGCGGTCGCCGGACGGCACGACGTCATTCTGGCGGATTACGTCCTGCCCACCTTCGATGGAGTCAGCGCGCTCGGGATCGCCCGGCAGCAATGCCCGGACACACCTTTCATCTTCTGCTCCGGGACGCTCGGCGAGGAGGTCGCGGTCGAGGCGTTGAAGAACGGCGCCACCGACTACGTGACCAAGCAGCGCCTCGACCGGATGTCCCGCACCATCGTGCGGGCCCTGGCGGAACGGCGCGCGCGGGAAGACAAGCGCGCGGCCGAGGCCGCGTTGCAGGCGTTGAATGACACCCTCGAGACCCGGATCGCCGAGCGCACCCGCGAACTCGCCCAGGCCAACGCGGCTCTACAGGCCCAGATCGTCGAGCGCGAGCGCGCCGAGGACGCCTTGCGCCTCGTCCAGCGGCTGGACGCGGTCGGGCAGCTGACCAGCGGCGTTGCTCATGACTTCAACAACCTGCTCACTGTCATTGCCGGCAACATCGAGTTCCTGGAACATGCGGTCACGGACGAGCGCTCGAAGCGGCGGCTCGACTTGATGCGCGGAGCGGCCGCGCGCGGCGCCAACCTGACGGCCCAGCTCCTCGCCTTCTCGCGCCGGCAGCGCCTGGTCCCGACGCCGGTCAGCCTGAACAAGACCGTCGTGTCCATGCGCGACCTGCTGCAGAGCTCCATCGGCGGCGCCATCCAGATCGAGACGATGCTCCAGGATGGGCTCTGGCCGGCTCTGGTGGACGCCACCCAAATCGAGCTCGTCATTCTCAATCTCGCGATCAACGCCCGGGACGCGATGGCGGTCGGTGGGCGCCTGACCATCGAAACCGCCAACGTCACCATCACCGGGCTGCCGACGCGGCCGGAGCAGCCTCACCCGGGCGAGTACGTCATGATCGCCGTGAGCGACACCGGGACCGGCATGCCGCCGGATGTGCTGGCGCGGGTATTCGAGCCGTTCTTCACCACGAAGGAGACCGGCAAGGGCTCGGGCCTCGGGCTCGCCCAGGTCTACGGCTTCATCAAGCAATCTGGCGGCGGGATCCGGATCGACACTGCGCTCGGCGAGGGCACTTCGTTCAAGGTCTATCTGCCACGGATTCAGGGAAGCGAGGTGGCCTCGTCGGTCCAGGCTGCCTCCATCGAATTCGCGCGGCCCCGCTCGCCGGGCAGCCAGCCCGTTCTCCTCGTGGTCGACGACGACGCCGGCGTGCGCGAGGTGACCACGACCCGGCTGGCCGAGGCCGGCTACGCCGTGCGCGAGGCCGCGTCCGGCCTGCAGGCGCTGGCAAGCCTCGAAGCCGACTCCCGCGTGGACCTCGTGGTCCTCGACTTCGCGATGCCAGGGATGAACGGGGCCGAGGCAGCGACCGAGATCCGCAAGCGCTGGCCGGCGATGCTGGTCCTGTTCGTCACAGGTTTCGCCGACACGGCGGCATTGGCCTTGGCCGGGGCGGACGGCGCCGACGCCATCGTCCTGAAGCCGTTCCGGGACGGCGAGGCTCGAACGCAAGGTCGCGGCTGCCCTGGCGGGCAGGTCCGCACCCGGTCTTCGCTTGATCTCGGACCGAAACCGAAGCGCCTGAGCGAGTCCTTCGGCTTGGCGACCGCAGGGAACCAGTTGCGGTCATGGACAATCCGCACCGCTTGGATGAAACCTTGCGCGCGAACGGCGCCCCCCACGAGAGCCCTCTCCGCGCATGAGCCGCCAAGACCGTTCTCGTCCAATGGCTGACACCTGCGCGACCGAGTCCCCGCCCTTCCTCGCAGGCGGCGGAGGCATGGGCGCGATGATGCGCTCGCATGACTGGTCCGGATCCCCGCTCGGGCATCCCGACACTTGGTCTTCCTGCCTGCGCTCGACGGTGAGCCTGCTGCTGGGCTCACGGTTCCCGATGTTCGTGGCCTTCGGACCCGAGCCTCGGCTTTCTTTACAACGATGCCTATGCCGACATCCTCGGAGGCAAGCACCCCGCCGCCCTTGGCAGCCGCTTTCACGACATCTGGACGGAGATCTGGCCCGACATCTCGCCGCTCATAGAAAGGGCGCTGTCCGGCGAGCCGACTTGGTCCGAGGACATGCCGCTGACCATGAATCGTCGCGGCCACGACGAGTTGACCTGGTTTACCTTCTCCTACTCACCCGTGCGCGACGAGAATGGCCGGGTCGCCGGGATGTTCTGCGCCTGCACCGAAACCACGGGACGCGTCCGCGCCGAGGCCGGCCTGCGCGAGGCGGAGGCGCGGCTGAGGGCACTCGCCGACCACCTGCCGGGCGGCTACGTCTACCAGCTCGCCACGCCGCGGGACGGCTCAGGCCGCAAGTTCCTCTACGTGTCGCAGGGCTTCGAGCGTATGACCGGCCTGCAGGCCAACGCCGTGCTCGCCGATCCGGCCACAGCCTACGACCTGTTCCTGCCCGAGCACCGGGAGCGCCTCGCACAAGCCGAGGCGGCCGCCATCCGCGACCTCGCGCATTTCGATGTCGAGGCGCCGATGCGTCGGCCCGACGGCAGCATCATCTGGACCCGCATCATCTCTGCGCCGCGCCTCGTCGACGATTATGTGATCTGGGACGGCCTGCACATCGACGACACGGCGCGTCGCGAGGTCGCGGACCGACTGCACGAGAGCGAGCGTCGCCTCCGTTTGGCGACCGAAGCGGCGGAAGTTGGTCTTTGGGACGTCGACGAGGTGAACCGGACGCTGTTCTGGCCGACGCGGGTGAAGGCCATGTTCGGCATCTCGCCGGACGTACCGGTCTCCATGGCCGACTACTACGCGGGTCTGCATCCCGAGGATCGCGACGTCACCAGCGCGGCTTACGCCGCGGCCGCGGATCCCGAACGGCGCGCCGTCTACGACGTCGAGTACCGCACGGTCGGCAAGGAGGACGGAGTCGTGCGCTGGGTCGCCGCGAAGGGCCGCGGCGTCTTCGAGGGCGACCGCTGTATCCGCGTGCTCGGCACCGCCATCGACATCACTGCGCGCAAGCAGGCCGAGGCGGCCCTGCGCGCCAGCGAGGAGCAGTTCCGCGTTCTCTCGCAGGTGCTGCCGAACTTCGTCTGGGCCACCGATCCGGAAGGACGCGCCTACTGGTTCAACGAGCGTGTCTACGCCTACGCGGGCGTCGCGCCGGGCGAGCCTCGACGCAGACGGTTGGCGGGACATCATCCACCCCGACGACCTGGGGCGCGTTGCCGAGGAGTGGCGGACAGCCGTCGCCGGACTTGCCAGTTATCAGTGCGAGTACCGCCTGCGGCGCGCCGACGGGGTCTATCGCTGGTTCCTGGCACGGGCACAGCCGGTCCTGTCGAGCACGGGCACCGTCGTGCGCTGGGTGGGCACGAGTACGGACATCGACGACCAGAAGCGGATTATGGCCGAGCTCGTGCGCTTCAACGAGACGCTGGAGCAGCGCGTCGCCGAGCGCACGGCCGAGCACGACAGGGTCTGGCGCAACTCGCGCGACCTGCTCGTCGTGGTTGGGGCCGACGGCATCTTCCGCGCGGTCAACCCGGCCTGGGAGGCCATCCTCGGCTACGCGCCGGCGGAGGTCGCGGGCCGCCATTTCGGAGCGTTCATCTGGCCGGAGGATACCGAGGTCACGCAGGACGCCCTTGAGCGCGCCGTCATGACCGGGCCACTCACCGACTTCGAGAACCGCTACCGGCACAAGGACGGGACCCCGCGCTGGATCTCCTGGCGAACGGCCATCGAGGGCGATCTCGTCTACGCCTACGGACGGGACATTACGGCCGAGAAGTCACAGGAGGAGGCCCTGCGCCAAGCCGAAGAGGCCTTGCGACAGTCGCAGAAGCTGGAGGCGGTCGGGCAGTTGACCGGCGGCGTGGCACACGATTTCAACAACCTGCTGACCATCATTCGCTCGTCCGTCGATTTCCTGCGCAGGCCGGACCTGGCCGAGGAGCGCAGGAGCCGGTACCTCAATGCCGTGTCCGACACCGTGGATCGGGCAGCCAAGCTGACCGGTCAGCTCCTCGCATTCGCGCGACGCCAGACCCTGAAGCCCGAGACGGTCGACGTGGGTGCCCGGCTGCGCGTCGTGGGTGACCTTCTCGACACGGTCACGGGCGCCCGCATCAAGGTCGTGACCCACGCGCCGGAACGCCCCTGTTTCGTGCGGGTCGATGCCAGCCAGTTCGAGACCGCGCTCGTCAACATGGCAGTCAACGCCCGCGACGCCATGGATGGGGCGGGCACTCTAACCCTGCGCCTCGCCTGCGGCGTGCCGCTGCCGCCGATCCGTGGACACGCCGGCGCTCCGGGCCCCTTCGCGCAAGTTTCGCTGAGCGATACCGGTTCCGGCATCGCACCCGACCTCCTGTCCCGGGTCTTCGAGCCGTTCTTCACGACCAAGGAAGTCGGCAAGGGCACCGGTCTCGGCCTCAGCCAGGTGTTCGGGTTCGCCAAGCAGTCGGGCGGTGACGTCGCGGTTGAGAGCGTGCCGGGCCAGGGCACCACCTTCACCCTCTACCTGCCGGAGGTCGAGGCCGATTTCGTCGCCGGGGCGGACGTGGCGGAGGCGGTCCCGACCGATCCTGGCGGTGCGGGGCAGCGGGTGCTGGTCGTCGAGGACAACGTCGAGGTCGGGCGCTTCGCCACCCAGATCCTGGAGGACCTGGGGTACGCGACGGTCTGGGCGCCGAATGCCGAGAGCGCATTGGACCAACTCGGCCAGGATGGCGGCGGCTTCGATGTCGTGTTCTCCGACGTGGTCATGCCGGGCATGGGCGGGATCGAATTGGCCAAGCTCCTGCGGCACCGCCTGCCGGATTTGCCGGTGGTGCTGGCGTCCGGCTATAGCCACGTCCTCGCGCAGCAGAGCGCCAACGGCTTCGATCTGCTCCAGAAGCCCTACTCGGCCGACCAGGTCTCCCGCGTCCTGCGCCAGGTCATAGGTCGGACCCGTCGAAGTCCCTCGCCCCGATGATGCGTGTGGATGAAGCCACATGCCGGCCACCGCGGCAGGCCCGGAGTGCTTCGCAGCGTGTCGACGGCCGCCATCCCTCCGGCACGCGGTAGCTTCGGGTCGTTCAGACGCTGGGATCGGGGTGGTCCATCGCCGCGATCTCGTCGAGCGTCTTGATCCAGTAGTGGGCGCACCAGCCGGGGACGATGAGCTTGAGCGGGCAGCCGTGGAGGATGGGCAGCTGTTCGCTCTTCATCGCGAAGGCGAGCATCGCCGCACCGTCGCGGGCGTGATCGATGTCCAGGGCTTTGACGAATTTCGGCGCTTCGGGCAGCAGCGGCTCATCGAGCCCACCGAAGCCCACAGGGGTGGCGCCGGCCTTCACGCCGGCCCGATCCAGGACCTCCCTGGGGCGCACCCCCGCGTGGAGGGCGTTGCTCGTGGAGCCGTTGACTTACTAGGCTCCGGCGACCCGCGGCTCTGTATAGAGGCGGGACTTGCCGGCGCATTGGCTGACTGCCGCGATCTCGAAGCGCGGCAGGTCCTGGATCAATTCGCGCGGCGACAGAGCCTGAGGCCGTGCGACGAGGCCGCGGACCTTCAGGGTGAAGATGTCGGGGTCGATACGGCTCGGGAAGGTCGCCCGATGCGAGCGGACGAAGGGTCGGTCGCTCGGCGTGAAAACGCCGGTATCGAAGACTTCGAACGGTGTCTCCAGCCACGGCGGCCGCGTGCGCTGGACGATCATGCGCCGCGTCTCGGGATAGGTCGTCGACCGGGGCCGAACGCTCGGGCCGCCCGGCACGCGGAAGTCGAAGGTCTCCGCACGGGCGTGGCCGGCGAGCAGGCCCGTCCCGCGGAGCGCCGCCGGCAGAAGGCCGCGGCGGCTCGGGGTCAATAACGCGGCGTGTTTCGGCATCGGGTCGGAGTGCCGCTGAGCCGACGACTCGCAGGGTCGGCGGAGGGGCTCCACGCCCTTCAGCTTAAGGGCACCTCGAGTGCGCTCCACGCCGAAGCCAGGTGCGCATGGGCGGAACACGGGGGGCTCCGCCCAGCGCCGAACGTCCGCGCGTTCGACGTTTCGCTCGGAAACGGACCGACCAAACGGCGGGGGATCACAAAGCCACAACTCTCGGCGTGCTTTGGCTCGGTTCACACGCAAGTGCACTCCGCCGAAGTGGACGGCGAACCACCGCACCTCGCGATCCCCTCACGCCATCTGAGGCCCTGCACGCTCGGACCGCTACGTTTCGCGAAGACAAGATCAAACCATGCGTGGCGCTCGGTCGAACCTCGGCGAGCCGCCCAATTACAGCTCTAAGCGGTTTATTAAATGCTTTGGCAGCACAACGCGCCTGCGACTTGTGAGGTGCTGGTGTGAAGGACGTGAAATTGTTCGGCGCAGTGGCGGGGCTTTGTGCCGCTTTGGCGCTAGGGCCCGCGCAAGCACAGGAACATGTACTTCGCCTTGGGTACCTGTTCTCGCAGAAGTCGCAGCTCGGCGCTGGGGCTGAGCGCTTCGCCAGCGATGTCGCAAAGCGCACAAACAGCACTTACCGGATTGAGCTGTACCCGAATGGCTCGGTCGGGGGCGAAGTCGAGATGGCGGAGGAACTACGGCTCGGTCACCTCGACATGGCGTTCATCACAAGTGCGCCTTTCGCAGGCATCATGCCGGAGTTTGGCGTGTTCGATATCCCCTTCTTGTTTCGTGACGCGCATCACGCACATGCCGTGCTCGATGGCGCGATCGGACAGGAATACCTGAAGAAGTTCCAGCAGAAGGGATTTGTGGCGCTCGCCTGGGGCGAGAACGGCATGCGCCACATTACAAATTCGAAACGGCCGATCGTCGGCCCGGAAGACCTCAAGGGTCTCTCGATGCGCGTGCCGCAGTCCGATGTGATGCTTGCCGGCTTCCGCACCTTCGGCGTCAAGGCCGAGCCGCTCGCTTTCCCGGCTCTCTACGGCGCCCTGCAGACGGGCCAGTTCGACGGTGAGGAGAACCCGATCGCCGTCATTACGGCGTCGCATTTTGAGCGCGTGCAGAAATACCTGACCCTCAGTGGGCACATCTATTCTTGGGCCGCCGTCCTCATCTCGAAGCCAGCCTGGGACGCCATGGGCGCTTCAGAGCAGAAGGCGTTCATCGAGGCCGCTCGGGCCGGCGGGCAGGTCTCACGTGAGGTTGCCGGACGCGCCGAGAAGGACGGTGTCGAGGAACTCCGGAAAGCGGGAATGAACGTCGTGGCTTCGGTCGACCGTAGCGCTTTCGAAAGAAGCATTCAGGCGACCACGGCGGAGTTCGGCAAGCGCTTCGGCCCCGATCTCATCCAGCAGATCAAATCCGTCCAGTAGACCGCGCGAGCTTTTAAGATGCCAAATCTTCGCCTCGACCGCCTGTCGGTCGCGCAACGCATCCTCGCCGGCTTCGGCATCGTGCTGCTCCTTCTCGGCGCTTCAGCGCTCACGACGTTCCATAGTGCCAGCTCGCTCAGTGATGAGACGGTCCGTGCGAAAGATCGCGTGCAGGCTGCCCAACGCACCAGCGAGTTCGAGCTGTTCATGAACAGCGTCAGGCGGATGGTCCTCAACTATATGCGGACTGAGCAGGGGGAGAAACTCGCTGAGGCTCAAGACAGGGCTCAGTGAACTCGCCTCCGAGGGCGAGCGCTTCGAACAAGCGGGCGGCGCACACGCCGCGGCACTCAAGGCGAAAGCGCAAGAGTACGTCGCCGGCGCGAACGTGCTGATCGCGGCGATGCAGAAGCGCAAGGCGGCGGTGGCCGATCTGGCGAAACAGGGTGCTGCACTCTCGAACGCCGGATACGCTCTCGCCGAACACAGCGCCTTGGAGTCTGACCTGAGTTTCGCAATCTTTCGCGCTGACCGGGCACTCCAGAGCAGCATCAGTGCTGCCAGCATCTTTCGCAGCAGCGGCAACCCCGCCGACGCCGAGACAGCGATTGTCGAATTCTCCCGCTACACACGTGAACTCGCCGCGATCAGTCGCCTCGACGCTGAAGGGAAGCTTCAAGCCTCTCTCAAGGTGGCTAACGCGAAGCTCCCGCTCCTCAAGACGGCTCTCGACGGCGTCGTCAACGGCGCAGGCGAGATCGACGTGGCCTACCAGAGCCTGAAGCAAACAGGCGACGTTCTGATTGCACTCGGCAGCGAGGCGCGCAGTCAGGCCGTCAAGCAGCAAGAGCAGATCATGTCGGCGATGAGCGTGGACGCGGGCCAACTCCGCCAACTCGTGCTCGGGATCAGCGCGATTGCTCTGGTGATCGGTGGCTTGCTGGCGTGGCGGGTCGGCCGGGGCGTTTCCCAGCCGCTGGTGATGATGACCCAGGCCATGCAGCGGCTCGCTGGCGGCGACTTCACGGTCGCCATTCCGGCCACGCTGCGCCGGGACGAGACTCGGCGCAATGGCGCAGGCTGTTCAGGTCTTCAAAGACGCCTTGATTGCCAAGCAGACGGCCGACGAAGCAGCTGCTCTCGAAGCTGACGCTAAGATGCGGCGCGCTGAACTCCTCGACCAGCTCACACGCGGCTTCGAGCGCAACGTGTCGATGCTGACGCAAGGCCTGGCCGGCGCCGCGACCGAAATGGAGGCGACGGCGCGGTCGATGACTGACACGGCCGACCAGACCGCTCATCAATCGTCTGTCGCGATGAGCGCGGCGTCCCAGACCTCGGCCAACGTGCAGACCGTCGCAGCGGCAAGCGAGGAGATGTCCGCTTCGATCCGTGAGATCGGTCAGCAAGTCGGCCAATCGGCGCGCATTGCCCACCAGGCCGCCGAGGAGGCGAGCCGGACCGATACGTTGGTTGGGCAACTTGCCTCGGCGAGCGATCGGATCGAGGCGATCGTCGGGATGATCAGCCAGATCGCCGGCCAGACCAACCTTCTGGCGCTCAACGCGACAATCGAGGCGGCTCGTGCCGGCGAAGCCGGCCGCGGCTTTGCGGTCGTCGCAGCCGAGGTGAAAGCACTGGCGAGCCAGACCACGCGCGCGACCGAGGAGATCGCTGGCCAGATCCGGGCGATCCAAGAGGCGACCCACCAGTCAGTCGACGCGATCCGCGGGATCAGCCGGACGATTTCAGAGATGGCCGCAATATCCACGGCCATCGCGGCGGCCATGGAGCAGCAGGGCGCAGCGACTCAGGAGATCGCTCGCAACGTCCAGGAGGCGGCCAGTGGAACCGGGCAGGTTACCGGGAGCATCTCGGATGTGAGCCAAGCAGCCGGCCTCACCGGGGCTGCGGCGACCCAGGTTCTGGGAGCCGCCCAAGAGTTGGCGCGCCACTCGGAGAGCCTCACGCGGGAGTTGGCCACCTTCCTGATGGGAGTGAAGGCTGCCTAGCGGAGTCGGAGCAGCCATCGAGGCTTTTTCCGACAGCTCAAATCCGTTGCTTCCTGGCGATGGTTCAGGAGGCAGCGATGGGCGCGGATCGCGACTTGGTTGTGTCGGTGGCCGCGCTATCGAGCACGAGGTGCACATCGAGATCAGCCAGCACCTGCGCCTCGACTCATCGAGGAAGGCGCGGAACGTGGTGGAGCGGCGATGGCGGGCGCGGCAACCGGTGACGTGGCCCGCCTGCATCTAGGAGCCGCATCCCGTTCTTGGCGTGTTCAGGGGCATCGCCTCACGCTCAAGTCGGTGCTCGGGCCGCCGCTGCGGCCTGCGTGTCGGGCTCTCCTATTTCGCTGCGCGTCCATGCCACGATGCGCGCAGCGTCCATGGCGCCGGTCGTTCGCGCCAGCACGCGGCCCTGCTGGATCAGGAAGAGGGCCGGGATACCCCGCACGCCAAGCCCGGCGGTGACCTGGGGAGCCGCGTCGGAATTCAACTTCAGCAGCCGAACCTCGGGTTCAAGGAGACCTGCGGCGCGTTCGAACATCGGGGCCATGGCTTGGCAGGGACCGCACCAGGGTGCCCATACGTCGAGCAGGATCGGGATATCGTTGCCGGTGCGGTGCTTCTCGAAGGCCGCCTCGTCGACCGCGGTTGGACGGCCGGTGAAGATTGTCTGATGGCAAGCCCCGCAGCGGGCCTTCAGAGCAGGCCGGTCGTGGGGAATCCGGTTCGTTCGGGTGCAGTGCGGACAGACGATGTGCCGCGCGCTGTTCCCAGTCATCGGTGTCTCCCTGAGCATGGCATGTTCAGTCGGGTCTCGTTGAAGGTACCGGAACAAGCTCCGACCGTATCCGCCTAGGTCGGACACGGTCGGAGAACATCCTTCGCAGGCTCCGCTTCAGACGACGGCCTCGGCCTCACCCTTCAGTTTGACTGGGATTGTCAGATAGCGCACCCCATTTGCCTCGGCTGGCGGGAATTTGCCGGCGCGGATGTTCACTTGGATTGAGGGCAGCAGCAAGCGTGGGGCGGCTAGGGTCGCATCGCGCGCCGTGCGCATGGCCGCGAACGCCTCCTCGCTCACACCGTCGTTGACGTGAATGTTCCCGGCCCGCTCTTCGCCGACCGTCGTTTCCCAGGCGTAGCTGTCACGGCCGGGAGCCTTGTAGTCATGGCACATGAAGAGCCGTGTTCGCGACGGCAACGCCAGGAGACGCCGGATTGAGCGGTAGAGCTTGTGCACATCGCCGCCCGGGAAGTCTGCCCGCGCTGTGCCGTAATCCGGCATGAACAGCGTATCACCGACGAAGACGTTGTCGCCGATCTTGTAGCAGATGTCGGCAGGGGTATGGCCAGGCGTGTATAGCACCTCGACTGTCAGGTTGCCGATGAGGAAGGTTTCGCCGTCGGCGAACAGCTGGTCGAAATCGCTGCCATCGGTCTTCAGGTCGGCGGCATTGAAGACCGGACGGAAGATCTTCTGCACGTCCTTGATGTGCTCGCCGATGCCGATTTTCGCGCCCGTCTTTGCCTTCACATAGGGCGAGCCGGAGAGGTGGTCCGCATGAGCGTGGGTCTCCAGGGTCCAGATCACGCTGTATCCGGCATCGACGGCGGCTTTCAGCATCGCTGCGACCGAGCGCGTATCAACACTTCCGGCCGCATGGTCGTAATCAAGAACGGGATCGATGAAGGCGGCCTGCTTCGTCTCAGGGTCGGCGACGATGTAGCTCACCGTGTTGGTAGGCTCATCGAAGAAGGCCTGGATGATCGGCTCGGACATGGCTGGCTTTTCCTGGCTTCGCGACAGATCGGACCGGTTCAGGCACCGGGCGGGCGGCTCCGGCGACGATCATGGCGCTGCGGTCCGGATGCTCGCCTTGCGGTAGATCACGCGGCCGAAAGCGCGGGAGACGACTCTGGCGAGGCGCCTTCCGGACCGCGGCCCGCACGGGCGGGGAAGCCACCGATCCCGAAGACGACCAGAAACGAGGTCCGATGCGTCCAGATCTCCGCTCCCAGCCAGGCTGGTAGTAATGCGAGACACCCGGCTCGATGACCGCCACGTCGAGATCGGGCCTGCGGCCGGAGCAGACTTGCCGCGGTGGCGAGACTGCCGGCTCTGCCGCCCACGCTGACGGCCCTGGCGCTTCCGGATCGCAGGTGAGGAGCCGGTCTCCGATGCCGCTCGTCCCGGACGGCGCGGGGTCGCTCGCCCGAAGGTTCGTCGGGTCGGAGACAGCAGAGGCTCGGGGCGCCCAGCGCCTCATCACTAGCCCGGTTGGCTGGCGTCCCGAAAAGAATTCCGGTTGCAGGGCGTTCGCGCACCATGGAGATGCCTGGAGATGTAGGATGCCGCTGGCCGCCTTATGTTAGATCATGCTAATTGAATCAATACTAACTTAACAGACTGTGCTCCGATGGATGCCGTGACCCCTCCGACCTGCTGCGCCTCCAGGACAAGGCGGCCGATGCAGCGCGATTGCTGCGCCTGCTCGCCAACGAGAAGCGCCTGCTCATCCTGTGTCTGCTGATCGCGCGCGGCGAGATGGACGTGACGAGCTTGGCCGAAGCCGTTGAACTCAGCCAGTCGGCCCTGTCGCAGCACCTCGCCAAGCTTCGTGAGGACCGGGTCGTGGCGTTCCGGCGAGAGAGCCAGACGCTGCATTACCGGCTGGAGGATCCCCGGGCAGCGCGCGTTCTCGCGACCTTGAAGGACATCTTCTGTCCGGACCTCGGCTGAGCGCGCGATCAGCCGCGGACAAGCTCCGCTTCGAGCCCTGACCGGTCACAGCGGTTGCGAAGATGCAGGCTCAACCCGCTCCGGCGCGACGCCATCTCGGCGATGGCCAGCCCGAGGCCGCTCCCCGTCGCACTCTTATGGCGCCCGCGAAAGAAGCGCTTCGTCACGTGCGGCAGTTCCTCGTCCGGAATGCCCGGACCCTCGTCGCGCACGAGCGCGGACGCCGTCAGCGTAAGCGGCCGGGCAAGTCAGCGCCGAAGTGCTCGCGCAGTCGGCGACTGGTGACCTGCGGAGGCTCGGCATGTCGACGGATACGTGCAGCGAGTGCGACAGCGATGCGCTGGTTGTCGCCGCCATTGTGAAGCGGGACCCGATCCCCCTTTCGCGGATCACGGACCATCCCGCCCTTGACAGTGAATTAGCGATTCCTAAATAAGAATACTCTAATTCTACTGCGATCGGGGCGAGGTGCGCTGATCGAACCACCCCGGAGCTGACACGGCGAGCACGTGGCGCCAGCGAGTCCGCTCGTGCCGCGGTTCTGGAGTGATCACCATGGACGGTTTTACGCCCCTCAGCGCCCTCATCGGCGGCGTCATGATCGGTGCCTCTGCGGCGCTGTTCCTGCTCCTGAACGGCCGCATCGCCGGCATCAGCGGTATCCTCGGCGGCCTGCTGGCCCCGCCCTCGCGCGAGACCGGCTGGCGACTCGCCTTCCTCGCCGGCTTGGTTCTCGCGCCGCTGGTCTATGCCGGCTTGAGCGGAAGCCTGCCGCCGGTCTCGGTCGACACCGCCTACCCCCTGCTGGTGCTCGCCGGCCTTCTGGTCGGGTTCGGCGCGCGGCTCGGGGCCGGCTGCACCAGCGGCCATGGCGTCTGCGGCATCGGCCGCGGCTCGCCCCGCTCCCTCGTCGCGACCGGCATCTTCATGGCCGTGGCGATCGCGACGGTCTTCGTCACACGCCACCTCATCGGAGCCTGAGCCATGCGCCAGATCGCCGCCGCTTTCGCCGTCGGCCTGCTGTTCGGCCTCGGCCTCGTCGTCTCGGGCATGGCCAACCCGGCCAAGGTTCTCGCCTTCCTCGACGTGACCGGTCGCTGGGATCCGAGCCTCGCGCTCGTCATGGGCGGAGCCGTCGCGGTCTCCGCCCTCGGCTACAGCATCGCCAAGCGTCGGGGCCGGCCGGTGCTGGCGCCGCGGCTGGAAATCCCGACCCGGCGCGACCTCGACCCGCGCCTGCTCGCGGGGGCCGCGATCTTCGGTGTCGGCTGGGGTCTTGCCGGCCTCTGCCCTGGCCCGGCGCTGACCCTTCTCGCGATTGCGCCGGCCCAGGCCGCCACCTTCGTGGCCGCGATGGTCGCGGGAATGCTGGTGTTCCGCCTGCTGCCCGCGGCCGCCACCCGACCGACCCCGGACGGCGGCGCAGACAGCCAGGCCGAGACCGCGCTTGCGGGAACCGACGCGTGATGACCGGCTTGCTGGCATCCGGTCTCGCCACCGGCTCGGGCGGGGTCGTCGGCGTGATCCTCGGCCTTGTCGGCGGGGGTGGCTCGATCCTGGCGGTCCCGCTCCTGACCTATGTGGTCGGCGTGAATTCGCCGCACGTGGCCATCGGCACCAGCGCCCTGGCGGTCCCGGTCAGCGCGGCCGGCAGCCTCGTCCCGCATTGGCGCGCCGGGATGGTGAAGTGGCGGTGCGCGGCGGTGTTCTCGGCGGCCGGTATCCTCGGCGCGCTTGCCGGCGCCGGAGCGGCCAAGGCGGTCAACGGGCAGAGCCTGCTCGCCCTGTTCGGTGTCGTGATGCTCGTGGTCGGGGGTCTGATGCTGCGCAAGCGGCGCGGCGAGGGCGACCCGGACGTACGCCTGACCCGGCGGAGTGCCGCAGTACTCCTGCCCTGGCTGCTCGGCATCGGCTTCGCGGTGGGCCTGTTCTCCGGCTTCTTCGGGATCGGCGGCGGCTTCCTGATCGTGCCGAGCCTGATGCTGGCGACCGGAATGCCGCTGCCCATGGCGATCGGCACCTCGCTGGTGGCGGTCAGCGCGTTCGGGGCCGCCACCGCGGCGAGCTACGCCGCCTCCGGTCTGATCGACTGGCCGCTCGCCGGCCTGTTCATCCTGGGCGGCGTTCTCGGCGGGCTCGCCGGCGCCGGCCTCGGCAAGCGCCTGGCCGCGCACAAGCGCGCCCTGACCATCACCTTCGCCGGCCTCGTCATCCTGGTCGGCCTCTACGTCGTCGCCCGCGCAGCCCTGCCGCTCCTCAGCGCGACAGCCTGAACCCAGACGGAGGAGATCCATGACGGACCAGACTGCCACGCCCCTGCGCGGGCGACCCATCGTGACGGGCTTCTACGACCCGCCGACCGGCAGCATCCAGTACGTCGTCGCGGACCCGGAGACGAAGCGCTGCGCCATCATCGACCCCGTGCTCGACTTCGACCCGAAGTCCGGCGCCACCGCCACCCGCTCCGCCGATGCCCTGCTCGCCCATATCGCGCGCGAGGGCTACGCGCTGGAGTGGATCCTCGACACGCATCCGCACGCCGACCACTTCTCGGCGGCCGGTTACCTGCATGACAGGACGGGCGTCCCGACCGCCATCGGCGAGAAGGTCGTCGCGGTGCAGCGGCTCTGGAAGGGGCTCTACAACCTGCCCGACACGTTCCGGACGGACGGCGCGCAGTGGTCGCGCCTGTTCGCCGACGGCGAGCGCTTCCGGATCGGCAACCTGGACGCCGAGGTGATGTTCACGCCGGGTCACACCCTGGCGTCCATCGCCTATCGGGTCGGCGACGCCGCCTTCATCCACGACACTCTGTTCATGCCCGACAGCGGCTCGGCGCGGGCCGACTTCCCGGGCGGTGACGCGCACGCGCTCTGGCGCAGCATCCAGCGCATCATGTCGCTCCCGGACGCGACGCGGCTGTTCACGGGACATGACTACCGCCCGGGCGGCCGCGCAGCGGCGTGGGAGAGCACGGTCGCCCTCCAACGGGCCGAGAACACACACCTGACCGAGACCGAAGGGGCTTTCGTGCGGATGCGCGAGGCGCGCGACGGCACGCTGCCGATGCCCAAGCTCATTCTGCAAGCGCTGCAGGTGAACATCCGAGGCGGTCGCCTGCCCGAACCTGAAGCGAACGGAAAGCGCTTCCTGAAGATTCCGCTGAATGCGCTCGAAGGCGCAGCCTGGGACGAATGAGGGAGACGACGATGGGCATGAAAAGCGCGAAGGACTTGGTGGCTGAGGCAAGCCGCGAGGTGGAGACGCTCTCGGCCGAGGAGGCGCTGAGGCGCCTCGGCCAGGCGGATACGGTGTTCGTCGACGTGCGCGAGGGCGAAGAAGTGGCCAAGACCGGCCGGATCGCCGGTGCCGTTCACGTGCCGCGGGGATTCCTGGAGTTCCAGGCCGACCCGGCGAGCCCGACCCACAAGGCCGAGGCTCGGCGGCGGCAAGACGCTGGTTCTCTACTGCGCTTCTGGCAACCGCTCGGCCCTGGCCGCCAAGACGCTCAGGGACATGGGGCTCACGTCCGTCGCCCACGTCGCCGGCGGCTTCCCGGCGCTGGAGCAGGCAGGCGGGGCAGTGGAGCGCAGGTGACCGCGGGCGAACCGCATCCTGTGCCTGCACACCACGCCGTTTTACCCCGGAGTGCAGGTCACACCTCGCGGCAGGCTGCCGTGTGAGGTTGGAAGGCAATTGGCACCGGCCGCTGCGACCTGGACGAAGGTCTTTTCCGAGGCGGAAGGCGGACATCATGATTGTCGCCGCTAATGGCCCGGTTCGACCTTCCTCCGTTGCCAGCGGGAGGTCACGTCATCCGCGCGGCGATATCGATGGTCTTCCCACCAAATTGCGATTTTCATTGAGTCGGCCAAGTATCAGGCACATTGAACAGTCAATAAACAGGTACCGATCAAATATATAGCACTCGGCATAAAATTTAGAATGATAGCGCGTTATGCGATGTCGGTCTGTCCTCTCCGGTGCTCATGCCCCTTGATGACGCGCCGCAAGAGTCTGGTCAGAGTGTCCTGCTCTGCGGGAGTGAGTGCCTCGACGGTCAGAGCGTGCGCTGCCCGCGCCGCGGGCTCCATCGCGCTGTGAAGCGCGGCCCCCTCTGCTGTCAGGCGGCAGACCTGTGCACGGCGATCCATGGGCGAGGTCGAGCGGCTCACGAGGCCGCGCGCCGCAAGCCGCTTGAGGGCGCCGGTCGTCGTCGTTCGGTCGAGAGCGACTGCGCTTGCGAGTGTCGTCTGATCGGCCTCCTCCAAATCACGCAGAATTGACAGCAGGCTGTACTGCAACGGGGTGACGCGGAAAGCGGCACAACGCTCTGCAAAGAGGCTGACGTGGATCTGATGCATGCGGCGGGCGAGGAAGCCCGGACGCTCGGTCAGCGGCCAAGATCCCGCTGGCGCTTCAGATCCGTGCAGATCCGTACGTCCCTCGGGCGGAACAGCGCCATTCCCGGTCCCTCCGAAGCCGTCTGCCATGTCCAGCCTTTCCACGGTTCGACCACTCATATTGGCACAGCTCCTGCAAGCTTGGGAAAAATACGAAGCATGCTTCCTTTCGGTGAATTATTATGCCCATTATCGCCTCAGCTCAGCGATTCGAGGGACAAGGGAGCGAGATGAACCAGACCCGCTACGATCTGATTTTGCGTGGTGGACGGGTCATCTGCCCCGCCTCCGGCATCGACGGCATCCGCGACGTGGCGGTGCAGGACGGGCGCATCGCCGCCGTGGAGGAAACCATCCTGCCGACAGCGGCGGCCGAGGTGGTCGACGTCTCGGGCAAGCTCGTCCTGCCCGGCATGATCGACACCCATGCCCACGTCTACCAATACGTCACCGGTCGCTTCGGGTTGAACCCCGACATGGTCGGCGTGCGCTCCGGCGTCACCACCGTCGTCGACCAGGGCGGCCCCTCCTGCATGACCCTGCCGGGATTCCGGCATTTTATTGCAGAACGCTCTGACACCCGGGTGCTCGCCTTCCTCTCGGCCTACCTCGTCGGCGGTCTCGAAGGTCACTTCTACCCGAACCTCTACAGCCCGGCCGGTGTCGACATCGACGCGACCGTGAAGTCGGCGACCGAGAACCGCGACCTCGTCCGCGGCATCAAGGGCCATGCCGAGATCGGCGGCTTCGCCCGCTGGGGCATCAAGGTCATGGAGATGGCCGCCGAGATCAGCCGGCGTTCCGACCTCCCGCTCTACGTGCATTTCGGCCAGCTCTGGGGCCTCCCAGAATCGGGCGCCAACGGCGAGGACGCGGACACGATCATGGAGCGGGTGATCCCGCTGCTGCGGCCCGGCGACGTGCTGGCCCACCCGTTCACCCGGCACCCGGGCGGCTTCATCAACGAGCAGGGCGAGGTCCACCACATCATCCGCGCCGCGATGGATGCGGGGCTGAAGGTCGATGTCGGTCACGGCAGCCACTTTTCCTACCGCGTGGCCCGGGCCTCGCTGCCCGCGGGCGTGATTCCCTACACGCTCGGTGCCGACATGCACGGCTACAACACCGAGGTGCCCCAACCCGCCGGTACCCCGGACGAGCACCACGATGACGAGAACCATCCGTTCCTCGGCCAAGCCCGCTTCAGCCTCACCCAGGCGATGAGACTCGATGATGGCGCTCGGTATTCCGCTGGAGGACGTGGTGCCGATGGTGACCTCGCACCCGGCCGAGATGCTGCGCATGAGCGACCAGATCGGCGCCTTGAAGGTCGGCTACGCGGCCGATGTGTCAGTGCTGCACGACGACCGTGGCCGCTTCCTGCTGCGCGACAACGAGGACACGAAGGTGGTGGCCGAGCGCCTGCTGCGCCCCGCCTTCTGCCTGCGCGCGGGCCGGCGCTTCGAGGCCGACTCGCCGATCCTGCCCCAGGCGATCGCCGCCTGAGATGGCGCCGGTGCACGCCTTCGCCCTCGACGACCCGACACCGCCGGATCCGCGCCGCCGCTGGGACAGCCTGGACGCGGCGGCGCGGGGTGCCTGCTACGACAACAACGCGGGCGTCCCCGATAGCGCCGCCCAGGTCGCGGCCCGCAACGCGGCATCCGCGACCTACAGGGCCGCGCATACGGCGGGCCTAGACATCCCCTGCGGCGAGGGCGCCCGCACCGCCCTCGACCTCTACCCGGCCGCGCAGACGCAGGCGCCCTGCCTCGTCTTCATCCATGGCGGCTACTGGCAACGCAACGCCAGGGCCGACTTCGCCTGTTTCGCCGAGGGCCTGAACGCGGCCGGCTGGTCGGTGGCGATGCCGGGCTACACCCTGGCGCCGGAAGCGAGCCTCGCAGGCATCGTCGCCGAGATCGGAGCCGCCCTCGACTGGCTCGCCGAGCACGGGCCCGCGCGCGGGATCGGTGGGGCGATCGTCCTGGCCGGCTGGTCCGCGGGGCGCAGCTCGCCGCCCTCCACCTCGAGCACCCGGCCGTGGCGGCGGCGCTGGCTATCTCCGGCGTCTACGACCTCGCCCCGATCCGCGAGACCTACCTGAACGAGAAGCTCGGCCTGACCGACGACGAGATCGAGACCCTCTCGCCGCTACGGTTGCCCGTCTCGCCCAAGCCCATGACGATCGCCTACGGCAGCCGGGAGCTTCCCGCCCTCGTCCATGACGCGCGCAACTTCCACGCCCTGCGCAGCGCCGCCCACGCCCCGGGCGCTCTGCTGCCAGTGCCGGGGGCCGACCACTTCTCGATCCTCAACGGGTTCCGCCGGCCCGACGGTCTCTTGGTCCGCGCCGCGCAGGATCTTCTCGGAGACGCCCGATGAGCCGCGAAGGCGTAGGGGCCGCCCTGCCCCGGAAGGAAGACGACCGCCTGATGCGCGGGCGCGGCCAGTACGTGGGCGACATCCGCCTGCCCGGGATGCAGGACGTTGCCTTCGTCCGCAGTCCCCTGGCGCATGCCCGCATTCGCGCCATCCACGTGCCGGACGCCTACCGCGACCACGTGTTCACCGCCGCGGATCTCGACGGCGTGCTGCCGATCCGCGCCGTCTCGGGGCTGCCGGGCTTCAAGGTCTCCGAGCAGCCGATTCTCGCCTCCGGCAAGATCCGGCAAGTGGGCGAACTCGTCGCGATGTGCGTCGCGCAGACCCGCGCGGAAGCCGAGGACATCGCCGCCTCCGTGGTGCTCGATCTGGAGGAGCTGCCCGCCATCCACGATATGCTCGCGGCGCGTGAGCCGGGCTCGGCCCTCGTCCATGAGCACTGGGGCAACAACGTCTTCCTGGAGACCCTGGTCGACGTAGACATCGAGAGCGCCCTCGACGCGCCGATCAAGGTCAGCCGCACCATCTCGACGGGGCGTCAGTGCATGGCGCCGATCGAGGGCCGCGGAACCGTCGTGCAGCTCGATCATCGCCTCGACCAGCTCGTCGTCCACACCGCAAGCCAGATGCCGCACATCGTGCGCAACGGCCTCTCGGAATGTCTCGGGATCGAGCAGGGACGAATCCGCATCGTCTCGCCGGATGTCGGCGGCGGATTCGGCTACAAGGCGATCCTGCTCGCCGAGGACGTGGCCCTCGCCTGGCTGGCGCTCCGCCGCGGTCACCCGGTGCGCTGGCTTGAGGACCGGCGCGAGCACCTGACCGCGAATGCCAATTGCCGCGAGCACCATTACCGCATCACCGCCTACGCGGACCGGGACGGCCGGCTGCGCGGCATCGACTGCGAGGCGACCGTCGATTCTGGCGCCTACTCGGCCTACCCGTTCTCGGCCTGCCTGGAGGCGGCGCAGGTCGCCAGCATCCTGCCCGGTCCCTACGACTTTCCGGCCTATCGCTGCCGCACATGGTCGGTGGCGACCAACAAGTGCCCGATCCTGCCCTACCGCGGGGTGGCCCGCACCGGCGTCTGCTTCGCCCTGGAACTGGTGCTCGATGCCGTCGCCCGCGTGGCCGGCCTCCCGCCCGAGATCGTGCGCGAGAAGAACCTCGTGCGGCCCGAACAGATGCCGTTCGAGAACATCACGCGGAAGCATTTCGACAGCGGTGACTACCCGCAGGCGCTGGCCCGCGCCCTGGACGCCATCGACGTGGAGGCGGTGCGCGCCCGCCAGCGCGAGGGCGAGCCGGACGGGCGGCGCATCGGGCTCGGCCTCTCGATCTACTGCGAGCAGGCGGCGCACGGCACCTCGGTCTATTCGGGCTGGGGCATCCCGATGGTGCCCGGCCACGAGCAGGCCGGTGCTCGTTTGACGCCGGATGGCGGCCT
This sequence comes from Methylobacterium sp. P31, assembly GCA_050632875.1. Classification (GTDB taxonomy): domain Bacteria; phylum Pseudomonadota; class Alphaproteobacteria; order Rhizobiales; family Beijerinckiaceae; genus Methylobacterium. The sequence continues at coordinate 416,473 of JBODSC010000003.1, read as the reverse complement.
GGAGCTGCGGATCGGCGCCCACTCACACGGCCAGGGCCTGGAGACGACGCTCGCCCAGGTCGCCCACGAGATCCTGGGCGTGCCAGTGGCCCGCACCCGCCTCGTCCATGGCGACACCGCCATGACCCCCTACTCGACCGGCTCCTGGGGCTCGCGCGTCATGGTGATGGCCGGCGGCGCAGTCGCGGCGGCCTGCGAGGAACTGCGCGCGCGCGCGATCAGGATCGGCGCCCACCTGCTGCAGGCGCGGCCCGAAGAGTGCCGCTTCGAAGGCGGCCATGTCGTCGGCCCTGCGGGTGATATTCCCCTGGAGGCTGTCGCACGCACTTGGTACCGGCGCCCGCAGGACCTCGCGCCCGACACCGATCCGGGCGGCCTCGAAGTCACCGCCGGCTACAAGCCGGTGCGCGATTCCGGCACTTTCTCGTACGCGGCACACGCGGCCGTCGTGGCGGTCGACCCCGATCTCGGGGCGGTCGAGATCCTCGACTACGTCATCGTCGAGGACGGCGGCACGCTGGTGAATCCCCTCGTGGTGGACGGCCAGATCTACGGCGGCCTCGCGCAAGGGATCGGCACCGCGCTCCTGGAGGAGATGCGATTCGACAGCCGCGGCCAGCCGCTGGCCTCGACCCTCGCCGACTACCTGCTGCCGGGCGCGGCGGACGTGCCGATGGCCCGCATCGACCACATGGAGACGCCCTCGCCCTATACGCGCTTCGGTCAGAAGGGCATCGGCGAGGGCGGGGCTATCGCGCCCCGGCGGCGCTCGCCAACGCTATCAACGACGCGCTCGCGCCGCTGGGCGTCGAGTTGCTGCACTCTCCCGTCACCCCGCGGCGGATCGTGGAGGCGGTGCTCGCCGCCCCGCTCGCGTCGGAAGCCACGCGGAAGGCCGCATGAAACCGGGCCCCTTCGCCTGGGAACGCCCGGGCAGCCTCGCCGCGCTCCTCGACCGCCTCGCGGACGCGCCGGGCACCGTGAAGCTGATCGCCGGCGGCCAGTCCCTCGGACCGATGCTGAACCTGCGCCTCGTCGAGCCGGATCTCGTCCTCGACATCACCGGCGTGCCCGAGCTCCGGCAGGCCCGCGTCGAGAACGGGACGCTCATCCTCGGCGCCTGTGTCACCCATGCCGACATCGAGGACGGGCGCGTGCCCGACGTCACCGGCGGCGCCCTGCAGCGGGTGGCGGCGGCGATCGCCTATCGGCCGGTGCGCAATCGCGGCACGGTCGGCGGCAGCCTCGCCCATGCCGACCCGGCCGCCGACTGGGTGAGCGCGCTAATTGCGCTCGGCGCCGAGGTCGAGATCGCGGGACGGGGCGGGCGTCGGCTCGTCCCGGTCGAGCGTTTCGTCACCGGGGCGCTGGAGGTGGCGCTCGGCGTGGGCGAGATCCTGGTTGCCGTGCGCGTGCCGGCGCTCCCGTCGGGCGAGGTCTGGGGTTACGTCAAGCACTGCGCGAAGATCGGCGAGTTCGCCCACGCCATCGGAGCCGTGCGCCTCGAGCCCGGCGCAGGCCGGGGCCGCGCGGTGATCGGCGCCGTCGAGGGGCCGCCCCTGCTCCTGGCCGATGCCCGCCCGCTCTTCGGCGGACGCATCGGCCCCGACTTCGCCGAACGCTTCGACCGCTCGGCGGCCGACGCAACCCTGCGCGCTGCCGGCATGGCGGACGCGGTCGAGCGCCACGTCCATGTCACGGTGCTCGCCCGCGCGGTTGCGCAGGCCGCCAAGCCCGGCCCCCTGTCGCTTCCGGAGGCCGCATGAGCGCCGTGCTGGCGGAACCCGGAACCGGCCGCATGGCCCTGTCGCTGACGGTGAATGACCGCGAACTGCGCGTCGAGGCCGAGCCGCGCAGCCATCTCGGCGACCTGCTGCGCGAGGGGCTCGACCTCACAGGCACGCATCTCGGCTGCGAGCACGGCGTGTGCGGCGCCTGCACGATCCTGCTCGACGGCGAGCCGGCCCGCGCCTGCCTGACCTTCGCGGGCGCCTGTGCGGGCACCGCCGTCACGACCATCGAGGGCTTGGACGGGGACGAGATCGCGGGGGAACTGCGCGCCGCCTTCAACCGTGAGCACGCGCTCCAGTGCGGATTCTGCACCCCCGGGATGCTGGTCGCCGCGCGCGACCTCGTTCTGCGCCTGCCCGAAGCCGACGAGCGGCGCATCCGCGTCGGCCTCTCGGGCAATCTCTGCCGCTGCACCGGCTATGCCGGCATCGTCCGGGCCGTGATGGCGGTCATCGCCGACCGGCGCGGGCGCGGTATCCTCCCGGTATCGGGCGCCGCACGCGCCCTCGGACCGGTCGGCGCCGGCCTCGGCGCGACACCGGCCTGCCCGAAGCCGCCCCTCGCGAGCCCGCCTCGGGCAGCCGCGCGCGCCGCGACGGCCGAGCCTCGCCGGCAGCTTCGCGCCGGCCCACTGCTTCACCCAGGCGGTCGAACTCCCGCATGCGCCGGATGCCGTCTTCGCGCTGCTCGGCGACATCGACGAAGTCGCCGCCTGCCTGCCCGGAGCCGCGCTGACGTCGAGGCCCGGCCCCGACATGGTCGAGGGCAGCCTGCAGGTCCGGATCGGCCCGATCGCCGCGACGTTCCGGGGCCGTGCCCGCATCGATCGCGACGAGGCGGCGCGCAGCGGTTCCGTGCGCGGCGCCGGGAGCGATGCCGGGGGACGCTCGGCCACCGAGGGCGAGATCCGCTACCGGGTCGGCGACGGAGCCTCGCCGGACATCGCGCGGATCGAGTTCGATGTCGGCTACACCCTGACCGGGCCGCTGGCGCAGTTCGGCCGCCCCGGCCTCGTGCGCGACCTTGCCGGCCGCATCGCGGCGGATTTCTCCCGCAATCTCGACGCCCGGCTCTCAGGCGTCGCCGCCCCGCCAGTTGCCACCCTCAATCCGCTCCACCTGGTCCTCGGCCTCGTTCGCGCACGCCTCGCGGCGTGGCTTCGCCGCTCCTGACCTCACCCCACGCCCACCCACCCCTGGAGAGACGAGAATGCCCGGCCGGTTCACCCTCACGACCGCGATCCTGCTGGCGCTCGCGGCGCCCGGCGCCCGCGCTGACGCGATCCGCATCGGCGTCAACGAGCCGCTGACCGGGCCGTTCGCGGCCTCGGGTACCTACGTCGTCAACGGTGCCAAGATCGCTGCCGACGAGATCAACGCCAAAGGCGGTGTGCTCGGCAGCAAGATCGAGCTCGTGATCGAGGACAACAAGAGCAACCCGACCGAGGCCGCCGCAGTCGCCGAGAAGCTGATCACCAGCGACAAGACCCCGGTGATGATGGGCGCCTGGGGTTCCAGCCTGACGCTGGCTGTGTTGCCGAAGCTCACCGACTACGAGGTGCCGATGCTGGTCGAGACCTCGTCGTCCGGCAAGATCACGACCTCCGGCAACCCATACGTCTTCCGTATCTCGCCGCCCTCCTGGCTCGAGGCCGAGACCTTCGCCCCGATGGTATCAAAGCTCGGGCTCAAGAAGGTCGACTTCCTGGTGCTCAACAACGATTTCGGCCGCGGCGCCGCGGCCGATTTCGGCAAGATGCTGAAGGAGAAGGGCGTTCAGGTCGGCCTCGTCGAGACCATGGACCAGGGTGCGCAGGACATGACTGCCCAGCTCGCCAAGCTGAAGGCATCGGACAGCGACACGATCATGATCACCAGCTCGGTCGATCAGCTCGTGCTGCTCTTCAAGCAGATGGCGGCGCTCGGGCTGAAGAAGCGCGTAATCACCACCGGCGGCTCGCAGAACCCCGACCAGATCATCGCGCAGGCCGGCTCGGCTGCCGACAACACCATGCATCTGACCACCTTCCTCCCCTGGCTCCCCGAGAAGACGCCGAACCCGAAGGCGACCGAATACTTCATCAGCGAATGGAAGAAGCGCGGCTTCGAGTTCGCGGGCGTCACCGAGAGCTTCCGCGGCTACGATGGCATCCGCTCGATCGTGCACGCCATCGAGAAAGCGGGCTCGGCCGATCCCGCCGCCATCACCAAGGCGTTCTGGTCGGTCGACTTCACAGGGCTGAACGGCCCGATCCGCTTCGTGAAATCTGGTCCCGCCGGCCGGGAGAGCGGCCAGAGCAAGCCCGACGTCTACCTCATCGAGATCAAGGACGGTCACGTCGTCCTGCCGACGCTGTGAGGCACGTCGCGCGGGCGCCTCGATCGTCCGCGTGGCTGCAGCCGCCGTCCCCGGCCGGAGATCCACCGGCCGGGTAGCCCCCCGAGAGAGGCCGTCGATGGACGAACTGATCCAGCACCTCGTCAACACGCTCATCCTGGGAGGGACTTATGCCCTCCTCGGGATCGGGCTGACGCTGATCTTCGGGATCATGAACGTGGTGAACTTCACCCACGGCGCGATCTACACGGTCGGTGCCTACGTCATGTACCTCGCCGTCGCGGCCCTCGGCCTGAACTTCTTCGTGGCGCTTCCCGTGGCGATCCTCGGCGGGCTCCTGCTCGGCGCCGCGATCGAACTGGTGCTGCTGCGCCCGTTCCGGGGCTCGGATATCGACACCACCATGCTGGTGATGATCGGCGCCGGCATCGTCCTGCAATCGGGCACGCTCTGGATCTTCGGGGGCGTCGCGAAGGCGATCCCCTCGCCCCTCCCCGAGGCGCCGCTCCAGATCGGCCCGGTCTCAGTCTCGTGGCTGCGCCTGTTCGTGCTCGGCGCGGCGCTGGGCCTGATCGCGTTGACCTATGCGCTCATCAACCGGACGAAGCTCGGCCTTGCGATGCGGGCGGCCTTCCAGGATGCCGACACCGCCGCGCTGATGGGCGTCGCCGTACGCCAGGTCCACACCGCAACCTTCGCCCTCGGCTCGTCCCTCGCCGCTGCGGCGGGGCGCTGCTCGGGCCGGTCTACGTCGTGTTCCCGCAGATGGGCGGGCCGGCCGAACTGAAGGCGTTCGCCATCGTCATCCTGGGCGGCCTCGGCAACATCACCGGCGCGGCCATCGGCGGCTTCATCCTGGCGCTCGCCGAGGAACTCGGCGCCGGCTACGTCTCCTCCGGCTACCGGGACGCGATGGGCTTCCTGATCATCATCGCGGTGCTGCTCTACCGGCCGACCGGCCTGTTCGCGAAGGCGGAGCGCGTCGGATGAGCCGCTACCTTCCCCTCGCCCTGCTCGCCGCCCTCATCGCCCTGCCGCTGGCGCTGGGCTCCAACCCCTACCTCCTCAACGCGCTCATCATCGCGGGCATCCTGACGATCGGCGCCATGAGCCTGAACCTGCTCCTTGGTTTCACCGGGCAGCTCAGCCTTGGCCATATCGCCTTCTTCGGCATCGGCGCGTACACGAGCGCGCTCACGAGCCTCGGCTTCGATGTCGAGATCGGCTTCGGCCTGCGGGTGGTGCACGATCCATGGCCGGCAGCCTGCGGCTTCCTGGTCGCGGTCCTGATGGCGGGGGCCTGCGGGTACCTGATCGGGCGCCTCTCCTTCCGTGTGCGCGGCGCCTACTTCGTGATCGTGACGATCTCGTTCGCGGAGGTCGCCCGCCTCGTTGCCCTGAACTGGGTGGAACTGACGCAGGGGCCGCTTGCGCTCACGAACATCCCGGCGATCACCCTCGGCCTGCCCGGCGTCGGCACCTGGACGCTCAAGACCAAGCTGCAGAACTACTACCTCGTGCTCGGCGTCGGAACGCTCTGTTACGTCCTCATCGCGCGCCTCGTCGCGTCGCGCTTCGGCCGGGCCATGCGCGGACTGAAGGAGAACGAGTCCCTGGCCCTGTCGGTCGGCATCAACGCCACCCGCACGCTGACCGTCGCGGCGGTGATCTCGGCGGCGATGGCGGGGGCAGCCGGCAGCCTCTACGCGCATTACCTGCGCATCATCGATCCCGACGTGTTCCTGTTCGCCACCACGGTCAGCATGGTCATCATGGTGGTCGCAGGGGGTAAGGGCACGCTGATGGGTCCGGTGGTCGGCGGCCTCATCTTCGGGCTGCTGCCCGTGGCGCTCCGCCCGGTGATGGCGCCGGAAGCGCAATGGATGGTCTACGGGGTCGTGCTGATCGCGGTCCTGTTCGTGATGCCGCGGGGCATCGTGCCGGGGATCGCGGCCCTGTTCGCCCGCCGCCGGTCGGCCCGCGCCGTCCCCGTACTCAAGGCCAGCCCGGTGGTGCAGCGATGAGCGCGATCCTCTCAGTCGAGCATGTCGGGGTGCGCTTCGGTGGGCTCGTGGCCATCGCCGACCTGCACTTCGACGTCGGAGAAGGCGAGATCGTCAGCCTGATCGGCCCGAACGGCGCCGGCAAGACCACTGCCTTCAACGTCATGACCGGCTTTCAGAAGCCCAGCCAGGGCGAGGTGCGCTTCCGCGGCACCGGCCTGACCGGCCTGCAGCCGCACGAGATCACCCGCCTCGGCCTCGCGCGCACGTTTCAGCGCACCAGCGTCTTCCCTGACGATACGGTCTTTGACAACGTGATGATCGGCCTGCACCGGCAGGGCGCCGCGATGAGCCGCGCACCGCTCCTCGACGCGCTGATCGGCCGTGCGGGGGCGGGTGAGCGGCGGTTGCGGGAGCGCGCCGAGGCGCTGCTCGATTGGGTCGGCCTCGCCGCCCGGGCGCAGGAAAAGGCCGGCGCCCTCGCCTATGGCGAGCAGCGCCTCGTCGGCGTGGCTCTCGCGCTCGCCACCGAGCCGGCCATGCTCCTCCTCGACGAGCCGGTTTCCGGAATGAACGCCTCCGAGACCCGCGTCTTCGTCCGCCTGATCCGGCAGGTCCAGCAGCGTGGCGTCACCCTCCTGCTCGTCGAGCACGACATGCCGATGGTGATGGAGGTCTCAGACCGTATCGTCGTCCTCAACCACGGCCGCTTGATCGCCCAGGGGCCGCCGGAGCGAGATCCGCAGCGATCCGGCCGTGATCGAGGCCTATCTCGGCCAGGGGAGCGCCGCGCGGCAGGCCGCCGCTTCGGTGCGGGAGGCCGCTCATGCTTGAGATCCGCGATCTCGTGTGCGGCTACGGCCACGTCACCGCCGTGAAAGGGCTCACGATCGACGTGCGCGAGGGCCAGCTCGTGGCCCTCGTCGGCGCGAACGGGGCCGGGAAATCCACCACGCTTCGTGCGATTTCCGGCCTCGTGTCGCCGCGCTCCGGCGCGATCCGGTTCGCCGGGCGTGACATCGCGGGCGCGGAGCCCCGCCGTATCCTCGCCGAGGGCATCGCCCATTGCCCGGAGGGCCGACGCGTCTTCCCGCAGATGACCGTTTCCGAGAACCTCGCCATGGGCGCGTACCTGCGCCGCGACCGGGCGGCGGTTGGGGCGGATCTGGACCGCATCTACGGGGAATTCCCCGCCTCGCGGAGCGCCGCAACCAAGCGGCCGGCACGCTGTCGGGCGGCGAGCAGCAGATGCTGGCGATCGGCCGCGCGCTGATGGGGCGCCCGAAACTCGTGCTGTTCGACGAGCCTTCCCTGGGCCTCGCTCCCAACATCGTCGAGCGGATGTTTGCGGTGATCCGGGCCGTCCGCGACGCTGGCACGACCGTGCTGCTCGTCGAGCAGAACGCGTTCGCGGCCCTCGAACTCTGCGACTACGCCTACCTGCTGGAGACCGGCCGCATCGTGCTCGAGGGAACCGGGCGCGCGCTCATCGCCGACCCTCACGTGCGGGATGCCTATCTCGGTGGCTGAGACGGAGCGGCCGGTGCGTATCCGCCTCGGCGCATACGACCTCCTCGGCGACGGGACTTTGCTGCCGATCAGCGTCGGACGGCACCACATGATTCTCGTGCGAGACGGTGAGCGGATCGTGGCGGCCGAGCGTGCCTGTCCGCACGAGGGCGCGGATCTGTCTCTCGGTCGCTGTGCTGGCGGACGGCTATTCTGTCCCAGGCACCTCGCCTCCTTCGACCTTCAGGACGGATCGGTCTCGCCGGGTTGGCCGGTCCGTGCCCTTCGCGTGCATGCCGTCGAGGCAGCGCCCGACGGGCTCTGGCTCGAATTGGCGTGAGCATGCGGTGCTGCGCTGCGGGTCGGTAGAACGGTTCGACTCTCACGCATCGATAAAAAACTTGGTCGGCAAATCAATCCGCCGACTGCCCAACCGATAACATTTGCTTTTAATGCTCGTCCAAAGTGACAAGTGCGAGAGTATCCAGAGCATTTTTGAGCGCCGCAAATTCTGCGGTGTTGTCGAAGATGCACCACGCGCGGCGTCCGAGCATCCTCTGCTGCTGCAGGCGCTCAGCCACCCGGGTCAGAACGGGCGGCTCATAGGCCGAATGGTACATGCGTGGGGAGCCATGAAGCCGGTAGTAGGCGAGCTCCAGCCAACCGCCGGGCCGGCCTGCACCCGGGACGGGCGCGGGATCGGCAGCGACCCGGGCGATCGCGAGGTCGCGAAGGAGTCCATCGACGTCCTGTGCAAACCAGCTGGGATGGCGCGGTTCGCAGACTATATCCCCCGGAAAGCACCGTCTGAAGGCTGCGAGAAAGGGCTCGGCGGACGCGCGGTCGAAAGCCAGACTCGGCGGAAGCTGGAGAAGCAGCGGACCGAGCTTCGGTCCGAGGCCCGCCACCTCGGCCAGGAAACGAGCCAGGGCTTCGTCCACTCCGCTCAGGCGCCGCTCATGCGTGATCGCCCGGGGCACCTTCACGGCGAAGCGAAACTCGTCCGGCACCGCATCGGCCCACTTCTCGTAGGTCGACACGCGATGCGGTCGGTAGAAGGACGTGTTGATCTCGACTGCGGAGAGACGTTGCCCGTATCGCTCCAAATGGCTGCCGGCTTCCGGGAACAGAGGCGCGTGGGCCTTCGGCAGGCTCCAGCCCGCGGTTCCGATCGCGATGGGGTCCGGTGTATGCATCGGGGACTGTAGCGGGCCATGATAGTGCCGGCCAAGTGGGCGGCAGGTGATCGGGTACAAGGGTACATGCGGGCGCTTGATGAGGTCTTCGATCGTCTCCTACGATCCGCCTTTCGTCAGCGGTTTCGGCTCGCAGCCGCCGACAAGGCCTATCTGCGTGAGAAGGGCCTCCCGACGGTTCTCGATCATGCGCGGGACTTCGTGAAACGACGCCTTGCGCCCGCCGAGGCCAGGAACGACGGCAAACAGACGCCGATGCGCGGTCATCCGGCCTTTACGGCGCAGCATGCGACGGCAACCTGCTGCCGCGGCTGTTTGGCCAAGTGGTACGCGATACCGGCCGGGCGGGATTTGACCGCTGCCGAGCAGGCGCACGTGGTCGAGGCGGTCGGGCGCTGGCTGCGCTCTCAGGACGTCGATGGCGCCTGAGGCGGCCCCACGCGACGCTCAGACCCGCGGGTTCTGATGCAGACATCGCGAGCCGCCCGAGGATCTCAGATCGAGCGCCGAGACTTTGGACCACTACAGGATGACCTTCTCTGCATAACCCCGAACGTCGCTTCGGTTCGGCTGCCTGCCAACGCGAGGAAACTTTGCCTCCGCCGCCCGTGCCGGCCCGTTGAACGAGCGCGATGGATCAGGCGCGGCGATAGAGGCCGAACTTGCGGCCCGACGCCGGATGCGCAGGCCAATGACTTGGTTGGCGCGTTTCCGACACGGTTTGCGGATCAGCACGAGCGGGATGCACGGACATGGGCGAACAGCCCACGCCCACCGCATTCTATATCTTCTCGGACTGCATCGCGCGCCGCATCCGGGTCGCTGCGGCGCAACGCATCTATGACACGGGGGAAACGATGAGAGTTCCGACGCGTGCACCCGCTGCCGCCCTCGCGCTGGGCGCCGCGGCCCAGACGACGGCCCTGGCCGCGGCCTCCTCTCCGGGGGCGAGCAGCAGATGGTGGCGATCGCTCGCGGGATGATGGCGGGCCAAGCTCCTGATGTTCGACGAGCCCTCGCTCGGTCTCGGGCGGACCGTGGTGGCGCAGGTCTCCGCGGTCGTCGACCGCATCGTGAAGACGGGCGACACCGTGCTGATCGTCGCGCAGAACGTCTTCCGCACGCTCCAGTTCGCCGACCGGGGCTGCTACTGGAGAACGGCGAGATCGTGCTCGCCGACGCGTCTGCGGCCCTGCTCGATAACGACCACGCGCGAGGCGCCTAAACGGGGATCTGAGATGACCGAGCGGGAGACGAATCCGGATGCGATCGCGCGGCGCCCGAGCCACGCCGCTCGGCGCGTCCTCATCACGGGGGCAGGCCGCGGGATCGGCCGGGCTATCGCAGAAGGGTTCGGCGCGCGCGCGGCCCTGGTCGGCGTCGCCGACGTGAACCCGGACGACGTGGCGGTGGTGGTGCGAGCCATCGAGGCCGCAGGCGGACGCGCCCTGCCGATGAAGCTCGACGTCGCCGACTATCCGGCGGTCGAGGCGGCCCTGTCCGAGGCAGCCGCCGCGATGGGCGGGGCGTTCGACACGGTGGTCAACAATGCCGGCATCTCGCCCAAGCACGACGGGGCGGCCCACCGCGTCTGGGAGATGGATCCGGCGGAATGGAACCGCGTCGTCGCGGTCAACCTGACGGGGGCTTTCAACACCGTCCGGGCGGTGGCGCCGGCGATGTGCGCGGCCGGGCGCGGCTGGATCGTCAACCTGTCCTCGGTGGCAGGAAAGACCTACTCGCCGATCGTCGCCTGCCACTACGCGGCCTCGAAGGCGGGGCTGATCGGCCTCACTAAGCACCTGGCGGCCGAACTCGGCCCCTTTGGCATCCGCGTCAACGCGATCGCCCCGGGTCGTATCGAGACTCCGATGGTCCGGGCGGTCGGCAGCGCGGTCAACGACGCGCAGGTCCGCCTGACGCCAATGGCGCGCCTCGGAGCGCCTGAGGAGGTCGCCGATCTCGCCCTCTACCTGACCTCCGCCGAAGCGAGCTTCGTCACCGGCCAGACCGTCGACGTCGCCGGCGGCCTGTACATGACCTGACACGGATATGCAGGACGCGGCGCGGATGGACGGGAGCAGGGCAATGAGCACGACGGTCACCGCGGCCGGGATCACCGGACGGACCCGGGTCTACGGGATCCTGGCGGATCCGATCTACCACGTGAAGGCGCCCGAGGTGATGGGTGCTCTCTTCGCTCGTCACGGGATCGACGGCGTACTGGTTCCGCTGCACGTGCCACCAGACGGTTTGGCCGCCGTGATGGACGGTCTCAGGCGCCTGCGCAACTTCGGCGGTTTCATCGCCACGGTGCCGCACAAGACGGCTGTGACGGCACTCTGCGACGTGATCACCCGAGAGGCTGAGCAGATCGGGGCCGTGAACTGCGTCCGGCGTGAGGCGGACGGGCGCATGGTCGGGACGATGCTGGACGGCATCGGCTTCGTCGAGGCGCTGCGCGCCTCGGGGCTAGAACCGCGCGGTCGGAGCGCGGCGCTCGCGGGGGCCGGCGGGGCGGCGAGTGCCATCGCCTTCGCGCTGGCGGAGGCGGGCGTGGCGCGCCTGACGATCCTGAACCGCACCGCCGAACGCGCCCGGGCGCTGGTAGAGCGTCTGCACGCCGCATACCCTTCGCTCGCGGTCGCTGCCGAGGAGGCTCAGGCGGAGCATGACCTCCTCATCAACGGCACATCCCTCGGCATGCGTCCGCAGGATGCCGCTCCCTTCGATCTCGCCGCCCTCCACGCTGGCCAGTTCGTCGCCGAGGCGATCATGGATCCGGAGACGACGCCGCTGCTCGCCGCGGCGCTGGCGGCGGGCTGCCGCGTCCAGAAGGGCCTGCCGATGCTGGAGCGCCAGATCGCCCTCATGGCCCGCCACATGGGTGCACTCTGAGGCCGGATCTTGGAGCAGACCTTGGGACGGATCGACACCGACGCTATCGAGGCGGGCGACTTCGACTACGTGATCGTGGGCGGCGGCACGGCGGGCTGCGTCCTGGCCAACCGGCTGACCGAAACCGGAACGCACCGGGTTCTGCTCCTTGAGGCGGGCGGACGGGCGCGCAGCCCCTGGATCTCGATCCCGGCCGGATTCAGCCGCCTGCTCCAGCACCCGGCCTACAACTGGCGCTTTCGGACCGAGCCGGAGGAGGCGACCGGCGGCCGGGTGATCGCGGTTCCACGGGGCAAGGGTCTCGGCGGGTCGACGCTGATCAACGGCATGATCTACGTACGCGGGCAGCCGCAGGATTACGATGCCTGGGCTCAGACCGGGTGCGGCGGCTGGGGCTTCGCCGACGTGCTGCCCTACTTCCGCAGGCTGGAGGATTACGACGGCCCGCCCGACCCGTTGCGCGCCCGCGGCGGCCCGCTGCCACTCACGGAAGTCGCCGAGCGGCCGGCCATCGCGGAGGCCTTTATCGCCGCCGCGCAGGCGGCCGGCTATCCGCGCAATCCCGACTACAACGCGGCGGGTCAGGACGGTTTCGGCTACTACCAAGTCAACCAGCGGCGCGGGCGGCGGATCAGCGCTGCCGACGCCTATCTGCGGCCGGCGCTGACGCGCGCGAACCTCGCTGTCGTGACGGACGCGCATGTCCTGCGGCTGACATTCCATCAGGATCGGGCGAGCGGCGTCGCCGCGCTGGTCGGCGGGCGCGAGCGGCTCTTCCGCTGCCGCGGTGAGGTGATCCTCGCCGCAGGGGCGGCTCAGTCCCCACAGATCCTGGAACTGTCCGGCCTCGGGGATCCGGCGATCCTCGCCGGGCTCGGCTTGACGGTGCGGCGCGCGCTCCCGGGCGTCGGCGCCAACTACATGGACCATTACTGCACGCGCATGAACTGGCGGGTGCGCCTGCCGGTGACGCTGAACGACCAAACCCGTGGACTGCGTCTCGGCCTCGCGGCGGCGCGCTACCTCGCTACGCGGCAAGGCATCCTGTCCCTGGGGACCGGCCTCGCCCACGGCTTCGTGCGCACGCGACCCGGGCTCGACGGGCCGGACGTGCAGTACTTCTTCATGCACGCGAGCTACGCCAACGCCGCCGAGCGCAAGCTCGATCGCCTGCCCGGCATGACGATCGGCGTCACGCAACTGCGGCCCGAGTCGCGGGGTACGATCCACGCCGTCTCGCCCGATCCACTGCAGCCTCCGGCCATCCGCCCGAACTTCCTCGCCACGGAGGAGGATCGTCGCGCGATGGTCGCTGGGATGAAGATCGCCAGGTCCATCGTCGAGCAGGCGCCGATGGATCGGTTCCGCGGCGCCGAACTCAACCCCGGCCCGGGCTGCCGGACGGATGCGGACTGGCTCGACTTTGCCCGCCGAGACGGTCAGACGATCTACCACATCTGCGGCACTTGCCGCATGGGTGGCGATCCCGGTTCCGTCACCGATCCGAACCTGCGCGTGCGCGGCGTGATGGGGCTGCGCGTGGCGGACGCCTCGATCATGCCGAGCATCGTCTCCGGAAATACGCAAGCCGCGGTGTTCATGATCGCCGAGAAGGCGGCCGACCTGATCCGCGCCGATGCCTGAGATCGTGCTATCCATCGCGAGCACGTTCGAGAGCGGCAGCGCCACGCGAGCCCGCGTCTGCTCGGCGACGGGATCGGCCCGCGGTGTATGGCGGTGGCTTTCCGGCTATGGGCTTCATCGTCGCCACGATGGTGCGGGCCGGCCTCAACGAAACTTCGGCCGTTCTACTCCGGGCTCAAGTCCGATCGGCAACGCCCACCAAAGCGCATCTCGAGCCAGATGCGTTCAGACATCCGGACGGCAAAGGATCGACGTCATGCTCTACATGGTCCACATGCAGGTCAGTATTCCGGCCACTCTGCCGAAGGCGGAGGCGGATCGTCTCAAAGCCGAGGAAAAAGCCTACGCGCAGGAGCTGCAGCATGCGGGCAAGTGGCGGCACCTTTGGCGCATCGCCGGGCAGTACGCGAACTACAGCGTGTTCGATGTCGCCGGCAACGACGAGCTTCACGACATCCTGACGTCGCTGCCGCTCTACCCGTACATGTCGATCAGCGTCACGCCTCTGGCGCAGCATCCATCCGCGATCGCAGCCAACTGACTGGTCAAAACCCATGCCCTACATGATCGAGACATTCGACAAGCCCGACAGCCTGGACATCCGCAGGGCGAATCGTGCCGAGCATCTCGTCTACCTCGACCGGATCAAAGACCGGCTCCTGGCCTGTGGCGCGAAGCTGAACGACGACGGAAGCGACGCGGGCGGTGGCCTGTACGTCGTCGATGTCGACACGCGCGCCGAAGCCGAGGCGCTCATCCAGGCGGACCCATTCTACAAGGTTGGCCTCTTCGAGCGCATCGAGATCAGGCGCTGGCGCAAGGCCTACCTCGACGGCCGAAGCTATCTCTGAACGGGAGAGAATTTGGCCGTCGGTCGTATCGCGACGACTTAAGTTGCCGACGCGCAACATCGTGCGCCGGCCGGCGCGACCGATGAAGCGTGAAGCTGTCCGGCCCCGGATTGGAGCGTTGTTCGATCCATTCCACGAGAAAGGCGCCGGACGTAGCGACCGAGACCCGACGCGCTGACCGGAAATATCGGCACGCCGCAACACGCCATGCTGCCACCGGAGTTTGTGGGACGAACCGGCGACGCATCAAGATCAGAGAACAAGGGAGGATTTCATGGATTGTCGTACTTTGGTGGTGGCCGCAGCGTTCGGTGCCGCCTCTTTTACAATCGCGCCGGCGGCCGCTCAGTATGCGGACGGCGGCATCAAGATCGGCGTTCTGACCGATATGTCCGGGGGCTATTCGGATCTTGCCGGTCGAGGATCCGTGACAGCTGCGCAACTCGCGGTGGAGGATTTCGGCCGACCGATCAATGGCCGAAAGGTCGAGCTGATTTTCGCAGATCACCAAAACAAGGCGGATATTGCATCCTCGATCGCACGCCGTTGGTTCGATACCGAGGGTGTCGACGCGATATTCGATACAAACTCTTCGGTTGCGGGTCTGGCGGTGCGTGAGGTCGCGCGCAGCAAGGGCAAGATTGACATCAATTCGGGGGCCGGCTCCATGGCGCTGACCAACGCCGCCTGCTCGCCGACAGGCGCCCACTGGACTTGGGACACCTATTCCCTCGCAGCCGGGACAGCTTCGGCTCTGGCGGATGATCCGAAGAACACTTGGTTCTTCATCACTGCTGATTACACCTTCGGGCATGATTTGGAAGCCCAGGTTACCCGTGTCGTGAAGGCAAAGGGCGGCAAGGTGCTCGGCTCGGTCAAGCACCCGTTCCCGAACCCCGATTTCTCGTCCTACCTGCTGCAGGCTCAAAGCTCAGGCGCGAAGATCATCGGCATGGCCAATGCCGGAGCCGACACGATCAACACCATCAAGCAGGCGAGCGAGTTCGGGATCCTGCAGGGCGGTCAGACCCTGGGGGCCTCAATATCTTCCTGACTGACATCTATTCCGTCGGATTGCCAGCCGCTCAGGGCATGATCCTGACGACAGGTTTCTACTGGGACATGGATGACCAAACGCGAGCGTTCGCCCGGCGCTTCGGCGAGCGGATGGGCGGCAGGATGCCGACCATGGTCCAGGCCGGAGACTATTCGGCCGTTCTGCACTTCCTCAAGGCTGCTGAAGCCGCCGCCACGGACGATGGTTTGCGGGTCATGGCCAAGATGCGTGAACTGCCGATCCAAGACTTCTTCGCCCGGAACGCCAAGCTACGCCAAGACGGCCGCATGGTACATGACATGTACCTTGCACAAGTGAAAACTCCTGCGGAATCCAAAGGACCATGGGACTTCTACAAGATCTTGAAGACTATTCCTGGCGAGCAAGCGTTCCAGCCGCTCTCCGAAAGCACATGCAAGCTGGTCAAGGAGTGACACGAGCCTTCGAGAAGCACCGTGAGGCGCGAAAGCCTCGCGTTCGCGCGTAGGACGGCAAGACGCCGGGCTTCAACATGGACGAAGCTCGGCGGTCTTCCCCGCGTGACGTCTGAACCTTGCGCCAGGCATCCGCCCTGTGCCGGAGATCGGATGCTCGCATTGACGACGCACAGGGTCCGAAACGGCGCACCTTGAATCGACAGCGTGAGCCGCAAGGAAGGTCCGCTTCTTCGGCTTGAACGCCGACAGCCGTCGGGCAGCGCTCGGCCAGAAGCCGCGGCAGTCGACCCGTCAGGCTGCTAAGAACCGGCGCCTCCGACCTTCCCCAGTTGGCGCGAAGCGGCCGATCGGATTGTTCTACGCCATTCGCATCGCACTTCGCGATTGGCGAACACAACGCTTAGAGCTTCTCACAAAGCTTGCGGTTATCGAGAGTCCCGCTTCTGGCCGCGACGGTTCAACGGGAGTTTTGTGAGAGGCTCTGAATTCCGACTGCAAAGGGACGGACCACATTTCTTGTCGCGCGATACGACGTGCGGCGTGCCGCCTCTGGATATAACGCCCACCGGCACCTCCGGTGAGCCAGCAGGGCGCAAACAACGGCAGTGTGCTAAGCCCGACCCCATGCCAGCGGCCGGAGCGGGATGCGATGAGCCAAGACGATGACAGTCCGCTGGGGCGGCGGCGCTTTCTCGTTCGCGGCGCAGCCGCAGCGGTCGGCACTCTGGCCGGCAGCGGCGCCCCGCACGGCTCCGAGCAGCCGATGCGACGCCCCCGAGCACTCCCGAATGGATGAAGGTGCCTGGCGCCGATGTCGGCAGCCAGACCTACGGATTGCCATCGCGCTTCGAGAGCGGCGTCGTCCGCAATGTCCCGAGAGGCCTCAAGCAGTACACCTCGGCGTCAAGCCGCACGCCCCTCCAGGATCTCGACGGTATCATCACCCCGAACGGGCTCTTCTACGAACGTCACCACGGCGGCATCCCTGACATCGACCCCGGCCAGCACCGGCTGATGATCCACGGTCTCGTGGAGACGCCCCTCGTTCTGACCATGGAGGAGGTGCGCCGCTTCCCGTCGGAGTCGCACATCTATTTTCTCGAATGCTCAGGCAACCCGAGCTTCGAGGCGGTCAGGGGCCGGACGGCATCGGACCTCGTGGGTCTTGTCAGCTGCGCGGAGTGGACCGGCGTACGGCTCGCAACGGTCCTTCGAGAGGCCGGTCTCAAGCCGCAAGCCAGATGGGTGGTGGCCGAAGGCGCGGACGCTGCGGCGCTAACGCGCAGCATCCCGATCGAGAAGTGCCTCGACGACGCGCTCCTCGTCTACAGCCAGAACGGTGAGCGGTTGCGCCCGCAACAGGGCTATCCGCTCCGGCTGATCCTGCCCGGCTTCGAGGGCAACATGAACGTGAAGTGGCTGCGCCGACTCAACGTGACGACGGAACCGGCCTACTCGCGTGAGGAGACCTCCAAGTACACCGATTCCATGCCCGATGGCACGGCCCGACAGTTCACCTTCGTCATGGAGGCCAAGTCGATCATCACACGTCCCTCGGGCACCCAGCGGATCGTCCCTGGATTCAACGAGATCACCGGGACCGCCTGGAGCGGACGCGGTCGGATCCGGAAGGTGGAGATCTCGGTCGACGGGGGCGAGTCCTGGCAGGCGGCGACGCTGCAGGATCCGGTTCTGACCCGGGCGCTCACCCGCTTCCGCTTGCCCTGGACCTGGGATGGGCAGACGACCATGATCATGAGCCGAGCCATCGACGAGACCGGCTATGTCCAGCCGAGCCTCGCCGAACTGACGGCTGTGCGCGGCCTCAAGTCCTACTACCACAACAACGCGATCGTTCCCTGGCGCGTCGCGGCGAGCGGCGAGGTGTGCAATGGCTACGCCTAAGTCGGCTCTTCTGGGAGGCGTGGTCCTCCTCGCATTGACCAACCCGTCCTGCGCTGCCGAGCGCTATGGGATTGGCCGGCCGGCAACCGCCGCGGAGATCGCAGGCTGGAACATCGATGTTGATCGCGAAGGCCGGAAGCTTCCGCCGGGGAGCGGCAGCGTTGCCCACGGGCGGGACGTGTTCGAGGCGCAGTGCGCCTTCTGCCACGGCGCTCGCGGGGAAGGCGGGATCGGAGACAAGCTGGTCGGCGGACAAGGAACGCTGGCCTCAGGTCAGCCCGTCAAGACAGTGGGTAGTTTCTGGCCCTATGCACCGACGCTGTTCGACTATATCCGGCGGGCGATGCCGATGAATGCGCCGGAATCTCTCAGCAATGACGATGTCTACGCTGTATCGGCTTACATCCTCAACCTGAACGGCCTCGTCCCGGACGGCGCAACCCTCGACGCGGCCTCGATGGCGGCGATCCGAATGCCGAACCGCGACGGCTTCACCTCGGATCCCCGACCGGATGTCAGACCGTAGCCGGATGACGCCAGGTCCAAGAGCGACCGGGCCAAGGAGCCGACGTGAACCGCCCTCGTCGTCGAACAAGGCCCGGCCCCGTCCTCTCGCGCGTGTCAGTCTCCGGGAAACCCGAAGCGGTTCACGTTCGCAAAGCTCAAGAGCTGCCTGACTGTGTCGGAGTTGCTGTGCTAGGGGCAGCCATGGCTCACGTCCGGTTTCATTCAGGCGCCTCTCAGGTTGGCTCCCCGTCCGCAGCAGGCGCGTACGTATTGCTGATACTCACGAGCCTGATCTGGGCCGGCAATGCCGTCGCCGGCAAATGGGCTGTCGGCGAGGTATCGCCCTTCGCGCTCACGAGCCTGCGTTGGCTGGTCGCCTGTGCCGCACTTGTGCCGCTCGCAGGCCGGCAGGTCGCGCGTGAATGGCGCCTGCTGCTGCCCGGCTGGCGCCGGATTCTGCTCATGGGCAGCTGCGGCTACACAGCGTTCAACGCCCTCTTCTACGTCGCGGGTGCCTATACCACCGCGGCCAATCTCGCCCTGATCCAAGGCGCGATTCCGGTCATCGTACTGATCTTGAGCTTCCTTGTGTACCGCACGCCGGTCGGGCTGATGCAAGCTGTAGGCGTGCTGGTGACCCTCCTCGGAGTCGCCGTAGCAGCTACCCATGGCGACTTGCAGGTGCTTCGTACGTTCGCTTTCAACCGAGGCGACGTCTTCATGCTCCTCGCCAGCCTGCTCTATGCCGGCTACACTGTGGCCTTGCGTTCTCGACCGGCTGTGTCCGGACTGACCTTCTTCGCCGCAATGGCGACGGCCGCGTTTCTGACCTCCCTGCCGCTCCTGGCACTTGAATGGGCGAGCGGCCGGCTGGTCTGGCCGACCTGGGAGGGATGGGCGATCGTCGTTTATGTTGGGCTCGGTCCCTCTCTCGTTTCCCAGCTCTTCTTTATGCGAGGCGTGGAGCTGATCGGTCCGAACCGGGCCGGCATTTTCGTGAACTTGCTTCCGGTCTTCGGCGCATTCTTGGCCGTGGCCTTGGTCGGCGAGCCATTCCGTTCGGACAGTGCCGCCGCGCTCGCGCTTGTCCTCGGTGGGATCTTCATCGCAGAGCGGCTAGGCAGACGCAGGCAGACGACCTGACAGACCGGCGAATACGGCGGTCCGCGCTTCCGCAACACCGTGCTCGTGTCCGAGAGTAACAGACATGCTGCCCTGCGTCAGAGGTCGGCACCGGCTCAGCGATCCGGGCCGAAACGTCAAATCCGCGACCTTCCCGAACACCCGAACACACCTCAGCTGCTCTCGAAAAAAGCTATCGGCAACCAAGGTCGGACTTGTGACAGCTCCATCCCGGATTGTACGGCTCAGACGCCTTGTCTCGCCGCTCACAGGCTTCAGCGCGTTCGAAAAATACGGCTGAATCAACGGCATTATCCAGCCATACTTGGTAAAAAGCGGCCAATCGGGAAACAATCGCGTCATGCACCACACAGAAAAACCAAGCCGATTTCGATACGTCATCTTCTCGTCGATCGTCGTCATTGCGATGATCAACTACATCGACCGGGGCGCGATCTCCTACGCCGCTGCCGACATCACGGCTGAATACGGCTTGGATCGCGCGGCCTGGGGGCCGTGCTCGGCTATTTCGGATACGGCTACATGTTTGGCGCCTTGATCGGGGGCGCCCTGGGAGATCGCTTCGGCGCCAAGCGGGTCTGGCTGGTGGCAGGCGTTGCCTGGTCACTGTTCGAGATCGCGACCGCCTATGCGGGCGATTTTGGGATTGCCGTGCTGGGCGGGTCGGCCCTCGCGGGCTTCGCCGTCGTGCGCGTCCTGTTCGGGTTCTCGGAGGGGCCCGCCTACTCCATCATCAACAAGACCGTCGGGAACTGGGCCACGCCGCGCGAGCGCGGCTTCGCGGTGTCCATTGGGCTGCTCAGCACGCCTTTGGGCGCACTCTTGACGGCGCCGATGTCAGTCGGCCTGCTTCTGCTCACCGGCAGCTGGCGTGCCATGTTCTGGATCCTCGGCATCACAGGTCTGATCGCGCTTCTCGCTTTCATGCGCATCTTCACCAACCGCCCGGATGAGAACCCGCGCGTCAGTGCGGCGGAACTCGCCGAAATCCGGAGCAGCAGCGCTGCGGATCGAGACGTGCGGTCCACCTCGGTCGTCGGGGACGAGCCTGATGTCCCGTGGTGGCTGTTCTTCATCAGCCGCACTATGGTCTTCAATACGATCGGTTACTTCGCGTTCATTTACGTCAATTTCATGCTTCTGACCTGGACGCCGAAGTACCTGCAGGATCAGTTCCATTTCAATCTGGCTTCGCTCTGGTACTTGGGCATGATCCCCTGGACCGGACCGTGCATCACGGTCCTGCTGGGCGGCCGCTTCTCCGACTGGCTCCTCAAACGGACGGGAAGCTTGCGCATCGCGCGCAGCTGGTTCGCTGCCCTCACGCTGCTCCTGACGACGATTGTCTTTCTCGGCGTCTCGCAGGCGACGAGCCCTGCAGCCGTGATCGCCCTGATGACCCTGGGCAACAGCCTGAACGCGCTCGTCAACACCGTGTACTGGACCGTGGTGATCGACACCGCTCCTCGGAATCGCCTCGGGGCGTGGAGCGGCTTCATGCATTTCTTCGCCAACATCGGCTCGGTGCTGGCGCCGACGCTCGCCGGAATTCTAGCGAGTGCCTACGGCTATCAAGCGATGTTCATCGCTACGGCTGTGGCCACCGGAGTGGGCATGGCCGCGATGCTGCTGGTCAGTCCCGGGGTATTGCCGACGCGTCGCGGCTCGGCCCGGTCCTGAGAAGGGCCGCAGAACTGGCCTCAGAACTTCCTGACGAAATGCAGACGTGAGCGAGACACCGAAGCATGGAGCGTCCGCTTCTGGCAAATGCATGCCGGAAGCGGATCCACCGGTTTCGGCCGATCCTGCAACTACCCCGGACCCCTGCGAGCGTCTCAGTCGGCTGGTGGCCGGTACATCGATCGCACCTCGCTGACTCTCGTCGAGGTCATGGGCCTAACATAAACCTACGACCGGCGCGGTCTGCTGGTCGGGGCGAAGGGCGGCGCGACGCGGTTGGAGTACATCCGCGACCAGGACGGGCGGATCGTCGAAGAGGATATCAGCGGGCGGCGGGCGGCGCGGCGGACCTTCTCGGGGATCGACCGACCGCACGCACCGCCCCCTTACTCAGGTCGCTAATAGCGAGGGAGTACTGAAGATCGTGAATCCGCTGATCCTATCGCTCGCCAGCGCCACGGTTTTGGGTGTCGCCGTGCTGGTACCCGCACAGGCCGGGTGGAAAGGTCCGGATGCCCGGCCCCTTTTCATCAATGAGGCCAACCCCAGGGGCTACAACTACGCTCCGAGCATCATCACGGAGAACGGGACGACCGACATCTGGTGGTGTGGCCAGGGCAAGACCGATGTGATCTTTCACCGATCATACAACCCGCAGACAGGATTCTCCCCAGCACAAATCGTCTTTCAACCCACACCCGGCTCCTGGAACCACCAGTATGTCTGTGATCCGAGCGTTGTTAAGGGCAATTTCACCAATCCAACCGATGGCCGGCGTTACAGCTATGCCATGTATTACTCGGGAGCAGACAATCAGCCGGGAAACAACAATCAGACAGGCTTGGCCTTCTCGAACGATAAGGTCAACTGGATCGACTATCCCACACCCGTCGTTTCAGCGATCAACCCGGCCGTCGCTCAAGGCAATTATGGAAACGGGCAACCAGCGACGTTCAATGCCGACGGCCAGTCAAGCCTGTTCGTCTTCACCACCGATCTGAGCGGCCCGCAAGGTGTAAGCGGCTTCGGCGATCTCTACGTCCGGCACACGTCGGACGGGGTTCATTTCGACGTCCCGGTGCGCGTGCCGAACTTGGCGACCGACGGCGCGACCATCAACCCGAATTCCGATTTCGGCTACGATCATGCGACGGGCGACGTCTACGTCATTACGGGCCTGCCGGGTCGCAACTGCCAGCAGGTGGCCTGCAAAGATCCGGCCCGCAATCCTGACCGTGAGACCTACCAGCTCGGTCTCTTCAGAATGCCGATGAAAGCCCTGCTGAGCGGAAATCCCGCGAAGTGGACCCCCGTCGGCTACCTGAACTCGGACGTGACGGGTTTCTACCTGAATCACAGCCCAGGATTTCAGCGCGACCCGTACGGCAACATCACGCCATTCCTGCCAAACATCACCATCTTCTTCTCGGGTGGAGACCCCTACCCGGGCACTTGGCAAATCACGACCGCGACTGAGCTTCGCGCATCTGATCGTGCGCCTCTCAAGCGCGCGTTCGGCGCACAGGGGCACTGGGTCACGACGGGCTATATCGGCCCAGGCTACGCCTTCGAGCGCAACGTCGGCTCGCTTTTCCTGCTCCCGAAGCCCGGCACCACGAAGCTGATGAGCTGCGCGGCTGGCACGGATCATTTCCTCAGCCGGGACCTGAATTGCGAGGGTCACACGCCGCTGGGGCAAACCGGATACATCCACGATGCACAGCAGCCGGGCAGCCACCCGATCTTCCGCTGCAACGCAGGCGGACACGACCATTTCGTATCGACCGACCCAAGCTGTGAGGGACAGTCCGCCGAGGGCCTCTTGGGCTACGCCCTGAATTGACTTTGTCGGGCAGCTCTGACGCGCTCGGCGCGAGTGGTGCGCTGGTCCAGAGGCTGATCGGACCTGATTGCGCGTCGAGCGGTCTGTCTGACCAGGACGCAGACGGATACGACGCGCGCAGATCCTCGGCCAATTACTCGAAACAGCCTGCCGACAGCGCTGGGCCGGCTGAAACGCGACGGACCAGGGCCCGAAGCGCCGCTTGGAACAGTCGCGTCTGACCACGTCGTGCAGATTGTTGAACACCTTGTGCAACGCATGCGCTCCGGCCTTCATCCTCACGCAGCAGCGCCAGGTACGGCGCGAGGAGCGCCTATTTTTCATCGGACCCGTTCGACGGGATCAGCTAATGGACACGGCTCATCCTCGCCCAACTGAATACTAGCTGTCTGGATGCGAGACCTCCTTGGCGTCTACGACAACCTTGAGGGCTTTCGGGAGTGCATCCGGGTCAGGTGGTTTGGTGACGGGCTTGGCGAGCTCAGGCTTCGCCTTCAGCCGCTCGCGCAGGACCATGTCGGGTGAGCGGCCCTTCAGGACGCGCTGACGGCGGCCGTTGTAGGCGACGTTGAAGCCAGCCAGCAGCGTCTCAAGATCCTGGTGGCTCCAGAGCGTGATGCCCAGCACCTCGCGCTGCACCCGGCCGTTGAAGCGCTCGACCATGCCGTTGGTCTTCGGCGTGTAGGGCTTGGTCATGCGGTGCTGCACACCGTGCCGCTTGCAGGCGGCCTCGAACGCGTCGGCTGTGAAGCACGAGCCACGGTCACTCAGCACGTGCGTGACCTTGAAGGGAAAGGCAGCCAGTGCCTCGTCGAGGAAGGCGACGGCTGAAGCAGTGGTCTCGTCGTCTTTCACCGCCAGGTGCACGTAGCGCGAGGCGCGATCGATGGCGACGTACAGGTAGCGCTTGCGCAGGACGCGGTCGCGATCCTGCAGCTTGGGCAGGTGCTTCACATCGACGTGGATGAAGCCGACCTCGTAGTCTTTGAACGCGCTGTGCGGTTTGCGCGTGCGCTGGGCGGGCGGCAGGCGGTTGAGGCCTTCAGCCTTGAGGATGCGGTAGACCGCATCCCGGTTCAGGTGCGGCAAGAAGTGCGTGAGGATGAAGGTGAGATCGTCGAGCGGAAAGCCTGTGCTGCGGCGGAGCGCGCACACGATGGCGCGCTCCTCATCGCTGGCTTTCCACGGCAGCTTATGCGGCCGGGCGGAGCGGTCCTGGCAGTCGTCCGGTCCGCGCTTGCGCCATTTGCGGATGGTCTCGGTGGACACACCGTAGCGCTTGGCCAGCGCGCCGGAGGCTCTCATGGGAGCGGGCGATCTCGGCGCGGACAGCCGGGGTGGTGCGAGCCTGGGGATGGATGGCGAGCATCAGCGGGCCCTCCGGCGGGAGCCACGACCACGGCAGCCGTCAAAGCGCCAGGCATACTCCTCGATTGCCCAACGCACCCGGTCCCAACAACGTTCCGCTACCAAATAGCTAGCCCCCCTCAGATCCATCGCTGCCTCAGGCCGCGCGGACGGTCGCGAGGAATCGGCCCATCTCGGCTGCAAGCTTCTCGGACTGGCGCGACAGCTCGGAGGCCGCTCCGAGCACCTGACTGGCCGCCGTTCCCGTCTCCTCCGCCGCACCCGCCACGACGGCGATGTTGCTCGTGACCTCACCGGTGCCGCTTGCCGCATGAGCGACGTTGCGCGCGATCTCCTGGGTGGCTGCCCCTTGCTCCTCGACCGCTGCGGCGATCGTTGTCGCCACCGCGCTGATCTCCTGGATGCGCGCGCTGATCGAGCCGATCGCCGATACCGCCTGATCCGTCGAGCCCTGGATCCGAGCGATCTGGCCGGAGATGTCGCTTGTGGCCCGGGCGGTCTGGTCGGCCAGCGCTTTCACCTCGGCGGCGACCACTGCAAAGCCCTTGCCCGCCTCGCCGGCACGCGCCGCTTCGATGGTGGCGTTCAGGGCCAAGAGGTTGGTCTGTCGGGCGATCGTCGAGATCAGCGTCACCACGTCACCGATCCGCGCCACGGCCCCGTTCAGCTCCTGCATGAGCCCGGCCGTCTGGCCGGCCTCATCCACGGCCGTGCGGGCCAGCTGCGCCGAGCCAGCCACCTGCCGGCCGATCTCCTGAACCGACGAGCCCAACTCCTCAGCCGCCGCCGCGACGGTGTTGACGTTGGAGGCGGCTTCTTGGGCAGCCATGGCCACGGCGGTGGACTGGCTGGCCGTCTCGGAAGCCGTAGCCGTCATCGTCTGAGCGGTGGCCTGCAATTCGGTGGCCGAGGACGACACGATGCCGACGATGCCGCCGATCGCCTGCTCGAAGTGGTCGGCCATCTGGCGCATGCCGGCCTTGCGCTGGGCCTCGGCTGAGGCGCGGGCCAGCGCCGTCTCCTCTTCGAGCTGGCGGGTGCGGACCATGTTGTCCCTGAACACCTGCAGAGCGGCTGCCATCGCGCCGATCTCGTCGCGGCGCGCGCTGACAGGAAGCTCAGCCGCGAAGTCGCCCTGGGCGAGGGCGCTCATGGCCTTGGTCATGGCGCGAACAGGTCGAGCGACGCCGTGAGCGATGAGCGTGGCCATCCCGGCAATCAGTGCCACCACGAGGAGCAGACCGCCGAGCAGCGCGACCAGGCCTGGACGCATCTGCGTCAGGGTGTCGTCGGCATAAACGCCAGAGCCGATCACCCATCCCCAGGGCTCGAACCCCCGGACGTAGGAGATCTTCTCCACCGGCTGATCGGCTCCGGGCTTCGGCCACATGTAGGGGACAAAGCCCGCGCCAGCGCGTTTCACGCGGTCCGCGACTTCAACAAACAGGTGCTTGCCCGTCGGGTCTGCGATTCCGCTCAGGTCTTTGCCGATCAGTTCGGCTTTCGGGTGCACGACCATTCGCGGCTGCAGGTCCTGGATCCAGAAGTATGCTTGCCCGTCGTAGTGCAACCCCTTGATGGCGGACGCCGCGGCGCTCTGAGCTGCCGCGCGGCTCAGATGTCCTGCCCGCTCCTCACCCTCGAAATAGGCGAGCACGCCATAGGCGGTGTCGACGAGGTCCCGTGTCTTGAGGGCGCGCGCCTCCGTGATGGTGCTGTAGCGCTGGTAGCTCGCGAACCCGATCAGAGCCGTGATGCCAAGGACCGCGACGATCGTAATTGCCTGGATCTTGGTTCCGATCTTGAGCGCCATAGACGTCACAGCTCCCCGGTGTGAGCGGCCTCCCCTGAAAACATCCTGCCTGCCGACGTCTGATATGCCGGTCAGAGCGGCGGAAGCCGTCCGGCTCCGGCAGCTGGCGGGTTCAGTTTACTGTGAAGGGGGCACGCGACTTGTTGCTGCGACGCAGGGCGCTGCATCGCGGTTCCAGACCGGCCCAATAAGTACCAGAACCTATTAAAAATGTCTTTATTTGCAGATCGTGAATTTGGAATGTTTCTTCGAATACGCATACTCAAAGTAATGCGCCAACATCCGTCTCGGCAGGATCGTCAGGAAGACAACTTATGTTGCACTCCGGGCGCCGCGGAGCCGCATCCGGTAAACCGGATGCCGTGCTGCTCGAGGGCCAAACGCAAGCTCGTCAAGCTTCTGCTGCGGACCGCCAGCCTTCCATGCTGCGCTTCCAGCCGCTTGATGGTGTTGGGTGAAACATTCGAAGCAGCTGTCAGATCGGCAATGGACCAGTCAGCGAGCGCACGAGCAGCCCGGAGTTGTGCGCCGGTCAGAATCGGTTCGTCGTCGAGATCAGTATCCGTCTCCGTTGGTGCAAATTCATCCGGCGTATCGGTCAAATTGGCGGGCAGGACGTTGCGCAGCCAGAGTTCATCGACGACCATCCGCGCCAATCGGCTCAACATCGCCGCATCCGCCTCGTTGAACGACCGCGTCTGTGTATCGATGATGCAGAGCGAACCCAGCCGGATCCCCGGTCGGAGGATGAGCGGGGCGCCCGCATAGAAGCGGATCCCCGGCTCACCGGTGACAAGGGGGTTCTGCGCGAAAAGCGGATCGGCTGTGGCGTCCGGGACGACGAAGACAGTGTCGTGCAAGATTGTGTAGTTGCAGAAGGCAAGGTCGCGATCTGTCTCGCTGGCATCGAGACCACACCGAGCCTTGAACCACTGCCGGTCGGTGTCGACGAGTGACACGAGCGAGATCGGCACACCGAACAGTGTCGCCGTTGCCGTGACCAACCGCTCGAAGGCCGGCTCGGGAGGCGTGTCGAGCAGATGGAGGCGGTGCAGGGCCGAGAGCCGCTCTGTCTCGTTGTGTGCGGTGACGGGCATGCCCGTATCTTCCCGCAAATCGGGCTGCCGTCCAGGCAGCGACGCTGGAAATTCGAGCTGCGGAGCGGTCCCGGGCGGGGACCGCCGTTCCGCACCTCGTCAGCGCCCTTCGAAAGCAAGGAGGACGGGCGGCCTCCTCTGCGCAGCAGCGCGTCAGCTCGCCAGTCGTTGATCCTGGCGCCGATTGACCTCGAACTCTTGCAGATCGAGGGCGAGCCGAATGATCTGCTCGGATTTGAGGCGAGCGGGCTCGAGCGGCCCGCCAAGGCCGTGCTTGAGATAGACCTCTAGCACCTCCGGCGTGCGCATAGCGCCACCCATGGTCCAGTTCGGGAACAAGCGAGCTGGAACGTCGCGCGCATTGACGATCGCTGCGCCTGAGTGGCGCGTATCGCGCGCGATGCGTCTGTAGGTTTCGCTTACCTGGGCGCGCTCGCCTTCCAGGATTTGGATGAACCAAGTCTTATCGAAGATCAGGAAGCCGGTTATGCCATCGCGGCTGTTGTTGCGCTGAGAGACCGACAGGATCTCGCGCATGTTTGTCAGCATGGCACGACCGTCGCCCGGCACGGTGTTGCGGCTGTAATAGACAAGCTGGTGAATCATCACTTGTGCCTTGCTCACTATTGATCATGCGCCAGCGCTGAACCACCCATGCCCCCGAAGGAGCGCGCCGCCGTACACCGCAAACACAGAGTGCCTCCGGTCCGTTAAGACTTCCTGAGTTTGGCCCCGTCCTCCTCCCGAAGGACGCCGAGACGCGTGGGAAGTTCGTTAACAGACCCTGATTTAGCCCTTGATCCTGGAGGAGGCTGCTGCTGTGACCGTCTTGGAGCTTGTTCGCCTGTTTGCTGAACCATTCGATACCGCCGTTGTCCTCACGGATGTCGACCTGGAGCGACCGGGCCCAACGGTGCTGTACGTCAATCCTGCCTTCGCTCGCATGAGCGGATACGCTGAATCCGCAGTCGTCGGGAACTCACCGCGCCTGCTCCAGGGTGCCCGTACGCGACGGGAGCTTACCCGGATGATCGCGCGAAACCTCCGGTCGGAGGGTCGATTTCATGGCGTCTTGGAAAACTACCGTCGCTCAGGTGAGGCCTACCTGTGTGAGCTCGATGTCCGTCCGCTGCTCGGGCGAGATGGTCAGCCCGTCGCCTTCATCGCGTTTGAGCGGGAGGTGGTGCGCCGCAAGGGGCGTCCATCCCGTGATGTTGCCGGGCGCTATACGCCAGCCGCTCCGGCGCACCTTGATACGAGCGCGCTTCAACTCCAGCCGACGATCTTCGGCTAAGGCGCTTAACGGGCATGGAAGCTGCCGCCCTGCACCGTGATGCCGAGACCTGCGCCTGATCGATGGCGGCTGCGGGTCTTCAATGGCACGTTGGCGAGTGCCTGAAGGAACTTGTCCCTCACCCACGGCAGAGGATGGGCGCGTACCTGAAACAATAATTTTGACATTCTCGGTCGAGAACCGCCCGTCTTGCGCGCAAGTGCTGCCAATATGCGCAAGGCCCTCACCGACCTGCAGCCTCTTTGACCTTCCTGTCTCCCGGACGTCGGCCGACAATCGGACCATCAATCCATGGGAGCTTTGGGGTCGATGACGCATCTCACGCGGCGCAGCTTTGTCGGCACGGCGGCGCTGCTCGCGGCACCCGCCATCATCAGGCCCGCCTTCGCCGCCGACACCGTCAAGCTCGGCTGCCTGTTCTCGTCGTCGGGCACGATGGCCAATATCGAGGGCCGGCTGAACCACGTGGTCCGCATGGCCGCCGACGAGATCAATGGCCGCGGCGGCGTTAACGGCCGACAGATCGAGGTGCTGACCTCCGATCCCGCCTCGGACTGGCCGCTCTACGCGCAGGTCGGACGGCAGATGCTCCAGCAGGAGAAGGTCGCGGCCCTGTTCGGCTGCTGGACCTCCGTGTCGCGGAAGTCGGTGCTGCCGGTTGTCGAGCAGAATGATAGTCTGTTGTTCTATCCGCTCCACTTCGAGGGCGACGAGAACTCCAAGAACGTCGTTTACGTGAATTCTCCGCCCGCGAGTTCCGTGCTGCCGGCGATCGACTACCTGATGGGCCAGGACGGAGTCGGCGCGAAGCGCTTCTTCATGATCGGCTCGGACTACGTCTGGCCGCGCACGATCAACAAGCAGCTGAAGGGCTACTGGAAGAGCAAGGGCATCCCGGAGACCGCGTGGCGCGAGGAATACGTGCCCTTTGGCTTCTCGAACTTCCAGACACTCGTGAACCAGGTCCGCAGCTTCGCCAGCCAGCCCGGCGGTCAGCCGATCGTGGTGCTCACGGTCGTCGGCTCCTCGATCCCCGATTTCCTGCGCGAATTCGCCAACCAGGGCATCAGCGCCACCGACGTGCCGATCCTCGGCCTCGACATGGTGGAGGCGGATCTCGAAGGGCTCGATACCGGAAAGCTCGTCGGCCACCTGAATTGCTGGGCCTATCTCCAGGCCGCCAAGGGCGAGCGGAACAAGAAGTTCCTCGCCGACTGGGCGGCCTACGTGAAGGCCAAGAACGTCCCGTTCAGCGCCGACACGGTCATCGACCCGATGGTCTCGGCCTATGACAGCGTTCATCTCTGGGCGCTCGCCGCCGCCAAGGCCGGGTCCTTCGCGGTTCCGGAGGTGCGCAAGGCCTTCGCGAGCCTCAGCTTCGACGACCCGTCGGGCTAAACGCTGACTATGACCGGGGAAGACAATTACGTCTCCCGTGGCGTCTTCATAGGCTCGGTCAACGAGAAGCGCGGCTTCGACGTCCTCTGGCAATCCCCGAACGCCCCGAAGCCGGTCCCGTTCAGCCCCTATGGCTGATTCGAGGCGGTGTCCCCTCCTGGCGCTCCTCGCGCTCGGATGTCTTCTCGTCTCGGCAGCCGCAGCCTCCGCGGCGCCGCTCGACCGGGCGGCCTTCGCGGCGGATCTGTGCGGCGACGCCGCCGCGCAGGTCCGCGGGGCCGAGGGCCTCGTCCAGGCCGGCGCAGACCTTCCGGCGGACGACCTCGCCTTCGCCGGCGGGCTTCTCGGCGCGCTGGCCGAGCGCCGTCTGGCCTGCCCGGCGGACGGCGCCGTCCTGCTCGATCGTCCGGGCGCGCCCGAGGGCCGCCACGCCCTCACCGGCGCCCCACGGTCAACCGCGGAGGCGCGCGCGCCGGTCCTCGGCCTGCGCCAGCGCGCCGCCCTCGAGACCGCGCGCGGCACCATCGCGCTGCTGACCGGCCCGGATCCGGCCGCCCGTGCCGCCGGTCTCGCGGTTCTGGAGCGGCGCATCGCCACCGTCCCGGCGGCCGTGCTCGACCGGGCGCGGGACGCGGAGAGCGATACCGCATTGAAAGGGACAATCGCCGGCCTCGCCCAGGCGGCCACCTTGTCGTCGCCCGACCCGGTCCGGCGCCAGGCGGCGATCGCCGCCGTGGCCGCCAGCCCCTCCGGGGCTGCGCAGGCGCGGCTCGCTGCGCTCAAGAGCGATCCCGCCTACGCCGCTGATCCGGCCTTCCGGGCGGCGCTTGATTCAGGGCTCGCGAAGGTCTCCCGCGCGGTGGCGATCGGGGACGGCCTCGCGGTCGTCTATAACGGGCTGAGCTTTGCCAGCATCCTGTTCATGGCGGCGGCCGGGCTCGCGATCATCTTCGGGCTGATGGGCGTGATTAATCTCGCCCAGGGCGAGTTCATCATGCTCGGCGCCTACGCCGCCTACGGCGTGCAGGAGGCCTTCCGCCGGATCGCCCCCGGCCTGCTCGACCTGTACCTGTTCGCGGCGATCCCAGTGGCGTTCCTGGCGGTCGCCCTGGTTGGGATTGTCGTCGAAGCTCTGATCCTGCGCCATCTTTACCGGCGGCCGCTGATGAGCCTGCTCGCCACCTGGGCCGTGAGCCTGTTCCTAGTGAACCTCATCCGGGTGACGGTCGGCACCCAGAACCTGCAGTTCGTCATGCCGGCCTATGTCAGCGGCGGGGTCCCGCTATACGCCGACTTCGTCATGACCTGGAACCGCCTGTTCGCCATCGCCTTCGCGGCGGCGACGCTCGCCCTGACACTGCTCATCCTGCGCCGCACCATGCTCGGGCTCGACATCCGCGCCGTGACCCAGAACCGCGACATGGCCGCCTGCCTTGGGCTGCCGACCCGCCGGGTCGACCGCCTCGCCTTCGGGTTGGGCTCGGGGCTGGCCGGCCTCGCCGGGGTGGCGTTGTGCCCGATCTACAGCGTCAATCCCGGCATGGGATCGGGCTTCATCGTCGACAGCTTCATGGTCGTGGTACTTGGCGGCGTCGGCAGCCTCGCTGGGACCCTGGTGGCGGCCCTCGGGGTCGGCGGCGCCAACGTGCTGATCGAGCCGATCTCGGGGGCGGTCGCCGCCAAGGTGATCGTGCTTGTCGGCATCATCCTGTTCCTGCAGCGCCGGCCCGAGGGCCTGTTCGCGGTGAGGCGGCGGCGATGACCGGCGCCCTGCAGACCGCCCTCGCCCCGGCGGCCGGCCCGGCCCGGAGCGCCGTGCGCGATCCCCTTGTGGCCGGGCTCGTGGGGCTCTGCCTCGCGGCCGCGGCGGTCCTCCTCGTGGCGCCGCCCGCGCCGTATCTCGTCAACGCTCTGGGCCAGCTCGCCGCCTTCGCGACCCTGGCGGTGTCCCTCGACCTGGTCTGGGGCTATCTCGGCATCCTCAGCCTGGGGCACGGCCTGTTCTTCGCCATCGGCGGCTACGTCTGCGCCATGCACCTGCTGGCCCACGGCGTTGCCGCGACCGGCGTGCTGCCGGACTTCGTGCAGTTCATGGGCTGGAAGAGCCTGCCGGCCTACTGGTCGGGGCTCGACTACGCGCCCTACGCCTTCATACTCGCACTGGCGCTCGCCGGCCTCGTCGCTTTCGTGTTCGGGCTCGCTTCGTTCCGCTCGCGGGTCAACGGCGTCTATTTCTCGATCATCAGCCAGGCGCTGGTCTACGTCGCGATGCTGCTGATGTACCGCAACGATACCGGGCTCGGCGGCAACAACGGCATGACCGGCTTCCCGCTGCTGTTCGGCTGGTCGATGGGCTCGCCGGGCGTGGTCAGCGGGCTGGCCGTCGCCGCGCTCCTGACGCTGGCGGCGGTGCTCGCCGGAACCCGGCTCCTCGTCGGCAGCGCCGTCGGGCGGCGGATGCTCGCCTGCCGCGACGACGAGACCCGCCTGCGCACGCTGGGCTACAGCACCACGCGGCTCAAGCTCGGGATCTGGTGCCTCTCGGCCATGATCGCCGCGCTCGCCGGCATCCTCTACGTGCCGCAGGTCGGCATCATCAACCCGCGGGTGCTCGCGCCCGACCTATCCATCGAGATCGCCGTCTGGATGGCGATCGGCGGCCTGGGGCGGCTCGGCGGGGCGGTGATCGGCGCTCTGCTCGTCAACGGCCTGAAGTTCTGGCTCAGCGCCGCGATGCCGGAGGCGTGGCCCTTCATCCTGTCGGGGCTGGTGCTCCTCGTGGTTCTGGTTCTGCCGAACGGGCTCCTCGACCTCGTGGGTTGGCGCCTGCGCCCGACCTGGCTGCGGGGCGCCCGATGAAAGCCCTCGTGGTCGACGCCCTGACCGTCGCCTTCGGCCGCTTCACGGCGCTGGATACCGTCTCGCTGGCGGTCGATCCCGGCGAGGTCCGGGCCGTGATCGGCCCGAACGGCGCCGGCAAGACCACGCTGCTCGACGTGATCTCCGGAATCACCAAGCCGGGCTCCGGGCGGGTGATGCTCGGCGACCGCCTCGACCTGACCCAGCGCTCCGAGGCCGAGATCGCGAAGGCCGGCGTGCGGCGAAAATTCCAGAAGCCCAGCGTCTTCCCGGCGCTCACCGTGCGCGAGAACCTGGAGATCGGCTGCGGGCCCGCGCTCAGCCCCCGCGACCGCCCGGCCCGCATCGCGTCCGTTCTGGGGGAGATCGGCCTCGCCCCGCGGGCCGAGGTGCCGGCCGGCGCCCTCGCACACGGCGAGAAGCAGTGGCTGGAGATCGGCATGGTGCTCGCCGCCGAGCCCGCTCTGCTCCTCCTCGACGAGCCCGTGGCCGGGCTGTCCGACGCCGAGACGGCCCAGACCGCCGCGCTGATCCGGGCTTTGCGCCGGCCCGACCGGGCGATCCTGGTGATCGAGCACGACATGGGCTTCGTCGAGGCCATCGCCGACCGGGTGACGGTGCTGCACGAGGGCCGCACGCTCTTCGAGGGCAGCCTCCAGGGCGCCCGCGGCGATGCCCGCGTGATCGAGGTCTTCCTCGGCCGATGACGCACGCATCCGCACCCGCGCGCCTCGCCGTCGAGGGGCTCGATCAGCATTACGGCAGCGCGCAGGTTCTGCGCGGGGTCGGCTTCGCGGTCGAGCCGGGGGCCTGCCTCGCCGTGCTCGGCCGCAACGGCGCCGGCAGGACCACGCTGCTGCGCTGCCTCACCGGCCTCATCCCGGCGAGCCGCGGCCGGATCGCCCTCGACGGAATCGATCTGACGCGCCTGTCCCCGGACCGGCGCGCCCGTTCGGGCGTCGCCTACGTGCCGCAGGGCCGCGAGATCTTCCCCGACCTGACCGTCGCCGAGAACCTGCGGGTCGCGGCCCGGGCCCAGGGGCTCGAGCGGACAGACGCGGTGGATGAGGCGGTCGCGCTGTTTCCGGCGCTCCGCGGCCTCTGGTACCGCCCGGGCGGCAACCTCTCGGGCGGCCAGCAGCAGCAGCTCGCCATCGCCCGGGCGCTCGCCACCCGGCCCCGCGCCCTCCTGCTCGACGAGCCGACCGAGGGCATCCAGCCCTCGATCGTCGCCGCCATCGAGGCGGTGATCGCCGGGCTGAAGGGTCGGATCACCGTGCTGCTCGTGGAACAGTATCTCGATTTCGCCCTCCGGGTCGCCGACGCCGTGGTGGTGCTCTCCCGGGGCGGCGTCGTCGTGCGCGGAGACCCGGCGGCGCTAAGTCACGAAGAACTCACCCGTCACATCGCCGTCTGACGGACAACCCAGGAGACGCCGTGCCCACCCATCACGAGATCCCCGCCACGCCCGAGACCATGGTGCTCGGCTATTTCGACGCCGCGCTGCCGCCGGTCCTCACCGTCGAATCCGGCGACACCGTCACCCTGCACTCGCATCCGGCGGGCGGGCGCGAGTCGGTCCACCCCGACCCAGCCCGGGTGCCGGCCGACCTGCTCCAGGCCCTCGACACGCTCGAGCGCGGCCCGGGCCCGCACTTCGTCACCGGACCGGTCCACGTGGCCGGCGCCGAGCCCGGCGACATGCTGCAGGTCAATATCCTCGACATGAAGTTCCGCCTCGACTGGGGCTTCGTGGCGATCCTGCCGCTGCTCGGCACCCTGCCGGACGAGTTCACCGAGTACGAGACCGTACACGCCGACATCGACACCGCGCGCGGTGTCTGCCGCCTGCCCTGGGGGACGGAGCTACCCCTCGACCCGTTCTTCGGCATCCTGGGCACCGCCCCGCCTGCCGCCTGGGGCCGGGTCGGCACGCCGGTGCCACGCGCCTTCGGCGGCAACATGGACAACAAGGAGATGCGGGTCGGCACAACCCTCTACCTGCCGGTTTTCAACCCCGGCGGCGGCTTTTACGCGGGCGACGGCCACGGCGTGCAGGGCGACGGCGAGGTCTGCATCACCGCGCTGGAGACGGGGCTGACCGGCACGTTCCGGCTCACCGTCCGCAAGGACCTGCAGGGCGCGTGGCCGTTCGCCGAGACCCCCACCGACCTGATGTCGATCGGCCTGCACGAGAGCCTCGACGAGGCCATGCGCCAGGCCGTACGCGAGATGGTCCGCCTCGTCTGCGCCCGCACCAGCCTCACCCCCAACCAAGCCTACATGCTCTGCTCGCTCGCCGGGAACCTGCGGATCACCCAGACGGTCGACGGCAACAAGGGCGTCCACATGCTGATGCCCAAGGCGGCGCTGGCCGGGAAGGCCTGAGGCGATCGCGCCGGCTTGTCGGGCGTCGGCACGTCTTCCGATGCGTATCCGCCGCGGCCCGAGCAGGCGGCGGGGACGGCTAATTCGCGGTCCGCACGAAGGCGAAGCGGCCCACGCAGGCCTCGGCGCCGCGGTGGCTCGGCGTCCGGCGCGGGGCCGTGCGCTCCGAGGCGGACCGGCCCGGCTCCGCGCGCGAAGGCTGGAGCATCATCGCGGCGCGGAGTCGCTGCACCTCTGCCCGCAGAGCTGCGTTCTCCTGCTCGACCCGGTCGAGCCGAGCCACGCCCGCGGGCTTGAGCCCGCCCAGGCGCCGGCGCCACCGGTAGAAGGTGCCGAGCGAGACATGGGCGCTCGCGCAGATCTCGTCGATCGGTATGCCGCGCGCGGCCTCGTCCAGCAGGAAGGCGATCTCCTCATCCGTGTGCAGGGATCGACGCATACAGGATCTCCCGGTTTGGCAGTCGTGAGTGCACCCCTCGGTCGAGGCGCGAGCAAGAAGCGGACCGACGGAGACGCGGCAATTTTGACGATGACGTGCGGTGGCGCCCACGATCCGGTCCGGCCGGCGCCGATTTGCGCAAGCCTCGCCCGGCCCTGCAGCCTCTTTGACCTTGGGATTCGGCGCGCCGGGCCGGACAATCCCGGGCAAGCGATGTCGCGAGAGGAGACTCCGATGGACCGCGCGTCGACCGTAAGAACGCCGCCGGCCCGGCTGTCCCTGACGGGCATCCGCAGGGAAATTCAGGCGCGGTGCGGGCATGACCGGAGGCGATGACGCTCCGTCTCGACGCGAAGATGGCGCTTGGCAATCGCGCGGCGCAGCCCGATTACGCCACCGTCGAGCGACGCGACTTCATCAAAGGCGCTTGCCGGGAACTGGGAACGGGTGCGGGACGCGATGACGATGCATGAACTCGGGCTTGTCGAGGCCGTCCGGGCGATCCGGGCCGGGCGAATCGACGCCTCCGCCTACGCCGCCGCGCTGCACGCCCGGGCGCGCCAGTTCGACCCGGCGATCCACGCCTTCACGGTGCTGGCCGAGCCGGACGCACCCGCCGGCGGTCCCCTCGGCGGCGTTCCGGTGGCGGTGAAGGACATCATCGCGACCCGCGACCTGCCGACCGCCAACGGATCGCCGATCTACGAAGGCCACGTGCCCGCCTCCGATGCCTGGGTGGTGGCGCGCATGCGCGATCTCGGCGCCTCGGTGCTCGGCAAGACCGTGACCACGGAATTCGCCTGGCGACAGCCGGGCCCGACGCACAATCCCTGGCGGCGCGGCCACACGCCGGGCGGCTCGTCGAGCGGCTCGGCCGCCGCGGTCGCGGCCGGGCTGACGCCCCTGGCGCTGGGAAGCCAGACCTTCGGTTCGGTGATCCGTCCCGCCGCCTTCTGCGGCGTGGTGGGGCTCAAGCCGAGCTACGGCGCCATTCCGCGCACCGGCGTGCACCCGCTGGCCCCCGCCCTCGATCACGTCGGCGTCTTCACGCGCTCGGTCGCGGACGCCGCCTACGCCCTGGCGCTTCTCGCGGGCGCCAGCGATGCCGACCCGCATGGCCGGCCGCTGCCGCCCTTCGCCCTGGACCCGGAGGCCGGTCTCGAACCCGCCCCAGCGCCGCGCCTCGGCCTCCTGCAGATCGGCCCCTGGGATTCGGTGGACCCGGCGGCGCAGGCCTGCCTTGAGGCCGCCGCAACCCGGTTCCGCGCGGCGGGCAGTCGCGTCGAGTCCCTGGCCCTTCCGGAGCGCTTCGCCGGGATGGCGGAGGCGGCGCGCACGATACTCGCCTGCGAGGCCGCGGCGATCTTCGGCCCGCTGATCGCGGCCCATCCGGACAAGGTCAGCGAACACCTGCACGACCTCGTGCGCGAGGGGACGGCGATCGCGGCGCCCGCCTACATCGCGGCACTGCAACTCCAGGCCGAGCTGCGCCCTGCCTACGCGGCGGCGCTCGACGGGTTCGACGCGGTGCTGACCCTGCCGGCACCGGGACCCGCCCCGGAGGGGCTGGCCTATACAGGCGACCCGTCTTTCTGCGTGCCCTTCACCTTCCTCGGGGTGCCCTGCCTCACGCTGCCGGCCGGCGAGGCCTCCGGCCTGCCGCTTGGCCTCCAGCTCGTCGCGCCCGACCGGAACGATCTGCGCCTCCTGCGGATCGCGCGCTGGTGTGAGACGGTGCTCGACCGGCCGATCCGCTTTCCGGCCCTCTGACTGACCTCTCAAGACATGCGCGCCGCGACAGTGCGGCCGCTCCAGGCTTCTCAGGTTCCCATGCTGTCTCTGTTGTCCCTCCGTGCCCGCATCGACGCGGGCAGCCTGACGCCTGACGGCGCCATCCGTCTCTGCCGCGAGGCGATCGCCGCGCGCGAGCCCGAGATCGGTGCTGTCGTAAGCCTTGACGAGGCTCCCGCGGTGCCGGTCTCCGGTCCGCTCGCCGGCATCGCCTTCGGCGTGAAGGATGTGATCGACACCGCCGAGTTGCCGACCCAGATGGGATCCGAGATCTACGAAGGCTGGCGTCCGAAGGCGGACGCGCCGGCCGTGGCCGGGCTGCGGGCGCTCGGCGGCGTCGCGCTCGCCAAGACCACCACGACCGCCTTCGCCTTCATGGACCCGACGCAAACGCGCAATCCGAACGCGCCGGGCCGCACCCCGGGCGGTTCCTCGGCCGGATCAGCCGCCGCAGCCGCCGCCGGTATGCTGCCGCTCGCCCTCGGCACGCAGACCGGCGGCTCGGTGATCCGCCCGGCCGCCTTCTGCGGCGCCGTCGGGGTCAAGCCTTCGTTCCGACTGCTGCCGACGGTGGGCGTGAAATGCTTCTCGTGGAGCCTCGACACGCTCGGGCTGTTCGCCGCGGGCGCCGCCGATGCCGCGCACGCGCTGGCGCTTCTGGCGGACCGTCCGCAGATCGAGCGGTTCGACGGGTCGGCCCCGCGCATCGGTATCCTCGTGCCGGATTTCTGCGCCGCGCCGGAGCCGGAGGGACTGGCGGCCCTTAAGGCCGCGGCCCGGGCGGCCGAAGGCGCGGGCTCGCAGGTCGTACCCCTGACCCTACCGGGACTCTACGCCGAAGCCTTCGCCCTGCACGGCATGATCCAGGATTACGAAGGCATCCGCGCCCTGGCCTGGGAGTACGCGCATCACCGGGATGCGCTGACACCGCTGCTGCGCGCCCAACTCGATGCGGCCGTCGACATCCCGTCCGAGGCCTACGACGCCGCACGCCGCCTCGTGCGGCGGGCGCGGCGCGGTTTCCGGGAGATGCTGGCCGAGCAAGGCGTCGACGTGATCCTCACCCTTCCCGCTCCCGGTGCCGCGCCCGAGGGCTATGAGACGACCGGAGATTCCCGCTTCAACCGCCTCTGGACGCTCCTCGGCGTGCCCTGTGTGACCGTGCCGGTGCCGAACGACGCGGCGCCGCTCGGGGTGCAGGTGATCGCGGCCTTCGGCGACGACG
This sequence comes from Methylobacterium sp. P31, assembly GCA_050632875.1. Lineage (GTDB taxonomy): Bacteria > Pseudomonadota > Alphaproteobacteria > Rhizobiales > Beijerinckiaceae > Methylobacterium. The sequence continues at coordinate 378,000 of JBODSC010000003.1, read as the reverse complement.
GGCGTGCGCTCGCGGCTGCGCGCTTCGTTGAACAGGCGCTCGGGCGGTAGGGAGCGGCCCGTTTCCTATTCAGATCCGACAGGTGGCCGCGGCGCACTGCTCATAGCCCGCGCGACGGACGGCGTCGGCGAAGGACAGACACGGCGGCACGGCGGTCGCACGTTCCCGGCAAGCGGCCGCTATGCTGCTGCACGGCCCGCGATATAGCCACGCCAACCGCCGAACCGTGTGATGTCGGTCGCAGCCACGATACCGGCCGCCTCGACCAGGAAACCCTTCGGCGCCGTCCCGTCTTCCAGCCGGACGGTTCCGATCCCGAGCGGCGCCGGGATTCCGGCCACGAACGACCCGAAGGCAATAGGCGGCAACGCCCACACCTCCGTCTCGATGCGACCGCCCTCTTCCCCGCAGACGCGCAGAAGGCCCGGACGCTGCGGCGGACCACCGGGCAAGGCGTAGAGGCGGTAGTCCGGCACGGTCGCCACGGTCCGCAGATAACGGGCACCGCGTTCCGCCAACTCGCGGTTCAAGGGGAGCCCGGATAGGTGCGCACCGACGACCGCCAGCTCGACTTCGCCGGCTCCTGCCCGGGCCGGCCCGGCTTCCGCTGCCGGCACGGGCGTTGTACCCGCCCCGATCCGCGCAGCGGCCGCTGCGTGCAGGCGCCCTCCGAGTGCGGCGAGCAAACCGTCCTGTCCGCGCGGCGCGAGCAGGGTGATCCCGGTGGGAAAGCCGTCGGCGCGTGCCCGCCCCGGGATCGCGATGGCACACCAGTCGAGCATGTTGACGAAGTTCGTGTAGGTTCCAAGCTCGCTGTTCGGCCCGATCGGGTCGGCGGCCACGGCCGCGCAGGTCTGCGGGCGCGGATAAGTCGGCACGGCGATCACGTCGACGCGGTCCCAGACGGCGTCTGCGGCCCGGCGCAGCTCCGTCAGGCGGTAGAGGCCCGAGAAGGCGTCGGCGGCGCTGTAACGATCGGCGGTGCCGATCACCGTCCGCGTCGTCGGGTGCAGGCTCCCGGGGCGCGTCTCGATCACCGGGCGGATTGCCGCGTAGCGCTCGGCGACCCACGGCCCGTCGTAAAGCAGGCCCGCGACGGCGAACATCGGGCTTAGATTGACCGGTGCCGCCGGGCCGGTGAGCGCTTCGAGATCGATGGCCGTCGCCGCGAAGGCCTCCTCCGAGAGCCTGTCGCCCCCGAACCGAAGGCTCTCCGCATCCGGCAGGCCCAGGCGCAGCCCCGGCGGAAGCCCGGCGGGAACGGGCGGCACGGGCAGCGCCCGCGACCAGGGATCGGCGCTGTCGAAGCCCAGCATAACACGGAAGGCGGCGTCGGCGTCGGCGACTGTGCCGGCGAAGACTGAGAGCGTGTCGAGGGTACGGCAGGCCGGCAGCATGCCGCGGCTGGAGATCGCCCCGAGGGATGGCTTCAGTCCGACGACGTTGTTGAGCGCGGCCGGCACCCGGCCCGACCCCGCCGTATCAGTCCCGAGGGCGAACGACACGATCCCGTGGGCCACCGCGACGGCCGAGCCGCTGCTGGAGCCCCCGGGTACGTAGGTCGGATCGATGGCGTTGCGCGGCGCCGGATAGGGCGTGCGCAGGCCGACGAGGCCTGTGGCGAATTGGTCGAGGTTGGTCTTGCCGATCAGGATGGCGCCGGCCGCGAGGAGCCGCGCCACTGCGGGCGCGGTCTCGGCTGGGCTGTAGGCGAAGTCCGGGCAGGCTGCGGTGGTCGGCAGGCCGGCCACGTCGATGTTGTCTTTGACGGCGAAGGGAACACCCCAGAGCGGCATCGACGCCGGGTCGAAGGGCGGCAGCGCGGCCGCTGCGGCCAGCGCCTCGGCCTGCGGCACCAGCGCGAGGAAAATGCCGGGATCATCGACGTCGGCGAGCCGGCGAAAGGCTTCCGCCACGACGTCGCGTGGATCGAGGCCCGCGGCATAGCCCGCATGCAGGAGCGGGATCGTCGGGAAGGGGGCACGGCAGCTCCTCGCGTCGAGGCTCAGGATTCGTCGCCGGCGGCGCGGTTGACGAGGCGGTCCTCGGGCCTGCGGGGTTGGTCGAAGGCGATATCCATCAGGCGGCCCGCGGGGCGTGGTGGCTGTGAAGCTGGGCCGCGAGCAGCCGGCGGAGATCGTTGAAGGCCGGGCTCGACACGTCGCGCCGCCGCGGAAGATCGACGGCGTGGACGGACTCGATCCCGCCGGGACCGGGCGACATCATCACGATGCGGTCGGCCAGGAAGATCGCCTCCTCGATGGCGTGGGTGACGAACAGGATCGTCAGCCCCGTGCGCGACCAGAGGTCGAGCAATTCGTCCTGCAGGCGCTCGCGGGTCATGGCGTCGAGCGCCCCAAAGGGCTCGTCCATCAGCACCACCTCGGCCTCGTTGGCGAGCACCCGGGCGATGGCGACCCGCTGCTTCATCCCGCCCGAGAGCTGGTGCGGATAGGCGTCGGCGAAGGCCTGGAGGCCGACCAGCGCGATGTAGCGCTCGGCGATGTCGCTCACCTCGGCGGCGGGCCGCCCGCGCGCCCTGGGGCCGAAGCCGATATTGTCGCGCACGGTCAGCCACGGGAATAGACCGTAATCCTGGAAGACCATGCCGCGGCTCGGCCCAGGACCGGCGATGGGCTTGCCCCACATCAGGGCCTCGCCGGAACTCGGCGTCTCGAAGCCGGCGGCCACGCGCAGCAGCGTCGACTTTCCGCAGCCGGAGGCGCCGAGCAGGCAGACGAACTCCCCTCGGGCGACGGTGAGGTTCGCCTCGCGCAGGGCCTCGGTCCGGCGACCGGCCGCGACGTAGGACTTGGAGACCGCGCGCATGTCGAGGATCGGAATCGTGGGGTCAGCCATGGTTGGGGCTCCAGGCGAGCAGCCGACGGCCGAGCTGCATGACCAGCCAGTCGGAGACGAAGCCCGCGACCCCAATCACCGCCATGCCGCAGATCACGATCTCGGTGCGCGAGAGCTGGCGCGCCTCCATGATGATCGCGCCGAGGCCGGTCTGGACGCCGGTCATCTCGCCGACCACGATCACCACCCAGGCGAAGCCCAACCCCAACCGCAGCCCGGTGAAGATCGACGGCAGGGCCGCCGGCAGGACCACGCGGACGAACTGCGGCGCCCCGGTGCAGCCCAGCATCGCGGCTGCCTCGAACAGCCGCGGCTCCACGGAGCGCACCCCGAACACGGTGTTGACGAGGATCGGGTAGAACGCCCCGAGGAACACGAGGAAGAAGGCCGAGCGCGGCCCGAGGCCGAACAGGATCATGGCGAGCGGCAGCCACGCGGTGACCGGGACGGGCCGCAGAACCTGCAGGACGGGATCGAGGAGCGCCCGGATCAGCGGGACGCGACCGATCAGCAGGCCCAGCGGCAAGGCGGCGGCCGCCGCCAGTGCGAAGCCGCCGTAAACACGGCTCAGCGAGGCCGCGAGATGAGTCCACAGGGTGCCGCTGAAGGCGTCGTCGTTGACGCCGCCGATGGCGAGATCCCGCAGCTCCGCCCAGACCTCCGCGGGCGGCGGGATCAGGCTGTAGGGCCGGCCGGCGGTGGTGAACTGCCAGACCACGACGAGCGCCGCGGGCACGACGCAGGCCAGCGCCAGCCGGCGCAGGCGGGCCAGCCCAAGGCCGGCCCGGTCGGTCCCGCGGGTAGGGGCCGACGACACGCGCGCCGATACCGGCAGGCTGCCGGCCTCGATCCCGGTGCTCACGCCCGCCCCATGGCGTCGACGAAGCGGGTGTCGATGAAGCCCGGTTCCGGCAGCCGCTTGATCTGCTTGAGCGCGAGCATGTGCTGGGCGTAGGCCCCGGCCTGCCGGACCTCATCGGGCCCGAGGCGCCAAGTCAGCTCGACATTCGGTGCGGAGAGTTCCAGCGCCTCGCGCTTCTGGCCGAGTTTGGCTACCGCCATGGCGATCATCGCGTCGCGGTCGCCGGCCGCGAAGTCGGTCGCCTTGCGGTGGATCTCCAGCATGGTCCGGACCAGGTCGGGCCGCTCAGTCAACGTATCGCGGTGGGCGCCGAACACCATGTTCAGGGCGCCCATCTCGGTACCGTAGGGGTACTCGACGAGCTGGCCGACGCCCGAGGCGAGGCTGACCCCCGGTCCGGGCTCGGCGCCGACATAGGCATCGACGTCGCCGCGGACCAGCGCGATGTGCATTTCCGAGAAGGAGACCCGCACGGGCGTGATATCCTTCACGGAAATGCCCTCCATGCGCATCCGCTCCAGGGCGAAGACCTCCTGGGTGCTGCCGGGCCAGATTGCGACCCGCTTGCCCCGCAGGTCCTTGATGGTGCGGATGCCGGAATCCTTCTTGGCGATCACCGCCATCCCACGATTGCAGGTGGAGGCGATCACCACGATCGGCTCGCCCGCGGCGGCCCCGAGCGTCGCCGCGGCGATGCCGAACGTGCCGAAATCCACGGACTTCGTGACGACGGCGTTCTTGCACTCGGTGGGACTCTCGAAGGGCACCACCTCCACCTTCACGCCCGATGGGGTGAAGCGCTCGTAGAAGCTCGGCGTGATCGAGTGGATCAGCTTGAGCGACCCCATTCGGATCGTGACGGGCACTGCCTGGGCACGCGCGCCCGACAGGGGGCCGAGAGCGAGGCCGGCCCCGAGACCGGCCAGGAGAGTGCGGCGGCGGATCATCGAACGGCTCCTGCTGAGTCCCGATGTCCCGACGCTAGGCGCGCGTTGTGTTGCGAGGAAGTGCTAATTTCTGAGCGTGCCGTTGCAATTGAGGCAACGGTAGCCGAGGATGCAGTCATGAAGCATCTGCGTTCCGTCACCTACGTCGCTGAAGTCGCCCGGGCCGGCTCGATCCGGCGCGCGGCCGAGCGGCTGAATCTCACTCCGTCGGCCCTGACGCGACAGATCCAAGAGCTCGAATACGAGACTCGGCACGCCGATCTTCGAGCGTCTGCCGCAGGGGATGCGGCTCAACGCGGCCGGCGAGGCTCTTCGCCCGCCACATCCGCGACCAGATGGCGGATCTCGAGCGCGTGCGTTCGCAGATCGCCGACCTGTCGGGCGTGCGGCGGGGACACGTGGCGCTGGCCTGCAGCCAGGCCTTCGTCACGCAGGTGGTGCCGGAGGAGGTCGAGACCTACCGCGCCCGGTTTCCCCAAGTCGGCTTTACCGTGCAGGTTCGCGATCACGCTCAGGCGGTGACCGCCCTGTCGGCCTTCGAGGCGGATCTCGCCCTGATCCTGCAACCACCGCCCTCGGCGGAACTGCAACTCCTCTATTCCGGCCACCAGACGCTGTGCGCGCTGATGCGCAAGGGACACGCGCTGGCGGCTGAGAGCGGGCCGCTGCGGCTGCGCGACTGCCTCGCCCATGCCTTGGCGCTGCCAGACCCGTCACTCGCCATCCGTCACCACATCGAGCACGCGCTCGCCCGGCGCGGCGTCGAGGCTCCGGCCGGTCGTCGAGTCGGGCTCGCTGGAATTCCTGCGCAATCTTACCTTACGGGAGGACGTGGTCAGCCTGCAGATCCCCAGCGGCATCCCGGAGGACCCGCGCCTGCACAGCCGCCCGATCGACGTCCGTGACCTCACGCCGATGACCCTGGTTCTGGCGCAGCTGCGCGGGCGCTCATTGTCGGTGGCCGCCGCCAAGTTCGCCGATCAGCTCGTCCTCCGGCTCAACCGGCAAGGGACCTGACAGGCTGTTCGATCGGGCATCGCAACCGGTGACAGACGGAATGCCGAACCACACTGCGTCGGGTCGTCGGGACACATCGGTGTCTGGTTCGAGAACGGGGATCCGCATTAGGAGCCCCCAGAATAAGCTCCCCGCGACCGCGCTCCAACGCGAAGCGCTCTTGGCGACACGCGCGACCCGTTCCGCCTGCTCTCGATCCCGAAAAGCCGAGCTTGCCAGTCGCACCGGATACCGACAATCTTAACTTAGCAGTACGCTCATCGGCCCTGTACCGGAGCGTCCTCTCATCGCGACGCGGGACATGGAAAGTCCAGAACCATGATGATGGACATCGGGAGTGCGGATACCGGCGCGCAAGACGAGTCCACCCTGACCAAGCACCGGGCGCGGCTTCTCAACCGCCGGACGTTTCTGGCCGGTTCGGTTTTCGGCGTCGGCGCCCTCGGGCTCGGCGGTTGCGCAACGAACGACGGCTTGATCCTTGCCGAGGCGGCGAAGACCTACGGGCCGATGCCGGACGAGAAATTCCCGATCCCGGCGGTCGATATCAGCAAGGTCGATCCGAAATATTATCGTCGCACCGTTCGTTACGAGTCCAAGGAAGCGGCCGGTACCATCATCGTCGACCCCAGCAAATTCTATGTTTACCGTATCGAGGGCGACGGGTCTGCGACCCGATACGGCGCAAATGTCGGCCGCGACGGGTTTTTGTGGAGCGGTGACGCTTATGTCGGCCGCAAGTCCGAATGGGCCACCTGGACGCCCCCAAGGAGATGATCCTGCGTCAGCCCGAGGCGGCCAAATATGCCCATGGTATGCCGGGCGGCCTCGATAATCCGCTCGGCGCGCGGACCCTTCATCTCTATCAGAACGGCGCCTATACACTCTATACAATTTACGCCAGCAGCGATGCCGAGTCGATCGGCACGGGCATTACCAGCGGATGTGTCGGTTTACTCAGCCAGGACATGATTCATCTTTACGCACGTACGCCGATCAAGACGAAGGTGGTCGTTCTTCCCGCATAGGCGAAGGTGCCGTCTTGCTGCTGATCAGCCCGTCAGGGGATTGGCGTCGGGACTGCCGTGGCGCCCGGGAGCGGGGCCGACGGTGCCGTTCATGTTCGTCTCGCCGCTCGTCGTCCGATGCGCCTTCATCGGGCGCGTCCTCGCCGGTCTGGTCGCGCGTAGACAGTATGGCGCGAGCGCCGCTCGAGTGAGCCGTATAGGCCTCCCGGAATAGCGGTGTCCGCGCTGTCGTGCGCGTCGCCGGGGCGGCGGACTGACCAGCCAGGCGACGCGCCGTCTGCTCAGAAGTCGTAGAGCCGCTTCGGATTGTCTACGAGGATCCGGTCCCGCTTCGCTCGGTCGGGCACCCACTCGGCGAGCAGATTCAGCAGGCGACCGTCGTCTATGTCTTGAGCTGGTGCGAGATCCGTCGGCTTGCGGTCTGGTCTGGGCGTGCTGTCCGGGTGCGGCCAGTCGCTGCCCCAGACAAGGTGCTCCGGGTTCGCAGCGACGAGTGCACGCGCCAGCGGCGCCACGTCGGGATAGTCGGGCCCCTTGCTCGATGCGCGGTAGGCGCCCGACAGCTTCACCCAGGCTTTTCCGCTGCGCACGAGGTCGAGCACGTCGCTGAAGCCCGGCTGATCGGGCCCGAGCGCCGCCTGCGCGCCGGCGAAATGGTCGAACACGACAGGGACCGGCAGCGCGGACAGCTGCTGTTTCAGGGGGAGATAACCGACAGCCGGGAGTAGATCTGCAGGTGCCAGGGCCGCTGTCCGATCTGTTGGACGGCGTTCTCCAGCGCCTTGGCCGACACCGCCGGGTCGAACACACCGGCCTGCTCCAGATTGACCCGTATGCCGCGGATACCGGCTTTGACCAAGCCATCCAGGTCGGCCGGGCGGGTCTCGGGCCCGACCACGGCGACGCCGCGGGCGCGCTGCGGCCCGAGCAGGCGCAGGCCGTCGAGAGTGGCCGCGTTGTCGGTGCCGTAGACGCTCGGCGTCACGATCACCACGCGGTCGAGCTTGAGCGCATGCTGGAGGGCAAGCAGGTTCTCCGGCGGGTCCTTCGGCGGCGTGTAGGTGCGTCCGCTCCAGAACGGGAATTTGGCAGGATCGGGTATGACGTGGACGTGGCAGTCGCACGCACCCGGGGGAACCTGGAACGTGACCGGCGTCTTCACAGTCGGAGCAGTCGCCTCCGTCTCTGCCAGTGCTTTGCGGCCGGTGAGGGCAAGGCCGTTGGCAACGGCTAACGCGAGTGCCTGTCTGCGCGACAGCATGGCGGGTTTCCTCCGATTCTGAGACGGCCTTCTGTGGGCGCGCCGACCTGATCGGATCACCGCGCCGCGGAAACCGCAAGCCGCCGGGCCGTTCTGCGCGCCGGCGACCGAGCCCGCCGATCTCCACCGGCCCTTGACCAAGCGTGGCACGGTGATGCGCGGGCGGCGTAGGAACGGGCGCTGCGAGCACGGCGGCCGAGGGGCCGACCAAGGCCCGAGCCTGCGAGGCGAAGCGTCCAGAGTGGTGAGCCGTGTCGCATTGCCGGCGCGGCTTGCCGCGACGCGTGCCCGCTGCGGGCTGTGACCACGGCGGGAAGGACGGCCCGTTCGGCGCTCATGAATGGGAAGTTCCCGACGCAACCGCGCCGCTCGCCCGCGTGAACCAAGCCGCAGCTACTGACAGGATAGCCTGCTCCAGCCGCAGGCAGCCGAGCCCGACCTGCCATGCGGTGAGGGCGATTGGTGGCAGGCCGATCGGGCCTCGCCCGAGGACCGTTCCCAACGCGAACAGGATCGCAAGCAGCGGGGGCGAAGGCGATACCGGGCGCCCTCTGGAACATGAAGCCGGTCCCTTGCCGTCTACGAGGACGCAGATCCCGAGAAACCCGCGAGCGAGGGCCGCGAAGCCGCGCAGATCCGGACGCTGGCCGCGCCCATAGGCGGAAAGCCCTTGTCCCAAGGCCGCAATCGGAGCGGCGATGCCGCGCGCGAACAGCGGCGGCCAGCCCTGGAGCACCAACTTGAGCACCGGCCAGTTCAGACCCAGCCGACCGCCGTGACAACGTGGAAGAGCCGTCCAGCCTGCGCGCGTGTTAGTTGGGGGAGTCGCACGAGGACTGAACGCCCTACTTCTCCACGAAGGCTTTCTCGATCACGTAGTGACCGGCCTCGCCGTGGTTGCCCTCCTCGTAACCGCGCGCGGACAGAAGCTCGCGGGTGTCGCGGATCATGTCGGGGCTGCCGCAGAGCATGAACCGGTCGTTCTCGATCGACATCTCCGGCAGGCCGACATCCTCGAACAGCTTGCCCGAGACCATCAGGTCGGTGATCCGGCCGCGATTGCGGAACGGCTCGCGGGTCACGGTCGGGTAGTAGATCAGCTGGTTCGAGATCATCTCGCCCAGGAACTCGTGCCGGGGCAGGGTCTCGGTGATGGTCTCGCCGTAGGCCAGTTCCTGCACCTGCCGGCAGCCATGGACCAGCACGACCTTCTCGAAGCGCTCGTAGGCTTCCGGATCCTTGATGATCGACAGGAACGGCGCGAGCCCGGTGCCGGTGCCGAGCAGGTACAGGTTCCGGCCCGGGAGCAGGTTGTCGAGCACCAGCGTGCCGGTGGGCTTCTTGCCGACGATGATCGGGTCGCCGACCTTGAGGTGCTGGAGCTTGGAGGTCAGCGGGCCGTCCTGGACCTTGATCGAGAAGAACTCCAGCTCCTCCTCGTAATTGGCCGAGACCACCGAGTAGGCGCGCAGCAACGGCCGGCCGTCGACCTCGAGGCCGATCATGGTGAACTCGCCGTTGCGGAACCGGAACGAAGGGTCGCGGGTCGTGCGGAACGAGAACAGGTTGTCGGTCCAGTGGTGAACCGACAGAACGCGCTCCTCGTAGAACTTGCTCATCGCTCTTTATTTTCCTCGCTCAGGCGACCGCCGGATCGGCAGTCCCGAACACTTCAAGCAGCTTGCCGTCGCGGCCATCCCACGCCGCGGCGTCGTCGGCTGGCTCCGATTTGTCGGTGATGTTGGGCCAGAGGTCGGCGTATTTGGCGTTGAAGGATCTCCAGCCCGCCATTCCCGGCTCGGTATCGGCCTTGATGGCATCGGCCGGGCACTCCGGCTCGCACACACCGCAATCGATGCATTCGTCCGGGTTGATCACCAGCATGGTCTCTCCGACGTAGAAGCAGTCGACCGGACATACCTCGACGCAGTCGGTGTATTTGCAGCGGATACAGTTCTCGGTGATGACGTAGGTCATGGTTCTACCCGTTGGCTCAGAGGTCAGAGCAGCGCGGCGAGATCCTGACCTTCCAGGTCGATGGCCAAGCCCTTCATCGCCTCGGCGCTGACCTCACCACCCATCGCGCGGATGCTCTCCTCGCGGATCAGTGACATCAGCCCCCGGCGCAGACCCAGAAACTCGGACGACAGGGTTACGGCCGGCTGCCGGGGGCGCGGCAGCGGCACCACGATCTCGGCCTTGATGCTCCCGGGGCGCGCGGTCATCACGTAGACGCGGTCGGAGAGGAAGATCGCCTCGTCGATGTCGTGGGTCACGAACAGCACCGAGATCTTGAGGCGCTGCCACATGTTGGTGAGGATCTGCTGCATGATCAGCCGGGTCTGTGCGTCGAGGGCGCCGAACGGCTCGTCGAGCAGGAGGATGCGCGGACCGGTGGCCAGGGCGCGCACGATGCCGACCCGCTGCTTCATCCCACCCGACAGCCGGTCGGGGTAGTGGTTCTCGAACGCCGTGAGGCCGGCGAGGCCGAGGAGCGTGCGGGCCTGCCGCTCGCGCTCGTTCCGTCGGATGCCCTTCATCTTCAGGCCGAACTCGACGTTCTCCCGGACCGTCTTCCAGGGAAAAAGCGAGTACTGCTGGAAGACCATGCCGCGATCCGCGCTCGGTCCCGAGATCGGCTCGCCGTCGACGGTGACCCGCCCCGAGGACGGCTTGAGGAAACCGGCGAGCGCGTTGAGCAGTGTCGACTTCCCGCAACCGGAGGGGCCGATGATCGACACGAACTCGCCGGGCTGCACTGTGAGCGACGCGTTCGAGACGGCCTCGACGGCGCCCTCCATCGTCTCGTACCGCAGGCAGAAGTCGCGGACCTCGATCAGGCCCCGGCTCGGTTCGGCCATGGCAGGCTCCTCGATTGATGGTGTGCGTTGAGGCATCCGTCCCGTGAGGCGCCGCACCGCGGCGGGGACCACCGCGCTCGTCGGGCGTCTACCGGGCGGCGGCCCACGGCATGACGAGGCGGCCGATGAGGCGGATCGCGAAGCTCGAGCCGAGCCCGAGCAGCCCGATCGTGATCATGCCGAGAGCGATGTCCGGGTATTGGACCAGGGAGTAGGCCTCCCAGGTGAAATAGCCGATGCCGAACTGGCCAGAGATCATCTCGGCCGCGATCAGTGAGACCCAGGCCACGCCCATGCCGACCGTTAGGCCGGTGAAGATCTGCGGAAGCGAGGCCGGCAGGTAGACCTCGCGGAACACCGCCGCCTCCGTGGCTCCGAGACACCGGGCGGCACGCACCAGCACCGGGTCGACCTGCACCATTCCCTGGAGGGTGTTGATCAGGATCGGGAAGAACGAACCGAGGAAGGTGATGAAGACGATCGAGCCCTCGTTCGTCGGCCAGAGCATGATCGCCATCGGCACCCAGGCGATGGCTGGGATCGGCCGCAGCACCTCGCAGATCGGGAAGGCGATCTCGCGCAGGAGGCGGTAGCGACCCATGAGGAGGCCGAGCGGCACGGCGACGCCGCCGGCGAGGAGGAAGCCGAACAGGATCCGGCGACAGGAGATGAGCACGTGATCGCCGAAGACCGGGCTGTGCAGTGCGACCGCCGCACGGCCCAAGACGTCGATCGGCGTGGGTATGTTCAGGAACCGCACGTAGAGGGTAACGCGGTTCGCGGTCAGATATTGCCACAGGGCGACGAACAGGATGAGCGACGCGAGTCCGATCAGCGCGGCGCGGAACTCGCCTCGGTGCAGACGAAGCCAGCGACGGGTGCGGCCACCTGAAGGTGGGTCGACGCGGCCGGCGACGGGAGGGGCGCCGTTCGCGACGACTCGGACTCGGCGGCAGACCGGACGGCGACAGCTTCCATGAGGTTCTAGCCTCCCGTCACAGCGGCCTTGAGGGCCTCGTCGAAGGGCATCACCTTGCCGCCGCCCTGAGCGGCGGCCTCGGCATCCTGTTTCAGAAGGAAGGGCGCGATGCCGCCCCTACCGTCGACGACGTAGAAGGCCTCGCGGGCGAACAGCTTGATGCCGCGGGCCGCGTCGAAGACGTATGCGACGTCGACGGCCTGACCCTTGGTCTTCATCTCATTCAGCGCGCCCAGCGTGCAGGCGGCGCTGGAATACGGCTTGATCGCGCCGCCTTTCACCCAGATCTCGCCGGCCTTGCGCGGCTCGGTGATCGGCTTCCTGCAGAACGTGTCCTCGCCACTCACCTCGTAGTTGTCGGTGCTCGCGCGCTGCTTGTCGTAGTCGAGGCCGCGCTCGGCGAAGACCTTGCGCAGATACGTACCATCGACCCACGGACCGACGTCGAATTCCTTGATCCGGTCGAGCTTCTGCAGGACCTTCACGTCCTCGCGCGCGGCGTCGATCAATTGGGGCTTGATCGTGGGATCGAGGGTCATGATCCCGCCGGGTCCGAGGAAGATGTAGACCACCTCCTTGTCGGTGCCGGTCCAGGCCGCGATCTGCTCTGCGGCGCGCTTCGGATCCGCCTTGACCCAGGCATCGGCGTCGAGAATCGCCTTGGCGTAGGCCTCGACGATCTCGGGATACTGCTTGGCGAAGTCGGTGCGCACGACGACGCCGTGCCAGGTCGGGAGTTTGGTCTCGACGCCGTCGAACACCTTGCGGGCGAAGCCACGAAACGGCAGCAGCTCGGTGAAGGGGACGAAATCAGCGTGCGCGTCGATCTTTTTCTCTTGGAGGTTGGTCGAACCGACTTCCGGGCTCTGGCTGACGAGACGGAAGTAGGTGGCCGGATAGCCCTTGTCTTGAAGTGCCTTCAGGACCATCCCGTGAGCGGCCGAACCGAAGGGCACGCTGACGACCTTGCCTTTCAGATCCTCGAACGAGAAGTACTCAGAGTCCTTGTTCACTACGATACCGTTGCCGGAACCGTAGAGGTTGTATCCAGCGACCGCGATGAGCTGCGACTTGCTTTCGGGATTGTTCTGGAATGTGGCACCGTTGACGACCAGCGGATAATCACCCATCGCGCCGAACTGGAGCTTGCCGGCCATCATGCCGTTCGTGACCGGCGGCCCGGAGGTGAAATTCTGCCAATCGAGCCGGATAGTCTTGTCGGCGTACTTGCCGGTCTTGGGCAGGTACTTCTCAAGCAGCTTGAGCTGGCGGATCACCACGCCGACGGTCGCAGTGTTGGTCGTCGTGTCCTGTGTGCCGATTCCGACGGTGAGCGTCTCGGCGCAGACCGGGCTTGCAATCCCAGAACCGGCGAGGGCGAGGAGCGCGAGACCGGACACCGATCTGAGCCCGGGGAACTGTCTTGCCATCGTCCGCTCCGTCATTCCGGCCCGATATCGCAGCGACATCGAGAGCATGATCAGGCTTCGCGGCGAAATCGATCAATTGCCGAGGGAGCCTTCGCGTCGATTAGTTGCGCAAAAAGGTCGTGCGGCCTCGGATGTGCCGCAGAATTGAGCGGACAGCTTCGGAATTAGGCGCAATCCTCACCGCCGCGCATCTGCGCGAGAACCTCGGGGCGCAGCACGACGATCTGCGTGCGCCGTGTCGCGAGGACCCCCTGCTCCGAAAGGCGCTTCAGGCTGATTGTCACCCATTGCCGGGTTGCGCCGACCATGTGGGCAAGGTCGGCGTGCGTAAACGTCGCCGCGATCACCGTCCCGTCGTTCTCCGGCAGGCCGTAGAGGCTCGCACAGATGCAGGAGCAGATGGGCGAGCCGCTCGGTGATCGAGCGGGTGCCGAGCATCTGGGCGAGGGTCGAGTAGCAGCGGCCCTTGAAGGTCAGGCCGTCGATCACCCCAATAGCCAGGGCCGGGATTTGCGTCACCAGCTGCCGAAGAGCTTTGCCCGGCAGATGCAGCACGCTCGAATTGCTTGCCGCCATGCCGGACCACTTGTGGAGGCCGGTACCGAACACGTCGGGGCCGCCGACGAAATTGCCGGGATACCAGTAGGCCAGTGTGATCTCACGCCCGGATGGCGCTGCGTAGAAGACCCGAATGCGACCGCTTTCGACGATCCAGATCCCGTCGTTCGGGGTCTCTTGCGTGAACAGGGTCGCGCCGCGATAGAGCACGCGGCGTCGACCCTTTTCCATGACAAGGGCGACCTCGCGTTCAGTCAGTCCCTCGAGGAGCGGGCGTTGGCCGGATCCGGCCCTGGGCGCAGCCTCCGACAGCAAAAGCGCGCTCGCATGCGTGTATCCCCCCGCCGAGGCCTGAGACGGGCATATCGGCGCCGTGGTCTGCATTGCCGCCTCCTGCAACTTGCATGCGGCAGCGCAGCAAACCCTGTACCAGCATTCCGCCGCCCCCTCGCACGCGTCGTTCCAGCGACGGCGCCCCGCCCGCGAGCGCGTTGCGGCGCCACACCCGGATGGGCGCGGCGCCGCTTCGAACGGAGACGGTTGAACCGGTCAGGGGCGCCCCTGACAGCGCCCGATCGCCCATTGGATGAGCTTGCGGACGTCGGGATCGGGATCGTTGCAGGCCGCCTCCAGGGCGGCGAGACCGCGCGGGTCGGCGATCTCACCGAGCGCCGCAGCGGCCTCCTTGCGCAGGTTGCTCACCTCGGAGGTCAGCTCTCGCCCCAGAACGTCGACGGCGGCCGCGGCCCTGATCCGGCCCAGAGCGTTGGCAGCCTTGGTGCGAACCTGCCAGACCGGATCGTCCATCGCCGCGATCAGGGGGATGTCGCCTCGGGCAGCCGGATCTTCGCGCACGAGACGGCCGCCTCCTCGCGCACCTGCCAGTTGTCGTCGGAGAGCCCGGCGATCAAGGTGGAGATGCCCGGGCCGCCAGGGCGCAGGAAGACCAGCGCCGACATCGTCGCGCGGCGGACGGTCGGGTCTGAATCGCCCGCGGTGGCGATCAGCGCAGGCAGCGCCTCTTCGGCCTTGAGATAGCCGATAACGCCGAGACCTTCGCGGCGGACCTCCGGAGCAGGGCTCTGGAGCGCCTTCAGCGCGGCCGACAGGGCGTCCGGCAAGACAAGTTCGCGGAGCGCCCGCAAGGCGGAAGCCTGGACGAAGGGGTCGGCATGCTCGGCACGCTCGATCAAGAGCGGACCGCAGGCCGGCTCCTTCTTCTCGGCGAGCGTGTCGGCGGCAGTGCGGCGCACGGCTTCGTCAGCATCCTCCAGGGAGCGCACCAGGCCCTCGACGACGTCCGCGCCGTCGTGCTCATCCAGAGCCTTGGCGGCGGCCGCACGGACGGTGGCGTCCGGGTCGCCGAGGCCCTTCAAAAGCAGGACCTTCGCCTCGGGGCCGACGGCCTCGGCGAGGCTCCATCATCGCGACGCGCCGGACACCCGCATCGGCGCTGGCGCAGCGCTCGGCAATATCGTCGAGATCGTCGTCGAAGGAGTCGAATACGGGGCTCATGATCGACCTCAGCGCAGCAGGTACGGAATGTTGACCGTGACCGCATTCGTCGGACAGTCGACCTCACAGGGCATGCAGTACCAGCATTCGTCGTACTTCATGTAGGCCTTCTGCCGCGTCTCATCGATTGCGAGGATGTCGAGCGGACAGACGTCGACGCAGACGCGGCAGCCCTTTTCGGCGATGCACTTCTCGTCATCGATGACAACTGCGGCGCTGCTGGCCTTATTGATGATCGGCATGGATCGATCTCCAATTCTTGGAAGGGCTATTCGGCAGCGGCCGGTGTCTTGATGCGGAGCTGGTGGTAGGCACTCATCTCTTCGGCGGCGACCGGCACGATGAACGGATCAACTGCGCGCTTGGCGTGGGCCATCCGGCCCTGACCGTCCTTGAACAGAACCGTGTGGCAGGCCCACTCCGCGTCGTTTGTCTCGGGGTAGTCGACGCGCAGGTGGTAGAAGCCCCACCGGCTCTCGGTCCGGTAGAGCGAGGCTGCCGCCGCCATATCGGCGCAGTCGAGGATCGTCTGCATTTCCAGCGCCCGGTGCAATTCGTGCGGATCGCGGGCGCAGAGCAGGTCGAGGTCCTCGCGGATCTCGGCGAAGCGGCGCTGGCCGAGTTCCATCTTGGCCGTGACCTTCGGCGGCTCAAGGTAGTCGTTGACGAGGCGGCGTGTCTTGAACTCCATCTCGTGAGGAGTGAGTCCGTCGTCGCGCCGTGTCGGCGCCAGGACCCGTTCGCGCTCGACGGCAATGTCCGCCTCGTCGTGGTCCGCCAGCGCATTGGCCGAGCAATAGGCGGCGGCGTCGGTTCCCGCGATGCCACCGTTCACGAATGCGCCGAGCATGTAGTTGTGAGGCACGCTCGCCATGTCGCCGACGGCGTAGAGGCCGGGGACCGTGGTCCGCGCAAACTCATCGACGAACACACCCGAGGCCGAGTGGCCTGAGCAGAAACCGATCTCGGATATGTGCATCTCGACCGGCCGGCGGCGATAATCGGTCCCGCGCCGCTCGTGAAAGCGCCCGCGCGAGGGCCGTTCGTTCGAGTGTAGAATCGTCTCGATCTCGGAGATCGTCTCCTCACGCAGATGGTCCATCTTGAGGAAGACCGGGCCATTGCCGCCCTGCAGCTCGCGCCAGAATTCCAGCATCATCTGGCCCGACCAGTAGTCGCACTCGATGAAGCGTTCGCCGCGATTGTTGGCTGTGTAGCCGCCGAAGGGGCCGGTCACGTAGGCGCAGGAGGGGCCGTTGTAGTCCTTGATCAGCGGGTTGATCTGGTAGCACTCGAGGTTAGCGAGCTGCGCACCGGCGTGGTAGGCCATGGCGTAGCCGTCGCCGCAATTGGCCGCGTTCTCGTAAGTGCCGAACAGGTATCCCGAGGCCGGCAGCCCAAGCCGGCCGGCGGCGCCGCAAGCGAGGATCACCGCCTTAGCCTTCACCACCAGGAACTCGGAGGTACGGGTATTGACGCCGATCGCGCCTGCAATGCGCCCGTCCGAACCTTTCAGCAGGCGCGTCGCCATGTAGCGGTTCGTCACACCGACCTGCAGACGGCGCAGTTGCCGGTAGAGCACCTTCTTGACGTTATGCCCCTCGGGCATCGGCAACACGTAGGTCCCCATGTGGTGGACCTTGCGCATGTTGTATTCGCCCGAACCGTCCTTCTCGAATTTCACCCCGAGCTTGTCGAGGTACTGGATCATCGGGAATGACCCTTGCGCGTAGGCCATCACCGCCTTCTGGTTGACGATGCCGTCGTTGGCGACGGTGATCTCCTTCACGTACTGTTCGGGCGTGGCGTAGCCCGGCACGACGGCATTGTTCAGCCCGTCCATGCCCATGCTGATGGCGCCCGAGCGCTTGACGTTGGCCTTCTCCATCAGGACGACTCGGAGCTTCGGGTCGGCCTCCTTGGCCTTGATCGCGGCCATCGGGCCACCGGTGCCGCCGCCAATCACCAAGATGTCGGTTTCGATGATCTCGGTCGTCGTCGCTGAGTCGAAGGCGCTCATGGTGGGGTCTCGCGTCAACGGAATGGCGCCGCTTGTGCGATCGCCGGGAAGTCGGATCGGACGTCAGGCGGCCTGCGCCGTGGCGGGCGGGCTATCGACAGCCTCGGCTGCGAGGGCACGCAGGTAAGCCCAGGGAAAGATCCCGCGGGCGTGGCCGTCGGTGAACGCGAGGTGGACAGCATAGCCACCCATAGGCTCGAGGCGGGTGACAGCCACGTCAGCGAAAGCCTCAGGGAAGCGTTGTTCGACGCGGTCGCGGGTGCACCACGCGCAACGGCACCGGAGCCGCAAGTGCTCCGCCGACAGGTTCGCGGACAGCCCATTGCGCCACAGCAATGTCAGCGCGGTCCCGCCGCGCACGAGGGTCGCGACGTCGGGCATCGCGTCGGGGTCGAACGGAGGTGGGCTCGGAAGCCCGATCGCGAGATTTGTCATGCGCTCCTCCTGTGATGACTTCGTAAAAGAAGCCGAGGAGCGGTCGATCGAACAGCAATTAGTTGCTCAAAATCACTCTCAGGCATTCGCAAACGGGAGCGACCCGTTCGTAAAGACAAATACGCTGCAACCACGGGCAGACGTGCCGCTCCGCCTGCAGACGCGTGATGGCCGAGGCCGGCCGATCCTAATGCGATCCTTATAAGTTAAGCGCGCGCCTTCGCTCGAACCCTAACGCAACGCGAGGCCACATTCCGGGCTGGCCAAGGCCGGTCGCGGAGCCTCCGCGGCCGGTCCGCCGAACCGGATCGGATCGCCATGTTCGATATCGTCTTCCTCGCGCTGGCTCTCGCCTTCTTCGCGGCCTCAGCCGGCTACGCCGCCGTCTGCGACCGGCTCTGAGATACGCCGTCATGACTCTCGACCTCGCCCTCGGCCCCGTCATCGAGCACCTCGCGGGCGCAGCCGGCCAGACCTTCGCGGCGGGGGCTGAGATACCGCGCGCCCTCCCCTCCCGGCGCCTGCCGCACCACCACCTCGTGCTGCACCGGCAGCCGCAGCGGCGCGGGGGCGCCAGGACGCCGCCCCCGCGGACGTCCGACCTCGTGCCGGCGCTCCTCGGCGTCGTGCTGCTTGGCGGCTTCGCACTGCTGGCAGCCTACGCGCTGACCGCCGCTCGGATCGTCCCCTGAACCGGCAGGCCCGGCATCCGATGCCAGGCCTCCTTGCCTCTCTTCGGACACCTCAAGCCATGTCCCGCAAGACTTCATTCCTGTTCAGCGCCGCCCTGGTCGGGCCAGCCTTCCTCGGCTCCGTCAGGAAGCTCGACCCCGTGCGATGATCTGCAACCCGGTCATGTTCGTGGTCGAGGTCGTGGCCGGCCTCACCACGGTGCTGTTCGCCCGCGACCTCGTTTCCGGCGGCAGCGATCTCGCCTTCTCCGGCCAGATCTCTATCCGCAACTGCAGGCGCTCGATATTATGGGCCTCGCCTCACCGCAGAGCGCGATCCTGTCGGCGATCATCTTCAACGCGCTGATCATTGTGGCGCTGATCCCGCTGGCCCTGCGCGGCATGACCTATCGCGCCGTCGGTGCGGCCGCGTTCCTGCGGCGCAACCTGCTGATCTACAGGCTCGGCGGCGTCCTGGTGCCGTTCGTCGGCATCAAGGCCATCGACCTCGCCGTCAGCGCCCTTCACCTTGCCTGATCCAGTCTTTCGGAGACCTGCCATGCTGAAACAGCTTCGGCCCGCCCTGGTCCTGCTCACCGCGCCGACGATGATCGCTGGCCTCGCCTACCCGCTCGTCATGACGGGCCTCGCCGGCGCGATCTTCCCCGGCAAGGCCGCGGGCAGCCTGATCGAGCGCGACGGCACGGTCATAGGCTCCAATCTGATCGGACAGAATTTCACCGGGGCCGGCTACTTCCACGGCCGGCCCTCGGCCACGACGGCGCCGGATCCCGCGGACGCCTCCAAGACGGTGCCGGCGTTCTACAACGCCGCCAATTCCTCCGGCTCGAATCTCGGCCCGACCAGCGCGGCGCTCGCCGAGCGGGTGAAGGGCGACGTCGACGCGCTGAAGGCCGACAATCCGGATGCCCCAGTGCCCGTCGATCTCATGACGACCAGCGGGTCCGGCCGACATCGAGCGGGTGTTCGACAAGTTCTATCGCGCCCGCAAGGGTGACCGGGTCCGCGCCGGCACCGGCCTGGGCCTCGCCATTTCCCGGGACTTCGTCGAAGCGATGGGCGGCACGGTCACGGCCGGCAACCGGAACGACCGCAGCGGCGCCTGCTTCACCATCACCCTCCCCGTCCCGACCCTGACCGCCACCAGCGGCATCGCCGCCTGAAGGCCGCGTGCGGATGCCCTTTCAGGCGGCCGGCGGATAGCGGAGCGGGTCGCCGGCGCGCCGATTGTCGTAGACGCATGCGCCGGCCACCCAGGTCGCGCGCACCGTGCGGTGATCCCCGAGGATCATCAGCACGAACAGCAGCTCCTCGATGTCCCGGCAGGTGCCGGTTCGGAATCCGAGGAGCGGAGTCGCCGCGAGGTCGAGAACGCAGAGATCCGCCTCGTACCCGGGGAAGATCCGGCCGATCTTGTCGTCCAGGCGCAGCGCTTCGGCGCCGCCCAGCGTCGCGAGCCAGAACGCCCGGAGCGCGTCGAGCTTGGTCCCGTTCAGGGCCGCGACCTTGTAGGCATCCCCCAGCGTCTTCAGCAGCGACAAGGTGGTGCCGGCGCCGACATCGGTGCCGAGCCCCACGCGCACCGGTCGCCGGGGATCCAGCGCGTCGAACAGGCGGAACAGGCCGCTGCCGAGGAAGCCGTTCGAGGTCGGGCAATGGGCGAGCGCCGCACCGGCGGCGTGGCAGGTGCAGAGATCGTCCTCGCCGACATGGATCGCGTGACCGAGGACCGAGCGCGGCCCGACGAGGCCGGACTGGGCATAGACGTCGAGGTAGCTCGCCCGATCGGGGAACAGCTCCCGCACCCAGGCGACCTCGTCGGTGGTCTCGCACAGGTTGGTCTGCAGATAGAGGCCCTCGTGCTCCCTCAGCAGCGTGCCGGCCGCATCGAGCTGCGCTTGCGTGCAGGCGGGGGCGAAACAGGGCGTCACCGCGTAGAGCTGACGCCCGCGCCCGTGCCAGCGCGCGATCAGCGCCGTGCTTTCATCGTAGCCGCTTTGCGCCGTGTCGCGCAGCGCCTCCGGCGCGTTGCGGTCCATCAGGACCTTGCCGGCGACCATGCGGGTGTTGAACCGCTCGGATTCCGCGAAGAACGCCTCGACGGATCCGGGATGGACCGTGCAATAGACCGCCGCCGTCGTGGTGCCGGCCCCCAGAATCTCGCGGAAGAACAGCTTCGCCACCCGCTCCGCATGGGTCGGATCGGCGAATTCCAGCTCTGCGGGGAATGTGTATTTGTCGAGCCAGGACAGCAGCTTCTCGCCGTAGCTCGCGATCACCTGCAGTTGCGGGTAGTGGACGTGGGTATCGATCAGCCCCGGCAGGATCAGGGCGTTCCCGTATTCCATCACCGAGACGCCGTCTGGCACCCGGCCAATCAGGTCGGCATAGGGACCGAACGCCGCGATCCGTCCGTCCTCAATGAGGATCAGGGCATCCTCGACATGGTCCAGGCATCCTTCCGCCAGGAACGGGTTGCCGTTGAGGCTCGCGGCGCGTCCGCGCAGCGCCGCGATGCGCGACGGCCCGGCCGGGACGGATCCCGCCATCAATGCGCCCCGCCCGTCTCAATGAACTTGAACAGGAAGAGGCCCGCGATCACCCAGACGACCGGCTTCACGTCCCGCGCGCGACCGGAGAGCAGCTTCAGCCCCGCATAGGTGATGAAGCCGAACGAGACGCCGGTTGCGATCGAGTAGGTGAAGGGCATGAGCAGCGCGGTCACGCAGGCCGGGATGACCTCGGTGAGATCGTCCCAGTCGAGGTCGACCAGTTCGCGCAGCATCAGGCAGGCGACGTAGAACAGTGCCGGCGCCGTGGCATAGGGCGGAACGGCCCCGGCCAGTGGGGCGAAGAACAGGCAGGCCAGGAACAGCACCGCCACGGTGGCGGCGGTGAGGCCGGTCCGGCCGCCCTCCTCCACCCCGGAGGCGCTTTCCAGATAGGCGGTCGTGCTCGATGTGCCGAGCAGCGAGCCGGCGAAGACCGAGACGGAATCCGCCATAAGGGCCCGGTCGAGGCGCTGCATCCGCCCGTCGGTCAGCAGGCCGGCGCGGTTCGCCACGCCCATCAGCGTGCCGGTGGCGTCGAACAGCTCGACCAGGAATAGGACCAGGATGACGTTGATGAGGCCCCCGACAGGGCGCCCTTGATGTCGAGGGCGAACAGGGTGGGGCCGATCGATGGCGGCAGGGAGACGAATCCCTGGAAGGTGTTGCCCCCGAAGATGAAGCTCAGGGCCGTGACCGTGAGGATGCTGGCGAGCAGCGCCGCCCGAACCTTCCGGACGGAGAGGACGGCCACCATCAGGAATCCGATCACCGCGAGCAGCGCCTCGGGCTTGTGGAGGTCGCCCAGGGTGACGAAGGTCGCCGGGCTCGCCGCGATCAGGCCGGCATTCTTGAGCGCGATGATCGCCAGGAAAAGGCCGATCCCGACCGTGATGGCGATGCGCATCGAGCGCGGGATGCCGGCGATGATGAGCGCGCGCAGACCGGTCACGGTGACGATCAGGAAGCACAGGCCGGAGATGAACACCGCGCCCAAAGCGGCCTGCCAGGAGAAGCCCAGGCCCTGGACGACCACGTAGGTGAAATAGGCGTTGAGTCCCATCCCGGGCGCGAGGGCGATCGGGAAGTTGGCGTAGAGCGCCATGATCATCGATCCGAGCGCCGAGACGAGGCAGGTCGCCACGAACACCGCACCCCGGGGCATGCCGGCATCGGCCAGGATGCTGGGATTGATGAAGACGATGTAGGCCATTGTCAGGAAGGTGGTCAGCCCCGCGAGCAACTCGGTGCGCACCCTCGTTCCATGCTCGGCGAGCCGGAACCTGCGCTCCAGAAAGCCGGCGGCGCCCGTCTCCGGCACCGCCGCGTCGCGCTTCATGTCCATCACGGCTCCCCGCCTCGCCCGGCCGCAACGGCCCGGTAGATCCTGTCGGGCGCGAAGGGGGTGGCGGTGAGCCGGGCCCCGTCGCGTCGCGGATGGCGTTGCCGAGCGCCGCCGCGACCGGATTGTAGGGCGATTCGCTCATCGATTTGGCACCGAGGGGGCCGATGCTGTCGTGGGTCTCGGCGAACAGGACCTCGGTCTCCGGCACGTCCGCGCAGGCCGGGATGTGGTAGTCGCGGAACGTCTGCGTAACGACCCGGCCGTCCGCGTCGATGCGGAAGTCCTCGTAGAGCGCGGCGCCGATCGCCTGCGCGACGCCGCCCTCGACTTGGCCGCGGCACTGCATCGGGTTGATCACCCGGCCGGCATCGGCGGCGTGGACGCTCCTGAGGATGCGGACCTCGCCGCTCACCGGATGGACCGCCACCCGGAAAGCCTGGACGTTGAACGCCACCGAGCGCGGGCTGCCGTCGGCGCGGCCCCGCGCCTCCAGGGGACCGAGTGCGCTGAGGGCCAACGGGCCGCGCGGCGTTTCGATCACCGCGCCGGCCAGGCGGCAGGACGCCGGATCCGCACCGCACATCTCCGCTCCCCGGGCCCGGATCCGCGCGGCGAGCGCCTCGGCGGCGCGGAGGGTGGCGAGGCCGGCCACCACGGTCCCGGTGCTGCCATAGGCCCCCGTATCGTGGCCGACCGCGTCCGTGTCTGCGCCCGCGACGTGGATGCGGTCCGGTTCGGCACGCAGCGCCGAGGCCGCGATCTGCCGGTGCACCGTGCTGGTGCCGTTGCCGAACTCGGCGGTGCCGACATGCACGGTGTAGCCGCCATCCGCGTCCAGGCTCACCCGCGCGTCGGCGTGGTGGCCGCGCGGGGGAATGGTGTCGATCATCGCCATCGCCATGCCGGTACCGTTGCGCCAGCCCGGCTCCGGATCGGGCTCCGGATCGGCGCGCAGAGCCTCCTGCACGAGGTTCAGGCACTGGTCGAGCCCGTAGCTGCCGAACACCACGTCGTGCGGCTCCAGGCTGTTCGAGACCATCGCGTCGCCGGGCTTCACGGCGTTGATCCGGCGCAGGTCGAACGGATCGATGCCGAGGCCGCGGGCGACCTCGTCGAGGGCGGATTCGAGGGCGAAGATCGTCTGGCCGAGGCCGTAGCCCCGGAAGGCGCCGGCCGGCACCGTGTTGGTGTAGACCGCGACGCCCTCGATCCGCTTGTTCGGGCACGCATAGGCCGCCAGCACCTCGTTGCAACCGTGATGGATCACGCCGCCCGCGTGGTTGCCGTAGGCGCCCGTGTCGGAGAGCACGTCGAGGCTGATGGCCGTCAGCCGCCCGTCCCGGCGGGCACCGACTTTCACGGCGACCCGCATCGGGTGGCGGGTGGTGGTCCCGATGAACTGCTCCTGCCGGGTCAGCTCCCATCGCACCGGGCGCCCGGTGCGCAGCACCGCGAGCGCCACGAGATCCTCGGTGAGCATCTCCTGTTTGCCGCCGAACCCGCCGCCGACCCGGCCGCAGACGACGCGCACCGCGTCCCGCTCAAGGCCGAACAGGTCGCACAGGGCGTCCCGGGTCAGGAACGGCACCTGACTGCTTGTGCGCAGCGTCAGCCGTCCGTCGGCATCGCGCCAGCCGACGCAGCCATGGGTCTCCAGGGCGGTGTGCTGGACGCGCTGGGACCAGAACGTGCCGGCGTAGACGAAGTCGGCCGCCGCGAAGCCCGCTTCGACGTCGCCGACCTCGCCGTGCACCTCGGCGGCCAGGTTCGGATGGCGCCCGAGCGGCGGCGCATCCGCGCCCGCCCGCTCGCCAGGATCGTGAACGCGCGGGGCGTCCGGCAGGAGCGCGCGAGTCGGGTCGAGGAGCGCCGGGCGGAGCTTGTACGTGACGCGCAGCGCCCGGCAGCCTGCCTCCGCGGCGGCCTCCGTCTCGGCGGCGACCGCAGCGACCCGCTGGCCGACGAAGCGCAGCACAGTATCGAGGATGCAGGTGTCCGCCGCATCGTCCCGCGGATCCTGGTGGCGTCCGGTGGAGAAGCGGCGCTGCGGCACGTCCGCATGGGTGAGCACCGCGACGACGCCCGGTACGGCCAATGCCGCCTCGGTCTCGATCGCCAAGATGCGCGCATGGGCGTGCGGCGAGCGCAGAACCTTGAGATGGAGTGCCTCGCCGAAGGGCATGTCGAGCGTGAAGCGAGCCCGGCCGGCCACGATCAGAGGCGCCGTTGGCGCCGGCAGATTGCGACCCACCGGATCGCCGCCCTCAGCGCTCCGGTCCGTATGCGCGCGGCCCGCTACTGCGTCTCGGATCGCGCGGTAACCGGTGCAGCGGCACAGATTGCCCTTCAGAGCGGCGCCGAGATCCTGCCTTTGGCTCTGATTGAGGGCCGCAGCCGTCATGATCATGCCGGGCGTGCAGAACCCGCACTGAAAGCCCTGCGCCGCCAGGAAATCCGTCTGCACGGGGTGAATGGTCAGCGGCACGGGGTCCTCCGGACGGCAGGGGCCGGCCAATCCCTCGATGGTGGTGATGCTCCGTCCCTCGGCCCGGAAAGCGGGCAGCAGGCAGCTGTGAACCGGGTCGCCCTCGAGATGGACCGTGCAGGCGCCGCAATCGCCCGCGTCGCAGCCCTTCTTCACGCCGAACCAGCCGGCCTCGCGGAGATAGGTGCGCAGGCACTGTCCCGGCCGGGGCTCGCCCTCATGGGCGAAGCCGTTGACGGTGAGCCTCATGGCGCGGTGCCCTCCGCGCCATGGGCCCCGAGTTCATCCCGGATTTCCCGGGCGAGGTGCCGGGTCATGTGCCGCCGCCAGTCCGGCCGACCGTGTAGGTCGTCATGGTAGAGCGCGTCCGGGATCGCATCCGCCAGCGCAAGATCCAGGGCGTCGTCGTCCGGGAGGATCTCGAAGACCAGATGGAGCGGGCGCTTCACCGAGGCCGTGACCGTCAGCGCGAAGACGCCATTTGCGTCCCGCGTGCCCACCAGCAACGCCCCTGAGCGCCCGTTCGGACTGAGGCTGATGCGCCGGAACGCCGTCCGGCGTTCGAGAGCGGCGGACGGCAGGAACAGGCTGCGCAGGATCTCCCCGGCCCCAGGGCGTTCCGCTGGGGTCCGAGGACGAACTCCGTCACCGGCAGGCACCGCTCGCCGCCATCCGCAGACCAGATCGCGCAGGTGCCGTCCAAGGCGGCGATCAGCGCGATCATCGGCCCCGCCGGCAGCGCCAGGCACAGATTGCCGCCGACGGTGGCCACGTTCCGGATCTTGAAGGAGCCGAGCAGGGCCCGGCAGCACTGTCCGATCAGGGGCGCGGCGATCCAGGCCGGCGGCAGCTCAAGCCGGTCGAGTTGCGCGATCGTGCAGGTTGCTGCGAGCGTCAGGCCGTCCTGGCCGAGCGTGTAAGGGGGCCAGCCGAGGCTCGCGAGATCGACGAGGCGCCGCATACCGGGCTGCGGCTCGGAGAACAGCCACGACCCGCCCGCGAGCCAGCAGTCTCCCTCCCGCCAAGCCGGCAGTTCCGAGCGGCTGCGGGGCCGGAGAACGGTCTCGATCGTGTTGAGGTCCATACCCCCTCGTGAGCCAGATGGCGGGCAGGTTCAGCCTCGCAATATGCCTGCCGGTGCGCCGTGGCGGTCAAGTCGCCGCGGAGCCGGGCCGCCTTGGAGCGGCTGCTGATGCCGCTCTAAGCTGCACCGTCGGTCGCGTCGTCGCGGCCATTCTGGCGGAGATCTCCATGGCCCTGACGGCATCGCGCTACGGCAAGGAACGGGTCCGGGTGATGCGCCTCGCCCGTGACGGCGATCACCACACGCCCCGCGAACTGACGCTCTCCGTGATGATGACCGGGCGCTTCGACGCCGCCTGGACCGAGGGCGACAACCGGGCCTGCATCGCCACCGACAGCGTCAAGAATATCGTCAACGTCACCGCGGCGCAGAACGTGGCTCTCGACAAGGAGGGGTTCGTCACCGCCCTCGCGCGTGTCCTGCTCGACACCTATCCGCAGATCGAGACAGTCACAGTCGAGGCCGAAGAGACGCGTTGGTTGCGCCAAGACATCGGCGGCGTGCCGCACGGCCACGCCTTTGTCAGGGATGGGAACGGTAGTGGCTATACCGGCCTCACCGCCGGCCGCGCCGGAACGATCCTGCGCTCGGGCCTTCGCGACTATACGTTCATGAAGACCACGCAGTCGGGCTGGGCCGGCTTCGTCGACGATCGCTATCGCACCCTGCCGGATACGAGCGACCGTATCGCGGCGACCAGCATGGACGCGACCTGGACTTGGTCGTCCGAGCCCGCCGACTACGAAGTCACGAACGCGCGGGTCCTCTCGACTTTGCTCGAAGCATTCGGCACGACTTACAGTCGGAGCATCCAAGACAGCATGTATCGGATGGGTGAGGCTGCGCTCGCCGAAATACGGAACATTGCCGAAATCAGCTTCATCATGCCCAATAAACACTACGTGCCGATCGATCTGAAGCCTTTTGGTCTCGACAATCTGGGCACCGTATTCCTCCCAACCGACGAACCCTATGGCCGGATCGAGGCGACGATCAGCCGGAACCGCCGACCCGAGGATTTCCATGTCGCGCTGGCGCCATTGTGAGCGCTCGCCGGCCCGGCACGGAACGAAGCTGCGATCCACCGCAGAGCGGGCTGCCCGCAGCCATTTCGCGCCGGCTCGCAACGTTTGCGCTGTTCACATGCGGACCGCAGGTTGATCAAGCTACAAAATACAACTTAAGTTAGTGCTCTGCAATTCCTGAGCGAAAGCTGATTCATTTTGCTTATTTGTGCGGGAGCGACTGGAAATAGGTACAGCGCCTGTAAGATCGCTCGTCCTTAAATGTTACGCAAGAGCAGACACGTTAGTCATGTCCGTCCGAGTTTGCTCGGGCGGCCGCATGCTCGACCCGTCGATATGTGCAGCGCTGTGCGCAGGTGCTCAAAGACCTGCCGGAACCTGCAGGGCGTGCGCTTTCGCCGCACCCCGGCCCGAAAACCAGGAGTAAACGATGTTCGATCGCCTGACGGGTCGGCGGGACCAGCGTGCGAAGCTTGCGGCGTTGAGCCGCTCACTCGCGACAATTGAGTTCGCGCTGGATGGCACCATCCTGGATGCCAACGCGAATTTCCTCGCCGCGATGGGCTACACGTTGGGCGAGATCCGCGGCCGTCACCACAGCCTGTTTGTCGAGCCGGCCATGCGCGAGAGCGCGGCCTACCGGCAATTCTGGGAAGGGCTCAGGCGCGGCGACTACCAGAGGGCCGAGTACAAGCGCATTGCCAAGGGCGGACGCGAGGTCTGGATCCAGGCGACCTACAACCCGATCACCGATGCGGATGGCCGGCCGGTCCGGGTCGTCAAGTTCGCGACCGATATCACCGTGCAGGTTCATGAGCGGCAGCGTCGGGCCGAGGCGCAACGGGCCATCAGCGACGATCTCGACGCGATCGGTCACGCCGTCGAGGATGTGACGCGGCAGACCGGCGAGGCGGCCGAGACGGTGGGCCGGGTCTCGAACGATATCCGGTCCGTAGCCTCCGGCGCCGAGCAGCTGTCGGTCTCGGTGGGCGAGATCAGCCAACAGGTGAGCCACGCGGCAGACATCGCCGGTCAGGCGGTGGGACAGGCGCAGCACACCGGCAACATCGTGACGGGTCTGAGCGCGCAGGCGACGCAGATCGGCGACGTGGTAGGCCTCATCTCGGGCATCGCGGCACAGACGAACCTGCTGGCGCTCAACGCTACCATCGAGGCGGCCCGGGCCGGTGAAGCCGGCCGCGGCTTCGCGGTGGTCGCCAGCGAGGTGAAGGCGCTGGCGGCGCAGACCGGGCTGGCGACGGATCAGATCCGTGGGCAGATCGCTTCCACCCAGTCGGCGACACGCGAAGCCGTGGCGGCTATCGGCGCGATCCAGGGCACCATCCGCACGCTCAGCGAGGTGTCGGCCACCATCGCGGCAGCGGTGGAGGAGCAATCTGCGGTGACGCGGGAAATGTCGGGGAGCATGCAGACGGCGTCACACGGCGTCTCGGCCATCGCGGTCGGCATGGACACGATCGCGCTGGCGAGCGAGCGGGCCGACCGCGCGACGCGTCAGGTTCGAGAAGTCGCGCGGGCCATAGGCTGAGGCGCCCTCCGCGAACCGCGTCAGCTAGGCTCGCCGTTCTACTCGGAGACGCCCTCGTCGACGACGCGCCCCACCCGTGCGGCGAGCGGAAACCGGACGGTGCAGCGCAGGCCGTCGGACTCGAAGGCAAGATCGACACGGGCGCCGAGTTCGTAGCTCAGCATCTCCTCGAGAACCTGCATGCCGAAGCCCCGCCGGCTCGGTGCGGCGAGCCCCGATCCCCCCGATTCCTTCCAGATCAGCGTCAGCGTGCCGGGATGTTTCGCGGCACCGCCATCGAGCGACCACGACACGTCGACGCGCCCTTCGGCGAGGCCGAAGACGCCATGCTCCACCGCGTTGGTGGAGAGCTCATGGATCGCAAGCGTGACGAGCTGCGCCGATTTGGGCCGGAGCCGTATCGTCAGACCATCGATCTCGGCCTGCTCGCCCTCGCGGATCAGGTGGATCATCAATTCGTCCGAGATCAGCGTGTGCAGGTTGACCTCACCGAACGTGTCCGCCGTCGCCCGGACCCGCGCGATGGCGTCGAGCCGACCCTCCAAGTGGGTCGCATAGCTCTCGACGCTCTCGGCGCTCTCTGCGGACAAACGCAGGACGGCGCGGAGCATGGCCATCGTGTCGCGCAATCCGTGGCGCAGCCCATCGGGCGCTCCTGCCTCATCCAGGAGCCGTCGCAGCCGGGCATTATCGGCCTCCAGCTGCGCGAGACGGGCTACCGTATCGGGAGCCTCTGCCATGCCGGCCTTCTCCGCGCAAATAGCCATGAGTTCGTTCGGCTCAAGTGAGAGGCAAACACCCCACGCAAGCTTCACGCGTTCAATGAGGTCGGTCAACTGTGTCCACCGCCGAGGTCCCGCAGTCACGCCCCCATTTTGGGTGGTGGTGCATCAGGGCGGCAGCAGAATCTCGGGGCAATCCAAGTTCTCTCGACGCCGCGTGGCAGGCGGCTGCCCATCTTGGAGACGAGATGAAGCCGCTGCGAGATGTGAAATCTCCGTAGTCAAAGCCCTGGGCGAGTTCGTGCGGCGTGGTGCTCGCGCCCCGATCAGCAATGAGCCGGATTTGTCTCGCCTGAGCGGCTCCCCGCGATGAGACGTCGTGGTGGGGCGGCGTCTTCTCGCAACGGTGATCCACGCGCCGCCTCAACGTGTCGAATCGCGGGAGCACAAGCCGGCCGCGACACCGCGGGTCGCGACGCGGTGGAATACCCTGGCGAGCACAGTCGCACGGAAGCCGATGTGACCGAACACCTGAAGCGGTTGCAGCTCGAATTCATAGATCACGTCATACGTGTGCAGAAAAATTTTATATTTTTGAAAAACATAATTATAGTAGATGCGCCCGATGAATGCCAATTTTGTCTAAAATACCGCATGTCCGTGTTGAATAAAAAGAATTTGCGCGATCTTGCGCTAGCAAACATATTGCCGAGGATATTTTGCACGTTTTTCGACAAGAGTGTAAAGAGCGTTTGCGCGGTCATCTTGGAAATACTTATAGTCTTCTACAACGTCTAGCGAGAGTGAATCAGTTCGGACAGACCATTTGTCTTTCAATGATTGTTAAAGACGAGGCGCATGTCATACTTCGATGCCTCGCTACAGTCCGACCCGTCATTGATCATTGGATTATCGTCGGCACGGGCTCGACGGACGGGACACAGAACGTGATCAGGTCGGCCATGGCGGACCTGCCCGGCACCCTCGTGGAGCGACCGTGGGTCGATTTCGCCTTCAACCGGAGCGAGGCGCTGACGCTTGCGCGTCCCCACGGAACCTACACTCTGATCATTGATGCCGATGATGAACTGAACATTACGAAAGATTGTTCTATGCCAGAACTGGTAGCACCGGCATATTATCTTAAAATTATCGACGGATTTACTCAATATACGCGAATTCAGCTGGTGAATAACGACCTCGAGTGGCGATATCGGGGTGTGCTGCACGAATTTCTGGACTGCAAAGACGCCTTCTTGGCCAGTCCTATTTCTCTCTCCATGCGCCGCGGCGATGATGGTGCGCCCCATCGCGACCCGACAACGTATGCGCGGGACGCGTCCATTCTCGAAAACGCGCTCGCGACAGAGACGGATCCGCTCCTGATATCGCGTTATACTTATTACTTGGCGCAGAGCTATCGCGATAGCGGCGAACCCCGAAGGGCGCTTGAATACTATCTTCGGCGGTGTGAGACTCGGATTCTGGGAAGAGGAAATATATATCAGTTTCATTAGTGCGGCATATCTGATGGAGCAACTGGACGAGCCTGCTGACAGAGTGCTCGCCGTCTATGACCGCGCCATAAAGGTCTGCCCCTGGCGAGCGGAGGCGCGACATGGCGCGAGTCGCTATTGCAGGCAGAAGAAGGATTTTGTCAGAGGCTACTACTATGCCCGTGGCGGAATTCCTACGCAATTGCCGAATGACGGACTGCTCCTACAGCCCTGGATCTATGTGTATGGATTGCGAACCGAATTCGCCATCAACGCCTATCACGCAGGCCTGCACCGAGAATGTTTGGAAGCTTGTTTAGATGTGCTTAGCCACCCAGATACTTCCGATGAAGCGCGAAGACTGCTTGGTGATATGTCGCGCCAGTCGCTCACCAAGATGATTGACCCGGCTTGGGGGCTTAACCGTTCGACCTACAGTTCGAAGTACGTGCCTCTATGGCGCATCTGACAACACCAGACTTGTAGGGTCTCGATCGACGCTTGCCTTGTGGCGACAGCGATCGAGTTCTTTCGTTAGGAAAATGGAAGATGGAGCCACCACTCTGGGCGCAATTCGCCGAACGGTGACGAGGCTGCTCTATAGAGATATTGCACAAATTTGCCTGATACGTGGCCGATGGAAGTATAGTTAGATCGTTACTAAATGTTTCTACCCATCTTGTCGATCTGCGCCATGAATTTGCCCCAATTTTCCTTGAATGCAAAATACTGAATGCCGACGGCTGCGCTTGCCTCGGCCAAATTCCGACATCGCGACGAGGGCAATTCTCCGACGATGGCCGCAATCGTTCGACTCGCTCTTCTGCGCCCCTATACTTTCGTCGTGATGTCGATCTTGATCCTGATCTTCGGGATCCTGTCGATCTTCCGGACGCCGACCGACATCTTCCCGAGTATCGGGATTCCGGTCGTCAGTGTCGTGTGGCAATATACCGGCCTGCCGGCGGACGACATGTCGGGCCGGATCGTTTCGGTCTTCGAGCGCTCGCTCACCACCACCGTCAACGACATCGAACACATCGAATCGCAATCGGTGCCGGGCTACGGGATCGTCAAGATCTTCTTCCAGCCGAGTGTCAACATAACGGCCGCCCAGGCGCAGGTGACCGCCATCTCGCAGACGCAGCTGAAGCAGCTGCCGCCGGGCATCACGCCGCCCCTGATGCTCGCCTACAACGCGTCGAGCGTGCCGATTATCCAGCTCGCCCTGTCGAGCGACACGCTCTCGCAATCCGCCCTCAACGACCTGGCCATGAACTTCATCCGGCCGCAGCTTGCCACGGTGCCGGGAGCGCAGCTCCCCTATGCCTATGGCGGCGCAGCGCGGCAGGTGCAGATCGACCTCGATCAGTCGGCCCTGCACGCCCACGGCCTCTCGGCGGCGGATGTCGGCTCGGCGCTCGCCCGGCAGAACCTGATCACGCCCGTGGGCACGCAGAAGATCGGCAGCTACGAATGGATCATTGACCTGAATGATTCGCCCAAGACCGTCGAGGCGTTCAACGACCTGCCGGTGAAGGTGGTCAACGGCTCGGTCGTGTTCATGCGCGACGTCGCTCACGTGCGTAACGGCTCTCCGCCCCAGACCAACGTCGTCCAGCTCGACGGCAAGAAGGGCGTCCTGATGTCGGTCCTGAAGATCGGCAATGCCTCGACCCTCGACATCATCGCCGGCGTGAAAGCGCGGCTGCCGGCCATCCAGGCGACCCTGCCCCCCGGCGTCGACCTCAAATACGTGGCGGACCAGTCCGGCTTCGTGAAGAACTCCGTGATCGCGGTGGTGCGCGAGGGGCTCATCGCCGCCGCGCTGACCGGCTTCATGATCCTGGTCTTCCTCGGCAGCTGGCGCTCCACCCTGATCATCACCGTGTCGATCCCGCTGGCGGTGCTCTGCTCGCTGATCGCTCTCTCGGTTCTGGGCCAGACCATCAACGTCATGACGCTCGGCGGCCTCGCGCTGGCGGTGGGCATCCTGGTCGACGACGCGACGGTGACCATCGAGAACATCAACCGGCACATGGAGGAATTCGGCGAGGACATCGTCACGGCAATCACCCGCGGCGCACAGGAGATTATGCCGCCGGCGACCATCGCGCTGTTCTGCATCTGCATCGCCTTCGCGCCGCTGCTCGCGCTCGGCGGCGTGGCGGGTTTCCTGTTCCGGCCGCTGGCGATGGCGGTCGTCTTCGCGATGATCGCGTCCTACGTGCTGACCTACACCGTGGTGCCGACCCTGGCGCGCTACCTCTTGGCAAGTCACGCCCACGCCCATGGCGGCGGGGCGCATGCCGCGCCCGGCTTCTTCGGGCGGTTCCAGCAGGGATTCGAGCGGCAGTTCGAGAGCCTGCGCCGCGGCTATCTCGGGCTGCTGGCGCTCGCCCTCGCGCACCGGCGCCTGTTCGCAGGCGGATTCCTGGCCGCAACCGGCCTGTCCTTCTTGCTGCTGCCTTATCTCGGCCGCGACTTCTTCCCGTCGATCGAATCCGACGCCCTGCGCCTCCATATCCGCGCACCGACAGGCACGCGCATCGAGGAGATGACGGCCCTGACCGGGCGGATCGAGAACCGCGTCCGCGCCCTGCTGCCTCCGGGGCGCGTCGCCAGCGTCGTGAACAACATCGGCCTGCCGATCAGCGGCATCAACATCTCGTACGGCAACAGCGGCACGATCGGCACCTTCGACGCCGACATGCTGGTGACCCTGCGCGAGGAGAGGTTCCCGCCGATACCATCACCCGCAACCTGCGCAGCCGCCTGCCGCGGGAATTTCCCGGCGTGACGTTCTCGTTCCTGCCGGCCGATATCGTCAGCCAGATTCTCAACTTCGGCTCGCCGGCCGCCCTCAACGTGCAGATCGCCGGCCGCGACATCGAGGGCAATCGCGCCTACGCGTACCAGCTGCTGTCGCGGATCCGCCGCGTGGCCGGCGTGGCGGATCCGCGGATCCAGGAGCAGTCGAAGAACCCGGCGCTCCGTGTCGACTTCAACCGCGCGCTGGCCGGCGTCGTCGGCCTGACCGAGGGGACGCGGCCACCAGCGTGCAGGCGAGCCTTTCAGGCAGCACGCAAACGGCGCCGACCTACTGGCTCGATCCGCGCAACGGCGTGTCCTATCCGGTCTCGGTCCAAACGCCGCAATATGCCATCGACACGCTGGGGGACCTCAACAACCTGCCGATCACGGCGGCCCGGTCGGAGCAGCTTCTCGGCGGCCTCTCGACCATCTCGCCCGAGCCGCTCAGCGCGGTGGTGACGCATTACAACGTCATGGGCACAGTCAACATCCTGGCCGCCGCCCAGAGCCGGGACCTCGGAGGCACGGCTGCGGATATCCAGACGATCATCGACGAGACGAAGAGCGCGCTGCCGAAAGGCTCGACCGTGACGGGGCGCGGCCAAGTCGTCACGATGTCGGACGCCTACCAGCAGCTTCTGATCGGGCTCGGCTTCTCGATCGTGCTCATCTACCTGTTGATCGTGATCAACTTCCAATCCTGGCTCGATCCGTTCGTCATCATCATGGCGCTGCCGGCAGCCCTTGCCGGGATCGTCTGGATGCTCTTCATCACGCAGACGCACATTTCCGTCCCGGCGCTGACCGGCGCCATCATGTGCATGGGCGTCGCGACCGCCAACTCGATCCTGGTGATCAGCTTTGCGCGGGAGCAGCTCGCGGCCGGTCTGACCGCCCTCGACGCCGCGCTGGCGGCGGGCGCGACGCGGCTGCGGCCGGTGATCATGACGGCGCTCGCCATGGTCATCGGCATGCTCCCGATGGCGATCGAGCCGGGGCAGAACGCGCCGCTCGGCCGTGCCGTGATCGGTGGCCTGCTCCTTGCCACGACGGCGACGCTGTTCTTCGTCCCCGTCGTCTTCAGCATCGTGCACGGGCGTGCGCGCGGCCATGCGGATGCGCCGCTCCCCGGTGCCCTTCCCTCTCCGTCCGTCTGAGCTAGATCACACATGGACCCCGTCGAGACCCCAACGCCCTCCAAGCGAAAGGTCGTGGTGCTCCTGTTCGGCGTCGCGGCGGGCGCCGCGGCGCTCGCCTATACCGGCATCACCGAGCGCGCCAAGGGGATGCAGGAGATCGAGGCCTGGACCGAGAAGCAGGCCATCCCGACCGTCCGGGTGGTGCAGGCACAGCGTGGTCCCCAAGACCAGGACCTGACCCTGCCCGGGACGCTGAACGCCTACTACACCGGCTCGCTCTACGCCCGCGCCAGCGGCTACGTGACGGCGTGGCACAAGGATATCGGCGCGCGCGTGCGCAAGGATGACGTGCTGGCCGACATCTCGGCGCCCGACCTCGATCAGCAACTCGCCGAGGCCCGGGCGACGCTGGTGCAGATCCAAGCCGCGATCCAGCAGGCCCAGGCCAACGCGGATCTCAGCGAGGCCACCAACAAGCGCACCGCCCGCCTCGTCACGCAGGGCTGGTCCAGCGAGGAACGCGGCGACACCGACCGCTTCACCGCAGCCTCCCGCGCGGCGGCGCTCTCGGTCGCCAAAGCCAATCTCGTCGCCCAGCAGGCGGTCGTGAGCCGCCTGGAGGAGCTGACCCGGTTCAAGCAGATCAAGGCGCCGTTCGACGGCGTGTTGACCGCCCGTGCGGTCGATATCGGCGACCTCCTGACCGCTGGCGGGACCTCGGGACGGCCGCTGTTCCGTGTCTCGGACATCCACCGGATGCGCGTCTTCGTGAACGTGCCGCAGGGATTCCTGGCGGTGATGAAGCCCGGCCTCAAGGCGTCCCTGCACGTGCCCGGGCTAGAGACGTCGTTCACCGCCGAGGTCACCTCGACGGCGAATGCCGTCGCGGAGGACTCGCGGCAGGGTCTGGTGGAACTGCAGGCCGACAATCCCGACGGCGCGCTCTGGCCCGGAGCCTTCGTGGAGGTGCAGTTCCACATACCGTCGAACCCGGACACTCTGCGCATCCCCGCCACCGCGCTGCTGTTCAACAAGAACGGCACCCAGGTGGCAGAGGTCCAACAGGATCACAGGGTCGCGCTGCATCCGGTCAAGCTCGGCCGAAATCTCGGCAACGACGTGGAGATCAGGAGCGGCGTGACCCTCGACCAGCGGCTGATCGACAGCCCGCAGGAGTTCATCAATGCAGGGGACGTCGTCCAGATCGCCGGGGAACCGGCGGTGCCCCACACGGCGTCGGCGGAGTAAACGCCCAGCTGAGACGTAAGAAGTCGCTCGCCTGTCGCTGGAAGCGCGCGGTCCGATCCGGCCCGTGCGCGTCGGCTATGCGGAACACGGGTGGCGCAGCCTTGAAGAATTAGGCGGCGGCCACCCTGTGGGGCGGCTGGCGGCTCCCTGATCGCCGGAGCTGAGGAACGACCTCCGCACCCGCCGGCAGCCGTCGCGAACGGCAGCTGCCAGAAAAAGCGCAGCGGTAGGGCGATCATCGGCCGCGCCCAGGGGCTTTCGCATGCCGCTGACGCCGACCCACGGCCCGACCCTTGTCAGGTTTCGGGTTACCCGATTCCAGGCCCTCGCCTACCCCTGGCCGCAGGTGATTTGCGAGAGGTGTATGCGTGGCGGATCAATCCATGCGGAAGGCTGGTCGATTCAAGCGGCTCTGGCCGGGACGGGCCGCCATGCTCCCGCCGGCACCGCGTCCGCCCAGGGCTGCCGCTTGTCCAGAGCCCTTACCGCCGCGCGGTCTGACCGCGTCGGAGTTGATCGCGATGGCCCGCCAAGCCCGGTCGACCGCAATTGAACGGGATCCGTCGAATACCGCCGACGTTTCCTGATATTCGCTGCGCTCTGCCAGGAGGTTAGCCGTGGGGCTGCTCGCCTTCATCGTATTCGTGTGTCCGTGGATGGCTCTAGCCGGCCTGATGTGGCTGAAAGAGCGGCAGACAAGGCCGCTGTAAGCGGCTTCCGGCTCGCGTATGGGCTATTTGAACGGGACCCACTCGGCTCCGAGCGAGTCCCTCCGGAGTTGGCGATGTTCCCCCGACATGGGCGCCGCGAGACAGCCGGCGTGACTCGGCTTCGGGGCGACGCCCATTCGAAAGGGATCACAGCCCCGGGATGTAGCGCGGGAACGATATCCTGTGCTCCACGGCCTGTTTTAGAGGCACATTCATGACGGCCGGGCTGACCTGACCGCGTAACCACTTCAGAACGGCCGAGCAGTCGGATGGGAGGTCTTGTGTTCGCCCGTCTCCATCAAGGCGCAGACTAGCATAAGTCGGTGTTCGCTGCCTGCCTGCGCAAGGCACACGCCGCTGTTTGAGCGCCACAGAAGCCGCGCGCATCGGCGAGCGGCCGGGCGGAACTTCGGCCGACACATCCCGATCGCCGGTTGCGCCGACCGGCCTCCCTTCCCCGACACGTTGAAGACAAGATCCCGGTGGCGGCGAGACGCTCCGTTCCAAGCGGCGCGCTCGCCGTGGCGGCGCCGTGGATCGCACGCCTTGTCGACACGGCGAACCGCGAGGTGGATCCCGGACTGGTCGAGGGACCCCGCGCGTTCGACGCTTGCCCGGCGCGAATCGACACCAGAGTGCTCACGTCCGTGGCGAGGCCGGGCATCGTGCTGGGTCTGGCACCTGTGCCGCCGTCTCGCTCCCGAGACACTGCGCGATGGCCGGCGCCGCGGGCCGGCTCGACAATTTTTGGATCCGTTAGCGCGATCAGCGCTTTCGCACCGAGACCATTCTGGCGGTCGTCGTGCTCATCGCTCTCGTCAAGACCGTGCAGTCAGTGGGCGATAGGTTCACCCGCCTAGTCGACCCAGGGTTGCTACCCCTGACAGGTCTCTCCAGCGTCGGGAGCCGGAACGACGCCTGATGCAGAACAGCCAAGTCGGAACCCGCGAGGCTGCCGCCTCCCTGCGCCTTTTCGGAACAGCCCGCACGTCACATGCGCCAGCGCATTTCGCACGGAAAAAAGAAGCGTCGATAAAGCTTACGGTGTTCAAATATCCACCTCAGAAATACAAATCGCGCCCATCTCTACGCAGACACTAACTGCCGAATTAAGATTATCGTCGACACAGTTATCAATTAAACAAGTCATTGATTTCGCACGCCGCCAAGTATAATAGTCTAACAAGACTCGAGTTGGAATTTATTTGAATGGTTCAGGCTTGGCCCGAACGCGCGAGGAAATTTTCTCGAAGCCTGCGCGCGACTATTATTGGATCGGCGGTGATGCTGTTCTGCCTCTCGACCGCGATCGGGATGTTCTCCGTATTACGTATTGGCAAGATCAACGACGTGAGTCGATCCATTGCCGGTGAGATCAAGGCGGTGACGGTTCTCGGAACGATGAAGCAGCTGAGTCAGGAGCTGCGGGCCCTCGATGCTCTGGCCCGTAACGCGCATTCCGAGGCGAGCCGCCGAGGTTTTCTCGTCGAGACCAAGGCGGCCCAGGAGGCATTTTCCGCGGCCTGGAGCGCCTACGCGCCGACGATCCAGGGGCCCGACGAACAGCGGCTCGCGCACGCCTTGCGGGAGGCATGGCATCATTTCCTGGCGGTTGAAGCTGAGGCCGCGACACTTGATCGGGCCGGAGAGCGCGAATTGGCCGATGCCGTGTTCACGGTCGCCTTGCAGAACGATGCGGTCGCCTTCACGCAGGCGGTCAACACTGTGCTTACCCATCGTCAGGCCGGGGCCCTCCAACAGACGGCGACCGCCGAGTCGGCGGGCGTCACCTCGCGTCTTGCAGTCACCGTCGCTGTGGCGGTCGCGGCGGCGCTGACGCTGGCGATCATCTGGTTCATCCTGCGCCGGGTAGCGGCACCGATCGCCATGATGACCCGCGTCATGGAGCGCCTTGCCGAGAACGACCTTACCGTCGCGGTTCCCACCGGAGCGCGGGGGGACGAGACTCGGCGCTATGGCGGGCGCCGTCCGGGTGTTCAAGGACAACATGCTGCGCGCGCGTTCCCTTGAGGAGGACGCCGCGCGGATGCGCGCCGAGGCCGACCAGCAGCGCCGTACCGTGATGCGGGAGATGGCGGAAGGCTTCGAGGCTGCGGTCGGAGGCATCGTCGGCACGGTTGCCTCAGCGGCGCTGGAACTTCGTGGCGCCGCCGATCTGATGAGTCGGACTGCCGGAGAGACGGCGAACCAATCCACCACCGTCGCGGCGGCAGCCGAGCAGGCGCAATCCAACGTCCGGATGATCGCGGCCGCCGCCGATCAACTCGGCACATCGGTCCAGGAGGTCGGGCGCCAGGCGGAGATGACCGCCGCCATGGCCAGCGGCGCCGCCGACGAGGCGGTGCAGACCACGAATCTGGTCCAGGCGCTCAGCGGGGCGGCCGACCGGATCGGCGACGTGGTCCGGATCATCGCCAAGATCGCCGCGCAAACCAATCTGCTCGCCTTCAACGCCGCTATCGAGGCAGCGCGGGCCGGAGAGGCAGGCCGCGGTTTCGCCGTCGTCGCCGCCGAGGTGAAGCAGCTGGCCGGCAAGACGAAGCAGGCGACCGACGACATCACGCACCACGTGTCCGTCATCCAGGACTCCACCGCCGAGGCCGTGGCCGCCATCGAAGGCATCACGAGCCGGGTCGGGGACATGAGCCGTGCGGCCGCCTCCATCGCGGCGGCGGTCGAGGAGCAGGGCGCCGCCACGCAGGAGATCGTGCACAACATCGCGCAGGCGGCGCACGGCACGGGCGAGGTCAGCGCGCATATCGCCTGCGTTGCCGACACGGCGGAGAACACGGGCGCAACGGCCGGCCGCGTGCTCACGGCAGCGAGCGCGCTGTCGCGCGACGCCGAGCGTCTCGGCGACGAAGTCGCTCGGTTCCTCGACCGAATCCGCGCCGCGTGAGGCGCCGGCATGGCCGATCACGATGAGGCAAGTGCCATGATCCGAACACACCATGGGCGGGCAGTCACCCGCATCCGCGACGCTAACTGGCACGCATTTCGGCCGGGCCTGGGCGGGCGCCCCGGTCGGAGGCCGGCTCGGCCGAGGCGGTGGTGGGCGGCCGTTCTTGCTGCCGTTCTCGCCGGTCTGTCGACGCCGGCGCTCGCGACTACCATCGGCGTGCTTATGATCCCGCCCACGGCATTCACACAACTCCTGCACGACGAGATCGAGCGTTATGGGAGGTCCCAGGGCATCTCCCTGCAGTTCACCTTCGCGCCCGAAGGTGCGGGCGCGCAGCAGATCGATCAGGTCCGGCGGTTCATCGCCGCGAAGGTCGATGCGCTGGTGATCATGCCGGTCGATGCTGGGGCGAATGCCGCTATCACGGCCCTGGCGCGAGACGCCGATATCCCGCTGGTCTACGTCAACAATGGACCGCGCGAGGACTGGTTTCCCGGGCATATCGCCTTCGTCCTGCCAAACGATCTCGTCGCGGGCCGGCTCCAGATGCGCAAGCTCGCGCAGATGCTGAACGGCACCGGCCGGATCGCGATCCTCTCCGGACATCCGGACCACGAGGGTCCGCGCTCCGCACGCGCGGCGTGAAGGAGGTGATCGCGGAGTTTCCCGATCTGCAGGTCGTCGCGGAAGCGGCCGCGGATTGGGACCGCAAGAAGGCTGCAGCGCTGGTCTCAGGGTGGCTGGCCAAAGGAATCGCCATCGACGCCATTGCAGCCAACAATGACGAGATGGCGATCGGGGCGGCCGACGCCGCCGAGGCCGCCGGTATCCCCTCCGGCCGCATCCTGATCGGCGGCGTGGATGCGACGGCCGATGGAATCGCGGCAATGCAGCAGAAGCGCATGGCCGTGACGATCCATCAGAATGCGGCCCTGGAGGGCCGCCGGGCCCTCGACGACGCTCTGAAGCTGATCCGGCGCGAGCCTGTCCAGCAATATGACTGGATCCCGTTCGAACTCGTGACGGACCGGATGTCGACCGCCCATTTCTCGAAATAGCCAGCCCGCTGCGCCCGCACCGGCGAGACGATGAGCCGGCTGCTCATGCGTCTCGATCGCGAGAAGACCATCCGGATCGTGCCCGGCAGCGTGCGGCCGAGCGATCCCGGCCGGCTCGAGCCGCTGGCGGCGCGCGGAGGCTCAGCCGATCAGTGCGCCATCAGGCAGCAGATCGAAGCCGTCTCCAGCATGTGCCGGGTCGCGCCGCCGAACGCCCATTCCCGCAGTCGCGAATGGCCATAGGCGCCCATCACGATCAGATCGGCTTCCTGCTTGCGGGCGAATCGGAGGATCTCGTCGCCGTCACTCGTCGTCGTGGTCAGAAGATGCGTGCTGACGGAGGCGCCATGGCGCGCCAGATGCGCGGCGACGTCCTGCGCGCCTTCGAATCGAGCGCCTTCGCCCGCGGTGACCACGAAGACCTGCTTGGCGGACTGGAGGAACGGGAGAGCCCCGGTCACCGCCCGGCGTGCCTCGGGCGTATCCTTCCAGGCCACCACGATCTGGTCCCCCTTCAGGCTTGAGACCGACGGCGGCACCATTAGGACCGGACGGCCGGCCTCCATCAGGACGGGACCGGGTGCCATGCCGAGCGGACCTGGATCGAGATCGGTCGGGCCGCCGCGAGAGATCACCAGCAGGTCGGCCGCGCGCCCCTGTTCGACGAAATAAGCGAAGGGCCGTGCGGTGGCACTGCGCCAGTCAGTCCTGGGTGCCTCGCCGGCGCAGCGCGCGAACACCGCATGCGCTCGCTCGAGGCTCGTGCAGGATCTCATCCTTGGAGCGATCGTACTGAGCCTGTGCGTCGCGGATATCGCGCGCGAAGAGCGGCGCCGGCACCTCCGCGGATGCGGCTCCCGTCAGCGTCGCGTCGAAGCGGCGTGCGAGACCGGCCGCGAGTCGTACACGGTCCGGCGCGTTTTCCGCAAAGTCGAGGTATACCAAGATGTTGGCGTAGCTCATGGCGGCCTCCTCGGGGCCCGCGAGCGGGGCCGGCCAAGACAATGTCTGACCGAGTGCGGCGAAGCCTTGATCCAGCGCAAAGAGCGGAACGGCCTTCACCCCGCCGGCCCGCGCGGCCAGGCTTTGAGTTGGATCAAGGAGCGTGCGCCGGGATCACGCCAGGCCTTTCAGGTCCGTCGTCCGGAGACCACGATGTCCGCCCTTGAACTGCCCAGCGCAGTCAACCTCGCGCGAGTCCAATTCGCGCTCACTGTCGTTTGGCACTTCCTGTTCCCAGCCTTCACGATCGGTCTGGCGAGCTTTCTCGCGGTGCTCGAAGGCTTCTGGCTGCGCACCGGCAAGGCCGTCTATCTCGACACCTACCGCTACTGGCTCCGCATCTTCGCCGTCGCATTCGCCATGGGCGTCGTGTCGGGTCTGGTCATGAGCTATCAGTTCGGCACCAACTGGTCGGTTTTCGCCGACCGGACGGCGCCGGTGCTCGGGCCGCTGCTCGGCTACGAGGTGCTCACCGCCTTCTTCCTGGAGGCCGGCTTCCTCGGGGTCATGCTGTTCGGCCTGGAACGCGTGGGCAAGCGGCTGCACTTCCTGGCGACCTGCCTGGTCGCCGGCGGCACACTGGTCTCCGCCTTCTGGATCCTGTCGGCCAATTCCTGGATGCAGACGCCCACCGGCCACGTCGCCGGGCCGGATGGCCGCTTCGCCCCGGCCGATTGGTGGGCGATCATCTTCAATCCCTCGTTCCCGTACCGCTTCGCCCATACGGTGACCGGGGCTTATCTCACCACCGCGATGCTCGTCGGCGCGGTGGGGGTTGGCATCTCCTGCGCGACCGCGGCAATCCCCGAGCCCGGCTGATGTTCTCCATGGCGATGTGGATGGCGGCCATTGTGGCGCCGGCCCAGCTCGTGATCGGCGATCTGCACGGCGGAAATTCCTACGAACACCAGCCGGCCAAGGTCGCCGCCATGGAAGGCCATTTCGACACGGAGCGGCGCGCACCCGCGATTCTGTTCGGCTGGCCGGACGCGGAGGCCGCCACCGTGCGGGACCGCATCGGCATCCCGGGCCTCGCGAGCCTCTATCTCACTCACACTGTCGACGGCGAAGTTCGGGGCCTGAAGGACATGCCGCGCGACACGTGGCCGACCAACCTGCCGCTGGTCTTCTGGTCGTTCCGCGTGATGGTCGGCCTGGGCCTGCTGATGATCGCCCTCGGCGTCGCCTCGCTCTGGCTGCGTCGGCAGGGTCGACTCTACGACGCCGCGTGGCTGCATCGCTTCGCCGTCGCGATGGGCCCCTCAGGCCTAATCGCCGTGACCGCCGGATGGACGGTGACCGAGGCGGGTCGCCAGCCCTTCACGGTCTACGGGATGCTGCGGACC
This sequence comes from Methylobacterium sp. P31, assembly GCA_050632875.1. Taxonomy (GTDB): domain Bacteria; phylum Pseudomonadota; class Alphaproteobacteria; order Rhizobiales; family Beijerinckiaceae; genus Methylobacterium. Next base: position 335,041 of record JBODSC010000003.1, on the reverse strand, counting down.
GCCGACAGCATCGCGCCCATCGCCGCTCCCGCTGTCGCCGCCTCGCTGGCCGCCTTCGCGGTCGTCTACCTCGCGGTGTTCGGCGCGGGCATCTGGTACCTGCTGCACCTGTTCAACCAAATTCCGCACGCCCACGAGCCCGGCCCCCCGACGGACCAGCCGATCCGCACGGCGGGCATCATGCCCGCGCCCGCCCTCGTCGGCGGTGGTCAGGCGGCCGGCCCATCGCCCAACCCGCGGAGTAACGCCCGATGTCACTCGATCTCACGCTCATCTGGGCGCTCCTCATCGCCACCGCGGTCTTCCTCTATGTGGTGATGGACGGTTTCGACCTCGGCGTGGGGATCCTGTTCCCCGCGGTCCGCAGCAAGGCGGACCGCGACGTGATGGTCAACACGGTCGCTCCGGTCTGGGACGGGAACGAGACTTGGCTGATCCTCGGCGGCGGCGGCCTGTTCGCGGTCTTTCCACTCGCCTACGCCACCATCCTGCCGGCCCTCTACATGCCGCTGATCCTGATGCTGCTGGCCCTGGTCTTCCGCGGCGTTGCCTTCGAGATGCGCTTCCGCGCGGCGACGGCCTGGACACAGTCGTGGTGGGATCGCTCCCTCTCGTGGGGCAGCTACGTCGCGGCCTTCTGCCAGGGCATTTGCCTGGGCGCCTACGTGCAGGGCATCCGCGTGAGCGAGCGCGCCTATGCGGGTGGTTGGTGGGATTGGCTCACGCCCTTCTCGCTCCTGACCGGAGCCGCCTTGGTGGCGGGCTACGGTCTGCTCGGCGCGTGCTGGCTGATCTGGAAGACCGACGGCGAACTTCAGCTCCGGGCCTATCGGCTGGCGCGCCCTCTGGGGCTCGCGACTGTCGTGGCGATCGTGGCAGTCTCCGCCGCCATGCCGATCCTGAGCGACGCGTTCAGGGCCCGGTGGCTGTCCTGGCCGAACCTGGCGCTCGCCGCGCCGGTGCCGATCCTGGTGGCGCTCCTGGCCTGGCGCTTCTTCGTGGCGCTCGACCGGCGCGCCGAGGTGACGCCGTTCCTGTGCGCGTTGGGGCTTTTCCTGCTGTCCTATATCGGTCTCGGAATCAGCCTGTGGCCGATGATCGTCCCGCCGGCGGTGACGATCTGGGACGCAGCCACCCATCCGAGCAGCCAGGCCTTCTTGCTGGCGGGCGCGGTCGTGCTTGTGCCGACGGTGCTGGTCTACACGGCCTACGTCTACTGGTTGTTTCGCGGCAAGGTCGCCGCGGGCGCCCCCGGGTACCACTAGGAGGCTGGGCCATGATAACCCGGACCGCCGTGAGGTCCCTGCGTCGCCTGGGCTGGTTCGTAGCCCTGTGGGCCGGCGGCGTCGCCGGCCTCACCGCTGTCGCGCTGCCGCTGCGCTGGCTGCTGAAGGCGGTGTGAGACGGGTTCGAGCAACCAGACGCCGCGCCGCCATCGTGCGACGCGGCCCCGCCGCTCACCGCATCACGAACGGGTTCTCCGGAGCGTCGCGGCTGGTTGAGATCCAGACGCTCTTTGTCTCCAGGAACTCGCGGATCGACTCGATGCCGCTCTCGCGGCCGATGCCGGAGCGCTTCATGCCGCCGAACGGCATCATGTAGCTCACGGCCCGGTAGGTATTCACCCAGACCGTGCCGGCCCGTAGCCCCTTCGACATCCGCATCGCGCGGCCGATATCCTGAGTCCAGACGCCGGCGGCGAGCCCGTAGATCACGTCGTTGCCGATCCTGAGCGCCTCGGCCTCGTCGTCGAAGCCGATGATCGACAGGACCGGGCCGAACACCTCCTCCTGGGCAATGCGCATGTCGTTGGTGACGCCGGTGAAGATCGTCGGCTCGACGAACTGGCCGCCGATCACGCCTGGTCCGGAGGCGGGATTGCCGCCGAACACGCAGCGCGCGCCCTCGCTCTTGGCCAGCGCGATGTAGTCGAGCACCTTCGTGTATTGGGGCGGCGTGGTGATCGGCCCGATATTGGTGTCGGCCTGCATCGGGTCGCCGAGCTTGGCGGTGCGGGCGAGTTCGACCAGCCGCTCGGTGAATTCCTGGTGGATGCTGTTCTGCACGAGGAGACGGGAGCCGGCGATGCAGGTCTGCCCGGTCGCCGCGAAGATGCCTGAGATCGCGCCCGCGGCGGCGGCCTTCAGGTCGGCATCGGCGAAGACGATGTTGGGCGATTTGCCGCCGAGCTCCAGGGACACGCGCTTGATCTGGCGCGCGGCCGCCTCGTAGACCTTCGCGCCCGTGACGTCCGACCCCGTGAAGGTGATCTTGGCGACGTCCGGATGCTCGACGATGGCGGTGCCCGCCTCGCCGCCGAAGCCGGTCACGACGTTGAACATTCCGTCCGGCAGCCCCGCCTCCTTGGTCAGGCGGGCGAATTCGAGCGTGCTGGCCGAGGCGAACTCGGAAGGCTTGATCACGACCGCGCAGCCAGCCGCGAGCGCGGGCGCGCATTTCCAGGCCACGAACAGAAGGGGCGAGTTCCAGGCGGTCAGGGCCCCGACCACGCCCACCGGTTCGTGCCGGGTGAACGCGAAGGTCTCGGGCTTGTCGATCGGCACCTGGGCGCCCTCAACCTTGTCGGCCAGCCCCGCGAAATACCACCACCATTCGGGCTGGTAGCGGGTCTGGCCGTACATTTCGGCGAAGAGCTTGCCGTTGTCGCGGACCTCGACCTCGGCCAGGGCCTTCGCCTCGCGCTCCACCAGATCGCCGATCCGGCGCAGCACCTTGCCGCAGGCGGACGCCGTCATCGTGGCCCAGGGGCCCTCCCACATGGCGCGCTTGGCGGCGGCAACCGCGCGGTCGACATCGGCCCTTGAGGCCCGGGGAATCCGGGCCCAGGGCTCACCGCGGTAAGGATCAATCGATTCGAACCACGCGCCTTCGGCCGGGTCGACGTAAGCACCGTCGATGTAGAGCTGATAGGTCTTCATGGCACGCACCTCCGAGACAGGATGCGCGCCATATGGACCGGAAGGCGGGTGACGGCGAGCCCGTCCGCTCAGGCGTTTGCGCTGAGGCGCTTGATGTCGGCGTCGACCATCTCGGTGATCAGCGCCTCGAGGCTGGTCTTGGCCTCCCAGCCGAAGGTCGCCTTGGCCTTGGCAGGGTTGCCCAGCAGCACCTCCACCTCCGCCGGCCGGAACAGTGCCGGGTCGATCACCAGGTGATCGTCGATGTTCAAGCCGACATGTTTGAACGCGATCGCGCACATGTCCCGCACCGTCGTGGTCCGCCCGGTGGCGATCACGTAGTCATCCGGCCGGTCCTGCTGCAGCATCAGCCACATCGCCTGCACGTAGTCCCGGGCATGGCCCCAGTCGCGCTTGGCGTCGATGTTGCCCAGACGCAGCTCGCGCTGCTTGCCCAGCTTGATCCGCGCGACCGCGTCCGTGACCTTGCGGGTCACGAACTCCACGCCCCGCAGCGGGCTCTCGTGGTTGAACAGGATGCCGTTCGAGGCGTGCAGCCCGAAGCTCTCCCGGTAGTTGATCGTCATCCAGTGCGCGTAGAGCTTGGCCACGCCGTAGGGCGAGCGCGGGTAGAACGGCGTCGTCTCGCTCTGGCGCTCCTCCTGGATCAGCCCGAACATCTCCGAGGTCGAGGCCTGGTAGTAGCGCGCGTGCGGCGCCACCGAGCGCAGGCATTCCAGCAGGTGCACGGCGCCCAGCCCCGTGACCTGCCCGGTCAGCAGCGGCTGCTGCCAGGACGAGGTCACGAACGACTGGGCGGCGAGGTTGTAGATCTCGTCGGGCTTGGCCGCCTGGACGATGCGCATCAGCGCCGAGAGGTCGAGCAGGTTGCCGTCGACCAGCTCGACGTCGTCCAGGATGCCCAGCCACTTCAACCGGTGGTCGAACACCCCGGCATGGCTGGAGCGGCGCACGATCCCGGTGACCGCGTAGCCCTTCTCCAGGAGCAGCTGCGCCAGATACGCCCCGTCCTGGCCCGTCACACCCGTGATCAGCGCGCGCTTGGCCGTCATGAACCCGTCCCGTCCCAATGATGACCGGCTGCTACGATCCCAGCGGCATCCGCGTCAAGGCGACGGACCGACTGCAGTATTGCGAAGCTGCGTCGTGCCGCAGCGCGATCGTCACGGGCAATCGTTGAGTAAAGGCGCCGCCCCGGGCGAACTTTCGCAAGTTCGAACCCTTCCGGCTACCGTCTAGTCAGCCAATCGGTGACCCCCGCGACGGATCGAAATTCTTCAAGCGCATGGACCCGGGCTTCCGGGAGCGCGTTGCGCGCCATCGTGGCCAGAGCGTGACCGGGCCCCAGCTCTAGAACGCGGTCGGCGCCATACTCACGACAGGCGTCCAGGCACGCGGCCCAGTCTATGGTGTGGGAAATCTGGCGTGCGAGCTTTTCGAGCCCGTCCTCCACGCGGAACACGGCCGCGCCATCGAGGCCGCTGACGAGGCGCGGCGCTCCAGGCGGGGGACGGCACGGCGTCGTCGTACCGAGTACCGCGCGGAACGCCTGTGTGGCGGCTGCCAGGAGGGGCGTGTGCGACGGTGTGTGGACCGGCAGGACGACGGCCCGCTGCGCCCCCGACGCGCTCGCCTCGCGGCACAGGACATCGAGCGCATCGCGCCACCCGCCGACCACGCCGCTATCCGCGGCGTTGCGGATGGCGACATGGCAGCCGTGCCGCTCCGCGAGCCTAGTGAGCGCGTCGAGACTGAGGCCCCGGATCCCGGCCAGCCCGAATCCCTCGCCTGAGGCGGCATCCATCGCCTCGGCGCGCCGGGCGGCGAGCGTCAGGACGGTCTCGCTATCGAAGCGGCCGGCGACGCCCCAGGCCGCGAGGTCCCCGATGCTGTAGCCGGCGACGATGGCCCGTTCCGGGCGTGCCGACCCGAGGGCACGCCAGCCGGCGAGCGCGGCGACGCAGCAGAGGATCTGGCCGGCCCGATTCGCGTGCTGGTGTTCGCCACCGCTCCGGGCAAGGTCGCGCGGGTCGGTGCCACCGAGAAGTGGCGTGGCCGCCGCGAACACCTCCTGGGCTTCCGGGTGGTCGACCGTCAGGTCGAACATGGCCGGGTGCTGGCCGCCCTGGCCAGACAGAAGGATCGCGAGCGTCATGCCATGATCCGGACGCGGAGCGGATCGACGGGGCGCAGGGCGAGGGTGTCCAGGCTTTTGGCCAGCACCGACCCGCCATCCGGCGCGTCGCGCAGCTCCCGCCAGTGCAGGCCGGCGCCGTCCGGCAGCAGGATCTCTCCGTCGATGCGCATCGGCGCCGCGTCCGCGATGGCGGCGATCCCGTTGAGCAGGCCAGCCGGCAGCGTGTCGCCGCAAGGCCAGAGTAGGTCCAGGTCGGAGCGCGTGCTCAGGTAGGTCAGGCCGGTGACGGCCTGCCAGAGCAGGCTTCCGAACGGCCGCGGTGCACTGCCTGTGGCACGCCCGAGGGCGACCAGTTCAGCGATGGTCGAGACCCATGTCCGCGGCGCGAACCGGGCCACTGCGTCGAGGTTCGGCGCGCCTGCGGGCGAGAGCGCAACTGCCGGCAGCGCCAATCCGAGCCGCCGCTTGCCGTCGGCGGGCGGCAGAGGCAGGCCGAGGGGAACCACATCGCCGGATTCGCCCGGCACTCGGCGGCGGACGATCAGCGGCCGTCCGGCCTCGACCCAGCCGGCGATGTGGGGAACGCCGTCGAGGTCGGTCCGGGTCTTCAGCCAGGCGGCCCAGGCCGCGGGGTCGACGCGGACGAGGTCGTGGCGCCTGTAGTGTTCAGGCAAGGCGGGCCTGACCGGCCACAGCATCGGCCACGGCCCGCGCCAACGGACGGCCGCCGCGCTCCGCGCCGAGGCGGTCGCGCACATCGCTCTGCGGCAGGTCCGCGATGAGGTCGCGGATCTGGCTGTCCAGCGGCTTGTCCGGATCGAGGACCACATGGACTGCGCCGGTCGCCAGCATGTTGTCGATCCCCGGCGCGAAGACCGGTGTCGATTTCGCCATCTCCTCAAGCTTGTCGAGGGGCAGCTTGGTGACCCGGGCCACCGAGGGCAGGTCCATCACGCTCGGATTGGCGCCGGGCAGCGCCGCCAGCACCCGGGTCGCGAGCGCCGTTGCGATGAAGGCGCCGGCGGCCGAATGGCCGTAGATCAGCCCGATCGTCGGATGCCCCGACCGGTCGGCGAGGAGCAGCGTCTTGGCGAGATGCGCGAGGCACTCGTTCAGCCCCAGGAGTTCGTCCCGCCGGCTCATGCGCTGGCTGTCGGAATCGACCGCCACCAGGATCGGCGCCCGGTCGCCCGCCCGGACCGCGTCGAGCACGGCGCGCGACAGGCTCAGCGCCCCCTCGACGCCGAGGGGCGTGTCGCCGTCGACACCCACGACGCGGATCTGGCCGTCCGCGAAGGGGCCACTGCCGGTCACCAGCCCGTCGCGGACCGAGACGGCATGCCCCTTCGGAAACAGCGAGGCGAGGATCTCAGCGAGCGTCATGGTCGGCCTCCCTGATCCGGGCCACGGTCTCGCCGAAGGCATCGGGGTCCATCGCCGGCACCGACTCAGGATCGTTGACGCCGAGGCGCGCCCAGACATCGGTGGCGTCGCGGCAATCGTCGAACCGCGCGATCCGGGATTCGAGCCGCGCCTGTTCGGCCTCGAGGGTATCGAGGTCGAAGGCCGGCGCTCGGCCGATCAGGTCGAGCGCAGCCCGGCGAAACGCCGTCACCGTGTCGGCGCAGAACGTGTCCGCACCTCCGATGAGCCGGCGGTGCTTGCCGCCCATGGTGCGCCAGACGAGCGCCCGATCGCGGGAATCGAACTCCTCCGCACCCTTGTTGGTCTCGATCACCTCGGGCCCGGAAACCGAGATCCGGCCAGCCTCGGAGACCGCGAGCCGCGAACAGGTGCCGGCGATGAGTCCGCCACCGCCGTAGCAGCCGGCCCGACCGCCGATCAGGCCGATCACAGGAATTCCGGCCGCACGGACGTCCACGATGGCCCGCATGGTCTCGGCGATGGCGGTCTCGCCGGCATTGGCCTCCTGGAGCCGCACGCCGCCGGTGTCGAAGAGGATCAGCACAGCTTTCGGTTTCAGCTCGAGGGCCGCGCGGAGGAGACCGACCAGCTTGCCCCCGTGCACCTCGCCGAAGGCCCCGCCCATGAAACGGCCCTCCTGGGCAGCGATCAGCACGGGGTTGCCATCGACGCTCGCGCGCCCCACCACGATCCCGTCGTCGAAGGCCCGGGGCAGGTCGAACAGCGGCAGATGGGGGCTCATGCGCCGTTCGGTCGGGCCAAGGAATTCCCGGAAGCTGCCCGGATCCGCCAGCGCCACCACGCGCTGGCGGGCGGTGGCCTCGTACCAGCTCAGCGCATCCGGATCGACGCTCGCAGCGCGGTCGCCAGCCATGGTCAGACCTCCATCAGACGGGCGCCCTGGAGCAGGCGCAGCGACACGGTGTCGGGGCGAGCGCCGCCGTCGTTGATGCTGATGCGGATTCCGCCGGGCTGCGCCCGCGCGACGAAATCCGCCACCACCGCTTCCCAGACGTCGCCGTAACCGGCCATTGGGGTCTCGATGGCCACCTCGCAGGCATCCGGAGGCAGGACCCGCTCTAGGAGGATTTCCAGGTTGCCGGAGGCCACGACGCCGGTGATCGCGTTCGGCACCGAGCCGGGCAGCGGCTTTTTCGTGGTGTGGCGGAAGGTCAGGGATTCCATGGCCGGTTCCTTGAAGGAGGTCCCTTCATCCAAACAGAACACCTCATCGTGAGGTGTCGGAGCGTTGCGGATGCCTCGAAGGAGGCCTCCAGAAGCCGCCTTGCAGGCTGGAGAGTTCGTTCGAGGCCGCGCAATCTTCAAGCGCGCGGCGCCTCGGGATCACGGCGTGATCGCGACAGGCGTGGGCTCGGCTCACCGCTCACCAGTTCCGGAACCGGGCGGGCGGCTCGTAGAGGCCGCCGGACCAGTGCACGAGATCCTTGATCGACTTCGCGGCGAGCAGCGCCCGGTCTGCGTCCAGCGGCTCGATGCCGAGATCCTCCGGGCGGCGGATAATGCCTCGGGCGCGCAGCTCCTCCACCTTCGCCCGGTCCCGACCACGTCCGACCTCGGTGTAGCCGGCCACCCCACGGATCGCCTGCTCGCGGTCGTCGGCGTCCCGACAGAGCAGCAGATTGGCGATGCCTTCCTCGGTGACGATATGGGTCACGTCGTCGGCGTAGATCATGACCGGCGCCAGTTCGAGGCCGATCTTCTTCGCCAGTTCCAGGGCGTCGAGCCTCTCCACAAAGGTCGGAACCAGCTTGTCGCCGAAGGTCTCGACCAGCTGCACCACGAGCTTGCGGCCGCGCATCAACGCCGGATCCCCGATGATCTGGCTCTCGCGGCCCGCCTTCATCCAGGCATCGGACGGATGGCGGCGGCCGTGCGGGTCCGAGCCCATATTGGGCGCGCCGCCGAACCCTGCGACTCGCGACTGTGTCACCGTCGAGGAGTGACCCATCAGGTCGATCTGGAGCGTCGCCCCGATGAACATGTCGCAGGCGTAAAGGCCCGCCGTCTGACAGAAGGCGCGGTTGGAGCGCAGGCTGCCGTCCGGGCCGGTGAAGAAGATGTCGGGCCGTTCACGGATGTAGCGGTCCATGCCGACTTCCGAGCCGAAGCAGTGGATCTGCTTGACCCAACCCGACTCGATTGCGGGAATGAGCGTTGGATGCGGGTTGAGCGCCCAGTGGGTGGCGATCTTGCCCTTGAGACCGAGCTTCTCGCCGTAGGTCGGGAGCAGGAGTTCGATGGCCGCCGTCCCGAAGCCGATCCCGTGGTTGAGCCGGCGGATGCCGTACTCGGCGTAGATCCCCTTAATCGCCATCATGGCGATCAGGATCTGGGTCTCGGTCATGGCCGCCGGGTCGCGGGTGAAGAGCGGCTCGACGTAGAACGGCTTGTCCGCCTCGACCACGAAGTCTACGCGGTCACCAGGGATGTCGACTCGGGGCACCTTGTCGACGATTTGGTTGACCTGCGCGACCACGACACCGTTCTTGAAGGCCGTCGCTTCCACAACGGTCGGCGTGTCCTCGGTGTTGGGTCCGGTATAGAGGTTGCCGTCCCGGTCGGCGGAGACGCCTGCGATCAGCGCCACGCTCGGCGTGAGGTCGATGAAATAGCGGGCAAACAGCTCCAGGTAGGTATGCACCGCCCCGAGCCTCGATCTGGCCGCCGTAGAGCATCTTGGCGATGCGCGCGCCCTGCGGGCCGGAATAGGAATAGTCGAGCCGCCTGGCGATGCCGGTCTCGAACACATCGAGGTGCTCCGGCAGCACGATCCCCGACTGAACCATGTGGAGATCGTGCACCTTGCCGGGGTCGCAGGCGCTAAGTGCCCGGGCGAGGCAATCCGCCTGCTTCTGGTTGTCGCCTTCCAGGCAGACACGGTCGCCGGGCCGCAGAATCGCTTCCAGCAGATCGACGACGGCACCCGCCGCCACGACCTTGCCGTTCGCGTGCACGCGGCCCGCCTCGACACGGGCATCGCGGGCCTGCCTCTCGCCACGCCACTCGCTCATCCGCCCGCTCCCATAGGTATGCCGAATGCGACCTAATGCGCCGTTCGGTATGTTCAAACGGGCTCATATCACGGGTTCGTATACGGGATTGCCGAAGTGTCAATCTCCTGCATACTAGCCCGACAACGATAAGCCGTTTCGGGAAGGAGACGCTTCATGCCGAGCGCGTCGACAAGTCCGCTGGTGAGCACCGGGATCCTCGCCCCGCAGCGGGGACAACACCGATGATCGTCCTCGGTGTCGCCCTGCTCGCGGCCTGTACGCTGATCGGCGTCTATCTCGGCGACCTCCTCGGAATCGTCCTGGGCGTGAAGGCCAATGTCGGCGGCGTCGGCATCGCCATGATTTTGCTCATCGCCGCTCGGCTCTGGCTCTCCCGCCGGCGCCGCCTCAGCAAAGGCGTCCAGTTCGGCGTGGAATTCTGGGCCGGGATGTACATACCGATCGTGGTCGCCATGGCGGCCCAGCAGAACGTGGTCGCGGCGGTGAGCGGCGGCCCGATCGTCCTCATCGCCGCGACGGGCTCGCTCGTCCTGTGCTTCGGCGCCGTGGCTCTGCTCAGCCGTCTCGGCCGCCGCGATCCGGGCAGCAGCGCGGTCGAGCACGGCGGGGTGATCATCGGTGGCGAGGCCGACCCGGTCGTACAGCCCGCCTCAGCCGTCGTCAGAAAGGGCTGACCGTCATGGCACACGAGATCTGGCACGGCATCGAGCACGTCTTCATCGAGCAGAGCCTCGTGGCCGCCTTCGCGGTCGTCGGCGCGCTGATTCTGGTGTCCAATCTGGCCGCCAAGCACTTCACCCAGGGACGGGTCCACGGTTCGGCCATCGCGATCGTGCTGGGGCTGGTTCTGGCCTATGTCGGCGGCCTCTACACGGGCGGGAAGAAGGGGCTCGCCGACATTCCGGCGCTGGCCGGCATCGGCCTCATGGGTGGTGCGATGCTGCGCGACTTCGCCATCGTCGCCACGGCCTTCGAGGTGGACGTGATCGAGGCCCGGCGCGCCGGGCTGCTCGGCGTCCTGGCGCTGGCTCTCGGCACGATCCTGCCCTTCATCGTCGGGACACTCACAGCCGTGGCCTTCGGCTATCACGATGCGGTCTCGATCACGACGATCGGCGCGGGAGCGATCACCTACATCGTCGGCCCCGTAACCGGCGCGGCGATCGGCGCGGATCCCACCGTGATGGCGCTCTCCATCGCCACCGGAGTGACCAAGGCAGTCATGGTGATGGTCGGGACGCCCCTGGTGGCGCGGCTGATCGGGCTCGACAATCCGCGCTCGGCGATGGCCTATGGCGGGCTCATGGGAACGGTGAGCGGCGTCGCCGGCGGACTCGCGGCGACCGACCCCAAGCTCGTTCCATACGGTGCGCTGACCGCGACCTTCCACACCGGCATCGGTTGCCTGGTCGGCCCTTCGATCCTGTTCCTGACGGTGCGGGCCCTCTTTGGTTGAGCGGCCCGGCCGTGTCGCGACCGCCGATCTTCCGGGCAGCCGGAGCGGGAACGGTGGATGAAAGTGTTCTCCTGCATCATCCAAGCCGAAGACCGGAAGCCGAAGCTCGGAGGATGGTGTAGGAACGGCAGATGCACGGCGACTTCCAGAAGATCGACAGCGGGCTGCTCTCGGACCGGATCCGCGACGCGCTCACCGACGCCATCGCATCCGGTTCGATCGCGGCCGGCACGGCTCTCGACGAGCAGAACCTCGCTCAGCGCTACGGTGCCTCGCGCACGCCCGTCCGGGAAGCCCTGCGCCAACTGGCGGCCTCTGGGCTCGTTGAGATCAGGCCCCGGCGGGGCGTCGTGGTGGCGCGTCTGACGCCGCAGCGGATCGCCGACATGTTCGAGACCACGGCCGAGACTCGAGGCGATGTGCGCCAGGCTCGCCACCTACCGAATGACGCCCCTCGAACGGGGGCGCCTGATCGAACTCCATGAAGAGTCCGCGGCGGCCGTCGAAGCGGGCGACGTCGACGCTTACGACCGCTTCAACCGGATCTTCCACGAGGCGCTCTACACGGCGACCCATAACGGCTTCATGGCGGAACAGGCGCTGGCGATCCGGGAGCGCCTCGCAGCCTTCCGCCGGACCCAGCTCCGCCACGCAGACCGCATCCGCCGCTCGCGCGACGAGCACGGTGAGATCCTGGCCGCCATCGCGGAGGGTGACGGCGAGACAGCCGCCAAGCGGATGCGCGCGCACATGCTCCGGGCGGCGGCGGCGCTGGGCCGCTACATCGCCGAGACCGGTTAGGGCTTGCGCCTTCAGCCGCGCGGCGCAGCCCCCGAGCGCGTCCGCGAGCCTGCCGATCCGCTCGGCGGCGTGGCCGATCCCCGCCGCCGCCCGCGTGGCATCCTCGGCCCGGCTTCTCTCGGCAGCCTCGGCGGCGGTCCGCAGTTGCGCGACGTCTGCCTCCAGGCTCGCGAGCCGTCCGCGCAGCTCCGCCAGCTCGTCCGCGATGGTGAGGGCCGCCATGACCTGCAGGCGCATGTCACCGATCTCGCCGAAGCTCTTGCGCATCTCGGCGATGCGCCCGTCCAGCGCCTCCGCGAGGCCGGTGAGGTGTGTCTCCTCGCCCTCCCCGCACGCCATGCGGTAGCTGCGGCCGTCGATGGTCACGCTGATCTGGGGCAAGAGCGGCTCCGATGGGCGCTTCGGATGGCGGGGGCGTCCGGCTCAGGTGCGTCCGAGCACATCCTGAACAGTCTCGATGGCCCGGTCGAGACGGTGTCCGACCTCCCCGGTCGCCGCCTCGATCTCCGCGAGGCGGGTGCTGGCCGCGTCCAGAGCCGCGGCGAGGCGGGCGCGGTCCTCGTCCATCAGGGCGAGCTCGGCATCGCGGTCGTCGGGTTGCGCCGCAGCCTCGAGGCGACGGGTAACGACGGCGTCCAGGCGGTTCAGGGCCGCATCGAGCCGTGTGAGCGCTTCGTCGATCGGGCTGGGGTCGGTCTTGTCGGCCATGATTTCCGTCCGCATCGGGGCGAAGCTTTCCGTCGAATGCAACAGGAATTCCAGTCCCAAATGAAATCGGTGGCCGGTCTCGGTTCCGCCTGGCAATGCCGCGAGCGAAACCCTGTTTATTGGTCGGTGGATCGATGGTGTTTGTCACGGCCGCGCGTTTGACAGGTTGAGACGCCATGCTAGACAGCCGCGCGCTCCCGAGAGGGACCGCGAGAGACATGCCGGATGGCCGGTCCGTGACAGTCCCGAGGCCTCAGCCGGCGCCGTTCGATTGACGGTCACGGGCGGGGAAGCCCGGCCTCTCCCGGCCCGGTTCATCGCAGGTTCAAACCCGCCCGCCCAGATCCGCCCAGCCCGGACGGCACGCAGGCGGGCCGCCGAGACCGCTCCGAGGACCGCGCCCAGGGGTCCGGCGCGCGGTGAGCCGCATCAGGAAGGAGTCACGCCGTGACGAAGGTTGCCATCAACGGGTTCGGACGCATCGGCCGCAACGTCCTGCGCGCGATCGCGGAAGCCGGCCGCAGCGACATCGAGGTCGTGGCGATCAACGATCTCGGCCCGGTGGAGACCAACGCCCACCTGCTCCGCTTCGACTCGGTGCACGGCCGCTTCCCCGGCGAGGTGGCAGTGGACGGCGAGTTCCTCGTGGTGAACGGCAAGCGCATCAAGGTCACCGCCGTGCGCAACCCGGCCGAGCTGCCGCATCGGGACCTCGGCGTCGACATTGCGCTGGAATGCACCGGCATCTTCACCTCGAAGGACAAGGCCAAGGCCCACCTCGACGCCGGCGCCAAGCGCGTCCTCGTCTCGGCCCCGGCCGACGGCGCCGACCTGACGGTGGTCTACGGCGTCAACCACGACAAGCTCTCGGGCGAGCACCTCGTCGTGTCGAACGCCTCCTGCACGACGAACTGCCTCGCGCCGGTCGCCAAGGTGCTGGACGAGGCCGTGGGCATCGAGCGCGGCTTTATGACCACGATCCACTCCTACACCAACGACCAGCCGTCGCTGGACCAGATGCACAAGGATCTCTACCGGGCCCGCGCCGCGGCCCTCTCGATGATCCCGACCTCGACGGGTGCCGCCAAGGCGGTCGGCCTGGTCCTGCCGGAGCTGAAGGGCAAGCTCGACGGCACCGCGATCCGCGTGCCGACCCCGAACGTCTCGGCGGTGGACCTCGTCTTCACGGCCAAGCGCGCCACCTCGGTCCAGGAGATCAACGAGGCGATCAAGGCGGCCGCCGCGGGCCCGCTCAAGGGCGTCCTCGGCGTCACCGACCGGCCGAACGTCTCGATCGACTTCAACCACGATCCGCATTCGTCGACCTTCCACCTCGACCAGACCAAGGTCATGGACGGCACCTTCGTGCGCATCCTGTCCTGGTACGACAACGAGTGGGGCTTCTCGAACCGCATGGCCGATACCGCTGTGGCGATGGCCAAGCTCATCTGAACGACCCAGCCCGCCGCCCCGCTCCACCGGGCGGCGGGCGCGACCTCGACCGGACGGCCTCACTTCGAACCAGGGACTCTTCACGGATGACCGACGCTTCGCAGGGCACGTCGAGCGGACCGAATGCCGTACCGCCCGCACCCCGGCCGGCCCCACCGCCGCCCGTAGCGGCCGCTGCCCCCGCCCCATCGGGCCTCGCCGCATCGGCGCAGTCGCACGTGCTCCCGGCCAATCAGCTTTTCGACCAACTCGCGCGCATCGAGGACAAGTGTTCTCGGATCGAGGACAAGTACGCCCGTTCCGAGGCGCTGCTCTCCCGTGTCGAGGACAAGGTCGAGAACGCCTCCAACCGGATGAACGAAGCCGCGCGCCAATCCGATCTCGCGGCTCTGCGCACGGAGATGCGCGGGCTGGCCGAGCGTACGCGGCGTCTGCCGGGCACCGGCGCGCTGGTCCTGACCGCCGTCATCACGGCGATCCTGACCGTGGTGCTGATGGTGGCCGTGCAGCGGCTCAACCTCGACCGGCTGCTGCCGCAGCGGGCCGCCGCCATCGGCACGACCGCCCAGTAATCCTCACCCACCGATACAGGACCGCATGAGCGCCTTCCGCACCCTCGACGACGCCGGCCCGCTGAAGGGCAAGCGGGTTCTGATGCGCGTCGACCTGAACGTGCCGATGGAGAACGGTCGCGTGACCGACGCGACTCGCATCGAGCGCGTCGCCCCGACGATCCGCGAGGTCGCCGAGCAGGGTGCCAAGGTGATCCTTCTGGCCCATTTCGGCCGCCCGAAGGGGAAGCGCGAGCCGAAGGATTCCCTCCAGCCGGTGGTCCCGGCGCTCGGCGCCGCCCTCGGACGCACGGTTGCTTTCGCGCCCGACTGCGTCGGCGAGGAGGCCGCAAAGGCCGTGGCGGCGCTGCAGGACGGGGACGTCCTGCTTCTGGAGAACACCCGCTTCCATGCGGGCGAGGAGAAGAACGACGCGGCTTTCGCCGATGCCCTGGCGGCAAATGGTGACGTCTACGTCAACGAGGCGTTCTCGGCGGCTCACCGCGCCCACGCTTCCACGGATGGGCTGGCGCACCGCCTGCCGGCCTATGCCGGACGGGAGATGCAGGCGGAACTCGACGCGCTGACGAAGGGCCTGGAATCGCCCCAGCGCCCCGTGATCGCCCTGGTCGGCGGCGCGAAGGTGTCCTCCAAGATCGACCTCTTGGAGAACCTCGTCACCAAGGTCGACATGCTGGTGATCGGGGGCGGCATGGCCAACACCTTCCTGCACGCGCAGGGTAAGGCCGTGGGCAAGTCGCTCTGCGAGAAGGATCTGGCGGAGACCGCCATCCGCATCCTGGCGGCGGCCGAGAAGGCCGGTTGCCGGATCATCCTGCCGGTGGACGCGGTGGCGGCCACCGAGTTCAAGGCGCAGGCGCCGCACGACACCGTCTCGGTGGACGCGGTGCCAGAATCCAGCATGATCCTCGATGCAGGCCCGCAATCCGTCGCGGAGATCAACGCCGCCATCGACGGTGCCAAGACCCTGGTCTGGAACGGCCCTCTCGGCGCATTCGAACTCGCGCCCTTCGACGCCGCCACGGTCGCTGCCGCCAAGCACGCAGCCGTGCGGACCAGGGACGGACACTTGGTTTCGGTTGCGGGTGGCGGAGACACCGTGGCTGCTCTCAACCATGCGGGCGTGGCGCAGGACTTCACCTACGTCTCGACCGCGGGAGGTGCCTTCCTCGAATGGCTGGAAGGCAAGGCCCTGCCGGGCGTCGAGGCCCTGCGGGTGAAGGGCTGAGACGACGCCTTGCTCCCCTCCCGCGTCGCCCCGACCCCATCTATACTGCCGGCCTTCATCAGCCGGGGGGCCGCGTCGATGGGTGACGATGTGGAGAGCGCGACCTTCGAGATCCTGAAGGGTATCCAGGCGAGCCTCGCCCAAGTGCTGGCGCGCTTCGACAGGTTCGAAACGCGCATGGCAGGCCTTCAGACAGGTATGCGCAAAGACCGGCGCAGCGCCGCCGGCATGCTCGTGATGATGCGTGCCACGGCGGGCGATTACGACGCGCGGGTCAGCGAGGTCGACGAACGGGTCGCCGCTTTGGAGAGCAGGACGGACTGAACATCATCCGTCGAAGTGATGAGCGCTTCGGCGGCGGAAAGCGTTGCAGATCAGAGCGCCCGGCAGTGCGACAAGGTCCGGATCAGCCGGCCACGCCACGTCGCCGTCGGCGATCGGACCACCTTACGGCAAACGGGAAGACAGTCACGATGGCACGCATCACCCTCCGGCAGCTCCTCGATCACGCCGCTGAGTACGAGTACGGGGTGCCCGCCTTCAACCTGAACAACATGGAGCAGGGGCTGGCGATCATGGCGGCGGCCGACGCCACCGACTCGCCGGTGATCCTCCAGGCGAGCCGCGGCGCGCGCGCCTACGCCAATGACGTGGTGCTGGCCAAGCTGATCGACGGCCTCGTCGAGATCTACCCGCACATTCCTGTGTGCATGCACCTCGACCACGGAAACAACGAAGCCACCTGCGCCACCGCGATCCAGTATGGCTTCACCTCGGTGATGATGGACGGCTCGCTCAAGGCCGACGGCAAGACCCCCGCCGATTACAATTACAACGTCGAGATCACCCGCAACGTCACCAAGATGGCCCATTGGGCCGGCGTCTCCGTCGAGGGCGAGCTGGGCGTGCTCGGTTCGCTGGAGAGCGGCCAGGGCGAGGCCGAGGACGGCCACGGCGCCGAGGGCACCCTCAGCCACGATCAGCTGCTGACCAATCCGGACGAGGCGGTGAAATTCGTCGAGGCCACCAAGGTCGACGCGCTGGCGGTGGCCATGGGCACGAGCCACGGCGCCTACAAGTTCACCCGCAAGCCCGACGGCGCGGTGCTGGCGATGAACGTGATCGAGGAGATCCACCGCCGCCTGCCGACGACCCACCTGGTCATGCACGGCTCCTCCTCGGTGCCGCAGGATCTGCAGGACATCATCAACCAGTACGGCGGCCAGATGAAGCCGACCTGGGGCGTGCCGGTCGAAGAGATCCAGCGCGGCATCAAGCACGGCGTGCGTAAGATCAACATCGATACGGACAACCGCATGGCGATGACCGGCCAGATCCGGAAGGTACTCACCGAGAACCCCTCCGAGTTCGACCCGCGGAAGTATCTGAAGCCCGCCATGGAGGCGATGACCAAGCTCTGCAAGCAGCGCTTCGAGGAGTTCGGCACCGCCGGCAAGGGTTTGAAGATCCGGCCGATCTCCGTGGCCGAGATGGCCAAGCGCTACGGCAGCGGCTCGCTCGACCCGAAGATCGGCGCCCACTGAGACCCCTCAAGCGGTTCGATGAGCAATAGTGCGCGTCTTGCCCTGCTGGGGCCTCACGGTCTCGACGCGGCCGGCATCGACGGTTTCACGGCGGCGTTGAAGGCCGCCTGTGAAGCCGGCGATGTCGCGGCCGTGATCGTGCGGCTCGCCGCGACCGACGAGCGCGGGCTGATCGCCCGCGTCAAGCAGATCGCGCCGGTGGCGCAGGGGCACGGGGCGGCCCTGGTTGTGGCGTATCCGGGCTTTGCCGGCGACCTCGCCGCGGTGGCGATCCGCGGCGGCGCGGACGGGGTGCATGTCGACAAGCCGCGCGATCTGCCGGATCTGCGCGGCCGCCTCCGCGACGGCCGCATTCTCGGGGCCGGTGGCCTGGAAACCAAGCACGCGGCCATGGAGGCAGGCGAGGCCGGGATCGATTACCTGATGTTCGGCGGCCTCTATCCGGACGGTGTCGCGCCCGACCCGGAGACCGTGCTGGCGCGCGCCTCCTGGTGGGCCGAGATCTTCGAGACGCCCTGCATCGCCGTTGCGGCTGCTGCGGAGGAGATCGCGCCCCTGGCCGGGACGGGCGCGGAGTTCGTGGGGCTGGAGAGTGAAATCTGGCTGCAGGACCCTGCCGCCGTCGAGCGTGCGCAGCGTGTCCTGCAGGGGGCCGCGGCGTGAGGTCTCGCGTCTGCCGCCCGGTGGCGACGCTCGTCGCGATCTTCTGTCTCACAATGCCGACCTTGGCGGCCGCGGGGTCGGCCGATCCGTCCAAATCGGCCACGCAGCCGGCCGCATCCTCCTCCGCTCAGCCCGGCAAGAAGCCGATGCCGGAGCTACCGAGCCCGTACACGCCGAACTACACGCGGGGCGCCGTGCCCCCGGCCAACGGTCAGCCGCCGGACTTCGCCTACGGCGCCTACCAGCGCGGCCAGTACGTCACCGCCTTCCGGGAGGCGACCAAGCGCATCGAGGCAAATCCCAAGGATGCCGCCGCGATGACGCTCCTCGGCGAGCTGTACAATCAGGGCCTGGGCGTGAAGCAGGACCCGGTCAAGGCTGCCGAGTGGTACCGCCTTGCCGCGGCCCAGAACGATGCTGCCGCCATGTCGTCATTGGGTCTGATGGCTCTCGACGGCCGCGGCATGCCGAAGGATCCCAAGGCCGGCCGCCGATGGCTGGAACAGGCCACCGCGCACGGCTCAGCCACCGCGGCCTACAATCTCGGCCTGATCCTGATCGGTACCGGCGTCACGGCCGACGAGGCAGCCGCAGCTGCGCAGTTCCGCAAGGCCGCGGATGCTGAGATCGGTCCCGCCCAGCACGATCTCGGCGTGCTCTACCTACAGGGCCGCGGCGTGCCTAAGGACCCCGGCAAGGCGGCCGACCTGTTCCGCCGCGGGGCCGATAACGGCGATCTCGCCAGCGAAGTCGAGTACGCAATCCTGCTCTTCAACGGCACCGGCGTGACGAAGGACGAGCGCGCAGCCGCCCGCTACTTCCTGCACGCCGCCTCGCGCGGCAACGCGATCGCGCAGAATCGCATCGCCCGACTCTACGCGGTCGGCCGCGGCGTTCCGAAGAACCTGGTCGAGGCCGCGGCCTGGAACCTCGCCGCCGCCGGTCAGGGTCTGTCGGACGCTTGGCTCGACCAGACGCTCTCCGGCCTGTCCGCCGACGAGCGCACCCGCGCCGAGCGACTCGCCAACGAGCGGATCGAGCAGCGCTGAGCGTCTACGCCTTGGCCTTTGACCAGTCGACGCCGGCCTCGAGTTCCGGCAGCAGGACGACGCTCTCCTGCTCGTTCGGATCGGTCCGGGCGATCACCGCGGTCACCGGCTCGGTCTTGCTGCGGTTGTAGGGCAGGTGCGGCACGTCGGCGGCGATGTAGACGAACTCGCCAGCGCCCGCGATCGCGTGGTGTTCGAGGCGCTCGCCCCAGAAGCAGCCCGACACCCCCGACAGGACGTAGATCGCCGTCTCGTGCGATTCGTGCTTGTGGGCATGGGCGCGCTCCCCGGGCGGGATCTCCAGCAGCTGCATGTGCAGGGCCTTGGACGCCACGGCCTCGGCCGAGATCGCCGGGCGGTAGAGATGTCCCTGCTTGCCCCGGAACGGCGCACTCTCGTGCACCACCATGAAGCCTGGCTTCTGCGTGTCGGACCCGGAACTCATGGACCTTCCTCCACCTTGAAGGCGGGATCGACGGGCAGCTGCATGCCATTGACCAGCGCGTTCGTCTGGTTCGCAATGCCCACCACCGCCAGGAATTCCCCATGCTGCTCCGGCGTCAAGCCTTTCGCGCGCGCCGCGGCGGTGTGCGAGTGGATGCAGTAGGTACAGCCATTGGCGATCGAGACCGCCATGTAGACCAGTTCCTTAGTCAGGGGATCCAGACTGCCCGGCCCCATCACGACCTTAAGACCGGACCACGTCCGCTCCAGCAAGACCGGATCGTTGGCGAGACCGCGCCAGAAGTTGTTGATGAAGTCGGAGCCGCGCGTGGCCCGGATGTCGCTGAAGACCGCGCTGACCCGCGGATCGGCCTCGGCCTCGGCGTCGCTCCAGAGCCTCACCGTCGCCATCGCGATCGCCTCGCCGTCAGAGCTTGCAGGCGCCCTCAAGCGCCCGATTCTCGGCCTCCGAGAACAGGCGCGAGCGGATGTGGAAACGCTTCTCGCGGCCGTTCTCCAGCGAGAACATGCCGCCCCGCCCGGGGACCACGTCGAGGATGAGGTGGGTGTGCTTCCAAACCTCGAACTGGGAACGGCTGATGTAGAAATTCGCCCCGCCAACACTGCCGAGATGGACGTCGCCGTCGCTCACGATGAAATCGCCGACCGGATAGCACATCGGCGAAGACCCGTCGCAGCAGCCTCCCGATTGGTGGAACATCACAGGACCGTACTCGGCCCGAAGCTCGTCGATGAGTTCCAGCGCCTTCGGCGTTGCGGTGACCCGCAGCGGCGTACCATCGGCGCCGACCTGCTCCGCGGTGGTGGCTTCAACCGTCGGATGCGTGCTCATGCTGCCCTCCCCTGTTGGGCATGTGATATGCGTTCACAAGGCCGGATTTCCACTCGCGCCGTGCGGCCAAGCTGGTGCCGGAACATGGTCTGCCGCGTTGCTCAGCCCAAATGCGCCCTTCCCGGACGCCGTATGGGAGCCTCGTGGCCCATGGTTGCCAAGACCCTCCGGCCTTCCGCTGCCAGTCTCGCCTTCGCCCTGACCGCCTTCGCGGTCCGACCGGCGGACGCCGATCCGCTGACGCTCCGCGTCCAGCCCCGTGACCAGCCGCTCTTTGTCCAACACGCTTGGCACGTGGCTGGAAACCCGATCGTCACACCCGACAACCCGATGGGCATCGTCGGATGGGACGGACCGCCCGACGACATGCCGAGCGTCAGCGGCGATGCCGGCCCGATGCCGCCCGGCTCGATCGTCACCGCGCCCTTCGAGAGCTACAGCGTCTATTGAGCCGCTGGGTCGTCCTGCTGCTCGTCATCCTGGCGCCTCCCCCTGCCCTGGCGCGCGAGGATGTCGACGCTCCGGCGCGGGAGGCCGAGTTGCGCGCCTGCCTGAATCACCTCGGCTGGATCGCCCGGCCGGGCGCCATGATCCAGGATCGGGCGTCGTTCTGCGGCTGCTATGCTGATGAGGCGCTGAAGGACCGCCTCTGGGAGCCTCGAGAAGGCAGAGGCCAATCCAGGCCAGGAGGTTCGCGAGCCGGTGGCCGACCGCACGGTCCGTCTGCACGACCGAAAATCGGCTGCGATCGCCGCGACCTGCCTGAAGCGCTGATCACAGCCTTCGAAAAAGCCCCGGCCACAGGGCCGGGGCGGAGTTTCTCGGGGGTTGACCCAGTAAGAAGCTCAGAAGAACCCGAGCTTCTTGGCCGAGTAGCTGACCAGCATGTTCTTGGTCTGCTGGTAGTGATCGAGCATCATCTTGTGCGTCTCGCGGCCGATGCCGGACTGCTTGTAGCCACCGAAGGCCGCGTGGGCCGGATAGGCGTGGTAGCAGTTCGTCCAGACGCGGCCGGCCTGGATCGCTCGGCCGAAGCGGTAGGCGCGGGTCCCGTCGCGGGTCCAGACGCCGGCGCCGAGGCCGTAGAGCGTGTCGTTGGCGATCGAGAGCGCCTCGGCATCGTCCTTGAAGGTCGTGACCGACAGGACCGGGCCGAAGATCTCCTCCTGGAAGATGCGCATCTTGTTGTGGCCGCGGAACACGGTGGGCTTCACGTAGAAGCCCTCGGCGAACTCGCCTTCCTTGACGTTCCGCTCGCCGCCGGTGAGCAGCTGCGCGCCCTCCTGCCGGCCGATGTCGATGTAGCTGAGGATCTTCTCCATCTGCTCGCCCGAGGCCTGGGCGCCGATCATCGTGTTCGGGTCGAGGGGCGAGCCCTGCGTGATCGCCTCGACGCGCTTGATCGCCCGCTCCATGAAGCGGTCGTAGATCGACTCGTGCACGAGCGCGCGGCTCGGGCAGGTGCAGACCTCGCCCTGGTTGAGGGCGAACATGGTGAAGCCCTCAAGGGCCTTGTCGAAGAAGTCGTCGTCCTCCGCCGCCACGTCGGCGAAGAAGATGTTCGGCGACTTGCCGCCGAGCTCCAGCGTCACCGGGATCAGGTTCTGTGACGCGTACTGCATGATGAGCCGGCCGGTGGTCGTCTCACCCGTGAAGGCGATCTTGGCGATCCGCGGGCTCGAGGCGAGCGGCTTTCCGGCCTCGAGGCCGAAGCCGTTGACAATGTTGAGCACTCCCGGCGGCAGCAGGTCGCCGATGACTTCGGCCAGCACCAGCACGGAGGCCGGGGTCTGCTCGGCCGGCTTCAGCACCACGCAGTTGCCGGCAGCGAGCGCCGGCGCGAGCTTCCACACCGCCATCAGGATAGGGAAGTTCCATGGGATGATCTGGCCGACGACGCCCAGCGGCTCGTGGAAATGGTAGGCCACCGTGTCGTGGTCGATCTCGGAGATTGATCCCTCCTGCGCCCGCACGCAGCCGGCGAAGTAGCGGAAATGGTCGATGGCCAGCGGGATGTCGGCGTTGGTCGTCTCGCGGATCGGCTTGCCGTTGTCCCAGGTCTCGGCAAGGGCCAGCAGATCGAGGTTCTCCTCCATCCGATCGGCCATCTTGTTCAGGATCCGGGCGCGTTCGGCCGGCGCCGTGCGGCCCCAAGCCTCCCGGGCGGCGTGGGCTGCATCGAGGGCCTTCTCGACATCCTGCGCGTCGGAGCGGGCGACCTCACAGACGACCTTGCCGGTGATCGGCGAGGTGTTCTCGAAATAGCGACCGGCCGCAGGGGCGACCCACTGGCCACCGATGAAATTCTCGTAGCGAGCCGAGAAGGGCGACTTGACCTTGGCGTCGCCGAGGAATTCCGGCTTGTTCATCGCTCTGTTCCCTCCATAGGCCCCGGCCTCGCGAACCGCGGCTCTCGGGCTTTAGCTGGTACTCGGGCGACCGGTCCGTCGGGTCGCATCCGCTTCCGCTGTGGTCACAGCCAATGGCTTTTGGCCTGTCGAATCAAGATGGACTTTTGGCCAGTGCGCGAGTTCGGCGATCCTACGCTCTTCCGGCTGCCGCCGCGAGGGGGACAATCCTCCTTCTGATCCAGGCCGTTCCAAGCCGATATTCCTCGTGGCTGTAGCCATGCTCGAACGATCAAGACTGGAATGTCCGTCCGCGGGCGGACATTCGAACCAGCTTTTTCTTGACGTAGCCGGGAGTGAGCCGGATCACGGCAGCAGTGCGAGCGGAAGGATGAGGGCGGCGAGCGGGAG
The DNA here is from genome assembly GCA_050632875.1 of Methylobacterium sp. P31. GTDB lineage: Bacteria > Pseudomonadota > Alphaproteobacteria > Rhizobiales > Beijerinckiaceae > Methylobacterium. The sequence goes on along the minus strand of JBODSC010000003.1, from coordinate 311,976 downwards.
CGCAGCCAGGGCAGCAGCCCGCAGCCATGTGGGCCGGTAGGCAAGGACCGTCACCACCGTGAGCGCGGACCCCGAGAGCGATCCGATCCACTGGACCGGACCGAAACTCCACCCGGCCGAGGCAATGGCTGCCGCGCAGGAGAGGGCAAGCCCCGACCATCCGGCCGCCTGCAGGCTCCGAGTCCGCCGTCGGGGAACCGGGGTGCGAAACACCGCGCGGCGGTGCCGCTCGAGGCTGAGCGCGAGTGCGGCGAAGCCCGAAAAGCCGAGGAGCAGGCTCAGCGTCAGCGCTGCAATCGTCATGCTTCGGCCGCGCCGCGCGGCATCGCCTCAACGCCGCGCGGCGCGGCCGCACGGCGCTTGCCTGCGAGCCGCGCGCCAAGGAAGAGCGATAATCCCAATACCGCCATGGCCGCGTCGGAACCGAGGAACCTAGCCTCGCCGACCGTGACGGTCTCGACGAGCGGGATCGCCAGGAAGGCGGCGGCAGCCACCCCGAGCGCGGCGGGCCAAGCCCAGAGTCGCGGACAAAGGGACGCTGCGAGGGCAGCGGACGCCCAGGCCGCGAAGAAAGCGCGGACCTCCCAATCGGCCCGGGCTTCCAGACCGGCCGGCAGGAGGCGGTTGGCGAGAAAGTAGGTGGCCAGACCGACCGGTAGGCCGGCGATCGTTCCGAGGTTGAGGACGCCCACGATGCGCAGGCCGACAGTTTCGGGGTCGGCGCCTCTCGGCGCCCGCGCCGCCGTCCAGAGCACGAGGCCAGTGGCCACCGTCGCCGCGCCCAGGATCCCGCAGAGGAAAAACAGGAGCCGCAAGGGGGCGCCGCGAATTGAGCCTCGTGCAGTCCGACCATGATGGCTCCGGTCCGGCTGGCCGCGCCCGCCATCCCGGTACGCGAGAATTCCGCGCCCGTATCGCCGTCATAGGCGATCTGCGGATGGAGGTGCGCGAGCCCGGGCGGCGGCTCGAAATATGCCGTCACGGTGGCAGCGGCATCATTCGGCATACTCACCGTGAGAAGCTCAGGGGTCTCGCCGGCTGCCGCCGCCGCGCGCGACACGAACGCACCGAGCGGCATCATCCGGCCCGGCCGGCCCGCGGGTTGGCGCGATGGCGCCATGAGCCCCGCCTCGGCACAGTAGCGCATCTCGTCGCCGCCATAGATCGTCATCACACCCCAGGGCATGATCATCGGCGACAGGGCGACGAGGCCCGTATAGATGATCATCAGATGAAACGGCAGCGCCAGCACGCCTGCCACGTTGTGCGCGTCGAGCCAGCCCCGCTGGGCCGACCGGTCGCGCCTGAAGGTGAAGAAGTCGGCGAAGATCCGCCGATGCGTGACGATGCCGGAGATCAACGCGATCAGCAGGATCATTGCACAGGCCGAGACGATCCAGCGCCCCCAGGCCGGCGGAAGGCTCAATTCGAAGTGGAAGCGATAGAGGAAGTCGCCACCGCGCGTGTCGCGCGCCCGCGATGGCTCGCCGGTTGACGGGTCGAGCAGCGCCCTGTTGTATGGCCCCGCTGGGTTCTGCCACCAATAGACTTCGACCGCCGGGATGGCCGTCGTTGGCAGCCTGACGGACCAGCCGGATGCATCCGGCATAACGTTCTGGAGATAGGCGCCTGCGAGCGTGGCGGCCTGAACAGTATCGCGCGCGCTCTCAAACAGTTCGGGCTGCATCCAGCGCGAGACCTCGGCGCGATAGTAGCTCGCAGTGCCGGTCACGAAGATCACGAACAGCACCCAGCCGACCACGAGTCCGGACCACGTGTGCAGCCACGCAATCGACTGACGAACGCTTCTTGTTTCCTTCATAAGGTCGCCCTCGCCGCGAAGGCGCCGGCCAACCACAGGGCACTGGCCAGGAGTGCCGCCAGGAGACTCAAGGACAGCGCTGCGCGGGTCAGAGTTCGGGCGGTGAACACCCAGACCACCGCGACAGCTAGAATCGCGAAGCTCGCGAGTGTCGCCGTTGAGACCGCTTCCGCCTGGGAAAAGGGCAGAATCAGCGAGAGAAGCGCAGAGGAGAGTGCCGCGACGGCATAACCACCAAAGGCGGCCAGGAGCACGCGTCCAGCCACCGAAAGCCGGTAGGCCGAGGATTGCCGCGCAGGGGCGCTCATGGCGCCCTCTCTCGTTTCTGTGAGCCCATGGCGCGACCTAACAGCCGGCGCTGATGGGGCGCAACGGCTATGTTCCGGAACGATTCCAGTGTAATATCAAGCGCTTAGAACGATTCGGATTTTCCCTCCGAGTAGACGCATGCGGGCTCTGACCTTCCAAGAACGGTATGTCGCTCAGCGGCGCGCGAGGGTGGTGGTGGGAGGCGCGTCGGGAAGCAACCACCGTGTGGCCCGATCGCAGAATCGCGATCGAGGTCTGACGCCAGGGCGGCTCAGCGCGTCGGCGGGGCGCCCGGGCCCTTGTGGCCGGATCGGCGAAACGCCGCGGCGTCCCGCGCGCTCGGCGGCAAGTCACGATCGGCATCCGACTTGCCAAAGGCGGAGCTGGGACCAGGGCCGGGTGCGGTCGCCGTCCGCCCCTGGTCCCGGCCCCAAGCATAGCCCGCGTTGAGGCCAGCGTAGAAGCCCGTGAAATCCTCCGCCTGTCCGGCGGCGGTCATGGACACGAGCAGAAGCATCGACAGGAGCACGCGACACATGGCGGACCCGAAACGAGAAAGGCGGCGAACTCCGAAAGGAGCCGCCGCCCTGTATCCTTCTCGTGGATTGCGGCGGCAAAGGGCCGCCGCAGTTCCGTCAGTCCTCGATGTTGATGCTCTGGGCCTCGCGGCCCTTCTGGCCCTCGACCACACCCAGGGTGACCTGCTGGCCCTCGGCGAGGGAATCGAGGCCGGCCCGGGACAGGGCGGAGCGGTGAACGAAGACGTCTTTGCCACCGTCGTTGACGGACACGAAGCCGAAGCCCTTGGCCGGATCGTACCACTTCACGGTGCCGCTCATCTCGACCGACGGGCCGCTGGCGAAACGGCCACCGCCGCCACCGCCACCGCCACCGCCACCGCCACCGCCGCCATAGCCGCCACCACCGTAGCCACCACCGGCACCGGCACCGTAGCCGCCGGTGCGCGGACGGAACTCACGCCGGGGCGCAGGCGCCTCGGCCGTCGAGGTGTCGACGCTGGTGACGCTCGTCACCTGCGGACCCTTCTGGCCCTGCGCCGTGGTCACAGTCAGCCGGGTGCCCGGGAGAAGATCCGAGTGGCCGGCAGCCTCGACGGCGCGGATGTGGAGGAAGGCATCACCCGAGCCGTCGCCCAGCTCGACGAAACCGAAGCCCTTCTCCTTGTTGAACCACTTCACCGTGGCATCGCGCTCCGGCCCCGAAGCGACCGGAGCCGGGCCGCCGCGCGACGGGCCGCGGTCGAAACCGCCACCGAAGCCGCCACCGCCACCGAAGCCGCCGCCACCGCCGCCGTATCCGCCGCTGAGGGGAGCCTGATCAGGCCATCTCGGCTCGCCACTCTCGTCGAAGCCGCGCTTCTGCGGCCCCCTGAAATCACGACCACGTCCCATAGAAAGCTCGCAAAAACCGTCCGCCGCCCTTGTCTCGAATACCGCGTGCGCGCCATCCCAGACAGCCCACGCCCCGCACTATCATTACCCCAGGTCGCGGTAACCAAGAATAACGCCCCAGTCCTGACGCAATCGGGCCTTGACCGCAAGGACCTTCTTGGCCCAGACGCGCCCGTTTCGTTACTTTCTTGCGGCAAACAACGCACGCGCGTGGGCATGTGCGCGCCGACCTTTTCCATTCGAGGGAAGACGTTAGCGAAACGCAAAGGCTGACCGGCTAGGTTCGGATGCGAGTTTCGCAAAGCCGCCCGGCCATGATCGCGACCCCGACCTTTCCCGATCTCTCGGCCCTCGTCGTCGACGAGAGCCTCTACATCCGCCGAATCGTGCGCGACATGCTGATGCGGGTCGGCATCAAGCGCGTGCTCGAAGCGCCGGACGGCGCAGAAGCCCTCGGCGTGCTGGCGGAGTCCAAGCCGGATATCAGCATCATCGACTGGGACCTGTCGATCCTGTCGGGCGAGGAGTTCATCCGGCTCGCGCGGACGCCCACGACCTCACCCTGCCCCACCATCCCGATCATCCTGATGCTGGCCCAGCCGCGCCGGAACGTCGTGGACCGGGCGGTGGCTCTCGGCGTCAACGAGATCATCGCCAAGCCGTTCTCACCGAAAACCCTGTGGTCGCGCCTCGACGAGGTGATCAACCGGCCCCGCCCTTACTCGCAGGTGAAGAGCCTCCTGCGGCCGATACCGCGCCGGACCAGCGCCATGAAGGCGGTCGCCTGATCGCGCCCACGATCGGACGTTGCAGTTCCCGACCGAGCCTGTAGGGTCGCAGGTCAAGAAGGGCCGAGCGCAACGCTCCTGGCCGACCCGAAGGATCGACGGCCGCGCCGATGAGGACGAGACCGCCGCGGCCGCGCCGTCCCGAATCCAGACCGGCGCCGCGCCGCACCAGACGCCGGGCCGGGACCGCCGACGCGCCGCCTATGCGGCGCTCGACCTCGGCACGAACAATTGCCGCCTGTTGATCGCGGAGCCCACGTTCAGCGGCTTCCGGGTGATCGACGCGTTCTCGCGCATCGTCCGCCTCGGCGAGGGCCTGGGCACCTCCGACCGCCTGAGCGAGGCCGCGATCGAGCGGACCGTCGAGGCGCTGCGCATCTGCCGGACCAAGATGCAGGCGCGCGGCGTGCGGCGGGCCAAGGTGATCGCCACCGAGGCCTGCCGCCTCGCGGTGAACGGCGCGGCCTTCGTCGATCGCGTCCGCCGCGGCGTCGGCCTCGACCTCGAGATCGTCGACCGGCAGACCGAGGCATACCTCGCCGTCACCGGTTGCGCGGCGCTCGCCGACCCGCTCGCCGAATCGGTCGTGATCTTCGATATCGGCGGCGGCTCGACGGAAATCGCGTGGCTCGACGGTGCGGCCTCAAACCCGTCCACCGACCCGACACTGCGGATCCGGGCCTGGGATTCGCTGCCCGTGGGCGTGGTCACGCTGGCCGAGCGCCACGGCGGGGCCGAGGTGACGCGGCGCATGTTCGAGGGCATGGTCGAGGAAGTGGCCGAGAAGCTCTCCGCCTTTGCGCTCCGCGCTGCGGCCGCGGCGACGGCCTCGCATTTTCACCTGCTCGGCACGTCGGGCACGGTGACGACCATCGCGGCGATGCATCTGCGGCTGGCGCGCTACGAGCGGCGCCGGGTCGATGGATTATGGATGAGCGACGATGAGGTCACCGCCGCCATCGACGACCTGCTCGATACGCGGCTGGAGCAGCGCGCCGACAATCCGTGCATCGGCCGCGACCGGGCCGATCTCGTGCTCGCGGGCTGCGCGATCCTGGAGGCGATCCGCCGGGCCTTCCCGTCCGACCGGCTGCGCATCGCCGACCGGGGTCTGCGCGAAGGATTGCTGATGAACATGATGCGGGAGGATGGCGTCTGGAACAGGAAGGCCGTGCGATGAGGGCGCCACGATGAGCGACCGGCGCGGCGGCGCGAGTTCCGGCGGCGGCGTGCGCGGGGACCTGAAGCAGCGGGTGAAGACCGGCCGCGGACGGACCCTGTCGCAGAAGCGGTGGCTGGAGCGCCAACTCAACGATCCCTACGTGGCGCGGGCCAAGCGCGAGGGCTATCGATCCCGCGCGGCCTACAAGCTCATGGAGATCGATGACCGCTACAAGCTGCTGAGGCCCGGCCAGCGGGTGGTCGATCTCGGCGCCGCCCCAGGGGGCTGGTCGCAGGTCGCAGCCCGGGTGGTCGGCCCGTCGGGCCGTGTCGTGGGCATCGATCTTCTGGAGATCGAGCCCATGGCCGGCGTCGAGTTCATTACCCTCGACTTTCTCGATCCAGCAGCGCCGACGAAGCTGACCGCGATGCTGGGCGGCCCGGCCGATCTCGTGATGTCCGACATGGCCGCCAATGCCACGGGCCACAAGAAGACGGACCACCTGCGCATCATCGGGCTCGCCGAGACCGCCGCGGAATTCGCCCGCGAGGTGCTCGGGCCCGGCGGCGCCTATCTCGCCAAGGTGCTCCAGGGCGGCACCGAGGGTGCCCTGCTGGCCGACTTGAAGCGCGACTTCGCGACGGTCCGGCACGTGAAGCCGGCGGCTAGCCGCGCCGATTCCAGCGAACTCTACGTTCTGGCCACCGGCTACCGTGGGACACCGGTGCGGGCGCCGGCGCCCGACGAGGACTGAGCCCGGCGGCGATGCTGGTCGCCTGGACACTTTCCCTATTCAATCCCGCGCCGCTTCGCCTGCGCCGGGTCGGCTATGTCCGTCAGAGCGGCCTGCTCCATGCCCGGTCCCGGCGCTGTCGCGCGGCCTGGGCGCCGCATCTGGCGCAGGCGCGGAGCGTCGTGGCGGCGGCCGCCGAGGCGACTGGGCGGCGCGGACATGCCGTCGTGCTCGGGTCGGGGCTCCTCGACGACGTGCCCCTCGCGATCCTCGCACGCCTGTTCGACCGGGTTAGCCTCGTGGATGCGGTGCATCCGTGGCCGACGCGGCTCGCCACCCGGCGCCATTCCAACGTCAGGCTGGTGACGGCGGAGATCAGCACGGGTCTGGCGGGTGATTGGGAAGCGCTCTGCGCCGACGCTGACCTGATCGTCTCGGCCAATCTGCTGTCGCAGCTCCCCATCGTGCCGATCGACGCCTATGAGGCCCGGGGCAGCGAGGCGCCGCCGCAGCTGGGCAGGCATCTCATCGAGGCGCATCTCGCGTCCCTGGATATGTTCGCTGGGCGTGCGGAGCGGGTGTGCCTGATCACCGACACGGTGCAGCGCGAAGAGGACCGCGCCGGCCGGGTTACCAACAGCCTCGATCTGATGTTCGGCGTCGCGCTGCCGCCGCCGGAAACGGCCTGGGATTGGGAAATCGCACCCATCGGCGAGGTGGACCGGCAACACCGGCTGATTCACCGAGTTCACGCCTATCCGGACTGGCGGGCCGCGCGGGCCTGACCGCCACAAGACGCGAAGGGCCGCCCCGGATGACCCGGGGCGGCCCTTCTTCCCTGCTTCTGATCTACACCTTCAGCAGCTCATTCGGTCGGCGCGTCCCCGGTGGGTGAGCGTGCTCCCCTCCTCCGCCACGCTCTCGAAGCGCGGGCGACGGCGGCGACGGGGCTTGGCGACGGGCGCTTCCTCGGCAGCGGTCTCAGGTTCCGGGGCCGCCGCAGGCTCGGTCGCCGCGACCGGGCGAGCGGGTGCCATCAGGAAGGCCGGCAAACCGGTCGGCTCCTCGGCAACCGCGGCCGGAGCCGCCTCCCGGCGACGCTCGCGGCGCGGGGCGGGTTCGCCCTGCCGGACAGCCTCCCCGCGCGGAGCCCGCTCGGGCCGGACTTCCGGGCGCATCTCCTGACGGTTTTCCGGGCGCGCCTCGGGCCGCGGGCCCTCGTTGCGGCCACCTTCAAAGCGGCCCTGATCGCCGCGAAGGTCCTGGCGGTTGTCCTGACGTTCCTGCCGGTAATCCGGACGCCCGAAATCCTGGCGCTCCTGCCGGTTTTCCTGACGATAGTCCTGCCGCTGATAATCCTGGCGGAAATCCTGACGCGGCTGATCCTGACGCCGGTAATCCTGGCGCCCGTTATTGTCGAACCGGCGCTGGTCGCGGTTCTGGAACCGGTCCCGACCCTGGCGGCCCTCCTGATTCATATCCGGACGGCTCTCGTAGGGCTGGGGCTGCTGGCCGGGATCGCCGTCGTCGTAGCCGTTAAAGGCGTGACCGTTCGGAGACGGGCCGTTGCCCTGCCCCTCGTCGTCCCCCTCTTCCAGCTCGTCATCGTAGGGCCGGCTGGCATAGCCGCCCGTGTTGGCCGGACGGTTCTGTTCCTGAGCGCCCGAGACGATCCGGAAGTAGTGCTCACCGTGCTGGAAGTAGTTCTCAGCCGCTACGGGATCGCCTGCCGCAAGCGCGTCGCGCGCCAGCTGCGCGTATTTGTCGGCGATGTGCTGCGCGGTGCCACGGATTTTGACGTCGGGGCCGTTGGATTCGTAGGAGCGCGTCAGCGGATTCGGACCTTTTGGCCGGTTGCGACCGCGCATCCGTCGATTTTGGTTTGGTCTCATCGGTCTGTAATGACCCTCGTTCACGCAAACGACTGTCTTCGGAGGCGCCCGGCAAGGATCTCGAGACGCGAACCGGCCAAGCGCACCCGGTGGCGCCGCGCCCGCGGCCGCTCTGCGACCAGCGCGTCTGTCTGACCATCCCTCGCACCGCGCGTCCGGGGTAAGACGCCGGAAACCAGTCGATTGTCAGGTTCGAATGCTGCCGAACCGCCGCGCAATCACACGCGCGCTCTGGTCCGACGTTTTGGGGGATCAGCGAACCACCGGCGACCAACGGTCACCACCGACCTTATAGCCGTCCGTCTTAACGAACCGTTCGCGATCTTCAAGCCGACTCTAGCGTTCCCCAGCTGATGCAACAAGCATTTTTTCGACGCGCGCAGCGTCCATCCAGACTTAGGCATCCCTATGGCCTGATGGAAGGCCCTGCGCGAGCCGGAAGCGGAGGACCCTGTCATTCCCGGCGAGGTCGCGCACAAGGCCGCAGACCGTGAAGCCGGCGGCGCGCGCGAGATTTTGTACCGCCTCGGCCTGATCGTAGCCGATCTCGACGATGAGCGTTCCGGCCGGTGCGAGGAGTGCGCCGGCCCGCACGCCGTCCAGGATGCGCCGGTATGCGTCGAGGCCGTCCGGGCCGCCATCGAGGGCGGCCACCGGATCGTGCGCGCGCACCTCGCGCGCGAGGGTCGGGATCACAGCCCGCGCGATGTAGGGCGGGTTTGAGACCACGAGGTCGAAAACGCCTCGGATGCCGTCGCACCAGTCTCCAGCGACGAAGGCAGCCCGGTCGCCGAGGCCGTTCATGGCGGCATTGTTGCGCGCCACGCGAAGAGCGGCCGGCGAGCGGTCGAGGCCAATGCCGAAGGAGGCGGGCAACTCGCTCAGAAGAGCCGCGAGGATGCAGCCCGACCCGGTACCGAGATCGAGGCAGCGCAGGGGTGCGGTCCGGTCCGGCACGCACGCCAGCGCCGACTCGACCAGGATCTCGGTATCCGGGCGCGGCACCAGGGTCTCGGGTGCCAGCTTGAAGGGCAAACCCCAGAACTCCCAAGCCCCCAGAATCCGGGCCACTGGCTCTCCTGCCAGCCGCCGCGCGAGGGCGGCGTCGATGGCCGCCGCGTCCGCCGTGCCGAGCGGTCGCTCGCCGTCGAGGAGCAGGTCGCGCGTCTCCAACCCGAGGATGCCGAGCAGGAGGAAGCGGGCATCCCCCGCGGCCTCTGCGATTCCACCCGCCCCCAGCCGATCCGCGCACCACCGCAGGGCTGCACGGCGAGACAGGCCCTGACTCGACCTGGCTTGCACGGCTCAGGCCATGCCCTCGGCAGCGAGGAGTTCCGCCTGGTGCTCGGTGATCAGGGCATCGACGACCTCGTCGAGGGCTGTACCTGCCATCACCTCCTCCAGCTTGTAGAGGGTGAGGTTGATCCGATGGTCGGTCACCCGCCCTTGCGGGAAATTATAGGTGCGGATCCGCTCGCTGCGATCGCCGGAGCCGACTTGGGCCTTCCGATCGGCCGCCCGGGCCGAGTCCTTGGCGTTGCGTTCGGCCTCGTAGAGCCGGGCGCGCAGCAGCGCCATGGCGCGGGCGCGGTTCTTGTGCTGCGACCGCTCTTCCTGGACGAACACCACGATGCCGCTCGGGATGTGTGTGATGCGGATCGCCGATTCCGTCTTGTTGACGTGCTGACCACCCGCGCCCTGGGCGCGCATCGTGTCGATCTTCAGATCCGCGTCATTGACGACGATGTCGACATCCTCGGCCTCCGGCAGCACTGCCACGGTGGCCGCCGACGTGTGGATCCGCCCTTGCGTTTCCGTGTCGGGCACCCGCTGCACTCGATGGGCGCCACTTTCGTATTTGAGCCGCGCGAACACGCCCCGGCCCTTCACCTCGGCCACGACCTCGCGGAAGCCGCCGACCGTGCCTTCGCTTTCCGAGATCACTTCGACACGCCAGCCCTTCGACTCGGCATATTTCGCGTACATCCGGAACAGGTCGCCCGCGAAGAGGGCTGCCTCGTCGCCGCCCGTACCGGCCCGCACCTCCAGGATCGCGCTCTTCTCGTCGGCCGCGTCCTTCGGCAGGAGCAGGAGCTGGAGGGCGCGGTGCGCGGCCTCAAGCGCGTCCTGCGCTTCCGGCTTCTCCTCCGCGGCAAGCGCCCGCATCTCGGGATCGGTGCCCGGCTCGTCGATCAGCGCCTCGACGCCCGCAAGATTCTCCAGGGCCGCGCGATAGCGACGGATCGCCGCCACGACAGGATCGAGGTCCGACAGCTCCCGCGAGAGCTGGACCACGGTGTCGGGGTCGATCTCGCCCGATGCGAGCTGCGCGGTGACGATATCGTGCCGCGCCAGGATGGCGTCGAGACGCTCGGTGGGAAAGGGGATCATCGCCCGTGTTTCTGCAGGTCTGCGCGCGGCGTTTCGGGCCGGGCGCGGGTCAGGTCTCGGGACGAGAGGCGCGTGGCTCGGAGGGCGTTCGACCCGGCAAGACGTCCCCCGTTTCACGCCCCTATCGCTCGAGAACGATAGCCGCGGCGCGTCGACCGAAATCGTCGCGGCGTTGCCGTACAACCCCGGCCGAATGTTCGGCAAGGGTCGCGTCCGGGCTTAGATAGGTATACCGTGCGCGTGGGCGAAGGCGGTGAGCGCCGGGCGCAGGGAATCTCCGTCGTGCAGGCGCGCCATCTCGGTGTCGATGAGTTCGGACACGGCGCGGGCGTCGAGGCTCAGCACCATCGCCTTGACCGGGCCGATGGCGGCGGGCGACATCGATAGGTCGCGATAGCCCAGGCCGATGAGTGCCATGGCATCAAGGGGCCGGCCACCGATCTCCCCGCAGACCGTAACGGGACAGCCGGCGGCGTTTGCCCGTTCGGCGATGAGGCGGAAAGCCCTGAGGGCCGCGATGCTGAGGGGATCGAACCGGTCGGCGACCCGGCGGTTCTCCCGGTCCACCGCGAACAGGAACTGCATCAGGTCGTTCGAGCCCACCGAGAGGAAATCGGCTTCCTGGACAATCTCGTCGATCTGGAACAGCAGCGAAGGCACCTCGATCATCGCCCCGAGCCGACAGTCGGCCGGGAGCCGATAGCCGTGGCGCTTCAGATAAGCCTTCTCGCGCTCGACAATGCCGCGGGCGCGCACGAACTCGTCGACGGTCGCGACCATGGGGAACATGATCTTGAGCGGATCGCCGTCGGCGGCCTTCAGGAGCGCCCGCAGCTGCATCCGCAGCAGGGCGGGACGGTCAAGGCCGATCCGGATTGCCCGCCAGCCGAGCGCCGGGTTCTCCTCCTCGAGCTTGGCCATGTAGGGCAGGATCTTGTCGCCGCCGATGTCGAGGGTGCGCACCGTCACGGGCTTGCCGGCTGAGGCCGCAAACACCTTGCGGTAGAGTTCCTGCTGCTCGGCGGCCGACGGCATGCGCTGCGCCACCATGAATTGCAGCTCGGTACGGAACAGGCCGACGCCCTCGGCGCCTGTCTCCTGCAAGTGACTGAAATCCACCAGCAGCCCGGCATTGAGGTGCAGGCCGACCCGCACGCCGTCGCGCGTCTGCGCCGGGACGTCGCGGAGCGCCCGGTACTGCTCCTGCCGGCGGGCGCGCAGCCGCACCATCTCGGCATAGGCGGCTTCGACCTCGGGTCCGGGCCGGACATGGATCTCGCCGGCCACGCCGTCGACGATGATGGCATCGCCCGCGTCACACAGCGCCGTGGCATTCTCGACCTCGCCCACGGCCGGAATGCCGAGCGCCCGGGCGACGATGGCCACGTGGCTGGTGGGACCGCCCTCCTCCAGCACGATGCCGCGCAGCGTCGAGGCCTCGTAATCGAGGAGCGCTGCCGGCCCCATTGTGCGCGCGACCAGGATGGCGTTCTCGGGCAGGGCGACCACGCCGGCCGCCTCAGGGCCGATCAGCGCCCGCAACAGGCGGTTGGCGAGGTCATCGAGGTCGTGCAGCCGCTCGCGCAGATACGGATCGGACTGGCGCATCATCCGGGCGCGGTTGTCCGACTGGACCCGCTCCACCGCCGCCTCGGCGGTCAGGCCGGAGGCGACAGCCTCCCGCATCCGCCGGAGCCAGCCCTTGTCGTGGGCGAACATTCGGACGGTCTCGAGCACCTCGCGGGACTCCGCAGTGCCGATCCGGTCGCCGCGCTCCACCAGCGCGTCGATCGCCGAGCGCACCTCCTCGATCGCCTCGTCGAGGCGCGCGACCTCGCGCTCGACGTTCTCGGCGATCAGAGTCTTCACGACGACGCGAGGCTCGTGCAGCACCACGTAGCCGAGGCCGATCCCGTCGGCGAGCGCGATGCCCCGCGCCAGGACAGGGCGGCGGGCCGCGGTGCCGGCATCCGGGGCCAGGCCTTCCAGATCGCCCGAGGCGATCATCTCCGACAGCACCATGGCGGTGGTCTGGAGCGCCTCGATCTCCTCCTCGGAATAGACGCGGTAGGTCTTGTTCTGGACGGTCAGCACGCCGAGTGTGTTGCCGGCGCGCAGCAGCGGCACGCCTAGGAAGGCGTGGTAGGCCTCCTCACCGGTCTCCGGCCGGTAGGAGAAGGCCGGGTGGTTCTGCGCGTCGGAGAGCGACAGCGGCTCGGCGGTGCGGGCGATGAGACCGACCAGGCCCTCATCGGTGCGCATGCGAGTCTGGTGGACCGCCTCGCGGTTCAGACCCTCGGTCGCGAAGAGTTCGAGGGTGTTGTCATCCCGCAGCACGTAGACCGAGCAGACCTCGGCCACGACGTTGGCGGCGATCAGGACGACGATCCGGTCGAGGCGTGCCTGGGGGCTGACCGGCTCCGCCATCGCTTCGCGGAGGCGGCGCAGCAGCAGGCGCGGGCCTCCGGGCGCAGCGGGCATCGGTTCGTCGTTCCAGCGTCGGTGAGTGGCCTTGGCGTCGACCACCCTGCAACCTTGGCGCCAAGCTCGGGACGGGTGGCGCCGGATGGACCGTGCCGCCGGTCCCAGAATGTCTCTGGGAGCGACGAAGCGGCCCGTGACTGTTCAGTTCACATCACGCGACCCGCTCAAAACCGCGTCGTCCCAGGCTCAGGCCTGATCCAGGCCGTATAGCGAGTGAAGCGTGCGCACGGCAAGCTCCGTATATGCAGCATCGATCAACACGGAGAACTTGATCTCCGACGTGGTGATCGCGCGGATGTTGATTCCCTTCTCTGCAAGCGCCCGGAACGCCTTTGCGGCGACGCCCGCGTGGCTGCGCATGCCGACACCGATCGCCGAGACCTTGACTACGTCGGTGGCGCCCTCGATCTGGGCATAGCCGATATGCGTCCGGGCCTCGTCCAGGATCGCCCGGGAGCGCTGGTACTCGGCGGCCGGCACCGTGAAGGTCATGTCGGTTGTCGACTGGTCGCCCGACACGGTCTGGATGATCATGTCGACGTTGATGTTGGCGTCTGCCAGCGGCCCGAAGATGGCGGCGGCCACGCCGGGGCTATCCTTGACCTTGCGCAGGGTGATCTGCGCCTCGTCCCGGGAGAAGGCGATCCCGGTGATGATCTGCTGTTCCACGATGTCGTCCTCGTCGCAGATGAGGGTGCCCGGGCGCGCGGCGTCCGGCGGATCGAAAGAGGAGCGAACCGTGGTCGGCACCCGGTGCACCATGGCGAGTTCCACCGAGCGGACCTGCAGCACCTTAGCGCCGAGCGACGCCATCTCCAGCATCTCCTCGAAGGTCACCCGTTCCATGCGGCGGGCCTTCGGAACGATGCGCGGATCGGTGGTGTAGACGCCGTCCACGTCCGTGTAGATGTCGCAGCGCTCGGCGCCGATGGCCGCCGCCACGGCCACAGCCGAGGTGTCCGAGCCGCCGCGGCCGAGCGTTGTCACCCGGCCCGTCTCCGCATGCACGCCCTGGAAGCCGGCGATCACCGCGACCTCGCCCTGGGCGAAGCCGTCCGCGAGGTTCTTCGGGTCGATCTCGGTGATGCGCGCCGAGCCGTGCGCGTCCGAGGTCACGACGGGGATCTGCCAGCCCTGCCAGGAGCGGGCCTTGATCCCGTCCTTCTGGAGTGCAATCGCCAGGAGCCCGGCGGTGACCAGCTCACCCGAGGCCACGACCGCATCGTATTCCCGCGGATCGTAGAGCGGGTTGGCATCCTTGACCCAGTCGACCAGCTCATTAGTCTTGCCTGACATGGCCGACACGATGACGGCGACGTCGTAGCCGGCCGCCACCTCGCGGGCGACGTGGCGCGCCACATTGCGGATTCGGTCGACGTTGGCGACGGAGGTTCCGCCGAATTTCATCACCAGACGGGGCATGGTCTCTTGATCGTGGGTTCCCGGTGGCGACTGGAAGGGCGCTTCGGGCCGGCCCGGACGGTGCCCGGCGGGTACAAGCGGCTCGGTGAGGTGTCAACAACCGGCCAAGCATGACGCCGGCGCGCCGCGGCGACGAACGGGGGTCGGCGTGCTAAGGCGCAGGCACGACGTAGCGCGGCGGATCGTGCCCGCCGATCCACTCCCGAACACGCGCAGAATCTTTTGCGCAGATGGCGTCCGGGGGCCGGATCGCGCGGCACGAGGCCGGATATTCGACGGATCAGGCATGGACAGGGCAGGCACGGACCGCGTCACGGAGGGTTTCGTCGATCGCGGTGAAGTCGCGCGTTTCGACGCGCTGGCCGCGACGTGGTGGGATGAAGCCGGCCCGATGCGGGTTCTGCACCGCTTCAACCCCGTACGGCTCGGCTACATCCGGGACGCCCTCTGCCGACGGCATGGGCGTGATCCGCGGGCTCCGTTCCCGCTCGACGGACTCTCGATCTGCGATGTCGGGTGCGGCGGCGGGGTTTTGTCCGAGCCGCTGGCGCGCCTCGGCGCCAGCGTCACGGGGCTCGATCCGGCGGAGCAGAACATCGCGGTGGCGCGGGCCCATGCCGAGCAAGCAGGTGTACCGGTCGACTACCGTGGCGAGACGATCGAAGCCGTGGTCGCTTCAGGACAGAGCTTCGATGCCGTGCTGATCATGGAAGTGGTGGAACACGTCTCGGACATGCCGGCCTTCGTGCGCACCGCCTGCGCCGCCGTGAAGCCCGGCGGCATGCTGTTCGCCGCGACCCTCAACCGCACGCTGCGGTCCTTCGCGCTGGCCATCATAGGGGCCGAGTACGTTCTCGGCTGGCTGCCGCGCGGCACTCATGACTGGGAGAAATTCGTGACGCCGGACGAACTCGCCCGCGCGATCCGGGCGGGCGGGCTCGATGTCACCGACACGACGGGCGTCGTCTACAATCCGCTCACCGACAGCTGGCGCACCGGCCGGGACAAAGCCGTGAACTACATGGTCGCAGCCGAGCACGCCGCCTGAACCGACCGCCGCGAACACCGTTAGGGTCGCGGCGGAGGAGCCGGCGATGTTTGAGAAGATCCCCAGCGTGGTGGGCGAGGCCCTGTCGAGCCTGAAAGCCGGCCTGGAGAAGACGGCCTATCGCGCCACCTTCGCGGACGTGCCGGAGACGCTGAGACTGACGAGCCCGGCCTTTCCGGACGGGACGGACATGCCCGCCCGCTTCACCGCAGACGGTGAGGGTGTCTCGCCGCCCCTCGCCTGAAGCGGCCTGCCGGCTGGTACCTCCGCGCTGGTCCTGCTGGTCGAGGATGCAGGCAGTCCGACGCCGCAACCTTTGGTTCATCTTATCGCGTGGAATCTGCCGCCCGATCCGGCGCGCATCGAGGAAGGTGTGCTTCCAAGCCCCGGGCGGGCGGCGGAAGCGAGCCGACTCGGCAAAAACAGCTTCCTGCGGCCGGAATGGCTGCCGCCGGATCCGCCGAGCGGGCATGGCCGGCACGATTATATCTTCCAGATCTTCGCCTTACGGCAGACACTGGATCTGCCCGGAGCACCGGGCCGCAGTGCGCTTCTCGACGCCATGCGCCCCCACGTCATCGGGAAGGGTATGCTGATCGGCGCCTACGCCCGTCCGTGAAGGAGGCCGGACAAAGGACGTGCAGGTCCCGCGAACCGCGCATCGGTCGCGTTGTGCCGACCTGGATGCAACGGTATTGTGTCGACCAGAACTGCCTGTTCGGGCAGCCAAATCGCACCATGATTGGGGACCGGGCCTGTGGGCGTCGACGCACGGCCGAAGCGGCGGGGCAGCGAGAGCGTGGCGCGCGCGCTCGCCGCGTCGAATGTCGGCACCTGGGAGTGGCACATCGCGGACGACACTCTGCGCTGCGATGCGGCCGCGGCCACGATGCTCGGCCTTCCCCGTGGCAGGGGCGGTCGCGGTGCCACCTTCTCGCGCTTCCTGGAGCGCATCCATCCGGAAGATCAGCGGCGCATCGGCTCGATCATCGACGATCTCCGCCGCCAGGGCGGACTGTACATCGCGCAGTATCGCACCATTCCCGAGCCAGGGGAGGTCCGCTGGATCTTGGCGCGGGGCCGGTTCAGCCTGGATGCCGACGGCGTGGTGAGTGAAGCCCGCGGCATCGTCATCGATATCACCGAGAGTAGCCACGACGGCTTTGCCGACGAACCCTCTCTGTGCGCGACGGATATTCCGACCGGCGGCATCGATCAGGTGGCGGAGCTGGCCTTGGCACTGTTCACTGCCGCGGAAGAGGGGTTGCCCCGAGCGAATTTCGAGCGGCTGAAGCCGCTGTTGGGCGGAATGCTGCACGAGGTCGGGCGGCAGCTCGTCAGTGCGCCTCCGGTGCCCACCCTGGACAGCATCCACTGAGCGAAGCCAATCGGGTCCCCACCTGCGGCGCCTTGCCTTGCCAGGGCGAATCCTGATATGGCGGCGCCATCCCGCGATGCGTGTGCCGTGATCGCCGGGCGCGACGCCGCGTCCTGCCTCGCCACCACGTTCCCGATACCCTTTCAATGGACGGCCCACCGGGCTCGAGAAACCGATGAAGATCCGCAACTCCCTCAAGTCGCTGCGCGGCCGTCACCGCGACAACCAGCTCGTGCGCCGCAAGGGCCGGGTCTACGTGATCAACAAGACCCAGAAGCGCTTCAAGGCCCGCCAGGGCTGAGACGGAGATGCCCGGCCGAGGTCGGGCTCCGTTTTCTCGAAACGGCAGCCGCACCCGGCCGGGCGCGGCTGTTTTCGCATGCGCGGCACCGCGGCACGTTGACGGTCGCGGGGTGCGGGCACAGTCTGACGCGATGATGTCGACCCGCCTCCTCGCTGCTCTGGTCTGCCTGTCGACCGTGGCAGCCTGGATTCCGGCCGCGCAGGCGGCGTCGGATACGAACCGGCCGAGCCGTTCGGCGTCGGAAGCGAAGCCGGCGCCGAAGCCGCCGAGCCTCGACGACCTGTTCGCCCGCCTGCGCGCCAGCGAGGATCCCGTCGAGGCCAAGGGAATCGCCCGAATCATCGAGCGACGCCTCGCCAGTTCCGGCAGTCCAACCGCGGATCTGCTCACCGATCGCGCCCGTCAGGCCGTGACCGCGCACGACTTTCCCCTCGCCGCCGAGTTGATGGATCGGGTCACGACCCTTGAGCCGAACTGGCCCGAGGGGTGGAATCGTCGGGCGACGGTGTTCGCGCTCCTGACCGACCGGGATGACGCCATTGCGGACCTGCAGCGGGCGTTGGTGCTGGAGCCGCGCCACTTCGAGGCCTGGGCCGCGATGGGGCGGATCTACGAATCGCAGGACGATAAGGCTCGGGCCCTCGCCGCCTACCGACGGGCGCGAGCGATCTATCCGCAGATGGACAAGATCGGCGAGGCGATCGACCGCTTGGCTCCGGAGGTCGACGGCCGCGACCTGTGACCCGGGTGACGGCCATTCTGCTCACGATCCTGGCGCTGCCTTTCGCGATCGCGGGCCTCGCGGTGGCGGTCGCCGCCCTCGTTAGCCTCGTGATCACCCTGCGCGTGGGTGCGGAGTACCCGCCGGCCGGACCGTTCGTCGAGGTCACGGGCGGCCGTCTCGCGACGATCCAGGCCGGCCCGGCAAACGGGCCGCCGATCGTGCTCCTGCACGGCGCCTCGGCCAATGCATCAGATCCGATGGAAGGTATCGGCCGCCGGCTTGCTAGCCGGGGCTTCCGCATCATCGCCTTCGACCGTCCGGGCTTTGGCTGGAGTGATCGGATTTCCGGGAGTGCGGCTGCCGCACCCGTCGTACAGGCGCGGATCATCGCCGAGGCGCTGGAGCGGATGGGCGTCGGCCCCGCCATCGTGTTCGGCCATTCCTGGGCCGGCGCCCTGGCTCTGGCACTCGCCCTCGACCATCCGGAACGGGTCTCAGGCCTCGTCCTCGCCGCGCCCGTGGCGATGCCGATGCCGGATCGGCTCCCGGACCTGCCTTGGTACTGGCAGCTCGCCGTGAAGCCGCCGGTGGCTTGGCTGCTCAGCCGGACGGTCGGACCCCCGCTGGCCCGGCATTTCCTGCCCGAGGCCGCGCGACGGGTCTTCCTGCCGCAAGCGGCAATGCCGGCCTATCCCGAGACGGCTCGAGCCGCCCTGGTTCTGCGGCCCGAGACTTTGCTGGCGAACGTGCAGGACCTGCTCGGCCTGTCCACGGCCCTGGCGGTGCAGAGCCCGCGCTACCGCGAGATCCGCATCCCGACATTGGTGATTTCCGGAGAGGCGGATCCGATCGTCCGCAGCGACACCCAGGCCGTGCCGCTGGCAGGCGCGATTCCGGGGGCGCGCCTCGTCCTGCTCCCCGGAATCGGACACATGCTCCAATTCGTGGCCTCGGAGCGCCTAGCCCACGAGGTGGCCCGGCTCTCCGAAGCACTAAAAGCGAACGCCGTTCCGGCCGCAGCGCGGTAGGTTCTAGGCTTTCTCGGCGTGCTCTCGGGTGATGAAGGCCAGCCGGACGAGGTTGGTGGCCCCGGGCGTGCCGAAGGGCAGGCCGGCGACCACGATCACCCGGTCGCCCACTGCCGCGAATTTCTCGCGAACCGCGAACTTGGCGGCGCGGAACGACATATCGTCGACGTCGCTGGCATCTTTGGTGACGATCGGATGTGTGCCCCAGGCGAGCGCGAGCCGGCGCGCGGTCTCGCGCCGCGGCGTCAGCGCGATCACGGTAGCGTTCGGACGCTCGCGGGAGAGGCGGAGAGCGGTCGAGCCGGAATTGGTCCAGGCCATGATTGCGTCGAGATTCAGAGCGTCGACCATCTGGTGGGCTGCCGCCGCGATGGCGTCGGCGGCCGTCTCGTCGGGCGTTGCACTCTGCGCCCGGATGATCGACCAATAGATCTGGTCGCGCTCCACCTGCTCGGCGATGCGGTTCATGGTCTCCACCGCGCCGATCGGGTGGGCGCCCGAGGCGCTCTCGGCCGAGAGCATCACGGCATCCGCGCCCTCGTAGACCGCGGTGGCCACGTCCGAGACCTCGGCGCGGGTCGGGACCGGCGCGGTGATCATCGATTCGAGCATCTGGGTGGCCACGACCACCGGCTTGCCGAAGCGACGGGCGCCACGGGTGATCCGCTTCTGCACGCCCGGCACCTGCTCCAGCGGCATCTCCACGCCAAGATCGCCGCGGGCAACCATCAGCCCGTCGGAGATCTCCAGGATCTCGTCGAGGCGCGTCAGCGCCTGCGGCTTCTCGATCTTGGCCATCACCAGGGCGCGGCCGGCGCAGACCTTCTTGACCTCGGCCACGTCCTCGGGCCGCTGGACGAAGGACACGGCGATCCAGTCGGCGCCGGCGTTCAGTCCAGCATCGAGATCCGCGCGATCCTTCTCGGTCATGGCCGGGACCGGGATCACGGTGTGCGGCAGCGAAACACCCTTCCGATTCGAGATCCGTCCGCCGACCTCGACGCGGGTCACGGCGCGGTTTTCCGACGTCGCCAGGACGGTTAGCCGCAGCTTGCCGTCGTCGAGCAGGATCGCGTGTCCCGGCTCAAGCGCCTCAAGAATCTCGGGATGCGGCAGGTGGCAGCGCGCGGCATCTCCCGGGGTCGGGTCGCCGTCGAGCACGAAGGTGGCCCCAGTCGCGATCATCGCAGCGCCCTCCGCGAAGGTGCCGAGCCGGAGCTTCGGCCCTTGCAGATCGACCAGGATCCCGATGGGGTGCCGGGCCTCGCGCTCGATCGTCCGGATCGCCTCGACCTTTTCCGGAAGCTTCTCCCGAGGAAGGTGGCTCATGTTGAGCCGGAAGACGTCCACGCCGGCTCGGAACAGCCGCTCGATCATCTCCGGCGAGTCGGAAGCCGGCCCAAGGGTGGCGACGATCTTCGTGCGGCGTGAGCGTTTCAAGCGTAGTCCTCCCGATGTTTTAACCGCGAGCGTGGAAGCATCGTCGGGTCGTTTTGGTGAATGCGGGTGTGAGCATCACGCGAGGGACAGCGTCAAGAGCGCCGTCTTTTCCTCACGGCTTCGTCTGTGCGTCGGACCGGTTGGGATCGGTGAGCTGGATGGTCCAGCTCTTCTGCTCGCCGGTATCGACCTCGAAGAAGCCGTTGCGGTCATAGCCGCGGGCGAGGCAATCCTCGATACCCCGTATCGTGAATTCCGAATCTCTGGTGCACATCAGCGAGCGCCCGCTCCATTCGCCGCCACGCGTGTAATCCACCGCGAAGACGTAATAGAACCGCGCCGCCAAGGCTCCCTTGAGCAGCGTCTCGCAGGCTTTCGGAGCCAAGTCCCACCAGCCCTCCGTGACCCAGCCCTGCGGGTCGCGGTAGCCCAGCGAGATGCCGACCTTGCTGGCGGTCTGGTTGCACAGGCGCAGGTCAGCCTTTGCGGGACCGGCGCCGAGAAGCGCCAGCCCGAGCCCCACGATCGCTGAAACGGCCGGCGCGGCCGAGCCCAAGACCCTAACCGACGAGGATGATGCGGCAGTCGTTGACATTGGTGCGGGTCGGGCCGGGGTTCACGAGGTCGCCGAGGGCCGCGAAGAACGCGGTCGAGTCGTTCTGCTCCAGCATCGCGGCCGGGTCGAGGCCGGCGGCCCGGGCGCGCTCCAGCGTCGTGGGATCGATCAGGCCGCCGGCCGGATCTGTGGCGAGACCCCGGCCGCCGTCAGTCCCGTCCGTGTCGGCGCTGATGCCGGAGATGCCGGGCTCCCCGCCAGCGCGACTGCGAGGGCCAGGGCGTATTCCTGATTCGGTCCACCATTACCCTCACCCCGGATCGTGACGGTGAGCCTCGCCACCCGAGATGAGCGCGACGCGCTTGCCCGCCGCCTTGTAGCGTTTCGCCTCAGCCGCATGCTCGGCGGCGACCTCGCGAGCCTCGCCCTCAAGGTCGGCACCCAGCATCACCGGCTCGTAGCCCGCGACCCGGGCGGCCTCGGCGGCGGCGTTCAGCGCGTCGATCGGCCGGGCAATGATCCTGTACTCGGCACGCGCGAAGGCGGGGTCACCCGCTTTCGGCGTCTCATTGTTGGGATCGTTCAGCAGGCGAACCGCTTCCTCGGGGAGCGGGATGCCACGACGCTCGCAGATGGCACGGGCATCGGCCAGGGTCGACGGATCGGGCACGGTGGGCCCGGAGGCGATCACCGCCGGATCGTCGAAGGGCACGTCCGAGATGGCCAGCGTCAGGACACGGCGGGCATTCCGGGCCGCGAGCGCGAGGCGTCCGCCTTTGATCCGGGAGATGTGCTTGCGCACCGTGTTGATCTCGCCGATCGGCGCGCCGGAGCGCAGCATCGCCCGCGTGATCGCCTGTTTCTCGGTGAGCGTCAGGTCGCCGGCCGGCGCGATCCAGTTGGCCGAGCCGCCACCGGAGAGCAGCACCAGCACCTCGTCGTCCGGACCGGCCTCGGTGGCGAGCCGCAGGGCCTCCTTGGTGGCGGCGATGCCGGCCTCGTCAGGGACCGGGTGGCCCGCCTCGACCATGAGGATGCCGGGCGCCTCCTGTCCGTAACCGTGGCGCGCCACTGCGAGGCCGACGATTCGGTCGTCGCCCAGCCCATGCTGCTGGCGGTAGAATCGGCTCGCCACGGCGCTCATGCTGCCCGCGGCCTTGCCGGCCGCCAGGATGACCAGCCGCCCCGGGCTGGGCGCCGGAAGGTGCGGCGGCAGGCACAGATCGGGATGGGTGGCCCGGATGGCCGCCGTGAGAATGCTGTCGAGGAGCGCGTGCTGCTCCAGGATGGCCGGCTCGGCGGTGGGCGGGACGGTCTGGGGCATGGCGTAGGACGGGCTCCTCTCTCGACCTGATCGCGCGATCCCCGCCCGTTTCTGTGAGGGCGGCGGGCCCGTTTCTTGCCGTGAGCGCACGATCCTTGATAGGTGATCTGCCCGAGCCGCCGCGCCACGGCAAGCGCCATCGGCGCCCCCGCACAGATCTGAAGACCTCGGAGCCCCGTGACCCGTACGGAGACAGAAGCGGCCGCCCCGGTCTCGCATCCTCAGTCGCATCCTTGCGAGATCATCCTCGGCGACCCCGCCTGCGGCCTCGTCATCGCCTGCGATCACGCGTCGAACTTCGTGCCCCCCGATATCGAACTGGGCCTGCCCGAGGCGGAGTTCGGCCGGCACATCGCCTACGACATCGGCGCGGCCGGCGTGACGCGCCGGCTCGCGGCCCGGCTCAACGCGCCGGCGATCCTGACGAATTTCTCCCGCCTGATCATCGATCCGAACCGGGGCCAGGCGGATCCGACACTGGTGATGCGCCTCTCGGATGGCGCCGTGGTACCCGGCAATGCCCGCATCGACGAGGCGGGCAAGCAGGCGCGGATCGCCCGATTCTACGCGCCGTTCGACGCGGCCATCGATACCGCCATTGCCGCTGCTGAGAAGGCGGGCCGGCCGCCCGCGATTTTGACCGTGCACAGTTTCACGCCCTATTGGCGCGGCATCGCGCGGCCCTGGCAGGTTGGTATCCTATACGATCGGGACACGCGTTTCGCCCGCCCTCTGATCACCGCTCTTCAGGCCGACCGGGCCGCGCTGACGGTGGGCGACAACCAGCCCTATGGCGGCGGACTTCCCGGCGACACGATCGACCGCCACGCCACGGCGCGCGGCCTACGCAATGCATTGATCGAGATCCGCCAGGACCTGATCGCCGGTGAGGCAGGACAGGAGGAATGGGCCGAGCGCTTCGCTTGCCTCCTGCGCCCCCTGATCGCGGCTTGATCTCCGCAGCGCCTGTCCCGAAATCCGGGTCAGCCGCCCGAACAGGAAAGCGTTCCGACCGATGAGCGAAATCGACTCCCACACCCAGACCGAACTCGAGGCGGCCGTGTTCCGCCGGCTCGTCGCGCATCTGCGTAACCGGACGGATGTGCAGAACATCGACCTGATGAATCTCGCTGGCTTCTGCCGGAACTGCCTGTCGAATTGGCTCAAGGACGCCGCCGACGAGAAGGGCGTGCCGCTGACCAAGGACGAGAGCCGCGAGGCCGTCTATGGCATGCCCTATGACGCGTGGAAGGCCCGCTACCAGAAGGAGGCGAGCCCCGAGCAGCAGGCGGCCTTCTCGACCGCGCAGGCCAAGGGCCATTGAGAGGTCGTTGAGGGTGCCGTGGCGCCTGAGGATCGGCTAAGCTTCCGGTAAGGCCAGCCCGTTAACCACGGGTCCAGGGCGCAACTGCGCCGTGCATTCCGGAGAGCCCCATGAACGCCCATTCGATGCCCACCGCAGCCCAGCGGCCCGGCGGCGATGTCTCGTCCGCCGAGGGGGTCGCCGCCGACGAGCTGAAGCAGTTCATCGAGCGCCTGGAGCGACTGGAAGAAGAGAAGGCCGGCATCATGGGCGACATCAAGGAGGTGTTCGCCGAGCTGAAGGGCCGGGGTTTCGACGCCAAGGCGGTGCGCACCATCCTGCGGATCCGCAAGCAGGACCACAGCGAGCGTCAGGAGCAGGAGGCGATCCTGGAGCTCTACATGCAGGCGCTCGGCATGGCCTAGCCTTTTGGGGCCGGGACCGGCTCGGCGGTCCCGGCATTCTTGGTCGCTTTCTGGATCAGTGTGCGGCGGCCGCGACCGACGGTGCGATCTCCGGCAGGCCGAGGGTCCGGCCGGGATATCCGGCGGCGTCGAAGTAGCGCGTCTGCCCGACCGACTGATACTTCAGGATTGTCACCTGACCGGCAGAATCGGGCTCCGACTGCACCAGCTGCTCGGTGACCGCGGGCGTGCTGCCGTTCACCAGCGCCTCGGTCAGGACGCGGCCGACGAGCGCCCCTTTGTTGGGGATCGCGAGGTCGAGGATCCGCGCGATCGTCTTCCCGAGATCGGCGTTGCTCGCCGGCACCTGGCTCGCGAGGCCGGCGCGGAAGCTCGGACCCATCGAGCCCATCACGTTCCGCGTATCCGCCCGCGAGAAGCTTCCATGCATGCCCTGGCCCTGCTGCAGGACGGTGTCGGACACCTCGACGCCGCAGGTGGTCGGGTCGGCGCAGCCGGTTGAGAAGCTGCGGAAATTGACAACGATGGCCGGCATCGGCGTCAGCGCCGACCCGTCGAGGGCGATGGAAGAGAGCGGCAATGTCCCGGGGATCGGGCCGAGGGCGTCGCTGACGAACAGGCCGCTGACGTAATCCTGGCGGCTCAGCGCCTCGACAACGCGGCGCGCCAACGCTTTGTCGCCGGTCGGCACGTACACGAGATCCGAGCCGCCATTCGCCGCGACCACGACGTCGGGCTTGGCCGGGTCGGTCCCGATCAGGCCGTTGGCCCGGCTGGGAAAGCGGTCCGGGCCGAGCTTGGCGCCCTTCGCGTCCGGATCGAACAGGCTCAGGCCGAGATCGTGCGCTATGTCGATGGCCAGAAAGCCGGGCGGAAGCTGGCGGCTCTGGACCCCCCTGTAGCCCTGCGTCGCCGCGAAGCTCGTCGCGCTCTCCTTCGAAATCGTCGAGAACCCGTGGTCGGAGGTGAGGACCACGTCGGTGGTTTCGGCCAGTCCTTGCTCCTTCAGGGCGGTCAGGAGGGCTGCGAGGTTGTCGTCGGCGTTGCGGATGGCTGCGAGGCTCGTCGGTCCGTTGATGCCAGGGACCAGCCGCCCGAGACTGTCGCCCTGGTTGTGCTGCGTCCCGTCCGGATCGCGCGACCAGAACACCAGCACGAAGGGATTCCCGCTGGCTTTGAACAACGGCAGCACCGCCCGGGTCGCCACGGCGGCGAAATAGCCCTGCTGCTCCACGTTGGCGGTGAGCGTCCCGGGCGTGTCGGCGGTCCCGGCCTGGCCGTTGGTGCCCCGCGTCGGTGTCTGGATTGGCAGGCCCACCTCGCCGAGCCGTGTCCAAAGTTCCTCGCTTAGCGGGATCCCGCCGGGACGTCCCGTGCTGTCGTCGACGAGGATACTCTGCTGACCGGCGCGCGCCGTGTGATCAAAGACCAGGGACGGCCCGAGCTTTCCTATGCTGGCCGTGGACAAGCCCTGAGCGTGGGCGGCCCGCAGAATGGTCTCCTCGTTCAGATAGTTGCCGGCGAAATGCTCATCGACGTCGCCGAGCACCGGGTCGCTCTCCAGGAACGGGGTAAGGCTCTCGCCGGCACCCGGCACCGGGAAGGCGGTGTAGAGCGTGTTCCCGAACTGGCCGGTATCGCCGAGCATGTGCCCCGTCGCCATGGCGGTGGCATTGGGCATGGTGAAGGTCGGGAAAAGGGAATGCGTGTTCGTGAACCGCACTCCGGCCTTCATCAGCCGGTCCATGGTCGGCGCGTTCGCGGCGTTCACCAAGCCGTACCGGAGACCATCGGCGACGAACAGGACGACGTTGCGGGATTGCGGCTGCGCCTGGGCTGTCCCCGCGATGCCAAGCCCCAGGAGACAGGAAAATAGGGCACGCCGCATGACAAAACTCCGATCGATCCGGAGGTTGGCGTGGCCTTGAAAGGTTACAGGCGCGTGACAGTCGGAGGGTAGATCGGAATGCCTCAGCGCTGTGAGTCCCCTCCCCTGTGGCGAGGGAGGGGAAGAGCATCACGCGGCGCGCTTGGCCCGGTTCAGAAGCTTGCGGTTCACCAGTACCTCGGCGATCTGCACCGCGTTCAGGGCAGCGCCCTTGCGCAGGTTGTCCGAGACGCACCAGAAGTTCAGGCCGTTCTCCACAGTCGCGTCCTCGCGGATGCGCGAGATGTAGGTCGCGTCCTCGCCGGCCGCCTCGTGGGGCGTCATGTAGCCGCCGTTCTCGCGCTTATCGATCACAAGCACGCCGGGGGCGGCGCGCAGGATCTCGGTGGCCTTCTCGGCCGAGAGCGGCTGCTCGAACTCGATGTTCACCGATTCCGCGTGACCGATGAAGACCGGAACGCGGACGGCGGTCGCCGTCAGCTTGATCTTCGGGTCGAGCATCTTCTTGGTCTCGGCGACCATCTTCCACTCTTCCTTCGTGTAGCCATCCTCCATGAACACGTCGATGTGCGGGATGACGTTGAAGGCGATGCGCTTGGTGAACTTGCCGCCCTGCTTGATCTCGCCGGCAGTGAAGACGGCGCGGGTCTGGTTGAACAGCTCGTCCATCGCTTCCTTGCCGGCGCCGGAGACCGACTGATAGGTCGAGACCACGACGCGCTTGATCGTGGCCGCCTCGTGGAGCGGCTTCAGCGCGACGACCAGCTGGGCGGTCGAGCAGTTCGGGTTGGCGATGATGTTGCGCTTCGTGAAGCCCACGACCGCGTCGGCATTCACCTCGGGCACGATCAGCGGCACGTCCGCGTCGTAGCGGAACGCCGAGGAATTATCGATCACCACGCAGCCCTGATGGCCGATCCGGGGCGACCACTCCTTCGACGTCTCGCCGCCGGCGGACATCAGGCAGATATCGGTGTCGGCGAAGTCGTAGGTGTCGAGCGTTTTGACCTTGAGGGTTTTGTCGCCGTAGGAGACTTCCTGACCCTGGCTGCGGCGCGAAGCCAGCGCCACGACCTCATCGGCGGGGAAAGCCCGCTCGGCCAAGATATCGAGCATCTCGCGGCCCACGTTGCCCGTGGCGCCGACGACGGCGACCTTGTAACCCATCTCTCGTCTCCGCGCGGAAAACCCCGACCGATCCGGGTGCCGCGCTCCTGCCAGCAAATTCGGCCGAAGGATCGTTCGTGCCGGATAGCGCCCCCAAACGGGCGCGGCCAAAGAGCCCGACCTGCAGGAGGTGGGGTCGATAGCCGGCGCGAGCAAGGCGCTCAAGGGGCCTCGCTGTCAAGGCCGCGCACGCTGCCGCAACGATCGATTCACCTTGGGGCGGGAAAGCCGGTGCTGCCACCCCGATGCGGAAGGGAAATCAATCCTTTCCGTCCACGGTTGCAGCGTCCCCACAGAGGGGCTGTTCGCACGGGGCGTCATGCAGACCGAGACAGCCGAAGACGACGATCTGATCGCGGTCGACGTGCCGTCGATCCGGCGCAAGTTATCCATCGCCGGCCTCTGCTCGCGCATCGCCCTGGCATCCGCCGTGATCGCCGCGCTCTGCTACTACGCGCACCAGCCCGTCGAAGGGCCCGCAGCCGCGGATACCGAGCGCCCCTTCGTGCCAGCCATAGCGGCCGCTCCGGCGCCGCCCGCGGCGCCGGTCGCACAGTTCGGCCTCGCCGCGCCGGGCCTCGACCCGGTTCAGGAAGCCGCGGCACGGATCGATCCGCTGACCGGCCAGCGGGAGGATACGCTGACGCGCGGCGCGTTCGACCAGCTCGAGACGCCCACGCTGCGGGTAACGCTGACGCGCGGCGCATCCGCAGGCGGCGCTTCGAGCCTGTTCGTCCTGATGGCTCGCCGTGCCGCAATGGGTCCTGCCTTTGACCGCCCGGCCCTTTCCGTTGTGCGGACAGGGTCGAGCGGCCAGGTTCAGACCAAGTTTGGTGCCGTCGAGACCCTGGACGTGACGCTCAGCGGCGCGATCAGGCGGACCTGCACGGGGTTCGTCACCCGCGAAACCGTATTCCGCATCGACGGCTGGCTCTGCGCACCTCTCGGCCGGCCTCCGGAAGCCCGCATGCTGGGCTGCATGATCGATGCCCTGGGCCTCGTCGACCTCGCCGATCCCGACGCGACGGCGGCGTTCTCGGCTCCGGCCAGGGCCGGGCCGGGGTGCACGCCTGCAACCACCGTGGCCGACGCCACCGGACGGACCGGATCGATCGGACCGCGCCGGCAGGCCAAAAATAAGGCCACAGTGTGGCAAATCGCACAAGCTCGGCTATTTTTGCGGAACAACAGCCTGGCTCAAGCGTCTTATCGTCAAAGGCGTCGAACTGTTAAGCTTCGGTCGCCATAGTGATGGCACTCAGACACAAGGTTGGCCATGCGCTCGCTTAAGATCGCCCTTCTCGGCGTCATCGCCGCTGCCGGCTTCGGTGCCGTGGCCTCCGCGCCCGCACAAGCACAGGATGGCTACGTTCCCGGCCCGATCTATCGCGTGAGCCGGCCGCTCCCGATCCGCGTGCGCCCGCGCAGCTGGCTCGATGCTGGCAACGTGCCGCTGACCTCAAATGTCCCGGGCGCTGGCGGCTCGAGCAACCCGGCCCTGAATCCCTATCTGATAGCGGCGTCGAACCAGCTGACACCGCCCTACGGCCCGTCCGACCGGTACGGCCGTGGCATCCTGCCGGATCCGATCACCAACGGTCCGTTCGTCGGCGCTCGCTCGACGGCCATCCGGAATGTCGACCTGTCCTTCGTCGACCGGCTGGATCCGACCTCCCCGCTCTACGGGCGGCCCTACTAGGCCTAACCGTCTCTTCGGATCGATTTCACGCAGCGCGGGCCCTCGGGTCCGCGCTTTTCGTTTCGGATCATCGCCCCGCCGAGACTTCACCGCGACCCGTTATCCTGTATGCCACCGCGTGCGGAAGCAGCCCGCCGGCTGCCTGTGACGGGGTTCGACGCCATGAAGCCGTTCGATTGGGCCACCGGATATCCGTCGCTGCGCATGCCTATGTTCGGGCGCAACTGCGTGGCGACCTCACACGCGCTGGCGGCTCAGGCCGGGATCCAGATGCTCCAGGCCGGCGGCAACGCGGTCGACGCCGCCATCGCCACGGCGGCGGCCAAGACCGTGACCGAGCCGTGCAGCAATGGACTCGGCTCGGACGCCTTCTGCATCCTCTGGGACGGGAACAACCTTCACGGCCTCAACGCCTCGGGCGGAGCGCCGGCCGCCTGGACCCCGGAATACTTCAACCGGAAATACGGCACGGCCGTGCGGCCGCCGATGCGCGGCTGGGATTCCGTGACCGTTCCCGGTGCGGTCGCCGCCTGGGTTGCGCTCAGCGAACGCTTCGGCCGTCTCCCCTTTGCCGACCTGATGCAGCCCGCCATCCGCATCGCCGAGCGGGGCTACCTCGCGCCGGTGGTGGTGCAGCAGAAATGGGCTGCTGCCGCCCGGATCGAGGCGATCACCCGTCAGCCCGGCTTCGCGGAATTCTTCCTCCCGCGCGGCCGCGCGCCGGATGTCGGCGAACTGGTCACCTTCCCGGGTGTCGAGAGGACGCTGCGGCTGATCGGCGAGACCAAGGGCGAAGCCTTTTACCGGGGCGAGATCGCCGAGGCGATCGCCGCGCACGCGAAGGCGCATGGCGGCGCGATGACCGCCGCAGACCTCGCGGCGTTCCGCCCCGAATGGGTCACGCCCACCGCTAAGGATTACCGCGGCTACACGCTGCACGAGATCCCACCGAACGGACAGGGCATTGCGGCGCAGATCGCCCTGGGGATCCTGGAGCAGTTCGATCTCGCCGGCCTGCCGGTCGACGGTCCTGAATCGCAGCATCTCCAGATCGAGGCGATGAAGCTCGCTTTCAGCGACACCTACCGGTACGTCGCGGACCCGCGCAGCATGGAGGTGACGCCGGAGGCGATGCTCGACCCCGCCTACCTGGCGGATCGCGCCAAGCTGATCGACCCCGGCCGCGCCCAGGTGTTCGGCCCCGGCAAGCCGCCGGCAGGCGGCACGATCTATCTCACCGCGGCCGACGAATCCGGAATGATGGTCAGCTTCATCCAGTCGAACTTCATGGGCTACGGCTCCGGAGTCGTCATCCCCGGCTGGGGCATCTCCCTGCAGAACCGTGGCTACGGATTCGTCCTCAATCGAGAGAGCCCCAACGTGGTCGCCCCGGGCAAGCGGCCCTTCCACACCATCATCCCGGGTTTCCTCACCAAGGATGGCGCGCCGGTGATGAGCTTCGGCGTGATGGGGGGCAACATGCAGCCGCAGGGGCACGTCCAGACTCTGGTGCGGATGCTCGATCACGGCCAGAACCCACAGGCAGCCTGCGATGCGCCGCGCTGGCGGGTCAACGACGGCCTGGACATCAACGTCGAGGCGGCGATGCCGACCGCCACCGTCGACCGGCTGAAGGCGCTCGGCCACAGGCTCGAGGTGATCGAGGACAGCTATCAGGACTTCGGGGCCGGCCAGTTCATCTGGCGGATGGGGGACCCGGCCATCGAGGGCTACGTTGCGGCGAGCGACCCGCGCCGGGACGGACAGGCCGTGGTGTGGTGACGGCTCATTTCAGCTGAACGCTGTCCACGACCTGGCGGAACTTGGCGAGGGTCCCCGCCCGCTGGTCCTCCCGGACGATGCCGAGGGCGCGCAGGTAGCCATCCGGATTGAACCGGATGGTCTGCGAAACCACGACCGGCTGGTTGGTCGGCATATCGACCGCGCGTGCCACGATCTCGTGCCAATCGACGCCATTCGAGCGGTAGCTCTGCGCGCGCTCGATGGCGAAGTCCTTCAGTGTCTGATTCGACGCGAGGGCAGCGCGGGCGAAGCCATCCCGCTGCTCGGCGGTCGGCGGCTGCTGCACGGCCTGCGCTAGAACGAGGATCGGCTGCTCCAGATTCTGCATCTGATCCTTGGGGCCCTGCGTCAGCAGGACGGAATTGCCCGCGAGTACCCGGACGGGCCGGAAGCCCGCCAGGTCGGTGATCCG
This sequence comes from Methylobacterium sp. P31, assembly GCA_050632875.1. Classification (GTDB taxonomy): domain Bacteria; phylum Pseudomonadota; class Alphaproteobacteria; order Rhizobiales; family Beijerinckiaceae; genus Methylobacterium. The sequence goes on along the minus strand of JBODSC010000003.1, from coordinate 281,062 downwards.
GAAGGGAAGCGCGTCGACCTGCTGGCTCAGCGTCAGAGCCGGGCGCAAGGTGACACCGGTCACCATCTTGCGCATCGTCTCCTCGGTCTCCGCACCGGGGAGCGCCTGGGCGATGATCAGGCCAGTGACGCTGGGGTCGCCGACGACGAGGATCCACTTCCGGATCGCGGGCGCGGAGGAACTGGCGTCGGCGGGCTGCTCCCCAGTGTAGAGCATGCCCTCGTTGTCGCCGATCTTCACTTCCTCGCGCTTCTCCACCGCGAACCCCTGGCTCAGGAGATTGGCGTCGGTGAAACCGCTGACGAGTTCCGCGAAGGCGTTCGGCGGCAATTCCACCACCGATACGGTGGCGCCGCCCTCCTTGCGCTCGAAACCCGAGAAGCGCCGCGACAGCGACATGTCTGCGGGTGGGTCGAAGCCGAAGCGGGAGCCCGGCGGATAGATGCGATCGCCGGCCCAGGCCGCGAAGCCGGGCGCCATGGCCAGGCTAGCCAGAACGAAAATCCGCCCGAGACGCAGCGACAGGTCACGCACCAGCATCGGACTTCGTCTCTCCACGCGGCGCCCCGAGGGCTTCGCCTTCCGCGATGCGTCGGACTCCGGACAGCCGCTGTCAAGCGGCTGACAGATCAGCAGATCGGGAGTCTCGGCCTGCGACGTCACCCGTCCTGTCCGGTGACCCGGCGCAGCGTCAGGTTGCAGCGCCCGCCCGGGGGAAGATGGCCCGGCAGCGGGTTCTCGGCGAGGAGGGCACCGGTCGGGTAAAGACGATCGATGCCATGATGGATCAGCCGTGAGGGCCCGCCGATGATCAAGGCATCGCCCGGCAGAAGGCGCACCGAGCGCGTCGGGTCGGAGCGGTTCAGGCCGCCGTAGCGGAAGAGCGCCGGCGCGCCGAGGGACAGCGACAGGACCGGCGCGGAGAAATCGGCCTCGTCGCGGTCCTGGTGCAGGCCCATGCGGGCACCCGGATCGTAGAGGTTGATCAGGCAGGCTTCCGGCGGGGCCGGAAATCCCGCCAGCGCATTCCACACCGCCAGGGCGGTTGCCGGTATCGCCGGCCAGGGCTCGCCTGTCTCGGGATGCGCCGGCTGATAGCGGTAGCCGCGGATGTCCGACACCCAGCCGAGCGCCCCCGCATTCGACATGCGCACGGAAAACGGCTTGCCCGTTCGCGGCATCCGCGGCGTGACGGGTGGCGCAGCGTCGAGGACGGACGCGACCTCGGCGGCAAGGCGAGCGCGGGCCGCCGGATCAAGGTAAGCCGGATAGTGGATCAGCCCCGGGGCGAGACTCGCTCGGCACTCAGGCGCCCGACATGTCCCGCGCGAGCACCGTCTTCGAGGCGACCGTCGTGTCGGCGTTCAGGCGGTAGACCAGCGGCACGCCGGTCGCGATCTCGAGGCCCGCGACCCGGTCGCTGTCCAGGCGGTCGAGCACCATCACGAGGGTGCGGAGCGAGTTGCCGTGAGCCGCGACCAAGACCCGCTCGCCGGCCATGACCCGGGGCAGGATCGCCGCGATGTAGAAGGGAAGCACCCGCGCGGCGGTATCCTTCAGGCTCTCACCGCCGGGCGGCCGCACATCGTAGGAGCGCCGCCAGATCCGGACCTGCTCGTCGCCCCACCGGGCACGGGCATCGTCCTTGTTGAGGCCTGAGAGGTCGCCGTAGTCACGCTCGTTCAGCGCGCGGTCGCGGATCACCTTGATATGCGGGAGCCCCATCTCCTCGAGGATCAGCGCACAGGTGCGCTGGGCCCGGAGCAGGTCCGACGTGAAGGCGACGTCGAAGGCGTAGCCATCCCGCTTCAGGGCCCGGCCCGCCGCCCGGGCCTCCGCGACGCCGCGCTCAGTGATGTCGGGGTCGCGCCACCCGGTGAACAGGTTCTGGCGATTCCACTCGCTCTGGCCGTGTCGGGCCAGAACCAGCAGGCGCTCCATGGCGGGCCGGGTGCCGGTCACAGCCCGAGGACGTCCGCCATGGAGTAGAGGCCCGGCGGCTTCGGATGCGCCCAGAGCGCCGCCTTGACGGCGCCCGCGGCGAACAGGCCGCGGTCCGCGGCGTGGTGGCTGATGGTCAGGCTCTCGCCTGCGCCCGCGAAGATCACGCTGTGGTCGCCGACGACGGTTCCGCCCCGAAGCGTGGCGAAGCCGATATCACCCGGTCTGCGCGCGCCGGTATGCCCATCGCGGGTCGAGACGCGAACCGCCTTCAGGTCCACGCCGCGGCCTTCCGCGGCGGCCTCGCCGAGCATCAGAGCTGTGCCGGAGGGCGCATCCACCTTCATGCGGTGATGCATCTCGCAGATCTCGATGTCGAACTCGTCGCCGAGCGCCTTGGCCACCCGACGCACCAGATCGGCCATCAGGTTGATGCCGAGCGACATGTTGCCCGAACGCACGATCCGGGCGTGATACGAGGCCGCTTTCAGCTTCGCGAGGTCGTCGTCCGACAATCCGGTGGTGCCCACGACGTGGACGATGCGCGCCTGCGCGGCGAGTTCGGCGAACTGGACTGTGGCGGCGGGCGCCGTGAAATCGAGCACGCCATCGGCAGCCGCGAAGGCCGCGAGCGGATCGTCGGTGACGCGTACGTCGAGAGGGGAGAGGCCGGCCAGGGTTCCCGCATCCTGCCCGAGGGCGGGAGAGCCCTCGCGCTCGATCGCTGCGGCGAGCGTGCAACCCTCGGCTTGGGCCACCGCGCGCACCAGCATCCGTCCCATGCGCCCGTCGGCGCCGACCACCACGAGCCGCATCCCGCTTCCTGTCTCCGTATCCGAGCGACGATGGGTGGCGCCGTTGCCGCCCCGCCCATCATCGCCCTCCACAACCGGCTCCCGCTCCACAGCGCCGCTGCGCGGGAACTCGGACCGATCAGTCCTTCTCGGGCGCGATCTGCTCAAGACCCCCGATATGCTTCTGCGCGTAGAGCGGCAGTCCGATCTGCTTGATCAGCTCCAGCTGGGTCTCGAGGAAGTCGATATGGCCTTCCTCGTCCTCGGCCAGCGCCTCGAACAGGTTCTTGGACACGCGGTCGTTGATGGATTCGCAGTACTTCGCAGCTTCGAGGTAGAGGCTGCGGGCCTCGTTCTCGGCCGCGAGATCGCATTCCAGGATCTCCTGGACGTTCTGGCCGATCCGCAGCGGGTCGAGCCTCCTGCAGGTTCGGGAACCCGTCGAGGAACAGGATCCGGTCGGTGAACCGGTCGGCGTGGTTCATCTCCTCGATTGATTCCTTGCGCCAGAACTTGGCCAGCTCGACATAGCCCCAGTTGTTCAGCATGCGGAAGTGCAGCCAGTACTGGCTTACGGCGGTCAACTCGCTGCGAAGACCGCGATTGAGATACTCGATGACCTTGGTGTCGCCCTTCATGCCCCCGTACTCCTTACTGTGATTTCAAGGCGGAGGCTGTCGCGTCAGGCCGCGACTCCCTTATCCGCAGTTTGGAATTTCACCAAACTGCAGGCGCTGGCGCAAGCTGTCGAGCAAACATGGCTGCCCTCCAGCGGTGCCGCTTGGCCCAGCGCGGTCTGCATGATGGCCCGGATCGTCCGGGCGCACCGCCCGCATTTCGGGCTGCATCCGAGGCATTCGTAGACCTGCGCGGGAGTCCGGGGGCAGCCCGGGCCGGGCGCAAGGCAGCCCCGCACCGCGCCGTCCGATATGACATTGCAAGAACAGACGATCATGCGCGCCGCAAATCCCGCCTTCCCTAAGCCCGTCCTGACGCTGTCGGGCCGAACCGTTCGGATCCGTCAGTTTAGAAATCTTGAAAAGTAGCTCACTTTTCAATAGTTTACTGGCCGCGGCGGGACATGGCATTGGTTTCCGGCGGGGTCAAGAGACAGCCATCTTCGAATCTTTTGGTGTCGGTCCGATGCGGATCAGCGTGCGAGTTCGCGCAGCCCCAAACGGATGAGCACCTTGGCTTCGGCGCCCTCCCCGGTGGTCTTGAGGGCGGCCGCGATCGCGGCCGCCGCCTGGATCTGCGGATAGCCGAGATTGACCAGCGCCGAGACGGCGTCCGCCACCGGCTGGGGAGCCGCGCCCTCATCCACGGCGCCGGTCAGGGCGACCAGGGCCGGATCCACGGGCGCGAAGGCGGGCGCCTTGTCCTTCAACTCGGCGGCCAGCCGGGTCGCGAGCCGAGGCCCGACACCGGGGGCTCGGCTGATCGCACCCTTGTCGCCCGTCGCGATGGCGGTCGCCAGGGCTTCCGGCTCGAGCACGGACAGAACCGCCAGCGCAACCCGTGCACCGACACCCTGAACGGTCTGGAGCAGACGGAACCACTCCCGCTCGGCGTCAGAGCGGAAACCATAGAGCCGGATCATGTCCTCGCGGACGTGGGTCTCGATCGACAGTTCCGCCGGCTCACCTACCTTCGGCATGCGCTGGAGCGTCCGCGCCGAGCAATGCGCGATGTAGCCCACCCTCGACACGTCGAGGATCACGAAATCCTCGCCGAACGAATCCACGACGCCCCTGAGCTTGCCGATCATGTCACGCCTGCCCCTGCCTCGGGGCTGCCTATAGAAGCGCGGCCGCCTCCGCCAGACGCGCTTGAGCCGGGCGGCGCTTCATGAAATTACCGGCGCCGCATCGGCCGGGCTCGGCCGGAACGGGGGATGACATGCGTGCGCCGCTTCTTGCACTGATGGGGCTGCTGCTTCTGGCCCCGGCGCGGGCGGCGGACGATGCCGCCCGCCCGGTTGCGCCGAGCGCGGATCCAACCCAGGTACGGCCGGGCACCTACGTGCTGGATCCTGATCACGGCAAGATCACGTGGTCGGTCTCGCATCTCGGCTACTCGACCTATTACGGCCAGTTCACCGGCCTCACCGGGACGCTGGAGCTCGATCCGAAGGCGCCGGAGAAGGGCCGGCTCAATGTCAGCGTGCCGCTCGCCGGTGTGATCACCGGCAGCGCCCGCCTGAACGAGCACCTCGCGGCTCCGGACTTCTTCGATACCGCCAAGTTTCCGACTGCCACCTTCACCGCCACGAGGGTTGAGCCGACCAGCCCGACCACCGCGCGGATCACCGGGGATCTGAACCTGCGGGGCGCTGTCCGGCCGCTCGCCATCGACGCGACCTTCAACCAGGCGGGCATCCATCCGGCGGACCAGCGCTACACCGTCGGCTTCGACGGCCTCGCCATGATCAAGCGCTCGGATTTCGGCATCACCGCCTTCCTGCCGCAGCTCGGGGACGAGGTGAGCCTGCGCATCGAGGGCGAGTTCAAGGCCGCTCCGTGAGTCCGCAACCGGGTGGCGGCACCTCCCACGGGGGTGTAGGCAGCCGCCTTCACTGCACCGCACGGGGAGGATCGCCAGGGATGAACAAGCGCGTCGTCGGCGGGACCCGGATTGGTCCGATCGTGCGGCATGGCAGCCGTCGAGGCTCGGCCACGCGCCGTCGATGGCCCGAACCCGCCTGGTCCATCGCAGCGCAGCTTCGCGCCATCGTGGAGGGCTGAGCGTTGCGGCATGTCCTCGCAATCCTGGCTCTGGTCCTGGCCGCACCGGCCCGCGCGCAGGCGCCGGCACCGGCCAATCCGGCATCCCCGCTCGACAATTACGCAGAGGCGGCGGCCACGACGATCATCGCCGAGCAGGCCTGCCCCGGCGTGCAGGTGAAGGCCGGGCAGCTTACGACGCTGCGGCTCGCCGCACGGGTGAACCCCGCCCAGGAGAGGATGCTGGAGGAGAAGCTGAAGACCCGCGCCACGCAGGTCCGGCAGCAACTCGCCGCCGACGGCCGGGAGGCCTGGTGCACACGGGCGCTCGCGGCATTCGGACCTCAGGGCAGCGTCGCCAAGGGCATCCTGGCGACGGGCGCGCCGATCCGCTGATCCGTCAAGAGCATTGACACGGGGCCGCCCCGCCCCTACTGACCGGGCACGGCGCGGCCTCTCGGGAGGTCCGCGCGTTTCGCGTTGTCCGGGCTCAAGCCCGCGCAATGACTCCAAACAAGAAGCCGGTCCAGGGGCAGCCGCTCCGGAGGCCGTTCGAGAACACGAGAGAACGATGTTCGCAGTCATCAAGACGGGCGGTAAGCAGTACCGCGTCGCCACCAACGACACCATCACCATCGCCTCCCTCCCGGGCGAGGCCGGCGAGGCCGTGACCTTCGGCGAGGTCCTCCTGTTCGCCGACGGCGCGGGTGCGACCCAGGTCGGCGCCCCGACCCTGTCGGGCATCAGCGTCACGGGCGAGATCGTGCGCCATGGCCGCGACAAGAAGGTGATCGCCTTCAAGAAGCGCCGCCGGCAGAACTCGCGCCGCCGCCGCGGTCACCGGCAGGACCACACGGTGGTGCGCATCACCGGCATTTCGGCCTGATAGCCGGCCCAGGCAGGGCGCGTAGGGGTCTTGAGGCCCCGATCCGCGACCGCATTCAAGCAGATCAGAATTCGGAGTTCATCCCATGGCACACAAGAAGGCTGGCGGCTCGTCCCGCAACGGTCGCGACTCGGAAGGCCGGCGCCTCGGCGTCAAGAAGTTCGGCGCGGAAGCCGTGATTCCGGGCAACATCATCGTGCGTCAACGCGGCACCAAATGGCATCCCGGCGCCAATGTCGGCATGGGCAAGGACCACACGCTGTTCGCGCTGGTACCGGGCCATGTCCGCTTCGAGACGCGCCGCGGGCGCGCCTTCGTAGCCGTAACCCCGCTGGCCGAGGCCGCGGAATAAGAGGCGGGCGCCCGAGAGGCGAAGCTGGCGTCCCGCCCGGTGTCCCACACCGGACCGGAGACGTCGTTGCCGAGCCCCTGACGGGCCGGATCGGACGGAACACCGGGGAGGATGGGACGCCATCCTCCCCTTCGTCGTCTTGAGGCGGTGCCCCGGAACCGAGGACGCCGCCCTGCGAGGGCACGATGTTCCCCGATCTGACCCGTGATGACGTCTTCCGGATCGAGACCTAGAGGCTGCGGCTGCGCTGGCCCACCGCCAAGGACCGGGACGCAATCCTGAAGCTGGCCGGGGAGCCGTCCGTTGCCGAGATGCTGGCGCGGGTGCCGCATCCGTTGCCGGCCCCGTGGTGGACGCCTTCCTGCTCCAGGCACGATCCGCGAACGCCGCCGGGACCGCGTTGACCCTCGCCCTGGCGCGGCGGGCTGCGCCGGCGAGTTTGATCGGCCTGATCAGCATCGAGGGCGGAGCCGGCTCGGTGCCGGAACTGGGCTATTGGCTGGGGAAGCCGCACTGGGGCGCCGGTTTGATGCGCGAGGCGGTCTCAGGCCTCTGCCACGCCTTCTTCGTCTACGCGGGCGGAACTGAGCTCGCCGCGTCGGCGCGCACCGTCAACCCGGCGTCCCGGCGCGTTCTGGAAGCGTGCGGCTTCCAGCATGTCGGTACCGGCATCCGGCCGTTCCCGGCCCGAGGCGAGGACCTGCCGGTCGATCTTTACCGCCTCGACCGGCGGCGGTGGCAGATGCTGGCCTCGGAGCCTGCGATGACAGAGGCCGCGTGAGGCGGTTCCCGCGGGATCGGCGCTTGCCGGCCACCGCTGACGGGATGATGGTGCGGGTCGCGGATCCGCACCCGATAAGGGATTCGAGCCGTGAAGTTCCTCGACGAAGCCAAGGTCTATGTCCGCTCCGGCGACGGCGGTCCCGGCTGCGTGTCGTTCCGGCGGGAGAAGTTCATTGAGTTCGGCGGCCCGAACGGCGGCGACGGTGGCCGGGGCGGCGATGTCTGGGTCGAGTGCGTCGAGGGGCTCAACACGCTCATCGACTACCGCTACCAGCAGCACTTCAAAGCCAAGAAGGGCGAGCACGGCATGGGCTCGAACTGCCATGGCGCCAACGGCGCCGACGCGGTTCTAAAGGTCCCGGCCGGCACGCAGATCTTCGCTGAGGACGGCGAGACCCTGCTCGCCGACCTGACCGAGGTCGGCCAGAGGATCCGCCTCGCCAAGGGCGGCAACGGCGGCTTCGGCAATGCCTATTTCACGACCTCCACCAACCGGGCGCCGAAACATGCCAATCCCGGCCAGGAAGGCCAGGAGATGTGGATCTGGCTGCGCCTGAAGCTCATTGCCGATGCCGGCCTGGTCGGGTTGCCGAACGCCGGCAAGTCGACCTTCCTGGCGAGCGTCACGGCCGCCAAGCCCAAGATCGCCGACTACCCGTTCACGACCCTGCATCCCGGCCTCGGCGTCGTGCGCTCGGACGGGCGCGAGTTCGTGCTCGCCGACATCCCCGGCCTGATTGAAGGCGCGCATGAAGGCGTGGGCCTCGGCGACAAGTTCCTCGCCCATGTCGAGCGCTGCCGGGTGCTGCTGCATCTCGTGGACGGCACGAGCGAGCACGCCGGGAAGACCTACAAGCTGGTCCGCGGGGAGATCGAGGCCTACGGCAACGGTCTGGCCGAGAAGCCCGAGATCGTTGCGCTTTCGAAGGCCGATGCGCTGGATGCCGAGACCCTCAAGAGTCAGGTGGCCAAGCTGAAACGTGCGGCCGGCCGCGCGCCGCTTGTCCTGTCCTCGGCGAGCCGAAAGGGCGTACCCGAGGCGTTGCGGGCGCTTCAGGCCGAGATCGATGCCAGTGCGCAGGCGGACCAGGAGCCGGTTGCCGCCTGGCAGCCGTAAGCGGCCGAAGCCCTCGTGGGGCAGGAGGGGCTGGCCGAAGCAAGCCCTTCCGACGACTCTGTCAGCAGCTCGCGATCAGCCCTGCTTCAGCTTGGCGATCGTATCGGCCGGCACCCTGGCGAAATTGTTCGCCACCAGGTAGTTTGGGCTGGCCTTGATCCACGCGTCGAGGTCGATCTCCTCGAACTTGCCGTCGTCCCAGGTCTGGATGATCTCCAGATCCTCGTCGCCGTTATTCTTGATCGCGTGGCCGAAACCCATCGGGATGTAGGCCACGTCGCCCGGGTTGAACTCCGCGACCTTGCCCCGGCCGCCCGAGCCGAACAGAGCCACTTGCCCCTTGCCCTTCAAGTAATAGTGCCACTCGTTGGCGTTCACGTTCCAGTGGAACTTGCGCATCTGGCCGGGCTAGATGTTCATGACGCCGCCCGACATCGTCTTCGAGACCGGCCACTCATCCACCGTCGCGAGGCGGAACGTGCCGCCCTCGAAGTCGCGCACGGCGCGCGGATCCTTCAGGAGCCGGAACTTGTGGGTCGATTCTTTCGGCCAGGGCGCGTCGAGCGCCGGGGAGAGCGGGATGACTGGGCCGGCCTGGATGTAGGCCTCGCCTTTCGGGAAGGCGTCCAACGCCTCTTTCGGCAGGCCGAAGTCGAGCGCCAGCATGTCCTTCGGGGCACGTCGATCCAGTCGGTGATCGAGAAGGTGCCGTGCTCCGAGAAGGCGCCATTGTCAAAGGACAGGATGAAGTGACACGGCTTGTCGCCGATGGTCTGGATCGAGTGGCCGTGGCCCTTGGGGAAGAACCACAGGTCGCCGGGCTCGTAGTTGTTGATCTCGCTGGCCCCCGACGGATCCAGCACCACGGTCTGGCATCGGCCGTCGATCACATAGGCCCACTCGGCCGCAATGGCGTGCCAGTGCAGCTCGCGCGAGGCGCCGGGGGTCGAGGTACATGTGGACGCCCGCGATCCCCTTGCTGATGGGGAAGAGGTGGACGGTGGCTTCCTTGGCCCAGCCGCCCGATGTGATCTTCGGGATGTTTCCGTCCAAGGAGAAGTGGACGTCCGGCATCGCGCCGACGTCCTTGGGATCGTGGTAGGCGACCTGCGGCCCCGGAGGGAGTTGCTGCACGCTGCGGCCGAAGCCGCCCGCGCCCGGCGCGCCGTGATCGGTGGCAGCGGCTGAAGCCAGCTGCGAGAGGGCTACGAGCCTTCCCGCCCCAAAGCAGCAGTCCCGAGAAACGCGCGGCGCTTCGCGTCGATCGTGTCTGTGTTCAGTTTGATCTTCTTGATTTAGGCGGCGGAGGCGCTGCAGCGAGGCATCGCCTGTTACGGGGTCGTCGCTCCCGCGATGCCATAACGATATTGGGCATGCCACATGCTCACGAGGTCGTGAGAGATGATAACGGTTCCGTAAACGTGACAGGCGATGGCCGGCGCGGTGCCATGCATGATCGGAGATGCAGGGTCATCAGAGCCCCAGCACCGCCTTTCGTCTGTTCAACCGCGCTGTCTTCGTCCAAACCGCACCTGTGCACCCTTTTTCTCAGAAACCATGATTCCTGCCCTCGAAGAGTTTCGTCGCGTCGTCATCAAGGTTGGCTCCGCGCTCTTGGTCGACCGCGGGGCAGGCCGCCTGCGGCATGCCTGGCTCGCGGCTCTGGCCGAGGACATCGCCGAGCTGCATGGCCGGGGCGTCGACGTGCTGGTGGTGTCGTCGGGCAGTATCGCGCTGGGCCGGACGGTGCTCGGGCTGCCGACGGGCGCCCTGCGACTGGAGGAGAGCCAGGGAGCCGCGTCGGTCGGGCAGATCACGCTCGCGCGCCATTGGGCCGAGGCGCTGGGCCATCACGGGATCGTCGCCGGGCAGATCCTGGTGACACCCCAGGATACGGAGGAGCGGCGCCGCTACCTGAATGCCCGGGCGACAGTCCTGAAGTTATTGGAAATGCGCGCCGTGCCGGTCGTGAACGAGAACGACACCGTGGCCACGTCCGAGATCCGCTACGGTGACAATGACCGGCTCGCCGCGCGGGTCGCCACGATGATCGACGCCGACGTGCTGGTGCTGTTCTCGGACATCGACGGGCTCTACACGGCGCCGCCGAAGAGCGGTCCGGATGCGCGCCACTTGGCAGTCGTCGAACGCATCACCCCGGGGATCGAGGCGATGGCCGGCGGCCCGGCCTCGGAGCTGTCGCGGGGCGGCATGCGCACCAAGGTCGAGGCGGCCAAGATCGCCGTTGCCGGCGGCACGCACCTCGTCATCGCCGATGGGCGGGCCAAGAATCCGCTCAAGGCCGTGCGGGAGGGCGCGCGCTGCACGTGGTTCCTCTCCGGGTCCACACCCACGGCGGCACGCAAGACCTGGATCGCAGGATCTCTGGAGCCGCGCGGCATGCTGACGATCGATACCGGCGCACTGAAGGCGCTGCGCGGCGGGGCCAGCCTCCTGCCGGTCGGCGTGCGGGCGATCGAGGGCAGCTTCTCCCGGGGCGATGCGGTTGTGATCTGCGACACCGAGGGGCGCGCGCTGGGACGCGGCCTCGTCGCCTATGACAGCGCCGAAGCCGCGCTGATCATTGGCCATCCGAGTGCGCGTATTCCCGAGCTGCTCAACTATCCGGGCCGCGCCTGGATGGTGCACCGCGATGACTTGGCACTCTTCTAGATTAACCCGCGGCCTGTTCGCCGATCGTCAATTCTGCAGCAACCGACCCTTCTCACAGTCCGATATCTGTCACGCTTGTCGGTTCGGCGGCTGATGTGCAAATACGGGGCGACCCCTGTCGGGCCGAGTGAGCGGCCATCGAGAATCGAGGACGCCAGCGTGCCCGTCCTGAACCTGAGATCCGACTTCGCCGAGGCCGATGCCCTCCCGGAGCAGATGGCGGCCATTGGCCGGCGCGCCCGGGCCGCTGCGCGGCGTATGGCGCTCGCCACGGCCCACACCAAGGACGTAGCGCTCAAGCTGATCGCGGACCGCCTGCGGGCCAGCCGCGACGAGATCCTGAGCGAGAATGCCCGCGATGTCGCGGCTGCCCGGAACGCCGGCCAGACCCCCGCGCTAATCGATCGGCTCACCCTCGATCCCGGCCGCCTCGCGGCCATGGCGGATGCGGTGGAGAAGGTCGGGTCGCTGGCCGATCCAGTCGGGCGCCAGCTAGCCGCGATCGAGCGGCCGAACGGCCTGCTGATCGAGCGCATCGCGGTGCCGCTCGGCGTGGTCGGCGTGATCTTCGAGAGCCGGCCGAACGTCACGGCCGATGCCGGCGCGCTATGCCTCAAGGCCGGCAACGCCGCGATCCTGCGCGCCGGATCCGACAGCCATCGTACCGCCATGGCCATCGCCCGGGCGATGAGCCGGGGCCTCGCCGAGGCCGGCCTGCCCGAGGACGCGATACAGATCGTGCCGACGCGCGACCGTGCTGCCGTGGGGCTGATGCTCGCCGGTCTCGACGGCTGCGTCGACGTGATCGTCCCTCGCGGCGGACGTGGCCTCGTCGAGCGCGTTCAGGCCGAGGCCCGGGTTCCGGTCTTCGCCCATCTCGACGGGATCAACCACGTCTACGTCGCCGCCGGGGCGGATCTCGACATGGCCCGCACGGTGCTGCTCAACAGCAAGATGCGGCGGACGAGCGTCTGCGGTGCCGCCGAGACCCTGTTGGTGGACCGCGCCTGCGCGGCGACTCACCTCGCTCCGCTGGTCCATGCGCTGCTCGACGCCGGCTGCGCGGTTCGCGGCGACGCCGAGACCCGGGCCGTCGATCCGCGGGTGACCGCAGCCTCCGAGGAAGACTGGCACACTGAGTACCTCGATGCAGTCATCGCCGTCCGGGTGGTCGACGGGATCGACGCGGCGATCGAGCATATCGAGACCTACGGCTCGCATCACACCGACGCGATCATCACCGAGGACGACGCGGAGGCGACGCGCTTCCTTGCGGAGGTCGATTCGGCGATCGTGACCCACAACGCGTCCACCCAGTTCGCCGACGGGGGCGAGTTCGGGTTCGGGGCCGAAATCGGCATCGCCACGGGCCGCATGCATGCGCGGGGGCCGGTGGGCGTCGAGCAGCTGACGACGTTCAAGTACCGCGTTCACGGCAGCGGCCAGGTCCGCCCGTGAGGCCAGCCCAGGGTCGGGTGTGCGGCTGATCCTGCCGCCGAGCGCCCCCGGCATGCGGATCGGCCTCTACGGCGGATCCTTCAATCCCGCCCATCTCGGCCACCGTCACGTCACCCTGATGGCGTTGCGGCGGCTCGGGCTGGACCGGGTGTGGTGGCTCGTGAGCCCGGGGAATCCGCTGAAGAGCCGGAGCGCGTTGCCGCCCGTCGAGGTACGCTGTGCCCAGGCGCACCGGATCGCCCGGCACCCGCGCATCGCCGTCTCCGGTATCGAGGCAGCGCTCGGGGTGCGCTTCACGGTCCAAACGCTGCGCCACCTCACCCGCCGCTGCCCCGGTGTGCATTTCGTCTGGATCATGGGCGCCGATTCGCTCGGCACCTTCCACCGCTGGAAAGGCGCCGACGAGATTGCGCGGCTCGTGCCCATCGCGGTCATCGACCGGCCCGGCTGGACCATGACCCCGCTCAGCGCCCGCGCCGCACGCCGTCTCGCCGGCGCCCGGATCCCGGAAGAGGCAGCGTCAACACTCGCACTGCGCGCGCCGCCGGCCTGGACCTTTCTCCACGGTCCCCGCTCGCCCCTGTCGTCGACGCAGATCCGCGATGCGATCCGGATTAGTGCTGGACCGAATGGGCCGGCGGAGTTGCAATCGAGGTCCGATAACGCCAATTTCAATGCATTGCGCGAGGCCTGACGCTGCCGCGCGGCATCACGAGGAACCAGGACTCTGCCCGAGACCATTCGCACGGAGACGATCCGCACCCCCGTCCCAGCCTCAGCCGAACACGGCCAGGCGCGCTCGGACGATCTGAAAGCCCTCGCGCTCGGATGTCTCGACGAGATGAAGGCCGAGGAGACGATTGCCATCGATCTCGCCGGCAAGACATCCCTCGCCGATACGATGATCATTACCTCGGGTCGGTCACAACGGCATGTCGGCTCGATCGCCGACAAGATCATCCAGGAAATGAAGAACCGCGGCTTCGGCAACGCCCGGGTCGAGGGCCTGCCCGCCTGCGACTGGGTGCTAATCGACGCCGGGGATGTGCTTGTGCACATCTTCCGTCCGGAGGTGCGCGGCTTCTACAATCTCGAGAAAATGTGGGGCGCCGATCGCCCCGTCGGCCTGGCGGTAGGCTAGGCCGAGAACCTGCTTGCGCCTTCTTTTGGCAGCGGTCGGGCGGCTGAAGGCCGGCCCGGAGCGCGAACTTGCGTCACGTTATCGCGACCGCGCCGCGCAGCTCGGCCGCGGCCTCGGCTTCCCGGCATGCGACAGCGTCGAGATTCCGGAATCGCGTGCGCGTCGCGCGCCGGACCGGTGCGCCGAAGAGGCGGCAGCTCTGCTCGCGCTTCTACCGCCGGGAGGCGTGCTGGTGGCCTACGACGAGCGGGGCCGCGCCGATATCGGCAGCGAAACGCTCGCCGAGCGGGTCGCCGCGTGGCGAGACGTCGCACGACCGGCGCTGGTGGTTGCGATCGGCGGTCCGGATGGCCTCCATGCCTCAATTCGGACGAAGGCTGAGCTGATCCTGTCATTCGGGGCTGCCACCCTGCCCCACGGACTCGTGCGCGTGCTGGCTCTCGAACAGATCTACCGCAGCCTGACAATCCTGGCCGGTCATCCCTATCATCGGGGCGAGGCGGGCTGAGCCGCCGTGTCGATCGGCGAGAGAGTCGGAGCCGTGTGCAGGCCGCGAGCTGGAGCAGGCGCGAAGTGGGCGCTGCCTGGCCTCGTGATGCTGGCAATCGCCTGCGCAGCCCCCGTGTGCGCGCAGACCCCGCAGCCCACGGATGCCGAGGCGATTCAGCGCGCCAACGAGGAGCGCGAGCGCCGGGCTGAAAACCTGAAGAGAGTGAAGGACGCGCTGGCCGCCAGTGCCGGACAGCGCGCGCAATTTGAGGCCGAGATCGCCGCGATCGGGTCGGATCGCGCCAAGCTGGACGCGGCGCTCCTCGATGCCGGTCGCCAGGCGCAGGCCACGGAGGATCGGTTGAGTCGCCTGGAAGAGCGCCTGAAGGCTATGAGCGAGAGCGAGGCCGCGATCCGCCACTCGCTCCAGGCCCGCCGCAGCGTCGTCGCCGAGATCCTGGCGGCCCTCCAGCGGATGGGGCGGCGCCCGCCGCCGGCGGTGCTGGTGAGCCCTGAGGACATGCTCGCGGCGATCCGCACCTCGATGCTGCTCGGCGCCGTCGTGCCGGAGCTGCGCGGCGAGGTCGACACCCTGGCGGCCGATCTCGCAGAAATGATCCGCCTGCGTGGCCTGATCGCACAGGATAAGGAGGGCCTGACCAACGACCTCGCCGGCTGGGCGCGCGAGCAGCAGAGGCTCCAGGCGCTGGTTGCCGCCCGTCGCGCCCGACAGGCCGAGGTGGAGAGCGGTCTCACCGCCGAGCGGAAACGGTCGGCCGAGCCTCGGCGCCCAGGCCAAGACCCTCAAGGATCTGCTGGACCGGACCGAGGCGGAGGTGGCGGCGGCCAGGCGCTCCGCCGACGAGGCGAAGGCCGCGGCCGAGCGCGAGGCGCGGGTGACGCAGGAACGCTTTGCCGCGGCCGGGTTCCGCGATCCCGCCCGTCTGGCACCAAAAGTGCATTTTGCCGACGCGCGGGGCGAAGTGCCGCGGCCGGTCAGCGGCCGTCTCGCGCGCGGCTTCAATCAGCCGGACGGCAATGGCGGAACCACTCGCGGCGTGTCATTCACGACGCGGCCGAAGGCGGTGGTCTCAGCCCCGGCCGACGGGTGGGTGCAGTTCGCCGGACTCTTCCGGTCGTACGGGCAACTCTTGATCATCAATGCGGGCGACGGCTACTATCTTTTGCTCGCGGGGATGGATCAGATCAGCGTCGAGGTCGGCCAGTTTGTGCTTGCAGGCGAACCGGTCGGCAGCATGGGCGAAAAGGGCGCGGGTCCACCTGGGGCCGAAGGCGATCCGACCCTGTACGTCGAGTTCAAGAAGGACGGCGGCTCCATCGATCCGGAGCCGTGGTGGGCGAAAAGCCCGAACAATACGGTACTTGGCGAGAAGGTTCGCGGCTGATGCGCAAGACTTCCCTGATCATGCTCGGCGCGCTCCTGGGCGCCGGCACCTCCATGGTGGCCACCCAGACCGACTTCCTGTCGGGTCCGCGGGCCGTGGCCGCCTCGGCTGAGACCTATCGCCAGCTGAGCCTGTTCGGCGATGTCTTCGAGAAGGTCCGCACCGACTACGTCGAGAAGCCGGACGAGTCGAAGATGATCGAGGCAGCCGTCAACGGCATGCTCTCCTCGCTCGACCCGCATTCGAGCTACATGGACGCCAAGGCGTTCCGTGACATGCAGACCACCACCCGCGGCGAGTTCGGTGGCCTGGGCATCGAGGTCACGATGGAGGACGGCCTGATCAAGGTCGTCACGCCGATCGACGACACGCCGGCCGCCAAGGCTGGGCTGCTCGCCAACGACATCATCACGCAGATCGACGACGACCAAGTCCAGGGGCTGACCCTGAACCAGGCGGTCGACAAGATGCGCGGCCCGGTGAATTCGAGCGTCAAGCTGAAGATCACCCGCAAGGAGTCGAAGGACCCGATCGACGTCACGCTCACCCGCGACGTGATCAAGATCAAGCCGGTGCGCTCGAAGGTCGAGGGCAGCGACGTCGCGTATATCCGCCTCACCCAGTTCAACGAGCAGACCTTCGACGGCATGCGGTCGGCCATCGAAAAGCTGTCCGGCGAGATCGGAGCCGACAAGATCAAGGGCTACATCATCGACCTGCGGAACAACCCGGGCGGTCTGCTCGATCAGGCCGTGATGGTGTCGGATGCCTTCCTCGACCGCGGCGAGATCGTCTCCACCCGCGGACGCAACCCGGACGAGACGCAGCGCTTCTCGGCCAAGGCCGGCGATCTGACCAAGGGCAAGCCGGTCGTGGTGCTGGTCAACGGCGGCTCGGCCTCGGCCTCTGAGATCGTGGCCGGCGCCCTGCAGGATCACAAGCGCGCGACGATCATGGGCACCCGCTCCTTCGGCAAGGGGTCGGTGCAGTCGATCATCCCGCTCGGCGGCTCTGGCGCTCTGCGGCTGACCACGGCGCGCTACTACACGCCGTCGGGACGCTCGATCCAGGCAAAGGGCATCGAGCCCGACGTCGAAGTGACCCAGGACGTGCCCGACGAACTGAAGGGCAAGGACGAGACCAAGGGCGAGGCCGGGCTGAAGGGACACCTGAAGCAGAAGGACACCGACGAGCGTGGCGGCTCGTCCGCCTACGTCCCGCCGGATCCGGCCAAGGACAAGCAGCTCATCGCGGCCGTGGACTTCCTGCACGGAATCCAGAAAGGCGCGGCCAACGGTACGCCCGCAGCGCAGCAGCAGAAGCCGAGCCTGCCGAACTGAGCTTCGCGGACATCGATGCACGAGACCGATCCCGCCCGGCAGCCCTGCCGGGTGGGAATCTCTTTCCGGACCGGGCATTAGCGGAACATTAACCATGCCGGCCGGCAATGGTCGCCGGGATCCGCGCCGCCCGTGCCAGCGCCGGCGTTGCGATCGCGCATCGAGAGCCGCTTGACCGAGTCCACCGACGATATCTTCACGCGGCCCCTCGGGGTGCCGGAGGCAGGGGCGCCGGAACAGCCCAAGGGGCGGTTCGGGCGCATCGTCGCGACCCTTCGTCGGCCGAAGGTCGCCGGCAGCGTGATCGCGGGTGCCTTCGTGGCGGCGGCCGGTCTCGTGCTGGTGCTTGGCGACCCGCAGGGGGCGAACCGCGCATCGAGGCCGCCATCACGCTGCGCGAACCGCTGTCGCGGCCCGCGGCCCCGAGTAAGCCCGCGGCCGAGCAGCAGATCGCCACGGCACCGGCCGCGCCGGCTCAGCTCCAGCGGAGCGCCGAGGAGATCGAGACGGCTTCGGGGGTCACGGTGGTGCGTCCGCCGGGATCGGGGCCGACCCAAGCCGTGGTGATCCGGGTCCCGCCGCCGAACGCGCCGCGCCTCGCGGCTGCGCCGGATCCGCGCATCAGCGAGCCGGGCCGGCATGGCGTGATGCCGAAGATCGGTGAGGGCCATATCCGCGCACTCGACGTCTACGCCCGCTCCGAGGAGCCTGGCACGGGTCCTCGCATTGCGATCGTGGTGACCGGTCTCGGCGTCGGCCAAGCCGCCACGGCCGGGGCCACCGCGCGCCTGCCGGCGGCCGTAAGCCTCGCCTTCCTTCCCTATGGCGGCGAGGCCGAGCGCGCCGCCGCCCGAGCCCGCGACGCCGGCCACGAGATCTTCCTTCAGCTGCCGATGGAGCCCTTCGACTATCCCGACAGCGATCCCGGCCCGCAAACCCTGCTCACGAGCCTCAAGGGGCCGGAGAATGCCGACCGACTTGCATGGGCGCTCACCCGTTTCCCGGGCTATGTCGGCGTGATGAACTTCATGGGATCGAAGCTGATGGCCGATGCCGCTTTCGAGCCGATCCTGCGCGAGATCGGCGGCAGGGGACTCGGCTTCCTGGACGATGGCACGTCCCCGAAGCCGGCCTCGGCCCCGGCCAACAAGGCCCGGACGCCCATCGCCCGCGCCGAGATCGTCCTCGACGCGGTTCCGCGGGCCGATGCGATCGATGCGGCCCTGGCCCAGGCCGAGGTGCGGGCGCGCGCCAACGGCTTCGTTCTGGTCTCGGCGAGCGGGGCGGCACTCAGCATCGACCGCATCGCGCGCTGGGCCAGGGACCTCGACACGCGGGGTCTTCGCCTCGTCCCCGCCAGCGTGGCGCTCCGTGGGCCCCGAGAGAAACGCGTCTCGACGGCGGAGTGAGTGCTTCCTCGCTTGAAGGTCACGGCCGTCGCGCCGCGTGCCGTAACCTCGAACGCCGTTGCCGCGTCGCTCGCGCCTGACCTATGGTCCTCCCGATGACGACGGATTCGGAACCGGGCGGTGCCCTGCCCTACCGCCCTTGCGTGGGTGTCGCCCTGATCGCACCGACGGGTGGTGTCTTCGTCGGGCGCCGCAGCAAGGATGCGGGTCCAGAACACGTTGCCGGTCCGCACATGTGGCAGCTGCCGCAGGGCGGCATCGATCCTGGGGAGGATCCGGAGACGGCCGCCCGCCGCGAACTCTATGAGGAGACCAACGTTCCTCCCGAGGCTCTGACGCTTCTCGCGGAGATTCCGGATTGGCTCGCCTACGATCTTCCGCCCGCGGTGATGAAGCGGGCCTGGAAGGGTCGCTATCGTGGCCAGTCCCAGAAATGGTTCGCCTACGGGTTTCTCGGCACCGAGGATCTGATCGACGTGCATCAACCGGGCGGCGGCGCCCACAAGCCCGAGTTCGACGCGTGGCGCTGGGCGCAATTCTCCGAATTGCCGGACCTGATCGTGCCGTTCAAGCGACCGGTCTACGAGAGCGTGGTGGCTGCCTTCTCCGGCCTCGCGCACTGGGCGGCGAAGTCGTGACGCCGCGGACGGAGTCCTGAGGCCGTGCGGTGGCTCGCGGTCCCGCTCGCAATCGCCCTGGCGTGGCTCGCCTTCACGATGAGCCCGCTCTGGTCGCTCTACGATCTCGCGCAGGCCGTGCGTCGGCACGACACCGTCTATGTCGAGAACCACGTCAATTTCCGGACGCTCCGCCTCTCCCTGGTTCGTCAGATCACCGCGGCGATGCGCACGGCCTCCGAGACCGACCCGGATCTGGAGCCACGAGACCGGCAGCGTCTCAGCGACGGCGCCTACGGGCTCGCGCTGGCGCTGTCCGAGACGCTGGTGACGCCCGAGACGGTAACCGATCTCCTCGCCAATGGCTGGCCCGACAAGCTCGATCTGGAGCGCCCTCCCGGCGCGCGGCCCAAGGGTCTCGCGATCCGCACGCTCGGCCGGCTCATGCCCTATTATGCGGCCCTGGAGATGCGGGGTTTCCGTGCCGTCGTGATTCCGATCCCGCCCGAGGGGCCCCGTGCCGAGCGTACGCGCATCCGGCTGCGGCTGCGCGGCTTCAGCTGGCGCCTCGTCGACATTGAAATGGCGGACATGCTGCGGGAGCAGATCGCCGCCAAGCTGGGCCGCGCCCTGGCACGCGCCAAGATCGGGGCCAGCGCCGGGGAGGAGCGCTAGCGCGCCGCCGCCGTGGATACCGGTTCGGTCTGAGCGCGCGGGAGACTAGGACAACGACTTCGAGGTGCGTCCCAAGGCAGGGTCTACGGCCGCGAGCCGGAACGCGCGCCGGGCGGCGTCATTTCGCCTTCGGGCTGCCGGCCGGTTCCCTGGGTTGCCGCGCCTCGCTCAGGCTCTCGGCCCTGTCCTCGTCGGTGTCGCCGCCCTGCTCGATGGTCTTGTTCGGGTCGGCCAGCATCGACTTGGCGATCCCGAGCAGAACCTCGCACTCGCCCGGGAATTTGTAGGTCTCCAGGACGATGGCGGCGTCGCGCAGCGTGCGCAGGTCGCGCACCAACTGGGCGTTGGCATCCGCCCGCAGCTCGTTCTTGCTGGCGATGGCCTCCTCGATCTGCGCGCCCTCCACGTCGCAGGCCGCCCAGGCCGGCAGGGCAGTCACCGCAAGGGCAAGGGCAAAGCCGGCTGCAGGAAGGGAGCGCCACATGGCGGAGGTCCTCGAAGATCCTGGTTAGGCGTGGAGGAGCGCGGTGCGCAGGGCGTCGTGCGTGAGCGCCACGAGCTGGCTGGGACGGTAGGGCTTCGGTACGAAGACCGAGCCCGGAACCGCCTCGTTGGCGGCCAGACAGGGGCGCCCGCCGGAGGTGTAGACCACCGGCAGGTCCGGACAGAGCCGGCGCGCCCGGCGCGCCAGTGTGAGCCCGCTCGTGTTGCGGGCGAGATCGATATCGGTGAAGAGCAGGTCCACGTTCTCCCGCGCCAGGATTGTTTCGGCCTCCCATGCATCCGCGGCGGTGAGCACCCGATAACCCTCATCGAGGAGCGCCTCGGCGGCGAGGCTCACGAACGGTCGGTTCGTCCTCGACGACGAGGATCGTCGCGGCGGCCGGGGCCAGAACGGGCACTGACGGGCAGACGAAAGCGGCGGCGAACGGAACCATGACGCAACTCCCACTCACCCGGCGGGGCGCGATATCCCCGAGCCGGATCGCAGGGGCAACGGGCCCCTCCGACGCGGCGTTCACCGTGTTTGCATCGAATTGCTCCGGTTTGGTGAGTGGCGCGTTAACCGCGCCCCGGCGCCGCTGAACGAAGGGGCTCGAATGGTTAACAGACGGTTACCGAAGGCCGACCGGGAGTGGGGAGCGTGAGCCGGACCTGGCAGCTCGGCATCGGCCTGCTCCTCACGGGGCTCGCCGGCTACGTCGACGCGCTGGGCTTCGTGCGCCTCGGCGGCCTGTACACCTCGTTCATGAGCGGCAACACCACGCAGCTGGCGGTCTTCGGCGCGGAGACAGAATTCCAGCGCATGGTGCTGCCCGCGACCCTGCTGTTCGCCTTCCTCACGGGTTCGGTCCTAGGCAGCGGGCTCGCGATCCTGATACCGCCGCGGTGGACGACGCCCGCCGTGCTTGCCTACGAAACGCTGCTGATCCTCGGCGGCCTCGGCCTGGGCCTGGAATCACCCGAACTTGGCCTCGCGGCCTTCTTCGTCGCCGTGGCGATGGGCTCGCAGAACGCCGTGCTGGCTCAGGTAAAGGGCTTTCGCGCGGGCACGACCTTCGTTACCGGCGCCCTGTTCAGCCTGGGACAGAAGATCGCCCAGGCCCTCACCCGGACGGGAGACCCGCTGGGCTGGATCGGCGACGCCATGGTCTGGCTGTCCCTGCTGCTCGGTGCGTATCTCGGCGCGCAAGCCTACGGGCTCTTCGCCCTCTACGCGCTGATCGCGCCGGCGGCGATCGCGGGCGGGCTCGCGCTCGTCACGGCGATCCTGGTCTTGCGCGCCGGCTCGTCGGCCGCAAAGGATCCACTCTCATGAGCAGTCCCCTCAGCAATCCCTCCCTCACCGGTCACGTCGTCGCGCTGGACCCCGGCGCCCACGTGGTCGCGGCGCATTTCCTGAAGGCGCTCCCGGTGCTCGCGCTCAGCGACGGCACCGTGGCGCTCGTGCGGGACGAAGGCCTCACCCGCCTTGCGGCTCATCCCGAGAGCGGAATCCTGGTGGCGGCCGGCGCTGGCGAGCGTCTTCTCACCGGCGGAGACGACGGCCGTGTCGTCGAGATCCGCGCCGACGGGACGATGGAGCAGCTCGGCCTCGCCAAGGGCGGGGCGTGGATCGACGCGCTCGCGCTCCATCCCGACGGTGCGATGGCGTGGTCAGCCGGCCGGGCCGTGGTCGCCCGCGACGCCAAGGGCCGCGAGCGCAGCTTCCAGGCCCCCTCCACCGCCCGCGGCCTCGTCTTTGCGCCGAAGGGCTATCGGCTCGGCGTCGCCCACTACAACGGCGTCAGCCTCTGGTACCCAAATCTCGAGACCCCCGCCGAGGTGATCACCTGGAAGGGCTCGCATATCGATGTCACGTGGTCGCCGGACGGGCGCTTCGTCGTCTCCACGATGCAGGAGAACGCCCTGCATGGCTGGCGGCTGCAGCCGGACCGCGGCCACATGCGGATGTCGGGCTATCCCGGCAAGGTCCGCTCGATGTCGTGGTCGTCGGACGGGCAATGGCTCGCCACCAGCGGCGCCGAGGCGGCGATCGTCTGGCCCTTCGACTCGAAGGAGGGACCGACCGGCAAGGCCCCTCGGGAATGCGGCGTCCGGCCGGCTCGGGTCTCGCGTGTCGCGTTCCACCCGAAAGCGCCCGTCCTGGCCATGGGTTACGAGGACGGCTGCATCCTGCTCGTGCGTTTCACCGACGCGTCCGAGCTGCTTGTCCGGCCGGCCGTTCCGGGCAGCGCGGTGACGGCTCTGGCCTGGGACGGGCGCGGCGGCCGGCTGCTCTTCGGCTGTGCCGACGGGAAGGCGGGCCTGCTGACACTGCCGGGCTGAGCCCCGGCTGGAACCCCGGCCACCGGCATGCTCTTTGTCGAGGGTCGATTCATCCCCCGGAGGCCTGACGTGTTCCGCGTATTCCGCACCCTCGGCCTCGCCCTGGGCCTGCTCGGCGGCGTGATCGCGGCGCAAGCCCCGAATTCGCGCAGCAATACGCGCAGCGGCTCGGCGGGGCGGCGGACGAATTGCGCCGGCAGGTGGCGGTGCTCGAATCCGACGCGCAGGCCTCCGGCACGACCCGCGACGGGGCCGTCGACCGGCTGCGCACCAATCCGGACCAGCTCGTCGCCCGGCGCGGCGCGGCGGCCCAGGCCGATATCGCGCGGCTTGCCCGGCTGAGCGCCCAGCAGCAGGCTCTTGCCTCGGCGACGAGCCCTCTCGGCCGCGTGGTCGCGATGCTGCGCGATCCGGACCTGCCGGTGGCGGAGGCCGCCTATCGGGATTTCAGCCCGGCCGTTCCCACGAGCGCCGACGGTCTGGCCGCGGGGCTGATCGGCTTCTTCGCCGCCTGGGGCGGCTGGCGGGTGATGTCCGACGTCGGCCGTCGGCTGGTGCGGCGCCGGCCACGCGAGACCCCGACGGCGGCCTGAGGTCGACGCGCGGCCGGAAGTGTGGCGCAACGTCTACAGCGGCTTGCGCGAGCCTTGCGTATCGAGCAGGGAGCCGGCCGTCCGGGTCCGGGAGAAGGCGCAACATGCCGCGCGCGTCGAATTCCAACACGATCGATCCGGCGCTCGACGCCGCCGCGCTGCTGCGGCGCATTGGCTTTTTCGGCCTGTTCGTAGTTCTGCCGGTCCTCGCGCAGGTCGCCCGCCGCGCCTCGGTGATCATCGCGCCGATCGCCGTCATCCTCCTGATCATCGCCAGCGTGATCGATCGGCGGCAGCGTCCGGTCCGTCCGGCCGCCCACCGCCTGCTGAGCGCCCCGGCCTTCCTGGCCGGCATGCTGGTGGTGCTGTGGTCGGCGCTGTCGCTGGCCTGGACGCCGTTCCTCGGCCCCGCGCTGGAACGCCTCGCCAATCTCGCAGCCACGATCGGGCTCGCCCTGCTGGGTTATCTCGCGTTGCCCGACCGGATGCGCTCGGCCAACCTGTACCTGCTGCCGCTGGGCGTTGTGGCGGGCGCCATCGTGGCGATCGTGCTCGGGCTGTTCGGCACCCATATGACGCCGTCCGGGGTCGAGGATGACGGGGCGCTGGACCGCGGCCTGGTTCTGCTGATTTTGCTGGTCTGGCCGGCACTGGCTTGGCTGCGGTCCCGGCGGCGCGACCGGGAAGCGCTCGGGCTCGCCCTTCTGGTCGCCCTCGCCCTCACGGTCCAGCCCGACGCGACCCAGATCGCCGCGCTCGCCGTCGGCACCGTCGCCTTCGCGGTGACGAGCTACCGGCCGAAGTTCGGCGTAACCCTGACGGCCACCCTCTCCGCCGTCCTGCTCGCCGTCGCGCCGCTGCTGCCCTTCCTGGCGAGGCCCGTGGGAGCCGCCCTGTTCGGCCCGCTCGCCCCAGGCGTTCTGTCGCTGAAGAGCTGGCAGAAGGTCGTGACCACCGATCCGGTTCGGCTCATCACCGGCCACGGCTTCGAGACCGCCCTGCGCGGGCGCTTGGTCGGATTGCTGCCGCTGAATGCGCCGACCACGGCGCTGTTCGAGTTCTGGTACGAGCTCGGGATCGTGGGCGCCCTGGCCGCGGCTTTCACACTCTATGCCTCGATCCGCCGCGCCGGGCGGGACGGGCCAGCGCTGATCCCCGGGGCCATGGGCTGTTTCGCGGCCGCGTTCACGGTAGCCTGTCTGGGGGTCGGCCTCACGGCGATCTGGTGGCTGACGACGCTGTCCATCGCCACCGTGGTTTTCGTGTCGGTGGAGCGAGGGCAGTTCCGCACCAGCCGGCCGAAGGTTGCCAAGCTGCACCGCCTGCAAACCGGCGATGGCTGACCGATCAGCCGCGCAGGAACCCGTGCAGGCGGATCCAGGCCAGGAACAGGTCCGGCCACGTCGCGGCCGGACTGTCGGGCTTGCCCAGGCCGAAGCCGTGGCCGCCGCGCTCGAACAGGTGCAGCTCGGCCGGCACCCGGGCTTTGCGCAGGGCCGAGAACATCAGCAGCGGATGGTCGGCCACCGCGATGGGATCGTCGATCGCCTGAGCCAGGAAGGTCGGCGGCGTCTCCGGCCCGACCTGCAGGTCGACCGAGTAGGTCTTCATCTCGATGGGCGTGACGTCCTCGCCCACAAGGATCCGGCGGGTGTGGGTCCGGTCGAACGGCTTGCGCATGGTGATGACCGGATAGATCAGCCCGGCCAGCACCGGCCGGACCGGCTGTGCATCGACAGAATCCACGTGCGCGTAGAGGTCTTGCGCGCTGCCGACGGCGGTTTCTCCCATGAGGTGTCCACCCGCCGAGAAGCCCAGAACGCCGACCCGTGCCGGATCGATGCCGAACTCGGTTCCGCGTGCCCGTACGAGGCGCAGGGCGCGCCGGGCGTCCTGCCGCGGTGCGTCGGGCCCCGAACCCCATCCTTCCGCCGGAAGCCGGTAGACCAGCAGGAAGACCGTGATGCCCGCCGCGTTCAGGACTCGCCCAACCGGCACGCCCTCGTGGCCGATGGCGATCAACTCGTACCCGCCCCCGGCCGCGACGATCATCGCGGCGCCGTTGGCGCTGGCCGGCCGCATGACCAGAAGGCAGGGGCGCGCCACCCGGGTGATATCGCCCCTGGCGCCTTCGACGTAGCGGTATCCCTCGGCGTCGGGCCCGCGCCCGCCGCCCGGCGGCTCACCCGGCCACAGATCGATCACCTGCAGGTCCGCACCGGGCAGGGAGCG
This sequence comes from Methylobacterium sp. P31, assembly GCA_050632875.1. Classification (GTDB taxonomy): domain Bacteria; phylum Pseudomonadota; class Alphaproteobacteria; order Rhizobiales; family Beijerinckiaceae; genus Methylobacterium. The sequence goes on along the minus strand of JBODSC010000003.1, from coordinate 255,604 downwards.
CGGCAGCGCGCGGACCGCCTCATGGGGGGCGACCTCCGGCGGGCCGCCGTCGCCGGCGCGGGTGGAGCGCAGGCCGAGGACGCTCCCAAGCCCGGCGAGCAGGATTCGGCGGTCGAGGCGCAAGGGCGTCTCCCGGATGAGGGCGCAGTCAGGCCCGCCTGCCGGCGACGCCGGCTTCGGCGAAGCCCCGATCCAACGCCCCAGATGGCGTGGCAGGTTCCGCGATCCGGGCCGGTCAGCCCCGGCGCGCGATCACGGCGACATAGAACCCGTCCGTCCCGGTGCGTAGCGGGCTCATCTGCACCCCGTGTGCGGTCATCCGCACGGCGTCCCGGAGAGAGGCCGGTCCTGCGCCCAGCACGGTATCCGCCGGGACGACATCGAAGCGCCCGCGCCAGCGCGACAGCAGGCCGGCCACGGCGGCGTCGTTCTCCGCGGGCAGGAGCGAGCAGGTCACGTAGACGATCCGGCCACCGGGCCGCACCAGCCGGGCTGCCCGGTCGAGGACCTGAGACTGCTCGGCCGTCCGGAGCGCCAGGCTCCCGGGACGCAGCCGCCACTTGGCGTCCGGATTGCGCCGCCACGTGCCCGAACCGGTACAGGGCGCGTCCACCAGCACCCGGTCAACGCTGCCGTCGAGATCCTCCAGCACATCCACCCGCGCCTTGCCGCTCCGCGGGGTGCGCACCTCGGCCACCGCGCCGGACCGGCGCAGGCGTTCGTGAATCGGAGCGAGCCGGCGCGGATCGCCGTCGGTGGCGATCAGGCGGGCGCCGTTACGGGTCTGGGCCGCGAGCGCCAGGGTCTTGCCGCCGCCGCCGGCGCAGAGATCGACAAGGGTCTCGCCGGAGCGCGGGTCGGCCAGGAGCGCGGCGAGTTGCGAACCCTCGTCCTGAATCTCGTACCAGCCCTCCAGGAACTCGGCCTCGACATGAAGCGCGGGCCCGCGCCCGTCCGCCCCGATCGGGATCCGCAGGCCCTGCGGCGCGTGCAGCGTCGGGGCTGCGCCGAAGGCCGCGAGTGCCGGCATCACATCCTCGCGGCTGCCCCGCAGCGCGTTGACCCGGATGTCGAGGGGCGCGCGCCGGGCCAGCGCCTTCAACTCGGGGATGAGGTCATCGCCGAGAACAGCCGTGAGCTCCGGGAGCACGAAGGCTGGGACGTCGCCCGCCACCTCGGGCGGGGCGTCCTGCAGCGTGCCCGCCTTAAGGCGCGCACGCTCGTCGTCGCTCAGGGGCTCCGGCGCGAAGCGCTCCCCCGAGAACAGGGCCGCGATCGAGGCGTCCGCGAGCCCCTGCTGCAGCCGGAGGGAGCCGATCAGCACGGCGCGCGGTGTATCCGCGCCCATGATCCAGTCTGCCGAGGAGCGGCGGCGCAGCGCGTCGTAGACGAGGCTTGCGATTCCCGCCCGGTCGCCCGAACCGGCGAAGCGGTGGGCGAGGCCCCAATCCTTCAGGGCATCGGCGGCCGGCCGGCGGCGCGCGGCGATATCGGTCAGGACCTCGATGGCGGCAGAGCAGCGGGCGGCGGGAGTCAGGGGTCTGTTCCTTCAGAGTGAGTCGAGGAGGACGCGAAACGGCCACGCTTGGCGCACGATGTCGCCACGTTACGGTCGAGCTTCAAGCACGATCGCGGCCCAGACCGTCCGAGGGCGGCTCGCCTCGTGGGCCGGCCGCGTGTCGTATGGCATCCTCCGGCTGCCGACCAGTACGGTCCGCCGCCGGGCATGCCCGGGAGTTGTTCTGCCGATGTCCTCTGCCCTTCGCGTCGCCCTCGCGGGCCTCGTCGCCGCCTCGCTCGCTGCCTGCGCGCGTGCGCCCGCCGCCGCCCCCGAGCTGACCCCGCCACCGCGCCGGCCCGTCGACGCCAAGACGCAGCTCGAATACGGCAACCCGCCCCCGCCGCCGCCCGGCCGCTACTGAGAAACCGAGCGCGGGGGCGGCTCAGGCCGACTCCCGCCCTCGCCGCGCCTCATAGGCCTTCAGAGCGGTGTAGACCTCTGTCAGCACCGGGAAGGCAACGTCCGGCAGCAGCCGGCGCCCGCGCGCGATCAGGTCGCCAATGACGTGATCCGCCTCGATCCGGCCCTTGTTCTCGATGTCGCGCAGCATCGAGGCCGTGAAGGTGGAGCCCGGCGCCGTCAATTGCCCGCGCGCGCGCTCGACGGCCACGGCCCGCGGCTCGTATCCGCTCGCAGCGGCGACCGCCATACATTCCGCGTGGAGGGCTGCGATGAAGGCCGCGCCGCCGGGCGCGGCGACGATGTCGCCGATGGCGGCGCGCATCAGGGTGGTGGCCCCCGCGAGCGTCGCGAGGAACACCCACTTCTCCCACATCTCCAACAGGATGACGTCGCTGAGCCGCGGCTGGAATTTCAGGCCACGCATCAGGGCATCAACCGCCTCGATCCGGTCCGAGCGCGACCCGTCCCGCTCGCCATAGGTGATGCTGCACAGCTCGCTCATGTGCCGGATCGCCCCGTCATGGGCGAGCGTGGCCGCGATGGCGCAGGAGCCGCCGAGCACGCGCTCCGCGCCGAAACGGGCGTCGAGCGCGTCGAGATGGGCCATGCCGTTCAGAATCGGCAGGATCGCCGTGCCCACGCCCACCGCCGGCGCGAGATCCGCGATGGCGCTGTCGAGGTCGTAGGCCTTGCAGGACAGCAGGATCAGGTCGAACTGCCCTGCCTGCGCCAGCCGGTCGGCCGTCACGGTCGGCGGGTTGGATATGTGCAGGTCACCGAGGGGGCTGCGCACGACGAGGCCGTTCGCCGCGAGCTTCTCCGCCCGGGCCGGCCGGACCAAGAAGGTCACGTCGGCACCGGATTCGGCCAAGCGCGCCCCGTAATAACCGCCGGTCGCGCCGGCCCCGACGATCAGCGTGCGCATCAGGAACCTCAGGTCCGGGACGGATAGTTCGGGCTCTCGCGCGTGATCGTCACGTCGTGCACGTGGCTCTCGCGCAGGCCGGCATTGGTGATGCGGATGAAGCGCGCCCGCTCCTGGAACTCCGGAATCGTCTCGCCACCGACATAGCCCATGGCGGCGCGCAGACCGCCGGCGAGCTGGTGCAGCACGTTGCCCACCGGGCCCTTGTACGGCACCTGCCCCTCGATGCCCTCCGGCACGAGCTTGTGGGTGTCATTCACCTCGGCCTGGAAGTAGCGGTCGGCCGAGCCGCGGGCCATCGCGCCCACCGAGCCCATGCCCCGGTACGACTTGTAGGAACGGCCCTGGTACAGGAACACCTCACCGGGCGCCTCGTCGGTGCCGGCGAGCAGCGAGCCGAGCATCGCCACCGAGGCGCCGGCCGCAATCGCCTTCGCGAGGTCGCCGGAATACTTGATGCCGCCGTCGGCAATCACCGGGATGTCGGCCTCAGAGGCGGCCTCGACGGCCTCCATCAGGGCGGTGAGCTGCGGCACGCCGACGCCCGCGACGATCCGGGTCGTGCAGATCGAACCCGGGCCGATACCGACCTTGATGGCGTCGGCACCGGCATCGATGAGCGCCTGAGCCCCGTCCCGCGTCGCGACGTTGCCGGCCACCACCTGCACGGCGTTGGAGAGCTGCTTCACCCGGGCGACGGCGTCGAGCACCTTGATCGAGTGTCCGTGAGCGGTATCGACCACGATCACGTCGCAGCCGGCATCGATCAGGCGCTCGGCGCGCTCGAAGCCGCTGTCGCCCGTCGTGGTCGCCGCGGCGACCCGCAGGCGGCCCTGCTCGTCCTTGACGGCGTTCGGGTAGGCGACGCGCTTCTCGATGTCCTTGACGGTGATCAGACCGATGCAGCGGTAATGGTCGTCGACCACCAGCAGCTTCTCGATCCGGAACTGGTGGAGGAGACGCTTGGCCTCGTCCTGGGTCACGCCCTCGCGGACGGTGATCAGGCGATCCCGGGTCATCAGCTCGGCGACCGGCTGGGCCGAGTTCGTCGCGAACCGCACGTCGCGGTTCGTGAGAATCCCCACAAGCTTGCCCCGCGAGCCGTTGGGCCCGCGTTCCACCACCGGGATACCGGAGATGCGGTTGCGTTTCATCACCTCGAAGGCGTCGGCAAGCGTCTCGTCCGGGTGGATGGTGATCGGGTTCATCACCATGCCCGACTCGTACTTCTTGACGAGGCGGACCTGCTCGGCCTGCTCTGGCGGCTCGAGGTTGCGGTGGATGACGCCCATGCCGCCATTGGCCGCCATCGCGATGGCCATCGGCGCCTCCGTGACGGTGTCCATCGCAGAGGCGAGGATCGGCAGGTTCAGCGGGATCGTGCGGGTGAGCCGCGAAGCCACGCTCACCTCAGTGGGCATCACCGAGGAAGCGGCAGGCCGCAGGAGCACGTCGTCGAAGGTGAGGCCCTCGATGATCGATGCGGTTTCTACTCGGGCCATGTGCCAACTTTCCTGGGACGGCGGCGCGCGGGTTGCGCAGCGGGATCGGGTTGGCAAGTGCCAGTATCACGGGCTCCGTGACGGCGCCAATGCGCGCTTGCCGCGTCGCAATGCGAAAACACGCATGGCTCGCGGCTTTTCCACGCTTGGCAGTGGGTACTGTCGCGGCTCAGCGCATCGCGGGCGCGGCGCCCTTGTCGGTATATTCGGGCGGCAGGCCGATATAGTCGCCCAGCATGCCGTCGATGCCGGGTGCCCGGCCGAAGGCCTCGCAATCCGGATCAAGGGGCGCCTCCCCGAGCGTGGTGATCCGGATGCGGTCCCAGGTCGGAAGCGTGTTCGGCGCCTTGAACGGATCCTCACCGGTCGCCAGCAGGAAGCCGAAATCCTGACCGAACTCCCCGGCGAGGTCGTAGGCATCGCTGGCCCGGGAGAAGCGCGGCTGGCTCGTGAACGAGTTCGCCGCCCCGCCCCACACCATGGCGGCACGCTGCTCGCGCTTTCGGTCCAGCGCCTCGGCCTCAACGGTGAGGCTGCCGAGCCCGATCGGCACGCGCGGAATCGGCACACGCCCGACACCCTCGGCGACGCTGAGCCCGAGTTGCGAGGCCACCGTCACGCCGGCCGAGCCCGCGATGGTGGCGCCGGCACCGAGAAGATCCGTGGGATCCACCCGGGTCACCTGTGCCCGCACGGTCAGGTCCGCGTCGCGGCTCGTGACGATGTCGTACTTCAGCGAAAGATCGTAGCACATCGCCCGGTCGGCCGCGTTGGCGATCAGGCGTCGCTCGGCCTTGGTCAGCGGCGCAGCGCCGGCCACGTCGGCCTGAAACGCGGTCGGGATGATCCGCACCGTGCGGGCCTTGGTCAGAGCGGCTTGGTCCACATAGATCCGCGAGGCCGAGGCGACCTGATCGCTGGCCTTCAGCCGGTCGTAGCGCGTCAGGGAGCCGCGATCGTTGAGGAGCACGGTGCCGCAGGCCGCTACGATCGACAGAAGGGCGACGCCGATGGCGATCCGCGACACGTGGCGGACCTGGCAGGGGCTGGACTGCATCGATTTCCTCGTGGCCCGGCCCCGGGCCGGCGTCGACGACTTCACGGCCGCGTGATCGAAACGTAGCCATGGAACCACGCGCAAAAAGGTGGCCCCTCGCAGGCGCTCAACATCTGTTGCAGGACGGATACAATCGCGAAACACGAGGGTGCGAGGTGGCCGCGCTGCCGTGCAACCGCGGCGGCGCGATACGCGTCTGCTGTGTGATGCCCGCGACCGCTCAAAGACCATTCTGGATCGTCCCCCTGACGGTCGCCACCGCGCTGTTCATGGAGAACACCGATTCCACGGTGATCGCCACGGCGCTGCCGAGCATCGCGGCGAGCCTGCACGAAGACCCGATCGCTCTGAAGCTCGCCATGACCTCCTACCTGGTCAGCCTCGCGATCTTCATCCCGGTGAGCGGCTGGATGGCCGACCGCTACGGTTCCCGGGCCGTCTTCCGGGTCGCGCTTGTCGTGTTCATGGCCGGGTCGCTCGCCTGCGCGGCCGCGAATGGGCTCGCATGGTTCGTCGCTGCCCGGTTCCTGCAGGGCATGGGCGGCGCCATGATGGTGCCGGTCGGGCGCCTCGTGGTCCTGCGCAGCGTGCCGAAGTCCCAGCTCGTGACGGCGCTCGCCTATCTCACCTTCCCGGCGCTCGTCGGTCCGGTGCTCGGGCCGCCGCTCGGCGGGCTGATCACCACCTGGTTCGACTGGCGCTGGATCTTCTTCATCAACCTGCCGATCGGCTGCGTCGGGATCGTTCTGGCGAGCTTGTTCTTCGAGGATGTCCGTGAGGCGGAACGGCCGCCGCTCGATCTGTTCGGATTCCTGCTGCTCGGCACCGGGCTCGCCGCGCTGATGCTCGGCCTCGCCTCGACCGGACGTCATCTCCTGCCGGCAGTCGTCTCTTGGGGCTGCCTCGCGGGGGCGCGCTCCTGCTGCCCCTGTATTTCGCGCATGCGCGGCGGGTGGCCCATCCGATCGTGCGACTCGACCTGATGCAGCGGCCGACCTTCCGGGTCGCGGTGATCGGCGGCAGCCTGTTCCGGATCGGCACCGGGGCGATCCCGTTCCTGCTGCCGCTGATGCTGCAGGTCGGCTTCGGCCTCGACGCGCTGCATTCCGGGCTCATCACCTTGCGGCGGCGGCCGGCGCGATGTTCGTGAAGACCCTGGCGCCGAAGATCCTGCGCCGCACCGGCTTCCGAACCCTGATGGTCTGGAACGCGGTGCTCGCCTCCGCCTTCCTCGCGGTGAACGGGCTCTACACTGCGCAGACGCCGCACTGGATCATGGTCGCCCTGCTCTTCGTCGGCGGCTGCTCGCGCTCCGTCCAGTTCACCTGCGTCAACGCCATCGCGTACGCCGATCTGGAGTCCCCCGAGATGAGCGCGGCCACGAGCTTCGCCAGCGTGTGCCAGCAGCTGTCGCTGAGCCTCGGCGTCACCCTGGGCGCCCTGGCGCTGGAGGGGACGGCCGGGCTCCATGGCCGGGCGACGATCGAGGCCGACGATTTCGGACCGGCCTTCTTTGCCGTGGCGGTCATCTCGGCCGCGTCAGTGCTGGCTTTCCGCAAGCTGTCGGCGGATGCAGGGGCCGAGGTTTCCGGCCGAAAGAGGGTTGCCGCGGCGCACACCGCCTCCCCGAGATGCGGCCGCGGCACAGCTGATCAGGCCGCGGCCCGCGCAGGCGACCGCCCCGCCGGCCGCTTGCCCCCGCCTCGGGCGGCGGACCCCTTGCCCGGGGCCTTCCCGGCGGGCTTGGCGCTCGGCGGCGCCGACGTGGCCCCGGCGCGCCAGCCCTGCCAGCTTAAGGCCCCAGGGCCCGTAAGGGTGTACATCAGGAAGCCGCCCGCGAGGCCTAGATCGGCGAGCATCAATGTCCGCTCGGCGACCGCCGCAGGACCGATGAAGTGCCAGAAGGCGTGGAGCACGAAGGCCGTGATCGTCGCGAAGACCGCGAGCGCGAGCCCCGTCAGCCGCGGCAGCACGCCAAGGATGAGCGCAAGAGGCCCAAAGACCTGCACGATGACGGCGGCCGTGGCGACGGCATTCGGAAACGGCATGCCGTTTCCGGCGAGCGTCAGCGCGAAGCCTGAAACGTTGAGCGCACGGCCGATCCCGGTGGGCAGGAGCGCTGCGGCCAGCAGCAGACGCGCGGCGAGAAGGGTTCCGTCCTGGGCACGGGCGATCATGGGCGGGTCCGGTCGGCTGGGATACAGTCCCAAGCTTGGCTTGTGCCGCTGAAGACCGCGTTAAGCCCGCCCTTCAGCCGGAGATACCGCCTCGGAACAGGCGGCCGCGCTCGGTCCAAGCGATGACCAGAAGCGCCAATCCTCCGAGGCTGGCATAGCCGATCCCGACGGGCAGCACGGTACCGTCGAAGGACTGGCCGATCAGGAATCCGCAGAGGGCACCGAGGATCGTCGTGTAGAAGCCGAGGAACGACGAGGCGGTGCCGGCGATGGCGCCGAGCGGCTCCAGCGCCAGCGCGTTGAAGTTCGGCATCGCGAAGCTGATCAGGAACTGGTTCAGCGCCAGGATCGACAGGAACAGCGCCAGGGGCGGATGGCCGCGATAGGCGAGCCCGACACCGACCTGGACCAAGGCGACCACCGTGAAGGCGGCGACGCCCGAATGCGACATCGTCCGCATCCCGAGCCGCCGCACGACGCGGGCATTGATCAGCGTCGCCGCGCCCATGGCGCCCGCCACCAGCCCGAAGGCCAGGGGGAAGAGCGGGCCGAGGTGGTAGAGCCCGGTGTCGAAGACCTGCTGGGCCGATCCGACATAACCCATGATGCAGCCGGTCATCAGGCCGAGCGCGGTGGCGTAGCCGACGGCGACGCGGGTCTTGAGCGTCAGGCGGATCGCCTCCCAGGTCGCGGCCGGCGATAGCGGCCGGCGGTATTCCGGGTGCAGCGTCTCGGGCATGCGCAGGGAGAACCAGAGGGTCAGCCAGAAGGCCAGGACCAGCATCGAGACGAAGACGTAGACCCAGGAGCCCAGCGCCAGCATCAGGCCGCCGATCGCCGGGGCGATCATCGGGACGATCAGGAAGACCATCATGGTGAGCGACATCACGCTCGCCATCTCGCGGCCGGCGAAGCGGTCGCGCACGATCGCGACCGAAAGCACCCGGCCCCCGGCCGCGCCCATGCCCTGGATGATCCGCGCGGCCAGCAGCCAGCCGAAGCTCGGTGCCAACATGGCGAGGCCGCAGCCGGCCACGTAGATGGCCAGGGTCGCCAGCAGGACCGGGCGCCGGCCGAGCGCATCCGAAACCGGCCCATAGACGATCTGCGCGAAGCCGAAGCCGATCATGTAGACGTAGACGAGGAGCTGCAGCCGGTTCGGGTCCGGCACGCCGAAGCGCGCCTCGATCGCCGGGAAGGCCGGCAGCAGGTTGTCGATGGAGATCGCCGTCACCGCCATCATCAGCGCGATGATGGCGACGAACTCGGCGAAGCCCGGCCCCGACCACGGGCGCGGGGCACGAACATTCTGGACCGGCGGCAGGGGCCGGATCGCGACTGTCACGGCGGGCTCTCGGAGTGCTTGGGGACGGCCCGATCAGGGCTCGCCCAACGCGGCGCACTTATGACAACCGCGCCCGCACAGCGCAGTTCAGGCCGGCAGCGGGCGCAGGGCCGCGGCGCCAGATGACCGGCCCACGAAGGCTGCCATCAGCGCGGCGACCAGGCAGAGCAGGCCCGCCGACACGAAGGCACCGAGATAGGTGCCGCTATCGGTCCGCACCATTCCGGCGAGCCAGGCCGCCGAGGCCGCGCCGATCTGGTGGGCAGCCGCGATCCAGCCGAACATCAAAGCGGCATTCTCCTCCCCGAACGACTTGCCGGCGAGCTGCACGGTGGGCGGCACCGTGGCGATCCAGTCGAGCCCGTAGAAGACCGCGAAGAGCGACAGGCCGTAGAAGCTGTAGTCGAAGGAATACGGCAGGAAGATCAGCGAGAGGCCGCGCAGGCCGTAATACCAGGCCAGCAGCTTGCGCGAGTCGAACCGATCGGTCAGCCAGCCGGAGGCCGTGGTGCCGATCAGATCACAGATTCCCATCAGCGCGAGCAGACCGGCGGCCGTCACCTCGGCGACGCCGTGGTCGATGCAGGCCGGGATCAGGTGGGTGCCGATGAGACCGTTCGTCGAAGCGCCACAGATGAAGAACGTCCCGGCCAGCAGCCAGAAATCCCGGGAGCGCAGGCCCATCCGCAGGCCGCGCAGAGCGCGCCGCGCCGGGTTCTCGACGTGGACCGGCGTGGGTGTCACCGCGACCTCGCCGTAGCGCGGCAGACCGACATCCGCTGGCCGGTCGCGCAGCAGCAGGGCCACCAGCGGGATCAGCGCCAGGGTTGCGACGGCGACCACAAGGGAGACCGAGCGCCAGCCCTGGCCCACGGCGAGCGAGGCCAGCATCGGCAGGAAGACCAGCTGCCCGGTGGCGCTGCTCGCCGTAAGCATCCCGAGCACGAGCCCGCGGCGCTTGGCGAACCACCGGCCGGCGACGGTGGCGCCCAGCACGTTGGCGACCATGCCGGACCCGGAGCCGACGACGAGGCCCCAGAGCAGAACCATCTGCCACGGCGCGGTCATGAGGCTCGTGGCGGCGGTGCCGATGGCGAGGATCAGGAGCGCGCTGCAGACCGACCGCCGCAGCCCGAACCGCTCGATGATCGCCACCGCGAAGGGCCCGATCATCCCGTACAGGAAGATATTGAGTGCGATCCCGATCCCGATCGTGGCCGCGGTCCAGCCGAATTCCCGCTCCCAAGGGACGATCAGCACGCTCGGCGTGGCGCGCACGCCGGCGCCCACGAGCAGCACGAGGAAGGTCACCGCGGCGACGATCCAGGCGTAGTGGAGGCGCGGGACGGCGCGCGTCTCGGCGGTGGCGGACATCGTCGGACTCCGGGGTGGATCGGGATCGGTCAGGCGGATGAGATCAGGGCTTCCGCCAGGGCGACGACCGCCCCGGGGTCGACCCGTGCGTTGATGCGGGCCTGCGCGTCCCGCCAGTACGGCATCGCGGCCGCGACCGCCCCCCGGCCGGACGCGGTCAGGGAGACGACGCGTTCGCGCGCATCCGATTCTCCGGCCGCGATCCTCACGAGGCCGCGCCGCTCCAGCGGGTCGAGGTTACGGCCCATCGTGGTCCGCTCCAGCGCTGCCTCGGCGGCGAGCCGCGTCACCGGGATCGGCCCGAGCCGCTCCAGCAGGCGCAGGATCGCGAACTGGGTCACCCGCAGCCCGGCAGGCCGCAGCGCCGCATCGTAGGCCAGAGTCACGGCACGCGTGGCCCGCCGCAAGGCAGAGCAGGTGCAGGGCTCGTTCGGAGTGCTCTCGGTCACGATGCGTGTATATGCACGTTTCTGCACCCGCACAAGCCGGATCTGACGGTTCGCGTCGGTCGACACCTCTTGGCCGGCAAACTGGCGGGGAGTGTCATCGACACGGCCGATCACCCTGCTAACCCTTGTTGTTACCGAGCCCGGTTCGGGAGAAGCGCGATGACACTTGAGACCGCCACGGCGTTGTCCTCATCGGAGCAGAAGACGGCCCGAACCGGGCTGATCGACGCAGCCGCGGAAATCGTCACCGGTCAGGGCGGCCCGGGCGGGTTCGTTCGCGACCTGTTCGGACGCGTGACGCCGGAGGATCTGGCGCCCTACCCGGCTTCCGGCCTCGCCGATCTCGCCGCGCGCGCCCGGACATTCCTCAGCGGGCCGCGCCGGCCGGGCGATCCGGCACAGGTGCGCCTGAGCGAGGCCGCACTCATGAGAGACGGCCGCCTGCGGGAGATGACGGTCCTTGAAGTCATCAACGACAACCGTCCGTTCCTCCTGGATTCGACGCTCGCCGAGCTGACGGAGCAGGGACTGTCCCCGCACTTGGTCGCCCACCCGATCCTCGGCGTCGAACGCGACGGCAGCGGCGCCCTGATCCGCGTGGTCGGCGAGACGACGGCGGATGCCCAGGGCAGCCTGGCCCGCGAGAGTTTCATCCACATCCACCTCGACCGGCTGGACGACGAGGCTGGCGCGCGGCTGATCGATGCCCTCGCTCAAGTCTACCGCGACGTGGCGCTGGCGGGCGATGACTACGCATCGATGTTGGTGCGCCTCACCGAGCTGGTGGAATACCTGGGCCGGGCGCCCTCACCGATTCCGCAGGCCGAGACGGAGGAGGCGCGCGCCTTCCTGAGCTGGTTGCGGGACGGGCAGTTCCTGCTGCTCGGGATGCAGGAGCACGCGATCGACGGTGAGGCTCACCCCTGGTCGAGGGATCGAGCCTGGGTGTCCTGCGCGATCCCGGCGCCACGCCCCTGCGGCGCGGCCGGACTCCGGTCGATTACACGCCGGAGATCCTGGCTTTCCTGGAGGAGCCGCAGGCGCTCATCATCACCAAGGCGAGCGTGAAGTCCCGCGTCCACCGCTCGGCCTTCCTCGACTATGTCGGCGTCAAGCTGTTCTCGGGAGCCGGGAAGCTGTCGGGCGAGGTGCGGATCGTCGGTCTGTTCACGGCCTCCGCCTACACGGATTCCGCTCGGGACGTGCCGGTGTTGCGCCGCAAGGTGGAGGCGGTGGTCCAGTGGGCGGGCCTCGATCCGACGAGCCATGCCGGCCGCAGTCTGCTGGCGGTGCTGGAGAGCTACCCGCGGGACGAGCTGTTCCAGATCGATGTCGAGCGGCTCTACCGCTTCACGCTGGCCATCGCCAATCTCGCCGATCGGCCCCGGATCCGCGTGCTGTCGCGGCCGGATCGGTTCGGCCGCTTCGTCTCGCTTCTCGTCTACGTTCCGAAGGATCGGTACGACTCGACGGTGCGTACCCGGATCGGCAGCTATCTGGCCGAAGCCTATCGCGGCCGGCTCATCGCGGCTCAGCCCGACTATCCGGAGGGCCCGCTCGCCCGCATCCACTACATCATCGGGTTGCCCGATGAGCGGACAGACGAACAGGATCCGGCTGCCCTGGAGGCTGGCATCACCACGCTGGTCCGCACCTGGGGCGACGCCTTCCGGGCGGCCCTGGCCGATACCCATGGCGGCGACCGGGCCCGCCTGCTGGCCGCCCGCTACGGCGACGCCTTCTCGGCGGCCTACCGCGACAATTTCCAGCCGGACGTCGCGGTGGAGGACATCGCAGTTCTGGAGGGGTTGAGCGAGGCGCAGCCGCGTGCCGTTCAACTCGGGCGCAGGGCCGCGGACACGGCGGCACAGGTCCGCCTGAAGGTGTTCTCGCGCGGCACGGCGATCACCCTCTCCGATCGCGTGCCGGGTCTGGAGAATCTCGGATTCCGGGTCATCAACGAGCGCACCTATCGGATCGCGCCGGCGGGCGCCGACGAAGCTGCCCGGATCTGGCTGCACGATATGCTGATCGAGCGCGCGACGGGCGCGGCGATCGACCTGCCGGCGCTGGAAGGCCCGCTGGAGGCGGCGATGCTCGCCATCGCCGACGGGGCCGCGGAATCGGACGGGTACAACCGGCTCGTTCTGGAGGCCGCCCTCCCCTGGCGGGAGGCGGCACTGCTGCGGGCCCTCGGGCGCTACCTGCGCCAGCTGCGCATCCGCTACGGGCAGGATTACCTCGCCGGCACCCTGAGCCGCCATGCCGGGATCGCCCGGTCCATCGTCGCGCTGTTCCGCGCCCGGTTCGACCCGGCGCTGACGGGGGATCGGGCGGCCCAGGAGGCGGAAATCCGCGCCGGCATCGAGGCGGCGCTCGCGGAGGTCACGAGCCTCGACGACGACCGGATCCTGCGCCGGTTCGTCAACCTCATCGAGGCGGCGGTGCGGACAAACTTCTTCCAGAAGGCGGAGGGTGGCGGCCCGCGGGAGACGATCAGCTTCAAGTTCGCCTGCGCCAAGGTCACGGCGATGCCGCTGCCGCGGCCGCTCTTCGAGATCTTCGTCTATTCGCCCTGGGTGGAGGGTGTGCATCTGCGGTTCGGCTACGTCGCCCGGGGCGGCCTGCGCTGGTCGGACCGGCCGGAGGATTTCCGCACCGAGATCCTCGGCCTCGTGAAGGCCCAGCAGGTGAAGAACGCCGTGATCGTGCCGGTCGGCGCCAAGGGCGGCTTCTTCCCGAAGCGCCTGCCGTCTCCCTCCGACCGTGCCGCCTGGATGCAGGAGGGCACCGAGAGCTATCGGATCTTCATCCGTACCCTGCTCGAACTCACCGACAACATCGTCGACAACGCGTTCGTGCCGCCGCCCGACACGGTGCGGCACGATCCGGACGATGCCTATCTGGTGGTCGCCGCCGACAAAGGGACCGCCACCTTCTCGGATATCGCCAACGCGCTCTCGCTGGAGAAGGGCCACTGGCTGGGCGACGCCTTCGCGTCGGGCGGCAGCCAGGGCTACGACCACAAGGGCATGGGCATCACCGCCCGCGGCGCCTGGGAGGCGGTGCGCCGCCACTTCCGTGAGATCGACGTCGACGTGCAGACCGACCCGATCACCGTGGTCGGGGTCGGTGACATGTCGGGCGACGTGTTCGGCAACGGCATGCTGCTCTCGCAGAGCATCCGGCTGATCGCGGCCTTCGATCACCGGGACATCTTCCTCGATCCGAATCCCGACGCGGCGCGCAGCTTCGTCGAGCGGCGTCGGCTGTTCGATCTCGGCCGCTCCTCCTGGGCGGATTACGACCGGGCGCTGATCTCAGAGGGCGGCGGCGTCTTCTCGCGCAGCCTGAAGACCGTGCCGCTCTCCGAACAGGTTCGCGCGGCACTGGGCGTCGACCGCGCCGAGGCGACGCCGACCGAGCTGATGCAGGCGATCCTGAAGGCGCCCGCCGACCTGCTCTGGTTCGGCGGCATCGGCACGTATGTCCGCGCCACCACCGAGACCGACGAGGATGCCGGTGACCGCGCCAACGACGCCGTGCGGATCACCGGGCCGGAACTGCGAGCGAAGGTCATCGGCGAGGGCGCCAATCTCGGGCTCACCCAGCGCGGACGCATCGAGGCGGCGCGCGCGGGTGTTCGCCTGAACACCGACGCCATCGACAACTCGGCCGGCGTGAACACCTCGGACGTCGAGGTGAACATCAAGATCGCCCTGATGACGCCCGAGCGGGACGGGCGTCTCACCTACGTGGCGCGCAACAGCCTGCTTGCCGCGATGACCGACGAGGTCGGGTGCCTCGTCCTGCGCAACAACGAGTTGCAGACGCTCGCCCTGTCCCTCGCCCAGCGCGGAGGCCTCAGCGAGACCGGCTTCGCGATGCGGACCATGCAGGCCCTGGAGGGGAGGGACGGCTCGACCGCGCGGTGGAGTTCCTGCCGGATGATGCGGCGATCACCGAGCGCATGCGCCGTGGCGAGGGACTGACCCGGCCGGAATACGCGGTGCTGCTCGCCTACGCCAAGCTGTCGCTGCACGATGCCCTTCTCGGGAGCGCCGTACCGAACGATCCGTATTTCGATCGCGAGTTGCAGCGCTATTTCCCGCGGGCCTTGCGGGAGCAGTTCCCCGACGCGGTCAGAGGCCATCGCCTGCGCCGCGAGATCATCGCCACGGCGCTCGCCAACATCATCGTCAACCGCGGCGGCCCATCCCTCGTGACCCGCCTCGTGGACGCGACCGGTGCCGACGCGGCCACTATCGCCAAGGCTTACGCCGTCACCCGCGACGCGTTCGGGCTGATGGAGCTGAATCACGCCATCGACGAGTTGGCCGGCCAGATCTCCGGCCAAGGCCAGCTCGGCCTCTACGCGGAGGTGCAGGACCTGCTGACCAACCGGATCGTGTGGTTCATCCGCAATCTCGACCTCACCGGCGGCCTCGCACCGGTGGTGGCGCGCTACCGGGCCGGGATCGCGGCCGTCGAGGTTGCGCTCCCGAAGGTCCTCGGCCCAGAGGCGCTCGCGGCCATCGGCGCGCGCGAGAGCGCGCTTGTCGGCTACGGCATGGCCCCGGCGCAAGCCCGCCGTCTCGCCTCCTTGAGCGCACTCATCTCCGGGCCCGACATCGTCCGGGTCGCGGAAGCGAGCGGGCGCCCCGTGGAGGAGGTGGCCGCGACGCATTTCGCCCTGGAGCACGCCTTCCGTCTGGACGATCTCGCCTCGGCGGCTCGGACCGTTCCGGTGACCGACACGTTCGACCGCGTCGCCCTGGAGCGGGCCGTCGCCGGCATCGCGGCCGCCCATCGCAAGCTCACCGCGGAGGTCGTGGCCGATCTGGGCGCCGGCCCCGGCGCCGTGGAAGCTTGGTCGAAGGCGCGGGGCGCGCCGCTCGCGCGAATCCGCGAGGCGGTGGACGCGATCAGCTCGTCCGGCCTGACGGTGTCCAAGGCCACCGTCGCGGCGAGCTTGCTCGGCGATCTCGTCCGAGCCGATTGACCTGACGGCTCACGCGCCCGGCGCGGAGGCCGGGGAGATCCGTCGCCCGGTCCGGCTTACCGCCGTCAGAGCCAGGAGGAGGCCGAGGAGCGAAACCGCGGCTGCGATCAGCGGAAGCTGGCCGTAGCCGGCGCCGAGCGTGAGAGCCGTACCGCCGATCCAGGCGCCGGTGGCGTTGCCGAAGTTGAACGCACCCTGGTTCAGGGTCGAGGCGAGGTTCGGCGCGTCGCTGGCGGCCTCGACCACCCAGATCTGGAGCGGTGAGACCAGCGCGAAGACCAGAGCCGACCACAGGACCAGCATCGCCAGCGTCAGCGTCTGATGATGGGCTACGGCCGCCAGGATCAGCAGTGCCGCCACGATCCCCAGGAAGCTCCCGATGATCGTGGCCATCAGGCCGCGGTCGGCGAAGTGACCGCCCGCAAGGTTGCCGATGGTCAGGCCCGTGCCGGCGGCGAAGAGCACGCCGGTTACGCCCTGGGGCGAATATCCGGTCACTCCGGTCAGGAAGGGCGTGACATAAGTGAACACCGTGAAGAAGCTCACGGACGACAGGGTGGAGATCAGCATCGGGCGCAGGACGGGCCAGCGGCCGAGCGCCCGGAACTCGCTGACGAGCCGGCCGCGCGTGCCCGGAAGTCCGGCGGGCACGCAGAGCTGGATCGCGAGCCCGGCCGCTAGCCCGATCGCCACCACGGCCCAGAAGGTCGACCGCCATCCGGCAGCCTGCCCGAGGGCGGTGCCCAGCGGCACGCCGAGGACGTTGGCGAGCGTGAGGCCGGCGAACATCAGGGCGACGGCCTGCGTCCGTTTCTCCCGCGGCACCAGATCTCGGGCGACCACGGCCCCGATTCCGAAGAAGGCGCCGTGCGCGAAGGCGGTGAGGATCCGGGCCGCCATGAGCAGCCCATAGCGCGGCGCCAGCGCACAGCCGAGATTGCCCGCCAGAAAGACGCCCATCAACGCCAGCAACGCGGTCTTGCGCGGGAGGCCCGCCGTCGCGATCGCCACGATCGGTGCTCCGATCACGACGCCCATGGCATATCCGGAGACGAGGTAGCCGGCCTGCGGGATCGTGACGCCGAAGCCCTGAGCCACCTCCGGCAACAGCCCCATGATGACGAATTCGGTGGTGCCGATCCCGAACGAGGCGACGGCGAGGGCGAAGATCGGCGAGGGTGGCACAGCAATGTCCTTCGGCGCGAGCAGGGCCCGCCGGATTGTGCAAAGCAGCATAGGCAGGATGGCATCGCAGCAGACTTTGCAAAGCGATGCAGGCGCGATGCACCGTTGCGCAGACAGCTGAAGGCTACCTGTCCGTCACTTCCGGGTGCTGCCGCGCTCGACCAGACGCGGCGGTATCAGGACGCGCTCGCCGGCCAGCTCCTCCGCCCGCGACAGGCGCGCAATCATCGCGAGGGCGGTCTCGACCAGGGCTGGGACATCCTGGTCGAAGCTGGTGAGATCGTAGGCGGCCAAGGCGGCCGAGGGGATGTCGTCATAGCCGATCACACGGACATCGCCCGGTACCCGCAGACCCGCCTGCCGGAGGGTGTCGATGGCCCCGAGGGCGCAGAGGTCGTTAACGCAGAAGAGGCCGTGCACGGAACCGGAACTCAAGAGGTGCGCTGCCGCGGCGGCCCCGGCCTCGTAGGTGTAGGCTTGCCCGGCGACCCGTGGATCCGGCAGGCCCAGGCGGGAAGCTTCCTGCCGGAAACCGTAGAGGCGCTCGGTGCTGGCTGGACTGTCGGCCGGCCCGGCGATGAAGGCCGGGTGCCGTACCCCGCGCCGATGCAGGAGCGTGGCGGCCCTGCGTCCCCCGAGCACCTGGTCCGAGCCGACGGAGCCGACCCGGGCGGCGGTCACGGGCGTATTGAAGGAAACGACCGGGATCCGGGACGCCGAGAGGATCTCGGCCGCCTCCCGGGTGAGCACGGCGAGCGCGCTCACGATGGCGTCGACACGATACTGGGCCAAGCGCACGGATACGGCATCGAGAGTGTAGTCGCTGTCGACGGGGACGAGCACGACTTGATTGCCGGCCTCGCGCAGGCGAGCCGCAAAGGTCTGGACGACGCGGGCGTAGAACGCGCTCTCCAGTCCGCCGGTCATTATCGCCACCAGGCCGGACCGATTCGTTAGCATGATCTTCGGGATCAGGCTCGGCTGGAATCCCAGGGTCTTGGCAGCTGCCAAGACCTTCTCGCGCGTCTGAGCGGAGACACTGGCCCCGGGCGTAAAGGTGCGGGACACGGCCGACTGGGAGACGCCGGCGAGCCGGGCAACCTCCGCCGACGTGGGGAAGCGTTTCGAGCCTACCATCGCGGCGAGACGCACCTTCCAGCAACGCCGGGGCGGCCGTCATGGCTACGCTCTGGCCTGCCCTGTCAGGTGCGCGGCCGGATCCTGTCGAACCGAGCGGCGAGCATCGTTACTCGGCCGGGGCTTTCTTCCGGCTCCGCGACTTCGGCGCTGCCGCAGGCGCCGCCTCTTGGACAGGCGCCGGAGGAGCACCCCGGCTCTTCCGCCGCTGCTGCCCGAGCCCAAGGGCGCGGGCCAGCTCCGAGCGCTGGGCCGAGTAGCTTGCCGCGGTCATCGGATAGTCCCGCGGCAGGCCCCATTTCTCCCGGTAGGCCTCGGGGGTGAGGCCGCGCAGCGTCAGGTGGCGCCGGAGCGTCTTGTAGGGCTTCCCGTCCTCGAAACTGATGATGTGGTCGTGCGTGACAGATTTCCGGATCTGCGCCGGGGTCAACTTCTCAACCGGCGTGCCCGAGGCTCGGCCCGCAGTCGAAAGGTTGTTTAACGCTGCGTGAATGCCGCCGATCAATCCCGGAAGATCGGCCGCCGGCACGGAATTGTTCGACACATAGGCCGCGACGATATCGACCGCGAGCCTCGATGTGTTCGACATGTTCGTGATCTGCGCTCTCGCTCACGGCGAACCTCGGTCGTTGCAACTATCCGCCTCGATCATCCCTTGTCGGTCCTGATCGAATTCTGCGAGATGATAACGGATTTTGCAGGAACTCTCAATCGTACCAGAAGCCTTATCGAATGACTTCGGTCCAGATCGCGAATTCAGGGCCGGAACCGTCGTTGACGCGGCATTAACCATGCGGTGGCTAGCCTTCATTAACCATGCCGGCGACCTGCTCGGGAGCGGCATGACCTGTGGATCCCGGCATTTGGCGCACGGGACTTCGGCGGAGGCCAAGACCAGGTGCGGACCGCGTGCGCTGACCGGCGAGGACGGCAGGAGATGCGGCTTGCCGTCGCGGCGCTCGCACTCGCCCTCGGCGTGTCTGCCGCCTCGGCGCAGCGATTCGACGCCACCAGTCCAGTAGCCGGCCAACCCGACAATCCCGGGATTGGCCAGGATACGGCCCCGAACGGCCTCCCGGTTCTGCGGCAGCGCATCCCCGACGGCCTCTCGCGCGACGACGGGCGCGCTTCGCCGAGCGGCGACACGCCGGGTGGCGAGCAGACCGGTGGCGACAGCCTGAGATCGCCGCTCTCGCCTCCAATCCCGACGCAATCGCGCGCTCAGCCCGGCCTCTCGCAACTCGACACCCGCGTAACCAGCGGCGGCCAGCGCACCGGTGGTGCCACGGTGGCGCCGAACACCCTCATGCCAACCAGCCTCCTGAGGAGCCGCGCCGCGCCGCCTAGGCGGATCGGCTCGGCGACTCGCAGGGTCACCCAGGAGGTGACGCAGATCCCGAGCCCGTCGCTGCGGTTGACCCCGATCATCCAGCAGCCGGTGGTCGGGGTTCCGGTGCCGCAGGCCGCGACGCCGGTGCGGCCGATCCTCCCCCTGCTGGCGGTCACCCCGGCTCTCGGTCTGCTGACCCCGGGATTCATCCTCGGCACGGATCTCGCGCGGCCGATCCCGACCGATCCGGCCTATGCGCCGATCGGCTACCAGATCGGCTCCTTCACGGTGCTACCGAGCTTCGCGCAGAGTGTTGGGTACGACTCGAACCCGGACCAGACGAGCCGGCAGCTTGCCAAGAGCTCGGCGGCGTTCCGCACCGACGCGACCGTCGATTTCCAGAGCAACTGGTCGTCGAGCTCCCTGCAGGGCTCCCTGCGCGGCTCGTATCTGGAGACACCGCAGAACGAGGCGGCGAGCCGCCCCGCCGCGGATGGGACCGTGCGCCTGCGCATTGACGCGGACCGGGATCTGCACATCGACGCCGAAGGGCGCTTCCTGATCGACACGCAGCGCACGTCCAACCCCAACCTTCAGGCGCTGACGGCGCAGGCTGCGACGGTCACGAGCCGCCCGATTCTCGCGGTCTACGGGGCATCGCTCGGGGTTACGGAAACGTTCAACCGGCTCTCGGTGACGCTGCGTGGCTCGGTCGACCGCTCTGAATTCGACAACGCCAAGCTCGCCGACGGGACGATCATCAATCAGTCCGACCGGAACTTCAATCAGTACAGCCTGCAACTGCGCACGGCCTATGAGGTGAACCCCGATTTCAGTCCCTTCATCGACATCCTGGCCGACACGCGGGTCTACGATCTGCGCCGAGACCTGAGCGGAGTACAGCGCGACTCGGACGGCATCGCCGTGGCTCTGGGGGCCAGCGTGAGGCTCGCGCGGACGCTCGCCGGCGAGGTGTCGGCCGGTATCCAGCACCGCACCTATGTCGTTCCGAGCCTGCGGGACATCAATGCGCCGTTGCTCAACGCGACCCTCGTCTGGTCGGCGAGCCCGCTCACCACGGTTCGGCTCAGCGCCGCAACCGGCGTGACCGAGACCACGATTCCGGGCTCCAGCGGCGTCCTCACCGATGTCGCCACGCTGGAGGTGCAGCACGATCTTCTGCGCAACCTGTCGATCGTGGTCGGCGGCTCCTTTCTGCGCAACGATTACCAGGGCAGCACGATCCGCGAGACCGGCTTGTCGGCGACCGCTCGGGTCGATTACCACTTCACGCGCTGGCTGACCTTGCGCGGCACGTATATCTACCAGCAGCTCGACAGCACGGCCGTGGGGTCGAGCTTCCGAGACAACACCTTCCTCGTCGGCGTGCGCGTCAACCCCTGAGAGCGATCAGAACCGTTCCACCCAGGGCCGGACTTCCAGCTCCGAGGTCCAGGCGCTCCGGTCCTGGCGCAGCAGGTCGCGATAGGCTCTGGCGATGGCGTCCGGATCGAGCTGACTGTCGGGCGCGTCTGCGGGCTCGCCACCGCGGGCCGGATTCCGGATGGCGCCGTCGATGACGATATGCGCCACGTGAATGCCCTTCGGCTGGAGTTCGCGGGCGAGGCTCTGGCCGAGGCCACGAAGGGCGAACTTCCCCATGGCGAAGGGCGCCGATTCGGCAAAGCCCTTCACGCTCGCCGAGGCGCCCGTGAGCAGGATCGCACCGTGGCGGTGCGGCAGCATCCGGCGCGCGGCAGCCTGTGCGACCAGGAATCCGCCATAGGCCGAGACCATGAGGGCCTGGGCGACTGCCGCCGGATCCAGATCGGCGATGGGCCCGCGCAAGCGCCCGCTGGCATTGTAGACGACCACATCGGGAGCGCCCCCGAGCGCCGGCTCCAGCCGCGCGAACAGAGCCTCGACCTCACCGGGCTGGCTCGCGTCGCAGGCATGGATTGCCGCGCCGGTCTCGGCCGCGAGGGCGGCCAGCTTCTCGACGTTGCGGGCGGCAAGGCCGATTCTCAGCCCGTCGGCAGCGAACAGCCTGGCCAAGGACGCGCTCAGTCCGGAGCCCGCGCCGACGATAAGGGCTCGGGAATAGGTCGGGGTCATCGCGTCGCCTTCTTCGCGCTTCCCGGGAACGCGCATGCGCCGTCGGAGTTCGCTCCGCTCACGCTCGCCGCTGTGCGAAGAAGTCTCTGAGAAGCGCCGCCGCCTCGCGCCCGCGGAAGCCGCCATAGACCTCCGGCACATGATGGCAGGTCGGCTGGTTGAACACGCGCGGTCCGTGCTCCACGCCGCCGCCCTTCGGATCGGCGGCGGCGTAATAGAGCCGCCGGATGCGTGCCAGGGAAATCGCGCCCGCGCACATCGGGCAGGGCTCCAGGGTCACGTAGAGATCGCAGTCGATCAGCCGCTCGTCGCCGATCGCCGCGCAGGCCGCACGGATCGCCAGGATCTCCGCATGCGCGGTGGGGTCGTGCAGCAGGCGCGGCCGGTTGTGGGCGATAGCCAGCACCGTGCCGTTCCGCACGATGACGGCGCCCACCGGCACCTCGCCGGCCGCGGCCGCGGCCTGCGCCGCCGCGAAGGCCTGATCGAACGGCGCGGGCCGGTTCGAAGATTCCGGTCCCGCTTGTTGGATCGGATCGGCTGCCAAGGTGTTTTCACTCCATCGCGGAAACGGCCACGGTCCGGAGCCGAGAACTAATCCAGGTCAATGTTAAAGCCTGGAATATTCGAGGAACCGTCACCGTTGCTCCGATGAAAGCGGCGCCGCCGCATGAACTTTGAGAAGGACAACGCCATGAGCAGCACCACCGATAAGATCAAGGGCGTCGCCAGCGAGGCTCTCGGCAAGGCGAAGCAGGGCCTCGGCGACGTGACCGGCAACGACAAGATGAAGGCTGAAGGTGCGGCTCAGGAGCTGAAGGGTAAGGCTCAGGGAACCGTCGGCGACGCGAAAAGCGCCGTGAAATCCGCCACCGACAAGCTCTGATTGCTGGCGATTGCTTGGAACGGGATCCGGTTCGGCCGGGTTCCGACCTTGAACCGACCTGAAGAACGCGAGGATGCCATGATCGGTTGGGCTATCACATTTCTCGTCGTCGCTCTCGTGGCGGCTCTGCTCGGTTTCGGCGGTATTGCCGGCACGGCCGTAGAGGCGGCCAAGATCGTCTTCTTCGTGGCGATCGCCCTGTTCCTCATCTCCGCCGTGTTCGGCGTCATGCGGGGCCGTTCGCCGAGACTTTGACGGCGGCGGCGCGGCCGATCTCAAGGGGGCGGTTCTTCGGGGCCGCCCCCTTTCTGTTGTACGCGTTCATCCGTTTCGGGTTGCAAGAGCCGTCTCGCCTGTCCGGACCGGCTCTGGTAAGGCCCGCGCATGATCGACACGCCGAACGACGACATGCCGGAAGGGCCAGACCGCCCGGAGCCGGACACCACGCGCCCTGATTCCTGGGCTCCCGCAACAGACGCGGGTAGCGCGGGCGAACCCGCCCGTTCCGCCAAGACTGGTGCAGGCCGGCAGGATGCCGCCCGAAAGGCGCCCCAACCGGCCGCCGAGACTCCCGTGGTCCCGGAGTCGGACGCCGGCGCGCCGGCTCCTCCTGGTGAACGCATCGCGAAAGCAATGGCCCGGGCTGGTATCGCCTCGCGGCGCGACGCCGAGGCGATGATCCTGGCTGGCCGGGTGAGCGTCAACGGTGAGACCCTGACCTCACCGGCTCGCAATGTCACCGAGGACGATCGGATCCTGGTGGATGGGGAGCCGATGCCGTCGCGCGAACGTAGCCGCCTATGGATTTTCCATAAGCCGCGGGGCGTCGTCACCACGGCTCGGGACCCGGAGGGACGTCAGACCGTCTTCGACGTCCTGCCCGAGGATCTGCCCCGGGTCGTCGCTGTCGGGCGTCTCGATATCAACACCGAGGGGCTGCTGCTGCTCACGAATGACGGCGGCTTAGCCAAGGTGATCGCGCATCCCGACACCGGCTGGCTCCGCCGCTACCGCGTCCGCGCCCACGGCGATACCGATCAGGCGCAGCTCGACAAGCTCGTGAAGGGCGTCACCATCGACGGGATGGAATACGGCCCGGTGGAGGCGACCCTGGATCGCGTCCAGGGCGACAATGTCTGGCTGACGCTCGGCCTGCGCGAGGGCAAGAACCGCGAGGTCAAGCGCATCCTCGAACATCTCGGCCTCTCGGTGAACCGGCTCATCCGGCTCTCCTTCGGCCCGTTCCAGCTCGGCGATCTCGAAGTCGGCCTAGTGGAGGAGGTTCGGACCCGCGTCCTGAAGGATCAGCTCGGCAAGACTCTGGCCGAGCAGGCAGGCGTCGACTTCGACAGCCCGGTGCGCGAGCCGATCCCGCCGTTCGGAGGGCCGAAGAAATCCGAGCGGGATGCCAAGCCGGCTCAGGCACCGGCCGCCAATCGGCGCAATGCCGCCCGGCCGGCCCCGGCACCCCGCGTCTCGACCGGTGGCTCCGGACCGGGACCCCGCAATGCCTCCTGGCGGGCCGATGACGAGTCGAAGCCGCGGGGAACACGCATACCGCGCCGGGGCGCCGATCCGCGGGCCGCACAAGCTGCGGCGGCCGAGCGCGGCCACGAGCGCGTCGGTTCGATCAGGGCCGGGGAACGCCGGATCGTGGTTGAGCGGCTCTCCGCGACCCCGGTCGAGGCGGCTCCGGCGGCAAGCCGCGCCGCTACGCGGACAACGCGGCGGCCGAGCGGCCGCAACGGGGCGCGGCCGGCCGTCCCGATCGCGAGTCCGCGCCGCGCGGCGAGCGGGGTTTTGGCCAGCGGCCGCCGCGGGAGGCCGGACGGGCCACCGGAAGGCGCGCCGAGGCACAGCAGGACGAGCGCCGCAGCGGCAAGCCCGGCGGTCGGAATGAGCGAGCCTCCAACGGCTCTGCGGCCCACGGCGCGCCGCGGGGCAAGGGCGGATTCCGAACTCAGAATCCCACCTCCGGCGGCAAGCCCGCCTTCGGCGGCGGGAGACCCGGGGACAGCCGCCCCGGCGGAAAGCCGGGCGGCTTTGCCGGCAAGGGGCCGAGCGGAAAGCCGGCGGGCCGTCCCGGTGGCGCTCGAGGCGGTGGTAAGCCTGGTGGCGGCGGGCGGCCGCCGCGCGGGACGCGATGAGAATCGTTGGCGGTGCGTGGCGGGGCCGCAGGCTCGCCACGCCGCGCAGCGATGCGATCCGTCCGACCTCCGACCGGTTGCGCGAGTCGCTCTTCAACGTCCTGACGCATGCCTATGACGAAGCCATCACCGGCGCCCGGGTTCTCGATCTCTTCGCCGGCACCGGGGCGCTCGGCTTCGAGGCGCTGTCGCGGGGTGCCGCCTACGCACTGCTGGTCGACGAAGGTGCAGAAGCCCGGGCGGTGATCCGATCCAACATTGAAGCCCTGGGCGCCGAAGGCGTGACCCGTCTTTTCCGTCGCGACGCGACCCGTTTGGGGCCGGCCGGAACGGCGGGACAGTTCTCCCTGGTCTTCTGCGACCCGCCCTACGAGCGTAACCTCGCGCCTCGGGCGCTGGCGAGTGCGGCCGAGGGCGGCTGGCTGGCAGCCGGAGCGCTCGTCGTCGTGGAGGAGGCCGAATCCGTGCAACTGGCGTGGCCGGAGGGATTCGCGGAACTGGAGCGACGCGTCTACGGCGACACCGCCGTCGCCGTCGCGCGCTTCGTGGGCTGAAGCGCCTTTCAGCCGCCCGCCGGTACGTCGACCTGCGGCCCGAAATGGATCGCGAGCCACACGGTCGGCGAATCGGTCCGGTCCACGCGGTGCAACCGGTGCGGCTCGATCAGAACCGCGTCGCCGGCGACGAGCCGACGGGGCACCTCCTCGTCGGCGAAGCGCAAGTCGGCCGAACCCATCAGGACCGCGACCCATTCGGCATGGGGCTGGTCGTAGTGAAACCCGGGCGGACTCGCCTGCCCATTCGAGACAATCCGCTCCACCCGGAGCCCGGGGGCCGTGAACAGCACGGACACGACCTCGTCCGATGCGTCCTGCGGCAGGTCGGCGAGGAGATTCGTGACAGTCGTCGGGAGCACGGTTTTCGTCTCTCGGCTGCGGCGTCGAGAGACGACGTGCCCGGGCCGCGCGGCCCGGTCAATCGAGACCGGCCGGCCTCAAGGACTCGCGGCCGACTCTGCCGATCCGTCCGCGGACAAACGAGTCTGGTTGATCCGCGCCGCGGATTTGACCACAGCGATGACGTCACGCCGCATCTTATCGTCGCCGATCTGGTTGAAGGCGCGCAGCAGTTCCACGGCGCCAGCCACCCGCAGCAGCGCCGGGCCGCTGTCCGTTGCGGCCTCGGGTTCGGGCTCGAAGAAGCTGGAAACTGGCACGCCCAGCCGCTCGGCAATCGCCTGCAGGCGCCCGGCACCGACCCGGTTCTTGCCCGTCTCGTACTTCTGAACCTGCTGGAAGCTCACGCCCAGTGCGCTCGCGAGAGCGGACTGGCTCAGCCCGTTTGCAGCGCGAAGGAACGCGATACGGCTGCCGACCCCATGATCGATGGCCGTGGTCTGCTTCGGCTTGGGACTTGGATTGGCCATGAAACGTAGTCCGAAAGTCTTCTCTCTTTGCAGGCACGCTCGTCCGGAACCGCGCCGGCGTTCACAACCAAGAGGCGAAGGAGCGCGCAGCCAGGGTCCGGACCCGACATCCTTTAGTGCCACAGCCCGGCCGCCAGCGCAACGAATGGTTACACTTGAGAAATCTGAGATCGCAAGCACATCACCTTTTTCAATTTCATTAACACAGCTCGAACATGCCAGAAAACACCCGTCAATCACTCGCTCGGTGTTGATAGAAGCGGATTTTAACTATCAAAACATTTCGACGCACACCAGATTTGTTGCTGGTTCGCGCGCACGCATGAGGATACACTGAGGTCGGAACGGGGGCCGACCTGATCTATCTTTGCGAATCTGGTGTTCCGATCGGTCATGCGGCGCAGGCAGGCGACCCGAGCCACCCGGTGACGATGCGCAACTGGCCATCGTCCAACAGGGCGGGCGCGTGACCGCAGCCGGGAATCTCGACGCGTTCGGTCGGCGGACCGCGTCGGGTCATCTCGTCCGCGGTCGAAGCCAGCAGCAGGTCCGAGTGCTCGCCGCGGAGCAGCAGGACGGGACAGGTGATCGCATCCCATTCGTGCCACATGCTGACGCTGTAGACCCGACCGGGCCGGAACGCGTCGCCGATGCCGGGGTCATAATGGGGCCGCCAGCCGCCGTCCGGCGCGCGGAAGAAGCTGTGCTTGGCGATGTGCTGCCATTGCTCGTCGGTGAGGGGACCGAAGGCCGCAAGGACGGTGCGCAGGCGCGCTTCACCGGCCGCGAGCGTGTCGTGGAGCTGCGGCGCGGCGCGCAGGCGCGAGCCGATCTGGCGCATCGGCGCCCAAGGCAGGAACGGGCCGATGTCGTTGATGACCATGCGGCGGATCGGTGTGTCGGCGGCGGCCAGAACCATCCCGGTGAGACCACCCAGTGACGTGCCGACATGGTCGATCTTCCCCGGGACCCTCAGGTGCGCGATGAGAGCGGCCATATCGGCCGCGTATTGAGGCAGACCGTACAGCTCCGGATCCTTTAGCCCCCGCTCAGGCCGCGCCCCGGAAGGTCCGGGCACACGACCCGGTAGCCCATCCGCGCCAGACGGTAGCCCAGGGCGTCGAAATCCCGACCCTGTCGGCTCAGGCCATGGACGCAGACGACGACGTCCGGGCTGTCCGGGTCTCCCCATTCGACATAGGCGATGCGGTGAAAGTTCTGCGGTGTGTAGGACCAGAACTGGCCGGTCCGGAACGGCACATCGGCGCGGCTGAGATCGTCGAGGCGCGGCATCGACCCCGCGGGATCTTCCGCCAGCCCTCCAGCAATGGGGGGCGTCACGGTGATTTCGTTCGTGCGACAGCCTCGCGGGCAAGGCGGCCGGTGGTCTGCTGAAGGTCGATGATCTGATCGGCCAGGCGGCGCGACTGCTCCTGCAGGAAGGCGATGTTCAGCGCGGCGGCCACCCGGATATCGGCGGCCTTCGCGAGGCGCTCGGCGAAATGCAAGGTGGCGCGGACATTGGTGTCCGAGGCGACGAGCAGGCGGTGGGCAATCTTGCGCATGGCCGCCATGGCGTGGACGGCGTTGTCCTCAAAGGCGTTGTAGAGTTGCGCACCGGCCGCCTCCCAGTGCCCGCACACCTCACGGGCGCCGGCGACGTTGCTGTCGGTGAGTTGGTGCGCCATCTCACGGCTGGAGCCCATCACCGCGCGCCAACCCTCGAAGCTCTGAGCCATTGACGCCTCGAAGGCGTTGAGCACCATCTCGCCGGTCTCGGCGAAGCGCTCGTAGGTCTCGCGCGCTCGCGCCACGCCGCCCTCGGCGGCAGCGCGCGCGGCCAGCTTGGAGGCCGTCGGCAGGTTGTCGTTCCCCACTATCGTCCCCCGCCCGTCGGCACTCGGGACCGGCCAAGCCGATTGCCCATCGTGCGGGCATCCGCCAGGGCCGCCCCGGCATCAAACTTCGCTCGTGACAGAAAGCGACCGTGCCACGGGCCTCGGCCTCCGCGGCGATTGACAGCCGGAACGGCTGCGAAATCATCGTCCGGCGGGGCGAACGCCACGCCCGCCGCCCGATCAGAAGGCAGGATGATGCCGGAAACCCGCCCGATGCCAGCGCGGCCAAGAGAAGCCGGCCGCCATCCGTTCGAGACCGGGCTCGACCGGACCCCCGCCAACTACGTCCCGCTGACCCCGGTGAGCCTGCTCGCGCGTGCCGCCGCCGCGGTCGGGGCCAGGATTGCCGTGATCGACGGGGACCGGCGCCTGACCTACGGGGAGGCTCTACGCGCGCTGCCGTTGCCTCGCCTCGGGGCTCGCCCGGCGGGGCATCGGGCACCTCGATACGGTGGCGATTCTCGCCCCGAACGTGCTCGAGATGATCGAGGCGCATTTCGCCGTGCCGATGCTCGGCGCCGTCTTAAACCCGCTCAACACCCGCCTCGACCCGGACACCATCACGTTCTCGCTGACGCATGGCGCTGCGCGGGTGCTGATCGTCGAGGCCGAGTACGGTCCGCTGGCCGCCCGGGCGCTGGCGAACCTCGCTGAACCTGTCCTCGTGGTGGCGATCGGCGAGACCGGCATCGCCGACGCGATCCCCTACGAGTCGCTGCTGGCCGAAGGCGATCCGGATTTCGCCTGGGCCGGGCCGGCGGACGAATGGCAGTCGCTCTGCCTGCTCTACACGTCCGGCACGACCGGCGATCCGAAGGGTGCGGTCTACAGCCATCGCGGCGCCTATCTCCAGGCGCTCGGCAACGCCGTTACGTTCGGGTTGACCGCGGACAGCGTGTATCTCTGGACGCTGCCCATCTTCCATTGCAGCGGCTGGTCGTATCCCTGGGCCAGCGTCGCGGCCTGCGCCACGCAGGTCTGCCTGCGCAGAATCGAGCCGGCGGCGATCTTCCGGCTCATCGCCGAGCATGGGGTGACCCATCTCTGCGGCGCTCCGATCGTTCTCTCGATGATCGCCCATGCGCCGGAATCCGACCGCGTGACCTTCCCACAGCGTGTGCGCTGCGCGGTCGGCGGGGCGGCGCCCTCCTCGACGATCATCCGCACCATGGAGGAGCTCGGCTGCCAGGTGACGCATCTCTACGGCGCAACCGAGAGCTACGGCCCGGCAACGGTCTGCCTGGCGCAGCCGGACTGGGCGGATCTGACGGATGACGAGCGGTACGCCCGCATGGCGCGGCAAGGCGTGCCGCTGGCGACACTCGACGGGGTGGCGGTGATTGATCCGGCGACCGACCTGCCGGTGCCGCGGGACGGCACGGCGGTGGGCGAGATCTGCCTGCGCGGCAACACGGTGATGAAAGGCTATCTCGGCAATCCCGGCGCCACCGAACGGGCGCTCGCGGGCGGCTGGTATCGGACCGGCGACCTCGCCGTCTGGCATCCGGACGGTTCCGTGGAGATCAAGGACCGGGCGAAGGACATCATCATCTCGGGCGGCGAGAACATCTCGAGCCTGGAGGTCGAGGAGGTTCTGATGCGCCATCCCGCGGTCATGCTCGCGGCCGTAGTGGCGCGGCCGGACCCGACCTGGGGCGAGAGCCCCTGCGCATTCCTTGAGGTGAAGCCCGGAGCCGAGGCACCTACAGCCCAGGAGTTGATCGCCTTCTGCCGCGAGCGGATGGCTCGATTCAAGGTACCAAAGACTGTCGTGTTCGGCCCGCTGCCGAAGACGTCGACCGGGAAGATCCAAAAATTCGTGCTGCGCGACCAGGCCCGGGAGCTCCGATCGGACGCTTCGGACCCCTCACCCGGAGCTATTTCCTGAGGCGCCGGCGCGCGGCGGCGGCTTCGAAGGAGAGCGCCTTCAACGCCCGCTGACGCGAGCACCTCGCGATGAGGGGATAAGATGAGAGATTTAAAGGCGGCCGGGGTCGCGGGCACTCAGCCGCCCGGCGCGGTCGGCTTCCAGACCTGAGCGGCGACCTCGGCGGCCGCACTCAGCGCGGCGTGGAGGTCGGGATCGGCGTCGCGCGCTCCGGCGCGGATCGTTTGAACCAGGATCTCGACCGGATCGCCGGCCAGGACCCGATCGGCCGTCTCACGCAGGCGATCGGCCTGTGCGATCTCGCGCGCGGCGATCCCGATGGCGTTGGCGACCATCAATGCGACGTAGCGCGGGCGGCCGGTCAGGCCGGGCACCACCTCCTCGGAGAGCGCCCGGCGGGCGGCGTCGAGCAGCGCGGCGCCGGAGGGATCGTCCTGCATGCTCAGCTCCAAGTCTCCGGCGCGGTGGCCCGCAGAATGGCGCGCTCCAGATCGGGCACCATCCGCCCGGTGAGCGCCAGCTCCAGGGAGAACTCGCGGCCAGAGACGTGGCGGGCGCCCTGCTCCAGGGCGATCACCGCCCAGCGCAGATGAGCCATAACCTCCCAGTAAGCCACACGCGCGGGGTCGATGGCCTGCCCGCCCGCGCTTGTGTAGCCCCGGTAGAAGGCCGCGCGGGACCCGATGCCGCCGGCCTCCAGCTCCGGCCTGCCGAAGCGCCAGCAGGCGGCGCAGAACCAGCCGAGATCCTGCGCGGGGTCGCCCCAGCCGGCGAACTCCCAATCGAGCACGGCGGTGAGGCCGGTCCCGTCCACCATGTAGTTGCCGGTGCGGAAGTCCCGGTGGACGAGGGTCGTCGCCGGGCAGGTGGGTGCGCGGACCTCGCCCCAGCGCAATCCCCACTCGATGGCCGGTCGTTGCGCGCCGATCCCGTCGAGGCTCGCGCGCAGCCGCGCGACCTCCGCGCGGGCGGGGTCCGGCTCCGGCGTTCCCAGGAAGGCCAGCGCGGCGGGCAGCGGCTCGCTTGCGTCAAGAGTCACGTGGATCTTTGCGAGTTCGCGACCGAGGTCTTCCGTGAGCCGCTCCCGGTCGCCCCCGACGCTCAGGTCCTTGGCGACGCGCGGCCCCAGCCCCACACCCTCCACCAGGCCCATCAGCGCGAAGGGGGCACCGATGACGGACGGGTCCGCGCATAACCCGACGGGTTCGGGAACGCGCACACCCGCGGCCCAGACCGCCTCCAGGATGCGGAACTCCTCGGCCCGGGATCGGCTCGACGCGATGATGGCAGCAGCGTCCATGCGCAGGACGAAGCTGCGCACCCCATCACCGAGCCGGCAGCGCACCAGCCTGTTCTCCTGAATGGAGCCGCCGCCGAGCGGCCGGATCTCCTCGATCGCGAGGTCCAGGCAGCCGAGATGCCCGGCCATCCAGTCGCGCAGCCGTGCTTCGTCCATACCCTACAGTCCCGAAACGAGGTGACCGCCGTCGACTGCGACGACGCTCCCGGTCATGTAGGCGCCGGCCTCGGAGGCGAGCAGCAGGAGCGGGCCGTCGAGTTCGGCCGCCTCGCCGAGCCGGCGCTGCGGCACGCGCCTGATCAGCGCCTTGCCGGCCGCCGACTCGAAGAACGCGTCGTTCAGCTCGGTCTTGATGTAGCCCGGCGCCAAGGCGTTCACCCGGATGCCGTAGCGCGCCCATTCGAGCGCGAGACTCTTCGTGAGCTGCACCACCCCGGCCTTGGAGGCCGCATAGGGCGCGAGCCCGCCGGTCACCCGCAGGCCCAGGATCGACGCGATGTTGACAATGCTGCCGCCCGCGCCGTGGCGGACCATGCGCCGTCCGGTCGCCTGCGCGACGAGCCAGACGCCCTTCAGGTTCGTGTCGAGCACCGCGTCCCACTCAGCCTCGTCGAGGTCAAGCGCGGGCTTCGTCGCGGTGATGCCGGCATTGTTGACGAGCACCGACACGGGACCGAACCGCGCCTCGGCCGCGTCCAGCGCCCGCTCGACGCTGGCGGAGTCGGTCACGTCCATGACGATCGCGTGGGCCCGACCGCCCTCCCCTTCGACGCGGGCCACGGTCTCGGCGAGGGCGTCCGCCCGGCGCGCGCAGAGGGAGAGATGTGCCCCGGCCCGGCCGAGCGTCCCGGCGAAGTGGCGGCCGAGGCCGCTGGATGCGCCGGTCACCAGAACGTGCCGGCCGGCGAGGTCGAAGAGGCCCGCCATCTCAGTGCAGCCGCTCGAGAGCCATGGCGATCCCTTGGCCGCCGCCGATGCACATGGTCACCAGCCCGTAGCGTCCGCCCGTCCGGGCGAGTTCGTAGAGGGCTTTCACGGTGATGATCGCCCCCGTGGCGCCGATCGGGTGGCCGAGCGCGATGGCGCCGCCGTTCGGGTTGACCTTCGCGGGATCGAGGTCGAGGGCGCGGGAGACCGCGCAGGCCTGGGCCGCGAAGGCCTCGTTCGACTCGATGACGTCGAAATCCGCCGCCCGCAGGCCGGTCCGCTCCAGCAGGCGCCGCACCGCCGGCACCGGGCCCATGCCCATCTCGGAGGGGTCCACGCCCGCATGGGCGTAGCCGACGATCCGGGCGAGCGGCGCCGCGCCGTCGCGTTCGGCCTGCGCGGCGCTCGACAGGACAAGGGCCGCAGCACCGTCGTTCAGCCCCGAGGCGTTGCCGGCCGTGACGCTGCCGGTCTTCGAGAAGGCCGGGCGGAGCTTGGCGAGATCGGCGGCGCTCGTGGCCTTCGGGTGCTCGTCGGTGTCGAAGGCCACCGTCTCGCGCTTGCGCTGCACCTCGATCGGCAGGATCTGCTCGCGGAACCGGCCCTCGCGGATCGCCCGTGCGGTGCGGTCCTGGCTTTCGGCGGCGAAGGCGTCCTGCACGTCGCGGGGGATGGCGTAGCGCTCGGCCACGTTCTCCGCGGTGACGCCCATATGGCCGTTGCCGAAGGGGTCGCTCAGCGCGCCGAGCATGTAATCGACGAGCACGGCGTCGCCCATGCGCTGCCCGGTCCGCCCGGTGGTCAGGATGTGGGGGCGCGGCTCATGCTCTCGGCCCCGCCGGCCAGGGCCGTCTCGGCGTCGCCGAGCAGGATGGACTGCGCGGCCGAGACGATCGCCTGGAGACCGCTGCCGCAGAGGCGGTTGACCGTCATAGCCGGCACCTCCTTGGGTATGCCGCCCTCCATGGCGGCGACGCGGGCGATGTAGGCGTCCCGCGGCTCGGTCGGGATGACGTTGCCGAAGACCACGTGGCCGACCGCCTCGGGCGCGGTCCCGGCGCGGCGCAGCGCCTCCGCGACGCAGCGGGCCGCAAGAGCGGAGGGAGGCGTGCCGGCGAGCGCGCCGCCGAACGTGCCGATGGCGGTGCGCACCGCGCCTGTGATCACGACCTCGGTCATACTCTTGGCCTCCAAGCCTTACTCAGCCTACGGGGATGCGCCCGCCTAGGCGGCGGACGTATGTCGAAGGCGCCGCTCAGCCACCCCTCACGCCCCGACACCCCACGACCAGAAGGCATCGCCCTCGGCTTCGAGGTTGCGGTTGAGCACCATCTTGTGGACCTCGTCGGCCCCGTCCACGAGGCGGGCCTGCCGGGCGTAGCGGTAGATCCATTCGAGGGGTGTGTCGGTGGAGTAGCCCCGCGCGCCGTTGATCTGGATCGCCGTATCGGCCGCCGCGTGCAGGAGGTTGGCCACGTGCACCTTGGCCATCGAGACCTCCTTGCGGGCGAAGCTGCCCTGGTCGAGCGCCCAGGCGGCCTTCATCACCAGCAGCCGGCCGATCTCGATCTTCATGGCGAGGTCGCCCAGCATCAGCTGGATGCTCTCGCGATCGGCCAAGCGGATCCCGAACCCGTGGCGCTCGGCCGCGTAGGCCCGGGCGATCTCGACGCAGCGCTTCGACAGGCCGAGCCAGCGCATGCAGTGGGTCAGCCGCGCGGGTCCGAGACGGATCTGCGTCAGCTTAAGGCCATCGCCCTCCTTCATCAGGACGTTCTCGGCCGGGATCTCCAGGCCCTCGAACAGCAGCTCGCAATGGCCGCCATGCTCCTCCGGCCCCATGATCGGGATGCGGCGCAGGATCCGCCAGCCGGGCTGGTTCTTGTGGAACAGGAAGGCGGTCAGACCTTTTCGCGCGTCGTCGGAGGTGCGCGCCATCAGAATGAAGTGCTCGGCCTCCTCGGCGCCGGTGATGTACCATTTGCGCCCGGTGACCACGTAGGTGTTGCCGCGCCGCTCGGCCCGGGTCTGGATCATGCCGGGGTCCGACCCGCCGCCGGGATGCGGCTCGGTCATCGCGAAGGCAGAGCCGACCCGGCCGTCGACGATCGGAGCGAGCCAGCGCTCCTTCTGGGCGGGGGTCGCCACCTTCTCCAGCACCATCATGTTGCCGTCGTCCGGCGCGGCCGAGTTGAACACGACCGGCCCGAAGATCGAGCGGTTCATGGTCTCGTAGCAGACCGCCATGCCGACCTTGTCGAGCCCGGCCCCGCCCGTCTCGGGCTTGAGCTGGAGGCACCACAGGCCCTGGTCGCGCGCCAAGCCGCGCAGCCGCGCCAACTCCGCGAGGTTGATGTTGCCGTGGCCGTCATACGCGGCCGGGTCGGCCTCCAGCGGCAGGATATGCGCGTCCACGAAGGCGGCGATCCGGGCGCGGTAATCCTCCACGCGGGGAGAGATGGTGAAGTCCATGGTCGCGGCCTCCGGCGGATGCCTCTGCGCGGTCGGGGCGGCGCCCTTCAGGACGGGAGCACCGGCTCTCGCCGCTTCTCTCCACGATCGGGGCCTATGCAGGCAACCGCAAGGCGAAACGAAGTGCGGCGCCTGTTCGGCACCTGCGGCGTTCGGGAGGGCATTGCCGCCGAACCAAGCCGGATCTTGGTGGTACGTGCTCCCCAGCGGCCTGCCCCGGTCAGGATGCGCGGTCCGTCAGCGATTCACCGACGGCCGAACAGCCGCTCGATGTCGGAGAGCTTCAGCTCGATGGAAGTTGGGCGCCCGTGATTGCACTGGCCCGAATTCGGGGTCGCCTCCATCTCGCGCAGCAGGGCATTCATCTCCTCCGGACGCAGGCGCCGCCCTGCGCGAACCGAGCCGTGGCAGCTCATCCGCGACAGGACTGCGTCCAGGCGACGCCCCAGCGGGCCGCCCTCCGCGGCCGGGGCGCCCCCTCCTCGTCGCCGCTGGCCTCCAAGGCGTCCAGGATGTCGGTCACGAGGTCGCGCACCGAGGCGCCGATCAGCGCCGCCGGCACTTCCCGCACCAGCACGGCGCCGGGCCCGAAGGCTTCGATTGCGAGGCCAAGCCGGTCGAGATCCGGCGCGGCGGCGACGAGCCGCTCGGCCTCCTCGGGGCTCATCTCCACCACGTCGGGGATCAACAGCCCCTGTCGGGCGATACCGCCTCGGGCGCGCTCGATCTTCATACGCTCGTAGACGAGGCGCTCATGCGCGGCGTGCTGATCGACGATCACGAGCCCGTCGCGGGTCTGCGCGAGGATGTAGGTCTCGTGGATCTGGGCACGCGCCGCGCCGAGGGGGTGGTCGATTGCCTCCTCCGCCTCGGAGAAAGGACGAGTATCCGCCTGCGGCGGCGCCACGATCTCTGTCGCCGGATCGGGCCGCTCGAAGATCGTCTGGTCCGCCTCGCCGAATCCGCCCATGTCCGCTTCGGATAGTCCGGCTTCGGACAGTCCGTATGCCGGCCGGCTTCCGGCCGGCGCGGTGGTCGGTCGCCACTCGTCCGGCTTCCGGTAGCTCGGAGGTGCCGCCACCGAAGGTGTGCCGGCCGGGAACTGGGGCGGCTGCGTGGGTCGGAACAGGCTCGGGGCAACGGCGCCCGAATGGGTCGACAGGGCTAATCCGGCCGGCCGTAGGGCGTCGAGGGTCCGTGCCGCTCCGGTCGTGGCTGAACGCGCGCCACCCCGGCGCAGCGCGTCGTGGATCGCGCTCACGATCAGGGCCCGCACCAGTCCGGGTTCCCGGAAACGGACCTCCGTCTTGGCCGGGTGTACATTGACGTCGACGAGGTCCGGATCGCACACGATGGAAAGGCCGAGCACCGGATGGCGGTCCGAGGCGAGCGTGTCGGCGTATGCGCCGCGCACTGCACCGAGCAGCAGCCGGTCGCGCACCGGACGGCCGTTGACCACGAGGTGGATGTAGCCCGCGGCGCCCCGGTGATAGGTCGGCAGACCGACATGGCCCGTGACCGTGAAACCTTCGCGGCTGAGCGAGGCCGGCAGAGCATTGGCGGTGAAATCTGGCCCCAGCACCGCAGCGAGCCGGCGCAGATCCGCCATGGCGCCGGTTTCCGCCGGCAGGAGCAGGGGCTGGCCCGCATCGGTGCGCAGGGTGAAGCGGATCCCCGGATGGGCGACGGCGAGGCGCCGCACGGTTTCGGCGATGGCGGCGTTCTCCGCCCGGTCGGATTTCAGGAACTTGAGCCGGGCCGGCGTCGCGGCGAAGAGTTCGGTGATCTCGATCCGCGTCCCGCGCTGCGCCGGGGCTGGGCGGACCTCGCCCTTCAAACCGGCTTCCACCGTGAGGCTCGCCCCCGCCTCGGCGGAGGAGGTGCGGGTCACGATGGCGAGGCGAGAGACCGCGCCGATCGACGGCAGGGCTTCGCCACGGAAACCTAGGGTGCCGATCGCCGAGAGATCGCCGTCCGGGAGTTTGGAGGTCGCATGGCGCTCCACGGCGAGCGCCAGATCCTCCGGCGTCATCCCGTGCCCGTCGTCGACGACCCGGATCAACCGGCGACCACCGCTCTCCACGGCGACCTCGATGGATCGGGCGCCGGCGTCGATGGCGTTCTCGACCAACTCTTTCACGGCGGAGGCCGGCCGCTCCACGACCTCGCCCGCAGCGATGCGGTCGACAAGCACAGGATCGAGACGGCGGACGGAGGGCGCTGGCGCGAGGACGGACATGGGCCGTCAGGGTAGCCCCTCGGCCGCGGCGATCCAATCGCTCCCCAGCGATAGGGACGTTCAGGGCACCGCGCGTGCCTCAAGCGCGCCGAGCGGGGCCTCCGAGGGTGATGCGGCCCACGCTCCCACCCCGCACGTCGTGGCTCGGCGCCGCGTAGGGCCGACGAGACAGGTCATACAGGACGTTCCCTATGAGACCCGAAGCCCGACGCAGGCTCGTGCCTTCGCAGGTCGCGGCGACGCGCACGCCGATCTCGTGAGTATGGCTGCGGCCGTAGAGCCACACGGCGAGGCGCGCCCGGGTTGCCTCCGGAATCCCGTCGAGAAGGAAGGCGGCGCTCTCGGGATCGGCCTTGATCAGGCGGCCCACCGTTTCCGGCGGAACCGGGCAGTCGCGCGCGGGATCGTCGATGCTGAGTGACCTGGCCTTCGTCATGGCGGCACCTGACAGCTTCTCCCCGTCAGGTTGCAACATCTTGGTTAACGAAGCGTCACCTCCCGGAGCCGGCGGGACGGAGCGGCGTCGCTCAGAGCGGCTTACGGATCAGGCGGGCGACGAGGCCGACGATGCCCTCGCGGAACAGCAGCACGCAGAGGACGAAGACGCAGCCCTGGATGATCGTCACCCAGGCGCCGAACTGCGCGAGGTAGGTCTCCATGGTCACGATGACGAGCGCGCCGACGATTGGGCCGAACACAGTGCCCATGCCGCCCACCAGCGTCATCAGCACCACCTCGCCCGACATCGACCAGTGAACGTCGGTGAGCGAGGCGAGCTGGAAGACGATCGCCTTGGTGGATCCCGCCAGACCGGCGAGCGTCGCCGAGAGCACGAAGACCGCGAGCTTGTACTGGCTGGCGCGGTAGCCGAGCGAGATCGCCCTCGGCTCGTTGTCGCGGATCGCCTTCAGCACCTGCCCGAAGGGCGAGTGGATGATCCGGTAGATCAGCAGCATCCCGGCCATGAACACCACGGCGACGACGGCGTACATGATCCGGTCGTCCTCGAGGCTGACCGCCCCGAACAGGCTTCCGCGGGGCACGGCCTGGATGCCGTCCTCGCCGCCGGTGAACTTGGCCTGCAGCGAGAAGAAGAACGCCATCTGGGCGAGCGCGAGGGTGATCATCGAGAAGTAGATGCCCTGCCGGCGGATCGC
Source organism: Methylobacterium sp. P31 (assembly GCA_050632875.1). Classification (GTDB taxonomy): domain Bacteria; phylum Pseudomonadota; class Alphaproteobacteria; order Rhizobiales; family Beijerinckiaceae; genus Methylobacterium. The sequence continues at coordinate 217,703 of JBODSC010000003.1, read as the reverse complement.
CAGCGCGCCGAAGACCAGGCCGAGCAGCGCCGCCGTGGCCGTGCCCGTCAGGATGGCGAGCCTCCGGGGTGAAGCCGAGGCTCTTGGCGGTGTAGGCACAGAGATAGCTCGCCATGCCGAAATAGGCAGCGTGGCCGAAGGAGAGCAGCCCGCCGTAGCCCAGCAGCAGGTTGAAGGCGAGCGCGAACAGCGCGAAGCACAGCACCTTCATCAGGTAGACGGGGTACAGGACGAGCGGCGCCACGATCAGCAGGACGGCGATGCCGACGAAGATCAGGCGGTGGAGCGTCTTGTCGTCCCGGCCGGTGGGCGGCGCGGCGGCGATCGGGGCGGCGTCGATGGCGGCGGTATCGGCCATGGGGATCGTCCCTCAGATCGCGGTCAGGCCGTACGCCCGAACAGGCCGGCGGGTTTGACGAGCAGCACCAGCACCATGATCACGAAGATCACAGTGGCAGACGCCTCCGGATAGAACACCTTGGTCAGCCCTTCGACGAGGCCGAGCGTGAAGCCCGTGATCACCGAGCCGATGATCGAGCCCATGCCGCCGATCACCACCACGGCAAAGACCACGATGATGATGTCGGCCCCCATATTGGGGTTCACCGAGTAGATCGGCGCTGCCAGAACCCCGGCGAAGCCGGCGAGCGCGACGCCGAACCCGTAGGTGAGCGTCAGGAACAGCGGCACGTTGACCCCGAAGGCCTGGACCAGCGTCGGATTCTCGGTGGCGGCGCGCAGGTAGGCGCCGAGCTTGGTCTTCTCGATGACGAGCCAGGTCGCGATGCAGACGGTGAGCGAGGCGACCACCACCCAGCCTCGGTAGTTCGGCAGAAACATGAAGGGCAGGCGCTGGCCGCCCGAGAGCTCCGCGGGGATCGCGTAGGGGAGACCCGAGACGCCGTACTGGTTACGGAACAGGCCCTGGATGATCAGCGCCAGACCGAAGGTCAGGAGCAGGCCGTAGAGGTGGTCGAGCTTGTAGAGCCGGGCGATCAGCACCCGCTCCAGCAGGATGCCGAAGGCGCCGACCACCAGCGGCGCGAGCCCCAGCGCCCACCAGTAGCCGAGCCCGACATAGGTGAGCAGCATCCAGGCCACGAACGCGCCCATCATGTAGAGCGCGCCGTGGGCGAAGTTGATGATGTTCAGGAGCCCGAAGATGATCGCCAGCCCGAGCGACAGGATCGCGTAGAACGACCCGTTGATCAGGCCGAGCAGTAATTGCCCGAACAGGGCCTGCGTCGGCACACCGAAGATCGTCGTCATGGGCTCCCTCCGTACCGCGACCGTCCTTCAGCCCTTCACGAGGGGGCAATTGCCCTCGTGGAGCGGCCGGAAGACCTGATCGCCGGGGATCGTCTCGAGCTTCTTGTAGAGGTCCCACCCGCCCTTCGACTCGGCGGGCTTCTTGACCTCGAACAGGTACATGTCGTGGATCTTGCGGCCATCGGCGCGGATCGTGCCCTTGCCGAAGAGCGGGTCGTCGGTCGGCATCGCCTTCATCTTGGCGACGGTGGCGGCGCCGTCCGCGGTGGATTTCAGCTCGGCTACCGCCTTCAAGTAGTGCAGCACGTCCGAGTAGACGCCCGCATGGTTGGCCGTGGGCTTCGAGCCGTTCTTCATCTGCTTGGCGAAGCGGTCGGAGAAGGCGCGGGTCTGGTCGTTGAGGTCCCAGTAGAACGGCTCGGTGAGGACGAGCCCCTGCGCGACCTTGGTGCCGAGCGAGTGAACGTCCGAGGAGAAGACGAGCAGGCCGGCGAGCGCCTGCCCGCCCTCGGTGATGCCGAACTCGCCCGCCTGCTTGATCGAGTTGATCGTGTCGGTGCCGGCATTGGCCAGGCCGATCACCTTGGCGCCCGACCCTTGAGCCTGGAGCAGGAAGGACGAGAAGTCCGAGGTCGGGAACGGCGTCTTGACCGAGCCCAGGACCTTGCCGCCGTTCTTCGTGATGACCGCGCTGGTGTCGCGCTGCAGCGTCTGGCCGAAGACGTAGTCGGCGGTGAGGAAGAACCACGTGTTCCCGCCGCGCTTCACCATGGCGCCGCCGGTGCCGTTGGCGAGCGCCACCGTATCGTAGACCCAGTGGATCGTGTTCGGCGTGCATTGCGGGCCGGTGAGGTCCGCGGTGCCGGCGCCGGTGTCGATGAAGACCTTGTTCTTCTCCTTGGTGACCTGGCTGATGGCCAGAGCCACCGAGGAGGTGACGCCGTCGGTGATCATGTCCACGTTGTCGCGGTCGTACCATTGCCGGGCGATGGCCGCGCCGACATCCGGCTTGTTCTGATGGTCAGCCGAGACGATCTCGACCTTCAGCCCGTGCGCCTCCGGCTTGAAGTCCTCGACGGCGAGCTTCGCGGCGACGACCGAGCCCTCGCCGCTGATGTCGGAATAGGCGCCCGAGCGGTCGCCGAGGATTCCGATCTTCACGTTCGTCTGCGCGGCCGCGGTGCCCATCATCAGGGCGCCTGCGAGAGCAGCGAGGGTCGCGGGCCGGGCGATACGTCCCAACATGGCGTTTCCATCCTTCAGCGGCGCAGCGGATCTCCGCCGGCCGAGTATCAAGGCGCCGGTTGCTGGCGCTTCTACGGTTTGACGGGTCAGGCTTTAGACGCCGAGATAGGCGTGCAGCTTGTCGATATTGGCGTCAAGCTCGGGATTGGGGATCATATCGACCACCCGGCCCTGTTCGATCACGAAATGCCGGTCCGCCAGGGTCTGGGCGAAGCGGAAATTCTGTTCCACCAGCACAATGGTGTAGCCCTGAGCCTTCAATTGCTGGATGGTCCGTCCGATCTGCTGGACGATGACCGGCGCAAGGCCCTCGGTGGGCTCGTCGAGCAGGATCAGCTTGGCGCCGGTGCGCAGGATGCGTCCGATCGCCAGCATCTGCTGCTCGCCGCCGGAGAGCTTGGTGCCCTGGCTGCCGGCGCGCTCCTTCAGGTTCGGGAAAAGCTGGTGGATCTCCGCCACCGACATGCCCCCGGCTTTACCCGGGGCGGCAGCATCAGGTTCTCGTGGACCGTGAGACTCGCGAAGATACCGCGCTCCTCCGGAACGTAGCCGATCCCGAGCCGGGCGATGTTGCGCGACGCCATCCGCACCGTCTCGACCCCATCGTAGACGATCGAGCCGGTGCGCTTCCCGAGGATGCCGATGATCGCCCGAAGCGTTGTGGTCTTGCCGGCGCCGTTTCGGCCGAGCAGCGTGATCACCTCGCCGGCCCGGACGTCGATGTCGATGCCGTGGAGCACGTGGCTCTCGCCGTACCAGCCTTCGAGGCCGCGGATTGTGAGGAGCGATCCGGCCGCGGCGGCGGGCGCGGGCGTCTTCAGGGCTGCCTCACGCATGTCCCGCTCCGATATAGGCCTCGACCACGCGCGGATCCTTCGAGACAGTGGCGTAGTCGCCCTCGGCGAGGACCTGACCCCGTGCCAGAACGGTGATGCGGTCGGACAGGGACGCCACCACCGACAGATTGTGCTCGACCATCAGGATGGTGCGGTCCTTCGACACACGCCGGATGAGCGCGGCGGTCCGGTCGACATCCTCGTGGCCCATCCCGGCCATCGGCTCGTCCAGCAGCAGCATCTCGGGATCGAGGGCGAGCGTGGTGGCGATCTCCAGCGCGCGCTTGCGTCCGTAGGACAGCTCTACCGCCAGCACATCCGCGAATTCCGAAAGGCCCACCGCCTCGACCAGCGCGAGCGCCTCACCGTTCAGGGCGCGCAGCACCCGCTCGGGCCGCCAGAAATCGAAGGAATCGCCGCGCCGCCTGCGCTGGAGCGCGATACGGACGTTCTCCATGACCGTGAGGTGCGGGAAGACCGCCGAGATCTGGAAGGAGCGCACGAGCCCGAGCCGCGCGACGTCGGCCGCCTTCATGCCGGTGATGTCACGACCCTTATAGCGGATCGTCCCGGCCGTCGGGATGAGGAACTTGGTCAGAAGATTGAAGCAGGTGGTCTTGCCGGCGCCGTTGGGCCCAATCAGAGCGTGAATCGTGCCGCGTTCGACCTGCAAGGCCACGCCGTTGACCGCGCGGAATCCTCTGAATTCCATCGTCAATCCGTCGGTCGCCAGGATCACGTCCCGTGCCAAGCGTCTCCCTCCCGTTTTGATTTCTTGATCGCCATATCGCCGATCCACTGGCGAACAGTCCATCGCAATCGAGCGATGCCGGGCGACAATCCCCGGCCAGTGATAGTCTGACCGTTGCGTGCGACAGAGCGCGGCAGCCAAGCTTGACTGCTGAACCGCCGACCCTTAACTCAGACAAATCGCATAGGGAGGGTTCGCATGGCCGGTCGGGCGGCCTACCTCGCCGTCGACTGGGGCACGACGAACCGTCGGGTCTTCGCGATGACGGCGGACGGTCTGGTGGTGGAGAGCCTGCAGGACGACCGGGGCGTCCTCGCTCTCGCGCCGGGCGACTACCCGGGCGAGATTACCGCCCTGCGGCAGCGTCTGGGTGCGCACGCGATGGTCGCTGTCGGGATGGTCGGCTCGAGCCGGGGCTGGCGGGAGGTGCCCTATGTCAGCGCGCCCGCCACTCTGGAACACCTCGCGGCCGCGAGCGTGGAAGCAGCACCCGGCCTGCGGATCGTTCCGGGCGTCGCATTGCGGAACGGGAAGCGACCGGACGTCATGCGGGGTGAGGAGACCCAGGTGCTCGGTGCGATCCGCACCGGCGCGGCGCCGCCGAGCGCGCTCTTCTGCCAGCCGGGCACGCACAACAAGTGGGTCGAGACGGTGGATGGCGCGATCACGGCTTTCACCACCGTGATGACCGGCGAGCTGTTCGCGCTGGTTCGTGCCCACGGCGTGCTGGCCGGCATGCTGGACGGGGCGGTGACGGATGGGGCTGCCTTCCGCAGAGGGCTTCGGCGCGGGCTCGCGTCGCACAATCTCGCCGCGACCCTGTTCGAGATCCGGGCTGGTGTGCTTCTGGACCGGCTCCATCCCACCGATGCGGCTGCCTATGCCAGTGGGGTCCTGATCGGCGCGGATGTCGGGACCCGTGAGGATCTCCGCTTCCGTCCGGTCCATCTCCTCGGCGGCGGCACCTTGACGGCGCTCTACGCGGTGGCGATCACCGAAGCCGGCGGCGATCCCGTCCTGGTGCCGGACAAATCCACCACGGCCGGCATTCACGCGATCTGGAGCCTGCAGGCATGACCATCCTGGCGCGGTTCGAGGCGGCGTTCTCGGCCTGCCCACTCGTGGCGATCCTGCGCGGGCTGACGCCTGATGACGCAGCGGATGTCGGCGAGGCTCTGGTCGATGCAGGCTTCACCCTCATCGAGGTGCCGCTCAACTCGCCGGAGCCGATGCGCAGCATCGCGATCCTCGCGGATCGGTTGGCGGGCCGCGCCCTGGTTGGCGCGGGCACAGTGCTGACGCCGACGCAGGTCGCGGAGGTCGCCGCGGCGGGGGAACCCTGGTGGTGTCACCCAACACGGATGCCGCCGTGATCCGGGCCACGGTCGCGGCGGGCCTCGCCTCGCTCCCGGGTTACCAGACGCCCACCGAAGCCTTCACGGCTCTGGCCGCCGGGGCGACTGCGCTCAAACTGTTCCCGGCGGAGATCGCCTCGCCCGCGGCGCTCAAGGCGCACTGGGCGGTATTGCCGCCCGGCACACGCGTGCTGGCGGTCGGCGGCGTTACGCTGGATAATGTGGCTGGATGGCGACAAGCGGGTGCCGACGGCTTCGGGCTCGGATCGAGCCTCTACCGTCCCGGCAAGGCGGCGGCCGATGTGGGTCGGGACGCCGCCGCCTTCGTATCGGCCATCCGCGTCTCCGCGTAAGTGCACGAGACCGCCGATCCTGACCTTACAACAGGGGCTGCTGGTCTTGGAGCCGGCTCTGCGAGCGCCTATCAGGCAGCCCTGTCCGTGATGCCGGGAGCAGGGCAATGGGTGGTGAGAGCGCGGTCCTGTCGGGCAGTGAGGGTCTCGACGGTCTGGAGACCCCCTGCCTCCTGCTCGATTCGGACCGGTTGAAGACCAACCTCGCCGTCATGCGGGCGCGACTCGACCGGCTGGGCGTCGTCCTGCGTCCGCACCTCAAGACCGCCAAGTCCCTCGACGTCGCCCGCATCGCCATGACGAGCCCGGCCGGGCCGGCGACCGTTTCGACCCTGCGCGAGGCGGCGTACTTCGCCGAAGGCGGCGTCCGGGACATGATCTACGCGGTGGGCATCGCGCCGCAGAAGCTCGGCCGGGTCGGAGAGATCCGCCGGCGCTGGGGAACGGATCTCGCGATCGTCCTGGATTCGCCCGAGCAGGCCGAGGCCGTCGCCGCCTGGAGCCTTAGTACCGGGGATCGGCTGCCGGTGCTGATCGAGGTGGACGCCGACGGTCACCGGTCCGGCGTCAACCCTCGGGATTCCGAGAGCCTGGTCGTAATCGGCCGCATCCTCGCCGAGGGTGCAACCCTGCGCGGCGTGCTGCTTCATGCCGGCGACAGCTACGGGTTGAGCGATCCCGCAGCCCTGCGGGAGGCGGCCGAGGCCGAGCGTCTGGCCGCCGTCACGGCGGCGTCTACTCTCCGTGCGGCCGGCCTACCCTGCCCGGTGGTGAGCGTGGGCTCGACACCCACGGCGCGCTATGCCGAGACTCTCGACGGCGTCACCGAGATGCGCGCCGGCGTCTTCATGATCGGCGATCTCTTCCAGGCCGGCGTCGGCTCCTGCACGGTGGACGACATCGCGCTGACCGTCCTGGCGACGGTGATCGGCCACCAGCGCGACAAGGACTGGATCATCACGGATGCCGGCTGGATGGCGCTTTCGCGGGACCGCGGCACGGCCCGGCAGGCGGTCGACCAGGGTTATGGCCTCGTCTGCGACCGATCGGGACAACTCTACCCGGACCTGATCGTGAGGGATGCCAACCAGGAGCATGGCATCCTGGCTGTCAGGACGGGTTCGTCGGCCACGCTGCCCGACCTTCCTGTGGGTGCGCGCCTGCGGATCCTGCCGAACCATGCCTGCGCTACGGGCGCCCAGCACGACCGTTACCACGTGGTCAGGGGTGCGCAGCTCACCGGGGACGTCTGGCCGCGCATCAACGGCTGGTGACCCGAACTCCGCTTCCTATCGGCGCCTCGCGGCGGTCCGGATCGACTTGTCCGGACGCGTCCATGACGATCCGGCAGGCTGTGCTGAGGCTCGCATGCCTCGCGCGTAGGCAGCCGGTGATCGTGCCGACATTCGGAATGTGGGATGCACAAAGCCGCAGAACATCGGGCGTGCAGGCGGAGCGCTCCGTCGGCGTCTCAGCCAACGCCGACGCCGAGGTCGCGACGACGGCGAGCAGAGAAAAGGTGGCAGACCTCATCGAAACGGTTCCCTCAGATGGATTCGGCCGGCGAGAACGCCCTTCGCCGCCAAGGTATCCGTCCCGTCCGTGCACAAGCTGACGCAGGCCGGGGGTGTCGGTCCGCACGGAACCGGCCGGATCGTTTTAGGGGCGGCTTCCGGGTGTGATGGCGCCGGTGATCGCCGGCTCGGTCGGCGCCGTCCCGACCGCCGGCGAGAGTCGCTGCCGGTCGACCTTGTCCGCCGAGACCAGCGCAGCGGCGATCAGGGCCGACACCGCCAGCGTCGCCTTCACCACCTCCCAGACCCGCGTGAGCATGGTCGAACCCCAACGGCATCATTGCGTGCAAGCTGCGGACAGGTCTCGAAAATCCGCGGTGCCTGCATCCTCGGTGTCAGCCCTTCCCAAAACCTTTCGCCGCCGCCACGTGGCCCATATCGGTCCCCACCTGATGCATTCCGGCCTCACACGGGGGTTGGCTCCGCCGCGGCCTCCGCTGCCAGGGCCTCGAAAACGAGCGCATGGCGCCGCGCGAGAGCCTCGACATCATTGGTGTATCCGCCGCCGATGACCGCTACGAGCGGGATCCCTCGGGCGCGGGTCTGCGCCACCACGAGGCGGTCCCGAGCGAGCAGACCCGCATCGGTGAGGCAGAGCCGCCCGAGGCGGTCGTCGTGGTGGGGATCGACACCCGCATTGTAGAAGACGAGGTCCGGACCGAGGGCGTCGAGAAGCGGTGGCAGGCGCGCCTTAAGGATCTCGAGATAGCCGGCATCGTCGAGCCGGTCCGGCAGGCCGACATCGAGATCACCGGCGATCTTCTGCGCGGGGTAGTTGTTCTCGCAATGGATCGACAGCGTGAACAGCTCCGGACATAGGGCGAGGCAATCCGCGGTGCCGTCGCCCTGATGCACGTCGAGATCGATCACGAGGGCGCGCCGGATCTGCCCCTCGGCTTGAAGCGTGCGCGCGGCGACCGCGACATCGTTCAATACGCAGAAGCCGGCCCCCTGCTGCCGACGGGCGTGATGACTGCCGCCGGCAGCGCTGCCGGCAAGCCCCTCGGACAGCGCCAGCCGCGCTGCCAGCAACGTCCCGCCCACCGAGGCGCGCGAACGGCGGACCAGGGCTGCGTCGACCGGCAGACCGATCGCCCGCTCGATCTCCCGGGGCACCGCGCAACTCAGGACGGCCTCCACGTAGGCGGGATCGTGGGCGCGAATCAGGATCTCCGCAGTCGCCGGCTCGGGCGTGACGAAGCCCAGGGGCGCGAGACCTTTGGCGATCAGCGTCTTGGCGAGCAGGCCGTATTTCCGCATCGGAAAGCGGTGGCCGGCCGGCAGGCTCGCCTCATAGGCCGGATGGAAGGCGATCGGCGGGATCACGCCGGTGCCCGCAGATCGGCCAGAATGGCCTCAGCCAGCGCCAGCCCGCTGTCATGCGCGGCCTCGACCCGGGCGCCGAGGCACCCGTCACCCGCCGTGCCCAGGCGCAAGACCGGATCGTACAGGCATGGCGTCCCCAGGGCCGTCTCGACCTGCGCGTAGCGCCAGCGATGCACTTCCACATAGGTGGGCTGGAGCGTGAGGCCGAGCCGCTGCCCGGTGGCCCGGAGGAGCGCGGCGATGATCGCCTCGCGCGGCTCTTCGAGGTGCCGGCGCGACCACGTGGGCGTGGCGTGGACTGTCAGCCGCGCGCCTGCCGGCCGTCCGGGCTTCGACGAGTCGAGCGCGATGAGGCCGATCGGATCCTCGCGCGGCTCAATCAGGGCATCCGCCGGGGCCTCCGCCACCGCGATCATCAGGGACCAGCAGGGCGCGTAGGACACCCGCGCAAGGGCGGGCAGCGCGAAGCCGGATTGGTCGAGCAGAGCCGCAGCCTGCGGCGCCGGAAAGGTGACGGCCAGCCCGTCGAACGGACCATGGATCGCGCCAAATCCGTCCTCAAGATGCCAATCCGACCCGTGCCGGCCGATCCGCATGATGGTGGTGCCACTGAGCATAGGAAGATCCGCCAGAAGATGGCGGACTGGCGCGGTCATGTCGGGCACGCCGACCCGGCGTCCGGCGCCCGCCCAGGGACCGACGATGCCCCGCCGCCCCCAGTCATCGAGGTGCGCCGCGAAGGGGGCGCCGTGCGCCCGCATGAACTGCGCGCCATGATCGAACTGGATCGTACCGACCTTTCGGGTCGCCATACGGCCACCGACGCTACGCCCCTTGTCGAAGACCCGGACCTTCAACCCGGCGTCGGCAAGACGTCGCGCCGCGGCAGCGCCGGCCATGCCCGCTCCCAGGATCGCGACGCTCTGGCGCTGCTTCACGGCCCCGCACTATCCCCATGAGCGGTCCGCCTGACCGCGCATCGGCGAAGATAGGGGACGCGCTGCGTGCGGTCATAGCGACCGTCCGCATCAAAGCGATCAAAGAAGCTGCGCAGCTGCGACACGTCCCCGCAGACAGCGCCCTGACGGCATCGACGGGGGCCGTCGCTCGATCACTCATTCGAGGATCGTGGTGCGGGTAGAGGAATCGAACCCCCACGCCTTGCGGCTGGCGATTTTGAGTCGCCCGCGTCTACCAGTTCCGCCATACCCGCGTGCACGGCGCTCTTCGCATAGGTCGCCCGCGTCGGCCAAGAGTGTTTTTTGCCCAATCGGCCGATCTGGCCAACGTGCGGTGCCTATGCTCAAAGGGCGGCCGGTCGCACCTTCCAGGATGTTGAATGCTCCGCCGGCTCTATGCGTGGATCCTGGCCCTCAGCGGCAGGCCCTCTGCGCCCTACGCGCTCGGCGCCGTGGCGTTCGCCGAAAGCTCGTTCTTCCCGGTCCCGCCGGACGCGATGCTTGTGCCGATGGCGGTGAGCCGGCCCGACCGGGTCTGGCTCTACGCGGCCATCGCGACCATCGCGTCGGTCCTTGGTGGCCTCGTCGGCTACGCCATCGGTGCGCTGCTGTTCGATTCCCTGGGCGAGTGGCTGATCCGCCTCTACGGCCTGCAGAACTCGGCCGCGACGTTCCAGGATTCCTATGCACGCTACGGACATTGGGTGATCCTGCTCAAGGGGCTCACGCCGATCCCCTACAAGCTCGTCACGATCACGTCGGGCTTCGCCCATTACAGCCTGTTTTGGTTCACGCTCCTGTCGGTGGTCACCCGGGGAGCGCGGTTCTTCATCCTGGCCGGGCTGCTCGGCCGCTACGGCGTGCAGATCCGCGGCGTGCTCGACCGGCATCTCAACGCGGTGGCGGCGATCTCCATTGCCGTCATCGTCCTCGGCTTCCTGTTGTTCAAGGTGATCCTGTAGCGATGAACACCGCGGCTGCGCTGCGCCTCAAGACCGCCGGGCTCTGGCTGGCGATCCTCTCGGCCCTCACCGTGGGGGCCGTGCTTGTGCTGCAGTACGGATACGGTTACGCGCCGTGCAAGCTGTGCCTGACCGAGCGGCTGCCCTACTACGCCGCCATTCCCCTGGGGTTGGCGGCGCTCCTCGCGCCGGAGCGGCTCGCCCGGATCGCCCTGGGGCTCGCGGCCCTGTTCCTCCTCTACGGGGCGGCGATCGGCGTCTATCACGCGGGTGCGGAATGGGGCTTCTGGCCGGGACCGGCCGATTGCGGCGGCGGCACGGGCGCGAACCCCGGCGAGGTCGGAGATTTCCTCAACGCGCTCCAGAAAACCAAGGTCGTCGATTGCTCGGTGGCTGCCCTGCGCGTTCTCGGGCTTTCCCTGGCGGGCTGGAACGTCCTCGTGTCCTTTGCGCTGGCCTCCCTGGCCGGCACCGCCGCGGCACGCCCCTGAGGGGCTGATGGCCGCTCAGTTGCGCTCGTCGGGCAGGACCGGAATGGCGGCCACGTCGATTCCCTCCTCGAGGAGCGCGCGCGCCTCCGCGGGGCTGGCCTCGCCGTAGATCGAACGGCCTTCCGCCTCGCCGTAGTGGATCTTGCGGGCCTCCTCGGGGAAGCGCGCCCCGACATGCTCGGCATGAGCCATGACGTGCTCGCGCAAAGCCCGCAGCATCGCGCGCATCTGGCGCTCCGGCTCGGCGATCATCGTGACGGGTGTTTCCGCCTGCGGAACCGATGCCGCCGCTCCGCGGTCGCGATCGGTACGCGCGACGCTCGGCACCATCAGGGCCTTGCCGACCTTGGCGGTGTCGCAGACTGGGCAGGTCACGAGCCCGCGTTCGACTTGCGCGTCGTAGGAGTCCGAGGACGGGAACCAGCTCTCGAAGCCGTGCCCGGCCTCGCAGACGAGACTGTACCGGATCATTCTCTTGCTTGCTGTGCTGCCTACTGTGCGGCCTGACGGTGAGGGCCGACGCGTTCAACCGTGAAATTCCGTCCGTGCTGGAGTGAGGGAATGCGTGTCCGGGCGTCGGCGACCTGCGCCAGGTCGATCTCCGCCAGGATGATGCCCGGCTCGGATCCGCTGGCATCGGCCAGAACGCGACCCCAGGGATCGACGATCAGCGAGTGTCCGTAGGTCTCCCGGCCATCCTCGTGGAGACCGCCTTGCGCCGCCGAGATGACGAACGAACCGGTCTCGATCGCACGCGCCCTCTGGAGGACGTGCCAATGCGCCTCGCCCGTCTGACGGGTGAAGCAGGCCGGCGCCGTCAACACCTCGGCCCCAGCCTCGGCCAGGGCACGGTATAGCCCTGGGAAGCGGATGTCGTAGCAGATCGTCAGCCCGAACATTGCCCAGGGTGTGGCGGCGAGAACCGCGCACGCGCCGCCCGTATAGGTCGCCGATTCCCGCCAGCGCTCGCCGCTCGGCAGGTCGACATCGAAGAGGTGGAGCTTGTCGTAGGACGCCAGGACCTCGCCGTCCACGCCGATTAGGTAGGCTCGATTGGCGATCTTGTCGCCGGACCGCACGGCGATCGATCCGATCTGAACCACCGTGGCGGTCTCCCGGGCCGCCTCACGCAGGGCGGCGAGAGTGCGGTCCTGCTCCTCGGTGGTGACCTGCGCAAACAGCCGCTCCCGGCTGCGCTCGACCAGCGAGGTCATCTCCGGAGTCTGTACGTAAGCCGCACCGCGGCTCGCCGCTTCGCGCACGCCGGCCACCGCCGCATCGCGGTTCGCGCTCGGGTCGCGGCCCGAGCGCATCTGAACGCAAGCGGCCGTGAACCGGGCTTCAGGCATCTGCCGTGTCCTTCAGCAGCCCGTCGAGCTTGCCCGCGCGATCCAGCGCGTAGAGATCGTCGCAGCCGCCGACATGCGTGGCGCCGATGAAGATCTGCGGGACGCTGGTGCGGCCGCCAGCCCGCTCGACCATAGCGGTCCGGGCGCCCTGAACGCGCTCGACGTCGATTTCCTGGTAGGCGACGCCCTTTTCCTTCAGCAGGCTCTTGGCCGCCGAGCAATAGGGGCACCAGGCCGTGGTGTAGATGGTGATCGGCTGCATGGCGATCATCGTCCCGCGCGTGAACTCCGCCCATATAGGAGCGCGCGGTCCGAATTGCCTATGCCCATGTGGTCACAGGCGATCTTGTCTTCGCCAAACTTGGCTGCGGCCTGCGGCCGGACCGTTTGATCAGGCGGCCAGCAGCTTCTCGACCTCGTTCACGAGATCGCGCAGGTGGAACGGCTTCGAGAGGACCTTTGCGTCCTTCGGCGCCTTGGAATCCGGATTCAGCGCGACCGCCGCGAAGCCTGTGATGAACATCACCTTGATGTCCGGGTCGAGTTCGGTCGCACGCCGGGCGAGCTCAATGCCATCCATCTCCGGCATCACGATATCGGTCAGCAGCAGCTCGAACGGTTCCTCACGCAGCCTGTTGTAGGCGGAGAGACCGTTGTCAAATGATAGGACGTCGTAGCCCGCGTTCTGCAGCGCCTTGGCCAGGAACCGGCGCATGTCGTTGTCGTCTTCCGCCAGCAGGATTTTCATCGGCCGGATCCGAGCCTTCGTGTCGATAAGTTGATCCCATAAAGGGAGGCGATGGTAAACAAGGTGTTAGGATGGAGCCCGCAGCTCGCGCCGCGCGTCCCGAGGGCGGCTGCGCAAGCCGCCGGCACGGAGTGGACAGGCGGCCGATCGCGCACCACAGTGCTGACCTGCCGCGCTTATGCAACCGCCGGGGTGTCCACCAACCGATGATCGCGCCCGAACCGGTCAAGCCAGACGCTTTCGGATTCGCCCCGGCCTACGCGGTCGACGAGCCCGCGACGCACACCCTGCCCTTCGTCTTCAATACCGGTCATTCCGGGGCCGTCTACCCCCGGATTTCGTTTCGGCATCACGTCTCGATGCCCTGACGCTGCGCCGCTCCGAGGACGCGTTTGTGGAGCGCCTGTTCGCGCCGGTTGTCGAACTGGGCGCTCCGCTCCTGCGGGCGAATTTCCCGCGCGCGTTCCTGGACGTGAACCGCGAGCCTTTCGAACTCGACCCGCGCATGTTCGAAGGGCGACTCCCGCCCTTCGCCAACACCCGCTCGATGCGGGTTGCCGGCGGCCTCGGGACTGTCCCGCGCGTCGTCGCCGACGGCCAGGAGATCTACGCCCGGCGGCTGCCGGTCAGCGAGGCGACCGCGCGGATCGAAGGGCTCTACAAGCCCTATCACCGTGTCCTGCGCAGCCTCATCCAGCGCACGGCCCGCACCCACGGCCATTGCGTCCTCATCGACTGCCACTCGATGCCCTCGTCCAGTCTCGGGCGCGACACCGAGATTAAGGCCGATGTGGTCCTGGGTGACCGCTACGGCACCGCCTGTGCACCGTCCCTCATCGACGGGTTCGAGGCCGCATTCCGAGCACGGGGCCTCCGAGTGGTGCGCAACAAGCCCTATGCCGGCGGCTTCATCACTGAGCATTACGGCGAGCCCAATCTTGGCCGCCACGCGCTGCAGATTGAGGTCAATCGGGCACTCTACATGAACGAGGTCAGCCTCGCGATATCGCCGGGCTTCGCGGGGCTCGTTGAGACCCTGCGCGCCGTGATTACCGAGGTCGCATCCGATCTGGGCGATCTCTCGCCGCGCCGGATGGCCGCCGAGTAGGCCCGGTCCGGCGCGCAATAAAAAAGGCCACTCCCGAAGGAGCGGCCCGAAGTCTAGGGAGGAAACGCCCAAGAAGGGCTGCGGGACCGCGACGCCATCGCGATCTCGCAACGCACAAAATAGAATGCGCCGCACAAAAAGCAAGGGGAAAACGCCCCCGACTTTCCTATGTGGCGCATAGCTCGGCCGCGCCAAGCGCAGGCGCTACCCGCGGTCCTGAATGAGCTTGGCGATCTCCGCCTTCAGCGGGCCTGCAAGATCCGGCCGCTCAAGAGCGTAGGCGAGGTTGGCGGTGAGGAAGCCGAGCTTCGAGCCGGTGTCGTAGGTCCGGCCCTCGTAGCGCATGCCGAAGAAATCCTGCGTCTCCATCAGGTCGATCATGGCATCGGTGAGCTGGATCTCGCCGCCGGCACCCTTCTTCCCGTGCCCTAAGATGTCGAAGATCTCGGGCTGCAGGATGTAACGGCCGGAGATGATGAAGTTCGACGGCGCGGTGCCCTGCTTCGGCTTCTCGACCATGCCGGTGATCTGGAAAGACTGGCCGTAGGTGTCGCCGACGCTGACGATTCCGTACTGGTGAGTCTCCTCAGGCGCCACCTCCTCGACGGCGATGATGTTGCCGCCATGCCGCTCGTAGGCGGCCAGCATTTGCTGCATGCAGCCGCGGCTCAGCATGTCCGGCAGCAGGACCGCGAAGGGCTCGTCGCCGACAATCTCGCGCGCACACCAGACAGCGTGCCCGAGGCCGAGAGGCGCCTGCTGACGGGTGAAGCTCGTCTGGCCGGCCCTGGGCAGATCCTTTTTGAGGCTCCTCATAGGCCGCCGTCTTGCCGCGCTCCTTGAGGGTGTGATCAAGTTCGAAGGCGATGTCGAAATGGTCCTCGATCACCGACTTGCCGCGGCCCGTCACGAAGATGAAGTGCTCAATTCCCGCCTCGCGCGCCTCGTCGACGACGTGCTGAACCACGGGTCGGTCGACGACCGTGAGCATCTCCTTCGGAACCGCCTTGGTTGCAGGCAGGAAGCGCGTGCCCAGGCCCGCGACGGGCAGAACGGCCTTGCGGATCGGTTTCATCGAGCGGTAACCCCGGGGACTGAATGGAACGACGTGGTCAACGGTGCGGCTAGTGAGATAGCCTGATGCGAAGCGTGGCAAGGGCCTTACGCCGATAGCATGAGGCACAGCGTCGTAAATATACTTACCGCAGCCGCGTCGGCCGACAGGGCGGGAACGCATTTCAAGGTGGCGATATGGCAGTTCTGGTGACGGGTGGCGCTGGTTACATCGGTAGCCACATGGTGCTGGCACTGCTCGATGCCGGTCACTGAGGAAGTCGTCGTCCTCGATGACCTCTCCACGGGGTTCGACTGGGCCGTGCCGGAGGGCGTGAAGCTCGTGGTCGGCGACCTTGCGGATCAGGCGCTCGTCACGCAGACGATCCTGCAGCACAGGATCGACGCGCTGGCCCATTTCGCCGCCAAGATCGTGGTGCCCGAGTCGGTCGCCGACCCGCTCGGCTACTATCTCGCCAACACGGTGAAGACCCGCTCGCTGATCGAGGCCTCGGTCCGGGCGGGCGTCCGGCACGTGATTTTCTCCTCGACCGCCGCTGTCTACGGAGAGCCGGAGGTCGTGCCGGTCCCCGAGGACCTGCCGCTGAAGCCGATCAATCCCTATGGCCGCTCGAAGCTGATGAGCGAGTGGATGATCGCCGATGCGGCGGCCGCGCACGGCTTCTCGTACGTCATCCTGCGCTACTTCAACGTCGCCGGTGCCGATCCGGACGGCCGCTCGGGCCAGTCGACGCCGAACGCCACGCACCTGATCAAGGTGGCCACGCAGGCCGCTCTCGGTCAGCGCGAGCGGCTCGACGTCTACGGTACGGACTATCCGACGCCCGACGGCTCTTGCCTGCGCGACTACATCCAGGTGTCGGACCTCGCCGAAGCGCACCGCGTCGCCCTCGATCACCTGCGGTCCGGCGGCGAGAACCTGACGCTGAACTGCGGTTATGGGCGCGGCTATTCGGTGCTCGAAGTGATCGAAGTGGTGAAGCGGATCTCGGGCCGCGACTTCGCGGTCCGTCTGTGCCCCCGCCGATCCGGCGATCCGGCCCGGATCGTGGCCGAGGCTGGGCTCATCCGTGAGCGGTTGGGCTGGCGCCCGCGGTACGACGATCTCGATGCCATCGTCGCCCAGGCCCTCGCCTGGGAAGACCAATTGGGCAAGCGCAACAGGATCTGACCGGATGTTGTCCCGCCGGGCGATCCTCGCCTCGGCGCTGTGTCTCGCCGCGAGGTCAACGCGTGCGGCAGGAGCGACGCGTGAGGAGGATGTCTTCCGGGCCTTCGTCGAGGCTCTGCGCCCCGATGCCGCGGCCCGCGGCATCTCCACAGCGACCTTTGACGCCGCATTCCGCGGGGTCACGGCCCCGGATGCCGGCGTCCTTGTCCGCACGCGCCGCCAGAGTGAGTTCGTGCGGCCGGTCTGGGACTACCTCGTCGGCGCCGTCTCGGCAGGCCGGCTCGCCCGGGGACGGGCTCGTGCGGCTTCTCTCGCGCCGAGCCTGAAGGCGATCGAGGCCCGCTACGGCGTGCCGCAACCGGTCCTCCTGTCCTTTTGGGGCATCGAATCCGATTTCGGCGCCAGCGCGGGTAGCGTTCCGACCATCCGAGCCCTGGCGACGCTGGCCGAGGCGCGCCACCGGGGCGACTTGTTCCGCGACGAACTCCTCGCCGCGCTGACGATCCTCCAACGCGGCGACGTCACGCCGGAGCGGATGAGCGGCAGCTGGGCCGGAGCCATGGGCCAGGTCCAGTTCCTGCCCTCGACCTTTCTGGCGCACGCCGTCGACTTCGACGGGGACGGCCGCCGGGACATCTGGACGAGCGACGCCGATTCGCTGGCCTCGATCGCGGCCTATCTCAAGGACCTGGGCTGGGATCCGGCAGTGTCGTGGGGCTACGAGGTGATCCTACCGAAGGATTTCGATCTCAGCCGCTATGCCGGCGACCTCAACGACTTTGCCGAGAGGGGCGTCCGGCGTGCGGATGGGAAGCCGCTGCCCGGTCGGGGCCGCGCCAGTCTGTTCCTCCCCGGAGGCCTGGGCGCGCCGACCTTCCTGATCACCGATAATTTCGAGGTGATCCGCGGCTACAACACGTCCGATTCCTACGCCCTGGCGGTGGGACATCTCGCCGACCGTCTCGGCGGCAGTCCGGCGCTCGCCGCTCCCTGGCCGGCAGCGGGCGCGCGCCTGGATGGGTCGGGCCTGCGGTCGCTCCAGACCGGACTCGCGAAGGCGGGGTTCTATGACGGTCCGACGGACGGGCGGGCCGGACCCCGCCTGCGTGAGGCCGTACGCCGCTACCAGATCAGCGTGGGCTTGCCGGCCGATGGCTACGCCACGCCGACGCTTCTGGCCCGCATCGAGGGGCGCCCGGCTCACGGGCCATGACGGGGGCCGGTTTAGACCCTCGTGCGTCTCTGACCTATACTGGGCGCGCTCCGAATGATGTCCGTTCGGCGCAAGAGTGCGGGATGCGCATGAAAGTCGCTGTTCGGCGTCATCTGAGACGCCCCGGGGCCCTGGGATTGGCGGCCGCGCTGTGCCTCGCCGGCTTCGGTCTGTTCGGCAGCGCGCCGGCGCAGGCGCAATGGGGCGACACCTATCAGCAACCCGGAAACGGCGCCTACTACCAGGCGCCGCCGCGGCGACGGTCCCGCGATGCCTATTATCGCGACGATGGGACCTACGGGCGTCAGCCCCGCTACGCGCCGCCGCAGGAGGCGCCGCGCCAGTTCTACTGGCCCTGGGAGGAGAGGCCCCAGCCGGTCGCTCCTCCGCCCGAGCGCACCTACCGGGCCCCGCGCCCGCGCAGCTACGGCAACACCGAAGCGCAGCGGCCGGCACCCGCAGCCAAACGCCGGGTTCGCCCCGCGCGCGCGCCGACGCCGCCGAAACCCGCTGTCGCCAAGACCGAGCCGAACGTGCAGATCGCGGTCTTCGGCGATTCGCTCGCCGATCACCTCGCGAAGGGCCTCGACGACGTGTTCGAGGACAATGCTGACGTCGCGGTTATCGATCGCGCCAAGGGTGACAGCGGCCTCGTCCGCAAGGACGCCGTCGATTGGCCGAAGGTCGTTCAGGATTACCTGCAGGGTAATCCGAAGGTCCGCTATGCCCTGGTCATGCTGGGAGCCAACGACCGGCAGCCGATCCGCGAGGGCGATGAGACGGTCGAGCCCCTGACCGACCGTTGGCGTGCCCTGTACCGCGCCCGCGTGGACGCTCTGGTCAAGGTGTTCACCGACCGGAAGGTGCCGCTGGTCTGGGTCGGCCTCCCGCCGATGCAGAGCGACTCGCTCAGCCGGGATCTCGCATCCCTCAACGACATCGTCCGGGACAGCGTGACCAAGGCCGGGGCGACCTATGTCGATATCTGGCCGGGTTTCGTCGACGATCGCGATCGGTACGCGGCCTCGGGTCCGGACCCTGAAGGACAGATCGCCAAACTTCGCACGGCGGACGGCATTCATTTTACCAAGGCCGGCGACCGCAAGCTGGCGCATTTCGCCGATGTCGAGCTGAAGCGCCTCATGGGTACGGCGGCACCGGCGCTGGCCGACCAGCCGCCCGCCGCTACCGTCGCGCCGGGTGTCGCGCCGTCCGCATCGGGTCCGAGCCTCGACGGGGCCGGACAACCCACCGACACGGCGTCGATTGACCGCCAGATCACCGCGATGCTGCCGAGTCTCCCGGAACCTCCGGGCGTGCCGGCCCTGCCGGTCAAGCCGGCCGCCGGACCCGTGGTGCCGTTGAGCCGATCGGAAGTCTCGCCCGGGGGATGCTGTTGAACGGACGGCCCCGGGACTCCGACAATCTCGGCACCGTCGAGCGGACGCTGCTGCGCGGCAATGCCCCGCTTCCGCAGCCCGGCCGCGCCGACGATTTCCGCTGGCCGCCCGGCTGAAACCGGGACGGCCGTACGGCCAGGGTCTTACCGGGGCAGGACGCTCGCGCCCATCAGCGCCTCATCGATGGCGCGCGCGGCCTGACGCCCTTCGCTGATCGCCCAGACGACCAGGGACTGGCCGCGACGCATATCGCCCGCCGCCCAGATCTTCGGATCGGAGGTGCGGTAATCGTCCTCATTCGCCTCGACGTTGCCGCGCTTGCTCACGCCGACGCCGGATTGCTCGAGAAGGCCCTTCTGGACGGAGCCGGCGAAGCCGATCGCCATGAACACCAAGTCGGCCGGCAGGACGAACTCGGTGCCGGCGATCGGCTGACGCTTGGCATCGACCCGGGCGCAGACCACGCCCGTGACCTGGCCCTTCTTGTTGCCCTCGACCCGCAGGGTCGCAGCCTGGAACTCGCGCTCCGCGCCTTCCGCCTGGCTGGACGAGGTCCGCATCTTCGTCGGCCAGTAGGGCCACACGGTAAGCTTGTCCTCGCGCTCTGGCGGCCGCGGACGGATGTCGAGCTGCGTGACCGACAAAGCGCCCTGGCGGAAGGCCGTGCCGACGCAATCGGAGGCGGTGTCGCCGCCACCGATGACGACCACGTTCTTGCCGGCGGCCAGGATCGGCTGCTCGCCGTTGCCGCGCATCGGCTCGTTGCTCACCCGACGGTTCGACTGGACGAGGTACGGCATGGCGTAGTGGACGCCTTCCAGGTCCTGCCCCGGAAGCTGCGGATTGCGCGGATCCTCGGCGCCGCCGCAGAACATCACCGCGTCGAACTCGGCCTTCAGCTCGTCCACCGACTTCGTCACGCCGATATTCTGGTTGTAGTGGAAGACGACGCCCTCGGCCTCCATCTGCCGCACGCGGCGATCGATGTGGCGCTTCTCCATCTTGAAGTCCGGGATGCCGTAGCGGAGCAGACCGCCCGCCTTCGGCTCGCGCTCGAACACATGCACGTCGTGCCCAACCCGGGCGAGCTGCTGGGCGGCCGCCATGCCGGCCGGTCCCGAGCCGACGATGGCCACGCGCTTGCCGGTGCGGGTCTGGGCCGGCTCGGGCTTGACCCAGCCCATATTCCAGGCGCGGTCCGCGATGGCCTGCTCGATCGTCTTGATCGCAACCGGCTGGTTCTCGAGGTTCAGCGTGCAGGCTTCCTCGCAGGGCGCCGGGCAGATGCGGCCGGTGAACTCGGGGAAATTGTTCGTGGAGTGGAGGTTGCGCGAGGCCTCCTCCCAGTCGGACTGGAAGACGAGGTCGTTCCAATCCGGGATCTGGTTGTGGACGGGGCAGCCGGTCGGGCCGTGGCAGAACGGAATGCCGCAATCCATGCAGCGGGCCGCCTGTTTCGTGAGATCATGCTCGTCGAGCGGCAGCGTGAACTCGCGGAAGTGCCGAATCCGGTCGGCGGCGAGCTGGTACTTCTGCTCCTGCCGGTCGAATTCGAGGAAGCCTGTGATCTTGCCCATTGGTCAGCCCCTGGGCCGGCCAGTCTTCGACTGCGCTGCCCGCATCGTCTCGTATCGTTTGAGCGTGACCGGGCGGCGAACCGCCCGGCCTTTCCGCGCCGTTTATTCGGCGGCCACCGGCATCCGGGCCATCTCCATCTCGCGGAGCGCCCGGCGGTACTCCACCGGCATCACCTTCACGAACTTGGTGCGGTAGCTGCTCCAGTCGTCGAGGATCGCCTTGGCCCGCGGGCTGCCCGTATATTTGAGATGGTTGGTGATGAGCTGCGTGAGCCGCTCCTCGTCGTGCCCGGACATGTCGGCCAGGATGTCGACCCGCCCCTTCGTCTCCAGGTCACCGTCCTGGTGGAAGCGGCGCATCAGGTCGTCCTCCTCCTCGACGGGCTCTAGGTCGACCATCGATAGGTTGCAGCGCGCCGAGAACGAGCCGTCCTCGTCGAGCACGTAGGCGATGCCCTCCGACATGCCGGCCGCGAAGTTGCGCCCGGTCTCGCCGATCGACACGACCACGCCGCCGGTCATGTACTCGCAGCCGTGGTCGCCCATCCCCTCGACCACCGCGATGGCCCCGGAGTTGCGCACCGCGAAGCGCTCGCCCGCCGAGCCGCGGATGTAGCACTCGCCGGCGATGGCCCCGTACAGCACAGTGTTACCCACCATGATGGTCCGGTCCTGCGGCGACTTCAGCGCGTCGCTCGGCCGGATGATCAGCTTGCCGCCCGAGAGGCCCTTGCCGACGTAGTCGTTGCCGTGCCCGGTCAGCTCGATGGTCACGCCGGCGGCAAGCCACGCGCCGAAGCTCTGGCCGGCGGTCCCGGACAGCTTCACCACGATGGTGTCGTCCGGCAGGCCTTCGTGACCATGCGCCTTGGCGACCATGCCGGAGAGCATCGCCCCCGCGGCCCGGTCAGAGTTGCGAATCGTGTCGGTGAGGACCACCGGCTCGCCGGTCTCGATGGCGTGCTTGGCGCCCTCGATCAGGCGACGGTCGAGGACCGTGTCGATCGGGTGGTGCTGCACCTCCACGTGGCGGATCGCCGTGCCCTCAGCCACCTTCGGCCGGTGGAACAGCTTCGTGAAGTCGAGGCCGCGCGCCTTCCAGTGGGCGATGGCCTCGACCTTGTCGAGCAGGTCGGAGCGACCCACCGCCTCCTCCAGCTTGGTGAAACCCAGGGACGCCAGGATCTCGCGCACCTCCTCGGCCACGAAGAAGAAGTAGTTCACCACGTGCTCGGGCGTGCCCTTGAAGCGCTTGCGCAGCACCGGATCCTGGGTGGCGACGCCCACTGGGCAGGTGTTCAGGTGGCACTTGCGCATCATGATGCAGCCGGCAGCGATCAGCGGCGCCGTCGAGAAGCCCATCTGGTCGGCGCCAAGCAGCGCCGCGATGATCACGTCGCGTCCGGTGCGGATACCGCCATCGGCCTGGAGGGCGACACGCCCGCGCAGGTTGTTGAGCACCAGCGTCTGCTGGGTCTCGGCTAGCCCGGTCTCCCACGGACCGCCGGCGTGCTTCAGCGAGGTCAGCGGCGCCGCGCCGGTGCCGCCGTCGAAGCCCGAGATCGTGATGTGGTCGGCCCGCGCCTTGGCGACGCCGGCCGCGACCGTACCGACGCCGACCTCGGAGACGAGCTTCACCGACACGTCCGCCGACGGGTTCACGTTCTTCAGGTCGAAGATCAGCTGGGCCAGATCCTCGATCGAGTAGATGTCGTGATGCGGCGGCGGCGAGATCAGACCGACGCCCGGGGTGGCGTAGCGGACCTTGGCGATCTTGGCGTCGACCTTATGGCCGGGCAGCTGGCCGCCCTCGCCGGGCTTCGCGCCCTGCGCGACCTTGATCTGCATCATGTCGGAATTGACGAGGTATTCCGTCGTGACGCCAAACCGGCCCGAGGCCACCTGCTTGATCGAGGACCGGCGCGAGCGCCCGTCCGGCAGGGGCTTGAACCGCTCAACCTCCTCGCCGCCCTCGCCCGAATTCGAGCGGCCGCCGAACGAGTTCAGCGCGATGGCGAGCGTCTCGTGCGCCTCCTTGGAGATGGAGCCGTACGACATGGCGCCCGTGGCGAAGCGCTTGACGATCTCGGAGGCCGGCTCGACCGCGTCCAGCGGGACCGGCGCGCGGCCGATCTCGGCCGCCGACTTGATCCGGAACAGCCCGCGCAGCGTCTTCAGCTGGTGCTCCTGGCGGTTCACCAGCTCGGCGTATTCCCGGTAGCGCTCGGGCACGTTGAGGCGCACCGCGTGCTGCAGCGTCGCCACGGTGTCGGGCGTCCAGGTGTGGGTCTCGCCGCGCAGCCGGTAGGCGTACTCGCCGCCGACATCCAGCGCGTTGCGGTAGACCGGCGCGTCGCCGAAGGCGTCGCGGTGACGGCGCACCGTCTCCTCGGCGATCTCGGCCATGCCGACGCCCTCGATGGTCGTCGCCGTGCCGAAGAAGTCGCGGCCCACGAACGTCGAGTTCAGGCCGACCGCGTCGAAGATCTGAGCGCCGCAATAGGACTGGTAGGTGGAAATGCCCATCTTGGACATCACCTTCAGCAGGCCCTTATCGATCGCCTTGATATAGCGATAGATGATCTCGTCGTCGGTCAGATCCGGCGGGAACTCGTCCTTCATCGCCAGCAGCGTCTCGAAGGCGAGATACGGGTTCACTGCCTCGGCGCCGTAGCCGGCCAGGCAGGCAAAGTGATGCACCTCGCGCGGTTCCCCCGACTCGACCACGAGGCCGACTGAGGTCCGCAATCCCTTGCGGATCAGGTAATTGTGCACGGCAGCGGTGGCGAGCAGCGCGGGAATCGGGATCCGGTCCGGCCCGACCGCGCGGTCGGTCAGCACGATGATGTTGTAGCCGCCGCGCACCGCCGCCTCGGCGCGGTCGCAGAGTCGGTCGACGGCCCCGTCCATGGCCTGCGCGCCCATCTCGGCCGGGTAGGTCACGTCGAGGGTCTTGGTGTCGAACCGGTCTTCGAAATGGCCGATCGACCGAATCTTCTCCAGGTCGCCGTTGGTGAGGATCGGCTGGCGGACCTCCAGGCGCTTGCGCCGGGACGCACCCTCCATGTCGAGCAGGTTCGGCCGCGGCCCGATGAACGAGACGAGGCTCATCACGGCCTCCTCGCGGATCGGGTCGATCGGCGGGTTCGTGACCTGGGCGAAGTTCTGCTTGAAGTAAGTGTAGAGCAGCTTCGACTTCTCGGAGAGCGCCGAGAGCGGCGTGTCCGTGCCCATGGAGCCGACGGCCTCCTGGCCGGTCACCGCCATGGGCTGCATCAGCAGCTTCAGGTCTTCCTGGGTGTAGCCGAAGGCCTGCTGGCGATCGAGGAGGCTGACATCCGTGCGCGACTCGCGCGGCTGCACGGGACGCAGCTCCTCCAGCACGATCTGCGTGTTCTTCACCCACTCCGCATAGGGATGCGCAGCGGCGAGCTCGCCCTTGATCTCCTCGTCGGAGACGATCCGGCCCTTCTGCAGGTCGATCAGCAGCATGCGGCCCGGCTGAAGGCGCCAGGACTGCACGATCTTCTCGTCCGGGATCGGCAGAGTTCCCATCTCGGAGGCGAGCACCACCAGCCCATCGTCGGTGACGATGTAGCGGGCCGGCCGCAGGCCGTTGCGATCGAGGGTCGCGCCGATCTGGCGGCCGTCGGTGAAGGCCACGGCGGCGGGACCGTCCCAGGGTTCCATCAGGGCGGCGTGATACTCGTAGAAGGCGCGCCGCTCCTCGCTCATCAGCGGATTGCCGGCCCAGGCTTCCGGGATCAGCATCATCATCGCGTGCGCGAGCGGATAGCCGCCCTGCACGAGGAACTCGAGGGCGTTGTCGAAGCACGCCGTGTCGGACTGGCCCTCGTAGGAGATCGGCCAGAGCTTCGATATGTCGTTGCCGAACAGATCGGAGTCGACGCTCGCCTGTCGGGCGGCCATCCAGTTCACGTTGCCGCGCAGCGTATTGATCTCGCCGTTATGCGCGACCATCCGGTACGGGTGCGACAGGCGCCAGGTCGGGAAGGTGTTGGTGGCGAAGCGCTGGTGCACGAGCGCGATCGCCGAGACAAACCGGTCGTCCTTCAGATCGAGGAAGTAGTTCCCGAGCTGGGTGACCAGCACCATGCCCTTGTAGACGATGGTCCGGGTCGACACCGAGACCGGGTAGAACTCCTTCACCCGGGGGTCTTCGAGTGCGTAGACCTTGTTGGAGATCACCTTGCGGGCGACGTAGACGCGCCGCTCGAAGGTGTCTTGATCAGCAACCGAGGCGGGGCGCCCGATGAAGACCTGCCGGTGGTAGGGCTCCGTCGCCTTCACGGCCTCGCCGAGATCCTCCGGATCGACCGGGACGTCGCGCCAGCCGAGCAGCGGCAGACCCTCGGCGGCCAGAGCCGATTCGACAATCTCCTGGATGATCGCCCGGGGCTCCTCGGCCTTAGGCATGAAGAACTGGCCGATGGCGTACGCGCCGGCCGGCGGCAGCTCGAAGCCGAGGCGCGAGCACTCCTCGGCGAAGAAGCCGTGCGGAATCTGCGTGAGGATGCCGCAGCCGTCGCCCATCTTGGGATCCGCGCCCACCGCGCCGCGATGGTCGAGATTCTCCAGGATCTTCAGTCCCTGCTCGACGATCGCATGGGTCCGGCGGTCGTGCATGTCGGCAATGAAGCCGACGCCGCAGGCGTCGCGTTCGTGCGCCGGATCGTAGGCGCCCTGGGCTTTCGGCAACGCGGGATCGCGCACCGTGAGCGGCATCGCGCCGCCGCGCGGCGCGGTAGCCTGGAACGTGGAAGCAGCAAACTCTTCGGCGGGCTCGCGTGGTGCCATGCTTCGTCTCGTCCTTACTCGATCCCGTCTGCCGCCGTTGTACCCGCGAGCATGTTTCGTGCCCGCAAGCCTCCGGCGCCCGGCACTCCGGCCCGATGTCGCAGGTCGTCCGGCCGGTCCCGGCGGGGACACGACCTTCGACCTCTAATCATCGAGAACCCGGACCGCTCGGGAGCGGTGCGCTGGCGCGCCCGGGACCGTCTGCCGGAATTCTCGCTCGCGCGCGAGTAGGCGACGGCCGGGATGCACGGCCGATGGGACAGTTCTGCTGTCCTAAGTCGCGAAATTGCCAGATTGAAAGGATTTCAGCAAGTGAGTGCCGGCGGTTGCCGAGGCCCTGGCGCGGATGGCACGCCGACTGCCGCCTGTGCCCTCCGCAATCTCGCCCGAATCGCGGGATCTACCCGGTTTGCCGAGCACAAGCGGCATGCGGGGCAACGACCTCGCCGGCATGGTCGAGGTCCGGGTCAACCGGCCCGGACCATGCCGGAACCGGATACTCTGCCGGGTCTCTAAGCGGGTCTCCAGAACGGGAACGCACAAGAGTGATGATCGACAGTCGAATGATCCGGCGTGCAACGGCGCGCGCAATCTGCGCGGCACTCCTGTCGGGGGGCACCGTTCTCGGCCTGGTCCACGGCGCGAGCGCGCAATTCGCCTTCGAGGAGGATGTGCTCCCGCCACGCGTGGTGACGTGGCGCCTCGCCGATCGCGGCTTCACGGGGCTCGGCCGCCCGCGCTTCGATGGCCGGGTGTATGTCGTTGAGGCTGTCAGCCCCACCGGCGCTCCGGTGCGCCTGTTCGTTGATGGGACGACCGGGGTGATCGTCGGCCGTCAGCGGCTCGGCGCGTCTGAGACCTACGCGCGGCTCGAGAGGCCGGCGCCGGGATTCGGCTGGACCGAGGAGGATGGCGGGCCGCGGCGCGCGCTCCGACCGTTGCCCGCACAGGATGCCCCTCCCCTGCGGCTTCAGCGACGGCCCTCCGACGAGGCGCTGCGACCGGATGCCAATCCGGAGGGCGTGAACCCAGACAGCATCGGGCGGCCGGCGGTGTCGCGAAAGGTCGCCCGCGCGACGGCGCCCGTCCGCCAGCCCGAACTCCGGCCGCACCACCGCACCGCGCCCGAGGCGCCGGCGCCGCAGATCGCGCCCAGTGAGGCGCTCAAGTCCGGTCCCGGAGACATTGCCAAGCCTGAGACCAAATCGGCCGCGATCGACAAGACGCCGGCGGCAACGTCCGCGCCTGTCGTCAGTGCCGCGCCCAAGCCGGCCGATGGCGCCGTGGCTTCGGCGGCCAAGCCGCCCGCTCAGGACTGGAAGGATCCGCCGCCGGACCGGAAGGCCGTCCGCGTGATCGGCGGCGCCACGATCGTCCCGGGCACCGCCGAGAAAGAACCTGGCGCGGCCCAATAGCCGAT
Source organism: Methylobacterium sp. P31 (assembly GCA_050632875.1). GTDB lineage: Bacteria > Pseudomonadota > Alphaproteobacteria > Rhizobiales > Beijerinckiaceae > Methylobacterium. The sequence goes on along the minus strand of JBODSC010000003.1, from coordinate 190,704 downwards.
CAGGCCGCCGTCAGCCGCTCCGCCCCTGAGAAGACGGTAAGGGTGTCGGCGCGTGCGATGGCGCAGAGCGTCATCGCGTTCGCACGGGCCCGCTCCAGGGCCAGGGACGTCGGCGCCGAGATGGCGACGATGACTGCCGCACCGAGCCGAGCCGCCTTCTCCACCATCTCGAACGAGCAGCGACTGGTGATCACCAGAAAGCCCTGATCCGGCCCCGTGCCGGAGCGCATCAGCGCGCCGATCAGTTTGTCCAGAGCGTTGTGTCGGCCGACATCCTCGCGCACGAGCGCGAGAGACCCGTCGAGACGCGCCCAGGCGGCCGCGTGGACGGCCCGCGTTTCCGCCCCCAGCACCTGCGCCCCTTCGAGCGCGGCCAGAGCCCGTGCGATCGCCGGGAGCGCGACCCGTACGTCGGGGGCACCCTGCCTCTGCGCCCGCGGCAGTTCGGACAGATCCTCGATGCCGCAGACGCCGCAGCCGGTGCGCCCGCTAATCGCGCGCTTGCGTGCCAGATGCTCGCGCAACCGCCCCGGCGCCAGCTCGACGTGAAGGCGAAAACCGTCGGCAGCCGCCTCCACCTGGGTAGCGCGGATCTCCGCCGCGGCCTCGATGATCCCCTCGGTGAAGCTGAAGCCGTAGGCGAAATCCTCCAGATCGGAAGGTGTTGCCATCATCACAGCGTGCGGCACGCTGCCATAAACAAGGTTGACCGGCGCCTCGACCGCGAGCGCCCTGATCCCCGACCTCTGCTCCGATCCCGAATAGGCGACGACCTGCATGGCTGCGCCGACCGTACAAGGCAGCGGTTCGGGCGGCTGTTTCACGGTGTCCGTCGACATGCAGCTCTCCGGAGGGGGCCTGGAATGGTATCCATCACCGTGTCCGCGGGGCAACGGCTCGACGCTCGAATCCGACGAGCCTCCATGGCTACGACGCCACGAGAGCCCGCGAAGTGACTGGAAAGCGTCCGATGCGACGCTTGTGAGGTTGCACCTCGACCGCCCTTGTGGTCTGAAGCCCCGGTCGGATAATGCCGGGTGACACAACCGGTACTCCGTCACGTCGGTACAATCCCGCACACAATCAAGACGGGAAGGTTCGGCGTCGGTCAGACAGCCAGGGGAGCCACGAGAGGCAGATGCGGACGGTGCGGACGATCAACCGATCACTCTGGAGTCTCGCCGCTCTCGGCGCCCTGCTCTTCCCGATGTCAGGCGCGCAGGCCGCCGGCTTTGGCCAGCCCGTTCCGTGGGAGATGAGCCGTCAGATCCCGGTGACAGAGAATGCGCGCGACATTCTCAGCTTCGAGACTGGACTGCACTGGCTGTCCCTCGGGATTTCCGTCTTCGTTCTGGCGCTGATCCTGTGGTGCATCTTCCGCTTCGGTGAGAAGCGGAACCCGACGCCGTCACGCACCACGCACAACACCGCCATCGAGGTGGCCTGGACGATCGTCCCGGTGCTGATCCTCGTGGCCGTGGCCATCCCGTCCTTCCGCCTGCTGCGCACGCAGCTCTCGGATCCGAAGGCCGACATGATCGTGAAGGTCATCGGCCACGCTTGGTACTGGTCGTACGAGTACCCGCAGACCGAGGCCGGCGGCGGCTTCGCCTTCGATGCCAATATCGACGAGGACAAGCAGCCGCGCCTTCTGCAGACCGACAACGAGATGGTCGTTCCGGTCGGCAAGATCGTGAAGATCCAAGTGACCGCCGCGGACGTGCTGCATTCCTGGGCCATGCCGGCCTTCGGCTTCAAGATCGACGCCGTCCCGGGCCGCCTGAACCAGATGTGGTTCAAGGCGGAGAAGGAAGGCACGTTCCACGGCCAGTGCTCCGAGCTGTGCGGCCAGCGCCACGCCTACATGCCGATCGTGGTCCGCGTGGTCAGCGAGCAGGCCTACGCCGACTGGCTGAAGGAGGCCAAGACCAAGTACGCCCGCATCGAGAACGGCACGAGCTTCGCCGAGGCCCGCTGAGCACCGGCTGACCGAACCGAACCCATCAGATCCACAAGGCACCCGAATCCATGGCTACAGCCGCAGCCCATGCCGAGGCCCACGAGGTCCACGACCACAAGCCGTCGTTCTTCGCCCGCTGGTTCCTGTCGACGAACCACAAGGACATCGGCACTCTCTATCTGCTGTTCGCCTTCTGCGCCGGCATCATTGGCGCGTTCCTGTCCTTCGGCATCCGGATGGAGATGGAGGCGCCCGGCCTGCAGTACTTCTCCAATCCGGCCACCTATAACGTGTTCGTCACCGGCCACGGCCTCATCATGGTGTTCTTCATGGTGATGCCGGCGCTCATCGGCGGCTTCGGCAACTGGTTCGTGCCGCTGATGATCGGGGCGCCCGACATGGCGTTCCCGCGCATGAACAACATCTCGTTCTGGCTGACGGTGGCAGGCTTCTGCTCGCTCCTCTGCTCTCTCTTCGTCGAGGGCGCGCCCGGAGCCTCCGGCGCCGGCACCGGCTGGACGGTCTACCCGCCGCTCTCGACCGCCGGCCATCCCGGCCCGGCCGTCGACTTCGCGATCTTCGCCCTGCACCTTTCGGGCGCGGGCTCGATCCTCGGCGCGATCAACTTCATCACCACGATCCTGAACATGCGCGCCCCGGGCATGACGCTGCACAAGATGCCGCTCTTCGCCTGGGCCGAGCTGGTGACCGCCTTCCTGCTGCTGCTCTCGCTGCCGGTTCTGGCGGGCGCCATCACGATGCTGCTCACCGACCGCAACTTCGGCACGACCTTCTTCGATCCGGCCGGCGGCGGTGACCCGATCCTCTACCAGCACCTGTTCTGGTTCTTCGGTCACCCCGAAGTGTACATCATGATCCTGCCGGCCTTCGGCATCGTCTCGCACATCATCGCCACGTTCTCGCGCAAGCCCGTCTTCGGCTATCTCGCGATGGCCTACGCCATGGTGGCCATCGGCGTCGTCGGCTTCGTCGTGTGGGCCCACCACATGTACACGGTCGGCCTGTCGCTGCAGACGCAATCCTACTTCGTGTTCGCCACGATGGTGATCGCGGTGCCGACCGGCGTGAAGATCTTCTCGTGGATCGCCACGATGTGGGGCGGCTCCATTCGCTTCACCGCCGCGATGCACTGGGCAGTGGGCTTCATCTTCCTGTTCACCGTCGGCGGCGTCACCGGCGTCGTGCTGGCCAACTCGGCCGTCGATAAGTACCTGCACGACACCTACTACGTGGTCGCGCACTTCCACTACGTGCTGTCGCTCGGCGCGGTGTTCATCATCTTCGCCGGCGTCTACTACTGGTTCCCGAAGATGACCGGCCACGTCATCCCGGAATGGGCCGGCAAGCTGCACTTCTGGCTGGCCTTCATCGGCGCGAACGTTCTGTTCTTCCCGATGCACTTCCTCGGCCTCGCCGGCATGCCGCGCCGCTATGCCGACTATCCGGACGCGTTTGCCCAGTGGCACAAGGTCTCGACCTACGGCGGCCACATCTTCGCGCTCGGCATGTTCGTCTTCGTGATCGGTGTGGTCCTGGCCTTCCGCTCGAAGGAGCGGGCCGCGGACAACCCGTGGGGCGAAGGCGCGACCACCCTGGAATGGACGCTGTCCTCGCCGCCGCCCTTCCACCAGTTCGAGACGCTGCCCCGCATCGTCGACGAGCCGGGCGCGCACTGATAGAACCTCGCGAGGGCCGCTCCGGCGGCCCTCGCCCTTCCCCGGAGGCCGGATCACGACCTCCCGGCAAGGGCGAGCGATAAGGGCGATCCGCCCGGGCCGAGCGTAACGCTCGCGCCCACCCTTGGAACAAGTCGATTTCGAAACACGACTCGGCCGTGACGCGCGTGGCCGGGCGTCGGCACAGCAGCGGCAGACGCGATGACCAGCCTGACGAACAGCATCGGAGCGGACGCTCCGGCCCCGGCCCTTTCGGCCGCGGGCGGGGACGTGCCGGACTACTTCGCCCTGCTCAAGCCTCGGGTGATGGTCCTCGTGATCTTCACCGCTCTGGTCGGCATGGTCGTCTCGCAGGGTCACGTGCAGCCGGCGATCGGCGCTATCTCGCTCCTCGCCATCGCGGTGGGAGCCGGCGCCTCCGGCTGCCTCAACATGTGGTGGGATGCGGACATCGACGCCGTGATGAGCCGGACCGCCAAGCGGCCGATCCCCGCCGGAAAGATTTCGTCCGAAGAGGCCCTGGGATTCGGGATGTTCCTCTCGGTCGCCTCCGTGCTGGTGCTCGGCCTGACGGCGAACTGGCTGGCCGCGGCGCTCCTCGCCTTCACGATCGTCTTCTACGCGGTGGTCTACTCGATGTGGCTGAAGCGGGCGACCGCGCAGAACATCGTCATCGGTGGCGCCGCCGGCGCCCTGCCTCCGGTCATCGGCCAGGCGGTGGTCACCGGATCGGTGGGCGTCGAGTCGCTCATCCTGTTCGCCATCATCTTCATCTGGACCCCGCCGCATTTCTGGGCACTGGCCCTGATCAAGGCGGACGAGTACGCCCGCGCCGGCATCCCGATGATGCCGAACGTCGCCGGCCCCGCCTCCACGCGCCGCCAGATCGTGTGGTACTCCCTGCTCCTCGCCCCCTGGGCTTGGTGCCGGTCGCGCTGGGCTTCGGCGGCCTGCTCTACGCGGTGATCGGACTGATCGGCGGCCTCGGCATGGTAGCCTTCAGCATCCGGGTGCTCCGAAACCATGAGGGCGAGGCGGAGAAGCGGGCCGCCATGGGTATGTTCGGCTTCTCCATCCTCTATCTCTTCGCGCTGTTCTCGGCGCTTCTGGCTGAGCAAAGCTTCGGCCTGTTTCGCCCGGTCCTGGGGTGATCGCCATGGCGGATCCCGAGATTCGATATCGTCCCCTCACTCCCGAGGAGGAGGCACGGCGCCGGAAGCGCTCAGTGGCCATCGCCCTCGCGCTGGGTGCTTGGGTCCTGCTGTTCTTCGTGCTGACGATCGTCAAGCTGGGGCCGCAGATCCTCAGCCGGCCGCTCTGAGGACTTCGCGATGACCGCTCCCCAATCCGAGCCCGGCCGCGGCGCCAAGCGGACCGCGATCGCCTGTGCCGGGCTCGCCGTCGGCATGGTCGGCCTCGCCTTCGCTTCGGTGCCCCTCTACAACGCCTTCTGCAAGGCGACCGGTTACGACGGCACACCCCGCCAGGGCCCGGCGCTCGCGGCCTCCGCGGCCCGGACCAACGACAGCATGGTCGTGCATTTCGACACGAACGTCGCGCCGGGCCTGTCCTGGAAATTCGCTCCGGAAGCGAGCAGCGTCGAGGCCAAGCTCGGCGAGACCAAGACGGTCTTCTTCCGGGTGCAGAACACCGGCAGCAAACCCTCCACAGGCGTGGCGACCTTCAACGTCCAGCCGGGGCTGATGGGCGGCTACTTCGTCAAGATCGCCTGCTTCTGCTTCAACGAGCAGACCCTCCAGCCTGGCGAGACGCTCGACGTGCCGGTAGTGTTCTACGTGGATCCGGCGGTCCGGGACGATTCGAACACGGCGCATCTCTCGGAGATGACGCTGTCCTACACATACTTCGCCTCGAAGAACGGCCAGCCGGTGACCGCAGCGGTGGCCAATTCGGGTTCTTCGGGCACGAAGCGGAATTTCTGATCGCGGGCGCGTGACAACACGGGCCCGCACCGACTAAACGTGCGGACAAGCTTGGGCTCGGTCTGTTCCGCGCCCGGCCAAAAAGACCGCCCAGAGTAAGCGACAGGCCGGAAGCCGGGAACGGCGCAGGGCGTGAGGGTGAGGAGCGACGGGACGATGGCCGAGGCGCACGCCAAGAATCACGACTTTCACATCCTGAATCCGAGTCCGTGGCCGCTGATCGGTGCTTTCTCGGGCTTCCTGATGGCCTTCGGCGCCGTGTTCTGGATGAAGAGCCTCCAGATCGGCACCCTGACCCCGGGCCCGTATATCTTCGGGGCCGGCGCGATCGGCGTTCTCTACACCATGTTCTCCTGGTGGAAGGACGTGGCGCACGAGGCCAATTCCGGCGATCACACCCGCGTCGTCCAGCTCCATCACCGCTACGGGATGATGATGTTCATCGCCTCCGAGGTGATGTTCTTCGTCGCGTGGTTCTGGGCCTATTTCGAGGCCGCGCTCTACACCGCCGACCCGATCCAAGTTTCGCGCGTCGAGTTCACCGGCGGCGTGTGGCCGCCGAAGGGCATCGAGGCCTTCGATCCCTGGCACCTGCCGCTGATCAACACCCTGATCCTGCTCACCTCGGGCACCACCGTGACCTGGGCGCACCACGCCCTGCTGCACGGTGACCGGAAGGGGCTGAAATACGGTCTGTGGCTGACGATCATCCTCGGCGTGCTGTTCACCGCCTGCCAGGCCTACGAGTACAGCCACGCCGAGTTCGGCTTCGCGGGCAGCATCTATTCGTCGACCTTCTTCATGGCGACGGGCTTCCACGGCGCGCACGTCATCATCGGCACGATCTTCCTGGCGGTCTGCCTGTTCCGCGCCTATGCGGGCCAGTTCACGCCGCGCCAGCACCTCGGTTTCGAATTCGCCGCCTGGTACTGGCACTTCGTCGACGTGGTGTGGCTGTTCCTCTTCGCCGCGATCTACGTGTGGGGCTCCGGGGTCTTCAACGGCGGCGCCCACTAAGGCGGATCCATCCCGCCGCTGCATGGCGGGTGTGCGAAGGGCGGCTCCGGCCGCCCTTTTTCGTGCCGGTGCCGAGCGGATACCCATATCCGGACGGACGGCCCGGACGCGGCACGATCGCGGCATCCCCGGATCGGCCTGGAGTATGCACGTGGATCAACGAACCTATTCACCGCCACCACCGATCTCGACGGGTCTGCGGGGACGCTGCCCACGCTGTGGCGAGGGTCACCTGTTCAAGGGCTTCCTGACCCTGCGCCCGTCCTGCGAGGCCTGCGGCCTCGACTATTCGAATTTCGACTCGGCGGACGGGCCGGCCTTCTTCGTGATGTCGATCGTCGGCCTGATCGTGGTCGGCCTCGCCCTATGGATGGAGATCACCTACGAGCCGCCGATCTGGGTCCACGCCCTGGTCGCCACGACGCTCTCGATCGGGCTCAGTCTGCTCCTAGTCCGTCCCCTTAAGGGCATGCTGGTCGCCCTGCAGTACAGCAACAAGGCCGAACAGGGGCGCTTCGAGCCGTGAGCATAAGGGTGTCGCGCCGGCCCGCGTGGCGGAATCTTCTGGCGCCGGGCCTCGCGTCGCTGATCGCGCTGGCGATCCTGCTGGGTCTCGGGATCTGGCAGATCGAGCGCAAGGCCTGGAAGGAGGATCTGATCGCCCGGATCGTGCGGCAGACCCGGGCCGAGCCGGTGGCGCCTCCGGCACCGGATGCCTGGGATCCGGCGCGGGACGAGTTCCGGCACGTGCGGGTCTCAGGCCGCTTCCTCAACGACCGCGAGACGCTGGTCCACGGCTTGGCACCCGGCGAGACGCCGGGCCGGGCGCTGCAGGGCTACTACGTCCTGACCCCGCTCGTGCGTCAGGATGGCGGCACGGTGCTCGTCAATCGCGGCTTCGTACCAACCGAACTCAAGGCGCAGGCCGACCGTCGGGACGGCTTGATCGAGGGCCCGACGACAGTCACCGGCATCCTGCGCGCCAGCGAGGCCCGCGGGCTGTTCGTGCCGGAGCCGGACCCGGCACGCGGCGAGTGGTTCAACCGCGACATCGCCGGCATCGCGGCCGCCCGGGGCCTGAACGATGTGGCGCCATACCTGATCGAGGCCGACGCGGTCCCGGGTCAGACTACGTGGCCGCGGGGCGGCCAGTTGTGGGTCGATCTGCCCAACAACCACCTGCAGTACGCGTTCACCTGGTTCAGCCTCGCCGTCTGCCTCATCGCGGTCTTCTCGGTCTTCGCGTGGCGGCGCCTGCACGATTCGGACGCTCCGTCCGCTGCCTAGAACAAAGACGCGGCCCCTCAGCTGCGACAAAGAAAACCGTCGCCTGGAGCCGTTGAAAAAAGACAATCGATTCCTTTGACCTCCGGCGGTCGCCCAATAATACTTTCCGTGTTCTTGGGTGATCGACCGCATTCTGCATAGTGTATTCAGTTCGCGGCGATCATCCGAAGAGAACACGGCGCGTCGGCGTCGTGTCATCAAGGAGATGCCGTATGAGCAGCCATTTCGTCGATCAGACCGCGCGGGAGCCGATCCGCTTCGCCTACTGGGTGCCCAACGTCTCGGGCGGCCTCGTCATCAGCAAGATCCCGCAGCGGACGAGCTGGGATGGCGCGTACAATCGGCGCCTCGCGCAGATCGCCGAGGAGGCGGGGTTCGACTACGGGCTCACGCAGATCCGGTTCACCGCCGGCTACGGGGCCGAGTACCAGCACGAGTCGGTCGCCTTCAGCCATGCTCTTCTGGCGGCCACGTCGAAGCTCAAGGTGATCGCCGCGATCCTGCCGGGCCCCTGGAACCCGACACTCGCGGCAAAACAGATCGCCACGATCTCGCAGCTGACCGAGGGCCGCATCGCGGTCAACATCGTCTCCGGCTGGTTCTCGGGGGAGTTCCGGGCCATCGGCGAGCTCTGGCTCGACCACGATGAGCGTTACCGTCGCTCCGAGGAGTTCATCCGCAGCCTGCGCGGGATCTGGACGCAGGACAGGTTCACCTTCCGCGGCGATTTTTACCGTTACATCGACTCCACCCTGAAGCCGAAGCCGGCGGAACCGCTGCCGGAGATCTTTCAGGGCGGCTCCTCGCGGGCAGCGCGCGACATGGCAGCCCGCGTGTCCGACTGGTACTTCACGAACGGCAACACGCCGGAGAACATCCGCGCCCAGGTGGACGATATCCGCGCTAAGGCGGCTGAGACCGGCAACAGACGGCGGATCGGCGTCAACGCCTTCGTGATCGCGCGGGATTCCGAAGAGGAAGCCCGGGCCGTCCTTCAGGAGATCATTGACCACGCCGATCCGGATGCCGTGAAGGCCTTCGGCCACGAGGTGAAGAACGCCGGCAAGGCGTCTCCGGAGGGCGAAGGCAACTGGGCGAGATCCGGTTTCGAGGACCTCATCCAGTACAACGACGGCTTCAAGACCAACCTGATCGGCACGCCGGACCAGATCGCCGAGCGGATCCTGGCGCTCAAGGATGCCGGCGCGGACCTCGCCCTCCTCGCCTTCCTGCACTTCCAAGAGGACGTCGCCTATTTCGGCGCGCACGTGATCCCCCGCGTCCGTGCCCTGGAAGCCGCCCGCGAGAAGCGCGCCGAGGCGGCCTGAAGGCCCTGCCGACCAAATCCTCGACCGCTCCGGAGTGATCCATGAACATCGCCGTCGATGCACGCGTGCTCGAAACACCGCACCGTCAGGGTGCCCCCGGGCCGGCGCGCCCGCCCTCCCCTGCCCACGTGATCCGTGACGATGCGGAGGCTCTCGCAGTCGCCCGCCGGCTCGCGGCCGAATTCCGTATCGGGGCCCCGGAGCGCGACCGCGACGCCGTCCGGCCGCTCGCGGAACTCGATGCCTTCTCACAGAGTGGCCTGTGGTCGATCAACGTGCCGCGGGCCTATGGCGGCCCCGAGGTGTCCTACCGGACCCTCGCGCAGGTGATCGCGATCATTGCGGCGGCCGATCCGGCCATCGCAAAGATCTCTCAGAATCATCTGGGGATCGTGGCGGCGATCCGGACCGCATCGGACGAGGCTCAGAAGGCCTTGCTGTTCGAAGAGGTCCTGAAGGGCACCCGATTTGGCAATGCCTTCTCGGAGCGGGGCACCAAGCGGGCGGCCGATTTCGACACCCGGTTCACCGATCAGGGCGACCACGTCGTGGTGCGCGGTCAGAAATTCTACGCCACCGGCGCGCTTCTGGCCCATCTCGTGCCGATCGTGGCCCTCGATGACGAGGGGCGCGCCTGGTACGCCATCGCCGACCGGGACGCGCCGGGGCTCACCATCATCGACGACTGGTCGAGCTTCGGCCAGCGCGGGACGGCGAGCGGCACCGTCCGGATCGAGGACGTGCGGGTGCCGAAAACCCATCTCGTGCCGGCCTGGAAGGGCTACGCGGTCCCGACCGCCGACGGCGCGGTGTTCCAGATCATCCAGGCGGCGGTGGATGCCGGGATCGGCCGCGAGGCGCTCGACGATACGATCCGGTTCATCCGCGAGAAGGCGCGACCCTGGGTCGATAGCGGATTGGACCGCGCCGCCGACGATCCCTACACGATTCAGGCGATCGGTGACCTGACCATCCGTCAGCACGCCGCCGAGGCGCTGCTGGAGCGGGCCGGGCTCGCCGTCGACGAGGCGGTGGCGCGACCGGGTTCGGACAGCGTTGCGGCGGCGCAACTCGCCGTGGCCGAGGCGAAGGTGCTCACCACCGAAGTCGCTCTGGCGGCGTCCAACAAGCTCTTTGAGCTGTCCGGTACCCGCGCGACGCTCGCGGCAGAGAACCTCGACCGGCACTGGCGCAACGCCCGCACCCACACGCTGCACGATCCGGTACGCTGGAAATACCCCATTCTGGGCAATCACGCTCTGAATGGCGTGAACCCGCCGTTCCATGCCTGGAGCTGAGCGGGGCGCTAAAGCACCTGCAAACCGCGGGCCTTGGCCTCCTCGCCAGGCTCGACATGAATCGTGACCACCGCCCCGGGGATCGTGGTCTCCAGGGCGGATTCGAGCCGGTCGCAGATGGCGTGCGACTCTACGACGCTCATGGCGCCCGGCACCACCAGGTGGAAGTCGATGAAGGTCGCCTGACCGGCCGAGCGCGTGCGCACGTCATGAGCTTCGAGGGCTCCTTCCCCGTGTTGCGAGATCAGGGCGCGGATCTGGCAGACCATCTCGGGCGGTGCGGCCCGGTCCATGAGGCCGTCGACCGATTCGCGAACCATCCGGAAGCCGGACCACAGGATGTTCAGCGCCACGAGTCCGGCCACCACCGGGTCGAGGATCGGGTAACCCGTCATCAGGACCGCCCCGACGCCGACAAGCACGCCGCATGAGGTCACCACGTCGGCGAAGACGTGCCGCGCATCGGCGATCAGGGCCGGCGACCGCCAGCGCCGCCCCCATCGCATCAGCGCCCAGGCCCAGACGGCGTTGATGACGCTGGCTCCGAAGTTGATGGCCAAACCGACAGCCGGCGCGTCCAATGCCTTCGGCGCCAGGAGCCCGAAATAGGAGTCGCGCAGGATCACCAGGGCCGCCACGACGATCAGCGCACCCTCGATCACAGCGGAAAAGAACTCGGCCTTGTGGTGACCGTAGGGGTGATCCTCGTCGGCCGGGCGCGCGGCGACCCGAAGGGCCACGAAGGCCCCCCGGCGGCGACCACGTTGATGATGCTCTCCAGCGCGTCCGAGTACAGAGCGAGGCTGCCGGTGAGCCACGCGGCGTAGAATTTCAAAGCCGTGACGGCAAAGCCGATGCCGGCACTGAAAAGGGCGGCTTTCTGCGTGCGGTCCATGATGCGCGCCGATGCAAGGTCGGCGCGCCCATACGGCAACAACCTTGGCCCAGGCCACGGCAAAGGTTCAACGCTGCCGAAAGCTTCTTAGCCCCGGCTAAGTCTCGGTCTCTCGATTTTGGTGTCCCCGGGCAGCCTCGCGCTCACGGCTGATCGCCGCTTTGGCGCGCGCGGCTTCTGCCTTCCGCAGGAATCGGCGGCGCTGCCACGCGAAGCGCGCATCGGCGGCCAGGGCGTCCAGCCGCGCGGCCTCGCGCTCCCAGTAGCCGAGGAGCTGACCGTCGAGAGTGCTCCGCCGGGGACGGCCCGCGTTCGTCATCCGCCCTAGTCCCGCGGCGCGGGCGGCTCGCCCGTCTCAGTCACGACCAGCGCGCCCGGATCATTCCGGAAGCTGCCCGCACCGGCATTTGGGACCGGCATGGCCGGGCTGCCGAAGGGCTGACTCGGGTAGGCCGCCCCGAATTTCGCCCGGGCGCTGTCCGGATCGTCGGCTTTGAGGATGATCTCTGCGGTTCCCGGCAGGGGCCAGCGGGGATCGGCAGCATCACGAGGGTGCACGGCGTACCAGGGCATCGGCGGAGCTTCTCGCGTCTCGGTGACGCGGAAAACGAGCACGTCCGGAACCGGTTCCGCGGTTGAAACCCGGTGCCGTTCAGTGCAGGCAGCCCGCGATGCGTGTGGACCTGTTCGATTTCGACCTTCCGGAAACCAGCATCGCCCTGCGCCCGGCCGAGCCGCGCGATGCCGGGCGGCTGCTGGTGGTACGCCCGGGCGAGCCGTTGGCCGACCGGACCGTCCGCGATCTGCCCGCCACCCTCCGGGCCGGCGATGCCTTGGTCTTCAACGACACGCGGGTGATCCCGGCCCGGCTGAATGGCGTGCGCACGCGCCCCGGCGCGCCCGGCCAGAAGACCGAGGTGATGCTGCACCTGCGCGAGGCGCCCGCCCGCTGGCGCGCCTTCGCGCGCCCGGCCAAACGGCTCAACCCCGGGATACCGTGCGCTTCGGCGACCTGACCGCGGTCGTGGCGGAGAAGGCCGAGGGCGGCGAAATCGTGCTCGACTTCGACCGGGCCGGTCCGGCGCTGGACGCCGCCATTGCGGCCGAGGGGGTCCTGCCGCTGCCCCCGTATATCGCGGGCAAGCGCGCCACCGACGACCGTGACGTGACCGACTACCAAACGATCTATGCCCGAAATCCCGGTGCCGTGGCGGCGCCCACCGCCGGCCTGCACTTCTCCGATGCGTTGCTCGCCGAGATCGACAGGGCCGGGCTGCAGCGCCACCACGTCACCCTGCATGTCGGCGCCGGCACCTTCCTGCCGGTCAAGGCCGACGACACCGACGGCCACCGCATGCATGCCGAGGTCGGATACCTCGACGCGGCCACGGCCGAGGCTCTCAACACGGCCCGGGCCGCGGGCGGCCGGATCGTCGCGGTGGGTACGACGGCCCTGCGCCTGCTCGAGAGTGCCGCGAGCCCGGACGGGCGCCTCTCGGCCTTCTCGGGTCCCACCGACATCTTCATCACGCCCGGCTACCGGTTCCGGGCCGTCGATGCCCTGGTGACCAATTTCCACCTGCCGCGCTCAACCCTGTTCATGCTGGTCTCGGCCTTCTCGGGGCTGGAGACGATGCAGGCGGCCTACGCGCACGCGATCCGGGCCGGGTACCGATTCTACTCCTACGGCGACGCCAGCCTCCTCTTCCCGGAGCCGGGCGCAGATACACCATGACCGATCCCGTTCCCTTCGGCTTCGCCCTGCTGGCGCAGGACGGCACCGCCCGCACGGGCGCAATCGCGACACCGCGCGGCACCATCCGCACGCCGGCCTTCATGCCGGTGGGTACGGCCGCGACCGTCAAGGCGATGTATCCGGAACAGGTGCGCGAGCCTCGGCGCCGACGTCGTGCTCGGCAACACCTACCACCTCATGCTGCGGCCGGGCGCCGAGCGGATGGCGCGCCTGGGCGGCCTGCACCGCTTCATGAATTGGGACCGGCCGATCCTGACCGATTCCGGCGGCTTCCAGGTGATGTCGCTCTCGGCGCTGCGGAAGATCGACGAGCAGGGTGTGACCTTCCGCTCGCATATCGACGGCACGGCCCATCACATAAGCCCGGAGCGCTCCATCGAGATCCAGGGGCTGCTCGGCTCCGACATTCAGATGCAACTCGACGAATGCGTGCGCCTGCCGGCCGAGCACGCGGCGATCGAGAAGGCCATGCACCTGTCGCTGCGCTGGGCCGAGCGCTGCCGGGTCGCCTTCGGCGAGCAGCCCGGCCGGGCGATGTTCGGCATCGTTCAGGGCGGTGACGTTCCGGCGCTGCGGGTCGAGAGTGCCCGCGCCCTGACCGATCTCGATCTGAAGGGGTACGCGGTGGGCGGCCTCGCGGTGGGCGAGCCGCAGGCGGTGATGTTCGCCATGATCGAGACGGTGGAGCCGCACCTGCCGCAGGGGAAGCCGCGCTATCTGATGGGCGTCGGCACGCCGGACGACATTCTGGGCGCAGTCGCCCGCGGCATCGACATGTTCGACTGCGTGATGCCGACCCGCGCCGGCCGCCACGGCCTCGCCTATACGCGCCACGGCCGGGTCAACCTGCGCAACGCCCGCCACGCCGAGGACACGGCACCGCTGGACGAGGTCTCGACCTGCCCGGCGGCGCGGGACTATTCCCGGGCCTACCTGCATCACCTCGTCCGCTCGAACGAGATCCTGGGGATGATGCTGCTGACCTGGAACAACCTCGCCTACTACCAGGACCTGATGGCGGGTGCCCGCGCGGCGATCCGCGAGGGGCGGTTTGCCGACTATTGCAGCGCCACCCGCGAGGGATGGGCGCGCGCCGAGCGGGCCGCCTGATCGGCCGGGTCAGGGATGCGCGAGCACCCGGTAGATGCCGTCCGGATCGTCAGCACCGGTCGCGACCGCCGCCTTCAGGTCCGCCACGATGCGGGTCGCCACCGGCACGCGGTAGTGCAGCGCATCCCAGTAATTCGCGTCGCGGGTGGTGAGCGGCGAAGGCCGGCGGAAATCCACCACCACCGCGCCGCGACGGGCGCCGATCGCGGCCACCCGCGCCTTGCAGGCCTCATCGCGCCGCTCCGCCGCGGTGCCGGGCGCGCCTTGGGCGGCCGCATGAACCGGCATGAAGGCGACGAGCTTCAGCACCTGCGGGGACAGGCGGCCGAGGCGATCGTCGAGTCGTCCGAGGGCCGGCATGGGCGCGTCCGGCGCATCGGCCCTGGCGGCCGGATCGGCGGCGCCGGCGCGGATATGCGCGCGGGCACGGTCCGGGTCGTAGCGGTCTTCCGGCGGGGTGAAGACCGCGTAGCCGTCCGGGCGGATGCGGGGCCGTGCGAGGCCGGCCCGGGCGAGCGCGACCTGGGCCGCGACCGTCACGGCGCGCAGATTTACCTGCCGCAGCACGCCCCAGGGTGCGCCCTCCGCATACAGCCAGTCCGGAAACGCGTTGGCGGTCCGCGAGGGCGGGTCGGCGGCGCACCACGTGGCGTCGAGCCCGAACAGGACAGCCCGCACCGGCCGATTGGCCAGGAACAGGTCGGCGAGGCGGATCTGCTCGTCCGGTGTCGCGGCGTTCACCGCGAGGTTGGCGAAGCGCACGCCGAAGGCCGCGTCGAGGGCGTCCGGATCCAGCAGCCGCGCGGTCGAGGTGCCGAACACCGCCGCGTCGAACGAGCCTCCGCGAGCGATCTGCGGGTACGAGAGCCGCTGGTTGGCGTCCATGATCGGGCCCGGCGGGCGTCCCGGTGCGGCGCGCAGGCCGTAGGGGTCGAGCAGGGCCACGAAGGCGATCACCGCCACTCCCATCAGGGCGGCGCAGGCGATGAGATGGCACGCGAATGCCAGCCAAGCGGTGGGAGAAGCCGCCGCGCGGCGTTTCTGTGCTGGCCCTCGCTGGATCCGGCGACCGATAGCAAGCCACGCGATCATGCGGGCGCATCGTCCCATGCAGGTCGCTCCTGTGGGTCTCTTGCCATCCGCCGAAGGCTCTCAACAATCATCTCCGCCTCGCTCAGCGAATTGCCATCACGAGGCATGGAGACGGCTCTGGACTGTCGACCGGTTCGGATCACCTGCAAGTCGGCATCACCGCGATCTGCCAGCATGCGGGCTGCGTGCATAGCCCGCTCCGGCCCCGGCAGCCCTGCGAGGCTCGGTGGCGGTCGACGGCTCGGAGGTGAGCGCGGCGAGGATCCGCGCGCACATGTCCTAGCGTGGATGGCGGGTATTGCGCAGCGGCCTCAGCGCCATCTCTCCTCGGTACAGGCCAGCAGGTAAACGATGTGCATGCAACGCGCCTGGGCTGCCTGCGAGTGCGCATCCCCCATGCACGCCGCCATCCCGGTGGAAAGCAGCTCCCGGTCGATGTCTTCGGAGCGGGCGCAGGTGAAGATCGGCTGGAAGCCCTCGAATCGGCTCACCTGCCAGAAGATGATCATGAACGCGAGCAGGCAGAACGCGCAGACCAAGAGCCGGCTATCGTAGAACCAGTGCCTCCGGTCGGCACATGCCACGTCGCGATCGATCATCCCGTCACCGGATCCGCCAGCAGGATCAAAGTCTGGACCATGTTGCGCTTCCAGCCCGACTTGTCGATCTTTGGCACCTCGGATGCGCGAGTGGTCGCGCGGGTCCTCTCGACCAAGTTGAATGGCCAGCTGTTACCGAGCGGGTAAGCGCCGATCGCGGCGCCGATTTCCTGGTCAGTGTATTCAGCGGCCTTTCGCAGTTCGGAAATTGTCGGAATCGAGGCCATAGCGCACGACCGATAAACCGCATCAGCGTCCTGATAAACGCCCGGTCCTGTCGGCCAGTGGTGTTTTGGCTTGGCTAGTTCGCGGGAAATCTTGGTCGGAGTGGCAGGATTTGAACCTGCGACCCCCACGTCCCGAACGGGGCGGACGCGCCTGCTCACCCCCTATGAGTACACGCCCTCCCCTCTGTAGGCAAGTCCGTCGCGGTGGTCCGCGGTGGCCCGGGATCGTCCGCGATTTGTGGTCCGAGGCACCGAATTTGTGGTCGAGTTGTGGTCGGAGGAACGGATCGAGGCCGCCAGGTCCTGCCTCGATGTGTGATCCTGGATCACACAATCCGCCCTTGCTGCGCGCCTCCCGCGGCGTATCCTTCATCCACAGGAGATCAGCTTCGGCCGGTCGGCCTCCCGCATCCCCTTGAGGGCTCCCATCGATCGCACCAGCCGCCGCGCCGGGCAGGAGCCTTCCCATGCGCGTCATCGAGCCTCAGCGCCGTCGAGACCCTTATTCGCGAGGCGCTGCCCCGCGCCACTGACGACGAGGTCAAGTTCCTCGTCGGCCGGTGCGCGGGGCGGCCATTCCCCCGCGATAATGACGACCTGCTCCAGCCCTTCACCGACAGGGACACGCCGCGCGACCGCGTCAGGCGGATCCAGCTGCTGCTCGCCTGCTTTACGCGTGGGAGCCGTACCGCGTGGGCGTACGGCTTCTCGAGCCATTCAGTCGAGCGGATCGTCGAGGCGGCCGTCGCGCGGGCCTAAGCCTCCGCATCCGTCCAGGCTTGCCGGCCGCCGCGCCCGGCGCGAGAATTCCAACATGGCGCCCCGCGAACTCGTCTTGTCCCGCGTCCTCCGCGAGCGCGGCCACCACCTCGCCGACCCGGTCCTGTTCGCCCGGGCCCGGGCGGAAGCCCATGCCGCGGAGACCGCCGTGCCCGTCGAGGACGACCAGGAGCAGGCCCGCCGGCGGCACGCTGAGGTCGTCGAGATGGTCCGGTTCGCCCCGGACGTGCCGCCCGAGCCCGGCGACGAGCCTCCCCGAGGAATGACGAGGGGCCCTGATCGGGGCCCGCCGATCCTTATGTTCAAGATATCCCGAACCAGGGCCGCTTACGTTCAAGATATCCCTGAAATCAGGGGTCCGGCGGCGCCTTCCGTTCAAGATTGCGCGGACCCCAGGCCGGCACGGAGGACAGGATGACCTTGCGGGAGGAGATCCGGATAGGCACGCTGGTCCGAATGCGGCGGGCCCTGGACGAGACCGAGGACCGGCTGGCGCGCCTGCGCGACGAGGGCCGATCCCCTGACGATGAGGAGATACGGGAAACCGCGGCCTGGCGGTCGGCCCTGGTCCGGGACATCGAGGAGATGGAGAGCTAGCAGGCCGTTACGGGCGATCGCATTACAACTCCCCCAGTTGCCTGGGCGCCACGGACAACGACAGGTTGATGCAGCGGTACTGTCCCGTCGTGACTCGTGGCTGGGCGGCACCGTATAGCCCGCGCTCCCGAGATCAGCGAAGGGCGGACACCGATGGGGCTGAACGACAGGTTCATCGCCTTACGCGA
Organism: Methylobacterium sp. P31; assembly: GCA_050632875.1. Lineage (GTDB taxonomy): Bacteria > Pseudomonadota > Alphaproteobacteria > Rhizobiales > Beijerinckiaceae > Methylobacterium. Next base: position 172,930 of record JBODSC010000003.1, on the reverse strand, counting down.
GCAGCGGCTTCCCGGTCCTACGGTTCCGGACACCCTCCAGGGCGTCAGCAAAAATAGAGTGCGGGCGGTGCTCGGCGGCTTGGCGCTCGCCCATAACACGATGCTCGTGGACTGCGTCTACGCTCTGCTCGATGACGAGACCCCAAGCTTCTTCGCGCGCCGGTGGCCGACGAACATGAAGTTCTCGGACGGCGCGACCACTGCGATGTTGGCCTGCCATATCGGCTTCCTCCAGGGGGATCACGGCAAGCATGACCGCGAAGGGCGCGACCAGTGGATCAAGCCACTGCGCGATCTCGGTGGGATCGAGGCGGTGACGCTGATCGACGGCGCCTTCGTCCCTGGCCACCCGATCGCCAAGTCGGGCAACTCCGCCTACCGCCTCAGCGACGACTTCGTCGCGATCCTGCGTGCACCCGAGGACGAGTGGCAGGGGCTGCTGCGGAAATGGGCGGCGGGGGATGCGACCCGGGCCCGGCGGGAGTTCCAAGCCCAAGCTGCCGAGGCCTCGAAGCGGCTCGTCGGAACCGGCCACGGCTCCCTCATCGCGGCCAGCATCGAGCAGTACGCTGCGCGCTTCCTGCCCGGTTACGAGGTCCTCTACGTCGACGACAGCGACGGCGACCGCATCAGCGCCGAGGAGAGGGCCAAACTCGCCCGCGCTGGCGTGGACCTGAAGCTCCAAGATGCGATGCCGGACGTCTTACTCTGGAACCCGAAGACCGACCGGCTCTGGGTCATCGAGGCGGTGACGAGCGACGGCGAGGTCGACATCCACAAGGTGGCGCAAGTCAAGTTGATGGCCGAGCGCTGCGGGAAGGCGGGGGTCGACTTCACCACCACCTACCTGACCTGGAAGGATGCGGCCACCCGCCAGGGCAAGCACGGCAACGTCGCGGTCGGGACCTATGTCTGGATCCTGGCGGACCCGGCGAAGCACTGGCTCGCCGGGTCGTTCAACTAGGCCACGAGCAGGTCCACACCGGTAGCGGTTCCCAGCACATCTGCTACGAGTGCATCGATGCGGGCGAGGTCGGTTACACCCCGGGCGAGCCTGCCGAGCGCCTTCACGGTCGGGATCGGCGGCATCGGCATCGCGCGGATCTCAGCGGCGCCGACCTGCGTGTTGCCGTTCGTGGCCCTGAACCAGGTGTCGAGGAGCGTCGAATTCAGGAAGGCGGCGAGGCCGATCGCCTCCTCCTCCGTCAGAGAGCCGCCAGGCTTGTAGATGTAGTTGAGATGGTTCTCCAGTCCGACCATCGGCACGTCCATGGAGGCCGCGAGGTAGGGGGCGGCCACTAGGCGCCGCTTCTCCTCCTTCGCCGAGAAGCGGCGCAGCACGACGTAGTTGGAATTGGGCACTAGGATGTTGCGGGACGCCATCCGATCGAGGATGTGCTCGTTCTTCCGCTTCACCAGCGGCCACCGGATCTCCATCGGGTGGACGTGGTTCAGCCAAAGCAGCGGTACCGTCCCCGGTCCGCCGGTCGGGCTCTGGAACTCCTTCGCCCGGAACGCGACGACCGGGCCGGTCGAGATCTTCCAGCCGTGTGAGGCGAGCCGGTCGTCCCAGGCGTCTACGGAACGCATGAGGTCCTCATCGTCTGCCGTCGCCGGCATGCGCAAGACGAGGTCCTTCGAGCCTAAGTCGAGTACCTCTCTGAGCGACTTCGAGCGTGTCTCCCGCTCCGCTAAGTCGCGAATCCCCGCTGACGTGCTGATGGTAACATCACCGTCCGACCATCCATCGTCGCGCACGGCATGCAGAATGACGTTCTCCTGAAGCACCGCGTCGCGTGCGAACGCATCCCGGCGAGACCCGAAGACGTGCATCTCCTGCGGGCGGACGAGCCCGAAGAACCGGCGTCGGAAGGTCCGGAAGTAGTCGCCTGACGCGAAGCTGCGCGGGGTGATGAAGACGAGGTCGCCGTCCTGGCGGAGGAGCGCAGCGCCGATCGCCATGAACAGCCCATAGATGTTGGGCTGGCCATGAACGACGCTCAAGGCGGCCTGCGCCCTCGGATCGGCCTTATTCAGCTTGAAGTACGGCGGGTTGGCGATGACTACGTCGAAGGTGCGGTCGGATGCGGGCGTGAATAGGCCGCCGAGCCCTTCGAGAGCGTCGGCGTTGGCGAGCACGAAGTCCTCGACGCGCAGGTCGTATGTTAGTTCGGCCCCCTCGGTCCGGGCCCATTTAACTGCGGTAGCGAGCACCCCATCGAGCTTCTTGGCGAGCTTGCCGTCCACCTCATAGGTAACGAGGTGGAGGCGCTTGGCTCCGCCGGCGACCAAGCGTTGGATGGCGGCGGTTGAGAGGATCCCGCCCCCGGCGCACGGATCTAGCAACCGCACCGCGCCGGCCTGCGAGCGGATGTAAGACGCCATGAAGCGGGCGACGTCGGGCGGCGTGAGGTACAGGCCGTGCGCTTTGCGGTGCTCCGGCGTCACAATCGACGCATAGGCCGAGCCAACGGTGTCGCTGTGCGCGACGGGATCGACCACGGGGCAGAGCTTTCTTGAAGGCATGTTGGTCATGGCGTCAGCATACCTACCGGCATTTCTAGATCACCTGCGCTCGAACGGTTTTCCCTGGGCTTAATGTAGCGCCCGCCTCTGCTCCTAAGCCTCGGCCCCGTCTCCCAGCCCCTCGTCGACCCGCCGCAGCGCCTAGCGATCGTGGCGGCCGAGGACCTGGAGCGCCGGGCGTCGAAGATCCGGGCGGATTGGATCACCCCCCGATGACGGGCGGACCCTGGCGGGCGAAAGGCCCAACGGCCTCTTGACCAGCATCGAACCCACCGTGCCCTCCATCCTCGGAGAGCGTACCCGGCGCCTTCGCAAGAGAGGAAACCTCCGCCGCCGGATCCATCGAGATCGCCACGACGACGACGATCCCGACGGCGGCGCCCCAGACGACTGCGATGGCGAGGACGATAGCCGGCATGGGCACCCCTGCGATGGACTACCGAGGTTTACCATGACGACCAATTCGCGAGGGGGAGCCCCCTTCCGGAAGGCCGCCCCGGGGTCTACATTGGGGCCTCGACCGCTGCGCAAGCGGACGCCCCCCGCCCTTGCTGGCGAGGATCACCCGAGCGGCCACGGTTCGGCCTAGCCTTCTGCCACCCTCGCCCATGCGCGGGGATGACCCGCATCTCGGCGTAAGTCGGCATCTACTCTGAAACCTCGCCCTTCGTCGCGGGGATGACCCTCTTGGCCCGCGGTCCGGTATGGATTTCACTGACCCCGCCAACGCGGGGATGGCCCATAGTCGAGGGTCGACTTGCACAAGACGTGACCCCTCGCCCTTGAGCGGGGATGCCCCCCGTCTCGACGGTGTGCTTGCCTACTACGCCCCCCGCCCCTCGCGCGGGGATGCCCTCCGAGTAGGGCTGTTTCCTCCCTAAGAGACCCTTGGCCTCCGGCGACCCCGGGGGCCATTTTCGTCTGGGGGGCCAGGGAAAACCTAACCACGGATTGAGGATCGCATTGCGCGGCGGCCGCCCTGTCGGCATGGTGGCCGCATGACGTACGCAACTCGCCAGAAACGGAAACCGACCGCCCGCTGAGCTCGCCCGCTCGGCGCCCTTCGCGCGTCCCTGTTTCCGATCTGCGAGCCTCCAATGTCCGCGTCGTCCAATCACCGCGCCAGCATCGCGCGCGCCCTCCTGCTCAAGCCTGACCGCGTCATCGGCCCCCAGCAGCCCGATCAGCCGTCCTATCTCCGCATACTCCTCGCCGGCGGCGAGTGGATGGACTGGGACGTCCGCAGGGATCTGGCTACCCGCATCCCCGAGTTCATCGAAGGGCCGACGCTATCCCGCCGCACGCTGCAGAGCCTCAACGCCCTGCTCGATGCAATCAACGTCCAACGCCTGCGGACTGCCGAGGCCGCGCTCACCGCCGAGGCGGAGAGCGTCAAGATCCCGCTGTGGAAGCAAGTCGGGTGTCAGGAGCTGGCCAAGGTTCTGGTCCTTGCCCGGGCTGAGTGCGGGGACGCGCAGGCCTGCGCGACCGCGGCCGGCTACGCGATCGCGGAAGCGCGCGCGTCCATCGTGCGTGGCGACCTCGGCGCCTGGTTTTACATCCGCGCGGCGCTCTGGTGGGCCTACCGGGGCCGGGCAGACACGTTTGACATCGAGTATAAGCCTTCGCCGCGCTATGCGGACCTCGTGTCCGAGGACGAGCCTCCTCAAGCCGCTCGCGGAGGCTCCTCGCCGACACGCGCGCCGCCAAGATCATGGTGGAGGTCGAGGAGGATGTCCTCCGCGGCGGGGCGGGCATGCAGGGCGGGTCCGACCTGCCCCCGAGCTCCCCGCGGACTGGGATCCGTCGGACCTCGGCGACCGGCCGGTCGCGTCGCCGCCGGCGGGTCCGACGCTCGTCGTTTTCCCGAACCTGCGGCATTTGCCGGAGCCTACAAAGTCCGCACGAGATCGCGGCGATAGCCCACGCGCACTGGTCGAGGACGTCGCCGCGAGGCCGCTGCCGCTCGTCGTCGCGCCGGACCCGGCGGCATTCCGGCAGGCCTTCCTCGCCGCGTGCCCATGGGCCGAAGAGGCTGCCGAAGTCTATGCCCTCGACCTGGTCGGAGCGCCCTACGCGTGGTTCCGGCCGCGCATCGTCGTCGGCCCACCGGGCGAGGGTAAGACCGCCGCGGCTCGCCTCCTCCTGCAGCTCGCCGGCCTCGACGCCACGGTCTACTCGGCGGCAGGTCAGATGGACGGCGGGTCGTTCGCCGGGACGAGCCGCCAATGGGGGTCATGGCGCCTGTCCGTCCCGGCGCAGGCAGTCCTCCGGGCCCGCACGGCGTCGGTCGGGATCGTCGTCGACGAGGTCGAGAAGGCGGGGAACTCGCGTCGGTGGGGGCGGCTCGACGAGACCGTCTTGCCCTTCCTGGAGTGCCACACCGCCAAGGCCATTTTCGACCCGGCCGTCGAGGCCAACGTGAACCTGTCGGCAGTCAGCTTCATCCTGACGGCCAATAGCCTGAACGGTCTGTCCCCGCCCATGCGGGACCGGTGCCAAGTGCTGCGCTGGCAGGGGCCGCGGCGGGAGCACCTCCCGTTCGTGGCGCAGGCCATCGTTCGGGAGATCCGGAGCGATCGGGGGCTGGACGCCTCGTGGATGCCGGATCTCGACGGGGAGGAGCTGGACGTCCTCGACTGGTGGCGGGGCGGGTCGCTCCGCCCCCTCCGCCGCGCCGTCGAGACGCTCCTCGCCGCCCGCGACGTCTACACCGCACGCCACTGAAGGGGGTTCGTCATGTCACGCATCGAAGACGAGTTCCTCTGGATCTCCAAGCACGCCCTCAGGCAGCGGGAGGGCTCCGACACGATCCGGGTCACGGCGATCAGGCCATCCCGGCTCGGCCCGGTCGTCGCGTACGAGCACGGGCCGATCGGCCCGCCTCCGGCTCTGGCATCCGGGCCGTCGGGGGAGCCGCCTGCCGACACGATCCTGGAAGGCATCGGGCGCGTCATGCTGGTTCGGTGGCGGGGCGGATCGCCGGCCCCGGTCAAGTTCGACGACGCGAACTGGCGCACTCCGCTCGCGACCGCCTTCCCGGGCACGTTCGACGAGGGTGGCCCCGCGTCCTGGGCCGGCTGGCGGTTCCTGTGGGCCGCAGGCGCCGAGTGGATCGAGGACCTGGGGCGGCCCAAGGATTGGTCCTGCGGCCAGACCAAGGAAAAGTTCGGCACGCTGCGATGGTACGTCTACGGATCTCTGACGCGCAGGCACCACAACGTCATTAGGACCGTGGAAATCATTTCGGGATATACTTGTGAATACTGTGGGTCCCCCGGTAGACTTCGGAAGGGCGGCTGGGCAAAGGTCACGTGCGACGCGCACGCGCAGGGGAAGAAGGCCGTCTCCTATGACGACTGACATCTACGGGAACCTGTCGCGTCGCTGTTGGTCGCTCCGGCAGAGCGGCCGCGTCATCGGGCATGCCGCGTCGGCCGCGCTCGCCGACGTGACGCTGCACGCCTCCGAGCCGGCCCGGCAGAGGTACCTCCGTACGCGTCACCGGACGGTCCACGCCTGGGCCCGGGGCCGCCTGGTCGACGCCGCTCGCCCGGCCGACGCGGTCCGCCTGTCCTATTGGCCGGCCTCCGGCCCCGCCTTCCTCGCCGCCGGCATGCCGGTCCGAAAAGCTCGCCTCGCATGGTTCGAGGTGGACGGTTCGGCATGGGCAGCAGGAGGCGAGGATGCCCCGATTTTGGATACTCTCAGACCTACACATTGACGTCTCGGACTGGCGCATCGAGGCGGTCCCCGAGCACGACGTCTGCATCGTGGCGGGCGACACGCGGGATGGCCTGGTCCGCTCGATCGCGTGGATGGAGCAGCACCTCGTCCCCGTGACGCGGTCGCTGATCTACGTCCCGGGCAACCACGATTTCTACGGGCACCGCTGGCAATCCGAGCTCGCCCGAGGCCGAGACGCCGCGGCGGCGGCGGACTTCAGTCTGCTCGGCCTCGGGGAGGCCGTCCATCGCGAGGGCGTGCAGATCGTCGGAGCGACGCTGTGGACGGACTACGCGGTCCAGGGCGAGGCATGGCGATCCGTGGCGATGGCCGTCGCGGGGGACCGGCTGGCCGGCATGCGCGACCATCGCAAGATCAAGCGCAGGCTTCCGGGGGGCGACACGAACGCCTTTCGCCCGGGCGACGCGGCCGCGCTGCATCACGATCATCTCGGCCGGATCCGGCGCGCCCTTGCGGAGCCATACGAGGGGCCGAGGATCGTCGTCACGCACCATGCGCCGCACCCACGGTCGCTCCTCCACGGGTATCCGACGGAGACGATCGACGCGGCGTACGCGTCGGATCTGACCGCGGACTTGGAGGGACCGGACGCCCCGGACCTCTGGATCCACGGGCACATCCACGCGTCGAGGGACTACACGGTCGGCCGGACGCGGGTGCTCGCCAACCCCAGGGGCCGGCTGGGCGAGAACCCCTCGTTCGACGCGATGCTGACGGTGACGCTGTGAAGGCCGCCGGCATCGCCATGGCCCTCGCCGCGGCCTGGGCCGCCCCTCCCCGGGGACCGGCCCCGGCAAGTGGCTGGCCGTCGTCCGGCAGGTCGCCCCGGACGGGGCCGTCCTCGGCCGGCTGGTGTTCGAGCGGACCGCAGCCGGCACGCGCTGGTCGCTCCGATGCTTGGACACCCGGGCCGGCCGGGCGGACGTCCACGCCTACGACGGCGTCGCCCCCGACGAGCGCGAGTGGGTCATGGGGACGACCGCGGGGGCGGGCATTTCACGCTCGCCCTGAGGGGTTCGCCCCTATGGGCGGGCTGGCTCGACGGCTGCCCGGCTATGGCCGAACCCGAGGCCGTCGTCCGGATCCGCTGACCGCAATCGGAAGCGAACCGCATTTCGGTATCTTTTACTTCGAGGGCTCCAGAACCCGCTTCGGCTTCCTCGCCGGGGCGGGCTTCGGCTTGGCCGGCTGGTCCCCGAGGTCCACGCCCGCGTACCGCTCGTCGTCGTCGGACCGGTCCGGCTGGGACGAAAGGAGTTCGAGCTGCGCCATGTCCCGGGCCTCGGCGACGAGGCGCATGCCCCGCTCGTAGAGGCGCTGCGACCGCTCGACGAGCCGGACCTGCGTCGCGAACACCAGGTCCGTGACCGCCTGCCGTACCCAGGGGGCACGGTTCGCTTGCCACTCAGCCAGGCGTTGACGACGCCGTTGCGGAGCTCCCGGCCCCGCGCCCTCCCAAGGTCCTCGGCGAACACGGTCTGCCAGCGGTCGCCATGGGCTTCGGCGTAAAGGAGCCTCGCAGATCTCCCGGAGGCTCCTCCGGCGCGATGCTGTCGGGCTGCTTTTGGCGGGGCAAGGTGGTCTCCGATCCGGGCGGCCAGGGATCTGTACCACCCGTTGACGCCAGGGTCAGGCCTCGCCGATGCCGCCGTCGGCACGACGTGCACACCTCTGCGCACACGCTTTCGAAAATTTTTGAGACGACCGGGGAGTGTCCAGGGCTTTCCTTGAAACCGTGCGCGCAGCGGTGCGCACCTACGCATCAGGCGTCCTCGGGCCGGGGCGGCGGAGGCGGCGGGAGGCACCCGGCCGCCTCGACGGCGAGGACGGAAGCCGCCATCCACCAGCCGCCGGCATCGCGGGTGCGGTCGTCCGTGATCCGGGCCTTGGCGGCCGCCAGCGCGTCGGCGAGGAGGAAGCAGGCATCGTCGGCGGCCTGTTCGCGCGGGGTCATGCCGCTGCCTGCTCGTCGAGGGCGCGCACCGCCGCTTCGAGGGCGGCTTCCAGGCGGGCGGGGACCTCCCGGTCGTCGGGCAGGCCAAGGAACCACCGGCGGGCCTCAACCAGGGCCCGGGCCGCGGCGACCACCTAGCCTTCCGGGCTTCCGGTTTTTTCGCGCCACCGATTCGCGCGGGGTTCGGCTGATCCGGTCATCGCAGGAGCGCCCAGACGAGCCACGCCACGAGGGTCCCGATCAGGGCCCCGGCGAACCTGAACAGGGGTGCGAAATCCCACTGCCCCTTCGTGGGGGCGAGCAAGGCCCAGGCGAACAGGGTCAAGGTGACGAGGAGCGGGATGCACCAGGCGGCGAAGGTGAAGGTCACGAGGACCTCCTGAGGGATGGCGGCAGCGGCCGGCGCGGGGCGGCGTCGACGCCGTCGCGGAGGCGGGTCTCGCGGACGATGGTCGACACGTAGCCGGGGCTGACCTCGGAGACCTTGGCGAACTCGGCGGTGGTCCGGCCGCCCTGCCAGAGGGCGACGACCAGGGCGCGCAGCCAGGCGGCCTCGGCGGGGAGCGCCTCATGCGGTCGGCCTCCGGCTGCGGCGGGGCGGCGCGTCGACGCCGGACAGGGCCGAGATGATGGTGATCGCCGTGTTGCGGACGGTGTGCTCGACGTCGTCCATCCGCTTCGAGATCCTGGCCTCGACCTCGCGCATGGCGTCCTGCCGGACGTAGTCGCGGTGGAGCCTCGTCCCGGATCGCACCGACGTTCGCCTCGATCCGCTTCACGCCCTCGGCCGAGGCGGAGGCCTCCTTGGCGGCCGCGTCGACGGAGGCCCGGAGCCCGCGCTGGGCGTCGGCCTGGCGCCAGATCAGCTTGCCGATGGCGATCAGCGGGATCGCCATGATGAGGATGGCGGCGAGGACGTCGCCGGAGCCGATGGTGCTGGTCACGGCGTGGGTCTCCCGAAGGCCGTTACGACGTCCTTCATCCAGGCGAGGGCGCGGTCCCCGCAGGCGGTCTTGGCGCGGTCGAGGAGCTTGGCCTCGCCGATGATGGTCACGGCCTCCCGACGGCCGAAGGCGCGGGCCGGGATCTCCGGGAACTCGCGGTGGAGGCAGGCCTCCAGCTCCGGCGGGATCGCCGGCAGGGTAGGCCGGGCGGTGAGGTCCGGAGGCGCGTCGCCCGAGCAGCCGCCGATGCCGACAGCGATGCCGGCGACGGCGGCGAGGGTCAGGGCGCGGCGCATCAGAGGTCCCTCAGGCGGCGGGCGTCGTCGGCCGAGGCGCAGGCCCGATCGGGCGTCCGCGCCAGGTTGCGCTTGAGGTCGGCGAGGCGCTCACGGGAGGCCTTGGCGACGGCCTCTGCCTTGTCGGCCCGGGCCCTGTCCGCGGCCCCGATCTTGGCGGCGGCGGCGGCCTGGCGGCGAGACTCGGCGTCGGCCCGGGCCTTCTCGGCCTTGAGCTCCTTGGCCGCCGCGACCGCGAAGGCGTCGTGCGTGCCCTTGGCCTGCCCGGCCTGGAACAGGGCGCCGCCGACGAGAAGGACGATCCCGGCGCCGATCAGCGGCGTCCGGAGGAAGGACGGAAGGTACGCCGCGGCGAACAGGGCCACGAGGATCAGGCCGATCCCGCCGAGGCCGGCGATCGTGGCGCCGAGGCTGAGGGCGGTCCAGCCGACGGTGAGGAGATGGGCGATCTCGGTCACCTGTGCGACCTCCGCTTGGCGGGTTTCGGGGCCGCGTTCGGGGCCCGGATCGCGCGGATCGCGGCCTCGAACTGCGGGTCCGTGGAGGCGGGCTCGACGCGCGCGTTGCCGACGAGGGCGACCATGACCGGCACCATGGCCGGCCCGTCGGCGCGGGGGCACATCGGGCCGGCGAGGGTCGCGGCGATGGCGAGCGGGGTGAGCGCGCACATCGTTAGATGCCCTTGAGGCAGAGCGCGCTCGCGCTGGCGGCGGTTCACCAGGCCGGGGCGGACCTTCCCGCCGGAGCGGTTGAAGGCGAGGACCGCGTTGCAGGCCCCGGCCTTGTCGCCGGCGTTCCAGCGGCGCGCGACCGTCGACTTGCAGAAGGCGCCGGAGCCGATGTTGTAGGCGAGGTCGAGGAAGGCGACGTAGGCCTCGTCCGGGATCGGCGCCTTGATGCACCGCTCGACGGAGGTCTCGGCGAAATCGCCCAAGGCCTTCACGAGCATCGCGTCGCACTGCGCCTTGGTGAAGCGCATGCCGAGGCTCGATGCCGCGGGTCTCGCCGTAGCAGACGGTCGGCAGGTTGTGGGCAAGGCGGTCCCTGTAGGCGACGAGCTTCAAGCCCTCGTTTTGGGCCTGTCGTGTTGACCGCCATGGCAGCGACACCGGTAGCCATGCCGCCCGCGAGGACGGCGGCCATGATGCGGTTCTTGCCCTTGCCGGGCGCGGCGGCCGCGCGCTGCGGGGCGACCGCAGCGGGGCGGCGGAACAGGGCGGCGAGGTTCACGCCTGGCCCCCGTCGGCGGGCGCGGCGGTGCCGTAGACGGCCTCCTGCGCGACGAGGCTGGCCCCGAGCGCGGCCAGCGCGGGCGCCATGTTCAGGCCGGCGAGGACGCCGGGGCGGACCAGCGCGGTGCCGGAGAAGAAGCTGCACCCGGTCTGGGCGGCATCGAGCACGGTCTCCAGGACCAGGAACCGAACCGACCAGGCGTGCTTGAGGACCTTCTCCAGGTTCTCGACGAACCGGACCTCGATCGTGAGGGACCACCTCCAGCCCTGGTACCAAGTGAGGAACACCACGCCGAGGGCGATCACGGCGTTGGCTACTGCGACGCCGATCTCCACCATCCGGGATCCGGTGAGGTGGAGCGCCAGGGTCGGGCTGACGATGTAGTAGGCGAGGAACGCCAGGAAGGAGAGCAAGCCGCGCATCAGGCCGCGCTCCCCTCGGCGAGGCCCGCGGCCGGGATCGTCCCGGAGCGGCCGCAGCGCGTGCAGACGACGACGAGGTCGACGGCCTCATCCCCGTGGCCGACGTCGGCGCCGGCGGCGAACTCGGAGCCGCAGTTGGCCGGATCGGCGCAACGCTCGAAGGCGGCCATGACGGCATCAAGGCCGTCGGTCGAGAAGCGGGTCTGGATGGTTTCGGTGGTGCGGGTCACGGCGCGGCTCGGGCTGGGCCGCGACGTTGCGGCGATGCCCTGAGCCTCCGCTCGGCCCCGTCACGCGTTCCAGGTCACGACCGGCGGTCGCCCCGCCTCGACACGACGGTCACGACGACGTCGCCGGAGAGCCGCAGGCCTACGCCGTCCCTGCAGAGCCCGGCGGCCCCGTGCCGGGCGGCCACGCCGCCGTAGAACGCGATCCACTCGACGACCGCCCCGATCGGCAGGCCCATGCTCCGGTAGACCGCCACCGCGTCCCGGTCGGACAGGCCCTCGCAGATCTCCGGATCGATGCCGAGGGCCCGCTCGCAGTACCGGCGGATCGCGTGGCGGGTGACCCGGGCGCGGTAGTTGCCCGAATGGTCGTAGACGACGTCGGCCGGGGGCGGCGAGGCCGGAGCGGTCGACAGGGCGGGACGGGCTGGCACGGGGTGGATCTCCTCAAATTTGAGGGGATCGTCCGGCAGGCGAACCGATTTGGGCAGGGGACGAAGGGCAGGTCGTTCCCCTCTCGGTCATGGCGCCCGCAGTCGCACTACCTGCGACAATTTTGCAGGATGCGGGAAGGCGGTCCTACGAGACGAGGGATCAGCGATCCGATCCTTGGGCGCTCTTTTAGCTGGCTTGGCCGGGGTGTAGCCTAAGCAAATCGTCGTCGTGGGGTGCTGCCCGCGTCGACCCAGAGCTCACAGATGATCACCCACCAGGGCATCGACTACACGATCAACAACAGGGTCTGCATGGCCCTGGATCAGGTCGACTTCATGCATCCGCGCCGTTCGGCCGGAACCCTGTTCGTGGGCAGCAAGGACCTGTCCGGCAAGGGTCTGACGGGGCGTTGCCGCTTCTCCCGCGACGTGGCGAAGAGCCAGGACCTCTCCGACGGCACGCGCGTGGCCGAGTATGTGTCCTTGAACCGCTTCACGGGCTCCCGGCGCAGGGGCACCGAGGCTCCGGACGTGCGGGCAGTTCGTCGCCGACTTCGACTACAACGGCCAAGTCGACGGCGTTGACCTGCCGCATGCCGGCATGGACGTGGAGGCCGCCAAGGGCATGCTGGTCGCGGCGATGGACGCGGCTCGCGTGCCACGCCCATCCTTCTGGATCAACAGCGGCAGGAATTGCCAGGCCGTCTGGTCGACCAAGGGCGCGAAGGCTAAGGGCTGGGCGCGCCAGAAGGCCATCTACGCAGCGCTATACGGCCCGCAGCTGACCGTAGAGGGGGACGTCGTCCGCCCGACGTGGCGGGACCCGAGCCCGGAGGACCTCGCCTTCGAGGCTCGCATGCTGCCGATGTGGCGGCTCTTCAGGGATTTCGGCCTCGACCACGCATGCAAAGACGCTCCCCGCGTCGTCAGGATGGTGGGGTCAATCAATAGGAAGACGGGCCGCCTCGCGACGCTCCTGTGGCCGGCGTCCTTCGACGAGGCGCGCAAGTACACCTTCGACGAACTGGCCGGCGCGATCCTGCAGCATACCCGCGCCGAGATCCGGGCCCTCACTAGGGCCCGCCGCGCGGCCAAGGCCGAGGCAGCCGCCCTCAAGCAAGCAGATGGGGAGCCGACCAAGGCCTACACGCCCCGCGGCTACTGGCCTGCGGTCATTGCGGACCTCTGGCGGTACCAGGCGGCCGGCCTCGTGCGGGACGGCGTCCGGGAATTGTGGATGTTTCACGCCGCCAACGCGATCGCGCACGTCCGCGGCGGCACGGCGCAGTCCTGGGCAAGCGAACTGGCCCACATCGCCGGGATCCCGTTCGACGAGGCCGTGTCGGCCCTTAAGACGCTGGACGGGATGCAGCGGCGTCGCGAGGCAGGCGAGGTCGACCGGTTCGGCCGCATCCCGCTTTACAACTGTTCCGCCGGCAAGATCGCAGACAACCTCAAGCTCTCTCGCGAGGTCGCGATCGCCCATGGCATGATCGCGATTGTCCCCGGCCTGTCGTCCAAGGAGGCTGCGCGGATCCGCCAACAGCGTCGCCGGGCAACCCTGTTCCCCGAGCGCGTCGCGCAGGCCGACAACGCCAACCTGAGGCTCGCCGAGGGCCATATCGCCTTGGGCCTGCGAGCCGACGGCTGGTCCATCGCGGAGATCGCCACGACCTTCGGCTGCAGCGCCGGCACGGCCCGCACGTGGATGCTCCGCGCCGCCGAGCAGCTCGGACTGGCGTCCATCGACGTCGCCGCCCTTGCCGCCTTCGGTCTCGCGCAGGCATCGGAGACGGTCGTTACCCCGCCCGCCGTCGAGGTGCCGGCTAACGCCACCGAGGATCGCGCGCCTGTCCATCCGCAGGTTTGGTCACGCTGTATTGGTGGGTCGAAGACCCGACAGGCACCCCCGTCCTCCAAGCCCATCGAAACGACAACCCAGCCTGCCCCGGTGGCCGCCGGGACCGTCCGGTCCTCGCTCAAGGCCGTCCCAGTTGTCCGGCCCGGCGAGATCGTTGTCGAGAAGATCACGCGGTTCTTCGCCAAGGTTTATACCGCCACAGGGCGCTGGGAATGGTGGCGCCGTCAGGATCCCTTCATGTCCGGCTATGGTCGCAAGGAGTGGATCGAGCATTGGGATCGGATGTCGCCGGGTACCCCATGCGCAGACGACGAACTTCTAGCCGAGGCTGCCCGCCGCGACCTCTCCTCCGCCTCGTCCAGCCGCTCGTGCCGTCCTGCCCCTTGTCTTGGCCGTGCGGCCTCCGAGCGCCGCCCTGCGGCCGTCCAGAGGTCTAGACGGATGGGCTTCCGCTCGATGCCACCCCTCGACGCTGATCGTACCGCTGATGCCTACCGCATCGCATCGCGGGGAGCCTGACGCGCCGCCCTTGTAGCCTGCATGGGGCGGCGGTATCTTACACGCAGTCCTCACAGGACCGGGTGCAGCAACGCCCTTGAGGCCGATCTAGCCAGGTGGGTGAGCTCCCCGGCCAAGGTCGGCCTCTCTCGTTCGAGGGCGTCGCCTGGAGCCCGTAACGCCCCCCGCCGTACTGTCCCGCCTATGCGCGACCTCGGCCTCTCCCTCAGCGTCGTCTCGGACATCTGCGATCAGGTCGCCGCCTACGCGGAAGCCTTCGTCTCGGAGCACAGCCTCCGCCGCTACCAGTAGGCCATCGACTGGACCATGTCCGAGGTCGCCAAGGCGGCGTCCCAGAACGCCAACGCGGCGATCTCCACGACCTTCGACAGGCCCACGCCATGGATGCAGCGCGCCTTCGACTACCAGCGCGCGCCCCGACAGGGATGGATCGTCCGCCGCGATGTTCGTCTTGCCGACGCAGTCGATCGTTCTGAAGTACGACATGGGCCCGGGCCCGAACATCCGCCGCCCCGGCGACGTCGGCCTCGCCAACAGGCACATCCTCGTTCCGTACTGGAAGAACCTGAGGATCACACAGGGGATCGATCGGAACGTCTACGGCAACCTCCCCGGCGGCGTGGCGGCCCGCCTCAAGCGCGAGGCGGCAGGCACCCGGGCGAAGAAGGTCAAGGCCGGCCGCTGGGGCGTCTACTGGGGGAGGTCGACATCGGCGGCTCGCGCGTCATGGGGTACATCGCCAGGCCCCCGCGTGGTGAGGCTCCGATCGGCGTGGGTGGCAGGTCCATCGTGGTCAACCTCGGTCGCCCCAGGATCCTGCTCGGGGCCATCCCCCAGGCCACCTACAAGCCGATCCTGCCGGCCCCCTACGACAAGGCCGTCGACGATGCGGTGGCCCTCGTGCCGTCCCTCATAGAGGCCGAGTCTCGCCGACGCCATCGAGTACGTCGCCCGCAACGGCAAGCCGGGCATGAGGGCTCTCGGCTGACCGAGGCGGCCAGGGTATCGAGGCGCCCTGCCTAAGGCCGCCCCTGCCCGCCCTGAGGGCTCGCCTGATCTTACCCGCCCCGTGACCTGGAACGCGTGACGGCTCGGGGCTTACCCTCGCAGGGCTGAAGGGAGCCGGTCCCCCCGCGGCGCCGGGGGTGACCCGGCCCGGGCGGGACGGCCTCGAACCCGGGGGATGGTCATGTAGGTAGGCACGGTCTGAGCGGTCGGGGGGCACCCCGACCACTAGGGCACCGGCCGCCCGCTTGGCGGCCCCATCTGCGGCCTCTTCCAAATCCGACGCCTGAAGCCCGAGACAAGGGGCTCCTTCTAAGCCCTTGCGGAAGCTGGAGACGTCCGCTTACGGTGCTATTGGTGAGCCTGAGATTAAGTCCGAAGAGGGTGGTTTGCAGCTGATCCGCTTCCGGACGGAAACACCATCGAAGCGGACATCGCCGTCTCTCCTAATTATCATCTGTCTCGAACCTTGGGGGATACGCTTGACGCCAACCCGGCTCACGCGGGCATGCCCCATCAGGACGAGCGCGGGTGATTTGCCCTTGGGTCACAGCGACCTGAAATCGTCGAGAGATCCACACTTGCGCGTTGACGCGGCGCGTGCCCGCGCCCTACCCGCTGAGCATGAGCGCGTCACGGCCAAGATCGGCGGCGGCCCGCGTGGTCATCGCCGTGGCCGCGCTTTATGCGCTCGCCTTGCAGAGCTTCCTCGGCGGCGTGCTCTCGGCCAGCCTCACCGGGCCTGACCATCAACTCTGCGCAGGGGTCTCGGGAACCGATGAGGGTGGGCCGGCCAAGCCGTTGCCGGCTCATGCCGGCTGCGACTGCTGCACTGCGGCCCATGTCCATCCCGCAAGCCATATCCCCGTTCTGGCGGTATCGACCATCGTTTGGCCGCGTCGCCATGCGGTGAGCCTTACGTGGCGGCCGGAGGTCGTCGCAGTCCCCCGCGCACCGCCGCGGTTCCGAGCACACGCGAGAGCCCCGCCCGTCGTCTGATCTGATCGCATCCTTCCGATCCTTTCAGACCATGGACGTCCCATCATGCACCGCATCCCTCGGGTCAAGCTGTACGCCGCCCTGTTGCTGACGCTGCTCGCCTCCACGTCGGCCTTCGCCCAGTCCGCTGCCACACAATCCGTCACCCTTCCCGAGATCAGCGTGGCGGGTTCCTCCGCGCCGAGCGTCGGCACCACGCCGACACCGGGCGAGAACTCCGGCTCCGTCACGGTGCCCAGCGTCGCCCAGCAGCGTGCCGCGGTGAACTCGACCGTCGGCTCGGTCGCATTCGTCGATGCCAAAGACTTTCAGGACCGCTACGCCAACACCCTGCGCGACGTCCTCAAGGACGTGCCCGGCGTCTATGTTCAGGAACGCTACGGGCAGGAGTTGCGCCTCTCGGTACGCGGCTCGGGCATCGCCCGAGGCTACCACGTCCGCGGCATTGAGATCCTGCAGGACGGCATCCCGTTCAACCTCGCGGACGGGAGCGGCGATTTCTACCAGATCGATCCGTTGGCCCTGCGCTCGGCCGAGGTATACAAAGGCGGCAACGCGCTAACCTTCGGCGCCACGACGCTGGGCGGCGCCGTGAACTTCGTCACGCCCACCGCCTACACCGCCTTCGCGCCCAACATCCTGCGCATCGACGGCGGCAGCTTCGGCACAATCCGCGAGCAGGCGCAGATGTCCCGTATCGACGGGCCGCTCGACGTGTTGGTCAACGGCACCTTCACCAACTCGGATGGCTACCGGTTCCACGAAGCCCAGGCGACGAAGAACCTCAACGCCAACATCGGCTACCAGCTCGCCCCCGGTGTCGAGACGCGGTTCTATCTCGGCGGCTACCTAACGGACCAGAAGCTGCCGGGCTCCATCACGCTTGGCCAAGCCCTCAACACGCCCCGGATAGCAAACCTCTCGGCCGTCACGGGCAACCAGTCACGGCAGGTCGAGACCGAACGGGTCGCCAACCGCACCTCGTTCCTCCTCGATGTTGGCAAGCTCGACATTGACACCTGGGCCATTCACAAGAACTTGTACCACCCGATCTTCCAGGTCATCGACCAAGACGGCTGGACCTATGGGATCAGCCCGCACTGGGCCGGCACCTTCGACCTCGGCGGCTTCCGGGACGACGTGGTCCTCGGCCTGCGTGCCTTCGCAGGGCAGAACTCCGCCCAGCAATTCATCAACATCCAGGGTCAGCGAGGGATACAGACGCTCAACGCCCTGCAGAGCGCCTCGAACTACGAGGCGTATGGCGAGAACCGGTTCTGGTTCCTGCCCGACGTGGCGCTGATGACCGGGGCCAAGCTGTTCTCGTCGAACCGCACCTACAGCAACAAGGGCGGCCTGCCGGCGAGCCCCCGCGTGCAGTTCGCCGACACCACCTACGAGGGGTGAACCCGAAGTTCGGCCTGCTCTGGCAACCGTTGCCCGACATCCAGGTGTTTGCCGACATTACCCGCTCGCGCGACGTTCCGGACTTTGGCGACCTAGTGCAGCAGAACCTGATCAGCGCCACGTTCGTGCCGCTCGCGGCCCAGCGCGCCTCGACCTACGAGGCCGGCTCCCGCGGGCATATCGACCGGCTCACTTGGGACGTGACCCTCTACCGCGCCGAGCTGCGCGACGAGTTGATCAACTTCTCGACCAATCCGGGCCTCGGCATCCAGGCGGCCACGTTCAACGCGCCTCGCACGATCCATCAGGGCGTCGAGGCCGCCGTCTCCCTCGACCTCGTTCGCGACCTGACCGGCATCGGCGACACGCTCGCCGTCACCCAGATCTGGACCCACAACGACTTCCGGTTCGTGCGCGACCCCGTCTACGGCAACAACCGCATCGCCGGCATCCCGGACGATGTGCTCCGCACGGTCCTGAGCTACCGCCATCCGAGCGGCTTCTACTTCGCCCCTTCAGTGGATTGGGTGCCGCAGGGGGCGTTCGCCGACCACGCCAACACCCTGCAGGCGCCCGGCTACGCGCTGTTCAACATCCAAACCGGCATCGACTTCGCCAACGGCGTGTCGCTGTTCGTGGATGCGCGCAACCTGACGGACGAGCGCTACATCTCCGACATCGCGGTGGTGAACAACGCCCAGACCACGGTCGGCGGAGCGGCTGCGCTGGCGGCGTTCTACCCCGGCAACGGCCGCAGCGTGTTCGCGGGTGTACGCGCCTCGTTCTGAGCCCGGACGCATCTCCGACCGCTGCGCCGGCGCTCGTCGGCGTGGCGGTACGGACGGTGTGCCACCTCACCTTGATCGGTCACGTTCAGGATCTTCAGCCATGCACCTCGCCACTCGCCTCGCGTTCATCGGCCTCGTCGGGATTTCCTCGACGGCGGCCTGGGCCCATGCGGTCTTGGAGCGAAAGGAAGCGTCCCCGGACGCCTCCTACCGGGGCGTCGTCCAGATCACGCACGGCTGCGCGGGGTCGCCGACGACGAAGGTCAGCGTCACCATTCCCGAAGGGGTGGTCGGCGCGAAGCCGATGCCCAAGCCCGGCTGGCAGGTGACAACCACGAAGGGCACCTATGCCAAGGCGTACCCCTACTATCACGGCTCGATCTCGGAGGGCGTGAAGACGATCACCTGGACCGGCGGCAGCCTACCCGACGACCAAGTGGACGAGTTCACGTTTTTCGCCCGGATCTCTGACGCCTTCTCGCCCGGGCAAACCGTCTACTTTCCGATCCAGCAGGACTGCGAGAAAGGGAGCTACAGCTGGAGCGAGATCTCGGCACCGGGCACCTCCGCTCACGCCCTGAAGGAGCCGGCGCCCGGCGTTCGCATCGTAGCCGCCCAGGCAGCCCCTGCGATGACGGCGCATGATTACACCGTCGGCTCCCTGCGGATCAGCCATCCCTGGTCGCGAGCGACGCCGAACGGCGCCCAGGTGGCGGGCGGCTATCTCAGCATCACGAACACCGGCACCGATCCGGACCGGCTCACCGGTGCCAGCCTCGACGGGGCGAGCCGGGGTGAGGTGCATTCCATGTCAATGGAGGGCGGCGTGATGAAGATGGCCCCCGTCGAGGGCGGGCTGGTGATCAAGCCGGGCGAGACGGTGACCCTCAAGCCCGGCGGCTACCACCTCATGTTTCTCGACATGAAGGCGCCCCTGAAGAAGGGCGAGCCCGTCAAGGGCACCATAACCTTCGAACGCGCTGGCCCGGTGACCGTAGAGTTCGACGTCGAGGGCATCGGTGCTCAGGCCCCCTCTGATAACGGTCATGTTCACTGAGCCGAAGTCGCCGCACAACTGACGAACGGCTGCTTTCGGCGTGCGGCGACCGGCGCCTGGGCGGCCGGGTTGGGTCGGAGGCAGACTAGCCGCTTTGAGTGGCTTTTTCCCGTCGGCTTCCGGTGCCGATGGACACAGCTTTGGGTTCTCGCTCGCACCGGCGGCCAGCCTGGCACCGCCTCGATCAGGATGGCTCTCCGGGACGACCTAACCTATCCCTTATAGTGCACGAACCTGCCGGGGCTCTTCTGCCAGTTACAGAGGGCATCCTCGGTGACAGCCATGCCGACCCGCAAATCTCGATCTAACTCGTCGAGCATTGATTGGAGGCCGAGACGCGATGTCGGCCCATTCCGCACGCCGTCGAACAGGAGGCTGGCTCCCGAGGCCGGCCCCGTAGCGCCGTCAAGGTACGCAGATCCAGCTTCGACAGGCGCGATCCCATAGCGGCCGAGCATGGAGAGGTAATCGAACTTTCCCAGGCGCCCGAAGCCGACGATCGGCATCTCCCGATAGAGGGCATCGAAGATCGCGTGGGGGTGGTTGCCGTTCCTACGCACCACGTCAGCCAGCATGGCCCGGTGGCCCTGTGGCCCGATCCAATCCACGTAGCTGCGGATCACTCGGCCAGTGCCGGTAGCGGCGTCCGGTCGGAGGCTTTGGTACTTCCGGTGATTGCCGAACCTACCGCGCACGCGCCGCCAGTTCTCGGCGAGCCACGCCTCGAACGCCGCGGGGTCGGCGCTGACCGTAGGCCAGTCCCAGGTGCCTTCGCCCAAACGGCCGTACACGTCCCGAAGGCGCAGCCAGCCGGTGTCAGCGGGCCTGGCAAAGTGAGTCATGAGGAAGGCTAGCCAGCCAGCCTCATCCACGTCACCAAGCTGGATGTGGTGGGCCACCGCCCGCTCGGCATCGAAGCCCGGATCATTCGGGTTGGCTCGCCGCGCGGAGACCGGCTTCGCCTGGACCTGCTTGTAGTAGGCCTCGCGACGCAGGCTCGCCACAAACTGACGCGCCAGGGTATCGAGGGCGTGCGCTTCGCTAATGCCGGGAAGGGGTCGGACGTGCGCCGCGTGCTGGCGCAAGGCGTCCACCAGCCTGAGCCGCTCGGGCTCCCATGAGGGCCATGACATGCGGGTCTCGTATCCTTCAGGACGTCGGCGGCCTCAGCTGCCTGGGCTTCATGCCTATGCGGCCTTGGAGGAAGGCCCCATAGATAGGGTGGGCGAGACTCGGCCTTAAGCGCGGCCAGTTCGTCGTCTCGGCCACGGGCCCAGAACACTTGGATCATGCGGACGATGTCGGCCCAGTATGGATCGGCAAAGAGGCTCCGCCGCGGCGACGGTTTTCCCAGCGCGGACGTGCTGCTCTGCGGCCAGCAGAGTGTCGATCAGGGCGAACGGGTCGCCGTCTGGCATCGGCGGCATCTCAACGGTCTTCTGGTGCCCCTCGCCGACATAAGCCCGTGCGCCATCGATGTAGTCCTCGTAAATGTGCATGCTGCCGGCGTAGTGGTAGTACTCGCCGACCTCCACTCCGAGCCGCCGCGCCAGCATCTCCTGCAGCATCGTGAAGCAGAAGACGTCATGCGGCAGCCCCCAGTAGGCGTCGTTCGACCGCATCGTCACCGACACGTGCAGCCGGCCCCCGCGGATGTGGAGCTGGATCGTCGTGGTGCAGGGGATTTCCTTGTGATGCTCGGCGATGTCCTCCGCGTCATAGAGCTGTATCACGGCGCGGCGAGACGACGGCCTCTCGGTGAGGAGCGCGCAAACGTTCGCGACCTGGTCGATGCCGCGCATCGCGTACAGCCTAGGGCCGTAGGCGCCGTGGATCACGCCATCAGTCGCATCCTTGACGTACTCGGGTACGTACGGCCGGATGAAGTCGAGCTTGTCCGAACCCGACAGGTACCAGAGCAGCTCTCCGAGAGCGCTGAAAGGCTTGCCGCGGCTCTCCGAGCGGCTGAGACGGGCCCGTGGCTTCGCGATCCGGACCGACACCCCGAGCATCTCGACCGTCGAACCCCGCGACCCGACGTTGGTGTCGCCGCTTTCCAGGAGCTTCTCGTAGAGTTCGATCAGAACTTCGTCCAAGCCCTCGCCCCATATCTCCATGGTCGAAGCCTGACCTCCCGCAGTCGATGGTCAAAGCAACCTCGACGTGCCGAGGATTGTCGGCATCGGGCGCCGAAGGGAAGTCACTAGGTAGCCGCCCCTTGGGCTTTACACGCCATTCGCGATCCGGAGAGTAGGATGCACGCTGAGCGCGGCCGGCGGCCCTCCTTCAGAGGACGCGGGTCGGCGGCTAGGTGGCCGTGGGCTGCCTGAGCCCATTCTGCCGCTTCGCCCGGCTTGTCGTCGAACAGGCCGAGCGAAGACCGGACGTCCCTGATCCCGAAGACGAGGTCGCGGGCCTCGCAAGCCAGGTTCGGTCGCCCGGCAACGGCCTTGGGCATACCTGGAAATTTCGCGAGGCTTATCGAAATGATGCATAAGTTGTCTAGCTGAGACCGCGAACGCGGCCGGCCATCAGGAGGCTCGGCGTTTCGAGCAGGCGGCCTTGATCGTTTCCTTCCAAACGAAAGAATTGCTCGTCGTCTGTTCGAACCTGGAAGCGGCTGAGAAGCGCCTCGGCCCGGAGGCTCGCCCGGCTCCTTATCGTGCAGCTCGCGGACGTCGAGGCGGCTGACCATGCGGGCGAGTTGCTCGATCTCCTCGCGGGCGGCGCTGAAATCGTTGGGGAGAACTCCGTCGTCCTCTGGGTCGGCAAGGATCATCGGGCGACCTTCGTGCCAGTTGGCACCTTCGGTCGTCGGGAGCCCAAAGGCACTCCGGACTGGCCGACGGTTCGACGCCTGAAGCTGATGGATATCGCCCAGTGCCCGTGACGGACGACATCGCCTTCGAGCCCGACTGGTTCTCAAAGCCAAGCGACACAGTCGTATCGCTAATGGAGCGTAAGCAAGTCACTCCATGCGATCTCGGCGGCGTGATCGGCGGCGGCATGGACACCTTGCGCGGCATCCTTGCTGGGTCGGTAACCATAGACGCCCCTCTTGCCCGTGACCTCTCGAACGCCCTCGGCGGATCGGCCGATTTCTGGCTCCGACGGCAGGCGAACTACGACCGCGCCCTTGACCGCGTCGTGCGCGTCGCGACAGAGAGCGAGGGCGAGCGATGGCTCGAACTCGTCCCCGTTCCTGGCCCGCAGCCGCGCGCACGGCCGGGTGTGGACGAGCGGATGGACGCCGTCCGTAGACGGCTCGTCTTTTTCGACGTTAACAACCTACGGACTTGGACAAGGCGCTACGGCTCGGTCAGAAGCGAGACCCAGTTTAGGACTTCGCCCACACTGGTTTCGGATGAGGGGGCCGTCGCAGTCTGGCTGCGCCGGGGAGAGGCTCGATGCCGCGCTCGTCGTGACGCGCCCTTGGGACGCAGACGCCCTTCGCGGCCGGCTCGACGAGATCCGCGCGCTCAGTAGGATAGGCACGCCTTCTCGGTTCTTCCCGAAGCTACGGGATATCCTTGCTTCCGTCGGTGTCGCGCTCGTCGTGGTGCGCGCTCCGACAGGGTGCCGTGCGAGCGGAGCAACGCGTCCTTTGGCATCCGGCAAGCGGATGCTGCTGCTAAGCTTCCGCTTTCGAGCGGACGACCAATTCTGGTTCACAGTCTTCCACGAGACTCGGCCACCTGATCCTTCACGATGGTCAGACCTTCGTCGACGACGAGGAGACCCTTCAGGACGGGCGCGAGCAGGAGGCAAACGCATTCGCTCGGGATTGCATCGTTCCGCCCCAGCTACGGGCGGAGTTCGAGCGTCTACCGCCGAGCAGAAAGTCTATCCTTCGCTTTAGCGTCTCCGTGGGCATCGCGGCTGGGCTAACAGTCGGCCAGATGCAGCATGGGCGGATGATCGGGCACGAGCAATTCAACTCCTTGAAGCGCCGGTGGACCTGGGACGATATTGAGGCAGCCCTTGCTACCCGGTAGTGATGTCAGCCCCAAGGTGAAGACCGTCCCCCTGTAGGGCGACATCGCCGCCTGGGACCTTTACCGCCGACGCGCCGTCTCCGCCTCCCTGGACCACCGGGTCGAGGCGATCCTGGTGTCCGCCGGCATGAAGGCCATCGTATCGTTCGAGCCGGCCTAATCCGTTCAAGGTGCCGACCTGCGCACGACGTGCGCACACGGAAACGCGTTACCTGCTTCCGGTAAGTGGTTGTCTTTATTCGTGTTCTAGGCGTTTCGAAAAAGGATCGTTGCCCGACATATTCTGATGGGGTTCCACGGGATGGGATCGGTCGACATGTCGACCGTAGGGGTGGACATGTCGATTTCCGGCTTGCTTGCGGGGGTGGGACAATCTCCTTCCACCCACTGGAGGCTTCTCCATGCCCTTGTCCGCCGACGAACCCTACCCGCAGCCCCGAGGCTTGACCGGGGCCCAGCGCGCGGCCCGCCGCCGCGACGTCGCCCGCCGGAGCAAGGCCAAGGCCCGCGCCGCTGCCCGTGCCGCCGGCATCGTGGACCGGGAGACCCTGGAGCGGTCGATCGTGGACGCCATGCGGGAGATCCTAGCGATCGACGACCGCTCCCTGAGCCGGCCCATCGACCCCCGGGTCGTCTTAAAGGTGGCCCATACGCGCCTCATGGAGCGCGGCGATCGGGAGGGCACGGACCTCGACCGGCAAGCTCTGATGCACGCCCTCGGGGAACGCGTTACCAAGCCCGTCCGGCCTTGCACCGCAGGAGGACGTGTCAAGTCGTGACGCGTTTCTGGGAATAGGAGTAACGGGGGGAGCGCCTCGACCGGCCGCCCTCGACGCCGGTTAACCCGGGGCCAGGGATAACCCGAGAAGCGGCTTGCCCGGTACGAGAGCCCAGGCGCAGGATGTCCCCGTGAGATCCGATCGCCTGGGGAGAGCCGCCATGACCGTCACGACCGCCGTCATCGCGGACGTCGCCTTCCAGGGGGCAGGGCCGCCCTAGCCCTCGATGCCGGGATCCAGAACGCCCTCGCCCGAGCCGCCCAGCGCCGCGAGGATTGCCTCGACGCGGTCTACGACCTCCGGGACGCGCTCGCCCTGTCCCGCCGGGCGACCGCCGAGGCCCGGGCCGAGGCCGCCGCCCTCCGGCGCGAGCGGGACCGGTGGATCGCCCACGCCCGGGCCTGCGAGGCCGACGCCCAGACGGCCCGGGAGTGCTATGCGCGCCTCGTCGACGGCGTCGGCCGGTACCGGGAGCACCTCCTGGCCGGCGGTACCCCCTGACGAAATAGGCCGCCGGGATCGCCGGCGGCCTGATGGGTCGGGTCGGGGACCGGGGTCACCGCATGCGGGGGCCTGAGAAGGCCGGGGCGTCGGCTTCGAGGCGGGCCAGGAGCTCGTCGACCGTCATCATCTCGGGCCTGGCCGGGCCGCCCTTGCCGGAGCGGCCCTGGTGCTGGTTCTCCAAATGCAGGGCCGGGATAGGGGGCCAGCCCTTGTACCCACGGCGGTCGTCGCCCGCGCTTTTCACGTGATCGTGGATGCGCCAGTCCGGCGCCGAGATCAGGGCATGGGCGTCGTCCCGCGTGCACGTCGTGCAGACCCACGCCTCCAGGATCGGGGGCAGACGCTCGATGGCGTGGCGCGGGAAGCCCAGGAGACGGTTCTCGGCCGTCTTGCGGATCAGGGCGGCCAGCTCGTGGCGCTCCCGCCCCCGCCTCTGCTCGTACGTCGGGGGATCTCGTCGTAGAGCGGGCCGGTCGCAGCGGCCGGCTGCTCCGCCAGGGCCTCGGCCGCGATCTGCAGCGGGGACGACCGGTGGGCCACCGCCCCGATGAGGCGGAACGGCAGGATCAAAAGCCAAAGGATGGCGTCGAAAATCGCGCGCATCACGCGGGCAAATTCTTCCAGGGCTTTGAGGACGATCTCGGGCATGGGGGCTCCTGTCGGTGGGGTGATCGTGCCACGGGGGGATGAAAGTCAGGGGACGTGTCACGCGGCCGTGGCGATGTCCGGCTCGTCCTCGATGTCTGGCGATCCGTAGAGGACCTCGCGGAGGGGCGGGCTGACCTGCCTGCGGTGCCGGTAGACGATCGCCCAAGCGTGCGCCGCAGCCTGGACGTCGAGGGCGGGGCGGGCCGCAAGGCGATGGCCCACGTCGCTTGAGGCAGCGTCCCATCCGGAGTTGTTCCGCTCGCCGGCCCGGTCCGCGTCGAGAGCCGTGATCTCGCGGACCGCATGCAGAAGCGCCCACCTCACCGCGGGGGTCTGGACGCGGGCGAGGGCCTCCTCGCCGGCCGGGGAGGCCAGGCGGGCGTCGATCCGGGCGAGCCTATCCCGCGCCTCCGCGTAGATCTCCCGCATGAAGACCGCCTGCGGCCGCGTCAGCGTCTCCGCGTGGGCGAAGAGGGTCGCGGTCTCCAGGAGACGGTCGGGGATCAGCCAGGGGCGGTTCGTCAGGATCATCACGAGCGCGCACTGGATGCCGACGATCTCGGTTCCCTGGACCGGGCGCGCGCGCTCGGCCTCGATGGCGGCGCGCTCGACGGCGCGGTTGGCGTTCGTCTCGACGCGTCCCAGGGCCCGCACCGTGTTCCAGGCGATCAGGCGGCTCGTCGGGAGCAGGTCCTGCCGGCGCCAGGTCACGAACTCCGGGCGGTGGGCGGCGGCGCGGTAGCCGCACCGTTCCAGCACCACGAAATTGGCATGCCACGCCTGGAGGAAAACCGGCGTCATCCGTGCGGTCGCAACGCCCTCGGCGCCCTCCCGCCATTCGAGATCGTAGAAGGGTGGCGGGGAATGAAGGTCGGGGAGGACCGGGTCCATGGCGGGGTTCCTTGAGCGGGTGCAGCACGATCAGCCACCGGCCACCGGCACGCGACGGATTGACTGATACTCCCACCCGGCCGAGCCGGGATCAAGGGTTATGGGTGCGATTTATCAACAAAACCGTTCGCTCGCCGCCGGCGCCATCTTTCACCAACGCCCTTCCTGCACCGGATTTGTGAATTTGAAGCGGGGCGTTGGGGAAAGCCGGCTGCCGGAAAATTCGTATGGACATCCGTTGAACTGGGTGGATAATCCACCCAAAACGTGCTCTCATCAGTCTCGTGACTGTGTGACTGAGAGGAGAACGGACGTGGCAGAAATCTCGCGACAGGAGGCGGACCGGCGGCTCGGTCTGGCCCTAGAAAGGGCCGGCTCGGCCGCCGCCCTGGCGGCCCAGCTTGGGCTCTCGCCCTCGTATCTCTCCGACGTCCGGCGCGGCGTGCGCCCGCCGTCGGCCCGGCTCCTCGCGGCGATCGGGGTCCGCAAGGAAGTCCGATACATCGAGGAGGCCTAACGTGGGCGTTGCTGCATCCGCCCGCCGGGCCTCCCCGACCTCGCCGAGCGTCACATCGACCGCGCGCTCTACGAAACGCCCCCCGACTGGAAAGTCGCGAGGCTCTACCTCTCCCACGGGCTGGAGGCCTGCGCCGGCCGCTGGTGGTGGATCCAGGGCCGCGCGCTTCTCGCGTCCGCCCGCCGGGCGATGATCGCGAACGGCATGGAGATCCGCACGGTCCAGCGGACCCGATCGATGCCCCCCGATCTGGAGGCGGCCGCCGTGGAGGCTTCCTACGTCCTCGGGTCGGCACACGCAGCGGAGCGCGCCTCCGGCATATCGACGGGCGCCCTGCTCTGCATCCTTGCCCGCCGAGGCCTGCGGGCCCCGGCCGGGCTCTCGCACCTGCGGGGCCTCCACGCCCTGCAGCGCCGGCAGGCCAACGCCGGCGACCGCGAGGCGGCTGGCGCCATCGAGGCCCGCGAGGCGCACGAGCGCGACGTCGTCGCGGTCCTCCGCTGCGCCATGGCCATCGTGCCCGATCAGCCGGCGGCCGGCTGGTACGTCCTGCCGGATCTGGGCCCCGAGACTCGACGCCGCCGTGGCCGGCCTACCGGCCTCCGCGATTGCCGCCGTGTTCCCGAAACCGAGGGCCTGACCGATGCTTCTGCTATCCCACCTGTACCCGGCCCCCGGCCGGCCCCGCGTTGCCCCCGAGGACGCCGAGATCCGTCGGATCATGGCGCATACCCCGCGCCCGACCGTGAAGGACCTGTCCGAGCGTTGGGGCGTCCAGCCCCAGGCGGTCTACCTGCGCCTCCGCGAGGCCGGCGTCTCCCTTCGTGCCAGGGGACCGGCCCAGGGCGTCCTCCCGTTCCCGGAGATGCGCCGCTCCCGCGACCTGCCGGAGACCCTCGCGATCCCGGACGAGCACGGCCAGCCCGCCCTCTGCGAGCCTCTCCCCGCCGAGGACCTCGCCCGCGCCTTCGAACTCGCGCGCACGACCGGCATGAACGGCAGGGACGCGATCACCTGGGTGCGCGCCGACAAGTCGATCGCCCGCTCTGAGCGCCTGCGGGGGAGGGTCTGATGGGCGATGTCGTCAACCTCGCGGATCGCCGGCGCCCGCCGGCGGCCTCCCCGTTCGCCGGCGCGACGGAGGTCGTTCGCTTCGACCTCGGGCGCCGTCCGGTCCCGGCCGAAGGGCCGACGCACAAGGAGCGCATCGCCGCCCTGGAGGCCGAGGTCAGCCGACTGCAGATCGTGAACGGGGAGGCTCCTGGAGGTTCTCGTCGGCCTTCTTACCGAAGTCCGGGGCCGCCGGATCGCAACGGTCACCGCCGCCATCATTGGAGGGCTCGATGCCAAAGCGTGAGTACCAGCCCAAGACCGTCGCCCAACGGCATGCGGCGTTCGAGGCCTCTCTCCGCGACGGCGGATACGGCCACGACGTCCACCGCTGGCCCTTCCACTGCAATGCCGACCTTATCGCGGCCTATGGCGGGGCGATCGGCGATTTCGGCCGGGCCGACTGGCTCGACCGCGACGCATTCGTCGCCCGGTTCGAGCGGGTTCGGCAGACCGGGGTCGTGCACCATCGCACGAAGGGCTTGCGCCTCTCCTCGGACGACCACCCGACCTGGACCGCCTACCGGAACGGGGGGAACTGCATCCACTGGGGCCTGCGCCTCGGTCTGCTCGCCGAGGCCGAGGTCGACGGCGTCCGCGGCTGGCAGATACTCGACTGGGACCCCCACTGGAGGCTCGACCTGTCCCGGCCCGGCGCCGAGCTGGTCCGCGTCAAGGGCGGCACCCCGGCCGAGCAGGCCGAACGGGCCCGGCTGGCGAAGAAGGACGCGACACGATCGAAGCTCCGCGCCACGCTCGCCCGGAAAGCCTGCGCCAAGGCGACGACCGAAGTCGGGCAATGGATCAACTTCATCCTGCGGGCCGAGCCCACGTTCAGGATACCGGATGCCTGGGCCACGAAGGGTTTCGTCCCCGGTGCCCTTGCCGGGGCCCACCTGTCGGCTTGCTCGCCCTCGATCCGCGAGGCCTGCGTCGTCCTGGAGTTCGACAAGTGGAAGCTCGCCGAGTGGCTGCGCCTGCTTCACGAGGCGGAGTACCAGGCAAGCTGCCGGGCCTGGGCCAAGACGAAGGCCGCCGAGGAGGCCGGCCGCCGGGAGGACGACCAGGCCCTCGCAGAACTGGGAGGCCTGTGATGACGGACCTCGCGCGCGATCCCCGCTTCGCCCTGGATCTCCCGACCGAGATCAGCCCGATCCCTCTCTACCCCGCCAAGGTCTGGGCCGAACTCCCGGCCGAGATCCGGGACTGGCTCGGCCAGCTCCTGGTCACGCAACTCCTCGGCGGTCACCTGGCGTGCTTGGCCGAGTTCGCCTGCCCGGCCGCCTCCCGGGCCGGCATCACCTGCTCGGAGCACGCCGATCACGACTTGATCGACGCCTGCGCCGAAAAGCTCCTGCCGCTCCTCCGCGACGAGCACGGCTGGAAGATCCCGGCGTCGATCGGCCCGGTCTGCCGGCGTTGCGGCTGCTCGGAGAACGACGCCTGCGAGGGCGGGTGCGGCTGGGTCGACAATGACCAGACGCTCTGCACCGCCTGCGCGGGAGACGGCCGATGAAGGCCGCCGCCCGCCTCCTCGTCGGCGAGCCCATCCGCCTCGCCGTCACCGCCGTGGGCCTCGCCGCCTGCGGGTGCCTGGCCGCCTTCGGCCCGCACGATTTCGCCGTCGGCTTGGGCGTCTCCAGCGCCATGGCCGGCCTCACTGTCATCATCGCGATCCTCGGCGGGGCGGCCGCCTCGGCCACCGAGGTCGCCCCCTCGAACAAGGAGACCCGCCCGTGAAGCACGTCCTCGCCTTCCAGGACTATTTAGAGGTCACCGTCGACCGCTCCAGCACCGGCGAGGCTCCTCCTCCACGCCCGGGCCGACGACCCGGCGATCGACGCCGTCGGCATCAGGTGCTTCGCCCGCCCGGCACTCCCGGGCGCCGAGACCGTGACGCTCGCCGGCATGCCGGTCCACTTCGTCCGCCTGTTCGCCCGTGAGCACGGCGGCGTCGAGCCCACGTGGACCGAGGACGCCGCGATCGAGATCCTCAAGGCGGCGGCCGCGGCC
Source organism: Methylobacterium sp. P31 (assembly GCA_050632875.1). GTDB lineage: Bacteria > Pseudomonadota > Alphaproteobacteria > Rhizobiales > Beijerinckiaceae > Methylobacterium. Next base: position 143,054 of record JBODSC010000003.1, on the reverse strand, counting down.
GAGACGCCCTGCAGTCCTCGCCCGAGATCCCGGAGGACCCGCCCGAGATCGCCGAGATCCTCCGCCGGCCGAGGAGGCCGCCCCCAAGGCGGCCCCCTTTCGCGGTGCCGACGCCGCGGTACCCGGCGGGGGTGAGCTACACGATGCACCCGGACTACGGCCGGCGGCGACGGACATCGTGATGGCCGCCTACGAGGAGGTCAGGGGCCGCTACTTGGAGGAGCTAGTCCGTAAGTTCGGGCCGCCTGCCGACCCAGCCTACGCGAAGCACTGGACCGTCGCCCGGGGTTGGCGGGCCAAGGTCAGCGCCCTCCGCGTCATGGCGGAGGTCCTCGCCCCGGCCCTGGAGCCCGAGCATGCGGGCCATCCCCTGCAGCGGGCTATCCAGACGCTGAGGCAGCGGATCGCCGAGACGGCTGTCCAATGGCGGACCAAGGCCATTGAAGTCGAGGGCAACTCCGGGAGGGTCGCGTGAGCAAGTCGAACCGCCAGCCCGCCGGGGACCGTGGGACCGCCGATCGCGTCGAGGCCGACGACGGGGGCTACTGGGTCCGCCTCGTGACCCGGCAGGCCCTCGACCGCGAGGGGCCTGCATGCGCAGCTGCATCGGCGACGGGGAGTACGATCTCTACGCCGGCGACGAGGACATCGCGAGCGGCATCTGGTCCCTCCGCGACCGGGCCGGTTTATCGCGCCTAACGGTCCAGGTGCTGCTCTGCCAGATCGAGGACGCCTACGGCCTGGACAACCACCCGATCGGCAAGTGGGCGGCGCTCCAGATCCGGCACCTGATCGCCGCCTACGCGGCCGCGGGCCGTCGGCTGATGGCGGATGCCTACCCCGACCTGGTGATCGCCCCGGACGGCAAGACGTATCGCCACGACCGCGTGCCGGTCGACGTGCGGAAGGCGATGGCTGCGGCCGAGCGGGAGGAGCGGATTGTGGCCGCCGCCCGGGAGGTCATCGGCATCGGCCGGCTCATGCACCTGATGGGGGTCTACCCCGTCGCCGGCGTCGGCCCCCATGCCACCGTCGGCCAGGCCTCGGCCCCGACGCCTGAGGCAGCCCCGGCCGAACCGGACGAGCTCGTCACGCTGGAGGTCCGGGACCTTCAAAGGGGCGAGATCGTCGATCTCTGCACGCCAGACGGCCAGAGTTCTTTCAACGTCACGGACGTCCAAGTCCTCGGCAGGCGCGGCCGGCCCATGCTGGCCCACCGGTTCACGGTCGACGCGCTTGAGGGAATTGTGATGTTCCACCGGAACCAGCCGATGGCGATAATCCGCTTCCGGCCGGGGCCTGTGCCAGCATCCGTGCCCCTCATGTCGATGGGCACCGCCGCGATCAAGGAGACGTCCCTCGGCCTAGCCGGGCGCGCACTCCCTACGAGCCGCCGGTCGAGGGCCCGGGCCGTGTCTGACCCCGCCCTCGACCTGTTGGAGCAGCTGGGCCGCGGCGATCCCGTGGTCCGCCGCCCCGCCCACGAGGACCTCCCCGGCGCGGTCGCCCGCCTCCGCGCCCCGGTCCGCCGGGCCGTGGACGCCCACGCGCGGGGCGAGCCGTGGCCGTCGGAGGACGCCCTGCGGGCCGCGATCCGGGACCGATGATGGCCCCCGATCAGGCCGCCTCAGCGAGGGCCCCGATCGCGGCCCGGCCGGCCTCCAGGGCGCGGGTCTCCTCCAGGGCCTCCAGGATTTCCGGCGTCGTCACGGGGCGCCAGGCCCAGCAGTCCACGCCGACATCGAGGGAGGCTGCGGTCCCGGGCAGCGAGCCATGCGAGTGGCCGTACAGGTGGAGGAACCCGCGATGGCTGCCTGCCCATGTCCGGTGCGCGTAGTGATCCAGAATGAAGACGGCCCCCCGGTCCGCAACTTGCGCCCGGTCCTGCTGGCTCGCCCATGGGAGGCGGGTCGTCCGGTCAGCGTCATGATTTCCCCGGACGAGGTGCTTCACGCCGTTGAGGCGGCGCCAGATCTCGGCGACCCGCTTGCGGCTCGCTCCGTAGGCGAAGTCGCCCAGGTGCCAGACGATGTCGTCGCTGCGTATCCGGTTGTTCCAGGTCGCGATGAGGGCCTCGTCATGCGCCTCGATGGAGGCGAACGGGCGGGGCTTGGTCATCCGGGATCCAAGGATACCCTGATGGCCGAAGTGCGTGTCCGAGGTGAAAAAGACGGTCATGGCGAGGCCTCTGGCGAGGCCCGGCGCGCGGCGCCCCGCGGGATCAGGGATGGCGGTCGGGGCGGGGCAATCGTTTGGGCATGCGGCCATCCTGCAGGGCGACGACGGCCGGGGCAAGGGCCGCCTCGCGTCAGGGTTTCTCGATCCCTGGCCTGCGTAGTGGAGCCCAGGGATCAGAGGGGTCACGGCCTTAACCGTAGACCTGCGTTACGGTTTTCGCGGCCACAAATCGGTGCATCATCCCCCCATGACGACGTGGATTTTCGACCTTGGGCCGGTGTCGTGGGAGGAGCCGAAGCGGATCACCGCGGACGCCCACGAGGATCTGCCGCTCGACCTGGAGACCGCCTGCTGGATCCCGGATCTGTGCCTCCCGGATCCCCTGATCGGTCGCGTCCCCATGTGGACGGCGGCCGCGCTGCGCGGGGCCATCAACCGGGGCGAGCTCGTCGTCGAGAGGCACGGCAACCGCATGTTCGTGACGAAGCGGTTGATCCGGGAGTGGAGAGAGCGATGCCGGACGAAGCCCCGAAGCCCAAGCGCGAGCGAGGCCCCCGAAGCCCCACCAAGCGGATCACCCTCGACAAGGGCGAGCGCGGCGATCCGTACCTCGCCTGGCGACCGGGCCGCATCGGTTCGGACGGGATCGAGCGCGGCGGCGTCTGGAACATCATCCACAAGGGGCGCCAGCACGGCACTGGCTGCGGCGTTGGCGCTGACGCGAAGGCCGAAGCCCGCGAACGGCTAAAGGCGTTCAAGGCCGACCTCGCGGTCGCCACCCTCAAGACCGCCGGCCCCCGGAAGAACCGCATGGCGGCCGAGGTCCCCGTCGCCGAGGTCCTCGCCCGCTACCTTCAGGCCAAGACGAAGGTCGTCCGGTACGAGGAGCTGCAGCAGCGCGTTCGGGCGCTCCTGACGTGGTGGGGCGAGCGGTCGCTGGAGGAAGTCGACAGCGTCTCATGCGCCGAATACGTCGCATCGCGCGTCGGTACCCCGTGGGCGACGCACGCCCGGGCGGGTCTCGACCGCGACGGCAACCCGCGCAAGGATGACGCCGGTCCGGTGCACCGCGGACACTCCAAGCCGACGCAGCAGCGCGTCGTTGGTGAGGGTGGGCCCCGGCGCGAGCTGGAGGACCTGCGTGCAGCGATCAACGTTGCGATCGAGGACGGCCTGACGCGGGAGATCGTGAAGGTCACCCTGCCTCCGAAGGCCGAGCCAAGGGAACGGTGGCTGACCAAGGAAGAGGCCGCCCGCCTCCTGAACGCCGCCTGGCGCAAGCGCGAGATCCAGACGGTCCACCGCGGGTCCCGGGGCGGCGAGCACGTCCACGGACGCCGATGCGCGCAGCACTTGGCGCGGTTCATCCTCGTGGCGCTCCAGACCGGATCCCGCTCCGGACCGATCTGCGAGGCGAGCTTCGTCCCGGAGGTCGGCCGCCCCTGGATCGACCTCAAGCTCGTCGACGGCAAGCCGGCCGCAACGTTTTACAGGAAGGCCCTCGGGGCCGCGACGAAGAAGAACAAGAAGGCGCCGACCGTGCCGCTGCCGAACAAGTTGGCCGCCATGCTTTGGCGCTGGCACCACGTCCTCGGTCAGCGGTACGTGATCGAGTGGCGCGGCAAGCCGGTGAAGTCGACGCACCGGGCGTTCGCCAACCTCTGCTACGACCTGGGCTTCGGTGACGACGTCGTCCGCCACAGCCTCCGCCATACGGCGGTGACCTGGGGCATGCAGGAGGGCGTCCCGATCTGGGAGCTTGCCGGGTACGTCGGCATGACGGTCGAGATGATCGAGAAGAACTACGGCCACCACTCGTCCGACCACATGGAGGGCGCGCGCGCGGGCCTCGGCCGGAGCCGTAAAAAGCGGCCTAGCGGGAGTTCTTCCTGAGCAGGTCGATCTCCTCCTTGATCGCCGTACCGCACATCCAGACGAGCCGGCTGTACTTGGCCCATTCCGAGTGGGACAGGCGGGTCTTGCCCGAATGGACGATCTCGGACCGGACCGCGTAGAGCCCCCGGAAATCGGACAGGACCTGCTCGCGGTCCGCCTGGCTCGTCCCGATGAGGTAGGCGAGGCGGTTGCTCAGGAGGCTCGCCGATGCCGACCATGTCGGTGGTCTTCTTATCCCCTAGCAGGATCTCGACGGCGACCATCGCCTGGACGAAGGCCATGGTGCCGTTACGGCTCATGGAGCTGGTGGCCAGCCATTGCGCCGCCCGGTTGATCCGGGTGGCCTCCTTCGGCTGGGTGAAGCACACGCGTATCCTCTCGATGATGTCGGTGACGAGCATCTCCATCGGGAAGGCGGGGCCGTACTCGACGAACGCGAAGCCTTCCATGCCCATCAGCATGCTGGCCTCCAGGCCGAAGGCGGTGTCGTGGACGGGCCCCTCCACGGCGTCGTGGCGGTGCACCTGGTGGACGATCGCGGGCTGCGCGAACCCCAGCGGCGTGTAGCTGGGATCGTAGCGGAAGATCCGCAGTGCGATCCCCAGGCCGATGAAGGTCTGCAGCGTCTCCACGGCCAGGCGCGCCGTACCGGACACGCCGTGCTTATCGGCGTAGCCCTCCAGCGGCACCTGCAGGTAGACGGTGTCGCTCCCCCACCCATGCCCGCCCCCGAGGATGGCGAGCCGGTTTAGGCCCTCGGGCAGCGGGAGGTGGCCGTCGAGCGCACGCTCATCCACCAGGGCGAGGCCGCCGCCGATCTCCCGGCGCCCGGTGTCGTCGATCATGGTCCGCAGGACGGCGCCGATCTTGTGGGGCAGGCGGAGGCTGAACGTGTAGCGCCACGGGAGGCTGTTCAGCTCGGCGACGACCTCCCGGGCGAACCCTGCGGCGTCGGCGAACCGCGGAACGTTGGTCAACGGCTCGGGGGCCGGATCGTCCTTCCAGTCGGCCCCGCCCTCCATGAGGATCCGTCCGATGCGGTCGGCCGCGAAGTCGGAGGCCGGGCGATCGTCGATCATCGCCGTCAGCGACACAGGCTGCTTGTCCTGCCGGGGGAGCGCCTCGTCCAGCGGGGACAGAGCGGCTAGGCTATGCCAATCGAGGAACATGCCGTGGGACACCTGCAGGTGCCCAAGGGCATCCCGCAGGACCTCGACCATCCGATCCTGGCAGCTCGGATGCAGGTTCAGCGGCACGGACGACCCCCACGATCAGCCGCGCGACTGAGCGACTTGTCCGTCGCATGGGTGCAATTTTGTGGTCGAATTTGTGGTCGGGCTTTCGGGCCTCCGACCGGATCGACCAGTTCCTTAGGGAAAACTGGTCGGAGTGGCAGGATTTGAACCTGCGACCCCCACGTCCCGAACGTGGTGCGCTACCAGACTGCGCTACACTCCGAAGGCCGGCCTGCGTGTCCGCCAGGGCCGGCGAGCGGGCTTATAGCCGCGCCTTTCCCGGGCCGCAAGCGCGGTCTTGTTGGTTTCAGCCGAGAAGATCGGGCCAATCGGCGGCAAGCGTGTGGTGCGTGACCGTCGCCGAGGCCGAGCGCACCGCCACGGTGCCGGCATAGTTCGGACCGGCATCGACCGACGCCAGCGTCCAGGCGCCGCCTCCGGCGATCCGGAGCAGGCGCGGCGGCGCGGGCGGCAGCGTGACGCTGAACCGGTCGAGGGGCAGCGACAGACCGGCGCCCAGCGCCTTCACCACCGCCTCCTTGCGGGTCCACAAGCCGAAAAAGGCCGGTACGACAGCGTCCGACGGCAGCGCCGTCAGAATCGCCGTCTCGTCCGCGGCGAAATGGGCCCGCGCGATCCGCACGGCATCCGGTATCGGGCGCACCAGTTCGATATCGACGCCGATCGCGGCCGCCTGGGCGAGGCCGACCAGCGCGCGCTGCCCGGAATGCGACAGGTTGAAGTCCAGGACGCCCCGCGCCGAACCGGCGAGTTCCGGCTTGCCGGCCGCGCCGGTAGCCAAGCGGATCTCGGCCGGATCGAGATCGAGCGGCCCGGCGAGGATCAGCCGGAGCGCCGCGTGACTCGCGATATAGCGCACCCGGTCCGCCGGCCGCAGAAAGCGGGCGGCGCGGTCGCGTTCCGCTTCGTCGAGGACGCTCGCACAGTGGTCGAGCCGGGCCGGAGAGACGGCGAGGTCGATGAGCCAAACGTCCGCCGCGTTCATGCGACGCCTCGCGGTGGCCGACACTGGGCGATAACGTCGTCGGTCTCTGGCGGCACGGGATGGATCCGGTGAGGGCGGAATGACGAGCATCGTGGTCTCGCACCGGACCGGCAAGGGCAGCCGCACTTGAACGCGCCGGCCGCGGCATCCGTACGCCGCTCCGTCCGAGACCTGCCGAGCCTCGCCGATCGGCGCGCCCGCTACGGCGTATTCTTCGCGACCTACCTCTACCAGGGCTTGATCGCCGGGTTCTCGCTGACCGCGCTCGCCAACCATCTCACCGCGCGAGGCGCCACGGCCGCCGAGATCGGGTTCCATTTCGCCCTCGCCGGCCTTCCTTGGACCCTGCAGCCGCTCCTGTGGGGTCCGCTGGTGGATCGCGCCGGGGATTCCCGCATGGGCCGGCGTCGGCCCTTCGCCCTCATGGCGGTCCTCGGATGCCACGCCACGCTCGCGCTCCTGCTCTTGGCGACCGCGGAGCAGGTTGGCCTGCTGGGGCTGGTCTTCCTCGCGCATAGCCTCTTCGCGTCGCTTCTCGACACCGCCTGCGACCGGATGATCATGGATTACGTACCGGAGCCTGAACTCGGCCGGGTCAGCGCCTCCACGCGCGCCGGCTTCGTGGCCGGTACCAGCCTCAGCGCGGCCGTCTTCTCCTGGATGCTCACGGCACATGGTCTGGCCGTGAGCGTGGGCTGGCTGCTCGCGGCCGCCATTCTGGCCAGCCTACCGATGCTGCTGGTCCGCGAGGCGCCCGGGGACGCCTTCGCCGCGCTGGACCGGCGCGGACCGGCGCCGCGGCGCCTCCCGTTCCGCCGCTTCCTGCGCCGGCTCGCTCTGTCGCTCCGGCGACCGCGGGCCGTGAAGCTCCTTGCCCTATGCTTCGGGCTCGACGGCGCGCTGGGATTGTTCGAGCTGCCCTTCTCGGTGAATCTTCTGCAGCAGCAGGACTGGGATCCAGCGGCCCTCTCGCGCCTGCAGGCCGCCCTGGCGCTGGCGAGCGGTATCGCCGGCGCTCTGGCGGTCGGCCTCTGGTCGGACAGGGCCGGTCCCGTGCGCCCGCTGGGGGCCCTTCTGCGCGCCAGTGCCGCCACCTTCGTGATGGCCGGCGCCCTGATCGGGGTCGGCCTCGTCGGGCCGGCCGGTCCGGTGATCCTCGCGCTGACCGACATGCTGCCGGGACTGCTGATCGTCGCGTTGATGCCGGCGCTGCTCCAGGCGAGCCGCGGGCGCGCGGGGGCGGCCACACAGTTCGAGGTCTACATGGCGGCGATGAATCTCGGATCCGTCGCCGGCACCGCGCTGGCTGGGTGGATCGCTCCGTTCCTGCCGCTGCCGGCGGTTGCGGCCCTGGTCGCGGCCGTGTTCCTGGCCGCGTCCCGGATGATCAGCCGCGGCGACCTACTCACCGCCCGCATGTGACGGAAACCGGGGACGCCGTTCCGCAGCCGGCTCCCGGCCGGCGCCCGATGCGTTAGAAGCCCACCATGGCCGCCGTGAAAACCGATACGCCCGATCTCGATCTGACCGCCGAGGAGGCGCGCGCCGAGCACGCGCGCCTGTCCGAGGCGATCCTGGAGGCCGACCGGCTCTACTATCAGGAGGACGCGCCCGAGATCTCGGACGCGGAATACGATCGCCTGCGCCGGCGCCTGGAGACTATCGAGAGCCGCTTCCCCGATCTCGCCGGGACGGGCGCGGCGAGCACCTCGGTCGGCGCCAAACCGTCAGAGAAGTTCGCCAAGGTGCGGCACGCAGTGCCGATGCTCTCGCTGGGCAACGCCTTCGACGACGCGGAGGTGGCCGACTTCGTCGCCCGTGTCCGCCGCTTCCTCGGCTGGCCCGAGGGCGCGCCGCTGGCCTTCACGGCCGAGCCCAAGATCGACGGGCTATCTCTGTCGCTGCGCTACGTGGACGGGCGGCTCGACACCGCCGCGACCCGCGGCGACGGCGAGGTCGGCGAGAACGTCACCGCCAACGCTCGCACCGTGAAGGACATCCCGGCGGTGCTCGCCGGCTCCGGATGGCCGGACATCTGCGAAGTGCGGGGCGAGGTCTACCTGTCCCACGCCGATTTCGCCGCCATCAACGCCCGCCAGGAGGCGGCGGGAAGCCGCTCTTCGCCAACCCGCGCAACGCCGCCGCCGGCAGCCTGCGCCAGCTCGATCCCGAGATCACCGCCTCCCGGCCGCTCGAATTCTTCGCCTATGCCTGGGGCGACCTTTCGGCCCCGATCGCCGGAACGCAGTACGAGGCCTTGCAGCGCCTGGCGTCCTGGGGTCTGCCGGTGAATCCGCTCACCGAGATCTTCACCGACACCGAGGCGATGCTCGCCCATTACCGCCGGATCGAGGCGGACCGGGCCGGGCTTGGCTATGATATCGACGGCGTCGTCTACAAGGTCGACGACCTCGCGCTCCAGAAGCGGCTCGGTTTCGTCTCGCGCTCGCCCCGCTGGGCGCTGGCCCACAAATTCGCGGCCCAGGAGGCGACGACGGTCCTCGAGGACATCGTCATCAATGTCGGCCGCACCGGCTCGCTGAACCCGCTGGCGAAGCTGCGCCCCGTGACGGTTGGCGGCGTTGTCGTCTCCAACGCGACCCTGCACAATGAAGGCTACGTGAAGGGCGTGGGCGCGGACGGGGAGCCGATCCGCGACGGCCGCGACATCCGCGTCGGTGACACCGTGACGGTGGTCCGGGCCGGCGACGTGATCCCGAAGGTCATGGATGTCGACCTCGGCAAGCGTCCGGCGGATTCGAAGCCCTACGCGTTTCCGGAGACCTGCCCGGCCTGCGGTAGCCGCGCCGTCCGAGCGATCAATCCGCGCACCGGCCGCCCCGACGCGGTGCGCCGCTGCACCGGCGGGCTGATCTGCCCGGCTCAGAGCGTGGAGCGCCTGAAGCACTTCGTCTCGCGCAACGGCTTCGACATCGAGGGCTTTGGCGAAACCTATATCGAGGTTCTATTCGAGGCCGGTCTGGTTCACCAGCCCGCCGACCTGTTCCGGCTCGACTTCGAAAAGCTCAAGGTTGCCATCGTGGCGCGGCGCGAGGCGCTCTCGGCCGAGCGGCGCGCCGAATCCGGGACCGCCGAGCCACCCAAGAAGGCCGCCAAGAAGAAGGGTGAGGAAGAGGATAAGGCGATCAAGAACCTGCTCGCCGGCGTCGAGGCGCGCCGCAGGGTTTCGATGAACCGCCTGCTCTTCGCGCTCGGGATTCCGCAGATCGGCGAGGCGACCGCCAAGGCCCTGGCCAAGCGCTTCCCCGACATGCCCGCGCTCATCGCGGCAATCCGCGAGGCGTCGGCCGCACAGCCGGGTCCCGACTGGGTCGAGCTGACCGCGGTGCCGCGGGTCGGCGGGACGACCCGGGACCGCCTGCTCGATCTCGGCTTCCCGGAGGACGGCGCGACACCGGCCAAGGAGCGCGCCCGCCTGAGTGCGGTGCAGCGCGAGAACCTGCTCGCCCACTACGGCGATGTCGATGCGGTACGAGCGGCGATCGCCCGGGCTGCCGGGCAGCGACCCGGCGACGCCTACCGGGTGTTCGCGGACGACGGCGAGATCGGTCCGGTGGCCACCGATGCGCTCCTCCTGTTCTTCTCCGAGCCGCACAACGCCGACGCCGTCTCGGCGCTGCTCGATGAGGTCGAGGTCGAGCCGATGGAGCGGGCCGCTTCGTCGTCGGCCTTCGCGGGCAAGACCGTCGTTTTCACCGGCACCCTGGAGAAGATGACCCGCAACGAGGCCAAGGCCGTGGCCGAGCGCCTCGGCGCCAAGGTCTCCGGCTCGGTCTCTGCCAAGACCGATCTGGTTGTGGCCGGGCCGGGAGCGGGCTCGAAGCTCAAGGACGCCGAGAAGCACGGCGTCCGGGTGGTCTCGGAAGAGGATTGGATCGGGATGGTGGCGCAGGGTTGAAGCGCGAGTCCGGGCAGCCTAGACGTCGCGGGGAACACCCCGAGAACGCACCCCGGCATGATTGACCCGCGATGACGGTCCTGGCCCTCGACTTCGAGACGGCCAACGAGCGGCGCGACAGCGCCTGTGCGGTGGGGCTCGCCTGGATCGCGGATGGCCGGGTCGTGCGCCGGGAGAGCCATCTGATCCGTCCGCCCGAGATGCGCTTCGCGCCGGGCAATATCCGGGTACACGGTATTCTCCCCGCCAATGTCGCCGGCGAACCCGCCTTCGGCGCCGTGATGGAGCCCTATCTCGACGACTTGGCGAACGGGCTGATCCTCGCTCACAATGCGAGCTTCGACATCGGCGTCCTGCGCGCCGGCTTGGCCCGCGCGGGTCTGCCGGTGCCGGCCCTGTCATACCTCTGTACGGTTCAGGTGGCACGCCGGGTCTTTCCGGCCCCGAAGGGCTGCGGCCTCGGCAAGGTGGCCCGGCGTCTGGGCATCCGCTTCGAGCATCACGACGCCGGCGAGGACGCCTATGCCTGCGCGGAGATCGCCCTGGCGGCGATGCGTGAGACCGAAGCTGAGGACATGCACGGCCTCGCGGCGGCGATCGGATTGCCGGTCACCCGAGTCACAGGTGGCCCTGCCCTTCCACGCCGTCCGTCCGGCGCGATCACCGGGCGCGCTATGCCCGCCTTTCCGGACGCACCGGCTGCACTCAGCTTCACCGTGCGGGGTTCGACCGGCAACCGGTATGACGTGGTTTTGGAAGAACGGGCCGGCGGGCCGCAATTGCGCTGCTCGTGCACGGCCGGGCGCTACGGGATGCGCTGTCGCCACGTGAAGGCGCTCGAGGTCGGCGACATCACCGATCTGCTCTCCGACAACGCGTCCGATCTCGTTCAGCTCGCCCGCATTCTCGGTGCCAAGTTTCCGGTCGCCGGCGCCGCCTGACGGCGCTCAGACGACCGGGGCCTGGCCGCAGGCTCGTGTCGGTGGCGACTTCGATTCTGCCGCCATGGTGCCGAGCTGGCACTCCGCGCCGGACGCCCCGACAGGGCGCCCGGCCCTCTGTTCTCAGGCCGCGCGCTTTTCGGCTTCCGCGTAGAAGGTGCCCCCGCGTTCAGCCATCGCGGCGAGGTTGTCGGGCACCCGGAACCGGGCTCCGTGCTTGGCCTCCAGCCTGCGCGCGAGATTCACGAAGGCCGCGGCGCCCATGAAGTCGATGTAGGACAGAGCGCCCCCGGTGAACGGCGCGAAACCGAAACCGAGGATCGACCCGACATCGGCCTCGCGCGGGTCGGTGACCACGCCCTCGCCGACCGTGCGGGCGGCCTCCAGCGCCTGGACCACCAAGAGCCGCTGCTTCAGCTCGGTGAAGTCGATGGCGTCGGGGTCGAGGCGGTTCGGCTGCAGATCCTTCAGGCCGGGCCAGAGGCGCTTGGGCGCGCCCTCGGGGTAATCGTAGAACCCCTTGCGGTTCTTCCGGCCGAGCCGACCCTGGTGTTCGACCAGCTCGGACAGGATCGCCTTCTGCGCCGGATCGACGGCGCCCTCCCCCACCTGAGCCTCCGTGGCCTTGGCGATCTTGAGCACGAGATCGAGAGCGACCTCGTCGTTCAGGGACAGCGGCCCGACCGGCATCCCCGCTTGGCGGCCGGCGCTCTCGATCATCGCGGGCGGCACGCCCTCCGCGAGCATCTTGTGGCCTTCGAGGATGTAGGCGCCGACGCAGCGGTTGGCGAAGAAGCCGCGAGCGTCGTTGACGACGATCGGGGTCTTCTTGATCAGGCGCACGTAGTCGAGGGCCGTGGCCAGCGCCGCGTCGCCGGTCTCCTGCCCCTTGATGATCTCCACGAGCATCATCTTCTCGACGGGCGAGAAGAAATGGATGCCAACGAATTGCGCCGGCCGCTGCGAGCTCCTGGCAAGCCCGGTGATCGGCAGGGTAGAGGTGTTCGACGCGAAGATCGCGTCGGGGCGGATCACCGCCTCGACCTTCTGGATCACCTCGGCCTTCACCTTCGGATCCTCGAAGACGGCCTCGATCACGAGGTCGCACGCGGCAAGCGCCCCGTAATCCGCCGTGGCGGTGATGCGAGCCAGGAGCGCGTCCCGGTCTGCGGTCTTGGCGCGGCCCTTGTTGATCTGACCGGTGATCAGCGTGTGGGCGTAGGCCTTGCCCTTCTCGGCAGCCTCGACCGACTGGTCGATGAGAACCACCTCAAGTCCGGCCTGCGCGGTGACGTAGGCTACGCCCGCGCCCATGAAGCCGGCGCCGATCACGCCGACGCGGCGCAGATTGGTGGCCGGAACGTTCTTCGGCCGGCGCGCGCCCTTGTTCAGCTCGCCCATCGAGATGAACAGCGTGCGGATCATCGCCGCCGCTTCGGTCGAGCGCAGGATGTGGGCGAAGTACCGGCTCTCGACTCGCAGGGCGAGGTCCATCGGCAGTTGCAGGCCCTCGTACACGGAGGCCAGGATCGCCTTGGCGGCCGGGTAATTGTCGTGCGTCTCGCGCCGGTAGATGGCGTTGGCGGGCGGCCAGATCATCATGCCGGCGGGCGAGTAGACCTTGCCGGATGGGGCCTTGAACTTCGGCGCGTCCCAGGGCGCCACCGCCGAGCCGCCGTCGCGGATCCAGGCCTTGGCGCGCTCGACGATCTCGGCCTGCGGCGCCACCGCGTGGATCAGCCCCATGCCCTTGGCCATGGGCGCGCGGATCTGCTCGCCCTTGAACAACATCTGGAGCGCGTCGCCCGTCTGCATCAGCCGGGCGGCCCGCTGCGTACCGCCGCCGCCCGGGAACAGGCCGACCTTGATCTCCGGCAGGCCGACCCGCGTCTTCGCATCGTCGGACGCGACCCGGTAATGGCAGGACAGGGCCAGCTCGAACGCACCGCCCAGGCACAGGCCCTGGATCGCGGCGGCGAACGGCTTGCCGCAGGTCTCGAGGCGCCGGAACAGCAGCGACAGGCGCCGCGAGGCCTCGAAGAAGTGGCGCATCGCCACCTCCTCACCCCGTTCGGCCTTGAGCTGCTCGTAGGCCCGGCCGAGCCCCTGCAGCATGGTTAGGTCGGCGCCACCCGAGAAATTGTCCTTTCCGGTGGTGATGACGCAGCCCTTGATCGCGGGATCGGACGCCACCTGCTCGATGATCTGCTCGAGCTGGTCCATCACCGCCTCGGTGATCACGTTCATGGAACGGCCGGGCATGTCCCAGGTCGCCAGAGCGATGCCGTCGGGATCGGTCTCGAAGCGGAAATCGGTCAGCGTCATGATGCCGTCCTTCCAGAATTGTGCCGACGATTCACCGGCGAGCTTGCATTAAGATTGCGTTGAGCGCGAAGGCGCATGCTCCGTCGGTCGGGGGACCGACGGAAGCCACACATGACGAAGACCATCGGCTGCCGCGCCTGCCGCGCCGGCAGCAATCTCGACTTCGAATTCACGATGGCCTTCCAGCCGATCCTCGATATCGGCACGGGATCCGTCTGGGCCTACGAGGCGCTCGTGCGCGGCCCCAACGGCGAGCCGGCCTACACGATCCTCGACCGCGTGACCGACGAGACGCGCTACCGGTTCGACCAAGCTGCCCGGGTAAAGGCCATCGAACTCGCCGGGCGTCTGTTCCCCCGCGACAGCGACACGCGGCTGTCGATCAACTTCATGCCGAACGCTGTCTACGAGCCGAATGCCTGCATTCGCGCGTCTCTCGAGGCCGCGCGCCGCGTCAACTTCGCGCATCAGCGGATCATGTTCGAGTTCACCGAGCAGGAGCGGTTCCGGGACACCGAGCATGTGAAGGGCATCATCGCCGCTTATCGGCAGCAGGGCTTCCTGACGGCGCTCGACGATTTCGGTGCCGGCTTCGCGGGGCTCAGCCTGCTGGCCAATTTCCGCCCTGACTTGATCAAGATCGACATGGATCTCCTGCGCGGGATCGATACCGATTCCGGGCGCCACGCGATCGTGTCGGGTATTGTCGCCATCGCCCGGGCACTCGGCGTGACGGTTCTGGCCGAGGGCGTCGAGACCGCGGCGGAGCTCGGTGCCCTGCGCGGTCTTGGGATCACGCTCATGCAGGGCTACCATTTCGCCAAGCCGCAGCTGGCGGAACTGCCCCAGGTTGCGGGCTTCACGCCGATGATGACCACGCGCGCGGCCTGAGGCCGGCCGGACGCGCGGGGCCACCATGTTCGCTTACTTCGGAGCCGGGACGGGCGCCGCCGCGGGCGGCACCGGCGGCGTGCCGGGCTTCGGACCATTGTCGGTCGCCGAGGCCACCGCCAGCATGTTGAGCAGCTTGGTGACCGAATTCTGCGAGATCGCAGTCACCGAGGAGTTCGGATCGGCGTTCATGGTCTGGAACTTGAGGTAGGTCGGGTCGGAGTAGATCTCATCGAGATGTTTCAGCTCGGCGAGGCTGAACTTCTCGGCGTAATCCTTCGACAGCCCCTCGATCATGATGCCGCGCTGCTTCTCGAACTCGGCCATCAGCTCCTTGCGCACGGCCTCGGCGCGGGCCTCCGGCATCGGCGCGACGGTCTTCTCCAGGGCGACGTTGAAGCCCGTTTGAAGGTTCTTGATCAGGGTCTTGTTCACGAGCGTCGTAGCGGCGGAGACGCGGTCCGCGGCATCGTCCGCGCGGGCAGCGAGCGGAAGGCTCAGAGTAACGCCCAGGCAGAGCGTCGCGATCAGGCGGTTCAAGGGCTTGTCTCCCATGGTCTTATCGTCCGGCACAGGCCGGCCGTCGCCCGCGCCTCTAGCAGCGTTCCCGGACTTTGGGGAGCGGCGCTGCGTCGCCCCGGGCAGGGTCTGAGATCACACCCGCTCGATGATCGTGGCAGTGCCCATCCCGGCGCCGATGCAGAGTGTGATCAGCGCCCGCTCCTTGCCGGTCCGCTCCAGCTCGTCGAGGGCCGTACCGAGGATCATCGCGCCCGTGGCCCCCAGAGGATGGCCGAGGGCGATGGCGCCGCCGTTGACGTTGACCGCCTCCGGGTCGAGGTCGAAGGCTTGGCAGAAGCGCAGCACCACCGCCGCGAAGGCCTCATTGACCTCGAACAGGTCGATGTCCGACAGACTCATCCCGGCCCGGTCCAGGACCTTGCGGGTGACGTCCACCGGCCCCGTGAGCATCAGAGCCGGGTCCGAGCCGATATTGGCGAACGCCCGGATCCGCGCGCGCGGGCGCAGCCCCGCGGCATCGCCGGCCGCCTTGGAGCCAATCAGCACGGCGGCGGCGCCGTCCACGATCCCGGACGAGTTGCCGGCATGGTGGACGTGTTCCACCGTCTCCACGTCCGGATGCGCGTCGGTGGCGACGGCATCGAAGCCGCCCATCTGGCCCATCTGCACGAAGGACGGCTTCAGCGATGCCAGCGACTGCATGTCGGTGCCCGGGCGCATATGCTCGTCCCGGTCAAGCAGCGTGATGCCGTTCACGTCCCGGACCGGGACGACGGAGCGCTGGAACAGCCCATCGGCCCAAGACTTGGCCGAGCGCTCCTGCGAGCGGACAGCGTAGGTGTCGCAATCGTCCCGGGTGAAACCATACTTTGTTGCGATCAGGTCGGCCGAGACGCCCTGCGGCATGAAGTAGGACTTGATCGCGATCGCCGGATCGACCGGCCAAGCGCCCCCGAGGCGCCGATGCCGATGCGGCTCATCGATTCGACGCCGCCGCCCACCGCCATGTCGTGCTGGCCGCTCATGACCTGCGCGGCGGCGAAGTTGACCGCGTCGAGGCCTGAGGCGCAGAACCGGTTGATCTGCACGCCGGGTACGTGGGCGCCGTAATCCGCCACGAGGGCCGCGGCCCGGGCCATGTCGCCGCCGGCCTCACCCACGGGGTCGACGCAGCCCAGCACAACGTCGTCGACGCGGCGCGTATCGAGTCCGTTGCGATCCTTCAGAGCGCGCAGGGCCGTCTCGGCCAAGCGAAGGGCGGTGACCTCGTGGAGGGAGCCATCCGCCTTTCCGCGTCCGCGCGGCGTGCGAACGTGGTCGTAGATGAAGGCGTCCGTCATCAGCACTTCCCCGGGTGTCGGCCCTCGCCGATCGGCGACGCGGCCTTACAGGCCCGTCTCGTTTCGCGCCAGTCTGCCACGGCGCGCGCGCCCTCGGCCAGCCCCGAATTCCTCGGTTCCGGCGGAGGGCGCGTGACAACGCAGGTGATTTGCAAATGCTCGCTCCGGAAGCCCGCCGATCTCGAACGATCGAACGATGCTCCCGATGCATCATGAGACCATGCGTGCCGAGACTGGGACAGTAAGGGTCCCTGCGGTCTCAGGCTCGAAGCTAGTCCTGAAGCATGCGCTTCAGGAGTTCGACCTCATCACCGAGCACCGAATCTTCACCGATCTGCTTCTCGATCTTGCGAACGGCGTGAAGCACCGTCGTGTGATCACGGCCGCCGAAGCGCCGGCCGATCTCGGGCAGCGAGCGCAGGGTCAGCACCTTCGAGAGGTACATGGCGATCTGGCGCGGCTTGACTACGGCGGCGGTGCGCCGTTCCGACAGGATGTCCGAGCGCGAGACGTTGTAGCGTGAGGCGACGAGCTTCTGGATGTCCTCGATCTTGATGCGCTTCGGCTCGCGATTCTTCACGAGGTCCCGGATGGCGCTCTCGGCGGTCTCCATGGTCACGGCGGTGCCGGTCAGTGTGGCATGCGCCAGGAGGCGGTTCACGGCGCCTTCGAGGTCGCGCCCGTTGGCCGTGATGGCGCGCGCCACGTAGGCGGCCACCTGCGGCGAGACATCGAAGCCCGGGTGCGAGGCCCGCACTGCGGCAAGGCGCGCCGACAGGATCGAGACGCGCAGGGCTTCGTCGAGCGCGGTGATCTCGACAACGAGGCCGCCGCCCAGGCGCAGAGCGGACCCGCTCATCGAGGGCCTCCAGCTCGGCTGGCGGCCGGTCCGACGCAACCACGACCTGGCGGCCGGCATCGATGAGCGCGTTGATCGTGTGGCCGAACTCGGCCTGGATCGACTTGCCCTGGATGAACTGAACATCGTCGAGGATCAGGAGGTCGATGCCACGCAGGCGCTCCTTGTAGGCGAGCGCCGACTGCGTCTTCAGGGCATTGACGAAGCCATACATGAAACGGTCGGCGGTCAGATAGATGACCCGACGCCCAGCCTCCCGGGCGGCGTGGCCGATGCCGTGCAGCAGGTGCGTCTTGCCCAGGCCGACACCGGCATGGAGGTAAAGCGGGTTGTAGAGGGCGCCCTCGCCCTGGTGGTTGGCGACGCGCTCGGCGGCGGCATGCGCCAGGGCGTTGGAGCGCCCGATGACGAAGCTCGCGAAGGTCAGCCGCGCATCGAGCGGCGTGCCGCTAAGATCGCCGCCGGCCTCCGCGGCGCGTGGCTCCGGCGCGGGCGCGACCGCGGCGACCGGCATCGGCGCACCGGTCGCGTGGAGGCGGGCGAGCGGCCCGCTGGCGGGGGTGGGCTTGGCCGGTCCCGCAGTGACCGGCCGGACCGGGGCGCCGGTGCCGCGCACGCCGACCTCGATCCGGGCGATCTCCTCGACCTCCGCCTTGAAGGTATTCAGCACGCGGTCGAGGTAGTGCGACTCGATCCAGCTCTTGAGGAAGCGGGTCGGGACCGTGAGCCGGGCCGTGCCGCCCGCGACCGTCTCCAGCTCCAGGCGGGCGAACCAGCTCGCGAACACGTCCTCGCCGAGGCTCCGCGCGGAGCCGGCGCTTCACCCGCGCCCAGGCGGATCCATAATCCATGCTGCCGCCGCCGTTGCGGCCGCCCTCATCGTCGCTCGCCACCGTTCCGTCGACACGCATCACTGGCTCTCCCGACGCTGCCCACGGAGTCCCGCAGGCCGCGCGTACGCACGATTTACGCTCACAGCGTCCCGCATGAACCGGCGGGACAGAGTTCCCCAAACGGAGTCAAGCTCGCCGCGAGGAACTTTTGCCGATTGGGAGAGCCTATCAACAATTACCTACAGTTCCTTTAACAGTGGGACTTGCGGGGACGGCGTGGATTCCCATCCGCAAGTGTTCCCGCCGGCACTGAATGCAGGGGCTAGAGTCTTGGCGAATCAGATTGATTCGCCCGTGTCCCGAAATCGCTGTGTTTTGCTTGGTTGGCGTCAGTGTCTGTTAAGCTACACGCCGTTCCTAGACTCTGCAATGTCGTAGATTCTTGGATAGGGTTAACGGCTGGCGGCAGGGGCCCGCACGGGAGGCACGCGCCTGGAAAGCAGGCACGAAAAAGCCCGGCGCGAAGGCCGGGCTTAAGACCGTCTCAGGTTTTAGACTGGGTTCAGGCGGCGAGCGCCTTCACCCGGGCTGCCAGCCGCGAGACCTTCCGCGAGGCGTTGTTCTTGTGAACGATGCCGTGCTGGGCGGCGCGCATCATCTCGGGCTCGGCAGCGCGCAGGGCGGCGAGCGCGTCCTGCTGATTCCCGGAGGCGATGGCCTCCTCGACCTTGCGGACGAAGGTGCGCATGCGCGAGCGGCGCGAACGGTTGATCGCCGTGCGCTTGGCGATCTTGCGGGTCATCTTCTTGGCCGAAGCGGTGTTGGCCATGGAATCCTCGTTCTCTTCGTCGGGCGATGCCGACGGGCCGGCTCTGCCGGAAATCGGTCGTCGCGTCAGGTTGTCTGGCGATGGCCGAGACGCAGTGCGCGCGGAAGCGCGGCCCCTCGGCGAAGCGGCTTCTATAGTTAGAGGGGCGCCACGCGTCAACGCAGAGCAGCGCCGGCACAGCTACGGCACCCTATCTCTCCTATCAATCTGACAAATTTCCTATTGTCCTGCTGTACGCCCTCCGGGACGCGCCTGCGCGGGTCGCTGATGCGACGCCAAGATGCGGGAAGAACTCGGCGCCGAGCGCGAATCAATCATCCGTCGCGACGGTCTCGCCGGCCTGACGCGGCAGACCAAGCTGCTCCACGAGCAACGGGAGCCTCCGGCGCAGACGCTGCGAGACGCAGCCGCGCGCACGCGCGGCTCAGCCGGACGGTGGCCGCCGGATTTCGCATCCCGGCGGCTAATGGGCTTCTCTGCGCGAAGGTCCGCCGACTCACTCGCTCGCCGCGCAAAGACCCGGCTCCGCTGACGATTGCGGATATGAGGGCCTCCTGAAACCGCAGATGCGTAAACATCTGTTTGGAGACACGAGGATGCCGACTTGTTATTGTATTGGTGCGAACACCGCCACGTCTTAGGTGCCGCTGGATCCGGCTGTGCAGAGCCTCACGTTCGCGGAAGATCACTCCGGCCAGCGCAGCGCCGCCGCCGCGGCCAGGGTCCCGACCACGGCGGCGATCAGGGTCAGCGCGGCCAGCACCGCCAACGGCACGAGAAACGGCACCGTCCCGCCGCTCGCCGCCTGCGCGGCCGAGACGCCGAAGATCAGCGTCGGGATCATCAGTGGCAGCACCAGCACGGCGAGGATCAGGCCGCCCCGGCGGATGGAGGCCGTCAGCGCCGCACCCACCGCCCCGATGAAGCTCAGGGCCGGCGTACCGGCGAGCAGCGTCAGCGACGTGGCGCCCATGGCGGTGCCGTCGAGGGCGACCAAGAGGCCGAACAGCGGCGCGGCGAGTGCGAGCGGCAGCCCGGTGGTCAGCCAGTGCGCCGTCACCTTGCCGAGCACCACCACCTCCAGCGGCACCGGCGCGGCGGTCATCAGGTCGAGGGAGCCGTCCTCCTCATCCGCTTGGAACAGGCGGTCGAGGCCGATCAGCGTCGCCAGCACCGCGGCGAGCCACAGGATCGCCGGGCCGATCCGCGACAGCAGATTCAGATCGGGCCCGAGCGCGAACGGCACCAGGGCGACGATCATCAGGAAGAAGACCAGCGACAGGGCACCGGACCCGCCGACGCGGCCGGCCAGGCGCAGGTCGCGGGCGATGAGGGCGAGCACCGCGCGGATCACGCCCACTCCTCCAGAACGTCCGCCATGGGCGCCACCGCAGCCGCCTCCATGCGCAGCTCCGCCGCGCCGACGAGTCCGAGCGGCTGGTGCGTGGCCGCGATCACGAGGCCGCCGGCCGCCCGGTGACCCTCCATCAGCTCGGCGAGCACGGCCTGCGAGGCCGTGTCGAGGGCTGCGGTGGGTTCGTCGAGCAGCCAGAGCGGCCGTGCGCAGACGAGGAGCCGCGCGAGGGCCACCCGCCGCCGCTGGCCGGCCGAGAGATAGGCCACCGGCAGATCGTGGGCGTGGCCGAGGCCGAGCCGCTCGAGGGCGTCACGTGGGGCCATACGCGGCGCGCCCAGGAGGCGTTGGGCGAACAGAAGGTTCTCTCCCGCCGTCAGGGAGCTCTTCAGCCCGTCGCGATGGCCGACTGCGTGCAGGCATTCCGGCAGGCTCGCCTCGCCGACATCGGCGATCGCGATCCGCCCGGCATCCGGCCGCAGCCGGCCGGACAGGATGGCGAGCAGGCTCGACTTGCCGGCTCCGTTCCGCCCGGTGACCGCGAGGGCGTCGCCGGGCCCGAGGTCGAAGGACAGGTTGGCGAAGATGCGGCGCCCGGAGCGGCGGCAGGCCAGATTGTCCACGCTGAGCCGCACCCGATACTCCGCCCTCTTCCCTGCCGACGGGCAGCCACCCCGCGATCCGTCTCCATGCCTGATTGCGCAGCGTAACGGAACCGCACGGACCAGCCGAGCTTTCGTTCTGCAACGGAGGATTGCCTATGGCCGAGGCGCGGAACCCGAGCGAGGCGGAAGCCGCCGCGATGCCCGACGCGGTTGCCGGCCGCGCCAGGGGTCGAGGCACGCATGGCCGCGTGCACGCCCGAGGAACAAGCCGCGTTCTGGGAAGCGGTCGGGCGCTGCTTCGGCGGCGGCAAGCCACCGAAGATGGAGCCGGCCTCTGAGTGATCAGGCGCCTTTGCGGGTCAGTGCCCGCAGCGCGCCGCGAAACGTCCGCACATCCTGCTCGGTCATGCTCATGCGGTGGAGCATGTCGCGCATGTTGCGGGCGATGATGTCGCGCTTCTCCGGCGGATAGAAGCCCGCCGCGTCGAGCGCGGCTTCCAGGCTCCCGAACAGCGCGAACAGCGCCTCGCGGGTCGCCGGCGGCGAGAGCAGCTCCCCCGAGAAGGGTAGTCGCGCCCGGCCGCTCGCCTGCCGCCACGTGTAGCCGACCAGCAGCACCGCCTGGGCGAGGTTGAGCGACGGGAAATCCGGCGAGACCGGGAAGGTGATGATCGCATCGGCGAGCGACACCTCGTCGTTGGTGAGCCCGACCCGCTCGCGGCCGAACATCACCGCACTTCGCTGTCCCTCCCGGGCAACCAACTCGCCCATGGCCTCCTCGGGTGAGAAGACCCGTTTCATCTGACCGCGCTCGCGCGCCGTGGTGGCCAGCACATAGTGGCAGTCGGCGATGGCCTCGGCGACGCTGCCGAAGATCGTCGCCCGGTCGAGGACATGCGTCGCGCCGGAGGCCGCCTCGCGAACGCCCTTCTTGGGCCAGCCGTTCTTCGGATTGACGAGGCGCAGCTCCGACAGGCCGAAATTCGCCATGGCACGGGCGGTCATGCCGATATTCTCGGCGAGCTGCGGCTCGACGAGGATCACCGCCGGGGCGATCCCCGGCGGGAGTTCGGTGACCTTCCTGGGGGCTTCGCCCTGTGTGTCGCGGCTCGTCATGCGGGCCGTCTGGCATGTTCGGTCCTCGCCCGTCGAGGGCCGGGTGACGAAGCCGGCCGGATGACAGCGCGCGCCTTCCGTCTCCGGAAGGGCCGCGCTATGTCGCGGTGCGATTTCGACCCAAAGCCCTCGGCGAGGCTCTTGGGGCGGCGACCGCACGGCCCTTGCATGCCGTGCACGGGAACAACGCGGGAAGGCATCGGTCCATGGCGAAGATCAAGGTAGCGAACCCCGTCGTCGAGGCTCGACGGCGACGAGATGACCCGGATCATCTGGGCCGAGATCAAGAACAAGCTCATCCATCCCTATCTCGACGTCGACCTCGAATACTACGACCTCGGCGTCGAGCACCGCGACGCCACCAACGACAAGGTGACGGTCGACGCCGCCGAGGCGATCAAGCGCCACGGCGTCGGCGTGAAATGCGCCACCATCACGCCGGACGAGGCGCGGGTGAAGGAGTTCAACCTCAAGGAGATGTGGCGCTCGCCGAACGGCACGATCCGCAACATCCTGGGCGGCGTGATCTTCCGCGAGCCGATCATCTGCAAGAACGTCCCGCGCCTCGTTCCCGGCTGGACCCAGCCCTTCGTGATCGGCCGCCACGCCTACGGCGACCAGTACCGCGCCACCGACTTCAAGGTGCCCGGCAAGGGCCGCCTGACCATCAAGTTCGAGGGCGACGACGGTACGGTCATCGAGAAGGAGGTGTTCAAGTTCCCCGACGCCGGCGTCGCCATGTCGATGTACAATCTCGATCAGTCGATCATCGACTTCGCCCGCGCCTCGATGAACTACGGCCTGGCGCGCAAGTACCCGGTCTACCTCTCGACCAAGAACACCATCCTCAAGGCCTATGACGGCCGGTTCAAGGACCTGTTCCAGAAGGTCTACGAGGAGGAGTTCGAGAGCAAGTTCAAGGCGCTCGGCATCACCTACGAACACCGCCTGATCGACGACATGGTCGCCTCGTGCCTGAAGTGGTCCGGCGGCTACGTCTGGGCCTGCAAAAACTACGACGGCGACGTGCAGTCGGACACGGCAGCCCAGGGCTTCGGCTCGCTCGGCCTGATGACCTCCGTGCTGATGACGCCCGACGGCCAGACCGTGGAGGCCGAGGCCGCCCACGGCACCGTTACCCGCCACTACCGCGAGCACCAGAAGGGCCGCGAAACCTCGACCAACTCGATCGCCTCGATCTTCGCCTGGACCCGCGGCCTCGCACACCGCGCCAAGCTCGACGGTAACGACGATCTGGCGAAGTTCTCCGCCACCCTGGAAAAGGTCTGCGTCGACACCGTCGAGTCGGGCTTCATGACCAAGGATCTCGCGCTCCTCGTGGGACCGGATCAGAAGTGGCTGTCGACCACGGGCTTCCTCGACAAGGTCGACCAGAATCTGAAGGCCGCCATGGGCGCTTGAGGCAAACGCCTCCACTTGCACGAGCGGCGGGCGTTCTCGGGCGCCCGCCGTTCTCAGATCGAAACCGGCAACCGAGGCTTCAGCGACGCATCGGCGCCGACGGCCCGGCGCGTGATCCGGTGGTGCATCACGACAGGCGCCGCACACGCAGTCCCCGCCCGCATGCACGCCCCGCGACGCGTCAGTTTGCAACCTGAGGATGGTATCCGCGGCGCTTCGGAGCTACGCTGTCGGTCGAAGACCTCCCGCTTTGACCGTTGCAGCGGGGCGGTTGCGAGCATGGCGGGCATGACGGACAAAGCGACACCGCCGACGACGCGTTGGCTGCTCGAACGGATTGCAGCGACGCTGAACTTGGCCCCGGCCCACTTCTTCCAGATTGAACGGCCGCCCGGCGAGGATTCCGGCCCGAGCGCCCTGCAGTGCGACGAGGTCGTCTCCCTGTTCCGCGCCATCAAGTCGCCGGTGCGTCGCGACGCGGTGCTGAACCTGCTGCGCGAGATGGCCCGCGATCGCTGACGCGCTCTCGGCCGCTACAAGGGATTCAGGATCGGCCCTCAGGCAGCGACCAGCAGCGCGGCGCCTGCGACACCGGAGAGCACGAGACGCAACCGGCCGAGCCAGAGAGGCGCGAGGCCGCGGCGCGGCAGGTCCTGGTCGATCAGGCCCCAGGCCAGGACGAGGCCTCCGAGGATGCGCAGGTCCCACGGAGCCGGCGCCGCCATCGCCGCCCAGGCCACCAATGACGGAATGATCGCCAGAAGGTAGTCGGCACTGCCGGAGTTCCGCACCGCCGCAGCGCCCCAGCGGATGCCGCCGAGGAACGACGCGATCACCGCGCCGTAGGCGGACAGGATGGTGCGCGGCGACAGCCCGATGCTGCTCAAGCCTCCATCGGTGCCCGAAACCGCGAGCGCCGCGAAGCCGAGAAACGGGATCAGCCCGGCCACGCCGAGCACTAGGGCGCTGATCGGGACAGGGTTCCGGCGCGCCATCCATCCTCCGAGCAGCGGCAGGGGCGGCAACCCGCGCGGTTCACCCCCGCTCCGATGCCGCCCGACCTGAGCGTTCAAGCATCGTGACACGGTGGTCAAGCTCAGATCGCCGCGCCGCTTGGACCTTACGTTCTGCGAGCCGGGGCCGTGAACCCGACCGAGCTCGGCGCCGGGGCACCGAGGAGAGACATCGAGGCCGAACCGACGGCATTAAGAGCCGGCGGCTCGTTCACAGCCGCGTCAATCTTTCGCGGCTTGAAGCTTGCCGCAAGGCTCTTGGCGCTGGCGAGATCGGCGGGGCTGAGCTTGTTCGCCACATCGTCGCGCTTCTTGGCGGCGTCGTCGTCACCTTGCGCCGCCGCCGCGGCGAACCAAGCGTAGGATTGCACCAGATCCTGCGTCAGGCCCAGGCCGCGGGCGTACAGCACGCCGAGGTTGTACTGGCTGTCGCGGACGCCGAACTCGGCGCCCTGCCGGAACCAGGAGGCCGCGGAGGCGAAGTCCGGCTTGCCATTGGCGGCGGGGTTCTCGGCGTAGAGCACCGCCAGATTGTGCATCGAGCGGGCGTGCCCCTGCTCGGCGGCGCGGCCGTACCACAGCTTCGCCTTGTCGAGATCGCGGATCACCCCCGACCCCTTCTCGTAATGGCCTGCGAGCTTGTACTGGGCCGGCGCGTAGCCGGCCGTTGCTAGCTTCTCGTAGAGCTTGATCGCCAAGGAGAGGTCGCGGGGCATGCCGCGGCCGTCCGCCTCCCGGGTGGCGAGATCCCAGACCGCGGTGCCATCGCCATCCAGGGCGGCCAGCTTCACCTTGGCGAGCGCCGGCGGCAGATTGCCGAGATCGGCCTGCAAGGAATTCATCCCGGAAACCTGGGGCACCGACGTCCTGGTGGCGGAGGGGCGGCCCTCGGCCGGGATCGGGTTCGGAAGGGCCTGCGTGGTCACCGGATCGGCCACGGCGGGCTTGGCAGCCGGCGCCTCCTTGGCGGTCTGCGCCTCCTTGGCAGCCTCCTTGGAATCGTCCTTGACGGACTCCGTCGCAGGATCCTTGACAGTCTGCTCGCGGGCAGGCGCAGCCTGGCTTGCCTGAACCGGGCGCTGCGGCTCCTCCGGGCTGCGCATGCTGATTGCCTGGAGGGCTCCCAGGGCCAGTACGATGGCGGCGAGACCGAGAAGCAGCGGCCGACGGCGCCGGTCGATCTCGGCCCGCAGGCGGCTGAGCCGCCCTTCCTCCGCGGTCGGCCGCGACGGCATCGCCTTCTGGATGCGAGCCTCCCGGCGTTCGGCCGGCGCTTCCGCAGCCAGCTCCGCCTGCGCGGCCTGCGCGGCCCGGCGGGCCGCCGCGATGAAGCTCGTCTTGATGTCGGTCTCGGTCCCGCCCTCGGCGGCCGGGCCTGGACGGGCCGGCTCTGCGGCGCTTCCCGTGGCCGGCCGGCGGTTGGACGGATCGCGGCTTGCGCGTGGCTGGCGGACCGGGCGCCCGCTTCCGGGCTCGAGCAGATCGTCGGCCAGTTGCGGACCCTGGGGGACGTCCCGCCGCGCCACGGCCCGTCCTTCGGAGGCCGAGAGCGCCGCTTCGGGGCTCGTCGAGGCCATCAGGCGCTCGTCCAGGGACGGTGCCCGCGGGGACGCCCCTTCCGCCGGACCGAGCCGGACGAGGAGGCGCTCGAGGGCCGACTGGACGCCTTCCAGCGTTGCACCGAGCCGCTGATCGGAGGCCACCTGCCGTGCCTGCATGTCCGCCAGGCTGGCGCGCAGGAGGCCGATCTCACCGGCATCGGCGGCGGCGATGCCCGATCCCTTTAATGTCTGCGCCACGGCGTTGCGCGCCGCCCGCTCCACCGTGGCCTCGCTGGGGGCCGCCTCGCGCAGGGCCGTCACCTGCCGGAGCAGGTCGGCCATGGTGCGCTCCAGACCGGCGAGGGCCGGGTCGGCGCTCGCCGGCGCATCGAGGCGGCCAGCCAGCGTGACCACCTGCTTCTCCAGGGCGTCGAGCCCCTCTTGCTCCGAACGGCTGCCGACCTGATCGACCTTCTCGGCGAGGCTGCGCAGCATGGCGTGGATCGAGGCCATCTCGCCGGCCCGGGCGGCATTCGGCTCACCGTCGCGGTCGGACCAGTCGTCCCGCGCGCACAGAATGTCGACCTTGTCGGCCAGGACCTGGATCTGCTCGGCGAGCGCGGCCGGCGCGGCGGTCTTCACGTCGCTGCGGATCTCTTCCAGGAGCGGCCGCAGGTCCGGACCGGTGCTGATCCGCTGCAACTGCGCGATCTGGGCACTTACGGCCTGCAGGCTCTGCGCCAGTCCCTGAATCCGCTCAGGACCCGCCAGGGTGCCGATCAGGTGGCGGATCTCCTCGAGTTCGGTGAACAGACCGGCAAGCGTATGGCCGTCCGGATCGGCTGCGCCGGTCGCGGCGACGCTGTCGAGGCGTTCCGCCAAGCGACGAACGTCTTCCGCAACACGGCTGTGAACGTTTTCGGCGACTTCCTCGGCCAAACGCTCCACCTGCATCCGCACCTGCTCGATCGGCGCCGCAATCGCCGTGAGATCGGTGCCCGCCTGTGCCCGCTCGACCCCGCTCGCGAGCGAGACAACGGCCTGCTCCAGCGCGCCGATATCGCGGCTGGTGGCCAGCTGATTGATCGCCTCGCGCAGCCGGGCAGTCTCGTTCTGAAGCTCGGACAGGGCGGCCGAAGGCGCGCTCCCTCTTCGATCCGTGCCTCCAGGCGGCGGGCCAGATCCATACGCATGCTCGCGACGACGCCACCGTCGGAAACAGGCCTGAACTCGGAGCGGCCCTCGGCTTCCTCCGACAGCTCCCGCTGACGCTGGCGGATATCCTGGACGGCGCTGCGGATATCGGCGGGGGCCGGACGGCCACGGCGGCCGGGCTGGCGCGTCGCTGCGACCTGCTCGCCGAGCTGCGACATCCGCCGCTCGATATCACCCAAGCGCTCGGTGACCTGCTGAACCGGAGCCCCTTTCAGGGCGCGCTCGATGCGCGCCTCGATTTCGGCCAGACGGCGCGCCTCGGCCTCCTGCGCGCTGCGCCGCTCCTCGTCCAGGGCCCGGTCGAGTCCGTCGAGGCGGTTCATCAGGGCGGCGAAGCCCTGGTCGTACGCGTCGGCGGTCGATTCCGGGCGCCCCTCGGCCCGGGCAGCCTCCCGGGGCGCCTGGTTCCGCTCGCGCGCGATCTCGTGTCGGCCCGTGTCGAGCGCGAGCTGCTCGGCACGAAGGCGCCGCCGGTGTCGCCGGTTGCCCTGGGCTCCAGGTTGCTGCTGCGGCACCACCGAGGCGATCCACGTCTCGAGCGGAACCCCAGCCCGCGCCGCTACGTCCCGGGCAGCGTCGAGAACCTCGGGATCGAAACTGTCGAGCTGCGGCATCGCGGTGCGGGTCATCGGTGGCCTGTCGTCGGCAGCGTGCGCGTCCGATGCTGCGCGCGCCGGCGTGACCGCTAGTCGGTGTCCACGGAACGCGCGCATCGGGTCGTTCGAGCGTGACCATTAACTTTCTTGGTAAACACGAGGTTAAGGGCTCACTTATCAGGTAATTATTGAGTGTGAGATCAGCCTCCGTTCCGCCCGGTGAGGCTCCGGGTCGCCCAAGGCCAAGCCGTTGCTCCGGAAGCGGCGGCGCGGTTACATGCGGGCAACGCGGTGGGTCGATCCCAGAGGCCTGCGCACCCACGGGGAAAGCTGAGATGCCGCAGTATCGCGCACCCGTCGACGACACGCTGTTCCTGCTTACCGACGTTCTGGGCTTCCACAGCCGCGATAACCTGGCCGGATTTGCCGACGCATCGCCCGACGTGGTCGAAGCGGTTCTGCGCGAGGGAGCAAAGCTCGCCGAGGAAGTGCTCGCGCCGCTGAACCGGACCGGCGACATCGAGGGCTGCCGCCGCGAGGCCGACGGCAGCGTGCGCACCCCTACCGGGTTCAAGGCCGCCTACGACACCTACGCGAGCGGCGGCTGGATGGGTCTCTCGGTTCCCCAGACGTATGGCGGCCAGGGTTTGCCGCACACGATCAACACGGCGATCCAGGAATTCGCCTCAGGCGCGAACCTCGCGTTCGGGATGTATCCCGGCCTGACCCAGGGCGCGATGGCGGCGCTGCTGGTTCACGGCACGGACGAGCAGAAGACGCGCTACCTGCCCAAGATGGTCGAGGGCGCGTGGACTGGCACGATGAACCTGACCGAGCCGCATTGCGGCACGGATCTCGGGCTGCTCAAGACCAAGGCGGTGCCGAACGGCGACGGCTCCTACAGCATCACCGGCACCAAAATCTTCATCTCAGCCGGCGAGCACGACCTCGCCGAGAACATCGTGCACTTGGTCCTCGCCCGGATCGAGGGTGCGCCCGCCGGTACCAAGGGCATCTCGCTCTTCGTGGTGCCGAAGTTCCTGGTGAACGCCGACAGCTCCCTCGGGGCTCGCAATGGCGTGTCCTGCGGCTCCCTCGAGCACAAGATGGGCATCCACGGCAACGCCACCTGCGTCATGAACTACGACGGGGCGACCGGCTGGCTGGTGGGCCAGGAGAATCGCGGCCTCAACGCCATGTTCGTGATGATGAACGAGGCGCGGCTGGCGGTGGGCGTCCAGGGCCTCGGCCAGTCCGAGGTCGCCTACCAGAACGCCGCCGCCTACGCGAAGGACCGGCTCCAGGGCCGGGCGCTCACCGGCGCGAAGGCCCCCGAGAAGGCCGCGGATCCGATCCTCGTCCATCCGGACGTGCGCCGGACGCTGATGCAGATCCGCGCCTTCAACGAGGCGGCCCGCGCCCTGATGCTCTGGACCGCGCTCCAGGCGGATATCCTGCACCGCTCCGAGGACGCCAAGGAGCGTCAGGCGGCCGACGACCATCTCGGGCTGATGACGCCGGTGGTGAAGGGCGTGTTCACCGATCGCGGCTTCGCCAACGCGGTCGAGGCCCAGCAGCTCCTCGGCGGCCACGGCTACATAGAGGAATGGGGCATGTCGCAGTTCGTGCGCGATGCCCGCATCGCCATGATCTACGAGGGCGCCAACGGCATTCAGGCCATGGACCTGATCGGCCGCAAGATGCCGAAGGACGGCGGCCGGGCGATGATGTCCTTCCTGGGCGAGGTCCAGACTTTCCTGAAGGACCACGGCGAGGATCCCGCGATGGCGCCGTTCGTCAAGCCGCTCCAGGCCGGCGTGAACGACCTCCAGGGCGCCGTGATGTGGCTGATGCAGAACGCGTTCGCCAAGCCCGACAATGCCGGTGCTGGCGCGACCGACTTCATGCACCTCTTCGGCCTCGTGGCGCTCGGCTACATGTGGGCGCGGATCGCCAAGGCCGCGCTCGCCAAGAACGCCGAGGCGCCCACCCCGCGCTGGGAGGCCAAGCTGACGACCGGCCGGTTCTTCATGGAGCGGATGCTGCCGGAGACGGCGCTGCGGCTGGCACGGATCAAGGCCGGGGCGGACACCACCATGGCGTTGGAGCAGGAGGCGTTCTGAGCCTCCCGCCGGCCGCCTCGCCTCAAGCCATCCGCCCCGTGGACCTTGAGGCGAAGCGCTCGTAGCGGATCAGGCGCTCAGGCGCCGAGCGCCGCGTCGAGATCCTCGATCAGGTCCGCCGGATCTTCCAGACCGATCGACAGCCGCACCACATCCGGCCCCGCCCCGGCGGCGGTCTTCTGCGCATCGGTGAGCTGGCGGTGCGTGGTCGAGGCCGGGTGGATGATCAGAGAGCGCGTGTCACCGATATTGGCCAGATGCGAGAACAGCTGGAGGTTCGAGACGAGCTTCACGCCGGCCTCGTAGCCGCCCTTCAGGCCGAAGGTGAACACCGCGCCGGCGCCGTTCGGCGTGTAGCGCTTGGCGAGCTGGTGATAGCGGTCGCTCTCCAGACCCGGATAGCTCACCCAGGACACCGCCGCGTGCTTCGACAGGTGCGTGGCCACTGCCAGCGCGTTGTCGGAGTGACGCTGCATGCGCAGCGGCAGCGTCTCGATGCCGGTGAGGATCAGGAACGCGTTGAACGGCGAGAGCGATGGCCCGAGATCGCGCAGGCCGAGCACCCGGCACGCGATGGCGAAGCCGAAATTGCCGAACGTCTCGGCGAGCACCATGCCGGAATATTCCGGTCGGGGCTGGCTCATCATCGGATAGCGGGCGTCACCCGCCCACTGGAACGAGCCGCCGTCGACGATCAGGCCGCCGATGGAGTTTCCGTGCCCGCCCAGGAACTTGGTGGCCGAGTGGACGACGATGTCGGCGCCGTGCTCGAAGGGTCGGATCAGGTACGGCGTCGCCATGGTGTTGTCGACGACGAGCGGGATGTTGTGCTTCTTGGCGATCTGCGACAGCGCCTGGATGTCGGTGATGACCCCGCCGGGATTGGCAATGGACTCGCAGAAGATCGCCTTGGTGCGCGGCGTGATCGCCGCCTCGAACGAGGCCGGATCGTCGTTGTCGGCCCAGGCCACCGACCAGCCGAAATTGCGGTAGGAGTGGTTGAACTGGTTGATCGAGCCGCCGTACAGCTTGTTCGAGGCGACGAATTCGTCGCCCGGCTGCATCAGGGCGTGCATGGTCAGGAACTCGGCGGCGTGGCCCGAGGCCACGGCCAGGGCAGCGGTGCCGCCTTCCAGCGCCGCGATGCGCTCCTCCAGCACGGCGTTCGTCGGGTTCGTGATCCGCGTGTAGATGTTGCCGAAGGCCTGGAGCCCGAACAGGGACGCGGCGTGGTCCACGTCGTCGAACACGAAGCTCGTGGTCTGGTAAATCGGCGTGGCCCGCGCGCCCGTCGCTGCGTCGGGGGCGGCGCCCGCATGGATCGCCAGCGTGTTGAAGCCGGGCAGGCGGTCGGTCATCGTCGGGTCTCCTCGGAGCACTGCAGCGCCTGTACGCCCGGGCGGGATCGCGGCGCAAGGTTCTGCGCGGCGCGAAGAGCCGATGCCTCGGCCGCTACGGCTCCGCCGCGGGACCGATGTCGAGGTGGGGTTGCCCGGCATCGATCAGGGCGCGGTCCACAGCCTCGATAGCCACGAGCGTCCGGGTCAGATCCTCGGCCATCGAGATAGGAGCGACATCAAGGCCGCCCAGGCGCCGGGCGATCGCATTCCTTTGCCGCGCCAGCGCTGAGCGGGCACGCTTCAGATCCTCGATCTCGTCGGCGGTCATCCGTGCATCCTTTCCGGATCGCGTCCAGGCCCAAGTCAGGCCCCCGGCGTCCAATCGATGTTCGGCCGCTGCGCGAGCATGCGCTCGAAGTAATTGGCGACGGCCTGGGCGCCATCGGTGTGCATCATCGCGACCGGATGTGCGAGATAGGCGCGCGCCAGATCCATCGGGATCCGCCCCGCCTGCAGCGCCGCCAGTACCTCGTCGATGAAGGCGTCGTTGGCCTCGTTGAAGTCGTTCGACAACTTCTTGCGGTCGGTAAGGGCTCTGATCGGCATGCCATGTCCTTAGCGGTCTGAGTTGAAGTTCCGCCCGCTTGGTCTCGGCCGATGGAACCGAGTGGCCGCGCAGGCAATTCCAGCGGCTGGCGCTGGCCTGCCGGGCGCGTCACGACACTTAAGTAACCGTTTCCATACGGCCAACGGAGCGGAAACCCGACCGGAGACGTTAAAGTCGCATGTCAGTCGATCCTGTACGCACCCATACGGTCGAAATCGTCCCCTGCGTGGACGATCCGAAATGCTTCCGCTGGATCATCCGCGCTCGCGGCGGCGCGGTGGTCGAACATTCTCCCTACGCCTTCATGACACCGAACGGCGCGCGCATTTCGGGCGAATGCTGGAAGCGCGAGCATTTCGACGACCTGCACCAGATCTAGGCCGAGCGCCACAGAGCCGCCGGACCCAGACGGGCGGAGGGCACGGTCTTCGGATCCCGAGCGGTTCAGAGCGATCAGAGGGCGCAAGCGCCGGGTCGGCGCACAGCCCGGATGTCGCACCGTCTTCCAGGTCGTGAAATAAATTCTTGTACAACCAGACGTGTAATAGAATTGATAAGGCAATGATTAAGCATCACACGGACGGGTATCGGTCTTTGGCGGATCTTTAATCAGAACGCGCCAGTTTCAACCCGCTTTCCATGCGCGGGGCAGGATTCGGGCGACGCTGAACGGTGACGGAGCTGTCCGGGACGCGATCGCGACGCGGCAGATGGGCTCGGTGACCTCCATCGAGGGGTCGAAGGTGCATCTCGCGCTGCTCGGCCAGAACGGCCCGCCGGACGTGCGGGTGACCGTCGGCAACTTCGTCCGGATCCAGGCCGGGACCGCGATCCTGATCGGCATCATCACGACGCTGTCCTCGGGCAGTGGTCACGGCCGTCAGCCCGGCGCCTGTGCCGGCCTCGATCTGATCGGCGAGATTCTCGTGGAGGACGGGGTCAAGCGATTCCGTCGCGGCGTGGCCTGCTATCCCGCCATCGGCGATGTGGTGGATCTTCTTCCGTCCGCCGACCTGCGCGTCGTGTACCAGGTGGCCGACTCGACGACGGCTGCCGTCGGCGCTCTCTATCAGGACCCGGACACACCGGCCTGCATCAAGGTCGAGGACCTGCTCACGAAGCATTTTGCCGTGCTCGGCACGACCGGGGTCGGCAAATCCAGCGGTGTCGCGGTCATCCTCGGCCAGGTGATGCGTGCCCGCCCGTCCGTGCGCATCTTCCTGCTGGACGTGCACAACGAGTACGCCGCCTGCTTTGAAGACCGCGCCAGCGTCATCGACACGCGCAACCTCAAGCTCCCGTTCTGGCTGTTCAACCTGGAAGAGATCGCCGACGTGATCTACGGCGGCCGTCCGCCGGTGGACGAAGAGATCGAGATCCTGGCGGAAGTGATCCCGCTGGCGCAAAGCAAGTACGCGCAGTACAAGGAAGCCAGCGACCGCCAGATCGTCAAGCGCACGATCGGGAAGAGCGCCGGCTATACGGTCGACACGCCGGTCCCCTACATGCTGCAGGACCTGATCTCGCTCATCGACGAGCGGATGGGCCGTCTGGAAAACCGCGTCTCGCGGATGCACTACCACCGCCTGATCACGCGGATCGAGGCGATTCGCAACGATCCCCGCTACGGGTTCATGTTCGAGAACGCCAATGTCGGCGGCGACATGATGGGCGAGATCCTCGCGCACCTGTTCCGACTGGAGCCGGACGGGCGCCCGATGACGATCATGCAGCTCGCCGGGCTGCCGATGGAGCCTCGTCGACGCCGTTGTCTGCGTGCTCTGCCGCCTTGCCTTCGAGTTCGGCATCTGGAGCGAGGGCGCGATCCCGCTCCTGTTCGTGTGCGAGGAGGCCCACCGCTACGCCTCGGCCGATCGCTCGGTCGGCTTCACGCCGACGCGCCGCGCCCTCTCACGGATCGCCCGCGAGGGTCGCAAGCACGGTGTCTATCTGGGCCTCGTCACGCAGCGCCCGGCCGAACTCGACCCGACGATCATGTCCCAGTGCGGCACCCTGTTCGCCATGCGGATGACCAACGACCGTGATCAGGCTTACCTGGCGGCGGCCGTCTCGGACGCGGTGAACCTGCTGAGCTTCGTTCCTTCGCTTGGGACCGGCGAGGTCATCGCCTTTGGGGAAGGCGTGCCGATGCCGGCGCGGATGACGTTCAGCCCGCTGCCGCCGGAGCGGCAGCCCCGCAACGACATGAGCGGGCGCAGCTCGGAGGAAGGCGAGCCGATCGCCGGCGCGGCGTTCGTGGGTGCCGTCGTCGAGCGCTGGCGCGGGGCGACCATGAGCAAGGTGAGCGGCCTCGACGCGGACTCGTCGGCCCTCGGGCGCCTCGGCCGTGAGGCCGGCGGCGAAGGCGGCCAGGGCGCCGCCCTCGACCAAGTGCACCGCCGCCTGTTGCGTCGCCCCCTGGAATCCGGGAACCTTCTGTCCGAAGCCGGCCTGCGCGCGGCCAAGGCGCTCTGGCAGCAGGGCTGAGCGTGCGCGAGCCCCCGTCAAGCCATCGTCGCAGCCTGCTGGAAGCCACGATCCAAGCGCTTCCGGTCGGGGTGGTCGTTCACGACGAGCAGGGCCTCTGCATCCTCGCCAACGCGGCCGTGCGC
The DNA here is from genome assembly GCA_050632875.1 of Methylobacterium sp. P31. GTDB lineage: Bacteria > Pseudomonadota > Alphaproteobacteria > Rhizobiales > Beijerinckiaceae > Methylobacterium. Next base: position 108,736 of record JBODSC010000003.1, on the reverse strand, counting down.
GCCCTCGACCCGCGGGCGGTCCGCGACCTTCCGGAGGCAGCCTTCACCCATTCCGACAACGCAGTGGTCGAGGAGATCCACGACCGCGTCGTGGAAGCCCAGGCGCGCCCGGTACTCTCCGAGCAGGAGACCTACACGCTCACCACGCTCACCGATGTGACGCATCACCATCGGATCCAACGCGACCTCGTCGCCCAGGCCTATGTCGATGCGCTGACCGGCCTCCCCAACTGGACCCTGTTCGAGCAGAGCATCGAGGATCTCATCGCCCGGGCCGGCGCCTCGGACCGCTTCGCCCTGGCGTTTCTCGATCTCGACAACTTCAAGCACATCAACGACTACTACAGCCACGCCGCGGGCGATGCGCTGCTGCGCAAGGTGGCCGACCGGGTTCGCGGGACCCTGCGCCCGAGCGACCTGCTCGCGCGCATCGGCGGCGACGAATTCGTGCTGCTGCTCAACCCGATTACAGACCAAGCCGCCACCCTGCCGGCCGTGCTCGACATCTCGGAGCGCCTGAAGCAGCCCTTCTTCATCGATGGCCATGAGATCTTCGCATCCGCGTCCATCGGGCTGAGCCTGTTTCCGGAACACGGAACCACTTACGAGGTCCTGCGTCGCCAAGCCGACAATGCCATGTACCGGGTCAAGGACGGGGTGAAGGGCGGCGTCAGCGTCTTCGAGGAGACGATGAGCCACGCTGCCACCGCCCGGATGGCTGTGGAGCAACGGCTGCGGCTGGCGATCCGCGATCGCTGCTTCTGCTGCGCCTTCCAGCCAAAGGTCGACAGGCGCACGCATGCAGTTCTCGGCGTGGAGGTGCTCCTGCGCTGGCGCGACGAGCCTCGGCATGATCCAGACTCCCGGCGACTTCATCGGTCTCGCCATCGAGCTGAGGCTGATCAACGAGATCACCCTGCAGGTGCTGGCCGAGACGGTCCTTGCCATGCCGGACATCGACGAGGTCTTCGGCCCGGACGTCTCCGTGAGTCTCAATATCGCCGCCAAGCAGGCCTGCGATGTGCCGTTCATGTCGACGTTCTGCGACGCGCTGGGCGCGACCGGCATGGCCCGGTGCTTCGTCCTCGAACTCACCGAGGAGGCTTCTTCACGAAGAGCCGGTTCCAGCGCGAGGTCCTGCCGCGGATCCGGGCGATCGGCGCGGGTCTCCATCGACGATTTCGGCGTCGGCTATTCGTCGCTTGCCGCCCTGGCGGAGATCACCGCCGACGAGTTGAAGATCGACCGCTCGTTCATCACCGATATCGACAAGCGGCCCCGCAGCCAGATCGTCCTGAAGGCGATCGAGTCGCTCGGCCTCGCGCTGGGCATGTCGGTGGTCGCTGAGGGCGTCGAAACCTTCGAGGAGGTCGCCTACCTGCTGGGCGCGACACAGATCCGGTGCGCGCAGGGCTTCTACTACGCCAAGCCGATGCTGATCGACCAGATCCGCCTGTCGGACCAGCGGACGACCGCGCCGCGGACGGCCGTCTCGCAGAGCCGGGCCTCGGATTTCCGACCGCCGAACCTGCTGAGGCGGGCCTAGCCGGCCGAGAGGCTCGCGCAGGCCTTTATACCGGCGCGCTGGCGAGCCTCCGGGCGACGAATGATGTGTTCGCCGGGAGCTCGGCGCGGGATCTCGGCAGCATTGAACAGCGTCTCGGCGACCGCCGCCTTGTCAAAGCGTCCAAATTGGACCGTCCATGTCGTGAGCACCGCGGCCGCCGCCTTTTCATGCCGTGGGCCTTGGTCACCAATCACGACGATCGTGCGGCCCTGGTCGACGGGCTCACAGCGCTTTCCGTGGCCGTCGGCCGCTACATGGCTGTCGGCGCTCCAGAGGACGGTTAGATCATGCTCCCGCCGCTCGCGTTACACGCCGCCTGGGCGCGCCCTGGCCTCGACCGGAATCCTGGCGAGGAGCGTGTCGGATCCGTGTTCCATGGCGCGGTCCCGCTGGCTGCGTGATCGGACTTGCGAGCCTCAGACCATCGCCGACGGTCAGCCCATGACCCGGCAGAAAAGCCGATTGCCGCAGGGGCCGCCGGTTCCGACTCCGTCAGTGAAACGCTTCCTGAGGGCGGCTGCTCCGCTCGGCCCGAGCGAGTTCGACGCCGATCTCGTGAAGCAGCCGCTCGACAAGTGGGCGAAGACGCTCCACGCCTGCGGGTTCAACGAGCGCGTGCGCCGTGATCAGGTGGTCCGCCATTGCTTCCAGGGCAGAGCCTGGAGGCGTCGGCGACGCCGCCGATGGCGGCACGAAGCTTCCGAGTGAACCGCAGGCTTGTAGGTCTCTGGTGAGAGCTTCGGCGATCGGGGTGATCGATCCGAGAAAGCCGAGGAAGGTGCGGTCCGGCGGTCCGAAGGATGGAACCGCGCCTGCGGTGACCCACATCGCCCGGCCATTAGGTGCGAGCATTCGGTAGCGCACGCCGAAGGCGCTCTGCGCTTGAATGGCTTCAGCGACCGTCTGTCGGGCGATTTCGCGGTCGTCCGGGTGCACGACCTTGGCCCAGCCAAAGCCCACGGCGTCAACGAGAGACTGTCCGGTGAACTCCGTCCACTCTGGGCTGACGAAGGTCGCACGTCCGAGCGGGTTCGTGACAAAGATCATAGCGGAACCGAGCGAGAGCGTTCTGAAGCGACAGAGCGCGCAAAGGTCAGGACCTTCTGGCGGTCGGCGTGGTCAGTGAGGCTGTCCCAAATCCGCAACAACTCGCACTGAGAGTCGAAGTCGTCTCCCGCAGCGCCTCCGTCGAGAAACACCGTCTCCGGCTGGCCGAGCGCTTCAGCGATACGTCGGACCATACGGTCACGCGATGTACTCGCCTTGGCGGGCTGCTCGACAGAACTCTCAGTCAAGGGTGTCTCCTCGCGCCCCGCCGCGCGCGTCCGATGGTGTGAGCATTGCCTACTAAGAATTGTACATGAGAGTACAATCAACTTTATCAGAGCGGAACGTTCGTTAACTGCGCTGTCGCGCGGATTGCAGAGGCGCGCCGATCATGAAGGCGCGATGTCGATCTCAGAGGGGATCAAACCCCTGTCCTAGCGTGCCTCCACGGCCACGAGGTCGGCATGACACAGCCCGCGTGCTGGCTGCCATTCACCCTTTGGTGATGAGCCCCGGCGGCGCGAGCGCGGCTCAGAAACCTTGGCGCTCATCCGCAGCCGTCGCTCTATCGGAATCTCGCGCCCGCCTGTGGCGCGATGGCCAGTGCGCGTCTCCGTGCAAGCCCCTCTGCTGATGCGATCCCACAGATCGATCATGCGGCGTGCTTGAGGCTCGCGCGATCGGCTTCTGAGCTTCTGGCTGTATGAGAAATGCCATGCCTCCACGCACCTGACGCGCGACGAGGAGGCGGTTGAGTGGCGTCACCGATCGCTGGCTGCCTCGGCGGTGCCCTCCTGGCTCAACAGCGTTGATCTGACCGCCTCCAATGCGTGGCTTGGCCACCTAGAGGCGGCACAGTCTGCCATCGAATCATTGCTCAAACTTAAGCTGGGCGACACGGTCGGCCATTGGCAACGCGAGGGCTGGTCCGATAACCTGACCTTCCTGCGGGCGTAGCAGAAGGTCGGCGTCGGGCGGGCCTGCCCGAATAGCGGTGCATCTCCTCATCGGAATGGCGCTGCCCGATCTGAGCGTGGGATAGCGATGTGCGTAATGCGGGCTCGCGTCCCAGGCTGAGCTTTAGTCAGAGCCGCTCTGGCTCTTGAGTTCCGGCCGAAGCCCACCCTGAAGGGCTGCCCTCACGATCTCGGCCAAAGTGTCGGCGTCGATCTCGATGGCCACGCGTTCGGCGCGGCCGAAGCCCATGAGCCCCGTAACGTAGACGGTGCCCTCCTTCGTGCGCTCGATGCTTTCAACCCGGACGTGGCGCATTTCGCCGCGCTCTCCGACCAGGATCTTCACACGTGCCTCCCACCGCGCCTCGGCCGCTACTGACCGAGGGGCTTGATATCTTTCAGACTCTGGCGCGCAACCGTATACTGCGAACTCGCCATAAAGCAGGCGGCCGGAACACGAGCTAGACAGGGCTCGTTACCGCTGAACCTTCGGAGGACCCCGCCATGAGGCACATCCTCGCTTTTTCGCTGATCGCGACCGGCCTTTCCATTGTCCCAATTGCGTCCGCTACAGCGCAGAGCATCGACATCGGCCCAGGAGGCGTGCGGGTTGATCCCCGCTCACCGCGTGAGCGTGAGCGCGATGAGATCCGGCGCGAGGAGCGGCGCGAGGAGCGGCGCGAGGAGATGCGAGAGGAGCGTCAAGACGCAATACGCCGTGAGGAACGACGGCGCGATCTCGATGACGACGACGATTAACTGCATCGAGCGCTTCTGGTCACGTTCAGGCTTCGCATCGCATCGAGATCAGGGCTCCGGGCGTTGCTGGTGATGGGGCTGAGCGAGATGACTTCGTCTGAGTGATGGCCGCATCACTTGTGAGGACAGGCCCCCGGATCGAAATCGCCTCCGGCGTCCACCTGTTAATGTCGAACCGCACTGGCCACCCTCGTGTGCGTCAGGAAGAATCGGGCCATCTCCCGGCTCGCATCTGGGCCGCGGGGATCGGCGAACGAACCGGCCCGGCTGCCGCCTGACCACGCATGCCCGGTCCCGTGCAGAACCCACTGCTCCGAGACCGCACGTCCCGATGCATCGGTCCGGACCGTACGAGTGTAGGCAACGCCATCGGGTGTCTGGGCTTCCGTCACAGTCTCGGCGAGGTCCGGACTGCAAGGTCCCTGCGCAGCCACCCGATCTCCGTTGGCCGCGTGCACCGTGCGGTCGCCGTCGCCGTGGAACACGATCAGCGGCACAGAATGTCGCCTGCCCGACGCGATCGCTCCGTCGCCCCTCATGGCGGCAAAGGCCGAGGGCATGTCCCGCGCCGCCCCGCAGGCCAGCCCCGAATGCACGCCGACCGCCGCGAACAGGTCGGGGTAGGTCGCTGCAAGGATTGCGGCGGCAGCTCCACCGGCCGAAAGCCCGGCAGCGTACACGCGGCTCGCATCGGCTGAGAACTCCGCGACGATCTGCCGGGCAATCCCGGCGATCAGGGCGGGCTCGCCGCCGTCGCGCCGCTGATCATTGGGCTCATACCAGTTCCAACACCGCTGCATGTTGGCGGACCGCGGCTGCTCCGGATACGCTACCAGGAAGGTGTGCTCCTCGGCGACCTCGTTCATCCGTGTGCCCGCGGCGAAATCGTCCGGGTTCTGGGTACAGCCGTGCAGCATCACCACTACAGGAAGCGCTTGGCCGGCGTAACCGCTCGGGATGTAGACCTTATAGCTTCGGCTTCCGAGCGCGCTCGTGAAGGTGCGCGCCTCGAAGCGTGCGCCGTCCGGAAGCGGAGTGGACGCGGGCGTTTCGATAGCCGCCCCGACACCCAGATCCGTGCTGACACCAGCCCTCGCCAAAGCCTCTTGGATCGTGCGCGTCACGTCGCCAGCGATGTTGCTCTCAAGCCCGGAGAACCGATGAGCCTCCGGCCCCTTGCCTCGGGCGAACTCCGGCATTGTCCAGGCGCCGCCGGGAGCGGAGGGTGCGGCCAGATCGAGGATCTCGGCAGCGTTTGCGGCCGCCTGCGCCGTCTGCGCTGCGTTCCGGTGCGCCTCGGTCCAGCGCGCGTAGGCTGCGGCCTGCTGCTTCTGGAACTTGGACATCATCCTCATCACACGGGCAGTGCGCGCCGGGTCGGCCTTCGGGAGTTCGAAGTTCGGGAAGGCGGATTTCACGAAGGGGGTCATGGGACCGATACCTGCGAGGCGAGAACTGAGCGGGGCGGGAGGCCGGGCGCTTTCCGTGCGGAGGTCGAGAAGATCGTCAGGAGATGCGGTCGGCGAGCGCCGCCTTGACCTCGGGGCTGGCCTGAAAGGCGCCGAGCACCTCGACCGATGCGATTGCGGCTCGGGCGAGTTCGGGTGTGACATCCAGAGCGATGCTGGCCAGCCCGAGAACCTGGATGTGCAGCGGCGTCCCGGCATCACGGGCAGCCTCAAGGGCTTGCCTCGTGTAGTGCGACAGGCCGAGGCTAAGCTGCTTGCGAGCCACTGATTGCCTCACGGCCTCGCCCTGCCGTTCGATCTGGTTGCGCACGGCAGTGCGGATGAAATCGGCGCGGTTGGCGTAGAAGCCGTCGCGGACCATCAGATCGATATGACCGAGATCCACGAAGCCGAGATTGATCGTGATTTTCTCGCTGTCAGGCAGCTTGGGCCGTAGCTCGTGGACGTCGTTGGGCATGCAGTTCCCATCTCTATGCCATCCGTCTGGATGGTTGAGAGATGGTTATCGCCCGGCGCAGCGCAAGGGTGACCGACTGGGATTGCTGCCTCGGTCCACTCCCCATGGATGAAGGGCCAGGGCGGTCACGCCTCAGCGACAACGTTCAGTGCGCGACGAGGACAGTCCGGCGCAGCTTCGCCCGCGAACTGGAACGCGAACGACTCCTGATGCCATGGCCGCATGTCTCAGACGGCCCTCGGGCATGACGGGGCGGTGAACCATCTTCAGCGCCGAGTCGTTCAGATCGCGGAATGCGCGGCTGCGTTCCGGGTGTTGTAGCGTGCAGTTGGCGCCGAGGATGCGATGGAATTCAGGTTCTCGATCTACACGGTCGTCTTCTTTAACAACATGGCCGAGGCTCTACGTCGGGGAGAACGCCTGCCTCAGCGTTAAGCCGAGCGATGACCTCTCCAAACTGCCGCAGCGTTACCGCGAGTTCATCTTCGGGCATTACAGGCGTCCAGGCGAGGCCGACCGCGCTTGGGCAACGTTGCGCGAGATTGCGGAGAAGAAGCTCGCGCGAACGCCGAACCACGGCTTCATCCGTGATCTTGCGTGGCTCCTCGGTCTTACACACGAAGGCGGCGACCGCCTTTCTGAGGCTCGGCGGTGGCAGCAGTCGGCTGGCAGGGCAGTTCTCGGTCGGGAGAGACGCGAGTTGGCTGGATAGGCAACGAGGCAGCTTCTGACCGCGGCTTCGGCTCGGGCACCCGCCGAAGCTGACCGCCTCGCTCATGCGGCAGGCGGTGCCGGCGCACGAGGACGCAAGCAGCACGGTAACCGAAACCTGCCAGATGCCACGTATCGGTCGCTCGTCCTACGACGCGGCGCTGCTTGCGGGAGTGCAGGCCCCACCCGCGGCGGCGCCGGTCATGGTGGTGTTGGACGAGACGGCCTGCGCACTCAGGAGGCGCCGCGGCTCGACTGGCGATGCGTGGACTGGGCACGCAACATCCTCTCGGTCGAGCATGCCGGGCGCAAGGATGGGGCGGGCACCAAGACGAGGCGCTCGCGCCGGATCGGCGGCAAACCTCTCACCACGGCCCACCGCACCGCCTGCAAGCGCACCCGGAAAGGCTATCGGATACACGACTGGCGGCACCCCTTCGCGGTCTGGTTCCTGAAAAGCGGCGGGAACCTGAGGGCGCTCTGTCAGATCGCGGGCTGGATCGCGATGCGCATGGTGCAGCGCGACGCAGTGCTCGAGCCGTCCGACCTTGACGGCATCCTATTCCGGACCGCAGCAGACGACCCCGTGCCGCCTCCAGACCCAGAACTGAGGCCCTCGGATTGCCCGCCATGACGGGCTCCAGAAACGACAAAGGCCACCTTCAGGTGGCCTGTCGGTCGTCCAACTGGTTGGGAAAACTGGAGCGGGCGAAGGGATTCGAACCCTCGACCCCAACCTTGGCAAGGTTGTGCTCTACCCCTGAGCTACACCCGCTCACTGTACCGTGCCGCCCGGACTTTCGTGCCGGCGGCCCCCGGCGGGGCTCTCTAAACACCATTCCGCTGGGCGACGCAAGCGTCTCTTTCGCGAAGCGTGACTATTTACCAGTTCGGGTCCGGCGGGAGGCCCTGGCGAACCTCGCGCAAGCGGGTGAGCGTCGCCCGCGTCGTGCCTTCGGGCAGGGCGTCCACCGGGAAGAAGCCGCAGGCGGCGATCTCCCGGTCGGGCGCCTTGGGCCTCAGCACCGTGAAGGCCGGCAGGATGAACAGCGCGACATGATCGCGAGGAGCTGCCGCGCCGTTTTTGTAGAGGCCGAGCAGGCGAAGCGGCTCGTCAGGAACGATCTCCGCCTCCTCGCGGAACTCGCGCTCCATGGCAGCCGATGCGGTCTCGCCGCGTTCCACGCCGCCGCCCGGCAGGTGCCACCCGCTGACGTAGGTATGGCGCACCAGCGCCACGCGGCCCCGCGGGTCGATGGCGACGCCGCGGACGCCGAGGGTCATCCCCGGGACGCGAGCGCCCCGAGGTGGAAGAGATGCCGGAGCAGCGGCTGGTCGAGGAACATGCAGGGACGCGCGGCGCGGCTTCAGACGACGTCGAGGGTGATCGCGCCGAGGCCGGCGATGGCGGCTACCATCCGCTGGCCGCGCCCGACCGGGCCGACCCCGGAGGGCGTCCCGGTGAAGATCAGGTCGCCCGGCTGCAGGGTGAAATAGCCCGACAGGTAGGCGATCTGCTCGGCCACCGACCAGATCATGTCGGCGAGGTCGCCCTTCTGGCGGATCTCTCCGTCGACCGACAGCGTGATCGACCCGCGCGCCGGGTGGCCGATCATCGAGGCGGGGTGCAGGGCGCCGATCGGCCCGGACCCGTCCGCGGCCTTTCCGGTATCCCACGGCCGGGACATCTTCTTGGCCTCGTCCTGGAGGTCGCGTCGGGTCATGTCGAGGCCGATGGCGTAGCCGTAAACGTGGTCGAGGGCTGAATCGACCGGGATGTCGCTGCCGCCACCGGAAAGGGCGGCCACCATCTCCACCTCGAAATGGTAGTTCCGGGTCTTCGGCGGGTAGGTATGGGTCGCCGGCTCGGAGCCGACGATCTGAAGGGCGTCGGCGGGCTTCATGAAGAAGAACGGCGGCTCCCGATCCGGATCGGCTCCCATCTCGCGGGCATGGGCCGCGTAGTTGCGTCCGACACAGTAGACCCGGCGGACGGGAAAGAGATCGCCGCTGCCGACGATGGGAAGCGCGACGCGGGGCGGGTTCTGGATGACGGAGAGCATCTCTGCCTCTGCGGTGGATCGTCCTGTTGGCGCGGCACGGCGCCGCCCCGGACCTACGGGACCGTTGTAAGGTGTGCGCCGGAGTGCGCCATACCGGTGCTTGCAACGAGCCCGCTCTGGTCTACAAAATTTTACCCATGACCCTGACGGCGGCTTCCCAGGAAACCCTGCTCACCGCGCTGCGTGACGGGCTCGGCGCACGGCATGTGGTGACCGATCCGGAAGGCTTGGGGCCGTATCTGGTGGAGAGCCGCAGGCTGTTCACCGGTTCGGCGCTGGCGGTGCTGCGCCCGGGCAACACCGAGGAGGTGGCGTTCGCGGTTCGCGCCTGCACGCAGGCCGAGATCGCGGTGGTCCCGCTCGGCGGCAATACCGGGCTCACCGGCGCCGGCGTTCCGCAAGGTGGGGTGGTTCTCTCCCTGGAACGAATGGCGCGTCTGCGTTCAATCGATTCGGTGGATGCCACCGTCACGGTGGAAGCCGGGATGATCCTCCAGGACGTGCAGGAAGCGGCCGACGCGGCCGGCATGCTGTTCCCGCTCTCCTACGCCTCGCGCGGATCGGCGCGGATCGGCGGTGGCATCAGCACAAACGCGGGCGGGATCGCCGTTCTGGCCTACGGCAATGCCCGAGACCTCGTCCTCGGCCTGGAGGTGGTTCTGGCCGACGGGCGAGTCTGGAACGGGCTCAGGGCCCTGCGTAAGGACAATGCGGGCTACGACCTGAAGCAGCTCTTTATCGGCTCGGAGGGCACCCTCGGCATCGTGACCGCAGCCGTGCTGAAGCTGTTTCCGAAGCCGCGCTCCACCAGCGTCGCCTTCGTCGGGCTCGAATCCGCGCGGGCCGCTCTGGACCTGTTCGTGTTTCTTCGGGAGCGGATGGACCGGGATCTGACGGCGTTCGAGTACCTGCCCCCTTTGCCCTGGAGGCTCGTCCTGCGGCACGTTCCGGGCGCGATCCGGCCGCTCGCGGGCGAGCACGGCGCCTACGCGCTCATCGAGGTCGCCTCGGCGCGTCTGGACGCGGATACCCGTGCCGAACTCGAAGCCGCCCTGGGCCAAGCGCTGGAGGATGGGCTGATCGCCGACGCCACGATCGGCGCCAGCGGCGCGCAGAATGATGCGCTCTGGCGTCTGCGCGAGGGCGTGCCCGAGGCGCAGACCCGCGAGGGCGCCTCGATCAAGCACGACATCTCGGTCCCGCTCTCGCGTCTGCCGGAGTTTCTGGAGCGGGCGGCCGCGGCCTGCACCGCCGCCATGCCCGGCTTGCGCCCCTGCGGCTTCGGGCATTTCGGCGACGGCAACATCCACTTCAACCTGACCCAGCCTGCCGGCATGGCACCGGCGGACTTCCTCGGACATTGGGGCCGGTTCAACCGCATCGTCCACGACATCGTGCACGAACTCGGCGGCTCCATCGCGGCCGAGCACGGGGTCGGGCTCATCAAGCGCGGCGAGGCTCGAACGCTATGGCGATCCGGTCGGGCTTGACGTGATGCGCAGGCTCAAGGCCGCCCTCGACCCACGGGCTCTCCTCAATCCCGGCAAGGTCCTCGGACCGCCCGAAGCTGCACCGCCGTCGCAGACCTGAGAATTTTGTGCGCCGCGCCATAATTCGGCGCGCAGGCGGGTGCAGGACTGTCACGCGCCGCCGCGATCCGCCGCGGCCGCCCGGGGTGTTAAGCGCCTGCTAACGCTTCGGACCGACCTTCATCGGTGACGGCGGAGATGTGTCCGTCAGCACCAGGCATGGCATTTGCTCCGAGGCCTTCCTATCTCGCAATTGCGAGATCGTCCGACGACCCGTCAACGACAGACTGCCCATCATCCTTCTGGAGATCGACGGAATGCCCACCTCACAGGCCCGCGTGCACACCACGGAGGCGAGCCGCTATCTGCAGCAGCTCTGCCGGCACTGGAGCCACAAGTTCAAGGTCGAGGCGACCCCGGATCACGGCACTGTGCCGTTCGGCGAAGACCGGATCTGCACCTTCGATGCCGAGCCGGATGCCCTCGTGATGCGCATCGACAGCTCCGACCCCGTCAACCTGACGCGGCTTGAGAACGTGGTGGCGGATCACCTCGCCCGCTTCGCCTTTCGCGAGAGCCTCGGCGACATCCGCTGGTCCCGCGCCGCCTGAGCGGTCGCGCCCGCGCCGCGATCTGAAAGGGTGGCGCGATCCGTGGCGACGGTCGGGCCGGCATCCCGAGCTGGCTTACGGACCCGACCCTGAGGATCGGTGCACGGCGTGGTTCGCGGCAGCGGACCTCGCGGCCCAGCAGGCTCTCGCGGCGACGATCCAGGCGCGCGCGCCCTCGCGGCCGGCGCCTGCATGCCCTAGGGCCAGTATTTCCAGCCCACCGCCTATCGGCGCGACCTCGAAGGCGCATGCTGACAGGCCTGCCGCTGTTCTGGAACCTGCGCCGGGCGCCCTGATCGGATGGCGCCTCCTATCCGATGCTCATGAGACTGGCATTGCCGCCCGCCGCCGCGGTGTTGATCGCAGTCGAGATCTCCTCGATCAGGCCGGTCGGCGCATAGAGGTCTCCGCCCGCGAGGGCTTCGGGGGTGCGGGCTTGGACGGAAAGGATCGGGCCGGGACGCGCGGCAACGGCCCGGTTCAAGGCCCGCAGACCGTCAGCATCACCCTCGAACAGGATGGCCCGAAGCTCACCCGCGGCATCGAGGCTCGCCACGCAATCGACCCGCGCGGCGAGTTCGGCCGGCAGATCCTTAAGGATGCCGGGGGTCCGCGCCGTGCCGACGACCAGCGCGCGATTGCCGGTCGCAAGGATCATCCCGAACTGAAGCAGGAGCCCCGCCTCCGTCTGCGCGAGCGCCGCAACGCGTCCCCGCGGCCGAAGGCCATAGAGGTTGCGCTCTCCGACCGGGCCCGCCAGCACGATCTCGGCGGCGGTCGGAAACCTGCCGGCGAGGCGATCCGCGATATCCGCGCGGTCCGTCGCGCGAAGCCAGTTCCGGTAGAGGCGGAGCAAGGGTCCATCACCCGCCGCGAGCCCGTCGAGCGCCGCAGGCGGCGGCCGGCGCACAAGGCGGCCGAGATAGAGTGGTCCGCCGGCCTTCGGCCCCGTGCCGGACAGCCCGAATCCGCCGAAGGGCTGCACCCCCACCACCGCGCCGATGATGTTGCGATTCACATAGCGGTTGCCGGCCCGGACGCGCCCGAGAACCCGGGCGATCGTCTCGTCGATGCGGCTGTGCAGGCCGAAGGTCAGGCCGTAGCCGGTGGCGTCGATCTCAGCTAGCAATCGGTCGAGATCCGCGCGGCGATAGCGCAGCACGTGCAGCACCGGCCCGAACACCTCCCGCTCGACATCCCCGACGCACCGGATCTCGATCAAGGTCGGCGGCACGAACGTCCCGTGAGCCGTCTCCGGCGGCAGCGGAAGCTGCGCCACGGGAAAGCCGCGCGCGCGCATCGCGGCCACGTGTTCTTCGATCCGGTCTGCAGCCTCGGCGGTGATGACCGGACCGACATCGATGGCGAGACGGCGGGGATCCCCGACCTCCAGCTCCTTCATGGCACCCCGCAGCATGTGCAGCGTCCGGCCGGCGATCTCCTCCTGCAGGCAGAGAATGCGCAAGGCCGAGCAGCGCTGCCCGGCGGAATCGAAGGCCGAGGCGATGCCGTCCGCGACCACCTGCTCGGCCAGCGCGGAGGAATCCACCACCATCGCGTTCTGCCCGCCGGTCTCGGCGATGAGCGGCACCGGCTCACCAAACCGGCTCAGGCGCTCGGCCAGGCAAAGCTGGATGCCCTTGGCGACCGCCGTCGAGCCGGTGAACAGGACGCCCTGGACTCGACCATCGCCGACCAGAGCGGCGCCAACCTCGCCGGCACCGGGCAGGAGATGCAGCGCATCGTCCGGCACGCCCGTCGCGTGCAGGATCCGGACGGCCTCGGCGGCCGTGAGCGGCGTCTCCTCGGCGGGCTTGGCCAGGACCGTGTTGCCGGCCGCCAGGGCGGCCGCGACCTGTCCGACGAAGATCGCCAGCGGGAAATTCCAGGGTGCGATACAGGCGATCGGCCCGAGCGGCTCGTCATCAGCCCCGAGCGTTCGCTCGGCCTCGGCCGCGTAGAAGCGGAGGAAATCCACGGCCTCGCGGATCTCGGCGACCGCATTGGCGCAGGATTTCCCGGCCTCGCGGACGATCAGCCCGATCAGCACCGACATGCGCGTCTCGAATGCGTCGGCGGCGCGGCGCAGACAGGCGGCCCGTGTGGCGGGCGCCGTGGACGCCCAGGCCCCGGCCGCCGCCCCGGCACGGACAAGGGCGCGCTCGATTTCGGACGGCGTGGCTGAGCGCCAGTATCCGACCACGTCCCGATGATCCGCGGGGTTGCGCACGGGCGTGTCGGCGGATCCCGGGGAGCATCCGGTCGGGACCGCTCGCCACGCCATTCGGCCGCTCTCCAGCAGTCCGCCCGCAAGATGTGCGAGCGCCGCTTCGTCCGCGAGGTCCAGGCCGGCCGCGTTGAGGCGGGTCGGGCCGTAGAGCGAACGGGGCAGCGCGATGCGCTCGTGCGGCGCGCCTGGAACCGGCATCGCCTCGACGGTGGCGACGGGGTCGGCGATCAGCGCGTCGATCGGGACGGATTCGTCGGCCACCCGGTTCACGAAGGAGGTGTTGGCCCCGTTCTCCAGAAGCCGACGCACGAGGTAGGCGAGCAGCGTCTCGTGCGTGCCCACCGGCGCGTAGATGCGGCACGGCCGGTGCAGCGTCTCTCCGGCGACGACAGCCTCATAGAGCGGCTCGCCCATGCCGTGCAGGCACTGGAACTCGTACTGGCCGAGGCGGAAATCCGGGCCCGCCAGCTCGACGATGTGCGCGAGAGTCTGCGCGTTGTGGGTGGCGAATTGCGGGAAGACCGCGTCGGGCGCGTTGAGGAGTTTGCGCGCGCAGGCGAGGTACGACACGTCGGTGTGGACCTTTCGGGTGAAGACCGGGAAATCCGAGAGCCCGTCCACCTGCGCGCGCTTGATCTCGCTGTCCCAGTAGGCGCCCTTCACCAGACGTACCATCAGGCGCCGGCGGCTGCGCCGGGCGAGGTCGATCAGGACGTCGATGACGAAGGGACAACGCTTTCCATAGGCCTGGACGACGAAGCCGAGCCCGTCCCAGCCGGCAAGGTTCGGATCCGTCGCCAGGGCTTCCAGGATGTCCAGCGAGAGGTCGAGGCGATCCGCCTCCTCGGCATCGATGTTGAGGCCGATGGCGTAGGTCCTGGCGAGCCGGGCGAGACCGGTCACCCGGGGGACGAGTTCCGCCAGGACCCGGCCCCGCTGCGCCCGGACGTAGCGCGGGTGGAGCGCGGACAGCTTGATCGAGATCCCGGGTCCGCGCAGCACGCCCCGCCCGTCTGAGGCCTCCCCGATGGCCCGGATCGCCGCCTCGTAGGATCGCCGATACCGGTCCGCATCCTCGGCGGTGACCGCGGCCTCGCCGAGCATGTCGTACGAGTAAGTGAAGCCTTTCGCCTCCATCCGGGCGGCATTGCGCAGGGCCTCGGCGATGGTCCGGCCGGTGACGAACTGCTCGCCCATCATCCGCATGGCGAGATCGACGCCCGTGCGGATGATCGGCTCGCCGCCGTGGGCGATCAGACGGGTGAGCGCGGCGGAGAGGCTGGCTTCGTCGCGGGTCGCGGCGAGCCGGCCGGTGATCAGCAGGCCCCAGGTCGCCGCGTTCACGAAGGGTGACGGGCTGTGGCCGAGATGGGCCTGCCAGTCGCCGCCCGCGATCTTGTCGCGGATCAGCGCGTCGCGGGTCGCCGGATCGGGGATGCGCAGCAGCGCCTCGGCCAGGCACATCAGCGCCACGCCCTCCTGGCTCGACAGAGCATATTCGTGGATCAGGCCTTCGACACCTCCGCGACGGGTGTGCCGGCGCAGCTCTTTCACCAGCCGCCGGGCCAAGGTGGCGACGCGAGGTGCCGCCTCGGGCGGCATCCGCGCGAGATCGAGGAGGGGCGCGATGCAGTCCGGCTCGAGCCGGCGGCAGGCCGCCACCACGGCCGCGCGCAGCGGAGACAGCTCGGGCAGGGCGGTCGCGAAGGCGCCGAACGGGTCGGCTGCACCGGCAGGCATGTGGGATGCGAGCATGGACCATCCCTCGACATCGGCTGGCGTCTCTGACGCCATCGGGGATGCAGGCTACGCCGTCCGCCGCCGCCGTTTAAGCGCCTCCCGCCGAAAGCCGACGCGGCGTGTCACCGATGGCCGGCGTGAGCAGCCTCAAGAGCATCGATCAGGACGGGCTGCGCCCCTTCGCGGCGCAGCGTCGCGGTCGGGATCACCACGGCGTCGGCGCAGGCCTGGACGACGTGCGCCAGATCGAACTGCACGGCGAGGCCCCCGGCCTCGGCGTCGAGCCAGGCCATCATAGCCGGCGGACCGCCGGAGGACGTGTCGGCCACGGCCTCACGGCACGCCTCGTCATCCCCGTCGGCCCTCGGATCGCCTGTCTTAGGGCGATAGAGCTGGAGGTAGAGTGCATGGAGCCGCCTGGAGGCGAGGGTGACCATCTTGGTTCCGTCAGCGCCCTCCTGAAGGGTCACCGACCCGGTCAGGGATGGTGAAAGCAGCGTCGTCCAATCGACCGGTGCGCCGGTGGCGAGATCGTAGACGATCGCCATCGTGCCGGAATTCGGGTGCGCGCCGCCGCAGAAGAAGCTGTCGTGGATCGCGAAACTCACGAATCGCGGGCCGCGCATCGGCGTTTCGACACTCCGCTCCCAGGAGCTGTGCGCCCCGCCCTCGGTCTTGCACTGCAGAGCGGCCTTGCGGACCTTCGCGTCGAGGCGCTTCAGTGCGGCGTTGATCTGCCGCTCCGCGTCGTCCATCGGTGCCTCGATCTGCGGCATCGCCGCGAGGCCGGGTGCCAGATCGGTCGGCGTCTTCAGAACCACGAGCCTGTCGGCGGCCCAGGCCGGCGCGGTCAGGGCGAGGAGGACGGCGCCCCAGCAGGCTCCGCGCCGGCATGCGGCCTTGCGGTCGCCCCGCGATGCCGTCGGCTGGAGGTTCCGGATCATCATCTTGCCGCTCCCAAGAAGCGCGGTGGCCCGATGGTCCGGGTCGTCCGCCATGTTGCGTTCCGCTCCACGAATCCATGGCGCGCGCCGAGGCGGTGCGCCGCGCGTTTTGACACCCGCGCGAGCAGTGGCAGAAACCCCGCATGACCGCGATCCTGATATACGGCGCCACCGGCTATACCGGGCAGCTCCTAGCCGAGCACGCCGTCGCGCAGGGCCTGCGCCCCATCCTGGCGGGGCGCGACCCGGAGAAGCTCCGGCCCCTCGCCGCCCGGCTTCGACTCGAATCCCGGGTCGCGCGCCTCGACGATGCGGACCGCCTGCGCGCCGCGCTGGCCGGGGTAAGTGCGGTGATCCACGCGGCAGGCCCGTTCTCGAAGACGTCCCGTCCGATGGCCGAGGCCTGCCTCGCCGCAGGCACGCACTACGTCGACATCACGGGTGAGATCGAGGTTCTGGAGGCCCTCGCGGCGCGGGATGGCGCGGCGAAGGCAGCCGGTATCGTCCTGCTGCCGGCAGCAGGCTTCGACGTGGTGCCAAGCGACTGCCTCGCCGCTCATGTGGCGCGCCGGCTGCCTGGCACGACCCATCTGCGGATCTCGATCGGCGGGTTCGGCGGCTTCAGCCGGGGTACCGCCCGCACCATGGTGGAGGGTATCGCCTGGGGGACGCAGGTGCGCCGGGACGGCCGCATCGTCGAGCTGCCGAGCCCGCCCCGCGCCAGCGCCGATTTCGGCCGCGGTCCGCGGCGCACCGTGGGGCTCGGCTGGGGCGACGTGTCGAGCGCGTGGTACTCCACGCGGGTCCCCAGCATCGAGGTGTATTTCGAGGCCTTCCCGGCCATGGCGGCGGCCGCGGGCCTGCCGGCCGGCATCCGCAGGATCATCGCCGGCAGCACCGCGCAGCGCCTGATAAACCGCGGCATCGACCGGCTTCCGGCAGGGCCGTCAGCTTCGGCGCGGGCCTCGGCCCGCAGCACGTTTCTGGCCGAAGCGTGGGATGCTACGGGCCGGCGGGTAGCGAGCCGCATGGAGACCCCTGAGGGCTATACGCTGACGGCCTGGACGGCCCTGGAGACCGCCCGGCGGCTCGCCGCCGGCGCGGTGCCGGCGGGCTTTCACACGCCGGTCACCGCCTTCGGCCCGGGCTTCATCCTAGACTTTCCGGGCGTGGTGCGGACGGATCTCTGATCCTCAGAGATCACACGGTCGCGCCAATCTGCCAGGGGGCGAATTCCGAGGCGCCGAAATCGAACTGCTCGCTCTTCGTGCGCTCGCCGCCCGCGACCCGCAGGATCAGGTCGAAGATCCGGCGCCCGGCCTGCTCCACGGTTTCTTCCCCGTCGAGGATCGTGCCGCAATTGACGTCCATGTCCTCCTCGAGGCGCCGGTACATGGCCGAGTTCGTGGCGATCTTGATGGAGGGGGCCGGCTTGCAGCCGAACACGCTGCCGCGGCCCGTCGTGAAGCACACGAGATTCGCCCCGCCCGCCACCTGCCCGGTGGCCGAGACCGGGTCGTAGCCGGGCGTGTCCATGAACACGAAGCCCTTGGCGGTGACCGGGTCGGCGTAGCGCAGGACCTCAACAAGATTGGTGCTCCCGGCCTTCGCCATCGCGCCCAGAGACTTCTCGAGGATCGTGGTCAGGCCGCCCGCCTTGTTGCCGGGTGAGGGGTTGGCGTCGATCTCCGAGCCTTCCTTGCGGGTGTACTCCTCCCACCAGTGCATCAGGTCGACGAGCTTCTGGCCGACCTCCGGGCTCACCGCGCGCCGGGTGAACAAGTGCTCAGCACCGTAGGTCTCGGTGGTCTCCGAGAGGATCACCGTGCCGCCGTTCTGCACCACGAGGTCGCTGGCGATGCCCAGAGCCGGGTTCGCCGAGACGCCGGAATAGCCGTCCGAACCGCCGCATTGCAGCGCGACGATCAGCTCGCTCGCCGGCACCGGCTCCCGATGCACCACGTTCGCCTCGGCCAGGATGTTCTTCACGAAGGCGATGCCGGCCTCGACGGTCTTCCGGGTCCCGCCCAGGCTCTGGATGTTCATGCTGCGGATGCGGTCGGCCAGACCCTGCTCCTCGAGGAAGGCGCCGATCTGGTTCACCTCGCAGCCGAGCCCGATCATCACGATGTGTGAGAAGTTGACGTGCCGCGCGTAGCCCGCGAGCGTCCGGCGCAGGAGCCGCAGCGGCTCGCCCATGGCCATGCCGCAGCCGGTCTTGTGGGTGAGCGCCACCACGCCGTCGACGTTCGGATAGTCGGCCAGCGGATCGAGGCCGAGGATCGGGTGGCGCCGGAACGCGTCGGCGATCAGGTCGGCGACGTGGGCGCTGCAATTCACCGAGGTCAGGATGCCGACATAGTTGCGCGTCGCCACCCGTCCGTCGGGGCGGCGGATGCCCTGGAAGGTGGCCGGCGTTGAGACGAGCTGGGTCGGCCGCGCGTCGACTCCGAACGAGTAGTCGCGCGCGAACTCGCCCATCCCGAGATTGTGGACGTGCACGTGCCGCCCGGCCGGGATGTCCTCCTTCGCGAAGCCGATGATCTGGCCGTACTTGGTCACCGCCTCGCCGCGTCGATGCGGCCGCACCGCGACCTTGTGGCCGGCCGGGATGCGCTCGGCCGCCGTCACGCCGTCCGCAACCGGCGTGCCCGGCTCGATTGCGCCACGGGCGACGACGACCCCGTCGTCCGGTCGCAGGGTGATGACGGGATAGGCGGACATCGATCTCTCCTGACAATCTTTCGTGGAGGCTTCGCTCATCGAACCGCCTCGGGCTGGAGGGTCGGGGCGCGGGCGTCCCGGACCGGCAGCGGCGTGATCTCGCCGACGACGAAGAGGTCGATGAAGGCGCCCAGGAGGAAGAGGCCACCGGCCACCATCAGCGGCGCGGCCACCGCGAGCTTGCCGTGGTCGATGTCGCTGATGGCGTCGGCGGCCATGCAGAGGCCGATCATGAGCCAGCGCAGTCTGGACATCGTGTTCCTCCCGAGTTCCGGGATGGCGTCCCTGGGCAGCGCGGCGCCCCGTTATGGGCGACGTCGGCGCAGGCACGTCTCGTCGGGTCCGGCGCGCAGCCCCGGTTCAGTCGCGGTAGGCGTTTCCGTCGAGCCCGTGGGGACGTCCGGCGGCGAGCAGGGTCTCCCAGACGGGTTCGGGCAGCGGGACGCCCGCGGCGAGGCGCTGGGCCCGCATCCGGCGCTCCGGCTCGCCGGGCAGCAGAACCTCGGCGCCAGGCATCGGCCGGGCGCTCTTGAAGAAGTCGAGATAAGTCCGCGCCTCCGCGGCGAGGGAATCCTCGGTCCCGAACGCCTCGGGCGTCACGTAAATCGACAGCATGCCGTTGCAGATCCGCCGCGTGCCCGGCCCCGCGGTGCCAGAACCGGTGAGCGCGCCGGCGAGCAGCTCGCACATCAGCGCGAGGCCTGAACCCTTGTGCTCGCCGAATGCGCGGATCGCCCCCGCGCCGCGCTGGTTGTCGCGCTCCACACCCTCCAGTGGCCCGAAGAGCGTGGCCGGATCGGCGCTGAGCCGCCCGTCCGGCTCGATCAGTGAGCCCTCCGGCAGTGGCTTGCCGCCCCGCGAGGCGACGAGCACCTTGCCTTCGGCCACCGCCGAGGTGGCGAAGTCGAGGATGATCGGCTCGGCCCCCGGCACCGGGAATCCGGCCGAGAACGGCGCCGTGGAGAAGCGGCGCTCCACCGAGCCGAAGGGCGCGACCAGCAGGCTCCCCGACACGTTAACGAAGTGGATCGAGACCAGACCGGCCGCCGCTGCCCGCTCGGCCCATTCGCCGATCCGGCCGAGATGGCCGGCATGGCGGAGGGCCACGATGGCCACGCCGTTCGCCCGCGCCTTATCGATGCCGAGATCGGTGGCGAAGGGCCCCGCGGTCTGCCCGAACCCGTAATGCGCATCCACCAGCGCGAAGCAGGGGGCGTCGCTGACGATCTCGGGCGTGCGGCCGGCCTCGACCTCCCCGACCGCAGCCACTCCACGTACCGGGTGACGCGGACCACGCCGTGGCTGTCGTGTCCCGTGAGGTTGGCGGCCACGAGGAAGCGGCCGATCCGCTCTGCCTCCGCCTCCGAACATCCCTCGCGGACGAAGATATTCCGCACATAGGCGGACAGCCTGTCGGCCGAAATCCGCATCCCGTTTCCTCCCTGGCCGCGCCTCGTCGGGCACATGCGGGATCAACCTAGCGTCCCGATCCGTGCTGCGCGAGCACCGGAGGTGACGCCGGGCCGGCACTTGTCGTCCCGCTCACGGCGCGGGCGCCACCGGGTCGGCCGGGTCGCCGTAGGGGAAGAAATCGGCGGCTCGCATCTGGGCGTAGGGCAGATGATTGAGGCGGACGGTGCCGAGAAACGGCTCCGGCGGCTCGACCAGCAGAATGGTGCGGGCGTAGCCGCTGTCGTCGAAGCCCCGGCGGAAATGCACCCGCGACTTGATGGCCACGACGTCGAAATCGGCCGGATCGAGGCCGAGGCTCCACAATTCCTCGGGTTCGACGATCTGCGCCAGTTGCGGGCTGAGAACCAGCACGTTGCCGGATCCGAATGCGACGCAGATCCACTGCCCGCCGCCACCGCCACTTCCAGCCACGCCGGGCGCCGGTGCTTCGGCGATCCGCAGCACGGTTCCGGTGACCCGCACCGCCCCACCCGCTGAGGGATCGGCACCACCGCCCACCGCGGCGTCGAAGCGGTCGCCGGCCTTGACGCCGCGGGCGACCAAGCTGCTGACGACCTCGGGCGACCCGACGGTGGCAACGACTGTTCGGACCAATCCTTGGGCCAGGATCTCGCGCAGCAGCCACGTGGCTTGGCCGGACCGGTCGCTATGGTCGGCCAGCACCACCGGGCTTGCCCCCTGCGCGACGGCTTCGCGAGCCAACCGTACGCCTTCTGCGATCGTCTGGATGACCGTCGAGTCCAGCAACGCCCTCCGGTGCCGCCACGCGTAGGCGGCGATATCCCGGGCGACCCGGTCGGCGAGGCCAGGGTCGCCGTTGGTCATCGCCTGCACGGTCATGCCGCCATCCGGTGCGTCGCCCCATGGGAAACCGAAGAAGACGTTGACGAAGACGTCCGGCTCGCGCGCTTCCCAGACGAGCGCCCGCTGCACAAAGTCGGACCAGGGCGCGGCTCCGGTCCATTGCATCACGGTCGGCGAGAGAATCGGGATCTTGATGGTCCGGTGTACCGGCCTGAAGTCGCCGCGCACCGCCCGGACCAGCATGCGCGCGGCCCGCTGGCCCTGCAGGTGCCCGTCATAATGAGGGAAGTACTTGACCGCGAAAGCCATGTCGGCGTGGTCGAGAAAGGCGGAATCCTCGTTGCCGTGCAGGTCGAAGGTTCCGACGATGATCGCCCGCTCCCCCACCGCCGCGCGGACGCTTCGCGCGATGTCAGCCTCCGGGCGCGGGACGCCGCGAACCGCCATGGCGCCGTGCAGCGCAAGGTAGACGCCGTCGAAGGGTCCCCGATCCTGCAGCTCCGAGACCATGATGCCGAGGAAATGCGCGTAGGCATCCGCGGTGATCCAGCCGGAGGCGGTTCCGGTGCGCGGCCAGAGTGGCGAGGTGATTCCGACGAGTTCGACGCCGTCGTACTCGCGCGCCACTTGAACGAAGCCGCCCATGTAGCCCTTCGGATCAGTGGCCAGCAGGACATCCCCGGAGGCGGGGGAACCGGGGTAGATGAAATCGTCGCGGGTCGTGTCGTTCGGCAGGAAGGTCACGGTCTCGTGCGTGAACTGGAGCACGGCAAGGCGCATAGGCGAAATAATCCTCGGGTGATGTCGGAGACGGATCAGGAGATCTCGCGGACCAGCTTGGCGATGAGGGCGCGCCCGAAGGCCTCGAAGCTCTCGGCGCTCATCACGAAAGCCCCCTCACCTCCGATCACGACGTTTCGATAGTAGGCCGCCAGCCCGCCGGCAGGATTGGTGTGCTCCTTCAGGAAGCTCGGCAGCCCCTGCGGATCGGTGAGAATCACGATGCCGTTGACCGTGATGCCTACCGCCACTGCGGCGTCCCGTGCCTCGACGATCGGCTGTCCGGAATTGCTGGTCCCGTCGCCCGAGATGTCGATCACCCTGCGGTCGGTCCGGAACGGCGCCCGTGCCAGCAGGCCGGAGGCGAAGCCGATAGCGGACCCAATGGCCGTGCGGCCATAGAACGGGCGCGGGGCGGCGGCGAGCTTGGCCGCGAAGACGGCCGCATCCTGCGCCGATGCGATGGTCATCCAATCGACAGCAACCCGCTGCTCCCCGGACCCGGCCCAATCGAAGAGGGTGACCCCGATTCGCCCGGTGGGCCCTTCGCCGATCGCGCGCAGGACTCGCGGGTTGCTGAACGCCTCGGCATAGCCGCGCCGCTCCAGCTCGAAGCGCGCCTGGCTGATGCTGAGGGACACGTCCACCGCGAGGACGAGCAGAACATCCACGATCTGGTCCGCGGCGCCGGCGCGCCGACCCGCCAGGGACAGAGCGGCGAGCATCCCGGACAGAAGATGGCGCCGCCGCATGGCCGACACTCGATGGAAGGCGTCCACGCGGGACGGCGGACAGCCACCACCATGCAACGAGCCTGCCGCCGCAGCGGTTCGCCCGTGTCAGGGTCCCGCACCTTCTCGACCTCCGCGACCTCCACCGCACGCGGAGCGGCTGCATCGGTCGTTCCCGTACCGGCGCCGCTTTCTGCCGCATCTGGCCTGCTCGGGATCGCGCTAGGTGACGCGCTAGAAGGCGCCGTCTGCGCCACCCCAACTGGGAAGCACAGCATGCGGATTGTTCACAGGATCGCCCGCCGTATCGAAAGCATGATCGTCGGGACCGTCGCCCTTGTCAGTGGCGCACTCGATGCAACCATCGGCCTGGTAGGCCGGTTCTCCGAACGCCTGGACGTCACATTGTCGGATCTGGCTCGCGAGGCGAAAGAGCGCCGCGTGAGGGAGGGTCACCGGCAAATCGACCCGATCACCCTCAAATGAGATCCCACGCCACCGAGATACCGGACTCTCTGAAGTCGCGCCCGACGCTTTGCGATCGGCCGTGGCTCTCGGCCTTTGACGTGCCCGCGCCGGCCCAGCGTCCACTTCGGCGGCGCGTTTTCTATAGTCCAGGTCCCTTGGCGGCGCCGAGGATGCGGCCCGGCCGACCGTCCGCAGCGCCCTGCAGCAACACGACCCAGCTGTCCGCGTCGGCGATCTGGGCGAGGGTGCCGGGCACGTCGAAGCGGGTCGCCTGCCCTGTCCAGGGACCAAGGCGCTGCATGCCTCGCACCACGTTGACGTAGGTCGCCGTTCGGCCGCCGTTCTCGCCGGTCTGGATCGCGATCGCCCGGCTGCGCAGAACCGGCACCAGCCAAACGTCGCCACATGACTCGCTCTGGGCCTCCGGGGCCGCGCCGACCTCCACCAGGATCCGGTCGCCCTGCGCCTCGCCACGCACCGGGACCGGCAAGCCGCCGCGCTGCGACGCTTCGCGGATCAGCCGGTCGAGGGCAGCACGGTCCGACCCCACCGCAAACCCGCTGCCATCGACCACAACCTGCGGTGTGAAAACCTGCCGGGCCCCGCGGCCCCGCGCATAGGCACGCTGGCGCTCTGTGAGCGGCCGCAGCGCCAGGGTGTCCTTCCAACCGAGATAGTCCCAATAGGTGACCGGCAGGGTCAGGGCGACCACCCCCGGCTGCCGGGACAGATCGCGGAGCACCGGGTCGGCCGCGCGGCAGGCTCCGCATCCCTGGCTCGTGAAGAGTTCAACGACAGCGCGAACCGGCTCGGCCTGTGCCTTCGGGACGGCCTGGCACATACAGAGCAGCACGGCTGCGCAGAGGGCGCGGCGGTCGCGAGTGGTGGCGCGGTGCCGGGGTATCATCGGAGCCATCAGAGCGTCTGGGACGCCGTCTGTGAAATCACGTTGGCTCGAGAGGCTTCTACCATCGGTTGCTGCGGCGAACCCTTGAGTTTGGGCAGCATGTCCGGGCGCCAGCGGCGATGCATCCAGAGCCATTGGCCCGGATGTTCGCGCACCCAGCCCTCCACCACGGCAGTCATCGCCTGCATGGCGCCGGTCACGTCGATGGTCCCGTCTGCGGCGCGCGGCAGATCGAGGGGCGGTGTCAGTTCGAGCCGGAAGCGCCCCTCCGGCAGGCGCACGACACGGACGCCGTGCACCGGACACTCATAGTGGCGGGCGAGCTTGGCGAGGAGCGGATTGGCGAGGCACGGCCGACCGAGGAATTCAACCACGACGCCGCGGGTGAAATGCTGGTCGATGAGTTGGCCGAGATGGCCTCCGTTCTCGACCACCTCGCGCATGGCGAAGACCGCGCCGGGAGTCGAGGCCGCGAGCCCGCCCATGGACCGGCGGCGGACCTCTTGGACGAGTCGTGCCGCCGCCGGGTTGTTGGGCGGCCGGAACACGGCGGTGGCCTCCAGGCCGAACCGGGCCGCGCAGATGGCCGGCAGTTCCCAGTTCGCGAGATGCGCGGAGAAGATCAGCCCCGGCTCGCCGTCGTCGCGCAGGGCGAAGAAATGCTCGATGCCCGAGACCTCGGTCCGCAACGGGCCGGTGGCTTCGGGATCGTAGTCGAACAAGGTGTCGAGATGGGCGTATTCGGCACCCGTCCGTCCCAGATTGTCCCAGGCCTCCAGGGCGATCCGCTTGCGCTCCGCGTCCGGCATGTCCGGGAAGGCCGCGCGCAGATTCGCCAGGGCTGTCCGGTGCGCCGGCAGGAAGGGCCCGATCGTGCGCAGCATCGCGGCACCGAACGCCGTCGAGCGTGCCGGCCCAAGGGCACGCGCCAGCCAGACCAGGGCCCGGATCACCGGGATCATGGCGAAGCCCGCAAGGCGCGGGTACGACCGTTTCAGAAGGAGGGCGAGACGCAGCACAGTCGATTCCCGAGCCTGACACGGGCGGCCCCCCGACGCGTCCGTAAAGCGAAGCTTAAGCTATGTCTTCTGCAGTGCGAAATCACGCCGACGTCCCGGTCAGCTTTGTGGCCGGGGACCGCGACGCATTTCTGGCTTCGCGCTGTCCCGGCTGTCGAGAGCCGCCTCGCGAGGGCGCGTTCAAGGAGGCGTCCCGATCACACCGTCCCATTCAACGGGGCAGAACCATGGATGACCGGCCATCCAGCCCACATCCTCGTTCTGAGGTGCCTCGGAGCGGCCTGCGCGGGTTCAGCTCTCAAGGCTGACGAGGATCTTGCCGAACACCCTTCGCGATTCGAGCCGTTCAAGGCCCTGCGCGAAATCGGCGAGCGGGTACACGGTGTCGACCACCGGCCGAATGCCGGCCGCCATCTTGTCGAGGGACTGGGCGATATTCGCGAGCGAACAGCCGAACGAGCCGGTGATGCGGTATTGCTGCTGGAACAGCTGCATCAGGTTCATGGTGACCGAGACGCCGGAGGTCGAGCCGCAGGTCACGAGGCGTCCGCCGCGCTTGAGGCAGAGCAGCGAGCCGTTCCAGGTATCCGCGCCGACATGCTCAAAGACCACGTCGACGCCCTTGCGTCTGGTCAGGCGCCGCACTTCGCCCTCGAACCGCTCCGTGCGATAATTGATGATGTGGTCGGCGCCGAGTTCCGCGGCCTTGCGACCCTTCTCGTCATCACCGACAGTCGTGTAGACCGTGCAGCCGATCGCCTTGGCCATGCGGATCGCCGCCGTGCCGATCCCCGAGCCGCCGGCATGGACCAGCACGCTCTCGCCAGGCTCCAGCCGGGCGTTGTCGAACAGCATGTGCTGGACGGTCCCGAAGGCGATGCCCGCACAGGCCGCATCGGTGTCGCTGACGGCCTCCGGCACCTTCACGACGAGACGGGCCGGCAGCGTCACCAACTCCCGGGCGAAGCCGTCGAGGTGGAAGCCCATCACGCCCGAGACGTCCTCGCAGAGGTTGTCGCGTCCCTCGCGGCAGGCCCGGCACTGCCCGCAGGTCATCGCCCCGTAGGGAACGACCCGGTCGCCGACCGCGAGGGTCGAGACCCCCTCCCCGTGGCCTCGATGACGCCCGCGGCTTCCGCGCCCACGATGAGCGGCATCTTCCGCTTGGCGAAGGCCATGCCGCGGAAGCCCCAGACATCGATGAAGTTGAGGCCGACGGCGCGGATGCGGATCCGCACCTCGCCCGGGCCGGGGGGCGGAGCCTCGATCTCGGTCAGGCGCAGATCGCGGTCGCCGAACAGCTGAAGGGCTTGCATCCTGTTTCTCATCGATCCGGCGCCAGATACCGCCGCCGCGCCCAGCCCAGGACCCGGCCGACCTTGACCCGGCACCACGTGGTGCGGCTCGGCGTGTCGTTGGTGCAGCCGAAGACCAGCGCGCGCGACCGGATCTCGCCGATCTGCTCGGCGGACGGATCCGGTTCCGCCCGAATGCTCAGAGGCTCGCCGGGCGGCAGCCCGGAGATCCGGTAGGTCTCAGGCTCGGCCCAGGCAGAGCCCGGGGCGAACGGTGCCGCGAGGCAGAGGGCGGCGGCGAGGGCGAGGCTGGCACGCATCGGTGGCGTCGCTGGGTTCGGCGGCGTCACCGATCAGGTCCGGTGGACGCCCATCATGGCGGTCAGGCCGCCGTCTACGGGCAGCACGGCACCCGTGATGTAGGAAGTCGCCTCCCCCATCAGGAAGGCCGCCAGCGCGGCTACATCCTCCGGCCGCGCGAAGCGTCCGGCGGGAATCTGCCGCTCTATCCCGTCCCGGTATGCGGCGTAACGCGCCATCATGGCGGTGTCGACGAAGCCCGGCGCGATCACGTTGACGGTGACCCCGCGCTTGGCGGACTCGATGGCGAGCGTCCGGCAATAGGCGATCAGTGCGCCCTTGGTCGCCGCATAGGCGGCGTTGCCGGCATTCCCTCGCAGGGCGGCCACGGAGCCGATCGCCACGATGCGACCGGCGCGCGCTCGGATCATCTCGCGCATCAGCGCCTTGGCGAGGCGGGTCAGCGAGAAGAAGTTGACCTGCATGGCCGCCTCGGCCCGCTCCTGATCGAGCATGGCCGCCAGCGCGTCACAGGGCTGGCCGGCATTGTGGACGAGGCCGTAATAGCCTGCCGCCTCGGCCCCCTCGCAGAACCCGTCGAGCGCGGCCCTGTCGGCAAGGTCCAGGTTGTGCGCGGCGAAGGCGCGATCCGGATGCGCGCCGCGCAGCTCACCGAGCAGCGCCTGGGCGGCATCGGCCGAGGCGCGATAGGTGAAATCGACGGCATAGCCCGCCTCGGCAAGGGCGCGCACGATCGCCGCGCCGATCCCCGATGCGCCGCCCGTGACGAGGACGCGGCGGTCCATGGCCTGCGCGCTCACGCCGGTTCCGCGCCGAACACAAGGCAGGTGTTCTGGCCGCCAAACCCGAAGGAATTCGAAAGCACCGTCCGCACCGGCAGGTCGCGGGCGGTCTCGACGACGTCCAGGGCGATGGTCGGGTCCGGCACCCGGTGATTGATCGTGGGCGGAATGCGGCCGTGCCGGATGGTCAACAGCGACACTGCCGCCTCGATGGCGCCGGCCGCCGTCAGGGTATGGCCGATCATCGACTTGTTGGACGTCACCGGCAGGGCGGATGCCCGGGCGCCGAACACCGCCCCGAGGCCGAGCGCCTCCATCTTGTCGTTCTCCGGCGTCGAGGTGCCGTGGGCGTTGACCGTGTCGACCGCCTCGGCCTCGAGCCCGGCATCCTCCAGGCTCGACCGGATCGCCGCGATGATCGGCGCCCCGTCGGGGCTGGAGCGGGTGCGGTGGAAGCCGTCGCCCTTCTCGCCGCACCCGAGGACATAGCCGAGAATCGTCGCGCCGCGCGCGACGGCGGCCTCGGCGTCCTCAAGAACCAGAGCGGCCGCGCCTTCGCCCATGACGAAGCCGTCCCGGTCCTTCGAGAAGGGCTTCGAGGCCGCCGCCGGATCCTCGTTGCGGGTGGAGAGCGCCGAGAGCAGCGAGAACCGGATCAGCGATTCCGGGTTCACGGAGCCGTCGGTGCCGATGCAGAGCGCCGCCGCGGTCTCGCCGCGCCGGATCGCCTCGACGCCGAGCTGGATCGCGGTGGCGCCCGAGGAACACGCGGTGGAGAGCGAGATCGGCGAGCCCTTCGTGCCGAACCGGTCGGCGATGCGATCGGCGACGGTGCCGAAGATGAAGAGGTCGTGCCACGGATCGAACCGGCGCGTCGCGGCCGCACGGAGCAGGCCGGCATAGTCGACCGCGCCGTTGCCGCCGGCGGCCTCGGCCAAGGCCTGCCGCTGCGGCCATTCCATCTCCACCGGCGGCACGGCGATGAACAGCGCGCCGGGGAAGTCGCCCTTGGCGCCGATCCCGGACTGCGCGATGGCCTCCTCGGCGGCCACCGCGGCGAAGCGCTCGGACAGGAGCGGTGCCACCAGCGGCTCGGTATTCAGAAAGTCCACCGTGCCGGCGATGCGCGTGCGCAGGCCGTCGGTGGGGAACCGGGCGATGGCATGGATGCCGGACCGGCCCTCGGTCATGGCCGCCCAGGTGTCCGTCTGTCCCTGACCGAGGGAGGAAACGACGCCGATGCCGGTCACCGCGACGAGCGGGCGGCCCCTGGCGTCGCGATAGGATCGCGCGCTCATGAGGCGTCCTTACGAAATTTTCAGGGTTCGCACACCCGCCCTGCGACAGTGCCGCTCAGCCCCGGTGGTCCACCCCGAAGGCTCTGACCGCTCCAAGCAGCACCCGGGCGCCGGCCTCGATGTCGGGCAGGCTCGCGAATTCGGCGGGGTTGTGGCTGATGCCGCCCCGGCAGCGCACGAACACCATGGCGATCGGCGCGATCGCCGCCACCGCCATGCCGTCGTGGCCGGCGCCGCTCGGCAGGTCGAGAACCGGGAAGCCCTCCGCCGCGACCGCATCGCGGATGAGCGCCGTCAGCGACGGATCGCCCGGAACCGCCGCCGCCTCGTGCAGCACGGTGGTCTCGAGGCCGAGACCCCGGCGCTCGACGATCCCCCGGCAGGCCGTGCCGATATCGGAGAAAGCGGCGCGGCGCTGCGCGTCGTCCGGCGCCCGCAGGTCGAGGGTAAAACGCACCTGGCCGGGAATCGTGTTCACCGCGCCCGGACGGGCCTCAATCCGGCCGACCGTCCCCACGAGGTGCGCCTCGCCGCGGCAGCGGGCCTCGATGGCGAGGATGCATTCGGCAGCGCCCGCGAGGGCGTCGCGGCGCTCGGACATGGCAACTGTCCCGGCGTGGCCGGCCTCGCCGGTGACCGTCATTTCGAGCCGGCTGGCTCCGGAGATCGCCGTGACCACGCCCACCGGCAGCCCCGCGCGCTCGAGCATCGGTCCCTGCTCGATGTGCAGTTCCAGATAGCCGAGGACCTCGCCGGGCGACCGCGCGGCGGACGCGATGGCGTCCGGATCGAGGTCTAAGGCCCGCATCGCCGCCGCTACGGTAACCCCTTCCGCGTCGGCGGCGTCGAGAACGGCGGGATCGAGGTGCCCCGCGAAGGCGCGGCTGCCGGTGAGGGTCGCGGCGAAGCGCACGCCCTCCTCGTCCCCGAAGGCCACCACCTCCAGGGCATGCGGCAGGCGCGTGCCCTCGCGGGCGAGCGCCTCGACACAGGCGAGGCCCGTGAGCACGCCGAGCGGCCCATCGTACCGGCCGGCATTGCGCACCGTGTCGAGATGCGACCCGAGGACGAGCGCCGGCCCGCCGGGCTCCGGCCCCTCGATGCGGCCGATCAGGTTGCCGACCGCGTCGTGGCGAACCGCCATCCCGGCCTCGCGCATCCAGCCCGCCACCAGCGCCTCCGCCCGGGCCTGCTCGGGCGTGAGATAGAGACGCGTGATGGCTCCGGGCTCGGCGGTGATCGCCGCGAGCGCATCGAGGCGCTCCTGGATGCGCGGGGCGAAGATCATTGCGCCTTGGGCGCGTTGGCGAGGCGGAGCACCGTCTGCAGCAGAACGTCGGCGCCGGCCGCGCAGTCGCCCTGCGTGGCGGATTCGGATTCGTTGTGGCTGACGCCGTCCTTGCACGGCACGAAGATCATCGCGGCCGGCACCTTGGCGGCGAGGTTGCAGGCGTCGTGGCCCGCACCCGAGATGATGCGGCGGCGGGGATGCCCGAGGCTCTCGGCGGCTTCGTCGATCGCCGCCACGATGGCGGGGTCGAACGGCACCGGCTCCTTTCGCCAGATCCGCGTCAGGGCGATCTCCAGCTTGCGCCGCGCGGCGATCTCGGCCGCCGCCTCGCCAAGCGCCGTCTCGATGGCGTCGAGGGTGGACGAGCGCGGGTCGCGCACGTCCACCGTGAAGGCGACCCGGCCCGGTACGACATTCCGGGAAGGCGCCAGGATCGCGGCCTCGCCGATCGTGGCCACCGCGGAGGGCGCGTGCGCCAAGGCGATGCGCTCGGCGGCGAGCGCGAATTCCGACAGGGCGAGCAGCGCGTCCCGCCGGCGCGGCATCGGCGTCGTGCCGGCATGGCTCTCGAAGCCCGTGATCACGCCGTCGAACCACATGATACCCTGGCCGCCCTCGACCACCCCGATGGTCTTGCCCTCGGCCTCCAGGATCGGGCCCTGCTCGATATGAAGTTCCACGAAGGCGCCGATCTCCCGCGCACCCACCGCTTCGGCCCCGCGATAGCCGACCGCATCGAGGGCTTCGGCGACCGTGATGCCGGCCGCGTCGCGTTTGGCCAGGATCTCATCGGTGGTGAACTCGCCCGCGTAGGCGGCCGAAGCCATCATGGCGGGTGCGAAGCGTGAGCCCTCCTCGTTGGTCCAGTTGACCACCACGAGGGGCGCCTCGGTCTCGATCCCGGCATCGTTCAGGCTGCGCATCACCTCAAGGCCGGCCAGCACGCCGAGCACGCCGTCGAACTTGCCACCGGTGGGTTGGGTATCGAGATGCGAGCCGAAGGCGATCGGCTTCCGGCTCATGTCGCGGCCCGGCCGCAGGGCGTACTGGGTGCCGAGCGCGTCGACCGTGACCGTCAGCCCGGCCGCCTCGCAGGCGTCGCGAAACCAGTCACGCACGCGGCCGTCCTCGGACGACAGGGTCAATCGGTTGATGCCCCCGGCAGGCGTGCCGCCGAACGCGGCGGTCGCGAGGATCGTCGCCCAGAGCCGCGAGCCATCGGCACGCAGGTTGTGGGTCTTGCTCAGGTTCATTTCGGCCATGCCCGTTCCTTTCACGGCGGTATGCCGTGCGACAAGTTCTTTACACGGTGGCGCCGCCTTCGGCGGCGCTGCGGCCCTCAGCAACGCCGATGCCAGACGGACCCGTCAGACCGGCGGCCGGCGCACCGGATTGGCGCGCAGGAGTTCGATCCCGTTGACCCGTAGAGCGATCGCGATCTCGCCCAGGGCGCTCGCCTCGATGCCACTGATCCCGTCCTGGTCGGCAACATCCGCGGCGATCAGGAAGACGTTCTCGCGCTGAGCCTTGGGACGCTCTGCCACGGCCGCGACGTGTCGCAGGTTCTCGGCCCGGCCGAGACGGGTGCGCGCGCGGGCGATCCCCTCGTAGAGTTCGGTTTCCAGCATCAGCGCGTCGTAGCCCTTCATCAGGACCGGATCGGCCCGCAGGCCGTGCAGCGCCGCGTCGAATTCCTGCCCGGCGACCTCGCCGTCGGCAACGATGACATTGGCCGCGGCCGACACGGCAGCGAGCATGAGCGCCTTGTCACCCGCGTAGGCCGTCACTGTGCGGCCGACTTGGCCGAAGATGTCGCGCAGGAGGCTCATGCCGGGGGTCGCGGGTGGCTTCGAAGATCCGAGATGGATAGCAGAGCATTCAGGCGAGGGAACCCGGCGTGACGCAGTCCGTCGATCCGACGCGGTTCGTTCGTCAAAGCCGGAGCAACCGCAGGCCGAACGGGATGTCGTCCAGATCGAGGCGACCTTCCGGCGCCCAGACATCCTTCGGCAACATGCCTGTGCGACTCGAGAAGCAACCGCGCGCCAAGCGCGGTCGATGCGCGGTCGATGGATTGCTGGCTTAGCTTCCCCCTCAGCCGGATCCGTTTCCCTCGTCACGCCGCCGGAGCGATGTGCGGGTGCCCCCCAGGCCCGACCTTCGCTTCGGCGGCGGTCTCCTCGGCCAAGTGATCCACCACGGCCGAGAGCGCCGCGCGCGTGGCGGTGCCGGACCGGCGGGCAGCTGAGAATATCGTCAGCTGACGGTCGGCACTCGTCCCCTCCGATACGATCCGACGGGCCTGCGCGCAGGCATCGGCGCATCCCAGGGCGTCCGCATCCTCCGCCGTGGAGACGAGCAGATCCTCCACGATCTGCGCCACCGGCACCGCGCAGGCTCGTGTCTCGTCGATCAGCGTGGCTCGCACCCCATCGCGCTCGGCCCGCCACAGGTTTTCCATCACGAAGCCGCGGGACGCCGCGGTCAGCCGGGCGTTGAGCGTCCGATCCCGGACGACACGCCGGACGAGGCACCGGAACAGAGAGGCGATGCAGAGCGCGTCGTCCAGACGCGTACAGCTGTCGGCCACCCGCAGTTCCAGAGTCGGATACTTCAGCGAGGCGCGCACGTGCCACCAGAGGAAGCTGGCATCCGCGATGGCACCCGCCTTCGTCATCACGTCGACATAGCGGGCATAATCGGCCTCGTCGGCGAACAGCTCCGGGACACCGGTCCGGGGCAGTTCGGCATAGGCGCGCATCCGGTAGCCGGCCAATCCCGTCTGCTGACCCTGCCAGAACGGCGACGAGGTCGAGAGGGCGTGCAGAGCCGGCAGGAAGGGTAGCAACCGGGTCATCAGGCCGATCCGGACCTCGGGATCCGGCACCTCGACGTGGACGTGAAGGCCGCAGACGAGGTTGCGCCGACCGAGCATCCGGAGGTCGGCCATGATGCCGTGATAGCGGGCTTTGTCGGTGGGACGCTGGTCCCGCCAGCGCGCCGTGGGATGCGTGCCGGCGGCAAAGGTCAGGATGCCGCGCTCGGCGCCGATCTCGGCCAGGCTGCGGCGCAGACCCGCGAGATGCGCCCGCGCCTCGGCGGTGCCGTCCGTCGGCGGCGACGCGATCTCGACTTGGCACTGGAGCTGCTCGCGCTCGGCGTGGTCGAGCCGGGCCTTCACGGCCGCGTGGAAGGCTCGGAGACGGGCGCGCGGCATGCCACGGGAGCGCGCGTCGGCGAGGAAGAACTCCTCCTCGATTCCGAACCGATATGCATGGGCCATTCGCGCGTCCTGCTCCTCAGACCCTTGCGGCGAACGCTGCCGCACCGGCGGGGTTCCGGCCCGTGCGGCAGTGCGAAAAGGCTCAGCGCCAGAACGGCTTCACATCGAGCAGGTCGGCCCGCGCATCGGCGGCCTCCGCGAGCAGGTCCTGCGTACCCGGATCGTCCGAACCCGGCATCGGCGGCCCCGACAGACTCTCGGTCATCGACCGGGCCGTCTCCATGTCGTTGAGCGCCCCGAGATGATCCTGAAGGTCCGAGAGCATGGCGCCGAACTTCTCCTGGCGGCGGCGAGCCTTCTTCTTGGTGTAGAGGCCAGCGAAGAATTCCGCACCGTAGCGCAGCTTCTTGGCGGCGATCCGTGCGCGGTGGCGGGTATGTGGGTCGAGGTGCCTGAGCCCGCGCCCGCGCTTCTTCAGGCGCTGTCGCGCCTTGTCGAGCACAAGGGCCGCAAATTCGCGCCCGTCCTCCGCAGCGGCCGGTCGTGCCGCCCAGGTTCCGGCCTCGATCCAGCCCGCGAAATCGATGATGAGGCCGCGCCATTGCGGACTCTCGAGCGTCGCCAGGACCGCATCGTAAGCGCGCTCCCGCTCCGCCTGAGCCCGCTCCCGGAGTCCGTCGAGCCCGGTTGCGTCAGGCCGCTCCTCGGCGAGATTCGGCAGTGTGTCCGCCAAGAAGACGTCGAGGTTGCGGGCATGGCCGAACGGCTCGGTGACGCGCTTGATCTCGTCGTTGAAGCCCTCCGCCCGCGGATCGCCCGCCAGCATCGGCGCGAACAGGGAGAGCGCCGACCGCAGCCGACGCAGCGACACGCGGATCTGGTGCAGGGCCTCGGGCGGTCGGCCGCCCTCCAGGAAGGCCGTCTCGTTGAGCCTCATGTGGCGCAGGCAGGCGCGCGCGACCCGCCGGAATACGTCGCCCGCACTTGCCCCGTCCGGGAGGTCGATCGACTCGGCCTTGACCACCGCCGGCCCGGTCCCGTCGATCAGCGCGAAGCCGACGGCGCTCTTGGACTTCACGCTCAGGCGCAGCGGTACGGTCTCGGCCAGCGCCTGTGCCAGCAGGAAGAGGTCAGCGGGATCGCCCTCTTGGAGTTCGAGGCTCAATCTCGCAGAGCGGGGCGTCGCCGTCCGGGCTTTCCACCCGGCCCTCGTCCAGGGTGACGAGGATGCGCGAGCTGCCTTGTTCGACCGGGATCTCCCGGCGCATCACGACCGTGGAGAACAGTCGCTCCAGCGGTGCGTCGGCCTCGCTCAGGACTTTTGCGGCCGCCGTGCCGGCCCAGGCGGCCGGATCGGGCGTCTCGCCGGCGATCTCGGTCTCCCACTCGGCCCGATTGAACAGACCGACGTCGCCGCCCCCGCCTTCACGGTCTGGATGTGGCGGCTGCCCTTGGCACGGATACGAAGGGTCAGACCAGCCGCCCGGAGGTCCCGGTTCGGCGTGTCGTAGTAGGTTGTGGCCAGGAGTTCCGGCTCGGCCGCTGCAGCGGACTGGAGCCGTGGATGCGCCGCGAGTGCCGTCAGATCGGGGCCTGCACAGTCGAGCTTCAGCTCGATCTCGCGCGGTGCGGCCGCGTCAGGGCTATCGGTCTCGCTCATGCTCTCCTCTTCGTGATGTACCTCGCCTAACCGTGGAGGGGGCCATCCGGTTGCATCGAACCGTTGCAGTGTCCTGATCTCGCCGCGTTGCGCCAGGGGGTCGGCCGAGCGGATGGCGACGTTTCCACGGCCTGACGCGGCTCGCAAGGGGACGTCTGCCCGCATCCGGCGCATGTTGCGCTGCGTGAAAATCGCGCTTTCCCAAAGCGGGACGCCGTGGCAAGACGAATTGTCCACAACCCATCTGTCCCACCTATCCCGGCCCCGACCGTTCGGCGGCTTACGGCTCGCATCTGAGCCTGTGTGACGGATGTTCTTCCTGCGAGAGCGGTGCGCCCGGCGTGGACGGCGGAGCCGCGGAGATGGTCCGGTCGGTGACTGCGTTGAAGACACTTCTCGTCGGCGTGATCGGGCACGTCGATCACGGCAAGACCGCGCTGGTCCGTGCCCTGACCGGAGTCGAGACAGATAGGCTGAAGGAGGAACGGGCTCGCGGGGTCTCGATCGTTCCGGGCTTCGCGCTGCTGTCCTCCGGGCAGGGTGAGATCGACCTCGTTGATCTGCCCGGCCACGAGCGGTTCGTCCGCGCCATGGTCTCGGGCGCCACCGGCATGCGGGCCGTGCTGCTGGCTGTCGATGCCCACGAGGGTATCAAGCCGCAGACTGTGGAGCACCTGGAGATCGCCCGGCTCATCGGCGTGCGCCGCGGCGTGCTGGCGCTCACCAAGTCCGATCTGGTCTCGCCCGAGACGATCGCGGCACGCGCGGCCGAGCTGTCCGCCGCTGCGTCCCGCGCGGGCATCGAGTCGGGGTCGGTGATCCCGACATCGACAGTGACCGGCGACGGCATCCCCGGACTCGGGGTGGCCCTTACCGCGCTGCTGAGGGAGGCGGAGCCCGGGATCGACGACGGCTTCCCGTACCTACCGGTCGACCGGGTGTTCTCCCGGGCCGGCTTCGGCACGGTGGTGACTGGCACACTGCGGCGGGGGTCGCTGGCGGTCGGCGACACCGTCGAGATCGCCCCTAGTGGTCGTTCCGCGGTCGTGCGTGGCCTCCAGATTCACGGCCGCCCGGTGGAGTGGGCCGAGCCCGGGCGGCGCACCGCTGTGGCCTTGCGGGGCATTGGGCTCGATGAGATCGCCCGGGGCGAGGCGCTGTCGATGCCTGGCCTGCTCGCACCGAGCCAATGGCTCGATGTCGCAATAACGGCCGCAGCGAGCGCGGAGGACGCCCTGGCGGGCGGCACCGCCTGCCGGCTCCTGTTCGGGACGACCGAGGTCGAAGCCCGGCTGCGGTTGCTCGACCGAGAAGCCCTCGAGCCTGGTGCCAGCACGCAGGCGCAGCTGCATCTCGCCGAGCCCATGGCAGTGCCGGCTCGGGAGCCCTTCGTCCTCCGCCTCGATTCGCCGGCCGCCACCGTGGCCGGGGGTCGTGTGATCGACCCGGCCAGCCGGCGCCGACGGCGGCACGATCCGCGCGTGATGGCCGATCTCGCGGCCCTCGCGGCAGGGCAGGCCGCCGAGGCGATTTCCGTTCGTCTCGGCCAAGTGGGCGCGGCGGGCGCACCGCTGATGGAACTCGCCCGGCTCGCCGGCACCGCGCCGGAGCGGGTTCGACAGATGCTGGCCCAATCGGGCGCGCACGAGATCGCGGACCGGTTCATCGGAGCCGCGGCCTTCGACGCGCTCCGCACCGGCACGCTCGCGGCCCTGTCACAGCATCATCGCGACCACCCGATGGAACATGGGATCACGCTGGAACGGCTATCCCGCATACTGGCCCTCCCGGAAGCGCTGACCGGCACGATTCTGCGCGCGCTCGCGGCCTCGGG
This sequence comes from Methylobacterium sp. P31, assembly GCA_050632875.1. Taxonomy (GTDB): domain Bacteria; phylum Pseudomonadota; class Alphaproteobacteria; order Rhizobiales; family Beijerinckiaceae; genus Methylobacterium. Next base: position 72,043 of record JBODSC010000003.1, on the reverse strand, counting down.
TGCGGTGGGTCAGATCGGCAGCCTGTGGCGGCGGGCGGATTTCGATCCGGCCCGCAACGAGAGCGAGGCCGCCCGCAGGCTTGAGCAGATCTTCCGTCGCGCCGGGCTGAACCCACCCGACGAAGCCGAAGCGGTGGGTCGGGATGTCCGCCGGCGCGAGGCACTGACCTACCTGGTTGGTGCCGGCACGGTGATCCGTGCCGTCGACCGGGTGCAGCGCCGCGCGGTGCTCTTCCACCGGGAGGCGGTGGCGAGTGCGCGCACACGTCTCGCCGAGGCCTTCCCGAATGCCCGGACGCCCGAGACCGGCTTTCTAGCCCGGGAGGCCGGCGCCACCCTCGGAATCTCGCGCAAGTTCTCGATCCCGCTCCTGGAGCATCTCGACGCGACGGGCTTCACTCGCCGGGCGGGGGATCGTCGGGTGATCGTCGCGCTGGAGGCGGGTGCGGCTGGCCGGGAGTCGACCTAGAGCACACCCTGGCTTTTGTCCGCATACGATATCTTCTGGATCGAGCCTCAGTGTTCCGCGTCGTGTTCTAGAAACCCTCGCCGGGCCAGTCATCGGGACTGGGCTCGTAGCACGTGTAGCCGATCAGGCATTTGGGGTTGTCCCGTGTCGGCCGGAAGGCGCGTTTGGCGATCTCGGTGGGCTCGCAGAACGATCGGTCGCTCACAAATCGATCGTAGGTCATGCCGCCCGTCCCGAGGACGATGGCGCCACGGGACCGGATAAGCTGAATGGTCTGCTGGCACGTCATCGCCGTGCTGGAGAGCCTCGTCTGAGCCGCAGCGGGGACCGAGGCCAGGGTGAGAGCCGCAGCGATCCGGATGATCATCGCGTCCGCCTATCCGTGTCGGAGCCGTCACGCGGACAACCCGAGCGAACGGGTCGTCGCCCGTGCGTCGGTTCGCCACGGCCGACATCCGGCTCGGTGGCATGACGCGATCGGAACGCAGCAGGAGCATGCGGGATCCTGGGGACGGCGGTCGTCGATCAGGCATGGCGCGGCGCAGACATCGCAGAGACCACGGCGCTTTCGGGAGAGAGAGCGTCCGTCAGGCGCGGCCCGGCACCCGCGTGATGTTCCAGGCTGCCGAGCCGGTGGCTGCAGGCACGACTGGCGCGGGTCCGGGGACCAGAGCCGCATACGCCGGGAGATGACGGGCCGCACACGTTTCCCAGGCATGAGCCAGGGCAACGGCTCGACCGGCCCTGCTCAGGCGAGCGTGCCGTGTCGGCTCCAGGCTCGCGCGCATCGCCGCCGCGACAGACTCGGTGTCGTCGGGATCCACCGACAGGGCTTCGTCCGGACGGAGATTGCCGGTGAACGGCGGGCTGCCTGAGACGATGACCGGCGTACCGCTGGCCATGGCCTCCAGCACGCACAGGCCGTAACCCTCTTCGTGCGATGGGGAAACCAGCGTGTCGGCGATCCGGTACAGGCTGGGCATGTCCGACTGTGCCATCGGCCCCGTGCGGATCACCGGACGGCCAGGGCCGATTTCCAACCCCTCACGCTCCAGCGCGGCGCAACAGTGGGCCTCATAGCCGACATGGTCGTTCGGCGAGGTACCGTCGGCGAGGACAAGCTGCGCGGCCGGGAGGATCCGGCGGAGTGACGCGAACGCCTCGATGACCGCGAGCGTGTTCCTGCGCGCCGAAAACCCGCCCACGCTCAGGAAGACCGGGCCGTCTCGGAGACCCAGGCGTCGGCGCAGTTCCGGGTCGCCGGGCTGCGGCTCGGGCCTGAAGGTCGTCCCGTCGACGCCGTTGCCGATCACCTCGGCCCGCGTGCCGTACTCGGCCGCGAGCAGCACCGCCGAAGTCCAGCTGGTGCAGAGGAGCCGCCCGGCTTGGACGATGGCCCGCTCGTGCCACCGGGCGAGTTGCGGGTCCGCAACCGGGTCGAAGTGGTGGACCGTGCGCATGAACCCGGGAATCAGGCGGCGGCGTGTGAGGGTCGCCAGCGCGTTGCCGCTGACCTCGCAATGTGCGTGGAGGACGTCGAAGTCGCAGGCTGCCGGCGTCGAGAAATGGGCGAGGTAATCGGCGATCCTCGCCGCAACCGACGCGCCCGCAGAACCGGCGGCCGGCTTGGCCGCCACCGAGATGACCGGGCAGGTCGCGTCGCGGAAGAAGCCGTGCCCGGTCGGGTCGGGGGCGTGCACGACCGCCTCGTGCCCGAGACCGCAGAGGGCTTCTCCGAGCGCCAGAGCGTGGACCACGCTGCCCCGCGGTCGGGTTGAGTTCGTGAGGATCGCGATACGCAAGCTGTCGACCTTGGGACGGCGCGCCGAGGCCCAGGCCGGTCAGGGATCCGCATCCGAAGCCCAAGACCACGTTCTCCGCCGCCCTCTCAGAGAACCGTGGAGCGCCGGTCGCATTGATCGTGCCGACTTGCGCGTCGGCCATACGTCCGGTCGCGAAGCGTCCGCTCACCGCCTCAGAACGGCCGGATGCTTCAGCCTTAATTTTGCGTTACGAATTCAATGAGATTTCAAGCGCGGTACGGAACCGCTCTTTTCAAGCGTATGTGACACATTGTATCCGTCGCTCACGAGTGCCGGAGCAGTCGGTCCCGTGTCCCAACGATTGAATACCGTCGTCCCTGCGCAGGCCGTCCGCAAGACGCTGCGCCGGCTCGGGATCCTCTGTAGCCTGCTGGTTCTGCCTACGGCAGTCCTGGCCTACGCGGATCTGCTCCCCGAGTCATTGGATCTCCTCGGCATCGACCTGCGCGAAACCCCGGATCTTCCGCATGTCGCCCGCCAGATCGCCATCGGCGCACCGTTGAAGATCGTGGCTTTCGGCTCCTCCTCGACGGAGGGGGTCGGCGCATCGAGCCCTGCCAACACCTATCCTGCCCGCCTCCAGGCCGACCTGCGCAAGAAGCTGCGCGGCATGGACGTCGCGGTGATCAACCGCGGCATCGGCGGCGAGCATGTCGACGACATGCTCGCCCGCCTCGATCGCGACGTCATCGCGGCCGAGCCTCAACTCGTCATTTGGCAGACGGGCAGCAACGATCCGCTGCGCGGCGTCTCCGTCGAGCATTTCCGCGACGCGACCGTGTCGGCAATCCGCCGGATCCGGGAAGCCGGGATCGACGTGGTGCTCATGGAGCCGCAATGGTGCCCGAAGCTCGAGGCCACGCCGGGGGCCTCCCGCTTCCTCGACGCAGTGCGCGCCATCGGTGACGAACTCGACGTCCCGGTGATCCGCCGCGCCGATTTGATGCACGGCTGGGTCCGGGAAGGTAAGCTGACCACGAAGCAGCTCTTCGCCTCCGACGGTCTGCACATGGCCGATGGCGGCTATGCCCTTCTTGCCGAGGCCGCGGCCCAGTCGATCCTACAGGATGCCGGCCCGGTGCAGACTGCCGAGGCGGTCGCCGAATAAGCGGCTGGACGCGGCCGGCAAAGCTCCCCATCTCGGCGCGATCGAGATCGGAGCCGAACCTTGAGCCAGGACGCATTCAGGTACGACGACAGGGGCGCCCCCCGCAAATGCACGCCACCACGATCTTGATGGTCCGCAAGGGCGGTCGGGTCGTCGTCGGCGGCGACGGGCAGGTCAGCCTCGGGCAGACCATCGTGAAAGGCAATGCCCGCAAGGTCCGGCGCCTCGCCAAAGGCGCTGTGATCGGTGGCTTCGCCGGTGCCACGGCCGACGCATTCACCCTGTTCGAGCGGCTCGAGGCCAAGCTGGAGCAGTATCCGGGTCAGCTCACGCGCGCCTGCGTCGAGCTGACCAAGGACTGGCGAACGGACCGCTACCTGCGCCGCCTCGAAGCCATGATGCTGGTCGCCGACCGAGACGTGAGCCTGCTCCTGTCGGGCTCCGGCGACGTGCTGGAGCCCGAGAGCGGCGTCATGGCGATCGGCTCGGGCGGCAACTACGCGCTCGCGGCCGCGCGCGCGCTGGAGGACAGCGACCTCGACGCGGAAGCGATCGTCCGCCGCGCCATGGCGATCGCGGCCGAGATCTGCGTCTATACCAACGGGAACCTCGTCATCGAGTCCATGGACGCCGGTTAGGGCGTCCATGGCCGCGGTGGCCACCGGCTCGTCGTTCGACGAGGCTTTCAACTCAGAGGCTTCGGGCCGTGCCGGACTGCCCGGCCGAGACACCCTGCGCCCAGCGGGGCCGAAGCTGCCGAGCGATCGCTACCAATAATGATATTGCCGCGAAACACTTTGCGGTTAACGGGTCTTTGAGCAATATCATTCAAAGTCCGCTCGGCACGGAGAAGGGTCGAGCGAGCATGAAGATCGGCGGAAAACTCCTGGCTTTCGTCGGCGCCTGCAGCGTGACCACGCTGGTTGTCGCCGGCGTGAGCATCGTGACCCTGCGGAGCTTCGAGCACTCCCTGTCGCGCGTCGAGAATGCCTCGATCCGGGCGCTCAACGCTGCCAATTTCAACCGGCTCGCCGCCGAAGTCACGATGGATTCGCGCGGCGTCTACGCATCGGCCGACAGGGCCGAGGCGGCGAAATACGCGGCAGGCATCCGCAAGGGCCTCGCCGAAATGGATGCGCTGCGCACCGCCTGGGCGCCGCTCGTGACGGAAGCGGAGCGCCCGCTCTTCGACACGATGGCGCACAACGCCGACGCCTTCCGCTCCCTGCGCAGCTCGCTCGCCGAGGCGGGCGAGACGATCAGTCCCCGGGCCGCTGCCGATCTCGGCTTCAACGATGCCAATCGCGCCAACCGCAAGGCCTTCCAGGTGAGCATTGATGCCCTGGTGAGTCGCGGACGCATTGAAATGGCAGCGATCAAGACCGAGACGGCGGATCTCTTTCAGGCGCGGACGCTGCTGCTGATGGGGCTGGCGCTCGCCGGTACCCTGATCTGCTGCGCAATCGGCTTGATCGTGGGACAGCGCCAGATCGCCCGACCGCTGCAGGCGGTATCGGACGCGATCCAGCGCCTCTCGCGGGGCGACCACGCTCTGCCTGACGTGAAGCCGACCCGCGACGAGATCGGCGCGATCTGGACCAGCATGCGCGTCTTCGGCGAGGCCATGCGGGAGGCTGAGACCCTGCGGCAGGAGCACGAGCGCCTGGGCGCGGAGGCCGGCCTGCGCAAGCGGACCGAGATGGCCGGGCTCGCCGACCGCTTTCAGAGCAGCATCGGCGGGCTCGTAGATCACCTCGCCGGCGCTGCCGCCGGGATGGAGCGGGTGGCCGCCGCCATGGCCGACAATGCCGAGCATACCGGCACTCAGTCCCAGGCGGTGACCCGCGCCGCCGAAACGACCGCGCACAACGTCGAGGCCGTCGCCGCCGCGACCGAAGAACTCGCCGCCACGGCGAGCGAGATCGGCGTGCAGGTTTCGCAGACCTCGACCGCAGCCGAGAGCGCCGTCGAGGCGGCCCGTCGCACCCGGAGCAGCGTGCAGGTTCTGGCCCGCAGTGCCGACGGCATAGGCCAGGTCGTCTCCCTCATCTCGACCATCGCCGGGCAGACCAACCTCCTGGCGCTGAATGCTACGATCGAGGCGGCCCGGGCCGGCGAGGCCGGACGGGGCTTCGCGGTCGTCGCCACCGAGGTGAAGGATCTCGCGACGCAGACCGCCAAGGCCACGGAAGAGATCGCCGGCCAGATCGCCGCCATGCGCGCCGCGACGCACGAGGCGGTTGCCGCCATCGAGGAGATCGGCGGCACGATCGAGCAGGTGCATGGGATTGCCCTCGGCGTCGCCGCGGCGGTGGAGGAGCAGCAGCTCGCCACTCAGGAGATCGCCCGCAGCGTCTCGGAGGCCGCGAGCGGCACCCGGGCCGTTACGGAGACCATGGCGGCGGTTCTCGGGGCGGCCCGCGAGACCGGTGCCAGCGCCGCCGAGGTCTTGGAGGCGGCGGCTGACATCGCGCGCCGCTCGAACGGCCTGGGCGGCGAGGTCACGAGCTTCGTGGCCCAGGTGCGCGCGGCCTGAGCCGCGCCTGGCGCGGCGCCGCCATGTTGCATCGCAGCGCCGGGCACCTTAGGGGCCCGGCGCTCGCAAGGACCCGGTGAAAGCCCGGGTGGCTCTTCCGGCCGCCGCTCCGCCGGACCACGCATTCGAGACGCGAACCCGTCCGCCCGCTGCGCGGACACGCGCCCGTGCGGATTTCTCACGTCACGCATCACTTCCGGAAAGGCCGGGCGGCTCCATTCGTGGATCTCCAACATCCGTGGCGACGTCCTGTCGGGCATCGTCGTCGCCCTCGCCCTGATCCCCCTGGTGATCCTGATCTTCCTGGCGCAGCTCGCCGAACTCACCGGAGTGACGTCGGCGACCTACGGGCTGATCGCCCTCGGGCTGGCGATCATCTACGGTTTCCCCCGGATCACCCGCGCCGTTCCGTCGCCGCTCGTGGCGATCGCGGTCCTGACCGCGGTCACTGCCGTCTTCCGCCTCGACGTGCGCACGGTCTCGCGCCTGGGCGCCCTGCCCTCGGCCCTGTCGAGCTTCGCCCTGCCGCAGGTGCCTCTCACGCTGGAGACCCTGCGGATATTGCTCCCCTACGCGGCGACCCTGGCGGCGGTCGGCCTGCTGGAGAGCCTGCTGACCGCGCAGATCGTCGACGCCATGACGGATACCGGGAGCGACAAGAACCGGGAATGCATCGGCCAGGGGGTCGCCAACATGGCCTCGGCCCTGTTCGGCGGCATGGGCAGCTGCGCGATGATCGGCCAGTCGGTGATCAACGTCTTCTCCGGCGCCCGCGGGCGGCTCTCCACGCTGATGGCCGGAGCCTTCCTGCTGGTGCTCCTCGTGTCCCTCCAGGACCTGCTCGCCGTCGTTCCGGTGGCGGCGCTCACGGCCGTGATGATCATGGTCTCGCTGAACACATTCTCGTGGCGCTCGCTGGCGCAGCTGCGCACCAACCTGCTGCCCTCTTCGGCGGTGATGCTGGCGACCGTCCTGGTGGCGGTGGCGACCAAGGACCTCGCCATCGGCGTTCTCATCGGCGTGCTCCTCTCCGGGGTCTTCTTCGCCGGAAAGGTGTCCCGGCTCAGTCGGGTGACCTCCACCCTCTCGGCCGATGGCCGGACCCGGACCTACTGCGTTACGGGGCAGGTGTTCTTCGCCTCTGCAGGCACCTTCTCGGAGGCGATCGACGTCTTGGAGTCGGTGGAACGCGTCGTCATCGACTTGCACGGCGCGCATGTCTGGGACATCTCGGCCGTAGCCGCCCTCGACCGCGTGGTCCTCAAAGTCCGCGCCCGTGGACGCATCGTCAAGGTCGTAGGGCTGAACGCCGCGAGCGCGACCCTGGTCGAGCGGTTCGGCACGCACGACAAGGCCGGCGCCGTGTCACCCCTGACGGCACACTGAGGCGGCTATACGCCCGCCCTCCCCCTCTTGCACGGAACGGCGCGCGACCCCATTCCCGGCGCGGGGCCGAGATGTCGGGCCGGGAACAAGGATGGCAAAGCGGTGACGACGTTCTCTCCGCGCGAGATCGTGTCCGAACTCGATCGATTCATCGTCGGGCAGCACGACGCCAAGCGTGCCGTCGCGATCGCGCTCCGGAACCGCTGGCGACGCCAGCAGCTCACCGGCCCACTTCGCGAAGAGGTGGCGCCAAAGAACATCCTGATGATCGGGCCGACCGGCTGCGGCAAGACCGAGATCGCCCGGCGGCTCGCCCGGCTCGCCAACGCGCCGTTCCTGAAGGTCGAGGCCACGAAATTCACCGAGGTCGGCTATGTCGGCCGCGACGTGGAGCAGATCGTGCGCGACCTCGTGGAGGTCTCGATCGGCCTGACGCGGCAGATCAAGCGCGAGGGCGTGAAGGCCAAGGCCGAGGCCGCCGCCGAGAACCGGATCCTCGACGCCCTGGTAGGTCCGACGGCGAGCCAGGCCACCCGTGACAGCTTCCGCCGCAAGCTCCGCAACAGCGAGCTGGACGACAAGGAGGTCGAGCTGGAGCTGACGTCGAGCGCGCCCGCCGGCCTGCCGATGTTCGAGATTCCCGGCGTGCCGGGGGCCTCCATGGGCGCGATCAACATCGGCGACATGCTCGGGAAAGCGCTCGGCGGCCAGCGCGGCAAGCCGCGCCGGATCCTAGTGCGCGATGCCTACGCGCCCCTGATGGCCGAGGAATCCGATAAGCTCGTCGACGACGAGGTCCTGATCCGCGAGGCGATTCGGGAGGTCGAGAACAACGGGATCGTGTTCCTCGACGAGATCGATAAGATCTGCGCCCGCGAGGGCCGGACGTCGGGCGATGTGTCCCGCGAGGGCGTGCAGCGGGACCTTCTGCCGTTGATCGAGGGTACCACGGTCGCCACCAAGCATGGCGCGGTGAAGACCGACCACATCCTGTTCATCGCGTCGGGCGCCTTCCACGTCTCGAAGCCGGCCGATCTCCTGCCCGAGCTGCAAGGGCGACTTCCGATCCGCGTCGAACTGCAACCGCTCACCGTGGACGACTTCCGCCAGATCCTGACCTCCACGGAAGCGAGCCTGCTCAAACAGACGGTCGCGCTGATGGAGACGGAGGGCGTGACGCTGACCTTCACGGACGACGCCGTGGACGCCCTCGCCCGCGTCGCCGTCGAGGTAAACTCCACCGTTGAGAACATCGGCGCCCGACGGCTCCAGACCGTCCTGGAGCGGGTCATCGACGAGATCTCCTTCACGGCCACCGACCGGTCCGGCGAGACGGTGCCGATCGATGCCGCCTATGTGCGCGCCCGGGTTCAGGATCTCGCGGCCAACGCGGATCTCAGCCGGTTCATCTTGTGAGCGCGGCCGGACGGCTTGCGCCGTCCTCGGTTCTTCTGCCGGTGGCCGCCCTGGTCACCGGGATGGTCTCGCTCCAGTTCGGCGCAACCTTCGCCAAGAGCCTGTTCCCGTCAGTCGGCGCGGCTGGGACGGCTTCGCTGCGGGTCGGCTTCTCGGCGCTGATCCTGATGGCCGTGTGGCGGCCCTGGCGGCGTGCCCTTCCGGCGCGCGAGGTGGGCTGGATCGCGCTCTACGGCGCGGCGCTCGGGCTGATGAACCTCCTGTTCTATCTCGCGCTGGCACGGCTACCCCTCGGCCCCGCCGTGGCGATCGAGTTCCTCGGCCCACTCTCCGTCGCGCTTATCGCGTCGCGCCGCAGGTCCGATTTTCTGTGGATCGGACTCGCGGTCCTGGGTTTGGGACTGCTCCTGCCGATCGCTTCGACGGGCGGGCTCGATCCGGTCGGGATCCTGCTCGATCTCGGCGCAGCTTTGGCCTGGGCGCTCTACATCCTGTTCGGCCAGCGCGCCGGTCGCGTAGATGGCGGCCAGGCCGTGTCGCTGGGCATGCTCGCCGCGGTAAGCGTGGTGGCGCCGTTCGGGCTGGCCGGGGCCGGATCCGCCCTCCTTGCCCCCGGCATCCTGCTCGCGGGACTCGCGGTGGCGCTGATGTCGAGCGCCCTGCCCTACTCTCTGGAAATGGTCGCCCTGCGGCGCCTCGACCGGAAGAGCTTCGGCGTGCTGATGAGCCTGGAGCCCGCCGTGGCGGCCTGTGCCGGGCTCTTGCTTCTTGGGGAGCGAATCAGTGCCGCACAGTGGCTCGCCATTGGCCTCGTGATCACGGCGTCCGTCGGGATGACCGCTGGCTCGCGAAGACCGGCGCCGGAAGCGGCGGTATTGGAGACGTGAGACCCGTTACTTGCCCGCGAGGACCCGCGACGCGACGTTGATATATTTGCGCCCGGCTTCCTGGGCGTGGAGCACGGCGTCGCCGAGCTTCTCCTCGTCGCGGACGCTCGCGAGCTTGATCAGCATCGGCAGGTTGATCCCCGCGACGACCTCGACGGAGCCGCCGTTCATGCAGGAGAGCGCGAGATTCGAGGGCGTGCCCCCGAACATATCGGTGAGCACCACCACGCCCTCGCCGGTATTCACGCGACAGACCGCGGACATGATGTCCCGCCGCCGCATCTCCATATCGTCCTCCGGCCCGATCGTGATCGTTTCGATCTGATCCTGCGGGCCGACCACGTGCTCCAGAGCGGCCTTGAACTCGGTCGCCAGCAGCCCGTGAGTGACGAGCACCATGCCAATCATCGACACGTGTTCCAACGTCCTGTGTGTGCCGCCATGTTGTGCATCGCACAGCCCCCCACAAGGCGAACGCGACTTTTTTGCTCGGACATCTGTGCAATCATGCCACGGCCGCCTCGGGCGCGCCATGGGGGTATACCACCGTTGCGCGACTCGAGAGACATGTGCGGCTGCGAAGTCACGGCTGCCGCTTTCGCAGTGCCGCACGCACGAGGAGTGGTGCGAGGCCCGCCGATCGCACGCCAGAATCGAGGACGAGACGCGGCACGCTGAGACCGAGGATCTCCGCATCCTCCAGGGGCTCGGGCAGCCGGGGTGTCGCCGGGACGAGGTCGACGACGAGGTGCAGGATCGCCTCCGGGCAGGCCGCGAGGCCGAGATCCGCCAGGGACAGGATCCCCTGCCCCCGCACCTCGACCCGGCCTGCAATGGCGGGGTGAGGACGGGCCAGGAGGCGGTCCCCGTCGGCCTCGCAGACGACCCTGTCATCGGCCACGAAGGCACCGCCCTCGGTGGCGACGAGGAGCAGAGCCAGGCTCGACTTACCCGCGCCGGACGGCCCGCGAATCAGGACGCCCGCACCGCCGAGGACCACGCAGGCGGCGTGCAGCGTGATCATCAGCCGTGGAGCTGGCGCGGCGCGGCCGGCAGGCGCACGATGAATCGCGCGCCGCGGATCGTGGGCTCGCCATCCTCGTCGGGTGCGCCGGGCCGGTTCTCGGCGCGGATCGTGCCGCGGTGGGCCTGAACGATCTGGCGGGAGATCGACAATCCGAGCCCCGAATTCTGGCCGAAACCCTGTTCCGGCCTGTCGGTGTAGAAGCGTTCGAAGATCCGCTCGAGGGCGTGCTCGGGAATGCCCGGCCCCTCGTCCTCGCAGACCATCTCGACCTCGCCGCGCACCCGGCGCAGCACCACCCGCACCTTGGCGTCCGTGGGCGAGAAAGACCGGGCATTGTCGAGGAGATTGTTGACCACCTGACCGAGCCGGCTGTCATGGCCGATGATCGTGAACGGTGAATCCTGGTCCGAGGCGGTCGCCTCCACGTCGAGCTGGATCAGGCAGTCCTTGGGTCGGCGCCGCTCGTTCGCCACCGAGACGACGGTGGTGAGCAGACGCCGGAGATCGACCCGCCGCGCCTCGGCCCGCGCCAGTTCGGCGTCGAGCCGCGAGGCATCCGCGATGTCGCTGATCAGCCGATCGAGCCGCTTCACGTCGTGCTGGATGATCGCCATCAGCCGGCCGCGCGAGTCGTCGCTCTTGGCGAGCGGCAGCGTCTCGACCGCGCTGCGCAGTGAGGTCAGCGGGTTCTTCAGCTCGTGGCTCACATCCGCCGCGAAGCTCTCAATGGCGTCTATGCGCCGGTAAAGCGCCTGGGTCATGTCGCGCAGGGCGCCGGACAGGTGGCCGATCTCGTCGGTGCGCTCGGTGAAGTCCGGGATTTCCTCGCGGGTCTTGATCCCCATGCGCACCTTCTCGGCGGCCTCGGCGAGCCGCCGCACAGGGCCCGCGATGGCGCCCGCGAGCAGGAACGACAGAACGACCATCACGGCCGAGGCGACGAGGAAGACCTGCAGCAGCCCGAACCGCTCCGAGGCGATCACCCGGTCGATGGCGTCGCCCTGGGTCGAGATCAGCAGGGCACCGCGCACCGATCCAGCCCGATGGATTGGCACGGCCACCGAGACGGTGGTCTCGCCGAGCTTGTTGCGGCGCACGAGGCTGCCGCGGTTGCCCCCGAGCGCCGCCTGGACCTCCCGGAGGGAGTGGCCGTTCACCGGGCCCATCTCCTCGACCTGCTCGGTCCGGCTGCCGAACAGGCCGCTCAGCTTGCTCTGGACGGTCTGGAACGCCGATTCGAGCATCCCGGGCTTGTGCGGCTTGGGCTCGAGAGGGTCCGGCCGCCCGGCATCCCCGCGCTTGAACAGGGTTCGGGTGTCGAACAGGAGGCCGCCCTCCTGATCGTAGACGCGGGCGCGGTTCCCGGTGGGCGTGACGAGGCGCGAGAGCAGCGGCGCGACCTTCTCGGGGTTAAGCGAGAAGGCGAGCGGCTGCGATTCCTCCTCGGCGGTCTCGCCGGCCTGCTGTTGCAGGAGCTTGTCGGGATCGATCCGGATCGTGTCGGTATCGACCGAGGCCGAGGCGGCGATCGCGCCCGCGATGATCTCGCCCTGGATGGCGAGACTCTGGATCCGGGCCTGGATCAGGCCCTGACGGAACTGGTTCAGGTAGAGGAACCCGACGAGAAGCGCGATCAGCCCGACGAGGTTGAGGACGACGATCCGGCGCGTCAGGCTCGACGAGGCACGCTGGCCGATCGCGTCCCACAGGGTACGCGGCCAGGCGAGAGGCCGGGCGAGGGCTTGGGCCAGGGAGGCGCGGGGTTGGGCATCCTCGGCCTGGGCGGGTGTGCGGACGGTCACGCGGCGGATCCTTGGATCACGCCTCCTTGAAACGGTAGCCGACACCGTAGAGCGTCTCGATCATGTCGAAGCTCTGGTCGGTCACCTTGAACTTCTTGCGCAGGCGCTTGATGTGGCTGTCGATGGTCCGGTCGTCGACATAGACCTGATCGTCGTAGGCCGCGTCCATGAGGGCGTTCCGGCTCTTCACCACGCCGGGGCGCTGAGCGAGCGCCTGGAGGATCAGGAACTCCGTCACGGTCAGCGTCACCGGCTCGCCCTTCCACGTGCAGGTGTGGCGCTCCGGATCCATCATCAGCGCGCCGCGCTCCAGCGAACGGGCCGCGACCTCGGCCTCGCCGCGGGGTGCGCCGCCGGGGGCCTCCTTGGCGAAACGCCGGAGCACCGCCTTCACCCGCTCCACCAGCAGGCGCTGCGAGAACGGCTTATGGATGAAGTCGTCGGCGCCCATCTTGAGGCCGAACAGCTCGTCGATCTCCTCGTCCTTCGAGGTGAGAAAGATCACGGGAAGGTCGGATTTCGCCGCAGGCGCCTGAGAAGCTCCATGCCGTCCATGCGCGGCATCTTGATATCGAAGATCGCGAGGTCCGGCGGCGAATGGCGCAGACCGTCGAGGGCGGAGGCGCCGTCCGTATAGGTCTGGATGCGGTAGCCTTCGGTCTCCAGCGCGATCGACACAGAGGTGAGGATGTTCCGGTCGTCGTCGACGAGGGCGATGGTCGGCATGCGCGGTCCCTGACTGAACGGGCTCAGGCGCGGTCCCGGCTCTACGCACAGGCCGCGCCACGTCCCGGCCCCCGAGGGGCAGACAAAAACGCGAACCGGGCGGTTTCGGCACAACCCGGCACACGCAAAGGGACAGGTGCTTTAGTACGGCCGATCGGAAAAAGCGAGCGGCGGTCATAGCTTGGCCGTAACGGCCTATCTGACGCGGCCCGGGCTCCTCGCGTGCAGGCGGCCGCCCCGCTAACGTGACGGGCGATTGCGGCGGCATTCCGGAACGGGAGGACACCCATGGGCGAGACGATCACGGACGGACCCGGACCGCGCGGGCCGGCTCGTCCTCTTCCGGCCGAGGAAGCGCCCTTCGATGCGATCGGTCTGTCGCGGCACCTGCTGCGGAGCATCCGCTCCGGCGCGCTGGCGACGCTCGATTCCGAAGGGACGCCTTTCGCCTCGCTGGTAACGATCGCCACCGATGTAGACGGCACCCCGCTGATGCTGCTGTCGCGACTCTCGGCCCACACCCGCAACCTGCTGGCCTCGCCGCGTTGCTCCCTGCTCTTCGCGCAGAACGGCAAGGGCGATCCCCTCGCCCATCCCCGGCTGACCGTGGTCGGCAGGGCCGTCCAGACCACCGAGACGCGGGCGCGCGAGCGGTTCCTGGCGCGCCATCCGAAGGCGCGGCTCTACGCCGACTTTCCGGATTTCGGCTTCTTCGCCCTGGATCCAGAGGCCGGCCGTCTCAACGGCGGCTTCGCCAAAGCCGCGACGCTGACGCGCGACCAACTGCTGCTCGACCTTGCCGATGCCGGGGCCGTAGTGGCGGGCGAGCGCGGCGCCGTGGAGCACATGAATGCCGACCATGCCGACGCGCTGGCGCTCTACGCCATCGGCGCCGGCGGCGAGGGCGGTCTGCCCTGGCGAATCACCGGCCTCGACCCCGAGGGCATGGACTTGATGGCGGGCGATCGCACCGCCCGGGTTCTCTATCCGGAGCGCGTCTCCGACATGGGTGCGCTGCGCAAGAGCCTCGTTGCCATGGCCGCGCACGCGCGCGCGAACGCTTCTGGGGCATGAGGACGAACCGAGTTCACGTGGGGGCATGGCGAAAGGTCGCTGGGTGCCCCATATCGGCAGCATGAGCGACACCCAGACAGACACCTACCCTTTCAGCCTCGACGTTGAGCCGGTCGGCGAGAGCGGCTCCCTGTTCCAGTGGAGCATCCGCAAGCACGGCAAGCTGCACCAGCGCTCGGACCGGAAGCATCCCACCGAGGCCAAGGCGCGCTCGCACGGCGAGGCCGAAATCGAGCGCCTGATCCGCGACCGCGGCCGCTGAGCGGACTGCCCGGTCTTCGGCGACAGGCTCGTCCCTGATCCGGGGGCCGGAACGATCCGGCCCCCGTTGTCTATGAGCCGGCCCAGAGACAGGATGGCGCGGCGAGCGGCGGCCGCGCTTGGCGCCTCCCCGCGGCGCTGCTATCTCGCGCGGGAGCCGATCCATCCGAACACGCCCCGACGTCAGACGGTGCGCGCCGGCGCGCGCCCGAACGGAATGCCGATGACAGCCCCGATCGAATCCATCCGCAACTTCTCGATCGTCGCGCATATCGACCACGGCAAATCGACCTTGGCGGACCGGCTGATCCAGGCCACCGGCACCGTCGCGCTGCGCGACATGAGCGAGCAGATGCTCGACTCGATGGATATCGAGAAGGAACGCGGCATCACCATCAAGGCGCAGACCGTGCGCCTGGAATACAAGGCGCAGGACGGCAAGGACTATGTCCTGAACCTGATGGACACGCCCGGCCACGTGGACTTCGCCTACGAGGTCTCGCGCTCGCTCGCCGCCTGCGAGGGCTCGCTACTGGTGGTCGACGCCTCGCAGGGCGTGGAGGCGCAGACGCTCGCCAACGTCTACCAAGCGCTCGACGCCAACCACGAGATCGTCCCGGTCCTCAACAAGGTCGACCTGCCGGCCGCCGAGCCGGACCGGGTGAAGGAGCAGATCGAGGAGGTGATCGGCCTCGACGCGTCCGACGCCGTGCCGATCTCGGCCAAGACCGGCCTCAACATCGAGGCGGTGCTGGAGGCGATCGTCACGCGCCTGCCGCCGCCAAAGGGCAACCGCGACGCGCCCCTCAAGGCGCTCCTCGTGGACAGCTGGTACGACGCCTATCTCGGCGTCGTGGTGCTGGTCCGGATCATCGACGGCACCCTGAAGAAGGGCATGACCATCCGCATGATGGGTGCCGACGCCGTCTACGGCGTCGACCGGATCGGCGTGTTCCGGCCGAAGATGGCCGACATCGACGCCCTCGGCCCCGGTGAAGTCGGCTTCTTCACCGGCTCGATCAAGGAGGTGGCCGACACCCGCGTCGGCGACACCATCACCGAGGACAAGCGCCAGACCTCAGAGATGCTGCCGGGCTTCAAGGAAGTGCAGGCGGTGGTGTTCTGCGGCCTGTTCCCGGTGGACGCGGCGGAGTTCGAGAATCTGCGCTCGGCCATGGGCAAGCTCCGGCTCAACGATGCCTCGTTCTCCTACGAGATGGAGACGTCGGCGGCTTTGGGCTTCGGCTTCCGCTGTGGCTTCCTGGGGCTTCTGCATCTGGAGATCATCCAGGAGCGGTTGGAGCGCGAGTTCAACCTAGACCTGATCTCCACGGCGCCCTCGGTGGTCTACCGCCTCAAGATGCGTGACGGTGAGATCAAGGAGTTGCACAATCCGGCCGACATGCCGGACATCATGAAGATCGAGGCGATCGAGGAGCCCTGGATCCGCGCCACGATCCTGACGCCCGACGAGTATCTCGGCGGCGTGCTGAAGCTCTGCCAGGACCGCCGCGGCGTGCAGATCGACCTCAACTACGTCGGCAAGCGCGCCATGGTAGTCTACGACCTGCCGCTGAACGAGGTGGTGTTTGACTTCTACGATCGGTTGAAGTCGATCTCGAAGGGATACGCCTCCTTCGACTACCACGTCTCGGATTACCGCGAGGGCGACCTCGTGAAGATGTCGATCCTGGTGAACGCCGAGCCGGTGGACGCCCTCTCGATGCTGGTCCACCGCACCCGCGCTGAGTCGCGCGGCCGGGCCATGTGCGAGAAGCTGAAGGAACTGATCCCCCGCCACCTGTTCCAGATCCCCGTCCAGGCGGCGATCGGCGGCAAGATCATCGCCCGCGAGACGATCCGGGCGCTGTCGAAGGACGTCACCGCCAAGTGCTACGGCGGCGACATCTCGCGCAAGCGCAAGCTCCTCGACAAGCAGAAGGAAGGCAAGAAGAAGATGCGCCAGTTCGGGCGCGTCGAGATCCCCCAGGAGGCGTTCATCGCCGCCCTGAAGATGGACGATTGAGCCACGCCGTCCTCGCGAGTGCAGCGGAGCGATCCAGCTGCACGACGCTCAGGAGAGGCCCGCTGCCCCCGGTTGCCTCGCTCCGCTCGCAAGGACGATGCGGGTCAGCCCGGCGGCAGAACGTCGATCTGGATACCTGAGTAATACGCCGCCAGATTCGCGATATCGGCGTCCGACAGCTCCTTCGCGACGACGTTCATGATCTCGTTCTGCCGCTTGCCGTCGCGGTAGTCGGTGAGCTGCTTGACGAGGTAGGGCTCGACCTGCCCGGCGAGGTTGGGCGCCTCCGGCAGCTTCGAGAGCCCGTCCATCCCGTGGCAGGTCTGGCAGGCGGTCGCGCGCTTCTTGCCCGCGGCCGCATCGCCGGCCTGGGCCGAGAGCGGAAGGAGCGTGGCGGCGAGGAGGAGCAGCGGGCGGATCATTGGGTGAGCTCGGGCTCTCGTACCGGTCAATGCTTGCCCGCTCGCCTCCGAATGGAGCGCGGGTCCCCTCTCCCAGGCAGGAGAGGGAGCAGGTCGTGCAGGCTCGGGAGCGTCAGCTCCTCCTCTGAGGGGAGGCGCCGAGTTCCAAAAACCTACTTCTCGTAGGAGATCCGATAGATCGCCCCGGCGGAATCGTCCGAGACGAGCAGCGAGCCGTCAAGCATAACCGCCACATCCACCGGGCGGCCGAGATACTCGCCGTCGCCGGTGAGCCAGCCCTCCGCGAAGGGCTTGACCGACTCGACCTTCCCGTCGGCCCCGAGCTTGGCGAACATGACCCGGGCGCCCACCGGCTCGGTGCGATTCCAGGAACCGTGCTCGGCGATGAAGATCCCGCCCTTGTACGAGGCCGGAAACTGCTTGCCGTTGTAGAAGGTCATGCCGAGATCGGCGGCGTGGGGTGCGAGTTCCGCCATCGGCGCGACCACGTCGGCCGGCGGCGTCTGGTCCTTGTACTCGGCCGTCCGCACGGAGCCGCCGCCGAACCAGGGGAAACCGAAATTCTCACCCGCCTTGGTGGCGTGGTTCAACTCGCCCGGCGGCTTGTCGTCACCCATTCCGTCGACTTGGTTGTCGGTGAACCACAGGGTCTTGTCGGTGTTGAAATCCATTCCCACCGAGTTGCGGATGCCTGTCGCATAGACCTCGCGGTTCTTGCCGTCGGCGTCGATGCGGATGATGCCGCCGATCCCGGTCTTCTTGTAGAGATCCATTTTCTCGGGCGGCGGCACGTTGTAGGGCTGGCCGAGCGCGATGTAGGTCTTGCCGTCGGGCCCGACCCGGCAGACCCGGGCTGTGTGGTTGAAGCTCTCCTCGGAGGTCGGGATCAGGTTGCCCTGCTTGACCAGCACACCGGCGGCCACATCCGGGTTCTCGTAGAAGAACTCGGCGGCCGGAAAGGCCAGAACCCGGTTCTGCTCTACCACGGTGAGCACGCCGTCCCTCGAGAAGCAGACGCCGTTCGGGATCTTGAACTCGATGCCGGGCGCGAAGGCGCGGACCTCGTCGGCGACCCGGTCCTTGTCGCGGTCGGTGACCGTGTAGATCTTGCTCTTGCGCGTGCCGACGAACAGCACCCCGGCATTGGGACCGACCGCGATGGCGCGGGCATCCGGGACCACGGCGTAGAGGTCGATCTTGAAGCCGTCGGGCAGCTTGATCTTCGACAGATTCTTGCGGATCGCGTCGGCGCGCCGGCCGGTCTGCGGGATCTCGGGGGCGGCCTGCGTGTTCGTGCTGTGGAAGCCTTCGAGCTTCTCCAGGTCGTCGGTCTTGGCCTTCGTCTCGGCGGGGGCGGCCCCCTGCGCCTGAGCGGAAACCGCGAGTGGCGGCATGGCGACACCCGCCAAGAGCGCGGCGACTATCAGTGATCGCATCGTTGGAGTTCCTCCCGGCTGCCCTTGAAACTGGGCATTACCCGGGAGGGAACGATAGAGCCGCGGTATCGACCGGCAAGCCGCGCCGGTGACGCGGCGCCATGCCTGTCGCCCGGTGCCCCTCAGGCCACTTTGCGCGGCACGAGGCGCTCGCTTCCGAGGGCGGCCTGGGCACCCGACACACCCGCCTCAGTGTACTCGGCGTCCTCATTGACCTGCCAGACATCGTGCCGGCGCTGGCCGCAGAGGATGTTCTCCACAGTCAGCATGGCGGTCATCATCGCATGGTCCTGGTTGTTGTATTTGTGCATGCCGTTGCGCCCGACGAGGTGCAGGGTCGGGAAATCACGCTCCAGTTCCCGCCGCACCGTGGCGACGTGGCCGGCATAATCCTCGTCGTAGACTGGATAGGCCTTGGGCTGCCGGACCACGCAGGCATCGACCACATCGGCCGGGTCGATCAGGCCGATCTGGCCGATCTCGCGCTTGGCGAGCGCCACGAGGTCCGCATCCGTCGCGCTCCAGAGCCCGTCACCCTCGAAGCAGAAATATTCGAGGCCGAGGCAGGTATGGTCCGCGTCCGGCACCATCTCGGGCGACCAGGAGCGAAAGTTCTGCACGCGCCCGACCTTCACTGACGGGTCGTGGATGTAGATCCAGTTGTCAGGAAAATTCTTCTGCGACTTGGCGATTAGCGCGACCGTCAGGAAGTCGCGGTACTTCAGCGCCCGGGCGTTGAAGGTGCTCAGCGGGCGCGGCCGGATCGAGTCCACCAGCTCCCGCACCGGGGCAGAGGAGATCACGTGGCGGGCCGTGAAGGTCTCGCGGCTGCCGTCGGCGCTGCGCGCCGCCACGGTCCAGATGCCGGTCGCGGGATCGTAGCTGAGCGAATCGACGCCCCGGTCGAGGACCACGCGGCCTCCTTGGGCCCGGATCTTGGCAGCAGCCTCTTCCCACATCATGCCGGGGCCGCGGCGCGGGTAGCGGAACGACTCGATCAGCGTCTTGATAACCGGGCCGCCGGCCTTGGCCGGCTTGCGCAAGCCGAGGGAGCGCTTCAGTCCGTCGCGGATCGCCGCGCCGAGATCCAGGCCCTTGATGCGCTGCGCCGCCCAGTCCGCCGAGATCGCGTCGCAGGACATGCCCCACACCTTCTCGGTGTAGGTCTTGAAGAAGATCGAGAACAGGCGCTCGCCGAACTGATTGCGCACCCAGGCGTGGAAGTTCTTCGGGTCGCGCACCGGCCGCATCCGAGCGTAGAGGTAGGAAGCGACGCAGGCCGTGCTGGTGATAAGGCCGAGATTCCTCAGCGCCTCGAAAGCCTTGAGCGGATAGGCGTAGTACCGGCCGCGATAGTAGATCCGCGACAGCCGCGGACGCTCGATGAAGTCGTTCGGAAGGATTTCGTCCCAGAGATCGACCACCGCCTTGGACTTTGAGAAAAAGCGATGACCGCCGATATCGAAGAGGTAGCCGTTGTGCGAGACGGTGCGCGAGATCCCACCGACCTGCGCCGGGTCGCGCTCCAGGACGGTGACAGACCGCCCCTGCTTCGACAGCAGGTAGGCGGCCGTCAGGCCCGCGGGCCCCGCGCCGATCACCAGCGTCTCGGTGTGGTGGCTCATCCCCTGCTCCGGCTGGCATCGCGGCCGGATCGCTTGCCGGCTCGCGCGGATCTTGGAGGAGGTTGGTTAAGGAACCGCATCGAGAGCGGTTGACCGGTCCTTAAGCCTATTCGAGCGACTTTCGCCGGCCGCCTGCCCGCGGCGCTTCTGGGAACCTGCTGCCGATGCCGCCCGCGGCCGCCGTCACGCCGGCACGGATCGAATTACGCACCCTCTTACGGGTTCTCGTCGCGCTGTGCCTCGCCACGATGAACGCACCGCTCGATGTCTGGAACACGATCCAGCATTTGCGCGTGCCGGATACCGACGACGCCATGCGCCTCGTGGAGGTCCGTGACCTCCTGGCCGGCCAGGGCTGGTACGACAATGTCCAGTTCCGGTTCCTCGCGCCCGACGGCGTGCCGAGCCACTGGTCGCGTCTCGTGGACGCGCCGATCGCCGGGCTGATCCTGGTACTGACGCCCCCTTTCGGCCGGGCGCTCGCCGAGGGCCTCACCGCCGCGTTCTGGCCCGTTCTGCTGTTCGCGCTGTTCTGCTGCGTACTCTACCGCGGCGTCCGGGCAACCTTCGGCAGCCGCGCGGCGATCCTGGCGATCCTGGCGGCGACCCAGACCTTCGGCGTCACAATCCAGTTCCAGCCGGGCCGGATCGACCACCACAACGTGCAGATCCTGGCGATCCTCGGCCTCGCCTTCTGCATGATCCGCGGCGGCCTCCGCGGCGGCCTGATCGGCGGCAGCCTCGCGGCTCTCTCGCTGGCGGTCGGGCTGGAGGGGCTGCCCTCGATCGCCCTCGCCGCCCTGTATCTTACGGGCGACTGGTGCCTGCGCGGCCGCCCCGCGCTGCCTGCGCTGACGGGCTTCGGCCTGGGGCTCGGGGCTGTCGCACCGGTCCTGTTTGCCGCGCAGACGGCACCCGGGCTCTGGAACGTCGCGCGCTGCGACGCGCTCTCGCCGCCCTGGCTCTGGCTGGCCATGGGTGGACTGGTCCTCGTGCTCTCCGCCGCGGCGCTCGGCGACCTTCTGGCGACGCCGCGGCGGCGCTGTACCGTCGCGGGTCTGTGCGGCACCGTCCTCCTCGTCGGCTTCGCCCTCGCCTTCCCGGCCTGCCTCGGCGGCCCCTTCCCGGACATGCCGGCGCTGGTGCGGGATCATTGGCTGCTCACGGTCAACGAGATGGCCTCGGTGCCGAAATTCGTCGCCCGGGCGCAATGGGAGGTTCTGGTCTTCTACCCGGTGGCGCTGCTCGCGAGCCTCACCGCGGCCTGGATGGCCTGGCGCGGGCCGGAGCGGCGTGCGTGGTCGGTGGCGGCCTTGTTCCTGTGGCCAGGACTGATCCTCGGATTCTTCCAGTTCCGAGGCCTCTACATCGCCTCCGGCTTCGTCCCGCTGGTGGCGGGCGCGGTTCTCGACCGCGCGTTGACGCTTGCGGCAACGCCCAGCGCGCGTCGCTGGCGCGTCGGGGCCCTCGGCGGCTGCCTCGTGAGCACGCTGTGGTTGGCGCCCGTGGTCTTGGCCGAGATGCTCGCACCGGTCTCGCGGACGGCTCCCGATCCCACGAACGCCATCGCGTGCCAGAGCGACGCCGCGGAGCGACCGCTCGCGGCCCTGCCGCCGGGCACCGTACTGGCACCGATCTTCATGGGGCCGTCGATCCTGCTGCGCACGCCGCACCGGATCGTCGCCGCGCCGTACCACCGCGCCATTCCGGGGCTCACCGCGGCGATCGAAGGCCTCGGGGGCACCGAGGTGGACCTGGATCGCGTCCTCAGAACGTTCGACGCGCGCTATCTCGTGGCCTGCCCGGCTCGGCCGGCCGACGATCTTCAGGCCGAGCCTGCCTTCGCAACGAGGCTCGCCCGCGGCACGGCGCGATCCGAACGGCTGGAGCTCGTGGATCTGCCCGGTCCCCTGAAGGTCTGGCGGGTGACGCGCTGAAACGTCAGAGCAGGCGACGGTCCAGCCGGATGATCCGGCAGGGATCGCCGGCCCGGACCGGCGGCGCGTGCGGCGCGCGCACCAGCAGGGCTTCGGCGCGCCCGAGCACCGCCAGCATCGAGGAATCCTGGCGCTGCTCCGGACTCGCCACCGGCAGCCGCCCCGGTTCGATGGCGAGGCTCGCGCGCATGTAGTCGGCGCGACCGTCGTTAGCCTGAAGGTCGCGGCCGAGCGTCGCCGGCTCGCTGCGGTCGGCGCCGGCCTGGGGGTCACCCTGGAGCGCACGGATTGCCGGGACCACAAACAGCAAACCGCAGACGATCGACGAGACGGGATTTCCCGGCAGCCCAATCACCAGCATATTGCCGAGGCGGCCGTGCATCAGTGGCTTTCCGGGTCGAAGCGCGACACGCCAGAAGTCGAGTTCCAGGCCCTCCTTGGCGAGCGCCGCCTGCACGAGATCGTGGTCGCCCACCGAGGCGCCGCCAAGGGTCACCAGCAGGTCGGCCCGGGCTTCACGGGCCCTTCGAAAAGCATCCTCCAGAGCCCCATGATCGTCGCCGGCGATGCCGAGATCAATGATCTCGGCCCCTGCCTCGGCGGCCAGGGCGCCGACCGCGAGGCTGTTCGAGGCGACGATCTGGTCCCAGGCCGGCGCGCTGCCAGGCTCAACCAGTTCGTCTCCGGTGGCGAGGATCGCCACGCGAGGCCTGCGCCGGACGGAAAGGCGCGGATGGCCGGCCGCCGCGGCGAGGGCCAGTCGGCGGGCGTCGAGGCACATCCCAGCCGTCAGCAGGGTCTCGCCCGCGGTGAAATCGAGGCCTGGGCGGCGGATGAAGCGGTTCGGCGCGACCGGTTCCACGACGCGGACATTGCCGCCCTCAGCCTCTGCGTCTTCCTGGATGAGGATCGCATCAGCGCCGTCCGGCACGGGCGCACCGGTGAAGATCCGCACCGCCTCGCCCTGGCCAATGCGGCCGGTAAAGCCGTGACCGGCCGCGCTGGTGCCGATCAATTGCAGGCTGGCTCCCGACGCGGCTGCATCCGCGCTGCGCACCGCGTAGCCGTCCATGGCGGAGGCGGGGAACGGCGGCTGCGTGCGGGAGGCGACAATATCGGCGGCGAGTGTCCGGCCGGCAGCCCCGGCCAGCGTCACGGTCTCGGCTTCGACCGGATGGGTGACGCTCGCCAGGACCCGCGCCAGCGCCTCGGCGACCGGGATCAAGCCACTCATTCGGCGGCGGCTCGGTAGGCGCCGGAGCGGCCGCCGTCCTTGGCGGTCAGCCGGATGCCCTCGATCCGCATACCGCGGTCGACGGCCTTCACCATGTCGTAGACCGTGAGACACGCCACCGAGACGGCGGTGAGCGCCTCCATTTCGACGCCGGTGGGACCCTGGACCCGAACCTCCGCGGCGATGCGCAGGCCGGGCAGCGCGTCGTCGGACTCGATCTCCACCCGGACCTTCGACAGGAGCAGCGGATGGCAGAGCGGGATCAGCTCGTGAGTGCGCTTGGCCGCCATGATCCCGGCCAGCCGGGCGGTGCCGATCACGTCGCCCTTCTTGGCATCCCCCTCGCGGATCAGCGCTAGGGTCTCAGACTTCATTACGACCCGGCCTTCGGCCCGGGCGGTCCGGTCGGTGGCGGGCTTGTCGGTGACGTCGACCATGTTGGCCGCGCCGGTGGTGTCGAGATGGGTCAGCGTGGAGCCCGGCTGCATCGCTCAGCCCTTCTTCCCGGCCTTGCCGGACTTGGAACCCGCGTCGCCGAAGAGCAGCGCCTGGGTCGCCTTCGTGACATCCGCCTGCCGCATCAGGCTCTCGCCGACCAGGACGACGCCGAGGCCGTGCTGACGGAGCCGCTCCACGTCGGCATGGCCGCCGATGCCGCTCTCGGCCACCGCGATCCGGTCGGCCGGTATACCCGGCGCGAGGCGGATCGCCGTCTCGAAAGAGACCTCGAAAGTCTTGAGGTTGCGGTTGTTGATCCCGATCAGCGCCGTGCCGAGAGGAACGGCCCGCGTGAGTTCGGATTCGTCGTGGACCTCGACCAGAACATCCATCCCGAGAAGGTGCGCCGTCTCGACCAGCGCGACAGCCTCGTCGTCATCGAGACAGGCCATGATGACGAGGATGCAGTCGCCCCCAGGCGCGGGCCTCGTAGACTTGGTAGGGCTCGAACAGGAAGTCCTTGCGCAGGACCGGCAGCCCGCAGGCGGCGCGCGCCTGGGTCAGGTATTCCGGCCGCCCCTGGAACGAAGGCTCGTCGGTCAGCACCGACAGACAGGTCGCCCCCCGGCCTCGTAGGCGGCCGCCAGGGTGGCGGGGTCGAAATCGGCCCGGATCAGCCCCTTGGAGGGCGAGGCCTTCTTCACCTCTGCGATGAGCGCCGGGCGTCCGTCCGCGAGGTGGGCGCGAATCGCAGCCGCGAAGCCCCGCACCGGCTTCGCCTGCGCGACCTTGCGCTCGAGCTTGGCGAGAGGCACGCGCAGCTTCGCTTCGGCGATCTCGCGGCGCTTGTAGGCCTCGATCCGCGCCAGCACGTTCGGCCGCTCGGGCGGCGCCTCGGACGCGGTCTCGTGCTTCGCCTCGTGCGTGAGCGAACTCATCGGCCCTCCTGTCCATGGGAGTGGTCGTTCGAGGCCTGGACGAGACGGGCGAGGGTCGCCCGCGCCGCCCCGGAATCGATGGCATCCTGCGCCTGCGCCAGTCCGTCCGCCAGGGCCGAGGCGGCCCCCGCGACGACGAGTGCAGCCGCCGCATTGAGAACCGCGATGTCGCGGTAGGCGTTGCGTGCCCCCGCCAGAACGGCTTCGAGCGCCCGGGCATTGTCGGCGGGATCGCCGCCGCGCAGTTCTTCAGGGGCGCGCAAGGCCAGTCCGAGCCTCCCGCGGATCGATATTGAAGCGGGAGAATTGGCCATCCGCGAAGGCGATGACGCGTGTCGGGCCGGTGACGGTGATCTCGTCGAGCCCATCGGATCCGTGGACGGTCCAGACGCGGCGGCTGCCGAGTTCCGCCAGAACCCGGGTCAGCGGCTCGGCGAGCGCCTCATGGGCGACGCCGAAGAGCTGGTAGCCCACTCCGGCCGGATTGCAGAGCGGCCCCAGCAGGTTGAAGATCGTCCGCACGGGCAGTTCGGAGCGGACCGCCGCCACATGGCGCATCGCCGGGTGATGGGCCTGCGCGAACAGGAAGCACAGCCCGGCCTCCGCCAGGCAATGCGCTTGGCTCTCGGCATCGAGACCGAGCCGGACGCCGAGGGCCGCGAGCACGTCGGCGGCACCGGAGCGCGAGGTCGCGGCGCGGTTGCCGTGCTTGGCCACCGGCACGCCGCAGGCCGCGACCAGGATGGCCGCCAGGGTCGAGACATTCACGCTGCCGGAATGATCGCCGCCGGTGCCGACCACGTCGATCGCGTTCTCCGGCGCCGCGATGCGCGTCATGCGCGCCCGCATGGCCTCGGCCGCGCCGACGATCTCCTCGACGGTCTCGCCGCGCACCTTCAGGGCGGCCAGGAAGGCGCCGGCCTGGACGGGCGTCACCTCGCCCGACAGCAGGTCATCGAAGGCCGCGCGCGCTTCCGCGCGGTCGAGGGCGAGGCCCCCGGCGACCTTCGCGAGATGGGGTCTGAAACTGTCCATGCGTTCTGTCGGAGGGCCGCCCCGGCCTCCGGGCGTCAATGCACGTCGGAGCGCGTCCTGTCACGCGCCGCGTTCCACGCTGCGGCGAGATCGAGGAAGTTCTTCACGATCTCCGTGCCGTGCTGCGAGCGGATGCTCTCCGGATGGAACTGCACGCCGTGGAGCGGGCGCTCGGCATGTTCCAGGCCCATGATCAGGCCGTCCGCCTCCGCGGTGACCCGGAGCGCCTCTGGGCAGCTCGCACGGTCGACCACCAGGGAGTGGTAGCGCGTCGCCTCGAAACTGTCGTTCAGGCCGCGGAACAGGCCGCGCGCGCCGTGCCGGATCGTCGAGACCTTGCCGTGTAGCGGCAGCGGCGCTCGCACCACATCGCCCCCGAAGGCCTGCCCGATCGCCTGCAGGCCGAGGCAGACGCCGAAGATCGGGATCTCGTCCGACAGGTCCCGGACCACATCCAGGCACACGCCGGCCTCGTTCGGCGTGCACGGACCCGGCGAGAGCACGATCGCATCCGGTGCCTTGGCGCGGATCTCGGGCACGGTGAGCGCGTCGTTGCGCACGACATCGATCGCACCGCAGAGCGGGCCTATCAGATGGACCAGATTCCACGTGAAGGAATCGTAATTGTCGATGACGAGGACGTTGGGCATGGCGGCGGCACGCTCGGGCATGCAGGCGATGTGACCGCTCGCACCCGCGCGGTCAACCATGCGCGCCGCGCCCCTCCAACCCGCCCCTCATCCTGAGGTGCCTCGAAGGAGGCCTCCAGGGATCGCGCGCCCTCTGGACGGCTCCTTCGAGGCTTGCGCTCACGCGCAACCATCTCAGGATGAAGTCGTGTTCAGGGGATTCCGGACTCAGCCCGACTTACTGCCCCCTTTTCGCCTGCGCGGCGAAGCGGACCGCCTCCTCGGCGGCGCGGAACAGGGCCTTGGCCTTGTTGACGCATTCCTGCTGCTCGGAAGCGGGATCCGAATCGTAGACGATCCCGGCGCCGGCCTGGACGTGCATGCGCCCGTCCTTCACCACGGCTGTGCGCAGCACGATGCAGGTGTCCATCTCGCCGCGCGCGCCGAAATAGCCGATGCAGCCGGCATAGGGGCCGCGCTTCTCGCGCTCCAATTCGTCGATGATCTCCATGGCCCGCACCTTCGGGGCCCCCGAGACCGTGCCGGCCGGGAACCCCGCCGCGAGGGCGTCAAGGGGATCGTGGCGCGGATCGAGATCGCCCTCGACGTTCGATACGATGTGCATCACTTGGCTGTAGCGCTCGATGAAGAACGAGTCGGTCACCCGCACACTGCCGATCCGCGAGACCCGGCCGGCATCGTTGCGGCCGAGGTCGAGCAGCATCAGGTGCTCGGCCCGCTCCTTCGGATCGGCGAGCAGTTCCTCGGCGAGCGCCGCGTCCTCGGCCGGGGTCGCGCCCCGGCGGCGGGTCCCGGCGATGGGCCGGACCGTCACGGTACCCTCGCGCACCCGCACCAGGATCTCCGGGGAAGAGCAGACGATCTGGAACGCCTCGAAATCGAGGTAGCAGAGGAACGGCGCCGGATTGGTGCGCCGGAGCGACCGGTACAGGCTGAAGGCCGGCAGGGTGAACGGCGCCGAGAATCGCTGGGACAGGACCACTTGGAACACATCGCCCGCGACGATGTACTCCTTGGCCCGGGCCACCATGGCGTAGAAATCCGCCGGCGCCGTGTTCGAGACCGGCTCGGGAGGGGCGACCGCGGAGAGGTCGATCCGCGCCTCGATCGGCAGCGGCCCTTCGAGGGCGGCCGCCACCCGGTCGAGGCGCTGGAGCGCGTCCTCGTAGGCCGCCCGCGCCGGGATACCCGCCGCCGGCCGAGCCGGCGAGACCACGGTGATCAGGTCGCGTACGGCGTCGAACACCACCATCACCCGCGGGCGGATCAGGATCGCGTCCGGCACGCCCAAGGGATCGGGGTTCGGCTCCGGCAGCCGCTCCATGGCGCGGACCATATCGTAGCCGAGATAGCCGAACAGGCCGGCAGCCATCGGCGGCAGGTCCTCACCATCCGCCGCGCCGATGGCGCTTTCGGCGATCAGGGCCCGCAGGCTCGCCAGCGGCGCCCGGGCGTCGGGCTCGAAATGCGTGAGATCGGGCCCGCGCGCGATGGCAGGTGCACCGTCCCGGCAGCGCCAGACCAAGTCCGGATCGAGGCCGATCATCGAGTAGCGCCCGCGCACCGCGCCGCCTTCGACCGATTCGAGCAGGAAGGCAGGCCCGCCGTGCCGGGCGCGCAGCTTCAGGAACGCCGCCACCGGCGTCTCCAGATCGGCCACGAGGCTCAGCGCGACGAAGCTCGCCTGCCCGGCCTCGTAGCGTTTCGCGAAGGCCGCGTATTCGGGCGCCTCTGACATGCCTCAGTACTCGCCGCCGATGGCCCGGCGCAGGGCCGCCGCGTCAACCTTCACGCCCGCATTCTTCTGGACCTCGGTGATGTACTGGGACAGCACGTCGTCGGCGAGCGCGGCCTGGAAGTTCTGCTTGATCGTCCTGTCGCTCGGGCTGTCGGCAACGAAGGCCGGCATCGTTGCTCCGGTGACCTTGAACACCGCCCGGGAATCGTTCGCCGCCGCGGTCCCGGCCTTGCCCACCGGCGTCGCGAAAATCAGGTTCACGTCGTCGGTGGTCAGCATATCCTTGGCCTGGTTGCGGGACAGATCCTGCGCCTCCTGTAGGTTGACGCCGACCTCCTTGGCGGCGTCCTCCATGGACTCGCCCTTGTTGAGCTTCTCCACCAGCTCACGCCCCTTCGCCTGCAGGCGCTTGGCGATCTCGGCGGCGGCCCAGCCGGCCTTCACGCCGTCCTTGACCTGATCGAGGGGCTTGTCGTGCGCGGGATCGACGTTGGTGACGTCGTACCAGACGTAGCCGCCGGCCTTCGTGCGCAGGGGCTCGTTGTCGCCGCCGACCTCAGCGCGGAACAGGGCCGGCAGGGTGGTGTCCGGGTCGGGAATGTCGGTGACCTTCTTCCCCTCCGGATCCTTACCGTTGGGATCGACAGCCTTCACGGCGACGATCTTGAGGCCCCGTTCGGCCGCGATGTCGGTAAGGGGCTTGGCGCCGGCGCGCTGATCCTCGATTGCGTCGCGGGTCGTCTCCATGGCGTCGCGGGCGCGGGCCAAGGCGAGCCCCTTGCGGATCTCGCCCTCCACCTCCTCGAACGGCTTGACGGTGCCCGGCTCGATCTTGGTCACCCGCAGGAGCACCGTGCCGAAGCGGCCCTGGACCGGCTGGCTCACGCCGCCCTCCGGCAGCGCAAAGGCGGCGTCGGCCACCGCCTTGTCGAAGAGCCTCGCTCTTGGTGAGCGTGCCCAGCGTCAGGTCCTTCTCGTCGGTGCCCCGCTCCGCGGCCACGGCCTCGAAGGTCTTGGAGCCGTCCTCGATCGCCTTGCGGGCCGCCTCGGCGGCGGCGTCCGGGAACACGATCTGCTGGATCGTGCGCTTCTCAGGGCTGCCGAAACGCTCCTTGTTCAGGGTGTAGGCGGCGCGGGCGTCGGCGTCGCTGATCGCGTCGGGCTTGGCCATGGATTCCGGATTTACCACCAAAAGGTTGGCGGAGCGGTACTCCGGTGCGCGGAAGCCGGACTTGTTGGCCTCGTACCAGGTCTTCAGCTCCTCGTCGGTCGGATCCGGAATCTGACCCGCCGTCGAGGGCGTCAGCATCAGGTAGGAGGCCGCGCGGCGCTCGGTGGTATAGCGGTGGACGGCCTCGCGCAGCGCCACCGGCACGTGCAGGTCGGACGAGACGGCCTCGGCGAGCTGGAGCCGGGCGATGACCGCACGCTGCTCGCGCACGAACATCCCCTCGTTCAGTCCTGCCCGCTGGAGCGTCTGGTAAAAGAGCTGCGGCTCGAACTGGCCCTGCTGGTTCTGGAAGCTCTTCTCCTCGTGGATCGCCTTGATCACCGAGGAATCCGGCACCGCGAGACCGAGATCGTGGGTCTTCTGGTCGAGGGCAGCCTCGGTGATGAGCTGAGACATCACCTGCCGGTCGAGGCCGAGCATCCGCGCCTGATCGGGGGTAAGCGCGCGCTTCAGCTGTGCCTGATAGCGCTGCAGCTGATTCTGATAGGCCTGCCGAACCTGATCGGTGGTGATCGGTGTGCTGCCGACGGTGGCCACGTTGTTGCTGGTGCCGCCGCGGAAGAACTCCTCGACGCCATAGATGCCGACACCGGCGATCAGCAGCGTGAAGATGACCGTCAAGACGATCTTGCCGAGCCAGTGCTGGCTGGCGTTGCGGATGCCCTGGAGCATGGTCTGTGATCGAATACCTTCGGCGGCCGCTCCGTTGCCGGGCCGGCACCATCCCTGAGAGCCGACCGCGATAGACCATTCGCGTCCACAGGCAAAGGCTCGGCCGCTCCAACCCGTTTGC
Organism: Methylobacterium sp. P31; assembly: GCA_050632875.1. Lineage (GTDB taxonomy): Bacteria > Pseudomonadota > Alphaproteobacteria > Rhizobiales > Beijerinckiaceae > Methylobacterium. The sequence continues at coordinate 42,025 of JBODSC010000003.1, read as the reverse complement.
ACGCCTAAGCTCGCTCTGGTAGGCCCCGGCAACTTCGGGACAGCCGCGGCGGAGTGAGGGCGGACAATGACGCAGTCGGGGCGGAGGCCGCTGGTTGCCGGCAACTGGAAGATGAACGGCACGCGGGCCTCGATCCAGGTGGTCGAGGCGATTCGCGATCGCCTCTCCCCGGACCTCGCCTCCCGCATCGACGTGCTGATCTGCCCACCCGCGACGCTCATCGGCTCCTGCGTGGCTGCGACCGCGGGCTCGCCCATCGCCATCGGCGGACAGAACCTGCACGCCCGCCCCAACGGCGCCTTCACGGGCTCGATCTCGGCCGAGATGCTCGCCGATCTCGGGGCGAAATACGTGATCGTTGGCCATTCCGAGCGGCGGGCCTACCACCACGAGACCGACGACGGGGTCCATGCCAAGGCGCTGGGTGCCCGCCGCGCCGGCCTGTGCGGCATCATCTGCGTCGGCGAGACCATCGAGGAGCGCGAGCAGGGCCGCGCCCTCGACATCGTCCGCGCCCAGCTCGCCATCGGCCTGCCGAAGGGCGCCACGGCGGCCGACACGGTGATCGCCTACGAGCCGGTCTGGGCGATCGGCTCCGGCCGCACGCCGACCCCGCGCGACATCGCCGAGGTCCACGCCTCCCTGCGGGAGATGCTCGACAAGCTCGTCGGCGACGAGGCGCAGAAGATCCGCATCCTCTACGGCGGCTCGGTGAAGCCCGGCAACGCCCGCGAACTGCTGTCCGTCGACAACGTCGACGGTGCCCTGGTCGGCGGCGCGAGCCTTGTGGCCGAGGATTTCCTGGGGATCTGCGCCGCCTACGCGTGAGCGCTCAGATCTTGAACCCCTGACGGGCCAAGAGCCGCCAGCGCCCGCCGTCCCGGTGCCAGACCTGCATCACGCCAATATGGACCGGGGACGTCTTACCGTTCGAGACGGCCTCGCCGGTGAAGACGTGCCGGGCGATGGCGTCGTCGCCGACCACCGACACGGTGCGGTCCGAGAGGGTGATGCTCGGGAAGGTCGCGCGCTTGCTGGCAAGCGGCTCGATGAACGCCGCCTTATCCTGCACCAGCCCGCTGGAATGGCCGTAGCTCAGCCCGTCGAGGGTCAGAGCTTCCAGGGCCGGGCCGTCCCCGGCGAGCAGGGCCTTGGTCAGGGCATCGACCGCCTCCTCCACGGCGGCGGCGTCCGGACCGGCGGCCGTCCCAGGACCCGTCTGCAGCAGGACGGGCGCGGCGAGGGCAGCGGCCAGGGCTGCGCGGCGTGAGATCGGCATGGCTTCCTTCCCGAAGGGGACGGCGGATTGGTTCGAGCCGTCCTTCGGCCTGAGACAGAGCACAGCCGGCCCGCCCGCGCGAGGGCTGCCGGAAACAGGCAAGCCCGGATCATAAAGTTGGCGCGGGACCGCGAGTGGTGTATGGCCGGCGCAGATTTGCGGCCGTTGCCGGAAGCACCGGTCGCCGCGCGCCCTCGCCGGTTCCCGGGATCGACGCGCGAACCTGAAGACGTTTTCGGAATTCCGATGCAGACCGTCCTGATCGTCGTTCACCTCATCATCGTGCTCGCGCTGATCGGCGTCGTGCTGCTCCAGCGTTCCGAGGGCGGCCTCGGGCTCGGCGGCGGTGGCAGCGGCGGTGTCGCTGGCTTCATGACCGGCCGCGGCCAGGCCAATGCCCTGACCCGCGCCACCGCGATCCTGGCGGCCCTGTTCTTCACCACCAGCCTGCTCCTCGCCATCCTGTCGCATCGATCGCAGGCGCCGAAGTCGATCCTCGACACCGGCGCGCCGCAGACCTCGGGCCAGCCGGCCAAGCAGCCGACCGGCGCCGATAACCTGCTCGACACGCTGCGCCAGCAGCAGGACCGGGCGCCCGCCACCGCCCCGGCCCAGCCGGCGGTCCCGGACGCGCCGCAGTCGCGCTGAGGGCGCGCGCCGCCAGCGGCGCCGCGTCTTACCCCATCCCCGTCGGATCGGCGCCAGGCCGGTCCGTCCCATGCGCCGCGCGATCCCCAGTCCCTACACGGGCCGGGGTATTCGCCGTTTGGCAAACGCCAGCACCTTCTTTATGAACCGAGGCCCATGACGCGGTACGTTTTCATCACCGGCGGCGTGGTTTCCTCACTCGGAAAGGGCCTCGCCTCGGCGGCCCTGGCGGCGGTGCTCCAGGCCCGCGGCTACCGGGTCCGGATGCGCAAGCTCGACCCCTATCTCAACGTCGATCCGGGCACGATGAGCCCGACCCAGCACGGCGAGGTCTTCGTCACCGACGACGGCGCCGAGACGGATCTCGACCTCGGCCATTACGAGCGCTTCACCGGCGTGCCGGCGAGCCGGGCCGACAACATAACCACGGGCCGGATATATCAGGACATCATCGCCAAGGAGCGGCGGGGCGACTATCTCGGCGCCACGATCCAGGTGATCCCGCACGTCACCAACGCGATCAAGGACTTCGTCCTCGAGGGCAACGACAGCTTCGACTTCGTGCTGGTCGAGATCGGCGGCACGGTGGGCGACATTGAGGGGCTGCCGTTCTTCGAGGCGATCCGCCAGCTCGGTCAGGAGCTGCCCCGGGGCACGTGCTGCTACGTGCACCTGACGCTGCTGCCCTACATCCCGTCCGCCGGCGAGCTGAAGACCAAGCCGACGCAGCACTCCGTGAAGGAGCTGCGCTCCATCGGCATCCAGCCCGATATCCTGCTCTGCCGCTGCGACCGGCCGATCCCCGTCGAGGAGCGGCGCAAGCTGGCGCTGTTCTGCAACGTGCGCGAGAGCGCCGTGATCGAGGCCCTGGACGTGGCCTCGATCTATGAGGTGCCGCTCTCGTACCGGACGGCCGGGCTCGACCGGGAGGTTCTCGGCCATTTCGGCCTGGAGCACGGCGAGGAGCCCGATCTCGGCCGATGGCAGACCATCGCCGAACGGGTGCGCAACCCCGAGGGCGAGGTCTCCATCGCCATCGTGGGCAAGTACACGGGGCTGAAGGACGCCTACAAATCGCTGATCGAGGCCCTGACCCATGGCGGAATCAGCCATCGGGTGAAGGTCAACCTCGAATGGATCGAGGCGGAGGTGTTCGAGCGCGAGGACCCCGCGCCGTTCCTGGAGGGGCTGAACGGCATCCTGGTGCCGGGCGGGTTCGGCCAGCGCGGGGCGGAGGGCAAGATCCGCGCGGCGCGCTACGCCCGCGAGAAGCGCATCCCCTATCTCGGCATCTGCTTCGGCATGCAGATGGCGGTCATCGAGGCCGCCCGCTCCCTCGCCGGAATGCCGGAGGCCAATTCGACGGAGTTCGGCGAGACGTCCGAGCCGGTGGTCGGCCTGCTGACGGAATGGCTGCGGGGCAACGAGCTGGAGCGGCGCGCGGCAGCGGGCGACCTCGGCGGCACCATGCGGCTCGGCGCCTACGAGGCGAAGCTCGACCCCGAGTCAAAGATCGCCAAGATCTACGGATCCGACCGGATCTCCGAGCGCCACCGCCATCGCTACGAGGTCAACATGGCCTATCGCGAGCGGCTGGAAGCCAAGGGCCTGCGCTTCTCCGGGGTCTCACCAGACGGGCTCCTGCCCGAGACGGTGGAGCATGTCGGGCATCCGTGGTTCATCGGCGTGCAGTTTCACCCGGAGCTGAAGTCGCGCCCCTTCGAGCCGCATCCGCTGTTCAAGGGCTTCGTCGGCGCCGCGATCGAGCAGAGCCGGCTGGTCTGAGGCGCGGCGGCGCGCCGCTCCTCGCGTCGTGGCCCGGGACCCTATATTCCCGGTGCCGTGACCGAGATCCTCTTCTACCACATGCAGCGCCAGCCCCTGGAAAAGGTGCTGCCGAACCTCGTCGAGCGCTCCCTCGACCGGGGCTGGCAGGCCGCGATCCAGGCTGCCACCGAGGAGCGGCTGCAGGCGCTCGACGATCACCTCTGGACCTATTCCGACGAGAGCTTCCTGCCGCATGGCACCGACCGCGAGCCCGATGCGGCGAGCCAGCCCGTGGTGCTGACGCTCCGGGATGTGAATCCCAACGCGGCCTCGATCCGCTTCCTGGTCGAGGGAGCCGATCTGCCGCCGGATGCCGGGCAGTACGAGCGGATCTGCATCCTCTTCGACGGGACGGACCAGGATGCCCTCCTGCGCGCGCGTGAGCAGTGGCGGCAGGCCAAGGACGCGGGTTACACCGTGGCCTATTGGCAGCAGGACGATTCAGGTCGCTGGAACAAGAAGGCTTGACCGTGCCCCTCAGCAAACGTCTCGCGCGTGCTGCCCTCGCGGCAACCCTCCTGCTGGGAGCGCCCTTTCCTGTCGGCGCGCAGGATGCGCCGCACGGCAATGCCCAGTCGGAGGCCAAACAGGCGCCGCGCGGCCCGGAGGGTCGGAAGCTGCCGCCCGATTCCACGACGCGGCACAGCCTGACGCTCCCGAATGGCAAGACCCTCGACTTCAACGCCACGGCCGGCACTCTGCCCCTGGTGGACGAGGCCGGGAAGCTGCAGGCCGAGATCGCCTACGTGGCCTACACGATGGCCCCCGAGGGCGACCGCGAGCGCCCTGTCACCTTCGCGGTGAACGGCGGCCCCGGCGCGTCCTCGGCCTATCTGAACATAGGGGCGATCGGCCCCTGGCGCCTGCCCGTCGGCGGGGACAACATCAGCCCGTCGCAGCCGGTAACGCTCACGCCCAATGACGGCACCTGGCTCGGCTTCACTGACCTCGTCTTCATCGATCCGGTGGGCACGGGCTACAGCCGCGCGGCGGACGGAAACGGCAAAACGTACTGGAATATCGACACCGACGCCTCGACCCTGGCGGCGGCCATCGCTCGCTACCTGCGGGTCAACGACCGGATGGCGAGCCCGAAATTCTACGTCGGCGAAAGCTATGGCGGGTTCCGCGGGCCGCTGATCGCCGAGAAGCTGCAGCAGGAGATCGGCGTCGGCCTCTCCGGAATGGTTCTGCTCTCGCCGGTGCTGGATTTCGGCTGGCTCGAGACGCCGCGCGCCAACCCGTGGGGCTACGTGCTGAAGCTGCCCTCGCTGGCGGCCGGCGCGCTGGAGCGGGCGGGCACTGTGCCGACGCCGGCCCTGCTGGGAGACGCCGAGGCTTACGCGTCCGGCGCCTATCTGGCGGATCTGCTCAAGGGTCCGAGCGACACGGCGGCGGTGGCGCGGATGACCGAGAAGGTGGCGCCCCTCGTCGGGCTCGACGCCGCCCTCGTGCGGGCCCAGGCCGCGCGCCTGTCCACGCGCAGCGTCCAGCGCGAGATCGACCGTCCGGAAGGCCGCGTCACCAGCGCCTATGACACCGGCATCACCGGCTGGGATCCGAACCCGGACGCCGCGCAGTCGAGCTTCGATGATCCCCAGCTGACCGCGCTGCAGGCACCTCTGACCAGCGCGATGATCGACCTCTACGCGCGCACGCTCAAGTGGCCGGTGCCCAACATGCGCTACGAGCTGCTGAACAACGCCGTGAACCGCGGCTGGAGCTGGGGCTCGGGCCGTCAGGCGCCCGAGGCCCTCTCGAATCTCAAGAGCGTGCTGGCGCTCGACGGGCGCCTGCGGGTCATGGTGGCGCACGGCTTCACCGATCTGGTCACGCCCTATTACGCCTCGAAGCTCCTGCTCGCGCAGATCCCCGCCTACGGAGCGGGCCGCTTGAATCTCGCCGTCTATCCGGGCGGCCACATGTTCTACACGCGGCCGGATTCCCGGACGGCGTTCAGGGCGGATGTCGAGCGGCTGTATTCGGAGGCCCTGAAGGCGCGCGACGCCAACCCCGCACCCGCAGCCGGAGCGCCGGCCGAGCGACTCAGAGACACGCCCTGAGGGAACCGCGGCCGGCGCCCACGGGAATCGGATGAGACCCGCCGCCGCTCCGTTGTGCGCGAGCCGGCATGCGTCTACAACGGCCGCGTGACGGTGCCCCAGCCACGGGGTGAAAAGGGAATGCGGTGAGAGGCGCGAGCCTCAAATCCGCGGCTGCCCCCGCAACTGTGAGCGGCGAGCGTTTGCCAGACGGCCACCGGAGCGACCCGGGAAGGCGGCAGGCGCGCCGAGCCGCGAGCCAGGAGACCTGCCCTCACGACAGGATCCCGCAATGCCGCCGGTGGGGCGGCTGGAGACACGTTGATGGCCACCACGACCCTCGCACCCGTCGCCGCCAGCACCCGTTCGGCCGAGCGGCCCCTCGCCGTGGCGATCGCGGCCTTCCTGGGCCTCGGTCTGCTGTTCATGGCCGGCTTCTCGCCGGCGATCGCGCTCCACAACGCGGCGCACGACTTCCGCCACACCCAGAACTTCCCCTGCCACTGACGGGTTCGTCCCCGGGGATGATCATCCGGCTTCTGTCGGCGGCGCTGGCCGCCGGCTTCCTCGCGGCTGCCGTCGTGACGGGACTCGAGCTGACGCTCACCTCCCCGCTGATCGTCGCGGCAGAGCGCTACGAGCACCAGGAACCAACGCATCAGGCCGGCAAGGGGCTGCCGATCGTTCTGGCGCATGCCGGGCACGATCACGCCGCGCCCGAGGCCGCGCCGGAATGGCAGCCCGGCGAGGGTCTGCCGCGAATGGCTTTCACGGCTTTGGCGACCCTGGTGGGCGGCGTCGGCTACGCGCTGCTGATCGGCGCCGTGATGCTCGCCTGCGGGCGTGAGCCGACCCCGCAGATCGGGTTCGCCTTCGCGGTGGCGGGGTTCGCCAGCGTCGCCCTGGCCCCGGGTCTCGGTCTGCCGCCGGAACTGCCGGGGAGCGAGGCTGCGCCGCTGGCTGCCCGTCAGGCGTGGTGGGTGATGACCGCCGCCGCCACCGGCATGGGCCTCTACCTGATCGGGATCCGCCGCTCGCTGATCGCGATCCTGGGCGGCCTCATCCTCATCATCGCGCCGCACGTCGCCGGGGCACCGCAGGCGCCGGAGGGTGCCTCCGAGGTTCCCGCCGCGCTCGCCGCGCAATTCGCGGCCCGATCGCTGGCCATCAGCTTCGTATTCTGGATGCTGATCGGACTGGGCCTCGGCTGGGCGTGGCAGGCCTTTACCCGTGAGACGGTCCGTGCCTGAGACGATCCTGTACGTCTGCACCACCTGTCGGCGCGAGGGCGACGACCCCGACGGTCCCCGTGCCGGTGCGCGGCTCCTCGACGCGCTGCGGGCCCGAAGCGCGGACGCAGCCGGTCTGCGCATTGAGCCAGTGGAGTGCCTGTCCGTGTGCAAGCGGCCATGCACCGTGGCGGTGGCCTCCCCGCAGCGCTGGACATACGTGTACGGCGACATGGATCCGGCCGCCTCGGCCGAGGTCATTCTGAGCGGGCTCTCCGCCTATGCGGAAACCCCCGACGGCATCGTGCCCTGGCGCGAGCGTCCGGAGGCGTTCCGCAAAGGTGTGATCGCCCGCATTCCCCTTTCCCTGAACCCCGCCCGCTCCCCGCCGGCACACTGGAGGCCGCGGAATGACCCTCGTGAACAAGATCCCCTGCACCATCGTCACCGGCTTCCTCGGGGCCGGCAAGACGACGCTGGTCCGGCATGTCGTGGAGAACGCAAAGGGGCGCCGCCTTGCCATCCTAGTGAACGAGTTCGGCGATGTCGGCTTCGACAAGTCGTTCCTGGCCGCCTGCGGGATCGAGGGCTGCACCGAGGATGCCATCGTCGAACTGCCGAACGGCTGCATCTGCTGCACGGTGGCCGACGATTTCGTGCCGGCGCTGGAGACGCTGCTCGGCCGTGCCGAGCCGCCCGAGCACATCCTGATCGAGACCTCCGGCCTCGCCCTGCCGAAGCCCCTGGTCCAGGCGTTCCAGTGGCCGGCGATCCGCTCGCGGGTGACTGTCGACGGCGTCGTCGCGGTTGTCGACGGTCCGGCAGTGGCCGCGGGCGCCTTCGCGGAGGATCCGGAGGCCCTGGCCGCCCAGCGCGCGGCGGACCAATCGGTCGATCACGATAACCCGCTTGAAGAGGTCTTCGAGGATCAGCTCCTCTGCGCCGATCTCGTGGTGCTCAACAAGGCCGACCTGATGGACGCCGCGACCCGCGTCCGCGTCCGCAGCGAGGTCGAGGGGCACCTGCCCCGCGCCGTGAAGGTGGTGGAGACCGAGAACGGCGTGATCGACCCCCTCGTGCTGCTGGGCCTCGGCGCGGCGGCCGAGGACGATCTGGCGTCGCGGCCTTCGCATCACGGCGAGGGCGAGGATCACGACCACGACGATTTCGAGACCGTCGCGCTGCCGATCCGCCCGGCGGTCACGGCCGGGGACCTCGCGGCCCGCGTCGAGAAGGCGGCCGAGGCCGAGGGCGTCCTGCGGATTAAGGGATTCGCGGAGGTCGAGGGCAAGCCGATGCGCCTCGTGGTGCAGGGCGTCGGCCGGCGCGTCGCCCACCATTTCGACCGGCCCTGGCGGGCGGGCGAGTCCCGGGACGGGGCTCTCGTGGTGATCGGCCTGAAGGGCTTCGACCGGGACGCGGTGGCCGCGGCGCTGGCGGGATGACGCCGGTCGCGCGCGCCCGTCCGGCAGCCATCTAGGGGCAGCCGCGATGCACCTCGTGCGCATCGATGCCGTCTCCCTCGACGAGGGCGAGGCGGCGGTAGATCTCGGGCAGGAACCGGGCGACCTCGTCGTCCTGTCCTTCACCGACAGCGACCTCGCGGGGATCGGGCAGGCGCACGCCGCCGAGCCCGGCCTGCCGAGCCTGCGGCTCGCCAAGCTCGCGAAGCTGCGGCATCCGCTGTCGGTGGACCTCTATGTCGAGCGCGTGGTGGCGCGCGCGAAGCTCGTGGTTATCCGCTGCCTCGGCGGCCTCGATTACTGGCGGTACGGGATCGAGCGCTGCGCCGAGGCCGCGCGGGCGCACGGGGTAGTGCTGGCGGTGCTGCCGGGCGACGACCGGCCCGACCCGCGGCTTGCGGCCTTCTCCACCGATCTCGAACTCGCTGAGCGGCTCGACGCCTATTTCCGCTCGGGCGGCCCGGTGAATCTGCGGCGGATGCTGCGGTTGCTGGCGGCCCGGGTCGGCGCCGATTTTACCGTGGAACCGCCTCGACCGCTGCCACGCGGTTTTCCCTGGTGTCCGGGCTGCGGGGTGCTCGCCCTCGACATCGCCTTGGCGGCAGCCGGGAGTGCGATCCCGCTCGTGGGAACAACGAGCCCGGCGGAGCCGCTGGTCCTGCTTCTGATCTACCGGTCCGCCGTGCTCAGCGGCGACACAGCGCCGTTCGTCGCCCTCATCGCGGCCCTGCGCGGCCGCGGAATCGGGGTTCTGCCGATGGCGGTGTCGAGCCTGAAAGAGCCGGAGGCCGCAGGTGCGGTCGCCCGGGCCGTGCGGGTACGCAGGCCCGACCTCGTAATCGCCGCCACCGCCTTCTCGGCCCGCGAGGAGGGAATCGACTTCGTTCTCGACGGCGCGGACTGCCCGGTGCTCCAGGCCTTCACCGTCAGCGCGCCGCGCGCAGCCTGGGAGGCTTCGGCCCGGGGTCTCGGCGCGGCCGATCTCGCCATGCAGGTCGCCCTGCCGGAATTCGACGGCCGGCTCTCGGGTTTCCCGATCTCCTTCAAGGAGGAAGCGTCCGAGGTGGCGGGCTTCGCCGAGCGGCGGGCGGTGCCCTACGCGTCCGGAATCGCGGCGCTGGCAGACAGGGCGGCCGGCTGGCTGCGACTGGCCGCTTTGCCCCGCTCCGACCGTCGGATCGCCGTGGTCCTGTCCGACTATCCGGCGCGCGGCGGCCGGGCGGGCTTCGCGGTCGGCCTCGACACGCCCGAGAGCGCCCGCGCAATCAGCGCCGACCTCGCCGAGTCCGGCTACGTCACCGGGACCCTGCCCGAGCCGGCGGAGCTGATGCGTCTCCTGACCGAAGGCGAAGCCGGGTTCTGCGTGCCGCTGGCCGATTACGCCGCCTGGCTCGGGGAGCTTCCCGAAGGCATCCGTACAGCCCTGGAAGCGACCTGGGGGCACCGGACGGTGACAGCGCCTGCATCGACGGCGCGTTTCGGTTCCGGATGGTCGCGCCCTGCCGCGACATACCTTCCCTTGCTACCGAGAAGGCAACCGGGAGGATCGCCCTCTTCCTCCAACCCGACCGTGGGCGCGATGCCGACCGGAAGGCCGGCTACCACGATCCGGAGCGCCTCCCGACCCACGCCTATCTGGCGTTCCATCTGGGGCTGCGGCAGCAATTCGACGCACTCGTGCAGCTCGGCACCCATGGGACCACCGAGTGGCTGCCCGGAAAGGCGGTGGCGTTGTCACCCGGCTGCTTCCCGGCGCTCTGCGTGGGCGGCCTGCCCGTGATCTATCCGTTCATCGTCGACGACCCGGGCGAGGCCGCTCCACTCAAGCGGCGCCTCGGTGGAATCGCCCTGGGCCACCTGACGCCGAACACCGCCGCGCACGACTTGTCCCCGGAAGCCGCGCGCCTGCGCGAGCTGGTGGAGGAATACGCCGCCGCCAGCTTGCTCGATCCGCGCCGGGCCGGGCTGATCGCCCGCGCCATCCTGGACGAAGCCGAGGCGGCCGGCCTCCTCGATGGCGCCGGCATCGGCACCGAGACCCCGATGGACGAGGCGCTGACACGGCTCGACGCCCATCTCTGCGATCTCGGCGAGACCGTGTTCCGCGACGGCCTCCATGTCTTCGGCCGCGTGCCGGATGGAGCACCCGAGAAACGCGTCGCGAGCGCGGCCGGAGAGCGGGCGGGCCTGCGGGCCGCCCTCGATGGCCGGTTCGTTCCGCCCGGACCGGCCGGATCGCCGTCTCGGGGGCGCGCCGACGTGCTGCCGACCGGGCGCAACCTCGCGACCCTCGACCCGCGGGCGATCCCGAGCCGCGCCGCGGCACTCCTGGGCGCCAGGGCCGCAGAGGCGGTGGTCACCCGCTACCTTCAGGACGAGGGCAGCTATCCGGCCCGGATCGTTATGGACCTCTGGGCCTCGCCGACCCTGCGCACCGGCGGGGAGGACGTGGCGCAAGCCCTGGCGCTCATGGGCGTGCGCCCGGTCTGGGACCATGCCAGCACCCGCGTCACCGGTTTCGAGGTGCTGCCGCTGGCGATGCTCGACCGGCCACGCATCGACGTGACCGTGCGGGTCTCCGGCGCCTTCCGCGACACGTTCCCCGAGACCCTGGCGCTGATCGACCGCGCCGCCCGGGCGGTGGCGGACCGGGACGAGGCGGATGATGAGAATCCTCTGGCGGCCGCCCGGCGACGCGGCGAGGCGGCCACCCGGGTCTACGGCGCGGCGCCCGGCCGCTACGGTGCCGGTACGGCCGCCGTCGCCCTCGACGGTACCTGGGACGCCCGCGCTGACCTCGGGCGCGCCTATCTGGCGGCGAGCACCCATGCCTATGGCGACTGCGAGGGGCCGGATGCGGATTTCGCGGCCCGGGTGGCGGCGGCTGACGCCTATCTGCACGCCTTCGACGTGGCCGAACGCGACCTGTTCGACGGCGACGCGGCCGTGGATGCGATGGGCGGCTTCGCGGCCGCCGCATCCCTCGAAGGTGCGAGCCCCGCGCTTTACAGCCTCGACGTCTCGGTGCCGGAGCGGCCGAAGGCCCGGACCGCCCGGGAGGACGCTGCCCGTCTGATCCGCGGCCGCCTCGCCGATCCGCGCTGGATCGCCGCCCAGCTGCGTCATGGCTACCGGGGCGCGCAGGAGCTGGCGCAGGGGCTCGACGCGGTCTTCGTGCTCGCGGCGACGAGCGACGCCGTCACCGATGCCGGCTTCGACCGACTCTACGCCGCCTGGATTGCCGATCCGGACGTGTTCGACAAACTACGGGCCGCCAACCCGGCGGCCACCCGGGCCATCCTGCAGCGCTTCGACGAGGCCCGCGATCGCGGCCTGTGGCACAGCCGGCGGAATGCGCTCCCGGCCGACGCGCTGATGCCGGGGGCAGCCGCGTGACGGCACCGGAGCGCTCACATCGCCGCGCCCTGCCCGAGGCGCCTGCCCGCCGGGGCTGGTGCCCGGGGCTCGCCCGCCCGATGCCCACCGGGGACGGGCTGCTGGCGCGGTTGCACCCGCCCCTCGGCATCCTCACTCGCGACCAGGCCCGCGCCGTCGCGGAGGGAGCACGCCGGTTCGGGAACGGGCATCTCGACATCACAGCCCGGGCGAATCTCCAGATCCGGGGTGTCACCGAGGCGAGCAGCGCGCCTCTTGCCGACCTACTGGATGATGTCGGTCTCGGTGACCTGCGCGCCGATGGCGGTCCGCAGCGCCTGACGCTCACCAGCCCCCTGGCCGGCCATGATCCCGCCGAGACGATCGACGTGCCGGCGCTGGCCCGCGCTGTTGAGTCGGCGGGGCTCGGCATCGCCGGCCTTCCGGCCAAGACCCTCGTCGTCGTCGAGGGGCGTCCCGGGGTGACGGTTCCGGAGGCCGATCTTCGCGTCTCCGTCTGGGAATCGGGCGGCGTCGCCATCGCGCTCGGATCCGGCTTGGAGGACCGGGATCTCGTCTTTTGCAGCGCGGCGGAGGCTCCCATCCTCGTGGCGGCGCTGCTGGACGCCTTCGCGCGAACAGGCCGGCGACGGATGCGCGACCTGTCGGACGACGAGCGGACCGCCCTGGCCGCGGCTCTCCACGCCACGGGACTGGCGCGGCTCCCCGCTCCCGTGCAGGCTTTCGAACGCGTCGGCGCCCCTCACGGCGTCGTACCGTTCGCGCCGGCGGCCGGCCTCCGCGTGGAAGCGCGCTTTCAGGTCCTCACCCTCGATGCCCCGTTCGGTCGGTGCACCGCGGATGCCCTGGAGCGCGTCGTGTCTGCCGCCGAGGCGGTCGAGGCGGCGGATATCCGCCTCTCCCCGACGCGCGGCTTCGTCCTGCTCGCACCGGCCGGTGCACCTGCGGCGGCAGTCCTGGCGGAACGCGCAGCGGATTTCATCGTCACATCCGACGACCCCCGGCGAAGGATCGATGCCTGCACGGGTGCACCGGGCTGCACCTCCGGATCGACGCCGACGCTCGGGGATGCGGCGCGCCTCGCGGCGGTGTTCAGTCCCCTGGCGGCGGGAGGATTCTCCGCGCATGTCTCCGGCTGCGTCAAGGGCTGCGCCCGGCCGGGTCCGGCCGACGTGACCCTCGTCGGTCGCGACGGCATCTACGGGGCGATCATCGGGGGCGCCCCCGGCGATGAGCCGACAATCAATCTCCCTATCGAGGCCGTGCTGGAGCGTTTAGGAAGGGCCAAGACTGTCGGGCTCGCCGCCGCCTTCGCGCCGGAGACTGCTCGAACGGAGTGCGGGGGTACCAGGAGACCGGCATGAGCGCGAGCCAGAACGCCCTGCGCCAGACAGGATCGGAGCCGGCCGCGGCCCACGAACACCCGTCACGCTACGATTACGTCCGCGACGGCGGCGCGATCTACGCGCGCTCCTTCGCGATGATCCGCGCCGAGGCCGACCTCGCGCGCTGGTCGGGTGCCGCCGAGCGCGTCGTCGTCCGGATGATCCATGCCTGCGGGATGACCGACCTGCCGGCCGACGTGGAGATGTCGGCGGATTTCGCCGAGGCCGGTGTCGCGGCGCTCCAGGCCGGCGCACCGATCCTGTGCGATGTCCGCATGGTGGCCGACGGCGTCACCCGGGCGCGTCTGCCCGCCAACAACCCGGTGATCTGCACGCTCGGCGACCCACGGGTGCCGGATCTCGCCAAGAGCCTCGGCACTACCCGGTCGGCCGCCGCCATGGAGCCTCTGGCGCGAGCACCTGCCGGGCAGCGTCGTAGCCGTGGGCAACGCACCGACCGCCCTGTTCCGTCTGCTGGAGCTGCTCGATGCGGGGGTCTCGCCCCCTGCAGCTGTCATCGGCATCCCGGTGGGGTTCGTCGGCGCGGCGGAATCCAAGGAAGCGCTCGCGCGGGACGGCCGCGTCCCCTTCGTGGTCGTCCATGGGCGACGCGGCGGCAGTGCCATGACGGCCGCCGCGGTCAATGCGCTCGCCAGCGAGGTCGAGTGATGGACGGGTTCGAACGCCTCGAAAGCTCCGCCGAGGAGATCCCTGCCGGCGTGGTGACCGGCACGCTCTACGGCGTCGGGATGGGCCCCGGCGACCCGGAACTGCTGACCGTGAAGGCGCAGCGCATTCTGATGCGCGCGCCGGTGCTGGTGCATTTCTGCAAGCGCGGGAAGCGCGGCAATGCCCGCACCATCGCGGACGCGATCCTGCGCGACCCGGACCGCGAGATGGCGCTGGCCTATCCCTACACCACCGAGATCCACCCCGAGCACCCGGACTACGTGGCCGCCCTGGCGGGCTTCTACGACGATGCGGCCGGGCAGCTCGCCGACCATCTGGGCGCCGGGCGCGATGTGGCGATCCTGTCGGAGGGCGACCCCTTCTTCTACGGCTCGTTCATGCATCTGTGGCGGCGGTTGAAGGATCGCTTCCCCGTGGAGGTGGTGCCGGGGGTGACCGGCATGTCAGGCTGCTGGACCCGGGCTGGCACGCCGATCACCTGGGGTGACGACGTCCTCACCGTCCTGCCGGCGACCCTGTCGCAGGATGCCCTGACCGAGCAGTTGCGCGGCACGGATGCCGCCGTCGTGATGAAACTCGGACGTCACCTGCCGAAGGTGCGCGCGGCTCTGGCCGCGGCCGGGCTGCTGCATCGGGCGGTCTACGTCGAGCGCGGCACGATGGCGGGCGAGCGCGTCGTGATGCTGGCCGACAAGGCGGACGATGCTGCGCCCTATTTCTCCATGGTGCTCCTGCCCGGCGAGGGGCGGCGGCCTTGACCGGAAGCCTCACGGTTATCGGCCTCGGCCCGGGTGACGCAGGCCTGCTGACCGAGTCGGCCCGGCAGGCGCTGGACGCGGCGGAAGACCTCGTCGGCTACTACCCCTATGTCGCCCGCGTACCCGAGCGTCCGGGCCTGACCCGCCATGCCAGCGACAACCGGGTGGAGGTTGACCGGGCCCGCCTTGCCCTGCAGCTCGCCGCCTCCGGCCGGCGGGTGGCCATCGTATCCGGGGGCGATCCCGGGGTCTTCGCCATGGCGGCGGCGGTGTTCGAGGCGGTGGAGCACGGCGAGCCCAGCTGGCGTGACCTGACCATCACGGTCGAGCCTGGGATCACCGCGATGCTCGCGGCGGCCGCGCGGCTGGGCGCCCCCTCGGCGGCGATTTCTGTGCCGTGTCGCTCTCCGACAACCTGAAGCCCTGGCCGGTGGTGACTGCCCGCCTGGAGGCGGTGCTGCGCGCCGATTTCGTCATCGCGCTCTACAATCCGATCTCCACGGCCCGACCCTGGCAACTCGGCGCGGCCGTGGAGATCGCGGCCCGGATCCGTGCCCCCGAGACGCCGGTCATGTTCGCCCGCGCGATCAGCCGGCCGGACGAGGCAATCCGGGTGGTCACCCTCGCCGAGGCGCGCGACGCGCCCGCCGACATGGCGACCGTCGTGATCCTGGGTGCCTCGAACACCCGGCTGATCCACCGCGAAGGCCGGCGTCCCTTCGTCTACACGTCGCGCAAAGTCCCGGAGGCGACGTGATCGCCTGCATCCAGCCAGCGGAGCGCGCCCGCGGCATCGGGGACGCTCGGCACGTCGGGCTTCTCTGGCCGGCGCACCATGATGACGGGAATCGCGAGGCTTCGCGCCGCCGCAATCTTGGCGTAGGTCGCCGCACCGCCGGAATTCTTGCTCACCACGACCTCGGTGCCGTTCTCGCGCATCAGCGCCGCCTCGGCGGCGGCGTCGAAGGGTCCACGGGTCTCAAGAGTGGTGAGTTGCGGCACCGGCAGGATCTCGCCCAGCGGCTCGACGGTGCGCACGAGATACACGTGCTGCGGTGCCGCCGCGAAGGCGCCGGCCTCCTGTCGGCCGATCGTCAGGAAGACCCGGCGGGGCCGCGCACCAAGCACCGAGACGGCCTCCTCCATGGTGTCGACCTCGGTCCAGAGGTCGCCGGGCTCGCGGCTCCAGGCGGGGCGTCGGATCGCGAGCAGCGGCACCCCCGCCAGGGTCGCCGCGCGCGCGGCATTGCCCGAGATCACTGCGGCGAACGGGTGGGTCGCATCGATCAGGCGATGGATGCCCTCGGAACGCAGATACGCCGCCAGGCCTTCGGCTCCGCCGAAACCGCCGATCCGGGTCGGCACAGGCTCGACCCGCGGGGCGGTGGTCCGGCCGGCGAGCGAGAGCAGGATCGAAAGGTCCTGCCGCCCGGCAAGCGCCCGCACCAGGGCACTCGCCTCGCCGGTCCCGCCGAGGATCAGGATCCGCATCGCGCCGTTCGTCATGGGCGCCTTGTCGATGAGTGCTGAGCCCCTGTCGAGCCGGCCGGAGCAGGGTCGGTGGCTGTCGATCGTCGGGATCGGCGAGGATGGCCGGGCTGGGCTGAGCCCCGCGGCGGGCGCAGCGCTCGATTCCGCCCGCGTGGTCTACGGCGGCCGGCGCCACCTCGCGCTTGCGGGCCCGCTCCGGGCCGAGACCCGCCCCTGGCCGAGCCCGATCCACGACGCCTTTCCGGAGATCCTCGCCCGAAGAGGTGAGCCGACCTGCATCCTCGCCACCGGCGACCCGTTTCACTACGGCATCGGTGCCGAGATCGCGCGCCTTGTCCCGCCGTCCGAGATCCGCGCCTTCCCGCTTGCCTCGGCCTTCAGTCTTGCCTGCGCGCGGCTCGGCTGGCCCCTGGCCGAGTGTGGCCTCGTCACCCTGCACGGACGGGCGCTCGCCCGGATCGTGCCGCATCTTCAGCCGGGCGCCCGGCTCCTCGTCCTGTCCTGGGACGGCGCGACACCGGCCGCACTCGCGCGGCTGCTCACCGAGCAGGGCTTCGGCGCCTCCACGCTGACGGTGCTGGAGGCGATGGGCGGTCCGCGCGAGACCGTGCGCGCGGCGCGCGCCGACGCGTTCAATCTCGAAGCTATCGGCCCGCTCAACACCGTGGCGATCGCTGTCGCGGGCGCAGGCCGTGCCTTGCCGCTGGCACCCGGTCTGGACGATTGCCTGTTCGAGAATGACGGTCAGCTCACCAAGGCGGAGATCCGCGCGCTCACGCTCGCGGCTTTGCGTCCCCATCCCGGCCTGCACCTCTGGGACATCGGAGCCGGCGCGGGCTCGATCGCCATCGAATGGATGCTGCGGCATCCGAGCCTGCGCGCCACCGCCATCGAGGCGCGGGCGGAGCGCGCCGAGCGCATTCGGCGCAATGCCGAGGCGCTCGGCGCGCCGGATCTGACGATCGTCGCCGGTGCGGCACCGGCGGCGCTCGTCGACCTGCCCGCACCGGACGCGGTGTTCATCGGGGGCGGCGTGTCGGAACCGGGCCTTCTCGCGGCGGCGCTGGCGGCGCTCCGGCCGGGCGGCCGCTGCGTCGCCAACGCGGTGACGCTCCAGGGCGAAGCAGCGCTGCTCGCGGCTTTCGCGGATCGCGGCGGAACCCTGCGACGCTTCTCGGTCGACCGGGCGAGCCCGGTCGGCGGATTGCACGGCTGGCGGCCGGCAATGCCCGTCACTCAATGGGCCTGGAGCAAGCCATGAGCCGCCCGCTCGTCGCCGGGATCGGGTTCCGCCGCGGCACCGGCGACGACGAGATCGCGGCGCTGATCGCCCAGGCTCTCGGACAGGTGGGTGCCGACCGGGCGGATCTCACCGCCGTGGCGACCGCAGCCGATCGCGCCGGGGAGCCGGCGATCACCCAGGCGGCGGCCGCATTCGGCCTGTCGCCCTGGCCGGTCGAAGCCCGGGCCCTGGAAGCCTGCGACGGAGATTTGGTGACCCGCTCGACGCGCATCGAGCGCCTGCGCAAAGTGGGATCACTGGCCGAGGCCGCCGCTCTGGCCGTCGCGGGGCCGGAGAGCCGCCTCGTCCTCCCCCGGATCGCAAGCGGCGGCGCCACCTGCGCGCTGGCCGTCCGGCAGAACACGAACCCTGACGCATGACCGTCCACTTCATCGGCGCCGGCCCCGGCGCGGCAGACCTCATCACCGTGCGCGGGCGCGACCGCATCGCGGCCTGCCCCGTCTGCCTCTATGCCGGATCCCTGGTGGCGCCCGAGATCCTCGGCTGGTGCCCGGCGGGCGCCCGGATCGTCGACACGGCCCCCTCGACCTCGACGCCATCGTGGCCGAGATCGAAGCGGCCCATGCCCGCGGGCAGGACGTGGCGCGCCTGCATTCGGGTGATCTGTCGATCTGGAGCGCGCTGGCCGAGCAGATGCGTCGGCTCGACGGTCTCGGCATCCCCTACACCGTGACGCCCGGCGTCCCGGCCTTCGCGGCTTCCGCGGCGTTGCTTAGACGCGAACTCACCGTGCCGGGCGTCGCGCAATCCGTCGTCCTGACCCGGACCTCAGGCCGGGGGAGCGCCATGCCCGAGCGCGAGACGCTGGCGGCCTTCGCGGCGACCGGAGCGACGCTGGCCATCCATCTCTCGATCCACGTCGTCGAGCGGGTCGCGGCCGAGCTGATCCCCTTCTACGGGGCCGCGTGCCCCGCGGCGGCGGTGTTCCGCGCATCCTGGCCGGACGAGCGGGCGCTGGTGGGGGACCTCGCGAGCTTGCCGGCGCTGGTGGCGGAAGCCGGACTGGAGCGCACCGCTCTGATCCTCGTCGGCCCGGCGCTCGGGGCCGAGACCTTCCGGGAGAGCGCGCTCTACGCACCGGACTACGACAGACGCTACCGGCCCGGCGGGACCGTGGGCAGCGCATCGTGAGCACCCCCGGTCTCCTGATCGCGGCCCCGCGGTCGAGTTCCGGCAAGACGACGGTGACGCTCGCGCTCATGCGGGCGCTGACCCGGCGGGGCCTGCGCGTGCGCGGGGCCAAATGCGGGCCGGACTATATCGATCCGGCCTTCCATCAGGCGGCGACCGGCCGCCCGAGCTTCAATCTCGACAGCTTCGCCATGGAGGCGCCGCTCCTCGACACTCTCGCGGGTGCCACGGCCGCCAATGCCGACATCGTGATCGCCGAGGGCTCCATGGGCCTCTTCGACGGGGTACGGGCGGCGGAGAGCCGGACCGGGGCGAATGCCGACATCGCCGCGCGCTACGGCTGGCCCGTTGTGCTGGTGGTCGACGTGTCCGGCGCGGCGCAATCGGCCGCCGCCGTAGCGCTGGGCTGCAAGCTCTACGATCCGCGGGTGAAGCTCGCCGGGGTGATCCTCAACAAGGTGGCGAGCGCCCGTCATCGCCGCCTCCTGGAGGCCGGGATGGAGCGCGCCGGGCTGCCGGTGCTCGGGGCGCTGATGCGCGATGCGCAGCTGATCCTGCCCGAACGCCATCTCGGCTTGGTGCAGGCCGGCGAGACCGCCGACCTGGAGGCACGCCTCGACCGGCTTGCTGATCTTGCGCTGACGGGGATCGACCTCGACGCCGTGACCGCCTCCGCGGGCGGTGCCGTTCCGGCCTCGACGGGGACATTGCCGCCGCCACCCGGGCAGCGGATCGCGGTCGCCCGCGACGCGGCGTTCAGCTTCCTCTACCCGCATCTCGAAGCCGGTTGGCGCATGGCCGGGGCCGAGCCTCGTTCCGTTCTCGCCCCTGGCCGACGAGGCACCGCCGGAGTCGTGTGATGTCTGCTGGCTGCCCGGTGGATATCCCGAGTTGCATGCGGGTTCGCTCGCGGCGGCGACAAGGTTTCTGGAAGGCCTGCGGGCTTTCGCGTCGACACGTCCCGTCCACGGGGAGTGCGGCGGCTACATGGTGCTCGGACGAACGCTCGAGGACGCGGAGGGCACCACACACGCCATGGCGGACCTGCTGCCGGTGGCGACGTCATACCGCAAACGCAAGTTACATCTCGGCTACCGCGTCGCGCGGCTGTCGGCAGATTGCCTGCTGGGCCGTCGTTCCGCACGCCTCGTGGGGCACGAATTCCATTATGCGAGCGAGCTGTCTCCGGCCGCGCCGGAGGGACATGCCTTGGCCCGGGTCACTGATGCAGAAGGTGCCGATCTCGGGCTCGCAGGACACCGGGCCGGCATGGTCACCGGCAGCTTCTTCCATCTCATCGCCGCTGATCCGGCGTGAGCCGCTCTCCAGCTTGTGATGGAAGGTCTCGGTTCTTCGTTGTCCTCACGGCCAACGCGCGGGCTGGACCGAGCGAGCCCGTCAAGCCGAATCGGGCTCGGACGAGGGCGGTGCGTTGCGGGCCTGCGCGAGGCGCGCGGCGCTACGAACCAGCGCCAGAACGTCTCGGCGCATCTGCTCGTCCTCGATCTGCGCATAGGCCCTCAGCAATTCGATCGCACCGTGCGCGCTGAGGAAGCCGAACACGTCTTCCTGCGTCTTCTCGCGCGGCTCGCTCTCCTCGAAGAAGGCCGAGACGGGAACCTCAAGTAGCCGCGCGATCTCGCGCAATCGCCCGGCACCAACCCGGTTCTGACCCTTCTCGTACTTCTGCACCTGCTGGAAGGTGACCCCCACCGCGTTGCCCAGGGCGGTCTGGCTCATGCCGCGCGCCTTGCGCAGAGCGGTAATGCGAATGCCGACCAAGCGATCCACGTCGGTGGTCTGCTTCGGCATTACCTGACTTGCGGAATCCTTCTCTGTAGGGTGGATCGCGTCCGCCTGCGAACGCGGTGTCTTCGCCTCGCCGTCGCGCCGCTTCACCGTCCGCCCCTACGTCCCATGTCGTACAAGTCTGCCTCGCGATTCCACAGGCCCGCGGCCGGTCTTAGACCTGACCGCGGCACAATCGAACCGCGTCACAGTAGGACACCAAGTTGTCAGACTTCGCAAGCCAAAGATTACAGCTTCTAGTTTAAGCACACACAACTTTGCAACATTGTTGCTGAAATGTCGATGTCCCTGCTCTGCGCAGTTTTGCGCTGCGCCTTGTCGGCGCGCCGGGGTTCGCCGTACCTGCGGGACGGCTTGTAGGTTTGCTGGTCCAGAGGAGAAACGCATGTTTATCGCGATGAATCGCTTCAAGGTCGTCAAGGATGCGACCGCCGACTTCGAGGCTGTGTGGCTCGGTCGTGACAGCCATCTCGGCGAGATGCCGGGCTTCGTGGAATTCCACCTGCTCCGCGGACCCGAGTACGAGGATCACGTGCTGTACGCGTCGCACACGATCTGGCGCTCGCGCGCGGATTTCGAGGCCTGGACCCGCTCCGAGCAGTTTCGCAAGGCGCATAGCCGGGCGCCGTCGAGCAAGCCTCTCTACCTCGGTCACCCGCAATTCGAAGGCTTCGAGACAATCCAGAAGGTGGGCGGGCCGGGCGAGGTCAGGCAGAGCGCCGACGCCGTCTGACGCCGACGATATCGCGTCGGGTGGTCCGGTCGTGAGCCGCACACGGATCCGACCGCCCGCGCGGATTTCGGTTGAATCCAACCTGAAGCATCGCGCGTGAATTGAAAAGCCCGGGGTTAGAACGCCGGGTGGCAATTCGGGGCGCTGAGGGATGCGCCAAACAGCCTCTCAGCATTAACTATGTATTGCGTCGGACAAGGTGCTCCACTAAGTCGCCGTTTGTCGAAGCGATAGGAACCCTTTCCCCCGGAGGCCTGACGCTTGCTCCGTCACCGGCAGAGGCCGGCACTGAAACCTTTCGTGTTTCAGACTGGTACAAAGTCCGATCAAGACGGGACGTGGCGCGGCAGATGTTTCACGAACGGCTTCCGGAAACGTTCCAAGCTCTGCCGAACCAAGTCGAGCGCCGTCGCAGCGTCTGGACGGCTGTGCTGCCGCGGCGGGGCCGCGCGCTGGCGCGGATCGCGCTGTCCTCGGCGCTGGCCGCCACCGACCTTGGCGCGATCCTGGCAGTCTCTCTGTTCCTCGAGTTCGGCTACCACGTGGTCTGCCAGGATGACACGGCCTGGGCCGGCAGCTTCAGGGGGCTGAGGCTCTCGGCGCTTTTGGGCCTGATCATCGTCGCCACCAACGCGCTGCGCGAGGATTACAGCCTCGACGACATGATCGCGAAGAAGCCGAACCTCCAGCGCATGGCTTCGCTCTGGCTGGTGGCCTGGGCGGCCGTGCTGCTGGTCAGCTTCATGACCAAGACGACCAACGACTATTCGCGCGTCGTCTCGATCGGGATCTTCGTCCTCGGCCTGCCGGCACTTATGGTCGCTCGATCGGCGACGGCGCGCCTCGTCCGCCGTCGCCTGACGGCCGGATCGGCGTCCTTAAGCCGCGTCCACCTCGTGGGCTACGAAGAGGACATCGCCCGCTTCTATGCGAGCAACGAGGCCGATCAGCTCGGTCTCCGGATCGTCGGCACGAGCTACCTGCGGTGCGTCGATCCGGGCGCCGACACGGCGACGCGGCACGATCAGCTGCAGGAAGATCTCGACCTCGCCGTCTCGGTGGTGCGGTTCCTGCGACCGGACGACGTTTTCGTGCTGGTGCCGTGGGCCGATACAGCCGAGGTGGAGCGCTGCATCGACGCCTTCCTGAGGGTGCCCTCGGCCCTGCACCTGCGGCCGGGCGCGGTCCTCGACCGGTTCCCGGACCTGCAGGTCGCCCGGGTCGGCGGTGTCTCCGGGATCAATATCGGCCGCCGTCCGCTCAACCTGGGCGAGGTCGTGCTCAAGCGTGCTTTCGACCTGACGGTGGCGGCGATCGCCCTGGTATCGCTGTCGCCGCTGCTGGCGGCCATCGCCGTGGCGATCAAGCTCGACAGTCCGGGGCCGGTCTTCTTCCGCCAGAAGCGTTACGGCTTCAATCAGCAGCCCTTCGGCGTGTTCAAGTTCCGTTCCATGCGGGCCGATCCCAACGCGGTGTTCCGTCAGGCGACCCGCAACGACAGCCGGATCACCCGGGTCGGGGCCATTCTTCGGCGTACGAACCTCGACGAGCTGCCTCAGCTCATCAACGTCCTGCGCGGGGAGATGTCGCTGGTGGGCCCACGCCCCCATGCTCTCGCCCATGACCGCAGCTTCGAGCGGCGGATCGCCCTTTATGCCCGTCGCCACAACGTGCGGCCCGGCATAACCGGCTGGGCGCAGGTCAACGGCTATCGCGGCGAGACGCTGACCGATCTCGATATGGAGCGTCGCGTCGCATGCGATCTCCACTACATCGACAATTGGTCGATCTGGTTCGACATCCAGATCATGATCCAGACCGTCGTCTCGCGCCGCGCCTACAAGAACGCCTTCTGACAGGTCAGGGCGCCGGCTTCCGCTCCCGGCAGGCGCCGCAATCGCCCTCCACCTCCAGGATGCTGTGGGTCGGCGTGAACCCGGCCCGCTCGAGCGTTCGCCCGAGCCCGTCCTCGATCTCCTCCGAGGACGTCTCATCGACGCCGCCGCAGGTGCGGCAGATCAGGAAGACCACCCCTTCACCGGGCGCATGTTCGTGCGCGCACGGGATGAAGGCGTTGCGGCTCGCAATCCGGTGGACCAGCCCCTGCTCCATGAGGAAATCCAGGGCGCGATAGACGGAGACCGGGGCCACGCGCTTGCCCGGTGCGCTCAGGCGCTCGGCGATGTCGTAGGCGCCCTGCGCCTTGCCGGCCCCAGTCACGGCCTCAAGAACCTCGCGGCGCAGCGGGGTAAATTGCAGCCCGCGCGCGCGGCAGACGGCTTCCGCCCGCGCGAGCATGTCACCGGCGCCTTCGTGGCACCTTTCGTGACTCTCGTGACGGTGCATGATTGCTCCAACGGGATGATCCGCAGGTTGTCCCGCGGGTTTGTTACAGTGTATCACCGCCGCCCCGGACCGCACCAGTAGCCTCGCACGGTCCCCGCGCCGGCCCCGCGTGCGACGAGGACGCCTTGCCCATCATCCCCAGCCCGAGACGAGTGGCCCGGCCATCCCTGTTCCGCAGCGGGATCGGCCCGCGCGTTGCGCTTGCCGGCACGCTGTCGGCCTTCGTGTGGCTGACGATTGCCTGGGCGCTGGCGGCATGAGTGCCAGGCCGCAGCATCCGGATCCGATCCGCCTCGTCGGCCTGACCCTGGGCTACGACCGGCATCCCGCGGTCCACCATCTCGACGGGACCGTGCGGGCCGGCGATCTCCTCGCGCTGGTCGGCCCGAACGGGGCCGGCAAATCGACCCTGCTGAAGGGCATGGCCGGGGAGATCCGCTGCCTCGACGGGCGGATCGAGAGGGCCGGCGCCATCGCCTACATGCCCCAGGCCGACGAGATCGACCGGAGCTTCCCGGTCAGTGTCATGGATCTGGCCGGGATGGGTCTCTGGCGGCGGACCGGCGCTTGGCGCAGCCTGAACCGGCAGCGTCCGGCAATCGAGGCGGCGCTGGCGGCGGTCGGCCTCGAAGGGTTCGAGGCGCGGCCGATCGGCACCCTGTCGGGCGGGCAATTCCGGCGCGCCCTGTTCGCGCGGCTGATCCTGCAGGACTGCCCGGTGGTGCTCCTCGACGAGCCGTTCACCGGGATCGACGCACGCACGGTGGACGACCTCCTCACGCTGATCCGCGCCTGGCACGGCGAGGGACGCACGGTGGCCGCCGCCCTGCACGACCTGACCCAGGTGCGCGCGCATTTCCCCACGACGCTGCTCCTCGCCCGCGAAGCCGTGGCCTGGGGGCCGACGGCGCGGGTGCTGACGCCGGAGAACCTCGCCCGGGCCCGCAATCTTTCCGAGGCCTGGGACGAGGGCGCGCCGGTCTGCGCCGGACCGCGGACCGGCGGCGAGCACCGCCACGACCATGCCGCGCACGGCCCGGACGCGCACAGCCATCGTGAGGACGCCGCGTGATCGATCCGTTCGGATCTCTGGTCGCGCCCTTCGTCGAGTTCGGCTTCATGCGCCGAGCGCTGGCGGGCTGCCTGGCGCTTTCAGTGTCGGCACCGCCCATCGGCGTGTTCCTGACCCTGCGCCGGATGAGCCTGATGAGCGACGCGATGAGCCACGCCATCCTGCCCGGCGCGGCGGCCGGCTTCCTGGTGGCCGGCCTGTCGCTGCCGGCGATGACGCTCGGCGGCCTCGTCGCCGGGCTCGCGGTGGCGCTGCTGGCCGGCGCCGTCACCCGCGCCACCGTGGTCCGGGAGGATGCCAACCTCGCGGCCTTCTACCTGATCTCGCTGGCCGCCGGCGTGCTGCTGGTCTCGCTGCGTGGCTCCCAGATCGACCTGATGCACTTCCTGTTCGGCTCGGTCCTGGCGCTGGACGATGCCGCCCTTTGGCTGCTCGGCGGCATCAGCACGCTGACGCTGGTGGCCCTCGCCATGATCTACCGGCCGCTCGTCATGGAATGCGTCGATCCGCTGTTCTTACGCACGGTCAGCCCCATCGGCGGGCCGGTGCACCTCGCCTTCCTGGCGCTGGTCGTGATCAACCTCGTGGGCGGGTTCCAGGCGCTCGGAACCCTGCTGGCAGTCGGCCTGATGCTGCTCCCCGCTGTGACGGCGCGGTTCTGGGCTCGCGATCTCGGCGGGCTCATTCCGGTTTCGATGCTGATCGCCGGGATCGCGAGCGTCTCCGGGCTCAGCCTGTCCTACAGGTTCGACCTGCCGAGCGGCCCGGCCATCGTGCTGGCCGCCGGGGCGCTCTACATCGCCTCGATGCTGGCCGGTCCGCGCGGCGGATTGCTCCGTCGTCTTGTGCGGACCCGTCACCTCGAAGCCTGATCAGGGCTGGTCCTTCAGGGCAGCCAAGCCCTCGCGGTAGGTGGGATAGGCGAGCGCCACCCCGAGTTGCTCCCGGATCAGCCGGTTCCGCACGCGCTTGTTCTCGCCGTAGAAGCTGCGCGCCATCGGCGACAGGTCGGCGGTCTCGAAATCGATCTCCGGCGGCAGTGGCAGACCGGTCAGCGCGGCGGCGTGCTCGGTCACCGTCTGGGGCGGCGCCGGCTCGTCGTCGGTGACGTTGTAGACCGCCCCGGCCCGCGGCCGGTCGATGGAGGCGAGCAGGGTCGTGGCGATGTCGTCGACGTGGATGCGGTTGAAGACCTGCCCGGCCTTGACGATGCGCTGCGACCGCCCCTCCCGCAACTTCACGATCGGGTTTCGCCCCGGGCCGTAGATGCCCGACAGCCGGAACACCTGCACGGCCTGGCCGGTGGCGCCGCCGAGCGCCAGCCATGCCGTCTCGGCCTCAACGCGGATCCTGGAGCGGGCGCTGCGCGGGGCAGGCGGCGTGGTCTCGTCGATCCAGGCGCCCTGCTGATCGCCGTAGACGCCGATCGTCGAGAGATAGCCGATCCAGCCGATTCGGCTCGCCGTGATCGCGTCCGCGTAGCGGGCGAGCACCGGGTCGCCGCTCTCGCCGGGTGGGACCGAGACCAGGAGGACGTCCGTGTCGGCAAGGTCGGCGGCGATGCGGCGATCGTCAGCCTCCGGGCCGAAGGCACGCATCGTGAAGCCGGTATCCGCCGCGAGGCGCGCGGCGGAAGCGGGATCGGTGACGGTGGCGCGCACGGTGCCGAACCGGTCGCGCGCCCGCTCGGCGAAACGGCGGCCGGTGAAGCCGAGCCCGAAGACGAAGAGATTCATGCGGGGGATGTCTCGCCCGCTCGCGTGTCCGTCAAGCCGGCGGCGGCCCGCCACTCGTCGCGCACGTGGGCGTCGGCTTCGCCTGCTCCGTGCTGCCGGTGCAGGGCGCGGACCGCATCCGACCCGAGCAGCCGCCCGCAGGCCCAGATCGCCATGCCGCGCACGAGAGGCGAGGCGTCGGCGAGCCGTGCGACGGCCACCTGGGCAAGCTCCGGCGTGCCGGAATTGCCGATGGCGATCATCACGTTGCGCAGGAAGCGGTCGCGGCCCGTGCGCTTGACCGGCGTGCCCGCGAAAAACCTTCGGAAGGCGGCATCGTCCAGGCCGGCGAGTTCCGCCAACGCGGGCGCGGCCAGATCCGCCCGCGCCGCTAGGCGGTTCTCCGCGGCCGTGCGGGCAAACTTGTTCCAGGGACAGATAGCGAGGCAATCGTCGCAGCCGAAGACCCGGTTGCCGATGGCCGACCGAAACGCTTCCGGGATCGGGCCGGCATGCTCGATGGTCAGGTACGAGATGCAGCGCCGCGCATCGAGGCGGTACGGAGCCGGGAATGCGTCGGTCGGGCAGATGTCGAGGCAGGCGCGGCAGGAGCCGCAATGGCCGCGTCCGGGCGGGTCGGGCTCGAATTCGGCGCTGGTGTAGATGGCGCCCAGGAGGAGCCAGTTGCCGTGCTCGCGCGAGATCAGCACCGTGTGCTTGCCCTGCCAGCCGAGCCCCGCCGCCTCGGCCAGGGATTTCTCCATTACGGGCGCGGTGTCGCAGAACACCTTCACCCGCACGTCGCCCTTGGCCGACAGATAGCCGCCGAGTTCCTTCAACCGGCCCTTCAAAACCTCGTGATAATCGCGCCGCTGCGCGTAGGCTGCAACCGCGCCCCGTTCTTTCCGCGCCAAGAGGTCCAGCGGATCGTGCTCGGGCCGATAGCTCATCGCCAGCACCAAGATGCTGCGCAGGCCGGGCCACAGCCCCGTCGGACGGGCGCGCTGATCGGCCCGGTCCGCCATCCAGCCCATCGTGCCGTGCGCGCCCTCGGCGAGCCAGACTGACAAGCGGGCCGGCAGGTCCGGCAGGCGATCGGGCCGCGTGATGCGCAGGCCGCAGAAGCCGAGATCCCGGGCCCGGCCCTCAACGAGGCGGCGCAGCTCTGCGCCGATGTAGGTCCGTCGCTGACTCAGAAATCCAGATCCGCATAATGGGCGGCCGGCGCCATCCCGGGCACCCGATCGGCGAGCAGGCCGCGGAACGAGGGCCGCGATTTGACCCGGGCGTACCAGTTCCGCGCCATCTCGTCCTCGTCCCACGGCACGTCGCCGAGGTAATCCACGCAGGAGAGATGGGCGGCGGCGGCGAGATCGGCATAGGTCAGGTTGTCGCCGGCGATCCAGCGCCGACGGGCGATCAGGTAGCCGATATACTGCAGATGGTAGCGCACGTTGGTCCGCGCGGCGCGGATCGCGTTCATGTCGGGCGGGCCGCCGCCCTGGTGAGCCGCCATGAAGCGCTTCGAGATCTTCTCGTTGACGAGGTAGCCCGTTACCTCGGACTCGAACTTGACGAGGAACCAGTCGAGGAGACGCCGGACCTCGACCCGCTCCACGGTATCATCCGGCATCATCCGCCGCCCGGAGAGCCCGAGACCACGGGTCTCGTCGAGGTATTCGGCGATAACGCCGGCCCCCGGCACGACCAGGCCGGTCTGCTCCAGGAGCACGGGGGTCGATCCCGCCGGATTGATCAGCAGGAATTCGTCGCGGCGCTCCCAGGGCCGCTCCTCGAACAGCGTCGGTTCCATACCCATCTCGGCGAGCACGAGACGGATGAACCGGGAATTCGCGCAGAAGGGGAAGTGGTAGAGCGTTGCCATTGAGGCCGTGGAAGCGGTTCGGTCTGACAGCGCGGCCCGTCCCGCGCTCGTCGTCGGCCCCGGAGCGCCGGTCTTCGGCGCGCAGGACTTCGGACCGAGCGTTATTGCTCGACCGTTGCGGAGCCCTTAACACGCGCAGCCGGCCCCGGTAACCGCCCGTCAATCCTGACGGACGAACCGTTCGGCACAACTCTTGAGTGGTTCGCGGCGTGCCCGACAGGGGCCGGCGTGCGCCCGCGGAACAAGGCTTCACGATGGATCCGGCAAGCATCGGCAAGGCGATCCTGCTCGCCCTGGTGGAAGGCGCGACCGAGTTCATACCGGTCTCCTCCACCGGCCACCAGCTCCTGGTCGGCCATTTCATCGGCTTCCACTCGCCCAACAACACGTTCGAGGTGCTGATCCAGCTCGGGGCGATCCTGGCGATCCTGGCGGTCTATTTCCGTCGCCTCCTGGGCATCGCCACGGCGCTGCCGTCCGACCCGAAGGCGCGCCGCTTCGTGCTCGGCATCCTGGTGGCCTTCCTGCCGGCCGCCATCATCGGCGGCCTCTTCTCGAAACTGATCAAGGCTTACCTGTTCAATCCCTGGATCGTCTGCGCGACCCTGGTGGCGGGCGGCCTGGTGCTGCTCGTCATCGACGACACCGATCTTCGGGTGAAAAAGACCGACGTCTACGACTTCCCGCTGCCGATGGACCTGAAGATCGGCATCTTCCAGTGCCTCGCCATGATCCCCGGCGTGTCGCGCTCGGGCGCCACAATCGTGGGCGCGATGCTGATGGGCGCCGACAAGCGCTCGGCCACCGAGTTCTCGTTCTACCTGGCCATGCCCACCATGGCCGGCGCCTTCGCCAAGGACCTGCTCGACAATTACAAGTACCTGTCGAGCAACGATATCGGGCTGATCGTCATCGGCTTCATCGTGTCGTTCATCTCGGCGCTTTTCGTGGTCCGGGTGCTCCTTGACTACGTCTCCCGCCACGGCTTCTGGCTGTTCGCATGGTGGCGGATCATCGTCGGCGCGCTGGGCTTCGCCGGGCTGATCATCCTCGGCTGACGCGCTGGCTGCCGAGCCGGACCCGAACCCGAGCGGGCGAGCCTCCGCTCATCGGGCACGTGCTGCCCTGCCCTCTCAAAATATGGTCAAGCGCGGCTTGAGCTTTCCTGAACCTTCGGGCGATTGCCTCCGGCCGAAGGGCGTGCGAGGCAATCCCACGAAAGCGGCGCATAAGACGCCGCGTTCTGGGACGATCCGATGGAAGACAGACCGCTCGCCGACCTCTTCGAGCCCGCAGACCGGGCGCGCTGGCTCGGCCTCGTCGAAGGTGTCCTGAAGGGCGCCGATTTCGAGAAGCGGCTGGTGTCACGGACGGCCGACGGCCTGCGGATCGAGCCGCTCTACGGACCGGCCGTGCCGACGGTTCAGTCAGTGCGCGAGCCGGGCCCCTGGCGGATCGCCCAGCGGGTCGACCATCCCGATATCGCGGCCGCCAACGCGCAGGCGCTCACCGACCTCGAAGGCGGTGCCGACGCGCTGGTCCTCGCCTTCGCCGGAGCCCCCGGCGCCCGCGGCTACGGTCTCACAGCTTCGAGCGTCGAGGATCTCGATGCGGCGTTGAAGGGCGTGATGCTGCCGCTGATCGCCCTGCGCCTCGATGCGGGCGGCCGAGGCCGCGAGGCCGCCCAGCTGGTGAAGGCGCTCGCGGAGCGCCGGGGTGAGGACCTGTCGAGCTACGATCTCGATCTCGGCATCGATCCGGTGGGCGTGTTGGCCGCCACCGGCAGCCTCGGCGCGGTCTGGGGTGAGATCGCCCCACGCCTCGCTGAGACCGCGGCGGATCTCGAGGCGGCTGGCTTCCGCGGCCGGGCATTCCTGGCCGACGGACGGCCCTACCACGAGGCCGGCTCCGGTGAGGCGGCCGAGGCTCGGCGCCGTGCTGGCGACCGCTTTGGCTTATCTGCGCGCCCAGGAGGCCGCCGGCCACGACCTCGCCACCGCCCGCGACCGGATCGCGGTGCTGCTGACGGCGGATGCCGACGAGTTCGTCACGGTCGCGAAGTTCCGCGCCATGCGGCGCCTCTGGGCGCGGGTCGAGCAGGCCTGCGGCCTCGATCCGAAGCCCCTGCGCCTCCATGCCGAGACCGCGTGGCGGATGATGACGCGGCGCGACCCCTTCGTGAACATCCTGCGCACCGGCATGGCCGCGGCCGCGGCCGGCATGGGTGGCGCAGACAGCGTCGCCGTCCTCCCCTACACGCAGGCGCTCGGCCTGCCGGATGCCTTCGCCAGGCGGGTGGCGCGCAACAGCCAGATCGTCCTGATCGAGGAAGCGCATCTCGCCCGGGTCAGCGACCCGGCTGCCGGTGCGGGCGGGTTCGAGGCGCTGACCACGGAACTCGCCGAGGCCGCTTGGTCAGCGTTCCAGACCATCGAGGCGGAGGGTGGCATTGTCGCCTCGCTCAGCGTGGGCAAGCTGCAGCGGCGGATCGAGCTGACCCGAGAGGCGCGGACGAAGGCCGTGGCAACCCGTAGCGAGCCGCTCACCGGCGCGAGCGAGTTCCCGAACCTTGCCGAGAAGCCGGTCACCGTCCTCGACGTCCCGCCGGTCGCGGCGCCGCCCGGTTCGAATTTCGGCTCTGGCTCGGCGGTCGGCTGCGATGCCCTGCCCTCCCAGCGCCTCGCCGAACCCTATGAGGCGCTGCGCGACGCCTCCGACGCCTATCTCGCCAAGACCGGCCGCCGGCCAGCGGTGTTCCTCGCCAACCTCGGTAGCGTGGCTGCCTTCAACGCCCGGGCGACCTTCGCGGCCAACGCCTTCGCGGCGGGCGGCATCGAGGCCCTGTCGAACGAGGGCTTTACCGACGCCGACGCACTCGCGGCGGCGTTCCGGGAGTCGGGGGCCGCACTGGCCTGCATCTGCTCCACCGACGCGATCTACGCGGAGCGCGCCGTCGCGGCAGCGGAGGCACTCGCGCGCGAAGGTGCCGGCACCGTCTACCTCGCCGGAAAGCCAGCGGATCTGATCGAGCCGCTCAAACAGGCGGGTGTGCACGCCTTCCTGCATGTCGGCTGCGATCTGCTCTCTCTGCTCAACGCGGCGCTTCGCGCGGCCATGCGGGCGTCGGCACCGCAGCGGGCCGGCTGAGCCGCCGCCGACCGCCGCGAGGCCAGTCTCCCGTGCAGAATCGGAATCGCATGATCCGCCTTCTCGCCGCCGCCATGCTCCTCGCCGGCGCAGTTCCGGCCGTGGCTGTCCCGCGCAGGGCGCCCGTCGCGGACCGGTTCGACGGCACGTGGAGCGTCGAGATCATCACCGAAGCCGGAACCTGCGACCGTGCTTACCGCTACCCCGTGAAGATCGAGCACGGCCAGGCACGATTCGTCGGAACCGCCTTCACGGTCCAGGGCAGCGTCGCGAGAAACGGCCTGGTTCGGGGTTCGATCTCGAACGGCACCTCGACCGCCAACGTGAGCGGGCGCCTCGGCTCGGACGGGTTCGGGGCCGGAACCTGGATCGCCTCCGGATCGCTCGAATGCCGAGGCCACTGGAACGCCGAGCGGCGCGGCTGAGAACGCGGCCCCGCTGTCGCGAAACGGTCCGGATCTTGCCCGGAATCGGGCACGCGCACCGCACCCTCAGCCCCGTTCCCGACGCAATCATGCGGGAATACTGAACGCGGTTCGGACACTCGACGAGGCCGCCCGTATGAAGACTTCGATCCTCGCCACGCTCTCTGTCCTTGCTCTCGTCTCGACGGCGCAGGCGCGCCCGCATCGCCACACCGCCGCTCCGGCGGTGAGCGCCGTCGATGCCGAGAAGGTGCTGGCGCCGCTTCGGCAGGCGGCCACGGAATGCTTCGCCGATACGGTGCTTTCAAACCCGAAGGCCACCGCCGAGGCTCGCGCCGGCCACTGGTACGAGGCGGTCGGCATCACGGGATTCCTCTGCCGCCCGGAGGTCGCCGCGATGATCCAGGCGCATGATCGGCTCTATGGCCCAAAGACCGGCGAGCGCTATTTTAAGGGCGCCTACGCCAAGCACCTCGATCAGCAACTCGCCGCGCGGCTCGAGCCGATGCTCACCCGCAAGGCCGTTGCCAGCGCCGAGCCGCCGGCCGAGAAGGCCGCCGCCGAGGATGCGGCGCCGGAGAATTGAGCGGGAACCGGCCGTAGGTCGGAGGCCTTCTCGGCGGAGGAGGTGGCGATGCCCTACGAGCTTCACTACTGGCCAATGATCCAAGGACGCGGCGAGTTCGTGCGCCTCGCCCTGGAGGAAGCCGGCGCCGCCTATATCGATGTGGCCCGCCACGACGACGAGGCTGGCGGCATCGAGCCGATGCTCGCGCGGCTCTCAGATCCAGACAATCCACGGCCACCCTTCGCACCGCCCTTCCTGCGGGACGGCGACATCGTCGTCGCGCAGACCGCCGCGATCCTGCTGTATCTCGGGCCGCGCCTGGGCCTCGTCGACGAGAGCGAGCGCGACCGGATCTGGACGCACCAGCTCCAGCTCACCATCGCGGATGCGGTGAACGGGGCGCACGACACCCACCATCCCGTGGGCGTCGGCCTGTACTACGCGGAGCAGAAACCCGAAGCCCTGCGCCGGGCCAAGGAGTTCCGCGAGGCGCGCATCCCGAAATTCCTCGGCTATTTCGAGCGTGTGCTGGCAGCTAATGGCGGCGCGCGGCTGGTCGGGCCCCACCTCTCCTACGCGGACCTGTCCCTGTTCCAGCTCGTCGACGGCCTGCTCTACGCCTTCCCGAAAGCCGCCGCCGCGGCTTTGCGCGACACACCCCAGGTGATGCGGCTGCACGAAGCGGTGGCGCAGCGTCCGCGGATGGCGGCCTATCTGAAGAGCGAGCGGCGTATCCCCTTCAACGAGGACGGCATCTTCCGCCGCTACCCCGAACTCGACGGCTGAGCCGGGCCGCGCCGCTCAATGCGGCGGATGCGCGATCAGGATGCCCGCAAGCGCGAGCGCGACGATGCCCAGCACCAGCGACAGCAGCCGCCAGAACAGCAGGGGGTCGCGCTCCAGCAGCGAGGCCTGGCGTCCCACCGTAAAGGCCGGGTTGGGATACCGGAGGTCGTGGACGAACTCCGACACGGTCTGGTAGCGCCGCAGGGGATTGGGGTGCACGGCCCGCCGCAGCGCGCCGTCGACCCAGACCGGGAGCAGCGGCCGCGCGTTGAGCGCCGACACATAGCGCAGCCTGCGCTGGGCGGCGCGCGTGCGCGCCCGGGGCACCGCGTCGCCGTAGGGCAGCCGTCCGGTGAGCATCTGGTAGGCGATGACGCCGACCGAGAACACGTCCGAGCCGGGCGTGGACGGCTCGCCGAGGAAGCATTCCGGTGCCGTGTACTGCACCGTCCCGAGGATCTCGGCAGGGTCGATCCGCGGATCGCCCTCGACCACGCCGGCGACCTTGGTGGCTCCGAAATCGATCACCTGCACGGTGCCCGAGGTGTCGATCAGGATGTTGTCGGTCCGCAGGTCCTGGTGAACCATCTCCCGCCGATGGAAGGCCTGGACGCCCCGGGCGAGCTGCTCGACGAGGCCGCGCACCGTCTCCAGTTCGGGCGCGGTGTGGTCGCGCATCCACTGGGTCAGGGTCTGGCCCTCGACGTAGCGCATAACCGTGTAGAGATGGCTGCGGCGTCGCGTCTGTGGGTGGGCTTTGATTACGTGCGGGTTGTCGATCCGGCGGGCGATCCACTCCTCCATCACGAACCGCTTCCGCTGCGCAGGGTCGTCACGCAGGTCGAGTGACAGGACCTTGAGCGCGACGTGCGCCCCGGTCTCCGCGTCAATGGCGAGATAGACGCGACTGCGTGGTCCGGAATGGAGGATCCGCAGGAGCCGGTAGCCGTCGAACTCGGCCGGAGGATCGAGGAGCGGCGCGGGATCGAGACCCTCGACGTCTCCGAGGAGGTCGGCCGGCTCACCTTCCGGCACGGCGTCGACCCGCACGATCTGGATCGTCAGGTTGTCCGGGCTGCCGGCCGCGAACGCCGCCTCGCCGATCGTCCGCGCCGCGGCGTCGAGGTCGGCCGCCGCGGCGATCGCCCCCACCATGTCGCGGGGTCGGGCATGCTCATGGATGCCATCGGTGGTCAGCACGAAGATGTCGCCGGGATCGACGCCGAGCGTGTGATAGTCGATCTCCACTCGGCCGTTCGCTCCCAGGGCGCGGCCGAGATAGGATTCCGCGGCGGAGATCACCACCCGGTGATCCTCGGTGAGCTGCTCGAGGGAGCGCCCCGCCACGCGCCAGAGCCGGGCGTCGCCCACGTGGAAGATGTGCGCGGTGCGCGACTTCAGGATGAGGGCATCGAAGGTGGTGACGTAGCCCCGGTCGGCATCGTTCGGATCGAGGCCGCGCCGGGTCTGGGCGTAGAGCCAGGAATTCGCCGCCGCGATCACCCGCTGCGCCGAGGCTCTTCACCGACCACGTATCGGGGGTGGCGTAGTAGTCGCTGAGGAAGCTCTTGACCGCGGTTTCGCTCGCCGCCGCGCCAGCCGCGCTGCTGCTGATCCCATCGGCGAGCACCACCGCGATGCCCTTCAGGCCCAATGCCGGCTGGGCCGGTATCAGGGTCCCGTGGAAATCCTGGTTCGTCTCCTTCCGGCCGGCAGCGCTATACTGCCCGATCGAGACCGTCAGGTCGCGGGCCGCCGCTCCGGGGGCGGTCAAGCGGCGGCCGCCGCGCTGTCGCCGCGTCCGCGATAGGAGAGCGCCTCGGCCAGATGCAGCCGGCGCACCTGCGGCTCGTCGTCGAGGTCAGCGAGCGTCCGGGCCACGCGGAGCGTCCGGTGGAAGCCGCGGGCGGAGAGCCGCATCGTCTCGGCCGCCTGCCGGATCAGCGCCGTTCCGTCCGCATCCGGGCTCGCGACCTCCTCGATCAGGTTTGCCGGGCAGGTCGCATTGGTGGTGGAGGCCGGCAGGCCGCGCCCGGCGTAGCGTGTGCCCTGCAACGCGCGGGCCGACGCCACCCGGGCCGCCGCCTCGCGCGAACCTTCCATGGGCAGTGGCAGGATCAAATCGGCCGCCGTGACCGCCGGAACCTCGACGCGCAGGTCGATCCGGTCGAGCAGCGGCCCGGAGATCCGCGCCTGGTACTGCGCCATGCAGCGCTCGTTCGGACCGCGCCGGCAGGCATAGCCCGGCTCCAGCCCTTGCCCGCAGCGGCAGGGGTTCATGGCCGCCACGAGCTGGAAACGCGCCGGATAGGTCACCCGATGGTTGGCCCGGGCGATCATCACCTCGCCCGTCTCCATCGGCTGGCGAAGGCTGTCGAGGACCTGCGGGGTGAATTCCGGCAGTTCGTCGAGGAACAGGACGCCGCCGTGGGCGAGCGAAACCTCGCCCGGGCGCGCACCGAAACCGCCGCCGACCAGCGCCGCCATCGAGGCGGAGTGGTGTGGCTGGCGGAAGGGACGGCGGTTCGAGAGCGCGCCGTCCTTCAGCTCGCCCGCCACCGACTGAATCATCGAGATGTCGAGGAGGCTCGCGGGGCCCGAGCGGCGGCAGGATAGAGGGGAGCCGCGCCGCCAGCATCGACTTGCCCGAGCCCGGCGGCCCGTTCATCAGCAGGTTGTGGCCGCCGGCCGCAGCGATCTCCAGCGCGCGCTTGGCGCCCTCCTGCCCCTTGATGTCGGCGAGGTCCGGCAGGGGACCCGCGGAGCCCGCCACGGAGGGTTCCGGCCGCGCCATGACCTGACTGCCCTTGAAGTGGTTAGCGAGCTGGATCAGCGAGCGCGGGGCGAGCACGTCGAGATCGCCGCCGGCCCAAGCCGCTTCCGGGCCATTGGACGCCGGGCAGATCAGCCCGAGCCCGCGGGCAGCCGCCGCGATGGCGGCCGGCAGCACGCCGTTGACCGCCGTGATGCTCCCGTCGAGGGCCAGCTCGCCCAGCACGCAGTAGCCGGAGAGCGCGTCGGCCGGGATCGCGCCGATCGCCGCCATGACGCCGAGCGCGATCGGCAGGTCGTAGTGCGAGCCCTCCTTCGGCAGATCCGCCGGGGCGAGATTGACGGTGATCCGCTTGGCCGGAAGGGCAAGGCCGGAGGCAATCAGGGCGCCGCGCACCCGCTCCCGGGACTCCGCCACCGCCTTATCGGGCAGGCCGACGACGGTGAAGACCACCGAGCCCGGGATGATCTGGACTTGAACGTCCACCGCCCGCGCCTCGATGCCCTCGAAGGCCACGGTGGCGACGCGGGTGACCATAGGTGAAGAATCCTCGCCGCCCCGAACCGGGCGCCGTAGATGTGCGGGAGAATCGTAGAGCGCTCAAGAGGATCGGCACCGCGACGGAACCTCGGCGCCGCATTCCTGTTCACAGCCGGCATCTTGCAACGGAACGGAGAACGCCATGCGCCTCGCCCCTCCTCTCCTCGCCCTCGCGTTCGTGGCAGGATGCAGCGCCGCCTGGGCCGACGAGAAGTTGCCGCCTGATCAGCAGGCCAAGGTCGAAGCCGTGCTCCGGCAGGAGGGCTTCACCAAGTGGAAGGAGATCGAGGCTCGATGACGGAATGATCGAGGTCGACGACGCGGTGGACGCGAGCGGCAAGCGGTTCGACCTGAAGCTCGATCCGAAGACGCTGGCTGTGGTCAAGCGCAAGGCGGAGTAGGCCGCGCTTGCGTTCCGTCAGCGCCGCGGCCATATAGCCGGCGGGGGGTTGGCGAGGGACGTTTCACTCGCCAACCGGGTCAGGTCCGGAAGGAAGCAGCCCTAACGAGACCGAGCGGGTCTTCGTCCAGCCTCCCACCTCATTCCACGGCGCGCGGCAGCCAGACCCAGACACGGCATGGACGCTACGACCGGCACGCCTGACGACGAGCCGGGCCTGCCCGGGTTTCCAGCGCCCGCCAGCGCGGCGACGCCCTACCGTGTGCTCGCGCGCAAATACCGCCCCACCAATTTCGGCGACCTGATCGGGCAGGACGCGATGGTGCGCACCCTCGCTAACGGGTTCGCGGCCAACCGCATCCCCCAGGCCTGGATGCTGACCGGCGTCCGCGGTGTCGGCAAGACCACCACGGCGCGCATTCTCGCCCGTGGCCTCAACTACGCCCGCGCCGGCATGCCCGATACCGGCCCGACCGTATCAATGCCGGAACTCGGCCTGCATTGCGCGGCGATCATGGAATCCCGGCACATGGACGTGCTGGAAATGGATGCCGCCTCGCATACCGGCATCGACGACGTCCGGGCGATCATCGACGGCATCCGCTACGGGCCGGTCTCGGCGCGCTACAAGGTCTACATCGTCGACGAGGTCCACATGCTCTCCGAGAAGGCGTTCAACGCCTTCCTGAAGACGCTGGAGGAGCCGCCACCTCACGCCAAGTTCGTGTTCGCCACCACGGAGATCCGCAAGGTCCCGGTGACGATCCTGTCCCGCTGCCAGCGGTTCGACCTGCGCCGGGTCGAGGCGCCGACTCTGCACGCCCACCTCGCGAAGGTCTGCACGGCCGAGAAGGTCGAGGCGGAAGACGAGGCTCTGGGCGCCATCGTACGCGCGGCCGAGGGCTCGGTGCGCGACGCGCTCTCGCTCCTCGACCAAGCGATCGCGCACGGGGCCGGTTCTGTGACCGCGCAGAGCGTGCGCGACATGCTGGGGCTCGCCGACCGGGCCCGGATCCTCGACCTCTTCGAGGCGGTGATGCGGGGATCGGTACCGGCGGCCTTTGCGGAATTGCGGGCGCAGTACGATTCCGGCGCAGACCCGTCGGTGGTGCTCTCCGACCTCGCCGCCTTCACGCATCTCGTGACGCGGCTCAAGATCGTGCCCGAGACCGCCGCCGATCCGACGCTCAGCGAGACCGAGCGGGTCCGGGGCGGCGCCTTCGCCGAGAAGCTCTCCATTCGCGCTCTGTCGCGGGCTTGGCAGATCCTGCTCAAGGCGATTCCCGAAGTTCAGGCCGCTCCCCGGCCCCTGGCGGCGGCCGAGATGGCGATCGTGCGCCTCGCCTATGCCGCGGACCTGCCGACCCCCGACGAGGCGCTTCGCCAGCTGAAGGCCGAGGCGGCGTCCGCGCCTTCGGGTGACCCGCCGGTCGCGTCCGGCCGCCCGCCCCTGCCGCCGATCCCAGACTTGCGGGGCGGAGGCTCGGCGGCGCTCGCCGCGGCACCCCGGACGGCTCCGGCGGAGCCGGTACTCGTGTCGGCGCCCGTCGCGATGGCGGCCCCCGCCGTACGCCCGGCCCCCGCGGCCCCGCCGTCACCGCTGCTTGGCCGGTTCGAGGACCTAATCGCGCTGGCGGATGCCAACCGCGACATCCTTCTGAGGACCGCCCTGGAGCGCGACGTCCATCTCGTGCGCTTCGAGGAGGGCCGGATCGAGTTCCGCCTCGCCGCTGGCGGACGGTCAAGCCTTGCCAACGACCTCGCCGCGGCCATCGAGCGCTGGACGGGCCGGCGCTGGTCCGTCGCCCTGTCGAAGGAAGAGGGCGCGCCGACGCTCGACGCTGCCGCCCGGGCCGCCACCGAGACCCGCCGCGAGAACGCGGCCTCCGACCCGTTCGTGCGCGAGGTGCTGACGCGTTTCCCCGGCGCCGAGATCGTCGACGTGCGGGAGACCGCCTCGGAGCCTCTGCCCAACGGGGAACAGGAGGCTCCCCGGAGACGGCGTGTCAGGGCCCGCCGACGAGGCCGAGGACGACGATCTCTAGGCCGCCGCTCCGAAGCCTCATGGCGCAGCGCTGACGCCATACCCAGATCAGATCCCGACGACGAACGAGGAAGAGAGCCCCATGCGCGACCTGATGGGCATCATGAAACAGGCTCAGGCCATGCAGGAGAAGATGGCCAACCTACAGGCCGAGATGGATCAGATCGAAGTGACCGGCGCCTCGGGCGGCGGCTCGGTGCGGGTCACCATGTCGGCCAAGGGGCAGATGAAGGCGATCGCCATCGACCCGTCGCTGATCGTCGCCGACGAACGCGAGATCCTGGAAGACCTGATCGTGGCGGCCTGCAACGACGCCCGCGGCAAGGCGGAAGCGACCATGCAGGAGCGCATGGGCGAGTTGACCAAGGGTCTTCCCCTGCCGCCCGGCATGAAGCTGCCGTTCTAGCATCCGCGCTGCCCCGGTCCTCCTACCCGCCCCTAGGGTGAGGGGTCGGCATGAGACGGGAGTCCCCATACCGCGGTGCGTTCGGGCGGCCTCCGGGGCCGCCCGTCTCGATCATCAGGCCGCGATCGCCTGCGCGGTCGGCCCGGCTGCGCGCACGTCGGCGTCGACATGGGGCTCGAACCGCTTGAAGTTGTCGTCGAACATCTTCACGAGCCGCGCGGCCGTCTCCACGAAGGCGCCCTTGTTGGCCCAGGTCTTGACCGGGGTCAGGATATGCGGCTCGACGCCCGGCACCGAGACCGGCACCGCGAAGCCGAAATACGGATCGCGGCGGAACTCGGCCTGGGCCAGCGAACCGTCCAGCGCCGCGCCCAACAGGCGCCTAGTCACGCGGATCGGCATGCGCCGGCCTGTCCCGACGCCGCCGCCGGTCCAGCCGGTGTTGACGAGCCAGCAATCGACGCTGTGCTTGGCGATGAGGTCGCGCAGCAGGTTGCCGTAGGTGCTCGGGTGCCGCGGCATGAACGGCGCACCGAAGCAGGTCGAGAAGGTCGCCTCCGGGCCGGTCAGGCCCCGCTCGGTGCCTGCAACCTTGGCGGTGTAGCCCGAGAGGAAATGGTACATCGCCTCGGCGCCCGTGAGCTTGGCGATTGGTGGCATCACCCCGAAGGCGTCGCAGGTGAGCATCACGATGTTCTTCGGATGCCCGGCCCGGCCCGTGGCGCTGGCGTTGGCGATGAAGTCCAGCGGGTAGGCGCAGCGGGTGTTCTCAGTCAGCGAGGTGTCGTCGAAATCAGGCAGGCGGGTTACCGTATCGATCACCACGTTCTCCATCACCGTGCCGAAGCGCTCGGTGGTGGCGTAGATCTCGGGCTCCGCGTTGCGGGAGAGGCGGATGGTCTTGGCGTAGCAGCCGCCCTCGAAGTTGAAGATGCCCTCGTTGGACCAGCCGTGCTCGTCGTCGCCGAGGAGCTGGCGCGAGGAATCGTTCGACAGCGTCGTCTTGCCGGTGCCCGACAGGCCGAAGAAGATCGCCGAGCCGCCCTCGGCA
The DNA here is from genome assembly GCA_050632875.1 of Methylobacterium sp. P31. Taxonomy (GTDB): domain Bacteria; phylum Pseudomonadota; class Alphaproteobacteria; order Rhizobiales; family Beijerinckiaceae; genus Methylobacterium. The sequence goes on along the minus strand of JBODSC010000003.1, from coordinate 1,683 downwards.
TCGAGCGCCGCGTTGGCCGAGCAGTGCATCGGCATCACGCCCTTCCCGGGCAGAATGTAGTTCAGGTAGGTGAAGACCGACTTCTTCATCTCGCCCGCGTAGGCGGAGCCGCCGATCAGGACGAGCTTCTTCGAGAAGTCGATGGCGATCACAGTCTTGGACCGGCAGCCGTGCCGGGCGGGATCCGCCTGGAAGCTCGGCAGATCGATAATCGTCATGTCCGGCACGTAGGACGCGATCTCGGAGCGGGCCGGCCGGATCAGAAGGTTGCGGATGAAGAGCGAGTGCCAGGCCAGCTCGGTGAACACGCGGGCCTTGACCCGGTAGGCCGGGTCGGCCCCGCCGTAGAGGTCTTGGGCAAAGAGTTCCTTGCCCTCGGCATGCTTCAGGAAGTCCTGACGCAGAGTCTCGAACTGCTCGGGCGTGATCGCGCCGTTGTTGTCCCACCACACCTCGTTATCGGTGGCGGCGTCGCGCACCACGAACTTGTCCTTGGGTGAGCGGCCGGTGTGGCTGCCGGTCGTCGCCACGAAGGCGCCGCCGCGGGCGAGTTGGCCCTCCTTGCGGCTCAGCGCCTCCTCGTACAGCCGGGGCGCCTCGAAATTCCAGTGGACCGCTTTGAGATTGCGGAAGCCGGCAGCCTCGGCGCTGTGGGCCGCGTTGTGATCACCGATGTTGGTCAAGATCGTCTCTCCCGGGCCCCTGTTCGACCGTCGACGCGACTGACCCGGACGAACCCGTCGTCCGGATTTACCCCGGGGACGTCCGTGCGGTCGTACAGGACCGCCGCACGCAGGATCTCCGTTCCCGGTCGCCTCCCGTCTCTCCGCTGAGTAGGCGGCGAAGCTTCGGTGTCATTATGGGCTCTCTCGGGAGCCCGCAACGTGTACAAACAGGTTAGACCACAGTCGTGGACTCAGGAACCCGGGTCTGTAAGCAGTTTCGCTCATCGCGCTGCATGGTGGTACGGGCGAGGCGGCTCTGGAATACCCATATACCAAACGGCGCACATGCACCCTTGCGCGCTGCCCGGCGGCGGCTATGCCCTGCCGGACCCGCCGCCCTTTCCTCGCCCAAGAGGCACGATGCCCCAAGCCGTCGCCGGCCCCGAGATCGAGCGCCTGATTCAGCTCCTGGCCCGCATGCCAGGCCTCGGACCGCGCTCGGCGCGGCGCGCGGCGCTCCAACTCATCAAGAAACGCGACACGCTCCTTGGTCCGCTCGCGGATGCGATGCGGGTCGCGGCCGAGCGCATTGTCGTGTGCACGAGTTGCGGCAACGTCGACACCTGCGATCCCTGCACGATCTGCCGGGATGCCGAACGCGATCCCACGACCCTGGTAGTTGTGGAGGACGTGTCGGACCTCTGGGCGCTGGAGCGCTCAGGCGCCGTCAAAGCGCGCTACCACGTGCTCGGCGGCGTGCTCTCGGCGCTCGACGGTGTGCGGCCGGAGCACCTGAACCTCGCGAGTCTCGTGGAGCGCGTCGCCCGGCCCGAGGTGAAGGAGGTCATCCTGGCGCTCAACGCCACGGTCGACGGTCAGACTACCGCACACTACGTCACGGAGTCGATCCGGCACTGCGACGTGAAGGTGACGCGCCTCGCCCACGGCGTTCCAGTCGGCGGCGAACTCGACTATCTCGACGAGGGCACGCTCACGGCGGCGATCCGCAGCCGCACGG
>JBODSC010000002.1:0-246987 GCA_050632875.1 Methylobacterium sp. P31 | reverse complement strand
GGAGGGCAGCGCCGAGGAGGCGTAACGCCCTCCTGCTCAGCAGGTCCGCTGCGCGGCGCGCCCTGCGCCGGGTCGCGGATCGCGTTCCGCTGGCGCTGCATGCGCCCGGTACGGGGGCGAGCTTGGTTCTGCACCGCCCCTGTTCCGGATCGGTGGAGCGAAGCGGACCCTGACCCGAGATCCGGCACGGGACTAGCCCGAAGGCGGCTCGATGGGACAGCCTTCCCGTCCCCAGGTTCCGTCCGGCGCGAAAATGCTCTAGGTCGGTCGCGATGACCCGCACCGCCCTCTACGCCGGCTCGTTCGATCCGGTCACGAACGGCCATCTCGACGTGATCCGCCAAGCCTGCCGGCTGGTGGACCGCCTCGTGATCGCCATCGGCGTCCATCCCGGCAAGGCGCCGCTCTTCTCCGCGGACGAGCGGGCCGCCCTCTTGGTCGAGACCTGCGGGCCCGTGGCCGAGGCCGAGGGCGCGGTCCTTGAGATCACCACGTTCAACGATCTGGCGGTCTCGGCTGCCCGGCGTTGCGGCGCCTCCATCTTCATCCGCGGCCTGCGCGACGGCACCGATCTCGACTACGAGATGCAGCTTGCCGGCATGAACGGCACCATGGCCCCCGAGGTGCAGACCGTGTTCCTGCCCGCCTCGACCCAGGCGCGCCCCATCACGGCGACGCTGGTGCGCCAGATCGCCGGCATGGGCGGCGATGTCTCCCCCTTCGTGCCTGCCGCCGTGGCCGAACGCCTCCGGCAGCGCTTCGCCTCTGTCTCCTGATGACTGAAAGGACCTCGATGAACCGACGCCATGCCCTCCTCGCGCTCGCTCTGACCCTTGGCTCCGCCACCGCGGCTCGGGCGGTCGATGCCAACACGGTCTATCTCCAGACCAAGGACGGCCGGATCACGATTGAGCTGCGCCCGGACCTGGCGCCGAAGCACGTCAAGCAGATCAAGACGCTGGTGAATCAGGGCTTCTACAATGGGCTGAAGTTCCACCGGGTGATCGACGGCTTCATGGCTCAGACCGGCGACCCGAAGGGCAACGGCACGGGCGGCTCAAGCCTGCCGAACATTCCGGCGGAGTTCTCGCGCTCGGCCGAGTTCCGCCGCGGTACAGTGGGTATGGCCCGCTCGGCGGATCCGAACTCGGCCAATTCGCAGTTCTTCATCTGCCTTGGCGATGCGCCGTTCCTGAACGGGCAATACACGATTGTGGGGAACGTCACCGACGGGCTCGACGTGCTCGACAAGATCAAGAAGGCCGCCCCCGGCGCCCCGGCGGGGCCGTGCAGGATCCCGACAAGATCGTCAGCATGACGATGGCCGAGAAGGCCCAGTAGCGGCCGCATGCTCGGTCGGCGCGCAGCCTCGATCGTCCTGCTGATCCTGGCCGCTGCCCCGATCCCCGGGGCCGCGGCCTACGACGGTGAGGATTTCTACGGCTACGCCTATGAGCCCGGGGGCGGCTATCCCCTGAGCCTGCCGCAGACCCTGCGCGCCACGATCGCGGTGCCGGTGTCCCGGATGGCGACGAAGCCCGCTGACACCTTGGCCGAACTCTATCCGGCACTCGCCGCCTGCTGGCAGGTGCCGACCGGTCTCGGCCGGCCGAGCGGCGGACCGGGCGATATCGAGATCACCGCACGGCTGGCGCTCCGCCGCGACGGCAGTCTGATCGGGCCGCCGCGGATCACCTACGCGGCGGGCGTGGCGGGCAACCAGCGGGCCACCCTGGTGCGCGGGACGCTCGACGCGCTGGCGCGCTGTACCCCGGTCCACATCACGTTGGGTCTCGGCGAGGCGATCGCGGGCCGGCCGGTGGCGCTCCGCTTCGTCTACCGTCCACCGGCCTGAGCGCCGGCTGTCCCGTCACGGGCGCTGGCCGGATGCGGTGCGCGCCGATACAGTTCCCTCAACTGGAAGGATAGAACCATGGCCGACAACGAGACCATCGTCCTAGAGACCACCAAGGGCCGCGTGGTGATCGCGCTGCGCCCCGACCTCGCCCCGGGCCACGTGGAGCGTATCAAGACGCTGGCGTCCCAGGGCTTTTACGACGGCGTGCCGTTCCACCGGGTGATCGACGGCTTCATGGCCCAGACGGGCGACCCGACCGGCACCGGCTCGGGCGGCTCGGATCTGCCGGACCTGAAGGCCGAGTTCAACGCCGAGCCGCATGTGCGCGGCACCTGCTCGATGGCGCGGACGAACTTCCCGCATTCGGCGAACTCGCAGTTCTTTATCTGCTTCGACGACGCCCGCTTCCTCGACAAGCAGTACACGGTCTGGGGCAAGGTCGTGGAGGGCATGGACGTCGTGGACACGATCAACAAGGGCGAGCCGCCGCGCTCCCCGGACAAGATCGTGAAGGCGACCGTCGCGGCGGCCTGAGGCCGACCTGCACGTCGGGCCGCCTGCAGCCTGCGGGCGGCTCAGGCCTCTCCAAGTCGGAGCCCACATCCGGAGGTGCCCGCGTCAGCAGGCCAAGGAGGGCGCGAGGGATCGCGCAGCGTCGCACTCACGCGCCCGGTGATCGCCCGAGCACCCGATCGGCGGCTTCCGATCTCAGCATGGCGATCTCCGCCGCCGCCAGATCCTCCGGCGTGTTGACGTTGAGGAACGGGTCCACCGGTTCCATCGGCCAGGACGCCACCGCCGCGCCGTGGCGCGCGATGAAGGCGCCGACGCGCCGTTCGCCGCGTTCGAGATAATCCCGCAGCTCATCGCGCAGGGCCGTCGGCCAGAGTGCGATCGTGTAGTGCTGCCGCTCGCCCGAGGCGGCGAGGGCGATGCCGGTCTCCGGCCCAGCCGCGCGAAGACGCGCGATCAGATCCTCCGGCAGGAAGGGCGCGTCGCCCGACACGCTGACCACCCGCGCGATGCCCTCCGCCGCGGCATGCTCGAGACCGGCGAGGATCCCGGCGAGCGGACCTGGCCGATCCGGCAGCGGATCCGGCAGGATCGGCCCCGGAAACCCGGCGAACCGCGCCGGATCGCCGTTGGCGCTGAGCGCAAGCCCCGCACCGCATTGCGGCCCGAGACGCGCGACCACGCGCTCCAGCAGAGTCCGGCCGCCGAGCCGCAGCAGGGCTTGTCGCCCCCGCCCATCCGCCGCGCCTGACCGCCGGCCAGGATCAGTCCCAGGACCGGCGGAGAAACTGCCGGCCGGGCCATGGCTCACTCGATGACGATCTTCGGCGCCGTCCGCCCGGCCGGCGCGCCCGACAGGTTCGCCCAGAGCTTGGCGGCGATCTCGCGGTAGACCTTGGCCTGCGGCCCCTCCGGATCGGTCGCCACCACAGGCTGGCCGGAATCCGAGGTCTCCCGGATCGTCATGTTGAGCGGCACCTCGCCGAGGAACGGGACGCCCAGGCGCTGCGCCTCGATCCGCGCGCCCCCATGCCCGAAGATGTGCGAGGCGTGGCCGCAATTCGGGCAGACGAAGGTCGCCATGTTCTCGATCACGCCGAGGATCGGCACCGCAACCTTCTTGAACATGGTCACGCCGCGCCGCGCGTCGATCAGCGCGAGGTCCTGGGGTGTCGAGACGATAACCGCACCCGAGAGCGGTGTCGCCTGGGCCATTGTGAGCTGCGCGTCGCCGGTACCGGGCGGCATGTCGACGAGAAGCACGTCGAGGCTCGCCCCAGAGCACGTCGCGCAGCATCTGGGTAATGGCCGACTGCACCATCGGGCCGCGCCAGATCATCGCCGTCTCAGGCTCGATCAGGAAGCCGATCGACATGACCTTCAACCCGTAGCCGATCATCGGCTCCATGGCCTTGTTGTCGACGACGTTGGGCTTGCCCGAGAGGCCGAACAGCTTCGGCACGGACGGGCCGTAGATGTCGGCGTCGAGCAGGCCGACCTTCAACCCTTGCGCCTGGAGCGCCAGGGCGAGGTTGCAGGCGGTGGTGGACTTGCCGACGCCGCCCTTGCCGGAGGCGACCGCCACGATGTGGCGCACGCCCGCGATCTGCGGACCCTGGTTCGGCGGCGCACCGGGCCGCGGCGGCGCCACCGGCGGGGGCGTCACCGGACGCGGGGCGGCGCTGCTCTGGGCCGGATGGCTCGGTCCCCGCTCGGAGGTGAGGCTCGCAAACACCCCCGAGACGCCCGGGATCTGAAGGACGCGCCCCTCCGCCTGCTTGCGCACCGGCTCAAACCGCTCGGCCTCGCTCGGGTCGACCAGGATCGAGAACATCACCCGGTTGTTCGAATCGACCACGACCTGAGAGAGCCGCCCCGAGCCGGGCAGGGTAGTTCCGGCGGCATCGACGGTGACACTGGCGAGCGCCTTCAGCACGTCATCGCGGGTAATCGCCAAGTCGTCCTCCGTGGGGGCAAGCCTGTATCCCCGCTGCATGTAACCGAGCGCCACGAGAACACCAGACCCCGCCGGTGTAATCCGGACGATGCGCGGCGGCCCGGCCTGCGGCAATCCCGCAAGCTGAACCAACCGGACGTTGATCCGTTGTCGGGGCAGCCTTCAGGCGGGGACCTTTCCAGAGCGCGTGCGCGCCTCCGGGGAATCGCCGTCCGGACCGACCGACACGACGCGTAGGAGACCAATTTCATGCATCAGGGCAACCACCGCGGCCACGAGGGCGCGAAGAAGCTCTTCGAGCTGATCAAGGACGTGAAGATCGCCATGATGACCACGGTCGATTCCGACGGCACGCTCAACAGCCGCCCGATGTGGAACAACGACGCCGACGAGAATGGCGACTTGTGGTTCTTCACCAAGCTGCACTCCCCCAAGACGGCGGAGATCAGCAAGGACAACCAGGTGAACCTCGCCTATGCCGACCCATCGAGCCAGAACTACGTCTCGGTGGCCGGCAAGGCCGAGATCGTCCGCGACCGGTCGAAAATCGACGAGAAGTGGAATGAGAGCCTGAAGACCTGGTTCCCCAACGGCAAGGACGACCCCGAGGTGGCGCTGATCCGTGTCCATCCGGAGAAGGGCGAGTACTGGGACAGCCCCAACAGCAAGATGCTGCACCTCTACGGCTACGTGAAGGCCTCGCTCACGGGCGAGAGCCCCAAGACCGAAACCAAGAAGGTCGATCTCGCCTGACATTTCGCACACAAACTCAAGACATTCGCGGGGGCGGCCGCCGGTTGGGGACCGCCCTTCGCCTTGACGGACCCAGGGTCGGCATGCGCTCTGCAGGCTCGGCGCGTGCGTTAGAGTCCGAAAAGAATGCTCGATCTGGCGAAGCGGGTCTACGATCACAGCTTCCGCATCGACCCGATCGTGCGGTCGCTGCTCGACACGGATTTCTACAAGCTTCTGATGGCGCAGACGATCCTGCGCCGGCACCGCGACATTCGCACCACCTTCGGGATCACCAACCGCACGCACCGGATCCGCATCGCCGACGAGGTGGATGCCGGGCTCCTGCGCGAGCAGCTCGACCATGCCCGGACGCTGCGCCTCGGTAAGAGCGAGGTGACGTGGCTGCGCGGCAACGTGTTCCGCGGCCAGGGCCGGATCCTCGGCCCCGAATTCGTGGCGTGGTTCGAGACCTTCCAGCTCCCCGAATACGAACTGGCCGTCCATGACGGCCAGTACGAGCTGACCTTCCATGGACCCTGGATCGAGACCACCATGTGGGAGGTCCCGGCGCTCGCGATCCTCAACGAGCTGCGGGCCCGCGCCGTGCTGCAGGGCCTGGGCAAGCTCGATCTCCAGGTGCTCTACGCCCGGGCGATGACGCGGGTCTGGGAGAAGATCCAGCGGCTGCGAAGCTGCCCGACCTGTCGGTGGCCGATTTCGGCACGCGCCGCCGCCACGGTTTCCTCTGGCAGGATTGGTGCGTGCAGGCCATGGCAGAGGGCCTGGGCAACGCCTTCCTGGGGACGTCGAACTGCCTGATCGCCGCCCGCCAAGAGGTCGAGCCGGTGGGCACCAACGCCCACGAGCTGCCGATGGTCTATGCGGCGCTGGCCGAGGACGACGCCGCACTGGCCGCCGCCCCCTACGCGTTGCTGGCCGACTGGCAGGAGGATTACGGCGGTAACCTGCTGGTCATCCTGCCAGACACCTACGGCACCACCGGGTTCCTTGCGAACGCCCCCGACTGGGTGAGCGACTGGACCGGGATCCGCATCGACTCGAAGGACCCGATCGAGGGCGGCGAAGAGGTGATCCGGTTCTGGCAGGATCGCGGACGCAACCCGCGAGAGAAGCTCGCGATCTTCTCAGACGGGCTCGACGTCGGCGCGATCGAGCGGATCCACGCCCGGTTCCACGGGCGCATGCGCATCGGCTACGGCTGGGGCACCCTGCTCACCAACGACTTCCGCGGGCTCCTGCCCGACGGCAAGCTCGACCCGGTCTCCGTGGTCTGCAAGGTGACCGAGGCGAACGGGCGCTCGACCGTGAAGCTCTCCGACAATCCCACCAAGGCGCAGGGATCGGCCGACGAGATCGCCCGCTATCGGCGAGTCTTCGGGATTGACGATCAGCCGGCCATGCCTGTCGTCGTCTGAGCATGCATTTCAGCCGAAGCACGGTGAACCCGGCCGCCTGACGGGGGCTCGCATCGCATGGTATGGCGTCGACCAATCGCGGTCGCCGAAGGCGGCCGATCCGACGGGAGGACGCCATGACCTTGAATCGCCGCTCGCTCATCGGTGCCGCGGGCCTCGCTCTGGCGGCGCCGGCCCTCGAAGGCGCCCAGGCCGCCGAGGCGTCGAAGCCCGCCGCCAAGGCGCCCCGTCGCCGGTGACGAAGATCCTGTCACAGTGGATCCTGTCGTCGTCCTACGATAGCCTGCCGGAGGCGGTCCGCCGCGAGGGGTGCGCAGCTTCCTCAACTGGGTGGGCGTGGCGATCGGCGGCTCGCACCACGAGACCGTGGACGTGGCGGCCTCGGCGCTGCAACCCTTCTCGGGTCCGCCTCAGGCCGGGCTGTTCGGCCGGACAGAGCGGTTCGACATCATGAACGCGGCGTTCCTCAGCGGCGTGTCGAGCCACATCTTCGACTTCGACGACACCCATCTCAAGACGATCATCCACCCGGCCGGCCCGGTCGCCTCGGCGATCCTGGCCTATGCCCAGATGAAGCCGGTCTCGGGACGCGACTTCCTCGACGCGCTGGTGGTGGGCATCGAGGCGGAGTGCCGGATCGGCAACGCGGTCTACCCGAATCACTACGATGCGGGCTGGCACATCACCGGCACCTGCGGGCCGTTCGGCGCGGCGGCGGCGGCCGGCAAGCTGATGGGGCTGACCGAGCAGCAGATGGTCTACGCGCTGGGACTGGCCGCCTCGCAGCCAGTGGGCCTGCGCGAGATCCTTCGGCTCGATGAACAAGAGCTTCAACCCGGGTCGGGCGGCCTCGAACGGCCTGTTCGCGGCGATCCTGGCCGCCAAGGGCTTCACCTCCTCCGACGGCATGATCGAGGCCAAGCGCGGCTGGGCCAACACGATCTCCACCAAGCAGGACTGGTCCGAGATTACCGACGGGCTCGGCACACGCTACGAATCCCAGCTCAACACCTACAAGCCGTTCGCCTGCGGCATCGTCATGCATCCGACGATCGACGCCGCGATCCAGATCCGCGACGAGGACCACGTGAGGCCGGAGGACATCAAGCGTGTGGACCTCAAGGTCCATCCGCTCGTGCTGGAACTGACTGGCAAGACCGCCCCGAAGACCGGCCTCGAGGGCAAGTTCAGCATCTACCACGCCGCGGCGGTGGCGTTCGTCAAGGGCGCGGGTGGCGAGAAGCAGTTCAGCGACCGGGCGGTGAAGGACCCGCGCGTGGTGGCGCTCCGCCAGAAAGTGGTCCCGGTGATCACCCCCGGCATCGACGCCGCGCAGGCCGACATGACCGTCACCCTGAACGACGGGCGGACGTTCCACCGCTTCATCGAGCACGCCATCGGCAGCGTCGAGAAGCCAATGTCCGACAAGCAATTGGAGGCGAAGTTCGCCGACCTCGCCTTTGGCGTCCTGCCGGATGCGCAGGCCCAGCGCTTGATGCGGCTGTGCTGGTCGCTCCCGGATCTGAAGGATGCGGGCGACGTGGCCCGGGCCGGCGTGCAGGGCGCGTAGCCGGCCGCCCAGGTCGGCGGGATCGTTTTCGGTCCCCGTGCCGTTCCCCGTCCGCGAGGCTCCCGGCGTTTCCAGCGGGCGCCCGCGCGTGGCGTTCGGGACGCGGATCACGGCATGGGCACGAAAACCCCGGTCGGGGTAGACTCGGCAGCGCGACCCGGCGATCTGCTGATACCGGCGCGGCCGACCCGGGTCGCCGCGGCCGAGACTCCGCGGGCCGCGATGGCCTCGCCCGTGGTGGTCGGCGCCACCATCATCGCGGCCCTGTATTTCGGCCGCGAGATCTTCATCCCGATCGCGATCGCGCTGCTGCTGTCCTTCGTGCTCACGCCGCTGGTGAACCACCTGCGGCACCTGCGCCTGCCGCGGCTGGTGGCGGTGGGCGTCAGCGTCCTTCTGACGGTGGGCGTCGTGGCAGCCCTCGGAACCCTGATCGGTATCCAGGCGGCCGACCTCGCGGGCGACGTTCCGCGCTACCGCGCTACCATCGAGCGCAAGGTCGACGGGCTGCGCCACTCCCCCGTGGGGCACCTCACCGAGTATGTCGCCAATATCGGGCGAGCCCTCCACGGTGGCAAGGAGCCGGGTAGCGCGGAGACGCCGCCCCCGCCCCGCAGCGGCCGGCGGCAGACCAAGCGCAGTCCGCTCGGAAACCCGTGCTGGTCGAGGTGGCCTCGACCCCGCCGGCTCCCCTGGAGATGCTCAGCACCGTGCTTTCGCCGGTGATGCAGCCGCTGGCCACGGCGGGCATCGTCTTCGTGGTTCTGCTGTTCGTGCTGATGCAGCGCGAGGACCTGCGCGACCGCATGATCCGGCTCGCGGGATCGCGCGACCTGCACCGCACCACCGTGGCGATCGACGACGCGGCGCGGCGGCTCAGCCGCTATTTCGTGGTGCAGCTCGCCCTGAATGCCTCCTTCGGCGTCGTGATCGGCGTCGGGCTTTACGTCATCGGCGTGCCGAACCCAGTGCTCTGGGCGATCTTCGCGGCCGTGATGCGCTTCGTGCCCTATCTGGGCGCTTTCCTGGCGGCGATCCTGCCCATGGCGCTCGCCGCCGCGGTGGATCCCGGCTGGAACATGATGATCGCGGTGGCGATCCTGTTCATCGTCCTGGAGCCGCTTACCGGACAGGTGTTCGAGCCGATCTTCTACGGGCAATCCACGGGGCTCTCGCCCTTCGCGGTCCTGGTCTCGGCCCTGTTCTGGACCTGGCTGTGGGGGCCGGTTGGCCTGCTGCTCTCGACGCCGCTTACCGTCTGCCTCGTGGTGCTGGGCCGCTACGTCGATCACCTCGAATTCCTGGACGTGCTGTTCGGCGACCGGCCGGCGCTCACGCCGGTGCAGAACTTCTACCAGCGCATCCTCGCGGGCGATCCGGAGGAGGTGTTGGGCCATGCCGAGTTGATCCTGCAGCAATGCGCGCTCTCGTCCTACTACGACGACGTGGTCCTCAAGGCGCTCGAACTCGCTGCCCGCGACTCGGCCCGGGGCGTGCTGACCGCCGGGCAGAAGGCGGCGATGCGCACCGCGCTGGGTGAGCTGATCGCCGACCTCTCGGACCGGAGCGACGCCGTCACCGAAGCCGCCGGAGAGGGGCCGAGGGCGTCTGCAGCTCGCTACCGCTGGGACCGCCGCCGGAGGCCCTGTCCCAAGCCTGGACGCGCCAGGGCGCGGTGCTCTGTGTCTCCGGGCGCGGCTTCCTCGACGAGGCCGCCGCCGCCATTCTGGCCCAGATCCTCGAGAAGCGCGGGATCGGCGTCCGCACGGTCCCGTTCGCCGAGACGGCATCGGCCCGGATCGCCCGGTTCGAGCCGGGACCGGCGCGGATGGTCTGCGTCGTCTCTCTGGCGCTCGACGGGGAACCGACCCATCTGCGCCGGCTTGTCCGACGTCTGAAGGGCAGAATGCCCGACGCGCCGATCCTGCTCGGCCTCTGGCTCGCCAAGAGCGACCAGCACAACCGCGTCACCCGCGGGGCCGAGCGCGCCACCGAGGCGGACGGACGGGTCGGCTCGCTGCGCGAGGCCGTCGAGACGGTGCTGGCCGCAGCGCAGGAAGGATCCGATGCGGCCGAACCGGGCGCCGACCAGGAGCGCGCCCCGAAAGACGGGGATGGCTCATCGCGCAAGCCGGAGCGGGTCGAGGCATGATCCAGGGGGGCTTGACGGCTAGGGGGGCGTCCCGGTTTCGTCACCGCACAGGCGGGGCGACCGGCTGGCCGCGGGCGGATCAGGGAAGAGAGCCGATGAGCGTCGTCGAACTCGGGCGGTTCATGGACGAGCTCGCGGATGCGTCCGGCAAGGCGATCCTGCCGTTCTTCCGCGCGCAGTTCGGCCTCGACGACAAGGCGCGCGGAGGCGCGCCGTTCGACCCGGTCACCGAGGCCGACCGAGCCGCCGAGGTCGTGCTCCGCGCGATGATCGGCCAGACCTTCCCGGGCCACGGCATCCTCGGGGAGGAATTCGGCTCCGAGCGCACCGACGCGGAGTGCGTCTGGATCCTGGACCCGATCGACGGGACGCGGGCCTTCATCGCGGGCCTGCCGACCTGGGGCACCCTGATCGGGCTGACCCGAAACGGCGTGCCGGTGCGCGGCCTGATGCATCAGCCGTTTCTCGGCGAGCGCTTCACGGGAGACGGGCGCAGCGCGCGCCTGCGCGGTCCTGCGGGCGAGCGCACCCTGCTCAGCCGCCGCTGCACGGATCTGACCCAGGCGATCCTTGCATCGACGGACCCGCGGCTGTTCGCGGCCGGCGAGGAGGCCGAGCGCTTCCGGTCTCTGGAGGGGCAGGTGCGGCTGTCCCGCTACGGCGCGGATTGCTACGCCTATTGCATGCTGGCGGCGGGTCAGATCGACCTCGTGGTCGAGGCGGGGCTGAAACCCTACGACATCGTCGCGCTGATCCCGATCGTGGAGGGCGCGGGCGGCCAGGTAACGGCCTGGGATGGCGGCCCCGCCGCAGCCGGTGGGCGCATCGTGGCGGCGGGCGACCCGCGCGTCCACGAGGCGGCGCTGAAGGTGCTGAACCCGTGAGGGGCGCCGCTTTCAGCTGCAAGGCGCCCTGGTCCCCGCGGAGGAGGGGCCAAGGAACCGCCGCTCCGGACGGCAGCAAAGGCCTGCCCGCGTGCTGCTGAACGCGCTCGTCCTGCTCACGAGTCTGGTTTCCCCCACGCAGGACGGGGGCGCCGCCCTCCTGCGCGCTCTACCGGCCTTGCCCACTGCCGCCGCACCCGCGGACAAGCCGCCGCCGCGCTTCGATCCCGCCACCCGGTCAGTCTCCAACTGGCACGAGGAAACCGGCGCGAACCTTCTGCCGCGCGCGCTCGCGGTCACGGCGCGGCTGGCAGAGGATCCGCCCTACGTCGCCCGCTGCGTGCGGCTCAACAATGGCTGGTGCATCAAGTCCGCCCGATGGCCCGGCGAGATCGGCGCCGACGCCGAGGGCCACACCGCCTTCGCCACTCTGGACGACGGTGCCGACGCGGCCGCGAGCCTGTTGCGGCGCTACTATCGCGACTACGGCCGCCGCACCGCGCTAGCCATCGTGCGCCGCTGGGCCCCGGCCGAGTGCCGGGTCGCGTCCGCACCGGCGCGGCCGGGGCGGGCGGTGGCGACGCCGGCCGTCTCGGCCGCCCTGGCACCCCGGGGAATCGGGCGGACGCTGCGCGCCCGCTATCTCGCCACGCACCGGCCGGGGGCGCCCCCGGGGCCGGACGGCGGCCCTGCGGGTGCAACCCTGGTCCCCGCTCGCCCGAATGGCGGGCCGCCCGGGCCGGCGCCCGGCTGCCGTGCCGCACGTGGCGATGCTGCAATCAGTGCCCGACATCGCCACCGGCATCGGATCCTCCGCCGAACCGACGCGACCGGCCTCGAAGCTTCCGGCCCGCGGCTCAGCCGATCCGGCGCGGCTGCTCGATCAGACGTTGGACCGCAAGGTACCGAGCCCCGAGCGGATGGTAGCCGAATCCGCGATGCTGCCGGCCATCGCGACCGGGTTGCCGCTCCTCGACCTGCGACTACCGGTTCCGCTCTGCACGGGCGACGAGACCCGGATCCAGGCCTACGCGGCCCGGATCAGCGGCAGCGTCGGGCTGAAGCCGGGCGACGACCTCGACCTATTCGGGCCGGACGGCGCGCCGCGGCCAAACCTCGCGCCGGTGATGCTGGCCATGTCGGCGGTGGAACTCGGCACGCTCAGGGCCGGCCCAGATCTCGTCGCCGGGGCGATCGCCCGGCTGAAACCGATCACGCCCGTCGCCCACGAGGCCGCCCATTAGCGTTAAGTCTTGCGGTCCGGCCGCCGCCGCGCCACCTCTGCCCGGCCTATTCCCCTCACGACGAGCCCGCCCGTGCCCCTGACCGACCTTGCCGCACGCGCCGGCTCGGCCGTCAAAGCCTTCGCCGAAGCCTCGCACGACCTGCTGATCCAGCCGACCCTTCGGCTCGGGGTCACCGGGCTCGCGCGTTCGGGCAAGACCGTCTTCACCACGGCGCTGATCCACCATCTCGTGGAGACCCACGCGCTGCCGGCCTTCGCACCCGCCCAAGAGGGCCGCCTGCGCCGCGCGCGCCTCGTGCCGCAGCCCGACGACGACGTGCCGCGCTTCCCCTTCGAGGAGCATTTCGCGACCCTGACCGAGGCCCGGCGCTGGCCCCGCTCCACTGACCGGATCAGCCAGTTCCGCCTGGAGATCGCCTATGAGCGGACAGCCGGCTGGCGTACCGGCCCCGCGACCCTGATGCTCGACGTGGTCGATTATCCGGGCGAGTGGCTCCTCGATCTCGCGCTGATCGAGACGAGCTACACGGCTTGGTCGCGGGCCACGATCAACGGCACCCGCCGGCCCGGCCGCGCCGCGGTGGCGGCGCCCTGGCTCGAGGCGCTCAAGGGCTTCGATCCGAACGGCCGCCTCGACGAGATCGCGGCCGAGCGCGCCAGCGACGCGTTCAAGACCTATCTGGCCGCCCTGCGCGCCGGCCCGGAATCGGTCGCCACGACGCCCCCGGGCCGATTCCTGATGCCGGGCGACCTCGCGGGCTCGCCCGCGCTCACCTTCGCGCCGCTCGACGGGCTCACCGAGACGATCGCCCCCGACAGCCTCGCCGGCCTGATGGAGCGCCGCTTCGAGGCCTACAAGGCCAAGGTCGTCACCCCGTTCTTCCGCGATCATTTCCAGCGGGTCGACCGGCAGATCGTGCTGGTCGACGTGCTCTCCGCAGTCGATGCCGGCCCGACCGCGCTCGCGGAGCTGGAGGAGGCGCTGGACGCAGTGCTCCTGAGCCTCAACATCGGCCGCAACACCGTGCTGTCCCGGCTGTTCGCCCCCGGGCGGACCGGGTGCTGTTTGCCGCCACCAAGGCCGACCACCTCCACCAGACGAGCCACGACCGGCTCGACGCGCTGCTGCGGCTGCTGGTGTCCCGCGCCATGCGGCGCACCGAGGCCGCGGGCGCCCGGGTCGGCACCGTGGCGCTCGCCTCCGTTCGCGCCACCCGGGAGACCACGGTCCATGACGGCACCGAGACCCTGCGCGCGGTCGCCGGCACCCCGGAGGCCGGCGAGGTGGTGGGCGACGAGGTGTTCGACGGCAACAGCGAGGCCGCGATCTTCCCGGGTGAATTGCCTGCCCGTGCCGAGGCGGTGCTGGAGGGGGCGGTGGAGCCGGGCTCGCTGCGCTTCCCCCGCTTCCGGCCGCCACTGATCCGGCCGGACGGCTTCGGGCGCCCCGGCCACCTGCCGCAGATCCGGCTGGACCGGGCGATGCAGTTCCTGATCGGCGACAGGCTGGCGTGATGCGCTCGCCCGAACGCAGGCGCGCGGTCGCGGAACGGAGCGCGTATTCCCTCTCGCACGAAAGAGGGGACCTGCCGCATCCTTTCACGCCGGCAACGACCAATCTTGTCCAGCCCCGAGCCGTTTGGAGGCGCTGAGCCATGACCTCAGGCCAGAAGCCGCGGGCCTTCCGCATAACTCCCGAACCGTCGTCGGATCCGAGCGTGACCACGACGCCGCTCGCCGCCCGGCCGCCGCAAGCCCGGATTGTCGAGGAGCCGTTCGAGATCATCGACGCCGCCGACGGCGTCGCGGTGCCGGTGGCGCCGCGCCGGCGGTCTCCCTGGGGCGGCCTGTTCCTGTCGGCGGTCGGCGGCTTGGTCTCGCTCGGGATTGGGCTCTCGGTCGAGCGGATGATCGCCGACCTATTCCAGGCCGCACCCTGGCTCGGCTGGGTGGCGCTCGCCCTGCTCGGGCTGGCCGTGCTGGCGCTCCTGGCGATCGTCGTGCGGGAGCTCGCCGGCCTGCGGCGCGAGCGCAAGATCGAGCGCCTGCGCCAATCGGCCGTCGACGCCCTCGGCAGCCGCGACCATACCGGCGCGCAGACCGTGGTGCAGGCGCTCTCGGCCTTCTACGCCGACCGCGACGCCCTGTCGGCGGGGCGCGCCCGGATCGACGCCGCCGCGGACGCCATCCTCGACGTGGACGACCGGATCGGGCTCGCCGAGCACGAGTTGCTGGCGGGTCTCGACCGACAGGCCTGCAACGCCATCGCGGCGGCGGCCAAGCAGGTCTCGGCGGTGACGGCGCTCAGCCCGCGGGCGATCGTGGACGTGGCCTTCGTGGTGTTCGCGGCCGTCCGGCTGCTGCGCCGGATCGCGGCGATTTATGGCGGGCGCCCAGGCTTCCTGGGCTTCCTGCGGCTGGCGCGGGCCGCAGTGGCGCATCTCACCATCACCGGCGGGATGGCGGTGGGCGAGAGCGTGATGCAGCAGGTGCTGGGGCTCGGGATCGCCGCCCGGATCTCGGCCAAGCTGGGGGAGGGCGTTTTGAACGGGCTGATGACCGCCCGCTTCGGGCTCGCCGCCCTCAATGTCTGCCGGCCACTGCCCTTCGTGCGGGAGGCGCCGCCGCGGCTCGCCGACGTGGCCGGCGAGTTGCTGCGCGGGGCCGAGGCCGACTCGAAATAGGCCCGTCGCGCTACTTGCCGCCCGCCGCGGCGCGGCGGTTGGCGATGCGGGAGAACATGTTGCCGGTGTAGTCGGCGCTCTTGGGCTTCTCGGGCTCGCCGAGCTTGGCCTCGAAGGCCTCGATGCGCTTCAAGAGTGTCGCGTCGTTGAACAGCGAACTGTTGAAGTTGGACTGGGCCCGCGGCCCGAGGGCGGCCTGCACCGCGTCGAGTCGTTCCAGAAGCTCTTTACGCGTCACGGTGCTCTCCAGGGTGTCTTCGGGAGGAAGACCGCCCGCGCCACCACTGGAGGGGCCGGTGGTAAACGGAGCGTTAAAGCCCGGCCTACAGCCCCTTCAGGAACCCCGCCAACCGCATCAGTCCCTCGGGCCAGGGTCCGTGCCCGCTCGCCACGTTGATGTGGCCGGACTCGCCCGCGTCGACCGTGAGCGCCCCCCAGGCATGGGCGAAATCATCGGCGCGGTCGTAGCGGCAATGCGGATCGGTCCGGCTGGCGACCAGGAGGGACGGGAAGGGCAGGGGGTCGCGCGGCACGGGCGCGAAGGCACGCACCGAATCCGGCAGGTCCGGCGCTTCCTCCACGTCCGGCATGGCCACCAACAGGGCGCCGCGCACGACACCGGCCGGAAAGCGCGGCACCGCCTCGACGCTCGCCACCACGCCGAGACTGTGGGCGATTAGGATCACCGGCCGGGTCGCGGCCGCGACCGCATCGGCGATCCGCGCGCACCACGCTTCGGGCGTCGGCGCGTGCCAATCGTCCTGCGCGACCACGCGCGCGGTCGCGAGGCGCCCCGCCCAGCGGGCCTGCCAATGGTCCTCCTCGGAGCCCCCGAGCCCCGGGACGATGAGGATGTCGCAGTCGGCTGACTTCATGGCTGGATGCCTAAAGCGGTCCGGGGAGGGCGTCGAGACTGTCCTGTCACTCGGCCGTCACTCGGCGGCGATCGGGCTCGCCCGCTCCAGATCCGCGATGTAGCGGGCGATCTGCATCGAGGCGAGGTTCTTCGCCTTGGCCTCAATCTCGAAATCCGCCCAGACGAGATGGCGGGCGACCAGATCGTTCACCGCCCGGTTCCACATCATGTCGGAATGGGCCGCGAGGTCCCGGACCGCGTGGCCGGCGGCGCGCAGGGCCGGGAAGTCGGGCAGGGTGTCCGGATCGCAATCGGACGAGACCGCCTCCCGCGACACGCTGATATGCGCCACCGGCCGAACGCCGCGCCAGGATTCCCGCACCCAGGCGATCCGGGGATCGTCCGGCTCGAGATATTCGCCACCGCTCTGAACCCAGTGGTGGTGCAGGTCGAGCACCACCGGCACGAGGTCGGCGAGCCGCAGCACCGCGTCGAGGCCGAAGACGTTCTCGTCATTCTCCACGGTGACGAGGTCGCGCGCCACGCGGCTCGCCCGGGGTAGAGTCTCGCGGAAACCCCCGACCCCGGGGTCGCCCGCACCGACATGGATGTTGATATGGGCGCCGTGCGGGTGCCAGCCGCCGCCGTAGCCCATGCGGTCGAAGATCTCGGCATGGTAGTCGAGTTCCGACAGGTCGTTCTCGATGGCCGCCGGGTTGCGGCTCGCCAGCAGGCAGAACGGGCCCGGGTGGAAGCTCAGGCGCACCCCGAGCCGCCGCGCCAGCGCCCCCGCCTCCGCGAGGCCGCGCTCGACGAGTGCCGCCATCTCGGACTCGGCGTAGAGAGCCTGCGCGATCGGGTGAGTGTAGCCGGGCAGGACATTGCTCGCCATGCGCAGCAGGCGCTCGACCGGCGGACGGGCCCCCACCCAGGCGATCTGGCGTGCGAGCGCATCGAGGTTGTGGGCGACGAGACCGGAGAGCTTCGCCCGCCGGGCGCTTGGCTCCAGCCTAGCGAGATGGGCCATCGTCACGCTGGTCAGGTTCATGTGGAGCGTCGCGTCGCGCTCCGCCTTGAGGGTGGCATGGGTGCCGGGAGGCTCGTCCAGGACGAACTTGCAGCAGAAACCGAGTCGGGGCTGATCGCGCATAGGATGCACAACGCGCCTGCGCTCCCGGCGTGCCCGCGACTCGTGCGGAACGGCCGCTCCGCGGCGACGTTTGACATGCCGAGCGCGGCAGTTCCGCGTGCACGGCCCTCCTCGACCCATGCTCCCGTCATACCCGCGTTCGAGCGGAGAGCCGGATACCGGCTCGATCCTGTGGATCCTGATGCTCGGTTCGGCGCTGGCGGCGCTGGCCGCATCGCCCGCGCGGCGTGGCATGCCGATGCTGCGCGGCGCCGCCGAGCCACCGGCCGATCCAGGTCCCCCTGCCAATCCGAGGACGCGCCCAAGGCCCCCGCGGCCGGGGCCCGTTCGCTCTCGGGCCGGGCCGCGCAGCTCACGGCGGCGACGCAGCCGGAGCGCGGACGCGCCGCCGACAGTCCCGCCGAGATGACCCGGGCCGGCTGGAAGGACATCACGGTCCGAGTCTACCTGGAGTTCAACAAGGACAGGGTGCTGGCGGTCGCGGCCGGCGTGACCTTCTACACGCTGCTGTCGCTGTTCCCGGCGATCGCCGCGCTCGTGACCTGCTACGGCCTGTTCGCGGACGTGACCGTCATCAACGACCACCTCGCCCAGCTCCACGCCGTCCTCCCCTCCGGCGCGGTCGAGCTGATCGGCGACCAGGTCAAGCGCATCGCGTCCCGGGGCACGGGCTCGCTCAGCCTGACGTTCTTCACCAGCCTACTGCTGTCGATCTGGAGCGCCAACGCCGCCATGAAGGCGATGTTCGACGCGCTGAACGTCGTCTACGAGGAGGAGGAGAAGCGCAACTTCTTCTGGCTGAACATCCGGTCGCTGACCTTCACGGTGGGCGCCCTCGTGTTCGTCATCATTGCCCTGAACGCGATCGTGGTGGTGCCGGTGATGCTGAACTTCCTCGGCCTCGGCTCCACTGCGTGGCTGCTGGCGGCCCTGCGCTGGCCGGCGCTGCTCGTGGTCCTGCTTGGCGGCCTGTCGGTGCTCTACCGGTTCGGCCCGAGCCGGGAGCACGCCCGCTGGCGCTGGGTCGGGGTCGGCAGCGTTGTCGCGGGCCTGCTCTGGCTCGTCGCGTCTTTGCTGTTCTCCTGGTACGTCGCCAATTTCGGTACCTACAACGAGACCTACGGCTCCCTGGGCGCGGTGATCGGCTTCATGACCTGGATCTGGATCTCCTCGACGATCGTGCTGCTCGGGGGCGAGATCAACGCCGAACTCGAGCACCAGACCGCCCGCGACACCACCACGGGCGCGCCCCTGCCGATGGGCTGCCGCGAGGCCCGGATGGCCGACACCGTGGGCGCAGCTGCCTAACCGCAACGTCCGCGCACCGTGTCTCGAAGCCACACCGCCGGGCGGCCCACTCCCGGGACTGCCGAATGCCGCGCGTTCTTCCTATATAGCGGCCCGAAAAGGGAGATCGTCATGGCCGACCCGCCGACTACCAGCCCCGAGACCCGCAGCGACGCCGAATGGCGCGCAACCCTCACGCCCGAGCAATATCGCGTCCTGCGCGAGCACGGGACCGAGCGTGCCGGCACGAGCTGCCTGCTCGCCGAGAAGCGCCCGGGCACCTTCACCTGCGCCGGCTGCGGGCAGCCGCTGTTCGAGCAGGGCACCAAGTTCGAATCCGGGACCGGCTGGCCGAGCTTCTTCGAGCCGATCGACGGCGCCGTGGACACCTCCCAGGACCGCAGCCACTGGATGGTGCGCACGGAAGTGCATTGCGCGCGCTGCAAGGGCCATCTCGGCCACGTCTTCAATGACGGCCCCGCTCCAACGGGGCTGCGCTACTGCATGAACGGCGCTGCGATGAACTTCGAGCCGGCGGAGTAGACACGCCCGGAGTTTAACCTGGGTTGGCAAAACGGTGCCTGAAGGCGGGATATCGGGGACAGACGGCCCTCCCGCCGGATCATCGCCAGCGTCCGGTCTTGATTTCGTCGCGTTTTTGCTTAGCGCTTTATAGCCTCATGTTGTTGCGGTCCGGTGATTGGCGACGGAAGGGTTCAGGTTCTGGCGAATACGGCGTTGCGGTTCAGCTTATACGCCGTTGTCTCCGGCACCACTTGCCCCTTTCCGTACGGGCCGCCGGCGCTGAGGGCTGTCCGCCGGATCGGCGCGCCGCCGACCAAGCGGGAGGGGTTTTGAGTTCATGAGCACCGTTCGCCGATTTCTGGTCGCCTCGTCCCTGGTCCGCCTGATCCGCAAGGAGCGGGGCGGCGCCCGGATCACGGAAGGTCACTTCGCACCGCAGGGCGGTCGCGCCTCCTACGTGCGCGTCGACGGCCAGAACTGCCAGCTCGTGCTGGTGAACAAGGGCGCCGACGGCATTCCCGTCGAGGAGCGCACCGACGTGCCGCGCGCCCATGGCGACGCGCTGCTCGATGTCTGTCCCGGCAAGGCCGCCTACGATCGCACCATCCTGAATGTCGGCGGTCGCGAGATCATCGTCGACCGATACGTGACGCCCGGAAGCCTCGACCTGGTCAGCGTCGCCTTCGACAATGACGGAGATGCCGCCAACTTCCAGGCGCCGAGCTGGTTCGGGCGCGAGGTCAGCGGCGAGCCGACCTTCGAGCGGCAGTCGCTCGCCATCCAGGGCGTGCCAGACGCCGAGGAGGTGGGCCTGAGCAACGCGGCGCTGGACGCAGTTCTCGACCTGATCGAGCCCCGCTTCGGCTTCGGCCGCTACGGCAGCAGCACCCGGGCTCCCGAGACCGACGACAGTGCGGCCAACGCGATGCGTCGGATCGTGACGCCGCCTGCCGCTCCGCCCGCCCCGGCGGCGCCGGCGCCGGAACCCGCCGAGGCCGCCCCTGTCGCGGCTGCGCCAGCGGAGCCGACCCCGCAGCCCCGCGCTGAGCCGGAGCATGAGCCGACCCCCGCTCCGGAGACTGTCCAACACGCCCCGTCTGCTTCCCCCGAGGCGCATGCCGCCCCGGCCGCCAGCGGAGAGGCCCTGCATGGCGATGCCCGCATCGACGACGTGATCGAGAGCCTGTCGCAGGCGCTCGGTGCTGCGATCCACCAGCAGCCGGAGCATGGGTCCGACACCAAGGACGGGAAGGGTGACGATCCGGCGTCGATGTTCGAGCGCTGGACCGTGCGCCCCCGCCGGACGCAACAGCAGAACTGAGCCGCCCGGCCGAGAAAGCCGTTTCGGGCCGCAGCGCTCAAGCGCGCTGCGGCCCTTTTGCTGTTGTCGACGGGTGCGCACGCCTCAGTTCTGGATCATCACCGCCGCCTCGCCGCGACGGCGGGCGAGGCCGAACAGGGCGGCCGCATGGCTCGGGGACAGGCGGATGCAGCCGTGGCTCGCCCGGCGGCCGAGCGATCCCGTCGCGTAGGTGCCGTGGATCGCGTTGCCGACCCGGAAGAACATGGTGTGCGGCATCGGAGAGCCGGGGTACTTGCGTGAGCGCCACATCGGCGCCATGAGGCCGACCCGGAAACGGCCGTTCGGGGTGACGTAGCCGCGGCGGGCGGTAGAGACGCGCATGCGTTGACGCAACTGGTCGATCCGCGCGACGATCCCGGCCACCGCCGGAGCGACACAGGCGCAGGCCATAACGCCACCCAGGAAAGCAGTCCCGGCCCAGTTGAGCACAGACACAGATGGCCTCCGCAATGTGGCTGCAAGCCGATGAGCGGACAGCGCGATCAGGCGGGGGCTTGAAATAGCCGCACAATTTGGGATCAGCGCAAATACCCGCATCGGAAAGACTTCCTCGCGAGGATCGACGGGTTTTTGTCACGCTTGGTTCGCGGCGGATTACCGGCCAACCGTTGAGGCGAGGGGCGAGAATCGCTAGCGTGCCGGCACATCGGAAGGGTGCGCTGCAGTCGCACGGGATGAACATGGCACAGGCAACCCAAGCGACGATTAGGGCCGCAGCGCCCCGCGACCCCTGGTACAAGGTGCTCTACATCCAGGTCCTGATCGCCATCGCCCTGGGCGTGCTGCTCGGCTGGTACGACCCGGCCGCCGGCAAGGCGATGAAATGGCTCGGCGACGCCTTCATCGGCCTGATCAAGATGATGATCGCGCCGATCATCTTCTGCACCATCGTGCACGGCATCGCCTCGATCGGCGACCTGAAGAAGGTCGGCCGCGTCGGGCTGAAAGCCCTGGTCTATTTCGAGGTGGTCTCCACCATAGCGCTGATGATCGGCGTCCTAGTGGGCGAAGTGATCAGGCCCGGCGCCGGCTTCAACGCCGACCCGTCCAAGCTCGACGCCAGCAAGGTCGCCACCTACGCCAGCAAGGCGGCCTCCGACTCCACCGTCGCCCATATCCTGGCGATCATCCCGAAAAGCTTCTTCGATCCCTTCGCCACCGGCGACCTGCCTGCAGGTGCTGCTGATCTCGATCCTCACCGGCGTCGTGGTGACGGGGCTGGGCGAGCGGGCCGCCGCCGTGAACCACGTGATCGACACCGCCGGGCAGATCTTCTTCAGGATCATCGGCATCGTGGTGAAGCTCGCCCTCGTCGGCGCCTTCGGCGCCATGGCCTTCACGATCGGCGAGTACGGCATCCAGAAGGTCTACGACCTCGCATGGCTGGTCGGCACCTTCTACATCACGGCGCTCCTGTTCGTGCTGGTGGTGCTCGGGGCGATCGCCCGGGTCGCCGGCTTCTCGATCCTGCGCTTCCTCGCCTACATCAAGGACGAGGCTCCTGATCGTCGTCGGCACCTCCTCCTCCGAGACGGTGCTGCCGCAGCTCATGACCAAGATGCGCCGGCTCGGCGCCTCGGACTCGGTGGTCGGCCTCGTGGTCCCGACGGGCTACTCGTTCAACCTCGACGGCACCAACATCTACATGACGCTGGCCACGCTGTTCCTGGCGCAGGCCGTGGGCGCGGACCTGACCATCGCGCAGTACGCTACGATCATCCTGGTGGCGATGCTGACCTCCAAGGGCGCCTCGGGCGTCACCGGCGCGGGCTTCATCACCCTGGCGGCGACGCTCTCGGCGATCCCGAACAGTCCGGTGCCGGTGGCCGCCATGACCCTCGTGCTCGGCATCGACAAGTTCATGTCCGAGTGCCGCGCGCTGACCAACCTCGTAGGCAACGGCGTGGCCTGCGTGGTGGTGAGCCGCTGGGAGGGTGAGCTCGACGTGGCCAAGCTCAACGAGGTCATGGCCCATCCCGTCTCCATCGGCACCCACATCGCTGACGAGGCGCCGCAGCCGATGGCGACCGACGGCAAGGCCGCCGCCGCCGAGTGATGGGCGCACCCCAGGGACGCGCGCGGCTGGGCATCGATCTCGGCGGCACCAAGATTGCCGGGATCGTGCTGGACCGCGACGGTGCGGCCCTGGCCGAGGGCAGGGTGGCCGCCCCGCACGGCGATTACGGAGCCACCGTCGAGGCGGTCGCCGGCCTGGTCCTGCGGCTCGAAGCGGCGGCGGGCACGCCCTGCACCGTCGGCATCGGCATGCCGGGGAGCCTCTCCCCGGCGACGAGCCTCGTGCGCAACGCCAACTCGCACTGGCTGAACGGGCGGCCTTTCGGAATCGACCTCGCGGCCCGGCTCGAACGGCCGGTGCGGATCGAGAACGACGCCAATTGCCTGGTGGTGTCGGAGGCGATCGACGGCGCCGGCGCAGGCGCCCGGGTGGTCTGGGCGGTGATCCTCGGCACCGGAGTCGGATCGGGCGTCGCTATCGACGGCCGGGTGCTCACGGGCCGCAACGGCATCGCGGGGGAGTGGGGCCACGGTCCGCTGCCGTATCCCCGCGACGACGAGCGCCCGGGTCCCGCCTGCTATTGCGGCCGCCGGGGCTGCGTCGAGACCTGGCTATCGGGACCCGGCCTCGCCGTCGACCACGGGCGGCGGCACGGCGGTAGCCTCAAGGCCGAGGCGATCGTCGCCTCCGCCCGCGACGGCGACCCGGACGCGCAGGAGACCCTCGCGGCCCATCTCGACCGTCTCGGGCGCGCGGCCGCGCAGGTCGTCAATCTCCTCGATCCGGACGTCATCGTGATCGGCGGCGGCCTATCGCGGATCCCGGAGCTGATCGCCGGCCTGCCGGCGGCGATCGCGCCCCACGTCTTCTCCGACGCCTTCGACACGCCGGTGCGGGCGAGTCTGCACGGAGACGCCTCTGGCGTGCGCGGGGCGGCGTGGCTGTGGGAGGCGGAGGCCGCCTGAGCCTCGGGCTCACGCAGACGTCTCTTGCCGGCACTCAGGGGGCAGGGCAGGACGGCGACGCTCCAGCCCCGATATCCCGATGATCGTCCGCACCCGGCCCAACCTGCTGACACTGTTGTTCACCCTGCGCGGCTCGATCGTGCCGCGGGTGGCGCCGAAGCTCGCCGGGATCGTGGCGGTCTCCTGCGCGGTGGTCTGGGCCGAGGCGCGCTGGCCCGCGGCCTTCCCGGTGACGGCCGGGGTGACGCCCTTCACGCTGGTGGGCCTCGCCCTGTCGATCTTCCTGAGCTTCCGCAACAACGCCTGCTACGAGCGCTGGTGGGAGGCCCGGAAGGCCTGGGGCAGCCTGGTCGGCGAGGTCCGCAACCTCGCCCGTGCCCTGCCAGCCCTGCTGCCGGAGGGAGAAGCCGCGCCCCAGCTCCGGCGGCTCTCGGCGTTCACGCACGGCCTTCGGGCACGCCTGCGCGGCCTCGACGAGGCCGCCGCGGTGGACGGAAAGGTGCCCGGCTCGGACCGGACGGGCCCCAATCCGACGGATTCGGTGCTGGCCGCGATGACCCGCGATCTCGCCGCGCTGGTGCGGGCGGGCCGCCTCACGGACATCCAGTTCGGAATCCTGGAGGCGCGGATCGAGGCGCTGTCGGGAGTGCACACCGCCTGCGAGCGGATCGCCAACACACCGCTCCCCTTCGCCTACACGCTCCTCGTCTACCGGACCGCCTGGCTCTACTGCCTTCTGCTGCCGGTGGGGCTCACGGGGTCCCTGGGCTGGGCCACGCCGATCGTCGTGGCGCTCGTCGGCTACACGTTCTTCGGCCTCGACGCCCTCGGCGACGAGCTGGAGGAGCCCTTCGGCACCGAGCCGAACGACCTGCCCCTCGACGCCATGGTCCGCACCGTCGACCGCATCGTGCACCACGCCCTCGGCGAGCCGATGCCGGAGGCGCTGCGCCCGGACGGGTACTGGCTGCGATAGGAGGCCACCCGGGTCCCTTCCGCCAGATCGCCCTTGCGTCCCGCGCGAAACGAACATAAACATATCTTTATGTCTATCGAGCGCGAGCAAGAGTCGGGGTCGATCCCCTTTCCGGAGGCTCTCGGCGTCCTGCGCGCGGCCGCCGAGGAGACGCGGCTGCGGATCCTGGCGCTGCTCGCCGAAGGTGAGGCTCTCGGTCTCCGACCTCACCGACATCCTCGGCCAGTCGCAGCCGCGGATCTCGCGCCATCTCAAGCTGCTGGTGGAAGCCGGCCTCGTGGAGCGCCACCGCGAGGGGGCCTGGGCGTTCTTCCGGCTGGCCGAGGCCCGTGCCGGCCTCGCCGACCCGCTCCTCTCCGGGCTCGACCGGACCGCGCCGCCGCTCTCGGAGGACCGCGCCCGGCTCGACGCCGTCCGGGCGCAGCGGGCCGAGACGGCCCAGACCTTCTTCGCGCGGCTGGCGCCCAAATGGGACGAGCTGCGCTCGCTGCACGTGCCGGAGGCGACCGTCGAGGCGGCGGTGCTCGACGCGCTCGGCGACCGGCCGATCGGCAGCCTGATCGATCTCGGCACCGGCACCGGGCGGATGCTCGGCCTGCTCGCCCCGCGGGCTGCCCGCGCTACGGGCCTCGATTCGAGCCACGCGATGCTGTCCGTCGCCAGGGCCAACCTGGAGCGTCAGGGCCTGTCGCGGGTCGATCTGCGGCAGGGCGACATCCACGCGCCGCCTTTCGCCCGGGCGAGCTTCGACCTCGTGGTGGTCCATCAGGTACTGCACTACCTCGACGACCCGGCCCGGGCGCTCCGCGGCGCCGCGCGGCTTGTGGCTCCCGGCGGGCGGCTCCTGGTGGTGGATTTCGCCCCCCACGAGCTGGAATTCCTGCGCACGGGCCAGGCTCACCGGCGCCTCGGCTTCTCCGCCGAGCAGGTCTCGGGCTGGCTCGCCGAGGCCGGGCTCGCCACGGTCGCCACCCGTGATCTGGCGCCGCGCGAGTCGGGCCAGCTCACCGTCACCCTCTGGCTGGCCCAGGACGGGCTCGCCGACCTGGACGCCGAACAGCCCCGCCGCGCCGTCGCCTGAGACACCGAACTTCGACAGACCTTCGTCTGAACCGACCGACATAGAGGACGAGCCCCGATGCGCCGCTCCACCCACCGCGCCAGCCGCGACGGCTACCACCCGATCCGCGTCTCGATCGAGTTCTTCCCGCCGAAGACCGAGGAGATGGAGAAGATCCTCTGGGCGTCGATCGAGCGCCTCGCGCCGCTCCAGCCCAGCTTCGTCTCGGTGACCTACGGCGCCGGCGGCTCGACCCGCGAGCGCACCCACAACACGGTGGCCCGGATGGTCCGTGAGACCAGCCTGAAGCCCGCCGCGCACCTCACCTGCGTGGACGCCACCCGCGAGGAGATCGACGCGGTGGTGCAGTCCTACTGGGATGCGGGCGTGCGCCACATTGTGGCTCTGCGCGGCGATCCGGCCGAGGGCGTCGGCCACGCCTACCGGCCGCATCCGGGAGGCTACGCCACGACCGCCGAGCTGGTGGAGGGGATCAAGCGGATCGGCGACTTCAAGGTCTCGGTCTCGGCCTATCCCGAGAAGCACCCCGAGGCGGCCTCGCTGGAGGCCGACATCGAGGCGCTGAAGGCCAAGGTCGATGCCGGCGCCGACCAGGCGATCACCCAGTTCTTCTTCGAGAACGAGGTCTACCTGCGCTACCTGGAGAAGGCCCGGGCCGCCGGGATCACCATCCCGATCATCCCGGGCATCCTGCCGGTGCAGAACTTCAAGCAGGCGGCGAACTTCGCCCGCCGCACCGGCGCCTCGGTGCCCTACTGGCTGGCCGCCCGGTTCGAGGGGCTGGAGGACGACGTGGAAACCCGACGCCTCGTGGCCGCCGCGGTGGCGGCCGAGCAGGTGCTCGACCTCGTGGACGAGGGCGTCAACGACTTCCACTTCTACTCGATGAACCGCTCCGACCTCGTCTACGCGATCTGCCACCTCCTCGGCCTGCGCGCGCAGGCGCCGAAGCTGGCGGCCGCCAAAGCGGCGTAGGCGCGGCCTCTTCCATCAGACTGCCTCGTCCTCAAGTGACGTGGGCGATCGCCCAAGGCCTCGCAGGAGGTCCTGGCAGCTTCACAGAGTTCTGGAGGCCTCCGAGACCTCCGCTTCGCTTCGACACCTCAGGATGAGGTGATCTGACAGGACGCATGATGACCGATTTCACCCCCGTCGACGGCACCGAGATCGCAAAGGCGCTGCGCCAGCGCGCGGCCGAGAAGATCCTCGTCCTCGACGGGGCGATGGGTACCGTGATCCAGCGGCTGGAATTCTCGGAGGAGGATTTCCGGGGCGACCGCTTCAAGGATCACGGGCACGATCAAAAGGGCAACAACGACCTCCTGATCCTGACCCAGCCCGACGCGATCCGGCAGATTCACCTCGACTATTTCCTGGCCGGCGCCGACGTCTGCGAGACCAACACCTTCTCGGGCACCACCATCGCCCAGGCCGATTACGGCATGGAGTCGATCATCCACGAGCTGAACGCCGCCGGCGCACGGCTCGCCCGCGAGGCGGCGAAGCTCGCCGAGGAGAAAGACGGCCGTCGCCGCTTCGTGGCCGGCGCCATCGGCCCGACGAACCGCACCCTGTCGATCTCGCCGGACGTGAACAACTCGGGCTTCCGCGCGGTGACCTTCGACCAGGTGAAGCAGGCCTACGTGGAGCAGGTCCGCGGCCTGATCGACGGCGGCGCCGAGCTGATCCTGATCGAGACCATCTTCGACACGCTGAACGCCAAGGCGGCGGTGGCGGCGGCGTGGCAGGTCTTCGAGGAGACCGGCATCCGCCTGCCGATCCAGATCTCCGGCACCATCACCGATCTGTCGGGCCGCACCCTGTCGGGCCAGACTCCGGCGGCCTTCTGGCACTCGCTGCGGCATTCCGATCCGCTGACCTTCGGCCTCAACTGCGCGCTCGGCGCCCGGGAGATGCGCGGCCACATCGCCGAACTGTCGCGGATCTGCGACACCCTGGTCTGCGCCTACCCGAATGCCGGCCTGCCCAACGAGTTCGGCCTCTACGACGAGAGCCCGGAGGCCATGGGCAGGCTGGTGGGCGAGTTCGCCGAATCCGGCCTCGTCAACATGGTCGGCGGCTGCTGCGGCACCACGCCGGACCATATCCGCGCCATCGCCGAGGCGGTCGCCGGCAAGGCGCCGCGGCCGATCCCCGAGATCCCGCGCCTGATGCGGCTCTCGGGGCTGGAGCCCTTCGTGCTCACGAAGGAGATCCCCTTCGTGAACGTCGGCGAGCGCACGAACGTCACCGGCTCGGCCAAGTTCCGCAAGCTGATCACCAACGGCGACTACGCGGCGGCGCTGGACGTCGCCCGCGATCAGGTGGCGGCCGGCGCCCAGGTGATCGACGTCAACATGGACGAGGGGCTGCTCGACTCCCAGAAGGCGATGGTCGAGTTCCTCAACCTCGTCGCAGCCGAGCCCGACATCGCCCGGGTGCCCGTGATGGTCGATTCCTCGAAGTTCGAGGTGATCGAGGCCGGGCTCAAGTGCCTGCAGGGCAAGCCGATCGTGAACTCGATCTCCATGAAGGAGGGCGAGGAAAAGTTCATCCACGATGCCAAGATCTGCCGCTCCTACGGCGCCGCCGTCGTGGTCATGGCCTTCGACGAGCAGGGCCAGGCCGACACGCAGGCGCGCAAGGTCGAGATCTGCACCCGCGCCTACAGGATCCTGACCGAGCAGGTCGGCTTCCCGCCCGAGGACATCATCTTCGATCCGAACATCTTCGCGGTCGCCACCGGCATCGAGGAGCATAACGGCTACGGCGTCGCCTTCATCGAGGCGACACGGCAGATCCGCGAGACCCTGCCGCACGTCCACGTCTCGGGCGGTGTCTCGAACCTGTCCTTCGCGTTCCGCGGCAACGAGCCGGTGCGCGAGGCGATGCACGCCGTGTTCCTGTTCCACGCAATCCAGGCCGGCATGGACATGGGCATCGTCAATGCCGGCCAGCTCGCCGTCTACGACGAGATCCCGGCGGAGCTGCGCGAGCTGTGCGAGGACGTGGTCCTCAACCGCCGCGACGATTCCACCGAGCGCCTGCTCGAGGCCGCCGAGCGCTTCAAGACCGGCGCCTCGGCTCAGGCCAAGACCGCCGACCTGACGTGGCGCGAGGGCCCGGTGGAGAAGCGCATCGAGCACGCGCTGGTCAACGGCATCACCGAGTACATCATCGCCGACACCGAGGAGGCGCGGCAGAAGGCCGAGCGCCCGCTCCACGTCATCGAGGGCCCGCTGATGGCCGGCATGAACGTGGTCGGCGACCTGTTCGGGTCCGGCAAGATGTTCCTGCCGCAGGTGGTGAAGTCTGCCCGCGTGATGAAGCAGGCGGTGGCCTATCTCGAGCCCTTCATGGAGGAGGAGAAGCTGGCCAATGGCGGGGACGGCAAGCGCCAAGCCGCCGGCAAGGTGCTGATGGCCACCGTGAAGGGCGACGTCCACGACATTGGCAAGAACATCGTCGGCGTCGTGCTGGCTTGCAACAACTACGAGATCATCGATCTCGGCGTGATGGTGCCGGCCGCCAAGATCCTGGAGACTGCCAAGCGCGAGAAGGTCGACATCGTCGGCCTGTCGGGCCTGATCACCCCGTCGCTCGACGAGATGGTTCACGTGGCCGGCGAGATGGAGCGCGAGGGTCTCGACGTGCCGCTGCTGATCGGCGGCGCCACCACGAGCCGCGTCCACACGGCGGTGAAGATCCACCCGGCCTACGCCAAGGGACAGGCGGTCTACGTCACCGACGCGAGCCGCGCCGTGGGCGTGGTGTCGAGTCTGATCTCCCAGGAGACCCGGGGCGCCACGATCGAGAAGGTGCGGGCCGAGTACGCCAAGGTCGCAGCGGCGCATAAGCGCTCGGAGGCCGACAAGCAGCGGCTGCCGCTCGCCAAGGCGCGAACCAATCCCTTCAGGATCGACTGGTCTGCCTACAAGCCGGCCAAGCCCACCTTCACCGGCACGCGGGTCTACGGCTCCTACGAGGTCGCCGACCTCGTGTCCTACATCGACTGGACGCCGTTCCTGCAGACCTACGAGTTCAAGGGCCGCTTCCCGGCGATCCTGGACGATCCCGAGCAGGGCCCGGCCGCCCGCGCCCTCTACGAGGACGCGCAAGGGATGCTGAAGCAGATCGTGGAGGAGCGCTGGTTCAACCCGAAGGCGGTGATCGGCTTCTGGCCGGCCAACAGCGTCGGCGACGACATCGTGCTCTACACCGGCGAGAGCCGCGCGGAGCGGCTCGCCACCTTCCACGGCCTGCGCCAGCAGCTCTCGAAGCGCGACGGGCGCTCGAACACCTGCCTGTCGGACTTCGTGGCCCCGGCCGGGACCGGCATCGCCGACTATGTCGGCGGCTTCGTGGTCACGGCCGGCCTGGAGGAGGTGCGCATCGCCGAGCGCTTCGAGCGGGCGAACGACGATTACCGCGCCATCCTGGTCAAGGCGCTCGCCGACCGCATCGCCGAGGCCTTCGCCGAGCGCATGCACGAGCGGGTGCGCAAGGAGTTCTGGGGCTACGCGGCCGACGAAGCCTTCACGGCCGAGGATCTGGTGCTGGAGAAGTACGACGGCATCCGCCCGGCCCCGGGCTATCCGGCCCAGCCCGACCACACCGAGAAGACCACGCTGTTCGACCTGCTGAAGGCCGAGAGCCGGATCGGCGTGAAGCTCACCGAGTCCTACGCCATGTGGCCGGGCTCGTCCGTGTCGGGGATCTACATCGCCCATCCGGAGGCGCACTACTTCGGCGTCGCCAAGGTGGAGCGGGATCAAGTCGAGGACTACGCCGCGCGCAAGGGCATGGACATCCGCGAGGTCGAGCGCTGGCTCGGGCCGATCCTGAACTACGACCCAGCGCGGTATCTGGCGCAGGCGGCGGAGTAGGGCGGGGGCGCTTCGGCGCCCTTCTCGATCCTCCGTCGGTCATCGCGCGCGGAGCGAGGCGATTCAGGGCAACGTGACGTTGGCAGACGTGGCGCTGCTGGCTTGCCTCGCTTTACCCGCAAAGACCGCGGCAGGTCCGGGCGGGAACGGGACAATCCGGAGCCGCTTCGCGCAGAAGCGATGCGGCCAGCCCAGCCTCAGCAGGTCCCAGCGCCCCGCGTATTGACGTACAGCGAATAGACCGAGTGCGTCGACGTCATCAGCAGCAGGTTGCGGTTGAGGCCGCCGAAGCACAGGTTGGCGCAGCGTTCCGGAAGGCGGATCCGTCCGATCGGCTTGGCCTCGGGTGACAGCACGATCACCCCGTCCTCGGCCTCGCTCATCCCCCAGCCGCACCAGAGATTGCCGTCGACATCGACCCGGAAGCCGTCCGGCGTACCGGTGCCGGCATCGTAGAAGACGCGGCCGTTGGCGGTCTTCGTGCCGGTCTCGAGCACGTCGTAAACGCGGATCAGGCGGTTCGGCTTCGCCCGCGCCTCGATGACGTAGAGCTTCGACTCATCGGGCGAGAAGCAGAGCCCGTTCGGCCCCGCCACGCCCTCGACCACGACGCTGGCCTGTCCGGTCTTGGGATCGATCCGGTAGACGTTCCCCGGAAGCTCCGGCGCGGCCATCGACTCGTGGGGATTCGGCCCGAAGGCCGGGTCTGTGAACCAGACCGCGCCGTCGGAATGGCAGACCACGTCGTTCGGCGAGTTCAGCGGCTTGCCGTCGAACCGGTCCATCAGCGTTGTGAGGCTGCCGTCATGCTCGGTCCGGGTGACGCTGCGGGTCTTGTGCTGGCAGGTGATCAGCCGTCCCTGCCGGTCGCGGGTGTTGCCGTTCGCGTAGTTCGACGGCTTGCGGAACACCGAGAGCGCGCCGGAGGCCTCCTCCCTTTCATGATCCGGTCGTTGACCACGTCGCTGAACAGCAGCGATCCCATGTCGCCGAACCAGACCGGTCCCTCGGCCCAGCGGAAGCCCGTGGCGACCCGCTCCACCGTCGCCGAGGCAAGGCGGTACTTGGCGAAGGCCCGATCGAGGATCTCGACGGCCGGGTCCGGCACCCGCAGCGACGGTTCCCAGCCGGCCCCCGCCACCCGCGCGGCACCGAGCAGGGCCGCTCCGGCGAGCAGGCCCCTGCGCGCGATCATCGCCATCTCGCCTCCCTGTGGTGATGGGCCGCCGCTCTTCGACGAATCGCCCGGTCAGTGAATCTCGGGTTCGGGGATTCCGCCCGCGCCCTCGAGAAAATCGAAGTCGCAGCCCTCGTGGGCCTGCCGCACGTGCTGGGCGAACAGCCGGTTGTAACCCCGCGGATAGGCGCGGTCCGGCGGCCGGAACGCCTTCACCCGGGCGGCGATCTCGGCATCGTCGAGGTGCAGGTGAATCCGCCGCCCGGGCACGTCCACCGTGATGAGATCGCCGTTGCGCACGGCGGCCAGTGGCCCGCCGGCCGCCGATTCCGGCGAGACGTGCAGGATGCAGGCGCCGTAGCTCGTGCCGCTCATGCGCGCGTCCGAGATGCGGACCATGTCGCGCACGCCCTGCCGGAGCAGGACCTTCGGGATCGGCAACATGCCCCATTCCGGCATGCCGGGACCGCCGATCGGGCCGGCATTGCGCAGGATCATCACGTGGTCGGGCGTGACGTCGAGGTCGAGGTCGTTCACCGCCGCGTTCAGCGCATCGTAATCGTCGAAGACGAGCGCTGGGCCGGTATGCTGGAGGAAGCGCGGGTCGGCCGCCGGCGGCTTGATCACGCAGCCGTCCGGGGCGAGGTTGCCGTAAAGGATCGCCGTGCCGCCGGTGGCGACGATCGGCCGGTCCAGAGGGCGGATCACGTCGTCGTTGTAGACCCGGATGCCCGCGAGCCCGTCGCCGATCGTGCCGCCGGTGACCGAGCGGGCGTCGAGGTGGAGGAGGGGGACAGGCGCGCCATCAGGGCGCGGATCCCACCGGCGATGTGGAAATCCTCCATCAGCCACTGCCCGGAGGGGCGCAGGTTGGCGATCACCGGCACCCTCTGGGCGAAATCGTCGAACTCGGTGAGCTTGACCGGGATGCCGGCCCGGCCCGCCATGGCCACCAGGTGGATCATCGCGTTGGTGGAGCCGGCCAGCGCGTTGTGGACCACGAGGGCGTTGTCGACGGAGCGCCGGTCGAGGATGTCGGAGGGCTTCAGGTCCTCCCAGATCATCTCGACGATGCGCCGGCCGCAGGCGCTGGCCATGCGGGGATGGTCGGCATCGGCCGCCGGAATCGAGGCTGCGCCCGGCAAGCACAGGCCCATCGCCTCGGTGGTCGACGTCATGGTCGAGGCGGTGCCCATGGTCATGCAGGTGCCGGCCGAGCGGGCGATGCCCGCCTCCATGTCGTTCCACTCCTGCGTGGTGATGTTCCCGGCCTCCTTCTCGGCCCAGTACTTCCACACGTCCGAGCCGGAGCCGAGGATCGTCCCACCGAAATGCCCGCGCATCATCGGCCCGGCCGGCAAGAAGATCATCGGCAGGTTCATGGAGATGCCGCCCATCACGGTGCCGGGCGTGGTCTTGTCGCAGCCACCCATCAGCACCGCGCCGTCGACCGGGTGCTGGCGCAGGAGTTCCTCCACCTCCATGGCCAGGAGGTTGCGGTAGAGCATCGTGGTCGGCTTGACGAAGTTCTCGGACAGCGAGAGCGCCGGCAATTCGATCGGGAAGCCGCCCGCCTGCCAGACCCCGCGCTTCACGTGCTCCACCCGCGCCTTGAAGTGCTGGTGGCAGGGATTGATGTCGCTCCAGGTGTTGATGATGCCGACCACTGGCTTGTCGCTGAAATCGGCGCGCTCGTAGCCCATCTGGAGCATGCGCGAGCGGTGGCCGAAGCTGCGCAGGTCGGTGGCGCCGAACCAGCGCTGGCTGCGCAGCTCGCCCAGGGTCTTCTTGCGCGCGGTCATCACGGTGCCTCCGGTGTCACGCATTCGGGCGGACCGCGCCGGCCGCGGCCGTACCCGCCTCCGGCGCCCGCGGGCGAACCGCCAGGAAGGCGAGGGCCGCCGAGGCCAGCGCGCAGCCCGCTAGGAAGTACAGGCCGGCCTCGTAGGTGCCGGTGGTATCCCTCAGCCAGCCCAGGACGTAGGGGCCGACGAAGCCGCCGAGATTGCCCACCGAATTGATCAGCGCGATGCCGCCGGCCGCGGCCGGGCCCGACAGGAACTCCGCCGGCAGGGGCCAGAAGGCGGGCTTGGTTCCGTAGAGCCCGACGGTCGCCACCGACATCGCCGCCAGCGCCCAGAGGCTGCCGAGCAGCGGCCCGGAGGCGATGAGCCCGATCGCCGCCACGATCGCCCCGATGACGAAGTGCCAGCGCCGCTCGTTGCGCCGGTCCGACGACCAGCTCCAGGCGATCATGCCGACCGTGCCCACGATATACGGGACCGCCGTAGCGAGCCCCGTCTCCCAGTCGGTGAGCTTCAGGCTCTTGAGGATCGGCGGCATGAAGAAGGTGATGCCGTAGGTCGCCGTGACGATGGTGAAATAGATCGCCGCGAGCGTCAGCACCCGGGAATCGGTCAGCGCCTGACGAAGTGTGAAGTGCCCATGCGTCTTCACGGTGCTGCGGCGCTCCGCCTCCAGCGTGTCCTCCAGCCAGCGGCGCTCGTCCTCGGCCAGCCAGGTGGCCTTGGCGGGCCGATCGGTCATCAGCGCGAGCACCACGAAGGCCAGCACGATCGCGGGCGCCGCCTCGAGGAGGAACAGCCACTGCCAGCCGTGAAGGCCCATCGCCCCATCGAGCTGGAGCAGCGCCCCGGAGATCACCGCCGTCAGCGCGTTCGAGCCCGGCACGGCCAGGAACAGCGCCGCCACTACCCGGGCCCGGTACTTCCGGGGAAACCAGTATGTGAAGTACAGGATCATGCCCGGGAAGAACCCCGCCTCGGCGACGCCGAGCAGGAAGCGCATCGCCAGGAAGCTCACCGGGCCGGCGATGAAGGCCATGCCGCCCGCGACCAAGCCCCAGGTGATCATGATCCGGGCGATCCAGATCCGGGCCCCGGTGCGCTCCAGCAGTACGTTGCTCGGCACCTCGAAGAAGAAATAGCCGAGGAAGAAAATTCCCGCGCCCCAGCCGTACAGGGTCGCCGAGAAGCCGAACTCCCGGTCCAGGCCGAAGGAGGCGAAGCCCACATTCGTGCGGTCCATGTAGGCGACGAAGTAGATCACCACGATCAGCGGCAGGAGCCGCCACGAGACTTTGGAAATCGTCCGCCGCTCGATCTCCGACGAAGCCGGGACCGCTGGAATGCCCGCCGCCATGGCGCCCTCCCGTCTTTTCCGATGTCGCATCGGCCCGAAGCCGCTGGCCGCGCCGGCCGAGATCGGGCGTCCGGGTCCGGGCTCAGCGGCCGGTCGTCTTCCGCCAGGCGGCGAAGTCGGCGAGGCTCTGCTCGTCGGTGGCCGGGTAGAGACCGAGGATCGAGCGGCCCTTGCGGACCTCCTCGGTGACGAAATCCTCGTAGGCCGTCATCTCCACCGCCTCGTCGGCGATCTCGTCGGCGAGATGGGCCGGGATCACCGCGACGCCGTCACCGTCGCCCACGATCACGTCACCGGGGAAGACCGGGGCGTCGCCGCAGCCGATCGGCACGTTGATGTCGATGGCTTGGTGGACGGTGAGGTTGGTCGGCGCCGAGGGGCGCGCGTGGTAGCTCGGCATGTCGAGCTGGGCAATCTCGTCGGCGTCGCGGAAGCCGCCGTCGGTCACCAAGCCGGCGCAACCCCGCACCATCAGCCGCGTCGCCAGGATCGAACCCGCGGAGGCGGCGCGGGCGTCCTTCCGGCTGTCGATCACGAACACGGCGCCGGGCGGGCATTCCTCCACCGCCTTGCGCTGCGGGTGGGCCCGGTCCCGGAAGACCGTGATCGGGTTCAGGTCCTCGCGGGCCGGCATGTAGCGCAGGGTGAAGGCCTCGCCGACCATGGTGGCCCCGCCCTTCTTCAAGGGAAGGACGCCCTGAATCATCTGGTTGCGGAAACCGCGCTTGTACAGGGCGGTCATCAGCGTCGCCGTGCTGACGGTCTTCAGCTTGGCGCGCGTCTCTGGAGACAGCCCGGGCATCCGCTCATCCTCCCCGACGGTCGTGTCGCCCCACCGTAAGGGTGCGGCGGGCTCCAGGGTCCACCGTGAGCGCCGACTGATATCTCAGGGGTTGAGTAGCATGTCGTTCCTCGCCATTGTCAACTCCTCGGTATGGCGTCAGACGGATCCTGCAACGGACGGGGCGTGTATTGGCCGGATCGAAATTCGTGTCGGCTGGATCGGGCGGGAACGGCCTCGGAATGGCGTCGGGACGGCCGCGCTCCCTCGCGGAGACCGCCTACGACGCCATCGAGCAGATGATCATCAGCCGCCGCCTCGCCCCTGGGGCGATGGTGTCGGAAGGCGAGCTGGGCGAGGAGCTCGCACTCGGGCGCACCCCGATCCGCGAGGCGCTGGCGCGCCTCAAGACCATCGGCTTCGTCGAGGTCCATCCGCGCCGCGGCGTGCTGGTCACGCATGTCGACATCATCACGCATCTCGAACTGCTCGAGGTCCGGCGTCCCCTGGACGAGACGGTGGCCCGCTGCGTGATCGCGCGCGCCACGGATCAGGATCTCGCCACACTGCAGGACTGCATCGCCGGGCTGCTCACGGCCGCTGAGGCCCGGGACCGGGAGGCCTATTTCCGGCACAAGCGGACGCTGCACGAGGCAATGGTCGGGGCCGCCCACAACGCCACCCTGACCAGCACCATGGCGGCGCTCCACGCCCAGTCCCGGCGCTTCTGGTACACCTACGAGCCAACTGCGAGCTTCCTCGACTGCGCCCGGATCCACGCGGGGATCGTGGCCGGCGTCGTGGCCCGCGACGCCGATGCGGCGCTCGCCGGCATCGGGAGCCTGTTCGACTTTCTCGACCAGATGACCCGCAGGGCCCTCGACCGGCGGCCACTCGCCTGACAGGTTGACGGTGATCCGATCGCCTCTATCCTCTGCTGAGATATCACCGGCATCTCAGATCGGAGTGCGCGCTGTGTCTGGCCGACCGCCACGCGGTCCGGGGCGGCGGGATTGCCAGGGAGGAACGACGTGAACGGATCGCCTTCACGCACCGGCGCGCAGATTCTCGTCGATCAGCTCCTCGCGCAGGGCGTCGAGCGCGTCACCTGCATTCCCGGCGAGAGCTACCTCGCGGTGCTCGACGCCCTGCGGGACAGCGGCATCGATGTCCTCGTCTGCCGCCAGGAGGGCGGCGCCGCGATCATGGCGGAGGCCGCCGGCAAGCTCACCGGGCGCCCCGGCATCTGCTTCGTCACCCGCGGTCCCGGGGCCACCAACGCCTCGGCGGGGATCCACATCGCGCGCCAGGATTCGACGCCGATGATCCTGTTCGTCGGGCAGATCGCCCGGGGCATGCGGGACCGGGAGGCGTTCCAGGAGATCAACTACCGGCAGATGTTCGGCGGCGTCGCCAAATGGGCCGTGGAGATCGACGACGCGGCCCGCATACCGGAGATCCTCGCGCGGGCGTTCCGCGTGGCGCTCCAGGGCCGTCCGGGCCCCGTCGTGGTGGCGCTGCCGGAGGACATGCTCGACGATGTCGCAGCGGTCGCCGACGCGCCGCGGGTGGTCCCCGCCGAGCCAGCGCCGTCCAGCGGCGACACGGAGTGCCTGCGGACGATGCTGGCGGAGGCACGCCGGCCGATGGTACTGCTCGGCGGCTCCCGCTGGACCGCCGGGGCCGTCGCCGCCATGGCTGCCTGGGCCGAGCGCCACGACGTGCCCGTGGCCGTCTCGTTCCGGCGGGCCCAGCTCTTCCCCGCCGATCATCCCAACTTCGCCGGCGAACTCGGGATCGGGCCGAATCCGGCCCTCCTGGCGCGGATCCGGGAATCCGACCTTCTGCTCATGGTGGGCGGCCGCCTCTCCGAGATGCCGGCGCAATCCTACGGGTTGCTCGGGATCCCGAATCCCGGCCTGCCGCTGGTCCATATCCATCCGGATGCGGCCGAACTCGGTCGGGTCTACCAGCCGACCCTAGCCATCGAGGCGACGCCGGACACGTTCTGCACCGCGCTTCCCGTCTTCGAAGCCACCGGAAGCGGGCGCGCCGCCGCGGCCCACGCCTCCTATCGCGCGTGGTCCGAGACCCCAGAGCCGAAGCCGGGGGCGTTCCAGTACGGCGAGGCGATCACGTGGCTGCGGGAACGGCTGCCCCGGGATGCCGTGATCTGCAATGGCGCCGGCAACTTCGCCACCTGGGTCCACCGCTATTACCGGTTCCGCGCCTTCGGCACGCAGCTCGCGCCGACCTCCGGTTCCATGGGCTACGGCCTGCCGGCCGCGGTCATGGCCAAGCGCAGCTTCCCCGAGCGGATCGTCGTGGCGCTCGCCGGTGACGGCGACGTGATGATGACCGTGCAGGAATTCGCCACTGCCGTGCAGTACGGCGTCGCGATCATCGTGGTCGTCCTCGACAACGGCATGTACGGCACGATCCGGATGCACCAGGAGCGAGAATATCCCGGGCGTGTCTCAGCGACCGAGCTGCGCAACCCGGATTTCGCCGCACTCGCTCGGGCCTGCGGCGGTCACGGCGAGCACGTCGAGCGCACCGAGGAGTTCGCCCCCGCCTTCGAGCGCAGCCTCGCCTCGGGGCTCCCCGCGATGATCCATTGCCGCGTCGATCCGGAGGCACTGACCCCGACCATGACCCTCGCGGCGATCCGCGAGAAGGCCCTGGCGGCGCAACGGGGCTGACGGGCGCCCGCGCGACTGTCCCGGTGCGGCGGGCCCGCACCCTTGCGAAGAGGAGCAGCTCATGACCGTGCGCGGCGAGAACCTGATCGGCGCCGAGACCCGACGCGGCGCTGAGCCGGCCTTCCGGGCCGTAGCGGCGGCCACCGGCGAGCCCCTGGAGCCCGATTTCCCGGGGGCAAGCCTCGGCGACCTCGACCGGGCCTGCGCTTTGGCGGAGGCCGCCTTCGACATGTACCGCGAGACCGCTCCGGAAGCCCGGGCCGCCTTCCTCGAAGCGATCGCCGCGAACATCCTGGAGATCGGCGACGACCTCGTCACCCGCTGCATGGCGGAGACCGGCCTTCCCCGGCCGCGGATCGAGGGGAGCGCGCCCGCACCGTCGGCCAGCTGCGCCTGTTCGCCAGTGTGGTGCGCGAGGGCGGCTACGTCGAGGCTCGCATCGACCCGGCGCTGCCGGACCGCAAGCCGCTGCCGCGGCCGGATCTGCGCCTGCGGCGCATCGCGGTAGGGCCCGTGGCGGTGTTCGGGGCGAGCAACTTCCCGCTCGCCTTCTCGGTGGCGGGGGTGACACCGCCTCGGCGCTGGCGGCGGGCTGCCCGGTGATCGTGAAGGCGCATCCGGCCCATCCCGGCACGTCCGAACTCGTCGGCCGCGCCGTCCAGAAGGCGGTATCCTCCTGCGGCCTGCCGGAGGGGACATTCTCGCTGCTGTTCGATGCCGGCCAATCCATCGGGCAGGCGCTGGTGAGTGATCCCCGGATCTGCGCCGTGGGCTTCACGGGATCGCGCCGTGGCGGCATGGCCCTGATGGCGATCGCGGCCGGACGCCCCCGGCCCATCCCCGTCTATGCGGAGATGAGCAGCATCAACCCGGTGCTGCTGTTCCCGGCCGCGCTGGCGGAACGCGGCGCGGCGATCGGGCGGGCCTTCGCGGCCTCGCTGACCCTCGGCGCCGGCCAGTTCTGCACCAATCCGGGTCTGATCCTGGCACTCCCCGGGCCGGGCCTGGACGCCTTCCTGGAGGCGGTCGGGGCGGCGCTGCGGGAGAGCCCGGCCGCGACCATGCTGACCCCGGGCATCCAGCGCGCCTACCGTGAAGGCGTCGCGCGTGTGGCTGGCCACGCTGCCGTCACCCTCCTGGCCGAGGGACCGGAAGGGTCGGCGACGCAGGGCAGGGCCGCCCTGTTCACCACCGAATCGGACGCCTTGCTGGCGGATCCGGTGCTGCAGGAGGAGATGTTCGGCGCCTCGGCGCTGGTCGTGCGCTGTCGGGATCTCGCGGCGATGCGAGTGGTGCTGGAGCATCTCGAGGGCCAGCTCACGGCCTCGCTGCACCTCGTGCCCGAGGATCACGCGGCGGCGCGCGATCTGCTGCCGCTTCTGGAGCGGCGGGTCGGGCGGATTCTGGTGAACGGCTTCGGCACCGG
This sequence comes from Methylobacterium sp. P31, assembly GCA_050632875.1. GTDB lineage: Bacteria > Pseudomonadota > Alphaproteobacteria > Rhizobiales > Beijerinckiaceae > Methylobacterium. The sequence continues at coordinate 207,598 of JBODSC010000002.1, read as the reverse complement.
CGTCGAGGTGGCACATGCCATGGTCCATGGGGGCCCCTATCCGGCGACCTCGGACGGACGCACGACCTCGGTGGGCAGCCTCGCGATCGATCGGTTCCTGCGGCCGGTGAGCTACCAAGACGTCCCCGACGCTCTGCTGCCGGCGGCGCTTCAGGCCGCCAATCCTCTCGGTCTGCCCCGACGGATCGACGGCCGTTTCGAGAACCGCTGAGGACCCGCCTCGCTGTGCCGCTGGAGCGGGGACGCCAAGCCTTCGTGCCCGCCGCATCGGCACCGAGTTCGACTTGCCACGCCCTGTCCCGCCGTCTAGAGAGCCACGGCCGACGGTGGGGCGTCGCCAAGTGGTAAGGCAGCGGTTTTTGGTACCGCCATTCCCAGGTTCGAATCCTGGCGCCCCAGCCAAATTCCTGAAGGGAGACAAGTCCTTCAGGTCCGGGACATAACCGACACACCGGAACAGAAGGTGTTTTTCCGCTGCACAAGAGTCGGCACAGTCCCTGATGGCCACCAACCCGGCCGTTTCCGAACTGCGTAAAACCGCCGAGGTCACCGATCAGGCGATCGATGCCGCCGTCGATGCGGTGCTCGCGGATCTGGCGACCGAGGCTCTACCCGCTCACCAAAGGCTGGACTCTCGACCTGGTCGAAGCGGTTGCGGGACACAAGGCAGCCCAGGATGCGCTTCTCACCGACAAGCCGGCATACAAGCGCACCATGATCCGGACCGCGATCCTGCTGGCGCATCCGGTAAAGGCGTCGGGCCAGTCCGACCCCCAAACCCATGACGCCACCTCACACCACATCCGGATGGATCTCGTTCGCCGCCATCGTGGCCGCAAGCACGGTCACGTGCGCTACGGGGATGAAGTTGGTCACGGACTTGAAGCGGGGCCGACCGGGCGACCGCCGTGACATCGCTGGCGTGTATACCTTCTGTGCCCTGCTGGTGGTGGCGACGCTGCTCTTCCTATTCGCGGAGGGGCGCAACTGAGGATGGTGGCTCTTGAGGAGCCGCGATAGCTCAGCGCCATGCCCGAGCCCCGCTACCCCGCGAACGCCTACACGCCCGGCGTCGGCGATCCGGTGCCGCGGCACAAGCGTAATCCCCGCCGGGCTTACGATGCCGAAGGCCGCGAGGTGACCCCGGCCACGATCGCCAACAGCGTGCAGAACGGCGCGCGGGCCCTGCTCGGCGCGTGCGCCTGCGGACACGAGGCCGAGGTGCCGATCGACCGTTTCCCGCCGGACAGTTTCGTGCCGGATGCCAGGCTGAGGCTGCGGTGCGAGAAATGCGGGGCCAGGGGACCGCGGACCGTGCCGGTGTGGCCGCAGGCGAACGAAAGGCCCTAGCGGGGCAAGGGTGGCGGCGTGGAGCGCGCGGATCGGGCTGCCGCTGGCGTTGCGGTGAGTCCGCTCTGAAGGGCGGGACCATGAACGTACGCGATCTGGTGCCGAGCCTCCTGCGATCACGAAGCGACCGCCTACCCGCGCCCGCCCTCCTCGTGCTGGCTGCGGCCATGATCCTCCTCAGGCGCCTCGCCAGAGAATAGAAAACGGATCCGAACAGAACGTGCTATGGTCAGCACCTCACAAAGCTCAGTCGGAGTTGTCGCTGTAATAATCAATCGACATAATCGTCGGCAAGCACCAACGCGGCCTCCGAGATCCGGATGTTTAATTTATCAGCGGTCTTCATGTTAATTACGAATCTGTATTTATTTGGCTGCTCAACAGGAAGATCGGCAATTTGCGCACCTTTTAGTATTCGATCAATGTAACTTGACGCCTCACGGAATATTTCAGGAATATTGGTGCCATACGACATGAGAGCACCATCCCTAACGTAAAGCTCATTATGAAATATGGATGGTAGCCGTCGTTGAAGCGCCAGCCCGGCTATCCTCTTCCGTTCGGCAACAAAGAGTGGATCAGGATTCGCCGCAACGCAGGTATGGCCGTTTTGCTCGACGCCTGCGAAGGCAGCTTCTAAATTCTCCACGCCGTGTATTTCAAGCGGCTCGATCTTTAACCCTAAATTGCCCGCTTCGGATTGCACTCTCTCTACGTATTGATGCACGCCCGCGGTGTTCGTGTTGATCATAATCTTTGCAACATCAACATCTGGAACTGCTTTCTTTATGAACTCTAGCCGTTTTGTAATAAGATCCGGAAACTCTAAGCCTGTTATGTTCCCAGTTGGGTGAGGAATATTGGTGACTAGACCACTTCCGACTGGATCAAAGGCCGCGATGAAAATGATCGGCGTAGTCTTCGTCGCCTTCTGAAGCGCGAGGGCGGCGTTTGGTCCCGCCCCGACTAAGATGTTCATATTTTTTGAAGCAAGTTCGGCCGCCATGTTTTGGAAGCGTTCCGGAAGTTCGGCCGGAAACCGGTGCTCAACAATGATATTTTGGCCCTCGATATACCCGCGGTCGGCCAGCCCTTGCCGCAAGGCCGCCATATAGAGCGCTTCTTGGTCGGGGCCCGCAGCATGCCACAGCAAGCCAATTCTTGGGACGTGCTCTTGAGTTCGCCCCGGTGATGCTAGAGCCATCGCCCCAATTCCGGCGATTGTGTACGAGAGGAAATCTCTCCGTTGCATCACGTCCTCGTGATCTACCGTTAGGCAGCGCATCACCCAATGCCGCTGAATGAGAGTATATCTCCGCACGCAAGTGTGCAATCACATGGGAAATGCGCCGAAGGGGCAATGTTTCTGCCGCTATGTCCTTGCCGACCGCGCTGATTGCCACCCTCTCGCCGCTCCGTTGACGTAGCGTCCTACTTCAAGCTGGTGATAGACTGACCTAGAGATCGCGTAGCTATACAGGCTTGCGGTGACCTGCTGGAGGACGGCAGGCGTAGAAAGGTGCCTCGCGGCGGTGCCGACGAAGCTGCGGTCGTTGCAACAGGGATACTGGGCGACGTGCGATCGGCCGGCTTTTCAAGATCAAATAAAATAACGAAAGGCGTCTCTGCCGAAGCCGAGCGAAAGCGTGGCGCGCGCGGACTTGGCTGCCGGTGGCATAGGGCTTACGCCGCCGCGCTCGGATCGCTGACACTCATTTCGACGCGGCAGACAATCTTGCCGGCTTCGTCCAGGACTTCCAGGCGCAAAGTCTCGCCATGCACCTGCCGCTGCGCCTCGTCTCTCAGGATCTCGTCGGCCAGTTGCGCAGCCAGCAGACGCGCGGCCTTGCGGCAGGTCAGCTCCGTGCCCTCGGTATCGAGTTGGCTGCGACCGTCCTGGACATTGAAGAGTCACGTGGCACCCGCGCCTCTACCTTGCTCCATGAAGGACAACCCGGCGGAGGATGGGCGTTTCTGTCCGCTCCCGGACAGTTCGGCCCCTGCGGCTGCACGAGGCGTGGGGTGGTGGACGCGCCGCATCAACTGCCCTTCGCGGCAAACTCCCAGATCGGGATGCCTGGCGCCCGGCCCTTTAGGGTGCGGTTGCCAGCCGACTGCGCGAACTCGACGCGATCAGCACGGACCGCCTGGACCGCTCCGGTGCCGAGCATCAGGACGCCGCAGGGATCCAAGCACAGCGTGCCGACCTGCGGATGCACGCCGAACATCTCGGCCGCCGACCAGCCGAGATGTTACGCCTCGGAGCCGCACTGGCCGATGAAGGCGAGGACGTCATCAGCAAGGACGTGCCCTGGCGTCCGCTACGGACGTTTGGAGACGAATATCGGTCGGTGGTTACGTCAGTGTGTTTCAGCGTATGGGCGCAGTCGGCAGATGTTGCCCTGAGGCGCGCACGGTAATCGGGCCGAAAGCCGCAGAACTCCTCCAGCCGCTCAATGCTGGGAACGCGCATGACGTGGTGTTTCGGCACGATCAGTCCGGCGTCACGCAGTGCCTTGAGCGAGCGGTTGACGTGAACGCTCGTCATGCTCGTGACTTCCGATAGCGCCTCCTGCGTCAGCGGCCACGCGCAGTTGTTCCCCTCCAATACGCCCGCCGCTCGCAGCCGAGCAAACACCTCGCAGATAAGATGCGCGATCCGCGCGGTCGCCAGCCGCCGGCCGTTGTTGGTCACCATCTCGCGCAAGATACTCTCGGCCTGGAGCGTCGACCAGCGCAGGGCACGGCGTACGTCAGGATAGTCCTCCACGGCACTCGCAAGTTCCGCTGGGTCGATCTCCGCGAGCGTGCAGGGCGAGAGTGTGCTGAACGAGTAATCTGCCGCGACGAGGCCGATGTGCGGGTGGCAGATGTCACCGGGCAGCACCAGTTCGGTGATTTGGCGCAGGCCGTCCCCCAGCATACGCCGCGGCAGGCCCAGCCCGCCAGCACGGCGATGGGACGCGAGGGCAGTTCCCCCTCGTCGAGGATGGTCTGGCGCGGCTCGATCTGCCGCGTGTGGCGCGTGAGGTGCGCCAGGGTAGCGCAGTCGTCCCTTGTGAGGCGCGCGCCGTGCTCCAGCCTGCGTATGCAAGGGTTCTGCATGGCCCAGCCCGGAATATTTTAACCGTGCAAAGACGATAGAACCGCGAAGGCCTCGGGCAAGGTGTCGCGGTCGCTTTACAGGAGATGCGGCTTGCCCGCGCCGATGCCTACAGGCTCGCCTTCATCATTGAGGGCCCACTCAGCGTAAGGCTTCGGTCAGCCCACCACGGGATGGCGCGGGCGTGGCGGCTTACGTGGATCGGCCCAAAGCGCATCGTGAGGGGTTTGCCAAGCGCCTTCCCCGTTCCGACTGGCATTCCAGCCTGAAGCCGCTGTGCAGGATGATTTTGATCCAGGTCAAACGGATCGTTGATCTCACGCAAGTGTGTTGAGGAGCATTCTGACGCCCGCCGAGGTTGTGGCACACCGGATCGGCCGTGCGGACACCGCGGACATCTTTTGATGTCGTTCACCTGCGGGGGTATCGAGATCGCGCGGCCCCGCATCCCCGGGCATGGCCTTCAGGGGACCCATGGTCGGTCCCTCTCCGTCCGCACGAAAGTACCCGCCACGGCGAACCGGGCGAGCTGAGGTTGTCGCAAATCAGGATCTAAATCCGGTGCGCACGAGACACCGCGGCCGATCTCGCGGCAATGACGCCTCCGGCGGCGCGACAAAATCCCACCGCGACAGCTTCTGGGCGAGTCCTACCGAGCGCTGCAGTTGGGCTACGCGTTCGGCTCGAACCACTCGATGAAGCGTATACCGTCCCAGAGCTCCACAGGGTGGGTTGCTGCTAGCTGCTCTGCCACGGCTAAAGCAACGTCGTCGCTGCTTGCGGTCAGCCGTTCAACCCCGACGACCTCGTTGGAAGCGCCCACAAAGAGCAGCCGGTATGCGGGGGCTGTGGGATCGTGCTCTGGCGGCGCGTCGGGGTTGCTCATCCACATGCTGCCGGAAGGTGAAACTGCTCCACCGGGGAAGCCCCCTCATAAATCCGTTCCAGCCGGCAACGCTACCGGTGGCGCTTCAGTGAATCTGCTCTCCAACGTATGCAACGATACCTCGGTTCGTGACCGCCCGTCACTCCGATGGCCGTGCAATGCGCACGAAAAAGCCCGCCTCGGCGCTGCACCGGGCGGGCTGAGTTCGAGAGGATAACCCACCCCGCCAGGGTGCGAACATCCTGACTAAGATCGTAGCAGGACAGCCGACAAAGAGAAGCCCACCGCGGCTGAGGCGGGGGCCGAACCTTAGCCGTTTGGCGTAGGACTTCGTTCTTGCATTGGCGTGGCATGCCAGGGAGGATCCGGTGTCGCTCCGGTCTAGCTTTGGCCGAACGGCACAGGGCCGAACCACGTAAAAACGGGATCCGGCCCACCCCTCACCGTGGCACGCCTGAACGAGGAAGGCCGCGCGGCATCAGCCGGGCGGACTCACCCCAGGCTCGGGACTGAGCGGTTTAGTTATGCATGGGGCCAAGCATAGATCTCGTGCACGCTGCCGTCGTGCCTGAACCAGTGCACGCCAGTGCCGGGCCGTTGCCCGTGATCTGGATACGAACTCGCGATACCCGAGACGAGAGATTGCGCTTCTCGCCCATCGCGGATTTCGTATGCCAGCAGCTGCGGTCGGGATGCGTCACCGTTCGTTAGATTTCGGACGAAAATGGAATATGTGCTCATTACGCAGAACCATTCACTGAGCTTCCACTACTAAACATGCTCAGCGTCGGCAGAATGTTCACGTACTTGCTACTTGATGGTTAATAAATTTTAACGTGAATTCTTGCATTTAATTTGAGCCCCGAAATCTTATCGCGTCCTTCCTCTGCGGATCCGGCGCAGCAGCACGCCCTTGAACAGCCCGCCAGAGGCCGACGCGGCGCACGAAAAACCCGCCGCGGCAGGGCCGGGCGGGCTGAAGTTGGCCATTGGCAGTGGCGCTCCTTGAGTACCGGGCAACCGAACCGCGGCGCGTCAGCCATTCGAAGGACACCAGGAACAGAAAAGCCCGCCGCGGCTGTGCCGGGCGGGCGAAGTCCGTCATAGATGACGAAGGGCTTCAATCTTCGTCAGTTCGACTTTAATTAAAAAAGCCAGTCGGCATACCCTTAAGTGATGTGTTCGGTAGCTAATTCTGTTTAATTAGTACGCAAGTAGCAGAATTTCGGATTAACTTACGTGTGTTTGTGGCAGGACATGGCGCCCAGCCGAAGCCCCAGCCCACGAAAAAGCCCCGCGCGGCGGCTGCCGGCGGGGCTCTTGGGTCTAGCCTTGGGATGCTGGGTAGACGCGCGAGTAGGCTGCCGGTTCCAGGCTCCGAAACGATGAAAGGCGCCCTGGCCGAAGCCACAGCGCTCCGCGCTAATCGGCGTTCAAACGCCGCGTGTTGGCCGCCACATGCTCGCGGTAGCGCCCGATCACGGTATCGCATGAGCCGCCCGTCATCAGCGTTCCGGACGCCTCGACGAGAGCGCTGACCTTCTCGCTCACCATCTGCTCGGCCTCAGCCCAACCCTCGGCGCCGCCCCAGGCGAGCTTCACGAGCCGAAGCTCGACCACTTTCTGCGCCTCTAGGGCGAGCAGGGCGACGGTAAAAGGGTTGTGCATGGGCTGCTCCGCGCCGCGCGGCGAAGGAGCCACGGCGAGTGAGACATGAAAAAGGGCGGCCGAAGCGACCGCCCTCTGATTTACTGCCGAGCCGTCCTGTGTCCGGCTCAGGTGGCGTCCGCGTCAGCGGACCACAGAAGGACTCTGCGGCCCCACGCTGGCGAAGGTCTTGCTGGCTTCCTCGATGGCACGCGCTGAGGTCTCGGTGATCGCCTTGCTGTCCTGCACCATGTGCTGCAGGCTCTCACGGACCAGATCACTCTGGATCGCGGTGAACTCCTGCAGCGACTTGGCTCGGGCCAGCTTGTTCATGCCGTCGAGATTATGCTGGAACTGTTTCTGGGCCAGGCCGAACCAGCTGCGCGACACGTCCTGGAACGCCTGGGTCAGGACCGTGCCGCAGCGTGTCACGGCTTCCATGTTCTGCTTGGACTGGTGGGCGAGGCGCTCACTGTCTCCACCCGAGAAGCCCAGCGTCTTCGTGAACCGCTCCGCGGCCTCACGAGCCTGCTGCGAAGCGGTCTCGACGCTCTTCTGCATGACCTGCTTGGTGTTCTCTGTCGCCTGTTCGCGCAGGTCAACCATCTTGTTCACACCATCGCGAGCAGCATCGACAAACTGCTTGCCATGCTCGGTGGTGTTGTTGATGTTTTCCTTGGTAGCATCGGCAGCCCTGTTGGCCTGCTCGTGCTGTTTGCCCTGATTGTTGTTCTGATTGAAAGTCATCTTGGTGTTCTTCCCGGATATTATGAGTTCGGAGCGCTTACATGTGAATAACAAGCGCAATTCCTGGGGCGAAGAAACCTACTACTCAGTCCGCCGCACTGCACCTAAGTCGTGGGGTATCACGTCCATATCAAGTCCCGGAGGAGCATTTCAGGCGCGATAATTGATGATGAATTTCGTCAGGCGTTATGCTCAAGTTGCAAAGCCTTGAGTGCGCTGCACAATTTATCCGCTCTGCCAGAAAGCAGCTGAGTGACAGATGGGGCGAGACGTTAACTTACGACATTTGGGCAGCGCTCTGGGTTTCCGCCGGGTCGAGAGCGCCGTGGAGCCGCGCATCGGCCTCCGGCAGCACCCTCTTCAAGCCGCCGAGTTTCTCGGGAATGCCCCGACTCGGACACTGAAAGGGCCCTCTGGCCTGTAAGGGCGCACCCTGTGACCTGTCATACAGCGGGCAGGACTGTTTCCGAATATTCCTCGCTCAGCATGCCGTGCTGCAAAGCCGGGTCTTCCATGCCGTGCGCCAGCCAGGCTTCCGCCGCTGACCGCCCGCTCTCGCGCAGTTCCAACAGGAAGTGCCGGTCAAGATTGCCGCCACTCGCCTCGCTCAGCTTCGAGCACTCCCGATCCGCTGAGATGTGGTGAACACGCAGCTGCTGCAGCTTGCGAGAGAAGGCAGGATCCCGACTTCCAGACCCGGCCACCCGCGCCATCATCGCCAGAGCGGCAGCCTCCTCAGGAAGACACCGTTGAAGGTGACCTGTTCGAGGCGCTTCACGATGGCGGGCGATGACATGGGGAGCCTCCGCCCCCTGCGTCGGCATGATCTGGACGATGAGCAGGTCGGATGCCTCGGACACTTCCACGAGCGGTGTCAGGGGCGGGTTGGCCGAGTAGCCCCCGTCCCAGTACCGCTCTGCGCCAATGGGCACCGCTTGGCTCAGCAGGGGTAGGCTGGCCGAGGCCAGCACCATCTCGCGTGTGAGTTCGGTCTCGCGGAAGATCCGCAGCCGTCCGGTCGACACGGCGGTCGCCGCGATCAGCAGCCGCAGAGGCGGGTTCGCCCGCAGAGCCTCGAAATCGATCTCCGCCGAGAGGAGGCTCTTTAATGGGTTCAGGTTGAACGGGTTGAGCTGGTAGGGCGAGATCAAGTGCGCGACGAGGTCAGCGAACAGGGCTGCCGCCGCGCTGCGCTTCGGCGGAGCCATCTGGCTCATCCGCCCCCAGAAATGGTCGAGGCGACGCCGAGCTTCAGGCTTGCCGCCCGCCAGCAGGCCCGCCGCGAGAATGACCGCATTCACCGCGCCAGCACTCGCGCCGCTCACGGCATCGAAGCTGAGATGCTCCTCTTCGAGCAACCGATCGAGAACACCCCAGGCGAAGGCTCCGAGAGATCCTCCGCCCTGGAGCGCGAGCGACAGCCGCCGTTCTTTCGGGCGTCTTTGAGCAGCTTCGATAACGGACTGGTAAATGGGACATCCTCCGGCTGCGGCCGCAGCCGGTTTGCAGAAGCGGCATGAGGCTCGCGCCCCTTCTGCTCGCCCTTGGGTGGAGGAGAGCGAACCGGCGAAGAGGAATAGGCGCGGTAGCCGAGGCGGCCGAGGCGGCCCCGCTGTGCTACTTGCTCTGGGTGGCCGACCCGATCTTGAGATCGGTCTCGTCGGGATGGGCAGTCCAAACGGGTTGTGACGTCACTCTGAGGTCGCTGCGGGAACGCTCGTGCTGCGTGTCCCGGATCTGCTCACGATAGAGCGGAGCATTGACGGTCAGCTGACTATCGGGCCCAGCAAAGGCTGATCCGGCGACGGGGAAGAGGAACGCTGTGAGCGCACAGACGCGAAGGGCTCGGATGGTGCTTCTCCAGCCGGCCGAGGGGTCTACGGACCGGCAGAGAGAATATGGTGCCTTCGCCGCCGCAGCGCAACATACATATTTTGCACTGCGGTAGGATGGTGTGCTGCTGCGTTGCGGGGCAACGTGGGGCGTGGAGGTGAGCGCCCCGACCGAGAATTTTGAGGCCGGAAAGCGTTCCGGCAGGTTAGGCGCAGTTACGCGCTTTGCCACCACCGCGACCTCCTATGTCGCCGGCTGTCGGCGCATTAGCACTTCCCTGTGGTGAGTGCTAAGGACGGTTCAGTCGGGCCGCGATGAACTGCTTCGCCGCTACTCTCCCGCGATAGCGCCAACCATCTCGGTTGGATCTCGCTCGGGAACGATCAGGATTTCACAATGAAATTTCGTCCCCTGCACGACCGCGTGGTGCTCCGCCGCATCGAAGGCGAGGAGAAGACCAAGGGCGGCATCATCATCCCCGATACGGTCAAGGAGAAGCCGCAGGAGGGTGAGGTCGTCGCCGTCGGCCCCGGTGCCCGCGACGAGGCAGGCAAGGTCAACGCCCTCGACGTGAAGGCCGGCGACCGCGTCCTGTTCGGCAAGTGGTCCGGCACTGAGGTCAAGATCGACGGTCAGGACCTCCTGATCATGAAGGAATCCGACATCCTGGGCGTCGTCGCCTAGCTCTGATCAAGCCGCTCGCGGCCTCAAACGATGACCTGCCCTTCGAGGCGCCCGCTCCGGCGCGCCTCAGGGCCAAGCGATAGATGATGAGCCTCCTAACATGTCAGCTAAAGACGTTCGTTTCTCCGCCGACGCGCGCGACAAGATGCTGCGCGGCGTCGAGCTGCTCGCCAACGCGGTGAAGGTGACGCTCGGCCCCAAGGGCCGCAACGTCGTGATCGAGAAGAGCTACGGTGCGCCCCGGATCACCAAGGATGGTGTGACGGTCGCCAAGGAGATCGAGCCTCGTCGACAAGTTCGAGAACATGGGCGCCCAGATGGTGCGCGAAGTGGCCTCGAAGTCGAGCGACACGGCCGGTGACGGCACCACCACCGCGACCGTGCTGGCCGCCGCGATCGTCCGCGAGGGCGTGAAGTACGTCGCCGCCGGCATGAACCCGATGGATCTGAAGCGCGGTATCGATCTGGCGGTGGCCGTCGCCGTGAAGGACATCGCGGGCCGCTCGCGCAAGGTCGCCTCGTCCGACGAGATCGCCCAGGTCGGCACGATCTCCGCCAACGGCGACAAGGAGATCGGCGAGATGATCGCCCACGCCATGCAGAAGGTGGGCAACGAGGGCGTGATCACCGTCGAGGAGGCCAAGACCGCCGAGACCGAGGCTCGACGTGGTCGAGGGCATGCAGTTCGACCGCGGCTACCTGTCCCCGTACTTCATCACGAACGCGGAGAAGATGCGGGCTGATCTGGAGGACGTCTACGTCCTCATCCACGAGAAGAAGCTCTCCTCACTGCAGGCCATGCTGCCGGTGCTCGAGGCCGTGGTCCAGACCGGCAAGCCGCTCCTCATCATCGCCGAGGACATCGAGGGTGAGGCGCTCGCCACGCTCGTCGTCAACAAGCTCCGTGGCGGCCTGAAGGTCGCGGCCGTGAAGGCGCCGGGCTTCGGTGATCGCCGCAAGGCGATGCTCGAGGACATCGCGATCCTGACCAAGGGCCAGATGATCGCCGAGGACCTCGGCATCAAGCTCGAGAACGTCACGCTCGAGATGCTCGGGCGCGCCAAGCGCGTGCGCATCGAGAAGGAGAACACCACGATCATCGACGGCGCCGGCGAGAAGTCCGACATCGAGGGCCGGATCAGCCAGATCAAGGCGCAGATCGAGGAGACCACCTCGGACTACGACCGGGAGAAGCTGCAGGAGCGTCTGGCCAAGCTCGCGGGCGGCGTCGCGGTGATCCGCGTCGGCGGGTCCACCGAGGTCGAGGTCAAGGAGAAGAAGGACCGGGTCGACGATGCGCTGCACGCCACCCGCGCGGCGGTGGAGGAAGGCATTGTCCCCGGCGGCGGGACGGCGCTCCTGCGTGCCAAGGCGGCCGTTCAGGGCCTTTCGAACGACAATCCGGATGTCCAGGCTGGCATCAAGATCGTGCTGAAGGCTCTTGAGGCTCCGATCCGTCAGATCGCCTCGAACTCGGGTGTCGAGGGCTCGATCGTGGTCGGCAAGATCCTGGACAATTCCTCCTCGACCTACGGCTTCAACGCCCAGACCGAGGAGTACGTCGATCTGCTCCAGGCCGGTATCGTCGACCCGGCCAAGGTCGTCCGCGCTGCCCTTCAGGGGCGGCTTCGGTGGCCGGCCTGCTGGTGACCACCGAGGCGATGGTCGCCGACGCGCCGAAGAAGGAGGCTCCGGCCATGCCCGCCGGCGGTGGCATGGGCGGTATGGGCGGCATGGATTTCTGACCTGCCGAATGGGCTCAGGGAGCTCTCCGACGCGCCGCATGTCGGCTTGTCGGAGAGCGCTTCGGAGCGATGCTATGCAGGGACGAGTCGGACCGTGCAGGCCATGTGATCGAGGCAGCCGGCTTGCGGCGTTAGGCGGCCCAGAGCTTGCGGTGTCGAGGGACCAACGCGGATCCCCATACCGCCCCTCAGGAGAAAGCCCATGCGCATTCATGTCGGCTGTGAGATGACCTACGAGTTTCCGCAGCCCACCCCGGTCATCGCGACGCTCAACGTCCACGCATCGCGCTTCTCCGATCTCAAACGGCCCGACCACCTGATCACGAGTCCCGCGGTTCCTCTGGACGGCTATCGCGACAGCTTCGGGAACTGGTGCAACCGCATGGTCGCCCCAGCTGGGCGCTTCACGCTGAAGACCGATACCGTCGTGCGGGATCACGGCAGCGGCGATACGCAGGATCCCGATACCCAGGAGATCGCGGTCGAGAAACTGCCGCCGGACAGCCTGCTGTTTCTCCTCGGCAGCCGTTATTGCGAGACCGATCGACTCTCGTCCATCGCTTGGGATCTGTTCGGGCATGTCCCGCCCGGCTGGGGCCGGGTGCAGGCGATCTGCGACTACGTGCACGATCGCATCACCTTCGGGTACGAGCATGCCCGCCCGACCCGGGCAGCCTTCGACGTCTTCGAGGAGCAGCAGGGCGTCTGCCGCGACTACGCGCACCTAGCGATCACATTCTGCCGCTGCCTCAACATCCCGTCGCGCTACTGCAACGGCTATGTCAGCGACATCGGCCTGCCTCTGCCGCACGCGCCCGGCGATTTTGCCGCCTGGATGGAAGTTGTATCTCGGGGGTCGCTGGCACACCTTCGATCCGCGCAACAACAGCTCACGCATTGGCCGGATCCTCATCGCCTACGGTCGCGACGCCGCAGACGTACCGCTGACGCTCACCTTCGGGCCCAATACCCTCACCGGCTTTCGTGTGACGACGGAGGAAGCTCCACTCCTATCCTGAATGGTCGCGATGGTCGGCGCTGCTGGCGCAAGCCTGTTCTTCGATCCCGGCATCTCGACACCGGAGAACAGAACAGCACGCCGGTGTCGCTCCGGCTCTCCGGAACCGCCCAGGCCTGGTCCGGGATCAGGTTACGGCAGAGGCAACACTGCCGGAGGAGAATGCTGCCGGTTGCTGAAGGCTCCGTCACGTTCCAGAAAGACGGTGCGAGTGGGATGATCAGGCGTCGCTCGATGCATAGATGCGACGGGAAGCACTCTGCACGAGCTGGCCGCGGTTCGATCGCAGGCCAGCAGAGGTTAGCTGCTCGGATGGACACCGATCACGTGCTGGCAACCTGGCCGTTCGGCAGCCGGGCGGACACGACGTGTGTCCAGTCGCCCTTGGACTGGTTGAAGTCGGCGGGCAGGCCCAAGACCATGAGCGACGGTTGCTCGACCACCGACCGTATGGCCGAGCCGTCCGCACCCTTCGTCTCCTTGAACACCGCGTCGCGGAACGTGACCAAGCCGCACCGCAGCGTGAGGGGTGGTGGCTCATCACCCGCACTGACGTAGCGGGCTTCCAGGCGGATCGTGTCGTCGTCCTGCTGGCTCATAGGGGCTCCCATGCTGAGCATATGCGCCGGCCGGTTCCGGCCGCGCTCAACCGTCAACGCGCTGCGCAGCCTTTTCACCAAACCGGACTGCGAGCGGTCCGCATCCGGCCGCTAGCTCTGCGCGGACCACATCCACGCTGTTGAGTTTCGTTGGCCTACGACTGAACCGCGGCCAGCTCCTGCAGGGTGAGATCGATCGCACGGACGAGCTGTTCGACAGTCTGGGCTACGGGAGGGTCTCGTGACATAACGATTGCCGCCTGTTGCAGCGAGCGAAACTGTTGAAGACGATCGACCGGGTCGACACCTCGTTCGATCGCTAACTGCACCAGGCCGTGCACGAACGCGCAGGCCAAACGTTCATCGAAGCCGTTCATCTTCTGAACTATCGGCGCTTTCTAATGGGCTCTCCTAACGGCCATCCGAGCGATTTGGTGCCGGTCAGCCCCCTGTGAACATCACCTCCGGCCCGGCGGTCTCCCCCTCCAGATAAACGCGCCAGAAGGCGTCTGCGATCAGATCAGGCGCGAATGGCGTGCCCTCCTGGATCCTGCCGGCGACCGTCACGGTGGCTAAGGCTACGCCATCGGCCTTGAACGCGTCCGAAAGCGAGTACGCCAGGTTGCGCAGGGCAGCTTTCCCGGCAGAGAGGGAGAACGCGCTGGGCCACGGCCGGGGGTCGATGGCGAGACCGCCGCCGGTCAGGATGATGCTGCCGCACCCGCGCGGCGCCATCAAGCCGTGCATCGTTTGAGCTGCTGCGTAGGCGCCGACCACGTTCACCCGCAGGTCGGCCGCGAGGTCCTCTGGGTCGAGTGCGCCCGGGAGCCCAACGCTGACCCTGTAGGCGTTGTAGACTAGAACCTCGACTGGCCCGTGATCGGCCTCGATGGAACGCAAGGCAGCGCCGAGACCAGCGGGGTCGGCGGCATCGGCTTGGCGAACCTCGATTCCCGCCTCATCGGGTATTCTGTCGGGCGTGCGCGCCAGCCCAACCACGGAGAAACCCTCGCGGGCGAAGCGGCGGGCGATCGCGAGGCCGAGCCCCGGCCCGATCCCGATCACCGCGGCTGCTTTGCCCTGATGCATGAGGGTGCCCTTCGGTTAGCCGGATCGATCAGTCTCTTGGCATCGTCAAGCGCCTTCATCGCTGCGCACGTGATCGCCACACCGATCAGAAGCACGCCTTATGCGGGCCGGATCGGATCGCTCCGCAGGAGGCTGACACCAAGGGCCGTTAGCAAGCCTCCGCGCATGATACCCACCGCGTCTGCCAGGGTGGTGGAACGAGCCATTCCAATTCATAGATCACGTTCACGCGACTGTGAAAGCAGACCAGCCGAAATCTGGCGGCATTCCGTTTCCTTCTCTGGCGCCGAATATTCCGATCTGTTCTTATCTTGGCATCAGCAGCCATTGAATATGGAGGCAACGGCTAGCCATAAGCTTTACATCGCGCTTCCCGGCTGCTTTGATACTAACCTAGGATCGACAGGCCACCAAGGGTGTCGACGCAGTGGCACCGGGAGGGGGCCGATGCAGAACCTCGCTTCGCCAGAAGGTTTGTGGGGCGGTAGTTCTCCCCAAGACGCCGAGCGCGCGGCTGAGGCTCGCCGGGTCTATGCACGCAAACGCGCCGCCGAAGCCGCCCGAGAGCGCTGCCTGGCCCTTGGACAGCTCGTCCAGACCGAGATCATCCCCCAGTTGGTGCTGCTGCATCGCAGGCTCGTTGCCGAGCAGATCAAACCCGCGTTCAAACCGGATGTGGAGCAAGTCGCAGCCTTTACCGATCTGGTGCTCGCACAGGATGACGCGCCCATGGTCGAGGCTTTCTCGGCGCTGGTCGCGAAAGGCTATCCCGTCGATCGGCTGTTCCTCGATCTCTTGGCACCCTCAGCGGCCCTCCTGGGCCGCATGTGGGAGGAGGATCTGTGCGACTTCGTCGAGGTGACGACGGGTGTCGCCCGCCTTCAACATCTCGTGGCCCGGTTCCGGGTCGACGGGGAAGCAATCCCGCTCGGGGACGACCGTTGCCTGCTCCTGATGAGCGCCCCTGGCGAGCAGCATACATTCGGCGTGCGGATCGTCGAGCAGTTCTTGTGCAGGGCAGGCTGGACTGTGTCGGTCGGGCTCTCGTCCAGCCCGGAGGAGATCGCCGCCTTGGTGAGGTCCGAATGGTTCCACGTCGTCGGCCTGACGCTCAGCAACGAAACACGTGTCGATCAACTCGCAATGGCGATCCGCTCCGTGCGCGAAGCGTCGTGCAACCGATCCATCGCCGTCATGGTGGGAGGTCCGGTGTTCTTGGAGCATCCGGAATTCGTGCGACAGGTCGGAGCGGATGCGTCTGCGGTTGACGCGGCAACGGCGGTGCTTCTCGCGCAACGGCTGCTCGATCTTGCGGCCGACAGCGCCCAGGAGACGTGATCGAACTCATTTGGAAGCGGCTGCGGGCTTTGGGCAATCCAAAGCTCGATGCGCTGAAGGACATCTTTGTCCGGTGGGGGCACCGCAGGTTCCGTAAGGACGCCTCATACGGGTCGAGCTAAGAGGAGGTCGACGGACCCGGCGCTTTGAGCGCGCTTCTCACCTTCGCCAAGCCTGCGGCCGCGATATCGGGGTATGGACAGCTCCGCGCCCCCTCTCCAGCCCGGCGACGGACCGTGTGCGGTTTGGAGAGCAGCGGCCCGGCGGCGAGCGCGTCGAAATAGGCTGCCCAGTAGCGGGGGCCCATGGCCCGCCGATCGCTCGACCTCGATCCCTTCGACGACGGTATGGGCATTTCCGATCGCAGGGTGCGTGTCGCGGCGCGTATCCTACCGGGCGGGTGAACGCGGCCTCAACCGCCTACAGGGGTAGCCAGCCGATCGACGTGCGAGCGGCCAAGTCCCAGCTCAGCCGTTCCACTTCGCAGGCCCCGTTGGAACTCAACACCAGGTAGCACGATCGGTTGCATCGGTATCAGCCGGCCCTTGTAGTCAGAATTCCATACACCATCTGCAAGCCATCTGATGGGATGGTGTGAGGGGTTTCTGCGATGGCAGACAATGTGCGAGAGCTTCGGCCCAAATCGCCTGACAGCGAGAAGCTGACGATCAATCTCGGGTTCGTCGATCTCGGCCATATCGACCTGCTGGTCCGGGACGGCTTCTACGCCAACCGCGCCGACTTCATCCGAACGGCCGTGCGCAACCAGCTCGAACGCCAGGGCGACGCGGTGAAGCAATCGGTAGCCCGCAAACAGCTCAGCCTCGGCCTCTCTCACTACACCCGGCAGGATCTGGAAGCGGCAAGGGACGCTGGCACCCCGCTCCACATCCAAGTCCTCGGCCTCGCCAGCATCGCCCCTGACGTGACACCGGAACTCGCTTGTGCAGCCATTGCCACTGTGCGGGTCCTCGGCGCCTTCCACGCCAGCCCGGCGGTCAAGGCGGCGTTGGCCGACCGTACCGCCTGATCTCTCATCCTACCCCATTCGCGGCGAGGGCCAGTCCTTCTTCAACGGCCTGTCCACCTCATCCAGGATCATGACCATGAACGCATTCTCCACCATCGACATGGGTGAGGTGACCCGTCTCACCCGAGCCGGCCAACTCGCTGAGGCAATGGCACTGCTGCAGGGGCGCTCAGCGGCCGCCGAACCCAAACCGGCTCCGCAAAAGGGAGGGCCCCACACCGGGGGCAGTGCCGCGCCATCTTGGCCGACCATCGACATGGTGGCGCCTTCCACCCCTGGCGGAGCCTGGACGGCACCCAGCTTCGGCGGAAAGACTGTCGGGGGTGCACCCTTTGGCAAGACGGCCGCTTCAGAACGGCAGGGCCTCGCGGAGACACTACGATCCTTACGCGAGCGCTTCCCCAAGATGGGCTCGATGCCAGGCCTGGGGGAAGGCCTCGGATCGCCGCAACGTACTCCGGTCCCGGTACCGGCTGGGGCGCGATACGAGGAGCGGAGCTTCTCCAATGCAGTGGGTAGCCGGCCCTACAAGGTCTACGTCCCGAGCGGCTACACGGGCCGGCCGCTTCCTGTGGTCGTCATGCTGCACGGCTGCACCCAGTCGCCCGATGACTTCGCTGCCGGCACGAGGATGAACGAGCTTGCCGAGGAGCAGACCTTCTTGGTGGTGTATCCCGGCCAGCCACAGTCGGCCAACATGCAGAAGTGCTGGAACTGGTTCAACGCTTCCGATCAGCAGCGTGAGGGAGGCGAGCCCTCGCTGATCGCGGGCATCGCGCACGAGGTCATCCGGGAGTTCTCGGCCGATCCGACCCGGGTCTATGCCGCGGGGCTGTCGGCCGGCGGCGCGGCCGCGGCGATCATGGCGGTCACCTACCCCGATCTGTTCGCGGCGGTTGGTGTTCACTCGGGGCTTCCGTGCGGCGCGGCCAAGGACATGCCGTCCGCCTTCGCTGCCATGAACGGAGCCGGGAAGGCCCAGCCACGAGGAACGCACGCCTCGGTTCCGACCATCGTCTTCCATGGTGATGCCGACCGCACCGTCAACGCGGTCAACGGCGACCGGATCATCGCTCAGGCCACGCCCGAGGCGACGTCGAGCAAGATCGTCACGCACGGGGAGAGCCCCGGTGGAATGACCTACACCCGCACCATCCAGTCCGATGGTTCCGGTCGAGAGGTGTTGGAGCAGTGGGTTCTGCATGGGGCCGGGCACGCTTGGTCTGGGGAGTCCAAACGGCAGCTACACGGACCCGCGCGGTCCCGATGCCAGCCGGGAGATGGTCCGCTTCTTCATGGCTCACGCAAGCGCGAGCGGCACGACTCAACACTAAGAGCGCGGGACGAAACCGCAGTCAGCGGGTTGGGCGGGCATGGACGCTCTTGTACCCGACGACCTCTGGGCGGTGATCGAGCCGCTTCTTCCATCCGAGCCTGAGAAGCCGAAAGGCGGTCGGCCGCGCGCCTCGGATCGGGCGGCGCTGGCGGGCATCATCCTGGTTCTGCGCACGGGCATGCAGTGGGAGCATCTGCCGCGTTCCGATGTCGGCTGCAGCGGCAAGACGAGTTGGCGGCGGCTGGGCGCGTGGCAGGCGGCTGGCGTCTGGGCCGCCCTGCACCGTGTGCTGCTGGAGCAGCTTCAGGATGTCGATGCGCTCGACTGGTCACGCGCGGTCCTCGACAGTGCGAGCCTGCCGGCGAAAAAGGGGCCCCGCGACGGGCCCGAACCCGACAGACCGGGGCAAGCCGGGCACGAAGCGCCACCTCGTCGTGGACGCCAACGCCACGCCGCTCGGCCTGACGCTTACCGGAGCCAACTGCCACGACAGCCGCACGCTGGCAGCTACCCTCGACGCGGTGCCGGGCGTGCGCAGCGGCCGCCGTGGTCGCCCGCGGCGCAGGCCCGACAAATTGCATGCCGACAAGGGCTATGACCATCGTCGCTGCCGGCGTGAGTGCCGCGCCCGCAGCATCACGCCACGGATCGCCCGGCGCGGCATCGAGAGCAGCGAACACCTCGGACGCTACCGCTGGATCGTGGAGCGCACCCTGGCTTGGCTCGCACGCTTCCGCCGACTTACCATCCGCTACGAGCGACGCGCTGACCTCCACCTCGCCTTCACGACACTCGCCTGTGGCCTCATCTGCAGGGCACAGCTCAAACGGTTTTGTCCCTGACTCTTAGTGCGAGGTGCAGGGCCACACCAATATTGCTGGAATGATTTCGGCGCGATTGTCGGTGTTCCCCGGCGGCGGATTAGTTCGGCCGCACTGCGTACGATCTGGAGAAACCCACTGCCACTTAGGCAGCTGGGCTGTCTCGATGTCTCTCGTATCTGGATCAGAGGCTAACTCCTGACTCTAAGCAGCTGTTGATCAGTCTCGATAAGTCGGGCGGCCACGCTGCAGCCATGGGGCAACGGCTTGCCCCAGCCATGCGGGCCGAATGCTGAATTCGTGGGCGGCGGAATGATCGCTATCGGACCATGAGGTCAGGGCCGAGAACCGAAAACTGCTCGTAGTGTTGCTCGACCAAGACACCAGTCCGAGCCTAAGCGCCCCAAACGACACAGGGAGTAGCTGCATGCCAAGGATCAGCGTGAAGCTAGCCGGCGACGGCACCCACATGGTCGTCCGAGACCACGACCCCGTTGCGTGCGGCATGAGCATCGATGAGGCGGAGAACTTTGTGACCTTCCTGCGCGTGTCGGCTCGGGTGCGGCGGACGCAGCGACTCCCGGAGGCGCTGCGCAAGCGTGGGGCGCAGGTCGCCTAGCAATTCGCATCCGGCCGAGTGATCGAGCGCAGCTTGGGAGGCCTAGACCCGACCTTGCGCCGGCAGATCCGCAGGGCGATGGACGCCAGCTTCGGTCCAAGGGCGGTCAAGGTCTCGCGTAGGGGCTTCCTGGTCTCGCCACCCATTGGCCGTCAACAGCACCGCAGCGGTGTGCCTGCCGCCGCTGGTCATGAGCTTCAACGTCTAAGGCGGTCTTACTCTCCTTCTCGGGTAGGAGGCTTGATGACAAATCCCTCGGCAACTCAGCCCTGCGCGAGCCCGGGACGACCCCGCTGACCCGGCGCCAGGTCATTCCTGTCGCCGCCGCAACCGCGCTCGTACCCGACCTGGCTCTCGGTCTTGATCGACGAGCGCCCGCAGCGACAGCCGGGCCGACGCCCACGGCCGCCTGCACGAGCGTCCCGTCCGCCCCGGCGGTGAAGCGTCCGATCCCGCAGGCGCGCTGGCAGGATTTCAGCGAAGCCGAGACCCTCCTCGGCTTTCGCAATCACGGTATGTTCGCGGAGGTCCTGCGCGAGCCGATCACGCCCTTGGGCGCACACTACCTGCTGATCCACTTCGACGTCCCGCAGCTCAGCGACGAGAACTACACGCTCACCATTGCGGGGCGCGTGCGGACGCCCTTGCAGATCGGATTGGGTGAGTTGAAGACCCGGCCATCCGTCACGCAGCTCGTCACTATGGAATGCGCCGGAACGGGCCGGATCCTGCTCAAACCGCGCCCGGTCTACGTACCCTGGGCCGATGCTGCGGCCGGCACCTACCGCTGGACCGGCACGCCGCTCCGGCCGCTGCTCGAACAGGCAGGCCTTCTCGACGATGCCGTCGAGATCCTGTTCAGCGGCTGGGATACGGGGGTGGACCTCGGTATCGAGCATGCCTTCGAGCGTAGCCTACCCGTGGCGGACGCACTGCGGCCGGAGGTGATGCTGGCGTGGGCGGCCAACGACCAGCCGCTGTTGCCCGAGCACGGCTTTCCGCTGCGGCTGATCGTGCCGAGTTGGTACGGCGTGGCCAGTGTGAAGTGGCTGCGTGCCATCACGGCCCTGAGCGCCCCGTTCGCGGGCGTGCAGCAGGCTCAGGCGTACCGCTATCGGCAGACCCATGACGAGCCGCGGCGCGAGAAGCGGGTGATGTCGCTGATGGTGTCGCCCGGCATCCCCGATATGATGTCGCGCTGTCGCTTCATCGCGCCCGGCCAGCATGTGCTGCAGGGTAGGGCGTGGTCGGGGGTGCTCCGGTGGCGAAGGTCGAGGTGAGCGCAGATGGCGGTGAGACCTGGTCGCCGACCCAGCTGAGCCGTGTCTCCGATGACCCATTTGCGTGGGTAGGCTGGCAAGCGTCATGGGGCGTGAAGACACCCGGCCACTACACCCTGACCTGCCGCGCGACGGATGCGGCGGGGTCGGCGCAGCCGCTTGATCCCCTTGAGATCTGGAACGTCGAGGGCAACGGCACGGCGGGTTTGAAGGTGCAAGTGGTTGTGCAGGAGGGCATCGGTGGGGCAGGCTTGAAAGTGCCCTCAGTCCCGCAGCCGGTCCTGGCCGAAGCGAAGCTGCCACCAGCGGCCCGATAGAACCGTCGCGCTGTAAGGAAGGCCCAACGGAACTCCGCTGCAGGCCGGCTCCTTGCCGCTGCACTCACCTGTGGCCGAACACACTGCTCGGGTTGCGCAGGCCGCGCTCCGGCGGGGCACCCCGTAATTGCCGCTGCATCACCGGCTGCTCGTGTCCGTTTGCCAGGCATTCGGTTAGAACGGGCGCCGAGGATTTGCGAAGCAGCTCCGCACGCCTCCGTTTCGTGCGGGCCATGTAGTGCCTCGCCGAGGCGCGGGCGCATCATCTGCGCGGCAAGACCGTGTTAGCTGAACCACGACATCTGCTTCGGCCAACGGTTCGCCCGGAGGCTGCCATTCCGCTCTCGGCCAGATTCGGTCGGCCGCTACGTGGCAAAAACAGCCATCGATTGGGGCAGCTGGCCTGCTCCGAAGCGGACACGTGGTGCAAATGGGCGAACGTCATAGAAGGGTGGAAAGCCGACGCTTGTGCATCGGCGTCTGAACGTCGGCAGCCATCCCTGAGCAAACGGTCCGGCGCGGGGCTTTGGTCAGAGATCAGGCCGCGTGGCCCAGCCGCTGCTCAATCCAGGTCTGTGCCGTGTCGAGGTTGAGGAACGTGGGCGGGCATGGATCATCGACGGGTCCGAAGCCCGCCTCCAGGCACCACATCCCGGCCTCGTCGTCGTGGTCGTCCGAGAGCTGCACCAGCACTGCCACGAGGAAGCCGTCAGCGAAAACCAACAGGCTCTCGGTATCATGGCTACCCGTAGCGATGTGCGCGGGCTGTAGGCGCAAGCTCATCCCGCTGCTCGGTTCTCAGGTGCAGGTACGTTGGGTCAAACTCTGAGACCCGCAGAAGTTCTTCCCACGCCTCCAGCACCAGCGTCCGGCACTGGAGCGTGATCAGGACTTGGCCACGCATATCCATCAGCACGCGGTTGACGTGCACCGAGGTGAGACCCAGCGCATCGGCGAGATCGGTCTGGGTGATCGGCAACGGGCAGCGGTAATCCCCGGCCAGCCCGACCGCCTGCAGCTTCAGGTACAGTTCACAGAACAGGTGTGCGATCCGCTCGTAGGCTGTGCGCCGACCCATTCCGATCATCCACTCCTGAAAGATCGCTGCATTGATCAGGGTGTCACGCCAGAAGACTGCTGCGATGCCGGGGAAGTCTGCCGTCAGTTCCCGCAGGCTCTCGTGCGGGATGACGGCGACGATGGCCTGCTTCTGCGTGGCGAGGCCATGGTCCATCTTCGGGATGTGCAGGCTGTGTAAATCCGGGATGTCGCCCGCGATGTGGAACGAGAGGATCTGCCGCTTACCCTCGCTGAGCAGCTTGTAGCGGCAGGCCCAGCCCTCGACAATGAGACAGCATTGCGAGGGCTGGTCGCCATCGCGCACGATATCCTGTCGGGCGTTGAGAGTTTGGATCCTCACCGGCAGGCTCTCAATGGCCTGCCGCTCGTCATCCGAGAGGGTGGCGATGCTCTCCAGCTTGCGGATGAGCATGGCTGTGGCGTGTTGATCTGGGGCTGAGGGCATGGCGCTTCACCTTGTATTGCAGGTGGAAGCGCGCATCTCTCCCGGCCATCAGCACCTGTATCAGACTGGCTGATGATGCTCGCCACAGTAAACCACTTTAACAAGTCGGCTCTGATGTGGATCAGTTTGCCGAAAATATTTTTCGATTTTACTTCCACATCTTCGAAAATTTCGCCGTCGTTTGCGCCGTTTTGTTTTTCGATCGTTCGCCCAGGAGTTGATGCTGCGCTTGTGCCGATACCACTTTTTGAGTTCGAGGCGCTTCGAAGCCAAAAGGCCGCTCAGATCCCGATGCGCAACGAGGGCGGCAGCCCGTCGATGGTCCGAGAAGGGTGGGGACTCGGCATGCGGCGAGGCGGCCGCAACGGTCTGCATCGCTGCCGGAAGCGGACGGTCGCGGACCGGACGTCATGGAGCGTCCTCAACGGCGCTCAGGCAAACAGCGCCTCGGCGATCTGAGCCGCCTCGATGGGCTTCTGGCAGTGGCGCACGCCGGCATAGCGGTTCGGGATCACCGTCCTCTCGTAGCCAGTGGCGAAGACAAAGGGCACACCGCGTGCCTGCAGGGCGTCGGCCACGGGGTAGACCAGCTCGTCCTGCAGGTTCACATCGAGTACCGCCGCATCGATCTTGGATGTGGCTGCGATCAGCTGCAGCGCCTCTTCGACGCCCGGCACCGGACCCAGCACCTCGGCTCCGCTCGCCTCGAACGCGCGCTGCATATCAGCGGCGATGAAGTAGTCGTCCTCCACCACGAGCACGCGGCGGCCGGCGAGTGCGTTCGTGGCTGATGTCATGCGGGGCCCCTCGGCTTTTCTACTTCGGTGAGCGGCAGGTCGATGGAGCAGCGCAACTCGGTCCCGTCCAGCGCGTAACTCGTCCTGGCATGTAGCGCGTAAGACAGGGCGCGCTCGATCAACTCGCGACCGTAGCCGCGCCGAGCCTGAACCTGATCCTCTCGTTGCTGCTCAATGCCCTGCTCGACCCATTCCAGAGCGAGCCGTCGGCCCGCACCATCCGCCTCGTAAGCCCGCCACGTCACCGTGAGCCGCCCATGGTTGTTGGTGAGCGCGCCGTGTTTGAGGGCGTTGGTGGCGAGTCTCATGCAGGGCCAGCGCGAAGGTTTGCACCGTTGCCTTGCGCAGGCGAACAGAGGGACCGTCCAGGACGATGCGGTCCTGCATGGCGGCAGCTCCGAGTGCATCCAGTTCGGTCTCGATCAGTGCGCGGATGGTGATCGGCTCTTGGTCGGAACGCGAGAGCAGGCCCTGGACACGCGAGAGGGCGGCCAAGCGGTCGTTGAACCGGCTGCGGAACGCCTGCGGTGAGGTGATCGGCGGCGGTCGTGATGCCGTAGCCGGCGTACATCCGCTGGACCTCCACCATCCGCCAGGTCCATTCGGGACCGTCGGGCACCTGCAGCATCGCGATGAACGGCAGGAGAGCCTGTTCCTCCATGATGCCGTTGAGTTCACCATCCGGATCACGGCGCATGACGCCGCCCTCGGGATTGGGGTGTCCCTGCTCAGGCCCGCCTTCGCAATAGCCGCCGAGTTCGCCACGAGAAGATGCCCCGAGGCATGCCGGGCGATCACGGGACGATCCGTGGCGACCTCGTCGAGTTCCGCCCGGGTGATATGGCGCCTTTCGGCCAGAAGGCTGTCGTCGTAGCCATTGCCCACAAGGGGATCACCCGGCCTGAGCGCGGGTAGGCCCTCGCGCAGCTTGCGCTGGAGGTCGGCGATGGTGCGCACCTCGCCCACCGGTGGCGGGCTGAGGATGGGGAGACCCTAGATGGTCACGTAGCCCCGGATATGCCCGTGCGCGTCGATGAAGCCGGGCAGCAGGGTCCGGCCGTGCAGATCCACGATCATAGCCGCGGGACCTGCCTTTTCCTGCGCCTCGGCTGCGCCTCCGACAAAGGCGATCCTGCCGTCCCGGACTACCAGAGCGTCGGCGTACTGAGGAGCGTCGCCGGCCATCGTGAGGATGTCCCCGTTGCGGTAGACGGTGGCCGGCGACTGGGCGGAGGCCGGCGCCGTAAGGACGGCGGTCAGGACGGCCAGCCAAGGAAACGAGCGATTCGTGGGTCGCCCTCCGGGTTTTTGAAGCGGGCTCGGTGCGGGCTGGCGATGCTCGGCGCCCGCCTCCAGTAGCGGTGCCCTACTGTGACTGCGACATGCGCTCTTCTGGTCTGACACCCGACAGGAGTGTGACCTCCAATCCGGGCCGAAGCAGAAAATCGGGATTGGGAAACTCCACGAGCGTCTTCAGCATCTGGGTCTCTGGATCGAACGCGTAGCCGCCGCCGATGATCTTGCCCTCATGCGGGAAACGCTCACCATTCGGTAGGACGAGCGATACCGTGAATCGCTTGAGGTAGCCCGGCTCGGTCTTCCGCAACCCGCGCCGGCTGCGGACGACGTCGTAGGGCACGTCAGCGATCACCAGGATCGGGTCCAGTTGCGTGATCACCGCCAGCTTGCTGTCCTCGCGAGCGGATTGGGTGATGTAAGTGCCCTCACGGACGAACGAGCGCCCCATTACCCCGGCAAACGGGGCGTAGAGCTTTGTCTCGGACAGGGCGATCTCAGCCCCCTCGACTTGAGCGCGCGCGTCCATGACGGCGGCTTGGGCCATGTCCTTCGCGGCCTCGGCATCGAAGAGCTGCTTCTCGGGCGTAACGTTCCGCGCACGGAGGGCCTGCTGGTTCTTCCAAGTCAGTTCTGCCATGCGGAGCTGCGCCTCTGCGCGAAGCAGGCCAGCTCGGGCGCGATCCAATCCGAGCTTCTTTGCCACAGTCTCGAACTCGAACAGGAGGGCGCCCTTGTCGACGACCTGCCCAGGCATGAAGTGGATCTTGCCGAGCAGCCCGTCGAAGCGCGGCGCGATCGCGGACTCTCGCGCCGCTGCGACGGTCCCCTTGAGTTCCACCACGTCGGCGACTGCATCGCTGTGCTGAGGCGCTTCTTGCGCCATCGCGGGCAACAGCCAGAGGGACAGCGTGAAGGCGGCGAGGCCGAGCCGGGTCATGAGCGACTCCTGCATGACAACGGGAGTTGATCGGGTGGGCGCGCCAGGGATCTTGGTCCAAGATCCCTGGCCGACCGCTTGCCTCACTCGGCCGGAGCGGGTGGAGTGATGCCGGTGATTCGAGCCGAGGGCTCTTCGCTGAGCCGACGGTAGACGATGCCGCCGAGCACGCCACCAATCAGGGGCGCCACCCAGAACAGCCAGAGCTGCGCCAGCGCCCAGCCGCCCACGAAGAGCGCCGGACCCGTGCTGCGGGCCGGGTTGACCGAGGCGTTGGTGATCGGGATTCCAACCAGGTTGATCAGCGTCAGACCAAGCCCGATGGCGATCGGGGCGAAGCCAACCGGCGCTTTGCCGTGGGTCGAGCCCATGATGATGAACAGGAACATCATGGTGAGCACCACTTCGGCCAGCAGGCCGGAGAACAGCGAGTACTGGCCTGGCGAGTGTTCACCGTAGCCGTTGGCGGCGAAACCCTTCGCGAGATCAAAGCTGGGGGCACCGCTGGCGATGGCGTAGAGCACAGCAGCTGCGATGATGGCACCGACCACCTGGGCGGCGATGTAGGGCCCGACGTCTTTGGCTGGGAAGCGTCCGCCGGCTAGAAGACCAACGGTCACAGCCGGATTGAGATGGCAGCCGGAGATGTGGCCGATGGAATAGGCCATGGTCAGCACCGTCAGACCGAAAGCGAGCGCAACCCCGAGCAGGCCGATGCCGACCTCAGGGAAGGCAGCCGCGATGACTGCGCTGCCGCAACCGGCGAAGGTGAGCCAGAACGTGCCGATCGCCTCAGCCGTGCACTTGCGAATATCCATGGATAGCTCCTTCCCTCATATGCGCGGCTGCTTGGTGAGCGGCAGCATCGACAGTCACGTCGACTAGGAAAGTCTTGCCGCGAGCCCAGGCGCGCAAGAATTACACGGCAACCAAATTTATTCTGTCGCCGGATTTCCGAATGAACATTGATCTGAATCAAGCACCCCAACGTCAATACGGCATGGATTTGGTTGGCAGCCTATGAGCCGAGCTGATTGAGAAGATCTGCCAGGGTCAAGTAAGCTGGGTATGCAACGAGATCAGAAAACAAACGCGGAGTAGATCGTTCCAACGCGATGCAGCTTCACCTCGCAGGAATCCTGGAGATATGTAAGTAATCGAGCTGCCGTTGATGAGCCTGGGCACACCGCTGAGCGTGGTCGCGCCTGCGCGCGAGATGTCGATGATGGTCGGCGCGCTGCTCGGCATGGTCGTCCTGCACGAGGCGGTTGGTCTCTGGCGCCTGGTCGGCTGCCTCGTAATGATCGCGGGCGTGGTGCTCCTGGGCTCCAGCTAAAGGGCGAGCCAAGCCGTGGGAGCATTGTCCAAGGGTCATCGGCTGGCAGCGATGGCTAGTCAGCCGGGATGAAGCGTAGCGTGCCGGCGCGGTGCGTCGGCCTGCCGGTGTCGTTGGTGTGGTTGATACCGTCCATGACCCGTACCTCGGGGAAGTCGAACGGGCTGACCCCGTCCAGGCACGCCACGTTGACGGCGTACAGGTCCAGGTTCGAGCGGCGCTGGTGATGGGTGTAGATCCCGCAGTGGGAACAGAAGAAGTGCTGCGCCGATCCGGTGTGGAACCGGTAGCGCGTCAACGCCTCCGCGCCCTGCAGGATCTCGATCCCACCCGCTTCCGCCATGGCGACAACGGCGCCTCGCATGCGGCAGTACGAGCACGTGCAGCGGCGGATCGAATTAAAGCCGTCGCTGAGTGTCACGGTGAAACGCACCGCGCCGCAATGGCACTGGCCAGCCCGAACGTTCGTGTCACCCATCATGTTGCCAGTGTCTCCTGTTCAGATCACTTCTACGGCCAGGCTCGGTGGGCAGATGAGGAGGGGAGCCTGTCCCATTCAAGCTGGAAGCGGACACCCGTGCTGGGGCTAGTTGAGTCCTGATCTGAGCATTTGGCCGTTGTTGACGATGGGTGACTCAGGCTGCTGACGGCGTGGACCACCTCGCTGTCACGGCGGGAACTGAAGCGCCGCCCCGCGCCGAGGGCACGGGACGGCGGATTTATGCTCTGGCTGTGAATGTTCAGCGACGGATGAACAAAGCCACTGTGGCACTCGCCGCGCTGGCAGCGGCCACGATCAGGAACACAAGCGACGTGTCGTTGTGGGTGTCCATGAACCCGCCGATCAACGGCTCACCGAGACCAGCAAACAGATAGGCGAAAAAGTTCATTACTCCGATCGCCGTGCCGGCCCGCTTGTGGCCGACAAGGTCCGGGCAGAGCGCCCAGAAGGAGGACTGCGGGCCGTAGACGAAAAACCCGCACAGGAAGAGCACCACAAGACCGAGATACACCTCCGACGTCGGAATTTTGTACATACACAACGACATGATCGCTGCGCATGTCATGTACAGTATGATCGCCAAGTAGCGCTTGGAACTAAAGATTTTGTCTGAGACCCAGCCATTAGTGGCCGCGCCGAAGGCCATGCCGACGGGGAGCGCGACGCTAATCCACTTCGGATCGATTACTGCGGTCTGCGCGCTTGCCTTGGCCCAATTCGCGCCCAGAAAGTGCACTGGCACCCAGACGAGCAAACCGTAGCGGGCCGCGTTCTGGAAGCCGATGGCGAGGCCGCCGATCAAGAGTCTCCAGTTCTTGAGAACCCCCTTGTAGCGCTCGAAGGAGGTCTCATCGTCAGCCACAGCAGCCAAGCTCTCGTCGACTGCATCGTCGTGGGGCGAGGAGAAGCCCATGTCCTCCGGCCGCTCGCGGACGACGAGATAGAACGTGATGCCGCCGATTAACAGCAGCAGCACTGGGATGCGAAAGATCCAGCGCCAGTCGAGATGGAGCTGCTGCACGATGATGAGCGAAGTGACGTAGGACAGGACCGAGGCCATGCCAGCCGCGAACGTGTAGCAGCCGAAGACCTTGCCGCGCTCATGGCGTCCCCACCAATTTGACAAGAGGCGACTGCCGGGCGCCCATCCCATCGCCTGGAAGTAGCCGTTCACGCCCCAGAACGCGCCGAGAGTGAAAACCCCCGTGGAGAAGCTGGTTGCCCAGTTCATCGCGCAGGACAGGATCGCGCCGGCACTCATCACCCGCCGGCCGCCAAACTTGTCGCCGAGGTTACCATTGATGGCTTGACCGATCGCGTAGGCCCACAGAAGGCAGGCGCTGACCCAGCCGAGCGTTTCTTTAGTGACGCCGAATTCAGATTGAATGCCGGGAATTGCAAAACCGAAAGTCTGCCGCCCAGTATAAAAGAAAAAATAACAGAACATCGTCGCCAGCAGCATGCGCCACTGCGCTCGACGAAACGAGGCTTGTACTGGGGTTGCGGCAAAGCCCTGCACCCCTACCTGCGCGGTAGTCATCGACGTTCCCTCCCTGGGACAGCAAATGAAGACGTCACCGGGCACCGGCCGTTTTTACTAGTCCAAGCGCCTGAGATTTAAGCGATGTTTTATTGATGCCAGGGCATTGACCATGTCCTGATATTGGTGAAGCTCTTCATGGCTTCTACGACACCTTCTTTGTAACCAAGACCCGAGTCCTTGATCCCACCGAAGGGCGACATCTCGATACGGTAGCCTGGGACTTCCCAAACGTTGACCGTGCCGACTTCGAGTTCGGCGACGAAGCGACTGACGTAGTCGAGGCGATTGGTGCACACGCCGGATGACAGGCCGTAGGCAGTCGAGTTCGAGATCTGGACGACCTCGCCGATGTCATCCGGGCAGCGAATGATCGGGATGACCGGACCGAATGTCTCCTCGCGCACCAACTCGCAGTCGTAGGGCACTCGGTCGACCACCGTCGGCGCAAAAGTGCCCCCTGGCGCGGAGCACCGTGGAGAAGCTCGGCCCCGTGCTGGATGGCGTCGTTCACACGCGCTTCGAAGAGGGTGGCAGAGCGCTCGTTGATGACAGTGCCAACATCCGTCTCAGGATCTGATGGGTCCCCGCACTTCAGGCGCTTCGCCTTCTCAACCACGAGCTTGGAAAAGGCATCGGCCACGCTCTCGACGACCAGAATGCGCTTGACCGCCGTGCAGCGCTGGCCAGAGTTCTTCGTGGCTCCGGTCACCGCAAGTTCGGCTGCCTTACCGAGGTCGGCATCTTCCATGACGATCAGCGGGTCGTTGCCGCCGAGTTCGAGCACGATGCGCTTGTAACCGGCCGTGTTGGCAATGTGCTTGCCGACGCGGACCGAGCCCGTGAAGGTCACGAGATCGGCATTCGGATCGGTGATCATGGCGTCACCCATCGTAGATGGATTGCCGGTGACCACGGAGAGCATCTCCGGCGGCAGCCCTGCTTCGTACAACACATCGGCCAGAGCCAAGGCCGTCAAAGGCGTCAGCTCAGTCGGCTTCAGCACCAGCCGGTTATTGGTAGCGATGGCCGGTGCCAGCTTGTGGCTGACCATGTTGAGCGGATGATTGAACGGCGTGATGGCCGAGATCACACCGAGCAACGGCAAACGGGTTGTGTAGATCTTACGTGCCTTGCCGTTCGGAGAAACGTCGCAGGAGTAGATCTCGCCGTCATCCTTGATTGTGAGTTGGGCAGCGAAGGACCAGACGTCATAGGCGCGACCGGCCTCGTAGAGTGAATCCTTCCAACACAGCCCGGACTCGGCTGTAATGAGGGCAGCGAAGATCTCTTTGCGATCGCGCAGCAGTTCGGCCGTCCGTTGAAGGATTTGTTGGCGCTCGTAGCGAGTGAGCTTCGGCTTGAACGCACGGGCCTTAGCAAAGGCCTCTCGGACGTGCTCGGGGCGCGCTGCCGGCACAAGACCGACGACGGAGTTGTCGTAGGGGTTGCGGACCTCGACTAGGTCCTCGGTTTGGACCAGCTTGCCGGCGATCCGCATGGCCTCGCGGCGCACGGGCGGCTTCACGTTCGCATTCATGGGCATCACCGCACGAGGTTCAGGGCGACGTCGAAGACGTCGAAGTTGCGCAACGTGCGGCCTTCAGGAACCGCGATCTGACGATTGGCGATCATCGGCACTACCTGCTCGGTGAGGCCACCGTGCGAGCGCAGGGGCTCAGTCAGGCCGGACAGGTCGTGTTTGGCCGCGGCTGTGCCGAGGACCTTGTGCCGATCTGAGAGAACCACGACGTCACCGATCCGGTCGGCTGGCAGTTCGAAACGCTGGCAGGCCTCTTCGGCAGGGATGGCAACGGTAACGCCTGGGATATCCCTCGTGACTGCGATGACGGCGTCGCGCTTGTTGGCATCGACGTAGACTGTGGCGAACGAGCCTAGGGCCCCATGATGCGCAACGTAGGGGTCGGTGATTGGTAGGATTACGCGCGTCGTACCGGCGCCGAGTGCCTTGTCCAGGATCTCCTGTAGGTAGATTACGTCCGGTTGACCGTCTGCGAGGTGCTTATCGTTCATGCCGTGATCGGCAGTCATCACGAGCGTGCAGCCTGCCGTGTCGAGTTCGCCGACATAGCGGTCAAACATCGCGTAGAAGCTATTGGCTACCTCCGTACCCGGCGCCGCCTTGTGCTGCACGTAGTCGGTGGTCGACAGGTACATCACGTCCGGTCGGAACGTCTTGAGCAGCCTCACGCCGGCGGCGAAGACGAACTCGGATAAGTCGGCTGAGTAGACCTCCGGAAGCGGCAGGCCAACGAAATCCAGCACATTGTCGATGCCATTCTCGGCTTTGTTGGCCTTGTCTGCCTTCTCTGACGAGAAAGCGATCGCGGTGCCGGTAGTGAAGTCGAGGTCCTTGCCGAGCAGCGTGCGCAGCTTGTCCTTGGCAGTAACCATTGCGACCTTCATGCCGGCCTTCTGGAACTCCGCCAGAATGGTCGGTGCGCGCAAAAGCGCGCGTCGTTCATCATCACTTCGACGCCTGCGTCGCGGTCATAGAAGAAGTTCCCGGCGATGCCATGCCAAGCGGGCGGGCGCCCAGTGATGATCGACAGGTTGTTGGGATTGGTGAAACTCGGGATGACCGACAGCGCCGTCGTGTTTGCGCCGGTCTCGATTAAACGGCCAAGGTTCGGCGCGAGGCCCTTCTCAATGGCAGCCTCAATGTAGCCCGGCTCGCACCCATCGATGCAGATGACGACAACCGGGTTGTCCGGCCGCCGGTATGCACGGTCATTAGCAACGATGTCCGCGCCGACAGTGGTATGCATATTCATCGCGTCCTCCCTCAAGCTGCCGCGGCCAACACAGCCTCGCGGCTGCCGATAAAATTGCGGCCACGCTCGCCCAGCAGGGCGTCGTCAATGGCACCGATCCAGTTCTCGCGTGTGACCCCGTAGTCGGTGGCGCGGGTCGAGACACCGAGGGCAGTCAGAAAAGCTTCGAGCCGATCCGCACCAGCAGCTAAGTCGTCGCCGAAGATGCGTTTGAGCGCGGCGTCACAGTTCGCATCGCGCCCGATCACGCTGCGCATGACCGCCGGGAGGCTGAAGGAGCACGCGATGCCGTGGACGGTGCCGTGGTGCAGCGTCAGGTAGTAGGATAGCGAATGGGCGAGGGCTGTCTTGGTGTTGGAGAAGGCTAGCCCGGCGAACAGGCTTGCACGAGCAATTCGGCCGCGCAGCTCGATGTCATCGAGGCGGTCCAGCAGGAGTGGCAGGACCGAGAGGACTTCCGTCGCCGCCAGAACGGCGTGGTTGGCGGAAATCGGGTTGGCATTAACGTTCCAGATGCTCTCCAGTGCGTGTGATAGGGCATCCAGGCCGGTCGACATCGTCAGCCCACGCGGCACGGCCAGCGAGGTGCGCGGATCGAGGATGGCGTGCTCGGGATAGAGGTTGGGACGGTTGAGCGAGTACTTTTGCTTGGCTTCAGTGTCCCAGACGGTCGCCCAGGAGGTGACCTCGCTGCCAGTACCCGCCGTGGTCGGCACTGCAATGATTGGGGTGGAGCCTCAGGAACTGCGGTCCATTGCGTCCTTCCAAGAACGCCTGGACGCGAGAGAAGTCGTTACCCGAAGCCGCCAACACCTTGGCAGTATCAATGACCGAGCCACCACCAAAAGCGACGATTGCTTCAGGCTGAATACCGGCCATTCCGTAGGATTTGCAGGCAGTGCGTAGCCCGTTGAAGCTAGGATTAGGCTCGACATCGCGGACGATGACGGTCGGATAGCCAACCTCGCTCTTGATCTGCTCGACCATGTGGTCGAAGTACGGGTGGTCATTGTACGTCAGAAGGCAGAAGCTCCGACCTGCGAGCTTGGCGCGAATTGCTGCTGTTGCTTCTTCACCGAAAGTCACCCTGACCGGGTTCGCGTAAGTCCAGGACTCCGCCATTTCCGTTTTCCTCCCAGATATGTTGTTTTTTGCTGGGGAGACAGGAACCATAATGCAGCTCATGCGGCGAATTGATAGTTTTTGCAGTTCCTATAGAAAAAAGCTATGAGGCATACCCAGCTCCGCGCCTTCCACGCTGTGGCGTTCACCGAAAGCGTCACCGCGGCGGCTCATCAGCTCAATGTCAGTCAGCCGACGCTGACGACGCAGATCCGATCTTTGGAGGACGAGTATGCGATCGAGCTCTTCGTGCGCTCGGGCGGCCGCATGCGTCTCACCGATGCGGGGCGGCAACTCCAAGCAATCACACGGCGCTTATTCGCCGACGAGGCGGAAGCAAGGCATTTCCTCGTCGAGAGCCGTGAGCTGCGCACTGGTCAACTGCGGGTTGGTGCCGTGGGTCCCTTTCACGCGACCGAGATGCTGGTCGCATTTCATGCCCATTATCCGCAGATCGAAATCTCGGTTTCGGTCGGCAACTCGCAGGTCGTGCTGCAGAACCTTCTCGACTTCCGCTCAGACGTTGCGGTCCTCGCCTATGTCGAGGATGACCCGCGGCTCTGGGTTTCCGAATACAGCAAAGATGCGATCGTCGCCTTTGGCAGAAAGGATCACCCGCTGTTTGTTCAACGCCGACGGGGTATGCGGCTGTGCGATTTGCATGGCCAAGCTATGGTCGCCCGCGAACACGGCTCCAACACTCGACGAGCAAGCGACGCAGCGATGGCGGCGGCCGGCGTCATCCCAAAGGTCGTCATGGAAATTGGAAGCCGCGAAGCCGTTCGTGAAGCGGTCGCGAGTGGAGTTGGGTTCGGCTTCGTATCGCAAGCTGAGTACGTCGAGGACGAACGGATCACCAGCCTGCCGATCGTCGACGCAGAAATCTACAACTACGCGCACATCGTCTGTCTGCGCGACCGGCTCTCATCACGCATGATCTCTGCCTTTCTCAACGTGACAAAGGCCCTGAAGAGCGATGCTGGGCCTAGATAAAAATTCGCTGCAGAATTTTCACAAAAGGTCCCGTCAGGCCAAGTTATTCGAACGGCGCAACTGAGTTCCAGCTAAGCTGTTTCACTGCGCTTGCCATATCGGAACTGTGATCCTCTCGACCGCCTTCTGGGAAGGCGTGTATCAACGCCAACGACGTACTTGGACCAGTAGGCGGCCGTCCGCATTTCTGGCCGTCTTGCTCCGAAGCAGACGTGCCGCTTACGGCCAGGAACTGCCAAAGCCAGCCCACCGTACTGCCTGGAAGCGGACCTTCCGGCCTTCCGCAATGTGTCGAGAGCGGCCGCCGGCACCGCTGCACCTCATCGGTCCTCGCGATTGAACGACAGCACCAGGGCAGTAAGCGCCCGGTCGACGTTCCGCTCGGCCGTGGATTCCGACCAGCCGTTGCGGCGGCACGCGCCTGCAAACGAAAGGTCGCGGTCGGCTGGGTTGGCGAGCGCCGTGCACCAGGCCGCGAACTGCCGACGGTGCACGGGATCCTGCACGGCTTGGTTCAGGAGACGCCGGAACTCCGCATCAGCCTTCGGTCGCGCCTCGCCCGTCGTCAGCGCATCGCGGGGTAGAGCAGGCTTGAAGGCGTTCAGATGATAGATCGCCCAGGCCTTCACGGCCTTGATCGTATGGGCCGGCGGATAACTCGGCGGGTTAGATCCTTGGCTGGAAGACATGTTTTACGCAACGTGAGCATTTACCTGCCGCTGTTGCCATCTCGAGGTGAGTGACAGCGCAGCGAGCACAGCGGCTAGCTATTCGGAAATGCCATAGTTCTCATCCTCGCTGAGTGCTTCAGCGGGACTGTATCCGTTCTTGTAATATTTCCCCCAGTGGCGAGTGCCAGTCCGAAACGACAGTGGAATAAGACCATAATTTCTGCGCCTCGCTTCGGCGTTCAGCTCTTTCAGCCACTCCTTGAACGTCATGGGCGTTCTCCGCGAGACTGATTTTCTGATCTCGCTAGGATTGCATATCGCCAAAGCGTCCGCGCACGTGCTCCTCAATTCGGCGGAATTTTCAGTCTCGACCGCTTCGACCCGTGCGCCCCGCCAACTCGTTCATTGCGCTCAGTCCGCCGCCCGACGCACCTCCCGTCAGACTATGGCGCGCTTCAATGCGGGCGATTAGGCGACCGATGTCCGGCCCGCGCCCGGCCTCGCGCAGACGTGCCAAGTCCTCGTGCAGCTTAGCCTCGCGCGCCCTGGCGATCTCTGCCGGCGTCTCGGGCCGGTGCTGCCTGGGCTCAACCTGCCGCATGCGCTGCAGATGCGCTTCCGCCGCCCTAGCGACCTCCTCGCGCTGGGCTGCCGTCGGTACGTCGTAGATCTCGGCCTCCAACACGCGTCGAACGTGGAGCAGCCGCGCCCGGAGCGGCACCAGCCCCTCCCGCACCTCGGCGGCGAACTCAGCCGGTGAGGGCCGGAAGCGACGAGACCAGGGCAGCAGCGTCACGCCCCGGAAGCGCTCGGCCGCCGCGTGGATCGCCGCCAGCGGGAGCCCTTTCACCGCCGAGATGTACTCCGCGACCAGCGTGTCGTTCTCGTCCTCGCCCCGCCCGCGCCCCTGCTCGAATCCGAGGAGCACCCGCGTGATGATCGCATCGACGGCCACCCGGTCGGGCGAGATCCCTTCGCGACCCCGGGCCTGTTCGCGCCAGGGCGCCAGCTCAGCCTCCAGCAGATCGCAGACGGCGGAGAGCGCTTGCCGCTCGGTGGTCGTGGCCGCCCTGTCCCGCCGCACGCAGTACCGCGTCGGATGGACGGGATGTGCCTCCAGACAACCATGCAACGCCTCGATCCTCGCCTCGACTTGGCTCGGCAGCGGGGCTGTTCGCGTCGACGGTAGGTGGTTCAACATCGGAGGCTGCCTGCTGCGACTGCTGGTGGAGGCGGATGAGACGGGCAGCGAGACCGGTCGGGCGATCGGTCGGCCTGCTGCGAGCCGATGCGAGATCCTGCGCTTGGCGCCGCTGCTGCAGGCGCCGCTCGATCCAGGTCGAGAAGTCGGCCAGCTCGCGCCCGTCGGCGTCCTCGATGACCCCCGGCACTGCGACGGCCTCGTCGTGGACGATCGCCAGCCAGTGGCCGATGAGAGCGCGAGCAGAGCGCTGGGACCGCCCGGTGTTGGCGCAGATCAGCTCGACGCCGCGGGTCAGCAGCTCCCGGCGAAACCCTCGGGCATCCTCGCCGTCGGCCGCGCCAGCGGCGCCCGCTTGCCCGGCATCGCCGGCCGACCCGTCAGGGTCGGAACCGGGGTCTGGGAGGGGGTTAAGGGGTGGAGGTGCAGGAGGAGGGGGCGGACCATCCGGGGGAGGGACAGGGGGTAACGCGTTACCACCGTTACATGCGTTACGGTGCGTTTCACGGTGCCGTCGCACTCGGGCTGCGGTCTGGGCCCGGCGCTTCTCGGTCCGTGCATCGACCTCGGCCGCCTCCGCCTTCTCGTCCGCCTCGATGATGGCGAGCAGCATCTCGGCCGAGGCTCCGGCTGCCACCATTGTGCGCAGGGCTTCTGAACGGATCGCCATCGCCTACTCCGCAGCCATTGGAAGAGGAGCGGCGTCGGATCTCGTCGGTGAAGTCCTCCCAGGACATGCGGCTGAGCTGCGTGGGACCGCGGTGGGAGACGTCCCAGACGAACCAGGCGAACGCCATGTTCGAGGAGGCCTTCGGGCCTTCCCAGCCGTCCCGGTGCATCATCGGCAGGCGCTTGCGGAAGCAATACACCCGGGCCAGCGTGCCGGTGTCGAGGATCGAGCCGCGCGAGATGCTCTCGTAGAACGAGAACCGGAGCAGCATCATCACCCGCGGGCAGAGCCTCACGGCCTGCTCCACGAAGGCCCGCGCGTCCTTGTAGGGCGGATTCGTGACGATGCAGTCGATGCCCTCGGGCGCCTCCTGGAACTTCAGGAAGTCGTAGTCCGACACCTGGCCTTCCCAGCCATAGTCGACGAGGTCGGTCGCCAGCACATCGTGCCCGGCCGCGCACAGCTCGCGCACGATGGCGCCGGGCCCGCAGGCCGGCTCCAGATCCGCTGCGGCATCCACTCGATTGCCATCAGCGCGCGCACGGCCACGGCTGGCGTCTCGTAGAGGTCGTTGCCGCGCTCCGAGAGCGCGTGCGCCTTGTTCTCGCGGCGGCTCACGCTGCAGCCCTCCGCCGGAAGACTGAGAGCATCCGCGCTGGAAAGAGCATCACCCCGCGCTCCAGGCGCGGCGCCAGCTCGGTCCCGTCCGGATGGAAGGAGCGCTCGCAGAGGCGCATGGATCTCGGCTGCGTCGAGCGCGTCGCCATAGGTGCCGCGGAACAGCGTGCGGCCGGCCTGGAGGAGTAGCCATGTCATGCCGCCCTCCTCACGGCCGGACAGGCCGGATCGAACGAGACCATCGGCTGGCGACCGCGTCCGGCCTTTCGGGCGACCATCAGGTGGTAGGCGGTTCCGCGACCGGTCGGTGAGCTAGCCAAGATCGGACGCGCCGCGACGCTTTCGGCGAGCCTCGAAAAGCTCATTCCATTCGCCCGGCGGAAGGGCGCCCCCACGCTTGCACTGAATGAACAGCACGACGCCGGGCCTAACGGCCATGATGTCGATCGGCGTGCGCGATCCAGGCGAGCGGAGCGCGACGTAGCCCAGACTCTTCAGATGGTCCCGGACGCGATACTCGAACTGCCGACCGAAGCGGTACTTCGTCTGCTTGGTCTGCTTTGCCTCGATCACGTGCTCCCATTCGTCGGGGAAGTGCTGACGCATGCATCGAGAGAAGCCGAGATCATCAAAGCCGCGCTTCGTGCAGAACTCGCGCAGGTTCAGGCCTGAGGCCTTGAACTGCTCAAAGATCGCCCGCGCAGGCTCTTCAGTGACGTACTTCCAGACCGCGAGGTAGGCCTTCTTGCGCTTCCGATCCGTCAGCCCAAGCTCGCGCGCCTGCCTGCAGATCAGCTGCTTCGTGCGCCCAAGATCCGCGGCCAGTTTGTCTAGCCTCCCGCTCTCGGCAGCGATCCAATATTTGGACCGGAGCCGATCCTTCTCTTCCTCGCTGAAGAAGCTGCGCGGCCGCGCAACACCGAGCCGCACAAGGCGCTCGTGCACTGACGACGGCCGCAGGCCAAAGCGTCTGCCAACCACACCAATGTTCGGAGTCTCCGCGTAGGCGGCGAGAAGATCAGATTCCGAGATGCGAGCGCGTGCGGGCATGGATCAGACCATCCCCAAAGCTTGCATGTAGAGTTCGAGGATCGCCTCGGCTTCCTGCCGCTCACTGTGGTCCTGCTTGCGGATCCGCAGGATGGCGCGCACGGCCGTCGCGTCGAAGCCGCGCCCCTTAAGCTCGGCGAACACCTCTTTGATGTCGCCCAGGAGGCCGGCTTTTTCTTCTTCAAGCCGCTCCAGGCGTTCAATGAACTTCTTAAGCTCGTCTGCGGCAGCGCCTTCAGCGGACGAGACTTGATCTGAGCGCGGCGCTGTGCTTCCCATCTCAACCTCCAACGCGACATCGACAGACCGCCCGGCCCCTGCTTGACCCGCAGGCCGGGCGGTTTTCGTTTCGGGATCAGGCAGCGCTCTGCTGCTCGGGCGCTTGCGGGACGGCAGGCTAATCGCCGGCGCCGGAGGACTGCGCCGAAGTGCCGGAGCCCGAAGCAGAACCCGCCCCAGCACCCGTCACCATGTTGGCCGTCTGAGCCGAGCTGTCCGCCGCCTGCGCGACGGCCGGAACAGCGCCGTCGATCGTCGAGAGGATCTTCGAGATTTCCGTCGTGTCGGCCGACACGTTCGTGCCGTGCGTGGCCTCAAGGGCAGCGACCCGCGCAGCAAGCGGCGGCATCGTGAAGGTGAGCGTCTGCACGGCACTGGCGACCGTCGCGAGATCGGTGGCCATGCGCTTCAGAAGGGCAACGTCGTTCTCGTTCATGCTCGGATCCTTCAGGAGGGTGACGAGGGCGGCTCTCAGGCGACTGACGGCGCCGGAGAGCCGGGCTGCAAAGGGCGGACGCCCCGGTGCTGGTGGGCGCCGGATCAGGGATCCCGAGCGCAGATCGGAGGGTCGCCAACTCGGCGCTGATCACGTCGCGCTCGGCGCGCGCTGCGAGCAGCTCCTCGCGGATCGGCGCGACAGCGGTCTCGATCTCGGCGCTGACGTGAGTCTCGACGGCATCGACAGCGGCGCTCACGCGAGCGAGCGAGGCGCCCCGGAACGAGGACAGCAGGTGAAGGAGGGGCGTCAGGACTGGCATGGTCTCTCCGGAGGGTGAAGGTCAGGGGTGCGGGCGCTTGCCCGGCAGGCGCGGATCGTGGCCGGTCCGTCGCGGCACGCACGGCTCCTCGACCACCGGTGAGCGGTCGCCGAGTGGCGCATGGAACTGCTGCTGCATGGGCTCCGGCGTCATCGCCATCAGGGCCAGGGCCAAGCCCTCCGCCCAGCCGAGGAGGGCCAGGAGGCACTAGCGGACCACCGCGTTCACAGCCGTCTCAGGCACGTGAGCCTCGATGCCGTTGCGCAAGGTGCTGAAGTGCTTCGGCAGGGCGGTGACGAAGGAGCCGTCGGCCATGGCCAGGCGGCCCGGACCGGATCGGCCTCAGACGCGGCCAGCCGCTCGCGAAGCAGGTAGCCCTCAAGCTCTCAGATGCGCTCTCGCGCGTTCCGGTGCGCGATCTGCTCACCGATCGCGGGGTCGAAGTTCTCAGGCGACGCCGCTGCGCTGGTACCGGTGACGATGAAGCCGTTGCGCAGGGTGAGCGCGCAGACGGTGAGCGTGGTCCCCGGAAACACGTGATAGGCCGCGCTGACGATGCAGGCGTCGATATGGTCGGGCGTCAGACGTGACGCGTCCAGGCCCTTTGCCTGCAGTTCGGCTTCCAGCGTGGTCTCGTCGCTCGACATCGTCGGCTCCTTCAGCGTGGCGGGAGGGAAGTCAGGTTCTCGGCCGGATGCCGACACCGTCGGTCGGAGCCGGACGGCCGGTTTCAGGCGCTGGGGTCCCAGTGGCGGACGGCTCGACGCGGCGAGCGGCCCGAACCAGCCAGTCCGCGCCCTTCGTTAGCAGGGCGGCGAGGCCAGCTCGCGCGAGATGGACGAGGCCGGCCGCCTTCATGGCTGCACCTCGGCGAGCTTCGCGCGCAGAGCCGCGATCTCGGCCTCGACGCGCTCGCGCTCGGCCTGGCGCGCAGCAGCGCGCAGCCATGCGGGTGGGTTCTCCATTGCCGCGCAGAGCACATCCGCTCCGTAGGCTCCCACGAGGTTCAGGAGCGCCCACGCGTTCGGCGACGAGCCGCGGTTGAGCCACGAGGCCACCGTTGCGACGGGGATCCCGGCCTCAGCGGCGACGTTCTCTGCCGTCTTGATTGGGTGCCGCTCGCGCAGAAATCCGCAAAGCCGACCTGCAACTGCATGTCGTTCTCCGGCAACTGCGGGTGTGGATACCTGAGACTGCTTCATCCTCTTCCCCGATGTTCTCGACATCGTAGTTGAACCAAAGAGGTCATCAGGAATGGACGGAGCGAACGACATCTCAGCGTCTCGCTTCGCGGTTGATCGGATACGCAGGCACACACGCACTCAGGCCGACGGCTTGGCGGTCAGACGGCAGGGATGCGGGAGAAAGGGCCGGAGCCCGAAGGCTCCGGCGAGTCAGGGAGGATGAAACGCCACTGAAGGCGCGCCCTTGACGGGGCCTCGGGACGCGCAGAACGCGCGAAACAGGGGCGCCCAGCCGCAGGGCGTCGAAACGAGGGGAAGGGAACGGCTGGGCGATCAGCCGGCGAACTCCGGACTGATGGGAAAAACTTATGAACAGGCCAGCATTCGCCGCTGACGGCGCAGTTACCGCAACCGCGTTACTGTCTTCGCGGACGAGAGCGGCAGAGCCGGCTATGGCGATCAGCGACGACATC
This sequence comes from Methylobacterium sp. P31, assembly GCA_050632875.1. Classification (GTDB taxonomy): domain Bacteria; phylum Pseudomonadota; class Alphaproteobacteria; order Rhizobiales; family Beijerinckiaceae; genus Methylobacterium. The sequence goes on along the minus strand of JBODSC010000002.1, from coordinate 166,406 downwards.
TCAGGCGCGACCCTTCAGGCGCGCCAAGCCGCGGCTCACGCGCTCGCGCAGCGAGGGGGCATTGTCCTGGCCGACAACGACAACCGCCCGGGGCGCGGACAGAACGTCGGCCGAGACCGGCTCGACCGGCACGAAGGTGACGCCGCGGTCCATCTCCGCGAACATCCGCAGGATCAGCGGAAAGCGCTCGCGGTGGCGCTGGAGCGCGATCCAGTCGGCATCCTGCGCTTCGGCCTGCAGGTGCTGCGCAGCATGTTCCAGGTCGAGTGCGCCCTGCGCCATCTGGGCAGCCGCGCCGGTCTCCGGTTGCTCGCCGCGCTCGACCTCGATGGCGAGACGCGCCGCCTCGACCGCGAACGCGCCCACAGCGCGGCGGCAGGTGCAGCCAAGAGCGCGAAGATGCTTCGCGTCGGTCATGGTGGGCTCCGGGCTGGAGACCGCCACCGAGGCCGCAGCCTCGACGCTGGCGACGGCGGCTGAGGAGAGGGCGCTCACGCGAGCGCCCCGGAGAGCAGGATCAGACCCGTGCCGACGGCGATCGCAGCCCGCGCAGCGGTATGCGCGCGGGCTGTCGTGATGCCCTGGCCGGAAGCCGGAAGATCAGCGGGGAGGAGAGCGGGACCGAATGCGCCCGACGCGAGAAGCCAGATGCCCAGGCCGACTAGGAGAGCGCTCATCGGCACGCTCCCGCTGTGCAGGCCACCAGCGCGGGCCGGAGCATCCGGTGGACACCCGACCCGCGCGGCCTACCATCGGAAGTGCGAAGACCGATGGAGCTTGAGAAATGGCTGAGGTGCCCACGCCGCCGTTCACTGTTGAGGCGATCGCGCGAGAACTGGACGGCTTCCACCATCGGAGGCTCATCCGCGTCGACCTGCAGATCGCCGGCACCAGCGAGACGCACGTACTGCCGCCGCGCATCAGTGTCTGGTTCACCGAAGCCGAAGTCGGCGGAGACTTTGGTGTGGCCACAGAGCGAGCAAAGGAGGAGCTGCATCGGATCAGCTCCGCTCTTGCCGCGTCAGCCGGCCCAGCGTCGAACGAGCCCACGCCAGAAGCTCAGCCGGATCGCTCTGCGGGAGAGGAGCGTGAGCGTCGTTATCGGGAGAAGACGGGTCAGGGGTCCGGCTGGGCTGACTGACACCGACCGCGCGATAGGCCACCGCCAGGAAGAGTGCGTCTCGACCTCCCGGCGGTGCGCTGACGTAAGCGCTCAGCACGTCGGCGTAGGCCTGCGAGCAAGGGCCGCCATAGTCGGCAAGAGCCTTCTCGACGAGGTCGCGCGACTGCTTCTTCAGGCGCTCGGTTCGGCCAACGCCGGCCGTCAATTCCGACGCCTCGCGGATCGCCTGAGCGAGCGCGTCAGCCGCCAGAAGATTGACGTGCCGGTACTCCGGCGGGAGGGGCGGGTAATTGCGACCGGCGCCCATCACGCGGCCGCCTTCCGACGCTGGCGTGCCTTCTCGAGCTCTCGCAATTGGTCGAGCGTAATGTCGGGAAAGGCTTCGAGAATTTCGGGCCAAGCTTCGCGCGGGAAGACGTCGCGATGCTTCCAGACGCGCACCGCCCCAGGCGTGCGGCCGACTTTCGCCGCGACCGCCGTTGGGCCGCCCTTGTCGTCGATAATCTGAGCTGCGGTATCACTCATGACGCTCACGTTACCATCGGTAACGCGTCCTGCCAAGCGGGAAATTACACAGGGTAACGTCACTCGGCGTAACGTTCTCCGCATGGCGAAGTACGTCGAGAGTCACGAACTGCGAGAGGGGTGGCGCAACGCTGCCCATCCCTGGGAGCGGCTGACGTGGGCCCGCAAGCATTGGCAGGCCCAAACGGAGACGCTCGAAACTACGGCGAAGCAGGCCGCTGAAGCTCTTGGATTGAAGGAGGGCACCTATCGCGCTTACGAGCGCGCGCCCGGAACCTCAAAAAGTATCGCGCTTAATCATCAGGACGCGATCCGGTTTGCGCGCAAATTCAAAGTGAGCTGGCAATGGCTCATCGCGGGTGAGGGAACCCCGTTTGACGATGATCTACCAGAAGCCCAGGAGCGCGTGCTTAGGGTGATGTCGTCGCTTCCTGAGAGCAAGCAAAAGGCATTAGCCGACATGATCGAAACGCTTGCTTTAGGTCAGACCGGCACCACCGGATGACCAACTCCACAACCTTCAACGCCGGCACAGTCATGCGCGCTTTCCTAGGAGGCGGCACGGCACTGGCGGCGCGCGCCAGCCCGCAGACTGAGCTGATCGGGATTTGACAGTGCGCACCCTGGCTCTCCTCGCTGTGCTTGCGCTCGCCCCGGTCCCGGCACTCGCGCAGAACCTCAGCATTCCGATCTCGGACGTTGGTCGCCGCATCGCCGACGCATCCACTCGGATCGGCGAACACCTCGACTGGGGCGCCGGCACCTGCGGTGAGCCGAAGCAGCAACCGGGCACGTGCGTCTGGGATCTGGGACCCCGGCTGTCTCTGACGGCCCATTCCTACGACGCGATCTACGAGGCGAAAGGCGAGGGCCTGTCGTCGAACGCGACGATCATCATCACCCGCTGGTCTCACGTCGATCTGCAGGACTCCGCCACCCGCGATGCGTTCGACCAGGCGTGCCGCGGACTGGTGGCCGCCCTGCGACCGGACTGGCCGGCCGCCAAGGTCGTCTCGTTCACGAGCGCGCTGATCGGCTCGGCCGACAAGGATCGCGGGGCCAACGCAAACGGGATCGGGTTCGCCTTCTACGCCTTACCGGGATCCGTCACCTGCGAGGCGCAGCTGGCCAATGACTGAGCCTACCACCTTCCGCCCCGACACCGCTTTCGAGGTCCGCCTCGATGGCACGCAGGGCGACTTCATCCTGCCGATCTGCATGCCGGGTCCCGAGCCCCTAACCTCGCTGTCCTGGTGCTGACCACCGTCGAAGGTCAGCGGGTCGGCGTAGCGCTCGGTCACCAAGCGCTCTCGGATCTGCGAGAGCTGCTCACGGAAGCGCTGCGGATGCTGCAGGCGGGGGATGGGGACGCGGTGCAGTGAGCAAAGGACCGCTCGCCAAAGGGTTCAAGCGAGCCCGCGATATCAACAGCACCTACTCGCTTCTCGACCGCATCTTCCAGATAATCGGGGCCCTGTTCCCCGGCGCCTTGGCCGGCGGTCTTGCGGGATGGGCGCTGTCGAAGGTGGATTGGTTTTGGACGCAATACGGCGTTGTCGGCGTTGTACTCTCCAGTATCGCGCTAGGCGCTGTTCTGATCGCACTACAGCTCACCGCTGAATTCAAGCTCCTAGGCAGCACTACTGGCGCTCAGCAGGCCACTACTGACAATGTGGATTTGGCTGAACAGTCAGCGCCTCCGACGCCGCCACGGCCACTGGCGCCGAGCCCGATAGCACGGTCTGCAATTGTCGTCGCGGGGACTACTAACTGGCCGCCTCAGTATCGGCTTGAATTCGCGAAAAACGGCAGAGATGCTGAGGTGTACCTTCGGTTTAATACGTATGCCTCGGGGATCGGGCGATCCGGATGGACGACGCCTGTTACCGTGAAGCTGAGAAACATCGACCGGTACATACAAGGCGAGAGCATATCTATACCCATTGTCTATGCGGTTGACACACCAGAGGGAAAGAGATGGGCGTTCGGCTGTGAGCCTGACCTGACTGAACGCAGCTTCCCCCGGTATATGCTCGGTCCTAACAGGCACTATCGCGGCGGCATTATGCTTGTGGGCCCCGACGAACTAGTCGAGTGGTGCTTCTTCATAGCCGAGGCGAAAGCAATGGATGAGATGCCACAAGTTCTAGGCGAACATATGTGGGCTCACATTTATGAATGGACTGGGTATGAGGCTCCGAACCGAAATCCCGAACGTCTCTTCCGCTGACTGACTATCTCGAAGCTCAAAACGGTAGCTGATCCGCCACCCCGGCGGCACCCGCCCGAAGTTCACCAGCGTAGCTGTGCCGCGGTTTGCGCGCTGGCTGGCGTGCCGGATTACAGGCACAGTCATCGACGTTCGTTGTCGTCCATGGACCTGTCATGCTCCGCCTTTCGCCAGCCCTTGCCGTTCTCCTGACTGTGGCAACACCCATGAGCGCTCACGCTCAGGGACGCACGGATACGCGGTCCTACACGTGTCCAGCCCTAAAGGCGCTCGTAGAGAGGGCAGGAACCGTGGTGCTCGCGTCGAGCGAGTTCATCTATGAGACGGTCCATCGTGATGGCGGCGCCTGCCGGCAGGACGAGACCAGCGCACCCGACTACGAACCGACCTCCGATGTGCCTGCTTGCTTCGTGGGCTGGCACTGCAAGCAGCGGAACAGCGACGGTGGTGGGCGGGAGTGAGACAATCACGGATCTAGCCTCGAGCGCCTTCACTCCGCCGCCACCCGGTGCGCGGGGTGCCTTGCCGGAATGGCAGCTGATCCGCCAACCCCGGCGGCACCCATTCCAACGTCGCCAGCGCGATCGGCTCCGAGCTTACGCGAGTGCCTGCGGGTTCATCCGGGGCGTGCCGGTGAAGCGCCCCGGCATGAGCGGGCAGCCGTCGTGGCTCTTGCGATGGGCCAGAGTCCACCGAGCGACGAGGCCGCTGTAGACCCCATTGATCGACACAGCTCCATGGCAAGCCGGGCAGCGCTTTGGTATCGTCGTGTAGATGTTCTTTGCCTCAGCGAGGCTGACTGAACGCCAGACGCCCTCAATTTTTACTTCGCAGGTCTGAGGAGCGGCATCTGTCATGCGCGCGACGTGCCACGTGCGGTCCTCCGCTGCCAGAGCACCGATGCCACACTCAGCGCAACACTCGGTCCAGCCTTGCGCCAGACAGCTTGTCCATCCAGGTGAATTCGGGCGCCCTGGACCGTCGTAGGCTCATGCGATCGGGTCAGCATCTGTCCCCCATGCCGGCCCGATCCCCCGCAGGCTTCGGTGGGCAAGCCCGAACGCCTGCGACCTCCGATCCGGTTCTGACTTCGCCCCGCCACCGCCCGGTGCGCGGGGTGCTTTGTCAGAAGGGTAGCACATCGCGGACCTCGGGCGGCACGTCGCCAAACGCTGCGATGTTGATCGGCATCTCGCCATCTTCGAACTCGCCCGTTGTACGATGTGAAAGCGCGACCGCACCGACGGCTCTCTGAGAAATGACAACGGCCTCCGCTCTCCGCCTTGCTTCATCCGCCGAAGAACAAGCTTTCCACTGACCCTTTGCGAGCCCCCCGTGCGTGCCTCGGCGATAGGCCTGCATCGCAAAATGAATTGATTGCCTCACGCGCCACCTCCCTGGTGCGAACTCAGGGTTGCGCGATCAGCGGCACAAAACAAGAACATCCATATGCGGCTGTGGACAGCCCGTGGACAGCGCCAAAAAAGCGGCGCGGTCCAAACGGCTTATCACCGCGCGTTACCATTCGTAACTTTAGTCTTGCGTCATACGTTACTGATGGTAACGTATGCCCATCGCCACCGCCGCGATGGAGCCGCCAGTGCCCACCTACACCCACATCGTCGAAGACAGCGCGAACCAGCTCTTCATGGTTCGCGACGCCGGATCCACCGAACTCGCCCACGTCTTCCGGGCACTCCCGGTCAAGCGCGTCCGCGGCTCCTACGAGCCGAAGAAGGGCGCCCGCGAGCCCCTGATCCGCCGCATGGGCTGCCGGGTCGTCGCCACGCTCACCGCGCAGGCCGCGCGATGGGCGCCGTCGTCATCCTCGGCCTCGTCATCCCGGCGCTGACCGTCGGGACCCTCGCCCTGGCGGCCACGCTCTCGGATGGGGGCGCTGAGATGGCCGCCCTCGCGCTTCCTGCCGGCTACCGCATCGCCCGGACCCGCACCGGCTACGCCGCGCAGAGCCCGTACGGTCTGATCGGCGATGCCTTCGACTGCGAGGCGGAGGCGATCTTCGCCGCCCAGGACCACGCCGATGCCCTCGCGCAAGAGGAGGCCGATCTGGCCGCCGCCGAGGACGCCGCCTCCGATCACATCGCACTGCCGAGGGCCGCATGAACGCGCAGCACCCCATCCGTACCCTGCACGGGCACCTAGCCCGGGTGGCCCCCAGCCTCGACGCGCTGCAGCCCGAGGAGCCGCTCCCGAGCGACATCGAGGCGCGCGTCCGCCTGGAATGCTCGCTCACGATCTTCGACCAGATCGCCGAGTCCGCAATGATCGCGGTCGACCAGCTGGAGCGCGCCACGAACGCCGGCGCCGGCACGCGCAGCGACTACCTCCGCCTGGAGGACGTTGCCGCGAAGCTCTCATCGGTAGCGTGGCGCACGGAAGGCGCCCGCGCTCGGCTCTCGAGCAAGCTGGCGGGTGTGCGATGAGCTTCGCAGGCGCGCCGGGCTTCGATCCCGCCACCCACATCGCCGCGCTCGACCGCTACGCCGCCGCGTGCGGTCTGCCGGCCTACAGTGAGCTTGCCCGCGCGATCCACGCGCAGGACCAGCGCGCATCCGACTTCTACGGCGCCTTGCGCGCCGTCTCTGAGAACGTCCGCGATGCGCAGCTACTCATTGCGCAGGCCGGCCTCGACCAACCGCGCAACGACATGCTCCCGTACCTCGCAGAGGCGCTCAAGCGCGTAACCGCCGCCAGCATGGCCGCCAACGTCGCGCTCTTCACCGCCGAGACGCGCGTCGACCTCGACGGACGCGACGACGTGACGGTGCTGGCAGAGGCGCGCACGCGGCTCCGCGCCGCCGGGAGGCGCGGATGAGGCCCGCCCGCACCTCCGACACCGCCTTCCGGCGCCCGGAGTACCGGCCGCCGTCGCGCCCGCGCTTTGCCGCCACCGGCCCGCGTCCACGCGGTGTCCCGAGCACTGCCGAACTGGCCGAGCGCATGATGATCGACCGGGTTGTCCGGGAGGCTCGCCACCGCGCCGGTCTGCCCCTGCAGGAAGTCGCCGGACTGCTCGGCATCGGGAACGCCACGCCGAGCCGGTGGGAGCGCGGCCTAGAACCGATCCCGGCCGCCCGCCGCACCCAGCTCGCCGACCTCTACGGCTTCGATCTCAGCCTCATCGCGGGCCTCGACGCCGAGGGCGTCGCGCTCACCCCCGACGAGCGCACCCTTCTCGCCGCCTTCCGCCACCTGCCCGAGTCCGAGCGCCGGGCCCTGCTGGAGCTTGTCCGGCCGTGATCCTCAGCCCCTTCGACCTCGCCGCTCTCGCGCCGATCGCGGCGTTGATCCCACCCCGCCCTCCGGAGACGCCCGTGCTCACATCAGACCAGCACCTTGCCGAAGATCTCCGGCTCGCCAACCGGGGCGGCCCCTACGCGGTCGACGGCAGGGCCCCGGCCGTCGTCATCGACGCAGCGGGGCACATCGTGGCGCACTGCTTCTCGGCGCCAACCGACCTCGCTCTCGGCCGGCGGCTGGCCGAGCGCTTCGCCCGCACCCTCAACGAACTGACCAACGCCGATGTGCGGCCGCTCGCTGCGGAGTGATCATCATGGCTCTACTCGCCCCCGACACCATCGAGCGCCCGTCCACGGTGCGCCTCCACGCCGACCTCTACCAGGGCACGGATGAGTGGATCGCGGCCCGCTGCGGCATGCTCACCGCCAGCGAGATGTCGCTGATCCTCACGCCGACGCTGAAGGCGCCCGGAACGACAAGGAGCGCTCGCACCTGTACGAGCTGCTCGCCCAGCGGATCACCGGCTTCGTCGAACCGCGCTTCGTCAGCGACGACATGCTGCGCGGCCAGGACGACGAGATCGAGGCCCTCGCGCTCTACGCGAAGCACTTCGCGCCGACCGAGCACGTCGGCTTCATCACCAACGACCGGTGGGGCTTCACGCTCGGCTACTCGCCGGACGCTCTGGTAGGCTCCGACGGCCTCGTGGAGTGCAAGTCCCGCCGCCAGAAGTACCAGGTCGAGACCTTCCTGGTGCACGTCGTCGAGGGCACGATCCCGGCCGATTACGCGCTCCAGATCCAGACCGGCCTCCTCGTCTCCGAGCGGTCCTGGTGTGACCTCGTCTCATATTCCGGCGGTCTGCCGCTGGCCGTGATCCGCGCCTACCCGGACGAGACGATCCAGAAGGCCATCGTCGAGGCAGCGGGCGACTTCGAGCGGCGTATCCGCGAGGCGATGGACCGGTACCGTGCCGCGGTCGCGACTTCCCGCGCCATCCCGACCAAGCACACCCTCGGGAGATCCAGGCATGACGGACCTGTCGCAGACGATCACGCCGAAAAGCGACCAGCTGAACGCCGACGACCTGATCGGCGGCCCGCGCACCATCAAGGTCACGCGCGTCTCCGCGATGCGCGAGCCGGACCAGCCGATCGCGGTCTACTTCGAGGGCGACGGTGGCAAGCCTTACAAGCCGTGCAAGTCGATGCGCCGCGTCCTCGTGCGCGTGTGGGGTACCGACGGCAGCGCCTACACTGGCCGGCGAATGACCCTCTACCGCGACGATGCCGTCCAATTCGGCGGCGCGGCGGTGGGTGGCATCCGGATCAGCCACGTCTCCCACATCGCCCAGCCCGTGACGATGCCGCTCACGGTGACCCGCGCGAGTCGGCGCCCCTTCACGGTCAAGCCGCTGGCCGAGGAGCGCGAACAGGGGGCCGATAAGTCTGCGCCCCCCAAGCCGACGCTGTTCGGCGTGGCGCGCGAGAAGGCGCGTGCCGGCCGGGACACCTTCGAGGCGTGGCGCGAACGCCTCAAGCCGCAGCAGGTCCAAGCACTCGCCGAGATCGACGGCGAGCCTCGAGCGGCTGATGGACGAGGCCGACACGCGCGATGATGGCCTGCCTCTTGATGACGACTCCCCCGGCTTCGCACCGACCGCCGAGGAGGCCGCCTGACCATGTGCAACGCCTGCAACCACCACTGCTGCACCAGCGACGAAACCGACCGCTGCGGCTGCGACGGCTGCTTCGAGCCGGACTGCTGGAGCGAGGAAGCCGAGGCCGTCGATTTCGGCGGCGACATGCGTGGCGACGACGAGGACGACGGCGGCGTGCTCATGCCGCTGGCCGCGTGCAGATGCGCGGCGGTGGGGCGGTTCCGGTGCGAGGCGGTAGCGTGATGCGCGAGCCGGACTACGGCGACCGGCGGAGGCCGGCTAAGCGGGCGAGGCCTGTCTGATGTGCCCGCTCAGCCTAGCGCCCGTTTCAGTTCTCCAGCGCCTCGCGGAGCACGCTCCGGACACGCCCGGCAGCAGTGGCGATCGCGCCCTCCTGCGGGGTCTCGTCCGAAGCGTCCTGCGCCGACGATCCGAGCGCGTATTCGGTTCGATACTCTACAGCTTGCAGCAACTCGCGTGCGGCGTCCTCGTCGATGCTGCGCAGCGTATGCGCGAGATCAAGATAGGCGCTTCGCATAAGGCTGAAGGCCAGGCGTGTCGCGGCTTCATCCGCGATCGGCATCATATCGGTCATTGCGTGTTCCTGATCAAACACGCTCCCCAGACCGCGATCCCTATATATGGCCAATCAGATTTTGTAAAATCAGTACATCGTAAGCCGGCACTGACGCACATGCTGCCGCCGTGTGTCAGAAATTCTAACATAAGACAATCTGCGGGCGGCGCTGGCCGCTTGATTACTGGCTGCCGCGCTAGTCGCTGCACTGCGCACCCTCCCGGCGAGCGGCGATGGAGCGGGGGCATGAATGTCCTCGCCCGTTTCTCAATGCGATGCTTCGACGACTTTCAGTGCAGCCGCCTTTGCTCCGACTCTCTTCGCGATCAGCTCACAGGCTTGACCTCGAACTTTGCCTCTCGGGGGGTCGCCGTACGTAGAATATCTATGAGCTTTCTCATAGTAGAGGAAGCATGTCTCCTGGCGGCCTCAACGTCGGAGTCCGTGTCCGCCAATAGCGAGGCTGACAGAGCACGTGATGCATCAAGGGCCGCATCGATTGCATGGTCGAGGGATGGCGTTGGCACCAGCCAGTCGTGCAGGCACTCGCTCATGGCACTGGCCGTCTCACACAACCAGTGCGCCGAACTTGGCACGGCCGCTCGGATGCCCTCGAGCCAGGGTTCGATAAAGAGCGCTGCCCAGCAGGATAATCCCTCAAGGATTGGATCGTCGCTGCTGAGCGATCTAGCGACAAAGCCGAGTTCGGCCCGGACGTGCAGCGGCGAAGGTACCCAGGGCGGGATCTCTGGTGTTCCGGGGGAGCCATAGGCACCAGTCCTCAAGCGGGGAGAGGCCCAGACTTCGATGAAATGGGCGCAATCCCATATCATAAAAAGTCTTTGCACGTCGATTTGTTGCCTCAGGCGCACGGTAATCAAATCTCTGCTCTCGCGCCAAACCAGCTTAAGAAACTGATTTCAATCACAAATACGCGCAAAGAGACTCTCAGCTTTGCCGTTCCAAAACCTAAACCGTTAGGATTTACTCGGCTGGCATCCGTCGAGCGTACGCCCGGGGTTAGGGAGGCTCTCTCCGCCGCCCGCGCAACGGGAGAGCGGCTGTGATGGCCCCGCTCTCTCGGCGCCCGAGTGGCGCGTCAGTGAACGCCGGGCGCTGCCTTGGACAGCGCGCGTCCTGCGTTCATCAGGGCACCCAGCTTGTGGGCCGCCTCCAGCACCACATCCTGCCGCGCTGCGCCGTGCGGAGACTCGCGGAGGAAGCGGCGCGTCGCTCCGGTGATCTGCGTCTCGATTTCGTTCATCAACGCGAGTGCGGCCGCTTCCTCCCGGCGCAGGTAGGCTTCCGCGAGCGTGAGATAGGCGTTGCTCGCCAGGAGGAAGGCAACGCCGTTGGCCTCCTGGAAATCGTCGGGCAGGCCGGCGAGTTCGCCATCGTCAAGGACTTCGTATTCCATCAGTCCGTGCTCCGCCCGCCCGCGATCGATCAGCCTGACCCAGCTTCGTCGTCGCGCGAAGTAGGGAAATGGGTGCATCGCCCGTGTCTTTTCGGGCTAGGTCAGTGCGCCGCCCGCGAGACGGGAGGCGCCCGTGGCTGACTCAGCTTTCACCGCTGCCGACTTGGCCGACTGCGCCGAGCGCGAGGTCCGCCAGCGGCAGCGGGTCTACCCGCGGCTCGTCGAGAGTTCGCGAATGACCCAGGCCGTGGCCGACCGCCAGACCGCGCTCATGCAGGCGATCGCGCGCAAGCTCCGCGCTGAGGCCGATGCCGAGGGCGCGAAGGGGGATCTGTTCGGCGGTATGGCGGAGGTGCGGCCGTGAACGCTGCTATTGCCTATCGCGCGTGGATGCGAGCGAGCGCGAGCTGGCTCATCCGACAAGATGATTGTGAGAACGACCGTGCTCTCACGCTGTGGACGCTCAAGCGCGTCTGCAGGCACGCGACAGCAGCCATTTCCAGTGCAGTCGCCGTCAGCGCCAATGATGCCATCGCCGCCAGCGTCAGCGCCGACGCAATAGGGACCAGCACCGATACCGTCGCAAGGACGTGCAGAACGGACATGGCGGGTCTCCCTGGCTGCGATCATGTCATTCCCTATTCCTACTGCTTCTCCGCGGGTGCCTCTGTGCGGGCGGTCACGCACCGCGACCTTTGCCGCAGCATTCAAATCCGCTGGCAGCCGCTCGCCCCGGCCGACTCGCTCGACATCGCTGCGATGGAGGTGCGCCATGGGTGAGAGGACGGCTAGCGAATGGGCCGGCCATACAGCTCGGCGCCAATCACATCATTGGAAAGTCGGTCGGTGGTATCCGGAGATCGGATGCCTCGTGCTGCCAAGTTGGATGACGCGCATCCAACCGCACGTGCTGGCCGACAAACACAGTCGCGATGAACCCCAGCAGCAGGATCAGCGCCAAGGTCACGGCATCCGGGTGCTTTCGCGCGCCATGAATGCTGACGCAGCCGAGCGTGAAGACCGCCGCAAGTACCAGAGGAAGGAGTGTGTCGCGCGATATCGGGAACACCGCCGTGCGTGTCGAAGCCGCTACCTCGCGTGCCCCCTCGCTCATGAAGGAGGCACGAGGCTGCATGGGATAGACGTCCGAGACCGCCCCAAACATCCCACTCTGAGCTGGCAGCCGCTCCCCCGGCCGACTCTGCTCGACATCGCTGCGGTGGGGGCGTGCCATGGGTGAGCGCAGCGCTCAGATGATAAACTTCACACCGACCTTGCGGTCCTCGCGCCAGACGACCTCGCAGAGCTGGTTGAGCGCAAGCCCCGTCGAGATCAGACGGAACTGTTCCGGAGGCGGCATGTCGTCCTCCACCTCGATCATCGCTCCGGATCTGGCGATATCCCAAACGAGGCAGTCGCAGCATCCTGGCGGATCGCCAAAAGCTATTTGCCCCGCCATTAAGGCGGGATTTCGCGGATCATTTCTGCGCTCTTCAGACATAATTCATCTCCGAAGCGACGAAAAACTGAATATGATCCCGGTCGTTAAGTCCAAGTTTATTCCCGAAACTGCTTTCGGCCCAGTCGGCGGGTTGAACAGCGCGGGGGCGGCATGAGCGCCGCATTTGACCGAGAGCGCGGCGGACTTGTCCCAGCGCGCGACGCCGGCCTGAAGGAGCGGGGAGGGGGCATTGCCGCGTGAGCAGCTGGCCAGTGCCGCCGATCTCGTGCGCGAATTTGGCTTCACCGAACGGCACTGGATCCGCCAGGCTGCGGCCGGACGAATCCCCGGCGCTCGACAGCCGTTCGGTCCCCGGTCATCGTGGGTGTTCGACCTGCGTGCCGTGCGTCAGTGGTGGGATGCCTCGCAGAGGACTGTATCCGAATGGCCGACGTCTACCTCCGTGGCAAAACGTGGTGGGGCCGCGTCCAGAAGAACGGTCAGGATCTCCGCCAATCCCTCCAGACGCGATCTCAAAGCGTCGCGCGCGAGCGTCTTAAGATCTGGCTTGACGAGCTAGAGGCGCAGTCCTGGGGCGCGAAGCCCCGCTACACGCTCAACGTCGTGATGGACGAGTTCCAGAAGGAACACGGCCGCACGCTGCGACCCTCGACGCTGCGCCGCTACGGCGTGTCAATCGACCACCTCGACGCCGCGCTCGGTGACCGCCTGCTGCTGTCGATCCGTGCCAGCGATCTGAAGGAGTTCGAGACGGCCCGGCGTAGTGCCGGCGCGTCAGCGCCGACGGTCCGGCGCGACCTCGCCTGCCTCTCGACGATCTTCGGCTTCGCGATCGAGAACGAGTGGGCCGACATCAACCCGGTGATCCCGTTTCTGCGCCAGCGCGCCAAGCGCGGGCTCCGGGAGAGTCCGCCACGCACGCGGTATCTCAGTCGGGCAGAGGAGGGGAGGCTGCTGGAATCGGCGGTGCCTTACGTCCGCGACGCGATCCTGTTCGCGATCTACACAGGTCTGCGCCAAGAGGAGCAGTTCTCGCTCACGTGGCCGCAGATCGACCTCGCCCGGAAGCAGCTCACAGTCTCGGCCGAGACTGCCAAGGGCAAGCGCGAGCGCACGGTGATCCTGCTGCAACCGGCGCTCGACGTGCTCGCGCGGATGCCGCGGCACCTGATCAGCCCCTACGTCTTCCATCATGGTGCAGCCACGACGAAGCGCGGCCCGCGCCGGGCGGCGGCGATCGCGCGCCCAGAGCGCAACGACGGCGAGCGGTTCAACCACCTCGACTGCGGGCTGAGAAACGCGGCCAACCGCGGGAAGGTGAGGGGGCTGCGCTGGCACGACCTGCGCCGGACTCACGGCTGTCGGTTGCTCCAGGAGGAGAAGTGGACGCTGGAAATGGTGCGTGACCAGCTCGGCCACCGCAGCGTCGTGCAGACGGAGCGCGCCTACGCGTTTCTGGAGGTGGAGGCCCGGCGCTCGGCCGCGCATGGAGCCGGCACAAATGCCGGCACAGGGAGGGCGCCGTAGCCGCCGAGGAGATTGACGCCCATACCGGGCAGCCGATCGTCGCACAAAAGCCGGCACAGGGTCAGCGGACTGATCTGAAAAAGCGAAGCAACTCAACGCGCTAATACTTAAGGCAACTGGCTTTTGGTACCGCCATTCCCAGGTTCGAATCCTGGCGCCCCAGCCAAATTCCCGCGCAAGTATCTGATCTCAAACGAGTTCTCCCCGTAGCGGGAGGCGTCGGCGCACATCGGTGTTGCACATGCGTGTATCCCACGGGGTGCCCGGTGCCGGCCATTGCCCATGCCTACAGACATCGCCGTGGAACTCGGCGGGAGCAATTCCTGGCGCCGTCGGATCCCGCTAAAGCCCGCCCGTGTCGGTCGGAGCAGCTCGTGGTAAGCTTGGACGCGCGCAACCCCGCCCGGGCGCGATTCCTGGCGAGCCAGCTCACGGCTCATTCCGATCACTTGTTCCATAGTGCCAAGAGCGAGCCCGAACTCGACTTCGTCGTGAGCCGCCACCATCTCAACGGCATCTTCCGCGAAGGCCTTCTCGCCCCTCTCGACAAGCTCGATCGGATTGCCGCTGCCGAACGCTCTGAACCGGGCTTCGACGCTGAGGCGAGCCGGCGTGCCGACCGGCGCATGGGCTGGATTCTGCGCATCCTCGGAGTGCGCGGTGCGGCAGCCAGCATCGACGTCCCGTTGGCTGATGCGATGCGCCAGGACGGGCTGGAGACGCCGAAATCGAGGAGGCACGGGCGACACTCACAGCCATGGTCCGGCAGAATGGGCACCTGATGCCGCGCACTCATTTGGAAGGGCTGCTCGCGAACCAAGCGGTAGCCCCGACGACGACGAACTTGTCTCTCGCTCAGGAGGCCGCTTTTCGCGGTATGTCCGCCGCGGCCTTTGCAACCGAGCGCAGGTACGATGGTCTTCGAACGAAGAGAGCGCTCTGCGTGATGCAATTCTTCTGAGGGAAGTGCGGAAGGCGGAGGAGATCATCGGCTCGCGGACACCCGCGGCCACGACGCCATCGCGGACCGACGCCGCGGCAATCCCACCGGTGCCGACAAGTGCCGCGATTGTATCAAAACGGCGCGCGCATCGCGGCCGATACCACGGATAACGAGCTGCCCCGCCTCGGCCAGAATGGCTTGGGCTGTATCCTTGGCCGTCGAAGGAACCTCTTGGCTCAACGTCCCGATCGTGATCGAGGGAATCTGCCGCGGCCGGAGTCGGACCCGGCCTCACCCCATCACCCAATCTCCGGCCCCGGCTACCCCGAGCCTAAGACGGCGCTCACGGCCCTGACCGTAGCGATGGCCATCCAATTGGAACCTGATCGCTTCCGGCAGGTACTGGAACGCCTCCGAGCGCGACTCGAAGACCGGCTCTAGCGTTCCATAAGGGTCTTGGATGATGCACGCCCTGAGTCCTGGGCTCCGATCGAGATCTTGGGTGCGGGGAAATGCGAGGACTGGAACGGCTCACACGGGCGGGTAAGTCCACATGGAACGCCCGAAGCTGCCGTGCGCTGTTTAACATGAGACCGGGAGATCTGCCGCGCACCAAGCGTCCTGGAAGCAACCCAACTGTTCCGCCCCAGGCCCGCTCGCCCGATCAGCAAAGCCGAGGAGGCGTGCATGGGTTCGTTCGAACCAAGTCAGGGGACTAACAAGTTCGTCAACGAGGTTACGGCTCGCTTCGGTGTCCTGCCCAACTTCTTCTTATCCGCGCCTGCAGCCGTCGGTTTGGTCGAGGAGTTGTGGGCCTTCGCTAAATCCGGCTACCTCGACAATCCGCTGCCCTCCCTCTTCAAGGAGCGCCTGTTCGTTCACCTCTCCCGCTTCTGCGAGGTGCGCTACTGCATCGTGCGCCACGTCGGCTTCCTGCTCGGCGAGGGGCGGCCAGCCGGGGATCCAGTCGCCACGCCGCACACGCTCGAACAGTCCCTAGCGCTGCTCCGCAGGCCTGTACCGGACGCGGCTGCGCTCGATCAGGTGTTCACACGGCTTGAGGCTCACGCGCAGCCGGGCGATCTGCCGTTGATCGAGACGCAGGCCGAGGCCGATCTGTTCGATGCGCTGACCGGGATTTTCCTGCAGCCGCAGCGTTCAGCCCGTGCGCGAGATGCCGTACGCAAAGCTATCGGCGAGAGATACTTCGAGTTGCTGGCTGCATTTCTCGCGTTCGTGCACACGGCTCACTACTGGACCGAGACCCATCCCGAGCTGGCCTATGAGCCCGACATGCTCTCCTGCATGGAGCATCACCCCGAGCTTGCCCACCTCTTGCTCGATGCAACCGATGCCGAGGCGGCGAAGGGCAGCGCCCAGTTGCGGCAGGCGCTCAGCGGCCTCCAGCAGACAGAAGGTGCGCTGCGCCGGAGCGAAGCCTGGCTCGTTGGGCAGAAGGAGGCTTTCCAGGCGGCTATGAACGGGGCACCACTGGAAGCCTCGCTGGCCATCCTCATCGATACCGCCATCCAGCAGGCAGAGAGCGCGCGCAGATGCGCCTTCTACATCGCCGACGCTGAGGGCAAGACGCTTCGGCATGTGGTCGGCATGCCCGACGCGTACGCGCGCTGTGTGAACGGCTTCGAGATCTCACCCGCGTCGCTGGCGTGCGGCCTGGCGATCGCGAAGGGAGAGCCCGTCGTCACGGCGGACGTGCAGGAAGAACCGCGATGGGAGCCCTGGCTCTGGATGGCGCGACAGTTTGATTTTCGCGGCTGCTGGTCCTTCCCCATCGAGACGGCCTCGGGACGGTTCGTCGGGACCTTCGCCATGTACTTCAGAGAGCCGCGGGAACCGACGCCGCTCGACCGTGAGCTGGCCGCTGCCCTGACCCACACTGCGGCGATCATCATCTCCCGCCACCACGAAACCGAAGAGCGCAGACAGGCCGGTGAAGCCCTGTGCGCAAGCGAGGAGCGATTGCGGCAGTTCGGCGATGCCTCCTCCGACGTCCTCTGGATTCGCGATGCCGAGGGCCTACAGTGGGCGTATCTCACCCCGGCCTTCGAGCAGATCTACGGGCTCGGCCGCGAGGCGGCGCTCCAGGGCGACAACCTGGCGGGTTGGCTTGAACTGATCGTGCCGGAGGATCGCGAGCGCGTCCTCGATGCCATCCAGCGCGTGCGTGCAGGCGAACGTGTTACCTTCGAGTGCCGCATTCGGCGGCCCTGCGACGGCACAGTGCGCTGGCTGCGCGATACCGATTTCCCCATGGATGATCCGGCTGGACAGATCTGCTGGATCGGGGGATCGGCCGAGACATCACCGAGGAGAAAGCGGCGGCTGAGCGCCAGGAGGTGCTGGTCAAGGAGTTGCAGCATCGCTCGCGCAACCTGCTTGCCGTGGTCACATCGCTCGCCAAGCGCACCGTCGGCCAGGGCGCGCCGGTGGAGAGCTTTACCACCCGGCTGAAGGCGCTCAGCCGTGCCCAAGGTCTGCTCAGCCGATCCGGTAGCGACACCGTCGAGGTTGGCGCTCTCGTGCGTGCGGAGCCTCGCCGCCCACACGGATGACGGGGCCACCCACATCACCATCGCTGGCCCGAAGGTGCTGCTGACTTCCCGGCAGGTGCAGAACTTCGCCCTCGTCGTGCACGAGCTGATCACGAACGCCGTCAAATACGGGGCACTGAAGAGCGACACGGGCCAGCTCTCCGTCACCTGGGAACGAACCGAAGGCGAGATGGCTGGCGAGCGCCTGGCCCTGAACTGGGTCGAGAGCGGCGTGGACGTGCAGCCGGAGAAAACGACACGGCGCGGCTACGGCCGAGAGCTGATCGAACAGGCGCTCGCTTATGCGCTGCAGGCCCGGACCGACTATGAGCTGAGTCCGGGCGGCGTGCGCTGCCGGATCGAGATGCCGATCTCCTGATCTGTGTGAATGTTAGCCCTCACGTCAGATCTAACGTGGCGCGGTCCGCTGGCTTACCCTGGTGACGGATTGATGTCGGATCGTGCTCATCTCCTCGCCGATCGCCGCATCCTGGTCGTCGAGGACGAGCACCTCATCACCGCCGAGATCAAGCGCTGGCTGCAGGCCGCGGGATCCGAGGTGCTCGGCCCGGTGCCGAGCGCCGGTCACGCTCTCTCTCTCTCTACCTGATTGAGAATCGTGATCTCGATTCGGCCGTCCTCGACAGTTGAACGGTCGCGGCTTGAAAAGCCGTTCGTCGAGTCGGAGCCTCATGCGAGCCTTGACCAAGCTCCTCAGCTGACT
Source organism: Methylobacterium sp. P31 (assembly GCA_050632875.1). Taxonomy (GTDB): domain Bacteria; phylum Pseudomonadota; class Alphaproteobacteria; order Rhizobiales; family Beijerinckiaceae; genus Methylobacterium. The sequence goes on along the minus strand of JBODSC010000002.1, from coordinate 148,405 downwards.
TCGCCCTCCCGGCGTTCGGCCGCAGTCTCCTCGGCCACCCGGCGTCCGATGCGGGCGGTGAGCGGCAGCCGGATGGTGCAGCGCAGCCCGTCCGGCGCGAAGCTTCGGGAGGCCTGAGCGCCGAGATCGTAGGGCAGCTTGTCCTCCACCACGTCCGTGCCAGAACCCGGCCGTAACCTGCCAGACATTGCGGCTCTCGGTCTGGCAGGCCGAGGCGGAGGCGCCGTCGATGTCGCAACCGCTGTTGACGAGGGCGGGCGAGCCATAGCCGACCAGGCTCAACGCGCCTGTGCGCTGGGCATGCTCCCAGCCCACACAGGCGTAGACACCCGTGCCGGGCTGAGCGCGGCCGACGACACCCGCCAGCAGCTGGAACATTGGCACGGCCGCGATGGTGCCGTCGGCTTTCAACCGGAGCGCGGGGCCTGGCCAGAACGCGCGCGAGGCCTTGCGGAGCCGCTGTTCGGTCCGGGCGCCGAAACCGCCGGTTTCCGCAATGCGGCGGACTGCAGGAATATTCTAGAATATGGCGCGCAGGAGGATCTGCGCCTCACCGTTGTTGTCCGATGCGTACTTAACCTGTGATGCAAAGGCGATCGGTCTTGATTAGCCGGGCGGCCAAGCTGCACTCCAGATAAGCGGACGGAAGACGTCCTGATCTCGGTCACCGCCAAATGGGGCGGCCGAAGGTCTGGACCCATGTCAACGTAACGACGTTGTTCGCCAGGGCTTCCGAAGGCACCAATGCAGAGTCGGCTGGGATGGCCTGAGCCAAACTTGCGCGTCTCCGTCTGGAGGCTTTGATCCAGGGGAGGATCCGGGTCATAGGCCGGCGGCGCCACATCAGTCGGGCTTCACCCGCTGTCTTCAGCCGCCAAGTGCAGGGGGCGTCACCAGTTCGTCTCGCGGTAGCCATAAGCTCTCTCCCCTGCTGCCCACTCATGTTTCATGACACGAGCGGCAAGAGCGAATTTGACCAATGCCGAATGCTTTCTCGCGTATGGAAGATAAATTTGGTGCGCGATCTAAGATTTATCGCAGCATCCCAAAGACCTACACGCTTACCTCAACAGTCAGACGGCGATGCGCGAAGCCGAACCCCGGTGAGAGTGGTGTTCGTGCGAAGCGGGCAAACGGACCGGCCTGTCGATAGCCATTCCCGAGAACACCTCCTGACTGAGCAACAGCAACCTCTGTTTCACCGGCAGGCGTGGTGACTTTCGCGGTGTCGTTGAGGGTGTTCCGTATCGCTGCTGGCGCCCCTACGGCAGAGCGCTGTCACCATACGCCAGGGCGTAGAGGAGCATCAAAGGCGAGGCGATTATGAGAGGTTTGGGTCAGGCGCCTCCTCGCACTTAAATTCCCCACGGTGATCCGCCCTCATCATGTGCACCAACAATTTCTGAGTCGACATATTTTGTCGGCATATTTTCATTCCCTAGACTTCGGGCCGCGCGCAAAGGCGGCTATTCATTTATTGGGATATTTTGACCTTCCCGAATCCTTCATGGCATCATCACGGGCAGTACAGATGCTTTGGTTGCCGCGTCCGAAGAGCGACGCCAGGGCCGGCTGGCTTTCGCTCATCAACACACGAGACAAGTTGTCCTCTCCGATCCGTCAGCACGCCGGGATTTGCATATGTTTGCGTCTGCGGCATCCGTAAAATCCCTACGGGCTTACCCCTGGGGCGCATGTTCGGACGACGGCGGCTTCCAAGGGATGCAAGCCGGCCCGTGATGGAAAGTCGCTGTGACGGAGCCGCTCAAGGTCGGAGGCACGACAGGAGGAGGTCCCTGCGCGCTACCAACGCGGCGCGGCGTCTCCATTGTGCCATGCCCCGACCTGCGCCGATCAATACGGCGAGCCTCCCTCGGTCGAGGCAGCGGGTCATACGAGCAGCAGGGAGCCGATATCGCTCCCAATGGGGCGATGCCGCGCGTGTGCCGCGGGACGATCCTACGTATTTCTCCGGTACCGCTCGCTGCGCTCCTCTCTATCGGATTGTCTCAGCAAACGCACTCGAACGTGCGATGCTGGGAGAGGAAATGATGTCGAAAAGCGTTGACGCTGCTCACGTGACAAAGCTGACGCCAAGGGGCGGACTTCAGGCTGCCGAGTTCGAAAATAATGAATTGGGACGCCTCCGCGCCGACGGCCAGGATGTCATTTACATTGACAGCAGAAGCGGAGCCGAGCTTCTCCGAATGCGGTTCGCGAGCGCCCATGAAGCTCGGATGCAAATGAATTTCTACCGGTCACCTACTCTGAAGTGAAGGCCCGCCGGGAAGCATTCAGCATCGCCGCCCGCCGATCCGCCAACACGACCGAATAGTTTCCATAGCTCGGCGCGTCCGGACGAGATTGCGAATAGCATCCGACGCTATAAAATACACCAATTACTCTTTATATTTGCCTATCAGAACTCAGAAATGGCCTACAGCCATCGCCCCAGGGACCTATCTTCTGCCGGATTATATTCACAAGCGGCGACATTATCAATTTCGGCTTCGCGGCGCTCAGATTTGCGGCAGACCGCTCGAGTCTAGCGAGATTTTATCGTTGCGAACACGGTCCAATAGAGCGCGCCACAGGTGCGTCGCTGAAAGCCGAAAGGGACGTATGCCTACACGGGCATTATCTCTTGCCTAGCAAACACTTACCCGGCCGGCCGAACACCAGACTCTGCCGCAATTAAGACGGCTTCGGGCAGAGTGCGGGCGCCGAGCGCCTCCATGACTCGCGCCCGGTGGGCCTCGACCGTGCGTGGGCTCAGGCCCAGCGCACGCGCGATCGTCTTGTTCGTCCCGCCCGCGAGCAGGCCCTCAAGCACCTCGCGCTCGCGGGCCGACAAGCCCGCGATCCGGCTGCGGGCTTCGTCGCGGCCGCGCGCCTGCTCTGCCTCCGCGCTGACCTCAGCCAGCACCGTCTTGACCGTGACCAGCAATGCCTCCGGCGCGCAGGGTTTCTCCAAGTAGTCGGCCGCGCCCGCCTTCATGGCCCGCACCCCGTATGTCATATCACCACCGCAGGCCCCGATGGCGACGATGGGCAGGGTTGCGCGATGCGCTTTCAGCTCACTTGCAACCAAGAGACCGCTGGCTTCGGAGCGCTCCAGGTCGAGCACGACGCAGCCCGGCCTCAGCGAGGTGATCAACCCCAGAAAGGCCTGCTCGCTCGCAAAGCTCTGGACCTCGTAGCCAGCGCGTTGAAAGAGCCCGACCAAGTCGCGCCGAGAGCCGTCCTCGCCGCCAACGATGTAAATGCGTGAGCCGGTGTCGCCCGTGATATCCTGAGCGAGGCCGCCGGCCTGGCGGATCTGCCCATCTGCGCTGGGAACCGGGAAGAATGTGTCGCGAATGCGACGCACTGCGCCGTCCGAAGCGCGTAGGATGCGATATTCCAGAATCAGCGTCTCGCCACGGCCGACCCGCTCCAACGCCCGCGCGGCATCGTCCCGGTCGTCCGGATGCACGGTAGCAAGCCAACTCGCAATGTCGGGCATCTCCTCGGCGGACGTGCCCCAGACCAACTGGAGGGCAGGGCTGAGATACTCCAAGAGACCGCTTTGCAAGTTGGCAAGCCAGAGCACGTTCGCCGTGTGCTCGGCGAAGCGGCGAAAGCGCTCCTCGCTCTCTCGCAACGCATCTTCTGCCCGCTTCTGATCGTCTACGTTTTGGACAACCATGACGGCCTTAGGTTGGCCATTCTCACTGCTTCGCAAGGGAATGCCACTGATGCGCGTCCAGCACTCGCGGCCGTCCTCGGCAGAGTGCAGGAAGCTAACACCGTGAACGACTTCGCCGCGGAGCGCTCGTGCAACCGGATACTCTTCGGGGCGCAAGACACATTGATCCGGCCCATAGCCGGTCCATTGACGGCGGCAGTGCTGATCCATTGAGGGCAGACAGCCTCGTGGGAGGAAGCTCCGGAGGATCGGGTTCATGAGGATTGCTTTTCCGTCCGCCCCGAATAGCCCCGCGCCAAGTGGCAGATGCTCGATCAGCGCAGCGAAGCGGGCCTTCTGCATCTCGACGCGCTTCGCCTCCCCACGCAGGGCCTTCTCGCTGGCGGCAAGTTGCTGGTGAGCGCAGAGGTGAAACCCGATCAGGTCGGCAAACAGCCGAAATGTGCCTAGGATCTGGGGCGTGTTGAGCGCGGTGGGTTTGGGGTCGAATGCGCAGAGCGTACCGAAGAAGCGCCCATCCGGCAGAACGATGGGCACTGCTATGTAGCTCTGAAACCCGTACAGGTTCGGTGTCGGATGGCTACGGTAGGTTTGATCCTCGGCCACGTGATTGATCACGACCGGTGCACCACTCGCGCGGATTTCTCGGCAGAGCGTGGTTTCGACCTGCAACTCATCGCCCGGTAGAATCCCAAAGGCGATGTCGTCCTTGACGCTGCAGGCGAGCCAGCGGTCCTCTGTGACGCGCGCCACCGCGGCAAAACCCATGCCGGTGGTGCGGCAGATGACATCGAGGATCAGAGGCACGGCCTCAATCGTCTCGATGGCGCGAAGATCATCCGCTAAATCTTGACTGATGTGTTTTCTTTTTGCCGCCGCGGTCATTGTTTGGGCCTGGAGATGGATGGCCTCTCCAAAGGTAACGCTTTGGAGCGATCGTCATAGCTCCTTTAATGCTGGCAGCCTGAGCTGAGAAGGCTACGCTGCCTCTTGCCAGCATAGGTACATCATGGCGAAGGCGCCATGCCTATTCCGCCCGCGCTTAACTATTAGCCTCAGTTAAACTGACTAACTCTCAGAACACCGAGGCCGAAACCCGCCAATAACGCGGACGTCAACTTGTCCGTCTTCTGCCGGTGGCGCACCATGATCTACGACCGGCCAGAGCACCGGCGCCAGCGGTAGGCGACGCTATTCAGGCGGAAGGCCTTCGGCGATCTGTTCGGCGGCCCGTCTATCTAAGCTACGGCCTCGGCCTTGGAACCGGGATCGTCACCAGTTTGCCGGAGATAGGGTCCAATATTGTCATGAGGTGCCTCCTCAGAACGGGCTGATGTCACGCTTTCAATGTGTCCAAAGCTTGTCAGGCAATCGTGGCGCCGCACATAAAATCTAAAAATAACACAAATCAGGCTCGCATTTCGCGAGCCTTGAGGGACGCTTAATTCGGAACGGCCTGGAGCACGCTTGGTTGTCGAATTGCAGCGGGGCGACGGCATCGCAACGCTGTAGCCCTTTGTGGGCGTTTCCTCCCAAAACTTCGGGCCGTCCGCATGGGCGGCCTATTTTTTGCCGGCCGCCACATAGATCAACTTTCAAGACTGAATTCGGTTCTCGTGGACGATGCGAGATCAGTCCGCGCCCGGAACATTCTTCAGTTTTGGCTCGCGCTTCGCTGATTGAGTTCGGTTCACGGCTTCCCGAGCCACCGAGGCGAGCCTGCTTGGTCTCGGGACCATAACGCCCGGCGAACACACGAAACTGTGTCGCGGGCCGAAATCAGCTGCTGAATAAGAGTAGCGGAGGGTAGCCGCGATGGTGGTCAGCCGCTGCTTGGCAATGGTGTCGTCAGTTGAGGCCGGGCGCGGCTCCCTCCCGCAAATCACACTCACGATTCCTGAGCTGAAATACAGCCCGGGCGCCGAATGATGAACAGTTTCTCTCCACCGTCGTTGACCAAAAGCCATCACGGTAATTCGGAGGAGGCTCGCATGAGACGGATCAACCTGTTCTCCGGGGCCGCAGCCCTGTCAGCCCTCACGTTCATCCCGGCCGTTGCCCTGGCCCAGGAGGGCGGCCCATGCACGGACGACATCGCCAAGCTGAGGCGAGATATCGACGCACATGTGGCAGTGGGGGCGCCTTTCTCCGAGCCCGGTTACGGCCAGCGGAAGGGGCCGGAGAACACGTCAAACCAGCAGACGGCCAGCACAAGCGGCAACACCGCAAAGCCGGTCGGCACACCCGATACGGATCGAGCGCAGAAGGGGGGCGCCTCACGCGAGAGCGGTGGCACGCCCGGCACCGTTGGTGGTGTTGCCGGACCGGTCGGAGCCGCCACCGGGACCGGGCAGGGGGAGGGGGTCGCTAGTGGCCGGATCGCGACTTCGCCTGCAGATGTTCGTCGTCAGTCGGAGAACAGACCGGCCACAGCTGCTGCGGCGGCGCAGGGCGGGGATGCCAAAGCCTCGCCGGAACTGTCACCGGAGGACAAGGTCTCCCAGGCCAAGATGGCCCTGCAGCGGGCGGTGGATCTGAACGCAAAGGGTGACCAGAGCTGCCGCGATGCCGTCAAGGAAGCGCGCAACCTGCTCCCGCAACAACAAGGCCGGTGAGCACCTGAAGGGCTAATACAGGGTGTGATCCAGAATGCGGTTTGGACGCCGATCGGCGCGCTAAGGGCTTGATCTGAAAGGGGGCGGCTGGGCCTTTTGGGCTCTGACTCACTTTTGGTGCAGGCGGGTTGATGGATCTCGGCTTCGGCCGTCGGAGATCCTTCCATGCCCCGCAGGCTTCATCTCGGTTCGGTCGTCCCGCCCAGCCTTGTCGTCGATCACATCGAGGTAGGTGCTGGCCTGACCATCACCGCTCGGCCGGTTGCCACGTCGGCCCGTTGTCCGAGCTGTGATGGGGTCTCGTCTAGGGTGCACAGCCGATACACACGCACCCTGTCGGATCTGCCGATCGCCGGCAGACGCGTCGTCATCACGCTCAGCGTCCGGCGGTTCCGGTGCGTTGGAACAGGGTGCCGGACCAAGGTCTTCGCCGAGCGGCTTGGACCGGACCTCGCCACCGCTTATGCCCGGCGTACAGGACGGTTGGACTGCCTCGTCCATCATCTCGGCCTCGCCCTCGGTGGCAGGCCGGCGGAGAGCTTCGCCCGCCGGCTGATGGTGCCGGCGAGCCGGGACACGATGCTGCGGACCGTGCGCCGCCGCGCCCAGAGGCCGGCAGAGCCTCTGAACGTGGTCGGCATCGACGACTGGGCCTTCCGCCGCGGGCAACGCTACGGCACGCTGATCTGCGATCTGGAGCGGCGGCGCGTCGTGGCCCTCCTGTCGGATCGCGAGAGCGGCACCGTCGAGGCGTGGCTCTCCGCCCATCCCGAGATCGCCATCCTCGCCCGTGACCGCGGCGGCTGCTACGGCGAGGCCGCGACGCGGGCGTTGCCCAAAGCAATCCAGGTCGCCGACCGCTGGCACTTGATGGAGAACGCCAGCGCCGCCTTCCTCGATGCCGTGCGCAAGTCGATGGCCGCCATCCGCATCGCGGTGGGCGCCGCCACGATCGATCCTGACCGGCTCACCTGCTCCGAGCGCCTGCAGTACGAGGGCTACCGTCGGCGAGCGGCGACCGCCGAGGCGATCCTGCCGCTGTCGCGACAGGGCATGCCGATCAGGCAGATCGTCCGCATGACCGGCCACAGCCGCAAACTCGTGCGCAACGTGCTGCGCGGTCTGACCGGCGACGTGTTCCGGGCCCGCCAGAGCAGCCTAGAGGCCTATCTGTCCCGGCTCGACGCCGAGTGGGCGTCCGGCTGCCGTAACGGTGCCGAACTCTGGCGGCGGCTTCGCGCGAGCGGGTTTACCGGCAGCCTCCGCGTCGTTGGGGAATGGACCACGCGCCGCCGACGCAGCGAGCAGGTTCCAGCTGGAACACCCGGCAAGGTTCCCTCTGCGCGCCTCCTCGCGCGGCTGATGACAACCGGGCGGGACAGCCTGACCAGGGCTGAGGCTTTGACGGTGGCGACGATTGAGGCGGCGGTGCCGGCGCTCGACGAGGCCCGTTCTCTCCTGTCCGGCTTCCAGGCCATGATCCGCGAGCGGCGGCCGGACCTCGACACCTGGATCGAGATGGCCGCGTGCAGCCTTCTCGCGTCCTTTGCGAACGGCATCCAGAAAGACAGGAAGGCTGTCGCCGCGGCGCTGGTCGAGCCCTGGTCGAACGGCCAGACCGAGGGGCAGATCACCCGCCTCAAGCTCGTGAAGCGACAGATGTTCGGTCGGGCCAAGCTCGATCTGCTAGAAGCACGGCTGATCGGCGCCGTGTGAGGCCGACGGCATCGAGAGCGCGCCAGACCCCCTTTTGGATACTGACCACAGTCGAGCTGCACGCACCGCACCTGTGTATCATCCCGTTGGCGATGATCAGCCCATCCAAGCCGTGCATCTCGTGCGGGCATCGCGGCAAGGGCACGACTCCTCGTCCGCGACCCTGCCGGGTGCGGCGAAGAAGCGGAACGGTCGGGCGCGACGGAGCAAGATAATGAACCGTAGCATCACACCCGCGTGCGCGAGGCCACCGAGGCCGGGCGCGTGAATTCGCTTACGCGCCCTTGAAGAATGCACGCGAACCCGACCCCTCGCCGCCGTATGTTGGAGCCGCGTAGGCGTAGAAAGCTACTCCACCGTGCGCCACCTCACGGGCGGCAGTCAGGCGTTGGCAAGTGTCGCAATGACCGCGAGGAGGCCCATCAAGGCCAGGAAGGCGGCTAGGTCCGGTGTGGGGATCGGCGTGTGCATAGGCGCCTCCTCAAGCTCTAAGGACAACGCGCTACTCGACGGTTCGGAACCGCGTCGGTGGTAGATCAGGACCGGGTGGCGTCGCGTCCCGCCGGTAGAACTTCCTCCGGCCCCCCACACGACATCGGCCAGCCCGTCGATGGCGTCCACGATGGCTTCCGTGGCCTTGTACAGCGGGCCCTGCGGCTCAAGCCCGGGACAGCACGTCGATGCGTGTGCGGGCGCCACTGGGCGGCCTCGTCCAGCAGCGCCACCTCCTCGGCCCGCACGAACACCCCGCGCCTTGCCATCCTGCAGCCCCACCCGCCACGCGCCCGAGATGTGGAACGGGACGAGAAAGCGCGCGGGGAGGGGGAGCTGGCGCAGGGCTTTCCCGTTTCGGCGACCAATCGGCCGTACCGCGGTCGGCACGTCCGACCTCCCGCCCACCGTCGCTTCCTGGCGCGACCAGATCGAGCGCCTGTCCCCGCACGCCCCGCCGTGCCGGTATCTCGCGCTGGCCAAGTGGGCCACGATCCGTGAGAACGCGCTGGGCTTCTGCGACCACTTCGGCGCGAGGCCTACAGGCCCGGCTGGACCGCCCCGCAGCCGTTCGGCGTCCACCCCCACCATGACACGATACCGGTGGACTACTGCGGCGTGCTGATGATCGGTGCAGAGCCGGTGCGGGGCGCCGAGGGCAGCCGGATCCTGTGCGAGCGGACAGCGGCCTACCGGAACCGACCGGGCCAGCAATGGGGCGCGCCGGTGTGGGCGTTCGCCGTCAGGGGCGGCTGATACGTTGTCGGGGGAACGCACACCGTATCCGAGACAAAAATCCGCGGTGGCAGTTAAGTATACTCGCCAACCGGACCGTTAACCCACGTTGGGAACCGTAGCCGGCCGGCCCACATTTACACATCGTATCGTACCTATTCCGCAGCAAATAACTTAGCTGCGGCACGCATCACTCTTGCGTGGGGGCATTATGATCGTCGTGATCTTCGCTGCCGTGGGCAGCGGCCTCGTCGTGCTTGTAGCGACGTGGTCATCCTTCGGGCTCTTCGCAGTTCCACTCGCTTCCGCGATCGCGAGTGTGGCAGGCTTGCTGACGGGTCTACTCCTGGCTGTTCTCAGGAGAGACAAGCCTTTCGGTACCGCAGTTCGCACTGAGGTGTCAGTCGCCGATGTCCCACCCCGCACCAAAGCATGTCCTATTGAAACGCCGCGCTCAGGTCGCCCTACTCACCCGGCTCGCCCTTAAGAAGCTGGTCTGACTGCTCCAGAACGCTCTCGGCCTCCTCGATGCTTGCCTGCACCTCCTCAATCTGGCGGTCAGCTGCATCCCGCAGGCGGCGCGCCTGCCTCATCAGCTCACGCCCGTGAGCAATCATCTCCTCCGCGTCGCTGAGGTCGGGCGCAGTGGGCAAGAAATCGTCGGATTTGCCGGCCATGCTTTCTCCCTGGTGCGTTATTCTCGAAGAGTAGCTTCTGGTGTGCGCAAGAGGCTGCGCAGTGCATATTGACATGGCCGCCGTTCTTGTGGCGGATGGCCTTCCAGGCGCTCATCAAACCGCCGTTAATATCCTGAAAATCCTAGACTATCAGGTATTTGACGCCTACAACGGTCCAGAATCACTCAAGCTTCTTCAAACCTATCCGGAGATCCAGGTCCTGTTCACGGACCTGCGCATGCCTGGAATGGACGGGATGGAGCTGGCCGAGACCGCGCGGCGCCGGTGGCCCCGATCTCAAGGTGGTGCTGACCTCCGGCTATGTCGGCCCGGAGGAGTTGCCGAACGACATGGCTTTCGTTCCTAAGCCATGGTGCGCCCGCGACATCGCGTAAGCGGTCACCGAACCCGACTGATCCATCGGGCCCGGCACGCGGCCAGCTGCTTGTCAGGCGCGCCCTCCTAGAGATCCGCCTGCTGAAACCGCTGGATGAACCGTGGCCCTTCCCACAGGTAGACGGTTGAGCTTTCGGCCATTTTCCGGGCGAGCACTGCAGCCTCTTCGAGCCGGGTTGCTTGCAGGGTATCGACGCTGACGACCGTGTTCTGCGCATCGACGACGACAGCCCGGTAAGCCGGCTCGCGGGTGCCGCTCTCTGACCTGTGTGTCACGAAGATATCCGACATTCCTACTCGTGACCTGCGCCCGGACATGCAGTGGCCCCGGCGCTCTGGGACCGGGCCCGTCGCGCGGCTCGGGCCATCTGGATCAGTTCGTGGGCCGTGAGTGGCCGTCCAGGCAGTTGGGCAGCCACGTGTCTGACGAGGTCTGCTGCCGGCCGGCTACTGGCGACGCCGCTCATGCGGATCGCCAGGTCGGGGTCGCGCCGGGTGCTCCGGATGTGAATGGTCCTAACCTGTGCTCTCGCCATGGTCCTCTGCTGCTGCAAATCACCTACGCGGAGGTTTTATCGAAGCTTGGCTGTTCCGCCCATTCTTGAAGTCGCGGTGCAGCGCTCTAGGTCAGGCTGGAGGGGGCGCCCTGCGCTAGATCTCAGACCGCCTTCCGCACTGTGCCGAGGAGCGCTTCGGTCAACTGCGCCCTCGCGCGCGAGGCTCGGAGCGGTGGCGCGTAAGGGCGATCATGGTGCGCAGGCTTTTACCCGCTGAACCTGCGTCGCCGGCCCCGCCCCGCGCCGCCGGGATCCCTCGGGCATTCGGCGCCGCCGCGACTTGCCAGAGCGACAACGCCCCGGCGGCCTGCACCTCGGCCAGGATCGGCGCGAGATCAGCAGCGCGGGCCGCGCTCCTGCGCGCCCGCGCGTCCGCCGCTCGGGCCGAGCCGAGGTCCCTGTTGCGCAGGTTGCCGGGATTGCCGAGCCGTACGCCCCGGGCCTTGGCTGCTGCAAGCGCCGCCTTGGTGCGCGCCGAGATCATCTTGCGCTCGGCCTGAGCGGTCACGGCCATGATCCCGACCACGAGTCTCGTTTGCTTCCGGCATGTCGGCCGCCATGAAGCGCAGGCCAGCCTTCCGTAGGTTGAGCAGGAAGGCGGCATCACGGGACAACCTGTCGAGCTGGCGATCACCAGCGGGGCGTTGTGCAATCGGCAGAGCGCCAGGGCTTCGGCGAGGCGGTGGCGCGTGTCGCGCCCCGCTCTCCACCTCGACCAGCTCAGCCACGTGCCGCCAGGATCCGCTGCTGAGAAAGTCGGCCACGGCCCGGCGCTGAGCCTCAAGGCCGAGTCTCTGAGCGACCCTGCCGCTCGATGGAGACCCGCAGGTAGGAGACGAAGGCGCCGACGCTCACCGCCCCTTCTCCTGGACCTCGGCAGCGTCCTGCATGGCCTTAGCCCAATGCGGGCACGTGTGGGTCCGCAGATCCTTCAGGTGCCGGCGTTCGTGCACGTGCTCGCACAGGCGCACGAACTCCTCGGCCCAGATCCCGGTATCGACGACCCCTTGCTCGTCCATCCCGAAATCCGTGAGGCCGCAGCGGGGGCAAACGGCGATGTTCATGGGCTTCCCGCTCCCTGTGCCCCCGTGTGACCAACGCACGAACGAGCGTTCGGGGCGATGTCACAGGCTCGGCTGGTGCGGGACCCTTGAGGAAGCATTAACAGGCGAGCTGCGGTCGCTACGGATAGCGGCTGCCGGTGGTACAGGGGTATCCAACGGTGTCGCTACGGCTTTGGGGGTACGAAGCCGAACGACAGGCGGGCCGAGCCGATGCCCCTCAATGCTCGGCCCGCGCCTTCAGACGCGGGGCTGAGCGCCGCCTGGATCGCCCGCCTCGTGGGCCCGGCGCCAGCGCACACACCCTGCGATCACGATCCGCTCGGCCAAGCCGCGCCGCTCCAGTTCGTAGAACGCAGAGAGAGCCGTCGCGAGGGGAAGGGCTCGCGACAGCATTCTCCTGGATACGGTCGGCGACGTCTCCAGGACCTTCAGACGCGCTCTGTCCCTGACGACGGACGTGCTGATGAACTCGTCATCGAGCACCGTTAGCAATGCCTGCTCCATCTCGTTGAGGGGACGCAAAGTGCCGAAGGCCTCAAGTGGCTCGGCCGTGCCTGCGGTGTGCATGGCACACCTCCCAGATCTTCACGCGCCGGTTTTATGCGGGCGCAGCTCAAAGAGATGCTTGAGCTTTGACGGAGTTGCTTGTTCAAAGGAGACAGGTTGCACCGCCCTCGTTGCACAGTGCGATACGGCGAGATACTCGCCAGAGCGTTACCGTGCGCCGTCAGGCTGGCGCGGGCCGAGTGGTTAACGGATCGTTAACCGGGCTGTGGTGGTCTGAGGCGTCGCTGCGGCTTTGGGGTACAGAGCCGAACGGCAGGCGGGCCGAGCCTTTCACCCCCTGGCTCGGCCCGCGCCTCGGGCGCAGTTCGGTTCACTCAGGGAGCCGGAGCGGGGGGCGGCACGACAGTGCCCCGCACCCCGGCCGGCAGTGCCGTCTGCAACACGCGGGCCGGCCCGGCCGCGTGTTCCACGCCGTAGGTCCGCTCCAAGGTCAGCAGCGTGCGCATCGGCGCTTCGGCGAGATCGAGAAGCTTGGCGTCGCGCCACCGCCGCTTCGTCTCCCCGGCACCGCCGAACCAGCGCGGCCGCTCCTCCTCGACCAAGAGGACGAGCTTGCCCGTCCAGGATTTCCGGAACCAGAACCGCCCCGTCAGCGCTGCCGTGCTCATGGCCGCACCACGCGCAAAGTTGGATGGCACGCTCAACTAACGGACAGCGGGCGGTTCCTGATCCCGGCCATCATCGTGCCGCGCGCCTCTCGGCTTCGTCGGAGGCGGCGCTCTACGATCGAGCGATGGTCGTGAGCGCCGGCCCCGATCTGGAGACGGGCGAGCGCCACGCCGAGGCGATCCGGCAGAACAACTTCGCCATCCGGATCGACCTGCCCGAGGCGCAGTTCCTATCGGACGCGGTGGCGAGGCGCCTTTCGCACTCGCCATCGAGAGCGGAGGCGACGTGGCCGAGGGCGAGGGGAAGCGGGAGCGGCCGGCCGGATCGGTCGTCCCGCGGCCACCCGTTGATCCTTTGGCGCTCAATCAGCGACCCGGTTGATCAAGATCAACGTCGTGCCGCTCAGAGGCACTCAGGCTATGCAAGTTCAGTTGGATCGGTGGAGGCGCCTTATACTCCTCGGCGCATACTCCTCACGATGCGCTTTGGGCCGATCCACGTAAGCCGCTACGCCCGCGAAGTCCCGTGGCGGGCTGAACTCACCGCCTCATGGCTTGCAATAGCAGGCCGTGGGCCGGCGCTTGCGGTATCCAGGTACCCCGCCACGCCGACCCTCACGCGACTGCCCGGCCAAGGCCTCGCGGAACCACAAACTTGGCCGCCTGTTCAGGATAAATGGGACACCGCAAGTCCATCCTGGCGGCTACGCTTGCTGTATTCGGGCTCGTAGCCGCCGCGCACATTGCACGTTCCGGCAAACCCGAAGCGGTGCCGGAGCATGTGCAGGCGCCGGCCCTGAATGCGAAGCCGCCTGTTAAGGCGATGGCGTGGGTTGATCCTCCGGCCCGTGCGGACGCGCTCAGCGTCCTTTCCGATGCGGTCGTTACAACTGCTCGGGCGACAGAAGTGGCCAAGCCCGAGATCCTGGACAACCAACCTCGGGCAACTCAGGCTCTGCAGCCGAAGGCTGTGGTGAGGAAGGCCACAGTGTCCCGCGCGATAGCGCATGGGGATCAGGCGTCGGCAGAGCGACGACGGAAGGCCGAGGTACCGCGGCGCCACCGCATGGCACAGCGCCGGATCCGCCTGTTCCAAGCCTCCCTGACGCGAAGGATACCGGCAGCTCCTGATATGGACGAGCAAGCGCCGCCGCCCGCGCCGGCTCCGAAGGCCGCTGACCAATCCGACCCGATCCGGATCCTGATCCATGGCCTGGGCCTAGATGGCTGAGCCGCCCAACCGGCGGGGTCGCCAAGGTGTGGATCTCAAGTACCTGCGGTTGATGGGCGTCAATACGAGGCGACCTCGTGACCAAAATGGCCAGCGAGGCCGCAGAAGCCGCATCAATCGTCCTTCTTAATGATGACAGTCTTGGCCGAGGCAGGCACAGTCGACACGGCCGCAGCAAAAGCCAGGGCCGGGATCAAAGCAGCAAGGGATTTAATCATTGCTGGTCTCTGGCTGGTGGAACCAAAGCCGGCGACGACCCCAAAGCCAAGCTGATTCCGCGCGATTACCCAGGCTGCCCGGTGCCGCAAGACAGGGTTCAAGGCAGGGTTAAGGATCCTGGCCGGGTCGATGGTGACCAAGGGACTGCCGTGGAAGTCGAGGCCGCACGGGGGCGGCGCAGCTCAGTCCCCGCCGTCTCCGTTCCCGGGAGCATCGCCGCCGTCCAGCAGCCAGCCGGGCAGCCCGGGGATCACCTCCCCTGCCGCCTCCCCGGCGGTCTCAAGGGCCCTTCCTGCCTTCGCCTCATCGCTCTCGGCCCGAACCTCCGCGAACAGCTTGCGCGCCAGCCGGTCGAGCCTCTTCGTCCGAGAGCTTCTGGTCTGGCTCATCCACCATGGCCTCCCTTGCGAGGATCGGCCACTCGGCCCCGTCCCGATCTGCTCACGAGACGGGGGAGCGTCCGATCTCACCAGCGTGGGCCGATACGCAACGCGGCCCATGCGCATGATGCTGGAGCGCGGTTATCAAGTCGTCAGGCGGGCGGGGGCGGCCTTGTGCCGTATCAGGTCGCGGATCGCACGGAACGGTAGGATGGGTAGCTTCAGCAGCGCATAGGCCGCCAACACAGCCACGACGGTCAGGATCGCCAGGACAGACTTGAACACGATGTGCTCTCCGATGCTGTCTTGGGCGCGGCGTCGACCGCCGCCCCGTAAGCTGGACAGTATGGAGAACAGCGAAGCTGTGAAGCCGGATCCCGAACGGTTCGGAATTTTTCGCCGAGAACGTCGCAGGCAAGTCCAACACGGTTTTGGAGTTGCCCTCACCATCCTCTGCCAGCACGCCGCCCCGCCCACGCCAGAGCCCAATCGGAAGGATTTCACGCGCGAGGCCGAGGCGGCCGGCGCTGCCCCGCCGACCCGATTGCGGGCGGCGGGGCGTGCCGTGTTCCCACGACGGAGCCGACGCGAGACAGGCAAGCTCGCTAAGCAGCATGCCGGGATCCGGTTAGCGTTTGGTCAATGGACCAGAGCGACACCCGGGCGGAACAGGCCACGGACGGCGAGGCCTTGGTCAAAGCGTTGCGCCAGCGTCTTCGATGCGGAGGCCCGCGAGGCCGAGGCGGCCCGGGTCATGCCCTTCGAGGAGGCGCGCCAGCAGGCGGACGACGCCGCGGCCGCGCTTGCGGAGTGTTACCCCAAGCTTGCCGAGGATTTGGTCAACCTCCTCACGGTGGTCGCCCAGGCCGAGAGACTGGTGCAGGCCGCCAACGCCGAGCCACGGAGAGTACCGCGGGTACCGTGCGGCCGATGAGTACGCGACCAGCGCCTGATCCGTTCGCCGGGCGCGCTGTCGCGCCCGGATGGGTGGCGAGACCAGGAAGCCCCTACGCGAGACCTTGACCGCCCTTGGACCGAAGCTGGCGTCCATCGCCCTGCGGATCTGCCGGCGCAAGGTCGGGTCTAGGCCTCCCAAGCTGCGCTCGATCACTCGGCCGGATGCGAATTGCTAGGCGACCTGCGCCCCACGCTTGCGCAGCGCCTCCGGGAGTCGCTGCGTCCGCCGCACCCGAGCCGACACGCGCAGGAAGGTCACAAAGTTCTCCGCCTCATCGATGCTCATGCCGCACGCAACGGGGTCGTGGTCTCGGACGACCATGTGGGTGCCGTCGCCGGCTAGCTTCACGCTGATCCTTGGCATGCAGCTACTCCCTGTGTCGTTTGGGGCGCTTAGGCTCGGACTGGTGTCTTGGTCGAGCAACACTACGAGCAGTTTTCGGTTCTCGGCCCTGACCTCATGGTCCGATAGCGATCATTCCGCCGCCCACGAATTCAGCATTCGGCCCGCATGGCTGGGGCAAGCCGTTGCCCCATGGCTGCAGCGTGGCCGCCCGACTTATCGAGACTGATCAACAGCTGCTTAGAGTCAGGAGTTAGCCTCTGATCCAGATACGAGAGACATCGAGACAGCCCAGCTGCCTAAGTGGCAGTGGGTTTCTCCAGATCGTACGCAGTGCGGCCGAACTAATCCGCCGCCGGGGAACACCGACAATCGCGCCGAAATCATTCCAGCAATATTGGTGTGGCCCTGCACCTCGCACTAAGAGTCAGGGACAAAACCGTTTGAGCTGTGCCCTGCAGATGAGGCCACAGGCGAGTGTCGTGAAGGCGAGGTGGAGGTCAGCGCGTCGCTCGTAGCGGATGGTAAGTCGGCGGAAGCGTGCGAGCCAAGCCAGGGTGCGCTCCACGATCCAGCGGTAGCGTCCGAGGTGTTCGCTGCTCTCGATGCCGCGCCGGGCGATCCGTGGCGTGATGCTGCGGGCGCGGCACTCACGCCGGCAGCGACGATGGTCATAGCCCTTGTCGGCATGCAATTTGTCGGGCCTGCGCCGCGGGCGACCACGGCGGCCGCTGCGCACGCCCGGCACCGCGTCGAGGGTAGCTGCCAGCGTGCGGCTGTCGTGGCAGTTGGCTCCGGTAAGCGTCAGGCCGAGCGGCGTGGCGTTGGCGTCCACGACGAGGTGGCGCTTCGTGCCCGGCTTGCCCCGGTCTGTCGGGTTCGGGCCCGTCGCGGGGCCCCTTTTTCGCCGGCAGGCTCGCACTGTCGAGGACCGCGCGTGACCAGTCGAGCGCATCGACATCCTGAAGCTGCTCCAGCAGCACACGGTGCAGGGCGGCCCAGACGCCAGCCGCCTGCCACGCGCCCAGCCGCCGCCAACTCGTCTTGCCGCTGCAGCCGACATCGGAACGCGGCAGATGCTCCCACTGCATGCCCGTGCGCAGAACCAGGATGATGCCCGCCAGCGCCGCCCGATCCGAGGCGCGCGGCCGACCGCCTTTCGGCTTCTCAGGCTCGGATGGAAGAAGCGGCTCGATCACCGCCCAGAGGTCGTCGGGTACAAGAGCGTCCATGCCCGCCCAACCCGCTGACTGCGGTTTCGTCCCGCGCTCTTAAGCTGCCAGAGGCCAGATCTCGTCAGCCTGCTTGCCTGCGACAGTCACGCCCCATGGGTGCCGCAGCCTTCCGGGCGAGCGCGGCAGGCTTGGACCCTGGTTCGCCGCCCTCACGCGGGCTGCACATGCCAATTCATTGCAGCGCGTCCACGGCCAGGCCGAAAACCGGCGAAAAGCCGTTGTAGTTGTCAATTATCGCGACGATTGAGAGGAGAATACCAAGGACGCCGACGTAGCTGACGAGCAGAATCTCGCGCCGCTCACAGGCGGCAATCGCCAGCCCGGCGAAGGGGATGCTCTGAAGAGCGAGCGCGGCTGCGATGTTCATGATCGACTTCGTGAGACAAGGACGGTGGCGCCAGGGAGGCGCCGCCGCAGGGAAACGAGAGACGATCGCGGTCAGGCAGCGCTGGCCGGGCGACGAGACCCTCGGCTTCGCCGCTGCCTGAAAGGTAGTGCAGGCGCATCGGGCGCAGCACGAAGATGGCGAGCGCGGCGGCCGTGACGTTCAGGCCGATGATCAGGGTGAACACCGCAGTCCAGCCGTAAGCGGCCGAGACCATGCTGCCGAACGGCACCAGCATCGCCGCGGTCCCCTTGGCGGTGTAGAGCAGGCCGGCATTGCTGGCGGCGTATTTCGAGCCGAACGTGTCGCCGCAGGTCGCCGGGAACAGCGAGTAGATCTCGCCGAACACCCCGAAATACACCGCGGTCGCCAGGACGAAGACCATCGGGTTGTGCCCGTAGGTCAGGAGCACGATCACGGCAAGCGCGGCGGTTGAGAAGGCGATGAACATCGTGTTCTCGCGGCCGATATTGTCGGAGACGAAGCCGAAGAACGGCCGGCCGAACCCGTCGAAGATCCGGTCGAGCGAGATCGCCAGGGTCAGCGCCGCCATCTGCAGACCGAACAGGCTCACCGGGACGCCTGCCACCTGGAAGTCGTGGGCGATCGGGGCGATCTGCGCCGCCGCCATTAGGCCGCCCGACGCCACCATCACGAACATCGCGTACATGACCCAGAAGACCGGGGTGCGCACCGCCTCGCGGGGGCTGCGGTCGATCTTGGTCTGGGGCAGGCGCAGGCTTTTGCGCTGAACCGGCGCGGCGTTCGACGGCTTGCGCAGCAGGAAGGCGAGGGCGAGAACCACGGCGCCCTGGCCGAGGCCGAAATACAGGAAGGCGTCCTGATAGCCGCTGGAGGCGATCATCCGGGCGATCGGTACCACCGTGATGGCCGCACCCGCGCCGAAGCCGGCCGCGGTGGCGCCGGCGGCGAGACCGCGTCGATGCGGGAACCACTTGAGGGCATTGCCCACGCAGGTTCCATAGACCGAGCCCGCCCCGATGCCGGCGATGACGGCGCCGACATAGAGCATGAACAGGCTGTCGGCGTAGGCGTCGATCGTCCAGGCCAGGGCGATCATCACGCCGCCGAAGGCGACCACGATCTTCGGGCCGTACCGGTCGACGAACCAGGCTTCGACCGGCACGAGCCAGGTCTCAGTGGCGACAAAGAGCGTGAAGGCGAGCTGGATCGCCGCGCGGCCCCAGTGGTGTTTGGCATCGATCGGATCGACGAAGAGGGTCCAGCCGTACTGCAGGTTGGCGATCACCGCCATGCAGAGGATGCCGAAGGCGAGTTGCCGCCATTTGGCGGCAGGCGGGTCGTGGCGTTCCATCCCTGCATCGTCTTTTCGCAATGTGAGTCAGGCTCGGCGTTCAGCCGACGCAGCGTCATGCAAAAAATGCCAGGCATGCAATATACCAGGACGAAAGATTGCTCAAAAACGTTATCCAGCTTTCACGTTAAGCTGGGCGATACGTCGCTGGTTCGACGCCGGGAAGGGATGCGTCTGGGTAGTAAATCCGCGATGTAGCTGAAGCGCTGATGCGCAGCCGATGATATCGGCAGCCCCTCGAAAGCGCGAGCCGCACGATCCCGACCTTCTTCCGAGCCGAGAGCCGCCGGCGCGAACTGCGGAGCTTATCTGTGATCACAGACTCCGCCAGCTCCCGTGCCATCCCTGAGATCTGTTTTATCTGCGCGCCTTGTGGTTAAGATGAACCAATCACCCTCTCGCCGTGATAATCCTCAATCTGCCTCACGACTACTAACCGCCGACAGGGCGCCCCCATCAAGCGCGATCGTTCTTTCAACCACGTGTTCCAGCGGCGCGTTTTCAGCTGTGAGCCTCATTCGCAGCTTTCAGAGTGCCACCCTGCACCTGTTCCCCGCGGGCCACCCGCTCGATTTCACGTTGAGAGGTCACGCCAACTTCTTTGAGAAACTTACGCAGTTCGATATTGGAATGGTCCTCATCCATGTGTCACTCCTTTCGAAGGACGAGAGCGGCGGTACTCTAACGCCACTGAACATCCGCCAGGCGACTGAGCTCGCAACAGCTTGGTTCAGTCCGAGACCAAGATTTCAAGATCTAGCTGAGACGGCACAAGTCGTCAGTCGCAAGACTTCTGTAGCTCATAAGTCTGGCAGCGCTATGCAGGAAAGCGAGCAGGCGAGCCAGCTGGGCACCGTTCTACGGCCTTGACCCTCGCGGCCTCAAGCCACAGCCGCATTGTCAAGAAGTACGTCGAGGGGCTGAACAGGCAGCCAATCCCGATGTGAAAGGCCCTGGTGAGCGCGCCGAAAGGGGCGAGCTTGGATCCGTAGCCGCGAGCCCGTCCGCTTCGCCGCTCGTCATTTCCGTCAATTCACCGGAGCCACTCGTCCAGCCCGCGTTTGTCGAAGATGATCAGCCGCGCCACCAGCCGCGCTACCAGGGATAAATCCGACCGTTACTTCAGACTGCAATTAAAAATGTGTTCGCACACGGCATCGACCAGAATAGCAAGTAGATCTGATCCGGACAGATAAATTTCGCCGGAGACTATCAAATTCTCGATAAACGCGAAATAATCCAATTATATTCGTTCCGACGAACGCCGGTCGTGGTCCATAACCCCCTTCACCGAGCAGGCAACACTCCGATCGACTGCGACAGAATTACATTTAGGTACGGATTAGATTTCCGGGCAGCCAGAGATCGATTTTTTCTTAGGATGCCCGCAGCTCAATCTGACGCAGTGCTGGCATATATCGTTCTGCGCTTAGCCCTGGTTAGCCATTTATTTCCGTCGCCTCTGGTCCAGGCTGATGCTCTTGATCAGCCCGACCTCACGCCAGCCTGTCATATCGAGCAGGTCGCAGGTCTGCACCCTCGGTGCGACATTGACAGGGCTATGTATGTGGTATACCAAATACCAAAACGCGTTCGACCGGCTAGTTCGACCGGCGAGACGGCATGCTCCAATGCCGCGTTGAAAAATTTCGCCGCCTTTAGCGAACAGAGGAAGTCACGGATGAGTAAGCCGCTGGAAGGGATCAAGATCATCGACTTCACGCACGTCCAGGCCGGTCCGGCCTGCACGCAGTTGCTCGCGTGGTTTGGTGCCGACGTGATCAAGGTCGAGCGTCCCGGCGCCGGCGACGTGACCCGCACCCAGTTGCGCCACGTCGAGGACGCGGATGCGCTCTACTTCACGATGCTGAACTCCAACAAGCGTTCGCTCACCCTCGACACCAAGACCCAGGCCGGAAAGGAAGTGCTGGAGAAGCTGATCCGTAATTCCGACGTTATGGTCGAGAATTTCGGCCCCGGCGCGCTGGACCGCATGGGCTTCTCCTGGGCGCGCATCCAGGAGCTGAACCCGGGGATGATCCTCGCCTCCGTGAAGGGCTTCTCGGACGGTCACCATTACGAGGACCTGAAGGTCTACGAGAACGTCGCCCAGTGCGCCGGCGGCGCCGCCTCGACCACGGGCTTCTGGGACGGGCCGCCCACCGTCAGCGCCGCGGCGCTGGGCGATTCCAACACCGGCATGCACCTCGCCATCGGCATCCTCACGGCGCTCCACCAGAAGAACAAGACCGGCAAGGGCCAGAAGGTCGCCGTGTCGATGCAGGACTCGGTGATCAACCTCTGCCGGGTGAAGCTGCGCGACCAGCAGCGCCTCGACGCCCTGGGCTACCTGGAGGAGTATCCCCAGTACCCGCACGGCGAGTTCTCGGACGTGGTGCCGCGCGGCGGCAATGCAGGCGGCGGCGGCCAGCCGGGCTGGGTGCTCAAGTGCAAGGGCTGGGAGACCGATCCGAACGCCTACATCTACTTCACGATCCAGGGGCACGCCTGGGCGCCGATCTGCAAGGCTCTGGGCAAGGAGGAGTGGATCACGGATCCGGCCTACAACACCTCGCGCGCGCGCCAGGACAAGATCTTCGACATCTTCGCGACGATCGAGCAGTGGCTTTCCGACAAGACCAAGTTCGAGGCGGTGGACATCCTGCGCACCTACGACATCCCCTGCGCGCCGGTGCTGTCGATGAAGGAGATCGCCGAGGACAAGTCCCTGCGCGCCAGCGGCACCGTGGTCGAGGTGGCGCATCCGAAGCTCGGCAAGTACCTGACCGTCGGGAGCCCGATCAAGTTCTCCGACATGAAGGTCGAGGTGAAGGCCTCGCCGCTGCTCGGCGAGCACACCGACGAGGTGCTGGCCGACCTCGGCTACACGCAGGAGCAGATCAAGGCCATGCACGAGGCCCGCGCGGTCTGATCCTGCCGCTCAGTAGTATTCACGATCGCGGCGCTGGCGACGATCGTTCGCCTGACACCTACGGGCACAGCCTAACGGTCTTCGTATTCGCCGCCGCGGTGTGTTTCGGGGCGTTCGGCGAGATCCACTCGCCGTTCCCGGCGACTTGCGGCGGCACGCTCGGCTCGTAACCGGGGTGACGTGAGCGGCACCTCGGCCCTGGCCGCACGCCCTGACGCGGGCCGGCACCGGCCCGGATCGCCCGCACCGCAGCTGACCGTTCTGGAGATTCCGCAATGACCGCTCTGGCGAAGATCGTCCACAGCACACCCGAGATCGAGGCCGAGCCGGAGCTCACCGACGGCTTCCACCTCGTGATCGACGCGCTCAAGCTCAACGGCATCGAGACGATCTACGGCGTCCCGGGCATTCCGATCACCGATCTGGGCCGGATGGCGCAGGCCGAGGGGATGCGAGTGATCTCGTTCCGCCACGAGCAGCATGCCGGCAACGCCGCGGCGATCGCGGGCTTCCTCACCAAGAAGCCCGGCCTCTGCCTGACCGTCTCGGCGCCGGGCTTCCTGAACGGCCTCACGGCGCTGGCCAACGCCACCACCAACTGCTTCCCGATGATCCTGATCTCGGGCTCCTCCGAGCGGGAGATCGTCGACCTGCAGCAGGGTGACTACGAGGAGATGGACCAGCTCGCCATCGCCAAGCCCCTCTGCAAGGCGGCCTTCCGGGTGCTGCACGCGGCCGACATCGGCATCGGCGTCGCCCGTGCGATCCGCGCGGCCTGCTCGGGCCGTCCGGGCGGCGTCTACCTCGACCTGCCCGCCAAGCTGTTTTCCCAGGTGATGGACGCCGAGGCGGGTCGCAAGTCGCTCGTCAAGGTGATCGATCCGGCCCCGGCCCAGCACCCCGCTCCCGAGGCGATCGCCCGCGCCCTGGACGTGCTGAAATCCGCCCGCCGACCGCTGATCGTGCTCGGCAAGGGGGCCGCCTACGCGCAGGCCGACGAGGCGATCCGCGCACTGGTGGAGACCAGCGGCATCCCCTACGTGCCGATGAGCATGGCCAAGGGCCTCCTGCCCGACACCCACCCGCTCTCGGCCGGTGCGGCGCGCTCCACGGCGCTGAAGGACTCGGACGTGGTGCTGCTGATCGGCGCCCGCCTCAACTGGCTGCTGTCGCACGGCAAGGGCAAGACCTGGGGCGAGCCCGGCTCGACCAAGTTCATCCAGATCGACATCGAGCCGCGCGAGATGGACTCGAACGTCGAGATCGTCGCCCCGGTGGTGGGTGACATCGGCTCCTGCGTGCAGGCGCTCCTCGACGGCATGGGCCAGGGCTGGCAGCAGCCGCCGGCCGACTGGATCGACACGCTGAAGGCCAAGCGCGAGGCCAACGTCGCCAAGATGGCGCCCAAGCTCATGAGCAACGCCGCGCCCATGAACTTCCACGCCGCTCTGGGTGCCCTGCGCACCATTATCAAGGAGCGCCCGGACGCGATCCTGGTCAACGAGGGCGCCAACACCCTCGACCTCGCCCGCGGCATCATCGACATGTACCAGCCGCGCAAGCGCCTGGACGTCGGCACCTGGGGCATCATGGGCATCGGCATGGGCTTCGCCGTCGCGGCCGCGATCGAGACCGGCAAGCCGGTCCTGGCGGTGGAGGGCGACAGCGCCTTCGGCTTCTCCGGCATGGAGATCGAGACCATCTGCCGGTACAACCTGCCGGTCTGCATCGTGGTGTTCAACAACAACGGCATCTATCGCGGCACGGACACGGATCCGACCGGCCGGGATCCGGCGACGACGGTGTTCGTCCCGGATTCCCGCTACGACAAGATGATGGAGGCCTTCGGCGGCCTCGGCTACCACGTCACGACGCCGGACGAGCTGACCCGCGCAGTCAACGAGGCGATGAACGCGGGCCGCCCGGCCCTGGTCAACGCCGTGATCGACCCGGCCGCCGGCAGCGAGAGCGGCAACATCGGAAGCCTCAACCCCCAAAGCGGCATCAAGAAGAAGAAGTGAGGGCAGTGGGTCCGCCCGCTCGCCTAGAAACGCAAGCAGGCCGGCTCGCGTCGCGCGAGCCGGCCTGTGCCTATCGCAGGAAGAACCTGCGATGATTGATCCCGACCGGGCAAGACGTCTGCACTTCCGCCACCTCCTGCCAACTCACCAGCCGCTGCCGGCTCGTGTCTTCCAGACAGAAACCGCCGAGTAAAATAGCTAAGAAATTTTCAACACGGCGCGAATGAGGCAGAATTCTTCGATGCAACGATTCGAATTTACTTTTGTCTTGAAGACAGATTATTTCTAATGTTTTCGAGCTCTGATTGATATAACGAAGCTTATCATCTTCGATAAATGGCTATTAGTCGATGAATATCCATGAGTATCAGGCCAAGGCGGTGCTGAAGGAGTTCGGCCTGCCCGTCTCCCGCGGCGTGGCCATCTTCAACCCATCGGAGGCCGAGGCCGCCGCCAAGGAGCCTCGGCGGCCCCGTCTGGGTCGTGAAGAGCCAGATCCACGCGGGCGGCCGCGGCAAGGGCACCTTCAAGGGCGCGCCCGCAGGCGCCAAGGGCGGCGTGCGCGTCACCAAGTCGATCGACGAGGTGAAGCAGTTCGCCGGCGAGATGCTCGGCCAGACCCTGGTGACGATCCAGACCGGCCCGGCCGGCAAGCAGGTCAACCGCCTCTACATCGAGGAAGGCGCCCAGATCGCCGAGGAATTCTACCTCTCGATGCTGGTCGACCGCGCCACCGGCGGCGTCGCCTTCGTGGTCTCCACCGAGGGCGGCATGGACATCGAGGCGGTCGCCCACGACACGCCCGAGAAGATCCACACGATCGCGGTCGACCCGGCCACGGGCGTCATGCCCCATCACGGCCGCGCCGTCGCCAAGGCCCTCGGGCTGTCGGGCGCCCAGGCCAAGGAGGCCGCGTCGCTCACCGAGAAGCTCTACGCGGCCTTCGTGGCCAAGGACATGAGCCTCCTCGAGATCAACCCGCTGGTGCTGACCGCCGACGGGCACCTCAAGTGCCTCGACGCCAAGATGGCCTTCGATTCGAACGCCCTCTACCGGCATCCGGACATCATCGCGCTGCGCGACGAGACCGAGGAGGACGCCAAGGAGATCGAGGCATCCAAGTACGACCTCGCCTACATCGCGCTGGACGGCACGATCGGCTGCATGGTCAACGGCGCCGGCCTCGCCATGGCGACGCTCGACATCATCAAGCTCTACGGCGAGGAGCCGGCGAACTTCCTCGATGTCGGCGGCGGCGCCTCCGAGGAGAAGGTCACGGCGGCGTTCAAGATCATCACCGCCGACCCGAACGTGAAGGGGATCCTCGTCAACATCTTCGGCGGGATCATGAAGTGCGACGTGATCGCCAACGGCGTGATCGCGGCCGTCAAGGCGGTGGGCCTGCAGGTGCCGCTGGTGGTGCGGCTGGAAGGCACCAACGTCGAGCAGGGCAAGGCCATCATCCGCAATTCCGGCCTCAACGTCATCCCGGCGGACGACCTCGACGACGCCGCCCAGAAGATCGTCGCCGCCGTGAAGGGAGCCTGATCATGTCGGTGATGATCGACGCCAACACCAAGGTCATCTGCCAGGGCTTCACCGGCAAGAACGGGACCTTCCACTCCGAGCAGGCTATCGCCTACGGCACCAAGATGGTCGGCGGCACGAGCCCCGGTAAGGGCGGCTCGACCCATCTCGGCCTGCCGGTCTTCGACACGGTCGCCGAGGCCCGCGCGGCCACGGGCGCCGACGCCTCGGTGGTCTACGTGCCGCCGCCCGGCGCGGCCGACGCGATCTGCGAGGCGATCGCCGCCGAGGTGCCGCTGATCGTCTGCATCACGGAGGGCATTCCGGTGCTCGACATGGTGAAGGTCAAGCGGGCGCTGACCGGCTCGAAGTCGCGGCTCGTCGGGCCGAACTGCCCGGGTATCGTCACGGCGGGCGCATCGAAGATCGGCATCATGCCGGCCAACATCTTCCGGCCGGGCTCGGTCGGCATCGTCTCCCGCTCGGGCACGCTGACCTACGAGGCGGTGTTCCAGACCTCGAATGCCGGCCTCGGCCAGACCACCGCGGTGGGCATCGGCGGCGACCCGGTGAAGGGCACCGAGTTCATCGACGTGCTGGAGCTGTTCCTGGCCGACCCGAAGACCGAGTCGATCGTGATGATCGGCGAGATCGGCGGCTCGGCCGAGGAGGAGGCGGCGCAGTTTCTGAAGGACGAGGCCAGGCGGGGCCGCAAGAAGCCGATGGTCGGCTTCATCGCGGGCCGCACCGCGCCTCCGGGCCGCCGCATGGGCCATGCCGGCGCGATCATCTCGGGCGGCAAGGGCGGCGCCGAGGACAAGATCGCCGCCATGGAAGAGGCCGGGATCCGCGTCTCGCCCTCGCCCGCCCGGCTGGGCTCGACCCTCGTCGACGTGCTCAAGGGCTGAAGCACCATGCGCATTGCTGTGCTGTCCGAGACGGACTCCGCGGAGCCGCGCGTGGCCGCGGTTCCGGAGACCGTCAAGAAGTTCAAGGCGCTCGGCGCCGACGTGGTGGTGCAATCCGGCGCCGGCCGGAAGGCCGGGATCCTCGACCCCGAGTACGAAGCGGCGGGAGCCGGCATCGCCGGGAGTGCCGCCGACGCCGCGCGCGACGCCGATCTCGTCCTGAAGGTTCGTCGGCCCAGCGCCGAGGAGCTGCCGCTGTTCAAGCGCGGCGCCACCGTGGTGGCCATCATGGATCCCTACGGCAACGAGGCCGCCCTCAAGGCGATGGCCGAGGCCGGGGTCGCGGGCTTCGCCATGGAGTTGATGCCGCGCATCACCCGCGCGCAGGTCATGGACGTGCTGTCCTCGCAGGCGAATCTGGCGGGCTACCGCGCCGTGGTGGACGGCGCCGCCGAGTACGGCCGCGCCATGCCGATGATGATGACCGCCGCCGGCACCGTTCCGGCCGCCCGGGTCTTCGTGATGGGCGTCGGCGTCGCGGGCCTCCAGGCCATCGCCACGGCCCGCCGCCTCGGCGCGGTCGTGACCGCCACCGACGTGCGCCCGGCCACCAAGGAGCAGGTCGAGTCGCTCGGCGCCAAGTTCGTCGCCGTGGAGGACGATGAGTTCAAGCAGGCCGAGACCGCGGGCGGCTACGCCAAGGAGATGTCGGCCGAGTACCAGAAGAAGCAGGCCGAACTCGTGCGCGGCCACATCGCCAAGCAGGACATCGTCATCACCACGGCGCTCATTCCGGGCCGCCCGGCACCGAGGCTCGTCTCCGAGGAGATGGTGGCCTCGATGAAGCCGGGCTCGGTCCTGGTGGATCTCGCCGTCGAGAGGGGCGGCAACGTGGCCGGCGCCAGGGCCGGCGAGGTCGTCACCACGGATCGCGGCGTGAAGATCGTGGGCCACGTCAACGTGCCGGGCCGCCTCGCCGCGACGTCGTCGAGCCTCTACGCGCGCAACCTCTACGCCTTCGTCGAGACGCTGATCGACAAGGAGACGAAGGCGCTGGCCATCAACTGGGACGATGAACTGGTGAAGGCCACCAACCTGACCCGTGACGGCTCCGTCGTGCACGCGTCCTTCCAGCCGAAGGCCGAGACCGCCGCCGCGCCGGCGGCCGGCGCGGCCTGACCCGATCGCGAGGGAAACCAGCATGGCAAACGTCGTCGTTCCTCCCGATCAGGCGGCCGATCAGGCCCGCGTGCTGGCCGACGCCGCGCGCGCGGCGGCCGCGGTCGCCCGCAACGCCGCCGACCAGGCCCAGGCCATCGCCGACGGGATGGGCCACGGGCTCAGCGCCGCCACCGGCGGCGCGGTCGATCCCACCGTGTTCCGGCTGGCGATCTTCGTGCTGGCGATCTTCGTCGGCTACTACGTCGTCTGGTCGGTGACCCCGGCGCTGCACACGCCGCTGATGTCGGTCACCAACGCGATCTCGTCCGTGATCATCGTCGGCGCGATCCTGGCGGTCGGCGTCCCGCTGATCGAGAAGGGCACCGGGCTCGCCCGGTTCTTCGGCTTCATCGGCATCGTGCTCGCCAGCGTGAACATCTTCGGCGGCTTCCTCGTCACGCAGCGCATGCTCGGCATGTACAAGAAGAAGGGCTGAGCCGGTGTCCGAGAACGTCTCCTCGCTTCTGTATATCGTCGCCGGCGTCCTGTTCATCATGGCGCTGCGGGGGCTCTCGCACCCCACCACCTCCCGTCAGGGCAACCTGTACGGCATGGTCGGCATGGGGCTGGCCATCCTGACCACCCTGATCGGCCACCCGCCGGCCGGGGTCGGCGCCTGGGTGCTGGTCCTGCTCGGCCTCGGGATCGGCGGCGGCGCCGGCGCGGTGATCGCCAAGCGCGTGCCGATGACCGCGATGCCGCAGCTCGTGGCGGCCTTCCACTCGCTGGTGGGTCTGGCGGCGGTGTTCGTGGCGGCCGGGGCCCTCTACGCGCCGCAGGCCTTCGGCATCATCGAGAACGGTCACTTCCACAAGCAGTCGCTGTTCGAGATGGGTCTGGGCGTCGCCATCGGCGCGATCACGTTCACCGGCTCGGTGATCGCGTTCGCCAAGCTCGACGGGCGGATGTCCGGCAAGCCGATCATCCTGCCGCAGCGCCACCTGATCAACGGGCTGCTGGCGGCCGGCCTCGTGCTGCTGATCGCGCTGTTCATCGGCACCGAGTCGAAGGCGCTGTTCTGGCTGATCGTCATCGCCGCGCTGGTGCTGGGCGGCCTGATCATCATCCCGATCGGCGGCGCCGACATGCCGGTGGTCGTGTCGATGCTCAACTCCTACTCGGGCTGGGCGGCGGCCGGCATCGGCTTCACCCTGGGCAACCTCGCGCTGATCATCACCGGCTCGCTGGTCGGCTCCTCGGGTGCGATCCTGTCCTACATCATGTGCCACGCGATGAACCGGTCGTTCATCTCGGTCATCCTGGGCGGGTTCGGCGGCGACACCGCCGCGGCCGGCTCCGGCCAGGTCGAGACGCGGCCCGTGAAGCAGGGCTCGGCCGACGACGCGGCCTACATCATGAAGAACGCCGAGCGGGTCATCATCGTCCCGGGCTACGGCATGGCGGTCGCCCAGGCGCAGCACAGCTTGCGCGAGATGGCCGACATGCTGAAGAAGGAAGGCGTGGACGTGAAATACGCCATCCACCCGGTAGCGGGCCGCATGCCGGGCCACATGAACGTGCTGCTGGCCGAGGCCAACGTGCCCTACGACGAGGTGTTCGAGCTGGAGGACATCAACGGCGAGTTCCCGCAGGCGGACGTCGCCTTCGTGATCGGCGCCAACGACGTCACCAACCCGGCGGCCAAGACCGACAAGACCTCGCCGATCTACGGCATGCCGATCCTCGACGTGGAGAAGGCCAAGACCGTGCTGTTCATCAAGCGCGGCATGGGCTCGGGCTACGCCGGCGTCGAGAACGAGGTGTTCTTCCGCGACAACACCATGATGCTGTTCGGCGACGCCAAGAAAGTCGTCGACTCGGTGCTCAAAGCGTTCTGAGGCGTCCGTTCCTGCCACAGGCCTGGGGGCGCATTGAGCGCATGGTCGGGGCCCGATCTCTTCAATTTCAGATCGGCGCCCCGCCGATGGGCGTGAGATTAATGCGAGTTGATCGGCATTGCTCGTCAATGCGAATGGTTTGCGGTGGTGGCCCTCAGTCGTGACGCAGGAGATCTTCGAACCACTCCTGCCGATTTCCATCTCGGCCACAGCGCGCTCGCCCTGCGTTGGCGCTCGCGGGTCAAGCATCGGATCCGCAAGCATCGTCGATACGCCATACCCGCAAATTGTTCTGTGCCAGATTAAAGTTGAGCAGATACTTTGGTGCGAAAGCGCCTGACATCAGTAAAATATTTTACGGATATTGTCAGATAAAATGATTTCTGTTGGCAGAATCTTTCGTCTATCTCCTTCGCTTGGTTGAGGCGGCGGCACGCCAGTCTCACGAGCTTACCGAACGCCTTTAGAGTCAGGGACAAAACCGTTTGAGCTGTGCCCTGCAGATGAGGCCACAGGCGAGTGTCGTGAAGGCGAGGTGGAGGTCAGCGCGTCGCTCGTAGCGGATGGTAAGTCGGCGGAAGCGTGCGAGCCAAGCCAGGGTGCGCTCCACGATCCAGCGGTAGCGTCCGAGGTGTTCGCTGCTCTCGATGCCGCGCCGGGCGATCCGTGGCGTGATGCTGCGGGCGCGGCACTCACGCCGGCAGCGACGATGGTCATAGCCCTTGTCGGCATGCAATTTGTCGGGCCTGCGCCGCGGGCGACCACGGCGGCCGCTGCGCACGCCCGGCACCGCGTCGAGGGTAGCTGCCAGCGTGCGGCTGTCGTGGCAGTTGGCTCCGGTAAGCGTCAGGCCGAGCGGCGTGGCGTTGGCGTCCACGACGAGGTGGCGCTTCGTGCCCGGCTTGCCCCGGTCTGTCGGGTTCGGGCCCGTCGCGGGGCCCCTTTTTCGCCGGCAGGCTCGCACTGTCGAGGACCGCGCGTGACCAGTCGAGCGCATCGACATCCTGAAGCTGCTCCAGCAGCACACGGTGC
Source organism: Methylobacterium sp. P31 (assembly GCA_050632875.1). Classification (GTDB taxonomy): domain Bacteria; phylum Pseudomonadota; class Alphaproteobacteria; order Rhizobiales; family Beijerinckiaceae; genus Methylobacterium. Next base: position 117,725 of record JBODSC010000002.1, on the reverse strand, counting down.
AGGGCGGCCCAGACGCCAGCCGCCTGCCACGCGCCCAGCCGCCGCCAACTCGTCTTGCCGCTGCAGCCGACATCGGAACGCGGCAGATGCTTCCACTGCATGCCCGTGCGCAGAACCAGGATGATGCCCGCCAGCGCCGCCCGATCCGAGGCGCGCGGCCGACCGCCTTTCGGCTTCTCAGGCTCGGATGGAAGAAGCGGCTCGATCACCGCCCAGAGGTCGTCGGGTACAAGAGCGTCCATGCCCGCCCAACCCGCTGACTGCGGTTTCGTCCCGCGCTCTTAGACGGCTAAGGCGAGACATTTACGGTCGCGAGAGAGAACATGCCGAGAAATACTCTGATCCTGGGGGCCTCCTACGGCTCGCTCCTGGGGACCAAGCTCCTGATGGCCGGTCACAACGTGACCCTGGTCTGCCGGCGCAAGACCGCCGACCTGATCAACCGCGCAGGCACCGAGGTCCGCATCAAGCTGCGCGACGAGAAGGAGCACCGGGCGATCCACTCGCGCGACCTGCCCGGCCAGCTCGACGCGATGCCGCCGGAGGAGGTCGACGTGTCGCGCTACGACCTCGTCGGCCTCGCCATGCAGGAGCCGCAGTACAACAACCACACGATCCGTGTGCTCATGATCAAGATCGCGGCGGCGAAGCTGCCCTGTCTGTCGATCATGAACATGCCGCCGCTGCCCTACCTCAAGCGGATCCCGGCGCTCGCCGCCATGGACCTCGAGGACGCCTACACCAATGCCGGCGTGTGGGACCGGTTCGAGCCGGGGCTGGTGTCGCTCTGCTCCCCCGATCCGCAGGCCTTCCGGCCGCCGGAGGAGGAGGCGAACGTCCTCCATGTCGGGCTGCCGACGAACTTCAAGGCCGCGGCCTTCGCGGACGCGGCGCACAATCGGCTGCTCCGGGAGCTGGAGGCCGACATCGACGCGGTGCGCCTCGACGGGCAGGACGTGCCGGTGAAGCTCAAGGTGTTCGACTCGCTGTTTGTGCCGCTGGCGAAGTGGTCGATGCTGCTGACTGGCAATTACCGCTGCATCACCCCGGGCGAGCCGCAATCGATCCACGACGCCGTCCACGGCGATCTGGCCCGCTCGCGGGCGATCTACGAGCATGTCGACGGGATCGCCCGGAAGCTCGGCGCCGACCCGGCCGATCAGGTGCCGTTCGAGAAATACGCCAAGGCCGCCGAGAGCCTGCTGAAGCCGTCCTCGGCCGCGCGGGCTGTCGCGAACGGCGCGCCCTACATCGAGCGGGTCGACCTGCTGGTGAAGCTGATCGCGCACCAGCTCGGCGAGCCCAGCGCCGAGATCGACCGCACGGTCGAGATCGTGGACCGGAAGCTCGATGAGCGGATCATCGAAGGCTGATCAAGCCCGCGCGAGCGTGAGCGGCGCGCCGCCCGAAGACGTCCGGCATGTGTCGCTGGCCGTCGACCAGGCCTGCGGCATGAGCCTCGTCGCGGTATTGGACGAGCGGCGCGGGATCGCTGCGCGAACCGGGCGGCTGGAAGATAGCGTGGCTCTCGGCGCGCTGCTGGCAGATCTGCGCGAGTTCGACGAAGCCGATGAAGGCGCGGTGATCCCCGTGCAGGCTGCGTGGCATAGGGGCGCTCACGTCGACGACGCCAGGCATCGGGAGATGAACGAGGCGTCGGTCGCCGATCCGGACGTCACTCGGGGCGAGCACGGCGAGCGCGTCGGTTGCATGGACGTGTTTGATTTGAGCGGACCTGGATCGGGATCTGTTGGACGGGCGCCGACGTTTGACCCCATTCGGCAATGGCGGGTTACCGGACTTCATAGGCCTGATGCGATGCGCGATGTGCTCACGAGTGCGCTGGCCTGTTGAACAGACCGACGATAAAGCCAGCAGGACCGACGCTTCCCTCTGTGGGGTCCCATGACGCAGGACGAGGCAGACGGTGAGGATTGGCGCTCCGTCAGCACGCGCACGCCCGACGAAGAAACCATCAACATCGCCCACGCCCGCGCTCGGGAACCGGGCCACGGCCGCACCGCGACTGAACCCACGCAGATACCGGCTCGGGGCTGGAGGGATATCGTCTGGCGCATATTCTGGGCCGTGCCGCGGGACCGGGTCCTTTCAACGGCCGGCGGCGTAGCCTTCTTCGCCCTTCTCTCGACCTTTCCGGGCCTTGCGACCATCGTCTCGGTGTACGGCTTGTTCTCGGACCCAAGCGTCATCGGCAAGAATCTCAGTCTCCTTGCCGGCGTACTCCCGAACGGGGTGCTCAATCTCATTGCTGACCAGCTCCTGCGCATCGTCAATCAGAGCACCGGAACACTCAGCGCAGCGTCGGTCGTGAGCCTCCTGGTCGCATTCTGGAGTGCAAATTCAGGCGTGAGCGCGCTCTTCGATGCACTCAACGTGATCTACAAGGAACGTGAGAAGCGCACCTTCGTCCGCCTTTACGCGACAACATTTCTCTTCACACTCAGCGGCACCATCGTTGCTGCCACCGCCACGGGCATGGTGGTGGGCCTTCCTATCGCGCTGAACCAGATCGGCTTAGGCCCGCGCACCGATGCCTTGCTGCGGATCGTGCGCTGGCCAGCCCTGCTCGTCTTCGTGAGCCTCGGCCTGTCCTTGGTCTACCGGTATGGTCCGAGCCGACGGGAGGCCAAGTGGCGGTGGGTGAGTTGGGGCAGCTCCGCTGCAGCGCTGTGCTGGGTCTGCGCCTCCGCTCTGTTTTCCTGGTATGTCGCAACCTTCGACAGCTACAATCGAGTTTATGGCTCGCTCGGTGCAGGCGTCGGCTTCATGACCTGGATCTGGTTGTCCGTCGTCATCGTGCTGCTCGGGGCTGAGTTGAACGCCGAGATGGAGCGGCAGACCGCCTGCGACAGCACCATCGGCCGCCCGAAGCCGTTAGGATCCCGGCAGGCCTTTGCTGCCGACACGGTCGGCCCCCCATAGGTCAGGCGCAGCATCTCCCGCATGCATCTGCTATCTGCCGGACCGACGAACCTGCTGCCCAGCAAAAACGCGAAGATCCTGCCGCTCACAGAGGTGGACCACTCCACGATCAACCAGCGGGGGCTGGCCCACGCACCCGCCCCGGAGCGCCGCCTCTGCCGATTCCGCAATCCGCGCCGCGGGTCCGTGCGCGTCGGCGGCTCCCCTCAAGCAGCCCGTTCCAGGACTATCTGTTCGGGTCACTTCTGGACCCCATCTTGACCGGCGGATCCGCCGGAAGGCCGGTGCGTGTATCCAGATCGCTCAAATCAGAGCATCGACCATCTGCAGCGGGCGGGTCGGATCCTACGTTTTGAGGAAATGGCGCCGAGAAATCACACTGGATATTGATAGCCAAGTCCACGGATGGGTAATATACGGATCGAATACCACGCTCCATGCGCCATTCGGCCTGCCACCGAATTCGGGCGGATCAGAGTATGAGCCAAGTGACCTCTGATCCTCCTCCGGATGGCCGGAGCAAAATTGCCCAGCCGCCGCCAGAGCGGGCTCTTCTACTCCGCAATCCACTAAGTTGGTTTAGCTCCTGGCGTTCCATCCGAAGCAAAATCGTCGCTGTCGCGATCGCTCTGATCGTCTTTATGCTAGCGACATCCGTTGTCTCGATGCTGATGTCGGCAACTGTTGGCATCCTTCTTGAAGAACTTACCAGCCGTTACATCCCAGCATACAGCCATCTGGCACGCGCCAACGTGCGATCGCTTGAGCGAGCGCTCGCGCTGCGGCGTATGGCTGCCGCCAGGATGCAAGTGCCGCCGGATGATGACGCCTACAAAGTCCAGCTGGGGATTGCCACCGAAAAGGGCTCGCAGGTCGCACGTGAGGCGGATGAAGCACGCACGCTGATCAACGCCATAATCGACGACAAGCGTACACCATCGGACAACGCTGCACTCGCGCGATTGGATGCCCGCATCGAGAATGTAACGTCCGAGCTTCTGCAGGAAATCACGGAGGAGGACACTAAGCTCGTTCAAAATCTCAACGCGAGCGACTTCGTAGAGGCCCGTCAATCGATGACCCGGCTCGATCTGATGCGCGATCAATTCATCCGAAAGATTGATGAAATTAGGTCAGACATGCTCGCGCAGGTGCATGCGAACTCGTCGACCGTCATTCGAAATCAGCAGCGCGTACTCGTGATTTCGGTAGTCGTCAGCCTTCTTGCTGCGTTTCTCGGGATTGATGTGGCGATGGTGGTGGCCAGTGGCATAACGCGCCCGGTCAGAGAACTCCTGCAGGGCACGCGCGACGTGGAATTGGGCCGCCTTGACGGTGGAATAAATATCTCGACGGCAGACGAAATCGGGGAGCTGTCGGTCGCCTTCAATCGGATGCTGGAGCAGCTTCGAAAAACCCGACGTGCCAGGGAAACATTCGGAAGATACATCGATCCAAAAATTGCGGAAAGACTCATCGATTGGTCGGAGGCGGCAGCTCCCGATGGCCAGAGACGGGTTATGACGGTGATGTTCTGCGACATTCGGGGCTTCACGTCGTTGTGCGAGGGGATGACTCCGCAGGGACTCGTGAAGGTCCTGAACCTGTTCTTGTCGACGATGTCGGCACCGATACGTGAGAGTGGCGGCATCGTCGACAAATACATAGGTGACGCGGTAATGGCCTATTGGGGGCCGCCGTTCAACGAGGATGCCGACCAAGCATCCCTTGCCTGTGCCGCAGCCTGCGAGATGGTGCGGCAGTTGCCCATGCTGCGCCGCCAATTTCCAGAGTTGTTAGGCTTAAGGCACATGCCCGGTGAGGCTCGACATAAGGATCGGGATTGCGACCGGCGAAGTCCTCGCGGGCAGCATCGGGTCTGAGTTGATGATGAGCTATACCGTGATGGGTGATGCCGTTGTTCTTGCGGCGAGACTTGAGAGCCTGAACAAGGTTTACGGGACGCGCATCCTCGTTGCGGATCGTACCGCGCAAATGGCGAGCGACGCCTTCGCATACAGAGAGGTTGATCGCGTTATCGTGTACGGTCAAGAGACACAGACCACGATCCACGAACTGCTCGGGAAGGCTGGAGAACTCTCGACCACTCAGGTGTCAGTTCGGGCAGCATATGCCGCGGGTTTGGAAGCTTACCGGCAACAACGCTGGGAGGAGGCGCGGGAGGCATTCGAAAGAGTGCAGGAGAGCGAGCCGGGGGATGGACCCTCCCGTGTTCTTCTGTCCCGCATCATGGACCTTGAGAGCCGGTTGCAGTCTACCGATTGGGATGGCCCCTGGAAGATGGACCGAAAATGAAGACAGCTTGGCTGTGACCTGAGCAGGGCTCGGCACGTGGGCAGTACAAACCTCGTTGCTCGGTCATGTGGCTGCCTGCTCCGGCTGAGCATCCGTTGGCAGGTCCGGAAACGGCATCCAGTCAGTGAAGGCATCGCTGGAGTAGCAGTGCTCACAAGTCGCGACGTGCCAGGGCTGTTGATCACCCGCACGTCCCGGGTCCCAGCGAATCACAGCGCGCTGATCCGGCTCGTGGCGATTGACGGCGATGATCCAGCGCCCATCGCGGGGCGCTCTGTCCATGGCACGCCAGCTGTTCATCGGACGCCTCCACGGAAGTTCCTCGAGGCGCATAGAACGCCCGAAAGCGTCCTTCCGTTCGCTCTACCGGGCAGCGGCCCCCTGACCGATGCGGGCCGCGCGAGAATTCGCGCGGGTCGCAGGTAGGCCCATGCGCGATTGGTACGCGTCCGTACTGCTGATGTCTGCCGAACGCATCAACCTGGCGCCACGCCAGTTTCCCGCAAAGAAGGCTAGAGGAAGGCAGATGCCTGATGCCCTGATCGTGCCGCTCACCATGGCAATCGTGTTTACGATCGGAGGCGTCGTGATCCAGCGGCTGGAGCGACATGCAGAGCGCGTCACCAACGTCCTCGGGGTCGTCCTTATGCTCCTCTCGTTTCTCGACATTTTTGCCGTCTTCAGCCGCTTGGCCGATGAGAGCCAGCGCCCTATGCCGCGAACCGCTATCCATCAACCCCATGTTCAGCACGTTTCGTCGCAGCCTCCCGTAATCAGCTTAGTCGGCGTCAATTGATTGTACCGGAAGTGCTATGACTGATGGAATTTATCCTTTCCGCCTCCTAACGAAAATCAATAAATCGCACCTGCGTCACAGACGGGCGCCCTTAGGACAAATTATCCGATGCATCATTATCAATTCTGCGTCGCGCTTCGACGGCCTGACGGGACGCTCGATGCGCCTGTGCGCGAGGAAATCATCGCCGCCACGAACGCGGTTGATGCTGTCGGGGCGGCCAAGCGCATCCACGTAGACATGATCGGCTCGGATGCGAATGCGATCTACCTGACAGATGCCAATGGCCGCCTGATCTGGTCGCTGCGGCTGTGCGACGTGTGGCTGTGAAGGCCGCCGCAGGGCAGCGGGCTGTTCTCGGCAAGACAGGAGGTGCTGATGAGCGACGAGCCAGACGATCCCCCGGAAGCCATGAGGGCAGCCCTGGACCAGTTGGCTGCCACAAACGTGCTTTTGGCCGAATGGACCGCATGCGCTCTTGAAGACAGCCCAACTCTCATCGAGCGCTTGGAGAACATGGGCTATGAGGTGCGAGGCAAATCACGCGAAGGCGTCGTTGAGGTGCTCAAACAGCCACCGTCCCGTCCAGCCACACGGGTAAATGACACGCCGTCAGCGTCATGATGCGTGTTCCAAGGCCGGGTTCGTAGATGCTCGCGAATGGCCGAGCTGTGCGGACTATCCGGACTAGGCTCGGATGGAGCGGCGAGCGTCAGCGGCTGCGTCTAGCCTGTCCCGGATACTAGGAGACGGAGGTCGGCATGACGTTCATCGTCACAGGGTCGAGCATATCGGGGCCGCTACTGATCGGCTGCGACCCGGAGATCGGGGCGCGGGAAAAGCCGCGGCGCTGAATCGCGCTGGTTTCGCCGAGGCCCTGATCGCGGACATCCCCGGAGTGCAGGACACGCCAGGTGGTGCAGGACACGCCAGCCAGTTCCTCCGAGTGTTCCGCCGATAGCCGCTGGACGCGAGCCTGCATGGAGCTGGCCCGGGCCAACGCCTGGGCGGCCAGTCGTCCACGTCAGGAGTAGAGGACGGACCCTGCAACCTGCAGTACTCGGCCCAGACCAGCCGGTGGCCATCACACGCGCCCTGCGCTTCGAGCACGAGCGGCAGGCTGGTCATCCCGAAGCGGCTGAGAAGCCCTATGCCGTGGGCCCCAGCGGCATGCGTCCGCGCCTGCACGGCAGCAAGCCCGTTCTCGATGAAGTAGACGTACTGGATTTCTGTGCGGGGCTCCTCCAGCACCTGCCTTCGTCGCAGAGGAACGCGCTCCAGCAGCGGCTCAAGCTCGGCCCATTCTTGCGCGGGAAGTAAAGGCAGGATGAAATTGCGAGAACATGTCAAGCAGCAGGACAATTCGATTTTCAATGTTGCCAAAGATTAGTTTTACCGGGAGCATCAGGAAATGGATCACGCAAACATAAGTTGAGATCGATCCATAAATTGCATTTTATCGCACAAACGTTGGAGGGCGGGCGGCCTATTTCGACGCTGCCAAACGGATCATGCGGTCGCCGACGCTGCTCGATTTGAGCGCTGTGCTCCAAGCACGAAAAGGCCCGCTCCCCAGGACGGATGCGAGGAGCGGGTCTCTCCGCGAAATCGCTAAGCCGACGACGCTGTTCGGGCGCGCTTAGAAGTAGAACCGCGCATGATGGAAGTGGTGATGCCGCCAGCCATAGTGCCGCCAGTGATGGCGATGCCAGCCGTAATGCGTCCAGTGGCGGTGAGGCCGATACCATCCATAATGCCGCCAGTGATGGCGATGATGCCAGCCGTAATACACCGGGCGATAGTAAGCGCGGTGATAGAATACAGGACGGTAGCCGTAGTGCACAGCATGGTAGCCGAATCCACCATGCCTATACCAGCCGAGATGCCGGCCGTGCCCCCATCCAGTCCATGTCGTTGGAACCGTGGCTCGCGTGATTTCGGTGCTGATTGGGGCCTGCGGTCTGGCCTGAACTGCCGATCCGAACCCGAGGATCAGCGCTAGTGAGATGACGATGCGGCTAAGACGCATGACGACCTCCACTTCTAGAAGGCCGAGGAACGTCAAAAGGGAGCATTCCGTTCCAAGTCGATTTGCTGCAGCGATACCCAGGGATCTACTCATCTGGTAGAAGCAGACTGAGCGGGGGCGAGTACTGCAGTCATGGCTGAGGCCAGCAACGCCGCCATCATCAGGCTATGACTACCCCGCCCATTTCAAGCGTGTCCACCATCACCACGACGGGGACCGACAGCGACGAGGCACAGTCCGAGACACTGGCCGCCGGCCGATTGGGTGGCGAGCCGGCCTCGTCAGGTGCTCCTTCACGGCCAAGAGGCGCGAGCCTCGGCCAGCCGCCGCAGCGTCGTCGCGGCCAAGGCGTCGTGCGCCTCGTCGGGGATGGGATACACCGAGGCTCGCGTTGATCTCGCAGAGCACGTAGCTGTCCTCGCCGGCAGCGTCCTTCGGACCTAGCAGGAAGTCGGCATCCCAGATGACCGGCAAGTCGTCCGGCTCCAACCTGAGCAGCTTCGCCATCTCCGGTATCCAATCCCGTTCGAGCAGGGCGCGCAGGCGCTGGAACCGACCGTCCTCCGGCCCGGAATACAGACGCGGCGGTGCCCGGCCATGTTCGGGAGAGGCCAAGGCGGTCACGTGCTGGGCACCGAAGCCCGCCACGCGCGTGCCGCTGACGTAACATCGGACCATCCCGTCCAGGTGCCGCGCCTGGAACGGCTGGTCGACGAGGGTGCCGCCCGCCACGAAGTCAGGCGCGCGCTCCGCCAGGAACGCGTCGAGCGGCGCGGTACGCAGGCTCCTGTCGCGCGCTTCCTGCACCAGGACGTCGCCCCCCTGGCGCGCGTGACCTTCCACACGCCGATTCCGCCGTTGCCGCGGCTCCGCTTGAGCACCCGCGGCCCCGCGGCCAGGCGCCCGGGGAACTCAGCCGTCAGGGCGACATGGCTCCCATAGAGATACGTGTCCGTCCCCCAGCCCATAGTCCGGGTTCGATACAGCACCTCCTTGGTGCCAATCCGGTCGACCACGTCAGGGTGGGCACTGACGAGGATGCCAGCGGCGGCCACCTCCCGCAGCACCGCGTCGAGGGCGCCCCGGCCCTCGCCGGTGTCCGCCGCCACCGGGTTCACCCAGACCAGCACGCTGTCCACCGCCATGAGCTGGGCCCGGAAGACGTCGGCGAGCCCCTCCACCCAGACGGCGGGCTCGGCGGCGAGCCCATGCCGCCTCAAGGCGGCGAAGACTTCGGCGAACCGGCTGGTCTCAGGGCGAGCTTCGATCCGCGCCTGGGCATCGCCTCGCCAGACGATGGCGATCTTGAAGGGGTGCGGGCGTGGAACGGTCATCGCTGGCACCGGGCAGATGGCTGAGATGACTTGGGAAGGAGAGGCGGGCGCGCGTCGGTTCACCGCGGGCAGGGCCAGCGCTGCCGGAAAGCGAGTGTGGCCCCGGCCAGCATGTCGAGTTGCAACATGGCGTCATGCCCCCGCGCCCAAGTCAGGAAGGTCTCCGACAATTGCTCGATGCTGTAGTCGACATTGCAGAGGCCGCCCCTGTCGCCGCCGTTACCGAAGGCCGTGAGCGTGTCGGCGACGCCCAGGAGGTAGGCGCTGCACCAGCCCGAGGCCTCTCCCTGCTCGGCGAGACAGGCGGCTGCGAGGCTGCGCGTGGTCCGATCCGTTACGTCTACCGGGCCACCCTTTGGTGTTTCCTGCTGGATGCTCGCCGGCCTCTCTTCTGCCATCACGGGCGGGGACGCCACCAGAAGATGGATGGTCAGGGATGCGGGCACGGCGGAAGCCCAGGACCGCCTGAACTTTCGGCCTTGATACCCGGTCATGGCTCGCCCTCCCGTGCTCAGAACCGAGCCACCAGCGCCACACCGATGATCATCAGAGCAGCCCCGAGCAGGCGCCAAACGTTGGCCGCGTGCACCTCGAAGCCGAGCCAGCCGAAATGGTCGAGCAGCACGGAGGCGATCACCTGTCCGGTGACAACCGCGGCCATCAGCGTCGCGGCACCCAGCCGGTAGGCCAGCAGAATGGCGGCTAAGCCGTAGGCTGCCCCCGTCAATCCACCCATCCAGGCCCACCAGGGCACGCCGGAGAGCTTGCCGAAACCCGGCCAGGCCTGACGAGTGACAAGGTTGGCGAGGACCACGATGCCAATCCCAAGCAGGTAGTTGATCAGCAGGGCCGGCAGCGGCTCACCGAGGCTCTTCTTCAACGCCGCGTTGCTGCCTGCCTGGAGGGCCGTCAGCGTGCCTGCCAGCGCCGCGAAGGGAACAAGCAGCCAAGTCAGCATGCCGCGAACGCGCCTGCTGAGCCGCTTAGCTCTTGGCCACCTTCACGTGATCGAGAGCCTCACGAAGGCCCTTGGCCAGCTTGCCCGCGTCGTCGTTGGCCCAGAAGTGCATGAAGAACAGCCGCGGCTCGTCATCAAGCATGTGGTTGTGCAGGGCGGTGACCTCGATGCCGTTCGCCCGCAGCGCCTTGAGCACCGGATTCACCTCGTCGGCGGTCAGCACGAAGTCGCCCGTGATCGCCGCCTTGCCACCGCCGGTCGGCTGGAAGTTGATGGCGATCGCCGAGCCCATCGCCATCGGCACGACCATGCCGTGGTCCTTCGGCGTCTCGGAGCGCGGCACGCTCACGGCGTAGACGCCGCCGTTGACCTTGCCCTTGCGGCCGAGCGCCTGGTCGATAGCGGCCGTGTCGAGATCGAGCGTCTGATTGGACGTGTTCGTCTTCGCGTGTGCCGGGCCTTCCCCGGCCGAGGCCGGGCCGGTACTGGCCGTCGCCGGCGGCTTGTCCCCCGCCGTTTCGCTACCGAACGGCGTCCGGCTGGCGCCGAGGGCACCCATCAGGGTCGTGGACAGCTTGCCAGGCTCGCCGTGTCCGGAGACGTGCATATAGAACGTGCTCGGCGAGGCCCGCAGCAGGTGGTTGTGCAGGGCGGTGATCTCCACAGCGCCCTCAATCAGGCGCGTCATCACCGGATTGATCTCGTCCTCGGTCAGGACGAGGTCGCCCATCACCATGACCTCGTTGTCGCCCGTCTTCGTGAAGGCGAGCCAGGAGCCGAGCGCGAGAGCTGGCTTGATCCGGACGCCGTCGAGTGTGACCGCGAGGTCGGTGCGTGGCAGCCCGACCCGGTAGACGCCGCCCGGCATCACCGTACCGGCCTTTCCGAGACCCTGGGCTATGGCGTCCTGCCAGGGCTCGGCCGCCGACGCGGCTGATGCGAGCGAGACCGTGGCCAGGACGGCGAGAGGGGCAAGCAAGCGGCGCATGGTCGTCTCCTCGATTGTTTTCGCGTTTCGCTTCTCAGGGCCGGTGAGTTGGACTCCGCAGCCTGCCCTGCTCAGGCAGCATGCCACCATCGCGCCGGAACTCGACGCGGTCGCCGGCCATCCAGACCTCGACGCACGGGTCGGCCTCCAGGCAGAGCCCGTCCCCGTCGAGCCGCCACTTGGCGGAACGGGCCCGTCCCAGCGACACGACGTGCAAGCGGCCTCCCGGCGCGAAGCGATAGGCCCAGTGCACCTCGTCGGTGACTTCCTTGCCGACGAGACGTGCCCGGATCTGGGAGGCGGTCAGACGCCGGAACGCCTCGCCGGCGGACGTCGAACTCGCCGTCATCGCGAGGAGAGTAACTGCCAGGGTGAGGCGCCCGGTGCCCATCACACCAGCCCCGCGAGATGCAGGGCGACGCCGGCTGCGGCACAGGCGGCGAGCGCCTGCAGCATGCCGACCTTGAACCGGAACACCGCCAGGATTGCCGCCGCCGCGAGCGCGAGCGCCCAGGGGTTCACGCTGGCGAGGATCGGCACGTCGAAGTGGATGGGCCCGGCCGTGAATGGCCGCGTCTCGGCGGAGACCGTGTGCAGGGCAAACCAGACCGCGAGGTTCAGGATCACGCCGACCACCGCGGCCGTGATGGCCGAGAGGGCGCCGGCGAGCGCCCGGTTGCCGCGCAGGCGCTCGACGTAAGGAGCGCCGACGAAGATCCAGACGAAGCAGGGGGCGAACGTCACCCAGGTGGTCAGCAGGCCGCCGAGCGTACCGGCCAGCAGCGGCGGTAGCAGGCCCGGCGCCCGGAACGCGGCCATAAAGCCCACGAACTGGGTGACCATGATCAGCGGCCCGGGGTTGGTCTCGGCCATGCCGAGCCCATCCAGCATCTCGCCGGGCTTCAGCCAGCCGTAGTGCTCGACCGCCTGCTGGGCGACGTAGGAGAGCACCGCGTAGGCACCTCCGAAGGTCACCATCGCCATCTTCGAGAAGAACACCGCGACGCGGTTGAACACGTCGTCGGGACCAAGGGTGAGGAGGATGGCCGCGACCGGCACCAGCCAGATCACGCCCCAGGTCAGCAGCACCCGGAGCGTGTGCCCGGCGGCGGCCCGTTCCTGCGGGAGCCTCGTCGTCGCCGAGCAGGAAGGGTCCCTCGACGACCTTGCCGCCGCTACCATGCCCGCCGGCCTTGAACTGCGGCAGGCCGGCCCGGCCGCCGAAGTAACCGATGACGCCGGCCGTTAGCACGATCACCGGGAAGGGCACGTCGAGGAAGAAGATAGCCACGAAGGCCGCCGCCGCGAGCCCGACCATGACCGGTCCCTTGAGCGCCCGCTTGCCGATGCGGATCACGGCCTGCAGCACGATGGCGAGCACCGCGGCCTTCAGGCCGAAAAACAGGCCCGCGACGAAGCCGATGTTACCGTAGAGTGCGTAGATCCAGCTGAGCGCCATGATGGCGACGATGCCGGGCACGACGAACAGGCCGCCTGCGACAAGGCCGCCGCGCGTGCCGTGCATCAGCCAGCCGACATAGGTTGCGAGTTGCTGCGCCTCGGGGCCCGGCAGGAGCGGGCAGAAGTTCAGCGCGTGAAGGAAGCGGTTCTCGGAGATCCAGCGGTTCTCGGAGATCCAGCGCTTCTCCTCGACCAGGATGCGGTGCATCACCGCGATCTGCCCCGCCGGCCCGCCGAACGAGAGCGCGGCCACCCGCCCCCAGACCGGCAGCGCCTCGGCAAGGGTCAGTGGCAGCGGCGCCTTCGGGGTGTTCGCGCTTGGCTCCGGCTCGGTGCGAACGAGGGCAGCGCCCGCCATGGTCAGGCCCTCGTCTTCGGCTTGTTGGTCGGCCAGTTGTGGGTCTCCTCGGTCGCGTCCCGGCACCAGCGATAGAAGGCGTCGTAGAGGAGCATCCCGGCGTCGAGCTGAGCGAGGTCGTCGGCGTAGATGCGCGACAGGCCGAGCGAGGCCGCGAGCAGGCCGGGCGCCTCGGGCGCGAGGTCCGGTCGGGCGGTGTCGGCCCCGCGCACCAGAGTCGCGAAATGCAGGAGCGGCGGCGTGGCGAGACCGAGCTCCTCGACCATGACGTCGAAGGTGCACTGCTCGCCCCGGTGGCTCCAGAAGGCCCCTGCATCGTCGATGTCGAAGGCAGCGCCACCGTACCGCTCGGCCACGGCGTTCACCTCGGGCGGCGGCACGAAGAGGAAAACCGCGTTCGGGTCGACGAAGCGGCGGATGAGCCAGGGGCAGGCGATGCGATCGACCTTGGGGCGCGCGCGGGTGACCCAGACGGTCCGGCCGCGTGCGTCGCGCGGCGGCAGCTTGGCCTCCGGTACAAGCGGCAGGTTGGCGGTCTCCCAGGCGTCGAAGCCACCCTCCAGGGTCTCGGCCGCCACGCCAGCCTGCCGGAGATAGGCGGCGGCCCCGTGGCTCATGTCACGCCCGTGCCGGCACACGACGATTGCGCTGCGGCCGGTGAGGCCGGTGGACCAATGCGCGATGTCGGCGACGGGTCGCCGGACGCTGCCGGGGATCAGGCGGGGATCGTCGCTGAAGGCGTCGTCCGGCCTGACGTCAACCACGACAGGACAGCCGGCAGTGCCGACGAGCCGAGCGAGTTTGTCGACGGGGATTGCAGTAAGCATAGGCATGGCGCGTCCTTGCATCGAATGCAGATCGGACGCGATTCTTCAGCCGTAGCCTCGTCGGGAGATCGCTTCCCGAGCCCCCATTCATCGCTCCCGGGATAGCAATGTCAAGCGCGCTCGAAGCGGAGTGTGCGAGGCCGCGGTCATGCAGCAAGACCTGCACTGACGGGCGGTCGGCCGATCCCCGCGGAAGCCCGCACGCTCAGGCCGGGGTGCACAGCACGGTCATGATCCTCACGACGCCGGCGGTCGAGATAGCAAAGCCGAGGAAGGCCAGAAACAACGTTACGGGAGTAGTCCCGACCGGCGTCACTTCGACGGATCGGCCGGAGCACGTTGGGTCCCTTGAGCCCGACGACCAGGAGGCCGCCCAGGGCGAGTGCGCTGAACGCCGCCCCGGCGAGGAAGGTTGCCGACGAGCCGAACGCATCCCACAGCGCGCCCGCCACGACGCTCGCGACGAGGAGGGCCACGCCGGTCAGGAGGTTGAACATGCCGAAGGCGGTCCCGCGCAGGTCGGCGGCGGCCGTGTCGGCGACCATCGCCGCGAGGAGCCCTTGGCTGAAGCCCATGTGCAGGCCCCACAGCGCGACGCCGAGCCCGGCGACCGCGAGGTTGGGGGCGAAGGCCAGCACCAAGTCGGCCAGCACGAGCAGGACGAGGCCGACCTGCAGGAGGGTCGCCCGGTTCATGCGGTCGGAGAGCACGCCAACCGGGTAGGACGACAGAGAGTAGGCCACGCCCATCACCACAAGAACGAACGGGAGCAGGAACGGCTGTACCCCGAACTCCTTGACGCGCAGCAGCAGGAACGCCTCGCTGAACCGGGCCAGCGTCAGCACGACCGCGATCGCGACCACCCACCAGTAGCGGCCTCCGAGGCGAACGAGATCGTGCCGATGCAAGGGTAAGCGGGCCGTGCGGCGCGCCGCCGTAGTGACGGGATCCCTAACGGCGAAGACCAGCAAGACGACTGAGAGCGCTGCGGGTAGCACCGCGACCCAGAAAACCATCTGAAAGTCGTCGGCGAACAACCACATCAGGCCGATGGCGAGCAACGGGCCGATGAACGCGCCGAAGGTGTCGAGCGTCTGGCGCAGACCGAAACTGGCCCCTCGCAGTTCAGGCGGCGCGAGGTCGGCCACCAGCGCGTCGCGGGGCGCGCCCCGGATGCCCTTGCCCACCCGGTCGATGAACCGGGCGGCGACCAGCCACTCCAGGGCGCCCGCCAGGGGGAAAATCGGCTTGGTGAGCGCGCTGAGCCCGTAGCCGAGGACCGACAGGAGCTTGCGCTTGCCGAGCCAGTCACTCAGGGCGCCCGAGAACACCTTCACGATGGAGGCGGTCGCCTCGGCGATGCCCTCGATGATGCCGACCGCGAGCGTCGAGGTGCCCAGCACCGTGACCATGTAGATGGGCAGCAGCGCGTGGATCATCTCCGACGAGATGTCCATCAGCATGCTCACGAAGCCCAGGACCCAGATGCCTGCAGGGATGGCCCTGCGATTGCCGGCGGGCATCTCAACCGTCGTCATGGTGCTTCCTCGATGTCGCGAAGCGTCGCCAAGACGGCCCCTTTCGCAGGCTAACCGCGACGCTTGTCCGTTCGCGGCTCGTCCGCCCCGGTCGTCGTACCGGTGATCTGCCCGACCCGGCGTGGAAGCTCGCGAGCAAGCGCGGTTCGCCGGTACGGTGTCAACTTCCGCCAGGCGCGGATCTCCGGGACCGTGCGCCCGCAGCCCACGCACCAGCCCGTCCTGCCGTCGAAGTCGCAGACCGAGATGCAGGGGACGTCCTTCTTCATGGTAGGCCTACTCCGGCCTGCGAGCGGTTTCCACTCGACATAGCATAAGGTACCCCCTATATATCATTCTGGACGCGGAAGCCGACCCCATGGCCCACACGATCAAGGACAAGACCAAGCTTCTGGCGCGAGTGCGCCGGATCAAGGGACAGGCGGAGGCGGTCGAGCGCGCCCTGGAGAAGGAACTCGGCTGCACCGACGTGCTGATGCTGGTCGCCTCGATGCGGGGCGCCATCAACGGCCTCACCGCCGAACTCATGGAAGACCACATCCGCCACCACGTCGTGAACCCGGACAAGGAGCCGGACCCCGAGCGCGCCCGGGGTGCTGCCGAGCTGATCGAGGTGGTGCGGACCTACCTGAAATGAACAAGGCCGCCCCATGACCTCACTGCCCGACCTGCTGCAGCAGGGGACCGCCCATGCCTGGCTGTTCGTGCCGAGCGCGATCCTGCTCGGCGCCCTGCACGGCCTGGAGCCCGGCCACTCCAAGACAATGATGGCGGCCTTCATCATCGCGGTGCGCGGCACCGTCACCCAGGCGGTGCTGCTCGGACTTGCGGCGACGCTGTCGCACACCGCGGTCGTCTGGGTCATCGCGCTCGGCGGTCAGTACCTCGGGAAGGAGTGGGGCGGCGAGGCGACAGAGCCCTACTTCCAGCTCGCCTCCGCCGTCGTCATCGTGGGCATCGCCCTCTGGATGGCATGGCGGACCTGGCGCGAGCAGAACCACGATCACCATCATCACCATGACGAGCACCGGCACGTCGCCACCCGCGATGGCCTGCTGACGCTTGAGGTGTTCGAGGATGGCGTGCCGCCGCGCTGGCGCCTCCGGGCCGAGAACGGTCCGCTGCCCGCACCGGGTGCGGTTACCGTCGAAACGGTCCGTCCGGACGGCGGGCGGCAGATGTTCGCCTTCGCGAATGGGGGCGATTTCCTGGAGAGTCTGGAGGAGATCCCCGAGCCGCACGCCTTCACGGCGCGGCTGCATCTCGAAGGGTCGACCGGGGGCGAGATCCACGAAGTCGCGTTCGAGGAACACGATCATGACCACGGCCACATGAACCTGGGCGACGAGGACGACGCCCATGCCCGAGCCCACGCGGAGGACATCCGGCGCCGGTTCGCGGGGCGGCAGGTGACGACGGGACAGATCGTCCTGTTCGGCCTGACCGGCGGCCTGATCCCGTGCCCGGCCGCGATCACGGTCCTGCTGCTGTGCATCCAGCTCAAGCAGTTCAGCCTCGGCTTCGCGCTGGTCGTCTGCTTCAGCATTGGCCTGGCGATCACGATGGTCTCGGCGGGCGTGCTGGCGGCGCTCAGCGTCAAGCACGTTGCCTCACGCTGGTCCGGATTCAGCAGCTTCGCCCGACAGGCTCCCTACGCCTCCGCGGCGCTGATCGTGCTGGTCGGCCTCTATACGGGCTGGCTCGGTTGGGAGGGTATCCGGCACGCTGATCCGGCCCATGCCGCCGCGTGGGCGTCGACCGGTCCGGCGTGACGGGCTGTCCCCGCCCTTGACCTTCCCACAATGGGAAGCCCCATCTGGTCCGGACGTCATCCGAGGGAGAGCGTCATGGTCCGCTTCAAGGTCGGCAAGATGGGGTGCGGCGGCTGCGTCAAGTCCGTGACCCGCGCCGTGCAGGCCATCGCGCCCGACGCGCGGGTCGAGGTGGACCTGGGAGCGAAGCGCGTCACGGTTTCGGGCACCTCCGCTTCGGCCGACCGGATCGCCGAGGCCATAGCCGCCGCGGGCTACCCGGCCGAGCCCATGCTCGTGGCGGCTTGAGGCTCCAGGCCCGAAATCAAACCTTCACTTCCGCATTCACGTCCCGATCGTAGCCATAGGTCCGCCACCCGAACCGGTGTAATCCTGGGCTCATGAGCCTCGACCGGCAGATCGTGCGCTTGATGGCGGCGATGATCCTCGCGATCATCGCCTACGTCGCGCCGTCCGCGGCCCAGGCCCACGCGGGTCACCCGCACCACGGCCACCACATGGCCGGGACGCAGCCGAAGGTGGTCCCTTCGACGGCCAAGGCCGCGGCGGCGCCGGCGAAGCCGGCGGTTCGCGCCGAGGTGCCGACTTGGTCCAAGGTCGCGCTCGTGACCGTCGAAGCAGCGCGCATCGAGCCGGCCGGAGACGATTGCTGCCGGCCCGGTTGCAAGACTCCGCTGCCGCGGGACGATGACCTGCTGCGCCACCGGCGTCGTGTCCGGGCCCTATGGTTTGTCGCCGTCCCTGTTCCGGACCGTCACCCTGATCCCGCGCGACGTCGCCGGCCGTGCCGGCATCAGCCCCGAGGCCCTGCCCAAGCCCCCACGAACCCTCGCGTGAAGCAGGGCGCGCCTGAGGCGCGCGACGCCCGGAATGTGCCCGTCACCGCTCGGTCGAGCTGCCCTGCCGTATCATCCCGGGTCCGAACGCCAGCGGTGTCGTGCAGTCCTCGGTCGGCGGCGCCTCTCGCCGCCGCCCTCAGGGCTGTTCCCGCGCCTGGGCAGCCGCTTCCCCGGCCCAGGGGCCGTCGAGAACGAGGAGCCGCAACATGACGGAGACACCTACCGGTCGGGTCCCCGGCACGCCGGGGAACGTCCCCTCGGGCCGACATGGCCACGCGCACGGCGGTCCGGCCGCGAACGACGACGGCGCCGACCGCGTGAAGGACCCGGTCTGCGGGATGATGGTCGACCCGCACACGACACAGCATCGGGCCGAGCACGACGGGCACCCCTACCACTTCTGCTCGAACGGTTGCCGGACCAAGTTCGAGGCCGACCCGGCCCGCTACGTCGATCCCGCTCAGGCCGCCGCGAAGGCCGAGCCGGTGCCCGAGGGCACGATCTACACCTGCCCGATGCACCCGGAAGTGCGGCAGGCGGGACCCGGTTCCTGCCCCATCTGCGGGATGGCGCTTGAGCCGGTCCTGGTCGGCGCGGACGAGGGCCCGAGCGCGGAGACTCGTCGACATGACCCGCCGGTTCTGGGTCGGGCTCGTCCTGACGCTGCCGGTGTTCGTCTTGGAGATGGGCGGCCACCTGTTCGGTCTGACCGAGCGTCTCGGCCAGCAGACGTCCAACTGGATCCAGCTCACTCTGGCAACCCCCGTCGTGCTCTGGGCCGGCGGGCCGTTCTTCGTGCGCGGCTATCGGTCTGTGGTCTCGCGCAACCTGAACATGTTCACCCTGATCGCGCTCGGGACGGGCGTGGCCTGGGCCTACAGCGTGGTCGCGACAGTGGCGCCCGGCCTCTTCCCGGAGGCGCTGCGCGGGCATGGGGGGCGGTGCCGGCCTATTTCGAGGCGGCCGCGGTCATCACGGTGCTGGTGCTGCTCGGGCAGGTCTTGGAGCTCCGGGCCCGCGCGAGCACCGGCGGTGCGTTGCGGGCCCTGCTCGACCTTGCCCCGAAGACGGCGCGCCGCATCCGGGCAGACGGCAGCGACGAGGAGGTGCCGCTCGACGCCATCGGCGTCGGCGACCGTCTGCGCGTGCGCCCCGGCGAGAAGGTGCCGGTCGACGGCGCCGTCGTCGAGGGGCGCAGTTCCGTGGACGAGAGCCTCGTGACGGGGGAATCGATGCCCGTCACCAAGGAGGTCGGCGCCTCTGTGATCGGCGGCAGCCTGAACCAGTCCGGCTCCCTCGTCGTGGAGGCGACCAAGGTCGGGCGCGACACCATGCTGGCCCGCATCGTCCAGATGGTCGCCGAGGCCCAGCGGAGCCGGGCTCCGATCCAGCGGCTCGCCGACCAGGTCGCCGGCTGGTTCGTACCGGCGGTCATCGGCGTGGCGGTGCTGGCCTTCGCCGCCTGGATGGTCTTCGGGCCGGAGCCGCGCTTCACCTTCGCGCTCCTGGCGGCGGTCGCGGTGCTGATCATCGCCTGTCCCTGCGCGCTCGGGCTCGCCACGCCCATGTCGATCATGGTCGGCGTCGGCCGCGGCGCCCAGGCCGGGGTTCTCGTCAAGAACGCCGAGGCCCTGGAGCGCATGGAGAAGGTCACCACGTTGGTGGTCGACAAGACCGGCACACTGACCGAGGGCAGGCCGGCGGTGACGCGGGTAGTGCCGGCGACCGGCTTCGACGAGGATACAATCCTGCGCCTCTCCGCCAGCGTCGAGCGGGCGAGCGAGCACCCGCTGGCCGTGGCCATCGTGAAGGCCGCTGGCGAGCGCGGCATCGCGACCGTACCCGTCGAGGACTTCGACAGCCCGACCGGCAAGGGCGCGCTCGGCACGGTCGAGGGCCGGCGCGTCGCGCTGGGCAACGCCGCCTTCCTGCGCGAGCAGGGCGTCGACGTTTCCGCCTACGCGGTCGAGGCCGACGTGCTCCGGCACGACGGCGCGACGGCGATCTTCGCGGGCGTCGACGGGCGCGTGGCCGGGGTGATCGCCGTCGCCGATCCGGTCAAGGCGACAACGCCCGAGGCGCTCGCGGCCCTCCGGGCCGAGGGCATCCGGGTCGTGATGCTGACCGGCGACAACCGCACGACCGCCGAGGCGGTGGCGCGCCGACTCGGTATCGAGGCGGTCGAGGCCGAGGTCCTGCCGGACCAGAAGGCCGCCGTGGTGGAGCGCCACAAGGCCGCCGGTCAGGTCGTCGCGATGGCCGGGGACGGCGTGAACGACGCGCCGGCGCTCGCGGCCGCCGATGTCGGCATCGCCATGGGGACGGGCACGGACGTGGCCATCGAGAGTGCGGGCCTGACGCTGCTCAAGGGCGATCTCCTGGGCATCGTACGCGCGCGGCGGCTGTCGCGGGCGGTGATGGGCAACATCCGCCAGAACCTGTTCTTCGCCTTCATCTACAACGCGGCCGGCGTGCCGGTGGCGGCAGGCGTCCTCTACCCGTTCCTTGGGATCCTGCTCTCACCGATCATCGCGGCGGCCGCCATGGCCCTGTCCTCGGTCAGCGTGATCGGCAACGCCTTGCGCCTGCGCGCGGTCCACCTCGACCCGTCGGCCCGCTAGGAGTGCCCATGTTCCCCACTTGGCTTCACACGCTCGCGGTCCTGGCCCTGCTGCTGGGGGCCGCCTGCTCGGCGCTGCTGTCGGTGCAGGTGATCCGGCACCCGCAGCACATGACCGTGATGAACGTGGTCTGGCCGGTCAGCGCCCTGTTCGGCACGCTCGCCGTCGTCTGGGCCTATTTCCGCTACGGCCGCCTCGCGACCATGGAGGCGCACCACCATGCCAAGGCGCGGGGTGAAAGACCTCCGAACATGACCAACACGCCGTTCTCGGCGATGGTGGGAAAAGGTGCGCTCCACTGCGGCAGCGGCTGTATGCTGGGCGACGTCGCCGCCGAGTGGCTCGCCTTCCTGGTGCCAACGGTGGCGGTCTGGCTGGGCTGGCATTCGCTCTTCAGCGAAAAGATGTACGCGGTCTGGGTACTGGACTTCGTTTTCGCCTACGCGCTCGGCATCGTGTTCCAGTATTACGCCATCGTGCCGATGCGCGGCCTGTCGCCGGGTAAGGGCCTGATGGCGGCCGTGAAGGCGGACACGGCCTCGCTGATCGCCTGGCAGGTCGGCATGTACGGCTTCATGGCATTCGCGCAGTTCTACCTGTTCCCGCGCCTCGCCGGTCACCGGGCTCCGGTCAACTCGGTCGAGTTCTGGTTCGCCATGCAGCTCGCCATGGTGGCCGGGTTCGCCACCGCCTATCCGGTGAACTGGTGGCTCGTCGGCTCCGGTATCAAGGAACGGATGTAACCTCACCCCGACGGCGTCAGCCATCCAGCACCGGGGTTAGGACGCCGAGGGTCCAGCATAGGCAGGTGCGAGGAGCGGGCGCCGGAGACCCGATTGGGCGCGAACGGCTTGCGAAGGTCTGCGACCGGCCAGCCGATTGTAGACCGGCACGAAGAGCAGGGCCGCGATCCAAACGGCGGCGCTGCCCAGGATGTCCTCCATGAACGCCCGCGGGAGATTGTCCGGCTCGGACGCGAACAGCTCGATTCAGGCGTGCGAGCCGCCGCCGGCGAGCCAGACGAACGACAGGGCAAAGCAGATCACGAACAGCCTGACCAGGGCGCTGGCCAGGTCGCAGCCAGCATCGACGAGGTTCATGGGTGCGTTCCTGACACTTCTTTCGCCTTTGGTCTTGGGGCTACGCGTTCCTCAACGCGGCGATCTTTATCGGCTTCGCGAAGCCGCTGACAGCGCGCGACCGGCGTTCCTTCGGGACCTTCAGCGCCTTCCTGGTCGCGCTGTTCGCCGAGATGTACGGCTTCCCGCTGACCATCTACGTGCTGTCCGGCTGGCTGCAGTCGCGCTTTCGGAGTGCTGCCGTACCTGCTTCTACTCGCCCTCATCGCCCTAATCCTAGCGATTGCCGCATTGCTCAAGGACCGGCAACCGTGCTGAGACGGACCCCGTGTCGGGCCAATCCGGGCGGCCCTCGTGAGACAGTAAGGTTCGCACTGTCCTCCTATCCGCACGGCCCGTCCGAGTCGCGCTTCCCGCGAGGTTGGCGTCTCGTCGCGCCTTGGGTCGAGTCTCGCTTCGGTCACTCAGGCCCATCGGATCTGATCAGATTGCCTGGCAGCGAACGCTTCCCGAGGCCTGCTTTGGGTCAGGGATCCAATGCGGCTGTGTTCGGCTACGCGCCGTTAGCCAGCCCCACACCGTTTCGCACAGGATCCTCTCCGGGAAAGAAAAGGGGCCGCCTTTCGGCGACCCCCTTCCGCGTTTCGCTGGCGGGCGTGGCCTTAGAAGTCCATGCCGCCCATGCCGCCGCCCGGCATCGCCGGCGCGGGGCTGTCCTTCTTCGGCGCGTCGGCGACCATCGCCTCGGTGGTCACCAGCAGGCCGGCCACGGACGCCGCGTCCTGCAGGGCGGTGCGCACCACCTTGGCCGGGTCGACGATGCCGGCCTGGATCATGTCGACATACTCCTCGGTCTGGGCGTTGAAGCCGAAGGTCTCCGAGGCCGTGTTGTCAGTGATCTTGCCGACCACGATCGAGCCCTCCACGCCCGCGTTCTGGGCGATCTGGCGGAGCGGCGCCTCAAGCGCCTTCAGCACGATCTTGATGCCGGCCTGCACGTCCGGAACCTCGGACTTGAGCGCCGCAACCGCCTTCTTGGCCCGCAGCAGCGCCGTGCCGCCGCCCGGGACGATGCCTTCCTCCACCGCCGCGCGGGTGGCGTTGAGGGCGTCGTCGACCCGGTCCTTCTTCTCCTTGACCTCGACCTCGGTCGCGCCGCCGACGCGGATCACCGCGACGCCGCCCGCGAGCTTGGCCAGACGCTCCTGCAGCTTCTCCCGGTCGTAGTCCGAGGTGGTCTCCTCGATCTGCGCCTTGATCTGGCTGATGCGGCCCTCGATGTCGGACTTCTCGCCGACGCCGTCGATGATCGTGGTGTTCTCCTTCTCGATGCGCACGCGCTTGGCCCGGCCGAGCATCGGCAGCGTCACGTTCTCGAGCTTGATCCCGAGATCCTCGGCGATCATCTGGCCCTTGGTCAGGATCGCGATGTCCTCGAGCATCGCCTTGCGGCGATCACCGAAGCCCGGCGCCTTCACGGCCGCGACCTTCAGGCCGCCGCGGAGCTTGTTCACCACCAGCGTGGCCAGGGCCTCGCCCTCGATGTCCTCGGCGATGATCAGCAGCGGCTTGCCGGTCTGGACCACGGCCTCGAGCACCGGCAGCATCGCCTGGAGCGAGGACAGCTTCTTCTCGTGGATGAGGATGTAGGGGTCCTCGAGCTCGGCGACCATCTTCTCCGCGTTCGTGATGAAGTACGGGGACAGGTAGCCGCGGTCGAACTGCATGCCCTCGACCACGTCGAGGCTCGGTCTCGGCGGTCTTGGCCTCCTCGACGGTGATCACGCCCTCGTTGCCCACCTTCTGCATGGCGTGGGCGATCATCTCGCCGATCTCCTTGTCGCCGTTGGCGGAGATCGTGCCGACCTGGGCGACCTCGTCGGAGGTCGAGACCTTCTTGGCGCGGCCGGTGATGTCCTTGACGGCGGCGGCCGTGGCGAGGTCGATGCCGCGCTTCAGGTCCATCGGGTTGATGCCGGCGGCGACGTACTTGGCGCCCTCGCGGACGATGGCCTGGGCCAGCACGGTCGCGGTGGTGGTGCCGTCACCGGCGATGTCGCTGGTCTTCGAGGCCACTTCGCGCACCATCTGGGCGCCCATGTTCTCGAACTTGTCGGCGAGCCTCGATCTCCTTGGCGACCGTCACACCGTCCTTGGTGATGCGCGGGGCGCCGAAGCTCTTCTCGATCACGACGTTGCGGCCCTTCGGGCCCAGCGTCACCTTCACCGCGTCGGCGAGAATGTCGACACCGCGCAGCATCTTGTCACGCGCGTCGGCTGAGAAACGAACGTCTTTCGCTGCCATTTGTGTGTCACTCCCTAGTTGGACATGACGGAAAGAATCGGCCCCTGATGTCAGGCGGCCTGCTTGAGCGACTCGGAGGCGTCGATGACGCCCATGATGTCGGATTCCTTCATGATCAGGAGGTCCTGACCGTCGATCTTGACCTCGGTGCCGGACCACTTGCCGAACAGGACGCGGTCGCCGGCCTTCACGTCGAGCGCGTTGACGCGGCCCTGCTCGTCGCGGGCGCCGGGACCGACGGCGACGACTTCGCCCTCCTGCGGCTTCTCCTTGGCGGTGTCCGGGATGATGATGCCGCCCTTGGTCTTCTCCTCGCTCTCGATGCGACGGACGACCACGCGGTCGTGCAGCGGACGGAACTTCATGAGCTGCCTCCAGTCTGAGTGTTACAGATCGAGAAGTTCGCCAGACCCCCAAACGGGCGGACTGGCCGCGGTCAGGCCGCGCTATCACAGAGCCGCGCGTCGGAACCGCTTCCGAAACTTAGCACTCACCAAGCGAGAGTGCTAGCAGCGGTGCGCAAATCTGGCAGCCCTCCAAGCAGGTGAGTGCTAACAAACTGAAATTGCATGCGATTTTGCTGTTGTTAACAGCTGAGCCGGCAACCTTCTTGCTTCATTGCGAGTCACTATTGGGATGAGTGGAGGAGGTGCCGCCATGAGCGTTTCGACAACCTTCCGTCGTCAGCTGGACGGCTACAGCCTGACGACAGCCGAGATCTTGTACCGGCTGCCCGACCATCCGCATCTGCTGCAAACCTTCATCTGGCAACAGCACGACCTGTTCCCGACGTTTCCCGAGCTGAAGCGCTTCCTGGCGTTCTGGCAGGAGGCTCTCGACGGGCCGCTGCACTCGGTGAAGGTCGCCCACAGTCGCCTGATCAAGCCCGCAGAACTCAGGGCCGTCGGCAGCGAGTTTCACCTGCACTGACGCAGATAGAAGGGACGCGGCCCTCGGCAGCGCTGGGCGTCTGTTTCAGTGCAGGCGCATGGTCCACTGCATGGCGCCTGCGGTGAATGGCGGCACAGCGCCGCCCGAGGCCACGAGGCGATCGTTCTCCTCGCCGGTCTCCGCGTCGATCGTGCGCTCCACGATCGCGACGCCGGTCGTGCGCTGGCCGAGAGCCTCGGCGTAGGACCGTGCCGCGCCGGGGTCATCAAACACGAGCGCCTGCCGCGCGCCGACCATTGTGCCGGCACGCTCAAACGGAAGAACGATGTAGGTTCTGGTGAACTCCGCTTTCATCCCACTGCACCGATCTACGCAACGGACGGGCCGCTCACATGGGGAGCCTATCGGCCAAGCTTCAAGTCCCTGTAGATCAGCCTGGCTGCGGGAGGGCTTGGGCTCCGCTGCCGCCTCGAACCTGTACCTCAGACCGGCAGGTGGCCGGGAGTTTCTGCCACCCGGTCCGTCCGGGCGAGCTCCACGGTTCGCATCCGGATCCGCTCGATCGCGTATTCACGGGCTGCCTCCCCGCGAAGGGATGTGCCAGCCAAAATCAGAACGCGTACCTTTGTGGAGCGATGACGGCGTGCGGAGCGCCGCGCCGGCCCGGTAAAAGTGTGAACGTTACTGCATGGGCGCTGTTCTGAGCTGGCGAGCATCGCGCACCAACTGCAACGTCTCGCGCCGGATCATCCACTGCCTGCGCGCGCTACTCGGCACCAGAATTCCTTGCCGCGACAGCGCCATGGCCCATGCCGTAATAGCCGTACCCGGCGAAGCGAACGAGGGCAGGGCGGTGTGCAAGGCTGCCTCTTCCTGGGTTGAGAGACGACAGAACCGTCCTCGCAGCCATTCCCGTTCCCTCACCTGACGCAAGGCTACTTCCGCGTCGAACGCGCAGGAGCTGCCCATCAGCGCACGATCGAGCGCAGTCATGAGGATCAGGGCCTGCCAGTCGTGGGGCGAGACGCTGAAGCAGCCACAGCCCGCAACTTCCAGCCCAATTGCCTGCGGCAGACCGTCAGCCCGAATTCGGACAGGAGCCAAGCTTCTGACGCGCATCATGCGCACCTCTCGGCAGGCCGTCGCGTAGTCTCGGATCAGGGCTGTTGTGGGCCGCTTCGGCGGTCGGGTCCGGCGTCCTGCTACGCCTCTCTCCTTCGCAGGTGGAAGCGTCAGCTTCGGATTGTGCAGCCACTCTCGCGGGGCGTGAAGAAGGATCGCGTCCTCCAGCTCGCGTCGCGGAACGCTGAGAGCCAGACCGGAGAGGTCAATCTCGACTGCGGCAAGGCCGAGTTTCGCGATCCTGGCGACCTTGTCGGGGCCACTAGCGTGCATAACTTGGAATTCGACCAGCAAATTTCGGTCTGCTCGGCGCACCATTACATCCGGCACGATGGTACCAAGCCGATGTTCCAGGACCGCCTCGTCGAACCGATAAAGCCCGCCTGGGTGAAAGGGCGTCCGCTCACCATCGCGGAATAGGGGAGGGAGGGCGAGCGCCAACTTGGAGGCGAGCAACTCCTTGGCGAACCGGTGCAGGGCCGTCTCTGGGCCGCCGCGACAGGGGCGCTCTCCAGACGCACCGTAATGCCCGAAGTGGTGCCGGACACGGTCGCCTTTGCGGGCCACGAGCGGCATCCCACAGCTTGGGCATTGACAGCCGCAGTCCAAGCCGGATCGGACCTCCGAGATGTGGGCGAGACTACCGTCGGCCCGTTCGCCGAAGACGAGGACATCAGGGGCCCATGATGCCCTCACGCCTTCTTGCATGTGGCTTCCTCATGCAAAGATCCGTTTGCCACTGCGGAAGCTACCGACTTGCGGTTCCAACGTCTTGCCCACGGCCGGCAGCGACTCGCCTTCGGCATGGGCCGCGGCTTTCCGCACCCCTTCGCGTCAGTTGCGCCCGATGTCGTCTTAGAACAAAATGTGAACCTCCTGCCAAGCGCAAAGACAGCCCGAGCGGTCAGCGACATGTCACCTTCGAGGCTCCGGTCGCACGCTGTTCTTCTTCGAGAAGCCCTCGGCGATGCGCCAGCTGCAGCGCTTCTTCCGCTCGCCGAACACCGTCTGCGTGGCCGCCGAGGGACACCTGCTGTCGGCCGAGGAGCCGGGCAGCATCCGGCCCGAGTGGAAGCCCTGGCGCTTCGACGCGTTGCCCATCGTGCTCGCCACAATCCCGGTCAGCTGCGGGACGAACCGGTCCGGCCAGTCGCACGAGCCGAAGATCGCCGCCATCCGGCAGGCGCTGAGCGGCGTCGAGCGTGTGATCATCGCCACCGATCCCGGACGCGAGGGCTCGATGATCGCCTGGGAGGTGCTGGAACATCTGGGCTGGCGTGGGCGGGTCGATCGGCTCAAACTCGGTGCGCTCGACGAGGTCTCGATCCGTCGAGCCTTCGCTGCCCTGGCCAAGGAACCCGATTCGGGCGAGCGCGACTACGCCGCCTACCTTGAAGCGCTCTGCCGGCAGTACGAGGACTACCACCTCGGTCTGAACGGCACACGGGCCATCTCGCTGCGCCTGCGTCCGCCCGCCTTCCGGGAACCCTGGCGCTTCGGCGGCGTGCAGACGCCCACCCTCGCCATTCTGGCCGACTTGGAGGAGCGGATTCGCTCGTTCGTGCCGCAGGACTTCTTCAAGATCGCCTTGCACCTGGGCACCCGGTCCGGTGCCGCGCTGACTCTGTGGCACGCGCCCAAGGAGCGGATCTTCGACGCGGCAATCGCCGAGACGATCCGGACAGCCGCCGCGGCGTGGTCGGGCCCCTGGCGGTCGAGCACAAGGATGTGCGGCGTGCGCCGCCCCGGCTATTCTCGAAGGACACCCTGGCGCGGCGCTGCGCCAAGCGGTTCGGCTGGGATCCGCAGCACACGGCCGGTCTCGCCCAGGACCTCTACGATCAGGGCTATCTCAGCTACCCGCGCACCGAGTCCGAGTACCTGCCGGAGGGGCAGGCGGGTGATGCCGCCGCGGTCATCACAGCCGTCACGGCCGTTCTCACCGATATGCGCAACGTCATTCCGGGAGGCGAGGCGCCCCTCGTCCGACGCGGGGCAAGGGGCACTACGTGAAGGACCCGGGCGAGCACCACGCCATCGTGCCCTTGCGCAAGGTGCCTGAACGCGGCCGTCTCTCAGCCGATCAGTTCCGGCTGTGGGAGCTCGTCGCGAAGGCCTATCTTGCCGCGCACCTGCCCGACGGCATCGATGCCCGCACGAGCGTCACGGCCGAGGTCGGGACGCCGCTGGGATCGAAACGGTTTGCCGTCTCAGGCAGCGTCATACGTGCGCCCGGGTGGCGTGCAGTCTACGGCAGCGAGGCTGAACTCGAGGCCGACGTCGTGCCCGGCAAGACCAAGCGCGAGGCGGAGGCCACGTCCGCGCGTCTGCCGGTCGTGAACGACGGCGAGGGCGCATCGGCCGCGCGGGCGGATGTCGCCACCGCGGTGACCGAGCCGCCGCGGCGGATCACCCGAGGTGAGTTGCCGGTGGTGATGGGTCGACTGATCGACCAGGTGGATGATCCGGCGGTCAAGCGTGCCCTGGAAAACCCGGTCAACCCGAACGAACCCAAGGGCCTCGGCACGGCCGCCACCCGCGACACGATCCTGCCTAAGCTCCTGAAAAGCCGCTATCTCACACTGGCCAACGGCAAGGATCCGGCCATCGAGGTCACCGAGGTCGGGATGGCGTTCATCACGGCGGTGCGACGCGTGTTCCCGGCCTACGGCGATCCGGTTGGGCGCGCCATGTTCGAGGCGGAGCTGGCCGAGATCGGTCGCGCAGCAACGCGTGCCGAGGCCGTCCAGCGCGCGAACACCTTCGGGAGCGCACCCGCGCGCGCCTCAATGAGCTGATCGCCGCGATCTCGAATTCGCCGGTGGTCAGCCTCGATCCGAGTCTGATCCCGCCCGGTCAGGCCGACACTCGGCCGCCGACGCCGGCCATGATGTCGTTTGCTGTTAGCTTGGCCGAGCGAAAGGGCGTGAAGCTGCCACGCGGTTGCAAGAGCAGCATCAGCGTCTGCCGAGCTTTTCTGGACACCCACGCCGGGCCACGTGCGGCTTATCAGGAGGACAGCGCCAGCCGCCCCGGGGACCGGCGGATCCCGAGCGAGGCGATGCTCAGATTCGCACGCAGTCTAGCCGAGCAGCGGGGCATCACCTGTCCGCCGGAGACCGAGGCAGACTTCGACGCGTGCCGGCGCTTCCTCGACGCCCAAACCTCTCAGCCGCGGAAGCGAACGGGAGAGGCAAGCCCAGGCGGGGGAAAAGCAGTAAACCTGCTGAACGCGGAAAGCGGCGGGGCAGGGTGGCACAGTTGCCGAGCAAGACGACAGCGCGACGGCGGGCGTGACGGTGATGACCGCCTCGTGTGCGTCATCGCCTCAGGCCGCGCTGCCGCGGCTCGGAACGAACCCGTCGGTACACGCTTCTTCGGCTGCTCTACTCCGGCGAGATGGCACACGATGGACGACGATCGCGTCTGGTCGTTCGAGAAGGGCCTCTGGGACGGCGACTTCGATCACCACCGCGACTAAGAGTCAGGGACAAAACCGTTTGAGCTGTGCCCTGCAGATGAGGCCACAGGCGAGTGTCGTGAAGGCGAGGTGGAGGTCAGCGCGTCGCTCGTAGCGGATGGTAAGTCGGCGGAAGCGTGCGAGCCAAGCCAGGGTGCGCTCCACGATCCAGCGGTAGCGTCCGAGGTGTTCGCTGCTCTCGATGCCGCGCCGGGCGATCCGTGGCGTGATGCTGCGGGCGCGGCACTCACGCCGGCAGCGACGATGGTCATAGCCCTTGTCGGCATGCAATTTGTCGGGCCTGCGCCGCGGGCGACCACGGCGGCCGCTGCGCACGCCCGGCACCGCGTCGAGGGTAGCTGCCAGCGTGCGGCTGTCGTGGCAGTTGGCTCCGGTAAGCGTCAGGCCGAGCGGCGTGGCGTTGGCGTCCACGACGAGGTGGCGCTTCGTGCCCGGCTTGCCCCGGTCTGTCGGGTTCGGGCCCGTCGCGGGGCCCCTTTTTTCGCCGGCAGGCTCGCACTGTCGAGGACCGCGCGTGACCAGTCGAGCGCATCGACATCCTGAAGCTGCTCCAGCAGCACACGGTGCAGGGCGGCCCAGACGCCAGCCGCCTGCCACGCGCCCAGCCGCCGCCAACTCGTCTTGCCGCTGCAGCCGACATCGGAACGCGGCAGATGCTTCCACTGCATGCCCGTGCGCAGAACCAGGATGATGCCCGCCAGCGCCGCCCGATCCGAGGCGCGCGGCCGACCGCCTTTCGGCTTCTCAGGCTCGGATGGAAGAAGCGGCTCGATCACCGCCCAGAGGTCGTCGGGTACAAGAGCGTCCATGCCCGCCCAACCCGCTGACTGCGGTTTCGTCCCGCGCTCTTAGTCGACGACGCGTGCCTGATGGTGCTGCCGCACCCGCCTTTCGTGCTGGCCGGCAAGCAGGCGATCGAAGCCGTCGCCCACACGCCGCGCTGGTCGGACGTCGCATTCTCGAAGGCGCAGATCGCTTGTCCCCAGGCGGGCAACATCGTCGTCGCTTGCTGCGTGCGCGCCGCGAAGGATGACGAGCCCTACGAGGCGGAGGGTACCTCGACCTACCGGCGGCTGGAGTCCGAGGTCTGGCATTTCATTCAGGATCAGCAGACGCCGCCGCTGGCGAAAACCGGGACCGTCGAGATCAGGGGTTGATGAGCTGTGCCAGCATCGCAGCGATGATACTCGATCGGCAGAGACTGAGTGGATGGCGCGCTGTGGCTGTGACGTGAACGAGATGGTCGTGGTGGGTTGAAGAAGGGGTGATCACGAGAGACGTCTGGGCATGCACGAGTCATTGCCTATTCGAAATCATCGCCGGGTAGCCCGTCTGAGCCGTCCTCATCGGGAAACGGATAGCGACGCGGATCGAATCCTGGGTCGTGGCCGCGTTCAAGCGGAGCAAACCTTGGTTGCCGCCGAGACGGGATCGGATGGGCAAACCCCGTCTGCCGACGGGCGCGACTGGGACGGGCTTGGTATTCTCGGGTCTGCCCGGCTGGACGATCGCTGCCCGTGACTGTGATCCGCGTGTTCCTCTGCCCCTCTGATTGGACAAGGCTGTACAGAGTAGCGGCATTCACTGGGGACAATCGAACGCAGCCGTGGGACGCGGCATGCCCAAGCTGCCTGACATGATAGGTGCCGTGAATGGCATGGCCGACGGAGGTGAAGAATATCGCGTTCGGCATCGGCGCATTGTCATATTTCTTCGAGAAATACATTCGCTCCAGGTGCAGTACACGGTATGAGCCGCTTGGCGTATGGTGCCCCGGCAAGCCGGTTGAAATGCGCCAAGCATACTGTGGTTGCCCATCTACGGTCACGATCATTCGCTGAGCGGATTTATCGATTAGGATATGGACTCCGGCCATGGTCGGAAGTGCTGGCCCTGCCACGAGAAGGGCGCCGGCCACAAAGGCTGGCATTCGGATGCGCATAGCGAACTCCGATGACAAACACCCAAGCGCCGGGAAAGCTAAACCTTTCTCTCGGCCAAGTCTCGCATTCGCGGGGATCGAGGCTGTGACCTGCGCGACTGGCTTGCCGATAGGCTGATTGACAGGATCAGCCAGGGCCGGAAGGTTCGCTCGTTATAACGACACGCCCGCCAGGTCGCATTTGGGATGGCGCGTAAGCTATCGCGCCTGGGATGTTGAGCTAGCTCAAAGACGCTTTCGTCCTCGGCCCCACGATAAGGTCTCTCGCGCAGGAGTGACGCTGCGGGAAAGAGTGTGGAGGACTCCCTGGCGGGAAGCTTCACGTATTATGGCCGCACGTGATGGAGCCGGCTTCTATATGCTGCTTGCACGGCTTTGCACTGGAGCACCCGCTACGCGGTCGGTGAGCGAAATACCGGCGCTTCAGCGGCCCGCATAACCGGGGCAGAAAATAATGGACTCGCACGCGCCCGGTTTTGATTATGAATTCTCTCGCACAACGCTGCTCGATGCTGCGCTTCGAATCGGATTGGCGGCATCGCTGGCTTATGCATGCAGCCGAGTTATTTCTCCCCTGCATGAAATCATAATCTGGTCGGCGATTTTGGCCGTGATGCTGTATCCGCTGCACGCCCGCTTGCTCAGTCGGATCGGCGGCCGTTGGTCAGCGCTGCTGATCGGGTTCGTCGGTGTTACGGTTATCACCCTTCCAACGATCGCGGTCGTGACGTCGGCCGGATCATCGATTTATTCATTCTTGTTGGACATTCAGAATCAGAGGTTGACCCTGCCGCCGGCCCCACCGCGGCTCGCCAGTGTTCCGCTAGTCGGTCAGAAGCTGACAGAGGCATGGGCACTCGCTGCTGCCAATGCGCCGCAAGCTCTCGCGAGATACGGTCCGATGCTGAAGAGGCCAGCGGCTTGGCTCCTTTCGGCAGCGCGCGGCTTGGCTGCCAGCGAACTGTCTTTCGTTCTCTCTTTCGCAATTGCCGCCGTGCTCATCGCATACGGCGAGAGTGCAGCTCAATTTACGCAGGGATTGTTGTCTCGCATCACCGGTAGTAGGGCGCGAGGAACTCAGCTCGCAGCGTTGACCGTCGAAACCATCCGCGGCGTAGCGTTGGGCATCGTCGGTGTCGCGGTCATCCAGTCGTTGCTTCTCGGTGCTGGCTTCTTTGCCATCGGCCTTCCGGCAGCTGGTCTTTTGACGCTCGCGACGTTCTTCCTCTGCATTGTGCAAGTGCCGGCGGTGCTCCTGACGCTGCCGGTCATCGCTTACGTCTTCGCGACCGAGGCGGCACAATCGGCGGTCGTCTTCCTGGTCTGGACCGTCGGCGCCGGCCTCAGCGACAACATCCTCAAGCCGCTCCTGCTCGGTCGCGGCATGAAAGTACCGATGCCGATCATTTTGACCGGTGTTATAGGCGGTATGATTGCTGACGGTCTCCTCGGTCTATTTGTCGGACCAGTGCTCCTGGCGATGGGTTATGTGCTGCTGATCGAGTGGATGCGGCAGGATACGGCTTGACGTCCCCCTGACCCTGACCCAGCAAAGTGGTCCGCGCCGAGCGCAAGTTTTCGGGCATCCTGACCCCTGCAGGAGGGGGATGCCATGCCTGGCAAACGCTTCTCGAACGAGCAGATCGCCTTTGCCCTGTGGCAGGCGGAGAACGGTGTGACGGTGGACGAGGTCTGCCGGAAGATGGGCGCGTCCGAGCCGACTTGTCTCACGCTGGAAGAAGCAGTTCGTCGGCATGGGCGTGCCGGAGATCCGGCGGCTCAAGCAGCTGGAGGAGGAGAACAGCAAGCTCGAGCGGCTGGTCGCCGACCTGACGCTGGACCGCTCCATGCGTGCCAAGACGTGCTCAAGCGAAGGTGGTGAGGCGAAGCCGTTCGCCGCGAGGTCGCCGGTCACCTGCAGGTGGCCTACGGCTCGAGCCGAGCGTCGGGCCCGCCAGGCCACCGGCTTCGGCCGCTCGTCTCAGCGTTACCGCAAGCGCGCCGATCCGCAGGTGGCGCTGCGCATGCGGCGGAAGGCGTTGGCGGCTGCGCGGGTCCGCTACGGCTACCGGCGGCTGCACATCCTGTTGCGGCGGGAGGGCTGGGCCGTGAACCACAAGCGCACCTACCGGATCTACCGGGACGAGGGGCTGTCGATCCGGCCCAAGCTGCCCAAGCGCAAACGGGCCTGGCGCTACCGGCAAGGGCGGCCCGCGATCGGCGGCCCCAACGAGGTCTGGGCGATGGACTTCATGTCCGACCGCCTGTTCGACAGGCGTCCGTTCCGGATCCTGACGGTGGTGGACTGCCACAGGCGAGAGGCGCTCTCGCTCACGCCGAGAGCCAATTTCCGCGCCTTCCAAGTGACTGAGGCCCTGGACGCCTTGGTCCGGCTGCGGGGCCGACCCAAGAGCCTACGGGTGGACAATGGGCCGGAGTTCGCCGGGCGCATGCTCGATCAGTGGGCTGACCTGAACGGAGTCGAGATCGACTTCTCCCGACCGGGCAAGCCGACGGACAACGCGAACAAACGAGGCCTTCAACGGCCGCCTGCGGGCGGAGTGCCTGAATGCCTCGTGGTTCCTGTCGCTGGCCGATGCCCGTGAACACATCGAGGACTGGAGGTGCCACTACCACGACGACCGACCTCATACGGCCCGGGGCGGCTTGACGCCCCGAGCCTTCGCCAACCAAGCTGTCACAGCCCGAGAACTTGCATAGGCATTGGACCACAAACCGGGGCAGCTCCACTGGCCCGAAAAACTTGCGCTCGGCGCGGACCAGTTTGCTGGGTCAGGGTCACCGCGGTCTGCGGTCTCATTGGGCACATTCGGGCCGCGAAGGCCAGAAGCGTCGCCGTAAGCAGTGTCGCAGATCTCGGCCGCGGCAAGAAGGGTATCATCCCAGAAAAGGACTAGCTCGGCGACCCGTCGACTTGACAGCCTTACCCGCACCGAAGCGGACCAGCCGCTTTCGGCCATACCGAGAAGCGCTGGCACGCAACCCGAGCGGCTCAGTCGGGCGGCAAGCAGGCGTCCCATCAGACGGCCGCAACGGGCTGCTTCGCTGTTGGAAGCGGACGTCCACAGATCGGGTACTACGGGGTGCGCTTGGCGCTACCCTGCAGAGTGCCAATGAGCGTTTCTGCCGCTGCACATGCCGTGTAACAGCTGCAACGCCGGGCCATTCGCACGAAGGCGGCTTATGGCGCGTGCCGGCATGGCTTAATGAGCTTGGTCAAGCTGCGCACCGGTCCGCTTCGATCATGGGCATTCCACCCGTTGCCGGGCCGCAGCCTTAAGCCCTTTGCCGTGTGAACGAGCCCTCGCAAACTGCCATAGGCATCAAACGACCGAGCGAGGCAGGGCCGGTTGGTGCTTAGCAGCAACTCCCAGCTTGCAAGTCGCCGTCCTTAAAGATCTCATCTATTTATCAACCGCAGAAAACAATCGTAGCTTGGCGGCAAAATCTGCGGCTGAAATAGGCTTGCCGATAATGGCTATTGCAACATCACGATGCTGATCGGCGATCTGTTCCTGTCCGGTCACAAAAATTGTCCGAATGCCACGCTCTAAGAGCCAAGCAGCTGCCGATGGGCCAGTGCGCCCATCGGCAAGATCGATGTCGACAAGAGCAGCATCAAATTCGAACGCGCAGAAATTCTCCTTCAAATCATAAAAGCTTTCTAGTGCGCCCGCAAACACATGGCCCATATCATCGATCAGATGCTCGATATGAAATACTATAAGAGGATTATCTTCAAGACAAAAAATACGCATTTGCTTCGCCGAATGCTGATCCGCCAGAGCGTTGCGCTGCTAACGCGGTCCAGCTCTACGAGTTGCAGGACACGCGAGACAAGGGACCCCGCGCTTCGCATCGTAAGCCTGCGGGATGAAAGGCGATGATCGGCTTGCGTCCGAACATCCCGGTCAAAGCGGCCCGCAGATAGCGCGTCCCGTAACCGGAACGGGACGGCTCTTCGACGGCCGGCCCGTCGCTCTCGCGCCAGCTGATCGACAGCTCCCGCGGCTCTTCATTCGACACGTCCCATTCGAAGCTTACGCGCCCTTGAGCTCTTGATAGAGCGCCGTATTTGATAGCATTGGTCGTCAATTCATGCAGACACAGAGCCAATGTAGTGCCGGCTTCCCGGTGAAGCGGCACGAAAGGACCGGTCGTCATGATCCGATTTTCGGCCCTCAGGTAGTAAGGGTCAAAGGTTAGATCGGCGATCTCCTGGACTGGGACACTCTCATCGGCCGCATGGAAAACCGCGGAATGAACCTTGGCCAGAGCGCCGAGCCGCCCCTCGAAGTCTTCGGAAAACCTCTCGATCGACGTTGCCCGCCGACGGGTCATCTCGAAAATCGATGTCACGCTTGCGAGGATGTTCTTGACGCGATGGTTCAATTCCCCCTCAGTTCGATCTCGCGCGCGATGTGGTCCCGCACTTCGCGTTGCCGGATACGGGCCAGCAAAGCGGATTGGACGCCGCTCACGAGTTCCAAGGGGGTGACAGGCCGTTGATAGAAGATCTGTCGGGCGCGCGGCCATACACTGCTCAGTTCAGCGCGGATTCGAGCGTTTGCGGAAGCACGATCGAGCAGCACGATGATGGGCATTTCGGACCAGGCCGGCTGCGAATGCAAATGATCTGCGACCGCTTTCAGCACGGCAGGCGTCAGTGCCTCGTGTGTCGCCACTAGGACGCCAGGCAAAGTCGCCAGCTGCGGCATGATAACGTCGATGCATGTTGCTGGATCGACGCGAATGTGATGCTCGGTCAGAAGGCGGCAGAGGAAGTCGGCGTCTTTGCGATACGGCGCAAGGACCAACACATGATCCATCGCCGAGAGATCACCTGATCCCGGAGCGCTCACGCTTCTGGAAGCGGATTGTACGGGACGACGGTCACCCCGGAGCTTTTTATGAAGAGGCTCGTGGACGTCAAGATCGTGCGGCCCATGTCGCTTTTTCACCACTGTGATGTTGCGCCGCAGCCGACCATCATGCTCCGAGATCCGTAGCAGAAGCACGGTATCGCCAAGAAAGCTGACATCCACGTCGGTCCCCACATTCTGGCCCAGAAGGCCATGCTGGGCGACGATCAGCATCGTCAGAACGCCGGCCCGCGCGAGATATTTGAGCAGCGCCTGAATATCGCGGACGGCCTTCTCCCGATGCGGGAGAGAGTTGAGGTAGCCGGTGAAGCTGTCGATAACCACCACGCGGCTGTTATCTTTGCTTACGCTGCTCTGAACGACCTGCGCAAACTCCCCCGGAGAAATCTCGTTGGGATTGAAATCGCGAATGATCAGCTGCCCGGCCTCATGGAACTGGCGCAAATTCATGCCCAGCCCTTCCGAGCGGCGAAAGAATGTCTCCAGTCGTTCCTCGAAGAGGAACAGAGCGACGCTCTCACCGCGCTTCAGCGCGGCCGTTGCGTACAGCGATGCCATCGTCGATTTGCCGGTGCCGGACTGACCGATGACCAGGGTGGTTGTTCCCGCCTCCTGTCCGCCGCCGAACATTTCGTCCAAGGTATCGACGCCTGATTTGATAAGCGCCGGCTGGCAAGCTTCTCGAGCTGCCCCCGGGACGATGCGCGGAAACACGACCACGCCCTGTCCTTCGCGGATCGCCATGTCATGGTAACCATCGGCGATCGGCACGCCGCGCATTTTGCTGACCTCGATCCGCCGGCGGACCGCGCCATACTCCTCAAGCGACTTGTCGAACCGGATCACACCGTGGGCGATACCTTCGACCTCAGCGCCATTTGCACCTTCGCTATTCTGCGTATCGAGCAAGAGGGCGACTACGTTACGCTTGGCCAGGAACGCCTTGAAGCCGATCAGTTCGCGGCGGAAGCGCGGCGTATCACCCGTGATCAGTCTAATTTCCAGCAACGAGTCGTAGACGAGGCGGGTGGGATTGTGCTCCTCGATCGCTTGCTCGATTGCCCGACGCGTTTCGTCGAGCCGAAGTTCTGAAGTCTGGAAGATCGTCTGGTCAGCCGCACCATTGATAGCATCGGAGGAAGACAATTCCTCGATCCGAACGCCATCCAGACGCCATCCATGAGAGCTAGCGATCGATCGCAGTTCCGCCGCGGTCTGCGAAAGGCTGACATAGATGCAGCGCTCGCCCGCCTCGACCCCAGCCAGTAGGAACTGGAGAGCGGCGGTCGTCTTGCCCGCGCCGGGGGCGCCCTGAAGCATGTACAGGTTCGAAGGTGGGAGCCCGCCGCGAAGGATTTCATCGAGCCCGCTGACCCCGGTCGGGACCGACGTCAATCTGTCGCTGTTTGCCAAATACGCCTCCTCGCCGCTGCACAGGCAAAACGGCGTCGGGCCGGCAACGCCTGTGTCTTGGACCCGTGGATCAGGAAACGCAAGCGCGATTTTGTCTACTACCTCACATTCGCCTGGCTGCGGGCTCTCAGCAGTCGCGGGCCCGCCAACTGCAGGACGCGTCGCTTCAACGATAGATTCACTGCCGATGATGCTGGCCTGGTACACGCATCGCCACCTCCGGAGTCGAGGAGATGCCCTCATCAGGCCAGCACCGGGCATTCTCCACGGAACCGATCAAATTCCGGCCAAATGACTGAGGCGGAACATATGAGAGGCGAACAAATGGGTTTCAGACCACCCCGGAGGCGCTGGCCGAAGCCCCGGTCGCCTGCGCCGCCTGATCGCCGACAAAGGCTACGACGAAGACTGGCTGCATTTATATCCTACAAAGCATATAGATCTAGTCTGCCGCATTGAACACAGCGCCACGCCGAGATGCTCCTCCGACTAGTCTCAAACCGTTCTCGCTCGATTTTCGACGCCTGAGCGGCAGCGCCCCAGCCAATGACGACCTTCCCCTGCGGATCATTCAAACCAGGTATGACTTCAACCCAGTCTATTAGGGAAATTTGCTGTTTGATGTTAAGCTGGCCCTCCCGCACGGATCCGCCGCATTGTATGCATTTAGCCTTGGCCTCCGACATATGAGACTCGACTCCTGCCAGGTCGAGCGAGTACAAGCACCATGCGCCGCAGCTATGCAATATATTCGACTGAGAGCTAAACATTTTTTATTGTTGCAGTTCTGACTTTAATTCCAAGAATTTTCCGAAAACGGGCGCATTCTTAGTCAACCGTCGCTAATATTGGTCGATAGACCCGGTATATCGGGCCGCCACAAAAATCGTGCTCACTCGTATACCTCAGCCGCGACGTTCGCGCCCGTTCCTGAACAAGGGTAACTATGGCCGTGTGGTTGCGGGCGCTCAGGGCTCCTATAGGACCCGGGAAGCCTTCCGCGGTGCGGCAGGATTGGCGCCGTCGACGGATGACAACAGTCTGAAATCGGATGCCGGCCCGCGAGATGCATCGATGAAAAGGCTGCCTGGCGTTCGTGCTGAGGCCTGGAAGGCGTGAGACAAAAACGGGCGCTCCTCTGCGAGAGGCGCGCCCTTAAGTGCGTTCCGGTCTCGGAAAGGAACGTGTCCGGTCCGATATGACCTCGCGCCGGCGTGAACAAGGCGCTGCAGGCAAGAAAGCAGGCGTGTGGCCGTGTCATCGAGACGTCACATGCGTTGAGATTAGGAGGTAATGCGTTGTCTGATTGCGCCATTCACCCGCGCGATGCCGGGTCGGTGCGTAGCCAGAGGCGCTTGACTGCGGGTCGTCACCTTCCGGATCGTCAGCGCGCCGCTTCTTCAGACGTGCTTGTTTGAGAGAGGGCAGCTGACGGCCAATTCCGCCCGATGCTCGCTCTGGTCGATCCTGAACATCCGAGGGTTTACCGATACCGGTCTGCGGGAGGCACAAGCGGCCTGCGACCGGACCCCCTTGCTTCCGGCCGAGCGGGGCAGCCGTCGTGCCGCCACGATCAGACCCAGCGGATGAATGCTCGCCGTGCGGTCGGACGCCAGTCAAGAACGTTGCGGAAAGTATCAGTAGAAATCCATTGTCCATTGTTTCAGAATGGGCCGCCAAGCAAGTGGAGGCGGCCATGGCTGGCTTGGACGATCTCCTGAAAGGCAATCCCATCACGGCGATCGGGATAGGCGCGGCCGTGGTTGCGGTGCCAGTCCTCTTTCCATCCCTGCGCCCGCAATGGGCCGCGGCTGTGAAGGGTGGCACAAAGCTGTTCCTTGAGGCTGAAGGGGGTGCCGAAGGCGACATCATCGACGGCTTGGCTGAGAAAGCCATCGATCAGCTAGTCGATGCCATCGCGCATCACGAGCCGGAACAACGCCGCGAGGCCGCAGCGGCCGTGATCTCGGGCTATAAGCGCCAGGCTCGGGCTCGAGCTGATCGCCATGGCTATGATGAGAAGGACCGCGCTGCACGCTTCCACCGACACATGGCGCGCCTTCGGCACAAGGTGGCGCGTCGGCATGCCAGAGCCTCGGATGACAAGAAGGCCAGCTGGGACCGTATCGCGACGATGATCGGCGAGGGTAGCGGCTGAACCAACCATAACGCTCTCGCGCTGAGCCGGCCGGTTGATGGCAACGAGGAGGCATTGATGGCTTTCATCGAGGATATGCTCAAGACGGCGGGTGGACCAAGTACCGGAGTTGTTGGTGCCGTCGGAGCGGTGCTGGTCGCGCCCGTCGTGCTTCACTTAATCGGGCGGCTGGTCCGCCCCGTGCTCACGATGACGTTGCGGAAGGGAATCGTCCTCTACCGCCGAGCCCATCATACGGTGGCTGAACTTGCCGAAGAGGCCCGATCGGAGATTGCGGATGCACGACGCTCCGAGGCTTCATCTGCAGCGAAGCTCCGAGCGCGTCGGGACAGCGCGCACGAGCCCAAGATAGCCTGAAGACCGGGGACGAACGGCACATTTCGTCTGCCGAGGCATGCCTTCGCGCTGGCCAAACGGGCGCGTCGTAACGCGCTCTCGCGGTCGCCTGCGGCTTGGTAACAGACAGTCACCGGACCGAAGGTTCGGAGCCGCGGCGCACGGCGATTGCGGATGGTACTGGCCGGCCACGTATAAACTGGCCACGAAGTCATGCCCGGCTTGGCAGGCATCGCGCCCTGCCCGGGCACACTTGACGCTAAAAGTGCCAGCGAAGCAGTTCCCGCCACCGGCATTTTTACCCTGCGCGCGCCGCTGTGCCGGGGCGGGGCGGCGGTCTGCATTAAAGCCTACCACCGTCGACGATCAAAGGTGAACTTAGGATCTGCAGCCGACAGAGACTTGTTGGTCTTTATCGCAATAGCCTTCAACTTGATCACAGAATGGAACTTGATCTGCCTATTTAATTTCGCAACTCGCGCAAACATCCAAATTCGACCTTATGGCATGCTGAATGGGCGCATGCCGCTTTACTAGATAGGAATCTTGCTCAGTCGAAGAATGATGGATAAAGTAATCGGAATACCCGCTCTGGAAGCCGCCCTGAGAGGAGGTAACCCAGTGAAGGCACTCTTCATCGGTGTCGGAGCTGCCGCGGTAGCACCGAAGGTGTTGCCTGCCATGCGGCCGCTGGCCAAGGCGATCATCAAGGCAGGGCTACTGGCTTATGATCAGGGTCGTGAAGCGTATAGCGAGTTGAGCGAGCAAGCTGGCGATCTGATCGCCGAGGTACGAGCGGAACTCGCCGAGAGTTCGTCGGCTTCGACAGCTTCAAAAATTGAAGCTGACCGACAAGAGGCCGCATCTTAGCGGGAAAAATGGATTCAGCTCCAGGACTTGTCCATCAAGGAAAATAGGAGAGCGAGATGGCGCTTTTCGAAGATCTGATGAAAGGCGAGAATCTGGGCACCGGTTTGGGTGTCGCGTTGGTCGCGACGCTTGCCGCTCCTGTCGTCATGCCTTTGCTCAGGCCCGTGGCCAAGGGGGTGATCAAAGCCGGGCTGCTGGCCTACGATCAGGGGCGGGTCGCCCTAGCTGAACTCAACGAGCGCACCGGCGATATCGTCGGGGAAGCGCGCGCGGAGATCGCCGAAATGGCCGAGGCCCGTGATTCCGATGAGCGTAGCAGGCGCGAGGAGCGGCGGCGCAGGAGAGCGCATGCTGATCAGCCCGAGGCAGCAGCCACGTGATAAGTCCCAGAAACGTCAAGCTGGGCCTCCACCTCTGCTATGGACGCGACGCGTGACGCGGCTCTCGGAGGAGAGGCCGCTCCGAAGTCCGAGCTGACCGGCAATCGCCGAACGCCGCGAACGGCCTCGGTCACCGCGGCGTCCCGCCCCGCGCAAGTTCCCATTGCACTACTCCATGCCGCGTCCGGCCGCATGCGCCTGTCGATCGGCGGCCTGAAGCGGGCGCCCGATCGCGCAACGCTTCTGGAGCGTGGCCTCTCCACTCTGCCGGGCATTCGTTCCGTCAGCGCCAGCAGCCTGACGGGCAACGTGATCGTGCATCACGAGCCTGCCATCGCGGTGAGCGTCGTGTCCGAATGGATTTCCGCGCTGCTGCACGGGGAGACCACGCCGGTTGATGATGCTCTGCAGACATCATGGTATTCTGAGACGGCCGAGGGCGTCGCACGCGCCCTGCATTCGGATGCCGAGTCGGGCCTGACATCGCAGGAGGCGAGCGCGCGGCTCGTGGCGGGTGCCAACACCCTGCCGCCGCCGCGCCGGCGCTCGTCTTGGAGCATCTTCGCCGGCCAGTTCGAGAGCCTACCGGTGTTGATGCTCGTGGGTGCCGGGGCGATCTCGGTCTTCACCGGCGCGTTTCTGGAGGCCGCGGCCATCGCGGGGGTCGTGGCCTTGAATGGCGCCATTGGCTTCCGCACCGAAAGCCAGACCGAACGAACGATCGAGAGCTTGGACCTCCCGGAAGCGCTCTCCGCGCAAGCGATCCGAGATGGGATTGCCCGCACGGTGAAGGCCGAAGAGCTTGTCACCGGCGACCTCATCCTCCTGCGGCGCGGCATGATCGTTCCGGCCGACGCGCGTCTGGTCACAGCACAGGCCCTCACGATCAGCGAGGCGGCGCTGACGGGAGAGAGCCTGCCCGTCGCCAAGACGACCAGCCCCCTCGCGCGGCTCGACATGCCGCTCGCTGACAGGACCAACATGGTCTACCGCGGCACGGCCGTGACCGGAGGGAGTGGCATGGCGATCGTGGTCGCCATCGGCGGCCGGACCGAAGTTGGGCGGATCCAGCACCTCGTTGGCGCGGTCGCCGCACCCGCGACGCCGTTGCAGCGTAGCCTCGAGGATCTGGGACGCCGGCTGGTTTGGATGACCCTTGCAGCGGGC
Source organism: Methylobacterium sp. P31 (assembly GCA_050632875.1). Lineage (GTDB taxonomy): Bacteria > Pseudomonadota > Alphaproteobacteria > Rhizobiales > Beijerinckiaceae > Methylobacterium. The sequence goes on along the minus strand of JBODSC010000002.1, from coordinate 74,897 downwards.
GCCCTGATCTTCGGGATCGGGCTGCTGCGCGGCTTCTCGCCCTTGCAGATCCTTCGGCTGGCGCTCGCGACGGCCGTGGCGGCCGTCCCAGAAGGCCTCCCGATGGTTGCGACTTCAACCCTGGCTCTCGGCGTTGGAGCGTTGCGCCGCCGCAATGTCTTCGTGCGTCGCCTCGACGCCATCGAAACCCTCGCGGCCGCGGACGTGATCTGCTTCGACAAGACGGGCACCCTCACGCTCGGCTCGATGTCGGTCGACGCGGTCGCAGTGGCGGGCCGGAGCTACAAGCGGCACGAGCTGGATTTCCGAGATCAAGACGGGAACCCAGCAGATTCGTCCGACGGGCGGATCGGCCGGCTTCTCGCGATTGGCAGTCTGTGCAGCGAGGTCAGTCTTGAGCGGCGCGAGGACCGTCTGGTGCCGGTCGGGTCCCCGACGGAGACCGCGCTGCTTCAAGCCGCGCTGGATGTCGGGCTGGACGTTCAAGGATTGCGGCGCGACTTCCCGCTGCGCACAGTCCAGCACCGCACCGAAGCCTACCGTTTCATGGCCACGGTGCATTGCAGCGCCAGCGCAACGTTCATCGCCGTGAAAGGGAATCCGGCCGAGGTGCTCGCGCGCTGCAGCCACGAGGCACTGCCGGGGGGCACAGTCAGGTTCTCACCTTACATCGTCGTGCCGCGATCGAGGACGCCAATGCGGCTATGGCACGGGACGCGCTGCGTGTGCTCGGATTTGCTTACCGGCACCGGGAGGGCGGATGGGACGGCGACATCCTCGTTGAGGACCTGACCTGGGTCGGTCTGGCGGGACTTGCAGACCCGGTGCGTCCCGGTCTCTCCGACCTGATGTGCGGATTGCACCGGGCCGGGCTCCAGACGATCATGCTGACCGGCGACCAGTCTGCGACCGCTCGAGCGGTCGGTGAGCAGATTGGTCTCGGCGGCACGGACGGCCATGCCCCCTACAGGTCGTCGGCGCGGCGAACTTGGACAGCATGACAGAGGCGGCGCGTCGACCGATCCTGCGCCAGACGCATGCCTTCACCCGGGTCAGCCCGGCGCAGAAGCTGGCGGTGGTGCGCGACCTGCAACGCGCAGGCGCCGTCGTCGCGATGGTGGGCGATGGGATCAACGACAGTCCGGCCTTGCGGGCCGCCGATGTCGGCATCGCCCTAGGGCAGGGCGGTCCGGCGGCGGCCCGCGAGGTGGCCGACGTCTTCCTCGACACCGACGACCTCCGGGTGCTGCTCGTCGCGATCGAGCGCGGCCGCACGACGGCGGCGAATGTCCGGAAATCTATCCACTACCTCCTGAGCACGAACGCCAGCGAGGTTCTGCTGATGCTCGTCGCAACCGCTGCGGGCTTCAGCGAGGCGCTCTCGCCTGTCCAGCTTCTCTGGATCAACCTGATCTCCGACGTTCTGCCCGGGATCGGGCTCGCCCTGGAGCCGGCCGAAGCATCCGCCTTGAGTGCAGGACCCACGCGCGCGGACGCTTCGCTTGTCAGCGCCGATCAGATGATCCGTCTCGCGAAGGAGGCTGTCTTTATTGCCGCGGGCGCGCTCGCCGCCTCGATCTTCGGTGCCGCGCGTTACGGCCGGAACACGGCTCAAACACGGACGATGGCTTTCGGCAGCCTGACGGCCGCGCAACTTCTCCACACCCTGAACTGTCGCGGCGACCCTGACCGCACGGGTTCGCTCGCGGGAAACCCCGCGCTCGGACGCATTCTCGCGGGTTCGTGCCTGGCCCAAGGCGCAGCCTTCCTGGTGCCCCAGATCCGCCGGGCACTCGGAATCGCACCGATCGGCGTGGCGGACGCTGCCGTGATGCTGGCAAGCGGCTTCGGCTCCTACGCGGCGGCGCGCACACTCGCATCGCCGCGCACCGACGGGCCCCTGTATTTCCGCCGGTCCCGGGCCTGCCTCGATGTCACGGCGCAGCCAAGCGGCGCGCAAGGGAAGGCGCAGGAAGGCGGACCGGCCGCGGACCTGTCAGCCCCTCGATAGCGGCCGCGACGATCACCCCGACGCACGTGTCCACGATCTGCGCGCCGATCTGGCGCGTTGCGAGCGCGAGCACCAGCTTGCTGATGAGGGCAGCCAGATCGGGGGTGATCCCGGCGTTTGCGCCGGGCGGTCGGGCATCCGGATGAGGTCGGGGCGCGTTGTTTCTCTGATCGGCATCAACGCGAGACCCTGGCCGTTGAGGCACTCGGGATCGAAGCCGGTCTGGCAGTGGACAACGACGCTGGCGGCGATCGGATTGATTCCGATCCTTATGACGTCCGGCAGCTTCGAGAGGGTTCGCTGCAGGTGGACGAAGTAGACGCGATCGCCGCGCCGGCTCGGAATGACGATCCGCAAGCGCATCGGCAAGCAATGAACCAGAAATGCCTTCGCCACGCTCATCCGACCTCGCCTGCCTGCGCTGAGAGGGCACAGCTTGTCCACTCGAGAACCCTCTTGGCCGAGCGAAGAATAGGCCTCTGATGCGAAGGCTATGTAACAGCCGACCCGCGCGGCCAAATTATGCGCTGGACGGCTATGGGCCTGTGCGGGCCCGGCCGATGCCGAGGCCTTGCCCTTTGGATGCGTGCGCGCGTCGAAGTCATCGGGCCCCGAAACCGGCGGTCTTGCCGCGTCGGATGCCCCCTATGACCGGGCCCGTTCCGCGGCTTGTCTCCGCATCAACTGACCGTAGAACAGCAGCGAGGACGCCGACCCCATGATCTCGCCGCGTACCAGCTGAACCATCCCGAACCCCGCGAAGAGCGCTGCGAGCCCTGGGCGTTTCAGGATCCGAAGGGAGCCGTACGCGTTCCAGAAACTCTCGCTCGCACTGCCGAGAAGCTCGCCTCCGGTCGCTTGGGCGAGTGCGAGGCCCGATAGCGCGATTGCAGCCGTGTCGAGCATCGTCGGAGACGCGCGTCCCGCGGCTTCGAGCTCCTCCGTGGCCACCAGGAACAAGTCCGCCTCGGCAGCAAGGGCGAGGACCGCGTCCGGGAGGCCATCATGGTGGATGACCAACCCCGCGCTAGGCGGATCCGCCCTTAATTCGTGTATCGCGTCGTGCCTTGAAAGTTCCTGGACGAGAGCGGCGAAATAGGACCTGTCACCGCGCCGCGACGGAACCCTGAGACGCAGACGCCCTCGGCTCTGGTGGGCGATGTAGGCGAGGGGAGGCATCGCGCGTCGTCTCCATCAGGCTGACCCTCCGGGGAGAGCCGCCGCCTGGGAAGCCGACGCATGGCAGCCTTTCCTCCGGTCCACCTTCACTTGTAGCACATCCGTGCTGTGGCCGGCTGGTCGACCGTGCTGCCGGATTGGGCAGACGGACCTATGCCGGGGCAGGCGTGGAGGAACGCCGATGCCGACAGACGCAACCCGATACCATTCCCGGCTCCAGCGGGCACCTTCAGGGCCAAAGCCTCCGTCACGGCCCGACCTCGCGAGGCGATTGCGACGCAATCGCGCCGTCGCGACCGGGCTGCTCGTGGCTCTTGGCGCTGTCGCGGTCGTCACACACCTTGTTCCGGAACCCGGCCTCGCGACGCTCGTGACGCGCGCAACGGCCGAGGCCAGCCTCGTGGGCGGTTTGGCGGACTGGTTCGCCGTGACGGCGCTGTTCCGTCGGCCACTCGGCCTGCCGATCCCGCACACCGCGATTATCCCAAACAACAAGGACCGCATTGCGAGAGCGCTCGGAGCCTTCCTGGAGCAGAACTTCCTGACGCAGACCACGCTGCTGCGGAAGCTAGGAGAGGTCCGGATCGGTCATAAACTTGCCGTATGGCTCTCGGCCCCGGAAGCGGCGAACCTCGTGGCCGAAACAATCACGGCCGCCCTGCCGCCCCTGGTGCACTCCTTATCTCATCGCGATCTGCACGAGTTCCTTCAGCGCACGCTCGGAGAACAGCTCCGGCATGCTGATCTCGCCCCAATTCTCGGGAGCTCTATCCGGGTGCTCACCACCAGCGGCGAAGCCGATGAGTTGCTGGAACGTGTTGCCGACGTCGCGATGGACTGGATCGAGGAGAACCGTAGCCGCATCGATCAGCTTGTCGCGGAGCACAGCCGCTGGTGGATTCCGAAGGCCATCAACCGCCGCGTCGCCCAAGCCATCGTCACGGGGGTGCTGGAGCTACTAGAAGACTTGCAGGAGCCCGACAACGAAGTGCGTCAGAAGTTCCGCGAAGCACTCGACGCGCTAGTGACCGAACTCCTCACCTCGCCGGAACGCAAGACCCAGATAGCGGCTGCCAAGCGCAGGATTTTTGAGCACCCAGAGGTTCAAATCTGGCTCGCAGCGATCGGCCGGGACATGTCGCAGGCGGTTGTAGACGATCTAAAGCAGCCGAACGCCCGAACCCGGCTCGTGCTCATCGATACGATCAGGCTGATAGGGGAAGCTCTGGCGAACGATCCAGCACTGCAACAGTATGTCGACCGAGCGATGAAATATCTTGCAGCACGCGTTGTATCTTGGCGGAGCGAGATTGGTAGCTTTTTTCAGATGTCGTTCAAAGCTGGAATGCTCAAATCCTCTCAGAACGGCTAGAAATTACTGTCGGCAGCGATTTGCAATACATAAGAATCAACGGAACCATTGTCGGCGGGATAATCGGCTGCGCGATGTTCCTCGCGCAGCATGCGCTCAGCTGATCTGAGACATCACCAGATTTTATGCCTCTTTCTACCGGATGGCTGATTGCGACTCCGGTTGCGCACGCTCTCAGGTACCTCGAGGGATTGTTGATGTTGGCGAGACTCGATTCCGGAGCCATCGGCTTTCACGCAGATCTTGATATTGTAGTCCACCACCCGCTTGACGGGCACCGGCACCCTCACGGCTTCGCTCCCGGACAGCCTTCCAAACCCTCAAACGGCGCCGCTCACATCTGTGTCTGAGCGCGGACGAGAGGCGGCGCAGCGGCAGGCGCGTTATTGATCGAGGAGGCCCGCGAGCTTCAGCGCCACGCCCTGCGAGCCCTGCACCTTGAGGCGTCCGGTGGAGAAGGCCATCATCGGGCTGAGCCGGCCCTCCAGGAGCTTGAGCAGGTTGTCGGAGCTCAAGCGCATCACGGCATCGGCCTCGCCGCCCTCCGCGATCGATACGGCGACCGCGCCGCCGGTCGCGTCGAGCAGGATGCTGCCGCCGTCGGTGAGATCGAACCGCACACGGTAGCCGAGCGTGCTCAGGGCGCCCGACCGTTCCTCGATCGAGTCGACCAGCAAGCCGAGTTCCGCCATCCGTTCCACTCCGTCAGCCGCATGCGGATTCCCCGAGATCCGGGGCCGTCAGAACACCGCCTCGTCGAGGGCCATCATCGCGCCCTTGCCCGATTTGATCGTCGCCAGCAGGCCGGCCGCCTGGGGCAGGATGCGCTCGATGAAGAAGCGGGCGGTTGCCAGCTTGGCGTCGTAGAAGTCCCGCTCCGGCGTCCCGCCGGCCAGCGCCGCCTGCGCCACCTTGGCGGCGCGCACCCACATGAAGCCGAGCGCCACCAAGCCGAAGAGCCGCAGGTACTCGGTGGCGGCGGCACCGGCCTCCTCCGGATCCTTGAGGCCCTGCTGCGCGACGTAGGCGGTGGCGATCTGGAGCGCGCCGAACGCCTTGGACACGGGCTGGGCGAGGGACGCCAGGGCATCATCCTCCAGCGCCTCGTCGAGGAAGGCGAGCACCGGGTGGAAGAAGCCGCGCAGCAGCCGGCCGGCATGGGCCGGGAGCTTGCGGCCCACGAGGTCGAGGGCCTGCACGCCGTTGGTGCCCTCGTAGATCATTGAGATCCGGGCGTCGCGGACGTACTGCTCCATGCCGTGGTCGCGGACGTAGCCGTGGCCGCCGTAGACCTGCATGCCGATGCTGGCCGCCTCGAAGCCGAGATCGGTGAACAGCGCCTTCACCACCGGGGTCATCAGGGCCGAGAAATCCTCCGCCCGCCGCCGCTCCGCCGGATCGGGATGGCGCTCCATCACGTCGAGGCTCCGGGCGACCCAGCCGCCGAGCGCCCGGGCGCCCTCGTTGTAGGCGCGGATCGTCATCAGCATGCGCCGAACGTCCGGGTGGACGATGATCGGGTCGGCGGCCAGATCCGGCCGCTTGGCGCCGGACAGCGCGCGCCCCTGCAGGCGCTCGCGCGCATAGGCGACGGCGCCCTGGTAGGCCGCCTCGCCGGCGCCCAGGCCCTGGATGCCTACCGACAGCCGCTCGCTGTTCATCATCGTGAACATCGCGCGCATGCCCTTGTTGGGCTCGCCGACGAGCCAGCCGACGGCGTCGTCGAAGGAGAGCTGGCAGGTGGCCGAGGCCTTGATGCCCATCTTGTGCTCGAGGGCGCTGCAGGTGACCCCGTTGCGCGCCCCCGGCGTCCCGTCCGGACCCGGCAGGAATTTCGGCACCAGGAACAGGCTGATGCCCTTCACGCCCTTGGGTGCATCGGGCAGCCGCGCGAGGACGAGGTGCACGATGTTCTCGGTGAGGTCGTGGTCGCCCGCCGAGATGAAGATCTTCGAGCCCGTGACCCTGTAGGAGCCGTCCTCCTGCGGCACCGCGCGGGTCCGCAGGAGGCCGAGATCCGTGCCGCAATGGGCCTCGGTCAGGCACATGGTGCCCGACCAAGTGCCATCGACGATCTTAGGCAGGTAGGCCGCCTTCAGCGCCTCCGAGGCGTGGCCGGCGATCGCCTTGTAGGCGCCGTGGCTCAAGCCCGGGTAGAGTCCGAAGGACAGGTTGGTCGAGCAGATCATCTCCTCGACGAGCTTGTTGATCGTCTCCGGCAAGCCCTGGCCGCCGTAGGCGGGGTCGGAACCCATCGCGGTCCAGCCGCCCTCCCGGAATGCCGCGTAGGCCTCGGGAAAACCCTTCGGCGTCCGGACGACCCCGTTCTCGAGCCGGCAGCCTTCCTCGTCGCCGGAGGCGTTCAGCGGCAGAAGCCGCTCGGTGCAGAACTTCCCTGCCTCCTCCAGGATCGCATCGGCGACGTCGGGCGTGATCTCTTCCAGGCCGGGCAGGGGCTCGGAACCCGGATCGGCGTGCAGCTCGTGCAGCACGAAGCGCATGTCGCGCAGGGGGCCTTGTAGGTCTGCATGATCGTCAGTTCCTCACCGGCCGGCCGGTCGCGAGCACGCTCTCGAACCGGTCGAGGGTCGCCTCCGTCCGGACGAGGCGCATGAAGCTGTCGCGTTCGAGTTCGAGGGTGGCATCCTCGTCCAAGGTATCGAGGATGTCGGCCTCGCCCCCGGACAGGACGGAGGCGAGTTCGCCCGCGACCACGAGATCGTGCTTCGTGGCGATACCGCGCCGCGCGAAGCCCTCGACCGCCATCCGCAGGGCTAGGCCGCCCGCGGGACCGGGCAGGGCCAGCGACACCGGTTTCGGCGGCGCGTAGCCGTCGACAAGGGACAGCGCCTTGGCCTTGGCGTCGGCGAGCAGCCGGTCGCGGTTCATGGTGATGCCGTCGTCCGGGCGCAGGAACAGGAGATCTCGCGCCTCCTCGGCCGACTTCGCCACGGTGGCGGTCGAGACCGTCTCGAACACCTTGGCGGTGGCCGGCATCGGGCCCTTCGGCACGTTTCCGGCGGCCTGCCAGCGCCCGAGCATCTCCTTGCAGCCGCCCCAGGCCGGCACGAGGCCGACGCCGCACTCCACGAGGCCGATATAGCTCTCGGCATGGGCCTGGACGGCATCGCTGTGGAGCAGGATCTCGCAGCCGCCGCCCAGCGCCATGCCGGACGGCGCGCTCACCACCGGGAACGGCGCGTATTTGAGCTGCCGGTAGGTCTGCTGGCCGAGATCGACCAGCTTCTCGATCTCCCCCAGGCCGCGATGTTGGCGGCGAACAGCGCCAGACCGAGATTGGCGCCGACCGAGAAGTTCGTGCCTTCGTTGTAGACGACCAGCGCCTTGTAGCGGTCCTTGACGAGCTTGATACTCTTGCCGAGCAGGACCATGACCTGCTCGTCCAGGGCGTTGCTCTGTCCGGTGAACTCGAAACACACGACGCCGTCGCCGATATCCCACAGGGCGGCCGAACCGTTCTTCAGGAGCGGCTTGGCCGCAAGCTTAACGTCCTCCAGCCGCAGCACGCCCTCCGGACGGAGGATGTCGCGGTAGCCGCCCTCGGCCTGGAGCACCTGCCGACGCCCGTTCTCGACCCGGTAGAAGGTCCGACCGTTCAGCCCGGCCAGGATCGGCGGGACGGCATGGCCGCCCTTCGCGAGGCGCTCCGTCACGTAGGCGCCGCCGATCCGGTCGATCAGCTCGAAGGGACCCCATTTCCAATTGTAGCCGAGGCGCATGGCCTCATCGATGGCCGCCACGTCGTCGCTCGCCTCGCCCACGAGCCCGGCGGCATAGGCGAGCGTCGGGCCGATGACCCTCCAGGCGTAGTCGCCGACGCGGCCCCCAAGGTCGAGGGCGGCGCGGGGGCCCTTGGCCTCCTTCAACTCGGGCAGGTCCGCCTTGGCGGAAGGCCTGTAGGCGCCGGTCTTGAGGTCGACCGCCTCCTTGATCTTCTGCCCGCCCGCGCGGTTGAGGCGGTAGAAGCCGCCCTTGCCCTTGCGGCCGGTAAAGCCCTCTTCGATCAGCCGGGTGACGAGCGGCATCTCCCGGCAGGTGTCGTGGAACGCGTCCTCCGGCGGCAGGGCCGCCCGCAGGCTCGCGGTGGTGTGCGGGATCAGGTCGAGGCCGACGAGGTCGACGAGGCCGAACACGCCCGTCTTCGGGATGCCGAAGGGGCGCCCCATGATGGCGTCCGCCTCCTCGACCGGGACGCCGAGGTCGTCGGCGGCCGCGATGGCGTTCTGGATCCAGGTGATGCCGAGGCGGTTGGCGATGAAGCCCGGCCGGTCCTTGCAGCGCACGACACTCTTGCCGAGCCGGCGGTCGGCGAAGTCGGCGACCGCTCCGGCGAGCGCCGGATCGGTCTGCGGGCCGGTGACCAGCTCCAGCAGCCGCATGTAGCGCGGCGGGTTGAAGAAGTGGGTGATCAGGAAGTCGCGCCGGAACGACTCGGGCATGCCGTCGACGAGGGCGTCGAGCGGGATCGTCGAGGTGTTGGACGAGACCGCCGTGCCGGGCCGGCGCACCGCGTCGATCCGCCGGTAGAGCGCCCGCTTGGCGTCGAGGCGCTCGATGACGACCTCGATGATCCAGTCGACCTCGGCAAGGCGGTCGAGATGGTCCTCGACGTTGCACGCCTCGACGAGCTTGGCCGCCCGCGGCGCCATGAACGCCGCCGGCTCGGCCTTGAGCATCCGGGCGACGGCCCCCGCCGCGAGACCGTTCCGGTCGGCGGCGCCGTCCGGCACGATGTCCATGAGCAGGACCGGCACGCCGGCATTGGCGACGTGGGCGGCGATGCCGGAGCCCATCACCCCGGCGCCGATGACGGCGACTTTGCGGATCCCGGTCATCAGACGCGCTCCAGAAGGGTGGCGATGCCCTGGCCGCCGCCGATGCACTGGGTGGACAGCGCGAAGCGACCGCCCTCGCGGTCGAGCAGCGCGGCGGCCTTGCCGACGATGCGCGCGCCGGTCGCCCCGAGCGGATGGCCGAGAGCGATGGCGCCGCCGTCGATGTTGACGGTCTCCGCGCGCAGGCCGAGTTCCCGGATGCAGGCCAGGGCCTGGCTTGCGAAGGCCTCGTTCAGCTCGACGACGCCCACCGCGTCGGCCGCGATGCCGGCGCGGGCCAGCGCCTTCCGGGAGGCGGCCACCGGGCCGATGCCCATGATCTCCGGCTCGCAGCCCGAGACGCCGACCGCGGCGATCCGGGCGAGCGGCTTCAGATCGTGGCGGCGGGCATAGGCCTCGCTGCAGACGAGCACCGCCGAGGCGCCGTCCGTCAGCGGCGACGAGGTGCCGGCCGTGACGGTGCCGTCCTGCTGGAAGGCGGGCTTGAGGGTGGCGAGCCCCTCGGCGCTGGTCTCCGGCCGGATGCAGCCGTCCGTCTCGACCGTGCCGGTCTTCGTGGCGATCGGGACGATCTCGGCGGCGAGCCTCCCGGCGGCCTGGGCCTCGGCGGCCTTGCGGTGGCTCGCCGCCGCGAAGGCCTCCTGGTCGGCCCGGGTTATCTGCCAGCGGCGCGCCACGTTCTCGGCGGTGTCGCCCATCCCTATGTAGGCGCCGGGGCGGGCCGCATGGAGCGCCGGGTTGGGCATCGGATTGAAGCCCATCATCGGCACGCGGCTCATGCTCTCCACGCCCGCGCAGACGAATGCCTCGCCGGCGCCGAGCAGGATCTGGCCGGCAGCGATGTGCACCGACTGCATCGAGGAGCCGCAGAAGCGGTTCACCGTGACGCCGCCGACGCCGAGGTCGAGGCCGGCGAGGAGCCCGATCAGCCGGGCCACGTTGAACCCCTGCTCGCCCTCCGGGAAGGCGCAGCCGACGATCAGGTCCTCGATGGTGTTCGAGGGGATGCCGGCCTCGGCGACGAGCCGGCGCACGACCTGCGCGGCGAGGTCGTCGGGGCGGACCCGCGCCAGCGCCCCCTTCTTGGCCAGGGTGAAGGGCGAGCGTGCGTAGCCCGCGATAACCACGTTGGTCATGCTGTCCTCTCGGAACGATCGCGACGGATCTGCGACACGGGCAGCGCACCGATCCGGGCGCGCCCTGTCGCGGCGCGCACGAGCCCGGCGCGGGGGCACGCGCGAGAACGGGAAAGGAGGGTGGGAGACGAGCGCGGTGACGCCGGCCGCGCGGCTTCAGCCCAGGGAACCGGCATCCCGGTCGGCGCTGTATGCGCTAGCGGGCGCGGCGCGCCTTGGACGGCACCTTGGAGGGCGCCAGCGCCGCGAGGGCGTCCTGGGCCTGCTGCTCGATCGCGCGCAGTTCGGCCAGCGTCTCGACGAGGGCCCGCTCCTGATCGACGAGGCTGCCGATCCGGGTCTGGATCCGCTTCAGCAGGGCGCGCAGTTGCTCCTGTTGGGTCGGGTCGGCGTCGTAGAGATCGAGATATTCCTTGATCTCGCGCAGGGAGAAGCCGAGCCGCTTGCCGCGCAGGATCAGGATCAGCCGCGCCCGGTCGCGGTGCGTGTAGACCCGCGTGTTCCCGGCCCGCTGGGGGGTCAGGAGTCCCTTGTCCTCGTAGAAGCGGACCGTCCTCGCCGTCACCCCCAGGTCCTTGGCGAGCTGGGTCACGGTGTACAGCGTATCGGACACAGGTGACCTTCTCTCTTGAGAAATTACCGTATTCCCGGAGCGCGCGGACGGTCAACGTCATGCCGATACCCGCATGTTGATGAGCGCCTCATCAGCCCGCTGACGTTCTTCCGCGACGAGTTCCACCTTCGACAGCTGGCCGGCCATGGTCGTGGGCAGGCCGGTCCGCCTCTCTTCGTCCTGTTGGGCTCTCAACTTCCCCTCCCTCAACCCGTCTCGCTCTCTCGCGGAGCGTTCAGAATCGGCCGGGCCAGGATTGACGTATAGGTTATCTCCTATCCCATTACGTCAGATAGGCGCAACAGGCATCTGCGGCGTCGCTTGAGTTGGTGCGCAGGTCGCAGGCCAAGCGGATCGTGCCGGGCGCGTCTGCAGGTCTGCACCGCCTCAGGCCGCACATGAGCAGTTCCTGCACGAGCCGGCAGCGGCAATCGCACCCGCCGCCTCTCGGTATGGCACCCATTTGTCACACCGCCGCATTCTATGTGCCGGGCGCCCGCCGAGCATCGTCGGCACGGAGCTTCGCGCTTGCATTTTTCTTCCGCTTTAGGCAGCCTCTTGACCTATTGGTAAGGTACAAGCCCGGCGCATCACGTCAGTGTTGCGATAGATTTGGCGACATGAAGTCTCGATGTTGCCAATGATTCCAGCGGTTCAGAAACCATAGAACACGACATCCACCCGAAATCGGAAGTGGATGCAAGAAGCACTTTGGGGAGGATAGGGGATGCGATTTCGGCTTCTGGGTCAAATCGGAGCGGCGGCACTCTGCATTTCCATCTCGATGACTGCCGGTGCGCAGGCGGGCGCCTTTGGGATCCGGGAGCAGAGCACCGAGGCGCAAGGCGTGGCCTTTGCGGGCGCGGCTGCGGGCTCGGGCGGTGTGTCGTCGCTGTTCTGGAACCCCGCGACGATCACCATGAACCCGGGCTTCGTGACGGAGCAGAACTTCACCTATATCGGACTGTCCTCGGAGATCCGGCCGGATCTCGGCACCAACCCGGGCTTTGCCCGGCCTGGGCGGCTCGGGCGATATCGGCCAGGGCGCCGTGGTGCCGGCGGGGGCCACCGCCTACCAGCTCAACGACCGGCTCTGGCTCGGCCTCGCCATGGGGGCTCCCTTCGGCCTCATCACCAAGCCGCATCAGGTCTGGGCCGGTGAGGTCTACGGGCGCTCCTCGCGCATCTTCTCCCTGGCGATCAATCCGGTGCTCGGGTTCAAGGTCAACGAGTGGCTCTCGCTCGCGGCCGGCCCCAACATCGAGTACTTCCGCCTGACCTTGCGGCAGGCGCTGCCGATCCCCGGGATCCTGCCGACCGCCTATCCGAGCGCGTTCCTCAAGGGGGAATCGTGGGGCGCGGGCTTTACTGCGGGCGCGACGCTGACGCCCCGCGACGGCACCGTCCTGGGCATCGGCTACCGCTCCTCGGTGCATCACGACATCGACGGCTCGATCGGGGTCCCCCTGCTCGCCCTGGCGCCGCTGGCCGGCCCGGTCCGCTCCAAGCTCAACACCCCCGACAAGCTGAGCGTGGGCCTGACCCAGGCGCTCTCGCCGGTGGCGCGGGTCGATCTCGGCTTCGAGTGGGACAACTGGTCGAGGCTGGGCACGATCGGCGTCGTGTCGAACAGCCTCGGCCTGCCGGTGAGCACCCTGCCGCTGAACTACAAGGATGGGTTCCTCTACGCGATCGGTGCCGAGTACGACGCGTCGCCGAACCTGACGCTGCGCACCGGCTTCGGCTACGAGACCTCGCCCATCGACTTCCGGAACCGCTCGGTGCGGCTGCCCGACGGCGACCGCTACAGCGTCTCGGTGGGCGCCAGCTACCGCTGGAACGAGCGCCTGACCCTCAACCTCGCCTACTCGCACCTCTTCCTCGACCGGTCGCGGATCCTCGCCGGGATCGGGCGCGACTACAACGTCAGCAACATCGCCTTCGCGGGCGTGGTCGACGCCAGCGCCGACATCGTCTCGGTCGGCTTCCGCTACGTGTTCGGCGCCCCGCCCGCCCCCGCTCCGGCGCCGCTCGTCCGGAAATACTGAGGAGCATTCTACGACGCACGCTCAGGACTGGCCCACCGGTGTATTTGCCAGCGGCAGGTCGCTGAGAGCATCGAGCTAGGACAGTCGGACTGCCCGCAAGCAGTCCCTGTAAAAGCCTAGACGGGTAGCAGCTCGTCCATTGAGCTGCTGCCCGGCGACCTGCGACGCTTCACCCATCGTGCGGCTGAGCTTGGTGCATGTTTGGCCAAAGCTTTGTATAAACACTGCCGAAAACCCAATCGCACGAGCTTTCGCCCTGCGATGACGGCCGAATTACGCCGACCGATTTATCTATCACGCCAAGCTTTGCTGATTTGATCCATCAGCGGCTTCGTCAGATAGGATAGGACCGTGCGGTCACCGGTCTTGAGAAAGGCGTCGACCGGCATGCCCGGGACGAGGCGGATCTCGCCCAGTCGCGCGCGCTCGGCATCGGAGACCCTGATACGCGCCTTGTAGAAGCTCAGGCCCGACTTCGGGTCCTGCGTCACGTCCGCGGCCACGCGATCCACGATCCCGTTGATCTCCGGCGTGGTGCGCTGATTGAACGCCGAGAAGCGCAGCGTCGCCAGCTGATCGATCTGTACGTGGTCGATATCCTTGGGCTCGACCCGGACCTCGACCGCGAGTTCGTCTGACTCGGGGACAATCAGCATCGCGGGTTCGTTCGGGGTCACAAGTCCGCCCACCGTATGCACCGTCATCTGATGAACGACGCCATCCTGCGGCGCTCGAAGATCGGTTCGCCGGAGCTGATCGAGGGCGGCCGTCCGCTTCTCCTCGTACTCCGACCATTTGCTCCGGATCTCGGTCAGGTCCTTGCTGACCTCGTTCCGCATGTCCTCGTCGACCTGCATGATCTGCAGCTCGACCTCGTTGATCTTGCCCTTGGTCTGCGCGATCGAGGCGGCGAGCCTGCCGCGATCCCCCTCAAGCCTCGCCGCCTCCCGTTCGAGCGCCGTCAGGCGGGGAAGCTGGATCAGGTTCTTGAGCCACAGCTCGCGGATCCCCTTCAGCTCCTGGTCCACCGCGGAGACCTCCCGCGTCTTCGCGGCCATCTGATCGTTGATCCCGGCGATCTCTTGGCTGAGCTGCGCGATGCGTTCGCGCAGCTGAGCCTTCCGGCCCTGTCGCGCCTTGCTGCGCGCCAGGAACAGGCGGGTCTCGCTGTCGATGAGGCGGGCGACCGCGTCGTCCGATGCGGCCCGGGCCTGGAGATCCGAGGGGAAGTTGAGGGCGATGTCGCCGTCGCGCTCCGCCTCCTCGCGCGTCCGCTTGGCCGAGAGCGCATCCATCGCGCGCAGAACGGTGTCGAGGATCGCCCGCGGCTGCGTCTCGTCGAGGCGCACGAGGATGTCGCCGGACCTGACGTGCTCGCCTTCGTGCACGCGCAGCTCACCGACGATGCCACCGATCGGATGCTGAACTTTCTTCACGTCGCTCTCGACCACGAGCCTTCCGGACGCGATGACCGCGCCGCCGATCTGCGTGAAGCTCGCCCACCCGCCGACGCCGCCGACGAGGGCCGTGACCAACAGGGCGGTGAAGCGGACCTGTCGTCGGATCGCCGCCCGGGACGCATGACCGAGGGTGGGCGACGCGTTCTGTGGTGCGACGCGCATCGGAATGGCGGTGGGCATCCTGTCCCCTCCTTTGGGGCGTGAAGCGGGCACGGCGTCCCGGCGCGACGCGTGGGCGCGCGGCTGGTCGAGGCGCGAGTTGTGAAGCGGTCGACCGGACGGATCTTGCCGCGTGGTCGTGGCGCGGGTCCGTGAGCCGGGTCACACAGGCGGATCGGACGGGCAGCTTCCGGCCGCGCTACGGCAGCGTCCCGACGAAGCGGTGCGCGATGACCACCCGGCCGCCGCGCACGACCTCGAACGTCGCCTCGTAGGTCCCCGCCCGGAAGCCCTCGGCCGGGCGCCCCCTCCCGGTGAAAACCAGTGATTGCGCGCGCGGATTGACGAGGGGCGGCAGCTGGTTCTCGGCGAGGATCTGCCCGTCCGGAGCCCGGACGACGAGACGCTGGACGTCGCCGGCCTCAAGGCTGATCGCCCGGACCCAGGCCACCAGGGTCTCAGCCCGAGCGCTGAGGGGACGGGCAGCCTCGGCCTCGACCACCGCCATCGTCACGGGGCCGTCCGAGAAGCCGGAATTGAGGACCGTTCCGGACCGGTAGCCGAGGCTCGCGCGGACCGCGTCGTCCCAGAGGCTCGCATCGCGGCCGGAACCGACCGAGCCGTCGGGCGCGAAGGGATCAACCGTGCGACCGGCGCGGCGAACGGTGAAATGGAGATGCGGAAACTCCGTGGCGCCGGAGAGGCCGGCATGACCGATGACTTGGCCGGCCGCCACGACCTCGCCGGGCCGCACCGTCACGGTACCCTCGGCCAGATGGCAATACTGGGTCTCGTACGAATCCGCGTGCGCGATGACGAGGCCGTTTCCGCACTCGACGCCCGCCACCTTCGCCATCCCGGTCTCGCGGACCGAGATATCGGGCGCGTCGTTGCGGATCCGGAGCACCGTGCCGGCGGCTGCCGCCCGGACGGCTCCGAGCGTGCCGGCCGCGGCGACGGAGGAAGGAAGGCGGAAGTCGGTACCGTCGTGCCGGTCGTATGTCTGCGAACCGCCGGTGAAATCGTGCGCTTCGGGACCGGGGTCGCGATCAACATAGTACTGGACAAAGCAGGTCCGACCCGGATCGCAGGCGAGCGGAAGCTGCAGCCGGAGAGGATCGGCACCCGCTCGCGTGGACCACAGGGGCGTCACAAGGAGGCAGGCGAAGACGCGCGACGCTTTCATGATCGGATCGCTCCCTGGGAATTGGGACGTACTGTCTTCAGGCACATTCGAGGCGGATCGCCCGACTCCGCCCGGGGAGGGCACCCAGGTCCCCGGCAACCTCGACACCTGAAGGGCCTCGGGCTTCGCGGCTGCAGGGACCAGCCGGAGTGTCCCGTTTGAGGCTGCCGCGGATCCAGGTCGGCGGCAGCAGGTCACCCTCCGCGGTGACGATCCAGGGTTGCCGGTCGGGTTGGGAAAGGACGACCGCTGCCGCGGCGATCGCTTCGCGCAGGCTGTCGAACTGCTCGGGATACTTCGGGAGGAAGCGGGCCGCCCCGGCGTGCCAAACCTTGAGGGACGCGGGTCGTTCGAGGATTTCGACTTCCATTGCTCAGGTTCCTTGTGCGGTGGCGTCGCGCGGTCTCCCGAGGGGATCCGGCGGCTTCAGGTTCAGGTCACCTGCCCCTGTTCTGGCCCTGACTGTTCCACCCGCCCGGACCGGCGACTGTGAGCGAGATCACCGAGCCTGGTGCGTCGGGCATGGAGGGGCGACGCTCGCCCACTTGGCGGTGACGGGGTCGGTCAGGTTCGGCGGGCAGGCCGCACATCATCTCGAGCGACCGGATCTCCCGCGCGACGCGACGGCTGGCCCCGCCATGCCGTCGGATGGCGCACCCATCTGCCGCGGCCGTCGACCGGGATCGGGATCCCTCGTCCGCACAGCCCGGCAGAGCCGGGACGCACCGGTCGCGGGAGACCCACGGAACCGACGTGATCCCGATCACAGTCCACGGCGGGACTGCCGGTTCATATCGGTCTCACGACACGCGGCAGACGCGAGCCCGTCGCCGTGACCACGTCGGCGACACCTTCCCGAGGAGACTCGTCATGTTCGATTTCTTGAAGAAGAAGCTCCAAGCGCCGGCTTCCAAGCGGGTTACCGAGGTGGGCTGGACCATCACCGATACGAAGGCAGCCCTCATCTGGGACGATCCGGAGCCGTTCCGGCGGGACCTCGGCCGGGCAGCGTCGGCCAAATCGGTGCAGGGTTGCCCGGCAGCAGTCGATTTCGACGCCCGGCACATCGTGATCCGGTGCCCCGTCGATCTCCATCTGCGCATCAACCTGGAGGAGGGTCGTGCCCCAGTCCTGGAGAACGTGGACGGCGCCCGCAGCACGATCCGACCCAAGCACATCGGACAGATGGTGAGCGTCGTGAACCCGGCGGAGTGGCGTCACCCGAAGCGGCCGATCCTCCAGATCATCACGCCCTACATCTTCCTCTCGGACGAGGTCGCCTACATCAACCAGCTGCCGCCGTTTCTCGACTACCAGGCCGACCCGCTTCCGGGGACGCTGATCAGCGGCCGCTTCCCGGTCCACATCTGGCCGCGCCCCCTGATGTGGGCCTTCGAGTGGCACGACACGTCGAAAAGTCTGATCCTGCGCCGCGGCCAGCCCTGGTTCTACGTCCGCTTCGATACGCTTGATCCCTCGAAGGCGACGCGCCTCGTGGAGGCGGAGATCACGCCACAGGTGCAGCGCTACATCGACGACATCAGCGGCGTCACGAACTACGTCAATCGCACCTACGCGCTGTTCGCGAGGGCGAAGAAGCGCCGGCCCGACCGGTTGCTCGTCCCGCGCGCAGAGCGGAAGGCAACGCGTTCGGCCGCTAAGTGTCCGATGGCCGCGTGAGCACATTTGGGTGAGGCTGGCCGGGCGATCGGATGGCTCGGCCCATCACGCGTCGCAGTCTCCCTGTGTGAGCCTGCTCACGGACCCTCCGCCCAAGTGATCCCAAACACATGCATCCGGGCCGGGCGGGCCGCGCGCTCTCGGGATCTGCGGCCCGGGGCCACGCTGGGCTCCTTCAGCCAGAGCATCCAACAGAGGGACGAAGTGCGATGAAACCGGCTTCCGTCGAACTCGGCGCGGCACTGTCGAGCTGCCGCCCGGCCCTAGGCAGCCTCATCGTCACCAGCGGCCTCCTCAACATCCTGTATCTGACAGCCTCGTTCTTCATGTTGCTGATCTCCGACCGCGTTCTCCCGAGCCGATCCGTGCCGTCCCTCGTCGGTCTCGTCCTCCTGGCCCTGATGCTCTACGCGTTCCAGAGCGCCCTCGAGGCGCTCAGGGGCCGCATCCTGAGCCGGATCGGCGCCGTCATCGACGAATGCCTGAGCCCCCGCGTCTTCGAGGCGCTGGTACGCGGTCCGCTGGACGGGGCGGCGCCCTCCAACAGCCAAATGCCGCTGCGCGATCTCGATCAGGTGCGCGGCTTCCTCGAGGGCTCGGCACCAACGGCGCTCTGCGACCTGCCCTGGATGCCGCTCTACTTCATCATCTGCTTCCTGTTTCATCCGCTGATCGGGTTCGCCACCGTTTCGGGAGCGCTCCTCCTCGTCGTGATCACTCTCGTCGCCGACCGCCTCACCCGCGGCCCGTCGAAGGTGGCGACCGAGCACGGACAGCGCCGGAGCACCGTGACGGAAGCCAGCTGCCGCAACGCCGACGTCCTCATCGCGATGGGGATGCAGGGCCACTTCGCGGCCCGGTGGCAGGAAGCCCACTACCAGTACCTCCTAGCACAGCAGCGCATGAGCGACGTCGCGGGAGCCTCGAGCGCTGTCTCCAAGGCAGCCCGCATGGCCCTGCAGTCGGGCGTCCTGGCGCTCGGCGCCTATCTGGTGATCTGCGGCCAGAGCCTCGCCCGGCATCATCATCGCCTCGTCGATCCTGCTCGGCCGCGCCCTCGCACCGCTCGATGCGACGATCGCGAACTGGAAAGGCGTCATCGCCGCGCAGCAGAGCTGGAGCCGGCTCGCCGACACGATCAGCAAGGCGTCGGCCGTGCGGCCTATGTCCGCCCCGCCGGCGCCGATGCACGTGCTCAAGGTGGAGGGTGTGAGCGTGGCCCCGCCGGGCAGCACCCGCCTCACGGTGAAGGAGGTGCGGTTCAGCCTGAAGGCGGGGCAAGCCCTCGCGGTCACCGGCCCGAGCGGATCGGGGAAATCGACCCTGGTCCGGGCGCTCGTCGGCATCCTTCCCCTGACCCGAGGAACGGTCTGGCTCGATAGCGTCCCGATCACACAGTGGGAGGCCGCCGATTTCGGCCGCCACATAGGGTACCTTCCGCAGGACGTCTCGCTCTTCGCCGGCACGGTGGCGGAGAACATCGCCCGCTTCGCCCCGCACGCGGACCGCGCCGAGATCGAAGAGGCCGCGCGACAGGCCGGAGTCCACGAGCTGATCGAACGCCTGCCGGAGGGCTACGACACGGTGCTGGGCGACGGCGGCACGGGCCTTTCGGGCGGCCAACGGCAGCGCATCGGTCTCGCCCGCGCCCTCTTCGGCGCGCCTTTCCTCCTCGTGCTCGATGAGCCCAACGCCAACCTCGACGGTGAGGGCGACGCTGCCCTGAATCGGGCGATTCTCAGCGTCAGGGCCCGCGGCGGCATCGTCATCATCGTGGCCCACCGGATGAGCGCACTGGCTGCCGTGGACCTGATGCTGACGATCGAGGACGGCCATGTCGCGGCTTTCGGAACCAAGGACGAGGTACTCCGCAAGATCCGCGGCCATTCAGGCGGCGAGTCGGGCGCCGCGCGGACCGACGCCGGTTCCGGGCGCCCGGCGGCGCACCATCCCCCGATGCACATCGTGAAGGAGAGCGCCTGACATCTTCCGGCTTCCAGCAGGGATGTCGGGATGCGGTTCGCACACAATCGGAGTTCCGTTGAGCGGGCGGTCCGGTCATCCGGGCCGCCCGCTCCCGGTTGGCCGGCACGCTCGGGATGGCGGTTGCGCCGCGCGGCACGGCTTTGCGCAGCCTGCAGGCTAACCATCCCGTTGAGTGACGACGTCGGCTGTGCAGCCGCGCGGCCGCCAAGCCGGACTGCGCGCGGAGTCGACCCGATTCGAGCCAGCGATCGCATGCGCCCCCGGGGCAAGGCGGCTGTTCGAAATCCCGATGCGGGTCCCGCCCGCGCTGATCCCGAGCCTCAGATCCGGAACGGGCCCGAACGGTCCGCGGGAAAGCCGGTGCGGCCAGCGAACGGGACGGAGTCTGGGCTGCGGGCTCGTAGGGGGTGCCCAGCTGTCGCCGCGCTATCAGGGCTCTCACGGGA
This sequence comes from Methylobacterium sp. P31, assembly GCA_050632875.1. Lineage (GTDB taxonomy): Bacteria > Pseudomonadota > Alphaproteobacteria > Rhizobiales > Beijerinckiaceae > Methylobacterium. Next base: position 54,765 of record JBODSC010000002.1, on the reverse strand, counting down.
GGGGCCCGTGAATCTGGTCCGGCCGACGGAAAAAGCAGTCTGCGCAGATCGCGCCGCACCGGCCGGACTGCACGCGCGGTGAGAAGCGCGCGGACGACCGGGCCCTTATCGACAGCCTCGTGGCTGTGCTGATGAGTGGTGGACGCCGTGCCGACGCTCCGCGCGGGGTCACGGGCTGACGACGCCGGTCCAAGGGCTTCCAAATCCTGGCTGAGTCAGCGGAACTTCCAACTGCATATCCACTCCGAAATCCAACCAATCGAAAGCCAATCAGGCGAAGAAAAGCATTCGATCGCGATGACTGCACTTCGAAAGTATCTAGATTAAAGAACAATTAGATTAAAACACGAAATCACGCACAATATACGGCGACAGCAAGGCGGAGTGCAGCGGCGACGTTGGCGGCAGAGCTGTCGTCGCGGCCGGCGACGTAACTTGATTGTCGCGAATCGCTCGTCCGTCGACCGGACCTGATCCGTAAGCTCCTCCGGGGCAGCGCTGAAGGCGGTGTAGCCGGGCGTACCGGCAGCATGCAGCCGAGACTCGATGCTGCAGAACGCGCTTCAGCCGCGCACGGTCACCGATCTGCTCGTCCTGCGGCCCATTGTGATCTTCATCACAGTATCTAATCTCACTCCACAGTAAATCAAAGGCGGCTTCGAAGAGGAAATCCCCGGATCAAATCTCTCGAGCCGCAGACCAAACCTGCGCAATCTATTCAAGATCAAAGTGCAACAGAGCGGCAAATCGCCGTTCAACATTCAATGGAGCACGATTATGACTAAGGTTCACGGCAACGACGTCATCTACGGCGGCGACGGCAACGATGTCATCTACGGCGGCGGCGGAAACGACACGATTTATGGTGGCAACGGCAACGACACCATCTACGGCGGTGGCGGAAACGACACGATTTATGGTGGCAACGGCAACGACACCATCTACGGTGGTGGCGGCAACGACACCATCTACGGTGGCAAAGGTAACGACACCATCTACGGCGGCGACGGCAACGACCACCTCTACGGCGGCGACGGCAACGATCACCTCTACGGCGGAAAGGGCGACGACACCATCTACGGTGGCAAGGGCAACGACACCATCCACGGCGGTGACGGCAACGACCACCTCTACGGTGGAAAGGGCGACGACACCATCTACGGTGGCAAGGGCAACGACCACATCTACGGCGGTGACGGCAACGACCACCTCTACGGCGGAAAGGGCGACGACACCATCTACGGTGGCAAGGGCAACGACCACATCTACGGCGGTGACGGCAACGACCACCTCTACGGCGGAAAGGGCGACGACACCATCTACGGTGGCAAGGGCAACGACCACCTCTACGGTGGAAAGGGCGACGACACCATCTACGGTGGAAAGGGCAACGACACCATCTACGGCGGTGACGGCAACGACCACCTCTACGGTGGAAAGGGCGACGACACCATCTACGGTGGCAAGGGCAACGACCACCTCTACGGTGGAAAGGGCGACGACACCATCTACGGTGGAAAGGGCAACGACCACATCTACGGCGGTGACGGCAACGACCACCTCTACGGCGGAAAGGGCGACGACACCATCTACGGTGGCAAGGGCAACGACACCATCCACGGCGGTGACGGCAACGACCATCTCTACGGTGGAAAGGGTGACGACACCATCTACGGTGGCAAGGGCAACGACACCATCCACGGCGGTGACGGCAACGACCATCTCTACGGTGGAAAGGGTGACGACACCATCTACGGTGGCAAGGGCAACGACACCATCCACGGCGGTGACGGCAACGACCATCTCTATGGCGGTAGCGGACCTGCGGACCATGGCCACGAGCAGATGCCGGCTCACCACGACATGGGGGGCACGTCGATGCTCACGTTCCCGACATGGGCATGTTCCACTGAACGCGGCGATCGGCCGAACCTGACGGCCACAAGCCCGTGACAGAGAACCCCGCCAAGTACACTTGGCGGGGTTTTTCTTCGTTTGTCAGCTGCGCGACGAGGTTCGCTGCGAAGGTTCACCACCTGCCAACGCGAGGCGAGAACCGTGAACCGCGCGCTCTCTTCACGGGTGCCCCTCCTGCAAGAACCGCGTCACTGTGATCTACGTCACTGCCATTCGGCGCGCGCGCGGCGACACTCGGCATCAGACCCCGAGCCGATGGGAGGATGTCATGAGACGCTCGACCGAGTTGCGCGTGAAATGCCAGATCTGGCGAGACTTGGATCTCCTCCTCGCGCAGCGTGCCGCTCTCGACGGCCTGCGCAAGCGAGGGGAGCCCAACACGACATCCCCCGCCAATCGTTAGGCCGGCTGCGCCGCGGTGATCCGGAATCGCCGCGTGACGCGGATTGCAGGAGCAGTCGCCGTCCGTGCAGGAACCGAGCGGTCCAGCGGCCAGATCATCTACCGGCTGTGGTGTCGCCGGGGTCGCGGCTTGCGGCCAGTTCGCGTCACGGTCACCCGGATCACGTTGGACATTACGGGCGGCTTGTGCGGGACATGGTCGGCATCGGCGAGAACCAGCTGCAGGCTGTGCGTGCCGAGAGGCAGCGTCACCAGCGCCTCCGTCTGACCGAGCCCGAAATGCAGGTGCTCGAAATCGTTCGGGATCCGCTCATCGAGTGCGCGCAGGGAGGTGTCGATCAGCAGATGGTGGTGACCCGTATTCGCCTTGTCGAAACCAGCTGGAGCCACACCCATCCCGGTCAGGCCGAAGCGGATGAGTGTCTTGCGTGCCACGACGTCGCCGTTGCGCGGCTGAACGAAGTACACGCGCGCGCCCGGCGGCGATGGGCGCTGCTGGACAGGTCCTCCCCCGTCGCGGCGGGCTCCGCGGCCTGGGGCACGACCCGGACCTTGATGACCTCGGAAACGACCGGAGGATTGTGCAGGAAATGATCCTTGTCGGCGAGCAGAAGTTGGAGCGTGTGTTCGCCTGGCGTCAGTTCGATCTCCGCCTCGGTCTGCCCAGCGCCGAAATGCATGTGATTGAAGTCATTCGGGATCGGCCGGTCCGCTGCCGGCATCGGCGCATCGATGAGAAGATGATGATGTCCTGAGTTCGGACGATCCATACCCGCCGGTGCGACCCCCATGTTCCGCAGACCAAAATGGATCGTCGTTTTGGGCGGCAGCGTAGAGCCGTTTTTGACATCCACGAAGTAGACCGCGGCACCAGGCGGCGATGGAGTTGGACCGCCTTTGCGCTCCTGCGCGATCACGGCGGACGCGGTCAGCAGCAGAACAAGTGCCGCTCGCGGCAACCCGCCCGCCATTGTTTTCCCCGCATCAATCACAATGCCTCCTGCGCAGCGCGCTGATCAGAGCTCACATTCTGACGGAGTGCGACGTCATTTCGATCCGAACAGGACGACCGCAGATTCATACTACGGCTCCGCTGGACTGGCAATCGAAACCTATTGATATCTTGATTGATGCGACACAAGGCCAGGAATGAGCGGACGATCGGGGTAATCGATCATTGCGCTTCGGCCGATTCTACATACACTGCAATCCTCGCTCGTCCGCTCATAGCGTGCAGGTCATCGTTCATGTCAGGACGGATCGATGTTCGGAGCCCTCCGGAGCCGCAGCCTCGGGCGGGGTTGCCCGGCGGCATCCGTGGGTGCGGCGTGCTGATCTTGCTGACATTCTTCGCGCTCAGCGGACTGCTTCTGGCGGTGCGGCCCGGACAGGCCCAGAACCCGATCGGGGCCGGACGGCGCTTCGCCCTGCTCATCGCGAACAGCCGTTACCCCGATGCTCAGGGACCGTTGCCGACGATCGCGAAAGACGGGCGGCTTCTCGCGGAGGAGTTGCGGCGTGGCGACTTCGACGTCGATCTGCGCGAGAATCTCAGGCGGGAGGACGTCCAGGCGACCCTGGACGCGTTCTATGCCAAGCTCAACGCCGGCGCGGCTGCCTTGGTGTACTTCGGCGGATACGGCATCCAGGTCGAGCGCCAGACCTACCTGATCCCCGTGAACGCGCAAATCTGGTCCGAGACAGAAGTCCGTCGTGATGGCATCAGCCTCGACGCGATCCTGAGCGAGTTGAACCGACGCGGCGTGCGCGTGAAGATCGCGGTTGTTGACGCGGCGCGGCAAAACCCGTTCGAGCGCCGCTTCCGAGCCTCGTCCGCGGGTTTGGCGCCGGTCGATGCACCGGAGGGGAGCCTGATCCTGTTCTCGGCCCCGCCGGGGAAGGTTGTGCGCGAGGACGACGGCGATGTCAGCCTGTTCGTGAGCGAACTCGGGAAGGAACTGCGCGCGCCGAACATCACCGCGGAAGAGGCCTTCACGCACACCCGGATCGGGGTGTCGCGCGCATCGAAGGCGGAGCGCGTTCCCTGGATCTCCTCCTCGCTGATCGAGGAGTTTCGTTTCGCCGTCGCGCCGCCCAGCGCGCCGACGGCGGTCGTGACGGAGCGCGCGAGCAGGGCCGAGCCGTCTCGCCTCGCCCGTCGTCCGCCGCCGCCCGATCCCATCGGACCGCCCCAACCCGCGCCACCTCCGACAGCTCCCGCCGTGGCCGGTCCGCCGACCGTAGCGGCCTTGCCAGCCCCAGCCCCAGCCCCACCGGCACCGCCGGCTCCAGCGCGGCCTCAGACGCCGACGCAGGAGGGCAATCAGATGGCGGGACAGAGCCTGCGGGACTGCGAGACGTGCCCCGAGCCTCGTCGTCCTGCGGGCGGGGACGTTCGAGATGGGCGCCGGCGCTCTGCCGTACGACCGTCCGGTTCACCGGGTGACCATCCCGCGCCCGTTCGCGATCGCCCGCCGGGAGACAACCGTCGATGAGTGGCGCAGCTGTGTCGAGGCCGGGGCCTGCAAGTACCGGCCGAATGCCGCGGAGGAGCAGTCCGGTACGCACCCGATCACGAATGTGAGTTGGTTCGACGCGCAGGAGTATGTCGCGTGGCTCAGCGCGCATACGCGGCGGACCTACCGCCTGCCGAGCGAGGCGGAATGGGAGTATGCCGCGCGCGGCGGGACAAACACCGCCTTCGCCTGGGGGCTCACGTCGGCGAGAGCAAGGCCAATTGCCGGGAGTGCAGCCGCACTGCCAGCCGGGAACTGTCCAGCGTCGCGAGCTTCGCACCTAACGGCTTCGGGCTGTTCGACATGGCGGGCAACGCGGCCGAATGGGTCCAGGATTGCTGGAACGAATCCTACCGTGGCGCCCCGCAGGACGGAACGGCTTGGCTGACCGGGAACTGCAGCCAGCGCGTCCTTCGGGGCGGCTCGTTCGACAGCCCGGCCACTTACGTGAAGCCCACCGCGCGATTCCGCTACGATGCCGATGTCCGCTACTATGCCAACGGGTTCCGGGTGGTGCGCGGGCTGCCGTGACGCGGATCACGCCGCCCGCCTCGCCATCAGGACGCGCCCCGGCCGGAACCCGGGCGTACTACGGCGCCGGATTTCCGGACATGACGCGTCCGCCCTGGCACATCGTCGGATCACGCGCACGAAGGCTCCTGCGCCATCCGAGCCAGCGCCTCGGCATTGAGGAGCACGACACAGCCCCGGCGAAGTTCGATGTACCCGGCGCGGCGCCAGACTTGCAATTGGCGGTTCACGCTCTCGCGCGTGCCGCCCACAAAAGCGCCGAGCTGCTCCTGTGAGATCTGGATCTCGTTGCCGAAATCCTCGGCCAGAACCGTCAGCCGGCGCGCGAGACGGGCACCCAGCGACAGCGTCGCCAGGTCGGTCATCTGGCCGGCGATGTAGCGGATCCGGCTGCAGAGCAGGCCGATCAACCGGACGGCCACGTCGGGCTCGCGCGTGAGATAGGCGAGAAGATCGGAGCGCCGCAGGACGAAGACCTCGCTCGCCACCGCGGCCACCGCATCGGCGGTGCGCTCCTGCCCGTCGAGAAGGGCGATCTCACCGAACAGGTCGCCGGCGCCGAGGCTGTTCAGCACGATGCGTCGCCCGGCCTCGGTTCCGGTCTCGATGCGGATCTCCCCGCGCCTGACGCCGTAGAGCGCGTCGCCGGGATCGCCGACCTGGAATAGAATTTCGCCGCCCCCCAACACGCGCGTCGTCGCCATCTCGGAAAGACAGTCGATCACCTCCGAACCGAGATCCGAGAACAGCGGGTTCACGCGCAGAAGCGGACCAAAACCGGAGCCCTTCGACATCGGCGCCATCCCGAGAGCATGAGAGCGTCAGAATCCCACCCGAACGCAGGTGATCGTGCAACGGCTTGTTTTCAGTTGCCCAATGTTCTCCGTTCGACCATGCTGGTTATAGAGCATTCGAGCGTGGTTCACGCCACCTATTGTGGGGACGAGCCGTCCCTGCCGGCCCGGCATTGCGGAGTCTGCCGATGCGGACGGAGGGCGCACTCTCGTCGGCGCCGAGCTTGACCTGGCGAGGCAGCCTGTTCCGCAAGTACGTGCTCACACTTGTGAGCCTCGTCGCCCTGGTCCTGACGATCAATGCGGCCGTCGAGACGTGGTTTCTGTACCGGGAAACCGTCGAGCGCGTCGCCCGCGTCCAAGCCGCCTACGCGGCCGGCGCGACGGCGGCTGTCGAAGAGACGCTGGCGGAGATCGAGCGGCAGGTGGGCTGGGTCACACGGGCGAGCGCGCAGAGCCTCGCCCAGCACCGCGAGGACTACACTGCGCTTCTCGACCAGACGCCGATCGTCCTGACGCTCGCCTTCTTCGACGGCGAGGGCCGCGAGCGCGTCCGGGCGCGCCGGCCGAACAGCCCCGATCCCATGGCATCGGCCGATCTCGGACCGCTCCCGCAGCACAAGGGATTTCAGGACCTCCAGATCGTCGGGGGCGAGATCTACGCGAACCTTCTTCTGCCGCATCCGGCCGCGGGGACGGGCGTCACCCTTGCTCGCGTCCGGCTGCCCGCCCTGGCGGGAAGCCTTCCGCCCTCGACCGCGGGTGCCGGAAGCTACGCCGATCTCGTCACGCCGGACGGGATCATCGTTGCCCACTCGGACGGAAGCCCACATGCGACGGGCGATCGCCTGACGCTGCCGGCGCCCGGTTCGGTGGCGTATGCCACCGATGCCGCGGGGCGGCCGGTCCTGGCCACGCAGTATACCCTCAGCGCGCTGCCCGCCACGCTCGTCGTCGCGCAGCCCCTCAACGAGGCGCTAGCGCCGCTGCGCGACCTGCTCATCCGTCTCGCCTGGCTCCTCGCGTTCGGCCTCGTCGTCGCGATCTGTGCCAGTCTCCTGCTGGCCCGCCGCATGCTGGTGCCGATCCGTGCGCTGCATGCCGGGGCCGAGCACTTCGCCGCTAACCGCTTCGAGCATCGCATCGCGGTGCACACGGGGGACGAGTTCGAGGCCCTGGCGACGCGCTTCAACACCATGGCCGACGCGCTCTCGACCTCTTACGCGCGGCTCGAGAGCGAGATCCAGCGTCAGACTCGGGACCTCGCCCGCTCCGTCAGCGAGTTGCGGGCGCTCGAGGAAACCGGGCGCGCCATCGTCGCCTCGCTGCAGATCGATGACGTCGTCCGGGCCATTGCCGTGCGGGCCGCAACCCTCGCGGGTTCCGACGCCAGCGCCGTTTACTTGGTTGAGGCGCCGGGCGAGACGTTCCGCCGCGCCGGCGGCCACGGTCTACCGCCCAGCGCGGTCAGCGACATACTCCCTGCGAATGCCCTGGCGAAAGCCGGCGACGCCGCGGCTGAAGTCATCCCTGTCCGCGACCTGACCACGATCAGTGGGCTTCTGACTGGCGTCGCGGACGGATTCCGCGCAGCCACGCTCATCAACCTCGCCGACAGTGACGGCCGCCTCGGCTTCCTCCTCCTGCTCGCCCGGGACGAGGCCGCGCCCCTGGGCAGTTCCGAGCATGTCCTGCACACCTTCGCGCATCAGGCGGCCCTCGCACTCCGCAACGCGCGGCTCTTTCAGGAGGTCGACGAGAAGGGCCGACAGCTCGCCGCCGCCGATCTCCACAAGACGCAGTTCTTCGCCAACATGAGTCACGAGCTCCGCACGCCGCTGAACGCCGTGCTGGGCTATTCGGAGCTGCTCGCCGATGGCCTGTACGGCCCGCTCAGCGAGAAGGCCAGCGAGGCGCTGGAGCGGATTCAGATCAACGGCCGCCACTTGCTGAGCCTGATCAACGACGTCCTCGATTTCACGAAGATCGAGGCTGGCCTGCTCACGCTTGACGTCCAGGACTACGCGCTGGGCGCGTTGATCGAGTCCGTCACGGTGGCAGCCTCCTCGCTGGCCCAAGCGAAGGGCCTCGCCCTGAAGCTCGACGTCCCGCAGACACTGCCGATCGGCCAGGGCGATGAGCGGCGGCTCACACAAGTGCTCATGAATCTCGTGGGCAATGCGATCAAGTTCACGCAATCCGGCTCTGTGGAGGTGGCTGCCCGGGCCGTCGACGACACCTTCGTCATCACAGTGTCCGATACGGGTCCCGGTATCTCACCCGCCGATCAGGCCCGGATCTTCGACGAATTCCAGCAGGTCGACAGCTCGAGCACGCGCCAACAGGGTGGTACGGGACTGGGTCTCTCGATCGCCCGCCAGCTCGTCCTCCTGCACGGCGGCCGGATCGAGGTGCGATCGGAACTGGGGCAGGGTGCGGTGTTTCAGGTGACCCTTCCGATCCGGACGTCGGTCGAGAGGAAGAAGGCCTCATGAAGCGCATTCTGATCGTCGAGGATACGGAGGACAATCGCCGCATCCTGCGCGACCTTCTCTCGGCTGCGGGCTACGACATCGTCGAGGCTCCGGATGGGAGGCGTGGCGTCGAGATGGCACAAGCCGAGCAGCCCGACCTTATTCTGATGGATATCCAGCTTCCGGTGATGGACGGATATGAGGCCGCGCGGCGCCTGAAGGCCGATCCCTCCACTCAACACATCCCGGTCGTTGCCGTGACCTCCTACGCCCTTTCGGGCGACGAAGATCGAGCCCTCGCTGCGGGCTGCGACGGCTATGTCGCCAAGCCGTTCAGCCCACGCAAGGTCCTGAGTCTCGTTCGCCAGATGCTCGTTGACGTCTGAGGCGGAGCGGAGGCCGTGAAGGCGCATATCCTCGTTGTTGACGACAGTCCCGAGAATTTGGAGATCCTGCGTGTCCGCCTCGAAGCGCAGGGTTATGATGTCGGGACCGCACCGGACGGCGAGACAGCCCTTGCGCAGGCGGCTGCCAGTCCGCCGGACCTCATCCTTCTCGACGTGATGATGCCGCGTCTCAGCGGACTGGATGTTCTGCGCCGCCTCAAGGCCGACGATGCGCTGCGCTACGTGCCCGTCGTGCTGCTCACCGCCCGTGTGGAAACGCGCGACGTTGTCGAGGGGCTCGATGCCGGCGCAGATGAGTACCTGACGAAGCCCTACGAGCATGCTGCTCTGATGGCGCGAGTCCGCTCGATGCTGCGCCTCAAGGCGCTGACCGACACGGTGCGGGCGCAAGCGCGCGAGCTTGCGGATCAGAAGTCGGCGCTTGCCGAGGCCAATCGTGATCTTGAGAGCCAAGTCGCCGTTAAGGCCGCCGAGCTCCAGCGGATCGGGCGATTGCGGCGATTCCTCTCGCCCCAGATCGCCGATCTCATTGCCGCCGACCGCGACGACCACTCGCTTTTGGAACCGCACCGGCGTGAGATCACGGTGGTGTTCTGTGACCTGCGCGGCTTCACGGCCTTCACGGATACGGCCGCCCCAGAGGAAGTGGTCGCGGTTCTTCGTGAGTATCATACGACCGTCGGCCAGGCCGTATTCCAATACGAGGGAACTCTGGAGCACTTCGCCGGCGACGGCATCATGACCTTCTTCAACGATCCGTACCCTTGCCCGGACCACACCGAGCGCGCGGTGCGCATGGCCTTCGCCCTCCGCGAACGCGTCGGCCGCCTGTCGCGGCACTGGGAAGCGCGCGGCCATTCCATCGGTTTCGGTCTCGGCGTCGCCAGAGGCTATGCAACTCTTGGCCAGATCGGTTTCGAGGGGCGCTTCGAGTACGGGGCCCTCGGAAGCGTGACCAATCTGGCATCCCGCCTTTGTGACATGGCTCAGGCGGGGCAGATCGTTGTGAGCCGGTCCGTGTTGAGCGCTGTCGAAGCCGTCGCTCAAGCGCGGCCATTGGGAAACCTGGCCCTCAAGGGCTTCCTGCGTGAGGTTCCGGCGTTCGAGCTTGTAGCCCTGTCGGAGGATCAGCCCGGCACCTGACCCATGTTTCTGGAGCGTCTTCAGTAGACCGCCGGACTTCCAATCGCGAGTGGGGCTTTGTCTTCAGAGACCCGTTCGCGCTTGACCGCTCGTCCTGTAACGCATGTCGCGTGAAATCTGCGCGGTGCTCCGAGCGGCCGCGGCGGGCATATCTGAGGCCTCCATCGGTCAAAGATACTTGGCCTGGAGATCAACTGTCGAGCGCTCGCCAACTTCCGCGAATTCGCGGTCAAGCCACGCACCTGCCCGCTCCCTTCCAATTCTGTGCAGGTGAAGCAGGAACTCCAAGTCTGCATTGAGCTTTGAGGCGGCGCCGAACGTCTGCATGATGGCCTCGGCCTCAATCGCATGGATGCGGATCGTTCTGATCTGATTGCCCTGCAGAATGCCATCCTCAATCAGCTTGTTGGCGAAGCTGATCGCACGCATCTCGCGCATGAGTGATGAGTTGAAACTGATCTCGTTGATCCTGTTCATAATGTCCGGCGCGGTGGTGGGCACGTTCGGACGATAGATCGGGTTGATATGCACGATGACGACATCCGAGCATTCGCATTCGTAGATCAGCGGAAAGACGGACGGATTACCCATGTAGCCGCCATCCCAATAATGCTCTCCATCGATTTCGACGGCCTGGAAGAGGAATGGCAGACATGCCGAAGCCAAAACGGCGTTGGCGCTGATCTCGCCCGCCCCGAAAACGCGAACCTTCCCAGTCCTCACGTTGGTGGCCGAGAGAAAAACCTTGACGACTGAGCAGCGGCGCAAAACAGCAAAGTCGACGCTGCTCTCCAGAATCTGTCGAAGCGGATTGTAGTTCAACGGATTGGATTGATAGGGCGAGACGAGCCGCACAAAAGCATCGAAGAGCGGAAAGGTGACAGACGTTTCAAGCCCGTAATTGCCGAAGATCCGGTCCCAGGGCGAGACTTGAAGAGGGCTGAACAGCGCTGCTTGTGCGATCCGCCGCCAGAACGCGTCGAGAGCCCGTCGCGCTCCTTCACGTCCACCAACCGTCAATCCGTAGGCGAGGACCGCAGCGTTCATCGCTCCCGCGCTTGTGGCACTGATGCCCTCGATGGCGAGCCCATCTTCTTCGAGCAGGCGGTCTAGAACGCCCCAGGCGAAGGCTCCATGCGCTCCGCCGCCCTGAAGGGCGAGATTGACACGCTTATTGGCGCCATCCCCGTCGCCGCCAGTCGCGAGAGGGTCCGGTTCCAAGCGCTCGGCCATGCCGGGACCCTCCTCTTTCGGAGATCGGACATCGAAGCATCGCACCGAACATCACCAGAGCCACCATGTCCATTGGTTGCCATGCCCCACAGGCGCGGCCTGCCGCAGGCCAGCCAGGGCTTGGATGAACGAGCACCGGTTCCAACCCGGTTCGAGCATGCTCGCGTGGCTGTTCACGATCCTGCGCGAGCCATTCCACTTTGAAATGCGAAGGCGCTGGTGCGAGACCGAGGACGCCGAAGACATTCATGCCGAACCAATCACCGCCGCTTGGCAGCTTTCGGCCAGATCCCGCCGGCCCGACGGCTCGTCGACGTGAAGCTTATCAGTCAAGAAATCGGGCCGACTTTCTATCGTCGACTCGCAAGAACACTATGGCGTGGAGGTTTTATAATCATTGACACTTTCGATGAAAATGAAGCGCGATCCGACCAAAAATGAGCTTACATCATCGAAGATCGTTTGAGACAGATTTTGCGGGATGGGCCATCCATAGACGAACTTGCGTATGGCCAGATAAAATACCTTGCCGTGCATGGCCCAAGCCGCTTCGATCTCCCGCTCTGTCAGGGGGACCGCATCCGGATCCGGCAGGCCGAGTTCAGCTCGTACTTCCGTGCAGATCGGGTGGATGACCCGCTCGCGGATGGTTGCGAGGTAACGGGGCGCGATGTCGAAGCCTTTCAGGCCTGAAAAAACGAAGATCCTGACCCAGACGAAATCGAAAATCTGCTCGGTATATTCAGTATAGAAACGGACGATCCTCGAATCCAGCGGCTGTGATCGGTCGCAGACGAGTCCGGTCCAGGCAGGGTTCCAGCGCTTGACATAGACATGCTCGTAGACGCGATCGAGCAGGGCTTCCTTGGTCGGGAAATATCGGAAGATCGCGGAATGCGTGATGCCGAGCCCCCGAGCGAGTTCCCGCGTCTGGCCGCTGAGACCGTGCTCCGCGAAGAACTGCGCCGCGGCTTCCACGATTTGCTGCTCGCGCTGGGCTGCGGGCAGGCGTCGCCGCCCCTTCGTAGCGGTGAGCGCTTTCGTCCTTTGAGGCTGCTCTGGATCGGTGGCGGTCGGAGCCATGGTTCGTGACCGATTGGTTATTTCGCTTGACGCGGCAGTTCGCCTCTCGATAGCTTGTAACCAAGCGGTCAACAACGAGTGACCCATGATCCTGCCGTCTCGGGAGGGACGCCGATGAAGGCTCGGGCCTTCGATTACCGTCGCGTGAAGAGCGTGGCGGAGGCGCTCGAAGCCTATGCGGGCTGCATGGGCGAGGCGCGCTATCTCGCCGGCGGACAGAGCCTGCTGCCAGCGCTCAACCTGCGCCTCGATGCACCGGACCTGCTCATCGATATCGGCCGGGTCGACGCCTTGCGCGGGATCTCCGTCGAGGACGGTGTGCTGCGGATCGGCGCCCTGACCCGTCATGCTGAGACCCTGAGTTCGGCGCTCATCGCTTCCCATGCGCCGATGCTGACCGAGGCGGCCGCCTTCATGGCGCATCCGGCGATCCGCAATCTCGGGACAATGGGCGGAAGCCTGGCCCTGGCGGATCCCGCCTCTGAGCTTCCGGCCTGCATGCGGGCGCTCGGGGCCTCCATCGAGATCACCGGGCCGGCCGGAACCCGGATCGTGGCCGCGGACGACTTCTTCAGAGATCTGTTCGAGACCGCGACCGCCCCCGGGGAGATCTTGTCCGCGGTACGCATCCCCATCGCCGGACCCGGCACCCGGATGCGCTTCGACGAGATCGCGCGACGGCGGGGCGACTACGCGATGGTCGGTCTCGCGGCGCACCTCGGCTTCGCGGGCGACGTGGTCGAGACGGCGCGCCTCGCCTTCTGCTCGGTCGGCCCGACGCCGATGCGCGCCCCTGCGGCCGAGTCGGCCCTGGCCGGCCGGCCCTCGGGCAGGAGAGCGTCGCGGCCGCGAAGGCGGCACTCGGCGATGATCTCGCCCCGGACGAGGACGACGCCCTCTCGGCCGCGGCGCGCATGCACATCGCCCGGGTGCTTCTCGGCCGGGTCCTGTCCGCCCTTGGAAGCGGCGCGACGGGGAGGGAGGCCGCATGATCGAGCCGCAACCCGTCGCCCTGGTGGTCAACGGTGCGAAGGTCCGGCGCTTCGTGGAGCCACGGCGGTCGCTGGCCGATTTCCTGCGCCAAGATCTGGGGCTCACGGCCACGCATCTCGGCTGCGAGGTCGGCGCCTGCGGGGCCTGCATCGTCAACCTCGACGGCCGGCCGGTCCATGCCTGCCTGATGCTCGCGGTGCAGGCGGATGGAATGCAAATCGAGACCGTCGAGGGCCTCTCGGATTCGGGAGCCATCGCCGCACTGCAGGCGGCTTTCCACGCCCGCAACGCTCTGCAATGCGGCTTCTGCACCCCGGGGATTCTGGTCGTCGGCCTGGACTTCCTGAGGCAGTGCCGCGCCGGTGGCGACGTGCCCTCGCGGGAGGCGATCCGCGACGCCCTGTCGGGCAATTACTGCCGCTGCACCGGATACGAGTCGATCGTGGACGCGATCGAGAGTGTCGCGAAGTCCGCCTGTGCCGAACCGGGTCGGGAGGACGCGGCGTGAGCGCGGGCACCGACAGCCCGAGCCGGGTCCGCTATATCGGCCAGGCGCTGCCCCGGCCCGGAGCCAAGCGGCTCCTAGGAGGTCGCGGGCGCTACACGGACGACGTGGTGCTGCCCCGCATGCTCCACGCTGCCTTCCTGCGCAGCCCCTACGCGCATGCGCGTCTTGGAGCGATCGAGACCGCGGAGGCGGCCGCGATGCCGGGCGTGCGCGCGGTCCTGACGGGCAACGACTTCACCGGCATCTGCACGCCCTGGACCGGGACGCTCAGCCACTTCAAAGGCCTGCGCTCGGCTCCGCAGATGCCCTTGCCGACGGACAGGGTCGTGTGGGCGGGCCAGCCGGTGGTGATGGTCGTCGCCGAGAGTCGCGCCGAGGCCGAGGACGCCCTGGAGGTCATCGCCGTCGCGTTCGAGGAGCTGGAGCCGGTCGTCGACCTCGACGCCGCCCGCCTGCCGGACGGCCCCCGGATCGACGCGGACGCGCCCGACAACGTCCTGTTCCGCACGCGGATCGAGGCGGGCTCGACCGCGGAGGCCTTCGCGGACGCGCGGACGGTCGCGGTCGACCTCCGGTTCGGCCGGCACACCGCGGTGACCATGGAGCCGCGGGCGCTGGTCGCCGATTACGATCCGGCCGAGGAACGGCTGACCGTTCATCAATCGACCCAGACGCCCTACCAGTTCCAGGACATCTACGCCCGGCATTTCGGGCTCTCGGAGGCGCGGGTCCGGGTGATCGCCCCGGATGTCGGCGGATCCTTCGGCATGAAGCTGCACCTCTATCACGAGGACATGGCGGTGGTGGGCGCGAGCCTGCTGCTCAAGCGGCCGGTGAAGTTCTCCGCCGACCGGATGGAAGCCTTCGCCAGCGACATCCACGCCCGGGACCACCGGGTGCGCGCGAGGCTCGCCTTCTCGGCGGACGGGCGCATGCGGGCGATCGAGGTGGACGACGTGACCGGCGTCGGCCCCTTCTCGGCCTATCCGCGCACCAGTGCCGTCGAGGGCAATCAGGTCGTGCGCCTGATCGGGGCGCCCTACCGCCTGTCCGACTACCGGGCCGACCTCACCGTCGTTGCCCAGAACAAGGTGCAGATGAGCCAGTACCGGGCGGTCGGCCACCCGATCGCCTGCGCGGTGACCGAGCGTCTGGTCGATCTGGCGGCGCGAGATCTCGGCCTCGACCCGTTCGAGATCCGCCGGCGCAACTATGTCACCGACACCATGTACCCGCACAGGACGCCGAGCGGCTACACCTTCGAGCGGCTCTCGCTCGCGACCTGCCTCGACAAGCTTCACGCCCTGATGGACTACCCGCGCCTGCGCGAAGAACAGGCCGCCCTGCGGGAGAAGGGTATCCACCGGGGCATCGGCATCGCGACCTATGTCGAGATCACCAACCCGACGCCGGCCTTCTACGGGGTCGGCGGCGCGCATATCTCGGCGCAGGACGGCTGCGTCCTCAGGCTCACCCCGGCGGGCGATGTGGCCTGTGCCATCAGCGTCACCGAGCAGGGCCAGGGCAGCGAGGCGATCGTCGGCCAGATCGTCGCTGAAGGTTTGGGGATCGACCGCGACCGCGTCCAGGTGCTGACCGGGGACACCGAGACGACGCCCTCCGGCGGCGCGACCTGGGCTTCCCGCGGCGCCGGGATCGGCGGCGAGACCGCCCTGCAGGCCGCGCGCAAGCTGAGGGCGCGGATCCTGGAGATCGCCGCCGCCATCCTCCAGGCCGATGCGGCCTCCCTCGACATCCGCGGCGGCGCGGTGACCGATGCGGACGGCAGCCCTCGCATGACGCTGACCGAGGTCGCCAACCTCGCCTATTACCGCTCCGACTTGCTGCCGCCGGGGGTGTCGCCGGCCCTGACCGTCGCGCACCATTTCGCCCCGCGCGGCTACCCCTTCGCCTTCACCAACGGCATCCACGGCAGCTTGGTCGAGGTCGATCCCGAGACCGGCCTCGTGCGCATCCTGAAGCACTGGGTCGTCGAGGATTGCGGCCGGGTCATCAACCCGCTCCTCGTGGACGAGCAGATCCGCGGCGGCGTGGTGCAGGGGCTTGGCGCCGCCTTCTTCGAGGAGTGCCGCTACAGCGAGACCGGCCAGCTCCTGAACGGATCGATGACCGACTACCTCGTGCCGATGGCCTGCGAAATGCCCGACATCGTCATCCAGCACGTCGAGACGCCCACGAAAGACACGGAACTCGGCGCAAAGGGCTGCGGCGAGGCCGGCACCGCCGCCTCCAGCGGTGCGGCCCTCAATGCCGTCAACGACGCCCTGCAGCCGCTCGGCGCCACGATCTCGCAGCTGCCTATGACGCCCGAACGCATTCTGAGGGCGCTCGACGTGGTGTGAGGGTCTCGCGAATCTCGTGACGCGGGCCGGCCTTCAAGAGCCCCGCGCGAGCACAGGAGGAACGGATCATGGGTCAGGGTACGCTCTCGCGCCGGACGCTCGTCGCGGGCATGGCCGCAGGCACGCTCGCCGGAATCGGCCGGCCGCGCCCCGCCCGCGCGGCCGAGGCGATCCGCATCGGCTTCCCGACCCCGGTCACCGGGCCGTTCGGCGCCGAGGCCAAGGACCAGATCCGCTCCGCCGAGCCTCGCGGTCAGGCAGTTCAACGAGGCCGGCGGCCTGGACGGGCGGATGGCCGAGCTTCTGGTGCGTGACGACAAACTCAACCCGGGCGAGGCCGCCACGCGCACGCTGGAGCTGATCGAGAAGGACAGGGCCCATTTCATCGTCGGCGCCCTGTCGAGCGCGGTGCAATTGTCGGTCAACGAGATCACCCGCTCCCGCAAGATCCTCTACGTGTCGATCAGCCAGTCCGACACGATCAACGAGGCCAAGGATTTCAGCCGCACCACCTTCCACGAGGCCCTGAACCCGCACATGACGACCGCCGCGGTCGCCAAGCACGCGTTCAGGAAGAGCACGAAGGTCGCCTATCTCGTCGCCGACTACGCCTACGGTCACGAGATGCTGCGCGGCTTCAAGCCGCGCGGCTGCCGCAATCGGCGCGGAGACGGCGGGGGAGATCCTGCACCCGTTCGGCGCGGCGGATTACTCGACCTTCATGCCGCGTCTGCGCTCGATGCGGCCCGACATCCTCTGCATCTGCAATTTCGGCCGCGACCAAGCCAACAGCATCAAGCAGGCCAACGATTTCGGACTGAAGAAGGTCGCCAAGATCGTCGTACCCGTACTCCTGCACAACCAGCGCCTCGCCGCCGGCCCGGACGCCTTCGAGGGCGTGGTCGGGGCCAGCAACTACTACTGGCGTCTGGAGGAGACCGTCCCCTCGGCGAAGGCCTTCAACGATGCGTTCCGGGCCGCCTATGCCGGCGCGGTCCCCACCGATTACGGCGCCTACGGCTATGCCGCGATCCGCTCGCTGCTGATGGCCGTGAAGGCGGCCGGCGGCACCGACACCGACAAGGTGGTCTCCGCCCTGGAGGCCCTGCACTACGACGTCGCCAAGGGGCCGGAGCACTACCGCGCCTGCGACCATCAGGCGGTCCAGTCGGTGCTCGTCACTGAGTCGAAGAAGAAGTCCGAGATGTCCAACGAGGCCGACCTCTTCAAGATCCTGGAGATCGAGCCCGGCTCGGAGGTGGCCCTGCGCAGCTGCGACGAACTCGGGCACCGCGCCTGACCGGGGAGCGGGAAACGACCATGGACTGGGGATCCCTCGACCTCGAACTGATCGCCATGCAGCTCTTCTCGGGGGTGGCGCTGGGGGCCGTGTTCGTCATGCTGGCCCTCGGCCTGTCGATCATCTTCGGCATGCTCGGCATCGTGAACTTCGCCCACGGCAACGTCTTCATGGTCGGCGCCTATGCGGGCGTGTTCGTGATGGAGCGGACCGGCAGCTTCTGGGCGGCGCTCCTCCTTGGTCCGCTCCTCGTCGGAGCCTTGGGGCTCGTTATCGAGCGGTTCCTGATCCGGCCGCTCGCCGGCCGCTCGCCGGACGACGCGCTGCTCCTGACCTTCGGCCTCGGCTACGTGCTCGTGGAGGGCGTGCGCATCCTGTTCGGCTCGGACGGGCTGCCCTTCGCCACGCCGGACGCTCTCTCCGGCGTGGCCGATCTCGGGGTCGGCTTCTTCCCGATCTACCGGATCTTCGTGATCGGTGTCGTCGCCCTGGTCCTCGTCGCCCTGTGGTACGGGCTGGAGCGGACGAAGCTCGGGCTGATCGTCCGGGCTGGCGCCCGCGACCCCGAGATCCTGCGGGTGCTGGGCGTCGACATCGAGCGGCTCTGGCTCTGGGTCTTCGGGCTCGGCATCGCCCTCGCGGCCCTGGGCGGCGTGCTCGCCGCGCCGATGCGCTCGGTCAACCCGGAGATGGGCAACGTCGTCCTCGGCGAGGCCTTCGCGGTCACGGTGATCGGCGGGATGGGCTCGCTGATGGGCTCCGTCGTGGCGGGGCTGCTCGTGGGCATCGTGGTCTCGATGACCGCCCTCGTCGCGCCCGAGATGGCGAGCATCGCCATGTTCGCCTTCATGGCCCTGGTTCTGCTCGTTCGGCCCCAGGGGCTGTTCGGCAAGCCCGGCCTCGGCGCCTGAGGGAAACCGACGATGCAGCCCCTCGACCAGACCGCCCTGTTGACCCCGGCCCAGGCGGTGCCGCGCCGTTCGCCGCTCGCTGGCGGCGCCCTCTCGCGATGGCGCGCGCCGCTCTCGATCGCCTCGCTCCTGGCGCTGCCGTTCCTGCTCCCGTCGCAGGCGCTCGCCGTCAACGTCCTGATCTACGGGCTCTACGCCGTCGGCTACAACCTGCTCTACGGCTACACGGGCCTGCTCTCGTTCGGGCATGCGGCCTTCTTCGGGACCGGGGCCTACGTCACCGGCATCGCCATCGGAACCTCCGGGCTGCACCCTCTCGCCGCCATGGGACTGGCCGTCTGCGCCTCCGGCGGGCTGGCGCTCGTCATCGGCGCGGTCTCGATCCGGTCGCGGGGCATCTACTTCGCCATGGTAACCCTGGCGCTCGCCCAGCTCGTCTACTACACGGCCCTCCAGGCCTCCTCCTGGACGGGGGGCGAGAACGGCCTGCGCGGCTTCACCGTGGCCCGGATCGGTCTCGGACCCCTCTCCCTGGACATCCTGAACCCGCTCACGAAGTACCTCGTGGTGCTGGCCTTCGTCGGCTTGGCGCTGGCGATGATCTCGCGGATCCTGGCCTCGCCCTTCGGCGCGGTCATCGAGGCGATCCGCGAGAACGAGACCCGCGCGCGCGCCTGCGGCTTCGACGTGGAGCGCACCAAGCTGCTGGCCTTCGTCCTGTCCGGCCTGTTCTGCGGCCTCGCGGGCTCGCTCTCGGCGATCCACCTGTCGATCGTCCCGCTGGACAGCCTCGCCTACAGCACCTCCGGCATGGCCGTCGTGATGACCCTGGTCGGCGGGGCGGGAACCTTCTTCGGGCCCTTCGTCGGCGCCTTCGCGGTGCTGCTTCTCGAGGATGCGCTGAGCCTCTGGACGCCGCATTGGCAGCTGGCGCTGGGCACGGTGTTCATCCTCTTCGTGCTGTTCCTGCCCCGGGGTCTCCTGGGAACGGCGCTGGCCCGGCTCGACGCCGCGCGGGGGCGCCCGTGAACCCGATGGCCGCACCTGTTCTACAAGCCGAGAACCTCGGCCGGCGCTTCGGTGCCTTCACGGCCCTGGACGGGATCAGCGCCACGCTGGGCCGCGAGCGCATCACCGCCGTGATCGGCCCCAACGGGGCGGGTAAGAGCACCTTCTTCAACCTGCTTTCGGGCGCGCTCCGTCCGACGAGCGGTGCGCTCCGCTTCGCCGGCCGCGACCTGACCCGGGTACCGCAGGCGCGCTACGCGCATCTCGGCATCGCCCGCTCCTACCAGATCACCACGATCTTCCCCCGGCTCACCGCGCACGAGAACGTCCGCACCGCCCTTCAGGCGCGGGCAAGCCGCTACGATTTCTGGAGCCGGCGCGACCGGCTCACCGGGCTCGCCGAGCGGGCCGACGCACTCCTCGATGCTGTCGGCCTCGCCGGCCGCCGGGACCGGCCCGCCGCCACCCTGGCGCACGGGGAACAGCGGGCCCTCGAGATCGCGATCGCGCTGGCTGCCGACCCGAAGCTCCTGCTCCTCGACGAGCCCACCGCCGGG
This sequence comes from Methylobacterium sp. P31, assembly GCA_050632875.1. Classification (GTDB taxonomy): domain Bacteria; phylum Pseudomonadota; class Alphaproteobacteria; order Rhizobiales; family Beijerinckiaceae; genus Methylobacterium. The sequence continues at coordinate 34,625 of JBODSC010000002.1, read as the reverse complement.
ATGGGACCCGAGGAGACGAAGGAGATGGTCAATCTGCTGCACCGCCTCGCCGGGGAGCGCGCCATCCTTCTCGTCGAGCACAAGATGAAGATGGTCCTCGGCCTGTCGGAGCGGATCCTCGTCCTGCACCACGGCCGCCTCATCGCCGATGGCCGTCCGGCCGACATCCAGGCCGACCGGGAGGTGCGCCGGGTCTATCTCGGCCAGAGCGGCGGATACGGCCATGCTTGAAATCGACCGGCTCGATGCGTGGTACGGAGCAAGCCACGTCCTGCACGGCCTCTCGTTCGAGGTCCGGGCGGGGGAGATCCTCGCCCTCATCGGCCGTAACGGCGCCGGGAAGACCACGACCATGAAGGCCGTGATGGGCCTGATCCCGAAGGTCAGCGGCCGGGTCCGGTTCCTCGGACAGGACCTGCTCGGGCGCCCGGCCCACGAGCGGTTCGGCCTGGGCCTCGCCTATGTCCCGGAGGACCGGCGGATCGTGCCGGGCCTGACCGTCCGCGAGAACCTGCGGCTCGGATTGCTGCGCGCGCCGGATTCGATCTGGGAGAAGACGGCCATCGGTGAGATCGCGGAGACCTTCCCCCGGCTCGCCGAGCGCCTCGATCAGAGCGCCGTGACGATGTCGGGGGGCGAGCAGCAGATGCTCGCCATCGCCCGCGCCCTGATCGCGCGTCCCAAGCTGATCCTGCTCGACGAGCCGTCGGAAGGCATCATGCCGGTCCTCGTCGAGGAGATGGGCAGCCTGTTCGTCGGTCTGCGCGAGCGCGGCGTCACGCTCCTCCTCGTCGAGCAGAACGTCGAGTGGGCGCTCAATCTCGCGGACCGCGCCGTGATCATCGATCAGGGAACAGTGGTTCACGAGAGCTCGGCCGCGGCCTTGCGCGCCGACAGCGAGATCCAGGACCGCTACTGCGCGGTCTGACCAAGATCCGGCCACTGGAGAACACGATGGACATCACCGGGGAATACCGCATCGCGGCACCGCGCTCCGCCGTCTGGGTCGCCCTCAACGATCCGGGGGTGCTTGGCCGCTGCATTCCCGGCTGCAAAGAGCTCACCCAGACCTCGCCCGAGGAACTCGCCGCCAAGGTCGCCCTGAAGATCGGTCCGGTCTCGGCAACCTTCACCGGCACCGTCCGGCTCGAAAACATCCGGGCGCCCGAAGGCTATACCCTGGTCGGGCAGGGCAGCGGGGGCATGGCGGGCTTCGCCAAGGGCAGCGCTGCGGTCTCGCTCCGGGAAGACGGGGCGGAGACAGTCCTGACCTACGAAGCCAAGGCCGAGATCGGCGGCAAGATCGCCTCCCTCGGGGGCCGCCTCATTCAAGCGACCGCGCGCAAGCTCGCCGATCAGTTCTTCGGCGCCTTCGCCGTTGAACTCGGAGCACCCACGCCCCTGACGGAATCCGCCGCGGCGTCATGAGGGTTGCTGGACGGTCCGACGGGGGGCGTGTCGCAGGCTAGAGCTGTCCTTTCCTATCGCGGGACCGGAAGCGTCCGCCTGCAAAGGATAGTATCCTACGCACTGGCCGAGTTAGGTCGGTAGAGCCTTTCCGGTGATCCGATGACCAACGGAAGGGCACTATCGAATTGCTCTGGCCGCATTTTCTCGCGCGAACCGGCGCCCGATTTGGCGATCGATACTCCAGAAATCCGCCCGTTTTTCCGGCGGACCTTCTCTGAATCAGAAGCTCCGCTTCCGGCAACGACTAGTCTTCTACATTCGTTTGCGGTCGATCACTGCCGCGGATGGTCTCGTCGTGCCATTGGTATCTCTCATCCTCGTAGCTGATCACCGTATCGTCATCCGGGGCTCGCTGCTCTGCCGCAGCACGTACGGCAGCCTCGTGAGCGTCCCTCCGGGTTGGGAAGGTCTCGGAGAACACACCTCCAACCTTGTAGGCCCAACCTCCATCGTGCTCGACGATCTGGTACGTGACGAGTGCCATAGTGCTTCCTCACATCAAGTTGCCACGCGGCAGCAAACGGCTCTTTCGCTAAAGAACAATGAGGCCCCGGCTCCCGAAGCCCATCCGCGCGATGCCCGGCCGCGCGGCCGACGTGCCGAGACCGGGCGAGTCCATGGGGGCCACATAGATGAGCGCTCCAAGTTCGAGCACCTTATGATTGCCGTGGCGATGAAGACTTCATCGCAGGCCTAGGCGGGGAAAGCCGCATCCAGCGACTGCACCTCTTCGGGGGTCAGCTCTAGATTTATCGCGGCCGCGTTCTCGCGCACGTGAGAGGGCGAACCCGACTCAGGAATTGCGATGGCTTGTCTCCGGCGCAGCACCCAGGCCAGGGCGATGGCCGCCGGCGCCTGTCCATGCGCCGCGGCGACCCGCAGCACGGCCGGGTGCCGCAGGACTTCAGAACCCTGACCGCCCAGCGGTGAATAGGCCATGATTGGCATGCGGTGCTGTGCGCACCAGGGAAGCAGCTCGCGCTCGACTCTCCGGTCAGCCAGACTGTAGGCCACCTGATTGGTGGCGCAGCGCTCTCCGGACGCGACACGGAACAGGTCCTCCATGTCGGCGACACTGAAGTTCGAGACGCCCCAGCGGCGGATGCGGCCGTCCGCGCGTAAGCGTTCGAATGTGTCAACGACTTCTGCGAGATCTTTCACCCCATCGCGCCAGTGGAGCAGGTAGAGGTCGAGGTGATCCGTGCCGAGGCGCGACAGGCTCGCGGTACACGCGTTGCGGATTCCCGTTGCCGTGGCATGCGCTGGATGAACTTTCGAGACGAGGAAGACGCGTTCGCGCTGCCCGGCGATCACGCGTCCGACGAGTCGCTCTGCCTTGCCATCACCATAGGCTTCCGCCGTGTCGATGAGCGTCATGCCGAGGGAAAGGCCGAGGCGCAGCGCTTCCTCTTCTGTAGCCGGCGGGTGCCGACCTTGGCCGAGATGCCACGATCCCTGCCCGAGCGAGGGGGCCGTCGTGCCGTCCGGGAGCGTGATTGGAGGAGACGTCGCGCTTGCTGCGGGCAGCGCGGCCGCGGCGAGACTGGCACAGCAGAGGCCGAAGGTGCGGCGCGTGATGGTGCTCATGGCCGGTTCCGATCCGTGAGGAACGCCAGCTCCGACTATAGGTGGAGCGACCCGACTTCCAAAGGGCAGGACGCGCTTGGAAGCGGCGTGTCCGATTCATTGTCTCACCGTTCCCGAAGCAGACCGGTCGCTTTCGGCACCCTTCGGAACTGTCACCCGGGTATTTGCGCGTCTGAGTTAGACAGGAGCAGGCGTTCGGCGCTGGAATTTCAGCGAAAGCGTCGTTGGCAGCCGCGTCCCTGCACGGGAAGGAGACTGACTCCTAGTCAAAAACTCTGCCTTGAGAGCAGGCTCTGCGACTGTTCTAAGCGGCCGTTCGATTGTTGACGGTGCTGTTGGGCAGCAGTTCCATAAGGGAGCGCAGCGGGGCACTGGCCTCGCTTGACCACACGAGGTGGGTTCGGTTGACCCGCACATGCGGCGGCAACGCGTGGCGCTCGACCGCCGTGCTTAGGACAACGTGATCAAGGACTTCCGCTGGTACGACCGCCACACCTGTGCCAGCCGCAACACAGGCCACGATCGCGTGGTACGAACTCATCTCTAAAATCCGGTCCGGCGATGTGCCGCCTTCGGCCATCCACTCGGAAAGACGCTGGCGATAGGAACAGCCATGCGGAAATGCCACCAGCGTCTGTCCACGCAACCCTTCAGCGTCACCGATGGCCGGGCGGCCTTTAGCGGTGATCAACACCAGCTCCTCGGTAAAGGCTGGAACTGATGAGAGGCCGCCTCTTTCGAAGGGCTCGGATACGAAGGCGGCCTCGACTTCGAAGCGGTCCAACTGGCGCAGCAACGCGCGGGTCGTGCCGGTTTGCAGCTCGATCGTGACGTTGGGATGCTGCGCATGGAAGGCGGATAGGATTGGCGGCAGCCGTGCGCCGGCCGTGCTTTCCAGCGCGCCGAGCCGCAGGACACCGCGCACGATACCGCTGCGCAATTCCTGCTCGGCCGAGTCAGCCATGTGCAGCAACTTCTCAGCATGACCGAGCAGGGTGCGTCCGGCCTCCGTCAGGGTCAGACCGCGGCCCTGACGGTGGAACAAGGCTACCCCAAGCCGCTCCTCGAGCTGCTTGATCCGGGTCGTGACATTGGATGGCACGCGGTGCAGCTGGGCCGCTGCCCGCGTCACTCCACCCTCCCGCACGACGCAGCGAAAGATGTGAAGGTCGTCAAGATCCATCGTTCTCATCTAAAGAACGATACGTCACAAGAATTCATTTTCCAAGGGTTCTCGGTCGGTGTTCAATCGGTTCACGATGAGCACGAACCAGCACGCATTCACGCCGCCTGACCGCGCGACCTGGCCGATCGTCAGCAGCGGCATTGTGGCTCTAGCCGTCGCCATGGGCATCGGCCGGTTCGCCTTCACGCCCCTCATGCCGCTGATGATACGGGACGGCACCCTGAGCGCAGCAGCCGGCGCGGAGTGGGCGGCCGCCAACTACATCGGTTACTTCGTCGGCGCTCTGACCGCCTCATGGTTCGGCGGCAACCCGCGGCGCGGTCTGTTGCTGAGCCTACTTGGCATCGCGCTGACCACGCTGGCGATGGCAGCGGTCGATGCCGGCGGGATCGCCGTCCTCGGCGTCGGGCTGCGCGCGGCAGCCGGCGTATTCAGTGCCTGGGCGCTGGTCTGCACGAGCGGCTGGTGCTTGGCAGAGCTTGCCCGGCATCGAGCCGGCCAGCTGGGCGCCTGGATCTACACGGGCGTCGGCCTCGGCATCGCGATGGCTGGCGTGCTGACCTGGCTCGGCGGACGCCAACTGGCGGGCTCGCTGTGGCTCGAGCTGGGGCTGATCGCCGGCGCCGGAGCGTTGCTCGCGTGGGCGCAGTCACGTGGGACGAGTACGACCTCGCCTGGGGTCATGGAGCGTGAGGCTGCGGCGGTCGCGCCGATCCACCGGACTCGGCAGCTGGCCTTGGTGTTCTGCTACGGTACCTTCGGGTTCGGTTACATCGTCCCGGCCACGTTCCTTCCGGCCATGGCGCACGCGCTGGCCCCCGATCCCCTGGTGTTCGGATTGGCCTGGCCTCTGTTCGGCTTCGCCGCTGCCATCTCGGTCGCGGCCGTAGCGCTCTGGTTGCCTCGCAGGTCACGCCAGCACATCTGGGCACTGGCACAGGGCATCATGGCGCTCGGCACCGCCCTACCTCTCTTCGTTCAAACCCTCTCGGCCGTCGCGGCATCAGCGGTCTTGGTAGGCGGCACGTTCATGGTCGCCACCATGGCCGGATTGCAGTTGGCGCGCGAAACGCGGCCAGACAATCCGACGCCGCTGCTCGCTCAGATGACCGCCGCGTTTGCCGCCGGACAAATCGCGGGCCCGCTTATGGTGCGGGCTATCGGAGCCGACCGACGAGCCGGCTGGGATGCGCTCGGTTGGACCGGCGCGACCGCCACGCTGCTGCTGGTTCTGACGGCGATATGGTTGTGGCGCTCTACGCGACCTGCCCCCGAAAGCCGGAGGGTTGCTTGACAGGCGATCACCGCTCTTCCGCCGCTAGGTCCGCTTCATTCGGGAGCACGCATGTTTGGACGAGCGGCCTTGTAGGACCCAATCCGGAAGTCAGTTGTGCCCTTCAGATGCGTCGAAGCGGACCGGCAGCGTTCGGCCAGATCAGGTCGGCTGCTTCGCGCCCAACTCAGTCATTCAGGACGTCGTTGGCGATGCTCCGAAGCAAACGCGACGCTATTTGGGATCACGTCTGGTCAAACCGGCGCTCATGAAAACGCTCAAAAGATCGAATTGAGTTCGCGTGAGACACCATTGAGGTAGCGCTCAATCTTCCGGCGGCTGAGTTTGTCTCGGCATTCGACGACTATGCGGGGCCGAAAGCCTCGGACGTGTATATGCCGGAGAAATTCTTCAGCGAGGATACAAAGTTGACGCCGGTTATCGGCACAAGCACGAACCTCGGCCTCGCCAACAAGGAAGCGCACTGTCAAATCGTGGCGCTTCGGTCCACCAAGCTCGCTATGAGGTAAGCCCACATCGGCCTCCTGAGCGCCTAAACGGGCCGGCCTCGCACGCGTCCTGGACAGTGCGCACCCAGTCTATCACGCGCTCTATGTTGCGCGATCGATAATCTTTCGCCCACATCCCGGCATGGCCTTGAAAGATCTTGCTCTAGAGGAGCGCTGGAGCCGAGCGCTTCTCACTCTTGCAGACACGGCCCATCATCTTCTACTTCGTTTACACGCCTTGTGCTAAGGTAAATTTCAATCGACGGCGCCCGATCACCGCGATGACACGGACCGTCGTTTTCATCCACGGAACATTACTATGCAGCCGTGCGATAGATAGCAAATTAAAATATTGCAGCAAATCGTTCGTTTCTGTAAATGCGGGGCATGACCGCCCTCAACTACCATCACTTGCGCCTGTTCCACCGCATCGCGCACGAGGGTAGCCTCACCCGTGCCGCCGAGGCCCTGAACCTCTCGCAGTCTTCCCTTTCCGTTCAGTTGCAGAAGCTCGAGCAGCAGCTCGGACATGACCTGTTCGAGCGCCGCGGCAAGAAGCTGATCCTGACCGAGGTCGGCCGAATCGCCCTCGACTATGCCGATACGGTCTTCGAGACCGGGAGCGAGCTGATCAAGGTCCTGCAGGGGCGGCCCCACACGGCCCAGCACGTGCTGCGCGTCGGTGCGCTGACGACGCTGTCGCGCAACTTCCAGCTCGCGTTCCTCCGGCCCATGATCGGGCGGCCCGATGTCGAGCCTCGTGCTCCGCTCGGGCACGATGCACGAGCTTCTGACCCAGCTCGAGATGCACAGCCTCGATGTCGTCCTCGCCACCACGGCGGTGCGGCGGGATGCGGCCACCGACCTGCACAGCCATCTCATCGCCGAGCAGCCGGTCAGCTTGGTGGGCCGCCCGAGGCCGGACGGAGAGCCGCTCCGCTTCCCGGAGGACCTCCGCACCGTTCCCGTGATGCTGCCCAGCCTCGACAGCGAGATTCGGGTGGCGCTCGACCGCGTGCTGTCGCTGGTCGGTATCCGTCCGATCATCCAAGCCGAGGTCGACGACATGGCTATGCTTCGGCTTCTGGCACGCGAGGGCGAGGGCGTCGCGGTCGTTCCCCCGATCGTCGTACAGGATGAGCTGCACGCCGGTCTGCTGATCGAGCATTGCCGCATTCCCGACGTGACGGAGCGCTTCTACGCGATCGTCCAGACCAGACGCTTCCCCAACCCGCTTCTCCGCGAGCCTCATCACCGTGCGTGGGCTGCCGCCTGCGGCGCCCGAAGCTAGTTGAGGCGGCAGCGATCCGAAACCGGCTCGGTGACGTTCGGCGGGCGCGTCATACGGCGGCCCTGAGCGGTGAGCCCGACGCGACGTCGGGGATTCCCGCCGAGCCGGTCCATCTCAGGTCGCCGGCGTAGCGCCACGCCATCCGGCCATCCTGATCGAGTGCGAACAGATGCAACCAGCGATTGTCAAACAGGGCGCGCACCTCCGCGTGTCGTTCAAGGACGTCCGTGATCGCCTCGCGCGGCGCCTCGATGCACACCGACAGACGAAGGGGTTCGTGGGCGTACCGCTCGCCGTCGTGCACGGATTGCTGGGCGAGGCCCCCGCGCAGGGGGCCGCCATTCCCCTCGAGGACCTCGATGCCGCCCGTGACGTTGTGCAGGAGCTTGTTGCCGCTGCCGAACAGTTCGGGCGCAACGCACGAGCCGTAGTACTGAAGGCTGATCCAGCTCGCCACGACCACCGGCGCGGTGAGGATCAGCTCAAGCACGCCGAAGCCGGTGTCATGCCGCCAATCATACTCGTGCAGGAAGACGCGACCCTCCAGGCGCGTGCCCGCCGTGCGGTAGCGCGGCGCGGCGATGAACGCGCTGCAGCCGGCCAATCCCCATTCAGGGCGCGTCTCCGCCCAGTCGCGGCTCCGGCGCGCGATGGCGTTGCCGCCCGCGGTGCGTGTCAGGCGCAGGGCACGTTCCCCGCGCGCGATCGTGCCTGCTGCCGCCAGCCAAGCCCTTACGCGCTCCAGGTCCTGCGGCTGCGCATCGTCAGGGCGATCCCCTGCGTAGAGCGTGACCTGGTCCGTCGTCGTGTCGTGGAGCGCCGCGACGAACACCGTGTCCGGCGGCACCACGAGGCCGTGCTCCCGGAGCGCGGTCCGCACCTGCGCGTCGTTGAGAAGCTGCGCCAGCAACCGGGCGTTCACCTCGCCCGAATACCCCCCGCACGCCCCGCAATGCAGCGCGCTGGCATGAGGGTTGTTGACGAGATTCGCCCCATGGCCGACGAGCAGCACGATGCGAGCGAAATCCGATGTCAGCGACATCGCGCGCAGAACGCTCGATGCGATCGCGACCCTGGAGGCGAGGTCGAGCGCGGGATCGAGACGCGGCGCGGGCTCGCCCGGCGTCGACGCCCGGGTCAGCCCCAGCGTGTCGCTCACGAGCTTACCGAGATAGAGGAGCCCGGCCGCTTCGACGAAGGCGAAGGAGGACACCGCTGCTTGCCGGAACCGGCCCCAGGCGCGGCGCGACCGCGCGGCGACCCGGGCAGACTGATCTGCGCCCGCAACGCCGGGGCCGCCGGCGCAGGTATGCAGGCTCGGGTTCAGGAGGACCGGCAGCCGCCGCTCCTCGATGTCTGACGCGAACCGGCGGTGCGCGGTCGGCAACCCGAAAAGCCCGCGAAGCCCAGGGTGCGGATGCTGGGATCCAGGCCCTCCAGGGCACGTCGGAAGACCTCCGACCTCACATCGATGCAGAACGCCGCCTGCAGGGACGGTCGTCCGCTCTCGGACGCCAGTGTGGCATCGGCGAGTGTCGCGGCGAGCGCGCGTTGCGCGGCTCGCTCCGTGGCGTCCTGCAGAATGCTATCGATGACCTGGTCTCGCGTCGGCCGAGCGGGGGTCGCGTGCTCAGCAGCGACGGCCGCCCAAGCGCCGCCGATCCGCTCCTCATAGCGGGCGAACAGCGCCTCGTCCCAGATCACTCGGATGGCCAGTAGGTCTCTCAGCGTCGCGTCGGATCCGCCGGAGAGCTCCGATTGCCACAACCGGTAGCGGGCGTACTGAGCCCACCCACCGAGCGACAGCAGCATCTGGTGGAAGTAACTCTCGAGCGCGTCCGGGCTGAGGCCAAGCCTGGCCGTTGCGCCGGCCAGGGCGGGCAGCGTTCCGTCGGGGACCTCCGAGACGTGGCGCGCGAACCCGCTCAAGCCGGCGATCTCCGGCGTCAGGTCGTGGACGGCCCAGGACCGCCAGAGCGCGAGGGCGCTACCGCCGGACGGTGCCGCCCAGAGAGCTTGCCCCTCATCGAAGTAGCCCGCCGCCCAGGCGGTGAACCGGTCGGCGATCAGGCCCGGCCAATCGACTCCGGAGGCATCCGCGCACAGGGAGGCCACTGTCGGAACGGCTCTGATCGGGTGTGCATCTGACAAACACGCCGCTTTGAGAGAGGCGAGGTCGACGGGACGCAGTGCGGCGGGTGCATCGGCCAGAGCCGCCGAGAGGTCTTCGTCCTCGATGGCCCCGGACGCGATCTTGTCGCGATACCAACCCCGCGGCATCGTCACCGCTGTGCCACTCGCCCGGGCCAGTTGCGCTCCGGCGGCCCAGAGTGGTCCGTCGGTGTGCCCCAGGAAGGGATTGACCGCGACGCTGGAGGACAGCGGCCAGAGGGGCGGGATTAGTCGGCCCGCGTCATCTGCCGCGACCTTCACGCGCTCGTGCGGGGTCGGAAGAGAATGGACGATCTCGATCATCGTGGGATCTCCGAACCGGTCAGGAGGCGTTGCGCGCGGACCAGCCACCGATCAGCCGGTCGAAGGCCGCGTTCGCGTAGAGGCCGTTGGCGAGATGGACCCGCAGCCCGCTGGCGGCGGGGTGATAGGCCCAGAGCGGGAACATCGCCTGCAGGACTGCAACGAGGCCGAAGCTGAGCAGGGCCAGCATGACCAAGGCCCATTCCAACGGCTCCGGCGCGGGTGTGGGCGGCAGCACGCCTTCCGTGAGACGGATCGCGACCGCCTGGAGGGCGAAGTAGCCGATCGAGGTTGCGACCGCGTAGGCCGCGGTGCGCCGGGTCAGCGCGCGGGGGCGGTGTCGGCGAAACCTTGGGCCAGCATATAGGCGACGCCGAAGATCAGGATGGCGCCGAGAGCCAGAGCCTGCGGCGACTTGTGCGGCAGCCCGAAGCCGAAGCCGACCAAGGCGAAGATGACGAGGGCGGAGAGAAAGGCGCGCGCAACCGCCCCAACGCTGGGTATGGCCACGGGCCCCGGGCGGCGAACCGCCGTGACCGCCTCGACAGCGCCGCCCGAGGCCAGAAACGCGTGGGCCTTGTAGAGCGAGTGCGCCACGATGTGCAGCAGCGCGAGCGGGAACAGGGCCAGCCCACACTCGAAGGTCATGAAGCCCATCTGAGCCACCGTCGACCACGCCAGCGAGGTCTTCACGGAGGATTGGGTCAGCATCACCATGCTTCCGAACAGGGCCGTAAAGCCACCGATGCCGACGAGAACCGCGAGCACGCCGGGAGCGAGGAGCAGAACGTCCGCGAACCGGATCAGCAGGAAACCGCCCGCGTTGATCACGCCCGCGTGGAGCAGCGCGGAGACCGGGGTCGGGGTTTCCATGACCTCGGTCAGCCAGCCATGTGTCGGGAACTGTGCGGACTTGAGCAGGGCGGAAATCGCCAGCAGACCGGCCGCCGTCACGGCGAGACCTCCGCCTTGGCCGGATCGGGCAGCGCTCAGGATCTGACCAATATCGCTCGTGCCGTAAGCCATGCTCAGCAGCAGGGCAGCGGCAATCAGGGCGATATCGCCGAGTCGCGCGGTAACGAATTTCTTGCGCGCCGCGCGCCGCGCGCCGGGACGCTCGCCGTAGAAGACCAGCAATTGATGGAGGAACAGGCTGGTCGCGATCCACGACACGACGAGTTGAGGGAGGTTGCCGGCTGTGACGACGAGCAGCACTGAGGCAAGCGTGAGGCAAAGCCAGCCGGTGAAGGCCCCCTGCCGGTCCTCGCCGTCGAGGTAGGTCGACGCGTAGCGCAGCACGATCCAGCCGATGAACGTGACGAGGACGAGCATGGTCATGCTGACCGCGTCCACGCGTGTGGAGAGGCCTGCACCGAAAAGCCCGACCAGGGACCCAGTGCCCGATCCTGACGCCGCTGACATGGCGACGCAGACGACCGCGATCGCGAGCGCGGCGAGGGCTGACATCTCGGCGAGCGAGAGTACGGCTCGGGGGCGGTGGCCGGGTTTTGAGAAACAGGCGGCCGCACCTGCGAGCAGCGCTGCAGGCGCGAGCAGCGGCAGGTCGAAGACAAGCACGAGGTCCTCCTCGGAGTTTGCTGAGGCTGGGACGACTCGTAGGTGAGCTGAATGTTTTAGAAAAATATATTCTTTGCTACAAAACGTTCTACGCAATGAATGAGAAGCTCGGACGAGCAGGGCTGGAACGAGCAAGGCTTGAGAGCATCTGGCCGCCGTCCAGGAGTTCTCATCGCGGAAGGCGGAGAGGCCGGCTCGTCACGGATCGCACGTCGGACAAGACCCGACCGGCGCCCGGCTCGACCCGTCGCTCCGTGGTCGTGCCTCATGAGCACAGGCCGTGCGCCCAAACACCCCGGAAGCGACCATTTCGGTTGGTTCGCCACACGCCTCGCAGATCAGCCCACCCCGCGCCCCAATTCGGCCGAAGCCGGGCGCGTCACACTCCGGACACGGGGTCGCCAGGCGCCGCGCGAGGCGTTCCCCGCGCGCATGCGGAGCCGCTCCTTGCGAAGAGCGAGTTCGAGCATGGTACCGTTACCCGAATACAATCGTTGCAGCCGTCGTACGCACCCAACCTGTAACGTAGGAGAAGCCATGTTCTCGGTCATCTTCGAGGTCCGTCCCGGCGTGGGCCGGAAGGACGCTTATCTTGAGCACGGCAAGGTGCTGAAGCCGGAGTTGGAGAACATCGACGGCTTCATCGACAACGAGCGCTTCACGAGCCGAACCCGGCCGGGTTGGGTGCTGTCGCACTCGACTTGGCGGGACGAGAAGTCGGTGATCCGCTGGCGGACGCACGCGAGCCACCATCTCGTCCAGGAGAAGGGCCGGTTCGAGATATTTTCCGATTACCACCTTAGGGTCGGCGAGGTGACGGCGGACGACCACCCGCCCCCGGGCCATGTGGTGCGCGAGCAGCGGTTCGATGCGACTGAGGTCGGCGGCGCCAAGGTGTGCCAGCTGTGCGAGGCGATGCCGCGCGCGGGGCAATCCCTGCCTGACGACCTGACCGGTGCGCTCGGGCTCGCTCCCGCAGCCGTCGGCCTCGTGGCATCTGACATGTTCGATTCGATCTACAATCCGGGCAAGGTCATGCTGTTGTTGTGGTGGGTCGACCCCGACGCGGCCTCGGCGTTCAAGCCGACGGCCCCGGCTCAAGCCGAACGCATGCGGATTCGAACCGTGCGGGTGATCCGCGACTACGGCATGTTCGACCGCCGCGAGAGCCCGCAATTCTACCCGCCGGTCGACCGAGGAGAGAGACCGTGAGCCCGGCCTTCGGTACACCCCGCCGGGGTGGCTGTCGGCCGAGGCTGGATGGCGGCACCGGCCTCAGCGCTGGGCGGAAGGTTTCCGCCCGGTGGCGCCGATGCCGGTGAGGATGATGAACGCGGACAGGATAAGGAGGCCCGATCCGGATCCTGGCTGCTCAGACAGCCTTCCACACGCGCATGAACAATCGAGCCTGAACGTCAATCCAACAGGAACTTGTTCATTGGAGTGATGCCTTATTCACTTGTCGCAGCCATCTCACCGGAAATCTTTCCGACCATCGCTTCGCGCATCAGATATTTCTGCACCTTGCCCGTGACCGTCATCGGGAAAGAGTCCACGAACTCGATGTAGCGCGGGATTTTCTGGTGGGCGATCTGGCCCGCGCAGAAGTCTCTCAGATCCTCCGCCGTCGCATGCGCGCCGGGCCGAAGCCGGATCCAGGCGCAGACCTCCTCCCCGTATCGGGGATCTGGCACGCCGAAGACCTGAACATCCTGGACCGCAGGATGACGGTAGAGGAACTCCTCGACCTCGCGTGGATAGACGTTCTCGCCGCCGCGGATCACCATGTCCTTGATCCGCCCGACGATGCGGCAGAACCCTTCCTCATCCAGGATGGCGAGGTCGCCTGTGTGCAGCCAGCCAGCCTCATCCCGCACGGCGGCGGTTTGCTCGGCTTCCTCCCAGTAGCCGCGCATGACGCTGTAGCCGCGGGTGCAGAGTTCGCCCGTCACGCCGCGCGGAACGACGCGCCCCGAAACGTCGACGATCTTCACTTCCAGATGCGGGTGCACGCGTCCGACCGTCGAGACGCGGCGCTCGAAGGGATCGTCGACGGCGCTCTGGAAGCTGACCGGGCTGGTCTCCGTCATTCCATAGCAGATCGTCATCTCGGAAAGATTCATCCGCTCGATGGCACGCCGCATCAGCGGTACCGGGCAGGGTGCACCGGCCATGATGCCGGTTCGCAGGCTCGACAGGTCGAACGTGTCGAAATCCGGGTGATCGAGTTCCGCGAGGAACATGGTCGGCACCCCGTAAATGGCCGTGCAGCGCGCCTCGGCGACGGAGCGCAGCGTCGCGAGCGGGTCGAAGCCCTCGCCCGGATAAACCATGGTTGCACCGGATGTGAGGGCCGCGAGGTTGCCCATGACCAAGCCGAAGCAGTGATAGAGCGGCACCGGGATGCAGATACGGTCGTCGGGGCCAAGGCGCATCGTCCGCCCGACGAAGTAGCCGTTGTTGAGGATATTGTGGTGCGACAGCACCACGCCCTTCGGCGTGCCGGTGGTGCCGCTGGTGAACTGGATGTTCGCGAGATCGTCGCATTGTAGGCTCTCGCCGAGATTGGCGATCGCCTCGTGCCCGGTGCCTCCCAGATCCGCCACCGCGTCGAGGGCGAGCGTGCCGGGTGTCGGCTCGCTTCCGATCCGGAGCACGAGCCGAAGCGCGGGCAGGCGTGCGGCGTGCAGAGCACCCGGAGTCGCGGAGGCGAGTTCCGGCGCCAGGGCATTCAACATGCCCAGGAAGTTGCTGCTCTTGAACCGCGTCGCGGTGACAAGCGCCGCACATCCGACCTTGTTGAGGGCGAACTCAAGCTCGGTCAGCCGGTAGGCCGGGTTGATCGTGACGAGGATCAGTCCCGCCTTGGCGGCGGCGAACTGGGTCAGCGCCCAGGCCGCGTTGTTGAGCGACCAGATCCCGATGCGATCGCCCACCGTCAGCCCGAGGGCGCGGAAGCCGGCGGCAAGACGAGTCGCGCGGTCGTCGAGTTCGGCCCAAGTCAGCCGCTTCCCGTCCGCGATCAGCGCAACGCGATCGGGCCACAGCGCGGCGGCGCGCGTGAGCATCTGCCCGATCGCGCGGCCGATCAGGGGCGTCGTGTCCGCCCCGTGCACGTAGCTGAGTTCGTCGTCCGCGATCATGGCCGTCGTCCTCGGCACCTTGCGAACGCGCCGTTTCCGGTGCGCCGACGCACGATTGTGCGCAAGAATGATAGCCCCTTTCCTGAAACTCGGGCTTATAATTCCGGACCGCACCGTGGGGAGGCCGCCGATGCTCCGGGATGCCGCGCGCGACTTCGATTTCGGCCTTGGTGAGTCTGCTGATGCGGTCCGCGAAAGCGCGCGCAGCTTCGCCCAGAGAAAGATCGCGCCGCGCGCGGACGAGATCGACCGCAGCAATGCCTTCCCACGCGACCTCTGGCCCGAGATGGGTGCACTCGGCCTGCACGGCTTAACGGTGGAGGAGGCGTTCGGAGGGCTCGGCCTCGGATATCTGGAGCATTGCGTCGCCATGGAGGAGGTGTCGCGGGCCTCCGGCTCCGTCGGCCTGTCCTACGGCGCGCACGCGAACCTCTGCATCAACCAGATTCGACGCCATGGTACGGATGCGCAGAAGCGCCGCTATCTCCCGGCCCTGATCGCGGGAACGCGGGTCGGTGCGCTCGCCATGTCCGAGACAGAGGCGGGATCGGACGTGGTGAGCATGCGCCTGCGCGCCGAGAAGCGCGGCGACCGCTATCGACTCAACGGCTCCAAGATGTGGATCACGAACGGGCCCGTCGCGGAGACGTTCGTGGTCTATGCCAAGACGGATCCGAAGGCCGGTCCGCGCGGCATAACCGCCTTCTTGGTTGAGCGGGGCTTCCCCGGCTTCTCGACGGGATCGAAGCTCGACAAGCTCGGCATGCGCGGCTCCGACACCTCGGCGCTGATCTTCGAGGATTGCGAGGTGCCGGAGGAGAACGTGCTCGGGGCGGTGGGCGGCGGCATCGGCGTGCTGATGTCGGGCCTCGACTACGAGCGCGTCGTGCTCGCAGCCGGTCCGCTCGGCATCCTGCGGGCCTGCCTCGACGTGGTGACGCCCTATGTCCGCCAGAGGCGCCAGTTCGACCAGCCGATCGGTTCGTTCCAGCTGGTTCAGGGAAAGCTCGCCGACATCTACGTGCAGGCCAACGCGGCGCGCGCCTACGTCTACGCCGTGGCGCGGGCCTGCGATCGGGGTGAGACCACGCGCGAGGACGCGGCCGGGGCGATCCTGTTCGCCGCCGAACGGGCGACCCAGTGCGCCCTCGATGCCATCCAGCTCCTCGGGGGCAACGGCTACACCAACGATTACGCGGCCGGCCGGCTGCTGCGCGACGCCAAGCTCTACGAGATCGGGGCGGGTACCAGCGAGATTCGCCGCATGCTGATCGGGCGCGAGCTGTTCGCCCGAGCCCCGGGCTGAGGTGACGCGTGGCGATCCTGGGCACCAGCGCCGACCTGACCTCCGAGGCTGCCACCGAGAATCGGGCGGCTTGGGCCGATCTGCGTAGCATCCTCACGGCGCGCCGCGCGACGGCCGCCGCGGGCGGCTCCGAAAAGGCCCGCACCCGGCACCTCGCGCGCGGCAAGTTGCTGCCGCGCGACCGCGTGGTGCAGCTGCTCGACCCGGGGTCGCCGTTCCTCGAGATCGGGACGTTGGCCGCCTATGGACTCTATGACGGCGAGATCCATGGGGCCGGCCTGATCGCCGGCATCGGCCGGGTGTCCGGTCGCGAGGTCATGATCTTCTGCAACGACGCGACGATCAAAGGCGGCACCTACTATCCCTTGACGGTCAAGAAGCACCTGCGCGCCCAGGAGATCGCGGGAGAGAACCTTCTGCCTTGCCTGTATCTCGTCGATTCGGGGGGCGCCAACCTGCCCCAGCAGGCCGAGGTCTTCCCGGATCGCGACCATTTCGGTCGCATCTTCTACAACCAGGCCCGCCTCTCGGCGGCCGGCATTCCCCAGATCAGCTGCGTCATGGGCTCGTGCACGGCCGGGGGCGCCTACGTGCCGGCCATGTCGGACGAGAGCGTGATCGTGCGCGGCCAGGGTACAATCTTCCTCGGAGGTCCGCCTCTCGTGAGAGCGGCGACCGGCGAGATCGTGACGGCCGAAGAACTCGGCGGCGCGGAGGTCCATACCCGGCTGTCCGGGGTCGCCGACCATGAGGCCGCCGACGACGCGCACGCGCTCGCGATCCTGCGCCGCATCGTCGCCACCCTGAACACCCGCAAGCAGCCCGACTTGGACATCCTTCCGCCCGTCGAACCGAGCCTCGATCCGGGCGACCTCGATGCGATCGCGCCGGTCGATCTGCGCAAACAATACGATGCCAGAGAGCTGATCGCCCGGATCGTCGACGGGTCGGAATTCGACGAGTTCAAGCGGCTCTACGGCACGACCCTGGTCACCGGCTTCGCGCGGCTCTGGGGCATGCCGGTGGGAATCCTGGCCAATAACGGCATCCTCTATTCCGAGAGCGCGCTGAAGGGCACGCATTTCATCGAGCTGTGCTGCCAGCGGCGCATTCCGCTTCTCTTTCTGCAGAACATCGTCGGCTTCATGGTCGGGCGCGACGCCGAGGCCGGCGGGATCGCGCGCAACGGCGCCAAGCTCGTCACGGCGGTTGCCACCGCCGCCGTCCCCAAGCTGACGCTCCTCGTCGGCGGGTCCTACGGCGCCGGCAATTATGGCATGTGCGGGCGCGCCTACGCGCCCCGGTTCCTGTTCTCGTGGCCGAACGCGCGCATCTCCGTCATGGGCGCCGTGCAGGCGGCGAGCGTGCTCGCCAGCGTCCGGCGCGACAACATCGAGGCGGCGGGCGAAACTTGGAGCGCCATGGACGAGGAGGTGTTCAAGCAGCCGATCCGCGCGGCTTTCGAGGCGGAAGGCTCGCCCTACTACGCCACGGCCCGGCTCTGGGACGACGGCATCATCCTGCCCGAGGAGACCCGGCGGGTGCTCGGGCTGGCGCTGTCGGCCTGCCTCAACGCACCGATCGAGCCGACGCGCTTCGGCCTGTTCCGGATGTGAGGCGCCCACCGATGACCCGGCGCCTCACCTCCGTCCTCATCGCCAATCGCGGCGAGATCGCTTGCCGGATCCTGCGCACGGCGCGGCGCCTCGGGATGCGGACGGTCGCGGTCTACTCGGAGGCCGACCGCATGGCCTTGCACGTGGCCCTGGCCGACGAGGCCTACCCGATCGGACCAGCGCCGGCCCCGGATTCCTACCTGCGCATCGACCGCATCGTTGAGGCCGCCCTGCGGGCCGGGGCCGATTGCCTCCATCCGGGATACGGCTTCCTGTCCGAGCACCCGGGCCTCGCGGAGGCCTGCGCCACGGCTGGCATCGTCTTCGTCGGGCCGCCCGCTGCCGCGATCCGGGCCATGGGCCTGAAGCACCACGCCAAGGCGCTCGTGGCGGCAGCGGGCGTGCCCGTCGTCCCAGGCTATCAAGGCGAGGACCAAGACAGCGATCACCTGCGTGCCGAGGCCGACTCAGTCGGCTACCCCTTGCTCATCAAGGCGGTCGCCGGCGGGGGCGGGAAGGGGATCCGGCGCGTTGATGCGCCGGCGGCGTTCACCGAGGCGCTCGATAGCGCGCGGCGCGAGGCCGAGAGCGCCTTCGGCAATGCGCAGGTCCTGCTCGAGCGGTACGTGCCGAACCCGCGCCATATCGAGGTTCAGGTCTTCTGCGACGCGCAGGGCGGTGCCGTCCACCTGTTCGAGCGCGACTGCTCCCTGCAGCGCCGCCACCAGAAGGTGGTCGAGGAGGCGCCTGCACCGGGCATGACGTCGGCGGTGCGCGCGGCGATGGGGCGGGCGGCGCTCGAAGCCGCCCGGGCGGTCGGCTATGTCGGCGCCGGAACCGTCGAGTTCATCGCCGCCGGGGATCAGGCGCTGATGCCCGAGAGCTTCTGGTTCATGGAGATGAACACCCGTCTCCAGGTGGAGCATCCGGTCACCGAGGCGATTACCGGGCTCGACCTCGTCGCGTGGCAGTTCCGGGTTGCGGCCGGCGAGCCGCTTCCGGTCAGCCAGGACGACGTGCGGATCGATGGGCACGCGATCGAGGCGCGGCTCTATGCCGAGGACCCGGCGGCAGGCTTTCTGCCCTCGACGGGCCGGCTCCACGCGCTGCGTCTGCCGGAGGCCGTGCGCGTCGATACGGGCTTCCGTGCCGGCGACGTCGTCGGCCCTCACTATGATCCGCTGATCGCCAAGCTGATCGCCCACGGCCGAACGCGCGCGGAGGCCATCGCGCGCCTGCGACAGGCGCTTGATGCAACGCGTGTCGCCGGGCCGCGCACGAACCTCGCCTTCCTGCGGCGCCTGACCGCCTCCGACGCCTTCCAGACCGGCCGGTACGACACCGACGTGATCGAGCGACAGCGCGACACGCTCGCCTCCCCATCCGGAGATCGATCCGGCCTGCGTCGGCCTCGGGGTGCTGGCGATGCTGGGGTTCGACCAGCGGCCACCGGCGGGCAGGACGGTGTCACCCTGGGATGTCGCCGACGGCTTTCAGCTTGGCGCGCCGCGCCGGCAGCCATGGCCGCTCCGGATCGACGGCCGGCGTGACGAGGCCATTCTGGTCTGGCCGGAGCCCGGCACAGGCGGCCCGCCGGAGGTCCGCTACCGAGGGAGAGCCTGTCAGACCCGCGCGGCCGCAGACCGGGCGATCGAGGTCGTGCCCACCGCGGACGGCATTCTCGTCCTGCACGAGGGGCACCAGATCAACCTTCAGGCGCACGATCCGGCGGACGCCGCAGGCGCGCAGGCGGAGCAGGCGGGTGACATCACCGCACCGATGCACGGCCGGATCGTTGCCGTCTATGTCACCCCCGGCGACCGTGTCGCGCGCGGCCAGCGCCTCGGCATCATCGAGGCGATGAAGATGGAGCACGCGCTCACCGCACCGGCAGACGGCGCCGTCGTCGCGGTGACGGCCGAGCCCGGCGTGCAG
Organism: Methylobacterium sp. P31; assembly: GCA_050632875.1. Taxonomy (GTDB): domain Bacteria; phylum Pseudomonadota; class Alphaproteobacteria; order Rhizobiales; family Beijerinckiaceae; genus Methylobacterium. Next base: position 15,256 of record JBODSC010000002.1, on the reverse strand, counting down.
GTGGCGGAGGGCGCCAGCCTGTTCACCCTGACGCGGGAGGAACCCGGATGAGCCCCTCCTTCTCCCACGCGCCCCATCCGCGCGGCGGCCTCTACTACGAGGATTTCGAGGTCGGCGCGGTCATGTCCCATCGCCTCACCCGCACCGTGACGCAGACCGACAACGTCCTGTTCTCGAGCATGACCCTCAATCCGCAGCCCCTCCACATCGACGCGCATTTCTGCGCGACCGAGACCGAGTGGGGCCGGCCGCTGATGAACTCGCTGTTCACGCTCGGGCTGATGATCGGCATCGCGGTCAACGACCTGACGCTGGGCACCACGATCGGCAATCTCGGCATGACCGAGGTGCGCTTCCCGGCCCCGCTCTTCGAGGGCGACACCATCCACGTGACCACCGAGGTGGCGGCCAAACGCGTCTCGCGCTCCCGCCCCGATGCGGGCATCGTCGATCTCATCCACCGGGCCTACCGGCAGGACGAGGTTCTGGTCGCCGAGTGCCGCAGGCAGGCCTTCATGCGGCGTCGGCCCGCCGTGAGCGGAGCGTGACGCCGATGCGCGCGCTGCTGTTCGTTCCGGGCGATGCGCCGCAGAGGCTCGAGAAGGCGTTGGACGCCGGCGCCGATGCCCTCATCATCGACCTCGAGGATTCGGTCGCCGCGAGCGGGAAGCCGGCGGCGCGCCGGCATGCCGCCGCCTTCCTGGAGAAGGTCGGGAGCACCGCCGGGGGCCCGCTGCTTTTCGTGCGCGTGAACGCGCTCGGGACGGGCTTGGCGGAGGACGACCTCGCGGCGGTGATGCCGGCGCGACCTTACGGCATCGTTCTGCCTAAAGCCGTCATGAGCGCGGACATCCGCGCGCTTGATGCGCATCTCCACCGGCTCGAGGCCGCCAGCGGCATCGCTGCCGGCACGACGCGGATCCTGCCCATCGCCACCGAGACGGCCCGCGCCGTCCTCGCGCTGACGAACCTGTCCGAAGGGCATCCGCGTCTCTGCGGGATCACCTGGGGGGCGGAGGATCTCTCCGCCGATCTGGGGGCCGAGACCAACCGCGACGGGACTGGCGCCTGGACCGGTCCGTATCGCCTGGCGCGCGATCTCACCCTGCTCGCGGCGGCCGCAGCAGAGACAGACGCGATCGACACGGTTCATCTCGCCTATCGGGACCTCGCGGCGCTCGAACGGGAATGCCGCGCGGCGCGCCGGGACGGTTTCGTCGGGAAGCTGGCGATCCACCCGGCCCAAGTCCCCGTCATCAACGCGGCCTTCTCTCCTCCGAGGCGGCCCTGGCCGAAGCGCGGGCCGTGGTCGCGGCCTTCGCGGGATCACCGGGGGCCGGTGTGATCGGGCAGGCTGGTGCCATGCTCGATCATCCCCACCTGCGCCGCGCCGAGAGATTGTTGGAGCGCTTCGACCGCGGAGCCCCCCGGCGCGAGTCATGAGGCAGGGATCGCGTGGGGGAGGGGGCCTCACACCAGACATCCGGCACCATGCGGTACCGAATCACGCATCCACGAAGATCAGCGCCGGCGTTTCCAAGAGCGTCCTGATGCGCTGGATGAACACGGCCGCATCCCAGCCGTCGATGACGCGATGGTCGAAGCTCGACGACAGGTTCATCATCTTGCGCGGGATGAACGCCGCCCCGCTCCAGACCGGCCGCGTCGCGATCCTGTTGACGCCGATGATGGCCACCTCCGGATGGTTGATGATCGGCGTCGAGGCGAGGCCGCCCAGGGCACCGAGCGAGGTGACGGTGATCGTCGAGCCGCCCAACTCCTGCCGCGTGGCTATGCCCGCTCTGGCCGCCTCCGAGAGGCGGTTCAGTTCGGCGGCGCAATCCCAGAGATCCCGCGCCTCCACATGCCGGACGACGGGAACGACGAGACCCGCGGGAGTCTGGGTCGCGACGCCGATATGCACGCTGCCGTGCTGGTGGAGGATGCCGGCTTCGTCATCGTAGAGCGCGTTCAGATGCGGCTGGTCGGCGATGGCTCGCACCATGGCCCGCATCAGGAACGGGAGCAGCGTCAGCTTCGGCCGATCCGCGCGCCTGTTCGCGTTCAGAGTGGCCCTGAGATCCTCGAGCGCCGTGACGTCGACCTCCTCGACGTAGGTGATGTGGGGAATGCGCGAGGCCGCGAGCGTCATCTTCTCCGCGATCTTGCGGCGGACACCCGTGACTTTGATCTGTTCAACCGATGTGTCCGGGATGGGGCCTGATGTTCCCGTCTCTCGCGCGTCGCCGGTCAGATAGGCGTCCAGATCCTCGTGCGTCACGCGGCCGGAAGGCCCCGAGCCGGGCACACGCCCCAGATCGATTCCGGCCTTGCGGGCGCGATGCCTGACCGCCGGCGACGCCATCGCCTTCTCGCCCTCGCCGCGCGCGGCGGTGCACGCGCGGCCGCGCGTAGGGGAGGGCTGATCCGCATTCGTGGTGGGGGGATGTCGGGGACTTGGTCTGCATCGCCCTCCGCCTCGACCGCCAAGCGGATCAGGGGCGCGCCGACAGCGACGACGTCGCCGGCCTCGGCCCCGAGCCACACGACCCGCCCCGTCACCGGGGAGGGGATCTCCGCGGTCGCCTTGTCGGTGGTGACGGCGGCCAGCACGGCGTCCTCGTGGACGAACTCGCCCACTTTCACGAACCACTCGGCCAGTTCGGCTTCGGCGATCCCCTCGCCGACCTCGGGCATGGTGATCAGGTGCTCGCCCATGTCAGGCCTCCACCGTCTCGACCAGCGCACGCGCCACGCGTCCCGGCCCGGGAAAATAGTCCCATTCCTGCGCGTGCGGATAGGGCGTGTCCCATCCGGCAACCCGCGCGACCGGCGCCTCAAGATGGTAGAAGCAGGTCTCCTGGATGAGGGCCGCCAGTTCCGCGCCGAACCCCGATGTCCGTGTCGCCTCGTGGACGACCACGCAGCGACCGGTCTTGGCGACGGAGGCCACCATCGTGTCGAGATCGTACGGGACCAGGGTACGCAGATCGATGACCTCGGCGTCGATGCCCGTCTCCGCGGCGGCCGCCTGCGCGACATGCACCATCGTCCCGTAGGCGAGTACCGTGACGTCTGATCCCGCCCGGACGATGGACGCCTTTCCGAGCGGGAGAGCGAAGTGGCCGGCCGGCACGTCGCTAGCCTCGTGCTTCGACCAGGGCGTGACGGGGCGCTCGTGATGCCCGTCGAAAGGGCCGTTGTAGAGCCGCTTCGGCTCGAGGAAGATCACGGGATCCGGATCCTCGATCGCCGCGATGAGCAGCCCCTTGGCATCGTAGGGATTTGACGGGACAACGGTCTTGAGCCCCGAGACGTGGGTGAAGAGCGCCTCCGGGCTCTGGCTGTGGGTCTGTCCGCCGAAGATGCCGCCGCCCGTCGGCATCCGGATCACCAAGGGGCAGGTGAACTCGCCGTTCGAGCGATACCGCAGCCGCGCGGCCTCCGACACGATCTGGTCGTAGGCCGGGTACACGTAATCGGCGAATTGGATCTCGACGCAGGGCCGAAGGCCGTAGGCGGCCATGCCGACGGCCGTTCCCACGATCCCGGATTCGCTGACGGGCGCGTCGAAGCAGCGCGACGTTCCGTATTTCTGCTGAAGGCCGTAGGTGCAGCGGAAGACACCGCCGAAATAGCCGACATCCTCGCCGAAGACGACGACGCTTTCGTCGCGCGCCATCATCACGTCCATTGCGTCGCGGATGGCTTCGACCATCGACATGCGCGGCATGGCCTACACTCCGGCCTGCTGGCGTTGACGGAGCAGGTGCGGCGGCATCTCGGCATAGACGCCCTCGAACATCTCCCGCGCCGACGGCCTCGACCCGGAATGGAGCGTCCCGAAACTCTCCGCCTCCTTCTGCGCCGCGATCACCGACTCGAGGATCTCGGCCTCCGCCTGCTTGTGCCGCTCCTCGGACCACGCGCCGCGCCGGATCAGGTGGTTCTTCAACCGAATGACCGGATCGCCGAGCGGCCAGACGTCGGATTCGGTCTTCGGACGGTAGGCCGAGGGGTCATCCGACGTCGAGTGAGCCCCGACGCGGTAGGTCACATACTCAACGAGCGTCGGCCCGAGGTTGCGCCGGGCCCGCGCGATGGCCCATTTGGCCACCGCATAGACGGCCAGGTAATCGTTGCCGTCGACCCGGAGCGCGGGGATGCCGAACCCCAAGCCACGCGCGGCGAAGGTTCCGGCCTCGCCCCGGGCGATGCCCTGGAAGGTCGAGATCGCCCACTGGTTGTTGACGATGTTGAGCACGACGGGCGCCTTATAGGTCGACGCGAAGACGAGTGCGGCGTGAAAGTCCGACTCTGCCGTCGAGCCGTCTCCAATCCATGCTGCCGCGACTTTCGTGTCCCTCTTGATCGCGGAGGCCATCGCCCATCCGACAGCCTGCACATATTGCGTGGCAAGATTTCCCGATACCGTAAAGAACCCGTGCTCCTTTGACGAATACAGAACCGGCAGCTGGCGGCCCTTCAGCGGGTCTCTCGCATTCGAGTAGATCTGACAGGCCATGGTCACCAGCGGATACCCGCTTGCAATCAGGAGTCCGGCTTGCCGGTAAGTCGGGAAGTTCATGTCTCCCGGCGAGAGGGCCTTCTGGAAGGCGCAGCTCACGGCCTCCTCGCCGAGGTGCTGCATGTAGAAGGACGTTTTGCCCTGCCTCTGGCTGAGCAGCATCCGCGCATCGAAGGTGCGCAGGGTCATCATATCCCGGAGGCCGTCTCGGAGTTCATCGTCGCTGAGCAAGCCGGACCACGGCCCCACGGCCTCACCCTCCCGGTTCAGAACGCGGATGATCGAGAATGCCAGATCCCGGATCGCTTCCGAACCGGTATCAACGTCAGGACGCGGCACCGCACCGGCCTTCGGGATCTTGACGCTGGAAAAGTCCGGGACCCCGCCCGGCCGCACAGCTGGCTCTGGAACGTGGAGCGTTAAAGGCGCGACGTTGGCCATTGCTTGCTCGCTTTCGCGAAAGACGACTTGCACGCCGATCTATTCTTGCACGAAGCCAGGGTAGATCACAGGCTCGAAATTCGAATTCCGCTTACAGGATGGCTCCCCGGACTCTCCCTCAGATGCCTAAACCAGACCTGCCGACGGCCCGAAAGGGTCACTTTGAGCCGGCCGCCCGAGCCGCATCGCGTGTCCGATGCACCGCTTTAATCGCCGCAAGCAGACCGCCGGCCTTCGGCCAGATCCGGCAGGTCGCTTCACGCCGGTTGCCGCCCTTGAGCCACAGCCTGCAGCCTCGACGGCCTGTGGGCTAAATCAAGCGCGACGGCGTTATCCCGATTGTGTGCCGCGCGATGTCGGCGCAGCGACCAGGAGTTTACGCCGCATGCCCGCCGACAAAGCCGCGACACGTCAACCGGCTCAGGTTCCCCGCCGCTCGTGCCCGGCCTGCGCGGACTCCTGACCCTTGCGGTCGGCGTTGTGCTCGTCGCGGCCCTGTATTTCGGGCGTGAGGTGTTCATTCCGCTCGTGCTCGCCGTGTTACTCAGCTTCGTCCTGGGCCCCGTCGTCAACCTGCTGCGCCGATTGCGCCTCGGGCGCGTGCCGTCCGTCATCGTCGCCATCCTGCTCGCCCTCGGCGTCATCGGCAGCATTGGGGCGGTCATCGGCACGCAGGTGGCGGGCCTCGCCGGGAACCTGCCACAGTATCAAGCCACGGTGCAGAGGAAGGTCGCGGGCCTGCAGCAGGGCTGGCTCGGCGAGGCCAACCGCGTCCTCCAAAAGTTCAGCCATCAGGTCCACGACGTCGGCCAGAAGGCCGACGCCGCCGGCACGACCGCTGAAACCGCACCGGCCGGGGACACACCCAAGGCGCAACTCGTGCGCATCCAGGAGCCCGAACTCTCGCCGTTGGCGCTTGCCGAGAAGGTCCTCGGGCCGGTCGTCTCGCCGCTGACCGACGTCGGCATCGTGCTGGTCGTCGTCGTGTTCCTGTTGATGCAGCGCGAGGATCTGCGCAACCGCATGATCCGCCTGTTCGGATCGAGCGACCTGCACCGCACGACGGTGGCCATGGACGACGCGGCGGGCCGGCTCGGCACCTACTTCCTCGCTCAACTCGGCATGAACGCCGCCTTCGGCGTCATCGTCGGCGTCGGCCTCTGGTTCATCGGCGTGCCAAACCCGCTCCTGTGGGGCGTGTTCTCGGCGATCATGCGCTTCATCCCGTACATCGGCGCCTTCGCGTCCGGCCTCTTCCCGGTGGCCCTGGCGGCCGCCGTAGACCCGGGCTGGTCGATGGTGATCGAAACCGCGGCGCTGTTCCTGATCGCCGAGCCGGTGTTCGGGCAGGTCGTCGAGCCGCTCCTCTACGGCCACTCGACCGGCCTCTCGCCCTTCGCGGTGATCGTCTCGACCCTGTTCTGGGGCTTCCTGTGGGGGCCGATCGGCCTGATCTTGGCGACCCCGTTCACGGTCTGCCTCGTCGTGCTCGGCCGCCATGTCGACAGCCTGGAGTTCTTCGACGTCCTGCTGGGCGACAGGCCGCCGCTGACTCCGGTGGAGAACTTCTACCAGCGGATGCTGGCCGGCGATCCCGACGAGGTGCGGGATGTAGCAGAGGCGATGCTGAAGGAGCGTTCCCTGTCTTCGTACTACGATGAGGTGGCGCTCAAGGGTCTGCAACTCGCCGCCAACGACTTCGCGCGCGGTGTGGTCACGCCAGCGCAGCTGGAGAATATCCGCAGCTCGGCTTGGGCCCTGGTGGAGGATTTCGAGGACCATCCCGACGCGGAGCCGGCGCGGGACGACAGGGCGGTCAATCCGAGCGAGACGCCGACTCTGGCCGAACGGACCCACACGAGGACCGAGGCCGTGCCGGGCCAGGCTCCACCGCGCGACAGCCTTCCGGAGCGTTGGCGGGGCGAGACGCCCGTCCTGTGCGTGGCTGGTCGCGGCGCCCTCGACGAGGCCTCCTCGGCGATGCTGGCCCAGTTGCTGCGCAAGCATGGGCTCGGCGCGCGGGTGAGCCCATACCAAGCGGTCTCGCGCGAAGGCATCCGCGACCTCGACCTGACGGACGTGGCGATGATCTGCATCTCCTATCTCGACATCACCGGCAACCCGGCGCACCTGCGCTACCTCTTGGAGCGGTTGAAGCGTCGTGCGCCGGGCATTCCGGTGCTGGTGGGGCTCTGGCCGGTGGGCGAGAAGGTGCTCACCGACGCTGCGCTCGGTCGCGAGGTCGGCGCGGATATCTATGTGTCCTCCCTCCGCGATGCCGTCGAAGCCTGCTTGCGGACGGCCACCGACCGTGCGGCCGAGGCCAGGGCCGCCTGAGAAGGCAGCACCCTGCCGCCTTGCACCCAGCGCTACCGGTCAGCCGCCGTGGTGCGCTCCTCCGAAGCGGACCGCGGAATCGAGGCAGCCCGCTCCACGGTCCGCATCGCCGCAGCTTCGGCTGCGACCGGCGCTCGGTCCGCTCGCGATAACCTCCAACGACTATTCGAGCGTCATCATTTCGGGAGCACTGCCGAGCAGATCGCGCAATGTTTCGACCAGATCGGTCGCTCGGTACGGTTTCTGCAGCAATGAGAAGCCGTTCACATCCTGATCTTCTCGAAGATAGCCAGAGGCGAGCAGGATTGGCATGTGTGGCCATCGCTGGCGGACGGTACGCCCGAGGTCGATGCCGTTCATCGCGCCGGGCATGTTCACGTCGCTGAAGACGAGGGCGATATCCGGCTCCATCTGCAGAAGGCGCAGGGCCTCGCTGCCGTCATGCGCACTGAGAACCTTGAAGGCAAGCGCCTCGAGGGTCGAGACAACGGTAGAGCGTACATCAGCGTCGTCCTCGACGACGAGCACGGCCCGACCTGCACCATTCATCGGGTTCGGCACTCCGGTGATGTCACCCGGAGCGTTTTCCTCCGACGTGGAACTCCGTCCGGCAAGCACGGGCAACGTGATGACGAACCGGGTACCCTGGTCCGGACTGCTGTCAACGGCAATGGTTCCGCCGCTCTGCTGCACGAAGCCATAGACCATGCTTAGACCCAGGCCTGTGCCTTTGCCGGCCTCCTTCGTCGTGAAGAAGGGTTCGAATACGCGGGCGAGGACGGCGGGCGACATCCCCGTGCCCGTGTCGGTGACCGCGATCTCCACGGACCGCACCTCCTCGACGCCCTCCTGCGCGGCGGCGTCGTGGCGCCTGATGCGAATACCCAACGTCCCTCCGTCCGGCATCGCGTCCCGCGCATTCACGGCGAGGTTGATGAGGGCGGCCTCGAACTGAGCGTGATCGACGCAGACCTCCGGGAGCCCCTCCTCCAAGTCCGCGCAGATCGTGATCCGCTCACCGAGCGTGCGCTCGAGCAGCTTGATCAGACCCGGGATAAAGCTCGTGAAATCCAGCGCCCTCGGCTGGAGAGGAGAGCGCCGGGAGAAGGCCAGCAGCCGGCTGGTGAGTTCTGCGCAACGATGCGCCCCCTCGATGGCGCTCTCGATGCGGCGGAGCGCCTTGTCGTTGCCCTGCAGCGAGCCCTTCACCAAGTCGAGATTGCCGATCACGATGCTCAGCATGTTGTTGAAGTCGTGTGCGATACCGCCAGTCAGACGGCCCACCGCCTCAAGCTTCGAGGCGTGCTGCAAGCTGAGCTCAAGCTCCTTGCGTTCTGTCACGTCGAACCACATCCCGAAGAGTTCGATGGCCGTGCCGTTCTCATCACGGTTGACCACGATTTGGTCGAGGATGTGCCGCTCCGTGCCGTCCGCATTGCGCCAGCGATATTCCAGAGCCACCGCGCCGGTCTCTGAGACCGTGCGCAGACTTGCGGAAACGCGATCCTTGTCTTCCGGTTCGAGGCGGGACCCCCAAAGGCCGGAGGCGACGAAGGCCTCGCGCGTGAAGCCGGTGATGCGCTCGATGCTGTCGTTCGTGAAGTATAGCCGCCGGTCTTCCAAGCCGAGGGGTGACGTGTAAAGCGCGATGGGGAGGCCGCGCAGCACAGCGGCCTGATGCTCCTCCCGCCTCCGCAGCGCCTGCTCGGCTTCCAGCTTCTCGCCGCGCACGCGCAGGTTCTCCAGAAGCAGCCGCTTCTCGGCGGCCGCCTTGCGCTTGATCTCTTCGGTCTTGCGGTAAAGGTCGACGAAGACATCGACCTTCGATTTCAAGACGAGTGGCTGGATGGGCTTGAACACGTAATCCACCGCTCCCGCGGAGTAGCCGCGGAAGATGTGCATGTCGTCCTTGTTGTGCGCCGTGAGGAACAGGATCGGCACACGGGACGTGCGCGAGCGGCTGCGGATGAGCGCGGCCACCTCGTAGCCATCCATGCGTGGCATCTGCACGTCGAGCAGGATCAGGGCGAAGTCCTCCCGGAGGGCCCGACGCAGGGCTTCCTCCGGTGAGTTCGCCAGGACGAGGTCGATCGCCGGATCGTCGAGGATCTCGGACGCGGCGAGCAGATTGCGCTGATCGTCATCGACAATCAGGATCTTCGCTCGGATCGGATCCGGCTCGGCGAGCGCGCTCCGCTGTCCGGCGTCAATGCCTGTACCAGTCGGATCGAAATCCAGTCGGTCCGTCATTGTGGTTGCCGCCCAAGGTCTCTCTCGCCCCCGCGAATCGGTGCCGCGCCGTTTGCAACATCGCCACGCCGCGCCAGCTGCACCCGCAGCACGGCGAGGAGCTGGTCCATGTCGATCGGCTTCGAGACGTAATCGGACGCGCCCGCCTCGAGACACTTCTCGCGATCGCCCTTCATGGCCTTCGCGGTAACCGCGATGAGCGGCAGGCTGTGGAAGGCGGGTTCCGCCCGGATCGCACGCATCGTCTCGTAACCATCCATCCCCGGCATCATGATGTCGACCAACATCGCATCGATGTTCGGGTTGGTTTTGAGCAGCCCGATGCCGTCCTGCCCGTTCTCCGCGAACAGGACCTCCAGCCCGTGCTGCTCGAGTGCGCTCGTGAGCGAGAAGATGTTGCGCAGGTCGTCATCGACCAAGATGACCCGGCAGCCCTGGAGAGACGCCGCATCCTTCCGCTCGACAAGGATCTGCTCCTCGACCGGAACGCTGGCGATGGTCCGATGCAGGAACAGGGCGGTCTCATCGAGAAGCCGCTCGGACGAGCGCGTGTCTTTGAGGATGATCGTCGAGGCGGTCTGCCTGAGCTGCTGCTCCTCGGCGGCCGTCAGCTCCCGGCCGGTATAGACGATGATCGGCAGTTCCTCTCCATCCTTCGACGCTCGGATCTGCTCAATCAGCTCGGAACCGCCGATATCGGGCAGGCCGAGATCGATGATCGCGCAGTCGAACCGGCCGCCGGTCAAGGCTTCCAGCGCGGCCGCGGCCGTGCCGACGCCGAAGATCTTGACGTCCTCCTCGCTCAGGAGCGCCGTGATGCTGGCGCGCTGGTTCTCGTCATCCTCGACGAGCAGGAGGTTGCGCACGGGCCGTGTGATGAACTCCTTCGAGCGCTCGAGCGCCCGCAGCAGGCCCTCGCGCTCCACCGGCTTCTCTAGGAAGCCGAACGCGCCCGCGCGCAGGCCGCGCTTCTTCTCGTCGTTGACCGAGATCACGTGGATCGGAATCTGCCGGGTGCGGGGATCGTTCTTCAGGAGGTCGAGCAGGGCCCAGCCGTCCATGTCGGGGAGTCCGATGTCGAGGGTGATGGCGTGCGGCTTGAAGCGATGGGCGAGGCTCAGCGCGCCGGCACCGTCCTGCGCGATCAAGCCCTTGAAGCCACGCTCGCGCGCGAGCTCCAGCAAGACCGAGGCGAACATCGCATCGTCCTCCACGATGAGTACGATATGATCGCTCGGGTGAATGGCATGGCGGTCGTCCGCGGAGGCCGAGAGCGCCATCGCGGCGTTGGGCTGGCGGCCGATCAGTGCCGAAGTCCCGGTTGCCTCGGTGGCCTCGGGGCCGCGGCTCGCGACGGCCTGCAACGGCGGTTCGAAGGGCAGGAACAGGGTGAAGGTGCTGCCCGAACCGACGCGGCTCTCCACCACGATCTCCCCGCCGAGCAGGCGCGCGATTTCGCGGCTGATGGCGAGGCCGAGGCCCGTGCCGCCGTATTTGCGGCTCGTGGTCCCGTCGGCCTGCTGGAACGCCTCGAAGATGATGCGCTGCTTTTCCTCGGCGATGCCGATGCCGGTATCGGTGACCGATAGGGCCATCCACTGGCTCCCGGCACGTAGAGGCGTCCCTTCGGCCGAGCCGATCTTGAGCGAAACACTTCCCTTCTCGGTGAACTTGAAGGCGTTGGAGAGAAGGTTCCGGAGCACCTGCTGCAGGCGCTTGGAATCCGTGCGCACCGAGCGCGGCAAGCCGGGCTCGACATCGATCACGAAGGCGAGGTGGCGTTCCTCGGCGAGTTGCCGGAAGGTCCTGTCGAGGTTCTCGACGAGATCCTGCAGCGCGACATCGCCGATTTCGAGCGACACCGTCCCGGATTCGATCTTGGAGAGATCGAGGATGTCGTTGATGAGGGACAGGAGGTCGGTCCCGGCCGCGTTGATGGTCTTGGCGAACTCCCGCTGCTTGTCCGTGAGGTTCCCGTCGCGGTTCTCGGAGAGAAGCTTTGAGAGGATCAGCAGGCTGTTGAGCGGCGTGCGCAGCTCGTGGCTCATATTGGCCAGAAACTGCGACTTGTAGCGCGAGGTCAGGCTCAGCTGCTCGGCCTTCTCCTCCAGCGCGGTCTTGGCGATCGACACCTCGCGGTTCTTGCCTTCGACCTCGCGCTTCTGGATTTCGAGCAGCCTGGCCTTCTCCTCCAGCTCCTCGTTGGTCTGCTGCAACCGCTCGCGCTGGTTCTTGAGAAGATCCTCGGATTGCTGCAGCGAGGCGGCCTGCAGCTCCAGGCGATCATTCGTCTTTTTCAGCTCTTCTTGCCGGCTCTGCAATTCGCCGGTCAGGAGCTGCGACTGCTTCAGGAGGCCTTCCGTCCTCATGTTGGCGGCGATCGTGTTGAGCACGATCCCGATGGATTCGGTCAGCTGATCGAGGAAGGACTGGTGCGTCTCGCTGAACCGGTTGAACGACGCCAGCTCGATGACAGCCCGGACTTCCTGCTCGAAGAGGACGGGCAGCACGATGATGTTGAGGGGCGGTGCCTCGCCGAGAGCCGAGCCGATGGTGATGTAGTCACCGGGCACGTTGGTCAGGAGGATGCGCTTCTTCTCGAAGGCGCATTGGCCCACGAGGCCCTGACGCAGGCGATACCGGTTTGACAGGTTCTTGCGCTCCGTGAAGGCGTAGCTCGCCATCAGATCCAGAACCGGCTCTCCGCCCTCGTCTTCCACCATGTAGAACACGCCACGCTGGGCGTTCACGAGGGATGCGATCTCGGACAGGATCAGGTTCGAGACAGTGGCGAGGTCGCGCTCACCCTGAAGCATGCGCGTGAACTTGGCGAGGTTCGTCTTCAGCCAGTCCTGCTCCGCGTTCTTGAGGGTCGTATCCCGCAGATTGCGGATCATCTCGTTGATGTTGTCCTTCAGCGAGGCAACCTCGCCGGACGCCTCGACCGAGATCGAGCGCGCGAGGTCGCCCTTCGTCACCGCGGTCGCCACTTCGGCGATCGCGCGCACCTGGGTCGTCAGGTTCGCCGCGAGCTGGTTCACGTTGTCCGTCAGATCGCGCCACAGGCCCGCCGCTCCCGGCACCCGGGCCTGGCCACCGAGCTTGCCTTCGACACCCACCTCGCGCGCGACGTTGGTGACCTGGTCGGCAAAGGTGGCGAGTGTCTCGATCATCTCGTTGACGGTGTCGGCCAGGGCGGCGATCTCACCCTTCGCGTCAACCGACAGTTTCCGCTTGAGATCGCCCTGCGCCACCGCCGTGACGACATCCGCGATGCCGCGCACCTGACCGGTGAGGTTGGCGGCCATCATGTTCACATTGTCGGTCAGATCCTTCCAGGTCCCGCCGACGCCGCGCACCTGCGCCTGTCCGCCGAGCTTGCCCTCCGAGCCGACCTCCTTGGCCACGCGTGTCACTTCCGAGGCGAAGGAGTTGAGCTGATCCACCATCGTGTTGATGGTCGATTTCAGGTCCAGGATCTCGCCCTTCACGTCGACGGTGATCTTCTTGGATAGGTCGCCGTTGGCCACCGCGGTGGTCACGTCGGCGATGTTGCGCACCTGACCGGTGAGGTTGGCGGCCATCATGTTGACGTTGTCGGTCAGATCCTTCCAGGTCCCACCGACGCCGCGCACCTGCGCCTGTCCGCCGAGCTTACCTTCGATACCGACCTCGCGGGCGACGCGCGTTACCTCGGAGGCGAAGGAATTGAGCTGGTCCACCATCGTGTTGATGGTCGACTTGAGCTCCAGGATCTCACCCTCGACGGCAACCGTGATCTTCTTGGACAGATCGCCGTTGGCCACGGCCGTCGTGACCTCGGCGATGTTGCGGACCTGACCGGTGAGGTTGGCAGCCATCATGTTGACGTTGTCGGTCAGGCCTTTCCAGACGCCGCCGACGCCCTTGACCTGGGCCTGTCCGCCGAGCTTGCCCTCCGTACCGACCTCCTTGGCCACGCGTGTCACTTCCGAGGCGAAGGAGTTGAGCTGGTCCACCATCGTGTTGATGGTCGACTTGAGCTCCAGGATCTCGCCCTTCACGTCGACGGTGATCTTTTTGGACAGGTCGCCGTTGGCCACCGCGGTGGTCACGTCGGCGATGTTGCGCACCTGACCGGTGAGGTTGGCCGCCATCAGGTTCACATTGTCGGTGAGATCGGCCCAGGTGCCGGCGACGCCCTCAACGCGGGCTTGCCCTCCGAGCTTGCCCTCCGAGCCGACCTCCTTGGCCACGCGTGTCACTTCCGAGGCGAAGGAGTTGAGCTGGTCCACCATCGTGTTGATGGTGTTCTTGAGCTCCAGGATCTCGCCGCGCACGTCGACGGTGATCTTCTTGGACAGATCGCCGTTGGCCACCGCGGTGGTGACCTCGGCGATGTTGCGCACCTGACCGGTGAGGTTGGCCGCCATCAGGTTCACATTGTCGGTGAGATCGGCCCAGGTGCCGGCCACGCCGCGCACCTGCGCCTGTCCGCCGAGCTTGCCCTCCGAGCCGACCTCGCGCGCGACGCGCGTGACCTCCGAGGCGAAGGAGTTGAGCTGGTCGACCATCGTGTTGATGGTGTTCTTGAGGCTCCAGGATCTCGCCGCGCACGTCGACGGTGATCTTCTTGGACAGGTCGCCGTTGGCCACCGCGGTGGTGACGTCGGCGATGTTGCGCACTTGGCCGGTGAGGTTGGCGGCCATCATGTTCACGTTGTCGGTCAGGTCCTTCCAGGTCCCGCCGACACCCTCGACCTGGGCCTGTCCGCCGAGCTTACCTTCCGTGCCGACCTCGCGCGCGACGCGCGTCACCTCCGAGGCGAAGGAGTTGAGCTGGTCCACCATCGTGTTGATGGTCAGCTTCAGAGCCAGGATCTCGCCCTTCACGTCGACGGTGATCTTCTTGGACAGATCGCCGCGCGCGACCGCGGTCGTGACCTCGGCGATGTTGCGCACCTGGCCGGTCAGGTTTTCGGCCATCATGTTGACGTTGTCGGTCAGATCCTTCCAGACGCCGCCGACACCCTTGACCTGAGCCTGTCCGCCGAGCTTGCCCTCCGAGCCGACCTCCTTGGCCACGCGTGTCACTTCCGAGGCGAAGGAGTTGAGCTGGTCCACCATCGTGTTGATGGTCGATTTCAGGTCCAGGATCTCGCCCTTCACGTCGACGGTGATCTTTTTGGACAGGTCGCCGTTGGCCACCGCGGTGGTGACCTCGGCAATGTTGCGCACCTGACCGGTGAGGTTGGCGGCCATCAGATTCACGTTGTCGGTCAGATCCTTCCAGGTGCCCCCAACGCCTTTGACCTGCGCCTGTCCGCCGAGCTTGCCCTCCGAGCCGACCTCGCGGGCGACGCGCGTCACCTCGGAGGCGAAGGAATTGAGCTGGTCCACCATCGTGTTGACCACCTTGCCGATGCGCAGGAACTCGCCTCTCAGCGGGCGGCCCTCGATCTCGATCTGCATCGTCTGGCCAAGATCACCCTTGGCGACCGCCCCAATGACGCGCGCCACCTCGGTGGTCGGCTGAACGAGGTCGCCGATCATCGTATTGACCGAGTCTATGCAGTCGTTCCAGCCGCCAGTTGCCGTCGGCAGCTTGCCGCGCTCACCGATGCGCCCGTCCTTGCCCACGGCCCGCGCGACCCTGTCGAGGCTCACGTGCCAGACCCTGATTAAGCTCCGCGATGTCGTTGAATGCCTCCGCGATCTCGC
>JBODSC010000001.1:5555000-5954842 GCA_050632875.1 Methylobacterium sp. P31 | reverse complement strand
CATCGATACCAGTCAGATCCAGCGGCAGCCTGATCGAGAAGTCACCCTTCCGAAAGGCGCGAAGGCTCTTCAGGAGGAGCTTCGGCTCCAGCTGCGACGTCGTCGGAGTCATTCGGACACCCTCAGGGTCAATGCATGCGGCTCGGCGAGGCAGCCGTCCGGCTCGTGAGCGATCGCGAGTGATCACCAACGAAGCGCGACGGCAATAGGGCTCCACGCGGATAGTTGCTTAAACGTGTGGAGCCTGAAACGCAGCCGAATTGCGAGCCTCGAACCGTATTCGTCCGATTGCGCGGTCGTTCTGACGAAAATGCGGCCGTCCATCGCCGTGCCGTCGAACCTTGCAGTCCGCGCGGACAGGTCGACCATGGCAGCGGTCGCCGTTCTGACCCTGAGAGTTCCGCGGCCGATCTCCGACGAACCAGGATCGTGTGAAACAACCGACGCCTCCCGCGCGGCCGGGGCGACCGGGGCGCTGCCCGCCGCTCCGGAACTTCTATCCCCGGCTTGAGCGAGGTTCCCAGATCGGCCCTATCAGCCCGGGTACGACGGCGTTCCGGCAACCCGGTGGGCAGCCTCGCGCGCCTTGTCGTTCGCCGCAGCCTCTGCTTGATCGGCGGCTTCCGCGATCGTGCTCGACGACGCGCCGTTGTGGAGCGCGAGCCGGGCTCGCAGTTCGTCGAGTTCTTCCTCGGTCAGGCCCTCGATGCCGATGAAGCGGTTCTGCGCCGCGCTCGCCCGGATCAACTCGTCGAGCTTAGCCTGGATCGCCGCCCCGTCCCGGTTCTGCGTGTTCTGGATCAGGAACACCATCAGGAACGTCACGATGGTCGTGCCGGTGTTGATCACCAGCTGCCACGTATCCGAGAAGCCGAACAGCGGCCCCGTTACCGCCCAGACCACGATGAGAATGAGGCTGAGCGCGAACGTCGTGGGTCGGCCCGCAGCGCGTGCGACCCGCGAGGCGAATTCGCCAAACGCCTTCGGCGTCCTCACCGCCCATCCTCCTCGGTAGCCACACGCGTCATCATCACACCTCCATCTCGGCGCCGACCTCCATCACCTGCCGGGCCGGCACGCACAGGTAGCTCGCCGTCTCCTCGGCGTTGCGCTGCATCAGCGCGAAGATCTCCTCGCGCCAGGGCGCCATGCCAGGCTTCTTTTCCGACGCGATGACCGTCTCGTGACTGATGAAGTAGCTCAGGCGGTCCACATCGACGCTCGGTAGCCTGCCTTCCTCTACCGCCCGCCTCAGGGCGTGGGGCACGTGTACGGTGTCCATGAACCCGAAGCGCAGCAGCACCCGTGTCACGTCCGGCGCGACCGGCACCACCTCGAACCGCTCGGTCTCGGAGGCATGCGGCACGTCCAGGGTCCGCACCGTGATCAGCAGCACGCGCTCGTGCAGCACCTGCAGGTGGCGCACGAAGTTCATCAGCGGCAGCGGCACGCCGTCCTCGGCCGAGGTCAAGAACGCCCCTGTGCCCGGGATGCGCGGCAGGTGCTTGGCCTCGACCAGGGCCAGGAACTCCTCCTCGGGCATGCGGATGTCGGCCCGGGCCGCTTCCAAGAGCTGCGTCCCGCGCCGCCACGTCAGCATCAGGAAGGCCACGCCCGCCGCGAGCAGCAGGGGAAACCAGCCGCCCTCGAAGAGCTTCAGCGTGTTGGCGCTGAAGAAGGTCAAATCGATGATGAGGAACGCGCCATTGCACGCGAGGACGAGCACCGGGTTGAAGCCCCAGCGCAGGGCGATCAGGCCCGCCAGGACGGTGGTGATCACCATCAGCAGCGACACCGCGATGCCGTAGGCGCCGGCCAGGGCGTCGGATGACCTGAACGCCAGCACCGCACCGAGCGTGGCGAGGGCCAGAAGCCAGTTCACGATGGGCACGTAGATCTGGCCGGCCTCGTGCGCCGAGGTGTGGACGATGCGCATGCGCGGGAAGAAGCCGAGCTTGATCGCCTGTTCGGTGAGCGAGAACGCGCCGGAGATGATGGCTTGCGAGGCGATGACGGTGGCCAGCGTCGAGAATGCCACGAGCGGATAATGCACCCAGCTCGGCGCCGCCTGAAAGAACGGATTGTCGAGCGCGGCAGGGTCGGCCAGCAACAGCGCGCCCTGGCCGAGGTAGTTCAGGACCAGCGCCGGCAGGACCACCGCGAACCACGCGAGCCGGATCGGCAGGCGGCCGAAATGACCGAGGTCGGCGTACATGGCCTCGCCGCCGGTGACGGCCAGGAACGCCGCGCCCAGCATGGCGAAGGCGACGCCTGGGCCGGTGTTGAACATGTGTCGGACGGCATGCAGCGGGTTCAGCGCCTGAAAGACGGACGCGTCCCGCGCGATTCCGTGCAGCCCGACGAGGCCGATGGCAACGAACCACGCCAGCATCACGGGTCCGAAGATGCGGCCGATGAAGCCGGTGCCTTTCCGCTGGACCGAGAACAGACCGACCAGGATGACGATGGTGATGGGAACCACGAAGGGTGCGAGGCCGGGCGCATCAAGCTTCAGGCCTTCGACCGCCGACAGGACCGAAATGGCGGGCGTGATGGCGCCGTCGCCGTAGAGCAGGGCTGCGCCGATCAGACCGACGACCAGCAGGAGGGCCCGACGAGAGCGCGGCGGCGCATGGCGAGCGCCGAGAAGGGCCAGCATGGCGACAATGCCACCCTCGCCGCGGTTGTCGGCGCGCAGGATGAGGATGGCGTACTTCACCGCCACGATGACAACGAGCGACCAGAGAATGAGCGAGACGGACCCGAGGACCGCATCGCGTTGCAGGGGGCCGCCAGCGGCCGCGGCCTTGATGGTCTCACGCAGGGCGTAGAGCGGGCTGGTGCCGATGTCGCCGTAGACGATGCCAAGCGCACTGAGGGACAGGGCGATAGAGGCGGCATGCGCCCTCGTGTGGACTTGACCTCTTACCAACATCGTCTCCATGACGGCCGGACCTCAAGCGCGGCGGCCCTCCTGCTCCCCAGATACGGTGAATGCGCGTTGACCGTTCCGCGGCGAGAAAAGGGGCTGCCTGATCAGGCGGTAAACAACGCGCGAGCGATCGGAGCTCTCGCATCCTTGCGGGCGGCTGCGAGCATGAGCCCTGGCGGCTGCGTGGATTGTCCTATGGGCGCGAGAGTTGAGCGGTTCAGGAGCATCCGGCGAACCGATGGACCGTGGATGGGTTGGCTAGACCCGAACTGCTGAGAGGTCCGCTCCCCATGTCCAAGAACCGCCCGTCGCTCGAACGTCTTGAGACCTACGACAGGAAGGGTGACCTGACCATCATCACTGAGACGCCCAAGGGCAGCCGCAGCAAGTACGCCTATGATCCTGAGATCGGGGCCTTCGAGCTGAAGTTCGTGCTGCCGGACGGCATGACCTTCCCGGTGGATTTCGGCTTCGTGCCATCGACTCTGGGCGCGGATGGCGATCCGCTCGACGCAATCGTGTTGCTCGACGAGACGCTGTCGGCCGGCACGAAGCTGACCGCGCGCCTCGTCGGCGCCATCGAGGCCGAGGAGCGCGAGAAAGACGGCGGGTGGGAGCGCAACGACCGGCTCCTTGTGGTCCCGGTCAGCGGGCACTCGTTCGAGAAGGTGAAGGACCTGCGCGACCTCGATCCCCACCTGCTCGACGAGATCGAGGGCTTCTTCGAGCGCTACAACACCCTCCATGGCAAAGCGTTTCGCGTGAAGGCCAGGGTCGGCGCCGAAGCGGCGGCCAAGCTCGTGAAAAAGGGCATGAAAGCGTACGAGGCCGGTTGAGGAACGGAGACCAGCGCGGTGCGGGCTTCTGCGGGCGCGTTACTTGCACGAATTGAACGCGCCCATGTCGATACGGTATTCGCGCACGAAAGCTCGATCTACCGCCGCGTCCAGGGGGCGTTCTGGTGGAGCGCGCAGAGCCAGTCACAGGTCGGGGCAGATTGCAGCCATTGCGCCAGGGAGCGCTCCGGCCGAGTCTCGCATGGGGTCGGAGGGTCGGGCATGAACGCCTCGACCGCTCTGTCCTCGTGACTATCCCAGAGCCTCACGGGTTTCGGATCAGACACCAGTCTGTCTGCGTCCCTGAACTTCAGGCCTGTCTGACAGGGCGCCGCCCCGCAGGGGCTCGAGACTGCATGGATGCCGGAACTTAGCCGACTTCCCCTCGGTTTCAGGTTCCCAGCCATTCGGGCCGTGTGTCGCGTATGTCCCTGTCGAAGAAGGTGAAGGTTGGCCTGGACGAGACCCGCATCCTCATCCTCGGTTCGCAGATCCTGTTGGGCTTCCTATTCCAGGGCGCCTTCCGCCCCGCTTTCGGACGCCTGTCCTTCCACGATCGCGTGGTCTGGGTCCTGGCTCTGGCCCTCATCACCTTCACCATCGCCTTGCTAATCGCTCCCTCCGTCCAGCACCGGATGGTGGAGCGCGGACAGGACACCAAGCGCCTGCTCGGCGTGATCGGACGCTATGCCGGCCTCGCGCTGGCGCCCTTCGCCCTCGCGCTCGGGGCCGATCTGTTCCTGGCGGTCGAGCCGGTGCTTGGGCCGACGGCCGGAGGCATCGCCGGCGCCTCGGTTTGCGGTCTCGCGCTCCTGTTTTGGTACGGACTGGAGGCGCTCAAAGCCCGGACCATCGGAGACAAGGAGCGCAATATGACACGCGAGGAGCCCGAACACGAACCGACGCCCGTGGAGACCAAGATCGAGCAGATGCTGACTGAGGCACGCGTGATGTTGCCGGGCGCCCAGGCGCTTCTCGGGTTTCAACTTGTCATCACCTTCTCGGACGCGTTCGAGCGACTGCCTTTCATCCTGAAGATCGCACACCTGGTCGCGTTGGGGCTGCTGGCGCTGACGGTCATCTGGCTGATGGCGCCGGCTGCTTTTCACCGCATCGTCTATGCCGGTGAGGACACGCCCGGGTTCCACACCCTGGGCAGCCGATTTCTGCTGGCCGCCAGCGCAACTCTGGCCCTCGGCGTTTCGGCCGACCTCGGGGTCGTGGTGTCGAAAGTGGTCGACTCGGAACGGGCGGGTCTAGTCGCCGCGCTGACGTCTCTGTTTGTCCTGACGGGACTTTGGCATGTGTATCCGCTCATCCTCAGAGCGCGCCGAGCGGGTGCGTCGTGGCCTTCAGAGGAGCTTACTTCCCGGGATAGCCGGCCCTCCACGAAAGCGAGCGCCTAAATTCTGCTTCGAACCGGCCAGCGAATATCACTGGCATCATTCGCTGATAATTGAGCGCCTATATGCTGTCTGATCCGTGAACGGCTTCGCTGCGCGGATCGAATGCTGCTCCCGCGACGGCGATCGCCCCAGACGACCGGAACCGGCCGACGCCGGAAGTCCCTTAGATCGGTGACTTGATGGACCACGGATAGACAAAAACCTTTAGAAGGGGCGCAACCAACGAAGAAGATCATCTTTGAACGAACTTGGCGCTACACTCGGTCGTGGCACAGGTCCTTCGTAAAACCGCGTGTCGCGAGACCAAAAACTGTCTCGCTTGCTACCAATCATCCCGAGCCCTACCGCACCGGGTCCGACGCCGTGTTGGAATCGGCCGGCTGCCCAAACCCGTTGCCAGCAGTCGCGCAGATCAAGGTTCGCGTCCTGTGCATTAAGTCGCTCGTGTCCCGTTACGGCGAATATCCTGTCGGGATCTGCCGCTGACGGAATCCAAACCCAGCTCGAAAATACGTAAGCGCGCTCCGGGCTGAGCGAACCTGGGTCAACAGCTCGAGTATAGGAGTTCAGAGTTTTGACAGAGTGCCTGCTTCTGTGACGGCGCGATTTTCTGGAAAATACGAGAGCGTCAGCGCTTGTATCGGGGTAAAACGTTGCTTCGGGGACGCCGTACACGGTCGCGTAGGCGGTATCACACATGCGTATCCATGGCTCGAGATCGACGTCCCAAGCCGTTTCTTGCGGCGCAAATTGGCGCACACGCCCGGAGAACACTCTCTCTCCGATCGGACGCACTGGCTCTGGCTGCCAGGCAGAGCCGACCGCGTCGACTCTCAGTAAGATGGAGGGACCATGCCGTGCGATCGCGGCCGACAACCGCGCAAAGTCGGCCTCGGTCTCGCCTGGTGCCAGCTTGCGGACCCAAATCTTTGTGCCGGAGGCCAGTTCGTCGAGCATTCGACGCTTGAGGTAATCGATACGGCCATATTCTCGGGCCAAAAGCGCGTCAGGATCTATGGATCCCACCGTTCTGGCAGTATTCGACCAAATATTGTAGCGCCGGCTTGCACAGTAATAAGTCTTGCTCTCGGCCACTTCGAGCCGCAGGTCACCGGGCGCGCCAAATTCCGCGAAGTCGGTATCGAGGCCATGAATGAGGTCGGAGATTGGCGTGTACGAAAATCGCAACAATCCAGATGGCTCAATGCCACCATACCGCTGAACGAAACCGAATTCGCAATTATTCCCGAGACTGCGGAAGGCGCTGAGCCGACTGCCGAGCGTCGAAGCTGAGGGCGACGCCGCATCCGAGACAGGGATAGATTGTGCCGCCGAAGGCGCTGTCGTTTTGATTGATGTCATCGCCGTCAGTGGGCTCAAACCAACTCGTTGTTCCAGCCCTTGTCCACCGAGGTTTTCACGGCATCCGACATGGCGACATCGAACACGATCATCTCCTCGACCGCCTTGATGGACTTCAGGCGCTCGGCCAGTGCCTGCGTCTCGGCCGGCACGGGGGCACGACCGGGATCGGCGTGCGGATCCCGAGCCGGTCGAACAGCGTCGCCGCGAAGGCATCGAACCGGGTTCGATGGCCCACGATCTCGATCCGGGAAAGCACCTCGATGGCGGCGATCGAGTTGCCCGGGTGCAGGCGGTCCTCCGGCATGCGGGTCCCGAGCTGGCGGGTGAGCGGGTTGTAGAGCAGCCGGTAGGCCGGCTCCGGCAGCATCCGGAAAAAGCGCTTGAGGCTCTTCGCGTCGGTAAAGTCGAAACTCGCCGCGAACGACGCGGCCTCCGCCAAGGGTCCGAGGCGCCAGTTGCGCGCGGGATCGGAAGCGTCGCCGGCGCGCGCCCTCAGCCAACGCATCCGGGCCGCCATCTCGACATGCGGGTCCTGCAACAGGATCGCGGTGATCATCAGGTCCGGCGTCATGAAGTTCTCATAACGCGGGACGGTCAGGGCTCCCGACAGCAGGATCGACGATGCATGTGTATTTGTGAATATGCCGGAAATAACCTCGTCCGACATCCGCTGAATATTGAAATAGCTGCGCTCGAAATATGGGAACAATGTGTTTTGCAATATCGTCTCGGGCTCTATGCTGGCATCGATGAGACACAAGCGGTCGCGCACCATCGCGGGTGACGAAACACGACGGTGGACCAGCACGTTGGTGTCAGCATCGTAGAGTTCGAGCCGCGGCAGCCCGGACAGGCCCGGCACCTGGGCCTCTGTGATTATGAAAACGCACTGACCCGTTGAATGCCAGCCACTGCGCTTGAAGTCCTCGGCGATTAAGCTGGCCTCAACCTCAGCCACCCGTCGTCCATCGACGGACACCATCACGCGGCTGACGGCGAGCGGATTGTCCGGCACGATCCAGCCGCGGATCGAGTGGCCCTCGTCGTGATCGATGAAGAAACGCATCCTGATATTCTACTCTCAAGGCGTCCCCTTTGTCAGCGGACGACCCCACCGGGATGCGCCTGTCAGGCCTGCTCCCGCAGCACGGTGCCCCCTCACATCCTGCATCACCGCCCAGCGCCCCGGAGTTCTTCGGGGCTGACGCCAGGTCTGGCCGGAGGCGGCCGCCGATTGCGCGACGGGTCGGGGACCGAGCGCGAACTTGCGCCGGCGAGACGCCCGCAGGGCCTATGACGAAACGATTTGGGACGGCGCGAGTTATAGGACGCGGATTCATTCATAGGAGAAGTTTCATGCTCGTCAGATCGCTGACGTTTGCGGCCGCGTGTGCACTCGCCGCTGGGGTATCGACCGGCGCACTCGCTCAGGCGCAGGTTGGTACGCCCGCCGCACCATCGGCCACAGTAGCGCCAGTGCCCGGCACGACAGGCAACAACCCGAACCTGGCTGTTGCTGCGGGACGGACCGGTGCCTCCACCGTCCAGACCGACTCGGCTGCGGGCGGCAATGCGGGTCATCCCTCACGCCGCGTGCCGCAAGGTGGCGGGGGCAGCAATCGCTGAGGTGCGCGTATATCGAGCCACCAATTCGTCTTTTCGGAGCCAACACACGGAAGTGCGCGCCTCGTAAGGGGGCGCCCACTCTCGTTTCACCGTTTATCGTTGGGCGAGAGGCGACAGGGCGCTGTCCGCCCAACGCCGCCGGTTGAGCGGTCTGCTTCGGGTGTCCGGACGGGGAGCCCGAAATGCCGGTTCGTTCTAGCGGCACTCGTCTCGCCGACCGGTACCGACGCGGGCTCCATGGCCGTGAGCGGCAGAGGCATGCGGCTCGCGAGCAGGCCGCCCGGCTGGCCCGGGAGCATGGGAGAAGCGGTGAGGCGCTGAGTTCGCCAAGCCGCGTGCGATGTAGAGCCGGGCCACCGGCGGACGCGCACGGATCGAGGCCGCTTGGTCATACGATCCGTGACCGTAACCGCGGCCCCACCGGGGTATCAGCACAGGCAGCCCCGGCCGTGTCGGTGGAGCGGCCAGCGGATCGGACATCGCCAGAACGAGCGACGGGGTACCTACCTATGGTGTTCGACTCGGCGGCATGATCATTGCGGTGTCCGGGTCGGAGGTATCGCCCTCTTGCTGCTGGTCAACCATCAGCTTGGCCGCCAGTTCGGGCGTCTGTCCCCTCGCCAGCTGCTGCGCTGCCGCAACCTGCTTGTCACGGGCCTGCTCGGCCGTCAGCTCGCCGCGCACCACCGCGCGGGCCAAGTTCAAGCTCAGGACGTTCTCGGCCTCGCTGGCTCCGTAGGCGGTCAGCGTGCCGCGCGTCCGGTCCGGGATGACGCTGCCGTTGAATGTCGCGACCGCGCTGAAGAGATTGAGCGGGACCTTGTAGGGCGGACTCTGCTCCAGAACGTCGCTGTGCTTGGTCGGGAAGTCGTGCTCAGCCCCGACTTTATGCACCACGGTCCGGATCCACGGCCCGTTGCGGTGCCAGATCAGCAGGGTCGCCGTCTGCTCCTGCGGTGCGCCGTACTTGTTGGCCACGGCCTCTGCGGCCTTCCGTGACGGCTCGGGCCAGTCCTGCGCGATGCGCTCAGCGGCCTGCGCATGGCCGGCGGACAGCACGAGAACGAGAGCGAGGGCGTATCGGCTGCGGATCTGCGACGGCATGCGTTTCCCTGACGGCGCCGGGGGCAGCACGGCCACGTGCAGCGAATGGGGATAGCTGTCACGCCGGCGCGTTGCTCCGGATCTACGCTGGGTATAGGCCGGGCGCCCCAGAATGGTTCCAGGGAGACGCCCCCATGGCGCAGCAGATGTCGCTGGACGTGAACGGGCGCGCGGCGCACGTCAGCGTGGACGACCCCGATACGCCGCTCCTCTACGTCCTCCGCGACGATCTCGGCCTGCATGGTCCGCGCTTCGGCTGCGGTCTCGGCCAGTGTGGCGCCTGCACGGTCCACGTCGATGGTCGGGCGGTGCGCTCCTGCATCACCCCGGTTTCCAGCCTGAAGGCAGGGACCAAGGTCGTAACGCTCGAAGGTCTCGGCAGCCCGGACAAGCCCCACCCGGTGCAGGCGGCCTTCATCGCCGAGCAAGCCGCACAGTGTGGCTACTGCATCAACGGCATGATCATGCAATCGGCCGCCCTCCTCAACGAGACCCCGAAGCCCGACGAGGCCGCGATCCGGCAGGCGCTGGCCCAGAACCTCTGCCGCTGCGGCACACACCTGCGGATCGTGCGCGCCGTTCAGCGCGCCGCCGGCACGCTCTGACGGAGGTTGATGCCATGAACGCGCCTCTCCTTTCCCGCCGCAGCCTGCTGCTCCAGGGTGGTGCCCTCGTGGTCGGATTCTCGCTATCCGGCCGCGGCGCCAATGCGCAGAGCTTCGCGCCGGTCGCCACCAACGGCTTCTCGAAGCCCGTCGCGCCGGACCAGGTCGACAGCTTCCTCGCCCTCGGCGCCGATGGCCGCGCCACGATCTTCTCCGGCAAGGTTGATCTTGGCACCGGCGTCGAGACCGCGATGGCGCAGATTGCGGCCGAGGAACTCGACCTGCCGCTCGACCGCGTGACGATTGTCCAGGGCGACACGGCGCTGACTCCGGATCAGGGACCGACCTACGGAAGCCTCTCGATCCAGAAGGGGGCGTCGAGATCCGGCAAGCGGCGGCGACGGCCCGCGCGCGCCTCGTGCAGATCGCGAGCGAGCGGCTCGGCGTACCGGCCGACGCCCTGGTCAGCGAGGACGGGACCGTGCGGCCGAAGGCCGGCGGCAAGGGCCTCTCCTACGCCGAGCCTCATGAAGGACGGGCGCCTCGATCTCAAGGTCGATCCGGCCGTCAAGACGAAGGATCCGGCGCACTTCGCTCTCGTGGGCAAGCCGGTGGCGCGGATCGACATCCCCGAGAAGGTGACCGGCCGCTTCACCTACATGCAGGATTACCGCGTGCCCGGCATGGTGCATGCCCGCGTGGTCCGCCCCCGACCATCGGCGCGGACCTGCAGAGCGTGGACGAGGCTTCGGTCGCGAACATTCCCGGCCTGATCAAGGTCGTGCGCCAGGGCAACTTCCTGGCCGTCGTCACCGAGAAGGAGTGGGCGGCCGTGAAGGCGGCCAAGCAGCTCAAGGCGACCTGGTCCAAGTGGGAAGGCCTGCCCGAGCAGGACAAGCTCTGGCAGCACGTGCGGGCCACGAAGGTGACCAAGGACGACGTGACGAGCAGCACGGGCGATGCCGAGAAGGCGCTCGGCCAGGCTGCAAAGACGCTCGCTGCGAGCTACGACTTCGCCATTCACACCCACGGCTCGATCGGGCCCTCCTGCGCCATCGCGGAGTTCAAGGACGGGCTGCTCACCTGCTGGACCGCCTCGCAGATGACGCACGCCCTGCGCAAGCAGCTCGCGGCGATGACGGGCCTCGCGCCGGAGGCGGTGCGCTGCATCTACGTCGAGGGCTCGGGTTGCTACGGCCGCAACGGCCACGAGGATGCGGCCGGCGACGCGACCCTGCTCGCCCGCGCCGTCGGCCGTCCCGTCCGGGTCCAGTGGTCGCGCGCGGACGAGCACGGCTGGGATCCGAAGGGACCGCCGACCCTGATCGACCTGAAGGCCGGGCTCGATCAGCAGGGCAACGTCGCCGCTTGGTCCTCGCAGTTCCACGTCCCGGAGGGTGCGGCGGGCAACGTGCCGCTGGTGGCGGCCTCGCTGGCTGACCTCCCGCACGAGACCACGATGGCACCGGGCAACATCATCAGCAATTCGGCGCTGCCCTATGCCTTCCCGAACGTGCGCACGGTCTGCCATCGTCTGGCTTCGACGCCATTCCGTCCCTCCTGGATCCGCACCCCCGGCCGGATGCAGAACACCTTCGCCAACGAAGCCTTCCTCGACGAATGCGCGGCGGCGGCCGGTGCCGACCCGCTGGAATACCGCCTGCGCGCGCTCAAGGATCCGCGCGGGATCGAATTGCTGAAGCGCGTTGCGGAACTCGCCAAGTGGCAGCCTCGGCCCTCGCCGGTGAAGGAGACCTCGGGCGATGTGCTGCGCGGCCGCGGCATTTCCTACGTCAAGTACGAGCTGAACCGCACCTACGTGGCCAGCGTGGCCGAGGTCGAGGTCAACCGCAGCACGGGACAGGTGCGGGTTCCGCGCTTCTTCGTGGTCCAGGATTGCGGGCAGATCATCAACCCGGACGGTGTGCGCAACCAGCTCGACGGCAACGTCATCCAGACCGTCAGCCGGGTGCTGATGGAGGAGGTCACCTTCGATCGCGGCGCTGTCACGAGCCTCGACTGGTCGAGCTACCCGATCCTGACGTTCCCGGACGTGCCCGAAGTCGTGATCGACCTGATCGATCGGCCGACCGAGAAGCCGTGGGGGCTGGTGAGCCATCGGCTGCCATCGTGCCGGCCGCGGTCTCGAACGCGATCTTCGACGCGACGGGAGCCCGCGTGCGGTCCGTGCCGTTCACGCCGGCCAAGGTGAAGTCAGCCCTGCAAGGGACCTGATAGGCCGGCGGGCACAGGCAACCGGTGCCGCACAACCAACGCGGCCGGACGCGGTTGCCCGTGTCCGGCCAGCGGCCGATCGCGATTTTGGGGCCGCGTTCAACGCATAAGAGATCTCCTGCCTCAGGTACCCATCGCGCAGCGCGAGCAACGGGCCGGGCGGCTCCGTCCTGACGGCCGGATCGAGATGCAAACACAAGCCAGCGCGCCAGCGCGCGGGCCATCGCGTCAGCCGACGGCGCCGCCGAGCGCGGCGTCCCTGGCCCCCTGGGCCAATCCCGCCTCCGACACTCATAGGGCCGCTCTATCGCGCACAATCCGCTGCGTCTGCTCGTGCGGCAGCCAGGGCATGATGCAGAATCGTGTCTCAGCAGCAACACTCCTGTCCGAGATCTGGCTTTTGGTATGCCAGCTTGGCTTTGGGAGATTGACCTCGAGGCCAGCCTTCAACAAACTGTGAGGATAGAAGGATCCGCAATTCGCAAGTGCAAAGTGTTTTTGCTCCGCGAAATGCTCACATCCCGAAAACGAGCCTATAACGACAATCGCAACCGCCAGCGTATTGTCAAAGAATAACCGGTGGCCTCTGGGGGGTTTCTCGATATGCTGTCTGCGAAGCGATTTTTGCTGAGACTCGAGCGCGTTGCTGAGCACAGGGCTTGCAGCTCAGGCGGCAGATCTCCCGGTCGCGAAAGCAGCGCCCATCGAGTATGTCCGCGTCTGCGGCGCGTACGGGAAGGGGTTTTTCTTCATACCCGGAACCGACACGTGCCTGCGCATCTCGGGGCGGGCGCGCTACGAGTACCTGTCGATACCGACCTCGAAGATCCGCACCGGCACCGGCGGTGATATCTCCGAGTCGCGCGGCCTGATGCGCATGAACCTCGATGCGCGCACGCAAACGGCCTACGGAACCCTGCGGGCCTTCGTGCGCCTCGACGTCGCGTCGCTGCTCGGCACCCAGTCGGTGCTCGCACGCGCCCGTCAGGGGCTGTCAAACGTCGGCTTGGGCGCGGACGCCTACAATCGGGCCTTCAACTTCATCAACGTCGACAAGGCCTTCATCCAGTTCGCCGGGCTCACCGCCGGTCGCGCCTCGTCGTTCTTCGATTTCTACGCGCACGATTTCGACATGATCGGCGCGATCCAGAGCTCCGACGTCTATAGCACCAACCTGCTGGCCTATACGGCGACCCTGGGCAACGGGCTGTCGGCGACGCTGTCGATCGAAGACCCGACCAACCGGCGCCAGCCGATCTTCGGCACGGGCGCCGCCATCGGGGCCTTCAATCCCGCCAGCGGCTTTGCAGGCTTCAGCGCCGCCTTCAACGGCTTCGGCGCCGGCACGTTCCTGGCGCCGATCGTGGTCGCGCCGGGCGTGGTCGCTTTCCAGGACGTCACCCAGAAGAACCGCATGCCCGACTTCGTCGGCGTCCTGCGCGCCGACGGAGGCTGGGGCTCGGCCCAGCTCTCGGCCGCCGTGCACGAGATCAATGGCGGCAACGCGGTCTCGACCGTGGCGATCGGCACCGCCGCGACAAGCCTGCTCGGTGTCTCGCCGGTGGGTCGCGCGCCCAACGAGTATGGCTGGGCGGTTCAGGGGGCGTCAAGTTCAACCTGCCGTTCATCGCTCCCGGGGACGCGCTCTACCTGCAGGGCGCCTACGGCCAAGGCGCGATGAGCTACACCGGGTACCAGTACTACTCGGCGCCGTATGACGGCCTCTCGACCGGCATCCAGACGGGGTCGGGCCTGACCCGGTACTTCGCGGATGCCGTGCTGAACCCTTCGACCGGCCGCTACGAGTCTCTCGACGAGCTTCACCGCCACGGCCTCGCTGCTGCATTACTGGGCACCGGATTGGCGCTCGGCCTTCTACGCCAACTACGGCGAGGCCGATTTCGGATCGGCAGGCCGCAACTCCCTGGCTCTGCTGGGCTTCGGGTTCCCGCGCTTCACCGGGACGGCGGCGAGCCGGGCTGCCCTCGCGGCCAGCTCGACGCTGCGCGACGCCTACCAGATCACCGCCGGTGCAAGCCTGATTTGGTCGCCGGTCAAGGACCTCGACATCGGCGTGGAGGAGCCTGGATCCGGGGCGGCGTGAAGAACGGCCTCGTGCAGGACTCGACCAACCCGTTCAGACTCATCAGCAAGGAAGACAACGCCCAGGCCCGCTTCCGCATCCAGCGGGACTTCTAGAATCTGGGGTCGACAGCAGCAGAGGGGGTGGCGGCGGCGCGTGCGACGGCTGAAGCCGCCGCGCCTTTGTCTCTGACCAAGGCCGCAGGGCCGCGGCACCTGGGCTGAAGGACCTCATCGGGCGCTCGAGGCTGCCCCTGGCGGGGCGGCACCATCAGCCCGGGCAACCGAGGGGGCCGGAAGTACCCCGCCATTGCCCGGAGCTGGCGGCGCGCCTGGACGGATGGGGCCTCTCCCGGCGTGTCCCGGCGGCAGCTCGACACGACGAACGCCATCGCGGTCCTGAAAGCGACACCACGCCGGGCCGTGCGCGCCCGAGGGCATTCCTCGACCGACGAGGTCGCGCCGGAACGCCTCTGACTGGCCTTGGGCCGCTCCGGGGAGGCGGGCAGGACGGACCCGCGTGAATGGATCATGGCCAAGGCGCAATTCGTCGTCATCTTCGGCGAGCGCTTCACCCGGGCCATGGCAGCCTGATGTTCAACCCGCCGCCCCCACACGAGCTTCCCGGCCGCCTCTCCGATCTGGCGAGACCTTGCCGGATCACTCCATCGGCAACGGCCGTCGCGGGACCGTCACTGTCCTTGCATTCGGCCCTTGAGAGCTCCTCACAAAACTCCCGATCACCGGGCGTCCTACTTCTGGCCGCGACGGTTCGACGGGAGTTTTGTGAGAGGCTCTTGGCGTGCGGCTTGCAGTTCGAAAGCGGCCCGGGGGATCGAGGAGCCGTGAAAGCACCTCGCCCGCGCGCTCCCGTTCAACGACAGGCTGGCCGCCGCGGATCACCCTTTCGGTGGCGGGGAGCGCCTATGCCGCGCAAGGTGGGACCGTAGCGCCGCAACAGTCGCGGTCTTCTCCTCGACCGATTCGCGCGAGGCCCACGTCGGGCCGGCGCGGGATCGCCACGCCGAGCGGGTTGCGATCGAGCGCGGGCGCCTCGACGCGGGCGGCCATTGTCCGGCTCCGCTTCATATGCCTGGCACCGATCCGCGCTGATCCCCTCGATCGGCCCCGTCCAGAACCAGCCGGTCAGGTGATGCGGAAGGCAGCACTTGAGCAGATGCCACGCTCCTTGCGAGGGGCGTCTGAACGAAACCGAGCCGCAGGCCTGGCCGGACCCTTACCGTGGATGGGCCGCCAGGGCTGGCCCGATAAGAGCTTCGACGACCATTTGTCAGAAGATGGCGATTGAAGCCGAATGGAATCTTGGACGCTGATAGTCTTGCCAAGACAATAAAAAACCCGGCCTTTTGGCCGGGCAGCTAGGTCTCGTCCAACGGAGATATCGAGACCAGCCGGTCTGAACAACAAGCCGGCCTCGATCTGGAATTAGAAATCTCGCTGGACCCGGAAGCGGGTCTGGAACGTATCGGTCGATCCGATCAGCTTGACCGGAACACCGTTCACGTTCACGCCCGCCGGGTTCTTGTTGATGTCGTTCGTCAGCCCGTTGTTCAGGGCGGCACGGACGTAGGCGCCCTCAACGCCGATATCCAGGTCCTTCACCGGCGACCAGATCAGGCTCGCGCCGGCCACCATGAGGTTATTGTCGCGCAGCACCGAGCTGAAGGCGAAGGCGTTGGCATTGGCGACGCTGGTGGTCGGGCTGAAGCCGAAGCCGATTGTGCCAAGTGCCGCGCGGGCACTCTTGCTGTACGAGACCTCGCCGTAGCTCCCGTAGATAGCCGAGCGCCACTCCGGCGACCAGTAGTGGAGGTAGGAGGCCACCACCGTGAAGCTCTGCGCCAGGGTGTACCTGCCCGTGGCCGGGTTGATCACGGCGTCGTTGTTGTAGGTGATGAACGATCCGCCGGAGAAGGGGGCGGCCGACTGCGCGTCGTATGGATAGGTGTAGTTCGCGATGCCGGTGTAGGCGTTGGCGCCCTCGCTGTAGGCGCCCTGCAGGTACAGCGCATCGCCGGGGGCGATGAACGGCAGGTTGAACTTGCCGCCAGCCTGCACGGCCCAGCCATAGGTTGTCGGCGCGCGGCCCGCGGAGGCGACGGTCAGACCGCCTGTGGGGGTCGTGGCCACGAAGGAGGCGTTGCCGCCGTTGATCTCGTGGCTGGCCGCCGAGAGCTGCAGCGAACCCCAGGCTTGGTCGAGGCGGAGAACGCCCACAACGTCGGGGACGCGGTTCTTCTGCGTGGCGTCGACGAAGGCCACCTGGTTGGTGCCGACGACGATCGGCGCCAGGAACGTGCCCGTCCCGAACGGCGCGAACGCGCTGCTGAACGCGAGAGGGGCGGCGGAGGTGCTCGAGCCGCTGCCGAAGACCGGGAAGCGCCGGTAGGTCGGATCTTCCGCAGAGATCGTGGCGCTCCAGCCGCCGTCAAGCTTGGCGGTGTAGGCGAGGAGGTTGGTGCTGTAGGTGTCCGAGCCCGTCGTACCGCCGATCATCTCGAAATCGTGGGCGTAGAAGTCGAAGAACGACGAGGCGCGACCGGCGGTGATGCCGGCGAACTGGATGAAGGCCTTGTCGACGTCGACGTACTGTTGCGCCCGTCCGAAGGCGTCCGCACCGAGAGCGGGGATGGCGAGACCCTCACGCTGGCGGGAGCCCGACGTGAAGTACGGCCCGGTCCGGTTCTGGATCTCGATACGGGTGAAGGCACGGAGGGTACCGTAGGCGGTCTGAGTCCGCGCATCCATGTTGATACGGGCAAGACCCCGGTAGCCCGAGACGTCGCCGTTGGTGCCGCTGCGGTTGCCGGTGTTCTGGTACAGGTACTCGAAACGGGCGCGGCCGGAGATGCGAAGGCACGTGTCGGTTCCGGGGATGTACCAGAACCCAGCTCCGTAAGCATTGCAGACGCGAACAAATTCGACCGGAGCCGCCTTCTTGACGGGCAGGTCGGCAGCGTGGCCGGCTCCGATGGCCGCGAACGCAGCAGCGGACCCGAGCAGCGAACTCTTCAATAAATTCATCAGCAACCCCAAACCGTTCGAGACCCATGGCCTTGGCGATGCCCGGTTTTCCGGGTCACACCATTTGTTTTTATGTTTGGCCTGCGTCTTCAGCGGCAGGCTCCTGCGGGCTCCCGCCTAGCGAGGCCTCTACGCGGGATCACCATGTGCGAACCGGTTCCCCTGGACAACTAGGATTCTTCGCAGCCTGTTCGGTTCGGGAGGTCCGTGGCGATCCTGCCACATTCGGTAGAGCGATGCAGGTCCGACGCGCGAGATCCGGCGCGTGTACGAGGCGCGCTTTCGGGTGCAGGACGTCCGCTAGATTGGCGACAACTCGACCAAGGGGCGATCATTGCTGCCCGTTGCGTTGTCGCCCGGCCGATGCGAGCGCCAGACCGGCCAAGAATCAGTGCGCGGCATATCGCTTCGCATGGGATCGCCCTGGGTCTTTAAGAAGCGCTTCGGTCCGGGTCAGGCGGCAGGTTTTGATCTTGGTCCGCGCCCGATGAGACGCCGCCGATTCGGCGGGAGACACACCGCCGATCGATTCGAGGAACCGGCAATGATTGATCCACGGCGTCGAAGCTGCGCCACGGATCGTGCACGTGGAATACCCCAGCCTCAAACGGACCGATTCCCGTGTCGGCCAGCGCGGTATCTCCATCGCCCGGAGAGGGCTTGATGCGCGCCCCGGCGAGGCATTCGGCGCAGCGGATGCTCACGGCCCGGGATCCGCGGTCCGATCGCCGGGCGAGGCTGCCGCCCGTGAAGGGACGGCGCCGGCGCAGAGCCTGCTCGTGAGATCCGAGGCGGCTCACCGCAGGCACAAGCGCCGGCTCGTTCCGGGTCCCGTCGCGAGCTTGAGCTGGCCTCGTCTCGCATGGGCCTCGGACGTGCGTCACAGCCGGCAAGCGATGCGCGTCGGCTGCCTACCTGACACCGGCTAAGAGATGCTTGTGGCGGAGGGCCGGCTTCTCGATGAGGTGCCAGCTCAGCAGACCCAGCGCCATCCCGACCGGCAAGGTGATCACCGTCACCGCCCACGGCGAGATGCCGGAAATATTAAAGACGAGGAATCCTTGCACCGGCCATGCATACAAGTAGAGGCCATATGAAGGATCGGCGTGATCCATCATACGACTTACCCGGTTCGGCGCGCACGCCATAGCATACCAGAAAATCAGATAGCCGCCGAGGATCGCGAATGCCGGCTCCGCAAGCCAGGGAACGATCATGAGCGCGATGAGCGCGGCAGCGGCGCAGATGGCGCGGCGGTGCGTGAAGACGATACGGTCCCGCCAAACATAGAAGGCGGCCCCGACAAAAAAGACCGTGGTCAGACGGGCCGTGTCGGCGGGAATGCCGAAAACCGTGTAACCGTAACGCAGACTCGGCAAATCTCCGCGAAATGCGTAAAATAACGTGAGAACAAACAGGAAAAAAGCGTAGACACCGCGGTTTACACGCGTTGCCGCGTAACACAATACGATGACCAGCAGATAGCAACGAAACTCGTAGGGAATAGTCCACATTGATCCGTTGAGGATGTGCGACGGCAATCCCGCGAAAGTACCCGGCACTGCCGGACTATCGAGGAGGACGATCTTCTTGGCCGATGCCAGGGCTGAAACTTGCGCCAGATCGCCGCCCACGCATGGAGCGACCACGAGCGTCGAAGCAAGGAAAGCAACGATAAATCCTGGGTAGATCCGAACGATCCGTTTCGTCAAATAGTCTCCAATGGAGCGGGAATTTTGGCAACTCTGCGTGATAAGATACCCGCTCACGAGAAAGAACCCGTCGACCGCGAAATGGCCGAGCGGACGGCTGCCGAAGAGCCACACCAGTATTTCACGCGAGTCGTTGCCGTCCACGAGTTGCGGCGAGTGCGACACCACCACGAGAGATGCGAACAAGAGGCGCAAAAATCCGAAATTGTTTCCTCTCGATGCGACCATCGCTGCATGCTCCTCGATCTTTCAAATGCATATTCACATCTCCGGGCAGATCTTCAGGAAGACGGACGACCGTTTAAATCGAAAATAGCGGTGCTCGGACCGAGGGGCGCGATCGGGATTCTGCAATCCCAGCACTATGATCGCCTCTGCCGACATGACGCTGCCGGACGTCGCGGAGGCTGTGCCCCGCGGGGCTGCGGCTGCGCCGGCCCACGCCAGAGCCACCCTGCGGATGGGTATCACCACCCCGCGGTCTTCCGGGCTCCCGCACGCGAGCGCATCGGCCACCGTGTTCCGCCGGCCGGCGCGGCCGGACCGTCCATCAGTCCGGAGGCATGGTTCGGCTTCGGCCGGCAACCGGGCGGCGCGATCGGGCCGGAGGCGAGCGCCGTGACCACGAAGACGGAAGGGACCGCCCCGCGTTACGCCAGCACGTGACAGCCACGGGCCGCATGCGACCGAGCGATCATTCCATGGCAGTTCAGGTCCAAAGCTGCCCTACGACCGACTGTCAGCGGCCGTGAACCCGGCAAGAGTTTTGCAAGCATCCCCGCAATATGCGAGCGCAACGCGCAACGATCGGCACCTGACGAAAGCGCCAGATCCTTCACCGCGCGATCAATTTCTGAAAGCATATTAACCCCCTTGGCTGTTCATTGGCCAATGCAATACATGGCCAACGCGCATTTGTGACTAGGGGACGCATATACACACTGAGACTTGCGCTTAGCATCAACCTACACAATTCTCAATACGAAATAATTATTATAGTACGCCTTTCGGGTGACCGGCCGGAGCCGGCGGGAAATGCGGTCGCGCGCCCGTTCACAGGGCATCGCGCCTCACCGCTCAAGGGGCGGCTCCGGTCCCGGAGCCAATGCAGGACGGCCTTTCGGCTCGCCGGTTCGCGTTGCAGTGGAGCGATGCCGCTCGTTCCAGCACCCAGAGCGATAAAAGGACATCCTCGCGGTCGTTCGGAGGCTCGCGACAGGGGCCGCGTTTGATCGGCCTCAAGGCGCCGGCGTCGCCGGATCCGAGAATGCCCGCGCGAAACGCGGGCCCGCCATGATCACCAATCTCAAGACCATCCTCGTCTGTCTGACCGAGCAGCTCGGGACCGAAGATGCTTCGGACGCTCTCGCCTACGGCCTCTCGCTCGCCGAGCAGGTCGGCGCGCGCGTCACCGTGCAAGCGGCCTCGGTCAAGCTCCTCCTGCCGCACGCCTGGATCAGCCGCCTAGTCCGGGAATTGGTCGCCGACGAGAACCGGAGGCTGCGCGTCGTGGCTGAACGAATGGCAGAACAGGCCCGCGGCAACGCTGCGGCGGCCGGTGTCATCTGCAGCACCGAGACGCCCCATCTCGGCTATCCCGAACTCATCGCGACGTTCCGCACGCGGGCCCGCCTGTATGACCTCTGCGTGATCGATGCCGAGCCGGACGCCCTGACGGGTGACCGCGGGCTGATCGAAGTGCTCCTGTTCGACAGCGGCCGGCCCCTGATCGTGGTTCCGCGCGGCGGCACCTTTGCGGCGCGGCGGATCCTCGTGGCCTGGGACGGCAGCGCGCAGGCGACCCGCGCCCTGCATGACGCCCTGCCGCTTCTCAAGCAGGCTGACGCCGTCGAGATCGTTTCGGTCGTCGGGGAGAAGGATTTGTCCGAGTCCCTGCCGGGCGCCGAAATCGCGCCGTCGCTGGCGCATCACGATGTTCCGGTCACGGTCGTGGACCTCGTGGCCGAGGACGGGGACGTGGCCGAGACGCTGCGCAAGCACGCGACGCTGTCGTGCGCCGACATGATCGTGATGGGAGCCTTCGTCCATTCGCGCCTGCGCGAACTAGTCTGGGGCGGGGTCACGCAGGCCCTGCTCCGCTCCTGTCCCGTGCCCCTCTTCCTGTCCCGGTGAGCCGGAGGCCGCGATCGGCCGTTGCGTGACGATCCTGGGCCGTTCCAGCAGACGGACGAGACTGCCCGGCGTGCCCCGGCAGCCAGGGCCAAGTCACCGGGAGATCGCCCGACGCAGTCGGTCCCGGTGGGGATTGCTGACGGATGCGCACGTGCGAGCCGTCCCGGTCTCGCACCCGAGAACCGCCTCCCGCTCAAGAAAGAGGGCCTCATCCGCCGATGCCCTCTACAGACAAAGGTCTGTCCGTCGCGATGACGAAGGCGGCACCTCCGGCGAACACCGTCATGGGAGCCCCCGGTCGAGGGTGACGCGCAGCGCGCGGGTCTTCCCGTCGAGGACGACGACGAGTTCCCGCCCGCGCCACCGGATCCTGAAGTCGAGGCTGTGCCAGCCGGCCGGCAGCCGCGGACAGAAGGCGAGGCCGTCGGCCCGCAGCGACACGCCAGCGAAGCCGAAGATCGCCATCTGCCACAGGCCGCCGAGGGCCGCGATGTGGATCCCGCCGCCGATCGCCACGTGGGTGTCGGCGAGATCGATGGCCGCGCTTCGGCGGAAGTAGCCCAGCGCCGCCTCTGAACGGCCCAGCCGCGCGGCCGCGAGGCCGTGCATGGCCCGGCTCAGCGAGCTTCCGTGCCCGCACCGGGGCTCGTAATGGTCGAAGTTGGTCCCGCCGCTGGCGCCGGGGAAGGCCTCGGGCAGAAGGGCCAGGAGCGCGACGACGTCGGCCTGCTTGATGACCTGAGCCCGCTGCGTCCGCTCGCGCCCCAGAACCACGTCCATCGGGACCGAGCGCCCGGCATAGGCGTTCAAGTCAACCGCCTCCAGGGCCGAGAAGCCCGCGAATTGCTCGTACAGCCCCGTTGCCGGATCGAAGCCGGTGGCGATGGTCTGCGCCGCCGCGCGCCATTGTTCCAGTTCCGGCTCGCCGAGGTCGAGGCTCCGCACGAGCCGCTCCCACGTCTCGGGCCAGCGTTCCCGCAGGAGGACCGCGACGTCGAGGCCGCGCGCGATGGTCCACCGGGCCATGACGTTGGTGAAGGCGTTGTCGTCCACCCGCTCGTGGTACTCGTCAGGTCCGATGACCCCGCGGATGTGGCGCAGGCCGTCCGCCTCCAACACAGCCCGGCTCGCCCAGAACCGGGCCGTCTCCAGGATGATCTCGGCACCCGCCTCGTGCAGGAACGCGTCGTCCTCGGTCGCCTGCCAGTAGAGCCAGACCGCATAGGCGACGTCGGCGCTGATATGCTGCTCCTGGCTGCCGCAGAGGATGTCCAGGATCTTGCGGTCCGGGCCGACCGTCTGGGGCGGCGTGACCTCGGATCCGGTATCGGCCGATTCCCAGGCGTAGAGGGCACCCCGCCAACCCATCCGGGCGGCCTTGGCGCGGGCCGCGTCCAGAGTGCGGAAGCGGTACATCAGGAGCGTGCGCGCGGCTTCAGGCCAAGTCAGCGCGTAGAAGGGTACAAGGAAGATCTCGGTGTCCCAGAAGACGTGGCCGCGGTAATCGTCCCCCGTCAGGGCGCGGGCAGCGACGGAGACATGCGGGTCATCCGGGTTCGCCGCCCCGTTCAGGTGGAAGATGGCGAAGCGCAGGGCCGCTTGCGCGGCTGGGTCGCCCGTCACCCGGATGTCGCTGCAGCGCCAGCGCTCGGCCCAGGCCGCCTCGTGGCGGGCGAGGATGCCGCGCCAGCCGAGGGTGCGCGCGGCGGCCAGTTCCTTACGGGCCCGGGCACCCGCATGGACGTCGGTGGCGTGGTGGCGCGTCACCGCGACGATGCGCCGGAAGGTCACGACCTGACCCGGCTGCGCGGTCCAGCGCCAAGCCCAGGTCAGGTCGCCCCGCGCCACGGGCTGGCGCTCGACACCGTCCACCTCCAGCGAGGCCGCCGACGCGATCGCGAGGCTCCGGCCGGACCGCCAGGTGCGCCACGCCTTGAGATCAAGATCCGCCCGTTCCGGGGCGAGCTCGAAATCCGTCGGCCCCAACGCGGCCTCGAAGGTGAGGTCGCTGACACCGCTCTCGATCCGAAGCTCGATCACCTGCATCCCGATCGCGCGCGCGTGCAGCGACACCAGCCGCAGGGAGCGCAGGCAGACTTCGAGTGGGGCGTTGCAGGTCTGGCGGGCCTCCATGAACAGGGCGCCCCGTCGCATGTCCAGGGTCAGCGCCCGCGAGGACCGGTCCGGACAGCGCATGAGCGGGCCGTCGGGCAGGAGGATGCTGACCTGCGTCCAGTCGGGCGCCGGCACCAGTTCCGGAACGACGCTGTCGGGCGTCGGCGTGTCGAACAATCCGGCCACGTAGAACCGCGGCGGAATGGCCCGGCAGGCCCCGAGATGGGCCGCCAACCCGCCGCGCACGCCGAGGAAGCCATTGCTGATGGCGAAGCGGGTCTCGAAGGTGCTCTCCCGCAGCAACTCGTATCCGGTTTCGCGCAGCAGCCAGGACGGATCGCCTTCGGACACCATGTCCTCGGCCAAGGTGCTGGCCACATTCATGCGGCATCTCCCGAAGAGGAAGGCGGCGCGAGATCGTCGATGCGGATCTCGTCGAAACTCGTGACCACGCGGTCGGCTCCCGCCGCCCGCAATCCGGCGGCGTCGCCGAGGCGGGCGATGCCGATTGCGGTCATGCCGCCGGCCTTGGCCGCCCGGACGCCCACGGGCGCGTCCTCGGCCACGACGCAGCGAGCCGGATCGACCCGCAATTCGGCGGCGGCCAGCAGAAAGATCTCGGGGTCCGGCTTGCTGTGGCGGAGCGCGCGGCCGCAGACCCGGGCCGCGAACGCATCGAGCAGCGTCCGGTCTTCGCTCAGCGGCACCGCGCGCATCATGGCCTCCGCGTTCTTCGAGGACGAAGTCGCCGCCAGGGCCCAGTCCCGGTCGGTGAGGGCCTGGACGAAGCGGAGGGCGTCGGGGAAGGCCGTCACACCTTCGGCCGCGACGATCCGCTCGAGGCAGCGCTGCTTCGCATCAGCATAGGCCGGCGCGAGGCGCTCGGCATGCACCAGACCCAGCGCGGCGAGGGCGGCGCGGGCCCCGTCCAGTCGGGCCTTGCCGGCGACCTGCGCCTGATACAGCGCGGTGGTGAAGTGCCGGGGATCCGCGAAGCCGGCGAGCGCCTCGCGCCAGGCACGTTCATGCGGAGACGCCAGCAGGACGCCGTCGACGTCGAAGATGAAGGCGGGCGCGCTCGGCCGGCGCGCGATCGGTGGACGCGTCATCCTCTCGCTCTCCCGGCGGCCGAGTGGCGCGTCCTGCGGATCAGCCATCTCCGGACCTCGCCGAAGACCAGAACCGAACTGGCGACGGCGAGGCAGAACACCCAGTCTCCGACGCTCAGGCTCACGGTGGCGAAGGCGCGCTGCAGGACGGGGACGTGAACCGCGGCAGCCTGGAGCAGGAGCGACAGGACGATCGCGGCCCAGAGCCAGAGGTTTCGAAACAGACCCTCCAGAACGCTCCGGTCCTCGGAGCGGGCATTGAACGCGTTGAAGAGCTGGAAGAGGACCAGCGTGGTGAACGTCATGGTCTGCGCGTAGGCCAGAGTGCCATTCCCTTCGACGAGCCCGCCGGGCAGCGAAGCATCGAGCACGAACAGGCTGCCGCACGCGGTCACGAGGCCGACCAGGGCGATGTCCACGCACATCCGGCGCGTCAGCACACCTTCGCCGCGGGGCCGGGGCGGGCGCTGCATCACCGCCGGGTCCGCCGGATCCAACCCGAGCGCGAGAGCCGGCGCGCCGTCGGTGACGAAGTTGATCCAGAGGATCTGGGTCGCCTGCAGGGGAGCACGACTTCGCCGGCCCGCAATCCGGCGAGCCCGAGCGTCCCGGCCAGCAGAAGCCCCAGGAACATGGTCGCGACTTCACCGATGTTCGACGAGAGGAGATAGCGCAGGAACTTGCGGATGTTGTCGAAGATCGCGCGCCCTTCCTCGACCGCCGCCACGATCGTGGCGAAGTTGTCGTCGGCAAGCACGATGTCGGCGGCTTCCCGCGACACATCCGTGCCGGTCAGGCCCATGGCGACGCCGATATCGGCAGCCTTCAGGGCGGGCGCGTCGTTCACGCCGTCGCCCGTCATGGCCACGGTCAGGCCGTCGCGCTGGAGCGCCCGCACGATCCTCAGCTTGTGCTCGGGACTGACGCGCGCGTAGACCGACACGGTGCGCACGGTCCCATCGAGGGCCTCGTCCGAGAGTGTATCGAGCTCAGCGCCCGTGACGGCGCGCGCTCCGGCGGCGAGTCCGAGTTCGGCGGCGATCGCCGACGCGGTTCCCGGGTGGTCGCCCGTGATCATGATGGGGCGGATCCCGGCCGCCCGGGCCTGCGCGACCGCCTCCCGTGCCTCGGGGCGGGGCGGGTCGGCCATGCCGATCAGGCCGAGAAAGATGAGGTCCTGCTCGATGCGCCCGTCCAGCGCCGCAGTGCCGACATCGTCCCTGGCCAGAGGCCGAAAGGCCACCCCGAGGCTTCGCAGCCCTTCCCCGGCGAGGACGTCGTTCGCCGCCAGGATGGCATTCCGGCGCGCGGGCGGGAGCGCACGGACGCGGCCGTCGGCGAACTCCTCCGAACAGCGCGCGAGGACGCTGTCCGGTGCGCCCTTCGTCCCGACGAACAGGTGCCCGTCCTGCTCGCCATCGCGGGACACGGTGCTCATCAGCCTGCGTTCCGACGAGAACGGCACCTCGGCGATGCGGGAGAAGCGGCGGGTCATCGCGCCGTCCTCGAGCCCTGCCTTGCGGGCAGCGACGATGAGCGCGCCCTCGGTGGGATCGCCCTGCACAATCCAGCGCCCGTCGCGCTCCTGCAGGACGGCGTTATTGGCCAGCAGGCCGGCGAGAAGGGCCTGCCTTACCTCTGATCTCTGGGCATCGCCGAGATCGCCGCCGGCCCGGCTGAACCGTCCGGTGGGGACGTAGCCGCTGCCGCCGACCTCGGTGCGCCCGGCCGCCGTCACGACCACCCGCACCGTCATCTCGTTCCTGGTCAGCGTGCCGGTCTTGTCAGACGCGATCACGTCGGCCGAGCCGAGCGTCTCCACCGCCGAGAGGCGACGCACGATCGCCTTCCGCGCGGCCATGCGCCGGACGCCATGGGACAGGGAAGCGGTGACGATGGTCGGGAGACCTTCCGGCACCGCCGCGACCGCCAGGGCCACCCCCAGGATGAGCACACCGAGGAGGGCGTGGAAGCCCCGGACATCCGCGACGACGAGGATGACCGCGATGAGCAGGACGGCGATGCCGATCACCGCGAGCCCGAGGCGCTTGCCGACGCGATCCAATTCGGTCTGCAGCGGGGTGGTCTCGTCCGGCGTGTCCCGCAGCATCGCGGCGACGCGTCCGATCTCGGACCGCATGCCGGTGGCCGTCACAACCGCTAGCCCTCGGCCGTAGGTGATCGCGGTCCCGCTGAAGACTATGTTGCGGCGGCCGCCCAGATCCGCCGGGCCCGCGAGGGCTGCGACGTCCTTGAACACCGGCAGGCTCTCGCCGGTCAGGACGGCTTCCGTCGTCTGCAGCAGACTTGTCTGGACCAGCCGTGCATCGGCCGGGACCGTATCGCCCTCCTCGAGGCGGAGGATATCGCCCGGGACGAGTTCCGCCGCCGGGACGGTCTGAAGTGTCCCGTCCCGAACGACCCGCGCCTGCGCGGCCGACATCTGCCGCAGGGCCGCGACGGCCCGGTCGGCGCGCGCCTGCTGAACGTAGCCCATCGCGGCGTTGAGGAGGACGATGGCGATGATCGCGAGCGCGTCGTAGGGCAGGGCGGTCTCGCGCTCGTACAGCCACAGGCCGAGGGAGACGAACGCCGCGACGAGGAGCAGGAGGACGAGGACATCCGTGAACGGGGCGAGGAGTTTGCGCCACAGCGGCACGGGCTCGACGGCGCGCAGTTCGTTCTTGCCGTAGCGCCCGAGCCGCGCCTGCGCCTCCTGCGAACTCAGTCCGGATCCGGCCTCAACGCTCAGGGCCGCGAGAACCTCGTCGGCAGCGAGACAGTCGGGCCCGGCCGGCTGCTGCGGATCACATGCACGACGGACCTCCGACGACCGCATCCCATTCATGGCACTGCCCAATGCGTGGCTCGGAGGATCAGCCGATCCGGGCTCCTAAGCTTGACCTGTTCCCCCAGCCGCCCGCCCGCGGCCGGGCCGCATCTTCGCGCCCGGATACGGCTGGCCTCCTCGGCCGGACGCAGGGGCCGCCGGATCCTTCGCGCACCTGACGCGCAGCCTCATGCTCAGTTAGCGAGCCGTCAATGTGGTGCCTTGCTCTGGATCAAGGCCGCTGTGCCGCCGCCCAGGCACAAGGCCGAGTGTCCGCAGCCGCCGCAGAGCCGCGTCGGGGTGCCCTTAAGCCTGCTCCGCGCGACGACGTCCCGGCGTTCAAGGGAGCACGAACATGAACAGCCGGGCGCTCGCACTTCTCCTCGCGCTTGCCGCGAGCGCGCCCTTGTCCAGGCGCAGACGGCGGCTCGCTCGCCGGATGCAGAACCGACCTTCATCGAGCCGACCGACGCGCCGCATCGCCACTGTGCCGGCGCATGCCTGAAAAGCGGGGCCCTCCACTGGTTCTGCAGGCCTGACCAGACCTGCTCGCTGGATTGCAACTCCTCTCCGCCGCACAGGCACTGCCACGACCCGCGGCCGTAGCGGCGCGCAGCAGCGGGACCGTCACACCACTTTGCCGACGAGGCTCCCGATTCCGGCCGTGACCGCCATCGCCAGGGCCCCCAGAACGCCACGCGCGCCGTGGCCCTGGGCACGGCGGCCCCGCCGACACGCGCGCCGAGCGCGCCGAGAACCGCGAGGAAGACCAGCGAGGCCACCGACACCGTGTAGACCGCGATGGGGCCGGGCGAGAGCGCGGCCACGAGCAGCGGCAGTGCCGCCCCGGCCGAGAAGGTGGCCGCCGAGGTCAGGGCCGCCTGAACCGGGCGCGCCGAGGTGATCTCCGAGATGCCGAGTTCGTCACGGGCGTGGGCCCCCAGGGCATCCTTGGCCATCAGCTGATCGGCGACCTGGAGGGCCAGCGCGTGGTCGAGCCCCCGGGCGACGTAGATCTGGGCGAGTTCTTCCCGCTCCGCGAGGGGGTCGCCGGCAAGTTCGCGGCGCTCGCGGTCGAGGTCGGCCCGCTCGGTATCGGCTTGGGAACTCACCGAGACGTACTCGCCCGCCGCCATCGACATCGCGCCCGCCACGAGGCCTGCGCAGCCTGCGACGAGGATCTCACCGGTGCCGGCCGAGGAGGCCGCCACGCCGACGATCAGGCTCGCGGTCGAGACGAGACCGTCATTGGCGCCCAGCACGGCGGCGCGAAGCCAGCCGATGCGATCGATGAGGTGCCTCTCGGTGTGGACGCGGTGCATGGTCGTCAGGATCTCCCTGGAAGCATGCGGCGGAGGATCGTGTCGTGCCACAGGTAATGGTGCACCAACGCCGCCGCGGCATGGAAGAGGGCAACCGCCATCAGGATGTTGGCGGCGAGGCCGTGCCAGTGGGTCAGCGGCCGTCTCCAGGACGGGTCGCCGAGTCGCGGCAGGTCGAGGGGACCGACCAGATGGACCCCACGCACGAACGCATTGGCGATCCCGAGGCCGGTGATGACGATGAGCAACAGGTAGAGCACCGCATGGGTCGCCTTGGCCAGACGGTGGAGCGGGCCCGGATCCGCAACGGAAAGCTGACGCCCCCCGTCTGCCGCCAGATCAGGAGCGCGATCAGCACGCCCGCGAACGCGAAGCCCAGGCCGAAATGGACGGACCAGACCGCATCGCGCAAGGAGCCCTTGGGGACAAGATCCTCCAAGAACGTCCCGATCAGCCACAATACCAGCACCAGACCGGCCGTCAGCCAGTGCAGGGCAATGGTCCCGCGGTCGTAGGTCGGGCTTGTCGATCTCATCGGAACACGCATCCTTCCGTTTCGGGACCCTGGCTGGCGAACGGCCGCACGAGGCGCGACCCATCTAGGGCGCGGCGCGCCCGGACGTTCCCGGCGCGCCGTAGGAGCCTGCGTCCATGCCCGGCCGGGAGTGACGGCGCGAGGCCCGCGAAGGCGCGGATTCTCCATCCCGCGCAGGCTCTAGGCTCGGGACGTTGGCGCTCGGCATCCGGTGCGGCAGGATTCGTCTGCCCTTGGCGCTCAATATCCAGAGGCCGGTCTCCGCACAGCCATCGCGACCCGGCGGCCTCGGCCGAACGAGGCCCCGACCGAGAAGCGATCGCACCGTCCGCATCTCCCAAGGCCTTGGCGTGAGCAGCGGCCCGTCGCGGTCCAGACGCACCAACAAGCTGCGTTGAACCGGGGTCAGGGCGCGCCAGAGCGCCGAATGCTCTCGGTTGTCCATGACCAGATTGGAATTAATATAAACTGCCCGTCGTGCGCAAGCCGGGATCGGTGCCGTTTCTGCGCGCTCGGCAATCGGAGGCGGGACAGCGCCACGGGCCGGAAGCGGACACGGCGATTCCGGCCGACCTGCACCGGAGCAGATTGAAAAGGCTCTTCGACGTTCCAGAATGACATCGAATTTAATTCCCGCCGGCGCGGCTTCTCCCAATCCTAGGGCCGGGATCGGACCTCGCGACGCTGCAGGCACGTTGATCGGAAGAATCCGGGTTCCTGCACGG
Source organism: Methylobacterium sp. P31 (assembly GCA_050632875.1). Classification (GTDB taxonomy): domain Bacteria; phylum Pseudomonadota; class Alphaproteobacteria; order Rhizobiales; family Beijerinckiaceae; genus Methylobacterium. The sequence continues at coordinate 5,925,125 of JBODSC010000001.1, read as the reverse complement.
CCTTGCGAGGGAACGGGATCGCCCTGGCTGGCCGTATCCGCGTACGAGGAATACCCGGTGGCAGGCAGCCGCCCCGCCGACCTTGGGCCGGATGGGGCGGCATCGACTTGCCGCTGCCCGCGCCGCGCTGAACCGTCCGGAAGCGAAGCGAGTTAAAGCGTCCGAACTCAAGGGGACTGCGCATGCGACAGATTAAATTCAGGCTGAACGAGCCGGGTCTGCGCCCGCGGCGGACGCGTCTCGAGATCCCCGGCTGGGCCGGGCAACCGGAGCCCCGAGCGGATGGCTCGCAGGAATACGCCTGGCATTGCGTCCCGTTCTCGGAGGCGGCCAAGGCGGGCATCGAGCTGTTCTACCCCTACGCCAACGAGTTGCACGTCAGCACGCGGGATGGCGCCCTCGTCTTCGAGGGCGATTTCGGCGCGCCGCCCGAACCCGGTCTCCAATGGCCGCCGTTCCGGACCTTCGGCGATGCCTACTACACCTACCAGATCCTGCTCGACCTGAAGGTTGAGGAGGGCTGGGCGATCAAGACCGAGACGCACCCGCGCTTCTATACCGACCGGACCGGAACCGTGCCCGTCGCGGTGCCGGCGCTTCTGCGGCACTGGTGGCCGATGATGTACTTCATGGTCTTCAAGGCACCGGACGAGGGGCGAACTCACGTGTTCCGGCCCGGCGAGCCGTTCATGCAGATCACGATCGTGCCGGCCGAAGCCGATTACGAGCTCGTGCCGATGTCCGAGGAGGAGGCCGCGGAGCGCGAACTGCAATCCCGGCGCATCTACGCGAGCCGGAGCACGCTGTCGGCGGATTCACAGTGGACCTCGGCGACCAACACCGTGTTCGACGGCACGTACCGGCGCATCCTGGGGGCCGCGAAGACCGCACGATGAAAATGGGCGGGGAGAGAGGAGGGCCGGCTCGGCCCTCCTTTCCGCCCGGATGCTCAGTAGCCGTAAGGGCGGAAGTATCCGTGATGATGGTGATGATGGAACCGCCTGAAGAAGCGGTGATGATGGTGATGATGATGATGGTAGAACCGCCGGTAGAAGCGGTGGTGGTGGTGATGATGGTGATGGTAGTAGTACTGCGCTTGCTGGACCGTCGCCTCCTCTCCGGTGGCCGCCGGTAAGAGCCCCGCCTGCGCTTCTGCCGCATCCGACTCCTTGAGAAGCGCCGCCGCGTTCGGGATGGGCTTCAGGAGGTCGGCATAGGATTCGACCTGCATGGCGGCGTTCAGCCCCGTCGGGGTCGGCATGGCGGCCTGGGCCGGATCGGCGGCAGCCAGGAGGGTAACGGCCCCGAGCAGGCCAGCGACGGTCTTGTCCATTTACAGGCTCCTTCAGAAACGCCGCACGGGATCGCAGCCGCAAGCCACTACCGTAGGGGCATGGGCGGAAACACCGAGGACGGCCGAAACGTTCCGGCCCGGACGATCACAGCCCGATCAGGAGAAGTAAAACCTCGACACAAGCCGCGCCGTACACGGCAGGATAGCGTGGCAGATCCTCGACGTTCTTATCATAAAATAGAATTTAATCATTCCGGCCGGAGAACGGCTACTTAGGGTTTCTAGGGCGGTCCGGCATCGTGGCGGTTCGTGAGGTCCTCCACTCGCCCGCGACCTGGGCCGGCCGGATCGCCGGGCAGGGGAGCCTCGCTTGGCGCTTTGACTCGGAGCCGTAAGGGTGCAGCGGCGACTTGCGATCCGTCCGACGTCTCGGTGCGGCCGCATCCCGCCATCGATCCTTCCCATGCCCAGCGACAGTCACAGTCGATTGACCGCGCCGCGCGTGCGCGCCGCCTCTCGCAAGGCCGCCTGACCGGCGCGCCTCCGGGATTGGCCGCGCACGGGCGGCCGGTCGCCAGAGAGGTGCCTCATGATCATCCCCTTCCGCCATCGCCCTCGTGCCCGGCTCAATCCGGACGCGGTGCGGCGGGTCCGCCCCGTTCTCGCGGCGCCGGCCGGAACACCCATCCGGGCTCGTCGCATCAGGTTGTCGGCACACTGGACTGTCGACCCGCTGAGCGGTCGCCTGCAATGCTTGTGGTCGGCCGCAGACGAGGCAACGGACAGTCGTCGGCCAGCCCGTATCGCCGCGTGACCCTCGAGGTCGCCTCGTTCGGCCCTGCTGTCCGGGAGCGGGACGGCGAAATCCCGTCAATGCTTCCGGTTCAGAGACGCTCCTGAGGACCTCTGACGTTGCCCGCCAGCAGAAATCCCGGTGCCGCCAAGCCCGGCACCGGGCCTCGGCCCCGCGGGCCGGATCGCCTGCTCATTGCAGGGCGCATTTCATGACAGCGGGCGCTGTCGCGCAGCTGAGGTAGCATTCCTGCTTCTCGAAGCAGAACCACGAGAGTGAACCGCTCTTCAGGCAGGACCCGCCGCAATGCCGGAAGGCCCCGTAGAGCGGGCGCACGTAAACCGCGTCGACCAGGGTCCGGCTTTGCGACACGCCGCGCGGGCTTTTGCTCGGCTCCGCCACCGTCGCGGAGGACCACACGACCAGGATCGTCAGAAAAGCCGGGAGTTTCACGGTTCGCCACGACGCCCAACTGCTCGAACAATCCCAGGTATTGGCGCCGCCAGAAATGTCGATTAAATTGTGGTTCATTGTCGAAATGTCGAGTATCTGGCGGACAAATTACAAGATGGCAACAACATAAATCCGGCTTCGATACGCATTTTGTCGAAGCAAGACAGTCTCCGTCGGCAGTCCTCGGGCCTCCGGAGGCTCGCCCCTGTCCCCGCATCAAGGCCAGACACGTATCCGAAGGACTAGTCTTCCCGAGGCCGGCGAACGGGCCTGCCGCCTCGTCAGGATGGCCGGGCTGATGACCTACCCGCTCTACCTCACCCACAACGTCAACGGCGCGGCCCTGACGCATTTCCTCGTGGCGACCCTGGGATTCGCTCCTCTCGCGGCGCTCGCGACCTCGTGCGGGACCATGGTGGCGACGAGCTTCGCGATCGTGCGCTGGCCCGAACCGTTCGTGCGGAGGAACCTCGCGGCTCTCCTGGCGCGCGCTGCGCCCGCGCGTGCGGCAGCGGTCTAATCCGCCAGGTCCGCGGCAGCCGGAATGAACGCGCGCCCGGCACGCGTGCGGGACGGCCCGTCCTCAGGCTACGTTTCCCTCCCGCGAACCCTGGCATTCCGAGGTCGGCAGCGCGATGGTGCAGCGGATGCCATCCGCCGTCATGACGTAGTGCGTCCGTGCGCCAAGCTGATAGGGCAGGGCCCGCTCGATCAGCTCGCGGCCCGATCCGGACTGCCGCGCTGCCGCATCCGCGGCAGGCATCGGGACGCCGCTCTCGATCCAGTCCACGTGCAGCCAGGGACGTCCGTCCGGGTCGGCCGGCGCGACATGCCAGCGGACGCTGAGCCGCCCCTCCGGCTGCGCGAACGCGCCGTGCTTCAACGCGTTCGTCACCAGTTCGTGCAGTGCCATCGCGAAGGTCTGGACGGTGGAGGAGCGCAGGGCGATACCCTCCGGTCCCTCCAGGCTGATCCGCTCCGCCTCGCAGGCGACGGCGGACAGTTCTGAGCGGAGCAGCTCGTCGAAGCTGACGCGGTCCCATTCCTCGAGGCGCGACAGCAGGCTCTGGACGCGGGCGAGGGCGGCGAGGCGGGCGCCGAAGCGGGCCTCGAAGTCTGCGAGGTCGGTGGAGCGGGCCAGGGTCTTGTTGGTGATCGAGCGCACCACCCCCATCAGGTTGCGCGTGCGGTGCTGGAGTTCGGCTACCAGCACCCGCTGCCGCTCCTGATACAGGCGCAGGTCATGGATGTCGGTCGAGGTGCCCAGCCATTCCCTTATACCGCCCGTCTCGTCGCGCACGGCCGAGGCGCGGGTGGCGAACCAGCGATAGCTTTTCCCGGCCTGATCGTAGACGCGCGTCTCCATCGCGAGGGAGGAGCCCCCGATGGTGGAGGCCCAGGCCGCGCGCGCGGCCTCACGGTCGTCCGGATGGATCGCATCGAGCCACCCGTCGCCGAGGCTGTCTTCGTTGCTCTGCCCCGTGAAGGCCTGCCATTGCGGACTCGACCAGGTCCAGCGCCCCTCGTTGTCCGCGCGCCAGACGAGTTGCGGGATCCCCTGCATCAGGGTCCGGAGCCGCTCCTCGCTCTCCCGCAGGGCCGCCTCGGAGCGCCGCTTGTTGCTGATGTCGCGGAAGTAGACCGACAATCCGCCGTCCGCGGTCGGGTAGATGCTCACGTCGAGCCAGCGGTTCAGGACCGGCGACAGGACCTCGAGCCCGACCGGCGCCCGGGTCTCGGCCGCTTGCAGATGCGCCCGGTGAGCCTCCGAACCGATCGCCTGGGGGAACTCCTCCCAGCAGACCCGTCCAATCAGATCCTCGCGCGAACGCTTCCACCACTCCTCGGCCCTGTGATTGACGTAGGTGAAGCGCCAGTCGCGGTCGACCGCGTAGAAGGCATCCGAGATGCTCTCCAGGATCTCGCTGTTGCGCTGGGCGAGCACCCGCAGGTCGGTCTGCGCGCGCAGTTCGTTGGTGACATCTTGGACGACCGCGATGCCGCCGAGAACCGACTCGCCCTGATGTTGCGGAACGGCCGAGACGCGCAGCCAGCGTTCTCCCTCCGCGTCGATGCGCCGGAAGATCGTCGGTTCAGTCGCGTCCTCGCCGCGCAAGGCGCGCGCACCCGGATAGTCCTGCGGCGCCAGCCGGCGGCCTTGGGCATCCGTCCCTTCCCATGCGGGGCTCGGCCTCGTCTCTCGCGAGGGGAGGATGTCGCCCATCAGGGCCTGGAGACGCGTGTTCTTGAGGACGAAGCGGCCGTCGTTGTCGAACAGCCCGACGCCGATCGGCACTTGGTCGAGGATTCGGGCGAGCTTGGCCTCGCTCTCGCGGAGCGCGCGCTCTGCATCCTTGCGCGCCGTGATGTCGCTCGCGGCACCGAACCATTCGACGATCGCACCGCGCTCGTCGAAGACCGGAACGGAGCGCGACAGCGTCCATCCCAGGGTGCCGTCGGCCCGGATCACGCGGTGCTCGAGTTCGAAGACGCTGCGTGTGCGGATCGCCTCCTGGATCACGGCCCAGACGTGGGGCTGGTCATCGGGATGGATGTAGGCGTCGAACCAGTTCGGGTCCGGGCTCTGCGTGTCGGCCAGGAAGCCGCCGCCGCTGAGCTGCCGCATCTCCGACCAGTCCGCGTTGTGGCGGTAGAAGACTTGGTTGGAAGCCCTGAGCAAGGCTCTGTAGCGGCTCTCGCTCGCGCGCAGCGCGACCTCTACGGGCGGGCGATCGGGCCCCGGAGACGAGGCGGCGAGAGCCGCGGCGATCCGGCTCCGCAGATGCCGGGCGAGGGACTCATTCATGCCTCGTCGTACCTGAAAGAGACGCACTGCGATCGGATAGTATCTCCCGGCTGAAACGTCATCGGCGGCGGGCACCCAGGCCAGCCGACGCTGAGAACCCGCACCGGGCCGCGGCTCGGAACCGCACCGGATCTACGACTTCGCAATGAGGCGCTCATACTCGGCTTCGGCCACGCCGTAGCTCTCGCCGGCGAGGTCCGCCAGCCTCTCGCGATCGAGCACGACGATCCGGCCGCGCCGCGCCCGGATCATGCCCATGCCCTCCAGACCGTGGAGCGCCGTCGTCACCCCGGGCCGACGGACGGCGAGCATCAGCGACAGGGATTCATGGGTGAACGGCAATTCGTCCCCGTCCAGGCGGTCATGGGTCATCAGGATCCAGCGCGCCAGACGGGCTTCGAGGTTTAGCTCCGCGTTCGCGTAGACGGTCTGCCCCACCTGCACGATCCGGCTCTGTACGTACCGGCCCAGGAGGCGCCGCAGGGACGCGCTCGCCTCGAGGACGGATCGGAAATCCCCGGCCGCCACCCGTAAGGCCGTGCCGGCCACCTGGATCACGGCACTATGCGGGGTGCGATCCGCGCCGAGGATGAGCGGAATCCCGACCAGTCCTTCGCGGCCCACAAGACCGACCTCAATGCGTCCCTCATCCGAATCCGCAATGAGCGACACCACGCCCTGCTCGACGAAGTAGGCGGCTGTGACCGGCTGCCGGCCCGCGATCAGCACCGCGTGCAGGGGGAGCGCCACCGGCTCCAGCACGGGGGCGAGGCGCGCGAAATCCTCCTGTCCCAGCGCGGCGAGAAGGCGGTTGCGCACGGCGGATTGCTGGGGCGGAGACACGGCTCGGCTCCCATCCTGGGGCAAGAGCGCGCAGTCTCTCGGCCGTCCGCGCCCGGACCAACCAGCGAACGATAGCCCGCAGATACGACCCGTTCCCGCTCCGTCCAGGGGAATGGCCGCCTGTGTACGATAGAAGACACTCTTTTCGCCGCGCCGTTACCGCCGCGGCTCCGGTCTCCGCTCAGGCATCTGGGCATCGGGGCGGAACGAGACCGCGCAGGAAGCCCAAACCGGAACGCGCGGAGGGACCGGCTTTGGGAGCCCGCCGCCCTCCGTGAAGTCGCTGAGCAAGCCCGTCGGCATCGCGCCGCCCTTCTAAGTCCGAGTCCGCCGCCCGCAGCGTTTCCGGCGCCACCGGATCACCCGATCGCGCCGGTCCGCGGCGCAGCTCGCATCAGCGGGTCGGCCCCGCCGTGGCGACGACCTACGGGGCGGCCGGAGCGGCCGGAACGAGGCGCGGCGTGGTGGCCAGCTCAGAGGCCGGGCGCGTGGCCGCCGTCGTGCGCGCCTGCTCGCGGTAGAGCGGCGGGGTCAGGGTGATGGTCTCGTCGGCCAGGGCGGTGCCGATCATCGGGACAGCAGCGAGGGCGGCGAGGACAACGGTACGAACGGTCATGATGGTGAGTCCTCTCGGTTTCCGGGGTGGTGCCCGGCTTCGAGGGGATATCTACGTTGCGCAGCAACATGATCCAAACAGATTGAACTGATATTTGAAATTGATTCTATCAATTGCTGCTTGGCGTCGGCGCACCTCGAGGGACCACCGGGGAAAGCGCGGCTTGTCGTGCATCCGCACCTTTCGCGTCCGTCTGATCGTGCTGGTCCGGATCGGCCCGGACATCGTCTCTGCGGCGAGCCTTTCGCTCGCTTCCGCCACCGACCGGGCTGTCGGGCCGGACTGGCTCGTGAGCCCGCCCGCAGCCGTGTCGGTGCGCCTGCCTGCCCGCTGATGCCGCGACCGGGATGATCCGAGCACAGCCTCGCGGCAGCAATCAAACCACGCCCCTCTCAAAATCCAAGTTCATCACATATTAAGCCTGCCTTACGAAGTTCATATCTGCGGCTACAAACCCGCAAGCCGCGAACGAATATCGCTTAAAATTCGATCGACATTCACAGAAAGAGACGAACTGTTGCTGGTTGCTGCCCTGCTGTTTGCGGTGGGCATGATCGAGGGTTGGCGCTACCGAGCCTCGATCCTGATGGCCAGCTCGACGCTCGTGAGCCTTGCATGGTTGGCCCTCTGGGCCTCCGTGTGGATGACGATCGACGCTGAGACGGTCCTGCTGAAGTTCGCCAATCTCGCCGCGCACCAAGGCGGCTATCTGGTCGGCGCCTATCCCGGTGCGGAGCCTGGCGCGGATCGGTGAGCGCCGTCGCCGGGGCGGACGAGGCGTGCCGCCCCGGCGCGCGACTGATCGCCCGTCCCGGTTTCCCGGCCTGCCCTTTCGGCGCATCAAGGACGCATCGGCTGCGACATCGGCGTCTGCTGCGCTGCATGCGGCTGCGGCATGGCCTGCATCATGTTGGAATTCATGTTGCTCATGATCCAGACCGAGCCGCCGATCAGCAGCACCACGAACAGGACACCGAAGGCCAGCGCCAGGACGTTGTTGGTGTTGTCCGGCCCCGTCGTGATGTGGAGGAAGAAGACGAGGTGGACGCCCATCTGCGCGATGGCGAAGACGATGATTGCCGCCGGGATCGCGTACTCGACCGTGTCGCGCCACGTGAAGACCACGAAGGTGAGGAAGGCGCCGACGAGGCCCGCGACGGCGAGCCACGGATGCTCAGCGGCCGAGTTCCACAGGGATGCTGAGATTGGCCACACCCGTGGCGTCCAGCAGGGCAGGCGGCGGCGCCGTGAACGGACTGATGCCCTGGACGGCGCGAAGCGCCCGTTGGTCCAGGCCCCGCGATCCCGAACTGCGCTCGATCTCGGCCCGCTGCACTGACCCGTCGACGGCGATCTCCACCCGGACCACCACGGTGCCGGCCATCCGCCCGGATCCGGTGGGCCGGGCGGTTCGATCCACGGCGTCGATCCGGGTGACGAGGTTCGAGAGCCAGCCGCGCACCGCGGGGTCGGAGGCTTCGCGCGCTGGCGCGGGCCAGGGCACCAGCAACAGGACGAGGGCGGCCATCCGGCGAGTGAGCGATCGCGACGGCATGCGGGGACGGCGGCTCCTTGAGGCGTAGGTTAGCGATCGACCCTACGCGCACAGGCCGGCCTCATGCGACTCCGACCGGGAAACGCATTGTCCCGGACGATTCGACAGGGATAGTCCCGGCCCTGTCAGGAGACGGCCGTGGGCCTCCGGCTCTTGGGTCCCGCGGCCGCCAGCATGACATCGTCGCTGCCGACCTCCAGACCGGTATAGCCCAGCATCTCCGCGAGCTGCGTCCGGGCACGCCAGACCCGGCTCTTCACCGTACCAATCCGGCATTGCATGACTGCGGCGGTCTCCTCGTAGGTGAGGTTCTCGATCGCCACCAGCACGAGCGCCTGCCGCATCGACGGCGCGAGGCGATCGAGGGCAGCGCGGACGTCGCTGAGGTCGAGGTGTCCCCCCTGTTCCGGCAGCGAGACCATCCGGTCCGCCTGCGCGCCGTCCTCGTCCTGCACCTCGCGGCCGCGCTTGCGGTGCTCGTTGTAGAACTGGTTGCGCATGATCGTGAACAGCCACGCTTCCAGGTTGGTGCCCGGCGCGAAGCTGGCGCGCGACCGCCAGGCGCGCAGAAGCGTGTTCTGCAGGAGGTCGTCGGCGCCGACGTGATTACGCAGGAGCGAGCGCGCGAAGCGCTGCAGGTTCGGCACCATCGCCAGGAGGGAAGCTTGGAATTCCTTCTCGCGCCCGTCCTGCACCCGGCCGAAGGCCGCATCCAGCAGCTTCAGCAACTCCGCGAAGCGGTCCGCGATGGGCGGCTCAGCCGCGTCCTGAGCGTAAGTCGCCGCGAGCAGATGGCCGAGATGATACTGGACGCTGTCGGGGAGCCGTGGGCTCTGCGTGTCGATTGTATCACCGTCGAGCGAGACTTCGAGCATGACAGCCGATCACCTGAGAGGGATGAAAGCATGGACTCGGCTATTAGCCCCAGAATACAGGACCATTGCCGCAACATAGATCAGCGGGTATTCAGATCAAAATGTTGATCTATGATACTCTTTTCGCCGGTCTCGACAGAGATCCGGGCCGCCGCAGCGGCTTCGAGCCGAGAATCCGGCTCGAACATCTGTCCGCGGGCGCGCCGCATCTGCGAGCCCGACGGAGAGATCCTGACCGCTGCGAAACCCGAAACCGAATTCAGGATCGCGCTCATGACCCGACTGACCGAGCTTGAGGACGACCCCGCCTTCCAACAGGCCGTTCTCGCCGTACGCGGCGCGGCAAGCACGCTGAGTGGCCGGGCTGTGACCGTCGAGGAGGCCCGCTTCCTGGTCGGAATCGCGCTGACCACCTTCGCCCATGCGGGTGGCCTGAACGAGCCGAGCCGCAGCCGGCTCGCCCGCTTCTCCGAGACGATCAGCAAAGGCGCAGCCAGCGACAGACCGACGAAGCACTGAACCGCGGAGCCGGCGCCCTCGCGCAAGCCGGGATCCTGCGGATCCATGACAGCCGACCGCCCGGGCCGCGCTCGGCGGAGGAGCGGCACGCCTACCGGACCTCTGCCATGGCGGCGCGCAGCACGCGCAACAGGTCCTCCATGACCGCGTCTCGGTCCGATTCGCCCGTCGCCAACCGCAGGCCCTCGGCGACATGCTGGCCGATAATCAGGAGCCCGACCTCGCGCAGCGCGGCGGTGACGGCCCGGATCTGCTGGATCTCGTCGAGGCAGTGCCGATCCGCCTCGACCATCGCCTTCAGGCCGCGGACCTGCCCCTCGATCCGTCCGAACCGCCGGATCAGCGGCGCCCGATCCTCCTCGGTTCGAGCGAGGCAGATACGACCGTCGACGAAAGTGCCACTTGTCACCGCTCTGCGACCTACCTGTCTCGTGCCGGCAGGAACGCCTCCGAGCACGGATACGCTGGATGAGGCGGCGCTCCGGCACGAGGCCGTGCAGGCCCCGCCGGAGTGCCGTGGGGATCAGCCAATCTGCTGGGTCTCGGCCCCGCTGTCCGGCCGCGCCGGGCCGAGCACCGGTTCCTCGCCCATCGGCTGGTTCTGGACGACGCTGAACTCGCCCTTGCCGTCCAGGGAGGGGCCCTGCGTCCAGCGGCCGGCCGGAGGCGGCGAGCCGTCCGCAGCCGTCCCGAAGAAGTTGTAGTTGAACTTCTGGTTCTCGTTCTCCTGCGGGAAGGAGTTGGGGATCGGCAGGGTACCCTTGTGGCCGCCGAGTTCCTCGATCACCGCCAGCCATTGCTGCTGGTGCATCGTGTCGCGGGCGATGAGGAAACCCCACATGTCCCGCATGCCCGGATCATTCGTGGCATTGTAGAGGCGCGTCGCCAGGATGCGGCCGGTCGCCTCGGCGGCGACGTTGCAGTACATGTCGGCCGCGATGTTGCCGCTCGCGTAGATGTGGCTCATGTCGAAGGGCAGGCCGTCGGAATTGCCCGGGAAGGCCGCCATGCCGGTGGACAGCAGCGTCTTGTGCAGCATGCCCTCGGCGATGTGGCGCGGATTCTCGCCGCCCAGGACGGCGCCGACGATCGCGTCCTTGGCCCCGGCCTCCTGCACCTTGGTGGGCGCGGTCTCGAGGTTCATCGCCACCGCGGTCGCCAGCATCTCGATATGGCCGATCTCTTCGGTGGCGGTGTTGAGCAGCATGTCGCGGTACTTGGTGGTCGGGGCGCGGTTGCCCCAGGCCTGGAAGAAGTACTGGAAGCAGACCCGGATCTCGCCCTCAATGCCACCGATCGCCTGCTGGAGCATGCGGGCATAGAGCGGGTCGGGGCTCTCGACCCGGACCGGGTACTGAAGTCGCGTGTCGTGATAGTACATGGTGTCTGTCCCTCGCGAGAGGCACGGCACGCTCAAGCCCACCGCACGATCAGCCGCCAGCCCTGTACTCCATGGGAGCATTGAGCCTCGCCCTTATCCAACCCCGCTTTGGGAACCCGGTTCGATCGCCGGACGCATTTTGAACGATTAGGACGCGTTCAATTCGATTTTTTCGCGTTAAATCAAGCAACAAGCATCTGAATTTTTTAGCGTATTGCCACGCTTTTATCGACACATATCCATCACAACACAGGTTAAACAACATTTACGCATGTTATGATGTGAAACTGGCTCGCTTTCATTAGAGCATCAGCCTGCCGAGGCGTCTATCCAAGCGGACCGGCCAGGCCGGGCGGCGTGAGCGGAGCCGCACGCATCAAGACGCCGGCGCCAGATATCCGCCAAGCTTTACCGATATTCATCCCATATTCGCGCTGTAATATTAATTTCTTTCGGGGGTACGGTGGCGTACCCAAAAATCAATACACGAGACAGTGTTGGCCATGATGGATGGATCGGATTTATATACAAGATCGTGCCGACCAATACTGCTTGGCTGATGCCGGGTCGGCGCAACGCCAACGGTTCGGAGTGCACCGATGCTCATCGCCCATCCCACCGGCCTGGCAGACCTCCTGGTAGCGCACCCGGCCGACCCCGATGGCTTCGCGAAAACCTTCGACCTCCCGATGCGGGAGCGCTCGATCCCGAAGCAGCATGACCTGCTGCTGCCCGGTGCCGAGCCGGAGGTCGCCCATCTGCTGCTTGCCGGTCATGCTTGCCGCTATCGCATGCTACGGGACGGCCGACGCCAGATCACCGCCATCCTGGTGCCCGGCGACATGTGCGACCTCGAGGCGATCCTGGCGAGCCGCGCCGATTATGCGGTCAGCACGCTCACCCGCTGCACCGTGGGCGAGATCCACCTCTCGCGGATCGGCACCCTCGACAGCCAGGATCTCGCCACCGCCCTGAGCCGGCGCCTGCGCCGGGACGAGGCTATCGCCCGCGAATGGATCGTCAGCCTGGGCCGGCGGGTCGGGATCGAGCGGATGGCGCACCTGCTGTGCGAATTGCGCTGGCGGCTCGCCGCGGTCGGGCTCGCGACGGAGGACAGCTTCGAGATGCGGATCACGCAGAACGATTTTGCCGACGCGCTGGGCCTGACCTCTGTGCACGTCAACCGCGTGCTGAAATGCCTGCGCGACAGCCAGCTGATCCATCTGAAGGGCGGCCGTTTGACGTTCCTCGACCGTGGACGGCTGGAACGGCTCGCACAGTTCGATCCGGCTTACCTGGAGACCTGGGACTATCCCATCTGAGGCCTGTTCCGTTCGAAGTGCTCGGCCGACCTGACCCGCAGCCTCGCTGCGCTCGCAGGAGTTGGCGGCGTCTCCGCCCCTGCCATCTGGAAGCCCGCGCGAGCCGCATCTGACCCGGAGCATCGGGTTCCAGGCCGTTCCGGACGCCCCGGTGCCGGCGGCTCAAAAAGATGCCCCGCCCATCGCGGACAGGCGAGGCCAAGTCGGGTCTCGGGCGAGATCTCGTCGGGACCTGCATGAGCGGGGGACGAGATATCGGATCGGAATCGGAGACAGAAGCGATCCGGCCCGGCCTCAACTAAGCCTGCCAGCAGCCGGCCGCTTTGACATAGACCAATCTTATGCCGCCCGCGTCGGCGGTTACAGAAACCCGGTCCGCCGGGCGAGCATCACGCCGAGGGCCAAGCCGGCCGCCAGGCTGACAGCCAGCATGGCGAAGTTCGTCCAGAACCGGACCGGCCGGCTGGAACCGTCGATCCCGCTCGCGCGCAGCCGCACCCAGGGCACGTAGAGGTAGAGCGCGATGAGGGTCAGGATCAGAAACGCCAAGGTGGCGAGCCGCCCGGTCACGAGCGCGGCACCGGCCAGAACGGCCCAGCCGAGGACGAGGCCCACCATGGTGAACAGGGCTGTCGAATTCACGTCCGCACGATCCCTTCAGCGGATGGCCTCGGCAGGGCGGCCGCCTCGGCAACGCAGTCTGCCACAGGCTCTGTTAAAGCGCCTTAAGCATCAACCGGACTGATCGCTAGATCGGAGAGTGTGCTGGTGCTGCGAGAGAGGATTGAACTCTCACAGCCTGCTCAGTAAGTGCTTGATCCTGCAAAAGATCGGGCAGCCCAGAAGGAGCCTTTGTGTAGCAGTTGGGGCCAGCAGCCTCAAGCCCTTAGACGCCGTCCTTGCGGTCGCCCCTCGCAACCTCCTGCATCATCTCGTCCGGCAGCGGGCGCTGAAGCCTCAGGGCCTCCTGGGTCGGCGCCTCCAACCACGTCGCCCACTCCTCGGGCTTCGTGAGCAAGACCGGCATCGCCTTGGGGTGGACGGGACCAACAACTCCGTTCGCCTCGGTGGTGAGGAACGAGAACAGCCGGTGCTCCTCCTCGATCCGGTCCGGGTTCTCCTTCTTCGTCCCCCTCACACCCGTCCAGGGCCGCCAGATGCCCGCGAAGGCGAACAACGGCCGGTTCTCGTTCAGCGCGAACCAGACAGGTGTCTTCCGGGGTTTGGTGTCGGCGTACTCGGAGAACGAGGTGACGGGCACGAGGCACCGGAATTCCGGCTTCAACCAGGGGCGCCAGTGCGGGCTTGAGACGTTCCGGACGTTCGTGACGGGATGTTCCCCGAACGCCTTCGGACCGGGGATGCCCCATCGCATCATCGCCAGCTCCCGCCCCTCGGGTGCGTTCCACACCACGGGAGCCATCTGGTCCGGGAAGACGCCTGGTAACGGTGGCAGGTTGCCGGTGCGGTCATGCTCGACCTCGAACGCCTTGCGTAGCGCGTCAGGGCCGGTTCTCAGGCTGTAGAGGTTGCACATCCCAAGAGCATAGTAGGCGGACCTCACCAGCCCGGTAAACGCCTGTGGTCGCCGCCTTGCCACCAATGAGGGCTGGCGGGAGCAGTCGCAGCGGGCACAGGGGGCAGAAGTTCCAGCAAAAAATCTGAGCCGGCATCGACGGACCGGATCGTGGCTGATGTCCCCCATGCCCGCTCGCGCGGTTGAGTACAGCCTCACGCTACCGGGTTGAGGATCGGCTGGCCAACGGGCCAGTCACCGCGCCGGAGCTGCCTTTCGGTTGCGAAGGCGTCCGCGGGGCTCGGCAGTTTCGCGCACCGGAAGCCCAGCTCAGTCCGGATGTAGTCGCGTGTCAGCCGATCGAGCGAGAGCGTGCCCGCCGCGATCTCCGCGATGCGGTTGTGAACCCTGGGCAGCACGAAGCGATCGCAGATGTAGAGGTTGAACTGATCGCCGCTTCTGCGGCCGCTGGCATGGCTATTGAGACGTCCAAAGGGACCAGCGCCAATCGCGGTGGCGCTACGGCCCGACATGCCGACATAGACGAAGGCGCCGGCACGATCCCACACTGTGTAGACAGCCGATCCGGAGCGGGGGACGCCGGTCGCATTGGCGGGCCAGTCCGCAAACCATAGGATCGGGCTTTCCAGCAGGAGGTCCAACGGGTCGGCGGCAGCATCAGACACAGACGGTACGGTCACGTTGGGCACACATCCATGTCGAGTAAGTCCAAATGGCCGTCGAAGCCGAGCCAGCTTGCTCATCCTCGCTTGGATTGGCTCAAGGTCCTGAGCCTTAGGATCGAACGAGCCGCCACACCACTCCAACATCCCCGTGCGCTCGCGATGGCAAGGCTTGGAGAGCACGTCCAGGAACTCATCGAAGCCGAAGGTGCCGCCTACGTCCTCGGACAGGCAAGTCTAAGCTGCGGACGAAGTCTTGAGAATACTGTCCTGAGCTACCACTCAGTGCCGGACCAGATGCGCCCCTGAGTCTGCGACAGGCACATGATGCCGGCTGCCGTGGGTGAGCAGGCCGGCGAAACCAAGAACGGCGACAAAGGCGAGGTAGCGCACCATGCAGGGTTAACGTGCGGACATGCTCAGGGTTCGGCTTTGAGCGCTGCCCTGAGTACCTACGGGGTCACGCACGCGGTAGGTTATACCCGGGCGCAAGCGGTGAGGTTTCCGCCCTACGCCCTGGTCCGGTAGACTTCTTCACGGCTGCAAGGCCGGGCCCATGCCTGGGTCCAGCCGCACTATCAGCCTCTGCTACAGGGTCTAGCGAGTCGGCGCAGTGGTGCCCCTGCCGGCTGCTCCAGGCGTAGACCCCGAGCCTGCATCATTGGCGCCCGTGCTGTTCAACGTACCGGAGCGGCTTTTGTCCCCGGTCGAAGGGCCACTGCCGGCCGCACCAGGAGAGGAACCTGCGCCGGCATCGTTCGGTCCCGTGCTGTTCATCGTACCTGACTTGGTGCTTCCCGAGCCACCCTCAGCAGCATAGGCGGCTGATCCGAGGGCCAGGATGCTGGCGAGAGCAAGCATTGCGGCTTTCATGGCGTTTCATCCTTGGTGCTTGGCGTTAAGTACGCCGAAGCTAACGCCACCCTGAGGTGCGACGTTCCGGCGCAGACAGCCCACCTCTCGATTGGATGCATACGCCGTGGTGCCGCGAGTGGGCGTGGCGGCGTTAATGGAGCGTGTCGCTCTCAGGCTTTGACACCAACTCCGCCGTCAGCGCTTCAGTCAGGGGAAGCTCCAGCACGACTTCTTGCGCTTCATCGGCAACGAACAACACCGCCTTCAGCAACTCGGGGTCACTATCGGCGCCCTGAAGGAGTTGCAGCGCGAGCACCCTGGCAGCCTCCCAGGCGGCATCCGGGCTCTCCAACTCGCGGCCATCAGGGTCCACTACCACATCGCCTCCGATGTGGGTGTGGAAGAAGTAGCGTGGCATTCGCGCCTAGAGCGTATTATGAACCTTGCACGAACGCTCTTCTGAGCGGCCGCCGAAACGACTTCCAAAGGGCGCTGATTGTGAAGGATTGATTGCCTCTGCGGGTGTCGGGCAGCCCCGGGCCGGGTTTGCGGCCTTGCACTGCCAACTTACCGGTTGATCGAGGCTGGTAAAAATTCACCCGCTTCAATCAAGGATGGCAGCGCCGCACTGGGTCGAAAGAAAGCTCTCAATAACACGCTCTAGCCCTCGGCCTTGTCGCCTTGGCCCTTCTTAACGCCACCCTGCGGGTCCGTCTCATCCTGTCCGCCATCAGCCGTACGGCCCTGCGGCGTCAGCCTCGGACGGTCAATGTCAGCATCTTCGCCGATCTTGGCCGGAGCGGTCTTCGGCTCGTCGTCCATCATGGTGCCTCTCGGTTGCTGAGGTCCAACCCGGCCGTGTGCCGAGAGTTCGGTGGGGGCCAATAGGGCTTGCCCTAGCGGAACGGTCCGAGCGGCAAGGTCCGCTCTTGGACGTTGAGCGGCCCATCGTCGGCTTCTTCATCTGCACGAGGTGGCGTCAGGAAGCGGAGTCGTTCGTTTGGTCACACTATGCCAACCCGCATGAGTCTCCATGCAGATCTCTGCTTGTCCGTTAGGGTATGCCGTAGCGGACAGGCGTGGTGAAGTTTGAAACCCTGTCCGCAAGGGTTGACATGGCTATACGGACACCGCTTTATGCGGACACCAGCCATTCGGACAAGTTTCGCTGTGTCCCAGACCATCCTCTACGCTCGCGTCTCGACAGCCGAACAGACCTTGGCTCACCAGCGTAAGCAGGCCGAGGCGGGAGGCTTCGTCATCGACGAGGTAGTAGCTGACGACGGCGTGTCTGGGTTTACTACTACCCTTCGAGATCGCCCTCAGGGACGCCGCCTGTTCGACATGCTCCGGCGTGGGGATGTGTTGGTGGTCCGGTGGGTGGACCGCCTGGGACGCAACTACGCGGACGTGTGCGACACTATTCGGGAGCTGATGCGCAAGGGCGTGATCGTGCGCACCGTCATCAACGGGCTCACATTCGATGGGGCGTCCACCGATCCCATGCAGCAGGCCGTTCGGGACG
Organism: Methylobacterium sp. P31; assembly: GCA_050632875.1. Classification (GTDB taxonomy): domain Bacteria; phylum Pseudomonadota; class Alphaproteobacteria; order Rhizobiales; family Beijerinckiaceae; genus Methylobacterium. The sequence goes on along the minus strand of JBODSC010000001.1, from coordinate 5,908,089 downwards.
CCCTCATCGCCTTCATGGCCGCGACAGCACAGGCACAAGCGGAGGCGACGAAGGAAGCTCAGCGGGCCGGCATCGACCACGCCAAGGCCCGAGAGGACGCCTACAGGGGGCGCAAGCCAAGCTTCACGCGAGTGCAGTTCGATGCCGTTCGGGATGCGCTGGGGCAGGGCACAGGGGTCAGCGAGATTGCCGCTGCTACGGGTCTAAGCCGGCAGACGGTCTATCGCATCCGGGACAACGCGGCCGAGGCCGAAGCGGCACTCGCCAGATGGGCGTAAGTGCGATCAACCCCGCGGTGACAACCGACGATACCTAGGCCGAGCGCATGGGCGGGATGCAGGTATCGCGCGATGGAGCGGCTACGTCTCAGTTGCCGGATCGGGCTGGGCTTCCAGAGCCCGGATGGCTCGCACGAGGTGCTCAGCACGGACGTGGACGTACCGCTGCGTGACCGCCAGGCAGCTGTGGCCGGCGAGCTGTTGGATGACGACCGCACTGAGGTCCCGCTCCGCCAGCCTTGAGCAGAACTCATGGCGAAGGATGTGGGGTACGAATTGCTTGTCCCGCTCGACGCCCAGGACGCACGCGAGTTTCTCCCACTGCCACCTCAGAGCGTACGGGCTCATCGGAATGACTAGGTCATCAGGAGCTGCCCCCAGACGTTCTTGCCGGGCCGCCAAGATGCCCCTCGCGCGACGAGTGAGAGGCACGGAACGGGTCTTGCCGTTCTTGCTGCCTGTGCCCCAGACAGTGATCGTGCGGCCATCCGCGTCCCTGTATTTCAGGTTCAGCATCTCGCCTTGGCGCAGGCCCGTGTCTAGCGAGAGCGCGACGAAGTCGGCCATGTCCGGCTCGCCCATCATTATGAAGTAGCTAAGGGCTTCGGCCTCCTCCGCTTTGCTAAACCGGCGGATGCGGTGATCGCTTTCGCGGTACTTAGCGCATTTCGGCTTGACAGCGATGAGGCCCATGTCCCGCGCCTCGCTGAGGCAGGTCGAGAGCGCGGCCACCTTTCGGTTCACCGTGGAGGGCTGATTCCCCCGATCGAGAAGCTTCCCACGGGCGCGGTCGATATCGGCCTTGTTCAGGTCGGTCACGGGTTTGTGAGCGCCGATCAGCGCGACAATCTCCATTGCATTGGTTGTCTGCGACCGATGGGCAGCGGCGCCCTTCCAGCGGCTCGTAGAAACGTGCGCGACCAGCTCGGCCAGAGTCCACGGCAGTCCCTGAGGATGGGTTTTGGGGCGTCTATATACCGCGTCGGGAAGAATGGGCTTGCCACGCTGAAGTCGGAGCTTGGTGCCTCGCTCCCAAGCATCTGCAGCTTCTTCGGTTGCGAAGCTGCGACGGGTTCGCCCATTTGGTAAAAGATGGTGATAAACGACCCCCTGCCAAGATGATCCCCGGATTACTGGCATCGTATTCACCCTCGAGAAGCTGCTCACCCACAAGGAGTATTTCAGCACCACCTGGGCATACTAGCGTAAAAACTAACTCCGAACATAGATCCGAGTGTTCGCACTTACCGGGTCAGCACGCTAGGCCTGAGGCGATGCGGCCTTATTCCCCGCCTCGGTCTCGCCACTCTCCGGACGGGCTGTCGAAGGCTTGCCGCGCTCCAGATCCTCGGCCCGTACCTGCCTGTAAGCCTGCTCCAGCACGCCGCATGGATAGAGCCCGACCTTGTTGCGGTAGGCACCTCTGACGGATGGCCGGATCTTCTTAGGTTCGCGGCCGAGCAACTCCTCGTGGATCGCCCGCGCCCGTTTGCCGACGCGGATTGTGAAGCTGCGATCCCACCTTTCACCGCCGAGCCGCATGAACTGCTGCGTGGTCAGCAACATGACGCGGCACGGTTTGCAGACTTCGCAGATGGGTGTGGCTGACGGCACGGCCAGGCTCCAATCGACCGCCGCACTATACGCGCGCTGACGCGCGATGGAAGGTGGGTATGTGTCTCTCAGCGCTCGCATTTTTGGAAAACACGCCAGTAAAGGCCTCCCCTAGGACCAAACCGCGCGCTCGAAATCGCTCGGTAGCCCGCGCTGGAGCAACTGTCAGTCTCCTGGCGCTCACCCCATCGGCCGCTCCAAGGCCACGCTGGAAAGACGACCATGAACACGACTGAGATGCCGAACGACACCACACTCAACCTGTACGAGACCCTGCCCGATCTGAACTCCGTACTCAGAGACATGGGTTCGGTGGCGGATGCCATGACCACCCACGTCGTCGAGCACGATATCCAAGACGACGATGCCGAGTGGTCCGCAGTTAAGCGGGCGCTCGTTCATATGGATGAGGTACGTCGGCGGATTGAAGATATGCATAATGAGATGAATAGCTTGATGGCGGAAGCGGTGCGAGCTTACACCTCGGTGCTGGATGAGAGTGACCATTACTTTGAGACCGGCAATAACAAGGCGCACCGCGAGGATCGCGTACTGACCGCCTAGACCTTTATGCCTCTGTCTGCTGGGGAACGGGCGCAAATCTGCTTCGCCGTAGCCTCGAACTTCGAGGCCCGTTCCCCACTTCTTTGCTGATCAGGAACCAAAACATGCCTACAAGAACCTGTCGTGCGCCAGGATGTGGCGCGCGAACCTCCCGCTATGGAAAATTCTGCCCCACCCATCGATCACGCTTGCGGCGCCATGGGCATCCGGAGCAACGCGCGATCACCAAGGCTGACCTTGCTCCCTACCTGCGTCTCGTACGCGCGCGCATAGCAAAGAACGGGACGAGCCCCGTATGGGCGCACTGCACTGACCAATGGCAGGTGGTGGTTGAGCATGCTCGTCGCGTCCTGGCCGCCTTCGAGCGAGGACAGGCCGGGTATCGCCATGAGCGCATCGCTGCCCGTGAGGTGGTCAAGCTCGCTGATAAGGTCACTGCCACCGAGGCGGTCGAGACGACCTTTGCTCTCCTCCTACTAGAAGATGATCAGCCGCGCCGCTTCCGGTCAGACAGGGCTTTCCGGATGCAGCTGGCTCGGCGTCTGCGCGGCCTGACGGACCTGAACGTCGGCACTTGGTACAACCACCGCACCGACAAGGTGCACCGCGCGTACCGAGAACTCACCCCGCGTGCGTCGCTCACCTTAGCGAGTTGGGTCCTCGAGGCTCTCGGCGCTGTCGGAGCCACGCTGATTAAGCTGGAGCACGAGGAGCAGGCGGCCAGGCAACGGCAAGCCAACGACTTCGCCGAAGCCCTGGGAGCGCTGCAGTGATGCCCGCCGCAGCATACAGCGCCAAGCGGTGGCCCTGGCTGGACGAGTGGATGGGAGCGGCAACTCCGCGGCTGCGCCGCCTGACCGAGGAAGGCGCCGCCGTCATCGATCAGTACGAGCGTGAAACTGGGGCACGCCAGCGACGGCGCCGCCCGATTGACCATGCCAATCACCTGACGGCCATCGAGGTCACAGTCGCGAACCTCGTGCACACAGTACTGAGCCCCCAAGGAGGGCGCAGGGCCGTTCTCACCGGCAACCTCGAGGGTGGCTGCAGCCGCTACGACAACCCCGCTCTCGGCAAGCCCTACAGGTGCTTGATCGATGCCCTTGAGGACATCGGCTGGCTAGATCGGCGGGTGGGGTCCCGAAGCCGAGAGGGGCGCTTCGCATCCTCCATCGCGCCGACCCCGACCTTCCGGGCTAAGGTCGTAGAAGCCGGCATTGCGCTGACCGACCTCGGCCGGATCGAAGGAGAGGAGGTCATCCTCGCCAAGCGGAAGAAGACCAGTGAAGGAGGTGACCTGCTTCGGGCAGGCTTGGTGGACTACCCGGAGAGCGGACAGGCACGGAGTCTGCGCGAGACCATGCGGGCGGTTAACGCCTTCGTGGCCGGGGCCGACATCTCCTTCCTCGATGATGGCCTCGGGCCGGTGGACCTGACCAACCGAGTGCAGCGGCGACACTTCCTCTGCGCTGCGGGTGACAACCTCCTGGGCTTCGATCTCGGAGGGCGCCTCTACGGGGGCGCTTGGCAGAACCTGCCTAAGGCCCGACGCGGAAGCCTGAGGCTAGATGGCGAGCCCATTGCGGTCCTCGATTATGCCTCGATGGCCCCGCGGCTGGCCTACGCGAGCCTAGGGCTGCAGGCCCCCGAGGGGGACATCTACGCCCTGCCGGGCCTGGATGCCGGGGAGGTGCGGTCTGCGGTGAAAGCCGCGTTCAACACCCTATTATGCGACCCCTTCACCCGGGCACGAGGTTGGCCCACCGCTAAGGAGGGCGACCCGCCGCTACCTCAAGGCTGGAGCGTCCCTCGGTTCAGAGGTGCCCTCCTGTCCCGTCACCCCCTTCTGGCGCCTTGCCTGGGTACCGGGATGGCCCCTCGGCTCCAGAACACCGAGAGCGTGATCCTGATGGAGGTGCTGGTGGAGATGAAGGCTAGGGGCATCCCAGTCCTCAGCCTTCATGACGGCCTGTTCTGTCCGATGTCCCGGTCAGCCGAGGTGAGGAAGGTGATGGAGGTGGCAGCGCTCGATGTCGCTAACGTCACCATCCCGGTGGACGTGAAGGTCCCTCGGGCTGCTGTGTAAGGAACACCCAAACTACCATCTACAAGACCCATAATTTCCTTCATTCCATCTGCTACTTAGCAGTGTGGAATGAAGGAGGACCACAGAGCCCGGCGAGCGCCCGGCAGCCCATCACGTCCCTCTCTCGCCTGCGGCAGCCGAAGCCCAACAGCGGGCCTCTGTGGCGCTCCTAGGGGCATCCCAATTGCAACCATTGCGCGTCGTCAGCCAACCCGTAAGCGGCTTCCTACGAGATGCCGTTCCCATCCTCATGCGCGAAAGCAACCCCATGAACATCACCGAAGAAGACGCTTTGATACAGCACATCCTCACTGGCATGATGTCGGACGGCTCCTCCATCGGCCGCGGGGGCAAAATTGACGCGATCCTCGCACGCTACGTGGCCGATGAAGTGCTCCCTGAACTGTGCCGACGGTTCGTCATAGGCATCAGCAAAGGCGCCCGTAACGCTGGTTTGACCCCCGCACCTTGCCTGATGCCGATCTAATCTCAGCAAGATCATGCTTGGATGTGCATCATCTAAATCCACTTGAGGAAGGCAAGCGACGAACAGGCTTCAAAGATCTGGCTCTGCTCTGTCCAACTTGCCATCGGATCGCGCATCTCCGCATGAAGCGGGACGCACCTTAAAGGCGGGTGTCCACACCTACTTGTGGGCCTCAACCAGAGGTAGCCATTGAGGAGGAAGGGCCTACCTGGTAGCGAAAGGCATCGATCCGACTAGGAGATGTCGGCTTAAGCGGAGCGGTGCTATGTGCGGGCCTCTCGCCGCTGGGCTCGTTGTTTTCCCAATGTCCGAGCAGCAATAGCGATTAGGGCACACCGCTAAAATGAAGGTTGTTTTCGACACTCGTCCGGGTTCCAGATACCGTGACAGCGTCGAGCGCTACCATTTCCCCTCGCGGTATCTTCGAACTGCGATCGCTGCCGTTGGCGACTGGGCCGTCTACTACGAGCCAGCCCGCGAAAACGGGCGCCGTGCGTATGTAGCGGTGGCGCGGGTGGAGCGCATTGAGCCTGACATAGACCAGCCAGGACACTACTTTGCTTATATCCGTGACTATTTACCGTTCGATATGCCCATTCCGCTGAAGGGGCCCCTCGGATATCTTGAGGCGAGACTTCGTCAAATTGAGAACCCCAGGGATACAGGGCGCGCCCTTCAAGGAAGGTCAGTGCGGGATCTATCAGAGGAAGACTTTCGCAAAATTATCAAAGTGGGCTTTGGAAAAACGCTCGCTCCAGACAACGAAGCTTGCCTTGATTCATCTCAACCGCAGCTCGACTCTGGGACTGCGGTTCTCCTCCCTGATCCGCCTGCTGACCGTATCATCGAGCGGGTACTGCATAACCGCATAGCCCGTGACGCAGATTTTCGGCGTGCGGTCCTTGATGCCTACGAAAACACGTGTGCCGTGACGGGATTAAGGATCATAGATCGCGGTGGCAGGGTTGAGGCGCAGGCCGCGCACATCGTCCCCGTTGCTGAAGGAGGCCTCGATATTGTTCAAAATGGCATCGCGCTCTGTGCAACGGCACACTGGTTGTTTGATCGGCATCTCATCTCGATCGACGAAAGGTGGCGCTTGCTAGTCTTCGAGAATAAGGTGCCTGCATCGCTGCAGACGATCTTCGTTCCGGCCGGAGCGCCGATTATAACGCCTAAAGAAATTGCGTTTTGGCCGCGCGCCGCATTTTTGGAGCAGCACCGCAAACGATTTTTCTTGGGATAAGCGGGTTGTTCGGTAAGCAATTTAGTTTTACTTTGGTGCGGTCCAGCTGAAAAATAAATTAGCGACGGTTATGCCTTCACCTTCGAGCGATCGGAGCTGATGTGCTGGGGAGCGACTAATGCCTGACGAGCCGATTTCGATACGGGTGAGCGAGATTGGCGAGTTCGTCCGATTTCGCTCTTGTGAACGGCGCTTCAAGCTTGGCCTCTCGAATAGGGCTCTCGCGCGGGCCGTTCCATTTTCTGAGCGCCTGTTCAACAGCTTGGACCCTGTCCTTCAGGAGGTTGGCCGTGAGGCTGAGAATGCATGGGAACGCGCTCTAGCTGCGCAGCACGTTGACCGACTCGCCACACGAGTAGAAGAAGTGGCTGGGGGCGTGCCTTGGGCAGCCTTTGCAGAAGCTCTCACAACAACAACGCCGGGTCGCATCGCCTATTGTCGAGAGGTGCAGATCGATGGCCGCATAGGCTGCTTCAATCTCGGCGGCAGGATGGATTTCGTCCTGGTGCTTTGGAACAACGGCGTTCCCCGCCTAAGAATCGTTGAGGGTAAGGCAAGCCGTAAGGATCGAACCTACCACCGAATACAACTCGCTGCATATATGGTTCTCATCCGCCAGCGCCTTGCAGAGGCGCCGATCGTTGTAGCGGGACAGCCTCTCGATCCAGATGCCGTCGAATGCGCAGTTGTGCGGATTGATGAGATTACCAACGAGCCGCAGGATATGCTCGTTCGGTCGGGACTCAATCTCGATACGGAGATAGCGGATGTCCAGCGCATGTTGTCAGACGCGGGCCTTCTCGCGTCAATTGCCGATCGTGACCTCGATAGCCTTGACTTTCAGCTCGATGTAAAATGCGACGGGTGCGTCTTCAGCGTTCACTGTCTCCCAGAGAGTGCGCGGCAGCGGCGCCTCGAACTGGTCGGGATCGCGCCTACGACCTGCCGCATCCTACGCGAGGCAGGAGTCCCTGGCATTGATGCGCTTGCAGATCTTGACCCCGCGTCACCAGTAGGTGAGGCCATCCGCCGTACCCCCGGATTCGACACTGACCTCGGTCAGCTCATCGCACTTGCTAGTGCCCGACGCTCGACGCTGCCGCGCGGCGTGAATCATCCGGTAGAATATCAAGTTCAGTCCCTACCACACTCGGGGCAGGGGCAGTTGCCGCCGCACGAGATGAACGGGCAGCGACTTGTGCGCATCTACATGGAGGTAGACTACGATTACACTGAAAACCGCATCGGGGCGTTAGCTGCGCACATAACGAACAGCGCAGATCAGTTGCGAACCCCCTTCGGCGCTGATTATCGGCCAACGCCAGGCATTGTCGAGATTGCTGAAAGCGCTGCCGCTGACGAACTGGCTGCTCATCCTATTCGCGGCCGCGACGTGATGCATTTTCAGACAGCCCCCTGGTCTGGCATCGGTGATCAGGACACGGGCGCCGAACGCCAGATGATCCAGCAGTTTCTTTTCGACGTTATCGAGGCTATTGCTGAAATCGCGGACGCGCCGTCTGTGCCGCTTCACTTCTACGTTTATTCCCGTTCTGAGATGACGCAGCTTGTTGAGGCGTGTACTCGTGCTGGCTCAACCCTGCTGTCGCACCTACGCGAGTTGCTCGGTTCTCGGCAGAACCTCGAGCAGCTAATTTTTTCTTGCATTCAAGACGAGATTGATAACCGCTACGCGGTGGGTTGGACTGGACGTGGCCTTGCCGTTGTTACTTCCCTAACCTGGTTTGGTCAGCGATATCATTGGACACGGCAGGTTGCAGGTGCTCCGGTTGAGCTAGATCGCTTATTTGAGCAGGACATTTTTGATTTCCGCAGCACGCTCGATATTGATGCGGCAGGGAACTGGGCCGCAGCCGGTGCTCCGGGATCAACGCGGCAGAGGTTCGAGATCCGCAGCCGCTTTCACGACACGCTTACCGCCCCGTACTGGCGTGCGGTCTGGCGTTCTCTGCCTACGGACGTGGAGGACGCGCGCACACGAGCGGCTATTGACCGGTATCGTCGGGCCGAGGCGCCAGGTGTAGTACGCGCCTATCTGTACGCGCGTGTGCATGCTTTGCGTTGGCTAGACGAGCGGGTCCGATTCAAAAACACGGAAATTGTCAAGCCTCCTCTTGAGGTGGCTCGACTGCAGGTGTTTGAACTTGGTATCAATACCACTGCTCGGGCCGGCATCGATTTCTTGAGACTGGACCATCATGTCGGTTTAACCGATTGGTTAACAGCAAACATCAGGCCGCTCTCCGCCCGGGTTCAGTCAGGCCGAACCATTGCTGTGCGCAATGTGCGCTCGGTTGCGACACGCATGATAGTAGCGGACTTCGACGTTACTGCCTTTGGCCTTACCTCGGAGGAAGTCTCGCTTCGCACATCGATCGATGTCGGATCGTTTATTCGATTAAGTCCCAGATCAGGTGATGTAACGCGGGGGCAAACCTTAAGGCAGCTCACGCATGGTGGGTCGACCTGTATCGTGGAAGACGTAGACTGGGCAGCCGGCGTGATCCGGATGAGCGCTCTCTTCAATGCTGGTTCAACGTACGTTCTGCAGAGTTCGAGTCCGCAACCCAACGAGGCGATTTTCGACTTTGCGTCGGTAGATGAAAGCCCGTCGGACTTCGTAGCTGGGAATGTCGAGACACGTCTGGCGAGCGCACGTGGGAGTCACGTATTTGACTGGTTCGAGCCTTCGCGACCGCGCGTCCCTGCTCAGCTTCCAATTCCGCCAGCGCGGATGGAGCGGATCACTGCGCTATTGGCTTCCTGGCAAGTTCCACATGCCCTGGCCTCATCGTCGCTCAATGCCGACCAGGCACAGGCCGTCATCGCCGGGCTTTCCACCCGCGTCCAGCTCCTAAAGGGACCGCCCGGAACTGGTAAGACGGTAACTACTGCCGCGTCAGTCTGCGCGCGGATCGCTGGAAGGCTTAGTCAAGGCGCAGTGATACTTATCTCGGCGCACACCAATCTCGCAGTCAGCACCCTGATGCAAAGGTTGCAGCGCTATCAGGCATCCTTCAGGGCGGAGGCAGCTCTGCACGGCATTGCGATGCCGGAGATCGTACTGACACGTGTACATAGTAGCGCCGTTCCCGACGATTTAGACCCAGCCACAAACTTCTCCGCCATCTCTTGCGCCACAAAGATAAGGAATTGGCGCAATGCAGGTGTGCTCGTGATTGGCGGGACTACCAATGCTATCTTGAAAATGGGACGGGAGTTATCGGCTCGTCGGCCGTACGTGAACCAACCTGGTGGTTTCCTTGCTGACGCTCTCGTGGTCGACGAGGCAAGCATGATGGTGTTTCCCCACTTCCTATCGCTTGCCACGCTCGTAAAGCCAGACGGAGAAATCATGCTCGCCGGCGACAATAGGCAGCTTGCGCCGATCGTAGCGCACGATTGGGACAATGAGGACCGGCCACCGGCTCAGCATTACCAGCCATTCAAAAGCGCTTATGAAGCCATACTCAGAATCGTTGAGGAGAGCAGGCCACTTGCGACGGAGTGTCTCCAATCACCGCTTACGTACACCTTCCGGCTGCCGCCTATTATCCGTGAGCTGATATCACGCATCTACGGCGGTCTCGACAACATTGAACTCGAAGGTCCCGCTAGGAGTGCCTCACAGCAGGCACAGACGGCATTTGGGAGCTGGGAAGACATTTGGCGTGAGGGCGAAGGCCTTGTTCTTGTTGTCCATGAAGAAAGAAATTCTCGCCAGAGTAACCCGTTGGAAGCGGAAATTATCGAAACGATTTTGCGATCTCGGGATGAGCTTCCCGCTGACTCGGTTGCGGTAATCACGCCACATCGAGCACAACGGGCCCTCCTCAAGGGCCGCCTAGGGCGACTGGCCCAGGCCGCGTCCATTATTGATACGGTGGAGAAAGTTCAGGGCGGCGAGCGTCCGGTAATTATAGTGTCCGGCACTCAAAGTGATCCTCATGCAATTGGCGCGGCGGCGAGGTTCATCCTTAATCTTAATAGAGCAAACGTTGCCTTCTCACGTACACAAGAGAGGCTAGTGGTTGTGTGTGCCGAGACTCTGCTCGACCATGTCCCATCGGATCTTGAAAACTACGAATCGGCGATGCTTTGGAAGTCGCTGCGCAATCTATGTAATCGTCTGCTTTTCGTGACAGACATGAGCGGTGTGCGCGTCCGGGTGCTTGCGCCTTCTCTGCGTGGGTAGTGAGATGGTGACGCCAGTCGAATTCGAATTGCGGCCATAGAGCTAGGCAATTTAAGCTCTGCCGAGGCATTGGCAGGTTCAAGGGGCGACTCTGCTGATCGTCAGCTTGAATCGCCGTTTGATTTGCTTGAGGCAGTTGGCCGCTTTTGGATTACCTTGTACGTTAAAGCCGATACGATTGAGCGGTTGAGAGGTGCGATCCTGGGCCGGCCTGAAATGAACCCTCTTGCGCGCGCTCGCATTATGCGCAGCATCCCCAAGAAGGACACGAAGCCCGAGCTTCTGGTGCGTCGCATGGCACACGCGCTTGGGTTTCGCTTCCGGCTCCACAGGCGCGACCTTCCTGGGACGCCTGACCTGGCCTTCCCGCGGCATCGCAAGGCCATCTTCGTGCATGGGTGCTTCTGGCACCAGCACACCTGTCGGGCCGGGAAGTTGCCCCGGAGCCGCGCCGACTACTGGGTGCCGAAGCTCACCCGCAACGTCGCTCGCGATGCTCGCGCACAGGCAGATTTAGCCGCATCGGGGTGGCAGTCTCTTGTGCTCTGGGAATGTGAGCTGTCCGACACAGTCGCACTACGTGAACGGCTCCTATCGTTCCTCAAGCCGCAGTGAGCGTCCTTGAGCGGACCGCTGCTCGCAAGCCTTTCCCAGTGCCAGGATGCGCCTCGTGGGTGCCTCTGAGAGCCATGAAAGCACGAGGGACCTTGGCTGGAGGCGCTGGCGGTGGCGGCGGTGCGAGCGCACGGTGGACAGCGAGCACCGGCTCCTCCACCGTGGGAGCCATACCCAGAAGCTGAGAGGCAATAGCTCGTGCAAGAACCTCCGCGAGAAGCGAGGGAACCGCATTGCCGAGCTGCCGCTGTGCATCAGCAAGGCTACCGGTGATGTCCACGTCGTCGGGGAAGGTCTGAAGGCGCGCCATCTCGCGCATCGTCAGCCGCCTGTTGTTCCAGTGGAACGGGCCCGTTGCCGGCCCAGGTTGCGCCTGGATCGTCCATGAGGGCTGATCCTTTGCGAGCTTGAGCAGGAAGGACCAGTAGCGCCTACGCCATCCGAAGAGCGGCTGCCCGCCCCCACGATCGGTATGCCAGAGGTAGTTGTTGCCCTCGGGTATGGTCGGGAGCAAGCCGCTCCACTTGCCTGTGACCTGGACGTCGGGAGCCGCCGGCTCGGTGAGATCGTGCAGCGCATCCCACGCGGTCAGATGGCTCGGCGCATTCTGCGTCCAGTCCCCCGCGATGGGTTGCAGATGGGTCGGCTGCGGGAACTCGAACGGCTTCCCATCGCGAGAGCCGATTACGAACATCCGCCTACGAAGCTGAGGCACGCCATAGTCCGCGGCGTTCAGTGTTCCAATTGTGGCCCGATACCCGGTGCCGAACTCGGCGTTGATGGCCGCCAGTCGCGAGTGAATGAGTTGGAGCCCCTCATCCTTCCCCCGGAAGCCAAGCCCCTCGACGTTCTCAAGGAGGAACGCCTTAGGCTGCGCCTCTGCCAGCACACGGAGGTAGCTCTCCAGCGTAGTCGCACGGGGATCGTCGAGCCGCTGTGTGCTGCCCGTTGCCCAGAACCCAGACTTGGAGAACGGCTGACAGGGTGGCCCGCCGATGAGCACGTCAGCCTCCCCGACTTGCAGCCCGGCAGCAGTCAGCACCTCGTCTGTTGTGATGGCAGCAGCATCGCCCTGGATGATGGGCCAGGACGGCCGGTTATGTCGGAGGGTCTCGCAGCAGCGTCTGTCCAGCTCTAGCGCAACAGCCGTGCGGAAACCCGCAGCCTCGAACCCGTAGTCAAGGCCGCCAGCCCCGGTGAACAGGCTGATGGCTGTGAGTGGCCCGACCTTCTTACGCCGCCGTGCCATACGCCGCCTCGAACACCGCCTCTGGGTCGCTTACCCATCCTTGCCCTACCACCAAGTTACTCGCGATCTTGCCGGCGCATCTCTGATGCGGCGGTAGCGCAGTGGTCAGAGCGTATCGGAACTCCCAAGCCTCCGTGACCGCATGAAGGCAGGCAGCCACCACGTTGAACTCAGTGGGCGCGTAGTAGCGCGAGCAGGGGTCAGCCTTAGAGGCGCGCGTACGCTGGAAGTCGACCCGAGGCTCACCCGCCTTGTTGCGGACGCGGAGGACGTTCTTGCATTCGATCAACAGAGGTGGACGCTCCCGGTAGCGGAGCCGGATGTCAGGGTTGCCATCCCCCTCCAATCGCTCGCACTCGGTCACTCCTTCGAGCTTGATCAGGGTTCTCCGCAGGTGATCCTCCGCAACCCAGCCCCGCACGGCCATCTTCAGCCGCTTGGCTCCAGCAATGACTTCCAGAACCTCCTCTGAGGTCAGCGCCAGCTCCCGAAGGAGCGGATGCTCTGCCACTGTCGCAGCTTCCTTGGCGGCTACCTCTGCCCCAGCCGAGATGGGTGCCGAAAACCGCTCCGGTTGCTCGGCCAGAAGCTGGCGATTGCCCTGGTCGAGACCCTGTGCGGCACGCTCGAACTGGATGTAGCGAAGAAAGCTCTCGGCAGTGCCCCCGACCAAGACCTCAACGGGCTCCTCTAGCGACCTTGCGCCTCTGTGGTCTCGCTCCCACGCGAGCCACGAGCGCGCCTTGATCTCGTCGGCGTGATGATCCTTGAACTCCAACCGGATGAAGAACTTGGTTGGGTTGTGCATCTCCGGATCGGCGCCCACGAAGAAGCCTTCGTCAGGGTCAATCCCCAAGAGGATCGTGGTGTAGATCCCGGTTGGGTCCTGCCACAGCGTGTGGGAGTTCGCGTCCCGATACTCCTCCAGGCTCCCATACTTGAGCTGGAAGCTTCGCTCGTCCGCAGGTCTGTTGCGCGTTGGAGTCCGGGTTGCCCTGAACGCATACGCCACCACGCCCATGCGCTCACCCGCGCTGGTCTCGAAGGTGATGACGAACGGCGCCCTGCTGGCATCGGACTTGAACAGGATCGTGCAGCCCGCCTCCTCAAGCGCGCGCAGCATGAAGTCGATCAGGGGCTGGCGCGCCGCTGCGCTGACACCGTACTCACGAAAGCCGCCGATCATCCAACCCACTCACCAGAAAAAATCCGATCATCACGCAAAGATAGCCGTCGCCGCCAGGGGATGTGAACCTAATCACCCGGTTTCTTGGGGGGGACCAAGTCGGGGTCGAGGTGCGATTAAGCCGCCGTCAACACGATTTGCAAAGGGTGCGAACCGCTCCCGACCAATCAGTGACTGAAGGAGCAGCCTCCGCCCCAAGTCGGGTAAACAGCTCAACTGCTCGGGTCCTGAACCTCCCAGCGAGAGCGGCATGGTGAGGTAAAGGACGCGCATTCTTCCGACCCTTCCCGTGAGCATCTCCGAGCCGATTTCGAAGAGTTCCAAGGAGCGTGCCCCGCTGCCCGCATCGGCTACTGCGAACCGCCCTCCACCTTCTCGGCTTCCAGCTTCCTCAACTCCCTCGCGAGCACGGAGAGCGGATAGTCCCCGTACTGCCGGTTTTGGCTACCAGGAGCATGACCGGCGATGGCCTCCACATACTGCTCCTCGATGCCAGCGTAGCGGCAGCACGTCATGAAACGATGCCGGATGGCATGAAGTACCTTCTTCAGGTCTGGAGCCTCAACGATCCTGCCGGCCCACTCGGCGAGATCTCGCGCCAAGAGGTCGCTCTGAGCGGTCGTCGCCTTCGCAATCCTTCGCTGCCCTGGCTTGTAGAAGAGCGGACCGGATTGGGCGGCTCTGACGAAGGCCAATAGCCCAAGTTCGACCAAGCGAGGATGCACAGGGACGGTGCGTGCATCACCCTTGATCCCCTCACCAGCCTCAGGTGTGAAGCGGATCAAAGCACCTTCCTTGCTCTCTTGAACGTCTTCGCGCCTGAGCTGCGTGACAGCGCCGATGCGGGAGCCAGTGTAGAAGCAGATCAGGGTTGCCCATCTCCGCGCACTCTGCCCTGTCTGCGGAATAGCCTCTGCTTCGGAGATGGCGAGCGCGGCAGTGACAAGCCGATGCGCCTCCGCGTCTGTGAGGCCCTTCTGACGCAAAGCGCGGGGCTTCACGACCTTGATGTAGACGCCCGTTGCGGGGTTCGAGCTGATCCCGGTCAGACTGCTCTTACCTGCCGCCCAACTGAACACGGAGCTGAGTGCTGCCTTGTGAACGTCGTTGGCCGCCCGAGGAGAAAGGGAGCGGTCTCGGCGTGCATTCGCGCCTCGACGTACTTCTGGAGGTCGGCCGTGGTGATCCCACGAGCGTCAGGGTTGTGCAGGAAGGCGCTCACCGCCTCGAAGACGCCTCTGTAGCGGCTCTTCGTGCGTGCGGCCGTGTGCTGCTGCTCAGGATGCTTCTCCCACTTCTCGAACAGAGCCTTGAGCGTCAGCTTGGTAGCCTGAGGTTCCTTGGTCGCATGCGCGAAGCTCGGCACTGAGGGGAAGCGCAGGGCATCTGGATCGGGCCTGTAGTCCCCCTGAGCCCGCTGCATGAGCAGGACGTTGCCCTGACGAACAGCTCTCGAAACCTCCTCGATCACACGACTTCGGCTGTCAGCGTCGATCCAAAGTGCCCTTTCTGAGAGCAGCCTATCTACTCTGTTGCCGAAGAGCTGCTCAAGGCCGCGCTGCTTGCGCTCGTCCGACGACATGATGAGGAGCGCGGCTCTGCCATCAGGACGGCTCTCGCCAGCCTCCGCTTTGAGGTTGTCAATCTCAGCATTGAGCCACGTCTCCGCCGCGCCTGGATCATCCTCGTGAGCCGCTACCATCTCCCGGTAGACCTCACCGGAAAGCGCGACCGACTCCTTCTGTGAGAGGCGACGAGGCCCCGCACGCAGGCTTTCAAACTGGGCTTCCACCTCGGCTGAGATGCGAGCGTGAGCGGCCTTGGCCTTGCGCACATCGGCGGTGCCGAGGCTCAAGGAGATGCCGTCCTTACCCCACCCACGAGAGCGCACGAAGGAAGCTCCGAGCCTGTCGAGAATGCGCTTGATGTCGGCTGGGTAGCGTCGGCGGAACTGCTGATTGACGGTGCCCACTCGGGCAGTCGGACGGGTCATCTGGAGGACCATCGTGTAGCAGCCCTGTGTAACAGTGGGCTGCCCGATCCTCAACGCGACCAGTAAGTTACTGAGCTAAAGGGGAGATGATGGTGCTGCGAGAGAGGATTGAACTCTCGACCTCTTCATTACCAATGAAGTGCTCTACCACTGAGCTACCGCAGCAGGTGACCGGGGCGCCCCGCGGGGCGCGTGTCCGTCCGGCCGAGTGGGGCCATAACGGATCGCCGCCGCGTTGGCAACGCCGTGTTGCGCATCCAGGCGTTTTAGGTGCGGCAAGCGGCGCGAATGATGGCGGCGAGACCCGGCTCGGACACCGCCTCGGCAGCCTCCGCAGGCGTGAACCAGCGCAGTTCCCGCTGATTCTCCTCCGGGAAATGCTTGAGCTGCTTGCGGACCTTGAGCGGAAACACCTTCACCTGACACAGCACGGCATCGAGGTTCTTCAGGCGCTTCTGATAGATATAGTGGCCGAGCGGACGCTTGCCGACGGCGCCCCGCAGGCCCGCCTCCTCGTAGGCTTCGCGGGCGGCGGCCTGAAACGGCTTGCGGCCCTTCATCGGCCACCCTTTCGGGATCACCCAGCGCCGGCTCTCCCGCGACGTCACCAGGAGGATCCTGGGCTTCCCGTCCCGCCCATGCCGAAACGGCAATGCGCCGACCTGACGCCGCGGCTCGTCGTCGTCGAGGATCGTCACGACCGCACCGCGCGGCGCGGAAGCTGGGCCGAACCGGGCTCGATCGGAGGCGTATCCGAAGCGTGGGGAACGGCGGAACGGATGATCGAGCCCTCGGTCGGCGGCGAACGCAGAGGCTATACGGTACAGCGGCTCTAGCAACTCTCGGTAGATGAACCGTGCGACGTGCTGTGGAGTTCGCGGCCATCCTGCGGTGCCGGGCGCTGACCGTCGAACCGGCGCCCGGCAGAGCCGGTCACCCGGTTCTGCGCACGGCGCGCTCGGCGGCAGCGGCGGGCAGCGCGGCGGCGGCCATCCCGGCCGAGACCGGATCGGTCCCGGCGGACTTCGCGCCGCTTTCCCGTGCAGGCACCAGGGTCGGGACCGGCACGGCCGGCGCGGCTGAGGTCGGACCGGGCGAGGCTGGGCCGGACGAAACAAGGACCGGCGCGGTCGGCTCAGGCTCCGGTTCGACCGCCGGCGCGGGGGCCGCCAGGGTATTGGGCGGCTGCCGCCACTCGAAGGCGTCGAGACGCCCAGTGACCGGCGAGACTGGCGCCCAGGTATCCGAGGCGATGCCGTCGGCGATCCAGACCGGATCGCGGGGCGCCCGTGCGGCGCGGGCGAGCCACTCGCGGGCCTGACCCGAGGCGGCGCCGTGCTCGGCCTCCTCGATCTCCGCCATCATCAGGCAGGCGCGCGCGGTCGGGCGGTCGGCGAGCAGGGGCTTCATGGCTTCCCGCGCCCGCTTGTAATCCCGCGCGTCGAGGGCGGCCTGGCCCAGGGCGAGCCGCGACTCCGGATCCCAGACGGACAGCTTCGCCAGGACCTCGGCCCGGGCGAGGCGATCGCGGACCGAGTCGCCGGTCCGCAGGCCGAGATAGACTTTGGCGAGGTCGGGATGGGGGTTGGCCTTCCAGGCCGCCTCGACGATCCGGGCCGCCTTCTTGAAATCGCCGCGGCGGGCGAGGAGCCGGCCGGCAATGCAGGCCGCCGGCACGAGGTCCGGGGCGAGCTTCACGGCCTGCAGAGCCCGCTCGGTGGCGAGTTCGGGCTCGCCGGCCTCGCGCTCGCCCGCGATCGCCGTCAGCAGCACGGCCCGCTGGCGCCGGGCACTCGCCTTGTCGATCAGGCCCAGCGAGGAGCGCCGCTCGATGGTCTCCAGGGCCGCGGCCCAATCCCCGTCTGCGCTCTGGGCTTCCAGGAGCGCGTCGTTGGCCCAGGGGACGCTCGGGGCGAGGCGAGCAGCCTCCGCCGCGTAGGCGCGGGCGGCGGTCTCGTCCTCCCGGCGCCGAGCCTCCACGAACAGGCCGCGCAGGCCCAGCACCCGGGTCTCCGGATCGTCGACCATGCGCTGGAAGGCGCTCTCCGCCGCGTCCCGGTCGCCGGAGATCTGCGCCGCCTGCGCCTTGAGCAGCAGGGTCAGCGGCTCGGTACCGAGGAGCCGCTCGGCATCGCCGGCGAAGCGGCGGGCCGCCAGGGGATCGCCCGAGCCCACCGCCACCATGCCGCGAGACAGGGCCGAGAGGCCCTTGGCCCGGCGCCGCTCGGCGGAGCCACGGACCAGGGCTTCCGGCAGGCCGATCACGCCGCGCACGATCGCCCAGAGCAGGCCGAGCACGATGGCCGCGGCGATGACGCCGACGATCGCGACCGCGAGGCTAGTGCCGATCTGGTAGCCGTTCCAGACGACGGTGACGGTGCCGGGCCTGTCGGCGATCCAGACCGCCCCGAAGGCGGCGAGTGCGAGCAGGGCCAGGAAGGCGAGGGCGCGCCACATGAGTTCAAAGTCTCCTGTCGGCGACCGCCCTGCGGCCGCCGCGGGGTGCGGGAGGAGCGGGACGCCGGCGCGCCCGCCCCGAGAGGTTGCGGCCGCGCATCGCGCGGTTCGGGACCGTCACTGTCCTAGCGGCCAGGGGCCGCAGCAGGCGCGTCCGGAGCGGTCGCGGACGACGCGGAGCCAGTCGGCAGAGCCTTGAAGGCGCTGTCGAGCAGCGTCCGCGCGGCCGCCTCGGCGTCGGCTCGCGCCTTCAGCTTGGCGGCGAAATCGCCGGCCTCGTCCCGCGCGTCGGCCGGCAGGGCCGCGAAGGCCGACGCCGCCGCCGAGAGGTCGCCGCGGTCGAGGGCCGCCTGGACCTTGGCCTCGGGCGCGTCGGACGCCTCCGGCGCCGGTGCATCGACCTTGCGCACCTGCACGAGGCCGTCGGCCATGCTCAGGAGCTTGGAGCGGAAATCGCCGCGTCCGGCCGCACTCTTGGCGCGTTCGGCCTGCCGCTTGGCAGCGATCCGCTCTGCGATGGGCCGGAAGTCGTCGGCGAGCTGGCCCGCGGTGGGAGCGCCCGATTGTGCGAAGGGCGCGAGCGCATTGGCCTGCGCCTCGGTCGCCGGGTCGAGCTTGCGCATGGTGGCCAGCGGCTCGGAATAGGGCGTCCCGGATTCCAGGGCGGCCGCAACCCGGTCGGTCACGACCACGCGCAGGGCCGCCTGGACGGTGCCGGCCTCGGCGCGCTGTGCGACGCTCTTGTCCAGCGCGGCGATCTTGTCGGCCTGCTCCTGCAGGCGCCGGTCGACGGCCTTCGCGGCTTCCGCGGCCTGGGTCTGTCCCGCCTCGGCGGCGGTGCGGCTCGCCTGCGTGGCCGCCTGGACCGCCTCTGTGGCGGCCTTCATCTGCGATGTGAGGCTCTGCTGGAGCGAGTCGATACGCTGACCGAGGGCCGCATCGGCGTCGGCATTCGCCTTGGTCTTCTGCTCCACCTCGCTCTGCAGCGCGGCGAGCCTCTTGGACGCGTCCTCGGCCGCACCCTTGTTGGCGCCGCTCTCCTCCAGAGCCTTCAGCCGCGCGTCGAGGTCGGCGAGTTGCTTGCCATTGTCCTGGACCGCGCTGAGCTTGGATCCCGCCGCCTGGTCGCGGCCGGGCTCCTGGCCCGCCTCCTCCTGGAGCGCGGCCACCCGCTGATCGAGGCTGTCGAGGCGCGCGACGAGATCGGCCGGCACGGCCGGCGCCTGCCCGGATTGCCCGTCCGTTGCTGTCGCGCCCGCCGCCGGCGCGCCGGCGGCCTTGTCGAGAGCCTGCTTGGCGGTCGATTCGGCGGAGACGACCCGCTTATCGAGGGCGGCCAGGGCGTCGCGCGGGGCGAGCCCGTCGAGGCGCTTGTCGAGGGACGCGATCTGGCTGGACAGCCTCTGGTCGAGGGCGTTCAGGCGCGGATCGGGCCCGATCCCGGCCTTCTCGGCCCCGAAGAGCAGGCCCGCCCCGATCACACCGCCGAGCAGGCCGGCGGCCGCGATCGAGCCGAACCCGGCTCGGGCCCGGGCGGCGGGCGGGGCCGCAGCCTTCGGCGCCTCGGCCGCGACCGGGATCGGACCCTTTGGCGGCTCTTTGGCGGTATCCTTCACACCCTCCTTCACACCTTCCCTGGGCGGCTCCTTGCCGGGGGCGTCGGCTCGGGGATGCGCTTGGCCTTCAGATCGATGATGGGGCCGGCCGTGACCGCGCTGGCGGCCGCCGTTCCGGCAGCGCCCGAGGCGGATCCGCCCGGGCGGGCACCGGCCTGCGGACCGGAACCCGGCTGCGGGCCCGCGCCGGGCTGGCCGGCCTTCGGCGGCTCGGCCTTGGCGGCTTCCGGCTTCGCGGACTCGGACTTGACCGGGTCGGGCTTCGCGCCGCTCGCGACGGACGCTGTGGGGCCCCCGGTCTTGGGCGGCTCGCTCTTGGACGGCTCGCTCTTGGACGGCTCAAACTTGGACGCATCGGCCTTCACGGCCGCAGGCTGGGCGCCCGCGCTGCCCGCCGGCTTCGGAGCGTCCGCGACAGTCGCGCCGGAACCGGGCTTGCCGGCTTCGGGCTTCGAATCGGTGCTGCCGGGCTTGGCGGGCACGACGGGCTCGGTCGCCGGCTTCGGCGGCGTGCCCGCGGCGGATGCCTGCGGCGCCTTCCCGGCGCCGGCCGAGGACTTGCTGTCCGTCGCGATGGGCGAGGACTGACCGGGCTTCGAGGCCGCGGGATCCGGTTTCCGGCCGCCGGGTCCGGGCTTGTCGGCGTCGCTTGGTGGTGGCGTCACGGGCAAGTCCTCCAACTCTACGGCGTCGCCGTGCCCCCTAGCACCGCGGTGGCCCCGGGCGCGAGGGCGAGATACGGCGGCCCGGCCTCCCTGTCACCGCACGCCGAACTGAGGCGCGGCGCAAGGGCGTCGAGCAAGTCCGCTTCCCGCGGACGTGCCGCGACGAAATGGACCGGAACGCCAGCCGCTTCCAGGGGTGCGGCGACATCCGCCGACAGGCAGTAATGCCTCAGGGCGCGGAAAGCTCCGCCGTGACCCGCCGCATCCGACAGCGCGCGTGCGACGGCGGCGCTGCGCCGGGAGTAGTGGAGGACTGCGTCGAGGTCTCCGCGGGCGAGCGCGCCGTCGACCGCATCGGGCAGAGCCGGCAGGGCCTCCGCCGCATAGGTCACGACCGTCGAAACCCGGAACCCGGCCGCCGCCAGCGTCGCCGCCGGCTCGGTCTTGCGCTCGGCTCCGGCCGCGTGGAGCAGGCAGGCGCCCGGCGGCAGGATCTCGCTCGCCAGGGCGGCGAGCCCGGCGGCGTCGCCGGGCCCCTCCCGCACGGGCCCGAGCCCGGCTTCCGCCGCCAGCGCGGCTGTGCGCGCGCCGACCGCGAAGACCGGCAGGCCCCGCAGCGACTCGGCGTCCCGCAGGGCCGGCACTGCGTTGGCGCTGGTGAGCAGCAGCGCGTCGAACGGGCCCGCGGGCGGGCGGGCGCCGGTGGGCCGAACCGCGAGAACGGGGGCCACGAGCGGCGCGTGGCCGCACGCCGCCAGCGCGGCTCCGGTCCGCGTCGCGCCCGGTTCGGGCCGCGCCACCCAGACGCGCAAAGCCTAGCCTTCCAGGCTCAGGCGGACGCCGTGGCGCGCCTCGGCCCCCGGCGGGAGCAGGCGCTGGGAGTCGCGCTCGGTCAGGTCGCCGGAGAAATCCGCCCAGTCGGCGTAGCCGGTCCAGCATTCCAGCGACAGGAACGGCGCGGTCGGCTTGGTCCAGACGGCGAGATGCGGAAAATCCGCCATCTCCATGCGGATCGCCTTGCCGGGTCCGGCGAAGCGCATCCGGCGGCTGCGCGCGTTCCGGATCACGAAGGCCTCGGTGAACATAGCCGGATCGAGGGGCAGGCTGTCGCCCGCCATCGGGATCGGCTGCTCCTCGCGCAGCAGCAGGCCGCCGGGTCCGACCTGCGGGGCGAAGGGGCGCTCCGCGTGCTCGAATTCCACCGTGTAGCCGCCGTCCTTCGCACGCGTCCCGCCCGCGAAGGGCCACGGGAAGGCGGGGTGGAACCCGAGCGCGTAGGGCAGGGGCGTGTCGCCGGTATTGGCGACGGTCACGTCGAGGTCCAGACCGGCCGGCCGCACCCGGGCGGCGACGTCGAGCCGGAAGGCGAACGGGTAGTGCGCCCGGGTCTCCGGCCCGTCGGTCAGGCGCAGGGTCACCGTCTCGGCGCTCTGCGCGACCACTTGGAAGGGCAGATCCCGGGCGAAGCCGTGCTGGCCCATCGGGTAGCTCTCGGATCCGACCTTCACCCGCCCGCCGGCCGAGGCGCCGACCACTGGGAAGAGCCAGGGGCGTGGCGGTTCCAGTGCGCCGGATCGCCGCTCCAGAGGTACTCGGTCCCGCCGACCCGCAAGGAGACCGGCTCGGCCCCGTGCGTGGCGAGCGTGGCCGTGGTGCCGTCTGCTGCGGTCAGCTCGATGCGCGTGCTCACTGTGATCTCCCCGTCGCCCGTCGGAGAGTCGAGGTAACGGAAGCACGCGCGCGCACAAGGGGCCCCCTCACGCTGCCGTGCCGAGCCCCGGCAGGACCGTCTCGGGCGGCCCGGAGGCGACGAGCCGGCCGGCCTCCAGAACGTGGACCGCGTCCGCCCCTTCCAGGGTCGAGAGGCGGTGGGCGATCAGGATCAGCGTACGGCGGCCCGAAAGCGCCCGCAGCGCCCGCATCACCGCGGCTTGCGTCTCGTCGTCGAGGGCCGAGGTCGCCTCGTCGAACACGACGACGTCAGGGTCGTGGTAGAGCGCCCGGGCGATGCCGATGCGCTGGCGCTGGCCGCCCGAGAGCCGCGCCCCGCGCTCGCCGACCCGCTCCCCGTAGCCGTGGGG
Source organism: Methylobacterium sp. P31 (assembly GCA_050632875.1). Classification (GTDB taxonomy): domain Bacteria; phylum Pseudomonadota; class Alphaproteobacteria; order Rhizobiales; family Beijerinckiaceae; genus Methylobacterium. The sequence continues at coordinate 5,885,736 of JBODSC010000001.1, read as the reverse complement.
CAGGGCCGCGACGAAGTCGTGGGCGCCGGCGAGCCGGGCCGCCCGCTCGACGGCGGCGCTGTCCGGCGCGTCGAGGCCCAGCGCGATGTTCTCCGCCACCGTGCCGTCCACCAGGAACACGTCCTGCGGCACGTAGCCGATGCGGTTCTGCCAAGCGGGCAGGGTGCCGGGATCGAGGGAGCGCCCGTCCACGGTGAGCCGCCCCGCGCTGGGCTGGAGCACCCCGAGGATCAGGCCCGCCAGCGTCGACTTGCCCGAGCCGGTCCGGCCGGCGAGCCCGACCGTGGTGTTGGCCGGGATCGTCAGGTCGATGCCGGCGAGCGCCGGCCGGCCGGTGCCGTAATCGAAGCCGATGCTTTCGAGCCGGATCTCCCGCTTGAAAGGCAGGCGCTCCGCGGTGCGGGGCAGGGGCTCCCGCTCGCCGGCGAGTTCGTCGACGATCACCCGCACCGCCGGCAGGGTGAAGCGCATCAGCGCCACCGAGGTGAAGATGTTCTGGAAGGCCGGGAGCACGCGGTAGCCCGCGAAGGCGAACAGACCGAGCAGCGGCAGGATCCCGGCGACGTCGAGCCCCTGGGCCAGCGCGAACAGCACGACGACGATCACGCCGCCGAAGGCCAGGGCCTCGATGACGAAGCGCGGCATCTGGCCGGTGAGCTGGCTCGCCGCGGTGGCGATCGCGTAGGCCCGGGCCGGGGCGTCGAACCGGGACGCGAAGGCCTCCGCGCGCCCGTAGAGTTTCAGCTCGGTGAGCGCCCCGAAGGTCTCCTGCACGATCCGGAAGCGGGCCTCGTTGTCGGCCACGGTGCGGCTGCCCAGCCGGGCGAGGCGGGCGCGCATCAACAGGTAGATCCCGACATAGAGGCCGCCGAAGCCGCCCCCCAGGATCAGCGCGAGCTGGGGCGCGTAGGCCAGCAGGAAGGCGATCACCGCCAGCGCCGAACTCGCCCGCGAGGCCAGCACGGTGGCCGGGGTCAGGGCGCCGATCACGAGACGATCGGTCTCGGAGAGCACGTTCTTGGCGAGGCTCGGCGCTGTTGCTCTGCGCGAAGAACAGCCGCTCCCGGTCGAGGTAGCGGAACAGCAGCCGGCGGCTCAGGCCGTAGCCCGCGAGATGCGTGAACCGGAGCTGCGCGTAGGTCAGCCCGGCATTGACCACCGCCGTGGTGAGGATCGCCGCGAGGGCCGCGCCGCCGGCCACCAGCAGGAAGCTGCGCTCGTCGGCGAGGCCGAGAACCGAGCGGGCCTGGGCCAGATAGGGGATGCGGTTTGCGGCGGACGGGTCGCCGACCAGCGTCAGGAACGGGATCACCGAGGCGACGCCCACCACCTCCAGCAGCGCCGCCACCGCGAGGCCGAGGGCGATCAGGGCGAGGCGCCGCCGGTCGGGCGCCCGCATGGCGCGCACGAGATCGATCAGCGCGCGCATGTCGACAGGTTGGGCTCGGGGCTCGCATGACCGGCCCGGGCTTAAGGGCCGCGCTCCGGCCTGTCCACGCCGGGCTCAGCCGATCTTCCTGAGGGTGGCGAGGTCCACGGCGCCTGTCTGGCTGGTGAAGGTCAACGCCCGCGAGCCCGCATCCGCCTGCGCGACGCCGCCGATCCGGTGGTCACCGCTGTCGTAGGTCGAGACCTGACCGTCGCGGTCGATCAGCAGGCGGCGCTTGTCGGGGAAGAACGCGTATTTCATCCCGTTCTGGGCGCCGCTGGGCGCGGGCGCGCCGAGATCCTCCGGCCACCAGGGCTCCATGCCCTTCATCGGCTCCATGGGCTTCATGGGGTCCATCGGGTCCACGGCCTCGATCCTCCTGCCGGCTGCAAAACAGGAGGACGCGGCCGGGCGGGAAGAGTTGCGTGCCGGCCGCTAGGCATGCCGCTCCGGTCCCTCCTCACGGCACCGGCCGCCCGCGCAACTGGCCGTCGAAGCCGAGACGGAGCCGGTGCTCGCGCCCGTCCCGGTCGTTGCCCCCTTTCGAGAGGGCGCGGGCCGCGGCCGGTGGCGTCCTGAACCACGACCTTGTTGCCGAAGACCTCGGCGACCGTGCCCCGGGTCGCCGTCGCGCCAGAGGGCGCCAGCGCCAGGATCGAAACCGGCTCGACCGGCGTCGGCTGGAAGACAGTGCCCCGCGCCCTGGAGAGGCCTACTGTGCCGAGCGCCAGCGGCGCGGCCACCGGGCGAAGCTGTGCCTGCCCGCCTGACCGCGCGGTCAGGCGAGGGCCTCACGCAGGATCGGTCGGATGCGCGGGTCGGCGCAATGGGCGACGTTGAAGCGCATGTAGCCGTTCCACTCGTCCGACAGGCTGAAGGAGGTCCCAGGCGCCAGCACCATGCCCCGGGCGAGCGCCCGGCGGGCCACCTCGGCGCCGTCGCGCCCGTCCGGCAGGCGCATCCACAGGAAGAAGCCGCCCCGCGGCTGCGCCCAGGGCTCCAGGCCGCAGGCGCGCAGCGCCGCGGAGGCCTGCACCATCGCGCCGGCGAGCCGCCGGCGGGTCTCGGCGAGGTGCCGCCGGTAGGCGCCCTCAGTGATCAGCGTATGCACGAGCGCCGCGGTGACGTGGCCGTTGCCGAGGCTCAACGCCAGCTTGAGATCGACCAGGGGCTCGACCCAGTCGGGCCGCAGGGCGATCCAGCCGCAGCGCGCGGCCGCCGACAGGGTCTTCGAGAAGCTTCCAATCTGGATGACCCGCTCCAGCCCGTCGAAGCCCGCGAGCCGCGGGGCCGCCTCGGGTTCGAGGTCGCCGAAGATCTCGTCCTCGACGATGAGCGTGTCGTGCGCCTCGCACAGCTTCAGCAGGCGATGCGCCACCGTCGGCGCGAGGCTCGCCCCCGTCGGGTTCTGGAGCGCCGCGTTGGTCAGGTAGAACCGCGGCCGGTGCTGCTCCAGCAAGGTCGCGAGCGCCCGCAGGTTCGGCCCCTCCGGCGTGATCGGCACGCCGACCACCGCGACGCGCTGGGCGCGCAGCAGCGCCAGGAAGTTGAAGTAGCAGGGGTCGTCCACCAGCACGGTGTCGCCGGGCTGGAGCAGGAAGCGGCAGACGAGGTCCAGCGCCTGCGTGGCCGATTCCACCAGCACGATCTGGTCGGGCTCGGCGCCAACGCCCTTCTCGCCGACCTTGCGGGCGATCTGGTGGCGCAGGGGCTCGTAGCCCAGCGGCCGGTCGTAGTTGGTCATCTCGGCGAGGTCAGCCCGGGCGACCCGGCGCAGGCCGCGCCGGATCGCCTCGTGGGGCATCCAGGAATCGGGCAACCAGCCGGCCCCGGGCTTGAGCTGGTCGGAGCCCGACTGCTGCGCCTGCCGGGTGATCCAGAGCGGATCGACGATCCGGTCAAGACGCGGCCCCATCGCCTGGAGCGAGAGTGGCCGGGTCTTTCCGGCGACGTAGAAGCCGGAGCCCGGCCGCGCCACCACCGCGCCCTCGGCGGCGAGCCGCTCATAGGCCTCCACGACGGTGGATTTCGAGACGCCCATCGCCTCTGCGAGAGCGCGCACGGACGGGATCCGGACGCCAGGCACAAGCTGGCGCGCAGCGATCCGCTCGCGGATCTCCCCGACCACGGCCTCGACGCGCGTCCCGGCGGATCTGACTGCGACCGGCATCCGTACTGCTCATTCGACCGGACAATTCATCCAAACCGTACCGCAGTGTTTCTGTCGCCGCCAGTCCCGCCGGGACAGGATGGGTCTGCCCCCAGAGAGACGGAGGAGGGGATCATGGACCAATGCGTTTCCGATACGGCCGGCAGCAGAGCCCGGACCGGGTGGATCGCCCGGTCGGCCGGAGCGCTCGCCGCAGCCATCGCGGAGGTGCGGGACGGCCTGTCGCGCGCGGCGATGAACCGGCGCGTGCTGCAGCGCCTCTCGACGCTGTCGGCCCGGGAGCTGAAGGATATCGGGCTAACGCCGCAAGACGTGGCGGATGCGCATGCGCCGAGGACCGGCGATGCCATCCACCTGCTGATCGGCCGGCGCGACGCGCGCCGGCGCGCCCGCCGGGCGACACGGCGGTGGTGACCGGGTGGGCGGTGACCTAGGATCGGGCGATGACGCTGCGTGATGTTCTGGTCGCGATCCTGGTGGTCACGATCCTCGGGGTGAACTTCGTGGCCATCAAGGTTGGGCTGGAGACGATCCCGCCGCTCATGCTGTGCGCCCTGCGCTTCGCCTTCGCGGCCGTCCCGGCGATCCTGGTGATCCGTCCGCCCCGGGCTCCGATTGGCTTGGTGGCTGCATTCGGTCTGGCGCTCGGGGTCGGCCAGTTCGGGCTGCTGTTCACGGCGATTCGGCTCGGCATGCCGGCTGGCCTGTCATCGCTGCTGATCCAGGTCCAGGTGCCGTTCACCGTGGCGCTGGCCTGGGCGCTCCTGAAGGAGCGCCCACGGGGCCTACAGGTTCTAGGCGGTGTGATCGCACTCCTGGGCGTCGCCGCGGTGGCTCTCGGCCGGGCCGGAGGCGCCCCGCCGGGCCCGCTGCTCATGGTGGTCGGTGCCGCGCTGTGCTGGGCCTGCGCGAACGTGATCGCCAAGCGGATCGGCCGGGTCGACATGCGCGCCCTGATGGTCTGGGGCAGCCTCGCCACGGCACCGCCGCTGCTGGCGCTCTCGCTGATCGTCGAAGGGCCCGGCGCCCTGGCGGCCCTGGCGCATCCGGACTGGCTGACGGCCCTGTCGGTCGCCTTCCAGGCTTACCCGACGACGCTCCTCGCCTTCGGCCTGTGGAGTCGGCTCCTGACCCGTTACCCGGCAGCCACCGTGACGCCCTTCGCCCTGCTGGTTCCGGTGGCCGGCATCCTGAGCACGCACCTGATCCTCGGCGAACCGCTGAGTGCCGACATCCTGGCGGGCGGCGGCCTGATCCTGGCGGGCATCACCCTGAGCCTTCGCGGCACCCGGCCGCGTGCAGTCCCCGTTCTGAAGCCCGAAGCCGAAGCGCCGGAGGTGGCCTGAGCGCTGGCCGCGAGCCCGCGCGTCTCGCTCCCGGCTCGGGATGAGGCCGACCGGAATGCACAGGTTCTCGCCGGCACGGCGAACCGCACGATGGCTTTGGGTTGCATGTTCAGGGAACGTGGCGCGGGCGACGGGGCTCGAACCCGCGACCTCCGGCGTGACAGGCCGGCACTCTAACCAACTGAGCTACGCCCGCACGGCGTGGCCGCCTTGAAAGGGGCGTTTCGCCCGGCGACGGGGCGGGGTTTATGGGGCGCTTGCGGAGCTGTCAAGCGCGTCTGGAGCGGATTCGCTCCGGCCTCGATTCAGGGGGATGCGCGCTTCCGTCGTGTTGCAGCCGCGCCGCGCCGTCCCATCTTCAGGATACCGGTGACAGCGTGCTTTGTGCGACGCGACAAGCCATTGTCACGGGCCGGCGGCTCGACTAAGCCTCCGGCCGCGCGCAACCTGGCATAAGAACAATTCCACGGGCGAACCCGGGTCGGCGTCGCACCGCGGTTTTCTACGTCTCGCGAGGCCCTGGCATGACCGGATTGTTGGCGGATTACCTGCCGCTCATCGTGTTCATCGGCGTGGCACTGTTCATTGCCACGGCGTTGCTGGTCGTGCCGTTCCTGGTCGCGTTCAAGAGCCCGGACCCGGAGAAGCTCTCGGCCTACGAGTGCGGCTTCAACGCCTTCGACGATGCCCGCATGAAGTTCGACGTGCGCTTCTATCTCGTGGCGATCCTGTTCATCATCTTCGACCTCGAGGTCGCGTTCCTGTTCCCCTGGGCGATCACGTTCGGGGATCTGGGCTGGTTCGGCTTCTGGTCAATGATGGTCTTCCTGGGCGTGCTGACCGTCGGTTTCGTCTACGAGTGGCGCAAGGGCGCCCTCGAATGGGACTGACGCCCCGCCGCTCGCCGCCCGCACAGAATTCTTGAGTCGCCGATGGCCCTGATCACCGACACCAACCGCGCCCCCGCGATCGCGCCCCAGCCGAAGGGGATCATCGATCCCAATACCGGCCGCCCGATCGGCGCGGACGATCCGACCTTCCTGTCGATCAGCGACGAGCTGGCCGACCGGGGCTTCCTGCTCACCACCACGGACGAGCTGATCAACTGGGCCCGCACGGGCTCGCTGATGTGGATGACCTTCGGTCTCGCCTGCTGCGCGGTCGAGATGATGCAGATGTCGATGCCGCGCTACGATTGCGAGCGTTTCGGCTTCGCGCCCCGCGGCTCGCCCCGCCAGTCCGACGTGATGATCGTCGCCGGCACCTTGACCAACAAGATGGCCCCGGCCCTGCGCAAGGTCTATGACCAGATGCCGGAGCCGCGCTACGTCATCTCTATGGGCTCCTGCGCCAATGGCGGCGGCTACTACCACTACTCCTATTCGGTGGTGCGCGGCTGCGACCGCGTGGTGCCGGTGGACATCTACGTGCCCGGCTGCCCGCCCACCGCCGAGGCGCTGCTCTACGGCGTGCTGCTGCTGCAGAAGAAGATTCGCCGGACCGGCACGATCGAGCGCTGAGGAGCGGCCATGACGAACGGCATCTCGATCCTCCCCCACACCCAGCCGGCCTACGGCAAGGACGCCGTGGTCGCCATGGCCGAGCGCGTCATCGGCGCCCTCGGCCCGGCGGTGGTGTCGCACACCATCGCCTTCGGTGAGCTGACGCTGGTGGTCCAGGCCTCCGACATCGTCTACGCGCTGACCTATCTGCGCGACGATCCGGCCTGCGCCTTCCGCAGCTTCATCGACATCTGCGGTGTGGACTACCCACAGCGCGAGAAGCGCTTCGACGTGGTCTACCACCTGCTCTCCCTGCGCCATAACCTGCGCATCCGGGTGAAGGTCCAGACCGACGAGGTGACCCCCGTGCCCTCGGTGATCGAGGTGTTTCCCGCCGCGAACTGGTACGAGCGCGAGACCTACGACCTCTACGGGATCCTGTTCTCCGGGCATCCCGACCTGCGCCGCCTGCTCACCGATTACGGCTTCGAGGGGCACCCCCTGCGCAAGGACTTCCCGCTCACCGGCTTCGTCGAGGTCCGCTACGATCAGGACCAGGCGCGCGTGGTCTACGAGCCTGTGCAGCTCACGCAGGAATTCCGGAACTTCGATTTCCTCTCGCCCTGGGAGGGCACGGATTACGTGCTGCCGGGCGACGAGAAGAAGTCGGCCTGAGAACGGGGCCGTCCGATGACCGAACACAACATCCGCAACTTCGCGATCAACTTCGGCCCGCAGCATCCGGCGGCGCACGGCGTGCTGCGCCTCGTGCTGGAACTCGACGGCGAGGTGGTCGAGCGGGTCGATCCGCATATCGGGCTGCTCCACCGCGGCACCGAGAAGCTCATCGAGTACAAGACCTACCTCCAGGCGACGCCCTATTTCGACCGGCTCGACTACGTGGCGCCGATGAACCAGGAGCACGCCTTCTGCCTGGCGATCGAGAAGCTCGCCGGGATCGAGGTGCCGCGCCGGGCGAAGCTCATCCGCACGCTCTATTGCGAGATCGGCCGCCTCCTGTCGCACCTGCTCAACGTCACCACGCAGGCGATGGATGTCGGCGCCCTCACGCCCCCGCTCTGGGGCTTCGAGGAGCGCGAGAAGCTGATGATCTTCTACGAGCGGGCCTCCGGCGCCCGGCTCCACGCCAATTACTTCCGCCCCGGCGGTGTCCACCAGGATCTGCCGCCCAAGCTCATCGACGATATCGAGGCGTTCTGCGACCCGTTCCTGCAGGTGGTCGACGACCTCGACGACCTCGTCATGGCCAACCGCATCTTCAAGCAGCGCAACGTCGACATCGGCATCGTGTCGGTGGACGAGGCGATGGCCTGGGGCTTCTCGGGGGTGATGGTGCGCGGCTCCGGCATCCCGTGGGACCTGCGCAAGGCGCAACCCTACGAGTGCTACGAGGAGATGGAGTTCGACATCCCCGTGGGGAAGAACGGTGACACCTACGACCGGCAGGTGATCCGCATGGAGGAGATGCGCCAGTCGGTGCGCATCATGAAGCAGTGCATCGCCAAGCTGCGCGAGCCGGCCGGCCAGGGGCCGATCGCGGCGCTGGACGGCAAGTTCGCGCCGCCGCCGCGCCGGGAGATGAAGCGCTCGATGGAGGCGCTCATCCACCACTTCAAGCTCTACACCGAGGGCTTCCACGTGCCCGAGGGCGAGGTCTACGCCGCCGTGGAAGCACCCAAGGGCGAGTTCGGCGTCTATCTCGTGTCCGACGGGACCAACAAGCCGTATCGCTGCAAGATCCGCGCACCGGGCTTCGCGCATCTGCAGGCGATGGACTGGATGTGCCGCGGGCACCTGCTGGCCGACGTCTCCTGCGTGCTCGGCACGCTCGACATCGTGTTCGGCGAAGTGGATCGGTAAGTTAGAGCGATGGCAAACCGCAGACTCGCCCCAGCCTCGGAGCAGCCCGAGAGCTTCGCGTTCACCCCCGAGAACGCGGAGTGGGCGAAGACCCAGATCGCCAAGTACCCCGAGGGGCGTCAGGCTTCCGCGGTGATCTCGCTTCTGTGGCGGGCGCAGGAGCAGAATGGCGGCTGGCTGCCGCGCGCTGCCATCGAGGCGGTGGCGGCAGAACTCGGCATGCCCAACATCCGCGTACTGGAGGTGGCGACCTTCTACACGATGTTCGCCTTGGAGCCGGTGGGGCGCTTCTGGATCCAGGTCTGCGGCACGGTCCCGTGCGATTCCTGCGGCGCGCGCGGGCTCAAGGAGATGCTCCAAACCCGGCTCGGGCCGCCCGGCCACGTCTCGGAGGACGGCAACTTCTCCTGGCTCGAGGTCGAGTGCCTGGGCGCCTGCTGCAACGCGCCGATGGTGCAGATCAACCAGGATTACTACGAGGATTTGACACCCGAGTCGCTCGGCCAGCTGATGGACGATCTCGCGGCCGGCCGGCCCGTGAAGGTCGGCTCCCAGACCGGGCGCGTCTCGTCCGAGCCGCTCGGCGGCGCGAACACCCTCACCGAGCCGACGCTGTTCGACGGCTCGCGGGTCGGCGCATGGCGTAAGCGCTTCGAAGAGGCCGGCAAGACCGCGGAGCCGGCCACCACGACCGGCGAGGCGGCCTCCGGGACCCGGCAGGCCGCGGAGAACCCGAAGCCGGCCCGGCCCGATGCCGGCCGCCCGGTGGAGCGCGCGGTTACCGACGCCCCGGCCCAGCGCGCCGCCGCCGGCGACACGCCGGTGAAGCCCGAGGATCGCGCCGACGCCAGCGAGCGCGGCCGCTCCACCGCCAAGCACGGCGGCGCCCGCCAGGGCGACGCGGACGTGCTCGACTCGCCGGCCAAGCGCGTCGCCGAGGGCGAGCCGGCCGCCGGCGAGCAGGGGTACCAGGAGGTGCCGGACCGCGACGCGGTCCCGCAGCAGCCGGAAGCGTCGGGTGCGAGCGAGGGCGAGGTTGCGGCCGAGGCCGAGGAGGCCCGCGTCGCCGGCGCGCTCGCGGCCTTGCCGAAGGATGCGACGCCTGAGCAGAAGGCCGACGCGGTGGGCAAACGCCCGCCGGGGCTCGACGCTGCCCGGGCCGGACAGCCGGACGATCTCACCCGGATCAAGGGCATTGGCCCCGGCAACAGCCAGCGCCTGAACGGGCTCGGCATCTACCATTTCGACCAGATCGCCGCCTGGTCCCGCGACGAGATCGCCTGGGTCGGCACCTACCTCGCGTTCCCGGGTCGCATCGACCGGGAGAACTGGGTGGGGCAGGCCAAGGCCCTGTCGGCGCCGGCTCAGTGAGGACCTGACATGCTGTCGGATCAGGATCGCATCTTCACCAACCTCTACGGGCTGCACTCGCCGGGCCTGGAGGCCGCCAAGAAACGCGGCGCGTGGGACGGGACCAAGTTCCTGCTGGAGCAGGGCCGCGACTGGATCATCGAGGAGATGAAGGCCTCCGGCCTGCGCGGCCGCGGCGGTGCGGGCTTCCCCACCGGCCTCAAATGGTCGTTCATGCCCAAGAAGTCGGACGGGCGCCCGCACTACCTCGTGGTCAACGCCGACGAGTCGGAGCCGGGCACCTGCAAGGACCGGGAGATCATGCGGCATGACCCGCATCTCCTGATCGAAGGCTGCATGCTGGCCAGCTTCGCCATGGGCGCGCATGCCTGCTACGTCTACATCCGCGGCGAGTACGTCGCCGAGAAGCACGCCCTTCAGAAGGCCGTGGACGAGGCCTATGCGGCCCGCCTCGTCGGCCAGTCGAACGTGCACGACTACCCGTTCGACATCTACGTCCACCACGGCGCGGGCGCCTATATCTGCGGCGAGGAGACCGCCCTCATCGAGAGCCTCGAGGGCAAGAAGGGGATGCCGCGGCTCAAGCCGCCGTTCCCGGCCAATATGGGTCTCTACGGCTGCCCGACGACCGTGAACAACGTCGAGTCGATCGCGGTCGCCGGCACGATCCTGCGCCGGGGCGGCGCGTGGTTCGCGGGGCTGGGCGGCAAGAACAACACCGGCACCAAGCTCTTCTGCGTCTCCGGGCACGTCAACAAGCCGTGCAACGTCGAGGAGGAGCTGGGCATCACTTTCCGCGAACTCGTCGACCGCCATTGCGGCGGCATGCGCGGCGGGTGGGACAACCTCCTGTGCTCGATCCCGGGCGGCTCCTCGGTGCCGCTGGTGCCGGCCGAGCAGATCATCGACGCCAAGATGGACTTCGACACCCTGCGCAACCTCGGCTCCGGCCTCGGCACCGCGGCGGTGATCGTGCTCGACAAGTCCACCGACATCGTCGCGGCGATCACTCGGATCTCGTACTTCTACAAGCACGAATCCTGCGGCCAGTGCACGCCGTGTCGCGAGGGCACCGGCTGGATGTGGCGCGTGATGCAGCGCATGACCGAGGGCCGCGCTCAGAAGCGCGAGATCGATATGCTGTTCGAGGTCACCAAGCAGATCGAGGGTCACACGATCTGCGCGCTCGGCGACGCCGCGGCCTGGCCGATCCAGGGCCTGATCCGCCATTTCCGCCCGGAGATCGAGAAGCGCATCGACCGCTACACTGCCAATCCGCACAGCGACCCTTTGCCGATGGCTGCGGAGTAGAGGCACGATGCCATTGTCCATCCCACAGCCTCATCCTGAGGTGCCCGCGTCAGCGGGCCTCGAAGGAGGCCTCCAGAGATCGCGAGGCGGGCTGGAAATCTCCTTCGAGGCTCGGCTGCGTCTCGCACCTCAGGATGAGGGCGTGGGTGGGATCAGACCTCGCGCGTTTGGGCCAGTTTACGAGACGATCCGATGACAAAAATCCTCGTTGACGGCACCGAGGTCGACGTCCCCGCCGATTACACCCTGCTCCAGGCCTGCGAGGCCGCCGGCGCCGAGATCCCGCGCTTCTGCTTCCACGAGCGCCTGTCGATCGCCGGCAATTGCCGCATGTGCCTCGTCGAGCTGAAAGGCGCGCCGAAGCCCGTGGCCTCCTGCGCCTACGCGGTGAAGGATTGCCGCCCCGGCCCGAACGGCGAGCCGCCGGAGGTGCTGACGCGCTCGCAGGGTACCAAGAAGGCGCGCGAAGGGGTGATGGAGTTCCTCCTCATCAATCACCCTCTCGATTGCCCGATCTGCGACCAGGGCGGCCATTGCGACCTGCAGGACCAGGCGATGGCCTACGGGGTCGATTCGACCCGCTACAAGGAGAACAAGCGCGCGGTCGAGGAGAAGTATATCGGCCCGCTGGTGCGGACGGCGATGAACCGCTGCATCCACTGCACCCGCTGCGTGCGCTTCCTTGCCGAGGTGGCGGGCGTGCCGGATCTCGGCGCCATCGGCCGCGGCGAGGACATGGAGATCACCAGCTACCTCGAGCAGTCGATGGCCTCGGAGCTCCAGGGCAACGTCGCCGACCTCTGCCCGGTGGGCGCCCTCGTGCACCGGCCGCAGAGCTACAACATCCGGCCCTGGGAGCTGAACAAGACCGAGTCTGTCGACGTGATGGACGCGGTCGGCTCGTCGATCCGCATCGACTCCCGTGGCCGCGAGGTCATGCAGATCGAGCCGCGGATCAGCGAGGAGATCAACGAGGAGTGGATCTCCGACAAGACCCGCTACCACATCGACGGGCTGCGCATGCAGCGGCTCGACCGGCCCTATCTGCGCGAGAACGGCCGGCTCCGGCCCGCCTCCTGGGCCGAGGCTTTCCAGGCCATCGCCGCCCAGGTGAAGGCCGCCGATCCGAAGCGCATCGGCGCGGTGGTCGGTGATCTCGCGGGCGTCGAGGAGATCTTCGCGCTGCGCGAGCTGATGCGGAGTCTGGGTTCGCCGAACCTCGACTGCCGCCAGACCGATGCCGGCCTGGACCCGGCGCTCGGCCGCGCCTCCTACATCTTCAACCCGACTATCGCGGGGATCGAGGCGGCGGACGCGATCCTGATCGTCGGCGCCAACCCGCGCACGGAGGCCTCGCTGCTGAACGTGCGCATCCGGAAGCGCTGGCGCATGGCGCCGCTGGCGGTGGGCGTCATCGGCGAACCTGTCGATTTGACCTATCCGAGCCACTACATCGGCGCCGGCCCCGACTCGCTGACGGCGCTCGCCCGAGGCGAGCACAGCTTCCTGGAGGTGCTCAAGGAGGCCAAGGCGCCGCTCGTGATCGTCGGGGCGAATGCCGAGCCGGGCGTCCTGGCCGCCGCGGCCGCGCTCGCCAAGGAGATTGGCGCGGTTTCGGGCGAATGGAACGGCTTCGGCGTTCTGCACACGGCCGCTGCCCGCGTCGGCGCGCTCGATCTCGGCTTCGTGCCGGGGGAGGGCGGCCTGATCTTCGCGCAGATGCTGGAGCCGGGCGCGCTGGACGTCCTGTTTAACCTCGGTGCCGACGAGCGTGACGTGGCCCCGGGCGCCTTCGTGATCTACCAGGGCAGCCACGGCGACCGCGGGGCCTCCCGCGCCGACGTGATCCTGCCGGGGGCCGCCTACAGCGAGAAGTCTGCGACCTGGGTCAACACGGAAGGCCGGGTCCAGATGGGCAACCGCGCCGCCTTCCCGCCGGGCGATGCCCGCGAGGATTGGGCGATCCTGCGCGCGCTCTCGGACGTGCTCGGCAAGCGCCTGCCTTTCGATTCGCTCACCGCGCTCCGCCGGGCGCTCTACGCCGCCCACCCGCATCTCGCGGCGGTCGGCGCCGTGGAGCCCGGCAACGTGACCGAGGCGGTCGGCCGGCTCGCGGGCCGCGGCGGCGCTGCGACCGGACCGGCCTTCGCCTCGCCCGTGACCGACTTCTACCTCACCAACCCGATCACACGCGCCTCGCGCATCCTCGCCGAGTGCTCGCGCATCGCCCGGGAGCGCGTCGCCGAGGCGCGGCCCCTGGCGGCGGCCGAGTAGGAGCCACCGATGACCCCGCTCGAAATCCTCGGGACCGTGCTCCTGATCGTGCTGAAGAGCTTCGTGCTGCTCGCAGCGCTGCTCGTCTTCATCGCCTACGCGCTGCTCGCCGACCGGAAGATCTGGGCGGCGGTGCAACTCCGGCGCGGCCCGAACGTGGTCGGGCCGTTCGGCTTGTTCCAGTCGTTCGCCGACCTGATCAAGTTCGTGATCAAGGAGCCGGTCATTCCGGCGGGCGCCAACAAGGCGATCTACTTGCTGGCGCCGCTGGTCTTCGCCATGCTCGCCTTGTCGAGTTGGGCGGTGATCCCGCTCGCCGACGGCTGGGCGATCGCCGACATCAACGTCGGCATCACCTACATCTTCGCGATCTCGTCCCTCGGCGTATACGGCGTCATCATGGGCGGCTGGGCGTCGAACTCGAAATACGCCTTCCTCGGCGCGCTCCGCTCGGCGGCCCAGATGATCTCCTACGAGGTGTCCCTCGGCTTCGTGATCATCTGCGTGCTGCTCTGCGCCGGCTCGCTCAACCTGTCGCGCATCGTGATGGCGCAGGACACCAGCCTCGGCATCTTCGGCTGGTACTGGCTGTGGCTGTTCCCGATGTTCGTGGTGTTCTTCGTCTCGGCGCTCGCCGAGACCAACCGCCCGCCCTTCGACCTGCCGGAGGCGGAGTCGGAGACCGTGGCCGGCTACATGGTCGAGTATTCCTCGACGCCGTACCTGCTGTTCATGCTCGGCGAGTACGTCGCCATCATGAGCATGTGCGCGCTCGGCACGGTCCTGTTCATGGGCGGCTGGCTCTCGCCGATCCCGTTCGCGCCCTTCACCTGGGTGCCCGGCGTGATCTGGTTCGTCCTGAAGGCGAGCTTCCTGTTCTTCCTCTTCGCGATGGTGAAATCCATCGTGCCCCGCTACCGCTACGATCAGCTCATGCGCCTCGGCTGGAAGGTCTTCCTGCCACTCTCGCTGATCTCGGTCGTCGTCGTCGCCTTCGTGCTCAAGCTGACCGGCCTCGCGCCGGGCGCCTGAGCCCACCTGCCGAATCGGAGATCCGGGCATGAAGCTCGATCAGGTCGCCAAGAGCCTTCTCCTGAAGGAGTTCGTGTCGGGGATGATCCTCGGCATGCGCTACTTCTTTAAGCCGAAGGCCACGATCAACTACCCCTTCGAGATGGGCCACCGCGGCCCGCGCTTCCGGGGTGAGCACGCACTCCGCCGCTATCCCAATGGCGAGGAGCGCTGCATCGCCTGCAAGCTCTGCGAGGCGATCTGCCCCGCGCAGGCCATCACCATCGAGGCGGGCCCTCGCCGCAACGACGGCACCCGCCGCACGACGCGCTACGACATCGACATGGTGAAGTGCATCTATTGCGGCATGTGCCAGGAGGCCTGCCCGGTGGACGCCATCGTCGAGGGGCCGAACTTCGAGTTCTCGGTCGAGACCCGGGAGGAGCTGCTGTACGACAAGCAGAAGCTCCTGCTGAACGGCGACCGCTGGGAGCGCGAGATCGCCCGCAATATCGCGATGGACGCACCTTATCGGTGATGCATACCGGGGGCGCTGTTGTGCCTCCGCCGACCGGGTTCTATAGACGGGCCGCCCGCTGCGGACCGTCTCAACGCACGGCAGAAGGGGCCGCTTCGGCGGCCGATCCCGACCAGCGCATGACCGCAGCAGCCGCCTTCTTCTACCTGTTCGCGAGCATCACGGTCGCGTCGGGCTTCATGGTGATCGCCTCGCGCAATCCCGTGGCCTCGGTGCTGTTCCTGATCCTCGCCTTCGTGAACGCCGCCGGACTGTTCGTCCTGATGGGCGCCGAGTTCCTCGCGATGATCCTGGTGGTCGTCTACGTGGGCGCGGTGGCGGTCCTGTTCCTGTTCGTGGTGATGATGCTCGACGTGGACTTCGCCGAGCTGCGCCAGGGCTTCCAGCAATACCTGCCGATCGGCGGCCTGATCGGGGCAATCTTCCTCGTCGAGCTGCTGCTGGTGGTGGGCTCCTGGAGCATCGATCCGGGCCTGGTGCAGGCGCCGCTCGGCAACGTCGCGGCGGCCGAGAACCTCACCAACGCCCAGGCTCTGGGCCGGGTGATCTACACGGATTACGCCTACCTCTTTCAGCTCGCCGGCCTGATCCTGCTGGTCGCCATGATCGGCGCGATCGTGCTCACGCTGCGCGACCGGCCGGGCGTCAAGCGCCAGAACATCGCGGTCCAGAACGCCCGCACCCAGGCCATGGCGGTGGAGACCCGCAAGGTCCCCTCGCGCCAGGGTGTCGAGGTCTGATGATCGCCGGGAGATTCGAACGATGATCGGCCTGAGCCACTACCTGACCGTCGCGGCGATCCTGTTCACGCTCGGCGTGCTCGGCATCTTCATCAACCGCAAGAACATCATCGTCATCCTGATGTCGGTCGAGCTGATCCTGCTCTCGGTCAACATCAACCTCGTCGCCTTCTCGACGCAGCTGAACGACATCACCGGCCAGGTCTTCGCCCTGTTCGTGCTGACGGTCGCGGCCGCCGAGTCGGCGATCGGCCTCGCCATTCTGGTGGTGTTCTTCCGCAACCGCGGCTCCATCGCGGTGGAGGACGTGAGCATGATGAAGGGCTAGGGCCTCCTTATCCCGCGCGCCCCGATTCACATCCGGACGCCGCCGCTTCGCGGCCGGCCCGGAGGACGGACTGCAAGAGAGCGATGTATCACGCGATCGTCTTCTTCCCGCTCATCGGCTTCCTGATCGCCGGCCTGTTCGGCCGGTACATCGGGGCGCGGGCGTGCGAGTACATCACCACGGCGTTCCTCGCCTTCACGGCGCTGATCGCCTGGGGCGTGTTCCTCGACGGCGGCCACGCCGAGCGGGTGCAGGTGGCGTCCTGGTTCTCGGCCGGCGACCTCCAGGTCGACTGGGCCTTCAAGATCGACACCCTGACCCGGGTGATGCTGGTCGTCGTGACCACGGTCTCGACCCTCGTGCACCTCTACTCCGTGGGCTACATGGAGGAGGATCCGCACCGGCCGCGCTTCTTCGCCTACCTGTCGCTGTTCACCTTCGCCATGCTGATGCTGGTGACGGCCGACAACCTCGTGCAGATGTTCTTCGGCTGGGAGGGCGTGGGCCTCGCCTCCTACCTGCTGATCGGCTTCTGGTACGAGAAGCCCTCGGCCAACGCCGCCGCCATGAAGGCGTTCATCGTCAACCGCGTCGGTGATTTCGGCTTCTCGCTCGGCATCTTCCTGGTCTTCGTGCTCACCGGCTCGGTCGCCTTCGACGCGATCTTCGACAAGGTCGATGCGATCAAGACGCTCTCCTTCCACTTCCTCGGCCACGACTGGAACGCCCTTACGCTCGCCTGCCTGCTGCTGTTCATGGGCGCCATGGGCAAGTCGGCGCAGTTCCTGCTGCACACCTGGCTGCCGGACGCCATGGAGGGCCCGACCCCGGTCTCGGCGCTGATCCACGCCGCCACCATGGTGACCGCCGGCGTGTTCATGGTCGCCCGCCTGTCGCCGCTCTTCGAGGAGGCGCCGAACGCGCTCATCGTCGTGACGGTGATCGGCGGCATCACGGCGTTCTTCGCGGCCACGGTCGGCCTCGTGCAGAACGACATCAAGCGGGTGATCGCCTACTCGACCTGCTCGCAGCTCGGCTACATGTTCGTGGCACTTGGCGTCGGCGCCTATTCGGCCGGCGTGTTCCACCTGTTCACCCACGCCTTCTTCAAGGCGCTGCTGTTCCTCGGAGCCGGCTCGGTCATCCACGCGATGCACCACGAGCAGGACATGCGGAACATGGGCGGCCTGCGCCGCTACATCCCCTATACCAGCGCCATGATGGCGATCGGTTCGCTCGCGCTGATCGGCTTCCCCTACACGGCCGGCTACTACTCGAAGGACGCGATCATCGAGGCGGCCTATGCCTCGACCCGCCCCGGGCACACGCTCGCCTTCCTGTGCGTCGTGGTGGCGGCGTTCTTCACCTCGTTCTACTCCTGGCGCCTGTTCTTCATGACCTTCGAGGGTCCGGCCCGCTGGGGTGCGCACGCGGCGCACGACCACCACGACGCCCCCGCGGTGGCGCACTCGACCATGGCGCACGAGGCCGACGGCCCGCCCGGTCATACCGAGGGCGTCGCCCACGACGATCAGGGCCACGACATCGAGCCGGCCCACAAGAGCGATCTCGTCGCCGACGATCATCACGGGCACGGCCACCACGGCGACCACACGCCCCACGAGAGCCCGCTGGTGATGACGATCCCGCTGGCGATCCTCGCCTTCGGCGCCCTGTTCGCCGGGATCATCTTCCACAACCGGTTCATCGGCGAGGGGATGGATGCGTTCTGGGGCCACGCCCTGGCGCACGGCCCCGAGAACCACATCATGCACGAGATCCACGAGGTCCCGGCGCTGGTCTCCTACGCGCCGCTGATCATGCTGATCCTCGGCTTCCTGCTGGCCTACTGGATGTACATCCGCCGGCCGGAGCTGCCGGGTGAGGCTCGCCGCGCAGCAGCCGTCGCTCTACCGGTTCCTGCTCAACAAGTGGTACTTCGACGAGATCTACGACCGGATCTTCGTCCGCCCGGCCAAGGATTTCGGCCTGTTCCTGTGGAAGCAGGGCGACGGCCGGATCATCGACGGCCTTGGGCCGAACGGCATCGCGGCGCGCGTCGTGGACGTGACCCGCGGGGTCGTCCGCTTCCAGACCGGCTACCTCTACCACTACGCCTTCGTCATGCTCATCGGCGTCGCCGGCCTGATCAGCTGGTACCTGATGTCCGGCCTGCCCAAGGGTGCTCACTGACATGCTCGGCCTCGGCATCCTCTCCGGCCTGCTGATCGTGCCGCTCTGCGGCGCGGCCTTCATCCTGACGCTGAACGGCGACGAGGAATCGGTCGCCCGCAACAGCCGCTGGGCCGCGCTGGCCACCACGATCATCACCTTCATCCTGTCGCTGGTGGCCTGGAGCCGCTACGACGCCGCCTCGTCGAGCTTCCAGCTGGTGGAGAGCCACGCGTGGCTCACCGAGACGATCCGGTTCAAGCTCGGCGTCGACGGCTTCTCGATGCCGCTCGTCCTGCTGACCACCTTCCTGATGCCGTTCTGCATCGGCGCCTCGTGGCACTCGATCCACTTCCGGGTGAAGGAATACTTCGTCGCCTTCCTCGTCCTCGAGACGACGATGATCGGCGTGTTCGCCTCCCTCGACCTGCTGCTGTTCTACCTGTTCTTCGAGGCCGGCCTGATCCCGATGTTCCTGATCATCGGCATCTGGGGCGGGCAGCGCCGGATCTACGCGAGCTTCAAGTTCTTCCTCTACACCCTGCTCGGCTCGGTGCTGATGCTGCTCGCCGTGATGGCGATGTACTGGCAGGCCGGCACCACCGACATCCCGACCCTGCTGCAGTACCGCTTCCCGGTGCAGATGCAGACCTGGCTGTGGCTGGCCTTCTTCGCCTCCTTCGCGGTGAAGATGCCGATGTGGCCGGTCCATACCTGGCTGCCGGACGCCCACGTGGAGGCGCCCACCGCCGGCTCGGTGATCCTGGCGGGCATCCTCCTGAAAATGGGCGGCTACGGCTTCATCCGGATCTCGCTGCCGATGCTGCCGGTGGCGAGCCAGGACTTCGCCCCGCTGGTCTTCGCCCTGTCGGTGATCGCGATCATCTTCACCTCGCTCACCGCGATGATGCAGACCGACATCAAGAAGCTGATCGCCTACTCGTCGGTGGCCCATATGGGCTTCGTGACGCTCGGCCTGTTCACGCTGAACGAGCAGGGCATCCAGGGCGCGCTGTTCCTGATGATCTCCCACGGCATCGTGTCGGGGGCGCTCTTCCTCTGCGTCGGCGTCATCTACGACCGGATGCACACCCGCGAGATCGCGGCCTATGGCGGCCTCGTGAAGCGGATGCCGCTCTACGCGGTGGCGATGATGGTCTTCACCATGGCCAATGTCGGCCTGCCCGGCACCTCGGGTTTCGTCGGCGAGTTCCTGTCGATGCTCGGCGCTTTCAAGGCGAACCCGAACGTCGCCTTCTTCTCGACCTTCGGCATCATCCTGTCGGCCGCCTACGCCCTGTGGCTCTACGCCCGGGTGATCTACGGCAAGCTGGAGAAGCCGAACCTCCAGGGCATCCTGGATCTGGATCTGCGCGAAAAGATCATCCTGGCCCCGCTGGTGGCGCTGACGATCTACTACGGCGTGCACCCGGCCCCCGTGCTCGACGTGTTCGCGCCCTCGACCGACGCGCTGATGGCGAGCGTGAAGGCCGCCCTCTCGAACACCCAGACGGCCGCCGCCGCGCTGCCGATCCCGCGCTGAGGCGGAACCGATGCCCACCGTCCACTCCGTCCTGCCCTCGCTGGCCCCGCTCCTGCCCGAGCTGATCCTCGGCATCGGGGTCATGGTTCTGATCCTCTACGGCGCCTGGCGCGGTGACCGCTCGGCCGAGACCGTGAGCATCGGCGCCCTCGCGCTCCTGCTTGTCGCCCTGTTCGTGGTGGTGTCTCAGCCGGTCCATGGCCGGGTGACCACTCTGTCGGGGGCTTTCGTCTCGGACGCCTTCTCCAAGGTGATGAAGTCGCTTGTGCTGCTCGGCTCCGCGGCGACGATCCTGCTGGCGCACGATTTCTTCAAGCGCGAGCGGATCAACCGGTTTGAGTTCCCCGTCCTGATCGTGCTCTGCACCATCGGCATGATGGTGATGGTCTCGGCCAACGACCTGATCGCGCTCTATCTCGGCCTGGAGCTTCAGTCGCTTGCCGCCTACGTGATCGCCGCCTTCCACCGGGACGACATCAAGTCCACTGAGGCCGGCCTTAAGTACTTCGTCCTCGGCGCGCTCTCCTCGGGCATGCTGCTCTACGGCGCCTCGCTGATCTACGGCTTCACCGGCACGGTCTCGTTCCCCGGCATCGTCTCGGCGCTGAACGAGAATGCGGGTCTGGGCATCGTGCTCGGGATCGTGTTCGTGGCGGCCGGCGTGTGCTTCAAGATGTCGGCGGTGCCGTTCCATATGTGGACGCCCGACGTCTACGAGGGCGCGCCCACCCCCGTGACGGCCTTCTTCGCCTCGGCGCCTAAGATGGCGGCCGTGTCGATGACGGTCCGGGTCTTCATCGGCGCGCTCCCGGACGTGACGGCGGTCTGGCAGCAGATCTTCGTGTTCGTCTCGGTGGTGTCGATGGCGCTGGGCTCCTTCGCGGCCATCGGCCAGAAGCTCGCTCAAGCGCCTGATGGCCTACTCGTCGATCGCCAATATCGGTTACGCGCTGATCGGGCTGGCCTGCGGCTCCGAGGAGGGGATCAGCGGGCTCGTCACCTACATGATCATCTATCTCGCGATGACGCTGGGCTCCTTCGCGATCATCCTGTCGCTCCGGCGCCGGGACGTGATGTTCGAGTCGATCGAGGATCTCGCGGGCCTGTCGCGGACGCATCCGTGGCTCGCCTTCTGCCTCGCCGCGATGATGTTCTCGCTGGCCGGCATCCCGCCGCTCGCCGGGTTCTTCGCGAAGTTCTACGTCTTCGCCGCCGCCATCAAGGCGGGCCTCGTGACGCTGGCGGTGATCGGCGTGGTCACCAGCGTCATCGGCGCCTACTACTACCTGCGCGTCGTGCGGATCATGTATTTCGACGAGCCGAAGGAGCCCTACGAGGCGATGGCCCCGGGCTTGCGCGTGGTGCTGGCCCTGTCGAGCGTGGTGGTGGTCCTGTTCTTCCTGATGCCGGGGCCGCTGGTCGGCGCCGCTGGCCGGGCGGCCCGGGCTCTCTTCTAGGCCGGCCTTGTCCTATCGCCTCGGGCCTGAGGCACGCGCCCAGGGCCACCGCCTGCACGTCCACGAGACCCTGGCCTCCACCAACACGGAGGCCATGGCGCAGGCGCGGGCGGGCGAGACCGGCCCGCTCTGGGTCGTGACGCACCGTCAGGAGGCGGGCCGGGGTCGCCGCGGCAATACCTGGGCGTCGCTGCCCGGCAACCTCGCGGCGAGCGTGCTCTGGCCGGTCGCCGGGGTTGCGCCGGATCACCTTGCCGAGCTCGGCTTCGTGGCGGGCCTCGCCCTGATCGAGGCGTTAGACGCGGCCTGCGGCACCCTGCCGGATACCGGATCCCGCCCTGAAGCCCGATCTCTCAGGCTCAAATGGCCCAACGACGTGCTGCTCGGCGGGGCGAAGCTCGCGGGCCTGCTTCTGGAGGCCGAGACGCTGCCGGGCGGCCGCCGGGCGGTCGTAGTCGGCTTCGGCGTCAACGTCGCGGCGGCTCCGGAGGGCTTCCGCGCCGCGAGCTTGGCAGCGGCGGGTTACGCGGAAGGCGCCGAGACGCTAATGGAGCATCTCTCGGACCGGATGGCTGCGCGGGCGCGCGCCTGGGACCGGGGACGGAATTTCGCTGACCTGCGCGCGGCCTGGCTCGCGCGGGCCGCGGGTCTCGGATCGGAGATCGCGGTGCACAGCGGCGGGCACATCCTCAAGGGCGTGTTCGAGACGATCGACGAGGGGGCGGCTCGTGATCCTCGCTCCCGATGGGAACCGGCATACCGTGACGGCGGGCGAGGTGCATTTCGGATCGGCCGCGACGGCGGCCTGAGTTTGGACGACGACAGATGGCACTAGGACAGGAGGAGCTGGTCTTCCTGCCGCTCGGCGGCGTGGGCGAGATCGGGATGAATGCGGCGCTCTACGGCTTCGGCCCGGAGAAGAGCCGGAAGTGGATCATGGTCGATTGCGGCATGGGCTTCGCCAGCGAGGAGAAGATGCCCGGCGTCGACCTGATGTACCCGGACCTCACCTTCATCGAGGAGAAGCGCAAGGACCTGCTGGGGATCTTCATCACCCACGCGCACGAGGACCATATCGGGGCGATTTCGGAGCTGTGGCCCCGCCTCAAGGCGCCGGTCTACGCCACGCGCTTCGCCAAGAACCTGCTGGAGACCCGCCGCCTCTCCGATCCCGGCGCGCCGAAGGTCGACCTGCGCGAGGTCAAGCCGGGCCGGCGCGTGACCGTCGGTCCGTTCGAGCTCGAGTATGTGCCGGTCTCGCACTCGATCCCGGAGTCGAACGCCATCGCGATCCGCACGGCGGCGGGCCTCGTGGTCCATACCGGCGACTGGAAGATCGATCCGACCCCCGTGGCCGGCGAGGTCACCTCGCCCGAGGCGTTCAAGGCGCTCGGCGACGAGGGCATCCTGGCGCTCGTCTGCGATTCGACCAACGTGGTGCGCGACGGCTTCTCCCCGAGCGAGCACGAGGTCGCGGCGACGCTGAAGCGGCTGATCGCAGAGGCGCCCCAGCGGGTCGCGGTGACCACCTTCGCGTCGAACGTCGCCCGCATCCGGGCCGTGGCCGAGGCGGCCATGGCCTGCGGGCGCGAGATCGTCGCGGTCGGGCGGGCCATGGACCGGGTGATCGACGTGGCCCGGGAGTGCGGCTACCTCGACGGCCTACCCGAGTTCCGCCGCTCGGATTCCTGGAAAAGCCTGCCGCGCGAGCGGGTCGTGGCCCTGCTCACCGGCTCGCAGGGCGAGCCCCGGGCGGCGCTCGCCCGGGTCTCCCGCCGCGACCACCCGGATATCAGCCTGACCGCGGGCGATCAGGTGATCTTCTCCTCGCGGGCGATCCCCGGCAACGAGCGCGACGTCGGCGCGATCATCAACGACCTGATCGAGCAGGGTGTCGAGGTGATCACCGACCGGACCGAGCTCGTCCACGTCTCCGGCCACCCGCGCCGGGACGAGATGGTCGAGATGTACCGGTGGACCCGCCCCGGCACGGCGATCCCGGTGCACGGCGAGGCGCTCCACCTCGACGAGCATGCCCGCTTCGCTCGGGCGCAGGGCGTGCAGAACGTCGTCAAGGCCCGCAACGGCAGCCTGATCCGCCTGAGCCCCGGCAAGCCCGAGGTGATCGACCACGTGAAGGCCGGCCGCCTGTTCAAGGACGGGGACGTCCTGATCGACGAGAAGGACCGGGCGATTCCCGAGCGGCGCAAGCTCATGCAGGCGGGCCTGGTCTCCGTGGCCATCGCCATCGACGAGGACGGGGTCGTGCTGGGTGAGCCTGCGGTGGACATTATCGGCCTGCCCAACCGCGGCCGGTCCGGCGAGCCGCTGATCGAGACGGTGGTCGATGCCGTGTCGCGGACCCTGTCGGGAATGTCGCGGGGCAAGCTGAAGGACTCGGAGGGCGTCGAGAAGGCGGTCGACCGGGCCGTGCGCACCGCCGTCAACGAGGTCTGGGGCAAGAAGCCCGCCTGCCACGTGCAGGTGGTCGAAGTTTAAGGTACGAGAACAGACGAACGTATCACGGCAGGTCCAACCCAAGGCCCTCCTCCTGAGGTGCCCGCGTCAGCGGGCCTAGAAGGAGCCCTCCAGAGAGCGCCGCGGTCCCTGGCAGTCTCCTTCGAGGCCTCCGCTGCGCTCCGGCACCTCAGGATGAGATCGGCGGAGGGAGGGGCACAACCCGCCGATCGGTACGCGAATGGGGAGGAACCATCATGATCGGGCGTCTCAATCACGTGGCCATCGCCGTCCAGGATCTCGACGCCGCCTGCGCGGTCTACCGCGACACGCTGGGCGCCACGATCACGCCACCTCTGCCGCAGCCCGAGCACGGCGTCACGGTCGTGTTCGTCGAGCTGCCCAACAGCAAGATCGAGCTGATGTCTCCGCTGGGCGAGGGCTCGCCGATCGAGGCTTTCGTGGCCCGTAATCCGGGCGGCGGCATCCACCATGTCTGCTACGAGGTGGACGACATCCTGGCCGCCCGCGACAAGCTCAAGGCGCAGGGCGCCCGCGTGCTCGGCACGGGCGAGCCGCGGATCGGCGCCCATGGCAAGCCGGTCCTGTTCCTGCACCCGAAGGATTTCCTGGGCACCCTGGTCGAGCTGGAGCAGGTGTGAGCGGATGATGAACACGCTGGCCCGATCGACGCCGGTGACGCTCGCCGCCATCACGGTTCTGGTCGCCGCCTTCGTGGCGGCGGGCGTGGCCCTGTTCAAGCTGACGGTGGGGGGCGCGATCGCCCTCTACTTCGTGGTCTGGTGGACGCTGCTCTTCGCGGTCCTGCCCCTGCGCAATCAACCCGAGACGCGGCCGACCCATGTCGTGCCGGGACAGGATCCGGGCGCGCCCGCGGCCCCGCGGCTGCGCGAGAAGGCGATCTGGACGACGCTGGTGGCGGGGGCCGCCTTCTTGATCGCGTTGGCCGTGTTCCCGCTGACGGGGCTGTAGAATCCGGCGGGCTCAGAGCAGCGTTCCGGAAGGCGTCACCGTCAGCGACTTGCCCGCCCGGGCCACCAGATGGGCGAAGGCCAGGGCGGCCGCGGAAGCCTGCGCGGCCGAGGGGAAGGTCTGATCCGCCTCGGCGATCGTCTCGCCGACGTCGTTGAGCAGGACCCAAGACCAGCTATTGCCGTCCTGGCGGATCTGGAAGTGCATGGCGCGCTCGCTAGCTGGGCTGCGCGGCCGACCTTGTGCTGCAAAATGGCTTGCCGCGTTAATGGCTCGGCCGTGCAACGTCGAGAAGTCGACGAACCGACAGCTTCTCCGCGCTTTCACCGCTCTCCACAGCGCTCGGCATGTCGCAGCCGTTCGTGAGAGCCGCGCCCCGACGCCGCGGCGCATCCGGCTAGCCAAGAGTAAAAAAGCAAGGCCCGAGGCCTTGCTTTTCAAGCTTCAGTGGCTGGACCTTTGAATATCCCTCGCATTCACTGCGGGGCGGTCGCTTTTCCTCCCGAGACTCGGACCTTGCGTCACCTCTTCCGGGCGCCGCAAACATCGCGGGATGCTTATAGGAACAACAATTCGTGTTGTCACCGGGTCTACGAGAAAAAACTGCGCTTTCTTGCCGGCAAATGGGCAGGCCGCTTCCGTCCTGGGCAGGGAGGCGGCCGCCGCAGGTCCTGCGCCTCGGGTTCGCCCCGATTACGCCGCGCCGTGGTCGCGCAGTGCTTGTAATTTGCGTCTCCGGCGTGTTGTGTGCCCGCGCGCCGCGGCTCCTCCCCGCCAGATCCAGTCCTAAGATCCTGCAGACATGCGTCTCTCCCGCTACTTCATGCCGACCTTGCGCGAGACGCCCAAGGAAGCCGAGATCATCTCGCACCGGCTGATGCTGCGCGCCGGCCTGGTCCGCCAGGAAGCCGCCGGCATCTATGCCTGGCTGCCGCTGGGCCTGCGGGTCCTGGAGCGCGTCTGCGCGGTGATCCGCCGCGAGCAGGACCGGTCCGGCGCGATCGAGATCCTGATGCCGACGGTGCAGTCGGCCGAGCTTTGGCGGGAATCCGGCCGCTACGATGCGTACGGCAAGGAGATGCTGCGCCTGAAGGACCGGCACGACCGCGAGATGCTCTACGGCCCTACCGCCGAGGAGATGGTCACGGAGATCTTCCGGGCGAGCGTGCGCTCCTACAAGGACCTGCCGAAGAACCTCTACCAGATCTCGTGGAAGTTCCGCGACGAGGTGCGTCCCCGCTTCGGGACGATGCGCTCGCGCGAGTTCCTGATGAAGGACGCTTACTCGTTCGACTTCGATCAAGCGGGCGCGCGCCACGCCTACAACCGCATGTTCGTGGCGTATCTCCGCACCTTCGCGGGACTCGGTCTCAAGGCGATCCCGATGCGCGCCGACACCGGCCCGATCGGCGGCGATCTCTCCCACGAGTTCATCATCCTGGCCAAGACCGGCGAGAGCGAGGTCTTCTGCGACAAGGCCTATCTCGACTTCGACATCCCGCCGGCGACCGTCGATTTCGACGACGTCGCCGCCCTTCAGGGCATCGTCGATTCCTGGACCTCGCACTACGCGGCCACCGAGGAGATGCACGAGCCGGCGGCCTTCGCCGAGGTGCCCGAGGAGAGCCGCATGGCCGCCCGCGGCATCGAGGTCGGGCACATCTTCTATTTCGGCACGAAGTATTCCGAGCCGATGGGCGCCAAGGTTGCCGGGCCGGACGGGATCGAGCGGCCCGTCCACATGGGCTCCTACGGCATCGGACCGAGCCGGCTTGTGGCGGCGATCATCGAGGCCAGCCACGACGAGGCCGGCATCATCTGGCCGGATTCCGTTGCCCCCTTCGACGTGGCGCTGATCAACCTCAAGGTCGGTGACGCCGCCACCGACGCCGCCTGCGCGCAGATCCAGTCCGATCTGGAGACCGCCGGCCTCACCGTGCTCTACGACGACCGGGACGAGCGTCCGGGCGCCAAGTTCGCCACCGCCGACCTGATCGGCCTGCCCTGGCAGGTGATCGTCGGGCCGAAGGGGCTGGCCGAGGGCAAGGTGGAGCTGAAGCGGCGTGCCGGGGGCGAGCGCGAGAGCCTCGCCACCGTCGACCTGCTGGCCCGCATCCGCCGCGTCTGAGACCTCACATGGCGGCCTCAGCGGCGATCGACCGGGTGAAGGGCTTCGCGGCCTCGTTCCGCGAGGGCACCGCGCCCTTCGCGCCGTTCGAGTGGATCCTCGCCGGCCGCTACCTGCGGGCGCGTCGCCGCGGCGGCGGCGTCTCGGTGGTGGCGTTCTTCTCGGTGCTGGGCATCGCGCTCGGCGTCGCCACCCTGATCATCGTGCTCTCGGTGATGAACGGCTTCCGGGCGGAGCTGCTGTCGAAGATCGTCGGCATCAACGGCCATCTCTTCGCCACACCCATCGACCGCCCGTTCAACGACTGGGCCGATCTCTCGGAGCGCCTGTCGAAGGTGGCCGGTGTGCGCGCCGCGGTGCCGCTGGTGGAGGGGCAAGCCTTCGCGTCGTCCCAGTACGGCGGCTCGGGCGTCATCATCCGCGGCGTGCGGGCCGCCGACCTCGACGCGTTGGCGGCCGTATCCACCTCGATCCGCGGCGGCACCCTGGAGGGCTTCGACGACGGCACCGGCGTGCTGATCGGCCGGCGGCTGGCCGACACGCTGGGCCTGCAGGCCGGCGACACCATCACGCTGGTGACGCCCAAGGGCTCGTCGACGCCCTTCGGGACGGCCCCGCGCACCAAGAGCTACACGGTCAAGGCGGTCTTCGAGGTCGGCATGACCGAGTTCGACCAGACCTTCGTGTTCATGCCGCTCGCCGAGGCGCAGGCCTTCTTCAACAAGGACGGCGACGTCAGCATGATCGAGGTCTATGTCGACGACCCCGATCATGTCGGCGACATGCGCGAGCCGCTGGAGATGGCGGCCGAGCGTCCGATCCTGCTCACCGACTGGCGCCAGCGCAACCGGACCTTCTTCGGGGCGCTGGAGGTCGAGCGAAACGTGATGTTCCTGATCCTCAGCCTGATCGTCGTGGTGGCGACGCTCAACATCATCTCGGGGCTGATCCTGCTGGTGCGCGACAAGTCGAGCGACATCGCGATCCTGCGCACCATGGGGGCGACGCCCGGCACGATCATGCGGGTCTTCCTGATCAACGGCGCGCTGATCGGCGTCGTCGGGACGCTCAGCGGGCTGGCGCTCGGCATCCTGATCACGCTCAACATCAAGCCGATCCAGCACGTGCTGTTTCCGGGCGCCTGGGACCCGACCGTGCGCTTCCTCGCCGAGATCCCGGCCCAGATGAACCCGAAGGAGATCACCGCCGTGGTGATCACCTCGCTGCTGCTGTCGCTCGCGGCGACGCTCTATCCCTCCTGGCGCGCCGCCCGGCTCGATCCGGTGCAGGCCCTCCGCTACGGCTGACGGGCCGCATCCCATGAGCGATTCGAGTCAGAGAGCTGGCCACCAGCCGGTGCCGGCCCTGTTCTTCTCCCGCGTCGAGCGGCGCTATCCCCAGGCCGAGGGCGCCCTGGAGATCCTGCGCGGGGCAGACCTCGCGATCTGGCCGGGCGAGTTGGTGGCGCTGGTGGCGCCGTCGGGTGCCGGCAAGTCGACCCTGCTGCACCTCGCCGGCCTTCTGGAGCGGCCGGACGGCGGCGAGATCTATATCGGCGGTCAGCCCACCGCGGCGATGCCGGATGCCGAGCGCACCCGCCTGCGGCGCGAGGAGATGGGCTTCGTCTACCAGTTCCACCACCTGCTGCCGGAATTCTCGGCGCTGGAGAACGTGGTGATGCCGCAGCTCATCCGCGGCCTGAAACGCCCGGAGGCCAAGAGTCGCGCGACCGAGCTCCTGAACTTCCTCGGCCTCAAGGAACGCCTGCCGCATCGCCCGGCCGAGCTGTCGGGGGCGAGCAGCAGCGCGTCGCCATCGCCCGAGCGGTAGCCAACGGGCCACGGCTGCTGCTCGCCGACGAGCCCACCGGCAACCTCGACCCGGGCACGGCCGGCCACGTCTTCTCGGTGCTGCTCGCCCTGGTGCGGGCCTCCGGGCTCGCCGCGCTGGTCGCGACCCACAATCTCGACCTCGCCGCCCGCATGGACCGGCGGGTGACGATCCGCGACGGGATGATCACGCAGCTCGACTGAGCGCCGGCGACATGGCCGCACGGACCGTCCCGTCCGTCGGCAGATCCGCCATCACGGCACAAGCGGCGCCGCGAGCGCCGACAACGGGATGGCCGGAGACGATCGCCTGCTCCGGGCTCCTCCGCTTCATCGCACGCTCCACGCGCCGATCGTAGGCCCGACCGTTCGGGTGGCGCCCGTCCAGCGCGACGCGTCCTTAGTGCTGGACGAAGAGCTGCACCACGGCCGCCCGGCGGGCCTTCCGGTCGCTGAATTTCGTGCGCCGGGAGACCGCGTGCGTCTCCCCACGCTCCGGATGCGCGGAGCACCCGAGAACAGGCGATTTTTAATCCACCCTGCCGGGTGTGGCGGAACACGCCGCGAAAGAAACCGCGCCCCTATATATTACTCACGCAAGAAATAACAGAGCCAGTCAACAGGACTGTACTGCGCAAGATCTGGAGCTTACCCATGAAAACTCGAATTGCTGCCGTCATCACCGCGCTTGTCCTCGGCGCTGCGCCGTTCGCGTCCGCCCAGGCGGCCAAGGAGACCCGCTGGACTGGCTTCGCGCCCTACGCGCCCGAGACCACCGGCGCGCTCGGGCTCGGCGTCCACGACACGCCCTTCTACGAGAGCTGCCCGTTGAGTTCGGCCGCCGAGGGGAACGCCAACCAGCAGACCCGCCCCGTGAAGCAGTACGGCCAGACCGCCGGCGGGTACCGCTGCTGATCCGGCGGGGAGGCGTATGAAGCTCAAGGCTCTGTCCTACGCGATGATCGGCGCCTTCGTGAGCGGCCTTGTCATGACGCTCGTCGGCTCGGCCAGCGTGCTGCTGAGCCACTGACGCCGCAGCTCCGCCCCTAGGGACGGCGCCGCTCCGGACATCCCGTCCGCGGCCCGGGTTGCATGCCCGGGATCAGACTCAGCCGGTCAGGGTACCGTTGGGGATCAGCGTCCTGGACCGGAGCCTGCGCGGCATTGGCCGGCTTCGGTCCGCGCATCCGACGTGGCCAGCGCCTCGAGTTGGTCACAGGCCTCCGTGATCGCGTCGCGGCTCTCAGCCATGCGTGCTCGGGCTTCCGCGCAGGCCCGGGCCACCGCCGGGTCGGTCAGCAGCCGGTTGATCACCCGGGCGGCTCGGGCAGGCCGGAAGGCGCGGCGGCTCAGGGTGGCCCCGAGGGTCCGGTCCTTCAGGCGCCGCCCCTCGTCGAAATGGTCGAACGCGACCGGAACCACGAGCTGGGGGATGCCCGCCGCAAGCGCCTGCGCGACCGTCCCGACGCCGCCGTGATGAACCAGGACGGCGCTCCGGGGCAGCAGCGCGCTCAGAGGGGCGTAGGGCAGGTGGATGATCCCGTCCGGCAAAGGCTTCGGAATCTGGCCACCCTGCGGCGCGAGCAGGACTCCGCGCCGGCCCATCCGGCTGCAGATCTTCACCGCAGTGTCGAAGAAGTCGGCGCCCTGACGCATCGCCGAGCCGTAGGTGAAGACGATCGGCGCCTCGCCCTCTGCCAGGAAGGCCTCCAGCTCCCGCGGCATCGCCGGCACGTCGCCGAAGCGATCGACGAGGGGAAGCCGAGTTGCACCGCCTGGGCCGGCCAGTCGGCCTGCGGCTCGGCATACCAGTCGGGGAACATCAGCAGCATGCGCGTCGGGCTGTTCCACCAGTGCCGCAGCCGGTAGACCGGGTCGAGGCCAAGGCGCGCGCGCAGGGCGTTCAGCGGCGGCAGCGTGAATGGACCGACCGCGACCTTGTCGACGCCGAGATTCACGTAGGCGCGCAGCGCGGCCGGCAGGAAGCGCGGCAGCGGCAGCCCCGGCAGCCGGGGCGGATCGTACCGGCTCTCGATCAGGAACGGCATTACGTGCAGCGTAGCGGTGGGAAGGCCGTAGAGATCCTGGGCGAGCCGCGCCCCCAGCCCAGCGGTGAGGCGGCCACGAGCAGGTTGACGCCGCGCGCGCGGGTCGCCCCGAGCCACAGACAGGCGGGTTCCGCCACCTGCAAGGCATAATCGAACATGGGCCGGAAGCCCTGTTGCGGGTGCCAGAGATCCGGCTGGCGGATCACCGCCTCGTAATCGGCGACCGTGCCGAGGGGCTGGAAGGCAAGGCCGGCGCGACGCGCCATCGCCTCGAACGGGGCCGGGGCAGCCAGCGAAACGCCGTGCCCGCGCGCCAGGAGTTCGTGCCCCAGCGCGATGAACGGCAACACGTCGCCGTGTGTCCCGACAGCCACCAGAGCGATGTCGAGCCGTCCGACCGTTCGTTGCGCGGAAATGGCCTGCTCCTTCGAACCCCCGGTCAGATGACGAGTTCGCCTTATTCCGGGGCCATGCCAGCCCGCCCGAGCCGTATCAAGTCACTTTTTACCGAGATTCAAAAACACGGGGAGGGGGCATCCGCAGGCTCTTCCACTAGAACAAAACATGAACATACTAGGCCCCGAACACGGGAGGCACGGCGATGCTGAAGCGGGTGGTCCTGACCGGGATGGTCGAATTCATGGCGTTCGGAATGCTGTTCGCCGCGGTTGGTGCCTGGGCGATAGCTCTGGCACCGGTTCGTTAGCCGGTCTTTGCGGATGGCCGGGCGGTTCCCGCCCGGGACCGGTTATGCACAGGCGATCGACCTTCGGAGGACGATTGTCCACAGAGGCAGGCGCGACTGGTGCGTCCGGGGCACGACCGGTGGATATCGTCCGCGCAAGGCCCGGGACACGTCGACTTGGCGCCGACGAGGGGGATGCTGCACGCCCCTGAACAAGGTCGGCCATGCCACGCCAGCTCAAGGAGGTCGGGTTCGTCCACCTCCATGTCCATTCCTCCTATTCCCTTCTCGAAGGGGCGCTGAAGGTCGGCTCCCTGATCAAGGCCGCGGTCGCCGACCGGCAGCCCGCTCTGGCGCTCACCGACACCAACAACCTGTTCGGGGCACTTGAATTCTCCGAGAAGGCGGCCGGGGAAGGCGTCCAGCCGATCGCCGGCGTGCAGCTCTCGGTGGCCTTCGAGGCCGCCGATCCGCACCAGCGGCAGGCGCCCACGAGCCACGGCATCGTGCTGCTCGCCCAGGACGAGACCGGCTATGCCAACCTGCTGCGGCTGGCGAGCCGGGCGTATTTCGACACGGCGCTGGGCGAGCCGCCCCGCCTCGACGCCGCGACGCTCGCCGGCTCCTCGGATGGGCTGATCGCGCTCACGGGCGGCCTGTCCGGACCGCTCGATGCGGCCTTCCGGGCCGGGCGGCCCGAACTGGCGCTCGCCCGCCTGAAGCGGCTCAAGGAGGCGTTCGGCGAGGATCGGCTCTACATCGAGTTGCAGCGCCACGGCCTGGCCGAGGAGGGGCGGATCGAGACCGCGCTCCTCGACCTCGCCGGACGTCACGGCCTCGGCATCGTGGCGACGAACGAGCCCTATTTCGTCAAGCCCGACGATTACGACGCCCACGACGCGCTGCTGGCCATCGCGGAGGGGCGCCTCGTCTCGGACGAGCGCCGCCGCCGGCTGACGCCGAACCACGCCTTCAAGACCCGGGCCGAGATGGCCGAGCTGTTCCGCGACCTGCCGGACGCGCTCCAGGCCAGCGTCGAGATCGCTATGCGCTGCGCCGTGCGGGCGCGGACCCGCAAGCCGATCCTGCCGAATTTCGGCGCCGTGGCGGCGGGCGAGAAGCCCCCACGGCGGACGCCCTGGCGGAGGCGTCCGAGTCCGGCGCGCGGGCGGTCTCGGCCGACGAGCCGACCGAGCTGCGCCGGCAGGCCGAGGCCGGGCTGGAGCTGCGCCTGAAGCAGCACGGCACGGCGCCGGGCTTCACGGAGGAGGATTACCGCAAGCGCCTCGCCTTCGAGGCTCGACGTCATCGTCAAGATGAAGTTCCCGGGCTACTTCCTGATCGTCTCGGACTTCATCAAATGGGCCAAGGACCACGACATCCCGGTGGGTCCGGGCCGCGGCTCGGGCGCGGGCTCGCTGGTGGCGTGGTCGCTGCTCATCACCGACCTCGACCCGCTGCGCTTCGGCCTGCTGTTCGAGCGCTTCCTCAACCCCGAGCGCGTCTCGATGCCGGATTTCGACATCGACTTCTGCGTCGAGGGCCGCGAGCGGGTGATCCGCTACGTGCAGCAGCGCTACGGCGAGGGGCAGGTCGGGCAGATCATCACCTTCGGCACGCTGCTCGCCCGCGGCGTGCTGCGCGACGTCGGCCGCGTCCTGGAGATGCCCTACGGGCAGGTCGACAAGCTGACCAAGCTCGTGCCGCAGAACCCGGCCAATCCCGTGACGCTGGCCCAGGCGATCGAGGGCGAGCCGAAGCTCCAGCAGGCCATGGAGGAGGAGCCGATCGTCGCCCGGCTCATCGACATCGCCAAGAAGCTGGAGGGTCTGCACCGTCACGCCTCGACCCACGCGGCCGGCGTGGTGATCGGCGACCGGCCGCTCGAGGAGCTGGTCCCGCTCTACCGAGACCCGAAGACCGGCATGCGGGTGACCCAGTTCAACATGAAATGGGTCGAGCAGGCGGGGCTGGTGAAGTTCGACTTCCTGGGCCTCAAAACCCTGACGATGCTGCGCTGCTGCACCGATCTCCTGAAGAAGCGCGGCATCGAGATCGACCTCGCTTCCCTGCCGCTCGACGACCGCAAGACCTACGAGCCCATGGGCCGCGGCGAGACGGTCGGCGTGTTCCAAGTGGAATCGGCCGGCATGCGTAAGGCGCTCTGCGAGATGCAGGCGGACCGGCTGGAGGACATCATCGCGCTGGTGGCGCTCTACCGGCCGGGCCCGATGGCCAACATCCCGGTCTATTGCGAGCGCAAGCTCGGCCGCGACGCCGGCAACGAGGCGTCCTGGTACCCGGACCCGAAGCTGGAGCCGATGCTGAAGGAGACCTTCGGCATCATCGTCTACCAGGAACAGGTGATGGAGATCGCCAAGGTGCTCGCCGGCTACTCGCTCGGCGAGGCCGACATGCTCCGGCGCGCCATGGGCAAGAAGATCCGCGCCGAGATGGACGCGCAACGCGACCGGTTCCTGAAAGGCTGCACCGAGCGCGGCCTGACCAAGGCAAAGGCCAACGAGATCTTCGACCTGCTGGCGAAATTCGCCGATTACGGCTTCAACAAGAGCCACGCGGCGGCCTACGCGCTGCTCACCTACCAGACCGCCTATCTGAAGGCGAATTATCCGGTCGAGTTCCTGGCGGCGGCCATGACGCTCGACATCGACAACACCGACAAGCTCGCCGAATTCCGCCAAGACGCCCAGCGCCTCAAGATCACGGTCGAGCCGCCCTCGATCAACACCTCGGGCGAGGTGTTCGAGGTGCGCGACGGCAAGATCTTCTACGCGCTGGCCGCCATCAAGGGCGTCGGCCGCGAGGCGGTGCGGGCGCTTGTGGAGGCGCGCGGCGACCGGCCGTTCAAGGATCTCGCCTGCCTCGCCCGCCGGCTCAACCCGCGGATGATCAACAAGCGCACGCTGGAAAGCCTGGTCCAGGCCGGGGCGCTCGACTGCATCGAGCCGGACCGGGCCCGGGCCTTCGCGGCGATCGAGCCGATGATGAAGCTCGCCGCCAGCGCGGCGGAAGCGGAATCCGCCGGCGTCACCGACATGTTCGGCGGCGTGGTGGCGGACGACGTGAGCTTGCGCATCCCGCCGCACGAGATCTGGCCGATGGCCGACACGCTCAAGCGGGAATACGCGGCGATCGGGTTCTTCATCTCGGGCCATCCGCTCGACGAGTACGGCGACCTCCTGGACAAGCTGCGCGTCCAGAGCTGGGCCGATTTCTGCCGCGCGGTGCGGGCCGGGACCTCGAGCGTCGGCCGCGTGGCGGCCTCGGTGCTGGACCGGGCCGAACGGCGCACCAAGACCGGCAACAAGATGGGCATCGTGACCCTCTCGGACCGGACCGCCCATTTCGAGGCGATCATCTTCTCCGAGGGCCTCGGCCAGTATCGCGACATTCTCGAGCCGGGCCGCCCGCTGGTGCTCCAGCTCCAGGCGAACCTTGAGGGCGAGGATGTCCGCGCCCGGATCCTCACCGCGGAGCCCCTCGATCAGGCGGTGGCCCGCCACCAGAAGGGCATGCGGATTCATCTGAGCGACCCGCGCGGGGTCGCGCCCGTGCAGCAGCGGCTGTCGATGCGCGGCGAGAGCGAAGTCTCGCTGATCCTCAAGCTCGACGGCGGCGGGCGTGAGGTGGAGATCCGGCTGCCGGGCAAGTTCCAGGCGACGCCGGCGCTGGCCGGCCAGCTTCGGACCGTGCCGGGCGTGGTGCAGGTGGAGGTGAGCTAGCGGTCCGGCTGACGGACGCGCCGTCCGACCTCCTGGCCGTCCGTCAGCCGCGAACGGTGCGGCAGACGGGACGGATCCGGCCGCATCACCGAACACGCCCCGCTCCGGCCGGTTGGACCTCAGCGCATGCGCGTTGCGACGAGGATCCATGGACCAGGCCCGCCCAAAGCCACCGACCGAGACCGGCGACCCGGACGAGCACCGGAAAGGCGGTGGCCTGCTGCACGCCCTCGGCACGGGCGTGATCACCGGGGCGGCCGACGACGATCCCTCCGCCATCGGCACCTACGCGAGCGCCGGCGCCAAGTTCGGACTCGCGTTCCTCTGGATCGCCCCGGTCGTGCTGCCGATGATGTACGTGGTGGTGTACGTCTCGGCGAAGCTTGGTCAGGTCTACGGCAAGGGCCTGTTCGCGGCCGTGCGCGACCGCTACCCCCGCTGGATCCTCTACCCGATCGTTCTCGGGGCCTTCGTCGGCAACGTCATCGAGGCGGCCGCCAATCTCGGCGGCATCGGTGCGGCCCTTAACCTGCTGGTCCCGATCCCGGTCCCCGCCATCGTGGTCGGGGCCGCAGCCGCGATCCTGGCCCTCCAGATCTTCGGCTCCTACGCACTCCTGCGGGACATCTTCCGCTGGCTGGCGCTCGCCCTGTTCGCCTACGTGGCGGCCGCGATCCTGGCCAGGCCCGACCCCGCCGAAGTCCTGCGCAGTACGTTCGTGCCGCAGATCCGGTTCGATGCCGACTTCCTGTCGATGATCGTCGCCTGCATGGGCACCTCGCTCTCGGCCTACATCTACACGTGGCAGTCGAACCAGGAGGTCGAAGAAGAGATCGCCCTGGGGCGCCACACGCTACGGCAGCGCAAGGGCGCGACCGATGCCGAGCTGCGCAAGACCCGGCGGGACGTGGTGATCGGGATGCTGTTCTCGAACGTGATCCTGTACGCGATCATCCTGTCCACGGGCGCGACCCTCCACCAGGCGGGGCAGACCGCGATCGACAGCGCCGCGCAGGCGGCGGCCGCCCTGGAGCCGCTGGCGGGTGCCGGGGCCACATACCTCTTCGCCCTCGGCGTCGTCGGCGTCGGCTTCCTGGCGGTGCCGGTGATGACCACGGGCGCGGCCTACGACCTGGTGCAGGGGGCCGGCCGAGAAGGGAGCCTCCATGCGCGCCCGCGCGAGGCCAAGCTGTTCTACGGCACCATCGCGGCCGTGACGGCGCTGGCGGCCGGGCTGAACTTCCTCGGCTTCAACCCGATGCGGGCCCTGGTCTGGTCCGGCATCGTGCAGGGCTTCTCGGTTCCGCCGCTCCTGCTGCTGATGATGTTGATGACCAACGACCGGGCCGTGATGGGCGGGCGCGTCAACGGCCGCGTGACGAACTGGCTCGGGTGGACCACCACCGGGGTGACGTTCCTCGCCACGGTTTGCCTCGTCGTGACATGGTTCCTGTGAGGCGCAGTCCGACCGGGCTCACCTGCCCTAGAACGGCGCCGCCAGGCAGCCGTTGAGAGCACTCCTCAGCGCGGCAGCGTCGGCCTCCGACACCGTGAACGTCGCCGTCAGAGGGGCGTCGTTGGCCCGCGGGCTCGCCTGGGTCCAGATGATCTTGGTCCCGGGCTGCGTCATCGCGAGGGCGATCCCGCGCAGCGGGTCCTCGCCGCGCCGCGCGCCCGACACCGTCATGACGAAGCTCGCCTCCGGGTCCGTCGACGCCGTGCCGTGCCCCGGCATCCGGACGGAGCGGACGCTCCCGGCGTTCGAGACCAGGATCCCGGTGAGTGGCGCCGTCTTGTCGGAGCCTTCGAGACCGGCGAAGTCGAAGCCCGGCGCCAACTCGGCGAAGCGCGGCACGGTCAGCGCGGCCGACAGGCCGGGCCCGGCCGGATCGCACGCGATCCGCAGGGTGACCGCGCGCTGGTCCGTGCCCAGCGTGGCGTTGCCCGAGAGGGTCGCAGCCCCTGCCGCGGCCCGCGTCCCGTCGGGCAGCATCGACGTCCGTCCGGTCAGCAGATCCGAGAGCCGGTATCCGCGGCTCCACGGTCCCGCGACGAGCGCGGCGCCCGCCACGACCACGACCGCCAGAGCCAAGCCGATCCGCCGCCGCATCCTGTCCCCCGGCCTGTGGAAATCCCGGGCCCGCGGCATAGACGATCGCCGCCCTGCCGCAACCCTCCGTTCACCACGAATGCGGGAACCCGCCCGCGGGGGCGCCCGTGTGCGCCGCAGCAACTTCGTAAAAACCGATCGATCCTATGCACCGGCGCTCAAGCTTGAGCGTTGCTATGCGCACGAAGATCCTGCTCGTCCTCACCCTCATCGTCTACGTCACGACCGGGCGCGCGCCCGGTATCCGCGAGCCGCGCAACCCGGACGCGCAACATGCGGGCGGGCGTGTCGTGATCGCGATGAAGCGGGCCTGGGCCTGAGCTTCAGGCCTCCGGCGCGCAGCCCCTGAGCCGCTCGGCCACCAGGCCCTGGAGGCTCCAGAGGTGCCGGTCGCGGATGCCGAGGCGCTCGCAGGCCTCCACGGTCCGGAACAGGTACTCGGCGCTCGGCCCCTTATGGCCGCAGGCGGCCGCGATCTTTTCCGCAATCTCGGCATCCGAGAGGCGGCCGGCGTAGCGATCGCTGGCGCGGTTGGCTAGGAAGGTCAGCGCCGAGACGGTGCCGCCTTCGGTGGTGATCGGCAGCCAGCGGGCGACGTAGCCCCGGCCGCGCATCTCCCGTCGCCAGACCGGCATCAGCGCCTCGCGGATCTCCATCCCGGGCAGGCGAAACGCCACGCCCCGGCACAGGCCGCCGCGGTCTAGCGCCAGGACGAAGCCCGGCCGCTCCGGCGTGCCGCGGAAGCGGCGCTGGAGCAGGCAGAACCGACGGTGAAAGCCGCGCACCGTCCCGATCCGGCGCTCGGCCACCGCGAATTCCGGATCCCACATCAACGACCCGTAGGCGAAGACCCAGAGATCGCTGCCCTCGCGGCCGGCGACGATCTCTTCCAAGCCCGGGCGCAGCTCCGCGTCCGACAGCACGTCGAGGGCGCGCGGGTCGTCGGGCACCGGGACGGAATGGGCGCGGGCGATCAGGTCGAGGCTGAGGTCGAGGGGGCGCGCGGCTTGGGAGGGCATGGCCCTCAACGCGGAAGGCTCACCGCTTGTTGCCCAGCGCGTCGAGCCTCGGGGAAGGGTCGGGTGCGGTGCCCGGTGCAGACCTCGTCGTCGTCGAGCACCGTGAGCCGGTCGTTCGCGTAGTGCAACGCCACCCTCGGCCGCTCGGGCTTGCCGAAGGTCCGGCCGTACATCCGGCCCGACACGCAGTAGATCACCCGGCCGCCGTCCTCGATCGGCCCGGCGATCCGGCTGCCCTCGAGGCGCACCGGCAACAGCGACACGGAGCCGAACGCGACCTGCTTCAGCGCCAATGCGGCGATCCGCTGGAGGAGGGCCGGGGAGGGCGCGTCCTCGGGCGCGGGCTTCGATGTCCGCGGCGCGGCCTGCGCACCGACGGCGACGAGGGGAGGAGGAGGGCGAGGGCGGCGCGGGGCGGCATCAGCCCTCGTTACGCGGCCAAGGCTGCCTGGGGCTGGACAGCAGCGCGGGACGCCGCGGCTCCCTATATTGAGGGACGAGCGGAACGCGTCCGTCGCGCGCCGCGCCCCTCTCACCCCGCGACGCGACTCTCGATGCAATGGACCGACGACGCCCTGGTGCTCGGCCTGCGCCGGCACGGGGAGAGTGGCGTCATCCTGGAGGCGATGACCGAGAACCACGGGCGCCATCTCGGCCTCGTGCATGGCGGGCGCTCGCGCCGGATGCAGCCGGTGCTGCAGCCCGGCAACCGGGTGCGGCTGACGTGGCGCGCGCGCCTCGACGAGGGTCTCGGCTCCTACGCGGTGGAACCCCTCGCCTCGCAGGTCTCCCGGCTGATCGGGTCGAGCCTCGCCCTCTACGGCATCGGCCACATGGCGGCCCTGTTGCGGCTTCTCCCGGAGCGCGACCCGCATCCGGCGCTCTACGAGGCGGCGGGAATCCTGGTGGAGCACCTCGACGATCCGGCGATCGCGCCGCCCCTGATGGTGCGGTTCGAGCTGGCGATCCTGTCGGAACTCGGCTTCGGCCTCGACCTGACCGCCTGTGCGGCCACCGGCGGCAACGACGCCCTGGCCTATGTCTCGCCGAAGAGCGGCCGGGCGGTGAGCGCCTCGGCGGGGAGCCCTACCGGGACCGCCTGCTGCCGCTGCCCACCTTCCTGCATGCCGGCGGATCCCCCGGCCCGGACGGCGTTGCACAAGGGTTTACCTTGACGGGGTACTTCCTCGACCGGCACGTCTGGGGCCCCCGCGGCCTCGGGCCGCCCGAGGAGCGGGCGCGATTCGTTGCGCTCGGCCGCGAGGCCGGGTAATGTTCGCGTTCTGTTCCAGCCGTTCGCGACCGTCATTTCGGGATGCCGCGGGCGAGCCCGGAATCCAGAGCCGCCGCAGCGCCGGGTGCGAGAAGCCTCGTCCGGCAGGGGCGGCGCGTCTGGATTCTGGACTCCGCCGCGCGGCCCCGGACTGACGGGTGCGTCGGCAGAGACGTCGAGAGTTTAAGGAGCCGTCATGGGCCAGCCCTTCGAGCCGCCGTCCGGCGACGGGATCGAGAGCGTCGAGCTGAAATCCGCGCTGGAGGAGCGCTACCTCGCCTACGCGCTCTCCACGATCATGCACCGGGCGCTGCCGGATGCCCGCGACGGTCTGAAGCCCGTGCACCGGCGCATCCTGTACGGGATGCGGCTGCTCCGTCTCGACCCAACGACCGCGCACAAGAAGTGCGCCAAGATCGTCGGCGACGTGATGGGCGACTTCCACCCGCACGGCGACCAGGCGATCTACGACGCCCTGGTGCGGCTCTCCCAGGACTTCGCCCAGCGCTACCCGCTGGTCGACGGCCAGGGCAATTTCGGCAACATCGACGGCGACGGCCCGGCCGCCTACCGCTACACCGAGGCGCGCCTGACCGAGGTCGCCCGCCTGCTGCTCGACGGGATCGACGAGGACACGGTCGATTTCCGGCCCTCCTACAACGGCGAGAAGGAGGAGCCGGTGGTGCTGCCGGCAGCCTTCCCGAACCTGCTCGCCAACGGCAGCCAGGGCATCGCGGTCGGCATGGCGACCTCGATTCCGCCGCACAATGCCGCCGAGCTGTGCGACGCGGCGCTCTACCTGATCAACCACCCCGAGGCGACGTCCGGGCAGCTCGCCAAGTTCGTGCAGGGGCCGGACTTTCCCACCGGCGGCATCCTGGTCGACTCGGCCGAGTCGATCGCCGAGGCCTACCGGACCGGCCGCGGCGCCTTCCGGGTCCGCGCCCGCTGGGCCAAGGAGGATCTCGGCCGCGGCACCTGGAACATCGTCGTCGCCGAGATCCCCTACGGCATTCCGAAGGGCCGCCTGATCGAGAAGATGGCCGAGCCTCCTCCAGGAGAAGAAGCTGCCGCTGCTGGCCGACGTGCGCGACGAGTCGGCCGAGGACGTGCGCATCGTGCTGGAGCCGCGCTCGCGCACGGTGGATCCGGTGATCCTGATGGAATCGCTGTTCCGGCTCACCGAGCTCGAGGCGCGGATCCCGCTGAACCTCAACGTCCTGGTCGGCGGCCTCGTGCCGAAGGTGATCGGGCTCAGTGAGTGCCTGCGGGAATGGGTCGACCATCGCCGCGTGGTGCTGCAGCGCCGCTCCCGCTACCGCCTCGGCCAGATCGACCGGCGCCTGGAGATCCTGGGCGGCCTGCTCATCGTCTATCTCGACCTCGACGAGGTGATCCGCATCATCCGCGAGGAGGACGAGCCGAAGGCGGCCCTCATGGCCCGGTTCGAGCCTCACCGAGGTGCAGGCCAACGCCATCCTCGACACCCGCCTGCGCTCCCTGCGCAAGCTGGAGGAGATGGAGCTGAAGCGCGAGTTCGAGGCGCTCACCGCCGAGAAGGCCGAGATCGACGCGCTGCTCGCCTCCGAGCCGGCGCAGTGGAAGGCGATCCAGGCGCAGATCCGCGCCGTGAAGAAGACCTTCGGGCCCGAGACGAAGCTCGGCAAGCGGCGCACGACGCTGGCGAGCCCGCCGGATGTCGGCGGCATCGACTTCACGGCGGCGCTGGTGGAGCGCGAGCCCATCACCGTGATCGTCTCCACCAAGGGCTGGATCCGGGCGCTGAAGGGCCACGTCGCCGACCTCTCAGGCGTGGCGTTCAAGGGTGACGACAGCCTGAAGATCGCCTTCCCGACCGAGACCACGCAGAAGATCCTGCTGCTCGCCACCAACGGCAAGGTGTTCACGCTCGAAGCCTCGAAGCTGCCGGGCGGGCGCGGCTTCGGCGATCCGGTGCGGCTGATGGCCGACCTCGACGACGGCACCGAGATCGTGGCGGCTCTGCCCTACCGGCCGGAGACCAAGCTGCTGATCGCGGGCTCGGACGGGCGCGGCTTCGTGGCACCCGCCGACGCGCTGGTGGCCAACACCCGCAAGGGCAAGAGCGTGCTCGGCCTCGACGGCGACGCCACCGCGGCCGTGCTGGTCCCGGCCGAGGGCGATCACGTCGCGGTGGTGAACACGGAAAAACTGCTGCTGATCTTCCCGATCTCCGAGGTGGCCGAACTCGCCCGCGGCAAGGGCGTGCGCCTCCAGCGCTGCCGCAGCGGCCGGCTCTTGGACGCGCACGTGTTCAAGCTGGCGGACGGGTTGCCCTGGCAGGACGGCTCGCCGGAGGGACGGCTCGCCAACGCGTCGGTGCTGGAGAAGTGGCTCGGCCACCGCGCCGAGGTCGGGCTGATGATGGCGCGCAGCTTCCCGAAGTTCGAGCGGTTCGGGCGCTGATCGGCGGGAGGATGACGGACATCCAACCCATCCCCTCATCCTGAGGTGCAGAAGCACAGCGGCGGCCTCGAAGGAGGGCTCCAGGGAGCACGGCGCTTTCTGGAGAGCTCCTTCGAGGCGGCTTCGCCGCACCTCAGGATGAGGGCGCGGCTGGGACAAACCCTGTCCTCGGTGCGCGCGCCGGCCGAGCCAGAGCGCGCCGAAAGCCAGGACGGCGCCGCCGACCGGAACCGCGAGCAGGAGGAGCATCTGGACTGTCGTCATGGGCGAAGATTCCGGATTGCGTGTCGCACGCTTCACGGTACGGCGCCGCCCGCCTCAGGCAAACCACAGCTGGTCAGGCACGGGGGCAGCCGCTGGCCTCACCGTCCTCGCGCAGCCGCCTCATCTGCCGCCCAGAGGTGCTGCGCCGCGTAAGCCCGGAACGGCCGCCACGCCTCGGCCCGGGCCAGAAGCGCCGCCGGGCTCGGGCGCCCGGTCCCGGTCTCAAGCGCCCGGAGCAGGCCGACATCGCCGACCGGCAGGGCATCCGGCAGCTTGAGCGCCCGCATGGCGATGTACTGTGCCGTCCAGGGCCCGATTCCTCGGATCGCCGTGAAGCGCAGCACCGCGGTCTCAAGCGACGCGGCCGGGGCGAACAGGTCCGGGTCGGCCAGTGCCGCCGCCGCGAGCGCCCGGATCGCCGCCCCGCGGGCGCGCGGCATGTTGAGCGCCAGGGCGACGTCAGCCTCGACGAGGTCGGTCGGCGCGGGAAAGACGTGGGTCAAACCGTCCATCGGCTCGGTGAGGGGCGTCCCGAACGCCGCCACCAGCCTCCCGGCGAGCCCGATTGCGGCCGAGACCGAGACCTGCTGGCCGAGGATCGCCCGGCAGCCGGTCTCGAACGGGTCCCAGGCCCCCGGCAGGCGCAAACCCGGCCGCGCCGCCACGAGCTGGGCGAGGACCGGATCCCCGGCGAGGCAGGCCGCGATGGCGCCGGGATCGGCGTCGCAGTCGAACAGGCGGCGCAGGCGCCCGGCCACTGCCGGCGCGTCGCCAGCCTCGGCGCCGCGGAGCGTCACGCGCAGGCCGCTGTCGCCTGGCTCCGCCGTCACGAGGCCGTGCCGCCCCGCGACGCTGATCGTGCGCGTGTAGGCCGAGCCGCCGGGATCCGTTGTCTCGACGCCCGGGATCGCCCGCTTGGCCAGAAAAGCGCGGATCGCCGCCCAGTCGTAGGGCGGCCGATAGGGCAGACGGAGATCGATCACCTCCGCAAACGCGAAGGGCGGCCGCTCGGCCGCCCCGTGGGTCGCGTCGCGGGACAGGTCTCGCCTCAGCCGCGCTGGTCCACCGGCACGTAGTCGCGCTGAGCCGGCCCGACATAGAGCTGGCGCGGACGGCCGATCTTCTGCGACGGGTCCTCGATCATCTCGGCCCACTGGGCGATCCAGCCCACCGTGCGCGCCACCGCGAACAGCACCGTGAACATGTCGGTGGGGAAGCCCATCGCCTTGAGGGTGATGCCCGAGTAGAAGTCGATGTTCGGGTAGAGCTTCTTCTCGATGAAGTACTCGTCCTTTAGGGCGATCTGCTCCAGCTCCATGGCGACGTGGAGCAGCGGGTCGTCGGTCTTGCCGAGTTCCTTGAGCACTTGGTGGGTGGTGCTCTGCATGATCCGGGCGCGCGGGTC
This sequence comes from Methylobacterium sp. P31, assembly GCA_050632875.1. Lineage (GTDB taxonomy): Bacteria > Pseudomonadota > Alphaproteobacteria > Rhizobiales > Beijerinckiaceae > Methylobacterium. The sequence goes on along the minus strand of JBODSC010000001.1, from coordinate 5,842,264 downwards.
GTAGTTCTTGTAGACCCGGTGACCGAAGCCCATCAGGCGGAATGGATCATTCTTGTCCTTGGCCTTGGCGACGTACTTGCCGACGTTCTCAGGGGTGCCGATCTCCATCAGCATCTTGAGCGCAGCCTCGTTGGCGCCGCCATGGGCCGGGCCCCACAGACAGGCGATGCCGGCCGCGATGCAGGCGAACGGGTTGGCGCCGGAGGAGCCCGCGAGCCGCACCGTCGAGGTCGAGGCGTTCTGCTCGTGGTCGGCGTGCAGAATGAAGATCTTGTCGAGCGCCCGGGCGAAGACCGGGTTCACCTCGTATTCCTCGCACGGCACCGCGTAGCACATCCGCAGGAAGTTCGAGGTATAATCGAGGTCGTTCTTCGGATACACGAAGGGCTGGCCGATCGAGTACTTGTAGGCCATCGCCGCGAGCGTCGGCATCTTGGCGATCATGCGGATCGACGCGATCAGCCGCTGGCTCTCGTCCGTGATATCGGTCGAGTCGTGGTAGAAGGCGGAGAGCGCGCCGACCGAGGCCACCATCACGGCCATCGGGTGCGCGTCACGGCGGAAGCCGGTGAAGAACCGGTTCATCTGGTCGTGCACCATGGTGTGGCGCGTGACCCGGTACTCGAAATCGGCCTTCTGGGCGGCGGTCGGCAGGGCGCCGAACAGCATCAGGTAGCAGGTCTCGAGGAAGTCGCCCTTCTCGGCGAGCTGCTCGATCGGGTAGCCGCGATAGAGCAGAACGCCCTCGTCGCCGTCGATGTAGGTGATCTTCGATCTCGCACGAGGCCGTCGAGGTGAAGCCCGGGTCGAAAGTGAAAGCGCCGGTCTGGGCGTAGAGCTTGCCGATATCGATCACGTCCGGCCCGATCGTGCCGGATTTCACCGGCAACTCGATCGTCTTGCCGTCCACGGAGATGGTGCTGGATGCGCTCATGGATCGTGGACCCTCTTCTGGCGACGTGGCGGATGCCGGCCTCGGGCTGCCCGAGGTGAGCCGGGGCCGGAGCACGCCGCGTCATGTTGCGGGTGCTCACACGCCATGCGTTACTCAAACGGCACTGCAGCAGCAACGGGGTGGGTGACAAGACGACCCCGACGCCAAGCAAATTCACCAAGCGAAATCCGGGCCGAACGCCGCAGTTCCCCGCATGCGCGACGGAAGCGCGCTCAGCCCTGCGACACCTGATCGCCGAGCCGGGCCAGCGTCTCGTCCCGGCCGAGCACCGCCATTACGTCGAACAGGGGCGGGGAGGTGGTGCGGCCGGTGAGTGCGGCGCGCAGGGGCTGGGCCACCTGCCCGAGCTTGCAGCCGGCGGCCTCCGCGTACTGGCGCACGGCGCCCTCGGTCGTGGCCGCGCTCCATTCGGTCAGGGCTTCGAGCGCCGGGCGCACCCCGGCGAGACGCGACCGGCCCTCGTCGGAGAGGAGAGCGCGGGCCTTGTCGTCGAGAGTCAGGGGGCGTTGCGCGTACAGATAGTAGGCGCTGTCGAGAAGTTCGATCAGCGTCTTCGCACGTTCCTTCAGACCCGGCATGGCCTGGGTGAGCTTGTCTTTGAGGTCTGGCGGCAACGGCGCCGACAGGCCGCGCTCGGGCCCGACATTCGGCAGGATCGTCTCGATCGCCGCCACGAGGTCGGAATCGGTGCTGTTGCGGATGTAGAGGCCGTTGAGGTTGGCGAGCTTGGCGAAGTCGAACCGGGCGGCCGAGCGCCCCACCGAGCCCAGATCGAAGGCCGCGATCATCTCCTCGGTGGAGAAGACCTCCTGGTCGCCGTGGCTCCAGCCCAGTCGCACCAGGTAGTTGCGCAGGGCCGCCGGCAGGTAGCCGAGGTCGCGATAGGCCTCGACGCCGAGCGCCCCGTGGCGCTTCGAGAGCTTGGCCCCGTCTGCGCCATGGATGAGTGGGATATGAGCCATCCGGGGAACGTCCCAGCCCAACGCGGAAAAAATCTGGGTCTGGCGCGCCGCGTTGGTGAGATGGTCGTCGCCGCGGATGATCTGCGTGACGCCCATATCGTGGTCGTCGACCACGACGGCGAGCATATAGGTCGGCGTCCCGTCCGAGCGCAGAAGCACGAGGTCGTCGAGGTCCTTGTTGGCCCAGGTCACCCGGCCCTGCACGGCGTCCTCGATCACGGTCTCGCCCTCGGTCGGCGCGCGCAGGCGGATCACCGGCTTGACCCCGGCGGGCGCCTCGGACGGATCGCGGTCGCGCCAGCGGCCGTCGTAGCGCGGCGGACGCCCCTCGGCGCGGGCGGTCTCGCGCATCTGCGCCAGTTCCTCGGCGGTGGCGTAGCAATGGTAGGCGCGGCCCGAGGCCAGCAGTTCCTCGGCCACCGCCCGGTGCCGCTCGGCCCGGGCGAACTGGAAGACCACGTCCCCGTCCCAGTCGAGGCCGAGCCAGGACAGGCCGTCGAGGATCGCGTCGATCGCGCCCTTGGTGGAGCGCTCCCGGTCCGTATCCTCGATGCGCAGCAGCATGCGGCCGCCGGTATGGCGGGCATAGAGCCAGTTGAACAACGCCGTGCGGGCCCCGCCGATATGCAGGTAGCCGGTGGGCGAGGGGGCGAAGCGCGTGACGACGGCTGAGGACATCGGTCCGGTATGTTCGGGGGACAGGCGCGAAGGGGCGGCGGAGCGGCGAGGGGCTCGACAGGGCGCCCGTAGCACGAAGCGCCCGCTGTAGCACGGGCGAACCGGTGCGTTAAGAATCGCCGGAGGAATCGCCCGGCCGTCGGCACAGGTCGCGCGGATCGGGACGGCGGCAATGCGGCGGATCGGCGCGAGGCTGGTAGGGGGCCCTGTGGCGCTGGCCGGCCCGCGTGCCGCGGCGCTCCCGGCCTTTGGCGCGTGGGTCGCCGCGGGCCTCACCCGGGAAGCCGAGCAGCGCCGCCTGTTCCCCTGGCTGGCCGTGGCCTTCGGCGCCGGCATCCTGGTCTACTTCGCGGCCGCCGACGGAACGCCGATCCTCGCCGCCCCCTCGCCGGGTCTGCCCTCGCCCTGGCACCGGTGCCGGTCCTCGGCGCGCGACCGGCGGCCCTGGCCGCGGCGCTCGCCCTGGCGGCCGGGTTCCTCGGCTTCGCGGCGGCGACCTGGCGGGTCTCGCAGGTGGCCGCCCCGATCCTCGCCCGCATCACCATCGGTCCGCTCACCGGGATGGTCGAGGCCCTGGACGAACGGGAGGTCGGCGCCCGGCTGGTGATCCGGGTGGAGAGCTTCGCGGGCCTCGCGCCGGAGCTGCGGCCCACCCGGGTGCGGGTCTCGTTTCGCAAGACGCCGACCCCGCGGCCTGGGGATGTCATCACCGCCACCGCGCGGCTGCTGCCGCCCCCCGAGGCAGCCCGGCCCGGCGGCTACGACTTCGCCCGGGACGCGTATTTCCAGAGTATCGGCGCGGTGGGCTCGCTGCTCGGTTCGGTCACGGTCCGGGCGCCCTCGGAACCGCCACCTCTGGGCCTGCGGCTCGCCGCCATGCTGGACGAGGCGCGCAACGCGCTCACCCGCAGGATCGCCCAGGCCGAGGGCGGCCAGGCAGGTGCGGTGGCGGCGGCCCTGGTGACGGGCAAGCGCGGGCTGATCGGCTCGGCCACGAACGACGCGCTCCGCGCCGCCGGCATCTACCACGTGGTCTCGATCTCGGGGCTGCACATGGTGCTGGCCGCCGGCGTGGTGTTCTGGCTGGTGCGGGCCGTCCTCGCCCTCGTTCCCTACTGCGCGCTGGTCTGGCCGATCAAGAAGATCGCCGCCGGCTTCGCCATGGTGGGGGTGACCGCCTACTGCGCCTTCTCGGGCTGGGACATCGCCGCAGAGCGCTCGCTGGTCATGACCCTGATCATGCTGGGGGCGGTCCTGGTGGACCGGCCGGCTCTGTCGATGCGCAACCTCGCGCTGGCCGCGCTGATCGCTCTGGCCCGCGAGCCGGAGGGCCTGCTCGGCCCGAGCTTCCAGATGTCGTTCGGGGCGGTGGCCGGGCTGATCGCTTGCGCGCGGCTGATCGACGGGCGCCTCTTCGTGCGCCCCGGAGCTGGGCGGACCGGCCGCCTCGTCGGTACCGGACTCTCCGCGGTCACCGGCACGCTGGCTACGACCTTGGTGGCGCAGGTCGCGACAGCGCCGTTCGCCACCTATCATTTCCAGACGATCCAGCCGTTCGGGCTTGTCGGCAACGCCCTGACCCTGCCGCTCGTCTCGCTGGTGGTGATGCCCTGCGCGGTCATCGGGATCCTGGCCTATCCCTTGGCCCTCGACCGACCGGTCTGGTGGCTCATGGGGCAGGCCGTCGGCGGCATGCTGGCGATCTCCGATTGGATCGCCGGGTTCGAGCGGGCGACCCTCGTGCTGCCGGCCTTCGGCACCGGCGCGCTGATCCTGCTGACGGTGGGTTTGCTGCTGGCGGCGCTTCCGGCCTCACGCCTGCGCTGGCTTGCGCTGCCGCCCGTTCTGTTCGGACTCTGGCTCGCCGCCCTGCCGGACCGCAACGACCTCTATGTCGACCGGCAGGGCAGGGGCGCTGCCGTGCGAAGTACCGACGGCCGCCTCACGGTGCTGGGCAAGCCGTCCGCCTTCGTGCTGGAGCAATGGCTGAAGGCGGATGGTGACGGCCGGCGGGCCAGCGCGCTGATCGGCCCGCAATCGGGCGGCCGCTGCGATCGGCTCGGCTGCACGGCGCAGTTGCCGGATGGACGTGCGATGGCCCTGGTCCGCGACCGACGCGCCTTTCCGGAGGACTGCGCGCGGGCCGCCGTGCTGATCACCGGCCTCGTCGCGCCGCCGACCTGCACGGGGCCTCTGGTGATCGACCGCCGCGTTCTCGCCGCCCGCGGGGCCGTCGCCCTCCGGGCTGAGACCGACGGGTTCACGGCCCGCTACGCCCGCGACGGCGGCCGCTCCATGCCCTGGCGCCCGCACCCGGCACAGCCTCCGCGCATCGCGCCGGCGGACGGCAACGGCGCCGCGGAGGCGGGCGCGGCAGCCCCGTCAGAGGCCGACGCGTCGGGCAGTGGAATCACCCCCGGCGACGCGCCGGCCGAACCGCTTCAGTAGCGGCGGACGAGGCTGACGAGTCGTCCCTGAATCCGGACCCGGTCGGGACCGAGAACGCGCGTCTCGTAGGCCGGGTTGGCGGCCTCCAGGGCGATCGAGGAGCCGCGGCGACGCAGGCGCTTGAGGGTTGCCTCCTCGTCGTCGATCAGGGCCACGATGATGTCGCCGGTATTGGCCGTCTCCTGCTTGCGGATCACCACGAGGTCGCCGTCGAGGATGCCGGCCTCCACCATCGAATCGCCGCGCACCTCCAGGGCGTAGTGCTCGCCGCCCGCCAGGAAGTCCGGCGAGAGAGTGATGGCGTGGCTCTGGTTCTGGATCGCCGAGACCGGCGTACCGGCCGCGATCCGGCCCATCACGGGAATCGAGACGGCGCGGCCGGCCTCATCGATCATCCGCGCGGTGGCCGGCATCGACGGCTGCTTGGACTTGCCGCCCTCGACCACGCTCGGGGTGAAGCGGCGGGGCTCCGCGGCCGGTGCGGCCGCCTGGCCCGTCAGGCTCTCGGGGATGCGGATCACCTCGATGGCGCGCGCCCGATTCGGCAGGCGCCGCAGGAAGCCGCGCTCCTCCAGGGCCGTGATCAGACGGTGGATGCCCGATTTCGACTTGAGGTCGAGCGCGTCCTTCATCTCGTCGAAAGAGGGGGGACGCCGCATTCCTGCATGCGACTCTGGATGAATCTCAGGAGGTCCAGCTGCTTGCGCGTGAGCATCGACGGGGGCCTCGCGGCTTGGAGGACCGCCTCGGGACGGTCTCGGAAACAAATCACGAACAGGTTAAACGTTCCGCAAGTGTTCCGCAAGCGGAATACGGCCACGCTCGGGATGCGGCGGCCCGGGTGCGGCCAGAAACGATTTGACGGCACAAGCGGAGCCGTTTCAATGCTTCCCGGTGTCCCGCCGGAGAGGGCGGGGGATCCGGGCAGGCTGGAATCGGGCTGGGATGACGAGGATGCGACGACCCGCGGCTCTGCTGCCCCTGAGTCTCGATTCCCCTCGGCTTGGTCTCCCTGGGCTTGGCGCTCGCCGGCTGCACGACCGGCTTCTCGTACATCTCGCGGAACTACGTCGCGCTCACGCCGCAGGTGGTCACCATCGGCTGCAAGGAACCCTACGAGGTTTACGACAACCGGCAGGTGCGCCGGATGCTGATCGTCTCGAACACCCTGCGCGAATATGCCGGTTGCAACCTCAGCGAGGCCCGAATCGATCCTGATCCCGAAGCGACCCGGGTGAAGCGCTTCCGCACGGCCGCCCGCGCCTATCTCGACGAGACCGTACGCGAGGATTGCCGGATCACCGGCGAGACGGTGTTCGATCCGCTGAAGACCGAGTTCGCCTACGCGTGCGACGCGCCCATCGAGAAGCGGGGTACCGTAGTGCCGCGTCTGCCGGGCCGCAATCCGGGCCTGATCCTGCGCTGAGCCGCGGACCGGTGCTGCCGCGCCGGTCAGGCACCCGGCTTCGGGAAGGTGCGCTCGGCCGCATCGCCGGCCGCCGCCAGCAGGGCGCGGGCGAAGGCCCGGGCCTCCGCCCGGTCGAGGACGATCGCAGCCGTGACCGGGCTTCCGCCGAAGTCCGGCAGGGCGAGTTCCAAGCGCACCCCGTCGGGCACGGGACTCGCCTGGAGGCTCCAACCGGCGCTCCGATCCGTGCTCTCCGCCATCACCCATCCTCCCGCGCGCCCGGGAAAACGCCGCAGGCTCCCGCCGGAACTGGCCACGTCCGGGACTGTTCCCGAGCCGTGCCAAGCGCTTCCCTGCCTCGCCTGAACGCGTTCCTCAAGACCGCGGGCCCAGGACTCGTCGTGATGCTCGCCGATACGGATGTCGGCAGCCTCATCACCGCGGCCCAGAGCGGCGCCCGCTGGGGCTACTCGCTGCTGCTGCTGCAGATCCTGCTGGTGCCGATCCTCTACGTCGTCCAGGAGCTGACGGTGCGGCTCGGGACCGCCACGGGCCGTGGCCACGGCGAGCTGATCCGGGCGCATTACGGACCGGCCTGGGCCTGGGTCTCCTACGGCAGCCTCGTGGTCGCGGGGATCGGCGCCATCGTCACGGAATTCTCCGGCATCGCGGGCATCGGCGACCTGTTCGGAGTACCGCGCCTCGTGAGCCTCGGGCTTCCGGCGGCCCCGCTCCTCGGACTGGTGTTCACCGGGAGCTACCGGCGCGTCGAGCGGGTGGCGATCGTCGTCGGCCTGTTCGAGCTGGTCTTCGTCGGGCTCGCCGTCGCGGCGCGGCCGAACCCCGGCGAGATCGTGGGTTCCTTCGCCCACATGCCCCTGGGCGACGGCAGCTACCGGGTGCTGATCGCCGCCAATATCGGCGCGGTGATCATGCCGTGGATGATCTTCTACCAGCAATCGGCGATCGTCGACAAAGGCCTCGGCTGGGATCACGCCGAGCGCTCGCGCCTCGACACGTTCCTGGGCGCCGTGATCTCGCAATGCGTGATGGGCGCGATCCTGATCGCGGCCGCCGCCACGATCGGCAAGGCCGGGCAGGGCACCAAGGACGGGCTGCAGACCGTGGGCGACCTCGCCGGCGCCTTCACCCCGGCGCTCGGGTCCTGGCTCGGCCACGTGGTCTTCGGGGTGGGCATCATCGCGGCGGCCTTCGTGGCGCTCAACGTCGTGGCCCTGGCGCTCGCCTGGGGCTTCGGCGACGTCACCGGCAAGCCGCATTCGCTGGAGCAGTCGCCCCGGGAGGCGCCGGCCTTCTACGGCGCCTTCGCGCTCGTGGTCGCGGCGGGGGCGGTCGCCGTGCAGCTCGTGCCGAACCTCGTGGCGCTCAACATCGCCGTGGAGGTGATGAATGCTCTGCTCCTGCCGCTGGCGCTCGGCTTCCTGATCCTTCTGGCGATCCGGGCTCTGCCGGAAGGGAAGCGCGTGGCGGGGGCCTACAAATGGGTGGTCTACACCGTCTCGGGGGTCACCATCGCCTTCGCGCTGGTCGGCGTGCTCGACGGGGTCGGCCTGCTCTGAGCCTCATTGACGCGGGCGGCGCGATGATGTCTCCCGCGGGCTCCGATCAGGTGGAGTTCGAACATGCAAGAGATCTGGTTCCGCGCGGGCGAGGCCACGGTGCTGGCGGCCGAGGGCCAGTACACCGACGCCATGCCGGAAGTGCTGATCGGCTCGGTGCGCGGGCCGGTGGGCCAGGCCTTCGCGTCGATGATGGGGCAGGTGCAGGGTCACACCCGCATGTTCGTGGTGCGCGACCTCAACCAGCTGGTGCGCCCGGCCACGATGATGACCACCAAGGCCACCATCCACACGGCCGAGTATGTCGAGCTGCTCGGTGGCGTGGTCCAGGCGGCCACCGGCGACGCGATCGTGGATTGCATCATCGAGGGCGTGCTGCCCAAGGACGAGGCTCGACGAGCTGTGCATGATCATCATGATCTGGCTCGACCCGCGCTGCGCCGAGGACGAGAACCTCGACCAGAAGGACCTCTACCGGACCAACTACGAGGCGACGAAGCTCGCCATCGCCCGCGCCCTCAAGGACGAGCCGACGGTGGACGAGCTGATCGCCAACCGGAAGACCGTGAAGCACTACGCCCTGGATGGCGTGATCGAGTACTGAGTGGCCGCGCCGCCCGCATCCTGCCGGGTCAGGCCCGGATCATCCCGGCGGGATGCGGCCCACCGAGCACAGGGTCCGCATCGTGGTGCTGCCCGGGTCGGTGTAGCAGGAGGCCGACCAGCCGTTCTGCTGGATGAACGACTTGCGCCGCTCCGAGAGCGAGGTCCGGTAGGCGTTGGCGATGATCGGCTCGACGGTGGAGGCCGATTCTGCCGATCAGGATCTCGGAGGCCACCGACAGGTCGCGGAAGAAGGCCGCGGACGGGGTGGGCTCGGCCGAGGTCGCCTGCACGATCGGCTCGGCCCGGCAGGTCACGTCGAACTTGATCGGGCCTGCCATGCGGATGTCGATGCTGGGCCCCGCGCGCTTGCCGACCCTGCCGCCGATCGCCCCGGCGATCTGGCGGGTGAGGTCGTCGCAGCTGTCGGCCCGGGCGGTCCCCGCCAGGAGCGGCAGGATCAGCGGCAGGGTCGCGCAGGCGGCGAGGAGGAGGCGTGGAACGGCGAAGCTCGACATGGCGGCACTCTACGCGCGGCGCGGGGCCTGTCGAGAGGCCGTCGTCAGTGGAAATCCCGGCTGCGATACACCCGCCGGTCCGGGGGACGCCGAAATCCGTGGTCTCGGGGGGCAGCTTCATGCCGGCCTCGCGCAGGTCGCGCAGGGAGGCTGTGAGGTCGCGAAACCCCTCGGCCACGAGGTGGACCACCCCGCCCGCCCGCTGGATCCGGCCGCGCACAGCGAGGAACCGGGCCTGCATGGCGATCCGGCGGTTGGCCTCGAACAGCGCCTTCCAGATGATCACGTTGGCAATACCGGTCTCGTCCTCCAGGGTCAGGAAGACCACGCCCTTGGCGGTGCCCGGCCGCTGGCGGATCAGCACGAGACCCGCCACCGTGACCCGCGCCCCCTGGGGCAGGGCCGGATCGAGATGGGCCCGGGCCGGGATCGCGCCGATCCGTGCGAGCCGCTCCCGGAAGAAGGCGACCGGGTGCCCCTGGAGCGACAGGCCAGTGGCGGCGTAATCCTCGGCCACCGCCTCGGACGGGGCCAGGGACGGCAGGTCCACCGCCGGCTCGTGGCGGAACAGGCCGTCATCGGCGTGCCAGGCGAAGAGCGGCAGGGGCGCATCGAGGAGATGGGCGCGGCGCTCGCTCGGATCCGCCTTGGCGGCCTTGCGCGCGGAGGTCCCCTCCAGGGTGCGCACCATCCAGAGGGCGGCGCGCCGGTCGAGCCCGAGCGACCGGAAGGCATCGGCCTCGGCCAGCCGCTCCAGGGCGTTGCGGGGCAGGGCGAGAGAGGCCTGCAGGCCCTCGATGCTGGCATAGCCGTTGGCGCGCAGCCGGACGAGCCGGCGCATCGCGGCCTCGGGCAGGCCGCGCACCAGCCGCAGGCCGATCCGCACGGCGTGCAGCGCCGGATCTCCGGCCGGCTCCAGCGTGCAATCCCAGTCGCTGGCATTGATGCAGACGCCCCGCACCTCGACCCAGTGGGCGCGGGCGTCGCGCACCAGCTGGGCCGGCTGGTAGAAGCCCATGGGCTGAGCGTTGAGGATTGCCGCCAGGAAGACGTCCGGGTGCCGGCACTTCATCCAGGCCGAGGCGTAGACGAGGAGCGCGAAGCTCGCCGCGTGGCTCTCCGGGAAGCCGTAGGTGGAGAAGCCCCGGATCTGCGCGAAGCAGCGCTCGGCAAAGTCCCTCGGGTAGCCCCGGCGGGTCATGCCGCCCACGAACTTCTCTTCGAAGCCGCCGATCGAGCCGACATGGCGGAATGTCGCCATCGCCCGGCGCAGGCCGTCGGCTTCCGCCGGGGTGAAGCCCGCCGCCGTGATGGCGATCTGCATGGCGTGCTCCTGGAAGAGCGGCACCCCGTAGGTCTTTTTCAGGACCCCCTTCAGCTCGTCGGGATCGCCGTGAGCGGGATCGGGCGAGGGATAGACCACCGGCTCCTCCCCGCATCGCCTTCGCAGGTAGGGGTGGACCATGTCGCCCTGAATCGGGCCGGGCCGCACGATCGCCACCTGCACCACGAGGTCGTAGAACTCCTTCGGCTTGAGGCGCGGCAGCATCGACATCTGCGCCCGGCTCTCGACCTGGAACACGCCGACCGAGTCAGCCTTCGCCAGCATGGCGTAGATCTCGGGATCCTCCTGCGGCAGGTCAGCGAGCGTCTCGTAGAAGACGCCGTGGTCCCGTTCCAAAAAATCGAGGCCGCGCTTGAGGCAGGTCAGCATGCCCAGCGCCAGCACGTCGACCTTCATCAGGCCGATCGCGTCGATGTCGTCCTTGTCCCACTCGATGAAGGTGCGGCCCGCCATGGCACCGTTGCCCACCGGCACGGTCTCGTCGAGCCGGCCCCGGGTCAGCACGAAGCCGCCGACATGCTGCGACAGGTGGCGGGGAAGCCGATCAGCTGGTGGGCGAGGTCCAGCGCCTGCCGGATCGCCGGGTTGCCCGGATCGAGGCCGGCCTCGCGCACGTGCTGGTCCGGCATGCCGGTGCCCCAGACCGTGTCGGCGATCGCCGCGGTCACGTCCTCGGTCAGCCCTAAGACCTTGCCGACCTCGCGGATCGCCATGCGCGGGCGGTAGTGGATCACCGTGGCGCAGAGGGCGGCACGGTCCCGCCCGTAGCGGGCATAGAGGTGCTGGATCACCTCCTCGCGGCGCTCGTGCTCGAAATCGACGTCGATGTCGGGGGGCTCGCCCCGGTTCTCCGAGATGAAGCGGGCGAAGAGCAGCCGGTGCTTGGACGGGTCCACTGCGGTAATGCCGAGGCAGAAGCACACGGCGGAATTGGCCGCCGAGCCGCGGCCCTGGCAGAGGATGCCCTTGCCGCGCGCGAACTCGACCACGTCGAACAGGGTCAGGAAGTAGCGGGCGTAGTCCATCTTGGCGATGAGCCGCAGCTCCTCGCGCAGCGTCGCCGCGACGGCGGCCGGGATGTCGCCGGCGTAGCGCCAGCGCGCCCGCTCCCAGGTCTTCTCCTCCAGGTATTCCTGGGGCGTGCGCCCGGGGGCACGGGCTCCTCAGGATACTCGTAATGGAGCTGCGCGAGGCTGAAGTCGCAGGCCTCGACGATCTCGACGGTGCGGGCGAGCGCCTCCGGGTGATCGGCGAACAGCCTCGCCATCTCGGCGGGGGGCTTCAGATGGCGCTCGGCATTGGCTTCCAGGCGGTAGCCGGCCTCTCCGATCCGGCAGCGCTCGCGGATGCAGGTGACCACGTCCTGCAGCGGGCGCCGGTTGGGATGGTGGTAGAGCGCGTCCGAGACGGCGACCATCGGGGCGCCGGAGGTCGCGCCCAGCTCGGCGAGCAGGCCGAGGCGCCGCCGCTCGTCGCCGCGGCGCGTGTGGCTCGCCCCGAGCCACGCCCGGCCCGGGGCCGCGGCGGCGAGCGCCTCCAGCCGCGCCCGGAACCCGTCCGGCAGGCGCCGGGCCGGCGGCATCGCGATGAACATCTGCCCCTCGGCGGCCTCCAGCATCTCGGCGAACGAGAATCGGCAATCTCCCTTGCGGACGCGCCGGTTGCCCAGGGTTAGCAGCCGGCAGAGACGCGCCCAGGCCTCCCGGTCCATCGGGTAGGTGACGGCCTCGAACCCTTCCTCGGTGACGAGGCGCACCCCCGGCAGGATCCGGATCGTGGTGCCCTCCGCTTTGAGCGCCCGCGCCGCCGCGTGCGCCCGCACCACACCGGCCACGGTGTTGCGGTCGGCGATGCCGATCGCCGCGAGGCCGTAGGCCGCCCCCTGCACCACGTATTCCTGTGGGTGCGACGCGCCGTGCAGGAAGGAGAAGTTCGTGGTGACGGCGAGTTCGGCGAAGCGGGTCTCGGGGCCGCTCACGCGAAGAGCCCGTGGACGTACCATGCGGCCGGGCGGCCGGGCGCGTGCGGCCCGTCGCGGTAGAGCCAGAGCCGGTGCCCGGCCTCACACTCGATGCGGTAATAGTCGCGGGCCTCGCCGGGCGCGCGCCACCACTCGGCGGCGATCCGCTCCGGCCCCTCGGCATGGGCGACCGTGTGGATCTGCGCGCGCCAGCGGAAGCGCCGGGGCGGCCCCTCGGGGACGGTGGAGAGCACGTCGAGGGCGGCCTCGCCCCGGGGGAACAGCACCAGGGGTCGGGGCGGCAGGTGGTCGGGCCAGGGGGAGGTGATGGCGTGCGCGCTTCCTCCCCCTCTGCGGGGAGGGTGGCCCCTGCGTCAGCAGGGGTCGGGAGAGGGGAGCGACACTTCCGGACAGGTCGCGCCGGGCGCTGAAACCCCCGCCGTCGCGCTGCTCCTCTCCCCCTGCTGCGCAGGATACCCTCCCCCGCAGAGGGGGAGGGCAGGACGCAGGTGTTAGGCCCTTGCCCCTGTTCGCCGGAGATCCCCGACCCTCGTCGGCAGCCCAGGGACGGGTCTGGACGGCCCGCTCCGGGAGGTGGCTCGCCTGCGGCTCCAGGCGCAGCAGCGCCCGCCCGAGGCGCTGGGCCAGGACATCGGCCAGGAACCCGACCCCGTCGCCCCCGGACTCCGTTCCGAGATCCGTCTGCCGGGCCGGCATGGCCCCCGTCACCGTGACGGCGAGCGCCACCGTCTCGAAGCCGAAGCCGGCATCGAGGGCGGATCCAAGCCTGTCGAGGCGCAGGGCGACGAGGGCCGCGACCCGTTCGGGACAGCGCTCGGGGCGCGACAGGCCGATATCGAGGGCCCGCACCATTCCGTCGACCCGATGGAGGGCGAGACGCAGGGCGCAGGCGCCGAGCCCGTCCCGTTCCAGCCGGGAGACGATCTGCGCCATCAGGTCCCCGGCGGTCCGGACGATATCCGACTGCCGGCCGATCGGGTCGAGGAAGCCGCGGGCGGCCGCGTACTCGGCCTCGTCCGACAGGGGCGCCAGCGGCTCGGGCCGGCGCGCCAGGGCTTGGTCGAGGCGCAGGAGCAGGGCCTCGCCGAAGCGGCGGGCCAGCGGCCCTCGGGGCAGAGCATCGAGTTCGCCGATCCGGCGCAGGCCGAGCCGCGTGAGGCCCGAGACTGTGCCGGGATCGAGCCGCAGGGCCTCGACGGGCAGCCTCCGCAGGGCCGGGACGGTCTCGCCCGGCGGCACGACGATCCGGTCGGCCCCGCCGTGGCGGGCCAGCGCGAAGGCGGCGCCGGGCGTGTCGGCGAGAGCGATCCGCGCGGCGATCTTTGCCCGCGCGAGGCGTCCGGCGAGGTCCTCGACGAGGCGCGCCTCGCCGCTGCGCAGATGGCTCGCCCCGGCGACGTCGATGTAGAGGCCGTCCGCCGCCTCGGCCGGACCGAACGGCGCCACGAGGGGTGCGTAGCTCCTTGCCCAGCGGCAGAGCCGCAACAGGGATTCCCGGTCGGCGGCCGGGTCGGCGGGGTAGACCTGCAGCGGCACGCCGATCCGTGCCCGGACGCGGCCGAGGGGCTCGCCGGGACTCAGGCCCAGGGCACGGGCCTGCGGGTCGAGGGCAACCAGCCGCAGCCCGCCGGAGCCCTCGGCCGCAACGGCCAGCGGCCCCGCCTCAGGCGCGAGGCCGGCCCGCCGCAGCCGCGTCACTGGCCAGTGGCTCAGGCAGATGCAGACGATGCGCGGCATGGTCCCACTCCAGAAGCCAGTCGCCGCCCCGCCCGTTGCGGCAGCGTTCGAGCCGTGCCCGCCAGCGCGGCCTGTCGAGGGTGCCGAACCGGTCCCGGGTCGCCGGCGCCGCGGCGATCCGCCAGCGGGTGGCGGCCCCGTTGGGCAGCCCGGCCGTGGCCGGCCGCAGGATGAGCAGGAGGGGCGGGGCGGGGCCTTTCGCGGCGAGCTGCAGGCGCCGGCCCGGCTTCAGCGGCAGGCCGTCTCGCAGGAAGCCGACGAGAGCCGCAAGGCTGCGCGCGTGCAGGGCCGCCTCCAGCGCGCGGAACACCTCCGCGTCGCTGCCGGCTTCCAGCAGCAGCAGCCGGGCAGGGTCGAGGCCGAGACCGGCCAAGCCATGTCCGTAGGGGAGGGGCTGGCCGGGCGCGGCAGCGATCAGCGCCTCCCCGGGCCTGCGGGCGAGGTGGCGGGCGCAGAGCGCCAGGGCGAAGCCGAGCGCCGCGATCCCGTCCGCGGGCTCGGCCGGCGCGATCTCGTGGGGCGACCCGAGGACGAGGCCGCCGCCGGGCAGGTGGGCGTCGAGAGCAGGCAGGTCGAGCGGCAGAACCGGACGCAGATCCCGCCCTCCGGCCGGCGGCGCGAGGCGCACCCGCAGGGCGGCCAGCCGCGCCCGAGGACCGCCTAGCGCGGGGTCCCGCTCGGTCTCGTCCGCAGGGTCCAGCCCCATCTCCGTCGGCTCCGGTCATGACGGAGGATAGGAACATAACAAGAACGCACTCAAACCGTTTCCGCGGGGTGTTGGAATCCCGCGCCGGCGCAGCGGCTTGGCCTGTGGATGACTGTGGACGCGTGTGGAATCGGCTGCGACGCAGGTTTGCACGGCCACGGTTGACCCCAACCGTGGGGCGAGACCAAAGTCGGCCGCCGCGTGCGTGACGCGGTCGATAGGGACCGCGCATGCGCCCAGTTCTTGCCCTGACGATCCTGCTCACCTTGTCGGGGGCGGCGCTCGCCCAGCAGCCTGCGGATCCGGGGGCCGCGGCACCGGACGCGCCCGCCGCGGCGCGGCAGCGCCCGGCCCGGCCGCGGGTCCGGCACACGCAGGCCTCCGGCCAGCCGATCATGGTCTACGACGCGCGGATCGAGGCCGGAGACCTCCGGATCTCGGGCTCGGTGCGCAAGCCGGGCGCCATCGTGGTGCTGGACGACGACATCTCGGTCCAGGCCGACCGGCGCGGACGCTTCACCTTCCGGCTCCCCTACCGGCCCTCGACCTGCGTGGTCACGCTCAAGTCCGAGCCGGACGAGCGCGAGGCGGTGGTGGCGAACTGCGCCCCCGAGGGACCCCCGGGACCGCCCGGTCCCCAGGGCGCCGCGGGGCCGACCGGCGCGACGGGTCCCAAGGGAGAGCAGGGCGCGACGGGAGAGCAGGGCGCGAAGGGTGAGCCGGGGGCCAAGGGAGAGCCGGGGGTCAAGGGGGATCAAGGGCCCAAGGGCGATACGGGCCCTCAGGGTGAGCCCGGTCCGAAAGGGGAGACCGGCCCTCAGGGTCCGGCCGGTCCCCAGGGCGCGCCCGGTCCGAAGGGCGAGCCAGGAACTCCTGGCCTCCAGGGTCCTCCCGGGCCGCGTGGTCAGGCCGGGCCGCAGGGCGGGCCGGGCCCGAGGGGCGCGGCCGCGACTTCCTTGCGGCCCGTGCGCAAGAACGACTGCGCAGGCGGCTGCGCCGTGACCTGCGAGGCCGGGGAGACGCTGGTCACGGCCCACTGCCTCAAGGCCGGCGCGCCGGTCTATGACGGGGAGGGCGCCAGCTGCCCGGCCGAGGCCTCGGGGATCGTCGGGTTCTGCACGCGGCCGTGAGGATGGCGCCTCAGCCGCCGGTCTCGCGGAGCCAGTCGAGCATTCCGGCGGCGGCGGCCCGGCCTCCCGCGAAGGCGCCCTGGAGCAGGTAGCCGCCGGTCGGGGCTTCCCAATCGAGCATCTCCCCGGCCAGGAACAGGCCGGGGCGGGCGCGCAGCATGGACCGCCCGTCGAGAGCCTCAAGCCGGACCCCGCCCGCCGTCGAGATCGCCCGCTCGATCGGAGCCGAGGCGGTGAGGGTCAGCGGCGCGGCCTTGATCAGCCCGGCGAGCGCCCCGGGATCAGTCGGGAGCGCGGCGCCGGCCGCCTCGCGCAGCAGGCCCACCGCCACGGGCGGGAGGCCCGCGGCCTTGCGAAGCCGGGTCGCGGCCGAGTCGCCGGACCGGGCGCCCGACAGGCGGCGGGCGAGGGCGTCCCGGGTCAGGTCGGGACGCAGATCGACGACGAGGCGGGCGTTGCCGTGCGCGGCGATCGCCTCGCGCAAGGGGCGCGAGAGGGCGTAGATCGCCCCGCCCTCGAGACCGGATTGCGTGATCACGGCCTCTCCCCGCACCGTCGTGCCGTCGCAGGCGAGCGCCACGCGCTTGAGCGGTGCCCCGGAGAAGCGTTCCCGGAACAGGTCGGACCACGCCACCGCGAAGCCGGCATTCGCCGGCCGCAGCGGCGCCACCGCCACGCCGAGCCCTTCGAGGAGCGGCACCCAGCGCCCGTCCGAGCCGAGCCGCGGCCAGCTCGCCCCGCCGAGCGCCAGAAGGGTCGCCCGGGGCCGGATGGAGACCGGACCGTCCGGGGTCTCGAACTGCAGGCCCTCGGCGATCGCCGTGAGCCGGTGGCGGGTGCGGATCCGGACGCCGAGGCGGTGGAGCCGCGTCAGCCATGCCCGCAGCAGCGGCGAGGCCTTGAAGCTCTGCGGAAAGACGCGCCCGCTCGAACCGACGAAGGTCGGCTCGCCGAGTTCCGCGCACCAAGCCCGCAGCGCATCGGGCGGGAAGGCCGCGATAGCGGCGTCGAGGTATCCTGGCGGATGGTAGCGGGCGAGGAAGTCCGGCCGCGGCTCGCTGTGGGTGATGTTGAGGCCACCGCGCCCGGCGATCAGGAGCTTGCGGGCGACGGACGGCATACGTTCGTAGACCGTGACCGCGCAGCCGGCCTGCGCCAGCACCTCGGCGGCGGCGAGCCCGGCCGGCCCGCCGCCCACGATGGCGATCTCGTCCCTGTCATCCGGCATCCGCCCGGAGAGCGGCAGGCCGCCCGCTCCTGTCAAGAGCGCGGGGTGAAAGGGGTAGGTTTCGCCCCGAAGCAGCACCGCCGGATCGGATAAACCCGAACCGGCCGGAACCGACATCCGCCGAACATAAGTTTTTCCCCGTCCCCGAAGCTGCCGCTATCGGCGCGCTACGCTCGGCGGCACACCCCTTCACGCCGCTCAAGATCGCCCGCCTAAGCTCGCCCGCCCTGGACGCGGACAGCGATCCGACCGAACCACAGAGGCTCCGACACGTGGCCAGCCCCGTCGCCGTCACCGGCATCCATGCCCGGACCGAGACGCCGAGCACCCCCGCCCCGCAGGCCGTTCTCAGCCCTGCCGAGATCCGCGCCATCGTGTTGGGGCTGATGACCGCGATGCTGCTGGCGGCCCTCGATCAGACCATCGTGGCCACCGCGATGCCGACCATCGGGCTCGCGCTGGGCGACGCGGCCAACCTGCCCTGGATCGTCACCGCCTACCTGCTGGCCTCCACGGCGGTGACGCCGCTCTACGGCAAGCTCTCCGACATTCACGGGCGGCGGATCATGCTGCTGATCGCCATCACGACCTTCGTGATCGGCTCGCTCGCCTGCGCGCTGGCCCCCACGATGGTGACGCTGGCGCTGGCCCGGGGCCTTCAGGGCATCGGCGGCGGCGGGCTGATCGCGCTCGCACAGACCATCCTGGCCGACATCATGTCGCCCAAGGAGCGGGCGCGCTACCAAGTGGTGATCGCGGGCGTGTTCGTGGCGGCCTCGGTGGCGGGGCCGCTGCTCGGCGGCTTCTTCGCCCAGCACCTGCACTGGTCGCTGATCTTCTGGATCAACCTGCCGATCGGATGCCTCGCCTTCGCGCTGACCAGCGCCAACCTGAAGCGCCTGCCGCGCCACGACCGCCGCCACCGGCTGGACTGGCCCGGAGCCGCCCTGATGGTGCTGGGCTCGATCGCCCTCCTGCTGGCCCTGAGCTGGGGCGGCGTGCGCTATCCCTGGGGCTCGGCGCCGGTCCTCGGCCTTCTGACCCTGGCGGCGGTGCTGGGCGGCGGCTTCGCGGCGCGGCTCGCCACGGCGCCCGAGCCGTTGATCCCCACCGAGGTTCTGAGGAACCAAGTGGTCTACAGCGCGACGCTCGCCGCCTGCTTCGCCATGGGCACCTTCATCGGGCTCACCATCTACGTGCCGATCTTCCTCGAAGGGGTGATCGGCCTCTCGGCGAGCGAATCCGGCGTGGCGCTCGTGCCGCTGATGGTCGGCACCGTCACGGGCGCCACCCTGTCGGGCCGGTCGATGATCTATTTCCGGCACTACAAGCGCGTGCCGCTCGCGATGATGAGCGTCAGCCTCACCTGCTGCGCCGTCATCGCCTGGCAGGGACGGGCGCTGCCCTTCTGGCTGATGGAGGTGCTGTTCGCGCTGCTCTCCATGGGAATCGGGACGATCCTGCCCCTCTCCACCATCGCGATCCAGAACGCGGTGGCGCGCCACCAGCTCGGCATTGCGACCGCCTCGATGAACTTCTTCCGCTCGCTGGGCGGTGCCCTGATCGTGGCGGCCTTCGGCACGATCGTGCTCGGCGGCGTCGCGGGCGGCGCGGCGGGAAGCCACGACGTGGAGAGCCTGATCCGCGGCTCCGACCCGGCCCTTCTCGCCCTGACCTTCCGGCACGTCTTCCTGGCCGCCTGCCTGGGTCTCCTGGCGGCCTTCGCGTTCCTGGCGCTCATGGAGGAGCGGCCCCTCGGGGAGCGCAGCTCGCCGAAGATGGATGGTGGAGCCCCGGAGAAGCCGGCCTGAGTGTTGCAATTGATCGCTGCCGGCGCCACGGCGGGGCTCAGCCTCGCGCTGGCGCTCGTGGCGGAGGACCTGGGCGCCGAGATCGCCCGCCGGGTGGCGGCCCAGCTTGTCCTGTTCTTCGAGCGTGGCGGCGGTCAGATGCAGTTCAGGCGCCGCGGGGTCAGCGTGTCCGCCGGCCGCTCGGCCCTCACCTCCTCGAGACGGGCGCGGTCGCCCTGAGGCAGGTTGCGGGCGCCTGCGGGTTCCGGGATGCCGATACCTTCCGGCACGCCCGTCTCTGAGGCGCGAGTCACGCAAGACCCCGGCCGCGCGACACTGCCCTTGATTCGCCCGGATCACCTCTTACGTCGACTCCATCGGCTGCGGGCCCCTCTGGCGGGCGCTTCTCAGCGCCCGTGATGTCGGAGCCGATGCTTTCCGTCCGGAATCGCATCAGGTCCCGCCCATGATGGACGTCCTCACCGTCGAATGGCTCGGTAAGCCGTTGTGGATGTGGCTCGGCTTCCACGTCCTGATCGCCTGCCTGCTGGCCTTCGACCTGGGACTCCTCCACCGCGACAAGGAGCACGAGATCGGGGTGCGGGAGAGCCTCCTGCTCACCGGCTTCTACATCGTCCTCGGCCTCGCCTTCGGCGGCTGGATCTGGTGGTACATCGGGCCACAGGCGGGCGAGGAATACGTCACCGGCCTCGTGGTCGAGAAGTCGCTGTCGATGGACAACGTCTTCGTCATCGCCATGATCCTCACGGCGCTGGGCGTCCCGCGCGTGGCCCAGCACCGGGTCCTGCTCTGGGGCATCCTCGGCGCGGTGCTGCTGCGCGGCCTGATGATCGGGCTCGGCGCGGCCCTGGTGCATCAGGTGCATTGGGTGCTGTCGCTCTTCGCCGCCTTCCTGATCTACGCGGGCCTGAAGATCCTGCTCTCGGGCGACGAGGAAGAGGGGGACTTCCAGAACAGCGCGGTCGTGCGCTGGTTCACGACGAGCTTCCGGGTCACGCCCGACCTGCACGGTCAGCGTTTCACGGTGCGCAAGACGGATGCGCGGACCGGCCGGGTGGCCCTGTGGTTCACGCCGCTGGCGCTCGCCCTCGTGTTGGTGAACGGCGCCGACGTGATCTTCGCGGTCGACAGCGTGCCGGCGATCTTCGCGATCACCACCGACACATTCGTGGTCTACACCTCCAACATCTTCGCGATCCTGGGCCTGCGCGCCCTCTATTTCGCGCTCGCCGCCATGGTCGACCGGTTCGCCTATCTCAAGACCGCACTCGCCTTCATCCTGATCTTCATCGGCGCCAAGATCGTGGTCGCCGACACGTTCGGCCTCCTCACCGTGCCGCCCTGGGTCTCGCTGGTGGTGACCCTGACGCTGCTGGCCGCGGGTGTCGCCTACAGCCTGTGGCGCACGCGCGTCGACGCGCCGATCCTGGAGGTCCCGGAGCGTGCGCCCCGGCACGAAGCGCGGGCCCACCGGGCCTGAGCCGCCGGACCGAACGCCAGAGCACCGCGATCGATCAGGCCGCCGGCAGGGCCGCGATGAGGTCGCGCAGGGTGGTGATGGTCGAGGCATCGGCCACGCCGTCCACGCGCACCTGCCGGAAATGGCGCTGGAATGCCGTTACGACGGCCTGCATGCGCGCGTCGAAGATTCCGGTGACCGGCAGGTCGTAACCGTAGAGGGCAAACATCGCCTGCAGCGCCTCCACGGGCTGGCCGGCATCGCCCTGCGCGAAGAAGCGGCCGTCCCGGAGGCGGACGGGCGGCACGAAATGGCCGACCCCCGCCGCCGCGAGGCGATCCCACGGGAAGATCTCGCCCGGATCCTCCTTGCGCTCGGGGGCGATGTCAGAATGGGCAAGGACCCGCTCCGGCGGGATCGGCCAGCGGCCCAGAATGTCCCGTGCGAGCGCGATGACCGCCTCGATCTGCGCCTCCGGGTAGGGCGGCAATCCGCCGGCATGGCCCGGGTGGACGATCTCGATGCCGATCGAGCGGGAATTGATGTCGGTCTCCCCTTCCAGGCGCCCGCGCCCGCGTGCCAGGCCCGGCGGGCCTCCGGCACCAGCTGGACGATGCCGCCGTCCTCGAAGACGAGATAATGAGCCGAGACCTCGCTCAGCGGATCGCGCAGGCGCGCCAGCGCGGCGGCCCCGCTCTCCATGCCGGTGTAGTGCAGGACCAGCATATCGGGGCGCCCGGCGCGGCGCTCGCCGTGGTTGGGCGAGGGGGCGACGCTGCGGGCCAGGGGGCTGTCCGGATCGAGACTCACCGCAATCCGCGCTCCTGCGCGATCCGGTCGTAGGCGGCGTTGATCGCGGCCAGTCGCCGCGTCGCGATCGCCACGGCCTCCGCGGGCAGGCCGCGTGCCAGGGCCCGGTCGGGATGATGTTCGGCCACGAGCGCCCGGTGACGCGCCTTCACGCTCGCCTCGTCCGCATTCCGGTCGAGCCCGAGGACGATGTAGGGATCGTCCGGCAGCCGCACGTGCCGGGCCGCGATACGCTGGAAGGCGGCCTCGTCGAAGCCGAAGATGCTGGACACCGCGCGCAGGTAGCGCTCCTCCGCCTCGTGGAGCGCTCCGTCCGCACCCGCGATCTGGAACAGGCCGTCGAGCACGTCTTCGAGCAAGGCGGGCTCGTCGCCGAAGGTCGTGGCCAGCTGGCGCGCGTAGGCCTCAAAGCCGTTCGTGGTCTTCTTCGCCAGATCGAACAGCCGCTCGACGCCGGGCCGCGCGGACGGCTCCACCTGCACGACCCGGCCGAATGCCTCGACCTCGGAGGGCAGCACGACCCCGTCGGACTTGGCCATCTTGGCGGCCAGCGCCACCAGACCGGTGGTGAACACGACGTCCCGGGGCGTGCGGCCGAAGGGTGCTCCGACCCGGTCAAGCAGGAAATGGCCCGCGACCCCTCCGACCAGCGCTCCGAGCGGGCCGCCGATCGCTAGGCCGAGGCCAGCGCCGCCGATCTTGCCCCAGACGCCCTGAGCCTTGGTGCCCGGAGTCATCGGTCGGCCGATCCTGGCGTGAATCGTGGGCTCGGTACGGTCATCGTGGGCGGCATGCGTCCGGCACCGGGGACGCGCCCGGCCGAGCGCCGGGATAGCCGCTCCTCAAGCCCTGAGGAAGGGCCAGGCCGCAGCCCGGCCCCGCCTCCCGCGGCTCAGCGGCAGTAGATGTTGCCGTAGGCGTCGCGGTAGGTGCCGTAGGGGCAGCGCGGCGCGGTGGATGCGCCCACGATGGCACCGCCGGCACCGCCGATCGCCGCGCCCGCCAGCGCGCCGCCCGCCCGGCCCGTGGCGGCCGCGCCGATCGCCGCACCGGTGAGCGCGCCGAGGCCCGCACCGCCGAGCGCCCGGTCCTCCGGAGTGTTGCAGGCGCCGAGCGAAAGGGCGGCGATGGTGGCGAGGGCCGCGGCAGTCAGCTTCTTCATGGTCCCCAGAACTCCCTTGTGCATCCCGTCCGGCCTTTGGCCGTGATCGCGGTCGATCGCGCCGAGCTTAGCAGGAAAGGAATGCCGACTATATGGTCAAGGTTCCACGTCAAAAGCCCGCAGTTGCGCCAGGTTCCTGTCTCGCCCTATGCCACCGACCTGAGGCGGCGCTCCGGGCGGGGCGCCGCGGCACATGTCCGAGGATCCCATGCCCACAGCCACCACGATCGTCCGCCGGGCCGCGGTGCGGGCCGACCGCGTCGCCGATACGGTGAACCTCGACCACGCAGCCCGGACCGCAACCTCCGGATCGCTGGTCGCCGAAGGCGGGCTCGGCTTCGCGGTGGCGCTCGCCAAGGCTTCGACCCTCGAGGATGGGGATGCGCTCCGCCTCGACGATGGCCGTCTCGTCGCCGTGC
The DNA here is from genome assembly GCA_050632875.1 of Methylobacterium sp. P31. Lineage (GTDB taxonomy): Bacteria > Pseudomonadota > Alphaproteobacteria > Rhizobiales > Beijerinckiaceae > Methylobacterium. Next base: position 5,819,324 of record JBODSC010000001.1, on the reverse strand, counting down.
GGGCCGCCGTGGAGGCGCTCCTCGAAGTGCGCGCCGAGAACCCGGCCCGGCTGATGCGGCTGGCTTGGCAGCTCGGCGGCAGCCACGTGCCGACCGAGATCGCCGCGGACGTCCTCTATGTCCCGGCCTCCCCGGCCACGGCCGAGCTGATCCGCGGCCAGGGCTGCGTGGCGACCCCGGTCTCCCGCGCCTTCCGGCCCGAGCGCGCCGCGCACGACCACAGCACCTGCGGCCACGATCACGGCCACGATCATCAAGACCATGATCACCATGCGCATGGTCACAGCCACGATCATGGCCACACCCATGACCATGCCCCCGGCCGTGCGCAGGCCCACGATCATGATCACCACGGGCACGTCCACGGCCCCGGCTGTCATCACGACCATTAGAGAACGCGCTCCCGGAGCACACGGCCTTCCGGCGCGAGACCGCGCATCGTGGCTCAAGATCTGAGAGCGGCGCCCGACCGGATTCCAGTCGGGCGCCGCTTTCGTTTTTGCATCCTGCCGCATCGGATCGGGGAGGCGCCTGCGTTGCCGAACGATTTTCTGCCAGCCTATTAGCTTAACGGTCAAATCATCGACCGATAAAGCACTCAATAATGCACATTATCGGTTTATAATTTTTTCAAAAATTTAGTATTATAAAATGTATATTACCAAGATATACTTTAAAATATATGTTGCATACTCAACACAGACTCTCACACAAGGATTCTATACGTCTGCTTGGGTTTCGTGTTCTTGGAAGGCTAGACGTGATCAAGATCATTCCATCGCGGCAATCCTTGCAGCCCTGACAGGGACCACCTCAGCAGCAGACCTGCCTCGCCGCGCCCTGCCGCCGGCGCCATTACCAGTTCCGGTCTTCACTTGGACCGGTGCCTACTTCGGCATCAATGCCGGCTACATCACATCGACCAATGAGGTCGCCAATACGACGGGCGTGACCCGGAGGAGCAACGGTACCCCGCTCGGAGACTATTCGGCCCCGGCGTATCTGCGCCGGGACGGTTTCGCGGGGGGCGGCCAGGTCGGCTACAATCACCAGTTCACGCCCGGCTCTGGCTTCGTCGTCGGCGTCGAGGCCGATGCGGCCTATACGGATCTGCGCGCCCGCGACAGTTACAAGAGCAACATCATCGGCACCAACAGCTTCCGCCAGTCCGGCGCTTACCTCGGGACCGTGCGCGGTCGTCTCGGTTATGCCATCGATCGCACCCTGCTCTACGCGACGGGCGGCTTCGCCTATGCGGGCCAGACGTACCGCACCAGCCTCTTCCAGACAGAGAGCCAGCCGAACTTCTACGGGAGCCGCTCGCGCACCGAGACCGGCTACGCGGTCGGTGGCGGCATCGAGTACGCCCTGCCCACCGATTCGTTCCTGAATTTCTTCCACTCCTCGGCCGTGACGGTGAAGGGCGAGGCGCTGTACTACGACCTCGGCGGCCGCACGATCCCGGTCCTGCCGACCTACCAGAACATCAATGCCTTCGCATCACGCTACCCGCACGAGGGCGTGCTCGGCCGCGTGGGCCTGAACTACAAGTTCGGCAGCTACTGAGCGGTCCGGCCCTGGCCTTCGGCAGGCATCCCCAGCCCGATCCAACTGGTCGCCCCGTCGAAGGCCGCCCCAGGAGCCCTCTCCTGCAGCGTTTCGCATTTCGATCACCGCCTCCGATCGCGACGCGAACGGAGGCGCATCACAGCCGCTTCGGCACCGGCCGTCGGCAATAGCTCCGGGCATCCTCGGGCGAGAGACCGTCCTGAGCGGCGACACACTGACTGAGGGTCAGCCCGATGCTGGCCGCGTAGGGCTCGTTCGGCGAGAGCGCGTCGCGGGCGAGGTTCGCCAGGTAGAGCAGGAACGCGGCGGCCGCGAGGACGAGGACCGCGATCGCGGCACGATTCAGCATCGCGCCCGGCCCCCGACCGCGAGGCAATGTCGGACGCTCACGGGAGACCGGCCAGCAGCAGGGCGCCTGCAAGCATCGCGAGGCCCGTGCAGATCAGCGCGAGCGCGGTGCGGTCGAGCCCGGTTCGGCGCAGGGCGGCGCGACCGAGTCGGATCACAATTCGCGCTCCGCAGCGACTTCCCGCGCCCGGCTCAATGCAGCAGGCCCCAGAGCCCCGTGGCCAGGCCGAAGGTGAGCGACAGCATCGCGGCACCGAGCAGGACACGATCGATCGCGCGGGCAGTCCGGTCCTCCGTCCGAAATTCAATCATCGCAGCGCCTCCTCTCGACCAAGACTGGCGGACGCTTGTTGCTGACCTGTGTCGACGGCCGACGCACCCCAAGTTTCGCGCCCCCGCGCCGGTCAGGCCCGTCTTCTTCCTGCGGCTCGACCGGATCGAGCGCGGCGGTGTGGCCCAGGAACACCCCGGATGCCCCGCCGTTGGACCGGCATCCCAACCGGAGACGACGCGTGACCACGGATCCGCTTCACAAGTATCCTCGCCCGCCCTTCGCGGCGCAGCCGCAGAGCTTCCCGGGCAAGACCGGCCGCATGGAGCCGGAGCCCGATCATGGAGAGGCGAGCTACCAGGGCTCGGGCAAGCTCAAAGGCAAGGCGGCGCTGATCACCGGCGGCGACAGCGGCATCGGTCGGGCGGTCGCCATCGCGTTCGCCCGAGAGGGAGCGGACGTCGCCATCGCCTACCTGCCGGAGGAGCAGGCGGATGCGGAGGCGGTGGGCCAGTGGGTCGAGAAGGCGGGCCGCCGCGCGCTGCTTCTGCCGGGCGATCTCAAGGATGCCGCCTACGCGCGCCAGATCGTCGCCCGCACCGCGGAGACGTTCGGTCGCCTCGACGTGCTGGTCAATAACGGCGCGTTCCAGCAGCCGAATGAAGACCTCGCCGCCATCGAGGATTCCATCTTCGAGGATCATTTCCGCACGAACGTGTTCGGGCCCTTCTACGTCACCAAGGCAGCGCTCGCGCATCTGAAGCCCGGCGGCTCGGTGATCTTCACCTCGTCGGTGAATTCCAAGCACCCGATGCCTTCGCTCATGGCCTACAGCGCCACCAAGGGCGCCCTGAGCAACATGGTGCTGAGCCTCGCGCAGCTGCTTGCCGCGAAGGGCGTGCGCGTGAACGGCGTGCTGCCCGGCCCGATCTGGACGCCGTTCATCCCGTCCGGGATGAGTCAGGATTCGGTGAAGTCCTTCGGCAGCCAAGTGCCGTTCGGGCGACCCGGCCAGCCGGCCGAGCCTCGCTTCGGCCTACGTGATGCTGGCCTCCGAGGAGAGCAGCTACACGTCGGGCGCGCTCGTCACCGTCGCCGGAGCGATGCCGGTCTTCTGAAGAACGGTCCGGCCCGGCCGCTCAGGCGGCGCGCATCTCGGCGAGGAAGCGCACCACGTCGGCACGCAGGGATTCGGCCCTGCGGCTCATCCCGGTCGCAGCGGCGCCCACATCCTCGGCGACCCGCCGCGTGGTCTCGGCCGCCGCCGAGGCCGAGACCACGGTCTCGCTCACCATGCCGGTCCCCTGCGAGGCTTCCTCGATGTTGCGCGAGACGTCGCCGGTGGCGCTGCGCTGCTGCTCCACCGCCGCCGCGATCGCGCTCGAGATCGCGTTCATCACGTCCACCGTCTTGCCGATGGATTGGACCGCCTCCACCGCTCCGTGCGTCTCGCTCTGGATCGCGTTGATTTGGGCGGTGATCTCCTCGGTAGCCTTCGCGGTCTGTCCGGCCAGCCCCTTCACCTCGGCGGCCACCACGGCAAAGCCACGGCCCGCCTCACCGGCGCGCGCCGCCTCGATGGTGGCGTTCAGCGCTAGGAGGTTGGCCTGCTCGGCGATCGTCGCGATCAGGCGCACGACCTCGCCGATCCGTTCGGCCGTCGTGGCCAGGCCCTGGATCTGCCGGTCGGTGCGTTCGGCCTCCGTCACGGCTTGGCTCGCGATCTCCGCCGACTTGATGACCTGGTTGCCGATCTCGGCGATGGAGGCCGTCAGTTCCTCAGTCGCGGCCGCGACGGTCTGGACATTGGCCGAGGCCTGCTGAGCTGAACGCGCCGCCGAATCGGCCTGAGAGGCTGTCGCCGTGGCGGTCTCCGACATCATCTGGCAGGCCTCCCGCATGCCCGCTGCCGCGCTATCAACCTCCATCAGGAGTTCGCTCGCGCTGCGGTCGAAATCGCGGGTCAACTCCTCGATCCAGCGGGCGCGCTCCGCACGCTTTTCCTGCGCGTCGCGCTGCTCTGCCGACAGCGTCTGCGCCTGGATCATGCTGTCCCGGAACACGCCGGCCGCTTCGGCCATGTGGCCGATCTCGTCGCGCCGGCCGATCCCGGGAATCGCGGTTCCGATCTCGCCCCGGGCCAGCCGGCGGAGAGCCTCCGTGAAGGCCGCAAGCGGCTTGGTGAGGCTGCGGACGAACAGGAAACCGCCCGCCACGGCCATCAGCGCGAGGGGGATGGCCCAGAGCAGAGTGGTGAGGATCCGCGCCCGGTTCATGGCTTCGATGTCATCTACGAACAGCGCAGTGCCGATGACCCACTGCCAGGGCTCGTAGTTAAGCGAGTAGGCGATCTTGGGAGCCGTCTCGGTCTGGCCGACATGCGGCCAGCGGTATTCGGTGAAGCCGCCCCCTTCCCGGCCCCGCTCGATCATCGTCCAGATAAAGGTTTTCTTCATCGCCTCGTCATCGCGGGATTTGGTGCCCTCGATCTTGGGATCCGGATAGACGAGATTACGCCCAATATTTCCGGGCGCCGTGCTGTCGACAAAGACGTAGTCGCCGCCGTTGTTGTAGCGGATCGACCGCAAGACGTTGCCGGCTTGCCGCTGCGCTTCTGCGCGCGTGAGCGTCCCGTTTGCCTCCTGTTTGGCGAAGCCCAAAACGGTGCTGTACGCCGTCTCGGCCTGGAAGCGGATCGCCGCCTTGCGGCCGTCCATCATGACCTGCCCGGTGGTAAAGATCTCAACACCCAGGATCACCAGGAAAACCACTATGATGCCGCCCAGTATCGAGAATATTTTCTTACGAATGGTCATCCACAGGCCCCCCGGCCGTAGAAGCGAAACATGTCTTGGCCGGTGCCGCACGAGAACGGGATCGCCGCTTCAGGTCACCTGCCGGCAGCATTATCGCTCAAGTTTCTGAACGCTTCCAGAGTTCTATGATCTCCTGAAGCAGTTCGCGCCAAGCAAAACTGAGACACACAAAACTATCCCAGGAGCGACTGAAATCAGCCGCTCCTGTTCGAACAAGGAACATTGCGCTTCCGGATATTATACCTAGGCAATTATTCGGCGAGGCGTACTTCTCAGCGAACACGAAGTTGGGGCCGCCAAGCCAGCTTCCGCGGTCAGCGCGGCGACAGGAAGCCGATCGGCTGCCGCTGCGGTCCCTCCTGCTTCAGCGTGCGCAGCATCTCCTCGTATTCGCGCTCCATCTCGGGCGTCACCGAGGGCCGGGTCTCCCGCGCGGCCTGCTCGAAATGGGCGCGCCGCACCTGTGTCGCCTCAAGGGATTCCCGCAGGGCCAGAAGACCAGCGCGCCGGGTGAGATCCTCAAGGTCGGCGCCGGTGAAGCGGGCCGTGCGCTCCGCCACGGCGTCGAGGTCGACATCCTCCGCGAGCGGCATGCCCTTGGTATGGATCGCCAGGATCCGGCAGCGTCCGGCGGCGTCCGGCACCGGCACGTAGACCAGCTCGTCGAAGCGGCCGGGGCGCAGCAGGGCCGGGTCGAGGAGGTTCGGGCGGTTGGTGGCCGCCATCACGACGACGCCCTGCAGCTCCTCAAGCCCGTCCATCTCGGCCAGGATCGTGTTGACCACCCGCTCGGTCACGGCCGGCTCGCCCAGGCCGCCGCCGCGGGCGGGGGCGAGGCTGTCGATCTCGTCGATGAAGATCACCGTCGGGGCGACCTGCCGGGCGCGCTGGAACAGGCGCGAGACCTGCTGCTCGGATTCGCCGTACCATTTCGACAGGAGGTCGGAGGATTTGGTGGCGACGAAATTCGCCTCCGCCTCCCGGGCGACCGCCTTGGCGAGCAGCGTCTTGCCGGTGCCGGGGGCCCGAATAGCAGGAACCCTTTGGCGGGGCGGATGCCGATCCGCCGGAACGCCTCCGGCGAGCGCAAGGGCAGCTCGACGCCCTCGCGCAGGCGCATCTGCGCCTCGGCGAGACCGCCGACATCGTCCCAGGTGACGTCGGGCACCTGGATCATGATCTCGCGGAGCGCCGAGGGCTGGATGCGCTTCATCGCCGAGAGGAAGTCGTCCCGCCCGACGCTCAGGCCCTCCAGCACCTCGGCCGGGATCCCGTCGCGCAGATTCACCTCCGGCAGGATGCGGCGGACCGCGTCCATGGCGGCCTCGCGGACCAGCGCGCCGAGATCGGCCCCCACGAATCCGTAGGTGGTGCGGGCGATGGCGTCGAGATCGACATCCTCGGCGAGCGGCATGCCACGGGTGTGGATCCCGAGGATCTCGCGCCGGCCCGTCTGGTCGGGCACGCCGATGATGATCTCCCGGTCGAACCGCCCGGGGCGGCGCAGGGCCTCGTCGATGGCGTCGCGCCGGTTGGTCGCGCCGATCACCACGACGTTCTGACGCGGCTCCAGCCCGTCCATCAGGGTCAGGAGCTGGGCCACGATCCGCCGCTCGACCTCGCCGGTGACCTGCTCGCGCTTTGGGGCGATCGAGTCGATCTCGTCGATGAAGATGATGGCGGGCGCGTTCTGGGCGGCTTCCTGGAAGACCTCGCGCAGGCGCTGCTCGGATTCGCCGTAGCGGCTGCCCATGATCTCGGGGCCGGCGATGTGGAAGAAACGCGCCTCCGTCTCGTTGGCCACCGCCCGGGCCAGCCGGGTCTTGCCGGTGCCGGGCGGGCCGTGCAGCAGCACGCCCTTGGGCGGGTCGATCCCGAGGCGCTGGAACAGCTCGGGGTGCCGCAGGGGCAGCTCGACCATCTCGCGGATCTGGTCGACCGTGTCGCCGAGGCCGCCGATATCGTCGTAGGTCACGTCGGCGCGGTGGCCGTCGCGGGGCTCCTCGTAGAGCGGGCGCAGCTCGATCTCAGTCCCCTCCGCCACGTAGACGATGCCGCGGGGCTGCGTCGCCACCACGACAAGGCGGATTTCCTGGAGGCCGTAGGCGGGCAGGTCGAGGTAGGAGCGCAGCTGTGGCGGCAGCCGCGGGTCCGGCCCGCCGCTGCGCTGGGTCGCGGTGGCGATCACGTCGCCGGCCAGCACCGGGCGGCGGAAGAAGGTCCGCCGGAGCGCCTCGCCGGAGCCCTGGAGGCGGACATTCTTCTGGGCCGGCGCGACCACGAGGCGCGTCGCCGGGCGGATCTCGGCCCGGCGCACCTCGACGTGGTCGCCGCTCGACGCACCGGCATTGACCCGCTGCAGGCCGTCGAGGCGGATCAGGCTGAGGCCCTGGTCCTCCTCGTAGGGCCCGACCGCAACCGCGGCCGTGTGGCGCTTGCCGACGATCTCGATGACGTCGCCCTCGTGCAGGCCGAGTTCGTCCAGGGCCGCCTGCGGCAGGCGGGCGATGCCGCGGCCGCCATCCTGCGGCCGCGCATTGGCGACCTGGAGCTTGAGGGGCTGTCCGTCGGGTTCCGCCATCCGGGTCTCCATCGGCGAGGCGCGCAGCGGACGGGCCGCCCCGAGCCCGGGCGTGGGGTGTCTGCTAAACCAACTGCGTCCCGGCGAACCGGTTCAGGCGGAGGCCGGTTCGGCCGCGCCTTTCCGCGGATCGCCCGGCTGTGGTATCGGGTGACCTCTTCCTCCCGATCCGCTGGATGGCAGGCGCCCCGTCGCCCGAGGCGGCCCTGTATCGCGAGCGGGACAGCACGGATCTGACACGTGACGGCGGCTGACGAACGCGGCGCACTGGCGGGATGGCGCTTCTCCATTGCGCCGATGATGGACTGGACGGATCGCCATTGCCGGGCCTTCCACCGGACCCTGTCGGCGCGCGCCCGGCTCTACACCGAGATGGTGACCACCGGCGCGGTGCTGCATGGCCCGCGCGAGCGCCTCCTCGGCTTCTCGGAGGCGGAGCACCCGGTCGCGGTCCAGCTCGGCGGCTCGGATCCGGCGGACCTCGCCCAGGCCGCGCGGATCGCCGCGGATTTCGGCTACGACGAGATCAACCTCAATGTCGGCTGCCCGTCGGACCGGGTGCAGGAGGGCCGCTTCGGCGCCTGTCTCATGCGCGAACCGGTCCTGGTGGGCGACTGCGTGGCGGCCATGAAGGCGGCGGTCTCCGTGCCCGTGACGGTGAAGTGCCGGATCGGGGTCGACGACCAGGACCCGGAGGCGGCACTGGACGTCCTGGCGGATGCGGTGGTGGCGGCGGGCGTCGACGGGCTGATCGTCCACGCCCGCAAGGCCTGGCTCCAGGGTCTGTCGCCCAAGGAGAATCGCGACGTGCCGCCCCTCGATTACGGCCGGGCGGCGCGGCTGAAGCGACGGCTTCCCGCGCTGCCGCTCTCGGTCAACGGCGGCCTGCGCGACCTTGAGGCCGCCAGGGCGCAACTCGCCGCGGTCGACGGCGTGATGATCGGCCGCGCCGCCTATACCGAGCCGGCGCTGCTGCTGGGCGTCGATCCCGAGCTGTTCGGCGTGCCCGCACCGGCGGCCGACGCCTTCGCGGCCGTCGAGGCGTTCGAGCCGTACATCGCCGCTGTCCTGAACCGAGGCGAGCGGCTGCACGCGGTCACCCGCCACATGCTCGGGCTGTTCAACGGCCGCCCCGGCGCCCGGGCCTACCGACGGCATCTGTCGACGCACGGCATGCGGCCGGAGGCCGACCTCGCGACCCTGCGCGACGCGGTGGCGCTGGTGTCCCGGGCGGCGCCCGAGGCGCGGGCCGCCTGAACGGCGCCCGCTCAGGGCCGGTGCAGGATCAGGCGGTCGCCGCGGACCTCGTAGCCCGAGAGGCGCGCCAGGAAGCTCTGGCCCAGCAGGTTGGCGGAGAGCGTGCCGGGCTTGGCCACCATGGCGTTCACCCGCCGCTCGGTGATCGTGCCGACGGACAGCGAATCGAGCTGGACCGGCGCCGCGTAGGTGATGCCGTTGGCCGTGGAGACGCGGGCGGTGAACTCCGAGGCAGCGGGCACGAGACCGAGGGCGGCCGCGTTCTCGGCGGTGAGCACCACGCTGCTCGCGCCCGTGTCGAACAGGAACGGCTGCGGGCGACCGTTGACCTCGGCCTCCACGCGGAAGTCGCCGTTCGCCCGCCGGGTGATCGTCACGACGCCGGCGGCGTCGGACACGGCCGAGCCGGGCCGGAGCTCGCCCATCACCTGGGAGCTGACGCCCTGGATCCGGTCGCGATAGCTGTAGCCGATGACCAGCGCGAGGCCGATCAGCGCCCAGGCGAGGAGCGCGCGCAGGTTCGCGCCGAGCCGGGCCGTGAATTGCCGCCAGAATCCAGCCACCACCAGGATCAGGATCGTGCCGGTCCAGGCGAGGCTGGCCAGCTGGTCGGGCTCGATCACGCCGCCGATGCTGTCGCTGCCGCCGCTGAGGACCAGAGCAACGACGACCAGCGCGATGGCGGCGAGCCCGAGATAGATCATGACGGCAGCGGCTCCTCCACGGGCACGAGATGGGCGTCGCGCATCCGGGCTTCGAGCCCGGCCATGATGGTGCGGCGCTGCGCCTCCGACAGCGAGCCCCAGGCCGCGATCTCGTCGCGGGTGCGCCCGCAGCCGAGACAGAGCCCGGTCGCGGCATCGAGCACGCAGACCTTGGTGCAGGGGGAGGCGGGTTTCGGCGCAGGCGGCATCGCCGAACCTTGGCCGGCGGATCGTGGCCGGGTCATGGCCGCGGAGTCATGGCCGCGGAACGCCCCTCACGCCGCCGCCACCAGGGCCAGCAGCGCGGCGATCTCGGAGACCTGCTGACAGGCGCCGATCACGTCGCCGGTCTGACCACCGATCGTCCGGCGCGCCAGCCTGGTCAGCGCCAGCGTCGCCAGACCGGCGCACAGGATCATCAGCGCGACGCCCCCGAGCGGCAGGCCGAGGAGCCCTGCGGCGAGCGCCAGCGCGACGCCGATGCCGAGCGCCGTCGTCAGGCTCGACCGGCCCGGTCGGCCGACCGAGGCGGCAAGGCCGTCCGGTCGCGCCGGCGGCAGCAGCACCATCGGCGCCAGGGCGGCGACCCGCGACAGGGCGGCGGCCAGGAGCAGGGCGGTCGCCGCCGCGTAGCCGGTGCGGTCGAGGAGGGTCGCCAGGGCTCCGATGCGCAGGGCCAGCGCCAGGACCAAAGCGGTGGCGCCGTAGGCGCCGATGCGGCTGTCGCGCATGATCTCCAGGCGCCGCTCCCGGGTCGTGCCGCCGCCGAAACCGTCGGCGACGTCGGCGAGCCCGTCCTCGTGGAGCGCCCCGGTGGCCACCACCAGGACCGCGATGGCCAGCGTCGCGGCCAGGAACGGCCCGAGCCCGATCCGCCACGCGACCGCCAGCACCAGCGCCGCCGGCAGGGCGAGGATCAGGCCGGCCAGCGGCAGCATCCGCGTCAGGCCGGTGAAATCGGGGCTCCGGTGCGGGTCGGGCTCGCCGGGCAGTTGCGGCACCGGCAGGCGCGAGTAGAACCGGAGGCACCCGGCGAGGTCGTAGAGGGCGCCGCGCCCGGGCCAGTCGGCCTCGCCGCCGGTCTGCCTGTCCATCGCGATCTCTCGCACCCGTCTGCACCGCGCCCCGGTGGACGATACAATCCTGAACGGAAGGCGGCGCGCAGCCACTATACGCGCCCCGATCCGGCTCCGTCTGCCCGTCCGCTCGTGCCCACAGGAATCATCGCCGCCATGATTGATCCCGGCCCCTTCGACGACATCCGCAACCTGCTCAAGGCGATGCCCGGCCCCGACCGGGAGGCGCAGGACGCCGTCGCCGCCCGTGACGCCACCCTGACGAAGCCCGCGGGCTCGCTCGGGCGCCTGGAGAGCCTCGTGGCGTGGCTGGCGGCGTGGCAGGGCAAGGCGCCGCCGAGCTTCGACCGGCCGCTGGTCTGCGTCTTCGCCGGCAGCCACGGGGTCACGCGCCGGGGCGTCTCGGCCTTCCCGGACGCGGTCAACCGGCAGATGCTCGACAATTTCGCGGCGGGCGGGGCCGCGATCAACCAGATCTGCGCGGCCTACGGACTCGGCTTCAAGGTCTTCGACCTCGCCCTCGACATGCCCACCGGCGACATCACCGAGGGCCCCGCCCTCGACGAGCGCGCGACGGTGGCCACCATGGCCTTCGGCATGGAGGCGGTGGCCGCCGGCACGGACTGCCTCGGCATCGGCGAGATGGGGATCGGCAACACCACGGTGGCGGCCGCCCTCTACGCCGCCCTGTTCGGCGGCGATCCCGCCCACTGGGTCGGGCACGGCACCGGCGTGGACCGAGACGGCCTCGGCCGGAAGGTCGCGGCCGTGGAGGCGGCGCTGGCCCACCATGCCGGCCATCTCGACGACCCGCTCGCAGTGCTGGCGCGCCTCGGGGGCCGGGAGATCGCCGCCATGGCCGGGGCGATCCTGGCCGCAAGGCTGCAGCGCATCCCGGTGGTGATCGACGGCTACGTGGCGACCGCCGCGGCCGCCGTGCTGCACGCCGCCGATCCGAGCGCCCTCGACCATTGCCTGGCCGGCCACGTCTCGGCGGAGGGCGCCCACGCGGAGGTGCTGGAGCGGCTCGGCCTCGTGCCGCTGCTGGCGCTGGGCATGCGGCTCGGCGAGGCCTCGGGGGCCGCCATGGCGATGGGGCTGCTGAAGGGGGCGCTCGCCTGCCACACCGGGATGGCGACCTTCGCGCAGGCGGGGGTTTCCGAGAAGGCGGCCCGGTAGGCGGGTGCCGCGCCCGATTTGATGCTATGGTGCCGACAACCCGATAACGGATCCGTCGATCCCGCGTCCCTCCCTCCAGATCACCTCATCCTGAGGTGGCGTAGCGAAACGGAGCCCTCGAAGGAGCGCTCCAGGAATCGCGGGGCCTTCTGGAGGGCTCCTTCAAGGCCCGCCGGCGCGGGCACCTCAGGATGAGGACGCGGGTGGGGTCACTGCGACGAACACGATGCGAATCACCCAAGCCTTCACCTTCGAGGCGGCGCACCGGCTGCCGAACGTGCCCGAGACTCATCGCTGCCACCGGATGCACGGGCATTCCTATCGAGTCGAGCTGACCGTCGCCGGGCCCGTCGATCCCCGCACCGGCTGGGTGATTGACTTCTACGACATCGAGTCGATCTTCGGCCCGCTGCTGGCGCGGCTCGACCACCATTGCCTCAACGAGATCGAGGGGCTGGAGAACCCGACCGCCGAGAACATCGCGGCCTGGATCTGGCATCGCCTGCGGCCGGACCTGCCGGGGCTCGCCCTGGTGCGGGTGGCCGAGACCCCGATGTCCTGGGCGGAGTTCGATGGCGCAGAAGGCTGACGACACGGCTGAGATCGCGGGGGATCGCGCCGCGCTGGTGCTCTTCTCCGGCGGCCAGGATTCGGCCACCTGCCTCGCCTGGGCGCTGGACCGGTTCGACCATGTCGAGACCTTAGGGTTCGATTACGGCCAGCGCCACCGGGTCGAGCTCGACCGCCGCACCGCCCTGCGGAACGGCATGGCGCGCCTCGATCCTGCCTGGGCCGGGCGCCTCGGCGAGGACCATACGGTCGCGCTCGACGCCCTGGGGCAGATCTCCGAGACGGCGCTCACCCGGGAGGCGGCGATCGGCTACGAGGCCTCGGGCCTGCCCAACACCTTCGTGCCCGGGCGCAATCTCGTGTTCCTGACCTTCGCGGCGGCGCTCGCCTATCGGCGCGGCCTCCGCCACGTGGTCGGCGGCATGTGCGAGACCGACTATTCCGGCTATCCGGACTGCCGCGACGACACGATCAAGGCCCTGCAGGTGGCGCTGAACCTCGGTATGGAGCGCCGGTTCGTGCTGCACACGCCGCTGATGTGGCTCGACAAGGCGCAGACCTGGCGCCTCGCCGAGACGCTCGGCGGGCGGGCGCTGGTCGACCTCATCGTCGAGGAGAGCCACACCTGCTACCTCGGGGAGCGCGGGCAGCGGCATCCCTGGGGCTATGGCTGCGGCACCTGCCCGGCCTGCCGCCTGCGCGCGGACGGCTACGCGCGCTTCATCGCGGCCTGAGGCCCTCGATCAGCACCGCCAGCGTCCCCTCGAAGGAGGTGGGGCTGGCGAACAGGCGCTCCATCAGCAGCGCCCCCTCCAGCGTGGCGATGACGTACCGGGCAAGCGCCGCCGGTTCCGCACCGGCGCGTACGCTGCCGTCCGCCTGCCCCTCCCGCAGGATCACCTCGAGCCAAGCGAGGTGTCCCTCGAAGAAGGCCGCGATGTCCCGGCGCAGGCGCTCGGGCAGTGCGTCGCCCTCGATGGCAAGCGCCGCGCAGAGACAGCCGAGCCCCTGCTCGACGCCGCCGAGATAGAGCCGGCCATAGGCCGCGGCGCGGCCGGGCCCGTCCGGCACCGCCGCGCGGATCCCCGCGAGGGCGGCTGCGTAGCGGGCCGCGTAGGCCGCGATCAGAGCGGCCCCGAGATCGACCTTGGTGGGGAAGTGGTGATGGATGCTCGCCTTGCGGATCCCCACCGCCTCAGCGAGGTCGGCGTAGCTGAAGCCGGCATAGCCGCGCCCCCGGACCAGGGTTTCGGCCTGCATCAGCAGCTCGGCGCGGGTATCCCTCATCGCGACTCTCGTCCCTCCAGCTCACGCGAACGTGCGGCCCGGCCCAATCCCCGTCTCTGTGTGCCACTTGACGGCCGAAAAATCTACCTACTTAATGGTAGACAACGAGAACAGGGAGGTTTCGGCATGACGGCATCGGCCGTCCATCCGGGGGTCGGTCGGCCAAGCGCGCGCGCGACGCACTCTGTCGCGGCGGCACGCCCTGTTCGCCGGCCTCTGCCTGTGCTGCCTCCCGACCCTTGGCCGCGCCGCCGAGGCGTTCACGATGGAGGAGGTCGGCCCCGGCACCTTCGTCCGCAAGGGCCTGATCGCCGACGCCACCCCGGACAATGCCGACGCCATCGCCAATATCGGCTTCATCATCGGCCGGACCGGCGTACTGGTCACGGAATCCGGCGGCAGCCTGGCCGACGGCCAATGGCTGCGCGCCGAGATCGCCAAGCGCACGCAGAAGCCGATCACCCACGTGGTCCTGAGCCACGTCCATCCGGACCACGTCTTCGGGGCAGGGGCCTTCGTGGCGGACAAGCCGGTCTTCATCGGTCACGCCAAGCTTGCCGAGGCGCTCGCCGCCCGCGGCGAATTCTACCGCACGCGCCTGAGCGACCTTCTCGGCGAGGCGCGCACTGGGCCGGTGGTCTACCCGACGATGACCGTGGCCGACACGGCCGAGGTCGATCTCGGCGACCGCCGCCTGACCTTCACAGCGCACGGGCCGGCCCACACCACCTCGGACCTGTCGATGATCGATTCCGGCAGCGGCCTGCTGTTCCCGGCCGACCTGCTGTTCGTGAACCGGATCCCGTCCCTCGACGGCAGCCTGAACGGATGGCTCAAGGAGGCCGATCGCCTGAAGGCCATGGGACCCGCACGGGCGGTGCCGGGCCACGGCCCGGCGGCGGTGGACCTCGCCCCGGCCCTCGCCGATCTCACCGGCTACCTGACCGCCCTGCGCGACGGCACCCGTGCGGCGATCGCCAAGGACGTGCCGATCGAGAAAGCGGCCTTGAGCGTCGCCGCGGGCCAGCATGACAAGTGGGCCCTGTTCGAGACCTATAACGGCCGCAACGTCACCGTGGCCTATCAGGAACTCGAGTGGGAATAAGGTTTCGGATCGCCATATCAGATCGAACCGGGAGAAACGCCATGACGCACAGGATCGGCAACACACTGTCCTCCCTCGCCCTCGGTCTCGCCCTGGCGACGACCGCCCTGTCGGGCCCGCTCGTCGTGGCGGCGCATGCGGCCGGGGCCTCCGACACCGACCAGGAGCGGGCCGCTCGCTGGCAGGAGATTGCCAAGTCGATCTTCGGCGACCGCCAGATCGCGCCGACAGACAGCCTCGTGAAGATCGACGCGCCGGCCCGGGCGCTGGACGCCGCCCTGGTGCCGATCACCCTGACCATGCCGAATGACGGGCAGATCAAGGCGGTGTCGCTGATCATCGACGACAACCCGGCGCCCTACGCGGCCAAGTTCGAGTTCGGGCCGGCCGCCGACCCGGCGGAACTGAAGCTGCGCGTGCGGGTCAACAACTACACCGACATGCACGCCGTGGTGGAGACGAAGGACGGCAAGCTCTACGAGGCCAAGCAGTTCGTGAAGGCGTCCGGTGGCTGCTCGGCCCCGATGGGCATGAGCGACGAGGAGGCCATGAAGGGCATGGGCGACATGCGCATGAAGTTCGCCGACACCCAGCCCGGCAAGCCCGTGGAGGCGACGCTGATGATCCGCCACCCGAATTTTTCCGGCATGCAGATGAACCAAGTCACCCGCGAGTACACGCCGGCGCGCTACATCGACAAGCTCACCGTCTCGGCGGGAGACCAGGCGGTCTTCACGATGACGGGCGACATCTCGATCGCCTCGAATCCGGTGATCAACTTCGCCTTTAAGCCGAACGGCAAGCCGATCCAGGTGGCAGCGAGCGACAGCCAGGGGGCCACTGGCAGCACAGCTTCAACCCGCCGGGCCCGACGAACTGAGCGATGCGCCAAGCACGCATGATCGGCCGGGCCGCGGCGGCACTCGCGGCGCTAGGCTGCCTCGCCGCCGCACCGGCCGATTCCCCTGTGAACGTGCCCGAACCAGAGGGGCTCTACGCCGGGCCGCCGAAGGGCTACACGCCACCGACCCTGAAGGGTGCGACGGTGATCAATGCCGACGCGCTCGCCGCCCTGGTGGCCGGGCCGGACAAGCCGGTCCTGATCGACGTAGCGGCCCCCGACCGCAAGCCGTCGAACTTCCCCGCCGGCCGCCTCTGGCTGCCGGTGCATCCCTCGATCCCCGGCGCGGTCTGGATACCGGAGGCCGGGGCTGAGCCTCTGGCGCCGGAGCCCGAGGCGCTGTTCTACGCGCGGGTCGCGGAGCTGACCGGCGGCGACAAAGCGAAGCCCGTCGTCGTGTTCTGCCACGTGGAGTGCTGGGGCAGCTGGAACGCCGCCAAGCGCCTCGTGCTGAAGGGCTATACCAGCGTGCGCTGGTTCCCCGAGGGCGTCGAGGGTTGGCAGGAGCAGCACGAGACCGCGAACCTGCGCGTCGATCCGGCCTGGAAGGCGGCGACCGAGGCGCAGGCGGGGCGCTGACCCGCGGCGTTGCGCGTTGTAAGAGGGGCGCGGAACGAGGCTCACGAGACGGGACGCACCGCCCCTTCCGGTCGGAGTTCGACGTACCGACATCTCCGGAACGGGCGCCCCCTTTGGGAGGGGAAGCGCCAGCGCCGAAAGGGATCTGAACCATGTCGCAGGTCGTGCAGTCCCGACGGCTTCGGGCGATCGATATCGGCAAGCGCAAGGCCGAAGGGCGCAAGATCACCGCGCTCACTGCCTACCACGCGCACACGGCCGGCATCGTCGACGCCTATTGCGACTTCATCCTCGTGGGCGATTCTCTCGGCATGGTCATGCACGGGATGGAATCGACCATCCCCGTGACCCTGGAGATGATGATCCTCCAGGCGCAAGCGGTGATCCGCGGCACCTCGAAGGCGCTGGTCGTGGTCGACATGCCGTTCGGCTCCTACGAGGCGAGCCGGGAGCAGGCTTTCCTCAACGCCTCCCGGGTGCTCAAGGAGACGGGCGCCGGGGCGATCAAGATGGAGGGCGGCGCCCATTTCGCCGAGACGGTGGCGTTCCTCACCCAGCGCGGCGTGCCGGTGATGGGCCATATCGGCCTCACCCCCAGGCGGTGAACACGATGGGCGGCTTCAAGGTCCAGGGCCGCGCCCCGGACGACGAGCGCCGCCTCCTCGAGGATGCCAGGGCGATTTCTGAGGCCGGAGCCTTCGCGATCGTGCTGGAGGGCATCGTCGAGCCGGTGGCCCGCGCCATCGCCACCTCGCCGCGGGTGACGGCCGCCACCATCGGCATCGGCGCCTCGGCAGTCTGCGACGGGCAGATCCTGGTCCTAGAAGACATGCTCGGCCTCTCCGAACGGACCCCGAAATTCGTCCGCCAGTTCGGCTCCCTGAGGGCTCATATCGAGGAGGCCGTGAAGGCCTACGCGGAGGAGGTCCGGGCCGGGCGGTTCCCCGCCGAGGATCACACCTACGGCTAGGGACACGATCGGTCGGCCTCGCTCACCGGGCGGCTCCGGCCAAATCTGTCAGCGCCGCACAAGGCCGATGTAGACGAGGAGAAGCGCCAGACTGAGCCACGCACAGACCGCGCCTGCGGGGTCGGGCAGTTCGTGCCGCCGCGCCGTGTCATAGGCGATCCCCGTAAGCAGGAGCAGCAGCGCGGCGCCGACGATCCCGCTGCGTGCGAGCAAGAAGCCGACCGCCGAGACAAAAGCCGTCACGCCGACGGTGGCGGTGACGTGCTCCCACGCGGTCGCAATCCGCTGACCCACGAGCAGGCCTACGAAGCGGAACGCGCCGAGCATCGCCGCGGCCGTGAGCAGCGCGCTGGCAGCGATATCCCGCATCTTTCCTCGGACGCTCGCCTAACACCGCAATGCCTTGCAGACGGGCATTGCGCCTACGCATGTTGCAATTTCGCCATCGGCCCGTAAACGTCCCGCTGGTATACCAGGCTGCCGAACGAGCGGCGGCTCTCCGGCGTGTCGAGCAGTGAAGGGCGTGCGAGGATGTCCGATTCCGTTGGCCGGGATGAGCAAGCCGACAAGGGATCCGGGTTCCGGCTGTTCAGGCCGATCCTCGCCGGTGCAACCCTGCGCGAGCGCCTGATCGCCTGCCTGGGCGCACTGGCCGGGATCACCCTCACGGGTCTGATCTGCGGCTGGTTCTTCGGTCAGGGTCCCCATATCCCGCTCATCGTGGCCCCGATGGGCGCCTCGGCGGTCCTGCTGTTCGCGGTGCCCGCGAGCCCCTCGCTCAACCCTGGTCGATCATCGGCGGCAACACGATCTCCGCCTTCATGGGGGTCCTGGCCGCCCACCTC
Organism: Methylobacterium sp. P31; assembly: GCA_050632875.1. Lineage (GTDB taxonomy): Bacteria > Pseudomonadota > Alphaproteobacteria > Rhizobiales > Beijerinckiaceae > Methylobacterium. The sequence goes on along the minus strand of JBODSC010000001.1, from coordinate 5,801,266 downwards.
ATCACGAACCCGGTGGTGGCGATCGGCGTCGGCGTGTCCCTGGCCATCGCCGCGATGTCGCTCACGCGGTCCCTCCACCCGCCCGGCGGAGCGGCCGCCCTCACGGCGCTGATCGGCGGGCCGGCCGTCACCTCGGCCGGATTCCTGTTTCCGCTGTTTCCCGTGTGCCTCAACTCGGTGATCCTGGTCGCGCTCGGCATTGCGTTCCACAAGATCTCCCGCCGCAACTACCCGCACGTGCCGGTCCCGGCGCCGGTCAACACGCACGGCACGGCCGATCTGCCCCCGTCGGTCCGCGTCGGATTCAAGCCCGAGGATGTCGATGCGGCGCTCCTGGAGCTGCACGAGACCTTGGACATCGACCGGGCCGATCTGGACCAGCTCCTGCGGCAGGTCGAACTCCAAGCGCTCTTGCGCACGCGAGGCGATCTCACCTGCGGCGAGGTCATGTCGCGCGACGTGGTGACCGTCGAGCTGGACAGCAGCGTCGAGCGGGCGCGGGACCTTCTGCTCGCCCACAACATACGGACCTTGCCGGTGGTGGATGGGACCGGCCGGCTCGCAGGCACCCTCGGGCTGCGGGAACTGAGCGCTGCGCGGCAACCGAAGCCTCGCCGAAGCGATGTCGGAAGCCAGGACGGCGGCGCCCGATGAACCGGTCGTTCGGCTCAGCGGCTTCCTGACGGACGGGCACACCCATGCGGTCGTGGTCACGGCCGAGGATCGCAGCATCCTGGGCATCATCACCCAGACCGATCTGCTCGCGACCTTGACGCGCCTGCTCTCGACCGAGGCCTTCGCGCTTCCCGAGCTGGTTTCACCGTAAGCGGCGCAGCCTGCGCCCCGGCGGCACCGGATCGGCAAAGACATCTGCGGCTCCAGACGCTGGCCCGGTCGTTGCTTCGGACGGAGTCCGAGCAACGCCGTGTCCGCAGGATCGAGCCGATGCAAGATGGGCCGCTTCTTCTGAACCTTCTTTACGCCGCCCTGATGGCGTCGAGCATGATGCTGACCTGGCAGGTCCATCGCCTCCAAAGGCCCTGACCGCGCACACCCCGCCAAGAAAAGGGCCGCGCGCCAAGATCGCGGCGCTAGGGCGGGAGCTACCCCACCCGCCGGGATGGCAGCCTCAATCCCGGCGCCGGGCGCTCCAGCAGCACCTCCCGACGGAAGCGCACGAGCCGCGCCGGCCGGCCGGCGGCGCCGCTGGTGACGCTCTCGGTCTCCTCGACCAGCCCCTGCTGCGCCACCAACCGGCGGAAGTTCTGCTTGTGCAACTGCGTGCCCGAGAGCGCCTCGACGGTGCGTTGGAGCTGGAGCAGGGTGAATTCCGGCGGCATCAGCTCGAACACCACAGGGCGATACTTGATCTTGCCGCGTAAGCGTCCAATCGCGGTCGCCAGGACCCTTCGGTGGTCGAAGGCCATGGGCACGCCGGTCGGGTCGTTCGGCAGCGCCGGGCCGGGATTGCCGCGGGCCTCCGGGATGAGGCCGGCCTCGAACAGCAGCTCGTAGCGCTCCAGCACGCGCTCCTCGTTCCAGGTGCCGCCGTTCATCCCGAACGTGAGGCCCAGCCGGTCGAGGCGGCGGGTCCGGGTGGCGCAATCCTCGGGTTCGGCCGCCCAGGCGGCGAGCCGCGCCTCGATGGCGTCGAGCTGGCGCGGGCGCCCCTGACGGAAATCCTCGTAGGGCAGGTAGCGATACCAGTTCTGCCACGCGGCCTCGGCGATGCCGGCCGGCCGCTCCTCGCGGACCAGAGCGAGATAGGCCACCGAGAGTGAATGCACCCCCGGCATATCGGACGTTCCGGAGCGGTCGCGGTCGCCGAATGTGTAGAGCTGCTCGACATAGCCCAGGCGCTGGTGCGTCTGCCGCTCCACCCAGGCGCGCAGGCCGCGTTCTAGGGTTGCGTGCTCGGGGACGAGGGGACCCGCCGGCAGGCCGTCGCCGCGTCCCGGCGCCTGATCCGGGACGCGGATCGTCAGGGCACGCGGCTCTCCCCGGGTCGCGGCGACGATCACCGCGACGAGGCCTACGGAGGAGCGCTCCGGCAGGGCTTGCGCCCCGCGCACATCCGTCTGCGCCGCGGTAACCGTCATCGTCCCTCGAAAGCCTGTCCCTTCAGATACGGAATCGCCCTGCGGGCTCCCATCTATAGGGGGCCAGGATGTTGATGCGTCAACGCCGCGTGGCGTGGCGCATCGGCGCGCAGATCAGAGCCGCGCTTGCCAAGGCGGCGGGGGCTGCTCAAACAGGGGGCCCGGGAGGGCCGGCGCGGGGCCGGCCAGGGCAGGGCCGAGCGACAGCGATGCCAGCGAGCGCGAACTCCCCATCCTCCGCGCCCGGAAACCGGGCGGTCGACCTGCGGCTCTACGGCCTCCTCGATGTCGGCGTCTGCGGCGCGGACGGGGAGCGGCTGGCGCAGCGCGCCGCGGAGGCGGTGGCGGGGGGCTGCACGCTGCTGCAGTACCGCGAGAAGGACATCCCGGATGCCCGCGCCGCTCTGGCCCGGATCAGGGCCATCCAGGCGGCCGTCGGCGGCCGGGTGCCGGTGCTCGTCAACGACCGGATCGACCTTGCCCTGGCGGCGGGGGCGGACGGCGTGCATCTCGGCCAGAGCGATCTCCACCCGGCGGATGCGCGCCGGCTCCTGGGGACGGCGCGATCATCGGCCTCACCGTGAAGACCCCCGCCCAGGCCGACGAGTTGTACCGCCTCCCGGTCGACTATGCCTGCATCGGCGGCGTGTTCGCCACGACCAGCAAGGACAATCCCGACCCACCGGTCGGCCTCGAAGGCTTCGCGCGGATCGCTTTCCGGGCCCGCCTCGCCCGCGGTGCGGGCCTGCCGCTCGGCGCCATTGCCGGGATCGGTCTCGGGAATGCCGCCGACGTGATCGCGGCAGGCGCGGACGGCGTCGCGGTGATCACCGCCCTGTTCGGCGCGGAGCCTGTGCGCCAGCGCGCCCGCGACCTGCGCGCCCGGATCGACGCCGCCATGGCGGCGCGGGCGGGGGCGCGATGAGCGGCCCCACGCCCATCGCGGTGACCATCGCGGGCTCGGATTCCGGCGGCGGCGCCGGAATCCAGGCGGATCTCAAGACCTTCTCGGCGCTGGGCGTCTACGGCGCCAGCGTGATCACGGCGCTGACCGCCCAGAACACCCTGGGGGTCCAGGGCATCCACGACGTGCCGGCAGATTTCGTCGCCCGGCAGATCGACAGCGTGTTCTCCGATCTCGCCGTGAAGGCCGTGAAGATCGGCATGCTGTCCAGGGCCGCAGTGATCGCGGCGGTCGCCGAGGGCTTGGCGCGTCATGCCGAGGTGATCCCGGTGGTCCTCGATCCCGTGATGGTCGCCACTGGCGGCGACCGGCTGATCGCGGACGACGCCGTGGCGGCGCTCCGGGACCGGCTGCTGCCGCGGGCCGACCTCATCACCCCGAACCTGCCGGAGGCGGCGGTGCTGCTCGGCGAGGCGGTGGCGGAGGACGCCGCCACGGCGGTGGCCCAGGCCCGGCGGCTCGTGGCGCTGGGCGCGCGCGCCGTGCTGATCAAGGGCGGCCACGGCCGGGGCCGCGAGAGCATCGACCACTTGGTCACCGCCGAGGGCGCGCTCCGAACACTGTCGGCGCCCCGGATCGTCACCGCCAACACCCACGGCACCGGCTGCACCCTCTCGGCCGCGGTGGCGGCGGGGCTCGCAAGGGGCCTGAGGCTGCCGGAGGCTGTGGCGGAGGCCAAGGACTACCTTACCGCCGCCATCGAGGCCGCGGACAGGCTGACCATCGGTGCGGGACATGGCCCGGTCCACCACTTCCACGCCGTCTGGCCGTGAACGCCGGCCCCGGAGGTTGATGCCTCTCTTGCGCCGGGGCGGCGATTGCGTTTGAAGAAGCGTACGATCGTTCGGATAACGGAACGGCGCAGGCGGGCCGGTGATGATGCAGGATCAGGCGGAACGGGCCGATCGGACGCGCGGGCGCGACCTGCTGACCGGCGCGCAGGCGCTCTCCGGGCAGCTCGGCAAGACGATCCAGCGGCTGCGCAAGGCCTACAACCTCTCGCTCTCGGAACTCGCCGAGCAGTCGGGCGTGGCCAAGTCGATCATCAGCCAGATCGAGCGCAACGAGACCAACCCGACGCTGGCCACCATCTGGCGGCTCTCCCAGGCGCTGGACGTATCGATCGAGCGCGTCCTGGCGGCCGGCGACGAGGAGCCGTTCATCGAGAAGACCTCCCGGGCGGACACGCCGATCCTCGTCTCGGAGGACGGGAAGGTGCGGCTGGCGATCATCGGCTGGCTGAAGACGATTGAGTGGCTGCAATGGTACGAGGTCACGGCGGATTCCGGCGGCGTCCTGGATTCGGACCCGCACCAGCGCGGCTCGGTGGAATCCCTGTCGGTCACCGAGGGGGCGTTCGAGGTCGAGATCGGCGGCATCGTGCAACGGGCGCGGGCCGGCGAGACCCTGCGCTACCGCTGCGACCGGCCCCATATCGTGCGCTGCACCGACGGGCCGGCCCGGGCCACCATGTTGGTCATCATGAAGGCCGCCGTGATGGAGTGAGGCGCCCTCAGCGCCCCGTATTCACCCAGCGCACCACGTCGGCCAGCACGGTGCTCAGCGCTTGGTCGAGGGCGCGGGCGCCGTTACCGGCATCGATCTTGGCGACGGGCACGCGGGCCGTGAAGATCCGCGCGGCAGTCACCTTGCCGGTGCCATCCGCCACGAGCTTCAGCGACAGGTCGACCACCGCCTCGCCGGTCCCGGCCTGGACGTCGAAGGCGCGGATCTCGCTGATCAGCTGATAATCGGCCACGATCTTGTCGCCCGGCCGGCTCACCGAGCGCAGCCGCCCGGAATTCTCCAGGCTCTGGATGATCCGCGTCTGGATCAGGCGCGGCAGCCGGTCGGCCCATTGCCCGCCGCCCAGGAACGAGAGGGCGCCCCCGGATTCGCGCACGATGATCCGGTCGGCCTCGAAGGGCTGGATGCCCACCGGCTCCGACACCACGATCGAGCGGCCGGCCATGGTCGGCCGCCCCGACGACGGCAGCGCCGCGAGATCGAAGGTGAGGGGCACCCCGCCGCCGCCGCAGCCACCCAGCAGGGCGGCAAGCAGCGCGGCAGCGAGCACATGGGACGAGCGGACCATACGCACAACCTGAAAGACCCCGCCGGCGGACGGCAGAGCTGTATAAGCTATGCGGTAAAAACTACTCCGCACCCGTATCCGTGCCGTGCGCCGGGACACATCGATCCGGCCACTGACGATTTCAGCGGCCGCCGTTGTATTCGGGCAACGACGGCTTTCCGCCGAAGATCACTTGGCTCGGATCGCGCTCCAGGCTGCGCACCGTGCGGTTAAGGGTGCTCAGCGTCCGCTGGCCATCTCCCGACAGAGCCTCCACCTCCCGGCGGCCGCTGCCGCTGAGGCGGCCGAAATTGGTCGTGATGCTGGCGGTGCGCTTGTCGAGGTTCTCCGACATGGTGCGGAAGGCCTTGCCGGCGTCGCGCACCGAGATCGCGGCCGCGCGGATCTCCGCGAAGGTGCTGGAGCCCTCCTGGCCGGAGGCTGACCCTAAGAAGCTCTCGGCGCCGTTGAGCACCGCGTCGATCTTGTCGGCCGAGGCGTTGAGCTTGGCGGCGAGCGTGCGGGCGTCGTGCAGGCCCGCCTCGATATCGGGGCTGGCCTTGGACAGGGCCGCGGAGAAGCGGTCGGCATTGTCGATCACGCGGCCGAGCTTGGCGCCGTCCACCGCCTTCACCAGCGCGGCGATGTTCGGGCCGGCATCGGCGAGCGTCTTCGAGAAGGTCTCGACATTGGCGAGCGAGCGGTTGATCGCGCCCTCGTTGGCAGAAACGAGCCGGTCGAGACGGGCCAGCATGTCGTCGGCCCGCTGCGCCACTTGGCGCGCCAGCGCCATCATGTCCTGCATGTCGGAGGAATCGGCGAAGATCGTCGGCGGCTCGCCATTGGCCATCGGGGTCAGCGCGGGCGCGTCGGCGTTGCCACCCGACAGGGAGATCACCGAGACGCCGGTGAGCATCGCCGAGTCGAGGCGGGCGCGGGTGTCGGCGCGCAGCGGCGTCGAGGGCTCGACCTTGATCTGGGCGAGCACCCGGCGCGGATCCTGCGGGGCGAGGCGGATATCGGTGACCTCGCCGACCTTGATGCCGTTGAAGTTCACGCTCGACCCGCGCGACAGCCCACCGACCGAGCCGGAGAAGACGATGCGGACGGTCTGGCTCACCTGCCGCGACGAGCCCCCGGAGAGCCACAGCACGGTGCCGAAGCCCGCCAGGATGACGGCGATGGTGAAGGCCCCGATGAGGGCGTAGTTCGCGCGGGTTTCCATGCGGTCAGCCTGCGGTTCTGCCCGGCGGACGGGATCCGGCCGGGCGTCTGGCCCCGGCGTCCGGAAGGGAGCGGGGCGGAATCTGGGTGGGACGGCGGTCAGGCATGAGCTGCGGCGCCGCCCGTGGCGATGGTCCGGGCGCGCTTGCCGTGGAAGTACGAGCGCAGCCAGGGATGGTCGCTCGCCAGCATCTCGTCGATGGTCCCGGCCGCGATGATCTGGCCGTCGCCGAGCGCCGCGATGCGGTCGCAGGCTGTGTAGAGGCTGTCGAGGTCGTGGGTGACCATGAAGACGGTGAGCCCCAGCGTCTCCTTCAGCGTCGAGACGAGGTCGTCGAATTCCCCTGCGCCGATCGGATCGAGGCCCGATGTCGGCTCGTCGAGGAACAGGATCTCGGGATCGAGGGCCAGGGATCGGGCGAGGGCCGCGCGCTTGATCATGCCGCCCGACAGCTCCGAGGGCAGCTTGTCGGCGGCGTCGGGCTTCAGGCCGACCATCTCGATCTTGAGACGGGCGAACTCGTCGAGCAGGCGCTCGGACAGGTTCAGGTGCTCGCGCATCGGCACCTGGATGTTCTGCTTAACGGTGAGCGCCGAGAACAGGGCGCCCTGCTGGAACAGCACGCCCCAGCGCTGCTCCATCCGCCGCCGCTCGGCATAGGTCAGTTCATCGACGTCGCGACCGAACACCTCGATCGTGCCCGCGCGCTTCGGGTTGAGGCCCAGGATCGTCCGGGTGAGCACCGACTTGCCCTGGCCCGAGGGGCCAACGAAGCCCAGGATCTCCCCGGCGCGGATGTCGAGGCTCAGGCCCTTCAGGATGTTGCGGTCGCGGAAGCCGACCACGAGGTCGCGCACGCGGATGATGGGCGCAGGGCCTGCGGCAGAGTCGGTCTCGATCATGGCGGGGGCGATCACCGGGCCGGGCTCAGAAGTCGATCGCGGCGAAGAAGACCGCGAACAATCCATCGAGGACGATGACCATGAAAATGGACTTCACGACTGAGGCGGTGACGTGGCGGCCGAGCGACTCGGCCGAGCCCTCCACGGCGAAGCCCTCGATCGTGGCGATCACCCCGATGATCAGCGCCATGAACGGCGCCTTGATCAGGCCGACCATCACGTGGTGGACGCCCACCGCCGCTTGGAGCCGGGCCAGGAACTGGTCGAGGGTCAGCCCGCCGTAGAGCATCGCGGTGAGGCCGCCGCCCGCGAGCGCGGCGAGGTCGCCGATCAGCGTCAGCATCGGCAGGCCGATCATCAGCGCCAGCACCCGCGGCACGATCAGGATCTCGACGGGATCGAGGCCCATGACCCGGAGCGCGTCGACCTCCTCGCGCATGCGCATGGAGCCGATCTCGGCGGTGATCGCCGAGCCGGAGCGGCCGGCGACCATGATCGAGGTCAGCAGCACACCGAGCTCGCGCAGGATCAGCAGGCCGATCAGGTTGACCACGAAGGTCTGGGCGCCGAAGCGCTGGAGCTGGAAGATGCCCTGCTGGGCGACGATGCCGCCCACCAGGAACGAGATCAGCACGATGATCGGCGTGCCGTTGAGCGCCACCTGCTCGATCTGGTTGACGAGCGCGGTGCCCCGGAACGTGCCGGGCCGCAGCGCGACGCGGCCGCAGGCGGCGATCAGCTCGCCCAGGAAGGCGAGGGCGGTGACGAATTCTCGGCCCCCGCGGACGGTCTGGCGACCGGTGGCGTCGAGGGCGGCGATGATCCGGCCATGCCGGCGCGGCGGTGGCGCCTCGGGCTCGCGCAGGCGGACCTCGCTGAGCAGGGTGCGGTGCTCCGGCCGGGCGCCGAGATAGGTGAGGGTGCTGCCCGCCTGCTCGATCTCGGCGCGGGTCCGCTCCAGCACCCAGGCACCCAGCGTGTCGAGGCGCTCGATGCCCGATAGGTCGACGGCGACGGGCCCGGCCCGGCCGGCCGCCGCGATGCGCGCGGCCGTGGCCTCGACGGTCGGAGCCTGGTCGGCGGTCCAGCGGCCATCGAGCGCCAGCCGGCCGTCGGCCGGCCGGTCCCGCAGCGCGGCGCCGGGAACAGTGCCCTCGCTCAGCAAGACCCTCACTCCTCGATCGAGGCACCACCCTGCCGTGTGGTTATGTCGACATTACGGTTGACGAAGCGTGTCCAGCGTCACCCCGCACGACGGGCGGCCCGTCCGGATGCAGAGGCGAGGCCCAGACCGGCAGCGGCGAGTGGCGCCATCAGCAGGAAGGCGATCGGGCCGCCGGTCCGGTAGGCGAAGCCACTGACCAGCGTGGCCACCACCGAGATGCCGGCATTGACGGCGCTGAGCGTGCCCTGTGCGCGCCCGCGGGCGCCGTCCGGCGCGTAGGCGGACACCGCCGCCATGGCGCCGAGCTGCGTCGCCCCGAACGTCAGGCCGTGCAGGCACTGGAGCGGTACCAGGGCGACGAGGCGGTCGCCGAGGATGAACATGCCGAAGGCGCGCAGGATCGCGGCGGATCCGCCGAGCGCCAAGAGGGGCACCGGGCTGCGCCAGGCGGCGGGCAAAGCCGGCATGCCGGCGAACAGGACGATCTCGGCGAGCACGCCGGTAGCCCAGAGCGACCCGATCCAGGCCGCCGGGATGCCCTGGCTCGTCCAGTAGATGCTGCCGAACCCGTAGATCGCGCCGTGGCTCGCCTGGATCGCGGCCGCGGCCCCGATGCAGAGCCAGAGCTTCAGCGGGAGCCTCGGCCGGCCGGCGTCCTCCGCCGCCTGCGGCAGCTCCGCCACCGAGCGGCTGCGCCAGGCCACGAGGGCGGCCGACAGGGCGAGGCCGGTCAGCAGCAGGGGTACCGCGAGCTGCCCGCCCAGCGCCGAGAGCAGAAGCCCGCCCGCGAGGTTCGCCAGCAGGAAGGCGACCGAGCCCGCCATCCGGATCCGCGAATAGGCGAGGCGGGAATCGCGGCGCACGGCCGCGAGCGTCAGGTAGTCGATGCAGGGCACGAGCGGCGCGCCGGCCACCGCGTTGAGCACCACGAGCACGGCGAGGCACGGCCAGCCGATCCCCGCAGCGGGCGGCATCAGCGCGTAGGTGAGGCTCAGGGCGAGGCTGCCCAGCAGGATCAGCCGGCGCGGGCCGATGCCGCGGTCGAGCAGGCTCATCAGCGGCGCCGTGACGACGATCCGCGTGGCGATCGGCAGTGCGAGCAGCACGCCGATCACCGCGGCATTGAGCCCGAGCGCGTCGAGCCAGACCGGCATGAACGGCATCGCGATGCCGATCTCGGTGAAAACGACGGCGTAGAGCAGCGACAGGCGCGCCGGGCCGGACGGGCGGAGCAAGGCGGGTCTCGGGAAGGCGGGTTCGGAAAGCGCCCGGCGGCGGGGGCCGCCCGTAAGCGCGCGGTAACTGGGGGCGTCAAGGACTTGAAAACATTAGCCCTCGTTCTCCACGTTCCCAAACTCGGTAAGGAACGTGAGGCCAGGCAGGCCAGACAACAAACACCCTATGGCCTATCGTGCCGATCCGCTTCATGGGTTGACGCAACCTAGAATGGTCAATGGCGATTGCAAGAGGCGGCAGGCTTAGGTCACTGCGCAGTGCTGTTGCCTTCGATCTAGCGGTCCAAATCTGACGCTTGGTACCCGCGGCCAGGGGCTGCTTCCGACCCTTCTCGGACCCTCAGAGGGGCTGCTTCCCGGCGTTCAGGAGACCGGCATCTCGATCCGGCAGCGCACACCGTCCGGCTCCAAGACGTAATCAACCTCGGCCTGGAGCGCGTAGGGCAGCGCCTCCTGGATCAGCTCGGTGCCGTAGCCGCGCCGGGGCACGGCGTCCTGGCGCACGGCGAACCCGCTCTCGATCCAGCTCAGGGTGAGCCGACGGCGTTCGTGCGGGTCGAGCCCAATCGCCCAGGTAATCGACAGGTGGCCGGCGCCGTCCTTCAAGGCACCGTACTTCACCGCATTGGTGGTCAGTTCGTGCAGCGCCAGCGCGAAATTCTGCACCTGTTGGGCTTTGAGGAGCACCTTCGGTCCCGAAACCGTGACCCGATCCTCCATCCTGTCCGCATGCACGGCGAGCCTCAGCCCGCACCAGCGCGCCGACCTCGACGGTATTGCTGCCACCTTGGCTGAGGAGCCCCTGCACCCGGCTGAGCGCATTCAGCCGCTCCTCGAACGCCTCAGCAGACCCACCTTGCTTCACCGTTCGGTTCGCGACAGCCGAGACGACGCCCAGCAGGTTGCGCGCCCGGTGCTGCAGCTCGTTTACCAGCACCTCCTGCCGCGCCTGCATCGTTCTTAGGTCGTCCACGTCAGTGGAGGTGCCGAGCCACTCCGTGATCTGGCCTGCTTCGTCGCGCACGGGCGTGGCGCGGGTCTGGAACCAGCGGTAGCGCTGCTCGGGCGCGTGATAGAGGCGGTACTCGACCGCCAAGGCGCCTGTCTCGGCGGCGCGGCTCCAGGCAACTCGTGCCAATTCGCGGTCGTCCGGATGAAGCGGGTTGAGCCAACCCCAACCGTGGCTGTCGGGTTCGCTCTGGCCGGTGTAGGCGGTCCACTGCGGGCTCGCCCAGGTCCAGTGCCCGCCATCGACCGCGCGCCAGACAAGCTGCGGCACCCCCTCGATCAGCACCCGTAGCCGCTCCTCGCTTTCGCGCAACGCCTTCTCAGCTTTCTTGCGATCCGTGATGTCGAGCACGAACTCGACCACTTCCTCGCCGACCTTGCGGGGCGCAAACAGCCCCCACCAGCGCGAGCCGTCTTTGCGGAAGTACTCCTTCTCGTAAGGAACAGCCTCGCCCACCGTCATGACCTGCTCCACGGCCTGAAGCGAGGCTGGGTGGAACTCCTGCGGTGTTAGCTCCTGCCAAGTCCTACCGAGCGTCTCCTCACGACTGAAGCCGGTCATCCTCAGGAAGGCCTCATTCGCCTCGGTGAGGCCAAAGCCCTCACCCCAGAATATCACTCCCACGGTCTGGATCCGGAGCACGTTCTGAAGCCGCGCCTCGCTCGCGCGCAGCGCCGCCTCGGCAGTTTTGCGGGCCTCGATGTCGATGTTCATCCCGGCCCACTTCTCGATGCTCCCGCCCGCGTCGAGCACGGGGGCGGCGCGGACATTGGTCCAGCGCCAATCACCCGTGGGGGCTCGGAGGCCGAACTCGGCGTTGACGAGCCCGCGAGCCGCGATTGCTTCTCGCCATTGCCGCTCGGCATAGGCGCGGTCGTCGGGATGGATTGCGTCCAGCCAACCGTAGCCGAGCCACTCCTCCAGGGTCTGGCCGGTATAGGCACGCTAGCTTGGGCTGTCGGCGACGACGACGCCGTAGGCATCGGTCTCCCACACCGCTTGCGCCCAGCTCTCGATCAGAAGGCGGTGTCGCGCCTCGCTTTCGCGCAGCCGCTGCTCCTGCACCCGCTGATCCGTGACTTCGAAGCTCACGCCGTTGACGATCCACGGTCGATCCCGTTCGGCACACCCGCGCCAGCGCACCCAATGCCCATGGGTCGGCCCGTCCACGACGGCGAGCTGGCCATCGAACTCCTCCCCCGACGCAACGGCGCGCGTGACCATCTCGCCCATCTCGGCTCGGCCCTGCGGAGACATCCGGTCCGTGAAGTCTGAAAGCGGGCGCGGCTCGTCCGACGGTGGGAAGCCCCAGAGGCTCAGGAACGCGGCGTCGCCCCAGATCAGTCCGTCGCGCAGGTTCCAGCGCCACGTTCCCATGCGGCCGCCCTCGATGGCGATGCGGCGAAGCTCTTCGCTCTGCCGAAGGACGACCTCAACGTCGGCCTTCGCCCGTAGGGCAGCCTCAGCGGCGGCGAGACGCCGCTCAAGGTCCGCGATGGTCGCGTGTTCATCCATCCCGTGAAAGGGCACGACGTGGCGACAAGGTTCAACCCAATGTCGCGGGTTTCGGCATCCCGGCGAATAGCCGCTAGCCACGCTGAGCCGAAGTTGCCGGACGGCCGACGGATGGCCGCTTGCGGGAAGCGTCGATGGCTGTCGGAATGGCCGGCATGGGTCGGGAGCGGAACGTCCGCTTCGAGGCGAAAGGCCAAGGTCCGCTCGCCACCCGTTGCGGACCCCGCGAGTGGGTACCAAGCGTCAGGTTTGGACCACTAGCTCAGGTCAAGCTCTACGCGCAGCTGCGGTACACAGGGAGCGGTAGATGCCTGTTCGCCACACCTTAGATGCACGCAGAGCGGCGGCAGTTTTCCGAACATATAGGGAAAAATTCAGGCCCAGACCTGATTCGCTGGAGCCAAATGGTAAATAAGTCAATAATTTAGTGTTAGGCGCGCGTTAAACGGGACCTGTCAAATTGCTCGCCCGGGCCGCGCCCTGCGCGGGCCATCGCCGAGCCTGCAATTCGCCCTCTGGGAAGCTCATGTCCGGTCCCGCCACCCTGAGCGCGGAGGTCTCCGCGGAATACGAGGCGATCGAGGCAGCGATCGGCGCCACCGAGCGCGGCCGTCAGTTCCTGGCCGAACATGCCCGCCGCAACCGGGGCGCCGACACCGAGATGCTGCTCGGGGCGATCTCCCGGCTGGAGCAGTCCGTGACGGCAGATCGCGGCCACCCGGCTTTCGGACAGCTGCGCGGCAACCTCGTCGACATGGCCGAGGCGATCCGCCGGACCAAGGCCGAGATCGCGGCGATCAGCGCCTCAAACACCGAGCAGACCCGTCTGTCCCAGGCCTCCCTCGCCCTGGACGCCATCGTGCGGGAGACCGAGCGGGCGACCTCGGACATCCTGGGCGCGGCCGAGGCGATCCAGGAGGCGGCCTGGACCCTGCGCGAGCGGGGCGCCGACGCGGCGGCCTGCGACGACCTCGACCGGCACGCGACCGCGATCTACACGGCCTGCTCGTTCCAGGACCTCACCGCACAGCGCACCGCCCGGATCGTCTACACGCTGCGCTACCTCGAGGACCGGCTCTCCGCGATGATCGCGATCTGGGGCAGCGATGCCGAGGCGATCCCGCCGCTGCCCGGTGTCAAGGCGGCCGGTGCGGAGGGCGCGTTGTCCGACCTCTGCCAGAGCGACATCGACCGCTACATCGCCATGGATGTCCCGGCCGTCACGGCAGCCGCACTCGTGGCCCGGCCAGGCAGCCCGGCGCTACATGAGGACCTGGTGTTCCTGCCGGTCTCGGGCGGCGCGGAGGCCGAGCCGGTCGCCGAGGCCGATGCCGAAGGCGAGCCCCGCCAAGACGCGGCCACCGCGCAGACCGAGGTGGGGACGCCTGTCGAGGACGGAGCCGAGGCTCGACTGGGCCGCCATCGTCGCGGCCGTCCCGGAGCCGGACACGGCGCACGGGGAGCCGGCGCTGAGCCTCGCCGAGATCCAGGCGCTGTCGCCGGAGCAGCGGCTCGCGCTGTTCGCCTGACAGGCGCGTCCGGACGCTGCTATCAGGGGCCTTCCAAGAGACCGAGAACGCGTGTCCGTGGCCCTGCACCTGATCAAGCTCTGCGTCGGCCCCACCTCCATCGCCGACCTCGAAGCGCGGCAGGCGCGGTTCCTGGCCGAGGCGCTCCGGGAGGGGCGGTCGGCCGCCCCTTCCACGTCACCCGGACCCTGCCCAAGCGCCACCGCGAGATCGTCGGAAGCGGCTCGATCTACTGGGTGATCCGCGGGACGCTGTCCTGCCGGCAGGCGATCACGGCGATCGAGCCGCTGACCGGCGAGGACGGGATACCGCGCTGCCGGCTGGTCTTCGACCCGCGCCTCGTCCCAGTGGCACCCCGGCCCTATCGGCCATTCCAGGGCTGGCGCTACCTCACGGCGCGCGACGCGCCGGCGGATCTCGGGGCGGAGAGTTCGGGCGACCTCGCCGAGATGCCCGAGGCTCTGCGGCGCGAGCTGGTCGGCCTCGGCCTGCTGTAACCACGATCACCCAAGCCGCGCCGTCATCCTGAGGTGCCGGAGCGCCGCGCAGGTCTCGCAGGAGGGCTCCAGAACGCGCAGCGACCTCTGGAAGGCTCCTTCGGAGGAACGCTGGCGCGGGCACCCCAGGATGAGGGGAGGGTAGGAAGGATCCGTCTTAGGTCGTGCGCGTCCCGCCGGAGCCTGGATCTGCCCCGGCGGGAAAGGTTCTACGCCCCGTCGAAGCGCCCGCTGGCATGGGCCAGCATCGTGTAGACCTTGCCGGTCTCGGAGGTGAGATAGGCGTCGGTCCGCTTCGCGTCGCTGTCGTTCTTGACCACGTCGCCGAGCAGCCGCTCGAACTCGCTGACGTAGCGGTCGACGCTGCGGCGGAACTCGGCATCCGACCGGTAGCGGCGCTGGATCTCCGCGAAGGTCGCCCGACCCTGCGGCGTGTAGATCCGCGGGTCGAACAGGTTCGGCTCGCCGCGCCGGTAGCGCTCCCACAGGTCGACCGCGGTCCGGTGCTCGATCATCTTGGCGATGTCGGTCGAGATCGTGTCGAGGGCGATCCGCCCGGTCTCGGCGGCCGCCGTCGCCGATGGCCGGCGCCCCGACGGTGCGGAGGCTGCGAGGGCCTCCGCCGACGGTGCCGCCTCCTCGTCATCGTCCAGGGAGGCGCGGGTCAGCAGATCGGACAGCCAGCCTCGCTTGTCCCCGGTTTGTGCCGGGGCAGCGGCTCGGGCCGTGGCGGCCGGCCGGGACGCCTCGATCCGGGCCGGTCCTGCGGAGGCCCGCGGCGCCGCCGGCGCCGGGAGCGCGGGAGCCGGAGCGGCAGGCGCGGCCGAGGCCTGGGCCGGCCCGGCCTGCGGCGCCGCGACGGCGCGGGTGCCACCCTCCGCCACCCGCCGCTGGGCCTGCGGCTGGGCAACGTCCACCGAGCGGCCGGAACGGGAGACCAGGGCCGAGAGCCTCGTTGAGCGCCTTGATCTGGTCGGCCACCACCCGGCGCATCTCGCCCGTGGCATCCTGGGTCTCGCGCGGAAGCTCGAGGACACCCTTGGCGAGTTCGGCGCGGGTCGCGTCGAGCCTCGCCGCGGATCGAGCCTGCCATCTCGCGCAGGGCCGAGAAGGAATCGCCGAAGCTGGCCTGGGCCTCCTGGAAGCCGCTGCGCATCTCCCGGGCCGCCTCCTCGATGGCCTGCCGCACGCCCTGCGCGGCCTTCTCACCCTCGGCGCTGGCGCTGTCCTTCAGGCCGGCGAAGGCGCTCGTCACCGAGGCCCCGGCGCCCTGGGCGGTCTGAGTCAGGGTCTCGCCCACGCTCCGGGCGCGCTCCTCGGCGGCGCGCAGGGTCTGCTCGATCGTCTGCGCGAGGGCATTGCCATTCTGCTCAAGGGCAGCGGCCCGCGCCTCGAAGGCGCTGAGCGCCTCCGTCAGCGCCGCCTCGCGGCCGGACAGGGCCGAACCCAGACGTTCCTCGATGGTCGCGAGGGAGGCCGCCGCCCGGTCGAGGGCGGCCACGTGGGCGGCCGTCTGCTCACCGAGGGAGCGGCCGCGCCCGTCGAGCGTCTCGGCGAGGCGGGACGCCTCCTGCAGCGCCCCGTCGGCGGCGCCGCGCAGGGCCTCGACCTGCGCCGAGACGCCCGCGCTGGCCCGGCCGGTCTCCGCGGCGATACGCTCCAGCGCCGTCTGGATCTGCTCGATCCGGCCCGCGAGGCCCTGCTCGACCGCACCGAGATTCGTGCCGGCCCCGGCCACCAGCTCGCTGAGCGCGACGTTGGCGCTCTCGATCCGCTGGAGCAGGCTGCCCAGCTCCCGACCCATCCGGTCGTTGGTCTCGAACAGCTCCGAGAGGGTGCGGCCCGCGCCATCCTCGACGGCGGCGCGCAGCAGCTCGGCCGAGGCCCGCGACTGCACGGCCAGTTCCTCGGTCCGTTCCCGCAGGGTCTCGGCGAGCGGCAGGCCGGTCTCCGCCAGCGCCCGCTCGATCGCATCGGCCCGGTCCGCCAGGGCCCGGGACAGGTCGAGCATCGGCCCGTCGATGGCCGCGCGCAGGCGCTCGACATGCTGCTCCACGGTCTCCCCGACCGCACGTCCGCTGCCCTCGACGCCGGCCAGCAGCGCGCTGCCCCGCTCCTCGATGGCCCGGACCAGGGCCTCGGCACTCTCCGCGAGGCGGCGGGACAGGGCCTCGCCGCGCGCATCCACCAGGGCGCCCAGCGCATCGGCGCGCCGCTCGAACCCGGCCCCGAGAGCCTCGGCCCGGGCGTCGATCAGGCCGGCCAGGGCCGCCTCGCGGCGGCTGAGCGTCTCGGCGAGCGCCGCATTGTGGGCGTCGACCTGCTCGGCATGCGCCCGTGCCCGCTCGTCGAGGGCGGCGACGAGGCTCGCCGTGCGCTCGTCCATGAGGCCCGCGAAGGCTTCGTGGCGGTCGTCGAAGGCATTTGCCAGGGTGTCGGCGCGCTGGGCCACCAGGGTCGCGAACAGCCGCATGCGGCTGTCGATGCGCTGCGTGAAGGCGTCGGCCCGGGCGTCGACGCCCCGGGCCAGGGCCTCGCTCTGGGTCTCGACGGCCTGCGCCAGGGCCGCCGTGCGGCCCTCCACGATCCCGTCGAGGTCGCGAAGCCGTGCGTCGAAGGCCTCGACCAGGGCTCCGGTGCGGCCCTCGGTGGCCTCCATCAGGGCCCGGCTGCGATCGTCGAGGAGCCCCTCGATCGCCGCACGCGCCTGTTCGAAAGTCGTCCGCAGGGTCTGGACGCGGGCCTCGACCCGCTCGGTCAGCTCGCGCCCGGTCCCCTCGACCGCCGTGCCGAGATCCGCCTGGGCCCGCTCCAGCAGGGCGCGCAGGGTCTCGATCCGGGCATCCAGGAGGGAGGCGACACCCGCGGGCGCCGCTTCGAGGAGCGCGCGCAGATCCTGTGTGCGCGCCTGAACCGCCATGGCGATTTCCCGGCCATGGCTCTCGACCGCCGTGTCGAGGCCGGCCTGGGCCCGCTCGAACAGGGTCTGCAACTGCCCGGTCCGAGCCTGGAAGGCCTCGGCGAGCTGGCTCTCGCGGGTCTCGAGAAGCCCGGCGATGGCAGGGCTCGCCTGCTCGATCGTGGCCTGCAGGGCCTGGGTGCGGTGCTCGATGGTCCCGGCGATCTCGCGGCCCCGGCCTTCAACGAGGCTGTCGATCTCCGCTTGCGCCCGCTCGAACAGGGCGCGGAGATGCGCGAAGCGGGCGTCCAGAAGGTCCGCCATCTGGGTGGGCGCGCCGTCGAGGGTCGTGCGCAGGCCTTCGGTCCGGGCCGCGATGGCGTCGGCGATTTCCTGGCCGCGAACGTCCACGAGGTCGCGCAGACCGTTCTGGGCCTCCTCGAACAGGGTCTGCAGGCGCTGCGTGCGGGCGTCGAGGGTCGCGGCAAGCTGCCGCTCGCGGGTCTCGACCAGCGCGGAGAGGGCGGCAGGCGCCTCTTCCAGCACCGCGCGCAGGGACTGGATGCGGGTATCCACCGTGGTGGCGAAGCGGCCGCCGCCGCTCTCCACCATCGCGTCGAGGGCGGTCTGGGCCTCCTCGAACAGGGTGCGCAGGGCCTGAGCCCGGGCGTTCAGCGTCTCGGCGAGGCGGTTGCCGCGCCCCTCGACGAGGCTCTCCAGGCTCTCGAGCCGCGCATCGAACAGGCTGCCGAGCTGCCGCGTCCGGTCCTCCAGGGCGCCGGCGGCGGTGCCGAACGCGCCCTCCACAGCAGCGACCAGCGCCTGACCGCGCCCGTCGAGCGCCTCGTTGATCGGGCCGATGCGGCCGTCGAGGGTGGCGGCCAGGGTGCCGGCATGGTCGTCCAGCATCACGCGGATCTGGTTGGTGCGGTCGTCGAGCAGGCCGTGGACCGTGCGCACGCCCTCGTCGAGCAGCCCGCTGATATCGGCGGTGCGGCTCGACAGGGTGTGGCCCAGGCGGCCCTCGCCGGCATCGAGCATCCGCTCGGCATCCGCGATGGTCTGCTGGAGCTTGGACAGGACGCTCTCGCCGCGCTGGGCGATCAGTTCGGCCAGCGAGGTGCCGCCGCGGTCGAACAGGCGGGCCAGTTCGGTGATGCGGCCGCCGATCGTCCCGAACACGGCCCGACCCTTCTCGTCGAGCCTCGCTCGACATGGCGGCGATGCGCTCGTCGATGAGGCGGCCGAGCAGGTCCGCGCGCTCCGCGAAGGCCGCGCGGACGGCATCCGTCCGGGCGGTCAGCGCCGCGTCGGCGCTCTCGGTGCGCTCGTTCACCAGCCGGACGATCTCCTCGGCGCGGGCCGACAGCGACGCTTCGAGGGCCCGGGTGGCCTCCTCGATGGTGCCGGTCAGCGACCGGACGCGCTCGGCCATGGCGGCGTCGATCCCGCCGGTCCTGTCGGTGATGGTTGCGACGAGGTCGCGGGTCCGGCCGGCCAGTTCCTCGTCCACGGCACGGGTCCGCGCCTCGATGAGGCGGATCGCCTCGAAGGCCTGCACGCCGAAGCTCTCGTCGACGAGGCGGGCGCGCTCCTCCAGCGCCGCGGCGATCTCCTGCAGCCGGCCGATGACGCCCGCGTCGAAGCGGCTCGCCCCTCCTCGATGCGGCGGGCGATCTCGCCCGTGTGCCGGTCGATGTCCTGCCCCAGCCCCGCGGCCCGGCCGTCGAGCATCTCGATCAGGCCGCGGCCGCCCTCGGCCATGATCCGCGCCATCTCGTCGGTCCGGGCGCGCAGCGCCTCGTCGACGGCTGCCGCGCGGGTGCCGAGATGGCCGTCGATGTGGCTGACGAGGCTCGCGACGGCCTCGCCGATCTCGGCGGCCCGCTTGGCGGAGCGCTCCTCCAGGGTCCCGAGATGCCCCTCGATCAGGTTGCCGGCCTCGCGGGCCTGGGTCGAGATCGTCTCGGCGACGGCCTGTCCCTTGCCGGTGATGAGCCGGTCCATCTCCTCCAGCCGGGCGCCGACGGTCTCGGTGAGCGCCGCGGTGTCGCGGCCGATGCGGTCGGCCAGGATGTCGCCGCGGGCGATGGTCTCCTGCAGGGCGGCGAGGCGGTTGCCCAGCGTCTCGTCGATCGCCCGGACACGCCCGTCTGCGGTCTCGGCGAAGCTCGCGCCGGTCTGGCTGAGCGTGTCGGCGATGCGGGCACCCTGGCTCGCCACCGCCAGCACGATGTCGCGGCCGGTGCCGCTGATCCGGGCCTGTGTCTCGTCGGCGTGGCTGGCGAGCAGCGCGGCGACGCCGCGGCCGTGTTCGCCGAAGGCCGCCTCCATCTCGCCGAGGCGGGCGGCGAGGTCGGCCGAGATCGTGCGGGCAGCCTCGGCGAGGCTGCCGGTCGCGTCGCCGGTCCGGGCGGCGAGTTCGCCGTTGAGCGCGTCGAGGGCGGCGCGTACCGCAGCAACCGCGGCCGTGCCGCGCTCACCGAGTTCCGTTCCGGCGCGGTCGGCGGCATCGCGGAACCGGGCCAGCAGAACCGCGGTCTCGGCCTCGACGGCTCCGGTGACCTCGGCGGATGCGGTGCGCAGGGTCGCCAGAGTTCCGGTGAGCCGTGCGGAGGCCTCCTGGGTGCGGCTTTCGACTTCGCCGGACAAGCCCTCGACGGATCCGCGCAGGGACTGGACCGCAGCGGCGGCGCCGGCCTCGAAACCCTGGCCGAGCGCCGAGAAGGCGGCCTCCAGGTCCGCTGTGACTTCCTGCGTCCGGTGCGTGATGCTGCCGCCCGCGCGCTCAGCGGCCGCCGCGACGCGGTTTTCCAGATCGGCCGCCCGCACCGTCACGGTCTCGTCCAGGCGCGCCGCGATGCCGTCCATGCGCTCCGCGAGGGCGCCACCGCGCTCGGAGAGCGCGTCGGCGATCCGCTCGGCAGTGCCGATCAGGTCGTCCCGCACCGCGCCGGCACGGGCAGCCAGCGCCTCGCCGGCCCCGCCGGCAGCCAGCGCCAGGGCGGCCTGGGCCTCCCGTCCGCGGCCCTCGATCGCGTCGGCGACCGACAGGCCCGCGCTCTCGATCTCGGCCCGCAGCGCCGTGCCGCGACCGGCGAGGTCCTGGGTCAGCGCCGAACCGGTCTCGGCGAAGCGCGCGGTGATCTCGGTGCCCATGGCGCCGAAGCGCTCGGTCAGTTCCGATCCGCGCGACAGGAAGACGGATTCGAGGCCGGTCACCGAACGCTCGAAGCTCTCACGCACCGTGGCGGCCTGACGCTCCAGCGCCTCGCCCACCTGCGCGCCGGTCTCGGCGATGCTCCGGGCCAGGGTGCCGGCATTCTCGGCAAGCCGGCCGGTGAGGGCGGTGCCGGCGACCTCGAAGGCGCCGGTCACCTCGCTCGCGCGGCTCTCGAAAGCCCGGGTGAGGGCCTCACCCACCTCCTGAAGGCTGCCGCGCACGTCCTGGCTGGTGGCCGTGAGATTCTCGATGAGGTCGTTGCCGCGGGCGGTCATCAGGCCGACCACCCGGTCGCCCGCGTCGCCCAGGGAGGCGGTGATCTCGGCGCCCCGGGTCTCGAGTGCGCCGGTCACCCGCTCGCCCGCCCCCGTCAGGGCAGAGACGATCCGGTCGGAGGCGCCCTCCAGCTCCTGGCTCAGGCTCTGGTGCGAGCCAGTGATGGCGTTCCGCACCCGGTCGGCATTGGTGACGATGGCCTCGCGCTGCGCCACCAACTCGTCGACGAGGGAGCGGATGCGGATCTCGTTGTCGGAATAGGCGCGCTCCAGCGTGGCGATCTCGCCCCGCACCAGCGTCTCCAGCTCGCCGGCCCGGGCCAGCGCCCGCTCGACACCGTCGCCCACCGCCGCAACCTCGCGGCGCACCGTCTGCGACATGGTCAGGACGGCATCGGTGGAGAAGCTCTCGGGCTCGGCCAGGCGCACCGCGACCTCACCGACCGCGCGGGCCACGAGGCGCATCTCCTGAGCGCGCACCGCCAGCATGGCGGCGATGACGAACAGCACCACCGGACCGAACAGCGCCGCGGCGCCGACGCTCGCCTGGAGGGCGGTGAGGCCCGAGACGACGCCGCGCAGGTCGCCATCGGACTTCAACCACGCGATCAGCACCAGGGCGCCGATCCAGGCGAGGCCGGCGGCGAGCGCGAACAGGTAGGGCTTGGGCGAGGAGCGCACCCGCAGGGTCTGCTGCAGGATGCCGATGTTGCGCCGGTCGTCGTTGGCCACGAGCGAGCGGTCGGGGGCAGGAGCCCACCCTCGCGGCGGGGGCGCTCAACGCCCGGCGGGGGCAGGTCGGAGGCGAGTGGCGGGTCGAGGTCGAGGCGCGGCGGCATGGTGCGGCCGGCCGGGTCGAGCGTCCCGTCGAGCAGCGGATCGGCATCACCGACATCGGGCAGGCGCGGCTCGGCGCGGCCATCGGTGCCGCTCGGCGTCAGGGCGTCGAGGTTCAGCGCCTGCTCGATCGCAGAGAGCGCGGCCTCGGCCGGATCCTTCAGCTTCTTCTCGGTCGCCATACAACGCCTCGTTCCACGGGTTCACCGGCACCTGGGGAGGCTGATGCCAGAGACGCAACACCCCGTTTACCATCGAAGATTAGACGCGGGCACCGATCGCCGGTACCCGAGCCTTCGGCCGGCCCCAGAAAACGTTAACCGAATGGTTACCGAGCCTGCCGTTCACCGCCTGCCCCATCCTGCCGCAGAGGAGGGGTCCGGCGCGATCCCCACCCCGCGAATCAGGGGGTGAATTGTGTGGATCAGATCCGCAATCCCCGACGAATCCGGATGCCGGGAGTCCGAGCATGCAGGCCATTGACCGCATTGCGCTCGATGCGCAGACCGGCGGCGACCCCGAACTCGCCGAGGAAGTTCTGCACCTGTTTGCCCGACAGTGTCGCTCGATCCTGCCGCGCCTCGCCGATCCCACCCTGCCGCGAGATCAGCGCGCCGACCTCGCCCACACGCTGAAAGGCTCGGCCGCGGGGTCGGGGCCGCGCAGGTGCGCACGCTGGCGGACGCTGCCGAGGCCCGTCTGCGGGCCGGCGTGGAGACGGGCCCGCTCGACGATCTCGCCGCCGCGGTGGCGGCGGCGCTGGCGGAGATCGCGGGCTGGCGGATCTGACACGCCCGCCGCGACGACTCTGCCGCGATGCGGCGATCGATCCGGGACCGGTGTCAACCGTCGCGCTTGCATTCCGCGGTCTCTGCCGCCAAGCAGGCACGCCGCCCGTCGGACAGACTGCGCTCGACGCGAGCCCGGAGCCCCCAGCATGCCCAAGATCACCTACGTCGACCAAGCCGGGACGGAGAGGACCGTCGAAGGCAGCGTCGGCGCGACCGTGATGGAGACGGCTCTGCGCAACAACGTGCCGGGCATCGACGCGGAATGTGGCGGCGCCTGTGCCTGCGCCACCTGCCATGTCTACGTCGCCGACGCATGGATCGAGGCGGTCGGGAAGGCCCAGGACATGGAGCAGGACATGCTCGATTTCGCCAGCGACGTGCGCGAGAATTCCCGCCTCTCCTGCCAGATCAAGATCACGCCGGAGGCTCGACGGGCTCGTGGTGACGACGCCCGCGCAGCAGGGCTGACGCGTCCCGTCACCGGACCAGGGCCCGCGCCGCCGCGTCGAGCCCCTCTAGGGTGAGGGGGAACATCCGGCCGGCGACCAGCCGCTGCATCATGCCGATCGACTGGGTGTAGCCCCAGTGCGTCTCGGGCACCGGGTTCAGCCATGCGGCCTTCGGGAAATGGGCCAGGAGCCGCTGCATCCAGACGGCGCCGGCCTCCTCGTTCCAGTGCTCCACCGAGCCGCCGGGCGTGGCGATCTCGTAGGGGCTCATGGAGGCGTCGCCCACGAAGACGAGGCGGTAGTCGCTGCCGTAGGTGCGGATCACGTCCAGCAGCGGCGTCCTCGCCTCGTGCCGCCGCCGGTTCTCGGTCCACACCGCCTCGTAGGGGCAGTTGTGGAAGTAGTAGTGCGCGAGGTGCTTGAACTCCGAGCGCGCCGCCGAGAACAGCGCCTCCGCCTGCTCGATGTGCCAGTCCATCGAGCCGCCGACATCGAGGAACAGCAGGACCTTCACGGCGTTGCGCCGCTCCGGGCGCAGCCGCACGTCGATATAGCCCTGGCGCGCGCTCTCGCGGATCGTGTTGTCGAGGTCGAGTTCCTCGGCCGCCCCCGTCCGGGCGAAGCGGCGCAGCCGCCGCAGCGCGAGGCGCACGTTGCGCGCGCCGATTTCGCTGTCGTCGAGATCCTTGAACTCCCGCTTGTCCCAGACCTTCACCGCCCGAAAGTTGCGATTGCCGTCCTGACCGATGCGGATCCCCTCGGGATTGTAGCCGTAGGCGCCGAACGGCGAGGTTCCGCCGGTGCCGATCCACTTCGAGCCGCCCTGGTGGCGCCCCTTCTGCTCGGCCAGCCGCTGCTTCAGGGTCTCGAACAGCTTGTCCCAGCCGAGCGCCTTGAGTTCCGCCTTCTCGGCCTCGGTTAGGTACTTCTCGGTGAGCTTGCGCAGCCATTCCTCCGGGATGGCGGTGGGTTCCACCGCCTCGCCGAGTGTCTCCAGACCCTTGAACACCGTACCGAACACCCGGTCGAACCGGTCGAGATGAGCCTCGTCCTTCACAAGGGCGGCACGCGACAGGAAGTAGAATGCCTCGACATCGTGCTCGGCGAGGCCCCGGTCGAGGGCGCCCAGCAGGGTCAGGTACTCCTTCAGGGAGACGGGGACCTTGGCGTCCCGGAGGGCCGTAAAGAACTGCAGCAGCATCCCGGGAGAACGCGCCAGCCGGAGGCGCGGGTCAAGCCCGGGCGAATCGGAGGCTCGCGCGCCGAGCTTGGCAGGTCCTTCCAGCGGCGATTCAGAATTTTCAACGATGGTCGACAAGATTCTGCGCTGTGAACACCGCTGATTCCGATGGCCAAGCGAGTCTCTCCGCACGGATGGGACTCATAACCTGGGCATAAGTCGTGGAATCTGTTGATATGTGTCCGGACAAGCCTCGCCCGGTCACTCATTCGGTCACGGGAATCGCTCAACTCGGTGCATCGAGTATGGGCGGACGCGGCGACGCGGGCCGCGCAGGGCAAGCGAGGAGACCTGCGATGGCGGTCATCCTGCGGAATCTGGCGGAATTCAAGCGGTTTCTCGGGAAGCCGGGGGCGACGATTGAGCTGGTGCGCAACACCTTCATGGATCGCCAGCCCGCGTCGACCCAGGAGGCCTACCGCAACAAGGGCATGTACGCCCCGCGGGCCGTGCAGGCCCTGTCGCGCAAAGCCGCGGTGTTCACCCTGCGGGGCTTTCCCGGAACGGTCTGGCTCTACTGGGACAAGGGCGCGCGCGGCTGGCGCTTCGCCGGGGACACCGTGACGGTGCCTCTGGTCACCGGGCTCGGGCCCGCGGACGAACTCGTCTACCGCTGCAGCTTCGCCGACGGGTTCGAGCCGGCGCCGCGCAGCCGCGTCGCGCGGCGGCCCAAGCTCGACGAGGCTCTGCGCGCCTCGGTCTGACCGAAGAGCCGCGGCTCACGCCTCCTGACCGGCCGCCTCCTGGCGCTCGGGCTCCCGCTTGGCCGCCGGCTTCCCCAGCGCCTTGCCGACGGTCCGGCGGGCGCGGAAGATCGGCTTCGCCTCGCTCTCGCGCTTCTTCAGGAGGGCGCGGTACTCGTCCCGGCGCTCGTGGATTGACGCGATGACGAGCCCCATCGGCACGCCGACATCGACCAGCACGGCCTCCGACAATTGCAGCGAGGCCTCGATCGTCTCCGGGACCGCGTCGTCGACCCCGAGTTCGTAGAGCGCCGAGGCGTGGCGGGCATCGCGAGCCCGGGCCACGATGGTCAGGTCCGGCCGCTCGGCGCGGGCTGCCGCCACCGCCGCCTCGACGGCGCGCGGATTGTCGAGGGTGACCACCAGGGCCCGGGCTGTGGCGATGTCGCAGCGGCGCAGCATCTCGGTGTTGCCGCTGTCGCCGAAATAGACCGGCGCGCCGGCGCGGCGCTGCTCGGCGACCCGAGCGGCGTCGGAATCGAGGGCGAGGTACGGGATCTTGTGCCGCTCCAGCATCTCGCCGACCTGACGGCCGACGCGGCCGAAGCCCGCGACGATCACCCGGTTCTCCACCCGCTCCGGCAGCGGCTCCGTCTTGGCGGCCGCCTGGGCGCTGGCCGTCGCCCGCAGCTTGAGCCGCCGGCCGAGGGCGGCCAGCGCCGGGATCATGATCATCGTGACGGTGGTCACCACCAGGGCGGCCGCCCCGACTTCCTCCGGGACCAGTCCGGTGGCCATGGCGCCGCCGATCAGCACGTAGGCGAATTCCCCGCCCGGCCCGAGCAGCAGCGCCGTCTCCAGGGCGACGGGCCGCGGGATCTTCAGGACGGGGGCCGCCATCATCACCACGGCGGCCTTGATCAGGACCAGCGCCAGGGACAGGCCGAGGATCGCGCCGGGGCTCGCCATGAGTTGGGCGGGATCCAGGTTCATGCCCACTGAGACGAAGAACACGCCGAGCAGCAGGCCCTTGAACGGATCGATCGTCGCCTCGATCGCCCGGCGATACTCGGTCTCGGCGAGCAGCAGGCCGGCCACGAAGGCCCCGAGGGTCATCGACAGGCCGCTCGCCGCCGCGGTGAGCGCCGTGCCGACGATCACGAGCAGGCAGGCCGCCATGAACAGCTCGGTGGAGCGCGTGCGCGCCACGAGCTGGAAGAGGGGACGCAGGGCGAGGCGGCCGGCGACCACGATCAGCCCCAGCGCGATGGCCGCCTGCCCGAGGGCCACGGCCAGCGCCCAGCCCTTGTCACCGCCATCGTCGCGGCCGAGCACCGCGATCGCGAACAGGACCGGCGCCACCGCGAGATCCTGGAACAGCAGGACCGCGAAGCTCGTCCGGCCGGTGGGCGCGTTGAGCCGCTTCTGCTCGGCCAGCACCGGCAGCACGACGGCGGTGGACGACAGGGCGAGCCCGATGCCCACGATCGCCGCGCCCGCGAGGGGCACATTGAGCCCGTAGAGGATCGCCCCGAGGATCAGCGCGGAGCAGCCCACCTGCAGGGAGCCGAGGCCGAAGACCAGCCGCCGCAGGACCCGCAGGCGCTCCCAGGACAGCTCGACACCGATCATGAACATCAGGAAGATCACGCCGAACTCGGCAAGGTGCGCGATCTCGGTACGGTTGCCGATGGTGAAGAGGTGGACGTAGGGATGGGCATCGGCCAAGCGCCCGAGCCCGTAGGGTCCGAGCAGGGCCCCGGCGCCGATGAAGCCGAGCACCGGCGAGATCCGCAGACGATGGAACAGGGGCACCACGATGCCCGCTGTGACGAGGAACAGGATCGCTTCCTTGTAGGAGCCGGCGTGGACCTCGGGCATCGGCGGCGGATCACCTCGTCTCTCGGGAGCGGCGCGGGTGCCGATCACGGCTGCGCGATCATGGGTCGGCCAAGGACGGGGGCAACCGAATTCCAAGGCTGAAGCGCCTCGGACAGGTGTGCTGCGACACAAGCCGGATACACGGATCCGGTGAGACATTTCCGCCACCTGGGCGCCGGTTCCCGACGGGCGGCGGGTGGAGGCGTGCAATACGGCCCAAAATCGGCACAATGCACGCATACACGCCTGAGTTAAACGGGGGTTAAGCTCGGCCGGGCCGTGCCCGAGACTGGACCCGATGGACGCGACGAGGCCGATGATCTCCATCAAATCGATATTTTCCGGTCCCGCCGCGCCACCCAACCGCGACCTGACGCGCGAGCAGCGCGAGTGGAAGCTGGAATCAGATCGCTGGCGCCACCAGCGCCACGTCGAGAAGGGCTACCGCATCAAGTGGGGCTACGTGGGAATCGCGTACCTCGTCGAGTTCATGGTGATCGGCGCCTCGCTGTGGGGCGCGTGGCTGTTCGCGGGCGTCTACAGCGACGGCGACTGGCACGCCTTCTACTTCATGCTGCTGGCGCCGATGGTCTACGCCGCGGTGGAGCTGTGCCGGGTTCCGCTCGGCATCCTGGCCCGCACCCAGCGCTCGTACTTCGTGCGCGTGCTCGCGGTGATCGGCATCATCTTCGCGGCCGGCGTGACCACCAAGTCGGTGTCGCAGCTCGGCGAGATGATGTTTCATCCCCGCCTGATGGAGGCTGCCCGGACCAAGACGGCCCTCAAGGACGCCCAGGCTGACCGGGCCACGATCGGGGACCGCATCAAGGCGGCGGACGAGCGGGTGGCCCAGTACACGGCCGAACTCGACCAGATCGAGAAGCGCTCTGCCGACAACGCCCAGCAGCTCGCCGGTCTGCCGGCCCAGCGCTGCGAGCGGGTCTTCGGCACCAACAGCAAGGGCCGGAAATACCAGAACCTGAAATGCGTCGCCGATCCGCGGGTCGCCGCCCTGTCGGGGGGCGTCGCAAAGGCCTCGGCCGACCGCGCCGCGATGATCAAGGACTTGGAGGAGGCCCGCAAGGCCCGCGCGGCCCTCGATCCGGGCGCCGCCGACCGGCGCGTCGCCGATGCCGAGCAGGCCTACCGCAACGCGGTCAACCGCTCGCAGCTGCACTCCTTCACCGCTATGGTCTACGGCGTCGATCCGATCGACGTGACCGAGAGCCAAGTCCACGCCTTCCTGCGGATCTTCGTGTTCCTCCCGGCGGTCTGCGCCGCCTTCGCGTCCACGATCCTGGCGCTCTGCGCGGTCTCGACCCGCCGGACCTTCATGGACGAGGACGACCTCGGCGCCGCCGTGAACCCGGAGGCTGCCCCTACATGCTGGACGCGATCGCCGACGCCCTGCGCTCGCACCCTGAGCCGATCCTGCCGCGCGCCGCCACCGCCTCGGGGGCGGTGATCCCGATGAATCGTCCGGCCCAGGGTCAGCAGGCCCTTCCCGGACAGCCCCTGGCCGGCCAGACTCATCCGGGCCAGACCCTACCTGCCGCGGGAGCCGGGGCATGAACTACGTCGCAAGCGGGACGCCCGAAAACATCGCCCTGGCCCAGCAGGTGAATTCCCGCCTGCGGGCGGATTCGAGCTACGTCGCGGCCCGGGCCTTCCTGTTCCGGGCGCTCGGCTTCGGCGCCTTCACGTGCCTCGCCGGCATCGGCGTCGGGGCGGCGGCCTACGGCTGGGCGACGCTCAACAAGTTCGACACCGCCGCCGAGAAGATCGCCGCCGCCATGCAGGCCGCGCTCTCGGACGTGACCCTCAAGACCAAGGGCGAGGTCACGCTGACCGACAACGTGCTCAAGCTCGAAGGGCTGCCCAAGGTCGCCGCCACGCCGACGCCCACTAAGGCGCAGCTCGGCAGCGATGCCGCTCCGGCCTCCAAGGCGGCGGTGAACACGACTTTCACGGTGTTCAAGCAGGTACCCTACCTCGACGGGCAGATCGTGACCGGCTGGAACTTCAAGGACAACGCCGACCAGCCCTATCAGCAGTACTGCTACTTCTCCCGCCGCTCCAACGAGGCGAAGGGGCAGGTCGAGATCAAGATCGACCTCGCCATGGACGGCAAGACGCTGCCGCAGCCGCAGAAATCGGACGTGAACCTCGAGATTCTGGCCCGGAACTGCGTCTGGCACGAGAAGGGCTGATCATCCCGCCGCCGGCGCCGCGACGGCGCACGCCACCCGTCCGACCCACGCTTCACGACAACGGGGCTGCACGGCGCGGCGCTTGCAGGGTCGGCGGGCCCCACGTTACCGGTTGGCCCAGGCCAGCCTCTTTGAGACCGTGATGCGCTTTTCCGGAACCGAGACCTACGTCGCGACCCCCGACCTCACCGCGGCGGTCAACGCCGCCGTGGTCCTGGAACGCCCGCTCCTGGTGAAGGGCGAACCCGGCACCGGCAAGACCGTGCTGGCCGAGGAGATCGCCAAGGGGCTGAACGCGCCGCTCATCGTCTGGAATATCAAGTCGACCACGAAGGCCCAACAGGGTCTCTACGAGTACGACGCGGTTTCGCGGCTGCGCGACTCGCAGCTCGGCGACCCGCGGGTCTCGGAGATCGGCAACTACATCCGGCGCGGCAAGCTCTGGGAGGCCTTCACGGCGCCCGAGCGCCCAGTCCTGCTCATCGACGAGATCGACAAGGCCGATATCGAGTTCCCGAATGACCTCCTCACCGAGCCTCGACCGGATGGAGTTCCACGTCTACGAGACCGGCGAGACCGTGAAGGCCGTCCGCCGGCCGATCGTGATCATCACGTCGAACAACGAAAAGGAGCTGCCGGACGCGTTCCTGCGCCGCTGCTTCTTCCACTATATCAAGTTCCCCGACGCCGAGACGCTGCAGCGCATCGTCGACGTGCACTATCCGGGCATCAAGCACCGCCTCGTCGAGGAGGCCCTGCGGATCTTCCTGGCGATGCGCGAGGCGCCGGGCCTGAAGAAAAAGCCCTCGACCTCGGAACTGCTCGACTGGCTGAAGCTCCTCGTCTCGGAAGACATCGGCCCCGAGACGCTGCGCGAGCACGACGGCCGGAAGCTGATCCCGCCGCTGCACGGCGCGCTCCTGAAGAACGAGCAGGATGTCAGCCTGTTCGAGAAGCTCGCCTTCATGATGCGCCGCGAGCAGCGGGGCGGCTGAGGTTTCGCCGATATCGGAGCGGTTTTCCCACGGACATCCTCATCCTGCGGTGTGCGTCGGATGATTCCAGGCTTGCCGTGCGGATGATCGACTTCAGAAGCCGCTCAGGCACGGTCATTTGCCCGCATAGATGTCGGTAATCCGGCCCAGCAGCTTCAGGGCATCCTCGCGCGAGCGCTGAAAGGCGTTGCGTCCGACGATCGAGCCGAAGCCGCCGCCCGCCTGGATCGCCCGGATCTCGTCGAGGAGCGTGGCCTCCTCGGCCTGCGCACCGCCGGAGAAGATCACGATCCGCCGCCCGTTGAAGGCGCATTGCACCACGTGGCGCACGCGCTCGGCCGCGGTGCCGATCGGGATGCCGGTGGATTCGTAGACCTTCCGGGCCGCCGGCTGCTCGATATGGGCGGTGGGCAGCTTCACCTTGATGATGTGCGCGCCGAGCTGCGCGGCGATCTGCGCCGCGTAGCCGATCACGTCGATGGCGGTCTCGCCCTCCTTCGACAGGGCCGAGCCCCGGGCGTAGGACCAGATCACCACCGCGAGCCCGACGCTCTTGGCTTCCTCGGCGATCGCGCGGATCTGGCCGTACATGGCGTTGCGGTGGGCGGAGCCGGGATAGATCGTGAAGCCGATGGCGCTGGCGCCGAGTCGCAGCGCATCCGCCACCGAGCCGGTGATCGCCTGCTCGGGATCCTCCTCGTCGGCCAGGAGATCGTGGTCGTTGAGCTTGAGGATCAGCGGGATGCGCCCGGCATAGTCCCGCGCGCCAGCCTCCAGGAAGCCGAGGGGCGCCGCGTAGGCGTTGCAGCCCGCCGACAGGGCGAGGCTCGAAATGATAGTGCGGATCGTAGGCCGGCGGGTTCGGGCCGAAGCTGCGGGCGGGACCGTGCTCGAAACCCTGGTCCACCGGCAGGATCAGCATCTTGCCGGTGCCGCCGAGCCGTCCGTGCTCCAGCATGCGGGCGAGATTGGCGAGCGTCCCGGGGCTGTCGGCCCCATACCAGGACAGGATCTCAGTGACGCGGGGCGATCGTTCCATCGGGCAGCCTCCTTCGTCGGGAATTGCCGCGCCGCGGGCGGGGCGCGGACGGCCCGCGGTGCGAACCGGGCAGGAAAGCCGAGGTTCCCGCACGTCGCGCTTTCGGATAACCGGGCTGAGGCTGCCGGCCTCGCCCGTCCGGCGCGCGCCGGCAGCCGCGAGAGGCTCGTTCCGGAGGCCCCTTCCATGCGCAGGCTGATCCTGTTGCGGCACGCCAAGTCGGACCGCACGGCGGGCGTCGTCGACCGCGAACGCCCCCTGAATTCCCGGGGCCGCCGGGCCGCGCCGGCCGTAGGTGCCCATCTCGCCAAGGCCGGCTTTCGCCCGGACCTCGCCCTCGTCTCGACGGCCGAGCGCACCCGGGAGACCTGGGAGGCCGTGGCCGCGGCACTCGGCAATCCGCAGACGCGCTGGCAGGCCGAGATCTACGAGGCGCCGGCGGAGAGCATTCTCGCGGTGATCCGGGACGCCCCGGACGAGGCCGCCACGGTGATCGTCGTCGGCCACAATCCCGGCCTCGGGGATCTCGCGGTCGCTCTCGCCGGGGAGGGGCCGCGCGAGGCGCGCTCGCGCCTGATGGTCGAGTTTCCGACCGCGGCCTACGTGGTGATCGATTTCGACGCCGCCCACTGGGCGGAGGTCGCCCCTGGCCGGGGACGTCTGGAGCGGTTCGTGCGCCCGCGGGACATCGATCCGGATCTCGCGGGCTGACGGATCACCCCAACGGCACGGCCGCAGCGTGCGCCTCGACCTCCGCCGGGGAGGGCAGGGGCGAGCCCGGCACGAAGGCCTCGAAGGCCGCCCAGAAATCCTGCCGGATGGCGTCACGTTCGGTCAGGATCTCGTGCCGGGAATCCGGAAGGACCAGAATGTGGCCGGCCTTCAGCCGGGCGGCGAAGCGCTCGGTGTCGAGGGTGCCGCAGACCGGGTCGGCGCCCGCCGCGATGATCAGCGTCGGGACGGTGATGCGCGGCGCGGCGCGCGGATCGCGAAGGCGGGCCATCGCCCGGAACGCCTCGGCGAGCCACGCGACCGTCGGATCGCCGACTGCGCCGGCGCCGACCTGCCGGGCCGCGGCGGCGTTGCGGGCGTATCGGACGGGGTCACGCGAGAGGCGGTTGCCGGGATAGGGTTTGGTGGCGATCGAGACCGGCTTGCCAAGCGGGACGTACCGGCTCCCCAGCCCGAACCGGTGGAGGGCCCGTGACACGAGGGCGGCTCCGGCCGGCCAGCGCACCATCCGGATCGACAGCATCGGCGCTACCGTCACCAGGCGCTGGAACGGCAGCCAGCCGTCCAGCGCTCCGAGGAGGGCGACGCAGCCGCCCATCGAGTGCGCGAGGCCGATATGCGGCTCGGGCATCAGCGGAACCAGCACCGTCTCGGCCACGGCCCTGAGGTCGAGGCGGTAATCGTCGAACCGTGCGACGTGGCCCTTGTGCGGATCGCCCACCCGCCGGTCCGACTCGCCCTGACCGCGCCAGTCGAAGGCGACGACCGCGAATCCGCGCGCCCGCAGCTCGTGGACCGTCTCGTAGTACTTCTCGATGAACTCGGCCCGGCCCTGCAACAGGCAGATCGTGCCGCGGCAGCTTCGCGCCGTGGTCTGCCAGTAGGCCGCCCGCAGCGTGCAATCGTCGCGCGTGCCGATCGCGATCAGGGTGCCGCCAGGGGGCACCGGGTTGTCCGGCGTGCTGCCCAGGGTCAGGAGCGGCGGCTGCTGCCCGTTCTCACCGTCGAACCGTCTCACAAGGCTCACCTCAAGCGCGTCCGTACGCGGTCCGACCGTAGCGAAAAAATCTCGATTCTTCCCGTCGACCGGGGTCTTGAAGCGCGATTTTCCCCTCCGATATCTCGTCTGTGCCGGCCGTCAGGCGGCACGAAAGACGGGTCCGGCCCATCGGGCGGACCGGAATTGCATGTTGCTCAGACGAGGATATGTCATGCGTCAGTTCGATCTCGCTCCCCTCTACCGTTCCACTGTCGGCTTCGATCGGCTGTTCTCCGCCCTCGATCAGTTCGCCAGCGCCGAGGCTGCGCCCACCTACCCGCCCTACAACATCGAGCGGACCGGCGAGAACGCCTACCGCATCACCGTCGCGGTCGCCGGCTTCACCGAATCCGACCTGTCGATCGAAGTGCGGGAGAATGCGCTCACGCTGAAGGGCGAGCGCAAAGCCGAGGGCAAGGCGGAGTTCCTGCACCAGGGCATCGCGGCCCGCTCCTTCGAGCGCCGCTTCCAGCTGGCCGACCACGTCCAGGTGACCGGTGCGGCTCTCGAGAACGGTCTCCTCCACATCGACCTCGTCCGCGAGGTTCCGGAGGCGAAGAAGCCCCGCCGCATCCAGATCGCCACGGCCGCGCGTCCGAGCGCCCCGGTGATCGAGGGTGACGTCCGCAAGGACGACGTCCAGCAGGCGGCCTGATCCCGCTGCGCAGGTGGAACCTCTAGAGTGATGGAGCGCCCCGGCCCTGGCCGGGGCGCTTTCTCGTGTCGGCTGTCATAATGGCGTTTGGCCTTCGTGCTCTGTGTCGATGTCGACGGTGCACGGATGGGCACCCGGAGTGAACCCGACCATGGTCGCCAATCTCGCCCGCGGAGCCTACAGCGCACTCGGAGCCGGCTGGCACAAGGGCGTGCAATGGGGCGTCGGCGCGCCGATCGCGAAGCTGCGGCGGCGCCAAGTCCATCCGCGGATAGCCGAATCGGGTCCGGCCGGCATCGCCGATGTCCTCTCGGCCGATCGCGCGATCCGTCTGCCCGAGCCGTTCGAGGGCAGCAGCCTCGGTCGCATCGGCAGCCTAGAGGTGCGGCTGGCGACGAAAAAATCCGAGATCCGCCGGGCTCAGCGCCTGCGCTTCAGGGTGTTCTACGAGGAGATGGCGGCGATCCCCACCGGGCTCGCCGCCCTGTCGCGGCGCGACGCCGACAGCTACGACGCGATCTGCGACCACCTCCTCGTCCTCGACCACGCCGCGCCGAAGGGGAAGAAGCCCTTCGTCGAGCACCGGCCCAAGGTGGTCGGCACCTATCGGCTGCTGCGCGGCGAGGTGGCCCACCGTCATGCCGGCTTCTATTCGGAGGGCGAGTACGACCTCGCGCCGCTGCTGGCTGCCCAAGGGCACCGGCGGCTGCTGGAACTCGGGCGCTCCTGCGTGCTCAAACCCTACCGGAGCAAGCGCACCGTCGAGCTTCTGTGGCAGGGAATCTACGCCTACGTCCTCCATCACCGGATCGACGCGCTGATCGGCTGCGCCAGCCTGGAGGGCACCGATCCGGACCGGCTGGCGCTGCCGCTTGCCTTCCTCCACCATCACGCCCGCGCGCCGGAGGGCTGGCGGGCCCGCGCGCTGCCGGAGCGGGCGGTGGCGATGGACCGGCTGCCGAAGGAGGCGGTGGATGCCAAGGCCGCGCTGCAGACGCTGCCGCCGCTGATCAAGGGCTATCTGCGCCTCGGCGCCACCTTCGGCGACGGCGCGGTGATCGACCGCCAGTTCGGCACGACGGACGTGTTCGTGACGCTCCCCGTGGAGGCGATCGGCGCGCGCTACCGGGGGCATTTCGCGCCGGTCGGTTGAGCGACTGGCTGGGAGTCAGGTCGCGGTTCGGTTCGCGCCTCCCACCAGATCTCCTCATCCTGAGGTGCCGGAGCGCAGCGGAGGCCTCGAAGGAGGGCTCCAGCCGGCCGCGCGATCCCTGGAGGGCTCCTTCGAGGCCCGCTGACGCAGGCACCTCAGGGTGAGGAGATCTGGTGGGAGGCGCGCAATACGCTTCCGAACGGTTCCTACAGATCGCCCAGCGCTAGTTGGCCCTGGTTGCGCGCCTTCGGGGGCGGCGCCTTCCGCTCCTTGGCGCGCGCGGCCGGCTTCTTGGGCTTCGGATCGCCGCGCATCCGGGCGACCGCCTTGTCGCGGGCCACCGCCTCCGGGGCGCTCGGATCGTCGGTCAGCCACTTGCCGCGCTTGATCACCTCGTTCACGCGGCCCTGATTCACCCCGACCTTGAAGGCGATCTCCTGCTGGGTCATGCCGGTCGTGGCATGCAGGTCGAGGATCGCCCGGGCGAGTTCCGGGGTCATCTTCTGACCCGTCAGCCGCCGGGCGGGCTTCACCGTGCGGGTCGCCCGGTCGCGCTCGCGCAGGCGCTCCAGCAGCGCCAGCGCCATGTTCATGCCGTGCTCGCGCAGGGCTTCCTCGAATTCCTTCAGGGTCGCCATCGGCGCCATCCTCCGCCGGGCTCTCGGGCCGGTACTGGTGCGAGAACGTGCCGGGAACGGGACCGTTGCGCAAGCGCTGGGGACAACAGCCCGCGCCGGTGTCGGTCGACGGGCGGTGTCATCCACCGGAAATGCCGCCGGATCTCCGCCCCTGGCCTCCCCGCAGCGGCTCGGCTACAGGGGACCACCCGTTCCGGCAGGGCCAGCCCCCACACGATGATCAGCCCGATCCGCACCGTCCTCCCCGGCGAGAGGCAAGGGTCCCTGGCCCGGGAGCTGGAAGCCGGGGCGGTGCTGCTGTTTCCGGATCTGCCCTTCCCGTTCACCGACTTCGAGCGCCGGTTCACCGAGCGGCCGTTCGCGAACGGCAAGGCCAAGAACGTCAACATCCGCGGCGAGGCGGCGGAGCTTCGCGGCGCGGCCGGCACTCCGGAGGAGCAGGAAGCTCTGCGCCAGCTCCTGATCCGCTACCGCGCCTTCGCCCGGGACCTGATCGGCACCTACCTGCCGGATTACGCCGACCGGGTGACGCTGGCCGGCACCTCCTACCGGCCCTTCGATGTGGACCGGCGCAAGCTCAGCTGGCGGCGCGACGACACGCGCCTGCACGTCGACGCCTTCCCGTCGAACCCGATCGGCGACAGGCGGATCCTGCGGGTGTTCCGCAACATCAACCCCTCCGGCGAGCCGCGACGCTGGCGGGTCGGCGAGGATTTCGGGTCGGTGGCGGAGAAGTTCCTGCCGCGGCTGCCGGGCTACGCGCCGCTCTCGGCGTACCTGCTGGCGGCGTTGCGCATCACCAAGGCCAAGCGCTCGGAATACGACCACCTGATGCTGCACCTGCACGACGCGCTCAAGCAGGACGCGGCGTACCAGGCTCAGGCCCCACAGGCCGACGTGGAATTCCGCCCCGGCGAGACCTGGGTGACCTTCTCGGACCTCGTGATGCACGGGGCGATGGGCGGCCGCTACATGCTGGAGCAGACCGCCTACCTGCCGGTCTCGGCGCAGGCCGACCCGTCTTTGAGCCCGCACCACATCCTGGCGGCCAAGCTCGGCCGCCCTCTTCGGACCTGAGGGAAGGACGTCAGACCATGATCCTCGAGATCGCGCAGATCGAGATCAAGCCCGGCATGGAAGCCGAGTTCGAGAAGGGCATCACCGAAGCCTCGGCGATCTTCAAGCAGGCCAAGGGCTGCCGGGCCTTCGAGGTGCGGCGCTCGATCGAGCATCCGCAGCGCTATCGCCTGCTGATCCACTGGGACACGCTGGAGGCCCACACCAAGGACTTCACCGGCTCGAAGCCCTGGCAGGATTACCGCGCCCTGGTCTCGCACTGCTTCGCCGGACCGGTGGCCGTGGAGCATGCCGAGCAGGTGCTGAAGGCGTTCTGAGCGGGGCCGCGAAGCGGCTCCGAACTTCCGACCACCCGCGGCCGGAGCGTTGCGGCGGAGGCCGGCGGTGCTACGCTCCCACGCTATCGAACCCGAAGCGAATCATCGGGTACGCAGGGAGCAGGCTGATGGC
This sequence comes from Methylobacterium sp. P31, assembly GCA_050632875.1. Classification (GTDB taxonomy): domain Bacteria; phylum Pseudomonadota; class Alphaproteobacteria; order Rhizobiales; family Beijerinckiaceae; genus Methylobacterium. Next base: position 5,764,786 of record JBODSC010000001.1, on the reverse strand, counting down.
GCGGCTCGGACGGCTCGCGGGCACCCTGGCGCTCCTGGGATGGGTCGCGGGCGGCCCGGTCCTCGCCCAAAATGCGCCCGCGGCCCGCACCGCCCCGCGCCCGGCCGCCGCCGCACCCGCCCCGTTCGCCAGGACCTACGTCCGGCCCGGCCTCGCCAGCGCGGCGGTCCGGCTCGAGACGGCTCTCAAGGGAGAGACCGGCGGCCCGCTCCGGCCGGCCGGACAGTCCCGGGCCGCAGGCCAAGCCCTGCTCGCCGCCGACAAGCCGGACGAGGCCCTCGGCCCCCTCGCCGCCGCGGTGGCGGCCGACCCGGCCGATCCGCGCAACTGGCAGGCCTATGCCAGCGCGGCTTCCGCGGCGGTCGAGACCCTGGAAGAGAACGATTATCGGGGCCGGGCGCGGCTGCGCGACCGGGCGGCGGCGGCTTCCTACCGCGCCTACGAGCGCGCCGGCTCGGCCGGCGATGCGGCGGCCGCGCTGGCGGCGCTCGGTGCCGCCGAGGCCGAGCAGGATTCCTGGCGCCCGGCCCTCGACGCCTACGCGGCGAGTCTCGCGCTGGCCGACGACGGCGCCGTCCGGGAAACCTACGAGAAGCTGCGGGCGGAGCACGGCTTCCGGATCCTCGACTACAAGGTCGATTCCGACGCGGCCGCCCCGCGCGCCTGCTTCACCTTCTCGGAGGCCGTCAAGCCCAAGGCCGACTACGCGCCCTACGTGGCGGTGTCGGGCAGCAGCGCGGCCGCGGTGACCGGGGAGGGCTCCCAGGTCTGCGTCGACGGCCTCAAGCACGGCGGACGCTACGCCATCGTGGTGCGCCAGGGCCTGCCCTCCGCGGTCGGCGAGAGCCTGCTCAAGGCCGCCGATTACGAGATCTACGTGCGCGACCGCGCCCCGCAGGTGCGCTTCACCGGCCGCAACTACGTCCTACCCCGCACGGGTCAGGCGGGCGTGCCCCTCGTGTCGGTGAACGCCGCCAAGCTCGACGTCGAGGTGCTGCGCATCGGCGACCGCAGCCTGCTGCCGACCCTGCGCTCCGAGGACTTTTTGGGCCAGCTCAGCGGCGCCACCGCCCGGACGATCGTGGCCGAGAAGGGCGTGCGCGTCTGGAAGGGCACCCTCGACACCGTGAAGGCCGAGCTGAACCAGGAGGTGGTCACGGCCTTCCCGGTCCTGCAGGCGGTGGGCAAGCTGGAGCCCGGGATCTACGTGATGCTGGCTCGCCCCTCCGGCACGGCCACCTCTGACGACGAAGGGTACGACACCCAGGCGACCCAGTGGTTCGTGGTCTCGGATCTGGGGCTGACCGCCACCAAGGGGCGGGACGGGGTGCACGTGGTCCTGCGCTCGCTCGCCTCCGCGCAGGTGATGCCGGGCGCCGAGATCCGGCTGATCGCCCGCAACAACGAGGTGCTGGGCATGCAGACCACGGACGCGCAGGGTCACGCCGCCTTCGATCCGGGGCTCGCTCGCGGGGAGGGCGGGACGGCGCCGAGCCTCGTGGTGGCCCAGGCGGGCGGCGATTACGGATTCCTCGACCTCAACCTCGGCGCCTTCGACCTCACCGACCGCGGGGTCAAGGGCCGGCCCGAGACCGGCGGCCTCGACGCCTACCTGTTCCCGGAGCGCGGGGTCTATCGCTCTGGCGAGACCGTGCAGCTCACCGCCCTGCTGCGCGATCCCCGCGGCGCGGCCGTGCCGGACCTGCCGCTGACCCTCGTGGTGAAGCGGCCGGACGGAGTCGAGTACCGCCGCGTCTCGGTGCCCGACCAGGGGCTCGGCGGCCGGGCCCTGCCGCTGCCGCTCCTGTCGGGCTCCATGCACGGCACGTGGCGGGTCTCCGCCTACACCGACCCGAAGGCGCCCGCGATCGGCGAGACCAGCTTCCTCGTGGAGGATTACGTCCCCGAGCGGCTGGAGGTGAGCCTCAAGGCCCGGCAGCCGGCCCTGCGCCGGGGTGAGGCGGCGGAGGTCGACGTCGCCGCGCGCTACCTCTACGGCGCCCCGGGCGCGGATCTCGACGTGTCGGGCAGCGTCACCGTGCAGGCGTCCGCCACGAGCGGCATCAAGGGGCTGGAGGGCTACACGATCGGCCTCGACGACGAGGCGTTGGAGCCGGTCACGCAGGAGATCCAAGACCACGCCACCACGAACGCCCAGGGCAGCGCCGCCGTCACCGTGCCGGTGCCCCAGGTCGCGGCGCCGCGGGCTCTGGAGGCGAAGATCACCCTCGCGGTCGGCGAGCCGGGCGGCCGGGCCCTGTCGCGCAGCCTCACCCTGCCGATCCTTCCGGCCGGCCCGGTCCTCGCCCTGCGCAAGGGCTTCACGGACCTGAAGGAGGGCGGGATCGCGGGTTTCGACGTGGTTCTCGCGAGCCCCGAGCGGACGCTCCTCGCACGGCCGGGGGTGGCCTGGACCCTGTCGCGGATCGACCAGTCCTACCAATGGTACCGGGCCGACGGCCGCTGGTCGTTCGAGCCGATCAAGACCGTCCGGCGCGTGGCCAACGGCACGGTCGACCTGAAGGCCGGCGCACCGGGCCGGATCGAGGCGCCGGTGGGGCTCGGCCGCTACCGGCTGGAGGTCTCCGCTCCGGGCGCCCCAGAGGCGACGGCGAGCGTCGGCTTCGAGGTGGGCTGGGGCGGCGCCCAGACCGCCGAGGCGCCGGACCTCCTCGACCTGACCCTCGACAAGGCCGCCTACGCCGCCGGCGACACGCTGCGGGCCAAGCTCAGCCCGACGTTCAGGGGACAGGCGAGCCTGATGGTCATCAGTGACCGCGTGCACGAGACCCTGGAGGTGAGCGTGCCCGAGGGCGGCACCACCGTGAGCCTGCCGGTGAAGGCCGAATGGGGTGCGGGCGCCTATCTGGTGGTCACCGCCTACCGGCCCCTCGACCAGGCCGCCAAGCGCCTGCCCGGCCGCGCGCTGGGGTTGGCCTGGTTCTCGGTGGACCGCGAGCGGCGCAGCCTCGGCGTCGCCCTCAAGGCGCCCGAACGGGCGCGGCCGCGCCAAGACCTGACCGTGCCGGTCCAGCTCACGGGGCTGAAAGCCGGCGAGCCGGCGCGGATCACCGTGGCTCTGGTCGATGTCGGCATCCTGAACCTGACCCGCTACGCGGCGCCGGACCCGACGCAGTACTTCCTCGGCCAGAAGGCGCTCGGGCCGGAGTTTCGCGACCTCTACGGCTACCTGATCGACGGCATGCAGGGTTCGGCGGGGGCAATCCGCTCCGGCGGCGATGCCGGGGGCGGCGAACTCGCCGATTCACCGCCGACCCAGGCGCCGCTGGCCCTCTATTCCGGGGTCGTGACCGTGGGACCGGACGGCGCGGCGAGCGTCACCTTCCCGATCCCGGCCTTCAACGGCACGGGCCGCGTGATGGTCACCGCCTGGAGCGGCGACCGCGTCGGGCAGGCGCAGGCCGACGTGATCATCCGCGATCCGGTCGTGCTCAGCGCCACGCTGCCGCGCTTCCTCGACACCGGCGACCGCTCGCGCCTGTTCGTGGCCCTCGACAATGTCGAGGGGCAGGCGGGCGCGTACACGGTCGATCTGAGCCCGGCCGGCCCGATCGTGGTCGGCGCCAGCGCCCTGCGGCAGACGCTGCGGCTGGAGACCGGGGCCAAGGGCCAGTTCGCGATCCCGCTCACCGCCGCCGGACCGGGCACGGCCCGGCTCGACCTCGCTCTGTCGGGGCCCGGCCTCCCGGCCTCGCTGAACCAGAGCTTCGCCCTCGGAATCTCGCCGGGGACCGGTGCGCTGCTGCGCCGCTCGGTGCGCAGCCTCGCCCCCGGGGCGAATCTGACGCTGACCTCGGACCTCCTCGCCGACCTGCAGCCGGGAACCGGCAGCGTCTCGCTCTCGGCCACGCCCCTGCCGGGGGTCGACGTGGCGGCCCTGCTCCAGGCGCTCGACCGCTACCCCTACGGCTGCTCCGAGCAGGTGGTGAGCCGGGCGATGCCGCTGCTCTACGTCAACAAGCTCGCGGCCCTGGAGAAGCTCGACCTCGACGCGGGCGCGGACGAACGGGTGCGCGAGTCGGTCGAGCGGCTGCTCGCCCGCCAGGACTCGAGCGGGGATTTCGGCCTGTGGTCGGCACAGGGGTCGAGCGACCTCTGGCTCGACGCCTACGTGACCGACTTCCTCACCCGCGCCCGGGAGCGCGGCTTCGCGGTGCCGCAGAAGGCCTTCGCCCAGGCGCTCGACTACCTGCGCAACGCGGTGGCCAACGCCACCGAGGTGCGCGACGGCGGCGCCGACCTCGCCTACGCGGCCTACGTGCTCGCCCGGAACGGCCGCCCGGTGATGGGCGACCTGCGCTACCTCGCCGACACCAAGCTCACGGCCTTCTCGTCGGCGCTCGGGCGCGCGCAGCTCGCCGCTGCCCTGGCGCTGCTCGGCGATCGGGGGCGGGCCGCCAAGGCGATGGAGTCGGCGCTCACCGTGCTGCGCGCCGACCGCGACAAGGGCCTGTACCGCGCCGATTACGGCTCCCGCCTGCGCGATGGGGCGGGGTTGATCACCCTGGCCGCCGAGAGCGGGCTGGCCCAGACCGCCCTCGGACCGGTTGCGGCCGTGCTCGGCGAGGAGCAGCAGATCGAGCGGGCGACGAGCACGCAGGAGAATGCCTGGATGGTGCTCGCCGCCGAGAGCCTGTCCAACGAGGGGAGCGCCCTGTCGTTCACCCTGGACGGCGCGCCCCAGACTGGGATGCTCGCCCGGGTCTACCGGGAGGCGGCCCTCGGCGAGAGGGGCGTCCAGCTCGTCAATACAGGCCGCGGCCCCGTGCAGGTGGCCGTGACCGTCAACGGCAGCCCCTGGCGCCGGAGCCCGCGGCCGCGCAGGGCTACACCATCGAGCGGAGCTTCCGGCGGCTGGACGGCAGCGTCGTCGACCCGGCGAGCGGCCTGCGCCAGAACGACCGGCTCGTGGTGGTGCTCAAGGTCACCGAGGCCAAGGCGGAGACCGCGCGCCTCCTGCTGGTCGATCCGCTCCCGGCGGGGCTTGAGATCGACAACCCGAAACTCCTCGACGCCGACGCGCTCCAGGGGCTCGCCTTCGCCAAGTCCGACGTGCAGCCGGTCCACGCCGAGTTCCGCGACGACCGGTTCGTCGCCGCCTACGAGCGCGACCCGAGCCAGTCGGCCTTCTTCACCGTGGCCTACACGGTCCGGGCGGTCTCGCCCGGGACCTACGTGCATCCGGGCGCCACCGTGGAGGACATGTACCGGCCGGCCCGGTTCGGCCGAACGGCCTCGGGCAGCGTGACGGTCGGCGCGGCGAAGTAGGACACAGGGGCCTCAAGCCGCTGCGCCGGGCCGCTGCATTGCAGCAGACACATGGTGCATTGCGGAACCCGCTCCGGCACCCGCCCATTCCCACAGGTCCTGTTCGGAACCCGTGGAGGCGATGCCCGATGCCGGACCTCAACGCGCTCGCCGGCCCCGCCGCCCGCGTGCTGGCCTACCTGCCCTGGTGGGCCGAGAGTCTCCTTCTCGTCGTCGCCTGCTGCGCCGTGGTGATGCCCCTGCACGGGGTCGTCTACCGGGCGATGAAGCGGGCGGCTTCCGGCAAGAGCCTGTTCTGGCGCTCGCTGGTGTCGCGCACCCACGGGCCGAGCCGCCTCGGCCTGATCGTGGTGGCGATCAGCCTCGCCTCCGCCACGGTGCACCTGTCCTGGGAGGTGCGGATCGCCCTCAACCAGATCCTGCTGGTGGCCTTCGTGACGCTCACCGGCTGGTGCTGCGCCACGGCGCTCCACATCGCGACGGTGATCTACCTGCGGCGGTTCAAGCTCGACGCCGAGGATAACCTGCTGGCGCGCAAGCACTTCACGCAGATGCGCATCCTGGAGCGGGCCGGGGTCACCCTGGTGGCGCTGATCACCATCTCGGTGGCGCTGATGACCTTCGAGCCGGTGCGCCAGTACGGCGTCAGCCTGCTGGCCTCCGCGGGGGCTGCGGGCCTGATCCTCGGCCTCGCCATGCAGCCGGTCCTGTCGAACCTCGTGGCCGGGATCCAGATCGCCATCACCCAGCCGATCCGGATCGAGGACGCGATCATCGTCGAGAACGAGTGGGGCTGGGTCGAGGAGATCACCGCCACCTACGTGGTGGTACGCCTGTGGGACTGGCGGCGGCTGGTCCTGCCGCTGACCTACTTCATCCAGAAGCCCTTCCAGAACTGGACCCGCGACGGCGCCTCGCTGATCGGCAGCGTGTTCCTCTACGTCGACCACCGGGCGCCAGTGGCGCGGATGCGCGAGAAGCTCGCCGAGATCGCCAGGGCCTCGCCCCTGTGGGACGGAAGGGTGGTCAACCTGCAGGTCTCGGACGCGAAGGAATCGACCATCGAGATCCGGATGCTGGTGAGCGCCCGCAACGCCCCCAGGCCTGGGATCTGCGCTGTGCCGTGCGCGAGGCGATGATCACGTGGCTCCAGGCCGAATACCCGGAGGCGCTGCCGCGGCACCGCACGGAGTGGGTCGGGGCCGATGAGCAGCCCCTGCGCCGGGCGGACGGACGTCGGATCGCGGCGTGATCCGCTGTCAGTCGTCGGTGCCGGCGTAGAAGCTCTCGACGCCGATACCCTCCTCCATCATCATCCGGGCGCGGGCGCGCAGCTTCTCGGTCTCGCTCTTGAGCTGGCCGCAGGCCGCCAGGATGTCCCGACCCCGGGGCGTGCGCACCGGCGAGGCGTAGCCGGCGTTGAACACGATCTCCGAGAAGCGCTCGATCCGGTCCCAGTCCGAGCATTCGTAGCGGCTGCCCGGCCAGGGATTGAACGGGATCAGGTTGATCTTGGCCGGGATGCCCTTGAGCAGGCGGACCAGTTCGCGGGCATCCGCGTCCGAATCGTTGACGCCCTTCAGCATCACGTACTCGAAGGTGATCCGGCGGGCGTTGCTCAGGCCCGGATAGGCCCGGCAGGCCGCGAGCAGCTCAGCGATCGGATACTTGCGATTGAGCGGCACCAGCTCGTCGCGCAGGTCGTCGCGCACGGCGTGCAGCGAGATCGCCAGCATGGCGTTGGCCTGCTCGCCGAGCCGGGGGATCTGCGGCACGACCCCCGAGGTCGAGACCGTGATCCGCCGCCGGGACAGGCCGAGCCCCTCCTGATCCGACATGACCCCCACCGCGTCGACCACGGCGTCGAGGTTGTACAGAGGCTCGCCCATGCCCATGAACACGATGTTGGTCACGAGCCGGCCGACCTCGCCGGAGCCGCCGGCGTCGCGGCTCGGCATCTGGCCGGGCCAGTCGCCGAGCTCATCCCGGGCGGTGACGAGCTGCTGCACGATCTCGGCCGCCGAGAGGTTGCGCACGAGGCGCTGCGTGCCGGTGTGGCAGAACGAGCAGGTGAGGGTGCAGCCGACCTGCGACGAGACGCAGAGCGTGCCGCGGTCCGGGCCCGGGATGTAGACGCACTCGATCTCGGCGCCGCGATTGTGCTCCTGCCGGTTGGTCGGAGCCATGCGCAGCAGCCACTTGCGGGTGCCGTCGCGGGAGACCTGCCGGCTCGCCACCTCGGGGCGCTCCAGGCTGAAATGCTCCGAAAGCTGCGCCTTCAGGGCCTTGCCGACATTGGTCATCTCGGCAAAGTCTTGGGCCCCGCGGAAGTTGACCCAGTGCCAGAGCTGGCCGGCGCGCATCCGGCTCTCGCGCTCCGGCACGCCCATCCCGACGAGCTGCGCCTTGAGGGCGTCGCGGGTCAGGCCGACCAGCGAGGGGCGGCGGCCGGGCAGCGCCTCGGGGAGGAAATCGGGCGCCTTCTCGATCGCGGCATCGGCCGCGCGGGCGCTGTCGAGCGACGGCGTCGCCATGGCGTTCAAACGATCCATTCGATTGGAAAGGATCTGATATAGGCGATCGCGCCGGCGAATGCGAATGCGCGCCGCCCACAGGGACCCCGACGGAGCGCCATGGCGACCGACACGCAAGCCGGGCAGGCGATCTAGAATCCGCGGACGCTGCGGCTCTATGACCTCTTGGTGCTGCGCCTGTCGAACCCGCTGGTCTGGCGCTGTCCCACCGCGCGGATCCTGGTCCTCTACGACCGGCACGCGGGCCTCGCACATCTCGATGTCGGCGTCGGGACCGGCTGGTATCTCGACCGGTGCCGCTTCCCGACCCCCGCGCCGCGGATCGGCCTGATGGATCTCAACGCCGACAGCCTCGCCTTCACGGCCCGCCGGATCGCGCGCTACCGGCCCGAGACGTATCGCGTCGACGTGCTCGGCGCTCCGGCCACCGGCATCGCGCCGTTCGACTCGATCGGCCTGACCTACCTGCTGCACTGCCTTCCCGGCAACATCGCCGCGAAGGCAACGGCCTTCGACACGGTGCGGCCATGCCTGCGCGACGATGGGGTGGTGTTCGGCGCCACGATTCTGTCGGGCGGAGTCCCGACCACGGCGGCGGCGCGCACCCTGATGCGGGTCTATAACCGCAAGGGCGTGTTCTCGAACGCGCGCGATACCCTGCCGGCGTTGCGCGCCGCGCTGGAGCAGCGCTTCCGGTCGGTGGAGATCACCGTCGTGGGCTGCGTCGCGCTGTTCGTCGCGCGGGACCCGCGCTGATCCGTTTGTCCCATCGATCGCACGCGGCACATGGGTCCTCGCGAGCGCGCACGAAAAGGGCGCCCGCGGGCGCCCTCATCCGTCCGGCGAAGTCGAAACCGATCAGGCGGCGGCAGTCTTCACCGGCACGCCCTTCTCGGACAGGAAGGTCTGCAGCTCGCCCGACTGGAACATCTCGCGGGTGATGTCGCAGCCGCCGACGAACTCGCCCTTCACGTAGATCTGCGGGATGGTCGGCCAGTTCGAGAAAGCCTTGATGCCCTCGCGGATCTCCTGATCGGCCAGCACGTTCACGCCCTTGAACGGCACGCCGAGGTAGTTGAGGATCTGCACCACCTGCCCCGAGAAGCCGCATTGCGGCATCTGCGGCGTGCCCTTCATGAACACCACCACGTCCTGGGAGGCGATCTCGTTCTGGATGGTCGTGTTGACGTCGGTCATCGCTCTGTCCTTGCTCGTTGATCGTATGTGAGGTCTGGGTCAGCGGCGCGCAACCGAGGCGGCAATCGTGCGAAGCGCGCGCAGGGCCGCCGCCTGCTCCTCGGCCCAGGTCACGATGTCGTCGTCGTAGAGGCTCGGCCGGTCGTCCATGGGCGCGATCCTGCGAGAAGGCTCAATCCTGCGGGACGCCCGTGGTCAGCGCAAGGGCGTGGAGAACGCCGCCCATCCGGCCCTGGAGGGCGCCGTAGACCATTTGGTGCTGCGCCACCCGGGTCTTGCCCTTGAAGGCGGAGGACAGGACGGTGGCGGCGTAATGGTCGCCGTCGCCGGCCAGATCGCGGATCTCGACCTGCGCGTCCGGCAGGGCCTCGCGGATCATGCGCTCGATCTCGCGCGCGTCCATCGGCATCGGGAAACTCCTGGGCAGGAAGAGGTTAGGACGCCGGAGCGGCGGGCTGGCTCGCCATGTAGGCGGGCAACCAGCCCTCATGCGCCGCGACGAGGTCCGAGAGCGGTATGGTCTCGCCGCCCGGCAGGGTCAAACGGTCCGAGCCGGTGACGCCGACCACGGCCGCGTCGATCCCTTGCGCCGAGGCGCTGTAGAGCAGGTCGCTGGCCGCCTCCGGGTCGACCGCCAGCAGGTAGCGCCCCTGATCCTCGCCGAACAGATAGGCATGGGGCGCCAAGTCGACCGGCACCTCCGGCAGGGCTGCACCGATGCCGCCCGCCATGGCCATCTCGGCCAAAGCCACCGCGAGACCACCGTCCGAGAGGTCGTGGACGGTATCGACGGCGCCCGACTGGATCAGGTTGCGGACGAAGTCGCCGTTGCGGCGCTCCACCGCGAGATCGACCGGCGGCGGCGCGCCCTCCTCGCGGCCCTCGATCACCGACAGGTAAGCGGACTGGCCGAGCCAGCCCTCGCCGGAGCCGATCAGCACCAGCACGTCGCCCTCGCGCTTGAGGGCGATCGTCGCGTGGCGCGCCACGTCGTCGAGGACGCCGACGCCGCCGATGGTCGGGGTCGGCAGGATGCCGACGCCGTTGGTCTCGTTGTAGAGCGAGACGTTACCGGACACGACCGGGAAGTCGAGGGCCCGGCACGCCTCGCCGATGCCCCGGAGGCAGCCGACGAGCTGGCCCATCACCTCGGGCTTCTCGGGGTTGCCGAAGTTCAGGTTGTCGGTGATGGCCAGCGGCTTGGCGCCCACGGCGGTGATGTTGCGCCACGCCTCGGCCACCGCTTGGCGGCCGCCCTCGATCGGATCGGCCTCGCAGTAGCGCGGGGTGACGTCGCAGGTGAGCGCCAAGCCCTTCGGCCCGTCCTCGACCCGGACGATGGCGGCGTCGCCGCCGGGCTTCTGGACGGTGTTGCCCAGGATGAAGTGGTCGTACTGCTCCCAGACCCAGCGCTTCGAGGCGAGGTCGGGGGACCCGACGAGGCGCTTGAGCGCGTCGGTGAGCGAGGCGGGCGCCGGGACCTCGGAGGCCGCGAGCACCGGCAGGTGCGTGTTGGCGAGGTGCGGACGATCGTAGAGCGGCGCCTCGTCGCCCAACTCCTTGATCGGCAGGTCGGCCACGGTCTCACCGTGCCACTTGATCACGAAGCGGAGCGTGTCGGTGGTCCGGCCGATGACCGCGAAGTCGAGGCCCCACTTCACGAAGATCGCCTGGGCTTGCGCCTCCATGCCGGGCTTGAGCACCATGAGCATGCGCTCCTGGCTCTCGGAGAGCATCATCTCGTAGGGAGTCATGCCCGCCTCGCGGGCCGGCACCTTGTCGATGTCGAGTTCGACGCCGAGGTCGCCCTTGGCGCCCATCTCCACCGCCGAGCAGGTGAGGCCGGCCGCGCCCATGTCCTGGATGGCGATGACCGCGCCCGAGGCCATCAGCTCCAGGCAGGCCTCCAGCAGCAGCTTCTCGGCGAAGGGGTCGCCGACCTGCACGGTCGGGCGCTTCGACTCGGAGGCCTCGTCGAACTCGGCCGACGCCATGGTGGCGCCGTGGATGCCATCGCGGCCGGTCTTGGAGCCGAGATAGACGATCGGGTTCCCGACGCCGGCGGCGGCCGCGTAGAAGATGCCGTCGGTGCGGGCGAGGCCCACCGCCATGGCGTTGACCAGGATGTTGCCGTCGTAGCGCCGGTGGAAGCCGGTCAGGCCGCCGACGGTGGGCACGCCGAAAGAATTGCCGTAGCCGCCGATGCCCGCGACCACGCCGGAGACGAGGCTGCGGGTGCGCGGATGGTCGGGGGAGCCGAAGCGCAGGGCGTTGAGCGCCGCGATCGGCCGCGCGCCCATGGTGAAGACGTCGCGCAGGATGCCACCGACGCCCGTCGCCGCGCCCTGGTAGGGCTCGATGTAGCTCGGGTGGTTGTGGCTCTCCATCTTGAAGACGCAGGCCAGCCCGTCGCCGATGTCGATGACGCCCGCGTTCTCGCCCGGCCCCTGGATCACCCACGGCGCCGAGGTCGGCAGCCCGCGCAGGTGCTTGCGGGAGGACTTGTAGGAACAGTGCTCGTTCCACATCGCCGAGACGATGCCGAGCCTCGGTGAGCGTCGGATCGCGCCCGATCAGGCCGCGGAAGCGCTCGTACTCGTCCGGCGTCAGGCCGTGCTGAGCCACGAGGCTCGGGGGTGATCGGAACGTCGTTGCGGAACATGCGGCGGTCTCGACGAGGGCGGTCCGGGCGCCCGAAGGGCGCTCGACCCGGTACGCGACCCGGACCGGGCGGCGTGCGGCGACGGGGACGGATTAGTGCGTTCGGCCGTCGCGTTGCAATACGCCGGCTGTCCCCAACGTCTACGGAGTCCGGCTAAGCCGCCGGCGGATGGGCCAGGAACTCGGCGATCGCCGCCACGAACTTGTCGCCGTAGGCCTCGCGCTTGCGCTCGCCGACCCCGTGAACCGTGCGCAGCGCCCAGAGGTCGACCGGTTTCTGACGGGCCATCTCGATCAGGGTGCGGTCGGGAAACACCATGAAGGCCGCGATGCCCTCCGCCCGGGCGAGCGTGGCGCGCAGGCCCCGCAGGTGCTGGAACAGGGCCTCGTCGGCCTCGGAGAGCACGATCTCCCCGTCCTCGCGCGGCGCGGCGCGGCGGCGCTCGCGCGTGTCCGCCTTCGGCTCCGGATCGGGGCGGAGCTGGACCGGCTCCCGTCCGAACAGGATCGCCTCGCCCTTCTCGGTCATCGACAGGCCGCCGTAACCGTCGGCGTTCTCGGTGATCGCCCCGGCCGCGAAGAGCTGGCGCAGGATCGCCCGCCAGGCCGACACCGGCTTGTCGGCGCCGACCCCGAAGGTCTTGAGGCCCGTATGCCCGTTGCGGCGGATCTGCTCGCTCTCCTTGCCCTGGACGAGGTCGCAGATATAGGCCGCGCCGAATCGCTGCCCGGTCCGCACGATGGCCGAGAGGATCTTCTGCGCCGAGACCGTCCCGTCCACGAGGGTCACGCCGCCGCGGCAGAGGTCGCAGCGTCCGCAGGGCTCGCTCGTCTCGCCGAAATAGGCGAGCAGCGACTGCCGCCGGCAGGCGGCTCCCTCGCACAGGGTGATCATCGCCTCGAGCTTGCGCCGCTCGACCCGGCGGCGCTCGTCGGAGATCTCCTTCTCGTCGATCTGACGGCGGCGCAGGGCCATGTCGTCGAGGCCGTACAGGGTGAGCGTGTCGGCCGGCAGTCCGTCGCGGCCGGCACGGCCGATCTCCTGGTAGTAGCCCTCGACGTTGTTGGGCATGTCGGCGTGGCAGACGAAGCGCACGTCGGGCTTGTTGATGCCCATGCCGAACGCCACGGTGGCGGTCATCACCACCCCGTCCTCCTGCAGGAACCGGTCCTGGTTCGCCATCCGCGTCGCCTGATCGAGGCCGGCATGGTAGGGCAGGGCGTCGAACCCGTCCTTCCGGAGGGTCTCGGCGAGCTGCTCGGTGCGCTTGCGCGAGGAGCAGTAGATGATCCCGCTCTCCGACCGCCGGTGCTTCAGGAACCGCTCGATCTGGCGGGCCGGGTTGTCCTTCGGCTGGAAGTTCAGCCGGATGTTCGGCCGGTCGAAGGAGTGGACGAAGATCTTCGGCGACCGCCCCTGCGGAAAGAGCCGCTCGGCGATCTCCGACCGGGTGGCGGCATCGGCGGTGGCGGTCAGCGCCAGGGTCTGGACGTTGCCGAGCGCCGTGCGGGCCCGGGCGATCTCGCGGTACTCGGGCCGGAAATCGTGGCCCCATTGGGAGACGCAATGCGCCTCGTCCACGGCCAGGCGCCGGACCCCGGCCCCGCGCAGGGCCTCGATGCATCCGTCCATCAGCAGGCGCTCGGGCGATACGAACAGGAGCCGGAGATCGCCCGAGCGCAGGGCACGCCAGGTCTCGCGGGATTCCGATTCCGCCACGGTCGAGTTGAGGGTCGCGGCCTGAATGCCGACGCTGCGCATCTGCTGCACCTGATCGTGCATCAGCGCGATCAGCGGCGAGACCACCACGGTCAGTCCCGGATCGACGAGCGCCGGGAGCTGGTAGGTCATCGACTTGCCCGAGCCCGTGGGCATCACGGCGAACACGTCGGCGCCGTCGAGCACCGCGCCGATCACCTCGTCCTGGCCGGGCCGGAAATCCTCGTAGCCGAAGGTCTTTTTCAGTGCGGCGCGGGCCTCGTCGAGGCGGGTCATCGGGATCCTTGATCGGGGTTCTGGCCGCCCTTGCGGCTGAGGTGTGTAGACACTAGCCTCCTGTGTCTACACGGGGGCTGCTATGCCGCTCAACATCCGCAGCGAAGAGGTGAATCAGCTTGCCGAGAAGCTGGCATCGCGGGCTGGCGTGAGCAAGACCGAGGCAGTACGGATCGCCCTCACGAACGAGCTGGAGCGGCGCAAGGAGCCGTTATCTTTGGCCGAGCGATTGCGGCCGCTTCAGGACGCGCTGGCTGCCTATCCCAAGACCGGTCTGAAGGCCGATAAGGAATTCTACGACAGCCTGAACGACGAGTGATGTTCGTCGACGCTTCGGCAATCGTGGCGATCCTCATCAGGGAGTGCGGCCACGAGATCCTCCTGGATTGTCTCCAAGCGGCCTCGACGCCGTCCACGAGCGGTGTTGCCGTGTTCGAGGCGGCTCTCGCCATCGCGCGACTGCAGGCCGTGCCTCTGAACGTCGCGGAGGCGGCGGTGATGAAATTCCTCACCGAAGCCCGCGTCACGCTCGTATCGATCACGGCGGCAGAAACCGCCGCAGCCCTCGCGGCCCATGCCCGCTACGGCAAGGGCCGCCACCCGGCGCGCCTGAACCTCGGCGATTGCCTCGCCTATGCCTGCGCGCAGGTCCACGGGGTGCCGCTGCTCTACGTCGGCGACGATTTCCCGCAGACCGACATCCGCTCCGCGCTCGCCTGAAGCGCCTCAGCCGCCGTGGAACTCCGCCACGTGCTGCGCCACGATCGCGTCGAAGGACTCGTCGGCCCGGAAGCCCAGCGCCAAAGCCGCCTCTGGCTCGAACGCCTCGGGCCAGGAGGCGATGATCCGGGCGATGGTGGCGTCCGGCTCGCGCCGGATCAGCGCCACCGCCTTGTCGCCCGCCACGCGCCGGAGGGCCTCGATCTCCTCGGCCACCGTGGCTGAGACGCCCGGCATGGTCAGGCTGATCCGCGGACCGATCGCCGCGAGGTCGAGCCCGGCGGCGTGGACCAGGAAGCCCACCGCCGCGTCCGGGCTGGCGAACCAGTGCCGCACCGTGTCGGGCACCGGCAGGATCGCCTCCTGGCCGGCGAGCGGCTCGCGGATGATGCCCGAGAAGAAGCCCGAGGCCGCCTTGTTGGGCTTGCCCGGGCGCACGCAGATGGTCGGCAGGCGCAGGCCGATCCCGTCCAGGAAGCCGCGGCGCGCGTAGTCGGCAAGCATCAGCTCGCCCATGGCCTTCTGCACGCCGTAGGAGGAGGCGGGACGCAGGATGTAATCGTCCGGGATCACCTTCGGCAGCGGCGGCCCGAAGACCGCGAGCGAGGAGGTGAAGATCAGCTTCGGCCGGTAGCCGTCGGCCGCGTGGGCGTGTCGGATCGCGTCGAGCAGCAGCCGCGTGCCGTCGAGATTGACCCGGTAGCCAAGTTCCAGATTCGCCTCGGCCTCACCGGAGACGACGGCGGCGAGGTGGAAGATCACGCCCGGCCGCTCGGCGATGGCGGCCTCGGCCGCGCCCGGCGCGGTGAGGTCCGCAGCCTCGGCGCGGACCGGGCCCGAGAAGCCCTCCGGCGCCGCGGGCGGCACGACGTCGAGCAGGGTTAGGGCGGTGAGCGGCTGCCCGCCGACGCGGCCCTCCTTCACAAGAGCGTCCACGAGGCGGCGGCCGATCATGCCGGCGGCGCCGAGAACCAGGGCGTGCATGGGAAACCTCTCGTCGGAAGGGGCGGCGTCAGGCCATCATGTCGAGGGCGCGGCCGAAGAAGTCCGGACCGCCAAAATTGCCGGATTTCAGGGCGAGCAGCATCGGCTCGGCCCGGCCGGCGGTGCGCAGGACGGGCACGCCCGCGGCGATCTCGGGGCCGAGCAGGAAGGCGGTGAGGCCCAGCCGGTCGACCACGGCGCCCGAGGTCTCGCCGCCGGCGACCACGAGCCGGCGCACCCCGCGGGCGACGAGGCCCTCGGCGATGGCGGCGAGAGCCGTCTCGATGGCGTGGCCAGCCGCATCGACCCCGTAGGCGGCCTGGAGCGCGCGCACCGCCTCGGGGGGCGCCGAAGTGGCGATCAGAACCGGGCCGGAGGCGAGGCGCTCCTCCGCGAAGGCCAGGGCCTCGGCCGCCAAATCGGCGCCCGCGAGCAGCCGCGCTGGATCGAGGCGCAGCACCGGCATGATCTTCTCCGCGGCGGCGACCTGCTGAAGCGTCGCCTGGGCGCAGCTTCCGGCGAGGCAGGCGGCGACCCCGCCCACAGGCTGGCCCACGGCGGCTCCGGCGGCGTCCTTCGTGCCGCGCCCATCAGCCACCAGCGCCCGGGCGAGGCCGAGCCCGAGCCCGGAAGCCCCGACCGAAAAGCGGCGTCCGATGATCGCCCTGCCGAGCACTTCGAGGTCGCTGTCGAAGATCGCGTCCGCGATGGCGGCCTGCTTGCCCTCGGCCGCCAGGGCGTCGAGCCGGGCCGACACCGCCTCGGCACCCCGCGCGACCGTGGCGGTATCGACGAGCCCGACCGCGCCCGTACTCTGGCGCCCCAGCACGCGTACGAGATTGGCGTCGCGCATGGGGTTGAGGGGGTGATCCTTGAGCGGGCTCTCGTTCAGCGGCACGGAGCCGACGAAGAGGTTGCCCTGGTAGACGCTCCGCCCCGTCTCGGGGAAGGCGGGGGTGACCAGCGCGATGGCTTCGCCCGCATCCGCCCGGAGGGCGTCCATCACGGGACCGATATTGCCCGCATCGGTGGAATCGAAGGTCGAGCAGACCTTGAACATCACGTGGGCAGCACCCCGCGCCCGCAGCCAGGCTTCCGCCTCGCGGGAGCGTGCCACAGCCTGATCGGCCGGGATCGAGCGGCTCTTCAGCGCCACCACCACCGCGTCGGCCTCCGGCAGGGCGCGGTCATCCGCCGGCACGCCGATGGTCTGGATCGTACGCAGGCCCGCCTTGGTCAGGGTGTTGGCGAGGTCCGAGGCGCCCGTGTAGTCGTCGGCGACGCATCCCAGCGCGAGGCTCATCGGGCGTTCCCCTTGTAGGCGGCGAGCCAGCCGAGGCCCGCGACGGTGTCGGCGGCCGGAATGTACTCGCAGCCGACGAAGCCGCGGTAGCCGAGCCGGTCCAGCTCGTCGAACAGGAAGAAATCGGCCATCTCGCCAGTGCCGGGCTCGTGCCGCTCCGGCACGCTGGCGGTCTGGACGTGGCCGATGATCGGCATCAGCGCGCGCAGCCGCATGGTCACGTCGCCGTGCAGGATCTGGCAATGGTAGAGGTCGAACTGCAGCTTCAGGTTCGGCAGTGCCAGCTCGCGGATGAGATCGGCGGCCCGGCCGAAATCGTTGAGGAAATAGCCGGGCATGTTGCGGCCGTTGATCGGCTCCAGGACGAGGTCGAGGCCGGCCGGCGCCAGCCGGTCCGCTGTCCAAGTCACGGCCCGGCGATAGGCTTCGGCCGCCCGGGGGTCATCGTGGGGGGCGAGGCCTGCCATCAGGTGGAGCCGACCCACGCCGGTCGCCTCGGCGTAGCGGAGCGCCGTATCGACCCCCGCCTTCAGCTCATCGAACAGTTCAGGAAACGCCGCCAAGCCACGCTCGCCCTTGGCGAAATCACCCGGGGGCAGGTTGAATAAAGCCTGAGTCAGGCCATTCGCCCGCAGCCGCGCGCCGATGGCTTCCGGAGAGTGCTCGTAGGGGAACAGGAACTCGACGGCGTCGAACCCAGCTCTCGCCGCGGCCTCGAACCGGTCGAGGAACGGCACCTCGTTGAACATCAGGCTGAGGTTGGCGGCAAAGCGCGGCATTTCTTTCAGACTCCCGACCCGATCCGCTCAGCAGAGCGTTTTCCAACCCAGCCCCTCATCCTGAGGTGCCGGAGCGCAGCGGAGGCCTCGAAGGAGGCCTCCAGAAAGCACCGCGATCCCTGGGCCCCTCCTTCGAGGCCCGCTGGCGCGGGCACCTCAGGATGAGGGGAGGGTGGGATCGGCCGTTGCCGTGTCTCAAGCCTTCCCGGGCAGCGTCGCCCCCGAGACCTGCGCGTAGAGCCGCGCCACGGAGGCATCGTCGTCCCGGCCCATGCCGGCGCCCGAGGCCATCAGGAACATCTGCAGCGCCGCCGCCGCCACGGGGACCGGGTACTTCTCCGCCCGGGCCATGTCCTGCACGATGCCGAGGTCCTTGACGAAGATGTCGATCGCGCTCCGGGGCGTGTAATCCGCGTCGAGGATGTGGGGCACCCGGTTCTCGAACATCCAGGAATTGCCCGCCGACTTGGTGATCACCTCGTAGACGCGGCGCAGGTCGAGGCCCTGCTTGGCCGCGAACGCCATCGCCTCGCAGGCGGCGGCGATGTGCACGCCGGCCAGGAGCTGGTTGATCATCTTGAAGGCCGCGCCCTGGCCGGCCTCGTCGCCGAGCCTCGTAGAGCGTGCCGGCCATGGCGTCGAGGGCCGGGCGCGCCTTGGCGAACGCCGCCGCCGAGCCCGAGGCCAGGAAGGTCAGTCCCCCGTCCGCGGCGCGGGCGGCGCCGCCGCTCATCGGGGCGTCGAGATAGTGGCGGCCGGTGGCTTCCAGCCGGGCCGCGAGCGCCCGGGCGACGGCTGGGTCCATGGTGGCGGAGGAGACGAACACCGCGCCTTCCGGCATCGCGGCGGCGGCGCCGTTCTCGCCGAACAGCACCGCCTCGGTCTGGGCGGCATTGACCACCACGCTCACCACGACGTCGGCGTCCCGCGCGGCCTCGGCCGGGCTGGCGGCACCCCGGCCGCCGGCGGCCGCGAAGCGCGCCACCGCCTCCGGGTTCACGTCGCAGGCGGCGACGGAAAAGCCCGCCCGCAGGAGCGAGCCGGCCATGCCGGAGCCCATGGAGCCCAGGCCGATCACCGCGGCGCGGCTGGTATGCGTGTCGGTGCTCATCGGGCGAGGATCCTGCGAAGAGTGGAGGACTGCCGGCTCGGCGTCACCGAGCGCGGCGCAGGCCCCTCTCCCGCGCGGACAGGGGACCCGTCGTGCCGGGGGAGGGTGCCCCTCAGCGGTTGACCATCTTGGCCGGCGTGACGAACACGCAGATCGCGCCGACCACCAGCATGGCGGCCAGTGCGTAGAGGCCGGCGGCGGTGCTGCCGGTGGCGTCGCGCAGCGCCCCGATCACGTAGGGGCTGACGAAGCCGGCCAGATTGCCCACCGAGTTGATCAGCGCGATGCCGGCCGCCGCGCCCGCGCCGCTCAGGAATGCCGTGGGCAGCGACCAGAACAGGGGCGAGCAGGTCAGCACGCCGGCCGCCGCTACCGAGAGCGCCGCGATGGCGAGCGTCGTCGAGCCGGCATTGGCCGACACCACGAAGCCGATGGCGCCGAGCAGGGCCGGGATGATCAGGTGCCAGCGGCGCTCGCGCATCCGGTCGGCGCTGAGGCCGAGCAGGACCATCACCACGGCCGCGCACAGGAACGGGATCGCGCTGATCAGGCCGATGTTGAAGTTGCCCTGCACGCCCGACGCCTTGACGATCGTCGGCATCCAGAAGGTCAGGCCGTACTGGCCGGTGACGAAGGCGAAGTAGATCAGACTCATGAACCACACGCGCCCGTTCCGGAACACCGTGGCGATCGAGTGCGGGCTCGATTCCTTGCCCTGGTTGTCGGCGGCGATGTCGCGCTCGAGAACCTTCTTCTCGGCGTCGGTCAGCCATTTCGCCTCGGCGGGGCGGTTGTCGAGGTAGAGGAAGACCGCGATGCCGATCAGCACCGCCGGCACGGCCTCGATCAGGAACATCCACTGCCAGCCGGACAGGCCATGGGCGCCGTTGAGCGCGTCCATGATCCAGCCCGAGAGCGGGTTGCCGAAGACTCCGGAGACCGGGATCGCCGCCATGAACACCGCGATGACCTTGGCCCGGCGATGGGCCGGGAACCACGAGGTCGTGTACAGGATGACGCCCGGATAGAAGCCGGCCTCGGCGAGGCCGAGCAGGAAGCGCATCCCGTAGAAGCTCCACTCCGAGTTCACGAACAGGAACGCCCCGGAGATCACCCCCAGGTGATCATGATCCGGGCGATCCAGACCCGGGCGCCGACCCGGTGCAGGATCACATTTGAGGGCACCTCGAACAGGAAATAGCCGAGGAAGAAGATGCCGGCCCCCAGGCCGTAGACCGTCTCGGAGAACTTCAGCTCCTGGGACATCTGGAGCTTGGCGAAGCCGACATTCACCCGGTCCAGATACGCCACCACGTAGCAGAGCATCAGGAACGGCACGAGCCGCCAGAATACCTTCGCGTAGGTACGGTCGACGAAGGTCTTCTCGTCGGCGGGTGCGACGGCACCCCGCAGCGGGGCGGCTTGAACCGGCATCGGCGTTCTCCCTGGGCCGTACCGCAGGGCGGACGGACGATGGTCTTCACCGCTCGTCGGGCGGCGCTGGGCCAGTGCCATATCGCCTTTTGGCAGCGCTGCCAATCTGGTTGTGCGGAATAATGCAGGCCGCTATGTCGGGTGAGGTAAAGGCGAGGACGGGCTTCCCATCCGCCGCGCATCTTGAGGCGCCGGAGCGCAGCGCAGGCACATCAGGATGGGCAGGCGGGGGAGGCGCGGGGAGCGCCGTGAAAAAATTACCGCGCCGGGAGAAGCGGGGCCATGGACGAATTCCAGCCGCCGGGGCGGCTCGTGACGCTCACCGACGTCGCCCGCGCGGCGGGGCTCGGAGAGAGCACCGTCTCGCGGGTCCTGCGCAACCACGGCTCCTATTCCAAGCGTGCCGGCGAGCGGGTCGCGGAGGCGGTTGCCCGCCTCGGCTACGTGCCGAACCGGCTCGCCGGCAGCCTTGCCGGCCAGGGGGCGAGCGCGCAGCTCGCCGGGATCGTGATCCCGTCGCTGGCCAACGTGGTCTTCCCCGATCTGCTGCGCGGACTGACCGCGGCGCTCGACGCCGAAGGCATCCGGTGCGTGATCGGGGTGAGCGACTATGACCCGGACCGGGAGGAGGCGCTTGTCGCCGCGCTCCTGTCGTGGCGCCCGGCCGCGCTCCTGCTCACCGGGCTGGAGCACAATCCCGGGACGGTCGCCCTCGCGAGGGCCGGAGGCGTGCGCGTGGTCGAGATGATCGACACGGACGGGGCAGGGATCGATGCCGTAGTCGGCTTCTCCAACCGGGGCGTAGGGGCGGCGAGCGCCCGCCATCTCGTCGAGCGCGGCTACCGCCGCATCGCCTATCTCGGCCACGACCTCGCGGTCGACCTGCGCGCGGGGAAGCGCCTCGCCGGGTTCGAGGCCGCCCTGGCGGAGGCCGGGCTGGCGCTCCAGGCCAAGGAGATCCGGCCCGGACCGTCCTCACCGGCCTCGGGCCGGGCCGGGCTGGAGGCGCTGCTGGCGCGCCACCCCGACCTCGACGCCGTCTACTTCTCCAACGACGACATGGCGCTCGGTGGCTATTTCGCCTGTCTGTCGGCAGGCTTGGCCGTACCGGGCCGGATCGCGCTGTTCGGCTTCAACGGGCTCGACTTCGCGGCGGCGATGCCTCAGCCCCTGTCGACGGTGCGCACGCCGCGCCTGGAGATCGGCCGGCGGGCGGCCGCCTGCCTGACGGGCGAAGGTCCGAAAACAATCGATCTCGGATTCGAGCTGATCGAGGGAGCGACCGCATGAGCGACGAGAGCCGGCTGCGCGAGGAGATCTGCCGCTACGGCCGCTCGCTGTTCGAGCGCGGCCTGACGCCGGGCTCCTCGGGCAACATCTCGCTGCGCCTGCCCGACGGCGGCTGGCTGGTGACGCCGACCAACGCCTCGCTCGGCTTTCTCGACCCGGCGCGGATCTCCCGGCTGGACGATGCCGGGAGGCTGGTCTCCGGGGACAAGCCTACCAAGGAGATACCGCTGCACACGGCGCTCTACGAGAGCCGGAGCGGCGCCAAGGCCATCGTCCACCTGCACTCGACCCACGCGGTGGCGGTCTCGATGCTGCCGGAGATCGATCCCCGGCAGGTGCTGCCGCCGCTGACGCCCTACTACCTGATGCGCACCGGCGGCACGGCGCTGGTGCCCTATTACCGCCCGGGCGATCCCGCGGTGGCGGACGCGATCCGGGGGCTCGCGGGGAAGTACAGTTCGGTGCTGCTCGCCAATCACGGCCCGGTGGTCGCCGGCGACAGCCTGGAGGGCGCGGTCTTCGCCACCGAGGAGCTGGAGGAGACCGCCAAGCTCTACCTGCTGCTGCGCAACCTCAACCCGCGGCAGCTCAGCCCCGGGCAGGTGGCCGATCTGGTGAGCCATTTTGGGCTGAGCCTGCCCGAGCCGGAGGATCACGCCGGCCACGACCACGGGTGAGGGGCGGCTTTCCCGCTCTCCCATCAGACCACCTCATCCTGAGGTGCGAGCGCGGCGAGCCTCGAAGGAGGTCTCCAGGGATCGCGCGACCGGCTGAAAGCCTCCTTCGAGGCCTCCGCTGCGCTCCGGCCTCTCAGGATGAGGCGGCGCGTGGGAGCGAAGGCGTGGCGCGCCTCACCCCTCGATCTTCGAGAACTCCGCCACCTCCCGCGTCGCGGCGCGGAGCGCGTTGAGCAGCAGCAGGCGGTTCTCGCGCAGCTTCGGATCGGGCGCGTTGACGGTCACGTCCTGGAAGAAGGCGTCCACCGGCGCGCGGAGCGTCGAGAGCGCCTGCATGGCCCCTGAAAAGTCCTCCCGGGCGATGGCCGCCGATGCGGTCTCCCGCGCCTTGGCTAGGGCCTCGGCCAGCGCCCGCTCGGCCGGCTCGCCCGCGGCGGCGAGGGCGGCGTCGGGCGCGGCATCGTAGGCGCGGCCGTCCTTCTTCTCCTCGATCCGCAGGATGTTGGCCGCGCGCTTGTAGCCCGCGAGCAGGTTCTTGCCGTCCTCGGTGTCGAGAAACTTCGCGAGCGCCTCGACGCGGCGCACGACCATCAGCAGGTCGTCCTGGCCGGGCAGCGCGAAGACGGCGTCGATCAGGTCGTGGCGGGCACCCTGATCGCGGAGATAGACCTTCAGGCGGTCGGCGAAGAAGCCGAGGAGGTCCTGCGCATCCGCGCCGGCCCGCGCGGCGAGGCCGCGATCCGCCGCGCCGACCTGCTCCAGCAGGCGCAGGCGCAAGGCGCGGTCGAGGATCAGCCGGATCACACCCAAGGCCGCCCGCCGCAGGGCAAACGGGTCCTTGCTGCCCGTGGGCTTCTCGTTGATGGCCCAGAAGCCCACCAGCGTGTCGAGCTTATCGGCGAGCGCCACCGCGACCGAGACCGGATCGCTCGGCACGCGGTCGGAGGGGCCGAGCGGCTTGTAATGCTCCTCGATGGCCGCGCAGACACTGTCGTGCTCACCCTGGAGCGCCGCGTATTTGCGGCCCATCAGCCCCTGAAGCTCGGGGAATTCGCCGACCATTTCGGTGACGAGGTCGGCCTTGGCGAGGCGGGCGGCGCGCTCGACCAACGCCGGGTCGGCCCCCACCAGAGGCGCCAGGTCCTTCGCCAGCGCGGCGATACGGGCGATCCGCTCCCCCTGCGTGCCGAGCTTCTCGTGGAAGACGATCGTGTCGAGCTTGGGCAGCCGGTCTTCCAGGCGGGTCGCCTTGTCGGTCTCCCAGAAGAACTTCGCGTCCGACAGCCGCGCGCGCACCACCCGCTCGTTGCCGGCGGTGATCGCCTGCCCGCCGTCGCTCGCCACGAGGTTCGAGACCGGGATGAAGGCCGGGGCCAGATCCTCCGCGCCGCCCTTCCGCAGCACGAAGCACTTCTGGTTCGCCCGGATGGTCGCCCGGATCGCCTCGGCGGGGATGTCGAGGAAGCTCTCGTCGAACGAGCCCATCAGCACCACCGGCCATTCGACGAGGCCGGCCACCTCCTCCAGCAGGCCCTCGTCCTCCACGAGGTCGAGGCCGCGGGCGAAGGCGAGGTCGCGGGCGTCGTGCAGGATCACGTCCTTGCGCCGGTCGGCGTCGAGGATGACCTTTGACCGCTCCAGGGCCTGGATGTAGTCGTCGAGCCGACGCACCTCGATCGCCTCGGGCGCCAGGAAGCGGTGGCCGTAGGTCGTGGTGCCGGCCGCGATCCCGCCCACCGTGAAGGGCACGACCTCGGGGGTCTCGGTCTCGGGTCCGAAGGTCGCGACAATCGATTGGAGCGGGCGCACCCAGCGCAAGGACCCCGGCTCGGCCGAGGCCGCGCCCCAGCGCATGGATTTCGGCCAGGGGAAGGTCCGGATGATCTCGGGCAGGAGCTCGGCCAGCACGTCCAGCGTCTCGCGGCCGGGGCGCTCGATCACTGCGAGGTAGAACTCGCCCTTCTTCGGATCGGTGACGGTTCTGGCCTGATCGAGGCTCGTCAGCCCGGCACCCTTCAGGAAACCCTGGACGGCGGCCTCGGGGGCGCCGACCCGCGGGCCGCGGCGCTCCTCGCGCACCGCCTCGCCGCGGGCGGGCAGGCCAGCGATGTGCAGCGCCAGCCGGCGCGGCGTCGAGAACGCCTTGGCGCCCTCGTACAGGAAGCCGCGCTCCACCAGGGCGTCGGTGACGAGCTTCTTGAGATCCTCCGCCGCGCGCCGCTGCATGCGTGCGGGGATCTCTTCCGAGCGGAGTTCGAGCAGGAGGTCGGGCATGGGGCGGCCATATCGCCGCGCCGCACACCTGTCGAGGGTCGGCGGGCCGGGTTACCCCCGGCTGTCAGCGCGCCTCGCCCTTGAGGATCGTCGAGAGCTGCCACTTCCGGTCGCCGATCGCGTGGGCGTCGGATACCTTCCAGCCCCCGTCCTCGCGCACGAGGTCGTAGACGATGGAGTTCGCGCCGTCCCCGCCCTTGCGCTCCACCGTGACCTTCGCCTGGTCCTTGCCCTCGCCGGCCTCCTTGAAGGTGAGGTTCTTCACGGTGTCCGGCTTCAGGGGCTCGCCGTTGAGGCGGTAATCGAAATCGAGGTTGCCTGCGGCGCCGTTGGCCTGCTTGGCGTCAGCGTCGAACAGGCCCTGGAGGCGCTTCGTGTAGACGGAGGAGTGATTCGGGTGCGGCTCGGCGTAGAGCTTCTTGACCACGGCCTCCGGACCGGGGTCGGCCGCCAGCGCCGGCGCGAGGCCGAGCACGAGGACGCCGAGGGCGAGGAGGGTCTGTTTCATCACGAGTTTCCCGCGTCTGCGGACGCGCCGGAGCGCGCCGGTTGGCGGGGGTTGCAACGCGCGAGGGCTCAAGGGGCTCCGCCGGCCACCGTCTTCAGCCACGCCGCCCCGCAGGCCTTGGCCAGTTCCCGCACCCGCAGGATATAGCTCTGGCGCTCCGTCACCGAGATCACGCCGCGCGCGTCAAGCAGGTTGAAGACGTGGCTCGCCTTGATGCACTGGTCGTAGGCCGGCTGGGCCATACGGTGGCGTTCGCCCTCCGAGGCGGGCGCGCCCGCGTCGAGGTAGGACCGGCAGGCGGCCTCCGCGTCGGTGAACTGGCGGAAGAGCATCGCCGTGTCGGCAGCCTCGAAATTGTGGCGGGAATATTCCTGCTCGGCCTGCAGGAACACGTCCCCATAGGTGATCCGGTCCGCGCCCTCGGCGCCGTTGAAGTCGAGGTCGTAGACGTTCTCGACCCCCTGGACGTACATGGCGAGCCGCTCCAGCCCGTAGGTGAGGCTCGCCCGCCACCGGCGCACACTCGAAGCCCGCCACCTGCTGGAAATAGGTGAACTGGGACACCTCCATCCCGTCACACCAGCATTCCCAGCCGAGGCCCCAGGCGCCGAGCGTCGGGCTCTCCCAGTCGTCCTCGACGAAGCGGATGTCGTGCAGCTTCAGGTCGACGCCGATGGCGGCGAGCGAGGCGAGGTAGAGTTCCTGCAGGTTCGGCGGATTCGGCTTCAGGATCACCTGGAACTGGTAATAGTGCTGGAGCCGATTGGGGTTCTCGCCGTAGCGGCCGTCTTTGGGCCGGCGCGAGGGCTGGACGTAGGCGGCCTTCCAGGGCTTCGGGCCGAGCGCCCGCAGGGTTGTGGCCGGATGGAACGTGCCGGCGCCGACCTCCATGTCGTAGGGCTGGAGGATCACGCAGCCCTGCGCCGCCCAGAATTCCTGCAGCGTCAGGATCAGACCCTGGAACGATTTTTTCTGGGACATGGGTGTCGGAGGCTCGGGCATCGCGCGGCGGGTCGGGCCGCTGGCGGGCCGGTTTAGGTGCGGGCGGCCAGGGGTGCAAGGCGAGCGGTGCGAGGCGCGTCCCCCGCGGTGCGCGCCGTCCCGGTTGCGCAGGCGGGCCGGATGGTGATCCGATCCCCGCACGGCACCCGGAGGAATCATGGACGGCGACACGACCGGCATCGCGATCCGCCCGATCGGCCCGCAGGATCGGGGCGCGTGGCTGCCGCTCTGGCGCGGCTACCAGGCCTTCTACGAGGTCGACCTGTCGGGACCCGTCACCGACACGACTTGGCAGCGCCTCACCGATCCGGCCGAGCCGGTCGACGGCGCGCTGGCATGGCGCGGCGCCGAGGCCGTGGGGCTCGTCCACCACATCCGCCATCGCTCGGCCTGGACGATCGGCGACTATTGCTACCTGCAGGATCTGTTCGTGGCGGACGGCGCCCGCGGCCTCGGGATCGGCCGACGCTTGATCGCGCATGTCTACGAAACCGCGAAGGCGGCCGGCTGCGCCCGCGTCCACTGGCTGACGCACGAGACGAACTCCGACGCGATGCAGCTCTACGATCGGATCGCCGAGCGGTCGGGCTTCGTGCAGTACCGGAAGATCTTCTGAGCACCGGCTCCCTACGTGCGGCGGAACACGCAAGCGTGGCGGTTTTTGGGCGATAGTTGGAACCGCCAAGCCGACGGCCAAGTTAACGCCGCAACAGGGGATATCGGCACCTCGATGCTGCCGAACACGACCGGAAGACCAGCCATGCGCAATGTTCGCAACATTAACAACTTTGGCCGTAAGAACATCGCCGTCTTCGCTGCACTGGCCATCTCGTCTCTCGTCGCCACGCCGCTCGTGATGAGTGCCAGCCGCGCTCTCGCCACCCCGGAAGAGCAGGCCGTCGCGGCGACCCTGCGGGTCGCGCCGGTGGAGGTCACCCCGTGGCGGCGGCCCCCAAGGCCGGGAGCACCTGCCTGCGCAAGGTGCGTGTCGTCTACAGCGGTTACGGCCAGCCTGCGGATGGCTGCGCCGCCCACTGAGGCGCCCTCACCCCGAAGCTGCCTGCCGCGGTTGCCCCGTCAGGCGGCCCCGTGGGCGGTGGCGCGCCCGGCCAAGCGCTTGAGGTGGAGTTCCTCCAGGTCGATCTCCGCCTCCAGCGTCCGGAGCACCGAGCTGTGGATGCGGTTCGCCCGGTGCAGGCCGATCAGCGCCGACCGGCCCGACCGCACCGCCAAGAGCGCGGCGGCGAAATGCTCAGACTTCTCGGCCTCCAGGGCCTCGCGCTCGTCGCGGTCGCGGGAGGTGGCACGGACCCGGCGGCGGTACTCCTCCACGAGGCGCGGGTGCTGCAGCGTGCCGGATTCGGGAGCGACCAACCGCTTCAGGGCAGCGAGGCCCGCCTCGTTGACGACGACGCGGGCCATGGTCGCGTCGAGATGGCCGTCGGGCAGGCGCGCGGTGGGATCGAGGTGAAGCCGGCGGATCAGCGGTCCGAGGGTGGTGCCCTGGACCAGCACGGTGAACAGGATGACTACGAAGGCCGCGACCAGGATCGCGTCGCGACCGGGGAAGTCCACCGGCAGGGCCAGGGCTGCTGCGAGGGTTACGACCCCGCGCATGCCGGCCCAGCCGACGATCAGCGGCACCGCCGGATCGGGCCGCGGCTCCTCCGCCCGCAGGCGGGCCGACAGGGTTCGCCGGAGATAGACCGCCGGGAACACCCACAGCAGGCGGGCGGCCACGCAGGCCGCCGTGACGGCGAGCGCCCAGCGGCAGTTCCGCCGAGAGCGTGCCGAACTCGCCCCCGGTCCGCGCCAGCACGCCGCGGAGCGCCAGCCCGATCAGCACGAAGACCAGCGCCTCCAGCACGAAGACCACGAATTCCCACACCGCCACGGCGTGGCGCCGCGCATGGGCGTCGAAGGTCTCGTGCTCCCGCCCGCCCATCATCAGGCCGCAGGCCACCACGGCCAGCACCCCGGAGGCGTGGACCTCCTCGGCAAGGAGATAGGCGCTGTAGGCGGCGAGAAAACTCAGCACCGTGATGGCGTTGGCGTCGTGCAGCCGCCGCACCAAGGCGTTCACCACGACGCCGCAGGCGAGCCCCACCGCCACGCCCGCCACGGCCAGCCACGCGAAGCTGCCGGCCGCCGCCCAGGCGCTGAAGCTGCCCGTGAGGGCCGCCGCCACGGCGAAGCGGTAGAGGACGAGGCCCGAGGCGTCGTTCACGAGGCTCTCGCCCTCCAGCACGGTGACCATCCGGCGGGGCAGGGCGACACGAGCGAGCACCGCCTTGGCGGCCACGGCGTCCGGGGGCGAGACGATGGCGCCCAGCGCGAAACAGGCGGCCCAGGGCAGGGCGGGCACGAGCGCGTGGGCGACGAGCCCGACCACCAGGGTGGTGAACAGGACCGCGCCGAGCGACAGCGACAGGATCGGGCCCAGGCTCGCCCGGAAATCGCGCCAGACGGTGAAGTAGGCCGATTCGAGCAGGAGCGGCGGCAGGAACAGGACCATGATCAGGTCCGGATCGAGGTCGAAGGCCGGCAGGCCCGGGGCCACCGCCAGCGCCATGCCGCCCAGCACCAGGGCGGCGGCCGGCGGGAAGCCGAGGCGCCCGGCCGCCAGCGAGAGCAGCAGGGCCGCACCGAGGAGGCCGAGCACCAGCTCGAACAAGGCAACGGACGTCATCGATCAGTCCCGGCGCCGGAACTCGGCAAGCTCGGCCGTTCTAGACTGCTTCCTGCCCGAATGGACACCAGTCCGGGGTAGGGCTGACGGACCAGCTCCGGTGCCGCCCTGAGGCGGCGCGCTACAGCGCCCCCTCGCGCACCGCGCCCGGATCGGCCAGCGCGTGGAGGATGCGCGCGGCGCTGTGGGCGAAGCGGAGCGTCACCGCCTTGCGGCGGGCGCCGCTCAGCGGGTGCTCGGGGGGCTCGCGCAGGATTCCGGCGCCGTAGCCGTCGGCTACGATCAGGCCGCATTCTTCGGGGATCAGCGTGTCCGGGACATCCTCGGGAATCGCGAAATAGAAGCGGTCGCAGAAGTCACGGTAATCCGGCCATTTCCGGTCGGCGCGGAAATCCGCCACGCTCGACTTGATCTCCACGATGGTGAGCTTCCCCGCCCCGCACAGGGCGATGACGTCGGCGCGGCGCCCGTTCGCGAGGGAGAATTCCGGCAGGGTGACGCAGCCCATCTCGGAGAACAGCCGGCGCACGCCGCGCTGGATGCGCAGGGCCGTGGGCGATTGCCGACGGTCGGCGGGCAGGAGCACGTCGGCGACCGGCGACGCCGGAGGCAGGACATCGGGTCGGCCGAGGGCTACGGACATCGTCTCGTTGGGTGCGCCTGTATCGAATCGGGACATCCTGCCAAGTCGGAGAGCATCCGTCACCTGCGGCGCGGCATCACCCCAGGCAGGCCCGGATCGCCGCGAACCCGTCGGTGAGCGCGGCCGGGCCCGGCTGGAGGATCAGCGGCGCCTTGATCTCGTGGATGCGCCCGTCGCGCACCGCCGGGATCGCCGCGAAGCCCGGCCGCGCCCGGATGCGGTCGATATTGACCCGCTTGCCGCACCAGGAGGCGAGGATCACCTCGGGCGCGGCCGCGACGACCTGCTCGGCGGTGACGATCCTGTCCTTCGCGGCCGGCTGCCGGCTCAACTCTGGGAAGACGTCCTGGCCGCCGGCAAGACCGATCAGGTCCGAGACCCAGCCGATGCCGGAGATCATCGGCGCGTCCCACTCCTCGAAATAAACGCGCAAGGGCCGGCGGTTCCGCGCCGCCTCGGCGGCCTCTGCCAGCCGCGCCTCGAACCCTGCCGCCAGGGCCTCGGCACCCTCGGGGCTTCCGACCAGCGCCCCGAGGGTGCGCACCATGGCAAGGCACCCGGCAACGTCGCGCTGGTTGAAGAGGTGCACTGCAATACCCGCGCGGGCGAGGTCGGCGACGATCCCCGCCTGGAGGTCGGAGAAGGCCAGCACGAGGTCCGGCTCGAGCGCCAGGATCTTCGGGATGTCGGCGCTGGTGAAGGCGGAGACCCGCGGCTTCTCCCGGCGGACCCGGGGCGGGCGCACGGCGTAGCCCGAGACGCCGACAATCCGGTCCTCCTGGCCCAGCAGGTAGAGGGTCTCGACCGTCTCCTCGGTGAGGCAGACGATGCGCTCCGGCGGGAAGCGGCGCATCAGCGGTCGAGCCAGGCCAGCAGGCCGGCCCCGGGCGCCAGAAGCACGAAGGCCCAGACCAGCGCCGAGCTGATGTTGGCCGCCTGGAAGAGCAGCCGGGACAGGCCGAGGATTCCGGCCAGCAGCGGCACCAGGGCCCGGGCCGGCCCGAAGAAGCGCCCGAGGGCCACGGCCGCCAAGCCCCAGCGGCCGATGAAGGCCTCGGCCTTCGCGAAGAGGTCGGGATAGTGCCGCAGCGGCCACTTGGTCTTCGCCCCCGGGCCGAGCCAGTGTCCGGCCTCGTAGGAGATCCAGTCCCCGAGGGCGGCCCCGAACGCAGCCCCGATCACCACCGGCCAGAAGGCGATGTCGGCGCCGCCCACCAGAGCTCCGACGCCGACCAGGATCACGGTCGCCGGGACGAACAGCGACAGGATCGCGATCGATTCTGCAGAAGGCGAGGCCGCCCGCGACGAGCGGCGTCCAGGCCTTGTGCGCCTCGACGAAGGCGAGGGTCGCGGTGCGCAGCGCTTCGATGTCCATGGAGCCTCAGCTTAAGACCGGAGACCGATCCCATCTGAGGTGCGCGGGGGAGGGCGGCAAGGGACGGGGGTGCGGGCGGCGCGGGAACCGGCTAACCGTAGCGTGACCACGAGCGAGTCCCGCGTTGAACGTCCTGTCGATCCAGTCCCACGTCGCCTACGGCCATGTCGGCAACGCCTCGGCGGTGTTCCCGATGCAGCGGCTCGGGGTCGAGGTCTGGCCCGTGCACACGGTGCAGTTCTCCAACCACACGGGCTACGGCGCGTGGCGGGGCCCGGTCTTCGCCGCGGAGACGATCCGCGAGGTGGTCCGCGGCATCGGGGAGCGCGGAATTCTCGGGACCTGCGACGCGGTGCTGTCGGGCTACATGGGCTCGGCCGAGATCGGGGCCGCGATCCTGGAGGCGGTGGAGGCCGTGCGGGCGGCCAACCCGCGCGCGCTCTATTGCTGCGACCCGGTGATCGGCGACGTCGAGGGCGGCGTCTACGTGCGGCCGGGGATCGAGGCGTTCCTGCGCGAGCGCGCCGTGCCGGCGGCCGACATCCTCACCCCCAACCAGTTCGAACTCGACCTGCTCACCGGCCTGCCGAGCCGGACGCTGGCGGAGGCCGGGGCCGCGATCGCGGCGCTCCAGGCCCGGGGCCCCCGGGTCGTGCTGGTGACCTCGGCGCTGTGCGCCGACACGCCCGCCGACCGCATCGACCTCCTGGCCGGGGCGGAGGGCCGGGTGTTCCGGGTGCGGACCCCGCGCCTCGACCTCGCGGTGAACGGGGCGGGCGACTGCATCGCGGCGCTCTTCCTGGTGCACTACGCCCGGGCGGGCTCGGCCGCGGCGGCCCTCGGAGCGGCGGCGGCCTCCGTCTACGGTCTCCTGAAGCGCACCGCGCAGGCGGGATCCCGGGAGATCCTGACGGTGGCCGCGCAGGACGAGTACGTGAATCCGAGCGAGACGTTTACCGTCGAAGCGGTGTGAGACAGGCGCGCCGGACACGACACCGGCACGCGTCCGGCAGAGCGAGAGCAGAAAGGTCCGACACGATGGCGCGCCGCTTCGTCACCCTCGACGTGTTCACCGAGCACCGGCTGGCCGGCAATCCGCTCGCCGTGGTGCTCGACGCGGAGGGGCTCGACGAAGCCGCCATGCAGGCCATCGCCGGGGAGTTCAACCTGTCCGAGACGGTGTTCGTGCTGCCGCCCGCGGAGGCCCGGCACCGGGCACGCTTGCGCATCTTCACGCCCGGCCGGGAGCTGCCCTTCGCCGGCCACCCCACCGTCGGGACGGCGGTCCTGCTGGCGCTGGAGGATCCCGCCCGAGGCGATGCCCGCGCCTTCGGGCTGGAGGAGGGGATCGGGGTCGTCCCCTGCGTGGTCGAGACCCGGGCGGACGGCAGCGGCGGCCGGGCGCGGTTCAGGCTGCCGGTGCTGCCGGACTATCTCGGCCCCGGGCCCGAGCCCGAGACCCTGGCGCCGCTCCTCGGCCTGGAGCCCGGCGATCTCGGCACCGGCCGGCATGTTCCGAGCCGCCACGGGGTCGGCCCGAGCTTCACCTGCGTGCCGGTCGCATCGGTCGCGGCGCTCGACGCCGCCCGGCCGGCCCAGGCGCCAGACGCGGAGGATGGGCTCTACCTCTACACACCCGATCCCGAGGGATCGGGGCAGAGCTGGCGGGTCCGGATGTTCGCGCCGAATTTCGGCGTCCCGGAAGATCCCGCCACCGGCTCGGCGGCCTCCGTCTTCGCGGGGGTGCTGATGCAGTTCGAGGCGCTCGGGGACGGCACCCACGACGTGGCGCTCCGCCAGGGCCAGGCCATGGGCCGGCCGAGCGAGATTGCGCTCCAGCTCACCATCGAGTCCGGCGCCCTGCGGGGGTGGAGATCGGCGGCGCCGCCGTGATCGTGTCGGATGGAACGCTGCGTGTCTGACGGCTTCCGGCTCACCCGCCTCACCGGCGTGACCGCGCGCTTCGTGGATTACGACTGGGCCTTCCCCCGCGAGAACGCGGCGGCGATCGAAGCCCATTGGCGCGCCCGGACCAGCCGCAGCCCCGGCATGTTCGACGGGACAGTCCTGCTGAGCTGCGCCCGCGCTGTCGAGGCGGGGCACGCCCGGCTCGACCTGTTCGAGACGCGCTACTCCACCTTCACGGCCTACCGGGACTTCCAACACGCCGACGACCGGGTCGCCAACGCCTTCGCGGCGATCGTGCCCTGGACCGCGGACGGCGCGGTGCTGGTGGGCGAGATGGGCGCCCACACGGCCAATGCCGGCCAGCTCTATTTCCCCTGTGGCACCCCGGACCCGGACGACGTGCGCGGGGCGCGCGTCGACCTCGCCGGCAGCGCCGCCCGGGAGCTGACCGAGGAGACCGGCCTCGTGCTGCCGGAGGGGCCGACACCGCGTGGGTGCTGCTCGAGGGCGAGAACCAGCTCGCCTTCCTGCGCCCGGTGCGCTTCCCGGACTCGGCGGCCGCTCTCGTGGCACACAGCGAGCGCCATCGCGTGCGCGAGGCAGAGCCGGAACTCGCCGGGATCCGCGTCGTGCGGAGCGCGGCCGACATCGATTCCACGCGGATGCCGGGGTTCGTGCAGGCCTATCTGAGGCACGCCTTCGACCCCGCCTGACGGGACCGGATTGCACTGCAAAAATTCGCCGCCGGGAGCGGAGCTTCGCCTTGCGCGGCACGTTCCCGATATGGCCCGGCAGCTCGGCCGCGGGCGCCGTGGGGCGCCCCGATCGGCCCGGACCGCCAGCACCGGAGTTCCCATGGCCGACCCGACCCGCCCGACAGCTTCGTCCCGCGCGACCCGCTCGCGGATCCAGGAAGGTCAGCCCTACCCGCTCGGCGCCACCTGGGACGGGCTCGGCGTCAATTTCGCCCTGTTCTCGGCCTACGCCACCAAGGTCGAGCCTCTGCCTGTTCGACGATGCGGGTGAGAAGGAGATCGAGCGGATCGAGTTGCCCGAGTACACGGACGAGATCTGGCACGGCTACCTGCCCGATGCGCGCCCCGGCACGATCTATGGCTACCGGGTCCACGGCCCCTACGAGCCGACGGCCGGCCACCGGTTCAACCCCAACAAGCTGCTGATCGACCCCTACGCCAAGGGGCTCGTCGGCTCGATCACCTGGAACCCGGCCCTGTTTGGCTACCAGATGGAGACGGGCGACGACCTGACCTT
Organism: Methylobacterium sp. P31; assembly: GCA_050632875.1. Lineage (GTDB taxonomy): Bacteria > Pseudomonadota > Alphaproteobacteria > Rhizobiales > Beijerinckiaceae > Methylobacterium. Next base: position 5,731,140 of record JBODSC010000001.1, on the reverse strand, counting down.
CGACGAGCGCGACAGCGCCCCCTACACCCGGCGCTCCCGTGTGATCGACCCGGCCTTCACCTGGGGACGGCACCAGAAGCCGCTGGTGCCGTGGGAGAAGACCATCGTCTACGAGACCCACGTCAAGGGCATGACCAAGCTCGACCCGCGGGTCCCCGAGAAGCTGCGCGGCACCTATGCCGGCCTCGGGACCCGGGACGTGCTCGACTACATCAAGAGCCTCGGCGTCACCTCGGTAGAGCTGCTGCCGGTCCATTCCTTCGTGCAGGACGACTACCTGCAGGAGAAGGGGCTGGTGAATTACTGGGGCTACAACACGATCTCGTTCTTCACCCCGGCCCGGCGCTACGCGGCGGTGCCGGACTTCGCCTTCTCCGAGTTCAAGGAGATGGTCTCGCGCTTCCACGGCGCCGGCCTCGAGGTGATCCTCGACGTGGTCTACAACCACACCGCCGAGGGCAACGAGAAAGGCCCGACCCTGTCGTTCAAGGGGGTCGACAACGCCTCCTACTACCGGCTGCTGCCCAGCGAGCCGCGCTACTACATCAACGACACCGGCACCGGGAACACCTTCAACCTGTCGCATCCGCGGGTGCTGCAGCTGGTGACCGATTCCCTGCGCTACTGGGCGCAGGAGATGCAGGTGGACGGCTTCCGCTTCGACCTCGCCACGATCCTGGGCCGCGAGCCCTACGGGTTCGACGAGGGCGGCGGTTTCCTCGACACCTGCCGGCAGGATCCGGTGCTCAACGACGTCAAGCTGATCGCCGAGCCGTGGGATTGTGGCCCGGGCGGCTATCAGGTCGGCGGCTTCCCGCCCGGCTGGGCCGAATGGAACGACCGGTTCCGCGACGACGTGCGCGCCTACTGGAAGGGTGATGCCGGGCTTCTGCCGGATATCGCTGCGCGCATCGCCGGCTCGGCCGACAAGTTCGACAAGCGCGGGCGCAAGCCCTGGGCCTCGGTGAACTTCCTCACTGCCCATGACGGTTTCACCCTGCACGACACGGTCTCGTACAACGACAAGCACAACGAGGCGAACGGCGAGGGCAACCGCGACGGCCACTCGCACAACCTGTCGTACAATTACGGCGCCGAGGGTCCCACCGACGACCCGGAGATCCGGGCGGTGCGCCTGCGCCAGATGCGCAACATGCTGGCGACGCTGTTCCTGTCCCGCGGCACGCCGATGCTGCTCGCGGGCGACGAGTTCGCCCGGACCCAGAAGGGCAACAACAACGCCTATTGCCAGGACAACGAGGTATCCTGGCTGGACTGGGGGGCGATCGGCGAGGAGGAGCGGGATCTGGCCGAGTTCACCCAGCGCCTGATCATCCTGCGCAATGCCCTGCCGATCCTGAGCCGCGGGCGGTTCCTTACCGGCCAGTACGACGAGGAGTTCGGCGTCAAGGACGTGACGTGGCTGCGCCCGGACGGCAGCGAGATGGCGAACGAGAACTGGTCGGACGGCGAGGCACGAGCCTTCGCGGTTCAACTCGACGGCCGCGCCCAGGCCACCGGCCTGCACCGGCGGGGCGGCGACGCGACCCTGCTGCTCATGTTCAACGCCTACCACGACCTCGTGACGTTCACGCTTCCCGAATCGGTGGGCGGCGTGGCCTGGACTCGGCTCCTCGACACGAACCTGCCCGACAGCCAGGACGTGGAGAGCTTCAAGTTCGGCACGGGCTACGACGTGACCGGGCGCTCGTTGCTGATGTTCGTGCTGAAGCCCGAGGCCAGTCCCGGGACCGAGGACAACGCCATGGAGCGCTCGTACCAGCACGTGATGCAGGCCTTCGAGCGGGCGAATGTCGAGTATGTCCGCTTCCACCTCGACGCCGAGGGCTGAAGGCGGGCATCGGGCCGGACGGTTTTCGCGCCGCCCGGCCGCTCACGCCTTGCGCGCGGCGTCGCACCCGGCTAACAGCACGGCACCGCGCGGCCCTGGCTGCGCCCGGCACCGTCTGCACGTGCCCGGGCGCCAGGTTCGCGGCCGGAGGGGTGGCCGAGTGGTTGAAGGCGCACGCCTGGAAAGTGTGTATACCGGAAACGGTATCGCGGGTTCGAATCCCGCTCCCTCCGCCAGATTTTTCTTTCTGACCAGCCGTTTAGCTGGCATTTCGCCAAACGCCGAATTTCCTCGGACGTGGCGGCACTTTGCGCCGGCCGCATATCCGAGCTGAGCGGCTGAGACGCACTCCGGCGAATCTGCGGGCCGTTCTCGTGTCGCCGTCTCGCTTCGGCCCTGTGCCAGTACCATTGTCTCAGCCTGCGCCCCTGGCAGATCACCCGCCGGCGGTCTCCGCGTCCCCACACGGCCTCGTCGCGCCTGTGCCGAATGGCAGCACGAACGTCACGAGGCCCCGCAGGGCCTCGTCGGTCTCAGTCGCGTCGGATGATGATGTGAGGGGAAGGCGGACTGTTCGAGGGAGTCGATCGAGCGCGAGGCTCAGGCCATTGCCAGGGTCGCGCGCTGCTCGGCCCAGTCCAGTGGCAGGCGCGTGTCCCGCATCAGCCGCACCGCGTTCAGCTCGGGCGGATGCGCGCCCGCGATCAGCCGGGCCGTGATGTCGGGGGCGAGATAGCTCAGCCGCAGCAACCGCGTGGTGTACGAGCGCGTCAGACCCTCGGCCCGCGCCACCTCGTCGATCGACAGCGGCGTGTCACCTGTCAGCCGCTCGCGGATGCGGTGCGCCCGGCCGAGCAGTCGGCCCAGGCTCGCGTCCGGATCAGGGCCCGCCGCCTCGCCCGGCAGCATCAAGCGCATCTCCATGCCGACACGTTTTAACCCCACCGGCACCGCCAGCCGCAGCGGCAATTCGGCTGCAGTCGAGCCATCTGTCTCCTCCCGCTTGCCCACGCCGAGCCGATGCAGCAGGGCAGCGCCGTCGATCGCGATCTCGATCTGATCGGCGTGCACGTCGATGCGGGTGAGGACGGTCTGCAGGAGCTGCCGCTGCTGCGGCTGCGCTAGCTTCGGCCACTCCGCCGCCAGCCGCGCGGCTGACACTACCATCGTGTGCTGCTCGGGAGCGGATCGCTCGCGCGCGAGATCCTGTAGCGCGTTCGCGTCCGTGAGCAGCGCGCGCAGGCGGTCCGTCACCGCCGCCTCGAGCTTGGCTGCCGGGATGCGCTGACCAGCGAGTTTCGGCCCGCCACCGGCCGCCTCGGAACTCGCATCCGCCCCTCTCGCGTCGTGTGGCTTGTCCTTGTCGGCACCGGCCGCGCCGATGATCAGGCGCCGCGAGACGTAGTAGCGGTAGCGCACCCCGCGCTTGTTGGTGTGCGTCGGTGTCAGCCGCTCGCCAGCGGCGTCGGAGACCAGCCCGGCCAGCAGGCTCGGCGCCTCCGCACGCGCGCCCTCGTCGCGTTCGACCCGGTTCTGCGCCAGGATCGCCTGCGCCTCAGCAAACAGCGCCGCATTGACGATCGCCGCGTGCTCGCCCGGGTAGGCCCCGCCCTTGTGCACCACCTCGCCGCGGTAGAGCCGGTTGGCCAGCATCGCGTACAACGCACCCCGCCCGAGCGGCTGGCTGCCGAAGGCCCCCGTCAGCCGCGCGCCGCGCCTTGCTGTGGATGCCGGCCTGAGCCAGCTCGGCCGCCAGCAGCCGCACCGAGCGCAGGGCGCAGTAGCGGCGGGAGATCAGCCGCACCGTCTCCGCCTCGGCCTCGTTCACGACGAGCTTGCGCTCGGCCACGTCGTAGCCGAGCGGCGGCAGGCCGCCCATCCACATGCCCTTGCGCTTGCTTGCGGCGATCTTGTCGCGGATGCGCTCACCGGTGACCTCGCGCTCGAACTGGGCAAACGACAAGAGCACGTTCAGCGTCAGCCGGCCCATGCTGCTGGTGGTGTTGAAGGCCTGCGTCACCGACACGAACGAGGCGCCGCGGCGGTCGAGCACTTCGACGATCTTGGCAAAGTCCGAGAGCGCGCGGGTGAGACGGTCGACCTTGTACACCACCACCACGTCGATCCGGCCGGCCTCGACGTCGGCGAGCAGGCGCTTGAGGGCGGGCCGCTCCATGTTGCCGCCGGAGTACCCGCCGTCGTCGTAGAGGGCGGGCGTGAGCTGCCAGCCTTCGTGGCGCTGGCTACTGATGTAGGCGGCGCAAGCCTCGCGCTGGGCATCGAGCGAGTTGAAGCTCTGCTCCAGGCCCTCTTCGCTGGACTTGCGGGTGTAGACGGCGCAGCGCAGCCGCGGTTGGCCAGTGCGGGCAGGAGCTGTCGGCTTCGGCTTAGCCATGACGCGCGGCTCCTCGGGTTCCGGTCAGTCCGAAGAAGCGCGGACCGGACCAATGCACGCCGGTAATGGCGCCGGCGACGTGGCTGAGGGAGCGGTAGCGCTGGCCGTCATGCTCGAAGCCATCCGCCGTGACGGTGACCACGTGGGTGCGCCCGCCCCACTCGCGGACGAGACGCGCGCCCGGCGAGAGCGTGACTGGCCGAGGCGCGGGAGCGGCCGCGTCGGCGTGCGGCGTGTCAGCGTCAGTGCCCGCTTCCGCCAAGTCGCGCAGGCGGCGCTGCGTCGCTTTGGGGAGGCCGCCGTGGGTGAGTTCCTGGGCGCGGTGGGCGAGGGCGCGCACGAGCAGGTCACGGCTCAGCAGCGGGGGCGTGGTGCGGAAGAGGCGACGCCACTCGGCTCGCAGCTCGACCGTGCTGAGGCTCGGCAGCATGGCCAGGGTCGATGCGAGGTCGCTGCTCATCGCGCTGCCTCCTCGGTCGCGGGCTCGACGGCGGGCGACGTTACAGGGTCGGTGGCGTGCAGCTCGTCGGCAGCGATGCGGTAGCGGGTTGGCGCGCCCGCGGTGCGTATGGTGTTGAGAGCATAACCGCGCTTGCGCAACCCGGTGAGCGCGGCGCGGGTGGTATGGGGCAGCCAGTTCAGGGCCGTGATGAGCCTCGTCGATGCTGGCGCCGTCCGGGCGCGCGAGCATGGCAACGAGGCAAGCGAGCTTCGAGCCGGGCCGTGGGGAGCGGACCACGGACAGCTGGGGCTGCTGTGCGGCCGTCTGTGCTTCGCGGATACCGGAAGCGACGTGGGCGAGGCCGGCTCGCGACAGGACGGGGCCGGCGGGCCGGCGTCCCGAACTATCGCCTGCGACGCTGTCAGTGATCAGGCCGCGACCGCGCAGGGTCTGAAGAGCGGAGCGGTAGGTCGGCGGCTTGATGTCCTCGGGCCGAGAGAGCCGGTGTTCGGGATGACTGACGGCGGTGGCGAGGATGAGGTGCTGGATCGGGCTGAGCGTTTCGGATTTGGACGTGCGGGGCATGAGATGATCCGGTCTTGGCGGCAGCGGGACGCTGTCACTGAGCGGACCCCGCGAGTGGCTGTGGGCCAGCGGGGTCGGACCGGGCTGCGGATCATCAGCCTGTCACGTCCACAGCAATGCGTGCTTCCTCGGCACAGTCCAGGGTAGGTCCCGCATGTCGCCGATTGAATTTGGCTCTGCTCCAGGAGACCACTTGGACGATGAGGGCGGCCTCGAAGTGCCGGTCCCGGAAGTCGCCGCGAGCTTCTCTCTTGAGCGTGAGGGCGAGTGCGTTGAGGATCATGGGCCGGCTCCGAGGACGGAGCGGCAAGCTGGCCGGGTATGGCTAACGAGACGCGAACCTCAGCCCATTCCCGTTTGCGACACGCCCAGCCGGAGTTGGGAGGCAGAGATGACGAACGCGGGTAGCTGTGTTGTCTGCACCATAGAAGCTTGACCAAATAGTCGCTTACACAGGCTCAAGATTGGTGGCGGCGTGATGAGGCGATGGACGAGGACGACGCCGCGCTACTCCTCACGCTCGCGACCGAGAACACCGAGCTTCGCCATCAACTCGCCCAGACGCAGGAGATGCTGGTCGAAACCGCGATCGACGCCGGGCACCTGCATGCGCGGATCGGAGCTCTGCAAGCCGAACTCGCGGAGGTCCGCAGTAACCGGGACGCGTGGCGCGCTGAGGCGATGCGGCTGAAAGTGGCCGTGCCGCAAACAGCCTGAGAGGGCCAGCGGCCGCGACGGCTAGGGCCGGGGCGGTTCGGGCATGTTGTGGCGATACGACCAGACGAGACCCCAGGCCGTGCTCGTCAGCGTCGCCACACCCGGCTGATCTCCCAGGAACCGCTCCGTCAGCTCCGTGGCCTGGGCGACGGCGAGACTCAATCGTGGTCGCGCCGAAGGTCGCGTTCTCGACATCCACCCCACCGTGGTGCCGAAGTCGCGCTATCCGTAGCCGGTACTCCGGGACGGAGGGTATGAGCCTAATGGCTTAACTCCGCTTTCGGCTTCGGCCTGGGAAGCTCGACCATCTGGCCGGTGAGCGGATTGAGCATATGCAAAGGGGTACGCCTACGCAGGGATGGCTGACCTCTACCGGATCACGAAGATATCGAGACCGCAGCCAGAATTGCGCGTAGATCGTTAAGAACTTGCACACCTCGCGAGGCTCCCTCGCGAGCTGCATCGCGTTGCCGCGGTTCAGCCCTGACGAACGCGCGCCGCTGTGTGGTTTCAGTCCTAGAAGCTTGACCATAAGCCTCAGTATGGTCGCGCCGCATTTTTGGGGCGGCGTGACGATGCGTTGTACGAAAGCAGGTCTGGTTGGGGGAGCCGTAGCTTTGACGGCGCTGATGATCCTCCGCATTCTGCCCGCCAGCGCCTTTGACAGACATTTGCTGCCAGAGACCGCGCATTACGCACGCAACGCTACCTGCAGCGACGTTCAGGTCGTGACGCCGGCGGTCCGGCCGCACACCCACCCGCTGGACGACAGGATCAGCCCGAACCCAGCAGCGTCGGCCATGAGCCAGGGCGACAGCGCGATCTGCTTCGCCTACGCCACGGCCGACATGATCTCGCAACGCGAGGGCGTCACCGTCTCCGCTCTCGATGTCGCGACCCAGTACTACTTCGCTGACGCGAACCAGCTCGCCGCGCTGCCCGATCCAGCGTTGCGGCGCTACCTGCGCGAGCATCCTCAAACGGTGGCCGAGATCCTGGAGGACCGCAACGACACCGACGTGAGCCGCGACCACAATCCCAAGCAGCTGCCCTACTTCGACAAGCTGGAGGACGGGCAGGAGGACGCCGCCGCGCTGCTCTACAACGTGGCTGGCCTGTGCGCGGACCGAGACCTGCCGTCGTTCGACGGCTACGCCCAGCACACCCGTCTGCTCGCCAAGCTGCGCTATCGCGCGAGCGTCACGCTGCACGACCGGAGTTACCGCAGCCTCGCCGGCACGGTCGAAAAGCTGCGCAATCCCCTGACCGACCCGTTCAACGCGGCCTGGCTGGCTTATGTCGGGCACGCTTGCAAGCGGACGCCCCTACCGGTCCCGCTGCTGCCGATCTCCTACCGGATCGCCGACAACCAGCTCGACTTCATGGACCGGCTCGAGCGCGGCCATCCGCCGACCCGCGCCGAGAGCGACCGCCTGCTGAGCATGATCGACTATGCCCTCGACCACGGGCGCACGCCGACGGTCGGGTACAGCTGGTACCTGCTGGAGGACCGCGATCCGAAGGACCCCGACATGGCAGCCGATCATTCGAGCACCCTCCTGGGCCGACGCCGGGTCGGGAGCGCGTGCCAATATCACCTGCAGGACAACACGGGGGAGTACTGCGCGCGGATGCGCCCTGGCATTGCCCAGCGCTGTCGGCTCGGGCGGGTCTGGGTGACCGAGGAGGAGCTGCGCCGCACGCTCTACAGCGTCATCTACCTGCGATAAGGGGGTGATCCTCGCGGCACCTCTAGGCTTCCTGGGAGGCGAGTTGCATCGCGTTGCCGCGGTTCGGCTTCACCTCCCGGAACAGCTAGCTCTTGTTCGCCGTGCCGGTCCTTAACGGGGAATCGATCAGCGAGTTGAGTTAGCCGCCGCGTTCGACGGCCTGGACCACTCGGCCGGCGGCAACGGTGTAATTACCCACCCCTCATAAATTTTGAAAGGTCAATTGCATCAGCGGGTTGGCGTGCGACTCAAACTTCTCGCTCGTGAGGATTCGGAGCCTTTGAAAGCGGAATTTCGGAACAAAACAGTAACGACGGGAAATTTTCTATGGCAGACTCGGTGCGGTCACAGTAAGTACTGATGATGTCGTTGCAATTACTATAACCGCAGGAACCGCAAAAATCTGGCCTAACTCGTTGATCCCGGAGGGAAAATCCCGCCTCATGGTGGGGGTGAGTAATAACGCAACGGTTGGCTGCCCTTGAACTTGACCTTATGGTTTGGCGGCTGCGGGGGCAATCATGCTCACGGCCATTCGCTCTGTCACCACCTTCTACTTGAAATCAATTCCTGTTCCTACCGTGGACAGGCATGCATCCGCTCGAATTGCTGTATCTCGGCAATAGCGGCTCGGTTTTGCGCCGTCATCGGAACGTCTTCCATGCGGTCGTAAGTGCAGCCAGCGTTGCCAAACATCTGGATGGCGCGCGGTGTGCGAAAGCAATAGCCGGCATTTTTATACAAAATGTTCCTCTGATAATAAGCTTCTTCACAGCTCTGGGCCTGCGCCGCAGTGGCTCCCGCGAGCATAAATGCCGCGCTCGCAGTCAGACATCTCATGATCATCAGGCATCCTTTGCTCGATATGAACGTCGGAAAAACAGAAGGGGCGGCCAGCACTGCTTATGTAAGACTACCTCGCTTCGGCGCCCGCCGAATGTTAGGTGCCGACATGTCTATTTCGCACAAATTTTCGTGCTCGTGGCATCGCCCACCCAGCACCCCGGCTCGGTCTTGCTGGGCCTGTAAATCCCCGGGAGAAAAACGTTGCGGTTCCCGAGATTCATGAAGCCGTGGGCTTCCCCAGGCCTGTCGACCACGATTGAGTAGGCCGTCCTGCCCCGCGCGACGATACGGAAGCTGCCCTGCCGGTCCATCGGCTGGAAGTCGCACGCGTACTTGCCGTCCTCGCTTGACTCGCACCGCGCGGGCCGGGCTGAAGCACCGTCCGCGCAGAGGACAGCCGCAAGGACGCTGGCCACAGCCAGCGGGCGAAGGCCACGCATTCCCGTTTTCCCTGCGATACAACTGCTCATCGGCAGGTGACGTGGTAGTAGGCTGCCCCCGGATCGCCGGCCAGATCGTAGCGGCAGTTCCTCTTGGTATAGGAGTCGGGCAGCCGCCCCTCCTGGCGCATCCTCGCGATCACGGCGGGGTTCGTGATCGGCTTCGTGTCGTACTCCTTCGCATTCCCTGCCGAGGCGGGGCCCGCCGGGGCGAACGCGAGGAGGGCCAGGAACAAGGCGGTCGACCTACGGATCATCTTGATCTTCCTTTCGCTGCGTCGATGGCTCCGGACGGGCGTCGGGGCTGTCACCTTCGCCCGCGGACGCAGAAAGGGGCGGGTGGCATCAGCAGTTGTTGCTCCACGGACCCCATACGCGCCGGCCGTAGGGATCGAAGTGCCAGCCATAGCCCCGCCTGCAGCGCCGCACCGCTACGTAGTTGGCGGTGCAGTTGCGCCAGTTGCCCCACACGCGCCGGCCGTAGGGATCGAAGTGCCAGCCGACGCCGCCGATGCATCCGGCCTCATGCACGATCGACTGACCTACCGGGCCGGCGAGTGGATCGATCACCGGCGCGGCATTGCCCTGCGCCACGGGAGCTATCGCTGCCGCGAAGGTGAACGACGCCAGGAACAGCTTACGAAGCATCGATTTACTTCCCTTCCCGATCATACATCAACAAGACATGCGTGTTATACGCTTTATCCTACTACTAACGAAACAAAAGCGGCGAATTAATGAGCAATTAATCCGCCATAGTGTCGATCTCTAGCAATTATAGCTCGCAAATTGGCTAGTCAAACGTAAAAATTACGGATAGCCGTTTTTTTCACAGGCAAGATACTGTCCATGCAATGCAAAAACTGAGCAACAATCCATTGCGCTGCAACAAAGCTTAATGTTTATTTCTAGACAATAGGCAAGCATCGCACCGGAGGCGAAAGGATGGGGCGGGTCGCAAATGTTTTTGGCGTAGAAATGCATGCTTCCAGCATAAGAGCGTGCTAGTTCGAGGAAGCGATATAAAGTCAGTCGAGCCGATCCACAGTCCTTTCCAGGTCGCAGGATGGATCCCACGCGGCCGCGGGGGGCACCATGGCGCTTCTCGTTCCGTAGCGTGCCCTTTCGCGAGTGGTGCCGGGCCAGCTTGGCTTGGCCTCTCACGATTTGATTTCCCGACGCGCAAACCTGATAGATTTATGGGCCTAAAAAAACCGTCGAATATCCGACAGCCGCGGCTCATGCGGTCGGCGCAGAGCAAGCGGTCGGACGCGCCAGACTCGCGTTCCAGGGTCTTGATCCGCTCGCGCTCGTCCGTCGTCGGTCCGGCCCGTACGCCCCGGTCGCGCTCGGCCTGATGCACCCAGTTGCGCAGTGTCTCACCCGAGCAACCGATCTTGGCGGCAATCGAGCGGATCGCCGCGTACTGCGTGTCGTGCTCGCCTTGGTGCTCCAGCACCATCCGCGCCGCACGTTCGCGGAAGCGGCCTTGCGCGCGCCGGAGCAGGTTCATCAGCCCGCCCTGGCTGAGCGTCAGGCCAAACAGGTCGGAGAGCGCCGCCTGCAGCCGCTCGTAGGACAAGGCCTGAAAGGTCTTGAGGTACGTCGCCACCGCGTGCAGCCGCGGACCGAACGGGGTGGCGCGCGCTGCCTCCGGCACCGGTGCGACGCCCCGCTCCCCGCAGCTCGGGCAACGGACCGCGAGCCGGCGGTGCTGCGTCACGATCGGCGCCACCGCGGGCAGCTCGATCTGCTCGCACGTGCTGACGACCTCCGCCGGAAGAGCGGCGTGCAGGCTGGCGCCGCAGCACGCACAAGCCTCGGGACGATGCTCGATGATCGTATCGGGATCGGTGCTCAGCACCCGGCGGTAGCCTTCGTGACCCGGCTTGGCGCCGCCGGGCTTGGAGTGCTCGCGCTGCTCCTTGCAATCCATCGCGGGCGGCTTGGACGAGGTGAGCGAGGTCTTCTCTGGCCGCTGCAGCCGCAGCACCAGCTCGATCAGCTCCTCGCGGCTCAGCCGTTCCAGTTCGCTGCGGCCCATCTCGCGAGGGAATCAGCGAAATGGCTTCCGGCAAGAGGCGCCGCGAACGCCTCACATCGGCCCCTCGCCGGCGTCACGCCGCGCTCGCGCACCCCCGTGGGTAATTACGCGTCCGCCCCACCCTGCCGTGTCTCCCACAGCTACCGCTTCGTACAGGCGTTCCCCACATCGACACCAGGCCAGCCAATCGCGATGGTCGGGGTGCCGTTTACGACCCCATACCGTCCGAGCGTCTTGCCTTCAGTGTACGCCCCGCCGCTCCAATGCAGCTTACCGTCGGGGTCCATGGCGTATTTGCCGGGACCATCGCTGTCCCCGTAAGTGTAGGTGTCCCCCTTGATGACGATCCGGCCATGCCATTGGCCAGGCACGAGGGCAGCGCTGCCGCCGAGAAGGAAACGTGCGGTCGTGGCGCTGTAGCACTCGTACGTGCCGTCCGGGATACGCCCGGCCGGTGCCTCGGCATTGTGCTGTTGGGCAGGAGCCGCCTCGTTGGCTGCCGCAATCTGCTTGCCGGAGCCTGCGCGGGCCGCATCGAAACGCCCGACCCCGATACGGCTCCCGCTTGGGTTCAGGAAGGCGAGTTCGCCCTGGAGGCGATCGCCTCTGATGTAGAGCGTGCCGTCCGCGGCATAAACTGTCCTGTTACCATCGTAGGAGTACGTCAGGTGGGCTTGGCCATTCCCCTCGATGGCTCCCTGGATCGGCCCGTTCGCGTGCGCCGCATCGTTGCCTACAAGGCCGACCACTCGGCCGTCGGACGCTACGTTGAGCGCGACCGCCCCCCTTGGCCGCTGATGCTGTCCCGCCAGACGCCTTTCCAGAGCCCTTGGAAAGGAGCTTCAGCATACCCGGACGAGGTCGTGAGCAAGGCGACCGCGAACACGGGCCCTTGTAGCGTCCTCAGGTTCATGCCGCCCCCAGCTTCCTCGATGACGAAGTTGACACTCTGACGGATCACGCCTCGACTGCCGCCACGACGACTGCTTAGCCTCTTCGACAAGTCTGGCGAAATGGTTCCTCATCGGGCCGACGCGGGCTCGCGCTACGCGAGATGTGGACCGGCGTTGAAGCGAGCCCCCCAACCAAAGTCAAGGTAGTGCGTCGTTATCACTAGCAAAGTTGAGGGAGGAGCGGGGTTCCGGTTCGGCGTTTATCCTCAGCTTCGGGTATGTGCAAGCAGCGTCGAAAGCCCTCTGCAGGTATGTGGAAGAAGCGCAGAAAGCCCCTAGGCCTGTCGCAAACGCGAATGCGCTGAGGTTCACGGAGCATTAGGTATGGTCGCTGAGCTTGCCACTCCGTCCTCGAAGCCGGCCCATGATCCCCAACGCGCTTGCCCTCAAGCTGAAGCGAGAAGCTCGCGGCGACTTCCGGGGCCGGCACCTGCAGCAGGGCATCGAGAGCGACCACTTCCGGGTGAAACGGGTGATGCCCCGAGCAGGCGGGCTCCGCTCCTTCAACACAGCTTGACGCGCACTAACGAGGGCTCGCTTCACGCTGTGGCGTGAGTGATCAGAGATCAGAAATGTGGGTGGGGGCGCGGCTGACACGAAAGCGACGAGCGACTGCTTTAGCCTACTCTCGCTCGAAATTTGCCGCTCCGCTTTCGGTCAGCCTCAGTCATCATGCAGACCCACGTGAGTGTCTCAGACGGATGGTGAGCCATCATTGGGTTGCCGCCTGAAAGTCGACGTTCGGCTTTGCGCCGATTCTGTTGAAAAACTTGGGTGTTGCGGCGGTAGTCGTGAGGTGATTCACTCCTGTCGAGAGACGGAGATCGAAGCAGATGATGGGGCCTCGGCAAGTCGAGCAGGGTGCCATGTTCTACGAGTTCTCGCTCGATACACACGTTCCCGCCGACCATCTGCTGCGCTCCATCGATCGCTTCGTTGATCTGTCGGGCCTGCGCGCACCTGCGGCCCTTCTACAGCTCGACGGGCCGGCCCTCGGTCGATCCCGAGCTGATGATCCGCATGCTGCTCGTCGGCTACTGCTTCGGCATCCTCCCCGAGCGCCGCCTGTGCGAGGAGGTGCACCTCAACCTCGCCTATCGCTGGTTCTGCCGGCTCGGGTTGGAGGGCGCCGTACCCGACCACTCGACCTTCTCGAAGAACCGCCACGGCCGTTTCCGCGACAGCGACCTGCTGCGCGAGGTGTTCGAGATCACCGTGCAACGCTGCATCGACGCGGGGCTCGTGGGTGGTGAGGGCTTCGCGGTCGACGCCAGCCTGATCCGAGCCGACGCCAACAAGCAGCGCTCTGCGGACGCTTCTGAGACCGTCGACTGGAAGGACCTCGCCCGGACCCGCCGGTCGGTGCGCGAGTACCTCGACACCCTCGACGAGGCCGCCTGGGGAGCCGCGAGCGAGAGCACGCCGAAGTTCGTGTCCCGGTCCGACCCGGCGGCGCAGTGGACGGGTGCGCTGAAGGGTCATGCCTTCTTCGCCTACGCCACCAACTACCTGATCGACCTCGACCACGCCGTGATCGTCGACGTCGAGGCCAGCCGCGCGATCCGGCAGGCGGAGGTCGGGGCGGCCCGTACCATGGTCGCGCGCACGCAGGATCGCTTTGGGCTCTGGCCGGCGCGGCTTGCGGCTGACAGCGCCTACGGCTCGGCCGAACACCTCGCCTGGCTGGTCCACGAGCGCGGGATCGAGCCGCACATCCCGGTGTTCGACAAGTCCGAGCGCAGCGACGGCACCTTCAGCCGGTCAGCCTTCACGTACGACCCTGGAGCCGACGCCTACACCTGCCCGGCCGGCAAGCAACTGCGGCAACGCCAGAAGGTCTACCGGACGCCGCCCCCGCTGGTCGATGCGGATGGGATGATGCGCTACCACGCCAGCAAGCGCGACTGCGACGCCTGCGCGCTGAAGCCGCGGTGCTGTCCCAACGCACCCGCCCGCAAGATCCCCCGCTCGATCCACGAAGGCGCTCGGCAGATGGCGCGCGACATCTGCGCCTCGGAGGAGGGCCGCACCTCACGGCGGGAGCGCAAGAAGGTCGAGATGCTGTTCGCCCACCTCAAGCGGATCCTAAAGCTGGATCGGCTCCGGTTGCGGGGGCCGAACGGAGCTCGGGACGAGTTCCACCTCGCCGCGGCGGCCCAGAACCTCAGGAAGCTCGCCAAGCTGATTCCGGTGCCGCAGCCGAGCCCGGCCTGATCGGCCGGGGCCACCCCCGCATCAGACCGCCGCGCTCGTCCGATCCGCACTCGATCCAGCTCGATCGCGAGTTTTTCAACAAAATCCGCCCCATTAGGACATTCGATTGGGGGCGACGGCGGCTTGTAAGCGGACGCTACGGGCTGCGGCCGGCCATCCGCATGAGCCCAGTTTGCGTTCTTGCACAAACCCGTTCGCAACCGGAGTCACAACATCTATAACGGCGTGGGTTTGTTGGGCTAAGCAACGAGAGCGAATTTCCCGCGCATGCGAGGCAGCCGTCAGGTGGAGCAGGTGCCATTTCGATTTGCGGAAGGCTGTCATCCTGAGGCGGTGTTAACAGCAGCACAGAACGCGGCAGCCGACGGTGAATTGTTCCGGGCTTACGATCTCGCGATGCAAGGCCTCGCCTTGGCCCCTGAGAATTGGGCCCTGAAGCACTGGGCTGTGTTGTCTCTCGCGCGCATGGGTGTGACAGAGCAGGCAGCTGCAAAGTTCGACGCTTTGGGCCTGCAGTCCCACCTGGACATAATGGATGTCGCGTCCTTGCACGCGCGTCTCTCAAAGGATGAAGCTATCCGAACTCGCGGGCCGGAGAGGAGCGCGGCGGCTAAGCACGCCGCTCGGCTCTACGAAGATCTCTATGGGGCGGCTAAAGCCCGGGGCGACGAAGAGGCATTTTACCCTGGAATCAACGCAGCGACATTGTTTCTGCTCGCGGGCGATGAGGCAGGAGCTATGCAGATCGCTCGCGAGGTGCTCGACCATCTCTCGCAGCTCATATGCGGACGGCGCCCGACCTATTTCGAACTCGCGACACAGATCGAAGCTAGCCTCGTGCTCGGGGACGTGCAGGGGGCGCGGAGGTTGGTGCCTTTGGCCGTTGCGGCGAGCGACGATGTGAGTTCGCGGGCCAGCACGGTGCGCAACCTCAGACTTGTTGCGGAGACGCTCGGGCTTGATGGCGCTTGGTTGTCCGAGTCTCGCTCCAGGGCGGGTGATTCACTACACGGGGCACCTTATGGCGGCCCCAGGCAAGCAGGGCCGATTTTTGCCTGCCTCAGAGGAAACTGTGCGTGCCGCGATTCGAGCACGGCTGGAAATCGATGCGGTCGGTACGGGATTTGGTTCGCTCGCGTCCGGGGCGGACATCCTCTTTGCCGAGGAGTTGCTCGGGCGTGGCGCACGACTTGAAGCCGTGCTGCCCTTCGACCGAGATGAGTTCGTCGAAATATCCGTCCGGCCAGCCGGGCCAGCGTGGGTCGAGCGCTTCGAGGCCTGCTTGAGGCAAGCGGATTCGGTCCATTATGCGACGACAGATCGGTACCTCAACGATCAGGGTCTATTCGCTTACTGCAGCCGCCTCGCGATGGGCATGGCCGTGCTGCGGGCGCGCCATCTCGGGGTCACTGTGGCGCAGGTTGCGGTGTGGGATGGCCGGAGCGTGGCCGGCCAGCTTGCAGGGACAGAGGCTGACATGAACGTGTGGCGGGACGCCGGTCTGCCTGTATCTGTGATCACGTGTGCTTCGGAAGAAGCTCAGGGCCACTCCAGTTTGAATTTGAAGCTGAGCACGCGATCGAGCCCACGCTCTCTCGATCGGATACCTAGAGCGATGCTCTTTGGCGACTTGAAGGGTTTCGGCAAGTTGACCGAGGCTCAGATTGCGCGCGTCCTCGAACACGTGTTGACGCCTCTGGGGCATGTTATGCGGGGTTACGACACCGAAATCGCGTTCGTGAATACGTGGGGCGACGGGCTCTTCGGCGTGTTCGAGGATCCCCGATCCGCTGCTCACTGCGCGCTCGATCTCCAGCGCGCTATGGTCGAAATCGATCTTTTGGCGCTCGGATTGCCATCTGCCCTAGCCTTGAGAATTGGCGGACACTACGGCCCTGTTTACGTGGCCGAGGATCCAATTCTCCGGCGTCCCAACGTGTTCGGCACGCATGTGACCCGGGCTGCTCGAATCGAACCGATCACGCCGGAGGGCTCCGTCTACGTCACACTCCCCTTTGCTGCTGCTTTAGCCCTGGCCGGCCTTGAGAAGTTCGCCTGCGCCTATGTCGGTATGACCGAAGGAGCCAAGGGGATTGGATCGATGCCCATGTTTCTTCTTTCTCGCGCTCGTGAGCGGTGCTGACGAACGCCTCGCAGACGGATCCGCGAAGTGTTAGCGCCAGACTGTCAAAGCTGACGATGCGATTTTCCACATAGTTACTCATCAATCAACATTTTCGATCCATGACGAAGCGCCTTCGAATATTCCTGTCGTCGCCTGGAGATGTGAGCGAAGAACGCCTGCGGGCTCATCTCGTCGTTCAAAAGCTGGCGCGGGACTACGCTCGATTCTTCCGGATTGAGGCGTACCTCTGGGAGCACGAGCCGATGCTCGCGTCCGGACATTTCCAAGACGCTATTGAGCCACCAAGCGCCTGCGATGTACTAGTGCTCATCGTCTTCGCGCGCCTGGGAACAAGCCTCCCTGCACGCACCGAGCTTCGAGATTATCGTGGAATCGACGGCCGAGTTCCGGTGACGGGAACCGAGTGGGAATTTGAGGAGGCGCTCCAAGCTCATCGTACCCTTGGTACTCCCGATCTCCTGGCCTACCGCAAGCTGGGTGACCCAGGTGCCTCGCTGGCCGATCCAATCCGACGAGCCGAGCAGGAGCGGCAGTGGGATGCCCTCCAGGCATTCTGGAGACGACACTTCGAGAATGGAGGCATGTTTCTCGCCGGGAGTGCCGAGTTTCGCACCCTCGAGGAATTCGATCAGAAGCTCGAAGCACATCTCACGACTCTTATCGAGAAGCGAATTGCGGAGGGGCTCGCGGCGGAGGAAGGGACGGAACCGCTATGGTTTCGCGGGAGCCCGTTCCGAGGCCTTGCAGCCTACGACTTCGATGATGCGGCGGTGTTTTTCGGGCGAGACGCTCAGACCCGTTCCGCTCTGACTCGGTTGCAAGCCGCCGCGGAGCACGGCTGTGCCTTTTTGCTCATCCTCGGGGCGAGTGGTTCGGGTAAGTCGTCTCTGGCTCGGGCTGGCATCCTTCCCGGCCTACTCGGCCCTAAAGCGGTACCGGGTGTCGGCCTATGGCGGCGTGTGGTGCTCCGCCCCGGAGACGGGCCGGATCCGGTGCGCGTGCTCGCGGATGCCGTAGCTGTCGGCGGTCCGGACGGAGTCGGGCTACCGGAGATCCTCGGCCCTGGCCTGTCCGTCCACACCTTTGCCGCGCACCTCGCTGCAGCCCCGGACGACCCCGCTTTTCCATTCCGGGTGGCTCTCGAGCGCGTGGCAGAGGCGGCCCGAGGGGGCGGGTTGCTTCCCCACGAGTCCGCGCGTCTCGTCATTCTGGTCGACCAAGTAGAGGAGATTTTCACTCATACCGTTGATCCGCAGCGCCGCGACTTGTTCCTCAGGATATTAACCGGGCTGGCACGCTCCGGAGTTGTCTGGATTGTCGCCACACTACGCAATGACCTCTGGCACCATGTCGCTCTTTCGCCCGTGTTGCTGGCCCTGGTCGAGTCGGGCGGGCGCCTCGACCTCGCCCCACCAGACGGGGCCGAGATCATCGAGATCATTCGCCGCCCGGCAAAGGCTGCCGGACTTGTGTTTGAGACGGTACCCGAGACAGGCGTGGGACTGGACGCCGTATTGGCCCGGGCTGCCGCGGAGGAACCGGGAGCGTTGCCTCTGCTCTCGGTCATGCTGGACACGCTCTACCGGCGCGACATTGAGAATGCAGCCGAGAGTGGCGCCGTGCGCCACATGCTCAAAATTGAGACTTACCGAGCGCTTGGCGAATTGCGCGGCGCGATTGCCCGGCGCGCCGACGAGGTGCTCGAATTCCTTCGGAGCAGCGATCCGGAGGCAGCGGCATCGCTTCCGCGCGTCCTTCGTGCGCTCGTTACTGCGGTGGCCGCCGAACGCGTAACCTCTCGTCCGACACGCCGCGACCGATTTTCGGAGAATGGACCAGAGGCCCGGCTCATAGAAGCCTTCTTGGCTCCCGGGGCCCGACTGCTTGTCTCGTCCGGTGCTGAAGATTTGTCTGACATCAGGCTAGCCCACGAGTCTCTGCTTGAGAACTGGCCAACCGCGCGCGAACAGATCGCCCGCGATCGGCGCGACCTCGAAACGCGTGCGCGCCTTGAAGCGCTTGAGCGTCGCTGGCTTGAGGCCGCCGACAGCGAAAAGATGGGCGCCCTGTTGACGGGCATCAATCTTGCCGAGGGGGCCGATCTCGTCCGACGCTGGCAACTCACGCATATTGAGGGACTCGGCCTATTCATCACGCTTTCGGAGCGGGCCGACCGCCTCCGCCGCAACCGCCTCCTTATCGCAGCCGCCGCTCTCGTTTTGCTGTTCGGTGGAGTCGCGGCAGCGGCCGGACTCGAGTGGAGTCGAGCAGAAGAGCAGGCGAAAGTTGCTCAGATCGCTGCCGCGGCCGAGCGCGACGCCCGCGCAGTTGCCGAGCGCGATCGCATTGAGGCAGATCGTCAAAGAGCGCGCGCTGACAGTGAGCGCTCGCGCGCTCTCTCCAATGAGCAGCGCGCCCTTGCAGCCCTGCGAGACACCAAACGGCAGACAACACGCACGCTTGCCGCCCAGGCTGAACTCGCGGTCGGACAGGGAGATGTTCGCCGCGCGCTCGCTTTAGCAGTGGAAGCCGGCCGAATGGAGCAAGACGTGCGCGCCAGCGGCGAGCCAGCCGCGAGCGAGCCGGCGTTGCTCCAAGCCGTGGCGGACGTTCGAGAGGTTCTGCAGATCCGCGGCTCGGCCAAGACCTGGGTCATGCCGTATGACTTCTTCGGCAACGAGAGGCTGGTCTACGCGGATAAGAGTGCCGGACTCGTGCTGGTCGATCTAAGTTCCGCTCCTCGAGTGACTGCAAAGGCAAAACTTCCGGAAGGAGATGTACCAAACCAGATCCGGACCTTGCCCTCGTCCGGCTTGGTCGCTGTGGCCACAGGACAGCATCTGGTACTGGTTGATGCACGCGATGGGCGCATTGTGGCGACCCTCTCTCTCCCAGCCCGGATCACCTCTCTGGATGCACACGAGCAGACCGGTATGATTGCGGTAGGAATCGGCGCGGCAGTCGGACTCGTGCGAATCGAAAATCCACAAGCGCCCGAGATCATTTCCATCCCAAGCGCCCGTGGCGGCCTGAATGTCGGACAGGTTCATTTCGATTCGACTGGACAGCACCTTTACGTCGCCTACGGCCTCGCGGTCCTGGATTTGAACCCGCAATCCGGACGCTTCGCCGATGGGCCAATCACCGAACTCGACTATGGCAACCCTGGGATCGATCGGCATCTGCACGAGCAGATCCTGGAACAAGGGAAAGGGCTTGTCTCGCTTGTAGACATGGCCCCGGACCCGACTCAGGCCCGTATCTTGTTCAGGAGCAGCCTAGATCTAAGATCGTTCGATGCGGCAACCGGTGCCACCAAGGTGCTCGACCGAGGCGGGGCGGACCAACTTGTCCTGGGTCTGTCTTTCATCAACCAAGATCGGACCCAGCCGCCCAAACAGGCTGTGGCGGTGCTCGGCCGCCGGACGAGCATCGACCAGGAGTTCAAGCTCAGCTACATCATGGACGATGACTCTTTGCTGCAGTTTGAAAGCTTTTCAGTTCGCGCCGAAGATCTGAACGGCGAGAAGATTCATTCTTGCCGGGTATCGGCCAATGCTTCCTACCTTGCATGCGAGTTTCGGGGCGATCAAGAAAAGGGGATCGCTGTTTGGCGGCTGCTGGGGGGCACACATCGCTTTGAGCACTCCTTCTCAGTTAGCGCGAGTTCGGCAGTCCTCGACGGATCTCGGGCTTCCGGCATCTTTGTTGGCTCGGACGAGGCAATCACGGCCATACACGGGGATCGAGAGGCCCGCTTGGCCACGCTGTCTCAAGGTTGGCAACTCACAAAATTCCAAGAGCCTTACTTGAGTGCCGCGTCGCAGAGCGAGATTCGAGTTTGGAAGTCGATGGCGGGCAGCCTTGAGCCAGTGCTCGGACCGGTTGAGGCCAAATCCATAGCTGTGGATCCCATCAGAGGGCGAGCTTTTCTGAGTCAGAAGGACCACCTGACCGCCGTCGATCTCTCGACTGGGAAAGCGCTGTGGACGGCTCCAGGGCTGCTCGGCCTCATGACTGCGGCCGTATCCACCAGTGGGCAAGAGCTGGTGGCAGTTATCGCGAGAAGTGTGTACAGGTTCGACGCGCCAACCGGGCGATTGCTGAATTCAGTCCCAATAGTCGCGGATGGCCCCGTCGCGATCGACCCTAGTGGGGATCGTCTCGCCTTCACGGACGATTCTGGCATTGTGCGCCTCCTTGAGCCTCAGCTCTCAGCGAGTGGAGCCGCTCAAAAATGACTGTAATCCTTCTCTTCTACACTGGACCCAAGACAGCCAAATCCTTCTGCTTGGCTGCCGGAACGGGGGCTTGCAAGCTTTCGACAGGGCGGGAACACCGATCTGGACTATTCAGTCGCCTCTGGGGCATGCATTTAACGAGGCTGAAGCCTGGCCGGGTCAGCCGCCTAAGGGACTCATCCTGCAACTTGCAATCGCCCCGGATCGAAGCCGATTAGCGGTGGTCCGGCAAGATGTACCGTCTGTCGACATCTACGATATGGCAACCGGTCGGTATCTCACACGGCTCACGCCGCCATGGTCTTATGGCGTGCCCGCTCGAGTCTCGCTAGGTCAGGACGGGGCTATTCTGTCGAGTTGGGCCGCGCATGCGATGACGAGAGCGAAGCCGAAGATGATAACGGTCCACAGGCTGCCGAACAGCTTCGAAGACGCTTTGGCCGCAGCAGGGGCACGATTGACCCAACTCCAGGCCATATGGTCCCCCGATGGCCCACCGCCGTCTCCGCCCAAGAAATTAACCGTGCAGCACTAACCATCGCCCTTCCGACGAAACTCTGCTCCAGTCCGGCGGTGTCGATGAGCCCACGTGATCAGCATCTTTTTGGTCCTGGGCCGAAACGCATGTTGTCGCTCAGTGGTGGAGGGGTGCGCGGCGCCATTTCAATCGCCTTTTTGGAGCGGCTTGAGGAGATCCTCGATAGCCGGGCAGGGACGCGTGTGCGGCTCTGTGATCATTTCGACCTCATCGGAGGCACCTCGACTGGCGCACTGATTGCCGGTGCCTTGGTTCTTGGTTATCGGGCATCTCAGATTCGGGAATTCTATGAGACGCTCGCGCCTCGCGTGTTCCGCAAGCCGCGCTGGCGGATTCTCGGGCTCCAAGCCAAGTTCGACGCGCGGAACCTTCAACAGGAGATCGACGCAATCCTCGGCGATCGGACACTCGACAGCCCTGACCTCCAGACCGGACTTGCGATCGTGATGAAGCGCATGGATACCGGGAGCCCATGGGTTCTGACGAATAGTCCGACATCGGCTTATTGGGATACGCCACCTGACGGGAGTTACATCGGCAATAGGCAGCTGCGGCTGGGCAATCTCGTGCGTGCGTCGACGGCAGCTCCCCACTATTTCGATCCGGAATTGGTCCAGATCGCTGAAGGTCAGGCACCGGCGTTGTTCGTGGATGGTGGTGTAACGCCTTACAATAATCCGTCGCTGCAGCTGCTCATGATTGCTGCATTCGAGGGCTACGGGCTGAGGTGGCCCTTGGGGGCCGACAAGCTCAGCATCATGTCGATCGGGACTGGCGTTTTTCGTGAAAGACTCTCCTACGAGGACTCGCGAAGGTTGCCGGCCGCAGGACTCGCTGTCCGCGCCCTCACGGGCCTCATGGCCGATGCTGAAGCGTCAGCAATGACCTTGCTTCATTGGCTGAGCGGGACGAATCCGCATTGGCCGATCAACACCGAACTCGGCAGACTGACCAACGACAGCCCACCCTTCCAAAGCCCGCTTTTCACCTTCGAGGCGTACAATGTCCGCCTTGAGCGCGAGTGGCTGCGGGACACGCTCGATCTTGATCTTTCCGAGGACGCTGTGCACGCGCTCCGCCGGATGGACGAGCCCAGCCTCGCGACGCCGCTCTACGATATTGGGCGCCGCGCTGCTGAGCGGCTCATGAGCGTCGACGGATGTGCCCGCTGGTCAAAAAAGGCGGATCACGTCGCTGGTCCTGCAGGTTCGCTGGTGGGCCGGGACTAAGAACGGGCCTAACCAGACGGGTGTAGTCACTGAAGCCGCGTCCAGACGGCCTGTACGGATTTGAACCTAGCCTGAAGAGTGTCGCGATTGACCACTGCGACACTCACATGTTCCTCGCTTAGCTTCATCGGAGCGCATTGGCGCTTCACGCAAACTTTTTTGGCGTCCAGTCGTCAGGTGCGGTGACCAACTCGAGACTGCCCTCAGGCCCCGCTGTGGCCGTCCAGCGGCCCACCACCGTGACGTTCGTCGATAGGCCCTGCACTGATATCACCTTCTGGGAGTGAAAGGTTCCGTCGGAGCGGAACACGCTGATCCCGTCTGCGTGCATGTCGGCGCTCGACTGCACCAAGTGCCACGAGCCCACAAGGAGGCTCGCCGCACCTTGCGGAGCGCTTGAGGGTTTTGAAACAGGAGTAGATGCCGTGGAGCCCTCGTGCTGCTGCATCAGACGCAGTACGTATAAAATCATGTCGTAGCACATCGTGACCGAGCCATCGCTCGGGTTGTACCAGCAGTTGACGGTGTCGCAGTCGCGGAAGACGAGCTTGGTGTTGCGCGGGAGGACGTAGAGGTCGCTCAGCATCTTCGCGAGTTGTTCGAAGGCCTGTGATTTCGACAGAGCAGCGCGAATGACCTCACCTTCTCTAGTCTTGGATGGCTGCCACTCGACCGTGACCTGCCCGCCCTTGACGCTGGCCGGCAGGTCGCCAGGGAAGTCGGGGTCGACCCCCGCTCGCCGGTGCGCACGCAGCTGTGCTTGCCACGCCTCCCGGCGCCGGGACGCTTGCTGGACGCAGCCACGCTTCCGCGCCTCTGGGAGCTGGAGTTTCTCGGCAACAGGCGCGAACACGTCCGGATAGGACCCGTAGAGGTCGCATATGTAGGCGCCGAATCGGCGCATGTCCGGCGCGTGTTCGTCGTACCATGGTGGCTCCGAGGCGCCCTTGGTCTGCCCATCCGCCGCCATGTAAGCCCAGAGTTTCGCCCCGCCTAGTGCCAGCCGAGCAGCCGCAGGATCAAGGTGGATGTTCTCGATCCACACCATTGCAGAGAACTCGTCCGCAACATCCTCCTCCGGCCCGGTTACTGGAAGCTTGAGGCTCGCTGTTCATGAAGTGACCGTATTCGTGGAACAGGATTGAGAATGCTGCGCCAAGCGTATCGATATCACGGTCAGGGACGTTCGATAGGTCGAGCTTATCGTTGTGTGGAGCTGGGACGTGGTCGTCGCCAGCCTGCTCGCTAGCGGTCGGGACACGATCATCGGTGCCGTTCCCCACGACGGCCCCGCCGAACGTGAAATCGCGATAGGCAAGCTGACCGGGGCCAAAGCCAATAATGCCGACAGGCGCGTCCAGAGGCTCTGTCGTCCTTCAGCTTGGGTTCGCCGTAGAAAACCTGTGCACCGTTCGCGAAGAAGGCGACAGCGTTCCCCGTCTCGCTAACCTGGAGGAGTTCTCCTTGTTGGTGCGGGCCGCCCGGCAGGTCCGCCGTTGCGATCGTCTTGAGAGCGTCAGCGGTGCGGACCGATAGGATGAGCTTTCCGTCTCCGCGGAGCGTGAAAGCCATCCAACGTGGGTCTCCGCTACCAATCGCGAAGATAAGACCCGCCGAACCGCTATTCTCAGAGCGTACTCGCACGCCGGCCGAGCGCCCGGTCGACCGCTCTCCGGCCCAGGGGACTTGGTAGAAGCGGATCGCTCCCGAATCCGAAGTCCGGAGGTGGAAAGCGTCTCCGTTCGCATCAGCAGTCCACGCCCCCGAAACCCCAACCGTCACGTGCTCGGCCAGTGGGCCCAGAACGGGCACAAGCTCGTCGGCATGCGCGCCAGTGTTGAAGGTGAAGAGGGCGATCAGGAGCAGGATATTCGAGGACGAGGGAAGTCGAGACCAGCGCATTTGAGGCCCAGGAGGTCGGGTACCGGAACACACGACCGGCAAGCTGAGGGTTGGAGTGAGCACGGAGATTGCGGCGGAGATGCCCGCCAAGGCGGGCCCGGATAGGCTTGCGACCTTCCAGGACAGCGGTGTCAGTCGGAACTGAAATCCGTGTTGGTATCAGGACGGCTCTCCCTGCGGCGACCGATGGCGCCGAGGATGGCGGTGTCGAGCGCCCTCCAAATCTCCGGGCGTTCGTGCTCGCACGCGGCGAACAGGGCTTGGATCTCCTGCGGCTGGGCGGCGCCACGCATCCGTTCGCCCGCCACGGTGAGGGTCCAGCTCACACCCGTTACGAAGCCGAGAGTCTTGGTCTGGGCACGGTCGAGCGCGTAGCGGCCGGCGAGGCCAGCGCGCACTTCATCCAGGATGGCGCCGTCCGGCGACGCGCTGTCCTGGCGCAAATGGGCGTAGAGCCATGCGTCCGCTGCCGCCTCACGGCCACGCAAGGCGGCATTGAGTGCCGCTTCGAGCGAGCCAGCCGGCCACCCCCGCTCAGACTCCATGCCGATCAGCACGAGGCTCGTTTTCGTCAAAAGCCCGAACAGCGCCTTGCTCTTACGTAGCTCGATCCGCAGCGTGCCGGCACGCTCGCTTCCCAAAATCGCTGCCTTCAGCATCGCCCTGGCGAGATGGTCGACAGCTACCTTCTCGGCGCCAGCGTAGGGCACGTCGTTGCCGGGCAGCAGGCTCTTCTTGGAGAATAGAGGCGCGCCGAAGAGGACGGTCTCACTCGGCGTCGCTGCAATATTGATGCTGGACGTGGCGAGCGGTGCGGCAGTGGAGAGCGGCATGCGATTTCGGTCAAAGCAGAAGCGAGTGCCACGACGGTGCCACGTGTCCACCGAACGCGCAACAGCCAAGCTCCGTTGTTCATAAATGAATGCGCGAGAGCCGGCACGACGAAAGGTTAAGGCAGGTCGGCGCCGACCCCATAGGTAATGCCCACTACTTCCTGCATTGCTCTCGAAGCGGACGGCTATCGACCATCATCCGTCGCTCGCACCCACTCGATCAGACTGGCCGTAAACAGATGGGACTCATTTTATAATCGCGGGCTGCAATGCAAGCATTTTTCGCGTCGGATCGCTGTGGACCGGGGCGCACTTATCAGGAAACAACCTGATTACCACGACCGAGGCGCTGGTGCGGCGATTGCTGCGCGCTGCTGCCTCGACAACGGCACGTAATCCGCCCTGTCATATTGACACCCCGCACTACCAAACATCTGGATCGCCCGAGAGGGGGTTTGAAGCAATATCCAGCATTGTTATACAGAATGCTGCGCCGGTAGTAGGCCTCTTCGCAGCTTTGCGCGTATATACTCGAAGCACAGGCGACGGTCATTATAGAACGCACCGGAAATAGCTTTATAAAAGTCAAGCACTCCAAATTTGAAATGCATGTCATGAACTTGGGTCGAAAATATAGCAGATCGTAAACCCAGACGAGATAAAGCGGGAGGCCGCATCTACGGCTCTGTTGCAAGCCCAGGTTCGTGCCTCCGCGCAAGCATCGAGGGGGCAGAAGCCGGCCCTTCTGCCTTGCCGGGCTTGTCGACCACGATCGCGAACGTCGGCTTGCCGTTCCCCGCGATGCGGAAGCTGTCATCCCGATTGATCGACTGGTAATCACAGGCGTGAGCGCCGTCATCGCCCGTCTCACACCTAGAGGATTGCGCCGATGTGCTTGCCGCGCACAGGGCCAAAGGAAGCCCACTGGCTAGGACGAGTGAGCGGAAAGCACGAAACCTCATCCTTCCCCACGCTTCTGCCGAACTTGTTAAGATGCTCTGCCAGCCCGCGGACGATCTACACACGGCCGGCTCCGGTCGTTCAGGACCAATCAGACCACTGGTAAGCAGACCTTCCGAGCGCCCGAGAAGGATCGCTTTCTGCCGTTCAGCCTGTGCCGCGCGAGCAAACAGTTTGCCTGCCCGCGCCCGGGTGCGGAAACGCCGTTTTCGTCCAGACTGGCCAGACGCGGCCCGTCAAAGCCTACCTCCTGCAGCTCGCCCTATCGCGGCGAGCGGCCGACCCCGTTGCCACTCTCGAAGGCTTGCCGCGGCCGCGCGGATCCGGCAGGAACGCGAACGCAAGACAAGTGCTATTATCCCTTGTGGCTCGGTCGAATTTACCGGCTAGACTAATTGTCCTTCGGCTCGCGTCTGCGGCAAGTTAAACTACCTTCGCGCGACGCTCTCCGCGCTACTTTGATGGCTGCCGCTATTCTTGTTAGAACTAGTGGCGAACGAATTCAATCTTTATTGCCTAGTCAAGTTTATCTAAGAGTTCCGGCCGACCGCATTCGCGGAGCCCAGCCTGATCCATTACGAGACGTCTCGACGCCGTCGCGATAGTCTCAGGACGATGAGCGATTATAACACGCGTCAAGCCCAAGCCACGGATAGCTTCGGACACGCGTCGCTCCGTCTCTACATCGAGATTTGAGGTACCCTCGTCCATAAACAGAATACGCGGCCTCCGATACAGCGCGCGAGCCAACAAAATACGCTGGCGCTGTCCTCCCGACAGCGAAGTTCCCATATCCCCAATCAGACTGTTGTAACCCATCGGCATCCGAACGATGTCGTCGTGAATGCCGGCGAGTCTCGCGCAGCGAGCCATCTGCTCAATGTCATGACTCTCGTCGAAAAAGCAGATATTTTCAGCAATCGTGCCAGACAGCAAACTATCATCCTGCATGACAACACCGATACGTTCCCGATAAGCCTCATTGCCGATCATGGAGAGGGGGACGTCGTCGACTAGCACCTCGCCTTCGCTTGGATTAATTAGACCAAGCATGACCTTGAGAAGCGTTGTCTTGCCGCATCCCGAAGGACCGGTGATCGCGACGTAGTCCCCGGCAGCGATGCGAAAAGAAATATTAGCAAAAACAGCAGGCTCGCCCGCAGCATATCGAAACGAGACGTTGCGGACTTCGATGGCGCCTGCAATTGGCCCAGAACGCCTGTCGGGTCGTTGGCTCAGCGGTTCTGGCTCGGAGCAGGCAATGTCCGCTAAACGGTCCAGATGGAGATCAAGCATGCGGAATTCGACCGTCTTTTCCACAAACGATGATGCCGCCGATATGAATTGCTGCTTATAAGCCATAAAGGCCACGAGCATGCCCACAGTCATGCGCTCACCCAAAACTGCCTGAGCGCCAAAATAGACAACTATGATGTTTTCAATACCGAACACAAATTGATTAAGGCTCTGGAACGTTTGCCGAAGTGTTGCGGTCTCAATGTCAGCCCGCACAACCTCTGCGTAGCGATTCAGCCAAACTGCGCTCCGTGTTGCCTCGCCGTTGAAGAGCTTGATACTCTGGATGGCGCGTGCAGTTTCCATGAACGCACTGCCTTCGCCCGCATGCGCCACCATCAGATCGAGAGAGGCTCTACGGAGCTTGTAGAAAAAGATGGCCCGCAACCCGACATAGCTCATCAGCCCGGCGACCACGACTAGACCGAGCATCGGCGCATAGACGAAGATCATCGCGGCGGTAAGTGTCGCCATGAACCCATCGATCAGCGCCGTAATAAATCCTTCTGCAAGCAAGCGCCGAATTGGCTCAAGCGAACCGAAGCGGGAGACGAGGTCGCCGACATGCCGCTTTTCGAAGTAGGAGAGCGGAAGGCGCAGCATGTGGTGGAACAAACCGGCGCCCATCTGGAATGCGAGGGCGCTCTGCACCTTCGCCAAGATGCGGGTGCGGATCTGCATTGCTCCAACGTAGATCAGCAATGCGAGCCCAAAGCCCATGGCTAAGGTGAGGATCAGGTCGCCGTCGTTCATGCCGATCCCATCATCCACCACGAGCTGCATGTAAAAGGGGAGCGCGACAGTGTAGAGCTGCAGGATCAGTGACAGCGCGAGAATTTGTAGCAGAATCGAGCGCATGCCGGCGATCGGGCCGAGCAGAGAGCGCAGCTTAAGCCGCGGAACCTCCGGGGGTGGCCTATAATGAAGTGCTGGTGTCAGCTCGAGCGCGATGCCGGTGAAATGTTTCGAGGCATCTTTGAGGCTGTAGACGCGCGGGCCGAGGCTCGGGTCATGAATGGCAACACCGCTGCGGCCGACCCTTTTAAGTACCACGTAATGCGTCATGTCCCAGTGCAGAATGGCTGGCGTTTGTAGACGCGTAAGCTGGTTGAGACTCCAATCGCAGCGGGCGACTGATGAAACCAAGCTTCTCTGCCGTCTCCATCAGAGACTTAAGGGTCATTCCCTTCATGGAGACGGGATATTGATGGCGTAATGTATTGAGGCTGATCCGGCGGCGGTGGTAGCACGAGATCATCGTCAAACAGGCGAGGCCGCATTCCGCGGCCTCGGCCTGCCGAATATCGGGCAGGCGGTGGCCTGAGAGGCCTACGCGGCTGACAATTTTGTTCATGCTCTGCGCTGCCAGGATGCGAGCACCGGGTCGAACAGCCAGGCCAGCAGACTGCGACGTTGCAGAACGATGTTGGCCTCGAGCTGCATGTCAGACTTGAGTGGCACCTCCTTATCATAGGCCCAAATCGTCTGTCGCTTCAGGCGCACAGAGACGCGGTAGGCCGGCGCGCCAAACGTCAGGGGGCCAGCAGTCTGTTCGGGCTTGATGAGCGTTCGCGACACCGCTTCTACTGTTCCCTCGGCGAACCCGTATTGCTGATACGGGAAGCTCGCATAGCTGAGATGGACCATTTGGCCGGGCTCGACAAAGCCAATCGCGCGCATCGGCACAAAGAGGCTCTGCAGTCAGCGTGTCGCCTTGTGGGACAATCGACATGAGTGGGATGTTGGTCTCGACCGATTTTCCCGTCCAGGCCTGCAGTGTTGTAATCCACCCCGATTTGGGTGCCTTGATGATGTAGGCGCGCTGCCCGTCAGTTTGTGTGATTTTGGCCTCGACCTCGCTGATTGAGGCTCGCAGCTGAGCGATGTGCTGCTCCGTGCTGATGGGCAATTGGGCGAGATCCGCTCGTCGTAGCCCGAGTTCTTTGCGCTTCTCGGCCAAGGTTCTGCTGATGGTCAGCTCGGCCTGTTGTGCGGCGACCAGGGCATCTTGCCGCGTCTTGAGTTCGGTTTGTGTCCCGCTTCCGCGTTTGGCGAGGAATTCCATTGTTGCGGCGTGCTCCCGCGCCATTTGCGTGCGGGTTGTCTGAAGTCTGAGCTGCTGTTCGATGGCCTCGGGCTCGGCCGCCACACCGTCGATCTCAGCTTTCAGCCGCTCGCCTTCCACTTCGGCACGGCGGCGCTCCAGCTCGATTTGTTCACTGTATCGCGCGCCCTGCTGGCGAAGGCTGGCTAGAATATCGCTATCGGCGCCGCCGCCCGATTGGCGTGCCTGCTCGACATTGACCAAGAGAAGCGGCGCGCCTTTCTCGACGAATTGTCCCTCTTTGACGTAAAGAGCTTCGACGATACCGGGGCGCTGCGCCAGGACGGTAGCGACGCCCAACCGGGCAGCTAAGAACCCTGGAACATGTTCTCGGCGCGCGTAAGTTGCGGTTGCGATGAACGTCGTGAGAGCGACGACACAGGCCACCAAGAAGCCTGTGGTGAGGGTGAGGTGCCGGGGAAGTGAGAAGGTGACATCGCCCCAGATCTTGGCGCGCTGTGCATCGACAGCCTCGTGCCGGAATAGCGCGACGGCCGAAGCTCTCTCCTCTGCCGCCGCAGACTGCTTCTGAAAGCCCACCTGCTGCGTTAGCTCTTGGGCCGTCATCACCGTCTCGCTGTTATCTAGGCTGTCCTCAGACGCACTCGCCCAGTCGGCGATGCCCGTCGGCCTGCAACTTAGAAGATCGCTCGTGCCGAGCACTATCGAGCCGATCGCGGCCGAAGAATGTGACCGCCGTCACACAGCGTCCTCGCGGAAGCGACCTTGAGATTCACGCCCCAGCAGCAGAATTGGACGTTTGTCCTGATACAGACAGCCGCCCGAAGGATGTTCTCTCGGGCGCTCTGCGCAGTGCCGGCATGAGCATACTGCCAGCGTCAGAACGGCTGTTTGGCGGACTGGAATGGCTGTCGCCTAGAAGATTGTTCTTCAATTTCGGAAAGCGCCGACGTTTTCACACAGCATCGGTGGTGAGCCGCCGTTGGATTTCTTCCCGAAAACCGACATTTAGTTCTGCGCCCATTACTGCCGCTAAGCTCGGCCCAGCAGCATCCCGGAGGTAGTCTCAGCGACAAGAGCTGTTTGAGGTCTGTTTTGGGCCCTAATCGAGACTTCGATGTGCGACGCCGGAATGGCCGCTCCTCGCGAGAGAGCGACCTCGGCTCATGCTCCGTCCTGACCATGGCTGTGTGACGGCAATCACATACCCGAGCCGTGGCGAAAGTCATATTGGCCCTGCGTTCCAGCCGTGCACACGGATGCTCGGAGGCGCTGAGTCAACCGAAACAATAGGAGATCTAACATGTCTGAGAAGGTCACACTCGTACAGCGTGAGGCGGCCGATGACGCTGATTGCGGGCTCTATGAGGCTCAACGAAGCCGATATCCTCTCGGTCTCTGGTGCGGGCCTGGTAAGCGCTGTTAAGGACTTTGTCAAAGAAGCCACGAATCCAGACAACTACTCATGCACGACGAAATCGTGTGTTTACATCGGCGGCGGACCTCTCTGAGCGAGCCTTGCCGAACAGTCGGCGAACAAGATCAGTAAACGTGACTTAATCTGAGATCATCGTAAGTGCCCACCTACCAAGCGGGCTCCTTTTCGCTGATTTTGCAGACTACGGGCGCTCGCCGGTGTTCCGACCGCCAAAACGCGAGCGCCTGCACAACTTGCAGGCCGAAGGCCGCTGCCGGAAGAGTTGTGCCTCTGATGAAGGCTCAACCTGCCCGTTGGACGCGACGCTCCGAGCCGAGCTACCGTGACGGATGCCTGAGGCAGGAGACCTTCTCCTCGCTGGAGGCGCAGACCGCGGTCGGTCTGTGTCAGAACGCCTACAACCGTGTCCGGCCGCACGCGTCACTCGGCGACCATCCATGCCCGTAACGTACCCAGATCTGGCCGTCGGGCTACCCAAGACCCCCGCCACGCAGCAGCCTCCGGGGTCACCCGGATCAAAATACCGGTGCCACGAAAGGCAGATATGTAAAAGTAGCGCGGCGAGCCGGACGCTGGGCCTGCCTGGACTTTGGGTGTGTCGTGAGGCTCGGAGCCGGCACGCAGAAAGTGGGACGGTCTTTTCCGGCCGGCGGGCCGCCTCTATTCAAAGGGAATAAGGCCCAAAATACGCTTCGTTGGCGGTCAGACGATCCTCTGTCAAATATCGAGCGGCTGTTTGGGCAGCATCGATCGGATGTCTCTGGATGGCTCGACCGGTATTTTGAATCGGGTGAGCCCGGAGGCTGCTGCATGGCACGCGCCATGGGTTAGCCGGACGGCCAGGTCCGGGAGCGTTACGGGCGCGGGTGAGAGATCGCCGAGTGATGTGTGCGGCCGGACACGGTTGTAGGGTTCGGACACACCACAGCGGAACCACCCCTCCAGCCGGCGGCCGACGCCAGCTGCCAGCCCGCGAGGCTTGCCGCGGGCGCGCGGATCCGGCAGGAACGCGAACGCAAGACAAGATTCGTTATGAGGCCTAACCGCGGGCGACCGCCCGCAAACGAGGCGAAGCTATCTGCTAACGTCTCCTTTCGGGAAGAGGGGAGAGAGCCTGGAGCGTCTGGGATGGCGCAAAGCCGTAGGGCCGCTTTTCGACTGCGGCCGAGGCTTTCCTCTCGAAGCTACTCGGAAATTGCGCACTCTGTGCAGCTAACGGTCAGCGACCCTTGCGATCCCTCTACCTCCCGAACGGCCCGCTTGCCCGTGACCTCCTCGTAGCGGGCGATGAGCAGGTCGACGTAGCGCGGGTCCAGTTCGACCCCGTAGCAGCGCCTACCAGTCCGCTCGGCCGCAATCAGCGTCGAGCCAGAACCGAGGAACGGGTCGAGGACCACCTCATCCCGCTCTGTGAGATCGAGCAGTGCATCGGCCAGCAATGGGGCAGCCAGTTCAGGGCCGTGATGAGCTGGTCGATGCTGGCGCCGTCCGGGCGCACGAGCAGGGCAACGAGGCAAGCGAGCTTCGAGCCGGGCCGTGGAGAGCGGACTACGGACAGCTGGGGCTGCGCGGCCGTCTGTACTTCGCGGGCGGCGGGAGCCACGTGGGCGAGACCGGCTCGCGACAGGACGGGGCCGGCGGGCCGGCGTCCCGAACTATCGCCTGCGACGCTGTCAGCGATCAGGCCGCGGCGGCGCAGAGCCTGAAGGGCGGAGCGGTAGGTCGGCGGCTTGATGTCCTCGGGCCGAGAGAGCCGGTGTTCGGGATGACTGACGGCGGCGGCGAGGATGAGGTGCTGGATCGGGCTGAGCGTTTCGGATTTGGATTTGCGGGGCATGGGATGATCCGGTCTTGGCGGCAGCGTAGCGCTGTCACTGAGCGGACCCCGCGAGTGGCTGCGGGCCAGCGGGGTCGGGCCTGGCTGCGGATCATCAGCCTGTCACGCCCACAGCAATGCGTGCTTCCTCGGCACAGTCCAGGGTAGGTCCCGCATGTCGCCGATTGAACTCGGCTCTGCTCGCAGCAATCCACTGCTCACATGCGGACGGAAGCTGTTGACCCGAAGCAGTTCTCCAGAATGTCCGCTCCAGGGCAGGCCGGCACTATCGAGCCGATGGCTAGCAAGCGCGCCTGCAGGACGGCGTAATCTTGCACCGGGTGTGATGCTGGCGGCTCCTCAAACGGAGGCTCCACCATGCCATCTACCACTGAGACACCCCGCCGTCCCTGGAACCTTGGCCGCCTCATCGGCTCCAAGCCCCCTTCAAGCCCAAGCACATCTGGGCGATTTGCACTCGCCTGCAGCATGAGGGCCGCACCCGCGACCTCGCGCTGTTCAACACCGTCATCGACAGCAAGCTGCGCGGCTGCGACCTCGTCCGCCTGCGCGTAGCCGACATCCACCTCGGCGACGGCATCCGCCTGCGCACCACCATCGTCCAGCAGAAGACCGGACGACCTGTACCCTTTGAGCTGACTGAGACAACCCGAGAGACGCTGGCGGCGTGGCTCAAACTGCGCGGGCTGCGGGCGGGCGACTGGTTGTTCCCGAGCCGCAGCCGCCCGGGCGAACACCTCACGACGCGCCAGTACGGCCGGCTCGTCGACGAGTGGGTGGCACTGATTGGCCTCGACCCGGCGGGATACGGCACGCACAGCCTGCGCTGGACGAAGGTCGCGCTGATCTACCGGCGGACGGGCAACCTTCGGGCCTGCCAGCTGCTGCTTGGACACACCAAGCTCGAGAGCACGGTGGGTTACCTCGGCATTGAGGCGGGCGACGCACTTGTGATGTCGGAGCAGACCGACATCTGACGCTCATCGCGGCGGCCCCTTGAATCGCCGCACATACCCCTTCTTCGTCCGAGAAGGGTGGCAACCAGACCTTGGCTTCTCGTCCCGAAGCTGACGTTCCGCACCCCCAGCAGACACTAGGAGGGTCGATTATAGAGGGCTCACTGGCGTCCTGTCCGGAGGGCCAAAACCGGACAGAACCCATGGCGGCAATGCGGGTTAGCATTCCGAGGCGCGACCACGGAGACCCGGCGCCCCGCTACTACTTCGACATCCACGATGGCGAGTTCCGGCCTGACGATGAGGGGACCGAGTGCGCGGATTTTGAGGCTGCCCGTCTGGAAGCAATGAGCAGCTTGCCCGAGATCGCACGCTTCGCCATCCCGCGCGACGGGGACAACCAAGCCTTCACCGTGCTGGTTCGCGACGAGAACGGAGCAATTATCTATACTGCGACGCTCACCTTTGCCGGGCTGAGTTTAGCGCGAGAGGCGAGGTAGTTTCCGCCAACCAGCCGTCCAAAGCGCACGGCAGGTTCCGCCGCAATTCTGAACGTGATGGGTCGCTTGGCGATCTCCGCCCTGCCCATCAGGCTGCACCAGCTTTCTCGAAAGCGTGGAGCACCTGAGCCGCATAGTACGGTTTGGGCACGAACTCACCGTCGTCCGGCACATCGCAGGGCGCGGGGCGACAGCGACCGGACGTGATCACCAAGCGGATATACGGCCATCGTTCGGCCACTCGGGCTGCCAGACCAAAGCCGTTCATCGAGCCCGGCATCTCGATGTCGGTGAACAGCACGCTGATGTCGCTCCGGTTCTCCAAGATCGTCCATGCTTCGTCAGCGGTGGCTGCCTCAAGGACCGTGAGCCCGACATCCTCCAGCATATCGACCGCCATCATGCGCACCAGGGCCTCGTCCTCGACGACTAGGACAGTGGACAGGTGGGGGAGACGCGGACCGGGCATGCGAGGAAAACGGCGGCAAATGCGTGTGGTTTCATTTATGTTAGTGGCCTCGTCACACCGCTTGAACCCTCCAGCTACGCCCGCTGCTCGCCTAATCGGGCATGCTCACGAAGTAGGCGCCGAAATCAAATGGGAGAGCGCGATCAGATACATTCCCGCTCGGTCTAGTGGGAGAAGGAGCAGGCTGACCTCGTCAAAGCCGAGCAGGACATTGCGAGGGGCAGATGCGCATTACCGAACTGGAACTGCGGATCGAGGCGCTGCGGGTAGCTGGTCACGACACGCAACTGCGAGAGCAGCTTCTCGCAAGCTTGATGGACAACCTCGCGGAGTGGATCACGCACCGCAAGCTCATCCTCCAGAGGATAGAGTACCTGCAAAGCTCTGGAAGTATGCACGGGTAAGCTGACCGCTTGGAATGAATGACGACTTCCCACCCGATCTCGTCGTTTGCTTCGGTTTCTCTACAAGCCGGAAGGCGGTCCTTCCCAAAGCCTGCTGCGGGCCGCTGCTTGGCCCTCCGGAGCACGGTGTTCGACCGCCCGGTGAGCAGCATTGGCCGCTACATGCGCCACCATTGGCGGTACCCAGCTAGGCGGTTCAGGCATCCCATACCTGAGCCGCCTAGTTTATTGCGCCTATGCAGTTTTCGCCCGTGTCGTGCGCGAGTACGTCACCCCCGGAAACGGTATGACGTTGTCGAGTGGTGTTGGATCGGCTTCGTCCGCGTGGTGCGTACGACTCTTCCTCACAAGGACGCGGATGGCGGCTTCGGCGTCCTTTCCCTTCGCCATGCGCCGTTGAATTCGACGTTTGATCCAGATCGGCGTTTCTACCCTGATCATGTCGGCCCTCTCAAAACCGAGCGGCAGCTTGCTTTACGAGCCGGACCGCCTTGCCGACTCTGAATTCAGCGGGCCGGGGGCCGATGAGTTGATCGTAGTCACTGCATTCGCGGAACCCACATATGAAACAATTTGCGCCAGAATGTTGCGGAGTGCAAAATCAAATGCGGCACAATACGTCAAGTTCGTTGGACAATTGCTGCCGCACAGGTCATTACTGAGACATAGAGAGTTACTTGCAGCGGCTCGTCGTCCAAAGCCAGCAGGCATCAAGCTCCGATCAACGACCGGACCGGCTTCAAGTTCGCTTGGGGCCACTCTGGGGCATTCACCAAAGCCGTACGCAACGTCCGCTTATCCGAAGCTTGAGCCCCAAAGCGGACAGGCCGCTTTCGGCCATTCAGGGGCCGTTCCGAGTGCCAGCAAACGGACCTTCCGAAGGCCCGAGAAAGGTCGACACCAGACGGTCAGCCCTTCGGAATTGAAGGTCCGCTCCCAGGCGTCGAGCCGACTTCCGCTCATGACGCAACGCGGACGGCAGAAAGTGGCCGTTTGCGGCCCGTCTGCTTTCGGCATGCAAACGCCAGAAGCAGACGTGTCGTGCTGCTACGTTCCGCGTCGTTGGAAGCCGAAGACCAGTCGGTCAATGCTGTGCCTTCAGCATATCGATCAGATCCAGAGTATAAGTGTAAGCGCTCAGCTCATCATAGCGGAGGGGGCATCACCACCTTCGATACGCCGCCCAATAATGTTCTCGGATCAGCCACACCGTTGTGAGGCTCTCACGCGGGCTGCAGGGCTGCAGCCCTCAACTCGCGCCGGCGTGTGCGGCGTCCCGGCTCGCAGGTTGCGTCGAGCCAGACGATCAAGGCGAGGGCGATCAGCGCTGGGGCCCCGAGCGCCAGGAACGAACCGGTCCAGCCGAGCAGGGACTGCGCCAAGCCCCCGTACCAAGCCGAGAGCGCGCCGCCGATGCCCTGCACCGCGTTGACGGTGCCGAGCGCCGTCTGGGTGCGGCCAGAGCCCCAGGTGAGATCCGCCACAACCACAGGCACTGCCACGCCGACGATACCTGAGGCCACGCCGTCGAAGATCTCGGCCGCGATCAGCCACACCGGGTCATCGATGAAGGCGGACAGGGCCGCGCGCACCGGCAGCACCGCCAGAGCCACCAGCAGGAGTTTGCGACGCCCGCGCCTGTCGGCGAGCGAGCCAGCGAACAGCGCCACTGGGATCATGACCAGCTGCGCGACCATGACGTAGCGGGCCGTCCAGGCCGTGGCGTCTGTGCTGGCCGCCACAAGCTTCTGGCCCAGCAACGTCAGCATGCCGCCGTTTCCAAGGTTGAACAGCAACAGCGCCACCGCCAGCACCATCAGCCTGCGGTTCGAGAGCACGCTTCGGGTGGTCGCCCGTTCCGGCTTGTCGTCCGGATCGTCCTCCTTCCAGCCGACCGCGCGGCGTCCGTTGTAGCAGTGACCCGGAGTCGTCACGCTGGCCGCGATGGCCAGCACGGCCATGGCGCCGAGCACCCAGAAGGCCACTGCTGGTCCGAGACGGGCGGTGCCGAAGCTGATGAGTCCCGCCGCGACGAGGATGCCGAGGTGATTGTAGGCTTGGTTGCGTCCCTGCTGCTTCGGGAAGCGGTCCTTGCCGACGATGCCGAGGGTTAGCTCCGTGACAGCGGGTAGAAGGAGCACGCCGCCGGCTGCCGCCAGCATCTGGGCGGCGAACACCGCCGGGACCGACCTGGCGGGCATGACCAGCAGCGTGCCGGCGAGGATGGCTGCGCAGGCGGCGGCGATGAGGAGGCGCGGGCGCCCAATCCGGTCGACGAGCGCGCCAGCAGGCCCGCTGAGGCACAAGGCACCGACGCCCACCAGCGTCGTGACGAACCCGACCCGCGCTGGCGACCACCCACCTGTCTCGGCGAGCCAGGTTCCCAGGAAGGGGCCGAGGCCGCCCTGGATATCGCCCGTGAAGACGTTGATGAGGGCAAGGTGGGTGGTGGCGAGCATGCTCTCAGGCCGGTATGGCGCGAAGCTGTGAGGCATCGCGGTCTGCGCTCGAAGCGCGGGGACAGTTCACCTGAGACGCGCCAACAAGCTGAACCGTTCCGTGGCGCATGGGCGCAAGTGGACGCAGGTAACTCAGTGGGCCGGCGGGGCTGCGATATGATGAATGGTTAGGATCAGGCGAAGTGCATACTTCGTCGGAACGGTCTTCCTGAGAACGACGTTTTGAAGGCAATCCCGAGATGGAGGCAGACTTTGAAGAAGCTTGCTTTGACGCTGACTGCCGGTGCCGCGCTCCTGGGCGCCGCCTCGACCGCCCAGGCCTATGAGTGGGGCGGCGGCTATGGCTATGGCCCGAACTACGGCCACTCCCGCACCATCGTCCGCGAAGGGTACCGCGACGGCTACCGCGGCGCCCGGTTCTACAGGCACGACTATGATCGTCCGGGCGTGCGGGTGATCGAGCGTCGTGGCCCTGGGTTCCGTCACTTCCGCGACGACTGGGACGACTGAGTGCGCGTCCGATTCGTGTAATCAGGGGGCGCTCATCCGGGCGCCCCTTCTCGTATGCGGAGCATCTTCGGTGCCCCCGTATCATCTCCGAGCAAGGCGTGAGCGGGGGCCGCCATGCAGGCGATGAACAGGACGGGGACCGCCAGCCGGGACATCGCCATGCCCTAACCTCGTTTCTGTCCGTCGCCCTTCGGCGACCCGCTTCCCTCCGCGAACGGTGAGGACGGTCGAAATGCCGAGGTCGCAGCCAAGGTTCCCGGGCGATCTTCGCCCAGGTCCTCGGATCCTTCCTCAGGCGAGATTGAGTTCGAGAGCCAGGTCCGTCAGGTAGAAGGCGATGCGGCGGCTCGCCTCGCGGTCCTTGCAATCGACACTGAAGCCGACCGTGAGAGACTCTCCCTCGTAGCGGCGCAGGACAGACTCAGCCATCAGGGCGGCCTCGCGCTCCGCCGCTGCAGTGAGGACGCGCCGGCCGTCGCGGGTTTCGAGCGTCACCCGGAACTGCTTGTGAGGCATCTCAGGGTGCTCCCCAGCCAATGCAGACCGCGCCATCGGGTCCGTGCATGGGCCCCCTAACGGCCGGAGCGGCCAAACCGATCCAGAGCCGTACAGCAGAATCACCACACGATCGGTCCAGGTGTCTACTTCATCGTTATGGCCGGAGCGTAAAGGCTGCCGTCCAGGCTTTCGACGGGGTGGGCAAGGCAGAGCCATCAGGCACCGCGCGTAGATCCTTCAGAGGACTGGCGGCGCTGTTGGCGGGTGAGAAAACGGTCCGACGGATCTCTTTCGGCCCGTCGGGCGTCTCAGGCCGGGAAAGTGCCGTCGCGAACAGCGCTCGTTGCACTTCGCTGGATGGTGGTGGAGATCAGCCGGTGGCCGTTGCAATCCAGGCAAGCGAAGCGCATCCCGCGGAACGAGCCGCCTCTATCGCCCTGTCCCTCAGTGCGCTTGGCATCGTCTACGGCGACATCGGCACCAGCCCGCTCTACGCCCTGCGTGAGACCATCAAGGCCGCGGCCGCTGGCGGCCCCCGCAACGCGATGC
The DNA here is from genome assembly GCA_050632875.1 of Methylobacterium sp. P31. Lineage (GTDB taxonomy): Bacteria > Pseudomonadota > Alphaproteobacteria > Rhizobiales > Beijerinckiaceae > Methylobacterium. The sequence goes on along the minus strand of JBODSC010000001.1, from coordinate 5,692,092 downwards.
GGTCCTCGGGTCCGTCTCGCTCATTCTCTGGTCGCTCGTTGTCATCGTGGCGGTGAAGTACGCCATCCTCATCCTGCGCGCCGACAACCGCGGCGAGGGTGGCATTGTCGCCATGCTGGCCCTTCTCGGCGCTCGCCATGCGCCGCCGCGCTCTCGTCGGGCCCTCCTGCTGGTCGTCGGTCTGATCGGCGCAGCCCTGCTCTACGGCGACGGCGCCATCACGCCCGCCATTTCGGTCCTGTCGGCGGTCGAAGGCCTGAAGCTTGATGCGCCCGGCCTCGCACCCTTCGTGGTTCCCATCACCATCGTCATCCTGGTCGGTCTGTTCTCGGTCCAGCGGAAAGGCACCGGCTTCATCGGCCGCATCTTCGGACCCGTGATGCTGGCGTGGTTCGTTGCCATCGGCCTCGTCGGGCTGCACGGAATCGCGCGGGACGCGTCCGTCTTTCAGGCGCTGAACCCGCTGCATGCCGTCCGACACATGTTCAACACCGGCCCAGGCGTCGCCTTCGCCATGCTGGGCGCGGCGTTCCTGGCCGTCACCGGCGGCGAGGCCATGTACGCCGACCTCGGTCATTTCGGCCGCCTGCCGATCCGGCTCGCGTGGTTCGCGGTGGTCCTGCCGGCGCTGGTCCTGAACTACCTCGGCCAGGGCGCGCTGTTGCTGGCCGACCCTGCCGCGCTCGACAATCCGTTCTTTCAGGCGGCGCCGAGCTGGGTGCATTATCCGCTCGTGGCATTCTCGACGCTGGCCACCGTCATCGCCTCGCAAGCCATCATCTCCGGCGCGTTCTCGCTCACCGAACAGGCGATCAAGCTCGGCTTCTTCCCGCGCATGCGCATCGTCCACACCTCGGCGCACGAGGCCGGCCAGATCTACGTGCCCATCGTGAACTGGCTTCTGGCCCTCGCCACGCTCGGTGCGGTGCTGGCGTTCAGGTCATCCGACGCCCTGGCCGGCGCCTACGGCATCGCGGTGTCGCTGCTGATGGTGATCACCACCGTCCTGGCGGGCCTGATCGCCCTGCGCTGGGGCTTCAACCCGGTGCTCGTCCTCGCGTGCAATGGCGCGTTCCTCATCATCGATTTGACCTTCTTCAGCGCCAACACGCTGAAGCTCTTCGAGGGCGGCTGGTTTCCCCTGCTGCTCGCGGCGGGCGTGGCCTTCCTGATGCTGACGTGGCGGCGCGGGACGCAGCTCTTGGAAGCGGCCCGGGCCGACATCCGCATGCCCGAGGAGGAGTTCCTGGCCCTGGTCGAGGCCAAGCACCTGCCGCGCATCCCGGGCACAGGGGCGTTCTTGACCTCGGCCGAGGACGGCGTGCCGCTGCCGCTGATGAACTTCGTGCGCCACCTGCAGGTGCTGCACGAGCGCGTGCTGCTGATCACGGTGCGGACCCTGGACGTGCCGCATGCCTCCGAGACCGAGCGGTTCGAGGTGGTGCCGGTCGCGCCGGACGTGACACGGGTGCTGCTGCGCTTCGGGTTCATGGACACCGTACACGTGCCCCACGCCCTGAGGCGGGCGGTAGAGGAAGGCAGGCTACCGAGCGTCGATGTGGACCGCCTGAGCTACTTCATCAGTCACGAGACGGTCATCGCGTCGGAAAAGAAGCCTGGCATGGCGCCCTGGCGCGAGGAGATCTTCGCGCTGATGCAGCGCAACGCCGAGGAGACGGCGAGCTACCTGTGCGTGCCGGCCCGGCAGGTGATGGAGGTCGGCGCCGAGATGGAGGTGTGATGATGACGCGTGTGGCTACCGAGGAGGATGGGCGGTGAGGACGCCGAAGGCGTTTGGCGAATTCGCCTCGCGGGTCGCACGCGCTGCGGGCCGACCCACGACGTTCGCGCTCAGCCTCATTCTCATCGTGGTCTGGGCGGTAACGGGGCCGCTGTTCGGCTTCTCGGATACGTGGCAGCTGGTGATCAACACCGGCACGACCATCGTGACGTTCCTGATGGTGTTCCTGATCCAGAACACGCAGAACCGGGACGGCGCGGCGATCCAAGCCAAGCTCGACGAACTCATCCGGGCCAGCGCTGCCCAGAACCGCTATATCGGCATCGAGAACCTGACCGAGGAAGAACTCGACGAACTGCGCGCCCGCCTCGCGCTGCATAACGGCGTGCGGCCGGGTGCCATCGCCGAAGCGGCCGACCAGGCTGAGGCCGCGGCGGATGCCAAGGCTCGCGAGGCGGCGCGCCGAGTTGGCGGAGCGCCCAGCTATCCGAGCTGACGATCTCGAAGCGGCAGGGCCTCGCCCCGTCCTGTAGGCCCAGTTGAGAAAAGCAGCCAAGAATGCTCGTGAGGCCGCGCCTCATTTAAGCTGGGCGGCCGCTCCACCGGCACATGCTGAACGGCTGCTCCTAATCGCGCGCAGGCTTCGACTCCGGCTTAGCGGCCCGCAACAGGCTTTGGATTGACCGCAGCGGTCGACCAGCCTTCAGGAGCAGGTCTCACCGGGGAGCGGCAAGCCCATGCTCTCCAGACCGATCACCAGCGCCACGATCCAGAGCCCATGCGTAGCAATCAGGCCGGACAGATCACCGAGAACAAACTCCAGCATGCACGAACAGCCGCCCAAATCGAGACGTTACAGCCGACGTCAAAAAGCATAGTCACAGGCCCGAGACAGAGGGTGGGTGACTGCCAACGCGAGGCTCGCCAGGAACGCTCAGTCGCAGTCCTCTCGGCGCACTGTCTTCGAGGCGCCGACCTCATTCTCTTTGTGGACGGTCGTATGCGAGCAGCCGCCTCGGCGCTCGACGACGGTGTCGCGATCCGGTCCAGTTGCCGCATGCCCGACCCCTGCGCCGACAGCAGCGCCGACCGGGCCACCGACAGCCGCGCCGGTTGCGGCTCCAACCGCCGCGCCCTCTTCGGCAGCCAGCGCGGCCGAGCCCATGAATGTCGTTGCCGTGATCACAAGCGCGATGCGTTTCATGATCCACCTCCGGAGTTCAGAGCCTGGGAAACGGAAACATCGCCGCTTCCGTTCCTCAGCCAAGGATTGGAACGGACTTTTGCCCACCTCCGTTTCCCCCGCGAAGATCAGGTTTTCTGATCTATTTGGAGGAACACATGGACAAGGACCGTGTCGAAGGCTCTGCCACGAACATGGGCGGCAAGATCAAGGAAGGGGCCGGCAAGGTGACCGGCGATGACAAGCTGCGCAGCGAAGGCGTAATGGATCAGGTCAAGGGCAAGGTCCAGAACGCGGTCGGCGGCATCAAGGATACCCTGAAGGGCAAATAGTTCTTTCTCGGCTCGCTGGCTGAAGAGGCTGGCGAGCTACTCCGCATATGATCGAATGTGGAAGCGATCCGGGAAGGTGAGCTTCCCTGGCTGTTCGGCACTCCGTTGCCCGCCACCCCGACGCTTTGGTTAGACGCTGTCTAAGACCTTTTCACCTCTCTCAGGGTGGAAGACGACTGGCAGGTTTGCTCGTTATTGGCGGAGCAAACCTACGGTCGGCCCAGACGAAAGCCTTCGTGAGCGCTGAGACTGTGATGAACGAGGCAGATAGTCCTCTGCCTCTTCGGGTTACGCGACCATCCCAAGCCCGACGACGCAGCCCACAAGCGTTACCAACGACAACGTGAACCCGACGCTTGCCTGGATAAGGCTAGGACCGCTGCCGTCCACGCGCAATCCTTCATTGCCGTCCATACCAATCACCTTTGCTGTTCGGATCGGGGCTGCAACGCGGATCGGCGCCGTGCAGTTCCGGACGTGCAGTGATGCTTCGAGCAGGGGTGATCCAATCGAGCGAACCCGGCCCAGCCCCAACGGTTGCCCCGGCAAGCGCGCAAACAGCTGCCGCACAATCTAATTTATGTTAACGCCAAGCTGAAACGGCTGATCTGCTGAGCCGGTTCTATAGCTCTGTTGCGAGCCAGCACCGGAAGGCGTGGTCGCTTCGACTCTGATTTTGAGGAAGCTGGTATGCGGGTGGCGACGGGCAGTGACTGGAGTATCAGGTTAGGCTTAGATAGCAACTTAGACTCCGCTCTGCTCAACGCTCGTCTTGGTGAGGGCCTGCGCGAGGTCTACAGCGACACGGTCCAACAGCCTCTGCCGCCTGAGTTCAATCAGTTATTAAAGCAGATAAGTGACCGGCCCGCAAACGTTCGCGGTGTCGCCCTCAGCGATGGTCTTCGGAAAGTAACTAAGTAGCCTGACCGGGCCGAATGCACGTGTGAGCCCGCTACGTTCTCCGAGTGAATTGAGCGATCAATCTGATGGCGAACGGCCGGTTCTTACCCGAACTGTGGGCGAAAGCTGCCTAAGACAGACGATCCGCTGCCGAAACGGTCGAATCTTCATCCGATCACAACGAGGCGTACGCGGAGGCCACGGTGGCGCGAGCCGCCGGGATTTTGTGGCTAACTACGTATAGGCATCAACATTGCCCTGCGGTGGAACGATCAGCGAATACATTGGCAGGCCATCGCCGGCCTCCTCGTGGCACAACTGAAATAAACCTTGGCTGCTGGAACCGATTTTTCTCGGTGACGTTTGGGAGGTGCGTACCACTCGCCCCTCTTGCTGCAACCTTGGAAGAAATGGATGACCAAGTCTGCGTTGCTGACTTCTGTTGCTGCCTTTGTGCTTGGTTCTGGGCTCGCGACAGCACCCTCGCTGGCCCAAGCCGCGCCTCTGGGCTGCGCCCCGAATGGTAGCCTCGCAGCTCTTCAAGGTGACCTCGCGTGCGGAGGCAACCTGGGGGGCGATGATGTGGTTGAGCGGAAGACCGTACGCCGCTCTCGCATGGTCATGCGGCGAGGGATCGTCGAGCGGAGGCGAACGGTCCTGCGACCCGAAATCGAGCAGACCGCCGAAACCGTTCCAGAGGAGGTGAATGTCCCGGTCGCCCGGACCGAGTTGCAGCCCGTCACCGTGCCGACGCGGCGCACGGTCGAGACGCCCGTCACCATCCAGCGTGCCCGCACCGTGATGCAGCCGGAGCAGGTGCCGGTTCAGCGCACAGTCGTTGAACGCGAGCGCGTTCCTGTGACCCGCACCGTGATGCGGCCTGAGCAAGTCCCGGTTCAACGCACCGTCGTCGAGCGCGAGCAGGTGCCCGTGACCCGCACCGTGACGCAGCCGGAACAGGTGCCGGTGACCCGTACCGTGATGCGGCCCGAGCAGGTCCCGGTCAGCCGCACGGTCACCGAGCTTGCCCCGGTCACGCGGTCGCACACGGTTATGGTGCCCTATGTCGCCTTCCGGCCTGAGAAGGTGGAGACGACCGAGTCTCGTGGCGCAGCCTCGGACAATTACCGAAAATCAGACGGTGATGCGGCCCCAGGCGGTGACGGAGATGCAGACGGTTCAGCGCCCGCGCACAATCACCGAGACGCAGACCGTGGAACGGCCACGCACCGTCACCGAGATGCAGACCGTGATGCGGCCTGAGACGGTGACGGAAACCCAGGAGGTCGCCCGTCCGCGGACCATCACGGAGGCGCGTACGGTGATGCGGCCGCGGACTGTCGTCGAGAACGAAACCGTGCTTCAGCCGCGCACGATCACCGAGAACCGGACCGCGCTGCGGCCCCGAACTGTCGTGGAGAACCATGCCGTGATCCGGCCGCGGACCGTCGTGAGCAACCGCACGGTGCTGCGCCCGCACACGGTCACCAGCCGAGAGGCGGTGCTGCACCCGGAAACGGAGATGACCACCGGGACGGTCGAGCGCCGGGCCGGAATCCGCAACGCTGCGTTTGCGGAGTAGGACTCACCGCAGCTCGGCTAGGCTCGTCTGACCCCGCCAGCAGACAACAGGGCCGCTTCCCTCAGGGGAGCGGCTAAGCGCATGAAACTTGACCGGAATTTCAACCGGGCCAGATGAGTGGCTGTCTTGTCGGTCAAGTGGGCTGCATCTCGATTCGGCGCATCGTCAGGGTCGGCAACTCTGGCTCACCCCTATCCTCGGTTCACTTCCAGCTTCTCTGGTGCCGATGCCACGCATCGCTCTCACGCCCTCGCGCGTTCCCACGGTTAATCGCTCGGTCCTGGGCGGAATAGGTGAGGAAACGGGGGCGATGATGCTGCGAGGTGGATTGCTATGGCTGCTGGGAATCCCGCTGCCGATCATCCTGCTGCTGTGGCTTTTCGGCGTGTTCCACTAGGCACAGACAGGTCCGCGTCATGCCCTACACGGTCGAAATCACAAGGCCTCAGTCACAGATCGACGGCGAGGAGCAGGCCGCGAGGATGTACCAGCTGCCCGATCCGTTCGGTACAGTGGCCGAAGCCAAGGAAGCGGCGGTCTCTCACATAGAGGAGCTTGGACTCGACCCCGCAAGTGTCCTCTACAATGTGTTCGACCGCGAGGTCTTCACCGTCGCCTCGAGCATCGAACCGCCAGTTGGGGCTGAGTAAATCGAGGACCGTGGGCCGACGATTTGGGGTATCAAATTTCCCTGTCTGCGCCGATCCCTCATGCAACAGCCCGGCTCAGACACTACGGGCGGTGTACAGGCAGCTGCCCACATCGTTGGCCTGAACCAGCCCTCGCTCCGCTCTATCAAAACACCTCGCGCCAAGCGGATTGATGCAAAATAACTAAATGTTAATCTGCGGAACTTTGTGTCGGCCGCGTTCTTTATAGGGTAGCGGCAGGCTCATCTAGGGCATCTCGCCCATCAGCGCTAGTGTTCAAGCAAGGTCATGTGGGACAATCCGTGCGGATAACGATCTTTCGCCAGAGCATGCCCGCGATCTGATCAAGCAGGCGTTTGACTTCACCGATGGTGATTCACGGCTCGTGGCGGAAGCTGCAGTCGACATCGCTGCGGTACCGGCCTCAAATTTAACCGAAGAGTAGCTGCGAGGTGGTCACCAGTGCCGCACGCAAGCCTCCCCCTCACAACGCCTGGCGTCTTCCTCGCCCCACAACTCACGGAGACGCTCGATGTCGCTACTCGCCTCGATCGTGCTCGGCCGCTTGGCCGAATTCATCAGGAGCGAGGCAGACAACCAGTCCAATCGCACTCTGACGCAGCGGGTGGCGTACTTCCCATGAGCACAAACGAGCCCGATCCGCGCGAGCAGCGCCTGACAGGCTGGCAAGGAGAAGCCGCGACGCAGCTCACTGCCGGCGAGACGCGCACGATCCCGGTGGTCGAGGAGACCCCACGGATCGAGAAGCAGGTTGTCGAGTCCGGCCTGGTTCGGGTCAGGACCGAGACAGAGACCCAGGATCAGATCCTACGCGAGAGCCTGCGCACTGACAGCGTCGCGGTGACCCGTGTGCCGGTGAACCGAACCCTGGTCGAGGGTGAGGCTGCGCCGGTCGCCCGGGTCGAGGATGGGGTGACGATCATCCCGGTCCTGGAAGAGATCCTCGTCGTCGAGAAGCGCCTCGTCCTGAAGGAAGAGGTGCACATCCGCCAGACCTCCGCGGATGAGGACGTCGAGGTTCCGGTGACGCTGCACAAGCAGCGCGCCGTGGTCGAACGCTTGTCCGCCGACGGGCAAGCCACTGACACGACAGCTCAAACGAGATCCGAGGAGACCTCATCATGACGCAGACGATCACCGCGCTGTTTGACAAGCCCGCCGAGGCGCAGGCCGCTCAAGCCAAACTCGTGGCCGCCGGCATCCCGCAATCGGCGATTCGGCTGGTTCAGGGTGCGCAAAGCCCGCGCACGAGCGGCTCGTACGACTACCACAAGGATGAAGGCGGCTTCTGGAACTCGCTCAAGGACTTCTTCATGCCCGAGGAGGATCGCTATGCCTACAGCGAGGGCCTGAGCCGCGGGGGCACGCTGCTGACGGTACAGACGGATCAGGCCCGACTCGAGACCGCCTACGACATCCTGGAGCAGAACGGCTCGGTCGATCTCGACCAACGTGAGGCCTCCTGGCGCAAGGAGGGCTGGAGCGGGTACTCGGCGACGGGCGGCACGACCGCAGCGACCGGTGCCGGGAACGGGACCGCGGGTGCCGCGGCCTATGCGTCCGGGCAGCGGTCGGCCACGCGAGCGACGGCCGGCGAGAAGGAGTACATCCCGATTGTCGAAGAGCGGCTCAACGTCGGCAAGCGGGTAGCGGAGTCGGGTCGCGTGCGGGTGCGCTCCTACGTCGTCGAGAAGCCGATCGAGGAGCAGGTGACGCTGCGCGACGAGACCGTCCACGTCGATCGTCGTCCGGTCGATCGCGCGCCGACCGCGGCTGACGAGGCCCTGTTCGAGAACAGGACCATCGAAGCGACGGAGCGGCGCGAGCAGGCCGTGGTGTCCAAGGACGCCCGCGTGGTCGAGGAAGTCGGCATCCGTAAGGACGCCGGACAGCGTACCGAGACGGTGACCGACAAGGTCCGCCGGACCGAGGTCGAAGTCGAGGACGAGCGCGGCAACGTCAGCCGCACCGGCACGACCGGCACCACCACCGGCACCAAGCCGCGTAAGCCTGTCTGAACTTCATCAGCCGAACCGCCCAGCGCTCCTCGGCTCTGAGCGGTCCAGCTCGCGCGTCGGGGGCATTCAGTCCGCTGCGGCGCGCCAGCATTGTGTCTCAAGAGAATAGAAAGTCTATAATGACGCTCGACCGTGCGCTCCTCGTCCTACTGCCTCTGCTCACAGTCACCCCAGCGGTCGCCCAGACCACAGTCACGGGACAGCCAGCCACGGACGGCGCGGCGAGTGCGGCCTCCGGCGGCCAAAACGCCGTGACGCGACCCAACACCGACTATACTCGGGACGGCAAACCGGCGAGCACGGGTGCGCTGACTGGCGTCAGGCTCGAGAAGGGCGCCAACAGCTTCACCGAGGCCGAAGCACGTCGGCGGCTGGAGAAGGCAGGCTTCCACGACGTCAAGGACTTGAAGAAAGACGCTGACGGCATCTGGGGCGGCAGCGCGATGATGGACGGCAAGCCGGCCAACGTCGGCCTCGACTTCAAGGGCAACGTCGCCGTCCGATAGCCGGACGCTGCACCCGGCCTCTTTCTCGGATCCTGGTTTACTTTAGGAGTTTGCCATGACGACGCGCACCCTGACCGCACTCTACGACCGTTACGATGACGCTGCAGCGGCTGTGACGAAGCTGGAGGCTGCCGGCGTCCCGCACACCGACATCAGCCTCGTCAGCAATAGAACGGAGAATCCGGCCGACGGAGATGGCCGTACAGCCGAACACGCGGCCACTGGGACAGGGACGGGTGCGACGATCGGGACCGTCCTGGGCGGTGGCGCGGGCCTGCTCGCCGGCCTCGGGCTGATGGCGATCCCCGGCGTCGGGCCGGTCGTAGCCGCGGGTTGGCTGGTGGCGACGCTCACTGGAGCGGGCGTCGGCGCGGCCGCCGGTGGGCTTGCCGGCTCTCTGGCCGGGGCGGGCGTGAGCGAGCGTGATGCGCACGTCTACTCTGAGGGCGTGCGGCGGGGTGGATCCCTCCTGACCGTTCGCACGGACGAGGCGCGCTCCAGCGCCGTCGAGCGCATCCTGGAGGAGCACGGTGCCATCGATCTCGACGAGCGCGCGGAGGGTTGGCAGCGCGAGGGCTGGACGGGTCCGACACCGGGTACGGCCGAGCCTGTACGTGCCGACACCGAGACGCCTGCGCTCCTCGGGCCAGAAGCCGGGACCGAGTTAGCTGCGCGCCGGCCCTATGCCGCGAGCGGTAGCACTTCACAGGCTGAAGGAGCGGTATCGGGGGCTCGACGTGTCCGGATCTATAACCACCCTCTCTAAGAAGGGTCTGGCTGTAGCGGTTAAGCAGAGCCTCAGCCAGCTCAGCGGAAGTAATTTAGCAGAGCGGCGCGTGCGGGGCTGACCGTAATAGGTCACCTCCGAGGCTGCCCTGCCACAAGGTGCTGGACCGGCTATTTCGGAAGCAATGATCCTGGATCTTAGATCTGGGCGCCGGTGTTGGCGCGGGCGGCTCTAGCTGAGGCAATTCCAGTCAAAGGCACAGTCTCAAAAGGCTACTCGGGGCACCCAGCGTGGCCGGTGATCCCATTCGGCGAGGACTATCGCGCAAAGCTGAACCACGCGGTAGTTTCGTGCGAATATTCTTTATCTAGCTTCCTTGACAGCGTAGGAGAGGGCTATGGCCCCACGTATCTACCCAGAACCGCAGAGAGGTGGCGCGGACAGCTTTGAGCATCGGCTCGGACAGGATGTCGACAGTGTAGATCAACTTAGTAGCGTCACGCTGATGGGTCTCGCCACTGCCGGTGCAATCGCGGCACTAATCCTGGTGTGGCTCCTCGTCGGCTGAGTTCAGCCAATTGTAGCCTGCGGAAAAGCGGCCCTGTTGGGAGCCGCTGCCCATCGCTCTCCAGCTTCGGGGCGGCGGTCAGTAGCATCCGAAGTATCGGCAGGCAGAAGGGCTTGAGAGAGCACGCGGGTGAGCGCTCTGCGTTCTCGAGCGCCGTCGCGAGACTCTACGCTCGCGGGCTGGTGAGGGAGCCAACACGTACCAGCCAATGTCTGTACGGCTCAAGCTGATGGTCAGGCTGCGTCCGGCGTCGAGGCAGGCAGCCTCGCTATCGAGATCCGCGCGGTCCGACCTCGCAGGGACGGAGGATATCCACATCAACGCCGTCCTGGTCGACGTCTGAACCCTTACACGGGGCTGGAGTTCAAAGCCGTTGCCATCCTGGCTTGCGATGAGGAGGTCCTGCCACTCCGCGCCCGTATCGTGGCGGCTGCCGACGAAGTCGAACTCGACGAGGCATATGCCACAGAGCGTCACCTGTATTACGTCGCCTGTACCCGCGCCCGCGACCGACTCCTCGTCACCTCGTGGCGCAGAAACACCGCCAGCTGGCGCGGCCACGCGGAGTAGTCGTCTAGCTTTTTCTTTTCCTGCTCCAACCGCCTTTGCAGCAGGTACTTGCTCCGCTCAAGCCGCTCAATTGTATAGCTCAGTGTCAGGCCAATCACGACGGCGTAGGTCATGAACGAGTCGGCGTACAGGTACTCAAGACCGTTGCGCTTCCCTGCCACGTACATCGCCAAGGAAAACAGCAGCCCGCAGTTGTCCGCGAGATCCTCGCCTGCCTGCTTCAGCAGGCGTATGTTCGTGGCCAACCGGAGGTAAACGCCATGACAAATCAAGACGCCATAGACGCACTCGCGCTGCAACATCAACGCTTTACCGACCTCATGCGCTCGATCGACGGCGGCATTTGGTGGTCGTCACATTCAAACGCGAGCTTAAGCGTTGAGGAGATCAAATATCACGCTGATATGATCGGCAATTCACTCGATAAGGTGGCGTCGCTTTTGAGAAAAATTGCAGCCTAGAGGCCCTTTTAGGGTTTCATGGTAGCGATGATGCGAGCGCTTTCATGAACGCTCTGCTCGATGCGGTGTCCGGGAACGAGCATCGCATCGGCATCCTCATTGCCCACCCCGATCATCGGCTCACCATCGGCCATCATCCCGGCCGCGTAGTACCTCGCTCAAGCGTACGGGCCGCCAAACAGGTCGCCCAGCGCCTTCCGCCTGAACAGCGTGGCCCACCGCCGGCGCCGGTGCTCGAGCCGGTCATGGATCAGGTGGCATCGTTGGCGTCCGCGTTGTTGGACGTGTCGTGGTCCCGGTGGGCTGCGGCAAGCACCACCCGCGTGGTACGCACGACCGCCAGGACATCGGCGATGCCGGGGGCGAGGCGCACGCGGCGCCCTCGCCCGTCCCGCCACGTGGCCGCCTGGGCGTCCCACCAGCGGCCGTCGCCCACGTGGAACACCCCGCTCGCTGCCCGTGCGCGCGCCCGCAGCCCTCACAGCGCCCGCCGGCGCGCCGGAAGCGCACCACCGCCGACAGTTGCGGCCAGTCGATGGGGTAGAAGAAGCGGTGCTTGCGCCGGATCGGCATGGGGCGGCACTGCGCTGCCGCTGGTGAAGAAAACGTAGCGGCCGAAACAACACTTGATAGCGCCCGACGCGATCTCACCGGTTTAGCTTGGCAGCAGGAGGAATCCGGTATGCCAGAGGATGCTGACTCGATCCTAGAGGCCGTCGCCGCCTTGCGGGCCCGCGGCGTCGACGCTGAGCCGTGCGGTGAGGACCTCGAACGCTGGCTGGTGGGCGACTTCGTGCTGGACGACGCGACCCTGATGCGGCTCGCCGAGCGCCTGAGACTGGTCGAGGAAGGCGGCGCGCGATAGCTCGGTACATGGCTACGACCCCCACTGTGTCTGACCTCTTCAGGTCGAAAGACGTCACGGAGGACGAGATCAACGCCGCGGTCGACGCGGTGCTGGCCGACCTTGCAAACCAAGCCTATCCGCTCGCAAAGGGCTTGGAAGCTCGATTTAATCGGAGCGATCGCGGCGCATAAGGCGGCCCAGGACGCGCTACTCACCGACGGTGAAGCCTACGAGCGCAACATGGTCCGGACCGCGATCCTGCTGGCGCATCCGGTGAAGGGATGAGCGAGGGCCACGACCTTATCCTCAAAGCCGTCGCTGCGCTTCGGGCCCGCGGCCACACGGTGGAGCCGTGGAGCAACGACTTCCCGTATTGGCTGGTCGACGGTGAAACGCTGATCGATGACGAGTTGCTGGCGCTCGCGTTGCGCCTCGTGCTGATGGACTCGCCTGGACGGCTTCAATAGCGCGGCGCCATGGCTGAGCCCCGCTACCCTGCTGAAGCCTACACGTCCGGTGTCGGCGCCCCTGTCCCGAGGCACAAGCGGAACCCCCGCCGAGCCTACGATGCCGAAGGGCGCGAGATCATCCCGGCGACCGTCGCGAACAGCATGCAGAACGGCGCCTATGCGATCCGGGCCGAGTGCGCCTGCGGTCATGAGGCCGAGGTGCCGATCCACCGCTTCCCGCCGGAGAGCCTCCGTGCCGGATGTCGGGCTAAGCCTGAAATGCTCGGTCTGCGGAGCCAAGGGTCCAGGACCGTTCCGGTGTGGTCGCGGGCAAACGAGCGACCTTAGCCGCTCTTCGCCGCGAACTCCCAGACCGGAATGCCCCATTCCTGACCCGGCAGGTTGCGGTATGCGGACGTGCGGTCGAACAGCACCCAGGTCGGTTCGATCCCACGAACTGGCTCCTCACCGAGCATCAACGCGCCATTCAAGCGGACTCTTTGCGGCTTTCAAAATACTTGTTCGTGAGATAGGCGATTTCTGTGCGGTTCTTCGCCTTAAGTTTCTTCATAATCTCACGCACATGAACTTTTACAGTGCTCTCGCACATGTTGAGTTCGTAGGCGATGATCTTGTTCGGCGTTCCTTTGCGCAGTGCCCGGGTAACGCTGAGCTGCCGTGGCGACAACGCCAGATCGTTCGGCGTCTCGTTCTTTGTGATACTTACATTTTCCAGAACACCCACCATACAAGCGACGGGCATGTAGAAGCCGCCAACGCGCACGAGTTGCAGAGCTTGGATGGCGATTTCGAAGGCGTCACTGGTCGCGATGTAACCCTTGATGCCGAGCTTCAGCACCTGAGCGACGTGCATCGGGCTCTCGCAGTCGGACATGACCGCAACACTCACATCCGGGTTCCAAGTGCGCAGTTCGGCAAGGTGCTGCACGATCTGTTCCCGCTCTTTCTCGGGCGTGAGGCCGCCCGGCAGACACAGCAGGACGGCGTCGGCCGACGCATGCGCTGCCGCGCGTTCCCAAGCAGCGACGCTTGGGAACGCCTCAAAACTGACGCTTGGCTCGGCCCTCCGCAGGGCCGCGAGAAAGCACTGGCCGATCAGCGGCCTCCGGTCGATCACGACGAAGGAGGCACAGGCGGGCGCAACCGGACTGTGCTGGTGCCGCGCGACTGGGAAATCTACGACCTCATGCCGATGTGGCGTGTGTCGTTCGCCCGACGTGTCCTTCAGAGCGACAGCAGTTGCATTGACCTGGGACATAACGCGCCTCGCCCGGCTATGATGGGCGCAAGTCGTACGCGACGAGACCGGATTGTCGGTCGCGCGACTGCCCGCCGAAAAAGCGCAGCACCGTTTCTCCAATTCAGACGCATAGACACGCTGAGATTGGTTACGCACCATCGCCAATTCAGAGGCCTGAACGGCCACGCTTGCTGATAGTTCCTCGTCAAAACTACCTAGACTGTAGGCGGAGCATACCGATTTCGCCGTGCCGAGTTCGGCAGCATACAGGTGGCCGTTGCGCACGAGATCTGCTGTTCCAGATCCACTGCGGACCGCAGTGCCTAACCGCGCGGTCAGCCGCCCGGCCCGGATCCCGGCCGTCATCGCGAGTTTCGGCCGAGGGCGCTCCTCCGTTCGCGCCTCGTCCGGGCCGGGCGGCCGTCAGACACGAAGAAGCCCGCCGCGGCGAACCGGGCGGGCTGAGTTAGAGCGCGGGACGAAACCGCAGTCAGCGGGTTGGGCGGGCATGGACGCTCTTGTACCCGACGACCTCTGGGCGGTGATCGAGCCGCTTCTTCCATCCGAGCCTGAGAAGCCGAAAGGCGGTCGGCCGCGCGCCTCGGATCGGGCGGCGCTGGCGGGCATCATCCTGGTTCTGCGCACGGGCATGCAGTGGAAGCATCTGCCGCGTTCCGATGTCGGCTGCAGCGGCAAGACGAGTTGGCGGCGGCTGGGCGCGTGGCAGGCGGCTGGCGTCTGGGCCGCCCTGCACCGTGTGCTGCTGGAGCAGCTTCAGGATGTCGATGCGCTCGACTGGTCACGCGCGGTCCTCGACAGTGCGAGCCTGCCGGCGAAAAAAGGGGCCCCGCGACGGGCCCGAACCCGACAGACCGGGGCAAGCCGGGCACGAAGCGCCACCTCGTCGTGGACGCCAACGCCACGCCGCTCGGCCTGACGCTTACCGGAGCCAACTGCCACGACAGCCGCACGCTGGCAGCTACCCTCGACGCGGTGCCGGGCGTGCGCAGCGGCCGCCGTGGTCGCCCGCGGCGCAGGCCCGACAAATTGCATGCCGACAAGGGCTATGACCATCGTCGCTGCCGGCGTGAGTGCCGCGCCCGCAGCATCACGCCACGGATCGCCCGGCGCGGCATCGAGAGCAGCGAACACCTCGGACGCTACCGCTGGATCGTGGAGCGCACCCTGGCTTGGCTCGCACGCTTCCGCCGACTTACCATCCGCTACGAGCGACGCGCTGACCTCCACCTCGCCTTCACGACACTCGCCTGTGGCCTCATCTGCAGGGCACAGCTCAAACGGTTTTGTCCCTGACTCTAATTCGCGCGCCTCCACGCATCGGCGAGATCGACGCGATCACGGGCGCGCCCTCGGAGTCCGGATTCACACCTCGGGCAAATCCGGACTGTCATTGGCCGCGGCATCCGCGTCGCGACGCGCCGCGATCTCCACGCCGATCTCCGATAGCAACAACCGCGACAGGAACTGCATCGTCGGCGTGCCATGCGAGACCAGGAGCTGATGGGCTCCGATCGCTGCCTCCACCATGCGGTCAAAGCCGTCGTCGTCTGACATGGAAGCCCAATAACCTGGTTGCATGCCAAGAATACAACTTTGGGCTTAGACTTGAGTTCGATTGGCTACCCCAAAAACGGGATGCCCTGCTGCCCCAAAGGCCAAAGCAGACGCTTTACCGGGCCGGCAGGTCGACGCACCTGGTTGCCCGGTCGGCACCCAGCTCAGCCCCCGGGACGGACCGCCGGGCCGGAACGCGACACTGACTCTCTTGCGGCTGCGGCAAGCCACCAGCAAGCCGCAGACCCGTCAACGGATCCCGGCCGCGGCCCGGCACGAGGCCCGCCCGGATTGATGGGCCGGGATCGCCGAACGCATCCTGACTGGCACGGACGCGGCCTTCCCGCTTCGGTCCCGCTCCGGCGCGGCTTCGGAGGAGCCGGCCTACTGCGCCGGCGCGCTGAGGGCAGCCGCATAGGTCGGGGCCGCTGCGGGTGCCGCCTTCTCCTGCTTGGCCGTACGGGTATCGCGCTTCTCGTAGAAGGCATTGCCACCCGCCACGGCTACGTAATGCATGTTGTTGTAGTGGAAGTGTCGGCCGGCGGTGTGAAAATACATGGCCTTACCGACCTTCGGGTGCCGCTCGCCCGCCAGCACCGCGTCGGCGGCGTCGGCGACCTTCTGCAGATCCTTGTCCTGCATCGGCTTGGTCAGGACGCCCGGGGCGAATTGTCCCGGCTGACCGACCACCGCGCAGATGCCGCCCGGGAAGATCGCGTTCTCCAACCGGTTCATGACCACCGTCCCGACGGCGATCAACCCGTCCTCGTCGCTGCGATTCGATTCGAAGTACATCGCACGGCCGAGGCAGTCCCGCTCGGCATCGCTGACGACCATCGGCGTCTTGCGGCCGGGGATCGATCCTGTCGTGAGCACCGGCGAGTCAATATTGCAGGCACCCAGGCCGCCGGAAGCAGCCAAAACGGCCAATACAGGAACAATCTTCGTCCTCTCGCTACCCTGCATGCATATCCGCTCCGTGCCCCCTCAGCCTCAACGCGCAGCGGGGCGGTCACCCCTATCGGGACGTCGCCTCGCTTCGACCTTCCATCGGTCGAGCTTGACTGCACGTTCGCGGCGAGGATGTGGCGAGGGCGCGCCGCAAGGCGCGGGGGGCCGGTTCGGAGCGGTGCCCGGGGGTGTTTCGGAACCGTCGCAGGACTTGGCCCCTGACCCCGACGGGGAGGGCGGGGTTCCCCGGCTGCCCCGCGCCGCCCGCGAAGCCCCATCTTGGAAGACGATGGCAAGGCGGCGGCCTGTCAGCCGGAAGACATGCTCTCAGCCGTCATTGCGCGGGATCGCCGGGACGACGGCCAAGGATGTCTGACGAACAGCAGGTCCGGCCAGAGATCACGAGGCCTGCTTGTCACGTCTGCCGAGCGGGCCCGCCGCGGAGCTGATCGACCGCATGTTCCGCCCGGCGGAGACCAGGACCGTGCCCCTGACGATCGCGGGCCGCCTCTGCTCGCACCCGGGATCGGGTGTCAGTGCTGGCCCTGGCCGGCGGCCAGGATGGTCACGCCCACGGCGATCACCGCGATGCCCGCCAGCATCGTCGGGTTGATCCCCTCGCCGTAGAGCCACGCCCCTCCCAGCGCCGCGCCGATCATGCCGATCCCGGACCAGATCGCGTAGACGACGCCGATCGGCAGCATGTCCATGCTGGTCGACATTAGCCACAGGGCTGTGCCGTATCCGAGGGCCACGATCACCGTCGGCCCCGGCCGCGTGAGACCGGCGGCCTTCAGCGCCAGGGTGGCGGTGACCTCCGCGCCGATGGCGATCCCGAGGATCAGAAACGGATTCATGGCAAGAAGAACTCTGGCTGGGCAGGCTTCGTGAAACAGCCGGACGACGCGTGTTAATGATCGGCTTCGAATCAGAAATCCGAGTTGACGTGGTGCCGGACATCCGGCGCAAGTCTGCTTCGGAGCGGCCACAGGACATCGAGGCTACCGCCCGGTATGTCTCCACCGAATCCATGAACATTCCTGAACCATCGCCACGCGGCCGGACTTCCGGCACAACTCTGCTGCGCGTGCCAGCGGTTCGGGGGCGGAGCCCCGCCTGCCACCCGGATTGGGGGCTTTCGTTAAGGCGTCCCGAGCATGGTGGCGGCGCGCCGGTACCGCATCGCGTCGACGGGCCCGCGACCGTGGCGATCCAGAGCGACACAGATCCATCATGACCGCGTCCACGGCGATCCCGGACTCACCGGCCCGCACAAGCCGGGGGCGCCGATGGGGTGTGATCGCGGCGGCGGGCGGGGCTGTCGCCGCGGGCTGTGCCTGGACCGCCTCCGCGCTGATCAATGTCCCGGACCCCGTGACCCTCGCGGCCCTGGCGGTGATCGAGCCGTCTTCGGTGGGCCCGTGGTTCCCGAGCCGGGTGGTGCAAGCCCCCGCGCAGGCCAGCGACCTGCCGGTGCGGCCGCGCCCGATCCTCGACCGCGTCACCTGGAAGGGGCGGACGGTCCCGCTCATGGACGTGCTGGCGGCGACCCACACCAACGCGTTCCTGGTGGTGCAGGACGGGGTCCTGATCCACGAATGGCAGCGCCCGGGCACCGGACCGGCGACGCTGTTCCCGTCCTGGTCGGTGGCGAAGTCCGTCGTCTCGCTGCTGGTCGGCGCCGCGGTGGCGCGGGGTCAGCTCGCCGAGACCGACCGCGTCTCCGCCCTGCTGCCCGAGCTGAAGAACGGCGCGGTGTTCGGCCAGATCACGGTGCGCAATCTCCTCGACATGGCGAGCGGGATCGCCGTGCCGGAGAATTACGATCCCCGGCATCCCCTGACCGGCACCGCCGGGATGTACCTGACGCGGGACATCACGGCCTTCGTGCGCGACAACGCGCATCTGGCGTTCAAGCCCGGCAGCCAGGGCCGCTACCGCAGCATTGACACCGAGCTGCTCGGGCTGATCCTGGCGCGGGTCGAGGGGAAGCCCTTGGCCGACATCCTGTCGGAGCGGATCTGGAAGCCGATGGGCGCCCAGGCCGACGCCACCTGGAATCTCGACCGCGCCGGGGGCGTCGAGAAGGCGTTCTGCTGCATCAACGCCACCGCCCGCGACTTCGCCCGCCTCGGCCTGCTCGTGGCCGACCAGGGCCGGGCGGGCCCGAACCGCATCATCCCGGCCCGCTGGATCGAGCGGATCATGACGCCGGCCCGCCGCGCGGTCGACGGCTGGCAGTACTCGGCTCAGTGGTGGCACGCGCCGGGCGGCGATGACGGCGACATCTCGGCGATCGGCGTCTACGGCCAGTACGTCTACGTCAACCGCGACACCGGCACGGTGATCGTGAAGCTCAGCGACCACGGGGCCGAGCAGGACGAGGTCGACACGCTGTCGGTGATGCAGGCCATAGCGGCCGACCTCGCCGCAGGCCGTCCCGCCACGGCCCGTAAGGATTCCTGACCGGTCCTCCCGCGTGATCCGCGGGCCTGTCTCGTCGCATGCGGTCAGGCCTCGGTCGGGCCGGTATCCGGCATAGACGGACGGCGGGTGATCTGGTGCAACCGGGACAGGGATCGCGCCCGCCAGTTGCGGACCAACCGCCATCCGACCCGCTTCCACGCGATGGACGGGACCGGCGAGACGGGATCGATCAGCGCGCTGAGCGCCCGCGTGTAGTCGAGCATCAGACCCGGGGTCCAGGTCATGGACCGGGCCCCGCTGCGCAGGAAGGACGCCGCCCAGAATTCCGGGGTGGTCAGCGCCTTGGCGAGCTGCCGCCAGGGATGCCCGTTGCGGCTGAACGCGCCCTCGACTGCGACGTCGAGGGCCCGGGCCACCGTGGTCGAGCAGTTGCGGCTGATGAAGTTGTAGGTGGTGTCGCCGCGATAGCTCTCCCAGAACGCCCGCAGCCGGGCGGCATCGATGCCGTTGAGCGTCACCGCGACGGTGGCGGCACACCAATCCGCGACCTCGGCGGCGTGCGAGGGCAGGAAGCGGCCGGCCACGTCGTTCTCGGGACCGGCGCGCAGGCTGGACCGCAGGTTCGCGGGCGAGCGGTCGATCTCCACGGCGGGATAGTGGCTGATGTAGAGGTCATCTCCCTGCCCGAGGGCGGCGTGGCCGGTGGAGAACCGCCCCGCCTTGTCGACGGAGGCCACGTAGCGCCGGATCAGCCGCTGGCCGGCGGGGGTGGTGGCCTGGCCGGTCGGGGTCCAGACATAGACGGTGAGGCTGTCGGGCGCGCCCTTGGGGGCCGCCAGGCCCGGTTCGACGCCCAGGCGCCGCGTGCGCAGGCCCACCAGCGCGAGGTTGGCGCCGTTCAGGATCAGGAACATGCCGATGCAATAGCCCACCGTGCCCGCGTACCAGGTCGGCCAGGGCTGGAGGTGGAACAGGCCGAACGCGACGCTGAGGGCCCCGAGCGCCACCGAGATCCGCCAGCCCGAGAATTTCAGCAGGCTCGCGATCGCGATCCGGACAAGACCGTCGACCATGAAGGCGATGCCGAAGATCATGGCGAGCAGGAAGGTGCTGTGCCGCGTGGCCATCACGATCAGGACGGCCATGATCGACAACAGCGCGCCCTTGAAGAGGCGCAGCCGCCGCGCGGCCCCGACGGCGGACGCGCCGACGGCGAGCGAACTCACGCCTTCGGCCAGCAGGATCAGGCCGAACCAGCGGTCCGGGACGTGGAGCGCCCCATCAAGGAGTCGATCACGACGAGGCTGCCGAGCAGCGCCCACAACAGACCCGTCCCCAGGATGAGAAGCCAGTGCCGCCGGACCGCCGCCCGTCCAACGAGCAGCATCCAGAGGGGCGCCATACGTCCGCCGGCCGCGTCCGCGCCGCCCGGCCCAGGCACGGCCATCGCCGAGAGGGAGCGCGGAAGAGGAGTCGAGCACAATCCAGACATCCGTGGTCGCCTTCGGTAGCGCAGGTCACAGAGCCTCTCGCACGAAGTCCGCCGCGCCGTCATGGCCGGAGGGAGAGGTCTCCGCGACCGAGAATCGTGCGAGGCACGCGCGATACAAAATCCATGACTTGGCTGATCACTTTGTTAATCGAGCCGTCGGCGGCCCAAGGAACGCGGCTCGCGAGCGGATAGCCTTACCAAGATCCCGAAGAGCACCGCCCCGTTCTATGTCCTGCTTGATAGGGCAGGCCGGCCGCGTGCCGGACCAGCACCGCTGGCGCGCCGCTCGTCGGGTCCAAAGGCCAAGGCCTGCCCCGGTAGCCAGACCCATCGGCGACGAGGAATTATGGGCCTCGCTGTACGATATAACAAATGTTCAGCCGATATTTTCTAGGTATATATGCAATCTGCGTTATGTTTCTGAATGCAAAAACTTGTTGATGCTCAATGTACTGTGAATTTTCGAAGATTTGTAATAGGTCATTACGGATCCAAGTCCATGGTTTGGCAGACCAGCGCATAGCGCGCCGAATTTGACCACCCATTTCATGCCGCACCAAGAGCCAAGCCTGTCCAGTGGCGCACACCTGGACGTTGCTTCGGCGGCGCTCGCCAGCGCGCCACCGATCGTCAGAACCTATCTCCGAGGCTGATTCGCCCACCGACATCCTGTCATCGCGATCCGCTTCGAAATCATCGTCCCGGCGGGACATCGTCGTTTCAAGAGGTGAGCAAAGTTTTTCATCGCTCCGACGAGAGGCAACCTCATGTTGCCCTACTCGGCCAAAAATTGTTCAGAGTTAAATTCAAGATAAATCTGGACAAATTGGCCGTATTTTGTATTGTTAGGCGCCAATTTTGGCGACGTCGAAGCATTGTTCGCATCTCCGTTAGAGAAAATCGGTAAATTCGATCCGGTTTCTCCAGCAGGAGTTGAAACTTAACCGCTTCTTTGTACCAGGGGGACAATGAACACTATCGATTCGTACGAACACAAATCAGATCCCAATACGGATCTGATCAGATGCACGGCATCACTGGTTGCTGCCTATGTGTCTCGGAACGTGGTTGGCGTTGCCGATCTGCCGCTCCTGATCGACCAAGTGCACACGGCGATCTCGGTTCTGCAGAACAATGCGTCGGGCTCCGGCCCGAACTGGGCCGGGCCGACCGCGGAGCAGATCGAGGCCTCGATCCAGCATGACGGCCTGATCAGCTTCATCGACGGCCGCTCCTACAAGACCCTGAAGCGCCACCTCACCGCCCACGGCCTCACGCCGGAGCGCTACCGGGCCAAGTACGGCCTGCCCGCCGATTACCCGATGGTCGCCCCGGGCTATGCCGCCAAGCGCTCCGAGATCGCCAAGGCGATCCAGCTCGGCCACAAGGCGGCCCGAGCGAAGTGTCACCTCCCGCCGGCGGACCAACCGGTGTGCCGGCGGAGGCATTGTGCGTCAGAAGGGGCCGTGCCGATGGGGCGCCGGCTCGGCCCTTCCCGCAAGCGTACGCCGAATAGGGCCGTGCCGCCTCCGCCTCGCTCAAACCTTGGCGACAGCCAAAGTCCCGTCGTCCATAGCAACGAAGCGGATACCGGCTCGACGCAGCGCCTCGACGGCGTGAAGGCGGGAGCGGCTTCCACGATGCTCATTATCCTCCTCCAAGCGCCGCACCGTAGAGTGTGACAGACCGCTCGCCTGGGCTAAGTCCATCATGGACCAGTCGAGGAGGGCCCGCGCCGCGCGGAGGTGATGGCCCGTGACCGCCTGTTCCAGGCCCTCCCGTAGGGCGACCGGCACCAGCGCACTGTTGCGAACCGGGTATTTCAGACCGCACCGGCCGAGATACGTCCCGTCCGGATCCCAGACCGGCACGGTCAGAATCCTGAAATGCCAGAGTTCGCCGCTGGCGAGACGCTCGTGGGCTGTCCCCTGGTAGAACTTCCGCTGCGCGATTCTCTCCTGGGCCATGGCCTCGAAGAATTTCCGTTCCTCGGGAACGATCATGAGATACGGATTGGCGGAGATCTCCTCGAGCGGGATGCCGTGAACCTGAGACATCTCGAAGGGGATCTCACGGATGAGGTCGAGACCCACCGAGAAGGTGGCGATACGCTCCGTGAGATAGAGGGCTCCCCGCCGCCGCCGCTCCTCGTGCCGCATATGGGCCAATTGCTCGCGATCGGTCACGTCCAGGGCCGTGCCGTTGATGGCCACCGGCCGGCCCTCGGCCGATAAACGCACCTCCATCATCAGCGACAGAGTGCGCTGCGTGCCGTTCGGGCGGATCACCCGGACGACGACCTCACGCGGGACGTGGCCCTGCCGGATATCGGCGAGCGTGGGCATCCGGGGCCGGTCCTCCGGATGGATCAGGCTAAGCAGCAGGTCGTAGCGCGCCTGTGCGGCATTCGGAACGAGTCCCAGCAGACGGTACAATCCTGGCGACCAGAGCTGCTCGCCCCCTGCGAAAACCCAACTCCAGGCGCCGCTCACCCCCGAGTCTCGGTGATAGTCAGAAGTTCTCCCGACGAGAACGTCAGGGCGCTCAAAGCAGAGTGGAACATACCGGATTACCTAAACCGAATTTTCGATCATTATCTTCAGATATAATCCGACATTATTTCAGTATAGTGCAAATTTTTGACAAATTATCGAAACCGATCGCCGTTAGACTGCGTCGAACGATCCGCAAAGGCCGGATCTCATGCCTGGATCCTGCCGACATGAGCCAACGACGGCCGTCTTGCTCTACAGACAGCACGGCCTCTCCGTCGCCCATCGATTCGTTCCTGCGGATCGTTTGAGGCCTCCTCGACGCCGTCACACTACCCTGGCCGCCACCCAAGATCAAAATCGGCAGCGTAGAATCGTGACATCACGTGGCTAATGCGATCTTAAGACTCATGTTTTTGTGCACATAATGCGCATTCATTATCCACGATGGCATACTGCACGCGGCGGAAATACCTCCCCGTTAGCGCCGAACTGCTCCGAATTTAATACATATTTGGACTTTTTATTGTTACAAACTAAAGTTCGCCGTCATATTCGCCTCGATACAACTATCTTATGCAAGATGTTTTTGATTTCTTATCGTCGACGTGTGGTGGCGTAATTTGTGCCGGCAGAAGCAACCCTGTCACGTGATGGATGCATGAGACTTCCCCGGTCCCGGAGCTTCTCTTGTGGGGGGCCGGGCTGGGTTGGAGCGGTTGACAGGCCGCGCCGAACGGTGCGGGGGAAGGGCGTCGCGCATGGGGAGGAACCGCATGAGGGTCGCCTGCATCGGCGAGTGCATGGTCGAGCTGTCAGAGCGCCCGGACGGAAGCCTCGTCCGCGGCTTCGGCGGCGACACGCTGAACACCGCCCTTTATCTCGCTCGCCTCGGCGTCGCGGTCGACTACGTCACGGCCCTCGGCGACGACGTCTGGAGCGACGAGATGGCCGCGGCCTGGAGTCGCGAAGGCATCGGCCTCGCCCGCGTCCGCCGGCTGGCCGGCCGGATGCCGGGCCTCTACATCATCCGCACCGACGCCGCAGGCGAGCGCAGCTTCCATTATTGGCGCGACTGCGCCGCGGCCAGGGACCTTTTCGCCGAGCCGGGCGCCGCCGAGACCCGGGCCGCCCTCGAAACCTACGACATCGTCTACGTCTCCGGAATCAGCCTGTCGCTCTACGGAGAGGCCGGGCGTGCAGCGCTGGCCGAGACCCTGTCGGCCTTGCATGCTCGCGGCGGGCGGGTGGCCTTCGACACCAATTTCCGGCCGCGCGGCTGGCCCGACCGGGAGGAGGCCCGTATCGCCTTCCGCGAGGCCCTGGCGCTGGCCGACCTGATCTTCGCCTCCGTGGAGGATCTCGACTGGCTGTTCGGCGAGGCTGGCGAGCAGGAGGTGCTGTGCCGCCGCGGCAGAGCCGAAATCGTGCTCAAGCTCACGAGCGGACCCGTCCCCGTCGCCCGGGTGCTGCACGGGCAAGCCGACACGGCCGTGCCCGCCAGCCCAGTGCACCGGGTCGTCGACACCACGGCGGCGGGTGACAGCTTTGCGGCCGGCTATCTCGCGGCACGCATCGGCGGCCTCGCACCGGAGGCGGCTGCCGCCGAGGCGCATCGCCTGGCCGGCGCGGTGATCGGGCATCGCGGCGCCGTGATCCCCCGCGCGGCGATGCCGGCCCTCGCCATCCCGACGCCCGGCGGGGATGCCGAATCGTGAGGCCACCCAACATTCAGCCTGCGTCATCTGCACAGCGCTGACCGAGCGCCGGCTCGGCGCCGCCCTTGAGACAGGCAAGCGCAACCGCTACCTCTGCCACCGGGGAATGGCCCCCGAGCAGGATCGCCGCGCATGGTGCGGCCGAGAGGGCAGCCGTGGCGCCGAGTCCCCCGCCGATCCAGATCCCCGAACCCGATGCCGCCGCGCCCGGCAATGCCGCCCCGAAGACGCGGGTCAGTGCCCGCGGCCGGCTGCGCACCTACTTCCTCACCGGCATCATCGTGGCCGGCCCGCTGGCGATCACCGCCTACATCACATGGTGGTTCATCGCGCTGATCGATTCATTCGTGAAGCCGCTGGTGCCGGCGAGCTACCTGCCGGACCATTACCTGCCCTTCTCGATCCCGGGGCTGGGCCTCGTCATCGCGTTCGTGGCGGTGACGCTGCTCGGCTTCCTCACGGCAAACCTCGTTGGCCGCTCGGTGATCGAGTTCGGCGAGGTGCTGCTCGCCCGGACCCCGGTGATTTCGGGCCTCTACAAGGGCCTGCGGCAGATCTTCGAGACCCTGTTCTCGGCCAACGGCACGTCGTTCCGCACGGTCGGGCTGGTGGAGTTTCCCGTGAAGGGGACTTGGTCGGTGGTGTTCCTGTCCGCCCCGGCGGCACCGGAGGTCGAGGGCGCGCTGCGGGCAAGGGCGCCGCCGCGGACGAGCTGGTCGGTGTGTTCCTGCCCTGCGCACCCAACCCCACCACGGGCTTCTTCTTCTACCTGCCGCGGGCCGAGGTGGTGGAGCTGAATATCAGCGTCGACGACGCCGCCAAGCTGGTCATGTCGGCGGGCGTGATCCAGCCTGAGGATCCGCAGGGCCGACTCAACGCCATGGCGGCGTCGCTGCGGACGGCCCAGCAGGCAGGGAGCGCGGCGCCGCGGCGGGAACCCGAGGACGCGTGACGGGAGCCGGTCCGCCCCACCCACACCCTCTAGTCGCGTTCGCCGTCACCCGTCGCGGGCTGCGATCGGCCACGAAAAAGGCCGCCCCGCACGCGGAACGGCCCTCAAACTCCGGACGGGCAGGAAAGACTCAGCGCTGCAGCGAGGCCGTCTGTGGCGCGATGGTCGGCGGGGCCGCCTGTGCCACTGTCACCGCGCTACGGGGCGCCGTCGGTATCCAGCCGGTGGCGCATTGCATGACCAGGGCGAGGCCCAGTGCGATGCAGAGCCCGTTGGCGGCCAGCCAGAAAGGACGTGCGGCCCGCCGCACGGCAGCTTGCACCTCATCCGCGGTCTTGCTCGCCGCCTCGGCGGCACGATCCGAGATCGGCAGCAGCCAGGGCTCGTTCGGCAGGGCTTGGACACCGGCCATCTCGTGGGAGCCCGGCAGGCCTTGGAACAGTCCGTTCGACATGTCCGTCCTCCAGATTCGTCCGTGATGTCCCGGCTTACCGGGCCATTCGTTCATCTCCAGTTAAGGGAAGATTGCGGCTGATGCAAGGTCACGGTCCTTGTCTGCGCCCCGTCCGACAGGCTCAAGGATGCGGCCAGGCTTCCGCGGCAATCGCCCAAGTAATTGATACAAAATAACTTTCCCGGACGCCTGTGAAATTGCCGCATCGGACTACCGATCTCCCCGGCTACCGCTGCGCCGGACCGGCCCGTTCCTGAACGGCGGGGTTTCCTGAACGGCGCCGTTCATCCGGCCTCGATCAGACGGATCGCCGCCTCGCGCTCGAACAGGTAGAGCAGGACCCGGAGCGCCTGCCCGCGCGGGCTCTTCAGCCCGGGATCGCGCTCCACGATCATCCGCGCGTCGTCGCGGGCCGCCTCCAGCAGATCGGCGTCGCTCTCCAGCCGTGCCAGGCGGAAGGCGGCTAGCCCCGATTGGCGGGTGCCCAGCACCTCGCCCTCGCCGCGCAGCTTCAGGTCGGCCTCGGCGATACGGAAGCCGTCCTCGCTCGCGCGCATCATCTCAAGACGCGCCCGCGAGACCTGCCCCAGGGGCCCTCGGTAGAGCAGCAGACAGGAGGAGGCCTTGGCGCCGCGCCCGACGCGGCCCCGGAGCTGGTGCAGCTGCGCCAGCCCGAACCGCTCGGCATGCTCGATCACCATGATG
Organism: Methylobacterium sp. P31; assembly: GCA_050632875.1. Taxonomy (GTDB): domain Bacteria; phylum Pseudomonadota; class Alphaproteobacteria; order Rhizobiales; family Beijerinckiaceae; genus Methylobacterium. The sequence continues at coordinate 5,665,510 of JBODSC010000001.1, read as the reverse complement.
GTGGCCTCCGGCACGTCGACGCCGACCTCCACCACCGTGGTCGACACCAGGAGCTTGGTCCCCCCGGCGGCGAACCGCGCCATGGCGGCGTCCTTCTCGGGCCCCGGCATCTTGCCGTGGATCAGCCCGACCGCGTCCCCGAAATGCTGGCGCAGGTCGTCGAAGCGCTCGGCCGCGGCGGCGAGGTCGACGAACTCGGATTCCTCGACCAGCGGGCAGATCCAGTAGACCCGCTCGCCCCCTGCGATCGCCCGGGCGAGGCCCGCCACCACCTCATCGATCCGCTCGGTGGACAGGGTGAGGGTGCGGATCGGCTGACGGCCGGCGGGCTTCTCGTCGAGGATCGAGACGTCCATGTCGCCGAAGAAGGTCAGCGCCAGGGTGCGCGGGATCGGCGTCGCGGTCATGACCAGGAAGTCGACCGCCTCACCCTTGGCGCCGAGCGCGAGGCGCTGGTGGACGCCGAACCGGTGCTGCTCGTCCACCACCGCGAGCCCGAGATCGCGGAACGTCACCGCCTCCTGGAACAGGGCATGGGTGCCGACCAGGATGTCGATCTCGCCCGCGGCGAGGTCGGCCAGCGTACCCTTGCGCTCCGCGGCCCGGTCGCGGCCGGTCATCAGGCGCAGGCGCAAGGAGCCGGCCAGCGGCTTCAGCCGCTCGAAATGCTGCCGGGCCAGGATCTCGGTCGGCGCCATCAGGGCGGCCTGCCGTCCGGCCTCCACGGCCGAGGCCATGGCGAGCAGCGCCACCGCGGTCTTGCCCGAGCCGACATCGCCCTGGAGCAGGCGCAGCATCCGGCGCGGCACGGCGAGATCCTGGCGGATCTCGGCAACCGCCCGCGCCTGGGCTCCGGTGAGCGCGAAGGGCAGGGCCGCCTCGCTGCGGCGGCTCAGGGTGCCGTCGCCGGCATTGACCCGGCCGGCCTTGCGCCGCTGGCGGGCGCGCATCAGTGCGAGCGCCAGCTGGGAGGCGAGCAGCTCGTCGTAGGACAGGCGCCGGCGGGCGGGTGTCCCGGGCGGCGGCTGGAGCAGGTCCTCGGCGCGCGGCGGCGCCTCCTCGGGGCGGTGCTCGAGGCGCAGGGCATCGGCGAAGGCGGGCAGGCGGTTCCGCTCCAGCCAGGCTGGATCCTGCCATTCGGGCAGCACCGGGAGGCGGTCGAGGGCTGCCACCGCGAGCTTGTTGATCGCCCGCGAGGTCAGCCCCTCGGTGGCGCCGTAGACCGGCTCGACCGCGGGCAGCGCGGCGAGCCCCGCCTCGTCCACGATGCGTGACGGGTGGACCATCTGGCGGGTGCCGTCCCAGAGGTCGATCCGGCCCGTGATGTAGCGGTGCGCGCCCAGCGGCAGCATCTTCTCCACGCGGGCGCGGGGCATGCCGAAGAACACGAGCGCGATGTCGTTGCCGGAGGCATCCTCCACCAGCACCCGGTGGGGGCGCCGCCCCGATCCGATCTGGGCCGGGCGGTGCGCCGTCACGGTGACGCCGAGCGTCACCGGTTCGCCCACCGGCGCCTCGCTGATCGAGCCCATGAGCTTCTGCGCCACGCCGCCCTGGGGCAGGTGGAACAGGAGGTCCACGACCCGGGCCTCCCGCTCGGGGGTGCCGAGCAGCTTCTCGATGAGCGGCGCCATCTTGGGCCCGACACCCGGCAGGGAGCGCGCGGGGGCGAACAGGGGATCGAGGATGCTCGGGCGCAGGGCGGCCGCGCGGACGGCCTCGCTCTCGGGCGCCTCGGGGGGGCCTTCACCGCCGCATTGTCGGTCACGGCGTCCTGAATCGCGCTTGCATCTGTCATGGTGGCTCGGCGGACATCGTGCCGGAGGCGCCTTATCATCCGGTGCATCCCGGCGCGCCAGTGCAGCGCGCGTCGCGGGGAGGCCGACGCGCATGACCAGCGACTTCCTGCCGGGTTTCGGCCGCCACCGGATCGAGACCGAGCCCGGTGTGACGATCAACGCGCGCTCGGCCGGCTCCGGGCCGCCGGTGCTGCTGCTGCACGGCCATCCGCAGACCCTCTCCACCTGGCTCCATGTCGCCCCGCGTCTCGCCGAGCACCGCACCGTGGTGGCCATGGACCTGCGGGGCTACGGCGATTCGAGCAAGCCGCCGGGCGGCTCGCATCACGCCAACTACGCCAAGCGTGCCATGGCGGCCGATGCCATGGCGGTGATGCGGGCGCTGGGCCACGAGCGCTTCGCCGTCGTCGGCCATGACCGCGGCGGGCGCGTCGCTCACCGGCTCGCCCTGGATCACGCCCAGGCGGTCGAGCGGCTCGCGGTGCTCGACATCGCCCCCACCGCGACGATGTACGCGCGCACCGACAAGGCCTTCGCCACCCGGTATTTCTGGTGGTTCTTCTTCATCCAGCCCCATCCCCTGCCGGAGACGATGATCGGGGCGGACCCGGAATTCTTCCTGCGTCACCATATCGACGGCCAGTCCAAGACCCCCGGCTCGACCCCGCCGGACCTCTTCGCCGAGTATCTGCGCTGCTATTCCGATCCCGCCTGCCGGCACGCGATCTGCGAGGATTACCGGGCCGCGGCCGGGATCGATCTCGAGCACGACGCCGCCGATTCGGAGGCGCGGGTCACGGCGCCGCTGCTGGCGCTCTGGGGGGCGAAGGGCGTGGTCGGCCAGACCTACGACGTGCTGGACACCTGGCGCGAGAAGGCCATCGCCGTCTCGGGCCATGCGCTCGATTGCGGTCACACCCTCCAGGAGGAGCGGCCGGAGGAGGTTGTCTCGGAACTGTCGGCATTCCTCGCCTGACGGGCTGCGGCGCCGTGGCCCCGGCCGGGTGGCCTTGGCAGACCGGTCGAAAAGCGCAGATAGACGCGTGCGCCGGGGCCGCCGCAGGCTCGACGTGCGCGGTCGTTGTCGAGCGAGACGGAAATCGAGCAGGGCCTCATGTCCGAAGGAGCCAAAGCAGAAGGCACCGAGACACTGTTCGAGGTCGCCGTGGTCGGAGCCGGGGCCGCGGGACTCGCCGCCGCCCTGGCCATCGCCCGGGAGGGCATCCCCACGGCGCTGGTCGGCCGCCACGCCCCCGTGGCGGACGGGCGCACCGTGGCGCTCCTCGACGGGTCGGTGCGGTTCTTGGAAGCACTGGGCGCCTGGGAGGCTGTGGCGCCGCATGCGAGCCCGCTCTGCGAACTCCAGATCGTCGACGACACCGGCAGTCTGTTCCGGCCGCCGCCGGCGCGGTTCCGCGCCGCCGAGATCGGCCTCGATGCCTTCGGCTGGAACGTCGAGAGCGCCCGCCTGGTGGAGAGCCTGCGGGCCTGCGCCCGCACCCAGGCAGATCTCACCCTGGTGGAGGCGGATGCCGCCGGGGCCACCCCTGGAGAGGCCGTCTCGCGGATCGCCCTGACCGATGGAGGAGCCGTGGAGGCGCGGCTGGTGGTGGGCGCCGACGGCGGGCGCTCGCCCCTCCGGGCCGCGAGCGGCCTGCGCGTGCGCGACTGGACCTACCCGCAGAGCGCCATCACCACGATCCTGGCCCATGACCGCCCGCACCGGGACGTATCCACCGAGTTCCACACCCGCTCCGGGCCTTTCACCCTGGTTCCGCTCCCGGGGGGTCACCGGTCCAGCCTGGTCTGGGTCACCGGGGAGGGCGCGGCCCGGCGGCTTGCCGCCCTCGACGACGCAGCCCTCGGGCAGGCGGTGGAGCGGCAGGCCCGGGCGATGCTCGGTGCGATGCGGGTCGACGGCCCGCGCGGCCTCGTGCCGATGCGCGGGCTGGCCGTGGCGCGCCCGGTGGCACAGCGGCTGGCGCTGGTCGGGGAGGCGGCCCATGTCTTCCCGCCGATCGGTGCCCAGGGGCTGAATCTCGGGCTGCGCGACGCCGCCGCCCTGCGCGACGTGGTGCTGCAAGCCGCCCGCGACCGCCGCGATCCCGGCGGCCGCCCGGTGCTCGACGGCTACGCGCGGGCCCGCCGCATCGATACCTCGGCACGCACCGCGGCGGTGGACCTCCTCAACCGCAGCCTGCTCACGGACCTGCTGCCGGTGGACGCGCTGCGCGGCCTCGGCCTGCTGGCGATGACGCAGCTCGGCCCGCTCCGACGGCTGGTGATGCGGGAGGGCGTGCTGCCGCGGCTCGGCGCACCGGAACTGATGCGCGCAACCCGCTAGGGGCAGGGCTCTCCCCGCCCGGAACAAGGAAAGTCTCAGAGATTCGGCTGGGCCGCTACGTAGGCGCCGAGGCGCGTCGCGAGGTCCACCGGTCCGCCGGCCCGCGGCTCGGCCGAATCACCGATCAGGATGACCGGGATACCGCGGTCACGAAGCTGGCCGCGCAGGCGGGCGGCGCGGCGGACGTAGGCGGGATCCCGGCGGGTGGGAGCCTGGAGCAGCACGGCGGCCGGGCGGGTGATCACGGCGAGAACGTCGTCCGCCGCCTCCATGGACGCGGTAACGCTTGCGTAGCCGAGGCTCGCCAGCTCGCCCGACAGGGACCGGTCCACAGCGCGGACGCCGTCATCGACCACGAGCACTTGTTGCAGCGCACCCATAAGCTTGAGCGGTACTCCATCCGGGACGACTTGGAAAGGTAGCCGTCACGACAATCCGTTGCACAGAACCCGCGAAAGGGCGGATCGGATCCCACCCTCCGTGTGCAGATGCGAGATTATCTGCAACGCCTGAGCGCTGGATGAACCGCCATCGGCTGCCGTTCAGGCGGCCGTGACGCCGGTGGCCATCCCACCAGCCAGGAGAGGCCGGTAGCCGGCGCTGTGCCAGGCCTGAGCGTCCGTCTCGGGGATCGCGCCCCGGGGCAGGGGAGTCGCCGCGCAGGCCGGTCCACGATAGGCGAGAACCCCGTCGGTGCCGCGCGCGACGGCCAGAAGGTGGCGGGGCAGGGAGACCGCTCCGGATAGGCCAGGGTCGCTGCGAGGTCGCGCAGGCCGGGGCGCGTGAGCACCGCATCCTCGCCGAAGACCAGCGAGTCGAAGCGCTGCGGGCCGGCGGAAGCGGGGGCGGCCCGCAAGGTCAGGTTCGTCGGCGCCCGATGCACCACGTCGAGGGCGCGCACGGTCCAGGGCAGGGACAGCGCCGCGAGGGCCGGCTCGACCAGGGCCGGGACGACGAGCCGGGTCGGGACCGGCCGCAGCAGGGCGGCACGGAACCCGGCCTCGTCGAAGGGGATCACGGTCTCGAGACTCGCTCCCAGCGCTAGCGCCGGGCCGAGGCCAGTCACCAAACCGCGCAGGTCGTGCGCCGGCAGCAGGGTCAGGATCCGCTCGTCCGCGGTCAGGGGATGGGCGTCGAGATGGGCGTCGATGGCCGCCGCGAGCGCCTCGGCGGTGCGGAAGACCGGCCGGCCCGGATCGCCGCCCGCGAAGGTGACGAGGCCGCAACTCGCGGCCGGCTCGATCACCCCGCGCTCCAAGGCCATGGCGTCGAGGCTGATCACGCCGTCCGGCACCCCGGGGCCGAAGGCCACGAGATAGCGCAGGCCGAAATGGCGCATGGCCGTGCGGGTGAGTTCCTCCGCCGGCCGGCGCTCGCCGCGGCGGCCCTCCGTGAGAACGGCGACGAGGTTGGCGGCCTCGATCCCACCGGAGAGCTGCTCGGCCTCCCAGGCTGCGGGCATCGCGCAGGGCAGGTGTCCCGCCGCCTCGACGGCGAGATGGGCGAGGGCCGCCTCGGCCCCGCCGGAGAACCACAGGCCGATCCGGCTGCCGGCCGGGAGACGCCACGCCCCGATTCCGCGGGCGAGCCGCCCAACGATCTCGGCGGCGGCCGCGTAGGTCCAGGTGATCGCCGGTCGCCCGCACCAGCCGGCCCGATCGCCCGAATCACGCAGCGCGGTACGCTGCGGGCCGGCGAGCGCCGCCGCGAACAGGCAGGCGGCCAGGCCGCCGGACCGCGCGGATGCGTCCGGTGCGGCGTCGACCGCCCTCTCCGCTACCGCGAACGCGCTCAACCCGCCGCCCCCACCGATACTCCACACGTGCCGGCACGATCGGCCGAGTACGGTTAACCGGCCCCTAAGACTGGCGGGTGACGGCTGCTCCGGGGTTCGCGGCGTCCGCCGGCCGGGCTCAGGACGCGCTCGTGTCACGTCGCGCTTGCGGCCGGGAAGGCGCGGGCCTATCGGGGGCCGGCCGCGGCCCGGGTGGCCCTGACAGCTCTTCGGGCCGCGGTGTCATGCCTTCGCCTCATTCGGGGGGAAAGGCAGGCCGCCCGGTCGCCGGGATGGGAGATGCGCGCATCGGCGCACCCGTCCCGCCCGACGGCCGGACCGATTCATCCGGAGCTCCGGGAGGCACGCCATGACGGCGCGCGCCCGGGCGGTCCGGCGGACCTGCCGCCAGGCCGGCTCCGCATCCTGCCAGCCACACCACGTCTCTTCCAAGGGGTCAGAGCCGATGTCCTTCACCCGCACCGCGACGCGCGCGCGCGTCGCCCTCCTCGGCCTCGCGGGCCTCGGCCTCGCGGCCGCTCCGGCGCTGGCGCAGCCGAAGAAGCCCCCGGCACCGACCGCGCCGGCCCCGACCGCGCCGGGCACCCCGGCGGCCAACACCCCGGCCGCCCAGACCGGCCCGCAGATCGTGAACGTGAAGTCCGAGCCGAGCCAGGCCGACTGGACCAAGGTCTGCGGCAAGGATCAGGCCTCGGGCACCGACATCTGCTACACCACTCGCGACTTCGTGTCCGACCAGGGCCAGCCGGTACTGGCGGTGGCGGTCTACGAGATGAAGAACGCCGCCCAGAAGCAGGAGGTGCGTGTGATCCGCTACCTGCTGCCGCTCGGCCTGCTGCTGCAGCCGGGCATCCGCTTCAACGTCGACGGCCAGAGCCCGACGTCCGGCCGCTTCGCGGTCTGCTTCCCGAACGGCTGCTTCGCCGAGGCCGGGGGCGTCGATGCCGGCGTGGTCGCCGCGATGAAGAAGGGCACGACCCTCAACGTCTCGGTCCAGAACCAGACCCAGCGCGAGGTCACTTTCGCGGTGCCGCTGGCCGGCTTCGGCAAGGCCTTCGACGGCCCGGCCATCGACCCGAAGGTCCTTGAGGAGCAGCAGAAGAAGCTCCAAGCGGAGCTGGAGAAGCGCTCCGAGGACATGCGCAAGAAGCTCGAGCAGCAGCAGGGCGGTGCCGCCGGTGCGGCTCCGGCCGCCGGCACCGCGGCCCCGGCCGCCAAGTAACCGAACCGCATCGGCCCGCCGCGCAGCGGGCCCGTTGAGGGGCCGGGCCGCGAGGTCCGGCCCTTTGCGTTTGCGGCCGTCGAACCTCCAGCGGATGCCCGCCGATCCCGGGCCGGGCAGGACGAACAGCACCCGCAGGTGTTGGTCCGGAACGGAATCGGCAGGTGTTCGACAGCGCTGGCGTGGGCCGGGGTCCGGAGCAGGCCGGCGGCCAGCGGCGCCGCGGCGGGTCGGATCATGGCGACGGGCTCGTCCGACGGCACCGGCCGTCGCCCGAGGCTACCGTCGCGGACTTGCGAGGACCCTGCGGAGCCGATCCCGGTCAGTTCGTGGCGCGGTCGCGCATGCGGTAGGCGCCCGCCGCGTCGCGCTCGAACATCTCGGCGATGCCGGCATGGCGCAGGGCCTCCCCCGACGTGTCGGGCAGGAGGTTCTGCTCCGAGACGTAGGCGACGTACTCGGTCTCGGCGTTCTCGGCGAGCAGATGATAGAAGGGCTGGTCCTTGCGCGGCCGCACCTCCTCGGGGATCGACAGCCACCATTCCTCGGTGTTGTCGAAGACCGGATCGACGTCGAAGACGACGCCCCGGAACGGGTAGATCCGGTGACGCACTACGGCGCCGATCGCGAACTTCGCGGTTCTCAGTGTTACGTCCGTCATGGTTCAGTCCGTCCAGGACGGACAAATAGGTCCGATGACGGGTCGTGTCATCCGCCGCGAGCCGCATCCGGGGACTCACGCTGGCTCGTAGCTCGGGATGCCAAGTTCGCGCGCGATGGCCCGCGCGGTGGCCTCGCGCCGAGCGGTCATGTCCGCGGCGGCGGCCCGCGCCCGCGCGACGATCGCCGGTGGAGCGCTGCCGGGCGTGCCGCTGTCGAAGGGCGGCTCGGGGGCGTATTGCATGCCGAGCTGGATCGCCTGTGCGGCCTCGTCCCCCCGCAGGAGGGCGGCGAGCCGAAGCGCGCCGTCGATTCCCGCTGTGACGCCGGCCGCGAAGATCCAGCTGCGCCCCTCCGCGTCCCGGTCCACCACCACCCGGGCATCGACCGCCTCGGCCCCGAACCAGGGCAGCAGGTGGAACGCGTTCCAGAAGGTCGTCGCCCGGCGCCCCACCAGCAATCCGGCGGCGCCCAGGAGCAGCGCGCCGGTGCAGACCGAGAGGACGTGGCTCGCGCCTGCCGCCTGGTTCCTGAGCCAGCCGCGCAGAGCCGCGTCGTGCATCAGTGCCTCCTGGCCCTGACCGCCCGGGACATGCAGCACGTCGAGCCGCGGCGCCTCCGCGAGGGTCGCATCCGGCATGATCCGCAGGCCGCGGACGTCGCGCACCGGCCCGGGCCCGGGCGCGTAGAGCCTGTAGGTGGCGTTCGGCACCCGTGACAGGACCTCGAACGGCCCGGTCAGGTCGATCTGGTCGAGCCCCTCGAACAGGAGCGAGCCGATCTGCAGATGGGTGTCGGGCGGGATCATCGGGTTACCTCCGTGGTGGACAGGAGGACCCTAGCGCGTCAGGTTTTGGCGAAGATGCCAAAGACCCCTCGATTCGCGCCAGATCGTCCGCGTCCCGTGGAGGTGCTGGCCTTTCCGGCGGTGCAGCTCCTCGACGTCGCCGGGCCGCTCCAAGTCTTTGCCACTGCCACCGAGCACGGCGGCGTCGGCGCGCCCTACGCGCCGCGGGTGATCTCAGCCGGTGGCCTGACGCTCACGGCCTCGGCGGGTCTGCGGCTGGTGGCCGACCCGCTGCCGGAGCTCGACAGGCCGGTCGACACGCTGGTGATCGCGGGCGGTCCAGGGGTTCTGGCGGCCTGCGCGGATCCCGCACTGGCGGCCTGGGTGCGGGCGCGGGCCGAGCGTGCGCGCCGGGTCGCCTCGGTCTGCACCGGGGCGTTTCTGCTGGGTGCGGCCGGGCTCCTCGACGGCCGCCGGGCCGTGACCCACTGGAAGCATTGCGGCGCGCTGGCCGCGCGCTACCCGCAGGCCCGCGTCGAGCCCGACCCGATCTTCGTGCGCGACGGTCCGGTCTGGTCCTCGGCGGGGATCACGGCGGGGATCGACCTGACCCTGGCGCTGGTGGAGGAGGATCTCGGCCGTCCCGTCGCCCTGGCGGTGGCGCGCCACCTCGTGATGTTCCTCAAGCGTCCCGGCGGGCAGGCGCAGTTCAGCGCGGCGCTCGCCCTGCAGGCGGGTGAGGAACGGTTCGGGGCGCTGCACGCCTTCATCGCCCAGAACCTGTCGGGCGACCTGTCGCTGCCGGCGCTGGCCGCGGCGGCCGGGATGAGCGAACGCAGCCTCAGCCGGCACTACCGGGAGGCGACCGGCCTCACCCCCGCCAAGGCCGTGGAACGCCTGCGGGTGGAGGCGGCCCGGCGGGCGCTCGCCGAGACGGCGCAGCCGGTGAAGCGCATCGCCCGGACCTGCGGCTTCGGCTCCGAGGAGACGATGCGGCGCAGCTTCCTGCGGCATGTCGCGGCGACGCCGCAGGAGTACCGGGCGCGGTTCGGCGGGTGAGGGGATCTCACCCCAGCTTGTAAACCGCCGCCAGCTCCGGATCCTTCGCGGCCACGAGCTTCGCCAAGTCCACAATGACCTTAGCCTGCTTCCAGGTGGCGTCGTCCTGCATCTTGCCGTCGAGCATCACGGCGCCGGTGCCGTCCGGCATGGCCTCAACGATCCGGGCCGCGAAGGCCACCTCGGCCGGGTCGGGGGCGAAGACCCGCTTGGCGATCGCCACCTGGCTCGGATGTAGGGTCCAGGCGCCGGCGCAGCCCATCAGGAAAGCGTTGCGGAACTGCGCCTCGCAGGCCTCGCCGTCGGAGAAGTCGCCGAACGGGCCGTAGAAGGCCTTGATGCCGTTGGCCATGCAGGCATCGACCATCTTGGCGATGGTGTAGTGCCAGAGATCCTGCTGGGCGCTCGCCCGGGGCGCGTCGCCCGACGGATCCGCGATCACCCGGTAATCCGGGTGGCCTCCGCCGACCCGGGTGGTCTTCATGCCGCGGGACGCCGCCAGATCCGCCGGGCCGAGGCTCATGCCGTGCATCCGCGGCGAGGCCGACGCGATGGCGTCGACATTGGCCACGCCCTCGGCGGTCTCCAGGATCGCGTGGACCAGGATCGGCTTCGTCACGCCGTGGCGCGCCTCGAGCTGGGCCAGCAGCTGGTCGATGTAGTGGATGTCCCACGGTCCCTCGACCTTGGGCACCATCACGACGTCGAGCTTGCTCCCGACCTCGGCGACGATCGTGAACAGGTCGTCGAGAATCCAGGGCGAGTTGAGCGCGTTGATCCGGGTCCAGAGGCCGGTCCCGGTGGCGGCGAAGTCGGTGGCCTGGGCCATGGCCACGAAGCCCTTGCGGGCCGCCTCCTTCTGGTCGGCGGGCACCGCGTCCTCCAGGTTGCCGAGCACCACGTCGACGGTCCCGGCGAGATCCGGCACCCGGGCGCGGACCTTGCCGTTGTGGGGCGGTACGAAATGGATCATCCGCTCCAGCCGCACCGGCAGCTCGCGGAACGGGGTCGGCGCGCCGGTGGCGAGCGGCTGGAAGAAGCGGCGGGGCAGTTTCATCGGGTGCCTCTTGTCAGGGCTGGCGTCGGGCCCCGTTAAGGCAGGGTTACACGGGCGCGTAAAGCCGCGCCGCGCAGACGTGATCTCGGACTTTGGGCGCAGCCCGTCCTCAGCCCCGCCGGCCGCCGCGCTCGCTCATCCCGAACCGGCCGAAGAAGCCGCCATCGCCGCTGCCGGCCACCACCACGAGGCGCCGGACCTCGCCCCGCAGGAAGGCCTGCAGGAAGCGGTTGTAGTCGCGGAACGAGACGCAGCCGTTCGAGGCGCCGGGCTGGCGCAGCATGTAGGTGTGAGCGAGCAGACCGTCGCGGCCGTGGACCGCGGCGCTGCCGCCCACCGGGTTCAGGCGGATCGCCCGCACCCCGTGGAACAGGCGCTCGCGCTCCGTCAGATCGTAGGTACCGGGGGGCGTCGAGCCGCGCATGCGCAGGTGGACGAAGCGCGGGTTGTCCATCGCCGGCCCGAGCCCGGAGTGGGCCTCCAGCACCTCTCCGGAGGGCAGCGTCACCGTGTGGGCGCTGATATCGTAGACCGCCGTGCCGGCGACGGACTCGGGCGCCGGGCTGACCCGGGTGCGCGGCGCCTCCTGCGGCAGGGCGTCCGGGCTGGCATAGGCCAGCGCTTGGCGAGGCTCCTGGCGGGGTTCCTCCCGGGGCGCGGCGGCGCCGACGCCGAACAGCTTCTCGAAGAACGAGGGCTCCTCCGCCATCGCAGCGCGGAAGACGTCGCGTGTGCGGGGCAGGGGCGGGCCGCGATGCGGGCGGCCGGCGCGGCCGGCGGCCTACGTAACTCGGGCGGGCGGGCCACCGGCAGCGGTACGACAACCGATGTGGGCGCGAGGGCGGCGGGCGTCGGCTCGGCTGCATCGACCCGGACCGGCGCGGCCGGCGCCGCGGTCTTCTCGACCGCCCTGGCCTGCGCGATCCGGATCTGGGCTGCCCTGGCCTGCTCGACCCTGGACTGTTCAGCCCTGACGACCTGCCGGGCGATCTCCCGGACCGCCGGAGACGGCTCGGCGACGGCAACCTGGAAGGCGGAGTGTGGCGGAGCCTCGCTGCCGAAGGCCGTCGCGGTGCCGGAACCCAGGGCCGGGCTCGGGTCGAGCATCCAGGCGATGCTCGGCTTCGGCGCGCGGCTCCGGGCGGTCTGCCGGACGGCCGCTGCCGGCGGAAGCGCGGGCCCCGGCGCCGCAGCGGTGACGCGCGCTTGATCGGCCGGAGCCGGTCCCTGCGGGCGGCTGAGCACGGCCCAGCCGGCCAGGGTCATCGCCGTCACGGAGATGAGCGCCGTCAGTCGGGCCCGGCGGCGGGCGCGCCGCATGGCGCTCGGATAGGGCGCCCGGGTGCGGACGACGGGATCGTAGACGGTCTCGACATAGGTGATGCGCGGCGGCACCCGGCGCAGGGGCCCCACACTCGGGTACGCGGTTCGGGACAACGCAACCTGGGCCATTCGGGGAACTCGCTTACGCGCTTCCCCGTGGGCAGCCGCCGCCGTTCGCCCGCGAAAGCCTGTTTTCGCGGACGTGGCCTGGGTTGCCCGTCTGGGGAGGACATCAACCGTCCACCCCATTAAGCGGCCGTGTGGTTAATCCCCGCTAAAGAGACACGTTCTGCGTGCGATCCCGCCTGGGACATGCGCCTCAGGGCGCCTGCCCGAGCGCGTCCATCGGCCCGTGCCGGCGCGCCACGAAGAGGCAGAGCAGGGCCACCGGCACCCCGATCAGGGACGTGCCGACGAAGAACCACACGAAGCCGGTCTGCTCGATGACGAATCCCGAGAGCCCGGCGAGGAGGCTTCCGGGCAGGGCGCAGAGCGAGGTGAGCAGGGCATACTGGCTCGCCGCATGCGCGGTGGCGGAGAGCTGGGACATGTAGGTGATCAGCACGATGGACGCGAAGGCGTAGGCGAAGCCGTCGATTCCCACGGTCAGCGCAAAGGTCCAGAACGCGGCCCCGCCATGGCCGCCGTGCCAGGCGAGATAAGCGAGCGCGAGATGCGACGCGGAGGCCGTGACGGTACCGACGAGCAGGCTCGCCATCATGCCGATCCGCGGGATGATGGCGCTGGCGAGGAAGGTCCCGCCGAGCGCGATCCAGAAACCGAACAGCTTGGTCACCGTGGCGATGTCGGTGTTGGAGTAGCCGAGCGTCTTGAACAGCGGGATCGCCATGGCGTTCGAGACATAGCCGGGCATCCGGAAGCCCGCGACCAGCGCCAGAACCGGCACCGCGAGCGGGCCGAGCCGGCCGAGGAGGTCGCGAATCGGCGCCCAGACGGTCTCGACGAAGCCGCCGGAGGCGGGCGTCTCGGGGGCGGGGGGCTCGGGCGCCAGCAGGGCCGCGACCGTGCCCGGGGCCATCAGCGCCGCCATGCACAGGTAGGCGGCGCGCCAGCCGTAGGCGTCGGAAAGGTAGAGGGCGCCGGCACCCGCGGCGAGGTTGCCGATCCGGTAGCCGATCTCCGACCAAGACGACATCAGCGCCTGCTGCTCAGGGGCGCGGCGGTGATGCGCCAGCCGTCGATGACCACGTCCTGGGTGGCGCCGGCGACGCCGAGCGCCAGGGAGAACACCACGGTCCAGGCGAGCCAGTGGGCCGGATCGCCGAAGGCGACGCCCGCGAGCGCCAGCGCTACGAGGATCTGCGCGGCGACGATCCAGCCCCGGCGGCGTCCGAGCCAGCGCCCGAGGAGCGGCGCGTCGTGGCGGTCGAGGAACGGGGCCCAGAGGAACTTGAGCTTGTAGGCGATGGTCAGCTCGCTCATCAGCCCGATCGTGGCGAGCGGGACCTTGGCCTGGACGAGCCAGGCCGACTGCGTCGCGTAGACGAGCAGGAACGGGATGCCCTGTGCGAAGCCGAGGCCCAGCACCGCGGCGACGCGCCGGTCGGTGAACAGGGGGTGAGTAAGGCGCCTGTCTCGGACTTCACCGGCTCGGGCGCGCCGGTGACCTGCGCCGGGTTTGCCATCCACGCGTCTCCTGGGCCTGGGAAAGGGAGAGAGCAGAGATGATCGTGCTGCGCAACGATCGTGCGGCTGTCCCACCCACCTCCTCATCCTGAGGTGCCCGCGTCAGCGGGCCTCGAAAGGCTCCCGGGATCGCAGCGCCTTCTGGAGCCCTCCTTCGAGGCGGCTTCGCCGCACCTCAGGATGAGGAGGTCTGCTGGGAGAATCGTTACGCCGCCTTCTTCCCCCGCTCGGCGATCTTCACGAGGCTGCGCAGCACCTCGGTGGCGGTCTTGAGCCGCGCCGGGACCGTATTCAGCTCGCGCACGAACACGACGCTCATGTCGGGCCGCACCTTCGCGAAGGAGGCCTGCTCGGCCACGTAGGCCACGAGCCCCTGCGGGTTGGCGTAGGACCGGTCGCGGAAATGGACCACCACGCCCTTCGGCCCGGCCTCGACCTTCTCGACGTTGGCCTTGAGGCAGAGGATCTTGATCGTGCCGATCTTGAGGAGCTGCTCCACCTCCGGCGGCAGCGGCCCGAAGCGGTCGATCAGCTCGGCCCCGAAGCTCTCCATCTCGGCATCGTCCTGGATGGTGGCGAGCCGCCGGTAGAGCGCCAGCCGCACCCCCAGATCCTCGACGTAATCCTCTGGGATCGTGACCGGCGCGCCGAGCGCGATGGTCGGCGACCACGCCTCCTCGGGCACGTCCTCGATGCCCGCTTTGAGCGCCGTGACCGCGTCCTCCAGCATCTGCTGGTAGAGCCTCGTAGCCGACCTCCTTGATGTGGCCCGACTGAGCGTCGCCCAGCAGGTTGCCGGCGCCGCGGATGTCGAGGTCGTGGGAGGCGAGCTGGAAGCCCGCCCCCAGCGTGTCGAGGCTCTGGAGCACCTTGAGGCGCTGCTCGGCCTGGGCAGTGAGCTGGCGGTTCGCCGGCGTCGTGAACAGCGCGTAGGCCCGGGCCTTCGAGCGCCCGACGCGGCCGCGCAGCTGGTAGAGCTGCGCGAGGCCGAACATGTCGGCCCGGTGGACGATCAGCGTGTTGGCGGTGGGGATGTCGAGGCCCGATTCCACGATCGTGGTCGACAGCAGGACGTCGAACTTGCCCTCGTAGAAGGCTGTCATCACGTCTTCGAGCTGGCCCGCCGCCATCTGGCCGTGGGCCACCGCGACCTTGATCTCGGGCATCTCGGCATCGAGGAACTTCTTGACCTCGGCCAGATCCTCGATCCGCGGCACCACGTAGAAGGACTGGCCGCCGCGGTAGCGCTCGCGCAGCAGCGCCTCCCGGATGGTCAGCGGGTCGAACGGCGTCACGAAGGTGCGCACCACCAGCCGGTCCACTGGCGGCGTCGCGATGATCGAGAGCTCGCGCACCCCCGTCATGGCGAGCTGGAGCGTGCGCGGGATCGGCGTCGCCGAGAGCGTCAGAACGTGGACGTCCGCCTGGAGCGCCTTCAGCCGCTCCTTGTGGGCCACGCCGAAATGCTGCTCCTCGTCCACGATGATCAGGCCGAGATCCTTGAAGGCGATGTTCTTGGCGAGCAGCGCGTGGGTGCCGACCACGATGTCGACCGTGCCGGCGGCGAGGCCGGCGCGGGTCTGCTTCATCTCCCCGGCGGAGGCGAAGCGGGAGAGTTGCGCCACCTGAACCGGCAGCCCCTTGAAGCGCTCCGCGAAGGTCCGGAAATGCTGGCGGGCCAGCAGCGTCGTGGGGACGATCACCGCCACCTGCTTGCCGGAGATCGCCGCCGCGAAGGCGGCGCGCAGAGCCACCTCGGTCTTGCCGAAGCCGACATCGCCGCAGACCAACCGGTCCATGGGCCGGCCGGCATTGAGGTCGTCCAGCACCGCGTCGATGGCGTTGGCCTGATCCTCGGTCTCCTCGAACGGGAAACGCGCGGCGAACTCCCCGTAGAGCCCCTCGGGCGCCTGCAGGGCCGGAGCCTTCCGGACGAAGCGCTGGGCCGCGACCTTGATCAGTTCGCCCGCCATCTCGAGGATGCGGCGCTTCATCTTGGCCTTGCGGGCCTGCCACGCGCCGCCGCCGAGGCGGTCGAGGGCGACCTCGGAATCCTCCGAGCCGTAGCGGGTCAGGAGCCTCGATATTCTCCACCGGCAGGAGCAGCAGGCCGCCGGTGTACTGCAGCTCCAGGCAATCGTGCGGGGCGCCGGCGGCGTGGATCGTCTTGAGCCCGACGAAGCGGCCGATGCCGTGGTCGGCATGGACCACGAGGTCGCCGGGCTGGAGCGCCTGCACCTCTAGGATCACGTCCTGGGGCCGCTTGGCCTTGCGCTTCTGGCGGACCAGCCGGTCGCCCAGGATGTCGCCCTCGGAGACCACCGCGAGTTCGCCGGCGGTGAAGCCCGCCTCCAGGCCCCAGACGGCCACCGCCGCATCCGTGCCGCGCTTGAGCGCGTAGACGTCGGTGAGCCGGGTGATCGCCACGGGCTTCTTCAGGCCGTGGTCGGTGAGCACGCCGCAGAGCCGGTCGCGGGAGCCGTCGGACCAGGCTCCCAGGATCACGTGATGCCCGGATCCCTGGAGGTCGCGGATATGCGCTACCGCGGCGTCGAACACGCTGGCGTTCTCGTCGGCCCGCTCCGGCGCGAAGTTGCGGCCCGCCTTGGCGCCGCAATCGATCACGGCGCGCTCAGGCGTTTCGGGCTGCGCGAAGGGCGTCAGCCGCGCCACCGTGGCGGTAGCGATCCGCTCCTTCAGCTCGTTGGGCGTCAGGTAGAGTGCGCGGGGCGGAAGCGGCTTGTAGGGCGCGACGCCGGGTTGCGGCGTTTTCATCGCCCCCTCGCGGGCTTGGTAGTAGTCCTGGACGAGGCTGATCCGCTCGGCGGCCGCGTCCTCCACCTGCGGGTCGAAGACCAGCGGCACGCCGCCGAGATAGTCGAACAGCGTGTCGAGGTGGTCGTAGAACAGCGGCATCCAGTGCTCGAGGCCGGCGTAGCGCCGCCCCTCGCTCACGGTCTCGTAGAGCCGGTCATCCCGGGTCGCCGCGCCGAAGCTCTGGACGTAGCCCTGGCGGAAGCGCCGTATCGTCTCCGTGGTGAGCTGGACCTCGCTCATCGGCATGAGGTCGAGGGAGCGGAGTTGCCCGGTGGTCCGCTGCGTCTCCGGGTCGAAGGCGCGGATCGACTCCAGCGTGTCGCCGAAGAAGTCGAGGCGGATCGGCGCCGGCAGGCCGGGAGGCGACAGATCGAGGATGCCGCCGCGGACGGCATATTCGCCGGTGTCGCGCACGGTGCCGGTGCGCAGGAAGCCGTTGGCCTCCACCCAGGCGACCACGTCGTCCATGGACACGACGTTGCCGATCGCCGCCGAAAAGGTCTCCCGGGCGATGTGGGCGCGGGGCGGCACCCTCTGCACCAGGGCATTCACCGTGGTGCAGAGGATGCGCGGCCGGTCCTCGGCCGAGCGGGTGCGGGCGAGACGGGCGAGCGCCGTCATGCGGGCGGCAGCGACCGCGGTGGTGGGCGAGACCCGGTCGTAAGGCTGGCAGTCCCAGGCCGGCAGGCTCATCACGTCCATCTCGGGCGCCACGAAGCCGAGCGCCGCCTGGAACGCCGCGGAGCGCCCAAAATCCCGGGCGACGTGGACCAGCACCGCGGGGGCATCGACGGTGGGCGCCAGGGCGCGGGCGAGGTCGGCCAGCGCCAGAGCGTCGAAGCCCTCCGGGGCGTTCGCGAGCACCGGGCTGTCGCCGCGCTTGAGGGCATCGATTGCCTTGGCGAGCGCAGAGGATTTCGGCAGCGCGAAGCGCGCGACCTGCGGCTTGGCGGCCGACTTGGCGGCAGGGGCGGGCGCGGAAGGCTTCGGTTGAGGCTTGGCCATCGGGTCTTTCGCGGGGAATCCCGCCGGGCGCATCAGAGCTGAGACCGGCCGGCGTTAGCTCATCGGGCCGTCGCGATAAAGCATCGCGGCGGCAGCGTTCGGGTGGCTGAACGCACCCTATATGGCCGTTCTGGCGTGGCTTGGAACGGCCGCTCTGCTGCGATTCGAGGACGCGCGCCGGTGCTGGCGACGCGGCATGCCCGGTTCAGACCAGGGGTGGGTCCTCTTCCCGCACGGGAGCGGGGGCACGTCGCGCCTCGCAGAGGCCGGGGTGTAACGATCCCCGACCGGTGCCGCTCACGCGTCCGGCCCGACGATCTCGGCGAGCGCCGCCTCGACCCGGCCACGGAAGAAATCCGCGTTGGGCATGTCCGCGGTCATCGCGCCGGCGCGGACCGTGGCCTGCCGCAGGATCTCGGCGCGCAGCGCCGGATCGCTCCGCTCCATCATCTCTAGCATGATGCGTACCACGAGCTCGGTCGCGATCGACCGGGCGGGATGGTCGTAATTGGGCTTCGGTTCGTCCATCGCGGGCTCTCTCAGGAATGGATCGGCGCGTCGTGCCGGTGGAACGCCCGCACGCGCCGCCAGACCGACGTGTCGTAGTTCGACGGCGTCTCCACCTCGCCGGTGAGCCACTTGAACAGGTCGCGGTCCGGCACCTCGATCAGCGCCTCGAACTGGTCGAGCTCCGCCTCCGACAGGGCGCCGATCTCGGCATCGGCGAAGCGGCCCATGATCAGGTCCATCTCGCGGATGCCCCGGTGCCAGGCGCGGTAGAGGAGGCGGCGGCGGCGCGGATCGAGGTCGGCGCTCGTGCGGGTGGTGCCGGACATGGAGGTCGGACCTCGGCTCGGACAAGAAGGGCAGGAGCTAGATAGGCGCCCGGGACCAGCGGATCCAGAATGGCGGCGCCCCGGGGCGAGTTACAACCGGAGCGCGAGAGGACAAAAGAAATTGCCTCCGGCAAACGCTCCGTTATCTCGGGCTGCAACGCCCCCGGACGGACGGGGTGGCGAGCGGGAGTAGGACGATGCCGAAGGCGATCCGGGTCTACGAGTACGGCGGCCCCGAAGTGATGCGCTTCGAGGACGTACCCCTGGCCGAGCCAGGCCCCGGGCAGATCCGGGTCAAGCAGGCCGCCATCGGCGTCAACTTCATCGACATCTACTTCCGCACCGGCGCCTACAAGTCCCCGCACATGCCCTTCACCCCCGGCAAGGAGGGCGCCGGCACCGTCACGGCGGTGGGCGAGGGGGTCACCCAGTTCAAGCCCGGCGACCGGGTGGCCTACGGCTCGGTGCCGGACGGCTGCTACGCCGAGGAGCCGGTGATCCCGGCCTCCGCGGCCGTGCCGATCCCGGAGGGCGTCGACGAGAAGACCGCTGCCGCGATGATGCTCAAGGGCCTCACCGTCGAGTACCTGCTGCACCGGACCTACGCGGTGAAGCCCGGCGACACGATCCTGTGGCAGGCCGCGGCCGGCGGCGTCGGCCTGATCGCCTGCCAGTGGGCCAAGCACCTCGGCGCCACGGTGATCGGCACCGCCGGCAGCCCCGAGAAGGCGGAGCCTCGCCAAGAAGAACGGCTGCGACCACGTCATCCTCTACCGCGAGGAGGACGTCGCCAAGCGGGTGCGCGAGATCACCGGCGGCAAGGGCGTGCCGGTGGTCTATGACGGCGTCGGGCAGGCGACCCTGATGGGCTCGCTCGACAGCCTCGCGCCGCTCGGCCTGCTGGCGAGCTTCGGCTCGGCCTCGGGGGCGATCACCGGGCTCGACCTGGGTCTCCTCGCCCCGCGCGGCTCGCTCTACGTGACGCGCCCGACGCTCGCGACCTTCTCGTCGAACCGCGCGACCCTGGAGGAGGCCGCCGCCCGCCTGTTCAAGGTGGTCCGCGATGGCGCGGTGAAGATCGCGGTGAACGCCACCTATCCCCTCGCCGAGGCGCAGCAGGTCCACCGCGACCTCGCGGGCCGGGAGACCACCGGCTCGATCGTGATGCTGCCGTAAGGCTCGGCCGTGACGCCCGGCAGCGCCGACCTGCTCCTCGTCGTCGACGTGCAGGTCGACTTCCTGCCGGGCGGGGCGCTTCCCGTTCCGGACGGCGACGCGGTGATCGGGCCGATCAACGCGCTCCAGCCCCGCTTCCGGCACGTCGACCTGACGCAGGACTGGCACCCGCCGGATCACGTCTCCTTCGCCGACAACCACCCGGGCCGGGCGCCGTTCGCCAGCGTGGCGCTGCCCTACGGCCCGCAGGTGCTGTGGCCCCGGCACTGCGTGCAGGGCAGCCCCGGTGCGGGTTTCGCGCCGGGCCTCGACACGGATCGCGCCGGTCTCGTGATCCGCAAGGGGATCCATCCCCATATCGACAGCTACTCGGCCTTTCTGGAGGCCGACCGCGCCACCCGCACTGGGCTCGCCGGGGCGCTGACCGACCGCGGCATCACCCGCATCGTCCTCTGCGGCCTCGCCACCGATTTCTGCGTCGCCTGGAGCGCGCTGGACGCGCGCGACGCCGGTTTCGACGTCTGGGTGGTGGAGGATGCGGTGCGCGGGATCGACGTGAACGGGTCCCTCGCGCGGGCCTGGGCGCGGATGGAGACGGCGGGCGTGCGCCGGATCGCGTCGGCCGCAATCGCCTGAGTGCCTGCTTGGACCGGGAGGCGAACCGCCGCACGGCTCGCGGGAGACAGCCTCCGCCCCGATGCGTTGGCCTCACTCCAGCACCGGACAGGAGCGAGCATGTCAGGCAAGCACCCGAAGACCGAGACTCCCACGGACGCCGACCTCAAGGGCAATCCCGGCATCGGCACCGCGAAGGGTATGAGCGGCGCCGACCCCGCGGATCTGCAGGCGGATTCGACCTTTGAGGGCGACGTCGACAACGAGACGAAGCTCGACGGCGGCATCGATCCGGATCACCGGCCGCGCAAAAACGCCTGACGCGGATGGCCCTGACCGGCTCCCGTCAACGCGCGCGAGTCGATTCCCTTGGCCGTTGCGGAGCGGGGGCCGAGCCGGCGGCGAGCCGGGCGCTCGGGCCGCCCGCCGGGACGTAGAGCTGGGCGGGGCTCGCGGTGTAGCCCCGCAGCTGGGCCGCGCTGGCGGCACCGAAGGCGGATGTGCCGTCCGCGCGGGCGGCGCCCACTGGGACGGTCAGAAGAAGCGCGGCGGCCAGAGCTGGGACAGCGTGCTTCGACATGGGGCAGGATCCTTCGGCGCGTGCGGTATCCCGGCAATGCGGATCCGCACCGGAGGGCTCCAATCTGGGCTCGATCGGCCGCGGACACCGTGCGCCATCGCACAAATCGCGCCGCAGCACACCCTGGATCCGCCGTGACGATCAGAGCGCCAGCCCGAGCTGGAGCGGCCCGTCCGGCTCGTCCTGCGCGAAGCCCGAGAGCGACACCCCGATGAGCCGCGCGCTGCGCCGGAGGGGAAACAGGCCGGCGAGCAGATCGAGGCCGATCCGCTCCAGGCCGGCCCGATCCGCCACGGGGACGGGGAGAGACCTCGCCCGGGTGACCTGGGCGAAATCTGAGAACTTGAGCTTCAGGGTCACGGTCCGGGCCCGCACGCCCTTGGCGGCCGCCCCGGCCCAGACCTTGTCGAACAGGGGCACGAGCCGGGCGGCCAGGGCCTCGAAGACGGCCGTGTCCTCCGAGAAGGTGGTCTCCGCCCCGATCGACTTGCGTACCCGGTGGGCCCGCACCGGCCGCTCGTCGATCCCGCGGGCGACCGCGTGATAGTAGGCGCCCGCGGAGCCGAAGGTCTCGCGCAGGCGCTCCGGCGTCCAGGCGCGGAGATCCGCCCCGGTGTGGATCCCGAGCCGCTTCATCTTCGCCTCGGTGACCGGGCCGACCCCGTGGAAGCGGCCGATCGGCAGGGCGGCCACGAAATCCGGCCCCATGGCGGGGGTGATGACGAACAGGGCGTTCGGTTTCCGGTGGTCGGACGCCACCTTGGCGAGGAACTTGTTGTACGAGACCCCGGCCGAGGCGATCAGCCCGGTGCGCTCCAGGATCTCGGCGCGGATCGCCTTCGCCACCGCGGTGGCGGTGGGCAGCCCCTGGAGGTTCTCGGTGACGTCGAGATAGGCTTCATCCAGGGCCACCGGCTCGATCACCGGCGTATGCTGGGCGAAGATGTCCCGGATCTCCTCCGAGACCGCCCGGTAGACTTCGAAGCGCGGCTTCACGAACAGCAGGTCCGGGCAGAGCCGCCGGGCGGTGGCCGACGGCATGGCCGAGCGGACGCCGAACTTGCGCGCCTCGTAGCTCGCCGCCGCCACCACGCCCCGCTCCCGCGAGCCGCCCACCGCCAGCGGCAGACCCCGCAGGGCGGGATCATCGCGCTGCTCCACGGAGGCGTAGAACGCGTCCATGTCGATGTGGATGATCTTGCGGAGCGCGACCTCCGGATCCATCGCCGCCTCGGAGACCCGACGTTAGTTCCTGCTCTGTTCCGAAAGACCGCGCCGAAGCGCCCGGGTCAAGGCGGGTCGAACGCGGCTCAACAGGGTTGTCCGACCCGCGCCCGCATCCTGAGGCGGCGAAGCCGCATCGGTGGCCTGCGGAGAGCGCGGCGAGATCGGGAGACCTCCTTCGAGGCCCACTGGCGCGGGCACCTCCGGATGAAGGAAAGGAGCCGGCCTCCTGAGCGCGTGCGGGCCGCCATGGCCCTCCCTGGCCGGTGGCAAAGCGATCGGGAACAGCGCAGCCCCGGCTCTCACCACATCGTCTTCGCGGCCCGTTCCGGCCATTCCGCATCATAGCGCCAGCCGCCGACCTCCCCCGCGGTGAGCGCTGCCAGGATCGCCCCGGGGGTCGGCAGGCTGGCCGGATCGACGCGGGATTCCGCCGCCCACAGCTTGGCCCGGATGATCGCCCGGGCGCACTGGAAGTAGACTTCCTCGACCGTGATCACGATCGCGGTGCGCGGCGCGTGGCCATCGACGCGGAACGAGGCGAGGAGATCCGGGTCGGCCGAGATCACCGCTCGCCCGTTCACCCGGAGCGTCGTGCCCGAGCCCGGGATCAGGAACAGCAGCGCCACCCGGGGCTCGCGCACGATGTTGCGCAGGGAGTCGATGCGGTTGTTGCCGCGCCGGTCGGGCAGAATCAGCGTGCGCGGATCGGCGACCCGCACGAAGCCCGGGACATCCCCGCGCGGGCTGCAATCGAGCCCCTCGGGACCGCCGGTGGCCAGCACCGCGAAGGGCGAGGCGGCGATGAGCGCCGCGTAGTCCGGCGTGACCGAAGCCGCCACCTTGGCCGTGGAGGCGGGCGCCAGGGGCGCGTTGTAGATCGCCCCCAGCGCGGCGAGGCTGTCGACGATCATCGTGCGCTCACGCGACCTTTTCCTTGCCGGCCGCGAAGGCGGCATGCTCGGCCACCAGCGCGCCCGACAGGGCCGCGGCGATCAGGCCCCGTGTCTCCTCGACGCCATAGAGGGCCACGAAGGAGCCGAAGCGGGGGCCGCGCGCCTCGCCGAACAGCACGTTGTAGAGGCTCGTGAACCACGCCTGCGACACGCCGGGCCGCCCGTCCGGGCTCTTGGCCCTGCCGGACGTATCGGGGAAGTGGCGACGCCCGACCTCGTAGACCGCCGCCTGCAGGGCCTCCGGATCGGTGGAGCCGGCATGGTCCTTGAGGGTATCCGAGAGATCCTCCAGGGCCGCCCACTCCTCCGGGGTCGGTGCCCGGTAGGTCTTGGCCGGGCGCACGAAGTCGGTGAAGTACTTCAGCGCGTGGACGACCAGCCGGTCGAGCCCCGGGTGGGTCTCCGGCCCGGTCTGCGGCGCGTAGCGGCGTATGAAGCCCCACAGCACCGCCGGATCCTCGGTGTTGGCCACCGCGGCGAGGTTGAGCAGCATCGCGAACGTCAGGCTCGCGCCCTCGACCCGCTCGGGCTCCGGCGGATTGCCGGCATGCAGGTGCCAGACCGGGTTGCCGAGGCGGAGCTTCGCGTCCTGGCCGGCATAGCGGTCGCGGAAGCCGATATACTCGTCCACGTGCCGCGGGATCACGTCGAAGAACAGACGCTTGGCCTCGCGGGGCTTGTTGTACATGAACAGCGCCAGGGATTCCGGCGTGCCGTAGCGCAGCCACTCGTCGATGGTCAGGCCATTGCCCTTCGACTTCGAGATCTTCTGGCCCTTCTCGTCGAGGAAGAGCTCGTAGTTGAACCCTTCCGGCGGCTCGCCGCCGAGCGCCCGGGCGATCTTGCCCGACAGCTTGACCGAGTCGATCAGGTCCTTGCCGGCCATCTCGTAATCGACACCGAGCGCCACCCAGCGCATGGCCCAGTCGGGCTTCCATTGCAGCTTGGCGTGGCCGCCGGTCACCGGGGTCTCGTAGCGCGTGCCCGTCGCCGGGTCGCGCCAGACCAGGGTACCGGTCTCGACGCGCACCTCATCGATCGGCACCTGCATGACGGCGCCGGTCTCCGGGTGGAGCGGCAGGAACGGGGAGTAGCTCGCCGAGCGCTCGGCCCGCAGCGACGGCAGCATGATTTCCATGACAGCGTCGTAGCGCTCGAGGACGCGCATCAGCGTCGCGTCGAACACCCCCGAGCGGTAGCACTCCGTCGCCGACCGGAACTCGTAGCTGAACCCGAACGCGTCGAGGAAGCGGCGCAATTCGGCGTTGTTGTGCGCCCCGAAGCTGTCATGGGTGCCGAACGGGTCGGGCACCCGGGTCAGCGGCTGGTTGAGATGGGCGGCCAGCATCTCGCGGTTCGGGACGTTGTCCGGGACCTTGCGCAGCCCGTCCATGTCGTCCGAGAAGGCAATCAGCCGGGTCGGCACCGCGTCCCGCGTGAGCACCCGGAAGGCGTGACGCACCATGGAGGTGCGGGCGACCTCGCCGAAGGTGCCGATATGCGGCAGGCCCGAGGGCCCGTAGCCGGTCTCGAACAGGACCTCGGTCTTGCCGGATTTCTCCAGACGCGCCAAGAGCTTGCGCGCCTCCTCGAAGGGCCAGGCGGCGGCGTTGGCGGCGGCCTCGATGATGTCGGCGTCGAGGGTCAGGGCAGGGGGAGCGGCGGGCATGTCTTCGGGGCTGGAGAATGTCTGGAGGCGCGCACCCTAGAGCGGTTCGCGCCGGAGCGGAACGCCCGGCCGCGCAATGCCGTGCCCTATCGCGGACCCACGCCGGTGGTTTGAGATCTCAGGTCTTGGTTGCGGCGCGCGACGTGCAGTCTCGAAACCCACCTGGCTTTATGATCGCGCCGGAAAGACTCCCCGAACCCTCCGTTCTCCGGATCGCCCCCTCATCTTGAAGCGGCGGAACGCAGCGGAGGCTTCGAAGGAGGGCTCCTTCGGGGCCCGCTCACGGGACGCTTCCGGACTGGGGATGGGACATCCCGCATCAAACGGGTGCTCGCAGGCCATGCTTCACCCAGGAGGCACGCACCTCCGCGCGTCCGTGGCGGAGCCGCCGCGCGGCCGCGGCTGCCGATTCGTCGCGGTTCGCCTTCTCAGAAGGGGCTCACCGGGAAGAACCGCAGGTAAAGCTCTGTGTACTTGCCGTCGTCCCAGACCCGCTGGAGCGCGTCGTCGAGGGCCCGGGAGAGCGCCGCATCCTCCTGTCGGGTGATCAGCCCGATCCCCTCGCCGAAGTAGCGGCTCTCCAGGTAATCGCCGCCGGTGAGCGCGCAGCAATTCTCCGCGTCCTGCCCCCCGACATAGAGGGCGAGGTTGAGGCCGTCGGCGAAGAGGTAGTCGATCTCGCCGCGCTTGAGCGCGCCTTCGGCCGCCGTGAGGTCGGTGAACTCCTTCGCCACGGCCTTGGGGAAGAACGCCTTGAGGTAGGCGGCATGGGCGCTGTTGCCGATCACCCCGACGGTGCGGCCGGCGAGCGCCGCCGCCGACGGGACGGGGAGGCCTTTGTCGGCTCGCGCCGCGAAGCGGGCCGGCCAGCGGAAATAGGGCCGCGTCGCCAGGAATTTCTCCCGCAGCGTCGCCGTCAGGGGGATCGCGGCCGCGACCACGTCGCCCTGCTTGCTGTCGAGAGCGTCGAGCAGGGTATCGAACCGGCGCGCCTGCACCGTGCAGGTGATCGTCAGCTTCTCGCAGACCGCCCGGGCGAGTTCGACCACGAAGCCGGTGGGATTGCCGTCGGGGCCCGTGAAATGCAGCGGCGGGAACTCGTCGTCGGTAAGAAAGCGGACCGCCCGGCCTGTCTGGGGAGCCTCGACCCGCTCGCCGCGGCTGCGCGGGTTCCAGAAATCCGGGACGGCCACGGCGGGCGTCGCGGCCTGGGTCGCTGGCTGGGCGGCGGCGGGGGCTGGGCCGCCGCAGAGGAAAGCCGCGATCAGGGATACGGCAATTCGAAATAGGATCGCGGTCCTATCGCCTCTTGACGATCGGACGGGCGAGGTGCTCCTCTCGGAGCGGGGGGACGGGGACTGGCTCACCCGCCTCCTCTACCACGTCCTGAGGCCACCGGGGAGCGCGCGGCGTGTCGTTCCAGCGCCCGTCCGCGGCGCAGGCCGCGCTGCCGCCGGAGATCGCCTTCTTGGTCGCCGAGGGCGTCGACGGCCGGCTCCTGGCCCGGGCCGCCGCCGATGCGGCCGCCGCCGGGACCGATGCGGCGACCGCGCTGCTGAATGCCGGTCTGATGGCCGAGACGACCTATTACCCGGCCCTGGCCCGGGCCCTCGGTGCCCCCTACCTCGACGGGCCGATCCCGTTCGGCCTGGGCCTGCGCTTTCCCGATAGCGTGGCCGCCGGCCTCGCGCCGCTGGCCCTCGGGTCGGTGGCGCCGTGCGTGCTGGCGCCCCGGGGCCCGATGATCGCGGACCTGCTCGACGCCCCGCGCCGCGCCGCCATGCCGGCGATCACGAGTCCGACGCATCTGCGTACGGCCCTGTTCGCCGCGATCCCCGAGGCGGTGGCGGATTACGCCGCGCATGACTTGCGGCGGCGCGCGCCCGAGCGGGCCACCGCCCGCGAGCCGGCTCTCTGGTGGCTGCTGGTTCTCGTCCTCGCGCTCATCGCGGCGCTCTGCCTCGGCGCGGTCCTGCCGGCGCCGCTCGCGCGCGCGGCGATGCTGACCGGGCAGGGCCTGTTTCTGGCGATGTCGACCTTCCGGCTCGCCGCCCTGGCCATCCCGGCCCCGGTGGCGCCGGAGGCGGCGGTGCCGCTGGCCGATCCGGATCTGCCGGTCTACACGGTGCTGGTCCCCCTGCACCGCGAGGCGGCGGTGGTGCCGGATCTGCTCAAGGCCCTGGCCGCCCTCGACTTTCCGCCGGCGAAGCTCGACATCAAATTCCTGATCGAGGCGGACGACCCGGAGACCGGCGCGGCCCTCGCCCGCGTCACCCTGCCGGCCCGGTTCGAGATCATCACGATGCCGCCGGGCGGGCCGCGCACCAAGCCCCGGGCGCTCAACGCTGCCCTGCCGCTGGCCCGCGGCGCCCTGCTCACGGTCTACGACGCCGAGGACACGCCCGATCCCGGGCAATTGCGGCTGGCGGCGTCGCTGTTCGCCCGCCGTCCCGAGAGCACCGCCTGCCTCCAGGGCCGGCTCGTGATCGACAATGCCGGCGATTCGCGGCTCGCCCGCGCCTTCGCCCTCGAATACGCCGGGCTGTTCGACGTGCTGAATCCGGCGCTCGCGCGCTGCGGCCTGCCGGTGCCGCTCGGCGGCACCTCCATGCACCTGCGCACCCGGGTTCTGCGGGCGCTGGGCGGATGGGATGCTTACAACGTCACCGAGGATGCCGATCTCGGAATCCGTCTGGCCCTGGCGGGCTACACGGTCGGCGATCTGCCGAGCGCGACGATCGAGGAGGCGCCGGCCCGGATCGGGCCCTGGCTCGCCCAGCGCACCCGCTGGCTCAAGGGTCTGGTCCAGACAAGCCTCACGCATGGGCGCCGTCCCCTCGCCAATGCGCGCCGCCTCGGCGGCCTGGAAGCGCTCTGCGCGGTGGCGCTGGTGCCGGGGACGGTGGCCTCGGCGCTCGCCTATCCGGTCTGCCTCGTCTCGGCCGTCTGGGCCTTCCTGGTCCTCGACATCCCGGCCGCCCCCGCCTTTCTGGACAATCTCAGCATGGGGCTCGCGATCACCCTGTTCGGGGTGGGGCTCGTGGCCCTCACCCTTCCGGCCCTGCCCGGCTGCGCCCGGCGCGGCTGGAGCGACCTTGCCCAATCGGTCCCATTGATGCCCGTCTACTTCCTGCTCGTCAGCGTGGCTGCATGGCTGGCGCTGATCGAGCTGGTCCGCGCGCCCGAGCGCTGGAACAAGACCCAGCACGGTCTGGCGCGCACCTCCCGCAGCGGCCGGACGCGCCGGCCCGGAAGGCCTGCGACATCGGAGAGGGCCACGCGGACGGCTCCGCATCCGGACATCGGATTTCTTCCAACCTGGATCAACTTCTTCCGCTGCCTGCGCCCATAGCCTCGGCGGCAGAATTTCACCTGCGCCGCGGCGATCGATGTACCTCAGCGGGGTGATCGGAGCGATGCCGGCCTATCGGCTCCGACGCACGCTGGAGCACGCGGACGGCCGCCCCGGCCCCGCCTTCGCCAGCGACAGCCCTGAGGCGGACGATTCGGAAGCCGCGATTCGCGGAGCCAAGCAACTCTGCCGCCGGGCCGCCGGCATGATCCTGACCGGGGCGATGCTGACGGACCCGTTCGGGCGGATCCTGTTGGTCGTTCAGCCTGGCGCTGGCCCGCGAACTCAATCCGGTGCAACGCGCAGCGCCCCTGCGCGGTTGTCGTCCCAGGGTAGGAGTCCCATGGCCACGATCGCGATCCTGATCGGCACGCAAGCGGGCGCCCGCCTGCTCGCCGCCGCGTCCGAGCGGGAGGCGGCCCTGTCGGCCGAGGCCTTCCTGCTGCACCTGCCGGTCCGCGCGCTGCCGGCTCCGCTCTGGGTCCAGTGCGCCGATCCGGCGGTCAGCGGTCGCCTGACCGGCTATCTCAACGGATTCCAGGCCGAGCAGGTGCGCGAGCGCGACGCCCAGATCTGACGCCCGGATCTGGCGCGCGGCCGCGAGGGGGACCCGGATTCCCCTTTCCCGCGCCATGCTCTAACGCCACCGGCATGAGCGAGGCGCAGGGAGGCGGGTCCGGCATGGTCGGGGCGAGAGCGGCGGAGGACGCGCGGGAGTCCCCCGGGACGAGCCTCCCCTGTACAGGCTCCTGCGCCTGATGGCGGTGCTGCGCGACCCCGTCCGCGGCTGTCCCTGGGACGTGGCGCAGACATCGGCCACCATCGTGCCCTACACGATCGAGGAGGCCTACGAGGTCGCCGACGCGGTGGCGCGCGGCGACCGCGACGACCTGCGCGATGAACTCGGCGACCTGCTCCTCCAGGTGGTGTTCCACGCCCGCATGGCCGAGGAGGCGGGCGCCTTCGCGTTCGACGACGTGGCGCGGGCGATCGGCGACAAGCTGATCCGCCGCCATCCGCACGTCTTCACGCCGGACGGGGCGCCCCTGCCTGCCGGCTCACCGTTGCGCGAGGCCGCGCAGGTCGAGGCGCAGTGGGCGGCGATCAAGGCGCAGGAACGGGCGGAGCGGGGCGACCCGGAATCGATGCCGGCTCCCCTCGGTGGCGTCGCCCGGGCCCTGCCGGCCCTCCTGCGGGCGGAGAAGATCTCGCGGCGGGCGGCCGCCTACGGGTTCGACTGGGGGAATGCCGCCCAGGTCGTCGCGAAGGTCCGCGAGGAGACTGACGAGGTCGCCGAGGCCCTGGAGGCGGGCGATCCGCAGGCCGTTTCGGAAGAGATCGGCGACCTCCTGTTCTCGGTGGCTAACCTCGCCCGGCATGCCGGGATCGACCCGGAAGCGGCGCTTCGCGACGGGACCGCCAAATTCGAGCGCCGCTTCGCCGCCATGGCGGAGCACCTGCGGGCGGCCGGGGGCGAACTCGGCCGGTCGGACCTGGGTGCCATGGAAGCCGCTTGGCAGGCGGCCAAGCGCGGCGAGGGGGAGCGGACCAGGTGAGCCGGCGCGGCGATCGTCCGCGCGGGGGCCTGCGCCGGAGGGCTCGACAGGCAGTCGGCGGCGGATATGTTGCGCGCATGCGCTTCGCCCTGCCCGTCCTCGCCGCCCTCGCATTAACCGCCTGCCTGTCCCCGCCCGCCACAGCCGAGACGATCATCAACGAACGGTTCGGCTGCCACACCCAGGAGGTCACGGACCGCCTGTTCAAGCTGGTCATGGCCGGCGACG
Source organism: Methylobacterium sp. P31 (assembly GCA_050632875.1). Classification (GTDB taxonomy): domain Bacteria; phylum Pseudomonadota; class Alphaproteobacteria; order Rhizobiales; family Beijerinckiaceae; genus Methylobacterium. The sequence continues at coordinate 5,635,803 of JBODSC010000001.1, read as the reverse complement.
AGGAGGGGTTCGGGCAGCTGCTGCGTGTCAGCCTCGCCAGCGGCGAATGCCGGTCCTGGAAGCTCGGCGAGGAGGTCCGACTGGAAACCCGGACGATGAGCTACGGCTGCCTCGCCCTGAAAGACGGACAGGATCGCTGCTACTGGACACCCCTGAGCGCCATCGAGAAGGCGAACTGAAGCCCCGCCGCGCCCCGACGCGTGACGTAGGAGCCGGCGGGTCCGGCACCACAGCCGGGGCGGTGCCGGAAGCGGTCGCGCTCAGGCGGCCTTCTTCGAGCCCTTCCCCTTGCCGCCCTCCGCGTCGTCGGACGTGCCGGCGGCGTTGATCGATTCGGCGATGTTGGAGAGCAGGGCGTCGGTCTTCTTCTCCTCCTGAAGCGTCTCGTCCAGGAGCTTTGCAGCCTCACCGTAGCCGAGCTGGCCGGCCCAGGTCTTCAGGGTGCCGTATCGGGCGATCTCGTAATGCTCCACCGCCTGGGCGCAGGCGGCCAGCACCGCGTCGGCGGCCGGGGTCTCGGCGAAGTCGTCGAGATCCTCCTCCATCTCGGAGACGATGCCCTGCATCGCCTCGCAGGTCTTGGCCCGGGCAGGCTTGCCGATGATCTCGAAGACCTGGGTCAGGCGCTCGACCTGCTGGGCGCTCTCCTCGGCATGGGTCTCGAAGGCCTGCCGCAGTTCCTCGTGTTCCGCCGCCTTGGCGGATTTCTTGAGGGCTTTCACGGATTGCTTCTCGGCGTAGTAGACGTCCTTCAGGGTCTCGTAGAAGGCGTCGTGCAGCGTCTTCTGCTTGGCCATGGCGGTCTGTCTCCGTTGGGGGCCGCTGCCGGGTGCGCGGCTTCCGGACGGGGAACGCCGATCACGCGGCACGTATCCAGCCGATATCTTCGCCCTGTGGAGGAACCTTTCCGGACTCAGGTGCCCGCCTCGTCCGGACGTGTCTTCCGGCGCGGGCCGACGCGTCCCGGGGCGGGTCCGGCGGTGCCGGCCGGCTTCGGGCGCAGGCGGTCCAGGACGGCTTCGAGGGCGCGCTCGACAGCGTCGCGATCCGGCAGCGTGTCCGGGAGCGGCGGGCGCGTTCGGCCTGAGTCTCGGCGCCTTGTCATGTCGTCCGCCCGTATTGTGGCAGGGCGGCGCTGTATTCCAACGCGCGCGCCGGCCCACCGGCAGCTTATCGCCTGTGATCCCGGGATCAAACCGTACGGTGATCCGAGGATCCCTGCATCCTGTGATCAAGGTTCCCGGATGGTTGCTGGGGAATTCGGCCGCCACCCTACCGGCGGCGGCGGAGCATCCCCGGATGTCTGCGCGGCGATCCCGGCAGATCTCCGGCGCCCGCGGAACGGCCAGTCGATCAGGCCGCCGGCCCAGAGCGCCGCCCAGACGAAGACCGGCTGAAACGCCAAGCGCGGGCCGTGGTACCACCAGGAATCGGGAATCCCCTCGATATGGATATGCGCGAAGGCATGCTTGAGGTTCGCCGGGTAGACGCAGACCGCGTAGAGGGCGAGGCCGATCGCGGCCACGCGGCGGAACGGGCGGGTCAGCAGCCCGGCGGCGCCGGCGATCTCGCACAGGCCGGTCGCCAGGATGACGAGGCGGGGCTCCGGCACCCAGTCCGGCATCAGCGGCAGCATCGTGTCCGTCGCCGCGAGATGCACGATCCCGATGAACGCGTAGACGGCCGCGAGCCCGTAGCGCAGCCGGCGGCGCCCCGCCTCAACCGCCGGACCGGTCACGCGACGGCGTCCTCCGGCACTTGGCAGGCGCGGGCCACCGCGGCCTTGAGCGCCGCCCTGAGCCGAGCCACGGCCGGGTGCCCGGCGCTGGCGAAGGCGGTGTCGCCGATCGCCGCCACGGGGGCCAGGAGCCGCAGGGAATTGGTCAGGGCCACGGCCTCGGCGCCGAGCAGATCGGGCAGGCTCAACGACCGCTCCTCCACGCGCAGGCCGCAGCCGGCGGCGAGGCCGATGACCTCCGCCCGCACGATTCCCGTCAGCACGCCGTCGGCGAGCGGCGGCGTGACTAGGGTCTCGCCGAACAGCGCGAAGAGATTGCCGGTGCCCGCGCAGGCGACGCGCCCGCGCGTGTTGGAGAACAGCGCCTCGTCGAAGCCTGCAGCGGCGGCCTCCCGGGCGGCCAGCACCGCGTCGAGGTAGCCGAGCGTCTTCAGCCGGGCGGCCGGGGACGTGTCGTTGCGGGCGATCGGTGTCGGCCACAGCCGCAGGGGCGCGAAGGCCGCGCTCCGGGCGCTCGGCGCCGCGGTGGCGAACAGCGTGGGGTGCGGATGTTCCGGGGGCTTCAGCCCGCGCGGACCGGTGCCGCGGGTGAGGGTGGTGCGGATCGCCAGCCGCTCTCCCTGCCCGGCGAGCGCCCGCATGGCGCCGCGAACCCGCTCCGGCTCGGTGGGGATCCCGAGCGCGTCGGCGGAGGCGACGAGCCGCGCGACATGGGCGCCCTCGAAGGCCACCCGGCCGCCGAGGGCGAGCGCCGTGTCGAACAGGCCGTCGCTCAGCGTCAGGCCGCGGTCGGTGTGGTCCAGCGGTGCCGTCGTCCCGGAGACGATCGCCCCGTCACGCCACAGCATCGCGGCGTCCCACCGTCCGCTCGGGCTGTTCCCGCCAAGCGCGGGCCAATCCCAGGAAGTTGGCGAACAGGGCGTGGCCGCCCTCGGTCAGCACCGATTCCGGATGGAACTGGATGCCGTAGGTCGGGTGGGTCCGGTGCGAGAGGGCCATCACCTCGCCCTCCTGCGAGACCGCGTCGACGGTGAGGTGCCGGTCCATATCGGGGCCGGGCGTCACCACGAGCGAGTGGTAGCGCCCCACCGGCATCGGCGCCGGAAGCCCGGCGAACAGCCGCTCGCCTCTGTGCCCGATCGGCGTCGCCTGCCCGTGGAGGGGGCGCCGAGCCCGCTCCACCGTGCCGCCGAAGGCCGCGCCGATCGCTTGGTGGCCGAGGCAGACGCCGAGGATCGGCAGGTCTCCGGACAGTTCCCGGATCGCCGGCAGGGAGATCCCGGCCTCCGCGGGGGTGCAGGGACCCGGCGACACCACCAGGGCGTCCGGGGCCAGGGCCCGGATGCCGGCGACGTCCAGCGCGTCGTTGCGCACGACCCGGACCTCCTCGCCCAGTTCCTCCAGGTAGCGGACGACGTTGAAGACGAAGGAATCGTAGTTGTCGAGGACGAGGATCATGTGAAGGCCTCGAAGACGCGCTCGGCCTTGGCCAGCGTCTCGTCGTATTCCGGACCGGGCTCGGAGAGCAGCGTCACGCCGCCGCCCGCCTGCAGGACGGCCTGGTGATCATCCATGAATACGGTGCGGATCGCGATCGAGGTGTCCAGCGCCCCGTCGAAGCCGATCCGTCCGATGGCGCCACAATAGAGTTCCCGGGCGTCGCCCTCGATCTCGGTGATGATGTCCATGGCGCGGATCTTCGGGGCGCCGGTGATGGAGCCCCCGGGGAAGGTCCCCTCTAGGAGGTCGAGGGCGTCGAGACCCTCGCGCAGCGTCCCGGTCACCACCGAAACGAGGTGGTGGACGCCCGCATAGGTCTCCAGACCGCACAGGGTCGGCACGGCGACGCTGCCGGGCGCGCAGACCCGGGACAGATCGTTGCGCAGGAGGTCGACGATCATGACGTTCTCGGCCCGCTCCTTGACGGAGGCCTGGAGTGCCTCGGCCGCCGCCCGGTCGGCCGTCGGGTCGTCGAGGCGCCGGGCGGTGCCCTTGATCGGCCGCGTCTCCACGTGCCGCCCGTCCAGCCGGATGAAGCGCTCGGGCGAGGAGGATGCGACCGTCAGCCCCTCCAGCTCCAGATAGGCGCCGAAGGTCGCCGGGTTGGTTTCGCGCAGGCGCCGGTAGAGGGCGAACGGGTCGAAGCCCGGCGGCAGGTCCGCCGAGAAGCGCTGGGCGATGTTGGCCTGATAGATATCGCCGGCCCGGATGTAGGCACGAACCTTTTCGACAGCTGCTTCATATCTTTGTCGGTCGAAGTTCGAGCGCCACGTGAGTATCTCGGCCGGCTTGGAATGCGCCTCGGTCGCAGCCGCGTCGGCGTCGAGCAGGACGGCAAAGCGGGCGAGCCGCGCCTCGGCGCGGGCCCGCCGGGCCGCCGGCTCGGTCTCGGGAAAGCCGGTGGCGACCAGCCGGCCGGTGCCGGCGGCATGGTCGATCACCAAAGCCGTGTCGTAGAGGTTGAAGGCGATGTCGTCGGTGAGCCCCGCCCGCCGGGCGGGCGCAGCGATCCGCTCCAGCTGCGCGCCGAGGTCGTAGGCGAGATAGCCGATGGCTCCGCCCGGGAAGGGTTCTTCCGAACGGGACTCGATCCGGTAGGGGGCGAGGCACGCCCGCAGGGCCGCGAAGGGCCCGCCCGGCACCGGGCGCCCGTCCAGAGTCGCGCGCCCGTCGCGGAACCGGAAGCGCGCGAACGGGTCGGCGGCCACAATCGAGTGGCGCCCCAGCGGGTCGTGCCGCATGGCGCTGTCAAGGAAGGCGAGCCCCGGCAGGGGCCGGAGCCGGGCCGCCGCCGCGACGGGGTCGATGAAGGGGGTCTCTCGGGTCCACATGACCGGGTTCGGGTCTGATGTCCTGGGGCCGCATGCCACACGCTGCCGTCGCACAGGCGATGCCGCGGGGGAAGCGGCAGTTCCCCGCAGGGGAGCATCGCGCGACGCGGGCGGGGCCTGTCCCGGGCGCAGGGCAAGGCCCGGAGATATTAATGTGGGGGTTCAGAGCCTCTCCGGCAAAGACCTGATAAAACAGCCAAGTTTCTGTTTCCATGGGTAGCCTCGCGTGCGGGGCCGGGCACCCCTGCGGCGGCCGATCTCGCGCCTCTGCGCCAGAGCCTGTATAGGGGCGCGACCCCGAGCCACACGCCGCGTCCCGTGCGATCGATCCCCGGCCGCATTACGGATGCCGTCCGACCCGAATGCCATGACCGCCTCGCCCGCACCCCGCGGCCCCGCTCCCGGAGCCGCCCCGAAGATCTCGTTCGTCTCGCTGGGCTGCCCGAAGGCGCTGGTCGATTCCGAGCGGATCCTCACGCATCTGCGCGCGGAGGGCTACGAGCTGGCCCGCCGGCACGACGGGGCGGACGTGGTGATCGTGAACACCTGCGGCTTCCTGGACTCAGCCAAGGCGGAGTCGCTCTCGGCCATCGGCGAGGCCATGGCGGAGAACGGCCGGGTGATCGTCACCGGCTGCATGGGCGCGCAGCCGGAGGAGATCCGCGAGAAATATCCCGACCTCTTGGCGGTGACCGGTCCGCAGGCCTACGAGTCGGTGGTGGCGGCCGTCCACGAGGCAGTGCCGCCGGCCCACGACCCGTTCCTCGACCTCGTGCCGCCGCAGGGGATCAAGCTCACCCCACGCCACTACGCCTACCTGAAGATCTCGGAAGGGTGCAGCAACCGCTGCAGCTTCTGCATCATCCCGTCCTTACGCGGGAACCTCGTCAGCCGCCCCGCCGCCGACGTGCTGCGCGAGGCCGAGAAGCTCGTCAAAGCTGGCGTGAAGGAGCTGCTGGTGGTCAGCCAAGACACCAGCGCCTACGGGATCGACATCCGCTACGCCGAGAGCCCCTGGCGCGACCGGCAGGTCCGGGCGAAGTTCTACGACCTGACCCGGGAGCTCGGCGAGCCTCGGGGCCTGGGTCCGGCTGCACTACGTCTACCCCTACCCGCACGTGGACGAGGTCATCCCGCTGATGGCCGAGGGTAAGGTGCTCCCCTACCTCGACATGCCGCTCCAGCACGCGAGCCCGTCGGTGCTCAAGCGCATGCGCCGGCCCGGCAACCAGGAGCGCCAGCTCGACCGGATCCGGAGCTGGCGGCAGGCCTGCCCGGACCTCGCGATCCGCTCGACCTTCATCGTCGGCTTCCCCGGCGAGACCGAGGCCGAGTTCGAGGAGCTGCTGGCCTGGCTCCAAGAGGCCAGGCTCGACCGGGTCGGCTGCTTCGAGTACGAGCCGGTGGCGGGCGCCACCGCCAACGCTCTGGGCGACCTCGTGCCGCCGGCGGTGAAGGCCGAGCGCAAGCGCCGGTTCATGGAGACGCAGAACGGGATCGCGCTCCGGCTGCAGCGCGCCAAGGTCGGCAAGCGGCTGCCGGTCATCGTCGATTCCGTCGAGGGCGGGATCGCGAAGGGCCGGTCCAAGGCCGACGCGCCGGAGATCGACGGCACCGTCCACGCCGCCTTCCGGCGCCCGGTGCGGGTCGGCGACATCGTCACCGTGAAGATCGACCGGGCCGAGGCCTACGACCTCTACGGCAGCGTCGCCTGACGCCCTTGCCGGCTCGTCGTCCGGTGCCGGCATTTGGTGGAGCGGGTTGGCCCTGAACCGATCGGGTTCGGCGATCCTGGTTTTGCAGATGACCGCATCGGGTGTTGCGCCGTCGACGGCCGACCCCGAAACCCGTCAGCCCACCAGCGCGAGATCCTGCGTCTCGGTGTCGGGGATGACGTCGACCTCGACCTTGAGGCGCTGCTTGCCCGAGCCGCTGACGATGCCGTCGACGGGGGCCACGTCGCCGTAGTCGCGTCCGCGGGCCACCACGATGTGGTCGTCCCGCACAGCCACGCCGTTGGTCGGGTCGAGGCCGAGCCAACCGTCGCCGCACCAGACCGCCACCCAGGCGTGGCTCGCATCCGCCCCGCGCAGGCGCGGGCGGCCCGGCGGCGGCACGGTGCGCAGGTAGCCGCTGACATAGGCCGCCGGCAGGCCCATGCCGCGCAGGGCCGCGATCATCACGTGGGCGAAGTCCTGGCAGACCCCCGCCCGCAGGGCGAAGGATTCGGCGAGCGGCGTGGTGACGGTGGTGGCCCGGGAATCGAAGCGGAAGTCCCGGCCGATCCGCAGCATCAGGTCATGGGCCGCCCCGTAGGCGCTGCGGCCGGCGGAAAAGCTCGGCCGCGCGTAGTCGGTGACCGCGGGCAGCAGCGGAACCCGGCCGCTCGGGTACAGGAAGTGCACCGGCGCGCGGCCGCCGAGGTCGCGGCCGGCCAGGACGGCGTCGCGGACCCGCTCCCAGGCCATCCCGGCTTCCGGCGGCGGCGGGGCCGGGCGCTCGACCCGCACGGTGGAGAGCGCCTCGACGCTGAAGGTGGTGTGGGGACCTCCAGGGTGATCGCCACCGCGTCGATCCCGAAATAGTCGCGCCGGATCGCCGCTCGGGTGGGGCTTGGGTCGACCGTGACGGCGCTCGCCAGCACGCTCTGCCCCTCGCCATCCTGCGGCTTGAGCCGCAGGGTGCAGCGGGCGAAATGCACCGGCTTGCCGTAGCGGTAGGTGGTGCGGTGGCGCAGCGTGTAGATCACGCGAGCCCCGTCAGTTTTTCCGGGCGCAGAGCATGCGGCCCCGTCGGGAAGTAGCGCGCCGCGATGCCGTCGGCGAGCCGCTCCAGGTCGGTCCCCAGGGCGGTGAGGCGCACAGCGTCGAAATCCGCGGCCTCGCCGCTACGCAGCTCGGCCAGGATGCGGGTGGCGAGGCGGCACTGCGGCTCCGGGATGCCGTCGGCGGCAAGCGCCGGCAGGTCCGCGAGGTGCCGGGTGATCGCCTCCGCCTGGAAGGCGATCGAGCGCGGGTTGTAGGGGTCGAGCAGCACCATGTCGCGGACCGGATCGAGGGCCGCCCCCTGCATGTAGCGGCGCCCGTAGCTGATCTGCGAGTCGCAGAGCGACAGCATCACCCCCAGGCAGCCCGGGGTCGCCTCGTCGTTGGCGAAGGCCAGCGCGAAGGTGCAGGTGTTGATGGCCCGCTCGATGCGCCGGCCGAGCCTCGATGAAGTGCCAGCCCTCGGCCCGGCTCATGTTCTCGTGGGTGAGGCCGGAGAGCGCCGCGAGGTGGCTGAGCGCCCGCTCGGCGCGACCCGCGAGCTGCGACTCGGTGAGCGCCCGCTCGGGGTCGAGCGACAGGAGCCTCGTTCAGGTCGGCCAGCACCCGCCAGGCCTCGCCGGAGAGGCGGGCGCGCAGGGCGGCGGCGTTGCGGCGGGCCGCGTTGACGTGGGCGCGGGCCGAGCCCAGCGCCTCGCGCGCGGCCAGCGCCTCCTGGGCGAGGCGGGCGGTGGGCAGGTCGGCCGCGCCGGTGGCGCCCCAATCGTGCAGGAGGGCCCGGAGCGCCAGGGCCGCCGGCGTGTCGAGGGCGCCCGAGATGTCGGCACCGACCGCATCGCCGACGCTGCGCAGATGGGCGAGCACCAGCCGGATCACCGCCTCACCGCGCTCGAGGTAGCGGCCGAGCCAGAACAGGCCGTCGGCCGCCCGGGCGGGGAGATGGCCACCGACCCGCCGGACCCGCGGGGCCGCATGAGACCCGATCAGGGGCGCGGCGACTGGCTTCTCAGAGAGCACCCAGACATCGGCCGAGCGGATCCCGAGCCGCAGCTCGATCGGGTCCACGTCCTCGCGCTCCGCGACGCGGCAGAAGCCGCCCGGCATCACCTGCCAGCCGAGCGGAGTCCGGGTGGCGAAGACGCGAACCACGAAGGGCCGGGGCACCAGATAGAGACCGCTTGGGCCGCGCTCCCAGCCCGGCATGGTCGAGAGGGGCGCCGCCTCCTGGGCGACGTAGTCGAAGGGCCGGTCGCGCAGGGCGGCAACGACGCGCTCGCGCTCGGCCGCCAGGACCGGGCCCGCCAGGATCGCGTCGCGCCCCGCCCCGCGCTGGGGCGTTGCGGCCGGGCGCAGGGTCAGGCTGTCGAGATGGGCCTGGGCGTGGGCGAGGCCCTCGAGGTCGCCGCACCACCACGTGCGCGGATGGCCGAGCCGCAGGGGCTCGCCGAGGAGCCGGCGGGCGATGCCGTCGAGATAGGGGCGAGCGCCGCCGACTCGACGAGCCCTGAGCCCGGCATGTTGGCCATCACCAGCGAGCCATTGCGCAGGGACTCAAGGATGCCCGGCACGCCGAGGCGCGAAGCCGGGTTCAGCTCCAGGGGGTCGAGGAAGTCGGCGTCGATCCGGCGCCACAGGGCGTCGGCGCGCTTCAGGCCGGAGACGGTGCGCACGTGCAGGCACCCGTCCCGCATGACGAGGTCGTCGCCCTCCACCAGCATCAGGCCGAGATAGCGGGCGAGCGCCGCCTGCTCGACATAGGTGCTGCTGTAGGGGCCCGAGGTCAGCAGGCAGATCCGCGGGTCGGACCGCTCCGCTCCCAGCGCCAGCCCGTCGCGAAAAGCCTGGAAGAAGGCCGGCAGGCGCTCGACGTGGAGGTCCTGGAAAAAGTCCGGGAAGGTCCGAGCCAGGACCATGCGGTTCTCCAGCGCCCAGCCGAGGCCGGAGGGCGCCTGGGTCCGGTCGGCCAGCACCTGCCATCGCCCGTCCGGCCCCCGGCCGAGATCGGCGGCGTAGAGCTTCAGGTAATGGCCTCCGGGGGGCACAACCCCGTGGAGCGGGTGCAGGAACTCGGGCGTGCCGGCCACCACCGCGGCGGGGAGCAAATCCTCCTCCACCAGCCGGCCCGGGCCGTAGACGTCGGCGAGGATCGCCTCCATCAGCTCCGCGCGCTGGACGATCCCGGCGCTGAGCGCCTCCCATTCGGACCCTTCGATCACCAGGGGCAGGCAGCCCAGCGGCCAGGGATGCTCGCGCTGGTCGCCGGCGATGCGGAACGAGATACCGGCGTCCCGGATGTGCCGCTCGGCCGCGACGAAGCGGGTCATGATCTCCGGCTCGGTGAGGCCGCCGAGACAGTCGAGCAGGCGCGGCCAAGCCCCGCGGGGCCGGTCGTCGGGGCCGAGGAACTCGTCCGGCCGGCCGGGCTCGGGGCGGTAGCCCGCAGCCCAGCGCGCGACGCGCTCCCGCGCGGTCTCGACAGGCTCGGCCCGGCCGCGGCTTCCCGCGAGCGCCGCCTTCATCACGGCCCCCCGGTCATTGCGGCGCCGGCGTCCGCAGGTCGAGGGTCAGCGGGAACTCCGCGCGCGATTCCGGACGGGGCATGTCGACCCGGCCCGGCGTGTGGCCGTGCGGCTGGAACCGGGCGAGGCGTCGGCCCTCGGCCTCGTAGGCGTTGACCGGATGGGTCTCGTAGTTCCGGCCGCCCGGATGGGCGACGTGGTAGCGGCAGCCGCCGAGCGACCGGCCGCTCCAGGCGTCGAGGATGTCGAAGGTCAGCGGCGAGTGCGCGGGGATGGTCGGGTGCAGCGAGGAGGCCGGCTGCCACGCCTTGAACCGCAGGCCCGCCACGGCCTCGCCGCCGCGGCCGGTGCCGGTCATGGGTAGCCGGCGGCCGTTGCAGGCGATCACGTGCCGCTCGGGCACGAAGCCCTCGACTTTGACCTGCAGCCGCTCGACCGAGCTGTCGACGAAGCGCACGGTGCCCCCGCTGGTCCCTTCCTCGCCCATGACGTGCCAGGGCTCCAGCGCCTGGCGCAGCTCCATCCGGACCCCACCCTGCTCGACCGTGCCGAAGACCGGGAAGCGGAACAGGGCCTGCGCCTCGAAGGCAACCGGATCGAAATCGTACCCCGCCGCCCGGAGATCCTCCAGCACCGAGAGGAAGTCGGACCAGAGGAAATGCGGCAGCATGAACCGATCGTGGAGGGTCGTGCCCCACCGGACACAGACCCCGGTCTGCGGCTCGCGCCACAGCCAGGCCACGAGGGCGCGGAGCAGCAATTGCTGCGCGAGGCTCATCCTTGCGTCCGGCGGCATCTCGAAGGCGCGGAACTCCAGCAGGCCGAGGCGTCCGGTCGGCCCGTCCGGCGAGTAGAGCTTGTCGATGCAGATCTCGGCGCGGTGGGTGTTGCCGGTGACGTCCACTAGGATGTTGCGGAAGATCCGGTCCACCAGCCAGCGCGGGATGTTGGGCGCGTCGGGGGCCGGCACCTGGGCCAGCGCGATCTCCAGCTCGTAGAGCCCGTCGTGGCGGGCCTCGTCCATGCGCGGCGCCTGGCTGGTCGGGCCGATATAGAGGCCCGAGAACAGGTACGAGAGCGACGGGTGGCGCTGCCAGTAGAGCACGAGGCTCTTGAGCAGATCCGGCCGGCGCAGGAACGGAGAATCGTCCGGCGTGACACCGCCCATGACCACGTGGTTGCCGCCGCCGGTGCCGGTATGGCGCCCGTCGGTCATGAACTTCTCGGCGCCCAGCCGGGTCTGGCGGGCCTCGGCGTAGAGGTCGGTGGTGATGGCAACCGCCTCCCGCCAGGAGGCGGCCGGATAGACGTTCACCTCGATCACGCCCGGATCGGGGGTGACCTTGATCACGCCGATGCGCGGGTCGTAGGGCGGCTCGTAGCCCTCGATCTGGATCGGCAGGCCGAGCTCCGCGGCGGCGGCCTCAAGGTGGCCGGCGAGTTCCAGATACTCGTCGACGCGCTGGACCGGCGGCATGAACACCCGCACCACCCCGTCCCGGGGCTCGACCGACAGGGCCGTGCGCACCGCGACGCCGGTGATGCCCGAGCCATTGACGGTCGCCGCGCCGGGATGCCCGTCGGGCAGGGCGGCGCGGGGCTCCAGCGGGTCCTGCGGCTGGTAGTAGGGGTAGTGCTCGGGCGGCACGTAGGGCAGGGACGACAGGGGCAGGCGGAAACCCACGGGCGAGTCCCCAGGCACCAGGAAGGCGGCACCGCGCCGAAAATCCCACGTCTCCGAGATCCAGACCCTTTCGGCATCGCCCTCCTGACCGGTGGGCAGGCTCGCGAGCGGCAGGACATAGCCCGCGGCCTCCCCCAGCCCCCGCGCGTAGACGCGCTTGATCCGGGCGTCGAACTCCACCGAGCCGGACCGGGCCGCGGCGGGCGTGACGTTGACCGGCAGCTCCGCGACCTTCTTCTCCCAGAGTTCACCGTCCTCGAACGCCGGAAAGACGTAGTCGGCGAGGCCGAGGCGGCGGGCCAGCGCGCCGGCGAGCGCCTTGGCCTGCGCGATGGTGGCTTGGCCTTCCTCCCCGGGGGCGGCCTCCGGCGCGATCAGGTCCGGGTTCCGCCAGATCGGCTTGCCGTCCTTGCGCCAGTAGAGCGCGAAGGCCCAGCGGGGCAGGCTCTCGCCGGGATACCACTTGCCCTGGCCGTAATGGAGCAGCCCTCCCGGGCCGAACCGGTCGCGCAGGCGCCGGATCAGCTTGTCGGCGAGGCCCCGCTTGGTCGGGCCGACCGCGGCGATGTTCCACTCGGGCGATTCGAAATCGTCCACCGACACGAAGGTCGGCTCGCCGCCCATGGTGAGCCGCACGTCCTGTGCGGCGAGGTCGGCATCGACCCGCTCGCCGAGCGCGTCCATGGCGACCCAGACCGCCTCCGAGAACGGCTTGGTGATCCGCGGCGTCTCGGCGACCCGGGCGATGGTCATCCGGAAGTCGAACGTCGTCTCGGCGGGCTCGACGGCCCCCGAGATCGGGGCGGCCGAATGGTAATGCGGGGTCGCAGCGAGCGGGATGTGCCCCTCGCCCGTCAGCAACCCCGAGGTCGCGTCCAGGCCGACCCAGCCGGCGCCCGGCAGGTAGACCTCGGCCCAGGCATGCAGATCGGTGAAGTCCGACGCGGCGCCGGTCGGCCCGTCGACCGCAGTCGTGTCGGGCACGAGCTGGATCAGGTAGCCGGAGACGAACCGGGCGGCGAGGCCGATCCGGCGCAGGACCTGCACGAGCAGCCACGCCGAGTCCCGGCAGGAGCCGCTCTTGAGCCGCAGCGTCTCTGCGGGCGTCCGGACGCCCGGCTCCATGCGGACGCCGTAGGCGATCTCGCGGGCGATCAGGCCGTTGAGCGCCACCAGGAACTGGACGGTGTTGGGCTCGTCCGGGAGCCGGGCGAGGAGCGCCTCCATCTCGGGGCAATCCGCATCCACGGGCGTGCGGTAGGGCGCCAGCTCCTCCGCGAGGTCGGCATGGTACGCGAAGGGCTGGGTCTGCGCGTAATCCTCCACGAAGAAGTCGAACGGGTTGATCACCGCCATGTCGGCGGTGAGATCGACCTCGATCTTCAACTCGTCGGTCTTTTCCGGGAAGACGAGGCGGGCGAGCCAGTTGCCGCTCGGATCCTGCTGCCAGTTCAGGAAGTGGTTGGCGGGCGTCACCGTGAGCGCGTAGGCCGGTACCTTGGTGCGCGCGTGCGGGGCCGGGCGCAGGCGGACCACCTGGGGGCCGAGGCTGATCGGCCGGTCGTAGCGGTAATGCGTGACGTGGTGCAGGGCGGCTTTGATCGACACGATGACTCCGTCGGAAGAATCGAACGCGGTCTCGTTGCCGGTCCCGGGCGCCGGACCCCACCGCGCGGTTATGCGATACGGACCGCGCCACAAGCAATTTCCGTGCGGCGCCGGCCGCTGCGGCACTTGGCAGGAACTTTGCCGGCCGGCCCCTCTTGACCGGCAGATGGGTCGTCCGCCGGCCCGGGACCGCGCGATGAAGATCTTCCAGTGCCAGGCCTGCGACCAGCCGGTCACCTTCGAGGCGACGGCCTGCGAGAGCTGCGCGCGGCGCCTGGGCTATACCTGCGCGGTTCACGAGGTCTCGGCCCTCGAGCCGCAGGGGCTTTCGGCCCACCCGCTCATGGGTGGAGCACAGATCTTCCACGCCTACGCGGATCCCGGCCGACGCTACCGCCTGTGCAACAACGCCCTCTCGGAGGCTTGCAACTGGCTGGTGCCGGAGGACAGCCCCGACATCTATTGCACCGCCTGCCGCCACAACCGCGTGGTGCCGGACCTGTCGCAGCCCTGGAACCTCGCCCGCTGGCGGCTGATCGAGGCCGCCAAGCACCGTCTGTTCTACTCGCTGCTGCGCTTGGAGCTGCCGCTCGCCACCCGCGCCCAGTACACGGACGGGCTGGCCTTCGACTTCCTGGTCGATCCCTCCGAAAGCTTCTCCGGCGGCCCGCCGGTGCTGACCGGGCACATCAACGGCCTGATCACCATGAACATCGCCGAGGCCGACGACGTCGAGCGGGAGCGCCGGCGGATCCTGTTCGGCGAGCATTACCGCACCCTGCTCGGCCATTTCCGGCACGAGATCGGGCATTACTTCTGGTACCTGCTGGTGATGAACAGCCCCACATTGGACGCCTTCCGGGCGCTGTTCGGCGACGAGAGCCTCAACTACCTCCAGGCCCTGCAGGACCACTACGCGCAAGGAGCGCCCGCCGACTGGGACGAATCCTACGTCTCGGCCTACGCTACGGCCCACCCGTGGGAGGACTTCGCCGAGACCTTCGCGCATTACCTGCACATCGTCGACACGGTGGAGACCGCCTCGACCTTCGAGCTGCACGTCCGCCCGCGCTTGCGCCACGGTCCCCAGGCGCCGACCGTCATCGACTTCGACCCCTACAACACCCTGGATCTCGACCGGCTGATCGAGGCATGGCTGCCGCTGACCTACGCGATCAACTCGCTCTCCCACAGCATGGGCCAGCCGGCGCTCTACCCGTTCAAGCTGACCCCTACGGTGATCGCCAAACTCGCCTTCGTGCACGAGCGGATCTACGCGTCCCGCACCGGCACCCTGCCGGATGCCGGCGAAGCAGGGGCCGAGATGCTCCGGGCGGTGATCATGGGCCTGCGCCAGAGGGTGGCGGCACCGACGGTGTGAGGGCGCCTTTGCGAGCGGAGCGAAGCCGTTCAGGTGCGCCGGGCTCTCAGATGTCGCGCCGGCCTGGATCGGTTCGCTGCACCCGCGATGACGAAGGATACCGGCCGGATCACGTCCCCTGATGGCGCTCCGCGAAGGCGCGGAACGCCGCCAGGGTCTCGGCGCTGACGTGATGCTCGATCCCCTCGGCGTCCCGCCGGGCGGTCTCGGGGCTCACCCCCAGCGCGCAGAGGAAGCGCTCCACGATCCGGTGACGCTCCCGCGCCTGGGCGGCAAGCCGGCGGCCGGCCTCGGTCAGGAACACGCCGCGATAGGGCCGCTGTTGGACGAACCCGTCCTCGCACAGGCGCTTGAGCATCTTGGCGACCGTCGGCTGCGCCACACCGAGGCGCGCCGCGATGTCCACTTGGCGCGCCTCGCCGCCGTCACCAATCAGGTCGTCGATCAATTCGACGTAATCCTCGACGAGTTCGGAGCGCCGGGCCTCGCGGGCTTGGCGGAAGCTCTCCACGTGCCGCTCCGGATCGACCAGCACGGTCTCGGGCGAGCCCAGCTCGGACGGTTCCTGCATCGGCTCTCCCTCCCGGCACGCACACGCCGCCCCGGCCCTCTCTAGCAAAGTCCACCCCCCGGAGGGGAGTCCCGCGAGACCCAGGGCGGCCCCTTGAATCCCGCGGCGGAAACCCTGAATATAGCTCGGGCTATATCTTTGAGGAGAGGGTGAGCATGGTGGCGCCGAACGTCGCGACGGCCCCCGGGGGCACCGCGCCCGGGGGGATGAGCCGGCGGACGGAGAGCGCCATCCGCGACGTCCTCGAAGGGCGGGGGCGGGCGGGGCCGCTTCCTGCTGTTCGCGGGTCCCGCCGTGACGGCGTCGATCGCCTACATGGACCCCGGCAATTTCGCCACGAACATCCAGGCCGGTGCCCGCTACGGCTACGGTCTGCTCTGGGTGGTGCTGCTGGCCAATCTCACGGCGATGCTGTTCCAGGCGCTGTCGGCCAAGCTCGGCATCGTGACGGGAAAGAACCTCGCCGAGCATTGCCGGGACGCGACCGCCCGTCCGATCCGTCTCGGCCTGTGGGGAATCAGCGAGGTCGCCGCCATGGCCACCGACCTCGCGGAGTTCCTCGGCGGCGCCATCGGCCTGTCGCTGCTCACCGGCATGCCGCTGATGGCCGGCATGGCGGTCACCGCAGTGGTGACCTACGCGATCCTGCTCCTGGAGCACGAGGGCTTCCGGCCGCTCGAGATCGCCATCGGCGCGATGGTCGGCACGATCGGCCTCTGCTACGCGGTTGAGTCTCCTGATCGCGCCGGTTGCGTGGGGAGGCCGCCAAGGGCCTCGTGACCCCGAGGATCCCGGACGCGGAGGCGCTCACCATCGCGGTGGGGATCATCGGCGCCACCGTGATGCCGCACGCGCTGTTCCTGCACTCGGGGCTCACCCAGGGGCGGGGCAATCCCCGCACCGAGGCCGACCGGCGCCTGCTGGTGCGCTACTCGAACCGCGAGGTGGTGGTGGCGCTGCTGCTCGCGGGTCTCGTCAACATGGCGATGGTGATCATGGCGGCGGCGGCGTTCCATGTCGGCCACAGCGCGGTCGCCGAGATCGGCGAGGCCTACCGGACCCTGACGCCGCTGCTCGGCCCCGCGGCCGGGGCGGCCTTCCTGGCGTCGCTCCTGGCCTCCGGGATCTCCTCCTCGGTGGTGGGGACGCTCGCCGGGCAATTGGTGATGCAAGGCTTCACCGGCTGGCGCATCCCGCTCCTCGTCCGCCGGCTGGTGACCATGCTGCCAGCCTTCGTGGTGGTGGCGATCGGGGTCGATCCGACCCGGGCGCTGGTCCTGTCCCAAGTGGTGCTGTCGCTCGCCCTGCCGGTGCCGATGGTGGCCCTGGTGGTGTTCACCCGCCGCCGCAGCGTGATGGGGCCCTTCGCCAACGGGCCCCTGACCCAGGCAGCCGCCGTGGCGGGGGCGGCCGTGGTGCTCGGCCTCAACGCGGTGCTGCTGGCGGCGGCCTTCGGGGTGCCGGTGCCGGGGTTGGACTAGCCGCCCCGTTCAGGTCGCCCGCACCACCACCTCGACCAGATTGGCGCGTCCCGACCGGATGCCGGCCTCGATCGTCGGGGCGATGTCGGCCGCCCGGGTCACCCGCCGGGCCGGCACGCCCATGGAGGCGGCGAGCGCCGGGAAATCGATCCGCGGGTCGGTGAGGTCCATGGCGATGAAGCGGTTGGCGCGCACCGAGGCGTAGTGCGCCTGGCCCTTCATGAAGGTCTTGAGGATGTTGTACTCGGCGTTGTTGATCACCACGAAGGTGACCGGCAGCTTCTCGTGCGCGGCCGTCCAGAGGGCCTGGGGCGAGTACATCGCCGCCCCGTCGCCGACCACGCAGACCACGGGCGCGCGGTCGCGCCCCAAGGAAAAGCCCACCGCGGCCGGCATGCCCCAGCCGAGCACGCCGCCGCGCATCGCCGCGTATTGATGCGCCGAGGGGCTGTCGAGGAAGGTGCGCAGGTGGGTGAGCGTCGCGGGCGCCTCGTCAACGATGGTGGTCTCGGCCCCGACCGCGCGGGCCACCTCGCGGGCGGCGACCAGCGGCGCGATCACCAGATCCTCGAAGGCCGCGTCGGCGGCGGCGGCGAGCGTCGCCCGGCGCTCGGCCCGGGCGGTCACGGCCTGGCTGCGCAGCTGCTCGAAGGCGTCGGTCCGGTCGGCGAGGCGGGGGCTAAGCAGCGGCAGCAGGGCGTCTAGCGAGGCGCGGATGTCGCCCACCGTCGACAGGCTGGTGGCGTAGGTGCGCCCGAGGTCGCGCACGTCCGCCGAGAGCTGGAAGACCTGCACCGCCGGCGGCACCGCCGAGACCTCCGAGTACAGCACGGTGATCAGCGACTTGCCGCCGAGCGCGAACACCGCTTCGTAGCGCCCGAGGATCTCCGCGATGGCGTCGGCCCGGGTCGGCAGGTTGCCGGCCCAGAGCGGGTGCGCGGTGGGGAAGGGGATGTGGGCCGGCCAGGACGAGCCGTAGACCGGCGCCGCCAGCAGGTCGGCGAGCGCCACCATCTGCGCCGAGGCGTTCGAGGCGTCGATCTCGTCGCCGGCGATCAGGGCGAGGCGGCCGGGCGCGATGGCGGCGAGCTTGTCCGCCAGCCGGTCCAGGGAGCCCGCCACCGCCCGCTGGTCGATGGTGGAGGTCTCGCCCTCCGGCACGGCGGTCATCGCCTCCATCACGTCCATGGGCAGCGACAGGAAGACCGGGCCGGACGGGGCGGCGCCGGCATCGTGGAAGGCCCGGCGCAGGAGGATCGGGATCTGGTCCGGGCTCGTCACCTCGCGCGCCCATTTCATCACCGGGTCGGCGATGGCGACGAGGTCGCCCATGAGCAGCGGATCGGTGAGCGCGTGGCGGAGATCCTGCTGCCCGGCGGTGACCACCAGCGGCGTGCCCGAAACCTGGGAATTCACCAGCCCGCCCATGGCGTGGCCGAGGCCGCCCGCCGTGTGCAAATTGAGGAAGGCCGGCCGGCGCGCGCCCTGTGCGTAGCCGTCCGCCATGGCCACCGCGGTAGCCTCCTGCAGGGCCAGGACGTAGCCGATGTCCGGCGCCTCGGTCAGCGTGTCGATGAGCGGCAATTCGGTGGTGCCGGGATTGCCGAAGATGTAGCGCACGCCCTCCGAGCGCAGCACCTCGACCAGAAGATCGGCGCCCCGGCGGCGGCCGGCTGCCTCGACGGTCTCGATCGCCATGCCCAGGCCCCTCTGCCCTGACGGAATCAGCGGGCAAGCTAAACCATGGGGGCCAAGGAGCAATGCGCGCCGGCGCGGTCCTACCCGCGCAGCTGCGCCACGAAGGCCTGAATGAAGGTCGGCAGCCCCTCAAGGTCGCGCAGGCACAGGGTCAGGTCGCGCCGCGCCCAAGCATCGGCGAGCGGCACCACCGCGAGGGCGAGGCCCTGCGCGGCCCGGGCGGCCGCGCTCTCGGGGAGCACCGCCAGCCCGACCCGGGCCTCGACCAGACGGCAAACCGCGTCGAAGTCGCGCAGCTGCACCCGTAGGCGCATCGGCCGCCCCGCGCGGACCGCCTGGGCCACGAGGAACCGGCTGATGGCGCTGCGGCGGTCGAGGCCCACGAGGTCGTGGCCGAGCACCTCGGCGAAGGGGATCGCGGCGCGCGCCGCGAGCGGATGGTCCCGGGCCGCCACTAGCACGAACCGGTCCTCCCGGAACGGGAAGGTCTGGAGGGATCCGGTATCCACCGTACCGGACAGGATGCCGAGATCGGCCGCCCCCTCGGCCACCAGCCCCACGATCTCCTCGGAGGTGCGCTCGTCGATCTCGACGCCGATCCCGGGATGATCGGCCAGGAAGGCCGAGAGCGCGTCCGGCAGGAATTCGGTCAGCGCGTTCGTGTTGGCCAGCACCCGGATCTGGCCGACCGCGCCGCCCGAGAAGGCCGCCATCTCCTCGCGCAGGCGCTCCACCCCGGCCAGGACCTCCCGCGCATGGACGAGGAGCGTGCGCCCGGCTGGGGTCGGGCTGACGCCCTGCCGCCCGCGGGTGAGGAGCAGGGCCCCGAGCGACTCCTCCATCAGCCGGATCCGCGTCGAAGCGGCCGCCAGGGCGAGATTCGCCCGCGCCGCCCCATGGGTGATCGAGCCGGCCTCGACCACGTGGCGGAACAGGCCGAGATCGGTGAGATCGAACCGCATCATCGCCCCGGCGCCTCCCGACACGCCGCCCGCGCCGACGCGCGGAAGCCCACGGCAGGGGTGCCCTTCTTCGCTCCGCCGCGTCGCGCTGTCGCCCGACCGTAGCCCTGGCCCACCCCCATGTCAGCGCCCCGGGGCGCCGCGCCTGCGCGGACCCGAGGCCGTGTCGCTCCGTTCGGCCGGATCAATCCTGTTCATAGCCCAGAAAGCGAACGGAAGCGGACACGGCCATTATTTGCGCCCCGGCCGCGAAGATATAGCGGACATCCTTCATCACATCACGTCGTTCATGGCCAATATCCATATCAACCACGGATGTTTGAGTATACAGTCCGCGACTGAAGTTCAATAATTATTTACTTTATATTAACTCGCAATCAACCAGTGCTATCCGACAGACATTGAAGACATCGACATGGCGCCAGCATCCGCCCTCGAGCTGACCAGAGTGCCGAAACGTGAGAATCGGCAACGGCACGAATCCGGGCTGGACTGCCTATCCGTGCCGGGCCCTCCCGCGACGCGCTTCGAGTGCCCATGATGGACGCGCTGCTGGTTGACGACAGCCCGACCATGCGCCTGCGGCTGCGCCGGCTTCTGGAAGCCAAGCCGGACGTGAGCGTGACCGATCACGGCGATCCGGCCTCGGCGCTCGTCGAGGCGCAGATGCACGCCTTCGACCTCGTGCTGGTGGATTGCCACAGGCCCGCCATGGACGGGATCGTCTTCATCCGGCGCACGCGCTCCATCCCGCACTACGCCCAGGTCCCCATCGTGATGGTCACCAGCGACATCTCGGACGCGGTGCGGCTCGCCGCCCTGGAGGCGGGGGCCACCGACTTCCTCGACACATCCATGCAGGGCGTCGAGCTGACCGTGCGGCTGCGCAACATGATCCGGCTCGCCAAGGCGGTGCGGCGGCTGGCCGAGCAGGCGGCCTGGCTCGACGGCGCGGTCGAGGCCGCCCTGCGCCACATGCGCGAGCGCGAGGAGGAGATCATCTTCCGCCTGGCTCTGGCCGTCGAGTACCGCGACAACGACACCGGCGACCACACATGGCGGGTGGCCCGCTACAGCCGGATCGTGGCCGAGGGGCTCGGGCTGGCCCCGGATTTCTGCCGCAACCTCTATCTCGCCGCGCCGCTGCACGATGTCGGCAAGGTGGGCATCCCGGACCGCGTCCTGCTGAAGCCGGGCCGGCTCGACCCGGACGAGTTCGCCCTGGTCAAGACGCATACAGCCATCGGCAAGCGCATCCTGGGCGGCAGCGCCTCCGAGCTGATCCGCTTCGCCGCCGAGATCGCCGAGTCGCACCACGAGAAATGGGACGGCAGCGGCTATCCGAAGGGGCTCGCCGGCACCGCGATCCCTCTCGCGGCCCGGATTGTTGCCGTGGCGGACGTGTTCGACGCCCTGACCACGCAGAGGCCCTACAAGGAGGCGATGTCCTTCGAGACGGCGCTGGCCTGCATCCGCGCTGAGAGCGGCCGTCATTTCGACTCCATCTGCGTCGAGGCCTTCTGCGCGTGCTGGCCGGATATCCTCGTCGCCGGCGGGCGGGCGCAAGCGACGATCCGGCCGAGTGCCGGACCGGTCACCGAGCCCTGGGCGCGGGTTCCCACCCTGATGCGCGAGATCGCCGCCGAGGTGCCCGTCGCGACGGGATGGCTTGTCAGCGACCCGAACGCCCTCGCCGCTGGAGAGCCGGACACGCCGAAATGGATCCGGGCCCCGTCCTTGACCCGCGAGGCCTCGCGGGTCGCGCGACGATCGAGCGGCCCAAAGAGCGCCCGGTCCGAGGGCGCCGTCGGGTCCGGCTGACGGCACGGGACGCGCGGAGGCGAAAAATGCCCTATCCTGCACCCCAATGCGCATCTTCCACACGCCCGATTCGGCCCGGCACGATCCCGAATGCTACTGGCGGCGCGGCACGCCGATCCCGCATCCCGAGCAGGCCTCGCGCTACGCGATCCTGCATGAGGCCGCCCTGCGGGGAGGCCACGATCTCGCCGGGCCCGTCGATCGCGGCCTCGACCCGATCCGAGCGGTGCACGATCCCGATTACGTGGCGTTCCTGGCCGAGGCCTGGACCCGGCGGGCGGAGATTCCGGGCATCGCCAGCGAGATCCTCACCGGCGCCTTCGCCCGGCCGCAGATGCACCGGAAGCCCGCAGGCCTCCTGGGGCGCGTCGGCCTGTACATGGCCGACACCTCGACACCGATCCGCGCTGGGACGTGGCCGGCCGTGTACGGCTCGGCGCAATGCGCCGTCGCGGCCGCCGACGCGGCGCTGGCGGTGGGCCACGCCTACGCCCTATGCCGTCCGCCGGGCCACCACGCCTACGCGGATTCCGCCGGCGGCTTCTGCTTCCTCAACAACAGCGCCATCGCGGCCGCCCGGATGCTGGCCGCCACCGGGGGGCCGGTAGCGATCCTCGACATCGACGTCCACCACGGCAACGGCACGCAGGGGATCTTCTACGCGCATCCGGATGTCCTCACGGTCTCGGTGCATGCGGACCCGTCCGACTACTTCCCGTTCTATGCGGGCTATGCCGACGAGACCGGGACGGGCGCCGGCGCCGGCTTCAACCGCAACCTGCCGCTGCCGCCGGGCTCGGGCGACGCGCCCTGGCTCGCCGCCATCGCGGCGGGCCTCGGGGCAGTCGCTGACCACCGCCCGCGGGGGCTGGTGGTGGCGCTGGGCCTCGACGCGTCCGGGGACGACCCGATCGGGGCGCTGCGGGTGACCCGGGCGGGGTTCGCCGGGGCGGCGGAGCGGATCGCCCGCGCCGGCCTGCCCACCGCCCTCGTTCAGGAAGGCGGCTATCTCTGCCCGGCCCTACCCGAGAACCTCACGGCCTTCCTCGCCGCCTTCGATGCGGCCCGCTAGAGCACGCTTCGCCGAAGTGGACGCCGGCTCGGCGAAAGAGAGCAGGCCGAACCAAGGGCTCCGCGTCACGCCCGATTACAACGCGATCGGGCGTGGTGCTGAGCCGGATGGCGGGGACGCGGCCCGAACGCCGCAACGCGAATGTGATCGCCAAGCGGTCGACAAGCGCGACACGGCGCGGACGACCTGTATACCGGAAGAGGGAGGGCGCCGCCGACGCGCCCCGGGAGGAAGGAACGAGCGATGGTCGCGGGTGACGTCCGGCTGCGCGAGACCGCCAGCGCGCCCTGGTACGCGGGTCTGACCCCGCGGCACTGGCGCATTCTCTGGGGCAGCTATCTGGGGTGGATCTTCGACGGCTACGAGGCGGTGGCCTTGATCTACGCCCTGCGCCCGGCGCTCGCCTCGATCCTGACCCCCGAGCAGGCCCAGGCACCGGCCTTCTACGTGGGGCTTGCCATCGGCATCACGCTGCTCGGCTGGGGGCTCGGCGGCCTCATGGGCGGGATCGCGGCGGACTATATCGGCCGCAAGCGCATGATGATGGTCTCCATCCTGGGCTACGCGATCTTCACCGGGCTGACGGCCTTCGCCGGGAGCTTCACGCAGCTCGCGATCCTGCGGTTCATCACCGGGCTCGCCATCGGCTCGGAATGGTCCACCGGCATCGCCCTCGTGGCCGAGACTTGGCCGAACCGGGCCCGGCCGAAGGGCTGCGGCTTCCTGCAATCGGGCTTCGGCGGCGGCGCGGTGCTGGCCGCCATCGTCTGGGCGGTGCTGGCCGCCACCGAGCCGCTGGGCAAGGAGTCCTGGCGGATCCTGTTCGCGCTGGGCGCGCTGCCGGCCTTCGTCTGCCTGTACCTGCGGCGGGCGCTGGAGGAATCCGAGCAGTGGATGCAGGCCCTGAAGGAGCAGCGCTGGGCCGCCACCACCGAGGATGCGGGCCATGCCCCGCACGCCGCGCAGCGCCCGTTCTCGCTCACGGAGATCTTCCGCGAGCCGGAGAGCCGCCGGCGGGTGCTGCTCGCCACCCTTCTGTCCTTCGCCACCACGGTGGGCTGGTGGGCGGTCTCGTCCTGGCTGCCGGCCTACACGGAGGGGCTCGCCAAGATCGCGGGCGAGCCGGCCAATCTCTGGGGCCCGCGCATGGGCATCATCTACAATATCGGGGCGATCACCGCCTACGTGATCTCCGGCTTCGTGGCCGACGCGATCGGGCGGCGCGCCTTCCTGCTCGTCACCTATGTCGGCTGCATCGCCACGTCGCTCGCCTGCTATCTCTGGACCGGCGGGCTGGTGCCGTTCATGGGGCTGGCCTTCCTGAACGGGTTCTTCACCCTGGGCTTCGCCTTCTCGTGGATGGCGATCTACCTCGTGGAGCTGTTCACTCCGGCGGTTCGGGCGACGGCGGCGAGCGTCGTGTTCAACGGCGCGCGGCTGATCGCCTGGATCTTCCCGATCATCGCCGGGCAGATCGTGACCGCCTTCGGGGGCGTGGCGGCGGCGGCGCTGACGATGGCGAGCGTCTACGGGCTTGGCCTCGTCGTGCCGTGGTTCATGCCGGAGACGCGGGGCCTGCCGCTGCCGGAATAGATCAATCCGAGGCCGCCGCGCCGGCGACCGGCGAGGTCGCGCCCGGCCGGACGTGATGCGCCCCCGCTTCGATGAGGAGCGGGGGCGCATTCTGCACAGCCTGCTGGACCCGCTCGGCGCCGAGCCGGGCGGAGCGCCGGCCTAATCCTCGTCGTCCTCGTCGTGATGCCGGCCCTTGAGCTTGGCGAAGACCGAATCGGCGTCGAGGCGCTCTTCGCGGCCACCGTGATCGTCCTCGTGCTCCCGGTCGTGCTCGTCGCGAGCCGTGGAGACCTCGGTGGGCAGCAGCGAGGCGCCAGACTCGGCCGCCACCGCCGCCGGCCGGTCGGCCGCGGCGCGCTGGACCTCGAAGTCGAGGTTGATCTGGGTGGTGAGCCCCAGGGTCACCGGATCCATCGGCTGGAGCGAGCCCGAGTTCCAGTGGGTGCGCTCGCGGATCTGCTGGATCGTCGACTTGGTGGTGCCCACGAGGCGGATGATCTGCGAATCCTTCAGTTCCGGGTGGTTGCGCAGCAGCCACAGGATGGCGTTCGGCCGGTCCTGGCGGCGGGAGAGCGGCGTGTAGCGCGGGCCCTTGGTGGTGCGCTTCACCTCCGGCAGCTTCACCTTCGAGACGGCAGGCTTGAGCTTGTAATGCGGCGCCTTCTGCGCCTTCTCGATCTCGTCGCGAGTGAGCTGGCCGGTGGAGACCGGGTCGAGCCCCTTGATGCCCGCCGCGACCTCGCCATCGGCGATGCCCTTCACCTCCAGAGGGTGCAGCTTGCAGAAATCGGCGATCTGCTCGAAGGCCAGCGAGGTGTTCTCGACCAGCCACACGGCGGTCGCCTTCGGCATCAGCGGACCTTGGGACATGTCTCTCGTGCTCCGGCCTGGCGGGACGGGGGCCGGGCATCGGGCCGCGGGCTCCGGATGACCGATCCGGACGTCCCGTCTCACGCTGTCGAATGGGGATGAACCTATATAGGCTGCGGCCGGGAGGGGCGCAATCGCGGGTTGGGCTGAACGGCCGTCAATCCGTCAGCGCGGGCGCACGCCGTCGAGGAACAGCCGCACCGCCGCCTGCCGCCGCCGCTCCTGCATCTCCGGATCGGTCTCGATGCCGTAGAGAGCCGCCTGGGACGACCGGCCGAGGACGAGGCTGAGGAACAGGTCGGCCGCGATCTCGGGATCGGGCACCGTGATCCGCCCGCGCCGGGCGAAGACCGCGAGCAGCTGCGCCACGGCGCGCACGCCCCGCAGCCAGCCCTCCTCGTGGGCGAGGCGGGCGAGGTCGGGGAATTGCAGCGCCTGGGCCACGAGGTTGCGCTTGAGCATCGCCGCACCCGGCGACTGCCCGTGGGCCAGCAGGGTGCGACTCAGGTCATGCAGGGTCGCCTCCACGTCGTCGGTGCCAGCCTGCGCCGCCTGCACCTCGGCGGCGGCGGCCAGCGGCGCCAGCCACGCGGCGATCCGCTCGCGCAGCACCGCCTCGAACAGCGCCCGCTTGTCGCGGTAGCGGGCGTAGACCGTCGGCTTGCTCATCCCGGCAGCCTCGGCCACCGCGTCGATGGAGGTGGCATCGAAGCCGCGCTCCATGAACAAGGTTGTCGCGACGGCGATCAGGTGCGCTTCGCGCCGGGCCGCCTCCGCGCGCGTCGGGCGGCCGCCGCGCCGCGACCCGGCCTCCGTCCGCTCGCTCTCCGTGACCGTCACCCGCGATCCTCCTTGCCTGAAACCGCCACCCGCATTAGCAAAACGATACCGTACCGTTTTGATTCTGGCCAGACCCGATGGACGCACGTCGCAGCGACAGCTTCAAGAGCGCCGACCCAGTCGCGGACGCCACCGCCGCGCCTCAGGTGCCGGCTCGGCGCCGGAGCCGGGCCCGGATCGTCCTGCCCCTGGTGGGCCTGCTGGTCTTCGGCGGGGCGGGGACCTATGGCTGGCACTGGTGGACCATCGGGCGCTTCCTCGAGACCACCGACGACGCCTATCTTCAGTCCGACAAGGTCACGGTGGCGCCGCGCATCGCCGGCATCGTCGCCGAGGTGCTGGTCGGCGACAACCAGTCTGTGAAGGCCAACGACGTGATCGCCCGGCTCGACGACAGGTCGTACCGGGTCCAGCTCAAGCAAGCTGAGGCCGAGGTCGAGAAGGACAAGGCGCAGATTCTGGGCGTCGCCTCGGCGATCATCCAGCAGCAGGCACAGGTCGCCTCGTCGAAGGCCGACCTCGCCAATGCCGAGGCCGCGCTGACCTTCGCGCAGCAGGAATACACCCGCTACCAGAACCTGCTGCAGACCGGCTCCGGCACAGTGCAGCGCCAGCAGCAGGCGGATTCCGACCTGCGCCAGCGCCACGCCGCCCGCGACAAGGCCGCCGCCTCCCTCGAAGCCGCCCAGAAGCAGATCGACAGCCTGAGGGCCCTGGAGGCCAGCACCCGGGCGAGCCTCGAAGGTGCCCAGGCCAAGGTCGAGGGGGTGAAGCTCGATCTCAGCTACACCACCATCGTGGCGCCGATCGACGGCGTGGCCGGCGACCGGGCGCTTCGGATCGGCCAGGTCGTCTCGGCCGGCACGGGGCTCCTGACCCTCGTGCCCATGGGCCGCGATATCTACCTCGTGGCGAACTTCAAGGAGACCCAGACCGGACAGATGGTCGAGGGCCAGCGCGTCACCTTCACGGTCGACGCCTTCGGCGGCCACGAATTCCAGGGCCGGATCGAGAGCTTCGCCCCGGGCACCGGCTCCCAGTTCGCGCTGCTGCCGCCCGAGAACGCCACCGGCAACTTCACCAAGGTGGTGCAGCGCGTGCCCGTGCGCGTTGCCCTGGACGCGTCCGACCCGCTGGTCGCGCGCCTGCGCCCCGGCCTGTCGGTGGAGGCCACGGTCCACACCGCCGATCCGGTGGAGCCGGTCGATTCCGCCCGGCGCAAGCCCAAGCCCGCCCCGGCGCTCGTCAGCGAGGCCCTGCCCCGATGAGCGCCGTTCCGGCCGCGGCCGCACCCCACGCGAAGGCGAGCGCCCGGGACTGGCTCGCCGTGTTCGGCGCGATCCTCGGCGCCTTTACGGCGATCCTCGACATTCAGATCACCAACGCGTCGCTCGCCGACATCCAGGGGCGCTCGGCGCCTCCACCGAGGAGGGAGCTGGATCTCCACTGCCTACCTGATGGCCGAGATCATCGTGATCCCGCTCACCGGCTGGCTGTCCTCGGTGATCGGCCTACGCCGCTACCTGGCGGTGAACACCATCCTGTTCACCGCCTTCTCGCTGGCCTGTGCGCTGTCGACCACCTTGAGCCAGATGATCCTGTTCCGGGCCGGTCAGGGCTTCACCGGCGGCGTGCTGATCCCCACCGCCATCGTCATCGTGCGCACGCGGCTGCCGAAGAGCCAGCAGGCGATCGGTATTGCCATGTTCGGCCTGACCGCGACCTTCGCGCCGGCCATCGGCCCGACGGTGGGTGGCTGGCTCACCGACAACCTGTCCTGGCACTACATCTTCTACCTAAATCTGATCTTCGGTCCGATCGCGGCGGCGATCCAGCTCGGCGCCTTCGAGAAGGCGCCCGCCCGCTGGGGTGAGTTGCTCAAGGGTGATTGGATCGGAATCGGCCTGATGGCGACCGGCCTGCCGGCCCTGACCTTCGTGCTGGAGGAGGGCCAGCGCAAGGATTGGTTCGGCTCAGCCGTGATCGTCCAGGCGAGCTGGCTGGCGGCGGTCGGCATTGCCGGGTTCATCGTCCGCGAGCTGACGGCTTCCAAACCCTTCATCAACCTGCGGGTGCTGGCCAACCGCTCGGTCGGCGGCGCCTGCGTGCTGATGACCGTGCTGGGCGCGGTCTCCTATGGGTCGATCTATATCATCCCAGTCTACTGCGCGCAGATCCAGGGCTACAACGCCCAGCAGATCGGCTACGTAGTGATGTGGTCCGGCCTGCCGCAACTGCTGCTGTTCCCGATGATGCCGCTGATCATGCGTGCCGTGGACGCGCGGCTGCTCGTGGTCACCGGCACGCTGTTCTTCATCGCGAGCTGCTGGATCAATGTCGGCCTGACCCACGATGTCGGCGCCGACCAGCTGATCCTGCCGCAGATCATGCGGGCCATCGGCCAGCCGCTGTTCACGATCCCGCTCTCGCAGCTCTCCACCGTGGGCCTGAGCCCGCGCGACACCGCCGACGCCTCGGCGCTGTCGAACATGATGCGCAATCTCGGCGGCTCGATCGGCATCGCGCTCCTGTCGACCATGATCGACCGGCGGGAGCACTTCCACTTCTCCGTGCTGGCCGAGGCGATCACCGTCAACGCCACCCGCACCCAGGAGCGGCTCGCGGCGCTGGCGGCCGGGATGCACGCCCGCATCGCCGACCCGATCGCCGCCAAGGGCGCGGCGCTCGGCATGCTGGCACAACAGGTCCGCCGCGAAGCCACCGTCATGGCCTATGCGGACGGGTTCTGGCTTGTGGGGGTGAGCCTCGTGGCGAGCCTCGCGGTCGTGGTGATCCTCAAGAAGCCCCAGCGCGCCGCCGGGCCGGTGGAGGCGCACTGACGGGGCCGGGGCCGACGTCTCCGGCAGACCGTGGGCGATCGGGAAGAACGTGTCCTTCCCGTCCTTGGGCTCGGCCTTGATGTCCTCATCGCGTAGAAGTGCCGGGCCTGGAGCGGGTCCTTGGCGATCGCGGCATTCACCTCGTCGATGGCGGCCGCCAGCTTGGGGGCGCGGTTGCGCCAGCCGGTCCGGGCGTAGAAGTTCGCGTTGCTCAAAGGCTCGCCGACCAGATCGTAGGAGTTCGGCTCCGTGTGAATCGCCCGGTCCTGCAGCTCGCGCTGCTGGAAGGGCGGCAGTGAGACGTGGCTGTTGACCTCGTTGTGCGGGCTGGGAGTGGACAGGCTCGAGCCGACCGTGCGGCCTCACCCACGGCTCGGCCGCATTCGACCAAGCCGTCAGGGCATTCCTGGCGGAGGTCAAGGCGGCCTGAGGCGGGGGCCGGCGGCTCAGGCGCCCCGGAAGCCCCGCACTGCCGCACGCACCAGGGCGTCGACCATCGGCCGCACGTCGTTTGCCCCGAGCGGGCCGAGGCCGCCGAGATCGGCCAGGTAGGTCATGCCGTGGACGCTGGACCAGAGCGCCCGGGCCATGACGGGGATCTCCGACTCGGGGAGGCGGTCGCCGTCGCGCAGCACGCCTTCGAGGATCCCGAACAGGGCCGCGATGTCGGCCTGAACCGAGTCGGGAGCCGCCACGGTGCGCCGCTCGAAGATCGCCGCCCAGGCCGCGTGGTGTCCGGCCGCGAAGGCCAGATAGGCATCGGCCAGGCACAGGAGCCGGGCATCGGTTTCCCGCGATGGGCAGGCGGACAGCGCGCCCGTCAGGGCGTCCCGCAGGCGGCGCATAGTGATGGCGTTCGCCTCCAGCCGCAGCAGTTCCAGGCTGTCGAATTGCGTGTAGACCGAGCCGACCGCGGTGCCGGCCCGCTCCGCGACGTTGCGGGCCGTCAGGGCCCCCGAGCCGCCCTCGTTCAGGACCGCCACCGCGGCCTCGACCAGCGCCCGTCGGTCGGCGGCCCGGTCCGTCTGGCCTTTCCGTGGACGGCCCCGCATCTTTTTCTGAACAACGTTCATTTTATTCCTTGCGCAAAGCTTCGCACCATGATTGCTTATTTCATGAACGGCGTTCAATAAATTCAGGACGGGAGCCGGAGCGCCGTCTCCGCGAGGTGAACCGTGATGAGGACCCTCTCCATCCTGATGCGGGGCGTGATCGCCGACAACGCGCAGGCGGTCCATGACGCGCATGCGGTGACGATCCTGCGCCAGCAGATCCGCGACGCGGCGGCCGCGCTCGCCACGGCGCGGCGCGAACTCGCCGTCGCCGTGGCCTACCACTCCGCCGAGGCGCGCGCCCTCGACGCGATCGGCGCCCGCATCGAGACCCTGTCGGACGGCGCGCGCCGGGCGCTCGCCGACGGACGCGAGGATCTCGGGCGCGAGGCCGCCGGCCTGATCGCGGCCCTGGAGGACGAGCGGGCCGACCGGCGGGCCGCGTCCGGCCGATTCGCCGCCGATGTCGAGCGGCTGAGGCGTCTGGTCGCCCAGGGCGGCGAGCGGCTGCGGGATCTCGACCGCGGGCTCCAGACCGCCCGCACCACCGAGGCGCTGCGGCGGGCGGGGCTCGAGGGGCGCCGGGTCACGGCGCTGTCGGCCGGGGCGCTCGGGGAGGCCGAGCGGACGCTGGCGCGCCTGCGCGACCGTCAAGCCGCCGAGGCGGACGTCGCCGCCGCGCTGGCGGAGCTGGAGACCGAGGCTGCGGCCGGGATCGAGGCCGATCTCGACACCGCCGGCTACGGCCGTCCCCGCACGGACCCGCGGGCGGTGCTCGACCGTCTCGGGGCCCAGGCCTGACCGCGTCCCTTGATTCTCACCCATCACCCGAGGAGTACGACCGATGACACCACAGATGCCCCACACCGCTGCCTGGAAGACGTTCACCCTGGTCAGCTTCGCCGCGGCCGGCGCCATGGTGGCGCTCGGGATCTTCTTCCTGCCCGCGGATATCTGGATCAAGGGCTACCTCGCCATGGCGGCGATCTTCCTCACCGGCACGACCTTCACGCTGGCCAAGACCCTGCGCGACGAGCACGAGGCGAACCGGCTGATCAACAAGATCGAGGACGCCGCCGCCGAGCGCGTCCTGCGGGAGGCGGTGCCGGGGCGGCTCTGAGACGGGGGCCGGGTGGCCGGCTCGCCGCCCGCCGGGTTCAGCTCTCGTCCGCCAGGAACCCGGCCACGGCCTTCGAGAATTCCGGCGTGCGCAGATAGCCGTAGGATTTGTGCCGGTTCTCGCCGCCATCCGGCCTCCGGTAGGCGTTGATCACCGGCACGTCCCGGACCCGCACGCCGGCGGCATTCGGCGCGTAGATGTCGGCGAGGTCGTCGCCCACCGTGGCGATGTCCTGCCGGTCCATCAGGTTGGTCCAGGCGGTGAGCGCGGCCGGCACCCGCAGGTCGCCGTGCTCGTCCGCGAGCTTCAGCTTCAGCTCGGCGAGACCGAGGGGGAACCCAGCGTAACCAGGGCGCAGCGGGGCAGGGGCATTCCCGCCGCCTCCGCGGACCGCAGGACGTCGTACGCGATCAGGCCGCCCATCGAGTGCGCGGCGATCAGCACGTCGCAGCCAGCGGCCTCCCGCAACGCCACGCGCAGCCGCCCGCGGGCGGCCTCCCGGAAGGCCGCGTCCTCGTAGTAGCCCCAGAGGTCGTCGAGGCGGTATTCCAGGATCAGGTCGTCCACCGGGGTCAGCCCGGCGGCTTCCTGCAGGTGCGAGAGGCCGCGGTAGATCCGATCTCTGAGGGTCGGCTCGGCGGTGCCGGGATCGCCCGCCGGGGAGGGGAACGGCCCGAGGCCGTGATCGGGCCTGTACGGCTCGCGGTTGCGGTCCCCGGCGAGGGGCTGCTCGTAGCGCAGGTCGGCCCAGTAGACGAACGCGAAGGGCAGGTCGGCCTCGGTCATCCGGAGACCGAGATTGCGGTCGAGCCCCTCGCCGATCGCGGCGCGCCACCACGCCGACTTCTCGTCGCGCGGCGGCTTGTTGGCCAGCCCGTGGATGCCGATGATGCGCGCCCGACTCAGTGTCCGCTCCCAGACCGAACGCCTCCCGGCTGGGCAAGATAGGGCTGTCCCGCGCGGGCGAAACTGCGGCTAAGTTTCCGGGTGGATCACGGGCGGCGCGCGCCCGCGCCGGGCTCAGTCGAACAGGCTGGAGACGCTGGATTCCGTCGCCGTGCGCCCGATCGCCTCGCCGAGGAGCGGCGCGATGGTCGCCACCCGGATGTTGCGGGCGAGCTTCACCGCCTGGGTCGGCTGGATCGAGTCGGTGATCACCAGCTCCTTCATCCGCGAGGCGGCGATGCGCGACACCGCGCCGCCGGAGAGGACCCCGTGGGTGATGTAGGCCGAGACGTCGTTGGCGCCGGCGTTGAGCAGCGCCTCGGCGGCGTTGACCAGGGTGCCGCCCGAATCGACGATGTCGTCGACGAGGATGCAGGAGCGCCCCTCGACCTCGCCGATGATGTTCATCACCTCGGACTCGCCCGGACGCTCCCGGCGCTTGTCGACGATGGCGAGCGGGCAGTCGATCCGCTTGGCGATGGCCCGGGCACGGACCACGCCGCCGACGTCGGGGGAGACCACCATCCGGTCGGCGCTGGGCAGCCGCTCCTTGATGTCGCGGACCATCACGGGGGCGGCGAACAGGTTGTCGGTGGGGATGTCGAAGAAGCCCTGGATCTGGCCGGCATGGAGGTCGAGGGTCAGGACGCGGTCGGCGCCGGCCTCGGTGATCAGGTTCGCCACCAGCTTGGCCGAGATCGGGGTGCGGCCGGAGGTGCGCCGGTCCTGCCGGGCATAGCCGAAATAGGGGATCACCGCCGTGATGCGCCGGGCCGAGGACCGGCGCGCGGCGTCGATCATGATCAGCAGTTCCATCAGGTGGTCGTTGGCCGGGAACGAGGTCGACTGGACGATGAACACGTCCTCGCCGCGGACGTTCTCCTGGAGGCTCGACGAAGATCTCCATATCGGCGAAGCGCCGGACCATGCACTTGGCCAGCGGCAGTTCCAGGTAGGCGGCGATCGCCTCGGCCAAGGGCCGGCTGGCATTACCGGCGATGATCTTGATCGAGGATTTCATGGGCGGCCGCTCACTCGCGGCCGGACTTCCCGCCGCGCTCCGAATACCGGTCCCTGGGGGCCGGAACGATCCGATGACGGGCGAGGCTCTTAGCAGCGGGCAGGAAGTGTCACAATGCCTTCACGCGGCCTTCGCGGATGCGCCGCACAGGACCCTGCCCCCGATCAGAGGGACGGCGGCTCCAGCAGCCGGTGCAGGTGCACCACGAAGTAGCGCGTCTGCGCGCTGTCGACGGTGGCCTGCGCCTTGGCCCGCCAAGCGGCCTGCGCGGAGGCGTAGTCCGGGAAGATGCCGACGATGTCGAGATTCTTGACGTCCCGGAACCGGACGCCGTCGAGATCCTGCAACTCGCCGCCGAAGACCAGGTGCAGCTTCTGGTCGCTGTCGATCGCCGTCGCCATGGCCACTCCTCAACTGTCGCCCGCGGCGCTCGCAAATGGCGGACCGCCGGTCAAGCCTGCATGGCCGCAGCCGAGCCCCGACGCTTGCGCAGGCCTCCGCACCGGCGGGGCTCCGCCGCCCCGGGGCGCGGCCCTGCGGCGGCTGCGAAACCCGCGGGGCCTCGTGCTAGGGAGCCGGGCATGACTCGCAGGCTTCTCCGCAACATTGCCCTGGCGCTCGGCCTCTCGGCGGTGCCGGCGCTAGCCCAGCAGTCGCCCCGGCCGCAGGGCCGCGCCACGCCCGAGAAGGGCAGCCAGGACAAGGGCGCGCCGGACCGGCACGGCGGGCCGCCGGTGATCGGCTGCCCGTCGCTCGCCAATTACCGGATGCTGATGCGCGGGGGCGCCCAGGCGGCCGCCGCACAGCTCGCCGATCCGAAGGCGGACCATCTCGGCTGCACGGCGCTGTCGCGCACGGAGATCACCGGCATCGTCGACCGGGTGACGCTGGGCGGCCAGAGCTACGATTGCGCCGGTGTGCGGGGCACCACGGCCTGTCACTGGATCGAGGCCGGGGCGGCCGCCCACCCGGCCCCGGCCGGGCGCTGACGCGGACGGCCTCAGTTCAGGTGACCGCTCGCCCGCAGGTCGCGCTCCACGGCTTCGTGGAGGGCCTGGAGCGGATTGTCGTTGGTGGCGGCCGGCGGATGCAGGGGCGCCATCGGGGCGGGCTTCGTGTCGAGGCTCGGCAGGACGGTGGGGCCGGCTTCCGCCTGCCGCAGCGGCCGTCGGGCGGCGAGCAGGGCCCGCAGCGCCTTGCGGGCGCCGGGCGGGACGAGTGTGACGAGTCTGTCGAGCATGGCCGGCCTCAGCACGCGCGGCCGGCTTCGACCGGCGGGGACGGGAGGGAGACGGCGGAACGGATTTTCACGGCGGCACCGGTACAGGGTCGACTACTCGCAGGAAACGGACCCGGAAACCCGGTGTTCCGACGAATCGGGATTGCCAATTTCGCGGCCTCTGTCGCCCGGATGCCGACGAAGACTGATTTAGCAGTTTAGATCGTATGGAATGTGGCGGAAGCGGATGGGAATCGAACCCACCGTACGCTGTTGGCGTACCGCTGGTTTTGAAGGCCGATCCGCCTCTTCCTACCGTGGCAGATTCGGACGAAATCTTCAATTTCTTTAGTATCTTACCCGAACTCTCGTCTGATGGGCGGGACGGCCGGAGGCTCGGTCGAGTCGGCACAGGGCGCTTCTGGTGGGGACATCTAGGTTCTGGCGCACCAGCGCCAACCAGATCACCTCGATCATCACAGGTTCGCGACCGAGGCCGGACGTTCGCGCGGCGATCGTGACCGAGTGGGTGAACTCGACGGAGTAGGTGGTCGTGGCCGCGTTCTGGGTCAGGCACCCCGGTTCCAGATGCAGATCCGCTTCAGGTACTCGAACGAGATCGTCCGACACGTCCATGTCGAGGCGCTCGCCGGGACGGCGATGGTCGCCAAGACCTAGTAGCCGATCATCACCTCCTGCTCGGCGACGACATCAAGGACGACGCCTCGATCAGGTTCGCGCCCGACACCGAGTGCAGGGCCTCCTGGATGCTGGGCGAGGTGAGCGACCCGAAGATGCCCTCCGGGTTCTTGGCGCGTTGCCCGAAGTTCGGCGGCAACACCGACTTCAAGGACATGGCCAAGGCCACCATCCGGGGCAGGAACATGCAGGCGTCGCCGTTGAGCACCACGTCGAGATCGAGGTGGTGACCTCCTCGAAGGTCACGATCGGGTTCATGAAGTGGCCGAAGAAGCTCGCGGCCCGAAGCTGGCCTCCCAGAACGTCCTCGGGATTTTGTCGAGGTTCTCCTCGGGCGGCTCGCGGGTGAGCAAGCTCAAGGTCCGCGCCGGGATCTCGACCAAGACCTTGTCCGAGGTTCTGTCCGAGATCCTGGCCGAGATCGTCACCCAGACGATCAACACGAAGATCGAGGGCATCAAGGTCGAGGGGTGGGCGCCCGCGCCCACCCGCTCGCAACGAGGCGCCGTGGTGCGGTCCTCGACGGCATCCAGGAGGTGCTCGCCAGCATCCTGGCCGACCGTCGCCCCAACGTCCTCTTCCCAGACGTTCCGCCACGGCCCCGCCCATGCTCAACCAACCGGACCAACTGGAGGGGTTTGAGGTCGCCGAGCACTTCTTCTCGGGGATGTCGGTGTACCGAACCGAAATGGGCTCACCGACCGGACGGCTACAGTTGGTCGCGCCGACGATCGTCAAGACCGATAGGTCGCGGGGATCGTCGGCGTGCGGGTTCGGGCTCAGGCGGCGTGCGGTTGCGCGGGGTCGCCCAGGAGATTGTCGAGAAGATCGACCACCCGGGCGAGCATCACGTCGCCACGCTTGTCCCGGTAGCCGGTCTCGCGGGTGTAGATGTTCACCCCGACCTCGATCTTCACGGCCGAGCCGATCACCCGCTCGACCGCCCGGTCCATGATCGCCGTCAGGTCCGCGATCACGGCGTTCTTCTCCGAGGCCGCACAGGTGACGTAGATCGCGTCGTGCAGGGTGCAGACCACGTCGAGCGAGGTCTCGAAGGCGAGCATCTTGACCGCCTCCCGCAGCATCGCGGCACCGTTCGACTGCATCGGGTAGTTCATCAGCTTCGTATCCGACGTGCGGCGATCCGCGAAGTAGAACCACCCGTCCATCGAGGTCGTGTAGCCATCCTTCCTCGCAGCGCGCGCCTCCTGTTCGAGGTAGCGCCAATACGCGACGAACGTCTCCTTGTGCCAGCGGTAGATGTCGCGCGCCTGGAGCCGCGCCTCCTCGACCGAAATGACCGGCGCGGGCTTGCCCTGGTTGATGTCGTTGAAGATCGACCGGGCCAGCGCCTTCTCCCCCATGCCGTAGCCCAGGCCAAGCTGCACAGATTTGTACGCCTGACGCTCATCCGGGTGAGACTTCGCCGTGGCATTCGCCGGGACGGCCCCCGCCATCTTGGCGAGCGCCAAGTAGATGTCGCCCGTGTTGTAGGCGTCGAGCAGGGCCTGATCGCCGCTGAGCGCCGCCGCGATGGCGATCTCCTGCTTCGACCAGTCGGCGGCCACCAGCACCTGTCCCTCGTGCGGGCGGATGGTCGAGCGCAGCCACGGCGCGAGATTCAGGAGGAAGCCCCGCGCCGCCATCGGCTGGTTGCGCCCGGTCTTGGTGTAGAACGGCAAGGACACCGGCCTGACATGGCCGCTGGGCATCACGAGGTCCCGCAGGTCCCCACCATTCAACTGGGTCAGGGCGTTCCGCGTGCGCTTGAACTCGGCCAACTCGGGGGACTTTTTGACGAGTTCGTCCAGGTACTCGTTGTCGAGCTTGCGGCGCACCCCGGCCGCCGTCAGCCGCCACTCGATCGGGTAGGGCAGCCGATCGAGACACGCTTCCAGGCCCTGGTGGCTGAACGAGTACCGGCCCAGGCGCTTGTCGTGGCGGTAGATCGTCTCGCCGTAGTGCGCGTTGCACTGAGCCGCCAGCGCGTTCGAGATCGCGCTCTTGTTCTCAAAAATCACCCTGATCCAAGCCGCATCCACCGGCAGGCCCGGCGACCGATGCTCCAGGATGGCCGACGCCTTCAGGTACTCGCCGCGGTAAATCGCATCGGCTTCCCCCAGGCCGTGCCGACCCGCTGGTGGACCTCGATGATCGCGCAAAAGAGCGCGCGCAGCACCCCCACATCCGAGCGGCAGTAGCGATGGTCGAGCGCCACTGCTCGCGGGTGTAGGCGTCCTTGGTGATGATGAGGTGGCGCATCCGCCCCTTGTGCTCGTCATCAATCGGCGCCTCGACGCCGAACACCTTCAGGTGTTCGAGGAGGCTCGCCTTCGGCACCCAATACCTCGGGTGGGTGCCGGTGATCATGTTGGCCTCGGCCATCAGATCGATGAAGAGGAGGGGGTGATGTCCACCCCCGCCCGCAGCAGGCTCTCCATCTCGGCCTTGGCCGCGTAGGCGACCCAGATCGTCCCAGCGTGCCGATCCACGAAATCCCGCAGGGCCGCACGGCCCTTGCCATCGCGCAAGTCGATCGTGGTCTCGGCGCCCTGATCATCGAGGAAACAGCCGAGCACGACCTGCCGGTCGTTGAACTCGAAGTCGCAGAAGACGTAATCAGCCACGGGACGCCTCCGCACGGCCGGTGCTGGAGACGAGAGTGATCTTCTTGCGCATGTCGGTAGCCTGGATGCGGCGGATGCCGCGGTAGCTGCGCGCTCCCGACGTGCCCTGCTTGGCCTCGACCTTGTGGGTCGTCCTCAGCCAGCGCTTGAAGTTGCCGATCTCCTGGTTCGAGAGGCGCGCCTCGTCCTTGAGGATGTCGCGGAACTCGCCCCTGGTAATCGTGCCCGCCGGGTCGAGAACGAAGTTCTTCTCGAACAGGATCTCGAACGCCTCGTTGGTATCGGCGGATTGATCGTGAGGGCGCGCGCGGCCTCGTTTGCGATATGACCATGGCGGGCCCGCTGACCCGACAGGCAACCTACGTGGCACTCGCCTGCGCCGATCTCGAAGAGCCCTCCGAGTTCCTCACTCGGCTTGGGGTAGAGCAAGCCGGGGCCGAAGGGATCGGGATCGCGCTACGTGCGCGGCATGCGCGCGACGTTATCGCGGCCACGTTCAAGGTCGAAGCCGCCGAGGTCCCGACCGGCTACTTGCGTGCCCTCGCCAGGATCGAGGAGATCAGCGCGAAACGTCCCGGCTTCGACCCGTTCGAGGACAGCACCTCGTACCGCGCATTGTGGGAGATCATGGCCCACGACCGGCACGGCCGCCAAGCGAACGCGCTTCGTTACGTGCGTTGTCTTCGGTCGAGCGTCGTAGACGCTGTGCTGACCCTCGATCCCATCCTGATCTGGCCCGAGGTCCTCGGCGTCACCGGCACGCCGCAACGAGTTGCGGCGGCAAACGCGCTACTTGACCTGATCCGCGCCTGCCACACCACCATTGACGATCGAGATCTGGTGAGCGCGATGCGTAAGTCGCTTCAGGGTGTCGGTGTCCTGGAGGTGTTCGCACGCAAGGCGCTCGACCGGGCCGATCGTCTCCCCGCCCCGCTCCCCGCAGCCCAGGGCATCCGCCCGTTGACGACCGCCGCGGACTACAAAGATCTCGCTCGGCGTCTGCAAAACTGTGCCGGGATGAAGCTCGGTGAGGTCGCCCTTGGCCTTCTCGCCGTGGTCGAGGTGACGCATCGGGCCGAGAATGGCTCAGAGATGGTCCTCGCGGCGTCGCTCACGCCGATCGCGGACGGGCGTTGGATGGTGTCTGAGGTCGGAGGCGTGAAGAACCGAAAACCTCCTAGAGAAGTGCTGCGCTCTGTCCTCCGGCGCCTTCAGGAACTCGGGGCGATCATCCCGGGCCCGGCGGTGAGCAGCTACTACCGCAAAGACTTGGCCGACATGCTGGGAATCTACCGCTTCGCCGAACTCGAAGACGCTTTGCACCCGCATGCAGTGGGGGAGGCCGACAAGGCGCTTGAGGCGCTCGAAGCTAACATGGAAGAGGCGGCCTGATCCAAGTCGTGCTTCCATGATCATCGAGTTTGACGAGACGCTTCTCGACCGGTGGAGCCCCGAGCAGCTTCTGGCTGTGCGCCCGCTCTTGGAAGCCGTCGCGGTGAAGATGCGGAGGAACCTGCGGCTGCTCGATCACCTTCTGGGCGTCGAAGTCGCCCAGCCCGAACTCGCCCGCGAGTTCGACCGGCTCTGCTACGACCTGCACGAGGCCAACATCCGGGTGGAGGCCCTGACCCACGATGTAGCGACGGCCCGGGCTTGGATCGAGCGCCTCCAAGATGCTCTTGCCCAGGCCGAAGGCGACGAGACCGACCAGACCTATCGCTCGGTCGGATTGGTCGCGACCGCGCACGACGTGGTGGTACACGCAGCCCGCCGGGCGCTCCTGGCACGATACCACCCTGATCGTGCCGTACCCGAGGACAAGGGCAGGATGGCGAGCCAGTTCGCGGCTGCCTCGGCGGCGTTCGACAGGATCGCTCGGTTACGGCGATGTTAGCTACCGTCGCGCTTCACCCGCTCGCACGTCTGCCGCTGCTTCTCCTTCGCAAGCGGGGCTAAACGGTCGCGGGCGGCAGCATTGGCGGGTGAGAATTGCTACATCTCGCTTTGCTGGCGCGGCAGACGTGGACAATGAATCAGGGGATGACGCCAAGGCAGTTCGACCGCGGCCAGCCCGTCCAGGCGCTCGCCGGGACGATCGAGCGCGTCACGTTCCACAACGCCGAGACCGGCTTCTGCGTGCTCAAGGTCCAGGCGCGGGGCAAGCGCGACCTCGTGCCGGTTATTGGCCATGCCCCCCGCCATCGGCGCGGGCGAGTGGATCACCGCCACCGGCACGTGGCACACCGACCGCCAGCACGGCCTCCAGTTCAAGGCCGACACGTTGAAGGTGACGCCGCCGACCGGCATCGAGGACATCGAGAAGTATCTGGCCTCCGGCTACATGCGCGGCATCGGACCCGCGATGGCCAAGCGCATCGTCGCGCTGTTCGGCGAGGGCACCTTCGAGATCATCGAGGCTGAGCCGGGCCGCCTCACCGAGGTGGATGGCATTGGCCCGAAGCGCGCCGCCCGCATCGTTTCTGGCTGGGCCGAGCAGAAGGCGGTCAGAGAGATCATGCTCTTTCTTCACGCCCATGGGGTTGGGACGGCGCGAGCGGTCCGGATCTTCAAGACCTACCAGCACGACGCCATCGCGGTCATGACCGAAGACCCCTACCGGCTCGCGCGCGACATCCGCGGCATCGGCTTCAAGACCGCCGACGCCATCGCCATGAAACTGGGGCTGACCAAGGAGGCGCCCCAACGCTTGCGGGCGGGCGTCTCGTTCGCCTTGCAGACCGCCACCGATGAAGGCCACTGCGCTTTGCCGGTCGAGCGGCTCGCGGCGTTGGCGCAGAAGCTCTTGGAGGTCGAGCCCGCGCTGATCCGGACTGCGATCGTCGAAGAACTTGCCCGCGGCGAGGACGTGATCGCGGACACGGTTGGCGGCGACGAGTGCGTGTTCCTGCGCGGCCTGCACGCGGCTGAGCGCGGCATCGCGGGGCGCCTGCTGGCGCGCGTCTAGTTCACCGCCCTGGCCCACGATCGACCTCGATAAGGCGCGGCCATGGGTCGAAGGCAAGACCGGCAAGACCCTTTCGCCTTCACAGGCAGAGGCGGTGC
The DNA here is from genome assembly GCA_050632875.1 of Methylobacterium sp. P31. Lineage (GTDB taxonomy): Bacteria > Pseudomonadota > Alphaproteobacteria > Rhizobiales > Beijerinckiaceae > Methylobacterium. Next base: position 5,595,801 of record JBODSC010000001.1, on the reverse strand, counting down.
GCCTGCTGCTCGCCTCGAAGCTCGCGGTGATGACCGGCGGGCCGGGGGTGGGCAAGACCAGCACCCTCGACAGCCTGCTGCGCATCATCAACGCCAAGGGCGCACGGGTGCTGCTTGCTGCTCCAACCGGCCGAGCGGCCAAGCGCATGGCCGAGCAGACCGGGCTGGAGGCCAAGACCATCCACCGCCTGCTGGAGATCGACCCCAAGCACGGCGGCTTCTCGCGCAACGAGGAGAACCCACTCTCTTGCGATCTCCTGGTGCTGGACGAGTGCTCGATGATCGACGTGCCCCTGATGAACGCGCTGCTGAAGGCGGTGCCGGAGCACGCGGGGCTGCTGCTGGTCGGCGACGTGGATCAGCTACCCTCGGTCGGACCAGGGCAGGTGCTCGCCGACGTGATCGCCTCCGGCGCGGTGCCGGTGGCGCGGCTCACGGAGGTGTTCCGGCAGGCCGCCGAGAGCCGGATCGTCGTCAACGCGCACCGGATCAATGCAGGCCAGATGCCCGAGCGGCCGAAACCCGACGAAAAGGTGGACTTCTACCTGGTCGAGATCGACGACCCGGAGGTCGGGGTGGCCAAGCTGATCGAGGTGGTGACCCGGCGCATCCCGCGCTCCTTCGGCCTCGATCCCGTCCGGGACGTGCAGGTGCTCACCCCGATGCAGCGCGGCTCGCTGGGTTCGCGCAACCTCAACCACGAACTCCAGCGCGTGCTGAACCCGGACCCGCCCCAGCAGGTGGAGCGGTTTGGGTGGCGGTTCGCGCCGGGCGACCGGGTGATGGAGACCCAGAATGACTACGACCGCGAGGTCTTCAACGGCGACCTCGGCATGGTGGCCCGCATCGACGAGGAGGAGGGTGCTGTGATCGTGAGCTTCGACGGTCGGGAGGTGATCTACCCCTTCGGCGAACTCGACACGCTGGTGCCCGCGTTCGCCACCACGATCCACAAGTCGCAGGGTTCAGAGTATCCGGCGGTCGTGATCCCGATTGTAACGCAGCACTTCACGATGCTGGCGCGCAACCTCCTGTACACGGCGGTGACGCGCGGCAAGCGGCTGGTCGTGTTGATCGGCCAGCGCAAGGCGGTCGGCATGGCAGTGCGGGGAGGCTCGCGGCGGCGCTACACCAAGCTCGTCGAGTGGCTGGGCGGGACGACCGCTCAACGAGCAGCAACCGTCTTCGCCAGCGAGCACTCGCTCTCGGCGAGCGGTGGGTAGGCGTCCTTCGGCTTGATCGTGCTCAGGACCTTGTACACGTCCCACGGTCCCTTCGATTCCGCCGGAGTCTTCACCTCGACAAGGTAGAAATCGTGGACGAGGCGGCTGTCGGCCCGCAGCGTCGCGCCGCGGGCGTAGAAGTCGTCCACTGGGTTGGCGCGCATCCAGGCGAGCACCTTGTCGGTGTCGTCCGTGCCCGTCGCGACCACACCCTTCAGGTAGTGGCCCACCGCCGAGTACATCGACGCTTGCGCCTCGCTCGGCATGGCGCCGTGCCGCTTGTAGAACCGCTGCGCGAAGGCGCGCGTCTCGTCGCTCAGGTCCCAGTACCACGCCGTCACGGCGCGCAGCCCGGCGGCAATGTTCAGGCCCATGCTGTGCGTGTCCGTGAGGAAGAGCAGCCCGGCGACCGGCTTCTGGGGCCCGCCCGTCATCCCAAACTCGGACCACTGCTTCATCTCGGTGACGAGTTGCGAGCCCGTGCTGGCGAAGCCAATGGTGTCGGCGCCGGACGCTTGGGCCTGCAACAGGTACGAGGTGTAGTCGGTCTCCGCCGTGGGGTGGAACACCTCGCCAATAGACTTGCCGCCTGCCGCCGCGAGCAGCGTCTGGGAGACCGAGACCATGTTGCGGCCGAAGGCGTAGTCCGCGCCGATGAAGAACCAAGTCTTCTGATCCTTCGGGACGAGGTCGCGGATTGGTCCGGCAACGAGGTTGTAGGCGTCGTGCAGCCACGACAGCCCGGTGGGGACGCACTGCTTGCCGGTCACCTCGGTGGTGGCCACAGCCGAGTAGACAGCGATCCGGTTCTTTTCCTTGATGATCGACTGAATGGCGAGCGCGACGGCCGAGTTGCCGACATCGGCGATCAAATCGACACCGTCCACGTCTATCCACTTGCGGACGATCGTGGCGCCGACATCCGGCTTGTTCTGGTGATCGGCCGAGATGACCTCGACCTTCAGGCCGTAGGCCTCCGGCTTGAAGTCCTCGACCGCCATCTGGGTGGCGATCACCGAGCCCTTGCCAGTCGGATCGGACAGAAAGCCGGTCTGGTCGTTGACGACGCCGATCCGGACGATGCCGCCAGAGATCTCGGCGCTCACCGCGGCCGACGCCGCGGCGGTCATGATCAGCAATCCGCCAATCAGCGCCCGCAAGTGAATGTTCAGCTTGCCCGGCATGCGTGTGCTCTCCGCGGTGAGGGCCAAGATGGATCTGCGGCCGGTAGATCGGCCTCGTTCATCCGAGCTTGATCGTGGGAGGCCCGGTACAGCGCCGCTGCAAGCGATGGGCCGGATCGATCAGCCGATCGCGCCGCCGCCATCAACACGCACGGTGGAGCCGGTCGCGAAAGGCGTTGTCGCGAGGAACAGGACCGCGTTGGCGATGTCCTCGGGCTGCCCGATCCGATGTGCGGGCAACCGCTCAGCCGCGCTCGCGAACAGGGCCTTGCGGTCCGCCTCCGGCATGCGCGACCACAGCGGCGTCTCGATCAGCCCCGGCGAGACGGTGTTGACGCGCACGGGGGCGAGTTCGAGCGCCAGTCCGCGCGCGAGACCTTCAAGAGCGGCGTTGATCGCGCCCTGGAGCACAGCGGTCGCCTGAGGCCGCTCAGCCATGTAGCCCGACACGAAGGTGAGCGAACCGCCGGGCTTGATCTGGGCGGCGCGGGCGATGTGGTAGGCGCCCCAGAACTTGCTCTCCATCGCGGCCTTAGCGGCGTCGAGGGCGAGGCTGCGCACCGGGCCCCGCGCCGTCTCGGCAGCCGAGACGACGACGTGATCCCAGGTGCCCTCATCGGCGAAGAAGCGCTCCACGGCGATGTTATCGGTCATGTCCAGCACCTTCGCGCGGGCACCGTGGCCGACCGTCGAGCACGCGGCGTCGAGCTTATTCTGGGACCGGGAGACGATCGTCACGGCGGCCTCGGCGGAAGCGGCGGCGACCGCCGTTGCCAACCCGATCCCGGAACTGCCCCCGACCACGAGGAACCGTTGACCATTCAACTGGTGCATGGCGTCTGTCCCTTCTGATGCAGCCGTGACGAGTGGGTGGCCCGCAGTGCGCGGGCCAACGCAGATCACCCCTTCGGCGTGTAGACGGCCTCGACATCCCAGGAGCCCTGGGGCTGTGTGTGGAACGTCCAGAACTGCTCGCCGACCGCCCTAGCGTCCTCCGAGCCGGGGTTCACGAAACCGGCCACTGTCACGGTCGCGACGTGGATGTTCTTCTCCTTGAAGCTGTCGAACAGGCCGAGAGCCAAGGCACGGATGCCAGCCTTGCCGATGCTGAGCGAGAGGTAGTCCGGGTGAGGCTGAAGGCCGAAGCCGCCGCCCGTCAGGAGAATTGAACCGGAGCGGCGCTCGGCCATCTTCGGCGCGACGGCTTGGGCCGCCGCCATAGCACCACTGATATTGACGGCGAGGTCGGCGTTGAAGGTGTCGCGCGGCTGCTCCGCGAGGGTTGCCTTCCGCATGCCAGCAGCATTGTAGTGGAGGACTTCGACGCCGCCGAACTCGCGCTCGACGCTCTCGACAAGGTTGGCCACGCTTGACGGGTCGCTCGCGTCCACTGTGCGAACCTCGGCCTTGTGGCCCTTGGCTTTGAGTTGCTCAGCCAATTCCTGCGTCTTGGCCGCGTTTCGGGCGCTCAGAATCACCTGGAAACCCTCGCGGGCGAACCGCTCGGCGGTCTCCAGCCCCATGCCAGGACCAGCGCCAATGCTGAGAAACGTTTTCATGACCTCATCTCCTCGAACTTTCGATGGACATCAGGTACGCCTTGCGCCGTCCGGGATTAATCCGGGTTAGCCACATTTCACTCGTGCGCATCATGCAGGAATTCGCGGAGCTTGGTGATCTGGACGAACTTGCCGCCTTCATCGCCGTGGCCGAGGCCGGGAGCTTCGTGGCCGCCGCCAAGAGCGTCGGACGGGACGCATCGGTACTGTCGCGCCGGGTGAGCCAGCTTGAGGAGCGGCTCGGCGTCCGCCTGCTGTCGCGTACGACACGTCGGGTGAACCTGACGGAAGTGGGAGCCATTTACCGTCAGCGAGTGCAGGCGCTGCTGGACGAGTTGGCCAGCGCCAACCGCGAGGCCAGTGACCTCGCCGCGAGCCCGCAGGGTCTCGTGCGAGTGTCAATCCCGATCTCCTTCGGACGGCAGTGGATCGCACCACTGCTGCCCGCCTTCATGGCGCAGCACCCGCAGATTCGAATCGATCTGCGGCTCACCGACCGCTTCGTTGATGTCGTGGCGGAAGGGTTCGACGTGGCGATCCGGGTAGCGGCTGGGACGCCGCGCGATAGCTCGCTGACCACACGAAAGATCGCCTCGTATCGGAACCTCCTGGTGGCCGCGCCCAACTACCTCGACGCGCGCGGCACGCCACACACGCCCGCGGACTTGATGAACCACGTCTGCCTCGGCTTCACCGGCTACTCGGCATGGCCCGACTGGCCGCTGATGAAGGACGGCAAGCGCGCGACGGTGCGACCGTCCTGCGCCCTAATCGCGGACCACTCGGAGGTGCTGCTCACGGCGGCGATCGAGGGGGCGGGATCACCTTCACGGCCGACTGGCTTGCGGGTCCTGCTCTGCGCGCCGGTACGCTGGTCGAGGTGCTGCCCGGGTGGAGCGGCATGGCGAACGGTGGCGTCTACGCCATCATGCCGCCCGGCCGCCTCCTTCCGGCCAAGACACGCCTGTTCGTGGACGAGGTCGCACACGCCATCAAGGCTGGTTGGGTGAGCTAAGGGAACAGCCGGTCGCGACCCTGAGCGGTCGCCATAGCATTGCGATCAGGCGGTCTTGAAGCCGGTGCGATCTTCTTCTGTGATCGAGCGGATCACGCGTGCCGGAACACCCCCGGCGATCACCTTGGCTGGGAGGCTCTTGGTCACGACAGAACCGGCCCCCACGATGGTGCCTTCCCCGATGGTGACGCCGCCCATGATGTGGACCCCGCCGCCGATCCAGCAGCGGTTGCCGATGATGATGGGCTTGGCGAAGCACCCACCCGCGGCCCGTTCGCCCGGATCGATAGCGTGGTTCGAGGTGTAGATCCCCACGCGCGGGCCGAAGAGGACAAAATCGCCGATGGTCACCTCGGCGCCGTCGAGGATGACGCAGTCGAAGTTGGCGAAGAAGTTGCGGCCGATGGTGATGTTCTCCCCGAACTCCACCCGCAGCACGGGCTCGAACATGGACCCGGGCCCTACGCTCCGAACAAGACGGCGAAGAGCCTCGTCACGCACTTCCTGGGGCTGCCCCCAGGTGGCGTTGAAGGCGTTCGACAAGCGAACCGCCCCAGCCCGCGCCTCGATCAACTCTGAGGTCAGGTCGTCGTACATCGCCCCCGAGAGCATCAGGGCCCTGGTCTCAGCGGAAATTCCCACGTGCTTCCTTGTCATGGCGCGCGGCACGAAGTCGTAGCCGAAGCCGACCGTTCGGGCCATGGCCCCCTTCAGGCGAGCGGCCAGAAACAGCATCCAAGTGGTTCAGCCCCATGACACCTGGATCAACGAGGCCAGACGGCACTCACCCACGTCGCCATGCGAGTACGGGCCGCAGATCAGGATCTGGAAGGGATAGGGTCCTGACCGTTCCCGCCGTGGGCCGCGTCGGGATGTAGGCAAACTCTCGCCCGGGGCGGCCAGCACGGTGACCGAGACCGGTCAGACTTCGGATGAGGCGACCAGGATCACTCGCTTCCCCAGAAGCGACATCGATCGTCCGTCGCCAGCTTCATGGACCGCGATCGTCGTCCTTCCCAGGCTCATCTCCTCGTCGAGGAGATCGAGCAGATCCACAAACTTCGAAAAATCAGTTCGAATATAAGTAGATGAGGGCACTCATCCGAGGCCCCGTCCGAGGTATTTTCCATGCACGGCTTTCAACTTTTGAGGCTTTTCGAGGAGATGAGGGCGCTAGGGCTGACCACTTCGCGGGAGCATTTCTCGCGTTCTTGGCTCGGCCGTGGCCATTCCTATCTCCACGACTACACACGACGCGACGGGGCGACCGCACGTGTTTCACCCCGGACTATAGAGCGGCTTCGTTGGAGGCTGGCCGAGGCGGGTGCGCTGTTGCCCGAAGATTTGCGCAACCGGGTGCAGGCCTACGATGACGCGATCCTGCGCGACATGCACATCGCCGACCTGCTCTGCCGCCGCTCAGTTGACGCGAGGTGCTCGTGATGGCCGTGGCGAACGTCCAAAACATCCGCCGTATGGTCGCTCGGCTGTGGGCTGACCAGGAACTCCAGGCGATCCTCGACCGCAACGCCTTCGTGGCCGCAGACGCCGCCACGATGATCCTGGACCTGAACTCTTGGTCCCAGGACTACCGGCAGCGCGTCGCGTTTCAGTGGTGCGAGGCATATGCAACAGGCCGGTGGCGTCGTTGTGTATGCGAGCGCAGGGGCTACGCCATGCTCGACAAGGCGATCTTCGAGTTCGAGCACCAAGCCGATGCCGAGTCGTTCAACGACTGGCTCGCCGATCACGGGTGGTGATCGTCACGCCGGACTTGATTGTCTTGGCGATCCTTCCACGTTCGCATGGCCATGACGATGCGGCCAAGCGCCGAGCCGCCCTTCTGGTTGTCCGAGGCGAACCCTGTATCTAAAGCCGCCGGATGTCCGAAAAGCTCGCCGCACTTCTCGATCGCCTCAAGGCCCGTCAACGCGATCTCATCCTAGCGATGGCTGAGCACGACGGGATGCCCGCCGGTAGCGCACTGCGTCAGGTCGCAGAGTTGGAAAACGTCATCGCCGCCGTCGAGGCCTCGGCGGATGAAGAGGCCAATCGGGAGCGGAAGTCCGGCTGACTGGCCGTGGACCTGGATGCCTTCCGAGACAATCACTCCCAGGCGGCGTCTAGTTGCGGGACTCGCGTAGACGGCGCTTCAGTTCGGACCTGAGCGATGGTGCGCAGCACCAGTTCCTCAAGGCTCACGCCCTTGTCCATGGCTTCTTCGAGCGCCTGGGAGATCTGCTCCGGCTCCATCCTGCCGATGACGGCCTGGGCGTCCTGCAACCTGATCTGCGGGCTGGTCATCGCGGCACCTCCGAAGTGGGAAGCCCTCATCAGGGAGGAACCCTAACCAAAGGGTTCAGCTTCGCTACCGGATCAGCGGGACCATCCTCGGCCTCCAGAACGGGGTGCTCACCGTTGTCGCCCGCGGAGATAGGCGGGATGGCGCTTGATGCACCGTCCGCACTTGGAACAGTGGCTCAGGCGGCCTCGGCCAGCGGCGCGGGCGATGGCGCGTCCATGGCGCGGAGATACACGTCGAGCAGCGTCTCCTGCTCGTCGCGCTCGTCCTTGTCCTGCTTGCGGATCTTCAGGATCTCCTTGAGCACCTTCACGTCCAGGCCCTCGCCCTTGGCCTCGGCGAAGATCTCCTTCTTGGCCTCCATCAGGTCCTTGATCTCCTCCTCCAACCGCTCGATGCGCTCGATGATCGAGCAAATGCGTTCGCCCGCGACGGCCACGGTGTCGGTCATGTCGGTCTTCTCGGTCATGCGCTGATCCTTGCGATAAGGGGCGCGACCGTGACGAGGTAGGGTAAGCGTGACGTTAAAGGGGACCGGATGGCTGGAGGCCCTACTGCTATCCCGCCGAGATGGAAGGGCGGAGGCCGGTGATGCTGGTCGCAGCGTGCGAAGGAACTGTTCATAGGACAGGGCAGGGAACCGCGAGCGCCCGTTGACACCAACCTGCATCAGTCCGCAGGAAGTGCAGATGTTGAATGACCTCCCTCAAGGCAAGACCACCTTCCGTGGTCGCGGCCTAGCGTTCGTTCACGGCTCCCATATCGTTGTGAAGGTCTGTCCGGCCTGTTCGCAGTGGAATGCCCCAAAAGCGGCCGACAAGGGTGTGTGTGGCTGGTGCGCCTACGTCCCCTCATGTGAGGACGTGGAGCCCGCCGTAGAGGGTGACGCAGCAGCGTAGGTCAGCCGCGCGCCGCAGGTCGCAATCGGCACGCTGGCACCGAAGATCTGATCGCAGCCGGTTTATTCGACCTCTCTACCTTGCCCGCCACGGCGTAGAGCATCGACATCGGACCGGGTGGCGTTCGGGTAGATCCTCGTTCCCCGCATGAACGGGAGCGGGACGAGGTCCGGCGGTAGGAGCGTCGTGAAGTGTTTTGTGAGGAGCGGCGCGACGCGATTCGTCGCGAGGAGCGTCGGCGCGACCATTACTGAGAGCGATAAACCTACAGGCCTGAACGGCGAAGGTGAGAGCCCTGCCGCTTTCTTGCACACGAGGCCAACGGGGCGATGTGCCAAGGGCGACTACTTCTGGCCGGGAAGCGGGATATCGATTTTGACCCTCAGCCCGTCTGGGTCGAACGCGATCTCGACCTTCGCGCCGATCCGGTAGGTGAGCACGCTGTTGAGCAGTTGCTGGCCGAAACCCTGGCGCGTCGGCAGAGCGACAGGCGGCCCGTCGTGCTCGTCCCAGGTCCAGTGCAGCACCGGGCCTGACGGGGCCGTCTCCATTGACCATGTCACCTCCAAGCGGCCATCGGGATCTCTCAGCGCACCGTGGCGGACGGCGTTGGTCGTCAATTCGTGGGCCGCCATGCCGATCGGTACGGCAAGCTCGGACGGAAGGAGGACAGCCGGACCCGTCAGTGCGACTCGCGAGTGCCCTGGATCGTCATAGGGCTGGAGTTCCGCGCGCAGCAGCCCGTCGAAGGGCACGGTTTGGGTGTGATCCTCGGTGAGCAGAGTGTGGGTCTTCGCCAGGGACGTGATCCGAGCCGTGAACGTGCGCTGGAATTCGGTAAGGTCGTCAGCAGAGCGTGCGCTGGCGCTGAGCACCGCCTGCACGGTCGCCAGCGTGTTCCTGACGCGATGATGTAGCTCGCGCACCAGCAGGGATTGACGTTCCTCCGCCGCATGCCGCTCGGTGACATCCCGTTGCGCCGAGATCCAGCGCGTGATGCGCCCGTCCGGATCGCGCATCGGCGTGATCAGCCACTCGACGACATACGTCGAGCCGTCCTTGCGGTAGTTGACCGCCTCGCCCTGGAACGGTTCGCCAGCGGCGAGCGCTGCACGCATGCGATCGATCACCGTCGCTTCGGTCTTCGGGCCTTGCAGGAAGCGCGGCGAGCGGCCGATGGCCTCGCGCACATCATAGCCAGACATCCGCGTGAACGCGGGGTTGGCGTACTCGATCCGGGGACCGGGTTCCTCCAGGTCGGCGGAGGTAATCAGGACGGCCTCGCCCGAGGCTTCGACGGCTGCGAGGAGAACGCCTAGATCCGGCTTAATCGGATCACCATCACCGTGGTCGTCCAACGCCCCTCTCCGCTTCGTCACCGTCAGCGCTCACAAGGGTGCCACGCCTAGAAGATGCTGGTAAAACCGGGAGAGTACATCTGAGTTCGCTTGCTCAGAGGTCGCAGTCAATCACCGGGTCCTGGCTGACGGAGCGGTCACTCCCGACCCTACGGCGCCCGCCCCGTAGGGCTTGGACTTCTGGACGCTGGCCTTGGACTTCTGGACGTTGGCCTCGGGTTATTACTCACCCCCGCCCTGGGGCGGGATTTGCCCTTTTAGATCAATGTGTTAGACCGGATTTTCGCGGTTCCGGCGATTATAGTAATTGCGGCGACAATATCAGTACTTGCTGTGGCCGCACCGCGTCCGCCACAGCAAATTTCCGCTCGTTACTGTTTTGTCCCGAAATTCCGTTTTCAAAGGCTCCGGACCCTCATCAGCGGGAAATTTGAGTCACACGCCAACCCGCTGACGCAATTGGCCTTTCGAAATTTATGAGGGGGTGGGTAATTACGGCCTCGGTGTTCCGGTCGTTGGCCTCGGCGTGGTCGGCGCTGGTGGCTTGGCCTCCTACTGGACGTAGCTCGGCCACCTACCGGACGTAGCTCCTGGCCTCGAAGTGGGCGTAGGTCCTGGCCGCCTACTGGACGTAGGTCTCGGGCTTGAAGTGGGCGAGCTTGCCGTTGTCACCGTTCCAAGCGGGCGACCTCGTCGAGGTAGGCGTTCTCGATGGCCTGGAGGCCCAACTGCCGACCTTCCGGGCGATGTTCGGGATCATCTGGTAGGCCTTCGAGGCGACGGTCTCCACGGTCATCAAGTTGGTCCGCGGCTTCCAGGTCGTCGCCCTCGCGGGCCACGCTTCTCGTCGATCACCATGATGGCCTCGGCGATCTCGTCCACCAAGACGTGGATGGTCCGGGTGCCGAGCAGGTTGGGATGTCGTCGGCGAGCTAGTCGCTCAAGGGGAACTTGTCCGCCTCGACGAGGAGGAGGTCGTCCTGGACGAGAACGGGAAGCTAGTCCTCGTCCTCGCCCTCGTCGTAGTCGCTCTGGCCGCAGTCGCTCTGGCCGTAGTCGCCCTGGCCGTAGTCGCCCTAGCCGTAGTCGCCCTCGTCGGGGGCGTGCTCGTCCATGTCGCCCTGGTCGATGTCGGCGCGGAGGTGTTGCTCTTGCTGGGGTAGGCCTCCTGGATCACCTCGTCGGAGATCATGCCGTCGAAGTTGGCGTCGGCTGCTCCCACCCAGCCGTCGCGGACTTGATCGCGATCACCGCGGTGCCCGTCTGGGTCACCCCGCCCCAGACGGTGCTGCGGGATCTTCCTCCAGACTTTGGCGGCCGTGACCCTCGGCCTGAGCCTCCTCCGCGACCCGTACGCCAGCGCTGCCCGAACATTCGCTTGCGGGATTCGAGCTTCGTGAGATGCTGATCTCGGCGATGGTCGGCGGTGAGGATCTGGGTGGCGGCGGTCTACAAGCGCGGTCGGAAGGGGCACGAGACCTACTGGATCAGGTTCCAGTGGCATGGCCGGGAGATTAGGAAGAGCGCGCGGACAGTCTCGAAGGCCATCGCCCAGCAGTTCCTCGCCCAGGTGATGGAGGAGCATCGTCGGCTTGATCGTGGAGGGCGTCCTCGACGGTCCTACCAGGAGATGTTGGAACGCTTCGCGGCGGAGTACCTCCCGACCCTCAAGCCCTCGACCCAGGCCCGGTACAGGGAGAGCTTCAAGCACCTGACGCCGCGCTTCGGCACCTTCTTCCTCGACGAGATCAACAAGGGGCGTCTCGGCGACTTCGTGACGGCCCGCAAACAGGAAGGCGTCACAGGCGCCACCATCCGCCGGGATCTGGCGACGCTGAGTTGCATGTTCTCGTGCGCCGTCGCCTGGGACCTCGTCGAGATCAACCCGGTTCGGCAGTTCTCCAAGAAGCACATCCGCGAGGCCCCGCCGCGAACCTCGTATCCGAGCGAGGAAGAGGTCGAGCGTCTCGTAGCGCACGCGCCGCCGATGATCGGCCGCCTGATCCACCTACTGGCCCAGACCGGCATGCGGCAGGAAGAAGCATGCGGCCTGGAGTGGAAGCAGGTCTCGATCGAGCGCCGAGAGATTCGGCTCTGGAAGACGAAGACCTCGTCGCCGCGCACCATCCCGTTGAGCGACGATGCCCTGGGCACACTTCTCGGCACACCTCAGCATCCTGCTCGGCGCTACGTCTTCTGGCACGGTGATGAGGGGCAGAGATATGTCCACTTCGCCAGCCGGTTCGCCGTGATCGCGAAGCGAGCGAAGGTGCCGTGGAGGTGTCATGATTTGCGGCACCGATTCGCCAGCGTGTTCCTCCAGGAAACCGGCGACCTCGCAGCCTTGCAGGCGATTCTGGGCCACCGCCACATCGCGATGACCCTTAAATACGCTCACTTGAATACGGCCCACTTACACCGGGCGATCAAGCGGGTCGGCACGAAAACCGGCACAGCGCCGCTGGTATCAACGGCGACAGCGCCGACTGAAAGGGCGGTAAGTGCTTGATCTGGCGGAAGCGGATGGGAATCGAACCCACCGTACGCTGTTGGCGTACCGCTGGTTTTGAAGACCAGGAGGGCCACCAGACCCCGTTCGCCTCCGGGACCGGGGTTACGAGCGGGTACCGGCGCGGTCAAGGGCGCCTCACTGCGGCCCATCGCCTTCCTGGCCCTGTTCGAGACGGGCCCGATTCGTATTAATTCCGCCACACTGTTGTGGCCCTGCACCAGTCATGCCGTTCCTGAAACGCTCACGGAGAGAGGAAGGCCCGTCGCCGGACCCCGAAGGGGCGGGCGACGGGGCGGGTCAGGACATGGCCCTGGCGGATTCGCTGCGCCCCGGGCCGCGCGGGCCGGGCTGGATCGGCGCGGTCGTGGTGATCACCGCCCTGATCTCGGCGCTGGCGACCTTCCTGATCCTGGCCGGGGTGATCCGGGTGACGCCGACGCCGGCCTACGGCGTGACGTTGCTCGCCATCAACGCCGCCCTGGTCCTCGGCCTCGCCGTGGTCATCGCTTGGGAGGCGCGGGTCTTCCTGCACGCCCGCAAGGCTAACGCGGCGGTGGCGCGCCTGCACACCCGCATCGTCGGCCTGTTCTCGCTGATCGCGATCCTGCCGACGATCCTGCTCGCCGTGGTGGCGTCCGTGACGATCGACCGGGGCCTGTCGCTGGGCTTCACCGACCGGGTCCGCGACGTGGTGCTGAAATCCGTGGAGGTGGCCGACGCCTACCAGGAGAACCAGTGCCAGAGCCTCGCCCGGGAGATCCGCATCCTCGCCGACGACCTGACCCGGGCGCGGCCGAATTTCGATGTGAACCGGGACTGGTTCCAGACCTTCCTGACGACCCGGGCGACCAATCTCGGCCTGCCGGTGGCGCAGATCATGCGCGGTCCCACCGAGGTGGTGGCCCGGGCCAAGATCGACGTGCTGAAGACGAACCGCCTGCCCTCGGCGGCGGCCTTCGAGGACGCGGCGAACTCGGCCGACCCGATCTGCCTGCTGCCCACCGAGGGCCGGGTCTTCGCCGCGCTGATGCGGATGCCCGCCTACGACGACGCCGTGCTGATGGTGCAGCGGGAGGTGAGCCAGCTCGCCATCGACTTTCCGGGCGTGTCCCGGGCGGCGGCCGCCGAGTACCTCACCTACGATTCGCTGCGCCGCTCGATCCAGATCACCTTCGCGTCGGTGTTCCTGCTGATCGCCCTGATCGCGCTCCTCTCGGCGGTGTGGTTCGGGATGAACTTCGCCAACCGGTTCGTGGCGCCGATCCGCCGGCTGATCAACGCCGCCGACCAAGTGGCGTCGGGCAATTTCTACGCCCAGGTGCCGACCAAGAAGACCAGCGGCGACCTCGCCCATCTCGGCGAGAGCTTCAACAAGATGACCCAGGAGCTGCGCCGCCAGCACGCCGGCCTGATCGCGGCGAGCGACCTGATCGACACCCGCCGCCGGTTCACGGAAGCCGTGCTGTCGGGGGTCTCGCCCGGGGTGATCGGCCTCGACGCGGCGGGCTTCGTCACCATCGCCAACCCGGCCGCCGAGCGGATGCTCGATCTGGAGAGCGACGCCCTCGTCGGCCAGGCGCTCGCCCGCGCGGTGCCGGAACTCGCCCCCGTGCTCGCCGAGAGCGAGGCGCGCCAGCGCAGCCTGCAGCAGCAGCAGATCCAGCTCACCCGGTCCCGCGGCGAGCGCACCATCACGGTGCGGGTGACGAGCGAGCAGGCGCAAGCGGCCGCCCGCGGCTCGGTGGTGACGCTCGACGACATCACCGACCTCGTCCAGGCGCAGCGCAGCTCGGCCTGGGGCGATGTCGCCCGCCGGATCGCCCATGAGATCAAGAACCCGCTGACCCCGATCCAGCTCTCGGCCGAGCGGATCCGGCGCAAGTACGGGAAGGTGATCACCGCCGACAAGGAGGTGTTCGACCAGTGCACCGCCACGATCGTGCGCCAGGTGGACGAGATCAAGCGGATGGTCGACGAGTTCTCGGCCTTCGCGCGGATGCCCAAGCCCGCCATCGCCCCGAACGACCTCACCGAGATCGCCAAGCAGAACCTGTTCATGATGCGCGTGGCGCATCCGGACATCGACTTCGCGTTCTCGGCCCAGGGCGGGGCGGGCAGTGCGGAGAAGATCGTGGCGGCCTTCGACATCCGGCTGCTCAGCCAAGTGATCACCAACATCCTCAAGAACGCCGTCGAGGCGGTGGCCGAGGTCCCGGAGGCCGAGACTCGGCAAGGGCAAGATCGCCTTGAGCCTCGCCGTCGAGGACGGGTTCGCGGTGATCGCCGTCACCGACAACGGCAAGGGATTTCCCCCGAGGGACGCCAGCGGCTGCTGGAGCCCTACATGACCACTCGCGAGGGCGGCACCGGGCTGGGACTTGCCATCGTCAGCAAGGTGCTTGAGGAGCACGGCGGCGGGATCGAGCTGAACGACAATCCCGCCGGCCGCGGTGGGCAGGTGCGGATGCGGATCCCCCGCGAGCACGGGCCCGCGCCGTCCGTGGGCTCCCTCGAGACCAATCCCGACACGACAGAGGAGAAGGGCGCCGCACCGACGGCCCCCGGATCGCGGAGATGCACGCATGAGCGCCGATATCCTGATCGTCGACGACGAGGCCGACATCCGCGACCTCGTGGCCGGCATCTTGGACGACGAGGGACACCGCTGCCGCACGGCCGGTAGCTCGGACGAGGCGCTCGCCGCCATCGAGGCCCGCCGGCCGCACCTCGTCTTCCTCGACATCTGGCTGCAAGGCTCGCGGCTCGACGGCCTGCAGGTGCTCGACCTGATCAAGGCGGCCAATCCCGACCTGCCGGTGGTGATGATCTCGGGTCACGGCAACATCGAGACCGCGGTCTCGGCCATCAAGGCGGGCGCCTACGACTTCATCGAGAAGCCGTTCAAGGCCGACCGGCTGATCCTGGTGGCCGAGCGGGCCCTGGAGGCCTCGCGGCTCCGGCGCGAGGTCCGCGACCTGACGGCGCGTTCCGGCAATACCAGCCGCATCGTCGGCACGTCGCTCGCGATCAACCAGCTGCGCCAGACCATCGAGCGGGTGGCGCCGACCAACGCCCGGGTGATGATCACCGGGGCGCTAGGCTCGGGCAAGGAGCTCGCCGCCCGCAGCCTGCACAAGGCCTCGGCGCGGGCGAGCGGTCCCTTCGTGCTCCTCAACGCGGCGGCGATCCTGCCCGAGACCATGGAGGCGGAGCTGTTCGGGGTCGAGGGCGAGAGCGGGCGCCGGGTCGGCGCCCTGGAGGAGGCCCATGGCGGCACCCTCTACCTCGACGAGGTCGCCGACATGCCGCGCGAGACCCAGAACCGGATCCTGCGCGTCCTCGTCGATCAGAACTTCCAGCGGGTCGGCGGCACGACGCGGGTCCACGTGGATGTCCGAGATCATCTCGTCCTCGTCCCGGGACCTTCAGGAGGAGATCGCCGCCGGCCGGTTCCGCGAGGACCTGTTCCACCGCCTCTCGGTGGTGCCGATCCGGGTGCCCTCGCTCGCCGAGCGCCGCGAGGACGTGCCCGAGCTGATCCAGTTCTTCATGGACAACATCTCGTCCCAGACCGGCCTGCCCAAGCGCCGGATCGCCGAGGACGCGATGGCGGTGCTCCAGTCGCACAATTGGCCGGGCAATGTCCGCCAGCTCAAGAACAACGTCGAGCGGCTGATGATCCTCACCCAGGCCGACCCGGAGCAGGAGGTCACCTCCGAGATGCTGCCCTCCGAGATCGGCGCCCTGGTGCCGACCACCCCGGGCGGCGCGGGCGGCGAGAAGCTGATGAGCCTCGCGCTCCGGGAGGCGCGGGAGATCTTCGAGCGCGAGTACCTCGTGGCGCAGATCGCCCGGTTCTCGGGCAATATCTCGCGCACCGCCGAGTTCATCGGGATGGAGCGCTCGGCCCTGCACCGCAAGTTGAAGTCCCTCGGCATCGGGCCGTGAGGCTCGGGGACGGCGCGCGTTGAGAGCGGTGCCAATCCGTCACGGATCGGCCGCAGCGGGGGTTGCTTGCGCCCACGCTTTCGCGAAGTCATGGTGTTTGTATACACGGCCGCGGACGGGGTGATCGGGCGATCCGGCCCGCGGCGCACCCATCCCGGACGGACCGAACCGGGACAACAAGAAGGCTAAGAAGATGGCGGGCGAACGCGCACAGAACCTTCAGGACACGTTCCTCAACCATGTCCGCAAGAACAAGATCCCGCTCACCATCTTCCTCGTCAACGGCGTCAAGCTTCAGGGCGTGGTGACGTGGTTCGACAATTTCTGTGTGCTGCTGCGCCGGGATGGCCACTCCCAGCTCGTCTACAAGCACGCGATCTCCACGATCATGCCGGGCCATCCGGTGCAGCTGTTCGAGCCGGACGAGACCGCCGAGAAGGCGTGAGAGGTCTTCGCTGGGTGCAGCCGGATCCGCGCGCTTTCCCCCTCTGCGGACGACCGGATTCACGGATCGGTTCCGGTGATACGGCTTCAGGAGAGGGGAGCCTGTCGTCCCTTGCACAAGCCGGGGCGTGAGCATCGCAGCCTCTGACGGGGCGGGTGAAGGCCCAGATCCCACCGACGAATATCTGCGGCCGTCCCGGCCCGACATCTTGGCCCGGCTCCCCCGCATCCCCATTCTGTCGGATCCGACCTCTCGAACGAAGCCGCCGGCCTCCCGGCGGTGTCCAAAGGCTGCATGAGCGAGACGCTGACGTCCGGCGAAGCCCGCCTTCAGGCGCAGGCCGCCCCCGAGGGCGAGATCGCCGCGGCGACCCATACCCTGGTGATCGGACCCTATCTGGCGCGCGGCGCATCGGGAACCGGCAACGGGCCGGCCGCGCCCACCCGTTCCGTCGAGGCGCGCCTCGACGAGGCGACCGGGCTGGCTGCCGCGATCGAACTCGACGTGGTCGAGAGTCTCGCCGTCACCCTGCCGCGGATCCGCCCCTCGACCTTTCTCGGCAAAGGCCGCGTCGAGGAGATCGCCGGCCTGATCCGCGCCCGGGAGATCGGCCTCGTGGTGATGGACTGCGCCCTCTCGCCGGTGCAGCAGCGCAACCTGGAAAAGGCCTGGGGCGCCAAGGTCATCGACCGCACCGGGCTGATCCTTGAGATCTTCGGGCGCCGCGCGTCGACCCGCGAGGGCACGCTCCAGGTCGAGCATGCCCATCTCGCCTACCAGAAATCCCGCCTCGTCCGCTCCTGGACCCACCTGGAGCGCCAGCGTGGCGGCTTCGGCTTTCTGGGCGGCCCCGGCGAGACCCAGATCGAGGCCGATCGGCGCATGATCCAGGAGCGCATGACCCGGATCGAGCGCGACCTCGACGCGGTGGTGCGCACCCGCGGCCTGCACCGGCAGAGCCGGGCGCGGGTGCCGTACCCGATCGTCGCGCTGGTGGGCTACACCAATGCCGGCAAGTCGAGCCTGTTCAACGCGCTGACCCGGGCCGAGGTCACCGCCAAGGACATGCTGTTCGCCACCCTCGATCCCACCGCCCGGGCGACCAAACTGCCCCACGGCGAGACCGTGATCCTGTCGGACACGGTGGGCTTCATCTCCGACCTGCCGACCCCGCTGATCGCAGCCTTCCGGGCGACCCTTGAGGACGCCATCGAGGCCGACGTGCTGCTCCACGTGCGCGACGTCTCCCATGTCGATTCGGAGGCCCAGGCCGAGGATGTCGGCGAGGTGCTGCGCGAGACTCGGCATCGAGACGAGTACCGACCGGATCATCGAGGTCTGGAACAAGGCCGACCTCCTCGACGAGGCCGAGCGCACGCGGCTCCTGAACCTCAGCGGCCAGGGTAAGGTCCGCAACGACCGCGACAGCGCCGCGCCGGTCCTGGTCTCGGCGCTGACCGGGGAGGGGCTCGCCGCCCTGACGGCCCGGATCGAGGCGCGGATCGGGCGCAACCGCGCGAGCTTCGCGGTGACGCTGCCGCCGGAGGACGGGGCGGCGCTGAACTGGCTCTACGAGAACGCCGAGATCCTCGACCGCCGGTCGGAGGCCGACGGCACCCTGCACCTCGCGGTCCGGATCGCCCCCGAGAAGGAGCCGCGCTTCCTCAACCGGTTCGCGGCGGCCCGGCGCCTCGGCCGGGGCGGGTGATGGCCTCCGGCGGCGCCGAGAGCCCGCCGCTTCCTGCCATGCGGATCGCCCGGGCGCCGGCCGAGAACCGGGCGGATGCGGGTGCGGACGACGCGGCGGTGCTGCGCGCCATGCAGGCGGGCGGCAGCCTGCGCCTGCTCGGTCTGCGCGCCATCATCGTGCTGGTGCTGCTCATGGCGGCCCAGGCCTATGACGGCTCACTGCATGCCCTGAGCCACTGGTTCATCCTCGGCCTCTACGGCCTCGGTACGGTCTGGTTCGGGCTGGGCGAGCGGCGCGGGGGCCGGTTCGCGAACGCCTACGGCTGGGCCGGGACCGTTCTCAATGCCGGGCTCGCGGTCTACGTGATCATCGAGCACATGCTGGCCGGCGGCGGCGCGGGCCTCGGCGCCGATGCGGTGAGCCGCCTGCCGGCCTTCCTGCTCCTGCTCCAGACCGGCCTGAGCATGCGGGTGGCGCAGACCCTGCTGTTCTGCGGCCTCGTCACTGCGTGCTGGAGCGCGGCCTTCCTGATCGGGCTGGCCCGTCCGGAGCTGTTCCCGGGCCCCGCCACCTTCCCGACGGCGCAGATCACGGGACTCGCCACCTTCGTGGCGGCGGGCCTCCTGGTCATCGATGGGATGAGCCGCCTGCGGAACGCAGTGGCGCGGGCCCTGCGCATGGAGCACGAGCGGACCCAGCTCGCGCGCTTCGTGCCGGACGCGGTCGCCCTCGACCTCGCCGCCGAGGACGGGGATTCCACGCTGGGCGTCCATCGGCGCCACGCCTGCCTGATGGTCCTCGACGTCCGGGGCTTCTCCCGGCTCTCCCGCGAGTACCCGCCCGAGACGATGGTGGCGGCCCTGCTCGCCGTCCGGGCAGCCGCGCAGGCGGCCGTCGCGGAGCAGGGCGGCCTCGTGGACAAGTACGTCGGCGATGCGGTTCTCGTGCAGTTCGTGGTCGGCCACCCGGACGCGCAGGCGCGGGCGGCGCTGGCCTGCGCCCTGTCGGTCCGCCGGCGGCTCGCCGCGCTCAACGCCCGGCGGGCGGCCGACGGGCTCTTCACCTTGCGGGTCGTGGTCGCGCTGCACGCGGGCGACCTCCTGGTCGGCGTCTTCGATGACGGCGTGCGGGCCGAGTATACGGTGCTGGGGCCCGCCATGAACGCCCTCTCGCGGATCGAGGCTCGGGCCAAGGCGGCCGAGATCGAGGTCGCCGCCTCGGGTGATTTCCTCGCTCTGATAGGCGATATGCTGCCGGCGGGGATCCGGGTCGTCCCGGTGCCGGATGCCGCCCTGCCCGAGCCCCTCGCCCTATGGGCGATCGAGGCGGAAGCGGCCGCCTGAGCGCCAAGCGGCTGCTCCGGAATGCAAGTCTTGGTGATTCGGGTCTGTCGCGGCGCAGAGGGCGGGCCGCGACTCGGCTCCTCCCCTTCGAACGGGGGGCCCGGGCCGATATGGGCGACGGGAAAGCACATTCGTCACAAACCCGATCCGTCCGCAGGGTAGACGGCCATCGGAGTCGGGGAGGGGATCCTGGCCTGCTGCAGGATGCCGCATCCCGATCTGCGCCTAGGGCCGGTCCTTTCGATCGGCGCGGGCACGACCGGTGAACCGACCCGGTGCGGCCGACCTGTTTTTCCAGAGATCACCGGAGCTTGATGGTGCCCCGGCACGCGGCTTCTGCTACGCCGCATCGGGATTTGCGCCCAAGCTGATCGGGCGCGATGCGACGGAGTTCCCATGCGGCGATCGGGACGGTTCGGGCGGGTCGCCCTGGGATGCGTGGCGACCCTGATCGCGGCCGCGGCGCCGGCGCGCGCGCAGGATAAGGCGGTCCCGCCCCTCGTCTTCACCGGCATCCCCGACCAGGACGAGAGCCGCCTGGTGGAGCGCTTCGGCAAGGTCGCCACCTATCTCGAGGCCAAGCTCGGCGTGCCGGTGCGCTATATCCCGGTGAAGAGCTACCCGGCGGCGGTCACCGCCTTCACCAACGGGCAGGTTCAGCTCGCGTGGTTCGGCGGCTTCACGGGCGTGCAGGCCCGCAAGGCCGTGCCGGGCTCCCAGGCGATCGCGCAGGGTGCCGAGGACGCAGCGTTCAAGACCTATCTCATCGCCAACGCCGCCACCGGACTGAAGCCGACCAAGGACTTCCCCAAGGATATTCAGGGCAAGACCTTCACGTTCGGCGCCCGCGCCTCGACCTCCGGGCGGCTGATGCCCGAGTACTTCATCCGGCAGGCCTTCCCGGGGAAGAGCCCGGAACAGGTCTTTGCCCGGGTGGGCTTCTCGGGGGACCACAGCCGCACGATCCAGCTGGTGCAGTCCGGGGCCTTCGCGGTCGGCGCCGTCGACTACTCGGTCTGGGACCTCGACACCAAGGCCGGCAAGGTCGACCCGAAGGCGGTCTCGGTGATCTGGGAGAGCCCGACCTTCCCCGATTACCAGTGGACCGTGCGGGGCGACGTGGAGCAGACCTACGGCGCCGGCTTCACCGAGAAGCTGCGGGCGGCGCTGACCGGGATCACCGACCCGGCGATCCTGGAGCCGTTCGGGCGCTCGAGATTCGTGCCCGTGACCAACGCCGCCTACGAGCCCCTGGTTGAGGTCGGCCGCTCCACCGGTCTGCTGGATTGAGGACCGTGGCGGGCGGGACGGGATCCCGGGCGGCGATCGTCCTCGCCGACGCCGCGGCGTCCTATGACGGGCGCCCGGTGCTCTCCGGCATCGACCTGACCGTCCGGGCGGGGGAGCGCGTCGCCCTGATGGGTCGTTCGGGGGCCGGCAAGTCGACCCTGATCGGGCTGATCCACGCGCAGACGCCCGAGCGGGTGGCCCTGGTGCCGCAGGCCGCCGCCCTGGTCCGCCCGCTCTCGGTCTTCCACAACGTCTATATGGGCCGCCTCGACCGGCGCTCGACCCTGCACAACCTGCGCACCCTGGTCCGCCCGGCCCGGGCGGATGTCGCCGAGATCGAAGGCCTCCTCGACCGGGTGGGTCTGGCAGACAAGCTCTGGGCCAAAGCCGGGGAGCTGTCCGGCGGCCAGCAGCAGCGCGTCTCGGTGGCGCGCGCCCTCTACAACGGCCGCCCGATCCTGGTGGGCGACGAGCCCGTCTCGGCGCTGGACCGCCAGCAGGGCGCGCGGATCCTCGCCGAGCTGGCCAAGAGCCACGAGACCCTGATCCTGGCGCTCCACGACGTGGCGCTGGCGCTGGCGCATACCGACCGGGTCGTGGTGCTGGAGGGCGGCCGGATTGCCCTCGACGCGCCCTCCGCCGGCCTCGATCCGGCGCGCCTGACCCCGTATTACGAGGCCGCCTGATGCGCCGCGCCGTATTCCTGCCGCGGCCCGGCTACGCCGCGGTGAGCCGCTGGTTCCTGGCGGCGGCGCTCGCCAGCCTGCTGGCTGCGGATCTGCAGGTCACCACGCTCCACCCTTTCGCCGACCTCGCACGGCTGCTCGGCGGCCTGATCCGGCCCGACTTCCTCTCGGTCGAGGGCTGGAGCGTGGTCTACACGGTGACCTTCGCGATGCTCGGCGTCGGGCTCGGCGCCGGAACGGGCCTGCTGCTGGCCATTCCCTTCGCGCGTTCGCGCACGGTCCGGCTCGCCTGCGCGGGAATCCGCGCCGTGCACGAGCTGTTCTGGGCGCTGCTGCTGATGCAGGTGTTCGGGCTCTCGGCCACCACGGGCGTGCTCGCCATCGCGCTGCCCTATGCGGGCATCTGCGCCAAGGTCTATGCCGAGGCTCATCGAGGAGGCCGACCTCGCGGCCGTCCGGGTGCTGCCCGCCGGCACCGGGACGGTCTCGGCCTTCCTGTATGCCCGCCTGCCCGAGGTGGCCGGGCGGATGCGCGACTACACCCTCTATCGCCTGGAATGCGGCCTGCGCTCCAGCCTCGTGCTCGGCTTCATCGGCCTGCCGACCATGGGCTTTTCCTTCGAATCCGCCTTCCGCCAGGGCCGCTACGCGGAGGCAGGCGCCCTGCTCCTGATCTTCTACGCGCTGATCGGCACGCGCCGGCTCTGGGTGCGCGCCCGGACCGTGCCGCTCCTGCTCGTCGGCGCCGTGCTGGCGCTGCCGCCTTCCATCGGCAGCGCCGCGGTGGGGCCGAGCCTCGCGCGCTTCCTCGGCCACGACATCGTGCCGGCGCCCCTGCGCGGCGCGTCCCTGGCCGAACCCGGAACCTGGGCGCGGCTCTGGTCCTGGCTGCACCCGATCCTGGGCGAGCAGATCCTGCCCGGCACGGCCCAGACCCTGATTCTCGCGCAGATCGCCCTGGTGGCCACCGCGCTCGGGGCGCTGGTCCTGTTCCCGCTCACCGCGCGGCGCTTCGCCGGGCCGCTCGGACGGCCCCTCGGTCGCGTGCTTCTCGTCGTGGTCCGCTCCACGCCGGAATACATGCTGGCCTATCTCTGCCTGCAGCTGCTCGGCCCCTCGATGCTGCCGGCGATCATCGCGCTGGCGCTGCACAATGCCGGGATCATCGCCTACCTGATGGGCCGGCACGCCGACGCGATCCCCTACCGGGCCGACGCGCCCCGGGGCCTCAACCTGTACGCCTATGAAACCGTGCCGCGCCTCTACGGCCAGTTCCTGGCCTACCTGCTCTACCGCTGGGAGCTGATCCTGCGGGAGAGCGCGATCTTCGGCATCCTCGGCGTCACGACCCTGGGCTTCTACGTCGACGCGGCGATCTCGGAGCTGCGCCTCGACGTGGCCGTGGTGCTGATCGCCGCCACCGCCCTGGTGACGGTGGCGGTCGACACGCTCTCGCGGAGCCTGCGCCGGTCCCTGCGGATCGACGACCTGCCCACACGGCTCTCCGGACCGCAATCCCTCACCGGGACCGCATCCGCGCAGGCCCGACCGGCGCCCCTCACCACTTGTAGCTGACCTTCGCCAGCACCCGCCGGGCATCGCCGTAGAAGCAGGAGGTGTCCGACTGGCAGGACGCGACGAAGCGCCGGTCGGCGAGGTTCGTGGCGTTCACCTGGAAGCGCCAGTTCTCGTAGTCGTAGTGCACCTGCGCGTCGAACAGCACGTAGTCGGGCACCCGCAGGGTGTTGGCCACGTCGGCGAACGAGCTCCCGACGTAGCGCACACCGCCGCCAAAGCCGAAGCCGCGCCACGGCCCGGTCGGGATGGTGTAGTCGGCGGACAGCGAGGCGAGGGTCTGGGGGATGTTGACCGGCGTCTTGCCGACCCGCACCGGATCGGGATCCCGCACGGTGCTGAAATCGAACTTGGTGAACGACGCCACCAGATTGAGGCCGTCGGCGACGTTGGCCACCAGCTGCGCCTCGAAGCCGGTGGAGCGCACCGCGCCGACCTGCGTCTGGAACAGCGTGTTCACCGGGTTGGGGGTGAGCACGTTGTTGCGGTGGATGTCGAACCCGGCGAGCGTCAGGAAGTAGCCCTGGCCCGGTGGCTCGAACTTGACGCCGCCCTCGATCTGCTCGCCGGTATCGGGCCTGAAGGCACGGCCGTTGATGTCGGTGCCGATCTCGGGCTGGAACGAGGTCGCGTACATGATGTAGGGCGCGAGGCCGAAGTCGAAATTGTAGATCGCCGCCGCCCGGTAGGTGAAGGCGCTGTCGGTGCGGCCGTTGGTGTTGATCGGCGCCAGCCGGTCGTAGACGGTATTCTGGACGAAGTCCTGGCGGCCGCCGAGGATCAGGGTCAGCTCCGGCGTGAGCTTGATCTGGTCCTGGAAGTAGAGGCCGACCTGCTGGAACGAATCGGCGTTGATCAGGTAGGGCGAGGCCGAGACCGTCTGCGGGCCGTAGGTCGGCGCGAGGATGTTCAGGTTGGGGCCGGGGAAGCCCGAAGCCTGGTTGTCGTGGATCTGGAAGTTCCGGTACTCCACGCCCATCAGGAAGTCGTGACGGAAGAAGCCGTCTGAGAACTTGGCCTCGGCCTGGGTGTCGACGTCGAGCTGCGCGATCTTGGCGTGATCCCGGAACAGGTAGCGGGCGAGCTGCGTCTGGAGCGGGTCGGCATAGCCGAGCTGGCCGATATAGGAGTTCTGGTAGCTCTGCGTGAAGCCGTAGCGGGCGTTCTGGCGCACCGCCCAGGTGTCGTCGAAGACGTGCTCAAACTCGTAGCCGATGAAGGCTTGGTCGCGCTGGTAGGTGTTGAAGCCGGCGTCACCCACGTTGAGCGCGCGCGGGATGCGCAGGCCGAGCACCGTCGGCCGCGCCGTGCCCTAGTAGGGCAGGAAGTTCGCGGTCACCGCCGTGTTGTCGTGCTGGACGCTCGACAGCACCGTGAACTTGGTCGACCCGTCCGGCTTATAGGTGAAGGCCGGGGCGATGTAGTAGCTGTCGTCCGGCGCGCCCTGGACCTGCGTGCCGCCATCGCGGGCATAGCCGGTCAGGCGGGTGAACCAGTGGCCGTCCTTGTCGGCCGGGCCGCCGACGTCGAAGGCGGCGTAGCGCTGGTCGAAGGAGCCGCCGCCGACCTCGACGAGCCCGAACGGGGTCTCGGTCGGGCGCTTGCTGATCTGGTTGATCAGGCCGCCTGGATTGCCGGCGCCGAACAGAACCGCGGAGGGGCCGCGCAGCACCTCGATGCGCTCAAGCCCGAACGTGTCGACCCGGCTGTAGGCGAAGCCATAGTTCAGGAGCTGCAGGCCGTTGAGGTAGAGGCCGTAATCGCTGACCACGAAGCCGCGCAGCTGGAAGAAGTCGAGGCGCGTGTCGGCGCCGAAGGTGCCCGCGTAGGTGCCGGCGACGTACTGCGTCGCCTGCGTCAGGGTCTGAGCGTTCTGGGTGCCGAGCTGCTGGCGGCCCACGACAGTAATCGATTGCGGCGTCTCGATCAGCGGGGTGTTGGTCTTGGTGGCCGTGGCCGAGCGCCGGGCCACGTAGCCGTCGATCGGGCCGGTCGGGCTCTCCACGGCGGGTCCGGCCGCATCGGCCCGGGCCGCCGAAACCGGCGCGCCACCACCCTGGCTCTCGACGCTGATCTCGTCGAGCTGCACGCTGCCGCCGGCCGGGGAACTGCTGCCGCCGGCCGGGGAACTGGCGACGCCCCGGCGCGGCGCCCGCGCGTCCTGCGCCAGGACCGGGCTCGCGGCGGCCTGCGCAAGGATGGCGAGCGAGGCGCCGGCCAGAAGGGCGCGCAGGATTCCGGGACGGGAGTGAGCGACTCTCATTGTACCTAGCCGTGTGCGACGCCGCGGGCAGCCGACCGCGTTCGCCGAGACCGCTCCCAGCCTCGCTGCCGTACTGTTTAGAATTGTGCTAAAATACTGTTTTTATTGACATTTCCCTGTTCGGACTACGGGCAGGCACGCGCGGCCGCAAGCGGCTCTCACGCGGAAAGCGAGAGCTGTTGCTGTTGCGACACGCGTCGGTGGCAGGAGCCGAGGATGATGCGGTCTCTGCGGGGCGGCACGGCCGACCTCGTCGGCGCGGCGAAGTCAGCCGGCAGCGCCCCGCTCATCGCTGCCGCGCCGTGCGTGGGGCGAGTAGGGGGCGGAGAGGGGCTACTTCACGCGGCCCGCGAGCCAGCCGGCCAGCACGTCCGCCACGGCGTCGCTGTTCGTCTCCAGCATCATCATGTGGCCATTGCCGTGGATGTCCCGGTCGGCCAAGCGGATCACGTCGGGCTTGGCACCGGCCTGGGCCAGGAAGGCGACCGTGCATGCGTCGTAGGTGGCGTGGAAGGAGGCCTCCGCGGTGACCAGGACGGCCGGGACCTTCGCGAGGTTCGGCAGGGTCCGGGCGGGCTCGCCCTGCAGCCAGCAGCGGACTTGCCCGTCCGCCGCCTTGGCCTGCTGCGCCACGATCAAGTCCTCCGGCGCCTTCACGGGCGGCTCGAAGGTCAGCGGCATGCGGGTGAGCCCGTAGGCGCGGGCGCGCCCCTCTCCGGTCTTCTCCCAGAAGTCCTTGCCGCCGCGGAACTGCACGTCGAAGAAGGGCGGCCCGCTCGGCTCGACGGATACATGCGCCTTCACGAGGTCGGGCCGGGCGTCCGAGACCGCCCAGCCGAACAGGGCCGCCTGGCCGTGGGTGAGCAGGATCGCCGGGCCGATCCGGTCGAGGAGCGCCACCAGCGCGGGATCGACCAGCTCCTCGGTCTGCTGGCTGTTGGCCAGGAACGGGACTTGGCTGGCGAAGAACTGGTCGAAGCCGGCATTGCCCTGCACGCCGGGGCCCCCGGGCCAGCGCGTATGCAGCTTGGCTTGCGGGTACAGGTCGTAGACCTCCGGCGCCGTGTGGGTCTTCTCCAGGCTGCGGGTGCCGAGCCGGTCGTAGGGGCCGTAGACCTCCGGGTTGGTGCCCGAGCGCCCGCGCCCGACCTGATCGACCACGTAGACCTGAAAGCCCTTCTCGACGAAGCGCTGCACCCAGCCCGGTCGCCCGTCCGCGGTGGCGAGGAAGTTCACGCCGGTCTGGGCGAGCCCGTGCACCATCACCACCGGGTAGGGCTGCGTGATCCGGGCCGGGGTCCGCGACTGCACGAACATCTGGCCGACCATCACGGTCTTGTCGCCGAGCTTCTGGTAGCGGCCGCCGATGTAGAAATAGCCCGCCCGGGTCACCGGCTCGGCCGGCGTAGGACCGGGCGGCAGGGCCGAGGCCTGGGCCGGAACTCGGGCGGGCGCTTCGGCAGGAACCTGGGCGGGGACCGTCCCCTGGGCCCGTGCCGGCCCCGCGGCCAGGAGCATCACCTGCAGGACCGTGACCTGAACGGCGAGCAGCGCTGCGAGAGCGCCGTTCGCGATGCCGCTGCCGGCCATGCCGTCTCTCCCGGATGCGCCCTGCTCCGCGCGGGCGCTTGTTGCGGGAAACGCAACGTTCGGCCAGCCTCGAAGGCTGCGTACCCCAAGTCGCTGGGCTCGCGGTGGCGCGGAGGCGTGGAGGCGTGGACCGCGGTGTCCGCCCGGGATGGCCGCCAAGCCCGAACCCACGCGCATGCCAGGCGCGACCGCGGCGACGCTGGCACGGCGGCGGCTGCGCGCCCACCTTCCGGTAACACCGGCGCCGCGATCGGCGCCTCTCGCCCGGATCGCCCGTGGCGAGACCCAGCAAGGACCTCAAGCCGTGGATCCCGCAACCGCCAAGACCCTGGTCTCTGCCGCCCTGGCCGCCTCCATCACCCTGTTCAGCCTGGTGTCGCTCCAGGCATTCGTCGCCCAGATCCTGGCCGACCTCCGCGATGCCGGCCCTGCGCCGAAACCCGTGCCCGTGCCGGTGCACGCCGAACGCCGCCGGCCTCCGCAGGCCTGAGCGGCCGTCAGGCCTGTCCGGCGGCGCTCAGGCTTCGTCCTGCCGGGCCCGTTCGCGCAGGATGAACTTCTGGACCTTGCCGGTGGAGGTCTTGGGCAATTCGCCGAACACCACGTGGCGCGGGAGCTTGTAGGAAGCCAAGCGCCCCCGGCACCACTGGATCAGCTCGTCGGCGCTCGGGCTCGCCCCGGGCTTCAGTTCCACGAAGGCGCAGGGCGTCTCGCCCCATTTCGCGTCGGGCTTGGCCACCACAGCGGCGGCCGCAACGGCCGGGTGCTTGAACAGGGCGTCCTCGACCTCGATCGACGAGATGTTCTCGCCCCCTGAGATGATGATGTCCTTCGACCGGTCCTTGAGCTGGATGTAGCCGTCCGGGTGCTTCACCCCGAGGTCGCCGGTCCGGAACCAGCCGCCCCGGAAGGCGGCCTGCGTGGCCGACGGGTTCTTGAGGTAGCCGCGCATCACAACGTTGCCGCGCATCATCACCTCGCCGATCGTGGTCCCGTCGGCGGCCACCGGCTCCATCGTCTCCGGGTCGCGCACGTCGAGGGCTTCTAGGACCGGATAGCGCACGCCCTGGCGCGCCTTCTTGGCGGCGCGCTGGTCGGCCGCCAGCTTGTCCCAATCCGCGTGCCAGGCATTCACCACCGCCGGTCCGTAGCTCTCGGTCAGACCGTACAGGTGAGTCACGTCGAAGCCGGCCTCCGACATGCCCGAGAGCACCGCCTCCGGGGGCGGGGCGGCGGCGGTGAAGAAGGCCACGCGCCGGGTCAGGTCCCGGCGCTCGGCATCGGAGGCGTTGATCAGCATCTGCATCACGATCGGCGCGCCGCAGAGGTGCGTGACGCCGTGCTCGGCCATCAGCCGGTACATGGCCTCGGCCCGCACCTGCCGCAGGCAGACATGGGTGCCGGCCACGATCGACAGGGTCCAGGGGAAGCACCAGCCGTTGCAGTGGAACATCGGCAGGGTCCAGAGATAGACTGGGTGCTGCCCGAGCCCGCCGGTGATGACGTTGCCCAGCGCCAGCAGCGCCGCCCCACGGTGGTGGTAGACCACGCCTTTCGGATCGCCCGTGGTGCCCGACGTGTAGTTCAACGTGATCGCGTCCCACTCGTCGTCGGGCAGCCGCCAATCGTGCTCCGGGTCGCCGCCCGCGAGGAACGATTCGTAGTCGGTCTCGCCGAGGCGCGTGCCGGGACCGTCGTATTCCGGATCGTCGACATCGATGACGAGGGGCTTCGTCGCGAGGCCCTCGAGCGCGGCCGCTGCGATCCGGGAGAATTCGCGGTCGGTGATCAGCACCTTGGCCTCGCCGTGCTCCAGGCAGAAGCGGATCGCGGCGGCGTCCAGGCGGGTGTTGAGGGTGTTGAGCACGGCCCCGGTCATCGGCACCCCGTAATGGCACTCGATCATCTCGGGGGTGTTGGAGAGCAGAGCCGCCACGGTGTCGCCGCGGCCGATCCCGCGCCGCGCCAGGGCCGAGGCGAGGCGGCGCGCGCGGGCATAGAGGTCCCGGTAGGACCGCCGCAGGGCACCGTGGACCACGGCGATCTGGTCGGGGAACACGCGCGCGGCCCGGTCCAGATAGAGCAGGGGCGTCAGCGGTTGATGATTGGCGGGGACGCGGTCGAGGTCGCGGTCGTAGATCGTGTCGCGGGCCATCCCGTCCTCCCGGCAAGTCTTTGCCGGGACAGTAGCTTGTCGGCATGGGCGCGATCAATCGCGCGCCGCCGGTTCTCAGTGGCGCGGCTCGTCCTCGGGCTCGGGCAGGAAGCGCGCGAGTTCGAAGCCGATCTCGATCATCAGGTGCTCGATATGATCGGTGAGCGCCGGCCGATGCAGGGCCCGGGCGAGATCGCGCAGGGCGATGATGTGTTCGGCCATCCGGTTCACGACGCGCTCGCTCTGCACGAGGTTGGCGGCCTGCTCCTCCGTCCGGTCGATGGCGATGCCGCGCCCCCGCGTCGCCCCGCCGGTGGGGTCCCGCTCGATCCGGCCGCGCATCAGGAGTGTGCGGATGCCCCGCCGCGTCTCCCGGGTGCGGAACTCCGCCTCCATGGGGCCGCCGGTCTCGGCCACCGCGTGCAGGTAGCTCTCGATCCGGATCCGATCCTCGGGATGGGTGCGGTCCAGGAAGGTTTCGAGGGACACGCCGGTGGCGGCCGCCTCCGGATCGAGATCGAGCAGACCCGCGAAGGACGCCGAGAGCGCCAGCTGCCCGGCCCAGTAATCGTGGACCCAGGTGCCGACGACGCCGGAGGCCTCCAGAACGGATTGCGGGATCGGGGCTTCGGCCATGCCATTCCTCGCCGGGACGTCCGATATCTTCAAACTTGAGGTTTTCACCTCCGGCACGCTCCTCATGTCGCCGGTGCTTACGCTACGGTATCCTCGGGCGTCTGGAAAGGCTGTTAACCTATTATACGCCCGAAAACTTAACCTGAAGTTTAGAAACCTATGCGGTTCGGTCCTGCCGGCGGCCTGTGCGCGGGGAGGGCCGGTCTTAACGGCTCGTTAACCATGTTGGCCGCACCTTGCGACGGAGCATCCTTGGGTCACAGGATCGCGGCAGGCCGCGCCTGGCCCACCTGAGGTTGGCTCAACTGGCGCGGCGGCCGGGGTCGCGAGCGCCCGGACGGAAGCGCGGGGCCTTCTGGAGGACGCCCAGGATGAAAGCGATCACCTTCGTCACGCAGAAGGGCGGCAGCGGCAAGAGCACGCTGTGCATCTCCCTGGCGGTCGCCGCCCGGGAGGCGGGCCACACGGTCTGCATCCTGGAGATGGACCGCCAGGCCACGATCTCGGACTGGCTCGACCACCGCACCGCCGACGGGCCCGAAGTGGCGCAGATCGACGCCACCCAGATCGACGCCGTGATGGAGCGTCTGCGCGAATCCGCCTACGATTACGTGTTCATCGACACGCCGGGGGTCGATTCCACCGGCACGCTCTCGGCGATCCGCGCGGCGGATCTCTGCATCATCCCGTGCCGGCCGACCCCCGCGGACCTGCGCGCGTTCAAGCCGACGCTGGCGGCCGTCTACCGGCTGGAGAAGAAGTTCGCCTTCGTGCTGAACCAGACCCCGCCCCGCTCCTACCGGGTCCGCGACGCGGCGGACGGGCTCGCGGTGCTCGGCATCCTCCCCGACGTGAACATCGTCGCCCGCACCGACCACCAGGACGCGATCGGTCTCGGCCAGGGCGTCACCGAATTCAACCCCAAGGGCCAGGCCGCCGGGGAGGTCCGCCGCCTCTGGTCCTGGATCGAGCGCCGCACGCAGTCCCTGAGGACCGGCCAGCATGTCCAAGCCGCCTAAGCTCAGCCTTGCGGCGATCGTCGCCTCGGCGAGCCCGCCGGCCAAGTCTCCGGCGGGCCGTCCGCAGGGCGCCGAGATCGTGTCGCTGGCCCTCGCGCCACCGGCGCCGAAGCAAGCCGCCACGCTCAAGCAGCGCGCCCGGCAGATGTCGGTCTATCTGGAGCCGCCGGTCTACGATCAGCTGCGGGACCTCGCCTATGCCGAGCGGACCAAGATGCATGCCCTGATGCTGGAGGGCCTCGACCTGCTGTTCAAGCAGCGCGGCGCCCGGTCCATCGCGCAGCTGACCGACACCCAGTCGCGCTGACCCCGGAGGAATCGATCCCGGAACGGCTCAGCCCCGTCGCATGACGGGTCTGAAGGCATTGGTTTGAGATCACGCCATCCCGTCAGGAGCTTGAGAGCGAGACCTGATGCGCCGCATGAGGCACTCGGCCCCGGCCGGCTGCCTGCCGGTCGGACGACGCGCCGTTCAGCCTTCCTTTACGTGACCGATACAATTCTGAGTGGACCCGGTCGCGGCCCTCTGGACGCGCCCGGCTTTGGCCCGGTGCCGGGCCACGGTCACGCGTAGAGTTGGTGAATCCCACGATGGTGCGCACGACGCTTCCCCGGCCGGCGCGCCTCGCCCTGCGGCTCATGGCCGTCTCGGGCGTGGCCCTGGCCACGGCCAACTGCGCGACCTCTCCCCAGCAGAAGCTCGCCGCCGGCAACGGCATCGACCCGAAATACGGGGTCCGAGCGAGTCCGCGCCTCTACAACGAGGGCGACGTGATCCCGAAAGGTGGCGGGCGCCGCTACACCGGCAGGCCCTACGTGGTGGCCGGCCAGACCTACGTGCCGAAGGAGGATCCGCGCGGCTACGTGCGCGAGGGGCTGGCCTCCTGGTACGGCTCCGCCTTCCACGGCCGCATGACCGCCAACGGCGAGGTGTTCGACCGGCACTCGATCGCGGCCGCCCATCCCACCCTGCCGCTGCCGAGCTACGCCCGGGTAACCAATCTCGACAACGGCTACTCGATGGTGGTGCGCGTCAACGACCGCGGCCCCTATCATGCGGGCCGCGTCATGGACGTCTCGGAGGAGGCGGCCGACGCCCTGGGCTTCCACCGCCAGGGCACCGCGCATGTGCGCGTCGAGTATGTCGGAAAGGCCTCGATCGCCGGCAGCGACGACCGCAAGCTGCTCGCCAGCCTGCGCACCGATGGGCGCCCCGCCGGCCGCTCGGCCGTGATGATGGCGGATCTCGGCCCCTCGGAGGAGCCGGAGCGCTACGCGCGCTCGGAACCGGCCCCGCTGGCCTTCAAGCCCGCCCCCGAGCGCGAGGAGCCCGCCGAGGCCCCGGCGCCGCGGCCCGCTCCGGTTCACGCCCCAATCATGCTGGCCGCGGCCGCCGTGAGAGTGCCGGCGGCGGTGCAGCCGACGGCCCCGCGGGCGCGGGACTTCCGTCCGGCCCCGGTCCAGGGCGCGGGCCTCAATGTCGCAGGCCTCAATCCGGGGCTGGTCCGCGCCGCGCCGCAGGCGGCCGGCCACCCGGCGGTCACCCAGACCGCCTCCAAGGCAGCTCCCAAAGCCGCCCCGGTAAGCCGCGTGGCGCTGGCGGAGACCCTACACCGCGCGGTTACCGGTCCGGGCCGGGCCGCCGTGCCCGTTCCAGCGCCACGCGCGGTCGCGAAAGCCACGCCCGCCGCCATGCCGGCCGCGGCCAAGGTTACCCTGGCGCGGCTTGCCAGCGCGGCGACGCCTCCCGCCAAGGCAAACACCGTGGCGGCCGCCTCCGCCAAGACGGCCCTGCCGGTGAAGGCAGCGGTCACCGCCAAGGCGGCGGCCTCCGCCAAAACAGCCGCCCCCACCAAGGCGGCCGCGCCTGCGAGCCCGCGGCATTCCCGCCTGGCCGGGATCTACTGAGACGTCCGGCCGCGTCCCATAGCGCCAACGGTTGCCGCAACGCGGCATTTGTCATTCGATCCGGCGCCGAAACCGTAATATGGTCACGCTTGTTATGCGGATACGGCCGGGTCTCCTCCGGCCGGACGACAGGCGCGGGACGGAACGGCGATGCGCAGGACCTTTCTCACCCTTCTCGCGGCCGCCTGCGCACTGGGAGCGGGCCTTGCCGCCGCCGCCGCGCAGGGCTTCCAGACCGCGGCCCCGCACGCGATCCTGATCGACGCCGATTCCGGCTCGGTGCTGTTCGAGAAGGCCGCGGACGAGCGCTTCTCGCCGGCCAGCATGGCCAAGCTGATGACTACCGACATCGTCTTCGAGGCGCTGAAATCCGGCCGCCTCTCGATGGATACCGAGTTCACCGTCACCGAGGATGCATGGCGGCGGGGCGGCGCGGGGGGCGGTGGCTCGTCGATGTTCGCGCAGGTCAACAGCCGCATCAAGATGTCGGACCTGCTGCGCGGCCTGATCGTTCAGTCGGGCAACGACGCGGCCATCACCATCGCGGAGAACATGGCCGGCTCCGAGGAGGCCTTCGCCGGGCTGATGAACCAGCGCGCCAAGGAGATCGGGCTGACGAACTCGACCTTCCGCAACGCCACCGGCTACTCGGCACCCGACCAGAAGGTCACGGCCCGGGACATGGCCAAGCTCGCGCTGCACATCATCGAGACCTACCCGGACTACTACAAGATCTTCTCCGAGAAGGAGTTCACCTGGAACAAGATCCGCCAGCAGAACCGCAACCCGCTGCTGGCGCTCGACATCGGTGCGGATGGGCTCAAGACCGGCTACTTGGAGGAATCCGGCTACGCGCTGACGGGCTCGGCGGTACAGAACGGGCAGCGCCTGGTCCTCGTCGTCTCGGGCCTCAAGACGGCGCGGGACCGCGCCGCGGAGTCGCGCAAGCTGATGGAATGGGGGTTCCGCGCCTTCGAGACGCGGCAGATCTTCGGGGCTGGCGAGACGGTGGCCGAGGCCTCGGTGTTCGGCGGCCAGACCGGCTCCGTGCCCCTCGTGGCGAAGAAGCCGGTGCGGGTGCTCCTGCCGCGCGGCTCCAACGACCGGGTCAGCGCCAAGGTGGTCTATACCGGGCCGCTCGTCGCACCCGTGGAGGAGGGCCAGCATGTCGGCGTCCTGCGCATCCAGCGCGGCGACACGGTCGCCCTCGACCAGCCGCTCTACGCGGGCGCCGCGGTGGAGCCCGGCACGCTGCCGCAGCGGGCCATGGATGCGGCGCTGGAATTCGGGACCGGGCTCGTCCGCAAGGCCCTCGACCGGGCCGGCAAGGGC
Organism: Methylobacterium sp. P31; assembly: GCA_050632875.1. GTDB lineage: Bacteria > Pseudomonadota > Alphaproteobacteria > Rhizobiales > Beijerinckiaceae > Methylobacterium. The sequence continues at coordinate 5,561,869 of JBODSC010000001.1, read as the reverse complement.
GGCGACAAGAGTGGCGACAAGGCCGGCGACAAGGCGGCCAACCCGTCGTGACCGCGCGCCGGTGATCGTGCCACGCTTCGGGAACTCGGCGCAGGCGCGGGGCGCCTTCATCACCTTCGAGGGCGGGGAGGGTGCCGGCAAGTCGACCCAGATCGCCCGCCTCGCCGCGACCCTGCGGGCGTGCTCCGGCCGGGCGGTGTGCGTGACACGCGAACCCGGCGGCTCGGCGCGGGCCGAGGAGATCCGCGCGGCTCTGCTCGCGGGCGTCGCCAAATCCTACGGTCCCTTCGCGGAGGCCCTGCTGTTCTGCGCCGCCCGGATCGATCATCTGGACCGGCTGATCCGCCCGGCGCTCCGCCGGGGGAGACCGTGCTCTGCGACCGCTTCATCGACTCGACCCGGGCCTACCAGGGCGCCGCAGGGGACTCGATCCGGGGATCGTGGCCGCCCTGGAGCGGGTCGTCGTCGGCCCGACCCGGCCCGACCTGACCCTGATCCTCGACCTGCCGCCCGAGGCCGGCCTCGCCCGTGCGGCCGTACGCGGGGCGGGGCAGGGGGCGGACCGGTTCGAGGCGGAGTCCCTCGACTTTCACACGCGCCTGCGGGAGGCGTTCCTGGCGATTGCCCGGGCTGAGCCGGAGCGCTGCGCGGTGGTCGACGCATCGCGCGACCCGGATTCGGTCGAGGCCGCGATCCGCGCCGCCGTGGCGGCCCGCCTGCCGGATCTGCTGCCCGGGGAGGGCAGCCGCGGCGACGCGGCATGAGCGGGTGTTCGCGTCGCAGCCTTCTTGCCTCGACCCCGACCTGAGATGCCCTCGCCAGCGGGCCTCGAAGGAGCCTTACAAAGGGCGCTGCGGCACCCCACCAGGGTGAGGGGTTGATCGGGAGACCCGGTGCGGCAGGGATTGCCAGGGCCGCTGGGCGCCGCCTGCCCATCCCTGTAAGCAGCGGCGCCGGGACCGCCGGACGGACGCGGGAGCCCGCAGGGACGTGCCATGAAGCCCATCGACCGCGCCGCCGACGACGTCGAGCCCGGGGACCTGCCGGGCGTCCCGCGCCCGCGCGAGACGCTGGGGCTGGTGGGCCACGAGGCCGCGACCGACGCCTTCGGGGCCGCGATCGCGGCGGGGCGCCTGCACCATGCCTGGCTGATCGCGGGCGCGCCCGGCATCGGCAAGGCGACGCTCGCCTACCGGGTCGCGCGCCGCCTGCTCGCCCATCCGACGGGTAGGGGGCCGGCCGGGCTCGACGTGCCGGAGAGCGATCCCGTCACCGGAAAGGTCGCGGGCCTGTCGCATCCGAACCTCGTGGCCCTGCGCCGCCACCGCACCCCCGGCGCCAAGACGCTGCCGACCAAGATCTCGGTCGACATGGTGCGCCGGGCGCTGGACCTGTTCGGATCGACGGCCGCGGATTCGGGCTGGCGGATCTGCATCCTCGACAGCGCCGAGGACCTGAACGCCAACGCGGCCAACGCCCTCCTCAAGGTGCTGGAGGAGCCCCCACCTCGCGCCCTGTTCCTGATCCTCTCCCACCAGCCCGGCCGGCTCCTGCCGACGATCCGCTCCCGCTGCCGGGCGCTGATGCTGCGCCCGCTCACGCCCGAGGCGGTGGCCGCGGTGGTGCGCGGTCTGCCGGCACCCTTCCCACAGCCCGACACGGACGCCCTGGCCCGGGCGGTCTCCCTGAGCGAGGGCTCGGTCGCCCGGGCACTGGCGATGCTCGACCCGGTCACGGCCGGGCTCGTGGCGGAGGTCGAGACCCTGCTGGCGCGGGCGCGCACGCCCGATTGGGGACGGGTGCTCAAGCTCGCCGAGACCCTGGCGGGCCGGGACGCGGAGGCGCGATTCGAGGCTGCCCAGGACGCGGTGCTGCGCTTCGTCTCGGCCGAACTCGACCGTCGCCGGGACGAGCCCCCCGCGCGCCTCGCCGCCCTGGTCGAGGTCGCCGACAGGTTCGGCCGCGCCGCCCGGGAGGCGGCGATCTACAACCTCGACCGGCGCCCGGTGGTCCTGTCGCTGTTCGGCGACCTCGCCGAGGTCGCGTAGGGCGCGGGCCTTCGGAGAGCCGCGGCGTCCTCCCGTCGTCGGGTGTTCCCGGCCGTCTGCGACGGGTTGACCGAACGGCCGGTCCCAGGATGGATCCGGAGGTCGTGGCCCCCTCTCACCGCCCCTCGACCAGCCGCGCGTACTCGGATTCCGCAACCCCGTAGCATCCCTCCGTCAGCGCCTCCAGCTGCGCACGATCCAAGATCCTGATCCGCCGCCGGCGGCACCGGATGTGCCGAGCCCCTTCGAGGTTCTGCAGCGTCAGCGTCAGGCCGGCGCGGTGCACGCCCAGCATCATCGACATGAACTCGTGCGTGAACAGCAGCTCGTCCTCGCCGACCCGGTCGTGGCACATGAGCAGCCAGCGTGCGAGTCGGCTCTCGCGTCCCAGCATGGCATTCGCGTGGGCCGTCTCGGACACCTGCACCAACTGCGCCTCGACGTAACGCAGTAGGCGTCGGCGCAGCCCGGCATGCGCCTCGGCGATCGCCGCGAGGGTGGCCGCTGACATGCCCAGCACCTCACCCGGCATCTGCACGAAGTGCTCGTGTGGGCTGCGGGCATCGCCGAGCAGGACCGGCGCGGCACCGACCAGACCTTCGCGACCGATCATCCCGATCTCGATGCGCGAGCCGGCGCGCGCGGTGACCACCGAGACGATGCCACTCTCCACGAAGTAACATGTCTCGATCGCCGCGCCGGGCTCGATCAGCGGCTCGCGCAACCGCGTACGCTGCGGCACGAGGTGCGGCGCGAGCAGGGCGAATTCCTCCGGATCGAAGGCGCGCAGAAGGCGGTTGTGCAGGGCGGACTGGTTCGGGTGAGCCATAGCGCCCCCCGCACGGGCAGGGGCTCACAATCGCTCTCGATCGTCGACACTTGGGGCATGTGCCCTCTGGAGAAACTGAAGCCGGATCAGAACGCGGGCAGCTCGGCCGTGTGAAGTGCTCAACCTTTTCAACATGCAGCCATCAGCGGCGGACCACATTGTCCAAGATCAATCGATCCGACTTGCTCGGTCCTGCAGCGACCCGGTGTGGCAGCCTGTTCCCGGTCCGCCCCGCATCCGTGGCTGTCGGACCGGCACCGCAGCCTGAAGGCGCGGCTCGCCACGGGGCGCGAACGCCACGACGACCCACGACGACTCAGGCTCTCGATGCAGGCAGACCCTGGCAGGGGCCGACCGCGATGTTCGGCATCGCGGTCGGCTTCATCACCGTAGGGCCTGATGCGCGGGACTTTGCGGGCTTGCCGAACCGCCCGGCACGCCCAGCCCGATCGCCTTGGCGAGGGCGGAGCGCTGCGCGGCGTAGCCCGGGGCGACCATCGGGTAGTCCGCCGGCAGGCCGTAGCGTTCCCGATAGCTGCGCGGGCTGAGCCCGTGGCAGCCGAGATGACGCTTGAGCGTCTTGTAGATCTTGCCGTCGACGAAGCTGACGATCCCGTCGTGCTGGACCGACTTGCGGATCTCGGCAGCCGTCGGCTTCTCGACCGGGTCACGGCCGGGGACCGGCGGTGATGAGCCCTTCGCGCGCCGAACGGCGATGGCGGCGTACAGCGCCGCGATCAGCTTTGGCAATTCCGCGGCCGGCAGAGAGTTGTTCGAGACGTACGCAGATACTATCTCGACGGTGAGATCGACGTCTCTTTTCAAAGTATTTAGAGCGCCGCTCATCCCAAGATACTCCACTGACTATTAGGACGACGGCACGACTCAAGCACAAACATGCGCCGCAACGTCAAGCAGAAAACGGGGCCGCGCTCCACTTTGTGCAGTTTCGAACAATCGGGCGGGGAAAGCCGTCCCGCGGCCCGGCTTTCCGGCCGGCCCTATCGGGCGACCGGCCGCCCAGTGCGGCGACGCGCCTGCCCGGTGCGGCAGCGCGGCATGACGAGAGATGACAGGGCGGATGCGGCCAGGCGACGATACAGGTCCGGGACGGCCAGCAACCCGCCCCTGCGGAAGCACCGTGCCCAGCAAGACAGGTTTCCCTTTCCGTACCGCCTAGCCGCGCCCGTCCCGGCTGCCACCAGCGCGCGGGGACGATGAGGCGCGTCCGCAGACGCGGATTCCCATCTCTCGCCGGCAGCATTCCGGACCGGTTGCCGCCGGCGCGACAGCGCCGCCCGCGCCTGGCAGGTGGCGGGTGCGGCATCACGGGATGGCGCGCGTCGGCAGCGGCCGCGACGGTTGCGTCCCGGCCGCTGCCGCGCGACAACGCGGACAACCTCCCGAGATCATCCGGAACACCACAGACGTGACGTCCAACGCCCCGGCGCAAACCAGAAAGACCTTCGGCCTCTCGACCGCGATCTCCTACCCGAACGGCGCGCCGCATATCGGCCACGCCTACGAGGTGATCGCCGCCGACGCCATCGCGCGCTTCCACCGGCTCGACGGCTACGACGTGCTGTTCTCCACCGGCACCGACGAGCACGGCCTCAAGATCCAGCAGGCGGCGACCCGGGCCGGGACAAGCCCCCGGGCCTTCGTGGACGGCACCGCCGCCCGTTTCCAGGCGATGGCCGACCGGATGGACTGCGCCTACGACCGCTTCATCCGCACCACCGAGCCCGGCCACTATGCCGCCGCCCAGGAGATCTGGCGGCGGATGGAGGCGAACGGCGACATCTATCTGGACAAATACGCCGGCTGGTACTCGGTGCGCGACGAGGCCTATTACGACGAGGCCGAGACCCGGCTCCTGGAGGACGGCAGCCGCCGCAGCCTCGCCACCGACACGCCCGTGGTGTGGATGGAGGAGGAGAATTTCCTGTTCCGGCTCTCCGCCTATCAGGACCGCCTGCTGAAGCTCTACGCGGAGCAGCCCGACTTCATCGGACCGGAAACACGAAAGAACGAGGTGGCGAGCTTCGTGCGCTCCGGCCTCAAGGATCTCTCGGTCAGCCGCACCAATTTCGACTGGGGCGTGCCGGTGCCGGGGCATCCGAACCACGTGATGTACGTGTGGGTCGACGCTCTGACCAACTACCTGACGGTGACGGGTTTCCCGGACGCGTCGAATCCCCGGAAGAAATTCTGGCCGATGGACCTGCACGTGATCGGCAAGGACATCGTCCGGTTCCACGCGGTCTACTGGCCGGCCTTCCTGATGTCGGCCGGCCTGCCCCTGCCCAAGCGGGTCTTCGGCCACGGCTTCCTGCTCTCCAAGGGCGAGAAGATGTCGAAGTCGCTCGGCAACGTCCTCGACCCGTTCGAGCTCGCCGACACCTACGGGGTCGACCCGGTGCGCTATTTCGTGCTGCGCGAGGTGCCGTTCGGCGGCGACGGCAGCTACAGCCACGAGGCGATCATCGGTCGGATCAACGCGGATCTCGCCAATGATCTCGGCAACCTCGCCCAGCGCTCGCTCTCGATGGTGGCCAAGAACTGCGACGGCGCAGCCCCGGATCCCGGCACTCTGGACGAGGCCGATCGCGTCCTGCTGGCCCAGGCCGACGCCCTTCCGCAGCGGGCTCGCGCGCTGATGGGCGATCTCGCGCTGCACAGCATCCTGGCGGAGATCTGGGCCGTGGTGGCCGAGGCCAATCGCTACTTCGCCGGCCAGGAACCGTGGAAGCTGCGCAAATCCGACCCGGCGCGGATGAACGCCGTGCTCTACACGACGCTGGAGGCGCTGCGTGCCTTCGGCATCCTGACCCAGCCCTTCGTGCCGGGGGCGGCCGGGAAGCTCCTCGACCTGCTGGCGGTGCCCGCCGACCGGCGCAGCCTCGCCGATTTGGGGGAGGGGGGCGCCTCGCACCTGGCACGCCGCTCCCGGCCCCCGCGCCGATCTTCCCGCGCTTCGAGCGCCCCGAGAATCCGGCCGCCTGACGGCCCTGAGACCCGATGCTCATCGACAGTCACTGCCATCTCGACTTCCCGGATTTCGCCGCGGACCTGCCGGGTGTGATCGCCCGCGCCAAGGCCGCCGGCGTGACCGGCATGCTCACGATCTCCACCCGGGTCGCCAAGGCCGACATCTACCGGGGGATCGCCGAGGCCCATCCCGAGGTCTGGTACACGATTGGCACCCACCCCCACGGAGCCGCCGAGGAGCCGGACGTCGCCGCCGAGGCAATCGCGGCCATCGCCACCGGCAACCCGCGCTGCGTCGGGATCGGCGAGGCCGGGCTCGACTACCACTACGCCGATGCCGCCCCCGAAGCCGTGCAGGAGCGGGTGCTGCGCGCCCATATCGAGGCGGCCCGCCTCGCAGGGGTGCCGCTGGTGATCCACGCCCGCGACGCCGACGACCACATGGAGCGGGTGCTGGCCGACGAGATGCGCCGGAATCCCTTCCGGGCAGTGCTGCACTGCTTCTCTTCCGGGAAGCGGCTGGCCGAGGCCGGGGTGGAGTTGGGGCTCTTCGTCTCGTTCTCCGGCATCGTCACCTTTCGGCGCTCGCACGACCTGCGCGACATCGCTCGGGGCGCGCCCCTCGACCGGATCCTGGTGGAGACCGACGCGCCGTTCCTCGCCCCCGAGCCCCATCGCGGGCGGACCAACGAGCCGGCCTACACGGCCGACACCGCGCGGTCGCTCGCCGAGACCCTGGGGCTGCCGGCCGAGGAACTCGCCCGGATCACCACGGCGAATTTCTTCGGGTTGTTCGACAAGGCCGCCGGCCCGGCCCGGGGCACCGCGTGACGGACGGGAGCGGGAGATCCGGATGGCGAGTCTGACCCTGCGCATCCTCGGCTGCGGCTCCTCCGGCGGGGTGCCGCGGGTCGGCAGCGGCTGGGGTGCCTGCGACCCGGAGGAGCCGCGCAACCGCCGGCGCCGCTGCTCGCTCTTGGTCGAGCGCGCATCGGGAGCAG
>JBODSC010000001.1:5017500-5547500 GCA_050632875.1 Methylobacterium sp. P31 | reverse complement strand
ACCCCCGAGGCCTACCGCGCCAAGTCGGGTCTCGCCCCCGGCTACCCGATGACGGCCCAGAGCTATTCCGAGCAGCGCTCGCAGCTCGCCCGCTCGCTGGGCCTCGGGCAGCAGCGCGGGCAATCCGTCGCCTCGGTCTTCGAGTCCGAACCCGCGTCTCAGGTTGCGGGCAGGCGCCGGGCCCGGCGCTAGGAAATTGCCTGACGTGCCCATAAGCCCGCTTGCGGCGAAAGTGTCGCGGGCCTGCCGCAATCGGCCTCGATAGCGTAGGGCTGCACGGCGCGCCTCCCCTTTCCCGGCCCGGACGGCGCGCCCGCCCTGCTGCCGGAGCCCTGAATGCTGACCCGCCTCACCCTGCCTGCTCTCGTCGCGGCCTTGCTGGCCATTGGGCCCGCCTCGGCGCAGATGGCGCGCACGGAAGCCCCGAAGGAGGGAACGGCCAAGGTCGTGCCCCTCAGCAAGGCCGATGTGCAGCTGTCCTTCGCCCCCGTGGTGAAGCGGGCCGCGCCCTCCGTGGTGAACGTCTACGCCTCCCATGTGGAGAAGCGCTCCAGCGCGCGCACCAGCGCCATGGAGGAGTTCATGCGCCGCTTCTTCGGCGAGCAGGAGGACGGACGCGGGCCTCGGGGCGACCGGGCGCAGCGGTCTCTGGGCTCGGGCGTGCTGGTCGATGCCGACGGGCTCGTCATCACCAACAACCACGTCATCGACAACATGAACGAGGTGCGGATCGCGCTCGCGGACCGGCGCGAATTCGAGGCCGCGATCGTGATGCGCGACAGCCGCACCGACCTCGCGGTGCTCAAGATCAAGGAGCCGCCGAAGGGTCTCGTGCCGATGCCCTTCGGCGATGCCGACGCCCTCGAAGTCGGCGACTTCGTGATGGCGATCGGCAACCCGTTCGGCGTCGGTCAGACGGTGACGCAGGGTATCGTCTCGGCGCTGGCGCGCACGCAGGTCGGCTCGGCCGACTACCAGTACTTCATCCAGACCGACGCCGCGATCAACCCGGGCAATTCGGGGGGGCACTGGTCGACCTGCGTGGCCAGCTCGTGGGCATCAACACCGCGATCTATTCACAGTCCGGCGGCAGTCACGGCATCGGCTTCGCGATTCCCGTGGGCATGGTCAAGGCGGTGGTCGACGCGGCCCGCGACGGGGCGAGCGTCGTGCGCCGGCCCTGGCTCGGGGCGCGCATCCAGAGCGTCACCCCCGACATCGCCGATAGCATGGGACTCGACCACCCGACCGGCGTACTGGTGGCGAGCCTGCAGTCCAAGAGCCCGGCCGAGGAGGCGGGCCTGAAGCGCGGCGATCTGGTTCTCACGGTCGACGGCCAGGAGGTGGCCGACCCGGAGGCGTTCGGCTACCGCTTCGCCCTCAAGGGCGTCCAGGGCCAAGCCCGGTTCGGGATCCTGCGCGGCACGACCCGGCAGACGGTCGCGGTCAAGCTGACCCCGGCCCCGGAGACGCGCCCGCGCGACGTGCTCAAGGTGAAGACCCGCTCGCCCTTCCTGGGCGCGACCCTGGTCAACACCTCGCCGGCGGTGGCCGAGGAGATGCAGGTGGACTTCCCCACCGACGGCGTGGCCGTGCAGGCGGTCGACGAGAACTCCGTCGCGGCCCGGGTCGGGCTGCAGAAGGGCGACGTGATCGTGGCGGTCAACGGCGTGCCGATGACGACCACCAAGGATCTCGACCGAGTGACCCGCAACAATCTCAATTCCTGGGAGGTTGCGATCAACCGCGCCGGCGAGATCCTGACCTCGGTGTTCGGCGGCTGATCCCGGGAGAGCCCGTCGCCGGTTCGTGACCGTGGGCAAGATCGGGGGTCCCGCTTGCGCCCGCGCCCGCGCCCGGTGTTGATGCGCGGATGTCCGACCTGTTCGCTTCCGCGGAGCCGCCCTCCTCACCGGACCCCGGCCGCGCATCCGGCGCGGAGGCCGTCCGTCCCCTCGCGGACCGGCTGCGGCCGCAGAGCCTGGCCGAGGTGGTCGGCCAGGAGCACCTGACCGGGGAGGGCGGCGCGCTCACCCGCCTGCTGCGCGGGCGCAGCCTCGGCTCGCTGATCTTCTGGGGTCCGCCCGGCACCGGCAAGACCACGGTGGCGCGGCTGCTGGCCCAAGGCACCGATCTGCATTTCGAGCAGATCTCGGCGATTTTCTCCGGCGTGCCCGACCTGCGCAAGGTGTTCGAGGCCGCGCGCAAGCGCCGGGCGACCGGGCAGGGGACCCTGCTGTTCGTCGATGAGATCCATCGGTTCAACCGGGCCCAGCTCGACGCCTTCCTGCCGGTGATGGAGGACGGGACCGTCACGTTGGTGGGCGCGACGACGGAGAACCCCTCGTTCGAGCTGAACGCCGCGCTCCTGTCCCGCGCCCGTGTGCTGCTGTTCCGGGCCCTCGACCCGGGCGCCATCGCGCGGCTGCTGGTCCGGGCCGAGGCGCTGACCGGGCAGGCCCTGCCGCTCACCGAGGAGGCGCGGGGCGTGCTTGTGCGCATGGCCGACGGCGACGGCCGGGCCGCGCTGACCCTGGCGGAAGAGGTCTGGCGCTCGGCCCAACCCGGCGAGACCCTCGACGCCGAGGCCCTGCAGGCGATCGTGCAACGGCGCGCGCCGATCTACGACAAGGCCCAGGAGGGCCACTACAACCTGATCTCGGCGCTCCATAAGACCGTGCGCGGCTCGGATCCGGACGCGGCGCTCTACTATCTCTGCCGGATGCTCGATGCCGGCGAAGACCGGCTGTTCATCGCCCGCCGGCTGGTGCGCATGGCAGTGGAGGATATCGGGCTCGCCGACCCGCAGGCGCTGGTGGTGGCCAACGCCGCCAAGGACGCCTTCGACTTCCTCGGCAGCCCCGAGGGCGAACTGGCGCTCGCCCAGGCGGCGGTCTATCTCGCCTGCGCGCCGAAATCGAACGCCGTCTACACCGCCTACAAGACCGCGACCCGGCTCGCCAAGGAGGCGGGCTCCCTACCGCCGCCGCGCACCATCCTCAACGCGCCGACCAAGCTGATGAAGCGGATCGGTTACGGCGAGGGCTACCGCTACGACCACGACGAGCCCGACGCCTTCTCAGGGCAAGATTACTGGCCCGACGCGCTCGGGCGCCAGCACCTCTATCAGCCCACCGAGCGCGGCTACGAGACCCGGCTCGCCGAGCGCCTCGACCGGTGGGAGGCGCTGCGGAAGCAGCGGCGCGGGGAAGGGTAGGAGGCCTCACAGGTCGAGGGGCGCGTTGTCGATCACCTCCTTCATCACAAAGAAGGTGCGGGTCTGGCGCACGCCCGGCAGACCGATCAGCGTGGCGCTGTGGAGCCGGTTGAAGTCGGCCATGTCGGAGACGCGGATCTTCAGGATGTAGTCGAAGTCGCCGGCCACGAGGTGGCAGTCGAGGAGCACGGGAATCGCCCGCACGGCGGCCTCGAATGCGGAAAAACTCTCGGGCGTCGAGCGGTCGAGCACGACGCCGACGAAGACCAGGGTGCCGCGGCCGACCCGCATCGGGTCAATCAGCGCCCGGACCGCCCGCACGAACCCGTCCGCGAACAGGCGCTGGATCCGGCGGTGGCAGGTGGCTGCGCTGGTGCCGACGCGCTCGGCGATCTCGGCATTGGCCATGCGCCCGTCCGCCTGCAGCAGGCGCAGGATCTTCTGGTCGATCCGGTCGAGCCCTGCGAACATGGACGATTCTTTCAAGATTGGCCTCGGAACCGGAATTCTCTGCAGCCTCCAGGCTTGGCAATGCAAGCAGCTCGCCCTTCATGAGCGAAGATCGAGAGCACCTTTCGCCACGGATTGGATAGGTTTCCCCTGCGCCTCGAAGACGGAGCCGGGCCCGCGCTCCGGCCATCCTCGGGGCCTCGCTTCGACGCATCCGGGCTGGACGCCGACCGCTCCCTGCCCCGGCCGCGTCCCGAGCCCCGGAGAGACCAATGCTGGACAAATTCGAGCGCTATCCCCTGACCTTCGGCCCGACGCCAATCGAACCGCTCAAGCGGCTCACGGCCCATCTCGGCGGCGAGGTGGAGCTCTACGCCAAGCGCGAGGATTGCAATTCCGGCCTCGCCTATGGCGGCAACAAGCTGCGCAAGCTCGAATACATCGTGCCGGACGCCATCAAGAGCGGCGCCGACACGCTGGTGTCGATCGGCGGCGTGCAGTCGAACCACACCCGCATGGTCGCGGCGGTAGCTGCCAAGCTCGGAATGAAGTGCCGGCTGATCCAGGAGGCCTGGGTGCCGCACGAGGACGCGGTCTACGACCGGGTCGGCAACATCCTCCTGTCGCGGATCATGGGGGCGCAGACGCAGCTCGTCGATGACGGGTTCGACATCGGCATCCGCGACAGCTGGAAACGGGCGCTCGCCGAGGTCGAGGCGGAGGGCGGCAAGCCCTACGCGATCCCGGCCGGCGCTTCGGTGCACAAGTATGGCGGGCTCGGCTATGTCGGCTTCGCCGAGGAGGTGCGCAGGCAGGAGGCCGAGATGGGCCTGCGCTTCGACTACATCGTGGTCTGCACGGTCACGGGCTCGACCCATGCCGGCATGCTGGTGGGCTTCTCCGCCGACGGGCGCGCCCGCAACGTCATCGGCATCGACGCCTCCTGCACCCCGGCCCAGACCAGGGCTCAGGTTCTCGACATCGCGCAGAACACCGCAGCCCTCGTCGGCGCGGGCGACATCGTCGCCGACGACGTGGTGCTCAACGAGGACTACGCCTACCCGGTCTACGGCGTGCCCTCGAAGGAGACCGTGGAGGCGATCCGGCTCTCGGCCCGGCTCGAGGGGATGATCACCGACCCGGTCTACGAGGGGAAGTCGATGCAGGGCATGATCGACCTCGTGAAGAAGGGCTTCTTCCCGAAGGGCTCGAAGGTGCTCTACGCCCATCTCGGCGGCGCGCCGGCCCTGAACGGCTACAGCTACACGTTCCGCAACGGCTGAGGCGGGAGGCGACAGCCCGCCCTATATGGCGGCCTGCACCGGCCACAGCGCGGGATCCGCACCGGAGAAGGCAGGATGATCGCACCGGCACGCGCGCTGCTCCTGGCCGCCCTGCTCGCTCTGGGAGGCCCCGCGGCCCGGGCCGCCTCGGGCCCGGCCGTGGAGGCCGAGAACGGGATGGTGGTCTCGTCCCAGCGCCTCGCCTCGCAGGTGGGGGCCGACATCCTGAAGGCCGGCGGCAACGCCGTCGATGCCGCGGTGGCAGTGGCCTATGCCGAGGCGGTGGTGAACCCGTGCTGCGGCAATCTCGGCGGCGGCGGCTTCCTGGTGCTCCACGCTGCCGACGGCCGCAGCCGCTTCATCAATTTCCGCGAGATCGCCCCGGCGGCGGCCAGCCGGGACATGTATCTCGACGCGGCCGGCAACGTCGTGAAGGGTGCGAGCCTGCGCGGCTGGAAGGCGGCCGGCGTGCCCGGGACCGTGCTCGGCCTCAACACGGCGCTGGCCGAGTACGGGACCCTGCCGCTGGCGCAGGTGATGGCGCCGGCGATTGCCCTCGCCCGGGACGGGTTCGTGCTGAGCCGGGGGGACACCGACATCCTCGAATCCGGCACGAAGCTGTTTGCCGGGCAGGCGAACGTCGCCCGGATCTTCCTGCGCCCGGACGGCAGCCCCTGGCGGCCCGGCGACCGGCTGGTCCAGGCCGACCTCGCCCGCACCCTCCAGGCCATCGCCGAGGGCGGCTCGGACGCGTTCTACAAGGGTGACATCCCCCGGCAGGTAGAGGCGGCGTCGCGGGCGGGCGGCGGCCTGCTGACGGCGGCCGATTTCGCCGCCTACACGGTGACGCAATCCGAGCCGCTCACCTGCGGTTACCGGGGCGCCACCATCCTGTCGGCGCCCCCGCCCTCGTCGGGCGGCACAACGCTCTGCGAGATCCTCAGCATCCTCGACGGCTACGACCTGCGGGCGGCCGGGTTCAACTCCGCCCGGAGCGTGCACCTGATGGTCGAGGCGATGCGGCGCGCCTATGCCGACCGCAACCTGCTGCTCGGCGACCCGGCCTTCGTCACCAACCCGGTCGCCCGGCTGCTGTCGCCGGCCTACGCGGAAGAGCCCGGGCCTCGATCCGGCCGGACCGGGTGACCCCCTCGGCGCAGATCCGCCCGGATCCGGGTCTGGAGACGCGGGAGCAGGCCGAGACCACCCACATCTCGGTGATGGACAGGGCCGGCAACGCGGTCTCGCTGACCTACACGATCAACGGCTATTTCGGCGCCGGGGTGATCGCCGGCGACACGGGCTTTTCCTGAACGACGAGATGGACGACTTCACGGTCAAGACCGGCGTGCCGAACCTGTTCGGCCTCGTGCAGGGGACGAAGAACGCGATTCAGCCGGGCAAGCGCCCGCTCTCGTCCATGGCCCCCACCATCGTGCTGCGCGACGGCACGGTCGCCATGGTGGCGGGCTCGCCGGGGGCTCCCGGATCATCACGATCAACGCGCAGACGCTGATCAACATGCTAGACTTCGGCATGGAGCCGCAGGAGGCGGTGGACGCCCCGCGCATCCACCACCAATGGCTGCCCGACACGGTCTACGCCGAACCCTTCGCGCTCTCGGCGGACACACAGGCAATTCTGCGGGCGATGGGCCACACGATCGTCGAGCAGAAGCCCTGGGGTGCCCAGGAACTCATCGCGGTGCGCGCCGCCGCACCGGACGCCCCGGAGGCGGCCTCCTCCGGCAACGATGCCTCGCGCACGGAGCGGATGCGGCCAGGGCTGCTCTACGGTGCCAACGACAACCGCCGCCCGGCCGGCGCAGCGGTGGGCGAGTAGGGCGCGATCGGTTCTGCTGCAACAGACCTGCCCTTCCGGCGCGCCGCAGGCGAGTCCGGGATGAGGCGATCAGGCTGAAACATCCGCATCACCGGCGAACCCGGACGCTCAGTCCTGTCCACCCGCCTCCCGGGCCACCGCCCGGTAGCCGATGTCCCGTCGGCAAAAACCCTCCGGCCAGTCGATCCGGGCCACCGCCGCATAGGCGCGGGCCTTGGCGTCCGTGACGCTGTCGCCCAAGGCCGTGACCGCCAGGACCCGGCCGCCATCGGCCAGGAGCTGCGCGCCCTCGGCCCGGGTCCCAGCCTGGAACACGAACACGCCGTCGCCCTCGGCCTCGTCGACGCCCCGGATCACCGAGCCCCGCACCACCGCGCCCGGATAGCCGGCTGCCGCCATCACCACGGTGAGCGCGGCCCGGTGGGCGTCGAATTCCAGGCTCACCCCGGAGAGGTCGCCCTCGCAGGCCGAGAGCAGGGCTGGCACGAGGTCGGAAGCGAGGCGCGGCATCAGCACCTGCGCCTCCGGGTCGCCGAACCGGGTGTTGTATTCGATCAGCTTAGGGCCGTCGGCGGTGAGCATCAGGCCGGCATAGAGGATGCCGGTGAAGGGGCAGCCGCGGGCCCGCATGCCGGCGAGCGTCGGGGCGATGATCTCGGCCATGACCCGGGCCTCGATCTCCGGGGTCACGACCCGGGCCGGGGAATAGGCACCCATGCCGCCGGTATTGGGGCCGCGGTCGCCGTCGAACACGCGCTTGTGGTCCTGCGCGGTCCCGAGCGGGATGGCCCGCGTCCCGTCGCACAGGGCGAAGAAACTCGCCTCCTCGCCGAACAGGCATTCCTCGACCACCACCTCGGCGCCGGGCTCGGCGAACAGGGCGGTGAGCGCGTCCTCGGCTTGGTCCAGGGTCTCGGCCACGGTGACGCCCTTGCCGGCGGCGAGGCCATCGGCCTTCACGACGATCGGCGCGCCTTGCTGGCGGACATAGGCCAGGGCCGGCTCCAAGGCGGTGAAGCGCGCGAAGGCGGCGGTCGGGATGCCGCAGGCGGCGCAGAGATCCTTGGTGAAACCCTTCGAGCCCTCGAGCCGGGCGGCGTCCCGAGTGGGCCCGAAGGCGCGGATCCCGGCGGCCTTCAGGTCGTCCACGAGCCCGGCGACCAGGGGCGCCTCGGGGCCAACCACCACGAGGCCGATCGATTCCGCGGCGCAGAAGGCCGCCACGGCGGCGTGGTCAGTGACCTTGAGGTCCGGCCGGTTGGTGCCGTGGCGGGCGGTGCCGGGATTACCCGGCGCCGTGAACAGGCGCGTGCAGAGCGGGCTCTGCGCCAGCCGCCAGGCCAGAGCGTGCTCGCGGCCGCCGGAGCCGATCAGCAAAATATTCATGCGCACGCCACCATGGGCCCAGCTTCTGGGCGAAGCGTGCCGGCGGGAAAAGGTTTTTTCGGGCTTTCCCCGCTCTGCCCGGAAATCCGGGCCGCTCAGCAGCCGATGCACACGCGCGTGTTGACGCCACCGCCACGCCGCACGACCCCGTGACGCCCGATATGACGGCCCACATGGACACCCCGGTAGGGCAGGTAGGGTCCCAAGGGGTCGTACTGGACGTTGCGCTGGATCGCCTGGTTCAGCGTGTTGAAATCCGTGACCCGCTGCTGGTTGAGGGTCCGGATCTGGCTCTGCAGGGCGAACGAGGCGTTGGCCGCGTTCGGGTCAGTCTGCTGCACCTGGGCCCAGGCCGAGCCCGCCGGGAGGGCGAGCGCCAGGGCGAGGAGCGCGCGGGACACGGCGCGCATGGATGCCTCCATCACTGTGCGGGGATATATAGCAGATTCGACGCCGCTCGCCCCCTTCGGGTTCCGGGCCGCGTCAACCCGGCACGACCGGCGCTTTCACCTCCGACAGGGCCTCGACGAGCTTGGGATCCAGGCCCGTATGGGCCTGCACCAGGGGATGGGGCGTGAGCGCCAGCCACTGCGTCAGCGAGATGTCGGCGTAGCGCGGGCTCTTGAACATCTCCAGAAAGGTCAGCGTCGTGTCGCCGGTATTCTCGATGTAGTGGCCCATCGCGAAGGGCACGTAGCCCACGTCGCCGGCTTGGTAGTCGAAGGTGCGGGCCTTCGATTCAGAGCCGAACACCGTCATCCGGCCCTGGCCCGCGAGATAGTACTGCCACTCGTCGCCGTTCGGGTGCCAATGCAACTCGCGCAAGCCCCCGGGTTCGACCTCGACGAGGGCCGCGGCGATCGTCACGGAGGCCGGGAACACCGTGGAATCGGTGATGCGCACGCTTCCACCCTTGGTGCGGATCGGCTCCTGCGCCAGCATCCGGTGGCTGAAGGTCCGCGGGACCGGGCCGGAGCCCCCATCTTGTCGGCCGCGAGCGGGCCGGGGGCCGGGGAAGATGTAGAGTTCCTTCTCGGGGATGTTGGCGAAGGCGCTCTCGGGCAGGCCGAAATTCTTGGCGAGCACATCCCTGGGCGTGTGCGCCAGCCAGTCGGTCAGCAGGAAGGTGGAATCCTCCGAGAAGCCGCCATCGTCGAACACCAGCAGGAACTCGCAGCCGTCGACCCCGTCGGCTGCGAGCCCCTGGATTGAGTGCGGGATGCCGCCCGGGAAGTACCAGAGGTCGCCCGCGCCGACATCATCCGCGAAGGTGCGCCTGTCCTGGTCGATGGCGGTGATCCGGGCCTTGCCCTTGATCATGTAGGCCCACTCGGCCTCCTTGTGCCAGTGCATCTCGCGGACCACGCCGGCCTTGAGCCGCATGTTGACCCCGGCCATGGCCTTGGAAACCGGCAGCTCGCGGATCGTGGTCTGGCGCGCCCAGCCGCCCTGCTCCAGCCGCATGTGGCTGTCCCTGAACGACCATTTCAGGTTCGGCATCGTGCCGTGGTCGGTGGCGGGCGGGGCCAGCGTGAACGGCTCCTCGGCGGCCCGGGCGCGGTTCTGCGCCCCCAGGATGTCGGCGCCCTTGCCGCCGCGCTCGGGGCGGGGTGCGGCTGGCCCGGAGGCTTGCGCCGCGGCGGGGAAGTCACCATAGCGCCGCCAGCGGCGATGAGGGCGCGCCTGGAGATCTCGGTCATCGCGTCTCGGCCTCTGCTGTGTCGCAGGGTAACCGGACGGCGGACGGGTGGATCCGTCGGCGGGGCGTACCGTGCACTGCGGCATCTCGCCCGGAGCCGGGCGGTAGCCTATGTATTGAATACAGGATTCGACGCGTCCCGACCGGCCGGCGGGCGCCATTGCGGCGCGTGATGCGCAGCGCGACCCGAGGGCGAGAATGGCGGACCGGGACAGTTCAGCCGCAGGCGAGGCCGGCAGCCCCGCGTCCCACGGCCGCCTGTGGCTCGTCCTGCTGGCGGTGGCGGGGGCGGGCTTCTTCGGATACCGCCACTGGCCGGAACAGCCCCGGGCGGCGAGCCCGCCGCACACGGCCGAGGCGAAGCCCCTGACCGTGCGGGTCGCCACCGCGACCCGGGCCTCCGGCACGATGAGCCTGACCCAGACGGGCACGACCCAGGCCTTCGACACCGCCAATCTCTACCCGCGGGCGACGGGCTACATCGTCGAGCGCAAGGTCGATATCGGCACGCATGTGACGTCGGGCGACCTGCTGTTCCGTATCAGCGCGCCCGACCTCGACCAGCAGCTGGTCCAGGCGCAGTCGCAGGTGCTGCAGCTCCAGGCGGCGCTGATCCAGGCGCGGGCGTTGGTCGACCAGGCCGAGGCCAACCGCCATCTCGCGGACGTGACCAACCGGCGGACCTCGGCGCTCGCCGGGACCGGCGCCGAGACCCGGCAGAACGCCGACACGTCGCAGGCCGGCGTGCTGGCGCAGACCGCCAATGTCGACGCCGCCAAGGCGGCCGTGAAGGTCGCCGAGGCCAACATCGCCGCCCAGGAGGCGCAGGTCGCCCGGCTCAAGGTCCTGACCGGTTTCGAGGAGATCCGCGCGCCCTTCGACGGGGTGGTGACGACCCGCAACAACGATATCGGCGACGCGGTCACGGCGGACACGAATTCCGGCCCGCCGCTGCTGACGCTGGCGCGGGACAACGTGCTGCGCATGGCGGTGAACGTGCCGCTCTACGCCGTCGACGGCGTCCGCGACGGACTCGACGCCAAGGTCGAGGTGGCGCAGATCCCCGGAAAAATCTACCCCGGCAAGGTCTCGCGCTCGTCGACGACTCTGCTCTCCGCTGCGCGCACGCTGGTGACGCAGGTCGACATCCCCAATCCGGACGGCGCGCTGCGGGCGGGCCTCCACATCACCATCACCCTGGAGATTCCACGGGTCTCGCCGGCCGTGACGGTGCCCAGCGACGCCCTGATCTTCGACCAGCATGGGACGCATGTGGCCGTGGTCGAGACGGCGGCGGACGGGAGCGCGGTGGCGCGGATGCGCCCGGTCACGATCTTCCGCCAGACCCGGTCGGCCTTGGAGCTGCGCTCCGGCCTGAACGGGGACGAGCGCGTCATCGTCGGACCGCCGGCCTCCTTGCGCGACGGCGACAGGATCGCGCCGCAACCGGAGGGCCGGGCGGGGGCGTGAGGATCCGCCCGGGCGGGCCTCGATCGTCTTTGCGAGCCCAGCGAAGCCATCCGGAATGGCGCGACCCTCACGGATGTCGCGCCGCCCTGGATCGCTTCGCTGCGCTCGCGATGACGGATCGGACCGACCAGATCCTTGACCATCCCCCTCCCGCGCGAGAGGGGGGCCCGGTGTCAGCCTTCGAGTCGCGCCCGCGGATCCGTGCGGGCGAGGCGGGCCAGCAGGTATTCGACCTCGGCCTTCGCCTGCGGGGTCAGCGCCTGCGAGGGCTTGCGCTGCGTGTCGGAGGCAAAGATCCCCCGGCGCATGAACACGTATTTGCGCACCGCGAGACCCAGCGGGCCCTGCTGCTGCTCGTAGCGGAGATAGGGGAGGTGGGCGTCGAACAGGTCGTGGGCCGCGTCGCGCTCCCCCGCCCGTCCGAGGCGGACCACGTCGACCAGCATCTCCGGGAAGGCGTAGCCGGTATTGGCCCCGTCGGCGCCGCGCTCGGTCTCGAAGTCGAGGAACAGGCCGCCATTGCCCACGAGGATGCTGATGTGGCGCATGGATCCGTCGCGCTCGAAGCCGCGCAGCGTCGAGATCTTCTCCAGCCCCGGCCAATCCTCGTGCTTCAGCATCACGCAGGAGGGGTTTTCCGACACGATCCGGCGGATTACCCCCGGCGTCATCTGGACCGAGAAGGTGAGGGGATAGTCCTGCAGGACGAAGGGCACGTCCGGCCCGATCGCCTCGGCGGCATTACGGTAGTAGCTGACCACTTGGTCGTCGGTGCGCAGCGTGTTGGGCGGCGCGATCATCACGCCGGCCGCGCCCAGCTCCATCACCTCCCGGGCGAGCGCCCGCATGGCCGCGAAGCCCGGCGCCGTGACGCCGACGATCACCGGCAGCCGGGTGCGCCCGAGGACGCGCCGCGCCACCGCGATTCCCTCCGCGTGGTCGAGCTTGCCGGCCTCGCCGAGCTGGCCGAGGATCGTCAGGCCGTCGACGCCCGCTGCCCCGAAGAAGTCGGTCATCCGGTCGAGGGAGACCTCGTCGATCCGGCCGTCCGGATGGAACGGCGTCGGAGCGATCGGAACGACGCCGCCGATGTCGCTGGTGAGGGGCATGCCGGTCTCCGCGCTGCTGCGGCGGCCGCAGGCCGCCGGGTGGCATGCCCCATACTAAAAAATCCCGGGCGATGCGACGCGCCCGGGATGCGACCCAGCCTCGATCAGCCCAGCAGCTTGTCGAGAGTGATCGGCATGTCGCGCACCCGCACGCCGGTGGCGTGCCAGACCGCGTTGGCGATGGCACCCGCCGTGCCGGTGATGCCGATCTCGCCCACACCCTTCACACCCAGCGCATTCACCACCGAGATCGTCCTCGTGGACCAGGATCGCCTCCATCGCGGGAATGTCGGCGTTCACCGGCACGTGGTACTCGGCGAGGTTGTCGTTGAGGAAGCGGCCGGTGCGCGGGTCCATCTCGGCCTGCTCGTGCAGGGCGAAGGACAGCCCCCAGATCATCCCGCCGTAATACTGGCTCCGGACCAGCCGCGGATTGATCACCCGGCCTGCCGCGAAGGCGCCGACGAGTCGGCTCACCCGGATCTGGCCCAGATCGGGATCGACCTTCACCTCGGCGAAGACCGCGCCGTGGGCGTGCATGGCGTAGGAGGCCTGCGCGGCTGGATCGGCGCCGACCTTGCCCCGGCCCTCGATGCTCGATCGGCCCGCCCGCTCGAGGATTTCGGTGAAGGACTCGCTCCGGCCCGGATCGTCGCGCCGGGTCAGCCGCCCCTCCGCCGCGGTCACGCCGGCATTGCCCGCACCGTAGAGCGGGGAGGCGGGATCGCTGGTGGCCAGCTCCGCGAGCTGCCGGATCACGTCGGCGGCGGCCGCGTGGATCGCGCCGCCGGCCGTGGCGGTGTGGCCGGAGCCCCCCGCGATGCCGGCATTCGGCAGGTCCGAGGAGCCCATCCGGAAGGTGAGGGCATCGATCCCGATCCCGAGCCCGTCGGCGGCGATCTGGGCGAGCGCCGTCCACGCGCCCTGGCCCATGTCGATCGCCCCGAGGCTCCACCGTGCCGGTGCCGTCGGCGCGGATCTCGGCCCGGGCCATCCCCTCGAAGATCAGCGCCGGAAAGGTCGCGGTGCCCATGCCGGTGCCGACCAGAAACCCGTCCTTGTCCCGCGTCTGGCGGGGCTGGAGCGGGCGCCCGGCCCAGCCGAAAGCCTCGGCGCCGCGCCGGTAGCACTCGCGCAGAGCCTTGGAGGAGAACGGCTTGCCGGTGATCGGCTCGACCTCGGCGTAATTGGCGAGCCGAAACTCCAGCGGGTCCATGCCGAGGCTCGTGGGCCATCTCGTCGAGAGCGCTCTCCAGGGCGACGCTGCCGGTGGCCTCGCCGGGGGCGCGCATGAACAGCGGTGTGCCGGTGTCGAGGCGCACCGCCTCGTGCCGGATCGCGATGGCTTGGCTCGCGTAGAGGGTGCTGGTCGCCCGGCCCGCCGGCTCGAAGAAGTCGTCGAAGCTCGACGAGGCGGTGCGGATGTGGTGGTACAGCGCCGTGAGCTTGCCGGCGGCGTCGGTGCCGAGCCGGAGGGTCTGCCGGGTCGGGCCGCGATGGCCCATCGGGCCGTACATCTGGGTCCGGGTCGGCACGAGCTTTACCGGCCTGCCGACGAGCTTGGCCGCCATGCAGGCGAGCACCTGCGGGCCGGCGGGGACGCCCTTCGAGCCGAAGCCGCCGCCGAGAAAGGGGCTCTCGATGTGGATGTCCTCGGGGCTGATGCCGAACAGCCCGGCGAGACGCGCCTGCGACATGGCCAGCGCCTGGGTCGGCATGTGCAGCGTCAGCCGGTCCCCGGCCCAGCTGGCCACGGCCGCGTGGGGCTCCATGGCATTGTGGTACTGGGCCGGCGTCTCGTAGGTGGCGGCGATCGTCTTGGATGCAGCCGCAAGGCCGGCCTCGACGTCGCCCTCCGTCTCCACCGGCGGCGCGCCGACGCCGACGGAATCCGGCGTGAACGCCTCGCCGGAATCGAGCCCGATCCGCGGCGTCTCGGCCGCGTAGGTCGGAGCGAGCAGCCGGGCGCCCTCGGTGGCCGCTTCCAGGGTCTCGGCGATCACCACGGCGATCGGCTGGTTGGCGTAGCGGACGTGATCGTTCTGCAGGAGGTCGAGGCGGAACGTGAACGGCCCGTCCTTGGCGTCGGGGTCCTTGGCGAGCTTCGGAGCGTTGCCCGGGGTCATCACCGCCACGACGCCGGGATGTGCCTCGGCGGCGGCCACGTCGAGGCCGGTGACGCGGCCCTTCGCGATCCGGGCAACGCAGAGCGCCGCGTGGAGCGTGCCGGGGGCAGGTTATCGGCGGAGAAGCGGGCCTGGCCCGTCACCTTGAGAGGGCCGTCGCGCCGGGTCAGCGGCTGGCCGATGCTGGAGCCGTGGCGGATCGATCCGGCCGGGAGGTTCGATGCGGGCGTGGAGGTCGCGGTCATGCGGGTCTCCTCAGACGATGCCGAACGGGGAGGCGGGGAGCGCCGGGATCCGGGCGGGCGTCCCGGCGGCAGCGAGCGTCAGCGCGCGGACCGCCACCCGTCGGGCGAGGCTCGATTTTGAAGGCGTTGGCTTCGCCGGTGGGCTTGGCGCCAGCCAGCGCAGCGTCGGCGGCCCTCGCGTAGGCCTCGGGGGAGGGCGCCTGTCCGGCGAGCGCCGCCTCGGCCTCCGCCACCCGCCAGGGCTTCAGCGCCAGCCCGCCGAAGGCGAGCCGGGCCAGGCCGATCGTGCCGCCGGCCTCAAGGGTGAGGGCGGCCGCCGCCGAGACCACCGCGAAGGCGTAGGAGGTGCGGTCACGGACCTTGAGGTAGCGGGCATTCCCCCGAAACGAAGCCGCCTCGGAGGGCAGGCGCAGGGCGGTGATCAGTTCGCCGGGCCGCAGGTCCGTCTCCCGCTCCGGATGGTCGCCGGGCAGGTGGTGGAAGCCCGTGAGCGGCACCTCCCGGGCACCGTCCGGCCCGGTGATCTCCACCACAGCGTCGAGGGCGGCGAGCGGCACGCAGAAATCCGACGGGTGGGTGGCGATGCAGTGCTCGCTCCAGCCCTGGACCGCGTGGATGCGGGTGGCGTGCCCCAAAGCCGCGCAGCCGGAACCGGGTGCGCGCTTGTTGCAGGGCGAGATGGCGTCGGTGAAGAACTGGCAGCGGGTGCGCTGCATCAGGTTGCCGCCGACGGTGGCGGCGTTGCGCAGCTGCGCCGAGGCGCCCGCCAGCAGGGCTTCGGCCACCATCGGGTAGGCCTTGGCGAAGGCCGGATCGTGGGCGAGGTCGCTGTTGCGCACCAGGGCGCCGACCCGGGTGGCGCCGTCCGGCAGCCGCTCAATGGCGGAGAGGCCGGGCAGGCGGCTGATGTCGACGACCCGTTCCGGGGCCGCCACGCCCCCTTCATCAGGTCGACCAGGTTGGTGCCGGCGGCAAGATAGGCGGTGCCCGGAAGCTGCCCGGCCGCCACGGCCTCCGGCACGCTCGCCGGGCGGATGTAGTCGAAGGTCCTCACGCCGCATCCTCCCGCTGCTCCGCCCGGCCGGCCGCGTCCCGGACCGCCTCCAGGATGCCCGCATAGGCGCCGCAGCGGCAGAGATTGCCGCTCATGCCCTCGCGGATGCGCTCGGGGTCGGTGCCGGCCTGGCCCTCGCGGATCAGGCCGACCGCGCTCATGATCTGGCCGGGGGTGCAGAAGCCGCACTGGAAGCCGTCATGGGCGATGAAGGCCGCCTGGACCGGGTGCAGCCGGTCGCCCTCGGCCAACCCCTCGATGGTCAGCACCTCGGCTCCGTCGAGGGTCGCGGCGAGCGCCAGGCAGGAATTGATCCGGCGTCCATCGACCAGCACCGTGCAGGCGCCGCACTGGCCGCGGTCGCAGCCCTTCTTGGCGCCGGTCAGGCCGAGGCGCTCGCGCAGGAGATCGAGGAGGGTGACGCGCGGATCGTCGAGGGCGATCTCGCGCGGCTGCCCGTTCAGGGTGAGCCTGAGGGGAATGGTCATGCGGGGAGTCCCGGCTTGTGAAGGCTGGAGCCGTTACAGATAGCCGCCACCCCGCCCCCGGCGAGACCTTGAGCGGATAGTGATGTGCGCAAGCTCACGGCACGCGCAGGTTGCGCTGTTATGCTAGCTTGACCATGACTTCCGAGGTCGCGTTGAGGACGGTCTTTCGCTCGGCTGTCTTGATCTTAAGAGTCGGCTCTTCCTTCGAAGTCCCGCGCTTCCCGGTGCCGCGCGTGATCGCCTTCGCGATGTCCTGGGTGTGGATCTTGGTCACTTCCTCCGAGACGGTGCCCTGGCCCCACATGTAGGTGACGTCAGCCCTGGTCTTCGCCTTCACCTGGACGGCCATCCGACCTTCCGTCGTGGATGGCGGAACAGGGCGTCCGGGCCAGGGGCGCTCTCCGACATCCACGGCCGGGATGCCGCAGACGAGCGCCCTGGCTCCAGCCTCAGCGACCGACCTCCCGGCGCAGGGCAGCGACCATCGCCTTGACCGCCGCCTGCGCGTCCTCGCTGAGGTCGATGTCGGTGTCCCTGACGGTGACGAGGCCGCGTCCCTCCAGCTCCTTCACACCCTCCGGGTCGGCCTCGTGGCCGGCGCCGTCCCGACGGATCACCGAGGTGACCCGCTCGCCGCTGACGAGGCGGTGATAGGCCGCGAAGGCCAGGATCGAGAGCGCCTTGTCGGAGAGTCCGTTCACGTCGTCGGCCATGTCTGCTGTCCTCGCCTGCGGTTCGCGCGTTACGCTCGCCTGACGAACGCCGCACGGGACGGGCGGCTCCGGACATCGACGGGGGTGCGACGACGGGTGCGGCGATCCCGCCGGCGCCGCGTCGCGCGGGACGCGCCTTCCTGCTAGTCTCACCGCCTCCATGACCGCCCAGACTGATCAGACCGAAGTGGAACCCAGCCCCGAGGCAGCCCGCGGGTCGGCGCCCCCGATCTCGATTATCGCCTGCGTCAGCAGGCGATCCTGTCCGAGTTCGGGGTCGAGGCCCTGCGCGGCTCCGATGTCGACCACCTGCTGCAGCGGGCCGCGGAGCTGTGCGCGAAAGGCATGGGCGCCGAATTCTGCAAGGCTCTGGAATACCGGCGCGGCGCGGACACGCTGCTGGTGCGGGCGGGCGTCGGCTGGGGGCCCGACGTGATCGGGAAGGCCCGGATCGGAGCCGACCTCGCCTCCCCGGCGGGCTTCGCCCTCAAGACCGGCCGGCCGGTGATCTCGAACCATCTCGCCGACGAGACCCGGTTCCGGACGCCGCAGCTCATGGCCGACCACGGCATCCGTCGAGCGATCAACGTGCTGATCGAGAACCGGGACGGGGCCTTCGGGGTGCTGGAGGTGGACGACACCCGCGAGGGCATGTTCGAGGAGGCCGACATCGCCTTCATGCAGGGCTTTGCCAACCTGCTCGGCGGCGCCATCGAGCGCCAGCGCACCGAGAGCCTGCTGCGCGCCGCTCTGGCCCGCCAGGACCTGCTGTCCCGCGAGATGAGCCACCGGGTCAAGAACAGCCTCGCCATCGTGGCGAGCCTGCTCGCGCTCCAGGCACGCGCCGCCGAGGAGCCCGCCGTGCAGGCGGCCCTGACGGACGCGCGCAGCCGGGTCGAGGCGATCGCGGGCGTCCACGACCAGCTCTGGCGGCAGGGCGACAAGACCGCGGACAAAGTCGAGGGCGACGGGGAGGGGGTGCCGGGCGAGGCTCGACCTCGCACCCTTCCTGGAGAAGCTGGTCGCCAACCTCGCCAGCGGTGCGCCGGGCCAGCGGCTCGCCTGCACGGCCACACCACAGCGGATCTCGGCCGACCGGGCGATCCCGATCGGGCTCCTAGTCAACGAGACTCGTCACCAACGCGCTGAAATACGCCTACCCCCCGAGACCCACCCGGAAGGCGGCGAGATCCGCGTCCGGGCCGAGCACCATCCCGGCGGGCTCGTGGTCGAGGTGGCCGATGACGGGGTCGGGCTGCCGGCGGGCTTCGAGATCGGGCGCGCCTCGAAAAGCCTGGGCATGCGCGTCGTCGGCAGCCTCACGCGCCAGCTCGGTGGCAGCCTCACGACGCCGTCGCGGGCGCGGGGCGCCTGCTTCCGGCTGGAGGTGCCGCTGACCGCGTGAGGGCAGGGGGCTTCGGGACTCCCCTGCCCCGGGGAGGCTTGCCCGGCGCCGGCCGAAGCTGGACAAGGGACCCGCGCCGTCGCGATCCGCGCGACGGGTTGGGTGAGATCGAGCGGATGCAGTGACCGGGATCAGGAATACGGCGGCCGCGACGCTCGCGAAGCGGCTCCACGGCTTTCGGAGCCTGGGTGGCAATTGCGAGTTCGGGTTCGTGCAGCGCTACGGCGGGGTGGAGCCGTCCGGCCTGCTGCGCTTCTCCTACACCCCGATGGAGGACCTGATCCGCGGCCTGCACTGCGGATTCGCGGATTTCGGCGTGCCGGGCGACCTGCGCCTCTCCGTGAGCGAGGGCGGCACCTACTATTGCCACAGCCGGCACTACAACATTTGGGCGAATACCGGACATCCGGCTGGGTCGATCGACCCGGAACTCCTGCTGGAGCGGGAATACGGCCGCCTCGCCCACCTCAAGCGCAAGATGCTGGACGACCTCGCCGACGGGTCGAAGATTTTGGTGCGCAAGGTCGATCGAAGTGAGCCGGACTCCGACTTCGCGCGCCTGGCCGAGGCGGTGTGGGCGCACGGCCCCTCGACGCTGTTGCGCGTGCGTGAGGCCGGTCCGGACTGGAGCCCGGAGCCCGCCCGGCGCGTCGCAGATCGCCTGATCGAGGGGAGGGTGCGCCGCTTCGCCCCCGCCGAGCAGGCCTGGGATGTCGACCTGGAGCCCTGGATGCACCTCGTGGACAGTGCCTACGCGCTGGAGCGGGGCGAGGCGCCGACCCGCCTCGATGCCGGCGCCTTTCCCGAGGTCCTGCCCCTGCCGGGCAAGCTGCGCCGCCATGTCGGGCGGCACCGGGACAAGGCGCTCAGCGCCTATACGAGGGCGATCGACCCGGCCGGCTACAACCCCGACATGGTCTACGTGTTCTCGAGCTGGGTGTGGGTCCCGGAGGCGTTCGGCGGGGAGCGGATCTTCGCGGCCGCGGGCTATACGCGCCTGGGCTGGCGCGATGCCGACCTGTCGCGACGCGGGTGCTGGCAGCGGGTCTGGGCCGCCGGGCGGATGCGCCGGGATGCGGATCGCGAACCTGTGGGCCTCGGCATGATCGGCACGCACCGGGACAGCTTCTGGTCCACCGGGGCCCGGTTCAGCGAGGGGCCGGTTCCCGGGGAGGAGCCCCAGCCGGCGATAGGGATGCCGCCTGCCCGTTTCCCCGGCCAAGCCCTTCTCGCCCGGCTGCGGCCGCGGTTCCCGTGAGGGCCACCGGCCGGCCGAGGCTCCGACCTATTGCGGTGGCACGTGGGCGGCACTTGAGCGGGCATAGGCGCTCATGATCGCGGACAGCAGACCCGGAAAGCGCGCCTCCACCTCGGCGCAACGGGAATGGTTCCGCAACTCCACGCCGTGCCGCTCACAACGGATCAATCCCGCCTCGCGCAGCACCTTGAAGTGGCTGGACAGCGACGACTTCGGAATTACCCGATCCCCCAGGGCAGAGACAGCCGAGCAGGCCTCGACGCATCCCAGGCTCGTGATCTTGGCGAAGATGGCCGCCCGGGAGGGATCGGACAGCGCGTGGAGGATCGCTTCCGGCTGAACGTCCTCGATCGCAGGATGAAACAGGGGCCTCATATTTCGTCCATGTGGGGGTTGATCCGGGCCTCATTAGTTCCGAAATCCCGAACTATGGGATCAAGGCGACCATCCCGGGGCCGGCCCATGTTGGAGGCTAGCACACATGTCAAAGCTTGAGGGCAAGGTGGCCGTGGTGACCGGCGCATCGAAGGGGATCGGCGCTGCGATAGCCAAGGCGCTGGCGCAGCATGGTGCGTCCGTCGTGGTCAATTACGTGTCGAGCAAAGCGGGGGCCGGCACGGTCGTCGAGGCGATCACCGCGGCGGGGGGCAAAGCCATCGCGGTCCAGGGTGATGTCTCCAAAGCCACGCAGGCACAGGGCCTGATCGAGGCGGCTGTCGAACAGTTCGGCCGCCTCGACGTGCTGGTCAACAACTCCGGCGTTTATGAGTTTGCACCGATCGAGGACGTGACCGAAGAGCACTACCGCCGTCTCTTCGACGTCAATGTGCTGGGCGTGCTGCTGACGAGTCAAGCGGCAGCACGGCATCTCGGCGAAGGCGGCAGCATCGTCAACATTTCGTCCGCCGTCACCAGCGTGCATACGCCGACCACGGCGGCCTATACCGGGACCAAGGGAGCGGTGAACGCGATCTCGGGTGTCCTCGCCAACGAACTGGCTCCCCGCAAGATCCGGGTCAACGTGGTCAGCCCGGGCTTTGTCGTGACCGAGGGCACGCATTCGGCCGGCATCGTCGGCTCCGAGATGGAGGCCGGCCTGGTCGCGCAGACGCCGCTCGGCCGAGCCGGCCAGCCGGACGACATCGCCGGCGTGGTGGCATTCCTCGCCTCCGACGATGCCCGCTGGGTGACCGGTGAGGAGATTACGGCCAGCGGCGGCATTCACTGACGCGGGGCAACCACGCCTCCGCGCGCTTCCGCACTGGAGGAACGCGGAGGAGAAGACGTGACCGTGGACGTGCTGGACGAGGCCGGCGAGCGGCTGGTGACGGACCACCGCCGGGCGCCTCACGGCGGGGCAGCCTTCCCGACGATGATCCTCCCACCCCGGTTTCGGGGCTACGACGGTGATGATCGCCCGACGTCGCTCTGCCGCGGGGCCCAGAGCGGCAGGGGGCAGGCGGCCATGGAGCGGCGGGGACGCGACGGAGAGGGCGTGCGGTCAGTCAGGAACGTGTCTTGGCCTCCGCTCAGCGGTGCATTGCCAGCATCCAGACGGCCATGACGACCATCATCAGGTTCTCGGTGAGCGAGACGAAGCCGAGCGGCACCTTGCTCGACCCACCGACGCAGGCGCATTTGATCTCGCGTTTGTCCACGTAGACCGCCTTGAACACCGAGGCCGCGCCGACCGTGCCGATGAACAGGGCCACGGGGATCGACAGCCAGTTCAGGGCGCCGGCCACCATGAGCACGCCGGCGATGCCTTCGAGGAACGGGTAGGCATAGGCGTAGCGCACCCAGCGCCGGGCCAGCAGGTCGTAGCCCAGGAACATCGACGAGAAGCTCTCCACGTCCTGCAGCTTCAGGAGGGCGAGCACGCACATGCTGAAGGCGATGAACCACTCGGCCGCGCGCATCGTGAACGGCGTGCCGTAGGCGGCGTGGCTCGCCGCGAGCGCCATGAGCGCCGTCATCGAGAACACCGCGATCACCGGCATGTAGGTCGTGGCGTTCGGGTCGTTCGCGGCCTTGCCGAAATGGCGCTGGAGGTCGTCGAAGCCGCCGACCCGCTCGCCGTTGATGAAGGTCTGGGGCGTGCTCCTGACCTGATGCTCGGCCTTGAAGCGGTCGGTCTCCTCCCGCGTGGTCAGCAGATGATCCTCGACCTCGAAGCCCTGGCGTTCGAGCAGGTCCTTGGCCTTCAGGCCGTAGGGGCAGGTGTGCTGTGGCATGACCATCCGATAGAGGACGGCCTTGCGGGCGGCGGACGACATGGACAGCTCCTTCCTGGACTGACAACAGCTGGACCGGTGGCCGCTATTCGGCGATGGCCCGGTGCTTCGCCGGCGCATCAACAGCGGGCGGCCGGCTTTCGCTGCGCGGGGGCAGGCCCCATTCCCTCACGAGCCCGTAGACGGCGGGGATGACGACGAGGGTCAGCACGGTCGAGGACACCATCCCGCCGATCATCGGCACGGCGATGCGCTGCATGACCTCGGAGCCCGAACCGGTACTCCAGAGGATGGGCAGGAGCCCCGTCATGATGGCGACGACCGTCATCATCTTCGGGCGCACCCGCTCGACCGCGCCGACCATGATGGCCCGCCGCAGGTCGTCGCGGGTGACGGGACGGCCCTCGCGCGCGCAACGCGCCCGGACCTCGTCCCAGGCATGATCGAGGTAGACCAGCATGATCACGCCGGTCTCCGCGGCGACCCCGGCCAGGGCGATGAAGCCGACCGCCACCGCCACCGACAGGTTGAAGCCCATGAACCAGAGCAGCCACACGCCGCCGATGAGGGCAAAGGGCAGCGACAGCATGACGATGAGCGTGTCGGTCAGGCGCCGGAAGTTCAGATAGAGGAGCAGGAACACGACGAGCAGCGTCAGGGGCACCACGATCGTCAGCCGTGCCTCGGCCCGCTCCAGGTACTCGTACTGCCCGCTCCACTGCAGGGTCGTGCCCTGCGGGAGGTTCACCGCATCGGCCACCGCCTGGCGCGCCTCGGCCACGTAGCCGCCGAGATCCCGGCCCGCGATGTCGACGAAGATGTAGACCGCGAGCTGGCCGTTCTCGGTGCGGATCGCGGTCGGCCCGCGCGTGAGCGCGACCTTCGCGACCTCGCGGAGCGGCACCGTTCCGCCCGCCGGCAGCGCCACCTGCACCGCGTCCGCGATGGCCCGCGGGTCCGAGCGGAAGGCCCGCGGGTAGCGCACGTTCACGCTGTAGCGCTCGCGGCCCTCGACCGTGTTCGTTACGGCCTGGCCGCCCAGCGCCGTCGCGATGACGTCCTGCACGTCGCCGACCGTGAGGCCGTAGCGTCCAAGCGCCTCGCGGTCCGGCGTGATGTCGAGGAAGTAGCCGCCGATGACGCGCTCGGCATAGGCACTGGACGTGCCCGGCACGGCCCGGAGCACCGCCTCGACCTGGCGGGCGACGCCCTCCATCGCTGTCAGCTCGGTGCCCAGCACCTTCACGCCCACCGGCGTGCGGATGCCGGTCGAGAGCATGTCGATGCGGGCGCGGATCGGCTGCGTCCAGGCGTTCGACACCCCCGGGAATTGCAGGGCCTCGTTCATCTCCGCCTTGAGGCTCGCGAGCGTCACGCCCGGTCGCCATTCCGCCTTCGGCTTCAGCGCGATGACGGTCTCGAACATCTCCATCGGCGCCGGGTCGGTCGCCGTGTTGGCCCGTCCGGCCTTGCCGTAGACCGAGGCGACCTCCGGGAAGGACTTGATGATCCGGTCCTGAGTCGCCAGCAGCTCGCCGGCCTTCGTCACCGAGATGCCCGGCAGGGTCGTCGGCATGTAGAGGAGAGTCCCCTCGTTCAGCTCCGGCATGAACTCGGAGCCGAGCTGCCGGGCCGGCCAGGCGGTCGCCCCCAGAACGCCGAGGGCGAGCAGGACCGTGAGGACGCGCGCCCGCAGCACGCCGGCGATGAGCGGCCGGTACAGCCAGATCAGGAGCCGGTTCAGGGGGTTGCGGTGTTCGGGGACGATCCGCCCGCGCACGAACAGCACCATCAGGGCGGGAACCAGCGTCACCGACAGCAGCGCCGCCGCACCCATGGCGAAGGTCTTGGTGTAGGCCAGCGGCCCGAACAGCCGGCCCTCCTGGCTCTCCAGGGTGAAGATCGGCAGGAACGAGACCGTGATCACGAGGAGCGAGAAGAACAGCGACGGGCCGACCTCGGCAGCCGCCTCCACCAGGATCTCGATATGCGGCTTGCCCGGGGGGCGCGCTCCAGATGCTTGTGGGCATTCTCGATCATGACGATCGCGGCATCGATCATGGCGCCGACCGCGATGGCGATGCCGCCCAGACTCATGATGTTGACGCCGATTCCGAGCGCCCTCATGCCGGCAAAGGCCATGAGGATGCCCACCGGCAGCATCAGGATGGCCACCAGCGCGCTGCGGACGTGCGCCAAGAACACGACGCAGACGAGGGAGACGACGATGCTCTCCTCGACCAGCGTGTGCCGCAGGGTGTCGATGGCCGCGTCGATGAGCTGCGAGCGGTCGTAGACCGGCAGGATCTCGGTGCCGGCCGGCAGGCTTTTGGCGACCTCCGCGAGCTTTGCCTTGGCGCTCTCGATGACGTTCAGGGCGTTCGCGCCGAAGCGCTGCAGGACGATGCCGCCGGCGACCTCGCCCTCGCCGTTCATCTCGGTGATGCCGCGGCGCTCGTCCGGCCCGAGTTCGACCCGGGCGACGTCACGGATCCGCAGCGGGGTGCCGCCCGAGGTCTTGAGCACGATGTTCTCGATGTCGGCGACGCTCTTCAGGTAGCCGCGGCCGCGCACCATGAACTCGAACTCGGAGAGGCTCGACCGTGCGGCCGCCGACATCGGCGTTGCTCGTCCGGATAGCGTCCCGGAGCTTGTTGAGGCTGATGCCCTGAGCCCGCAGGCGGTTCGGGTCGACGACGACGTTGTACTGCTTGACGAAGCCGCCGACGCCGGCGACCTCGGCCACGCCCTCTGCGCGCGAGGCCCCGAACCGGATCACCCAGTCCTGCAGGGACCGGAGGCTCGGCGAGCGTCCGCTCACGCGCGACCACCACGTATTGGTAGACCCAGCCGACGCCGGTCGCGTCGGGGCCGAGGGTCGGCGTCACCCCCGCGGGAAGCCGGTTCGCCGCCCCGTTGAGGTACTCCAGCACCCGGGAGCGGCCCCAGTATGGGTCGGTGCCGTCCTCGAAGAGGACGTAGACGAAGGAGACACCGAAGAACGAGAAGCCCCGCACCACCTTCGCCTTCGGCACCGTCAGCATGGCGGTGGTCAGCGGATAGGTGACCTGGTCCTCGACGACCTGGGGCGCCTGACCGGGATACTCGGTGTAGACGATCGCCTGCACGTCGGAGAGGTCGGGGATGGCGTCGAGCGGCAGCGTCCTGAGCGCCAGGATGCCGGTCGCGACCGCGAACACGGTCCCGACCAGCACCAGCACGAGGTTGCGGGCCGACCAGCCGATCAGGCGCGCGATCACCGGGTCGCCCCCGCGTTGGAGGCCTGCCGGTCGTCCTTCGGGGCGGCCAGAGCGTGCAGCGCCGCCTTCAGGTTGCTCTCGGCGTCGATCAGGAAGTTCGCCGCCGTCACCACCGTGTCCCCGGCCGTCACGCCCGCGCGGATCTCGGTGTAGCCCTCGCCCTGGACGCCGACCGTGACGGTGCGCGGCTCGAAGCGCCCCTCGCCGCGGTCGAGCAGGACGACCTGGCGCGCGCCGGTGTCGATAACGGCATCGTCCGGGACCGCCACCACCGCCTGGGCGTCGCCCGTGGCGATCTCGACGTCGGCGTACATGTCGGGCAGGAGCGTGCCGTCCGGGTTCGGCAGCTCGATGCGCACCCGGGTCGCCCGGGTTTCCGGGTTCACCTGCGGGTAGACGACCGCCACCTTGCCCGGGAGGGTTTGGCCCGGGGCCGAGCGCAGGCGCACGGTCACGGCCTGTCCCACGCGCACCCCGGCGAGGTCGCGCTCGGGCACGTCGGCCAGCACCCACATGACTGAGATGTCGCCGATCCGGAACAGGGTGTCGCCGGCCGCGGCCTTCATGCCCTCGACGGCCGTACGCTGCAGGACCACGCCGTCCCGGGACGATGACCACGTGATGGCCATCGGCACCTTCCGGGTGCGCTCCATCTCGTCGATGACGGCTTCCGAGACGTTCAGGTTCTGGAGCCTGCGGCGTGCCCCGTCGAAGCCCGGATTGGCGATGAGCTGGGCGGCGGCTGCGTTGATCTCGGGCGAGTAGACGTGGACCAGGGGCTGGCCCTTGCGGACCCGGTCGCCGGTCGTGACGTTCTCGACGTGGTCGACATAGGCATCCGAGCGGGTCGCCACGACGGTGACGCGCCGCTCGTCGAGGGTGACGGTGCCGGGCACGCGCACGGTGCGTCCCACGACGCGGCGCTCGACCGTCTCGGTGCGCACCCCGGTGCGCTGGACCTTGCCGGGCGAGACCGCCACGACGGTGCCGCCCTCGTCCTCGCCCGCGTAGACGGGGATGTAGTCCATCCCCATCGAGTCCGTCTTCGGGACCGGCGAGGTGTCCGGCAGGCCCATGGGGTTGCGGTAGTACAGGATGCGCCGCTCGCCGGCGGCGGATCCGGGTGCACCGGGAGCCATGGCACCGTTGGCCATGGCCCCCTTGCTCATGGTGTGGCCCACTCCGTCGGGGCCCGACATCACGCGGCCCGGCGGGTCGGCAGCCACGGCTTCGGTCCCGGCATCCGCGCCGTCGAAGCGGATGTCCTCGCTGGCGTGGACGGCCCGGAACTCCCGTCCATCCTCCGTGACCATCGGCGCGAGCGAGTAGACCGGCTTCCCGTCCGGATCCCGGTAGTAGACAACCGGGCCTGACGGCGCGGCGGCCCTGGCTCGGTCCGGCCCTGCCGCGGCGGGCAGCAGGCGCGCGAACCCGTCCCGCGCCCGCTCGACGAGCGCGGGCGGCAGGCCGGAGGTCACCCGGCCGGCGAGCGCCGACACCGCGGGGCCGTCATGCCCGACCCCATACCCGGCTGTCCCGGCCGCGAGCGCGGCGAGGACCCCGGCGAGCCATGCGGACCGGCTCATTTCGCGGCCTGGACGATCAGCTTGTCCTCGACCGTGCCGGTCTCACCCTGAACCTTCGCGGCCAGGGACAGACGCCAGCGGCCCTGCATCCCGAGATGCGCCTTGAAGCGGTAGATGCCGGGCTCGGTCGAGGGGACCTGCTCCACCTTGGTGGCCATCTCCTCCATGGCGTCGGGGGCCATGTCGAGGCGCTTGGCGAAGATCACGGCGTCGGTCACCGGCTTGCCGGTGCGTGTGTCGACGAGACGGACGGCGAGGACGGCGTCACCGACCTTGGCTTCCGGCTGCACGAGGCTCGAAGCGGTAATCCTTGATGTCGGCGCGCGCCGGCAGGGCCGGGACCGACAGGGCGGTTCCGAGCAGCGCGGCCGCGACGGCGCGCGCGAAGGGGTTCTTGGTCACGGATGGGGTCTCCTGAACGCGATGGATGGCCACGCGCGGGCGCGCGTCACCGTGCCGGCGCGCGCGCCGGCGGCATCGGGTTCAGGCTCGGGGAGGCTCAGGTAACGGCGCCCCGTGGACGCTCGCGAAGGTCGCGGGGTCCGGCCAGGACAGGCTGGCGCGCGTCGCGACGGGCACCGGGACCGAGAGCGCGACCGGCGGCAGGGAGGCCACGCTCGCCAGGCAGAGGGCCATCAGCGGGCAGCCCTTGGCGCAGTCGGGCTTGGCGGCCTCGGCCTTCGGGCAGCAGGGCATCGCGTCCCCGTCCATGCCACTCGTATCCCTGCCGGTCATGGCGGCCGATCCGGCATCGTGATGGCCCGTGGCGGCATGGCTCATGGCGGCATGGCCCGCCCCGGGCATGCCGTGGTCGCGCATGGCCGCGGCGTGATGGCCGTGGGCGGCCGACGCGTGCATGCCCGCGGCGGCCGCAGGGGCGGTCACCGGCGTCAGGGCGAGGCTGAGGACCGCCAAGAGCGGCAACAGTCGCCGAAGGGCCAGCCAGAGATTCACGAATCGAGGATGCCAAATTCCGGGCCGGTGCGGAAGCCTGCCCGACAGATCACGGAACGGCGGGCGGGCCGGGTGGTTGCACGCGCGCCTCAGGTCGGCACGGCCGGGAAGCCGGCGTCGCCGATGACCCGGGCGATTCGCTCGGACGGACCCGCGGCGCCGGACACGGTAACAGTCTTGGCCCCGAGGTCGACCGCGACGCTGGCATTCGGCTCGATGGCTTGGACGGCCCGGGTTACGGACTTGGCACAGCCGCCACAGCCCATCTTGTCCACCTTGAAGCGGTACATACGCTCTCCCTTGGATGGCGTCCCGGCGAGATGGGGCTTCCCACCGTTGGAAGGTCAAGGGCCGATCAGCGATGGACGGTGCTCGAACCGTCCATGCCGAGACGTCCTCGGCCGGCCCGGCGTCCTCCTGCTGATGCCCGGCAACGCCAGCGCTGTCACCGGTGCGGCGGAACTCCGGCGAGTGAGGGGGTAGGGGAGCTGGACCGCCCTCGCCCGGTCCGGTGCACCTGTCCGATTCAAAGGATTTAGGCGCCTACCGCCGCTTCCTCGCCGAGGTGATGGTCGACCTGCCGGGTGTGAAGGAGACCCGCACCTGCGCGGTCATGGAGGTCAAGATCGGCTTTCCCTTGCCGGTGTGAGGGCGCGCCCGCGGCAGGCTTCAGGATGGCGTCCCTCAGGTGCCCACGACGAGCGAGGCGGCAACCAGATCCTCCAGCGAGACGCCAACCGACTTGAACAGGGTGATCTGCCCGGCCTCGGTGCGGCCGGCCTTCGCCCCGCTGCACAGCTCATGCAAGTCGCCGGCGATGCGGTCCTGCGACCAGAGGCCGGCGGCGATCGGCTGGGTCAGGTCGCCGGCCTCCTTCAGCGCACCGGCATAGGCGTCGACGTAGACGCGGCTCGCGCCGATCAGCGCATCGTCGCTCTCGCGCATCGTCGGCGTGAACGCACCGACGAGGTCGATATGGGTGCCGGGCCGGACGTCGCGACCGAGTACGAGCGGCACGGTCGAGGTCGTGGCGCAGGCCACGATGTCGGCCTGCGCCACCGCGTCGGCGAGGTCGGTGACGGGCTCGGCTGAAAGTCCCTCTCCGGTGAGCCTGGATGCCAGTGCCTCCGCCTTGTCGGCCGACCGGCCCCAGACCAGCACGCGACGGATCGGCCTGACGGCGGTATGCGCCCGCGCGAGGGCCGGCGCGAGATGACCGGTGCCGACAAGGGTCAGGACGGTGCTGTCGGGCCGCGACAGGTAGGTCGAAGCCAGAGCCGAGGCCGCCGCCGTACGGCGGTTCGTGAGGGCTTCGCCGTCGATCAGCGCGCGCGGCGCGCCGGTGATCCCGTCGAAGAGGACGTAGACGGCGCTGACCGCACCCTGTCCCCGTTGGGCGTTGCCCGGAAAGACGTTCACGAGCTTGACCCCTAGCGCGGCGCCGCGGCGCCAGGCCGGCATCGTCAGCAGGCGCCCCGGCGCGTCCGGCGTGCCGACATCGTAGGCGGTCCGCACCGGCGCCTCGACATCGGCGGCGGCGAAGGCCTCGCGCAGGGCCGCGATCAGACGCGGGTAGGCGAGGGCGGCTTCGACCGCCTCGCTGTCGAGGAACGGAATCATGGCTGATCCGGATCGATGTCGCTCGGCAGGCGCGCCGGCGATCAGGGCAGGATCGGTGGCTAGTAGGTGAAGGTCGTCATGAGAAGCGCCGCCAGGATCAGCATGACCGGCAGGTGGATGAAGAACTGCACCGCGGTGTAGCCGATCAGGTCGCGCGACTTCAGGCCGAGGCCCGGAATCGCGGGAAGCGCGCCAAGCTGATCTCGGCGCCGCAGCTGAGCCCGGGCCTGAACCGCCAAGATCGCCCTCCCGCCGGGCCGGCTCGCTCGTCTGACCCGCATTCGATCCAGATCGGACGCGGGTTTTCGGGCGAAGCCCCGAAACGCGGTCGGCCAGGGCGTGCCTCTTGGAAGGGGCTCGGCCTCTGCGCGGTCATGATTGGCCGCCTCTTCGGCCGTGTGGTATCGTGAAATGATGTCCGAAGCTCTCGAGATTGCCCATGGCGATTTCGGCCGTGTCGCCCTGCTCGACATGGACCGTGGCCTCGTTCGCCACGCGCATCATCATTGCCATGTCCTGCTGAAGGTCGAGGGCGACGACACACAGTTTCTGGTCGGGGAGCGCGTCGTCAGCCTGACC
This sequence comes from Methylobacterium sp. P31, assembly GCA_050632875.1. Classification (GTDB taxonomy): domain Bacteria; phylum Pseudomonadota; class Alphaproteobacteria; order Rhizobiales; family Beijerinckiaceae; genus Methylobacterium. Next base: position 5,517,522 of record JBODSC010000001.1, on the reverse strand, counting down.
GACGAGCAGGCCGTCCTCGTCAACGCCTGGGAGACGCACGCCTACCTGCACGATCCCGCCCGTGACAAGGCGATGATCCTCGCGCTCTACATCGAGCCGGCCTGGCTCGGATTGTTCCGGCACAATTGGACCGCGAGCGGCGCGCCGGGCTTCTTCGAGCAGCCGGTCGGCCTGATCACTGCGCAGATCCGGCGGCTCGCCCGGGACCTCGCGGCGGAGATGGTCTTCGCGCCGGAATCGGGCCACATCCGCGAGACCCTGCTGCCCGGGTTGATGGTCGCGATGATCGAGCGGTTCACGGCATGGCGCGAGGCCGGGTCATCCCTGCGGGCCGCGTGCCGCAACCGGGACTGGCGGGTGCAGCGGGCCATCGCCCGGATCCGGGCCGAGCCCGAGACTAGCATCGGGATCGACGCGCTCGCGCGGGAGGTCGGGCTTTCGCGGGCTCACTTCTTCCGCCTGTTCGAGCAGACCACCGGCGCCTCGCCGAACGTCTTCAAGAATGCCATCCGGGTCGAGCGCGCGGTCCGGACCATCGTCGGCACCGACCAGGGCATCGCGGATCTCGGGCTCAGCCTCGGCTTCTCCACGCCCGCGCATTTCTCGCGCTTCTTCCGCGACCATGTCGGCGTCCCGCCGAGCACCTTCCGCAGCATCGTGCGGCGCGGCGACGGGCCCGCCGCCTGAGGGCGAGGGCGCCCGGCGATTTTTTGAGACGTCTGGGTAAGTCCTGAGACTCGGCGGCCTCCTCCGCCGGGAGCGCGGCAGGGCATCCTCCTCCGACCGGGCCAACAAGAGTCCCGGCCGAGGAAGCGAACGTTGGGCATCGAGCACATCCCGTTCGTCGGGCAGTCGGTCGAGCGCGTCGAGGACGCGACGCTGCTGTCTGGGCGCGGGCGCTACATCGACGATCTGGGCACGAAGCCGGGCACGCTGCACGCCGCGATCCTGCGCTCGCCCCACGCCCATGCCGACATCCTCGCGATCGATGCCGCCGCGGCCCTGGCGCGGCCGGGCGTGGCGGCGGTCATCACCGGGCGCGACCTCCTCGACATCACCACCGGCCTCGTGCCGGCCGTGCGCGCGGCCGTGGATGCCCGCGCCATCGCGGTCGACCGGGTGCGCTATGTCGGCGAGCCGGTCGCCGTCGTCCTCGGCACGGACCGCTACGTCGCCGAGGATGGCTGCGACCTGATCGAGGTCGATTACCGGCCGCGCCCCGCCGTGGTCGATCCGCTCGACGCCCTCGCGGCTGAGGCGCCCGTGCTGCACGAGGGCGTCGGCGCCAATCAGGTCAGCGACCGCGCCTTCCGCTACGGCGATCCCGAGGCTGCGTTCGCGCGGGCGGCGCACACCCTGTCGGTGAGCGTCCGCTACCCGCGCAATACCGGGATGCCGATGGAGACCTACGGCGTCGTCGCCGAGTACGACCCGTCCGACGACAGCTACGACGTGCTCGCGAACTTCCAGGGGCCGTTCAGCATCCACGCGGTGGTCTCCCGCGCCCTCAAGGTGCCGGGCAACCGCCTGCGCCTGCGCACCCCGCCCGATTCCGGCGGCAGCTTCGGCGTGAAGCAGGGCGTGGCGCCCTACGCCGTCCTGATCGCGGCCGCGTCCCGCAAGGCCGGCCGGCCGGTCAAATGGGTGGAGGACCGGCTGGAGCACCTCGCCGCCTCGGTCTCCGCCACCAACCGCGTCACCACGCTGACGGCGGCCTTCGACGATGAGGGTCGGGTCGATGCCCTCGACTGGGACCAGATCGAGGATTGCGGCGCCTATCTCCGCGCGCCGGAGCCCGCCACGCTCTACCGGATGCACGGCAACATGACGGGCGCCTACGCGATTCGGAACGTCCGCATCCGCAACCGCGTCGTGCTGACCAACAAGACGCCGACGGGGCTGGTCCGCGGCTTCGGCGGCCCGCAGGTCTATTATCCGCTGGAGCGGCTGATGCAGCGCATCGCCGTGACCCTCGGCCTCGATCCCTTCGAGGTGATCCGGCGCAACCTGATCCCGGCGGACGCCTTCCCGTACCGCACCGCGAGCGGCGCCCTCTACGATTCCGGCAACTACCAGCACGCCCTCGACGTGGCGGCCCGCGACGGCGGCCTCGCCGACCTCGTGGCCCGCCGGGACGAGGCCCGCGCCGCGGGGCGGCTCTACGGGATCGGCTACACCGCCGCGGTCGAGCCCAGCGTCTCGAACATGGGCTACATCACCACCGTCCTCACCGCGGCCGAGCGGGCCAAGGCCGGCCCGAAGAACGGCGCGCAATCCACCGCGACCGTCACCCTCGATCCGGTCGGCTCGGTGACCGTGCAGGTCGCCTCCGTTCCGCAGGGTCAGGGCCACCGCACGGTGCTGGCGCAGGTTGTGGCGGATGTGTTCGGCATCCCCCTCGATCAGGTCCGCGTCACCGCCGATCTCGACACCGCCAAGGACGCGTGGTCGATCGCCTCGGGCAATTATTCGAGCCGCTTCGCCGCCGCCGTGGCGGGGTCGCGCATCAGGCGGCCACCCGGCTGCGGGACAAGCTCGCGGCGGCGGCGGCGGCACAGCTCAACGTGCGCGCGGACGACCTCGTCTTCGCCCGCGGCCGGGTCAGCTCGCGCGCGAACCCAGATGCCTTCCTGCCGTTCAGCCGGGTCGCCGCGACGAGCCACTGGTCGCCGGGCCTCCTGCCCGACATGGCGGATGCGCCGATCCGCGAGACGGTGTTCTGGACGCCGCCGCAGCTCACGGCGCCCGACGAGGCGGACGGGATCAACTCCTCGCTCTGCCACGGCTTCATTTTCGATTTCTGCGGGGTCGAGGTCGACAGGGCCACCGGAAAGCTCCGGATCGACCGCTACGTCACGATGCACGATTGCGGGCGCATCCTGCATCCCGGCATGGTCGAGGGGCAGGTGCGCGGCGGCTTCGCGCAGGCGCTAGGCGCGGCGGTCTACGAGGAGCTGGCCTACGGCGCGGACGGCGCCTTCCTGTCGGGGACGCTCGCCGACTACCTGCTCCCGACCGCAACCGAAATGCCCGACCTCACGGTCCTGCACGTAGAGAGCCCCTCGCCCTTCACGCCGCTCGGCGCCAAGGGCGTCGGCGAGGGCAATTGCATGTCGACGCCGGTCTGTCTCGCCAACGCGGTGGCGGACGCTCTCGGGCTCGACGCGATCGACCTTCCTCTGACACCGGCCAAGCTCGCGGGGCTAGCGGCCGGCGAGGAGCCAGCGCCGCCGGCCGGGCTCGCCGTGCTGGTGCGAGGCTCAGCCAGGCCGGGCGACCGGACGCTGCGCGGCGAGGGCGCGGCCGCGGTCACCGCTCCGCCGGAGACGGTCTGGGCGATGCTGCTCGACCCCGAGGTCCTGGCCTCGGTGATCCCCGGCGCCCACGGGGTGCGCAAGCTCTCGGACACCCGTTTCACCGCCGACGTGACCCTCGGCGTCGGGCCGGTGAAGGGCCGCTATAAGGCCGACATCCAGCTCTCCGACCTCGATGCGCCGCGCGCGGCCACCCTCGCCGGCACGGTGACCGGGGCGCTGGGCAACGGCGGCGGCTCGGGCCGCATCACCCTGGCGCCGGACGGGAAGGGCGGCACGCGCATCGGCTACGTCTACGAGGCCGCGGTCGGCGGCAAGGTCGCGGCGGTGGGCGGCCGCCTGCTCGACGGCGCGGCCCGGGTCATCATCGGCGGCTTCTTCTCGGCGCTGGCCCGGCGGGCGGGCGGATCCGCGCGGGGGCCGGGCCTGCTGCGCCGTATCCTCGCGCGCCTGGGGATCTCGGCATGAAGCCCGCCCCATTCGGATATCTGCGCGCCGGGAGCCTCGACGAGGCGCTCGACGCCCTCCACCGGCATGGCGGCGACGCCCGGATCGTCGCCGGCGGCCAGTCGCTCCTGCCGATGCTCAACATGCGGCTGACGAAGCCCGCGGTGCTCATCGATGTGATGCGGATCGAGGCCCTGCGCGAGCCGAAGGCGGAGCGCGGCGCGCTCGCGATCCCGGCGGGCGTACGCCAAGCGATCCTGCTCGATCGCCCAGGGCTGGCCGACGACCTGCCGCTGCTCGCCGCGGCCCTTCCCTGGGTGGGGCATGTCCAGACCCGCGCGCGGGGCACGCTCTGCGGCTCCGTCGCCCATGCCGACCCGAGTGCCGAGATCCCGCTCTGCCTCTTGGCGCTCGAGGGCGAGGTGCGCCTGCGCTCGCGGAGGCGGCGGCGCAGCCTGCGCGCCGAGGACTTCTTCCAGGGCATGATGCTGACCGACCGCGGCGACGACGAGATGATCGAGGCGGTCAGCTATCCGACCCGCGCGGTGGGGACCGGCTACGCCTTCGCGGAGGTCGGGCGCCGCCACGGCGACTTCGCCATCGTGGCCTGTGCCGCCGTGGTGGACGGCCGGCGCATGCGCCTCGCGGTCGGCGGTGTCGCGGACCGGCCGACGGCCCGCGACTTCCCGCTCCTCGACGGTTCGGCCCTCGACGACGCCCTCAACGCCTTCGCCTGGGAACTCGGCGCGGGCGAGGACATCCACGCCACCGCCCGCTACCGCCGCGATCTCGTGCGCCGCCTCGGCCGCGCGGTCCTGGAGCGGGCGCGACAGGACAGCCTCCGATGCCGCAGCTAGACGCCGACGCGCGCCATCGCGTGCGCTTCACTCTCAACGGTGCGCCGGCCGAGGTCGAGGTCGAGCCGCGCACGCTGCTGACCGACGCCCTTCGCCACGGGCTCGGCCTCACCGGCACGCATGTCGGCTGCGAGCACGGCGTCTGCGGAGCCTGCACGGTGGCCATCGACGGGGTGCCGGCCCGCGCCTGCCTGACCCTTGCGGTCGGCGTCGAGGGCTGCGACCTGCGCACGGTCGAGGGCTTTCGCCCGAGCCCGGACGGCTCGGGGTGCTCCAGGCGGCCTTCCGGCGCCACCACGCCCTGCAATGCGGCTTCTGCACCGCCGGCATCCTGATGTCCCTCGACGCCTACCTGCGCCTGCGCCCGCGGGCGGGACGGGCCGAGCTGACCGAGGTCGTCGGCGGCCATCTCTGCCGCTGCACCGGCTACGCCCCGATCATCGCGGCCGCCCTCGAAGCCGCGGCGGCGCTGCGCGGCGAAGCCCCCGACGCGGCGATCCAGGAGGAGACGGCCCATGCTTGACCTCGGCACCAGCTTCCTCGCCAGCGTCTCGCGCGACCCGCACGCCCTTGCCATCGTCGATGGTGAGACGCGCATGACCTACGCGGCTTGGTACGCGTTGATCTCCGCCACGGTGGCGGGGCTCGATCGCCTCGGCCTGAGGCCCGGCGACCACCTCGTCACCGTGCTGCAGAACCGCCAGGAGGCGGCGACGCTGCACTGGGCCTGCCAGTTCGCCGGCATCGTGCTGACACCGATCAACTGGCGGGCCAAGCCCGAGGAGATCGACTTCGCGGTCGAGAACTCCGATGCCAGGGCGCTCGCCTACGAGGAGGTCTCGGCCGTCGCCGTGCGGGCGAGCGCCGCCGCACGCGCCCTGCCGCGCATCGCCATCGGTCACGCGACCGGCTCCGGCGCGATCGCCTTCGGGGATCTGGCGCGGCCGGGGGCGACCCCGCCAAGCCCCGGGTCGGGCCGGACGCCACCTCGCTGATGCTCTACACCTCGGGCACCACGGCCAAGCCGAAGGGCGTGCCCCGCCGCCACCGCGCCGAGCGCGCCGCGGCCCTCGCCCACGTCGCGCAGAACCTCTACGCGCGCGGCGAGCGCACCCTCGGGGTCATGCCGCTCTACCACACGATGGGGGTGCGCTCGCTGCTCGCCATGTCGCTGATCGGGGGCACCTTCGTGTGCCTGCCGCGCTTCGACGCGGCCGGCGCCTTGCGGCTCATCGCGGCCGAGCGCGTGACGAACCTCTACCTCGTCCCGACCCTCTACCACGACCTCGTCCACCACGCGGACTTCGCGCGGACCGACACCGCCTCGGTGCGCAAGCTCGGCTTCGCCGGGGCACCGATGACGGACGGGCTCCTCGCCAAGCTGACGACGGCGTTCCACCCGGACCTGTTCGTCAACCACTACGGCTCCTCCGAGGTCTACACCTTCACGGTCAACCAGGACGCGTCCCGCAAGCCGGGCTCCGCCGGCCGGGCGGGCCTCAACACGATGGTGCGCGTGGTGCCCCTCGGCTCCTCCGACCCGGAGGCGGTGGCCGCGACCGGCGAGGAGGGCGAGATCGCCGTGATCGCCAGCGGCGACGAGGCCTTCGAGGGCTACTGGCGCCGGCCCGAGGCCGATGCCAAGGCATTCCGGAACGGCTGGTACTTCACCGGCGACACGGGTTTCGCGGATGCGGACGGCGACATCTTCGTCACCGGCCGCGTCGACGACATGATCATCACCGGCGGCGAGAACGTCTCGCCGGTCGAGATCGAGAGCTGCCTCTCGCTCCACGATTCCGTTTCGGAGGTGGCGGTGGTCGGGCTGCCCGACGAGCGCTGGGGCAAACTCGTCACCGCCTTCGTCAAGCGGCGCGACAGGACCGACGGGGCCGCCCTCGACGCGCATTGCCGCGCCGCCGGTCTGCCGAGCCACAAGCTGCCCCGCGCGTACGTCTTCGTGGCCGACATCCCGAAATCGCCGGTGGGCAAGCTCCTGCGCCGGCAACTCGTGGCGGGCGAGTACCAGCCCGAGACCGCCGGCGAGCCGCCCGCCGCCGCCTGACCGGCCGATCCTTCCCAATCCGTCCCAAAGAGAGTGCCGATGACCGACGATCCCCGCCTGACCAAGCTCGACGGCTTCCGCGTCGAGATCGATCCCGCCCGCGAGCGCGCCGACGTGATCCTCAACCGGCCGCCGATGAACGTGATCTCGATGCCCCAGCGCGATGAGATCCGGAAGGTCTTCGAGGCCCTCGACGAGGATCCCCGGGTGCGCGTCATCGTGCTGCGCGCCGAGGGCGAGCATTTCTCCTCCGGCGGCTACATCAAGGGCTTCCTGGAGGCCTCGCCGGAGCACGTGTCGAAGCTCGCTTGGAACATCGCCGCGCCTGCGCGCTGCACCAAGCCGGTGATCGCGGCCAATCGCGGCTACACCTTCGGGGTCGGCTTCGAGATCTCGCTCGCCTGCGACTTCCGCATCGTCTCGGAAACCTGCCGCTATGCGCTGCCGGAGCAGAAGCTCGGCCAGATCCCGGGCTCGGGCGGGTCGGCCCGCCTGCAGAAGATCGTCGGCATCACCCGCACCAAGGACATCGTGATGCGCTCGAAGCGCATCCCGGGCCGGCAGGCGCTCGAATGGGGCATCGCCACCGAATGCGTGGCCGACGCCGATCTCGAGAAGGCCGTGGACGCCTTGGTGGACGAACTGCGCGCCTTCTCGCCGATCGCTCAGCGCACCGCCAAGAAGCTCCTCAACGACACCGAGGATTCGAGCCTCGCCATCGCGATCGAGCCTCGAGGGCCATTGCTACAGCCGCCTGCGCCAGTCGGACGATTTCCGTGAGGGCGTCGAGGCCTTCCACGAGAAACGTCAGCCGAAGTTCCGGGGCAGCTAACGCGCGCCGCCGAACTGGACGCCGGTTCGGCGCAAGAGAGCGCGTAAAAACAAAGACATAGAACCGCTCACGCATGCGACCGCCCAGCCGGCGTCAAGACCGGCGGGCGGCTCTGGGTCGGGCTCGTGGGAGCCCTGAGGGAGACCAACAATGGACGCCACCACGACGATGGCCGCCTCCGCGGCCCTGCCGAAGCCGACCACACGCCAGACCGCGGCCGCCGCGCTGGCCTCGCTGTTCGGCTGGGGCCTTGACCTGTTCGACCTGTTCATCCTGCTCTACGTAGCGCCCGTCGTCGGCGCCCTGTTCTTCCCGGCCGACAAGCCGATGTTGTCGCTCGCCGGCGCCTACGCGTCCTTCGCGGTGACGCTGCTGATCCGGCCGCTCGGCTCGGCCCTGTTCGGGACCTATGCCGACCGGTTCGGCCGGCGCCAAGCCCTGATGGTGGCGGTGATCGGCGTCGGTCTCTCCACAGCCGCCTTCGGTCTCCTGCCGACCGTTGGTCAGATCGGCTATGCCGCCACTGCGATCTTCCTGGCGTTCCGCCTGATCCAGGGCGTCTTCGTCGGCGGGGTGGTCGCGGCCTCGCACACGATCGGCACAGAATCGGTGCCCGAGCGCTGGCGCGGCCTGATGTCAGGCTCGGTGGGTGGCGGCGGCGCGGCGATGGGCGGTCTGCTCGCCTCGCTCGTCTTCTCCGTCGTGTCGTTTCTCGCGCCCGGCGAAGCCTTCGCGGCTTGGGGCTGGCGGCTGATGTTCTTCTCCGGCCTCCTCACCTCGGTCGTCGGAGTGATCCTGTTCCGCAACCTCGAGGAATCGCCGATCTTCCGCCAGCTTCAGGCGCAGAAGGCGGCCCGGCGTAGCGAGGCGGCGCCGGCCACCTCGCCGATGCGGACCCTGTTCTCGGCCGAGCATGCCCGCAGCTTCGTCCTCGCGGTGCTGCTCTCTTTCGGGGGCGGCTCGGCCTATTACTTGACCTCTGGCTATCTTCCGACCGTCCTGAAGCTGGTCAACGGCCTGCCAAACGCCACCGCCTCCGTGATGCTGATCGGCGCAAGCTGCGCTGCGGCAGTCGGCGCCTGCGGCATGGGCGAGTTAAGCCAGCATATCGGCCGCAAGCGAAGCTTCCTGATCATGGGTGCGCTGCGGCTCGTCGCCTTTCCCACGCTGTTCCTGGCGCTGGGCCGCACCACCGATCCGATGGAGATCGGGATCTACGTGATGCTCCTCGCCTTCGTGGCGAACGGGAGCTACGGGCCGCTTCTGATCTTCCTCAACGAGACCTTCCCGACGGCGCTGCGCGCCACCGGCACGGGCTTGAGCTGGAATATCGGCTTCGCCCTGGGCGGGATGCTGCCGACGCTGGTCTCCCTCACCGCCGACGGGCCCGGGCAGATCACCACGGTGCTGGCGATCTTCGCGACCGCGGTGACAATCGTCTACCTGATCGGCGCGATCCTGATGACGGAGACCCGGGGCAACCTCGAGCGCGGATGATCCGCAACCTTCCCGCCTCGCGCGGGTCCCGCATCCGCGAGCCCGAGGGATCGCTGATGCGGGCGGAGGCCAAGGCATGTCGGACAACGCGCTCTGGGACTTCTCCCTCGCCCTCTACGGCAGGCCGGGCGTCGCGCCGGCCTGTCTCGCCCTGCAGGACGAGGGAGGCGCCGACGTCAACCTCGTGCTCTACCTGCTCTGGTGCGCGGCGACCCACCGGCCCCTCGACGCCGCGGCGATCGAGGCGGCGGATCGGCGGATCGCGCCCTGGCGCGCGACCATCGTCGAGCCGCTGCGGGCGGTGCGACGGGCGTTGAAGGAACGGCTCTTCGCGGAATTCGGGGCCGAGACGTACCGGGGCCGCATCAAGACGGTCGAACTCGAAGCCGAGCGCCTCGTCCAGGACGTGCTGTTCCGCCATGCCCCGGCACCCGGTGCGCCCCGCGACCGGGCCGCGGCCGCCGCAGACCATCTCGGGCTCTACGGTCGCCATCTCGGCCGCCCCCTGACCGAGGAGGCGCTCAAGGTCCTCCTCGGCGCGCTGGCGGCGGCCTGACGCGCAGCCGGTACGATCGTCCCCGGGGCACCGGCAGTTCGTGCGCGTCCGCCCCAGGGCGGCGCGGTGACGATCACCGGCGGCTCATTCCCCTTCGCCCTTCCAGCGCCGGACCCCGCTGGTTTCGATCTCGAACAGGTCGAGGACGCGGCCGAGCGTGTGATCGACCATCTCTGCGAGACTCTCGGGCCGCGCGTAGAAGGCGGGGACCGGCGGCGCGATGATCGCGCCCATCTCGGACAGCGCGGTCATCGTGCGCAGATGCCCGGTATGGAGCGGCGTCTCGCGCACCATCAGGACGAGGCGGCGGCGCTCCTTCAGCACCACATCGGCGGCGCGGGTCAGCAGGCCGGTGGTGGTGCCCGCGGCGATCTCCGACATGCTGCGGATCGAGCAGGGCGCCACGACCATGCCGCGGGTGCGGAACGAGCCGGAGGCGATCGCCGCGCCGATGTCGGATTGGGCGTAGGTCCTGGCTGCCAGCGCGCGCACGTCCGCGACCTTGAGGCCGGTTTCGTGGGCGAGTGTCACCTCAGCCGAGCGCGACATGACGAGATGGGCCGGGATGTCGAGGTCACGCAGGATCTCGAGGAGCCGGATCCCGTAGACCACCCCCGAGGCCCCGGAGATGCCGACGACGAGGGGCAGGGCGCGGCTCACGGACGTGCACCCTTGCCGTTTTCGCGCCTGCCCCGGGCCTCGCCGTCGCTCCGGTGAAGCGCATTGCCGTCCATGGCCGTTTCCCCGCCCTCGGTATGGCACAGCCGGCGCCCCGGGCGCGGGGCGGGCGGTTCGGCGGCGATCGTAGGAGGCTGCGGGCGGGGCTGTCGAATAAGGATGGCTGATAGGCCCGATCAGCGGCCCTGCACGACCGGGCTCATCCTGTCACGATATGCGCCTGCAGAGCCGCGGCCGCGGCGGTGAGGTCTTCCGACAGCATCTCTATGAAGCGCAGGGCCGCGGAGGTGAGCGGACGCTTCGGGTGATGGATGATCACGAGCTGGCGCGTGATGCGCGGCGCGACGATGCGGTAGGCCCTGAGGCTGCCCTCGGCGAGCTGACGGCTCACGGCGACGCTGGGCAGGACCGTGAAGCAACGGGAGCGCGCCACGAAGTCGGCGATGGCCGGCGGCAGGTCGAGACCCAACTTCGGGCTGAGCGCGATGTCCTCGGAGCCGATGCGGCGGTCGAGGCTCGAGCCGCAGCCCATGCCGCCGCGAGGGCAGGATCAGATCGAGGCTCGGTGAGGTCGCGCATGCGCACCGGCACGGGGATCGGCAGCGGCGTGTCGCGCCCGCCAACCACCACCATCTCCTCGTCGAGGAGCGGATCGACCAGGAGGCCGACGCGGTGCGGCGGCTTGTTGATCACCGCGAGGTCGAGGCTGCCGTTGCCCACGCCCTCGACAAAGGTGCTGCTGTAGCCGTCTGCCAGCGACAGCTCGACCTGCGGATACGTGGCCGAGAAGCGCGCGAGCACGCTCGGGACGACGCTCATCGCCAGGGAGGACAGGATGCCGACATTGACCCGGCCTGACACGCTCCCGGACAGCCGCGCCATGGTCGCCCGCGCCTCGGCGACGTCCCGCAGGATCGGCTGGACGAGACGGTGCAGGGTGCGGCCGGCGGCGGTCGGCACCATCGCCTTCGGCTGCCGGTCGAACAGGCGCTGGTCGAGCTCCCGCTCCAGCTTGGCGATCTGCATGCTGAGTGCCGGCTGCACGACGTTCATCCGCTGGGCCGCGCGGGTCACGCTGCCTTCCTCGACCAGCGCGACGAAATAGGAGATCTGGCGCAGATCCACCGTTCGGGGCCTCCCGGGCCCGGCTCTGCGGCCCGACCATGTCCGACAGGATCACGCCCGTGCCGGCGGGGCAATTCAGAGACTCTGATCGCGGGCATCAGCAATCTTTATTTTGGCCGGCGGATCGGACGGCCTAACCAGAGCGGACAGAGGCCGTCGGCGTGCGGCAGGTGGGAGGACATCATGAGCGATCCGACCCCGGTGCGCTCGCTGCGCGACTGGCTCGATTGCCTCGCCGGGAGCGGGCGCCTCAGCGTGGCGCGTCCAGGCATCGGCCTGCGCCACGAGGCGGCGGCGGTGGCCAACCGCCTCGACGGGCGCAGCGCCACGCTGTTCCCGAAGCCCGGCGGCCAGCGCGGCACGATCGTCTCGGGCCTCGTGTCCAGCCGGGCGTGGATGGCCGAGGCGCTGGGCACGCGCGAGGAGAGCCTGATCGCCCATTTCCAGCGCGCCTGCACCGAGCCGCTGCCCTGGCGTGAGCTCGCGACCGGGCCGTGTCAGCAGGTCGTCCACCGCACGGACATCGACATCCTGCGATTGCTGCCCGTGCCGACGCTGAACGAGCACGACAGCGGACCCTACATCTCGGCCGGACTGATGATCTCGCGCGATCCGGAGACGGGCGCGCAGAACGTCGCGATCCTGCGCTGCCAGATCAGCGGGCCGGACCGGATCGGCGTCCTCGTCCTGCCGCGCCACACCGATAACTTCTACCGCAAGGCCGAGGCCGCGGGCCGCGGCCTGGAGGTCGCGCTGGTGGTCGGCGTCGACCCGGCCTGCCTGCTCGCCTCGCAGGCGATCGTGCCGCTCGGGCACGACGAACTGGAGATCGCAGGCGCGCTCACCGGCGCTCCCCTCGACGTGGTGAAGTGCCTCACGAACGACGTGCGTGTGCCGGTCGAGGCGGAGATCGTGATCGAGGGCCGGCTCCTGCCGGAGGTCCGCGAACTCGAAGGGCCGTTCGGCGAGTTCCCGCAATATTACGGGGCGCGTGCCAAGCGCCACGTCATGACCGTCGACGCGGTCACCCACCGCGAGAACCCGATCTTCCACATGATCGTCGGCGGCGGCCTCGAACACCTACTCCTCGGCGCGATTCCGCGCGAGGCGACCATCCTCGCGAGCCTGCAGCGCAGCTTCCCCGGCGTCGAGGACGTTCACCTCTCCCTGGGCGGGGTCGGCCGCTATCACCTCTACGTCAAACTCCGGAAATCGCAGGAGGGCGAGGCCAAGAACGTGCTGCTCGGGGCTTTCGCCGCCCATTACGACATCAAGCACGCGGTCGTGGTCGACACCGACGTGGACATCCACGATCCCCGGGAGGTCGAGTGGGCCGTCTCCACCCGCTTCCAGGCCGACCGCGACCTCGTGGTGATTGCAAATAGCCAGGGTTCGAAGCTCGACCCCTCCACCCAGGAGGGCGTCGGCGCGAAGATGGGCCTCGACGCCACCGCGCCCCTCGACGCGCCGCCGATGAAGTTCAAACGGATCCGCGTGCCCGGCGAGGCGGAGGTCGATCTCACGGCAGTGATCCTGCCCGAGGCCGATTGGCGGCAGGCCATGCGCGGCTGAGCAGCATGACAAGCCTGCCCGATTCCGTCGACGTCCTGATCATCGGCGGCGGCTCGGCCGGCTGCGTGCTGGCCAACCGCCTGTCGGCCGACCCGCGTTGCCGCGTGCTGCTGGCGGAGGCCGGGATCGACACGCCTCCCGGCGCCGTGCCGGAAGCGATCCGCGACAGCTACCCGATGCCGCTGTTTCACGGCGACACCTATATCTGGCCCGGGCTCGACGTGGCGGTGACCCGCGGGCCGGACGGGCGGCCGCGGCGGCGTCTCTACGAGCAGGGCCGGGTGATGGGCGGCTCGTCGAGCATCAATGTCCAGTCGGCCAATCGCGGGCTGCCGCGCGACTACGACGCCTGGGCGGAGGCGGGCTGCCGGGGCTGGGCCTGGGATGACGTCCTGCCGTATTTCCGCCGGCTGGAGACCGATCTCGACTGCGGCGGCCCCCTGCACGGGACATCGGGCCCGCTGCCGATCCGGCGCCTTCTCGAACCCACTTGGCCCCCCTTCGCACAAGGCGCGTTCCGGGCCTTCGACGCCAGCGGACTGCCGCGCAGGGTCGATCAGAACGGGGATTTCGCGGACGGCCTGTTCCCTCCTGCCTTCTCGAACCGCGACGATGCCCGCGTCTCGGCGGCGGCGGCCTATCTGGACGCGACGGTGCGGAGCCGCCCGAACTTGATCGTCGCGGCCGGAACCGAGGTCACGGCCCTGGAGCGGCAGGGACGGTGCATCACGGGCGCGCGGATGCGCCTGCCCGACGGGCGCGAGCACGTCGTCGGCGCCCGTCGCGTCGTGCTCTGTGCCGGGGCGCTGCGCTCGCCTTGCCTGCTGCTGCGGGCCGGGATCGGTCCGGCCGAGCATCTGCGCACCTGCGGGATTGCGGTGGCCGCCGACCGCCCGGGCGTCGGGGCGAACCTGCGCGACCATCCGGCCCTGACGATCGCGCAGTTCCTGCCGCCCGCCCTCCGGCTGGCAGCGCGGCAGCGCCGGGCGAGCTTCCTGGCGATGCGCTACTCCTCAGAACTGCCAGGGGGCAGCCCGTCGGACATGTATGTCACCGTCTCCGCCCGGGCCGGATGGCACGCGCTCGGTGGCTGCCTCGGCCTGCACTTCCTGTGGGTCAACCAGCCGCACTCCGTCGGAGTCCTGCGGCTGGACCCGGCCGATCCCGCCGGCAACCCGGCGATCGACTTGAACCTGCTGTCCGATCCGCGCGACCTCGCCCGTCTGGCGGACGGCGTCCGGCGCGTCGTCGCGCTCGCCGTCTCGCCCCACCTCAATCCCGACCCGGCCGAGATCTTCCCGGCAAGCTTCTCGCCCGCGATTCGGCGGCTCAGCCGCGTCGGTGCCCGCAACCGCCTCATGACGGCGGCCCTGGCCCGCCTCCTCGACGGGCCGCGCCCGCTTCGCCGGCTGATGCTGCGCAGCTTCACCGGCGGATGCGACCTCGCCCGGATCGTCGACGACGAGGCGGCGCTCGCGGCCTACGTGCGTGACAGCGCCTTCGGCGTCTGGCACGCGAGCGGAACCTGCCGGATGGGCGATCCGGCCGACACCGGAGCCGTGGTCGATCCGGCCGGCAACGTCATCGGGGTCGGCGGATTGACGGTCGCCGACGCCTCGGTCATGCCGCGCCTGCCGAGCGCCAACACCAATGTCCCGACCCTGATGATCGCCGAGAAGATCGCCGATGGCATCCGCGCCGCGTGAGGTCGTGTGCCGGCAGGCCTCGGGCGCGCTCGACCTCGGTGGGCAGCGGCTGGAATATCGTCGTTCCGATCCCCGATCGGCGACGGGCACCACGATCGTGCTCCTCCACGAAGGCCTCGGCTGTGCCGGCGACTGGTGGCCGTTCGCCGACGGGCTGGCCGAGGCGGCGCAATGCCCGGTCTTCGCCTATTCCCGCGCGGGCTACGGGCGGTCGAGCCCGATCACCCTGCCGCGCCCGGCCGACTATCTGGAGCGCGAGGCGACGGAGGTTCTTCCTCGCGTGCTCGACGAGACCGGTATCGACGACTGTCTTCTCGTCGGTCATTCGGACGGTGCGACGATCGCGGCGCTTGCGGCTGCCTCCGGCGATCCACGCATCCGCGGAGCGGCCCTGATCGCACCGCACGTCGTCGTGGAGCCCGTAACCCTCGAGGGTGTCGCGCGTGCCAGGACAGCCTTCGAGGAGGGCGACCTTAGACGCAGGCTGGCATCACGGCACACGGACGTGGACGGCGCTTTCAGGGGGTGGAGCGATGCATGGCTCGATCCAGGGCGGGGCGCATGGGATGTCCGAGCCGCTCTGCGTACCCTGACCGTGCCTCTCCTGCTTGTTCAGGGCGAGAGAGATCGCTACGGGACCGCGTCGCAGATCGAGGCCGTGAGAGGCTCCTGTCCCCACGTGGAGGTTCACGAACTGCCGGGTATCGGCCATGCTCCTCAGGATGAGGCCCCCAAAATCACCCTCGACATTCTTCTGAAATTCATCGCGAAAATTGAAAATTCATGAAGCCGTTCTCAGCCATGACAGATATTTGACACCGCATCTCTGAATTGTTCGCCCTGTCGTCCGGCTGAGAATTTCCGACGCTGTCGATCGTTTGCCACCGGGCACGCCGTCAAGGCCCGCCAAATATCGATGCGCGATACGGCACGAGGGATATCCAAAGGGCAGCCTGTGGCGTGATTCGAACTCAAACCTTGTTTGAGGCCGCGGCTACTTTCGAATCCTGCCGGCCGAACCAAGCGCCACGCGCAGCTCAGACGGCGGAACGCTCCACGTCCCCGCCACGCGGCCCAACAGGTTTACCAGCAGGTTCCCCCGTGCCGCCTCAGCCTCCGAGAGCGGCTCGACCCCGGCCCGCATCCGCCGCAATCTCCGCCTGACCGATCCCCTGCGCCACCCGCACCTGAGCAGGTTTCGCCCTGAGAACACGCGGTTCCGCACCGCTTGACCGCCCCACCTTCCCCTACCAAGCTCTCCTGATCCAAGCACCGATAAGCCCCGATTCAGATCTGGTGCAGAGTCGGTGTCATAGTCGGCGGTAGGAGAGGGGCGCCTGATGGTCGAGCAACCGCGCTGCATCGCCCTCGTGGGTCCGGCCCAAAGCGGCAAAACTTCCCTGCTCGAGGCGCTGCAGCGACGGTGCCAGCCGGAAGGGACGCACTCCGACAACGGAAGCCGGTCGGCGCAGGCGGCCGCATCCCGCACCCATGCGATGAGCGTGGAGCTGAACCTGGCAACCCTGCACTACGGTGATGACACGTTCACCCTCATCGACTGTCCAGGGTCTCTGGAGTTTGCACACGCAAGCCGCGCCGCCCTCGCAGCCTGCGACGTGGCCGTGGTCGTCTGCGAGGCCGACGAGCGTCGCCTGCCCGCCCTGCAACTGGTGCTGCGGGAACTTGAGGAGCAAGGCGTGCCGCGCCTGCTGTTCGTCAACAAGATTGACGCTGCATCGCAGGGCCTGCGCGAGACCCTGGCGGCGCTTCAGACGGTCTCCCGTCTGCCGCTGCTCATGCGCCAGATCCCGATCTGGGACGGCGGGAACGCGACCGGTTTCATCGATCTCGCTCTCGAGCGCGCCTTCGTCTACCGCAACCATGCTCCGAGCACGATCATCGCGCTGCCCGATGGTGAGTTGCCGCGGGAAAAGGAAGGCCGCTTCACGCTTCTGGAGCGCCTCGCTGACCATGACGACATCCTCATGGAGCAGCTTATCACCGACGCCGAGCCCGCACGCGACCGCGTCATGGCCGACCTCGCACGCGAACTTCGATCAGGCCAGGCCGTCTCGGTGCTGATCGGCTCGGCCCTGCGAGGCAACGGCCTCACCCGCCTGCTCAAAGCTCTACGTCACGAAGCGCCCCGACTGGCCGAAACGCGGGCACGGCTCGGCCTGCCAGACGATGCTCCCGCTGTCGCCCAGGTTCTCCTCACACAGCATTCGGACTTCGGCGGCAAAGTCTCGATCGCCCGCGTCCTGAGCGGCACCTTCCATGAGGGCGATACCGTCGCGGGCGCGGGTGGCGTGACGACAAGGATCGGGGGCATCGTCGCAGCCGCGGGCGCCCATGCGGAACGCGTCCCCGTCGCGGGGGAGGGTACAACCGCCGGCTTCGCGCGGCTGGAGGGTATCGGCACCGGGTCCCGCTTCGCGGCGGATGCGGCGTTCGCCTCCGGCGCGCCACCTGCGCCGCCGCCGGTCTTTGCCACGACGATCTCGGTCCGGGACCGCAAGGACGACGTGCGCCTGACCGCCGCCTTGACCAAGCTCGTCGAGGACGATCCTTCGCTGAGCGTGCAGCGCCGTACGGACCCCGACGAGATCTGCCTTCTTGGTCAGGGCGAGATGCACCTCAGGGTCGCGGCGGAGCGGCTTGCCAAACGCTTCGGCGTGAGCGTGGAACGTGCCCGTCCGAAGGTGGCCTACCGTGAGACAATCCGTAGGACGGCGACCGGACACGGACGGCTCAAGAAGCAGACCGGCGGCCATGGCCAGTTCGCGGACGTCCGGCTGTCGGTCCGGCCTCTTCCGCGCGGACAAGGGTTCGTGTTCGAGGATGCGGTCGTCGGCGGTGCGGTGCCGCGCAAATTCATCCCCTCCGTCGAGGCGGGCGCCCGCGCCTACCTCCGCCGCGGGCCCTTGGGCTTCCCGGTCGACGATTTCGCGGTGACCTTGACGGATGGGGCCGCGCACGCGGTCGATTCGTCCGATGCCGCCTTTCAGGGTGCGACACGACTCGCGCTCGACGAGGCCCTTCCAGCAGCGGAGCCGGTGCTGCTCGAGCCAGTGCTGGTCGTGAACATCCTGACTCCCTCGGCCGCAACCGCGAAGGTGACAGGCCTCGTCACCGGACGGCGGGGACAGATCCTCGGCTACGATGCCCGACCGGACTGGCCCGGCTGGGACCTGGTGGATGCCCTGATTCCGGAGGCGGAGACGTCGGACCTGATCGTGGAGCTACGCTCGTTGACCGCAGGTGTCGGCAGCTTCTGTGCGCGCTTCGGCCATATGGCCGAGCTGACCGGCCCTCCCGCTGAGGCTGCCTTGGCCGGACATTGAAGCGTCGAGGACCGAACACCAAGGTCTCTGATGAGGGTATCCATCGGCCATCGAAAGCGGCCGCAGCCCTCATCGACAATCGTGTGTCGTTTCCGGCGCGCTGCAATTCACGGTTCTGACGGGGAGCCGAATCCGCAGCATGAGAGCACCGGCCTCCCGCCGGACTCTTGCCACCGCTACTTTGAATATCCGCGCAGGGTGGTGCGCCGACACTGGGGTGCCGCCCGGAAGCCGACATTCAGCTTTGCGCCCACCCGCGTCACTGTTGTTCCATACCGGTCGGCCTGAAACCGGTCACTGGTGAACCAGCCACCATCGGACACACGCCCGAGCCTGGCCACATGTGCCGACCAGCGAAGGTCCGAGCCTGAGAGCAAGCGCTGCGCGAGGGCTTGTGTAACCGTTCCGGTGCGCGCCACGGCTCGGCGGTGGGCCGCAACCCACCTGGCAGGCAGGTTGAACTGCCGTCCCGAGGTTTGAGCCTTCGCAAATCGCAACCGGCAACCCCGGAAAGCAGTCGCGCACAATTGTGAAAGCTCACGGCGCCGCTACACTGACCTGCGGGAGAAAACGCAGTCGGCAAGCGGCTCAGGCCGCGAGGGGGAGCAGCGATGACACGTGTCCTGATGGCGGCCGGTTTCGGCGCTTGGCTTGTGACTGGTTTGTGCAGCACGACCGTGCTCGGCGCGCCCTACATGATCGTCGGCAACGACGAGAAGCTCGTCTGGAATGACGAGGGCAAGCCGGTGATGTCGCTTCCTGGCAAGGACAACGTGCTTGTCGTCGATCTCGCCAACCCGGAAGACCCCAAGATCATCGCCAACCTGCCGCTGAAAAACTCCGTGGTGGGTCCACCCGCCAACATCGCCATAGACCCAAGCGGCTCGATTGCCCTGGTGGCGGATTCCGTCAGCGTCATCAAGGAGGGCGAGGCGCTCAAGCAGGTGCCGGACGACAAGGTCCACGTCATAGACCTGAAGGCAAATCCGCCCAAGCTCGCCGCCACGGTGCAGGTCGGCAAGATGCCGTCGGGACTGGACATCAGCCCCTCAGGTGACATGGCCCTGGTGGCCCTACGCGGCGACAACGCCGTCGCCGTGCTGTCGATCAAGGGCACCGAGGTGAAGGTGGTCGATACCGTGCCCATGGGCGACGTCGTCTCACACGTCGCCTTCACGCCGGATGGACGCCACGCCGTGGCGGTCAAGTTCCCGATGGGCAAGGCCTCGCTGCTCGACATCGGTGCGGACGGCAAGGTGACCTACAACAAGCTCGATTTGCCAACCGGCCCCTGGCCCTACAATGTCGTCGTGAGCCCCACGGGCAGGATTGCGCTCACCGCGGATAACGGCAATTCCGGCGCCTCGGACGGCAGCGTCGACACGGTGAGCGTCATCGACCTCGAAGCCCAGCCCCCGCGGATCACGGACCGCCTGGTAGTCGGAGATGGCCCGGAGGGCATCGCCATCAGTCCCAAGGGCGATGTCGGGGTGGCGGTCATCCTCAGAGGCTCTAACGCGAGCAAGAAGGCTTATTTCTACAACAAGAATGGCAGCCTCAACGTCCTGAAGATCGACGGGAAGACGGTAACGAACGTCAAGGAGATTGAGGTCGGTGGATTGCCGGAGGCGGCGGTCTTCACCCCGGACGGACGTTACCTGCTCGTCGGCAACTATCTCGACCAGGATTTCTCGATCTTACGGGTCAACGGCACCGAGATCACCGATACGGGGAAGCGGTTCAAAGTGCCTGGCCACCCAGCCTCGGCTCGGATAAGCCCGCGCTGACAGCGAGAGACTTCGGTCGGTTTGGCACGTCCCCGCCAGCGCCGCCCGTCCCGCGGCGCTTTTGCCGCGGGCGCCCGCCGTCTGGGTCGGGCGCTTCCCGCGGAAGCGATCATGACCAGCAGCTTCAATACGGGACGGCAGATCCGACGGGCGATGCTTCATGCCTTCTCGGCCTGACGGCCGCCCCGGGGGCCGACTGTCGCGCGCTCCATGCCGCGGCACCGCCGGTATGAGCGACATGACGGCCAGCCGTGCGGGCGGGGAGGGGACCCACGCCGCTCCGGGAACCATCCGGCTGGCGGGACCGCGCCGCCGCTGTCGGGGTGCATCCGCAGAACGGCACGCGCCGCAGCAACTCCTGCGGGGCGCTGATGGGCGGCATCGCAGGCGGGCCGACCTCGTGCCTCATCCCCGGTGCGGGTGAAGCGCGGCCGCGCGCAGGGCCTCAAGACGGTGACCACGGGGGTATGAGGCTCGGACGGCATCGCGCCACGCTGAGCCGCACCGTTTCCTCGGCCAGTCCGTCGATCGCGTTCCCGCTGCGCTCGGACGGCTACTTCTCAGGCGACGGCCTTGAGGGCAATGCGGGATTGATGCCGGAAGGGGATGCCGTGCGATGCGGCAGCGGAGCCTGTGGCTCGTGCGCGGAGTCGCCGGTCGGGTTTGCGCTCGGAACCGGCCGGTCCTTGTTCTCCGCGATCGAGTGACCGCCCGGGTCAGGTGCATCTTTGGCAGCTGATTGCTCGCGCGGCACAGGCGCTTGGCTCCAACCGTCATTGAAGCTGCGGGATTTGTCGCCCAGCGCGTCGAAACCCTTGATCTCGCCCGGCTTCACATCTTCAGCGCTCGCAGGCTGGCCGATGGCGGCCCACGACAGGCCTAAAATAGCGAGGAGGACGGGAAAGCGGATCATCAGAGCACTCTTGCGGGGCCGCTCTGAGCCAACCCGACGAGGGCAGAGCCGTTCCCCCTTCAAGTCCGATCAACGCAGGCCATCTCGCGCGGGGGCCGGGCTGATCGCGCAATGGCGATCACGGCGCTCGGGCTTCCACCCGCCGTCGCCTGCTGGCGCAACCAGATCGCGTACCGGCTTGGAAACACACCGACGCGGCGATTGATGCATCGCCGGAGGAGCGCACGCAGTACCGGCGAGGTGCCCGACCATGCGCACCGCCCTCACCGTGCTGGTCCGGTACGGCCCCGATGTCGTCTATGCGGCCGGCGGCTCGCTGATACAGCCGGATCCCCTGCTCGGTCGGACGCCGCGACGACGAATTCGCCGTCCTCCGCAGCTTTCGGCCGTGATCCGGCTCGGCCGCGCTCGGGGGCGCTGTGAAGGCTACGGGCGCCCGCGCGGGCAGCGCGTGTCATACCGGGGACGGCCGCAGACGGGACGCACAGGTAGCCACGTGGCGCGATAGGCGAGGGCGCCGCGTGCGCCTCGTCCCCAGCGCCATCGATGTGCTGGCGATCGTGCGCACCACCCGCGTTGTGCTGGCTGCGGCCCATCGGGACCACGACGCGGCCAGCAACACGGATGCCAATCACGCCGCGTTCTGCCAGCGGTGCCATATGATCCACGACCGGCCCGAGCCTCCGGAGACGGCGCTGGGCGACGCTGTTCCGGCGCAAGGCAGCGGGCGACCTGTTCGGCGGCCCTCACCTCTAAGCGGCGGCTCGTGCATGACCCAGCCTGCGGCCCTCTTCGTGGAGAGCGCGATGGCCCTGTTCAGGCTCGTGATCTCATCCGACGAGGATGACGACCACCGACAGGATGAGCGTGGGATCCCGCCGCGCCGCGGCGTCCGTTGGGCAGCGTTCCGGCTGCACGATGGCACTGGTATTCAGGAACGGCGGCTGCCTCCTCGATCGCGGCCACGACGCGCTTGCGCAAATCAGCGGGGAGGGGGACGGCATCGGGTCTCCTCTTCGGAAGGCCCACATCGAATCACCCTCCGGGCCGCGCCTAAACCCCCTCAATCCAACCCGGTCGAAAACCACTCCAGGGGGAGGGAACTGAAGTGCCCTCGCCCCGATCCGATGCGCCTGTCCGTTTGCAGGAATGCTTAGAGCGCGGGACGAAACCGCAGTCAGCGGGTTGGGCGGGCATGGACGCTCTTGTACCCGACGACCTCTGGGCGGTGATCGAGCCGCTTCTTCGATCCGAGCCTGAGAAGCCGAAAGGCGGTCGGCCGCGCGCCTCGGATCGGGCGGCGCTGGCGGGCATCATCCTGGTTCTGCGCACGGGCATGCAGTGGGAGCATCTGCCGCGTTCCGATGTCGGCTGCAGCGGCAAGACGAGTTGGCGGCGGCTGGGCGCGTGGCAGGCGGCTGGCGTCTGGGCCGCCCTGCACCGTGTGCTGCTGGAGCAGCTTCAGGATGTCGATGCGCTCGACTGGTCACGCGCGGTCCTCGACAGTGCGAGCCTGCCGGCGAAAAAGGGGCCCCGCGACGGGCCCGAACCCGACAGACCGGGGCAAGCCGGGCACGAAGCGCCACCTCGTCGTGGACGCCAACGCCACGCCGCTCGGCCTGACGCTTACCGGAGCCAACTGCCACGACAGCCGCACGCTGGCAGCTACCCTCGACGCGGTGCCGGGCGTGCGCAGCGGCCGCCGTGGTCGCCCGCGGCGCAGGCCCGACAAATTGCATGCCGACAAGGGCTATGACCATCGTCGCTGCCGGCGTGAGTGCCGCGCCCGCAGCATCACGCCACGGATCGCCCGGCGCGGCATCGAGAGCAGCGAACACCTCGGACGCTACCGCTGGATCGTGGAGCGCACCCTGGCTTGGCTCGCACGCTTCCGCCGACTTACCATCCGCTACGAGCGACGCGCTGACCTCCACCTCGCCTTCACGACACTCGCCTGTGGCCTCATCTGCAGGGCACAGCTCAAACGGTTTTGTCCCTGACTCTTAGATGTCGTGCCAGGCAAGCATCGAGCCAGTGCCGTTTTAAGCCTCACGCCAGTGCCAATTCCTGCCGAGCACGACCAGTTGAAACGACACTCGCACCTGTCGATGTTGTTCGCATAAGATATATTATGGAACCAACTCCCCGAAACCGGCCGGGTGAGGGGCTTCGGCTGCGCGGTATGGTCCTGCTGCCGGTGGACGTTCTGGCATCGCTCCCGGTCGGATCTGTGGCGGGCTCCCGCTTGGTGCCGGGAGCCGACGAGGTGGGGCGGACCGTACGGGCGAGGGCAGTCTATGCCCCCTCCCCGCGGGGGCCTCACGCAGCCCGCCCGGCCAGGCGGCGCACGTCGCCGAGGAGCCGCCCGTCGCCCGCACGGCACTCGATCTGCTCCGACAGCCGGCCGGGACGGATCCGGATCGCCGCCGGCCGGGTCAGCATCTCGGCACGCTCAAGGAATCCGGCGGCCGTCATCGGCGCGTCGCGGCCGCCGCCGAGCCCGCGCCACCACTGCACCGCCTTCTCCCGCTCATAGCCGCTGCGCTCGGGCCGCAGGCGCACGCGCCAATCCGCCTGCGCGGCGCCGTCGCGCCAGCCGAGCACGAGGTCGAGGCCGTCCGGTGCGGCTTCCAGGCTCAGGGTCGTGACCGGGTGCCACGCGGCCTCCGCCGCGGGGGCAGGGCCGTCCGGTTCGGGGGCAGAGCGCGTGAGGTCGCCCGAGAGGATCGGCAGCTCGTCGTCGGCCGCGGCCTCGTGCGGGGGTTCCGCCTCTTCATCCACCTCCGGCTCGGTCCAGCAGGCCTCACAGGTCGCGGCGTTGAGGGCGATCAGGGCGCCGCAGCCGGGGCAGGGCTTGGCCCGCAGGCCCCCTGCCCCGCCGAGTATCTGGGTGGCGCTCCGGACCGTCACGGCATCGACGGGCCCGTGCATCCGCACCAGACCGGCATAGTCCAGGATCAGCGCGTCGGCCTTGCCCGGCGCGCAGCGCAGCGCCCGGCCGACCTGCTGCACGTAGAGGCCGGTGCTGCGGGTCGGGCGCAGCAGCGCCACGAGGTCGACCTCTGGCACGTTGAAGCCGGTGCCGAGCACGCCCACCGAGGTGAGGCAGCGGATGTTTCCCGCCCGGAACGCCGCCACGATCCGGTCGCGCTCCCGCCGGGGGTCTCGCCCGAGAACGACTCGCAGGAATACCCTTCCGCCCGCACCGCGTCGCGCACGGCTTCCGCATGGACGAGGCCGGCGCAGAAGGCGAGCCAGGCCCGGCGCCCGCGCCCGTACTCCACGAGCCTCCGCGACCGCCGCGCGGGTGATCCAGTCGCGGTTGACCGCCGCCTCCAGCTCGCCCGGGATGTAGTCGCCCCCGCGCCGGCCGACCCCTGAGACGTCGAGCTGGGTCAGCGTCGCCTTGGAGACGAGGGGCGCCAGGAAGCCGCGCCGGATCAGCGTGAACGTGTCTGCCTCGTAGGCGATGCCTGAAAACAGCCGGTGCTCGCCTTCGTCGAGGCGGCCCGAATCGAGCCGGTAGGGGGTCGCGGTAAAGCCTGCCACCCGCATCCCGGGGGTACGCGCCTGCAGGCCAGCCAGGAAGCGGCCGTAGCGGGTGTCGGCGGCGCGCGGGATCAGATGCGCCTCGTCGACGATCACGAGGTCGCGCGGGCCGATCGCGTCGAGCCGGTCGGCCACCGACTGGATGCCGCAAACCAGAACCTGCGCCCCGGCCTCCCGCCGCCCGAGCCCGGCGGAGAAGATCCCGGCCGGCGCCTCCGGCCAGAAGCCCGTCAGCTCGGAGAAATTCTGGGCGACGAGCTCGCGGCTGTGGGTGACGATCGCCACCCGGGCGAGGGGGTTCGCCTCAAGGGTCTCCCGGGCCAGCGCCGCGATGGTGAGCGCCTTGCCGGCGCCGGTGGGCAGCACGATCAGGTGGCCGGGCGCCGCCGCGTCGGACCCTCCCCGCACCCAGGCGGCCGAGAGCGCATCGAGGCTGGCGCGCTGGTAGTCCCGCAGGCGCAGCATGGCGGCGGTCTAGCCGGGTCCGGCCGCGCTGTCCGTGGCGACGCAGTCACGCTGCAGCAGGTAGATGTCCATGATCCAGCCGTGGCGGGCGCGAGCCTCTCCCCGGACCCGGCGGATCTCGTCGCCCACCGCGCCGAGGCGGCCGGAGACCAGGATCTCGTCCGGGCTGCCGAGATAGGCGCCCCAGTAGATCGTCAGGTCCGGGTCGAGATGCGCGAAGGTCGGATCGCCGTCGAGCATCACCACGACGCTCTCCGCCTCCGCGGGCCAGCCGGCGGCGAGGCGGCGGCCCGTCGTGATCAGCACCGATCCGCCGATGCCGTTGAGCGGCACGCCGTGGCGGGCGGCGAGGACCTGCGCGCTCGACAGGCCGGGGATCACCGCGCGGGTGAACCCCACGCGCCCGCGCGCGGCGATGCGGTCGAGGATGCGGAGCACGCTGTCGTAGAGGGCCGGGTCCCCCCAGGCCAGGATCGCCCCCACCTCCCCCGGCCGGAGATGCGCCGCGAAGGCCGTCTCCAGCCGCTCGGCCCGGGCCGCGTGCCAGGCCGCGACGGTGTGCCCGTAATCGGCCGGGCGGCGCTCCCGGGGCGGGTCCTCCACGGTGACGACCCGGTGGGGCCTGGCGATGTGGGCCGCGCAGATCCGGCGGCGGATGTCGACGAGGTCGGCGGTCTCGGCGCGCTTGTCGAGTACGAACACCGCGTCGACATCGGCGAGCGCCTGCACCGCCTGGAGGGTCAGGTGCTCGGGATCGCCCGTGCCGATGCCGATGACCCGGATCTGCCTGTCCTGCATGCCGTGCGGTCCTCCGCCGGAACGGGGAGGGCCGGCGCCGGCCCTCCCCTACAAGCGCGCGTCGGCTTTGGCGAGGATCGCCCGGGCGATGGTCAGGTCCTGCAGGGCAATGCCGGAGGAATCGAACACGGTGATCCGGTCCGGACCCGTCCGACCCCCTCCCCGGTCCGGAGCACGTCGCCGAGCGCCCGCAGGCCGGCCAGAGCGCCCGCGGAGGCGTGCTGGAACTCGCCGATGGTGCGCGACTGCTCCGGCAGGTCGCAGAACAGCTGCGCCCGCTCCAGCAGGGCGGGGGGCAGTTCCTGCTTGCCCTTCGCGTCCGCGCCCATGGCGGCGACATGCGTGCCGGGGCGGACCCAGGCGGCCTCGAACAGCGGCGCGCGGGCGGGCGTCGCCGTGACGATCACGTCGGCGGCTTCGCAGGCCTCCTGGGGCGCAGCCGCTCGCACGTCGATCCCGGAAGCCCCCTGCCCCGCCAAGCGGTCGGCGAAGCCCGCGACCTTGGCCGTGTCCCGGGCGACCACCAGCACCGTCCGGATCGGCAGGACCCGGGCGAGCGCCACGCACTCGAACTCGGCCTGGTTCCCGGCCCCGAACACGGCGAGCACCGCCGAATCCGGCCGGGCGAGGACGCTGGCCGCCACCGCATCGGCGGCGGCGGTCCGGTAAGCGTTGACGCGGCCCGCCTCGATCACCGTGTCGACCCGGCCGACATTCTGGTCGAACAGCAGGATCACCGAATTGTGCCGTGGCAGGCCCCGGTCCGGGTTGCCGGGCCAGAACGAGCCGACCTTCAGGCCGGCATACGTGACCGTGGAGCCCGACTTGATCGAGAACCGGTTGGTCGGCTCCGAGCCGTGCCCGAGCACCGCCGGGAACAGGGTGGTGCCGGGAGCGACCGCCGCGATCAGGGCCTCGCGGGCCGCCTCGAATGCCATGGCATGGTCGACCAGGGCGGCGGATTCGTCTTCCGAGATGAAGCGCATGCGCGCGAACCTTTCTTGTGACTCGGCCCCTCCCCTCTGGTCCCTCATCCTGAGGTGCCGGAGCGCCATGAAGGCCGCGAAGGAGTCTCCAGCCGGCTGCGCGGCCCCTGGCGCTCTCCTTCGAGGGCCGCTGGCGCGGCCGCCTCAGGATGAGGTGGTCTGGTGGGAGAAGCGACTCTACGGATCGATCACAGGGTCATGCCGCGGGCGGTGACCGGCCAGACCGCCTCGACCCGGCCGTTCCGCACGCCCACGTACCAGTCGTAGACGTTGACCGTCGGGTCGCAATGGCCGGGGATCAGCTTCAGGCGCTCGTTGAGCCTCAGTACGTTGCCGGGATCGCTCAGCACCCCGTGCTCGTCCGAGCACTTGATGTATTCGACGTCGTCGCGGCCGAACACCACCGGCAGGCCGCTGTCGACGCTCTGCGCCTTGAGGCCGGCATCGCAGATCGCGGCATCCGCCTTCGCCTTGCTCATGATCGCCGTGTAGATGAACAGGCTGTTCTCGAACTCCGCGATCGGCCGGCCGCCCTCGTCCTTCACCCGCTGATAGTCCGCGTCCATGAAGACGTACGAGCCGCATTGCAGCTCGTTGTAGACGCCGCTGCCGCCCTCCATGGCGAAGCTGCCGGTTCCGGCCCCCGCCACGATGGCGCAGGCGAGTCCCTCGGCCTTCAGAAGGTCGATGGTGCGCCTTGTCTCGTCGATCGCCGTCTGGATCAGGGCCTTGCGCTCGCCGTAGTCGCGCACGTGCTGCGCCTTGCCCTGGTAGGCCTGCAGCCCCGCGAAGGTCAGCCCCGGTGCCGCCGCGATCTTCTTCGCGATCGCCACGGCGGGCTCGCCCGGCGCGACGCCGCAGCGGCCGGCGCCGACGTCGATCTCCACGAGGCATTCGAGGGTGACGCCGTACTTGACGGCCGCCGCCGAGAGGTCGTCGACGTTGCCGAGGTCGTCGACGCAGACCAGCACCCGCGCCCGGGTGGCGAGCGCCGCGAGGCGCTCGATCTTCTTCGGCGCGGTCACCTGGTTGGAGACCAGCACGTCGCGGATGCCGGCGCTCACCAGCGCCTCGGCCTCGCTGACCTTCTGGCAGCAGACGCCGCAGGCGCCGCCCCGCTCGATCTGCATCACGGCGATGTCGGACGACTTGTGGGTCTTGGCGTGCGCCCGGTGGCGCAGGCCGTTCTCCTTCATGAAGCGCCCGAGCTTGTCGATGTTGCGCTCGAGGGCGTCTAGGTCGACCAGCAGGCAGGGGGTGTCGACCTCCTCCACGGGCATCCCGACGCGGGCGGGGATATTGTTGCGCATGGTCCGTCTCCTCCGGATCGGGGTATCGTGGTCAGCGGGTCCGCGTCAGGGGGCAAGGCCCAGAAGCTCGGCGATGCGCGGCGTCGCCTTGATGCCGGTGCCGGTGAGCACCACCACGGTGGTCTCCTCGGGCCGGATCGCGCCGCTTGCGGTGAGGTCGGTGAGTGCCGCCGCAGCCATCGCGCAGGTCGGCTCGACGTAGAGGCCCGAACGGGCGAGTTCCATCAGCGCCGCCTCGATGGCCCGCTCGGAGACCGCCACGGCGCCGCCGCCGGATCGGCGGAGCGCCGCCAGCACCTCGCGGCCGCGCACCGGCTGGGCGATCGAAGCGCCCTCGGCGAGCGTCGGACGTGGGGTGACCGGCACGAAATCCTCGGCCCCAGCCTCGAAGCCCGCGTTCAGGGGCGCGCAATGGGCCGGCTGGACCGCGTAGAGCCGCGGAAGGCGGGCGATCTCGCCCCGGCGCAGAAGCTCCGAGAAGCCGATGTCGCAGCCGAGGATGTTGCTGCCCGCGCCGCAGGGGATGATGACGTTGTCGGGCGCGGCAAAGCCAAGCTCCTCCCACAGCTCGTAGGCGAGCGTCTTGGTGCCCTGGAGGAAATGGGCCTGCCAGTTGTGGCTGGCGTAGAAGATTGTGTCCGCCTGCCGTACGGCGGCGTCCGCCGTGTCCTGGCGGGTGCCGGGCACCAGCTCGACCTCGGCGCCGACGGCCCGCATCTGCACGGTCTTGGCCGGCGATGTGGAGGCCGGAACCAGGATCTTCGCCCGCATTCCGGCGGCCGCCGCATAGGTCGCCACCGCGGCGCCGCCGTTGCCGGAGGAATCCTCCAGCACCGCGTCGATCCCCTGCTGGCGCAGGATCGACAGCATCACGGCGGCACCCCGATCCTTGAAGCTGCCGGAGGGGCGAACCATTCGAGCTTGAAATGGGCGTGGCCGCCGCGCCAGGGCCGACGCACCAGCGGGGTGCAGCCCTCGCCGAGGGAGACCGGGTCGGCCACCGCCACCGGCAGGGCGGCGGCGTAGCGCCAGATGGAGCGCTGCGCTGTATCGATCTCCCCGCGGCCGATCCCCGGCAGGTCGGTGATCATCAGCGGACCGCCCGTCTCCGAGCGCCAGCGGGGCGTCTCGATCGGGTAGGTCGCGCCGGTCGCGGGGTCGAGATAGGCCGGGGACATGCGCATCGCGGCTCGGGTTCCGGAGTGGATCGGACACATAATACAAAATAATCTTACGCGGCGCGCCGTCTGTCGCGCAGAAAATGACGGCGCGCCGCGTTCCGGGGGCGAGGTCCTGCTCCGTCGGGGTTTCGCCCCGACAACCCGCCAGAGGGCGGAAAGTCCTTCGGAAACCCGGACCTGCCGTCGCCCTCAGGCGGCGAGCGGCAGGATCGGCCTCTCCGGGGCGTGCTCGGCGGCGATCGCCCCGGCGACGATCTCGGCGGTGGCCCCCGCGAGGGTCCAGCCGAGATGGCCGTGGCCGGTGTTGTAGAACACCCCCGGCAGGCGGCCGCGGCCGACCTTGGGGAGCATGTTCGGCAGCATCGGGCGCAGGCCGCTCCAGGCCACCACCCGGTCGGTGCCGACCTGCGGGAACTGCTCCCGGGTCCAGTCGACCAGGGGCTGGATCCGGTCGTGGCGGATGTCGCGGTTGAAGCCGTTGAACTCGGCGGTACCGGCGACACGCAGGCGCTCGTCCCCCAGCCGGCTCGTGACGATCTTGGCCGCCTCGTCGAGGATGCTCACCTCGGGGGCCGCCTTCTGGGCCTCGGGGGTCAGCAGGTTCACGGTGATCGAGTAGCCCTTCACCGGGTAGACGTTGACCCGGTCCCCGAGCATCGCGGCGAAGTGCCGGCTGGCGCAGCCCGCGCAGATCACCACGGCGTCGGCGCGCAGAACCTGCGGTGCCCCGGCAGGATGGCCGGCAAAGTGGCCGGCAGCACGCCAGCGGACGGCGTAGCCCCTCCCCCGGCGCCACCGTCTCGACGCTGGCGTCCTGGACGAAGCGGACGCCCAGGCGCGCGCAGGCGGCCGCGAGGCCCCGGGTGAATTTGTGGATGTCGCCGGTGGCGTCCGACGGCGTGAAGAAGCCGCCGTGGTAGGTCCCGGCGAGCGCCGGCTCGATCGCCCGGATCTCCTCCGGGGTGACGGCGTAGCGCTCCAGGCCCCCTCCCGCAGCAGCGCGTTGACGCCTTCCGCCTTCTCGAAGCTCGCCCGGTCCCGGTAGAAATGCAGGATGCCCCGGGTCTTCAGGTCGAAGTCGATCCCCTCGGCCTCCGCCATGGCCAACAGGGCCTGCCGGGCCCGGAGCGCCAGCCGCACGGTCTCCAGGGTGTTCTCGCGGTAATGGGCAATCTCGCGCACGAACTCCGCCATCCAGGAGAGCTTGTGCCAGGAAGGTTTGGGATTCATCAGCAGCGGTGCGTCGCGGCGCAGCATCCAGCGCAGGCCCTGGATCACCGTGGAGAGCTTGTTCCAGACCTCGGCGTTGCAGGCCGAGAGCTGGCCGCCATTGGCGAAGGAGGTCTCCATGGCAGCGTAGCGCTGCCGGTCGAGGACGGTGACGCGGTAGCCGCGCTGGGCAAGGGCATAGGCGGTCGTCACGCCGGTGATGCCGGCGCCGATCACAGCGATGTGGGTCATGGGTTGGGACTCCGGAACGTGGACGCGGGAAGGCCGTCCTGTGCGGTCGGCCGGTTACGCGCCCCATCTGTCCCGGTGCCTGAGAGCTTGATCCGGCTCAGCCCTGGCGAGGCGCTGCGCGGACGTCCCCTTCGGCGGGTGCCCACGGGCTCGCCCGCTGCACCACTCTCCAGATCGCCCTGGCGACACGGTTCCGGTGCCTGAGAGTTTCCGGGGCGGTTGCTCCGTCGGCGCCGGGTCCCCCACTGGTGGGAAGATCCCGGTCTCTCCCGCATCGTCGCGATGGGCTGCCCCCTCGATACGCCGATTCGGCCGCGGGGGAGAAGCCCGGATTCCGGCATCCGGCCGGTTCCGCGGACAGCGGGTGCGCGCTGTCACCGGCCGGGAGCGGAATCGCACGCCGCCGAGGCGGCGATGCAGCAGCCGTGCTCCGCGCGGGCTCTCGGAGCCCTGGCTTGCTTCCTGGGCTGCAGCTGGCTGCGCCTGCGGTCCGATGCTCGGCGCGACGGGCCTGTTGTCGGTCATGGCCAGCAATTCGAATACTGGACAGGCGCGCGGCACCCGTCGATCATCCGGCCTCGAGACTTGCGCGATCCCATTGAGAAAGTGATCGGCAAGAAGCATCCCGGGCGGTCAAGGCGCGACGGATCGCGATGAGCGAGAACACGCAACGGCCCAGCGCACCGGAATGGGCGGTTCCGGAACGTCGGCTCGCCGCGATCTTCGCCGCTGACATAGCCGGCTATTCCAAGGCGATGCACGCCGACGAAAGCGGCGCCATGCGGGCTCTCCAAGCCACGCGGAGGATCATCGACCGCCTCATCGTCGCGCGACGGGGTCGGATCGCGAACACCGCCGGGGACAGCGTGCTGGCCGAGTTCGGCTCCGTGACGGACGCCGTGTGCTGCGCTGTGGCGCTGCAGCGGACCCTCGCCGCGGCCGAGGGGAGGCCGGGCAATTCCGTCTCCGCATCGGGATCCATCTCGGGGACGTCATGGTGCATGGCGGCGATCTGTTCGGCGACGGCGTCAACATCGCCGCCCGGTTGCAGACGGCAGCGGAGCCCGGCGCGTTGCGCCTCTCGGAGGCGGCCTACCTTCAGGTGCGCGGACTTCCCGACATCGATTTCATCGATCTCGGTCCGCAGCGACTGAAGAATATCGCGCGGCCCCTGCACGTGTATGGCGTGCATCCGCCCGACGGACAAAGGTCGCGCGCCGTCCAGATGGGCCGCGCCCGGGCAGCCATTCGGCCGACGCTCGGCGCCGTCGCCGTGCTGGCCACCGCTGCCGCCGGGTTGGCTCTGGCCTGGCCGCACGGCGTCGGGTTCGAGAGGGTGTTCGAGCGGGGGAGGAGCCGCGCGAGCCGGGGCGGCCGAGGCTGTCGCTCGTGGTCCTGCCGCTCACGAACCAGAGCGGCGACACGGAACAGGATTATCTCGCCGAGCAGCTCGCCGAGGATCTCTCCGCCGACCTCGCCCGCGTCCCGGGCACCTTCGTCATCGCTCACGGCACGGCCCAGGCCTACAAGGGTCGGCCGGTCGAGCCGCGCGCGATCGGTCGGGAGACTCGGCGTGCGTTACGTCGTACAGGGGAGCTTGCGGCACAGCGCGGAGCAGGTGCGCTTTGCCGTGCAACTCACGGACGTCGACACCGGGGCTTCCCTGTGGGCGGACCGCTACGAGGGACCGCGCGCCGCTCTCGCCACCGCGCAGGATGTGCTCGTCGCTCAGGTCAGCCGCGCGCTCGGTGTCCGATTGCTGGAGGCGGCCTGGCGCGCCCGTGCCGGTCAGCCCGTGGATGCCGTGGATCTGGTCATGCGCGGCCAAGCGCTGCTCAACCGGCCTTTCGCCCGCGAGAATCACGCGCAGGCCCGGCCCCTGTTCGAGCGCGCGCTCGGTCTGGATCCCGGGAATACCGACGCGCGCCTGGGTCTCGCCGAGGTGCTCGTCGACGGCGTGCTGAACGACTGGACGACGGAGCGAACGGCCGATCTCGACACGGCCGAGCAGGCCATCGCCGCGGTATTGCAGGGCGACCCGACCCATCCGTTCGCGCATTACCTGCGCGCCCGCTCGCGCTACGCGGAGGCGCTCGCGGCGTTCGACCGGGTGCTGGCCCTGAATCCGAGCTTCGCGCGGGCCTATGCCTATCGCGGCCTCATTCGGATCTTCCTCGGCCGGGCGGAGGAGACGGAGCGCGACATCGCCGCCGCGATACGCCTCAGCCCGAAAGATCCCCTGCTCGGCGCGTGGCTGGCGCGGGACGGCTTAGCCAAGCTCCATCTCGGGCAGGATCAGGAAGCGGTTGCGCCGCTCCGCCGCGCGGCGGCCGTGAACCCGCTCTTCGACTTCCCGCACCTCTATCTCGCCTGCGCCTTCGCGCGCCTCGGCCGTGACGCGGAGGCGCGGGCGTCGCTGGCCGAGTTCCTCAAGCTCCGGCCCGGCTACACGCTCGCCCGCTATCGGAGTCTCACCTCCACGGACCCAACCTTCCTGGCCCAGCGCGAGCGCATCTACGACGGGCTCCGGCGTGCCGATCTGCCGGAGAGTTGAACGCCCGCTGATTGCCCATCGAGCCCCGGGCAGACGATCGCGAAAGGCCGCTTCCCGGAGGCGCTGCACCGGCCGAGCACGGCCGGAAGCCGGGCTGCGGCCACGCAGCCGGCCAACCGAAACTTTATTTACCGCCCGTGAACCGAAATATACAGCCGATATTACTCGGAAAACCGATCCTCACGCGACAACGTCGGCCAAGACAAAAATATTAAGGGTCTCGGCCCAAGTTCTGCCGGCACGAGGCCACTCTGGGTTCAGGCGGACGGCGCGATGGCGAAGTGGATACCCGGCGCAGCCGTGTTCGGCCTGCTGTGTCTGATGATCATCCCGGCCCCCGGGATCTGGGGCGTGCTGATCGGCGCCACCTGCGTGCTGGCGATCATCGTCAGCCTATGCATGCTCCTCCTGGACCGGATGGCGACCCGCGTCCTCGCTTGGCGCGAGCGTGTCCGGCAGGCGCGTCGGAACCGGGCGCGGGCGGTGCATGCCGGATCCGGGATGGTGCGGAAGGTCTGACCGCCCGTCGGCCTCAGGGAGGCTGGATTCCGCCTTGCGAGAGTGCAAGGTCCCAGCGTCACGACCAACCCGGACGGTCCGGACGAGGGATGGGAGGCTGCCGCCCTCAGCACGGTGATGAGGCGCGAAGCTACCGGCGCTCGGCACTGAGAACCGACAGGCTCGGGCGGTCTTCGGTGAGCATCTCGGCTGATGTGGCACTCTGGGTGGTCCTGTACCAACTGAAACCCAATCCCCAGCGACCTGGCCGGACACCGGCCTCTAATTCCGTCAGTGGCTCGGTCGGGCAGAGCAAGTCCCAGAAAGCGACGATCGGTGGCGCCTCCAGCTTGAAAAGGGTCCGATAGCGAGGGATCGGCACGCCGCAGGCGCCTCGTCCCGATCCTCTCATGGCTTTGCCCAGGTCCAAAAGCTCGTCAATGGCTTCGTTCTGCCAAAATTCGGGCTTGCCGATCACTCACCGCGATGTACGGTATTCTAACCGAATGCGAGTCGCCACAAATGTTCTTTAAGAAAGTGAAATTCTATCTCGGCGCGCATGGTCGACGTCATTGCGCCAAATTCCGTTTCCAGAACTAGGCTTTACTAGCGACTCCACTAGTAATAACCTGCTCACGAATGAGAATAAATTGTCACCTCTACCGCTGTGGACTGTCGTATCATCCCGGGACCATACATTTCGACCTCGAGTGCCTTCATGAAGCTCTCAGCCTTGGCGCTATCGTAGGGATTGCCGCGCCGGCCTATCGAGCTAACAAGCCCGTGTTCGGCCAAGACCTTCCGATACGCCTCCGTCGCATACGGGCTACCGCGGTCCGTGTGGTGCGTCAGTCCTGGCGCTGGGCGACGACGTTCGACGGCCGCGCGCAGGGCTGAGATGGTCCGGCGGGCTTCAACCTGACCCCGGCCGAGCACCCGGAGTTTGCCGGACACTACCGGGGAGCCCCTACCCGGCGCTCCGGCGTTGTCTGGTCGCCAGCGCCTTCAGCGCCACCCAGGGCACGCCCCTTCTAATTCCACCCGACCAGGTGGCAGAGTACATGGTGAGCTACGCGCGGCTGATAGCACACGTCCTCACCACCGCCCGAGATCCGTCGCCCCGCGGCATCGAGCTGCTGGCGAGCGCCACGATTGTATCCGGTAAGATCCATCCGTTCCTTGACGGCAACGGGCATATCCAGCGCCTGACGTTCCAGGTGCCGGCCGAACGGGCTGGTTACCGCACCTCGTCCGATTGGCGCATCCATCCCAAGCCCTACGGCGAGGCGATGGACCGCGTGAAGGCCTCGGGAGACGTGGCAGCATTAGCGTCGGCGCTCGCGGCCTACTTGGAACCAGGCTGAGGGAGTGCCTGTGGCGATGCGAGACCACGCGTCGCGATCGCCTGTCACGAGGCAGCCGCCTAACCCGCTTACGCCGTGACGCGCAGGGGTGTGGCGACACAGCTGTGCTGAGCCCGATTCCGACCGATCAGCACCCTCAAGAGGCCATGGTGGCCCTTCTGTTGCGGTAGCCGTGAAGACAGCCATTCAGATAGGTACGTGCCGGCCTCTCGATGACGAAGAAGCTCGCCATACCCATCAGGATCGCTGGGATGACAAAGACCGAGCCGGTCCAAGAGGACAGCTTGTCCCGCAGGACATAAAACGGCTGTTGCCATAAATAGATCGAGTATGAGCACACCCCCAAGCCGACCAGGGGCGACGCTTTCAACAAGCCGGACAAATTATTTCTAAGGTCACCGATT
This sequence comes from Methylobacterium sp. P31, assembly GCA_050632875.1. GTDB lineage: Bacteria > Pseudomonadota > Alphaproteobacteria > Rhizobiales > Beijerinckiaceae > Methylobacterium. The sequence continues at coordinate 5,482,259 of JBODSC010000001.1, read as the reverse complement.
GCGGCGACCGCCAGTGCAACGCAGCCCGTACCGAGACTGTACTTAACGGGATCAGGGACGATTTTCAGGTTCAAGAACATTCCGAACATGACAAGCGGCAGGCTTAAACGCGCCGCCAGGATCAGCCATTCACGCCGACCTTGCAGCACCAGATAGGCACTGGCTCCGAACAAGATCGAGGCGCCACGCACGTCGCTGCGCCAGTAAACTTCGGTATACGATTTTCCTATCCATGTACAAACCAAACCGTTCATACAACCAATCACCGCCAGCAATCCGATCAGCAATGCCACGTTGAATCGGCTTTTTCGCCAAATCAGAGCGATCAAGCCAAGCACGAGGTACGTATGTTCCTCGACGCAGAGCGACCAAACATGGTCGACCACGCCGACTTGGCCGAACCAAAGCTGGTAGTAATTGTACGTCAGCGTGAGGGCAGCCAGATAGCCCTGCAATCTGGCACCATGATCGCGGACAACTGCAATAGCCATTGCGGACAGGACAAAACAGAGGAGGGCGGGGTAAATTCTTGAGAACCTTCGCCAGTAGAAGCTCGGCAAAGCTTCCGATTTGACGAAAAGGATTTCGGCCATGAGTCGCCCGCTCAGCACAAAGAAGAATTCGACACCGAATCGGCCGAGATTGATGCCGCGGGTCCCCAAGAAATGCCCGAACAGGACCATCAGGATCGCGGCGCCCCGCCAGCCGTCGAGGCACAAGACACGTTGCATCCCGGCGCTCCATGGATCGTCCTGATTACTCCGGCTAAAGCCTACTGGCCCGTCCGGACAAGGTATCCGAGCGATCACTTGCCCCGCCGAAAGGGGTAGACCTAGGGCCTGCTGTCGTCTGAACCGCTTGTCAGCAAGGGCGTTTTGCTTCTCCGACGCGAGGAGGGACGATGCTGAGCGACGCGCAATGGGCTGTTCTAGAGCTGCTAATCGAGGCTTGACGGCCGAAGGCGAAGGCACCGCGGCAGGACCTTCGGTGCACGCTCTCGGCCATCCTGTGGCGGCATCAGACTCGCACCCGAACCTGACCCGGGCGTCCATCTTCTTTAGGGTTCCGGGCGTGAGCAGCTCCATGTGGAGAGCGCCACCGCGGATGGTCACGCTCCGGAGCCTCGGACAGGATCTGGGCCGGGGTCACGGAGCCGCGCACTGCCAAGAGCTCGGCTATTTCGCGCGTGCGCGGTCCCATAATTCTTGGCGCAGAAGCGTTCAAACTGGTTCTCGACCTTGCTCAGCTGAGCCTGGATGCGAATGCCGTCCGACTCGGCGGCCTCCGCGTGGGCCAGGGGAGCGGTGTTCTCGGCCGGGAGCTTGTCGACAAGCAAGAGCAGGTTCGCGCGGTCCTCATTCTCCTTGGCGCGCGAAGCCTGAGCGGCGTCGTGATCCCGCGATATTGGCTCTGGCTACCGACTGAGACTCACACGTCTGCTTCGGAGGCGCTACCCTGCGGCTTTGAATGACCGGGATGGGCGGATACTGTTGAAAAGCTCGGGCGTTGCGGCGGTAGTCGTGAGGTGCTTCACTCCTGTAGAGAGACGGGGGTCGAAGCAGATGATGGGACCTCGGCAAGTCGAGCAGGGTGCCCTGTTCTACGAGTTCTCACGCGATACACACGTTCCCGCCGACCATCTGCTGCGCGCCATCGATCGCTTCGTCGACCTGCCAGGCCTGCGCGCACCTGCGGCTCTTCTACAGCACGACGGGCCGGCCCCCGGGGTCGATCCCGAACTGATGATCCGCTTGGCTGATTTCGGAAGCGCGATGCACTTAGAGTCAGGGACAAAACCGTTTGAGCTGTGCCCTGCAGATGAGGCCACAGGCGAGTGTCGTGAAGGCGAGGTGGAGGTCAGCGCGTCGCTCGTAGCGGATGGTAAGTCGGCGGAAGCGTGCGAGCCAAGCCAGGGTGCGCTCCACGATCCAGCGGTAGCGTCCGAGGTGTTCGCTGCTCTCGATGCCGCGCCGGGCGATCCGTGGCGTGATGCTGCGGGCGCGGCACTCACGCCGGCAGCGACGATGGTCATAGCCCTTGTCGGCATGCAATTTGTCGGGCCTGCGCCGCGGGCGACCACGGCGGCCGCTGCGCACGCCCGGCACCGCGTCGAGGGTAGCTGCCAGCGTGCGGCTGTCGTGGCAGTTGGCTCCGGTAAGCGTCAGGCCGAGCGGCGTGGCGTTGGCGTCCACGACGAGGTGGCGCTTCGTGCCCGGCTTGCCCCGGTCTGTCGGGTTCGGGCCCGTCGCGGGGCCCCTTTTTCGCCGGCAGGCTCGCACTGTCGAGGACCGCGCGTGACCAGTCGAGCGCATCGACATCCTGAAGCTGCTCCAGCAGCACACGGTGCAGGGCGGCCCAGACGCCAGCCGCCTGCCACGCGCCCAGCCGCCGCCAACTCGTCTTGCCGCTGCAGCCGACATCGGAACGCGGCAGATGCTTCCACTGCATGCCCGTGCGCAGAACCAGGATGATGCCCGCCAGCGCCGCCCGATCCGAGGCGCGCGGCCGACCGCCTTTCGGCTTCTCAGGCTCGGATGGAAGAAGCGGCTCGATCACCGCCCAGAGGTCGTCGGGTACAAGAGCGTCCATGCCCGCCCAACCCGCTGACTGCGGTTTCGTCCCGCGCTCTAAACCGGACATCGCAGCATTTTTGCTACAGGCGTCTGAGACGCACGTTTTGCCGACGGTTGAATAGCCGACACGGTTTTCCGACACGATCGCAGCCGTTTTGGCCAGCCCAACTTGCACGCCCAGCGATCGTCGGGGAAACGGTCGTTTTGCCGACATCCGCGGCTCATGCGATCGGCGCAGAGCAATCGATCGGACGCGCCGGCTCGGGCTGCTAGCCGCCGGCGGTATGGTTTGGATGGTTCACGTAGTGCCGGTCTGCTTTAAAAGGTGAAGCGCTGGTTCCTGAACCACACCGGACCCGGTTCGCTGAGGGCATACACATAGCGAACCAAGGGCGCTGGTCTTCGTCCGCATACCCAAACCAGGCCAACCGCTGCTGTTGAACAGCCATGCTTTTGCTGCCTCGGATCTTGTACGCTCGCCGACCGAAAGGCAGAATGTCCTTCTCTTCTGCTCGCCTCCCTCCTTTGAGCGAGATCGCGATGCCGATGGACATCTCCGAGGCGCCGGAACTGGCTTTCCTTGCCATGTACGCCGAGGACATGCACCGCGAGAGCGATAGAGGTGCCAAACTACTGGCGCCCGACCAAGATCCACGCCTGATTACCGACTATAAAATCAAAGCTTGGCTTGTCGCCAACGACTCACTCTTCAGTACGCCGAGGCTGCAGGTCAGTCCGGAGCCCCTGTACTACGGCTATGTTGCCGTATCGAAGAGCGACTCACGCAGTTGGATCGTCGGCGTGCGGGGCACGGCTGGCATAGTCGAGTGGATCATCGACGGTCAGTTCCTTCCCGATGACGTGCGCGGTGGCGGCATTGAGGTGGAGCACGGCTTTTCAAGCATCTACGGGACGATGCAACTGCGCGATCTCGATGGTCAGACTATCCTCAACAGAGACGCCGCCGCCGGCATTGCTGCGCTGCTCGGCCCCAACGATAAGGTAACGGTCATAGGCCACAGCCTCGGAAGTGCGCTTGGCACCTATCTGGCCTATGATCTCACGCACCTTCTTGGAGACCGCGTCAACGCCTGCCTGTTCGCCTCGCCGCGGACAGGAAACAAGGCTTGGGTCGACGCGGTGAACACCGCGCTCGGTGACCGCTACCTCGTCGTCAACTACCTTCTGGATCTGGTCCCGCAGTTGCCTACCGAGGGACCAGACTACTCGACGGTACTCAGATCCTACACGATCAAGCCGACCACCGCTCAAGCGGGCATCAAGGTTGATCCACTCAGCAATCATCATGTGCCGTGCTACGCCGCCATGCTGTCTTGGGCCACCTACAAGAAGCACGAGCCCGCGCTGCTGCCGGTAGATAAGCCAGAGAGAGACTGCATCATCGGCGATCAGTCGACGGTGCCGCCCCTGGCAAAGGTCATAGAACGAGCAGTCGCCGCGGGCAGCGCTCTTGGTCTCCACGCGGGCGATACACTGCGTGGGCTTATCAATTTCCGGGCTTAAACAAACGAAGACCGGAAATAAACTGTCGATCCCACGACTCTCCATTTTCGTAAATGACCATGACGCGGCTCACAGTCGGGTTTGCGACACGCCCCGAGATTGCCGCTAGGCCAACAGGGGCTTGGAGTTGCGGGACCTTTTCGCACCAACGTGGCAGCCCGGTAGCAGGATTGGTCCATCGATCCGCTTGCCCACGATGCTGAGGGTTGCGGTGAACACCACACGCGCAGCCTCGTCCCGCACCAGCGCCAGCAGGTTGCTGCAGCCGTTCTGCCTGCGCTCATGCAGCGCAATCTCCGAGAGGATCTGCGCCGCGCGCTTGCCGGCCTCATCAGGGCTTGCACATAGCTCGCCCTCGGTGTCGCTCAACGCCTGCACGTCGTCGTGGATGTCGAAGAAGTAACGCGGCACGTCGAGCCTCACTTTCGTGGCCGACACGGCCGATCATGCAAGACACGCCGGGTATCCGGCGGTCTGTCGTTTGCCGGGCTGCGTCCCGCCCCTCCGCCGCGCAATCCGGCTCGGCTTCAGATCCGCCGCGCAGCCCCAGCTCGGGGCCGGCCTGGCCTGGGCCGATCCAGTGCGTTCCGGGCCGTGCAGGACGGCGTGCAACAGCGCGAGGCTGTTCGGATCGCTCTCGAGCGCTGCGGATGTGAAGACCGGCATCGTCCGAACTGATGCCTAGAGGGCGGACGAACGACGAGGCAGCTGCCAGAGGTCGTCCTTGTTCGGAAATGCCTCCAGGCGCTCACCGGCCGCGAGCGTTACCGCCGTCATGAAGACCGGCATGAGGAGAAGCACGGCGGCCGTCATCATCACACCCGCCTCAGCGCTGCGCGTAGGGGCCCGGGTAGACCACCCGCACCACGCGTCCGGAGCGGTCCTGGGCCTCGCGCGTACCAGTCACCGGAAGGGCGGGAGTGCGGTTCTGCAGGGCCACCATGGCCGGGAGTGGCTTGGTGACGAGCGTCTCAGCATGGCCTGCACCGCCGAAGGCCAGCACCCCGAAGATAGTAAGACCGATGCCGGTCCCGGCGGCGGCAGCAAGCGTGAGCGGCGAGGCGGTGCGCGGCATGATCTGATCTCCCCTGCGTTTGTTGTCCAACGATTAGAGTGCCAATCGTTGGATGTCAAATCCTGTGGCGGCTATGCCTTGGGGCACTCATCATGCTAGACCGAGCCTCATGACCCAGCCTGCTCGCCGACCTCAGACCCAAACCACAGCCGCTCAGACAGCTGAGGGCGCGCCCGGCCCGGACGTCCTGCCGCTCGACCGGCAGCTGTGCTTCTCGGTCTACGCTGCGGCTCATGCCTTCACGGCCGCTTACAAGCCGCTGCTTGAGCCGCTCGGGCTCACCTACCCGCAGTACCTCGTCATGCTGGCGCTGTGGGAAGATGACGGGCAGAGCGTGAAGCAGATCGCCACGCGGCTGCGGCTCGACTCCGGCACGGTGACGCCGCTGCTCAAGCGCTTGGAGCGCGATGGCCTGCTTCGTCGTGGGCGGGATCCGGCCAACGAGCGGCTCCTACGCGTGGAGCTGACCGACGAAGGCCATGCTCTTCGGACGAAGGCGGGTGCTGTCCGAGAGCGGATCGTGTGTGCACTGGGCGGGGCGGAGGAGCCGATCCAGGCACTTAAGCGCGAGATCGACAGGATCATCCCTCTGCTAGAGCGCCCTTGAGAGCGCCTGAAGTGTCGCGCAGCATGGCGTGCACAGTTCCGGTAACCCTCGACTGCGAGGGCGGTGTGCTCGTCGGGCTTGGAGTCGGACTGCTCAGCGCCCTCGGTGTCGAGGTGCTGCAGTACGAGCCGCTTGAGATCATCCCGGCCGATCGCGTCTTGCACCGATACTGCTCTGGTTCCGCAGGTCGGCAGGCCAGTAGTCTCCCTCAGACCTATATATCTCTTCTCAAGTCAACTTCCACTAGCGTCCGTGGCGCCATTCCATTGCCTTCAGAGAGGATGTGCCTCGCAGTTAATAAAATCTACGACCAATATCGGAGCTTATTCTGCATACATCGACGATTTCCAGATAAACTTGCCCTAAATACAGCGATGTCAACGCGGCGCAGATACAGTTTAATAGATCGGTAACCGCGTTTTGTGGAAAGACTTTAACAATTCCTAACAGTTTATGAGCGGATCTGGACCAAAGCCCCGGTTTAGGACGCCGTTAAGCATCGAATTTGGGAACAGGCCATGAGCCAAACGCTTGATGACATTCGGTTTATGATGACGCTGTCGCTCGTGACCTTCACGGGATACGGCCTTATGCTTCTTGTGCGGTGAGCACCGAAATCGCGGTGCCAGCGTGCACTTCCGTACACTGAGCGGGGTGCACGACGAGCGGCAGCTATTTAGCTTTGCTGCGCTTGCCTGTTTCCAAGCTCGTGAAGCTCTTATTGCCCGGCTGGCGCACAGCAGCCGTCACTGTCTTGCAGGCGAGCGCAACGGTCCTCACAGACCAGCCTTCCGCCGGGCGAAAGGCCTTTCTGCGCACGTGCGTGCAAACGGGAGCTGGAGCTGAGTTGGCGGCAACCGCCGCGGGCTTAGTCGCGCTGCTCATAGGGCGCGCCAGGGCCGCTCCTGGGGTCACCAGAAGCGCGAAGATGAGGGCGTGGCGGAACATGGCGGAGACCTCAAGGCAACTCCGCCGGGACAACGCTTGAGGCTCATTCGCCGTTCAAGCCGAACCGAAGAACAGGGTTACCCGAGCTGTCCAGGCCCAGAGTCTGAATGCTCATTTTCAGAGTGCCTTCTGGGCCACCTCAGGCGCGTGAGCAGTGCGCGCAGGTTGTCGGGCAGCGTGCGGGCACGAGCGGGTGGGCAGGCACGCTCGATGGCGCGGCTCAGAGCAGCGAGCGCGGACTCATGCGGGCTCGCGGGTCTGGGTTTGGGCCGCTCAGGAAATGAAAGGACCATCTGACCCGGCTGCTCCTATCGTCCTGAGGTACTGCTCGGCGCCGGCTTCAGCGCGCATCCGGAGCGCCAGGATGCGATTGTTGCGTGCCTGCCGGAGTAGGGCCGCAGCGGCTTCGGCCTGCCCTCGTTCATCGAGGAGATGGGCTGCCCGCGCTAGCTCGGTTGCGATCGACTCTGCGAGAGCGGCGGTGCGGATCCGATTGGTGGACGATGCGGCCATGGCTGCCTCCGGTAACCGGAAGCCTGGATCGTCAATCCGATTCCCTAACGGTTCGTTAACCGTCTCCGCCATGGCGAAGCTGGCGGACAAGCATCGTGAACAAGGGCTCGCTCTTCCCCGAGGTGAAGCTGAACCGCGGCAACGCGATGCAACTCGCTTCCCAAGAGGCGTAAGGCTTTGAGCTGGGACCTGCGTCACCCCGTGATCGGCAGGTGCCCGACAGGCGCGCCCGTATCGTCTCGGACGATCAGAACCCAGCGCTGGTCCAAACTATCTTTGGTTAACTCATCCGCCATCTCCGCAATGACGCTTCTCGCCTCATCAAGCGCTTGGTCCAGGTCCCTGGCTTCTGCGCCTTCGCCGTCGCGGATCACCTCCTCGCCGCTCACGAGGTCGAAGAAGAACAGTGGAGACATGGCAGCTCACCAGGAAGCGCGGTTCGCGTGATGGGAGGCCCTGCGGGTAACTAACTGGGTCACCATGCCATATGTCTCCCCATCTGGCGGAATAGACCACTCTCAAGTGCGAAAGCCGTAATTATTTTGGCTTGCCGAGTTAGCGAACTGGGGTTACAAATTCACTGTACCCGCCTCAAGCTTAACTATTCGGGGCGCTGGTGAGATGCGTCAAAGTTGATCATCAGATAGGATGGTTGGTGTGAATACAGCTATCGATCCTGTCCACCAGCCGAAAAACGATGTAGCAGTCATGGCTAATCAAGAGCTAAGAGCTCATATCGTCAAGATTCTAAAGAAGCTTTCACGTCGTGATCGGCCTGCGGCGACACTGGGCGGATATAGCAGAGAGTGTTAAGCGCAATCCCGAGCTGAGCTTCTGTGAAGCAGCTCGGATCTCCTACGTGCTAACCGGCCTGCGACGGCGCTGCCCTTCTCGGCAGCCCTTTCTGTCCAGTCGCAGAGGCCCGCCCTCCCTTCCGCCCGGGGAGCGGGTCTTTTCGCGTCTGATGACACTCAGACAGTCTGCCCCGCATACACGGCTGGGAACCGGCTGTTGTGCTCGGCCCAGGCCGCCGTATCGCGGCACATCCATCCGATCGCCTCGAGCAGCTCCGCGTGCAGCGTATCGACGGGCCGGTCAAACACCGGCTCACTGGAGGCGATCCGACAGGAGAATGAAGTTTTAAAGGCCTGTGTACAATTGGGCTCCCTGGATTGATTTCGCCCCAAAGCGAGCGCGTTATCTAAGTATTAACTACGTAGGTGCGCCGTCATGGTCGTCCTAAACCCGCTTACAGGGCAGTTGATCGAGATTCCAGCGCCGAAACCGCGGCCTGGGCGCTGACGGCATAGACCACTGCATCGCCCGATTCGTAGGCGCTATCCATGAAATACAATCTCCGGGTCGCCTGCTGCCGGCCTCAAGGCGGCATGGCTATCAACGTCGTCACATTCGACGCACTGACTACCGAGTTGGCGACCGCTCATGCCGCGGCACTGGCGGAGCAACTCCTCCATGGTCGACCGGGCGTCGCCGTTTTGGACAGCCCGGTTCGGGGTATTGTCTGGATGTATCGCTACAGGGTACCGGCTCCGCCCCAACACTAAACCCGCCGCAAACGCACGCGCTCCGCTAAGCTACGCGTGGGACCGCTGCTCTCAACCGCTCGGCCTCGGCCCGCCACGCGTCACACTCAGCCGAACGACCCTACGGCCGGGAGATCGGCAGGCCGGCGGACGGGGGGATGGTGATGCGCACGTGCGGGATGCGCGCCATCGCGTCAGCGTAGCGGGCGCGGATCGTCGGCGGGACGATCGAAAGGCCTGTCGTCTCAGGATCGGGGACACGGGCCGTAGAGCGGTTGTGAAGGCTGGACATGCACTGGAAACGCTCGCCAGCCGAAATCGCTGCACTGCGGTAGTCCGCACCGTGCGTTGCAACACAAGCCTTCACCTATGATGTGGGGCGTCTGAGACCCTATCGAAGGCATAGGCGCTCAGATCGCCTAGGAGAGTCACCAGCGGCCGATCGAGCTTGGCCGGTACGAGGGGAGACCCGGGCCGGCCTGTCGGCCGCCTACGACCACACTACGCGATCAGCGCACGAATCTGTGCCTCAACCCGTTGCCGATGAAGGGCTTTGCCGGATGACTGGGCTGGAAAGACGCCCGGTGACTCGGACCAGCGCTGTCGGCTCGGGCCGGTCCTGCACCTCCGCGGGCGACTCTTTCGCCAGCCCACGAGCGTAGATCATCGCTACGACGCTCCAGAAGTCGAGGCGCTCGCCGCCCTGGGCTCGAAGCAAGCGGGCGTCGATCATCTGCCGCGCAGCTTGGGCGAACTCCTCGACCTGCTCGGGTTGGATCTCGGGGAGTCGGCTATGGTGAAGCCCTCGCCAACGACGCGCTCCCCCACTCACCTCAACCCCACCTATGTCGGCGTGATCCCGTCATACCGCCCATGCCGAATCTGGCTGGGCGTGTCGCAAAGATTTTGGCCGGAGAAAATTGTGCTCCCGAGAGAGGCGCACCTCAATCCGATGGGGCGATCTCGGGCCCGCCAATCTGCCTTATCGGCCCCGTTGAGGCGGCTGAGCAGGCATTGCAAGGTGCTGTTCAGAGAAGATTTTTTCGACCGTTGAACGTTTGCGACACGCCCATCCGCATCATCAGCGCCGAATGGCTGGCTTGGATACGGCTGGCGAGGAAGGGGGATAGCGCCCGGCCTGCTCCTTCGCGAAGGGAGGGCCATCACGGCCCCGTCTCTCAAGGGGGAGGGGTCAAAACCGTAACCACCACGCCTACTGAGGTTCTAAATCTGGGGAAAACGAGGCCAGCGGAACCGCAAAAAGGCTGCCGAGGGGCAGCGGGCGACCTCGACCGATCAGCCCAAACGAGAATTCGCGCGGGCGGTAGGAGGGGCTGAGCCATGCAGTAACGGTCTGCAGCCGGACGGTATGACGAACGGCCGTTCGTTGATGCATTGAGAGCAGCGGTGCGCTGCTCGCTTATTGGATATGCATCGGACCGAGTTACTGCAGGGCCGGCACGCACGTAGCTCAGCCATACAATGACGGCTTTCGAACTCATTCGCGCGCTCGCTCATGATGCTGCCGTCGGCATCGTCATCACCGATCCGGTGCTCGACGCGCCCGGTCCGACGATCCTCTATGCCAATCCCGCCTTCGGCCGCCTTGTCGGTCGCGATCCAAACGACCTTGTCGGGCAGAGCCCCCGTTTTATGCAGGGCAAGGAGACGCGTCAGACCGTCCTTGACGCGTTCCGCCACGCCCTGGCGAAGGGCGAGCGCTTCCACGGCTATCTCACAAACTACCGCGCTGATGGCACCAAGTACCGGGCCGAGATCGATTGCCGCCCATTGCGCGCCGCTGATGGCCGCATCGAGAACTTCGTCGCGTTCGAGCGCGAGGTGGTCCGTCGGATCGGACGCCCCGCCGGCAGCGCAGCCGGACGCTATGAACCCGCCGGCGAAAGTAGCGGTGCGTTAACCGACGCTTTGCGCATGCTCGCCGTATTCGAACACGCTTAGGTTGTCTAAGCTAGATAACGTCAGCGTGACTGATGATTTCTAAGCTTGATCTAAGTTGTTACTGACGGTCCGCAGCAGCTGAATTTGTCAGATTAATAGATAAGTAAAGATTATACCGCAGTGTTTCTGACGGCTGTGTAGGGGTTTCCGCGTCAGCGGATTGCGCCGCGGGCTGCTGACCTCCCGAACCGTTGTCGAGCAGCCTCACCGACCTCGGGAGAAGCGACTATGTTCGGTGCATCAGGTAAGCACGCGGATCTTGCGGCCAAATTCGAGGCGCTGGACCGCTCGCAGGCCGTCATCGAGTTCGAGCCCAATGGCACGATCCTCACTGCCAATGCCAACTTCCTGACGGCCATGGGCTACACGCTGCCTGAAGTGCAGGGGCAGCACCACGCGATGTTCGTGGAACCGGCTCACCGCGACAGCGCGGAGTATCGCGCCTTCTGGAACGCTCTGCGGCAGGGGACCTATCAGACGGCCGAGTTCAAGCGCATCGGCAAGGGCGGTCGGATTGTCTGGATCCAGGCGAGCTACAACCCGGTGCGTGACCGCGCCGGCCGCGTCGTGAAGGTCGTCAAGTTCGCCACCGACATCACGCAGCAGAAGCTGCACATGATGGATTTGGAGGGGCAGATCGCTGCCCTCCACCGTTCGCAGGCCGTGATCGCCTTCACGCCGGATGGCACCATTCTGAGTGCCAACCAGAATTTCCTCGACACGGTCGGCTATCGGCTCGACGAGATCCAGGGCCGCCACCACAGCCTGTTCGTGGATGCAACGGAGCGGGCGAGTGCAGCCTACCGCGACTTCTGGGATCGGCTCGGTCAGGGCAAGTTCGTGTCGGGTGAGTTCAGGCGCCTCGCCAAGGGTGGTCGTGAGACTTGGTTGCAGGCGACCTACAACCCGATCACCGATGCGGACGGGACCGTGCTCAAGGTGGTGAAGTTCGCTGCGGACATCACCAAACAGGTCCAGGAGCGCCAGCGCCGAGCTGAAGCGCAGAAAGCCATCGGTAAGGATCTCGATGCCATCGGCACGGCGGTCGAGGACGTCACGCGGCAGACGGCCGATGCCGTCGGCACCGTGGGACAGGTCTCGAACGATATCCAGACCGTGGCCTCGGGCGCGGAGGAATTGTCAGCCTCGGTCGGTGAGATCAGCCAGCAGGTCAGCCACGCGGCGCAGATGGCCGGCGAGGCAGTCGAGCAGGCCCGACACACCGGCAGCATCGTCGAGGGCCTGAGCGGGCAGGCCGCACAGATCGGCGACGTCGTGACCATGATCCAGAGCATCGCCGGTCAGACCAACCTGCTGGCGCTGAACGCCACTATCGAGGCGGCGCGAGCCGGCGAGGCGGGCCGCGGCTTCGCGGTGGTGGCCGCCGAGGTGAAGGCTTTGGCCCAGCAGACCGCCAAGGCGACGGACCAGATCCGCGGGCAGATCGCATCGACGCAGGCGGCGGCGCAGGGGGCTGTGGAGGCAATCGGCTCGATCCGGGGCACCATCAGCAAGCTGGACGAGATCTCAGCGGCGATTGCGGCGGCGGTGGAGGAGCAGTCGGCAGTCACACGGGAGATGTCCGGCAGCATGCACGCGGCCGCGCACGGGGTGTCGACGATTGCCGGCGGCATGGAGGCGATTGCCCGGGCGAGCGAGCAGGTCGATCAAGCCACGCGCCAAGTGCGTAAGGCGGCCCACGGCGTTGGTTGAGGGCGCAGCCCCATGTCCAGCACCATCATCCCGTTCCGCTGCAAGAGCGACGCGGCATCCGCGCTGGCCTCCTTCGATGTTATCGCAGCCGAGCTTCTCGCTGACGGCCGAGCCATGAGCCTGTCGGCGGCCCGGCTCGATGCGATCCTCGCAGAGCTGCGTCGAAATCGCGCGCACCTATGCGTCGTGCTGGACGATCAGGGCCTGTCAGGGCTGACCGGACACGCCCAGCTCGGCAGCCTTGCTGTGAACATCAAAACCATTGCTGGCCAAGGGCTTGCACACATCGATCAACTGATCGGGCTGGCCGAGGCGGTAGAAAACAAAATGAGCGCAGCTTCCTCGAGAAACTAATGTAAGGATGCGCGCACAAGGTTTATCTGAAATAAACAAATGTTATTTTTACCAATTCTAAGCCGTTTACCTCAGATGAATATTTGAACGGTAGGTTTCAATTTCAGGAATATAACCTTTGAAAGATTGCCCCATGACGCGCGGCTGCCAGGGGTGCAAAGGCAGACAACCGCTGCCGTTCGACTTCACGATGGCGTTCCATCCCATCGTGGATGTAAGCCGAGGCAAGGTCTGGGGTTATGAGGCTCTGGTCAGGGGTACAGAGGGACAGGGCGCCGGCCAGATCCTCGGGATGGTCGACGAGAGCAACCGCTACAAGTTCGACCAAGCCTGCCGCGTGAAGGCCATCGAGCTTGCCGGCCGATTGTTTCAGGATGCCGAGACCCGGCTGTCCATCAATTTCATGCCAAACGCTGTCTACGAGCCAGCCGCCTGCATAAGGGCGACGCTGGAGGCCGCCCATCGGGTTGGCTTCGCGCACCGGCAGATCATGTTCGAGTTCACCGAGAACGAGCGCATGACCGACGTAGCCCACGTCCAGCGGATCATCGCCGAGTACCGCAAGCAGGGCTTCGCGACCGCTCTCGACGACTTCGGCGCGGGCTACGCCGGCCTGAACCTGCTGGCGTGCTTCCAGCCCGACTTCATCAAGCTCGACATGGAACTGATCCGCGGGATCGCGACCTCGCCGGCACGGCAGACTATCGTCGCCGGCGTGATCATGATGGCGCGCCAGCTTGGCGTGGCGGTGATCGCCGAAGGTGTGGAGACGGAAGCGGAGCTGATGGCTCTGCAGGCAGCCGGGATCCAGTTGTTCCAAGGCTATCTCTTCGCCAAGCCCGCGGTGGCCAGCTTGCCGGCCGTCCGACTTCCCACGTTCCCCGCTTCGTCGGCAGAAGCTGTCGCTCAGGTTGGTGCTCCGTGACATTCGCGCGTTGGCGCAGAGATCAGGGCACGCAATTGCGCGGGCAAGATTTGGGTAGGTGTCTAGCGATGCGCGCTATCCCGCCGCACTGATTTTTCTGTCGCTGCCCATCACGAAAAATTGATATTGTGCTCGAGTTTACAGTCTAAAGTGATACATTCAGCGGTGCATCTGGGATGTAAGGCGCATCGGAGACGCTGCTCGGTCAGTACGTATGATTGAGGATGCGCGACCGGTTCACCACCAAAAGTTGAGGTATATCAATGCACGCTATCGCGTGAGGTTGTTCTGGAGGATCGAACAGGCGTTATACCGCCATGACATTTTACCGGATCTGCCTTTTGGCTGCCGACGGCTCGACCTACGCGGAGAGTGAACTGGATTGCGAGCACGATGACGTAGCTATCGACTATGCCGGACGGCTCAACCATCCGCACGAGATCCAGGTCTGGGAGGGCGAGCGCCTTGTGGCGCGCTTCCCCTCCGAGACGGCACCCCGTTCGCCATTCGACCTCTAAACCTACCTGCGCTTGGCGCCGGATCTGGTTAGGACATCGTCCTCAGAGATCAGCTGGTTCCGAACCCTTCTGGCGCATCACGGCTGCCGAAGACGGCTCCTCAAGGAAGGTGAGGAATGCCTTAGCGCGGGTCCCGTCTGTCGCTGAAGTGGAAATCCCTCCGGCTAGAACGGCATAGGACTGCAGGTCAGCTGGGAACGGGCCCACCACGTCCAAACCCGAAACGGACATCAACTCCGGCATCGACTGCGCGGCGAGATCCGCCTCGCCACGCGCAACCACCTCGCCGGCGCGCCCGTTTGGGACGGCCTTGGCTTTGGCCTTCACCGCGTCGGCAATTCCAAGCTTCTGCAGGGCATACGAGAACATCCTGCCACTCTCGCCTGAGGCGCTGTAGGCCACCGAGCGGGCGCTGGTGAGCGTGTGCTTGAGCGCCTCGGCAGTGGCGATGTCGGGTCGGGGTGCGCCCTTCTTCACTGCAAGGCCAATCTCGGTGCGGGCCAGCATGCTGGCCGAACGGCCTACGACCCTGCCCTGCTGGACCAGCGCCGTCATCAGAGGTGGCGTGACGACCACGACGTCGAAGGGCTTGCCAGCCTCGATCTGCGACTTCAGCTGAGCGGAGGTGTCGTAGGTGACGACGAGGTGGTCACCTGTTCGGGCCTCGAACTGCGGTGCGAGTTCCTCCACGACGGCCCTCAGACCCTGGGAGCATAGGACCGTGATGTCGGCGGCCCAGGCCGCGCCTGAGGAGAAGCAGGCGACAGCCGCCAATAGACCCACTGAGCGAAGCCGCTTCACAGCGCTGATCATCTTGCCTCCCTACGAAGCGATTTAATGGGAGCCACCAGCTCTGCTAGGAGAGCAGGAAATTCCTCGCTAGTCTTGAACGCGAATGCTCGCCGTTACGTTGCGCGGCATGGAGCTGGAGGTGCGTCCGGCTCTGATGACACGGGTCTAGGGGCGACAACCCAGGCCGATTTTGCCCGACCGATTACCGGCCCGCCTTGCCCCGCAGGGTGCTGGGTGCATGGTTGCGCGGATCGCGCCCCGTACCGCTCAGCAGCCTGCCGCCGCGGCAGCGGCGCGCTGTTCCTCAAGCCAGACCAGAGGTCTAGTACGACTTTGCGTTGAGCACGCCGCGATCTGGCGCAGCCTAACGCTTTTGGACACCACACTTTTTACAGGGATGCAAAGTGCTGAGAACCGCGAGATAGTTTGTCTCGACGAGATCAATCATGCATACGGGCGGCCGGACCAGTTCGAGGCAGGGATTAACTAAAATGAAGGTCGCGCTTGCAAATAAGAGACGTTATAAACAGGGGCTGCGCCTCACATTTTCGGCCGTATTGGCAGCCATTTCTGCCCTGCTCTGGGCTATAGCGTCTCATATGGAGGGGCATATTATATGGTTCTGAGTGGGGCCGTCACTCTTCAAGTTTTACCGATAGATAAACACCAAGCAAATAGCCAGATTGTAGTGCGAAAACATAGGCTGCCAGCATCAGCAAGCCGTACAATCTGAATTCAGTTGCAAAAATCCAAATAGCCGCCTGCCAAAGAACAAGAATGAAAGTACATGCTGCCAAAATGCCCCAGTGGAAATAGACCCCCATGACTGTTCCAAGGGTCATCAAAATAAGTACCGTTAGCATCTTGTGCGCCTAACCCGTCACCTGTCTTCCACCCCGAAAAAATCCTGGCTCGGCTAGCGGCCAACTTTTCCTAGCGCACGGGCAGGCATGTGCGTTCTGTTGCTGGATCGCCGAACAGTCAACGCATTTTATTATGGTTAATATTCGAGGGGCGTATTTTTACTCAGATGCATACGTGGATGACCAGCGTCGTCCGCCGTCGCTATGAGGGCGTCCCATAACGAACCGACAGCGCCGGTTCCCATCTGCATGCTCCAGAGAACCAGTTCCTAGGTCGGCCGAGCGCTGAGGCCAGTCTCGGCTCCGCTCGGGTGTCGTGGCTCAGCCGTAGGGCCCGCCGAACAGGTCCCCGAGCGCCTTCCGCCTAAACAGCGTCGCCCACCGCCGCCGCTTATGCTCCGGCCGGTCGTGGATCAGGTGGCACCTCTGGCAGAAGGCCGCGAGGTTCGCATCCGCGTTGTTGGCGGTGTCGTGATCGCGATGGGCAGCGGCCAGAACAACCCGGGTCCGGCGGACGCGGCCGAGGATGTCAGTCCCCGACGCTATGCGGATCCGCCTGCCCTGCCCGTCGCGCCAGGAGCCCGCCTCCGCATCCCACCAGCGGCCATCGCCGAGGTGGTAGACCAATTGCCCGTGTGGCCGCCCGCAGCCCTCGCAGCAGCCCTTGGCGCGGCCGAACCGGATCACGGCCGAGAGTTGCGGCCAGTCGATGGGGTAGAAGAAGCGGTGCTCGCGCCGGATCGGCATGGTGACGCAATGTGCCACCCGCGGTTGAGAAAGCGTAGCCGCAGAGCGAGCCGCCGGTCCGCCGCTCACAGCTACCGCAGCCCGGTGAGATCAGTGAGACCCGGCAGCAAGGCGAGGCCGCATGACATCTGAGGCATAGAGGAGCAGACCGGCCGCGGCGACAGGCGAGCAAAGCTCCACCTGTTATCTCGGTGGCCGGTCTGCAGCCGTCACAAAAAGCCTGCGCAGTCGCTAGTTCGCCGCTCAGCGGCGTGGTGAAATGCTGAACGGACTTCTCCGCGCCTGCCGAAGCGTCTGGCGGCGGCTGGCCGCGGTCGAGCGTAACAGGCGGCGCCGCACCGCAGGACGTGCCGTCTCATAGGGCAGAGGCAAGGCCAAGCTTACGGCGGGGCGTATGCTCACGCCCGAGATCATCGCCGTTGCGCTCGCTGCCTTGCTCGGCGCCGCTGCGATCATCGTTCTGGCGCGACGACGCTGAGACGGCGTCGCCACCACGCTTGAGCTGGCCAGCCAGCAGGACGTCTGGCCCGCTTACAGGCGCGCGATAGAGACCTTCGCGACGCCAGCGATGCCGATGGCCTGGGCCGAGGCTTTCGACAGATCGATCACGCGCTGACCGACGTAAGGCCCCCGGTCGTTGATGCGCACCACGACTGACTGACCGGTATGCGTGTTGGTCACCCGCACCTGCGTCCCCAGCGGCAAGGTACGATGCGCGGCCGTCAGTGCGTTCATGTCGAAGCGCTCGCCGTTGGCCGTCTTGCGGCCGTGAAAGCCAGGACCATACCAGGACGCAACACCTGCCTGCTGACCGGACGCTGCTTTGGCCTCGGCTGCGGCGGTGGTCATGCACACAGCTGCGAGAGCGGCCAGAATAAACGGTCGGGCTTTGAGGAACAACTTGCGTACCCACTGCTGTTACGAGCGGGTACGCTAAAGCAGATCAATTGTGGCCAGACCGAGTTGCGCTATTGCATGGCCGGTATGCGCCAATGAATGCCACGTTTAGAGCGAGATGATGCGGGATCCGCAATCCTAACCTACAACTCCGTTGACTGTATTGCTGTCATCACTGCGCTCAAAGCTGGCGCTTGCCTTGGTGCGCCACTCAGGGGTTCTCAGGGCGCTCTAGCAGAGGGATGATCCTGTCGATCTCGCGCTTAAGTGCCTGGATCGGCTCCTCCGCCCCGCCCAGTGCACACACGATCCGCTCTCGGACAGCACCCGCCTTCGTCCGAAGAGCATGGCCTTCGTCGGTCAGCTCCACGCGTAGGAGCCGCTCGTTGGCCGGATCCCGCCCACGACGAAGCAGGCCATCGCGCTCCAAGCGCTTGAGCAGCGGCGTCACCGTGCCGGAGTCGAGCCGCAGCCGCGTGGCGATCTGCTTCACGCTCTGCCCGTCATCTTCCCACAGCGCCAGCATGACGAGGTACTGCGGGTAGGTGAGCCCGAGCGGCTCAAGCAGCGGCTTGTAAGCGGCCGTGAAGGCATGAGCCGCAGCGTAGACCGAGAAGCACAGCTGCCGGTCGAGCGGCAGGACGTCCGGGCCGGGCGCGCCCTCAGCTGTCTGAGCGGCTGTGGTTTGGGTCTGAGGTCGGCGAGCAGGCTGGGTCATGAGACTCGGTCTAGCATGATGAGTGCCCCAAGGCATAGCCGCCACAGGATTTGACATCCAACGATTGGCACTCTAATCGTTGGACAACAAACGCAGGGGAGATCAGATCATGCCGCGCACCGCCTCGCCGCTCACGCTTGCTGCCGCCGCCGGGACCGGCATCGGTCTTACTATCTTCGGGGTGCTGGCCTTCGGCGGTGCAGGCCATGCTGAGACGCTCGTCACCAAGCCACTCCCGGCCATGGTGGCCCTGCAGAACCGCACTCCCGCCCTTCCGGTGACTGGTACGCGCGAGGCCCAGGACCGCTCCGGACGCGTGGTGCGGGTGGTCTACCCGGGCCCCTACGCGCAGCGCTGAGGTGCCGGTGATGATCACAGCCGCTGTGCTCCTCCTCATGCCGGTTCTCCTGACCGCACTGACGCTAGCGGCCGGCGAGCGCCTAGAGCCGTTCCCGAACAAGGACGACCTCTGGCAGCTGCCCCGCCGCTCGTCCGTGCTCTAAGACGTCAGATTTGGAACGCGCGGGTCAGTACCTCATCGTTCAAGAGGAGTGGCTCGCCACGGTAAACATTGTCGCCGTGCCCGAGTGCCACAGAAGCTCTCGATCTGACGATGATCAGGCTTGTGGTAGAGTAAGACCGTGACATTCAGAACAGATATCAGACCTGTTGCCGTGCTCGTGGTTGAGGATGACGTGTTGGTGCGCATGATCGCCGCTGACATTCTCACGGACGCCGGCTTTCGCACCATTGAGGCACATAACGCTCGGGAGGCTATGGCCCTCCTGGAGGCTCGCACTGACGTACGGGCGCTGTTCACCGACTGGAACATGCCGGGCGACATCGACGGGATCGGGCTCGCTCGCCTTGTCCATCACCGTTGGCCGGCGGTCGGTATCATTGTGACCTCCGGCAAGATGCAGCCGGAGCCCGGTGATCTTCCGGCGGGCACACGGTTCCTCTCGAAGCCATACCGCCCTTCGGCCCTGATCCAGGAGGTCGAGAGCATGCTCCACAAACAGGGTGGCGAGGTCGGTCATGGCGCTCCGGTGCTGCCGACCGGAGCGGTCATGCAAACTCCGGTCGCGGGGGCACTTGGCGGAGAGATTGCCGCTGCCCCTTCAGAGCCGGACAAGACCTAAACTCGGCGGCTCACTGTCTGCAGGGCCATGTCTCTGACAGCGCAAGCCCGAGCAGCAGGCCGCCAGGGCGATTGAGGTTCTTAGGATGCTCCTTGAGGTAGCCACAGAAGGCGTCCACGAGCTGCTGGGTGCTGACGGGCTCCTTCGGGCAGATATGCTTGCCTACCGACGCGTCCGCGGCCCCCATGACGAAGCCGGAGAGATAGCTCTTCTGCACCTCCGACGCGCTCGGCTGGCAGGCCGATGAGAACTCGCTAGCCTTCTTCGCATCTACCAGTTTGCTCTGAGCGAGCGCTGGCTTTGCAGGAAGAAGTCATCCGCCTCAGGACTGAGCGCGACGCGCATCGCATCAGCTACACGGAATGGGCTGAACGCACCCAGGCAGCCGCGCGGGCCAGCGTGCCGCTGAGGAAGAGGAGGCACTGGAGTACCGCAAGCAGCTCGCGCGCCGTGTCGATGCTGGGGAGATCACGCCAGCGCAGTTCGAGCGCGAGAGCCAGTGCACCCTGCAGCAGTTGAAGGCGCAACGCCGCGCAGCCTGACTGTATGGGTGCGGGAACGCTCAGAACCGACCATCCGGCCCGGAGAGCCAGCGCATCAAGCCGTCCGAAGCGGCGATGCTCCGGCGGACCCTTACGCGCGGCTCGTCGTCGGGCTCCTCATCGCGTCGGACAGCGTAGACCTCGCGGACACGTGGGGTGTCGTCGCGGTCCTCAAGGCCGGCCGTCCGATACGGGGGCGCGACGGTCACGCGCTCGCGGCGCGCCTCCGCTCGCCTGACCGCGGCCCGGATATCGTCGGCCGCAGCGAGGGACGGCAGGTTCCGCGACGGCATCGGCCGCGCCCGCTGAACGGAGCGTTGCGCCTCGGCAGCCCGGACGCGGGGATACCCATGATCCTCAGGGGCGAGTGCCCTGAGGCGCCGGGGGCTTCCGCGACCCTCAGGCGAGGGCGCTCCTCGTCCGCGTTCGGCGGGCTAACGCGCGGAGGCAGCTCCGCCGTCCTGGTGCGGGGACGCCTGTCACCCGCGTCAGAGGCGCGAGCACGCGGGGGCGCCTTGGCGACACTGATCCTCGTGCGCTCCTGCACGGGCGGCAGGACGTGCCTCGGGGTCTCCGCGGACATGGCACGCGGGTGTCCAGCCTCCCCGTCGGGCTGTGAGGCAGTCCTGGAGGATTGGCGAGCTTGATATGGGCGCGCGCCATCGTCTCGGGACGTTGGGGCCGGCCCCGGAGCCTCGACCATTTTGGCCCGGGAAGGCCCGACATCCTCCTCGGACGGACGGGCGCGCTTGATGGCCGGCGCCAGATCAGCCTGATCCTCCTCCGGGGGCGGGGTCTGCCCGTCGGATTGCGCGAGCCGGACGCGGGACCGCCCCCGTCGTCTGGCGGCCGGACGGGCACGGGAACCGGGGTGGCCTGCGGGCCGGGAGCCCGGCCTTCATCCGCGAGGGCCTTGCCCTCCTTGACGGGCGCGTCGGCCGGCCCGGGGGTGAATGTCAGCTTCGACGGCTCCGGCTTGGCCTTGACCGGATCCGACCAGGGCAGCGACTGCCCGTGGGCTTCAGCCCGCAGGCGCTCGGAGAGGGAGGGTGAAACCCCGTGCGGTGTCCCCGGAGCATCCTTGTGAACGTCGCCGCGGGACATGTACGCGCTCGTGCTCGCCACCCCGGCTACGAAGGCGACGGCGACGGCGGACAGGAACCTCGTTGACGCGGCCATGGACTACCTCCCAGGGACGGCAGGTAGTGTCACGAGCCGTACGCAACAACCGCGTAGCGAGACCGGACGCGCGCTGGTCGACAGCATCCGGGACACGCATCCCGATCTCATCGTGCTGTTCATGACGGGCTACACGCGCAACGCCATCGTCCCGGCATTCCATCGGGGCGGCCGCCTCTTTTTTATAGGTGGGAATTTGGTCGGCGCACACGGTGGTGCTCTGGCGACCAATGCATGTGCCTGTTGGCGCCGACCCCCTACGGCTCAATCTCACGGGCGATCCGACCCAAAGCGCGGCATAGCCGAAGTGTCTGGGTCAGCTCGTTCGTCCGGCCACCATGCCGGTAGTTGCCGTTCGCCTTTCCGACCGGCGCGCCGCCACCAGCACCGTGCATCCGGCAAACCCGATGTCCGCGCACGGCCGGAGCACGACAGGGCTGGCCTGACCGCTTCGAGTGCGCCGTGCAGCGCGCGGCCAAGTGCATGGGGTTGACGCTACTTTCCATGATCACCCCCTCCCCCGGCCGAGGAGGCGGTCACTGATCCTACAATCGCCTGCCCGCCCGCCTCGACGCTGACCCGCTCGACCCGGACTACCTGCTGCCCGGTGCTGCGGTATCGCTTGAGTGCTTCCATCTGCGCGGTGAACGTGCGCGTCAGCTTGTTGAAGGCCCGTTCGGCGGCGTCCTGCTGGGGGATGTTCTGCACGTGTGCAAGCCGCCTTGCGAATGTCATGCTCGCCATGTGAACGGCCGCCATCTGCGCCCCGAGCATCGCCTCGATCTCGTCGCGCGGTTCGATGCCGTTGATGACGGACAACACGAAGTTCGTGTCAGCCTCACTGACCTCCTACCCTTGGCTGGCGGCGTTCATCACCTGCTTGAGGAGGCCATGCATGAACTCGGGACTGGCCGTTCCAAGCGCGCCCATGAGGGTGAAGAGGCCCGTCGCGAGATCGGGGTGGTCCGGGCGCACAGTCGCGCCGGCTTCGCCTTTGGATCTCTTGATGCGAGCGGGCGGGCGCTGGGCAGTACGCTCACTGTAGCGGTTCATAGCCGCCGTCTCAGCCGGTGTCGGCTTGTAGGGCTGCGTGACGGCCGTGCGTGGTGTCTCCTTAGTCATGCTGCCGCGAGCCATTCCTTCAGGTTCGCTGCCGCCCTGGGACTTAGAACCTATCCCGGTAGGCGCAGAGATGAGCGGCCTTATCTGTCTGTCTTCCGGGATGGAGGGCGGTCAGATGGCCAAGCGGGCAGCGATCACGGACGACGGCTTTCGTCTGTCCGACGAGCTTTGGAGGCAGATGGAGCCGCTTCTGCCGGCTCGGTCAGTGCATCCTCTGGGTTGCCATCGACCGCGCACACCGGACCGGATGGCGATGGATGCGATCTTCTTCGTGCTGCGCACCGGCTGCCAGTGGAATGCCCTGAACGTTACCAGGATCTGCTCGTCCTCCTCCGCCCATCGCCGTTTTCAAGAATGGACCGAGGCCGGTGTGTTCGAAGCATTCTGGCAGGCAGGGCTTCTGGCCTACGATGGGCTGGAGGGGATCGACTGGGAGTGGCTGGCGCTGGACGGGGCGATGGGCAAGGCGCCCCTCGGTGGGGGAAAAACCGGTCCCAACCCGACGGACCGGGCCAAGTGCGGGACCAAGCGCAGCCTGCTCACCGACGCGCGCGGCACGCCGCTCTCCGTCGTCCTGGCCGGCGCCAACCGCAACGACCACACCGTGATGGGCGAGACGCTGGAGGCGCTTCCCGTTGCCCGGCCCCAGCCCAGTGACGCGGATCCCCAGCATCTCTGTCTGGACAAGGGCTATGACTATCAGGAGCCCCGCGACCTAGCCCAGGCTTTCGGGTTCACCCTGCATCTGCGCACCCGCGGCGAGGAGATCGCGGGTAAGCGCGAGGCCGGCAAGACGGCACGCCGCTGGGTCGTGGAGCGAGCCCATTCCTGGCTCAACCGCTTCCGCCGCATCCTGATCCGCTGGGACAAGAAGCCCGGAAACTACCTCGCCATGCTCCACTTCGCCTGCGCCATCATCACATGGCGACAGACCCTACCGGGATAGGGTCTTAGCCCAAAGCGACCCTTGAGGACGTTCGAGAGCTGGGGCGGGCTGACGCCGATTTGGTGAGCGACGTCCTCCCACGGCAGCAACCTAGCCCGTTGGGCTGCCTCCACGGCCTGAACGACCTTGGGAGGCATGCGCCCGCCCGTGTACGCATCGATGACCGAACGTGCGGCGGCTCCGAGGGTCAGCGTCTCCTCAAAGAGGTCGGGGTGCCTGAAACTTCTCCCCTCCGGTAGCGGTGGCGGAAGCGGTTCAGCGGTACGGACGATCTTCGGGAGGCTCCTGGGCGAATGCCCGTCAGCGCCGACGCTGCGGCTCGGGCTGGCCTTCCTCGCTGGACCCGGAGCGGTCTGTTCTGAAGTCTGAGACTGGTCCGTGGTGGGCTGTAGGTACTTCGTACCTGCTGGACACGAAACAGTCTCACGGTCTCGGATCTGGGCCGGGAGAATACCCGCCCTACGCATCCGGTAGTAGGTCGGGCGGCTGATCCCAAGCGCCTCCCATGGCTGTAGCTGAGCCTTCGATTGTTCGCGGGGGCGGGCCCCCTTGGCAATCCGCCGGGCCTTCTCTCGGGCCGATTTCTGCTGCCGTTGGTACTTCGCGAACTGGCGCGCGGTCATGTCGGCCGGGCGGATCCGCGTGAGGTGCAGCCGCTCGCGCTCTGCTACCGTGAGGCGCAGTAGGTCTCCCAACTCCTGAGCGGTCCACCACAAGCGCTTGCGGCGGTCGCGCTCACGAGCTTCGGCAATGCAGGCGCGGATCGCACCGGAGTCGAGGCGAGGGGCGACTGCCTTGGTCCAACCGGCAATGTCCCGGCCCAGCTCCTCGGCATCGAACCCGCCAGCCTTAGTAACGAGCCAAGGGAGGGCGGCGCGCAGGTAGGCTTCGCCGTCGTCGGTATCGCACGGCCCACGGTGGCGATACTGGATGAGGGTGCCGATCTCGCTGAGGGTCTGACGGTCGCCTGTCCAGTTCGAGCGCTTGTTGCGGCGGTGCTGGATCTTCCGTTCAAGGGCGAGTGCCTGTGACTGCGCACGAGCCCGTTCCACCGCCTCAGCGGCGATGCGGTCGAAGATATCGAACATCCGAGGAGGCTCGGTATCCCGGCAGCCCATCAAGCGGCCTCTATGTCGAGGCTGAGTTGCGCGGGTCTCCGGTACGGAGCGGCCAGCCGTGGGGGTAGTTTCTCGTCTAGGATCCGGCGCGTGTAGTTGATGAGCTGCACGAGGGTGTCATGATCGCGGAACCCATGCTCAAACCAGAGATAGGCTCCGATAGCTTCATCCAGGACCACGATGCCGCCGTGTGCATTGCTGCGTCGGCCGAGAACGTCGGCGGCAGTCTGAGCAATCGAGCAGGCTAAGGCGTCGAGCACGGCTATCCCTGGAGAGGTTACCTGCTGATCTGGGGCCGTAACCGTGCAGGTTCTAGAGCGTATTATGAACCTTGCACGAACGCTCTTCTGAGCGGCCGCCGAAACGACTTCCAAAGGGCGCTGATTGTGAAGGATTGATTGCCTCTGCGGGTGTCGGGCAGCCCCGGGCCGGGTTTGCGGCCTTGCACTGCCAACTTACCGGTTGATCGAGGCTGGTAAAAATTCACCCGCTTCAATCAAGGATGGCAGCGCCGCACTGGGTCGAAAGAAAGCTCTCAATAACACGCTCTAGTTTCGTTCCCGTCATTTCGGCTCGTCTGGGTGGATCCGGCGCCGCCGACGCTCTATCCGCGCGCCCTCTCACGGCCCCCGTGCAGCTGACCTCATCCGCCTTCTCGCACCGAGACCGACCCGGCTACGCTGCAGTCCGCCTGCCGCGCGCTCGACACCCTCGTCGCTGACGACCGCCGCCAGATCCTGGCGTCCTACGCCGCGTTGAATAGATCTGCAGCC
Organism: Methylobacterium sp. P31; assembly: GCA_050632875.1. Classification (GTDB taxonomy): domain Bacteria; phylum Pseudomonadota; class Alphaproteobacteria; order Rhizobiales; family Beijerinckiaceae; genus Methylobacterium. Next base: position 5,457,164 of record JBODSC010000001.1, on the reverse strand, counting down.
TGAGGGGAGCCGCCATGCCCCGCGATCCCTTCGACACTCTGTGCGACCTCATCGAACGGCATGTTTCTGCTGAGGAGGCCGCGCCAGCCGCGGTCAGCATCGTCTCGGCTCTTGCCGTTCTCTCCTCCACCAACGACGCGCCGGCGCCAGCCGCGCGCTCCGACGCACTGCGCAGGCTCAGGGAGGCCGCGACGTGGTTCGACGGTTCCCCCGCCCAGGTCACCGCTTTGATCGACGGGATCGCAGCGATGGATCCGATCAACCGCGACCGCCGCAAAGCTGTGCTCACCGCAGCGTGGGCCGATCTTCTCGCTGGGTGAAAGAGCCGCCATGCCTCGCCCAACTGATGGCCGTCCCATCCCGGCAGCACGTCGGCTGAGCGCCTAGCCCTCAACCAGCACTTGGCTGCGGATCGCCGCGACGTCGCGGCTAACTTCGGTCAGGAGCGCGCGGACCCGATCAACGGCTCTCATGGTCCGCGAGGCGTCGTTCGCGTCGTGGATCCCGTCGGCGCGCGTGGTCTCAATCAAGTACGGTATGATACGACAAGCAAAGTAATCGTAATCATCTGGGCTCTTGATCTCGTAAAATATCGCCAGAGCGTGATAAGCACGCGCCATCAATTCAAGTGCAATGTCGTTTGCTTCGTCACGACAGATATTGTTCATCGCTGTTCTTGTTCTGCCGATCCGAGAGTGTTCCGGCCTAACATGGCTGTGGATAACTGTCGATCCGAGAAGTATGCCGTCAAGGCTGTAGTCCGCTTCCGCGGTGGCATTTCACATTCATATGGCCAAGCTGCAACAGCCGATGCTGCCGCTGGCATAGCTCGGGCGTCAGTCGCCACGCTTCCCGCGCGGTCGGATCATCGCCGCGACTTCCCGCTCGACGTCCGTGAGGATGGTGTTCACCCGCGCCGCGACGCCGTCAGGACCGGGCGCCTGCGTCGCGCCGTTCGTCTCCGCGATGAGCCGGAGATTGGCCTCGACGAGGGCGTGGATCTTGGCCTGTGCCTTCTCAAACTCACCGGGGTGGGCAGTCTCGAAGAGGATAGCCAGTGCCAAGTAGGCGCGGCCGACCATGTCGAGCGCCAATTCAGTATCGTCCGCCGGCGGACCGTTCTTATTTTCCATGACAACTCAATACGCAGACTAACGGCCAGCGAACAACTACATAGCGGGGTACTAAGGATCCGCCAATGACGTGGCTTCCGTCATCCGACGGTTTGCCGATTGAGGTGGCGACGCCCTCCCCGCTCCACGTCAACTTCGTCGAGCGCCCACGCGGTCGGCATCGAGACTGGCGCCGCTGTCGCCCGTCTCCGCCGCCTTCTGACCAGCCTGAGAGGAGCCATCTTGCCCCGAAGATCTGGTCCCGACCGCCCGCCTCACCCCGGCCGCACGTCAGCGGAGCGCCACGCCCTTGACCGGATCGGGTGCGGCGAGCCTCCACGCTGCTCCCCGAAGACGCTCCGCAACATGCTGGATGCCGGGCTGATCGTGGACGTTGGAGGCGAGACCCGCCGCGACGCGCTCGGCACCTACACTGTGCCGGCCTACGCCATGCCGATACCGGTTCACTATCAGTGGTGCTCGGCCGTGGCTGCTACCGATGAGGAGATGGCCGCGTTCGAGACCGAGTTGGAGGGCCTGCCATGAGCCACCTCGCGCAACTCGCCATAGCTCGCCAGATCGCCCAGGCCGAGCAGGCCATCTTGCGCCTTCTCAGCGGCATCGAGAGCGGCGTCGTGACCGGGCGGACTGCCGGGGCCTACAAATCGACCATTCGTTGCCATGGGCGGGCAATCTTGGACGCCGGTGGCCCGGACGCCCTTGCAGCCGTGGCGGACCGGATCAGCGACGTGCCCGGCCGTGAGACTGACCGCAGGACCCTCCTGGCAGATCTTTGGGCCAACCTCGACGAGGTGCGGCCATGACCGCCTCGCGCGCGTGCGCGTACTGGTCACGAAACCCTACCGCCCGAGCTGCCGCAGCATCTCACGGTGCAGGCGCTGCTCCTCGCGCCACTCGGCATTGGCTGCCCTCACCATGTCGCGCAACTGGACGAAGGCCGCGCGCATCCCCTGACGCAAAGCGATGTGCTCGGCCGAGCGCCTGCCATGCGTTCTTGTCGAGGTTCTGGACCGGGCCAGCCCGTCGGCCGTCCGAGGTCCGGTGCTGGCGCCACCATGCATCCGACATTTCCCGTTCGGCATAGCCGGAGAGCGGCACGCCTCGCCTCCTCGGGTTCGTGCCCCGCAGCGAGGCGCGGCCTGCGCGTGCCCTATCCGGGACGGTGCATGGGGTTCGTCGTCCATATCAGGCTGCACCCCGCCCCCTCTCTTTCGACGGGGCGCCCCCCTCCCCCACCTGCTGCTGGCCGCCGATCACCGCCTGTCCGCCCTCGCCCACGTAGTTGTGCTGCACCACAACCGTCTGCTGTCCGCCCGCCCGCACCCGCTGCAGCGTCTGCATCCCGGCCTGGAACGACCCGTTCAGCCGAGCCACGGCACCGGCCATCCGGTTCGCCTCAACGCACGCCGCCTGCTTGGCTGCGCCCATCGTTCTGTCCGCGATGTCGAGCTGCTGGCCCATGACCGCTGCGGCCTTCATCGCCAGAACGTGAGTGGTGGCGAGTTGATGGGCGAGCATCCGCTCCAAGGCGTCGCCGGCCTGGATCGTGTCAGCCGTGTCGAGGGCAAGTTCCAGCGCCCCGGCATTCTTGGCGAGGTCGAGCCGATCTCGGCTGGCATCGGCCGCCACCGCGTCGGGGTTCATCAGCGTGTCGAGGATCGCCGGCAGGGTCTTGGTGGCGAAGTCCTCGGCCGGCACCAGTTCGCCGCCGACAGCCCGCACCGGAGCCTCGACGGGAGCCCGCACGGCTACTTCCTGCCGATCAGCGTAGCCCGAGGGGCCACCGCGCTCCTCTGCCCGGCATCGTGCCGCCCCAAGGAGGGTGTCACCGGCCCGCGCCCGTCGCTGTGTCATGTGTCGTGCTCCTGACCCAATTGTCTTCACCCAGGCCGTCTGCCTTGATGCTCAGGTGCCCATCGTCACCGAGCCGTCGTCAGGGTCGACAGCTGCAACCCGCGGGGTCGGCAGATGAAGGTCCGCCATGCGGTCGAGACAGCGGTTGCAGGCATCCGCCAGGACCGTGCCGGATTGTGTCGGCATCACCGACAGCAACTCCCGCAGCAACTCGACCATCAGGGCCTCGCGGATCAGCGGATGGAGTGAGGTGTTCTCCCGCTCCCGCTCGACGGCTGAGATCACGTTCTCCGTGATGATCCTGGCTGCAGTTTCAATTTCAGGAGAATGCATCATCGCATAGAGCACGTACAAGAAACGATTTCCAGTGCGGCAGCATATTGCAATTCTCGGATCACTGGTAGAGTGTGCTGCCATTATCTGAAAGTAGGTGCACCGTGGACGAGAGCGCAGAAACAATCGGGGCTGAGAGCGTCGACTACACCGAGATGACAGCAGGTCTGGTCTCGGCCTATGTGGCCAACAACCCTGTTCCCGTATCAGAATTGGCGACGCTGATCGCGAGCACGCATGCTGCGTTGTCCGGCCTCGGCCAGCGCAACGCATCCGAAGCCCCTGAGGTCGAGAAACTCACCCCGGCTCAGATCCGGAAGTCGATCACCCACGACGCGCTGATCAGCTTCGAGGACGGCAAGCCCTACAAGGCGCTGCGCCGTCACCTGACGATGAGGGGCCTCACACCCGAAGCCTACCGTGAGAAGTGGGGCCTGCCGCGCGACTATCCGATGACGGCCGCCAGCTACTCCGAGACGCGCTCGGCGCTTGCCAAGAGCTTGGGTCTGGGACAGCAGCGCCGCAAGACAGCCGCGAAGACCGCGAGCGCGGTCGAGACGGTCGCAGGGGCCCCGAAGAAGGGCGGGCGCAAGAAGGCTGCTGAGTAAGGCCGCTTTAGGCCAATCAATAGCATAACGTAATAATACAGATCTGGTCGGGTGAACTCAGACGATCAGATCATACATTATGACCGCAACACTGCCCCTGAGAGCAACCTGACTAGTTCAGCTTGACGGTTGACGCCCGTCTTGGACATCACCGCTTTGAGCTGTGCGCGCACGGTCTGCGGCGAGGTGCCCGCCTCCGCTGCGATCTGCTCAACGGTGTGGCAGCCCACAATCCTGCGTGCAACGCGCGCTTCGGCTGGCGTGAGATCAAACAGACCTTCGAGCACTGAAAGTCCAGGTAGCTGATCGGTTGCCAGAGGTGTGATGACCACGATTGCAGAGGCCGCGTGGAAGAGATCGCGCGCGCTACGCCGCACCGGAAGGACGTGAGCCACTGAAGGCGGCCGGTCGCCTTTTGCGGGGATAGGAATAGACCGCGTCATCAGACCCCCAGGCGCTGCAGAGCCCTGAAGAGCCTTGGCGAGCAAGCTGTCTGCGGCGGCATCCATAAGGCCGAACCGACGCCCGTCCCGAGTTGTCACGTCAAGGAGTGCTTGGCAGCTCTGGTTCATCGCTAGAGCCTGTCCGCGCTGGCCAAGGACAGCTGCTGGTAAGCCAACCAGCTCAAGCACATCGGCTGCTACCTGTACGGCTTGGAGGCGCAGCCGCGCTGACAGGGTTGTCGCGCGAGCAAGATGCGGACGCAGAGGGTCAAGTCGCGCCACGATCCCGGCCGGGACTGGACCATCTCTGTAGGCGCGCTCGACATCGACCACGATCCGCTCACCGCTTGGAACGGTGATGGCTGAAGCCGCTCCCCAGCCCAAACCACGTGGCCGCAAGAACTCGGTGAACATGGGGTTCGCTTCGAGTTCGTCAGGCGTGTAGACGTCAAGATCGGTGAGGAAGCCGGCGTGCTGTCTGGCGAATAGGCGTGCTGGCCGGTCATTGCGGCCCACCCAGCCGCTGGACATGAACTCTGCCGTGATCTCTTCCAACTCCGGTGAGGCGACGTAACGGAAATCCTCGCCCTGGCTGGTGAACAACAATGCACCGGCTGCTTCACCAAAGCGGCTTAGGTCCGAGAGCGTTGCACTCCAGAGTTCCGGAACGGCAGCAGCCTCATAGATCCGATCAATCAACTCGTCGAATTCTAAAGGCATGAAATCAACACAACCCCGGAATGATTAGGGACTGCACTATATAGATCCCCGATGCATCAGAAGCCATTCACAGTAAGGCGATGGCGGCGTCGTGCTCAGCCCGGCACAGGCCAAGGCTCGAAATCATAAAAACCCGCTCCCCGAGTGCCCCTTGAAGGCGTTCGCCCTGCGGATGTAGCCGACGACCGTGCGCGGATCCCGGTGGCCCGACTGGTCCATGATCCGCGCGAGATCGGCCCCGCGCTCGGCCGCCGTCGTGATGTAGCCAGCCCGCAACGAGTGCGCCCCGAACGTCGAGGCATCAAGGCCCGCGGCCGCGCAGTAGTGCTTCATCGCGCGCTCGACCGTCTTCACGCCGAGGCGGCGCGCTTCGACCCTGCCGGCCTTGTTGACCGGCCGGAATACTGGGCCCGCTGAGATCCCCGCTGCCTCGAGCCATTCGCGTACCAGGGCGACGGGCCGGATGAACCGACCGTGCGGAATGGCCTTCTCTAGACCCCTACCCTCCTGGTCAGTCTTGGACCGGCGGACCAGTACCCGCAGGCCCTCGGGATCCTCGCGCAGGTCCTCCACGTCGAGTGCGACAAGCTCGGACCGGCGGAACGCGCCAGCGAAGCCGAGTGCCAGGATTGCCCGGTCGCGTCGACCAGTCAGGCTGTCGGGCGTGCGCATCAGCAGCGCGGCGAGGATGTCGGCCGTCGCCGCTGTCTTCTGGATTGGGCGCGTACCGATCTCGCGCCGGATCCCGCGCAGGCCCTCACGCAGGCCCTCACGCAGGCCCTCGTCGTCGGTCGGATCGACCTCCCCGGCCAGCTTGTGCGCGTACCGGATCGCGGCGAGCCGCCGGGCGATGGTCGAGGCCTTCGCGCCTCGCATCGCCTCGTCAGTCAGGAACTCCAGGACGGCCACCGATGTCGCCGGCATCGGGTCGAGGCCGTGCCTCGCGCACCAAGTCGCGAACAGGCCGGCATCGCTCAGGTACGCGCGCTGCGTGCTCTTGGCCTTGCCGGCGCGCTGAAACGCCCTGGCCTGATCGGACAATCCGGTTGCGACCGGCAGGCCGCCGCGGGACTGCGTGCGGTAGGGTTTTAGCGCCGACATCGCATCGTGTCCGATAAAACTGACGTTTTCCGCGCCTCAATCAGGCCGGACAGCGCCTCGGCCTCGGCCTCCGTGACCTTCCCCTCCCCGTAGGCGCGCCAGAGCGCAGCCGTGACGGCCGGTAACGCGGCGCGCGGGGCCGCCTCCGCCTGTCGGCGGATCTCATTGGCATAAGGCATTTATCCCGGTCCTTTTCGGACCGCGGCTGTGATCAAGGCACGACTTCATCGCTCCGGGAATTGGCGTTCCCGTTGACTCCCGGCGGGAGCTGTGGCTGATGAGGGATTGCGTGTGGGCCCTCGTCGGCCATCTCGATTTCGCGGGCTCTCTGTTTGGCGACAGGGGGCCCGTAGTCGTTTCAGGGTCTCAGATCCGCGGCGGCTTCTCTCCTGATGGTAGCCGCGACTCGCCAGGGGCGGCCGGGCCGGAACGGTCCATGTCGGCCGGGCGGCACGGTTAAGTCAACGTTGAGAGGGGGCGTCAGGCATCTAGCTGCGGGTCAGCACGAAGCGGCAGGGTGACAGCGGCCTCGGGCTGGAGGCGCAGCACGCGGCGGTCGAGACCTACCTGAACGGTGGCGACTGGACGGTCTGCGGCGAGTTCGTCGAGGTCGAGAGTGGCAAGAGCAACGCGAACCGGCCGCAACTCCAGCGCGCAATCCAAGCGTGCCGGGTCTACGAGGCCAAGCTGCTCATCGCGAAGTTTGACCGGCTCAGCCGTGACGCTCACCTCCTTTCCGGGCTGGAGAAGGCCGGCATCGAGTTCGTTGCCACCGACAACGCGCACGCCAACCGGTTCACGGTCGGCATCATGGCGCGTGTCGCTGATGAGGAACGCCGCGCCATCTCGGCCAGGACCACTGCCGCTCTCGCACGCAAGCGGGAGTTCTACGCCAAGCTGACCGATGAGCAGCGAGACGAGTTGAAGGCGGCAGGCAAGGCCACACAGCTCGGAGGTGACCGTGGAGCCGTGGTCTCGGACGAAGCGCGCGCTAAGAGGGTCGAGGCGCATGTCGCCAGAGCTTACGGGCGAGCTGCTGACCTCTCCCCGATCCTGGCCGAGATCCAGGCCGCTGGTGCCTCATCCCTCCGGGAGATCGCGGCGGCCCTCAATGCACGCGTCGTCCCCAAAGCTCGGGGCGGGTCGTGGTCGGCCGTTCAGGTGCAGCAGGTGATGCAGCGGACAGCCTGAATGCGGATGGCCCTGCCTTCACAGGGACCAGAGGCAGGGCCGGCTCGACGTAAGCACTCTGTCGGTACCGCGAACCACCGACGTGCCAAGCAAATCTCGACGGGGCGTACTCCTGTATGTAAGAACGCCAATATCTCCTACTGAGATCATGAGATGCAAACTCCAGAACCTCTGCGAATTGCTGGTTACGAACCGGCCCTCGACGGCTTGCGTGGTTTTGCTGTTACAGCGGTTGTCGGTTTTCACGCTTGCAGGGATGGGGAGTATTTTCTTTCCGGTGGCTGGATAGGCGTGGATGTTTTCTTTGTGCTGAGCGGCTATCTTATTACAAATCTTCTCGTCCGTGAGATAAAATTCTCTGCTACTATAGACCTGAAAAAATTCTACGTGCGTCGTATTCTCAGGCTTACACCCGCTTTTTGGGCTGTGCTCGCTTTCACCATAGTTGCGGTGCTTGCATTCTCTTCGAGCCGTGTAGAGAATTTAGAGCGTATTATGAACCTTGCACGAACGCTCTTCTGAGCGGCCGCCGAAACGACTTCCAAAGGGCGCTGATTGTGAAGGATTGATTGCCTCTGCGGGTGTCGGGCAGCCCCGGGCCGGGTTTGCGGCCTTGCACTGCCAACTTACCGGTTGATCGAGGCTGGTAAAAATTCACCCGCTTCAATCAAGGATGGCAGCGCCGCACTGGGTCGAAAGAAAGCTCTCAATAACACGCTCTAGGAGCTGTGCTGGTCTCGGGCCTTTACTTGATGAACTGGTTCAAAGCATTTGGCCTTCCACAAGGAGGTTACCTAATCCATACGTGGTCGCTCTCGATGGAAGAGCAGTTTTATGTGCTTTGGCCCTTTGCGCTCCTGTTCATTATTGACCGAAAGCCACTTCGCTGGATCACGGCAGCTATCGTCACCGTGGTACTCTGGCGCAATTACTTAGTTTTCTCAGGAGTTGATCCAGAGCGAACTTACGCCGGTTTTGATACTCATGCGGATGCTCTGCTGATTGGCTGCGCCTTGGCCCTGCTACCGATCAGCGCCCGAACCTCCGCGCGTGCCCGCAGATTTGCAGTATTTCCGCTTACAATTATGGTGCTAATGCTTGCCGAGGCTGAGCGTCGCACTTTTTTCACTCAGACTATCGGTCTTACCATTGCGTACTTGATCGCGGCGTGGCTGCTTGTAATAGCCTTGCAGCCGGGCTTTTTCCGGGAAATGTTATCACTACGACCATTAGTCTACACGGGCCGTATCTCTTACGGCTGGTATCTATGGCATTTCCCGATCTTAGTCGCAGGAAATTTGGTCTTGGGGAAGATGCATTTACCCCAGAGCGCAGTGGTCGCAGTTACCGCCGCCCTTGTCCTGACCAGCTATTTGATTTCAGCCTGCTCCTATCAGTTCATCGAACGACCATTTCTCCGGCTCAAGCTGCGTTTCGAGCCCAAAAGAACGGCTACCTATAGAGCAGGGCCAGTCGATACTCGCACGATATCAAGTTCGGCTTAAAGTGAAGGTGAGCACGTTGCTTGCCGGTCTCACGACGTCAGTAGCTGCCTCCAGCGCCTTGACCGGGTACTCGTTGGCGAACGCCAGGGCGTGCAAAGCCCTGAGGTTCAACTCGTGCTCGATCTGGGCCATGCGCAGCTCGCGCTCGGTCGCCAGAGGGTAGAGCCGGGCGCACTCTGACGGCGTGATCTCGCCGGCCTCCATGGCCTCGCCGAGGCTATCGACGGTCCACGTCTGCGTGGCATCCCGCATCAGCTCCGGGCACTCGTTGAGATCTGCGGTCCGGACAGAATGCTCGTGGCAGGCCGCCTTGAACGCGGCCTTCGCCTCGGGACTGCCCGGCGCTGGCAGGGCCTGGGGCTTGCTGGCGGGCTGGCCGAGACTGGCCTTCAGGGCGGCAGCGCGCTGCTTGAGGTTCGGGCGGGCACTGCTGCGGCGGAACAGGCTGGACAGGTTGAGAGCGGGCATGCGCCCCTCCTGAAATCGAGAACGGGAAGGGCGGTCAGGCGCGGCGCTGGCTGGGCTCGCGGGCTTCGAGCCAGCGGGAGATAACGGCGCTGTTCGAGCCCCGCTCATGCGTCAGGCGGCGAACCTCGTCCTTCAGCTCACTCGGAGCGTCCGCCGGCAGAGACGGGCAGATGTACGCCCACTCCTCGCGGTCAGCGTGCCACTCGACCCGGCCGCCGACGCGCTCCCAGGCCGCCAGCCAAGCCGGCACGTCGAAGTCCGACTGCCGCAGCGTCACGCCCGTGATCGCCGCCGCACTCAGCAGCAGGGCCGTATAGGCGGTGTTGCCCTCGTACCAAGCCGTCGAGGCGAGCCTGCGGGTGTGCACCGCCAAGCCCTCGACCGTCGTGGCCGGGATCCGGTGCACCCGCAGGGCGGCCCGATTGACTGCCTTCTCCGCGGCCACGTGCGCGTCCGACAACTCCCGGCAGCGGAACCGGCGCTTGAGGTCCGCACGACGCGCGTCCCAGGTTTCCGCCAGCGGAAGAAGGCCCTTCCAGTGCCGGACCAGATGCGGTGTCTGGCCGCCGCGTCCGAACGCAGGCACCGCGTTCCTGATGACGCGCCGGAGCCCTTCAGCGGTCCAGACCAGATCCGCCGAGTTCGTGCAGTGCTCGCGCCACACACCCTGCGTCGGCACCTGCCCGATCACGGGATGGCGGGTGATCCCGGTGAACACGTGCCGTTCCCAGCCCTCTAGGAACAGCTCCTCGGGGTAGCTGCCGAACGCCCTGTTGAAGGCCGATGATGCGTCTCGGCTTGCCTGACGGGCTGCCTCGCAGGCCGCAGTGGCGCGCAGATACTCGGCCTCGGCGTCGAGCAGCGCCCGATCGGGATGGGGCACAGCAGGGAGGTCAGCCGGGGCGGCCAGCGCCAGTGCTGGCAGTGGCACGGCAGCCGCGAGAGACCCCGTCATGAGGGCGCGGCGGGTCTGGCTGACCGCCGGCTCGGCGGTGCCCTCGCGCAGGCTGGGTCCGGTGGGATCGCGGCCGATCAGGTTCTTGAGAGAATTACGGAAGGACATTGCGGGATCCTGGGGTGAGATGCGTGGGCGAGGTTCAGAGCAGAGTGGCGAGGCCGGTGAGCACCATGCCGCCGCCTATGATTGCGATGGCGGCCAGCAGTTCGCCGGCCACGTCGAGGAAGCGCAGCGAGCGGCTGTGGGCGGTGTCGGGGCGGACCGTGGCGACCGCCTGCCGGGGCTCGATGCTGCCGGGCCGGGCCTCGTTCGTCAGGTTGGGGTAGCGGCCATCGGTCGGGAGCCGGCGGCGGGCGGTGCTGGCCGCGATCCGGACCGGAACCGGCTGCGAGAAATCGGGGATACGGGCGTGCTTCATCGTTCGCGCTCCTGGTGGGGTTCGTGGCTGTGGGTCGGCGGTGAAGGGGCGCCCCGTGGCGAGGCGGGTCAGGCCGGCGCGGCTAGGGTGTCAGTGAGCAGCGGTGCGACGGGCGGCTTTGGCGACCTGCCACGTGGCCTTGAGGGCGGAGGACATCGCCTCGGCGCGGGAGACACCGCAGCGCTCCTGAATGCCGGTGGCGGCCTTGCAGGCGGCGGCCATGATGGCTGCGCGGTCATAGCGGCCGGCGACGACGAGAGGGCGGGTGCGGGCGCCGAACTGGATCAGGGCGCGGGCGCCGAGCATGCCGGCTGGGATGGCCGGGCGGCTGTCCTGTAGGCTGCGGGAGATGCGGTTCCAGGAGACGGTGCGGTGGGACATGGTAGCGCCCGGTTTCCGTGTGTGATAAACGGATACCGTTGAACCGATCCCCTGTCAACGCTTTTCGTTTGCAATACACGAATAGCGTGATTTGGAGCCGAGATGTCGCTGTCAGCCGCTCAGTCCCGCGCCGCGCGTGGCCTGCTTGATTGGTCGCAGACCGAACTCGCGTCCCGCTCAAACCTCAGCGAGAGCACGATCCGTGACTTTGAGAAGGGGAGGCGTGTGCCTTCGCCCAACAACCTCGCCGCAGTCGCCCGAGCTTTTGAGGCCGCCGGCCTAGAGTTCATCCCCGAGAACGGCGGTGGGGCCGGGATCCGGTTTAGGGAGCGGAAGGGCTAGGTATGAGACGGCCAAGTCGCACGACCAAGCACCCGGAGACTAAGGTTTAGCTGAAATGAGGGACCCCGTTGACGCCGCCCAAGCTCAGGACATCCAAGACCGGACGATTGATCGAGCGCTGCTCGTGGCCTCTCTCATATCGTTTGGATACGGCCTGACGGCGATGCTGAGCGGACTGCTGAGGTAAGCGGTTCCTGATCCTCCCTCGGCTTCGCGGACACCTCTGATACGCTCATGCTGAGCGGGGAAGGTGTCGGATGGCGAAGACGAGACGGGAGTTCACGCCCGAGTTCAAACGCGAAGCGGTCGCCCTGCTGGAGAGCAGTGGCCGGCCGCAGATACAGGTCGCGGCCGAGCCTCGGGATCCAGCCCTCGATGTTGCGGCAGTGGCGTGCCGCGCTGAACGGAGCCTCACCCCGGCCGCGGCCGGCAGGATCGACGGGGATTTCGCCACCAAGCCCGGTCGCCTCGCCGTCCGATCAGGCCGCCGAGATCGCTCGCCTGCGGCGTGAGCTCGACCGCACGCGCATGGAGCGCGCCGTGCTAAAAAAGCCATCGGCATCTTCGCGGAGATGCCCAAGTGACCTTCGCCTTCATCGAGCAGCATGCGCGGACCTGGCCGGTGCGTCTCATGTGCCGCGTGCTCGGAGTCTCACCCAGCGGCTTCTACGGCTGGCGGTCACGGCCAGAGAGCGCCCGCTCGGCCTCCAACCGCCAGCTCCTGGACGATGTCCGGCGCATCCATGCCGCCCACCATCGGCGCTACGGTGCCCCACGCGTGCATGCCACCCTGCGGGCCGAGGGCCGGTCTGTCAGCCGTGGGCGGGTGGAGCGTCTCATGCGCCGGCACGGCATCCGTGCCCTGGCGGGGCGTCGGTTCCGGCCCTGCACGACCGACAGCCGTCACGATCTCCCGATCGCCCCAAACCTCCTGAAGCAGGACTTCTCGGCCACGCGGCCAAACACGGTCTGGCTGGCCGACATCACCTACCTGCCAACCGGCGAGGGCTGGCTGTACCTGGCCGCCATCCTCGATCTGGCCACGCGCAAGATCGTCGGCTGGTCGATGCGCGATCACATGCGCACCGAGCTGAGCGTGGCGGCGCTGATGATGGCCGCCCAGCGGCAGCGACCGGCCGCAGGGCTCATCTGCCATTCGGATCGTGGCAGCCAGTACGCGGCGGAGGCCTACCGGAAGCAGCTCGCCAGCATAGGGGCCAGGCCGTCCATGAGTCGGACAGGATGCTGCTACGACAACGCCCCGATGGAGAGCTTCTTCCACACCCTCAAGGTCGAACTCGTCCATCAGCGGCGATGGGCGACCCGGGATGAGGCGCGACGCGACCTGTTCGCTTACATCGAGGGCTACTACAATCGGCAACGCATCCATTCGGCACTCGGCTATCTCACGCCCGAGCAGGCCGAACGGACCGCGAGCTAATCTCCCCGTGTCCGCGAAGTCAGGGAGGATCAGTCGAGCGGCGGCACGCTTCACTAACCCATCGCGCGCCTCGTTGATGGCTATCTGAAGTAAGCGACACCCCTGAGCCCGAGCGGTTCTGCCACGCTTGATGCGTGGCCTGAAGCTCAGCCAGAGCCACAGCCCTCTCGTCCAGAAGCTGTACGAGATGCCCTAAAGGGGTGGCTTGCGAGCGAAAGCTACCCGTCTCACCGCTTAAGCTTAGAGGGCTGGCTGACGCTCCTAACTAAATAGCGAAGGCGGAGGGTGAAGTTAAATGACCCACGTCAGCCTTCAAGTTCGAATGTTTGCCTGCCTCCTAGGTGGAAGCTTCGTAACGATGGGGGTTGCACGAGCTGGCGAGCCGGTCCCCGCAATCGACTCGGCTGCCTATTGCGATGAGGTCACCAAATTCGCCGATAACAGCCTAATCAAGCAGGAATGCTTGGATAGCGAAGCCAAGGCTGAACGTCATTTCTGGACGTTATGGGTGGGCACGCCGAAGGAGGTCCGTGCAGAGTGCGTAAGTGACCTCGCGCTTTCGACGCCTTCCTATCAAGGCCTGTCGACCTGCATAACCGGCATGATGAACCTGATGCGGAAAGGTCGTGAGGTGAAAGCGCCCCCGCGGTAGCGCTCTGAACCCCATCCCTGCCTCGTGGAAGAGGCGCTGAAGGCGAACCGATTGCAGGTGACTAGCAGCGAAAAAATTTGTCGCTTTTCGATCAGACGGTTGCCCGTGTTCTGTCACTAACCGGGGATTTTCTGGGCTTCAGGGGTGTTGCCTCCCCGCTGGGATCGCGCCATATCTCTCTCAACAAGACCCGCCACGCCTCGGACGGAGCTTCGGCTTCGAACTGCGCACCCCGGCGGGTTTCTTGCTTTTGGAGGGACCTTCGTACTCCGCGCACAGCAATATGAAATTTTTGAAGCCGGCAGTCGCCATTGCTGCGCAGGTTGCTCTTCTAGAGCGCAGAGGCATGAGCGTGCCAGATCGCGCAAAAGCCGAGCATTATTTAAGCTATATTAGCTACTATAGGCTGCGAGCCTACTGGCTGCCCTTTGAATGCCCTGCCCAAGACGCAGATGATCATAAGTTCATAGAAAATATTACATTCGACCACGCTCTTGATCTATACATTTTCGACCGCCGTCTCCGTTTGCTTGTCATGGACGCAATCGAGCGCGTAGAGGTTTCCCTACGTGGCAACTGGGCCCACCATCTTGCAATCAAATACGGCCCTCATGGCTATCTTGATCCGGCTCTTTATGACCGCCCAGACCGCTATGCGAAAGCTTTTGCGAGTCTCATCGACGAGATCGATAGATCAAAAGACACATTTATAGTTCACTACAAAAACAAGTATGATGACCCGGAGCACCCTCCAATATGGATGTCTGCCGAAATTATATCTCTTGGGCAGTTGTCAAAGTGGGTCGGAAATCTGAAGTTCAGATCTGATAGGCAGGCTATAGCAAAATGCTTCGGCCTTGATGAAAAAATACTCATATCTGCCGCGCACCATCTGACCTATGTTCGCAATATCTGCGCTCACCACGGCCGGTTGTGGAACAAACAATTTACTGTGACTATGACAGTTCCAAATTCCCCCGCGTCGCTGAAGCTCGCGATGAACCCTTTTTCAAATAGAAAGCTGTACAATACGCTGGCTCTACTTGGTTATCTGCTGAACATAGTCGCTCCTGGGACCGAATGGCGAAAGGATCTGGTTCGTCTGATTGGATCTTGTCGGCTCGTTGATCCTGCGGCGATGGGCTTTCCTGCGGACTGGCAAGATATGCCGGCTTGGAAGGCTGCGTTCGAAGCTTGAGGCTCTAGACGCCCCGACAGCCATATTCCGCCGGCTATCCTGCCGGGATGCGCTACATCCTCGCGCGCACAAGAAGGCCCGCTGCGGCGGGTGCCGAGCGGGCTGAAGGTTGTTCATCCTAGGAGGGAAGAACGCGTAGATCGTATCCGATTGCGATCACCTGTCGCGTCACATCGACGTGATGGCTTCAATACCCGTAGCGGTAGTAGCGGCGGTAATGAGGGCGGTAGTAGTGCCGGCGGTAACCATAGTACCGCGGACGGTAACGGTAGCCGTAGTAGTGGCGCCGGTAGCCGTAATACGGGCGACGATAACCGTATCCATAGTAGGCGCGCCGGTAACCGTAGTAGGGGCGGTGATAGGCGTAGGCTTGGCTGGCTATAGCGCCAGCGGCTAAGCCGCCAATGACGGCGCCCGCGATGGCTCCCTCACCGCGAGCCTGAGCGGGTCTAGTTCCCACCGTTCCGAAGCCGATAAGAAGGGCTGCCAGTAGGACAGCGACCTTGATCTTGTGGCGCACGGGTTTCCTCCGTTCACGTCAACCGACGGCCGCAAACGGAGACGGCGCAGTTTGGTTGCAAAGGCAATCGGGCTCGAAGAGCGATCAGGGCGCGCCTACGTACTCTCGCGGCATCTACGCCTGTCCTCTCTCACGCCTGCCCGCTGTTGGCCGCCATGGCGAACGAACGGCGCGCGAGCCCGCGCTTCAGGTCAGTCACCAGTCCTGCCCATGAAGAAGCCCGCGCCGGCAAACCGGGCGGGCTGAGGAGGTTCGTGGTCTCTGGAACGAACTGTGCGCTGATTAAACAAAAATTTGATCTATGTCTGTGTCTGGAATGACACTTTCCATCTGCTGACCGCCATCGCGAAGGCTAAGCAATCGCACTCTGCGCGTTCTCCAGCGCCAGCTCGTGCATCCGGCCGAAGGTGCCCTACACCGTCGCCGACTGCGCGTTCCGCAGCGCCAGCGCGTACAGCCCGTCCGCCTGCTAAGACCCTATCCCGGTAGGGTCTGTCGCCATGTGATGATGGCGCAGGCGAAGTGGAGCATGGCGAGGTAGTTTCCGGGCTTCTTGTCCCAGCGGATCAGGATGCGGCGGAAGCGGTTGAGCCAGGAATGGGCTCGCTCCACGACCCAGCGGCGTGCCGTCTTGCCGGCCTCGCGCTTACCCGCGATCTCCTCGCCGCGGGTGCGCAGATGCAGGGTGAACCCGAAAGCCTGGGCTAGGTCGCGGGGCTCCTGATAGTCATAGCCCTTGTCCAGACAGAGATGCTGGGGATCCGCGTCACTGGGCTGGGGCCGGGCAACGGGAAGCGCCTCCAGCGTCTCGCCCATCACGGTGTGGTCGTTGCGGTTGGCGCCGGCCAGGACGACGGAGAGCGGCGTGCCGCGCGCGTCGGTGAGCAGGCTGCGCTTGGTCCCGCACTTGGCCCGGTCCGTCGGGTTGGGACCGGTTTTTCCCCACCGAGGGGCGCCTTGCCCATCGCCCCGTCCAGCGCCAGCCACTCCCAGTCGATCCCCTCCAGCCCATCGTAGGCCAGAAGCCCTGCCTGCCAGAATGCTTCGAACACACCGGCCTCGGTCCATTCTTGAAAACGGCGATGGGCGGAGGAGGACGAGCAGATCCTGGTAACGTTCAGGGCATTCCACTGGCAGCCGGTGCGCAGCACGAAGAAGATCGCATCCATCGCCATCCGGTCCGGTGTGCGCGGTCGATGGCAACCCAGAGGATGCACTGACCGAGCCGGCAGAAGCGGCTCCATCTGCCTCCAAAGCTCGTCGGACAGACGAAAGCCGTCGTCCGTGATCGCTGCCCGCTTGGCCATCTGACCGCCCTCCATCCCGGAAGACAGACAGATAAGGCCGCTCATCTCTGCGCCTACCGGGATAGGTTCTAAGCCGCCGCGCCCGCAAAAACCCGTGGCGACCTTTGCTTGCCAAACGATAATCAGTCCTCAAGCGCGTGCGCCGGAGCACCGTCGAGGCCCACGGCTCGTGAGAGCTTATCCCCACGCAGAGCAATCAATGCCGGCCGATGGAGGGTCATATGGCCCAGGCACCAGCGACCCGAGAGACGATACGGCTCGACGAAGGCGATGTGATCGTTCTGCTTCCCGCCAACCTGTCTCAGAAGAGCATCGACGTACTCCAGGCTCAGCTCGAAAGGCTGACCGCAGGGTTGGGCTCAAGAAGCCATGAGGACGGCCAATCCTACTTGCGTGGGCTGGCCGGGTTGGCTGCTTACGTCGCCAATTGACGCGTAGTAATAGCTACTCGACGGTGCGCCACCTCACGGGCGGCAGGTCGGGCCCTGGCGTGGTCGCGTCCCGCTGGTAGAACGTCCTCCGGTCACCAGCCACGACTTCGGCCACGCCGTCGATAGCGTCCACGACCCGCTCAACCGCCTTGTTCAGCGGTCCCTGCGGCGTGGCCCTGGTCAGGACCAGGATGCACTGCTGCCGCCAGCGCCGCGCCTCGTCTAGGAAGGCGACCTCCTCGGCCCTCACGAAGACCGCTCGCCTCGTCACCCTGCCGCTCCGCATCGCCCCCGCGAGCAGATAGAACAGGTGTAGAACGATGGGGAGTGGCAGTCCGTCCAATCGCAGCTATTACCGACTGCCATTCCGGACCGGCACTGGCGATTGGGGCAGGCCACCCCGTGACAGAACGAGCGCTCGTGAGTTGCCCGATCAATCGCAGAGGGAACACTCATGAAGCTCTACGCTCGCTGGATGCCCATCGCTGTTGCGATGTCACTTTCAGCGCAGGTCGCTCACGCCGAGCCGCCAAAGGCCGCCGTTTTCAATTTCCAACTCGCCAACTTGGGGGCCCAAGGGCCAACGGAAGCTGACGTGGCGCGCCTCGGCCCGATCAGCGACCTATTGCGCGAACAGCTCAAGGACACCGGCCGCTACAAGATCGTCTCGACGGCTCCCGTGAAGGCTGAGATCGCCAAAGCGGATCTGCGTGCGTGCGGCGGCTGCGCCGACGATTTCGCCCGCAAGCTCGGAGCGGACGTAGCGATCACGGGTGAAATCCAGAAGGTTTCGAACCTGATCCTCAACATTAACGTGTACGTGAAGGATCTGAAGGCAAACACGCCTGAGCGGGCCTACAGCGTAGACATCCGAGGCGACAACGATCTCTCGTTCGAGCACGGGGTGAAGTACCTCGTGAAAAACAGGCTGCCGCCGCCCGGAACCGAGAGCGACGCCAACCAAGCCACGCACAAGTAGGGCCTCTAAAGGCCCGCCCGCCCGTGATCAGATCGGGCGGCACAACCCTCCGACCTACTCAACGCCGGTGGGCTGCTGCCTGGGTCCACCCTCGCCGACGAGGGTGCCGATCAGACGCCAGAGTTCCTGGTGCTCAGGACCGTTGCGGCCGGATGCGAGGAAAGTCGCGAGGCTGAAATCCGTCACGTGCCCGCCCGACGCAACGTTGCCGGTATGCCGAACGAAGCTGTGCCCGGTCGCGGGGTCGAGCAGCAGATGCCAGCGGTCGCCATTCGGGCTGGCGTAGATCAGGCGATCAGGTTCGGAAGGGCCCATGATCCGCTCCCGGCACACCGCGTGTTTATAAACTCCACCCCTCAGTCGCGGGCGGCTTCGGCGCTCGCACGCTCAACCACAGCCCGCAGCGCTGCGCTGCCTTCCATCACGAACCAAGCACGCAGCATGCTGCTGGTTTTCGGCGTGTCGTCGGGCCGCTCGCGAAACAGATCGGCAGAGCGGGCCAGCTCGCGCTCCACGAACATGTCGAGATAGGCAGCGCCTCTGGTTCTCGCGAGGTCGATGAGCGCATCTTCGAGGACGCGCTGCATCATCTCGCCGACCATGGCTGAGACGTAGATCGCCTCCCCACTGCCCTGTTCGGGCTCTTCCAACCAAGCCTCCAGCGTGCCCAGCTGCAACCCTGATCCGCGACGACTAGGATGAATAGTTATATAGGCCCCGAGACCGAAGCCCCGGGTTCTGTTGCTAGGCTTGCCCAAGCCCCGGAAGATTACGCCGCGAGGCGCATCTCCATGCCGACGTTGTCGTTGGCATTTAGAGTTTTGGTCAGGTGCTCGGAACGAGGATTGCCCGCGCCGAACCGGTCGAGTCCTTACCGAAAGCCGCATCTTACCCTGCCGAAGCAGGACAGAACTCGCGATCCCTTTACCGTCCAGTCGAACCTGTTTCGCCCCCAGCAGAAGCACCCTGGCAGCGCGCGGTCCGCAACGCCGGACGCTCGCTCTAGTCCCCGTGCGGTACCCGGGGCAGGATGCTTCTGGTGGAGGCGCCGGGTACCGCCCCCGGGTCCTGAAACGTTATTATGAACCGGTCATCAACCTCGCGGCGACCTTATCTGATCGTGGCCGGCCGGTCCATCGCACGCGAGCTGCGAGCCCGACCCAAAGGTGTTGGCGCCTTGCGCGACGAAAGCCCATATGGTCCTCATCCCTCCGCGCAATCCCGTGCTCTGCCGCCTTGATCTCGTCGTCCGTGATCTCGGACTTGCGGCGCAGGTCGCCGACGCTGGGGATCTCTTTGGCCATGCCGGAGAGCTATAGCGGCACCCCTACCCCGTCTAAACGGGCCGGCTCGGCTGGCAGGGTATCCAGCACGGTCCACAGACGGCGGCGACGTGGGGCCGGTCCATGGGCTAGATGAGTACGTGGCGCGGCAGCACACTGGGGAGGGCTCGTGTTCAGGCGCACCGTTGTCGCCCTCCTCGCCTTGGCGTGCGCGCAGGACGCGCACGCTCACGGCATCGCGGGCAACCGCCTCTTTCCCGGCACCATCACGTTCGACGACCCGGCGGTAGCGGACGAATTCCAGCTCTATACGGTGGATGCACACCATAACCTCGGCGATGCGAACACCCCCTGGTGCGCGACCGTGCGTTCTACGGTTCGTTCCAGCGCCTCCTCATCGAGGATCTCGCCGTGGGCATCAGCAGCGGCGCCATCTGGCGCACGGGAGGCAGCCTGTCGCCTCGCGCAGGGTTCGACCAGACCAGCCTCTCGCTCAAGCAGCAGGTCTACCGCAACGACCTACAAGAGACGCTGGTGGCAGCCTCGCTGACGTGGGGGATCGGGGGACTGGGTCTCGCGCCGTGGGGGCAAGCACGCCGAACACGCTCACGCCTACCCTCACTTTCGGCCGGGGCTTGGGCGATCTGCCGGACGAGTTGGCGTGGATGCGGCCGTTGGGCATCGCGGGAGCGGTTTCCGTTGAGGTACCGTTGGAGCGGTCCAGTCTCGGGGGATCCAGTACCAACACCACCTCGGCCACCGGCCGGGTCGGCGCGATGAACGGGGCAACGGTAACGACCCTGCACTGGGGCTTCGCCATCGAGTACAGCAACCTGTATCTGACCGACCGCTTCACGCCGGGTCAGTTGCCCAAGGACGAGCCGCTGCGTCAGTTCGTGCCGTTGGTGGAGTTCGCCTTCGACACTCCGTGGCGACAGAAGACGGCGGCGACGGTTAACCCCGGCTTGGCCTACGTCGCGGAGGTGTGGCAGCTCTCCGGCGAGGTCATCGTGCCGCTCAACAGCCAAGGAGGTCGGGGCCTCGGCTACCGCGCACAACTCCTGATCTTCCTCGACGACTTCGCACCCTCGATCTTCGGCAAGCCGCTCTTGGCTCCGTGACCGCGGGCTGCATGTCTCTGCCGAAGGGCGCCGGTGATTAGGTTTTCAGCGGTTCACCCGGCGCGAGGCTCGGCTAGCAGGTTACGCCCTGCAGGGGTTAGGCACCATGCGTACCGCGGTGCCACACCGGGGCCTTATACGGAACTCGACGGATTACCACGCGCCCGGCTCGCGCACATCCCGACCGCTCCGCGGCCGGTAGCGTGAGCGCCACACCGCGCGAATGCTTATTCAACACCACAAAATCACCAAATACACGCGAGACGGGCGCAGGAGCGTCACGGGACTATCAGGGTCAGCTTAGCGCTTCAAACGGGCAGTAATACCACCACAAAACCACCACTAAGGAGTTATGTCAGCGCATTATCGGCGCTATTGCCACCCTCGCGTGGCGGGCTTACCGATTACGTGGTCGATACCCTCGAGGATTAGGGAGTGGATCGACCGCCCGCGATCCTCGGCGATCCGCGCGAGCGCAGCATGGCGAGCGTCGTCAAGGTAGACCGTTTGCCGAGCAGCGACGGGGCGTCGCCCCTTGGGTCTCCCGACAGACTTGGGAGATGTTGCGGGGAGCGGTGCATCCGGAGCCGCCATTTGCGGCGCCGGTGGTGGCCCTGGTGGAGTGGGCTCTGGCCCATGAGCCTCAACCACCTCGACCTCGTCGGGCTCATCGTCGCGCGCTGCGGCAGCCGCAGCGGCCGCCTTGAGGGCGAGGGCCTGTGAAGCGTTCGGGCGGCGGCTCATTGGGTTTCCCCGAGACGGATGAGGACGGCATCAGCCAACGCGGCGAACTCAGCAGCCGACGGGCTCTCCGGCGGCACGGCCTCGCCGGTCGCAAGGCTGTCGGCCACGATGGCGCGGTAAGAGATGGCCGGCGCCACCGGCTCAGTGAGGGCGGCCAGCGTCGTGACCACGTCGCGCCCTGCCCCGGTACGGCGGTCGATGCGGGTCGGAACCACGAGGATATCTGGGCGCTCGCGCTTGGCCGCTTTCCGGTGACGCCGAATTGTCCCGACGGTCTCGGCAGCGCCCCGTACATCCAACACGGTCGAGCCGGCCGGGACCAATACGAGGTCGGACACCGCGATGGTCGCGCCGAACGCGGCGCCCATGGCACCCGGGGCGTCGATCAGGACGAAATCGGTACCCTGCCCCCGAACCGTCTTCACCCACTTCGCAACAGCGCCGTCGTCGTCAGTCTCGAGCAGGTGGGCTGAGACCTGGAACGGGAGCTGGCCGTCCTCGGCGATTGAGGCGGCGTGTGCGGCCGGGTCCGCGTCCAGCACTGAGACCGTGCGCCCCCGGCGGTGCAACTCGGCGGCGAGGTTTAAGGCCGTGGTGGTCTTGCCAACCCCGCCCTTGCTCTGCGCCAATCCAACAATCATCACCATGCCGGCGTCAAACCCCCGATATCATGGTGGCACAAAACCACCAAACCAGCGCCAGCCTCGTGGGTCAGCAACGAGCGTCTTCCGAACGCATTGTTGCCAGCCGCTTGCTCCAGCGGGATGCCGTTGGACCGCCAACGACGCCCTGCAGACCAGCCCGCCGAATTTCATCGGCTTAGCGGCCGCCCGCGCACATCACACTTTTGTGGTGTGATTGAAGCGGGATCATGGAATGACGCTCGCGCGACCATAGCGTGCGTGATAGTGTCTGAGAAACACAGTTAGTGCGCCCTTCCCGGGACAAAGCCTGAACCCATCGGGAACCAAGGCGGCTACGGTTGCCCCGCAGGATCGCGTAGGAGGACTCAGGAGGGCCGTCGGCTCGCGCCCACGTACCGATGCCTCGATGGAGCGCCGTCGCCGCTGGGCCGCCTCAGGGCGGCTTCCGCCGGGGCTCGCGGCTCGGTTCACGCTGGCCGAGCAGGCGGTCCTCGCCCTCGTAGCGGCTGAGGTGGCGCGCCGGAAAGACTGCCGGCTGTCGATTGAGAACATGTCCGCCGTCACGGGCGTGTGCCGCTCGACCGTGAAGAACGCGGTCCGCGAAGCACGCCAGCTCGGGCTGCTCACCGTCGAGGAGCGGCAGATCACCGGCTTCCGCAACGACACGAACGTGATCCGGATGGGCGTGTCGCAAAGATTTTGGCCGGAGAAAATTGTGCTCCCGAGAGAGGCGCACCTCAATCCGATGGGGCGATCTCGGGCCCGCCAATCTGCCTTATCGGCCCCGTTGAGGCGGCTGAGCAGGCATTGCAAGGTGCTGTTCAGAGAAGATTTTTTCGACCGTTGAACGTTTGCGACACGCCCATCGCGACTGCGGTGGCGGTGAGGTTCGCCCCTGCGGTCAGGAATTTGCTGCCGTGATTAAGGCTGCCCCAGAAGCCTTCGCGGTATGACATGCGCTCGCGCCATGGCCGCGCGAAGGTTGAACTGCCCCGTGGTCCCGCCCGTTCTCCTGCCGGAAGGAGTCCTCATGAGCGCGCGTATCTATCCGGATGTGAACACCAGCTCGGCGAGCAGCGGGGCCGCCAATCAGCCGGTCCACCGCCAGGGTGAAGGCGTCAACACCATCGACCAGCTCAGCAGCCCGGTCCTACTCGGCCTCGGGGTCGTGGGCGCGGTCGTGGCCATCCTGCTGATCTGGCTGGTGGTAGGGTAGGACCGGATTTCCGGACAGGCGACGGGGCGCTCTGGCGATCCTGTAGCGCCTGGCGGGTAGGTTCTTCGGCAGGCTCGGCTGGGATGCGGGGCCGCGCGATCGCAACACTTGTCTAGGTGTCCGGCGTCAAAGGGTGTCCGCAGCGTCCGCACTGTCCGCACTGTCCGCACTGGGGCCGACCGCTCTAATCCACCGTAGGAACACCGACCCGGTCAGCGCCGCCGTGATACCGCACGCCGATAGGGTTAGCCGGTGTTTTTATGCTAGATCATACGGTTCGCCGTGCTTTTGGATTTGCGAGGCGACGGCGAATGACAAGGTATCCGCTGATGGAGGCTCAGATGCCGCTCAGCATTTGCCGACGCTGTGGTCGGCCGATCCTTGGAGGTCCGATTAGCTGTCCATCGTGTGGGGCGACCAACGGCCTCGGCAACAGCAAAATCGAAACCGTCGGTTGGTGGCTGGTGAGGGTGACCAATACGGCGCTCGTCGTGCTCTTCGGCCTCACGATGCTGCGGCTCCTGGGCTTCTAAGGAGCCAGCAAGACATCACCGTCGACAAGCCGTCGCTTAGGCTTAAGGGCCGCCGAACAGGTCGCCCAGCGCCTTCCTGCGGAACAGCGTGCGCCACCGCCTGCGCCGATGCTCGGGCCTGTCGTGGATCAGATGGCATCGTTGGCAGAAGGCCGCCAAGTTGGCGTCCGCGTTGTTGGAGGTGTCCTGACCCGGATGCCGGCCAACACCGCGAAGCTCATCCGCAGCAAGGTCGAGCAGTACGCGACCGACCCGGCATCGCTGGCGAACAACGTCAAGGCGCTCAAGGGCGAGCACGGCGTCATGCGCCTGCGCGTCGGGGACTGGCGAGTCGTATTTACCGAGAGCGGCGACGTTCTCGCCATCATCCGCATCGCGCCTCGCGGAGGCGTGTATGAATGAACACAGGGCGATCGCCCTAGACCACCTGAAGGATGCCGCCCTATGGACGCGCAAACCATCACTACGCCGGCCGGCGAACGATTGGTCGTATTGCCCGAGGCTGCCTATGCCGCTCTGCTCGAGGCCGCCGAGGACGGTGCCGACCGCGCGGCCGTAGCCGAGTTCCGCCGCTTGTTCGCCGCCGGCGAGGAAGAGCTCGTGCCCGCGGCCGTGGTCGACCGCCTGCTCTCGGGCGAGAACCGCGTCCGCGTATGGCGCGAGCACCGCGGGTTGAAGGCCGCCGCGCTTGCGGAGAAGGCCGGCATCGCGCAGGCTTACCTGTCGGAGATTGAGACCGGGAAGCGTGAGGGTACGGTCGAGACTTATCGCAAGATCGCCGAGGCGCTCAGCGTTGGCCTGGACGACCTCTTAGGCTGAGGCTGCCGCCTTGCTCCAGCCCGCGCTCGAACCTGTCATCGAGCGTGCGCCGGATCACGCCCGGATCACCAGCCTCCGCGTCGCGCAGCTGCCGGGCCTCGTGGATCGCCTTCTCGGCGTCGGCTGCCTGCCTTTCCGTTAGCCTGATCCACTCGGCAATCTGCTCGTTCCGCTGCAGGGTCGTGAGATCGGCCCTGTTGCCCATGAAAAAACCCGCCGGCCTGAGACGACGGGTTGCTGCAAGGGCCACACTCTTTGATCCGGCCAACCTTCTACCGCTCGAAGAGCCACTATCCCTGCTGATCGTGGTCGGGTGGAGTGTCCTGGTCCGCATCGGCGATGCGCGATGTTCGAGGGCTGGTGCCGTGATGTCTCATGGCTGACCTCCTCTCCGGTGTCGGCGCCGCATGCGATGCGCGCCGAGAAGTTTAGGCTAGGGGCGTCCGCGAGGGATGGCAATGGCAGGCGCGGGCCGAGGCAGGGGTGAAAGGCTCGGCCCGCCTGTCGTTCGGCTTCGTACCCCCAAAGCCGTAGCGACCCCGTAGGCTGGTGGGACACCCAGGCGGCCACGTGGCGGGACGGGCGAGGGCGCCGGGTGCGCCTCGCCCCCGGTACCGTCGATGTCCCGGCGGTCGTGCGCACCACCCGCGTGGTGCTGGCCGCAGCCCACCGGGATCAGGGCCCGGATCGCTGCCTTACTATAAGCTATCTGCGGCATGGCTGTTATATAGCTTTTAGCTCATAACGTCGCAAATAGCGCCGCCTTCCCGCTCCTCGTGGTCTTCCACGACGAGAGCGGCCGCTTCTGGCTCGCCGAAGACTTCCACCGCGTCGCTGCTGCGTTGCAGGCAGGCATTGCCGAGCTGCCGTGTGACATGCGCCATGGCGGCTTGCGCGATGCGATCCTGCACAGCGCCGGCGCCAACACGGCGACGGCCTGCGCCGCACGAACGCGGACAAGCGCCGCGCCGTGCTCATGCTCCTGCAGGACGAGGAATGGTCGCAGTGGTCTGATCGTGAGATCGGCCGGCGGTGCACCGTCAACAACGACTGCATGTCTCGGCTGCGGGGCTCGCTGTCTTCGGATGACAGCGAGCCTGCCCCGCGGACCTATCAGGACCGGCACGGCAACGTGACCCGCATGGACACGGCTCGGACCGGTCGCAAGCCGGCTGAACCGGCGCCGAGCGCCCCCGTCGAGACCGTCCCGGCCGCGCCGCCGAGCAACGTTGTTCCTGACGGAGATAGGTTCAGCCTTGTTCCGGCCGCGAGCGGCTTCAAGCAGCCTTCTTGCGCCCGCGCTTCTTCGGAGCCTCGGCGACGACTTCGGTTGTGTCGGCCGCCTTCGCGGCTGCCTTGCGGCGCTGATTGCCGAGGCCAAAGCTCCTCGCCAGGGCCGAGCGCTGCTCGGAGTAGCTGGCCGCCGTAGACGGATAGTCCCGCGGCAGGCCGAAGCGCGCCCGGTACTCCTCGATCGTCATGCCGTGCCTGTTCAGGTGCCGCTTGAGCGTCTTGTACGGCTTGCCGTCGATGAAGCTGATCAGCGCGTCGTGGGTGATCGACTTCCGGATCTGCGCGGGCGTCAGTTTCTCGACCGGTGGGGCTTCGGATGCGCTGCTCTGGCCGAGGCCGGACAGGGCCGAGTAGATGCTGGAAATCAAGGTCGGAAGTTCCGCGCTTGGGACGCTGTTGTTCGACACGTAGGCTGCCACGATGCCGGCAGCCTGTTCGATGTTAGTATCTGGCGGGGTTGCTGTGTTCTCGTTCATGGAGCGCTCCTTTTCAAAGGTGAGCACACCCACGATCTAATTTGTTCCCGGCGTCAAGTGGTTGGTTCGAATTTTCAGAGCGCGGCGCAGGATTTTATGGTTTTGGACGGCACATTCCCTCACAACGCACGCCATCCATTGCGCAACGATCTCGCTTAACTGCGCCTTCTCAATGGAGATGCCCGGCCGGCGTCCTTGCTTCCGCCGCCTTGTTGCACCGGGCCGGTCGCGGCCCTGACGGCCGCGCCGGCCAAGCGCCAGCCATCGCTTCCGGCAGCGGATCACGGAGGCCGGAGCAGAACCCGCCATCCTGTCCAAGCGCAATGCGGCTCCCGCGCGCTGCCCCGACTGGATCTACACCAACCGCAACATCGTCGAAGTAGTCCTTACGCAAATGACAAAAGCGTCCCCATTCGCCGTCGGGACCCACCGGGATGACGTAGCAGATCTCGACTTCCGCATCGGCGACGATGCCCCGATCGACGAGCAGCTCCACCAGTTGGCGCCGCTGGGCGAAGTCGGCGCCGGCTATCCCCGTTGCGATGCGACGACAGAACGCTTCCGCCGAGCCTCGCCCAGCCCGCAAGCTGGGCTTGCCGTCGACCTGGCTTTCCAGCTGCTGTGTTTGAGCCTCCAGCGTCTGGAGGCGCTTCTCCGTCGCCTGACGCCGCCGTTGGTACTCCGGCAGCGGGATGACTCCGAGCAGAAAGGCCTCGGTCAGGCGCTCCAGCTGCCGTTCGAGGCCGCCCCGGCCCTGGCGCAACTGCTCACGCCGGGCTTGCAGGTCCTGCGGCAACCAGCCCCCGCCATGCGCCCGGGCCAAGGCTGCAGCGACCTGTTAGGGCTTGCTCAGCAGAGCACACAGATCTTGCCAGACCAGCTCGTCGAGCTGGTGGGCCGGCGCGTAGCGCGCCGAGCAGGGCTCCTCGCGGCCGCTGCGGCCCGGGTGCCCCTTGGCGCGACAGACGTAGTAGTCATAGTCGAGATGAACCGTGCGGCACAGGCAGCCCGACTGGCATACGCCGCAACTCACCAGGGCGCGCAGCAGGTAGGCGTAGCGGGTGTTGTGGCGCCGGGCAAAGGCTTGATTCTGCGCGAGCTTGGCCTGCGCCCGCTCGAACAAAGCGGCGCTGATCAGAGCTGGGACGGTGGCCACCGGCAGCCACTGTTCGGCCGGCGCCGGCACCACCGAGTTCGAGGGACGACCGGTCGGCCGGGTGGCGGACCTGCGGACGCGGGGCGGCCGGCTGCACCAGCGGCCCGCGTAGACTTGGCCCGTGTAGGCCGGGTTCGTCAGCAGGCCGCGCAGCGACGTTGGTGTCCAGCGGGGCGGGCCGGTCGGCGAGGCCACGCCGAGGGCGTACAGGTAGTTGGCCAAGCCAAACAGGCTGGCTTCCGCTTCGACGTAGCGGGCGAAGATCTCCTGGACCACGGCGCCCTCCGCCGGCTCCAGTGTGACGCCGGCCGGGTCGCGCGGGCGGTCAGGGTCGAGCCGGTAACCGTAGGGCGGCCGGGTCCAGGGCAATAAACAGCCGGCTCGCATTCGCATTTGCCGCCCCCGCCGCATGCGTTCCGCGATCAGGGTGCGCTCGTACTCTGCCACGGCGCCCCGGATCTGCAACAGCAGCTGGTCCTGAGGATCCCGCCCCATCGGCCGGTCCAGGAAGACGACCTGACAGCCGAACCGCTCCAGTTCCTGCAGCAGGACCATCATCTGCACGTAGTTGCGGGACAGCCGGTCCGGGTCAGTGACCAGCACCAGGCCGACCTCGCCGGCTCGCACGGCATCGCGCAGCCGGTCCAGGCCAGGTCGGTTCAGGGTCGCGCCGCTGCGGCCGTCATCCCGGAAGATGGCGCTGTCGTCCAAAGCCACATCCTGAGCCTGCCGGTAAGTGCGGAGGCGCTCAAGTTGCTGGTCGATGGTCTGAGCTTGGGCTTGGCGGGCAGTCGAGACCCGCACGTAGACCGCCGTTCTCATGGCTCACCTCCTGTGTCGCTCGGGAGGTGAGGCCCGTTCCCACTGCGGCTTGGGCCGCGGGCAGGCCCCAGCTCAGGATGAGCGCGTACGCCCGGTCCCAACGCCGTGCCCCGTCCGGAGCAGCCAGCATCTGCCGACGGACCTGCCAGTGGCGACGCATGGGCGCCTCCCCGATCACTCTCCAGATCGAGGCCTGAATCCTTGCTCGCCTGCATGCATCCCCGCCCACGCAAGGGCCGCCGCCACCATGTCAGCGCGAGCTGCGCCGTGCGCACCAGGCAGAATTTGTCGTTTGTGATCAGACCATCGAGCGGCTCTGGGCGCGGCTCAAGGAGTGGCGCGCCGTTGCCACACGCTACGAGAAGACCGCCGCCAGCTTCAGCGGCATCCTCTGCCTCGCCGCTGCCCTCGATCACCTCAGGTGACGACAGACCCTAGTAGGCGTCCTTCGTGACCTCCTTCATCGTAACCTTCAGCACAGTCAGGCGGCGCAGGAGCGCCGCCAGGGCGCTGAGCCGGGCCGGCGCGGCGGGTGGCCGGCGGATCCGCGCGAGATCGCTGCGGCTTACGTTGGCGAGACCGCGTGAGACCAAATGAGCGGGACGATGCAGTTGCGCATCGTCACGGCGTCGGCGCCTCACTCTCCCGCGGGAACAAGACCGAGACGGTCGCCACGATTATCGACCCGAGAGTTCAAGGCGCGCAACCTGGCGCGCGGAGACACCGCGCCCTGAAAGCTCGCCTCGATCCCGCGCGTTTCGGCAACGATATAGAGAGGACGGTTCTTCACCTCCGCGAAAATTCGCCCGATGTACTCGCCAACAACCCCTAGGAAGACGAGCTGTATGCCTCCGATGAAAAGCTGTGAGACGAAGAGCAGAGTGAAACCCTCCACCCAGACATTAGTGAGTAGCCGCAGGACCAGCGCGTAGACGATCCCGACCATGGAAAGCGCTGCCGCGCAAAGCCCAATCCAAATCGAGACCCGGAGCGGGACGACTGAGAATGACAGAATGCCATCGCCTGCAAGCCGCACCATCCGGCGGAGCGGATACTTGGTCTCGCCCGCGAACCGCGGGTCGCGGTGGTAGTCGAGCGCGGTCTGACGGAAACCCACCCAGCTCGCCATGCCCCGGAGGAAGCGGTTGCGCTCTGGCATAGCGCGCAGGGCCAGCACAGCCTGACGGTCGAGGAGCCTGAAATCCCCGACATCTTGCGGGATGAAGACATCAGACAACTTGTTCAGGGCGCTATAGAACCAGCGGGCCGTGGCCAGCTTGAACCAGGTTTCGCCGCTACGCTTGATGCGGCGGCCATAGACGACCTGGAATCCGGCGCGCCAGAGGTCCACCATCGCGGCGATGAGGTGTGGCGGATCCTGGAGGTCGGCGTCGATGATGACGACCGCGTTGCCTTCGGCGTTGTCGAGCCCGGCCGACACGGCGATCTGATGACCGAAATTTCGCGACAGGTTGATCACCTTCGCCCGCTCGTCCTCCTCGTGCAGGCTGCAGAGGATGTCATAGGTAACATCGCTGCTGCCGTCGTTGACGTAGAGGATTTCAAAGGCGGCCGTTATTTTCGAAACTTCATCGAAGAGACGTTGGTTCGTTGTGCGGATTACCTGCTCTTCGTTGAAGCATGGCACGATTATACTGAGCCTCGATCCGGTTCATCGCCCTGTCACCCTCTAACGACGGATCAACGCCTGCCCGATTGTCGGTGCACCTCAATCAACGCAGAGCCGGCATCAGCTCGCGCGATCCTTCCGCGGGCGGCAAGGTGCGATCCGGCCACCTTGCACCTCTGCCGCCGCGCGATCGAAGATGAGCCCGCGGACTACGCTCATGCGTTCGAGCCTTCATCAGGACGCGAGCCGTCTCAAACCGGCCCGATCGACGCGCGCTCTCAGAGCGGACGACGTTGCAAGGCAGGCGAGGAATACTAGGATGCCGTTCCGGCCGCTCATCAGGATCTCGGGGCCCTTCAGCACCGGCCATGTAATCGACGCAACGATGTACGGAAGTTTTGGAAGGGCGAACACCCAGAAGACGGTGCACCACATTGCTGCAGCGACGATCCAGCGTCCCCGATTCGTCTCTGCATGCGGCCCGGCCTGCTGCGCGCATAGGACCGTCCCGTAGAGGGCCGGCCAAATCAAGATGAGGTGGTCGCCTTCGAGGAGCGGTCCGCAGCTTAGCGCGAGGCCCACGGTTAGGCCGATCTCGGCGAGGGCTCGTCCGGCATTCAGTGTTCCATCCTTGGCGTTCTCGCGCCCGGGGCGGAACGCCACAGCAGTGAGGAATACAAGCACGGCGAGGGCCGCAGCCAGTACGCTCACGACCTGAGCGGCAGCGGGCGCTTCGATCCACGGAACACTGAACGGGTTCTCGACGAAGAGCCGTTTGGCCAGGGCGGGTAGCGACTGATGATCCGGCCGCGCAGCCATCGGGAGCATCGTGAGGAAGGTCGAGGCCGTTAGCCAGCCCCGAACTCCCTCAATCGGGTTGTTGATCAGGAGAAAAGGGCCGATGAACACTGCGGCCGCGATACCCACAGTCAAGGCTGCTGCTCGCCAGCCCTTCCGGCAAAGCAGATAAAAGATCAGCACGCCCATGAACGGCTTGCAGACGACGACGAAGGCCCAGGCGATCGCACCACGGGCGGTGGCCCCGTTCAGAAAGTATCGGAGGCCGAGCAGGACAGCGAACAAGATCAGGATGTTGATCTGCCCGTGAAATAGATCCGAGCGGATCAGCCGGCTGCACAGGACAAGACCTGTCGCGAACAGCAGCCACCCGTCCGGCATGATGCGTCCGAAGCTTCGCAAGAGCAGGACGCAGCCGATCACCAGACCGATGCTTAGGCATGGCCACAGGATCCAGAGCTTGCCATAGCCCAACACTCGGCTGATCAGGCCAACAAGGAGTGCGAAAAAGGGCGGATAGGGGTAGGGATCCGAGCCCTCGACGAGAACGTACGGGTTCTGGCCCTGGACGAGCAACCTCGCGGCATCGAGGTAGACTTGCGTGTCCGTTCCGGACGGCCAACCCGTTTGCCGCGCGATCATGAGCATGACGCTCGTGATGCCGATTGCCATCAGAGCCAGACCGGCGAAGCTGGCGAAAAGTTCGCTCCTCCTACTGCCGGTGACCACGGCGCGCCCGGCGAGGGCATTCGGGGCTCTGAGCATCGCTGAGTCCAGTCTCATCTCGGGAATTCATGGCCTTTGATGTGCACCCGGCACGGGAGCGTCCCTGGACTGTGTCGCGCTCCGGATACATCCCACGCGATCGCGACGAGGTCAGGAAAAGCCCTTAACGGCGCGCGCTCGTGGCGGATGTCCGCAAGTCGGTGTCCCGTCGAAATTCGTGAGTACGAAAGCCTCACGGGACCGAAGCACCGCCGGGGCTGCCGTCGAGGCACTTATGTCCGCAGAATTGATCTGTGCCGATAGCATCTCGCCGCCTCCGAAGTTCAGAGACGATCCCCTTGCTCTCACGCATGCGGAATACATTCTTTGGAGGTACCCGGCCTCATTGAATCGACGCGATGTTCGCGTCCGATTGCCCCGCCTGTTCGAACCGCCGGCACACTTGCGCTAGAATGTAGATCTGCGCGCCCTCCGGCGGTCGCGGGAACTCAGCGCGGGTTCAAGATGCCGATGATGGCCTGGCCAATCAGGCCGACCGCGGCGTAGGACCCTGAAAACGTCGCGCGCAGCACATCGCCGCTCAAGGATCATGACTCGCCTCGAGAGCGGAGCGGCAGGCTGCGCGGTGATGAGTGACGACCCGTCGACCTCAGTGGATCCGCGTTCGCGTTACGCGTACCTTTTCCCGCTCCGCGGCTATGCCATCTCTGCCTGCAAGTAGAGACTTTTATTGATGGTGTCGGCCACCTTGCGGCCTTCCCGGATGGCGTAATTCGTCCCCCGATCCTCTGGATAGACGTGAGCCATGGTGGAGATATACAGATTCGAGAGCGGTGTCGTCACATCCGGAATAATCGATGAGTAGTGGCGCTCCATGATCGGCTGCGCATGGGCCGCACGCCAGACGTGACTGGCCGTGATCCAGGCGGGGTCGAAATGTGGGAACATGCGCTGCACATGCGGTAAGGCGTAGGCTAGGGTCTCGCCTGCCGACATCGTGTAGAGGGGGTCGCTCTCGGGTAAGTACTTCGACAGATATACGATATGTCGGCCGCCGTAAGTCTCGGGTGGCTCAAAATTGGTATGCTCGATGATCCCCACGAACGGAAACGACGGATCAGCAACATTCAACCAATACGTTTCGGACAGGCTGCGATCGAGTTCCAAGACGAGGCAAACATTGGCGAGGTAGCGCACCCGCCGGAGTCGTGCCAAGTAATCCGCCGAGACGTGTCCTTCGAGAAGGCCGGCGATGAGCGGCAAGGCCGGCGTCATGAGGACGGAGTCGACCGGGATTACAGTCTCGCGAGTCCGGATGCCGGTGATGCGGCCGTTCTCCGACTCAAGGCCTATCACCGGCGTCGACACCCGGACGGTGCCGCCGAGCCGGCGTACCTCATGCCCGAGCGCATCGGCCAAGGCCGCGAAGCCGCCTTTGTAGTAGGCCAGGATCTCGCGTCCGTCCGGGCTGCGGGAACTCCCGCGGAGCGCGATTTTCTTCCAGAACCAGACGGCCGAAACCTCGTCCGCGAAGGGGCCGAATTTGCCGACCAGCAGCGGCTCCCAGACGACCTTGTAGACCCGCTCACCGCAGATGCGGATGAGCCATTCCTTGGCGGTCAGAGATTCGAGCTTCATCCAATCCTTCACACGGCGGGCGCGCAGCACCACGGTGCCGAGCCGGATGCGATCAAGGAAGCTCAAAGCGTCGAAGCGGAGAAGGTCGAGGGGTGTCGACAGCTTGAAGAAGCTCTTCGAGTAATACATTCCCGTTCGGGTCGGGCGCTCAATTACCTCGCCCTCTCGCCCGATCTCCTTCACGAGGTCGACAACGTGGCGGTCGTTCGTGAACCAATGGTGGTAGAACCGTTCCAGAACTTGCCCCGTTCCGATATCGAAGCCGCCGGCGAGGCCGCCAAGACTCGCATCTGCCTCGAACACTGTGACGCGACACCCGGCCTTGAGGAGCCGGATCGCGGCCGAGAGGCCCGTAAAGCCTCCGCCGATGACGGCGACGTGCGGGGAGATCTCAGGCATCATCAAATCTCTGAGGAAGCAACGTATTGGTCTTCATAGGGCGGAGGCCGATGGACCAGTCGCGTGGGCGACGGGCGCCTCTTGCCAAAAAAGCCAGCATGCCGGCGAGCGTAGTGGGCGCCCAGAGTGCGAAGTGGACGACGATAGCGAAGGCCGCCGCCGCTGCCGGCATTGCCCCAAAGGCGAGGGCGGCTTGCATGGCGAAGAAATGGAAGGTCCCGACGTAACCGGGCGAACTCGGCAAGAGGGTCGAGAGCGTCGCAACCGCGAGCGAAAAGAATGCGCCTGCGACGTCGAGCGGTACGGCCGCGGCACGGGCCGCGACCACAAACACGCCCCCTTCGCATAGCCAAGCTGCCGCCGACAGGAGGCAGAGGGCTAGGATGCGGCTCGGACGTCCTATCGCGCGCAGCGTGTCGGACAGGGTTGTGACGATCGCGAGCACCTTCGGAGCGAGCGGAATTGCCTGGATCAGAGGGTGGCCTTCGAGCCGCCGAACCACGAGGCGCTCAAGCACGGCAACGAGGATCAAGGCGATGATCGCTACGCCGCCGCAGGCAGCGGCCCAGCGGGCGAGCAACGCGATGCGTTCGCCACTCTCCGACGTCGGCACGAACGGCAAGACGAGGACAAAGATCGCAAGCAGCGCGAATAGATCGAGGAGGCGCTCGACGAGGAGCGTGCCGGCAACCCTGCTCACCTCAAGGCCGACTTGGCCTCTGAAAGAGAACAAGCGCATGATGTCGCCCATGCGAAACGGGAGCACGTTGTTCGCCGCGATACTGATCAGGAACGGTGCGGCGGCTTGGTGCCAGAGCAAGGTTGAGCGGGCGGGAAGTAGCATTATCCACCAGCGCGTGATGCGCGCAGCATAGCCGAGCGCGAGACAAGCAAGCGCCACCGGCGCGTACCGGAGGTCCACGGCTGCTAGTGCGTCCCGAATTTGTGGCCAAGACAAATTGCGGATGGCCAAATATACGAACACGAGCGAGATGCCGATACCGAGCAAGGGCCGTATCAGGCGCGCTACGCCTGCCCGCGCAGGCGTCGAATGGCCCGTGTCACCTCGCATTGGACTGGAAGCCTTCCGAATTTTGACAAAGCAATGGGCGGAACCCTGAGCCTCGCGCGGTTCGCAATCGCGTCGACCCCTTCCTTGTTCACGAGCGGCGTGTTCCCGTCAACGGCCAAGTAAGATGCGTCCAGAGCCATCCAATGATCAGAGCTACATAGTAGGATGCATGTCGATGCTGTGTCGTGTAATTCTGGATTTGAATATAGACATTTTTATGTAATGCAGTGTTTGCAATTACACCTTTGGGATGATGGACAAGGGAGCCTCTTGAGCATTGCGACGCGTCCCGTTTATCGACAGCCCGCCTTCGCCTCTCCCACGAGGTATGGGTTGGGGTCAGAACCGATACGGATCCGC
The DNA here is from genome assembly GCA_050632875.1 of Methylobacterium sp. P31. Classification (GTDB taxonomy): domain Bacteria; phylum Pseudomonadota; class Alphaproteobacteria; order Rhizobiales; family Beijerinckiaceae; genus Methylobacterium. The sequence goes on along the minus strand of JBODSC010000001.1, from coordinate 5,422,451 downwards.
CTTAAGCCCCTAGTTCTTGGCGAACTCCCAGACGGGGATGCGCCACTGCTGCCCCTGCCGGTTGCGATAGCCGGAGGTCCGCTCGAACAAGACCCGGTTTGCCTCGACGCCACGCGCAGGCTCAGCGCCCACCATCAGCACCCCGCAGTAGTCCACCCTGATCGTGCCATGCTGCGGGTGGACGCCGATTAATTCGGGAGCCGTCCAGCCGAGCCGATGCGCCTCGGCACCGAACTGATCGCAGAAGGCGAGGGTGTTCTCACGAATCGGCGTCCACTTCGGCGGCACGAGATAGCGGCACGGTGAGTCGTGTGGGGCTAGGACGGACGGGGCTCCGTCGTTTGAGGCAGGTCGGCCTGAATAGATGTCCGCTTCGGAGATGCCGGCGATGGCGGCCGGATGGCCGAGTTGGGCGCAAAGCCGAATGTCCGGTCCTGCGGGCGATGGCAGTTCGGCATGACGTAGTCTGGCCGAAAGGCGCCGGTCCGCTTCTGAAAGACGGAGGCGGGAAAGCGGACGTTGCGGGCCCACTAGATCCGCTCAATCCGACGGCCGCGTTTCCGATCAGGCTGATTTTATCCAAGCGGGATTGTCATGCCCTATTTGTTGTCTTGGCTTCATTCTCCGGGTGTCGAGGCCGCATGGACGGTCGATCTGCGCCGGGAACGCCAATTCCTGGACGGGTTCAGCGATTAGCAGGGTCAGTAGTTGTCACCCCGTCTGGTAGACGCGATCGCCGGATTCGGGAAGCAGAGTCGAACTTTATCTCAAAGCCGACGTTGCCCGCGATCTGGAGGTTTCAGACCATGACGCTCTCAAAGCTTGGCTCCCTGCTGCTCGGCGTTGCATTGATCCTTCCGGCTGATGCAATCGCGGCTCCATCATCAATCTGTCTCGCCGAGCGTCCCGCTGGACCCGGCCGTCCAAGTGCGGTGCAATTTGTAGTGGCCCCCTGCCTGAGGTTCTGCCGTCCGGCTGCGCCGCCCTGCATCTCCGGCAGCCGCTGGTACGGTCCATACGGATACATCTGCTACCGGTATCGGCCAGGTTTGGCCAATCTACCGCTCCCTTACGGAGAGTATTGAGATTTGAGATCCTGGTACTTCATCGCCCGAACCGGTGCGCGGTCCGTGGCGTAGCCTTCGTGGATGCGCGTCGACGCGCGAAGCTCTTGCCCTCGCCGCCTGTCAGTTCCGCCCCGGCGGCAAGTCAGCGAGACCTGACCTTCATCCCCGCGTCGCGGGATGGCCGGAGCAGCCTCACCAGCCAAACGGCGGCGGTGTAGGGCCACGGTAGGCCTGCGGCGGCAGAGCCGTCGACAGCTCGTCCTCCCGACTGCGGCGCGCGGGTGGCGTATCGATCGCCACACTGGGACGAGCCTGTCCCGGATCCGTCAGGTAGCGCGCCTGGCTCGCCGTGTCCGTCCCCGCCGCGTCCGGCCGCGGGACGGCCACGACCGGCGCTGCCGGGCGCGCGCTCAGCGCCCGCTGGACCGGGGTCGGCGACGCCAGGATGTCCTGCGGCAGGTCGACGAGCGTCCGGCTCCCGTTCACCGCCACGAGCGGGCGGCTGGCCACGACCGGGGCGGGCGCGGGGATCGGCGTCAGGTCCGGAGTCTGGGCGGGGGTCTGAGTAGGGGCTGCGGCAACCTTCGCGACACGGGGGCGCGGCCGGTGGGTGATCTGACCCGGGGCGACCGGACCAAGGCGCAGGCGCGTCAGATCGGCGATCAGCGCGTCTGTCGACGCCGTCGCGCCGCGGCCACAATGGTGGACGCGCAGCGAGGCCGAGATCGGGCCGTTCGCCGGCCAGGCCACACCCAGCTCGCCGCCCACCCGATCAATCCATTGCCAAGCGAACGCGCAACGGTGACCGCGCGCGACACCGATCGGCCCGTAGGCGTTGTGAGCCGGCTGGGTCAGCACGCGATAGGGGCCGTCCCCGAGGTTGGCGAGTTCAGCGGCGATTCCCGTTCGCGTGGGCTTCTCCATCTTGAGAGCCCCGCCGGAACCGCCCGCGCCGAGCGTCAGATCGGCCCGGCTCGTACCGCTCGAGCCGAACCGGATCGTCTGCCGCACGCCGTCCGGATAGCGCACCTCGTCGACCAGAACGGGGGCGCCGGCCGCGGGCAGCGACAGGAGCGGTGTCCGCTGCGTCGACGGTGCCAAGGCCGTGAAGATCGGGCCTGACGCCGACGACCGGGCGGAGGGGCCTCGCACCGTGTTGCAGGCGCCCAGCGTGCCGCATACGAGCGCGGTCGCTGCGGCCCGCAGCGCGTGAGATCGGATCCGCATCGCCATCGTCCGATTCATCGGCTCTGGACCTCGTTGTGAGGGGTGTCGCGCGATCTCGCCGCGGCCGTATCGAACGGGCCGAAGCGGTCGCTGTCACGGGTCTGCGGCGCCCGGACGCTTACGCCGGCGGAGCTGCCGGCAGCTTCGGCTTGGGCGAGCGTACCGGCCGGCGGCATCGACTGGGCCGCCTGCAGCGTCGCCCGGTCGATCCCATTCCATCCCGGGAGGAGCGTGAAGCCGTAGCGCTCATAGGGCATCGCGCCGATGCCCGGCACACGACGGGCGACGAGCGGCTGGGCGCCGTGCGGCTCGCGCAGGTACTCGCTCGCCCGGGCTGGATCCGGCAGCTCGGGGAACCGCAGCGGGTTCTCCGCCGCCACCGCGACGGGGAACTCGCCGCGCTTGACCGGGACGGCGCGAAGCTGTCCGGCGGCGGCGGCCGCCTTCGGCACCTGCGCCTGGGGGATTGCGGCCGGCTGCACCGCGGCTTGGCTGGGACGAACCGGATCGCAGGGATGGGGCGTCTGCGCGTCCGGCTGCGGCAGGGCAAGTTCGACCACCGCCGGGAACAGGCCATCGTACCGGTTGATCACCTCGATGAACTCGCGGGTCCGCTTCAGACGGCTGAGCGTCAGCGCGTAGCCGAGCACGGCGGCTTCCTGCGGTTTCCAGGCAGTCGCGCGCTGGAACCAGTCGACGGCCGCCTCGAACTGGCAGGCGTTGTAGGCGTACCAACCAAGCGCCTGGGCCCCCTCCCCCGAGGTCGATGCGAGGACGAGCTTGGCGAAGCGGTCGAGCCGCCCGGCATCGATCGGCGTGACCGGACTCTGTGTCAGCCGGCGCCCCATCATGTCCAGGTAGAGCGCGGTGTTCGTCACCGAGGGGCCGCGCCACGCGAAGGCGATCTCCTCGGCTTCGCGATCCTGCCCCAGCTCACGCAGCGACAGGGCGAGGCCAGTCGCAACCCGCGCGTCGCCGCCGCGGGCGATCGCCATCTTGAACCAGTCCAGCGCCTCCCGGAACTGGCGCCGGCGGTAGGCGTACCAGCCCAGCAGGCTGATCTGGTCGGGTTGGCCCGACTTGCGCATCGCCTCGCCCAGCGCGGCCAACTCGCCCGGCTCGATCCGGCCGGCCGGCTCGTCATGCAGGAACGCCGCGATGCGGGCGCGCGCGATGTCGAGCCGGATCGCCTGGAACTCGCCGCTCCCGTCAGCAGCCGAGTGCGCCAGGGCCAGCAGGGGCTCGACCTGCGCCATCGGCAGCACGGCCATCGCCTTCTGCACGGTCGCGAGCCGCAGCGCCGTCTCGGTCTGGGCCGAGAGGATGGCGCGATAGGCTGCGGCGGCCTGCGCGGTAGCACCCGTGCGGGCGTAGGCTTCCGCGACGAGCCACGCGATGTCGATGTCGAGGTCGCGGAGCGCGCTGGGCGACGCGTTGGCCCGGACCAGGATCGTGTCCCAATCGCCGTGCTGCTCGGCCAATTTCACCTCGCCGCGCAGAGTGCCGCGGTTCAGTTTGCGCGCCAGATCGTCGGATGGGCGCCATTCGGGCTCGACGGCTTGGCGCGCCGCGATGGCGGCGCGCAGCTCCGCGATCCGGCCGGCCGTGAACAGGTCCCATAGGGGAGCCTCCTCGGGCGGGCTCGGCTTGAGCGTGTCGAGATCGGTGGGAACGGTCCAATTCGGATAGCGCCGCTTCAGGCGGGCGATCTCGGCCTGCACGCGTTCGGTCTGCCGCTGGGCCGCGTAATAGCGCAGGCCGCTCTCGTCGACGATCTCCGGGCCGGCCGCCTGCCCGTCCTGACCGCCGAGGATCACGGGCGCACGCCCCTCGTCCAGCCGGACGATCGTGGCCGGCCCGCGGGTGCTGAGCACCGCCGGCTCGGCGCGCAGCGGAGCGGCTCCAACCGTGATGAGCGCCGCCAGCCCGCCCGCCACGTCGAGGCCCAGCCCCGCCACGAGGGAGAGCGCCGCGCCGCGCCGCCTCAGCGCCCGAGACATGACCGATACCTCGTGTTGGCGGCGACGAGCGCCAGGAGATGCAGCGTTGCGGGGTAGTAGTTCTCGGCGGGTGCCGGCTCGGCGAAGCCGGGCGGGAGCGGCGTGCCCGACACGGCGCAGGCGACGAGGGCCGGAATGGCGGCGTAGCCGGGCTCTTGGAGCCGGCCCGCCACCTGGCCGCTCGCCGTGTCGACGATCGGCAGGCCGGCGGGATCGGGCTCGGCCCAGAGCTTGAGGAAGGGCTCGTAGGCGCGCCGCTCCGGGTAGCCGAGCAGGGCGAGGTACAGCGGCACGCGGACGGCGTTGTACGAGAAGGTCGCCGGGAAGCCTTCGGCCGGCTTCGGCGAGCCCCCGCGCATGGAGATCCACTCGGTCGGCAGCTTGGCGTCGCCGAAGCGGGCGCGCAGGATCAGGTCGAGGCCCGCGGCCTTGAGCCGGGCCCAATCGAATTCTGGCGCCAGGGCCGCGAGCTTCGAGAAGGCCGGAAACACCCAGTAGGACAGGTTCACGACCGGCCCGTCGGCCCGATCCTCCGCGGAGAACCCGGCCATGCCGGGCAGGAGCAGCGGGCCGCCCTCGGCGGAGAACAGGACCGTGCGCTTGGCCACGTCGACGGCGATGCGGCGCCCGGCGAGGCGGAGCGCCTCGTCCGACCAGGCATCGCCGGCCTCGGCGAGGGCCCAGGCGACCAGGATATCCCCGTCCGTCGCGTCGTTGGTGTCGGCGACGCCGGGGCGCTTGTCGGGCTCCCAGCGCCACGCCAAGAGTGCGTCGTTGCGCACCATCAGGTTCGCGCGGGTCCAGCCCCAGATCCGCTGGAAGGCGTCGCGGTCCCCCGCCGCGACGGCCAGCAGCATGCCGTAACCCTGGCCCTCGCTGTGACTGACGCGCCCGTTACCGGTATCGACGACGCGCCCCTGATCCGTCACGAAGCGGCTCTTGTAGCTGCGCCACGCGTTGGAATCGGCCAGGGCGTTGAAGAGCGGCATCGTCTCGGTTCCGCGATCGGCGGCTGCCGGGGCCTGCGCGCGGACCGGACAGGCGAGCGTCAGGGGCAGGACGAGGGCCGCGAGCAGCGCAGGCAGGCGTCTCATCGGTCGGTCTCCCGGTCCTCGCCCTCCGCCGACGGCGCCACCGGTTCGGCACGCCCGACATTGCGGAGCATCGCCTGCGTGCTGAGACCGAGGACGATCGCGGCCGCGAACAGCACGAGGACGAAGGTGTTGGGGTTGGTCGAAAACCAGCCCGCCAGGATCAGGCGCGTATTCTCGAACGTCCGCGGCGCCGTCTCCAGAAGCTGCGTCTGGTTGGAGGCGTAGGTCGTCACGGCGCCGTCTTCCGCGTCGATGACCGCCACGCGTCCTTGGAGCTGACCCCAGACTGCCGGCGTGCCGAGGCAGATCGCGGCGGCCTGCAAGGTGGCGCTGTTCGGGGCGGTGAAGACCGTGAGCACCGAGTCGGGATCACGACCGGCAACGCCTTGACCGACGACCATGGAAACGCGGGCGCTGACCGCGACCGGCTGATCGCGGATCTGGTCGGTCATCCATTGGCTGGCGGTGGCGACCGCGTCATCCGCGGCGGCCCGGAGCGTGGACACGACGCCGGACAGGCGATCACCCATCGAATCGCGCGTCCGAAGCGCTGTGGTCCAGGAGGTCGCGAGATCGCGCGCCTCGACGTCGGGATCGGACCCCCGGGCACGCCGGAAGCCGGGCTGGGCGCCCCGTGCGGCCGCAACCGGAAGCGCGCAGGCCGGCGGCACGTCGTGGCGCAGCCGGTCGATGCTGATTCCGGGCAGCATCTCCGACTGGCCGGGCACCGTCCCGCCGGCCGCACGCCGCTCCCAGATCTGGCGGATCTGGTCCGCATCGACACCGACCGCGCGCAGGATATCCGGATCGAGGGCGCGCGCCGGCGCGACCACGACGGTCGGGGCGCGCCGCTGCAGCGCCGATTCATTGCCCAGCTCGAAGTCGATCTGGCGTCCGGCGGCGACCGCCATCTGCACTGCGATCGTGGCCGCGGCTGACATCGTTTCGCGATCCGGCGTCGGCACGATGAGCCTGGGCCGATGCGCCGCACCGGCATACGGCAAGCCGCCGCTGGTCGTGACCGCCAGATCGGGAAGTCGCAATGCGCGCGCGAGCGGCGGCAGGGTCAGCGTCGTATCGTTGAGGAACAGGAAGCGCTTGCGCTCGGCACCGCTGTCCGCGCAGGTGCGGTCCGTCGCGGAGGGCAGCAGCGCGGTGATCTCGACGTGGTTGCGCCCGGGCCGCCAGCGTCCCAGCGGGAGCGGCATGACGGCGTTCCGGAACACGTCGCCGTCCGAGCGCGGCAGTGCGTTGCTGGCAACGTTGCGGCCGTTCACGTCGACGATGATCTGCGCGCCGCTCTCGAGACCCGCCGCATAGCCGCCCGCCAAGGCCAGGTTGGCTTTGGCGTAATCGGCCGGGATGAAGTCCGCCGGCAGGGATACGTCGAAGCCTGTGCGGAAGAGCCGACCCGAGAACTCGCGGTTCGGCACGCCGAAGCGCGACAGCGGCACCGTCGCACCGCCGTTCATCTCCAGGCCGCGCGACAGCTGGAGGAGACGCAGGCCCTGCTGGCTTCCGGCAGCCTCGCGGGAAGCAGTGGCCGTCAGGACCGCGGATGCCGCGTCGAGGCTCGGCGGCGCCAATGCCGGGCACGATCAGGGTCGCGGACCGCTCCGTCGTGGCCGGAAGGAAGATCAGGGCCTGTCCGCCCACCATCTGCGCCGGATCGTATCCCGGCAGGTCTCGCACCTCGCTCGGCGCGCCGACGACGAGGTTGATCCCGTCCGGCCCCTTGAGCGGCGGTCCGAACTCGACCGCGACGTGCGCGTAGCGGCCGGCCAGCGCGACCCGCTGCACGACCGAGATGATCTTCTCGAACGTCGCGAAACCCGGCTTGCTGCGGAGGACAACCCGGATCGGTACGACGCCGCGCGCGTCGGGGGCGATCGCGGGAAGATCGGGCAGCGCGCGCACGGTGTCGATCCCGGCCGGCATGACGAGGCCCGTCCAGGACGGATCGATCTGCGTCCACAATTCGTAGGTGGCCTGCATCGAGCAATCGACGCGGTGGCGCTGGACGGCCGAGATCGCGACGGCGTTGTAGCCGGGCTTGAGCACGCCGGCGGGGATATCGAACTCGATGACCCGCACGGCGCCGGGCGCCCTGATCGCCGTGTGGCCCAGGACGACGTCGTTCACCGAGGCGGTCAGGGTCGAGGCTTCCGGCACTACCGAGATGGCGGCGAGGTAGCCGACCCGGAGCCGCAGGCGCTCGCGCGCCTGCTCGGCCGTGACGTAGACGGGCCACTGGAGCGCGCTCTCCTCGCCCTTCAGCCGGAGGCTCTCGCCGATCGCCGGCAGCGGGCGCTGCGGCAGGGGCGCGGCAGTCGCCGACACCGAGGTCTGCGCGGTCCGGACCGGCCCGGTCCGAGGGGCTTCGGACCGGTGCGCGGCGGGGTCCGATTGTTGGCCGGATGCCTCTTCGCTGGGGACGGACAAGGCCTGCGGGGCGCCGCGGCCGAGGAAACTCTGCGCGCTCACCGGCGCGACGGAGCCGAGGAGCAAGTGGGCGGCCAGCGCGGCCGGCATGGCACGGCCGAGAACGAACGAGAAGCGCATCCGAGCCACCCTCTCAACCGGCACTGGGTTGCGGCGCAGCGCCGAGATCGGGGGCGCGCCGACGCTCCCGGGTCAGCGCGGCGTTCTCGGCATCGAGCATCAGCCGGAGCCAGCCCGACGTGGCCTCCTCCTGCTCCGCCTGGGGATCCCGGACGCGGGCCTGGGACGCGGCCGCGCGTGGAGCGGCGGGTGCCGCGCGCTCCGGGGCGGGTGTGTCGGCCGCCCGGCGATGCAGGGGCACGGCGCGCGGCAGATCGACGGCAGCTTGCGGCGCGTCGGCCCGCTCCGGAGCGGCACCGGGCTTGGCCAGGCAGGCGATGGCCCGCACCGGCCCGATGATGCCCCACCACAGGAACTGGAGCGACCCGGCGAGCAGGTTCTTGTGCTTGCGGCGCGCGTTCTGGAAGCGCCCCATCGCCCCGGCATCGCTGTACATCAGCTCGGCGAGGACGAGGTAGGCTTCCGTCGGCAGGACCTCGTAGGTCAGCTCGCAGACGGTCTCCTCGCCGGCCGCCGTCATGCCGGTCAGGCGCACAGGGATCGCGGCGCGCGCGACGTGCGGCGCGAGCCCCTCGCGCGGGGGCACCGACAGGCGCCCGAGATTGCTGTCTGTGTTCCGCCGCAACGGGACGATGGCGTCCATGCGGATCCGGCAGCGCTCGCCCGAGATGCGCTCGACCGCGACATCGATCGCCAGGCCGTTGAGGGTGAGCACCGCGCGCCGCTCGACCGCCAGGGACGGCATGCGCTCGGTCTGGGCGCGCTCGGCCGCGACGCCCAGCGCGGCGCCGGCGGTGATCAGATTGAAGCCGTTCCAAAGGCCGACCACCAGCATGAGGTTGGTCACGCCCGGTTCGAACAGGTAGCGGTATGTCGAGACGCAGCTCGCCGCGAGCAGGATCGCGAAGACGATGAAGAACGGCAGCGCCAGGGGCGAGAGCTGATCGCGGTCCAGGTTCACGTTCTTGGCGGTGACTTTGAACTGCGGCTTGCGCGGCGACAGGATCACCGCGGCGGTCGCCTTAATCAGGAAAAGCCCTTGGACGTACTCGTAGAGTTCCGAGACGAACGGCCAGCGCACGCGCCCGTAAAGGTAGTTCTGCATCAGCAGATTCACGAAGATGTACGTCGCCGTATAGGCGATCGCCTCGTCCACGTTGGCGACGACGATCTTCATGTCGAAGAAGATGTACAGCAGCGGCGCGATCATGAAGATCAGTCGCGGGATCGGGAAGAACCAGAACGTCATGCTGGACAGATAGCAGAGCTTCTGGATCGGTTTCAGACCGCGCTTGAACAGCGGGTTCTTGAGCAGCATGATCTGCAGCATGCCCTGGCACCAGCGCGAGCGCTGGCCGATGAAGTCCGAGAGCGTCTCCGGCTGCAGGCCGGCGATCAGGGTCTTGTCGACGTAGACGCTGGTCCAGCCGCGGCCGTGCAGCTCGAACGCGGTCTCGCAATCCTCCGTGATCGTGATGCCGGAGAAGCCGCCCGCCTCCTCTAGCGCGGTCCGGCGCAGGAGGGCGGCGGAGCCGCAAAGAACGAGCCGTTCCACTTGTCGAGGCCGCACTGGCTGATCGCGTAGAACATCTCGTTCTCGGACGGCATCCGGTCGAACGTCCGGAGGTTGCGCTCCACGGGATCCGGGTTGAGGAAGGCGTGCGGCGTCTGGACGAGGAACAGCTTCGGATCGCGGGCGAAATGCCCGATCGTGTCGCGCAGGAACGACCGGAACGGCACGTGATCGGCGTCGAGCACGACCACGATCTCTCCCGAGGCGTGCTGCAGCCCGTTGTTTAGGTTGCCGGCTTTCGCATGCAGGTTGCGCCGGCGGGTGAGGTAGGAAACCCCGAGGCTCGGCACAGAGCCTCCTGCAGCATCGTCCGGCGGGCGCGGGCCTCCCGAGCTTTGGTCGGATCGGCATCGGCACATTTCTGGTCGGTCCCGCCGTCGTCGAGCAGCCAGATGGTGATCTTGTCGGCCGGGTAATCGAGCGCTTTGGCCGCGGCCAGCGTCGTCGCGAGGATGTGGCGATCCTCGTTGTAGCTCGGCACGAAGACGTCGACGGTGGGCAGATCGGCGTCCTCGGCCACCGGAACGACCGGGCGCGCGAGGGGGTCGGCATTCACGATGAGGCTGACCATCAGGATGTAGAAGCAATACACCTCGGCCGCAGCCAAGACGACGCCGGCGGTGAAGCCGAGGGGGTCCGACATTGGCGGCAGGGTGCTCGACAGGCGCCAGTAGAGGTATCGGAGAACGACGAGGCTGCCGACGGCGAGGAAGAGGGAGCGGCCCAGGCGCCCACGGCCCAAGAGCCAAAACAGCATCATAAGCCCGATCGCGCCGAGGCTCATCTCCAACTGGATGGACGTTCCAACCGGCTGCGCGAGGAGCAGCAGCACCAGCGCGGCACTGAGGAACCAGAGCACTCGCACGGCCAATACAGTCACTGCTTCGGCTCCTCGACTCGGCGTCGTGATCGCGGTGCTTCGCGCCCAGGGGCAGGCTCGAGCGCGCGTCCGCTGATGCTGTCTGTTGAACTTCGGGCCGGCCCGCCAGGCCGGCCGCATGGCTACTTCAGAAAGCGGCACGACCCTCGACGCTGGTGTAGTAGCCGCCCTTCTGCACGCGGTCGTGCGCGTAGCCGGCACCCAGCGAGAACTTCATCGGGCCGACGGCAAAGCCGGTCAGATGGGCGCCGAGGCGCCACTGATTGAAATAGGCGTCGCCGAGAAGCGTCGCCTCCGGTCCGATGAAGACCCCGTCGGCCACCGCGAACCCGGCCTTGACCCGGACGTAATAGGCCCGGAACAGCGTCGAGTAGGACGCGTTGGCGGCGAAGAGCGTCTCGGTGGTCGGGTTGAGATAGAGGTCCGCCGCGAACTTGGCGCCGACGCCGGTGCCGACCACGGGATTGTGCGGGTCGAGTACGGACAGCTCATTGTTGCGGACGTTGAAGCCCACGTACCCGGCGAGTGCGGCCTGTTTCCAGATCCACTCGTACCCGAACATCGCGGTGCCTTCTTCCTGCTCGCCCCGCACGGTGCGACCGGTCGTGGAGCCCGGATAGGAGTACACGCCGCTGAGACCCTGCAGGCGCAGCCGCGGACCACTCTCGTTGAGCGGAGTCACCGGCGCGATCGTGGCCGTCACGACACCGAAGGCGGAGCTGTTCGACGTGACGGTGGCCGCCGCGTCGATGGCCACGATGTAGTCGTCGGCCGCCACATCGGCCGGGGCGCCCGTGTACCAGTCCGCCGCCGACGCGGCCGACGTGGCGCCCGTCACGACCAGGGCGGCGGCAAAATTGGTGATGGCCTGCGCGTGTCTCATCCGGCGTCCAACTCGTCGGTGCGGCACGCATCGCTGCAGTGCCACACGCGGCATGAACCGTCTTATTGATTACCAATTGGTTAACGCCTCAAGTTGATCAGTATATTGAGGCGTCTAAGACACACTACCTGAGGTTGTAATCAGGATTCGCGTGAGAGATATCAGTCTATGCGCTTCGTGCTGTCGCACTTCACGCTGCCGCGGGAGCGCGAACCGAATGGCAATCGCGTCCGTGCGGCTTCGGCCGCGCCGGGGCTGAGCATCGAGGACCTCTGTGGCTCACGCCGCGTCGCGGTGCTCGACGGCGGCTGGTCGGAGGATCTGCGCGAGGTCCTGAGAGCCGAACGGCTTCTGCAGCCATCGGAACGTCGTCGACGGACGGGCGGGCAGCGCCTCGGCCGCCATGAGCACGATGTCCAAGCTCGGATGCGTCCGCGAGACGACTTCCGCAAGCATCAAACCGTTCACGGCGGGCATCGTGTGTGCACAGAGGATTGCCGAGAAATCGCGGCGGGCAGCGAGGGCGTCGTGACCGGCCTCCGCATCAGCCACCGGTGTGACCGCATAGCCCAGGGCCGAGAGGCTTTCGGCCGCCGCGGCCCGCAAGACCGCGTCGGGCTCGATGAGCAGGATCGGACCTGCCTCGGCACGATCGCGGGCGTCCATCGATTGAGCCGCTGCCTGCTGCGCCTTCGGGAAGCTCAACGTGATGGCGGTTTGGTCGTGCAGGCTCTCGACCGCTATGGCGCCCCCGATGCCGGCCATGAGTTCCCCGATCACGGCCACGCCGCGATCGGCACGGAACCTGTTCGGGGCGGTGAGTACGATGCGCAGGCCGGTCCGGCCATCCATTACCGAGGATGCACTCGTCTCAACCGTGAGCGTGGCGACAGTGCCCTTCGGCAGCGACGCGCGCGCATCGCTCGCCAGGTTGAGCAGCACAACCTCAAGTTCGCGAGCGGTGCAGGCGAGGGCCGGCAAGGTCGTGGTCTGCGGCTCGACGACGATCAAGCTTGGCAGGATCGCCGAGGATATGAGCTGCAATGTCTCGGAGAGGGCCCGCTTCGTGGCGGTATCCGACTCGCCCACGGCGTCGCGGTTCAGGATCGATGACAGCTTCCGCGTGAGCGCAGCCCCACGTGCCGCGTGGCGACTGACGGCCTCGATGATGTTCCTGTCTGCCGCGTTCGCTCCTGCGTGCTCGAGAGCGCTGACGGCCTTGGTGACGGACGACAGGGCTTCGCCGATCTCGTTTGCGAGCCCACAGACGACCGCCCCAGCCTGCGGATCGGGGGTTTCAGCGAAGGACGCGATCTGCTGATCGGTCCGCTGTACCAGCGAACCGGAGTTCGCTCCGCGGGGCGCTGGAAGAGCGATGAGCCCGATCTCGCGACTGAGCACATGGAGCCGGATCGGCTGCCCGCTTGCCGCCACCGCAGTCATGCGCAGCAGAAGTTGCCGCCCTGTTGCCTCCTCCTGCCCGGCGAGCGTCCGCACGGCGGTTTCCCGAATGGAGCCCGGTTCATCGCAGGCCGCCTGCATGGCCTGCCGCAACAGGCCCCGGTCCTCCGGATGAATCCGCGACAGCACCTCATCGAGATGATCGGCGCGCTCCGACGTGCTGTCCGCCATATCGGCTGAACCGGCGGCCCAGGTCACTTGGCCATTCCTGAGATCGATTTCCCAGCACGTGAAGCCGCTGAGAAGCTTGACGGCGCGGACACGATCGCGGCTCCGCGCGAGGGCGGCCCGGGTCTCCCGCTGGATGCGCTCGCGCCCCGTGCTTCGGCCGATGCTTCGCTCCACCGCGTCGGCGAGGTCGGCGACGTCTGTGATCGAGGCGTTCCTCGGAAGCAAACCGACTTGGTCCTCGGCGGCGGCATGGCGGATGCTCGCGAGGGATCGCGCGAGGCGCGCTCCGAGCATCCAACCCATGCAGCCAGCGAGCGCCGCCACCGCGAGCACAAAGGGCAGCGTGAAGCCCTGCAACAGCGCAGATGCCGCCTCGGCCTGGCGTTGACCTTTGACCACAACAACCCATCCGAGGGCCGCCTCGTCGGTGACAACGGCATTGGCTTCACGGACATCACCATCCGCGGAAGAACTCCCCGATTGGTAAATCGAGAGCCCGCCGGCATTCACGACGTTCACGAGAGCGTTCTGGGCAGATCCTCCGAGGATGCGGCGCGTGACAGAGACAGCATCCTCGATCCACGTGGGTGCCAGTTGAATCGCCAGGACGCCGGCCGCCCGGCCTTGAGCGCGCACAGGTGCGCCGACGATCACGTTGCGCGGGACGGCAGTCAGTGACCGACCGCTGGCATCGCCGACCACGATGCCGGTCATGGCGCGCGCGAACCAGGTCGTGCCTGACACGTCGGCGCCCAGGAAGGATCCGCTCGCTGTCGCCAGAACCTGGCCGGTCCCGTCGGCGAAAAGAATATCGCTGTAGTTCGGATGGAGGCTGCGCCAGCGGCTGAGGAATTCCTGAATGGCGGCCGCGCGAGCGCTGCGCTCGAAGACGGGGTGCTCGGCCGCGAGACTCGCGTCGCGTTCGACGATCGCGAGACCATCGCCCAGCTTCTCCGCGACGACACCCGCGACACGCTGCAGCTCCTGGTCGAGCAAGCGGCCAGAACTGGCGTCTCCAGCCGAGCCGGCCAGGATCACGCAGCCGCTGCCGATACAGACCGAGAGCGCGAGAAGCGCAGCGAGGAAGCTGCGGAGCGACAACCACCGTCCAAACTGCATTGTCAGTGCTCGTACCGGCCTTAAATTTATCTTCAGAAATCGTTCTCTGCATAAGCGCGGGGAACATGGTTAATTTTCCGTTAACAAGCCGGCGCCGCTGTTCATATACCTTTACGAGGCCTGACCGCGAATTTCATAATGGGATTATGGATTCCGCTATTAATCGAAAATTGCAGCACGGTGCAAATTAGTGGCGCAGTGGCGATATACATTCACCCAGATGAATGGGATGACTACAATCGATCCGTTGTTCATCCAACTATAAGTCGACCTGGCGCGTGTGGCCGATCGGCATCAGTCGTCGGCGGTTCGACGACGAGGCGTGCGCCTTGGATGTGTCCTTGGATGTGCCGTTCCTGTTTGCCACGGGTGAAGTGCCGGTGAGGAACGGTCCGAGGCACGGCGAACTTTCGCGACCGCAACCGCGGTGCTCATGATGGCTCGACGATCCTGGGCGTCAGCGTTGGCCGTAAGAGCGTGACGTTCCTTGCTTCCGGCCCAGCGCGTCGATATCACGATATCATCCAGAGGAGGCCCCAAGTGGCGCAGCTTGTTGTTCGCAACTTAGCCGAGAGCGTCAAGGTCGGCCTGCGGCGTCGGGCAGAACGGCACGGCCGAAGCGTGGAGGCAGAAGTCCGGGAGATCTTGCAAGCCGCTGTCGGAGACGAGGGCGAGGCGCAGGTGTCGCTTGGAAGCCGCATCGCGGCGCGCTTTGCTCATATCGGCTTTGACGAGGAGATTCGCGAGCGGCGGGGCACCATTGGCCAGCCGGCAGTGTTCGAGTGATTGTACTCGACACAAATGTCCTCTCTGCTCTGATGCACATTGAGCCAGATCGTGCAGTCTTGTGCTGGCTCGATCGGCAACCCGTCGAGTCGATCTGGCTTACGTCCGTCACGGTGTTCGAAGCCAAGTTCGGCCTCGAACTCCTACCATCGGGGCGCCGGCGAATGCAGCTCGAGCGCGCATTCGAGCAAGTGATGCAGGAGGATTTCGCCGGCAGAATTCTGTCGTTCGATCAATCAGCAGCCGAGCAGGCCGCGATCTTAGCCGCACAGCGCAAGCGCGCCGGCACACCCGTTGACTTCCGCGACACCGCGATCGCGGGGATTGTTCTGGCGCGCCGCGCGACGTTGGCGACGCGGAACCGGCGGCATTTCTCCGACGCCGGGATCTCACTTATCGATCCCTGGACAGCCTGAGCGGTCCTAGCACGTGCCGGATTACCTCTGCCGCCGGCGCGCTCCCGCGGCGCCTCTCCGTGCTGCTCTCCTCCGCTCCAGGTGAGCCCCGGGATGAGCATAGGGCGAGTGACTAGCCCGCGTGCCAGCGCATCCGCGCGCCCCGGTATTCATCGAAAATCGCGATGACCCAGGCCGTATTGATCAGAAGACATTGATACAGGTCCTGCACCAGGACCAATGGCAGAAGCGTGATGTCGTCCTCGTGCGTCAGAATGCAGATTGCCGCCATCATCATGTTCAGTACAGTGACACCGCCGATCCAGAATGCAATTTCCTGCATCGGGCTACCCATCGCGGCCGCATAGGCGATATAGGCGTAGAAGAAGAAGTTCATCAGCGGCGCGAGATACATATCCACTGGATAGAACAGCAGCATCAGTCGATCCAAGCGCTTGGCACGCTGGAGCGCCATGGAACGCATCTCGCGCTGGTAGATCCGAAGCACCTGAAACGTGCCGCGCATCCAGCGGTAGCGCTGGCTCAACAGCAGGTCGACCTGGTCTGGCGCTTTGGTATAGGCGTACGCGCGACGTTCGTAGACGATCTCGACCGCCCAGCGCTAAGGCTGATAGCGACAGTTGCATGTCCTCCGCGAACGTCTCACCCGAGAGCGGTCCCTGAACGGCCCCGGGGGTGTTCTCGACCCGCTGATTCGTGGGAAACTCGGCAATCCGCTCCATAACCTCGCGGCGGTAGAGACCGATCGGTCCGGGCACCACGACCACGAGACCAAGCTCGCTCATCGCTTGCCGGATGCTGCCATTTCCAACAACGTATTCGAGTCCCTGAAGACGCGTCAGAATCGAGTCGCGATTGCGCACCGTGACCTGTCCCGCCACGCCCACGACCCCGGGATCATTCATGCGGCGCACGAGGAGGGAGAGCGCCGTGCGGCTGAGACGCGAATCGGCGTCGACGCAGAGCACATATTCCCCGCGCGACTCCCGGTACGCGGCGTTAAGCGCGCTCCACTTGCCGCCATTCGGTTTGGAGAGCACCCGCACCGTGCAGCGCGGATACTGGCCTTCCAGGGTAAGGGCCTTGGCGTAGGTATCGTCGGACGACCCGTCATCGACCACAATCACCTCGTAGGCCGGGTAGGACAGCCCAGTGAGAGACTGAATGGCGGGAATGATCGTCTCGGTCTCGTTGTAGGCGGGAACCAGAATCGAGATAAAGGGCTCGTCTGATCCTTCGGCTACAGGGTCCGGAAACCAGCGGGCCTTGATCAAGGAGAAGTACTGGATTGCTGACCAGCGCCCCATGATAAGGCCACCGATCATCACGAGGAACATTCCGAGCAGATAGCTTGGCCCAGTCCGATCCGCTGCCATCAATGCGTCGTACATGCTCCAGGGTAGGAACGCGACCAGGGCGAGCCCGTATGCGAAGGCCACGATGGAGAGGCCATCGAGAACGATCCGTGGGACATCGACCCGGGATCGGTCTCGGCTCTCACAGGACATCTCGCGGATCATGCCGCCCCTCCGGTGCGCACAACCCGCAGAGGCTGGGTGACGGGCTGCGGCAAGGTCACGGGTTCGACATTGGCCAGCAGTTCCTTGGCCCTCGGGCGGCGGCGGATGAAGCCGAAGAGCAGGCCGATGAGGGCCAGGATCGCGCTGCCGCGGACACCGTTATTCTGCCAGGCGGGCGGCGCCCATTTGAGGCGAACGCGCACCGCATCCGGCGAAGACGAGAGCAGCATCGCGGTCTCGATGGGCAGGGCGACATCGAAGCTCGCGATCACCCGGCCCGGCTCGTGCGCGGCCGGCTCCGCCTTGCTGAAGGTCCCCGAGAAGTAGCGGGAGAGCACCGGGTGATCGAGGGCGAACTTCACCTCACCGACTCGCGCCACATCCTCAATCTCGGACGCGGGCATCATCACCCGGGCCTGGAAACCGTTGCTGTCTGCGATCGCGAGGATCGGGCTGGATTCGCTGACAAGCCCCGGCGAGTTCGGGCGGAACACGACGCGACCGCTGAACGGGGCGGTCACCTCGGTCGCCGCCTTGGTGCGGTCGCGCTCGGCGATCAGGCCATTAAGATGGTGCTCGGCCGCCTTCCGCTCACTTGCCAACGATTCCTCGGCGCGCTTCGTGTCCTGCGCCAGGAGAGCCTCGGCCTCGCGCAGCCGCGGCGCCAGCGCCAGCAATGTGTTCTCGACCGTGGCGATATCGGCAGCGATGCGGGTCTGCTGGGCGCCGAGCTTTGAGAACGTGCCGGTGTAGCGCTCCTCAAGGTCGGCGAGACGACGGCGAGTCTCGGAGAGATTGAGGGCCGCGCGATCGCGCTCCAACGTGAGCTTGAGAGCGCTCGTGCTGCGATCCTCCATCAACTGCGCCGAGATGATGTTGCGCTCACGAAGTTCGTTGGCGCGCGCCACGCTCGTCTGCGCAATGGCGATCTGCTGATCATAGGACGCGATGCTCTTCTCGCTCGCGGCGATGTCGGCCACAAGCTGGCTCTTCTCACGCGCCCAGGTGGTGCGCGCCGTCATCTGCTCGCGCTCAACCTCGCGCAGGGCGCGCTGCAGATCGAACAGAAAGCTCGTGTTCTGATCAGTCTGGGCGCGAAGCTGGGCCTGCCGCTGAAGTAGCGCGCCTTCGATGGGCAGCGCACGATGCTTCAGCCCATCAAGCTTTGACTGCCCCTCGGCGATTCGGCTGTCGAAAATGGCAAGCTGCTTCTCGATGCCCGGAGGCGCAAACTCGGCGATGATCTCACCCTTCTGCACGTTCAGGTCGGAGGCCACCATCTTCACCGTGGCGTCCCGCGGAGCCCGGACCACGAAGAGGTGATCGGCTCCGCCGACGATGCCGGAACGGTCCGCAAATTCAGCCTGCGCCCAGGAGACCACGCCCGAAACAAGCGCCGCCACAATGATCAGTGCACCAAGATGGGCTGATCGAGCGGCTCCTTTATTTCGCTTACTCCACACAGCGATACCGTAGCAGCCACAGAAGATGCTGAACCCGATCACTCCGCTGATTACAGAAATGCGCAACAATTCGCCCGATTCGAACACAGCAAGCCCCCAATTGGATCTATGCACATCTTTCTATTCCGCCATAAGGATTCCAGATCCTCCGGGATCTCGCAATAGTACTTTGTTAACCTAAGCAGACAGATGACGCTGGCGCTAAGCCATTGCCACGATTGCGCTTTATGCGCGCGCGTATCTTGGCGCTCAGTAGTCTTCGGCACGTGGGCGCCTGCCTTGATACTTATTTGGTTAAAGCAGGACGAGGCGCGGCCGGCTCTATCAGCAGTACTCAGGTAGTGACCGTCCGTCGTCATGGCAGCCCGGACATTGCGGGCCAAGTTGTTGGTACGGGCTACGGTCACAAGCATGCGTGGCTTGCGGGCGAGCATGCGCCCTAGCCAGGCCCCATTCGGAGCACCGCGCCGGACCGCGTGGCGGACCACGGCGCAGACTCCGATGATCAGGAGGCGGCGCCAGGGCTGTGCGGTGGCTCAGGGCGTAGCGGATCGCGGCTGCGAGCCCGGAATCTCTCGGGATGCGGCGAAGCTCGGCCTCCCACCATGGCCAAAGAGCGGCGATGACCGGCATCGAGCGCGGCCACCGTGTGATCCAGAGTGCGATTTTGGGCGCCGATCGCGTGCTGAGCGCCTGACCTGAAAGGGAGCGGACGGGCCCCTTTTGGAATGCCGACCAAACCCGGCTTCCCAACTTGGCCCGGAACGGCATAGCCGTCCCGGGCGCTGAACAAGGGCTTACAGCTGACGCTAGCCGATGCCCTCGATCTTATCCTGTTCGCGCATCAGCCGGTCGCGAGCGAGGTGAGGCACTGAGACCCGATCAGGACTATAGCGGCCGGTGCAAGTGTAACAGGGTAGTTGCCTGTCTGACTGGCGGGGCGAGGCGTCCTGGCCGGGCGACGTCGTTGCGACCTCAGCCTCTGTTCCGGTCTCCTCCGCGTGGCGGATCCGGCCAAGAACATCAACGACGATACTGGGTACCGGGTATTGGTATTCGTCTAGCAGTGACGATGCTTCCCACAACATATCGGCGTTCGCGAGGGGCATCGAACCCTGGCTCGCCTGCTTCATCAACATCCGATCTGCAAGCGTAGCAGCTAGTAGGCACACAGCCTCGAGGCGGCCTTGATTAGGTGTGAGTTCCATGGTGGATCCTTCTGCGGTCAATCAATACCGTCGCTATGTCCACACGTATCATGTGCAATTTTAAATTCACACGTCCTGTTTTGCGAATAGAATTCGGCCAAACCGGTATCGCGTATCGACCTAAAGCAGTACTTATTGATTAGACCCCAGGATGTGCGTCCCGGACGCTCCAGTCCGACTTGGTCGCGCCCCCTGGCGCCACACGCGGCACCCACGCTCCTCGACCGTCTGCTCGATCTTTGTGAGTGGGCGAAGCCGGAGATGCGCGCGGACTTCCGCGCGCAGTTCGGCATCGACCACGTCGAGGCCGAGAAGTGGCGGGCGTGCGCGAGTTGATCGCGGCAGCCGGAGCCCGGCTCCTGTACCTCCCGCCCTACAGTCCTGAGTTCAACCCGATTGAACTTGCCTTCGCAAAGCTCAAAGCGCTCCTGCGCAGCGCGGCGGCCCGCACCGTCAGCGATCTCTGGGCAGCTGTGCTTCAAGCTGATCGGGACCCGCTTCAGGCGCCGCAGTCCCCGACAGCCCCCCGCAGGGTTACAGTCAGGAGGGCGCTCAGCAGCCGCTGCAGATCCCGCCAATCGTCCGCTTCATCTTAGCGTCTGACACTTCCTGGCGCTTCATGAATGCGTTTCGCGCCTTGATCCGCGCTTGCTCTGTCTGACCCACTGGACCCTTGGCATCTGCGCTGGCGGGCCGAGCCGGATCGGCGCTCGGCTGTTGCACCGTGGCTGGCGTGGGCTGCCGGTGCGCGGGAGCTGCAATCGCCGGTGTGGCTAGGAACACCATCGCGATAGCGGATCGGATCATTGAGGTTCCTCCGGCATGAGAGCGGACGATAGCACGCCGGATGGGCAGGGGTAACAATCCCTCCAACTGTGCGGGAATAGCCTGCCGTCAGCGATCGGCTGAAAGGTCGAGCGGCGGCAGAGCAGCACCGGCAGCCCGGTTGGTTCGGTCGCCCGCCTGCCAATCGAACAGCTACCCAACTCCGACCGCTGTCGCGCGGTGAGGCCGAACGGGCGCCGCAAAGGAAAGCCCGCCGCGGCGAACCTTAGCCGTTCGGTGTAGGACTTCGTTCTTGCATCGGCGGGGCATGCCGCAGACGGTCCTGCGTCGCTCCGGCATAAGCCTTGGCCGAACGGCGCCGGGCCGAACCACGTAGTAACGGGATCCGGCCCACCACTCACCCAGGGCGCTGGGGAAGCCCGGATGTCAAAGCAGAGCCATTACTCAGCTTGTCCTAAATCGGAGCCAATACCACGGACGACTGATCCCAAACTGCAGCATCGCTACCGCAAGATCAATGGGCTACTGACCGAAATAATTATGCGGTTAATTTATTTAACCGCGCTTCATGTAGTGATCGTTTATGAGAAAATACAAATGCAAAAAGACAAAAGAGGAAGCGATGCTCACGTTTCTGCTTGGTGTCGCAGGCGGTGCGACGGGGTTTTTAACATTTATGGCTATCAGCCTCGTGGCGTTCGGAGCAACAGCGAGCGCATTCGACGACTAGCTCTAAAACATCCCCAACATCACCTCTGCTCGCTATGGATCAGAGTGGGGGCGCCACTTTGCCACCTGGGGTGAAGAAAGCGTGGCGGCGCCGCGGGAACCGCACCTGGGCACCAACAATCGCTTATCTGCGTTCCTCAGAAATTCTGTTGGCGCCTCCGCTGAAGAGATGAGCGACGGGTACGATCAGATCCTCGACGCGGCTGCGGCGCTTCGAGCCCACGGCCACCGCGTCGAGCCGGATGGTGCGACTGAGCGCTGGCTCATCGATGGGGGCCTTTGGCTCACAGACACGGAGTTGCTGGCCCTGGCAGTGCGCCTCGGCCTGATGGAAGGTCCCAGGCGGCCGCAGTAGTCGTGGCAAACGGCAGGAGGCACTTCAGCTGCCCTTCGCGGCAAACTCCCACCCGGCACGCACCATCCCTGGCCCGGCCAGTTCCGATATTCCGCGGTCCGCTCGAACAGCACCCGGTTCGCTTCAACCCCGCGCGCCGGCTCGGCATCTCACCATGCGCAAGGGGTTTGGGTCGCCTCGGTGGCTGGGCACCCCGCCCGCTGTCGTGGTCCTTCGGTGAGCGGGCGTTGCGGCCTCTTCAAGGTTTAGTGGGCGCTTCCGCGACCCCCGTCCGGTGTGTGGAAACTTCTCCCCGTTTGGGGAATGCTTCGGCAAAAGGGCGCGCCTGAGCAGCCTGCGCATCGGTGCCCCCGGGGTTGTCCGGGTCGGCCACGATCCCAGCCTGGATGCGCGCCTCCTCCTCGTCGGTGATCGCCGGCAGTTCGAGCTTAGGTATCCTCGTAGATCCTCCGTTCGCTGCGGCTTGCCGGACGCAGACTGATGAGGGACAGTGCCTCGGATCTCGAGCGGCGAGATTACCGCTGCGACGTGGCCCGGTCCGCCGTTCGGCTTCGTCTCTCGAAATGTCATGTACACACCCGAACGGCGCGTCCCGTGCGCCCTAAGGCGAGCCTCGGGTCAGAGCCTGAAGGATCGGTCCGAGGCTAAACTCCCCTGCCCTCTTCCTCTCCACCAGCGATCGAAGATAGCCACCCGGGCTCTTGATATGCTCGGCCGTTTGCAGAATCGCCGCCACAGTCAGAGCAGCCGCATCCGATCTCATCGTTTCCTGAGCGTCCCGCCACGCGTCTGGGCTGATGCCGAGCGCAGATCGCGCCAGATTCGCCGTATCGACCAGATCACTGGCGAGGAGCGGCTCTTGAGCGGTTGAGGCCGAGCCTCCCCAACGAGCTGGTAATGCGCCTGCATTGTCCAATCAGCCAGTGCGGCCCTCCCGAAGCCGCACTCCGGGGCCGCCGCCGTTTGCTGGAATGAACTCGATGCCTGCTGTTTCCAGTACGGCGATCACCGCTCGGACGTTGTTCGCCATACCACCGGCTGGTCCCTCACTCGCTTCCATGCGCTTGAGAGTTGGCACGGAAATCGAGGCCGATTTGGCTAGCTCAGCTTGACCGATTGCTAGGAGAGCGCGCGCCGCGGCGATCTGCCTACCCGTCACCAAAGATTGATCTTTTTGGCTCATTACGATCTTAAAGTGTTGACGTATGGCGCTTTGTGATCCATAAGTATCGGACCGACTCACCCGGTTCAACGCCATGCCTCTCCAGCGTCGCATCTCGTGGAACGCCGCTCTCCGTGGCATCAAGAGCGATCGAACTCATGCCATCCCTGGCGTCGTCTCGGCTCGCTCCCTCATCCAGGGACTGACCCGCATCCGCCACACTCGCCTGGTCCCCCCGCCGGCGCGTTCGACCGCGCCGCTCTCATGTCTTTGGCCATCGAGGCCGCGAAAGCCCACCAGCTCCGCAGTGGTGCCGCTTGGTCCGTCAGCATGTCGGTTGGCCTCACGGCCGCGTGGCAGGCCGCCAAGGCTGCCCGCCTCACGGCAACGGCACGAGCGCAGGCGCCTATCGAGCATAATCGCGAAACGTCGCACTGCGGCAGTCCTCAGCCCCAGAGGATAGGTAGCGAGGAAGGTGCCGTAGCATTTGCTGATGCACCATCAGCGGCCTCTCTGACGCGCTCGCCGCGTATCCTCTTAGCCAAAGGCCTTCGAGGCGCAGCTGGTAGCCAGATCCCGGCGATAGTCTGAACCGGCAGAGGGGGTATCTCGCCACCAATTCGCCCCCAACAAACTTCTCACCACCCAAGCAAAGCGAGGAGGCACACAATGCCCCAGAGAAGACCGCGCGGGCGCGCGGCCGATCCCGCACGTCCGACTGTGGCGTCACTGAGCCTCCCAGTGAAGCTCGTTGCGCTGGAGGACGACGCGGAGCCTCAGAGCGCTGATCGAGCGCTACGAGCAATTGCTGTGTGATTGGGAGGATCTGTCTCACCGGGCGCTCAAGGCGCTTGCCGGACGCCCCTCCCCTCCAGGTGAGCGCCGCGATGCCGTATGTCGCTCTTGAGGACGTCGGCACCACGCCGCGCCGGTCCTTGTCAGGACAGCGCCGGCTTCAGGCCTGGGAGCGGACTGGTGGCACCTGTGTGATCTGTGGCCAACGCATCGACGGCGTGCGGGAGCGCTGGATCGTCGAGCACACCCGGGCCCTGGAACTCGGCGGCGCTGACGAGCCTCGAGAACATGGGTCCAGCGCACGAAGCGTGCGGCCGAGAGAAGACGCGAGACGATCACGCCCGTGCGGCGCGGGCGAAGCGGCAGAAGGTCCGGCACCTCGGAAGCTGCGGTCATCGCGCGACCGCTGCCGGGCTCGCGCGCCTGTGCGCTCAAGCGCAAGATCAACGGCACGGTTGTCTCGCGCGACAGCTTCGTCAGCGGCCGCTTCGACCGCGGATCGAGATCAGCGCAGCGCGAGTCCTCGACGGGCGAGCCAAGCACAAGATCGGTGGAAGTTTGGAGTGAGCCGATCAATCCACTTTGCGCCCACCCTGCGCGCTCCGCTAAGACGAACGAGGCAAGAGCGGGAGCTCAGATGACGAATCAATCAACACCTATGAGAATGCGGGAGAGAGTCCGTCCTCGCCAAGACGCCCCCTCCTCCGGGACTATTCGGCCGGCCATCCCGGCGCATCTCGATTTCCTGTTCGACGATCGTCCGCTTCTGCCGGGCGAGAACGCGGAGCAGTACGATGCACTCCGAGACAACATCGTGCAGCAGGTCAAGCCCAAGGATGTGATCGAAGCGATCTGGGTAAAGGATATCATCGATCTCATCTGGGAAGCCAAACGGCTGCGCCGCTGGCGTGGGCAGATCCTCGTGCAAGCCCGGCTGAGAGCTGCCGCGGAGTTAATCCGTCCAGCTTTTGAGTATGCGAATCCCGAGCAAATCGACGGAGTAACAGGGCCTTCAATCGACACACTTGCGGCAGGTTGGACCATCGGCAAAAAGAGCTCGCAAGATCAGGTCGACAAGTACCTTCAGGAGCGCGATCTCACGACTGAGGATGTGACGGCGCACGCTTTCCTGCTGAACCTACCCGCCATCGAGCGCGTCGACCGACTGGCGTCACTGGCAGATCAGCGCCGGGACGCGCTGTTGCGCGAGATCGAGCGCAAGCGGGCAAGCTTGGCCCAGCAACTGCGCACTGCCGCCGCCGACGTCCTCGACGTCGAGCACACAAAGACACGGTGAGCTGTCGTTTGGACGTTTGAAGCTGCGATGACCTCCGAGCGCGCCACTCAGGCCAATCGCCGCAACGCTCAGGCCAGCACCGGTCCACGGACCGCCGCAGGCAAGGTGCGCTCGGGACAAAATGCCCGCAAACACGGCCTGTCGGCGGTGGACCCAAATCCTGAGGTGGAGGCGGAGGTCGAGGCACTGGCCGTGCTTATTGCAGGCGAGTACGTCAGTGATGTGGGTGTCCGAGAAGCTGCTCGAGCTGTCGCAGAGGCGCAGTTCCAGCTTCAGCGAGTGAAGGCCTTTAAGGTCGCACTGCTACGGAGCGGGACGTCGGCTCAATGGCGGGAAGCGGAACTGGATGGCCATCCACTGACTCAAATCCCTGTAGCGCTCTTCCAGCAGCTCGAGGGTCTGGAGCGGTACGAACGTCGAGCCATGTCGCGCCGGAAATTTGCAGTGCGGCGATTCAATGAGGCCGTGACACAAGCGCCCTGAGCGAGGCTCACTCTCTCACGGTCGTAACAGCAGCTCGTTCGACTCAAGGACGGTTTCGCCCGCATGCTGGCGCCCTGCCGGCGATCGAACTGCGCCGCTCGTCAGCTGCCGCGGACTGGGCCTGCTCTTTTGAATATCTGAGTGACAGATGATCCCGGCAGCCAGCCGCTGCCGTTGAATCGCCATCATCAGCGCGGCCACGCTCAGCTCGGTCCGCGTGTGATCGTGCATCGACCAACCGACGATCTTGCGCGTAGCGAGATTGAGGGCGGCCGCCAAGTGGAGCCAACCCTCCGCGGCCGGCAGGTAATTCACGTCGACCAGCCAGACCGTGCTGGGCCGCGCGGCCGCGAAGGCCTGCTTCAGGCGTCTGGGGCGATCGGGAGATCGTGATGGCTGTCGGTCGTGCAGGGCCGGAGCCAACGGCCCGCCAGGCCTCGGATGTCGTCACTGCGCATCAGGCGCCCACCCGCTTGCGGCGGGCCGATTGACCTTCAGCCCGCGGGGCGGGCATGCACTTGCATAGCCCTCATAGCGCCGAGGTAGGCGGCACGAACTTACAAACGCGATTTGGCCTGGTCGTGCAAGCCAGGGTTGAGTATCGTTGCCTCGCAAGCAGCGTCCTCACACCTCATTCTTCTCAGATAGATTCGCTTGATTTAAGGATCGGCACTCCTATTATAGACTTAATCGTGTGTTTTTCCTGAACGGGTGCGCGGCGGCTCGTGTTCTTAATTTTCTCTAGTTGAAAAATAAAGAGTTCTTCTTTACGTACCCCCTCGGAATCTTTGCTAACCGAGAGGGGCCGAACAGGAGCGATCCCCGGCGCGAAATTATCTAAGTGACCGATTATTTCTTCGCGCGTCATCTGGCTGACTTGGGTTTTTCTACCCGAACGGCGGCCGAGATATTTCAACAGATAATGCATCGACGCTTCCCATTCTGGCCGAGATTGCTGAAAGAATTTCAAAAGATCATTAAAAATTTGTTGCTCCGCCACGTGCGGCCACCGCAACGCGCAGCTGTTGCTCTAAGGATGTTGGATAGGCACCTTAACTTTCCCAACGTATATATGCCCGCGAGAGCCGCGCTACCACCCCTCTGCTGGCTCACGCCGTTGACGGCTCGCGGTTGCAAGATCTTCTAACTGCACCTCCCACTCGCCGCGGCCAACCATCCCCAAGAACTCCGCGGGACTGCCATGTTTTTGAACCTACCGATTTTAGAAGAGTTCCCTCGGTCATGCCCGAAGCCTTTGGTCCGGCTCGCAAATAAGGTTGGGCACGCATTCAAATTCGCGCGAGGACACAGGCGACGGGCCATGCCGTCGGCTACCGCGTAGCTGAAGGGTAATCACCGGCGGTGTTGAGTATGCCCCGGGTCAGCGCAAGCCGGCAAACCGGCTTGCGCTGACCCGGCTGACCTGATCGGGATTTTGGATCAGGCCAATTGTCAGGTTACTGCATGGTGGCGGCCCTGGGTAGCCGGAAGGCCGCTTAGAGCGGTATAAAGACGCGGGCGGCCGATAGCCCAAGGATGAGTACGGCCGGACGCGGTTGTAGCTGGTCTGCTAAAATCCGATCATGGGCTGGGCCCTTCTCACTGAATAGAAGGTCTCCTGCAGCAGGCAGTCGTCGCGCAGTTCTATTCGGAAAAGTTCGCTTCCTTGCGCGCGACGGCGATACTCTTACCCTGGGCGGTCTGCATCTCGATTTGGCGCAGCATTAGCACCACCTGCTCCGCGCTCGGCTTCTGTCCTCGTTTCGTCCCTAGCTCCCTCGTCACCGGCCGATCCTCTCAATCAGCCCGGTCCAAAATCGGTCGGCTAGGTAACCCCGACAACGCGACGGCTGCTCAACTAGCGATGCCGTCTATAAGAAAAAATTATCATGAAGCGCGACAGATCCCCCCAGTACTAGGTTGGATCCAATCCCAGCTGTTTGCGTGAGAGTATTGCCTCCAATGTCCCACGAGCTGATATTGCATCCGAACGTTAGGGATGGATCATTGTGGAGCCATCCGAGGATTGTGTCATTGGTGATCGTGTTGTTCTCGATCCTGACGTTGTTAATCGTATCGCCACTGAGGCCCCCAGCTTCTACGAACCCTTCCGAGTTTGTGACCGTGTTGTCGTGGATATAGGTATCGCTCGACGAGCGCCAAAATTCGAAACCGCCGCCGTCTTGGCCGTAATCATATGACGGAGCTTCAGCGTTATTTACATTGTTAAACGAGAACTCGTTGTGAGAACCCTGTATGTCAAATGCAACGGCCCCATAATCATCATTGCCGCCCGGCGTGTTTACAATCATGTGCAGATCGTGAACGTTGTTTTGCGTGAAAAGACCGTACGAACCTTGCGTCAAAACGCCGAAGCCGCTGTGATCAATCTCTGTACGCTGCACCGTATCGTAAGCTCCGGCTATTTGTATGCCCGCCTGTGCTGCCCCGGTAACATGCACGTCTTGGACAGTGACATAGCTGCCAGTGATAACGACACCATTATCGCTGCTCGTAGCAATAATTGGGCTGGTGCCACCGCCGTAACTACCGACGGTAATGTGGCTGGTCGCCGTGCCACTATCGGCGATGGTCAGGGTGCCAGAGAATGTCTCCCCGGTGTGGAACAGGATCGTGTCGCCTGCTTTCAGATGTAGGCTGTCGATTTTTGAATCGAAGCGAAGGCCGAGGACGCCGAAGTTCCGTTGTTGTTGTCGCTTCCGGCAGCAGCGTCAACATAGTAAGTGGTTCCAGCGTCTACCTCGGTGCTCGCCGCACCAGCCGAATTCGTGGGCTGCTGGATCTGAGCGGCGAGGTGCTGTTGCGCTTCGGGGCTCTCGATGACGCTCACTGCCACGTCGGCCCGAGAGCTGCCATGCGAGAGGGCATATAGCCAAGACTGCTCGCCCGACGGATCCGCCGCGCGACCGAGCGCGTCCGTGTAGAGGTGGTCCACGAACTGCTTGTCCGTCTCGCCCGCGTGCTGGCCGGCATACTCGCTGGAGCCGAGGAAAGCCTGCGCCACCGCCGAGATCGAGCTGCCGTTGTGCGCGGCCGCCTCCCAGTGCTGCAGACCCGCGGCATCTGGCGCACGGTTGAGCAGGCCGTAGTAGAGCCGCGCCACCGCAGCATCGGTGGCATCAGTGATCAAGCTGGCGAATCCAGAGGTGAGCTGGGGCTGCGCGGCCGATCCGACTTGCGCGGCAAGGTGCTGCTGCGCTTCGGGGCTCTCGATGATGCCCACCGCCACGTCGGCCCGAGAGCTGCCATGCGAGAGAGCATACAGCCAAGACTGCTCGCCTGACGGATCCGCCGCGCGACCGAGCGCGGCGGTGTAGAGGTGGTCCACGAACTGCTGGTCCGTCTCGCCCGCGTGCTGGCCGGCATACTCACCGGAGTTAAGAAAGCTTTGCGCGATCGCTGTCAGCGAGGCACCGTTGTGCGCGGCCGTCTCCCAGGACTGCAGGCCCGCGGCATCTGGCGCGCGGTCGAGCAGGCCATAGTAGAGCCGCGTTATCTCGGGTGATGACATTACATAAGTCCAGGCGTCAGTCGCTTCCCTCTCTTCTACTCTCCGCGATTAAATTTCTGTTTCAAATCGCATATGCTGATCGGCCGGATTTGGACAGAGCTGGTCGGGAGGATCTTAATTACCTACGTTCCTGTGCGGAGTGAATTTGTTTGATGCCCTCGTGGGATGGACCGAAGTGAGCTTGAAGGGCTTAGCCTCGAGGTAATCCTCCTCTGAATGGGTGATTCTCCCGCACTTTGCGTAGATCAGGCAGCGAGGACGACACGGTGTTGGGAGAGTGCAAGGCTGGCGCGGCCGTGCATAGTACGTTTGCGCATCTTCAGCCGACTGACCGACCTTTCGGCCTGCGCGTTGCTCTAGGACGTTGTCAGCGCCGCCCGAACGCCGAACCACCGCCCCGTCCTGCGCTAAGCCGGCCGCGAAGGTCTCTGACGCCGCGGCGCCACAGTTCCGCGTCCTCAACAGCCATTTGTCGAGATCGCTGATCGCATCCGCCGGTCGGTCGCGGCGCAAGCCACAGGTGCGCACCAGAATCGTGAACCGCCATGCCAGATCCGCGATCCGTGCTGCCTCGGCATCTTGTCGGATGCAAGCGAGGTAGGCCGTGGCGCGGGGCGGCAGAGTCGCGATGGGGTGAACAAGGATCCAGGCCAGCTGCTTGGGAGAGGTACAGAGGCGGGCTCGGTCGAGCGGTCGCGGGCGATGATCTGAATGAGGGAATGGCGCCGCAGCTGGGCGGCAACGGTCCCCCCGAACGGTTGGGCAACCGGCCGATAGGGCATCTGTGTTCGAGGTCGACGAGGAGCGTGCCACAGGCCCTTCCTTTGCGGATGGCCCAATCGCCGATGCCCACGGCTGGAGGCGGATCCACTCTCGGACGGGGGAAGCGGTGCACAAGGCGCAGGGCCGTATAGGAGCTGGTTTGATCCCCAGATGGCTGGTCAGGCACGCGCCGGCCTCGCCGCCGACTGCAAGCCCGATCCGGATCTGGGCCTACGCGAGGCGGTGAGTCCGGCGCGCTCGCGGCGGTATCAACCGTGGAGGACGCTCGGAAAACGTGCAGCAGCGGCAGGCGCGATGATGGCAGTAGAAGCGTAGGATGCGCAGGCGCAGCGTCATGGGTTGACCAATGCTCGGCAGATCGACCGGCCGGCGTTCATAGCGGCTGCGAGCGGCAGAGCTGGTCGTGCCAAAGGTTGGACGTCGACCATAAACAATAAAACTCGGTGCGCATGCGCGAAGATATGGCGACTATGGGTCCGGAAGACGCGTTCAATGGCGCAGCCCGGCAAGAAAAAGGGAGGATCATCTGCCTCGTCAATCAGCCCGCGCCGACTCCATCACTGTGGCTATTTCACGCAATCCGCGAAAAACCACGAAAGAAGTAAAGAATCATAACGTCGGTCGGCAGACCAGTGGAATGCGAGGGCACCCACGGCCACCATGCCGGATAGCGGCCAAGTCGAGCGGATAGACCGCATCATCAAGGCCGCCACGGTCCGGCGCTACCACTACGCCAGCCCCGTGCGACTGCGCGTCCACCCCGCGGACTTCGCCGCTGCCTACAACTTCGGCCGTCGACTCAAGACGTTACGCGATCACACACTCTTGAAAGTCATCTGCCAGAGTTGGGCAAAAAAGCCCGAATGCTTCGCGCTCGATTCATTACACCACATCTCGGGTCCAGACACCTAGCGCTACTGGTTAGAAAAATAAATTGTCGTGAAGCACGATAGACCCCCCAGTGTCAAATCGGATCCAATCCCAGCTGTTTGCGTGAGAGTATTGCCTCCGATGTCCCACGAGCTGATATTGCATCCGAACGTTAGGGATGGATCATTGTGGAGCCATCCGAGGATTGTGTCATTGGTGATCGTGTTGTTCTCGATCCTGACGTTGTTAATCGTATCGCCACTGAGGCCCCCAGCTTCTACGAACCCTTCCGAGTTTGTGACCGTGTTGTCGTGGATATAGGTATCGCTCGACGAGCGCCAAAATTCGAAACCGCCGCCGTCTTGGCCGTAATCATATGACGGAGCTTCAGCGTTATTTACATTGTTAAACGAGAACTCGTTGTGAGAACCCTGTATGTCAAATGCAACGGCCCCATAATCATCATTGCCGCCCGGCGTGTTTACAATCATGTGCAGATCGTGAACGTTGTTTTGCGTGAAAAGACCGTACGAACCTTGCGTCAAAACGCCGAAGCCGCTGTGATCAATCTCTGTACGCTGCACCGTATCGTAAGCTCCGGCTATTTGTATGCCCGCCTGTGCTGCCCCGGTAACATGCACGTCTTGGACAGTGACATAGCTGCCAGTGATAACGACACCATTATCGCTGCTCGTAGCAATAATTGGGCTGGTGCCACCGCCGTAACTACCGACGGTAATGTGGCTGGTCGCCGTGCCACTATCGGCGATGGTCAGGGTGCCAGAGAATGTCTCCCCGGTGTGGAACAGGATCGTGTCGCCTGCTTTCAGATGTAGGCTGTCGATTTTTTGAATGGAAGCGAAGGCCGAGGACGCCGAAGTTCCGTTGTTGTTGTCGCTTCCGGCAGCAGCGTCAACATAGTAAGTGGTCCCTGTATAGTTGCTGTCGCTTGTGACCGTTGCAAATTTGATGGGCTTGGCCATGCTATCCTCGGCGTTCTGATCTCCCTATAAGAGCATCGCCGCTCTACGGACTATTTGCTTCGATCGCTAAAATTGGAACTAGTCAGCAAATGCAGTGCCGTCATTGGGGGCTCTTGCGGTGGATGGCGAGCTGCCGCCGGAAGGCAATGATGGGTGCTTCGTCCTCGGCCGAAAGCAAAGCGGATTTCGACGCGTGACGTCCCTCTGACGTCACGCGTCGTTTTGGTCCGGCGTGAGTGCGAGTTTTCCGGTTTTGTGAGACCCTGAGCGGAGGGGCAGAGCCGTAAAGAAGAGCAGGTTCGACCTAAAGAGCAGATCGCCTTAGAGTCAGGGACAAAACCGTTTGAGCTGTGTGGAGTGCACCCTGTTTGACCGGACAGGCGGCGGGGCGGGTTTAGGCACTCCGGCTGAGGAACTCTCGGGGCGAGAGCATGCGCAGGCCGGAGTGCGGGTGGATGGTGTTGTAGTCCTCGAACCAAGCCGGCAGAAGCCGCATCACGGTCTCGGCGTCGGCCAAGATGGCGAGGCGGGCGTAGTCACGCTTGAGGGTCTTCACGAACGCCTCCGCTATGCCGTTGCTCTGCGGCGAGCGCACCGGCGTGAACAGCAGTCGTAGGCCGAGCGCGGCGGCCGTCTGAGCGGTCTCCTTGGCGATGTAAGCGGCGCCGTTGTCTGACAGCCACTCGACTGGGTGCGGGGCCTTCGTCGCGCCGAACCGGCGCTCGCAGCAGGCGATCATCAGGTCGCAGACCATCTCGGCCGAGACGCCCGTCGTGGTCGCTGACCATGCCATGATCTCGCGGTCGCAGGCATCGATGGCAAACAGCACGCGGACGATCGCACCGTCCCGGCAGCGCAGTTCGAGATGGTCGGAGCACCAGCGCACGTTCGAGCGCAGCGCCACGACCACACCGTCGTGGGTGCGGCCGGGCCGGCGGGCGGTGTGCGGCGCCAGGGTGAGCCCGTTCGCCTGCAGGATGCGCAGCACCCGCTTGGCGTTGACGCTCGCCTCGCCGCGCGAGCGCAGTGCCCGGTTCACCAGCGCAGTGACGCGGCGATAGCCGTAGCTCGGGCGGGCATCGACGATCGCGCGGATGGTCGGCAGCAGCCGCGCATCCTGGGGCTTGCGGTAGGGGCCGCGTGCCCGAGCAGGTCGACTCAGGCGCTCGGCCAGGTGGGAGCGAGCCACGCCGAGCGTGTCGGCGACCGTCTTCACCGCGAAGCGCCCGTCGAACCGCTCCAGGAGGTGAGCGGCGAGATCGGTTTTTTCTACGACAGCAAAGTTGGCTGTCTGGTAAGGTTGGGATCTGGGGGCGCATGGATGGAGGCGCGCCATGTCCCGCACTCAAGTCCGTGTTCCGGGTCGTGAGCGGACGCTGGCTCCGGTCCGCCGACTGTGCCCGGTTTGCGGCGGGAGCATGCGCATCCGTTACGAGAACCAGCGCACTCTGGTGACGCTGAGCGGCACGGTGCGGCTACGGCTGAAGATCCGCCGCTGCGAGGCGGCGGGGTGCGCCCGCTTCCACAAGCCCTATCGTCCCGAGGCTGAGGGCGCACTGGCCCTGCCACAACACGAGTTCGGCCTCGACATCGTGGCGCTGGTGGGCGCCTTGCGCCATCGCGAGCACCGCTCGGTGCCGGAGATCCACGCTCTCTTGCGCGGGCGCGGCGTGGCCATCGCCGAGCGCAGCGTCACCAACCTGCTCGACCGCTACGATGAGGTGCTCGCCACCCAGCTCGGCGAGCCCACTCACCTGCGCCGGCAGCTGGCCGGACAGGACCGGATCATCCTCGCGCTCGACGGCCTGCAGCCAGACGTCGGGCACGAGGTGCTGTGGGTCTTGCGCAACTGTCTCTCGGGCACGGTGCTCCTGGCGCGCAGCCTGTTGTCAGGCACGGCTGAGGATCTGGCCATCCTGCTGCGCGAGGCGGTCGAGGCTGTGGGCCTGCCGATCACGGGCGTGGTCAGCGACGGGCAACACGCGATCCGCAAAGCGGTGGCTTTGGTGCTGCCGGACGTGCCGCATCAGCTTTGCCACTTCCACTTCTTGCGCGAGGCGGCGCTCCCGATCTTCGAGGCGGACCGGCACGCCAAGAAGGAGCTGAAGAAGGGCGTGCGCGGGGTGCGGCCGATCGAGCGGGCGGTGTAGGGCCGGAGCGATCCGGAGGCGGAGTTGGTGCGGGGCTACGCGGCGGCCGTGCGCAGCGCGATCACCGATGACGGCCGCGCGCCGCTCGGTGCACCGCCACGTCGCCGAACGGCGCACGGTGCCGGCGCGGCGCACCGCCCACAAATGGCTGTCGCGGACCGGCTCGACGGGCGCGGAGGTTCCCAGAGCAGAACCAATCGCCTCTCCGAAGCAGCTGGCCTGGATCCTGGTCCAACCCATCACGACGCTGTCGCCCCGGTCCGCGGCCGACCTCGCTCGCATCCAGCAGGATGCCGAGGCAGCACGCGTTGCCGACTTGGCGCGACGGTTCACGATGTTGGTGCGCGCCTGCGGCCTGGATGCCGGCCGACCGGCGGATGCGGTTGGCGAACTCGACAGATGGCTCTCGGAGAGGCGCAACTGCGGCGTCGCGGCGTTGGAGACCTTCGCGGCTGGCTTGGCGCAGGACGGGCCGGCGGTTCGGGCGGCACTGACGACGTTCTGGAGCAACGCGCAGGCCGAAGGGCAGATCAGCCGGCTGAAGATGCTGAAACGCACCATGTACGGCCGCGCCAGCTTCGCACTCCGCCACCGCCGCCGCGTGCTTCTCGCTGCCTGATCCTTGCAAAGCGCGGGAGAACCACCTCAGCGGGGGCGGATCAATAGCAACTTACCTAATTCGCAACCTTCCAACCGGCGGAAATTCCTGGACTAACAGGAAATTCGCCCAACGGCCTGATCACAATCGATCAATTCTGCATTATTTGGACAGCAAAGCCGGTCCGGCATTATGGATCAGGCTTTGACCGGAAGCTGGTATGTGCCAGTCTACAGGAGTGGAGAATGCCTCTAGCTGAGCGCGATGCAAACAATATGCGCCGTTTAAGAGAGGCTCCTTGGCCAACATGCAGACAAATTCAACAATTTAAGGTCGTTTTCGCTAAGGCGTTTTCGTTTTCTGTACGAGATATCCATTCGACTTTTATACCAAAATCCGATCGAAATTTCGGTTGATTCACGACCTGAAGGTAAAATCATAGGAAATTATTTTGGTATAAGTATTCTCGGACTCCAAACCCCTCTGCACCAAGCAGTTTTAGCTATAGATGTCCCTGGACGACGGGGCAATTATACGCGTGGCACTGATCGTCAAACCGTACGCCGTATGTGCCGCAAGTCTGCAGCGCTAGGAATATTCTGCAAACATGTTTTGGATCATGAAGAACGACGAATGCTTGTTCGGCTTGCCGCGGAGCACGAGCGTAAACACAGGGACGTACGCTACCGACGAGAGAGCCGAAACATAGCAGGCATTGAGGAGGCGAGCTTGTGCATCGCTGCCTTTACGCGCGACAATCGGCCACTGGTCTTATCAGTCACGCCTGTCGCCGGAAATGTGGCAGCGCTCCGATTATTCCAAACTCTTGAGTCTAGTGAGGAGGCGACTCTCGCCCGATATCTATTGACTGCGCATTTGATCGATGAGCTATCCGATCGAGGAGTTAAATATTTAGTCGACCCTGTGAATCCTATCTCTATTAACAGTGGAGTCCATCATTTCGCTATGATGCTCGGCTTTGAAATCCGTCGAGCGAAGCTTAAGTACCTCCAAGGCCAAAATACTGAGTTTCCCGAAGCGCGCTCCGGGCGACAATACCATTGATGCAGCCGCGTCAGGCAGGATACCAGATGTGTGGTGATCAAGCGGGCTTCATGGATCAGCAGAGTGCGCAGGTAAACGTTACCGTGCCTGCTGATGCCCAGCATCCGCTCTCGACCGCCGCTGGAATGTTGACGCGGGACGAGCAGCAGCCAAGCCGCGAACTGACGCCCGCTCTTGAAGAGAGTGGTGTGTGCCGCGGTGCTGGCCGACGATCCGGCAGGCTTGACGTTCCGAGAGGCCATACTTCTCTCGGATGCCATCCACCGCCTGCCGGCGTCGCTCGGCGGCTACAAATTTCCCGCGGCGAGGTCCGCCAACACCTGCTTCTTCAGGGACAGATCGGCCAAGAGCCGCCGCAACCGAGCGTTCTCGCGCTCTAACCCCTTCATCTTCTAAGCGCGATCGACTTGGAGGCCGCCGCACTCCTTGCGCCAGCGGTAATAGCTCTGCTCGGAGATCTCCGCCTCCTTACACGTCAGCGCCAAACTCTTGCCCTGGGCTGTCTCCACCTCGATCTGCCGCAGCTTCCGCACGGCCTGCTCCGCACTCGTCTTCTGACCTCGCGGCATGTCCGACTCTTCGGTCCTGGCGGATCCTATCAATCAGCCCAGGCCAAAGTCAGCCGGTCAGGGCACGGTCAAGCGCTACCATTACACCAGCCATGACGAGCTGCGGCAGCACCTTCAGCTGTTCGTTAACGCCTACAACTACAGCCGCCAGCTCAAGACGCTACGCGGTCTCACGCCCTACGAGTTCATTTGCCAGGCTTGGACGAGAGAGCCCGAACGCTTCAGGCTCGATCCGTCACAACACATGCCAGGACCGTACATCTAGAACCAGGAGGCTCACTGGCGGGTCGGTAGCTGCGGCTCGTGCGCTCTGCCGAGTGCGGGCTGACCGATTTTATCGCAGTTAATTGAGCGTGTCGTGGCGGAGCAGTGCTGGACTATCGAGCAGCACTTCGCCCGACTCACGGCTGCCGCACTTCGCACCACGAGCGCACGGGCCGCTTGAGTTTCAAGTCCGGCTACCGCGGTGTGGCTGGTTGGGCTCGGCTGGTCGGAATTTTTGTGTATTTAATTCATTTGACCGATGCGCGGTGGTGAACGGTCCGTTAAGGCACGGACAGGGCCGGCGGAGTTTAGCGCTCGAGCGGTGACCGGACTTTCGAGCCACCCTCCTTAGAGGGGCGGCGACTGAGTTCGGGCGCGTTTCTACGCGCAGATCACCGGCGTTCGGCAGTAATTTCGTACGTACGGCCGCTTCTATGTGCGCATTTGCTTGCCTTAGAGGCGAAGCCACAGAATTTGCGTCGCTGCTATGCGTATCTAAGTAGTTTCTATCCGGGTCCGGTTTAACCAATACTTTATTTCGCACTTGCGAAATGACTAACAATTCGTTACCGCTGCCTTAATAAGCGAGCGGGGGCATGGGGATGATGCAGGCGAAGAGCTGGACAGGGGTGCGCAGGGTTGGTCTCGGCCTCTCGGTCGTGATCCTCTCGGCTGGCGCCGTCTCCGCAACGCGCCCCGCCCCTCGCGCGACACTGAGCCAGCCTGCTGACGGCACCGCGCCGGCCTCCTCGCTGGTGTCGCGCCCTGTCGGAGGCCTCGCTCTCGTGGCCGGCGATCGCATCCGGGTGTCCGTCTACGAGAAGCTGTCGCTTGAAGATGACAAATGGTCGGAGCGGCGGCGCCAGAGCCGGCCCGACGAGACTTACGCGCTGCGCTCAGAGATGTCGGGCGAGAGCGTGGTGCAGGCCGACGAGACCATCTCGCTGCCGATCCTGGGCAGCATTCCCGTCCAAGGTCTGAGCACGCAGGCCCTCGAGGATGAGATTCGCGCCAGGTTCAGGGAGGTGGTGGGCCGCCCGGCAAAGGCGTCGGTGTCGCTGCTGGAGCGGCCGCCGATCTCGGTCGTGGGCCCCGTGAAGCAGCCTGGGACCTACAAGTTCACGCCCGGCATGACCGTTCTGCACGCGGTCGCACTTGCCGGCGGCTTGGATCAGAAGCCATCGGAGAATTGGGCGGGGTTGGAGGTGGCACGCGACGCCGCCAGAGCAACAACTGCCTCACAGAAGTTGTCGAAGTCCCTGGCCTCCTTGGCTGTGCTCCGCGCGGAGCGTGACGGGAAGACGAGCGCGATGCCCGAGCAGCTCGTGGATCTCGTCGGCCGCGAGGCGGCCAACGGGATCTACGGCGAGGCGAAGAAGCGGCGTGAGCGGCTGACGACCGCGCTGCGCGAGCGGCGGGTCAGCCTCGCCTCCGCGGTGGCCACGGCCGAGCGGGCCCTGACCATCGCGCAGGAGAGGACCGAGATCCTGTCTCAAGGCCTGAGCAGCCGCCAGAAGCGGGCCGATGCCCTGCGGGAGCCTCAACAGCAGAGGCACGGTATCGCGCACCATGCTGGATCAGGCGGAAGGCGAGCCTCGCCGACATGAAGGACCGAGCGCTCACCAACGTGGCCAAGGTCGCCGAATCCGAGTTGGCTGTGTCGAACGCCAAGCAGGAGCTCTCCCGCTTCGATTACGACACGGTCGCCAACCTGGATCGCGAGATCACGCAGGAAGAGCGCGTCGTCCTCGAATGCCGAGAGCAGCTCAACATCAGTCAGGCTGTCCAGGTTGCCTTCGACGCCCAGACCGGCAGACTTGATGCCAGCGGGGCCAATCACGTCGAGTTCCATCTCGTGCGCAAAACAGAGTCAGGTACGACCTTGATGTCTGTGGATCCCACAACGCAGCTGGCTCCGGGCGATCTCGTGCAGGCTACCACATCTAAGAAGCAGATGATCGTGTCCCGCTAGTCCACCCCGCTCGTCTCAGATGAGGCCTGGTCTAGCGGCCGGCAACTGAGATCCCCGCAATCCGACCTTTTCCCTTCGCCCGCAGCTGCGGCGAGGACAGTGTTCCTTTGTCACTTTAGAAGGCCAGATCATGACCGCTCCTCTCCACCAGCTCGATCAGCTCGGCGCCGGCTCGGTGCGGACCGCGCCCACCT
Organism: Methylobacterium sp. P31; assembly: GCA_050632875.1. Classification (GTDB taxonomy): domain Bacteria; phylum Pseudomonadota; class Alphaproteobacteria; order Rhizobiales; family Beijerinckiaceae; genus Methylobacterium. The sequence continues at coordinate 5,384,434 of JBODSC010000001.1, read as the reverse complement.
TCACCAGCGAGCTGCCGCGTGTCTCGCTCGTGATCCCGACGCTGAACGAGGAGCTGAACGTGAAGCTCCTTCTGCCGCGGCTGCCGCGCTGGCTGCACGAGGTCATCATCGTGGACGGCCGCTCGCAGGATCGGACGGTCGAGGTTTGCCGGCAGCTGCTGCCCGAGGCCAAGATCGTGCTTGAACCGCGCAAGGGCAAAGGTGCAGCCCTGCGCGCCGGCTTCCATGCGGCCACCGGCGACATCACCGTGATGATGGACGCGGACGGGTCGATGGATCCCAATGAGATCATCCTGCTGGTCGGGGCGCTGCTGACGGGAGCCGACTTCGCCAAAGGATCGCGCTTCCTCCAGGGGGGCGGCACGGAGGACATGTCTCTGTTCCGGATGCTGGGCAACTGGGGATTGCGGAAGGCGGTGCAGCTGTTCTTCGGCGGCAAGTTCAGCGACCTTTGCTACGGCTACGTCGCGTTCTGGACCAAGCACACGGCGCTCTTGTCCCCCAAGACGGACGGCTTTGAGGTTGAAACCTTCCTCAACGTTCAGGCTTTGAAGGCTGACTTGCGGATCATCGAGGTGCCGAGCTTTGAGGCCAACCGCGTGCACGGTGAGAGCAATCTGCGGGCGATCCCGGACGGCTGGCGCGTTCTGAAGACCATCCTGCGCGAGCGGTTCGAGACCGCTCCCGCGCTGACCCTTACCCGCCAGACCTCGGCCTGAGCCTCATGCCCGCCCTAAACTCAACAAAAGAACTCGGCGCAGGCAGCCCATCCTGCGAGCCTGATCGACCACTTCGCATACTGATGGTGACGGCGCGGTTCTTGCCCGACATGGGCGGCATCGAGACCCACGTGGATCAAGTCAGCCGGCGCCTTGTTGCTCGGGGCTACAAAGTTTCAGTTCTGGCGACTGATCGTACAAACGCATGTCCGAAGAACAAGGTCCACGCGGGTGTAACGGTAATTCGTGCAAAGGCTTACCCAAAGGAGCGGGATTATTACATTTCACCTCAAGTTTATTCTAACATACGACATTCGGATGCCGATTTGATCCACATCCAAGGATGCCATACCTTTGTGCCGATCTTCGCAATGCTATCCGCGATTCGTAGCAGCAAACCTTTTGTGGTAACCTTCCACAGCGGTGGCCACTCATCTCGCCTTAGATCCTACATTCGGGCAACTCAGTGGAAGCTACTTGCACCTCTCTTTAGGAAAGCCAGCCACCTGATTGGAGTATCGCGTTTCGAGAAGGAATATTTTGAGCGGACTATGTCGATACCGGCCGAAAGATGGTCGGTAATTCCCAATGGCGCAGAGATGCAGGTAAAAGTAGATGTGCATCCGGACCCGGACGTCGTTCAGCTCGTGTCTATTGGCCGGCTTGAACACTACAAGGGACACCATAGAGCAATTCAAGCGCTTCCATATATCCTCGAAACCTTCCCAAATGCCCGTTTAAGGATCCTCGGCGAAGGACCATACAAGGATACTCTTATTGAGCTTGCCAACCGGCTCGGTGTCGGTACTCGCGTTGAGGTTGGGGGAGTGCCGCCGTCCGATCGAGAGAAGCTTGCCCGGGTACTGGGAAAGGCGCGACTCGTGATGCTCTTCAGCGAGTATGAGGCTCACCCGATCGCAGTCATGGAAGCGCTTTCACTGGGGCGCCCAGTTCTTGTCGCTAACACATCTGGATTTATGGAGCTCGTCGAGGAAGGCCTAGTACGAGGTGAGCCGATTCATTCGACTCCTCGAGAACTCGCCAAAGCCGTCGTTTCTGAGATTCTTTCGCCTCAGCAGCGAAAGGAGGTGACATTGCCGTCGTGGGATTTGTGCGTAGACAAGCTCGAAGAGGTCTACAAACAGTCGCTGCAATAGGCCGGTAGATTGCTGCTGATCTAGCTTCCAAGTCTGGGCTCTAACCCTGTAGGGAGATTATCTCGTTAAACGGCGTTGATGTGCGGCGTCCGGGATACGGGGCTCTGCGCGTTGAACCCCCTGGCGATAATCTGGCGGGTTAGTTGTCTGACGGCTCACGCATTGTTTCGCACCGAGGACACCAACGGGCGCGTGCTGTATGTAGGCTGGCTAGTCAGCACGACCTTGGTGAACACCCGCGCCAAGCGACGACGTGGATCCAAGAAGGCTTCCTATTCGGCTCTGGGCGGCAGAGATGTCGACTGCCCGGCAGCGGGACACGGCATAAGCTAGCGTGGCGGTCGCGTTCAAGACCTCTATTCCGCTGCACCGGATCCTGCGGGGTGTTAAGACCGGGCCGCGGCTTCGCCAAGGAGCCGGCTGCGACCTGCCTCGGTTGCTGCCAGATGATTGAGCCACGCCTCGAGACCGTTATGAACCTCCGGCAGGTCACCACTCCTAATTCCGAGGCGCGCCGGGTGCGGACAGTTCCGATTGCCTCCTCGAATACGAGACCCGATCCGGCGACGGCTGCGAAGGTTGAGCCATTCGCTATACCACCGTTATGCGGTCGAAGCTTCGACCAAAAAAACGATAAATATCGGGCGTTACGTTCAGAACAGCCTCTGTTCGATCGGCCACGAAAGGATTAGCGCCTGTCGAACTAGGCCTCTCACGTCCGAAACAACCCCGCGCGTCAGCCGAATGATCAATTATAGCCTACACGTTCCCGATTTTCTACTCCGTCGACGACACAATTTGTAGTCAGGAATGCACCAGAGCTTGAAAGTTCGCCTCTTACATACCGTGGATGAATATGACCTTTAACTAGGTTATTAGGGAATGGTGCTAATACGGCAACTAAGCCGATGGGATGGGGAACCCAATATGCGTTGTATTTTCCTTGCTTTGATTTTGATTTTCAACATCACTGCGACGATTGGCTACGCGAGAACAACGCCAGGCGATAGCTTCGTGCGCGCCCAGAATACACAGTTTACGCTCGATGGTCAGCCCTATTACGTGACTGGGGCAAACAACCACTATCTCCCATGGGGCTCGGAAGCCGAAATCAGCCGAGTGTTGGACGATGCAGTAGCGATGGGAGCGAACGTCATACGAACTTTCCTCCAGCCTGTTATCGGCTCCTTAGATAATTCGTCGGTGCCAACGATTTGGAGATTCCAAGCTGAAGAAGCCGATAGCTGGAGTCTTAACGTCCATGGCATGTATCTTCTTTATTGGGATTCGAAAACATCTGCGATGGCCATTAATTCGGGCCCGAACGGGATGCAAAGAATAGATAGATTGCTGGCCGAAGCTCGCAAAAGAAATCTTAAAGTTATTGTCGCGTTCTTAGACTTCTGGGGCTATACTGGCGGCGCGCAACAAATGCGCTCATGGTACGGCAGCAAGGACGAGAATACATTCTTTTTTAAGGATCCCAGAGTGGAAAACGATTACAAAACCTGGATCTCGTTCGTAATAAACCGAGTCAATAGCATTACGGGATATAGGTACAAGGATGACCCGACTATATTTGCCTGGGAATTGATGAACGAGCCGCAGGCGCCCTTGCCATTGCGAGGCCAGTGGATCTCGGCGATATCATCGTACGTCAAAGCTCTAGACCCTAATCACCTTGTCGGCTCTGGAGAAGATCGACTTAATGCGGACAATTTTGCAATCGCAACGGTCGACTTTGTGACTTGGCACGGTTACCCGAAGTATTATGGAGTTAATGTGGAGCAATTTAATGATCTAATCACCTCAAACTGCGGGCTAGCTGGTAAATTCGGCAAACCGGTGCTACTTGAAGAATTCGGCTACGCGCGTTCCTTCGACGAGCCTACTCAGGCGCGTGTTTACGAAACTTGGCTGAGCAATATGCGCAACGACCGCAATTGTGCTGGGTGGCTGATATGGCGCCTTGTTTCGCGGCAGGATCAAGGCCACTACCCGCCTGACACATATGATCAGTTCGACGTACATAATGATGGAGGGGCCACTTGGAATGTGCTGTTAGAGGCAGCGCGCCTTGGACGCGGTGTTGGTCCACTCAGGAATAAGTAGTCAAGCTTCAATTAAAAAACGATGGTCTTTGTGCTCTTTGTTATTTACCTCAAGAGAAGCTGCAGTAAGCCTTGTACTCTTTACCGCTGCTCCCGATGACTCAAGGGGCGTGTCGAGTTTTGCCTGAGGATGGGCGATATCCGCCCGGTGTGAGTCGCCGATCAATGCCTGAACCTCGCTGTCGGGTACACTTGAGCCGGGCGGTCATACGTACACCGCTTGCGATTGTTCAGCTGAGTCTGTCTACGGACCGAGGTTGAGCATAACCCGAGCAAGCTGTTCCACATGGTAGAACAAACTGCTTCTGAGGCCATAAGGATTTGGTGCCCTCGATTAGATAGGAGGGCGAGATAATCAGGAACGACGCTCGGACTTTTCTTCGCACGGACAATCCGCGGAGAGCTGAGATGAAGATTTCGGAGGAGGTGCCGGTGATGGTGCAGTCGAAGGCACTTGGATGGTGCGCAAAGCGTGTTGCGGCCGAACGCGGCAGCTCGAAGAACACAGTTAAGCACCGGCCGCGCCGTGGCAACTAGCGGCCAAGCACCACCGCATCGTTCTGACAGCGCGCCCACTCGGACTCGTGGCGGGCGCGTTCACGTCGCGGGCCTCACTGCCGTTCGAGTTGCTGAGCCTGCTCATTAACCTGTGCGAGCGTGGCGACTGCGATGGCAATTTGGTCGGTCGGAGGTCGGAACGATCCACTGAATCAGCCCAGCACCGCCGGGTGAACTCCACTATCCCGACTCAGCCCAACCGAAAACTCTCCAGGGAACGGACAGAGACCCCGGAGGGGCCTCGTGTAGCTGTGATTTTTTGTATACGTGTTAGCAGCCTTTTCCGCTGCCTAAGATGCAATGCGCACTTGCTATGCTGGGTTCGGGTGTAATCAGAGCGGCAAGCAGGCGATCGGGACGTGAGCAAGGCCGCAGCATGAGAGTTCTTCGGAAAAACAGCGCCATTATATCGAACTCTTTCTACATGAGTCTCGCCAGTGGTTTATCTGCGGCACTGGGTTTTGTGTATTGGGTTGTAGCTGCAAAAAGCTTCTCCGCATCAGCGGTGGGTCTAGCGGGCGCACTGATTGCGATTATGAACACGGTAGGATTGTTTGGAGACCTGGGGCTAGCAACTATTTTCGCCGGGCGAGCTAAGGTCTTCAGTCGTGAATTGCCGCGCGTTTTTTCAGGCGCTGCTTTGTTCGCGTGCACCTTCTCTCTCCTATTAGGTTTGTCCTCCGTTGCAGTTCTCCATTTTTTCGAGTCTCATTCTGCGGATCTACTATCTAGTACATCGCACGTTGTCTTGTTTATCGTCGGCGTTGAGATGTGTGCGTTAACGCTACTGACAGACAATTTGGCGGTAGGACTGCTTAAATCGTGGGTTCAGTTGGTGCGCTCTGTATGTTTTTCAGTACTGAAACTCGGATTTTTGATTGTTGTCGCTACTTTGGGGGTCGACAGCGGGATCAGCATCTTCCTCGCGTGGATTGCCGGCGGACTGGTGTCACTAATTTTGTCGGCCATCCTTCTGCCCGAACTAAAGGGTATTTTCGCAGCCACTCCGCACCTTCATGTTTTGCGCAATATGCGCGGCGCAATGTTTGGGCACCATCTAATCAACTGCGCCACTCAGGGGCCGGCACTTTTAATTCCGGCATTCGCAACTTTGTTAATATCGCCGGACGCAGGCGGACCATTTTATATAACGTGGCAAATATTCAGTATATTATTACTCGTTCCGGCGTCGCTTTCAACTGCGCTTTACGCAGTAAGTTCTAGCGCAGAAGGCGCTCTCGCTCAACGCCTAGGTTTTACGCTTGCAACATCATTAGCGTTCAGTCTGCTCGCGTCTGTACTGAGTTATGCTTCCGCTCCTCTTATTTTAGGAATTTTCAACCCGAGTTACGCCGAAACTGCAAGTTCATGCCTGATAGTACTCAGCACTTCCGTTGCTGCGGCTTCTGTAAAATGCCACTTTGTTGCGGTCTGCCGAATTCGTGAAGCGCTCATTTCCGGAGGATTGTTGCTCATAATTGCAGCAGCTGTCGAGATATTTGGTGCTGCCGTCGGCGCTTGGCGAGGCGGCATAACAGGGCTCGCCGTGGGATTTTCGGTGGCGAGTTTCGTCGAAATTGTGATGTATCTGCCCGCATTGGTCAGCTGTATGCGGAGCTCGCAAATGGACTGATGGAGAGTCATAATGATTAGTTTGTCGGTCCGATTGGAGTGCACCCTGTTTGACCGGCTGGCTTTGGGCCGGGTTGATTGAGAGGATCAGCTACGGACCGGCGCGCCGGCAGCCCGCCACGTTCTCGATTGCTTCCATACCCTATGCAGCCTGGGCACCGCGCTGTGTGCGGTCGTCGCCAACCACACAAGCCGCGATCCGTTCCGTCGGTCGCGCGCTCCTGGATCATGAGACCGCGTCAGCCCACTCCGCCGCGGGGGCCGCACGGCCGGCAACGGCGATCGAGATCAGGAAGCGAGCGGCGCACGCCCGGCGACAGGTGCGGCATGCCGAGGCTCAACCGGCTTGCGCAGGCGGGGGCCGCAATCTCTGGCCTAGCCCGGGCGCTCGGACTGCACCGCAAGACCGTGCGCGTCTGGTTGCGCCGGGATGCCCCACCCTCTTGGCAGCGGCGCCGCGCCGTGCCGACGGTCCTTGATCCGTACCGAGATGAACTTGAACGGCGCTGGCAGGCAGGTTGCCGCAACGCGGCCGAACTCGCTCGCGGGCTGATCCGCGCCGGCGCCGATGTGCGTCCGCAGGTGGTGCGCGATTGGGCAATGAAGCGCCAACGCGCGAGCACGGACGTCCCGGACGTCCTGCCGAGGTCGGTGAGCGCGCCGCTCTGGAAGCCACCATCCGTCAGTCGGACGACGTGGCTCCTGCAGGCCGATCCCCGCAGCCTCGGCGAGCTGGATCGGCACTTCCTTGATCGGCTCCAGGTTGAAGCGCCACTGTTGGCGCAGAGCGCCGCTCTCGCGTTGCGCTTCGCCGACCTCGTTCGACGGCGCTCCGGCGAGAGCCCTTAGGCTTGCTTCACGGCGTCCGCGACGCCGCTGGCGAGGTTCGCGGACGGTCTGCGGCGCGACATGGAGGCGCTGATCGGCACGATCACGACGCCGTGGTCGACGAGCCCGGTCGAGGGGCAAATCAGCCGGTTGAAGATGCTCAAGCGCACGATGTTCCGACGGGCCCACTTCGCGCTTCTCCGCCAACGTGTCCTGGCCGCAGGATGAGCCGGCTTCACCACACATTACGCGGATGAACCATCATTCACCCGACATCGACAACCACTAAATAATGTGCTCGTCCCGAGAGGTTTGCAGGCTGAATCGATCATTCCGCCGATCATTCCGCATCTCGCATGCAAATCCCAGTGCGGCGGACGCTAGTCCCAGAACTATAGCGCTGGCTTCAAGTCCCCACCCAAGGAAACTAAAGGCGGTCTTATGCATGGCACCAACTCTGAAACGAAAGGCGATACCGTGTAGCAGAGACTTGACATAATATTTTTCGTCTGATAATATATCCGACTCTGAATGGATTTTTTAAGCCGGTATTTTGAAACGCCTTCGAAAAAACATCTCTGAAGAAAGTAATGAAAGCTCGTTCTCGCTGCAGGAACTCGATGGTGAACCACGGCGTCTCTTACAAAGACAAACCTAGCGCCCTTAAACAGCTTCGCAGCTCTTATGCACAGATCTGTTTCCTCACAACTCAGCAGGGAGCGAGTCCCGTTCCGCCCCAACTCAGGCGAGAAACAAAATGTATCATCGAACATTTCTCGCTTATATACGGCGGCCCCTCCCGATACGTTGCGGACATTGAGCCGCGCCTCAAAGCCTTCATGGTGTGAGCAGCCTATTGTCCAATAAAAAGACCGTGGGAGCCAGCGCGGAATTGTACCAAGCCAAAACGGTTCTACCCTTGCAGTCGCTCCAAGGACGTCGTGCTTTGAACATTCGTCGACTAGCAAATCAAGAAAATCCTCCTCCGCCACTGCGTCATCGTCAAGGAACGCAATAAATCGCGAGGTTGCCCTAGCAATACCTGAGTTACGAGCTCCGGAAAGACCTTTATGTCGATCGTTTTCGCAAACGAGCACATCGGTAAAAGTTGCCGACGCTTTCTTGAATAACTCATTATTGTGATCAACAACCAGTATTATTGAGTTTGGCCTCAAGGTTTGGCGACGTAAAGACTCTATCGCGCTAGATATGTCAGCCCAGCGCTTAAATGTGTGGCAGCAGATTATAGCGTCGACGCTCTTATTCATGAGAAAAACTCATCGGATAAAACACGGCGGCCCTGGCCGCTCTCCAGAGGCGGTGGCGAGCACGGTCGATAGCTGCAGGAAATAGAGGGAAGCGACCGTTAGCGAGCAGCTCAAAAGTTCGCTCATTGAAAGAACTGTCAGCGTACACTCGCGGCAAGCAAAACAAGTCTTCGCCACATCTACTAAGTCGATAACCGACGGCACAGGCTGTCTCATAGCCGGCAGCAGCAACAGCCTGCCTAACTCTCGTATTATGCAGTCCGAAAGGGTAAGCGAAGCTTTTCGTTTTTATGCCAACGTGGGCCTCGATCGCAGTTTTGCAACTTCGGATTTCGTGCTCAAGGATCGACTGTTTAAGCTGATCCAACCGCAGATGCCGCACGGTATGCCCTCCGATCTCAACCCCCGCCTCGGCACACCGACTTGCCTGATCCCAGGTCATCAAGGGCAACAGGCTAGCAGAGCGTTCTCTCAACCAGCTACTTTGCGTACCCATGAGTCCGGCTACCAAGTACAAAGTTGCTGTTGACCCATAATTTTTCAGCAGAGGTAGAGCGTTCTCGTAGAAATCTGAAAAGCCGTCATCGAATGTGATCGCGATGTAGCGACGATCCGGTACTAGGCTCCCTTCCTGTCGTAGAGCAGCGAGCTCCGATATGGTAAGTACTGTGAGTTGATTTTGTTGAATTGCAATGAGGTGCCGCTCGAATTCAGCTGGTGTGACTGTCATCCGCGCGGTTCCACGTGCGGTGTTATCAGATATTCTGTGATACATAAGAATTGGAACAGGCGAGTTGCAACATTCGACCATTGACACGTCTCGCAATGCCCACTGATACACAAGTATCGTCTAGATGATATGGTTTTACTATGACAGATTGGTAGGAACTCAGTAACGATTTCCACGACGGTTGCTATTGCCAGACCGTGCTCCAAAACGCAACCTGAACGAGGGCATATGGACGGGATCGTTTCACAACAATGCAACGCATGCCCCGTCCACAGTAGCATTCGCCGCTTGATCGCCTTGTATCTCGGCAGTTCTCGCTGGAGCGAAGCCGGTAAGGGCCCCCGCCGCGGCGCGGGCGAGCGCCTCCGCGGGGGCTCGCGGGTAGGCTTTGATCCGGCGGGTCGAGGGGACCGGGGTCTTGGCCGGCGGCAGTTGCTTCAGGCGCGGGTGGACGCGGGCGAGCCAGCGCTCGACCATCTGGCGGGGTGTTGAGCAGGAGGTGCCATATGTGGACGGCCCCCGCCTCGCAAGGTGATGAACTCGGTCCTCGTGATCAGATCGCTTGCGTTCATATGTCCGGCCTTCTGGTGCGCTCGCACATGAACGCTGGCCAAGATGGGCTCCGCGACGTGAGGCCCAAACACCGATGCGACCAAGCTTGGCCACTGGCACCTTCGGGTTTACTCACGTCCTGGATCGATCGATCACGCCACCTGTTCGTCCTCCTGCAAGGTCTGCTTCAGCTCGGCCCGGACGAGGGTCTTTCGCGTCACAGGGCTGTGCCGAGGTCGAGGGGGCGGCGGCGTTCGAGATCCACGACGATGGTGCCGTAGGTCCGCCCCTTGCGTAGCGCCCAGTCGTCGACGCCGACGACGCACGGGCGAGGCGTGTTCGGCAGCGGCAGCCCCCGGATCGTCCGCAGCAGCGTTGTGGCGCTGGTTGGCATGGCCAGGTGCACGAGCAGCCGCGCGGCGGGCAGCCCGCCCAGCGCGAGGCCGGTCTGGGCTTGCGCCTTAGCGAGGCGGCGGGTGCGCTGGGCATGGCAGGCGAGCAGCTTCGGGAAGCGCTCGGCGAAGGTGCGGCGCGGGCAGGCCGGCTCGCGGCAGTAGAAGCGCCGGACTGCCAATTGCAGCCGGATCGCCTTGCCGCTGGCCGGCAGATCGGCAGCCCGTCGCCGATATCGGCTATGGACCGCCGTGCTGCGGGTCCGGCACGTCGGGCAGCGGGCGTGATCGTGCCGTGCTCGGGCGATGACAGTGAGACCGGCGGGGCCGTCCCGCGCGACGCGGACGAGCTGGCAGCCGGGCAGGGAGCAGAGCAGGGTCATGCCCCGATCTGCGAGGCCGAGCCGTCCACGCCAAGACCCCAGCCGTCACGCAGCCCCTTCCACCAAACTCGGCGATGAACCACCTCAGTGGGGGCGGATCATGTTGAGTTCGGCGGATCACGATTTTTGTGTATTTAATTCATTTGACCGATGCGCGGTGGTGAACGGTCCGTTAAGGCACGGACAGGGCCGGCGGAGTTTAGCGCTCGAGCGGTGACCGGACTTTCGAGCCACCCTCCTTAGAGGGGCGGCGACTGAGTTCGGGCGCGTTTCTACGCGCAGATCACCGGCGTTCGGCAGTAATTTCGTACGTACGGCCGCTTCTATGTGCGCATTTGCTTGCCTTAGAGGCGAAGCCACAGAATTTGCGTCGCTGCTATGCGTATCTAAGTAGTTTCTATCCGGGTCCGGTTTAACCAATACTTTATTTCGCACTTGCGAAATGACTAACAATTCGTTACCGCTGCCTTAATAAGCGAGCGGGGGCATGGGGATGATGCAGGCGAAGAGCTGGACAGGGGTGCGCAGGGTTGGTCTCGGCCTCTCGGTCGTGATCCTCTCGGCTGGCGCCGTCTCCGCAACGCGCCCCGCCCCTCGCGCGACACTGAGCCAGCCTGCTGACGGCACCGCGCCGGCCTCCTCGCCGGTGTCGCGCCCTGTCGGAGGCCTCGCTCTCGTGGCCGGCGATCGCATCCGGGTGTCCGTCTACGAGAAGCTGTCGCTTGAAGATGACAAATGGTCGGAGCGGCGGCGCCAGAGCCGGCCCGACGAGACTTACGCGCTGCGCTCAGAGATGTCGGGCGAGAGCGTGGTGCAGGCCGACGAGACCATCGAAGACCATCCTGCGCGAGCGGTTCGAGACCGCTCCCGCGCTGACCCTTACCCGCCAGACCTCGGCCTGAGACTCATGCCCGCCCCGAACTCAACGCAGTTAAGCCTGCGTTATCTAACCAGGGCGGGCTGTGCAAAATGAGCATAAACAACCGTGTGGGGCCCAAAAATAATATCAAAAAGGCATATTCGTGGTGCTACAAAATAGATTGAGCATGCTGCGGCTGGATATTCGCCGTCTAATCGCATTCACGGCGGCAAAAATCGAGGCGCTCCTGCTATCATAAAATGATTCAAGTAAATCGAGTCAATAGGCGTGCCTTGCCATTTTGCGGGCGTTCTGGTTGAATGGTATATTATAAAAATTACATGATGCGGCTCCGTACAACGTGCGAAATTAATCAGAGCATGGCGGTTTGTTTTTGATTTAGATAAATAGCGACTGAATGTGTGAACAGCTCCGGGGGCAGGTTTTCTCGCGCACAATGCCACAATGGATGGCCAAATACATTCAATGGAGGGAAAATTGACAGAATTAAAAGGGACAGCGCAGAATGTGGACGCTCTGCGAGGGACATGGGCTTTACAATCAAGAAGCGAGTGGAGCGCTAGAAATTCCGCACTCTCCGAAACCCTGTCTCAGTTGATAAATACTAATGTGCTGGTGCAGACCGGAAAGGCAGTTGATGTGGGCTGCTCTGAAGGGAATTTAACTGACATCTATGGCTCTTTGACGGAATTGTATTGGGAGGGAATTGAGCCAGATTTGCCAGCTCCATCGGCGACCGCAGGGAACATCGTTATTCGGCCCGGAGCATGTGATCGCCTGCCTTACGCCGACAACTCCATCGACTGCGTGACCTTCGCGAATGTTTTCGAGCACCTAAAGCCCTCTCTGCGGCAAAAAAGTATTAACGAAATTTTCAGAATACTTGTCCCGGGGGGATCTTGGTAGGTCAACTGCCGAATCCATATTTTCCGATCGAGTCGCACAGTAGGCTGCCGTTCTTTGGATTCCTTCCGAGGTCTTTGCAGAGAGTGTATTGGAAAATCTCGCCGACTGGTTGGGACTTCGACGCGGCTCATTTTTTTATAGTTACAATCGGCCACGTGGAGAAGGCTACAAAACGAGCAGGATTTAAAAAAGTCTTGATCCGTAATTTCAATTACCCGATCGAGGCCGTGCCAAAATCTTTTAGACCGGCGGCCAGGCTACACAGTCGGCTCGGTTTTATGCCCTGGTCATGGCAGTTCGTATTCAGAAAACCGAGCTGATCTTCTGTAACGGGCATTGGTGTCAATCCCTTCCGGACGTCATCTCTTCGCCGGAGGCTTGCTTCTGTTCGCAGTCAGCGCGGGGCTTCTGCTTGATGACGTCTGCTGAGGACCGGTAGGCCTATCTAGGGTCGCGCAATCACCTCTTCGGCGCTGCTGTGCACTGAACGGCCTGACGGATCCATCGTTCCGGCGAAGGGACTCGGCCTCGGGGGCTGATAGTGAGGAAGCCGCCCGAAGAGTGTGTCGTCTCCTCCTGGTCTCGGTAGGGGACTCATTCAGGTCCATGCGAGAACGCAGGCGGCGAGCGCGACGGCGGCCAAGTAGTTGCAAGCCAAGCGGTCATAGCGGGTCGCGACGCGCCGCCAGTTCTTGAGGTGGCCGAACAGGCGCTCAATGGCCGTCTCGCAAATGACATGTTTTGCCTGACGCGCGCGGCTCGGCTGCGACTGAGCTGGCGTCGTGGTCCCTTTCCAGCGGCGGCACGATCCCAGGTTCCCAGTGAAGTCACCGACCGGGGAGGAGAGCATGTCGCGCGAGCGCCCGTGGCACGTTCAGCGCAGCGGCGTACCAACCGCGACCGGCCAGCAGTACTGGGACCTGGCCTATCAGCTCCTCCTGCAGTGGGCGACGACCCCGTCCGCCTCGGCCGGGACGCCGAGGCCGAACCTGCCGGGGACAGCCCATGCGCGTAGCCCTGTACGCCCGCGTCTCGACCAGCCATCAGGTCGAGCAACAAACCAATGAGCAGCAGTTCGAGCGTCTGACCGCTGTCAACGCCGGGTGGATCGTCCTCGGATCCGCCGAAGCAAATTTCCCCACTCCGGCATTCCTCACGCACGAGCGGGATCGCCCTCGCGTTTGAGGGGTGGGCGTCCGCGGCGCTTGGGTGCCGGTGGGGGTGATGAGCGCCTTCGAGCGGACGTGCTCGGGCACGAGGCTCGCCATGCTGGCGTAGCCGGTAGCTCGATCCTTCGATCTGCACGACGACAGCATGGTGCAGCAGACGATCGAGCAGCGCCGTGGCCACCACGGGATCGCCGAACACTTCGCCCCACTCGGCAAAGCCGCGGTTCGAGGTCAGGATCATCGCACCCCGCTCGTAGCGTGCGTTGACGAGTTGGAAGAACAGGTTGCCCCCGCCCGGCACCACCGGCAGGTAGCCGATCTCGTCCACGATCAGCAGGGCGAAGGCTGAGAGGAAGCGGATGCGCTCGCGCAACGTGCCCTCCCGCTCCGCCTTGGCGAGCGAGGCGATGATATCGGCCAAGGTCGCGAAGTAGACGCTGCGCCCCGCCTTGATTGCCTCCACACCCAGTGCCACCGCCAGATGGCTCTTGCCGGTGCCGGGCGGTCCAAGCAGGTGGACGGCCTCGCGCCGGTCGATGAAGTCGAGCCCCGCCAGCGCCAGGATGCGGGTGCGGTCGAGCGAGGGTTGGAAGGCGAAGTCGAAGCCGGCGAGCGTCTTCACGCTCGTGATACGCGCCGTCATCAGCGCCATCTTCACCCGCCGGTTCTGGCGCAGCGTCAGCTCCTCGGACAGCAGCACGTCGATGGCGTCGACCGCACCGATCTGCCCCTGCTCAATCCGGCGCAGGGTCTGGTCGAGCACCTCCAGCGCTCGGGCCATCTTGAGCCCGACGAGGTTGCGCCGGATCCGCTCCAGTGTCGTGGCGGGGTCGAGCCCGTCCGTCATGGCTGGCCTCCTCAGCGAGGCGGCGGCCGACCGCCGCGTAGACCTCCAGCGAGCGGCGCGCCACCTGGTCGCCGGCGCGGCCGACGACGAGGCCAGCCTCGCGTGTCGACCGCTCCGGGCGCGGGGGAAGCACGGCTCCACGGCGGTGGCCCGAGGCGACCGGGGTGCGCCGGCGGCCCTCGATTACGGGATGTACGGCCACCAGGCGCCCGGCATCGAAGATCTGGATCTCGTCGGCGAGCTGATGAACCTCGACGACCCGCCGCGTCCGGTCGGGCACGCTGTAGAGGTTGCCGCCCACGCTCACGAGCCCCTCGTGCATGACGCGCCGTTCCAAGCGCAGCACGGCGCGGAAGGGCAGTGCCGGCAATGGCCGTAAAGCCGGCTGCTCCTCGGCAAAGGCCTCCGCAACGATGCGCTGGGTGGTGCCGTGCTGGCGCTGGTTGGCCACTGTGGTGAGCCAGTCGCCGAACTGGGCGTTCAGATCGTCGAGGTCGCGGAAGGCGCGCGCCAGGAAGAAGTCCTCGCGCACGTATCGGAAGGGTCGCTCGACCTTTCCTTTGGTTTTGGCCCGGTAGGGACGGCAGGCGCGCGGCAGGAAGCCGTAGTGGGTGGCCAGCGCCACGAGCGAGCGGTTGTAGATGATGTGGCCACCCTCACCCTCACCGGTCACCGCGGTCTTCATGCGGTCGTGGAGGATCTCGCCCGGTACGCCACCCAGCGCGGTGAAGGCGGCGATGTGGCAGCGCAGGACCGTCTGCAGATCCTGATGCGACACGAAGTGCGCGAAGAGGTAGCGCGAGTGGCCCAGCACCATCGAGAACAGCCAGACGATGCGCGTCACGTCCGGCTCGTCGGTGAAGGCGACGACGAAACGGGCGAAGTCGACCTGAGCCTGCTGCCCGGGCGGCGTCTCGAACCGCACCTCAAACGGCGCCGGCAGCGCCGGACGGACCTCGCGCAGGAAATCGGTCACGGCGGTGTAGCCGCCCTGGTAGCCGCGCTCCTTGATCTCCCGCCAGAGCCGGGAGCCGGTGAGCGCCGGGAAGGCGGCGATGCGTTCGCGCAGGTAGCCGGTGAAGGAAGCGAGACGATGCTGGCGAGGCGGACGCGGCCTGTAGGCCGGCGGCTCAAGGCCGCGGGCCATGTACTTGCGGACCGTCTTGCGGTCGAGGCTGAGCTGCCGGGCGATGGCGGTGACGGACAGGCCCTGGCGGTGCAAGTCCAAGATCATGACGAGTTCCCCGAGCTGGACCACCGCCGACGCTCCTCGTGCGAGCACGAGGACGATCATCTGCGGGGCAGCGACGCCCGGCTGCCAGACGGCCTACGTCCGAACCCACGGACGCGGCCAAGCCTGGGGATTTTTCAGTCGGCGCCTTTGGGGATCATTCACCCGGCATCGACAGACCGCCCACGTGCGGGGGCACGCTGACGCGGGCTGGCACCTCGCTCCGCAACGGCAAGGGGCACAGCACCTTCTCGCATCGGGCTACGCGCTGCCCGGCGCGATACACGCCCGCCGGACGGCTCGACGACGTGGTCTGGGCGGATTTGTGCGCGCTCCTGTCCGAACCGGAGCCCCTCGCCGTAGCCGTCGAGCGGGCGCACGGTGGAGCGTGGCTGCCGCAGGATCTGCTCGCACGGCGTGAGACGCTGCGCCAGGGCCAGGGACATCAGCACCAGCAACTGGAGCGGTTGACCGACGCCTACCTGCGCGCCGTCATCCCGCTCGCCGAATAGGGGCGACGTCGGTGCGACCTGGAGCAACGCGTGCAAGCGCTGTCCGCGCAGGAGGATCAGGTGCGCGACGAGACGGGACGCCGACAGCACCTCGCAGGCATGACGGCCTCACTGGAGGCATTCCGGGTCCGCGTGCAGGGTGGATCGGCCCAAGCCGACTTCGAGCAGCGCCGCCAACTCGTGATGCTGCTCGTGGACCGCGTGGTCGTCACCGGCGCTGAGGTCGAAACCCGTTACGTCCTTCCGACCAGCCCTGACAGTGAGCACGTCCGCTTTTTTCAGTCGCGTAAAGACTACTTCGATCCGATTGCGCCGGCGGTATGCGATCTGGCTGTGCTTGTAGGGCACCGTCCGGGTGGCCGTGGATGGGATGGTGGCGGTCACCCGATGGCTGTTCAGCCAATCCCTCAGGCTCTGCGCGTCGTAGGCCTTGTCGGCGATCAGGCGCTTGGGGGGAACGACCGCCCGCAGCAGAGGCAGTGCCATGCTGATGTCAGCCACGTTGCCCGGTGTCAGGGCGAACGCAACCGGTCGGCCACGACTATCGGCCAAGCAATGGATTTTGCTCGTGAAGCCGCCGCGCGAGCGCCCGATGGCCTGGCTCCAGGACCCCTTTTCCGCCTGCGGCCGAACGATGGGCCTTCACGTGCGAGGCGTCGAGCATCAGCTCATCGGGGGCAGGGCCTGCGGCAGCGATCTTGGCAAACAGACGCTGCCAGACCCCACGCTGCGACCACCTGTTGTAGCGGTTGTAGCTCGTCGTGTGCGGGCCGTAGGCGCAGGGCGTATCCTGCCAGCGGCAGCCGATCTTCGGCACATGGAGGATGCCGCTGATCACCTGTCTATCATCGACCCGAGGCTTGCCCGGTCGGCCGTGAGGCAAGTGCGGTTCAATCCGCGCCCAGGCTTCGTCTGAGACCCAGAACAGTCGCGCCATCGCCATCCCCCTGCGCCGGAAACCCCAAACTCAGGAAGAAAACGCGAGCGGTGGCAGATGGTTGTATGAGGCTCTATACCCAGTTCTTCAGCGCCTCGCCCGAGCGGCCGATCTTGGCGGCGGCCGACTGGATCGCCGCCCACCATCACCCGTGCTCGCTGTGATGCTCCCGGACCAGCCGCACTGCCCGCTCGCGAACATCAGGGGAGAAGGGCGGGGCAGACTTCGTCATGGCACCAGTCTTTTAAGTGTCAAAACCTTCGAAAATTCGGGGCGTTTGGGGTGGCGCGCATCAGAGGAGGATACACGGCAGCACTCGATCGCGCGCAGTTCTGCTCAGAAATTCTGTTTGCACCAGAGCGGGCGTCCACGCATGCCACTGCGGCATGCCGAACGCTGTTTTGGATGCAGCCGCGATCGCTCGGCCAAGATCATTCCAGCGCTGGAAGTCACCGTTGCCGCCTCCAAGCTCGGTTAGCGACCCGTTCCAAGCTGAAAACCGGCGCCCACGATCTCGGCTGTGGATCACCCTAACCGGACCGGTGACCTTACCCACTGTTCCAAGAGGCAAAGTTGCGATGCCAAGCTGGAAACGGTAACTCAGCATGCTTCGACGCACAAAGCTCACGCGCTGGCAAGCGCCCTCTTGTCACTCGCTACAACGATGAAAATCGGCAAGCTGCAGGTCTGGTAAAATGGTCGATGGCTTTGTCGTGCACCTGTGCACCAAGATAAAGCGGCGCTTCCTTGTAGCGCTTTCAAACGCTTGGGCACCTTTTGGAGCGTCGTTCGATCGCCATCGACAGCGTCCACTTTTACCGGACAGAGCCTGGGTGCTCCCAATAGTAATAATCGTCTCCTCTACGGCCTTGTACGTCAATGCGGTCGCACAAGGCCTCGGTCGTAAAGGAAGCGCATTAGCAGTCCCAATTTTATGGGTCGCATTGCTTATATTGTTTGCTCCACCGTCGGTCTATCTTACCTCAGTTAAAGTTTCTCGCGCGGGCCGCATATTAACAATAATCTTTTTATCCGCGGCGGCGTACATGTTCAAAATCCTACATAGCCCGACATCGCTAATGAATTTCGATGAGTTTTTGCATTGGGTCACACTCGCAGACATGCTGTCGCTTGATCGACTGTTTGCTCCCAACTCACTCCTGCCTGTGAGCCCGCTATATCCCGGACTAGAATTGGTTACCGATTGTCTCATCAGACTAACGAACCTCAATCTGTTCGTGGCAGCCATTCTAACCGTGGGCGTCGTTCGCCTCGTTGAGCCGCTACTATTGTTTCTATTGTACGAGAGGCTTGCTGGCTCGAGTCGCCTGGCCTCAATTGCAACATTGTTGTTCTTCGGCGACTCGGCGTTTTTTTTCTTTCATGCTCAATATGCGTACGAAAGTTTAGCATTTAATCTGTTCTGCGGAAGCATTCTTCTGTTCTCTATATCAGCAAGTCTAGGCCACCGCTCTGCCGGCATTTTATTGGCCCTACTTTTGACTATAGTCGCTACCTCTATCACGCATCATCTCACATCATATTTTCTCGCCATATTTATCTGCTCCTTCTTTTTTGCCGAATTCTTTGAAGCTGGCTACGATAAGAGGAGACTAAATGCGTTTCTAGTAGCGGCGGCAGCTGCGATCTTTCCTCTGCTCTGGGCGGCGCTTATTCAAGCGCCGACCTCCGGTTACCTTGGGCCGGTGATTAGTGGAGGCATTCGAGATTTCACATCTATGCTGACGGGAAGAACGCACTCTGAGGGATTTTTTAAAGAACTGCCAGGAATTTCGACTCCGGGTTATCTGCGGGCCCTGGCTGCCGCATCGACAGTAATAATCGGCGTCGGCTTGTCTACAGGATTTTTCAGATCTGTTGCTCTTAGCACCAATACATCCGTTTCAAAATGGCTGTCGGCCGCCATGCGGCGGCGTTTTTCTCGACCGGTAAACTCTTCTGTTTTGTTGACGCTGTCGCTTAGTACCTTGATCTACCCACTTTCTGTCGCGCTAAGGTTGACGTCGAGCGGCTGGGAATTGGGCAGCAGGATGGGGCCGTTCACATTTGTTGCCGTTGCTCTGGTGCTCGCGATCGCAATTATCTATTATTGGGAAGGTCTTAGCTCCTGGACAAAAAATTTCCTGGTACCTGGTGCTGTGGTAACGTTGATACTCGGCGGAGCGGTTGCCGGTTGGGGGGCCAAAGCCGTTCGAAGCCCCTATCGAGTCTCCGCCGATGCGCTGTCCGTTGAACCAGCAGGTATTGCTGCGGCTGAGTGGGCCGCAGAATGGCTTGGACCTGGCAACAGATTCGCGAGCGATCGAGTGAATCGCGTGTTACTTGCCACCTATGGTCAGCAAGATATTGTGACCTCTCTGGAGGATAATCTGCAAGTTTCGAGTGTGTTTTTCAATCCTTGGAGCGCGCGCGAATACAATCTACTGCGTAATCTAAAAGTGGGCTTTCTTCTTGTGGATCGCAGGCTGAGCCAAGCGCTTCCCGTAATGGGAGCTTACTATGAGGGTGGGGCCGCCGAACCAATTGGCGCTCCGAAAGCATCTCTCATGTTAAAGTACGACAACATTCCGGGAGTAAGTCGGATTTATGACAATGGTTATATCGTAATTTATGATGTCAGAGATGTCAGAATCTAATATGTGAGAGATTTTGTTTAGCTTGAGTCGAGGAGCGGCGCAAACCGATGAGCATTATTGCAGGTGTACTTGGTATCTGTGTTATGTTGCTACCAGGAGTGTTGCTGTCTGGCGAATTTGTGCGAGGGGATGCTGTTACTCGAATCTGTATCGGTATTTTGCTGGGGCTTTCAATTATTGTCGTTAGTGGAGTAATTCTGGGATCTGTCGGATTACTGTCCGCATCAGGTTGGATATGTATGCTGGCGTTGCTTATTGCCGCAGCATATTCGGTTGTCAGACGGCGAACACCGATTTCTATGTTCGCAGATAAAGCACGATGGCATCTCGGCTCTGATGGCGCCTGGCGCTGTCTGGCGTGCATTGTGGCTCTTCTAATCGGCTTCGGCGCGTATTTCAGAGCAGTGGGTGAAGAATCCGGCAATGTGGAGTTTCCAGTGATTGAAATGTGGGTTTTGGATCAAAGTTACAAAAATCTAATGACGGTCGGGTTGCGCAATCGTGAGAGTTCAGACGTCGAATTGTCTGTCGAAGCTGAAATGGACGGTAAATTTTTGTTCGAATGGACTACGTTTAAGTTGCGTCCAGGCGAGGCGCTAGTTCGAGAGCGTGTGTTGCCCAACAGCGTGGGCAACAGTAAGATTATTGCGCGGCTTTTTCGCGGTAGGGATCGAGGCAAGGTTATCAACGAGGCGTCGCTATTTATTCCGAGTAGTTCTCACTAGAGTTGCATGTGCAGGGTGAAGCTCCTATCTGAGAGGTTTCGGATGGGAGAGCACGATGTCCTCAGCCTCGCTCGAGGCCACGCTGGAGTCTCTGGTTGGCTGCCCACGGATCTCGCCCTCGACTCGGTAGATCGTAACCGATCGGCTGGCACCACGCCCGGTCTGAGCGCGGCGTGCTAAGCTGCTCTGATGCCGGTCGACGAGGAGCGCATTGACGAGGCGGTGCTCGCCCTGCTGTGGCTGACGCTCCACGAGGCGTCAGCCACGCATCGAGACTCGGATCGGACGAAGCCTGTGCCATCGTCGCCTGCCGCCGCCACCGCAACGAAGGGTCTAACGCACCGGCCGCATCAGAGTGCCCAGGTAGTGCTAGGCTGGCTTGTCGGTGGTCAGTGCCTCGGCCGCGCAGGTTATGACCACAGCTCAGATCCTGTTGCGCTTGCCCAATTGGTCTTCCCAGGCGAGGGCCTGGGCGACGATGGCATCGAGATCGTCGTACCGCGGGCGCCAGCCCAACCGCTCACGGATGAGCCCAGCCTCGGCCACGATCCGGGCCGGATCGCCGGATCGGCGGGGGCACAGACGGACCGCGAAGTCGCGGCCCGAGATCCGCTTCACCACTTCGATCACTTCGAGCACCGAATAGCCGCGCCCATAACCGCAGTTCAGCGTCAGGTTCTCACCGCCGGACCGCAGGTGATCGAGGGCGACGCGGTGCGCTTCGGCGAGGTCCGACACCTGGATGTAGTCGCGCAGGCAAGAGCCGTCGGGCGTCGGATAGTCCGTACCGTAGACGTCGAGCCGCTCGCGCTGACCGAGAGCGGCCTGCGTGGCCACCTTGATCAGGTGCGTGGCGTTCGGCGTCGACTGGCCCGAGCGGCCGTCCGGATCGGCACCGGCGACGTTGAAGTAGCGCAGGATGACGTACGAGAAGCCGTGCGCGGCCGCCGCATCGGCGATCATCCACTCGCTCATCAGCTTCGAGCGGCCATAGGGATTGATCGGCTTCAGCGGCAGGTCCTCGGGGACCGGCACGACCTCCGGCTCTCCGTAGACAGCGGCGGTCGAGGAGAAAATCACGTGCCGGACGCCCGCCCGGACCGAGGCCTCGATCAGCGAGCGGGTCTTCACCGTGTTGGCGAGATAGTAGCCGAGCGGGTCGGCGACCGACTCGGGCACCACGATCTTGGCGGCGAAATGGGCCAGCGCGTCGATCCTGTGCTGCAGGATCGTCTGCGTGACGAGCGCCTGATCCGCAAGGTCGCCGACCACGAGCTTCACGCCCTCCGGCACGGCCCAGTCGAACCCCGTGGAGAGGTCATCGAGGACGACGACTTCCTCGTGACCGGCATCGAGCAGTGCCAGCACCATGTGGCTACCGATGTAACCAGCGCCACCCGTCACCAGAACTGCCATCATATTCTCCGAAACCCAGTCGCCTGAGATGATAGGAAGGATATCGCGCCTAGCTCTGTCAACCAGATCCAATCTCACCCAGCGAAATCAGCATCCTGAAATCCCGCACCATCCCCAAGCGCAGCCGCTGCCGGATTAGCTAACCCCCGAGAGTCGCTTAGGCTAATTAAGATTTCTGATGATATCTTCAGTGCGGGTCAGCCCCCTCAGAAAGGCGCCGCGCAATGCCTCGCGACCCGCGCGTGCGATGACTGCCCTCGTCGCTCATAGAACAGCGGATGCGAAGAAACTCAAATAAGCATCCGCAACCCGATCAACCCGAAAGTCCCCCAAGGCCTTCCGCTTCTCATCGACGGAAGCCGGTAAGGATCTAAGTTGTTGCTCGACAGCGTTCACAAAGTTGGCGGTGTCCCCCGTGCGACGCATGCACCAAAGCGACCAGAGGCAGTCAGGTCGCTCGCCGCAGAGCAACTGTCGGTCGTCACGAAATTCGCACCGCAGTAGAGAGCCTCAATAAGGGTCATGGGAAGACCCTCCCAATTGCTAGTAGAGATGAATAGCCGAGCCTTTGAAAAATAAGCCTGGGGAGCCTCAACGAAGCCTACGAACTCCACGAGGTCTCTGATTTTCAAAGCCTCGGCCAATCCCTCCAAGGCCTCCCGATCTGGACCCTCGCCTAAAATGAGGAGCCGCACGCTCATCCTTTCCTGTAGATTAGCCACAACTCGCAGCATCATCGGATAATTTTTCTGTTCAGTGAGGCGGCCGCACGCAACCAAAACAGGCGTATCAGCACTAAGCCAGCGATGGTCCGCGTGGCTGTTGGCCTTTTCATCCAACTCTCCAGGATCGAAAGGATTATTGATTACTACCGTCCTTGGTCCACGAAAAGCTTTCGCCAACGGGATACTGGCTAAGACGCTCGCAGAGACAGAGACCAAGCCGCGCAAATAGCTATACAGGACAGGAGCTGCATAATAGCCCACCTTCGCGAGGCCCGGTCCTGTACCGGCCTTAGACCTCATAAAATCGTTGTGCTCTACAGCGAAGACTAAACTGTGTCGCGCCAAAACGCCGGATAATATCGCAGAAACGTTTACATGAGTAAGATGTGAAATGAAGATTGAGCCTCTTCTCCTCCCGCATCAATTTCGCGAGCGGCATCACCATTGAGGGCATCTGATGTTTATGAAAATTGGCCACTGCCACGGTCTCCGAAACGCATGCCCTAAAAGGGCCGTCCTCGGACGCACAGAGAATGAGTGATTCGTGGCCTTTCCGCGCGAACTCATTCGCCAACAAGACAGCCATTTTCTCTGCCCCGCCGCCGCGAAAATCATGAAGTATGGTGAATATACGCATTCCGCTATACTCTTTGTGGAAGAAGCCTGTTTCTGCATTTTGGCGGCCAGGAAACTCACCTACCTTTCAGATAGTGAGTTCCGACTATAATCCGTTCGTTATCTTCACAGCGATTGAAATCGTGCACTTTTCTGAGCCGGAAAGGCCTTAGTCCCTCTTTGCGGCCCTATCGATTTGCCGCGAGCCTCGGGCGAAAGCGGCTAGTGATCTCATGCCACAAGTAGCCACCTGCCGCGGCGATAACGCCCGCCATCATAGCGCCTGCCCGTTGAGTCCCTCCAGGTCGAGCACGATTAAGGTCAGACCGAATTTCTCGAATTGCAGCTCTCGTCAGCTTTTTGAGGACATAATCTCTTTCCACAGAAAGCGGAGCGGCCGAGTTGACGAGACGTTTCAATATTGACTTAGAATAGCCTTCCGCGAAACATCGCAAGGCAAAATATCTAAATGTGAGCCGTTGCGGCGGAATTGTGTGGCGGACGGAAGATCCTTCATCGTAAATAAACCGGCCGCTTGGGTTGGCTCTCTTCACGCGCATGCAGAGGCTCTGTCTCCTCACAGCTTATGGGGAGCGCTCCGCCGTGCCTACCGACTGCGTGCGAGAATCCGCCGGCTTGCCGCAGGACGTCCCGCCGCACGATCATTGCCGCGCCTAGGACGTTCCGGATTTCATTGCCAGACGTCGCGTATCCCCGGTAAGTGCAACCAACCGTCCATAGGAATTCGTCAGGAAACCACCTGGGAGTTGGCGCTAGCCAATTCGGTTCAATAAGGCTCGCCACTCCCAGGACGGATGGATCATCGAACCAACGAAGGGCAGTGAGGAGCCAAGAAGGCTCGGCGACGGCATCATCATCCAGAAAAGCAATGATGTCCGATGTTGCAGCTTCGACCCCCGTATTTCTTGCGCCGGACAACCCCTTCTTCTGAGAGTTCTCCAATAAGATAGCGGCAGGGAAACGCGCCGCAAGATCTCTTAGCAAAGAGACGTTATGGTCAACAACAATAATAATCTCGTCGCAGGGAAGTATTTGCCGCTCGAGAGACCTGATCGCCTCACAAATGGTATCCCACCGATCACGAGTGTGAACGCAAACTATTGCAGAGCATCTACGCTTCATGACACACCATTTGTTACAACTGTATACCCGCGAGAGCGAAATTAGAACATGGCCGTCAGTAAAAATACAGACTCTTGCTTCGCGACGATTATTTTCGTCCAGTTGTCATGACACAGCCTTTGTCGTGAAAGCCGCAAATGTGATGTTATGTACAACTTGGGCACGGCGGTAAACCTCACCGGGCCGGCCGGAGCAGCGACTCTTGTGGTACTACCAGCAAATCGCCGGGGCACAGCGGAGAGCTGCCGGATATGGGAACTTCGGTCGTCATTCCCGCCTCCACTCGTAAGGCGCGAAAGGCGTTAGGCGCGTCCAGGGAATTTTGTGCGGGGGGAACGGGGTCTAAGCAGGGCCCAGTAGATTTCGAGAATCCACCCGCCAAAGCAATCAAGTGCAACGGTGTCATTCCCCGCGCAAAGGGGTATGTTCCTGAATTAACGACTGCGCCTACGATGAACACTGGCCTCCTCTCGGCGATTAACACGCTTGCGGTCGACAGCCTGTTAAATGTTGACGTGAAGCGGCTAACTATCTCACCGCCGATCTGCGCCAAGTAATGACCTTCAGTAGGTATGTCGCCGAGTATAGGAACCGTAATTACGCCACTCGGCTGAACTTCATAAAAGCCGGTAATTTCTGTCTGCAAGCTAAATTCTTGACCCGGGCGCCCTAGTTCCTGCCGTCTGATCTGCTGCTGGTCGTTTGTTTCGATTCGTTCATAAAGACGAATTTCGAGTTTGTCGCCGACGTTGGCTATCGGCCCAGCGGGTCCCTCTAGCTTTGATAGACAAGATGGCGTGCCTCTGGTCAAATCGGCGCTGGCGAGCGGATTGGGAAACAAATACAACGTGGCAGCCAGTACGAGCGAGACTATCGTGCGGCAACATTGTCCGCGGTTCTCGTAAGTTGTCCGCTTCTGGTGCTTTTGGGTTAACATAATTCTTGATTCTCGGAGGATTGATAATGCCCATCTTAGCGCGTTGGTCCGGCGCATCTAGTTCAAATTCGGGTTATGCCGATGTTTTTGTTTGGTTTTTCGCTCGGACGCACCCGCGCTGCTGCGCGGTAGCTCCTCCGCTTCCGTGGGTAATTATTTAGATCTTTTCGGGGCTAATTAGACGGCTTTTGCTCAAATTCCGGTTCAGAAGCAAGGCTTGCGGATTGGTAGACTGTAGTGACGGTGTCGTGTACCGCCGCTCGGCATAACTTCTAAGTCGTGCAGGCTTGGTCAGGCTGTGGCGAGCTGATCATGCGGCCTCGAGCCATCGACGAATTGTATCGGCGTAGTCGTTCTTATCTCCGAGGAGAAAACTGCCGAACGGTGGACGCTCCATGAAGAGTACGCCGGCCTCCGGTCGACGACTTGCCCGCCATTCGGCCAATGTGCGGACGACCGGCGGAAGTGGGCAGTGAAATGGTGTAGCTTGACCGGGCGGTCGTCGCGGGTGGTTCGGAAGGCGCAGGATGAGCCGGCTGACAGCTTGGTCGTAGTCAGCATTTTGCCTTCAGGTACCTGCCCGTGCAATCTTGCGGACGAGGTGTCTGTGACCTCCTGAGTCTCTGGCCAGGCCGGCCCGAGTCCAAGGTTTCAAGCAGTCTTACCGTGACGCACGTGACCGCTAAGCTCACAAGGCGCTTGCGAGACGCTTCTTCTTTGGCGCATCGACCGCATGTGGTGCAGCCGCCCATTTGTCAGCGCTTCCAACATAGGCACGAGGTCGCTGATTTTTTGCGCTGGTCATTCGACGGCTCCCTGCTGGCGCTCCGCGTAGCCCGGCTGCTGCGACGATGAGACTCACGAACCGCCTCTCTGCGCCGGAACCGAACGATCAGCTCTTCGGCGGAGGTTTGCCAATGATGAGGTAGAGGCAAACCCTGCCAAGCAGATCATCGTGGCCGAACCGCTTAGGTTCTGTTCGGACATACCGCTGATGATGCGGTCACGCCGCAATCGCCCGAACTCCAGGGTGCGTTGAAGCCGACCCTGGCAGCCGACGGGAAAGACTTAGGATTGGTCGCTCAAGTAAGAACCACGAAATGGTCGGTACTATAAAACTTAAGCATACTACGATCGCGCCGGACTGGAAGAACGTTAGCTTTCCGGTTAGTCGTTCAACGGAGTCGATTTTAAGAATTTCCGGCAGGAATGCGTGCACCAGATATATGCCATAGCTGATGCTGCCGATGAAGCGGACCGGACGATAGCTCGCAAAAACTTCACTGGCCCAGGCGAATCGGATGCGCACCACACAACGAGAAATCCAAGGAAGCATGCCGAGGTGATATTAAATGTCAGGAATCGCACCGGTCCGTCGTCTTCTAATGTCCATACGACGAGTTGAAACAGGAGCGTGAAGGCGGCGGCAAGGAAGAAGTTGCGTTTCCGAGGACCTTCTAACCAGTCGAAATTGCGCATTCCTTCCGAGCAGCATAAGGATCCGAGCGCGACCCCAAATCCGAGTAGCTCTAATTTGCCGGCGAGAGAAAATTCAAACCATGCTTTTGGAATTGATAGACCGTATGCTGCGATCCGACACAAGATCCCTCCGAAGACTAAAGCTATTCCTAGATTCAATACTCGGTTGCGGCCGGACAGGATGATCCCCGCCGGAAGAAGCAAGTAAAATTGCTCCTCCACGGCCAATGACCAGAAGACCACTAACGGACCGCCGAAAATAATAATGTAGTTACTCAGGTACGCCGCGTGCCAAGCGCTCCAATCGCATGCTGAAGGGATTCCCAATGCTATCAGAACCATCAAGGTCAGATAATAGGCGGGAAACAGCCGGAGCACGCGTCGAGCATAGAAATTGCCCAGTAACGAGAAGGGTTGATTCGGGCGAGTATGGTACGAGTTCAATATGGTGCTACTTATCAGAAAGCCGCTCAGTACGAAAAAGAGATGAACTCCGAGGGCGCCTGGATCCAAAGGGAAGTAGCGACGCACCAGGGGGCCCCCGAAGTGCTCAAGCATCACTAGGCCGATGGCAACAGCGCGCAGAACATCCAGCTGCGGCATGTACGAGCTGCGGCTAGGCATCTCGGGTGCTCCTTTTCCGTCGCCTCTGGCTTTGTTGTTCTTGGTCATCCCGTGTGGTGGGATCAGACCGTCGGAAACGCTTGTGCAAAGGCGCATTCAGATCGGACACGCTGGACGAAAAGCCGTCCTTCAATGTAACGGGCTTGGCGGAGCCGCCTTGCATCGTAGGCTCGCGTTTTTACATGTACTGACTTGCCTGCGCCGAGTTCTTTTGTTGAGTTTAGGGCGGGCATGAGGCTCAGGCCGAGGTCTGGCGGGTAAGGGTCAGCGCGGGAGCGGTCTCGAACCGCTCGCGCAGGATGGTCTTCAGAACGCGCCAGCCGTCCGGGATCGCCCGCAGATTGCTCTCACCGTGCACGCGGTTGGCCTCAAAGCTCGGCACCTCGATGATCCGCAAGTCAGCCTTCAAAGCCTGAACGTTGAGGAAGGTTTCAACCTCAAAGCCGTCCGTCTTGGGGGACAAGAGCGCCGTGTGCTTGGTCCAGAACGCGACGTAGCCGTAGCAAAGGTCGCTGAACTTGCCGCCGAAGAACAGCTGCACCGCCTTCCGCAATCCCCAGTTGCCCAGCATCCGGAACAGAGACATGTCCTCCGTGCCGCCCCCTGGAGGAAGCGCGATCCTTTGGCGAAGTCGGCTCCCGTCAGCAGCGCCCCGACCAGCAGGATGATCTCATTGGGATCCATCGACCCGTCCGCGTCCATCATCACGGTGATGTCGCCGGTGGCCGCATGGAAGCCGGCGCGCAGGGCTGCACCTTTGCCCTTGCGCGGTTCAAGCACGATCTTGGCCTCGGGCAGCAGCTGCCGGCAAACCTCGACCGTCCGATCCTGCGAGCGGCCGTCCACGATGATGACCTCGTGCAGCCAGCGCGGCAGCCGCGGCAGAAGGAGCTTCACGTTCAGCTCCTCGTTCAGCGTCGGGATCACGAGCGAGACACGCGGCAGCTCGCTGGTGAAGGTGGGCGCGGTCCGCACCGAGCCGGCGCCGAGCTGATCGAGCTGGTGGAGAGGAGCGGTCATGATCTGGCCTTCTAAAGTGACAAAGGAACACTGTCCTCGCCGCAGCTGCGGGCGAAGGGAAAAGGTCGGATTGCGGGGATCTCAGTTGCCGGCCGCTAGACCAGGCCTCATCTGAGACGAGCGGGGTGGACTAGCGGGACACGATCATCTGCTTCTTAGATGTGGTAGCCTGCACGAGATCGCCCGGAGCCAGCTGCGTTGTGGGATCCACAGACATCAAGGTCGTACCTGACTCTGTTTTGCGCACGAGATGGAACTCGACGTGATTGGCCCCGCTGGCATCAAGTCTGCCGGTCTGGGCGTCGAAGGCAACCTGGACAGCCTGACTGATGTTGAGCTGCTCTCGGCATTCGAGGACGACGCGCTCTTCCTGCGTGATCTCGCGATCCAGGTTGGCGACCGTGTCGTAATCGAAGCGGGAGAGCCTCCTGCTTGGCGTTCGACACAGCCAACTCGGATTCGGCGACCTTGGCCACGTTGGTGAGCGCTCGGTCCTTCATGTCGGCGAGGCTCGCCTTCCGCCTGATCCAGCATGGTGCGCGATACCGTGCCTCTGCTGTTGAGGCTCCCGCAGGGCATCGGCCCGCTTCTGGCGGCTGCTCGAGGCCTTGAGACAGGATCTCGGTCCTCTCCTGCGCGATGGTCAGGGCCCGCTCGGCCGTGGCCACCGCGGAGGCGAGGCTGACCCGCCGCTCGCGCAGCGCGGTCGTCAGCCGCTCACGCCGCTTCTTCGCCTCGCCGTAGATCCCGTTGGCCGCCTCGCGGCCGACGAGATCCACGAGCTGCTCGGGCATCGCGCTCGTCTTCCCGTCACGCTCCGCGCGGAGCACAGCCAAGGAGGCCAGGGACTTCGACAACTTCTGTGAGGCAGTTGTTGCTCTGGCGGCGTCGCGTGCCACCTCCAACCCCGCCCAATTCTCCGATGGCTTCTGATCCAAGCCGCCGGCAAGTGCGACCGCGTGCAGAACGGTCATGCCGGGCGTGAACTTGTAGGTCCCAGGCTGCTTCACGGGGCCCACGACCGAGATCGGCGGCCGCTCCAGCAGCGACACCGACGCCTTTGCCGGGCGGCCCACCACCTCCCTGAACCTGGCGCGAATCTCATCCTCGAGGGCCTGCGTGCTCAGACCTTGGACGGGAATGCTGCCCAGGATCGGCAGCGAGATGGTCTCGTCGGCCTGCACCACGCTCTCGCCCGACATCTCTGAGCGCAGCGCGTAAGTCTCGTCGGGCCGGCTCTGGCGCCGCCGCTCCGACCATTTGTCATCTTCAAGCGACAGCTTCTCGTAGACGGACACCCGGATGCGATCGCCGGCCACGAGAGCGAGGCCTCCGACAGGGCGCGACACCAGCGAGGAGGCCGGCGCGGTGCCGTCAGCAGGCTGGCTCAGTGTCGCGCGAGGGGCGGGGCGCGTTGCGGAGACGGCGCCAGCCGAGAGGATCACGACCGAGAGGCCGAGACCAACCCTGCGCACCCCTGTCCAGCTCTTCGCCTGCATCATCCCCATGCCCCCGCTCGCTTATTAAGGCAGCGGTAACGAATTGTTAGTCATTTCGCAAGTGCGAAATAAAGTATTGGTTAAACCGGACCCGGATAGAAACTACTTAGATACGCATAGCAGCGACGCAAATTCTGTGGCTTCGCCTCTAAGGCAAGCAAATGCGCACATAGAAGCGGCCGTACGTACGAAATTACTGCCGAACGCCGGTGATCTGCGCGTAGAAACGCGCCCGAACTCAGTCGCCGCCCCTCTAAGGAGGGTGGCTCGAAAGTCCGGTCACCGCTCGAGCGCTAAACTCCGCCGGCCCTGTCCGTGCCTTAACGGACCGTTCACCACCGCGCATCGGTCAAATGAATTAAATACACAAAAATTCCGACCAGCCGAGCCCAACCAGCCACACCGCGCCCGGAACCTTAATCCGGGCTACACCTGTGCTTGAGGTCCAGGCCACTGCAGCCGAGAGACGATATGCACGTGGGCGAGGCTCGGTCGCCCATCAGTGTCTATACCGGTGAAGCCCAATGCCACCGCTCGCGCATCCGCCGCGTGGCGGTCAATCCATGCGCGTTTCTCAACACAACCGGCCCACTGTATGGGCGCGGTGGTAGATAACCCGTCCCCAGGGCTACATCCCCAGAGCGGTGACAAACGTAGCAATTCCCAGTGCTACCGCACCGGCCACAAGATGGGAAAACCGCCGGGGCGCTGGCAATCGCGACCTGCTTGCGAATGCTGCCGACGTTGCGAATGGGAAGACTGCCAAGTACCACCACGTGGCACAATGAACAGGATTCGCGAATACTGGCTATTATCCTTATCCTCCGGAAGGCTCGGCCACTATTAGTTCGCTGTCCAGCCAAACAGCGGTGGCCGCGCCAGCTCGCGGGTACCATCATGGGAATGCCCCCCGAAATCATAGTTTAATAGCGAACTTCAACGCGAAATTCCCTCTTGCGAAGGCACCACGAACTGATATCCAGGCAAGCGAGTTCGCGCCGTTACATGGCTGGCGAAAAACGGTCGAGTTGAGGGAAGAATTTGCGTCCAGGATATCCACTGTTAGAGGCTCTCGATCGCGTTGGGAGCGGTGGAATTATTCTGTCGCATTCGGGCGATGTGCTGGCATACAACGGATCTGCGGTAAGTATAATTAGCAAAGAACTCAGCACTGATTTTGGGGCAGTGGGAGATTTCGATTCTGAAGGACGGGACCTTCTGAAGCTTCTACTGCGCCGGACCGGAACTCGTTTTAGGCTTGATAGCGAAGACTGGGCAGTTATTCGGCGCTCGGATGGGCCGCCGCTCGTGCTTCAAGCGCTGCTTATCCCAGAAGCAGAGCTAACCGGCGCGCACACCGCACTGATTCTTCTCGATCTGGCGGCAAGCCCGAAGCCAAGCATGAATAAGTTGGAGCGGATCTTCGAGTCTCACGCCAGCGGAAGCGCGGCTTGCTGCCCTCATTGCGGCAGGAGTGACTCCCGCGGAAGCGGCAGAACTTCAGGGCCTAAGTGTATCTACCGTCAGATCGCAGCTGAGTTCTATTTTTTCAAAGACATACACGACCCGCCAAGCTGAATTCGTCGCATTGGCAGCGCGGATCAACATTCTCGCCTAGTGAGAAATCATTATACGTTTTCTCACGGGCGAGGAAAATATCGCAGTCCGCTCACGGAAGATCATCTATTTTGCTATGCAGTTTATCAAACATTCCGGTCTTGGCTGCTATACGCTTGCCAACCCAGGCTTCAAAATCACTCAAATCCCGGAATATGATTCCCTCTACATCGCTGGCACCAAAGCTGTGCTGAAGGAACCAGCCGTCGTCTGAATTGACGAAAATTGCGACTAATCGCTGGCCGTGCCAAGCCAATATTGCTTCTTCTTGCCCCCGCATGGTCGCTGCTACAACCTTTTCGTACGCAAATTGATGGGATGTTTTCACGTGCGTGCGCCTTCGATAGCATGCCCGCATCTGCTGCACACCACTTACGTGCTATAACCGACTCTGTGGCCGGCAGTCATCAGCCATATGAACGACAAAATCCAGACGCTGTGAGCCTCCGGTAGCCCGTGGAAGATTGCATTGGGCGAAATCGGAAACTTCGGCCTTTCAGCCTTTAGGTCTGGAGACCGCGGCGCTGGGTGAGATGCTGAAAGTCGTGGTAGCCGGGGTCGCTTCGATCATGGTGGCATCTCGACGTTGGGCCTCGAGAGGCTGAGATCGGGCAATCTGTGCGCCGAACTGGGCGAGGCAAGCTCGGCTTCGAGATGCTGACGCAAGGCCACCTCGGGCGATGGACGGTCGGCTATTCGGGTTTTTGGCGGGGACTCTTCGACACGGTCTTGTCGTCGGAGCCAGACAGCGGCTCTGGTAGGGAGCGATCAGCTGCGGATCGAAGGTCGCATGTCGATCCCGGCGGCCTCGATTTTGACCGTCTTATGGCTGTAGCCGTTGTGGCTGTTGCCAACCTCATCGCCCGCCAGACGGTGATACATGTCGGCATTGGGCGCCCGCCCGGACGGGGCCTTTCGCAACTCGTTCAGCACGCCATCGGCCTCGAAGGCCGTCTTGGGCTCGGCTCCGGCCAGCAGCTGGTACAGGATCGCGTCAGGGGTGCGGGGCGTTTTGCGTCGTGCCATCGGGAACCTCCTTCGGGTTCACTATGGCTGCCCCACATGAAACTCCTGGCAGTCTCCAATAAGCCGCCCGCTCAAGAGGTCACCGGCATCCGCAAGCGTGCCCAGGGCACCTGGCGCGCGGCTGCTCTGTCCGCCGGCCTACTCGTCTGACTTCAACCTGATCAGGGGTGCACTTGAACCGGCAGGTCGGTTGGGGATCCCTCAACTCGCGTTCACCAAGCTCGAGGCTATGCTGCGCGCCGAGGCAGCGCGCACGGTCACCCACCTCTGGAGTACGATCAAAACCGCCTCCCGACGCTGCACGCCGGGGAGTACCGCAACTACCTCGAAGCTGCTGGGTACGACGCCCATTTCCCAACCTGAACGGATGCCGCTCGAGCGGTACGAAACTCGCGCTTGTTTCTGTCTGCGGACAGCAAACTCGATATGTTATGATCTCGACGAGAGGGCTAAAATACTAGATCTCGGGTCATAATTAAGACGTGCTAGAGTTCTCAGTGCCAAGTTCAACGATGACGATTTCCGGCGGAACACCTAAGCGCAGTGGACGACCGGCCACGAAATGGGATCCGAGGCCTCCCGATACTATCAAGTCGCGTCCCTGTTCAACGATGTGGCCGTAGGCGTATCTCAAACCATAGCGCGAAGGAATCCAGGGCGACCAGCCTAGAATGCGAATCTGCCCGCCGTGTGTGGCCCGACAGCGTTAGGATGATCCGGGGATCGAGCCCGAGCGCGAAGATATCTGGTTCGTGGGCAAGCAGGAGCACGTGTCCGTCCGGCGGTACATCCAGAAGCGTTCGAGCAAGGACGTCGCGGCGGTAGTTATCAAATTGTTTCTGCTCCTGCGGCACACGCGGTGTTTCCTCGCTCTCCAATCCGGCCAGCCAAATTGGCGCGGGCAGGTCGAGGCGCACCGTTGCATTCTCAATGAAGGAGATGCCAGCTGCTCGAAGGGCACGTTCAGCTCGAGTGGGGCCATGACCACGCTGACGCGCCTTGCAGTCGTCACCCCAGTCATGGTTGCCCTGGATGGCGTAGACACCCTTTGGCGCCCTTAGACCGCGTAAGAGGCCGGCAACGGTCTCAAACGGCACGGGATCCGGACTTTGCGAGCCGTAGTCGCCCAGGAGCAGTATCAGATCCGGGGCGAGCGCGTTGGTCTGCGCGACCACGCTCGCGATCTCGGCCGCGCCCATGCACTGCGGATGAGCGTGGAAGTCGGTTAAAACCGCGATGCGCAAGCGCAGTCCACTTGGCCAATGCCGTGGCCGCAGGCGATAGGTCGTGACCTGCACACGATGAGGCTCAAGCGCGGTAGCATATCCAGCGCTCATGAAACTGCCGGCCGTGAACAGAGCATCCGACTACCGCGGGGCGGGAGAACAGCGCGCGTCGCGTGAGCATCGAAGGTGAAGCCCTTGAGGCGGGTTAAAGGTGTTCGCCAGATAGCATCGGAGGAATCGAACTGCACCTCGCTTCGGAAAGCGGCTAAAGGCCGAGTTTGCCGCGTCATCGTCTCACCGGGATCGACCTGCGAGCGGCGCGGCGATCCGGGAGAAGACAAGGAAGCGGGCGCCCGCGTAGTTGAGGGCGAGGGCGACCGCCGAGGCCAGGGCCAGGGCCGCCAGCGGCGCGGAGAAGGGCGGCGGCAACCGGAAGATCGCCACGGCGAAGACCAGCATGTTGCAGGCGAACCCGAAGGCCTGAACCATCAGGTAGCCGGCGAAGGCCGGCAGGATCGGCCTGCCCCGGCGGTCGGCGAAGCTGATGCTCCGGTTCAGCAGGAACGTGACCAGTACGGCGAGGGCGAACGAGAGTCCCCGGGCGGGGATCGGTCCCCAGCCGAGGCCGCGGATGCAGAGCGCCATGATGCCGGCATCGGTGACGAAGCCGATGCCGCCGACGAGGCAGAACCGCGCGAACCGGTCCGCCTCGTTGCGGGGTGCCCGCGCTTCAGGGGACATCGAGATGCCGGGCCACGGACAGGTAGAGCAGGCGTTTCAGCTCCTGCCGGGTCCGGGTCGTCAGGTCCAGGATGATCCCGGTGAAGAACGTCAGCACGCTCAGGATAACGATGCCGAGGCTCAGGATCGCCGTCGGCAGCCGGGGCACCAGCCCGGTCTCGACGAAGGTGACGACGATCGGCGCGACCAGCACGAGCGCGGCGAGCAGCAGGGCCACGCTAAGCGCGCCGAAGAACTGGAGCGGGCGCTCGTCCTTCATCAGGCGCAGGATCAGGTAGAGGATGCGGGCGCCGTCGCGATAGGTGCGCAGCTTGCTCACGGACCCGGTCGGGCGCTCCGCATAGGCCGTCGCGACCTCCGCGGCGGGCATGCGCAGTTCCAGCGCGTGGACCACGAGTTCGGTCTCGGTCTCGAAGCCGCTGGACATCGCCGGGAACGACTTCACGAAGCGCCGGGACATGACCTTGTAGCCCGAGAGCATGTCGCGGAACTCGCGCCCGAACACACCTTGCACCAAGCCGGTGAGGAGCCGGTTTCCGAGGCGGTGGCCCGGACGGTAGGCCTGCTGCGAGGTCTCCACGCGGGCGCCGTTGACGAAGTCCAGATCGTCCTTGAGCACGCGACCGACGAGGAACGGCGCCGCGGCCGCGTCGTAGGTCCCGTCGCCGTCGACCAGGATGTAGATGTCGGCCTCGATATCGCCGAACATCCGCCGGACGACGTTGCCCTTGCCCTGTCGCGCCTCGACCCGGACGATGGCGCCGGCGGCCCGCGCGATCTCGGCAGTGCCGTCGCTCGAGTTGTTGTCGTAGACGTAGATCTGGGCCGTCGGCAGCGCCGCGCGGAAGTCGCCGACCACCTGGGCGATGGTCAGGCTCTCGTTGAAGCAGGGGATCAGAACAGCCAAGCGGGGCGGGCGTTCGGTTTCGGCAACGAGGCCAAGAACGGACATGGCGCGGCTCCAGTCCTTCCTGTGAGGCTCGCCGTCACCTTGCCGCTCGCCCGAATCGGCCACAAGCGGCCACGGCCCCGGATCGGGCAGCGTTTTAGGCGTATCGGAGGCCCCCGAACTGGTGAGGATTACGCCGTTCGGGGTAGTTTTCCTGAACAGAGGGCCGGCTCGGACCGTTTTACAGGATGCCACCCTCGCCATGTCGCGGCGTGCTCGCGGCCAAACCGAGAAACCGACGGCACGTCGGGCGAGCGGGGCAGGCGTGTGATCGGAGTTCGACGGGGTTTGCTGCCGCCGCCTTCAGCCGGTACGTCTCGCATGAGGCATCTTGGTTAGGAACGCTTTGTTCCGCCGAATACGAGTGGATCCGCGAGCCCAGAGACTCGCACGACGATCCGGTTCCCCGCACGCCCAAAGCCTCGGTCTCCGCCCCTTGCGGAAACGTCTCAAACGAGTCGAGCTAAGAGGCGCGCTGCTCCAGCAATGAATTGTTCGCTGCACGATCTGGGGCTGCCACGCCCGAAGCCCCGATGCGAACCGCCATCCTTGGAAGCTTGCTTCTTCTGAGAAAAGCCAGGAGCAGGCCGGCCAGCAATCCTGTCGCGCTGGCGACGACGGGAGCGAGCAGGAGCGCGAACAGCCCGAAGGCCGACCACGTGGCTCCCAACACCACGATGCCGCTGCCCAAGGCAGCTACCACCAGAACGATCATAGGTTTCCGCAGGCGCATCTCTGAGGTGTGAAATACCCCTACTTGCCGCGGGGCAGATATGCAATAGGCGACGGGAACCAAGCTCTCAGAGCCGCATTATCTCTGCCTTTGAGTTCGTGCTTCGAACCTCGCCGATCCGCGATGTTGACGCCGTCCCCGAAGCGCTTCAGCGGCACATATCGGCCTGGCACATCCATAGGGTGGGCGGTTCCTGATTGCGTTCGCCACCTCCACCCTACCGGCAGCAAGCTCCGACCGCCTCGGTGATTACCGCCGTAGCTCAGGCCGAGGCGCTGGCGCGTTTGGTCGAAGGCGGACCGCCGGCCAAGGCGCAGCTCGCCCACATGGCCGTCCCCAGATACGCCGATGGCCTGTCCCTCTACCGCCAGGAGAGCGTCTGCGCTCGCAAGGAGGTCGAACTCGGTCGCTCGGTTATGCCTGGCCGGGTGGGCCGGTTCGCGTTGGTGCACGGCGCACCGGCGATTGCACCGGCCACAGGCGAGCAGTCCCGGAAAAGGCCCCGGCTCGGCGGCCGCTCTCAGCGCCAAGGAAGGTCCCCGCGAGCACGGAAACTCTGACGGTAGCCGCATCGGCGTCGCCCGGAACCCGGACCGCGCTCACGCGACCGGCCACCCGAAACTTTATTCACCGCCCGTGAACCGAAATATACAGACGAGATTACGTGGAAAACCGATCCTCACGCGACAACGTCGGCCAAGACAAAAATATTAAGTCTCTCAGCCCAAGTTCTGCCGGCACGAGGTCACTCTGGGTTCAGGCGGACGGCGCGATGGCAAAGTGGATACCCGGCGCGGCCGTGTTCGGCCTGCTGTGTCTGATGATCATCCCGACCCCCGGGATCTGGGGCGTGTTGATCGGCGCCACCTGCGTGCTGGCGATTATCGTCAGCCTGTGCATGCTCCTCCTGGATCGGATGGTGACCCGCGCCCTCGGCTGGCGCGAGCGTGTCCGGCAGGCGTGTCGGAACCGGGCGCGGGCGGTGCATGCCGGATCCGGGATGACGCGGAAGGTCTGACGACCCGCCGGCGCGCCGCCTGGGGCTGGATTCGGCGGTGCATCAGTGCAAGGTCCCGGCGTCACGACCAACCCGGACGGTCCGATGAAGCTCCTCTACTCCCCGCCTCCCCCTACGCCCGCAAGGTGCTGGTCCTCGCCCACGAGACCGGGCTGATCGACCGCATCGCCGTCACTGCCGCGGGCGCTTCCCCCACCGGCCCCTCCGCGGAGGTCGCCGCCCACAACCCGCTGGGCAAGATCCCCGCGCTGGTGCTGGAGGACGGCACCGCGCTCTACGACAGCCGGGTGATCTGCGAGTATCTCGACGGTCTCTCCGCCGGACCGCGCCTGTTTCCCGCGGGGGACGCTCGCTGGGACGCGCTGACCCGGCAGGCGCTCGCCGACGGCCTGCTCGATGCGGCGCTGCTCACCCGCTACGAGCGCGTGCTGCGCCCGGAACCCCAGCGCTGGGAGGCCTGGGAGGCCGGCCAAATCGGCAAGATCCGGTCCGCGCTCGACCGGTTCGAGACCCTGGTGGCCGACCTGCCGGCGCTCGACATCGGCACCGTGGCGATGGCCTGCGCGCTGGGCTATCTCGACCTGCGCTTCCCCGACCTCGCCTGGCGCGAGGGCCGTCCGGCCCTGGCCGCGTGGTACGCGGAATTCGAGCGCCGGCCCTCGATGGAAGCCACGGTCCCGAAGGGCTGAGGATCCGTAGCGCCCGCGAACCGCGCGGGCGCTACGGCCGGGCCTGACCGGCGACCGCGTAGGGATGCGTGGACCCGAGCGGGTCGGCGAAGAAGCGCTCGACCGTCCCGGCCCCGGTGCCGAAGGTGATGAGCAGGAAGCCGCCCGCGAGCGCGAAGTTCTTCAGGAAGTCCCAGAACAGCTCGCGGCCCTTTCCGCCGGCCCAGAAGTCGCCCGGCACCCAGAACTGCTTCCACAACAGCGCCGTGACGCCGCAATAGCCGGCGAGCACGAAGGCGGCCGCCCGGTCGGCGGTGCCGGTCACGATGCAGAGCGACATCCCGATTTCGACGCAGAGCCCGATCAGGATCAGCGCCGTGGCGGGCGCGGTGGCGTGCACGGCCTGCCGCGCCTGGCCGACGGCGCCCTTGAAGTTCAGGATCTTGTCGAGCGCGCTGAACGGCAGGAACAGCAGCACGAGGAGCAGGCGGACGCCGAACGCGATCGCGACGCTGAGGCTGGCCATGCGCTGAACGGACTCCCGACCCGGCCCGCTTCGGGCCGCTGATCCAAGCCGCCAGCGGCGCAAGGTTTCGTTCGCGCCCGCCGGCTGACCACAGATCCCGGACACCTTATGCTCGATGCCCGACTCGAACCCGGTCCGCGAGCCTGACCGGGCCACGCGCCTCGTTTCTTCAGGCGCGGGTGGCACCCGTACGACGGGCAGGCAATACAAGCGCTGTTGCCGAAATCTCTTGAGGACAGCGATATGAACGAGGACGATCGAAGCTTCATCACGCGCGAAACAATCCTTGTCGCGCAGCAGCTCTTCAACGCCATCGAGGCTCGGATCGCCTCCGCTCAGATCCAGCACAGCGCCCAGCTACAGGACGTGCGGCGGCTGGCCGTTCTGCAGATCGCTCCGAAAAATACCGTCTCGCTCGACACCCGATACCCGGTCGCCTACGAGAGCACGGACCATACGGCGCCGCGGGGCACCAAGGACGACAACACCCGGCATCAACGGTTCTGCCATGCCGTCGAGAGCCATTTCGGCCGGAAGGTCAAGGCGCTGGACCTGGGCTGTGCGGGCGGCGGACTCGTCTTCGATTTTCTCATCCGTGGCAACGAGGCCTTCGGTCTCGAGGGGAGCGACTACTCGCTCAAGGCGCAGCGCGCGGAATGGCCGATCATTCCCGATCACCTGAAGACCTGCGACATCACGAAGCCGTTCACGTTGACCGATCAGACGACAGGTGCGCGAGCCAAATTCGATGTCATCACGATGTGGGAGGTTCTCGAGCACATCGAGCAAAAGCTTCTGCCTCAGCTGTTCGCGAACGTGAAGAACCACCTCGCGGACGGCGGGATATTCGTCGGATCTGCGGCAACCTACGACGATGTTGCAGACGGCATCAGCTATCATCCGA
This sequence comes from Methylobacterium sp. P31, assembly GCA_050632875.1. Classification (GTDB taxonomy): domain Bacteria; phylum Pseudomonadota; class Alphaproteobacteria; order Rhizobiales; family Beijerinckiaceae; genus Methylobacterium. The sequence continues at coordinate 5,345,374 of JBODSC010000001.1, read as the reverse complement.
CCGTGAAGCCAGAATCCTGGTGGCGCGAACGCGTCCGCGAGCACGGACTGCACTTCATTCCGTCATCGATGTTCTCGTTCAAGGATTTCTGCCGCGGCTCGGGAAATCAGAACACATTCTACGATGCTGACTTCAGCAAAAATCCCGAGCTCGGCTTCCATTTCGTGATGACACACCTGTCCGTTTAGGGATCTTCCGGCGCCGCCCCGCCTCGGGCCCGGAACCCGGGCGGCACCGGCCGCGTAGCTGCCGGTGCCGCCCGTTCCCGTCGAGCCCGAACCATGCGCGTCGCTCCGAAGCCGATCCACACGGTCCTGATCCTCCTCCTGATGCCGGCGGCCCTGCCGGCCGAGGCCCGGCCGCATCCCGGGCGGCCCCACCGGACGGTCTCCGGCACGGCGTCCGACATGGATCGGACGCTCGCCGGCATGGCCGCGCGCGACCGGCTCCGGGACTGGCGGGTCTGGGAGGCGCCGAGACCCCTCGCCCAGGTCTTCGCCCCGGCCACGCGGGAGCGGGTCGCGGCCCCGCCCTTCACGGGCTGGGGCTACGGCGGCACGATCCCGGGAGCCCGGCCCGGCTTCTGACCCGCCTCGACCCGAGCCCGTCGGCCTGTCATGGTGCCAGCGAGGCTAGCGGGGAGGACCCACGATGGTTCTGGAGTTCCGCCTGGACGATCCGACCCCTGCGGATCCGCGCCGCCGCTGGGCCAGCCTCGACCAAGAGGCGCGGGATGCCTGCTACGACAACACCCGCGCGGTGGTGGACAGCGCCAGGCAGGTCGCCGACCGGGATGCCGCCTCGGCCGCCTACCGGGCCGCGCATCCGGCCGGCCTCGACCTGCCCTACGGCCCCGGCCCCCGCAACGCCGTCGACCTCTACCCGGCCCGGGACGGGGCGGCGCCCTGCCTGGTCTTCCTCCACGGCGGCTACTGGCAGCGGGGCGCCCGGGAGCTGTTCGCCTGCTTCGCGCAAGGCCCGAACGCCGCCGGCTGGTCGGTGGCGATGGTCGGCTACACCCTCGCCCCGGAGGCGAGCCTCACCCGGATCGTGGCCGAGATCGGCACGGCCCTCGACTGGATCGCCGCGCAGGGGCCCGCCCGCGGCATCCGCGGGCCCCTGGTCCTGTCGGGCTGGTCGGCGGGCGGGCTGCTCACCGCGATGCAACTCGGCCACCCGGCGGTGGCGGCGGGGCTCGCGATCTCCGGCGTCTACGATCTCGCGCCGATCCGCCAGACCTATCTCGACGCCAAGCTGAGCCTCACGGATACGGAGGTCGAGATCCTCTCGCCGCTGCGCCTGCCGGTGGTGGGCAAGCCGATGTGCATCGCCTACGGCACCTGCGAGCTGCCGGCCCTGATCCACGACGCCCGCAACCTGCACGCGCTCCGGGCGGCAGCCCACGCCCCGGGCCCCCTGCTGCCGGTGCCCGGCACCGAGCATTTCTCGGTGCTCGGCGCGCTGCGCCGCCCGGACGGGATCCTGGTGCGGGCGGCCCACGCCCTGCTCGGAGGCTGACGGGACCGGCTCTCGGCCGACGTCCGGGCCGGCGCCCCCAGGGCGGCCAACGCCCCTCGTGGCGAACAGGCGTCGCGATCTTCGGAGCCGGTTAAGCCTGAATCTTCGCGCCGCCTTAACGGGATTCCGCCATACGCGACCGGTCCGGCCGACCCGCCGTGCGGGACCGGCCGGCGCATCGTTCTCGGCAGGAGCTTCGTCGATGCTCAGGTTCCTCGCAACGTCGGCCGCCTGCCTGGCCCTGTGCGCCGCCGCCGCCGCGCAGGACAGGTCCGGACCCGCGACCATCACCCCGCCCGATCTGGGGCAGCCGGTGGCCGCGCGCCCCGATACTCCGCCGCCCAGCCCGGAATCGGGCGGCGGGGCTCTGGGCAGCCTGGCGCTCCGCAGCGCGGAGCCCGACGCGACCCAGACCGTCGCCGACCTGAAGCCTTCCTCCGGAGCACCCAAGCCCTGGTGCGCGCAGGAGCGCCGGGTCGGCACCGGCGCCGGCTTCTGCCTGGTCAACTGAACCAGTCCATCCCGGCAGGCGGCGCCCGCCGGCACCGGCCGGTTCAGGAGGCGGCGTAGACCGAGATCTCATCGTAGGTCTCGCCGGCCCCCGGCGCGTAGTCGAGGGAGGCGACGAGCAGCACCAGCACGGCCGCCGCGACGGCTGCGGCGGTGAGCACCCGCGTCAGGGTCTCCGCATGCGCGCGGGCCGCGTGGATCACCGCGCAGCCCAGCACGAAGGCGCAGAGTTGCGCGGCCGGCGCCGTGAAGGAAGCCGTCACCGCCTGCCCCCTGCGATCCGGTTCAGACCGCCTCGATCCGCACGCATTCCAAACATCACGACCTCCCCCGCCAGACACCCGCCCGGCACCGGGCCGCTCGCCGATGATCGGGCATCCCCGGACCGCGCCGGGGCACGGGACAGGTTCGAAGCAGGTTTCCTGCCCCCGCGCGTCCCCAATATCGATGACGCGGAAGGCCGGACGATGTACCGTCACGTCTTCGTGACCGGCCCGCTACCCGGGCCGGTCAGGCCGGTTCCCGCTTCCGGCAGCGCTGTCACGGCGTAGGTGGCCTCGCCGACCCGCCGCAGGGGGCCGCCCGGGCCAGCCCGCTTCCACAGGCGGGTGTTGAGGGCTGCCACCGGATCCCGGCCCGGCAGGGTGAAGCCCCGGGCCAGGAGGATCTCCAGGATCTCGGCCGCGTGCAGCGGGCGGCCCGCCTCCGTGATCGCCCCACAGGCAGCCTGCACAAGGGCCCGACCGTAGCGGCGGGCACCGGCCGCATCCTCCGTGAAGGCGATCGCCGGCGGGATCGGCCCGGACGCTCCGTGTCCGTCGCACGGGGACTCGGCCAGGGGACCGGGAATCGGGCTTTCATGGCGCACAGGGGCCTCGACCGGAGGGCGACCGGTCCGGGCCGGAGGCGGCGAAGCGGCATCCCGCCCCGGCTCCGCGCCGGACCTCGGCGCGAGGACCTCACCCGCCCCCGGGGCGGCCGGGGCGTCGGAAACCGTCCCGGCGGCGCCCAGGCGGCGTCCGAGTTCCAGGTAGAGAACGAGATCTGCGATCTCCCGGTCGAGCGCCTCGCGCCGGCGCCGCAGCGCGGCGAGCCGCGCCTCGATCTCGGCTTCCGACAGACCCATGGGATGTTCCCTCTACCCGGACGGAACATCTATCCTGTTCCGAGGCTTTTGGGAACGTCATTCCTTAGTGCGCGATGACGCCTGCCGCGTAAAGGAATGGATCACATTCCGTACGTTCCCTACGAGGTTCCCTGACGACGACCTCGTATTCCCTTCGAGGCCGGCCGCGGCGGAACCAGCAGCGTTCCCGGATCGGCCGGATGCAGGGTCAGGCCGCCGTCGTCGAGCACCAGCGGCAGGCGTGGGAAGACCTCGCGCAGATGCGCCAGATCCGCCTTGAAAGCCTGCCGGAAGCTGCGGATCGAGGCGTTCTCGGCTCCGAACTGCGCGTGCAGGTTGTTCCAGGTCAGCCGCAGCGGGCGCTGCAGCGACCGCAGCCGGTAGCCGGTCCAGAACAGCAGGTCGAGCTTGCGCGCCGAGCCCGAGAAGGCCCGGGCCGCCCGCACGTCCACCGGCAGGGCGTGCCGGATCAGGGTCTCGTAGAATTCGGGGTCGAAGCGCACCGTGCGTCCCGCCTCCTCGTCGCCCTCACCGGCGCGGGGACGCCACAATTCCAGGCTGCGGAACGGCGGGACGTTGAGGGTGGTGGCGCTGTCGCGCCCATCCCAGAGGCCGATCTGCATGGAGCAGGCGGCGAGCCGGTTCAGCTGCTCCTTGAACTGGCGGATGGTGCCGCGCTCGCCGCCGGTCACCGCGAAACCCATCTCGCGCATGAAGCCCGACAGGGTCTCGGCGACCTTCACGGTGGGGCTGCGCTGGCGCACGGCCTCGGTGCAGAGGTGCAGCAGGACCAGCCGGGCCTTCGGTCCATAGGGCAGCCCCTGAGGCGCGAAGGCGCCGGTCTCCGGATCCTTGATCCGCCCGGCGATCAGGCTGAGGGAGTTGCGCCCGTAGGTGCGGGTGAACTCGCGCACCGGCCCGGGATCGCGGTAGGGCAGGCCGCACAGCGCCAGCACCGAGTGGATGTGCTGGAGGCTCGACGGCAGGGCCGGCTCGCTCTCGATCACGAGGCGCACCGCGTCGCGGCGGCGCTGGTCGCGCGACAGACCCGCCCGGCGGGTCTCCTCCTCCCCCAGGAGGGCGGCCTCGGCGTCGCGCGCGCGCTGGCGGTGCAGCACGTGCTCGACGATCTGGGCGAACAGGAAGCCGCCCCGCGCCGCCTCGACCTCGGCGCGCAGGTCCGGATCGTGGATCCCGGCGATCTTCTCCTCGATGCTCATCGCCCCTCGGCCCGAGTCGCACGGGCGCGTCCCACCGGGCGGCGGGAGGATGGCCCGATCCTGCCATGCCACGATTCGGCCGCCCGGGCCCCGGTCCAGTCCGGCTTGTCCCGGCAATCCACGGTTCCCGAGGGGGCTTTCGGGTTGGACGCGCAGACTTCGATACGGGCCGGCGCGGCGGTTTAGGCGCACGCAGAGTCCGATACGGCCGGGGCTGCGCATTCCGTCCCCGTTATCCACCGGCCGCAGCCGGAATCGCCGCCGAATCCGATACGCCACCGCGCAGACTCCGATACGCCGACCCGGCAGATCGACGCAGAATCCGATGCGCTCCCGCGCAGAGTTCGATGCGCACCTGCGCAGAGTCGGATACGCGAAACCAGGCCAAGCCTCTGTGTCCGCGGCAGGATTCGCCACCGCATATAACTTGCCGAACTGACTCTCTGAAAGGATCTCTAGATAATCTTCCTAGACCGGGAAGGCCTGTTCGTTCTGACGAACGAACCCCGGATCCCGCCCGTGTTCACAAGGCAGGAAGGGAATAATCCGGATTTTTCCACATTTGGCGCCACCCGCGGGTCTCCGGGGATCGATCCCGGCCCGGAACCGGTGCGCGGCCTGAACTCCCGACCATGCCGCCGACTTGACGCGGGCGATACCGCCCGGTTTCTCGGGCTCTCCAGAGAAGGCCGTGCCGATGCCCCGTTTTCCGATCGCGTCCCCATGAAGGACAGCCGCAACGACGGACGCCCCGCCGATTCGCGCCCGCCGGGTTCCCGGCGGCCGGGTTTCCGGTCCGGAAACCGCCCGCCCTTCGCCGGGCCGCGGCGCGGGACCGGCCCTCATGCCGGCCCTCATGCCGCGCACGATGGATCGGCCGTGCTCTACGGCTGGCATCCGGTGGTGCAGGCTCTGGGCAACACGGCGCGGGGCCTGCACCGGCTGCTCGCCACCGAGAACGCCGCCGCCCGGCTGGAGGCGGAGTTCGGCGGCTCCTTGAGGATCACCCCCGAGTTGGTTCGACCGAGCGAGATCGGCCGCCTGCTCGGTCCGGACGCGGTCCACCAGGGCCTGTATCTTGAGGCGGAGCCCCTGCCCGCCCCCGGCCTGGACGAGCTGCCGGCCGATGCGCTGCTGCTGGCGCTGGACCAGATCACCGATCCGCACAATGTCGGGGCGATCGTCCGCACCGCGGCGGCCTTCGGGGTCGCCGGGATCGTCACCACGGCACGCCACGCGCCGGGCGCCACCGGGGTCCTGGCGAAATCCGCCTCTGGCGGGCTGGAACATGTTCCGTTCGTGACGGTCCGGAACCTCGCCGAGGCCCTGATCGCCTTGGGCGAGCGGGGCTTCACCCGGGTCGGTCTCGATTCCGACGCGCCGGAGAGCCTCGACGCCCTGACGATCGCCCGGCCGCTGGTGATCGTGCTGGGCGCGGAGGGCAAGGGCCTGCGCGAGCGGACCCGGAGCTGCTGCGACGTCCTCGCCCGGATCCCGTTCTCGGGGGCGATCCGCAGCCTCAACGTCTCGAACGCGGCCGCCATCACCCTCTACGCACTCGGCCGGAAGCCGGCCTGAAGCGTCAGCCAGACACGTTCGGAAACCAAGAGACGGTCCCGCAGGCCGCCTTTAACCTAGGCAATTTCCACACCCTGCCGTAGAGTAGATCCTGAGGGGGCGTAGGCTGGATGGCGTGCGCCGGATGCTGGACGATACGTTTACCTACGGGGGCTGGGCGCTCGGCCTGATCGCCGTCGGCGTTTGGCTGTGGCTCGCCCGGCGCGCCTTGCCGAGCTTCGAATCCTTCGTGAAGGGATTCGACGACGAGCTGTGCCTGGGTGCCTCTACCGAGGAGCGGGTGCGCTGCGCCCGCTGGTATCAGGTCCGGCAGGCTGCCATGGCACTGACCGCGGTGGCTTTCGTGTGCCTGTCGATCGGATTCGCAATTCCCGACTGACCGGACCGATCCGGGCCTGTGCGGTCAGGCGCTCGCTCCTGCACGGCGATCGCCCGCGCGGTGGTGATCGAGCACGTCCGGCTGCGGGCCGCCCGGCGCCAGTTCCGCCCCGAAACCCGCGCCGAAATCGAAGCTCTCGAGGTTGAGCGCGACAGAGACGGCCAGCCGCCGGCGGCCCGGTCCTAAGGCTGGGCGGCCGGCGAGGGCGCCGTCGCCGCAGCGGCCATGCTGGGCAGCCATGCGGGGATCGTCCATCGCGGGTCCGAATCCGGGGATGCGCCACGAGATGGGCCGGATCGGTGCCGCCGGCAGAACCGGCCGATCCGCGCCTCCCTGGTCGGGCGGCCAAGCGTGCTGTAGCGGAGCGTCGGGACCATGGGGCGGGGAACCGTCCCGCGGGTCCGCGCCCCGGATGCCCCGGGAGGCCGAGGGAGAAGGAACACCGTGCAGCTTGCCGCCGATCCGACGGCCGCGCCGCCCCCCGGGGCCGCCCGGCCGGTCGTCTCCGACATCGCCGGGCGCCTCGAACGGCTGCCGATGTCGGGCTACCAGCGCAGGATCTTCGCGATCATCGCCTCCGCGTGGCTCGTCGACCAGATCGACGTGGCGCTCCTGACCTTCCTGCTCGGCTCGATCGTGGTGGCCTTCGGCCTGACGCCGACCGAAGCCGGCCAGCTCGCCGCCATGACCTTCGCGGGCCAGCTCGTGGGCAACATCCTCGCCGGCACCGCCTCGGATCGGTTCGGCCGCAAGACGGTGTTCCAGATGACCATGGTGGTCTGGGGCCTGGCGAGCCTCGCGGCGGCCTCCTCTTGGAGCCTCGCCAGCCTGATGGTCTGCCGCTTCCTGATCGGGGCCGGCGTCGGCGGCGAGGCGCCGGTGGCGCAGGCGATGGTCTCGGAGATCGTCCCGGCGCAGGTCCGCGGCAAGTATATCGCGATCCTGGAAGGGTTCTGGGCGGTGGGCTACGTGCTGTCGGGCGCGATCAGCTTCTTCGTCCTGCCTTATCTTGGCTGGCGCTGGGCCTTCGTGGTGGTGGGCCTACTGTCGCTGGTCGTGCTGGCGGTGCGCCGGTCCATGCCGGAATCGCCCCGCTGGCTCGCCGAGGCCGGCCGCCACGAAGAGGCCGAAGCCGTGATGGACCGGATGGAGCGGGCCGTGGAGCGTGCCACCGGCCGTCCCCTCCCCCGGTCGCCCCCAGGGTCGTCGCGTCGGTGGCGGCGGCCGACGCCGCGCCGCGGCTGAGCGCCGTCGCGACCCTGTTCGCGCCCGGCTACCGGCTCCGCACCGTCATGGCTTTCGGCCTGTGGTTCTTCGCGCTGATCGGCTTCTTCGGGCTCAATTCCTGGATCGCCGTGCTGCTCAAGGAGCACGGCTTCTCGATCGTCGGCTCGGTGGGGTTCGTGACGCTCATCACGGTGGGCGGCATCCCGGGTTTCGCCGCGGCGGCTTTGCTCCTCGAACGGATCGGCCGCAAGCCGACCACGGCCCTCTTCCTCGTCTGCGCGGCGGCGTCCGCCTACCTGTACGGCAACGCCGCCGGGGAGACGTCGCTGTTCGTCTCGGGCTTCGTGATGCAGTTCTTCATGTTCGGGATGTGGAGCTGCCTCTACGCCTACACGCCGGAACTGTACCCGACCCGGGCCCGGGCGACGGGCGCCGGCTTCGCCTCGGCCTTCGGGCGGATCGGCGCCATCCTGGGTCCGATGATCGTGCCGGTGCTGGTGCGCGATTACGGCCCGGCCACCGCCTTCCAGGTCGGCGCGGGCGGCTTCGTGATCGCCGCCGTTCTCGTGCTCACCCTCGGGGTCGAGACCCGCGGCAAGGTGCTGGAAGCCGTCTCGCACTGAGACAAACCCGGATTCGACAGGTCCGGCGCCTGTCGTGGGTGCAGGGCAACGCCCTGCTGCCGGTCTTGACCCGGTGCATCAGGGCTCCGCCCTGAGAACCCGCCAAAGGGCTCGCCCTTTGGAAACCCGGGACACACCGGATATCGCAAGCTTGATCGCATCGGAGAGATCAGAGAAATGCCCGTCGTGGACATGCGCAGCCGCCCGACCTTCCTGCACAGGTTCTTCGGCGCCGAGCCCGACACGCCGGAATTCGCGGTCGCCCGCTGGCTGAACGCCCGGGTCGGCAGCCGGGAGGTCGAGCACTTCACCCGCGGCATGACGATCGCGGGCTTCTGCGCCGAGATGGACGGGGCCGGGATCGACGTCGCCGTGATGGTCGCCCGCTCGGTCCCGGGGGTGCGGGTCTCGAACGACGCCCTCGCGGAGGCCGCCCGGCACGACCCGAAGCGGCTCGTCGGCATTGCCTCGGTCGACCCGGTGAAGCTCGGCCGCAAGGCCGCCCTGGCGGAGGCGAAGCAGGCCGTGACCGAGCCTCGGCTTCAAGGGGATCAACCTCGATACCGGCTTCTACGGCGAGGCCATGAGGGCCGACGACGAGCGCCTGATGCCGCTCTACGAACTCTGCCAGGACCTCAAGGTCCCGGCCTTCGTGATGTCGGGCCCGACGACGCCGGACCTGCGCCTCAACGATCCGCTGGCGGTGGACCGGGTCGCCAAGACCTTCCCGAATCTGCCGATCGTGTGCTGCCACGGGTTCTACCCGAAAGTCGCCGAGATGGTGACGGTGGCATTCCGCAACGAGAACGTCTTCGTCTCCCCGGACATGTACACGTTCGCGCCGGGGGGCGGGCTCTACGTGGAGGCGGCGAACGGCTTCATGAAGGACCAGTTCCTGTTCGGCTCCTCCTTCCCCTTCCGGCCGATGCGCCAGGGCGTGGAGGATTTCCGCAGGCTCGGGCTCTCCGAGGAGGCTCTGGAGGCCGCCCTCTGGCGCAACGCCGACCGGCTGCTCGGACTGGGGCTCGCGTAGCGCGAAGGATGCGTCAGGGCTTCGCCCCGACGGCCTCCGGAGGGCGCGGCCCCTGGAAACCGCTGTCAGGCGGCGCGGACCCGGGTGAGGAAGCCTTCGACCGTGCCGCGCAGGTCGCGCGCCTGCCGGGAGAGGTCGCCCGCCGCCAGACGGCGTTCGGCCCCGGCCAGCTCCTGTTCTTCGAGAAGGGCACGGTCCACGCGATGCCGGAGATCGAGCCCGGGGAACCGGTGGTGTTCCTGTCGATCGACACGCCCCGGCGGGCGCCCGCCGACATCGTCTTCGTGAACCCGGAGGACGGCACCCCCGCCACCTTCATGGCGCGCAACGCCGCGGACTGAGCCTCAGACCCGCAGGGATCGCCCGGCCGCCGCCACGCCGAGGAGCAGGGCCGCCACGAGCAGGAACGCCGCGGGCAGGCCGAGCGCCTGCGCGGCGAAGCCGATCAGGGCCGGCCCCGCCAGCACCCCGGCATAACCGAGCGTCGTCACCGCCGGCACCGCCACGCTCTCGGGTATCGCGGTCTGGCGGCCCGCCGCCGTGAACAGGACCGGCACGATGTTGGCGCAGCCCGCCCCGACCAGGGCGTAGCCCGCGAGCGCCGCCTCCCAGGTTGGGACCAGAACCGAGAGCGCGAGGCCGGCCGCCGCCAGCAGGCCGCCGAGCACGACCACCCGCCGCCGGCCGAGCCGGGCCACGACCCCGTCGCCCGCGAGCCGCCCGGCCGTCATGGTCACCGAGAAGGCCGCATAGCCGAGCGCCGCCCAGGCCGGATCGAGCCCGCGTTTCTGGATCAGGAACACCGCGCTCCAGTCGAGGGCCGAGCCCTCGGTGAGGAACACCACGAAGCAGAGCAGGCCCAGCACCAGCACCGGGCCGCGAGGCAGCGCGAAGGCGGGGCCGCCGCTGCCCCTCCCCTGTCCGCCCGCAGGATGCCGGGCCAGGCCGCCGCGAACAGGATCGCGATTCCGGCGACCAGGAGCAGCACGCTCCAGGCCGCGCCGAGCCCGACGGCCAGCAGGCCACTGGCGAGCAGCGCCCCCAGGATGCAGCCGAGGCTGTAGAGGCCGTGAAAGCCCGACCTCATCGGCCGCCCGCCGGCGCGCTCCACCACGACGGCCTGCAAGTTCATGACGCAGTCCACCGCCCCCATCCCGGCCCCGAACAGCAGCAGCGCCAGGGTGAGCGGCACGAGGCCCGAGCCTCACAGCCAGCACCGGCAGGGCGAGGCCGATCGCGACCGTGCCGGCGAGCAGGACCGGCCGGAAGCCGAGCCGCGCGGCCGCCGCCCCGGCGCTCGGCATCGCCAGGATCGAGCCGATGCCGAAGGTGAGAAGCAGCAGCCCGAGCCCCGCCGCGTCGAGATCTGCGCGGGTCTTCACCAGCGGCACCAGGGGGGCCCAGGTGGCGTTGGCGATCCCGACGATCAGGAACAGCAGCCGCGTCGACAGCCTCCGCCGGCTGGCGGCTCGGTCGTCGGCCGGGTCATCGGCTTGGCAGAGGGCGGCCGGGTCGGTCAGGTCGAGCGCTGGCATCGGCCCCTGTCGGCGGGAGAGTCTGGGGGTGAGCCTCGGCGACGTGGGGCCTCGGCTCCCGCGGTGCAACACCGGGCGGTCGTCGCGCGCAGCGAAGCGACCCAGGATGGCGCGACCTCGGTCCCTGTGGCGCCGCTGGATCGCTTCGCTGCGCGCAAAGACGGCGGTCCCGTCCCGCAGCGGTTGCCGCCGTACGCGTTTCGTTCTAGCAAGGGCGGCGCATGACGGGCCTGCGTCCCGCCGGCCCCACCTTGCCGTCGGCCCCCTCGGGCTCGACATGTGTCGGAGCGGCGGCTGGCCCGCGCGCGAATCCGATCCGACTGCGTCGACGCTTCGAAAGACCGCCGCCCTCATGGCCAAAGCCCAAGCTGGAAGTCGTGTCGCAAGCCGCGCCGGCGCCGTCCAAGCCGCTGCCAAGACAGCCCGGAAGGCATCCCAACCCAAGGCGGTCCGCGCGAAATCCGAACCCTCCGCCGCCCGGCCGGAGGCAACCGCGGAGGCCGCCATCGACGCCAAGCTGGAGGCCCTGTTCGACGCCGCGCCGGCGGCGGATCAGGATCGGCGCGTCATCGCGATCCGCGGCGCCCGGGAGCACAACCTGAAGAACGTCGACCTGACCATTCCCCGGGACAAGCTCGTGGTGTTCACCGGGCTCTCGGGCTCGGGCAAGTCGTCGCTCGCCTTCGACACGATCTACGCCGAGGGGCAGCGCCGCTACGTCGAGTCGCTCTCGGCCTATGCCCGCCAGTTCCTCGAGATGATGTCGAAGCCCGACGTCGACCAGATCGACGGGCTGTCGCCGGCCATCTCCATCGAGCAGAAGACCACGTCCAAGAACCCCCGCTCCACCGTGGGGACGGTTACCGAGATCTACGACTACATGCGCCTGCTCTGGGCGCGGGCCGGCATCCCCTACTCGCCGGCCACCGGCCTGCCGATCGAGAGCCAGACCGTCCAGCAGATGGTCGACCGGGTGCTGGAGCTGCCGGAGAAGACCCGGCTCTACCTGCTCGCCCCGGTGGTCCGCGGGCGAAAGGGCGAGTACCGGAAGGAAATCGCCGAGTACCAGAAGAAAGGCTTCCAGCGGCTGCGCGTGAACGGCGAGTATTACGCCATCGACGACGTGCCCAAGCTCGACAAGAAGTTCAAGCACGACATCGACGTGGTGGTCGACCGGATCGTGGTCCGCGCCGATATCGGCTCGCGGCTCGCCGAGTCCTTCGAGACCGCCCTGGAACTGGCCGACGGCGTCGCCGAGGTCGTGTTCGCGGATGCGCCCGAGGGTGAGGCGCCCCGGACCATCACCTTCTCGTCGCGCTTCGCCTGTCCGGTATCGGGCTTCACCATCGCGGAGATCGAGCCGCGGCTGTTCTCGTTCAACAACCCGTTCGGCGCCTGCCCGACCTGCAGCGGCATCGGCCACGAGATGCGGATCGATCCCGAGCTGGTGATCTCCGACCCGGCCCTCAGCCTGAAGCGGGGCGCGGTCGGCCCCTGGGCGAAGTCGACCTCGCCCTATTACGGCCAGACGCTCGACGCGCTGGCCGAGCATTTCGGCTTCAAGACGAGCGTGCCCTGGCAGAGCCTGTCGGAGACGGCCCGCGCCATCGTGCTGTACGGCTCGGGAAAACAGTCGATCCGCTTCGCCTACGACGACGGGTTGCGCAAATACACGGTCAACAAGCCCTTCGAGGGTGTGATCCCGAACCTGGAGCGCCGCTACAAGGAGAGCGAGTCCGACGCGGTGCGCGAGGAGATCGGGCGCTTCATGAGCGAGACGCCCTGTGCCACCTGCGGCGGCAAGCGGCTGAAGCCCGAGGCGCTGGCCGTGAAGGTCGCCATGGCCGACATCGCCGACGTGACCGCCCTCTCGGTGAGCGAGGCGCACCGCTGGTTCTCGGAGCTGCCCGAGAAGCTCACCGCGAAGCAGAACGAGATCGCGGTCCGGATCCTGAAGGAGATCCGCGACCGGCTGACCTTCCTGGTGGATGTCGGCCTGGAATACCTGACGCTCGCCCGCGGCTCGGGCTCGCTCTCGGGCGGCGAGAGCCAGCGCATTCGCCTCGCCTCGCAGATCGGCTCCGGGCTGACCGGCGTGCTCTACGTGCTGGACGAGCCGTCGATCGGCCTGCACCAGCGCGACAACGAGCGGCTGCTCGGCACGCTCAAGCGCCTGCGCGACCTCGGCAACTCGGTGATCGTGGTCGAGCACGACGAGGACGCGATCCTGCAGGCCGATTACGTGGTCGATGTCGGCCCGGGCGCCGGCATCCACGGCGGCGAGATCATCGCCCAGGGCACCCCCGCGGAGGTGCTGGCCAACCCGGCCTCGCTCACCGCCAAGTACCTCACCGGCGAGACGTCCGTGCGCACGCCGACCGCGCGTCGGAAAGCCCGGAAGGGCAAGCTCGGGCTGTTCGGCGCCCGGGGCAACAACCTCAAGGACGTCGACGTCGAGATCCCGCTCGGCACCTTCACGTGCATCACCGGCGTCTCGGGGGGCGGCAAGTCCACCCTGGTGATCGACACGCTCTACAAGGCGGTGGCCAAAAAACTGAACGGCGCCCTGGAGCACCCGGCCCCCTACGGGCGGCTGGAGGGGCTGGAGCATCTCGACAAGGTCATCGACATCGACCAGTCGCCGATCGGGCGGACCCCGCGCTCGAACCCGGCCACCTATATCGGCGCCTTCACGCCGATCCGCGACTGGTTCGCGGGCCTGCCGGAGGCCAAGGCCCGGGGCTACCAGCCCGGCCGCTTCTCCTTCAACGTCAAGGGCGGGCGCTGCGAGGCCTGCTCGGGCGACGGCGTCATCAAGATCGAGATGCACTTCCTGCCGGACGTCTACGTCACCTGCGACGTCTGCAAGGGCAAGCGCTACGACCGCGAGACCCTGGAGGTGAAGTATCGCGGCAAGTCGATCGCCGACGTGCTCGATTCCACCGTCGAGGAGGCGGCCGAACTGTTCAAGGCGGTGCCGGCGATCCGCGACAAGCTCGAGACCCTGAAGCGGGTCGGCCTGCACTACGTCCATGTCGGCCAGCAGGCCACCACCTTGTCGGGGGGCGAGGCGCAAAGGGTGAAGCTCTCCAAGGAGCTGTCGAAGCGCGCCACCGGACGCACCCTCTACATCCTCGACGAGCCGACCACCGGCCTGCACTTCCACGACGTCGCCAAGCTCATGGAGGTGCTCCACGAGCTGGTCGACCAGGGCAACACGGTGGTGGTGATCGAGCACAACCTCGAAGTGATCAAGACGGCCGACTGGGTGATCGACATGGGCCCCGAGGGCGGCGACGGCGGCGGCCGGGTGGTGGCGCAGGGCACGCCCGAGGCGATCGCCCGGTCGACGGCGAGCCATACCGGCCGGTTCCTGCGCGAGGTGCTGGAGCGGCGCCCCGCCGCGCAGACCAGCCGCCGCAGCGCCGCGGAATAGCGCGGCGCATCCGAAAGCCGGGTCGGAGCCGCGTCGGCAGATTCTGCCGGGTTCCGGCTCTCTGACCTGCCCCGGCCGCCCGTCCGACCCGGTGATTCGACCCGCCGGCCCAGGGTCCGGGCCCATCGCAGGTCGCTCCGGCCGCCGATCTCGGCCGGGCCGCCGGGTACGCCCTGCTGCCCGATACCCTCCCCGCGCTTGCCGGATTCTCCCGCGAGCGCAGGGGACAACAGCTTGACCGTTCAACGATATTTTGCCGGACGGGGTGTTCCGGGCCGGTCTTGTGGACACTGTTGCATCGCCGCAAAAATGCGGCTTTTGCGCAACGGTTCGGCCGGTTTTGGCGTTTCGGCGAGCATTCCACTGTCTTTCTCCAGGTCTCTGTAGAATAGTCGCAGACGTTGAGACGGGCGGGCTCCGTGGGGGCGCTCGGCAGGTCCGAAGCCGGCAGCCGCGATAGGCGAGCAGACCGGCAGGGAAGTGCCGAATGCGGGACGGATGCCTTGGGACCTTGGGAAGGAATGAAAAAATGATGAAGAACTGGCTCGCGGCCGGCACGGTCGCGCTCACGGTCGGCATGACCTCGACGATCGCGCACGCGCAGACCACGACGGTGCCGGGCGAGCAGGTCGGCCTTGCGGTCGGCGCGCCGCTGCCGGAAGGCGTCTACGCGATCAACACGTTCCTCTACCGGCAGACCGCCCCGTCTTCGGCGGTGGATGTTGGCGTCAACATCCCGGTCCTCGTCTGGTCGACCCCGCTGGTCCTGGCCGGTGGCCGCTTCGAGCTCGCCCTCGCCCCGCCGACCGTGTTCACCTTCGGTAAGGGCAATGGTCCGACCAGCCTTCGCGATACGTCGATCAACGTCGGCACCTTTGTCGGCGGCATCTGGGCGTTTGACCTCGGCGGCAACTTCGGAGTCAGCTTGCTCGGCGGTGTCTACCTCAACGAGCTGGACGGCGACCGCGGTGTCCTGGTGCAGAGGAATGGCGTCTTCGCCGGTGCCCCGGTCCTGCCGCAGCTCGCCTCGAACACTTACCGCTTTGGCATCGCGGGCAGCTACACCGGTGACGGCTGGAACCTGACCGCCAACCTGACGGCCAACCTCTACGACTCGCCTGCGAAGTTCCCGGGCTTCAACACCGTCGGCTTCGGCAACACCCGCGGCCCGTTCGTCATCTCTGACTCGCTGAACCTGGACCTGACGGCCACCAAGAAGTTCGGCAAGTTCGAGATCGGCCCGATCGCCTACGGCACCTATAACTTCAACATCAGCGCGGCGAGCCTCGCGGCCGGCAACCGCGGCCGCTTCGCGGTCGGTGGCCTGATCGGCTACGATTTCGGCCTCTTCACCGCGCAGTTCTACGCGGCCCGCGACGTGGCGGTGGCCGTGCCGCGCACCGAGTCCACCGAACTCTGGGGCCGCATCGTCGTGCCGCTCTACAGCCCGACCCCCGCGGTGGCTCCGGCGCCCGCGCCGCTGGTTCGCAAGTACTGAGACACCGGTCTCCCGCCGCGCGGCGGGAGATCCGCGATCTTCGACCCGCCGTCCTTCGGACGGCGCACCGCCCGGCCCTGGCCGGGCGGTTTTCGTTTTCGCAGCGGCGTGTGGCCGTTGCGCTGCCCGTGCGACGAATGGCATGCGGGCGCCATCCCGCGGCTGTCGCGGACGGCGTGGACATCCTATCTTGTGCCCTTTCGCGCGCCCGGTTCCGGTCCGGACGCGGACGGACGAGCCGAAGGAATGTCATGGCGACGCAGGGCGAGTGGAAGATCCCCGCGCAGGCCCAGCCCAGGCCCGCGGATTACGCCTACGACCTCGACCGGGCGCTCTCGGCGGTGCTCGCCCTGTCGGCGCGGGTGCCGGAGGGTGCCTTCACGGCCGAGACGCTCGGCACCGAGCGCGCCGGCAACGGCGTCGTGATCCGCGAGGACGGGCTGGTGCTCACCATCGGCTACCTCGTCACCGAGGCCGAGAGCGTCTGGCTCACCACCCGGGACGGCCGCTCGGTGCCGGGCCACGTGCTCGGCTTCGACGCCGCCAGCGGCTTCGGCCTCGTCCAGGCGCTGGGCGACCTCGGCGTGCCGGCCCTGCCGCTGGGCCGCTCGGCCGGCCTGAAGACCGGCGACCGGGCAGTGCTGGCAGGGGCGGGCGGGCGCCAGCGCTGCGTTGCCGTGGAAGTCGTCGCGCGGCAAGAATTCGCCGGCTACTGGGAATACGTGCTGGACGAGGCCCTGTTCACCGCCCCGGCGCACCCGCACTGGGGTGGTACCGCGCTGATCGGCCCCCAGGGCGAACTGCTCGGCATCGGCTCGCTGCAATTGCAGCAGGGCGGCGCCGGCGGGGCGCGTCCGATCAACATGGTGGTGCCCATCGATCTGCTGCCGCCGATCCTCGACGACCTCGCCACGCGCGGGCGCGCGGACCGGCCGCCGCGGCCGTGGCTCGGCCTCTACGCCACCGAGAGCGAGGAGGGCATCGTGGTGATGGGTCTCGCCGATGGCGGGCCGGCCGAGACCGGTGGCCTGCAGGCGGGCGACGTGATCGAGGCGGTGGCGGGCGAACCGGTGGCGGATCTCGCCGCCCTGTTCCGCAGCGTCTGGGCGCTCGGTGAGGCGGGGGTGCGGGTGCCGCTCACCGTCCGCCGCGAGGGGCGCGGCGTGAAGCTCGCCCTCGTCTCCGCGGACCGGGAGCGCTTCCTGCGCGCGCCCTCGCTGCACTGACGGCCGGAGCCGGCACTGCGGCTCCGGCCCGGCGCGCCTGCAACCGGCCGATGCAACCGTCACGGCGCGGCCGGCGTTCCCGGCACGCCGCCGCGAGCCGGTACCGGACCTGTACCGGATACAACTTTTGGCTCAGCGTCGGTTCAGGTGGCGGAGCCGAGTCTCCAACGACCGGCTGCCGATCCGCCGGACGCATTGAGGAGATCCAGTCATGACGATTCTGAGCGCACCCCGCGCGAAGGCGCTCGTTATGGCCGCCGCGATCGCCGGCGGTCTGGGGCTCGCGGGCTCTGCCGAGGCTGCGGGCGGCTGCGGCCCCGGCTTTCACCCCAATCCCTGGGGCATCTGCCGTCCCAACTGGGGCTGGGGGCCCCGCCGCTACGGCTATTGGCGCCGGCCGGTCTACTACGGCGGCTATGGCTATGTCCGGCCGCGGCCCTTCTACCGGCCCTACGGCTTCTACGGTCCGCGCCCGTTCTACTGAGGCCGGACCCTCCCTTCGGACCACAAGGGCGTCCCGCCGGCCGGCGGGACGCCCTTCTCGCGTCCGGGCCAGCGCGCCTGCATGCGGCCAAAGAATGACCACTTGGAAAGGTTGGCGATTTCTTAAGCGTGGTATGCGATCCGTGCAGATCTGATGCTTGACCTTGCGACTCCTGCTGCGGTGCGGTGGGCTTATATGTGCGTTGCACCAACAAGAGGCAGCGATGCGCAATGAGGCGCCGTCGTCTGCCCGAACAGAGGTCACAGCACACCATGTCCGCCGCCCGTAGCGTCCTGAGCCGCGTCCGCGCCTATCTCCGGTACCGCGACACCGTTTCCCAGCTCTCCCGCCTGTCGGATCGCGATCTCGCTGATCTCGGCATCAACCGCAGCGAGATCCGCGGCGTCGCCCGCGTCTGATCCCAGCGTTCGCGAGAGCCGATCGAAGGACCGCCGCCCGTTGATCCGGACGGCGGTCCTTCGCTATTTTCGGGCATGACACAGACCATCCATATCGTCGGCGGCGGCCTCGCCGGATCCGAGGCGGCCTGGCAGGTGGCCGAGGCCGGTCATCGCGTCCTCATCCACGAGATGCGCCCGGTGCGCGGCACCGAAGCCCATCAGACCGATGGCTTGGCCGAACTCGTCTGCTCGAATTCCTTCCGGTCGGACGACCCGGAGGGCAATGCGGTCGGTTTGCTCCATCAGGAGATGCGCCGCTTGGGCTCGCTGATCATGCGGGCGGCCGACGCCAATCAGGTTCCGGCGGGCGGGGCGCTCGCGGTCGACCGCGAGGGCTTCTCCGCGGCGGTGACCCGGACCCTGGAGCAGCACCCCAACGTCGCGATCGTCCGCGGAGAGGTCGAGGGCCTGCCGCCGGAGGAATGGGGACGCTGCATCGTCGCCACCGGCCCGCTCACCGCCCCGGCGCTCGCCGAGGCGATCCGGGGCCTCACCGGCGCCGAGTCCCTCGCCTTCTTTGACGCCATCGCGCCCATCGTCCACCGCGACTCGATCGACATGGACGTGGCGTGGTTCCAGTCCCGTTACGACAAGCCCGGCCCCGGCGGCACGGGGGCGGACTATCTCAACTGCCCGATGGACCGGGACCAGTACGAGAGGTTCGTGGCCGCCCTGGTGAGCGGCGAAAAGATCGGGTTCAAGCAGTGGGAGGGCACGCCCTATTTCGACGGCTGCCTGCCTATCGAGGTGATGGCCGAGCGTGGTCCCGAGACCCTGCGCCACGGTCCGATGAAGCCCGTCGGGCTCACCAACCCGCGCGACCCGGGGGTCAAGCCCTGCGCGATCGTGCAGCTGCGCCAGGACAATGCGCTGGGCACCCTCTACAACATGGTCGGTTTCCAGACGAAGCTGACCTACGCCGAGCAGGTCCGGATCTTCCGCACGATTCCCGGCCTGGAGCGGGCCGAGTTCGCCCGCCTCGGCGGCCTGCACCGCAACACCTATCTCGACAGCCCGCGCCTCCTCGACGCCACGCTCCGGCTGAAGGCGCGGCCGTCTCTGCGCTTCGCCGGCCAGATCACCGGCTGTGAGGGCTATGTCGAGAGCGCCGCGGTGGGGCTGATGGCCGGCCGCTTCGCGGTGGCGGAGGCCGCCGGCCACCCCCTCGCCCCCCTGCCCCAGACCACGGCGCTAGGCGCGCTCATCGGCCATATCACCGGCGGCCACGTGGAGGCGGACGGCGAGGCCAACGCGCCGCGCTCGTTCCAGCCGATGAACGTCAATTTCGGCCTGTTCCCGCCGTTGGAGCGGGCACCCCGCAACGAGACCGGCCGGCGCCTGCGCGGACCCGAGAAGGCCGCGCTGAAGAAGCGGGCGCTGACCGACCGGGCCCGGGCCGACCTCGCCGCCTGGATGGCGGGGACGCAACCGGCGGATTGGAGACCTGCGGCGGCGGAATAGGGCGCCGCACGAGGCTTGCACGGCCGGTGCGTTCAGCTCCCGGGGACCCGCATGACCGAGATCGATCCCGACGCCTTCCTGGCCGACCTGTACGCGCTGCGCGAGATCGGCCGGTTCCGTACCGGCGTCCACCGCCCGACCTTCTCGGCCGACGACATGGAATCCCGCCGCTGGCTGATGGCCCGGCTGGAGGCATGCGGGCTGGACGCCGCCATCGACGGGATCGGCAACGTGCTCGGGCGCCATCGCGGCCCCGGCCCGCATCTCCTGGTGGGCAGCCATATCGAGACCCAGAACGAGGCCGGCTGGCTCGACGGGGCGCTCGGGGTCGTGGCCGGGGTGGCGCTGGCCCGGGCCGGGCTTCCGGTGGACGTCGTCGCCTTCGCGGACGAGGAAGGGCATTTCTCCGGCGGCTTCCTGGGTAGCCGCTCGGCGATCGGCGATCTGAGCGAGGCGGAGATCGACGCCGCCCGCAACCGCACGGACGGCACGCCCCTGCGCGAGGCCCTGGCGGCTGCCGGCCTCGCCGGCCTGCCCCGGATGCGCCTCGATCCGGGCCGCTACCGCGGCTTCCTGGAGTTGCATATCGAGCAGGGTACGCAACTCGAATCCGCCGGCCTGCATCTCGGCGTGGTGAGCGGCATCGTGGCGATCTGGCAATTCCGGATCGTGTTCGAAGGCAACCAGGACCACGCCGGCGGCACCACCATGGCGGAGCGCCGGGATGCAGGCCTCTCGGCGGTGCGGCTGCTGGCGGCGATCGACCGGGAATTCCCGAAGGTCTGCGGCCCGCGCAGCACCTGGACGACGGGGCGGATCACCCTGGATCCCGGCGGCTACAGCATCATCCCGGGCCGGGCCGAGGTGTTCTTCCAGTTCCGCGACGTGTCGGTGCCGGTGCTGGAGCGGATGGAAGCCTGCCTGGAGGCGCTGGTGCGCGAATCGAACCGGCGCGAGCGCTGTCCCGCCACCCTCATGGCCCTGTCGAAGGCGATCCCGGCCCCCTGCGACCCCGATCTGATGTGCGCGCTCTCGGAGGCCGCCGAGAGCGTCTGCCCCGGCGGCTGGCAGGTGATGCCCTCGGGGGCCGGCCACGACGCCCAGAACGTCGCCCGGATCCTGCCGGCCGCGATGCTGTTCGTGCCCTCGATCGGCGGCATCAGCCATCATTGGGCGGAGGATACCAGCGACGCCGACCTCGCCCTCGGGGTGCGGGCGCTCGGGGAGGCTGCGGTGCGGGTGCTGGCCAGGTGAGGTCGTCGGGTGCTCGGGGCATCCCTGATCCGACGGACACGACTGACCACGCCGAGGGGTGCCGCGCTCCAAAGCGTGATCTGGAATCCCAGAGCGCGCCGTTTTTTCACGGAAACAGCAACTGCCTTGGACCGGCCCTCGATGAACTCCGCAAGGCGGAAGCAACGCCGTCCGATCCCGTCCGTTGACCCGGATCAGTCCCGGACAGCGGCCATGGAGATCCGCATGGCAGCGACCTCCGACGGGGTCTGGACCGTGTTCGTGGGCCCTGGCCTCTTGCTTCAGCGACCTGGGCGAGCCGGCCGCCGACGCGCTGGTCGCGGCCTTCGCGCGGCTCACCGCGGTTTGAACCCTCGGCACCGGCGACGGAACGGGACCGGCTCGGCCGTGTCGGACGCAGGCGCAAACACCCGCGCCGCGCCGGCCAGGAACGCGCCGGACACCGCCCGCCGCTCGCCCGCGCCTTGAGGTCGATACAGTTTCGATATATCTAAAAATTAGAAATATCGAGATCGAGTCGGATATGCACCCCCATCTCATGGATTCCTTCCACGCCGATCCGCTCGAGGCCTACCGCTTCCGGGCGCATCGCGGTCCGATGGGGGCCGATCCGCGCGGTCGGCACGGGCATCACGGCCGCGGACCCGGCGACCGCCGGATGTCCGGCCGCGGTGGCCGCGGGGACCTCGCGCGTTTCTTCGCCCATGGCGACCTGCGCCTCGTCATCCTGCATCTCATCGCCGAGAGGCCGCGGCACGGCTACGAGATCATCAAGGCCATCGAGGAGCGGGCCGGCGGCGCCTACAGCCCGAGTCCCGGCACGGTTTATCCGACGCTCACGCTCTTGGAGGAACTCGGCCACGTGACCGTGACCCCCGGAGAGGGCACGAAGCGGCTGCACACCATCACGCCGGAGGGGCAAGCCATTCTGGACGGCAACCGCCCGACCCTGGAGGCGATCCTCGCCCGGATGGCGGAAGCCGAGGCCGCCCGCAGCGACGGCCCGCCGCCCTCGGTGGTGCGTGCCAAGGAAGGGCTGAAGCTCGCCCTGCAGATGCGGCTCGCCCGCGGGCCGCTGAGTGCCGAGCAGGTGGCCGCCATCACGGCCGCCCTGGAAGCGGCGACCGCCGCGGTGGAGCAGGCGTGAGCGGCCCGGATCGGGATCCGGCCGATGCCTGATCCGCGGCTCAGCCGGCTCGCCCTCGGAATCACCCTGTTCCGGCCGGGGCAGGACCAAGTGGACCGGGTCCTGGCGCAGGCCTCGGCCGGGTTCGCTGCGGTGATCGCCTTCGACAACGGTGGGCTCACGGCCGCCGACTGTGCGCGCCTCGCCCAAGCGGGCGTGACGCTGCTGTCGGAGGGGTGCAACCTCGGCATCGCCGAGGCGCTGAACCGGATCGCGGCCGCCGCCCGAGCCGTGGGGGCCGACGCCCTCCTGCTCCTCGACCAGGATGCCGAGCCGCCGGCGGACCTGGCCCCCGCGCTGCTGACAGACCTCGGTGAACTGCGGGCGGCCGGGATCCCAGCGGCGGTCGTGGGCCCTGCCCCTGGACCGGTCCCTGGCCACAAGGCACCTGCCTACCCGGTCCGTCCCGGCGCGCCGGAGCGCGGCGATCTCGCGCCGGTGCAGTTCCTGGCGACCTCGGGCTCGCTCATCGACCTCGCCGCCTTCGCCCGGGTCGGGTCGTTCCGCGCCGACTTCTTCATCGACGGGGTCGAGACTCGAATGGTGCTTTCGCGCCTGGAGCTTCGGCTACGGCTGCTACGTCGCCCGCGATGTCGCGATCCCCCACCGGGTCGGCGGCGGGATGATCCGCGCCTTCGGGATCGCGATACCGCGCCAGCCCCTGTTCCGCATGGGAACCTACCTGCGCAACGCCGTCTACGCCTGGCGGCTGCCGCACGTGCCCCTGCGCTGGAAGCTCGCCCAAGCGGCCTATCTGCCCCTCCAGGCCGGGCTATATTGGGTGGATTCCGGTTGGCGGTCCGCCGTGCTGGTGAGGCTTCTCGCGGCCGCTCGCGACGGTGCCCTCGGGCGCCTCGGCCCGCCCCGGGATCTGCCCCAGGATCGACCGTGACCGACCGCCCTGCCCCGCGCCCCGTTCTGGACGTGGTGATCGTCAACTGGAACGGCGGCACCCTGCTGCGCGCCTGCCTCGCGAGCCTCGCGGCCGCGCGGGACGCCGCCGCCGTGCAGGTGACCGTGGTGGACAATGCCTCGGTGGACGGCTCCGCCGACAACCTGCCCGCCCTGCCCCGCCCGCTCCGGCTGATCCGGAACGATGCGAATCTCGGCTTCGGCCGGGCCTGCAACCAGGGCGCTGCCGCCGGGGATGCCCCTGCGATCCTGTTCCTGAACCCGGACACGCAGGTGGAGCCCGACGCCCTCGACGTGGCCCGGACCGCCCTGATGGCCGATCCGCGAACCGGGATCGTGGGCGCGCGGCTCGTCGATCCCGATGGGCGGACAGCGCGCTGCTGCGCCCGGACCCCGTCCGGCCTCGGTCTCCTCGGCCGTGCCCTGGCGCTGGACCGGCTGGGGCTCGTGCGGCCGCATTTCATCCTCGCATGGGATCACGCGGAGGATCGCGCCGTCGACCAGGTGATGGGTGCCTTCCTGATGGTCCGCCGCGACCTGTTCCGGGTCCTCGGCGGGTTCGACCCGCGCTTCTTCGTCTACTGGGAGGATGTCGACCTCTGTGCCCGGGCCCGGGGGGCGGGGTTCGCGGTGCGGCACGTGGCCGGGGCGGTCGCCCGCCATATCGGCCAGGGCACGACCCGGCAGGTGCGGGCGCGGCGTCTGTTCTACTTCCTGCGCAGCCAGATCCTGTATGCCGGCAAGCACCACGGCGCTGCCACGGCCCTCGCGCTGACGGCGGCGAGCTTCGGCGCGCAGATGCCCCTGCGGCTCGCCTTGGCGCTTGCCCGCCGCTCCCCGACGGAGGCCGCCGAGGTGCTGCGGGCGGCCGGCCTCCTGGCCGCGGGGCTGCCGGGCCTCGTGTCGGCCCTCCTGGGCGCCTCACGCGTGCGGATGACCGAGTGATCCGGGACGCCGCAGCCATGCCGGGCCTGGATCTCCGCCCCGCTTCGGGAATCGCTACGCGGCACGGAAGCCCAAGCGCCGCCGCCACGCTCCGGCGCGTCGGGGCGGAGGTGTCGGAGCGTGGCGGCGGTCTCCCCGCCGACGAGACCTGCCGCGGCGTGGTGGGTTTGGCTGGGCCGTGAGGCCGCCGCTCACCGGGGGGCCCGGTTCTGGTGCCTCGCCTTCCTGGGCCTCGGCCTGCCGGTCTGCGTGGTTCTGGCGCTCACCGCTCCTCTCGGCGGGGCCAGTCACGCCCTGGCCGGGGAGGCACTCGGTCTCGGATCTGCCGGCGCGGCGCGACTCGGGCGGCTCGCCAACGTCACCGCCTTCATGGCCCTGGGCTTGGCCGCCTTGGCCCTGGCCTGCCGGGGACAGGCTGTCCTGTTCGCGCTGCTCTGTCTGCCGGCTTCGCTCGCGGTCGCGCACGGACTGGACGGGCTGCTCCTCGCACTCGCGGCGCTCGCCGCCGCGCTGCTCACGCCCCGGCCGCTGACGGGCCGCCGACGGCTACCCCGTCTCGCCGGGGCGGCGCTGGCGGTCGCCCTGATCGTCCTGGCGAAGCCCGCCTATGCGCCGGTCGCCGGGATGCTGCTGGTGCCGCCGCCTCCGCCGGGGCGGCTCGGCCGCTTCTGCCGGGACCGCCTGCCGCTCGCCGGTCTCGCGCTCCTCCCCGCACTCCTGCCCGCACTCCTCCGGATGCCGCTCGCCTCCGGGGCGGCGAGCGGAGTGAGCCCATCCTTCTTCGTCTCTCTTCCCTGGCCACTCGCCGCGCTCTGGGCCGTGGCCCTGCTGGTGCCTCCGGTCGCCCTGCGGCGCGGTCCCCTGCCCCCGCCTGCGGAGCGGCTGTGGCTCGCAGGGAGCGCGCTGCTGGGCCTGTGGCTTGTGGTCCTGTCGCAGGTTCTCGCCCCGCCCGGAACCGGCCGCCTCGACGGATTGCAGGTTCGCGATCTGCTGCCGTTCGCACCGATGCTGGTTCTGGCCTTCGCCCGGGGGCGGATCGGGACCGCGGCGGCCCTGCGCTGGCCCGCCCTGC
The DNA here is from genome assembly GCA_050632875.1 of Methylobacterium sp. P31. GTDB lineage: Bacteria > Pseudomonadota > Alphaproteobacteria > Rhizobiales > Beijerinckiaceae > Methylobacterium. The sequence continues at coordinate 5,320,690 of JBODSC010000001.1, read as the reverse complement.
TCCCCGTCCTGGCGGCCGCCGTGGGTGCGGTGGCGCTGCCCCTTCTGGCCCTGTGCGCGTGAGGGCGGCTCAAGGTCGATCGAGGAGTCCAGCAGCACTCGGAAGGCCTCCGGCCGGGTCACGCTGTGGGCGCGACCGCCCTCGGGGGCAAGGCCGAGGCGGGCGTTGGGCACAGGGTCGCCGCGGTGGCGAACAGCTTGATCCGGGTGGTGACGGCGGCGGGGCCCGCCACCAGCGTGAAGGATTCGAGGTTGTGGTCCCAGAACTCGGTCTAGCCGCCGAATCGGCGCAGCTTGGTCATCGAGGGGGCGAAGGCGAGCCCGTGGCCCTCCGCCTTCGGGGTCACCGGCTTGTTGAGTTCGAGGCTCGGGCGATATTGCGGAGCGTTCTCCGAGAGGAGCCAGCCGTTGTTGCCGATCGGGATGAACACCCCGACGCTCATGGCCCGGGTCTCCGCTTCCGCCTGGATCTGCGTCATGGCTACGCGCTCCGCTCGGCCGGTCCCGCCCCGTGACGGGAGCGGTTCGCGAAAGGCCGGCAAAACCCGGGCGGAGGGTTCAAACCCGCAACCCCGGACGGGCCCGGAAATGCTCGTTTTTAAAGCGATTTGCCTCACTTGCGCGCCGCCCCTGCACAGCCCGTGCGCGCTGGCGTCACGCGCTTGCCGGCGCCCCCCGGACGTCTAGATTCGTGGCCGGCTCCCGGACCCAGGGGCCCCGGCCGGAGTGACCGTCGATGCGCGCGTGGCTCGCCCTCCTGTTCGCCCTCTGTCTCGCCGGGCCCGCGGCGGCCGATGACGGCGCCCGCGCGGCGGCCCGGGCGGTGATCACCAAGCAGGTCGAGGCCTTCGGTCGCGACGACGCGCCGGCCGCCTACGCCCAGGCCGCCCCGGCGATCCGGGAACTGTTCCCGAAAGCCGACCTGTTCATCGGCATGGTCCGCAACCAGTACCGCCCGGTCTACCGCCACCGCAGCTTCGTGTTCGGCGAGGCCCGGGACACCGGCGCGGACAGCGTGGTCCAGTCGGTGGCGATCCAGGACGAGTACGGGGTCGACTGGACCGCCGAGTACAGCCTCGCCCGGGACGTGGACGGGCAGTGGCGCATCACCGGCTGCCGCCTGACCAAGGCGCCGGGCACGCGTGCCTGAGGGGCGTCCGCCGCCGTTGCGGTGGCGGCCCATCGGGGCCGGGGCCGCGCCGGGGATTGCCGGGCGGCGGTACCGGACAGCAGCGCCGCCGCACCCGCGCGGGCGATGATTCGGGGCATATCGGCTCGGCTGGCCGGCGCGGCCGCGAAACCGGTCTGAACCCGCCCGTTCAGCCCCGGTTGAACCGTCGGCCCCTTCTCCGGGCAGACTGGCCGCGCGGCCCGGGCTTTCGACAGGCTCGCCCGCATCGTGTAGAGGGGGCGCCTTCCCTCGGAGGACCCTGTGCTCCACGTCTCGACTCGCGGCGAGGCCGCGCCGCTCTCGTTCTCGGATGCGCTCCTGGCGGGCTTGGCCCGCGACGGCGGGCTCTACGTGCCGCAGACCTGGCCGCAGATCGGCCATTCGGAAATCGCTGCCCTGGCGGGCCGGCCCTACGCGGAGGCCGCCAGGCGGGTCCTGCGCCCGCTCATCGACGGCGACATCGCCGGCCCGGACCTCGAACGGATGATCGACGCGGCCTACGCGACGTTCCGCCACCCGGCGGTCTGCCCGCTGACCCAGCTCGACGACAACCTGTTCCTGCTGGAACTCTTCCACGGGCCGACGCTGGCCTTTAAGGACGTGGCGATGCAGCTGCTCGGGCGGCTGATGGACCACGTGCTGGCCCAGCGCGGCGCCCGCGCCACCATCGTGGGCGCGACCTCGGGCGATACCGGCTCGGCGGCCGTCGAGGCCTTCGGCGGGCTCGACCGGGTCGACGTGTTCATCCTCTACCCGCACGGGCGGGTCTCGGAGGTGCAGCGGCGGCAGATGACCTCGGTGCCGGCGCAGAATGTCCACGCGCTCGCCGTCGACGGCACCTTCGACGATTGCCAGAACCTCGTCAAAGCCCTGTTCCAGCACGCCGATTTCGCCGATTCGGTGCGTCTGTCGGGCGTCAACTCGATCAACTGGGCCCGGGTCGCGGCGCAGGCCGTGTACTACTTCACCAGCGCGGTGGTGCTCGGCTCGCCGCACCGCCCGGTCTCCTTCGCGGTGCCCACGGGCAATTTCGGCGACGTGCTCGCCGGCTGGGTCGCGAAGCAGATGGGCCTGCCGGTCAACCGGCTGATGATCGGCACCAACGCCAACGACATCCTGGTGCGCACGCTGGAGCACGGCGCCTACGAGCTGCGTGGCGTGGTGCCCACCACCTCGCCCTCGATGGATATCCAGATCTCCTCGAATTTCGAGCGGCTCCTGTTCGAGGCCCTCGGGCGCGACGCCTCGTCCCTGTCGCGGCTGATGGCCGGGCTGAAGCAGTCCGGCGGCTTCTCCCTGAGCCCGGAGGTCCTCGCCACGGTGCGTTCGGAGTTCGACGCGGTGGCGGTGCCGGAGCCCGACGTCATGGCGGAGATCGCCCTCACCCAGGCCGCCACCGGGGTGGTGCTCGATCCCCACAGCGCCATCGGGGTGCGCGCCGGGCGGCGCCTCCTGGAGAAGGATCCGGCAACCCCGGTGGTGGCGCTCGCCACCGCCCATCCGGCGAAGTTTCCGGACGCGGTGGCCAAGGCCACCGGCGGCCTGCGCCCGCCCCTGCCGCCGCACCTCGCCGACCTGATGGACCGGCCTGAGCGCCTGACCCGCGTGGCCAACGACCAGGCCGCCCTGGAGAAGCTCATCCGCGAGCGCGCCCGCATCACGAAGGGCGCGTGAGCCCGCGATGAACCAGCACTTCTCCACGCACGCGGCCTCGCCGTCCCTGCGCACGACGCGGCTTCCGAACGGCGTGACGGTGGTCACCGAGCCGATGCCGGGTGTGGCCACCGCCAGCCTCGGCGTCTGGGTCGGGGCGGGCTCGCGCAACGAGCGCGCCGACGAGGCCGGGCTGTCCCACCTCATCGAGCACATGGCGTTCAAGGGCACCCGCACCCGGTCGGCGCAGAAGATCGCCGAGGAGATCGAGAATGTCGGCGGCGAGATCAATGCCGCCACCTCCACGGAGGGCACGAGCTACACTGCCCGGGTGCTGGGCGAGGATGTCGGCCTCGCCCTCGACGTGATCGGCGACATCCTCACCGATTCGGTATTCGACGCGGGCGAGCCTCGCCCGGGAGAAGGGCGTCATCCTGCAGGAATACGCCGCGGTCGAGGACACCCCCGATGACGTGGTCTACGACGCCTTCACGGAGGCCGCCTTCCCGGACCAGCCCGTGGGCCGGCCGATCCTGGGACGGCCCGAGACGATCCGGAGCTTCGATGAGGCCGGGATCCGCGCCTATCTCGAACGGGAATACACGCCCGACCGCCTCGTCGTGGCCGGGGCCGGCGCGGTGACCCACGAGGCGCTGGTCGCCGCGGCCGAGCGCCATTTCGGCGCCCTGCCGGCGAAGACGGCGCCCGAGGCGGTGCCGGGGATCTATGGCGGCGGCGAGCGGCGGATGCCGCGCAAGCTCGAACAGGCCAACGTGGTGATCGGTCTGCCGGGTCTGTCGTTCCGGGACGACCGCTACTACGCGCTCCACATGTTCGCGCAGGTGCTGGGCGGCGGCCTGACCTCGCGGCTCTGGCAGGAGGTGCGCGAGACCCGCGGCCTCGCCTACGAGATCCAGGCCTTCCACTGGCCCTTCTCCGATTGCGGCCTGTTCGGCATCGGCGCCGGCACCGCCGGGGTGGACCTGCCCGAACTCGTCGACGTGACGCTCGCGGCCACCGCCCGGGCGGCCCGCGACCTCGACGCGGCCGAGATCGCCCGCGCCAAGGCGCAGCTCAAGGTGTCGCTGCTCTCGGCGCTGGAGACGCCGGGCGGGCGCATCGAGCGCAATGCCCGCCAGATCCTGGCCTGGGGCCGGGTGATCCCCGCCGGGGAGGTGATCGCCAAGGTCGACGCCGTCACCGTGGAGGACGTCCGCGCCGCCGCCGCCGGAATGCTGCAGGGCACCCCGACGCTGGCGGCGATCGGCCCGATCCGCAAGCTGCCGGCCCTCGACCGGATCGCGGCCGCGCTCGGAACCGCCTGACACCCCCTCGGAGGGAAGGGTAGCGCGGGAATGCGCCTCCCCGGCGCCGCCCAACTTGATTTGGCCGCAAAGGGGCGCGATCCGCGGGCGGTGGACCAGCCCTGGGGCTCCCTTGCTCCAGGTCAGGGCCGCCCTTATCGATCGAGGCCGCCCGGGCGGCTGATGCCGAAGCTCGCACGGCCGGAAGTCAAGACACCCTTGCGCATCCTCGCCCTCCTCCTGACCCTGGTCGGCGGTCTCGTCGGTGCCCTCGCGCTGAGTCTGGCGGCGAGCGGCCCGGCGCTTGCCGTGGAGGCGGTGCGCGTGACCCTCGACGCGCCGGTGATCGATCTGACGACCGCGATCGAGCGCTACCGCTCGGACGGCGACCTGATCCAGATCTCCACGGCGCCCGGCAAGGACGGCATCGTCCGCCGCATCGTCGTGAAGGCGCGCGACGCCGGGGCCCGGCCCGACTGGATCGTGTTCGCGCTCACCAACGACACCGACGAGCAGATCGACCGCATCCTGGTCGCACCGCATTTCCGGCTGGTGGATTCCGGGGTGATCTGGCCCGATCTCGGCGGCTCGCGCATCGCCGCCATCACGGCGAGCCAGGGCATCCGCCCGGAGCGGGACGAGAACCCCGAGGCCGACCAATTCACCCTCACGCTGGATCCCGGCGCGACCGTCACCTACGTGGCCGAGCTGCGCGGCTCCAACGTCCCCCAGCTCCGCCTCTGGGACCAGGACGCGTACCGCCGCAAGGCTGCCGGCCTGACCCTCTACAAGGGTATCATCATCGGCATCAGCGGCCTGCTGGCGCTGTTCCTGACCATCGTGTTCGTGGTCAAGGGCGCGATCATCTTCCCCGCCGCCGCCGCGCTCGCGTGGTCGGTGCTCGCCTATGCCTGCATCGATTTCGGCTTCCTGCAGCGGGTCTTCCCGGTCACCGAACTCGCCGAGCGGGTCTACCGGGCCTCCGCGGAGGCGGTGCTCGGGGCGACGCTGCTGGTCTTCCTGTTCGCCTATCTCAACCTCGCCCGCTGGCATGTGCGCTACAGTCACGTGGCGTTCTTCTGGCTCGCCTTCCTGGCGGGGCTCGTGGGGCTCGCGGTGTTCGACCCGCCGGTGGCGGCGGGCGTGGCGCGCATCTCGATCGCGGCCGTGGCAGGTATCGGGCTGCTGCTCATCGTCTACCTCGCCGCCCATAACGGCTACGACCGGGCGATCCTGCTGGTGCCGACCTGGCTGCTGCTGGTGGTCTGGGTGACGGCGGCAGGCTTCGCGGTCACCGGCCAGATCGGCGGCGATCTCGTGCAGCCGGCGCTGATCGGCGGCCTCGTACTGATCGTGATGCTGATCGGCTTCACGGTGCTCCAGCACGCCTTCGCGGGGGAGGCCTCAGCCACGCCCTCGTATCGGATACGGAGCGGCGCGCGCTGGCGCTCACCGGAGCCGGCGACGTGGTGTTCGACTGGGACGTGCCGGCCGACCGGGTCTTCGTCGGCCCGGAGATCGAGAGCCAGCTCGGCCTCGCCCGGGGCACCCTGGAGGGGCCGGCCACCAACTGGCTGGGCGCACTCCACCCCTTCGACGTCGAGCGTTACTCGGCGGCCCTCGACACGGTGATTGAGGAGCGGCGCGGGCGCATCGTCCACGATTTCCGCCTGCGCTCGGAGGCCGGCACCTTCTTCTGGTACCGGCTGAAGGCGCGTCCCGTGATCGGCGCCGACGGCGAGGTGATCCGCGTGGTCGGCACCATCGCGGACGTCACCGAGATCAAGACCGCCGAGGAGCGCCTGCTCCACGACGCCGTGCACGACAGCCTCACCGGCCTGCCGAACCGCGAGCTGTTCGGCGACCGCCTCGACGCGGCTTTGGCCTTCGCCGGCCAGGACCAGCGCCTCAAGCCCACCGTGATCGTGCTCGACGTCGACCGGTTCAAGGGCATCAACGACGCGATCGGCCTGTCGGCGGGCGATTCGATCCTGCTCACCCTGTCGCGCCGGCTCGGCCGCCTTCTGCGCCCGCAGGATACGCTCGCCCGCGTGGCGGGCGACGAGTTCGCGGTGATCCTGCTCTCCGAGCGCGATCCCGACCGGATCCTGGCCTTCGCCGAGATGATCCGCCGGGCGATCGTCACGCCCATCACCTACGCGGACCGGGAGATCTTCCTCACCGTCTCGATCGGCCTCGCCCTCTACGAGGCGGGGGCGAACCTCAAGCGCGACGAGGTGTTCAAGAGCGCCGAGATCGCCATGATCCAGGCCAAGCGCAACGGCGGCGACCGGATCGAGGTGTTCCGCGCGCATATGCGCACCGACCGCACCGACCGGCTGATGCTGGAGAGCGACCTGCGCAAGGCGATCGAGCGCAACGAGATGCGGGTTCTGTTCCTGCCGGTGGTGCGGCTCGAGGACCGCACCGTGGCGGGGTTCGAGACCGTGCTGCGCTGGGACCACCCGAAGCTCGGGCGCATCCCCGCCTCGACCTTCCTGCCGCTCGCCGAGGAGAGCGGCTTCGTGGTCAATCTCGGCATCTTCGCCCTGGAGCGGACCGCCCTGGAACTCGCCGCCTGGCAGCGCTCCCTGGAGGTCGAGCCGCCGATCTTCGCAGCATGCAACCTGTCCTCGCGCCAGCTCCTTCGCCACGACCTCCTGCACGACGTGAAGACCGTGCTGGCCCGCTCCGGGGTACTGCCGGGCTCGCTCAAGCTGGAATTCAGCGAGAGCCTCGTGATGGAGAACCCGGAATACGCCGCCCAGATGCTGGCGCGGATCCACGATCTCGGGGCGGGCCTGTGCCTGTCGGATTTCGGCACCGGCTACTCGGCCCTCTCCTACCTCCAGCGCTTCCCGTTCGACACGATCAAGGTCGACGCGACCTTCGTGCGCCAGATCGGCACCGGGCAGACCGCGATTCTGCGGTCCATCGTCCGCATGGCAAGCGAGCTGAACCTCGCCGTCGTGGCGGAGGGCTGCGAATCGGAAGCCGACGCCCAGGCGCTCGCCGGGCTCGGCTGCGAATACGCGCTGGGTCCCGCCTTCGGCGAGCCGATGACCATGCTGCAGGCCCGCCAGATCGTGGGCGCGGCCCCGGAAGCGGCCTGAGTCGCCGATCGGTTTAAGCCCCCTTTAACCATGTCCGATCAAGCTCCTGTTGATGGACGGGCTTTTCAGGGCTCGCGAAGGGGATGGGTCGATGGCCGAGGCGGCACGGCGTTACCAGCAGGCAGGCAGCTCCGACCTCGTACGCCGTCTGATGGCCCGGCCGGTCCGGCCGGAGCAGGTCCGGACCCGGCTGCCCCTGCCCGGCCGCGATCCGCATCGCGCCGATGAGAGCGCCTACGATCCGTCCGACGACGCGGATGAGACCGACGAGATCGCCCGCCTCGAGACCGAGCTGGAGGTGATGAAGGCGGTGCTGCGCGCCCAACGCCAGGAGGTCGAGGCGTTGCGGGCGCAGCGCCAGCTCCTCACGGAATCCGCCCCGGACGACGATGTCCGCGCGACCCGGGAGCGCTGGGCGGCCCTCGTCGACACGCTTCTGATCCGCGCCCGGTGAACCCTCTCCAGACCCTGCGAGGTACGGCCATGGGGGCGCGCTGCTCGCTCGTCATCAACGGCCGGTCGGTGCGTGTCTCGACCGGCGACACGCCGCTGGAAGCGGCGCTCGCCGAGGGCATGATCGCGCCGCTCCAAGTGCCGCAGACCGGCCAAGTGGCCGATCAGGGGAGCACCGCGCCCTCCGGCCGCCGCCACTCGGCCCGCCGGGCCCGGGCCGAGGCTCTGCGGCCGAGCCTTCCGGGTGCCCCGATCCAGGGCCAAGAGGAGGCGCCGCCGCCCCCGTCGCCATCCGCAAGGGCACCGTCACGGAGATCCGTCGGCTCAGTCCCGGCATCGTCGAGATCGTGGCAAACCTGACCCGACGCCCGACCGGCGAGCCCGGTCACCAGGCCCTCGTGACCTTCGCGGGCCTGCCCGCCATGACGCTCGCCCCGACGCTGCGGGTCGACGGCGCGGCCGAGATCAACGAGGTGGTGTTCCACATCGCCCGCGATCCCGAGGGCGACCCGACCGACGCGATCCGGCTCGACCAGCCGGTGCGGCTGAAGGGGCCTGTGGGCCGGGGGCAGTACCGTCCGGGCGGCGGGCGCCTCGTGCTGGTGGCGGCCGGCGCCGGCTTCGGCCCGATCTGGGCGATCGCCCGGGCAGCCCGCTACATCGAGCCCGCCCGCGAGATGGCGCTCGCGGTCGGCGCCCGCGACGCCCTCGATCTCTACATGCGCGAGAGCCTGGACTGGCTGCGCCGCACCGGCGTCGGCCGGATCGTGCTCTGCGCCGATCGCGGGCGCCAGCGCCCGCCGGACGTGCGCTCCGGCCCGCTCACCGCCCATCTGCCGAGCCTGCGCGCCACCGACGTCGTCCACGTGGCGGGCGACGTCTCGACGGTGGGCGCCGTGCAGGTGCTGGCCGCCTCGGTGGGCGCGCGCTGCTACCCGATCGTGCTCGACTGAGGCGCGCCGCCTCGACGCGGCTGCGATCCGCTGGTACCCGCGCCGGGGCTGTCCGGCGGCGCGACGCTGCCCATCGACGCCCCCTGAGCCCGAGCCGTTTCGAGCCCCGATGTTCCGCGTCCTCTGCCTCGGCTACAGCATCACGGAACTGCCGGGCTACGTGGAACGGGCCAACGCTTTGGCCGAGGCCGAAGGGCGGCCGCTCACCGTCCTGCGGAGCGGCTGGGGCGGCCACTCCCTGCCCTCCATCGCCTGCCTGATCGACGAGATCCTGGACGCAGCCCCCTGCGACTCCGTCCTCTTGGAGCTGTTCACCGGCAATGTCCGCTACTTCGACGGCGCGACGATGCGGGCCTATCTCGACGACATCCTCGCGGCGACCGCCCGGCGGGACCTGCCCGTCGCCTTCCTCAACCTCCACCAGGGCGGCGTCGACTACGCGGCCGAGCCGGTCGCCGGCCTGCTGGCGGAATACCGCGCGCTCTACGGAATCCCGTGTCTCGACATCGCCTCCCCGGTGTCCGCGGCGGGGGCGGGCGACATCACCTATCTCCTGAAGGACGGGACCCATGTCAGCCCGGCCGGGGCCGAACTCTACGGCACCCTGGTCTACAGCTTCCTGCGCGCCCCGCCCCCGGGCCGCGCCTATCTCGACCGGTTCCGGGAGCTGCCGGGCCGGTTCGAATCCCTGCCCCTGCGCACCCTGCCCGGCCTGACCTGTGGGTTCGCGCTGACCCGCAACGGCATCCCGCTGCATTTCCTGGAGATCCCGGAGGGCGGCAGCGCCGAGATCGCGCTCGGGCACCCCCGGGACGTGATCGGCATGCTCGTGGCCTACGGCCCGCAGGCGGGCACGCTCACGGTTGAGGATCCGGCGACCGGGCGGGTGCGCGGGATCGTCGCTTACGACGAGTTCTCCTATTACACGCGCTCGGTCTTCCGCAGCCTCGCCTTGCCGGCGGCGCGATCCCTGCGGATCGCGCAATCGGCGGCGCTCCCGGACATCGCCCTGCGCAAGGGCGAGCCGGATCGCGGCCCGCGGCTCGGGCGCGTGTCCCATGTCTTCTGCCGGCGCAGGCTCGGGTTCGCCGCGCGCGCCGCGCTCCTGCGCCACCGGCTCCGGCGCAATCTGCACCGCGTCGGACTGCGGCTCACAGGCGGACGCGGGGGGTGAGCCGCTCGGCGGGTCGTCGGGACCGAGGCCGATCGCAAGGCGCCGCCCTGCACCCGCGAACGGTCGCGGATCTTGCGAATCCGTGACCGTCCCGGTGGCTCAGCCGAGGCGGACCCGCCAGATCTCCTCGGCGTATTCCCGCATTGCCCGGTCGGAGGAGAACCACGCCATGCGGGCGGTGTTGCGGATCGCCTTCGCCCACCAGCCGCGCTTGTCGCGCCACGCGGCGTCGATGGCCCGCTGCATCCGCCAGTAATCGTCGAAATCGGCGGTCAGCAGGTACTGGTCGCGCTGGCGCAGGTCGTCGGTGAGCGGCCGGAACCGGCCCGGCTCCTCCGGCGAGAACCGCCCCGAGGCGATCATGTCGAGCGCCGCCGCCAAGCGCGGCGAGGCCTGGATCGCCCGGGCGGCGTAGTCCGGCTCGGCCTGCCGGGCCTGCACGCCCGCAGCGTCGAGGCCGAAGATGAAGATGTTCTCCGCCCCGACATGGTCGCGGATCTCGATATTGGCGCCGTCGAGCGTGCCGACCGTGAGCGCGCCGTTCAGGGCGAACTTCATGTTGCCGGTGCCCGACGCCTCCATGCCGGCGGTGGAGATCTGCTCGGACAGGTCGGCGGCCGGAATGATCGCTTCGGCGAGGCTCACCGAGTAGTTCGGCAGGAACACCACCTTCAGCCGGTCGGCCACCTCGGGATCGTCGTTCACGGCCTTGGCGACGTCGCAGGCGAGCTTGATGATCAGCTTGGCCCGGACGTAGCTCGGGGCCGCCTTGCCGGCGAAGATCTTCACCCGGGGCGTCCAGTCCCGGTGCGGCTCGGCCTTGATCGCCTGGTAGAGCGCCACCGTCTCGATCACGTTGAGGAGCTGGCGCTTGTACTCGTGGATGCGCTTGACCTGGACGTCGAACAGGGCGTCCGGGTCGATGTCGATGCCGGTGCGCTCGGCCGCGATCCTGGCAAGCGCCTCCTTGCGCTGGCGGCGCGTCGCCGCGTAGCGCGCCACGAAGGCCGGATCCTCCGCGTGGGCCTCAAGGCCGCGGAGCAGCGCCGGATCGTCGAGCACGCCCGCCCCCACCGTCTCTACGGCGAGCCGGGTGAGGCCCGGATTGGCGTTGTGGAACCAGCGGCGGAAGGTGATGCCGTTGGTCTTGTTGACGATCTTGTCGGGATCCAGCGCGTGCAGGTCGGCGAAGACCGTGGAGCGCATCAGGTCGGTGTGCAGCGCCGAGACGCCGTTGACCCGGCGCGCGCCGTGGAAGGCGAGGTGCCCCATGCGCACCCGCCGTCCGTGCGACTCGTCGATGAGCGAGATCGAAGCGAGGTAGGCTGCGTCCTGGCGGCCGTGCTTGGCCTGCTCCTCCAGGTGCATCCAGTTGATCAGGTAGATGATCTGCATGTGGCGCGGCAGCAGCCGCTCCATCAGCTCCACCGGCCAGGTCTCCAGGGCCTCGGGCAGCAGGGTGTGGTTGGTGTAGTTCAGCGTGTTGGTGGTGACGTGCCAGGCATCCTCCCAGGAGAGGCCGTGCTCGTCGAGCAGGAGGCGCACCAGTTCCGGCACCGCGATGGCCGGGTGCGTGTCGTTGAGCTGGATGGCGGCGTGATCCGGCAGGGAGCGCACGTCGCCGCGCTCGGCCACGTGACGGGCCACGAGATCCTGGATCGAGGCCGCCGTGAAGAAGTATTCCTGGCGCAGGCGCAGCTCCTGGCCCTCGGCCGAGGAATCGCTCGGATAGAGCACCCGGGAGATCGCCTCGGCGCGCATGCGCGCCGCGACCGCGCCGACATGGTCGCCGCCGTTGAACCGGGCGAGGTCGATCGGCTCGCCGGCCTCGGCCTTCCAGAGGCGTAAGCTGTTGACGCGGCGCCCGCGCCAGCCGACCACCGGCACGTCGTGGGCAACCGCCCGCACGGTCTCGGCCGGCTGCCAGTGCCGCCGGATCACCCCTCCTCCGGCGAGGACAGGGTCACGGCGCCACCGAAGCCGATCGTGTAGGTCGCCTCGGGCCGGGCGAATTCCCAGGGATTGCCCTCGGCCAGCCAGGTCTCCGGCGCCTCGCGCTGCCAGCCGTCCTCGAAGGATTGGCGGAACAGGCCGTGGTCGTAGCGGATGCCGTAGCCCATGGCCGGGATACCGATGCTCGCCATGCTCTCCATGAAGCAGGCGGCGAGCCGCCCGAGACCACCATTGCCCAGAGCCGCGTCGGGCTCGGCATCCAGCACGGCGTCGAGGTCGACCCCGAGCCTCTCGGAGCGCGGCGCGGGTGCTCTCGGCGAGGCCGAGATTGTTGAGCGCGTCCGACATCAGCCGGCCGATCAGGAATTCCAGCGACAGGTAGTAGACGCGCTTGTTGGGCACGCTGCGCTCGGAGGCGAGGGCGGCCGCCACGATCCGCTCACGCAGGGCCAGCGCGGTTGCCGCGAACCAGTCGCGCGGGCGGGCGGTCTCGGGCGTGCGGCCGAGCGCGAAGGTCAGCTTGGCGCGGATCGATTCCCGCAGGTCCACCATGGCGTCGCCGCTTGCCGATAGCGCCGGAGCGGTCCATGAGGCGGGTGACGGACTCTCGGAGACGCGCTCGTCGCGCGAGGCGTCTTGCGGCCCAGGCCGGATTAGAACGTCGTTCAACACGTGCGGGTCCCCCAAAGTCAGTTCCCCGGATTCTAGCGCCGGGGGGATCGTGGGCGGATTATCTCTTTTGACGGATTGCCGGCGCATGAACGACCGAGCGATCCGTGCCCCAAAGCCTCCGACCGTGCGGTCAGCTTCCGGCGAAGTCGTGGCAGCGCCGCTCACTGTGGAGCGCACGGGCACACCCCAGGAGATATGGCGCAGCATGGTGACATTCCAGTCACACCCGTGCGTGGCCATGCTGCACTGGGCGCAACCGTCGCCGGTCGCCAGCGCCGGGATCTGCGGTTAACCCTGGGCCGGCAACGCGAGAGGCGCAGGATGACCGATACCGTCTGGTGGAAGCGCGGGACCGTCTACCAAGTCTATCCGCGCTCCTTTCAGGACACGAACAGCGACGGGGTCGGCGACCTGCCCGGCATCACGGCGCGCCTCGACTATCTCGCCTGGCTCGGGGTCGACGCCGTGTGGATCTCGCCGGTCTACCCCTCGCCCATGGCGGATTTCGGATACGATGTGGCCGATTACTGCGGGATCGACCCGCTGTTCGGCACGCTCGCGGATTTCGACGCGCTCATCGCCGAGGCTCACCGGCGCAGGCTGAAGGTCATCCTCGACTTCGTCCCCAACCACTCCTCGATCGCGCATCCCTGGTTCGCGGAGAGCCGGTCGTCGCGCGCGAGCCCGAAGCGGGACTGGTACATCTGGCGCGACCCTGCGCCCGGCGGCGGCCCGCCCAACAACTGGCTGTCGAATTTCGGCGGCCCGGCCTGGACGCTGGATGAGGCTACCGGCCAGTACTACTACCACGCCTTCCTGGCCGAGCAGCCGGACCTGAACTGGCGCAACCCCGCCGTGCGGGAGGCCATGCACGACGTGCTCCGCTTCTGGCTGGAGCGCGGCGTCGACGGGTTCCGGGTCGACGTGATTTGGCACCTGATGAAGGATGCCGGATTCCGCGACAACCCGGCCAATCCCGACTACGCGCCGGGCGCGCCCGAGATCGGCCGCTTCACTCAGGTCTATTCCGCCGACCGGCCGGAGGTGTTCGACGTGATCGCCGGGATGCGGGCGGTGCTGCGCCAGTACGGCGAGCGCGTGCTGATCGGGGAGATCTATCTGCCGATCGAGCGGCTGGTCGCCTATTACGGCCCGGACCTCACGGGGGCCGACCTGCCGTTCAACTTCCAGCTGATCCAGACGCCGTGGCGGGCGGATGCGGTGGCCGACCTCGTGGCGAGCTACGAGGCGGCCCTGCCAGAGGGCGGCTGGCCGAACTGGGTGCTGGGCAACCACGACCAGCCGCGTATCGCCGCCCGCGTCGGGGAGGATCAGGCCCGTGTCGCCGCGATGCTGCTCCTGACCCTGCGTGGCACCCCGACCCTCTATTACGGCGACGAGTCTCGGGCTCGGCCACGTGCCGATCCCGCCCGAGCGCACCCGGGACCCCTGGGAACGCAACGAACCCGGGCATGGCCGCGACCCGGAACGCACGCCGATGCAATGGGACGAGAGCCCTCAGGCCGGTTTCTCCACGGTCGAGCCTTGGCTGCCGCTGGCGGAGGATTGGGCAATCCGCAACGTCGAGAGCCAGCGCTCGGACCCGGCCTCGATGCTCACCCTGCACCGGCGGTTGCTCGCCCTGCGGCGCGACCACCCGGCGCTCTCGGTCGGCGGCTACCGGGACGTCCCTCTCGAGGGCGCGGACATGTTCGCCTACGAGCGATTCGCCGGCGACGCGGTCCTGCGGGTGATGCTGAATTTCGGGACCACCGGGCAGCTGCTGCCGTTACCTGAGGGGACTTGGACGGTGCTGCTCTCCACGCGCGCCGGACGGGCGGGCGAGATGGCCCGGACCAGCCTCGCCCTCGCGGCCGCCGAGGGGGTGATCCTGCGCCAAGACTGAATCGGGACGCAGGATTTTCGCCGCAATGCCACATAGGTAAGTGAAACTTAACCCTGACACTGGCCTATTTTGTGCGTCGCAGCGGAACCGTGGCGGCGGAGGAGCATTGGACGTGGTTGAGATCGCGACAGCCGTGCCTGCCCGATCCTCTGCCAGACCGGGGCATTCCGCCCGGCCAGGATCAATCCACATGCTTGATGCGCGCCGCGGTGAGTCCTTCGCCGAGTGGACGTGCGGCGAAGGCGACGGCGCCCTGCACGTGACGGTCGCGGCTCGGCCGGCCTCGCTGCGCCGCCGCATCCTCTACGCCACGCCCGAGATGGCCGATTTCGTGAAGACCGGCGGTCTCGGCGAGGTCTCGGCCGCCCTGCCCCGGGCCCTGGTGCCGCATTACGACATCCGCGTCCTGATTCCCGGCTACCGCCAGGTCCGCGCCGCGTTCCCGGACATCCCGGTCGTCGCACGCCTCGATGGATTCGCTGGCATCCCGCCTTGCGACCTCGGCCTCGTGGAGGCGGCCGACGGTCTGCGGATCTACGTACTGCTGAGCGCCGACCTCTACGAGCGGGACGGCACGCCCTACGGCGACCAGCACGGCGATTTCGGCGACAACGACCTGCGCTTTGCCCGGCTCAGCCTCGCGGCGGCCGAGATCGCCGCTGGCACCGACCCCGACTGGGCGGCCGACCTCCTGCACCTTAACGACTGGCAGGCGGCGCTGGCCCCGGCCTATCTCGCTTGGCGCGGCCGACGGGTGCCGAGCGTGCTGACGATCCACAACCTCGCCTATCAGGGCCTATTCCCCCGGGATGCCCTGCCCCGGCTCGGCGTGCCGGAAAGCGCCTTCCAGGTGGACGGCGCCGAGTTCTACGGTCAGCTCTCGTTTCTCAAGGCCGGCATCTTCTACGCCTCGCAGATCACCACGGTGAGCGAGACCTATGCCCGGGAGATCCAGACGCCCGAGATGGGCTGCGGCCTCGACGGGCTGCTGCGCACCCGCGCCGGCCAGGGCCGGCTCGCCGGCATCCTCAACGGCATCGACGAGACCTGGGACCCGAGCACCGATCTACACCTCGCCACGCGCTTCGAGATCGACGACTGGAAGGGCAAGCGCGCCAATGCCGAGGCGGTGCGCCGCCAGTTCGGTCTCGCGATCTCCCGCGGACCGCTCTTCGCCATCGTGTCGCGCCTCGTCCACCAGAAGGGCATCGACCTGAGCCTGCAGGCGGCCGAGACCATCGTGGCCGAGGGCGGCCAGCTCGTGGTCATCGGACAGGGGAGGGCCGGTTCGAGCAGGCGCTGCGGGGACTGGCCAAGCGCCATCCCGACGCGGTCGGCGTGCATGTCGGGTTTGAGGAGGCGCAGGCCCGGCGGATGTTCGCGGGCAGCGACTTCCTGCTGATGCCCTCGCGGTTCGAGCCCTGCGGGCTGGCCCAGATGTACGCGCAGCGCTTCGGCTCCCTGCCGATCGTGCGCCGGACCGGGGGCCTCGCCGACACGGTCGAGGACGGGGTGACGGGCTTCACCTTCGCGGAGGCCTCGGCGGCGGCTTTCGGGGCGGCGGTCCGCCGGGCGCTGGAGGCCTTTGGCCAGAAGAAGCGCCTCAACGCCATGCGGCGGCGCGCGATGGCGGCCCGTTTCGGCTGGGACCAGGCCGCCGACAATTATGCCGGGCTCTACAGCCGCGCCATCGGCAACAGCATCGCGCTGCGCTGGCGGGCGGCGTAGAGGCTTTCGCGGACGGTTTCGCTTCCCTCCCTCCCCCTCTGTGGGGGAGGGAGAGCGCGTTGCGCGTGAGCCTCACCCCTCCAGCAGGAAGATCATAGTCGTCAGCGGCGGCAGGGTCAGGCACAGGCTCTGCCCCTGGCCGTGGCTCGCCTGATCCTCGGTGTGGCGGCCGCCCTGGTTGCCCATGTTGGAACCGCCGTAGACCCCGGCATCCGAGTTGAACGCCTCGCGGTAGAAGCCCGCCTGCGGGACGCCGATCCGGTAGCCCTCCCGCGGCACCGGCGTGAAGTTCGACACCACGATGGCGACCTCGCCGGGCTTGGCGCCCTTGCGGGCCCAGGCGATCACGCTGTTGTCCTGATCGTCCGCCACCAGCCACTGGAACCCGGTATGCTCGACGTCGCGGCTGTAGAGGGCCCGGGTCGAGACGTAGAGCCGGTTGAGGTCACGGATCACGCTCTGGACGCCCTTGTGCAGCGGGTCGTCCAAGAGGTGCCAGTCCAGGCTGTTGTCGTGGTTCCACTCCCGCTCCTGGCCGAACTCGCCGCCCATGAACAGCAGCTTCTTGCCGGGATGACCCCACATGAAGCCGAAATAGGCTCGGAGATTGGCGAATTTCTGCCAGCGGTCGCCCGGCATCCGGCCGAGCAGCGAGCCCTTCCCGTGCACGACCTCGTCGTGGGAGAGCGGCAGGATGAAATTCTCCGAGAAGGCGTAGAGCAACCCGAAGGTCAGGTTGTGGTGGTGGTAGCGGCGGTGGATCGGATCCTCCTGCATGTAATGCAGGGTGTCGTGCATCCAGCCCATGTTCCACTTGAAGCCGAAGCCGAGGCCGCCCGTATAGGTCGGGTGCGAGACGCCGGGCCAGGATGTCGATTCCTCCGCCACCGTGATCGTCCCGGGCGCGTGGCTGTAGGTCGCCTCGTTGGTCTTGCGCATGAAGTCGATGGCGTCGAGATTCTCGTTGCCGCCGTAGCGGTTCGGGATCCACTCGCCCTGGCGCCGGGAATAGTCGAGGTAGAGCATTGACGCGACGGCATCCACGCGCAGGCCGTCGAGGTGGTAATGCTCCAGCCAGAACCGGGCATTGGCGGCCAGGAAGGTCGCGACCTCGGTCCGCCCGAAATTGTAGATGTAGGTGCCCCAATCCTGGTGGAAGCCCTGGCGCGGGTCGGCGTGCTCGTAGAGGTGCGTGCCGTCGAACAGGCCGAGCCCGTGGGCGTCCAGGGGGAAGTGGCCCGGCACCCAGTCGAGCAGTACGCCGATGCCGGCCTCGTGGGCGGCGTCCACGAAGGCGGCGAAGTCCTCCGGGCTGCCGAAGCGGCTCGTCGGGGCGAACAGAGAGACCGGCTGATAGCCCCAGGACCCGTCGAACGGGAACTCGGTGATCGGCAGCATCTCGATATGGGTGAAGCCCAGATCCTTGACGTAGGGGATCAGCCGCTCGGCCAGCTCCCGATAGGTGAGGTAGCGGTTCCCCTCCTCGGGCACCCGTGCCCAGGAGCCGAGATGGACCTCGTAGATCGAGATCGCCGCGTGGCGCGGGTCCTTCGCGCCGCGGGTGCTCATCCAGCCGGTGTCGTGCCAGTCGAACTCGATAGCCCCGTAGGTGACCGAGGCCGTCTCCGGCGGGTGCTGGGCCGCGAAGGCGACCGGGTCGGCCTTGAGCGGGACCAGGGACCCGTCGGGGCCGCGGATCTCGAACTTGTAGCGCACCCCGGCCTTGAGGCCCGGCACGAACAGCTCCCAGACCCCGCCGTCCCGCCAGAGGCGCATCGGGTGGCGCCGCCCGTCCCAGTCGTTGAAATCGCCGACGACGCTGACCTTGCGGGCGTTGGGGGCCCAGACCGCGAAGCGGAAGCCGTCGATGCCGTCGAGCTGGCCCGACTGGGCGCCGAGGATCCGGTAGACAAGGTTGGTGCCGACCTCGCGGAGTGCCGCCACGTCGTACTGCTCAATCGACGAGCCGAAACCGTAGGGATCGTAGCGGCGCCGCTTCGACCCGTCCCAGAACTCGACCTCGATCTCGTAGAGCGGCCGGTGCTCGCCCTCGACCCGGGCGACGTAGAACCCGTCCGGATGCCGCTTCTCGAACGGCACGGTGCAGCCGTCCATCACCAGGGCGGCGGCCCGGGCCTCAGGCAGCACGGCGCGCACCTCCCAAGCCTTGGGCCCGACCCGATGGGGGCCGAGCACCGCGAAGGGGTCGCCATGGTTGGCGGCCATCAAGGCCGCGATCGCGTCCGGGTGGACGCTCGGCGGTGCGCCGGCGGCGCCCGGGACATCCGCGTTCCGCGCCGTCGCCGCTTCCGGGTCGACCCGCGGTGCGAAGGTCTCGTCGATCGCCGTCATTCAGTTGCTCCGGGCTCGTGTCCGTCCGTGTCCAGAATGGTGAGAACCCCGCGGGCGGGAATTTCGATCCAGTCCGGCCGGTTGTTGGCCTCGTAATCGACCTCGTACAGGGCCTTGGTCAGGAGGCAGAGGCGCAGCAGACGCGCCCGGGATTCCGGGTCGGTCACGGCCGCCCGGGACCCCTCCACGGCGGCCTCGTAGCCGGCCAGGAACGCCGCCTCGATCATGCCCCGCCAAGCAATGGCGGCGCCCCGAGCCCGCTCCTCGGAATCGCCGAACCGGGCGGCGATCTCGCGGGTCACGGTCTCGGCCCCGTACGCGAAGGAGCGCATCAGCCCGGCCACGTCCCGCAGCGGCATCGACTTGGCCCGGCGCTCGTCGGCCGGCCGCGAGGGCTCGCCCTCGAAGTCGACGATGATCAGGTCGTTCTCCGAGACGAGCACCTGCCCCAGATGGTAGTCGCCGTGGATGCGGGTCTTGTGGGCGCCCCGGACCGGCTCGGCGGAGAGCGCGTCGATCAGCGCCTCGACCTCCCCCGGCGCTGCCCGAGTTCCGCGCAGGCGGGCTTGCCGGCATCGAGGCCGCGCTCGACGAGCCCCTTGAGCGCCCGGAAGGCGCGCTCGGTCTGGTGATGGGCGTCCCGGGCCAGCACCGCGAGGTCGTCCGCGGTGAACGGCTCGGCCGCGAAGGCCGGATCGTCCGTCTCCATCGCCAGCGCCGCGTGCAGCTCGGCGGTGCGCCGCCCGAGCAGGTCCGCCCAGGGCCGGTGGGCCTGGAACGCCTCCTCGGGCGTCGCGGCCTCGCTCTCGGGGGTGAGCACCACGGTCTCGAAGTCCCGGCGCAGCCCCTCCAGCATCAGGGTCCAGGCGTCGCCCTGGTTCATGACGAACTTCTGCAGCACCGCGAGCGCCGTGTGGGTGCCGTCCTCGGCCACGTGCTCCAGGGTGCCAAGCAGCGCCGGGGTGTTGGCGAAGCCTGCCCGCTCGGTGAGGAAGCGCCCGACCTCGATCTCGGGATGCGTGCCCGGCTGCAGACGGCGCAGCAGCTTGAGCATCATCTTCGAGCCGATGGCGATCGAGGTGTTGCTCTGCTCGGCCGAGAGCCGGCGGATGTCGGCTGGATCGACCGTGACGTCCGGGTCGAAGACCGAGGTGACGGCGAAGACGAGACGCCCGCTCTCCGTGGGGATCGCGCTGCCCCGGCGCATGGCGTCGATCAGGCCGGCGGCGAAGTCGTTGGAGCCGGCCGCACCGTAGAGCAGGCCGGTGCGCGGACCCCGGCGCACCCGGGCCACCGCGAAGGGCATGAGCGCCTCGTCCTCGCGGCCCTCGTCGACGCCCACCGGCACGAAATATTCCTGGGCTTCGCCGTTGGCGAGCTGCACCTGCAGCCGCGGCAGCAGGAAGCGCGGGCTCCCGTCCACGTTCAGGGCAGCGCAGTCGATGACCTTCACGGCCTTGATCCGCGCGCCCTTGGCGCCGAACCAGCGCCGGCTCGCCAGGAACGACGGCACCACCGTGCGC
The DNA here is from genome assembly GCA_050632875.1 of Methylobacterium sp. P31. Lineage (GTDB taxonomy): Bacteria > Pseudomonadota > Alphaproteobacteria > Rhizobiales > Beijerinckiaceae > Methylobacterium. The sequence continues at coordinate 5,300,736 of JBODSC010000001.1, read as the reverse complement.
TCGAAGGCGACGCGCTCGCGCCCGCTCATCAGGGTCTCGATGCCGCCGGTGAGCACCAGGGTGAACAGCTCGGGCGGCTCCTGCTGCGGGCCGACCACGCCGGAGCGCGCGGCGCTGAGTGAGAACCAGTAGAAGCCGTAGGATGGCAGGGTCAGCAGGTAGGGGAGGTCGCCGATCGCCGGGAACTCGGTGCCGCCGGTGAGCTCGATCGGCACCGCGGTGCGCAGTTCCGACAGGTCGAGCTGCACCGCCTGGGGCGCCCGGGACAGGTTGGCCACGCACAGGATCCGCTCGTCCTCGTGCTCGCGGATCCAGGCCAGCACCTTCCGGTTCGACGGGTACAGGAACTGGATCGTGCCGCGCCCGAGGGCGACGCTGTTGTTGCGGATCGCGATCATGCGCCGCGTCCAGTTTAGCAGGCTCGTCTGCGCCTGGGTCTGCGCCTCGACGTTGATGGCGTCGAAGCCGTAGATCGGGTCCTGGATCGCCGGCAGGAACAGCTTCTGCGGATTGGCACGGGAGAAGCCGCCGTTGCGGTCGGGGGTCCATTGCATGGGCGTGCGCACGCCGTCGCGGTCGCCGAGATAGATGTTGTCGCCCATGCCGATCTCGTCGCCGTAGTAGAGCACCGGCGTGCCGGGCATCGACAGGACGAGGGACTTCATCAGCTCGATCTTGCGCCGGTCGTTCTCGAGGAGCGGCGCGAGGCGTCGGCGGATGCCGAGATTGATCCGAGCGCGCCGCTCGGCGGCGTAGAACGACCAGAGGTAGTCACGCTCCTCCGCGGTGACCATTTCGAGCGTCAGCTCGTCGTGATTCCGCAAAAAAATCGCCCACTGGCAGCCCTCCGGGATCTCCGGGGTCTGGCGCATGATGTCGGTGATCGGGTGCCGATCCTCCCGGGCGATCGCCATGTACATCCGCGGCATCAGCGGGAAGTGGAACGCCATGTGGCATTCGTCGCCGTCACCGAAATACTGGGCTGTCTCCTCCGGCCACTGGTTGGCCTCGGCGAGCAGCATCCGGTCGGGGTAGCTGGCGTCCAGCGCGGCGCGGATCTTCTTGATGACCTCGTGGGTCTCGGCGAGGTTCTCGCAGTTCGTGCCCTCGCGCTCGACGAGGTAGGGAATCGCGTCGAGGCGCAGCCCGTCGACGCCCATGTCGAGCCAGTAGCGCATCACGTCGATGACGGCTTCCAGCACCTTCGGGTTGTCGAAGTTGAGATCCGGCTGGTGGCTGTAGAACCGGTGCCAGAAATACTGCTTGGCAACCGGGTCCCAGGTCCAGTTCGAGGCCTCGGTGTCGAGGAAGATGATGCGCGTGTCGCCGTAGGGCTCGTCCGTGTCCGACCAGACGTAGAAGTCGCGCTCCGGCGAGCCGGGGTGCGCCTCCCGAGCCGCCTGGAACCAGGGGTGCTGGTCGCTGGTGTGGTTGATGACGAGGCTCGGTGATGACCCGCAGGCCCCGCTCGTGCGCCGCCTCCACGAAGGCCTTGAAGTCCTCCATGGTTCCGTAGGATGGGTTGATGTCCCGGTAATCGGCGATGTCGTAGCCATCGTCGCGCAGGGGCGAGGGGTAGAACGGCATCAGCCAGATCGCCGTGACGCCGAGATCCCGGACGTAGTCGAGGCGCTGGGTCAGGCCCACGAAGTCGCCGATCCCGTCGTTGTTCGAGTCGAAGAACGACTTGACGTGGATCTGGTAGATGATGGCGTCACGGTACCATTGCGGGTCGCTGCGATCGATCATCGCGTCGCTGCCTCATCGGTCGAATCTGACGGGACCGGCGGGGGACCGGCCGGGGCGCGGGCGGTGGGCCGCCGCGCGGGGTGCAATGGTTGGCGACGGGCGGGCCGCCGCCGGGATCAGGTGCCATGGTCGAGTGCCACGGGTGGCCTCAGCCCGCAACCCGCCGCGGTGCCCGGAGGCGCCAGATCACGCAGGATCGCTCGGCCGGATCGAGGGCGATGCGGTGGGTCTTGCCGCGCAGCTCGAATCTGTAGCCCTGCAGCAGGTCCTCGACCTCGACGGCCCCGTCATCGGGCAGGCCGAACAGCCAGAGCGGCACCTCGTAGGTGCATTCCTGGCGGTTCTTCGGGTCGAGGTTGACCATGGTGAAGATGCAGTTGTCGCGCTCCGGCGTGGTCTTCGCGTAGGCGATGATGTTGTCGTTCCAGGCGCCCGTGAAGGTGACGTTGCGGAAGTCCCAGAGGGCGGGGTTCTCGCGCCGGATCTTGTTCAGCTTGACGATGTGCTCGCGGATGTTGCCGGGCCGGTCGTAGTCCCAGGCCTTCAGCTCGTATTTTTCGGAGTTGAGATACTCCTCCTTACCGGGATACGGCGCGGCCTCGCACAGCTCGAAGCCATTGTAGATGCCGTAGACCGACGAGAGGGTCGCGGCCAGCGTGCCGCGGACGATGAAGCCGGCGCGACCGCTGGTCTGGAGGTAGTACGGATTGATGTCGGGCGTGTTGGCAAAGAAGTTGGGGCGGTAATACTCGCCCATCTCGCCCGCCAGCTCCAGGGCGTAGTCGGTCAGCTCCTGCTTGGTGTTGCGCCACGTGAAATAGGTGTAGCTCTGCTGGTAGCCGGCCTTGGCGAGCTTCTTCATCATCTTCGGCCGAGTGAAGGCCTCGGCGAGGAAGATCGCGTCCGGGTAGCGGCCGTTGACCTCGGCGATCACCCATTCCCAGAACGGGATCGGCTTGGTGTGCGGGTTGTCGACCCGGAAGATGCGCACGCCCCGCGCGCACCAGCCGAGCAGGATGTCCCGCAGCTCGATCCACAGCGAGGGCAGGGCGCCCCCGTAGAAGTGGACGTTCGAGATGTCCTCGTACTTCTTCGGGGGTTCTCGGCGAATTTCAGGGTGCCGTCGGGGCGCCACTCGAACCATTCCGGATGGTTCTTGATCCAGGGATGGTCGGGGGAGCACTGGATCGCGAAGTCGAGGGCGATCTCCATCCCGTAAGCGTGGCTCGCCGCGACCAGCCGCTCGAAATCCGCGAGCGTGCCGAGTTCGGGATGCACGGCCTCGTGGCCGCCCTCCTCCGAGCCCACCGCGTAGACCGAGCCGACATCGCCGGGCTCGGCCTTGAGGGTGTTGTTCTTCCCCTTGCGGTTGGTGCGGCCCACCGGGTGGATCGGCGTGAAGTAGAGGACGTCGAAGCCGAGCCTCGCGGATTTCCGGTAGCCGGCGAATGACATCATCGAAGGTGCCGTGGCGGTTGACGTCCATCGACTGCGAGCGCGGAAAAATCTCGTACCAGGCGGAGAAGCGGGCCGCGAGGCGGTCGGCGATCACCGGCAGTGTCACGGGGTAGCGGGTGAGGTTCACCCGCTCGGCGTTCCGGCGCACGAGGCTCGACGCTTCGGGCGCCAGGATCCGGTCGAACTGGGCGGCGGATCCCGTCTCCTCGGCGGCCAGCGCCGCCACCAGGGCCGCGAGGCGCTCGGCGTCGCGGCCGCCGCGGGTGCGGGCCAGGGAGGCGGCGGTCTCGACCAGCGCCACGCCCTCGATCGTCTCCAGGCGCACGTCGACGCCGGCGGCGCGCTTCTTCAGGGTGTCGCGCACCCAGGACGAGAAGGCGTCGCGCCACGCGATCAGGGTGAACTCGTAGCGGGCATTGCGCTCCAGGGGGAAGTGCCCGGCCCAGCGGTCGTTGTCGACGAAGACCATCGGGTCCTCGCGCCATGCGTCGCTGCCGGCGACCCGCGACAGGATCGCGGCGTCGATGATCTCATGGCCGTCGGAGAAGATGTCGGCCTCGACCCGCAGGGACTCGCCGACGATCCGCTTCACCGCCGAGCGACCGCCGTCGATCTCCGGGTTCACGGCCTCGATCACCACCCGCCCCTCGCCGTCCGGGCGCCCGCGCTCGGGCTGCTTGGCGACCTGCTGGGCGCCGGCCGCGAGGATGCGGAGGCTCGCCCGGCAGCAGGTCGATGGCGCTGCCGGGATGGAAGGCGATCGGCTCGGCCTCCGGAGTCCGGTCGACGAAGGCGCCGAGCATCCCGCCGGTGCGGGCGATGAGCGTGCCGGCCTCCACCGGCACCGGCCGGTCGGTGGGGTTATAGAGCACGATCAGCCCGTGCTGCGCCGAGGCCGGGTGGCCGGTGTCGAAGCGGGCGAGCGCCACCAGATCGCTGTCGGGGGCCGAGATCCGGATCTGCGCGCCCTCGACATTGGCGGCCGGCAGCTCCGCCCGCAGGGCGTTGACCGCCCGGACGTAGCCGGAGATGTCGATGCCGGTCTCGTTCTCGCGGTCGCGCGGGGTGGTCTCGACCACGTGCAGCGCCCGGCGGTAGCCCCATTCGTAGCCGATCGGCATCAGCACGCCGGCCGAGAAGAAGGCAGCAAGCGCGTAGCGGGTGCGCAGGTGCTGCGCCACCGTCTCGGGCCCGCCGCTGACCTCGGCGGCGAGCCGCTTCATGTCGTGGTTCTCCGGGAAGGCGATGGAGGGCGCCAGCACCCGCAGGCGCTCGTACTGCTCCAGGGCCCAGGGCTTCTTCAGGTCCCACCACGCGAAGGAGTTGAACAGGTAATCGAAACCGGCGCCGGCCGTGGCCCGGGCCTCCTCGAAGGTGCAGCCGAGGGTCTCGGCGGCGAACAGGCAGGCGGGATCGCGCTCCTTGGCCTGCCCGATCAAGACGCGCCAGGTCTCCGGCGGCACCTTGTAGGCGGCATCGCACCGGAAGCCTGCGACGCCGAGCCCTTGAAGATGCGCCACGTAGGCGCCCCAGATCCGGGTCAGCTCGTCCCGGGCGGCGGGGGTGTGGTAGTCGAGGCTCGGCGAGGTCGCCCCAGACGGTGCGGATCGACGGGTCGTCCGGATCGACGGCGGCCGGGTGCATGATCGAGCCGTCGGGCTCCTTCATGAACAGGTCGGGCCGCTCCACCGCCAGCCGGGCGTTGTCGGCGGTGTGATTGATCACGAGGTCGGTCATCACCGACAAGCCGACGGCCTCCGCGGCGGTGCAGAAGCGGCGGATCTGCTCATCGTCCGGCGTGCCGTCAGGATCGCGGAACCGCTCGTCGAGCCGCTCGGGATCGGCCACCGCGTATAGGCTCCGCGAGCCGCCGGTCTGGTGGAACGGGTTGAGGTAGATCCAGTCGAACCCCATGGCCGCGACCCGCGGCAGCTCGGCGATCCAGTCCGACACGCGCCCGACCAGGAGCGGGAACAGGTTGTAGATCCGCGGCCCCTCGGCGCGGGGCGCCAGGGAAGCCGGCAGGACGGCTTCGGCCCCAGTCGTCGCAGCGGCTCTGGTCGGTGCGTTCATGCTGGCTTCTGGCTCCCGTTCCTGTGTCGTAACGCCCGAACCGCCCGGGCGTGCCTCGCGATCCGGTCCGACTTGTCTCAGCAGACTTGCATGACAAGGCTGAGGAGGGGGCTTTTGCCACGCGCTCTCCCTCCCCCGCAGAGGAGGAGGGAGAAGCGGATCCGTCAGCTCCCATCAAGGCTCGCGCCACAGCACCGCGTAGGGCAGGTCGCGCAGGAGCCTCGCCGAGATCGGCCCCCTCCCCCGCGATGGTGCGTCCCGAGACGAGGTCCCGCCAGCGGGTGCCCGCCCCGAGATCGACCCGGGTCCCAGCGAAGGCCTCGCCCGACCAGACCGCCTCGCCGACGAAGCCCGCCACCAGCCGCGGCACCGCCACGAACAGGTCGCCCCCTTCCTGGCCGGGATCGGTGCGCCGGTAGGCGATCACGTGGTCGGCCCGGGCGCCCGTCGCCGCGACGGGCTCGTAGGCGGCGCTCGCGTAGAAATCCGGGCGCTCGGCCCGCTCGGCGAGGAGCCGCGTCAGGGTCGCCTGCTTGACCCGCCCGTCCGGCCAGTGCGCCAGAAGCTCCGCGGGCGCGCCGCCCGCCTCCAGCATTCGCTCCAGCGCCGGGTAGTTCACCGGCCGACGGTTGTCGGGATCGACGAAGGAGAAATCCCAGATCTCCGTGCCCTGGTAGGTGTCGGGCAGGCCCGGCAGGGTGCATTTCAGGACCGTGCGGCCGAGGCTCGCCAGCATGCCGAGATGGGCGAGCCGCCGGGCGAAGGGCCGGAGCTGCGCCAAGAAGTCCGAGCTCGGGGCGATCAGGGCCGTGAACAGCTTCCTGACCGCGCCCTCGTAGACCTCGTCGACATTGACCCAGCTCGACCGGCGCTTGCCCTCGCGCATGGCCTTCTCGCCGTAGGCGATCAGGCGATGGCGGAAATCCTCGATCGCCTCGGGCGCGTCCCGCTCCAGCAGCTCCAGCGGCCAGGCGCCGAGGATGGCTTGGAAGAACATCCACTGGTCGTTGGCGTCGGGGGCCGGCTCGCCGTCGATGCGGGCGAGGTGGGGGCCGGCAACCCGCTGCCACAGGTCCCAGGCCCTGGCCCATTCCTCGGGGATCTCCGAGAGGCCGAGCAGCCGGGTGCGGGCGTCCTCCCCGCGCTTGGTGTCGTGGGTCGCGGTGGTGATCATGGCGCTCGGCCAGTCGCGGGCGCGGGCGATCTGGAGGTCGTGGAAATGCTCGGCGTCGATGCCGTACTCGCCCGGATCGCCGCCGACCTCGTTGAGGCCCAGCAGGCAGGCGTAGCGGTAGAACAGCGTGTCCTCCAGGCTCTTGGCCATGACCGGGCCGGTGAGCTGCTGGAACCGGCGGCGGAAGCGCAGGACCACCCGCGGATCCGGCCGGCCGGACCCCGCCGTCTCGACGCGCCCGAGCAGGACCTCGGCGGCAAAGTCGTGGACGGAGCGGTCCGGCAGGCTCGACCAGCGCTTGGCCTTGGCGACGGCCCCCTCGATCAGGCGGACATCCTCGGGCTCGACCTCGCCCTCCTCCAGTTCCGGCGGCAGGTAGCTCCGGTAGGTCGGGAAGCGCGCGATGATCTCGATCAGCGCCCGGCGGAGTGCATTGACGGTGAAGTCGCGGGTGCGCCGGTCGGAATCGGCGACCTCCTTCAGGTCGGAGGTCAGCACCTCCAGCTCGCTCGCGAAGCTGATCTCCAGGATCTCGGCCTTGGCGGCGCGGAGCTGGAAGCCGTAGGGCTCGTCGAATCCCGTGGCCCAGGTGTAGAGGCGCTCGACCTTCCCGCGCCGACCCTTGTCGACGAGAATGCCGTCGAGCTGGTTGAGCACGTCGTAGCCCGTGGTCCCGGCCACCGGCCAGGGCCGCAGCCGCTCTCCCGGCTCCAGGATCTTTTCGACGACGACGTAGAAACCCGGCCCGACGGCCGCCTGCAGCGCCCGCGCGTAGCCCAGCGGGTCGGCGAGCCCGTCGATATGGTCTATGCGCAACCCATCGATCCGGCCTTCGCGCACGTGCCGGAACACGGTCTCGTGCGAGCGGTGGAAGATGTCGGACAGCTCGACCCGCAGGCCGGCCAGCGAGTTCACGTCGAAGAAGCGGCGGTAGTTGATGTCGCTCGACGCCACCCGCCAATGGGCGAGCCGGTAGGCCTGGGCCTCCAAGAGCCGGTGGAGGGGCCCGAAACTGTCCGGGCGGCCCTTGAAGCCGTTGAGCAGCGCCAGCGTGCTGGCGGTGGCCTCCTGGATCAGCGGCGAGACGCCGTAGATCTCGGCGAGCCGGCGCTTGAGTCCCTCGGCCTCCTCGGGGAAGCTCTTCCGGCGAGTCTCGTCGGTGTCGATCCCCATGGCGCGCAGCCGCTCGGAGATGGCGAGGAGTTCCGCGGTGGTGTCGTCGTCCACGGCCCCGATGGCGGCGATCACCCGGTTGAGGATGGTCGGGTAGCTCAAGGGGCGGATCGGCAGCTGGTGCTCGTAGTGCCAGACGCTGAAGGCGCCGGTCTCGGGGTCGAATTTCAGCTCCAGCGTGCCCTTCTCCAGCGCCTCGCCGTAGCGGTCGCCGAGGAACGGGATCACGAGGTTGCGCCCGGCCCCGAGCCGCTGCCAGTCGATGTCGAAGGCGTCGGCGAAGGGCGACAGGGAGCCCCATTCGAGCACCGAGAGCCACCATGGGTTGTCGGCCCCGCCGACGCCCATGTGGTTCGGGACGATGTCGAGGAGGAGCTTCATCCCGTGCGCCCGCAGCGTCTCGGAGAGCTGAATGAAGCCCTCCTCGCCGCCGAGTTCCGGGTTGATCGCGCCGTGGTCGACGATGTCGTAGCCGTGGGTCGAGCCCGGCCGCGCCTTCTGGAGCGGCGAGGCGTAGACGTGGCTGATCCCGAGCCGGTGCAGGTAGGGGATGATCTTGCCGGCATCCGCGAAGGTGAAGTCCTTGTGGAACTGCAGCCGGTAGGTCGACCGCGGCGGCGGCGCGGCGAGCCGCGCGGCGCCCGAGCGCGGGCCTCGGGCCTCGGCGGAGAGCGCGGCCGCCAGCTTGGCGAGCGGGCCGCCGGGGGCGGCGATGTCCACGAGGTCCCGGTCGAGCTTGCGCCGCCAGTTCGGGTAGCCCTCGGTCGAGCCCGGCACGTTGGCCTGGGCGAGTTCGGAGACCACGTCCTCGTACTGGACGGCGGTCAGCATCGAGGGCGCCCGGGCGAGGTAGCGGGCGGCGGCCTCGAAAGGCGCGGAATCCGGCGGCTCGGCGGACGGCAGCAGCTGCTCGCCGGCCAGAGCCTCAGCGAGGCGGCGGCGCTCCACCACCCGCTCGGCCCGCTCGGCCTCGGCCCGCTCCTGGTCGTAGAGGCCCAGCGACTGGCGGGTGTCGGTGTCGACCCCGCGCCACCAGCCCACGAAGGTCGGCAGGTCGTGGGTGGTGATGGCGGTGAGCGCGTCGCGCGGGTAGGCCGAGGGTGGCTTGAACCGGCCGTCACCCTCGCGCTCGAAGGCGAGGATCCGGTAGCTCAGCACCCCGGCCCGCATCAGCGCGTCGGAGAAGCCCTCGGGCGCCGTGCCGAGATCCTCCGCGATGACGAGGCACTTGTTGCGGTGGCTCTCCAGCCGCAGCACCGCCAGCATCGGCTCGAACGGCATGGCCACGTAGGCGCCGGCCTGGGCCCCCGCGCCCAGCGGGATCAGGAACAGGCGGGCGAGCTGGAAGGCATGGTCGATCCGGATCGCGCCGGCATGGCGCATGTTGGCCTGGACCAGGGCGCGGAAGGCCGCGAGCCCGTCGCGCTCCATCGCCAGCGGGTCGAAGGCCGGCAGGCCCCAGTTCTGACCCTTGGGGGCGAGGAGATCCGGCGGCGCGCCGATCGAGACCTTGTCGGCGAAGCGCTCGGGATGGGACCAGATCTCGGAGCCGCCCCGGTCTGCACCGACCGCGAGGTCGCGGTACAGCCCAACCCGCATGCCGGCGCCGAGCGCCGCCGCCGAGGCCTCGGCGAGCTGCCGGTCGGCGAGGTATTGCAGCCAAGCGTGATAGCCGACGCGCTCGGCGTTCTCCGCCGCGAAGGCCCGCACCGCCTCCGTGCCGGCGCGGCGATACGCATCCGGCCAATCGCCCAGCCAATGCGCCCCCTGCCCCCGGAAATGCTCGGACAGGGCCTCGAACAGGGCGTGCGATTCGAGATCCTCGCCGCCCTCCTGGCGGAAGCGCTCGAAGCCCGCATCGGTGCCGGCCCGGGCCGGAGACTCCGCCCAGAGCGCCCGGAGCACCGGGTCGAGCACGTCGGCCACGCCTTGATGGTCGACGAGGGCCGCCTCACGGAGCGCCGTGATCGTGTCTTCGCGCTCGGCCAGCAGCGCCTCGGCCCGGGAGCCGGCGAGCCCCGGAAGGCTGCGCGGGGCGATGAACAGCGTCTCCAGGAACAGGCGCGAGGAGGGCGAGTAGGGCGAGATCTTGGTCCGGTCGGAGCCGAACAGGGCGTGGACCGGGCTGAGCCCTAAGAATGCCGCCCCGCGTAAGGCCGCCTCGCGGGCGGCCTCGCCGGCATCCGCATAGGTGCCGATGCCGATATTAGTGGCCGAACGCAGGCCGTAGAGCTGGGCGGCCATGCCCCAGTCGGAGGCCCCCTCCTCCGTGTAGGGACGCGGGCGCCAGCAGCGCTGGGGCGCGGCGATGACCCAGGCCTCGGTGCGGGTCTGCCCGGCCTGCACGGTGAGGCGGTGATAGCCCGGTGTCAGTGGCGGCAGCTCGAAACCGGGCTCGGGTCCCTGCGGGTTCGCCCGTCCCTCGCGCGCCGAACCCCGCTCGTCCACGAGGCGCCAGACCAGGGTGTGGGGCGCGCCGTTCCGGGGGCGCACCGGAACCCGGGCGGCGCGACGGGCCTCCACGGGCAGGAGCGGCGGGATCAGGCCGCGCCGCAGACTCCCGACCTCTGTGAGGCTCTCGGCGATCGCCGCTTCGTCATGAACCGCGAAGCCCAGAGCCGCGAGCAGGCCGCGGCGCACCTCCAGCGGCGTCTCGACGGGCTTGCCGAAGGCGTCGGTGTAGCCGGCGGCGACACCGACGAGGTCGGCGAGCTGCTCCAGGGCGCTCACGAGCGGGCCTCCGTGAGGAACAATCCGGTCCAGGAGGGCAGCTCACGCCCTGCCCCAGCGGGGGCGTTGGTCCAGACCACCCGGGCGCCGCCCGGATCCACCGTGAAGGGCTCAGTCCCGACATTGGCAACGAAGCGCAGGGTGCCGGCGCCGAAGCGCCACGTGCAGTCGACCACCTCCGCGCGCGGCAGGGTGGCGGCGGCGCCCTCGTAGCCGGACTTCGCCAGCGGCACGACCACGTCGCGGCGCAGGGTCAACAGGCGCGTCGTCTCGGCCAGCACCTCCCGGTGCGGTGAGCGCTCCCGCTCCGACCAGTCGAGCTTCGATGCCGCGAACGTCTTCGCCTCGGTGGGATCGGGGATCTTCGAGGTATCGTCCGCGAACGCCGCGAAGCTCTTGAACTCCCGCCGGCGACCCTCGCGCACGGCCGTGTTCAGCGCCTCGTCCGGCGCGAAGTCGACGAAGAACAGGAACGGCGCTGAGGCCGACCATTCCTCGCCCATCCAGAGCATCGGGATCTGCGGCGCCAGCAGGAAGCCGGCGCGGGCGAGGTCGAGCTTCTTCGGGTCAGCGAGGTGGTTGAGCCGCTCGCCGAGCGCCCGGTTACCGACCTGATCGTGGTTCTGCAGGAAGGTCACGAAGGAAGAGGGCGGCAGATGCCCGGAGGGCTCGCCCCGCGGGTGGTTGTCGAGCGTCGGGAAAAGCTCGCCCTGGTAGGCGAAGCCCTCTGCCAGGCAGCGGGCGAGGCGCTCGACCGGTTTGTCGGCAAAGCTCCTATAGTAGCCAGCGTCCTCACCCGTGAGCAGCACGTGCCAGCAATGGTGCAGGTCGTCGGCCCACTGGGCGTCGTGCATCTTCGGGCGGCCGGCGGCGTCGCGCTCCAGCCAGCGGGCCTGGTTGGCCTCGTTCTCCAGCATCAGGTGGATCTGCCGGTCCGGGAAGGTCTTCCGGATCGTCTCGCCGAGCCTCGGCCAGAAAGTGCCGGGGCGAGTCGTCGAGGATGGCGTGGACGGCGTCGAAGCGCAGGCCGTCGAACCGGTATTCCTCCAGCCAGTATAGGGCGTTCTGGATGAAGAACTGCCGCACCGTGGCGCCGCTCTCCTTGCCGTCGAAGTTGATGCCCGCACCCCAGGGGGTCTGGTAGCGCTCGGTGAAGAAGGTCTTGGCGTAGGCGTGGAGGTAGTTCCCGGCCGGGCCGAAATGGTTGTAGACCGCGTCGAGATAGACCATCAGGCCGAGCCCGTGGGCGGCGTCGATCAGGCGCTTGAGGTCCTCCGGGCGGCCATAGGCGCCGTCGGGGGCGAAGGGCTGCACGCCGTCGTAGCCCCAGTTGCGCGAGCCCTTGAAGTCGGCGAGCGGCAGCAGCTCGACGGCGGTGACGCCGAGCGCCTTGAGGTCGGGCAGCCGCGCCTGCAGGCCGGCATAGGTGCCCTCCGGCGTCGCGGTGCCGACATGGCACTCGTAGATCACAGCCTCCTCGAAGGGGCGCCCGGCCCAGCCCTCGTCGGACCACGCGTAGGCGCGCGGGTCGATCACCTCGCTGAGGCCCGAGACGTCGTCCGGCTGGAAGCGGGAGGCGGGATCGGGCACGACGAGGTCGCCGTCGATGCGGAAGCCGTAGCGGGCACCCGGCTTAATGCCCGGCAGGGCGGTGCGCCGCCAGCCGCCGCCGGATTCGGGCAGCGGGTGATCGGTGCCGTCGACGACGAGACTCGACGCGCTTGGCGGTGGGCGCCCAGAGGGCGAAGCGCACGCCGCCCTGGACCATCTCGGCCCCGAAATCCATGCTGTGGGCGCGCCGCATCGGGCCACCGTCCTCGTCATTGGCCGCGCGCACCGGGGCACAAGCGCGGCAGGATCACCTGTCGTGGGAGAAGGCCCCGGGTTCGATCCGGTTCCCGCAGCGCAGCTATGGCGGGGGGACCGCGTGGCAATGGGGTGATGGGTTGCGCGCGATCCCTGCTCCGTAGACGCGGGGAGGTCCGCGTTCCGTCATCCGATGGAAACCTGCGTCGCGTCCCCTATCCGCTGATGTCCGAAAGCGAGCGGCCGATGCGAGCAGCCGATCCCTGCGCCGAATCGGGCCTGCTTCGGCACGAGCGTCTACCGCCCCGGCACCCATCCGTTCCGCGTCCCGTTCTCCGTCCCCGCGGCGGTGAGCACCAGAACCGTGCGTCCGGGCAGCGGCACGGCGGCGCCCGGCTCATGGGAAGGGGCGTCCGGCGGAAGCGCGCCGGTGGGCTCGCCCGTGCCGAAGACCGGACGCCACGGGCCGCCGACCACCGGGGCGAGGCTGAACGTGCAGGCTCCCTCCCCGGCGTTGAACAGCATCAGCAGGCGGTCGCCCGGACCGCCATCGTTGCCGATCTGCATCCCGAACACCTGAAGTCCGTCGTCGGACCAGTGGCGCCCCTCCATCTCGGTGCCCTCGGGCGCGAGCCAATGCACGTCGCGCAGGGGCTCGTCCGGATCGATCAGCGCGCCGGTGAAGAAGCGGCGGCGGCGCAGGGCCGGCTGGGCACGGCGCAGGGCCAGGAGGTTGGCGACGAAGCCGGTGAGGTCAGGATCCGGATCGGTGGTCCAATCCATCCAGCTCATCGGGTTGTCCTGGCAGTAGGCGTTGTTGTTGCCACCCTGGCTGCGGGAACGCTCGTCGCCCATCAGCAGCATCGGCACGCCCTGGGCCAGCATCACGGTGGCCAGCATGTTGCGTTTCTGGCGGGCGCGCAGGGCCAGGATGCCTGCATCGTCGGTGTCGCCCTCGACACCGTAGTTGCGGCTGACGTTGTGGCCGTGGCCGTCGCGGTTATCCTCGCCGTTGGCCTCGTTGTGCTTCTCCTCGTACGCCACCGTGTCGGCCAGCGTGTAGCCGTCGTGGCTCGCGATGAAGTTGACGCTGGCGAGCGGCGAGCGCCGGGAGGGCGCGAATACCTCGCGCGAGCCGGTCAGCCCCTGGGTCACCTTCGCCAGTGTGCCGGGATCGCCCTTCCAGAAGCCCCGGGTGGCGTCGCGGAACTGGTCGTTCCACTCGCTCCAGCCGCGGGGATAGCCGCCGAGCTGGTAGCCACCCTCCCCGATATCCCAGGGCTCGGCCACCATCTTGACCCGGGCGAGCACCGGGTCCTGCGCCACCGCCTGGAAGAAGGCCGCCTGCGGGGTGAAGGTCAGCGGCGCGCGTCCGAGGCTGCTGGCGAGGTCGAAGCGGAACCCCGCGATGCCGTAGGCGGTCACCCAGTGGCGCAGGGAATCGAGCACGAGCTGCATGACCCGCGGGTGGCTCACGTCGAAGGTGTTGCCGCAGCCGGTGCAGTCGATGGTGCGGTGCGGGTCGGCCGGGTCGAGCTTGTAGTAGCTGGCGTTGTCGATGCCGCGGAACGACAGCGTCGGGCCGGTATCGTCGCCCTCGGCGGTGTGGTTGTAGACCACGTCGAGCCAGGTCTCGATCCCGGCGGCGTTCAGCTCCCGGATCGCCGCCTTCAGGCCGCCGAGTCCACCCTCCCCCAGATAGCGCGGCTCCGGGGCGAAGTAGCTCAAGGGCTGATACCCCCAGAAGTTAACGAGCCCCTTCTCGACCAGGAAGTGGTCATCCGCGAAGGCCTGGATCGGCAAGAGCCTCCAGGGCGGTGACCCCGAGCTTGACGAGGTGCTCGATGATCGCCGGGTGGGCGAGGGCCGCGTAGGTGCCGCGCTCAGGCTCCGGAATGGCGGGATGGGTGCGGGTCAGCGCCTTGACGTGCGCCTCGTACACCACCGTCTCGGCGAGCGGCCGGCGCACCGGAGTGAGGGCGAGGTCGGGCACCTCGGGGGCGGTGACCACGCATTTGGGCATGTAGACCGCGCTGTCGCGCCGGTCGATGCGGTCCTCGCGCCCGCCGCGGCGGTGCCCGTAGAGCGCGTCGTGCCAGCGGATCCGGCCGCGGATCTCCCGCGCGTAGGGATCGAGCACCAGCTTCGAGGCGTTGAACCGGTGTCCGTTCGCGGGGTCCCAGGGCCCGTGCACCCGGTAGCCGTAGAGCTGGCCCGGCAGAACCCCGCGCAGGTAGCCGTGCCAGACGTCGTCGGTGCGGCAGGGCAGCCGGACCGTGCGGGTCTCGTGGCGTTCGCCCGGCTCGAACAGGCAGATGTCGACCGCAGTGGCGTGCTCGGAGAACAGGGCAAAGTTGACGCCGCGCCCGTCGAAATGCGCGCCGAGCGGCGCCGACACCCCGTCATCGACGGCGATCATGCGGGGCGTCCGGTCGCAAATGGGGCCGCAGGCGGGATCAGCGGGACGCGCCGGTTATTCGGCGGCCGCGGCGGCAGTGGGCGGCTCGCGCTCGATCGTGCGGAAATTCTCAAGCTCTGCTAGGAAGTTGCGCGCCCACCAGTCGACATCCTCGCGGGTCATGCGCTCGACCATCGGCTTCCAGCGCGCCAGCCGCTCCGCCTTCGGCATGTAGAGCGCGGCCCGGATCGCCTCCGCCACCTCGAACTTGTCGTAGGGGTTGATCAGCAGCGCCTCGGGCAGTTGCCGGGCGGCACCGGCGAATTTCGACAGGACCAGCACGCCCGGATCGTCTTCGCTCTGCGCGACCACGTATTCCTTGGCGACGAGGTTCATGCCGTCGCGCATCGGCGTGACGAGGCCGACCCGGGCCGCCCGGTAGAGGCCGGCGAGCACCGGGCGCGGATAGGCCTTGGTGATGTACTGGATCGGCGTCCAGGCCGGGTCGCCGAGCGAGCCGTTGATCTCGCCGACCTTCTCGTTCACCTCGCGGGCGAGCTGCTCGTATTCCGGCACCTCGCTGCGGGACTTCGGTGTGATTTGGATGTAGGTGACGTTGCCGCGCTGGTCGGGATTCGAGGCGAAGAAGCTCTCCACCGCCTCCATCCGCTCGGGCACGCCCTTGGAATAATCGAGCCGGTCGACGCCGATCAGCAGCTTGCGGGTGCGCAGGCCCGCGATGGTCTCGCGCACGACCTTGTTGGCATTGGCCTTCTCGGCGGCCTCCTTGAACCCGGCGACGTCGATGCCGATCGGGAAGGCGCGGATCCGGGTGCGGCGCCCGTCGACCATCAGCGAGCCGCCGCCGAGCGGGATTGCCCGCTGGGTATCGACGAGGTTGCGCTGGAGGTTCTGAACGTCCGCCTCGGTCTGCAGGCCGATCAGGTCGTAATCGACGATGGCGCGCAGCAATTCGCCGCTCGCCGGCAGCGAATTGAACACGTCGGCGGCGGGCCAGGGGATGTGGTGGAAGTAGCCGATCGGGTTGTCGAGCCCGAGGCCGCGCAGCTCGGCGGCCAGCGGCAGCAGGTGGTAATCGTGCACCCAGATGATGTCGTCGGGCTCGACCAGCTTGGCGAGCGCCCGCGCGAAGGTCCGGTTCACGCGGCTGTAGCCGGCATAATCCGAGCGCGAGAAGGCGCCGAGCCCGAGCCGGTAATGCATAATCGGCCACAGGGCCCGATTCGCGAAGCCGGCGTAGTATTCCAGGTGATCCTGCGGCGAGAGGTCGACGACGGCGTACTGGACACGCCCCCGGTCGATCAGGGTCGGCTCCTCGGAGGGGTCCTCCGTGATGGTGCCGCTCCAGCCGAACCACAGCCCCTCATAGGCCGTGAACGCTTCCTTGACCGCGACGGCGAGACCGCCCGCCGCCACCGCCTTTCCGCCCTCTTCCGGGACGGCGACGCGGTTCGATACGATCACAAGGCGTGCCACGCGGGTCGGCTCCGGATCAGGGGCGCGGCCGGCCGCGCCTGCATCGGGACTTCACTAATATGTCAGAACGCGCGGAGGCGCTGCGCGATCCTTTGTTAGGTCTTTGGGCAACCCAAGCGTGAAGCCGGGCGCGGGTCAAGTCGCGGTCGTGCCGTTCCGGAACAGGGTGGCGGCTCCGTTCCGGCGCTGCACGATGCCTCTCCGGATCGTCCCTGCGGCCGACCCGGCGCGGCGCTGTGCAAGCGTGGCGGTTCTTGCCAGGCGGCGCCTGAACGCGCGCTGAGCGGTGTTCGGATCCGGTGCCAAGCCGGTTCGATCCGGAGCGCAAACGGCACCGGAACCGGTGACAGCCCAATCAGTTACTCAGCCATCGCGGGGGCCGCGGTCGCCGCGAGCGGTGGCACCCCGCGCCGCGAGGAGTGTTTTCGAGATGGCCGGCAACGAGTTCCCGCAGGACACGCCCAGGGATCCGCTCGCGGATCCGCTCCACGAGACGTCGCACGACGAGACGTCGCACGGTGCCGCGGGCGAGCGCGCCCAGTGGCGCGCGCTCCAGGGCGATGTCGAGGGGCTGGCCGATGTGGCGGCCGAGCGCGGGCGCGGGCTGCTCGACGCCGCCCGGCTGCAGGCGCAGACCTATGTCGAGCAGCGCAAGAGCGACGCT
This sequence comes from Methylobacterium sp. P31, assembly GCA_050632875.1. Classification (GTDB taxonomy): domain Bacteria; phylum Pseudomonadota; class Alphaproteobacteria; order Rhizobiales; family Beijerinckiaceae; genus Methylobacterium. Next base: position 5,284,014 of record JBODSC010000001.1, on the reverse strand, counting down.
GCGCAGTCGGTCCACGAGCTGGCCCAGACGATCCGCAATTCGGGCCGTGATCTCGGCGACAAGCCGAACGTGCGCGCCTTCTTCGACAGCGCCGCCGAAGGCCTGGAGCAGCTCGGCACCTCGATCGAGCGGCGCAGCCTCGGCGATTTCTACAGCGAGGCCGAGGCCTTCGCCCGCCGCGCCCCGGTGGCGGTGGCGGTCGGCACCTTCGTGGCCGGGCTGATCGCCGCCCGCTTCATCAAGTCGTCGAGCCTGCCGCCCGAAGCGCCGGACGGCGACGCCCGCGACACCTTCCGAGCCTGACACCATGGCCCAGGGTTCTGATCCGCGCCACACAGGCGCTCCTGCCGGCTCCTCCGCCGGGCCCTCCAGCATCCAGAGCCTGATCGGCGACGCCCTGCGGGAGACGAACGAGCCTCGCCCGCAAGGAGATCGCGCTGTTCCGCGCCGAGATGGCCGGCAACATCCGTCAGCTCGTCGTGGGCCTCGCCTGCATGGTCGGCTCCGCGGTCTTCGCCGTGGTCGCCCTGCTGGTTCTGATCGGCGCTTTCGTGAAGTGGCTCGCCACGATCGTGGGCTCCGAGTGGCTCTCGGCGCTGATCGTGGGTGGCGTGCTGCTCCTCATCGCCCTCGGGATGGCCCTATGGGCGCGCAGCGTTCTCTCCCTCTCGACCTTGGCCCCGACGCGAACCACGCGCCAGGTGCGCCAGGATGCCCAGGCCCTGTCGGAGCGCGTGTCCGGATGAGTTCGATGAACGACCTTGAGAAGGAGATCGAGGAGAGCCGCGCCCGGCTCGACGATACGATCGACCGCATCCAGGGCAAGCTCTCGGTGCCGAACATCGTGGACGAGATGCTCGGCAATGCCCGCCGGGTGCCGGCCCTGAACGGCGCCTACGACAGCGCCCTGGAGGCCGTGCGTCGCAACCCCGTGCCGGTGCTGCTGATCGCCGCCGGCGTGGGCCTTCTGTTCAACCGGATGGTGCGGGACGCCCAGCGCCGCCGCACCCAGGTCGCTGCCGAGCGCGTGGCCACCCTCAATACCGGGGCCGCCCGCGGCTACGACCCCGATCTCCCGACGGTGCGCCCGGGCGGTGATCCCCTGGAGAAGACCGAGATCTGAGGACCGAGATCCGAAGACCGGGCGGGAGCCCGGACCGCAACGACCCGAGGCCGGCCGGAAGGCCGGGACACGCGGCGCCTGTGCAGGCCGCGCGCCGCCGAGACGGACATCCGAGGATAGCGCCATGACCGACAAGCCCGGCACCCCAGCCAACCCGACCAGCCAACCCGGACCGCTCGCCGCCGAGGCGGCGATGCCGCCCAGTTCGGGCGACAAGACTCTGCGGCCGGACCCGGCCGGCCGCGGCGATCCCCTCGGGGCGCCCGGCGAGGCCGCCGGCGATTTCACGCTCCGGCCCGACCCGCGCGGCCTGCACGATCCGCTCCCACACGGGGCCGCGCCGCGCTCGGCCGATGCCGCGTCCACCATCAAGAACGGGGCTCAGACGGCGGGCGACCGCGCCGCCGACCTCGCCGATCAGGCGCGCCGGACCGTGTCGGACTTCGCCAGCGACATCAACGAGCGTCTCGGCGGTGCCGCCGACCAAGCGCGTGCCCGCGCCTCTTCGGCCTACGACGAGGCCCGGGACCGTGCGGCCCTGCTCCACAGGCGCAACATGCGGGCGATCGACGACCTGACGAGCCAGGGGATCGAGGGGCTCCATCGCGGCCGCACCGCCGTCGAGCGTTTCGTGGACGACAATCCGCTCCTCGTCGGGGTGGTCGGCGTCGCTGCCGGCCTGCTCCTCGGCGCGCTGCTGCCGCGCACCCGCCAGGAGGACCGGAGCATCGGCCCCTGGGCCGACGAGATGCGCGACCAGGGCCTGCGCTACGCCCGCGAGGTGACCAATATGGGCCGCGAATTCGTCCAGACCGCCCTCGATCCGGACAACCTCAACGCCGCCGCCCGCAAGGTCGCCGAGACCGACACGCCGAAGCCGCCGGAGGGCGAGCGGAAAGCGCACAATCTCTGAATCCCCGTCCCGCTCCGCCGGTCCCGTCGGCGGAGCGGCCCGATTCAGTCCCGGTACAGCCCCGCATACGTCTCGCGAAGCAGGTTCTTCTGCACCTTGCCCATGGTGTTGCGCGGCAGCTCGTCCACGAAGAGCACGCGCTTGGGACACTTGAACCGGGCGAGGCGTCCGTCCAGGGCGGCCTGAACCCCAGCCTCGTCCGGAGCCTCCGGACCGCCCACCACCACGGCCGTGACCGCCTCGCCGAAATCCGGATGGGCCAGCCCGATCACCGCGGATTCGACCACGCCCGGCAGGGCGTCGATCTCGGTCTCGACCTCCTTCGGGTAGACGTTGAAGCCCCCTGAGATGATCAGGTCCTTGCCGCGCCCGACGATGTGGACGTAGCCGCGGGCATCGACCTTGCCGAGGTCGCCGGTGATGAAGAAGCCGTCCGCCCGAAACTCGGCGGCGGTCTTCTCGGGCATCCGCCAGTAGCCCTGGAACACGTTCGGGCCCTTCACCTCGATCATGCCCACGCAATCCGCGCCGAGGGCCGCGCCGGTTTCCGGCTCGACCACCCGCAGGGCTACGCCCGGCAGGGGAAAGCCCACCGTGCCGGCGACCCGATCCCCGTCATAGGGATTCGAGGTGCTCATGTTGGTCTCGGTCATGCCGTAGCGCTCGAGGATGGCGTGGCCGGTGCGGGCCTGCCATTCCCGATGCGTCTCGGCCAGCAGCGGCGCCGAGCCCGACACGAACAGGCGCATGGTCCGGGCGGCCTCCGGCGTGAGGCCCGGCTCCTTCAGGAGGCGGGTGTAGAAGGTCGGCACGCCCATCAGGACGGTGGCCCGGGGCATCAGGCTCAGGATCAGCTTGGGGTCGAGCCGGGGCAGGAACAGCATGGAGCCGCCGCTCGCCAGCACCGTGTTGGTCGCCACGAACAGCCCGTGGGTGTGGAACACCGGCAGGGCATGGATCAGCACGTCGTCGGCGGTGAACCGCCAGAAATCGACGAGGGTGCGGGCGTTCGACGCGAGGTTGTCGTGGCTGAGCATGGCGCCCTTGGAGCGCCCGGTCGTCCCCGAGGTGTAGAGGATCGCCGCGAGATCCGCCGGTCCCCGGGCCACGTCGGTGAAGTCGCCGCCCTGTTGGTCGGCGGCCTCGGCGGCGCTGCCGCGGCCCGCGGCGTCGAGGGTCCAGATCCGGCCGACGCCCGCGGCGGCCTCCGCGAGGGCGTCGCGCTTCCCCGGATCGCAGACGAACACGGACGGCTCGGCATCGCCGAGGAAGTAGCCGATCTCCGCCGGGGTGTAGGCGGTGTTGAGCGGCAGGAACACGGCCCCCGCCCGGACCGCGCCGAGATACAGGAAGATCACCTCGGGACTCTTCTCGACCTGCACGGCCACCCGGTCGCCGGGCTGCACACCCGCCCCCGCAGGGCTGCCGCGTAGGCACCCGAGCGGGCGATCAGGTCCGCGTAGGTGTAGCGCCGCCCTTCGGGCGTCTCGATCACGGTCTTGGCGAGATCGGGAACGCCGTCCCGGATCAGGGAGAAGAGGTGGTTCGTCATCGTGCGGTCGAGCTGCCACGGGCCGTGGGTCTGCGGCACCCATAGCTCCCCGAAGGCCCTCTCGGCGAGCCCTTTCAGGCGGCCAGCCGCTGCCGCGAGGACAGGAAGGCCCCTCGGGTGCGCGCTCGGGCGCGAACAGGCCCAGCCCGGTGGGCGCGGGCATGCCGACATAGATCGCCTCCATGCCGCCCCGCGCGTAAGCCTCGTGCCAGAAGCCGGAACCCTTGGAGTCCCGGGAGAAGTCCCGCCACCACGTGCGGTGCGGCTCGGAGCGGGTGAAGCGCTCGAGGCTCTCGAGGTCGCGCCAGTACTGGCGCATGCCGACATGGGTCAGCCCGAAGAACAGGTTCTCGTGCGCGAGCAGTCCGTCCGGCCGGCTGCGCACCGAAGCGGCGATGTCGCGCCCGAGCCCCGTGAGTGCGAGCAGGCCGCGCCAGCGCGTCACGCGGAAGCCGAGATAGACCACCACGAGGTCGGGATAGGCGGAGAGATCCACGGAGCGGCGGGCGGGTCCGGCTTGCATCACACTGTGTCCTGCGCTTTGTATGCAATGTAAACATGCGGCCGGTTGTGTACGATGTCAACATCGCTCCCCGACAAGACCTACCACCACGGCGACCTGCGGGCGGCACTGATTTCGGCGGCGCTGGATCTGCTGGAAGCCGGCGGCGAGGCGGCGCTCTCGCTGCGTGCGACGGCGCGGGCCTGCGGGGTGTCGGCGATGGCCCCCTACCGGCACTTCGCCAGCAAGGAGGACCTCCTCGAGGCGGTCGCTGCCCGAGGCTTCGAGGACCTCGCGGCGGATCTGGAGGCGGCCGACAGCTCCGCGGAAGGGAAGGAGGCGCTGGCCGCGCAGGGGGCGGCCTACGTGGCCTTCGCCTGCCGGCACTCGGCTCTGTTCCGGCTCATGTTCATGCGATCCTGCCGGACGTCGGACAAGTCGCGAGCCTACGGGATCCTGGAGCGGCGGGCAGCCGCCCTCGCGGGGCCGGCTTGGCCCGCCGAGGACCTGACGCTGGCCGCGTGGTCGCTGGTGCACGGGCTCGCCGCGCTGATACTCGACCGAAGGGTGCTCCTGGAAGGGGAGGCCGCCGAGACTGCCGCCCGGCGGATCACCCTGTCCTTCGCCCGGCTGATGCCGGGCGGCTGAATCACGCGTCGGCGAGCACCACGGCGCGCGGCGGCGGCAGCTTGGCGCGCAGCTCCCGGGTGACCGCCGGGGCGGCGACCACGGTCCCGAGATTGGCGTAGGTCTCGTGATTCCGCTCGATGGCGGCGAGGTCGTAAAGGTAGTTGACCATCAGGCCGTGCGACTGGGCGAGGCCCTTCTTGGACGTATCGCCCAGGAAGTTGATCCGGTCGAGGCGCGCACCGTTGCCGAGATGGAACCGGGCCACCGGGTCGAGGGGGCGCCCGCGCTCGTTCTTGGCGCGCAGGAAATAGGCCGCCGCCGCCGGGATCAGCGCCCGGCGCACCGTCTCGGCCCGGGCCTTGTCGGCGGCCCAGTTCGGATCGTCCAGCGCCCGCAGGGTCTCGACATCCTCGGGCAGGAGGCCCTGCGGGCTGTCGGCCCGGCGCTCCCGGGCGAGCCACGCGGCGAAGCCCGGCACCGGCGAGAGCGTCACGAAGGTCTTGAGCGAGGGGATCTCGCGGGTCAGATCCTCGACCACCTGCTTGATCAGGAAGTTGCCGAAGGTGACGCCGGCGAGCCCCTTCTGGCAGTTCGAGATCGAATAGAACACCGCCGTATTGGCCGCCCGCGGCTGCAGCGGCTTGCGCTCCTGCGACAGGATCGGCGCGATCGCCGAGGCGACCTGATCGGTGAGCGCCACCTCCACGAAGATCAGCGGCTCGTCGGCGAGCGCCGGGTGGAAGAAGGCGAAGCAGCGCCGGTCCGGCGGCTCGATGCGGGCGCGCAGGTCGTCCCAGCCGTTGATGGCGTGCACGGCCTCGTAGCGGATGATCTTCTCGAGGATATGCGCCGGCGTGGTCCAGTCGATGTGGCGCAGCACCAGGAAGCCGCGGTTGAACCACGAGGCGAACAGGTGCTCGAAGTCGCAATCGAGACTGTCGACGGCGTCCAGCAGCGCGGGATCGGCGTCCTCGCCGGCCCGGAGCGCCCGGCGCAGGTCGAACAGGTCCTCGCGCATCCGCACGAGGCTGAGGGTCCCCCGCGGGCAAGATTGAGACGGCGGATCAGCTCCTGGCTGCGCGGCTCGGCCGCCTCGTGCAGGGTGCCGAGGCGGGCGCGGGACGGGGCGGCCCGGTAGGCGGCGATCGCCTCGTCGACGGCGGCGTGGTCCGCGTCGAAATCCAGGGCGATGGCCCGGAGGAAGGCGTGGCGCTCGGTCTGGCCGAAGCTGGCGTAGCGGTCGAGGATGAGGCGGGCCAGCGCCACTCCGGAGGCCTCGCCGCGCCGGGAGATCAGGTCCTCGCAGAGCTTCACCAGCTCGCCCGCGCTGCCGCGGGACGTGATGTCGCCGCGCCCGATGCCGATCAGGTCGCGGCCGCGCTCGCTGATGGTCTGAAGCAGGTCGCCGAAGAAGGAGATCGCCGCCATGACCTTCGCACTGACCCCCGTCGGCCCGGACGTGAAGCGCCTCCGGCTCCGCGACGCCGGCTCGTCGATCGGAAGCGCGCGGAACCGGATCCGGGAGCCGCCGACCTCCGCACGGAGGCTCGATCAGGTTCCCGATCCTGCCGGCCACTCTAGGACGGCGCGGTCGCCGCGACCAGAGCTTGAGCGGTCGCGGTCCGGACAGCCAGCTTGTGAGCCCGGAATGAAGGCCGTGTGACGGGGCGGCCCGTCCGGCTCAGAGCCGCTCGGCTACGGTGGCGAGGTCGGCCCGCTCCCGCCAGTCACCGACGCCGTGCTGGCGGGCGAAGCGGAGCTCGGCCGCGCGCCGGGCGCGCTCGGGGTCCCGCGCCCGCGTGATCTCGACGGACCCGATCGTGAACGGCACCCCGAGGATCTCCTTGGCGAAGTCGACGCGGTAGTTCGGCATCCCGTACTCCCTGCTGCGGCGGTCCCGGATGCGTCCGCACGGAACGAAACCGCCTTCTCATTCGTAGTCTCGGGCAAAACCTGGATCGGCTCAACGCCCGGGACATGCCTGCGGCGTCCGCTCACATCTGGGCGGCGCGAGTCCCGTCGATCGCATATGGTGCGACGGCGGCCCCGGTGAAGGGGCCTGCGACGTGCCGGCAGGGATGCATCGCCGCCGCTTGCCGGGCGGCGCGCTCTCCCCGTATCGCTCCCGCCCCTGCCGTTTTTCCCGCACACGGACCCGAGACCATGGCCCTTCCGCGGCGGCGTACCTGCCTGCCCTCGACCCAGACGTGACCCCCGTTCTCGACGCGAAGGCCCGGCTCGGCCTGACGCTGATCGCCGGCGGGGCCGTCGCCAACATCTACTATAACCAGCCGCTGCTCGGGCTGATCGTCGCCGAGTTCGGCGACCGCGCCGCCCTGTGGGTGCCGACCACGGCGCTCGTGGGCTACGGGCTCGGCATCGTCGGGCTCGTGCCCCTGGGCGATGCGCTCCCGCGCCGCGCCCTGATCGTGTGGCAATGCCTCGGCCTCGCCTTGGCCCTGCTCGCGGTGGGCCTCGCCCCGAACCTCGCGTGCCTCGCACTCGCCCATCTGGTGGTCGGCGTACTGTCCTGCGCGGCCCAGCAGGCGGTGCCGTTTGCGGCCGAACTCGCCCCCGACGCGAGCCGCGGGCGGGTCGTCGGCCAGGTTATGACCGGGCTGCTCACCGGCATCCTGCTCGCCCGCACGGCGAGCGGATTCCTGGGGGCGCATCTCGGCTGGCGGCCGGTCTTCCTCGTGGCGTCCGTCGTGGCGCTCGCCATGGCGGGCATCGCCCGGGCCACCCTGCCCCACACGGCGCAGACGCAGGCCCTGCGCTACCGCGCCCTGATGCTGTCGATCCTCCATCTCGCCCGCACGCAGCCGGTGCTGCGCACGGCGAGCCTGTCGCAGGCGTTGCTGTTTGCCGCCTTCAACGCCTTCTGGGCGACGCTGGCGCTGCTGGTGGAAGGGCCGCCCTTCGGGCTCTCTGCCGCCGGGGCGGGCCTGTTCGGGGTGATCGGCGTCTGCGGCGCCTTCGTGGCGCCCATCTCGGGCCGCTTCACCGACCGGCGCGGGGCGAAGCCCGTGGTGCTCGGCGGCAGCCTGCTGGTCGCCCTCTCCTTCGTGGTGCTCTGGGCCGGGGGCACGTGGTCGCTGATTGCGGTGGCGCTCGGGGTGCTCCTCATCGATATCGGCATGAACGGCGCGCTCATCGCCAACCAGACCCGGGCCTACGCGCTGGTCCCGGGGGCGCGGGGGCGCATCAACACCGTGCTGTTCACGACCCTGTTCGTGTTCGGGGCGCTCGGGGCCTATGCCGGCTCGCAGGCCTTCCTGCTGGTCGGCTGGCCGGGCGTCTGCGCGGTGGGCCTCGCGTTCTCGGCGCTGGCCGTGATCGTGGCGGCCCGCGACCCGCACCCGCCCGGAGCGCGGTCTATTTGAGGACCCGCGACAGCCGGCACCACGCCGCCTTCCCGGCCGGCAGGCCGAAGCGGAGGCGCTCCGGGCGCTCGGCGAAGCGCCGCACCGCGATCCCGGCCGCGGCGAGCCGCCGGTAGAGGTCCGGCCCGTCGGGGAATTCCGCGGTCCGGAACAGGCTGGTGCCGCCGACGATCCGGCCGCCGGCCCGGGCGATCAGCCGGTCGAGGCGGCCCGCATCCGCGGCCCGCGCCCGGGCGGCCTCCACGCGCCAGTCTGCATCCGACAGGGCCGCGCGCCCGATCGCCAGGGCCGGACCCGACACCGCCCAGGGGCCCAGCGCCTCGGCGATCCGCTCCGCCGTCCCCGGATCGGCGACCGCGAAGCCGAGGCGCAGACCGGCGAGCCCGTAGGTCTTGCCGAAGGAGCGCAGCACCACGAGCCCGGCCATCGCGTGCGGGCACAGGCTCTCCACCGGCTCCAGGTCCGCGAAGGCCTCGTCGGCGACCAGCAGACCGCCGCGGGCGCCGAGCGCTTCGGCCAGGGCGCGGCGCGCGGCGAGCGGATGGGTCCGCCCGTCCGGATTGTTGGGGTCGACGATCACCGCCACCCGGGCGTCGCCGACGGCCTCGGGCCCCGTGACCTCGCTCACCTCGTGCCCGGCCCGTCGCCAGGCGGCGACGTGCTCTCCATAGGTCGGGCCGATCACCGCCACCCGGGTTGGCGTCAGGAGCCGGGGCAGGGTCTCGATCAGGATCTGGGTGCCGGGGGCCGGCACCACATGGGCGGCATCCGGCGCGCCGTAGGCCGCGGCGGCCGCCGCCCGGAGGGCCCGGACCTCGGCAGCCTCGGGCAGCCGCGTCCAGGCGCTGGCCTCCACCGGCGGCACACGATAGGGGACCGGATTGATCCCCGTCGAGAGGTCGAGCCAGGGCTCCGGCGCGTCGGGAAAGGCCAGTCGCAGCCCGCCGAGGTCGCCGCCATGCGCGATCGCGGCGGGCTCACGCGCGGGAACGCTCCACACCGAATGGTCCATCCGCCCGACACGCTCGCCCTCCTCGCCATCGCCCTCGGGATCGAGGCGGCGGCGGGCTATCCGGACGCGCTCTACAGGGCGGTCGGCCACCCTGTCACCTGGATCGGTCGGCTGATCGCCGCGCTGGAGCACGGCCTCAACCGCGGCTCCGACCGGCGCCGCCGGATCGCCGGCTGCCTCGCGCTCGCGCTCCTGCTCGCCGCGGTCGGCCTGCCGGCGCTCGCCCTGACGGCGCTCGCCGGCCTCGCCGGCCCCCTCCCCGTCCTGCTGCTTCTGGGCCTCGCCTGCGCGAGCCTGCCGGCCCAGCGCAGCCTGCACGACCACGTCGCCGCGGTGGAGCGAGCCCTGCGCGAAGGCGGCCTGGAGGCCGGGCGCCGGGCCGTGGCGATGATCGTCGGGCGCGACCCCGAGCGCCTCGACGCGGCGGCGGTCTGCCGCGCCGCGATCGAGAGCCTGTCGGAAAACTTCTCCGACGGGATCGTGGCGCCGGCCTTCTGGATCGGCTGCCTCGGCCTGCCGGGCGGCGCGCTCTACAAGGCGATCAACACCGCCGACAGCATGATCGGACACCGCACGCCGCGCTACGAAGCCTTCGGCTGGGCGGCGGCCCGGCTCGACGACGGCGTGAACCTGCCGGCCTCGCGGCTCGCGGGCCTGCTGATCGTCGGGGCTGCGTTCTTGCGCGGCGCCGACGCGCGCGGTGCGCTCCGGGCGATGGCCCGGGATGCGCGCCGCCACCGCTCGCCCAATGCCGGCTGGCCCGAATCCGCCATGGCCGGCGCGCTCGGCCTGCGGCTCGCGGGTCCCCGGGTGTATGACGGCACCCTCGTCCCCGACGCCCATATGGGCGACGGCCGGGCCGAGGCCACGGCCGACGACATTGCCCGGGCTCTGACGCTCTACCGGACGGCCTGCTGGCTTCAGGGCGGGCTCGTGCTGGGCCTGCTTACCCTCTGGTTCGCCTCGGCCGGCTGAGCGCGCTTCCGCGCGGATGGCCCGGTCCGGCCTGCCCCGTCAGTGCGGTCGCGGCTTGCTTCGCTCCGCTCGCAAAGACGAGGGTGCCGTTCGATCAGGCCTGGGCATGGCCCGGGTTCCGGACGCATCGTAACAGGACGGTCGAGGGAGAAGCCGATGCGCGCGGTATTTGTGGATGCCAACGGAACGCTGGCGGCGGTGGCGCGGCGGCTCCTGCGGCCGGACGACCCGCCCGTCGCGATCCATGCGGATCCCGGCATCACCCCGGCCGACCTGCCGGGGATCCTGGCCGGGGCGGAGATCGCCGTCATCGACCACACCGCCCTGCCCCTCGACGTGGCCCGGGCCTGCGCGGGCCTCAAGCACGTGGTGTTCCTCGGCACCGGGGTGCGCAGCTACATGGACCCGCAGGCCCTCCGGGACGCGCTCGGCATCGCGGTCCACACCATCCAGGGCTACGGCGACACGGCGGTCGCCGAATGCGCCTTCGCGCTGATGTGGGCTGCCGCCCGCGGCCTGCCCGAGATGGACCGGGCGATGCGGGCGGGATCCTGGCTGCGTCGGGAGGCGATCCAGCTCACCGGCAAGACCGTCGGTCTCGTCGGGTTCGGCGGGATCGCGGCCGAGATGGCGCGGCTCTGCCGGGGCATCGGCATGCGGGTGCTCGCCTGGAACCGGACCCCGAAGGCCCACCCGGGCGTCGCATTCGTCCCGCTCGAGCAGCTGCTCGCCGAGAGCGACGTGGTCTCACTCCACCTGCTCCTGACCGACGAGACCCGCGGCTTCCTGTCGGCTGACCGCATCGCCGCGCTGAAGCCCGGCGCCCTCTTGGTCAACACGGCCCGGGGCGCGGTGGTCGACGAGGCCGCCCTGGTGGAGGCGCTTCGTGCCGGGCGGCTCGCGGGAGCCGGGCTCGACGTGTTCACGGTCGAGCCGCTGCCGGCGGGCCACCCGCTGACCAGCCTGCCCAACGTCACCCTCTCGGCGCATTCCGCGTTCCGCACGCCCGAGGCCAGCGACAACCTGATCGGTGCCGCCCTCGACCATTGCCGGCGGATCGCCGCCGGCTGACGAAAGCCTCAGTGCTCGGTACCCGGCATGTTCGGCCGCCCCGCGCCGCCGTGATGGTGGATCAGGTTCGAGCGCGCCGGATCGCCCTTCGCGTCGGCGACCTGTTTCCGGGCCGCCGCGGCCAGGAACCAGATGCCGCCGAGCGTGCCGAAGGCGAGGATCAGAAGCGGATATCCCTGACTCATTGCGGTGCCCTCCCCGATGCGGGTCTGCGATTCTGCATCATCTTGCCGGAGCCCCCGGGATGAGGAACGATAACGCAGGAGTCCGGTGCGGGTTCAGGCCGGTCGCGCCGCCGTCGGTGCCGCCCGCCGGGCTGCGTCCCGGCGCAGGGCGGAGAGCACGACGAACATCAGGCCGGCCCCCGCGGCGAGGCAGGCGGCCAGAAACAGCACCGGCACGAGATCGCTCCTGGTCTGGTCGCGGATGAACGGCACGGCGTTCTGTGCGACGAAACCGCCGAGATTGCCCACCGAGTTGATCGCCGCGATCCCGGCCGCCGCCGAGGCGCCGCGCAGGAAGGTCCCGGGCATCGACCAGAAGACCGGCTGGGCCGCGAAGTCCCGGCCGCCGCAACGCACAGGCAGGCGAACTTCACGGCGTTGCCCGGCATGACGACGCTGAGCGCCAGGCCCGCCGCCCCGACCAGGGCCGGCCCGACCACGTGCCAGGTCAGGGCGTCGCCCTGCGCTCCCGTGCGGGCGGCGTGACGCGGGGCCCACCACAGGGCGAAGGCCGTGGCCATCCACGGGATGATGTTGAGGAAGCCGTTCGTGAGGTTCGAGACACCGAAGCCCTTGACCCCGGTGGGCAGCCACTAGCCCAGGCCGTAGGCGGCCAGCGACAGGCAGACGTAGACGCCGGCGAGCATCAGCACCCGCCGGTCGAGGAGCGCGGCAAACGGGTTGCCATGGTCGACATGGCCGCCATCCTCGCGCTCGGTCCGCAGCGTCCGGGCGAGCCAGTCGCGCTGGGCCTGCGACAGCCAGGGTGCGGTCTCGGGCCCGTCCGGCAGGACGAGCAGCACCACCGCGGCCATGAGGATCGCCGGCGCGCCGGTGGCCAGAAACACCCATTGCCAGCCCGCGAGGCCGAGGACGCCGTCGAGGCCGAGGAGCGCCCCGCCCACCGCGGCGCCGACCGCGTTGGCCACCGCGCTGGCGATCATGAACCAGCCGATCATCCGCGCCCGGTGGGCCTGCGGGAACCAGAGGGTGAGCGCGAACAGCACGCCGGGGAAGAAGCCAGCCTCCGCGGCGCCGAGCAGGAAGCGCAGCACGTAGAACATCGCCGTGCCCCGGGTGAAGCCGAGCAGGACGGTGACGAGGCCCCAGGCGATCGTGATCCGGGCGAGCCAGATCCGCGTCCCGACGCGCTCCAGGAAGGCGTTGGCCGGCACCTCGAACAGAAAGTAGCCGAGGAAGAACAGCGAGGCTCCGAGCCCGTAGGCGGTCTCGGAGAGGCCGAGGCTCCCAACCATCTCCAGCTTGGCTTAGGAGACGTTCTGCCGGTCGATATAGGCGATGAGGTAGAGCAGGCCGAGCAGCGGCATGAGGCGCAGGGTCACGGTGCGGACGGTGCTCGCGGCGAGATCCTCCCCGACGGAGGACTGCGTTGGGAGCATGGGGCGTTCCTCTGGGCAGGTGCGGTCCTTCGTGGCGAGGTCCGCCATTACGCAGAGTAATTCCTGGTCCGTCCCTCGCCTACCGGGCAAGCGCCAGAAGGCGGTCGCAGTCGACATGGGCCGCGATGTGTCGCGCGAGGCCGTCGAGCGCCGCCTCGATCCCGGCCTCGTAGCCGGTGCCGTCCGAGATCGTCCCGAGGCGCGCGAGCCAAGCCGCCCGCTGGGCATCCTGCGCGAACAGGCCGTGCACGTAGGTCCCGGCCACACGCCCATCCGCCGAGACCGCCCCGTCGGTGCGCCCGTCGGCGAAGCGCAGCAGCGGCCGGGCCGCATCGGGGCCCTCCGTCGCACCGATATGCATCTCGTAGCCGGAGAACGGCACGGCGTCGGGCAGGCTCGTGCCGGTGACCGCGGCGAGGCGCTTCTCGGGGGTCATCACGGTGTGGACATCGAGGAGGCCGAGGCCCGGCACCGTGCGGGGCGCCCCCTCGATCCCGTGCGGGTCCGCGAGGCTCTTCCCCAGCATCTGGTAGCCGCCGCACAGGCCGAGCACCCGGCCGCCCCGGCGGATGTGAGCGCGCAGGTCGATGTCCCAGCCCTCTGCGCGGAACCGGTCGAGATCATCGATGGTGGTCTTGGAGCCCGGCAGCAGCACGAGGGCGGCCTCGGCGGGGATCGGCGTGCCGGGCTGGACCAGTACCACCGACACGCCCGGCTCCGCCCGCAGCGGGTCGAGGTCGTCGAAATTGGCGATGCGCGGCAGCACCGGCACCGCCACCGTGACGACCCCCGGCCCGCGGGATCCCGAGCCCGCGAGCCCCAGCACGTCCTCGGCCGGCAGGCGCGCAGCCTCGGGGAAATGCGGCACGAGGCCCAGGGCCGCCCAGCCGGTGCGCTCGGCGATCAGCCGCATTCCGTCGGCGAACAGGCTTGGATCCCCGCGGAACCGGTTGACGATGAAGCCGGCGATCAGCGCGGCGTCCTCCGGCTCGATCACCGCCCTGGTGCCGACGAGGCTGGCGATCACGCCGCCCCGGTCGATGTCGCCCACCAGCACCACCGGCGTGTCGGTGGCCCGGGCAAAGCCCATATTGGCGATGTCGCCGGCGCGCAGGTTCACCTCGGAGGCCGAGCCCGCGCCCTCGACGAGCACCAGATCGGCTTCGTCCGCGAGGCGTGAGAAACTCTCCAAGACGGCGGGCATCAGCCGGGGCTTCCAGGCCTGGTAGTCGCGCGCCTTCACGGTGGCAACCATCCGGCCCTGCACCACCACCTGGGAGCCGACCTCGCTCTGCGGCTTCAGCAGGACCGGGTTCATGTGGATGGAGGGCGCCACCCGGGCGGCGCGGGCCTGGAGCGCCTGCGCGCGGCCGATCTCGCCGCCATCCGCGGTGACGGCGGCGTTGTTCGACATGTTCTGCGGCTTGAACGGACGGACCCGCAGGCCGCGCTCCGTGAAGGCGCGCGCGAGCCCCGCCACGATGGTCGACTTGCCGACATCGGAGCCGGTGCCCTGGATCATCAGGGCCTTTGTCCGCGGCGGGCTCAGAACTCGATCCCTTCCTGCGCCTTCACGCCCGCGGCGAAGTGGTGCTTCACGCTGCCCATCTCGGTGACGAGGTCGGCGGCCTCGATCAGGGCCGGCTTGGCGTTGCGGCCGGTGACGACGACGTGCAGGTCCGGCCGGCGGCGCGTGAGCGCGTCCAGCACCGCGTCGAGGTCGAGGTAATCGTAGCGGAGCGCGATGTTGAGCCTCGTCGAGGACGAGGAGGCGGATCGTGGGATCGGCCATTAGCCCCGCGGCGACGTCCCAGGCGTGGCGGCAGGCGGCGATGTCCCGGGCCTTGTCCTGCGTCTCCCAGGTGAATCCCTCGCCCAGAGTGTGCCACGCGACCCGGTCGCCGAAGGCCGCCACCGCGTGGCGCTCGCCCGTGTCCCAGCCGCCCTTGATGAACTGCACCATGCCGACCCGCCAGCCGCGGCCGAGCGCGCGCAGCATCAGGCCGAGGGCGGCCGTGCTCTTGCCCTTGCCGGGCCCGGTATGGACGAGGAGCAGGCCCTTCTCGATGGTCTTGGCGGCCACCTCGGCGTCCTGCACGGCCTTGCGCTTCTCCATTTTCTCGCGGTGGCGCGTCGCGTCGTCGCTCATGCGGGGGCTCCTGTGGCGAGGGCTTGCGGCTTCACGACCAGCGGCAGGCCCGCCACGGTGAGGACCACCCGATCGGCCTGGGCGGCGAGCCGCTGGTGCAGGCGGCCGGCCGCGTCGCGGAAGCGCCGGGCGAGGGCATTGTCGGGCACGATCCCGAGTCCGACTTCGTTGCCGACGAGAACCAGCGGTCCCGGCGCCCGGGCGCAGGCGGCGAGCAGCCGCTCAGTGGCCTGCGCAACGTCGGCCTCCGCCAGGATCAGGTTGGTGAGCCAGAGCGTGAGGCAATCGACCAGGACGGGTCCGTCGGACGCGGCGACCGCCTCCGGCAGGGCGAGGGGGACGTCCCGGGTGCGCCACGCGCCGGCACGCCGGGCGCGATGCTGGGCGATGCGCGCGACCATCTCGTCGTCGAAAGCCTGCGCGGTGGCGAGATAGAGCCACGGGCCGGGGCAGGCTTCGATCAGACCCTCCGCGTAGGCGCTCTTGCCGGACCGCGCTCCGCCGAGGACGAGCGTCATGCGAGGGGGAGGCTGTGGCATGCCCCTCCATCGCCGCAACCCGGCCCGCGGTCAAACTTGGATCGCGCGCCGCTTCGACGGTTGCCGGCCGCCCCGGCTCCGACTATAGAACGCCGGCCCAGCCAGAGCGCCCTTCGTCTAGCGGTCCAGGACGTCGCCCTTTCACGGCGAAAACACGGGTTCGATTCCCGTAGGGCGCGCCAGGGTTTTCAAGCACTTCGCTGCATCGTCTGACAGAGTCTGATGTGCTGCCCGTTCGGAACGGACGCGCGCCAAGCTGACACATACCGGCCGACGCGGTCCACCTGCGGCGCATTGAAGCGCGTTGCGATAGCGCGAGGCGCTTCGTCGGCGCGCGTCACGTTGTTCGCCTCATCCCGGCTTATCGCACATGACCCATGGCCCGCGAAGGAAATCCCGAGCGCTGCCGACGGTACGCTGCGGCCGGTGAACCGCTGGACATAATGGGGCTGCGTTGTTCGCCACACCCGATCAATTCGGCTGCTGCACTGCAACAATGGAAACTTGCATTGTCGCCAAAATTCGGGTCCAAGAGCGCGTTCGGCTCCGTCAGCACGGTCTTTGCGACGACCTTGCCGGTTCGGCGAGTGGCGCCTCCCGGGTCGCGCGTTGCTTGGTTCCGGGACGGCAGCACGATCCGTGAGATTGACCCGGCTGGTCCTGACGGTACCGATCTGTCGGTGGAAAAGGCTTCATCATGACTCAGGTCGGTGCGGCGCCTGCCGTCGACAAGCGGCGACGTTTTGCCGTCAATACCGGAGCTTCGTGGGCAGCCAACATCGGCAAGACCCTCGTCCAGCTGGTCATACTTCCGGTGATGGCGCGCCTGCTCGGACCGAGCGATTTCGGTCTCTATGCCCTCGCCTTGCCCACCGTCACCTTCGCGCTCGTTCTCGCCGACGGCGGCCTCGGAGCCTCCCTGGCCCGGGAGGACGAATCGCAGACGACTCTTTGGTCGACGGCCTTCTGGTTCCTGCTCGGCCTCTGCAGCCTGATCGCCCTTGCGGTCATCGGCGTGGGATTCATCCTCGCCCACGTGTCGGGAAAGCCGGAACTCGCAGGGCTCATCGCCCTGTTGTCGCTCTGCTTGATCATGGTGTCTCTTGCGGCCTTGCCGGGCGCGCGCTTGGCGCGGCGCTCGAACCTGATCTACCACTCGGTCGGCGATCTGGCGGGGGCCTGCCTCGGTGCCGTCGTGGGAATCGGTATGGCGTTCGCCGGCGCGGGCGCGTGGAGTCTCGCCGGCCAATTCCTCACAGCCTTCGCGGTGCGCGTCACGGTGCTCAATATCGGGGCCTTCGTGCGGCCGACGCTCGTCTTCGATTTGCGCAGCCTGCGCGGGCATTTCAGCACCGGTGGCGCGCTCGTCACCTGCAATGCGATCGCCTTGTCGGGCCGCTCGGCCGAGAACCTCCTGTTCGGGCATGTGTTCGGTGCGAGTTCGCTGGGCGTCTTCACGCTGGCGCAGCAGATCGTCCGGTTCGTCTGTGAGGCGGCGACGGGCCCCGTCTGGACATCGCTTTACATGTACGGCCTGCGCGAATCGCCAGCCGCCACGGCCGCTCTGCATGCCCGGCTGATGCGCCTGCTCTCCGCCCTCGTCTTTCCGTTCGTCTGTCTGCTCGCGGCGGTCGCGCCCGGCCTCTTCGCGCTCGCCCTCGGTCCGAAATGGGTGGACGCCGCTCCCATGCTCCGGATCCTCGCACCGTTCTACGCCCTCAGCACGACCGCGGAGCTGTGCGGAGCCGTGCTGGTGTCGCAAGGCCGGAATACCATCCTGATCTGGAATGTGGGCGGCTTGACGCTGGCGCGCGTGCTGCTGATCCAGTTCGGCGCCGGGCTGGGGGAGACCGGCGTGGCGTTCGGTCTCGGCATCCTGGCCGTGGCCTACACGCTGTCGCTGTTCGCCGCCCTGAATCTGGCCCTCAAGCCCGGTGTCGGATTTTGGAACCTGCTCGGCGAGATCCTGCCGCCGGCGCTCTCCGCTCTGGCTGCCGGCGCCGCCTGTCACGCACTGGCGGTCCGGCTGCCCCAGACGATCCCGGGCTTCGCCTTGGCGCTGATCGGGGGCGGACTCGTCTATCTGGTCTTCATCGCGCTTCTGCAGGGCCGCAAGTTGAAGGGCGACCTCGCCGTCCTGTTCAAGGTCTTGCCGATCGGGGCGGTCGTCCGGCGTTTCAGATCCCCCGAATACGCGTCGGAAAAGTGATCCAAGGGTCGTGCCGGCTGTCGCAGATGGGGAATTTCACGACTCGGCGGCTGTCCCGCCCGGATGCAGGGCGGGACAGCCGATCGGAAGTCCTGCTCATGCCCGCTTGTTAAATTCGTATTTACCGGAGATCTCGGCCGGTCCGCTGAACTGAACATTGGTGTATGGAACTTGACACGGCGGTACGTTCCTGTGGCGCGCAGGGTAAGCCAGTCTCAGTTCGCGGTTCGGACGACGACTCGAGAGGATCGAATTTTTGCGAATTATCCACCTCGTGAATCACTGTACGCGCGGCCACGGGAATGTGCATGCTGCCGTCGATCTCGCGTGCCAGCAGGCGAAAAACGGAGATCGCGTCGTCTACATGAGCGAGGGCGGTAACTTCGAGCCGCTCCTCGCGGAGGCTGGCGTCGAGCACCGGTATCTGAAGCAGAATATCCGGAAGCCGTTACCGGCCGCGGCGGCCCAGGTGAAGCTGATCCGGGAGATGCGCGCCTTCAGGCCGGACGTCGTTCATGCGCATATGATGTCTGGTGCCGTTCTCGGATATGTCGCAACACGCCTGACCGGAACACCGCTCGTCACCACCATTCACAATTCCTTCGATTCCCACTCGCAGCTGATGAAACTGGGCGACCTCGTCGTCGCCGTCAGCAGCGCGGAACGCGACGCGTTGATCAAACGCGGGTTCGATCCGAAGCGGACGATCGCGATCGCGAACGCCCCCCTCGGTGGGCATCGCCTTGAGCAGTGCCGTCATGATCCAACCCTCGATCTGCCCCGACCGAGCATCACCACGGTGTGTGGGCTCCACGTCCGCAAAGGTGTGGCCGACCTCGTCAACGCGTTCGGACTGGTCGCAGGCCGGTTTCCGGACGCGCATCTCAATATCGTCGGCGCGGGCCCCGATCGGCCCATGCTCGAAGAGCTGAGCCGGACCCTGCAGCTGACGGAGCGCATCACGTTCCACGGCGTGCTGCACAATCCCTTCGTCGTGCTCAGGGCGACGGACATCTTCGTGCTCGCATCCCATCGCGAGCCCCTGGGGCTGGTCAACCTCGAAGCCCGGTCAGCCGGCTGCGCCGTCATCGGAACGGATGTCGACGGGATTCCCGAAGCTCTCGATTTCGGCAGGGCCGGAATCGTGACGCCGCCGCATGACCCGGCGGCCCTGGCTGCGGCCCTGGCCGACCTCCTCGGCGATCCCGCCAAGCTGGCGCGCCAGAAGGCAGCCGCGGGCGCAAACCTGACGCCGTTCTCCATCGACCATTTCTACGAGCAATACAGGAGCGCCTACATTCGGGCTCCCGGAAAAAGGGGCGGGCAGTTGAAGATTCTCATGCGGTCCTCCTGAGCCCATCGTCCGTAGTTCCGAACAGAGCGCGAAGCCGCAGGCTTCCGCCCCCGACCCTCTCGGTGCCTGCCATGGAGGCCGGTCACCCTGCGGTGCGCGCTGTCGGATGTCTTGGTGCGAACGGGCGGTCGGGGCCGGTGCGCTCGAGGGCCCGGATCTCGCTTTTCTCGTCCACGGACAGCACCACCGCCAGGTGGGGCGGATCCATGTAGAGGCCGACGGTGCGAGGATCCCATGGAACAGGTTCGATGGGGGCCGTTCTCCACCTCCTCGGCAAAGGCTGGGTCGGTGGAGCGCTTGAAGGTGCGGCTGTAGGCGGTGCTCCTGCCAGTTGCGCTGAACCGGGTGCAGCGAGATGCGGGTCGCCGCCGCGATCATCGCACCATGAAGCGCCTCAAGCCGCGCGATTTTGGAGTTGCCCCGCCGTTCAGGTTATAGTCACGATGGCTTTCACTCATGAGCTCTAGTAGGTAGCGCGCTCAGTTCACTTGCACCCAGTTGAGTATTGGGTAGGATTGTTTGAAGTTCGTTATTTGTAGGTTCTACAATGCTTTCAGGCACAGCAACGAACTCTCTCCCTTCGGTCTCTGTTGTTCTTGGCTCATTCAACGGGGAAAGGTATATTGCGCAACAAATCGACAGCATAATCAATCAATCCTATCCGCCAAAGGAAGTTGTTGTTGCGGATGATTGTTCCACTGACCGCACTTTAGATATAGTCAGAAGTTTCATAAATAGGTCGAAAATTCCAATCCGTATTGTGGAGAGGGGCAACAATATCGGTTTCGGCAGGAATTTTCTGTCCGGGTCCAAGCTCGCGTCCGCAGATATCATCGCATTTTCTGATCAGGACGACATCTGGCATCCAGATAAGCTTGCCGTGTGTGTGGAAAGGTTTTCTGATCCGTTGATTGTTTTGGTAGCTCACTCGGCGCAATTGATCGACCAAGGTGGCGCCAGTATCGGAAGATTTACGCAATACATAAAGAAGGATTGTCTTATCGGGCCGCTATCCGGCGACCCGTGGGGCGGCCATTTTGGCTTCTCAATGGTCTTTCGGAAATCACTGCTCGATCTGGTGCCGGCTGACAAGTTCGACATAAATCTCAACGGAAAAGCAAATAAAGCCCACGATACATGGGTCAGCATTCTGGCGCGATCGGCCGGCAAGATAGCTTGTATCAGTCGCGACTTGGTGAACTACCGCCAACATGGCGATAATGTCTATGGTGTGCCGTCAAAACATAAGATATCGAAGTGCAGAACAGAAATTGCAGAAACAGCTCAGCATAGATCGAGATCGGCCGCAGAAATCAGGGACCTATTATCGGAAGTCGGTTTTGAGAGAACTGATAAGCTTCCAGGCTTTGATCGTTCCAGGGCCGTTCAATGGTGGAACCAGGTTCATGACCTGCAGCAAGCGCGCGGATCGATGTTTAGCTGCACCAACCGAATGATGGCGTGCAGTGTCTGGGCAAGGACCCTTGTTTGCGGATCTTACTTCGCGCCGAAAGGGATGCTTTTCAATATAAAAACAGCTGTAAAGGATATTGCTGCGATTTCTACTATTAAATGGCCGTAAAAGACGGTTCACTTCGCGGCGTTTGTTTGGTAGAGCGGCATGATGGTCGAAGGTGCTGGTGAAAGCGGAGCCTTCTTCACGCCTTCGGCAATGTCACGTTACCTGCACGAACGGCTTATCTGAGGCCCATGGAGTGATCGCCGCCGCCCACGCGGTTGGGGCGGTCGGTTACCTGCTCCTGTGCGTCGCCCACACGGGACGTGACGGATCCCGATCCAGCGAACCTGCGCCACCACGGCCGCGGGATCCGCTCTGGGAGCCGGGTGGCCAGTTCGTGCCAGCGATCCCGATCCTGCCCTGCGGCTACGAGGGCGCCACGCAGGGCCTCTGCCTGCCCTGGCTTGGGCACCTTCAGCCGTGCCCTGCCCGCGCATCCCGGCGGGCCGCCCGGGCCAGGGCGATCAACTCGGCGGCGGTCAGCTCGCCGTTCGAGGCAGAGCCCTCGCCGATGCCGACCAGAAGCAGGCCCGGCGGAACCGTCCGGATGGGAGGCGGCAATCCGCGCCCCGGCCGGCCGGCAGTCTTACGATCGGTCGCATCCGCCATGAGGCTACCCATGTTGAATGTCGGCGCCGCCCGGCGCCACCAACCAGCCCGCTGCTCTGACGGCAGTGGGCAGCAGAGCGGGCGCATCCGCGCCCCCAGCCCTCAGCGGGGACCGGTCCGCGGGCGGGGCCTGGGCACGGAGATGGTGACCAGCTCGCCGGTGATCGGATCTAGGATCGTCATGGGCGCTCCTCCAATGCGTCTCTATGGCGGACCTAAAATGTGTTTGAACCTTGGCAACCCGGGTCCCGTACACAGTTTTCGTTACTGATTGCTCTGGATTTCGGGTGATGATTGCTGCATACGCGCTCTGAATACCCCTTTACGGGTGCTCCTCGACAGCTTTGGCCGGCTGACGCCGAATCACGCGCCGGTTCGACTCGGGGAACGGGTCATGGCGCAGCCCCCTCCTCCGGGAACACGCCTCCACCCGCTCGGTTGGGCCGAGGAGCGTTGTTCCCGCGGGGGCTCATGGCACAGCGTCCGAAGGTGGCCGCCTTCGACATCATCGGCACGGTCTTCAGCCTGGAGCCTTTGCGGTATGCGCTGACTCGGCTCGGCCTGCCGGCGATGGCCCTCGACTGGCTCTACACCGCGACCCTGCGGGATAGCTTCGCACTCGCCGCGTCCAACAGCTTCGCGCCGTTCCAGGCCGTCCTGGGCGCCTGCCTCGACGAGCTACTCGCCCTGCAGGGTCGGGAGGCCGGTCCGGACCAGAGGCAGGCCATCCTCGGGTTGATGCAGGACCTGCCCGCGCACGACGACGCACGGCCGGCCTTCCGGACCCTGGCCGAGGCGGGGATCCGGATCGTCGCCCTCAGCAACGGCTCCGTGAAGGCGACCCGAACGCTCCTGGACAAGGCCGATCTGAACGGGTTCGTGGCCGACATCCTGTCCGTGGAGGACATCGCGCTCGCGAAGCCGCGCCCGAAGGTCTATCTCTACGCGGCCCAGGCGAGCGGCGTGGCGCCGTCCGAGATGGCCCTCGTCGCGGCGCATCCCTGGGACGTCCACGGCGCCCTGTGTGCCGACCTCATCGGCGCCTATGTCGCCCGCGGGCGGCCCTATGCCCCGGCGCTGCGGCAGCCCGACATCGCCGGCGACACCCTCCGCGCGGTGGCGGAGCGCCTGGCGGCCCGGTAGGGCCGCCCTAGACCGACATCCACCGGAGCACGTCGGCCTCGACCATCCCGGCCCGTGGGCCGGCCAGCACCACCTGCCCACGATCCATCACCGCGTAGGAATCGCAGAGGTCGCGCGCCCACGCGAAATACTGCTCCACCAGCACGATCGCCATCTCACCCTTGGACCGCAGATAGGTGATCGCGCGGCCGATATCCTTGATGATCGAGGGCTGGATGCCCTCGGTGGGCTCATCGAGCACGAGGAGCTTGGGCCGCGTCACCAGCGCCCGGGCGATGGCGAGCTGCTGCTGCTGCCCACCCGAGAGGTCACCGCCGCGCCGGTGCAGCATGTCCTTGAGCACCGGGAACAGGTCGTAGATCTCCCCGGGAATGTGGCGGTCGCGGCGCTTGAGCGGCGCGAAGCCGGTCTCCAGGTTCTCCTTGACGGTGAGCAGCGGGAAGATCTCGCGGCCCTGGGGCACGAAGGCGATCCCGGCCCGGGCCCGGTCATAGGGGGCGAGCGCCTGGATGGGCCGGCCGTCGAGCCGGATCGCGCCGCCGCGCACCGGCTGCTGGCCGACGATCGCCCGCATCAGCGAGGTCTTGCCGACGCCGTTGCGCCCGAGCACCGCGGTGACCTGGCCGGCCTCGGCCGTCAGCGAGACGCCGCGGAGCGCCTGCGCGGCGCCGTAATAGAGGTCGATGCCGTCGACGGAGAGCATGGTCATCGTCCCAGATACACCTCGACCACCCGCGGGTCGGCCGAGACCGCGTCGATCGAGCCCTCGGCCAGCACCGCGCCCTCGTGCAGGCAGGTGACCCGGCAGCCGAGGTCCCGGACGAAGTGCATGTCGTGCTCGACCACGAGGACGGCGTGCTCGCCAGCGATCCGTCGGAGGAGCCGGGCGGTCTCGGCGGTCTCGGCGTCGGTCATGCCGGCCACCGGCTCGTCGACCAGCAGGAGCTTCGGATCCTGCGCGAGCAGCATCCCGATCTCCAGCCACTGCTTCTGGCCGTGGCTGAGATCCGCCGCCGGCCGCCCTCGGTGGGGCAGCAGGCCGACGGTCTCCAAGAGGGCGTCGATCCGCTCCCGCGCCACCCGGTTGCGCCAGCCGAACAGGGAAGCGAAGGCGGCGCGCGGGCCTTTCAGGGCGAGCAGGATGTTGTCGGCCACCGTGTGGCTCTCGAACACGGTGGGCTTCTGGAACTTGCGGCCGATGCCGAGGTCGGCGATCGCCGGCTCGTCGCTCCTGAGCAGGTCGTGGGTGCCGTCGAACAGCGCGATGCCGCTGTCCGGCCGCGTCTTGCCGGTGATGCAGTCCATCATGGTGGTCTTGCCGGCGCCGTTCGGGCCGATGATCGCCCGCAACTCGCCGTGGGCCAGCGTCAGCGACAGGCCGCGCAGGGCCTTGTAGCCGTCGAAAGTCACCCGCAGGTCGTCGAGGTAGAGGAGTGCGTCCGTCTCCCGCTTCCGGTTGGCGGGGCCACGGGCGGCGGGATCCGGGCGTTCGAGGAGATCGGTGCTCACGCGCCCTGCCCTTCTTCCGCGAGTTCTGGGGCGATGGCCGGCTCCGGCGGCAGCGTCGCGGCCGCCCGCCGGGAGCCGAGGCGCTCGATCGCGGTCCCGACGAGGCCCCGGGGCAGGAACAGCGTCACGACCACGAACAGGCCGCCCAGCGCGAACAGCCACGCGTCGGGCATCACCCCGGTGAGCACGGTCTTGGCGTAGTTGACCAGCACGGCGCCGAGCGCCGCGCCGACCAGCGTGCCGCGCCCGCCCACCGCCACCCAGATCACGGTCTCGATGGAATTGCCGGGGGCGAACTCCCCCGGGTTGATGATGCCGACCTGCGGCACGTAGAGGGCGCCGGCGACGCCCGCCATCATCGCCGAGACCGTGAAGGCCAGCGTCTTGAAATGCTCCGGCCGGTAGCCGAGGAACCGGGTCCGGCTCTCGGCGTCGCGCACGGCGATCAGGATCTTGCCGTAGGCCGACACCGTCATGACCCGGGCAATGAGGTAGCCGAGCGCCAGCGCGATGCCGGTGGCCACGAAGATGCCGACACGGAAATTCTGTGACTGGACTGGGACTCCCAAAAGATCCTTGAAATCGGTGAGGCCGTTATTGCCGCCGAGCCCCATGTCGTTGCGGAAGAAGGCGAGCATCAGCGCGTAGGTCAGCGCCTGGGTGATGATCGACAGGTACACGCCCGTGACCCGCGATCGGAAGGCCAGCCAGCCGAACACGAAGGCGAGCAACCCCGGCACCAGCAGCACCATCAGCGCCGCGAAGGCGAAATGGTCGAACCCGTGCCAGTACCAGGGCAGCGCCTTGTAGTTCAGGAACACCATAAAGTCGGGCAGGACCGGGTTGCCGTAGACGCCCCGCGGCCCGATCTGGCGCATCAGGTACATGCCGATGGCGTAGCCGCCCAGCGCGAAGAACGCGCCGTGGCCGAGCGAGAGGATGCCGCAATAGCCCCAGACGAGGTCGAGGCTGACCGCAAGCAGCGCGTAGGCGAGGTACTTGCCGAACAGCGAGACGAGGTAGGTCGGCAGATGCAGGCCGGACCCTTCCGGCACCGCGAGGTTCAGCACCGGCACGGCGAGGCAAGCGGCCGCCAGGACGGCGAGGAAGATCCAGCCCTTCAGGTCGATGAGGCGGGTGCGGGGCGGCATGAGGCTCACGATTCCACCGCCCGGCCCTTGAGCGCGAACAGGCCGCGCGGGCGCTTCTGGATGAACAGGATGATGAAGATCAGGAGGCCGATCTTGGCGAGCACCGCGCCGATGTAGGGCTCGGCGAGCTTGTTCACGACGCCCAGCGTCAGGGCCGCCACCAGCGTCCCCAAAGGTTGCCGACGCCGCCGAACACCACGACCAGGAACGAGTCGATGATGTAGCCCTGGCCGAGATTCGGCGAGACGTTGTCGATCTGCGACAGGGCCACGCCCGCGATGCCCGCGATGCCGGAGCCGAGCCCGAAGGTCAGTGCGTCGACGTAGGGCGTGCGGATGCCCATGGCCGCAGCCATGCGACGGTTCTGGGTCACCGCCCGGGTCTTGAGACCGAAGGCGGTCTTCCGGAGGACGAAGAGGAGCCCGAGGAAGACGGCGAGTGCGAAGACGATGATCCACAGCCGGCCCCAGGTGATGGACAGGCCGTAGAAATCGAAGGCGCCGCTCATGAAGGTCGGGGCGCCGACCTCGCGGTTGGTCGGGCCGAAGATCGAGCGCACCCCCTGCTGCAGGGCGAGGCTGACCCCGAAGGTGGCGAGCAGCGTCTCCAGCGGGCGTCCGTAGAGGAAGCGGATGATGAACCGCTCGATCAGCACGCCGACGAGGCCGGCGACCAGGAAGGCGCAGGGGATGCTGATCGCGAGCGACCAGCCGAACAGGGCCGGCGCCTTGGCGCGGATCAGCTCCTGCACGCCGTAGGTCGTGTAGGCGCCGAGCATCACCATCTCGCCATGGGCCATGTTGATCACGCCCATCACGCCGAAGGTGATGGCGAGACCAATGGCGGCGAGCAGCAGCACCGAGCCGAGGGAGATGCCGTACCAGACGTTCTGGAGGGCGCCGAGGATCGCGAGCCGGGTTTCGATCGCCGCGATGCCGCGGGCGGCGGTGGCGCGCACCGCCTCGCTCGAATCTGCCGCGAGACCGCGCAGGATGCCCATCGCGTCGCCATCACCCCGGGTCTGGATGGCGGAAATCGCGGCAAGCCGCTCGGCCTCCGGTGTTCCGGGCCTGCCTAGCAGCACGGCGGCGCGCGCCTCCGTCAGCGCCTGCCGTACGCCCGCCTGGGTCTCGCGGGCGAGGGCGGCGTCGAGGGCCGGCAGCGCCGCCGCGTCCCGGGCCTTGAAGACCGCATCCGCGGCGGCGCGGCGCTTGCCCGGATCGGGGCTCGCGAGGCCGAGCTGCCCGCGGGCAGCCTCGACAGCTCGGCGGACGCGGTTGTTGGCGCGCACCGGCTTGAGGTCGGGGCTGTCGGCGACGGCTGAGCCGGTTCGGGCCTCGACCACGGCGTTGCCCTGCCGGATGAGCAGGGCCTTGTCGCCGGGGCGCACGAGCAGCCGTCCGTCCGACAGGGCCGACAGGATCGCGTCGGCGCGCGGATCGCCGCTGGCGGCGAGGCCTGAGACGCCGGCTTCAATCTCGGCATAGCCGTCGCCGGCGAGCTGGCCGTAAGGATCTGGGACCTGGGCAAGCGCCGGAGCGCAGAGCAGCAGGATGAGGAAGGTGAAGAGACGGAGCATCGCGGTTTTCTGCGGGCCGGGGGCGGGGCGCTCTGCGCGTGGGTGCCGCGCATCCCCTCGCCCCGCTTGCGGGGAGAGGTCCGCATGGACCCGTTCGGTCATGCGGAAAGCGGAGGCGAAGCCGGAGCGGCGGGGAGGGGCGGTTCCGGAAGAGCCTCTTCCTGAGAGGCCCCCTCACCCTCGGCTGCCGCCTCGACGCGCCGACACCCCAAGTCGGGCTTGCCCGACTTGGGCAACTCAAGATCGGATCTCGGGCGGGCCTGAGATCCGTGGTCGACGCATCCCTCTCCCCGCAGGCGGGGAGAGGGAGCAGCACCTCAGGCGCCGCCGCAGGTCTTGGTCTTGGTGTTATAGTTGCCGCACTTGAGCTTGACCCAGTCGGCCTCGAGGTCCTTCGAGCCCTCGAGCTGCTTCGACCAAGCCTCGCCGGGGATCAGCTTGTCGGTCTTCCACACCACGTCGAACTGGCCGTTCGACTCGATCTCGCCGATGAAGACCGGCTTGGTGATGTGGTGGTTGGGCAGCATCGTGGCGGTGCCGCCGGTCAGGTTCTTCTGCTCGATGCCCGGCAGCGCGGCGATCACCTTGTCGGGGTCGGTGGTGCCGGCCTTCTCTACGGCCTTCACCCACATGTTGAAGCCAATATAGTGGGCCTCCATCGGGTCGTTGGTGACGGCCTTGGGGTTCTTCTTGAATGCCTGCCACTTCTTGATGAACTCTTCGTTCTCCGGGGTCTTGATCGATTCGAAGTAGTTCCAGGCCGCGAGATGCCCGACCAGCGGCTTGGTGTCGATGCCGGCGAGTTCCTCCTCGCCCACTGAGAAGGCGACGACCGGGATGTCGGTGGCCTTGATGCCCTGGTTGCCGAGTTCCTTGTAGAACGGCACGTTGGCGTCGCCGTTGATGGTCGAGACCACGGCGGTCTTCTTGCCGGCCGAGCCGAACGCCTTGATCTTCGACACCTCCGTCTGCCAATCCGAGAAGCCGAACGGCGTGTAGTTGATCAGGATGTCCTCGTCCTTGACCCCCTTCGACTTGAGGTAGGCTTCGAGGATCTTGTTGGTGGTGCGCGGATAGACGTAGTCGGTCCCCTCCAGCACCCAGCGCTTGGCGCCACCGCCATCCTCCGACATCAGGTAGTCCACCGCCGGGATCGCCTGCTGGTTCGGGGCGGCGCCAGTGTAGAACACGTTCCGCTCGCTCTCCTCGCCCTCGTACTGGACGGGGTAGAACAGGATGTTGTCGAGGCTCCTTGAACACCGGCAGCACCGACTTGCGCGACACGCTGGTCCAGCAGCCGAACACGGCCGCGACCTTGTCCTTGCTGATGAGTTCGCGGGCCTTCTCGGCAAACAGCGGCCAGTTCGACGCCGGATCGACCACCACCGGCTCCAGCTTCTTGCCGAGCACGCCGCCCTTGGCGTTCTGCTCGGCGATGAGCATCAGCATCGCGTCCTTGAGGGTGGTCTCGGAGATCGCCATCGTGCCCGAGAGCGAGTGCAGGATTCCGACCTTGATGGTCTCCTGCGCCCATGCGGCCCCCGCCGCCACGGCGCTCATCGCGAGCCCGGCGGCCAGAGCGGCGGCCGAGGCCCAGGTTCCAAATGCTTTCACGGCGGTGCCCTTCGTCGTCTTCGTTGAGACGGTCCGAGGGTTCGCAAATCGTGTGCCAAAATTTTAGGCAATGACCGCCGGGCGATCCCGTCCTGTGGTTCGGTCCACCGGGGGACGACACCGGCATCACAGGCGCGGCGCTCCGGGGAGGCCGGCCGTGTTGATCATGCGCGCGACGTTGCCACTTACCTCCGTCCGCGGCGGAAACGGGCGGCACGAGGGGGACCGTCCGCTCGGTGCGGGCCGCAGCGAAGTGCGGCGTCGGGGGCGGCGCGTGTGCGGCAGGATGCGATGGCCGAACGCTACTACTTCCGCCTGGTCGGGGGCGGCGAGACGATCGAGGACGAGACGGGGGTCCTGGCCGGGTTGATCGCGCAAGCGGAAGCGGAAGCCGTGACCCTGATCGCGGAGTTCCGCGACCGCGGCGAGCTGCCGGATGCCGCGGAACGGTGGCACATGGAGATCCATGACGGCAACGGCGTCGTGCTGCGTGTGTTTCAGCTCTACTGACCTCTTGGTCGAGGGGATGCGCTCCGACCGAGCATCCGCCTGATAGGCGCCGAGCGCGCCCGTGCCGGATCTCAGGCGCCTGCAGGATTGCGCGGGGTTCAATCCTGAATGCCTGCTCCTGTCCGGCTCGGGTAAGGCCAAGGGCGCGCTGGGCTCGCTGCCCGATGTGGCGTGGCGGGTGCGGGCGGCGCCGGGGCCGGGATCGCGCGCGATCCCGGCCGCGTCGATTCCCGTCTTGCTGCAACGATGACTTGGAGCGATGTGACTTCGAACGCCAAAACTAATCTATTCCATACTTCTGTGCGGTCCGGCGTGCGAGGATGGCTATCATCCGCCTGGATCTTCGGGCGCGGGTGACTGGGAGATCTCTTGTGCTCCTGCCCGGACCCGGAGCAGCCGATGGTTCAGCCGCAGCAAGCCGCCCTCCGCAACCGCCTGCTCGCCGCCCTGGCACCGGAGGATTTCGGGCGTATCGCTCCCGCCCTGGAGCCGGTGCCGCTGCCGCTGCACGACGTCCTGATCGCCCCCCAGCAGCCGATCACGCATGCCCATTTCATCGAGGAGGGGCTCGTCTCGCTCGTGGCCGATACCCGCGAGGGGCGCATCGAGGTCGGGCTCACGGGACGCGAGGGTTTCGTCGGCGTGCCGCTCGCGCTCGGCGCGGACACGACGCCGCACACCGCGATCGTGCAAGCCGGCGGCGAGGCGCTGCGCATCGCGGCGGGTGCGTTGCGGGAGGCCCTCGACGCGAGCGCCGGCTTGCGCAAGGTGCTGGGCCGCTACGTGCAGAGCCTGATCGTGCAGGTGGGGCAGACCGTCTACGCCAATGCCGACCTCCCGGTCGAGGCGCGGCTCGCCCGTTGGATCCTCATGACCCATGACCGCCTGGAGCAGGACGAGCTTCAGCTGACGCACGAAGTGCTCTCGAAGATGCTCGGCGTTCGCCGTCCCACCGTGACGACGGCGACCCACATGCTCGAAGGCGCCGGGATGATCCGGGCGCGACGCGGGCGCATTACGGTCGTCGACCGCGAGAAGCTGGAGGACCTGGCGGGCGCCGTCTACGATGGCGCGGAGGCCTGCTAGAGCGCCCTTCGCCGAAGGGGACGCCGGTCCGGCGAAAGAGAGCACGCCGACACGAAGCCTCAGAGCCACGCCCGATCACGACACGATCGGGCATAGCCCCGGCGATGGCCCCGGCGCATCGCGCCCTCGCCGGGTTCCTCAGCAGACCTCGCCATCCCAGCGTTCGGTCGCAGGCTCCTCGGCCACCCGGCGTCCGATGCGGGCGGTGAGCGGCAGGCGGATGGTGCAGCGCAGCCCGTCCGGTGCGAAGCTTCGGGAGGCCTGAGCGCCGAGATCGTAGGGCAGCATGTCCTCCAGCACGTCCGTGCCGAAGCCCCGCCTGGCCGGTTCCCGCACATCACTGCCGCCGGTCTCGACCCAGTCGAGCGTCAGGACCGGGGGCGTCTCTGCGCCATCCTGCGCGGGTGCCACCTTCCACGTCACGCTGATCCGGCCCTGCGGAAGCGCCAGGGAGCCGTGCTCGATCGCGTTGCTCGTCAGCTCGTGGAGCGCCAGCGCCAGGACCAGCGCGGCCCTGGGCCGGAGCCGCACCCGAGGGCCGCCGATCGTGGCCTGCTCGCCCTCGCGCACGAGGTGGAACATCAGCTCGTCCGAGATGAGGGAGTGCAAATCCGCCCCGCCGAATGCGTCCGTGGCGGCCTGAACCCGCATGACGGCGCCGAAACGGCCGTCGAGATGCGCCACGTAGGTCTCGACATCCGCGACGCTCTCGGCGGACCGGTGCATGATCGTGCGCATCATCGCCATCGTGTTGCGCATGCCGTGCCGCAGGCTGTCGGGCATGCCCGCCTCGTCGAGCAGCCGGCGCAGCCGCGCGTTGTCGGCCTCCAGGGCGGTGAGTCGCTCCGCCAGATCGCGAGGGTCTGTCATGCCGGGTCTCTCCGGATGCCGTCTCTACTGGCCCAATCGCGCCGGGGCGCGCGCGGTTCAAGCGCGCTGCGCGACGGCACGGCCGGCCTCCGCCGTGAGATGAAGGTAGGTGGAATCGAACAGTGCGAGGCGGGCCAGGGCCGCCGGATCGTGGATGGTCAGGCGCCGGCCGCGCAGGGTGATCAGACCCAGGCCGCGCAGTTCCTGCAGCGTGCGGTTGATGTGCACGCTGGTCTGGCCCATCGCGTCGCCGAGATCGTTCTGGGTGACCGGCATGGGGCAGGAATCCCCGTCCGCGAGGCCGATCGCCGCCAGCCGCGCATGCAGTTCGCAGAACAGGTGGGCGAGGCGCTCGATGCCGGTGCGGCAGCCGAGGCTGACCGTCCACTCCCGCTGGATGGCCGCCGCGGCCAGCGCCTCGCGGTGAAAGGCCAGATCGAGCCGCGGGCTGCGGGCCGCCAGCGCCTGGATCGCGGCGCCGGAGATCTGGCCGATGAGAACCGGCGTGATCGCCCCGATCGCGTGGTCCATCTCGTCGAGGAGGAAGACGTGGGGGTTGCACGCGTCGCCTGGCAGGAGGAACCCGACGATCTGGCGGCGCCCGTCGGCGAACTGCCGGTAGCGGCAGGCCCAGCCTTCGAGAACCACGTTGACGGCACGCGGATCGTCCCCCTCGTGGATGACGTCGGTGCGCGCGGCCACCATGCGTCCGGGGCTGACGGCGTCGGCCAAGCACAGCCGGTCCGCCTCCGAGAGACCGACATAGCATTCTAGCTTGCGCGCGAGCGGATTGGGCATGGCTGCTCCTCCACGACGGCGTGGGAAGCCGAACCTACATTGAGATCTATAAAATGAATACTTATGCAAATTAGTTTTTGCGATCGGGAAGCTCATCGGGGATTTCTGGAGGCGCGGTCGTGACCGGTCCGGTGGCAGAATCCCGGCTCCGCGGCCTGGCCTCGGGTGCGGCTTCGGCCGCCGGGCCGTGCGCGCCGGCCTGGAGCGGGTCTCCGGCCTGTTCCCGCGTCTCGCCGCGAAGCGGGCGATCCCCGTCGGCCTGCTCTCGGGCGGCGACCGGCCGGGCGCTGACGGGGCGGCCCCGGCTGCTCGTCCTCGACGAGCGCTCCATGGGGCTCGCGCCCGAGGTGGCGTCCACGGTGGTGGAAGAGATCGACCGGGTGCTCGCTGGCCCGAACCGGGCGGGGGCCTGACCCTGCCGGTGGCCGAGCAGAATGTCCGCCTTCCTCTGCGCCCCGCTCACTACGCCGCCGTGCTGGAGAACGGCCGCGGCGTTCGCGCCGGCAGCGCGCCGGACTGCGGGCACGGGACGCCATGAAGACCCTGTATCTCGGTCTTGCCGAACGCCCGGGCCCCGCTCTCCGCGGAGCCGCGCGCGAGCCCGTCAGGATTCCCGGTCGGCGCGTCGCAGGGACCACAGCAGGGTCCCGTGCGCGTCCACCAGCCAGAGGGCGTTCACCGCATCGTCGTCGATCGTGAGCGAGCGGTCGTTGGCCAGCCGCACTGCCTCCTTGGCGTCGGCGGCCGTGAGCACCTCGTCGACGACCGGCGTGCCGATCTCCCCGTCCTCTCGGCGGGCGGCGCCGCGCAGGCGATAATCCGGCATCCGTTCCCCCTTGGTCCCGACCGCGTCCGAAGATAGGCCCCTGCGCGGCTTGTCGAGGGGGCGCAACGCCTACGGCCCGGCGCTGTTCGCGAGCGTCTGCCGCGGCTCGGCGGGTGCCGCGGCAGCCTCGCGGACCGGCAAAGGGAGGTCGGGGGCCCGGACTCGCCGGTTTCCGGCGCGCGGGCTGGATCGGGGAAGCGGTCCGGCCCGACGATCTCGGTCACGATGCCGGCCGCGCGTAGCTCGGCCGGTTCGGGAATCCAGATGCCGGCCGGGGGCACCGCCAGGGCCCGTGCCACGAAGGCCCGCGACAGGCCAGCGGCGCGATAGGCCGCCCGCTCCGGCGCAGGATCGACCGCGCGCACCCGGCCATGCGCCCCGATCGCGTAGGGAGCGTGGAAGCCGAGCCGGCCGCCGGCCCCGAGATACCGCGCCCGTCCGCGGACGAAGACCAACATGCAGGCCGACGCGCAGGCATCGGGCACGTAGGTGGCAAGCCCCCGCGCCGCCACGAGTGCCCCGATCGCCGTGCCCTCCTCCACCAAGCCGCCGTCGCTGGTGAGATCGATGCGCTCGATCTGCGGGTGCGCGGCGAGGATCTCGGCGACCCGGGCGGCCACGCCCGCGGTGAGGTCGCCGGTGAGGCGCAGGTCGCGGCCGCCCGGCCCGACCGTCACGTGGGCCGGAACGTCCGGCCCGTCCGCGGCGGCGGAAGCGGTTTGGCTCTTCGGCAGGGGGACGGCGCCTGCCGGGCAGGCGGCCCCGAGCGCCAGGGCGAGGACGGCGGCCGTCCCCGTCCGGCGCCCCCACCCGCGGGTGACGTCGGTCATGTCGGGTTCCTCATGGTGCGGGGGCGCGGCGCTGCAGCGGACGCCCTTGAGGGGGCGCTCTGCACGGGCCGCGATGGGGCGTGCCGGCAGGGACGGCCGCGGCAACCTACTGGAGGTAGGCGACGAACATCTCGGACACGGCCCGGGACGCGTAGGCCGCGGGGCTCTCGCCCCGGCGGACCGGGAAGGCCTCGGCCACCCGTCGGCCGGCGAGGATCCGGGCCACCTCGTCGGGCATCAGGCCGCCGTCGAGGGCGCTCGCGAGGGCCGCCCGCTCGTGGGACGGATAGGCCCGGATGCTCCGGGACAGGGAATTGCCGATCGCCCTGGCGGGATCGGCGAGCGCGGCCGGTGCGGCGCTCAGGTCTGCATGCGTGTCGCGGGGGATGTCATAGGTCAGCATCGCTGGTCGCCTTCCATGTCGGATGTCGTGCGCTCTCCTCGTTTCGGGGGCGGCAACACGGCAGACATTGCGAAGTCGTCAGGGCGATCCGGTCCATACTTGGAATCACGTGACCCTCCATCGGTTCGGCCTCGACTGTCTCGGCGGCGGTCTCAATCTAGGCGCCGGGGGCGAGAATGTGCTGCCAAATTGGCGAGGACTTGAAGCGCAGTTTGTTCGTCAAACCTGACTTCCGGAGCAGAAGGTGAAGCTCGGAGAAGACCGGCCGGGACGGCGGCGATGACCGAAGAGGCTCCGTCCCGGCCGGGGACGACCGCGAGACGGGCTTGCTAAATGCCAGTCGATTCGCAAATATTGTTGCGTGACAAAGACTTAACGAAAATGATGCTTCTGATCCGGCCGCATGCGACCGAAACCTTCTCTGCCGGAAGGGGGCATCCGGAAAAGCCTTCCGCGCACCGGTCCGGACACCGTCCTGGCCCGGCCCGCGGCAGAATCGGGCCGCCGCCACCGGCCGATCCAGGGAGACCGACACCATGGCCGCAGCGACGATGATGCAGGGCGACGAGGTCGTGTTCGAGCGCCCCGACCTCGCCGAAATCCTGGGGATCTGGCGTCACGCGCGGGGCCGGGTCGTGGGCACCCACCGCCAGGGCGGTGCCCAGGCCACCGTGGACGTCAAGTTCGAGGGGCACGCGATCCTGGAACGTTACCTGCCCGACCTGTTCCGGCGCGTGCACTGAGGCGCGCGCCCGGGTGCATCACCTTGCCATGAGCGCGCTGCCGCCCCTGCGCACCACGAGTCGCAGAGCACCGCGGAGGCCGAGGTTTGGGCCGGCCTGCGCGCCGAGGCCGAGGCGGCGCTGGTCGAGGAACCGCTCTATGCCGGGATCATCCAGGCGACGATCCTCGACCAGCGCTCCCTCGCGCACGCCTTCGCCTACCGCCTCGCCCACCGGCTCGGGGACGGCGACCTCGCCCGCCTGTCGATACGCGACCTTTGCCTCTCGGCCTTCGAGGCCGATCGGCAGGCCGGCGCCCAAGCGGTGCGCGACCTCGTGGCGATCCGCGAGCGCGATCCGACCTGCCGCCGCTACCTCGACCCATTCCTGTTCTACAAGGGACTGGCGGCCCTCGAAGCCTACCGGGTCGGCCACTGGCTCTGGCACCAGGGGCGGGCGACCCTGGCGCTGCACGTCCAGAGCCGCATCTCGGAGGTGTTCGGCTGCGACATCCATCCGGCGGCCCGGATCGGCTCGGGGGTGTTCATCGACCACGCCACCGGGGTGGTGATCGGCGAGACCACGGTGATCGCCGACGAGGTCTCGATCCTCCAGTCCGTGACCCTGGGCGGCAACGGCAAGGAGAGCGGCGACCGGCATCCCAAGATCGAGCGCGGGGTGCTGCTCAGCGTCGGCGCCAAGGTGCTGGGCAACATCCGGGTCGGGGCGGGCGCCAAGGTCGCGGCCGCCGCGGTGGTGCTGCAGGACGTGCCGCCCCACACGACCGTGGCGGGCGTGCCCGCCCGGGTCGTCTCGCGCCTGCCCGTGGGCGAGGAGCCGGCGCTCAGTATGGACCAGTCCTTCGTCTGCGGGGACGGGATCTGAGACGCGCGGAAAATTTTTTCCTCGCAACAAAGTCGTCCGGTCGGCGCCGCTTCCGGCGATCCTGTAAAATTAAATTCTCTGATCTGGCGCTCCGAGGGCGATCATGTGCCGTGCGTTGTGCATGCCAGTGCGTTGACTTCCAAGGAGTGATGAAAAATAGGTACATTGTTTCGTTGACCGTCTTCCGAACCAGACATTATCTGCAATTTATCGAATCTCTGATGCATTGAGGCCGGCTGATCGGTAGGAGATTCCCGTATGACCGCCGAATAATACATAATTGTACTGATGAAGATGTAGTTTTTCTGGCCGTGATCAGCATCAGGTCTTGACCATGACGACCTGCGCCCGCCCCGCGCACGCTGCGGGGCGAACCGCCGACGCGCGGATCGATGCGGCGCGCCTGCAACCCTGAATGGAGTGAGGACAAACGATGAGCGGACCGGGTCTGAGCGTGAGCGCCACGGCGGCACGCAATCTTGCGACGGCGACCGTCACCTCGGTCCAGAACGCGGCCAACACGCCGCGCTGGCTGCTCCGGCTCCTGCCCTTCGTGGACGTGGCGGGCGGGGTCTACCGCGTCAACCGCCGTGCCGTCGTGCTGGCGCGTCCGGGCCGGATCGATCTCGCTACCGAGGAGAAGGAAGACGGCAAGAGCCGGGTGATCCGCCCCGCCTCGCTGCGCGCCGTGCCGCTGTTCAGCCGGCTGGGCGATACCGAGCTCGCCGCGCTGGCGGCCAAGTTCACCGAGAGCCAGCACAAGGCCGGCGCGGTGATCCACGCGGAGGGCTCCTCCGGCCGCAGCCTCACGGTGGTGGCCGACGGCACGGTCGAGCTGACCCTGTCGGGTCCCTACAAGGGCCGCCTGCGCCAGGGCTTGGCCACAAAGGGCGACTATTTCGGCGATGCCGGTCTCGCCGGCGAGAGCGCGCCCGCCCCGGCCATGAAGGCCCTGTCGGCCGTGACCCTCCTGACCCTCGACGCCGCCGCGGTGGAGAGCGAGGAGATCCGCGCCAAGATTGCCCAGTACCGGGAGGAGCGCGACCGCCTGAAGGGCCACACCAATTCCTACGGCGAGCAGGGCATCGCGCTGCTGGCGGTCCATACCGGCGAGCCGCGCCTGCCGACGACCTTCGTGGATTACGAGGTCGATCCGCGCGAGTACCACCTCTCGACCATCCAGACGATCCTCAACACCCACACCCGGGTCACCGACCTCTACTCCAACGAGATCGACCAGCTCCGCGAGCAGATCCGCCTGACGGTGGACGCCGTGAAGGAGCGCGAGGAGTGGGAGCTCCTGAACAATTCGCAGTTCGGCCTGCTCCACGAGGTTGGCCCGCGCCAGCGCATCCCCACCCGCGGCGGCCCGCCCACCCCGGACGACCTCGACGAGTTGCTGACGCTGGTCTGGAAGAAGCCCGCCTTCTTCGTGGCCCATCCCCGCGCCATCGCGGCCTTCGGCCGGGAGGCGACTCGCCGCGGCGTGCCGCCGGTGGTGGTGCACCTGTTCGGCGCGCCGTTCATCACCTGGCGCGGCTTGCCGCTGGTGCCGAGCGACAAGCTGCCGATCGACATCGACCCGGTGACCGGCGCCGAGACCACGTCGATCCTGCTGTTGCGCGTCGGCGAGGGCGAGCAGGGCGTGGTCGGCCTGCAGAAGTCGGGCGTGACCGGCGAGATCGAGCCGGGCCTGTCGGTGCGCTACATGGGTACCAACGACCACTCCATCGCCTCGCACCTCGTGACCCGCTACTTCTCGGCCGCCGTGCTGGTCGAGGACGCGATCGCCCGCCTCGATAACGTGCTGCTGGGCAACTACCATGACTACGCCTGAGGCTTTCGCCCTCGGGCTGCCCGGGGTGAGCCCGGGCGACTTGGCCCATGCCGATCTCGTCGGGCGCCTCGCTCGCGAGATCTACGGGCAGGGGCAGGCCGCGAGCCAGCCCTTCGCCCCGGCGATCCCCGCCGGCCCCCAGGTGCCGCAAGTCCTCGAGGGCCTGCCCCAGGGTCCGGGCGGCGCGCCCCTGCCGGGCGCGGCCCTGGGCGTCCCCGCGGCGCCCTCGGGCGGCCAGCCCTCCGGTCTGCAGCCCGACGCGTCGGCGTTGACGGCGCGGTCCTTCGGGGCGCCGCCGGTCGGCCTGCCGGGCCTCACCGGCCCGACCGCGCCGAACCGCGCCCCCGTGAGCCCGGATTTCTCCTTCCCCAGCGGCCCGGCGCTGGCGGCCGCCCTCCCGGGCGGTCCGGAGCTGTACCGGCAGATCGCCGCGGACCACCCGCGCGCCAACGCCTTCGCGCCCGCGCTCGCCCCGCCCCTCGTGCCGGCCGACCCGTCGAAGGTCGGCGTCGATGCGGCGCAGGAGAGCTTCGCCCGGGCCGGCCGGCTGTCCCGGGCCCCCGAGGCGCCGCCTTCCGACTACTACTTCCTGAATCTCGGCCCCGGTTCGGCCCGTAGGGTGCCGGCGAGTCCCCGGCTGGAGCCGGCCCATACTCCGGGTCCGGCGTCGCGGCTGGCGGCGCAGGGGGCGAGCCCGGTGGCGGCGCCGTTCGACGTGGAGCATGTCCGCCGGGACTTCCCGGCCCTGCACCAGAGCGTCAACGGCCACCCGCTGGTCTGGCTCGACAACGCCGCCACCACCCACAAGCCCCAGGCCGTGATTGACGCGACCTCGGAGTTCTACGGGCGGCACAACTCGAACATCCACCGGGCCGCCCACACCCTGGCGGCGCGGTCCACGGACCTGTTCGAGGGCGGCCGCGAGGCGGTGCGCCGCTTCCTCAACGCCCCGTCGAAGGACGACATCGTCTTCCTGCGCGGCAACACGGAGGCGATCAACCTCGTGGCGAACTCCTACGGACGGGCGAAGATCGGCCCGGGCGACGAGATCATCGTCTCGACCATCGAGCACCACGCCAACATCGTGCCCTGGCAGCTGCTGGCGCAGCAGACCGGGGCGACGCTCCGGGTGATCCCGGTCAACGACCGCGGCGAGACTCATCTTCGAGCAATACGCGGCGCTCCTGTCGGGCCGCACCAAGATCGTCTCGGTGACGCAGGTGGCCAACGCGCTCGGCACCGTGAACCCGGTGCGGGAGATCATCCAGCTCGCCCACGCCTACGGGGTGCCGGTGCTGGTCGACGCGGCGCAATCCTCGCCGCACATGCCGCTGGACGTGCAGGCCCTCGACGCGGACTTCCTGGTCTTCTCCGGCCACAAGGTGTTCGGGCCGACGGGCATCGGCGCGCTCTACGGCAAGGCGCACCTGCTGGAGGCGATGCCGCCCTGGCAGGGCGGCGGTCACATGATCGAGGACGTCACCTTCGCGCGGACGGTCTACAAGGACGCGCCCGAGAAATTCGAGGCGGGCACGCCGGACATCGCCGGGGCGGTCGGTCTCGGGGCGGCGCTCGGCTACCTCGCGCGCATCGGCCTGCCGGCCATCGCCGCCTACGAGCACGACCTGCTGGACTACGCGCAAGCCGGCCTCGCCGACGTGAAGGGCCTGCGCCTGATCGGCACGGCCCGGGAGAAGGCGAGCGTGATGTCCTTCGTGATCGAGGAGCAGGAGAACGCGGCGGTGGCCCGCCACCTCGACGCGCACGGCATCGCGGTGCGCTCGGGCCACCATTGCGCCCTGCCGGCCCTGCGCCGGTTCGGGGGTCGACCAGTCGGTGCGGGCCTCGCTCGCCTTCTACAATACCCGCGCGGAGGTGGATGCCTTCCTGAAGGCGCTGCACACCCTGCCGCGGACGTGAGCTGCGGGCCACCGGCCGGTGGCTGGCGCCCCGTCCCGGGGTCTGACTGGCACACACCGGACCGGCCGCGACGGAGCCGCTCGCCCCCTGTCTTCCGGGGACACGGCCTCAGGATCGCGCGGGTCCCCTCTCCACCCAAGTCAGGCTTGCCCGACTTGGGCTTCCCGACGGATCTCGGGCAAGCCCGAGATCCGTCAGGAGAGGACAGGGTGTGGGGTGCGACTCGTCCGGAGAGACTGATCCCTCATCCCGCCCCTCTCCCGCACGGGAGAGGGAGCGCGTCGCGTCTGTCGCGAGCCGATCCGTGAACGCCGCAGCCCGCAGAGGGGGAGCCGTGACACGCGCGTGTCGCCCGCCCCCGCGGCGGACTGACCCTCTCTTGCCCCTCGACGCAGCCCGTGCGGCCTGTCAGTGTCCGCCGCCCGGCGGCCGAGGCCGCGGAGCGACAGGTGCGTCATGACCGGATCGACAGCCCGCGCCGTCATCGTCCAGCCGGGCGGCGGCTTCGACAAGGTAACATTCGGCGAGCGGCCGGTGCCGGAGCCGGGACCCGGCGAGATCACCGTCCGCCTGCGGGCGAGTTCCCTCAACTATCACGATTACGCCGTGGTCAGCGGCATGTGGGGGCCGAGCGAGCCGCGCATCCCGATGTCCGACGGCGCCGGCGAGGTCGAGGCCGTGGGCCCCGGCGTGGCGGAGTTCGCCGTGGGCGACCGGGTGGTCAGCACGTTCTTTCCCACTTGGCTGGAAGGCACCCCGCTGGTCGAGGGCTTCGCCACCGTGCCGGGCGACGGGGTCGACGGCTACGCGCGCGAGCAGGTCACCGCGCCGGCCACCGCCTTCACCCGCGCCCCCAGGGCTGGGACCACGCCGAGGCCGCGACCCTGACCACCGCCGCGCTGACCGCGTGGCGGGCGCTCCACGCCGATGCCGGCCTGAAGAGCGGCGACGTCGTGCTGGTGCAGGGTACCGGGGGCGTGTCGCTGTTCGCCCTGCAATTCGCCAAGGCGGCGGGCGCCACGGTGATCGCCACCTCCTCCAGCGACGCGAAGCTGGAGCGCCTGCGCGGGCTCGGCGCCGACCACCTGATCAACTACCGGACCGATCCGGCCTGGGGCGAGACCGCCCGGCGGCTGACGGACGGGCGCGGCGTCGACCACGTCCTCGACGTCGGCGGGCCGGCGACGCTGGAGCAGTCCATGGCCGCCGTACGGGTCGCCGGCCATATCTCGGTGATCGGTATCCTGTCAGGGGTGGCGGGCGAGCTGCCGCTGGTCCCGGCGCTCCTGAAACAGATCCGCCTCCAGGGCGTGCTGGTCGGCAGCCGCCGCCATCAGATCGAGATGGTCCGCGGGATCGAGGCCTGCGGGCTACGGCCGGTGGTCGACAGCCGCTACCCGCTCGACCATCTCGTCGAGGCGTTCCGCCATCAGGAGAGCAACCGCCATTTCGGCAAGATTTGCGTCGAGATCTGAGCGGCCTCGGGCAAGCCGCTCAGCCGGCGGCCATCCCGAACACGCCGGCCGCCGCGATCGCACCGGGTGCCTCGGACCGGTGCGCCGGGGCGGGCCGGTGCGTGCAGCTGTGCTGGCAGAAGGTGCGGAGCGTGCGCCGGTCCAGGCCGATATCGTGCAGCATATCGTCGAACGCCGAGAGCACGCGGAAGGTCCGCGCCGACGCGCGGCTTTTCCGGACGGGTTTCAGAAATGATGCAAATCCGATTCTGTCTCCGTTAATTCGGAAATGGTTGATCGATCTTCGATCGTCCGACTCGGCGTTGAGATTTTCTACTGCGTTCGCATCATCCATTCAGGATACTGGCGGAAGACAGTGCAGGCACGACCGAGGGGCCGCTCTGCCCGGGCCGATGGGTTGCGGGCAGAGCAGGAGAAGACGCATCAGCTCCGCCTGCCGGCGCGTTCCCGTCTTCTCGAAGAGGCGCCGCAGATGCACGCGCGCCGTGTTCCGGGTGATCCCGCGATGCGTCGCGCTCGCCGTCAGATCGTTCCCGGCCAGGATATCGACGGCCAGGGCCGCCTCGGCCGGGGTGAAGCCGAACTGATCCTGCAGCACGCAGGGGGCCGGCAGCCGCGCTGCCGCGGGATCGATGAGGCGCAGGAGCACCGCCCCCTCGGCGGTCGGGCTCGCCCCCGGGGAAATCGAGCAGGCGGCGATCAGGAGCGTGCCGCCCTCGCCTTCGAGGCGCATCGAGCCGCTGCAGCGGCCGGCGGCGCAGCGCGCGATGGTCCTGCGCAGGGCAGTGCTGTCCTCGGGCGTTGGGCCGCGCAGGCAGCCGTGCTCCAGGCGCAGAAGACCCCGGTCGACGCAGGCGCGGGCGGAGCGGTTCAGGAAATGCGCCCGCCCGCGCCGATCGGTGACCGCCAGCCCCTGCTCGAAATGTTCGGCCAGGAGGTGGAGCGCCGTCTCCACGATTACCGGGTCCGGAGAGAGCCGGTCGGCCTCGTCGACGCCGGACCTCCGCTCGTACGCGAAACTTGGCGAACGCCCCATCGTGTCCCCCGCGGTCCAGGGGATCGGTTCCGAATTGGCAATCACGTGCGGATCCTCATCCGATCGAGGAACGACCTCCTGAAGAACCGGGCGGAGCGGATCGTTATTCCCGGGCGGGTTACCCCGGTCGGGCCATCCGGGACCGGAACAGCTCCGCGAAGCCGCGCAGGTCCCGGGCGTTGAGGTCCGAGACCGCCCAATAGGTGAGATCGCCGAGGCTCCAGCGCTCAATGGTCGAGCCGTCCCGGCGCTCCTCCCCGGCCGGCGGGCTGTCGGCTGCCGGAACGACCGTGACGCTGATGACGTGGCGGTCTCGGCGATAGACGAGGGTCGGCATGGGTGCGCCGACGACGATATCGATCCGACCGCCCACCAGCGGGAAGCCCTGATCGGCCAGATCCGGTACCTCCGGGGCGATCGTGGTGCGGCCGTTGAACCAGGGCTTGACCACGTGCCGGTCCGAGGAGGGGATATCGAAGGGCTGCGGTGCCGCCAGGCCGCGCAGATGGCCGGCGAGCACGGCCTCGCGCGTCGCCGGAGCCTCGGGGCGATCGAGATAGGCGGCGCCGCCGCCCAAGGTGGCGCCGCCAACGAGGCCGACCAGGAGTGTCGCGGCCAGCGCCCGCCAGGATCCGAGCAATGCGCGGCGGGGGGCCGGATCCGAGAAGCCGATCTGCCGGACCACCCGCCCGCGCAGGCTCTCGGGGGCGGGCGGCCCTGCCAGTGTCCCCCGCACGGCGGCCGAGAGGCCGCGGAGGCGCTCCGCCGCCACCCGCAGGTCGGGCTCGGCCGCCAAGCGGC
Source organism: Methylobacterium sp. P31 (assembly GCA_050632875.1). Taxonomy (GTDB): domain Bacteria; phylum Pseudomonadota; class Alphaproteobacteria; order Rhizobiales; family Beijerinckiaceae; genus Methylobacterium. The sequence continues at coordinate 5,241,855 of JBODSC010000001.1, read as the reverse complement.
GCTCCATGGCCAGGACCTCGCCGGGCGACAGCTCGCCGTCGACATAGGCATTGAGGAGCAGGAGGGTCTCGTCGTCGGTCATCGCCCGTCCTTCGCGAGCCGCGCCAGCAGGGTCTGCCGCGCCCGGCCGAGGCGCGACATCACGGTTCCGATCGGGGCGCCGGTCACCTCGGCGATCTCCCGGTAGCTGAGGCCGTGGTACTCGCGCAGGACCAGCGTCTCCCGGAAGGCGACCGGCAGCGCATCGATGGCCCGGGCGAGCTGCCCCGCCTCGTCGCGGGCGATGAGGGCCGCCTCGGGCGTCTCCGGCGCCGGCGCGAGGAGGCTCCCGGTCTCGAGCGTGGCGCGGGCCTCGGGGGCGAGATCCTCGGCGAAGATCACGGCCCGCGGCCGGTGCCGCTGCAACCACGAATAGCCCGTGTTGCGGACGATGGTCAGGAACCACGCCCGGGCGTTGCCTTCGGCGAAGCTCTCGATGGCCCGATAGGCGCGCAGACACGCCTCCTGCATCACGTCCTCGGCATCCGTGGCGTTGCCGGTGAGCCAGTGGGCGAGCCGGTAGCCCTCGTCGAGGCGCGGGAGCACGAGCTGGCTGAACCGCGCGCGCGCCAGAGTCGTCGTCATGCCGTGCGCCGAGCCGCGCTCGCCCGGTCGGTTGCCTGCAAAGCCATGGGGGCCCACCCTGCAGCGATGCGCCACGGGATCAAGAACCGGCCGGCCCCGGCGTTTATTCCCGGCTGGATGCGCGCTCTCGCCGGCCTGCAGCGCCTTCGGCGGAAAGCGCCCTATTCATCGTCCATCGCGCCCTTGATGGCATGGGGATTCGGTTCCGGCTTCTCGGTCACCGTCATCTTGGTTCGGTTGGCCGCGTCCTGCTCCTCGGGCGTGGGGGCAGGCTGCGGGTAGCTGTTCTCGCCAAGGCGCTTACGACCGGCGCGCTCGGCCGCCGCCCGCGCCTCCGGAGAGAGATTGGCGCCCCCGCTCTGATCCCGGGTCATGGGCTCTCCCGAGTGTTACCGGATCGCATGAGAAAACCCGAACAAGTCCCAGTGGTAGATACGCTTTTATCCAGCCGAATGGCGGGCGCGCCCGTGCCGGATGCCTCAAAGGGGGGCGGGAACGCGGGAAGCGCCTGTCCGGAATCTGCATGCGATCACAAAACGATAGGGCCGGCTGTTGTTGTCGTGTGACAGCAGGCGGCCCTAGGACCAACCCGCCGAACCGTTCACGGTTCGGCGCCCCGGACATGTCGTGCCCCGCGCCGGGACGTCCCATTCCGGCGTGGGCCCGTCTCAGTAGCGGCAGACGCGCCGCGGTCCGAAGGGGGCGGGCGGAGGAAGCAGCGCGGGCCGTAGAAGCGCGGGCGGCGGTAGATCGGCCGGCAGCGTCCGTAGGGTCCGGGCGCCCAGCCGGACCCGCAGCCGAAGGCAACGGTGCTGACCGCCGCAGGGCCGGCGACCGCATCGGCCGCGACAGGCGCCAGGGGCGCGGCGCCTGCAGAGGCGAAGCCGAGGCCGCCGACGACGGCTGCCATGGCCGCAAGCATCTTCATATGCATCATGATCAGACCTTCTGTACCGGTTCGCCCCGGGATGGCCCGGGGCAGGACCTGGCTAGAGTGGTGATCGGGCATGAATGAGCGCTGACCTCAGCGATAACCATCCAGAAACAAGCAATGCGGCGGTTGCGCCGTGCCCGATCGGGTCGATCGGGCACGGCCGGAGGCACCCTAATGGCGGCCGGGGCGGCCCAGGAGCGAGGCCGCCGCCGCCGTGGCACCCGCGAGCAGGATTCCGGTCAGGACCGGGTTGATCGAGGCCTGGGCGTAGACGCTGCGCATCACATGATGGGGCGAGCCGCCCCGCACCACCCCGTCCTGGCCGGCCTCGTAGAGAGTCCCGTTCCGACCCTTCCCGGTCACGCCGGCCTTCTGGGTCTTCGCCACCACATGGGCGCCCATCCAGTCGGTCGCCGCGGGGACGCGCTTGCGCAACGAACTCATCATCTTGCCGCCGCCACCGATGTAGAGATCCCGCGGGCCGTGCTCGGCGGCGTAGAGGATCGCCTTCGCGACATCCTCCGGATCGTAGACCGGCTGCGGAAGCTTCGGCACGCGCGCCATGTAGCTCTTGGCGTGCTCGGGAAAGGGCGTGTCGATCGAGGCCGGCTTGATCAGCGTCACCGACACGGGGCGCCCTCCTCCTGGAGTTCCATCCGGAGCGCGTCGGTGAAGCCTTTGATCGCGTGCTTGGAGGCGGAGTACATGCCCTGGATCGGGAAGGCGAGGTCGGAGGCGACCGAGCCCAGGTTGATCAGCGCGCCACCCGTGTGCCGCAGATGCTGCAACGCCACCGCGATCCGTAGACGATGCCCCAGAAATTGACGTCGAACAGCCGGCGATGGTCCTCGTCCGAGACCTCCTCGAGCCGGCCGAAGATCGACAGGCCGGCATTGTTGACCCAGGTGTCGAAGCCCCCATAGGCGCGCATCGTCTCGGCGGCCAGCGCCTCCATGTCCTCACGGCGCGACACGTCCGTCACCACGGCCCGGGCCTCGCCGCCGTGCTCCTGGATGTCGTGGACGATGTCATCGAGGGCGGTGGCATTGCGTGCCGCCAGAACCACGCGGGCGCCGCGGCGGGCGGCCGCCCGCGCCGTGGCCAGGCCAATCCCGCTGGAGGCGCCGGTGATGACGATCACCTGCCCGCGCAGAGGCTTGTGCCGGATGTGCATGCTGTCTGTTCCTCTCTCTGTCGCGGGTCGACGCCGGGTCTCGGCGCAGGGTCTGCCCGGCGCGCTCACTCTTGGCTGCCGCTGGGCCGGTCCCGCTCCGCCCCGAGGCTCGTGCCGCCCCGGCGGGCCTCCTCCTTCTCGGTGCCGGCCCGCTCCATCGGGCCGTCCTGGGGCTTCACGACCCCGGTGGCGGGATCGAGCGGCGTTTGCGCCAACCCCGCGCGCACCGGCCTGCCGCGGGGCATCCGCTGGGTTTGGGTGTCGGTCGATTCGTCAGCCATGCGGCATCCCTCTCGAGGCCTCGTGATCCCGGCACTGATCCGCGCTCCGCGGCCGCCAGCGGGCGGGCGGTGGGCGGCCTGTCCCTCGGAGCCAACCCGCCGAGGCGGCCGCTGTATCCGGAGCCGATGGCGGCGCTGCGGGCGGGATCTGTGCAGATCGGGGCTGCGGTCGTCACCGCGCAGGCGAACGCGCCGCAGGAACGGAGCAGCAAGCCTCGTGTTGTCTGCCAAATCTTTTTTCGCGAGGCGCGACGATGGCAGGAACCGCCAAGAAGACCGATCCCAAGCTGTGGGACACGGTCAAGAAGCAGGTCACGAAATCCGACAAGGGCGGCAAGCCGGGTCAGTGGTCGGCTCGCAAGGCACAGATGGCGACGGCCGAATACAAGAAGGAAGGCGGCGGCTACGCGGGCAAGAAGGATCCCGACAACCACCTCCAGCAATGGACCGACGAGGAATGGGGCACCAAGTCAGGTCAGGCGAGCGGCAAGACCGGCGAGCGCTACCTGCCCAGGAAGGCCCGCGAGAGTCTGACCGACAAGGACTATGCCGCCAGCACGGCCAGGAAGCGGGCCGATACGCGCAGGGGCAAGCAGTTCTCGAAGCAGCCGAAGGCGGTGGCCGAGAAGGCCGCCGCGGCGCGCAAGGGCGGGCGGTCGGGCACGACGAAGGCCGAACTGATGCGCAAGGCCCGGGCGCAGAACGTGCCCGGCCGCTCGCGGATGTCGAAGGCGCAGCTGGAACACGCCGTCCACGCCTGAGGCGTGCCGCAGACGGGCGCGCCTCTCGGCGATCCGGCCAAACGAAAAACGTCCCGGGAGCCTCGCCCGGGACGTTCCTCGGCTCAAGCGGCCAGTCTGATCGGGCTGGGGAGGCTCAAGGTCGAGCGGTATTCGGCGTGTTCAGAGGAACTCGCGGACGCCCGTGGCGGGAAATCGTCCTCCGCGCCGCATGGCGCGAAGGACGCGTCCGAACGAGGTTCTTAGTACGTGCCGAACTTGTAGTTCAGGCCTGCGCGGACGACGGCGAACTCGTCGCTGCGGCGACCGACCGGGCTGTAGAAGGCCGGGATGTTGGTGGCGCTGTTGATCACGAGCGCACCCTGGTTGCGGGTGTTGCGGTCGAGGTTCACGTACAGGCCTTCGACCTTCAGCGTCACGGCCGAGGAGTGGAAGAAGTTCAGGAACGAGTCGGTGGGCAGGGCGTACTCGATGCCGCCGCCGACCGCGTAGCCGGTGCGGAAGCTGTCGTTGCCGGCAAAACCACCGAACGAGCGGTCGGCGCTGCCCGAGCCGTAGGCGAAGCCGCCGGTGGCGTACACGAGGGTGCGGTCGAAGGCGTAGCCGAGGCGGCCGCGCACCGTGCCGAAGAAGTCGAGGCTCGACAGGCCGCGCGGGTCGGTCAGGTAGTAGCCGGGCGCGATCGCGCCGGAGACGAAGGCATTGTTCCGGTTGCGGCCGAAGTCGAGGTACTGGGCGTCGGCCTCGATGCCGAACACCACGCCCGAGCCCGGGGTCAGCTGCCAGTTGTAGCCGATCTGGCCACCGCCGGTGAACCCGTCCTGGCTGCGGTCACGGAAGGTCGCCGTGGTGCCCGGGACAGCGAAGCGGGCCGGCACGGCGAAGGTCGAGCTGGTGTTGTTGCTGCTGGCATCGAAGGCGTAGCCGGCGTTGAAACCCGCGTAGAAGCCGGTCCAGGTGAAGACCGGGACGGGGGTGAACACCGGCGGGGGCGCAGCGCGGCGCGGCAGGTCGGCGGCCGAAGCGGCGCCGGTCAGGAGAGCCGTGGCGGCGCTCGCGAGAAGAAGCTTCTTGATCATCTGGTCCTCAGTCTCCCGTTGGGCGGGATGTGTGCGCGGCGACAAGGACCCCAGGATGCGCCAACGCGATAGTGCAGCTTTGCAACAGCCGCGAAAGCGGGCCTTCGGGCAAAATCAGCCGGGTGCGCTAAAGCACATCCCGGGGACGATCGGTCGAGAGGCGAATGAGTTTGCGTATCCGCCTGTCTCCAGAAACAAAAAGCCCCGCCGCACGAAGGCTGACGGGGCTCGAGTTCGCTCGTGAATGTTCCCAGGACCAACCAGGAAGCTTCGCTGTCTCTTAAATCCTACCGGGCGGCGACCCGCAAGGCGGCGCCGCTTGCAGAGAGCGGTTAACATTAATTTACGGCCCGGCGAGATCGCGCGCGCCGCGTGGTGTTCGCGCGTTCGCAGGCCGCCGCGGTCCGGAAGCCGTCGGGTGGTCCTCCCGCCATCCGGCGCGGCCGCCGCCCAGACCTGGACAGTGATCCTGGCGGATCACCCGAGCGCGGACACTGTAATCGGCCGGGCATGCTCTTGGACGGCGTATTCGGGGCATTGTAATGTTCCCGCCGGCCTGCGACTCGCATGGCGGGACGGCAGAGCTTCCGACGCCTCGGGCCCGGCGTGCGGGCAAGTCTTTCAGCCTGTGGAGAAGAGGCGACCGGGATGTCCAGCGTGAGCGAGCGGACCGCGCGGCATCAGCGGATCATGGGGCCCCTGCTCGTCGGCGCCATCCTGTTCGGCCTCGCCGGTCTGCCGCTCGCGGTCTGGCTCGATCTGCGCGGCCTGTCCGAGCGCATGCTGGAAACGCAGGCGGTCGAGACGGGCCGGATCATCGACCAGATGCGCAGCTTCTACGCGAGCGACGTCGTCCAGGCGGTCAACGGCGCCACCGGCCGCGTGGTGACGACGCACGACTACAAGGGCGTGCCCAACGCGATCCCGATCCCCGCGACGCTCTCCCTGGAACTCGGCGAGCGGATCAGCGGCGCGCACGGGGCGGTGAAGTACCGCTTCATCTCCGACCTGCCGTTCAAGGACCGCAAGCCCCACGACCTCGACGCCTTCGAAGCCCGGGCACTGGCGGATCTGCGGGCCCACCCGCAATCCGGCTTCGTCGCGGAGACCACCGGCTCGATCTTCGACCGCCAAGTGCGCATCGCCGCCCCGATCCGGATGGAATCCGCCTGCGTGCGCTGCCACAACGCGCATCCCCTGAGCCCGAAGACCGACTGGAAGGTCGGCGACGTGCGCGGCATCCAGGAGATCGTGCTGCGCCAGCCGATCGTCGCCAACGTCTTCGCCTTCAAGTACCTGCTCGGCTACTTCCTCCTGGCGGCGCTCGCCGGGACCACCTTCCTGCTCCTGCAGGCGCGGCAATCCCGGCTCATCGACCGGATCAACCGCGAGCTGACGGAATCGAACGGCTTCCTGGCGTCGGTCTCGGTGCAGATCGCCAAGTACATCTCGCCCCAGGTCTACAAGAGCATCTTCAGCGGCGAGCGGGACGTGTCGGTGGCCACCGAGCGCAAGAAGCTGACGATCTTCTTCTCGGACATCAAGGACTTCACCGCCACCACCGAGCGCCTGCAACCTGAGGAGCTGACCGCGCTGCTGAACGAGTACCTGACCGAGATGACCGCCATCGCGCTGAAGCACGGCGGTACGGTGGACAAGTATATCGGCGACGCGATGCTGGTCTTCTTCGGCGATCCCGAGACCAAGGGGGTCCGCGAGGATGCCCAGGCCTGCGTCCGGATGGCCATCGAGATGCAGCGGCGCCTCGGCCAGCTGAACGCCCGCTGGCGGCGATCCGGGATCGAGCGCCCGTTCCAGGCCCGGATCGGCATCAACACGGGCTACTGCAACGTCGGCAATTTCGGCAGCGACGAGCGGATGGACTACACGATCATCGGCGCGGAGGCGAACCTCGCCGCCCGCCTGCAGGCGGCCGCGGCGCCGGGCGGGATCACCCTGAGCTACGAGACCTACGCGCTGGTCAGCGACATCGTCCGCGCGAGCCCGCAGGATCCGATCCGGATGAAGGGGATCAGCCGCGACGTCGTCCCCTACGCCATCGAGGGCGATCTCGGCGCCGCGGCCCAGGACTCGGTCTTCTCCGAGCATGCCCGGGGGATCGACTTCTACATCGATGTGGACGCGCTGGAGGCGGACGGTGCGGCCCGGCTCCGGAAGCGCCTGCTCGACGCGCTCGCGGCCGTCGAGCGGCGCATGGGGGCGCGAACCTGCCGGGGGCGGATCTGGAGCCGCATCCAGGCGCCTTGCAGCGTGCGGCGGGGTAGCGTGTCGGGAGGTGTTGGCGGTGCCGAACAGCGCGCCCGGCCCACGGCTTGACGTCAGCGGAGCCGCGATCATCTCAAGGGTCGGCGATGAGGCCGGATCCGCCGCGGCTCCGGCCCGGCCGGATCGGCGTCTCGGGTCGCTTCGTGTTCAGGTTGGTCCCCATCGATCCATGTCATTGATGTGTTCCGCGCAGCGCGCAGCTCTGCCGTCTCGGTCCACCCTCCCCGCCCCGGCCCTGCAGGCCGAACCGGTGCGCGTCGGGGTCCTGCCGCCCGGCCAAGCGCCCGGGAGACGTGCATGAACCCGCTCGCCCTGCTCTCGATGCTGGCTCTTCTGACCGCCTGGATCGGGATCGGCGTCGCCGTGGTGGCCTACGGGACGCCGCTCGGGGTCGCCCTCTACGTCCTGGCGGTCGTGGCCACGAATCCGCGGGTGTGGAGGCTCCGGTGACGGACACCCCTGCCCCCTATCTCGCGGTGGCTTTCCTGACGGCGCTGCTTCTGCTGGTGGCCGGGTTGCACGCGGAGGGTGTCCTGTGGTGAGCCTTCCGGCATGCTGCATTCACGATTACCCGCCGCCCGCCCGGGCGGCTCCCAGCACCGGACGGTCGTGACGCGCCCGCGAGCGTAGCGCGCCGATGTTCGGATTCTCCATCAACTCCACCGAGCCCGACAGCGTCGCGCACATCATCCAGGTCGCCCTCGCACCCGCCTTCCTGCTCTCGGCGCTCGCGACGCTGCTCAACGTGTTCTCGACCCGTCTGGGCCGGATCTCCGACAAGGTCGATTCCCTCTCGGCGGAGGCCGCGAAGGCGACGACGGCCGAGGCGGAGCGCCTGTCCCGCCGGCTGACGTTCCTGCGGCGGCGCTCCTTCGCCCTCGACGTGGCCGTGGTCCTGGCCTCGCTGGGAGGCGGGCTGATCGGCGTGGCCGTGCTGACCCTGTTCGTGGGCGCGCTGCGCGACGCCGCCACCGCCTCGATCCTGTTCGCGTGTTTCGGGATGGCGCTGGTCTGCACCGTTGCGGCGATCGGCGCCTTCATGACCGAGATCCTGATGGCCGGCCACGGCGTGCGCGACGAGGTCAGCCGGCAGCAGGACAAGGTCCCGGCGCGGCGCTAGAGCCGCGCCCGATCGCGTCGCCATCGCTCGTGGCGCCAGGCCCTTGTCCTGACGCGCTCTCTGCCGACCGGCGTCCACTGCGGCGGAGAGCGCTCCGGGCCCGACCCGAATCACCCGCCCGGCATCGGGTGCGGAGCGTCGCCGATTCCGCCGCCGCCGGTCCGGCCGGCCGCCGGATGCTCGTCTCCCGCACCCGGGTGCGGGCCGGACGCCACGTCCCCGCGCGTGCCCCAGGGACGCGCCCGCGCCGATTTCCGTTGCGCATCCCAGGAACTTACTCTTAATCTTGCTGGTGCTTGATGCACTGCGCATGCTGCGCCCGAGTGTTCCGTCATGAGCATCGCCATCCTGGTTGCCCTCGTTGCCGGAGCATTGTGCCTCGGAGTCCTGTCGTCGCTCGTGCCTTTTGGGCGGCGGCAAGAGGAGGTCGAAGATAGTCTTCCGTTCGAGGACGAATTCTTCGACGTGGGCGGGCCGGTGATTGATCTGGAGCCGCACCGCTAGAGAGCGTTTCGCGCGGCCCGCTCCCTGCCGGAGGTGGGCCCTACAGCGGCTTGAGGTCGGAGCCTTCGGCCGCGGGCGGCGCGTTCTGTCGCGCGGACCAGACGACCCGTCCGGCCGCGTCCCTCAGGGCCGCCGAGCCCGAACGGCCGGCGAGCAGCTGGTTGAAGCGCGCCTTCGCGTCGGCGAGCGCCATGGCCTCGGTGGCCCCGAGGATCTGCTCGTCGTGGATGACGATGCCGCCGGCACGCTCACGATGGACGACGCATTGCAGGCGGTAGGGGGCCGGCGACGGAGAAGACGCCATGTCGGTCTCCGGACCGGTCACGGCATCTGCGCGGCGCGCAGGCCGCGCGGCCACCGCCCGGGAGTGGCGTGCAGGCCGGCTGGGCGAGCCGCATCCGTCAGGGCTGACCGTGCGCCATCCGGGATGGCGAGGACGTGGCGAGACACCCGGATCCTCCGCAATTCGACGCTTCGGTACGGTCCATACCAAGAATGATCTGGGTCCAGAACCGTCTCCGACGGGATCGGATCGGTTTATGCGCGCGACCGGGCACTGTCCGCGGGCCCTCCGACGACGTCGGGGCGGCTCGGGCGAACGCGGCGGCTTCGGCCTGCGCGCCGGTCCGCCGCCTCGGGGGAGCCGGAGGCTCGCCCTGCGTGGCTCGGCGCTCTCCCGCGCCGAGCCGGTCTCTCCTCAGGACGAGGCTCGGGCTGCTTCACCTTCCGCGTCGTCGGCGTCCAGGATGGTCTCCAGATCACCCACCAGGGCGTCCAGCTGGTCGGCGGTCGCCGTGAGCTTCAGCTTCGTGCCGTCCTGGGCCTCGATCGCGATCTCGATGTGATCCGCAACCTTGGCGGCCAGCGCCTGCTTCACCGTGTAGGTCGTCACGTCTGCCTTGTCGGCCATGCTGTCTCCTGGGTTGGCTCCGGGAAACGCGGGGCGCGCGGCATCGGCGCTGCGGCAGAAGCTCGCGATCCGCGCCGGTGGTAGCCTGTCCGAAGGGGCGACCCGCGGCCCGTTGGGAATGGGCGTGAGAGGCGCGGCAGTTCCGGGGTCGGCCCGCTCTGGGCGGCTCGTCGCCGCGCATGTGAGCGCCTGGGCTGGATGCGGACCCGGTCTACCGGCGCTGGCGCGTGTACCGCTCGACCACCCGCTGCCGATGAGTCGGCACCTCGGGCAGGCGGGACGGGCCCACCGGGTTGCCGGCACGGGCCGCTCGCTGCGGGGCGGGCAGCAGCTCCGGCGCGGCCCGGGGCGTCTCGACGACGGCCTCCAGCACCATCGGCCTCCTCGGCTGCGCCGGTCTCGCGAGGCGCATCGGCCGCGCCGCGAGGGTCCCGAGGGCCCAGAGTCCGAGGCAGAGCAGGCCGATGAGGATCCCGCCCCAGGACGGCTCCGAGCGGCACATCAGGACCCCGGTGCCGGTGAGGGAGGCCGCGGCTGCGAAGAGCCGCGGTGTCGGATCGCCGGAAATCATGCCGCAGCCTCGGTGCTGCGGGCTGACGACCCGTGAACCCCGCCGCTACACTTGTCTTGAATCGGCCGGTTCGCGGGACCGTCCACATGCGGATGCGCCGGCCGGGGCACGATCGGCCTCAACCGGCCAGGCTGGACGGCGGCTGCCATGCGACGCCGGGGTGCTCGCGGATGTCGCCGGCCCGGGAACCGGTATCGGCATCGCTCGCCCAGTCGCTGGGCTCCGCGATGCCGGCGATCTCCGCGTCCGGGTAGGCCGCCGTCAGGAACAGGCGCGCCTCGCCCTCGGCCTCCGCCCGGACCGTCACGAGGGGCTCGGGGCCGTCCGTCCTGCGCATCTGTGCGATGAACAGCTTGGTCATGGGGCTTCTCCGATTCCGCCGGACGGGGCCGCGGGGCGGCGGCGGCCATCCGGCTCAGGCCTCCACCTCCTCGACGTGGAGGCCGCCGGCACGCAGGTGATCCGGGATGCGGGTGCGGTCGCGGTAGCCGGCGGCGCTGGCCATCGCGTCCAGGGCCCTCAGGGAATCGAGCGCCGAGCCGATCCAGAGGATCGTGCCCGTCGCGGCCTGCATGATCCGGAACACCTTCACCGCCGCGCTCCCGGGTTCGACCCTCGGACAAGCCTGCGGGCGGCGCGCGCGTTCCCGATCGGACGGGACACGGTCAATGGTTCGTAGCCCGGGATCTTCCCCTTCGTGAGCCGGGCACCGGCACCTCCGGCCGCGGTCCCGTCGCCCGCTCCGTCCCGCCCGTCTCTCGTGGCCGAAATCGGAGTGCGGAACTTCTTGTGTCCGGGCCAGAAGTTCGTGATGCTGGCTTCCCCGGCGATCCCGATTGATCATTCCCGCCCGTATCCGGTGTTGGATCGGAGGTGTCACATCCCGGCCGCCGATTTCCGCACAGAGCCGGGCTGCGACGATTGAGAAGCCGGGACCGCTTTTCTTCGGAACCGGAATCATCGTACGGGGAGCAGTCAGCCGAGCACTCCAGAAGCGGGATGCGTAACACGGGCGATGCAGTCGAATCCTGTCCTGCAGCTCAGGAGTGAGAGCCCCGGTCTCCAGCAGGCCGCGGCTTGGCGCGATGCCGTCGCACCGTTCTGGGATTTCACGATCCGGAAGGAGGATCTGGGCGAGTTCCGCGGGCAGTCGCATGTCCAGCATCTCGGCAACGCGATCCTCTGCCGCGCGAGCGCATCGGGGCTCCGGTTCGAGCGCGAGCGCGGCCTCGTTGCGCGCATGGGCGTCGATCACATCCTCGCCCATGTGCGCCTCTCCGGCCGGTCCAGGATCGAGATCGGCGGCAGCGAGCGGGATTGCGCCCCGGGCGACATCTGCCTCTTCGACCTGTCGCGTTCCCTGTCGGCCCGCTCTACGGATTACCGGGCCCTCACGGTGGTGCTCCCGCGCGCGCTCTTCGGCGCGCACCCGGGCGGGCTCGACGCCCTGCACGGGTCGGTGATCCGGGGTACCACCGCGTTCGGCCGGATGATCAACGATCATCTGCGCTCGCTAGGAACGCACGCGACCGGATTCTCGGCGCGGGAGGCCGCCGCGGCCGCCGAGGCGACGGCGATGCTGCTCGGCGCGGCGGCCCTCGGCCTGCCCGAGGATGAGCGGGTCGCTCAGGATCCGGAGCGTGCGCCGCTCCTGCTCGCCATCCGGCGCTTCATCGAGGCCGAGCTGGCTTCCCCGACCTGAACGCCGAGATGCTCGGACAGCAATTCGGCGTCTCGCGCAGCGCCCTGTACCGTCTATTCGTCTCCCTCGGCGGGGTCTCCGGCTACATCCGCCAGCGCCGGCTTGCCCGAGCCTACCGGGAGCTCGCCGCCGGTGACGGGCGCTTCACCCGGATCTCCGAGGTGGCGTATCGCTGGCGGTTCGAGAGCCCCGCGCATTTCGCGCAGGCCTTCCGGGCGGAATTCGGCTGCGCCCCGCGGGATGTTCGCGCGCAGGTCACAGCCGATATCGCCGCCGTGACTCCGAATCCGCAGGCCCGGACCGAGAGCTGGGCCGATTTCTACGGCTGGGTTCTCAAACTGGCGGCCTGAGCCGCGCGGACGGCCGCCCTTGTGCCCCCGGCCCCGGGCTGGAGACCGCCAACAGGATTGCCGGGATCCTGCGCGGGATCGAGGGCGCCGACGACGTGAAGGTCGAGCAGATCGCCGGCCTGCCGGTCTTCGAGATCAAGATCGACCGGGCCGAGGCAGCACGGCTGGGTCTGAGCACCGGGGCCATCCAGGACGTCATCGGTGCCGCGATGGGCGGCCGGGACGCCGGGGTCGTGTTCGAGGGCGACCGGCGCGTGTCGATCGTCGTGCGCCTGACCGACCAGGTCCGCGAGGACCGGGAGCTCTGGAGAACCTGCCCGTCCCCCTCCCCCGCGGCCGAACGGCAAGACCGCCTCCGTGCTCCTGCGGCAGGTGGCGCAGTTCTCGGTGAGCGAGGGCCGACCCAGATCAGCCGCGAGAACGGCCGGCGCCGGGTCGTGGTCACCGCCAATGTCCGCGGGCGCGACATCGGTTCGCTGGTGGCGGAGGCGCAGGGAAAGGTCGCCGCCGAGGTGCCGTTGCCGGCGGGCTCCTATGTCACCTGGGGTGGGCAGTTCGAGAATCTCGCCTCGGCCCGGCAGCGCCTCGCGGTGGTGGTGCCGGTCTGCTTCTTCCTGATCTTCCTGCTGCTCACTTCGGCCCTCGGCGGCGCGCGGGACGCGCTCCTGGTGTTCAGCGCCGTACCGCTGGCGCTCACCGGCGGCATCGCCGCCCTCTGGCTGCGGGGGATGCCGCTCTCGCGGTACCGGCCGCGGTGGGGTTCATCGCGCTCTCGGGGGTGGCGGTCCTGAACGGCCTCGTGATGCTGACCCTCATCAAGCAGCTCGTCGCCGAGGGGCAGGCAATGCGGGCGGCGATCCGCGCGGGCGCCCTCACCCGGCTGCGGCCCGTGGCGATGACCGCGCTCGTCGCCGCCCTGGGCTTCGTGCCGATGGCGCTCGCCACCGGGACGGGAGCCGAGGTGCAGCGGCCGCTCGCCACCGTCGTGATCGGCGGCCTGATCAGCGCCACCCTGCTGACCCTGGTGGTGCTGCCGGCGCTCTACGCGCGATTCGGGCGGCCCGCGACGGCGGCCGGCCTTCGGAGCGCAGCGGCCCCCAGGCCGGTGGCCGACCGTGCGGCCTGACCTTCCCGCCGTCAGGCGGGGAGGATGTGCAGAAGGCCTCCGACCATACCGAGGGCTCCGATGCCGATCAGACCTGCGGCGATGTACAACCGCATCCGGCTCTCGTCGGCCTCGAACGGGTGAGCGTTGTCAGGCGGGTCGAACCAATCCATCAGGTGAACACATCCAGTCGTCGCATCGAGGGGCTCGGGGCGGGAGGGGCTGCCCTAAGCCAGCCCGATGACGGCTGGATGACCGATCCGCCGAAGCGGAGGGCGGGCCCCGTGGCCCCGCCCATGCGAACCCCATGCCGCCCGCTACGGCTTCGCGAGCAGCACGTTTACCGCCTTTGCGAGAACGTGGACGGTGTCACCTTCCTTCAGACCCAACGCCTCCAGGGCGTCGATCGTCATCACCGAGGCCATGCGGGAGCTGGGGCCGACGAGGCTCCGCCTCGACCTGGACCATCACATCGCCACGCTTAATGGCCGTCACCGTGGAGGGATGTCGCTGCGCGCGCCGTGCTTCATGAATCGTCCTCCGGCCCAGCCGCTGCGGCTGTCGGCTCGGCCTAACGCAACGCTGCCGCGCGGGCTCAGCCGCGCTTATTGAACAGCGCCGCACCGCCGTCGCGCGCCGCGGAGGGGAGCCGCGGCGCGCCGTGTCGGTCAGCGGCTGCCCGGGGTGCCGGTCGCGCCGCCGGCGCTGCCGCCGCTGCCCTGCTGGAAGCCGGCCGCGTTGGGCGGTCCCTGCATCCGGCCGCCCTGCCGCGGCATCTCCGAGCCCTGGGAGCCGGCCGTGGTCGAGCCGGTCGTGTCGCCCTTTCCGGGATAGCCCGCCGCATTCGGCGAGCCTTGCATGCGGCCTCCGTGCTGGGCATCGTTGCCGGCCGCGCCGGTGCCCTCTGCCGCGATGGCGACAGAGCCCATCGCCAGGATGCCTGCGGCCACCATGGGGATCAACGTCTTCATGTGAAAGCCCTGTCTCCTCAAGCCGCCTCCCATGGGCGGCATGAGAGCAACCCCGGCGACCGCGTCGCGTTCACGGCGAGCGCGGACTATCGGGCCCGCTCCTCTGTCGGACCGCGCTCGGCGGCGGACGCGCCGTCCAGCCTCAAGGCCGCGAAGGTCAGGGTGGCGGTGTAGACGACGGCCCCGCCCTCGTCGCGGACCGGCACGGTGAAGGCCTGGTTGTCGCCGTCGCTCGGGATGACCCAGCGGGCGATCTCCGGCAGGCTGATCATCGCTTCCCGGCGCGCGGCGTCGAAATCCGCACAGTCGGTCCGCTCCGTGTCGGGCTGGAACGGGCCGCCGTGGATGTCGAAGAAAGAGCGGGGCAATCAACCAATCCGCGCGCTTCAGAAAGGCGACTCCTGGTCAACGGCCCGGCTCTGCCCGATCTCCAACCTGCCTTGCCCACAGCTACCGCCAGGGACGCCCGAAGGTACGGCGCTCCCGCACGGAGCGCGATCCGGGCGCCGGCCCATGAAAAAACCCGCCACGGCCAGCCGGGCGGGTTGAAGGTCGTCACGCCATGAGATCTGCCCCGTAGACCCCGCGAACGGGCGATGGGTTCCGCATGGGAATGGCGCGGCGTGCCGACCGCCCCTCTGCCCGATACGGCGCGCCGGGCAATATTCGCTGCGCCGCAGCATTCGTGCCGGGAATGCAGATTAATTGAATGTCAGATTAATATCAGTCGCGTGCGTAATTGCACGTCGCCGGCGATTCTGGTTGAATATTGATGGGCGTAAGACACCGTCGCGTTGGATCAAACCGCTTGCGGAGCAGAAGGCTTCGCGAGGAGGTCGAACATGCACGCTCTGACGAAAGCCAGTGAAAAAACCGATTGGGAGCTCGTCCTCGTGTTCGGCGGCTGGATCGCTTTCGAAGCCTTGATCCTGTTCAAATGCTTGATCTCGATGTGACGTCAGGGCGGCCTGGTGTGCCGCGAGAGGCTCTTGTTCGACACGCGCGCACGCGGCGCTCAGACCGTTCCGGATGAACATGGGTCGCGCTTCGGCCAGGGCTGCCGGCGCGCCCTGGATGGGTACGGCGAACCCTGAGGCGCGACGGGAGGGCATGAATGATTGCGCGGCTAACCGGCGCGACCTCTTGTTCGCGCGCCTGCTCGCTGCTGCCGCATCCGCTTTCGGGCCGGCGACCGCACGGGTGGCCGGCGTCGATCCGACCCAATCCATCGTCAAGCTGCCGGACCAGATCCCCTGGCAGCCGCTCTGCAACGTCCCGCCCGGCTCGTTCGTCCACCGGGTCGCGAGGACGCCGCAGGACGACGGGATCAAGTCCGGCATCAAGGAACCCGCGATCATCGCGATCAGCAGGATCGGGCCGATCCGCTATCACCTGACGGACACGAGCAAGCCGGGCTGGCGCGCGGTCTGACGCGGCCGATCGGATGTGACGCCGCGCAACCCGGATGGTGGGCCCGGCAGGACTCGAACCTGCAACCAGACCGTTATGAGCGGCCGGCTCTAACCATTGAGCTACGGGCCCGGGAGGCGTCGACCGATAGCCGATCCCCGGCCGGCCGTCACCCGGATTCCGTCGCAGAGCGGGGCCGCCGGACCGGGGCGGGCCCGGCCGGTGCGACGGCCGTGTCCTTGATGTGCCACAGGTAGCGGGCCAGGATCGAGCGGTAGGGCGCGAAGGTGGCTGCCACCGCGCGCGTATCCGCGCGGCCGGTGAGACGGCGCAGGCAGCCCACCGCCGCCACGTCGCCTTCGGGCCAGATGTCGGGGTCGTGGAAATGGAAGATGCCGACCATGTCGGCGGTCCAGGGTCCGACCCCGCGGATGCCGCACAGGATCGCCGCGCGCGCGGATGCGGGAGGGCGGCGAGATCGGGACCGAGCAGGCCCGCCGCCTCGGCCGCGACGATCGCCTGGAGAGCGCGGATCTTGTTGCCCGAGATGCCGCAGCCCCGCAGCAGATCCGCGTCGCCGGCCTCGAACAGGCCGCGGGGGCTGGAGCCCGCCGCCGCGGCGGCGGCCTCGATCCGCGCCCAGATCGCCGCGGCGGCTCGGGTGGAGAGCTGCTGGTTCACCACCTCGACGAACAGGCGGTCGGCGACGTCCCGGTGCGCCGGCGGCGCGATGCGGATCGGGCCGGCCCGCACCAGGGCGGCCCGCAGCGGTGGATGCGCCTCGGCCGCCGCCAGAAGATGCGCGTAGATCTCGGGATCGAGCATCGCTTCACCCCGCATCGGGGACCCTTCTGTCGGGGGCGCGGCCGGGCCCGTGCCGCGCGGCGGTCACAGCATGCGGCCCGGGCGCGATCCGGGGGCAGGATGCCGCGCAGCCTTGCCCGGGGCGTGGCCCGGCCCACCTCGCTCCGGAACCGCATGGCGGACCGCGGCGGTATCGGATGGCTGCGATCACGGATTTCCTTTCGGCACCATGGCGATCTTCTTCACCGCGGACACGCATTTCGGCGATCCGCACATCCTCCGGCAGCGCCGGGCGCGGTTCGGTAGCGTCGGGGCCCATGACGAGGCCCTGGTCGCCGGTTGGAACGCCGTTGTCGGCCCGGAGGATGCGGTCTGGCACCTCGGCGACTTCGCCGCCCATGCGAGCCGGGCGCATTGCGCGGCGATCTTCGCGCGGCTGAACGGCACGAAGCGGCTCGTCCGGGGCAACCACGATTCGAACCGCGTTCTGGATCTGCCCTGGGCGGAACCCCCGCCGACAGCGTCCGCCTGTCGATTCCGGACGCGCATGGGCGGGAGCACCGCCTGTTCCTGTCGCATTACGCGCACCGGGCCTGGCCGGGCCTCTGGCGGGACACGCGCCACCTCTACGGCCACAGCCACGGCTGGCTGCAAGACACGACCCGCTCCTGCGATGTCGGCGTGGACGCGTGGGACGACCGCCCGACCACGCTCGATGCCATCCTGGCGCGCCAGGACGCCGCCGCGCTCGTGCCGGAGGAACTCGCCGCCCACGGGCTGCGCTGACATCCGGCCGCCGGCGCAGGCGTGCCCTATCTCAGGGGCCGACCCACCGGATCCTTCGCGGGAGGCCCGCAGCCATGACCGACACGCCCTCTCCCCCGCCCGAATGGAAAGCGGCCGCGGCGCGCGCCGGGACCGAACTCGGCCTCGGGACCGATTTCGCCGGCCTGGATGCGGCGGCCTGGGAGCGGGTCTGCCGCCGGGCCGGTTAGATCCTCGCCGGGCCGGGCCCGGCCCTCCCGCCCGGCTGGGAGCGCGCTCTGGCGAGCGCCCTGGGGCGCCCCGACCCGGACGAACTGGCCCGCGACGCGGCCGACACCGTCCTGGCCGAGAAGGGCGAGGTGTTCGCGCCCGAGGACGACGCCTGATACGTCGCGCCGCCGGGTGGTTGCCGTCGCGCCGGTGCGGGCCGATGTAGAAGGCATGCCCCAGCCCGAACGCCAGCACGCCGCCCCGAGACGTCCCGCACCTGCAGCCTCCGGTTCGGCACCGAAGGCCCTGCGGGTGGTCCCGATCCCGAGCGGCAGCCCGGTCCTCGACGCGCAGACGCGCCTGCGGCTCGGCAATCAGCTGCGGGCGATGTACGATCCGGTGATCGACGAGGCTCTGGATCCCCGGCTGGCGGAGCTGCTCCAGCAGCTCGACGCGGACCGGGCGGGCGGCTCCTCGACCTGAGAGACCGAGAAGGCTCCCGCCGGCGGATCGGGGGGATGTCGCGCCGACGGGAGCCGAGCCGAGCCGACGGAGCGACCCAACCCGTTTCATATCGCCCAGGAGCGACCCTGAGCGCTTTTACCTAAGTCAAATTTTCCGCCGAATACAGCCTGAGAAGTGCCGGATAGGCGTATTCGGCGTCCGAAAAACTCGCCGACCGAATTCATGGTGAAGCCGCCCGATCCGTCCGGTGTGGCCCGGGGCGACGGGGTGGAGACGGGCGATGCGTGCCGTCCCGGGCGTCGGATCAGGCCGAGGCGCCCGTCACCGAGAGCATCACGCCGTCGCTGCCGATCTCGGCTCCGCTGTAGCCGAGCATCCGCGCGAGCTGCTCGCGGGCACGCCAGACGCGGCTCTTCACGGTGCCGATCCGGCAGTTCATCACGGCGGCGGCTTCCTCGTAGCTCAGGTTCTCGATCGCCACGAGGACCAGCGCCTCCCGCATCACCGGCGCGAGCCGGCCGAGGGCGGCGTGCACGTCCTGGAGGTCGAGGTGGCCGCCCTGCTCCGGGATGCTGGTCAGCCGCTCGGCATGGTTGCCGTCCGAGTCGGCGATCTCGCGGCCCTGCTTGCGGTGCTGACTGTAGAACACGTTGCGCAGGATCGTGAACAGCCACGCTTCCAGGTTGGTGCCGGGCGTGAAGCCGCCCCGGCCGCGCCAGCCGCGCAGCAGGGTGTCCTGCACGAGGTCGTCGGCCGCCGCCGGGTCGCGCGTCAGCGAGACGGCGAAGCGGTGTAGCGCCGGCACCACCTCCAGCAGCCCCGCGCGGAACGTCGCGTCCCGCTCGCCCTCGGCCTGCGCGAGGGCGGCGTCGAGGCGGGCCAGCAGGTCGGCGAAGCGATCCGAGGCCGCCCCCGGCGCCGGGCCGATCCGGTCATAGGTGAGACCGAGCAGGGTCCCGAGGTGGATCCGCACGGCTTCCGACAGGCCGAACCGGGAATCCTCGGCGGGATCCCCCGTGAGGTCCTCGGCGGGATCGAGGAGGGATGAGCCTTCGGTGTCGGGCATTAAGGTCCGGTCGTCGGCGAGCGGGCCGGTTGCGCCCGCGGCACCGGTTGTGGCGCGCCCAGGCTGCCCATGCCGCAACATGGGTTAACCGATCTCCCGGAACGGGGATCAGCCGCGGACGCCGAGCCGGCGCGCCGCCGCGGCCCCGATCAGCAGGGCCGCGCAGGCCCCTGCGGCGAGGCCGACGCTCAGCGTTCCGGCATCGGGCACGCCCTTGCGGGCGCGCCAGCCCCCGTCGGCGCCCGTCCCCTGCGGCACCGGCGCGCGCAGGGCCCCGTGCGTGCGCGGGCCCGGATCGGCCCGGTCGAGGGCGCGGCGGAAGCCCAGCCCCATGAGATGCTCGGTCGGGTACGGGGCCAGGGCGTAGGCCGCCTGCGCGAGGCGGGCCGGCCAACCCACCGCGACCTCGTCGCGCGGGTGCCGCACGAGGCGCAGGTAGGTCTCGGCGACGGCCTCGGGCGCGTAGAACAGGTGTCCGGGATTGAGCCGCTTGCCCGTCACGTTGGCGCCGTGCTCCAGGCCCGGCGTGTCGACGATGGCCGGGAACACGGCGCAGACATGGATGTCCCGGTGCCGGGCGAGTTCCTGGCGCAGGCTTGCCGAGAAGCCGCGCAGGCCGAACTTGCTCGCCGTGTAGGCGGCCGCGAAGGGCGTCGGCGCCCAGCCGCCCATGGAGACCGTGTTGATCAGCGTGCCCCGGCCCCGGTCGAGAAAGTGCGGCAGCATCGCGTAGGCGCCGTGGAGCGCGCCCAGCAGGTTCACCGCGATCGTCTGCCGGTGCAGGTCGAGCGGCGCGTCCAGCAGAGGCCCGAACACGCCGACGCCCGCATTGTTGATCCAGACGTCGATGCCCCCGAAGGCGCGGATCGCGGCCTCGGCCAGAGCCTCGACCGCCTCCGGATCGGTGACGTCGGTGGGGACCGCCAGCGCCTCGCCGCCCGCCGCGCGCAACGCCCGGACGACGTCGTCGAGGACGCTGGCCCGGCGCGCGGCCAGGACCACCCGGGCGCCCCGGGCCGCGAAGGCATCGGCCGCGGCCCAGCCGATGCCGCTCGAGGCTCCGGTGATGACGACCGTGCCGCCGTTCCGCCGCGCCATGTCCGCGCTCCCCATCGCGTTGCAAGTGCAGGGCGAACCGTTGCGCGAGGAGCGGCGTTCCCCATTCCGACTGCGGCCATTCGGACGGGCCTTCCCGACCGCGCTCCCGGATGTCCGCCCTGACGTTGTCTCGAAGCGCGCCGAGGTCCGCCGATGCCAGCCCCCGATCCAGCCCGCACCGAGGCCGCCGGTCCGGAGGGGCACGCCTCGACGGTCTGGACCCTGGCGCTGGCCACCGCGCTGATCGGCCTGGTCGCCCTTCCGCGCCGTGCGGGGCGGCCGATCGAGCGGACGCCCCGCCAGGACGGGGCGCGCCGGCCCTCACCCTCCCACGCGGGCGGCGAGGCTCAGGCGGTCGCCCGGACCCAGGCCGATCGCGGGCGCCGCGCCTCGGGGCCGACCGAGATCCCCGCCAAGGGCTGGAAGGACATCGCCCTGCGCACCTACCACGACATCGGCGAGAACCGCCTGTCGCTGATCGCGGCCGGCGTCACCTTCTTCACGCTCCTGGCGATCTTCCCGGCGGTGGCGGCTCTCGTGTCCTGCTACGGCCTCGTGGCGGACGCCTCGACCATCAACGACCAGCTCGCCAGCCTCCAGGGCATCCTGCCCCAGGGCGCTATCGAGATCATCGGCGACCAGGTCAAGCGGCTCAACGAGAACGGCAACACAACCCTCGGTCTCAGCCTGCTCATCAGTGTCGCCCTGTCGGTCTGGAGCGCCAATGGCGGCGTGAAGCACGTCTTCGACGCGCTCAATATCGTCTACAATGAGCGCGAGAAGCGCAATTTCCTCGTGCTCAACCTCGTCTCCCTCGCCTTCACGGCGGGCGCGCTGCTGTTCCTCGTCCTGGCGCTGGCGGCGATCGTGGTCCTGCCGGTGGTGCTCAACTATGTCGGGCTCGGCACGGGGGCGTGGTGGCTGACGTGGCTACGCTGGCCGGCCTTGCTCCTGGCGGTCCTGCTCGGGCTCGCCCTGCTCTACCGCTACGGCCCCAGCCGGGACGCGCCGCGCTGGCGCTGGGTCACGCCGGGGGGCGCCCTGGCGGCCGTGCTGTGGCTCGTCGCCTCGGCGCTGTTCTCCTGGTACGTCGCCCATTTCGGCAGCTACAACAAGACCTACGGCTCGCTCGGGGCGGCGATCGGCTTCATGACCTGGATCTGGCTCTCGACCATGATCGTGCTGGCCGGCGCCCAGGTGAATGCCGAGATGGAGCACCAGACCGCCGAGGACACCACCGTCGGCAAACCGCAACCCCTGGGCGCGCGCCGGGCCCGCATGGCCGACACGGTGGGTGCCGCCGCGGAATAGGGTCGCGCCAGAGAGGAACCGTGAAAACGCCGCGGCGGGATGCCGGAGACGATCCGGCACTTGTCCCACTTATCGCGAACGCTCCGGAGAGGTGACTTAACACAGGTTGGCGCGCATTTTCCCGGCCCGGGCACAAGCCAATGAAGAAGATCCGAACCCTGAGGTCCGGAAGACGGTTTGCCCCCCTGCCAATAGAAATATCCGTGCTGCAATTCTTCATCGGTATCTCCGACGGCGCTGCCGTGCGGGACGGCGCGGCTTGCCCGCCGCGGGACCGGGCCGGCAGGCGCGACGCGGCAGGGTGCCCGGTCCCGGCCGCGCGCTGCCCCGGCTCGCCGGGCCGGCGGTGTGAGGCCGCCCGGCTCCTAGGGCGCAGGCGCGGCTGAGATCTGACCGGAGAAGGACGTGGATAACCCGTTCGTGCGAAAGATGGAGCGGCACGTCCGGCTCACGGCCGAGGACCGCGCCCTGCTCGACAGCCTCGCCCGCCAGCACGTCCGCCACATCGCCCCGCGGCAGGACATCGAGGGGCAGCACAGCGATCCGGTCCACACCCACCTCGTCCTCGATGGCTGGGCCTGCCGCTACAAGCAGTTCCCGGACGGACGGCGAGCGATCGTCTCGCTGCTCCTGCCCGGCGACATGTGCGACCCGTTCGTGTTCCGCCGGGCGCGCATGGACCACGCCATCGCGGCGCTCACCCCGGTCACCGTCGCCCGGATCGCGCCGGATCAGGTCGGCGACGCGATCCGGAGCCGCCCGGCCGTCGAGGAATGCCTGTGGCGGGAGATGCTCTCCTCAACCGCCATTCACCGCGAGTGGATCGCCAGCGTCGGCCGCCGCTCCGC
The DNA here is from genome assembly GCA_050632875.1 of Methylobacterium sp. P31. Classification (GTDB taxonomy): domain Bacteria; phylum Pseudomonadota; class Alphaproteobacteria; order Rhizobiales; family Beijerinckiaceae; genus Methylobacterium. The sequence goes on along the minus strand of JBODSC010000001.1, from coordinate 5,219,527 downwards.
GATCGAGCGGCTGGCGCACCTGTTCTGCGAACTGCACCTTCGGCTCGCCCGGGTCGATCTCACCGACGGGAACACGCTGCCGATGCCGGTGACCCAGCCGGACCTCGCCGACGCACTCGGCCAGACGAGCGTGCACATCAACCGGACTTTGAAGGAGCTGCGGATCAGCGGCCTGATCGCCTTGCGCAGCCGGCGCCTGATGATCCGCGACCTCGACGGGCTGATGGAGCGCGGGCTGTTCGATCCGGCCTACCTGCAGCTCGCCTGAGCGCGGCGGGCGAAACGTCGCGGCGGCGTGGTGGCCTGCCGAACCTTGCCTTGGGGCCGACGCGGCCGATCTGAGCGGGACCTTCCATTCGGCAGGGGCCGACCGACAGACGATGCATATCCATCTCGACGCGCTCGGCGGCGTGGCCGGCGACATGTTCGCCGCGGCCCTGCTGGACGCCTTTCCCGAGCACCAGGAGGGTGTGCGCGCGAGCGTGCAGGCCGTCGATGCGCGGATTGCCTGCGCGGCGCGGGCGCACAACGACGGCATCCTGCGCGGGCTGCGCTTCACCGTCTCAGGCCCCGGGACGGAGCAAGGCCACTCGCCGCACCGGCACACGTCGCCCCGGCACGAACACCATCCCCACGACCCCCACCCGCATCACGATCACGCCCACTCGCATGATCACGATCATGTTCACGGGCCCGATCACAGCCACCGGCCCTGGTCGGAGATCCGCGCCGCGCTGGAGGCGGCCGACCTCGCGCCGGCAACCCGGGCGCACGCGCTGGCCATCTTCGGCCACCTCGCCGAGGCGGAGGCCCGGGTCCACGGCATCGCGGTGGAGGCGGTGGCGTTCCACGAGGTCGGCGCCTTCGACTCGATTGCCGACATCGTCGCCGCCGCCCACCTGATCGCCGCGCTGGAGGTGCGGAGCTGGAGCGTCTCGGCCCTGCCGCTGGGTTCCGGCCGGGTGAAGACCCAGCACGGCCCCCTCCCCTCCCGGCTCCGGCCACGACGCTGCTGCTCGCGGGGTTTCCCACGCTCGACGACGGCATCCCGGGCGAGCGCGTCACCCCCACGGGCGCGGCGATCCTGCGCCATCTCTGCGGCGATGCTCTCGGGCGGGGCCGCCCCAGGGGCATCCTCGGGCGCACCGGCATCGGCTTCGGCACGAAGGTCCTGCCGGGCCTGAGCAACTGCCTGCGCGCCCTGGTGCTGGAGGACGGCGTCGCGTCCGGTCCGGGCCGGCGGGAGCTGGCCGTCATCGCCTTCGAGGTCGACGACCAGTCCGGCGAGGACCTCGCCATGGGACTCGACCGGCTCCGCGCCGAGCCCGGAATGCTCGACGTCGTGCAGGCGCCGGTCATCGGCAAGAAGGGCCGGATGATGGCCCATATCCGGGCCCTGGTGCGACCGGAGAGCCTGGAGGCGGCGATCGCGGCCTGCTTCCGGGAGACCACCACGATCGGCCTGCGCTACCACCGGGTGGCGGGCGCGGTGCTCGACCGCGAGGCCCGCACGGTGGAGCACGCCGGCCGGCCGGTGCGGGTCAAGATCGTCGACCGGCCGGGCGGGCGCACCGCCAAGGCCGAGGCCGACGATTCCCGCGATCATCCGGGCCACGCGGTCCGGGCCACCCTGCGCCGCGAGGCCGAGCGTCTCGCGCTGGAGCAGGAGCAGGAGGAGCAGTGACGCGCCAGCATCTCGAATCTGTCCTGTCGGCGCTCGGCCCTGTCGCGGTGGCGGTGAGCGGCGGGGTCGACAGCCTGACGCTGGCCACCCTCGCCCACCGGCTGGCGCCGGGCGCGACCCTGGTGGTCCACGCGGTCTCGCCGGCGGTGCCGGAGGAGGCGACCGCGCGGGTCCGCGGCGAGGGCGCCCGCGAGGGTTGGGACCTGCGGGTGATCGAGGCCGGCGAGTTCGCCGACCCCGCCTATCGGGCGAACCCGGTCAACCGCTGCTTCTTCTGCAAGACCAACCTCTACGGGGCGGTCCAGCGCGTCACCGACCGCCAGATCCTGTCGGGCGCCAATCGCGACGATCTCGGCGAGTACCGCCCCGGCCTGGATGCCGCCCGGGAGCACGGCGTCCGCCATCCCTACGTGGAGGCCGGGTTCGACAAGGCAGCGGTTCGGGCGCTCGCCCGCGAACTCGGCCTCGGCGCCGTGGCGGAGCTGCCGGCGGCGCCCTGCCTGTCGAGCCGGGTCGAGACCGGCATCGCGATCGAGCCGGAGACTTTGGGCTTCATCCACGCCGTCGAGCGGCTGGTGGGCGGGGCGCTCGACGCCGGGGCCGGCGCCAAGCGCGCAGTCCGCTGCCGGGTCCGCGCCGAGGGCGTGGTGGTGGAGCCTCGATCCCGGGAGCCTGGCGGCCCTCGACGCGGATCGCCGCGCCGCCCTGGGGGCGGGCATCCGGGATATCGCGCCGGCGCGTCTCGCCGGTCCCGTCCGGTTCGCGCCCTACCGGGTCGGCAGTGCCTTCCTGGTGCAGCAGGGAGAGGCCCGCTCGTGAGCGTGACGGACGAATTCACCCTCGATTTCGCCCGGCCCGAGCGGATCGGGCTGGAGGAGGCGATCTTCTGCGCCGGCAAGAGTCCCGAGCAGATCGACGCGATCCTGGAGGCCGCGCGGGCGCGGGGCGCCTCGCTCCTCCTCACCCGCCTCGACCCGGAGAAGCGCGACCGGCTCAGGCAGGCGGCGCGGCTCGACTACTGCCCGGTCTCGCGCACGGCGGTGTTCGGCGAGGCGCCCAGGGTCGCCGGGCCGCCCCGGGTCGCCGTGGTGGCGGCGGGTACCTCGGACGTCCCCGTCGCCCGCGAGTCCCTGCGGACGCTTGCCTATGCCGGCCGGGCCGCCTCGCTCTTCGCCGATGTCGGCGTCGCCGGCCTGTGGAGGCTGACGACGCGCCTCGAGGAGATCCGGGCGCATCCGGTGGTGATCGTCGCCGCCGGCATGGACGCGGCGCTGCCAAGCGTCGTCGGCGGCCTTGTGGCTGGGGCGGTGATCGCGGTCCCGACCTCCGTGGGCTACGGCGTCGCCGCGGGCGGCCGCGCCGCCCTGGAGGCGGTGCTGGCGAGCTGCGCGCCCGGCATCACGGTGGTCAACATCGACAACGGCTACGGCGCCGCCTGCGCCGCCCTGCGCCTGCTCCACGCGGCAGGTCGCCTCGCCGAGGAGGCCGAACGATGACCCGGCGCGAACCGTTTCGAACCCCGATCCCAACATCTTTGAGCGGAGACAGCCGATGGAACGCCGCAGCTTCCTTCAGGGCGCCGTGCTCGGCGCCGGCCTTTCAGGCGCGGGCCTCGCGGGCACCGGCAGCGCAGGTGCGGCCGTGAACGCCCCCGGCCTCCCCAACACCCGCCCGCAGGACCCCGCGGACCTGCCCTTCATCACCGATCCCGGCGAGCGCCGGGGCGAGATGCTCTACCGGACCTTCGGCAGGACATCCGAGAAGATCTCGGCGATCGGCATGGGCGGCTTCCACCTCGGCAAGAAGGCCCTGACCGACGACGAGGCGACGCGGCTGATCCATGCCGGGATCGACCGCGGCATCACCTTCATGGACAATTGCTGGGACTACAACGAGGGCCGCTCCGAGCTGCGCATGGGTGCGGCCCTGGCTCAGGGCGGCTACCGCGACAAGGTCTTCCTGATGTCCAAGATGGACGGGCGGACCAAGGAGGAGGCGCTCAAGCAGATCGATCAGTCGCTCCTGCGCCTGCGCACCGACCGGATTGACCTCGTCCAGCATCACGAGATCCTGCGCTTCGACGACCCGGACCGGGTCTTCGCCGAGGGCGGCGCCATGGAGGGATTCCTAGAGGCCAAACGCCAAGGCAAGCTGCGCTATAGCGGCTTCACCGGCCACAAGGACCCGCGCATCCACCTGCAGATGCTGGAGGTGGCGGCCGAGCGCGGCTTCCACTTCGATTCCGTGCAGATGCCCATCAACGTGATGGATGCGCATTTCCGCTCGTTCAGCCACCTCGTCCTGCCGTATCTGGTGCAGAACGGCATCGCGCCGCTTGCCATGAAGACCTTCGGCGACGGGGTGATCCTGAAGGCGGACGCGCCGATCAAGCCGATCGAGTACCTGCACTTCTCGCTGAACCTGCCGGTCTCGGTGGTGATCACCGGCATCCAGAACCAGCGCGACCTCGACCAGGCCTTCGAGGCGGTGAAGACCTTCAAGCCGATGGACAAGGCGGCGGTGGCCGAGCTGCTGTCGCGCTCCAAGCCCTACGCGCTGGAGGGCAAGTACGAGCTGTTCAAGACGAGCGCCACCTTCGACGGCACCGCCAAGAACGCGGCGTGGTTGGGTGAGGACGTACAGGGGGTGAAGAAGCTGGCGCCGACGATGGAGTAGGTCGCTCCCAGAATGGTGCGCCCGCCCTCCCCGCAGAGGAGGGAGGAAGAGGCGCCTCCTAGGCCACGTCCTCCAGCCGGATCGGCAGGCTCCGAATGCGGCAGCCGGTGGCGTGGTGGACGGCGTTGGCGATGGCCGCGTTGACACCGATGATCCCGAGCTCGCCCAGGCCCTTCAGGCCCAGCGCGTCCACCTGATCGTCGGGATCGGGCACCAGCAGCGCCTCCACCTCCGGTGCGTCGGCCGCCGTGGGCACGAGGTACTCGGCGAGGTCCGGATTGCGGTAGGCGGCGCCGTCGGCCACCGTCTCCTCCAGGAGCGCCGAGCCGAGGCCCCAGATCATCCCGCCCATGAGCTGGCTCCTGGCGGTGAGCGGGTTGAGGATCCGCCCCGCCGCGAAGGCGCCGGTGAGCCGGGCCACCCGGATCTCCCCGGTCTCGGCATGGACGTGGACCTCCGCGAACTGCGCCCCGAAGGCCCAGGACACGGCTTTCCCCGCCCCGCCGAAGGCGAGCCCGATATGGCCCCGCCGCAGGCCCGCCAGCGCCTTCTCCCGGTCGCCGCCCGCGGGGACGAATTCCGCGAGGGTCTCGACACCCTCGGGTCCGACCGCGTCGGAGAGCGCGATCCCGGTTCCGTCCGGGGCCGCGAGCCGCCCGCCCGCGAGGCGCAAAGCACCCGGATCCCGGCCGGCGAGGCGCCCCCTGCCCGATCGCGGCCTGCGCCAGCGCGTCGCGGATCTGCCTGCAGCCCAGCGCCAGGGCGCTCATCAGGCTGTTGGTCGTGCTCGACCCGCCGGAGAGGCCGGCCGCCGGCAGGTCGGTGTCGCCGAGCCGGACCGTCACCCGCTCCACCGTCACACCGAGCCCGTCCGCCGCGCCGAGCGCCAGCAGCGTGGTGATGCCGTTGCCGATCTCGTGGTGCGCGCAAGACACTTCCGCGGGCCCGTCCGGGCCGAGCCGGACCCGCATCGTCGCGGCGGCGATCTTCACCGGCCGTACCGCGGTCGCGCAGCCCAGCCCCACGCGCCAGAGACCGTCGCGCATGGACCCGGGACGCGACGCCCGGCGCGACCAGCCGAAAGCCCGCGCCCCCGCCTCGAAGCAGGCCATCAGCGGCCGGGTCGAGAACGGTTTGCCGGAGACCGGATCGGTCGCGGTGTCGTTGAGCCGGCGCAGGGCGATCGGGTCCATGTCGAGGGCCACCGCCATCTCGTCGACGGCGCTCTCCAGGGCGAACAGGAACGGCACCTCCGGGGGCGCCCGCATCGGCCCGGGGGTGTTGCGGTCGACCCGCACGGCCCGCTCCTCGGTCCGGATGTTCGGGCAGGCGTAGAGGCTCGCGGTCACCTCCGCGCCCTCCATGACGAAGGGATCGAAGCGCGACGTCACGGTGTCGGCCTCGTGCACCAGGACGCAGAACCGGCCCGTCCGGTCGGCGCCGAGCCGGATGCGGTGGCGCGATTCCGGCCGGTAATTGGCGATGGTGAAGCATTGCCGCCGGCTCGGCACCAGGGAGACCGGCCGGCCGAGGCGCTTGGCCGCCAGGGCGACCAGCGCCGTGTGCTGCGACAGCGCGAATTTCGCGCCGAAATGACCGCCGATCAGGCCCGCCATCACCCGAACCTGCGCGGGATCCAGGCCGAGCTGCGCGGCGAGCCCGTGCCGGACGGCGCCGACATAGCGGGTCGGCTCGTGCACGGTGAGCCTTTCGCCGTCCCAGGCGGCCCGGGTGGTGAACAGCAGCTCGATCGGGTTGTGGTGCTGGACCGGCGTCTCGTAGCGCGCCTCGACCCGCACCGCCGCGTCCCGCAGGCCCGCCTCGGCATCGCCCCGAGCGATGTCCTGGTGATGGGGCTTCAGGTCTGCGAGGCGCACGGTCTCGGCGCCGGGTGCGTCGAAGCCCCCGGCGGCAGGCTCTGCCGCGTAGGAGACCCGAACGGCGCCGGCCGCAGCCTCGGCGGCCTCCCGGGTCTCGGCCACGACGAGGGCCACGATCTGGCCGGCATAGGCGACAGCGTCGGAGTCGAGGGGCCGGTGCGAGCTGTTGGCGTATCCGCCGGCCGTCAGGTGCTTCACCGGCGCCACCGCGCCCGCGACGTCCCGGTGGGTGAAGATTCCCAGGAGGCCCGGCACCCGCTCGGCGGCGGCGAGATCGAACCCGGTGATCCGGCCCCGGGGAACCGTGCTGGTCACCAGGGCGGCGTGGGCCGTGTCCGTCTCCGGTCCGGTCAGGTCGGAGCTGTAGAGCGCCCGGCCCGTGACCTTGTCGGGCCCCTCGACCCGGGTATGGGCCTGGCCGAGACGGTCTCCGGATTCCAGCGCGCCCGCGTCCATGCCGCCCTCCCCGTCCGCGGCCGCTCGGGCCGCATCGCAGGAAGGGAAGCACCGAGACGGCCGTTCGGCTCCCGGGATGGCGGGGCGATAGGATGCAGCGGCGCGGCGGGTCACCTGCGGCCCGCCCATCCGTCGGACCTAGTCGATGACCTTCCCGTCCGGGGCGACCTTGGCCTTCCGGTCCTTGTCGGCGCCGGCCCTTTCGATCCTGTACTGGACCGCGGAGCCGGCCTTATCGAAATCGGAGTCGATGGCGCCCGCCCTTCGCGTCGCCCTGCGGCTCGGCGGTTGTGAGCGTCTGGGCGAGGCCGACCTTGGCGACCTGCCACTCCTCCATGATGTTGCTGCCGGTCTTGAAGGCCGGCTCAGCCGGGGCGGGGGTGGCGGTCTGGGCCAGGGCGAGGCTCGCGGAGAGCGCGAGCAGGCCGGCCGCGGCGGCAAGACGGGTGATCATGGCGGGATGTCCCTTTGCGGGTTCGTTCACGGGAGCGTGAAGCGTCCGGAGGCCCGGTCGCCCGCTGTTGGAGGAAAATCCCCCTCACCGGCGGCTTGATCGAAGCGCCCGGGATGCCTAGCACCGGTTGCTCGACCGCGACGTGGCCGGAGGCTTGCGTCGCCCGGCCCGGAATGCGCCACAGCAAGGAAGGCAGCCCGTGCTCGAGCAGATCGGCGAGATCGACCCGCCCCAGCGGCTCCTGATGGGGCCCGGCCCCGTCAACGCCCATCCGCGCGTCCTGCGCGCCATGTCGGCGGACCTCCTCGGGCAGTTCGATCCCGAGATGACCGCCTACATGAACGAGGTCATGACCCTCTACCGCCCGATCTTCGGGACGGAGAATCGCTGGACCTTCCTGGTGGACGGCACGGCCCGGGCCGGGATCGAGGCGGCCCTGGTGAGCCTCGCCGCCCCCGGCGATCGAGTTCTGGTGGTCAATTTCGGCCGCTTCGGCTTGCTCCTCACCGAGATCTTGGAGCGGGTCGGCGCGAAGGTCATGACCGTGGACGCGCCCTGGGGCGAGGTCGTGCCCCTGGAGGCGATCGCGGAGGCGGTGGCGCGGTTCGAACCGAAGGTGGTGGCGACCGTCCATGGCGACACCTCCACCACCATGGCCCAGCCGCTGGAGGGGCTTGGCGCGCTCTGCCGCCGGGCCGGCGCCCTCTCCTATGTCGACGCCACCGCGACCATCGGGGGCATGGCGATCGAAGCCGACCGCTGGGGCATCGACGTGGTGACCGGCGGCCTGCAGAAATGCCTCGGCGGCCCGTCGGGCTCCGCCCCGATCACGGTCTCGCCGGCGGCGGCGGAGCGGATCTTCGCCCGGCGCCATGTCGAGCACGGCATCCGCCGCGACGACATCGACGACGGGCTCGGCGTGCGGATCGGCTCGAACTATTTCGACCTCGCCATGATCATGGATTACTGGTCGGAGAAGCGCCTGAACCACCACACCGAGGCGACCACCATGCTGTACGGCGCCCGCGAATGCGCCCGCGTGGCCCTCGCCGAGGGGCTGGAGGCCCGCTACCGCCGGCACGAAGCCGCCGGACGCGCGGTGGCCGCGGGGGCGCGGGCGATGGGGCTCACAGTGTTCGGCGACGACCGCCATCGGATGACCAACGTCACGGCGCTCTACATCCCCGAGGGCGTCGACGGCGAGGCGGTGCGGCGCCGGATGCGGGAGGATTTCGAGATCGAGATCGGCACCGCCTTCGGGCCCCTCGCCGGCAAGGTCTGGCGGATCGGCGCGATGGGCTACAACGCCATGAAGCACAAGGTGCTGATTACGCTCGGCGCCCTGGAGGCGGTGCTGCGAGCGGAAGGTTTTCAGGCCCCGCCCGGCGCGGGCGTCGCGGCGGCGCTCGTCGCCTGGCACGAGATCCCGACGCGCTGAGTTCCGGCGCGCCGACCCATCCCGACACGGAGCAGGCCATGACCGCGAACGAGCCCGAGCCGCTGGACGAGTTCACGCGCCTGCACGCCAAGCTGTCCGCGCTGGAGATCGTGCTGGGCGTCCTGATCGGCCGGTTGTCCGAGGAGAACCCCGAGATCCGTGAGGACGTCAAGCGCGACGTGGCGGCGATCCTGTCCGACATGCCGATCGACGGGCCGAGCGAGGAGATGATCGCCGACGAGGTCCGGCGGGCCGCCGGGGTGCTGACCAGCGTGTCGATCGGCTGAGGCGCCCTCAGCGCGGCGGCATCCGCAGCGCCCCGTCGAGGCGGATGACCGCGCCGTTCAGCATCGGGTTCTCGCAGATGTGCCGGACGAGGTCCGCGTACTCGGACGGGCGCCCCAGTCGCGGCGGGAACGGCACGCTGCGGCCGAGCCCGTCCTGCACGTCCTGCGGCAGCCCCGCCATCATCGGCGTCTCGAAGATGCCCGGCGCGATGGTGACAACCCGGATGCCGTGCCGGGCGAGTTCTCGGGCGATCGGCAGCGTCATGGCGGCCACGCCGCCCTTCGAGGCCGCGTAGGCCGCCTGTCCGATCTGCCCGTCGAAGGCCGCGATCGAGGCGGTGTTGACGATCACGCCCCGCGCGCCCTCCGGATCCGGCGCCTCGCGGGCGATCGCATCGGCCGCCAGCCGGATCATGTTGAAGGTCCCGACGAGGTTGACCGAGACCGCCCGCGCGAAGGTCTCGAGCCGGTGCGGCCCGTCCCGGCCCACCACCTTCTCCCCCGGCGCGATCCCGGCGCAGTTCACGAGCCCGTGCAGGTGTCCGAAGGCGTCGAGCGCCGTCCGGACCGCCGCCTGCCCGTCCGATTCGCTGGTGACGTCGGTCTGCGCGAATCGCGCCTGCGCGCCGAGTCTCCGCCGCGACCCGGGCGCCGGCCTCCCGGGCGATGTCGGCCACGACCACCCGCGCGCCCGCCGCCACGAGGCCGCGCGCCGCCGCCGCCCCCAGGCCGGAGCCCGCGCCGGTGACGATGTAGACGCGATCCTTGATCATCCTGGCTCCCTCGTCCGTCCCGGACAGCCGACGGCGCGCGGCGGCCCATGGACCTCGACGTAGCGCGGGATCGCGAACGCCGGAAGCCGCGGCGCCGCCTCCCGAGCGTATCGGCAGGCGCCCCGCCATTGAAGTGTGAAATTTTCCCACTCACACGAACGACAAGGAAAGGCGCTGTATTGCGGAGTCTGTCCATCGGTTTCCGCCGCATCGACGTGCGGTGAAGCGGTCATTCGCGACGGATGCCGGGATCGAAGCCGTCATCCGAGCGAACAGCCACCGGCGACATCTGTCGGACATTCATCCGGTCCCGGCCGTCCCGGGGCGACCGATCCCTCGCGCCTGTTCAGGACAGCCATGTGTGCTCCGTGGATCGTGATGGCTGCCCGGCACTGGCGGCACGGACTCACCATCCGGCGGCGTCTTGCCGAGCGGCGCCCCGGTATCCGCGCCGCGCTGCGCGCCGCCTCACCGGACAGCGTCCTGCTGGCGGGGAACTCTCACGCAGAGTTCCTCGGGACGCTGGATTTCGGCACGCGGCCCAGTCTCAATCTCGGCATCGGCCGCGGCACCGCGGCCGACTGGGCCGCCTATCTCGCGAGCTTGCGGGTCCCCGTCCGCTGCGCGGCCTCCGTCCTGATCATCGGGACCAACGACATCCTGCGCTGGCGGCATCCGGAGCGGCGCCGGATTCAGGATCGGTTCGAGGCCGACACCCGGCGCATCCTGCGGGTTCTGGATGCGTGGTCGGCCCAGGTCTACGTCGCCGCGATACCACCGATCGGCGCCTGGGCGACGGGCCGGGATCCGGCCGCCGTCGCGGTCTTCTCGGACCGTCTCGCGGCGCTCTGCGCCGAGCGGGGCTGCAGGTTCTTCGATCCGTTCGCGACGCTGCGCGCCGGCGATGCGGGGTTCGCCGGCGCGGGCCTCTCTCGGGACGGGGTTCACCTCGCCGATTATACCCGGCTGGCCGCGGAGATCGTCCGGCTGGTCGACCTCGACCTGATCCCGTCCGGGCTCCGGGCACACAGGACGGCCGATCCGCCCCCGGAGCCGGCGGACGGCCTGTATGCCCTGCCCGCGGCGGCCTGGGGCGTCCTCCCGTGAGGATCCGCGCCCTGCTGGACGAGGCCCGGCACCGGTTGTGGGGCGCGCTCGCGGGAGCGCGGGGCTTGCCGGCCCGTGCCCCTGCGGCTGTGGCCCCGAGACGAGGCAACCTGGCTGGACGAGAACGGCGCCCGGCACCCGATCGCGGCGCGGGATGTTCTCTCGGCCCTCGCCAAGCACGGGAGCCAAGGCCCCTACGCGGCGCGCCTGGAGGGTGGCGGGACGGTCGTGGCCGGGCCGGTGAGCGCGCTGGCGCTGCCTGACGCGCGGGCCGAGATCCAGTTCGTCTTCCGCGTCACGCCGATCGGCTACGGCGAGGAGTCCTTCTGAGGGACGCCGTCGGTTCAAGGCGGGCTCGTGCACAGGAGGGTCGGCGCGCAGGCCGTTCGAAACCCGGCCCGGGCATAGAGCGCCTCGACGGCGCCGCCGGCCGGGCATTGCAGGAAGACCTGGGTGGCCCCGCACGCCCGCGCCTCGCGCAGGGCCGCGACGGTCACGGCGGTACCCAGGCCGCGGCCCTGCCGGTCGATCCGGGTGCTGACATTGTACAGCCCGGCCGAGTCGCCGCGCAGGTAGAGGCTCGCGCAGGCGGCCGGTCCGCGCGCGTCCCGCAGGACGAGGTGAACGGGGGCAAGCCCCGGCCGCGCCCGGGCCGCCCGGAGCGCCGGCAGGTAGGTGCGGCGCAGATGCATCCGCACGGCGGGGTCATCGGACAGATTGGCGAAGATCCCCTCGAAATCCGGGCCCGGAGCGGGCTTCGCGTGCACGGAGACCGAGCTGTCGGCCGAAGATGGCGCCGGCAGAGGCCGCGCCACCATCCAGCTCGCCGGGTACAGCGCGGCGGGCTCGAACAGGACGCGCAAGGCGGCGACTTCCTGGGCGTCCCGGGCCAGGAAGGCCGGCGCCCGGGCCCGGCCCAGGGCCGCCGCGCCCGCCCAGGCGAACTGGTCGGGCCGGTGCACCCCGTAGCCGAAGTTCAGGGTCGGGTCCGGGATGCTGCGCGACCAGACGTAGCCGGCCCCCCGGGGCCGTGCTCGACGCCGTCGATTAGGGAGCCGGTGAGCGCCGCCACGTGCGCGTCGCGCAGCGACTCGAAGGCGAGATCGCGGTTGCGCATGGTCAGGCCGCGCTCCAGGCGGGGGTGCCGTCAGCGCGGCGATCCGCGCGTGCAGGTGTCTGGATGCGAGACCTCCTTGGCGTCTACGACAACCTTGAGGGCTTTCGGGAGTGCATCCGGGTCAGGTGGTTTGGTGACGGGCTTGGCGAGCTCAGGCTTCGCCTTCAGCCGCTCGCGCAGGACCATGTCGGGTGAGCGGCCCTTCAGGACGCGCTGACGGCGGCCGTTGTAGGCGACGTTGAAGCCAGCCAGCAGCGTCTCAAGATCCTGGTGGCTCCAGAGCGTGATGCCCAGCACCTCGCGCTGCACCCGGCCGTTGAAGCGCTCGACCATGCCGTTGGTCTTCGGCGTGTAGGGCTTGGTCATGCGGTGCTGCACACCGTGCCGCTTGCAGGCGGCCTCGAACGCGTCGGCTGTGAAGCACGAGCCACGGTCACTCAGCACGTGCGTGACCTTGAAGGGAAAGGCAGCCAGTGCCTCGTCGAGGAAGGCGACGGCTGAAGCAGTGGTCTCGTCGTCTTTCACCGCCAGGTGCACGTAGCGCGAGGCGCGATCGATGGCGACGTACAGGTAGCGCTTGCGCAGGACGCGGTCGCGATCCTGCAGCTTGGGCAGGTGCTTCACATCGACGTGGATGAAGCCGACCTCGTAGTCTTTGAACGCGCTGTGCGGTTTGCGCGTGCGCTGGGCGGGCGGCAGGCGGTTGAGGCCTTCAGCCTTGAGGATGCGGTAGACCGCATCCCGGTTCAGGTGCGGCAAGAAGTGCGTGAGGATGAAGGTGAGATCGTCGAGCGGAAAGCCTGTGCTGCGGCGGAGCGCGCACACGATGGCGCGCTCCTCATCGCTGGCTTTCCACGGCAGCTTATGCGGCCGGGCGGAGCGGTCCTGGCAGTCGTCCGGTCCGCGCTTGCGCCATTTGCGGATGGTCTCGGTGGACACACCGTAGCGCTTGGCCAGCGCGCCGGAGCTCTCATGGGAGCGGGCGATCTCGGCGCGGACAGCCGGGGTGGTGCGAGCCTGGGGATGGATGGCGAGCATCAGCGGGCCCTCCGGCGGGAGCCACGACCACGGCAGCCGTCAAAGCGCCAGGCATACTCCTCGATTGCCCAACGCACCCGGTCCCAACAACGTTCCGCTACCAAATACAGGTGCGGTGACAGCACGATGTCGAGGTGGTCGGTCTCCGGCACGGTCTCCACCGAGAGGAGCCGGCTGGTGAGCGGGGCCCAGTCGATCACCGGCAGGCCGCGGGCGCGGGACTCCGCGGCCACGAAGCTGCGGATCGGCACCGCCCCCGGCACCAGCCGGAGCGCCCGGAACTGGATCGCGTGGTCGACCAGCGTCCAGAGGATCCGCTCCCGGCTGCCGACCTCGGGGCCGTCGGCGGGCAGCGGCTGCGGCTCGGCCGCCAGGAAGCGCAGGAACTGCACCTCCGTTTCCGGATCCATGCGGGCGCGCAGGGCCTCCCAGTGCGGACGCATCGGCGAGCTTTCGAGCCAGGCGGCCAGCATCGCCGCGTGCGCGGCCCGCTCCTCGGGCGCGATCGGGCGGCCGGCGCCGCGGGCGAAGGTGGGTTCCAGACCGCAGGCGTCGAGCATCCCGATCCAGTCCAGGGGAAGCCGGGGCCGAGGCGCCCGGCAGTCTCGTAGGCGAGCACGCCACCCCAGGACCAGCCCAGGAACAGGCAGGTCTCCGCCCGGCCGCGCATCAGGGTGCGCACCCGCTCGGCATAGGCGTCGGCGAGGTCGGCGACCGCCGGCAGGGGCCGCACCGCCTCCAGCAGCGAGGCGCAGAGGAAGCCGTGCGCCTCCTGCCCGGGCCCCAGATGGGCGACCAGCGGCTCGTAGTCCCGGGTGCTGACGAGCAGCCCGGGGAACAGCACGAGCAGCGGCCGGCCGCTCCCCGCCCGGCCGGCAGAGAGCCGGATCACGGCGGCCGGGCCCTCCTCGGCAGAATCCGGCCCAGCCTCGATCCGGGCGGCCAGTTCGGCGATGGTCGGATCGCGCAGGAGGTCCGCCACCCCGATCCCGCCCCGCGGCGCGATCAGGCGCAGGCGCGCCACAAGCCGCAGGGCCGACAGGGAATCGCCGCCGAGTTCGAAGAACCGCCGATCGGCGGCCCGGACCGGGAAGCCCAGCACCTCGGACCAGATTCCAGCGAGCCGCCGCTCCGTGGCGGTGCCGGGGGCGCCCGCGCCGGTCGTCGGCGGCGGGGTCGGGCAGGGCGCTGCGGTCGAGCTTGCCGTTCGCGGTCACCGGCAGCCGGTCGAGAAGGGTCAGGCTCGCCGGCACCATGGGTTCCGGCAGGATCCGGGCGAGGGCGGCGCGCAGGCGGCCGGCCTCGGGGCGCCTCCCCCGGGCCGGGACGACGTAGCCCGCGAGATAGGCGCCGGCCGTCCCCTCCCGGCGCAGGATGACGGCCTCCGCGACCCCCGGCAGCTCCCGCAGGGCGGCCTCGACCTCGCCGATCTCGATCCGGTGGCCGCGGATCTTGACCTGATCGTCGGCCCGGCCCGCGAAGGCGAGGCTGCCGTCGGGCCGCCGCCGGACCCGGTCGCCGGTGCGGTACATCCGGCCGCCCCCGGCCACGAACGGGTCGGGCAGGAAGCGCTCCGCCGTGAGGGCCGGCCGCCGCCAGTAGCCCCGGGCGAGGCCGCCGCCGATGTGGAGTTCGCCGGTCTCGCCCGCCCCCACGGGCTCAAGGTCGGGCCCGAGCACGTAGGCCGCCCGAGCCCCGACCGGGCCGCCGATCGGCGCGTAGGGCTCGTCGAAGGTCGCCTCCGGCGGCACCTTCCAGACGAGCGGCGAGATCACGCACTCGGTCGGGCCGTAGCCGTTGATCAGCAGCCGGGGCTTCAGGGTGCGGCCGAGCCGCGCGAAGGTCTCCCGGGCCATGGCCTCGCCGCCGAAGGAGTAGACCTGGACCGCGGGTGCCTCGCCCAGGCGCTCGGCCCAGTCGGCGAGCTGGCCGATGAAGCTCGTGGGGAAGCCCGCATGGGTCACCCGGTGGCGGCGGATCTGCGCCAGGGTCTCGGCGGCGGTCCAGAGTTCGGGGCCGCGCAGCACGATGCAGCCGCCCGCCAGGAGGGGTGTCATCCAGCGCTCGTGGGCGCCGTCGAACGCGAAGGACAGGACGTGCAGCTCGCGCGACGCCGCGTCCATCTCGTAGACCGCCGCGGTGGTGCGGCAATGCATGGCGAGCGGCCCGTGCTCGACGAGGACACCCTTCGGCGTGCCCGTGGAGCCCGACGTGTAGATCAGGTAGGCGGGATCGCCCGGCTCCGGCATGGTGGGGGCGGCCGGGCCGGCGTCCAGGGCGGCGGGATCGAGCCGGGCGACCCCCTCCGGCAGGTCGAGGCGCGCGGCGGTCTCGGCCGTCGTGAGGCAGTGCGCGATCGCGGCATCGGCCAGCATCATGTGCACCCGGGCCGTCGGGTAGGCGGGATCGAGCGGCAGAAAGGCCGCGCCGGCCCGCAGCACCCCGAGCAGCGCCACGATGAGTTCGGGGGACCGGTCCAGCGCCACCGCGACGCGGTGGCCGCGCCCGATCCCGCGCGCAGCGAGCCCGGCCGCCAGGGTGGCGGCCCGGGCGTCGAGGTCGCCCCGGGTGAGCGTCGCCCCGCCGAACAGCACCGCCGGCCGGCCGGGCTCCGCCGCGGCGAGCCGGGCGAGACGGGCCGGCACGGTCTCGCGGTCGGCGTCGGGACCGGGCTGCGCCGCCGGGGCGGGTCCGGGCGCGTGCGCCGGATCCGCGATCCAGTCCCGCGCCGCCGCGATCCCGCAGGGACCGTGCACCCGCGTCCAGCCGGCGGGCAGCGCGCGCCCGGCCGGCCAGAAGGCGCCGTGCCCGGCCCGGTCGAAGGCCACCATCACCGGACTCTGCGTCCAATCCGCGATCGCGTCCGCACCTGATTTCTGGCCGGTGTGCCTGTCCATCCGCTCGCTCCCGGGCCGCCTGGGCTTCGACGGACCTGACGGTTGAGGCCGGGGGCAATTCACGGCCCGGCCTTCCTGGAAGCCGAAAAAGTCCTGAACCGCGGCCGGATCCATCCGTCAGGGAGGTGCCGGCGACACGCGGAGGACGGATGACGGACGATTCGAGACCCCGGGTGCACGACGCGACGCGGGTGCGGCCCGTCCTGGAGGGGACACGGGAATCGCCGTTGATCCGCATCGCCGAGCCGGGCGACCCGGCGGTGGACGCGGAGGCGATCCTGGCCCGCGCCGAGGCGCTCACTGCCCAGGACACGCGGGTGCTCCGCAATCGGTATCGAGGCCGGTCCGGAAACCGCCTTGCGGCTGCTCGCCCTCGGGGCCGCTTGGCGCGCCGGCAGCGGGGTCGAGATCCTGCCGGGCCTCCTCTGGCAATGCGCCGCCCGCTGGCTCCCGGCGGCCCGGCCCCCTTCCCCGAGCTGTTCACCGCCACAGCGGGCCGCCGCCATCCCCTGCGGCCGGAGCCCCCGCCGGCACCGTCTACGCCCGCACCATTCCCTGGCTCGGCCGACGCTTGAGCTTCCGCACGATGACGGAGCCGGGGGATGTCGCGCTGTTCTCGGCCTGGATGAACGACCGCCGCGTCGCCGCGATCTGGCAGGAGCGGGGCACGCTATCGGAGCACGCGGCCTACATCGCGCGGCTCCAGGCCGACCCCGCGAGCCTGCCGCTGTTCGGCTGCGTCGACGGCACGCCGTTCGGCTATTTCGAGCTGTACTGGGCCCGGGAGAGCCGCCTCGGGCCGCTCTACGAATCCGGTCCCTACGACCGCGGCTGGCATGTGGCGATCGGCGACGCGGCCGTGCGCGGGCGTCCGTACGTCTCGGCCTGGCTGCCCTCGCTGATGCACTACCTGTTCCTCGACGAGCCGCGTACGCAGCGCATCGTCGGCGAGCCCCGGGCCGATCACGCCCAGCAGATCCGGAACCTCCACGCCTCCGGCTTCTCCACGATCGCCACCGTCGACTTCCCGCACAAGCGCGCCGCCCTCGTCGCCCTGTCGCGCGAGCACTTCGTCCGCGACCGGCTCTGGGTGCCGGGCGCGGCCGCTGCCGATGCGGCGCCGCGCTCTCCCGCGGTGCCGCTCTAGACCGCCCTCCGATCGAGCAGAGACGCCAGCGATGACGGATCACCCCGCGACCGACGATATCATCGGCATCGGCTTCGGCCCGGCCAACCTGTCCCTGGCTATCGCCCTGCGGGACGCCATGGGCGACGGCCCACCCTGGCCCTCCCTGCGCTTCATCGAGCGGCAGGAGCGGTTCGGCTGGCACCGGGCGATGATGCTGCCCGGGGCCGACATGCAGATCAGCTTCGTGAAGGACTTGGTGTCCCTGCGTGATCCGACGAGCCCGTTCAGCTTCCTCAACTATCTGCACGTGAAGGGCCGGCTCAGCACCTTCCTCAATCTCAAGACCTTCACCCCTTCGCGGATCGAGTACAGCGACTATCTCGCCTGGGCGGCGGAGCATTTCTCCGACGTGGTCTTCTACGGCCATACCGTCGAGGCCGTGCGCCCGGAGACCCGGGACGGGCGGCTCGCCGCCTTCGTGGTTGAGGCCCGGGACGGGACGGGCGCACCCCGCCTGCGCCGCTGCCGCCACCTCGTCGTGGCGGCCGGCGGCGACCCGGCGATCCCGGAGCCCTTCGCCGCGCATGCGCGGGACAGGCGGCTGATCCACTCCTCCTGGTACCTGCCGGGGATCGCGCAGGCCCTCGGGGCGCCGCGCCTCGACGGGCCGGAGCCCCGCATTCTGGTGGTGGGCGGCGGCCAGAGCGCCGTGGAGATCGCCACCGACCTCGGTGCGCGCTACCCCCGCGCCCTGATCGACCTCGCGATCCGCGGGCCGGCCCTGAAGCCCGCCGACGACAGTCCGTTCGTCAATGAGATCTTCGACCCGGCCGCCGTCGACCGCATCCACGACGCGCCGCCGCCCGTGCGAGCGGGGCTGATCGCCGCCCACCGGTCCACCAATTATGCGGTGGTCGACGCGGACCTGATCCAGGATTTCTACGCCACTCTCTACGAGCAGACGGTGAGCGGGGTGACCCGCTACCGGCTGCGGCGCAGCACCCGGGTGGTGGCGCTGGAGCCGAGCCCCGAGGGCCTGCGCGCGGCCCTGCGCGACGACGTCGCCGGCAGCGCGGAGCGGCAGAGCTACGCGACGGTGATCTGCGCCACCGGCTACCAGCGCGCCGCGGTGCCGGCGATCCTCGATCCCGTGCGGCCCTTCATGGCCTGCGAGACCGTGGACCGGCACTATCGCCTGCCGCTCGACGCCGCCGAGCCCCGGGTGAGCCTGCACCTTCAGGGCTTCAGCGAGCCGACCCACGGGCTCACCGAGACGCTGCTGTCGATCCTGCCGGTGCGTGCCGGTGCCATCGCGCGGACCATCCTCGGGGAGGAGCGCGCCGCGCGGTCCGCCATCCGTTCCGCCGCGTCGGTCCCGTGAGACACAGCGTGCCGCGCCCCTGGAACCGGCCCGTCGACCTCGATCACGACCGGGTCGTCGCCCTGGTCCTGCGCCTGTCGGGACCCGCCATCCTCGGGATCTCGGCCCACGCGCTGCAGATGCTGGTCAACGCATGGTTCGTGGCCGATCTCGGCGCGGCGGCCATCGCCACCATCGCCATCGCCTATCCGGTGACGCTGCTCGTCGCGGCCCTCGGCTACGGCGCCGGGATCGCAGCGGCCTCGCAGGTCTCCCGGGCGCTGGGCGCCGGGGACCGGGCCCAGGCCGGCGCGGCGGCCTCCCTGGGCTTCTGGCTGAGCCTGCCGGCCGGCGCCGCCGTGACTGTCGCGATCCTCGTCGACACGCCGTTCTGGCTCGGGTTCCTCGGCGCGGATGCGGCGCTCGCCGAAGCGGCCGCACCCTACACGGCACTCGCCACACTCGGCACGGCCCTGATGCTGGTGATGATCGTCGGCGGCTTCATCGTGCGCGCCCAGGGGCATGCGCGCCTGAGCGGCGCCCTCATGGTCGGCGGTTTCGGCCTGAACATCCTCCTCGACTGGGTGCTGATCCGCCTCTGCGGCCTCGGCACCGTCGGTGCGGGCTGGGCGGCCATCGGCGCGCAGCTCGCGGGGGCCGGGGCGTATCTGCTGCACTTCGCCCGGGCGCGGGGCCCGGCCCGGATCCGGCGGCCCGGCGGCGGCCGGATCGGGCGCGGATTGCTGGCCGAGGCCCTGCGGCTCGCCGTGCCGGCCACCGGGTCCAGCCTGCTCGCGGCCTTCGCCATGGCGCTGTTCGTGGAGGCTGCCGCCCCCTATGGGGACGCAGCGGTCGCAGCCCAGGGGATCGCCCTGCGCCTGACCCTGGTGGCGGCCCTGCCGCTGCTCGGGATGATGGCCGGCGCCCAGGCGGTGCTGGGCCACGCAGCCGGTGCCGGCCGCCGGGACCGGCTGCTCCGCGCCCTCGCCTTCGTGCTGGCCGCTGCCCTCGCCTACGGGGCCGTCGTCGGCGGGCTGATCTTCGCGCTGGCCGGGCCCCTCGCGGGCCTGTTCGCGCAGGATCTGGCGACGGCCCGCGAGGGCGCCCGCGCCGTCGCGGTCTTCGCCCTCGCTTTCGCGCCGGTCGGGCTACAGCTCACCGCCGCGACCCTGTTCCAGGCGATCGCCGCGCCGCGCCGGGCCGCCGCCGTGTCGCTGGCCGCGCAGGGGTTGGCGCTGATCCCGCCGCTCCTGATCCTGCCGCCGCTCCTCGGCTATACGGGGGTGCTCGCCAGCCGGGTCGCGGCCGAGTTCCTGGCCGACGGACTCGGATTGGCGCTGATGCTCGCGTGGCTCGCGGACGCCCGCCGGACACGCGGCGCAGCGGCGGCCGAGGGCCGCGAGGCAGTGCAGGTGTCCCCGGCGGACGAGGCCGCACACCAGGGCGCGTGAGAGGCCGAGCCGCTGCGCGATCTCGATCTGGGGCACGCCCTCGACCCGATGCAGCCGGAAGGCGGTGCGCGCCGGCTCCGGCAGCTCGGCCAATGCGGCCTCCACCTGACGCAGGGATTCCCGCGAGGCTGCGGCCGCCTCGGGCGTTCCCGCCCCGGAATCGACCGGGTCCGGCGCCGCATCGAGCCCGGTGAACAGGCGGCGTTCGAGCCTCCGCCGCCGCGCCCGGTCGAGGGCGAGATTGCGGACCATCCGTCCGGCATAGGCGCCCTGGAAGCCGTCCCCGGCTTGCGGCGGATCGGCGATGAGGCGGAGCATCACGTCCTGGACCACGTCCTCGGCCTGCGCCGGGTAGTCGAGGATGCGGCGCGCGCTCACGAGATAGGCGGCCCGGCGACGCTCGAAGGCGGCGAGATCCCACGACACGCCGCCGCACGGCCGCCCGCCGGGCCGGTCGGCCGGACTCGCCGCAACCTCTGCGCCGTGGCCGTGACCGTCGAGATCCCGGGGCGCCAATGTCATGCTCGCAGGACTCATGCAAGCAGGACGGCTATCACGCAGGATACTTGCTCAACAACGTCTATCTTTATGAATTGGAACTATTTTAACTCAGGATTATGTCTGTCCTTAATGTGTGTATTGAAATTAATATTTTATGGGGCCGAATATTGACTACAACAAGGTCGCACTTCGCAGTGTTCATGCCTCAACGTGGCGTCGAGCCGTCCGAATTCCCGTGCCGTGGGCTCGGCCGGTACAGGAGCCGGCGGCCGGATCCGGTGCTCTCAGTCGGCGGGGTGGTCAGCTGAATCGCGCGCCCGAGACGAATCCCGACGCAAGCCAGGGCAGGCGCGGACGTGTATGCTGGGCGTTGCTCGATTCGGGTCGCGGGACACCGGTCCGAGTATCCCCCGCAGGATCGCGGCAGGAGCAACAGGACCGCGATGCCGTCCGTCGATATGCTCGTTCCGGTTGGAGGCTTCGCGCTCCTGTTCCTCGCCTTCGCGGTGAAGCATCTCGGGGCGGATTTCCTCCTGCAGAGCAACTGGATGGCGCAGGGCAAGGAGCGGGTCTCGGCCTGGGCCGGCCCGCTCTGCGCCCATGCCGGCCTGCACGGCCTCGGCACACTGCTCATCGCGCTCGCCGTCAAGCCGGCCCTGTGGTGGCTGGGGCTCGTGGATTTCGCGGTCCACACGGCGATCGACCGGGCCAAGGCGCTGGTCGGCCAGCGCACGCGTTTTCCGGTGACCGATGCCCGGTTCTGGTGGCTGATCGGCGTCGATCAGTTCCTGCACCAAGTGACCCATATCGGGCTCGCCGTGGTGCTGGCAGCCGCCTGATGTTCGGGCGCCGCCAAGCGCCTCACTGCAGCTCGGCCTCGAGCAGCCGGTTCGTGTCGGCGACCTTGCCGGCGAGTTCCAGGATCAGGAAGCGCTGGAAGGACAGCGCGAGGTCGGGGCGCTCGCGCTCCATGCGGGCCAGGGCGGCCCGGTCGACGCCGACGACGCGGCAGGGGCTCTCGGCGATGGCGGTGGCGGTGCGCCGGCCGCCCTGCGCCAGCGCGATCTCGCCGATCACCGTGCCCGCCGTGGTGGTGCGCAGACGCAGGTTGGCGCGGCCCGGCACTTCCATCTCGATGGAGACGACCCCGCGCTCGAGGAAGTAGAGGGCGTCGGCTGCCTCGCCCTGGCGCAGCAGCACCTCGCCCGCCGCGAGGTCGCGCACCGTGAGATAGGGGGCGAAATCGCCCGGCCCGAACGCACGGCCCAGCCGCTCCGCCATATGGCGGGCGAAATGCGCGACCTCGCTGCCCCCGGCGCTTCCGGCCTCCGACAGCAGGGCCGCCTCCGCTTCGCGCAGGGCCTCGTCCAGGGTGTTGAGGATCCGGATCTGCGGATCGGCGGTGAGGCCGCCGCGCGCGATCTGCCGGGCTGCCGCGGGTTCGAGATGGACCAGCAGGACGTCGAACCCGCGCTGCTCGGCGAGCTGGCCGACCTTGCGGAACGCGATGAGCGCCGAGCTGTCGAGCCCGACGCACTCCCGGAAATCCAGGATGAGGACGCGCAGGCTCCCGGTCTCCGCGGCGGCCCGGCGGTAGACCGCCTGCGCGTTGAGGAAGAACAGGTAGCCCTGCAGGGTGTAGATCCGGATCCGCTCGCCGGCCTCGCGCAGCCGCTCGGCCGCGTCGGGCGCGCGGATGACGCTGCTGCGCCGCTCCGCCCCCGAGAGCGCCCGGCGGATGGCCGGGATCTGCCCGTACTGGACCGCGAAGATCAGGATCGCCAGCACGACGCCGACCAGGAAGCCCGCGGTGGCGCCGAACAGGGCGGTCGCCCCGCACACCACCAGCGCGATGGCGATCTCCCAGCGCGGGAAGGTCCGGCAGGCGAGCGCCAGGTTGACCAGCAGCCCCAGGCCGATGGCGATCAGGGCGCCGCCGGCGAGCGGGCGGGGCAGCAGCGCGAGCGGGCTCGCGCCGACCACGAGCAGAGCCGCCATGACGGCCAGCGTCAGCCACCAGCCGAGCCAGTGGCCGCCGCCGATATTGTGCAGCAGCAGCGTCGAGGTCCGCCCGAAGCCCATCACCGAGCTGCCGAACAGGCTGCCGACGAGGTTGGTCGCCCCCGAGGCGACGAACATCCGGTCGATGTTGAGCCTCGCGCCGGATCTCCAGCTCGACGCTGACCACGTAGAGGATCTGAATGATCACCGCGACGACGACCTGGGTGGCGATCCGGGGCAGGATCGGCAGGAGCAGGCCGGGATCGAAGTCCGAGAGGCTGCCGACGGCCAGGACGCGCAGCAAAGATCCCGACGGCAGCGGCTCGATCAGCCATCCGGCCGCCTGCGCGGCGGCGATGTCGGTGCCCGTCCAGACGAGCCCGAGATGCACCACGACGAGGCTCGCCAGGATGACCGCCGGATAGGTGCCCCAATGCCGGATCCGCCGGGGCAGGTAGAAGGCGCAGAACCCGATGCCGAGCGCCAGGCCGACGCGTCCGAGCGCCCCGGCATCGATCCGGCCCGGGTCGAGGGCGGCCGGGTCGAGGATTCCGAGCAGTGCCGCCAGCGGGTCGTCGAGATGCGCGCCGATCTGCAGGCCGCTGCGCAGGAACAGCAGCCCGACGCCGCCGAGGAACCCGGCCAGCACCGGGTAGGGCAGGAGCTGCGTCAGCAGCGAGGCGCGCAGGGTCCCGAGCAGTACGAACACGATCCCGGTGGTGAAGGTCGAGACGCCGCAGGCGATGAGGACCATCCGGCCGACGATTTCCGGATCGGTCACGCCCGTGGCCTGCAGCCGCTCCGCGACCGCGGCGGCGATCGCCGCCTGCACGATCGCCGCCGCGCCGATGAAGGAGAGCGACACCCGGGCGGTCCGCCGGAGCGCGATGAACACGAGGCTGCCCAGCACGTAGGCCGCCAGCATCGCCGACAGGCCGGCGACGCGGCTCTCGGCGAGCGGGCCCGAGAAGATGAGCTGGGAGAAGCTGATGAGGTCGAGCAGGAGCACCATCACGGTGACCGCCGCGGCCGCGACAATGCGGGCTCCGCGCAGGAGGCCCTCGCGCGTGCCGGCCTGAGTCTTGGCTCCGGCGGACGATATGTCGGTGGTTGTCATCGGCACGGCATCCGCGTCGCGAAGTCTCTCTGGAGCCGACGTGCCAAGTCCCATGCGGTCGCGCGTGCGGATCGTCGCGGAATCACAGGACTCAAGCTTGGCCAGACCCATCCTAACCTGATGACAGCCGCGCGCTTAAATTATCGTGCAGGTGCCGGTGATCCTGGCCCATGCCGCCGGATCCGGGCAACGCGACGGGGAAGTAGAACGGCGTCCTCCGAGAGAACAACGTCCCGCCGGCGGCCCAAAGCTGCACCTGTTACGCGGTGCTTGGTGGTGCTTGGCACGCTGGAGGATCTCAAGGCGGGATCGCCGCCCTGCAGACGGCGCTGGGCGGCAAGTCGCCGCGCCCCGCCGGCGCCTCCGACCGATCGGGTCTCCGGCGAGGCGCTCTATCTCGGCCCGCGGGCGGGGTGCAGTGCCGCGGTGGTCTCGACCAGCCCGGCCCATCTCGACTGCCGCGGTGCCCTCCGGGGATCGCCGTGCGGTGAGGGTCTTGGGGCTTACCGCGCCTCGCTGTAGCGCTTGGTCACCCGCTGCTCCTTCTTGTAGGCGGTGATCGCCGCGGAGCAGCCGGGGAGAGCTTCTTCAGGTTGGCCTTGAAGCAGGCCTCGACCTCCGGACCGCCCGGCGCGTAGGCGCTGCAGTAATCCATGTAGTCACCGGTGCAGTACTGCTTGAGCGCCTCGCGGGCCGGGGATTGCTCCGCGAACGCGGCGGCGGGGCCGAGACAGAGGCCGATGGCCAGGAAAGCCGTCTTGAGGGCCGTCTTGGTCGAGGTCATGGACATCCTTCGCTCATCCAGGCCGCGCGAGCGCGCCGCGCGGCGATGGGCGGGGCGGATGGGCGCCAAGGATGGCGTCACCATGACGTCCGGATGACGCCCGGATGGCGCGTATGCGGGCTAGCCATGTCCGGATCGGGATGCCGGGCCGATCCGGACGGCCCGACCTGTCCTCCGGTCAGTGGGCCCCGACCCGGCGGGTCGGCACGAGGTCGTTGGCGATGATCTCGCCGAACGGGCCGTCGTTGCGGGCATGGCCCACCGGCCGGCCCGTGGTGGCGCGCAGCGGCAGCTTCGGGAAGACCAGCTCGGCGAAGCGGTAAGCCTCCTCCAGATGCGGGTAGCCCGAGAGGATGAAGCGGTCGATCCCGAGATCGATATACTCTTTCATCCGGTCGGCAACCTGATCGGCCGAGCCGACGAGCGCCGTCCCGGCGCCGCCGCGCACGAGGCCGACACCGGCCCAGAGGTTCGGCGCCACCACGAGCTTGTCGCGGCTGCCGCCGTGGAGCGCCATCATCCGGCTCTGGCCCACGGAATCCTGCCGCTTCATAGTCTCCTGGGCGCGGGCGATGGTGGTGTCGTCGAGCTTCGTGATCAGCCGTTCCGCGGCCTCCCAGGCCTCGGCTTCCGTCTCTCGGGCGATCACGTGCAGGCGGATACCGTAGGAGAACGTCTTGCCTCGCGCCTCGGCGGCTTGCCGGGCGGCGGCGATCTTCTCGGCCACTTGGGCCGGCGGCTCACCCCAGGTGAGGTAGACGTCGCAATGGTCCGCCGCCACCGCCATGCCGGCCGCCGAGGAGCCGCCGAAATAGAGCGGCGGGTAGGGCTTCTGCACCGGCGGGAAGATCACCCGGCCGTTCTCGGCGCGCAGGTGCCGGCCCTGGAACGTCACGGTCTCGCCCGCGAGGAGGCCGCGCCAGATCGTCAGGAACTCGTCGGTGACGGCATAACGTTCGTCGTGGGACAGGAACACGCCGTCGCCGGCGAGGCTCCACCGGGTCGCCGCCGGTGACGACGTTGATCAGCAGGCGCCCGTCCGAGATCCGGTCCAGCGCCGCGGTCATGCGGGCCGCCGCGGAGGGCTCCATCAGGCCCGGCCGTACGGCCACGAGGAAGCGCAGGCGCTTCGTCAGCGGCGCCAGCGCCGAGGCGACGATCCAGGAATCCTCGCAGGAGCGCCCGGTCGGCAGCAGCACGCCGTAATAGCCGAGGTCGTCCGCGCCTTGCGCGATCTGCCGGAGATAGCCGAGCGAGACCTCCCGGGCGCCCTCCTGCGCGCCGAGGTAGCGGCCGTCGCCGTGGGTCGGCAGGAACCAGAGGACGTCGGCGCGCCCGTCTTGGGATGCGGTCATGGAGTCTCCGTTCGGGTTCAGGCGGGCTGCGGGCCGCCGAGCAGATGATCGAGAATACGGCCTTCCAGCCGCGCCAGATCCGGATCTCCGCGCCGGCGCGGGCGCGGCACGTCGACCCGCAGGTCGAGGGCGATGCGCCCGGACTCAACCACGAGGATGCGGTCGGCCAGAGCCACCGCCTCGGCGACGTCGTGGGTCACGAGCAGGGCAGTGAATCCTTGCGCCCGCCAGATCCGCTCGATCAGGTCCTGCATGCCGATGCGGGTCAGCGCGTCGAGGGCACCGAGCGGCTCGTCGAGGGCGAGCAGGCCGGGCCGGCTCACCAGCGCCCGGGCCAGCGCCACGCGCTGCCGCTGGCCGCCCGACAGGGTCGCGGGCCACTGTCCCGCCTTGTCGGCGAGGCCGACCTCGGCGAGCGCCGCCAGCGCCCGCTCCCGGCGCTCGGCCCGGGCGCCGTGGCCGGATAGGCCAACCGCGACGTTGTCGACCACCCGCGCCCAGGGCAGCAGCCGCGGCTCCTGGAACATGATCCGCTTCGGCGGCTCGGACCGGCGGGGGCTGCTGTCCGGCCCCTCCAAGTCGATCCGGCCGCCGCTGGGCGCCTCCAGCCCGAGAATCAGCCGCAGCAGGGTGCTCTTGCCGCAGCCGGAGCGGCCGACCACCGCGGTGAACCCGCCCGCCGGCAGGAACAGGTTCAGGCCTTCGATGACCGGGTGGCCGTCGAAACTCTTGCGCAGGTCGCGGACGGTCACGGCGATCCCGCGCTGGCCAAGCTCTGCGGGCGGGCGCGACGGAGCGGAGCTTCCGGTCTGCCGGGACTCGGTGATCGCGTCGGGCAGCGCCTCGGGGCGGACGACGTCGCGCAGCATCAGGCGCTCCTGTAGGCGGGGTTCCAGGCGAGGCAGGCGCGCTCTAGCTGGCGCGTCAGTGCGTCGGCGAGCTTGCCGAGGCCTGCGTAGATCAGGATCGCCAGCACGACGACGTCGACCAGCATGAACTCGCGCGCCTGCATGGCCATGTAGCCGAGCCCCGACGAGGCCGAGATCGTCTCGGCGACGATCAGCGTCAGCCACATGATGCCCAAGCCGTAGCGCAGGCCCACGAAGATCGACGGCAGGGCGCCGGGCAGCACGACCCGGGTGAACAGCTCGGTCCGGGACATGCCGTAGACCCGGCCCATCTCCACGAGGCCCGGATCCACCGAGCGGATGCCGTGCAGGGTGTTGGCGTAGATCGGGAAGAACACGCCCAGCGCCACCAGGAACAGCGTGGCCTCCTCGCCGATGCCGAACCACAGGATCACCAGCGGGATCAGGGACAGGTGGGGCACGTTGCGGACCATCTGCACCGAGGTGTCGGTGAGCCGCTCCGAGACGCGCGACAGGCCATTGGCGAGGCCCAGCGCGAAGCCGATGCCGCCGCCCACCACGAAGCCCGCTAGCGCCCGCAGGGTGCTGACCCCGAGATTGGTCCAGAGGCTCGCCGGTCCGCCCGGCCTCCCAGCCGGCCCGGACCACGTCGAGGGGCGCCGGCATGAACCGGCTGGAGACGAGGCCGGCCGAGACCGCGGCCTGCCAGCCCAGGAGGATCACCGCCGGCAGCAGCCAGGGGACCGCGGCGTCGCGGAGGCGATCAAGCTTGGCGGTGCGCATCAGCGGTTCTCCGCCCGGCGTTCGGGCTCGGTCCAGACCGCGTCGGCGACCCGGATGGGTTTCGGCAGGAGGCCGAGGGCGTGGAAGGCGTCGGCGACCCGCTGCTGGTCGGCGATCGCGGTGGCGTCCAGGGGCGCCGCGCCGTAGGACTGGCGCTCCAGGGCGACCTGCAGGACCGGGGCCGGGACGCCGATCGCGGGTGCGAGTTCCGCCGCCACCGTGTCGGCGTGACCCTCCGCCCAGGCATCGATGGACTCGATCGCCGCGATCACGGCCGAGACGATCTCGGGGCTCGACTCCGTGAAGGCCCGGCGTGACAGATAGAACTCGCGATTGGGCGCGATCCCCCGCCCGTCCGCCAGCACCCGGGCGCCGGTGGCGCGCTCGGCGGCCGCGAGGTACGGATCCCAGATCACCCAGGCGTCGACGGCGCCGCGCACGAAGGCGGCGTTGGCGTCCGCCGGCGCCAGAAAGGCGAGCTTCACCGCGTCGTAGGGCAGGCCCGCCTGCTCCAGGGCGCGCACCAGCAGGAAATGGACGTTGGAGCCCTTGTTGAGGGCGATGGTCTTGCCGCGCAGGTCGGCGACGCTGCGGGCGGGGCTGTCCTTGGGCACGAGGATCGCCTCCCCCGCGGGGCCGGCGGCTCGGTGGCGACGTAGCGCAGTTCCGGGCTCGCTCCTTGCGCGAAGATCGGCGGCGCCTCCCCGGCCGTGCCGAAATCGATCGCGCCGGCGTTCAGCGCCTCCAGCAGGGGCGGTCCGGACGGGAATTCCGACCACGACACCGTGGTGCCCAGCGGCCGGAGCGCCGTCTCCAGGGTGCCGCGGGCCTTGAGCAGCACGAGGGCGCCGTATTTCTGGTAACCGATCCGGATGCTGCCCGCCGCACGGGCGGGGCGCAGCAGCGCGGCCGCCGCGAGGCCGAGGCCGGAGGACAGGAGCAGACGTCGGTTCGGGGCGGTCCCGGCGGGCACCAGAGGCAGGGCGCGGGGCGTTCGTTTGGTCATGGGTCTCAGCCGTTGTGGGCGGGGCCGTCCAGACCGCGTCGGCGATGTGGATCGGCTTCGGGATCAGCTTCAGGGCGTGAAAGCGGTCGGCGACCCGCTGTTGCTCGGCGGCGACCCGGTCGGTCATCGGGCCGATCACGTAATCGGTCCGGTCCACCGCCCGCCGCGTGGCGGCGAGCGGCACGCCGGTGCCCTGCGACAGGAATTCGGCGACGGCGCCGCGGTTCTGCGTGCACCAAGCGGCCACATCGCCGAGCGCCCCGATCACCGCGGCGAGCGCCGGGGTGCGGGTCTCCGCGAACGGCCGGCTTGCCAGGAAGAAGTTGTTCTGCGGCGTGATGGCGGTGGCGCGCGCCAGCACGCGCACCCCTCCCCCTGCTCGGCGACGGCGAAGTATGGGTCCCAGATCGTCCAGGCGTCGATGCTGCCCCGGGCGAAGGCAGCCGCGGCATCGGCGGGCGCCAGCGTCACCGGCTCGATGTCGGTATAGGCCAAGCCGGCCTTCTCCAGGGCCGCGATGGTCAGGTTGTGGGCGCTCGACGCCTTGGCGAAGGCGACGCGCTTGCCCCTGAGATCGGCGAGGCTGCGGATCCCCGAGCCCGTCGGCAGCAGGATCCCGGCACCGGAACCGCCGGCCTCCTGGGCGGCCGCATAGACGAGGTTGGACCGCGCCGCCCGGGCGAAGATCGGCGGCGCGTCGCCAGTCTGGCCGAGATCGATCCCGTCGAGCGACAGGGCTTCCAGCAGCGGCGGCCCGAAGGAGAACTCGACCCAGCGCACACTCTGCCCGAGAGGCTCCAGGCAGCGCTCGATGATCCCCTGCTGCTTGGCGACGACCAGGATGCCGTTCTTCTGGTAGCCGATCCGCACCACGTCCGGCTCGGCCGCGCGGGCGGGTCGGGAGGCGGCCAAGCCTGCCGGCAGGGCTGCCAGGGCGGCCAGGACTTTGCGGCGGGGCAGCATCGCGCGGTTCACTCGGCGGCCGCGAGTTCGAGCGGGACGGCCGCCGTGGCCTGGGCGGCGCGGTGGACGAGGAGCGCCGCGAGCTGCCCGCCCGCCTCCGCGGCGCGGGCCCGCACGCCGGCCTCGGTGAGCACGCCGTCGCGGAAATCCGCGTCGGAGGCGTAGACCGCGGTGGGGATCTGGAGCGCGCCGAAGAAGCCGAACAGCGGCCGGAAGGCGTGCTCGACCACCAGCGCGTGGCGCGCGCCGCCGCCCGTGGCCACGATGGCGACCGGCTTGCCGGCCAGCGCCCCCGGATCGACCAGGTCGAACAGGTGCTTGAACAGGCCGGTATAGGCGCCCTTGTAGACCGGCGAGCCGACGACGAGCCCGTCCGCCTCCTCGATGGCCGCGAGCACGCTCCGGGCGGCCTTCGGGAGCTGATCGCGGGTCCAGGCGGCACCGAGGCCCGTGCCGGCATCGACGAAGTCCAGGATGCGCGCGTCGAGCGGGGCCTGGGCGCTGGCCTCGCGCAGCACCGCATCGACTAGGGTGCGGGTCTTGGACGGCCGCTGCACGTTCGCGCTCAGCCCGACGAGTCTCGGTCGTGTCATTCTGGGTGCCTTCGGTAGGGCAGAATGGCGGATCGCTCCGATCGGGAGAGCGGCAGCCGTGCGATCGGGCATCCGAACTGGTCGATAGAATTGATGGCCCTGTCTCCGGCCGTCAATGAAACGGCATCCCCAATTCGACCGCAGATGCAAAACGTTGTCCTCGTGACCGAGCGTTTCGGACAGAGTTTTATCTCGGAACCGTCGGAAATTGTGCGCCGCAGAGTGGCGGATTCCGATATGGAATCTGTGACTATGGGTATCTGTTCTATCGGTTTGCCGATCATGAGCTTGAAATTCCACACTCCGCCGGATCGACGGAAGGATATGGTCGCCCTCGTCGTCAGGTGCGTGCGTCACCGCGCCGGACCGGCCGGCCGGCGATTCCGCGGTCGATGCGGGGAATGGCGACCGGGAACGAAGCCCGAGAACCCGCCCCGTCCGACGCGGTTGTCTGAATGGACCGGAGGAGATCGCGCGGGCACCGTCCCGGCGGACCTGAGTGGCTGGCCGGCGCGACGGCGTTCGGTTGCGGGCGACGCCCCGGACCGCGACGCCCGCGTGCTCCTCGCGGATCGAGAGCGCCCGGGCAAGAACACGATTACCCAGATGCCAGACTTGCTGCGCCCCGCTGGACCGCCCGCCCCCGTCCCGGATGTCGACCCGCCGCGGGCGCAGGATCCCCGGTTCTCCGAGGTGGTGCCGCATGCCGCCCGCCTCGTCGCGCTCTACGACCAAGCCGTGTTCTGCGAGGGGCCGACTTGGTGGCCGGCCCGCGGGATCCTGGTCTGGTCCGATATCGAGGGGCGGCGGGTGCTCGGCTGGCATCCGGACGGCCGGGTCGAGGTGGTGATCGACGCGACGCCCTTCATCAACGGCAACACGGTCGACCGCGACGGCAACCTGGTCCATTGCGAGCACGGCAACCGCCGCCTCTCCCGCACGTGGCCGGACGGGCGCTACGAGGTGCTGGTGGACAGCTACCGGGGCGACCGGTTCAACTCCCCCAACGATGTGGTCTGCGCCGCGGATGGCGCCCTGTGGTTTTCCGACCCCGCCTACGGGCTGATGATGCCGAAGCAGGGCCGCTTGGCGCCCTCCGAGACTCGGCCATCACAGCGTCTACCGCTTCGATCCGGCGAGCGGCGCTCTGGATCGCGTGGCCGAGCCTCGGCCAGCCGAACGGCCTCGCCTTCGCGCCGGACGGGCGCACGCTCTACGTCACCGACACGTCGCGCACGCAGGGGGCGACGGACACACGATCTACGCCTTCCCGGTGGATGACGGCCGACGGCTCGGCGCACGGCGCGTCTTCGCCGAGATCGAGCCCGGCGTCCCGGACGGGCTGCGGGTCGACCGGCGCGGCTGGATCTGGACGAGTTCGGAGGCGGGCGTCCAGGTCTTCTCCGCCGAGGGGCACCGGCTCGGTCTGATCCCGACCCCGCAGGTCTGCTCGAACTGCTGCTTCGGCCCGGACGAGGCGCGCCTGTTCATCACGGCCCAGCAGCACCTCTATGCGATCGACCTGTTCAAGACCCGGTCCTGACGTTTCCGCTCACGGAAATGTAAACATGGGTCGAGACCTGCCAGGAACCGGGTATTCCACGACCCGTTAGCCGAGAGAAAGCCGCTGCCACTTGGAAGCGGGCGGCCGCATCACGCACCTATCCTTGGCCGTCCCGCACCGCGGGGCCGCTATCCGCCTGCGCGGAGGATCCTTCATGGCTGACACGGTCGGCGATTTCTTCTGGACGCGTCTCGCTGCGTGGGGGGTGAAGACGATCTTCGGCTACCCGGGGGATGGCATCAACGGCCTGCTCGGCGCGATGCAGCGCCTCGATCTGCCCTTCGAGTTCATCCAGGTCCGCCACGAGGAGATGGCGGCCTTCATGGCGTCGGCCTACGCCAAGTTCACCGGCGAGGTCGGCGTGTGCCTGGCCACCTCGGGCCCCGGCGCGACGCACCTGCTCACCGGCATGTACGACGCCCATCTCGACCACGTGCCGCTGCTCGCCATCGCGGGGCAGCAGGCCCGCAACGTCAACGGCGCGCACTACCAGCAGGAATTCGACCTCACGAGCGTCTACAAGGACGTCGCCGCCTACGTGCAGCAGGCCTCCTCGCCCGCGCAGGTCCGTCACATCGTCGACCGCGCCATGCGCATCGCCAAGGCGGAGCGGAAGGTCTCGGCGATCATCCTGCCCAACGACCTGCAGGACGTCCCCTACGAGGGGCCGGTGCGCAAGCACGGCAACACCTTCTCGGGCGTCGGCTACACCGCGCCGAAGGTCGTGCCCTTCGATGCCGATCTCAGGCGCGCCGCCGACGTGCTCAACGCCGGCGAGAAGGTCGCGATTCTCGTGGGCGCGGGCGCCCTGCACGCCACCGACGAGATCATCGCGGTCGCCAACAAGCTGCAGGCGGGCGTCGCCAAGGCGCTGCTGGGCAAGGCCGCGCTGCCCGACGACCTGCCCTTCGTCACCGGCACGATCGGCCTCCTCGGCTCGAAGCCGTCCTCGGACATGATGGAGGAGTGCGACACCCTGCTGATGATCGGCTCCGGCTTCCCCTGGGCCGAGTTCCTGCCCAAGGAGGGCCAGGCCCGGGGCGTGCAGATCGACATCGCCCCGCAGATGCTGTCGCTGCGCTATCCCATGGAGGTGCCGCTCTGCGGCGAGTCCGCCGAGACCCTGCGCGCCCTGCTGCCGCTGCTCGACCAGAAGAAGGAGGGCGGCGCGTGGCGTACCGGGATCGAGAAGAATGTCGCCTCCTGGTGGAAGGAGGCGGAGGACCGGGCGATGGCCAAGGCCAATCCGGTGAACCCGCAGCGCGTGACCTGGGAACTCTCGCCGCGCATGCCCGAGCGGGCGATCATCACCTCGGATTCCGGCTCCTGCGCCAACTGGTACGCGCGCGACCTGAGGATGCGGCGCGGCCAGATGTGTTCGCTCTCGGGCGGGCTGGCCTCGATGGGAGCGGCGGTCCCCTACGCCATCGCCGCCAAGGTCGCCCATCCCGACCGGCCGGTGATCGCCCTCGTCGGCGACGGCGCCATGCAGATGAACAACATGGCCGAGCTGATCACCGTGGCGAAATACATGCACCGGTGGTCGAACAAGACCTGGATCTGCTGCGTCTTCAACAACGAGGACCTGAACCAAGTCACCTGGGAACAGCGGGTGATGGAGGGTAATCCGAAGTTCGAGGCGAGCCAGAACATCCCGAACGTGCCCTACCACAAGTTCGCGGAGCTGATCGGCCTGAAAGGCCTCTACGTCGACGACCCGGCGAAGGTCGGCCCGGCCTGGGACGCGGCGCTGGCGAGCCCGGTGCCGGTGGTGCTGGAGGTGAAGACCGACCCCGAGGTGCCGCCGCTGCCGCCGTTCTTCACGCTCCAGCAGGTCCAGAACTTCATGTCGATGCTCGGCAAGGGCGACCCGAAGGAGCGCCACCTCCTCGCCGACACGGCGCGGCAGGTGCTGAGCTCCGTCCTGCCCGGCAGCAAGGAATAGCGGGCCGCGATCGATGCGGGACGATCCGACCATCGCGTCGGTGCGGGCCCGGGCCTACACCGTGCCAACCGACGCCCCCGAGGCCGACGGCACCCTAGCCTGGGACCGGACGACGATCGTGGTCGTCCACATCCAGGCCGGGGGCGAGACCGGGCTCGGCTACAGCTACACCGATGCCAGCGTGGCCGCCCTCGTGCACGACACCCTGGCGCAGAGGCTCGTCGGCCTGTCCGCCCTCGACATCCCCCGGGCGCTCGCGGTGCTGCGGGGCGCCGTACGCAATCTCGGCCGCAGCGGGCTCGCGGCGAACGCGATCTCGGCGCTCGACACCGCCCTCTGGGACCTGAAGGCGCGCCTTCTCGGCCTGCCGCTGGCGACCCTGTTCGGCCGGGCGCGGGAGCGGGCCGAGATCTACGGCAGCGGTGGCTTCACGAGCTACGACGACCGGCAGCTGCGCGCGCAGCTCTCGGGCTGGGTGGAGCGGGACGGCTGCCGCGCCGTGAAGATGAAGATCGGCAGCGACCCGGAGCGAGAC
Source organism: Methylobacterium sp. P31 (assembly GCA_050632875.1). Classification (GTDB taxonomy): domain Bacteria; phylum Pseudomonadota; class Alphaproteobacteria; order Rhizobiales; family Beijerinckiaceae; genus Methylobacterium. The sequence goes on along the minus strand of JBODSC010000001.1, from coordinate 5,185,764 downwards.
CCCGCCCGGATGGCGGCGGCCCGGGAAGCGATCGGGACGGCCCGGCTGTTCATCGACGCCAACGGCGCCTTCACGCCGAAAAACGCCATCGCCTTCGCGGAGCGGGCCACCGCCTACGGGGTCGCGTGGTTCGAGGAACCGGTGACGAGCGACGATCCGGCCGGCCTCGCCCGGGTCCGTGGCCGCGCTCCGGCCAGCATGGAGATCGCGGCGGGCGAGTATGTCTACGACCTCGACGACCTGCACGCCCTGCTGGCGGCCGGCGCCGTGGATTGTGCCCAGGCGGACGTGACCCGCTGCGGCGGCTACAGCGGCTTCCTAGCAGCCGCCGCGCTCTGCGAAGCGGCCCATCTCGATCTGTCGGGCCATTGCGCGCCGGCGCTGCACCTGCCGGTGGCCGTGGCGGCGCCGCGCTTCCGGCACCTCGAATGGTTCCACGACCATGTCCGCATCGAGCGGATGCTGTTCGACGGCGCCCCCGAGCCGCGGGACGGCACGATCGCCCCGGATCTGGTGCGGCCCGGGCACGGCCTCACCCTCAAGGAGCAGGAGGCGGAGCGCCATGCTGTCTGATTCCGGCCTGGACGGGCGGCGCGGACGGGCGGTCGAGAGGCGGATCCGTCCGGCGGGACTGCGCCTCGACAGCGAGATCCATCCCGTTGCGACCCTGGCGCTCGCCGCGGCCGGCGCCGGTCTCCTCGCCTTTTTCGCGGCCGGGCGCTCGAAGCGGCTCGGCCGGGGCCGGGCGGATTCGGCTGAACGGGCGGTCACGGCCTCGGCGGCGCAGAGGCTCAACCATGCCTCGTCGATGCTGGCGGCCTCGGTCCTGTTCGATTCCGGCCTGGAGCATTACCGCGGCCAGTTCTTCAACCGGGTCATGTACACGCCGATCCTCGTGTCGAGCGTGACGCTCGCCGTCTCGCTCCACGGGGCCGGCGACACCGACGCGGGCAGCTCGCACGTCCGCCATGCCGTCCAGGCCCTGGCGGGGCTCACCGGCCTCGGCGGCTTCGGTTTCCACCTCTACAACATCGGCAAGCGTGAAGGCGGCTACAGCTTCCAGAACCTCTTCTACGCCGCGCCGATCGGCGCACCCGTGGCGCTGACGCTCGCCGGCATCCTCGGCGTGACCGCCGAGCGGGTGCGCGACGCCGATCCCGAGCGGCCCCGGCTCGCCGGGCTGCCGGCCGGCCGCACCCTCGCGCTCGCCACCGCCGCCATGCTGCTGGGCACGACCGCGGAAGCCGGCCTGCTGCATTTCCGCGGTGCCTTCCAGAACCCGGCCATGTTCGTGCCCGTCACTCTCCCGCCAGTCGCCGCCGCCGTGCTGGTCGCCACCGCGGCCGAGGCGCCCGGCACGCGGCGCCCCGGCGCCGCGGCGACGCTCTGGGCCGTCTCGGCGATGGGAATCCTCGGCGTCGCCTTCCACGCCTACGGCGTCGCCCGGATGATGGGGGGCTGGAGCAACTGGCGGCAGAACCTCATCGACGGTCCGCCCCTGCCGGCGCCGCCCTCCTTCTCGGGCGTCGCGCTGGGCGGCCTCGCTGCCATCGAGCTGCTCGAGCGTCACCGCTCGTCCCCCTAACGAACCACGCAAGCCCCCGAGGTCCCGTGCAACCGCGCAACGATCTCTATCCCGGCTACGATGTCCTGGCGAAGCGCGACTCGCCGTCCTGGAACGCCAAGACCCGCGACGTGATCGCCGCGCGGCTGGCGATCGGCCCCGGCAGCCGCCGCTTCTTCGATGCGGCGGAATGGGCGATCCTCGCGGCCCTCTGCGCGCGCATCGTGCCGCAGCCGGCCGACCGGGCGGACCCGATCCCCGTCCCGGCCCTGATCGACGACAAGCTGCAGAGCGGCGCGCAGGACGGCTACCGGAACGCGGCGCTGCCCGAGCAGGGCGAGGCATGGCGGCGGGGGCTCAAAGCCCTCGATGCCGAGGCCCGACGCGCCTTCGGCTGCGGCTTCGCGCAGCTCGGCGGTCAGGCGCAGGACGAGCTTCTCGCCTTGGCCGAGAGCGGCGTGCTGAAGGATCCGGCCTGGGACGGCATGCCCTGCGACCTGTTCTTCAAGCAGCGCGTGCTGCCCGACGTGGTCAGGTCCTACTACGGCCATCCCACCGCCTGGAGCGAGATCGGCTGGGGCGGCCCGGCCAGCCCGCGCGGCTACGTGCGCATGGATTTCGACCGCCGCGATCCCTGGGAGGCCGCCGAAGCGCATCCCGGGCGCGAGGCGGAGGCCCGGGCGGAGAACCTCCGCATCGGCCGGCGCTGAGGGTCTGACGGATGCGACTTCCAGGAACCGGCAACGCCGCCGACAACCCGCAGGTGGGAGCTGCGCAGGACGACGCCCTGCACCATCCCCGCGCCGCGCACGGCCGAGCCCCCGACGTAATGCGCATCGGCGAATGGGTGCCGATGCGGCAATATCGCGACGAGGAGGAGGTCGATTTCGTCATCGTCGGCACCGGGGCCGGCGGCGGAACGCTCGCCGCCAAGCTCGCCGAGTACGGCTTCTCGGTCGCGGCCCTCGATGCCGGCCCGTACTGGCGCCCGCTGGAGGATTTCGCCTCCGACGAGAACCACCAGTCGAAGCTCTACTGGACGGACGAGCGCATCGTCGACGGCGAGAACCCGCTGCAGATGGGCTCCAACAACTCCGGCAAAGCGGTCGGCGGCTCGACCGTGCACTTCGCCATGGTGTCGCTGCGCTTCCGGCCGGACTGGTTCAGGGCCCGCACGGTCCTGGGCTACGGCGCCGACTGGCCGCTCGATTGGCGCGAGATGTGGGATTACTACACGCAGGTCGAGCGGGCGATCGGCATCGCCGGCCCGGTCAGCTATCCGTGGGGGCCGAAGCGCCCGCGCTATCCCTACCGCGCCCACGAGGTGAACGCCGCCGGCAAGGTGCTGGCCCGCGGCTGCGAGGCGATGGGCATCGCCTGGACACCGACGCCGCTGGCCACGGTCTCGGCGCCGCGGGGCGACTCGCCGCCTTGCGTCTATCGCGGCTTCTGCGTGCTCGGCTGCTCGACCAACGCCAAGCAGAGCGTACTGGTCACCTGGCTGCCGCGGGCGCTCAGGGCCGGTGCCGAGATCCGCGATCTCGCCATGGTCGGCCGGATCGAGACGCGGAACGGGCGTGCCACCGGCGTCCACTACCACCGCGAGGGCCGCTGGCGCTTCCAGCGGGCGAAGAACGTTGTGGTGGCGGGCTACGCCATCGAGACGCCGCGCCTGCTGCTAATGTCGGCCAGTCCGGAATTCCCGGACGGGCTCGCCAATTCCTCGGGCCTCGTCGGCCGCTACCTCACCGTGCAGGGCAACCAGGCGGTCTGGGGCGTGATGGACGAGGAGATCCGCTCCTACAAGGGCCCGCCCTCGCTGGCGATCACCGAGCACTGGAACTACGAGGACCGGGGCAAGGACTTCCACGGCGGCTACTGCTACATGAGCCAGGGCCCCCTGCCCGCGCTCTGGGGTAACACCCAGGCCACGGCCCATGGCCTCTGGGGCGAGGCGCTGGTCTCCGAGATGCAGCGCTACAACCACGTGGCCGGGCTGAAGGTCGTCTCCGAATACATGCCGCAGGCGCGCAACCGGGTGACGCTCTCGGACGTGAAGGACCAGTACGGGCTGCCGGTCGCCCGCATCAGCTATTCCTGGTGCGACAACGACAAAGCCATGAACCGGCACGCGTTGCGCTTCATGCACCAGGCGCTGGAAGCCGCCGGGGGCGCGAGATCTGGGAGCAGGAGAACGATACCTGCCACCTGAACGGCACGGCCCGTATGGGCGACGATCCGCGCACCAGCGTGGTGAACGCCGATTGCCGTACCTGGGACATCCCGAACCTCTGGATCTGCGACGGTTCGGTCTTCCCGACGGTGGGCGGCGTGAACCCGTCGCTGACCATCCAGGCCATCGCCTGCCGCACGGCGGACCGGATCCGCGCGATGGCGCGCGACGGGACCCTGTCGGGCGCGGACCGGGCCCGGGCCGGGCTGCAGCGCGCCTGACGCGAAATCGCCGGGGGCAGCCCCGTTCGCCGGGCCGCGCCCGACCGGGTGCCCCCGCCGCAGGCTGGAGGGCGCAGAGCCGTCCGGCCGGATGTGCCCGGTCCGAAACGGTGCGGCCGCGCGGATGAACCCCGCGGCCGGTCTTCACGGGCAGGCGCATCGCGACCCGGTAGCAGGCCGGCTCCCGATGCGCCGTGCCCGGCGTCAGAGGCTTCCGGGGCCTCTGGCGAGGCCCGCCAGGGTGAACAGGTCGATCGACAGCTTCGCGCCGACCACCACGGCGTCGGGGATCGCCCGAGGCCGGAACACGAAGCGCTCCTGCGGCTGCGGGTTGATGACGTATTGCAGGTTCGGCATCAGCCGAACCGCCGGGGTGAGCTGTATGCCGTAGCTCAGCTCCAGGATGGTCTGCGTGGAGGCGATGCCGCGATTGTCGAGCCCGAGCGATGCGCGCGTGGCCCGGTAATTGGCGAGGCCGAGCGGCGAGAAGTGCTCCAGCGCGAAGCCGAAACCCAGCGTGTCGTAGGGGCGACCCGGGAAGGTGCCGGTGAGGACGGCGCCGCCATTCAGGAAATAATCCTCGTACTGGCGCCCGCCCGTCCCGGCGACAAAGGCCCCGAACAGGGTCAGGCCCTGGACGGCTGTCGGATCCGGACGCCAGACCATCTGGTCGAACCGGGCGTAGACTGCCGACCGGCCGAACCGGGTCAGCGGATCGAGGCCGCTGAACAGGGAGGCGCCCCGGAGGACATCCTGAACCGGGTCCTTGTAGTCGGACTGGTCGATGATGGCGCCGATGCCGTAATTGCGCGGCAGCCGGTCGTTGCCGAAATTGGTCGCGTAGCCGACCTCCACCGGCACCACGACGCCGGTGGCGCCTCGGGTCGACCAGTCGATGCCGTTCTGGTCGTCCTGTTGGTCGCCCGGATTCACCTCGTAGACGCCGGCATGCACGAACACCGTGACGGTGAGCCAGGCCTTGGCGTGGGCACCCCAGGTGGCGATCGGCCACCATGTGATGTTCGTCATCTTGAACGCACCCTTCGGGGCGCCGCAGACGCCGTTGTTCTGGAAGTTGCAGTAGAACGGCGAGGTCAGGAAATTCGGGTTGGCCAGGAGGCGGCCGACCTCGATGTCGAGGCGGTTGTCGAACAGCTTCTGTTCGTAGGACAGCGCGGTGAGATGCGCGGTCTGGCCGCCGCCGTAGATTTCCTGGACGCTCGTGGTGTTGCCGATGAAGTCGTTCGACAGGCTGCGCCCGTGGCGCTCGGTCACGATGGTGTGCACCGAGCCGCCATCGATCCCGACGAGGCGGCCGAGATCGGCGTCGAGGCCGAAGAACACTTGGCCGGCATAGTCCGAACCCTGGCGGATGCCGCCCTTCGGGTTGGCGGCGAACTCACCCGTGTAGTTCAGGACCATGGTGATCCCGTTCCCGAGGTCGAGGGTGCCGGGCGGCAGCGCGGGCGGGGCCGCGGTGCTGCCCTCCGCGATGCTCGAGGCCGCCGCGCTGCTGGCGCCCGCGAAGCTTCGGGCTTCGCGGATGGTCCGGCGCCGGGCGCGGTTCGCGCGGTACTGGGCCTTCTGTGCCGGACTCGCCTTCGGACCCGGCCTCGCCAGAGCCGGTGCCCCGTCCAGGGCGGGATCCCCCTGTTGGGCCTCGGCCGGGCGGATGCCCGCCGACACTGTGGCGGCGCACAAGGCAAGCGCCGCCCATCGCGTGGTCTTCCTCATCGATGACTCCCCCATAGACGCGCGGCCCTGATCGGCTCTGTCGCGTTCGTGTCCGCTGGGCCCGCGCCGGTCAGTCCGTGAAGGCCTCCACGGTCCGGCGCTCGCCGCGCAGGAAGGCGTCGGCGACATGGGTCAGCGGATTCAGGTCGACGTCGCTGGCGCCGGAGCGGACCAGGGCGGCGAAACGGTCGTAGAGGCCGCGGTATTCGGCCTCGGGTGGCAGCGGCTGGTCCCGGCCGTCGATGGCCAGCACGGAACCGCCGCGGGACAGCACGAGAAGGCCGTCCGCGGTCTCGACCCGGATGTCCCAGGTCTGCGGACCGGTCTGGCGCCAGTCGAATACGGCCCGGATCGGGGTGCCGGCGGTGTCCGTGAAGCTCAGCTCGGCGGCGATCGGCGCCTGCCGGTTCTCCGGCACCGACAGGGCCGCACCGGTCAGGAAGAAGGGCGGGAGGATGTGGGTGGCGATCGACAGGGCATTGATCCCCGGATCGAACACACCCATCCCGCCCGCTTCCCAGATCCAGTCCTGTCCCGGGTGCCAGTGCCGGACATCCTCCTTCCAGGCGATCGTCACCGCACGGATCTGGCGGCCCGACAGCCAGCGCCGCGCGGGCTCGACCCCGGACGCGTAGCGCGCGTGCCAACTTGCGAAGAGGCTCACGCCCCGCGCCCGCGCCGCCGCGACGAGCAGCCCGATTTCGGCCAGCGTCGCTCCGGGGGCTTCTCCAGGAAGACGTGCAGACCCGCCTCGATCGCCGCCAGGGCGGCCTCGAATCGCGCCTGCGGCGGCTGGCACAGGGCCACCGCGTCGAGTGCGTGCCGGCCCGCGAGCATCTCCGGCAGGGTCCGGTAGTTCGGCACGCCGTCGTACCCGCCCTGGCGGCTCGCCACCGCTGCGAGGGTGTAGTCCGGGGAGGCGCCGATCACCGGCAGGTGCTGGTCGCGGGCGATCTTGCCGACGCCCACCAGCCCGATGCGGATCGGGTTCGCCATCTCACAGCACCGTCACGGTCGAATCGGCCGCGGGGGCGACCGCCAGGGGATTGCGCAGGGGCAGCGAGAAGGGTGAGGCGGCGATCTCGAACACGTCGCCCGGCCGAGCCGCGACGCCGTCGCTGAACGACAGAGTGGCGGTCCCGAAGAAGTGGACGTGCACGTCGCCGGGGCGGCGGAAGGGCGCGTATTTGAAGTGGTGTCGCTCCAGGTTGGCGATGCTGTGGGACATGTTCGCCTCCCCCGAGAGGAACGGCTTCTCCCAGATCGCGGCGCCGTCGCGCAGGATGCGGCTGGTGCCGCGCACATCCGGCGGCAGGGCGCCGAGCCACAGCTCCGGGCCGAGTGCCGCCGGGCGGAGCTTCGAATGCGCGAGCCACAGGTAGTTGCCGCGCTCCGTCACATGGTCGGAGAACTCGTTCGCCAGGGCGAATCCGAGGCGCACCGGCGTGCCGTCGGTATCGATCAGGTAGATCCCGGCGATCTCCGGCTCCTCGCCCCCGTCGCGGGCGAAGGCCGGCGAGACGAGCGGCTCGCCGGAAGCGACCAAGCAGGTGCCGTCGCCCTTGTAGAACCACTCGGGCTGGATTCCGGTCTCGCCGGGCGTCGGCTTGCCGCCCGCGACGCCCATCAGGAACATGCGCATCGAATCGGTCGGTGCCGGGTCGGCCGCCGCGTCGCGGTGCATCGCGTCCCGGCTCTCCGCGGAGCCGAGATGCGTCAGACCGGTCCCGCTGAGCAGCAAATGCGCGGGATCCGCGTGATCGACCGGCGGCAGCAGGCGCACGGCGTCGAGATCGACGATTCCTTCGAGCCCGGCCCGGGCCGCCGCCGCGGCCAGATCGTCCCCGGTGGCCAAGGCTTTCCGCGCGAGGTCGAGCACGCTGCGCAGGCCCGCGATGCGTCGCGCCCGCCCATGCGTGAGCAGCGCCACACCCCGCTGTCCGTCGGCATCGCGGAATTGTAGGAGTGACTGTCCCATCTTGGTCCTCCCGGGGCCGACCTGCATCGGGTCGATCCGTTTGCGAGGCCGGCGCATACCGGCCGTTAGCGGCTCGGAGCCGGGCTGAGGGCGCCGTCGATCCGGCGGGTGAGATGCCAGGGATTGTCCGGGCGCAGCGGCGGCGGCAGGAGCGCGTCGGGCAGATCCTGGAAGCAGACCGGACGCAGGAAGCGCTCGATCGCCAGGGTGCCCAGCGAGGTCGTGCGGCCGTCCGAGGTCGCCGGGAACGGCCCACCATGCACCATCGCGGGGGCGACCTCGACGCCGGTAGGCCAGCCATTCGCCAGGATTCGACCGACCTTGCGGGTCAGAAGCGGGATCAGGCCAGCCGCGAGGTGCTCGTCCGCCCGGTCGAGGTGCAGCGTCGCGGTGAGCTGACCTCCGAGGGACTCGAGAATCCGGGCGACCTCCGCCATGTCGGCGGCCGCCACGAGGATCGCCGCGGGGCCGAACATCTCGTCGGCCAGCGCCGGATCCCTCAGGAATCGCGCCCCGTCGATGCGGAGCAGGGCCGCCGGTGCGCCCCCGGCCCGGCCCCGCGCCGCGGGCCGCTACTGTCACGCCTGGCCGGGACGCCATCCCGGCGACGGCCTGCTCGAACCGGGCGCGAATGTCCGCGGTGAGCATGGTGTGGGGGCGCTCTCACGAATCGCAGCCCCGGCCACCTCCGCGAAGGCCTCAAGCGCGGAGCCCCTGATGCCGATCAGCAGGGCCGGATTGGTGCAGTACTGCCCCGCTCCCAGCGTTACGGACTGGACGAAGCCGGCCGCCAGGGCCGCCCCCGCCCGCGCAGGGCGCCGGGCAGAAGCAGCACGGGATTGACCGCGCGCATCTCGGCATAGACTGGAATCGGCTCGGGACGGCCGGCCGCGACCCGCATCAGTGCGAGACCGCCGCTCCGCGAGCCGGTGAAGCCTACAGCCTTGATCCGTGGATCGGCTACCAGGGTCGCCCCCAGGGCGTTCGACGGTCCCGGCAGGTAGGAAAATACGCCCGCGTGCAGGCCGCAGGTTGCCACCGCTGCGCGCACCGCCCGGGCCACCAGCTCCCCGGTTCCCGGATGGGCCGGGTGGCCCTTGACCACCACCGGGCAACCGGCGACCAGCGCCGAGGCGGCATCACCCCCGCCACCGAGAAGGCGAGCGGGAAGTTGCTCGCCCCGAACACCGCCACCGGCCCCAGCGACACATGGCGCCGGCGCAGGTCCGGCCGGGGCAGGGGCTGACGCTCGGGCCGGGCCGGATCGATCGTGGCCCGGACCCAATCGCCCGCCCGGACGAGATCGGCGAACAGACGGAGCTGCCCCACCGTCCGGGCCCGCTCCCCCTCCAGCCGCGCCTGCGGCAGCCCCGTCTCAGTCATGGCCCGTTCGATGAGCAGCGCGCCGAGATCCATCACCGCCGCGGCCACGGCTTCCAGGAAGGTCGCGCGCGTCTCGGGATCCGTCTCGGAGAAGCTCGGGAACGCCGCCTCGGCGAGCGCGCAGGCGGCCTCCACCTCGACCGCGCCGGCGGCCGAGAAGGCCGGCTCCAGCGCCGCTCCGGTCGCCGGATCCCGCGCCTGGAATGTTTCTGTGGCGATGGTCTCGGTGGCGCCGACCAGGACCGCGCCCCGGATCGCCGCACCCCTCCGACCTGTTTACTCATACAAATAAACTAGTTCAGTTCGCCCGAGGCCGCAAGCGTTCCGGCTCCTAAGCCCAGAGGTGCCGACGCTTGCGCTCCTACAACTTCCAAGTACGATTACGGCGCTCCCGCCCCCTTCCGGTGGCTCGGATCGGAGGTGATGGGTGAGGCAGGGTCGCGGTCACGAGGATATCAGGCTCCCGCTGGCCTCAGGCTGGCGCCGCATCCACGGCTCGGTGGCGCGCGACCTGGGTGTGGCGATCCTGGCGGGCCGTTACGCGCCGGGGGACGTGCTGCCCGGCGAGATCGAATTCTCGGAGCAGCTCAAGGTGTCGCGCACCGCCTATCGCGAAGCGATTCGCATCCTGAGCGCTAAGGGCCTTGTGGAGAGCCGCCCGCGCACCGGCACCCGCGTGTGCCAGCGCAGCCGCTGGAACCTGCTCGATCCGGACATTCTCGCCTGGGCCTTCGAATCGGAGCCCAGCGAGGCTTTCATCCGTGACCTGTTCGAGCTGCGGATGATCGTCGAGCCGGCCGCGGCAGCGCTCGCCGCCGAGCGGCGCTCGGGCCTGGATATCGCCCGGATGGGCCACGCTTTGGAGGAGATGGGCCGCCACGGCCTCACCACGGAGACGGGCCGGGCCGCCGACCAAACCTTCCACACCGTGATCCTCGAGGCCGCCCGCAACGGCCCGCTGATCGCCCTGTCGAGTTCTATCGCCGCCGCCGTCACCTGGACGACGATCTTCAAGCATCGCAGCCAGGGCCTGCCCCGGGATCCGATGCCCGATCACCGCGCCCTCTACGAGGCGATCGTGGCGGCCGACCCGGAGGCCGCCCGCCGGACGATGACCGAGCTGGTCCGCCTCGCCCTGGCCGACACCGAGATGGCGCTGCGGCCCTGAAATCCCGGGTTTCCAGAGGGCGAAGTCCGTCGGCGGATGATCAGGGCAGGACTTGAGCCCTGCACCCGCGACAGGTCCCGGACCTTTCCAAACCGGGACCTCCTGCCGATCAGTGGTTGTCGCGGGGCAGCCCCCTGGTCTGCGCGATGCGCTGGAAGCGCTCGGCGCCCTCCAGGATGGCGCCCGTGTGCATCTGCCCCACCGCGGCGCGCTGCATCGCCTGCCAGGGCGTCTGCGAGGCCGGGTAGGCGTAGCCGCCGGCCTCCTCCAGGGCGCGGCGGCGCCGGTCGAGCTCGTCCGCGTCGACCAGCATGTCGGCGGTGCCGCGGCGCAGGTCGATCCGCACCCGGTCGCCGGTCCGCAGGAGCGCGAGGCCGCCGCCGGCGGCCGCCTCCGGTGAGGCGTTGAGGATCGACGGCGAGGCCGAGGTGCCCGACTGGCGCCCGTCGCCGAGGCAGGGCAGCGCGTGTACGCCGGCCCGGATCAGCTGCGCGGGCGGGCGCATGTTCACCACCTCGGCGGCCCCGGGATAGCCCACGGGACCGGCGCCCCGCATCACCAGCAGGGTCTCTTCGGTGATGCCGAGGCTCGGGTCGTCGATCCGGGCATGGTAATCCTCGGGCCCGTCGAAGACCACGACGGGTCCCTCGAAGGCATCGGGATCCTCGGGGTTCGAGAGATAGCGGGCGCGGAACTCCTCGCCGATGACGCTGGTCTTCATGACCGCGGCCTCGAACAGGTTGCCGCGCAGCACAAGGAAGCCTGCCGCCTCCTTCAGAGGCCGGTCAATCGGCCGGATTACATCCTCGTCCTCGATCGCCGCGCCGCGGCAATTGTCGCCGATGGTACGCCCGTTGACCGTCAGTGCGCCCTCGCGGATCAGGCCGCGGCTCATGAGCTGCGCCACCACGGCCGGAAGGCTGCCAGCGCGATAGTAATCCTCGCCGAGATACGCGCCGGCCGGCTGCAGGTTGACGAGGAGCGGCACCTCGAGCCCGTGGGTCTGCCAGTCGGCGATGTCGAGTTCGACCCCGATGTGCCGGGCGATCGCCGCGAGGTGGATCGGCGCGTTGGTCGAGCCGCCGATCGCCGAATTGACCACGATGGCGTTGAGGAAGGCGTCGCGGGTCAGGATGTCGGAGGGCTTCAGGTCCTCCGCCACCATGGCGACGATGCGCTTGCCGGTCTGATAGGCAGCCTCCTGCCGGTCGCGGTAGGGCGCCGGAATCGCCGCCGAGCCGGGCAGCATCATGCCCAGCGCCTCGGCGAGCGTGTTCATCGTGGTGGCGGTGCCCATCGTGTTGCAGAAGCCGGTCGAGGGCGCCGACGAGGTCACCAGCTTGATGAAGCCGTCATGATCGATCTCGCCGGCCGCCAGCATCTCGCGGGCCTTCCAGACGATCGTGCCGGAGCCCGTGCGCTGGCCCTTGAACCAGCCGTTGAGCATCGGCCCCACCGACAGGGCGATGGCCGGGATGTTCACGGTGGCGGCTGCCATCAGGCAGGCCGGGTGGTCTTGTCGCAGCCCGTGGTCAGCACCACCCCGTCGAGGGGTAGCCGTAGAGCAGCTACACGAGCCCCAGATAGGCGAGGTTGCGGTCGAGGCCGGCGGTCGGCCGTTTGCCGGTCTCCTGAATCGGGTGGACGGGGAATTCCAGCACGATCCCGCCCGCCTCGCGGATGCCCTCGCGGATCCGCTCCGCGAGGATGAGGTGGTGGCGATTGCACGGTGACAGGTCCGAGCCCGTCTGGGCAATGCCGATGATCGGCTTGCCCGAGCGCAGTTCCTCCAGGCTGAGGCCGAAGTTCAGGTAGCGCTCGAGATAAAGCGCCGTCATGTCGATATTGTCGGGGTTGTCGAACCACGCGCGCGAGCGCAGGGTCGTGCAATCGGTCGGTCGGTCATCTGTGGGTCCGATGGGCGAGGCTGGTCGAGAAGCGGTAGGTGATCACGTTCCGGTAGGTCTGGCCGGGGTCCAGCCTGGCGGAGCCGAAGGAAGGCTGGTTCGGCGTGTCGGGGAAGAGTTCCGGCTCGAGCGCCAGGGCGTCCGACTGCCGGTAGGCGAGGCCGGATTTACCTACCGCGGTCGCATCGAGGAAGTTGCCGGCGTAGAACTGCACACCCGGCTGGTTGCTGGCGATCTCCAGGATCCGGCCCGATTCCGGATCCTCAACCCGCGCTACGAGGTGCGGCTCGGCCGTGGGGGTGTCGGTCACGACCCAGTTGTGGTCGTAGCCGCGCCCGCGCACGATTTGGACGTCTCGCCCCTCGCGGATCCGCGCGCCGATCACCGCGGGCTTGCGGAAGTCGAAGGGCGTGCCGGCCACCGGCAGGTGCACGCCGGTCGGGATCAGGGTGGCGTCGACCGGCGTGTAGCGCTCCGCCGGGATGGTCAGGATCTGGTTGAGGATCGAGCGGCCCGAGCCCTCGCCCGCGAGGTTGAAGAAGCTGTGGTTGGTGAGGTTGACGATCGTCGGCTTGTCGGTTGTCGCTTGGTAAGAGACGGTGAGCGTGTTGCTCTCGTCCAGCGTGTAGGTGGCGATCGCCGTCAGCGTGCCGGGATAGCCCTCCTCGCCGTCCGGGCTGATGTAGCGCAAGGTCACCGACGGGGCCGCGCCCCCTTCACCTCAATGATCGTCCAGAGCTTCTTGTCGAAGCCGGCGGTGCCGCCGTGCAGGGCGTTCGGGCCGTCATTGGTGGCCAGCGTGTAGGTCTGGCCGTCGAGGGTGAATCGCCCGGCGCGGATGCGGTTGGCGTAGCGCCCGACGCTCACGCCGAAATAGTTGGGCTTGGCCAGGTAGGCGGCCAGATCGCCGTAGCCGAGCACCACGTCCGCCGACTTGCCCGACCGATCCGGCACGTCGAGGGTCCGCAGGAGCGCGCCCAGAGAGAGGATCCGCGCCGTGATGCCCTTGCCGTTCGTCAGGGTCACCTCCTCGACCGGGCGGCCATCCGGAAGGGTGCCGAACACCGTCCGGGTCGGCTCGGCCGCCTGGGCCAGAGCCGGTATCATCGCGCAGGCGCACAGCGCCACCGTTCCCATTCCACGCATGGATCCCCCTTGTCTTTTACCCGTCGTGCCGGCCCTGGGCCGGATCGCGACGGCCGGCTGCGGTTGACGGCCGCGAATCCGATATATACTCAGACAAATCAAACGGACAACACGGTGCCCCGGCAAGGCGGCCCGATCGGAGAGGAAAGGCTCGATGGCAGGACCTATCGCGAGCGTCGGCCCGTCCGCGGCCCGGACGGCTGAAGCCACCGTGCGCGACCGGGGCAGCTATGGTCCGGCGCTGCCGCTGCTGGCGAGCCTGTTCTTCATGTGGGGCTTCATCACGGTCATCAACAACACGCTGCTGCCGCACCTGCGCAGCGTGTTCGACCTCGACTACACGCAGACCACGCTGATCGAGTCGGTCTGGTTCATCGCCTATTTCGTGGCCTCGATCCCGGCGGCGAAGCTGATCGCCCGCATCGGCTACCAGCGCGCCCTGGTGACAGGGCTCGGCATCATGGCGCTGGGCACCCTCGGCATGGTCGGGGCGGCGCACCAAGTCTCGTATGGGATCACGCTCGTCGCCTTGTTCGTGATCGCCAGCGGCATCACGCTGCTGCAGGTGGCCGCGAACCCCTACGTGGCGGTGGTCGGGCCGGCGGAGAGCGCCCCGGCGCGGCTCAACCTCGTGCAGGCGTTCAACTCCCTTGGGACCACCCTGGCGCCGCTGTTCGGCGGCTACCTGATCCTCGGCCGGTCCGCCTCGGGCAATGCGGCGTCGGCCACCGTGCTCAGCCCCGCCGAGCGCTTGGCCGACGCGCAGTCGGTACAGCTTCCCTACCTGATCGTGGCGGCGATCTTGGTCGTGCTCGCCGTGGTGATCGCCCGGTTTCCGCTGCCCGCGATGGGCGGCGATGCGGGCGGCGATGCGGGCGCGACGCGGGCCGCCACGGCCGAGCGCGCCGGCCTGTCGCTCTGGCGCCACCGCAATCTCGTGCTCGGCGTGCCGGCGATCTTCATCTACCTGATCGCCGAGATCGGAGTGTCTAACCTGTTCATCAACTTCGTCTCGCAGCCCGAGATCGGCAACCTGACCCACGCCCAGGCCGCGCGCTACCTGTTCCTGCTCTGGGGCGGCATGATGGTCGGGCGCTTCGTCGGCAGCTACCTGATGCAGGCCCGCTCGGCCGAGACCGTGCTGGCCGGGGCGGCGACCGGCGCCTGCGCGGTGATGCTGCTGGCGAGCTTCGCGACGGGGCACCTCGCCCTGTGGGCGCTGATCTCCGTGGGCCTGTTCCACGCGATCATGTTCCCGACGATCTTCACCTTAGGGATCCGTGGCCTCGGTCCGCTCACCGAGGCGGGCGCCGGGCTGCTGATCATGGCGATCGCCGGCGGCTCTCTGGTGGTGGTACAGGGCTGGGCCGCGGACCGGTTCGGGCTGCAGCACTCCTTTCTGATCACGGCCGCCTGCGAGGCTCTACGTCCTCTTCTACGCGCTCTGGGGCTGCCGGACGGGCGCCGCCCACCAGTCCGAGAACGTCTGATCGCGGGTGGCCCGACTGAAGGAGAGGCGTCATGGACCCGCAGATCCGCATCGTGGCCCGGCCCCGGCGCGACCGGCTCGGCGAGGGTCCCATCTGGGTGCCGGAGCGCGAGTGCCCCTTCTAGGTCGACATCGAGGCGCCGGCCCTGAACTGGCTCGCTCTCGCCGGCGGCGAGACCGGCACCCGCCCCTTCCCGGAGCCGCTGGGCTGGATCATCCCCCGCGCGGGCCGGCGGGACTTCATCGTCGGGCTGAAGAGTGGCTTCGCGACTTACGATTTGGAGGCCGACCGCCTCACGCCGATCGGCGACCCGGCGCCCGAGTATCCGGACAACCGCCTCAACGACGCCAAGGTCGACTTCGCCGGCCGGATCTGGGCGGGGAGCATGCACCAGGCCGAAACCGCGGTCTCGGGTTCCCTGCACCGGCTCGACCCGGACCTGACCTGGCAGCGGATGGACGGCGATTACGGGATCGCCAACGGCCCGACCTTCAGCCTCGACGGCCGGATCCTCTATCACAGCGACAGCGCGGCCCGGACCGTCTACGCCTTCGACCTCGCCGAGGGCGGGACGCTCTCGGGCAAGCGGGCCTTCCTGCGCTTCCCGGACGATTGGGGCTGGCCCGACGGGATGACCACGGATGCCGAGGGCTGTCTCTGGATTGCCCATTGGGGCGGCGGCCGGATCAGCCGCGTCGATCCGGAAGGGCGCCTGATGCGGGCGATTCCCTCCCCGCCCCCAACATCACGAGCTGCGCCTTCGCGGGCGAAGGACTCGACCGCCTGTTCGTCACCTCGGCATCGAGGGGGCCGAGCACGTTCCGGAGGCCGGGTCCCTGTTCGAGGCTCCATGTCGGCGTGGTCGGTCTGCCGCCGCGCCCCTTCGAGGCTGACAGGCTCGCTACGCACGCACCAGATCGGCGAGCCAGCCCCGCGCCTTCTGGAGCTCGTCCCAGGGCGTCTCCCCGAGGGGAAATGCACACCCAGGACGGTGCTGAGCACCGCGTTCAGGTGGGCGAGGTGCTGCCGCTCGTCCGCGCTCCGGATGCCGCCGCCGCGCTGCTCCGCGATGATCGCGTCGCGGAACTTTGTCAGCTCCGCGGTCGCCTTCGAGAGCGTGTCGTCGTCTCGCTCGGGCTTGCGCGCCAGCACCGTGTCGAGGGCGGCGAGCGCCCGACGCCCGGCGTCTTGTCCAGGGGCGGCGCTCACGGCACGGCCTCGTGCTGCTGGAGTACGTCAGGCTGAGCCTTGCGGCCGGGCCGGATGTTGCAGGTGATCGCTTTGGTCGTGTGGATGCTGGTGTTGGCGTCGCCGGTGATCGCGAGCAGAACGTTGGCGACGTCGCCCCGGGCGTAGCCCTGCCAGCCGTAGACCCAGGGCATCCCGATCTCGTGGACGGTCCGGCCCTGGATCCGGAACGGCCGGAACCGCTCCGTCACCATGGCGCGGACCTCGACCTCCCCCGCAGGGTCGAGATCACGGTCCAGCCGAGATGCGCGATCCCGAGCGTCTCGGCGAGTTCCGGCGAGATCTCCACGAAGGCCTCCGGCTGAAGCTCCGCCGTGTGCGGCATGACCCGGGTGGCGATGCCGCCGCAATGCATCTCGGTCAGGCGGAAGGTGGTGAAGACATAAGGGAAGCGCGGGTCGGCGGTATCGTGGAGCGCGTTGCCGGGCCGGCCCCAGAGCTTCGCGGTCGGGTTGCGCTGCTGCTTCGGGTAGAGCGGGTTTCGCACCGGGCTCTCGATCGGCTCGTAATGCGTCGGCAGCGGCCCGTCCTTCAGGCCTGAGGGCACGAACAGCGCGCACTTGCCGTCCGCCTCCATGATGAACGGATCGTCGCCGCCGAGCGCGTCCATGCCGTGCGGCTGCTTCGACCAGTCCGGACGGTAATCGGGCCGCTTGTCGGCCACGAAGTCCGGCACGTCGTCGCCGGTCCACTTGGACTGCGCCTCGTCCCACCAGATCATCTTCTTGCGCTCGGACCAGGGCTTTCCGGCGGGATCCGCGGAGGCCCGGTTGTAGAGGGTCCGGCGGTTGAGCGGCCACGTCCAGGCCCAGCCGAGATGCGCCCCGGACTCGCCCGGCCCGTCCGGCCGGCGGGAGCGGGCCAAGTTCTTCCCCGCCTCCGGGTAGATGCCGCAATACATCCAGCCGCCGCAGGCCGTGGAGCCGTCGTCCTTGAGCTGTCGATAGTCCGGGACTTGGCGTCCGTCCGCGACGGTCCAGCCGTTGATCTCGCGCAGCACCGACTCGGCGTCCGGCTCCAGCTTCTCGCCCTTCAGCGGGTAGTCCCAGGTCAGCGCCTGGATCGCCCGGTCCTTGGGATCGGTGGAGCCCCGATACAGCTCCTTCAGGCCCCGCCCGAGATGGACGATGAACCAGAGGTCGGAGCGGCTGTCGCCCGGCGCCTCGCAGACCACGTCGTGCCACTGCACGAGGCGGCTCGTGTTGGTCACCGACCCGTCCTTCTCGCCCGGCATGGCGGCCGGCAGGAAGAACATCTCGGTGCCGATCTCCTCGGGCCGGACCTCGCCCTTGCGGACCCGGTGGCCCTGCTGCCAGAAATTGGCGGTCTCGGTCATGGCGAAGTCGCGCACGACCATCCATTCGAGGCTGGCGAAGCCGCGCTCCACGAGCTCGGAATTCACCGCCCCCACCGCGGGGTTCTGGCCGAGGATGAACTGCCCCTTCACGACGCCGTCGGCCATGGCCATGGTCATCGGCTCCTGGGAGGCGTCGCCGGTGAGCTTGGGCAGGAACTGGTAGCCCCATTCGGTGTCGGGGCGGGCCGCATCGCCGTACCAGGCCTTGAGCAGGCTGATCACGTATTTTGGCATGTTCGACCACCAGCCCGTGGTCGGCGTCTCGGTCCTGAGATACCGGTCGAGGGTCGCGTGATCGTGGAAGACGTTCGGCTGCGGCAGGTAGGTCGGCAGCATGTTGTAGAGCGTCGGGATATCGGTCGAGCCCTGGATGCTGACATGGCCGCGCAAGGCCATGATGCCTCCGCCCGGACGCCCGACATTGCCGAGCAGACCCTGGATGATGCTCGCCGCCCGGATGATCTGGACGCCGGTGGAGTGGTGCGTCCAGCCCACCGCGTAGGTGAAGGCGCCGGTCTTCTCGCGGCCCGAATTCTTCGCGAAGGTCTCGACGATCCGCACGAAGGTCTCCTTCGGGCAGCCGGTCACCGCCTCGACCATCTCGGGTGTGTAGCGCGCGTAGTGGCGCTTCATGATCTGGTAGACGCAGTTCGGGTGCTGCAGCGTCGGGTCCTGCAGCGGCGGCGACTTGGTCATGCTTTCGAAGGCCTTGCCCTCGTCGGACGCGTTCTCCTGGGATTGCACCCGGTGCTCAGCGACCGGGGACGGCACCGTCTTGCCGGCGTATTGCCAGGTGTCCTGCGAATAGGTCCCGGCCACCGGGTCGTAGCCTGAGAACAGGCCCTCGTTCTGCTCAGGGTCGCCGTAGCCCTCCTCGATGATGTGACTGATGTTCGTGTAGGCGAGCGCGAAGTCCCGGAACCACAGGTCGTTCTCCAGGATGTAGCGGATCATCCCGCCGAGGAACGCGATGTCGCTCCCTGAGCGGATCGGCGCATAGATGTCGGCGAGCGCGCTGGTGCGGGTGTAGCGCGGGTCGATGTGGATGACGGTCGCGCCGCGGCGCTGGGCCTCCACGACGAAGCGGAAC
Organism: Methylobacterium sp. P31; assembly: GCA_050632875.1. Lineage (GTDB taxonomy): Bacteria > Pseudomonadota > Alphaproteobacteria > Rhizobiales > Beijerinckiaceae > Methylobacterium. The sequence continues at coordinate 5,167,245 of JBODSC010000001.1, read as the reverse complement.
CCCACCGGATGGTTCTCCGCGAGGTTGGAGCCCATCTCGATGATGCAGTCGGAATTGGCCAGGTCCCACAGCGCCATGGTGGCGGCGCCGCGCCCGAAGGTGGTGCCCAGACTGGGCACCGAGGACGAGTGTCAGATGCGTGCCTGGTTCTCGATGTTGATCATCCCGAGGCCGCCGCCGAACAGCTTCTTGATGAGATAATTCTCCTCGTTGTCCATAGTGGCGCCGCCGAGGGAGCCGAGGCCCAGCGTCTGGTTGACGATCCGTCCGTCCGGCAGGGTCTCGGCGAAGGTCTCGTCCCGGACCTGTTTGGTGAGCTGCGCGATGCGCTCCATCGCCCAGGCCAGCGGCCTCTTTTCCCAGCGGTCGGAATACGGGGCGCGGTAGAGCACGTCACTGATGCGCTCCGGCGAGAGCAGCATGCCCAGCGTGCCGGCGCCCTTGGGGCACAGGGTTCCCTGATTGATCGGGCTGCGCGGGTCGCCTTCCACGTGGATCGGCTTGCCGTTCTTGGCGTAGATCAACTGGCCGCAGCCCACGGCGCAGAACGGGCAGACGCTGGTGCCGATCCGGTCGGCCTCCTCCAGGCGCGGGCGCAGATGTGCCGAGGTCGTGCTCCGGGCCGCCTCGGACATGACGCTCTGCCCGGCGAGCTGGCGCGGAATCGACCAGTCCTGCACGAAACCCGCCACCCTCTCCGTCAAGCGCCTGCGGATCGTCTTCATCGTGCCACCTGTTGCTCGGCCTTCGCGGCGGTAAGCCGGGCGAGGGGGCGTTTTGTTCCCGGAGCCGGCCCGATTTCAAAGCAATCGCGCCGTCGGACGAACGTTTGAGTCCTGCAGCACGCAGAAACTTCGGCGGCAAATCGGGGTTGTCGTGGCAGTTGCGAGCTATTCCAGGCTGCAACGGCCGCGCTCAAGGGGTCGAACTTTGACGTATGTTAAAGATGGCGTGGTCACCATCGTCCAGGAGAGCCGCTTCCAGCTCACGGATGACAACGGGATCTCGCACCTGTTCCTGCTGGACCGCAACGCCGCGGCCGAGCCGGCTCAGCTTGCGCCCCTCCAGGCCCGGCAGGCACGGGTGCGCGTGGTCTACGAGCCCGCCCGCAACCTGATCGGCCTCGTGGCCCGGTCGGTGACCCTCCTGTCGCAGCAAGCGGCCCGGTGAGGAGGCGCCAGCCCGTGAACATGCACCCCCGCGCCCGCGACCACGCCTCTTCGACCCTCACCCACGTGATTCCCGACGAATCCGAGGCTCACCGCCGGCGTGCGGATCGAGCCGGGGCGGTCCTACGGGTTCTTCACCGACACCACCGTCTGCATCGGCTGCAAGGCCTGCGAGGTCGCCTGCAAGGAGTGGAACAACCTGCCGGCCGACAATGTCGGGTTGACCGGCCAGAGTTTCGACAACACCGGCGCCCTCTCGGCCAACAGCTGGCGGCACGTGGCCTTCGTGGAAAAGTCGGGGCCCGGCGGGTTGCGCGACGGCCTGGACCAGAAGTTCCAGTCCGGCTGGCTGATGATGAGCGACGTGTGCAAGCACTGCCACAACGCCCCCTGTCTCGAAGCCTGCCCGACGGGCGCCCTGTTCAAGACCGAGTTCGACACGGTCGTGGTCCAGCAGGACATCTGCAACGGCTGCGGCTACTGCGTGCCGGCCTGCCCGTTCGGCGTCGTCGACGTCAGCACGGTGGACGGCAAGGCGCACAAGTGCACCCTCTGCTACGATCGCCTCAAGGGCGGCCTGGAGCCCGCCTGCGCCAAGTCCTGTCCCACCAACTCGATCCAGTTCGGCGAATTGTCCGATCTTCAGGCCCGGGCCGCGGAGCGGGTCGAGCACCTGCACGGCATCGGCGTGGAGAGCGCCTACCTCTACGGCACCCCCAACGCCCCGGGGGCCACCGGTGGGCTCGGGCATCTCAACGCCTTTTTCCTGCTCATCGACCGGCCTGAGCTCTACAACCTGCCGGCCGCCCCGACGCGGCCCGCGAACCGGGTGGCGCCGAGCCTCGCGACCGGCCTCGCCACCGTGGCGGCCCTGGCGCTGGCGAGCGCCCTGCTCTTCCCCCGGCACGACGGAGGGCGCCCGTGACCACCACGATCAGCCCGGAGGCTGCCTCCGCCACCCAGGACGGCCCCGAGGATGCGCCCCGGGTTCCACGCCGGGCCACCGAACCGGCCTCGGTCCATGGCCGGCCGAATCGGGCCGGCTGGACGGGGCCGACCTATTACGGCCGCCCGCAGCTCAAGGCGTCGCCGTTCGAGAACCCGGTTGTCGGGGGCTACATCTTCCTCGCCGGCCTGTCCGGCTCGGCCTCAGTGATCGCCACCCTGGCCGATCTCCGGCAGGGCGCGGCGGCGGCGCCGCTGGTCCGCCGCGGACGCTACCTCGCGCTGCTCGCCCCGATCCTGGGTGCGCCGCTCCTGATCTACGACCTGCACACGCCCAAGCGCTTCTACAACATGCTGCGCGTGGCCAAGCACACCTCGCCGATGTCGATCGGCACCTGGATCCTGATGGGCTTCACGGGAGGCGCCGGCCTCACCGCGGCGGCGCAGCTCGGCACCGACCTCTGGCCGCGGGCGCGGGGCCTGAACGGGCTCGCCCGCGCCGCCCAGGTCCCGGCGGCCCTCGCCGGCCTCGGCCTCTCGACCTACACGGCCTCGCTCCTCTCGGCGACCTCGACGCCCCTCTGGGCTGCGGCCCCGCGCAGCCTCGCCATGCGCTTCGGTGCCTCCTCGATGGCCTCCGCCGCCGCAGCCCTGGCGGTGACGGAGCCGGATCCGGGCCGGCGCCGGTCCCTCGAAGGGACGGCCGCGGCGGCGCTCGCCGTGGAACTCGCCGGCGCAGCGATCTCGCACGCAACCTACCGGCGCACGGGCGTCGAGGGGGCCCTGAAGAGCCGGGCCGGCCGGGTGGAACACCTGGGTGCGACGCTTCTCGGGACCGCCCTCCCCTTGGGTATCCTCGCGGCCTCGCTCCTCACCCGCCGCGGCCTGCCGCGCCCGGCGACGGCGCTCGCCGCGGTCGCGACGCTCGCGGGCGCCGCGGCCTTGCGCGTGTCAATCATGGCGGCGGGTGACCGCTCGGCCGAGGATCCGAACGTGAGCTTCCGGTTCAGCCAGCCCGAGAACCTGCCGGAGCGATGACCCGCCCCGGCCGCTGGGTAGGGCCCCGCCTCACAGCCGACGCATCCGCGAAGGCCTCATCCGCAACCCCGCCGGCGCAGGGGCCTCTGCCAAGCCGATTGCCCGGACGGATGCCGAGTTCTGCAGCGTGACGCCAATGAAATCCCTAAGATTATTTTCTTTCTCGATGTCGCTGGCGATTTTGCAAGATCAAACAAAGACATGGCTCTCCACCCTCCTGGAGAGCTGCCAGTGTGTCTCGTGTCTAGGCAGGTTCCTGCCGATTGCCAGATGGGACCGATTGTCCCGCGAGAATTTCGCAGCGACGATTAGAAATTGCCCAAATTTCTCGTGAGCTTAGCATTAATCGCTCGATTTTCGGCGCCCGACCGCAGAATTTAACCTGAGTTGTTTCATCGGGATCCGATTCCCGATCTACATAGCTTTAAATCCTTGCAGGGGAGTTTCCACGCCTCGTGCCGGAATTCGTGCTCATTACCGGTGGCGCCGGCTTCATCGGTCGTCATCTCTCCGCCGCACTGTTGCGCCGCGGCTATCGCGTGCGTGTGCTCGATAGCCTGATCGAGCAGGTCCACGGCGCCGGCAAGAGCGGCGCCGAAGCGCTGCCCCCCGAGGTCGAGTTCCAGCTCGGCGACGTCCGCGACGGTGCCGCGGTGGCCCGCGCCCTGTCGGGAATCGACCGGGTCGTGCACCTCGCGGCGGAGGTCGGTGTCGGCCAGAGCATGTACGCGGTCGAGCGCTACGTCTCAGTCAACGATTGCGGCACGGCCGTGCTGTTTCAGCAGCTCATCGACGCTCCCGTGAAGCGCGTGGTCGTGGCCTCCTCGATGAGCATCTACGGCGAGGGGCTCTATCGCACCTCCGACGGCGCCACCGCCGAGGAGGTGGTGCGCCATCCGCGCCGGCCCGGCGAGCCCTGGGATCCTCTCGACGCGGACGGGCAGCCCATGCGGCCGATCCCGACGCCGGAGACGAAGCGCCCGGCGCTGGCCTCCGTGTACGCGCTCACCAAGTACATGCAGGAGCGCCTGACGCTCACGCTGGCTCCCGCCTACGGGATGGAGGGCGTGGCGCTGCGCCTGTGGAACGCCTACGGCCCGGGTCAGGCGCTCTCGAATCCCTATACCGGCGTGCTGGCGATCTTCGCGGCGCGCCTCCACAACGGCCAGCCGCCGATGATTTTCGAGGACGGCGAGCAGCGGCGCGACTTCGTCCACGTGGAGGACGTTGCCCGGGCTTTCGCGCTGGCCCTGGAGCATCCGGCTGCCGCGGGACAGGTCTACAATGTCGGCAGCGGCCAGGACCGCACGGTCCGGGAGGTCGCGCGCCTGCTGGCCCGCGCCATGGGCCGCGAGGGCATCGAGCCCGAGGTCACGGGTCAGGCGCGGCTCGGCGATATCCGCCACTGCATCGCCGATATCGGCAAGATCCAGCGTGAGCTGGGCTACGCGCCGCGCCGGGATTTCGAGGAGGGGCTCGCCGAACTCGCCGCCTGGGTGGCCGAACAGCAGGCCATCGACCGTGTCGCGGAGGCGCGGCGCGAACTCGAAGCGCGCGGTCTCGTCGCGTGAGTGGCCGGCCGATCCTCGTCACCGGCGGGGCCGGGTTCATCGGCGCCAACCTGTCCGACAGCCTCGCGGCCGACGGCCACGCCGTGATCGTCTACGACGCCCTGTCGCGTCCGGGCGTCGAGGCCAACCTCGCCTGGCTTCGGCAGCGCCACGGCAGCCGGATCACCCCGGTCGTCGCCGACATCCGGGATATGCAGGAACTCGGCCGCGCGGTGGCGGAGGCGGGCGCGGTGTTCCACTTCGCCGCCCAGGTCGCCGTGACCACGAGCCTCGTGGCACCCCGGGCCGACATGGAGGTCAACCTCCTCGGCACCGTGAACCTGCTGGAGGCCGTGCGAGCCCAGCCGCGGCCGGTGCCGGTGCTCTTCGCCTCGACCAACAAGGTCTACGGCGACCTGCCCGACATCGCCCTCGCGCCGGTCGGCGAAGCCTATCTGCCGGCCGATCCCGGCTTGCGCGAACGGGGCATCGGCGAGACCCGGCCCCTCGACTTCCACACGCCCTACGGTTGTTCCAAGGGGGCGGCCGACCAGTACGTCCTCGACTACGCGCGCAGCTTCGGCATCCCAGCGGCGGTTATGCGGATGAGCTGCATCTACGGCCCCCGCCAGATGGGCAACGAGGACCAGGGCTGGGTCGCCCATTTCCTGATCCGGGCGCTGACGGGCGAGCCCATCACGCTCTACGGCGACGGGAGGCAGGTACGCGACATCCTGCATGTGCGCGATGTGGTGGCGGTCTATCGGGCGGCGCTCGCGCGCATCGACGAAGCCGCCGGCCGCGCCTTCAACATCGGCGGCGGCCCCGCCAATGCGGTGAGCCTCCTGCAGCTCCTCGACCATGTGGGCGCGCTGCTGGGTCGCCCGGTGGAGCGCAGCTTCCAGGACTGGCGCCCCGGCGACCAGCGCTACTACGTCTCCGACACGCGCCGGGCGGTCGAGAGCCTCGGCCTCGCGCCCTTCCTGGGCTGGCGCGACGGTGTCGCCGATCTGGCAAACTGGCTCCGGAGCTGGCTTGCCGCCGAGCGCGGGCATTCCGGCGCCGCCCCCTCGCGGGAGCAGCCGCATGAGAGTCGCCCTGGTCAACCCGCTCTGGGACTACCGCAACAGCATCTATTTCGGATGCCGCGAGCCGCACCTGCCCCTGGAACTCGGCTACACCGCCGCGCTGCTCGGGGCGGCCGGGCACGAGACGCTCCTGGTCGACGCCCATCTCGAGGGCCTGAGCGCCGAGACCGCCGCCGAGAGGGTCGCGGCCTTCGCGCCGGCCATGACCGTGGTGACGACAGCGCCCACCTATCTGTTCTGGCGCTGCGCCCCGCCGGAGCTGCGGGTGCCCCGCGCCTTCCTCGACACCCTGGCCGGCCGGGGCGGGGCCACCGTGGCGGTCGGCCCCCATGGCTCGGCCACCCCGCGGCCGGTGCTCGACAAGCTCGGTTGCGACATCGTCGTGCGCGGCGAGTGCGAGGAGGTCGTCGCCCGGCTCGCCGGCCTCGGCGATCTGCGGCCCGAGACCCTGCGGGCTGTCTCGGCCCTCGCCTTCCGCGACGGCGCTGCCGCCGCGGTGACCGGGCCGCCCCATGCCGGCCGCTTCACCGACCTGCCGGCCCTGCGCTGGCCCGAGAGCTGGATCGCCCGGCACCGGCACCACCACCACCGGTTCGACGCCGCGCCGGACGGCCCGGGAGCGGAGGTCGAGGCCTCCCGCGGCTGCCCCTATACCTGCTCGTTCTGCGCCAAGATCGATTTTCGCGACGCCTATCGCCGCCGGGACCTTAACCTCGTCCTCGACGAGATCGACGGGCTGATCGCGCAAGGGGTCACCTACGTCTACTTCGTCGACGAGATCTTCCTGCCGCAGAAGCCGCTGCTGGAGGCCCTCGTCGCCCGGGACCTCCGGTTCGGAATCCAGACCCGGATCGACCTGTGGAAGCCCGACATGCTCGACCTCCTCGGGGCGGCGGGCTGCGTCTCCATTGAGGCCGGGATCGAGAGCCTCACCGAGGCGGGCCGCGCCGCCCTCGACAAGCGCTGCCGCGCCTCGACCGACGAGCCTCGCCGACCGCCTGATCCACGCCCGCCGCTCGGTCCCCTTCGTGCAGGCGAATCTCATCGCCGTGGCGGGCGACGATCCCGACCTCGTGGCCGCGTGGCGCGACCGCCTGCGCGGCCAGGGCGTCTGGGCGAACGATCCCGTCCCGCTTTACCCCTATCCGAGCCTCCCCGATTATCGGCGCCTCTGGGGCGAGCCCGATGACCAAGCCTGGGAGCGGGCGCACGCCCACTATCTCGGCCAGTTCACGCAGTTCAGCGACATCCAGGACGAGCGCCCCCTGCCGCTTTCCGAGCTGGAGGCTGCATGCGGTTGCTGCTGAGCCAGCCCCGGACCACTGCGCCGCACGTCCTGATGAGCGCGGATGCGGTGGGCGGCGTCTGGCAGTACAGCCTCGACCTCGCCTCCGGCCTGGTCCGGCGGGGCCTGGCGGTGACCGTGGCGATCCTGGGACCCGTGCCCTCCGACGCGCGGATCGAGACGGCCGCGAGGGCCACGGGGGCGCGGATCGTCGCCACCGGCCTGCCCCTCGACTGGACCGCCGAGGCGCCCGGGGCCGTGCTGGACGCCGCGGCAGCGCTCGCGGAGCCTCGCGCGCGACATCGGGGCCGACCTCGTCCACCTGCACAGCCCCGCCATGGCGCTGGCGGATTTCCCCGTGCCGGTGGCGGCCGTGTGCCATTCCTGCGTGGCGACGTGGTGGGATGCCGTCGAGACGGGACCGCTCCCGGCCGACCTTGCCTGGCGCCACGACCTCACCGCGCGGGGCTGCCGCGCCGCGGACGCCCTCCTGGCGCCCACCCGGGCGCATGCCGCCGCGACGGCCCGGGTCTGCGGCCTCGCGCAGCCGCCGGTGGTGGTCCGGAACGGGCGTGCCCCGAGCGGGGTGCCGCCCCGGGCCGCGGAACCCTTCGCGTTCACGGCTGGCCGTCTCTGGGACCGCGCGAAGAACGCCGCCGCCCTGGACCGCCTCGCCGGCCGCCTGTCCGCGCCGCTGCGCGCCGCCGGCTCCGTGAACGGGCCGAACGGCGCTCGGGTCGAGACGCGACATCTGCACCTCCTCGGGCGGCTCGATGATGCCGGCGTCGCCGCGGAACTCGCCCGCCGGCCGGTCTTCGTGTCGCTCGCCCGCTACGAGCCCTTCGGCCTCGCCGTGCTGGAAGCCGCCGCTTCGGGCTGCGCCCTCGTCCTGTCGGACATGCCGGGCTTCCGCGAATTATGGGACGGCGCCGCCACCTTCGTGGAGGCGGACGACGATGCCGCCGCCGCGCGCGCCGTGCAGGGGCTTCTGGACGACCCCGCCCGGCGCGACGCCGCCGGCCGCGCGGCCTCCGGTCGCGCCGCCCGCTACGGCGTCGAGGCGATGACCGAGGGGGTGCTCGCGGTGCTGCGCGGCCTTCTCGCCGGGGCGCCGGCGAGGCTCGGCGGAGCCGCCGCATGAGGATCGCCTACTTCACCCACTCGCTGGCTTCCTGCTGGAACCACGGCAACGCACATTTCCTACGCGGCGTCCTGCGGGAGCTGATGGCGCGCGGCCACAGTGTCGCCGCCTACGAGCCCGCGGGGGCCTGGAGCCTCGAGAACCTCCTGAGCGACCACGGCGAGGCCGGCCTCGACGCCTACCGGGCGGCCTATCCGGAACTCCGCTCCGAGCGCTACGCCGCCATCGACGCAGTGGTCGAGCGCGTGGCGGATTGCGACCTCGTCCTGGTCCATGAGTGGAGCGAACCGGCCCTGGTGGCGGCCTTGGGCGCCGCCCGGCGCCGCGGGGCGCGCCACACGCTCCTGTTCCACGACACCCACCACCGGGCGGTGAGCGCCCCGGACGAGATGGCGCGCTTCGACCTCTCCGGCTACGACGGCGTGCTCGCCTTCGGGGAGACCCTTGCCGCTGTCTACCGGGCGCAGGGCTGGGGGCGCCGCGTCTTCGTCTGGCACGAGGCCGCAGACACGCGCCTGTTCCACCCCCGGCCGAGGAGCGCGAACGCGCCGGGCTCGTCTGGATCGGCAACTGGGGCGACGACGAGCGCAGCGCCGAGCTGGAGACATACCTGTTCCGCCCGGCCGCACAGGTCGGCCTGTCCCTCGACATCTACGGCGTGCGCTATCCCGAGGCGGCGCTGGCGGCCCTGACGCGCTACGGCGCCCGCTATCACGGCTGGGCGGCGAACGCCGCCGCGCCGGACCTCTTCGCCCACCACCGCGCCACGATCCACGTGCCCCGGCGCTTCTACGTCGAGCGCCTGCCGGGCATCCCGACGATCCGGGTGTTCGAGGCCCTGGCCTGCGGCATCCCCCTGGTCTGCGCCCCCTGGGACGACGCCGAGGGCCTGTTCCGGCCGGGCCGGGACTATCTGGTGGCCCGCACGGGCGCCGAGATGGAGGGCCACCTGCGCGCCCTCCAGTCCGATGCCGATCTGCGGCAGGCGCTCGTGGCCTCCGGCCTCGCCACCATCCGGGCGCGCCACACCTGCGCGCACCGGGCCGAGGAACTCCTGGCCATCGCCGAAAGCCTGCGGGCGCCCACCCCACTGGAGGCTACCGCGTGAGAATCGCCTTCTACGGCTCATCCCTGCTGTCGTCCTACTGGAACGGCGCCGCGACCTACTACCGGGGCATGCTCTCGGCCCTGGCGCAGCACGGCCACACGATCACGTTCTACGAGCCGGACGCCTTCGACCGGCAGCAGCACCGGGACATCGAGCCGCCGCCCTACGCGGCCGTGAAAGTCTACCCGGCGACCATCGAGGCCGCCCAGGCGGTGATCGCCGAGGCGGCGCAAGCCGACGTGGTGGTGAAGGCGAGCGGCGTCGGTGTGTTCGACGACGAATTGCTCGCAGGCGTCATCGCCGCATCCCGCTCCGATGCGGTGCGGATCTTCTGGGACGTGGACGCCCCGGCGACGCTGTCCGAGATGCGCGCGAATCCCGACCATGCCCTGCGCCGTGCCCTGCCGGATCTCGACCTCGTGCTCACCTACGGGGGCGGCCCGCCGGTGGTCTCGGCCTATGAGGGTTTCGGGGCGCGAGCCTGCATCCCGATCTACAACGCGCTGGACCCGGAGACCCATCACCCGGTTCCGCCGGAGCCACGCTTCGCAGCCGACCTCGCCTTCCTGGGCAACCGCCTGCCCGACCGCGAGGCCCGGGTGGAGAAGTTCTTCCTCGCCGCGGCGGCGCGCCTGCCGGAGCGGTCCTTCCTCATCGGCGGCAACGGCTGGGAGAGCCGCGGCCTGCCGCTGAACGTCCGGCATCTCGGGCACGTCTACACGCGCGAGCACAACGCCTTCAACACGACGCCGCTCGCCGTCCTGAACATCGCCCGGGACAGCATGGCGGCGGTGGGCTTCTCCCCCGCCACCCGGGTGTTCGAGGCGGCGGGCGCGGGCGCCTGCCTGATCACCGATGCCTGGGAGGGCCTCGGCCTGTTCCTCGACGAGGGCAGCGAAGTGCTGGTCGCCCGGGACGGCCGCGACGTCGCCGACCATATCGCGGCCCTGACCCCGGAGCGGGCTCGCGCCATCGGCGCGGCCGCCCGCCGCCGCATCACCGCCGAGCACACCTACGCACGCCGGGCCGTCGAGGTCGACGCGATCCTGCGGCGCGAGGCGGCCCGCAAGGCGGACGCGTCGGCGGGAGCGATCCGACGGAGCGTCGCGTGAGCGCGGCCCCGCTGCGCCTCGTCGTCCTGGGGCTGAGCCTGTCCTCGTCCTGGGGGAACGGCCACGCCACTACCTACCGGGCCCTGCTCAAGGCCTTCGCGGCACGCGGCCACGCGGTGCTGTTCCTGGAGCGCGACGTACCCTGGTACGCCGCCCACCGCGACCTGCCCGATCCCGGCTTCTGCGATCTCGCCCTCTACGCCGACCTCGACGGGCTCGCGGCGCACCGCGCCGCGATCGCGGCGGCCGATGCCGTGATCGTCGGCTCCTACGTGCCGGAGGGCATCGCGGCCGGTGAGCGGGTGCTCGACTGGGCGCGGGGCGTGCGCGCCTTCTACGACATCGACACCCCGGTGACCCTGGCGGCCCTGGAGGCCGGCAGCTGCGCGTATCTCGCCGCCGACCAGATCCGCGACTATGACCTCTACCTGTCCTTCACGGGCGGCCCGACCCTGCGGCACCTGGAGCGGACCTACGGGGCGCCTTCCGCCCGCGCCCTCTACTGCTCGGTCGACCCGGAGGCCTACCCGGCCCTCGACCGTCCGGCCCGCTACGATCTGAGCTATCTCGGGACCTACAGCCGGGATCGTCAGCCGGCCCTGGAGCGCCTGTTGATCGAGCCGGCCCGCCGCGCCCCGGATCTCCGCTTCGCGGTCGCCGGGCCGCAATACCCGGCCGAGATCGACTGGCCCGGCAACGTCGAGCGGATCGAGCATCTGGCCCCGGACCGGCATCCCGATTTCTACGCGGCGAGCCGCTACACCCTGAACGTCACCCGGGCCGACATGGTCCGGGCCGGCTGGAGCCCGAGCGTGCGCCTGTTCGAGGCGGGCGCCTGCGGCACACCGGTTATCTCCGACCGCTGGGATGGGCTCGAGACGCTGCTCGTACCGGAGCGCGAGATCCTGCTCCCGGAAGGCCCGGAGGCGGTCCTCGCCATCCTGCGCGGACGGTCCGAGGCGGAGCGGCGGCGCCTGGGGGCGGCGTCCCGCGCGGCGATCCTCGCCCGGCACACGGCCGCCGCGCGCGCTGAGGATCTCGAACGATTCCTCGTCGAGGCGCGGACCCGGCGGGGCACCGGCCGTCCGGCCGCGCCCGGCCTCGCGCTCATCGGTCACTAGGCACGCGGGAGAATGATGGTGGCAAACAGGAGGGGTGTCCGAGTCCTCGTCGCCGGCGGCGCCGGATTCATCGGGTCGCATCTGATCGACGCGCTCATCGGCGAGGGGGCCCGCGTCATCTGTCTGGACAGCCTGCTGACCGGCCGGCGGGCGAACCTCGCCCATCTCGCCGGCGAGCCGCGGTTCGACTTCGTCGAGGCGGACGTGACCGAGCCGCTGCCTCCGCTGCCGCGCTGCGACTGGGTTTTCAACCTCGCCTGCGCGGCCTCGCCGCCCCACTACCAAGCCGATCCGGTCCACACGATGATGACCAGCGTGCTGGGCACCGGCCGCCTCCTGGAACTCGCCCGGGATGCCGGCGCGCGCTTCCTCCAAGCCTCCACCAGCGAGGTCTACGGCGATCCGGAGCGTCACCCGCAGCAGGAATCCTACTGGGGCAACGTGAACCCCACGGGGCCGCGCGCCTGCTATGATGAGGGCAAGCGCTCCGCCGAGACCCTGACCTTCGATTTCGAGCGCCGCCACGGCCTCGACATCCGCGTCGCCCGCATCTTCAACACCTATGGGCCCCGGATGCGGGCCGATGACGGCCGGGTCGTCTCCAACGTGATCTGCCAGGCGCTTGCCGGCGCGGACATCACCGTCTACGGCAACGGCGAGCAGACCCGCTCCTTCTGCTACGTCAGCGACTTGGTCGACGGCCTGCTCCGGCTGATGCGCGCCGAGACGCCCCTGGGCGGCCCGGTCAACCTCGGCAACCCCCGGGAGATGACCGTCGCAGAGCTGGTCGCCCTGGTCGTGCGGATGACCGAAACGCCGTCCCGGATCGTGCGCCGGCCGCTGCCCGTGGACGATCCCCAGCGCCGGCGGCCGGACATCACCCGCGCCGAGACCCTCCTCGGCTGGGCGCCCAAGGTGCCGCTGGAACAGGGCCTGGAGGCGACGATCGCGTGGTTCTCCCGCGAGATCGCCCCACGCCAGCCACGTCCGTCGATCGAGGAGCGCGCCGTTGTCGTCGGCTGAACCCCATTGCGAACCGCCGAGGCGCTGATGGCCCCCGCTCCCATCCGCGTCGGCCTCGTCGGGATCGGCAACTGCGCCTCGTCCTTCGTGCAGGGGCTGCACCATTACCGCGACGCCGGTCCGGGCGACGCCGTGCCCGGCCTGATGTCGCCCGATCTCGGCGGCTACCGCGTGCGCGACGTCGCCGTGGTCTCGGCCTTCGACGTGAACGCCGCCAAGGTCGGGCGTGATCTCTCCGAGGCGATCCTGGCGGAGCCCAACAACACGTTCCGCTTTGCGGCGGTGCCGGAGACCGGCGTCACGGTGCGGCGCGGGCCGACCCTCGACGGGATCGGCCGCTATCTGCAGGGCCTCGTCGCGGAGTCGCCTGAGCCGGTCGCCGACGTGGTGGCGGAGCCTCACCCGCACCGGCACGCAGGTGCTCGTCTCCTACCTGCCGGTGGGCTCGCAGGCGGCCACCGAGTTCTACGCCGAATGCGCGCTCGAGGCCGGCTGCGCCTTCGTGAACTGCATACCGGTCTTCATCGCCTCGAACCCCGAATGGGCGGAGCGCTTCGCCGCGCGGGGGCTGCCGATCGTCGGCGACGACATCAAGAGCCAGGTCGGCGCCACCATCGTGCACCGGGTGCTCGCCAACCTGATGCGCGAGCGCGGGGTCCGGCTGGACCGGACCTACCAGCTCAATTTCGGCGGCAACGCCGATTTCCTGAACATGCTCGAGCGCGAGCGGCTGGAATCCAAGAAGCTCTCGAAGACCCGCGCGGTGACCAGCCAGCTCGACACGCCGCTCGCGCCGGGCGATGTCCATGTCGGCCCGAGCGATCACGTACCGTGGCTGACCGACCGGAAATGGGCGCATATCCGGCTCGAAGGCACGGCCTTCGGCGGCGTTCCGCTCAACATCGAGTTGAAGCTCGAGGTCTGGGACTCGCCGAACTCCGCCGGCATCGTCATCGACGCGGTGCGCTGCGCCCGCCTCGCCCTCGACCGGGGCCTCGGCGGCGCCCTCGAAGGTCCGTCGAGCTACTTCATGAAGTCGCCGCCCCGGCAGTTCACCGACACCGAGGCGCGGGAACGCACCCTGCGCTTCGTGGCGGGCGAAGACTCGTGATGCGGGCTCCCAGAGGGCGAGGCCCCGCATGAGGCAGGTCTTTCTTGTCCGCCACGGCAGCCACGACCGCCTCGGGCGAATCCTGTGCGGGCGCATGCCGGGCGTCTTCCTCAGCGAGACCGGCCGCGCCGAAACAGATGCTCTCGCGCGCCGCCTTGCCGGGAGCGGCGCCGCCACCCTGCTGGCGAGCCCGCGCGAACGGACCGTCGGGACCGCGGCCCCGATCGCCGCGGCCCTCGGCCTGACGGTCGAGACCGAGCCCGACCTCGACGAGATCGAGGTCGGCGCCTGGACGGGCTGCACCTTCGACGAGGCTCGCGGCCGATCCCCTCTGGGCCACTTGGAACACGGCGCGCGCCACGGCGCGGCCGCCGGGCGGCGAGAGCATGGCGGAAGCGCAGGGCCGCGTCGGCCGGAGCCTCGACCGCCTCGCCGAGGACGGCGCGCCGGCCATCCTGGTGAGCCACGGCGACGTGATCCGCGCGGCGCTCCTCAAGATCCTCGGTCTCGGGCTCGACGCCTACGACCGGATCGTCGTCGATCCGGCCTCCTGCAGCGAACTCGCCCTCTGGCCCGGCGGCGGGCGCGTCGTCTCCATCAACGAACGGACCGCAGCATGACGGCCTCCGCCATCCCAGGCCACGAGACCTCCGCGGCCGCGCTGCGCCAGCAGGCAGACGCACTCGGCCCCTGGTTCCACAACATCGACCTCGGCCACGGGGTCTGGACGGCCCCGGACCATTTCCTGGGCGATTATCCGAACGTGAAATGGCGCCGGTTCGCCGAGGCGATTCCCGCCGACCTCACCGGCAAGAGCATCCTCGATATCGGCTGCAACGGCGGCTTCTACGCCATCGAGATGAAGCGGCGCGGCGCGGCCCGCGTGCTCGGCGTCGATGCCGACGAGCGCTACCTCGATCAGGCCCGATTCGCCGCCGCCCATCTCGGGCAGGAGATCGAGTTCCGCAACTTGTCCGTCTACGACGTCGGCGCACTGGGCGAGCGCTTCGACATCGTGCTGTTCATGGGGGTGCTCTACCACCTGCGCCACCCCCTGCTCGCCCTCGACCTGATCCGCGAGCACGTGGCCGCCGACCTGTTCGTGTTCCAGTCGATGCTGCGCGGTAGCCGGACGGTCGAGACGATCGCCGAGGATTACGATTTCTGGGACATGGACCAGTTCGAGCTGCCGGGATACCCGAAGCTCCACTTCGTCGAGCACGCCTACGCGCACGACTGGACCAACTGGTGGATCCCCAATCGCGCCTGCATCGAGGCGATGCTGCGGGCGAGCGGTTTCCACATCGCGGCGCAGCCCGAGGCGGAGGTCTACATCTGCCGCACCGCGCCGGTCCCCTACGGGCTGGGGGCCGAATATCCTGCGCGCGCGGAGGCTCAAGGACGCGGAAGCACGCGATGATCGACTCGGTGATGCTCTGGAACGAGCCCAACAACAAGTCGCACTGGGATCCGGAGATTGACCCCGACTGGCTGCTCTTCGCCGAGATGGTCAAGGAGGCGGGCCACGCGGTCCGGGCGGTGAACCCGAACCTGACCCGCGTGCTCGGCGGCATCTCGCCGATCGACCCGCACTTCATCCGCAACATGCAGGGACGGGGCGTCCTCGACGCCGTCGACGCGGTGGCGGTGCACGGCTTCCCCTCGACTGGAACCTGTGGTCGATCCACGACTGGCCGGCCAAAGTCGACGAGATCCGCGCCGTCACCGACCTGCCGGTCTGGGTCTCGGAGGTCGGCGTCTCGACCTTCGGCGCCGAGGAGGTGCAGGATTGGGGGCTGCGCCGGACCCTCGAACTGCTCTCCGGCCGGGCGCCGCGGATCCACTGGTACAGCCTCTACGACCTGCCGCGGGAATGGGAGGCCACCACCCGCCACAAGGAGGCCGAGGGCTCCTCCTACTACCGGCACTTCCACATGGGCCTGCTGCGCCAGGACGGCACGCCGAAGATCGCCCTGGAGAGCTTCGCCCGCCACACCCCGAGATCGGCCTGTGCCAGTGGTTCCACTTCGAGGACCACCGGCTCGACGAGGCCGTGTCGTGGATGAAGCGGCTGGGCGTCCGCCATCTTCGGACCGGTCTGTCCTGGGCCGACAGTTTCCGCCCGGGGGCGCTCGACTGGTTCGACCGGCAGATGGAGGCGCTGAAGGATTTCGACGTCACCGTGACCTTCTGCTTCACGCCGGAGCACCGGGGCATCTCGCCCCACCATACCAGCGCGCCGCTGGTCCGGGCCGAGTTCGCGGAGTTCTGCGCCGCCATGGTCCGACGCTACGCGCCGGGCGCGCCAGCATAGGGCGCCAACATAGATTGACGCTCGATCCGGGGACCGCGGCTATCCCTCAATGCGGAGCCGCGGCACGGAGAACCGACCGACGCGTCCGACGGTTTTCACGCCGCGGGGAGGTGGACACCCGGAATGGTGCAGATCTTCCGTCCGGGTGCCGACACGGTCGCCCGGGTCGTCCTCGCATCGGTGGCGGTGGTCCCGGTCCTGGCCGTCGGGCTAGCCTACACGTTCTGGCGGTCGCCCTACGCCACCCAGCAGGAGGTGACCCGTGAGCAGCCGGTCCCGTTCAGCCACGAGCACCATGTCGGTGGCCTCGGGATCGATTGCCGCTACTGCCACACGTCGGTGGAGAAGGCTGCCTTCCCGGGGATTCCACCCACCGAGACCTGCATGAGCTGCCACTCGCAGATCTGGACCAACGCGCCGATGCTGGCGCCCGTGCGGACCAGTCTGGCGGAGGGTCGGCCACTGGAATGGCGCAAGGTCCACACCCTGCCCCACTACGTCTACTTCAACCATTCCGTGCACGTGGCCAAGGGCGTCGGCTGCACGACGTGCCACGGCGAAGTCCAGACCATGAAGCTGATCCGGCAGGTGGCGCCGCTCACCATGGGCTGGTGCCTCGACTGCCACCGCGATCCGGCCCCGAACCTGCGCCCCCGCGAGGCGGTGTTCGACACGAACTGGAGCCCGCCGCCCGACCAGAAGACGGTCGGCGCGCAGCTGGTGAAGGCCTACCACATCAAGAGCCCCGAACGGCTCAGCGAGTGCTCCATATGCCACCGCTGAGCGCACCATCCCGCCGCGACGCCCTGGGCCTGCTCTCCGCCGGGATCACCCTGGGCCTCGGCGCCTGCTCGAAGCCCTCCGAGGAGCTGGTGCCCTACGTGGTGGCGCCGGAGCGGCTCCTGCCCGGGGTGCCGGAGCGCTACGCCACCGCGCTCTCGCTCGCCGGCTGGGCGCGGGGCGTCCACGCCATCGCGGTGGACGGGCGGCCGATCAAGATCGAGGGCAACCCGCTGCACCCGGGCAGCCGCGGTGCCACCGACGTCTTCGCCGAGGCCGCGATCCTCGACCTCTACGATCCCGATCGCTCGCGCACGGTGACCGAGCGGGTGAACGGCATCGCCTCCTGGGACATGTTCGAGCGGGCTCTGGCCGCGCCCCTGGCGCAGGCGCGCCGGGAGAAGGGCCGGGGCCTGCGCCTGCTCACCGGGCGCGTCACCTCGCCAACGCTAGCCCGCCAGATCGCCGCCCTGCTCCAGGCGATGCCAGAGGCGGTCTGGCACGTCCACGAGCCGCTGGACGATGCCGCCGCGATCCGGGGAGCCGAGTCTCGCCTTCGGTCGCCGCTTGCGGGCGCTGCCGGATCCCGGCCGGGCCGAGACCATACTGTGCGTCGGCGCGGACCCGCTCGGGCCGGGACCCGACCAGATCCGGTTCGGCCGCGCCTTCATCGACCGCCGCCGCGACCCGGCGCGGTTCGGAAGGCTCTACGTCGCCGAGACCGCTCTGACGCAGAGCGGGATCAAGGCAGATGCCCGCTGCGCTCTCCATCCACGGAACGCCGGTGCCCTGCTGGCCGCGGTGGCCAACGGCCTGGGGGCGGGGCTCCCGGATCCCGACCTACCGCCGGAGGCGGCCCGCTTCGCCGCGGCCGCCGCGGCGGATCTGCGTGGATCCGAGGGCCGGGCCCTGGTCCTCACCGGCGACGCCCTGGCCCCGGAGCTGCACGCGCTCGGCCACTGGATCAACGGCCGCCTCAAGGCCCCGGTCGCCTACACGGCCCCCGTCGACGTGGCCGGCGAACATGCGCCGGCCGATCTCGCCGCGCTCACGGCGTATCTCGACCGCGGCGCGGTCTCCTGCCTGGCGATCCTCGGCTGCAACCCGGTCCAGACGGCGCCCGCCGACCTCGCCTTCGCGGACAGGCTCGGCCGGGCCGCCTTCGTGGTCCATGCCGGGCTGCACGGCGACGAGACCGCGGAAGCCGCGCACTGGCACCTGCCCCTGGCGCACGAGCTGGAGGCCTGGTCCGACCTGCGGGCGCTCGACGGCACCGCGAGCCTCGTCCAGCCGCTGGTCCGGCCCCTCTACGGCGGCCGCTCGGTGCACGAGATCCTGTCGCTCGTCGCCGACGAGCCCGCCACCGCCGGGTACGACATCGTCCGGGCGACGTGGCGCGACCACGGGGGCGACGATTTCGACGGCTGGTGGCGCAAGGCGCTGCACGACGGGGTGATCCCCGACAGCGCCGCCGCGCCGGTCGATCCGGGCGAGGCGCGGCTGCCGTCCCTGCCGGCGCCCCCGGATACGGGCTTCGCCGTGGAGCTGCGCGCCGATCCCTGCCTGTATGACGGCCGCTACGCCAACAATGCCTGGCTGCAGGAATGCCCCAAGCCGGTCTCCAAGCAGGTCTGGGGCAATGCGCTGGCGCTCTCGCACGCGGAGGCGGCCCGGCGCGGTCTCGCGGCCGGGGACATGGTCCGGTTGGGCGTCAACGGCCGGACGGTGGAGGCGCTGGTCGCGGTGGAATCCGGCGTCGCCGACGGGGCCGGCGCGCTCACCCTCGGCTATGGGCGCCCCCGGGCGGGCGCCATCGGCAACGGCGTCGGCGCGGACGGCTACCGCCTCGCCACCGCGGCGTCGCCGCATCTGCTGGCCGGCGCGAGCCTGGAGAAGATCGACCGGCGCGGAGAGGTGCTGCGCACCCAGAACTACACGCAGATCGAGGGAGAGACCAAGAAGCTCTTCCGGCAGATCGCGCTGTCCGACCTGCCCGCGGCGAAGCCCAAGGGGATCGGAGACGACCGGCCGACCCTGCTGGACCCCTGGAAAGGGGATGCCGACGGCCATGCCTGGGCCATGGTGATCGACACGCAGGCCTGCATCGGCTGCAACGCCTGCGTCGTCGCCTGCCAGTCCGAGAACAACGTCCCCGTCGTCGGGCCGGAGGAGATCGCCCGGGGCCGGATGATGCACTGGCTGCGGGTCGACCTCTACGATTCCGGCACGCCCGAGGCGGTCGATGCCGGGTTCCAGCCGGTGCCGTGCATGCATTGCGAGCACGCGCCCTGCGAGCCGGTCTGCCCGGTAGCGGCCTCGGTCCATGACGGCGAGGGTCTCAACGTCCAAGTCTACAACCGCTGCGTCGGGACGCGCTTCTGCGAGGCGAACTGCCCCTACAAGGTCCGGCGCTTCAACTTCTTCGGCTATGCCGACGGGCAGCCCTACGCGACCATGGGGGCCGAGAGCGTCAAGGCCCAGCACAACCCGAACGTCACGGTCCGGGCCCGCGGCGTGATGGAGAAATGCACCTACTGCATCCAGCGGATCGCCAACGAGCGCCAAGCGTCCGAGCGCGACGGGCGGCCGATGGACCCGGTCGTCACCGCCTGCCAGTCCGCCTGCCCGACCCGGGCGATCACCTTCGGTGACCTCGCCAAGCCCGGCGACCCGGTCCTGACGCTGCGCCAGGACCCCCGGCACTACGCCCTGATGGAGGAGCTGAACACGCGGCCCAGGACCACCTACCTCGCGGATCTCCGCGCCCCGAACCCGGATCTCGGGGGGCGCACATGAGCGGCGGCGCGCAGGCCCATCGCTGGATCGCCCCGGAACGCCTCGGCTACGGGGCGATCTCGGCGGCGATCGCCGACCCGATCCAGAAGCGGGGTCCGGGCAAGACCTGGATTATCGCGCTGCTCGCCACCCTCCCCTTCGTGCTGGTGACGCTCGGGGCGATCGGCGCGGTGCTCACCGTGGGGATCGGCCTATCGGGGGTGAACACCACCGTCGTCTGGGGCTTCTCCATCGCCAACTACGTCTGGTGGATCGGCATCGGCAATGCCGGCACGCTGATCTCGTCGATGCTTCTGCTGACGCGCCAGCGCTGGCGCGCCTCGATCAACCGCTTCGCCGAAGCGATGACCCTGTTCGCTGCCGGGATCGCCGGGCTGTTCCCGATCATCCATCTCGGGCGCCCGCTCTACGCCTACTGGCTGGCGCCCTACCCCAACACCATGCATCTCTGGCCGCAATGGCGCTCGGCCCTGGTGTGGGATTTCTGGGCGATCCTCAGCTACATCCTGTTCTCGGCCCTGTTCTGGTTCACCGGGCTCCTGCCCGACCTCGCCACGATGCGCGACCGGGCCACGACCCGGACCGGCCAGATCATCTACGGCGCGCTGGCGCTCGGCTGGCGCAACTCCGCCCGGCACTGGCAGGTCTACGAGACCTACCACAAGACCATGGCGGCGCTGGCCGTGCCGCTGGTCTGCTCGGTCCACTCCATCGTCGGCCTCGATTTCGCGGCGAGCCTGATGCCCGGGTGGCAGGAGAGCATCTTCCCGCCCTACTTCGTCGTCGGCGCGATGTATTCCGGCTTCGCCATGGTGGTGATGATCGCGATCTTCATCCGCTGGGGCCTCAACCTCCAGTCGGTGATCACGCCGGCCCATTTCGACGTCATGGGCAAGGTCATGCTGTTCGCCAGCGTGGTGATGACCCTGTCGTACGCTACCGAGTGGTTCATGGCCTGGTACGGCGGCGAGCATGCCGACCGCGACGTGGTCCGCTACTTCTTCGCGGGCGATTACCGCTGGCTGTACTACGCCCTGATCGCCTGCAACTGCGTCGTGCCGCAGGCCCTGTGGTTCCCGGGGGCGCGCCGGAACCTCTGGGTCCTCGCCGCGATCGCGATCGTGATCAATGTCGGGATGTGGTTCGAGCGCATCCTGATCGTGTGGAACACGCTCTCGCACGGCCACGCCATGACCCTGTGGCGGACCTATCACACGAGCCTCTACGACCTCGCGATCCTGTTCGGGCCGCTCGGCCTGTTCGTGTTCGGCTTCCTGGTGCTGGTCCGGATCTTCCCCGCCGTATCGATGCACGAGGTCCGGCAGGTCAGCCACAATGAAGGGGCTGCCGCATGAGTGCACCCTTGCTCGCCGAGTTCGAGACCCCCGACGCCCTGGTCCGGGCGCTTCGGCTCGCCCGCGCGGACGGCCACCGCCTGCTCGACGCCTTCACGCCCTTCCCGCTGGAGGAGCTGTCGGGCGCCTTCCCGCCGGCGCGCAACCCCGTGCGGCTCGTCATGGCGGCGGCGGGCTTCGGGGCGGCCGCCGCGATGTACGGGCTGCAATGGTACAGCGCGGTCTACGATTACCCGCTGAATTCCGGCGGGCGGCCGCTCCATTCCTGGCCGGTCTTCACCCTGGTGCCGTTCGAGTTCGGGGTGTTCGCGGCGGCGCTCGCGGGCTTCGCCGCGATGCTCTGGGCCTGCGGCCTGCCGCGGCTCAACCACCCGGTCCACGACATGCCGCAATTCGAGCGGGCGAGCCAGGACCGCTTCCTGCTGCTCGTCGCCCCGAAGGACGGGCCGGGCCCCCTGCGCGCCCGGCTGGAGGAGGCCGGTGCGCTGCTGGTCTCGGAAATGCACGGATGAGGCGCGCGCTCCTCCTCGCCACCCTGCCGGCGCTGTGGCTCACAGCCTGCGACGACCAGTCGATGCGGGTGCAGAACCGCTACGAGGTCTACGGCAAGGCGCCGCTCTTCCCGGGCGGGGCCGAGACGCAGACGCCTCCGGCGGGAACCGTGGCGCAGGGGGACGCCGCCTACGATGCCGGCCTCGACACGCCCCCGCATCTCGACGCGGCGCTGCTGGCGCGCGGCAAGGCGCGCTAC
Source organism: Methylobacterium sp. P31 (assembly GCA_050632875.1). Taxonomy (GTDB): domain Bacteria; phylum Pseudomonadota; class Alphaproteobacteria; order Rhizobiales; family Beijerinckiaceae; genus Methylobacterium. Next base: position 5,145,558 of record JBODSC010000001.1, on the reverse strand, counting down.
GAGGCGATCTGCACCCCCTGCCACGGCTATACCGGCCACGGCGACGGCATGGTCGTGCAGCGCGGCTTCCCGCCGCCGCCCTCCTACCACGAAGACCGCCTGCGGGCGGCGCCGGCCCGCTACTTCGTCGACGTGATCACCAAGGGCTACGGCGTGATGTATCCCTACGCCGCCCGGGTGGCGCCCCGGGACCGCTGGGCGATCGCCGCCTATATCCGGGCCCTGCAGCTCTCCCAGGGCGCGCGGGTGGCCGACGTGCCGGGCCTCGCGGAGCGGCTGCCATGATGCAGGCGCTCGCCCGCGGCTGGCTTCTCGCCTGGCTCACCTGGAGCGCGGTTCCCGTGGGCAGCCTCGTCCTGATGCTGATCCACCGGGTGACCGGTGGGCGCTGGGGCGAGGCCCTGACGCCGGTCCTGCGCCCGGCCGCCGCCCTGGTGCCGCTCGCCGCCCTCGCCTTCCTGGGCGTCGCGCTCGGCCTGTCCGCGGTCTATCCCTGGGCCGCCGATCCCGGCACGGTGAAGCCGGGGGTCGCCGAACTCTACCTCGACCCCGCCCTGTTCGACCTGCGCGCGGCCGTGACCCTGGTCGGCTGGTCGGTGCTGGCCCTGCTGTGCCTGGCCGGCCGCTGCGGCAGCCTCGTGGCGGCCCTGGGCCTGAGCTTCTACGGACTCACGATCAGCTTGGTGGCGGTCGACTGGATCCTCTCGGCGGAGCCGCACTTCACCTCCTCGGCCTTCCCGGCGAGCCTCGCCCTGCACCAGATCCTGGCGGCGCTCGCCTGGGCCGCGGTCGCGAGCCCGCCGGGGCTCGACGAGGAGCGCGCCTCCGACCTCGCCGGCCTGATCCTCGCGACGCTGCTGGGTGTCCTCTACATGGGGCTGATGTCCTACATCGTCGCGTGGTACGGCGACCTGCCCGAGAAGTCGGTCTGGTACCTGAAGCGCGGCACGGGGCCCTGGCTCGCCGTGCTCCTCGCCGCGCTGACGGCCGGCGGGGTCCTGCCCTTCGCGGCCCTGCTGTTCGCCCGCGTCCGGCAGAGCGCCGCCGCCTTGAGGGTCGTCGGCCTCCTCGTGCTGGTCGGCGTCGCGCTGCACCTCGCCTGGTACGTCCTGCCGGCCTACGAGACCGGCGCCGGGCCTGCCGCCGCCTTCGCTGCCTTGGGCGTCGCACTGCTCGCCCTGCTATCGGTGCCGGTCGGCCGCCGCCTCGCCCGGATCCGGCAAGCCGGGAGGCCGCGCCATGCCTGAGCAAGCGGTCTCCGAGGCCGACGGCCAGCTCCATACCGGCGTTCACGACGACGCGGTCGGCCATGCCCGCCCCGGCACCGAGGCGCCCGTCATCGCGCTTCGCCCGGTGCTGCTCACCGGCCTGTTCATCGTGGTGTTCACGGCCGCGACGCTCGCGGGCCTGCGCCTCTACTACACGCTCACCGTAGACCTGCCGCTCATGCGGCCGCCCCGCACCTTCCCGGAGCCCCGCCTGCAGCGGGCCCCGGCGAGCGACCTCGACGCCTTCCTCCGCGCACAGAAGGAGCGCCTGTCCGGCTACGCCTGGGTCGATCGGGACAAGGGGATCGCCCGCATGCCGATCGCGGAAGCGATGGCCCGCCTCGCGGCGGAGGGCGACGCCGCCTTCGCGGCGCCTCTCCAGCCCGAGCAGGTGCCGCCGCTGGGCAGCCGCGGCGGCGCCTCGAGCGCCCTGCCCTCGCCCGACGGGCAGCCCGGCACGGAGCAGCGCGCCGCCTCAGAGGGGGCGCACTGATGGAATCGCTCATGCCCGCCTGGCTGATGCCCGTCGCGGCCTCGACCCAGGCCGCCAAGGTCGACCGGATCTTCTACGGCCTGACCCTCGTCTCCGCCTTCATCGTGCTCCTCGTGGTCGGCCTCGTGGTCACCTTCTCGATCCGCTACCGCCGGGGGTCGAAGGCCGACCGCGGCCCCCTGCCGGAGGTGGTCTCCCGGGAATTCGAGATCGGCTGGACCTCCGCCACCCTGTTCATCTTCGTGTTCATCTTCTGGTGGGCGGCGTCCGCCGAGATCACCGCCTTCTCGCCGCCGAAGGACGCCATGGAGGTCCACATCGTCGGCAAGCAATGGATGTGGAAGACGCAGGCCGCCAATGGCCCCCGCGAGATCAACGAATTGCACGTGCCCGTGGGCGCGCCGGTGCACCTCTACCTGACCTCGCAGGACGTGATCCATTCCTTCTACATCCCGGCCTTCCGGCTGAAGCGCGACGCGGTGCCCGACCAGGTCACCGAGACGTGGTTCCAGGCCACCAAGACCGGCACGTTCCAGCTCATGTGCAGCGAGTATTGCGGCACCGACCATGCCCGCATGCTGGGCCGCGTGATCGTCATGGAGCCGCAGGATTACGCGACCTGGCTCTCGGCGCAGCCCGAGGGCGACGACCTCGCTCACCAGGGCGAGCGGCTGTTCTCGGAGAAGGGCTGCTCCGGCTGCCACGCGCCGGGCTCGGCGGTGCATGCCCCGAGTCTCGCGGGGATCTGGGGGCAGGCGGTGCAGCTCGAAGGCGGCCGGCTTGCCACCGTCGATGCCGCCTATGTGCGCGACTCGATCCTGCAGCCGACCCGGGACATCGTGGCTGGGTATGCACCGATCATGCCGAGCTACAAGGGGCTGCTCTCGGACGGCGAGATCCAGGAGCTGACCGCCTATATCCGCTCCCTCGGCGCGGGGCCGCGGGAGATCCGCACGCCCGGCATGCCGCCGCTTGCCTCGCGGGTGCCCGGGGCGCAGCCGGAGCGCAGCCCCGCCATGGTGCCGGGCGCGCCCGTCGCCGACACGCCGGCGCCCGCCGGACCGGCGGTGCGGCCGTGATTCCCGTCCCACCACCCCGAACCGGAGTGCGAGCATGAGCACGCGCGTCGCCGAGAGCCCGCTCAGCCTGGCCGATCCGGACGAGCTGGCGCTCGGCCTGCCCGAGAGCTATCTCGCGGCCGGAGGCACGCTGAAATCGTGGCTGACCACCACCGACCACAAGCGCATCGCGATCCTCTACGCGCTGTCGGTGACGGTCTTCTTCTTCATCGGCGGCGTCGCCGCCACGCTGGTGCGGCTGGAGCTGTTCACCCCGCAGGCCGACCTCGTCGGGGCCGATACCTACAACAAGCTGTTCACGCTGCACGGCGTGATCATGGTGTGGTTCTTCCTGATCCCGTCGATCCCCACCACCTTCGGCAACTTCCTGCTGCCCTTGATGATCGGGGCGCGGGACCTCGCCTTCCCGAAGCTCAACCTCGCGAGCTGGTACCTCAACATCATCGGCGGCCTGATCACCACGGCCGCGGTGCTGGCGGGGGCATCGACACCGGCTGGACCTTCTATGTCCCCTACTCCACCACCTTCTCCAACACCGCCGTGACGGTGGGCGTGCTCGGCGTGTTCGTCTCTGGCTTCTCGACCATCGCCACGGGGGTCAACTTCATCGCCACCACGCACCTGCTCCGGGCGCCCGGCATGACGTGGTTCCGCCTGCCGCTCTTCGTCTGGGCCATGTACACGACGAGCATCATCTTCGTGCTCGCCACGCCGGTCTTGGCGCTGACGCTGATCCTCGTCGCGGCGGAGCGGACGCTGGGCCTGCCGATCTTCGATCCGGCCCGGGGCGGCGACCCGATCCTCTACCAGCACCTGTTCTGGTTCTACTCGCACCCGGCCGTCTACATCATGCTCCTGCCCGGCATGGGCATCGTCTCGGAGGTGATCACTTGCTTCGCCCGGCGGCGGATCTTCGGCTACGAGTTCATGGTCTACGCCCTGGTGGCGATCGCGGTGATCGGCTTCTTCACCTGGGGCCACCACATGTTCACCTCAGGCATGTCGCCCTACGCGGCGCTGATCTTCTCGTTCCTGTCCTTCATCGTCGCCGTGCCCTCGGCCATCAAGGTGTTCAACTGGACTGCCACGCTGTACCGCGGGCAGGTCGGGTTCGAGTCGCCGATGCTCTACGTGCTGGGCTATCTCGGCCTGTTCACGGTGGGCGGGCTGACCGGGCTGTTCCTGGCCTCGATCCCGATCGACGTGCACGTGCAGGACACGTACTTCGTCGTCGCGCATTTCCACTACATCATGGTCGGCGCCACGGTGTCGGCCTACTTCGCCGGCCTGCACTTCTGGTGGCCCAAGTTCACCGGCCGGATGTACCCGGAGATCTGGGCGAAGTTCGCTGCCGTGCTGATGTTCTTCGGCTTCAACCTGACCTTCTTCCCGCAATTCATCGCGGGCTATCTCGGCATGCCGCGGCGCTACCACGTCTACCCGCCGGAATTCCAGGTCTGGAACGTGCTCTCCTCCTCCGGGGCGGCGGTGCTGGCGGTGGCCTACCTGATGCCGCTCGGTTACCTGACCTGGTCGCTGTTCTTCGGCGCCCGGGCGGTGAACGACCCCTGGAACGCGTCGGGACTCGAATGGCGCACCAGCTCGCCGCCTCCGCGGGACAACTTCTTCGGCCGCCCGGCCGTGCTCGGCAAGCCCTACAACTATCATCCGGAGGGCGCGGTCCCGCTGCACGACCAGCCGCGCATCCCCTCGCAGGGCTCGCTCACATGAGCGATCCCGCGATTTCTGCCGAGCCGCTGCTGCGCGAGCCCTGGGACGGGCTCGGGCTTCCCGAGGACGCGGCGCTCTCCGGCCAGCGCTTCGGCGCCACCTTCGGCATCTGGATCTTCATCGCCAGCGAGGTGCTGTTCTTCGGGGCACTGTTCCTGTTCTACGCCGCCGTGCGGGCCGAGCACGCGGAGGCCTTCGCGGCGGCCGGCCGCGAGACCAACATCGTGTACGGCACCCTCAACACCGCGATCCTGCTGACCAGCGGCCTGACCGCGGCCGCGGCCTCGCGGGCTTCCGAGCACGCGGCCCTGCGCCGGATGACCCTGTGGTGCCTCGTGGCGACGGCTGTCCTCGGCCTCGCCTTCCTGGTGACGAAGGGCCTGGAGTACCACGAGGACATCACCGAGCACCTCGTGCCGGGGGCCGGCTTCAAGCTTCCCGAAGCGCCCGCGCAACTGTTCTTCGGGTTCTACTGGCTCTCGACGGGCGTCCACGGGATCCACCTCGCCATCGGCATCGGCCTTGTGGCGCGCCTGATCTGGATCGGCTGGCGCGAACCGGAGCGCCTTCCCGGCAACCCACAGGTCGAGGTGACGATGCTCTACTGGGGATTCGTCGACATGGTCTGGCTGTTCCTCTACCCGGCCCTGTATCTGCCGGGACGGGCGGGATGAGCGCCCCCGTCTCCGCGGGCGCGGTCTGGCGCACCGTGCTGCCGGTCTGGCTCGGCCTGATGGCGCTTCTGGCGCTCACCTGCGCCGCCGCCTATGCGCCGCTGGGCGCCTGGACGGTGGCGGTGAATTTCGGCCTGGCGGCCACGCAGGCGGCCCTCGTCGCCCTGCTGTTCATGCGCCTCGACCGGGCGGGCGCCCTGATCCGCCTCACGGCGGTCTGCGGCCTGTTCTGGTCGGCGATCCTGTTCTCCCTGTCGCTCGCCGACGTGCTCAGCCGTCTCACGCGATCCTGAGCCGGGCCGCTCCGATCGCAGGATCGTGTCCCGATCTCACCCGGATGGGGGATGCGCCGCCTCGGCGCAGCCTATACGGTCAAGCCTTCCCAGAGACGAGACCACCTTCAGCCCGCCCGGCCCGTGCCGCGGCGGGCTCTTTGCCGGAATCCTCCACGGCGTCGCACGAGCACGATGCGGAAGATGGAATCTGATTTTCTGGCCCCCTGAAACGGCAGCGTGCTCTAACGCCTGATCGGGAGCCGGCAGAGGGCGAGTCCGGACGCGTCCCGCACGACAAGGGTCCAGGAGCGGCCGGGATCGGCCGCGCTCACTTCGTCGGCCATCTCGGCAATGACGCTGCGGGCCTCGACCAAGGCTTCGTCCAGGCTGCCGGCCTCCACGCCTTCCTCGTCGCGGATCGTGTCCCGGCCGTTCTCGACGTCGAAGTAGAAGCGCTCGGGCACCGACCTCCCCTCCTGTTGCCCTGTGACGGGCGTCTGGATTTCTCTACGTAGTGCGAAACACGACAGGAACAGGTATTGAACAAGATAAACCTTAACGCATGCAAAATCTGAATTCGTCGGGGGTTTTGCAATAGTGGCGAGATTCCGGCGAAGCTATCCATTATAGCTCTCGTCAAACGCCCTCCCAACCACGTTCCTGTGGCTCAAAGAGATGGCGCTCCTGATCCGGGGCCCGTGCCATGTCGTCCTCCGCCAATCCACCCGTCGCCAAGAGCACCGACAAGGCTTCACAAAACAAAGATAAGTTGCGCGCGCATATTAAGCGCGTTCTGTCGAATATCCGCGGCAATCATACCGGAGGAACCGACGCGTCGCTGCGGGCCTCGCGATACGCCCTTGGGGGTGGGCCTGGGGCGCGACCTCCGCGACCGACCCACTTTTTACGTAGCAACGCCCTTCGAATGGGCGTGTTTCTGGAAACTTGGCGGTCCGGCGCTTCCAATGGCAGCTCATGGCAGAGAACACCTCCCTCCGGTTGCATGTCCGTAGCGTGCTGCTCAGGTTGGTGCAGACCTTGAGCGACAGGGCTGGCTGACGGAGCCGTCCCGCCGCACGGATCGCCCAGGGATCCACGGCGCGCATTTTGAGCGCCGGGCGACCGAGGCGGCGGGAATGTCCGGGACCGGACCGTCCGCCGCGGATCGCCCTCAGTTTTCATTGCGCAGATGCCAGTCTTCGAACGCGGTTTGCCGGCATTCTGCCTATTCGATGGATGTTGCCGCTCCATCCGTAGCTTTATCTCCGACCAAGTCCGCCCTAGACTGGGCCTGCAGACAAGGCAGCGTTTGGTGCCGCGGACGCGGCGAGCCGGAACCGTGCCTGGGATCGCTGTCTTGAGCGGCGCGCCAGGGCTGAGGTGACGATGGGCCAGATGACGATCAAGGACGTCGCGCGGCGGGCCGGTGTGAGCTTCCAGACGGTCTCCCTGGTCCTGAACCACCCCGAGAAGGTCGCCCGGACCACGCGCGAGACCATCGAGGCCGCCATGCGCGAGCCTCGACTTCGTGCCCAGCCTCGCGGCCCGCGCGCTGCGCAAGAAGCCCAGCCGCAGCATCGCCTGCGTGTTCTCCGTGGGCGCCCAGCCCTACGACGACGTGTCGGGCCTGGTGCAGGAGACCTACCAGGGTCTCGTCCTGCAGACCTTCGCGCATGTCACCGACCAGCACGGCTACACGCTGGTCCACCGGCGCTGGCGCGGCGACGATCCCGACGGCCTGAGCCGGATCGCCAGCCTGGTCAGCGAGGCCCGGGTCGACGGCCTCGTGGTCTTCGCCGACCGCCGGGACGATCCGCTGATCGGGCTGCTGCAGGCCAAGCGCTTCCCGTTCGTGGTCTTCGGCCTGGATGTGCCGGGCACGCACTTCGTCATGCGGGCCGAGCGCGACGCGGTCTACGAGGCCGTGCGCCATCTCATCCAGGCGGGGAGCCGGTCGATCTGCTTCTACAAGGGCGAGCGCGACGGGCGGCGGCTGCGGACCGTGACCGAGCGGTTCCGGGGCTATCGGGACGCCCTGGCGGAGGCGGGGCTGGAGGTGCGCGAGGACCTCGTGGTCGCCTGCGACTGGAGTTCGGAGAGCGGCTACCGGGTGACGCTGGATCTTCTCGCGCGCGCCTCCCGGCCGGACGCGATCGTGGCGGCCGACGACCGGGTGGCGTTCGGCGTGCTGAAGGCGCTGCACGAGAGCGGCGTGCGGGTGCCCGAGGCGATGCGGGTGGTCGGGTTCGACAACTTCGTGCAGGGGACCTACACGGTGCCGAGCCTGACCTCGGTCGAGGTGCCGACCCTGGACATGGTGCGGTTCGCCTTCGCGACGCTGGTCGAGGTGATCGAGGGCACGCGCGCCCCGGGCGACTTGGCACAGAAGCTGTTCCCCACCCGGCTCGTCGTGCGCGAGTCCACGCGGTCCGAGCCGCGGACGCATTCCTAGCGCCGGGTCTTTCCGGGCGGGGTCGGGGCGGGCTGCCCCGTTCCCTCACTCGGCGGCGAGGATCCCCTCTGGCTCCCCTTCGGCACGTCCGAACTGAGCCGCGTGCAGGCGGCTGTAGGGGCCTTCCGCGGCGAGGAGCGCCGCGTGCCGGCCCTCCTCGACCACGCCGCCCTCCCCCAGGACAACGATCCGGTCCGCGTCCCGGATGGTGGCGAGGCGGTGGGCGATCACCAGGGTCGTGCGCCCGCGCGCCAGCTCGGCGAGCGCCCGTTGGATCTCCCGCTCGGTCTCGGTGTCCAGCGCCGAGGTCGCCTCGTCGAGGATTAGGATCGGCGGGTTCTTGAGGAAGACCCGCGCGATGGCGATGCGCTGCTTCTGCCCGCCCGAGAGCCGCACCCCGCGCTCGCCCACCACCGTGTCGAGCCCCTCCGGCAGGGCGTCGAGGAGCGATCCGAGCCGGGCGCGCCTTGCGGCCGCGTCGATCTCGGCCTCGGTGGCGTCGAGGCGGCCGTAGGCGATGTTCTCCCGGATCGTGCCGGCGAACAGGAACACGTCCTGCTGCACGATGCCGATCTGGCGGCGCAGGCTCGCGAGCGTCAGGTCGCGGATGTCGGTCCCGTCGACGGTGATCCGCCCGGCCTCGACCTCGTAGAAGCGCGGCAGCAGGGCGCAGAGCGTGGTCTTGCCGACCCCGGAGGGGCCCACGAACGCCACCGTCTCGCCGGCCGCCACCGCGATGTCGAGGCCGGCGAAGACCGGACGCCCGAGCCCGTAGCCGAAGCCCACCCCCTCGAAGCGGATGTCGCCGCGCAGGGTTTCCACCGCGCGGGCGTCCGGCCGGTCGGTGATGTCGGGCGCGGTGGCGAGGAGTTCCTGGTAGCGGCGGAAGCCCGCCACGCCCTTCGGGTAGGTCTCCACCACGGCGCCGATCTTCTCCAGCGGCCGGTAGAACACGCCGACGAGCAGCAGGAAGCCGACGAAGCCGCCGGGCGTGAGGTCGCCCCGCACCACGAAGGCGGCGCCGCCGAGCAGCACCGCGATCTGCACGAGGCGCAGGCCGAGATAGTTGATCGACAGGCCCGCCGCCATCAGCCGGTAGGCTTCGAGCTTGGTGTCGCGGTAGCGGGCGTTGTCGCGGGCGAACAGGGCGCGCTCGTGCGGCTCGTTGGCGAAGGCCTGCACCACCCGCATCCCGCCGACATTCTCCTCGATCCGCGCGTTGAAGGCCCCGACCCGGCCGTACTGCGCCTGCCAGTTGCGGGTCATGCGGCCGCCGTAGCGGATGGACACGAAGGCGATCACCGGCAGGATCGCCCCGGTGATCAGCGCCAGCGGCGCGTGGACATGGAGCATCAGCGCGAAGGCGCCGACCAGCGTCATCACGGCGATAAACAGGTCCTCGGGCCCGTGATGGGCGACCTCGCCGATCTCCTCCAGGTCCTTGGTCACCCGGGCGACGAGGTGGCCGGTCTTCTGGCCGTCGTAGAAGCGGAACGAGAGCTTCTGCAGGTGGTCGAAGGCCCGCGCCCGCATGGTGGTCTCGATGTTGATGCCGAGCACGTGGCCCCAGTAGGTGACCACAACCATCAATCCGGCATTGGCGACGTAGACCAGCGCCAGCGCCGCCGCGGCGAGCAGGATCAGGCCCCAATCCTGCCGGGGCAGCAGGGAGTCGATGAAGCCCTTCACGGCCACCGGGAAGCCGAGTTCCAACAGGCCCGACAGCACCGCGCAGCCGAAATCCACCAGGAACAGCGTTCGGTACGGCCGGTAATAGGCGAGGAAGGCCTTCAGCATCGCGGCTCGGACATCAATGTTGGGCGGCGTATTCGGCGGGGCAGAGCGCACCGCAGGACGGAATCCCGGGCAGGCGGTGGCGCAGGCAGCAGACGCGCCGTCGCCGCCGGCAGCCCGATGCCCCCGGGCACAGCGCCTGCGCCAGCGGGCTCCTAACGCAGGCCGGCGCGCCGCGCCATCCGAGGTAGGCCGCGACGTCGTCACAGTCGCTTCCCGCCCCGGCTTCGGGCGCGCCTCTGAGTTCGCGGGCGACGTAGTCGAGGATCACCGCGGCGTTGCCCCAGAGGATCCGCGGGGCGATCCCGAAGCGGGCGTGGCACAGGTCCACGAACGGGCGCAGATGGGCTTCGATCAGCCCGGCGAGCCCGGGCGCCGGATCGGAGCCGGTCTCCTCCTCGGGGATGAGGAAGCGGAGGGGGCGACCGGTCACGTCGAGCCTCGAGGTGCGTGGTTTCGAAGGCGAGCGGCAGCGGGCGGCCGAGGCGCATCAGGGCGGTCAGCGCGGGCGTGGCCAGCGCGGCCAGATAGAACTGGCTCCAGTATGAGACCAGGACGCGTCGGTCGGGCATCGCGCAGGCTCCGCCACCGGCCGTGCCGCAGCCCGGGCCGAGTCCTGCCGCGAAGGCCGCGAGGGTCGCGTCGAACCGGCAGGGATCGCGCAGCGCGCAGAGGGGCAGCGCCTGCTCTCCGCCGGGCCCGGCGGCGACGCCGTCCCGGTAGGCCGCGAGCGCGTCGGGAACCCGGGCGGCGACTTCCGCGATCATCGCGTTCCCTCGTCGGCCCGCAGGGTCCGGCCCACCGCGACGGCGAGCCAAGCCACGGCGGCGGCGTAGAGCGGCAGGGCGGCGGCGAAGTAGCCCGGCCAGCCGATCCAGCCGGCCAGCGCCGATGCGGCCACCCGGAGCGGCATGGCGGCGAAGAAGGCCGCCCCGAAGAGCAGGGCGTAGTCGGTGGCGGGTCTTGGTCCCTGGGCCCAGCGATAGATCATGTTGAACACCGGCACGCCCAGGAAGCCGCCGGCGACGAAGTTCAGGACCGTGGCGACGACGGCGAGATCCGCCGCCCCGCCCGCGCAGGCGGCCGCCATCAGCGCCCCGGAGGCGAGGACGCCGAGCGCACCTGAGGCGATCAGCCGGACCGTGCCGAACCGGCCGGCGAGCCCGCCCGCCGTCAGGGCCATGATTAGGTTGACCGCTGGCAGGACGCTGCCGGTCAGGAACCCGACCTCGCCGAGCGAGACGCCGAGATCGAGCAGCGCCAGGGTGTTGGGCCCGGATAGCAGGTAGGCGGCGGCAAAGTAGGCCCCGAGCACCAGAACGTGCCCCGCGAGGTCGCGCAGCCGCGCCAGGGAGCCCGCCCATAGCTCGGGGGGCGCCGCCCCGTGCAGGCGCATCTCCGGGTAGCCCAGGATCGGCAGCAGGCAGAGCGCGTCGAGGGCCGCGCAGGCCAGGGCCGCGCCGCGCCAGCCGAGGCTGTCGTAGGCGCCGACCAGCACGCCGACGCCCAGGATGCCGCCCAGCGACGCCCCACCCAGCTTGGCCGAGGCCACGAAGGCACGCTGTGCCGCCGGCACGGTCTCGACCACCAGGGCCTCCAGGGCGATGTCCATGGTCGCCACGCAGGCGCAGGCCGCCGCCGCCAGGGCGAGGAGCACCGGGAGCGGCCAGGGCTCGCCGAAGCTCATCGTGGCCAGCAGGAGGACGGTCAGCGCCTGCGCGGCCGCGATCCACCCGGTCCGGTGCCCCAGGACCGGCAGGCGGACGCGGTCGAGGACGGGGGCCCACAGGAAGGTGAGGCCGACCGGCAGGTTGATGAGCTGCAGCAGCCCGACCTCGGCCAGATCCACGCCCTGCGCCCGCAGGATCAGCGGCACCCCGCCGGACAGGAAGCCGAGCGTGGCCCCGAAGGTGACATACAGGCAGACGAACGGCGCCAGGGGGCGCAGGCCGGCCCAGGTCCCGGCAACGCGGCTCCCGATCGCAGGTCCGGCGGACCCTGTCACCGCGTCCGACATCCGGTGCCGTGGGCGACAAAGGGCCAGGGGCTGTAGTTTGTAATCACACTAATCTGTTGATGTAAATCGTGTTTTCCTGTCTAGGCGGACCGGTGCCGGCGATCAAGCCGGGGTGGTCCGGCCCGTTGCCCCGATGTGCCACCACCGGCGGTCCGCAGCAGGCGGCCGCCCCGGCGCGGGCCCATCATTAACGGTTCATCAACCATGTTCCGGGCAGATTTTCCCATGGAGGGATCAGCCATGACGCGACGCCGGGATTTCGACGCGCTGAGCGAGGCTCAGATCGCCGCGGGGCGCACGCAGAAGCGCTGGGTCGCGCCGGAGGCCCGGTTCCGTCCGGCCGCGCCGCAGGCGGTGTCCGACCTGCTCGACACGATCCAGCACGTGGCGGAGGCGGCCACCGGCGAGCGCAGCTTCCTGCACCTGCGTCCCGGCGCGGGCCTGACCCGCGGGCGCTGAGACGATCCGTCCCGCGAACCCGCGAGGGCAGGCCCGTCTGCAGGCTGGCAAGCCTGGGCCGGTTCTGCAAAAAGGCCGGTATGCGCCGGCCTACCGCCCCCGACCAAGGTCCCACCGATGCCCCGGCCGTACCCGGGTGGCGCGGCGCGCTCACGCTTCCATGAGCGCGCGCGAGACGGGTGATCTCCGGCGGCGCACCTGCGCCCTCAAGGATGAGGTGGCCCGCCTGCGCGCCGCCCGTCACCAAGCCCGTGCGCAGCGCGGGGCCGAAGCCGGGCCGGCCGACGAGACCGCCTTCGGCCGCGGCTTCGGACGCGAGCCCGCCCGCATCGCCACGGTCCCGCCCGGCGGCCTCAACGGCCGCCGGATGGTCGATGCCGCCCGCCGGCACCGGCCGGACCTGAAGGTCCTGTTCATCACCGGCTATGCCGAGAACGCGACCTTCGGCAACGGCCAGCTGGAACCGGGCATGCGGATGATCGCCAAGCCAGTCCCGGCCCAGGCGCTGGCCGCCCGGGTGCGCGCGATGTCTGCCGGCCTCGACTGACCGATCCGCGCGCTCCCCTCCCTGTCGCTGCCATGTCGCTGTCCTCCCTCTCGCTGACGACGCGCATCCTGCTGCTGGTCCTGCTGGCGCTCGCCCCGGCGCTGGCGATCCAGGGCTACAACGAGGTCGCCCTGCGGGCGAGCCGGAACGCGGCCGTGCGCGCTGACGCCCTCACCAGCGCCCGGGGCGTCGCGGCCGACTTCTCCCAGATCGCCGAGCAGATGCGGCAGGCCCTCGACCTGATCTCCGGGGACCCGTCCGTGCGGGCGCGCGACCCGTCATCCTGCGCCGCCTACCTGAAGCGGTCCGCCGCGCGGCTCCCGCACGTGCTCCTGCTGGCGCTCACCGATCCCGACGGTACCCTCGTCTGCGACAGCGCCGGCTCCGCTCCGGGGGCCTACTCGACCGGTGCGCGCGCCTATCATCACCGCGCCCTGGAGGCGGGCGGCTTCGCGATCGGCGGCTACGCGGTGGGCCGCTTGACGAACCGGCGCTCGCTCCACTTCGCCCGAGTCGTGGGGCGCAACGCGCAGGCGGCGGGCGCGCCCGGGGGCACCCCGGAAGCCGCCCCCGGGGCCACGTCCAAGGGGTCCTCCTGGCCGCCGTCGACCTCGACTGGCTCTCCGAACACCTGGAGCAGGCGCTGCACCAGACGGAGACAGCCATCACTGTGACGGACCGCGACGGCCTGATCATCGCCCGGCACCCGGACGAGACGGCCTGGGTCGGCAGGCCGATCCCGGCGGAGCGCGTCGCCATGCTGGAAGCCCAGGGCGCGGACGTGCGCATCGCCGCGGGGCTCGACGGGCGGCAGCGGATCATCGCCACCGCCAAGCCCGGCGGGCCGCTCGCGGGGGTGCGCGTCGTGGTGGGGCGCGACTGCGCCACGGCCTTCGCGGACATCGACGCCGCCACCCGCCGCGGGCTGGTGCTGATCGCGCTCGGCGCCCTGCTGGCCCTGGCGGCCGCCCTCGGGGCCGGGCGCATGTTCATCCGCCGCCCGATCGACCGCCTGCTGCGCACGGCGGCCGCCTGGCAGGCGGGCGATCTCGGGGCCCGCACCGGCCTGCGCGGCGTCACGGAGTTCGGCCGGCTCGGGCGCAAGCTCGACGCTATGGCCGGCACGCTCCAGCGCAGCACCGACGATCTCCGTGCGGAGATCCGCCGCGGGCACGCCCTGCAGGAGCTGCAGGTGACGATGCTCCACGAGTTGAACCACCGCGTGAAGAACACGCTGGCCACCGTGCAGGCCCTCGCCCGCCAGTCCCGCGGCTCCGAGAAAGCCCTTGAGGCGCGGATCCTGGCGCTGTCGAAGACCCACGACCTCCTGACCCGCGACGCCTGGAGCGGCGCCCCCTGCGCGAGGTGCTGGAGAACGAGCTCAGCCCCTACCGGACCGGCGCAGACCAGATCGGCCTCGACGGGCCCGATGTGTCCCTGCCCCCCGGGAGGTGCTGGCGCTGGGCATGACGATTCACGAGCTGACCACGAACGCCGTCAAGTACGGCGCGCTCTCGGTGCCGGAGGGCCGCGTCCGGGTGACGTGGTCGCTCGCCGCGTCCGAGGCCGGGAGGCCGCGGCTGCACCTGACGTGGCAGGAGAGCGGCGGGCCGCCGGTACGGGAGCCGACCCGGACCGGATTCGGGACGCGGCTGATCACCGGCGGCATGCCGCGCGAGCTCGACGGCATCGTGAACCTCACTTTCGCGGCGGGGGGCCTGCGCTGCCAGCTCGATGTGCCGCTGGCCCCGGGTCTCGGCGGAATCCTGGTGCCGACGCGCTAGGCCTGTGCCGTGACAGGGTGTTCCCGGAAAACCGAACTCTGCGCTTCCGCATCAGGTCGGAGCGCTCCGCGCGGCTCAGAATTCGGTCCGCGCCACCTCCCAGATGTCCCGCTTCACCTGCCGCCATGTCCGCCAGGGCTCCAGGTTCGACAGCGCCATCCGGCGCGCCCCGAGCCAGCCGAGCGCGAGCGCCACGGCCAGGAACGGCGCGGCGACGATCAGCGCCGCCGGCGCCTCGGAACCGAACGGCACGGCCAGCAGCTTCACCACGGCGTCGAGGCCGAGGAAGAAGGTGACGATCAGCAGGATCGGGATGGTCCCGACGATGGCGACCAGCGACACGATCGCCCGGACGTTTCCGTCGACCTCGGTCCGCGCCAGCGTCAGCAGCGCCTCGATATGGGCCGCACCCTCGCGCAGGGCCGCGACCAGCAGGGCCAGGGTTCCGTCGGGGCGTCGGTGCATGGGCGGACACTTCCTCTAGGTCTTTCCTGTCGGGCTCGGGCCAACGGGGCCATCGGCCGAAGCGTTCCGCTTCGGGCTCTCACAGCATCAACAGCACGGCGCCCAGGACGAGCAGCGTCGCGAGGCCTGCCAAGACGACGGCCCGGTTGACGATGGAGCGATCGTCCGGCGCCTGTGTCGGCGGGGCGGCCCCGGGCGCCGCCGGTTCCTGCCCGGCGGATGCCGCGGCGCCCACCCCGTCCGCCCGCCGGACCGGCGGCGCGATCCCGGGATCCCGCCGCGGCAGGGTCAGCGCGGTCGAGACCGGCCGGTCCGCGGGCGGCCCGAAGGCCTCGGGCTCGACGCTCACCCCGGCCGCCTCGAGCTCCAGCATCACCAGGACGAGGGCATCGACATCCATGCGCTCCACCGGCAGCGCGGCCCGGAGGTCGTCCGCCGAGACCTGCCCCCGTTCCCGCCCCAGGGCGATCAGCCGGTCGAGCGTCCCGCGATCGATGGTCTGCGACATCTCCGGCCCCGCCGCGCCTGCACATCTATCGAGAACCCGCGAGCGGCGGCGTGGTTACCGGTAGGCTCAGCGGCCGAGGGCGGGCCCGGCGGCCAGGGCGTCGCCCGGTCTCAGCCGGGGCGGGCCGCCCGAACCGGGCGCGGGCCGGAGCATCGGCCGCTCGATCAGGTACCAGCTCAGGATCCCGAGGGGAGTGGCGGCCGCCAGTGTCAGGGCCGCGACCGTCCAGGGGGAGATCCCGGGGAAACGGGCGATCAGCAGGCTCTGCACCGGCCAAGCGTAGAGATAGAGCCCGTAGGAGGGATCGAGCCGCGCGGTGGCGCGGCTGAGGGCGTTGGGGCGCACCGCGAGGGCGAACCAGAAGATCAGGTAGCCGCCGAGGATCGCGAAGGCCGGCTCGGCGAGCGGCCGGCTGAACATCAGCGGCAGGAGCAGCAGGGCAGCCACGGCCGCGCCGCGTCGCGTATAGGCGATCCGGTCGGCGAACAGCCGGAAGGCGCCTCCGCAGGCGAACACGAAGGTGAGGCGGATCATCTCCGACAGGGAGCCGAGACCGTCGCCCGGATGGCCGATGGGCAGGTAGAGCCAGCGCAGGGCGAGGAGCCCGCCGAGGCCCGCCAGCAGGGCGAGGTAGCGCCTTCGCCGCTGCAGGGCGCGGGCGGTGCCGACGAGACCGAGCAGCAGGTAGCAGCCGAACTCGCAGGGGATCGTCCACATCGAGCCGTTGAGCAGCGGATAGGGCAGCCCCGCGAAGGCGCCCGGGACGACCGGCATCAGCAGCAGCGACAGACGGAGCAGGGTCTGCAGGGGCGAGGCCGCTGCGAGATCGCCGCCGCCCAGGGGAGCGACCACGGCAATGCAGAGGAGTGAGGCCACCACGAAGGCCGGGTAGATCCGCCGCACCCGGCGCCGCACAAAGTCGGGGAACGAGCGCTTGGCGCGATAGCTGGCGGTGATCAGGTAGCCGCTCACCAGGAAGAAGCCATCGACCGCGACCTCCCCGAGCGAGAGGGTGCCGAAGAGCTGGGTGAGCAACTCGCGCGAACGATCCCCGTCCACGAGTTCGGGGGCGTGGGCGAGGATCACCAGGATCGCGAACAGGAGGCGCAGCGACCCGAAATTGTTCGCCGCCCTGTCTCGGCCGCCCACCGCCTCCGCCACCTTCGCCCGCCCTGCGATCCCTCTGACAATGTCCAGGGGTCGGGAAAAGATGCGCGAAGGCAAGGACGCCGGGGCAACACCGGCGTCGGAACTGCGCCCGCGCCGTCGGCCGCGGGCGATCGTACGAGCGCCGTTGCGCTGGCGGCGCGCTTGGGCTAGGGAGTGGCCACGGCCAGCACCCGTAGCTCAGCTGGATAGAGCGTTGCCCTCCGAAGGCAAAGGTCACACGTTCGAATCGTGTCGGGTGCGCCAATCTTAAGGCTCTGATTTCCTTCAAGATTCGGCTTCGCTGGTCTCGCTAACAAGGCCCATTTTCGGTCGGTTTGTCACACTGGCGTCACGAGCACAGTGAGGCACGGGGTATGGCGACCATCCGAAAGCGCGGACAAGCTTGGCAGGTTCAGGTCCGGCGCGACGGCTTCCCTCCGATCACAAAATCGTTCCGTTCGAAGGCTGACGCGGACGGTTGGGCGCGAGAAACTGAGCGTCAGATCGAGAGAGGCGAACTATCCGGCCATGGACGGACCGCGAACAGGCTAATCGTTAGTGCGTTGTTGCAACGGTATGAGGCCGAGGTAACAAGTCGAAAGCGCGGGCAAAAGTTCGAGGCATCCCGCATAAGGACCCTTCTGCGGTCCCCACTCGCAAACGTCGCGGCCCATCGGCTATCGGCTCAGATGGTCGCGGCCTATCGGGACGAACGCCTCAACAGCGTGAGTGGTGAGACAGTCCGCCGGGAACTCACGGTCCTCAGGCATTGTATCGAAATTGGCCGCAAGGAGTGGGGTGCGCCGTTCGCCGGAAATCCTGTCCGTCAAATCACCCTCCCCTCCCCGTCCAAGGTCAGAGGCCAACGGCTACCAGAGGGAGCCGAAGCGTCACTGATGGCCGCCCTAGCGAAAACGCGGGTGTGGTACTTGCGTCCTCTCATCATGCTGGCACTCGAAACAGGGATGCGGCGTGGCGGGTTGCTGGCGCTTGAATGGTCTAACATCGATATGAATGCCCGTCTGGCGGATTTGACGACTTCAAAAAATGGTTATGATCGATCTGCCCCAATGACGCCGAGAGCTATAGACGTCGTTTCTAAAATTAACCGTACTCGAACACATAGGATTACTCGTAAAAATCAACGCAGTAAGATTGTCGTGGGAGCGATTACGCAGACGATCTGGCCTGGAAAAGGTCAAGATACATTCTATGAGGCATGAAGCAATCAGTCGAATGTTCGAAATGTGGCTCAGTATACCGGAAGTCTCGTTAGTAAGCGGTCATCGTACATTGTCCTGCCTACAGAGGTACACGCATATCAGGCCCGAAAACGTTGCCGAGCAACTAGCCCGGCTGTCATCGAAGCCCCAGTAACCCATACGCGCGGTAGGACGGTGCCGAACGACCGCCCTGCCGCAATCTCAGAGCAGGTCAGGGCAAGTTGTAAAACTGTTTTGTGGGTTGACGGGCGGCCACTTTCTAGGCCAGTCGGAAAGATAACCCGAAACAGAAACTAGCTTTGTCGCGGACAAAAACGGTTTATTGTAATACTTACTAGTTAACAGTTCTACGATTTGTTGCATAATTAGCATGCGGCTTAAGTGTGCTTCGGCTTAGAGGATGGTGGCGAGTGGGATTCCACCTGGGAGCACGGTGACATCGATTTCGAGATCGTCACGTCCTGATGCTGGCGCCGAATAGCCGATCCGCAACATCGGCCAAGCGTGCGTTCCAGGCCAGTCGATTGAACCATTCCTCAGCGATAGCCGAGACCTCATAGGCAGCCCCTGCTATCTGGCGGGTCACAGCGCCTACCGTATCGGCATCGTCTCCAAGGTTCACGACCAGGAGCGCCGCATCCCGGAAGTTCGTCGTCTCGCTGACCGCCCACATGACTGTTGATCTCAGTCAGTGCGTGGCTTTTCCGCGTGTCTCACGATGCGTTCACGAATTAGTTCAAGATATTGAATTCCGGAGGGTTCCTATGCGTCGGCGAGCATTCATCACGACGGGGGTGGGATTGGCTGGCACAATGTTGGCAGCTCCAGCAATCGCGCAATCCCAACCCGAGCTGAAGTGGCGCATGGCAACGAGCTGGCCGAAGAGCCTCGATGCGCTGTTCGGCTCCCCTGAATTCATATCGAAGCGGGTCGCAGAGGCGACCGACAATAAATTTCAGATCCGCGTCTCCGCCGGCGGCGAGATCGTGCCGGCGCTACAAGTTCTCGACGCGGTTCAGAACAACACGGTCGAGAGCGGCCATACGGCAAGCTACTACTACGTCGGCAGGGACCCGACTTTCGGTCTCGACTGCACAATTCCGTTCGGCATGAACGCCCGCCAGATGAACGCCTGGATGACGAACGGTGGTGGTCTGGAGTTGCTGCGTAATTTCTTCAAAGACTACAACATTTACAATATGCCGGCCGGGAATACGGGGGCGCAGATGGGCGGCTGGTTCCGCATAGAGATCAAGACTGCAGACGATTTGAAGGGGCTGAAAGTCCGGATCGGCGGCCTCGGCGGCGAGGTGCTTACCAGGCTCGGTGTCGTGCCGCAACAGATTGCCGGGGGCGACATTTACCCAGCACTTGAGAAAGGCACAATTGACGCCGCCGAATGGGTCGGCCCCTACGATGACGAAAAGCTCGGATTCTACAAGATTGCGAAATATTATTACTATCCCGGATGGTGGGAGGGCCAGACCCAGCAATCTGTCTACGTAAACATGGAGCAGTGGAACATGCTGCCGAAGGCCTACCAGGCAATCTTAACTTCCGCCTGTGCCGAGGCCAGTGCCTGGATGCTGGGCAAATACGATACCGACAATGTCGCGGCATTGCGCCGACTCGTCGCCAAAGGTACTCAGCTGCGGCCGTTTTCGAAGGAGATCCTCGACGCCGCGTACAAGGCCGCGCAGGAGTTCTATGCCGAGACTTCAGTAAAGAATCCAAAATGGAAGACGATCTACGATCCGTGGAGGAAATTCCTGGAAGACGAACACCAGTGGTTCCAGGTCGCCGAGCACCAATTCGACACCTACATGTTGTCGAAGAAATGATGGCTGTTAAAAATTAGTTGCCTGACAGCGCCGCTCGCAAAAGTGTGGCTGCCACTTTCTTGTGGTTTACGCTTCCGCTGGATGGACGCCTACCTTCTTGTCGATCCTGCATTTCAATAGGGCAAGCCTTATTGAGGTATCTCTAGCTCCTCAAAATTCTATTCCGAGAGAATAGTGTTTTTTGGAGCCGATCGGGGCACTATATCCGGGAGCATATTGGAACGTTCGCTTGATGCTCGTCCTATCTTCGTGGGAACGTGGGCTCCATAATCCGGCTATGGTCCGTTCGCTGTCGTTCGTTCGCCGGTCTGCAACGCTTGGAGCTTCGCCCTATTTGCTTCTCGGCACCGACCTCCGCGCTGCAAGCAACCGAGCCACTGAGCCCCTATGTCCGCACTCACCGTCATGTTCATTCGGCACGCCGAGAAGCCGGGCGGTACCTACCCCGGCGGTGGCACCACGATCGAGGGCACGACGGACGATAGGTCGCTTGTGATCCGTGGATGGCAAAGAGCTGGGGCATGGGCGGCGCTGTTCGGATCCGACCTGTGCAGTGCCGATTATCCGAGGCCCAACGTCATCTATGCGGCCAAGCCCGAGGCTGTAACGAAGAAGGCTAAGTTCAGTCACCGTCCCTTCGAAACCGCCTCGCCTCTGGCTGAACGCCTGCAACTCCCGCTCAAGGCTGACTATGGCGTCTCCCAGGAACACGAACTGGTGGACGAGATCCAGAAGCTCACCGGAGTCGTGATCGTCTTTTGGGAGCACAAAGCTATCGTCACGGACCTGATCCCGGCACTCAAGGGCACTCAGATCATCCCCGGCGTTCCGACCAAATGGGACTCCGACCGTTTCGACGTGGTGCTCCGGTTCGACAGGGCTGTTCCCGACGCTCCATGGTCGTTTCGCCAACTGTCCCCGCGTCTAATGAGTGGCGACAGCGATGCACCGTTCGCCCAGCGTGAGGGCTAAAACTGCCGTCGGCCGACGATGATGATGACCGCGACCGAAATCTGCCTGCGTCTCGGGGCTGCTGTGGTCGCCGGCATGGTGGTCGGCGTGGATCGGGAGATGCACGCCAAGCCTGTCGGTTTGCGCACGCTCGGGTTGGTCGGTCTTGGATCGGCACTCGTGACGATGGCGGGTTCAGGGTTCTCGGCCGAAGGTGTCGATGCCAATGCCAGCCGGGCCATCCAGGGCATCGTCACGGGAATCGGTTTCTTGGGCGCGGGTGTCATCGTCAAAGGCGCCCACAAATCGCGCGTCCACGGTATGACCACGGCCGCTGCCATCTGGGTCACGGCCGCGCTTGGAATCTCGTGTGGAGTCGGCGCCTATCTACCTGTCGCGGTCGGGTTGATGCTCCTGCTGCTCCTAGTCGGGATCGGTGGCCGCATTGACCGGATCATCGACGCGCGGTTGAGGAGGAAGCACAGGAACGGCACGGAGAAAGCACAAGCGTCAGGGCAGGGAAGCGCACCACCCGATTAGTTCGTGGCGGTCCTTGGAGGCATCCAATCACGATCCGTTACGGCTTCTTGGCCCTGGTCTGCGCCGTCGGTTGATGCTGGCGTCTACGGTCCGTTCGATACCCGCCCCATCGACTCGGGAACGTCGGATCAGGCTTCTGCTACGGCCCCTCCTCTGTCACAACGCCGTCACATCGATTGGACGGATCGTGGGCGTAGGCGACATTGAGGTTCGTGTAGAGACAGCGATGAAGGCGATCATGACCGAAACCGGCGGTCGAGCTCCGCCCGGGCAAATTACGCCGATGCCTTCTTCAGGATCTCGTTGGCCTGCCGGAGCCTCGCGGACCTCGCGTTCCAGGGTCTTGATCCGCTCGCGCTCGTCCGTCGTCGGTCCGGCCCGCACGCCCCGGTCGCGCTCGGCCTGGCGCACCCAGTTGCGCAGCGTCTCACCCGAGCAACCGATCTTGGCGGCGATCGAGCGGATCGCGCCATACTGCGTGTCGTGCTCGCCTTGGTGCTCCAGCACCATCCGCACCGCGCGCTCGCGGACCTCGGGGGAGAAGGGTGGGGTATGCTTCGTCATGGCTCCAGTCTCTCAAGAGTTGGAGCCTCCGAAAATCCCGGGGCGGTTCAGCGCGACCACCGGATGAAGATCTGCGCCGCACGCCGCCACGGCCCCAGTTCGTGCGGGATCGCGCGCCACTTGGCGCCGTTCTGATGGTGCCACAGGATGGCCGAGAGCGTGCGACGCAAGTCCTGCGTCGGCGTCTTCGCCTTCGGTCTACAAGCCTCAACCAATGGCTCCAGAACAGCCCATTGCGCGTCGCTCAGCATCGTCTCTCCTCAGAGCGGAGGCACGAAACGCACGCGATGCCAGATGGTTCAGGCGATGACAGACCCTAGTTTTCGTCGCTATCACGGCGCCCATATGTGCGCCGCTTGTTCGAACTGCCGCCCTCATAAAGGATCACGGGGTGTGGGCCCGAAAAACTGACGCCTAAATCGAACTTGGCGGAACCACTCTTGCTTGTCCCACGGTGCGGGTTGGCAACGGTAAAATCGATGGTGGATCGGGCGGCGCATTTCTGTAAGGCAACGTTGCACAAGACGCGCATTGTGCCAGGACGGTGAACATAGCGTCTGACCGGCCACTGCGAAATGGCCCGTTGCTTTTCCGCTTGCAAGTCGGCCTGTGTAGAGGGTTTTCCGTAAAACAAAACGGTCCGCCCATACATGTATGGTACGCCAGCGACAGGGCTGATGTTGTTGGATGACCAGATTTGTAAGTAGCGGCTTGCAATAAAAGCCGTTCGTTCCTTCATTTCCTTGGGACTAAGAGCGTGGGCCGTAGTCACGCACAGGGCTGCCGCTGCGCCGATTAGCAGTGGGCGAAAATCCACGATGCAGTCCCCGCTATAGTTGATGCAGCAATCTCAGGGTTCGTTCAACCAACGCATAACCCCGCTTGGTTCAGCCGAAGTAACCCTTTGTCTACGCTCCGGTGTGCGAGCTTCCCGAGCAGGTTCGTAAGGGCCGGCATATTCATCGCGGCCGTACGGGTAGTATGGTCGCGGCATTTCTTCATATAGGCGTCTCGCAACATATACCCGTCTCGCCGGCCTTTCGGCCGAAACCGCGGTGTCGGCCTGTCGATCGTCATACGAAGCTACTCGGGCACCCTCCGGCTCGCGATGAAGCTTTGCCAGAGCGCGGGGAGCTTGAGGCTTGTGGGACTGCACGACGCCCTGTGATCGCGGCTCAGGGTTCCGGTCGGGCACTTCAGCAGTGAGAGATGAATGATGGTGGTCGTCCGGCTTTCCTTCAAGCTCCAACGCCTTTGGTCGGCGCGGTGGTGAAACCTGAGCGACAATGGACTGCCGCACCGGTTCTTCACCAGCCCGTTTGCTATCCCGTTTCGCTCCCTCCGTTTCACGCTCGCGCTTATCGCCCAAGTGAAACACGAGCGGCGGCAGGGCCGGGTGAGCGTTCGGCGTGGACGTCGGTTGCTTGACGGGATCGACCCACTTTTCCGCGTGATCCTGGATGCCACCCTCTGACCCCGATCCCTTCTCAGCTGAGGATGACGGCGAAAGAGACGCCACCTTTCGCGCGTCGGAGGTCGCCACGGCCTGTGGGGTGGCGTTTGTCATGCCCTGCTGAACCGTTGCCTTGTCGGGCTTGGTTCCAACAAAGGCCGCGGTCGCCACAACGCCAGCGGCAAAGGCGGCTCCGAGGGCGAACAACGACTTCACAGGCACATCCATAGGCACTCTGTTCATGGGCTAGGAATCAGGGGTATCGGTGTAAACCCTGAGTTCTCCATGTCGGTTCCAGCCTATGGCCTCTCCGAACCGGCCCAATCATCGGTGGGATCTTCGGCTATGGTAGGCTCACGGCAGCGTCACTGAGGGGCGGAGCCTGTCTGAGTGCGCCTCCGATCTTCGTCCACCCTCTCATACCCTAACGATCATGCCCTCAAGGATCATGCCCTCAAGGATCATGGGCGGGCCCCGACGGCGCGGTCCTGAGTGGGAATCGTCCGCTCAGGTCCAAAACAATTTTTAACAGTTTTATAGGCAGGCGCCTGACGGCACTCCAACGCACGCAACTCGGCAGGGACAGGCTAGTCCGTCGTCCGCCTCTCTCGATCGAAAAACAGGCCGGCGCAAATCTCATCGCAATCGCACGACGACAAGCGTAACGTATCCCTGGCATCAGAATCCCAAGAAGGGTGGTGCCTGAATTTATGATGTGATCGATTGACGCTTGATGCCACATCCCTCGGTTCTAGCCCGATATCCTCAAGGCCTCTACAATCCAGACGGCGCAGATCGCGGTTGCCTCTCACTTCGGCCAGCAAAGATCTTATAGAAATGGCTACGCGGATCAACATCGGCGGCCTCCCTACTTGATTGGGAGGTCAGGGTGCCGAGATGTTGTTTTCAGTTCAGTGCTGATCCGCACCCGTGCGTCAAAGATCGGTAACGGCGCTCCTAATCTTGCGTATCCGAAGCCCCGGCATGCTATGGTTGCCTCAACCTAGCGCCCTGTTTGGGTTCCATAATGGTAGGATGGGAGGACGATGAGTAGGCGTCTAGCGGCTATCTTGGTCGCTGATATCGTCGGCTACAGCCGGCTGGTGGGTCTGGATGAAGCGGGCACAATCAGACGCCTCAAGATTCTCCGTCGTGAACTGGTCGATCCCGCCATTAAGGCCGCCCAAGGCCGCATCGTGAAGACCATGGGCGATGGCCTGTTGGTGGAGTTCCCGAGCCCATTGAGGGCCGTATCCTGTGCGGTCCGCATCCAGCGTGCGATGACGGATTGGGGGACCGCTCAGCCAGACGACAGACGCTTCAAGCTCCGCTTTGGCATCAACGTGGGAGACGTGATCGCACAACCGGATGGGGACTTATTCGGGGACGGGGTCAACGTAGCGGCGCGCGTTGAACCCTTGTCAGAGCCGGGTGGTCTGTGCGTCTCACGATCTGTTCATGACCAGGTTCGCGATAAGCTGCCCTATCGCTTTGAGGACAGGGGCAAGCTGGAACTCAAAAACATCGCCCGACCTATCGGCGTGTTCGCTCTGTCTGCGGGGGCCGTTCAGGCTCTCGCTGTGCCCGAAGACGAAGAGGATGATGCCGAGAACGCTCCCGAGGCGAATGGGGCGGTGGCTCTTCCGTCCCCCCAGATTGCCCCTAACGCGCCTCGCCGTCTCGGTGTTCTCGGACTGACGTCGCTGGCAAGCGTGGTTGCTCTCGTGTCTGCGGGGGCCGTGGCATGGGGCCTTTGGCCGGGCCAAGCACACAAAGTCGAGAACACCCTCGCTGTCCAAAACGGCCTGCCGCCAAAGCCGCTGCCACCCCTTTCCCTCGTGGTGCTGCCATTCGCAAATCTGAGCAACGACCCGGAGCAGGACTTCTTTGCGGATGGTCTGACGGAGGACCTTACGACGGACCTGTCGCATCTTGCCGGCAGCTTTGTCATCGCGCGCAATACGGCCTTCACCTACAAGGGGAAAGCTGTCGATGTAAAACAGGATGGGCGAGATCTGGGGGTTCGCTATGCTCTTGAGGGAAGTGTCAGAAGAACCGGAGAGCATGTCGTCCTCAATGCACAGCTTATTTCAACTGAGACTGGCGCGCATATTTGGGCCGATCGTTTCGAAGGGGAACGTAGCCGCCTTGACCAGTTACAGGTCGATTTCGTGGCCCGCCTTGCGAGGACCCTGGATGTCCAAATGACTTTGGCGGAAGGGCTGAGGATTTCAAAAGAAAAATTGAACAATCCTACCGCGGCCGACTTAGGTATGCTGGGATGGGCGGCCCTGAATCGGGAGCGGACAGCGAAAAATACCAACGAAGCACGTCCGTATTTTGAACAAAGCCTAGCTATCGACCCTGACAATGCCAATGTAAAGATCGGGCTTGCCAGGGCCATCGCTCAGTCCATCAATACAAGAGTAAGCACAGACATTCCAGC
The DNA here is from genome assembly GCA_050632875.1 of Methylobacterium sp. P31. Taxonomy (GTDB): domain Bacteria; phylum Pseudomonadota; class Alphaproteobacteria; order Rhizobiales; family Beijerinckiaceae; genus Methylobacterium. The sequence goes on along the minus strand of JBODSC010000001.1, from coordinate 5,119,845 downwards.
TGATACGCTCCGGGCCTCCCAGCTCGTTGCCGAAGGATTATCTGCGAACCCGCAGAGCCCGATGGCGCATTATGTTATGGCCGAAGTTTCGAGGACGACGAAGAATTTCGAGTTCCGGACTCCGTGAGGTGAAGATGGCCATTGATTACGATCCGAACATGACCATCGCGTATGCTCTGGCTGGCATTCTGAATCTATGGGCCGGGCGGGCGGCAGAGACTTTCGCATATGTAGAAAAGGCTATCGCTCTAAGCCCTAAAGATCCTCTCCTGAGTGTGTGGGAATATTATATTTGTCATGCTCATACTCATCTCGCGCACTGGAAGACTGCTATCGAATGGTGCAATAAGTCTGTTGGGCATAATCCATATTTCTCCGCGTATGTCGATCTGGCCGCGGCTAATGCTTGGATCGGACGCAAGGAAGACGCTGCCGATGCCGTAAATAATATTCTGAAGCTGAAGCCCGGATATACCGTCCAGAAATGGGTTCATGCTGATTGATCCCGAAATCCAATTTTCCTTCAGGAATATCGGCGTATCGTGGAAGGCTTGCGCATGGCCGGCTTGCCGGAAGGTTCGACCAACTAGCTTGCCTCATCGTTCTCGGATGGCCTTGTGATACAGTTTTTGGGATGCACGCTCGCGCCGTCACCGCCCGCCTCAAGAAACGCGCGCCCGACCTGTCGGAGGATGTGACACCTAACTTTCCGCCCGTTCCCGTCCGGTGCAAACAGTTGTGAGATGGCCGGGGTTTGTGTCGTCGCGCCGGATCCGCGCGTCGCCAGCATGGACGCGATCACCGCGCCTGAAATCTGCGTCAGACTGGCCCGGCCGCCGACCTTAAGCATCAGGACGGCCGGGAGGGCGAGGGTAAGCACCCGGTGCCGGCCGATCGAGGCGTGCGCGCACGATGGCAGCTCATGTCCTCGCGACGCTCGGATGCAGGAAAGGTCGGTCGTGTCCCATGCCCGTTCGCGGCCTTGAATGATGCAGGGCCGAATTCGCGCCACACGACTCGCGGATCTGCCGATAGCGCCCGTTCCAGACTGCGCACCAGTCTGTCGAGATCAGGGGATCATCAGTGCGGCTTGGATCGATTGATAGGAGTAGGCCAGAAACCCACAAAGGTTGGCCACGAACATCGACCGCCAAGTCAGACCGATCTCCTCGTCAAAGCGTTGGCCGCCCAGCATTTCGCGCCCCGCATTGCGAGCCGCCCAGTACAGGTGCTTGAGTAAGCTCGGACGCCGGCCGACGTGCTTGGCGTACAGGGCGCCGTTGCCAAATTGGTAATTCCAGTGCAGCCGCATGACCGACCGGACGTCTCGGCGGCCGTGGAAGTGCTTGACGCTCATGTCGGGCACGTACTCAACCGGTATTCCGGCTGCCCAGCCACGATAGATGAAATCGGTGTCCTCGCCGGCGCGGAAGGCGGCACCAGCTCCGAAGGTCGCATCGAACCCGCCAATCTGATCGATGACAGCGCGGCTGCACGTCATGTTGCAGCCGTGGATGTAGCCGCCGGGATGGACCGGATGCGCCAAACGGCTGCTCTGCCCCTCGGTCTTGGTCGTGAAGTTTAGGTCCTGGTCCGAGCCGAGACTCGACCATCCCTCCACGGATGATTGTTTCGGAATTACATGAATAATATCTTTCGAGATCGGAAAGGTAGCTTTCCGAAAGGATGCAGTCATCGTCGGTAAAAACCAGCACATCGCCAGATGAATGGGGCAGGGCAAGATTGCGTGACCCGGCCAGGCCAGGAACTGGATTGTAGAGCAGGATAATGTCTCGTCCTTCTCGCGCCGAAGTATCGGACCACTCCTTTAGGATGATGGCGGTTTGGTCTTTTGAGCCATTGTCGACGATGATTATTTCAGTCAATATGCCTGCCATCCTGTCGGTCGCCAACACGACGGAATCCAGAGCTTGCACAAGTGTGCCGGCGCGATCCCGAGTACAGATGATAAAGGTGATCTTCATTTAAGCAACGGCTCAGAAACAGTGATGATGAGATAGGGCATGGTAAGCGATTTTTTTGAAGACCGAAGTAATCTTATAGTCCCGTCGCGGATTAGGCGGTCGCCGGCGCTGCTACGCCTTATTGATGCTGGAACGAACCTGCGCCTCTGGGGCAAGCGCCGCGCGATCGTCCGCGCGGCGCGGCAGCATCCGTCGCGCCGCGTCCTCCTCGCAGCTGTCGAGGTGCCCGGGCGAGAGGCCGACCTCCGAAACGTGATCACGAAGCTGTCTCGGGACACCCATCATCGGGTCGATGCAGCGATCTGCCCGATGGCTCCGGTCGGCAAATTCGACAACATCACGCAAGCCCTGTCGAGCCGCGACGTCCGATCTTACGATTGGTTGATCATCGTCGATGACGATGTCGCCTTTGGAAAGAATTTTCTCGATATCGTTCTACATCTGTCCGAGAAGCACGACCTGCGCATCGCGCAGCCAGCGCACCAATTCCATTCCTATTCCACGTTCAAGGTCACCGAACGCCATTGGGGCTCCATGGTTCGCGAGACCGGCTTCGTCGAGATCGGTCCGATTTCCCTCCTGCATCGCGAGACGTTCGACGATCTCCTGCCGTTTCCAAGCCTTCGGTGGGCGTGGGGCCTCGATGTCCTGTGGTCGCATGTCGCCGCACGTCGCGGCTGGCGCATGGGCGTAATCGACGCAACGCCGCTTCGACATCTGCGACCTGTCGGTAAGTCTTACGACTGGCGTGCCGCTCGGGCAGAGGCAGAGGCGTTTATGCAGCGCCACGACCTGACCATGTCGGCCGCCGAGATCTTCGCTCGTAACAGCAGGGTGGCTTAGAGCCCTCACAAAACTTCCGATCACCGGGAGGCCTACTTCTGGCCGCGACGGTTCGACGGGAGCTTTGTGAGGGGCTCTTAATCGCGCCTGAGGACTCGCCCAGAATTGATCCAGGACGTCCCGGAGCCTGAGGAGCCCATGCCGTTTTCCATACGCCGTAGCTTCGCCTGGATGGCGCTCTGCCAGGGCGGCCTCTTCTTGGCGCAGTTCGGATCCTCGTTGGCGCTGGCGCGGCTGCTCACACCCTACGAGATGGGTATTTTCAGCCTCGCCGCGGCCATCGCGGCCCTGCTATCAACCCTGCGGGCGTGCGGGTTGTCGAGCTACATCATCCGGGCGGAGCAGGTGGATGCGGCGCTGCTCGCGAGCGTCTTCACCGTCAACCTGATCATATCGGTCGCCACCGCGGCCCTGATCCTCGGGCTCAGCGCGTTCGGAGGTCTGCTGCTCGGGGAGCCGGAGGTTCAGCGGGCGCTCGCAGTGCTCGCCGTGCTGCCTCTGATCGGGATCCTGGAATTCCGCCCCGCGGCGATGATCGAACGGCAGGGCCATTTCCGGGCGATAGCGCTCGTGAACATGCTGCGCGGGCTCGTCGCCAGCGCCGCGATGCTGGCGCTCGCATTGGCGGGCTTCAGCTACATGAGCCAGGCCTACGGACAGGCCGCCGGCGCCGTCGTGGCGGCGGTGGCCGTCAATTGCGTCGGCCACCGCCATGCAGGGCTGCGGGTCGGCCTCGCCGGGTGGCGCGAGATCGTCACGTATGGCGGGCGCCTCGTGGCCATCGCCGGCGTGACCGGGATCGCGGCACGTCTCGGGGAACTGATCCTCGGGCGCGTCCTCGGCCTCAGCGCACTCGGTCTCTTCTCGCGCGCCGTCAGCCTGAACGCGCTGATGTGGGACAATCTTCATGCGCTGATCACCCGGATCGTATTCGTCGACCTGGCAGACCAGCAGCGACAGGGCCGGTCCCTGCGGGTCAGCTATCTCCGGACCCTGCGCGTGCTCACCGTGCTGCTCTGGCCGGCCTTCGCCGGGGTCGCGGCCCTGGCCGGCCCGCTGGTGCGGACGCTGCTCGGACCCGACTGGGCCGGTGCCGCCCTGCCGCTCAGCCTCCTGTCCGTGGCGTCGATGGTGCTGATCTCGATCACCATGACTTGGGAAGTGTTCGTGATCCGGGACGAAACGGCCCTGCAGGCTCGGTTCGAGTTCATCCGCAACGGCGCCGGCCTCCTGTTGTTTTCGGCTGGGTGCGTCTTCGGGCTTGCGGGCGCAGGCTTGGCACGGGTCGGCGAAGCGCTTCTGGCCGTCGCCGTGTACCGTCCGCACCTCGAACGGATGACCGACACGCGCGGGCGCGATTATGTGCCGATCTACCTGCATGGAGCCGCCCTCACGGCGGTCGCGATCCTTCCGTCGGTCCTAGTGATGGCGGCCTGGGATTGGTCTGTCGAGACGCCGCTCGGGAGCCTCGCCTCGGCCGTCGCTCTGGGGATTGCCGGATGGGCTGCCGGCCTCTGGCTTTTGCGCCATCCGCTGGTCGATGAGGCCCGGATCATCCTGTCCCGCATGCGATTTGGCCGCCCGCCCGGATCCAGGGCCATCGTCCCCGAATTGTAGCGCTCCCATGACTGTCCAGGCACGGCCGATCACCGGCTTCCGCGACGAGGGCTCTGCAAGTGCACTGCGATCGGTGACATGGGCGCGGCTGCGGCCGCCGCTGCGCAACGGCCGGTCGACAAGCCTCATCGGCGCGCAGATATCAGCGCGCCCGGGCGCGCCTGCTTCGGAGGGCAAGGTCAGACTGGCGCAACGACCGACTCGGGCGCGAAACGTCCGGCTGGACGGAGGACGCCGCGAAAGTCCCGGGATCGCTCCGCGTCCGCCTTGACGATTCGCTGCGCGACCCGGCTTCGGTAGCGAGAGGCGGGACCCTGCACCGTCGGAGGCGTACTGACCAACCATGCCGGCCCGCTCCCTCGTCCTCTTTCCCGATCCTCGCCTGGCCCTTCTGGCCGCCCCGGTCGACGACTTTGGACCGGGCCTGAAGGCCCTTGTCGACGATCTGCGGGACACGCTCCTGGCCGCGAACGCCATCGGCCTGACGGCCCCGCATATCAGCGTGCCCGCGCGCGTCGTCGTGACCCGGATGTCGCAGGAGGAGAGCCTGCGCGTCTACGTGAACCCAGCCATTTTCTGGGCGTCCTCCGAAACAGCGGCCTTCGTCGAAGGCAGCGTCAGCATGCCGGGGGTGCGCGAGCGGATCGCCCGGCCCGCCCGCATTCGTTTCAGCTTTCGCGACCTCGACGGGTTAGGCCACGAGGAGGAGGCGGAAGGCTTCCCGGCTGCGGTCATCCAGCACGAAATCGATCAGCTCGACGGCGTATTCTGGATCGCCCGCTTGTCGCGACTGAAGCGAGACAGGCTCTTGAAGCGCTTCGAGAAGCTAACGTCAGCATAGCCGATAGGGGGCGGCTGCGCGGGATGAAATGCTCGATTGTCGCGCATACTATGGGTCCGAACAGGGATGGGCAGAGCAGCCCGCATGGACGTACGAAAGGCGTTCGTGCTCGAGACGAATGGCCGGTGTCTCTCTGGCGGCGGGATCACGCGCCCGCTTCCCGCCGCGCTGCCGGCATAACCTGCGCGGCTGTAAAAGCGCGAAGCGGCCGGCCTGATCCGGCCGAGGGCCGCCTGTCCGTTTCTGAGCAGGCAAGCCATCGAAGCGGACAGCGCGTGCCCCTCCCGGCGTATCGTCGACGCGTGGGCTCGTGGTCCTGGGCGGCACGGGCTCGGCGAAAGCGGAACCCACCGGTCTCCTGCTGGCCGCCGGAGCGGATATGCAACTGCAGCGTGCCAGACTTGCAAAAATCTCTGCGCAAACTGCACGGGGCTTGCATGCCGCGCTCGTATTCTGGAGTAAGGTATGCATAAGCTCAATCGGCGCCGCTGGCTGCAACTCGCGCTCGGCCTTGTCGTCATGATGGCGATCTCAAGTCCGCAATATGTCTGGACGCTGTTCGTCAAACCTTTTCAGGTTGCGACAAATACATCGCTCGCCGCCGTGCAGGTGACATTCACGTTGGTGATCGTTCTGCAGACCTTTTTCTCGCCGGTGCAGGGCTACCTGATTGACCGGTTCAGTCCTAAACTGATGATCGCGGTCGGCGCGGCGCTCTCCGGTCTCGGCTGGGTTGCGGCCGCTTACGCCGAGACGCTGTGGAGCCTCTACGCCACCTACGGCCTGCTCTGCGGTCTCGGAACCGGGATCGTCTATGTCGGCATCGTCGGTCTGATGGTGCGCTGGTTTCCCGATCGGCGCGGCTTCGCCGCCGGCTTGGTCGCGGCCGGCTATGGCATGGGCGCGATGATCACCACCTTCCCGATCACCGGCATGCTGGCGGCCACGGATTTCCGCCATACACTGTTCGTGTTCGGCATCGTCCTGGGCGCCATCGGTGTGCTGGCGGCGCTCGGTCTGCGGGCACCTGAACCCGGCGAGGTGCCCCCGGCCGATTCATGCCGAGCCACCGGCGCGGACGCCGATACGCCGCCGCGCGCGATGCTGCGCACGCCGCTGTTCTGGCTGATGTTCGCGATGATGACGATGATGTCGACGGGCGGCCTGATGGTCACAGCCAACTTCGCCGCCTTCGCCCGCGAGTTCGGTGTCGCGGACGCGCTTGTGTTCGGTATCGCCGCGCTCCCCTTCGCCCTGACCTTCGACCGGGTCACCAACGGCCTGACCCGACCGTTCTTCGGCTGGGTTTCCGATCACATCGGTCGCGAACTGACGATGGCGGTCGCCTTCGCCGGTGAGGCGCTGGCGATCTGCCTGCTGCTCTACTACCGCCAGAACGCCTACGCCTTCGCCCTGCTGTCAGGCGTGGTGTTTTTCGCCTGGGGCGAGATCTTCTCGTTATTTCCCTCCTTGTTGACCGATACCTTCGGGACCAAGCACGCCACAACCAACTACGGATTCCTGTACATGGCGCAGGGCGTAGGTTCGCTGCTCGGCGGTCCGGTCGCGGCTCTCATCCACGACGCGGCCGGCAACTGGGTACCGGTCTTCGGCATCGCGATCGGCCTCGACCTGCTCACGGCGGCGCTGGCCGTCCTGGTGCTCAGGCCGATGCGCCGGACATGGCAGGGCGCGCGTGAAGCGGCCACGCTGCCTGTCATTGCGGCAGCAGCCTGAGGGAACGACAACGCTGCTGCCGCACCCGCCGCGGGTTTGTCTCGGATCCACAGAGGCTCCCTCTGGCGGAACAGCAGCGGTCAGACTCCGCGATGCAGGGCGAAGCCAGCGCCGTATTCGGTGATTGGGTGCCCGCACCCTGCAGTGAAGGCAGGCGACCCGCGCGGTGCGATGGACCGGCGCGACAGTCACGAGGCGCACAGGCTTGCGCTGGAGCTGGGCCGGCAGGCGCGGCTCGACCGACGTCGGCGTCACCTTCGCGCGCCGGATCGGAGAGGTCGTGCCGATCAAGCATCGTGGCGGCTTGGCGAAGAACGGCACGACCTGCGCTCGCCTCAGCGTCTTGCGAACCCCGACCTGCCCGGCGGCATCGCCGGCCGGGGATTGCAGCGGCGCCTTCAGGGCGGTCAGCGCCGAGACAACGCTTATGCTTCACACCGGCAGATCTTGGCTCTAGGTTTGCCAGGTGCAGCGAGGCCATCGGTGTCCTGAGACGACTTCAGAGGTGAAACGCCACTCTCCGCGAAAACTGCCGGTGTGTCGCCCAGTGGGGGGCTGTGGTTGGCTCGGGCCGCTGCGGACTGAGAGCGAGCATGCGTAAACTGGCGTCTCTTGGCGGTCGTGAGGCGTTATTCACCCTGGGATTAGCGCTCGTGCTCATCCTCATGATCGCTGTGGGGGTTCGTCTTACGCGCGCTTCGACCCTGACCATCGCCGTTGCCCCGAACGGCGGAACCGAACCGGCTCTTCTGCGGGCCTACGCCGACGAACTCGCCCGTGGGAAAGCCGGCATCCGGCTCAGGATTTTAGACTTCGCCGGCGTGCGCGAGAGCGCGGACGCGCTCAAGACCGGCAAGGTCGATCTTGCGGTGGTCCGGCCAGACGTATCCATGCCCGGAAACGGGCTGACCCTCGCCATCCTCCGCGAACTCGCAGCCTTCGTTGCGGCGCCCACCAAATCCGGCATCGAGAGCTTCCCGGATTTGGCGGGCAAGCGGCTGGGCATGCTGGCGGGCCGAGATGCGGACAGGTCGCTCCTGAGCGACCTGAGCACCCATGAGGAACTGGAGCTCCTCACCGATCCCTTGTCCGGTCCTGTGCCTGCCAAGGCCATCGCCCTCGTCCCGGTGGAGGAAGCGGACGTGGTGGCCGCGCTCGGCGATGGGCGCATTGATGCGATGGCGCTGGTGACGACGCCGACCTCGCCCTCTGCACAGCGGGTGGTCAGCCTCGTCCGCGACGCAAGCACGAACGGTGATGTCGTGCTCCTCGGGATTCCCGATACCGCAGCCGTGCTGGCGCGCTGGCCGCGCCTTCAGTCGGTGACAATACCGGCCGCCCTGTTCGGCGGTAATCCGCGCCTTCCTGCCGAAGACGTCACGACCGTTGGCTCATCCTACAGGTTGATGGCCCGCGCAGGCCTGTCGCGCAGCGTCGCCGCAGAAGTGACGCAGCATCTCTTCGAGATGCGTGCGGCGCTGGCCGAGACCGTACCGGCTGCGGAGAATATCACCTATCCAGCATACGACGACACGGCGGACGCGACCACGGCCCGTCTGCCGATCCACCCGGGGGCCATCGACTACTACGAGCGTGAGCAGCAGACGTTCATCGAGCGCTACGAGAGCTGGATCTACCTCGTGGCTATCCTGGGCGGAGGCATCGGCTCCATGATCGCTTGGCTGCGGCAGCGCCTCGGCCGCATCCGTCGGCAGCGGATCGAGGTGGCGACCGCGCGACTGCTTGAACTCCGCTCGGATGCCCGACGCGAAACCGGCCGGGAGCGGCTGGATGCCATCGCGGGAGAAGTGGATGATCTTGCCGCAAGCATCGCCCGTCATGCCCTGAACAGGCCAACCGAGCCTCGACTGCTCGCCGCCGCCAACGTGGCTATCGAGGCCGCGCGCTCGACGGTCCGGCGCCGCTTGGTCCGCAGTGACATGCCGGCTTGCTGAAAGCACCCCACTGCGGGGTTCTGTGACGCCGAGCCTTCCTTCCCCACCTGTCGGCGGGCCAGACAAAGCGCTGGATCGTCGACGCCGAGCCGTCGTTTGCCGGCCTCGCGGCATTGCTCGCCAATTGGCCAGTTGTGGAGTCTTGGTGTCTCGCCCGATCAAGCGACCCGCGCAAAAACTGAAATGATGCGCGAATTCGCCGTGGTGATGACCGGTTTGAGAAATCCGAAATCTGCAGATTATCGGTTCAGCATAACCTTCCGAGCGAAATGGTCAGCTTACTGGGCGGGGGTTGGGATAGAGGACGGTTTGCCGCTTTGAGAGATCGAAGCGGGCACAAAAAGAGTTGAGATCAGATTTTGTGCGTATTTAAATAATCGACATGTCTATTATTTTTTGGGTCGAATTCATCTACTTCAAATTTAGTGCTGATGAGTGAGGTGCATGAACAATCCGCATCCGGAATCCTCATCGTTAAAGGCGGGCACAACGCCTTGGTCCGGCAGCTTTGTCGGCGGCCGGCTCCAGAAATTCGGACGCGCGCTATTGATGGAGCTGAAGCACATCCTCGGTATTTTCACATATCTATGGGTTATCTTCGGGATCCTGATCCTCCACGAACACGCTGTCCTTTCGCGTTATGGCATCGCGTATAAATTCTACGGTCTGGCCTTCATCAATGCGTGGATCCTGGCGAAGATCATGCTGGTGGCCGAGCATCTGGATGCCCGCCCCCACCTCCAGGGCAAACCTTTGATCTATCCGATTATCGCCCGCTCATGCACCTTCGCGTCCCTCCTGGTTTGCGCCTACGCCCTTGAGGAGATGGCAATCGGGCTTTGGCGGGGCAAAACATGGGTCGACAGCATGCCGACGATCGGCGGGGGCGGTGTCTTCGGCTTCGTGTCAGTGATCTTCATCATGGCCGTAGCGCTGCTGCCGTATTTCGCGTTTCGAGAGCTCGGCCGGGTGCTCGGCCCTGAGCGGCTGCGCGCGCTCTTGTTTCGCGATGGGAGCCGCCCCGACGTCCCGGGTCCGGGGGATTCCGGCAAGGGCTGAGGCATTGGGAAGGCGGGTGCCTCGATTCATTCGCACCGGTCGGCGACATGCCGGAGCGACCCGAGCCGGGTCCACCGGGTCTCGCATTGCATGAAACGGGAGGCCGCGTCTTCAGCTCGGGTGCGTCCCGCTCGATCAAGCAAGGAGCCTCAAAACTGCGAAAACGGTGCCCCGCAGCCTCATGATGGTGCTGCAAGGCTCGCCCATGGTCCGCTTCCTCTCTCTCTTGCTAGCCATCCTGTTGACCGCTGCTCTCGGCCCGTCGGTCCGCGGCGAAGGGGATCCCAATGGGGCGCTGCCGGTCGGAACGGTCACGGCGCAGCGCAAGGCCTTGGACAAGGCGCTGGACTTCGTCGGCCGGGTCGAGGCGGTGGGACGTGTCGAGGTGCGCGCCCGCGTGACTGGCTATCTCGAGGCGGTCCTGTTCACGGAGGGCGATCCGGTCAAGGCCGGAGCCCCCTTTACCGGATCGAGCGTGACCTGTTCGTGGCCGCGGTCAAGCAAGCCGAAGGCGCCCTGGAGCGCAGCAAGGCGGCGCAGGCTCTGGCCGCCATCCAGCTGCAGAGGGCGCAGGATCTGCTCGATCGCAATTCGGGGACTGTCGTTGCCCGCGACCAAGCACGCGCCGCGCTCGATCAGGCGAAGGGCGCCGTCATGGGCGACGAGGCCAATCTCCAGACCGCCCGCATCAATCTCGGCTACACGGATATCACCGCCCCCATCGCCGGCCAGATCGGCCGCACGAGCGTGACGAAGGGCAACGTGGTCGGGCCCGACAGCGGCGTGCTGACCACGATCGTCAGCCAGGACCCGATCTACGTCACCTTCCCGGTGAGCCAGCGCGAGTTCCTGCGCTACCAGCAAGGCGCGAAAAGCCTGGACCGCAGCAAGGCCGGAGTCAGGATCCGGTTCCAGGACGGCTCGGAATACGGCCAGCTGGGGCGGGTCGATTTCGTGAACATCAGCGTCGATCGCACGACCGATACGGTGTCGGTCCGCGCCGTCATGCCGAACCCGGCGGGCGTGCTGCGCGACGGGCAGCTGGTCCGGGTCGCCCTTCAGACCGGCGAGGCCGAGCAGAAGGTCGTGGTGCCGCAATCGGCGCTCATCGCCGACCAGGGCGGCGTCTACGTCTTTATCGTCGAGGACGGGCGGGCCGTGATCCGGCGCGTGAAGCCCGGTGTCGGCGGTACCGGCCCGGATACCGTCATCGACGAGGGCCTGTCGGGCGGGGAACTCGTCATCGTCGACGGCCTGCAGCGGGTGCGGCCCGGGATCGCCGTGCGGGCAAACCCGATCGCCCAGTCGGCCAGCAGGATCTGAAGCCATGTTCTCGGCGATCTTCGTCGACCGGCCGCGCCTCTCGGTAGTCATCGCGATCGTCACGTCGATCGCCGGCGCGCTGGCGCTGTTCACCATCCCGGTGGCGCAGTACCCCGACATCGTGCCGCCCCAGGTCTCGGTGACGACGACCTATCCCGGCGCCTCTGCCGAGGTGGTGGAATCCACGGTCGCACAGCCCATCGAGTCTCAGGTCGTGGGCGTCGACAAGATGATCTACATGAAGAGCGTCAGCGGCAACGACGGCAGCTACACGCTCACCGGGTCCTTCGAGACTCGGCACCGATCCGGACATCAACGCCGTCAACGTCAACAACCGGGTCCAGATCGCCCTGGCCAAACTGCCCGAGGACGTCCGGAAGCAGGGCGTCACGGTCAAGAAGAAGTCCTCCGCGCTGCTGGGCGTGCTGGCGGTCTACTCGCCCAAGGCCACGCAGGACCCGCTGTTCATCTCGAACTACGTGACGATCAATCTGCTCGACCGCATCAAGAGCACGCCCGGCGTCGGTGACGCGACGCTGTGGGGGCCGCAGGATTACGCGATGCGGGCCTGGGTGCGGACCGACCAGCTCACCGGCCTCAACCTGACGATGGGCGACGTCATCGCGGCGATCGGGGCGCAGAACGTGCAGGCGCCCGTGGGGCGGATCGGCGCCCGCCCGATCTCCGACGAGCAGCAGCTCCAGCTCAGCATCCAGACGCAGGGCCGCCTGAACTCCGAGGAGCAGTTCCGCAACGTCATCCTGCGCACGAACCCGGACGGGTCCGTGCTGCGGCTCGGCGACGTCGCCCGGATCGAGGCTCGGCGCCGCCAATCTCGACCGGGAGACGCGGTTGAACGGCAGCCCCGCCACGGTGGTGGCGATCTACCAGTCCCCCGGCGCCAACGCCCTCGCGACCCTGAAGGAGGTCGAGGCCCGGGTCGGCGCCCTGGCCAAGTCCTTCCCCGAGGGGCTCGCCTGGAAGGTCACCTACGATCCCACGTCCTTCATCACCGAGACCGTCCACGAGGTCCGCAAGACCCTGGTCGAAGCCTTCGTGCTCGTCGTCATCGTGGTGTTCCTGTTCCTCGGCAGCCTGCGCGCGACGCTCATCCCGACGCTCGCCGTGCCCGTGAGCCTGATCGGAACCTTCATCGCCCTGAAGGCGGTGGGCTACTCGGCGAACTCTGTCTCGCTCCTCGCCCTGGTGCTGGCCATCGGCATCGTCGTCGACGACGCCATCGTGGTCGTCGAGAACGTCGAGCGCGTGATGGAGGAGCATCCCAACCTCTCCCCGCGGGAGGCCACCAAGCGGGCGATGGCCGAGATCACGGCGCCGATCATCGCGATCACCCTGGTGCTGCTCTCGGTCTTCGTGCCGGTCGCCTTCGTGCCCGGAATCTCGGGTGAGTCTCTTCCGGCAATTCGCGGTCGCCGTCGCGGTCGCGATGCTGATCTCGGCCGTCAACGCGCTGACCCTGTCGCCGGCTTTGTGCGGCGTCCTGCTGCGGCCGCATCACGGCCCGCGCCGCGGCATCATGGGCGTCATCATGCGGGCGATCGACTGGGTGCGCGACGGCTACGGTGCGGTCGTGGCGCGGATCGTCCGCCTCTCGGTGATCGGCCTCGTGCTCGCCGGAGCGGCCGCCTACGGCACGATGCAGCTCGCCAAGATGACACCCACCGGCTTCCTGCCGGAGGACGACCAGGGCGCCTTCTTCGTCGTAGTGCAGCTACCCGAAGGCGCCGCGGTCGGGCGGACCTCCGAGGTGGTCGCCAAGGCCGAGGAGATCCTGCGGCAGGAGCACGTGGTCGCCGATACGACATCGGTGATCGGCCTGAATTTCATCGACAACTATTCGCAGGGCAACGCCGCCTTCCTGGTCGTGACCCTCAAGCCCTTCGAGGAACGCACCGGCGCCGGGGATGGGGCGGCGGCCGTCATCGCGCGGCTGGGTCGGCAGTTCCGGGAGATCCAGGGCGGGACCGTGGTTCCCCTGGCGCCGCCGCCCATCATCGGGCTCGGCACCGGCGGCGGCTTCGCCTACGTCCTCGAGGACCTGCGCGGCGGCGATCCGAAGGAGCCTCGCCCAGGTCGTGCGCGGGCTGATCGTGGCGGCGAACGACGAGCCGAAGCTCAACCGCGTCTTCAGCACCTTCTCGGCCACGAACCCGTCGGTGTTCCTCGACATCGACCGGAACAAGGTCCAGATCCTCGGTGTGCCGCTGGACAACGTGTTCCAGGCGCTGCAGGCCTCGCTCGGCGGCTACTACGTCAACGACATCAACCTGTTCGGCCGCACCTGGCAGGTGCAGGTTCAGGCCGAGGCCGCCGATCGCACGCGGATCGACGACATCTACCGCATCAACGTGCGCAACAAGGACGGCGAGATGGTGCCGCTGCGCTCCTCGCGGAGGCGCGGATCGTGGTCGGGCCGCCGGCGCTGATCCGTTACAACAACCTGCGGGCGGTCACGGTGCAGGGCTCTCCGGCGCCCGGCGTCTCGTCGGGCCAGGCGCTCGCCGCCATGGAGGCGGTCGCCGGCCGGACTTTGCCGACGGGGTTCGCGGGCGAGTGGACCGACACGGCCTTCCAGGAGAAGCGGGCCGAGGGCAAGACCGCCATCATCCTCGGATTCGCGATCCTGTTCGCGTTCCTGTTCCTGGTCGGCCTCTACGAGAGCTGGACGATCCCCGTCCCGGTGCTGCTGTCGGTTACCGTCGGGATCCTGGGCGCCTTCGCGGCGATGGTGTGGGGCGGCCTCACCCTCGACCTCTACGCGCAGATCGGCATGGTCGTTCTGATCGGCCTGGCGGCCAAGAACGGCATCCTGATCGTCGAGTTCGCCAAGGAGCAGCGCGAGCGGGGCGTGCCGCTCCACGAGGCGGCGACCGAGGGGGCGCGCCTGCGCTTCCGGCCCGTGATGATGACCTCCTTCGCCTTCATCCTCGGCCTGTTTCCGCTTGTCATCGCCGCCGGTGCCTCGCAACTCGCCCGGCGCAACGTGGGGACGCCCGTCTTCGGCGGCATGATCGCCGCGTCCTTCCTCGGAATCTTCGTGATCCCGCCCCTCTACGTGCTGTTCCAGAGCCTGCGCGAGCGGGCCTGGGGCCTCATGGGCGGGAAAGGCGAGCGGCGCGACGCGGCGGCAGAGCCGGCCGGAACGCAGGAGCACATGCCGGCCGAGTGACCGCGTGCGGTCGTGCCGGGCAGGACGGGGAGGCCAAGCCGTGATGGACGATGCGACGCGGATACAGGAGCCCGAGCAGGACGACGAAGCCGTCGGCGACGGACAGGCGAGCCCCAAGCTCAAGCGCAAGGCGTACGAGCAGGAATTGCGCGCGTTGCAGGTTCAGCTCTGCCATCTGCAGGACTGGGTCAGGAAGACCGGCGCACGCATCATCGTCGTCTTCGAGGGACGCGACGCCGCCGGCAAGGGCGGCACGATCAAGGCTCTCACCGAGCGGGTGAGCCCGCGGGTGTTCCGCGTCACCGCGCTGCCGGCCCCCTCCGACCGGCAGAAGACCCAGATGTTCATGCAGCGCTACATCGAGCACTTCCCGGCGGCCGGCGAGATCGTGATCTTCGACCGCAGCTGGTACAACCGCGCGGGCGTCGAGCGTGTGATGGGCTTCTGCAGCGACGCGGAACATCACCGCTTCCTCGAACTCTGCCCGCGGATCGAGCGCTTCATCGTCGGAGGCGGAACGCAGCTGATCAAGTTCTGGCTCGAAGTGGGCCGGAAGGAGCAGAAGCGCCGCTTCCTGGCCCGGATCGACGACCCCCTCCGGCAGTGGAAGCTCAGCCCCATGGACCTCGAGTCCTACAGCCACTGGTATGACTACTCGCTGGCGCGCGACGAGATGCTCGCCGCGACCGACATCGACGAGGCACCCTGGTACATCGTCCGCTCAGACGACAAGCGGCGCGCCCGGCTCAACTGCATCGCCCATCTGCTCCACCTGATCCCCTACAAGGAGATGAAGCGCGAGGCCGTGACCTTGCCGAAGCGCATCAAGGACAAGGCCTACGACGATACCCTCAACAAGGGGCATTTCGTTCCGGAGCGATACTGAGCGGCGAGAGCGCGCCCGAATGTCGGTTCGTCAGCCCGAGCCCGGCCTTGAACTCCTCGAGGCGGGCGATCGAGACGTCGAATCTAGCCCGCGTCGCCTCATCACGGGTGGCGTCCCGCTGCGTCTGGAGCTGCAGGATCTCCGCGTCGATCTGATCGCCGGTCAGCTCCTCGACGGCGAGGACCCGCTCGGCGAGGATCGTCACCCGCTCGGCCGTGACCTCGGCCAGCGCGCCCCGTACGAAGGCCCGGCGGCCGGTTCCGGCGGCATCGATCGCGAACACGATGCCGGGATGCAGCGCCGTCACGAGGTGCTGGTGGCCGGGCATGATCGTCATATCGCCCTCGACGCCCGGGAGAACGACGGAGCGGACCTCGCCCGCGAAGACGACCCGCTCGGGAGAAATCAGTTCGGCGAAAAGGTCAGCCATCGTGCTGCACTCTGTCGCTCGCGGGCGCGCCGTCAGGTGCTCCGGTGCGCGTCACGCCATGATGCTGAGGCCGCCATCCACGTACACGGTCATGCCCGTCAGGTGGGCCGCGTAAGGGGTCGTCAGGTAGGCGGCGGTGAGGCCGACATCGTCGATGTCGACGAGGCTCGCCAATCGGCGCGCGCTGCACGGCCTCCGCCAGGAGGAGGTCGAAATCCTTGAGGCCCGACGCCGCCCGCGTCTTGAGGGGACCGGGCGAGACCGCGTGGACACGGATCGCTTGGCTGCCCAACTCATAGGCGAGGTACCGGACCGCGCTCTCCAGCGCCGCCTTAACGGGACCCATCAGGTTGTAGTTCGGGACGACCTTCGTGGCGCCGTGATAACTCATGGTGAGGAGCGTGCCGCCGTCCCGCATCAGGGGCGCCGCGAGCCGCGCCATGCGGATGAAGGAGTGGCAGGACACGTCCATGGCGATCTT
Organism: Methylobacterium sp. P31; assembly: GCA_050632875.1. GTDB lineage: Bacteria > Pseudomonadota > Alphaproteobacteria > Rhizobiales > Beijerinckiaceae > Methylobacterium. The sequence continues at coordinate 5,103,498 of JBODSC010000001.1, read as the reverse complement.
GAAGCCATCGGACGAACTGTCGACGAGCCGTCCCTGGAGATCCTCCTTCGGCGCGAAGGCGATGGAATGCAGGGCGATGTCGAGGCCGCCCCAGGTCTCGGCCACTTGGTGGAACACAGCCTTGAGGTCCCCTTCCTTCTGGACATCGCAGGGGGCCAGGATCGATGCCCCGAGCTCCCGCGCCAGGGGCTCGACGAACGGCTTCGCCTTCTCGTTCAGGTATGTCAGGGCAAGCTCCGCCCCGAGCTGACGGAAGACCCTGGCACAGCCATACGCGATGGAGTGCTCGTTCGCGACGCCGATCACGAGGGCGCGCTTGCCGGCCAGCGCGTTGCCGTCTGGGATCCGTGTCATCGGTGAGCCCTCTGCGATCTGCCCGGGCCGCTGCGGCGCCGGGACACCTGCGTTGTGGCGCCGGCCGCGGCGACCGGCGCGGGAACCGGCTCCAGCGCCAGCACGCGTCGGAACTCGGGCATCAGCGCCTTCTGTGCGTCGGCAAAGTCGATGTGCTCCGCGAGCCGCTCCAGAATAGCCAGGAGCCGTCGACGTTCCTCCGCCGTGCGCACGAGGGCCGGCAGCGTGGCGAGCGCGCGTTCCGGCGCTTGCTTGACGATGTAGGATTGCCGCCGGACGAGCTGGCGCGCCGCCTCGGCCGGCTGGTCGAGAAGGCCGGTCTCCTGGCCGACGAGTTCGCGGATGCGTTTGCCGGTCGAGAGCCGCTTCTCGCGGCTCCCGCGGCGGGCAATGAGCAGGCCTGCCCGCACCGCGGCCTCGACCAGCCCGCCCGCCTCGATGAGGGCGAGCGCCTCTTCGAGGACCGGTGTCTCACCGGCCGCATCCGATCCAGGGCGCGCGGCCGGTTCAGCGGCGGCCGCGAGACTGACTGGGCCGTAGACGTTGTAGAACGTGTTCTCGACCGCCGCGTCGCGCAACTGCCGATACAGATCCCACCATGCCGACACGCCCGCCGCCACGAGCCGCTCGGTCGCGACGCTCGGACCGGCCTCGTCGCGCGGGGTCCGGTGAGCCCGCGCGAACGCCGCCCATCCCTTCACGGGCGCCAGCCACGGATTCAGGTCCGAGAGCGCCCAGCGCCTTGCCCGGAGCGGGTGGAACGCGCGCGCGAGCCGTGCCGTCTCTGGTGGCACGAGGGCCGAGAGCACCGGATGCGCGAACGTCTCGTAGAGTGCGGTATTCACGCGCGAGATCCGCTCCACCGCGCCGAACGGGATCTCGTCCTTGCGGGCGTATTTCTGCAGCGTCTGCAGGTCTTCGACCCGCCGCTCCGCCAGCACCACATCGTACTCCGAGGCTCCGTTCGTGCGCTTCTCCTCGATCCGCATCCCGTAGAGGCCCGGCGGCAGGTGCTCGATATATTCGAGCAGGTCGACGATCTGGGCATGCTCGCGCCGCGCGACGCCCGCCGAGACAAAGATGCCGAGATGCCCGACGCTCTCGTGCATCAGCCCCACGATCACCTGACCGCTCGCCTTGAGATCTTTCGTCGTCGGGTAGAGATCGGCGATCCAGTTGAAGGCCTGCTGCGGCGGCGTGATGTTGTCGCCGAGCGACGCGAACAGGATGATCGGCGAGCGGATCGCCCGCAGGTCGAACGCCTTGCCCTCGGCCCACTCGGCCCGGCCGGAGGCGAGCCGGTTGCCGACGAACAGGTTGTCGACGATCCAGCGGATCTCTTCCCGGTTCATGAGGAAGTATCCACCCCACCAGCGCTCGAAGTCCAGGTAGCGTTCCGGTTCGGTATCAATCTTGGAATAGAGGTTGTAGTTCTTTCCGAAGAACGTGTTGGCCGGGTTCAGGTACTCGAAGTTGTCGACGAGGTAGGCTCCGTCGAACTTGCCGCCGCCCAGGTCGCTCGCGAGCAGCGCCGTCCAGCTTCCGCCGAGCATGCCGCCCACGTAGCGCATCGGGTTCTCGGCATCGTTGCCGGCCCAGTAGGACATCGGGGCGCCATTCACCACGATCGGACCTGCACAATCGGGGTCGAGCGCGCCCACCAGCATGGCGGCCCAGCCGCCCTGGCAATTGCCGACGATGACCGGCTTGCCGCGGGTGGGATGCCGCGTCCGCACGATGCGCAGGAATTCGGCTTCCGCCTGTGCGACATCGGCAAGGGTCTGCCCATCGACAGGCTCGGGAAAGAAGATGACCACGTAGACAGGATGCCCCGCTTTGAGCGCCACCCCCACCTCGGACTCGGCCTTGAAGCCCCCGATCCCGGGCCCATGGCCGGCCCGGGGATCGATGATTACGAAGGGCCGCTTATCGGGATCGATGCGCGTGCCCGGCGGCGGCTCGATGCGCACGAGCGCATAATTGACCGGCCGCGCGAAGGTCCGGCCGTCGGCCACGATCTCCCAATCGAAGGCGAGGAGGGGCGGCTTGCCGGCCTTCTCGTGGTCCAGCCACGCGTTGCCGCGCTGCCGGAGCGTGTCCCAGAAGAGCAGCGACCGCTGCGAGAAGTCAGTCCAGTAGCGCGCGGCGTCGCTCCAAGCCTGAAGCGGCGTGTGCGGCCGAGCCGTGTCGAGCCACGTCTGAGCCGCCCGACCCATCGTATCGAGGTAGGTCTGCGCGGCGGCCGCGCAGCGGTCCCGGGACACGTCCGCAATATGTCTCTGCAGCGCGAAGAGACTCGGAAGTGCAGATTGTTCGCTCGCAGAAGCGGGGATCTGTGCCTGCTCTTCGGTCATGATTGCCGTCCCGAGCCTCCTAGACATCACACGTGGAGCTTTTCCCAGGTGAGGAAGAAGCCCACGTCGCCCGGCATGCCGTCCGGCCAGTCGACGATCATCGCCGCCAAGCTGTAACCGAGGGGCCGCAACCGATCGCGCCAGAACTCGTAAGCCTGACGGGGCCGCCCGGTCAGGGTGTCGGGCCAGTCCGACTCCGTATTGTTGATCGCCCGTCCGCCATCGCTGCACATCGCGTTCGGAAAGCGCATCACCAGCAACTCGCTCTTGCCCTGCTCGGCCGCGACCCGCAGCTTGTGCAGAAGCGGCCGCGTGATCTCCTGGACCTTCTCGGGCGTGAGTCTCGATGGTCTTGGACAGGGTCTTGATCAGCTCGGCCCGCGCCTTGCTCGCCTGGTCTTCGGCCTTCAGGTCCTTCATGGCTTTGGCGGCCTTCAACTTGGCCGTGTATTCGCCGAGTTCGGCGGCGGACATGAAGGTCTCGTCGGCGAGTTCGAGATTGGTCGGCGGCCTCGTTTTCAACGCTTCCATGACGATCTCCCGTTGCTCATAGGGCCGGCTGCGGCCGGCTGCTGCTGTGCTGGGACAGCACCGCGCGCGTGCCGCGCGCGATCATCAGTTCCTCGTCCGTCGGAATGACCCAGGCGGAAGGCCCGGGACCTCGGGTCACGCGCGGGCCGCCGGATGCGTTGGCCGCCTCGTCGAGAGCGAACCCCGCCCAGGCGGCGCCCCGCAGAACCTCGGCGCGGGTGGCCGCGTCGTTCTCGCCGATGCCGGCCGTGAAGATCAGGGCGTCGATGCCGCCCAGCGCCGCCACCAGGGAGCCGAGTTCCCGACCGATCCGGTAGACGAACAGGTCGATGGCCCGGCGGGCATCGGCATCGGCCGCCGCGACGCTGCGCAACGTGCGCATGTCGTTCGAGATCCCCGAGACGCCGAGCAGCCCCGACTGGGTGTAGAGCATGCGCTCCGCCTCGTCGGGGCCGAGCTTCATCTCGCGCAGCATGTAGAACACGATGCCGGCATCGAGGCTGCCGCAGCGCGTGCCCATGGGCAGCCCGTCGAGGGCGGAGAAGCCCATCGTGGTGGCGACGCTGGCGCCGCGGTTCAGGGCACACAGGCTGGCGCCGTTGCCGAGATGGGCCACGATCACGCGTCCCGCGGCGAGGGCGGGATCGTACTCCGCCAGAACCGAGGCGATGTAGGCGTAGGACAGGCCGTGGAAGCCGTAGCGCCGCACGCCGCGCTCGATCATCGCGTGCGGCACGGCGAAGAGCCGGGCGATCTCCGGCTGGCGGGAATGGAAGGCCGTGTCGAAGCAGGCGACTTGGGGTACCTCCGGGAGACGCCGCTGAAGGATCCGGATAGGCTTGAGGTTGTGCGGCTGGTGGAGGGGGCCAGCGGCACGAGGCGCTCCAGGGCCTCCAGAACCTCCGCATCCACGCGCACGGGCTCGGAATAGCGCAGTCCACCGTGGACGATCCGGTGCCCGACGCCGGCCAGCTGAAAACCGCCGCTGTGCGCGCGCAGCCAGGCGGCCACGTGCAGGAGCGCCTCCTCGTGGCCGAAGGCCGCGCCGTTTCCGAATGCCTCGTCGGCCACCATCGTGCCGGTCCGGTCCCGGATCCGCAGATGGGGCGAGCCGCCGAGCCCCTCGAACAGGCCACGGAAGACGCGATGCGGATCCCCACCGTCGCCGAGTGCGAAGACCTGGAATTTGAGGCTCGACGAGCCCGCATTCAGGACGAGCAGGACCGGGGTCATCGGCTAGACCTCGGGCAGCAGACGCGCGGCCCGCTGCGCTGCGGCGAACAGGGAGGCGACCGCGCAGGAGGCGAGCCGCGTCAGACGCGAGTCGGCCCGGCTCGTCAGGATGATCGGGACCCGGGCCCCGAGCACGATGCCCGCGGCATCGGCGCCGGCCAGAAAGGTGAGGCTCTTCGCCAGCATGTTGCCGGCCTCGAGATTGGGGACGACGAGGATATTAGCCTGGCCGGCGACGGGTGAGCGGATCTTCTTGATCCGGGCCGCACCGAGGTCGATGGCGTTGTCGAGGGCGAGCGGCCCGTCCAGCAAGGCTCCGGTGATCTGGTCCCGGTCGGCCATCTTGCAGAGGGCGGCGGCATCGAGCGTCGAGGGCACCTTCGGATTGACGGTCTCCACGGCCGAGACGATGGCGACCCGCACCGTCTCGACGCCGAGGGCGTGCGCGAGATCAATGGCATTCTGCGTGATGTCGCGCTTCTCCTGGAGCGTGGGCGCGATGTTGATCGCGGCGTCGGTCACGATCAGGGGTGTCGCATGCTCCGGCACGTCCATGACGAAGCAGTGGCTGATGCGCCTGGCGGTCCGCAGGCCGCTGTCCTGGCGGACCACGGCGGCCATGAGTTCGTCGGTGTGGAGACTGCCCTTCATCAGCGCCTCGGCCTGGCCGGCGCTCACGAGGGCGACCGCCTTCGCGGCGGCGTCGTGGCTGTGCGCAGCCTCCACGCTGCGATGCGCCTTGATGTCTGCACCGAGGGCAGACGCGGCCGCACCGATCTTGCCCGGCGGCCCCACCAGGATGGGCTCGATGAGCCCGAGCGCGGCGGCTTCGAGGGCGCCCCCGAGCGAGGCCTCATCGCAGGGATGGGCTACCGCCACCCGCAGCTTCGGCAGCGCCTTGGCGGCCGCGATCAGCCGATCGTACTTTTCGTGGCGGCGGGTCTCAGCCGGTGGCCGCTCGGGAGCCAAAGTCGGCACAGTCATTACCTCCTGGCACAACGGGAAAGTACGCGGTTTCGGCAGAGGGCCTCTTGAGCGAGATCAAGGAACCCAGCGCCATGGCTGTCGAAGGCGCAGCGCACTGTATGGCCTCAGATCCTGCCCGCTTGATCGGCCGAGACAGCTTGTCGTTCTTGGTGGCTCGCGGCGTTCATCCCAGGGCCGGCCTCGGGAGCGGCCGAAGGGGTCTTGCCGGCCTGCCCCGCATCCGCGGTCGTCGCTCGGCGCGCGAACGCTGCGCTGAGCGGGTTCGCGGTCAAGCCATGGGCAAGGATGCTGAGGATGATCGTGACCGCGACCGTCGTCGTCAGAGTCCGGCTTCCCGGAAGATCGGCTGCGAGCACGATGACGGCGAAGACGACGCTCGCGAGCCCTCTTGGGCCGAACCACCCGATGAACAGCTTGCCGTCCGTAGCCAGGGTCGTGCCCGCCAAGGCCAGCCAAACCGGAACCATGCGGATCGCGGTGAGGCTCAGGACGGCGTAGACCACCACCGCCCAGGTCAGTCGCTGCGGGACTTGGGCGATCACGACCGCCCCGAAGAGGACCCAGGTCAATAGGGCCAGGACGTTGCCGGCGCCCTCCGCCGCGAGCAGAAGCTCATGTTTCACCACGCGCTGCCGTGCCATGCCACCGGCGACGAGGCCACCCACGAAGGATCCGATGAAGCCGCTGCCGCCCAGCGCCTGCGCGGCCGCAAACGCCGTGAGGGCGAGCGCGACCGCGGGGAGTTGCCGCCACGCAGAGTCGATCCAGCCGTGATTGCCGGCAAACCGTAGAGCCGGTACGCCCAGAACGGCCAGCCCGACACCCACGCAGAGGCCGACTCCGATTTCCGTCGCGAAGTGGTGGAATGCGAGGTCCAGCGCATGTCGGCCGGGGTCGGACTCCGCGGCTAGCGCGAGGAAGATCAAGAGAACGGGGACGCAGATGCCGTCGTTCAGGCCGCTCTCCACGTTCAGCCCCTCGCGGACCGGCCCGGGGATGGCCGCGTTGGTCACCACCGCCTTGCCGAGCGCCGCGTCCGTCGGCGCCAACATCGTCGCGAGGAGCGCGCATCCGAGAAGGCCCAATTCCGGGAGCACGAGGGCACCGACCAGGAATCCGAGCAGGATCGTGAGCGGAAGTCCGATGAGGAGAAGGCGCCCAGGGATCGCGTAGGAGTGCCGCAGCACCCCGAGGTCGGCATTTGCAGCGTCCGTGAATAACACGAGTGCGAGGGTGAACTCGGCCAATCGTTGCAGGATCTGGGCCTGGGCATTCGGCGTGATGATGTTCAACCCGGCCGGGCCAACAGCGAGGCCGAACGTCGTGAACAGCAGGGCGCCCGCAATCGGGCTGCGCTCCAGTGGCGCCGCCACGAGGCTGTAGGCGAAGACGAATGCGAACAGGACAGCGACGGTCTGGTACATGGTCAGGGCCGAGGAACCTGTCGTTTCCGTGCGACGCCAACTGCCGCCGCTCCGCAACGCGCACCTTCGAATTCTGAAACTGGCACTCAAGGAAGCGGCTTTGCTAAAATTCTGGTTTGAGATAGATCAATGCAGCATAGAAAATTATAATGGGCTCTATAAAAGATTTTGATTTATTGCCGGTGCAATGAACAAGTCATTCCTTCGGCTAGAGCGGCGCGTCGGATCTGACCGGAAAAGCCACGTCCGCTTCGAAGCTCCAGCCAGGGGCACGCGAACAGTCTGCGCGCTAGGCAAGAGCGTCAGAGCCCGCAATCGACAATCCGGATGCACCCACAGGACCCGCCTGCGCCGTCCTAGGGGCGGCGAACAGGCCGAGGGACAGGTCATCGCCCCAAGCTGCTGAAACCATTCGTGTACGGCTGAGCCAAGCTCGACCTGTTCCGCCGCCTTTCTCGCAGCCTGATCCGCATAGCTCGGCGATGAACGACCTCGCGGAGACCGGTCATCCGGTAGCCCGCCGGACAGAAACGCGCGCGTGCAGGCCATGAATTTGAGGTCCGGCAGACGCTCACTGGCCAGGCGCGGAGGCGGATGCGCGACAATTCCCGCCTACTGGCAAAGAGCGTCAGCTCCCAGCCGCACCCATCCGTGTTCCGTCGACGAAGCGCTCGCCGGCATCGTCGAGCGAAGCGCGCCCCTCCCTGCCCTGCGGTTGGTGGATGTAGAGGCTCTTCGGCTCCGCCGCCGCCAGCCGCTCCGACGGGGGCGGCGCCATGTGGTAGCGAACCTCCTGGGCATGGTCGGCAAGTTGCCGGCGCGGGTCATACACGCTGTTGAAATTCCAAAGCATCTGCAAGTAGTTCGTCTGACCATTCATCAAGTTCCTGAGGCCGATGCTCGCATGCCTCACGAGCGCCCGCCAGCCGACATGTCTGCGATAGAGGGCTCTCTGCGTCCTCACGAGTTCAGCATAGAATTCATTGAGTGGCAGCCGCGTCGGTAGAACTGCGTGCTGAATGTCATAGAGCCGATAATCGAGGCTTCGAAGCGGACGATCATCCGTGCGCCAGATTTCCGTTCCCGGGTAAGGTGTGTTGACACTGATGTTGACAATTTCGGGTATATCAAGACACCACTGCCGGATCGTCTCGAAGCTGGCATGACCCCAGTCCGGGTCGGCAATCAGGTTGATCGCCACCATGATGCCGAGTGATCGCGCAAATTCCAGGGCCTCAAAGTTCCTGTCCATGGCAATGCGTTTGCGAAATCGCTTCAGGCCCTCCTGGTCGACGGCCTCCAGCCCGATAAACATGTACTTGAGACCATGGCGGCTCCAGAATTTGAAGACATCTTTGTTGCGCAGGAGCACGTCGCAGCGGGTCTCCATGTAGTACTGCTTGCGGATCCCGCGTCGGGCCAAGCCTTCACCGATCGCAAGACCGTGGGCTTCGTGCACGAAGGCGACGTCGTCAACGAGGAAGACGCTCGGTTCGGGGATGGCGGCGACCTCTTCGATGGCCCGTTCCGGGCTCATCGCGCGATATGAGCGGCCATAGAAGGTCCAAGCCGAGCAGAAGGTGCAATCCCAGGGGCAGCCGCGCGCGAACTCCACGGATGCGCACGGGTCGAGGACCCCGATGAAGTACTTCCGGCGGTGCCGAAGCAGGTCGCGAGCCGGGCGAGACTCATCCAGTGACGTGACGAAGCGGGGCGCGGGCCCCGTGCCGTCGCAGGTCACGGCGCCGGGTATGTGGGAGACCGCGTCACGATCGTGCTCTACGGCGTCCAGAAAGGACGCCAATACGGCCTCGCCCTCGCCCCTCAGCACGCAGTCAATCGCTCCCTCGCCGTGCTCCAGGATTTCCTGCGCGATGAAGGAGGCACTGTGGCCGCCGACAAAGATAAACGACCGCGGCATCTCAAGTCTCGCAGCCTTGGCGAGATCGATCACCTCTGGGACGTTGGCGAGATAGTTGCAGGAGAAGGCGAGCACGTCGGGCTGAAAGGAACGCACGAGACGGCCGAAGTCATCGTGGCTTTCGACCTGAAGGTCGATAATCCGCACATCGTGCCCGGCCTCCCGCGCCGCACCGGCGATAATCTCGAGGCCTAGAGGCTCAAGCCTAAGGAAGACTTTGGTGAACATCAGGCCGCTTGGGTGGATTGCGAGAAACCTCATCCTGCCTTCTCCGTTAATGGCTCCCGGAATCACCCGTCGGTACTGATTGTGTACAATCGACGCGCCTTCCAAGCGCAGAGCCTCGTATCGAAAATGGGATTCTGTTGAAGCGTATACATCTTGGCTTTGCGCTTGGCCCAGGAGTGCCGATGAACAGGTTGCGATCGAAAATCGAAGAGAAAAATACGTTTCAAAACTGAGTTACGATCAGGAAATTTCAAATATTAGTAATTCATACTGCCAAGAAATTTATTACAGTGTAATATTAAATGTCTCAATAACTCTAATTTCGGCACTGGTCAAAATTATATATGATGGGCTTATTGCTCCAAAAACAGCACTTCATTGGACTTGCATTCTTGATCAAACGTGCGGGCTCGAAGAGGCTCTTTGAGCTGCCCAAGTTGACGAAATCCGATTTTGATTGTTTGAGGCGCTCGTGTATCTGCTCGACCAGCCTCCCGAGCACTTCGTAAATCCGGTCGCTGCCTCCGTCTTCCTCGACTTCAGGCGCGTCCGAACCGCTCTGCACCTGCGTAATGCGCGAGCCACTTACGTCTTTGGCCATGGCCTACCTCCGGTCTGATCCATTCATGGCAGAAGGGACGTCCCTGGCGATCCGCATTTGAGACAACGGCATTTCCGATGCGTTTCTCGTTGATTGGAACAATTCTCCGTATGAGATCGAGGCAATCGCTCGTCTTAAGGGTCGCCGCTTACAAGCAAGGCGTAAATCACCGATCAGCGTTTGCCCGCACCGTGTGACGCGATCGAGCCAGCACGAGCTGCCGGCTAGGGACCTTCGTCGGATAATTTACCACTCGCGCGCACGGCCCGACCTTGAGCTACCTCAAAGCGGCGCCGTCGATTGCAGAGGGAATCACCCCCCGAGTATTCCATGCGCCTCTCGATCAGCCGACCCAACTGGAGATTTGCTGCTGCAAGACTATTTAGCGGGATGCCTGCGCGGGCGCCATGCCGATGCGCCTATTCGGTATGCTCGCGCGCTGGCTGAATGACGCTTGGCCTCGCCAGCGTTGCCTTGAGTCTGATGATGGGCGGCTTCGGAGTGGTGGTGAGCCACCGCAGCAGGGTGGGCGGGCTGCCGCGAGCATAAGGCGGCTTTGCAATTCCGCGACCGTGACCGCAAAGCCTCTGGCCGTTCGGCGAGACCGCGCGCACCGTGATGGCAGCATCACCGCGTCCTTCTGTCTCACTCCGTGTCCGATACTGCTGGCCGAGGATGCCGGGCGCCTTCCGGCCCCGGCCATCGATCTTGTGGTGACCCACAGGCTCCGCTCGGAATTCCAGATCTCCGGAACTGCGTTCGCGCCCATCGACCATGCCGCGCCGGCCGCAGAACCGACGAGCTTCGATCGGTTGCGGCCGCATCCCGGGCCATCGATCGTTCGAATGCCAACCGGCACCCTCCCTGCCCGGGGCCTTCGACCGCGGCGGCGATCTTACGTCCGTCGGCGTCCAGCGTGCATCCGAACACGCTGTCCCCTTCGCCGCCTCGTCGCCGAACGACGGCACCTGTCTCCTCCGATCAAGCTCGGGCTCGTCCGCGAGGGTGGCCTGCATTCAAAAGCTACCGGGAGGAGCCTATGAGCGGTGCGGCGATCCCGCAGGCATTTCTGGCCGATGCTCGGCCGGTCCGGCGGGCTTGCAGAAGTGGGAGCCCTCCTGGTGATCCTCGGCGCTGCAGGCCAGCGGGCGACCCCCGCGTGCACCGTCGACGGCGTCCAGTGGTATGGCGTGCCTGTGCTGATGGCCGGCCTCGCCGCGGTCGCGGTGGCCGCAGCACGCCCCAGAGACAGGAAGGCCTGGCGCTCACGCACACTGCTGCGGGCCCGCCCGGGCATGGTGTACCTCGTCAGCGGCCTCTGGATCGCTTGCCGGCCTTTCGGAGCCTCCCCGGCACTCACGCGCGTGCTGGGCCTCGTGCCGGTCGCATCGGGTTTCGCCAGGTTCCCTGGGGTCTCGCCGACGAGGTGCGCGCGTCCCGCTCTGCGCCGATCCTGTTTGGCCTGCTCCCAGCGCTCCTGGGCCTCGCCGTTATCGGGCAATGGCCCTGGTCCAGCCTCCGGGCGATCGGCCTTCTCGTCTCGTGTGACCTGACCGCCGCCCCTGTCCTGGTTCTGGCGCGGCCAGAGAGGGGAGCAACTCACGCCAGCCCCTGCAGAATCTCCGCATCCGGTCAACTCCCCGCGCAGTGACGGGCCAGCGGAGCCGCATCGGGGCACGCACGCACCACAAGCCACAGGAGCTACGAAATGGCCGAAGCACGTGGAACGGCCGGGACTTCGAGGAAGGGGCGCAGCCGGGGCGCGGAGCGCTTGCCTCCGCGACCCGCGGTGCGTCCGGACCGTCTGGCCTTCACCCTCGACCTGAACACCGGCCAGATCACGTGTGTCGAGGGCGTGGATGCCGACGGCGTCCGCCGCGAACTCTCCGAGAGGGAGATGACCGACCTGAGAAGCGGCCTGCGGCGAGCCAGGATCGAAACATTGCTGGAAGAAGCCTTCGAAGCCGGCATCACCTGCGTGCTGGGCGACGGCGATGCCGAAGAGCCGCCGGAGACGTCCGACGATACCGATCTCCGACAGATAATCCTGAAGCCTCTGATGGAGGGGAGCGCGGCTGCGCGCCTGATGCGCAGCGACGTCCTCGACCAAGCCATCGTCGAAACCTTGATCGACCACGCCCTCTCGCGCCGTCCTGCTGGACCGAATGGCGGACCGCAGGAGCCAGATTCCAAGCGCGCCGCTTCACCGAATTCAGCGGCGTCACACTAGAAGGAGACCGTCATAGCCGTAGCACTTTGTGATGACGACCTCGCCCGGGTTCTGATCGGAAGCCGGCTCCTGCGCCGTCGCCGCATGCGCCGCCTGCTGCTCGCCCATCTGCTGCGTGAGAAGCGCGCCGGCGAGGTGGAGGACAGTGGCGTGGACGAGGGCGAGGACGAGGGCGAGGAGGAGAGCCGCGTCCTGCGATTGCCGTTGGCCAGCCGCGTGGCACGCCGGCGGCGCATGCGCCGGCAGTTGCTCTCCCACCTGCTTCAAGAGAGGGAGGACGAGGGCGAGGAGGACGAGCCGGAAATGTCCGGCGAGGAGGATGAGGAGGATGAGGACGTCGAGCGCCGCATCCTGCGCCTGCTGATCGCGAGCCGCATCCTGCGGCGGCGTCGCCTGCGCCGCGCTGCTCGCTCACCTGCTGCGCGATCAGCACGTTGGCGAGGAAGAGGGCGAGTTCGGCGAGGAGGAGATCGGCGAGCACGAGGAGGGCGGCCACGAGGAACGGCGTCTTCTGCGGCTTCTGGTCGGCAGCCAGATCCTGCGCCGACGGCGGGCGCGCCGTCTGTTGCTCGCCCACCTCCTGCGGGAGAGGCGGGCCGGCGGCGAGACCGGCGAGGAGGAAGATTTCGGTGAGGATGACGAGCTTGGCGAGCCTGAGGAGGGCAGCGACAGGGAGCGCCGGATCCTGCGCCTCTTGATCGGAAGCCAAGTCCTGCGCCGTCAACGAATCCGGCGTCTGCTGCTGGCCCATCTCTTGAACGAACGGCGCAAGGCGGCCTGATCATCGGCGCGTATCGGCGTGCCACCGAGGGCCGGAGGGAGATTCTCCGGCCCTCAGCTTCAGACGCCGCCTACATCGCGCTTCTGACTCCACACGCCGACATCAATACCAGTGGGCCCGCCGATAATAGACGCGGCGATGCCCCCACCTGTATGGGCGCCAGTAGGCGCGCCTGTAGACGCCGGGATAGGCTGGGTAGGCGTAATAGCCCGGCCAGCCATAGGGCGCCCAGTATGCCCGCCTGTAGCGGCGGTAATAGACCGGATACGGATAGAAGGCTGGATAATAGGCGGGGTACCCGTACCAATAAGGATTGATCGGTGCCGTTGCAGCGGCGGCCAAGCCCAGGGCGCCGCCCACGATCGCCCCCGTGGCCACGGCCGCACCCCAGCCCGGTCCCCATCCATACCAGTATACCTGTTCCGTGAGCTTCCCGCCGGCGACTTGCTCGGCCGAGGAGGCGGGCAGCGGAACCGCACGCGCAGGTGTCGCCGCGCCAGTCGCGACACCGGCCACGATCGTGCCCCAAGCAGCAACTCTCATGAGATTGGATGTCATGGCCAGTCTCCAGCAGGCCAGTTTATAACTTAAAAGTATAGCATATTCCGACTAGGTGGATCAACGTCCACACGCATCCCAATCATAATTTCCGGCGGACGGGGCCGGATCGATGGCCGCATCGGGAAGGAAGAGGGCGGATGCCAATCTTGAATGCCTGACCATTGGCCGTGATGGCCAAGAGGTGACACGCGATTCTGAGGAGCGAATATTATAGAGTGTTACCGAATCGTGACTAATGTAGAAATTTTGTCGTCCGACGGCGGCTCCGGCGTTTGGCTGGAAACTCGGGCTCGTAGCTTTGATGTTCACCGTTGCAGCTGCTGGCTGCCGACGCAGCCTGCCGGAATCAAGGCAGATCTTGTTCTGGTCCATTGCCGGCCGCGAGGGTATGGCCTTCTATGGAGTCGCCCGCACCGGCAAGCGTGCCGGTGGCGTGGCGTATGCCTTAAACGACTGGGCTGGCCGTATCGACGGTTTGGACGTGAACATCAGCAACGATCGGTTCAACAACACCGGCGTTGCGCTCGGCGCCTCAGGCGGCCGTGTAGCAACCAGCATCGTTCTGCGGTTGGCGAACGGCAACCGCAATAATAACGCCATCGGCCTCGTCCGCGCCGCTGTGAACTTCAAATTCGGCACGTATCAAGTCGCTGGCCGACACGGGGTTTGTCTCTAGCATTCCCAGCCCGATCGGCCTCGCTTTTGAGACAATCTGGGGCTCCGGCAGTCTGTCCTGGGACCGCTCCTACGCCGGCCGCGTGCTGTGGGCCGTCCCCCATAAGCGGACCAGATCCTCACGCTGCCGTTCGGCGACTCGCAGCCGAGTACCCTTCTCATCTGTTGGCCGGGATGCGCGGCACGGCCGGCTCGCGTTCAGAGTTCGGCCGACCAGCGCCCGGAACGACAGCAAACGGGACGCGGCCTGTCGTGGGCAGGTGTCAGGAGCGCGACGCAGCTGCCGATCGCTTCCGAGGCAGGTCCATCGATGCGGCCCCGATCGGGACCCTGCAAGCTGTCGGCGATGGCCGAATTATGAGACCCGGCGATCGGCTCTTGAGCCTCGCCCGTTTCTGCTGATTATACTTGACGCACCTCGCATGAATTGGCCAAATTGCGGGGACCAACTCAATGGGAGGCGGATATGTTTGTATTCGCTGGTCTTTTTGCGGCGACGGCCTGCGTCGGCGCCCTGCTGGGCCTCGGTGCAATCCAATATCCTTCAGGGCACCATATCAGCAGCTACGGTTGGACGCTTTTCATCAACGCCACGGCATTGTGTGTCCTCGTGCTGTTCAATCTCTATCATCGCCGCCAAGAGCGATTGCGCTGATTTTATGAGGGCGACGGCGAGCTGGCGCGCTACCTCGGTCTTTCATCGTTGCCCTCATTGTCGACCGGCACCAGACTGCGATGCGGCCGGCACTTCGGCTTGGCCGTCTGGCGCGGCCCGAATTTATCACACGAGGCGAAGAGCCACGCAGCGCGCCCCGTGTTCGCCCTTGCGCCGCAGCTTTGCCAGTAACGTCCGATTTGATCGCGGCCTACACGATCGTTCCTGTCGGACGGCCATCAGACTGCGCATGATTGTCTGGCGTCGTCTCCTCGAGCGCAGGCGCGGTAGCACAGCGTCGGTCAACCTTCATCATCGAAGTCGTCGTCGAAGAGATCCCTCCGGTGGTCCTCCATGGCCTGCCGCAATCCTCCGATCACCCGCGCGGTGACCAAGCGCATCCGCATCTTCTGATCCGCACTCAGGGTCTGGTAGAGCGGCTGCCATGCGTCCGCCAGCCTCTTTAGCCCGGCGGCGCGCTGTTCCAGAGACTACTCCGGCTGCGGTCACAGCTTTGTCAATCAAGCTGTCGGAAAGCTTCATTGCATCCGCTCTGAGCTGAAAATAACCTGGTGGAGTAGCGCGCGCTGCCCGTCACGGTGAGAGCAAGCGCCGCGGCGGCTCAGAAGCAGCATGTCATACGAGGCAGTATCGTCGTATTCCTTTGCTCAAGATCGACCCTCAATCGGTCTAGCTTGCGCGCGAATTTTTCCGTCAAGGATGGATGACGCGTCCGACCTTGCGTGAATCGAGGTCGACAACGACTGCGCGGTCATCGAGAGATATATAGTATCCATAATAGCCGACCGGATTCAGGCCGGGTACAGCGACATTCTGGAAGGAACCGAGTTCGACTCATGCGGGGATCTGGCTTCCCCGTGCGACACGCACGCCGCTCGGCTCGCGATAATGGGGACCGGTCTCGAACAGCGTCTGGATCGTGCCGGGTTCGTTGCCAAACATCAGGACGCCCTGCTCGGCAAGGCGCGGATTGACCCTGACCACCAGCGGTTGGGCGGCGCGATCGCGCGGATCGGGCAGCTGACCGCTGTCAGCCCAGCCTCAGATAGAATCTGCAAAGTGCTTGATCTCAAGGAATTCATGTATCATCCTCCAGCTTTGCAAGAATTCCCAAGACCGTTGCGAAGAGACTCTACAAGGGAGGCGGCTCATGGCGCTTGATTGCTTGAGGCAGACTTGCGATCATTGAGTCCTCGCTCGGCGTTGCCGCCTCTGTAGGCGGTCGTGAGGACAAACGGAGCTGGCACCCTCGAGCGAACGCCCAATGAAGCCGTCTTCGTCGCATGTCTTGGATCGGCTCGGATGATGGTGGACCCCTGATCGCGGCAGTGATGAAGACGCAGATCAGGGTATGATCTCGCTTTGCGAGGCTCACTGGTTGTCGTCCTTTCCGAGTGGCCCGCGATCGAGCGCACGCAGCGGCGCGGTCGCATGCGGCGCAGACTGGGCAAGTTGCAGGCCGACAAGGGCTGCGATCATCGTCGCTATCGGCGTGAGTGGCGGGCTCGCAGCATCGCGTCGCGGATCGCCCGGTGCCACGTCGAGAGCGGCGAGCGCCTGGGGCGCTGCCGCCGGATCGTGGGGCGGATCCTGGCGTGGCGGGCTTGCTTCCGCCGCCTCACCCTCCGCGACGAGCGCCGCGCCAATCTCCATCGCGCCTTCACCACGCTCGCCTGCACCCTGATCTGCCGAGCGCAGGCCGAGGGTTTTGTCCCTGACGCTGAGCTCTCAGATCCGGCTGCGCGGCCTGTCCGCGGGGTCCGCAGCCTGAGGCGGCACGAAAGGCGGAGGGCTGACCGACGCGGGGGTGCGCAGGGCGGCGCCGTCGAGCTGAGCGGGCAGCGCCATCGGCATCTCGGCAGACGCTATATCGATTCGGACATATCGGTGCCCCGCAATGACCTCGGCTTGCCTAGGCGGTGCCCGCGGCCGGCTCGTCGGCTTGACCTGCAAGCGAGCCTGTGGTCGGAGCGGCGATGCGGTCGAGAAGGGAGCCGCGGCACGGTCCGCGGCGCGTTCGATGGCCCGGTAGTGAGCGACCAGATCGGCCCCGAGGCTGGACAGGCGCGCCCCGCCGCCCGCTTTGCCGCCGATTTGCGCCTCGACCACGGGCTGCTCGAAGCCGCGGTTCATCTCCTCGATCAGCATCCAGGCCCGTCGATACGACATGCCGAGGGCGCGCCCGGCCGCCGAGATCGAGCCGTGCTCCGCGATCATTTCCAGAAGTTGCACCTTGCCCGGACCGATGCGGAAGTCGGGTGCCAGGTCAATCCGAATGCTCAGTCGGGCCACGCTTCGTCTCTGCAGCTCGCAGCTCCTTGAACGGCTGCCGCCGTGCGGTCGCCCTTCAGAGGGCAACCGACAGTAGCTCTCATACGGCCCAGGGATAGCAAGCTGATGCGCCGAAGACACACGCTCTTGGCCGCCTGTGCGGCCGGAGGGATTGACGTTGACGGCGATACGCTATGTCCGATCATATATAACGCGTTCTCACCAACAGGCCGCGTTATGAATTTCCCCTCGTGCAGGAAGAGCGTTGTTTCGTCTGCAGTCACAGCCGCCCTGCTCGTCAGCGGTCTCGCCGTTCGGGCTTCGGCGGCCGACCTGCGCGATTTGCCGGTTGCGTCTCAGAGTGCGCCCGTTCCGGGCTTTTTTGATCAATGGGCGGCGACGGCCGATGAGGCGCGCGCGACGCAGCCGCACTGGATGACGCCGCTTGCTACCGTAACGCCACGACTTGAGCAGGAATTCCGCTACGACCAGTTCTTTCAACACCGCGGAGATGGTGCTGATGTTACGGTTTTTGACGGCGGTAAGGGCTTGGAGCTCATACCGACTCCGACAAACGAGATTCTCCTCAACCTGCCCGCCTATACCGACAGGGAGTTGCGCGGGAAAAACACGCACGGTTGGTCGGATGATAATTTCCTGACGATCAAGCAGCGCTTCATCAGTGCCAATGAGGAAAACGGGAATTACATTGTCAGCGGGTTCCTGGGATTCCAGGCTCCGACAGGCGACGCGCGTTACACAAACAATGCCTGGGTCATCACACCCACTTTGGCCGCTGGCAAGGGATGGGGTGACTTCGACATTCAAGCGACAGTGGGCTTGCCCATTCCATTGTCGCAGGAACGGGAAATCGGCACGTCGATCGTTACCAATGTCGTGTTCCAGTATCACCTGTTGAAATACCTTTGGCCCGAATTGGAGTTCAACTACACGCACTGGCTCGACGGGGAGCGAGGCGGTCGTGACCAGCTCTACCTTACGGCAGGTGTGATTTTCGGCCGTTTCGAGATTGCGCCGAAGGTCAATTTTATCGTCGGCGCAGGATATCAAACGTCGGTCGGACCTAGGCTGATACTTTCTCCCGCGATCACGCCGGTCTACGATCACGCCGTTCTGCTAACCACACGGGTCACGTTCTAGGTTCGCAGGCGCGCGCTGTCCTCAGGAATGCCTAACGGAACCGTCTGATTCGATCGTGAGGAATCGGGCTGACAACTTGGCTGATAGGCTTGTGGTCGAGGTCGGCGCATCGCTCGCCGCGAACGGGCAAGCGGCGGAAGCGGTTGAGCCAAGCCTGCGTGCCCTCATCCTGAACCGGTCGAAGGAACCATGACCCAACGGTGCCGCCGAACTTTGTCGCGGCTCTCGGTGCCGTGCCGGGCGACGGGGGATGATCCCGCGCGCCCGGCATTCCTGACATGGCACCTTTCCGTCTAAGAGTCAGGGACAAAACCGTTTGAGCTGTGCCCTGCAGATGAGGCCACAGGCGAGTGTCGTGAAGGCGAGGTGGAGGTCAGCGCGTCGCTCGTAGCGGATGGTAAGTCGGCGGAAGCGTGCGAGCCAAGCCAGGGTGCGCTCCACGATCCAGCGGTAGCGTCCGAGGTGTTCGCTGCTCTCGATGCCGCGCCGGGCGATCCGTGGCGTGATGCTGCGGGCGCGGCACTCACGCCGGCAGCGACGATGGTCATAGCCCTTGTCGGCATGCAATTTGTCGGGCCTGCGCCGCGGGCGACCACGGCGGCCGCTGCGCACGCCCGGCACCGCGTCGAGGGTAGCTGCCAGCGTGCGGCTGTCGTGGCAGTTGGCTCCGGTAAGCGTCAGGCCGAGCGGCGTGGCGTTGGCGTCCACGACGAGGTGGCGCTTCGTGCCCGGCTTGCCCCGGTCTGTCGGGTTCGGGCCCGTCGCGGGGCCCCTTTTTCGCCGGCAGGCTCGCACTGTCGAGGACCGCGCGTGACCAGTCGAGCGCATCGACATCCTGAAGCTGCTCCAGCAGCACACGGTGCAGGGCGGCCCAGACGCCAGCCGCCTGCCACGCGCCCAGCCGCCGCCAACTCGTCTTGCCGCTGCAGCCGACATCGGAACGCGGCAGATGCTCCCACTGCATGCCCGTGCGCAGAACCAGGATGATGCCCGCCAGCGCCGCCCGATCCGAGGCGCGCGGCCGACCGCCTTTCGGCTTCTCAGGCTCGGATGGAAGAAGCGGCTCGATCACCGCCCAGAGGTCGTCGGGTACAAGAGCGTCCATGCCCGCCCAACCCGCTGACTGCGGTTTCGTCCCGCGCTCTTAGACCCCGTCGGCGTGCAGCTTGTCTGGATTGTGCGTCGAGGCCGAGGAAGGGGGCGCTCCGCAAACAGTCTGCTCACCGGCGCCGCACGTGTATCGACGTGCGGTCCCGGGCCAAGCCGCAGGGCTCGCGACACAAAGCCCTCAGGGAACCGTCGAAGCGTTCAACCGGCAGGCCGGGTTCGTCACCGGGTGTCGCAGGCAGGTCCATGAGGGGGCCCGCGGCCCCGCGGGTCGGATTTGCCGCCTGCGAAACGGAGCACCGTCGTGCAGTCGAGGATTTCAGTGCGCGGGCGCTCCAGCCGGCGCAGGGTTCTGCGGCGTGATGGCCGATCCGTTGCTCTGCTGTGAGGCGGTGTGCTGCTGGCTCCCCGTCTGCCATGTCCGGTAGCCGGCGATGCCAGCGGCAAAGACGAGGCCCAGCACCACGAGCGCTATGACGAGGGGTTTGAGATCGCGCCATTCTCTCTGCTTGGATCGGTCCACGGTGCACCCTTCTGTGTCAGCACGGAGAGACCTGCGCGCCGCGATAGGCCTGGGTCGGCAGATCTTCCCGTAGACATCAACCGCGTACCAACCTGCCAGGGTCCGTGATGTCCCAACCTAGGGCGGGGCTAGCCGCCCCCGGAGCCCGTTCCCCCGAGAGGAACGGGTGTCGTACCGGAACTCTCCGGCGGGCCGGTCGGGCGGCCCGCATCGATCTCAGATCGCGGAATGGAACGTCACAAGCTGGACAGCCGGCACGTGCGATGAGCGTGACCGCATCCTCCGGCCGACGCGCGGCAAGACCTTGTACCGAAGAGCTGCAGGGCCCGATTTGAGCGAGGTCAGTTCGGGGTTCCGCGAGCGGGCGGCTCAAAGGGCGCGAGACCCTCAGGCGAGCCAGGCTTCATGGAGCCGCGGATCCGCGTGGACCTCAATGGAAATGTTCGGTTTGGCCGTTCACCGGTTCATGCGCCGTGAAGATTGTGCGTGGATGCCTTTGATTTGGGTCAATGCACTTCAGGCTCAGCCGGAAATTTAATTTCGGCTTGTGAATCGAGGATGAGACAGCCCGAAAATTGATGAAATCTACAGGAGGTGTCGTATGGTTGGCGCGGCGACCTTTGGGACTCTGAACGCCGAAGCGGGGCGTGCCCGCGGGTGGTTCATCGCGGTCGGCAGCCTGCTGCTGATCCTGGGCATCGTGGGCCTGTTCATGGTGGTGACCCTCACGATCGCCAGTACGCTCTGGTACGGCATCCTCCTGATCGCGGCCGGCATCGCCGAGACCGTCGAAGCGCTCGCCAAACCCGCGGAGGTCGAGCCTTGGCGTTCCCGCGCCGTCCGGTTCCTCGCGGGTCTGCTCTATCTCGTCGGCGGTCTCTGGGCGGTCTTCCGCCCCCTCGAAGCCTCGCTCGCCCTCACGCTCGTGCTCGGCCTGACCCTGATCGCCTCGGGCGTGGCGCGCGCGATCTGGGCGATCGTCCATGAGACGCAGATTTCCCGCGCCACGGTGATCCTGTTCGCCCTGCTCTCAGCGCTTCTGGGCGCCGCCATCATCGCGCAATGGCCGTATTCGGGCCTGTGGGCGATCGGCCTGTTCGTCTCCTGCGACCTGATCGCCGCGGGACTATCGTGGGCCTGGATCGGCCTCTTCGGCAAGCCGCCTGTGGCGCCGGCGATAGCGTCGCCCGGCATCGGCTCGGCGGCTCGATGAGCCTCGGCGGCCGACACGCGGATATCCGTCGGCCCTCGGCGTGATCACGGATATCAGGCTGCGAGTCGGAGGATGGCAATGGGACCGATGCATCGTCGCGCCGTGCTCGGCGGCCTCTCGTCCGCCGCTCTGGCGGCTGCGGGCCTGCTCGCGGCAACGGGCGCCGTGGACGCCGCGCTGCTCAGGGTGGAGCCCCTCGGTGATCCGAACGGCGGCCCGCCCGTCGAGCAGGCCGTCGTCGTCGCCCCGCGGCGGCGGCGCCGCAGAGTTTGCCGGTGGCGGCGCGGACGCCGGGTCTGTGCCTGGCGCTGAGCGATGCGCCCGTGAGCGGGACGGGCCACTGTCGTCGCGGCCCGTCGGCTAACGCGGCTGGGCCGTCCCTCCGCAATCCACCGCGTCCGGGTTGGAGCTGACCGATGTCAACGCGACGCGCCTTCATCAAGACCCTCCCCGCTGTCGGAACCGCGTTCTCCGCGGCCGGCTGCCTCATGGCGGAGGCGAGCGTCGCGCGCGGCGCAGAGCCCCGGGCGGAATCTCCGTTGGTGGAGCACTTCCACCCGAAGGGCAAGCCGCCATCGACGTTCACGCGCGAGGTGCTGCGTCAGGCCCGGATGCGTCTGCCGTTCGCGGACGACAGGGATTTCGAGGAGCAGAGACGCGGGCTGATCGCCCCCATGACCGCCATGACCATCCCGGCCGATGGCGGCCACGCGGCCTGGGACATGCAGCAGTTCCGGTTCCTCGAGGAGCAGGACGAGTTCGACAGCATTCACCCGTCGCTGCTGCGCATTTCGCGTCTCAACAACAATTACGGGCTCTACGAGGTCGTCCCCGGCATCTATCAGGTGCGGGGCTTCGATCTCTCGGACCTCACCTTCGTGCGGGGGCGGACAGGATGGATCGTCTTCGATCCCCTCGTCAGCCAGGAGACCGCCCGCGCCGCCTGGGCGCTGTTCCAGGAGCATGTGGGCGAGGGACGGCCGATCTCGGCCGTGATCTACTCCCACACCCACGGGGATCATTGGGGCGGCGTGCGCGGCCTTCTCAAGGAGGAGGATGTGCGCTCCGGCGCGGTGCCGGTGATCGCGCCGGCCGATTTCCTGGCCCACACGGTGGCGGAGAACGTCTACGCCGGCAACGCCATGAACCGGCGGCTCTTCTACCAGTACGGTCTGCTCCTGCCGGCCGGGCCGCACGGCTATGTCGGGCAGGGCCTGGGGCAGCGCGTCTCGGCCGGCACCACCGGCCTGATCGCCCCGACGCGGTCCGTGGAGAAGCCGATCGAGACCTTCGAGGTCGACGGCGTTCCGATGGTCTTTCAGAATACGCCGAACACCGAAGCGCCGCGGGAGATGAACACCTACATCCCGGACCTGAAGGCGCTCTGGATGGCCGAGAACGTCATCGCGTCCCTGCACAACATTTACACCCTGAGGGGCGCCCCGGTGCGCGACCCCCTCAACTGGTCGAAATACATCAACGAGGCGCTGCACCGGTTCGGCCTCGAGGCCGAGGTGATGTTCGCCTCCCACCATTGGCCCCGCTGGGGCAACGCGCGGATCCAGGAGGTTCTGCGGGCGCAGCGCGACCTCTACGCCCACATGAACAATCAGGTGCTCCATCTCGCGAACCAGGGCGTGACGATCAACGAGATCCACACCGTCTACGAACTGCCGCAGAGCCTGCAGCAGACGTGGTATTGCCGCGGCTATCACGGGTCGCCGGAGCACAACAGCCGGGGCGTGATCCAGCGCTATCTCGGATTCTGGGACTGCAACCCGGCGACGCTGATCCCGCTGCCTCCGTCCGAGAGCGCGCCCCTCTACGTCGACATGATGGGCGGCGCGGAGGCGATCCTCGCCCGGGGCCGAAGCCTGCACGACGCGGGTCAGTACCTGCTGGCCCAGGAGATTGTGAACAAGCTCGTCCAGGCCGAGCCGCAGAACCAGGCTGCCAAGGAGGCTCCTGGCCGACATCTTCGAGCAGATCGGCTACCAGCAGGAGAATCCGGGCCTGCGCAACAGCTTCCTGGCCGGCGCCTACGAGCTTCGGTCCGGCATACCGGAAGGAGCAACGGCAAGTTCGAGCAGTCCCGACGTGGTGCGGGCGATGACGACCGAGCTGTTCCTGAACTTCCTCGGCATCCGCATGGACAGCCGCAAGGCGGAGGGGATGCGCTTCACCATCAACCTGGTCACGCCGGACAACGGCGAGCGGTTCATCATCGAGCTGGAGAATGCGACGCTGACCAACATCGCGGGCTTCCAGGCCGAGAGGCCCGATCTGACCCTGACCATCAACCGGTCGGATCTCGAGCAGACGATGGTCGGCGCCAGGACCCTGGAGGCGCAGATCGCCGACGGAACCGCGCAGGTTCAGGGCGACGCGAGCATCCTGACCCGACTGGCCGCCACGATGGTGGAGTTCGACCCGCGCTTCGAGATCCTGCCCGGGACCAAGGCGCGGGACGCCTCGAAACGGGTGCAGGCCGAGCCGTATCGGGCCGATCCCGGCCGGACGGTCGCCGAGTAGCCAAGCTCGATCGGCTCATCGTCGGCGGACGTCGCGTTGCGGCCCGCTCTCATGATGCCGGAATGACCGCTGCCGGGAAGAGGGGCTCGATCACATGTCGGCCGACGCGATCATGCCGGGGGAGCACGGGCGGGATCCGATCCTGGTCGACCTGGCCCTGCAGGGCGGCGGCGCGCACGGCGCCTTCACCTGGGGCGTTCTCGACCGCCTGCTGGAGGAATCGTGGCTGCGGATCGACGGCATCTCCGGCACGTCGGCCGGAGCCATGAACGCGGCATTTCTCATCGACGGGTACGAGCAGGGCGGGGCCGCCGGCGCGCGCGGCGCTCGAGGCCTTCTGGGGGGCCGTCTCGCGGGCGGCGCGGTTCAGCCCGCTCCGGCGCAGCCCGCTCGACGTGATGCTCGGCCGCTGGACCCTCGATTACGCGCCCCTGTACCTGGCCGCGGACCTGATGGCGCGGGTGTTCTCCCCGTACGACCTCAATCCGCAAGGCTTCAATCCGCTCAGCCGGATCCTGGACGCGCGGCTGGATTTCGGACGCATCGCGCGGAGCCGGATCAAGCTCTTCGTGACCGCAACGGAGGTCCACACGGGCCGGGGCCGAGTGTTTCGCAACGCCGAGGTCACGGCCGACGTGCTCCTCGCGTCGGCGTGCCTGCCGACCCTGTTCCAGGCGGTCCAGATCGACGGCGCCGCCTACTGGGATGGGGGCTATTCCGGAAATCCGACGCTCACGCCCCTCGTCCGCGAGTGCGAGTCGCAGGATACGATCATCGTGCAGATCAATTCCGGTCGAGCGCGCGCAAGCGCCGACCTCGGCCCGTGAGATCCTCAACCGGCTCAACGAGGTCTCGTTCAACGCGGTCCTGCTCAAGGAGCTGCGGATGATGGCCCTGCTGCGGCAGGTCGCGCCCGCCGACAACTCCGAGTGCGCCCGATGGGCCGCGATGCGCATGCATCACATCGCCAGCGACGTGGTCGCGGGTCTCGGTTCCTCATCGAAGCTCAATGCGGAATGGGCGTTCCTGACGATGCTGCGGGACGAGGGACGCCGCTGCGCCGAGGCCTTCCTGAACGACCATGGGGCGGATCTGGGTCGCCGCCCGTCCTTCGACCTCGACCGGCTGCTCGAAGGCGTGTGACGCGGCCGGCGCCCGGCATGGACCCGTTCGAGGCGGGCTTGCCGGTTCGGCACAAGACTTGATCAGGATCAATGCACAATTGGGCGACCGTGCGATCATAGGCGTTTGGGCAGATACTGAATTTAATTACTGATAGACTTCGGTCTTCGCCGCCCAAAGGCGCCGACAGGCCGGCCACACGGTCGAAGACCGACCGCATGTGTCTTCAGGCCGGCACGCTCCGGAGGTGGCCCGGCACCCGCTGTTCGGGCCGCCCGATCGCGGGGGCGCCTTCACGCCCCAAACCGCCACGTCGCGTCCGGCCATGGTCGGTGACGGCCCGATCCGGCGCGCTTGAGCAAGGAGTGAACGCACATGCACCAGATCCGCGCCCTCCGGGTGGCGATGGCCACCCTCCCCTGCTGACCTTCGCCACGTTCGCGGACGCCGTGCCAGCCGGCCCCGCGCCAGCCAAGGCATGGGCCGTCCCGACAGTGTCGACAGCCGGCGTCACCATCGGCCGCCACAGGGCGCTCCCGAAGAAGAAGCGTATCCATCACGAGCGGAAGACTTAGGCTCGGCTGCGCGCGAGACGGCCCGCCGCAAAACATCCCCTGGCACCGCGAGAGACGCGCGGTTCGCGATCCCGGAAGTCCGGTCCGGGGCGCGGTCCCTGTCCGGTTCGGTCAAGGAGCGCCCGCCGATACGGACTAGGATGCAGCGGTTTCGTCCGTTCAGCGGCCATCGAGGAGACCGTCATGCCGATCTCAGGGACCCGCGCCGCCGTCCTGGTGTTCTCCCTGCCCGCCGCGGTCGCGGCTGGATCCACCCACGTGGATGCGCGTGTCCGGCTCGCGCAGGGCAGCGTCACCATCCCCAGCGACGCGCAGCTCAATCGCCTTGAACGCGAGGCGATCACCACACCTCCGCTCGACGTGGGCGAGACCCCGCCGCGCGACGAACAGGGGGCGCAGGGGCGGCAGAGGGACCGGCGTGATCGCCGCATCGATCGGAGGCTCCCGGAGCGCGGCGGCGCCTGCGACGACTGCTGAATGGTTCCGGACGGCGCGCCCGCGCGGACGCCGGTGCCGCCCCCGCGGGACCTGCTTGGTCGGTCCGAAGTCCCGGCGTGAGGTTACGATGCAGGACACCAAGCCTGTCGCCGTCGATCCCGACCGGACAGGACCGGGAAGCCCGGTGCGCCGCGCTCAGCCGCCCAGGCGGTGGAGCCGTTCCCTCATGGCGGTGGCCGTTCTGCTCGTTGTCGCCGGCGGGTTCGCGCTTGCCCATGTCTGGTCTCCGCACGCCAACCTGCGCATCACGCTCGGGCCCCCGGCAGCGCGGCCGAGCGCTTCATCACGACCTTCGCATCGGTTTCCAAAGTGCAGCATCCCCGCGTCAACCTGGACCTCGTGCGGGTCGACGACCTCGCGGGGAGCACTAAGGCGCTTGAGGAGCATCGAACCGACCTCGCCATCGTGCGCAGCGACGCGGCGGCGCCCGCCAATGCCCAGACCATCGTCATCCTGCGCAGGGATGTCGTCGCCTTCGTCCTGCCCCCGCACAGCCCCGTGACGTCGGTCGCCAACTTGGCGGGGAAGACGGTCGGCATCGTGGCCGGGCGGCTGCAGGACACCAACGCGCGCGTCCTCGACACGGCGCTGAGCTACTTCGATCTGCCCGCGAAGGATGTTGGCAGGACGTTCCTTCCGGTGGACGAATTGGCCCAGGCGGTCCGGCACAAGAAGCTGGCGGCCATCCTGGCGGTCGGTCCCATGGCGCCGGGCGAGGTCGTCGACGTCGTCGCCGCGGTCGCGCGCGCCACCAAGGGGACGCCGGGCATCCTCGCGCTCGACGAGGCGGAGGCGATCGGCAAGCGGTTCCCCGGCTTCGAATCGATTGACGTGCCCATGGGCGCGTTCCGGGCGCGCCCCGCCACGCCGAGCGACTCCGTCACGACGCTGGCGGTCACCTATCGGTTCGCCGCCTCTGAGTTGATGCCCAACGTCGTCGCGGCAGCCATCGCCCGGTCGATTCTGACCACCAAGGCCAAGCTCGCGGCTGTGACGCCCCTCGCCACGCAGATCGAGGCGCCCGATCCGGACGACAAGAGTCCGATCCTGCCCGTCCATCCGGGCGTCGCCGCCTATCTGAGCAACGGGGACCAGAGCTTCCTCGACCAAGCCCAGCAGTACTTCTATCTCGGCGGCTTGGTGATCAGCCTCACCGGATCGCTCCTCGCCGCCGCCTCGGCGGGCTGGGCCCGGCGCCGGTCGGAGGCGGAGTGGCGCCCGATCCGGCGGCTGGTCGAGATCGCCGACGCGGCGCCCTGCGCCGACCGCGCAGGGCTCGCCATCCTGGAGGAGGAGTTCAGGGGGCTCGTCGCGGCGACGCTGGGCTGTCCGTCCGGAGCCGTCAGCGCCGATTGCCTGTCGGCCTTCTCGACGGCCCTCGCGCATGCGCGCCACGCCCTCGATCACCGTCGGGCAAGCCTCGGGCCGGAGACGGCGACCCCGTCCGCGCCGACGCTCGTGGTCGCGCATTGACGGCAGGCCGGGACGGGGTACACGGCGGCTGCCGCCGGCTCTCCGGGGAGCGCGGCCTTCGCGAGCGGGACTACCCGGTCCCAGGGGCGCGGAGGAGCAGGGTGCGCAGGCGGCCGGCGCCCAGCGCGCGGCCGATCTCCCGGTAGGCGAAGTACGGGAGCAGCGCCACGAACATCACCCAGGCGAAGGTGAGCATGCCGCGCGGGCCGCCGGCCATCTCCGGCAGGACGGTGCCCAGTCCCTTCCCGTGCCAAGCCCCCACCAGCACCTCTTCCAGAGCGTAGGCCGCCACCAGGACGGCCGTGAACAGGAGGGAGCGGTACAGGATCACGTAGATGAGAGGCCTTCGCTTGATGCGCCGACCGATGGCGAACGATCCGAGCTTTGTCGCCTCGGCGATCAGCATGAATTTGGCCAGAACCAGGGCGTTGATCAGCCCGAGCGCGTAGAAATGGTAGCTCGGATAATGCGGGATATCCTGATCGATCCGTGCGTAGATGTTGATGCTGAACAGGATCAGGGTTCCGAAGACGACGATCAGGTAGACCGCGAAGGCGAGGTAGCGCTTCGCCTCGTCGGCGGCCCGCCGTCCCAGGGATCGCGACGGCGTGGTCCCGTCGGCACGCGACAGATCCCGGGGCTCAGGGGCGACGGACGCCGCCTCTTGGGAAGAGACAGGGGGCATGGCTCGTCCTCCGCGGCTCCCGTCAGCGCACGATCCGGCGTGCGCGCCGCCGGGCTGTTTCCGTCAGCCCCCGAGAAGCGCCTGGGCGGCCGCCGGACGCGCCGCTTCCGGCCGGCGTCACGTCCCATCCGCCCGGCGTACCGAGGCCGCTCCCGCGCCCGAGGCCCCGGATCGGTTGCCCGATACGGAGCCTGACAGGCAGCGGTCAGGCGGCCAGCTTGACGGCGTGCTTGCTCTCGATCGTGCGCCGGATCAGCCGGCGGGTCCGCTCGGTGAAGGCCATCTTGTCCGCGAGGCAGCTTTCCAGCAGGACGCCCACCCCGAAATGGCCGCTCACGTCGGCCATGGCCACGAGGGCCACGTATTCGGCGATGCGCAGATGCATCAGGTGATTGGCCTTGATCAGGATGAACAGGGCCTTGGCGGCCGGAGCCTGGATTTCGGCCAGCTCGCGCCGGAAATCTTCGAGGAAGACGTCCTGAAGCCGTCCGTTGGCGGCGATCGGCTTCTCGCCGATCAGCTCGAAGCAGCGGTCGAGCGACTTGATCGTTTTCTCCTGGATGAAGGCGCGCGACTGGAGCGCCTCCTGGATGGCCGGATCCTGCGTGACTTGGCCCAGCTCCTCGTAGATCTTCGTCGCGCGTTCCGCGTGATGCCGCGCATCGCTCAGCATGCGCACGAAAAGCTCCTTCGGTGTCTTGACCGGCATGGCAATCTCCTCACGCTGCATTGTTTTGAACCGAGGCATCTCTCGAATGCCGAGACCGCTTCGTGCGCCCTTGGCCTGACCGGAGGCAGCGTTCTGCCGGAAGCCGGGATGAGCGGAATGCGCCGACCGCCGTGAAGCCGCGATCGGTCCCGCCCTGACGGGCAAGGTCAGCAGGCTGCCCTTGCCTCACCGCACCGAAGCGAAGGGCGCATTATGCGTCCGCGCCAATCCCATGCTTGATCGGGCGAGACACTGGCCGAACCGGGGGCGGCCCGGAACCCAACGCGGGCGATCGGCAGCTTCGCCTTGATGCGGGCACGGTGCGGAGGCGGCGTGCAGGGTAGAGAGCTGCGGATCCCGTTCCGGGTGCGGTTGCCCGGACAGGACGACCCGCGGCCGCGAGAGCGGCAGAGGGTTGCCGCGCCCGTTCACCGGGGCGCGAGTCCCCGCGGATCAAGCGGCATCCGCAGCTCGGCGTTACCGTGCGATCGATACTGATCCGAGGGGCTAGAGGGCTTCGCGTCTGACTCGTTCCCCCTCGGCATGTCGTTCTCCAGAAGGGAGACTACCCCATGAGAACTCTGCGGATCGCGTCATTGGCCTGTGCCGCCCTGTTCATGAGCGGTGTGGTCGCCGAAGCGCGCGGCTTCCACGGTGGCGGGAGAGGTTTCCGCGCTGGCGGCTTCCAAGGCGCCCGGGTCGGCGGGGCCCGCGGCTTCCGCGGACCGGTGGCGGGGGCTATCGCGGCCGCTATGGCGGGGTCGGCCGCTACGGCGCAGTCGGACGTTACGGCGGGGTCGGCCGTTACGGGTACGGATATGGCCGCTACGGTTACGGCGTCCGTCCCTACGGCTACGGCCTGGGCGCGGCGGCCGTCGGAGCCGCGGCCGCCGCCGGCTACGGTGCCACCTACGGCCGCTGCGGACCCTACGCCTACTACGATGCCTATGCGGGCGTCTGCCGTCCGTACTGACGCCTCTGCGGCAGGGCCGAGGCGAGAGGCCCCGGCCCCCCGATCATCCGGCCAGAACTGGCGGCCCGAGCGGCCGGTTTCGACAGACTGGCCTCAGAATGGGCTCGGTCAAACGCCATGACCTTCCGAATCGTCGCCCCTCTCCTCCTCGCAACCTGCCTGAGCGCGCCCGCGCTGGCGCAATCGTCCGGCCTGCAGCAGCCCGCGGCGTTGATCCACGGCAACTATTGCGGCCTCGGCAACAACGCCCCGTTGCCGCCGGTCGACGCGCTCGATGCCGCCTGCGCCCGCCACGACGCCTGCACTCCCGTCGGCGGGTTGCCCTCGCGGGCCTGCAACTTGCGGCTCCAGTGGGAGACGGACCGCATCTCGCGCGATCTGCGGCAACCGGACGATATCCGCGCGCTGGCGGGCTTCATTTCCGCCGGGGCCGCGCTCCTGCCGTTCGACCCGAATGTGCCGGGCACCGTCAGGATCCCGGTTTCCGCGCACTACGGCGCTCCCCCGGCCCGAACCCATCGGCCGGTCTATCGCGCCTATTAGAGCCCGCCACTATTAGAGCCCGCCAAAAGCCGCGAGGCCGCCCCCGGCCACGAGGCGACCGGGCGCGGCTCGCGCGCCGTTCATCCGGCGCGGCGGATGACCGACGCGGTCACCGGCGGAAGCCACCCCTTCGGAATCCGCCCCGGTAACCGCCCCGGTACCCGCCGACGCGGTGTCCGTAGACGGCCCGGCCGCCATAGACACGGCCGCCCCGATACACGCGCCCACCCCGATAGACGGCTCCGCCCCGGTACCCGTAACGGGCGCCGCCGCGGTATCCGTACACCCCGCCGCCCCGGTACCCGTAATAGCCCGGTACGCCGTAGACGTTCGGCCGGCAGGCGCCATAGGGGCCCCGATGAAAGCCGGGGCCACACCCGCCGGCGGCTTGCGCAGCCGCAATGCCGAGGCCGCCCGAGCCGGGAGAATTCAGGCCCAGCAAGGCAGACAGCGCGAGGGCTGCAAGCGAGATCATCCGTGTCGATTTCATCGGGCTCTCCTGAATTCGCTAATAAAGCTGGTATAGAGTGCCGAGATTCACGTGGTTTATGCACTCATACTGTGCCGTTTGCCTATAAAATGGCTGTCGTCCGGTGATTGTTGGAATGAATCCCGGACATGTTCGGAACGGCTGGCGCGTTCACCCCGCTTACGACAGGGGACGGGCACAGGCGGCCGCGGATCGGCCGCCATCTCCGAAGGTCGGCTCGCGTGCCGCCAGATGCTGGGCGTCATGCCGGACCAGCGTCGGAACGCGTGCGTGAAGGCGGCCGCCTCGGAGAAGCCCAGACAGGCTGAGATCTGCGCCAATGTCATGTTGGTATCGGCCAGGAGCTGTTTCGCCGTCTCGAACCGGATCTGGGTGGCGACCGACCGGAAGCTCGTGCCTTCGGCCCTCAGACGGCGGCTGAGGGTGCGCCGATGCACCGCCAAGTGGCGCGCGACGGCTTTGCCGGACCACGGGTTCTGGATGAACTCGGCACGCAGCAGCCGCCGCAGCTGCTCCGACATCTGGAGCGGAGCTGCGGCCCCGAACTGCCGGATGCGGTGTTCCGCCGTCCGGTGAGCCGCCCGATCTGCGCCCGCGATCGGTTGTTCCAGAAGGCGTGACGGGAAGGCGATGGCGGCCCATTCCTGGTCGAACCGGACGGGCGCGCGGAAGAAGTGCCAATAGAGATCCGTATGGTCCGGAGGCGCCCGCGGCAGCAGGAGTTCCGACGGTGACCAGTGAGCGCCGCACAGGGCGCGCACGATATTGACGACGGTGGCGAGCGCCCCCTCCGATTGCAGGCCCACCGCCGTCGCGCCGGCCTCGTAGGGAAAATAATGGAGCAGCGCCAAGTCGGCCTCGACGCAGAGTCTGACCGCGGAGCCGCACGTCCAGGCCCAGGGCCGGGTCTCCAGCACGTGCAGGGCATCGCCGACCGTTTCCGCGTTCCGGATCAGGACGTTGCTGGGACCGAGCTTGGCGAGGGCGATGCGTTGTCCCACGAGCAGGCCAAGATGGCCGCACCGCGTGCGGCTCGCACCCAGCTGAAGCAGGCGGCCGAGCGCGGCATTCGAGATCGGGCTTCCATCGTCCCTGGACGCCCAGGGATCACAACCCGCCTCGCGCAGAAGGCGAACGGGATCTGCGCCAAGTTCCGAGAGGACGGCACAGATTGCGCTCGTGACGCTGCCATGGAGCCTGTCGGTGGGGAACTGGGCCGCGTCCTGCGGCTGGAAGGAATCGAGGAAATCACAAGAGTCGTCGAGCACGAGAGCAAGGCAATTGACCATTGCAGAAATCCCATTCTCCCCAAAGCTCGGCGATTTCACGGGATTGCGCGCGTAAGCACATTGCGATGGATCAATGTTGTCTTGCGTGCGGTAAATCGGACCCGATCCCCGGCGGGGAATGCAATATTCAATAGGGAGCGGTCGCCCGCTTCCTCCCGCGTGGATCGCCGCTTCGGCAGCCGAAGACCTGCTGTGCCGTGCCTCCGAATCCCGGAAGATCGGGAGGGAGGGATCCCGTTTCCCCATCGACGGGGGTCTTGGTGCGGGACGCATCCGCGCCCAGCCAGGATGGTCCGGCGGCGCGAAACGCCTCCTGCCTGCGAGCCAAGCGCCGGGACGTTCCGATCCCGGTCACGCAGGCCGGGCGACCGGCGATTCCCGAACGGAGTCGGGCAGCGCCCGGCCGCGGCTCCGCCTCCGGCAGGCTGCTCGATCCGGCTCCGGCGAGCGGAGAGATCCCAGCGGATGCCGAGCCGCGCAGCGCTTCAGAACATCCACCGGAAGGCGCGCCGGATGCGCGCGCCCCCCATCTGGCCATCGCGCAGATGATGCCGGAAGAGCTTTTGCAGGGCGTACGCTGCGAGGTCGTATTCGACCCCGCATTGCGCGGCGCGCGCCTTGGGCAGGGCGCCGCCTCTGACGAGGTAGCCGAAGGTTCCGCGGTCGGCGCCGTAGGCGAGGCAGAGCAGGTTGTAGAGGCGCTGGGCGGTGAGGCTGTGGTCGTCGGCGAGCACCGTCTGGTCGGGCGTCTCCTCGGCGGCCTGGCTGCGCAGGAGGTGGGCTATGCCGTCGATCGCGTGCCGGGCCTGCGCGGGCGGCAGCTCAAGCAGGACGAGGGCGGCGAACTGATCGGCCGCGTCTTCCTCCCGGCCGAGCACCGGCACGTCGAGGAGATCGTACAGGGCATGCCCGAGTTCGTGGAGAAAGACCTGGGCGACCGGGCCGAAGATCGCGTCGCGCTGCGTCACCCCGGTCTCGGATCCGATCCTGGATGCCCGGTCCCGGACATCCCGGACGTACTCGTAGCAGACCGTGATGGTCCGGTTCTCGGGTGTATACCAGGCATTGGGTTCGCCGCCGCAGACCGACAGTCGCAGCGTGAGCGAGCGCGGCAGGCGCACGCCCCTGACGATCGCCTGCAGTCCTTCCAGGACGCGGCGCGCCTTCAGGTCGTGGTAGATGGCGCGCGTCTCCGCGTGCAGGGGGCGCTGATAGGCGATCCGGATGGCCGCGCCCGAGGGCCGGTCCGCCCGGGCCGGGAGGGCGCCGATGACGAGCGCCAGGCTGGCAAGGCCGACGGCGCACCGCATTCGGCGTCCTCCGGACTTCGCGCCTCAACGGGACAGGACGCGCACGATCCGGCGCGAATCGAGGTCGACGACCACAGCCTTGTCATCCGGCGAGATGAAGTAGCCATAGTAGCCGGACGGATTCAGGCCCGGGATCGACTGGTTACGGAAGGACCCCATCTCGATCCAGGAGGGGACGGCGCTGCCGATGCCGACCCGGCGGCCGAACCCATTCTCCGCGGTGTAGCGCGGCCCCGTTTCGAACAGGGTCGCGACCGTGACCGGTGCGCCCCCGAGTCTCGATCTCCCCAGTCGCGGGACCGCGTGGATTCACCTGCAGGACAAGCGGCTGCGCCTGGATCGACGTGCAGGCCAGCGTCGCGATCACGCCGAAAGCGGCCCATGATCCTATGCGAGGTGCGTTTCGAAATCCGGTCGTCATGGAAACCTCCGACCCGTGCCCGCCGCGGAGAGCGGGTCCGTGCAATCTCGCGGAGGATAAGTGTTTCCGGAACGCGTGCTTGATCGAACGCGACCTCGGCTGGGCCGGATCGCGCGGACTCGCGCCGGCAGAGAGGGTGATCGCGAACCGAGCGCGTTCGTGGGTCCGTTGCGGCTGGCGACCTCCGTGCAGAGGCCCTGCGCCGCCGGGTGCTGGCGGGATCATCGCAGACCGGACGCGTCAGGGCGTTCCGAGCCTCCGGGGCGCTACCCCGAACGGCGTAGTCCTCACCAGTTCGGGGGCCTCCGATACGCCTAAAACGCTGCCCGATTCCGGGGCCGTGGCCGCTTGTGGCCGATTCGGGCGGGCGGCAAGGTGGCGGCGAGCCTCACAGGAAGGACTGGAGCCGCGCCATGTCCGTTCTTGGCCTCGTTGCCGAAACCGAACGCCCGCCCCGCTTGGCTGTTCTGATCCCCTGCTTCAACGAGAGCCTGACCATCGCCCAGGTGGTCGGCGACTTCCGCGCGGCGCTGCCGACGGCCCAGATCTACGTCTACGACAACAACTCGAGCGACGGCACTGCCGAGATCGCGCGGGCCGCCGGCGCCATCGTCCGGGTCGAGGCGCGACAGGGCAAGGGCAACGTCGTCCGGCGGATGTTCGGCGATATCGAGGCCGACATCTACATCCTGGTCGACGGCGACGGGACCTACGACGCGGCCGCGGCGCCGTTCCTCGTCGGTCGCGTGCTCAAGGACGATCTGGACTTCGTCAACGGCGCCCGCGTGGAGACCTCGCAGCAGGCCTACCGTCCGGGCCACCGCCTCGGAAACCGGCTCCTCACCGGCTTGGTGCAAGGTGTGTTCGGGCGCGAGTTCCGCGACATGCTCTCGGGCTACAAGGTCATGTCCCGGCGCTTCGTGAAGTCGTTCCCGGCGATGTCCAGCGGCTTCGAGACCGAGACCGAACTCGTGGTCCACGCGCTGGAACTGCGCATGCCCGCCGCGGAGGTCGCGACGGCCTATGCGGAGCGCCCGACCGGGTCCGTGAGCAAGCTGCGCACCTATCGCGACGGCGCCCGCATCCTCTACCTGATCCTGCGCCTGATGAAGGACGAGCGCCCGCTCCAGTTCTTCGGCGCGCTTAGCGTGGCCCTGCTGCTCGCCGCGCTCGTGCTGGTCGCGCCGATCGTCGTCACCTTCGTCGAGACCGGGCTGGTGCCCTGGCTGCCGACGGCGATCCTGAGCCTCGGCATCGTTATCCTGAGCGTGCTGACGTTCTTCACCGGGATCATCCTGGACCTGACGACCCGGACCCGGCAGGAGCTGAAACGCCTGCTCTACCTGTCCGTGGCCCGGCATCTCGATGTCCCCTGAAGCGCGGGCACCCCGCAACGAGGCGGACCGGTTCGCGCGGTTCTGCCTCGTCGGCGGCATCGGCTTCGTCACCGATGCCGGCATCATGGCGCTCTGCATCCGCGGCCTCGGCTGGGGACCGATCCCCGCCCGGGGACTCTCGTTCGCCCTCGCCGTACTGGTCACGTTCCTGCTGAACCGGAGCATCAGCTTCGCCGACCGCCGGGGCAGGCCGATCCTGCCGGCCTTCGCCGGCTACCTGATGGTTCAGGCCTTCGGGTTCGCCTGCAACATGCTGGTCTTCGCCGTGGCGATCTTCCGGTTGCCGCCGCCCTTCTCCGCGCCGCTGGCGGCCCTGGCCCTGGCCTCGGCGGTCGCCCTCGCCCTCAACTACGCGGGCGCCCGCTTCCTTGTCTTCTCCCGGATCGCCGCGCCGCTCGCAGGTCGATCCCGGTGAGACGATGACGCGACTGCCCGGGCCGCCCGGGCCGCCCGATTCCGGGCCCGTTCAGCCGCAGGACCGCATAAGGGGGATGCCGTGCCATCGATGCCGCTTCAATCCCGGTCCGCCGGCCTCGCCGCCGCGCCAGGAGCCGGTGCCTCCGCGTCCGACATGAGCCGCCTGCGGGCCGCATCCGCCGCGCCCTGGTTCCTGATCCCGGCCGGGGCGCTGGTCCTCCTCGTGCCGGCCCTTCTGAACGGCTTCCCGTTCGTCTTCCAGGATACGTCGGACTATCTGATCTTCACGCCGCGGCTCTATCGCAGCCCGTTCTACGGGCTGTTCCTGTTCGGCTTCCATCTGAACCGGTTCATCTGGGCTCCCGTGATCGCGCAGGCCCTGATCGGCAGCGCCCTGATCCACCTGTTGGTGCAGGTTCTGCCGATCCGGAACCGGCCGCTCACCTTCGCGGGCCTGGTCCTGTTCCTCGGCGCGTTCTCGGCGCTGCCCTGGTTCGCCGGGTTCCTGATGCCGGACATCTTCACGGCTTACCTGTTCCTGGCGTTCTACCTGATCGGCTTCTATCTCGAACGCTTCGGCCGCCCCCTGCAGGTGGCGCTCGTCGGCTTCGCCTGCGTGGCCGTGGCGGTCCACCTCTCGCACCTCGTGCTCGCCTGCGGGGCGATCGCCACCGTCGCGCTCCTCAGCCGGTGGCTGCGGCAGCCCTGGCGCCGGACGTGCCTGCGGAGCGCGATCCTCTGCATACCGGTTGTCCTGACCGTCGGCGCCTACGGCACCTACAACTGGGTGGTGTTCCGAACGCTGGCGGTCTCGCCGGCAGGCCAGACCTTCTTCCTGGCGAACCTCATCGAGTACGGACCCGCCAGGGCCTATCTCCGGGAGGCCTGCCCGGGGGCCGGATATAGGATCTGCGCCCAGGTGGAGGCTCTGCCGGCGACCGCGAACGAGTTCCTCTGGGAAGCCGGCCATCTCGACCGCCTGGGAGGCTTCGCCGGCATGAGCGCCGAATCCCCGGTCCTCGTCCGCGCCACCCTGCTGTCGCGACCGGGCGCCGTGGCGGCGATGATCGCCGGTAATCTCTGGCGCGCGCTCGGCGCCCACGCGCCCGACGCCGACGTGTCGTCCGCCTTCCCGCCCTACACGGCGATCTCGGAGATCATCGGGCTGAAATTCGGCGCGCACGCGCGCGCGGCGTTCCAGGCGAGCGCCCAGATGCGCGACGCCGTTCCCCACAGCCTGATCCGTACGGTCGACGCCATCGTCATCGCCCTGGCCTGGGTGCTGGCGGCGGCGACCTGCGCGGCGGCCATCGCCCGGGGTGATCGGGCGCTCGCCGCGCTGCCGCTGTTCTTCGCGGCCTGCATCCTGGGCGACACTCTCGTCTGCGCGACGCTCTCCGGCGTGTTCGATCGCTACCAGGCGCGCGTGATGTGGCTGCTGCCCATGGCCGCGCTGCTCTGCCTCGTTGCCCTGCGCGATGGCGCCCGGCGGCACGGCAGCCCCTGATCGGGCCGCGCCCCCT
Source organism: Methylobacterium sp. P31 (assembly GCA_050632875.1). Classification (GTDB taxonomy): domain Bacteria; phylum Pseudomonadota; class Alphaproteobacteria; order Rhizobiales; family Beijerinckiaceae; genus Methylobacterium. The sequence goes on along the minus strand of JBODSC010000001.1, from coordinate 5,066,710 downwards.
GCCCTGCGGCGAAGTATCCACAATCGGTATGTGGATACGCAATTCTGTCCTGATGCCTGATGCCCGGGCTGGAGACTATGCTCATCCCGGCCAAAGCTGGAGCGCGGCATGTTGGACGACGATGCCTTCGCCCGCGAGATCGCGGCACTCCTGATCGCCGACATCAAGACCTCGGGCGCACGCACGCGGGCCGAGTTCGAGGAGGCCTGCCGGATCTCGCTCAAGAGCCTCCTGGGCGAGGCTGAGGTGCCTCCTCAGATCGCCGTCCTGATGCCCATCGGCTTCGACCGGTGGCCACGGGTGGTCGTGAAGGGGCGGCCCCTGCCGGACGTCTAGCGGGCAATTTGCCGTTACCATCCAAATGGATGATGTGCGTCCCGATCTGCGGCGGTATCCACCGGTCTCCGAGGCTCTGAAACGCGATCGGAGTGGAGGATGAGATGCCAGATCTCGCCGAGGTGGAACTCTATTGTTTAGAGGCGCAGGGGCTTATCGCGCGCGCTGAGGAGACCGTACATCGGCTGGGACGCGACGGCGCTTGCGAGGGCCATCGCCTGATGGCGACGCAAGGTCTCGCGGCGCTCAGGCATCTCGGTCGGATGGTCGACCGGCACCGCAACCGCTTGGCGTCCGACGCGCCTCCCAATGCGGTCAGCCCGCCCGCCCCTCGCAAACGCCATTGGTGGCCGAGCCTGCGGCAGCGTGCAGGCAGCCACGATCGGGTCTTCGAGGCCCGCCCCTGAAGCGGGCTGCTGTTTACGTGAAGAAGCGGCCCGCTCCAGCGGCGATGCGGTACCGGCAAAGGACATTCTGATCCACGGTCCGGGCATATCGCGCAGGCGACAGGCTCAGTCAGTGAGGCACGGCATGTTCAAGGCCCTGCTGATATGGCCGGTTCTACTGGCTCTAAGCGCAGCGTTTCCCGCCTTCGGGAAGAGATATCCGCCGGCCATACACCAAGCCGCGGAAATCGAGACCCTGGTCGGGCGGGCGGCCGAGGTTCTGGACGACCAGGGCAGCAGGGCGTTCGGAGAGTTCAGGAGGAAGGGCAGCCCCTGGCGCTACGGAGACGTCTACCTGTTCGTCGTCGATATGCGGGGGATCGTGCTGTTCAACGCCGCGCATCCGAACCGAGAGGGACGGGACCTGCTCGACGAGCGCGACGCCGACGGGAAGCGGTTCCACAGGGACTTCGTCGAGGTCGTCAGCAAGTCCGGGTCTGGCTGGGTCGATTACATGTTCCCCAAGCCCGGCCAGTCGGTCCCGAGCGTGAAATGGAGCTACGTCTGCGCGACGCGCGTGGACGGTGTGGACGCGCTCGTCGGCGCTGGTGTCTATGTCGATTGACCCGGCGACCTGTCTCCGGCGGCAGGTCCGGGCCTAGAGCGTGTTATGAACTGGTCAGCAGTCTTTCTGCCTGTCTGAGCATGAGGCAGACGAAGGCGACCATGTGCAATCCTGCCAGCGTGCTGCCATAGCGCTCGTAATCTTTGACCAAGCGTCGGCAGCGCGTGGCCCAGGCGAAGGATCGCTCAACCACCCACCTGCGCGGCAGAAGCACGAAGCCCCGTTTGGCCTCGGGTGCCATGACCACCTCCAGGTCGATCCCGTGCGCAAGGGCCGCGCCAGCCGTGCCGTCACCGGTGTAGCCTTGATCGACGAAGCCCTTCTCCACGCGGCCGTCCGTCTCCGCCTGCACGGCCGCACTCAGCCGCCCGACCTCGCCCCTGTCGCCGATATCGGCCGGGGTCACGTGCAGGGCGACGACATGCCCAGGCGTGTCGATCGCCAGATGCACCTTCGACCCCTTCTTGCGCTTGGCTCCATCGTAGCCCGCCCGCTCACCGCTCTCCGGCGTGGAGCGGAGCGTGCGGCTGTCCAGGATCACCGCAGACGGCTCCGGCTCGCGCGCCGCTGCCATCCGCAGGACCGCCCGCAAATCACCCGCCACATCTGCAAAGCACTCTGCCGAAAGCCAGCGCTGCGTCTGCTGGTAGACGGCCGCCCAAGGCGGCAGGTCGTGAGGCATGAACCGCCACGGTGCCCCCGTGCGCACGATGAACCGCAGGCCGTTGAACACCTCGCGCAACTCGTGATCACGCTGCCCCGAGCTCTCCCGCAGAAGCGCCAGATACGGCGCCACGAGCGCCCACTCTTCATCGCTGACGTCGGACGGGTAAGCGGCGCGTTCCAAGCTCATCCTCGGAAACACACAGACCCATCAGTGGTTCATAACACGCTCTAGATCCGGACCTGGTATCCGCGGGATCTCCTGATGAAAGCACGCGCGAACGCCGACCACGAGTCGGCCAGCACCTCGGTCGCCTTGTGGAGCGGCCCCTGCGGCCCGGCGCGGGTCAGGACCCCGATGCCTTGTCGAAGCCATCGGGTCGCCTCCGCCGGCCTGCCGGCAGGTCGAGCGGAAGCAGGTCGCGGCCGGACCGGTCTGCCTATCTCCGCTGAGGATTGCCGTTCTCGGTCCTGACCTGTTGCAGGAGGGCTCTCAGGTAGATCGCTGCGGCTGCAACGGCGCAGGACAGCACGACGACGGCTTGTGCGGCTGGAAGGGTCATGCGGTCGACCCTGCCGGGCCACGGTAGCGGGAATGTTTCCCGATCGGCCCGGGCGATCACGAGCCCGTGAGAGATGCCCGTGATCCACAGGCGCGCATCGTCCCGGTGCGATGTCCGGGGCGGTGCGTCGTCACAGAAGCCACTCGGTCAGCAGGAGGAAGACGGCCGCGGCGATGTAGATGAGGGTGAAGCCGAGCCAGCTGAAGGTGGCCGGCTCCTCCTTGGCCGGCATGCCGACGCCGGTGAGGGCGCCGCAGCGCCGGCAGATCCTGGCCGTCGCCTCGATCGGATTGCCGCAGGTTCTGCACTTCGGCATGGCTCAGCCCTTTCGGCCCGAGCTGCGATCGAAGGAATATGGGTGCGGCCGCGGCCGGAAGCTTGTCAGATGCGAGGCCACCATTCGCCGTAGCGGCGCCGTTCGCTCCCCGCAGCGGCTCTGATCCCGCGGTGCGGGACGCCTGCGTGCGGGCTATGCTCTCAGCGCCCGATCACCCCCGCCCCGCCAACCGGGCCGATCGCGTTCGGCCCGGTATTCGGAGCTGGCGTCGCGGCCTCGTTGCGCTGGACATCCATCCGAAGCCGGTCGCTCTGGGTCGTCTGCTCCTGCCGGAGGGAGCGCAGCTGGCTGTTGTGCTCCATCGACTGGTTGGCGGCGTTGGGATTGCCCTGCTGTACCTGTGCCAGGACGGGCGTCGCAACGGACCACGATAGGCCGAGCGCGACGAGAGTGATGATGCGCATGTGATGCTCTCAACGATTGAGGGGCTCGCCGGGCCGACGCATCACGGGCCCGCCAAGTTCCGCCCGGCCATGCGCAGCCGTTCATCAGCAGCCGATCAGCAGCCGACGCAGACGTGCGGATCCCATTTCGGCAGCGGCCTGAGGGGCGGCAGGGACCGGGCGGCCGGTGCCGGCGCGGTCACGCTCTGCTCCGGGAGGACGACCGATTCGGTCCCTGCCGGTTCTGTGAACGAGCGGCACGCTTCAGGACCGGGATGTAGCGCGCCGGAGGCTCGCATGGTTAGCCGATCCCTGCGGGCGGGCCGGTGTCTTCATGCCTTTTTAACCTGTCCGCGCGAGGCTGGCGGAGGTGACCCGGAGATACGCGCCATGCGTGCACTGACGGCGGAGGACGAGCAGGCTGTCGAGCGCCTGACGCTCCAGCTTCTTCACGACGCCTATTGCGATCTTGCAGCCGTGCTGCGGGGTGCTCAGCCGCAGGCCGCCGCGGCGATCCTCGGCCTCATGGAACAGCGTGTGACAGACGTCCTCACCCGGATCTGCCGGCAGGGGTCCGAGGGCGCGGCCTCGGTGGATATCGCCATCGCCGTCGGCGAGCGGATCGGCGAGATCATGGACTACGCGCATGGCCGGGATGGGCAGAGCCCACTGGCGGCCTGAATCGCGCAACCCCCCGGGCATGGTCGTCACCGCTTCAGCAACGCCGTACCGCCCAGCCGACCTTCCCTCCCTGACGAAAGGACAACAATTCTTCTGCATTCAAAACCCTAAGGTTCAAGCCATAAAGTCGTATCAAAGTTATCTAGCAGTTTGAGGACGGTTTGGACCTGTGAATGGGATGATTGCGGTGTCGGCGCAGCCGTGCTGCCGGCCGCAGGATGCGGTTCGGATTCGTTTGCATTGTGTCGGATGTCTCATGATAAGCTTGAACGATCTTGCTGCCGGAATCTAGCTGATGCTCACGGTCACGCGCACGCCACTGCGAGTCAGCTTGTTCGGTGGAGGGACTGATTATCCTGAGTATTTCGAGCGCGCGCCGGGGGCAGTCGTCGGCATGGCGATTGATAAATACATCATTATTGCTGCACTTGACCTGATCGGATGTCAGCAATACAATTTCAGATTGAGCTATTCTCGATTGGAGCATTGTAACGAGGTCGGCGACATCGAGCATCCGGTCGTCCGAGAGGTATTGAAGCATTTCGACATCAATCGGCGGCTCGATATCAGCATCATCTCGGATTTGCCGGCAGCAGGGAGCGGGCTCGGCTCGTCATCGGCCTTCACGGTCGGCTTTTTGCGCACCGTCTACGCATTGCAAGAGCAGAAGCCGACCAAGATCGAGCTGTCGAAGAAGGCCATCGAAGTCGAGCGAGAGATCCTGCGCGAGAATGTCGGCGTGCAGGACCAGCTTCACGCGGCGTTCGGCGGTATCAACCGGTTCGATTTCAGCGGCTCCGCCATACGGATCTCGCCCGTTCAGATGAGGCTCTGCGGCGATGCAGCAGCTCAATGCCTCGATGGTGCTCGTCCATACCGGGATCGCACGGCGGGCGACGACGACGGTGGCCAACCAGATCGCTGTGACGCGTGCCCGGACCATCGACAAGGAATTGTCCGAACTCTACCGCCTCGTGGAGGAGTGCGTGTCCCTTCTGGAAGAGGGGTCGGCGGGGTGGCTCACGCAACTCGGCGAGATGCTCTCGGCCTCGTGGCGCATCAAACGAACCCTGTCGCGAGATGTCTCGAACGCGGTCCTGGACGACCTGTTCGAGGCGATCATCGCATCCGGGGCCTACGGGGCGAAGCTCTGCGGTGCCGGCGGCGGCGGCTTCTTCCTTGCCCTTATCGCGCCGGAGCGTGTTCCGGACCTGGCCAAGCGGGTCGCGCCGCTTTCGGTCATCCCGATCGGGATCGATGTCGACGGCTCGACCCTGATCTATCGCCAGACCCGCTGAGCGGCGGCTTCATGCACTTCAACCCGGCAGGTCTCTGGCCGCCGGCTCACCGCGATGGAATTGAGTCATGCGGATTTTGATCACCGGTGGCGCCGGTTACATCGGGACGATCCTGGTGTCGCTGCTGTTGGAGCAGGGGCATCACGTCACGGTCCTCGACACGTTCAAGTCCGGAGGTACGGACTTGTCCTCCGCCTGCCGCTACGACACCTTCGAACCGATCAAAGGGGATGCACGCGACACCCGTATCCTGGACGACCTCATCCCGAAGCATGATGTGTTGATCCCCCTGGCAGCGCTCGTCGGCGCGCCCCTGTGCAAGGAAGACGCGATCGGGGCCACGACGCTGAACCGCGATGCGGTGGTTTCGCTCGTCGCGCGCGCGGGCGGCGCGCAGATGATCGTCTACCCCACGACCAATTCAGGCTACGGCATCGGCGAAACGGGTAAGTTCTGCACCGAGGAAACGCCCCTGCGGCCGATCTCGCTGTACGGCACCACCAAGGTCGAGGCCGAGAAGGCGGTGCTGGACAGCGGGCGCGGTGTCAGTCTGCGGCTGGCGACAGTTTTTGGAATGGCGCCGCGCATGCGCCTCGATCTTCTCGTCAACGACTTCACGCATCGCGCCGTCAACGACCGGGCGCTCCTTGTCTTCGAGGGTCATTTCAAGCGCAACTACATCCACATCCGCGACGTCGCCAAAGGCTTCATCCACGCGATCGACAATTACGGGCGGATGCGCGGCGAGGCGTACAATCTCGGCTTGTCGAGCGCGAACCTGTCGAAGCTGGAACTGTGCGAGCGGATCAAGGCGCACGTACCCAACTTCGTCTACGTCGAGGCGCCGATCGGCGAAGACCCGGACAAGCGTGACTACATCGTCTCAAACGAGAAGCTGGAGGCGACCGGCTGGTTTCCAGACGTCGATCTCGATCGCGGGATCCGGGAGCTGATCAAGGGCTTCCGGATGATCCGCAATTCGCGGTTTGCCAACGTCTGAGCTTGGCGGGCAGATCCACCAGGCATCACCGGCGTCGCCCTCTGATGCGGCAGACGAAACCGGTGATGCGCCGAGGTATCCATGAGCGCGATCGTCGAGTTCCTCACGCAGACCCGGGACACCTTCCAGGCCGCCCTCGACGACCGACGCTTCCTCGCGACGGTCGCCGAGATGGCCGATCTCGTGGCGGCTGCGCTGCGCGGTGGCGGCAAGCTCCTGACGATCGGCAATGGCGGGAGCGCCGGCGACGCGCAGCACATCGCCGGCGAATTCGTCTCGCGCCTCAACTACGACCGCGCCCCCGCGGCGGCGGTGGCGCTCACGACGGACACCTCGGTGATCACCGCGATCGCGAACGATTACGGCTACGCACACGTGTTCGAGCGGCAGGTACTGGCCCTCGGGCGACCGGGTGATGTTCTGCTCGCGCTCTCCACCTCCGGGCGCTCGCCGAGCGTGCTGAGGGCCATGGACGCTGCACGCACTCTGGGATTGCGGGTGGTCGCGTTCACCGGCGCGACGGGGGAGCGATGCCGGAGCGCGCCGATCTCTGCCTGTATGCGCCCTCGGACGCGACTCCCCTGATCCAGCAAGTCCACATCACCGCCGCGCACATCGTCTGCGGCCTCGTCGAGGAAAGCCTGTTCCCCCGCGGGGGCGGCGGCGTGAGGGAGACGGTCCGTGACCGAGACGATCAGGGACGGGCAGGCCCCGGTCAGGCAGGCCATGATCCTCTGCGGAGGATTCGGCACCCGCCTGGGCGCCTTGACGGCGGCGATGCCCAAACCGCTCCTGCCGGCCGCCGGTGAGCCGTTCCTCAACGTGCTGCTGTTCGAACTCGGCCGCCACGGTTTCAAGGACGTCGTTCTGCTGGCGTCCTTTCACAGCGAGAAGATCCGCGCCTACGCGGCCGACAATCCGATCGCCCGCCGCTTCGGCATGACGCTGCGTGTCTCGATCGAGCCGGAGCAGGCCGGCACCGGCGGGGCCGTCGTTCACGCGCTCGCGGATGCGGAGGAATCTTTCCTCCTCCTCAACGGGGATTCCTGGTTCGACGTCAACCTGCTGTCCCTCCCCGTCGCGGCATCGCGGCATCCGGAGGCGGCCATGGTGCTCGCGCTGCGGCGGGTGCCGGATGCTGCCCGTTACGGCGTCGCCCTCCTCGACGGCCCACGGATCACGGCCTTCCTGGAACGGCCACCCGGACCGGGGCCGGGCCTCGTCAATGCCGGCGTCTATCTGGTCCGCCGCGATGCCCTGCGCGGATTGCCACCGGCCTGCTCGCTGGAGCGTGACGTGCTGCCCGCGCTCGTTGCCGAGGGGCGGGTGTTCGGTGCGGCCCACGAGGGCTACTTCATCGATATCGGCGTGCCTGAGAGCTACGCCCGTGCGCAAACCGAGATTCCGGCGCGCAGACGAAGACCCGCGGTCTTTTTCGACCGGGATGGCGTGCTCAATCACGATCACGGCTATGTCGGGACACCGGACCGATTCGACTGGGTCGCGGGTGCCCGGGAGGCCGTGCGCGCCTGCAACGAGGCCGGGCTCCTCGTGTTCGTCATCACGAACCAGGCGGGGGTAGCCCGCGGGTTCTACACCGAAGCGGACGTCGCCCGTCTGGCGGCTTGGATGCAGGATGCGTTACGGGCGGCGGGCGCGCATTTCGATGACCTGCGCTACTGTCCCTACCACCCGGACGGGACGGTGGCGGCCTACAGAGCGGTGCATCCGTGGCGCAAGCCGGAACCGGGCATGATCCTCGACCTGATGGCCAACTGGGATGTCGACCCGGGCCGCAGTTTCCTGATCGGCGATCAGGAGAGCGACTTGGCTGCCGGACGAGCGGCCGGGCTCGTCGCCCATCGCTTCGTGTCCGGTGACCTGCACGCTTTCATGCGCGCATCGGCGCTGGTGACGGAGGGCGGCTCGCCGGTAACGACGGGACGAACGTGAGCCGCCCGAGACCTCCTGTCTCGGAAGTCCGCCCGGGAAACGCGGTGTCGCGTGGTCGCTTCAGTCAGCGCACTGGATCAGCTTCTCGGCTTCCGCGGCCTCGCGCATGGCGCGATCCCAATCGAGCTTGCGCCTGGGCGGTGCCAGGGGCTTGCGCTCCGTCGTCTTACGATCACGCGGATCGACGAATTTGATATCGTATTGGGTCATTTCGAAACCAATTCTTAACTGCGCGACCTGAACGCGGCAAGGCGCGCAGGGTTCGATCGCGCAACCTATCAACCGCTGCCGGACAGGCCGATCAGGATCATGGCGGCGTGCGCGGCGCCGACGACGGATCCAGACCGGGCGAGGCTCCAAGACCTTGGCCCGTGGAACGCGGACCACCTCCAGATCCTCGCCGAGTTCCGGACGAGCCGGTCCGGCGGCGGTCACGCGACCGCGCACAAGATGCATGCGGTTGGCGTAGCGGGCTGGATCGGCGTTGAGGGTGACGACGAGGCTCGGCATCGGCGCAGGCGTAGCCCGTTTCCTCGCGCATCTCGCGCTCGGCCGCGGCCACGATGTCTCGGTCGGCCGGGTCGATCAGCCCGCCCGGGAGTTCGAGGCTGACACCGCCATAGGCGTGGCGGTACTGGCGCACCAGGATGACGTGGTCGGCCTCGTCGATCCCGAGCACGAGCGCTATGTCGGGTGCCTCCAAGACATAATAGGGGGCGAGCACGTGGCCTGAGGGCATCACGCAGTCGTCGGCGCGCAGTCCGAGCCACCGGTCCTTCAGGACATGGCGCGATCCGCGTATTGTCCACCCGCGTGCAGACATGCTCTGCTCCGAATACTTGGTACTTGCGCTCACGCGCTGTCCTGGCTCTCCTCTTGGGCGCGCCCCGTCGAAGTGGTCGCCGCGCCGGCAAAAGTCGAACCTGCGATGATCGAGCCCACCGTCGGTTCAGGCGCCGGGCGATTGTTGCGCCGCTGCACGGCAGCCGGTAAGCGTCCGGTGCCGCACTGCATCGCTGAGCGGGCCGTCATAGGGCGTACGATGACAGGAACGAAACTCGCCATGGCATGCCGCGTCTGCGGTGGGCGCAATGTCGAGCTGTTCCTCGACCTGACCGACCAGCCGCATTGCAACCGTCTGATTCCGCCGGATCTCGCGGACCGGCGCGAGCCGCATTTCCCCCTGCGCGCCGGGTTCTGCCACGACTGCACGCTCGTCCAGATCGATCACACGATCCCCAAGGAGAGCATGTTCAGCGACTACCCCTACGTCTCGGGCACGACGAAGACGCTGGTGGAGCATTTCCGTCAGTCGGCGGCGCGGCTCGTGGAGCGATACGGCCTCGGGCCTCAGGACCTCGTGGTCGATATCGGCAGCAACGACGGCACGTGGCTGCAGCAGTACGAGCCCTTCGGCCTGCGCCGCTGCGGCGTCGAGCCCGCCGCCAACGTCGTGGAACTGGCCCGCGCCGCCGGCGTGCCGACGCTGAACCGCTTCTTCAACGCTGAGACCGCCGCGGTCGTCCGGGCGCAGGACGGTCCGGCGAGCCTGATCACCGCCGCCGGCGTCTTCTTCCATCTGGAGGAGCTGCACAGCGTCGTGCGCGGGATCGTCACGCTGCTCAAGCCGGACGGCGTGTTTGTCGTGCAGGCGATCTATCTCGGCGGCATGATCGAGAACACCGCCTTCGATCAGATCTACCACGAGCACCTGTGCTACTACACGCTGCGCTCCCTGGAGCAGCTGTTCGCGCGGCACGGCCTCGAAGTCTTCGACGTCAGCGTCGTCCCGGTCCATGGCGGCTCGCTCGAAGCGCATGTCGGCTTCCCCGGCGCTCATCCCGTCGCCGACGCGGTGAGGCGCATGCGCGCCGACGAGGAGGCCCGGGGCTACGGCAGCTTCGAGACCTATATCGAGTTCGCCGAGAACGTCCGACGCCTCCAGGGCGCGCTGCTCGATCTGCTGGAGCGCCTGCACGAAGAGGGGAAGACGGTCCACGCCTACGGCGCTCCGGCCAAGGGCGCGACCCTGCTCAACGCCTTCGGCATCGGCCCGCGGCTGGTGCACTACGCGGCCGAGAAGAACCCGCTGAAATTCGGCCGCCTGATCCCCGGCGCGCGCATCCCGATCGTCGAGGAGGGCAGCGTGCCCGCGCCCGACGCCTATCTGGTCCTCGCCTGGAACTTCATCGACGAGTTCCTGGCGCGCGAGCGCCGCTACCTCGAGAACGGCGGCGCCTTCATCGTTCCGGTGCCGGAACTCAAGGTGATCACCGCCGCAGACCTGCCGCAGGCGGTCTGAGCGTGGCTGCCCTCCCCCGGCCTCCTTGCCCGAGGCCGTCGTCGTCGTCGGTGCGACCGGATTCGTCGGCCGCAACCTCGTCGCGCATCTCGCCGGCCGCGTGTCGCGGCTGATCGCGGTCAGCCCCTCCGGCCGCGCGGTGCCGGGGGCGACCGAGGCCGCCCGCTTCGACGCCCTGGAGGCGCTGTCGGTGCCCGCCGACACGATCGCGGTCAACGTCGCGGCGCAGCGCTACGACGCCGACAAGTTCGAGACGGCGCAGAGCGACCTGCTCACCGGCAATGCCGAGATCGCCAACCGCCTCTACCGGTTCTGCCTGACGAAAGGCATCCGCGAGGTGCGCGCGGCCTCGAGCGTCGCCGTCTATCCGGCGGCCTGCGACCCCCTCGACGACGCGCGGCCGGTCGACCTCAATGCGCCGCCCAATCCGAACGAGGCCTTCTACGCCTGGTCGAAGCGCTGGGGCGAGGTTGTCGCCGCCCTGCACGCGGAGCGCTACGGGATCCACACGATCAGCTTCCGCCTGAGCAATCCCTACGGTCCCCACGATTCGACGGATCCGCGCAAGGCGCATGTCCTGCCGGCCTTCGTGATGCGCGCGCTGGCGCCGGGCGAGCGCTTCGAGATCAAGGGCAACCCGCTGGTCGAGCGCGACTTCGTCTACGTCGGCGACGTCGTCGACGTGTTCGCCCGCTCGCTGGAGATGCGGGCGGTGAGCGACGTGCTCAACCTCTGCCGCGGCGAGACCACGACCCTGCTCGACCTCGCCCGCACCATCCTGGAGGTGGCGGGGGAGGACCGGCCCGTGCACGCCCCCGACACGGCGACCCACGGCGTGCTCGCCCGCCGCTCGACCAACCAGCGGCTGCGCGAACGCTTCGGGATGTCGACCTTCACGCGACTCGCGGACGGGCTGCGGCCGACGATCGCGTGGTATCGCCAGGCCTATCGCGACGGGGCTCACCATGCCCGGGCCTGAGCGCGACATCGTCATCGGGGCGGACGGTTTCCTCGGGCGCAACCTCGTCCCGCGGCTCCGGGCCGAGGACCGCGAGATCGTGGGCATCGGACGCGCGGAGGGCGACCTCTCCGAATGGGCGCATGTCGAGCGGGCGTTCCGCGCCGCGCCCCCGGCAGGCCGCATCTTCCACGTGGTGACCCGCCAGCGGACCGGCGCGGTGCAGTACGACATCCAAGGCGAACTCCTGGCGATCAACGCCCGAATCCACCTCAACGTCCTCGAGGCGTGGCGCCTGTACCAGCCGCAGGCCAAGCTCGTCTCCACCGGTTCGTCCTGCACCTATCCGGAATCGGCGGAGCCGCTCCCCGAGTCGCGCTTCGGCCAGGGACCCACGCACCCGTCCGTGATCGGCTACGGGCTCGCCAAGCAGGTCCTGGCGACGGGCTCGGCAGCCTACGCGCACCAATACGGTCTGAACTTCCTGCACTGCGTGCTGGCGACCCTGTACGGCCCGCACGACAACAAGGCCTCCGACCGCAGCCACTTCGTCGGCGCCCTGCTCGACCGGGCCGTGCGGGAGAAGGCAGCGGGCGCGCAGCAATTCGAGGTCTGGGGCAACCCGCAGACCGTCCGCGAGGTGCTGTACGTCGACGACCAGATCGACGCGATCCTCGCGGCCGACCGGGCGTTCAACAACGAGATCCTCAACTGCGCCGCCAACACGCCGGTCACCGTCGAGGCGGTGGCGCGGGCGGCCCTGGCCGCCCTCGACTGGTCCGTCCCCCTGGTGAGTCCGCCCGGCTCGTTCCAGGGCGCGGCCTACAAGATGCTCGACTCGACGCGCTTCCTCAGCCGGACGGGCTGGCAGCCGCGCATCGATCTCGAAGCGGGCCTGCGCAGGCTCGTCGCGGCGGAGTATGCCGACCGTTGAGGCTGCCGCGTGCGGCAGCCTCAACGGTCGCGCCGTATCGCCTCGAAGAGGCGCAAGCGTCTGTCGTGGTTCGCGTCTGCGATAAGACCGGGCAGGTCTAGGCCATGCTCGAAGCGGCTCTCGCGGCGTCTCCAGCCGTGCGCCTTTATCGGGACTCGTCGCTGATCGCCGGCAGGCCGCTCTCCGAAGGCTGGGCGTGACAGGAACATCGCCCCTCCCGAATCCGTTTCCGTCGCAAGCGGGCAGATTTGTGATCTGCCGCGGCAGAAACAGGATCGCTCGATCCTCAGGAGGACACCATGGGTCTGTTTACTTCAGACATCAAGAGCTTGGACGATCTCTTTGTGCATCAACTCCAAGACATATACTACGCCGAGCAGCAAATCACGAAAGCCCTGCCGAAGATGATCAGCAAGGCGACCGACCCAAAACTCAAGCAGGGCTTCGAGACCCACCTGCATGAGACCGAGGGCCAGATCAAACGCCTGGAACAGGTGTTCCAGATGCATGGGCACAAGCCGAAGGCCGTCGACTGTCCGGCTATTGACGGCATCATCAAGGAGGCGAACGAGACCGCTGGGGAAATTGGCGACAAGGACGTGCTCGACGCCGCGTTGCTGGCCTCGGCCCAGGCGGTGGAGCATTACGAGATCACCCGCTACGGCACCTTGATTGCCTGGGCGAAACGGCTCGGCCGCGACGACTGCGCCAGAGTGCTGCAGCAGACTCTGGACGAGGAAAAGGCCACCGATCAGAAGCTGACTGCCATGGCCGAGAGCAAGATCAATCAGAAGGCTGCCTGACGGCCGCGCTCCGGGGGCGGCTTATGGAGCCGCCCCTGCGAGCCTACCTTTCGGCCTCCGCGTTCCGCCGTCTGCTCGCCGCTGGCGCGGCGCTCGTCCGCCTCCGTGCGGCGCAGGCCATGGGCCGCATTGGCACCCGCGCCGTGCAGGATGGCATCGCACAGGCCGCCCTGGCGCATTTCGGATCTCAGTTCGGCAAAGCCCGCGTGCAGGGCTGCGGCGTATCGGTGTCGGGCTAGTCGATGGCTGCGATGAGCGTCAGGACGGTCGACAGCACAGCCAGGGTCCCTACCGTGGCGAAGGTGGTGAGGATGAAAGCGTGCATCGGGCATCCCTATGCTGCCGCTTTGGTGCGGCAGCATAGGGATGCCCGATACGGACGCCTGCCGCGGTGCTTCGGCGCACGGTTGACGCTGGCACCGCGCGGGGCCGCCTGAATGGGATCCCAGCGCGCGGCGGATCAGGCCCGGGGCGGCCGCCTCCGGGTTGCGCAACCGCAGGGTCTCACGCGCCATCTGGCGGGTCGAGCGAGGCAGGGTGGCGAGAACCACCTCGCTACCGCCCATGAGGGCGGGGCATGCCAGCTGACCGACTGACGGCCTCACGAACTGATCGGGCTGCCTCCGCGGCCCTTGCGCCCGCGCTCGGCCATGGCACCCGGCTGGCCCAGCCCGATCGCCTGCGAGCGTGCGTGACGAAGCCCGTGCCTCAGGGCGTGGGCGGGCGGATCACCACAACCGCAGGTGGGCTTCCGATCCGCTTCGGCGCGGTCGTTCGGCGCGGGGTCTGGCCGCGGGAGCGATGCGTTGGCCGCGTAGACGATGTCTGGACCGAACCGAACCAGCACGATCAGGGCGATCAGGGCAGTGCGCATGAGGAGCCAACTCGCGGGCATGGCGGCGGGCTCCCCAGCAAATGCGTCAACCGTCCTGTGGGATGTCGTGGCACCAATGGGCCCCTGGCAGGGCGAACAACACTTGCCGGGATGAGGGTGGGATCGCACCTATCGGTGAGCGGGCCATCCGAACGAGCCCGGCAGACGGGAACACGACCATGATCTTCGAAGGCGATCAGGGGCAGGCCGAGGCGCCGTTCACGACAGCCATCGGCGTCTTTCGCGTAGCGCTCGTCACGTTCGCTCGCGAGGTCGCAAATCGAGATCCGCAGCTCGCCGCGACCGCGTTCGCCGCAGCAGAGGCCGCCGTGCAGGCTCGGCTCGGGGCCGGAGCGAGCGGCGGAGAGGCGCATGACATGATCGGGACGGGCGCGGCGACCCGAAATGCGATCCGCTACCAGCTTCAGAAGGTCCTGACGGCCGCGAAGGTGGCGATCGAGGAGCAGTCCGACGATGGCAGCGCCGACGCGGGGGCTGAAGATAAAGCCCGCCCGGATCGGCCGGGCGGGCGTCTTGCGCATCACATCTCGTCAGGGTCGCCCAGTCGACGCGGAAGGCGGTCGACCGGTTCACGAGAGGAGCGGCCGGATGCCGCGTTGAGCGCTCATCCGATCGCGCCAGATCCCCCGCCGGCCGCAAAGCCCAACCGAGCGGTCAGGCCGCCCGGCCCGGCCCCCGGATCACGACAGTCGAGCCGAGGGCGCTTTGTCACTTCGCGCCTCATCCGGGCCGGGCGGCCACTCATAGCCGTGGCTCCGTACCTCTTCATTCGCCCGTTCCTCAGCGAGCTGGCTCATAGCACGCGACAAGACAGCGCGAATGTGGGCGCGTCTCTTCTGCTTGTTTATAAGCTCGTACGTAACGATCGAGCTTGTTGCGCATGAGGCCGTCATTGCGGTTGCTCCAAAGGAAACGAGGCGGCCCGACCGACCGTTGAAATGTGATTGTGCGGCGACCCTCGGCGGCTTCCGTCGCGTAAACCGATGTGGTTTATCGCGACCTCATCCATGTTGGAGCCCTCCGGAGAGGGCGCTGTCTGAGGGGACAGATGTCTGAGCGCTTCTATTTCGACATCGAAAGCGGTCGGGGGACGATCCGTGACGATGTGGGTGTCGAGTCGGCCGATCTGGAACAGGCGCTGAGCGACGCCCGAAGCGTGATCAGCGAGATGGCCGGCGAATTGGCCAACGACGTTCTGGGTGACGCGCCGGTGCTGGTTGTCCGCGACGAGGCCGGATCGTCGATCGTGCGCCTGCCAATCGGAGAAGTGCAGCACCGTCTCTCCAGTTCTGACTACACAGGTGCGCGGCGGCTGATGGGGCGCCGTCACTAGTTCGGCCGCAGGAACGGCTAAGCTCCTCGATTGGTTCCACCTGAGAACTGCTTACGTCGTAGGTGGGGCGTGCCGATCCGGCTGCGCGCGGTACGGCAGCGGACAACTGACCGCCGCATGGCCCCAACGGGTCGTCTGCTGCGTCACGGCCGGCGCCATCGCCCGTCACTCCGGCGCGCTGGTCGGCACCGCTTCCTTCGCCAGCGTGATCGTCGCCGCCAGTTTTCCGCTACCGCGACGGCAACCGCCTCTGGGCGGATCGCTTACGCGACCGCCCTGCCCGCTGCCCGAGCCGCTATACGCCAAGGGCTGCCGTGATCACTCCCCCACGGCGACGTGCGGCCGGCAGTAACTGTCCCGCACGGCCGGGATATCGTCGTAGCCGTCCACCACGCAGAAGTACGTGCACACCAGCCACGCGGCCAGGGCGGCACACAACACCCCGTTGTAGATCCACAGCCCTATCACTCGCTTGCTGGGCACATTCGCCAACCCGACGACGGAGCCCGGCACCCAATCGACCGCGAAGACGATAATACTCAAGGCGCCCAGAACGCCCGCCAACATTACGGCGAGAGCAGCGACGGTCATTCGGTATCCTGCCGGCGGCAATGGCCGCGTCACCGCAGCAGCTAGCACGCCCACTACGATCGCGCACAGTATCAGGGTCCGCGACGCCAGGAAGAGCGTCGTGGTCACGGCTCTGCCCTGGGGCCTGCCGCGAACGCGATCGCGCCTGCCTTCGGTGAGCCGTCTCTGCAGAGCTTGCCGCTCCGATCCGGGACCGGCCCACGGTCTTCCACGCTCTCGCGCTCAGGCTGACAGAGAAGCGTGCGCCGACTTGCGGGGGCGGCACTGCGAAGCAGCCCATATCGTGCAGGCGGTCGTCGCCCGAACGGTCTGGCAGCACGGGCGTCTTGCTCGTCCGATGCGAGGGGGACGATGCTGAGGGACGCGCAATGGGCAGTTCTGGAGCCGCCGCTTGGACTTGCCGGTCGTATGTCGCGCTTCGCGGCCGCTCCGAAATCGTCACAGGCGGGCGATGGAAACCTTCGCGACACCGGAGACGCCGATAGCCTGCGCTGAGGCCTTGGACAGATCGATCACGCGCCGGCCGACGTAAGGACCGCGATCGTTGATGCGCACCACGACAGACTGACCGGTGCGCGTATTGGTCACGCGCACCTGCGACCCGAGCGGCAAGGTGCGGTGAGCGGCCGTCAGCGCGTTCATGTCGAAGCGCTCCCCGTTGGCTGTGCGCCGGCCGTGAAAGCCAGGACCATACCAGGACGCGACACCCGCCTGCGGACCGGATGAGGCTTTCGCCTCGGCACCAGCGAACGACACGCAGGCAGCTGCGAGCAGAACCAGAAACGACGGACGGGCTTTGGAGATCAACTTGCGTTCTCGCTACTGTTTTGAGCGAGGCTGCTAAAGAAGAGCAATTGTGACGAGACCGCGTCGGGCCGGTGCATGGCTGGTATGCCGCCGTGCATGACACATGTGTGGCACGGCGGGGATCAGCAGATGCTGGTAAGCTCGTCGGATTCTGTTTTCGGCACGTCGGCGGCCGCACAGGGAATGCGGTCCTGCAACGTGAAGCACCGCGCGAGCAGATCGACTTCGCCCCCGGTCACGCCTCTGGCTCTGATCCGGCATGAGTTCAGGGCGCCGGACGATGCGCCAGGTTCCTGACTTGAAAGGGGGCGTCCGGCTCGGGCGTGAGCGCGGGCCAAACCGAGCATCAATGGGATTGGGCCTACCCCTGGCGCCCGGCGGAATGGGCCGGCCTCATGGCGTGGCCGAAAGCCGCTCGCCAGTCAGGCGCGGGCCGTCGGCGGTTCCCCTGCCCGCGTCGTATCGCAGGGCGCGCTCATCTACCGCCGTGCGCAGATGGCCCGCGCCTTCAGAGCCGCCGGCGCCGTTCCCATCGTGAAGCAGTAAATGCTGCTCTCGTCCATCGCCGGCCTCTCCCCGCCGCTGCAGGTGCCATTCACGGCGAATTCCTCGGGGCCGCAACTCGCCACGCAGCGCCCGCCCGCCGTGCACTCTTCGACCTGTACGCGGAGGGTGGCGGCGGCTGATTTGCCCTCGGGGCCGGCCGGCCCCGCCGGGCCACGTTCACCCCTGTCGCCCCTGTCGCCCCTGTCGCCTTTCTCGCCCTTGGGACCTGCCTGTCCGACGGCACCGGGAGGCCCTGCGGGGCCGGCCGGGCCTGGATCGCCCTTCGGACCTCTCTCACCCTGGGGCCCCTCGGGTCCCTGCGGACCGGCAACACCCTGCGGACCCCGTGGGCCGACCTCCCCCTTCGGGGTGTTCGCCGCCAGCATCATCGGTGCAGGCTTCGCGGGGGGCGCCGCAACCTGCTGGACGACATGAGGCCGCGAGCAATAGCCGACGACGGCCTGCCGGTTGGCAGCCTCGGACTTGAGCGTCACGACGCAGGATTCCGGATGGTAAGGGACTTGGAAGGAAAAGCGCCCGTCCTGACCAGCCCGAACGTCGAATTTGTCGTCTAAGGTGACGTTTGCCGAACGGGGTGGGGTCAAGGTCCCAAATATCTTGAGATCCCCGTTCGCGATCATGGCCATGTCGACGTCGATGCTTTCGGCGGCATGCGCTGCTGATGTCAACATGCAGAGCACTGCGACTGAATGCCAAGCCATCCTGCCACCCCGGGATCTCGGGAAAATCTCGAGCCTGTAACCGTCTCGGTGTTCTGTTCTGCATCACGCGCATATCTGCGCCAAAGTAAGCCAGTCGGAGATGACCCTCAGCTAATGGAGTGAGGGCACCCTCGTCCGAGCAGGACGGGCGACGAACCTCGTCTGCTTTGCCGTCGCTCCGGCGCCATGTGGAAGCGGGCCCGCTGCCGGTGCACGGCGCCACGATCGGCCTGGGCTGCGGCGGACAGTCCTCTGGTCGGCACGCTCGAACAGGACGTGACCGGTGCCGGCTGCGTTGATGCTGCGTCGATGGCCGGGAGGCACCCCTGGCCGATGCCTTCAGCGCGGCTCGCTGTGCCTCTGAGTAGGACGATGCCGTGCAGCACAAGGGCGCGTCCGCGGCCCTGCGCGGGGCGCGGGGCGGGCAACGAGGTTGCCGAAGCGGCACCCGTCGCGGGCGCGCAGGCTCATTGGGCCGCTCGCCCGCCCGATAGGCCCTTCAACCTGTCATGGGACGCGATCCTGGCTGGATTGTGCGGATGGAAATTCGATGACATAGCCTGCGATAACAAAGCAAAAATAGGTGGAGGACAAACATGACTGGACGGGAAGTGGCGCGTCGTGCAAGCAGCGCGCGCCTGCGGACTCTGTGTGTCATTGCGAGGTTGGCCGCTGCACTTCTGGCGACGGGAAGCGCTCAGGCGCAGGATGCCGGGATTGTCAAAACAGATATGCAGATCGACGCGCTCGATCCGGGCATCAAACTCTTCATGCGCGAGAAGATGGCCGCGGGAAACACGACCTTCAACGATGAGAATGTTGTGCTCTTCCTCCACGGTGCGACGAGCCCGTCCACCTGCGATTTCGACCTCGGCTACCAGGATTACTCGTGGGCCGATTGGCTCGTGAAGAAAGGCTACGTCGTCTATATGGGCGACTACCGGAACTATGGCGGCTCGACACGGGAGCCGGTCATGGACGAGCCGGCAAGCAAGAACCAGCCTGCAACGCGGTCTTACCTCGCGTTGCGGGACATCGAGGCGATGGTCAACGCCATCAAGGCCAAGCGCGGCGTCAAGCAGGTGACCCTGATCGGCTGGTCATGGGGAGCGATGATGGCCGGCTACTACACGTCGTTGCATTCGGAGAACGTACACAAGCTCGTCCTCTATGCGCCGCTCTACAATTTCAACGATCACACCAATCTCGGGCCGGGGAGCAGCCTGCAGAACAAGCGCAAGCCCTATGAGTTCAATTTCGCGCTCGGCGCCTATCGGACCGTGTCGGAGGCAGGCAATACGGGGCGCTGGAACGGCGAGATCCCTGTCGAGAACAAGGACGAGTACCGCGATGCCGCCGTGCCGGCCGAGTTCTGGAAAGCGTGCCTCGCCACCGATCCCACCAGCAATTCACGCACGCCGCCGAGCGTTCGCGCCCCGAACGGCGTGCTGGAGGACTCGTTTTATCAGGCAACCGGCCGGCCGCTTTGGAACGCCGCGAACATCTACGTGCCGACGCTCATCATCGGTGGCGACAATGACACGTGGTCCTACCGCGAAGATCGTGAGGGTCTGATGCGCGATCTGGTCCATGCGCCGGTGAAGAAGAATGTGCTCATCACAGATGCGACGCACTTCGTCCTGTTTGAGAAAAAGCGTTTTGAATTTCTCGGGAAGATCCTCGATTTCATGCGCAGCCCGAACTGAGAGGGTAGCACAGGCTGGTGAGGGCACCGGGCGTCCTCCTGTTCGGTGATGGACCGAGCGGGCCACGCATTCCGGCCCGTCGCCAGCTAGGCGATGGAGATCGCGCCATTCCGCGAGCCGGCGCAGGCCTCCGGAGCGGTCGCCCACCGGCGCCGCCGGCTTCACGCGGCCTGCGTCTCTGCCCCGGAGCGGTGCGTCTCTCCGAAAGCGTTACGGGAGCGGAAGGCGTAGGCTCCCGCGCCCGGGAATTGCGGTGCGTACCGGTGCGGCTCTAAACGAATGTCGGCGCACTCTGCGCACCCGGAACAGGCGGGCATGACAGTCGAGATTCGCGGTAACCTCAGCGCCAACAACATCGTGCTGTCGGAGAAATTCCGGCGCTACTCCACCGGCAGCATCCTGTTCACCGGCGAGGGCGCACGCGTCGAGATCGACGGGCCGGTGACCAGCGGCGACTTCTCCCTCGCCATCGGCTCGGGCGCCTCGGTCACGATCGGCCCGGATTGCGTGATCGGCCGGCTCACCCTGAACGCGTTTGGCGAGGGCGCCCGGATCGACATCGGGCGCGAAGTCGGCTTCGCGGGTGCGGTGAGCCTCAGCACGCACGAGGGCGTCCAGATCAGCATCGGCGCGCGCTGCCTGATCGCGGGGGACACGGTGTTCAGCGCCTCGGACTTCCACCCGGTGTTCGACGTCGCCACCGGCGAGCGCATCAACCAGGCCAGCGACATTCGCGTCGGCGAACACGTCTGGGTCGGGGCGCGGGCCATGGTGCTGAAGGGCGCGAGCATCGGCCACGACTCGGTCGTCGGCGCTGGCTCGATCGTCACCGGTAGCTTCGGGCCCAACAGCCTGATCGTCGGCAACCCGGCCCGACTCCTGCGCTCGGGCGTCTGCTGGCGGCACTGATGCGCGGCTCGGCGGCGTCGAGTCCGGGAGGGGCCACGCGTCCTGTCGGAGCGATAGCACTCCGGGTGCCGCTGGGCTAAGGACGCTCAAGATGTTCAACGGGTTGCTCCCCGACCTCCGTACCGTCGCTCGCGGAGAGGGTTCGCGCGGGGCGCCCGCGGCGTGGTCCGGATCGGCGGGCGGTGGCGACGAGGGAAGACGCGTGAGAGGCGAACAGGATCGGACGGGACCTGTCCGGTCGGAACGATCGGTGTCGGCGGCCCTCGCACGTGCTGCCGCGCGCAGCGCCAACGCCGTGGCCGTCCGATGATCCGCCATACCCTCCTGCTGCGGTTCGGCGCCGGGACAGCATCGCTGGAGCGCGATGCCGTCCTCCAGTCGCTCATCGCGCTGTGCGACCGCGTCGGGGAGGTTGCCTCGTTCGCCTGCGGCCCGGACGTGGATCCGCGCGTGCGGGCGCAAGGCTTTACGCACGCCTTCGCAGTCGTCTTCGGAGATGAGAAGGCGCGTGACGCATTCCACGCGCTGCCGGACTACGCGGCCACTTTGGCACGGCTGGCGCAGGCTGCGGAGGCCGTGCAGGTCGCCGACTAGGGCCTTCTCGGCCGAGGCGAGGCCGGCTTCCGCGCCGGCCGACGCTGGCCGTCCGGCTTAGTGCGCCATGGCGGCCGCGGCCGCGGCGAGCCCCCAGTGGACGAGTTCCTGGGCGTCCTGCGCCGACTTCGCCTCCGCATAGCACCGCAGCTCCGGCGCATTGCCGGAGGCGCGAAAATGGATCGTCCGCCCGCCGTCCAGTCCGATCCTGATCCCGTCCTGCTGGTCGACCGCAAGCGGCGAACCGATCGGGCGGAGGAAATCGCGTCGGAACCCCTCCTCCCGGAGCCGTCCGAGAAATGCGCCGCTCCGCTCCGACGGCGTGTTGGGCAGGCGGTCGCTCGCCATCTCCCCGGCATTGAGCGAGGTCACAAGATCGGCCAGCGCCGTACCGGGCGCTCGGGTCGCGGCCAGGGTGGCCAGGATCGGCAGCATCGCGTCCCGCGTCGGCAGAGCGGGCAGGACCTTGCCGCCGATGGTCAGGTCCGAACCGAGCAGGAAGCCGCCATTCGCCTCGAAACCGACGACGGCCCGCGCCCCGACTCCCTTCGCCTGCTCCATGCCGGCGATGACGAAGGGCGAGCCGACCTTGGTGCGCACGACGCGGCTGAAGCCTCCGGACTGCTCCAGGGCCGAGCCGGCCGTGACCGGCACCACCACCGTATCGGCGCCCAGGTAGCGGGCGGTGATCAACCCGAGCACGTCGCCGCGCACGATCCGCCCCGCGCCGTCCGCGACCAGGGGCCGGTCGGCGTCGCCGTCGGTGGTCACGAGCGCGTCGAAGTCGCCGGACGCCATGACCTCCCTGATGAAGGCGATGTCCTCGGGGCGATGGGCCTCGGTATCGATCGGCACGAAGGTGTCAGACCGGCCGATCGGCGTGATGCTCGCGCCGAACCCGGCAAGCAGGTCTGCCAGCAGGTCGCGCGCGACCGAGTCTCTGCTGATAGACCGCGACGCGCATGCCCTTCAGCATCTCGGGCGGGAAGGCGTCGCGGTAGCGCTGGTGGTAGCGTGCGACCGCGCCCGGTTCCGGCGTGGCGGGGACCGGTGTCGTCTCGCCGACGGCGGCGACGTCGCCCAGAGCGGCCAGGATGGCGGCCTCGTCGGCCTTGGTGATCTCGCCGTCAGGCCGGTAGAATTTCAGGCCGTTGCGGTCCTCGGGGATGTGGCTGCCCGTGACCATGACCGCGTATGCGCCGCGCCGCATCGCTTCGAGGGCGAGGGCCGGGGTCGGCAAGGCGCCGCAATCGATCGCCGTGAAGCCGGTCGCCGCCGCGGCGTCCGCCACCGTTGCGGCGATGCCCGGGCTGCTGTCGCGCAGGTCCCGCCCGATGACGACCTGCCGGCCGCTCGCGTCTGCGGAGACGGACCGGAAGAATGCGCGGGCATATGCGTAGCTCGGCCCACCCACGAGGTCCGTCACCAGACCCCGCAAGCCACTCGTTCCGAATTTCAGACTGCTCACGGCGTTCCCATCGGTCCCAGCGCTGCGATGCGCGTCCGCGACTGATGCCGTGAAACGCACGTGTTCACAACGTCTGCCCCGCGGACGCGAGGATTGGCGCGGACGGGCGGCGCGGATACCGGTGGCCGCCTCGGCTGGCGCGCCTGAATCGAGCGTGGGGTAGAAGGGTGTCTTCTTCCGGATCACGACACAATCTGCGCCGCGATGCGGAGGATCTGCATGCGCTGATGCGCGCAGGGGAGATTGTAGTCACGTGGCGGTCAGGTTGTGAGACCGCCTTGACGTCCGCGGCGATGCAGGGCGCGTGTTTGACGATGCTGGGACCAGGCGGTGTGCAGCTCAGATTGATCAGGACGAGAGCAGCGGAGGTGCTGGCGCGGAATCAGACATCTAGCCCGACCGGGTCCGCTAAGCCGAGGTCCGCGTGAGGTGATCTGGTTCAGAGTCACTTGACGTATGTGTAAGCGGTCGCCACGGAGGAGACCGGTCCGGTGACGCCGCTGAACACCGACAGGGCCTTCTGGACTTCGGTGAAGGGCGCGTTGGAGACGTAGACCAGGTCGCGGTTGCGCATCCGGAACGCCTGGCTGACGAACAGGCTGTTCGGGTCGCGCATGTTGATCCGGTAGACCACCGGCACCAGCGGCGTGCCGAGCAACTTCGAGCCTGGATTGAGCCGGCGCACCACGCTGGCCGGCTCGAAGCGGAAGATGAACGTCCCGGCCGGATCCGCCTGGAAGTCCGACAGGCCGCGCGCCTTGGCCAGCGCCTGCGCCAGCGTGATCCCGTCGGCCTGGAACGGCAGCTCGGTGCTGTTGCCCAGCGCGCCCACCGCGATGAAGGTCTGCGGGTCGCGCACGAGGGTGAGCACGTCGTTGGGCCGCAGGTAGATGTTCTCGCGCGGGTTGGACACCACCGTGGTCAGCGGCACGGTCGCGGTCACCGCGCCGCGCGAGAGCCGCACGAAGGTCTCGTTGACCGGCGAGCGGTTGCCGCCGGCGGCGGCGATCACGTCGAGGATGCGGTCGCCGTGGCCCGAGAGCGGCAGGCGCGCGCCGGCCGCGCCCTCGCCGGTGACGGTGACCGCCTGGCTGATCGGCCGGGTGACCGAGACCAGCACCTGCGGCTGGATGGCCTTGCCGGCCAGCTCGTTCTCGATCAGCGCCTGGACGTCCTGGGTGCGGCGGCCGGCGACCTTGATGCGCCCGGCATAGGGCACCGAGATGGCGCCGTCGCGCCCGACCGGCTGCTCGGGGATGAGGGCGGACTTGGAGCCGGCCGAGAACCGGTCGGCGACCAGCGGGCCCGAGAACAGGCCGCCGGATCCGGCTTCCCAGATCGAGACCGAGACCATGTCGCCGATGCCGATGACCGGCTCGGCGGAGGGGCGGTGGTCGCCGAAGGAGGCGAGCAGGCTGTCCAGCGGCCGGCCGCGCAGGGCCTCGATGACCGCCGGGGTGACGTCGATGATCTCGTAGCGGGCCAGAAGTCCCCCGTCCTCAGTGGCCACCTCCGACCCGGCCTGGATCGCACCCGCCGTCGGACCCGCCGCAGGCAGGTAGGTGCAGCCCGACAGCGCCGTGACGGCGAGCAGGGCGAGGGGAAGGTTGCGCATCCAGATGTTGCCCATCGGTATTGCCGAGCCCGTGCCTAGCCCATGGCGCCCCGGGTGTCCGTAGCCGGTGGGCCACAACTCGCGCCCGGCAATCTGAAATTCGCTCTCCACCCCCGCAAAACACGGCTCGGAAGCGGCCGCAGGGGAGTTCGGCAAAGAGCGAGGCTCGGCTCAAGCGTTCAGCCTCCATGCACGACGTGTGGCCGGCATCAGTCACGCGCGCCCCGCTCCAGGAGGGTCCGGAAGTTTGGTTACCGACGCTTAACGGTTGCTTCCCAGTTTGTGAGCGTCGATTACGGAAAGGCTAATGCCGAAGCACCTCACCATCGCGATTCCGCACGACCTCGGCGCCGCGGAAGTACGCCGTCGGCTCGACACCAGCAGACTGAGTGGGCGCTTCGACGTCTTGAGAGGGAGAACATCGCCGTCGCGATGACCGAATGGTCCGAGAGCGGACGCGCGTTCACGGTGCGTGCTCTCGGGCAGGACGTGAGCGGCCATGTCATCGTAGCCGATGACAGCCTATGGCTGGAGGCAAGGATGCCCTGGACTATCGGCGTGTTCGCACCCGCGATCGAGGCCGTGGCCAAGCACTATGCGGCCCGCCTTCTGAGTCCGGAAGGCGTCGCCTGACATGTAAGACCCCGCCGGGAGATGGCCGGGCGACCTGAAGTCCAGCGTACGCCCTAAGCTGCCCCTGCGTGGGGTCGCGTGCCGCTGATCACCAAATGTCCTCCGCCGCAGCCTCCGATCGGTTGTGAACGTGAGGACGGAAATTCCAATTGCACGCTGCCACCAGCCGTTGAATCTCGCGTTGTCAGCCGGCGCATGATCGCCGACGTGGGAGGAAACCGTGACGATTTTCCAGGTGAGGCACGCCGGAAGCCGAGCCATTATCTGGACAGGAATCGCCGCAGACGCGGATCGAGCCCTTGAGGTGGCTGCTCAGGCCGCCGGCTATCACAGCATTGGTGAGATGCCGGAACCGATGCGCAGTGGGATGGCCGTATAAGCGATCACGCTCTGACCCGCCGGTTGGGGAGACCCGCCCTGCCGATAGCTGGGCGGGCATGAGGTAGGTGCCGAAAGGAATTCCAGCCGCATGAATGCGGACGACCGCGTGGTTCCTGACGCTGAGAGGACGAACGGCACGGCGGCAGAAGCCAGGGCATTCAGCGGCGCGACGCTGCAACTCCGCCCCTCTCCGTGCCCACGCCCTTCACTGGTGGGCTGATGAAGCCGCTCGCAATGCGATGACCGTCCAGCCACTCTGGGCGCAGATCCAGCGCGGCTTCCGGGGGGCGACGGGCGCGGCTCTAAGCGCTCGGCCGCTGGTGCTTGCTAACCGCCCGAGGTGTTTGGGCTGGCAGGTGTGTGGCAGGGGCAATGCCTTGTGAGGCTCTCGCCGGTTTGGCAGGACGCTCACCGCGATCGGCTTCCGAGATGATAGGCAGCGATCGGGACCGTGAGTACGTCGGGACACGCCCCTCTCTCGTCTTTCACTGAAGCCTCGCGCACCCGTGATGCTGATGACACGAAGTGGTTACGCAACCGCCGAATGATCGCCTCACATTAACGGTGAGCACAGACACGCCTGCACCTGAACTGAGGGCCAGCATCATGCGAGTCGACCTCGAAAAGCGCGCCGAGCCTCACCATCTGGCCGAATCAGAACCCAGCCCAGGTTGCGGAGGGACAGACTTTCGGGACCCTGCGCGAGGCCCTTGCCGCGGCGGCGCAAGCCATTGAGGCCGAGGACGCGCAGACCTGGATCATCACCGAGGACGGCAAGATCCTATCGCCCCGCTGGATCCGGGCGGAGATCGCCGCGGGTCGCCTGCAATGACGTCGATCGGGGCCGTCTCAGGCGGCCAGAATTCCACGGTTGCGCACCGCTTCGGGTAGGCGCCGCGTTCTCCGGACCCGGGCTGACACGCGCAGGAAGGTCACGAAGTTCTCCGCCTCGTCCAGGCTCAAGCCGCTCGCCACGGGATCGTGGTCCTGGACGACCATGTGCGTGCCATCTCCGGCGAGCTTCACGCTGATCCTCGGCATAGGCCTCTCCCTGAATATTCTCGGGGGCGGTCCGGTAATGATGGCGCTTTAGCCGATCAACGGCGCCGACAGCTTTTGGTTCAAGCGCGCGGCGCTGCGCACTGTAGGTCTAGCAGGTTCGATCCCCAGCCTGTTTCGCGCGCTATGCATCGGTTTTGCCACTCCAGACGTTACGGCAGCAATCTCGCATGGTGCGGGGCTATTGTAGAAACGGAGATGGCAATGCTGCGCGGTGGACTCCTGTGGCTCCTCGGTATTCCTCTGCCGATTATCCTTCTGTTGTGGTTATTCGGCGTGTTCCACTAAGGATAGGCGCACTCGGTCATGTCCTACACGGTCGAGATCACGAGAGCCGAGCCCCCTCCCCTGATGGGGAGATAGAGACGCGCATGTACCAGCTGCCTGATCCCTTCGAGACGGTCGCTGAAGCAAAGGAGGCTGCTGTCGCCCACATCGCAAGTCTTGGCCTCGACCCGGCTGCGGTGGTCTACAGCGTCTTCGACCGTGAGGGTTGCACAGTCGCCTCGAACGTCGACCTGCCGGCCGAAGCTGGGTAACGTTGGCGGCCCTGCGGAACCGTCGTGCGCGACGATGAACGCACGACGGCTCCCTCCCCGCGCGGGCCCGGCTCGCGCTTTCGTCGACGGCCCGATGAATTTGGGCGCACCAGCCGGATTCCTTAGCCGGTCATTCGAACCCGAGATGGCGGACCCGCAATCCCCTCGTGCGGTCGAGGAGGCAAGCCGCGCGTGCCCGAGAGTCAGGTTGACCTAACCGGCTGGTTTTGGACTGGGCTGATTGAGAAGGGTGGAAGTTCGATCTTATGAGGCAGGAGCATCGGTGAACGCGTGCGCCATACCGCTCCCTGCACCAGGGAAAAATACAGAGAATTTTCCGGGTCCAGGGTTCAACGCTATGGAGCACGATGGACGCGCGACATCAAAGGCATTGTTGCTCCCTCTCTGCCCAGCCGCCTCACGATGGCGAGCCCGCAAGAACCGCGTCGGGTCCAAGACCTCACTCCAGATCGGAAATGAAGTCCTAGAAGATTTAGCTTGCCGGCTACAGCATGCCGCCTGTTGCACTGGCATCGCCCTCCCATCTTTGGCGAAACCCAGCTTACTGGCGGCTGACGACGCGCATCGCTCCAGTGAAATGGCCCATCCTATCGATGCCTGTGCCACGCGCCTCGTCTGCCGGAAAATCGCCTCGCATGTGCGATCAGGCGAGCAGCCCGAACTGACGGGCCAGCAGCACCATCGTCTCCATAATCATGTGAGCGCACAGGTGTGCGGCCATGTCGTTCACGTCTTGGGGCGGGCTGACGGTGTTGAAGTCGGCCGCGACGATGCGCAGGTCGGTGAGGCTGCGCAGGAGTTCGATCCCCTCCCGCGCAGTCAGGCCGCCCCAGCTCGGCGTGCACACGCCCGGAGCAACCGAGGGGTCGAACACGTCCATATCCCAGCAGAGATAGACGGGACGTCCGCCGACGGCATGGCGGAATTCCGCGATGGTCTGCTCGAAGCCGCGCCGCAGCAGCGTCTCGGTGGTGATCACTCGGAAGCCGAGATGGTCGGCGTGGTCGAGGACGCCGTCGCGAAAGGTGAAGCCGCGGATGCCGACGTGCCACGACAGGGCAGCATCGACGAGGCCTTCCTCGGCCGCGTTCGTGAACTGGGTCGCGGCGTTGTAGCGGTCCTCCGGGACATAAGGGTAGGCGTCTGTATGGCTGTCGATATGCAGCGCCACGAGGCCTGGATATCGGCGAGCGGCGGCCCGCATCAGGGCGAGCGAGACTGAGCCGTCGCCGCCGATGCCGACCGGGACCACCCCGGTCTCGAGTATCGCAGCCGCTGCGGCTTCAATCCGCGGCAGGGCATCCTCGATGCGGCCCGGCGTCAGGATCGCATCGCCACAATCGACAACGCCGAGCAGTGTCAGCACGTCGGCATCAGCCAGAGCCGGGTGATAGCGACGGATCAGGCCTGACTGGCGCCGCACGTGCGCCGGGCCCTGCCGGGCGCCGACGCGGAAGGGGTGGGTGCCGCAGTCGAACGGTGCGCCGAGGATCGCGGCGCGGCAGCCCGGGCCCGGCAGGCCGGAAGGCAGCCCCATGAACGTTTCGGGGCGGTGGAACAGCGGCTCTGTCATAGCGCGTCCTGAAGCAGGTCGAAGGCGGTCAGCGCATGGACCCGCGCGACTTGGTCGAGTTCGTCGACGAGGACGAACTCATCTGGGCCGCCCATGCCGTAGGGCGTGGGGCCGTAGACGATGGTCGGCAGGTCGGCCATTCGGAACCAACGGGCATCGGATCCCCCGACCCGCATGTTCACGGCGACCTCGCCGCCAGTCACCACGCGGGCTGCCGCCGTGCAGGCCTGCACCAGCGGATGCGCGGGATCGGTGTGATTGGGGGCGAACCGACGGAGGATCCGGTGGCTCAGCCCAGGCTCGTCGAGGGCACGGGCGAGAGCCTCCTCCACCACCTCGATCGGCAGACCCACCGGGATGCGGATGTCGAGGGCGGCGCTGGCGCGGGCGGGGACGAGGTTTGGCGAGGTGCCACCCGCGATCTGACCGATATTCACGGTCAGACTGCCGAGGACCTCTGCTTCGCCGACGCCGGCCAGCGGCTCCGAGAGCGGCTTCGACGCCGCGATGGCTTCGCGCACCGCCGGCGGGGGCTCAGGCCGCAGATCGCGCAGGCCCGCGAGGCGGTCGAGAGCGGCCCGCAAGCGATCGATGGCGTTCTCGCCGCGATGCACGTGCGCGCCGTGCGCCGGGCGGCCCGAGGCCTCGACCTCGACCCAGAGAAACCCCTTCTCCCCGAAGCGCAGCACCTGCGGCGAGCCAGCATCGGCGATCAGGACGGCGTCACCTGTCGCCCAGGTGACGTTGTCCATCAGCCACCGGGTGCCAAGAGGACCCATGGTCTCCTCGTCGCCGCCGAGCGTCAGGACGAGCCTCGCCGTGCCAATGTGACCGGACCTTCGCGAGCGCCGAGAAGGCCAGGATCGCTGCGGCAATGCCGCCCTTCATGTCGGACGCGCCGCGGCCGTAGAGTCTGTTTCCGTCGCGAGCGCCCGAGGGGTCGACCGTCCAATTTTCCACCGGACCGACCGGATAGGTGTCGAGGTGGCCGTTGAAGATCATGCGCCGACCCGGCCCAGTGCCGTGGATGCGGGCCGCAAGATTGACGATTCCGGGCGCAGCCTCATGGAGGACGATCTCCGCGTCCGGAACGTGTTCGGAGAGGATGGCGGCAGCGACCCCGGCCGCAGCCTTCGTTGAGCCGGGCGGATTGGGCGAGGCAGCGCGGACCAGGCGGAGAGCCATCGCGGCGACGGCATCTGGACGGCTCTCCGCGAGCCGGTGCCGGATCTCCTCGGCCGTCAGGTTCTCAGCACCGAGCAAGTTTTCAACGGCGGGCAAGACGGCGCTCCCAGATGCGGATTGACTGCGTCAGAGGCCAGCAGATCACGAAATAAACCAGTCCGACGAACGTGAAGATCTCCAGCGGTCGGAATGTGCTGGAGGACAATTCCATCCCGCGCCGCGTCACCTCGCCCACGGAGATCACTGAAGCAAGCGAGGAATATTTGATCAGCTGCACGAAGTTGGCGGCCAGCGGCGGCAGGATCAGGCGCACTGCCTGCGGCAGGACGATGCGGATGAAGGTTTGCCCGCGCGTCAGGCCAAGCACCTGTGCCGCCTCACGATGCCCCACCGGCACAGCTTGAATGCCGGCCCGGAAAACCTCCGCGATGAAGGCCGACGAGTAGATCGATAAGCCGACGATGCTGGCGGTGAAGGCGTCGAGCCGGAGGCCGAGCAGCATCGGCAGCACGTAGTAGACCCAGAGAAGCTGAACCAGGATCGGGGTGTTGCGGATCACCTCACCGAAGGCATAGGCGGCCGCACGCGCCGGCCACAGCCGCGACGCGGACATCGCCGCGATGACGAGGCCGCCGAGGGTGGCGAAGACGAGAGTCAGGGCGGAGATGAGAAGCGTCATCCCCACGCCAGACATCAGAAATTCGATGTTGGCGGGGATGACGTCCCAGCGGAACTGGTAAGTCCCCATCACGGCGCCACGATCGGTCCGAGCCCGTTGCGCTCCGCGGCCTTGGCGAGGCGCCCGTCGAGCTTGATCGTGTCGACGAACAGGTTGACGTAGTTCAGCCAGATCTGGTCTCCCTGGGAGACCACATAGGCGTAGGGCGTAACCGCGAGCTTCTCGGGCGGCGTCAGGAAGTCGGTCCCGAACTCCTTCTTCATCTTCAATGCGGTCGGGAAGTCCGACATGATGACGTCGGCGCGGTTCGACATCAGCTCCGCCTGCACCGTCGCCGGCGCGGTGACGGCGTTGAGGGTGGCGTTCTTCAGATAGCTCCGCATGAACGGCTCGATGTAGCTACCGAGTGTCACCGTGACCGTGACGCCCTTCTTGTCGATGTCGCTCCATTGCTTGATCGAGCCGCCCGGTCGGATCACGGCATAGATGTTCGTGACGAGGTAGGGCCTGCTGAAGGCGACCGCCTGCGCCCGCTTCATGGTCGCGCCGACGCCGAACATGCCGATCTCACACTTGTTGGCCTGGAGATCGGCGGTGAAGGTGCCAAAAGACGTCTCGACGTATTCGAGGTCGACGCCGAGATCCTTGGCGAATTCTTTGGAGAGATCGGCATCGATCCCTTCCAGCTGGCCCGTCTGCGGGTTGCGCATCGTGATCGCGTAGTAGAGCGGCCAGACGCACACGCGCAGCTTGTGCGCCTTGGTCACTTGGTAAAGGCGAGACTCCGTCTGCTGGGCCTGCACGGTGCTGCCGGAGAAGGCGAAGAGTCCAGCAGCCACCAAAGCCTTGAACCGTCTCATCGATCTCTCCTCGTTCCCGATCAATCTTCGAGTTGCGCCAGGAAGCGCTGGGCCCGCTCGCTCGAGGGCGCCGCGAAGAAGCGCGCGGGAGGCGCCTCCTCGAGGATCCGCCCGCGATCCATGAAGACGATCCTGTCCGCGACCCGGCGGGCGAAACCCATCTCGTGCGTCACGACCATCATCGTCATGCCCTCCTCGGCGAGGGCCTGCATGACGACCAGCACCTCGCGACGCAGTTCGGGATCGAGGGCGCTCGTCGGTTCATCGAACAGCAGGATTGCAGGTCGCATCGCCAGCGCCCGCGCGATCGCGACGCGCTGCTGCTGACCGCCCGAGAGGCGGGTGGGATAGACATCGCGCTTGTCCGCCAATCCGACCTTGGCCAGGAGCGCTTCGGCCTCTGCGACGGCCTTGTCCCGGGGAACGCCGCGGGCGCGCACGGGCGCCTCGATGATGTTGGCGAGGACGCTCATATGCGGCCACAGGTTAAACTGCTGGAAGACCATGCCGATGTCGGCGCGCACCCCCACGCCGATTGCCGGATCTTGGCGGATGGCCGCGGCGCGCCGACCGTCTGGTCGCGCATGACGATGCGGCCACCCTGCGGCTCCTCAAGCAGCGCGAGGCATCGCAGCAGGGTCGTCTTTCCAGATCCGCTCGGACCTATGACGCAGACGACCTCGCCCTCGCGCAGGTCCAGGTCGACCTCGCTCAGAACCGTGAACGTGCCGTAGGCCTTGGTCAGAGCCTCGGCGGCAAGGATCGT
The DNA here is from genome assembly GCA_050632875.1 of Methylobacterium sp. P31. GTDB lineage: Bacteria > Pseudomonadota > Alphaproteobacteria > Rhizobiales > Beijerinckiaceae > Methylobacterium. Next base: position 5,034,606 of record JBODSC010000001.1, on the reverse strand, counting down.
AGGCGGCATCCTCAACTCCATGATCCCGCATCAGCAATGGTTATGCCAAAGTTAGATTATCGGCAATGATCGAAAAAATACCGTTTGGGGATAACACGTTGGTCCCATAAATGAGGCTTATGGATACCAGGCAAGTTCAGATCTTTGTCGCCGTGCTCGAGAGCGGCTCCATGACAGCGGCGGCCCGATCGCTCGGGGTGACCCAGCCGGCTATTTCCTCGGGCTTGGCTCAGCTCGAACGTCAGGTCGGCTTCCGCCTCTTCGAGCGCGAAGGACGCCAGATCGTGCCGACCGCGGAAGCGCTGCTGCTGCATCAGGAAGCGCTGCACGCATTGGCTGGCTTGGCTCGGCTCGAGGAAGCCGCAGCTGGCATCCAGGCGGCGACGCGCGGGCATCTGACCATCGCGACGAACCCGGGGCCTGGCATCGCGTGGCTGCCGCAGATCCTCGCAGAGTTCCGAAGCGCGCGCCCTGAGGTCACAGTCCGCTTCCTGACCCGCAGCTCGCGCGAGGTGCGCGACCTCGTCACGACGCGTGCGATCGATCTCGGCATTGCCGAGGCGCCCTTCGATCGAACCGATGCCGTCGTGCACCGCTACCGGTTCAACTGCGTCGCCAGCCTGCGCTCCGACCATGCCCTCGCGGGCGAGGCGCAGCTGACGCCCTCCCTGCTCGATGACCTTCCTTTGATCGGATTGCTGCCTGGGCACGGCACGACGGCCCCGATCGCTCGTGCCTTCGAGGCTGCCGGCGCGCGTGCGAACATCGTTGCCGAGTGCGAGTTCTACGCGACTGCCCTCAACCTCGCCCTGCACGGGGCGGGGATCTGCATCTCCGATCCGATCAGTGCGGGCCAGGCCGCTCTCGGTCGGTCTGACCTCGCGATCCGACCTTTCGTCCCGAGCATCCCCTACGAGGTCGGGATCCTGCGGCCGTCGCGGAGGGGAACGTCCCGCCTCGCCGAGCAGTTCATCGAAGCCTTGGACCGGTTCGTTACTCCCTACCTAATGACACGGTAATGTGCCAATGAAGTGCCTGACATCCTTGAACACGTAGAGTCGAGGTTGTTCGGATCTCGTCCGCACAGGCAACTCACGATAACAGCCCTCGTCAGAGCCGAACCGAGCCCAGAACCTCTCCCCAGCGCAGCGGGGGCGAAGTCCTAAAAATCGAGCGTGCTGGCTAGGGTGTGCCTTCTGTCGCCAACAGTATCATCCCATCCTTGGCGGACTTCGCTCTGTCCGGGGCTGGCGCCGCACATGCGCCGGACCCTGTCGGGCGCCGACGCGGAAGGGGTGGGTGCAGCAGTCGGACGGGCGTCGGAGATCGCACTCTGGGAGACTGTCCCCGCTGCGTGAACTGCCGTGCGCTTCCGGATCTAACCCTCGGCTAGGACCTGAGACTGAGGCTTGTCCCGCGACCCTAGCCCACGACACCCTCACGGTCCTGAGCTGGCACGCTGGGACGGTCGATGACGCGGTCCATCATCTGGAGTGATACCCACATCCTGATCAGGCAGGCCGCAAACGACCGCGTTGTCCGCCAGGGTCTTGGTGCCGATTGCCGACCCGGGGCGTTGACGGCAATCACACCCTACGCGGAGGAACGCCATGGATGAGGACCGCTTCAACATCGAGCTACGCAAGTTCCTAAAGGAGGTCGGCGTCACCTCCCAACGCGAGATCGAGCGCGTGGCTCGCGATGGACAGGTGAAGGGCGGCACGCTGAAATTGCGCATGACACTGACGGCTGAGAACGCGCCCCTCGAGCACGTCGTCGAGCGGACGATCTCGCTTGGTGACGACACAACGGGCTGACGCCACCGTTTGAGGGATGCGCTGGGCCATGCGGCTGGCAGCGGCTGAGAGCTACATGTCCGGCATGCAACGGAGCAGATGATGGCACTCACAGTCTCCGTCTTCTCGGACGTGATCTGTCCTTGGTGCTTCCTCGGCAAGCGCCGGCTCGAACATGCGCTTCATCAGCTCGGGCTACGTGAGACCACCACGGTCGAGTGGCTGCCCTTCGAGCCTCAATCCCGACATGCCGGCCGAAGGCATCGAGCGCTCCGTCTACCGCGCACGAAAGTTCGGCGCGGAGCGTAGCGCAGAGCCTCGACGCGCAGATGGCCGAGCCTCGGAGGCCGGGAGGGCATCAGCTTCGCGTTCGACCGCATGCAGTCCACGCCCAACACGCGCAAGGCCCACATGCTGATCGCGGCCGCCCGGCAGCACGGCAGGGGAGACGCATTCGTGGAGGCGCTGTTCCGCGCCTACTTCGAGGAGGGCCGCGACGTTGGCGATGAGGCAGTCCTCCTGGACGTTGCTGAGGGAGTGGGTCTCGACCGGCAGACAACGCTGGCAGCCCTGAAGAGTGATCAACTGCGCTCGCTCATCGTGAGCGTCGAGGCACAAGCAGCTGAGATGCAGATCGGCGGCGTGCCCTTCTTCATCGTCGATCACCAGTGGGCCGTCTCCGGTGCTCAATCAGCTGAGCAGTGGGTCGCGCTAATCCGGCAGCGGCAGAACGCGTAAAACGAGCGTCGGCCACGCTGAATGCTCGAGATTCGACGTCTGCTGACCTGTGTCCTGTACCGAAAGTGAGTCGGCGCCCCAAAAAGGACCCAGGCGGTCCCTTCTGGTTCGGGCACTTAGCGCGCCGATCGGCGTCGAAATCGCACTCTGGGTCACATTGAAGGGGTATCTGCGCAGATACCCGATGTGTTTTGAAGCGGGCCGCGAGCCTCTCCTGAAGAGGGTGGCGTTCTTAGCTCGGGAGCTGGCCCTTCCAGTGTTCCGTCGCCGGATAGTCCGCCGTCAGCGCCCGTGAGACAGATCGAGGCCGCCAAGGTGCAAATTGCCGATCTCGGCAGCTCTGTGACGCAGGGTTCAACCTGAGTCAGCTGAATGTCAAAAATGGACGTATGGCCCGAGCTGTCACCAAGCCTTGGCTTTCCTCAGTGACATCGCTCCAGAGCCAGCGCACTTTTCGCAGCAGAACGGGAGGCGGCCATGAGCTTCGGAGCCCGAATCGGCAATCCACTTGTCGATGATCCGCAAGGAACACTCATCGCGAGCGCCGTGACCTTGACCGTATTGGGAGGCTTGCTGTTCGGCCTGTTCTAATAAATTCGGCTCAGATCTGCGTTAAGCTCTACACGGCAGAACAGCGAGCTATGGAAAGTATCGGGAGTGAAGGCGCCATGGCTGAAATCGAGAGTGTCACTATCCGCAAAGTGATGTGGCGGCTGATGCCGTTTCTCTTTGTCTGCTACTTTGTCGCTTACCTCGACCGAGTGAACGTCGGCTTTGCGAAGCTGCAGATGAATGCGGCCCTTGGATTGTCGGAGGCCGCCTACGGTTTCGGCGCCGGGTTGTTCTTCCTCTCCTACTTCCTCCTTGAAGTGCCCTCCAACCTCGCCTTGGACCGCTTTGGTGCGCGACTCTGGATCGCCCGCATCATGCTCAGCTGGGGTGTGATTTCCGGCCTATTCGCCTTCATACGCCCGATCTCTTCGGCCACTGGTATCTCCAACGAGTGGGTGTTCTTCAGCCTCCGTTTCCTGCTCGGTATCGCGGAGGCAGGATTTTTCCCCGGCATCATCTTTTACCTGACGCTGTGGTTCCCCTCGGTCTACCGCGCCCGCGTCGTTGCCCTGTTCATGCTGGCCATCCCCTTCTCCTCAATCGTCGGTGCGCCGGTCTCGGGCGCGCTCCTGAACCTCACTGGCGCCGGTCTCGACGGCTGGCAGTGGCTCTTCATTCTGGAAGCGGTGCCGTCGATGCTCATGGCTCTGGGCGTCATCTTCTATCTCACGGACCGTCCAGCCATGGCGACGTGGCTCACGCGGGACGAAAAATCCTGGCTCGAGGCTCGCCTGGCAACAGAGCACGAACAGAAAGCCCATGCCGGGCACGTCAGCATCATCAAGGCCATGTCTGACCCGCGGGTGCTCGCCTGCTCGTTCGTCTACTTCTGTCTGAATGCGGCAAGCTACGGAGTGGCGTTCTTCCTGCCCACCATCGTGAAGGGGTTCGGTGTCAGCAACTTCCAGACTGGCCTGCTATCCGCCCTGCCATTCGTGTTCGGCGCTGTCGGCATGGTCCTGCTGGGCCGCAACTCTGACCGCACCTTGAAACGGCGAGAGCACGTCTGCTTTGCCATGATCCTCGCCGCAGTCGGCGTAGCCGGAGCGGCGCTGGTCTCTGAGCCGGTTCTGGTGCTTGGTCTGCTCTGTTTGAGCCAGATCGGGGTCTCAGCCACGCCGCCGCTCCTGTGGCCCATTCCCAGCGCCTTCTTAACGGGAACCTCGGCCGCGGCAGGAATCGCAGCGATCAACGCAATTGGGAACCTGTCCGGGTTCGCCGGGCCCTACGTCATGGGCTACCTCAAGGACGTGACGGGTAACTTCTCGGCGGGTCTGCTCGTCTTAGCTGGTTGCACCTTGGCCGGCGGTCTCGTCGCGTTGACGTTGAAAGTCAGCAGGCACTTGGAGGCCGCTGGGTCGGCCGATCTGGCCCTAGCAGAGTAAGGCCTGGATTGTGGGCTGCCCCATCTTTGGGCGGCCCGTATTTAGCATTTCTCACGTGGTGGAGCGCTTCCAGCTTGGTATTGCGGGAAAGTTGAGCGTGTCATCACGGGTCCAGCGGTGCGCAGCTCCAGGTGTTTACTTGAGGGTCCAACATTGTCCCGCTCAATGAAAACATCTATAGGCGTTCAAATCAGCTCTAACTTTCGGTCGATGTCTCAAGTCTTCTTTTTACCGAAAGGCACATCGGTCGCGCGGTCCGTTTCTGATTTCCAGTATGGTTCAGTGTTGAAATATTGGTGAACGTGCTCTTCCCACGCCGGGTCAAATGTAGGGTCGCTAGTGGTCTCAGGGTAGGTCGGGCCTGATCTGAGTTTCTCGTCCGTGCTGTTGATTTCGTAGGCGCGAAGTCCCGTATTGTAAGTCAGAGCACGCCATGGAACAGCGCGTTCGTTCGCAGGCTGACCAGACATGTTGGTTATCCGGAGGATTGCGTAAACGATTCTGCCGGACGGCTTATCGATCAGTAGCCTTTTAATGTAGCCAACCGAGGCTGCGCCGCCTAGGTGAACCTCTGTTCCCTCGACTTTATCGCTTGCGATAAGGTTGCTTGCTCTCGCAGTGTCGCTCTGAGCATCAACGCCTATGCCGCTCGGTTCCACCATAGCTTTATGACCTCCGGAAGGTTCCTCCTACTGAAGCAATCCTGCTACTTGGGGTGAGTTCCGATGCCGTGACGCTCCGTTCTGGTTCAGGCACTCAGCGCGCCGGTCGGCGTCGAGATCGCACTCTGGATCACACGATATCCCCTCATGCCTCCTCGGTGGGCTTGAGGGCGAGTCCGAGCCTAGGAATTTGGCCATCTGGACACGGATTGTGCATTGCGGCATGCATTCGGCGCGTCGCACAAATTGATTCGGCGTGAATGTTGAGTTTGAGGGGCATCATGAACATCACCCAGCCGAGCTTCGAGATCCCGGCCGAGATGCGCGACTTCGCCGAGAAGAGCGTCGAGCAGGCCCGCGCTGCGCTCATCGCCTTCGTGCAGAATGCGCGCAAGGCCACGGAGACTGCGCAGGCGCAAACCAAGACGGCTGAGCTGCCCGCCAGCGTCGCTTATGTCCGCGGTCTCGAGATGTTCGAGCAGAACCTCGCCGCTGCCTTCGACGTCGCGCAGAAGCTGGTGCGGGCCAACAGCCTGCAGGACGCGCTGCACCTCCAGTCCGACTACGTCCGCACGCAGTTCGCTGCTCTGCAGAGCCAGACCAAGGAACTCGCCAGCGTGGCCCAGCCCGCCAAGACGGCCTGATCGGATCCGGCATTACCGCCCCCTGCACCTCGGACTGAGGCGCAGGGGGTCTCTGTGACTTGGGGAGCAGCGTGATGGTGCGTCGGCGTAGCGGTCAGACTTCGGTGCCGATGAAGGAAACAGCCTCTGGCGCGGTGCAGCCGAGCGGGGACAGTGAGCCCCTCATGTCATCCGGCATACCTGAGATGCCGCCGATCGACACAGACTCGGCAACAAACCCGGCCGAAGCGCCAGTCCTGCTGGAGGCCTTGGCCTCCATCCACGACGAAGCCTCAGTCGATCTGACGGCCGATCTGCTCGAGACGACCTCTGCCACTGCTCTCGAGCTGCCCTCAGTTGGCGCTGCCGAGATCGCGCCGACGATCTCTCCGGATGTTTCAGGCGATGAGGCCGCTCGCATTGATCACGCCAAGTCAGCGGCCCTTTTGGCTGAGGCGCCTGCCGCGATGAGCGACATCAGCGGCGTCGATCAATCCGCAGTTGAAGATGCGGATCAGCCGCTACCAGTGACAACAGAGCCTACGAGCTTGCGCGATGACCAGCTTCGACCTGCCGAGGCATCACAGGACCGCCCCGTGAGCCACACGTTGTGGCTGGCTTCGCCGAACTTCACGCAAACCGTGTTTCAGATGAACGTGACGGCCTGGGCGTATGCCCGCAGCGAGAGCGAGGCCGCGCTTGCTTATCTGCAGGCTCTGAGCCGTGCACGGACGCCCTCTCAGGTTTTCGATCTTCAGACCCGCGAGATGACGCGCGCAATCAACGCCGCTGCCCGCTTCGGTGAGGCACTCGCTGGACCGGGCCGCCAGTTGCTGACTGGCTCAGGGCTTCAGCCGAACGCCGCAGCGTAAAGCTTCGAGCAGCAGATGATGGTGATCTGCGCCCCCTCCCCACTGCAGCCGAGGAGAGCTGAATGTTCCCGTTCTTCACGGCCGCTCTTCTCGGACTCGAGGCTCAGAAGGTCATCGAACTGCGGCTGGTCAAGTTGGCGTGGGGCGGAGCCGCGGCTCAGGCTGAGGCGCACCTGATGACCGGCGAGAAGGTCCTGGCCGCGACGGAGGCCATCTACACGCTGATGCAGGGCGGCTCGGCCGAGACGGTGATCAGCCGTCTGCGTGAGCACGTGGCCGCCAACACGAAGCGGCTCACGCTAGCTTGAACCCGAGCGGCTCAGCGCAGAGCCGCTCGGTGGTCCGGCTTAGGTGCTACGGTCGCCTGCACGATCCGGTGGTGCAGGCGCAGAATCTCGGCAGTGACGAGCCGGGGGCCTCCTTCGCGCCCCACCCTGCTGTCCATCAGTGAGCTGGCCTGTCCGCTGGTGCTGGATTGGACGGGGCTCCTGGAGCAGGGGTCGGAGTCGCCGGTGCCGCCGTGCTGGCCGCCGGTGGTGTCGCCGGAGGGGTCTCAGCCTTCTCGTCTTTGCAGGCGGTGAGTGCGAGCAGTCCGATCAGGGGCAGCAAGTTGCGCATGCGCATGTGCGGTCCTTCGAGTCGTGAAACGGCCATAGCTGGCGGCAAGAAACGGCTCGCGGACAGCATCGGTTCACTGCGCAGCAGCATCTCTGGGAGCGGGCTTCCGGTCACCGACGCGCTGCGGAATAGGCGTCAGCCTCGCTACTGCCGAATGAAGGATCCGTTCGCCCGAGCTGGCCGCGCCGAGATGGCGCTTCGCGGCAAGGACAACTTTGCCTGAAGTCCATCATTTTTTAGACTTTGTAGGAATATCCAGTTGAGCTTTAAGCTCGCGTATTCTTTCTGCGCGTGGGCTTGCTTGCCGTGCAGCTTCTCGCGCGACTGACAAACAAGCTTCCACCCCCGCGTGCAGCTTGGCCACATAGAAGTCCGCGCCGATCTGTTTGCGCAGCGTCTCATCTCTCAGCGCAGCATCGTCCGATAGCCATAGGCCAACGAGAACCGGAAGGTTACCCGCTCGCTGGCGCAGCCGCCGCAACAGATACCGTAGGTGCGAAGGGGGCCCGTTGATGTCGAGGTAGGAGACACAGATCATCGCCACCCCCTCGAGATCAAGCTCCCCTATCCGGCTGCGCTTTGTGACGGTGTTTGGGAGAACGCGCGCACCCACGCCGTGCTTCTTGAGAAGTTGCGCCATCATGGCACCGGCGGCTTCGTCGAGCGGCCCCCGTCCGGCAATACACAAGACCGGCGCTTCACCACGCCAGAGCGGCGGGAGTTCCTGTGGGTCGGGCGCTCGATCCGCTACAGTCCGGCTCTCCGGCAAGGCTTGCTCGGACTGAGATGGGATGTCCGCCGAAGCCTGATGCTCCGCCTTCTCCGGATCAGGGTCGCCGTCCTCATGATCGTCCAGATCCTCGATCAGTTCACCGGCAGTTTCGTTGATCAAAGCGATCTGATCTGACTTGAGCGCCCCACGGCGCGCGTCATCGGCGGCCATCTGCAGACCCTTCAGCGCCACCTCGTCATAGTAGGACGACAGCGAGCGCTCCTTGAGCAGTTGCTCTGCGTGCTCCGCGGCCTCATCGGCGTCTCCTGCCAGCATGCGCTGATAGAAGTTCTCGACCGGAGTAAGGGCCGGGCGATCGCCGAGGAGGACGTCCAGGAACTCGAGGTGCTCGATGTGCTTGCCGAGCACGACCAAGCAGAGGGTCAGAGGCGTCGACATGAGGAGCCCGACCGGGCCCCACACCCAGGTCCAGAACAGGGCCGAGATCACCACGGCGATCGGCGACATGCCCGTGCTGTGGCCGTAAAGGAGCGGCTCGATACCGTTGCCGATCAGTGGCTCGGTCACGAGGAACAGGGCTGCCGTCCACAGCGCCATCGACCAGCCTGGCTCTGCAGCGGCAGCGAGCAGGATCGGGCCTGCCGCTGACGCGAAGGCGCCGACGTAGGGCACGAAGCGCATGATGGCGGAGACGACCCCCCACAGGATGGGGCTCGGCACACCGATCAGCCAGAGCCCACATCCGATCAGCACACCGAAGGAGATGTTCACCCCAAGCTGTGCCAGGAAGTAGCGGCTCAAGCGCTTTGCCGCGTCATCCATCGCGGCCGTGGTGCGGTGTAAGTCGTCCGACCCGAACAGGCGGATCATGCGGTCGCGCAGGTCCTGGCGCTGCAAGAGGATAAAGATCAGCACCACCAGGATGATGACGGTCGTGGCGAGAGGCTGGAGCAGAGGGCCGATCAGGCGTTCGGTGAGCGCCAGTGGCGCTGGAGGAGGCTCCCGGACCTCGACAGGGACCGGCTTCGGAGCAGCTGGCGCCGGCGTGGCATGACTGCCACTTGCTGGCTCGTCTGCGGGCTTGGTGGGCTGCTCAGTGCGGGTGCGGGCGCCTCGGTTGAGCTGGTTCAGCAGTTCGGAGACGCGCCCGAGAGCACCTTCCTGAAGGCCCTCCACCTTCTGCTCGATGGCGCGCTGATAGTAGGGCAGATCCGTCGCGAGCTGAGCGACTTGGATGCCGATCACGCCGGCCAGAGCCGCGAGGATGCCGAGGGCGACAGAGATGGTGACGAGCACCGCCAGGATGCGTCCTATGAAGCGACGCAGGAAGCGCACGGCTGGGGCTAGGAGAAATCCCAGCAGGACTGCGAGGGCGATCGGGATGAAGATCTCGCGGCCGAAATGGAGAACCGCGACCACCAGCACAAGAACGGCCGTGGTTCCGAGACCGGAGGGTCCAGGGGTAGAGGGTGGGGGCACACGTGGCGCTACGACCTGAGCTTCAGGTTGGTTGGCTGACTGCATCCCGCGACCCCGCCACCCTGCTCTCATCGCAGCTTGGACCAGGCGCCTTGAGGCCGACAGGGGAGAGGAGCGCTCCCTGCGCCCCGATCTGTGCTGCGGCCACCTAGGCGCGCGTGTTTAGGTGTATGAGCGGCCGAGCGGGCATAAACGCATCACGGCCGCGCTCTCCGGCGGGACTACCTCCTGCTCGAAGTTTGACTGCCTGTCCCGGCCCCGGAGTTGCCGATTGGCCATTGGGCTCTCCTTGCGCGTGCCCTTGTAGGCGTGGGTGCTAGGAGGAAACCTTGGCGGCTCACAGCCCGTTCCGGTCGCGGGCTGATAGCGCCAGAAGGACACCGTCCGATCGTGCTTGAAAGACGGTGGAGGAGCCGACTCTCTGAGAAGCTAAGGGCTTCCAGATCCGTCCACATGTTAGCCGGTTGGATTGCTGCTGTCCGGCACACCTGATGCGCGCGCGGCGCAAAAGGGCCGCATTGAGCTACGTGCCACACGGTCTCCGAAATAGTCCCAGCGGCGTCCAGGCGCCGTGCTGATGGACGGTCAAGGCCATCTCGCCCGGACGGCAGCGGCTGCGTGCGAACGGTCGAGTGCGCCCTTAGAATCAGCTACTTAGTCCTCCGGACTCAGGGGCCTTTGCAGCGGCGAACGAGGCAGGCCGGATGCCGGGTCTTCCTCAGGCTGGCGCCTGGTGAACTGCAACCACCTCTCGGATCTCCGGCAAGAGCTTCTCCGTCGCGCGGCGGCCGAGCGCGATCGTCTCGGCCGCCCGATGAAACTCAAACAGGCCGATCTCAGCGAGACGGGGAGAAATCATCAGATCTGGGGGATCGCCGGCGAGCCGCGAGCGCGCGATGCGGTCCTGGGCGATGTTGAAGGCGTCCGTCAGGATCGTCGCGGGACGCGCCGCGCGCGATGCCGACCGTGCGCGGCGCGGTTCCGGCGCGGCCCGTTGCGTCTGCAGGCGTGCCCACCAGCCGGTCGCGCCCGTGACGGACGGGGGCGGCGCCCGATCGCAACCATGGGCGGGTATCACGGTGCCCCGGGTGCGGGGGTCGCCGTTGAGATTGACGCAAATCACGATGTCGGCCCCCAGGGCCCGTGCGAGGGTGACCGGGATCGGGTTCACCAACGCGCCATCCATCAAGAGGCGCCCGCCCGAATTCAGCGGCTCGAGGATCCCGGGCAACGCGTAGGACGCGCGGATCGCGTCGACCAAGGACCCCTGAGTCAGCCAGATCTCGTGCCCGGTCGCGATCTCGGTCGCGACCGCCGCAAAGCGCAGCGGCAAATCACCGATGGTGGTTGGGCCGAGGTCTCTCTCCAGCAGCGCGCGCAGCCGCTCGCCACCGATGAGGCCTGCACCGCCGATCTGGAAATCGAGCAGGCCGAGGATGCGCCGCTTCGTCAGCAAACGGGCGAAGGCCTCGATGTTGCCGAGCTTGCCAGCGGCATAGCATCCACCGACCACGGCACCGACCGAGCATCCAGCGATGACATCCGGGGCGATCCCGGCTTCGGCGAGCGCTTGCAGCACCCCAATATGCGCCCAGCCACGCGCTGCTCCGGACCCCAACGCGAGGCCGATCCGCATGCGGCTCCGCCGGTCCGCGAAAGCGGGGTGAAGATCCGCCATCGTCGACTCCGAAAGGGCCCTGCTGTGGCGTTGATCATCCATCGCTCGACCTGACTGCGTTTGGGCCAGGAGCATAGCTTCGGTGAGCTGGCCTACCGAAAGATGAATTACATGGGTAAGCCGATACCCACTAAGTCGCACTTGCAACCCCGCTCTGTCGCCAGGGCCTCGCCGCGAGCCCACATCTTTTAATGGATCGTCTTGCCTGAGGCTCAGGCGTAAATGTCAGTTTCGAACATCGCTGCCGGGGGCTGGGCTTTTCAGACGGTCAGGCTTGCAGCGCTGGGATTGTGCATGACACGCGGCGTTAGCTCGACCGCACGCGCGGCAGATCAGTGCCGCAGCATTGCTCCGAAAATTGCGCAGGGGCGGTGTTACGCACAGAGGGTAAGCTTGGGCGCAGGGGGGCGGTGGTGAGCGCGAGGGAGGATGCCCTTCGCATCGGTGAGGACGTGGCGCGTCTGGCTCGACTTAACCCGGTCTGTCGGGGTCGGTCCCGTCGCCGAGCTCCCTTTTACAGCGATGGAGGCGCTGTCGAGCAGGCGCGGCTGAAGTCGATGCCGTCGTGGCGGCCGAGCCGATCGAGAGCACCTGCTTGAAGATCGGCGCTCTCGCGGCAGTGGCTCTAACGACGCGCGGGTATCGCTTCTTGGCGCGAGAGGGTCCGAGGCGCTAGGAGTTCGGCTACCTTGTTCAGCTTCAGCTCGCTGGTTAGGACCCTAACGAGGGAGCTTGCGGCTCAGAGACGCGCATGACCGATAACAACACCATCTCCGTCGTTGGATTGGGCACATTATGCCTGACGAGCCATACGCTTAAGCAAATGGGCCTCAAAAAATCTTCGATGCCTTTCGATTGGATTTTTTCGTCGCCCGAAATGGTTGAGCATGCAATTCGCGATGATTTTAAAGAATTTCTTGATCGCGACAATTTGAAAGATATTCCAGTTGAATTGCGGCCCGACCCTCATTTATATCAAGCTGATAATACTTTCTATAGGGACAATTTCAATATCAAATACATATTTAACCACCATAATCCGGAACTAAGCGAGGACGATTACAATTATTTCCGGCGCTGTGTTGATAGATTTAGGTCCTTGCTGCGAGGAACAAACAGAACCCTGTTTGTTATGTTTCAGCATTATTTTGACCGTCCAGGAAACGACAAATTTACGGTCTACGAATCCATCTCTCAGCTTGTTCACCCCCATTTTCTTCTGTGTGTTGAGGTTTATCGCTCGAACTATTTGCAACCCAAGTACGAATCTGTTGTGCGCGTCGGCAACCTAGAAATCGGTAAATTTGGTTATGCTTCAACATGCAATGGATTAAACTTCGGGGATTTTATGGATTATGATGCAATAACTAAAATCATCGACGACAGAGCTGCCTCGATCGCTAATTCTCATTCGTCTTCGTGAGCGTGGAAAGTAGCTGCGCGTATTTCCATGCCGATACAGCTGCCTCTTCGGCTAACATCAGCTGTGTTACGCCTGCATAGAATGAGACGACGAAAGGCGCTTCGGCCGAAGCCAGGGTCGGCGCGCAGGAGTGCGTCGGGAGGTGTGCCCTCGGCCATCGACCACCGGATTGCCTTTCTCACCAAGCTGCGGCATTAAGCGACCCGCTGCGCGGCGGGTGCTTTTGGCATGTGACGCGCACGGGACCGGTCGACCGCTGAGGCGGTCGGCAGTCCGCAGACCACAAGCAGCACGGGGCAGATCTGCCCAGAGCAGCATCGGTTTGGCACGCTCGGCCCGCGACAGGTCGAGCGCCAACTGATGGCTGCGCGCTGCCGATCCAACCTCATCGACGCCGGTCTTCATCGCTATCTTAGCTTTGGAGTCCATCATGGCCAGAAGAGAACGCATCCGTCCTGCCGCGGTCACGGCAGGTCTTCCCCCTCCCCGATCCGCAGCGACGCGATTGCTCTCGACGAGGCGCCACGTGTGCCGCTCGGGTCTGGGCTCGAAGGGCGCTACGGGCTCGCGCCGCTGAGCGCCCTGGTCGAGAATCCGCACCGTATACAGGTCCACTCGGCGCGGCAGGTGGGTAAACTCAGCCGTGCCATCGAGGTCACAGGGCAGCTGGCGCCCGCGATCGTGGACGAGCACTACGTGATCCTGGCCGGCCATGCCCGTCTCGCAGCTGCCAAGGCGCTCGGCTGGCCCAGCATGCCGGTGGTTCAGGTCTTCAACCTGTCGGAGGGCCAGAAGCGCTCCTTCCTGCTGAGTGACAACCGCGTCGGCCTGGATGCCCGTCTCGACCGCAAGGCTCTGGCCGGCCAAATCCCCGAGCTGACGCTGCTCTTCGAGGAGGCCGGGCTGACGCTCAGCGGCACCGGATTCGAGGTCGCCGAGATCGACGCGCTCGTGATCGACTATGAGGATGGTGAGGGCGCGGCCCACGACGTGGTCGATCCGGTGCTCGCAGCAGCTGAGTCCCGCTTGCGGCGGGGCGATATCTTCGCTCTCGGCCCGCATCGGCTGGCCATCGGCGACGCCCGCAGCGCCGAGGCTCCTCGACCGGCTTATGGCCGGCGAGACGGCGGAGGTCGCGTTCCTCGACCCGCCATACAATGTGCCGGTGCGCTCGACCGGCGGCCGCGGCCAGACCCGCCACCCTGACTTCGCTTTCGCCTCGGGCGAGATGAGTCGGGCCGAGTTCGTGGCCTTCTTAGAGGCGGCGCTTGGCAACGCCGCCCGAGTCTCAGAACCCGGAGCGGTGCACTTCGTCTGTATGGATTGGAAGCATGTGCGCGACCTCATTGAGGCTGGCGAGCGCGTCTACGGCGCGTATCTGAACCTGATCACGTGGGTGAAGACCAATGCGGGCCAGGGTGGACTCTACCGCAACCAGCATGAGCTGATCGGCGTGTTCCGCGTCGGGGAGGAACCTCATCGCGACAACGTCCAGATGGGCCGGTTCGGGCGCAACCGCTCGAATGTCTGGACCTATGCCGGCGCCAACGCCTTCCGGGCCGGACGCCTGGACGACCTCACTGACCATCCGACGGTCAAGCCGGCCCAGCTCGTGGCCGATGCGCTCAAAGATGTCAGCCGGCGCGACGCGCTGGTGCTCGACACCTTCGTGGGTTCGGGCACTACGATCCTGGCGGGTGAGAGGGTGGGCCGGCGTGTGCGGGCGGTGGAGTTCGAGCCGCGCTACGCCGAGATCGCGATCCGACGCTACGAGGAGGCCACGGGCCGCGAGGCGGTGCATCTGGAGACCGGGCTGACGCTGGCGCAGCTGACCGAGCGCCGCCTCGCGGAGGAGCAGGCACGGGCGCCCTCGGAACAATCGATGGGACCCGTGGCAACGACTCCGGCCGCAGCGGTCAAGCCGCGGGTGCGGGAACGGCTAAGCTCACCGGGCTCGTAGCCGCGCGGCAAGCTCTATGCCGCTGTCTGCATTCAATCAAGGCGCTTGAGAAGTCGTGGCTCAAGGCAATGTGCCTCGAGCCATCGCATCGCCATGTCTTATAGAATTAGAGTGCGGATGTTGGGAATAATCGTGCAAAAATAGTCCTTGATAAGATCTGTGATGCTTGACGGCCGTTCAAGATTTTGCCAATTTGATTCCAGTGCATCACTGGGATGCGCTTTTAAACCAAAGACGTAACCGGGAAGACGCTCCACCTTCGTGTGGATCAGTCGTCATCGCTCGAACGAGCGGCATTCCGGCGCAGTCACGTCCTTCTTCGGTGAGAAGGCGTGGCGCGTCGCTGGAGGTCGCCATGACTTATGACGATGACGAACAGCCCGCCGGCTTCCCACAAGCGAGATCCAACCCCTGAGTCCGCCGGGCACCAGGAGCGTGTCGGCTACAAATGTCCGCCGATGCGGACACGCTTCCGTAAGGGACAAAGCGGCAATCCGAAGGGAAGACCGAAGGGCAGCCTCAACAAATCTACGCTCCGCGCTCTGGTCGCGGCGCAGTGGCTCGAGGAGACGATCAAGATCGTCGAGGGAGGTCGCGAGCGTCACGTTCCCCGCATTGTTGCGCTCCTGAAGAAGCAGGCGGAGCTCGCACTCAAAGGCGATCTTAGGGCCATGAAAGATGTCTTCGATCTCGTCTTACGCTTGGCCGCCGATGAATCTGCGCCACAGGCAAGCGAGGAGACCGCGGCTGAGGACGAGGCGATCCTGCGCAATCATTGCCCCGGTGTGCGCGATATCGGGGATACTGACCCGGGTGCGCCCGACGACGATGGGGTGGAGGACGGCCGTGAGTGACCGTAACCGCCTCCTACGCGCCCTACTGCGCCAGAACCTCGCCGCCTTTGCTCAGAAGACCTTCCATGCCCTCGAACCCGGGACGCCGTATTGTCACAGCTGGCACCTCGATCACCTCGCGTGGCAGCTGGGACGGGTGGCGCGGGGCGAGGTGCGCCGGCTGATCATCAACGTGCCGCCGCGCTCGATGAAGTCGATCACCGTCTCGGTCGCCTTCACGGCCTGGATCCTGGGGCATGACCCGACCAAGCGCATCCTGTGCGCCTCCTACGCCGCCGATCTGGCGCGCAAGCACGCGATCGACACCCGCCACGTCATGGAGAGCGACTGGTTTCGAGCGCTGTTTCCGGCCTGCGAGGCTCGTCGCGCGCCGCCAGCGTGACGTCGAGGCTCGTGACCACGCTCAAGGGCGGACGCTTGGCCTTCGGCCTCGGGGGCGCTCTGACCGGGCGCGGTGCCGACGTCATCATTCTCGATGATCCGATGAAAGCCTCCAGCGCCACCTCAGAGGCCGATCGGCGCCGGGCGATCGAGTACTATGAGGGGACGCTGGTCTCGCGTTTGAACGACAAGCGGCACGGTGCGATCGTGCTGGTCATGCAGCGGCTGCACGAGGCCGACTTGTGCGGCCACCTGCTCGAACGAGCCCCGGAAGACTGGCAAGTCGTCCATCTGCCGGCCATCGCCGTGGAGGACGGTGTGTTCCAGCTCAGCGACCGACCGGGCCACGTGCATCGGCGCCGCTGCGGCGACGCCCTCCAGCCCGAGCGCGAGCCGTGCGATCTGCTTGACGTCCTCCGGCGCGAGGCTCGGCTCGCGCACCTTCGAAGCCCAATACCAGCAGGCGCCGACGCCGGCCGGAGGCAATCTCATTCGTCGCGAGTGGCTCAAATACTACCGCGAACGGCCAGCAGCGATGGATCGGATCGTGGCCGCCTGGGACACGGCCTCTACGCTCGGCGAGACGAGCGACTGGTCGGTCGGGCTGGTCTGGGGTGTGCGCGACCAGGACTTCTACCTGCTCGATGTGGTCCGGCAGCGGCTCGAATTTCCCCAGCTGCGGCGCGCCGTACTGGAGCTGCACGCGCGCTGGGACGCGGACGTCACGCTGATCGAGAAGACGGCGCTCGGGTATGCGCTGCTGCAGGATCTGCGCCGCACCAGCGCGCTGCGCCCGGTCTTGCTACCGGCGCGCCTCGACAAGGTAGCGCGCTGCGAGGCGCAGTCGGCGCGCTTCGAGGAGGGACGGGTGCACCTGCCCGCTGAAGCGCCGTGGCTCGGCATCTACGAAGCCGAGCTTCTGGCCTTCCCGAATGGCCGTCACGACGATCAGGTCGATGCCACGAGCTATGCCCTACACCACCTCACGGATTGGGTGCGGCGCGCCCGTCCGCCCGCTCGGCGGAGCCGCGAGAGTATACGCGGACCAAGCCGGCGGCAGGCTGCCGACCCGGCCATTGCGGTGACCGAGCCTGTCGCACTGATGACCGAGAGCGGCGTAGTTGAGGGGTTTGATGTCGACGGACGTCGCATCATCCGCGTCCCGGCTTCAACACCGATCCCTGCAAACGAAGGGTCGGCGGGTGCGGGCACCCGGACGACTCGTCGCTGGTCGCGCAACCGTGCCTGATTGTCTTGACCTGGCCGGTATTTTGGATTGGGCCAGGTGAGCG
>JBODSC010000001.1:2625000-5010000 GCA_050632875.1 Methylobacterium sp. P31 | reverse complement strand
GGTGGTAGCCCTGCTCGATCTGAGCGAAGTGGTAGGTCTGTGACTCGGCTGATTGCGACAGCTGTACGGCCAGATCGGCCCGCGACTCGCCCTGGTCGAGATGAGCCGTCCAGTACGCGAGACCGTTGCTCTCGGCGTGCCGACCCAGCGCGTTGACGTAGAGCGCGTCCACGTAGGCGCTGTTGGACAGCTTGCCGTAGGTGGCTTGGTTCTCCGGCGAGTTGAGGAAGCCCTGCGCCAGATCCGAGGCCGAGCCGCCGTGGGCGAGCTTGTCCGTCCAGTAGGTCAGGCCGATCGCGTCCGGAGCGCGGCCGAGCATGGTGTAGTACAGCCGTGCCACCTCGGACGCGTTGGCGTCGGGCACGAACAGCCCGCTGCTGATCGCCTGCTGGACCGTGTTGGTGAACTCTGGCGAGAACACGAAGTTGTCGGCCACCTGGACGCGGCTGACGCCGTGGGCGAGTTCGTCGAGGTGGTACTGCAGGCCGGCGCTGTCGGCGGCCCGGTGCAGCGTGTTCTGGTAGAGTTGCTGGATGAAGGTGGTGTTGTCGGCCGCGCCCAGCCGGGCCTGACCTTCGGGTGAGGCGAGGAAGTTGGCGGCCAGGGACGCTGGCGCGACGCCGTGGGCGATCTGGTTGGCGTAATACTCCAGGCCACTTGCGTCCGGCGCGCGCCCGAGAATGCCCTCGAACAGCGCGTACACCTGACCACCGGCGCCGTGCGGGTCCGTCGTCATCGTGCCGAACAGGGTAGCAGGCGTTGTAGGTAGTGCTACGAAGCCGTTCGGGTTTGAGTTGCCTGCGTGGACCGACGGGTCGGCATTGATGTCGTCCACGAGGTGCGTGCCGGCGCTCGTGCCGTCCGTGATCCACAGCTCGGAGCCATGCGTGCCGTCATTGGCCGAGAACAGCGCCCGCCCGTCCTCGGTCGCGAAGAAGGCGGTTGGGTTCAGGCCCCCTGCGGCGCCAGTGCCAGCGACGACATGCGTACCGGCGGCAGTTCCGTCGGTCACCCAGAGGTTGGTTGCCGTCCCGTCGTAGGCCGAGAACACCGCCTTACCGTTGCCGATAGCGGTGATCTCGCTCGGCACCGAGTATCCCACGCCTGGGTTGATGTCGGACACGATGTGAGTGCCGGCCGCGGTGCTATCGCTCACCCACAGCTCAATGCCATGTGCAGCATCGGTTGCCCTGAAAACCACGCGTCCGTTGCCGAGAGCGGTGAGGTCGGCCGCGTAGGAGCTATTCGGGGATGACGTGCCCATCGGCGTCAGCGAGCCACCTGGGTTGATGTCGGAGACGATGTGGGTACCGGCAGTAGTGCCGTCCGTGATCCAAAGCTCGTTACCGTGCGTGCCGTCATCGGCACTGAACAGCGCTTGGCCATTGCCGAGAGACAGGATCTGTCCCGGAAGCGAGGCAGCTGTACCGGGATTGATGTCGTCCAGGAGGTGCGTGCCGGCGCTCGTGCCATCGGTCGCCCACAACTCGGAGCCATGCGTACCGTCGTCAGCAGAGAACAAAGCTTTCCCGTTACCGAGAGCAGTCAGATTAGCCGGGTTCGAGCTTCCTTGCCCGTAAGTGGTCGGACCTCCGGACCAAATATCGTCAAGCAATTTAGTCCCGGCTGCAGTCCCATCTGTCACCCACAGCTCATTGCCGTGTGTGGCGTCGGTCGCCGAGAATACTGCTTGCCCATTCCCCAGGGCGGTGAAGGATGCTTGGTATGTGTTGTACGCCGGTGAGCCTGGGTTCGAGCTGTAAGCTCCGGGATAGATATCGGAGATTAGCTGGGTGCCGGCGACCGTGCCGTTCGTCACCCAGAGTTCGTTGCCATGCGTGCCATCGTTAGCCGCGAAGATCGCCCGTCCGTCGCCAAGAGCAGTTAGGCCACTCGGCGCCGAGCTGCCTGTACCCGTATAGATGTCGGCGACTAACTTGGTCCCGGCGGTGGTCCCATCCGTCACCCACAGCTCGGTCCCGTGCGTGGTGTCAGTCGCTGCAAATACCGCCTGCCCGCTGCCCAGAAGGGTAAATGCGCTTGGGCTCGATGAGCCGGGGTTTGAACTACCCGCCCCAGGAGAGATGTCGGAGACGAGTCTGGTGCCGGCGGCTGTTCCGTCGGTCGCCCACAGCTCAGTACCGTGCGCAGGGTCGAAAGCTTGAAAGAGGTACGTGGGCGGCAGCATAAAAGGATGCTCACATTCAAAGCATTAGCCCTGCAACGTAGCCAGAATTACGCTTATGGGCCGAACTCAAAAGCTAAGCAATAAAACATAACCTGAGGTGAAGCGTGGTAGTAAAAACTTCATAAAGCGAATGAAAACAAAAACCTGGCAACCTAAGTTAGTACGAGCGCCTACATACCTGAGGGTCCCCCAGATCTTGGTCCGGCCGAAAGGTGAGCCTCTGGGTCTCATTCGGCGGCCTGTCGAGTCGCCGCCAAGGCGAATTCCTGGGACGTCAGCCATCCCAGGCCTGTGTGAGGACGGCTCTCGTTGTCGTGGCACCTTCAGTCCTCAATGCGCTCACGGGCATCGGCTAGCGACAGGAACCACGAAGCGTTCAAGCACTCCGCCCGCAGGCGGCCGTCGAAGGCCTCGATGTCGGCGTTGCCCGTCGGCTTGCCCGGTCGGGAGAAGTCGATCTCGACCCCGTTCATGTAGGCCCACCGATCGAGCATACGACCGGCAAATTCCGGCCCCTTGTCCACCCGTAGACTTTTCGCCCGACCGCGGAGCTTTTTCAGCGCGTCGAGTGCCTCGACCACCTGGAAGGCGCGGAAGTTGGCTCTCGGTGTGAGCGGGAGCACCTCTCGCGTGTGGCAGTCCACCACCGTCAGGATCCGGAATGGGCGCCCATCGAAGAGGCGGTCGGACATGAAGTCCGTCGCCCAGACCTGACGAGTGGTCTCCTACTCGTCCTGGCCGCCGTCACGGCACCCACGCACGGTGCAACAGCCAACACGTTGTCTGAGCTGTGGCGGGCGCTCGGGGCTTGCGCGCGCGTCCGCGACGTGCCGGCTGCGGCGGCAGGTTCAGAGGTGACGGCGCTGTTCAGCCTGCTGCTGAAGCTGATTACGCTGTCCTTCCAAGTCGTCCGTGGCCCGACCCAGCGCGGCTCTCAAAGCACTACTTGATGTGCACTTACCACAATGTCAGGTCGCCCGTTCCGGCGGGCGGCTAATAAGACGCAGTCGCAACGGTCGCCCAGCGATCGCCCCGCCGAGGCCATCCGTGACCGCAAGCGGCAGACACCTCGCCACCGCTGCCAATGCACCGGCGATGAAAGTGCGCTGTGCCTCCATGTCTCCGAGCAGGTAAGAATGCGTGATCTGCGGCTGCCCCTGCAGGCTGCCGTCTCGCTTAAGGCTGAACAGCACCGTCACCTCCGAACCAACCGCAGCGGACGGCACATCGCGCACCCGCGCGCAGGCCCCGAGCGCTCTCCACAGCTCGGACAGCGTGTTAGCTGGCGCGCATTGGGCTGGCGTCGCCGCCAACGTCAGACTGACGGCGTAGACGCCTCCCCACGTCCATATCGCCCTCATCGTTCTCGCCAAGCTTTGGCGATCTGGTCGGCGAGCGGCTTGGTCAGGTAGCTCAGCACCGTGCGCTCCCCGATCTGCAGGTGTGCTTCCACCGGCATCCCCGGAACCAGACGCACCTCGCCCAGCCGGGCTCGCTCCTCCGGCGCCAAGCCAATCCGCGCCGTGTAGTAGCTCTGCCCCGTCTTCTGATCGGCTGTGACGTCTGCCGACACGCGCGTCACCACACCGTCCACCTCCGGCGTCGTGCGCGCGTTGAACGCGGCAAACCGCAGAACCGCCTTCTGACCCAGACGCACGTTGTCGATGTCCTGCGGCTGGATATGCACCTCGACCATCAGCTGGTCGGCGTCCGGCACGATCAGCATCGCAGGCTCAGACGGCGTCACCAGACCGCCAACTGTGTGCACGCTCATCTGGTACACCACCCCATCCTGCGGTGCCCGTAGCTCCACCCGCTTCAGCTGATCCTCGGCCGCAACCCGCTTCTCCACCAGCTCCGACCACTTGCCCCGGATCTCCGCCAGGTCCTTGCCAACCTCCGTGCGCATTTCCGCGTCCACCTGCAGGATCTGCAGCTTGGTCTCCGCGATCTTGCCCTTGGCCGAGGCGATCGAGGCGATCAGCTGACCTCGCTCGCCCTCAAGCCGCGCCGCGTCCCGCTCCAGGGCCGTCACCCGCGAGAGTGGCACTAGGTTCTTGGCGTAGAGGTCGTGCACCCCTTCAGCTCGTCGCCGATCAGCCGGATCTCCCGCGCCTTGGCGCCAGCCTGCTCGGTCAGCCCGGCAATCTCTTGGCTCAGCTGCGCTGCACGCTCGGAGAGCTGCGCGCGCTGCCCGTCCCGGCTGGCCAGCCGGGCGGCAAACAGCCGGCTCTCGCCCTCGATCAGCGCCGCGATCTCGGGACTGTCCGCGCGCCGCGCCAGAAGCTCGGCCGGAAACATCACGCGTGCCGCGCCGTCCCGCTCGGCCTCGTCGCGGGCACGCCGCGCGGACAGCTCATCGAGCGCCTTGCGGGTGATGTCGAGGTTGGCCCGGGTCTGCGTCTCATCGAGCCGCACCAGCACGTCTCCGGCCCGGACATGGTCGCCGTCCTTGACGAGCAGCGCGCCGACGACGCCGCCGGTGGGGTGCTGCACCTTCTTGACGTCGGACTCGACCACGAGCTGACCCGGCGCGATCACCGCCCCGGCAAACTCGGTCAGCGCCGCCCAGCCGCCCAGGCCCGGCACCAGGGCGAGCGACAGCCCGCCCGCGAGGATCAGATGGCGCCGGATCGAGACACGCGCGCTCGATTGTGCGCTCGGCCGTAAGTCGGCCGCAGCGCCGGACCCGGGAAGGGTGAGAGGACCGGCCATCATCACGCGCTCTCCTGCTCCGCCTCGGGTCTCGCTGTCTGCGCCGCCGCTGCCGCCGGTGCCACCACTGGCCTCGGGCGCAGGACGCGCTTCAGGACTTCGTCCTTGGGCCCGAACGCCTGGACCCGGCCCTCGGCCAGCATCAGCACGTGATCGACCGCCACCAGCGCGCTCGGGCGGTGGGCGATCACCACGCAGATACCGCCGCGCGCCCGCACCCCGAAGATCGCACGGGTCAGCGCGTGCTCGCCTTCCGGATCGAGGTTGGCGTTCGGCTCGTCGAGCACCACCAGGAACGGCTCGCCGTAGAGCGCGCGCGCCAAGCCGACGCGCTGGCGCTGACCGGCCGAGAGCCCGGCCCCCCTCGCCCAGCACTGTGTCGTAGCCGGACGGCAGGCGCAGGATCAGCTCGTGCACGCCCGCCGCCTGGGCGGCTGCGACGACGCGCTCGGCTGGGGCATTCGGCTCGAAGCGGGCGATGTTCTCAGCCACCGTGCCGGCAAACAGCTCGGCCTCCTGCGGCAGGTAGCCGAGATGGGCCCCGAGCCCCTCGGCCGACCATTGATCGAGGGCGGCCCCGTCCAATCGTACCCGGCCGCGTGCTGGCGTCCAGATCCGCACCAGCGCCCGCGCTAGGCTCGATTTGCCCGAGGCAGACGGGCCGACAATCCCGAGCGCCTGTCCGGCACTCAGCTGGAAGCTGGCGTCGGCGACGACGATCCGGCTCGTGCCGGGGGCCGCGACGCTGACGCCCTCGACCGCGAGACTGGCCCGTGGCGCGGGCAGGGCGAGAGGGGGCAGCGCCTCAGGCAGGCGGTCTAGGACTAGCGACAGCCGGCGCCAGGACTGGCGGGCGGCCACGAAGCCCTTCCAGTTAGCGATAGCGAGTTCGGCCGGCGCCAGCGCCCGCGCGACCAGGATCGAGGCGGCGATGATGATGCCGCCCGAGGCCTGGTTGTTGATCACCAGCCAGGCACCGAGCGCGAGCACGCCGGATTGTAACGCCATGCGCGACGCCTTGGACACGGCGCCGAGGCCGCCGCCGACGTCCGAGACGCGCTGCTGGGCGGCGGCGTACTCCTGGTTCGTTGCCGTCCAGCGCACGCCCAGTCGCCCCTGGATGCCGAGCGCGGCCGCGACCTCGGCGTTGCGCCGCGCCGCCTCGGACAAGGCCTGCCTGCGCGCGGCGAGCGCGGTGGCAGCCTGAGTGGGGGTACGGGTGGCAAGATCGGTGGCAAAGGTCAGGCTGGCGAGCAGCAGGGCGCCAGCGACCGCGGCGGCGCCGATCAGCGGATGAAATAGGAAACACAGCGCGACGTAGGCGGGCAGCCAGGGCAGGTCGAACAAGGCCGTCGGGCCGGATCCGGCCAGGAAGGCGCGTAGCTGATCCAAGTCGCGCAGGGGCTGGGCGGCCTCCTCAGGGCGTACGCCGCGCAGGGGGCCTGCAGGGTGAGGGCGAAGACGCGAGGGCTGAGCTCGGCATCGAGAGCGGCGCCGATGCGGCCGAGGATGCGGGCGCGTAGGGCCTCAAGGGCGCTCTGTGCCGCGTAGAGGGTGAGCGCCAGGACGCACAGGCCGACCAGCGTCGGCATGGAGCGACTGGGGATAACGCGGTCGTAGACCTCCAGCATGAAGAACGAGCCGGTCAGCGTGAGGAGGTTGGTCAACCCGCTCATGCCCGCAACCGCTAGAAGCGCGCCACTGCTTCGCTTGAGCGACGCGCCAAGCTCGCGCGACACCGGTCCGTGTGCCATGATCTTAGCCCAACTCTAACGTCTTACAGAATCTCGATTTCGTATCGGACGCTCGAGGGCACGCCGGCATCAGTTTCGTTGCCGGCGCGCCCTTCAAGTTACCGACCGTGCTTGGGTTGAGATTAACGTCAGGCTAAGTGCCAGCCGATTTCTACCTGACTGGCCAAGTGCTGCTGTGCTTCTGGTGACTCGGCGATATCGACTGCCACCTGCGCACGCGTCAGGGTACCTGTATCGAGACCCTGAGTATAAGATTGCTCTCCGGCTGGATCTGCCGCCCGACCAAGCGCATTGTGATACAGGCTGTCGACGAATTGTATGTTCGTCTGGGCTTGGTGAGCGGACGTGTATTCTGGCGAGGTCAATATATCCGCGGCGACAGAGCCGAGGGACGCACCGTTGTGAGCCTGGGTCTCCAAGTATTGCAATCCGGTGGCATCCGGTGCTCTGTTGAGAAGTCCGTAATACAGGCGAGCCACGCCGGCATCTGTCTGGTCAGCCACGAACGCGCCCGAATTCAGGCCAGGCTGTATCTCGCTCACGTGCTCGTTACTGAACACAAATTGGTCTACCAGATCTGCCCGGGATAACCCGTTGTTGAGGTCCGCTACGTGGCTCTGGATGCCGGCTGCATCTCCGTGTCGGCCGAGCACGGTCTCGTACACCTGCTCGACAAAGCCTGCGTTGTCGGTCGCATTAAGGTGAGCTTGCGCTTCAGGCGAGTTGAGCATGGCCTGCGTTACGTCGTGCAAGCTTTTGCCGCTGCTCAGAGCCGTGGCCCAGTACTCGCCCCCGGCCGCATCAGGCGCACGTCCGAACAGGCCTTCGTAGAGCGCGTACACCTCGCCCGCCACCGAGTGCACATCGTGGGAGAGCGTTCCGAAATCAGAGGCCTGCTTCGGATCCGGCGCGTAAACGTCGACCGTGTTGCGATTGTTTTCATACACGTACACGTCTGTCGTGGTTGGATCCACAGCCAACGTATGCATGCCTTTCTCAGCGGGCAGCTTGCCCACAAGCGTATTGGTGTCCAAGTTCACGACATCGGCGGCTCCTGATTTGTCACCGAAATATGCTAGGCGCGCGGTTACGTCGATAGACCCCTCATCCAAGCTGCCGGGGACAGCGATGGTCTTTTGGATAATGCCACTGTCGGCGTCGACAACGAGCACTTCATTTTGGTTTGTGCCAACCAGAAGGTGGTTGGTTATCGGGTCGTAGACCGGAGACTTCGCGTCGCCGCTGCTCAACAAATTCCAGGTCGCAACAATATTATGCGTGTGTGGATTGATGACATCCATCGCGCCGCCGTCCGGCTGATAGACTAGGTCCTTCGAGGCGACGTAGACCGCAAGATCTGGACCATCGGGAGACGGATTTGGCTGGAGGGTCAGTACGGCTGTTTGTGTAAACGGTCCACTGGCATTGATAAAAGTTTCTGTATTGTTGTCGTCCGACGCTACGAGAACCTGATTTGTGCTCGGAACATAGACAACACTGTCCGGTGTCGTATTGGCCTGCGGGATTTGCAACACGAGGCTATAATTGTGCTTGTCGATGACGTCGATGGTGTTATTCGTTACATCGGCCACAAAGGCGTATTGTGGCGTCAGGGCGATTCCATTTGCGTTTCCGATATTCGGTATTGTAGCCTTAACAGTATTGGTATGAGTATCGATTACGACGACATTGTTGTCCGGTGATTGCGCCAGCCACATTGTGGCAGTGTCTGGATCGTATGTGACCACGTCGCCATGGCCGCCAATGGTGCCTGGCAGATTGATTGTGGTTTGCAGCGTGTAGCCGTCAGTTGATGTGGCCAAAGCCCATCCTCCCTGTTACCGGCGCAATCTCGCTCTTGGGCTGTCGCGCCTGTGGCATACAGCACACCAGATTTCCTCAATGCGCAAACTTTTTCCCTCGATGCGAGCCGCTGGTCATCGCCGGCAAGTTGATTAAATTATGTTTCATTTTACCAGGCCTGCGGAATGTATCTCGCCGCCAGATCTGTATGAGGAAATACATCGGGTCGCGGTAGCCAAGTCTATGAACCGCGCGCGCCTGAACATAGTGGATCCCGACGAGAAATTATGTTGCAGTCGACTGCCGCCGACGCTCAAGCGTGGCCCGCTAATCTTCGTGTATCTTCCATTCGTATCGGCGCGGCTCATCGCTGATCGGATCTCACGCGTCCCCAACCCGTTGACAAATCCGCGCGGGACCGATCGGCGGCTATGCCCGGCTCACACCATCGTGATGCAGGCGGCCGCAGAACGGCCGCACGCTCTCCGCCGAGGTTTATGCATGCGCTAGATCTTACCCATCGTTTGCCTCGCCGCGGCCGCATCCACGGGAGAGCGGGGCCTAGACGGACCAGTCGTGGCCGGCACTTTCGGAATGAACGGCTCAGACTATTGTGGAGATGTTCGCAGCCTGATGCCATGCACGCAAAAACGCCGCCCGGCTGACCTGCGTTGCCGACGTCGAGCGCGCTCAGATCACCAGGCGGCATGTTCATGACCGCCCCTCGTCGGGCAAATGCGCACCACCTTTCTCCGCTGAGTTCGCCGCACAGCTGAGCCGATAGCATCGAAATCAGCAGCCCCGCCGGCACCCGTCGCGCGGGGCTTTCTCGCCTGGGAGCCTTCTGCATCATTCGTTGAGTTGGTCGGATTGCAATTGGGAGCCGCCCATGGCGAACGGAATCCGCAACGGTTACCGCATCGGGGTTCGCCCAGACCCGAATGATCGCTCGCGGTATCTGTGGACCATCCACGGTATCCGGAACATGTTCTGGGAGCAGTCACCGACCGCCTACACATCCGTCGAGCAGGCGCTCGCGGAGGCGAATGCGCGGGCTGATCAACTCGAGTGATCCCGGTTTAAAGGGCGGCGTCAGGTTCTCGTTTCCTCAGAGATCGGGAGATCGCTCCACCGAAGCTTTTCCATCTGGACCACATCAGATGGCCGGGCGCTGCAGCGACAGCACCAACTCGATCAACTCCTCGCGGCCAGTCGCTCAGGATCGTTTCGGCCTTCGTCACGAGGGGAGCAGCGAAATCTGACCGGCGCGGGTCCGGGTGATTACTCCGCTTACGTGAGGCTAGTGCAGAAAATCTTGATTGACGCGCTTCCTGGCAAGCACATGCTGAAGTGCACTGCTGCCCAGGGGCAATCTATTTTGTAGTCGGTAAAGATCGGGATCGAAAAACGGGGCTGGAAAATGCCCACGGCTTTCACCGACTAAAATATAATGTAGAAGCGGGTTGATGTCCGCTGTTGCGTGATTCAGGTACATGTTGCGGTACCACCTCGGGCTGAAGATCGGATTGGGCCACCGGTTCTCGCGCCAGCCGTACGTACAGAAGTGAAGGCACGGATCCCTATTTGTTTCCGCGACATCTGGATTGTTCCGAGTGTAAAATCCGGAATCGAACAACTGCGAACTTTGAACCGTAGCTACTTCATCCTCGAATACCATCTCTAGAGGTTCGTCATGTCGCGCGGCGAGTCCAGGCACGCGACGTGCGCACGCCCGGATATTATACAAATCCGCGGCTGTCCTCGCATCGGATCGTAGATAATGACCACCGGTTCCCTCGGAAAGGTCCGTCGATCGGAGCCCCCTGCCAAAATTCGATTGCGTTCGCAAACGTATTCAAGTCCTAAACTCTTGTAGTGAAGCAATTTGACTTGCGGAAATTCCTCGAACCTGACATTACCCTGTGGAGCGGCCAGATGGCGGCCGTGGTCATAATTTATTTCGTTTATAGCTTTGGGGTCAAAAATCGCGGGCTTGTCGCATAATTTTTCGCGCGCTCCATGAGTCACGTGCATCCATAGGGGGCGCGAGTCGGTTGGAAATTGATCCGTGATCATTTCGAACCCTGTCGCTTTTAGGATCGTCGTGCCGACCTCCCGACAATGGTCAAGATAGCTTCGGAGATCCGGATGATGGAGGTGCTCGTCCATCTCGGCGGTTAAAATCCAGTCTGTATCGTGTCGAGAGTTCTTCCAAGCCGTATTCATCAGCTCACGATAAAAATGACAAAATGACTCTCCCTCTGTTTTTACCTCTTGCACGTTTATTTTTTCGTCGCCCTTAAGTAGATCTAAGCTTTTATCGGTCGAGCCATTGTCGAATATGCAGATCTTATCTACAATATTTATATAATGGAGCAGAAAATATGGTATCATCTTCTCTTCGTTGAGGCACATACTATACAAATTAAGTTTCATGTGATGGCCTGTTATGGGAAAGCGTCTATCCAGAGTAAGCCTGGTCTCATAACGGATCAAGCGGCTCAGCTGTTAGGCGAGCGGCGGGCAGTGCGATCGTTAGGAGAGTGTCTGATGCTCGGGAACGCTGATGTAGGCGCCGGCGACCCGCGCCGCGCCCGCCGTATACGGCCTGTCCGAGCGATGAGGAATGGGCGGTCTCCGCGCTCCTTACTGCCCGCCTCGCCGGTACGGGCGCCCCCGGGGCTGGCCGTTGTCGCCGTCCTCACCGTATTCTGTACGTGGTACGCATCTGCTGCATGTGGCGGCACCTGGCCTTCTTTCCGCATTGGCGTGCATCGCGGGTTCTGACGCCTGTCTTACGCGGGGCTGTTCAAGCGGCGGGGCCATGGCCTCACGACGGCGGTCCGCGAGAGCGTCGGGCGCGAGGCCAGACCAACGGGCTGTATCTCCGTTGCGCAAGCTGCGCTCTCGGGCGCGGTCGGCGTAGCTGGCAAACGTGGCTATAGACCTGGCCCAGCGTGTAGCCGGCCGCGAACGCCGCGCTTCCCGAGAGAGATGGCCACCAGCTCGTCGCCATCGGCCTGCAGTCAGCCTCGGCAGCGTGGCGCTCTTGCCCACCTCGCCTGTCTGAGGTTGGCCAGCCTTTACAATTTGTAATCGTTTGTCCATCAACGGATGCGCGTTGCGCGCCCGGCCCTGTTTGCCCCGCCCTTCAGGCAGGGCGAAGGCCGAAAGTCTGGGAGCTGTCTTTCCTTTTCAGTGCATTTGCTCATGCATCCAGTGCAGGACGTGGCCGCGAGCGACGTATCAGAGGCCGGTCCAGAGAGGCCAATCCGGCTGATCAGGCCCAATCCGCCGAACCTGAGTGCGTTGACGCGCGAACTCCTGGCGATCGAGGCGTCCGGACGCTACACGAATTACGGGCCGGTCAACGCGGAGCTTGAACAAGCCCTGGTGCGTGAGATGTTCGGCGGCGTGGGCGCTTGCCTCACTGTCAGCAACGCGACTCTCGGCCTGATGCTGGCGATCCGGCAGGCGGTGGACGCAACGAGACCGTTGCGGACGCAGTCGGCCGCGGCGAAACGGGCGCGCACCTATGCGCTGATGCCGGCTTTCACCTTCGCGGCCACGGCCCATGCCGCGCTCTGGTGCGGCTTGACGCCACTGCTGTGCGACATCGATCCCGCTTCCTGGATCGCCTGCCCAGAGGCGGAGCGCCCCTGGTCGAACGCTACGGCGAAGCGATTGCCGTGATCCTGCCCTGCACCACCTTCGGCTGTCCGGTCGATCTCGATCACTATGAGCGCGTAGCTGACACCATCGGCGCCGGAATCGTCGTCGACGCGGCGGCCGCGGTGGGCACGCAGGGCGCCGACGGATTGAATTTCGGGGCGGGCCGGCGATCGCCGAGCGTGTTCTCCATGCACGCTACTAAGCCGTTCGCTACCCTAGAGGGAGGCTTTATCTACTCGTCAGACGTCGGCTGCATTGACGGGTTGCGAGCCATGGCCAACTTCGGTTTCGATGGTGCGCGCTCTGCCATCATGCCCGGTCTCAATGCCAAGCTAAACGAAGTCACGGCCGCGATGGGCCTCGCCCGGCTCAGTGAGATGCCACAGATCCTAGGTCATCGCGCGGCCCTTGCGCAGGCATACCGCGCCCTATTGCCAGAGCTGACGTTCCAGGAATGCCATGCTGCGTTACAGGCGCACGTCTTCCTGCCCGCTCTACTGCCACGGGCTGTGCCAGGCGGGCGGAACGCCGTCATTCGCCGCGCGGCGGAGGCCGGCATCGAGCTCGGGACCTATTATGCGCCGCATCTCGGTGCCCAGCCCTATTTCCAGGATGTCTGTGTGTGTGACGCTCTTCCGATCACCGACGACATCAGTGACCGGATGCTATCGCTGCCGCTCCATGAGGCGATCACGATGCGGGACGTCCGGTACATTTCGGCCCTGATCAGAGAATTCTGCCCGTGAGGACCTCGCCAAACGGCCCCGAGACGGTGGCGCTCTACGATGCCTTCGCGGCGGAATACGACCGCCATTTCGATACGGAACCCCTGCGCCGGATCTACGAGCAATTGGGCTGGGAGCGCGTCTCCGCGCTGCTGCCCGGGCGCTCAGACACCGTCGTGGATGTTGGCTGCGGCACAGGCCGTACCGCGGAGCGCCTCCTCGCGCTCGGGCACACGGTTGTCGGAATCGAGCCTTCCAGTGCGATGCAGGACGTGCTGAGGGCCAAGCTCTCAGGACGAACCGGTTTCACCCTGCTTCCCCAGACCATGGAGGCGGCTGAGGTCCAGCCGCGCCGGGCTGGCGCTGTGCTGGCGATTGGTTCGCTGCAGTATGCTTCCGATCCCGACGCGATGGTGCGGCGTTTCGTCGAGTGGGTTCGACCTGGAGGCCTCGTCTGCGTGATGGTGGATTCCAGCGTCGCCTTGACCTTCGAGCTTCTTCGGCTCGGGCGCCAGGACGAGGCCCTCTTGCGCCTCGAGGAGCAGTTCGGCGTGTTCACCTACGCTGGCAAGCGCTCCGGCCTGCACCTGTTCGATGCCGAGCGGGTCCGTGGTCTCCTGTCCCGCGCGGGTCTGGTCGATATCGACGCTTGCGGCATCCTTATCTCCATCAGTGCCCTCGGGCGTGCGGCTTGCGAGGCCGCTATCCGGGAGGACGAGACCGAGATGCTCGCGACCGAGCGCCGCCTGCAGGCCTGCCCCGCCCTGACCGACGCGGGCAAGCATCTCTTGGCGTGGGGGTACCGGGCCGAAGCTTGATCACTGTGCGGTCTTGGCGCCTCCCGCTATCGACAGGCGGGCGTGGTTTGCGAACTGAGGGCTCGGCCCGTCCTACAGCGCCACCGACTCCGATCAGAAGCGGCAGAGCGTCACCGCTCTCCTGCTCGGCCGCTCTGCTGCACAAATGCGAGACTGGTTTGTCGCCCGTTCCAGCGTGACCGCCCCCGGGTCGCGATCGCTCAGGACTCTAGCTTCACTATTCCCACTCACCTCATCAATGCCCGTAGGCACCGGCTATTCCGAGTCGAGGCGTTCGAGATGTGAGGCCGTGCGGCCACAGCGTCGCGGTATGAAGCTGGCAAACATGGCGCCTGTGCCGCCCAGGCGCGCCGATGTGATAAGGCCAGCTGAGGCAGGTCCAACTCAGGAACGAGCTATGAGCCAGCCGCCAGACTCAGGCGCAGATCGCAATCTAACTTGGCAGACGCTGCAGCCGCGCGAGCGCCGCTGGCATGTGCTCGGTCAGAGGCCCGCCGTTGCATGGCTCACCGGCCTCTCTGGGGCGGGCAAGTCGAGCATCGCCAATGCCGTTGATCGGGCACTGACCCGCGCCGGGCGTGCGACCATGGTCCTCGACGGAGACAACTTGCGGCATGGTTTGAGTAATAACCTCGGCTTCGAGGATGCCGACCGGGCGGAGAATATTCGCCGCGCCGCCGAGGCCGCTCGGCTCATGGCGGAAGCTGGTCTCGTGGTTATCGTCTCCCTGATCTCCCCTTTCCGCGCGGAGCGAGAGTTGGCCCGGGCCATCATGGGCGACATTGCGTTTTTGGAAGTCTTTATCGATACCCCGCTCGAAGTCTGCGAAGCGCGGGACCCCAAAGGCCTCTACGGTCGTGCGCGCGCGGGAATTATTCCTAATTTCACAGGCATATCTGCTCCCTACGAGGCGCCGATTAACCCCGACATGAGGATACTAGCGGACGGACGAACCGTTGATGACTCGGCATCGCCCCTGATCGAAGCTCTAATGCGCTTCAGCGCACCCCGCGATAATCTGGCTGAATTGTCCTGCATAACTGCTGACAGGCGACCACATGGCGCGGTACGTTATTAGCTGTTTTGCTGCAAAATCTTTTTGCGTCCTCCCGCGAGGCCGGTTAGGCCTGTTGTTTCTCCTTTAACACCGGAGCGAGCGCGTTGAGTTGATCGGGCGCGGAATTCGCGCGACAGGCGTTTGCTCCTTTCCACAGAGTCCGGCGCATCGCTGAGTTTAATAGCCCTGTCCCGCGGCAGGCGGCTGGAGTCGCTGCGGTCCTTGGAGGTGATCGGCTCGACGGCGACATCGGCCAAGCGATCAGCGCCTCGCCGGTCTGGTGCGAGCCCGAGGCGTTGCTCAGCCTGTTTACCGGATTGGCAACGTCACCGCGCGCAGGCTTATGGCTCAGCTGCCCGAACTCGGCACCATCGGCCGCGACCAGATCGCGGCTCTCGTCGGCATCGCCCTGATCAACCGCGGTTCTGGCCTGATGCGAGGCCGACGATCGATCGCAGGGGACGAACGTCTGCGGAGCGTCCTGCCCATGGCCGCGCTGACTGCGATCCGGCGAGGCTCTCCCTTCCGGTCTCTCCAAGCGACCCGCCTAGCGGAGCCGCTCGGGGATGGCCGGGCTCACGGCCGAGATGCGGAAGCTCTTTGTGACGTTCAACACCATCGTCCGCGAACGCACGCCTCGGTGGCCAAGTCACGACTTGACCCTCAACACAGCCGCTCCGTCGTACAGGCGCAGCCGTGGAGAACCTGTTCCTGAGCCGCATCTCTCCGTGCTGCCTCAGTCGGATCACCACGCAGCGGGACCAAACATTCCGGCAGCAAGTTATGGCGGCTACTTTCGACTGGACTGCGGGCCCGAATGGAGCGTGAGTGGTCGCGCCACGAAGCAGCTGGCTTCAGAGAGTCGAGACGAGAAGACCATGAGCACGTCTGGCCCAGGGAGTGTTGTCTATCCGCCCACAATCTGCGTGCACCTGACCGATGCGGCTAAAGCGAAAACCGAGAACGGACGCGGCGCTCCTAAACATTGATATTCGGCGGCGAGAGGCCGGCACACTGCATCGCAGCTTGTGCCTCAGCGGTCGAATGCGAGCAGAGCCGAGCGCCTCCATGTCGGTGGGCTGAGGCGCACCGCCCTTAAGTGGGCGTCGGCATTTCGATCTTCGCGTTGCCCCGCAGGTCCACCTGGCCGCGTGCGGGGTCAGGGCAGTGGCGGGGCTGATCCCGCCGCGAGCTCCAGGCGCGCTGCCATGCACACCGACACGTCCGTTCCGATCCGCCCCCTGCCCTCACCGTCTCAGGATCATCCGAGGCCGACATCGCGTCGCAGGCCAGGATCAGCCCCGCACTGTCCGCCGTCCCCCTCGCTCGTGGCGTGAGGGTGGCGATGTCGAACCGCAACATCTCCTGGTCGGCTGCCCTGCGCGAGTTGAAGGCTGACCGCGCCGTCCGCAGCTCTGTGCGCGAAGAGCGGCTGCGCACCAGCGCGGGCCTGCGCGGTGCGCCTGCCCTCGCCATGAGCGCGTGGCGCGGGCGCTCCGGCCGCCGCTACGTCGTGATCATCCAGCCGCTCGACAACCTAGACCTTGTCGCCGAGCACGGGGCGGTCGTCCTCGCCGTGGCTCGCGATGAGCAAGGGCGGGCCGCGATCGTCGCGGCCCGCGGCTGCGAGGCCGGCGATCCTGGCTTTCTCGGCTGGCTGGCCGCCTGCGCCCGGCTCGGCGCGCGCGAACTGCACGCCTATCGGTTGGCCGAGACCATGGCGGAGCGCACCGCGGTCGCGGCTGACGTGGGCGGGCCGACCGCGAACAGTGCTGCGGGGATGGCGTGATGGCGCGGCGGGAGTTCAACAAGGCGGTGCTGCGCGCCGCCCTCGCCCGAGCGGATGGGCGCTGCGAAGGGGTGCTCACGGACGGCAGCCGCTGTCCGTGCACGCTTCAGGTCGGGCGGTTCCACTACGACCACATCGTCCCGGCCGCGCTGACGGAGGATGCCTCATTGGAGAACTGTCAGGTGCTGTGCCGGGCCTGTCACGCGGCCAAGACGGTGGTCGATGTCGGCGTGATCGCGCGGGTGCAGCGAATCCGTGACCGGCACGCGGGCATCGTCGATCCGCACCGCCGGCCGCTGCCGGGCGGCAAGGCCAGCCCGTTCAAGCGGCTGATCGGCGGGGGCGTTGTCCGCCGCGACACGAGCGAGCGGCTGCACAAGCGAAATCGGTAAAGGCGCTCCTTTGGCAAGCCGACTCCGTTGGCCGCGGTGCTCCCCATACCGCCAAGCTCTGCTCCATGCTGTCCAGCGTCCCGTCCAGGAGCTTGGCGGTCCAGTGCGCGCTGCCCGCTCCAATTGGAGGGGCCCTCGAAAAGCACATATTTGCTCGGCAAAAAGGGCTTGAAGGGCTACAGGGCCTTGGCGGGTCGAGCGTTTCGCAGGGACTGGACGTGTGATGGACGGTGGGGGTCAGACCATCTTCGTGGCGGGCCATCGGGGCATGGTCGGCTCGGCGATCGTGCGCCGCCTGCGCGCGCTCGGCCACGAGCGGATCCTGACGGCCGATCGCCAGACCCTGGACCTGCTCGACCAAGCGGCGGTGCGGCACTTCTTCGCCCAGCACCGCATCGACCAGGTCTACCTCGCCGCCGCCAAGGTCGGCGGCATCCACGCCAACAACACCTACCCGGCCGAGTTCATCCACGACAACCTGCTGATCCAGACCAACGTCATCGACGCCGCCCACACAGCCGGGGTCGACCGCCTGCTGTTTCTCGGCTCCTCGTGCATCTACCCCAAACACGCCGCGCAGCCGATGCGCGAGGACGCGCTGCTCACCGGGCCGCTGGAGCCGACCAACGAGCCCTACGCGATCGCCAAGATCGCCGGCATCAAGATGTGCGAGAGCTACAACCGCCAATACGGCCGGCGCTACCGCAGCGTCATGCCCACCAACCTGTACGGGCCCAACGACAACTTCCACCCCGAGAACGCCCACGTCCTGCCGGCGCTGATGCGCCGCCTGCACGCGGCCAAGGTCGCGGCACAGCCGACCGTCACGGTCTGGGGCACCGGCCAGGCAAGGCGCGAGTTCCTCCACGTCGACGACATGGCCCGCGCCAGCGTGTTCGTGATGGAGATGGACGACGCGCTCTACGCCCAGAACACCCGGCCGGACCTGTCGCACATCAACGTCGGCACGGGCCAGGATTGCACCATCCGCGAGCTGGCCGAAGCGCTCGCGCGGGTGATCGGCTACGAAGGTCGGCTCGCCTTCGACGCCACCAAGCCGGACGGCACCCCGCGCAAGCTGATGGACGTCGCGCGGCTGACCGCCATGGGCTGGCGGCCGGAGATCGCCCTTGAGGACGGCCTGCGCCAGACCTACCGCTGGTTCCTGGAGAACCACGCGACCCTTCGCAGCTGAGCGGCGCGGCGCGACGGCGGCCCGCCGGGGAGAAGACCGACCATGGCCCAGCGGCCGTCCGACGACAGCGCGCCTGCGCGCCGCCGGAAGTTCCTGAAGAGCTTCCAGAACTTCGACGCCAACATCCGGTTTCCCGCACCCTACGTGCAGTTCGCCGGCAAGCCGCTGGCGGTCCTGGCCGAGCAGGGCTGGGGCTACGACGCGCTCGGCTACCGCAACGACGTCCATGCGGATGCCCGCGCCGCCGGGGAGACGCTGCGGGTGTTCGTGGTCGGCGACAGCACGCTGGTCGACGGGCAGACCTTCGCCGACACCGTGCCCGGACGGCTGGAAAGCGGCCTCAAGCGGGTCCACGGCGCGGGGGCGCGCGTCTACAATTTCGGCGCGATCTCGGCCTGCCTGAACCAGATGGCCGCCCTGATCACCACCCGGCTGATGGACCTTCAGCCCGACGTGATCCTGATCGTCGGCGGGGCGACCGACATCTTCCAGCCCTGGAGCTTCGATCCGCGCGCGGGCTATCCCTACAACCACTTCGCCCACGAGTGCCTGTACGACTACTTCTTCGATCCCGGGAAGGCGGCCGACGCCGCCGAGCTGTCGTATGACGGGCTCGAGGCGCTGATCTTCGAGCGGCTGGAGAATCTGCGGGCGTTGACCCACTGGCAGTCGGACATCTGGGAATGGGAGGTGGTGCGGCAGTTCGAGCTGGCGCTCAAGCGGCTGGGGCGCCTCGCGCCGGGCGTCGGGGCGCCGGTTCGCTTCCTGCTCCAGCCGAGCGTGGTCGGCAAGGCCGCGCGGGTGGAGGCGGAGACCCGCGTCGCGTCGGGGGAGTTCCTGGCCTATCTCGACCGGCAATACGGCCGGTTCGCGGGCGTCCTGGACCGGCTGAGCGCGGCGGGCGGCGCGGGCTCGGCCTTCGCGGTCCGGGACCTGAGCCGGCTGTTCGAGGCTGACGAGCGCCCGCTGTTCACCGACATCGTGCATGTCACGTCAGAGGGCCGGCAGAGACTGGCCGACCGGCTCCAGACCGAAGTGGCCGACGTGCTCGCAACGCCCGCGCCGGCCGCCCCAGATTCATCCGCGCAGGCATCCGAGTAATCCCGCCGCCTCTGTTCATGGGAGCCGATCAGCCAGTCGTGAGGCGGCGCTTGGGGGGATCGGTGCGGACGCAGCTCTCGACACGGATGCACCGGCGTTTAGGCGCTCGCGACAGGGTGGCTTGGCCCGCACACATGTTTGCGATCGGTCACACACCGAACGTAATATCGTCGAGTTATCCGGCCGAAGCTCCGGGATCGACGTGCGGTTGCGTCGCTGCTACGCGGGACGTATGGGGAACCCTGGGCAAGGAAAAATCCGGGACAATCTTCCGTTTTGGTTGGCTGAAGCTTCCGATCGCGATCGGATCAGCTTTGAAGCCTGAATTTCTCGCCAACATCCTCCGTGTTGCTAAAGGGAGGAGGTTGCCGCATCGATCCATGATGGGCATTCCCAGCTATGAACAGACGCACAGATGTCGAGATTGCCACCGACGAAAATTTCAATGCGGAAGGTTATTTGGCTGCAAACCCTGACGTGAAAGCGGCAGGGATCTCGGCACGAGTGCATTTCGAACTGTACGGCCGGCGAGAAGGTCGGGCGCAAGTCGCCGGGCCGCCAGACGCGGCCGTCACGCGCATCACAGTTGTGGGCAATTGCCAGGCTCCGGTCCTGGCCTTGTGCCTGCGCACGATGCTGCCCGGCGCCGAGATTCACGGTGTCCATCTCGGTGTGTCGAGCGCCGAGGCCGTGGCGGTAAGCGACATCATCCTGCTGCAGACAGAGTTCGCCGCGCTCAAGAACGACAGGACCGTCGTTCCCGAGCGGCAGACCCAGCGGGTGCGGCTCTGGCCCACCTTTTACCACGCAGGCTTTCATCCCGACCTCGTCTATGCCCGAGCAGGTGAGGCATCCCTCAAGAGTCCCCTGCACGACTACAATTCAGCTTTGGCGCTCTACGGATGGCTGCGCGGTCTAACGGTCAAGCAGACCGTCGCCTTGTACTGCGAGGCGGTCTTCGACCGACTCGGCTATTTCACCTACGCGGCGAGTTCAGACGCGCACCTCGTCGAAGATTTCAAGCGGGCTGGTCTCGACGGGGAGGCGTTGCTGGCCTTGTTGAACCGGCACCGCCCCTTCTGTCACGCCGTCAACCATCCGACACTCGCGGCAGTCGCCCGCATCGCGGAAAGCGTGCTCGACGCAGCCGAGCTCACGCCCTCGGTCCGCAACGTCGAGCGGTTCCTGGGCGACCCGCTGCTGGGCGGCCCGGTCTGGCCAATCTACCCGCCGATCGCTGACCGGCTCGGCCTTGAGGGCAACTACGAGTTTAAGACCGGCGGGGTGCCCGTTCGCATTCTCGACCTTGAGAGCTTCGTAGCCAACTCGTTCGCCTTGTACGAGAGCCAAGCCCCGTCCGGCATCCACTGTGACCGTCTGACAGCCCAGGCGGATCGGTACCGGGATCTTGAGAACCTGGCGTCACCCGCGTCTCGGCGCGGCCCCAACCCCTACAGGAAGCTGCCAGACTACCATTTCTGGAGCCGCGCCATGGCGGGCGTAGCATCCGCCGACCTCGACCCGGTGACGAAGCCCAAGTTCCAGCTCACGCCCGACGACCGGATCGCCACCGCCGGCAGTTGCTTCGCGCAGCACATCGCGCGGACGCTGATCGAGCGCGGGTTCAACTACCACGTCACCGAGCCGGGTCCGAGTGGAACCGACCTGTTCAGTGCCCAGTTCGGCAACATCTACAGCGCTCGACAGCTGCTGCAGTTGGCTCACCGTGCCTACGACCGGTTCCGGCCGCGCGACACTGCCTGGATCCGGCCGGATGGTCGCTACGTCGATCCCTTCCGGCCGCAGATCAAGCCTGAGGGCCATGGCTCGGAGCCGGACGTCGCCCAGGCGCTGCCGGACCACTTCGCTGCCGTGCGGCGGATGTTCGAGGAAAGCAACCTGTTCATCTTCACCGTCGGCCTCACGGAGATCTGGGAGTCGGCGGTCGACGGAGCGGTGTTCCCGGTCGCTCCCGGGGTCGTCGCGCAGCCGCCGGATCCGTCGCAGTACCGGTTCGCCAACATGACGGCGGCGGAGGTTCATGCGGATCTGACGGCGTTCATTGCCTTCATCCGCGAGCGGAACCCTGACCTCAAGATCCTGCTGACGGTCTCGCCAGTGCCCCTGGTGGCCACCTACGAGGGGCGGCATGTGCTCGTGTCCACGACCTACAGCAAGTCCGTTCTGCGGGCCGCGGTGGGCGAGATTTGCCAGGAGCATGAGGGGGTTGACTACTTTCCCTCCTACGAGATCATCACCAGCTGGCACAACGCCGGCAAGTACTTCGAGGCCGATTATCGCTCGGTGGCGGAAAGTGGAGTGGCGCACGTCATGCGTGTGTTCGGCCGGCACTATATGGCGGCCTCGCCTCAGCCGAATGCCAGACCGGACGCTGCGCTGCGGGCGGAATTCGCCCAATCGTCGAAAATCCTCTGCGATGAAGAGGCGCTGGACGCGACGGGCTGATCCGTCGCGGATGGTGGGACCCACGAGGCGGACGCTTCCGATCCATACCAAACAATCGTCGTCGACGCCGCCCTGAGTGCAACAGGATGGGTTGCCGCCGTCTCTCTCGACGGGTCCATGAATGGCCCAGAGTGCGACCCGGGCGCCGAGCTGCGCGCTAAGTGTCTGATCCAAAAAATGAACGGGCGGAGCCGGTTGGGGAGCATCCGCACTTTCGAGGTACCAAGGAGCCCGCACGGAGCTAAGGACACGCTTCGGGCCGACGCCTCGAAGCCGACCACGGGGCTTCGCGAGTCGCTTCTGGCGGCCAGCGAAAGAGGTGCTTCCGCAGAGCCTCCTCGCCTCCCCTGACCTCAGGGATGAAGCCGAGTTCTTTCAGGACGATGGGCATTCCTTCGGCGAGGCGGCCCCGGCCTTGGTACACGCACCGAAGCGAGGCAGCTCTATCGTCCTGCCCGACCCCCGCGCCCACGAATTTGCCGCCTCAGCGAGGCCGCTGAGGCGGCGCACTCAGCCGTTATGCTTCCCGCCCAGCATTCAAAGGGGGCATGCAGCTGGATACGCTCTGATTTTTTCCGGATCAGCTTTGCATCTTGCTGACTACGTGCTTTATGAGGAACAGGCCAATGCTAGCAGAAGTAAGCCCAAACATAATAACATATAGATAGTCTATCTGAAGTCCAGCATTGGGATAGTAAGCGGATCTCACCCATTCGGCTGTTTGCAGAGCGGGGTTGAATTTCATCCAATAATATACCTTTTCTGGCAAATAGCTTGGCATAAACATCACGCCGCTGGACACATACAGGATGATGCTGAACAACGCGTAGCCGATCATCCATCCTGGGAAAAAGCCGATGATGGCGACGTTGATTGTCCCGATACCGATTCCGAGGATGATAGCGGCAACATAGCCGCAAACGGCCGTGAGCGGGTTCGCAGGAACTGGGTTGACTCCAATAGCCAACAGTACGGAACAGACGACCAGAAGTGCGAGAAAGCCAGTCACGATCTCGACGAGGATGCGAGAGAAGATGAGATCGAATAATTTGACCTGCGGATAATATGTCAGTGGCCGGTTCATGATCACCGACTTCATAACCTCGCGGGAGATGTACTGAAAGACCAACACAGGGACAGCGCCGGTGGCGAAAAACATCGCTCTCTCGTCGCCGAGCGGCGCTGGCAATCTCTGGAATGTGTAGATCGCGATCAGCATGAAGACGTGCACGCAGGGCCATAGCACCACCACGCCGTAGCCCCAGATCGAGGCCCCAAATCGGGTGCGCATGTCGCGCAGGATCAGTGCGTGCAGGACGTGCAGGTATGATTCGAGCGGGCTCCGGCGCGTGTGAGCCGGCATGGAGGCGGACATGGGACTAACCCTCGGTTTGCGCGAGGCATCGGCACAAACATGGGCAAAAGTGCGTTTGCGCGGTCGGTTTGGTTCTGCTTGCACCGCTCCTGGGCTTGAGGTGATCCTCGTCGAGCGCTGGGGACAGCCAGCAGAGTGGCGGCCGAACTGAGCTGAGTCGCGATCCCTGCAGAGGCCTGCTACAGGTCCGCTCTCGCCTCTTGTCCCGAACGGGATGCCATGCGCCTGCTCCTTCTCGCCTGCTCGCTCTTGCTTTTCCCCGTGCCTGCATCCGCGTTGTGTCGATGCGGGTGCGTGCGCGGCGTGATGACTGCGATTTGCCAGCCGACGGATCTGACTCACCCCGTGTGCCAAGGTCTCTGCTCGGATCAGATTCGGCCGGAGACGGTGACGCGTCCGCTCGCAGGCGGTCAACCGCAATACGAGACGGTTCAACCCTTCGATCCGGCGCCGCGCGGGCTGGAGGAGCGGGAGCCCAACTACGGCGTGGATTCCCGTGGTTATCAGCTCGGCACGGCTGGCGTACCGTCGGGCGGTGACGCCTTCTCAAGTTCGGGGTCGAGCGGGTCGGGAGGCGCCTCCTCGCGCTGAGGAATCCGCCGTTCCCCGCGTGTGTGGGCGGTCTGCGGCGATCGCGGATTGAGTGCGGCCGTCCAACCGTTGCAGGGTACCGCGGCGAGCCGATTGACGTCGGGAACCGCTTATGGCCCAAGCCTTTTCACTGTCTAGCTTTCGAGAATGAGCCGATGGTTGGAGACGATACGCTGGCGAAGGCCTTGGCCGATGTGCGGAAGCGGAGGGCTGATCTTCAGGCCGAGTACGAGCGCATCACGATTGAGCCTCAATAAGCTCCGGACAGCGGAGAAATCCCTTGCGGTGATCGTCGAGGGCGCTGCGCCGGAGGAAGCGGACGCCTTCTCCGGCCTTGATTCGGCGAGCGAGGTTCCCAGCCGTTCCCGACGGGCGGCCGGGCGCGGCAGCCGCGGCCCCCGGGCAAATTCTGCGAAGGGCCGGTTGAAGGCCCTTTTGGACGAAACGGGGCCGCAGGGCCTGTCGCATGCCGAGATCGGGCGGCGCCTACCCGACGTGGCGCCAAACACGTTGAACACGTATCTCAGCATGATGGTCACTGGTGGTGAAGCGGTGCGCCGAGGCGACTTTTACGTAGCCGCCGCGCCCACGCCTCATGGCGACGCCGCGATCGAGGACGCACCGAGCGAGACCGACTCGGGAGAGCAGGACGAATCGGTCGAGTGAGACAGGTGCGCTTCGTCGGGGCAGAGATCTAGCCCGGACGACGCAACAGCTCGATCGGCGGCCAGGCACGAGCGGCGCCATCGAACAGGACGGCTCGGCCGCTCGACCTCGAGGTGAGATCCACGACGAATCCGCTGCCGAGTTCACAGGCGACGCGATCGACATGCTTTTGCCGCCAGCGGATGCGAGTGCCTTCACGGGCGGCCGCCGCGATGCGGGCGGTCGCTGTTCGGGTGCCGAATCCCCCGAACTGCAAACGCCGGGAGCTAGCTCATGAATATGGAGATCCGGAAGGTCGAGGGTAGGCCGGTCACGTCATCTGAGCGGCAGAAGGCGATCACCGAGGCCCTGCGCCAGTTCGCACAGATTCCGGATTTTCTCGATCGCAAGAAGGGCATCCGGTCCTACCAGAGCCACGTCAAGAACGATCCATGGCTTCCGATCCTGTTCGTGGTTTGTTTCGTGCTGCCGACGCTCGCCGGTGCGGTGTATTACGGACTTATCGCTTCGGACCGCTACGTGACCGAGGCCCGCTTCGCGATCCGGCCGACGCTCGGCACGGCCGATAAGGCGATGCCCGATTCGGTCGGGACGAACGCGGGCGTGCCCAAGGAAATGATCGCGCAAGATACGCTGATCACGCAGGAATACGTTCACAGTCGTCCAATGCTGGAGG
The DNA here is from genome assembly GCA_050632875.1 of Methylobacterium sp. P31. Taxonomy (GTDB): domain Bacteria; phylum Pseudomonadota; class Alphaproteobacteria; order Rhizobiales; family Beijerinckiaceae; genus Methylobacterium. Next base: position 4,985,017 of record JBODSC010000001.1, on the reverse strand, counting down.
CCTTGGAAGCGCAGCTGCCGCTCCGCGAGTGGTTCAGCCGCGACAGCATCGACTACTTCTCGCGCTTCGATCCCGAAAAGCCGATCGAGAAATTCCTCCGCTACTGGAAACGGCGCGTCACAGTTGATGTCGAGATCGGACAGCGGCGTCATGTCCCTGTCTGTCGAAGCCTTTGATCCGGCCGAATCCCTCGTCATCACGCAGGCGGTGATGAAAGAGGCTGAGCGGATGCTGAACGGCCTCAGCGCGGGCGCGCGCCAGGATGCTGTGAACGAGAGCGCGCGCGAGTTGAAGCTTGCCGAGGAGCGGCTCACCAGGGCTCGCAAGGCTGTCAACGACTTACGCAATCGGGACGGTGTCGTCGACGCACAGAAATCGAATGAGGCCGTTCTCAAAACCGTGTCCGAACTGCGTGCCTCGCGCATCAATCTGGCTGTTCAGTTGGCGATCGGTCAGCGGGACCTTGGCCCGGAAGCTCGCCATATCATCGACATCAAACAGCAGATCAGGGACCTCGACGCCAATATCGCCAAGATTGAGCGGCAGTCTGCTGGCCAGGACCCTGCGCAGAAACGCCTGCTCTCGGATGCGCTGACCCGGTTTGAGGCCGCTGAGAACGACCGCAAGACCGCCGAGAAATATTATGAGCAGGTGCGGCTCGCTTACGAGCGAGCCCGCATCGTTGCAGCGCAGCAGGCCGAGACATTCGCCTCGATCATCCCGCCGGTTCAGGCAGAGTCTTCGACCGAACCGAGGCGGATTCTGATGATCAGCTTGATCACCGCGGGCGCAGCCGTGCTGTTCGCGATGTCGATGCTCGCCCGCAAGTTGATGGCCTGAGGCGCATTCACCGCGACGTCTCGCGTGAAGACCTCGATGTGCGCTTGGCGATCCTGTTACCGCACCGGCACGATCTCCGGCGACCCGTGGAAGCCCAGCCCGAACGGAGCCAACACGTTCTCACCCAGCGGTGGAGCGGATCGTTCCTCAGAGCGAGCACGGGCGGATATGGTCCGCCCAGCGCGCCCGCGATGCGGATCTCCGGCATCAAGCCGGCCAGAATCGGCCGGGTTCTACGATCTCTACACCCGGCGGGACACGACGCTGGGCAAGCAGCGCCGGAACGACGCCCTGGAGTGTGACGTGCGAAACAGCGCGCCGGCAGCGGCATCTCGAGACCAACGTTCGATCGGCGACGGGCGCCCTGGCTTCCGGCCGGGCGCCACTCTACGATTTTGGCGTACGTGCGACGGTCCTTCAGAAGCTATCGGCAGGCCATCGCGCGAGCTCAGGCCGTCAAGCTCATCGACACGGCGGAGTCCTCCCCGGCATCGGGCGTTGGCTGCTGGCCTCTTAGACGCCGACCAACAAACATCAGGAGGACAGCGGGTACCGACAGAAGAAGCCCGATGCCGAAGATGCCGATGTGGCCGGCTACGTGCCCGTAAAGACCGCCGGTCACACCATAGTGCCACGATGCGAGCGCCATGCCGGTGGTCGTCGCAAGGAGAAGCACCGGAACCTTGAACCACCACGGCATGGGGGCAGGCTGACGATTTTCGATCGCGGGATTGCTGGCGTGAGCCCGATCGACGCCGCGCTGTGCCAAGAGTGCTTCAATCTGGCTCCGGAAATCCGCCGGGCCCGGCTTGCTTCGCTCTGAACCAAGGGCCGCATCCTGAGCCTGTTCGGTCAGCGGCGGCTGAGTGTCTTCGTGCAGCCCCTCGGCGAGGGGTCCAGGAATTGCGGCTTCGGCAGCAACCATCAGGCGTGCCTCGTGGCGGCGCATGAACAGCCACAGCGCCACAGCCCCGAGCAGGACGAACGCCAACAGCCCGAGGCCGAGCGGCCCCATGACGTTCTCGATCGAGCGTCCGCAGAGATAGGCTCCAAAGCCCATGATCGAGGCCCAGGCCACACCGCCGAGTGCGTTGAACGCCATGAAGCGGCGCGCATTGAGCTTGTTCACGCCGGCCAGCACCGCCGCGTAGGCGCGCAACATCGCGGTGAAGCGGCCGAAGAACACGATCTTCCCGCCATGCTGACGAAACAGGTATTGGCCGAGCTTGAGGCGGCCGTGGTCGAGCCCGATGAGGTGGCCTTTGCGGAGAAGCAGGGGGAGGCCCCAACGGCGGCCGGCCCAGTAGCCGGCATTGTCGCCAAGGATGGCGGCGGTCGCGGCGATGGCCACGACGACAGCGATGTTGATGTTGCCGGTGCTGCCGGCATAGGCCGCCGAGGTCAGCAGGGCCGTCTCGCCCGGCAAAGGCAGCCCGGCGCTCTCCAACGTAATGATGATGAAGATGGCGACGTAGCCATAATGCGCGATCAGGTCAGCGATCGGCAGGTCATGCAAGAAAGCCATCCAGCGTCCCTTGGTTCGGTGAGCGTGGACGGTTGGCCTTGAGAAGGTGGCGGTACAGTGACGAAGTCAGATCAGCAAGACCACAGTGGATCCGATCGGCCGGACGCTGAGCCAGCTATCGAGCTCAAGCCGACACCGCTGGGCGCTTTGTGGGCACTGCGCACTGGCTTCGGGCGGGGCGCCTCCGAGACCGAAGGCCCGATCCATAAGAACGCGCTGGCCGAGCGATCGCTCAACGCTGAGATGGAACATCATCTGGTAGGTGCGGAAGCCGGCAGCCGCCGCAATGATAACGGCCGCAAGACCGCTACCACCAAGCCCGGCCGGATTGAGTTCACGATTGCCAGCGACAGGCGAGCGACATCCGATAATTAGCTGATTGCTCACTGCCAGCGCCGATTCCGTCCGAGGACAACCATCCGAACCTTTTTCAGACGCATTAACGCAGAGGTTGATGCCGCGTTGCCGGTCAGGCGAGCGGAGCGGCGTCGGGCTCATCTCCAGCCTGACACCAATTATGTGGGAACCGCATGCTCAGTTAGTTCAGTTGCGCGTCTGCAACCGCCGGCTGGCACGCCCAGTCTCCAGGGTACCGCAATCATGCCTGAGCCGATCGAGCAAAGCCGTCGTCATCTTCGCGTTCCCTGACATCCTCGGCCACTCGCCGAAACGGTAGGTCCGTCGCCTCGAACACCGAGGTTCGCTCTTAGAGCCTGTTTGAGCGCCTCTGGCGGCCGTCCCCCTCTGTCTCGTGTGGCAACACAAATTCCGCCTGGCGGGGCGGAGTGGAGAGCAGATGTGGACGGACCGACATCGGACGCGTCATGAGACGCGCCTGAAGGACATGGTGCTTCAGGCGAGCCTGGACGAGGTGGCCCGCTTTCTGGAGCGAGCCGATCCGCCGGGCAGTCCCGATGCAACCCCGGCGCGCCGGGTGCTGGCGGGGATTGCTTGGCACCTGCGGGTCGGCGGCGGGTGGCGGGCTCTGCCGACTGGCTTTCCGCCCTGGCGCACGGTCTACGGCTGGTTCCGGCGCTGGATCGACAAGGGTCTGTTCGAGGCTCTGATGCGCTCTCTGGCTCGCCTGCAGCGACAGCGCTGCGGACGTCGAACGGGGTCACGGCTGGCGATCATCGACACGCAAAGCGTCAAGTGCATCGGGGTGCGCGGGCCACGCGGCTACGACGGAGCCAAGAAGTTGGTCGGGCGCAAATGCGTGGCCCTGGTCGATGCCGAGGGCCACGTCCTGGCGCTGGCCGTCGTGCCGGCCAACGTGCAGGATCGCGACACGCTTCTGGCCCTCGATGACGGCAAGGAGCAGTGGCCCAGCCTGCGCTTGGCCATCCTCGACGGCGCCTTCACGGCCGAGCGCTGCCAAGACTGGTGTAACCTCCATGGCATGCGTCACCGCGTCGTCGAGAAGCAGCCAGACCAGAAGGGCTTCGTCGTGCTGGAGCGGCGCTGGCTCGTGGAGCGAACCTTCGGCTGGTTCAGCCACTGGGGCGGCCTACTGCGCGAGCGCGCCGGCCGCCTCGATGTCGCGACCGGCCGTCTGGCCTGCGTCGCCAGCCTCATGGCCGCCAGCGCCCTCAACAATCCGTCTTAGGATCACACGCTCAAACAGGCTCTTAGTGCCGGCTGGCCAAGTGGAACAACATCTACCCGGCGGCACCCGAGGGCTGATACGCTGCGGCGGCCTATGGCGAGCAACTTGCGATCACAGGAATGCCGCCTTGATGATCCCGATGGCATGCTGCTACGACAATGCACCGATGGAGGGCTTCTTCCACACGCCCACGGCCGCACTGGTCTATCAGCTTCGGTGGGCAACCTATTCGCTTTTATGAGGGCTACGAAAACTGGCAGCATATCCGCTCAGCATTCGGCTATCTCACGCTCAAGCAGGCGGAACGATTTGTGATTTATACCCATGTCCGGAAGACTGAAGAAAAGACCAATCTCTAGAAATCAGTATCTTGGTGGACATGCCCGTGCCTGTCGGCGCCCGAAAACAAAATTCATCGGGGATAGGACTCTGCGAGGCTCTCGATTTATTCGGACGTAAGTAAAGAGTATTTTATCAGAAGGAGCATGGCGCAAAAATGTCTACATCATTGCTGCGTGGTGGCGAGAAAAATACCTCCGGAGATGAGCAAATATTTGTCGTTTTGGGAATGCACAGATCTGGCACCTCTTTATGTGCCTCGATGCTTAATCTGATGGGTATAAACATTGCGGATGGATTGGGGGCCGGCCCTGGAAATGAGCTTGGTCACTTCGAACGTTGGGATTTAGTGAGTGCGAATGACCGTCTGCTCAACGTTTTGAATAGAGGTTATTATACTTTGGCGCACGATTTCTCGTTGCCGCCATGTTGGTGGTCGGATATGGAACTGTCAGGAATTCGAGAAGAAATAAAAACAATTGTCGCTTCAAAAATTGGGCAAAGACAAAAATTTGGGTTGAAGGATCCGAGGTTATCAAGGCTGCTACCGATCTACAAGGCTGCGTTCAGCGAATTAAAATTGAGTCCAAACTATATTATTTGCTTGCGGCATCCTTCGCATGTCGCCAAATCTCTAAATACAAGAGACGGCCTTGATCCTGTTATTGGAGAGTATAGATGGCTTGTTTATATGGTCGATGCTCTTAGAAACACAAAAGATTCTCGGAGAATTATAGTCAAATATGAGGACTGGTTTGAAGAGGCGACATCGAGTATTCAGCTCAAGCGGTTATTAGATTTCGTTTCGCCGGAGATCCTGACTAGCGAAACAGAAATTATGTACGGGCTGCGAGGATTAGTCTCGGAAAACATGAATAGATCTGGAGGCCGATCGAGCTTAATCCGCCGCCCAATCATAAAACATTATTTTGAATTGCTTACTAAATATGCAGAACAGGATGAATCTGCACTAGGCATGATCGACAGATTCAATAGTGATTTTATGGCGTTCCAACAGCTCACGGATGTCTTCGAATGTAGCGTCTCAACAGCGATTAGAGAAAAGTGTGAGTCTGAGAGCAGGCTTGAAGAGACTCGCGCAGATTATCTTACAAGCAGTGCCGATATTGCGTCTCTGCGTGAGCAACTTGCTGCGCAAAGTGCTCGCGCCGAACATATAAAATCCGAGGGCGAGTTTCAGCGCGAAGCATTAGCTAAAGAACTTGAGTGTTGCCAAGAGATAATCAATGTCTTGCGCAAAGATCGGACTGAGTCTGAGAACAAACTTGAAAAAATTAGGGCGGACTATTCTACAAGCGCTGCCGATGCTGCGTCTCTGCGTGAGCAACTTGCTGTGCAAATTGCTCACGTCGAGCAGATAAAATCCGCCTGTGAAGCTCAGCGCGGAGCGTTTGTTAAAGATCTTGAAAATTGCCATGAAAGACTCGGCATCTTGCGCAGAGAACGGGCTGAGTCTGAGAGTAAGCTTGCGGAAGTTCGAGCGGATTATGCTGCGAGCAATGCCGATATCGCATCGCTGCGAGAGCAACTCGTTATACAAAGTGGCTTTGTCGAACAGATAAGATCGGAGAGTGAAATGCGGCTCAAGGAGCTAAATGATAATTACGCTAGATTAAGCTGTGACATTGAGGCAGAAATAGAATCTAAAAACCAGTTAACACGCGATTATTTAGAGGCTCGCGAATTATACTAATGCCCTGCAGGTCTCGATCAAATCTTCCTTGAGCTGGAGAATTACGAAGCCTTTAAGAGCACTGGGTATTGGTCGTCCCATCAAGTTGAAAATTCCGGAACTTGGCAACGTTTAAAGATATCCGGGTGGGCACTGGCGCGCTTCAACCCGCCTCGGCCGATACAAGTGGGGCACCGAATGTAGCTCGGGGCCATGTCGGCGCTTATGAAAGGTGCGAAGATCGGGGGCGGCTCGATCGTCGCTCCCAGTTCTGTGGGTGGCGAAGGCCCAGCACCGTTCGAGCTTCGCGGCGCGGGCGAGCGCCTCGGCGGGCCGCGGATGTTCTTTGGCGCGGCGGGCTGATGGCGTCGTCGGCGCTGAAGTCGGTGGCGGTCGCTTCAGACGCGGGTGGACGCGAGTGAGCCAACGCTCGATCCTCTGGCGCGTGTTGAGCAGGAGATACCAGCGCTCGGCGACCTGCACTACGGCGAGAGCTGCCAGTGTGGTGCTGCGGGCGTACTCGGTCTCGAGCGAGCGTGCCACGAGCCCGACCTGCGGCTCGTGGTATCGACAGGCCGTCACGCGAACTCAAGTAGTCGAGCCAACCGACACGGTGGACTCCTCACCAAGAGAGCCTAGGGTTGGGCGCACCCGGCGACCATCACTCATCCGAAATGCCAGCGGCGGCCGATTACGAGCGTTGTTCAGTCCCGTCCCTCTGAGCACCTTCCCTCCACGTCCTAGCGGCCTCCAGATCGAGGTACCCCAGAGACATGCCTGTCACAATCGACGACCGCGGCGCGAACAATCAGATTGATGCGCCGGACGGATTTCTAGAAGCCTACGATGGAAGGGTTACCTTCGAGGGCCACCACAACCACGTGGTGATCGGACGGGGATCGAACTGCAACGGCATGTCGATCCTGTGCCGATCGCATGGCACGATCCACGTCGGCGACCACGTCCGCCTGGAGACCCTTCGGGTTTACCTGCTCGCCGCCTCCAAGCTGATCGTCGGCGAGCACACGGCTTTCGTCGGCGACGCCTCGATTGCCGCACACGAGGCCCGGGACGTCACCATCGGCCATAACTGCCTGATCGCGGGCGGCGTGAGCTTCACGGTCAGCGACATGCACTCGATCGTCGATGTAGACACCGGTGAGCGGGTCAACCCACCCCGGCCGATCCATGTGGGGCACCGAGTCTGGCTCGGGACGATGTCGACGCTTCTGAAAGGAACCACGATCGGAGACGGCTCGATCGTCGCTGCCAATTCCCTGGTGAGCGGTGCGGTCCCGACCAACGTGCTCGTGGGCGGCATCCCGGCCAAAGTGCTCCGCACCAACGTGACATGGCGCAACGAGCTGATCTGATGCCCCTCATTCTGAACCGCCCCTTTGAGGCGTGAACCGAGTCCGCACCCGGGCCGAAGCCGGCCTTGCCCTTGCCTCAATGCCGCTACACCTCCCAAGGCCACGACCACGAGCCCTCCCTCGTCCAGCTGTGTGACGAAATCGTCCCGACGTCCGTCAGTGACCCCCGTGGCGGAAGCCGCTGGTTGCGGCTCGGGGCTCGAGCAAGTCCCTATCTGCCACTGCGAGTGATCCATGCTGGATGCTTTGGAACAGATGAACCTCGCGGGCCACTGGGTGGAGAGCGTTCTCCATGTCGGGGCCAACGAGGGCCAGGAGCGACACGATTACGAGGCCAATGGCGCCAGCCCGTGCCTTTATGTCGAGCCGGTCGACGGAGCCTTCGCGACCTTGAAGGCCAATCTCGCCGGCATGCCATTCCACCGGGCGATCCAGGCGGTGTGCGCTGAGCGCGAGGGTAAGGAGGTACTGTTCAATGTGGCCAGCAACGGCGGCCAGTCCTCAAGTCTCCTGGCCCTCGGTGCGCATGCCGAGCATCACCCGGACATCGTCTACACCGGTGCGCAGCGGATGGTGACAGCCACCGTCGATCAGATTATCGCCGAGCACAGCCCGGGGCGAGTGCCCAACCTCTTGGTAGTCGACGCGCAGGGCTCCGACCTGCGGGTGCTGCAGGGGGCGAAGCGGAGCCTGCCGGCCCTGGACGGAGTGTATATCGAGGTCAGCGAGGCACCCCTCTACGAGGGTGGCTGCACGCTGGAGGAGGTCACGGGCTTTCTGAGAGGTTTCGACTTGCGCCTGCGCTGGCTGCGCCTCGACGGTGCAGGCCACGGTGAGGCGTTCTATTGCCGGCCGAAGCCGGGGGCCGTCAGCATGCCCGACTACAATGGGGTGCTGAGCGAGGGCAAGCCAGCGGCCCAGAGCAGCCTGTGCGAGTGGTCTTATTTCGACGCGGCGAACGGGCCGCAGGGCGGTGTCGACGGTCCGCTGACCGGGCGGCCCGGCTTCCACACGGACATCGAGGACGCGCCGTGGTGGCAGGTGGATCTGCAGGCGGTGCATAGCCTGAACGAGGTGCGGGTCTTCAATCGCATGGACTGCGCCCGGGAGCGTTCGCGGACGCTGCAGGTGCTCCTGTCGGACGATGGCGAGACCTGGCGCTGCGTGCACGACCAAAATGGGTGCACGTTCGGCGGTGCGGATGGTCGGCCGTTGCGGGTCTTGCTCATGGGGGAGCGGGCCCGCTACGTTCGACTGCAACTCGCCGAGCGTGCGTTCCTCCACCTCGACAAGGTTCGAGTGTTCTGATCGAGTTGGCTGCAGAGCTGGATCAACGTTGGCGATCACCGCTGATTTGCTGGTCGCCGCGTACGGAAGCGCCTCGAGTTCGGTAAGACGACGAACTGACTCCCCGTCGCCTTATCCACGAATGTGACCGGCGTAAATCGCTGTCGCTAAAGCGATCGGGCTCAATCGGCAGCTTCTTGAGCCAAAGGCGTTCTCCTAGGTTGTCAACTGCCCCGGTGCTGTGCAAGTACGGCCCCCAACGCAACTGTGCCTCAGGCCGCCTTGATTGGATCCAAGCAGCGGAATGTTCGCTGGCGGGCGAAGATCGGGTTGCCGCAAGTCTGAATAGATCTCCATGGTCTCGGAGGAAGAAGTTTGTGTTCGGTGTATCGATGACTATTTATCCAGATTCGCATTTTTGGAAGTTCGCGTTCGGCATATTCGGCTCTTATCCTGAGAATTGAAATAAGATTTATGGCCGCAACGCACAACTTTAGGGCACCTTTAGCTTCGAAAAGCTCCTGCCAATCGAGATCGGCCGGTCAGGATGCGTGGCAAGTCTCTTGCTTTGCATCATTGGAGCGCGCATAGGGTCTACTATACAACTTGCAGACGAATCGGTGGATCGTAGGGTGAGCAGACTTGTGTCTCATGGGCCGTCGCAGAGTGCGCCTATGGTCCGTATATCTGCTGACCTAATTGGAAGATTCCGCGCGGGCCAGAATGTAAATCTACAGAGTTCAGTAGGCCGGGAGACATATTGCCCTCGATTATTCGAGACGAAGGTTCCCGTAATGAGGGACGCGCTGGCATGGACGTGATCGAGACCGAAATTCCGGACGTGAAGCGCATCGTGCCGAAGCGCGTCGGCGACGCGCGGGGCTGGTTCTCGGAGACGTTCCGGGCCGACATCATGGCACGGGCGGGCGTCACCGCCGCCTTCGTCCAGGACAACCAGTCCTTCTCGGCGCCGCAGGGCACGATCCGCGGCCTGCACTTCCAGCTCGCCCCCGGGCGCAGGCCAAGCTGATCCGCGTGATCCAGGGCGCGATCCTGGATGTCGCGGTGGACATCCGCAGCGGCTCCCCGACCTACGGCAAGTTCGTGGCCGTGACGCTCGACGCCGAGAAGGGCGAGCAGCTCCTCATCCCGCACGGCTTCGCCCACGGATTCTGCACGCTCACTCCCGACGTCATGGTCGCCTACAAGGTCGACGACTACTACAGCCCGGAGCACGACCGGGCGCTCGCCTGGAACGATCCCGAAATCGGGATCCCGTGGCCGGTCTCCGGAGAGGCGGCCATCCTGTCCGACAAGGACCGTCGCGCACCGAAGCTCGACGATCTCGGCCGCGTCTTCTGAAGTGCGCGGCCCGGCCGCAATTTCGTCACGCCGGCCGGTCTTCTGCTGCCCCGGCTGTCCCGTTCTCAATCGATCCGAAGAGGTAATCCGCCATGCGCATCCTGGTGACCGGAGGCTGCGGCTTCATCGGCTCGGCGCTGGTGCTGCACCTCGTGCGCGATCTCGGCCACGAAGTCTGCACCCTCGACGCGATGACTTACGCGGCCAACCCGGTTTCGCTGGCGTCGCTGGCCGACAATCCACGCCACCGCCTCGTCGAGGCCGACATCTGCGACCGCGCCGCCGTGCAGAAGGCCTACGCTGACTTCAAGCCGCAGGCGGTGATGCATCTGGCCGCCGAGAGCCACGTCGACCGCTCGATCACCGATCCGGGCGCCTTCGTGCGCACCAACGTCATCGGCACGCAGACCATGCTGGACGGCGCGCGCGGGCGCTACGAGGCCCTGCCGGAGGCTGAGAAGCAGACGTTCCGATTCCTCCACGTGTCCACCGACGAGGTCTACGGCTCGCTGCCGCCGGGCGCGTTCTTCACGGAAGACAGCCGCTACGATCCGCGCTCGCCCTACTCGGCCTCGAAGGCGGCCTCCGACCACCTCGCCCGCGCCTGGCACGAGACCTACGGCCTGCCGGTGCTGGTGACGAACTGCTCGAACAATTACGGGCCGCGCCACTTCCCCGAGAAGCTGATCCCGCTGATGATCCTCAATGCGCTGGAGGGGAAGAAGCTTCCCGTCTACGGCGACGGGATGAACGAGCGCGACTGGATCCACGTGGAGGACCACGCCAAGGGCCTCGTGGCCGTTCTGGAGCGCGGCCGCGTCGGCCAGACCTACCTGCTCGGCGGGCGGGCGGTGCGCAACAACCTCGCGGTGGTGAAGGCACTGTGCGCGGCCTTCGACCGACTGCGCCCGCAGAACGCCCCGCACGAGCAACTGATCAGCTTCGTGGCCGACCGGCCGGGCCATGACCGGCGCTACGCCATCGACTGCACCAAGGCCGAGACCGAACTCGGCTGGCGGCCGCAGAAGACCTTCGAGCGGGCGCTCGAGGAGACCGTCGCCTGGTACCTCGACAACGAGAGCTGGTGGCGTCCGATCTCGCGAGGGCCGGTACAAGGGCGAGCGCCTGGGGCTCAACGGCTGATGGACATCCTCGTCCTCGGCGGCGCCGGCCAGGTCGGCACCGAGTTGCAGGCCCTGTCCTGGCCGGCGGGCGTGTCCGTGCACGCGCCGAGCCGCGCGGACCTCGACATCACCGACGCGGAGGCCGTCGCGGCGGCGCTGTCGGCCCGGGACTACCGGGCGGTGATCAACACCGCGGCCTACACGGCCGTCGACAAGGCCGAATCCGACGTGGTCGCGGCGTGGCGCCTCAACGCGCTGGCCCCGGCGATCCTGGCCGCCGCCACGGCGGAGCGGAAGATTCCGCTGGTGCACGTGTCGACCGATTACGTCTTCGCCGGCACGAAGCCCGACGGCGCCTACGCGCCCGACGAGCCGATCGATCCGCAGAGCGTCTACGGGGCCAGCAAGGCCGCGGGCGAGCTGGCGGTCCGCACCGGCAACCCGCGCCACGCCATCGTGCGCACCGCCTGGGTGGTGAGCCCGCACCGGGGCAACTTCGTCAAGACGATGCTGCGGCTCTCCGGCGAGCGCGACGCCCTGACCGTCGTCAACGACCAGCATGGCTGCCCGACCTCGGCCGCCGACCTCGCCGCCGCGCTCGCGACCATCGCGCAGCGCATGGCTACAGACGCGACGGCGCCCACCGGCACGTTCCACTGCGTGAACGCGGGCGACACGACGTGGTGCGGCTTCGCCGAGGCAATCGTGGCGGGCACGGCCCGGCGCGGCGGCCGCTCCGTGCCGGTCAAGGGCATCCCGACCGCCGCCTATCCGACGCCAGCCCGGCGGCCGGCCAATTCGCGCCTGTCCACCGACAGCCTCACGGCCGCCTATGGCCTCACGCCGCGCCCCTGGCAGGCGGCGCTCGACGACATCCTGGACCGGCTCGTCGGGCCGGTTTCAGAAGGAGTTTCCAAGCCATGAAGGGCATCGTACTGGCCGGCGGATCCGGCACGCGCCTGCACCCGGCCACGCTGTCGATCAACAAGCAGCTCCTGCCGGTCTACGACAAGCCGATGATCTACTACCCGGTCTCGGTGCTGATGCTGGCCGGCATCCGCGAGATCCTGATCATCTCCTCGCCGGAGCACCTCGACAACTACAAGCGGCTGTTCGGGACCGGCGAGCAGTTCGGCCTGAAGTTCTCGTACGCCCTGCAGCCGCGGCCGGAGGGCCTCGCGCAGGCCTTCATCATCGGCCGCTCCTTCGTGGGCGACGACGACGTGGCGCTGATCCTGGGCGACAACCTGTTCTTCGGCGCCGGCATGGGCGAGTTGCTGGAGCGCGCGGCAGGGCGCAGGCAGGGCGCAACGGTGTTCGCCTACCACGTCGACAACCCGCAGGCCTACGGCGTGGTCAACCTCGACAAGTCCGGCCGCCCGACCAAGATCGTCGAGAAGCCGCAGAACCCGGAATCCACCTGGGCGGTGACCGGCCTGTACTTCTACGACAACCAGGTGCTCGACATCGCCGCCGACGTGAAGCCCTCGGCGCGCGGCGAGCTGGAGATCACCAGCGTCAACGAGGCCTACCTCCAGCGCGAGCAGTTGCACGTTGAGCGCATGTCCCGCGGCTATGCGTGGCTCGACACCGGAACCCATGACAGCCTGCTGGAGGCGAGCGAGTTCGTCCGCACCCTCCAGCATCGCCAGGGTCTGCAGGTGGCCTGCCTTGAGGAGATCGCCTACCTCCAGGGCTTCATCAACCGCGACCAGCTGGTGGCTCGCGGCGAGATGTTCGCCAAGACCGCCTACGGCCAGAACCTGCTGAGGCTCGCCCGCGAGAGCGAGGACTAGACAGCTCAAATGCTGGCGTTCCTGTGCTCAAGTTGGATAAAATAAACTTGACCTTCCCTGGCTCGGCAAGAGCCCAAAAGCAAAGATCGAGGTAAGATATGCAGGAAAATAAGAACAGATTACCGCAAGATTTCGACCCTGACCTCTACCTTCATCTTAATCCCGACGTCGCAGATGCCGGTGTTGATGCTGCATGGCATTACCTGACTTCTGGTGAAAGTGAGGGGCGTATCTACCGGCGCGATATCGAGATCAATACGTCGATCCCGGAAGATTTCGATCCTGCTGCATACCTGCTGCTCAATCCAGACGTAGCAGAGGCGGGAGTGGACGCGCGCGGTCACTACGCAAATTTTGGTCGCGCTGAAGGGCGTATTTACCGGCGGGATGTCGAGAGTGACGCCTCACTTCCAGACGACTTCGATCCCGCTTTGTATTTACGGCTTAATCCAGATGTAGCGGCAGCCGGAGTGGACCCACGATGGCACTACATCAACCGAGCAAAAATTGAGCAAAGAATATATAAGACGTCAGCCGTTCCGTTCCCGGAGATGCGGAAAGATGCGCTCAGGCCTTCTTTATGCGCTGCCGAAAGGGATGAAAAAGCGCAACTTTTACCTAAACCAAAAGTAGTGGCTTTCTTTCTGCCGCAGTACCATCGTGTAAAAGAGAATGACGAGTGGTGGGGTGAAGGATTTACAGAGTGGACCAACGTTAAGAAAGCCCGACCGAATTACGAAGGACATCCCCAGCCACATCGACCGCTGGACGATGACTATTATGATTTAAGCGATATAGCTGTCCAAAGAAGGCAGGCGGCCTTAGCGCAGAGCTACGGCGTTGATGCCTTCTGTTACTACATGTACTGGTTTAACGGCCGAAGAATTCTTGAGAAACCTTTAGATATGAGAATTGAAGATGAAACCATAAATATGGATTTTTGTATCTGTTGGGCGAATGAGAATTGGACTCGAACTTGGGACGGGCGCGCACAAGATGTTCTGCTTGAGCAGAATCATTCTGTTGAAAGCGACAGGTTGTTCATCCTGGACGCGATGAAATATCTGTCCGACCCTCGATACCTCAGGCACGATGGAAAACTTGTGCTGCTGGTATATCGCGTGGACCTAATGGTTGACAGTAGAGCAACTGCAGAAATTTGGCGGGAAGAAGTTAGGTCCGCTGGACTCGGCGAATTGCATCTATGCGCTGTTCAGTTCTATGGGATCGACGATCCAAGGGCATGGGGCTTTGATGCAGCCGTTGAGTTTCCGCCACACGGCTGGCTTGTCCAAGACAATCTTCCCGACACGCAACTACATATAACGAATACAGAATTTGACGGCCATATTCTTGACTATACGAAAAGCGTTGATTTTGCACTTAGAAAGCCGGTCCCGGACTACTGCTGGCACCGCGGGGCTTTCCCTGGCTGGGACAATACAGCTCGGAGACAAAATACGCCCCACACATTCGCGGGATCTAATGCTGCTGACTTTGAGCGCTGGCTGACCGGGATACTCCGTCAACAAATGATTATGTCTCCTGACGAGCAAATGGTGTTCATCAATGCCTGGAACGAATGGGGAGAGGGAGCGCACTTAGAGCCCGATCAGTTGAACGGACCCGCGAACCTAGAGGCTGTAAAGTCCGCGCTAGATACGGTCACTTCAGAGAAAGGGCCCCTATTCCTGCTGCAAAGATTGAGATCAGCCACAACGTACCCTGACCGATACAAAGACGAGCTGGCCTTGTTGAATCTTATTCGAGGATATGAACAATCTATAATTCGCCTTATGTCGCTCTAAGCGCGGCGCGGACTTGAGCAGTGGAGAGTATCGTGTCGAATCCGCTCGTTAGCGTCATAGTTCCAAGCTTCAACCATGAAAATTACATTGAGAGTGCGCTGAACTCCGTTCTTAGCCAAACTTATCGTCCGCTCGAGATTATTGTAATCGACGATGGATCTACAGACAGAACGGCTCAGGTTGCAAAGGCTTATTTAAGTGCTAATTCAAAATCTGCGGTATTTATCAGCCAGAATAATAAGGGGGCTGCCGAGACTATTAATTTGGGGATGAAGATTAGTAGTGGAAAGTACCTCAATATCTTGAATTCCGATGATGCGTTTGATGTGACACGGGTTGAAAAATGTGTTTCTGCCGCGGAGCGACACGATCTAGAATTCATTTACACGGGTGTTGACTACATAAATGCAAAAGACGATTTATTGCATTGCGGCGAGTACGTGCAATCTTTGAGAAGAGCTGAAGCGGCGGCAAGAGATTTTCCCACGTTAGGGTTCGCATTCCTCAAAAACCAGTTAGCTATCTCGACTGGCAATATGTTTATGGCTCGAACTCTCGTGGACCGTGTTGGGCGGTTTAGGTCGTATTCGTATGTCCACGACTGGGACTATGTTCTACGATGTATTTTCTACACGGAGCCATTCGCACTTCATGAACGCCTGTATAAGTACAGACTCCATGACAGCAATTCATTCAGGTCGCTGAGAGACATAGAAGGTTACGAGACTTACGAGGTAATGGCGAACGCGTTACATCGTTTCATTTCAGCATACCCGCAAAACCGGCGAGCACCATCACCACATTTTTGGCCCGGGACATTTGAGAAATTCATTGCCGATTGGGATTACCATATTTATCTTCCTCCGAAATTTAGACAGCCATTGCGTCCAGGGGATAGAATAAAATGAAAGCTGCGGTCATTTCTCATTTTGATCTGCATGGGCTTGTCGATGACCACGTTATGTATTCGCTCCGTTGCTACAGGCCTTACTTTGATTATATTATATTTGTATCAACCGCGAATTTAGAGCAGACTGCGCAGCTTTCGGTATTGTCGTTAGCCGACCGCGTTGTAGTGCGTAGGAATGTGGGATACGACTTTCTGAGTTGGCGGGTGGGCTTCGAGATGCTTCCTATGAGAAACGTTTCCGAAGTGACGTTTATAAATGACAGCATCTATGGACCATGCTCGAATCTTGAAAAATTTTTCCTAAAGGGCAGATCATTGGGCGTCGATCTCTGGGGGGCCACACTTAGTAGACAGTTTAGGCCGCACGTCCAGAGCTTTTTTATGACATTTAGTTCGTCTTTGTTGTCGTCAGGATTCGCGCGTTGGTTTTGGAGTGGTGTCGGTATTTTGGCGAGCAAAAGTGATATTATACAAAATTATGAGATTGGATTGTCTCGCTTGGTGGAGAGCCACGGATTTACCATAGGAGGCGTGGTAGATTTGAACGACCCAAGCCAAGCTATTCGGCAGTTGGCGTACGACGATAACTTTGGCCTAAATGCTTCCTTGAATGAAGGCACCAAGAATTATATCTTCAAGGATAATTATCCAAATCCGACGCAGCTCTTTTGGGCACGAACGTTAAGTGGTGGTTCACCCTTCGTTAAGGTGGAATTATTGCGTGACAACCCGCTTCTCGCGAACAGAGGCGCTGTTTTGAAAAAATTGAGAGATGATGGTTGGTACGACCCAAGACTTATTCTTAGACATCTTGAGAGAGTGATGCCGTCGGAGAAATTCCGGCTGCTGATAAGAGATGCTGAATCAATGTGATAGTCGCGGAAGGCGCGTGCCAGGAAGAAATCCTCGCGCACGTAGTTGAAGGCCCAGCAAGTCGCGGATTGGTGGCACCTTTTGCTGAACGCGCGCCAGATGCTGGAGCGCGCTGGCAGCAGGTCCTTCGCCGCTAACGCTGTGTGCATTGGGTCGAGCACCGCGCGGTTCACGACCGGGGCCGGGGTCGTCGCGACGTGGACGACCAGCGGCGGCCGACCGTCGTGGCAGGTCTCGGTCACGTGAACTTTGTAGCCGATCCAGGTAGTCGCGCGCTTCTTGGCGTAGTGGACATCCGGATCGTAGGGCGAGGCGACCATCGCCAGGGCGGGCGGGACACCGTCGGCCTCCGTTCGCCACCGGACCCGATCGCCTCCGTGCGGATCTGCATCGCTCCCCTCGCCGGGGCGGAAGTTCTGCAGCCAAACCCGGCGCAGGACCACGACGGCGGGCACCTCGCGCAGCCAGCCCGGCGCGGTCCCGGCGTCGATGGCCACAAGCAACCGATGCCCGTCAGACCCGACCTCCTCGGCGCAGGCTCGGTGGGCCACCTCGCCCTGCGGTGCGTATTCCGACGAAGCCGGCCGGGGATTCCGATTTGAAGCCGGCCGTCATTCCGAGGCGAAGCCGGCCACCGGCCCGATCTGAAGCCGGCCAGTGACGGGGCACTCCCGCGGGTCTGGGGTGAGGATCACGAGGTCAGTCGGACAGGTCAAGCGGCGGGCTCGGCCGCCTTGCGTTTGCGCAGGCTCTCGCCGGCGAGTTCAATGCGGTGAGCGTTGTGCAGCAGCCGGTCGAGGACGGCATCGGCGAGCGTGGGGATGCCGATGATCTCGTACCAGCGATCCACCGGGACCTGGCTGGTGATCAGGGTCGAGCCGGCGTCGTAGCGGTCCTCGACGACCTCCAGGAGATCGCGCGCCTGTTCGGGCAGGAGCGGCTCGGGGCCCCAATCGTCGAGGATAAGCAGGTTCACCCGGGCGATCTGGCGCAGCAGCCGGCCGTAGCGGCCATCGCCACGCGCGAGGCTGAGCGCCGCAAACAGCCGCGGGACCCGGTAGTACAGGACCGAGAGGTCGTCCCGGCAGGCCTTGTGCCCGAGCGCGCAGGCCAGCCAGCCCTTGCCCACGCCGCAGGGGCCGGTGATCACGAGGTTGCGCCGGGTCCGGATCCAGTCGCCGGTGGCGAGCTTGAGGAACAGGGCACGGTCCAGGCCGCGATGGCTGCGGTAATCGACGTCCTCGATGCTGGCGGGATGGCGCAGCCGTGCGGCGCGGGCGCGGGCCTCGAAGCGCTTCTGCCGCCGAGCCGTGGCCTCGTGGTCGAGGAGCAATCCGAGCCACTCGGCGTGGCCGAGGGCGCGGGCCTCCGGGTTGGCGTCCAGCGCCTTGAAGCCCGAGGCCATGCCGCTCAGGCCGAGTTCGTGCAGGAGCCTCGAGGGTGGGATGGGTGAGCATCGGCGTCTCCGTCAGTGGAAGTAGCGCGGGCCGCGTAAGTTGGGGTGGAGCATCACCGGGACGGTCTCGGCCGGCGGGGCCGCGCGGTTGAGGCCCTTGGCCAGGATCGAGGCGATGCTCTTGTAGGTGAGCGCGCCGAGCGCCACGGCTCGGGCCGAGGCGGCCTCCGCCCGGCCGGGGTCGAGCCCCCGGTAGAGGCGCAGGATGCCCAGACAGGTACGGAAGCCCTGCTCGGGATGAGGCCGGTCGTGGAGGATGGCGATGACCAGCCCCTCCGTCTCCGGCCCGATGCCGCGCGCCCAGCGCCGGAAGCGCTCGGGGCTCCACTCGGCGTAGCGACGATGGGCGCTGGGCATGTGGTCGGGATCGGTGCCGTGCCGCCGTCCGGTATAGCGGCGTTCGTGGGCGGCGACGCGCTGACCGTGATGGAACACCTCGACGGTGCGCGCCGTGATGCGGACGTCGACCTGCTCGCGGATCAGGGCGTGGGGCACCGAGTACAGGAAGCCGCCCGCCTCGACGTGGTAGTCGAGGTTGACCCGGGCCAGCCGCCACTCGGCGAAGGTGTAGTCCTGCTCCGGCAGCGGCTGCAGCGCCGCGCGCTCGATCGCCTCGAACAGGGCGCGGCGCGTGGTGCCGAGCCGGCGCATGCGGTGAGCGTTGATACACTCCACCATCGCGGCGATGGCGGCATTGCACTCGGCCAGGGAGAAGAACGTCTGGCGCCGCAGCCGTCCCAGGATGTAGCTCTGGGCGAAGCGAACACCGGCCTCGACCTTGGCCTTGTCGCGCGGCTTGCGGGGCCGGGCCGGCAGGACGCCGACGCCGTAATGTTCGGCCATCATCCCGTAGGAGCGGTTGAGGCTCGGGATCGTAGAACGACGCCTTGTGGACCCCGCTCTTGAGGTTGTCGGGCACGACGAGGCGCGGGACGCCGCCGAGGAAGCGGAACAGGCGGACATGCGCGCCGATCCAGTCGGGCAGCGTCTGCGTCCAGGTCGCCTCGGCGTAGGTCAGGCTCGACGCGCCGAGCACCGCCACGAAGATCTCGGCCTCGCGCACGATGCCGGTGGCCGGATCGACGATCCCGACCTTCTTGCCGGAGTAGTCGACGAAGACCTTGTCGCCGGCGGCATGGTGCTGACGCATCACCGGGGTGAGCCGGCGCTCGAACTCCCTGTAGAGATCGCAGAACCGGGAGTAGCCGTAGCCCTCCGGATGGGCCTCCCGGTACTCCTCCAGAGCACCATCAGGTTGACCCCGGGGCGGCGCATCTCCCGAACCAGGCACGGCCAGTGTCCGGCTCGGGCAGCCGGCGCATGCCCTGCTTCACCCCGGCCCGGGCAAACAGGCGCTGCTCCAGCACCGCGTCGGTGACCTCGGGGCCGAGCGGCCAGGTCAGGCCGGCGGCGCTCGCTCGGGCGAGGTTGTCCTGCATGGTCGAGCGGGCGATGCCCAGCGTTCGCCCGATCTCTCGCGAACTCGCCCCGTCGCGGGCGAGACGCAGCATCTGTTTGATCTGTCGCATGGTCAGCTCTCTCCTGGCCGGCATCCCGCTCTCCTCGTGGTCGAGGACAGGGATGCCGCGGTTGCTGACCCGCGGGGATGATCCGTCGCCGATATCGGCTACCGGGTGGCCGGCTTCATCTCGGAATCGTGGCCGACATCAAATCGGAACGCTGGCCGGCTTCGCGTCGGAATGGGTGGCCGGCTTCCATCGGAATCCGCACCCTGCGGGATTTGAAAATCGTCGATGGGACGGCCATAGCGCTCGATCCAGCTCGGTTCCGTATGAGCACGCAGCCAGTCCGGTGGGGCGACCGCCAGGGCGTTGAGCGCGACCCGCAGGGTCTAGATGGCGCAGCCGAGGCGGTTGAGGCTGCGGACCGCTCCGAGGACATGGGTCGCGTCGGTACGCTGGCGGCCGCGCTTGGCCAGGAGCCCGCGCTCGCGACAGAGCTTGAGCAGGGTGTCGAACAGCAGAGCCTCGGCGCCGCCAGCACGAGGCGGGAGCGGAACTCGCTCAAGACCGAGGCGTCGAAGCCGGGATCGGTCAGGTCGAGGCACAGCAGGTACTTCCAGTCTTTGCGGGCCCGCACGGCGTCGGCTGCGCGGCGGTCGGACAGGTTCTCGGAGAACTGCAGCAGCGTGATCAATGCCAGTCGCCAGAGGCGGGCTGTCGGACGCGGGCGAACAGGTCGGCGAACTGGACATCGGCGTAGATCGGACCGAGGGCGTCGCGCAGCTTCAGATAGGCTTGGACATGCTGCGCCGGGACCAGTGGCTGGCCCCCTGCGGCCGCTCGGAGAGCGTGCGGTCGATCAGTTCGGCAACCTGTTCGTCGCCGATCCGGCGCGGTGCTCCTGAGCGAGGCTCGTCGAGGAGCCCGCCCGTGCGCGGACGGGCGAACCGCTCGCGCCACTTGCCGACCGTGTGCTTGCCAGTGCTCTGCTCTGCCGCGACAGTGGTGTTGCTTTCCCCGTCAGCGGCCAGCAGCACGATCCCGGCGCGCAGGGCGAGCCCCTGGGCTGTCTTGCGGCGGCGAGCCCAGCTCTCCAGCTCAGCTCGCTCCTCAGCGCTCAGATCGAGGGACGTGGGCACGCGGTAGGCCATCGGCACCTCCCAGCACGCCCGCACTTTGTCACAGACTTCAGACGCAGGACACTATTTGCTGGTCGCTGGCCGCTCCAAACATCTCAAGCGGCATTTTGAATTTTGATGGCTGCGATTATGCAGTTTCTTCTTCTCTGGATGGGTCTAAATAGTTTTCCAATCGGCACATTGCTGGAGCTGACGCATTACGCTCACGTTTAATTCAGGATAGCTCCGCCCGCAGCGGAGCGCCAGCCAGACGCATTCTTGAACACCAACATGCCTGTTCCAGCGCCGTGAGCTTGGCCCGGTTCACGACAGTCACTGCAATACGCGGCTGATCCTATAGGTGCATTGGGTGGAAGTTGTGAGGCATTATGAAGAGGCATTTGAAAATGGCCGGTTACTACTGCACTCGATATGAAGACGCGTCCCGCCCCTTTTGGTGCAATTTGTACGTCGACATTAGCATCTGTTCCTATGGCAGCTAATTGGACGGGCTGACCTGCGATCGCGCCCGATAGAACAGGCCGGTTCACTGCGCCAGGAATGAGGTTGACTTGCGCAAAGATTGTGCCGATACGATTCTTGAATAGGGCACCATTGTCTGTCAATTCCAGGCCAATCTGGGTCGAAATATTAGAAACCGAAGACGTCACATAGCCGCCGGTTGCATCGGTATTATCGTACGCCCAACGCAGAAGATTATTAGCTGGCATATCGATTGCGACTGTCGAGCCGTCGGCCGTCGGCGAAATCGATGCAGACTTAATGAGGATTCCCTTGTCAAACGTAGATCCATTTCCCATCACCATCAGTGCCGCAGTGGAGGCCGCAAGCTGCGGGAACGGCGGTTGTGACGGATTGTTGTAAGGCGCGCCCTCGCCTCCTGCGTTTAAAGCCAGCCCCATGCTAATGCCTGTTGGGTTCGCGCCATAGACAGGCGCTCGAACTACCTTCTGCGTCGCGTTCAGTACGTCGAATTCGCCATTGAGTACGTCACCAGTGCCGGGCAAGCGCACGCCGGTCGCATACCAGTTCCAAGCAGGCTGCACAGTAGTTTTGTTATCATTCAGAATCAGCGTCGCCGCACCGATAGCGCAACAGGCAGACTGCGGTATCCCGGGCAGGCTGGCGCTATCGCCCGTGCGCGACGCGAACAAAGCTCCGATCTCAGAATATGGATTCGTAACGATTAGTTCAGCGTTGCGAGGCAGATATGCATAGTTCCCGCGGCCCATCGTCCAGGTAAAATCAGCACCGATCCCGCGATACGCTCCGTCCCACTTATTGGCCTCTTTGCCGATTAGCACGCGATCGTTAAGGCGTATGATCCGAGCGGGAATTGCATCCGAAGTCCAATACGAAGGCGTAGGAAGAACGCTGATTGTTTGGTGGCCAAAATCATCAGTAATCTTGGGTGCGCCGGAAATCATTCCCGGCGCAGGAAAATTTTGAGAGGAACATGGGGCACATGTTCCAATGACCGCGAATAGAGCAATAATGAGCCGCGATACCATCGGAGGAAGATCCTGACTTGGTCGCGAGAATACTCGCCACTATGAAATATTTCTAAGTAATTGAGCTTTAGCCGAGCATTTCACAGTATGCATAGATTGCTAGCGCCCCAGCCTTCAGCATATGCAATGGCGCGCAGCTTCGCACAATTCAGTTGCTCAACGTATTTGTGAGGCAACGAAAATCCAGACATCCATGACCCTAAGCTGCCCAAATGGTTCGCCACGTCTGGACGAGCCAGGTTTGGACTTGCGACGAGGGTGAATGCTCCATCTGTGACAAAAATCGCGGTTGCGGGTGTCTTCGCGTCAGACCGCACTGCCCAACCCGTCCAGTCCTTGTTCTTATGTCTTTCAAGAGAGCCTGAACAAGAGCCTCTCGTCGACGTGTCCTTTAAAGCCAAAATCGTATAAGACCTCATCCAAGCACAGGTTTATCCTCTGTACCGGTCGTTGGAAATCGAGCGCAATTTTCAACTTTCGCAAGTTTTCAAGTTCTATAGTCATAGAATGTAAATCTATCCAGTTCTTATTCAGGAATAGACTTTGCGTCAAGATCGGCGTGAGTTGAGGCGCGTTCGAGCATAGGGCCAAGTAATATGTCGGTTGAAACTCGGCGAATTCAAATGGTATAATGTCCGCCCCTTCCCCCGCCTCAATAGCTACCGCGTCTCCGCCGAGCATTTTTTCGGGCTTTATCATAGAAGGGCAAATTATTGATTGTTGGTAAATGTCTACACAGCTAAAATAGTTCTTCAGCAAGTGTTTAAACTCTTCTCTATCAAACTCTTTGATGTGATATAAATTGTTGTACGCGGGAGCTTCGGAGTAGCATTTCCTGTTCGGGGTAGATATAAGAAAAACTCCATCACATTTAAGAACTCTGGCACATTCTTTGATCACGGCGTTGTGATCTCTTATGTGCTCAATGGTCTCAAACGATATAATGGTATCGAACGATTTTGATCGGAATGGCAGATGATCTGCACTTGCGTTGAGATATTGAACATTTTCTCGTCGGTTTGAATAGATTGATCGTCCATGCTGCACGGAGCGGAAATCTATATCTACGCCTATTACTTGTTTGGCAACTTGCGATAGCAGATATGAACCGTATCCCTCTCCCGAAGCAATGTCTAAAACGATCTGACCTTCGCATAACCTTCTTGCGGCCGAATACCGATGCAGGTGCTCATTCTCGATCAAGCCGCGCATTTTTTTGGGAACATATCTTTCCCCGGTTGCGTCAATCAAATCGTTCCCCCCGCCCCCGAGCAGCCGTTAAGCTTCTTATTGAGTCCGATTTGCTCGCATATAGCGGATTTGGCAGCCGCTGTCAGGAGCAGGTACCGAGTGCGTCCCTCACCCAATTTTTCGTTCTGCCGTTGGGCAAATTGAGGAACGCTGATGGTGCAAACGGGTTGGATCGTTTTGTGTCTGCGCTCGAGAACATGGTTGAGCCGCTGCCGCTGCGGCACCCGGGGGTGATCACCAGCGATGGCGGGCGACGGCGTTGGTCGCGGGTTTAGCGAGGAAGGGGCCTGGATCCAGCGAGAGGCTCTCGGTGCGGCGGTGCTAGGTGTAAGCTGGGCTGGCAACTTCCCCGGAGAGCGGAGTCAGCAGGGCGGAACCGAATATGAGTTGACCTACGCCCTGCGTCCACCCTAGCAGCCGGTCATCATTGGGACGGGACGGGTTCATGACGGCCAAGCGCGCGCTGATTACGGGTGTGACGGGCCAGGACGGGGCGTATCTGGCGCAGCTGCTCCTGGAGAAGGGCTACGCGGTCACCGGGATCGTGCGCCGCTCCAGCCATGCCGGGGTGTTCGACCACCGGTTGAAGTGGCTGGGCATCCTGGACGACGTCGAGCTGGTCGACGGCAACCTGCTCGACCTCTCGGCGCTGATGCGCATCGTCCAGGCGGCCAAGCCCGACGAGATCTACAACCTCGCCGCCCAGTCGTTCGTGACCTCGTCCTGGCAGCAGCCGCTGCTGACCGGGCAGGTCACGGGGCTGGGCGCCGTGCACCTGCTGGAATGCCTGCGCTCGGTGGCGCCGCACGCGCGCTACTACCAGGCCTCGACCTCGGAGATGTTCGGGCTGATCCAGGAGGAGCGCCAGAGCGAGACGACGCCGTTCTACCCGCGCTCGCCCTACGGCGTGGCCAAGCTCTACGCGCACTGGATGACGATCAACTACCGGGAGAGCTTCGGGCTGCACGCCTCGAACGGCATCCTGTTCAACCACGAGAGCCCGCTGCGGGGCGTGGAGTTCGTGACCCGCAAGGTCACGGACGCGGTCGCGCGGATCAAGCTGGGCAAGCAGCGCGAGCTGCGTCTGGGCAACATCGACGCCAAGCGCGACTGGGGCCATGCCCGGGACTACGTGCAGGCGATGTGGCTGATGCTGCAGCAGGACCGGCCGGATGACTACGTGATCGCCACCGGGCGGACCACGACGGTGCGGGACATGTGCGCGATCGCGTTCAAACATGTCGGCTTGAACATCGACGATCACCTGGTGATCGACCCGGCACTGTTCCGGCCGGCGGAGGTGGAGGTGCTGCTGGGCAACCCTGCCAAGGCCAAGGCGACTTTCGGCTGGGAGGCCAAGACCAGCCTCGAGGCGCTGATCACCGAGATGGTCGACGCCGACATCAAGCGCCTCAGCGCAAACGCCTGAGCGGCCGCCAATTGAGCCTCAGCCCGCTGCGGGCTGCCGCATTCAACGTCCAATAATGAGTAGGTTCGAAGTGGCCGATCACAGACCGACTGTCGTGCCAGTTATTCTGTGTGGTGGGACAGGGACGCGGTTGTGGCCGGCCTCGCGGGAGAGCATGCCCAAGCAGTTCGCCCGGCTTGTGGATGCGCGGGTCTCGACCTTCCAGGCCAGCCTGGAGCGGGTGACGGACGCGGGCGTGTTTGCCAGACCGACCGTGATCGCCTCGGCCGAGGCGCGCTTCATCGTCGCCGAGCAGCGCGACCAGCTGGGTCTGTCCGCCGACATCCTGCTCGAGCCGCAAGGGCGCGACTCGGCGGCCGCCGTGGCGGTGGCGGCGCTGCATGCAGCGGCAAGCGACCCGCAGGCCGTGGTGCTGGTCATGGCCGCCGACCACGTCGTGCCCGACACGGCCGCCTTCGTGGACGCGGTGCAGCGCGCCGCCGCGGGCGCCCGGGCCGGCTACACGATGACGCTCGGCATCGAGCCGGACCGGCCCGCCACCGAGTACGGCTACATCCGCCGCGGCGAGGTGCTCCCGGAGGTGCCGGGCGCGGCCCGCGTCGCCCGCTTCGTCGAGAAGCCCGATCGGTCCGGCGCCGAGGCGCTGATCGCCGACGGCGCGCTGTGGAACTCGGGCTACTTCCTGTTCCGCGCCGACCTGATGCTGTCCGAGCTGGAGGCGTTCGTGCCCGAGGTGCTGGCGGCCGCGCGGGCGGCCTACGCGGCGGCGGCGACGGATCTCGACTTCGTGCGGCTGGATGCGGACGCGTTCGCGCAGGCGCCCAAGATCTCGATCGACTACGCGGTGATGGAGCGCACCGCGCGCGCCGGGGTGCTGCCGGTGTCGTTTGCCTGGTCGGATGTCGGCACCTGGGACGCGGTCTGGCAGGTGCTGGAGCACGACGAGGCGGGCAACGCGGTGCGGGGCCGGGTGTCGCTGATCGGGACGAGGAACAGCCTGGTGCACAGCCAGGGCGAGGGGCTGACCGCGGTGGTGGGTCTGGAGGACGTGGTGGTGGTCTCCACCCCGGACGCGGTTCTGGTGGCCTCCAAGGCGCAGTCGGGTCAGGTCAAGGAGCTGGTCAACGCGCTGCGGGCCTCGGGTGCGCCGGAGGCGGACGCGCATCTGCGGATGTACCGGCCCTGGGGCTGGTACCAGCGGATCGACATCGGCGAGCGGTTCCAGGTGAAGCGGATCCAGGTGGTGCCGGGCGGGCGCCTGTCGCTGCAGAAGCACTTTCACCGGGCGGAGCACTGGGTCGTGGTGCGCGGCACGGCCGAGGTGACGATCGACGAGCGGGTGGTGCTGGTCCACGAGAACGAGGCGGTGTACCTGCCGATCGGCTCGATGCACCGGCTGACCAACCCCGGCAAGATCCCGCTGGAGCTGATCGAGGTCCAAGTCGGCTCGTACACCGGCGAGGACGACATCATCCGCGTCGAGGATATCTACGGACGCTGAGTCCCCGACGACGCAATCGCCCGAGGACGATTAGCGTTCGCGGGCAGATTTGGGGGAATCGAAACTTGACCGTTCGCCAGGGCGCGGCGGGTCGACCTCATTTAAAACGATCGCCTACGCTGACTTCAGAGCTTTGCTAATCTCCTCCAAGGCGTGTCGTTGACGCTTTCAAGGCTGACCGATACGCGGCCACGGGCAGGCTCTTGACTGCATCTTGCCATCCTGATGCATGTTCACGCGCCTCTTGCTCTCGTGAGAGCGGCGCTGCCTTGGCAGGGAAAAGGCAGCGTGTGGGAGGGCGACCGGGAGAGGCGTAATGAGCTTCGTGTCATTCGCGCAAAATTTCGAAGATGTGATGCTCTGGAGAGTGTTTCAGAACGCAGGGACTGGATTTTACATCGATATCGGTGCGCACGATCCAACCATCGACTCCGTGACGCGCGCATTCTATGAGCGCGGATGGTCTGGCATTAATGTTGAGCCAGTCGAGAATGAATTCAATCTACTATCAAAGGAAAGATCAAGAGATATAAATCTCAACGTCGCGGTTGGCCGCTCATCCGGTGCCATGCCGTTCTACATATTTCCTGGCACCGGATTATCGACATTCAGCAGAGACAATGCGCTCATGCATATGTCTCATGGCCATGCAGTAACCGAGCGTGAAGTTGCCGTTATGACGCTCGCTGAGATTTTCGAAAAACATGTAACCAAAGATGTTGATTTTCTCAAAATCGACGTCGAGGGAGGAGAGCATGAGGTCCTGCTTGGTGCGGACTTTAGGTTTTTTCGGCCAAAAATAATCCTTATTGAATCGACGCTGCCCGGCTCTCAGCAGTCAAACCACAAGCTATGGGAATCTATTTTAACGGAAGCCGATTACCGGTTTGTGTGGTTTGATGGACTGAATCGTTTCTATGTTTCGGCTGAGCAATTTGATTCTCTAAATGGATTTTTCGACAGGCCGCCCAATATTTTTGATGGCTTTGTGAGTCGGAATTTTTCTAATGCAAGTCAGGCCGAGGAGGCATGGCTTCGTTCTGAGTGGAAGGCGGCCGTCGCACTAAAGGATTTCGTTGTGGCCGAGCGCGATGCTCTCTCCGCCGAACGCGATTGGCTTCGTAACGAATGGAATGCCGCCAATGCCCAGAAGGCTGCAATCGAAGCCGAACGAGATCAGCTTCGCTCCGAGTTGAACTTAGCACTCGCTCGCAGCGATGCCGCCCGGACGGAGAGCGATGCTTTTGGTGCGTCAGCGGAGACTATCCGGTTCGAGGGCACGTCGCGATCTGGTTGAGCTTCTCGGTGCTCGACATAGGAACGTCCTCCCCGCCGGAGAGATTCCGGAAAATAAGATTCGGTATCCTCTTCGGGCAGTGAAGCTCGGACGCGCAGCACTCCAGCTACAAGGACAGCCCGAAACCAATCACGGGAGCGACGTTCGGATCAGTGCGGCCGGGGGTAGCGGATTGGCTGCCGTTCTGAAAGATGATGCCGTCCGTACGCCGCGGCCCCGCCCCGGATCCCAGACTGGCATCGGGTTCGCGCGACATCGGGAACTCGTGATCTGAAGGAACGATATGGCAGATCTTGGCGCATCGCCGCGTGTCGCGCCCCTCAACGAACCTTTCAGCCGTGGAGAACGCTTTCGCATTGAGATGACAGTGGGGTGCCAAGACGCCGCATCCGTTCCCAAGGTCCTTGGCGCAGGGCAGGTGGTCCGCGACGGCGATATTGATGTGCAGATCATGCACAATGGGGTGCGTGTTCTCGCTGGTGGGTACCACGGAGCCTGGATGACCGAGATCATCCGGCGGCTGGGCGGACACCACGAGCCGCAGGAAGAGGCGGTCTTCCACCAGATCATTAAGCTTATGCCGGATACCCCCAGCATGATCGAGGCTCGGCGCCTTCTGGGCTTACTACTCGCTCTGGATGCTCCAGGCCCGTCCCGCCGCATCTGTGATCGGCGTTGAGCCTGACGCAGCCCACATCGAGATCGGTCGACGAAACGCGGCGTTGAACGGCCGGACGATGAGCTTCATCGAAGCTTCGGTAGGCGGTCAGGTACTCGAGCCGCGTCCGTTTGAAACGGAGTCGTCAGGCACTCGGTCGATCCCGCAGGTCAGCGTGCCACAGCTGATGGCCGATGCGGGCATGGACCGCCTCGACCTGCTGCACTGCGATACGCAAGGCGCCGAGACCCAGATTCTGACCTCGTGCCGCTCTCTCTTTGAGGCCGGCGCGATCCGATTCTGTCTCGTCTCCACGCACCACCACCTCATATCGGGAGACCCGCTCACGCATCAGCGCTGCCTGCGCCTCATCGAGGCAGCCGGCGGACTGATCCTGGCTGAGCACAGCGTGGCAGAGAGCTTCAGCGGTGATGGCTTGATTGCCGCATACTTTGGCAAAGAGCCAATTTATTTGCCGCAGATAAACTTGAGCTACAATCGGGCGTCGACCAGTCTGTTTCGCGACCCCCTCTTTGACTTAGCGGATGCACATAGCCGAAATTGACGATCGTCCTGGCAAATTTCGGCACGCAATCGCGGCACCATTCTTGCCGACCGCCAGCACGCGGTTTCCGTGTGACAGAGCGGAGAGCGGAGACGGAGGCCAGTTTATTGGAGTAACAGTCGCTATTTAGGCGATAGTATAAAGCTGCTGTAACATGAGACCGTAGAGTTGGATTATGGGAAATATTATAAATCGGATCATTTTACTGGCCGGTTCCAGGAAGGCAAAACATAACACGTTTGGGATTAATCGAGAGTATTATCTAAAAGAAAACCCAGATGTTGCGCTGAGTGGCCGAGATCCGGCTGAGCATTACTTTGAGGTTGGATGGAAGAAGGGTTTGGATCCGTCGGAGTATTTCAGCACGACGGGCTATCTCGCGGCCAATCCCGATATCGCTGCGGCCGAGATCAACCCGCTGCAGCATTTTCTCACGAGCGGCCTGGCCGAAGGTCGGACGGGATGGTGTAAGCGGCGCGCTGAAGAGCGGAGCCTCATCTGAGCCAGTCTGGGGTTTCGATCGGGAATATTATCTGAGGAACAATCCTGATGTTGCGCTGAATGGCCGAGATCCGGCCGAGCATTACTTTGAGGTTGGATGGAAGAAGGGTCGGGATCCGTCGGAGTACTTCAGCACGACGGGCTATCTCGCGGCTAATCCCGATATCGCTGCGGCCGAGATGAACCCGCTGCAGCATTTTCTCACGAGCGGCCTGGCCGAAGGTCGGACGGGATGGTGTAAGCGGCGCGCTGAAGAGCCGAGCTCATCTGAGCCAGTCTGGGGTTTCGATCGGGAATATTATCTGAGGAACAATCCTGATGTTGCGCTGAGTGGCCGAGATCCGGCTGAGCATTACTTTGAGGTTGGATGGAAGAAGGGTTTGGATCCGTCGGAGTACTTCAGCACGACGGGCTATCTCGTGGCCAACCCCGATGTCGCTGCGGCCGAGATGAACCCGCTGCAGCATTTTCTCACGAGCGGCCTGGCCGAAGATCGGACAGGATGGCGTAAGAGGAGCGCTGAAGAGTGGGGTGCGCTGGCTGCGAGGGAACTGGGCGCGGTTGGCGACCGGGTCGAGACTCTTCGATCCAGCATATCGGGCGAACGGATCGATGAAGCGGGCCTAGAGCCCCCTGACTCCGCGGCGCCGATCCCGCTGACACCGCGCGCACTGCGCATCTTCGCTCGCGTAGCGCGAATCGCTCGCAGCCAGTCATAAGGCCAGTGGCATGAGGATCCTGATCGATTTGCAGGCAGCCCAAACGGAGGCGAGTGGGCGCCGCGGAGTTGGTCGCTATTCTGTTGCGCTCGCCAAATCGATGGCGCGATGTGCGGGTGACGATGAGATCTGGCTGGCCCTCAGCGGTCGATACGCCGCGGCAGCGGACCAGATACGCGCGGAGTTCGAAAATCTAATCCCTCCGGAGCGGATCCGCCTCTTTGACGTTCCGGCCCGTTCATCCTACGTGCCGGACGGAAACGTCTGGCGGCGCCGAACCAGCGAGCTTTTGCGTGAGTCGTTCTTAGCCGACCTCAGACCCGATTTCGTCCATGTCAGCAGCCTTTTCGAAGGCTTGGTTGAGGATGCAGTCACCTCGATCGATAGGTTGAGGCAGCCATTCCCGACCGGCGTGACGCTATATGACTTAATCCCGCTTCTAAACCAGGACGCTTACCTCGACCGAAAATTTGTACGGAACTGGTATTTCGATAAGCTCGCCTCACTCAGACGTGCCGATCTCCTGTTCGCTATCTCGGAATCGAGTCGCCAAGAGGCACTCAATCATCTTGCTCTTCCGTCCAGTAGCGTGGTGAATATTTCGTGTGCCGTCGATGACGCCTTTCAGGTGCGCGAAATCTCGCGCACCCAGGCGGATTCGCTAAAGAAAGCCTACGGTATACGGCGCCAGTTCGTTATGTACACGGGAGGAATTGATTACCGGAAGAATGTCGAAGGCCTGATCAAGGCTTGGGCCCTTTTAG
This sequence comes from Methylobacterium sp. P31, assembly GCA_050632875.1. Taxonomy (GTDB): domain Bacteria; phylum Pseudomonadota; class Alphaproteobacteria; order Rhizobiales; family Beijerinckiaceae; genus Methylobacterium. The sequence continues at coordinate 4,954,227 of JBODSC010000001.1, read as the reverse complement.
CCCAGCAGCTCCGATCGAGCCACCAATTAGCGGTCGTGTGTTCGATTCAAGCACAGGATCGGAACCGCTTGGACGCGTTGGCATCCGAATTGGGGCTTGAGCGTGACGATATAATCTTCACGGGATTTGTCCCCGAGGAAGACCTGATCGGCCTCTACAATCTTTGCGATCTATTCGTGTTCCCGTCGCTGCACGAAGGCTTCGGCTTGCCAGCCCTGGAAGCCATGGCTTGCGGGGCGCCTACGATCGGCGCAGACAACAGCAGCATCGTGGAGGTGATCGGTTTCCGGGACGCGATGTTTGATGCGCGGAGTCCGGACGGTATCGCCCGGAAGATCAAGGAGGTGCTGGACGACGCGGAATTCCGCGATGTCTTGAGGGCAAACGCAGCTCAGCGAGACTCGTGCGTTCTCATGGAAGACCAGCGCCGAGCGCGCATTGGCCGCGATACGCTGTCAGGTCGAGCAGCAGGCGTCCCGGCGCCCGATGGCCTGCACAGCGAATCCCCGCAAGCCGACCCTCGCTTTCGTTTCTCCGCTTCCGCCTCTGGAGACGGGGATTGCAGATTACAGTGCCGACCTCTTGCCTGAGGCTCGGCCGCTTCTACGACATTGAAGTCGTAACTGATCAGACGATAATGTCTGATGCCTTTGTAGAGGCAAATTATCGGCAAGTGTCAGTGGAAGAGTTCATAAAAAGCGCGCGACGATACGATCGCATCGTATATCAGTTCGGAAACTCTGATTTCCACGCTCACATGTTTGATTTGCTCCGGCGGCATCCCGGCATTGTCGTGCTTCATGACCTGTACCTGAGTGGTATCCAGGCTTGGCGTGAGCATCACCATAAGCAACATCGGCATTTTACGCGATCTCTCGTCCGGAGCCACGGCTATCGGGCTCTGATTGATCATCTGGAGGGCGAGCCCGACGCCGCGATCTGGAAATATCCAGTCAACCATGACGTGCTGGAAGATGCGGCGGGTATTATCGTCCATTCGGAATTCAACGTTCGGCGCCTGCACGCAGCCGGTCTCGAGCCCGATGCAATAGCGTGCATCCCGCTCCTTCGTGCCGTCGCGCATCCGGAGCGGTCGGCCGCTCGCGAGCAGCTCAGCGTCGCGAATGACGAGCTTCTATTGTGTGCTTTCGGAAGCGTCGGCAAAAACAAAGGCAGCGTTAGGTTGCTGGAAGCGTTTGCGGAATTTAGTCGGGGCTCGTCCGTCAAGGCCAAGCTGGTCTTCGTTGGGCAGGGCGGTACGGGTGATTACGGGGCGCAGTTCGATCGGCGCGTCGCCGAGAACGTCCTCGCCGAAAAGGTCGAGGTCACCGGCTACGTCGATAAGGAGACCTATGAGACCTATCTCGGGGCAGCCGACATCGCGATCCAGCTCCGTGCCTTCACCCGCGGTGAGACGTCCAAAGCCGTTCTCGATTGCTTAGCACACGGAATTCCTACAGTCGTCAACGCGCATGGCCCAATGGCCGAGCCTCGACGAGGAGGCTGTCGTAAAGCTCTCGGAAGATCCCACCATAGCGGAGATCGCTAATGCCCTGCGCGCTCTGGTTGTGCGGCAGGCGGAGCGCCGGAGGCTATCCGAGGGTGCGACCAACCTTATCCGGAACGTGCATGCGCCTCATCGCATTGGCGAACTCTACTGGCAGGCGATCGAGACATTCAGTTCGGTCGGGACTGTTGCGCGGCGTGATCTCATCACATCGATGGCTGCGCAAGACAGAAGCTTCGCGCTCGCGAGTCAAGCGGATGTTGCTCTAGTGAGCCGATGCATCGACCTAAATTCGCCTTTGCGCAGATCGCGAATGATGTACGTTGATGTGTCCGAGTACTCGTGGTCCGTGATTGGCAGTCGGGCATCCAGCGCGTCGTTAAATGCGTTTTGTCCGAGATGCTGCGCAATCCGCCCGCGGGTCTGTGCGTGGAACCTGTCTATGCACATGTCGATGAAAAGGGCGGAGGGTACCGGTCCGCCCGGCGCTTCACGACGCAGTTCCTTGGCCAGCCGGACGACCAGTGGAAGGACGATGCGATTGAGCCTTCTAACGGCGATGTTTTTATCGGGCTGGACCTTGCGCCGACCCTTGTTCCGAAGATGTTTGATGAGGGCGTCTACACGATGTGGCGCGCCCGCGGCGTACGCATCCACTTTGTGGTCTACGATTTGCTTCCTGTGCTTCGGCCGGAGTTCTTTGGGCCTGGTGCTGCTGACGATTTCTCCCGGTGGCTCGGGGCGATCGCGCAGGTGGCGGACAGCGTCGCTTGCATCTCGCGCGCGGTAGCGCACGAGTTTCAGGCCTATCTGGCAACGTCGTCGATTCCACGTCGCGAAGGGTTGAGAATTGACTGGTTCCACCTCGGCTCGGAGTTTCACGGGTCCGACATCGCGTCCTCTGCCTCCCCCGTTCCAGTACCTGCGCAACCGGAACTCGAGGCCAAGTCGTACGTCTTGATGGTGGGGACGTTAGAGCCTCGAAAGGGGCATCTCCAGATCATCGATGCTTGCGAGACACTCTGGAAGCAGGGAAGCGATACCTGCCTCGTGGTTGTTGGCCGGAAGGGGTGGCTCGCCGACGAGGCTCGTCGCGAAGATCGAAAGCCATCCGTTCCTGGGCACTCGATTATTCTGGTTCTCAGACGTCGATGATATCGCGCTCGAGCGCTTGTACAGGCAATCCTTGGGTCTCATCGCGGCTTCTTATGCCGAAGGATACGGTCTGCCGCTGGTCGAAGCAGCTAAGCGAGGCGTCCCGATTTTTGCACGCGACATCCCGGTGTTCCGCGAAGTTGCGGGCTCGCGCGCAACCTATTTTGATAGGTCTGGAGCTAACCTCGTTCGAGAACTCCGGGCTTGGCTGGATAGCTTGCGTGATAATGCAGCAATACGCCCGGAGGGCATTCCGGTTCTGAGTTGGGCGCAAAGTACCGCGCAGCTTCTATCTATCATCCGTGAAAAGAAATGAAATCGTCTGAGTGCAAGAACTTGAAATATTATAAGTGGCGGTCCGGTTCATGGCAGCGAAGCCCGGAAGTGCTACTGATGGCGGCCGATCAGCGGCGGATCGAACATCGTTCGCCGGTTGCGGGGGATCGAGAGCTTGATCCGCCGCAACAGGTCTCGGTGATCACGGTCTTGCAACCGTAGCCGTTGCGGCTGTTGCCGGCCTCCTCACCCGCCTGATGAATGCCCATCTCGGGGTTGAGCGCTCGCTAAGCCAGGGCCTTCTTCAACTCGTCCGGCAGGCCGTTGGCGTCGTACGCCGTCTGGGGGGGCGGCCTCGGCCGGTAGCCGATCCAGGATCGCCTCTGGGATGCTAAGGGGCTTGGCGCGGAGCCGTTGGGAACCTTCCTCAGATCCAGTATGGCCGCCACACACGGAATTCCTGACAGTCCCCCTGGCAGCCGCGGTATGATCTACATCCGCGGCGCCCCCGCCATCCCGAGAAGCCAGGCAAGATCGAGCGCTGGCACCTGGCGCTCAAAACCATCTCCCCGCTCGAAGACGCCTACCTGCCCAGTGATCTGGAGGCGCGGGGCGCCTCCTTCGTGGACCACGAAAACCGGATCCGGGCTCACATGAGCCTGAGCAATTTCACGCCCGCCGCGGCCCTTCTCGACCGCGCCGAGGCCACCCTGTGTGCGTGGGCGCGGATCAAGCACCAGATTGTCATGGATTGCCGCTTGCGCCCTCACGCGCAGGCTGCCTAACTTCTCGCTAAAGATGCACCAGAGCCTCTGTTCCTGAGCCTTCCAAATCGTCACAAATGATCTGACAACGGACACCAGCGAGGACGGCATCATCCGCATCGAGGGTATCTACGGGCGATTGGTACCACTTGGGGAGATGACCACATTCTATGGGACAACTTGTATGCCGGGACCGCAGGATCAGAAGCCAACCCGGACCGACGGGCTGCCGGTGTCAGAGAGCGTGATCGATGGCTTCATTGATTTCTTCGACGGTAGCAGAATCGTCGGCTGGGCCCGTGACCGCGCCCACCCAGAGCAGCGTCTCCTCATCGAGATCGTCGGCGATGGCGGCTCGACCACCGTCCGAGCCGATCAGGAGCGGCGCGACGTGGCTATGGCGACGGGGGCGACGGCTTCTGCGGTTTTACCGCCGAGCCTCTATAGCGGTGTCGCCTGCAGCGATCTGATTCACGTTCGCGAAGCGTTGACGGGATTGGATCTGCCGGGTTCTCCCCTTCGTCCATCGCAGGTCAGCGTGCCCGTCGACGACGCGAGCAGCATTGAAGGTTATATCGACTACGTCGATGGCAACCGAATTGTCGGCTGGGCATATGATCGCTCGTTGCCCAAGCGGCGATTGAGCATCGAGATCGCCGTTGGCGTCAACAGAGCAATTGTGGCCGCAGATCGCTTTCGCCGGGACGTCGCTGACTCAGGCCGGCACGACGGCCATTGCGGGTTCGAGTTCAACTTCGATGTCCGATCCGCAGGCCGGAATTTGATTTATGTCCGTGAGGCCTCCACGGGAACTGGTCTCAAGGGATCTCCCTTTCGCGCCGATCCATTCAGCCGCCTCACGGGGCCGTCTCATCGCGACACTCTCGATGCAGTGCACAGGGCGGTCCGGCTCGCGCTCAGTGGGCTGAGCGGGGAGCGCGAGCAGGGCGGAGATCGTCCGCCCCGAGGCGCAGGGACGAGACTCGACCATCTCCTCGGGCAGGCTTTTCCGGCCCGCGACCCGGAGGGCCTCATCACACCCTACGTGGCCTTCGAGATCGAACGTTCGGAGCGCCGCGACCTCGCGCCGGAGGGCAGCCTAACGAAGCGAATGGCAGCGCTGCACTGGTACCTGACGCAATGCAACATCTATCACGGATTGTCGGTCCCGCTTTCGTGGCGGCAGATCGCGTTTCTGAATGCGCCCATGCCGTTGATGGGATTAGGCGCCGAGATCAGCGTCGCAGCACATGCATTCATCACGGCGGAGTACGATCGGAACATCGAGCTGCATAACCCCGAGGCGCTTGCGAAAGCCGTCTATTGGTGGTGCGTCGAGCGCTCGCCCCAAATTGCTCCGGCGGGGAGCCTCATCACGCAGGCGCAGATACGTCTCCTCGCAGAGGTGGCCCTGCCGGGCGGCAGCGACTGCCCCCTGACGCTCTTCCTGCGGATGTTCCATGCCGCCGCCCCCGACTTGCAGAGCGTCTCCGTGCAGTCGGATGCGGGGCGCTTCGCGCTGTGTGCGATCGTGCTGCTCCAGGCGCTGGACCAACCGCACCTCGCGAAACTCATGCCGCGCAGTCTCGTGAATTCCTTGCTTCGCAGCGTCGCTCCGGGGCATACGGCACCGTTCGAGGCCCTCGTGGCCCTGTGTGCAGATCCCGTGGCAGCGGAAAGGATCGTGCGCCGGGTTCGCGCCCTGTTCGACGAGACTGACGTGAGCGGAAACCGGCCGGAGGGAGCCGGTCTTCCCTTCCTGCGTGATCGGCGGATCGCGGACGGGTGCGATGCCGGCGTGGCGGTGATCGGTCCGGTCCGGGCAACATCAGGACTGGGACAGGCCGCGCGGCTTTCCCTGCATATCTTGGAGAGAGCTGGGCGCGCGCCGGTGCAGCTCGACTTCTTCCCGGGCAATCCCGCCCCTGTTGGTTTCGCGACCTGCAATGCAGTGGCCAATCTGACGATGCCACGACGCATCAATCTGTTGCATCTAAACGCCGAAGTGGTCCCGCACGCCTTTGCCCTGCTTGACCGCCGGATTACCGAGAGATCCTATAACATCGGCTACTTTTTCTGGGAGCTCGACACAATTCCCGCGTGTCACCGGCTCGCGTTTGAACTGCTCGATGAGATTTGGGTCTCTTCGGAATACAATCGCGAGATTTATGCGCGGGCCACAGCCGTGCCAGTCCACAATGTGGGGATGGCGGCGGAGGAAATTTCAGACGTGCCCCCTTGGCCCGTTCAGGCCTCGGACTGCCCGAAGACGCCTTTATCTTTGTCGCTACGTTCGACTCCTTCTCCTTCGTTGCGCGTAAAAACCCGCTTGGAGTGGTCGCCGCTTTTCAGGCAGCATTCCCGGTTGGCAGTACGGAGAGCGTCGCGCTGGTGCTGAAAACTCAGAATCGAGCGCGCGTATTCGATCCGCATCAACGTGCTGTTTGGGAGCAGATCGACGATGCCGCCGCGCGCGACCCGCGCATCATCGTCATTGATCGAACCCTCAGTTATGACGCGCTGATCAGCTTCAAACGCGCCTGCGATGCCTACGTGTCACTGCATCGCTCCGAAGGCTGGGGCTTCGGCCTGCTCGAGGCCATGCAGCTCGGCCTGCCGGTGATCGCCACAGCCTATTCCGGAAACATGGAATTCTGCTCCGCTGAAACGGCTTTCCTGGTCGACTTCGATCTCAAGGCTGTCCTGCCGACCGAATACGTCTATGCCGAGCGAGACAGCCGCTGGGCCGAACCGTCGATCAGCTCTGCCGCAAACGCCTTCCGTGAGGTGTTCGCGAATAAAGAGCTTCGGCTACGGAAGGCCTCGGCCGGCCGGACTTTTGTCCGAACGAATTTCAGTCTCGAGGCTGTTGCACGGCGCTACGGTGCTCGGCTCGACGCGATAGAGGCCCAATTCGCAACGCGGCCAGCATCAGGAGCATGACTCGGTTTTTCGGGATCGAAGGATACGGCCCTCTCTTATGTCCCGAATAAGCGAGTGATACGGGAACCCGCCTGTCATCTGCGTAGGCCTCAAATGCTATCGGGTGTGAGAGCGTCGACAGTTCGGTCCTGATGGGTGCCGAGGCTCGAAGCGCGGGTGCCCCATCCGCCTCGGATTCTGCGCTATTCCTGCCTCTAATCGATTGTTCCGGTCCGGCACGGGGCCGCCATTCCCCGCGCACCTCTGTCCTCGCCCTATCTCCAGTGTCGGTGACCTGAGCCAGGGACGGGTATTTTTCCGACATAATAATATCAAATGCTTCTGGATCTTTCCGGAGGGGCTAACCAAGAACAAGCATCACGGGCCTCGTTCCTCATCGGAAAGGTCTCTATTCCGCCGAAGCAGATCCAGTCAGGCGATATGCCAGCCCTGCCCGACTTGCGCGGCGAGGTGCTGCTGCGCTTCGGGGCTCTCGATGATGCCCACCGCCACGTCGGCCCGAGAGCTGCCATGCGAGAGAGCATGCAGCCAAGACTGCTCGCCCGACGGATCCGCGGCGCGACCGAGCGCGGCGGTGTAGAGGTGGTCCACGAACTGCTGGTCCGTCTCGCCCGCGTGCTGGCCGGCATACTCACCGGAGTTAAGGAAGCTCTGCGCGACCGCCGAGATCGAGCCGCCGTTGTGCGCGGCCGCCTCCCAGTGCTGCAGACCCGAGGCATCTGGCGCGCGGTTGAGCAGGCCGTAGTAGAGCCGGGCCACCGCAGCATCGGTGGCATCGGTGACCAGGCTGGCGATCCCGGAGGTGAGCTGAGGCTGCGCGACCGATCCGACTTGCGCGGCGAGGTGCTGCTGCGCTTCGGGGCTCTCGATGATGCCCACCGCCACGTCGGCCCGAGAGCTGCCATGCGAGAGAGCATGCAGCCAAGACTGCTCGCCCGACGGATCCGCGGCGCGACCGAGCGCGGCGGTGTAGAGGTGGTCCACGAACTGCTGGTCCGTCTCGCCCGCGTGCTGGCCGGCATACTCACCGGAGTTAAGGAAGCTCTGCGCGACCGCCGAGATCGAGCCGCCGTTGTGCGCGGCCGCCTCCCAGTGCTGCAGACCCGAGGCATCTGGCGCGCGGTTGAGCAGGCCGTAGTAGAGCCGGGCCACCGCAGCATCGGTGGCATCGGTGATCAAGCTGGCGATCCCGGAGGTGGGCTGAGGCTGCGCGGCCGATCCATCGGTGCTGGTCTGGATGATGAGGGGGTGATCCGTGAGACCCAAGCTGACGGAAGAGACGTTGTGGAGCGTCTGAACAGCGGCCGCGCCCTGCAAGGGATCAAAGACCTGAACCGTGCTGAAAATCTGACCGAGGCTGACCGTGACCGGCGTGCTGGCCGCCGTGATGGGCGTGTCGGTTGTCTCGTTCCAAATATCCGGTTCATTCCAAGCGATGATCTGGAACGAGCCATCGGATTTCTGCGTCAGATAGGTGTGACCGCTGCTCGGCAGCCCGGTTGTGGAGTAATTCAAAGCGTTTGAGCCGAAGTTTGCGGCGTTGCCGCCGGCGTCGGCCAGAATTGAGGTCAGGTTATGGACCGCATCCGCGGCCGGCTTTGCCGATCCATCGAGGCGGAATAAGCCGAAATGATCTTCCTGATTGGATCCCAGCGGATCGGCATAGGCGTCGAGCAGCTCATAGATCGAGGTGGATTGCGAACCGAGCGCGGCAGCATCCATCAGAGCGTTCAGGAGCAGCTTGGCCTGGGTGGCTTCGCTAACCCCTTCCCAGCCCCCTGCGGTGTCGGCGGTGAGCGACGTGTGATAGCCCATCTCCGTGATGGCAAACGGCTTGCCGGGATCGACCGCGGCCTGTGCAAACGCATTGCCCGCGATGGTATCGTATGGCTGGTCGCCGTTCTTGGGATAGGGATGGATGTTATTCCAGTCCGAGGCTGAGGCGTGCTCGGGCCAGTCCGTGAAGCCCAGGACCGGGATATCTTTCAGAAGAGGATCGGCATTGACCGCGTTGTACAGGGCCTGCTGATAGGCTTGCGCACCTGCGGTCCCAGTCAGGCCAGCGTAGGAGACAGGCCAGTTGTTGACCTCATTGGGCCCCTCGATACCCACCACCGACCCGGGATGCGCGGCCACGAAAGCGTGAATGCGCTGCACGACAAGCAGCGGATCAGGGTCGTCCGCGACAAAGGTGAACTTGATCCCCGCGTCGGCGGCAACGCCGAGGTGCACTTGACCGACAACATCAGAATTTGGGTTGGGCGCACCATCCCGGACGTGATTGAGGCCGAGATATTGCAGCGCGGTGAGATCCGCTGCGATGTCGAGGTATTGTCCGTCGGTGTAGCCGATATGTGTATCGACGCCAAACGAGTTTATCAGATCCGCGCTGCGGATGGCTGCTGGCTGCGCCATGACAAACTTGACCTCGACCTGAATCTATTTCGAGGACAAGTATGGGCGCGACAAATGAAATTTCCGCTAAAGAAGCTGACGCAAGTCGCGCCGATGGCGTAGGAACGTTGTGGCGCTGCCGTCTCTGAGCAGACACGTCGTCCCAGCGCCGAAAAGTGGATCCGAGCCAGAACGAGTATTTATCCACATCCCTGAGTGTACCTAGGTTAATCATTCCCTAGCTTTGTGACTCGCCCGCGCCATATGTGGATCAAATGCGGTGACGATGGTGACGTGGGCGAACTCACAAAGGGGGCATCTACCTTCATTCCTGCCAGGCTGCCCCATCGCGCGCGTCGTTCGGACCACCGGCCGCTTTGCCATCTTCGCTGATACGCGACATGCTCGTCGTCGATATCCGACCCTTGGCACCCTCCGTTCCTCCGTTCACAGCCGCTAAGATCGCGATCCCGCCGCGAGGCGGAGCCTGGTGATGCCCAGTGAGCAGCTCGTGCGAAGGGCACAACCGGCAACCATTCCAGACAGAGGACGTCGGCGCGGTAGCGATGGCATCGAACGAAGACAATCCTTGCTTGGATAAACCGCATGACGACCGCGACGCCGGCGATCGCGCGGCGCGCGACCTGTCGATCGATACCGACTGGTACCGCGAGCGCTACCCCGACGTCGCAGCGGCAGGCGCAGACCCGTCCGAGCACTACCGGTCTCATGGCCGCTCAGAAGGCCGCTTCCCCAACCCGGCAGCCGAGTTGGCGACGCTGGGTGAGGCCGTCGACGCCGTCTGGTACCGCGCGCGCTATCCGGACGTGGCCGCCACGGGAGCCGACCCGGTCCGGCACTATCTGCTCTACGGCCGGGCCGAGGGCCGCTATCCCAACGCCGATCGCGAACCGCGGGACGTGTGGGACACCCGCTTCGATCCGACCTGGTACCGGGCGCGGAACGCGGATCTCGGCCCCTTTCAGGACGACCTCTTGGAGCATTTCCGCCGGATCGGCCTCCTCGAGGGCCGGGCTGCCAACGCCGCCGAGGAGGATCGGGCGGCCTGGCGCACGACCTTCGATCCGGACTGGTACCTCGCCCGCAACCCCGACGTCGCCCGACGCGGCCTCGATCCCCTCGAGCACTTCATCACGGAAGGCTTGATCGACCGCCGCCGCCCGAACCCGCACGCGATCCTCGAATCGGAGCCGGTCACGGCGGCGCGGATCGACCGCCTCAAAGGCGGCGCGTTCGCCGATGAGGTCGCCCTGTTCATCACGCACGCGCGCGATGGCGCGATCAAGCCGCACGTCGCGCACCATCTCGCTTGCCTGCGGCGTTGCGGGATCGCCTGCGCCCTGATCGTGGCCTACGACGAGGCCGATGCCGCGGTGACCGGTGCGGCCCTCGATCAGGCCGATCACGCCTTCCGGCGCGCGAATGCGGGCTTCGACTTTGCCGCCTGGGCCCACGTGCTGCGCCTGCACCCTGAGGCTCCTCAAGGCCAAGATCCTGTATCTCGTCAACGATAGCGTCTTCGGGCCGACCCATCCGGAGGCGTTGGAGCGGGTGGTCGCCCGGATCCGCGCGAGCGAGGCCGACCTCGTCGGCCTGACCGACAATGCCGACCGGGGCTGGCACATCCAGAGCTACTTCCTCGCGCTCAAAGGGCGCTTCCTTGGCTCCGAGGCGGGCCGGGCGTTCTTCGACGGCGTGGTCGCGTACGCCCACAAGAACGACGTCGTGAACGAGTACGAGACGCAGCTGGCGCGCTACGCGACCGCCCGCGGGTTTCGCGCGGAGGTCCTGTTCCCGACGCCGGACTGGCTCGACGCGACGCTGCACAATTGGCGCAAGCTCCTGCGCGCCGGCTTCCCCTACCTGAAAGTCGGGACCGCCCGGGCCCTCGTCCCGGGCGTCGAGACCGCGGATTGGCGCGCCGAGATGGCCGCGCGCGGGTACGACACCGGCCCCGCCGACCGGACGCTCGCGCGGCTCGCCCGGGAAGCCGCGGAGGGCCGTCCCGCGCCGGACGGGGCCGAGCGCGACGAGGACCTCTTGGCGCTCGCCGAGATGCACGACCTCCTGGCCGCCGGGGACGTGCTCGACCTGTCGCCGGGCGCGGCCCCGCTCGTCTCGGTCCTCGCCGTCGTCGATGGCCGGCCGGCGCGGCTCCTGCGCCTGATGCGCGCCCTCGCGGGAGGCCGACGCGCGCCGAGCGACCTCGTGATCGTCGACAACGCCTCGATCGACGACACGCATTACGTCCTCGGGCGGCTGGCCGGCGCGACAATCGTCACGAACGTCGCGCCCCTGCCGCCGCTTCGCGCGGTGCGTCAGGCCCTCGCCCGCGCCCGCGCGGACGCCGTCGTCCTCGTGCGGCCCGGCGTGAGGCAGGGGGCCGAGCCGAACGATCCGACCGTGGGTGGCGCGGCGGACGAACGAGCCTTTCTCGACCGGTTGGAGCGGGTCTGGCCCGCCGGTGACGGGCTGAGCTACGAGCCATTGGCGGTGCCGGTCCAGGCGCCCTGGCGGGCCTTCGGCCTCTGCCATAGGGGCGCTCGCCTCGGGACGGCTTACGCGATGCTGCGTCGCGACGCGCCGCAGGCGCTGGAGCGGCTCATCAATCTCCTGGAGCCGCCGCGAGACGGCGAAGCGCCGGACCCGAACGTGCTCTGACGGGGAGACCGGCTCAGGCGAGCGCGGGGCGCGGCCGCCATCGGGGCGGGCCTCAGCGCCCCGGGTGCGTCACGTGTCTCTTACGGCCCCGCGTTGTGGGCCGTGAGCGTTGCGCGCAGGCCCGCGTCGAGATCGTTGCGGGGCTCGAAGCCGACCTCCCCGCGCAGGCGGCTCACATCCGCCTCGATGCAGGCCGGCTCACTGACCGCGAGCGGACGGGCGCCGAAATCGATCAGGTCCGGCCGGTCGGTCAGGCGGCCGATCCGCTCCAGGATCCCCCGCACCGGCACCGCCGCGCCCGAGGCGACATTGACCGGCCCCACGACGCCCGAGTCCACCAGGGCCGCGAATGCCCCGGCCGCGTCCGCCACATGGCTGAAATCCCGGCGCTGGTGGCCCGGGCTGGTGCCGAAGCGCGCGCCCGAGACCAGCGCCCGGATCGCGTCGCCGACCAGCCGGCCCGGCTTCTCCCCGGCCCGTAGAGGAAGAACAGCCGCCCCCAGGCGAAGGACAGCCCGGTCTCGCCCGCATAGGCCTCCAGGATGCGCCGCGTCCCGTCCTTGGCGGCCCCGTACAGGGTGGCGGGGGCGCACGGCGCGTCCTCGCGCAGGCGGTCGGGGCCCCAGGCGTACTCGGCGCAGGTGCCGGCCGCCACCGCACGAACGCCGCCGGCCTCCCGGAAGGCGCGGACCAGCGCCAGGCTCGCCGCGACCCAGTCGAGGTTGACGGCGGAGCGCCAGTACAGGCCGGGCTCGGCGTACCACGCCAAGTGCAGCAGGTGGCTCGCCCGGATAGCGGCGACGACACCCCGCACCGCCGCCGCGTCCAGCAGGTCGACCGGGTGATGGGCGACCGCCGCGGCCGGCGGCCGGCGGCCGAGGGCGTGGATCTCGAAGCCGCGGGCCTGGAGCGCCGGGATCGCCTGGGCGCCGACGAAGCCGGTCGCGCCGGTGAGCACGATGCGCCGCACGCCCGAGCTCACACGACCGGGTCCGCGCCGGTCCAGGCCGGGAAGGCGCGGTCGCGCTCGGCGATCACGGTCACCGGGATCGGCCAGACCACGTTGAGCGCCGGGTCGTCCCAGCGCAGGCCGCGGGCCGCCTCGGCCACGTAGGTGCGGTCGATCATGTAGAGCACCTCCGTCTCGTCGCGCAGCGCTCTGGAACCCGTGCGCGAATCCCGCCGGGATGTAGAGCGCGGCCCGGTTCTCGGCCGACAGCTCGACGCCGGCAGCCTGCAGATAGGTCGGCGAGCCCCGGCGCAGGTCGACGATCACGTCGTGGATCGCCCCCATCGTGCAGCGCACGAGCTTGGTCTCGGCGTGCGGGGCCAGCGCGTAGTGCATCCCCCGCACCGTGCCGCGCCACAGGTTGAACGACACGCTCGACTGCCGGAACCGGCCCACCAGCCCGCGCGCCGCCAGCGTGTCCTCGCACACCGTCCGGGCGAAGAAGCCGCGCTCGTCCGTGTGCGGGCTGAGGCCGATCCGGTAGGCGCCCGCGAGCGGCAGCTCCTCGAAGATCATGGGCTCACTCCACCGCGAGGCCCGGAATGCAGGTCACGAACCGGCCGCCCCAGGCGCGGATCGCTCCCATCTCCTGCATGATCTCGGCCTTCAGGTTCCAGGGCAGGATCAGCACGTAATCCGGGCGCATCTCCAACAGCGCTTCCGGGGAGACCACCGGGATCCGGCTGCCGGGCAGGAGCGTGCCCTGCTTGTGCGGCGAGCGGTCGGCCACCGCCTCGACCAACTCCGGGCCGATCCCGCAATAGTTCAGGAAGGTGTTGCCCTTGGCCGCCGCCCCGTAGCCGCAGACCCGCTTGCCCGCCCGGCGCTGCTGGATCAGGAATTCGAGGCTCGCGCATTTGATCTCGACCACGGCCTCGGCGAACCGCCCGTAACCGTCGGCCGAGAACAGCCCGCCGTCCCGCTCGTCGGCCAGAACCCGCGCCACCGCCGGCGTCTGCGCGTGCGGGCCGTCGGCGTGGCAGAAGAACACCCGCAGCGAGCCGCCGTGGGTCGGCAACTCCTCCACGTCGAACACCCGCAGCCCGGACCGCTCCAGGATCCCCGAGACCACGCCGAGCGACAGGTACGAGAAGTGCTCGTGGTAGATCGTGTCGAACTGCTTGTGCTCGATCATCCGCAACAGGTGCGGGAACTCGAAGGTGCCGGCGCCGTCGCGCTTCAGCAGCACCTGGAATCCGGTCACGAAGTCGAGGATGTCGGGCACGTGGGCGAGGACGTTGTTGGCCGCCATCAGGTCGGCGCCGTGTCCCTCGGCGAGCAGCCGCTCGGCGGTGGCGCGGCCGAAGAACGCGACCTCGCTCGGCACGCCCTTCTCGCGCGCCACGGCCGCGACGTTGGCCGCCGGCTCGATGCCGAGCACCGGCACGCCCCGGGCGACGAAGTATTGCAGCAGGTAGCCGTCGTTGCTGGCGACCTCCACCACCTTGCTGTGCGGTCCCAGGCCGAAGCGCTCGGCCATGGCGGCGACGTAGCGCTCCGCGTGGCGCAGCCAGCCGGCCGAGAAGCCCGAGAAGTAGGCGTAGTCTGAGAAGATGTGCTCCGGGCTCTCGAACGCCTCGAGCTGGACCAGCCAGCAGCGCTCGCAGACATAGGCGTGGAGCGGGTAGACCATCTCCCCTGCCCCGCCCGCGCGGGCGGCACGTAGGAATTGGCCAGCGGCGACAGGCCGAGATCGGCCACGGTGCGCGCCAGCGGCGCGCCGCAGGCCCGGCAGCAGGCCCGGTGCGCGGTGGCCGGGGCGGTATCCATCGCTGCGCTCATGTCCCGTCCTCTGCCCCTGCCAATGCCTCGTAGCGCGCGATCTGGTCGAGTGTCAGCGCGGCGACATCCGCGCCCTCCCCTTGGGCCCGGTACCACGCCCCGGTCCAGTCCAGCGCCTCGGCGAGCCGCAGCCGCCGGTCCCAGGCGAGATGCGCGCGCGCCTTCGAGGCGTCGACCTTGAGGAAGGTCGCCTCGTGCGGGTGCGTGCCGGCGGCGAGCCGCCACGTCGCCCCCGCCCCCCAGCCCCGGGCGAGGCCGGCGACCACCTCGGAGACCGGCCGGCAATCCGCGTCGGCCGGCCCGAAGTTCCAGCCTTCCGCGTAGCGCGCGCCGTCCGCGCCGGACAGGATCTCGGCCAGGCGCAGGTAACCCGAGAGCGGCTCCAGGACGTGCTGCCAGGGCCGCACGGCGCCGGGCGCGCGGATCTCCACCGGCTCGCCGCGCCCGAAGGCGCGCACCACGTCCGGGACCAAGCGGTCCAGCGACCAGTCGCCGCCGCCGATGACGTTGCCGGCCCGTGCGCTCGCGATCCGGGCGGGATGGCCCCCCGCGCCGAAGAACGAGGCGCGGTAGGCGCTGGTGACGAGGCTCGGCGCAGCCCTTTGAGTTGGAATAGGGGTCGCGCCCGCCCATCGGCTCGTCCTCGCGGTAGGCCCAGACCCACTCGCGGTTCTCGTAGGCCTTGTCGCTGGTGACGATCACCACCGCCCGCACCGACGGGCAGGCGCGCACCGCCTCCAGGAGGTGGACCGTGCCCATGACGTTGGTGGCGTAGGTGCCGACCGGGTCGGCGTAGGACGGCCGCACCAGCGCCTGGGCGGCCAAGTGCAGGACGATCTCGGGCTGCGCCTCGGCCATGCAGGCGGTGAGCGCGGCGAGGTCGCGCACGTCCCCGATCCGGCTGTCGATGCGGGCGGGCAGGTCGGCCAGCGCGCACAGGCTCGGGTCGGTGTCCGGCGCCAGCGCGAACCCGGTGACCCGCGCGCCGAGGCGGGCGAGCCACAGGCTGAGCCACGCGCCCTTGAACCCGGTATGACCGGTGAGCAGCACCCGGCGGCCGGCCCAGAAGCCGGGATCGGGGTTTCGGGCGCGGGATGCCGCCGCGCTCGGCACGGCGGCGCTCACGCCCACACCATCCAGGGGGCGGCCTTGCTCGCCCAGAGCGCCTCGAGCTGGTTCTTGTCGCGCAGCGTGTCCATCGCCTGCCAGAACCCGGTGTGGCGGTAAGCGTGGAGCTGACCCTCGCGCGCCAGCCGCTCCAGCGGCTCGTTCTCCCAAACGGTGGCGTCGCCCGCCACGTAGTCGAGCACCCGCGGGTCGAGGACGAAGAAGCCGCCGTTGATCACCGCGCCGTCGCCGGCCGGCTTCTCGCGGAAATTGCGGATCGCGTCCCCCTCCAGTTCCAGGGCGCCGAAGCGGCCGGGCGGGGCCACGGCGGTGAGCGTCGCCAACCGGCCGTGCGCCTTGTGGAAGGCGGCGAGTGCGGTCAGGTCCACGTCCGAGACGCCGTCGCCGTAGGTCATGAAGAACGGTTCGGTCCCGAGATAGGAGCGCACGCGCCGGAGCCGGCCGCCGGTCATGGTCTCGGGCCCGGTCTCGATCAGCGACACGCTCCAATCCTCCGCGCCGCTGCGGTGGAACTCGATCGCCCCCGAGCCTGTCTCGACGGTCACGTCGGACAGGTGGAGGCGGTAGTTGAGGAAGAACTCCTTGATCATGTAGCCGCGGTAGCCGAGACAGATCACGAACTCGCGCACCCCGTGGGCCGCGAAGCCCTTCATGATGTGCCACAGGATCGGCTGGCCGCCGATCTCGACCATCGGCTTCGGGCGCGTCCCGGTCTCCTCCGACAGGCGCGTCCCGAGCCCGCCCGCCAAGATCACCGCCTTCATCCGTCCCCCCTCCGGAAATCCCGTCGGTCCCGCCCGATTGCAGCCGCCGTCCCGCTCGAGCGTCGAGGGCGCCTGGACCTCGGCGCGGGGACCGGTCCTCCAATCTGATCCCGCGCGGCTTACGCGCGAAGGCTGATGCTGTTCAACCCGCCGCCCTGTCCGTCATCGGTCGTCGGCCGGCGCGCAAGTCTCCCGCCCCGGCTTTCGCAGCGGCGTCCCGGGAGGATCGCCCGCGTCGCGACCGCCGCCCGGCGGGCCTGGGCGCGGGGTAAGCGCCTCTCCGCGAGAAGCCCCTCGTCACACCGGCCGGCAGGTTCTATCAGCCTCGCCATGAAGGCCCGCGCTCCAGTTGCGCGGGCTCCACGCCGTCGGAGTTGCCCGAAGACCATGTCGATCCGGACCGCCGCCGTCATCTACCTCGCCCGCGGCTACGACGCCGACCACGCCGACCGGTTTCGGCGTTTCGTGGCCTCGTACCGGGCGCACCCCGCCGGGCACGATCACAAATTCTACGTGATCTTCAAGGGCTTCGCCGACGCGGAGCAGCGCGCGGCGGCGGCGGAGATCTTCGACGGCCTGCCCTTCGAGGCGATCGATACCGACGACCTCAGCTTCGATCTCGGCGCCTACGCGGATGCCCTGAGCAGCGTGGCCGAGGATCACATCTGCTTCCTCAACACGAACTCGGAGATCAACGCGCCGTTCTGGCTCGCCAAGCTGCTGCGCAATCTGGACAGGCCCGGCGTCGGCATGGTCGGCGCCACGGGCTCCTTCGAGAGCCTGCATTACATCAACCGGCTCTTCCCGGCGTTTCCCAATCCGCACCTGAGGACGAACGCCTTCGCGATGCGGCGGGAGCACGCCCGCGCGTTGCTCGCCACCTACGCCATCACGACCAAGCTCGACGCCTTCTTCGCGGAGAGCGGCCCCGATGGCCTGACCCGCCGGATCCTCGCGCTCGGCCTCACCTGCCTGATCGTCGGCGGCGACGGCCGCGGATACGCGCCGCCGCTCTGGCCCGCCAGCGAGACCTCCCGCCAGGGGCAGCAAGCCAATCTTCTCGTGCACGACAACTACACGCGTGGCTTCGAAGCGATGGGCTCCAGCGAGCGCGAGGAGGTGACCTTCGCATCCTGGGGCCGCGCGATCCCCGCGACGGTGAGCGAGGCTTGAGCCCTGTCCAGGGCCGGCTCGCCCCGACGGGCTCCCGGTCCCGGGCGCCCTGCCCCGATCCGAATGCCCGCGCCTGCCGATCACCGGAGAGGCCGCGGCGCCCGCTCAGAGCCGGTCGTCGAAGGCCAGCTTCTCGGCCGGATATTCGAGCATCAGCCGGCGCTGGGCCTCGGAATTCGCCCACTCCCCGATCTTCATATAGCCGCCGCCGATATCCCGGACCTCGACGGACTTGCCGACCGTCTCGACCGTCTGGAAGCCCTGCGGCCAGTTGCACGAGAAATAGAACACCTGCTCCACCCGCTCCGAGACGTGGCAGACGCCGGGTCCGAACGAGCCGAAGCCGAAGACGAGATAGCGGCCGTTGGCGATCGCCGCGACGTCGTCGGCCAGCGTGCCGCTCTGCGTCGTCAGGGCCAGGCCGATGCGCGCGACATACGCTTCCAGCGCCGGGATCACCGGGTTCGCCCGATTCTCGAACACCATCTTGACCGATCTGATGCGGCCCTCCGCCCGGAGGCGCTCGATGACCATCCGGTAGAAGGCCAGCGGCGGCTGCGGGTAATTCGGGTCGATCCAGGTGCTGAAGATGTCGCCGGAGCGGATGTGGATGATGAGCTCGTCCTCGGGCTTGGCCGGAAACACCGCCGGCAGGCCGTTGAACACGCGCCGGATGTAGGTGTGGACGATCTCGCGCATCGGCAGCGGGTCGCGCGCGTTCACCAGGTGCTGGAACGGCGTGTCGAAGAACATGCCCGACAGGAAGTAGCCGTCGTCCGGCAGCGGCTCGTCGGCGGGGATGAACGTGATCCCCGCACAGGTCAGGCGCTCCTTGAGGAAGATCACCTGGCTCCGGTCGATCTTCGGGATCTTGACGAGGCTCAGCCCGAGCGCGCGCGCGACCGAGATCGCGATGGCGTATTGAACCAAGCAATTGCCGAACGCGCCGTTCTCGAGGAGCGCGAGACCGACCAGAGCCTTCGAGCGCGGGCGCTCCGCGCTCACCAAACTGTAAGAGGTGTGCAGCACCGCGCCCGGATGCTCGTGGAGGATGTTGAAGGCGACGCCGAGCTGAGCGCGGAGGATGATCAGGTCGAGCGCCGCCGCCTCGGCCCAGACGTGCAGCCGCGCGATCGCCAGGCCGGACCCGGCGGGGATGGAGGCGCGGACATGGCGGCCCCAGCTCCCCTCCCCGGCCGCGACGGCCGCGCGGATCTCCCGGTCCGCCACGACCGGCGCGGCTTTCTGCGGCTCCGACCATGCCTGCCCGTCGTCCGAGAAGGCGAGCCGCAGGTCGGTCCCCTCGCCCGAGCGGATCGGTCCGAGAACGCTCACCGAGACGGCGTGGGTCGGGAACCGCGCGCCGAGATCCACCTGAAGCGTGAGCGTCTCGCCCGGGCGGTCGTGTGCCGCCGGCTCCGGCGCCGCGGGACCCGGCGGGCGGCCATCGAGCGACCGGGTGAGGCTCTCGGGTGACCGCGAGATCGACGAGGTCTCCGCTCCGGTCGGCTGCTGCGGCCATGCGATGCACTCGTTCGCCCTTCTCTCGGTCGGCGTGTCCGCCCGCGCTCGGTCGCCTAACCGGATGTCTCATGGTGAGGCAAGCCGTGGCAGCCGCGACCCGGCGACCGCCGCGTCGATCGTCGGCGGACAAGGCGGTTGACCGCGCGCGCCCCAGCTGCTCAGACGCCGAGGATGACCGCGCCCTTCGATAACCCGGATCTCTACGTCAATGTCGCCCTCGGCAAGCCGGCGACACAGAGTTCCCGGCCTGCCTGGTGCCCGCTGGGCCCGGAAGGGCTCGTCAACGGCGATTTCAGCCAGGAGTACAACGCCCACACGGACGTGGACGAACCGGCGTGGTGGCAGGTCGACCTGGAGCAGCGCCTCCCCTGTCGGCGATCGTCGTCCACAACCGGCGTGAGCTGGCGCGGGAGGCCGCCCGCTCCCTCCGGGTCGAGGTTTCGGACGACGGGGTGGCCTGGACCCTAATCCATGCGGGGCTGACGCATTTCCGGGCGCGGGGGCAGGCGATCCCCTGCAGCTTCCGCTCGCCGGCCTCGTCTGGGCCCGGTTCGTCAAGGTGTCCCTCGACGAGCGCCAGCCGCTGGTGCTGACCCAGGTCGAGGTGTTCGTCGAGCGCCCGGCCCTCGAATTGATCCGCCTGCGGGAGGAACTCGGCCCCGATGTCCCGCTCCTGGCCGAGACGCCCGGCGCGGTCGAGCAGATGAGCTACGCGCTCGTCGGAGCGCCGGGCACCCGCGACCGTCCGCTGATCGGCGTGTCGCTCGTGCTCAACGCCGCGCTCGGCAACGGCCTGATGCAGCACACGATGGCCATCGCGGTCGCCCGCAGGCTCGGCCTGACGTATTTCAAGCTCGCCACGCGGGAGACCAGCGGGGTGATCGCGCGCACCGAGCCGGTCGAGGCTCGGCGGCATCACCTTCCTGCCGAGCACGCACCCGCTGCCCGAGGGCGGCTGGTTCCTGGAGGGCTATTTCTGGGAGCTGGAGCACCACGCGCGCTTCGCCCGGGACCTGCTCACGCCGCACGACAAGCGCGAGATGGTCCGCACGATCATCCACCCGCTCTATAACCTGCTGCCGGCGGTGTTCGCGCCGAAGCCGGACGACGAGCTGATCATCCATATCCGTTCGGGCGACGTGTTCAGCACCTGGGTCAACGCCGCCTATATCCAGCCGCCGCTGGCCTTCTATACCCTCGTCATCGGCCGCTTCCTGCAGGCGGGCCGCATCACGCGGGTCAAGCTCGTCTACGAGAACCGCCTCAACCCGGTGATCGACGCCCTGGAAGCCCACCTCGCGGCGCGCGCGATCCCGTTCTCCGTACAGAGCGGAAGCATCGTCGAGGACACGGCCGCCCTCGTGAACGGGCGCCACCTCGTCTTCGGGTTCGGGACACTGGGTCCGGCGATCTGCTACCTGTCCGACGCGGTCGAGACCGTCGTCTCGTTCTCGAACGGCTACGACCACAAGTTCCGCGAGATTCCGACGGTCAAGAACGTCGTCGAGGTGTTCGATACGGGGGATTACATCCGGCCGGGCGGCTGGAACAATTCGCCCGAGCAGCGCCGGATGATGATCGAATATCCGGAATCGAACCTGCGCCTCGAGGGGACGATCTGATCAGCCCCCCGGCACCAGCGACCGGAGCGAGACCCGCTCCGGCCGGTATTCCTGCATCCCGCCGGCGATCCGCTCCTCCACGGCATCGAGGAACTTCTCCGGGTCGGTGATCGAGCACTGGCGCAGGTCCCAGAAGGCGTAGCGCCACCATTGGACCGCGAGGTAGCGCTCGATCAGCTTGTCGGGGAAGCGCATCTTCACGATCCGGGCCGGGCTGCCCGCCACGATCGCGTAGGGCGGCACGTCCTTGGTCACCACCGCCATGGCGCCGATGATCGCCCCGTCGCCGATCGTGATGTCGGGCATCAGGAAGGCGCCGTGGCCGATATAGACGTCGTTGCCGATGCGCACGCGCTTGGGCCACAGATACGGGCCGCAGATCTCGTAATCCTCCGCCCGCGGCTCGAGGCGGTCGAACACGGCCGAGTGGTGCGTGTAGAACAGCGGCGAGGTCGAGCCGCAATGGACCGGGTGGCTGCCGCGCCCGACCTGCACG
Organism: Methylobacterium sp. P31; assembly: GCA_050632875.1. Lineage (GTDB taxonomy): Bacteria > Pseudomonadota > Alphaproteobacteria > Rhizobiales > Beijerinckiaceae > Methylobacterium. The sequence continues at coordinate 4,933,008 of JBODSC010000001.1, read as the reverse complement.
CTCTCGCCGATCGAGCAGTAGCGGGCGATGTCGGCACCGAAATAGTAGCCGCTGACCGCGTACGAGAACGCCCCCATGGTGAGGCAGTAATCGACGCCCATCCACTTGATGCTGCAGGGCGGCTCGAAGACGCAATCCTCCGGAAGTGCGAAGGGCGCCGCGTGCAGCACCGAGATGCCGCGCCGCAGCATCTCCTGCTTCATGTCCTCGTTGACGGAGATCATGCGGCGTCCTCGTCGATGGGGCGTCCCGTCCGGGCCGGCGCCGGATCCAGCCCGTAATAGTCGCGCATCAGGTCGTCGTACTCGGCCGCCCGGATGGGGCCGCGGATCCGGCTCTGGGGCGAGATGTCGACGTCCAGGAGTCGGTCGTTGAACCCGGACGGATCGTGAAGCAGCGCGTAGGGCAGCACATGCCCGTGCGCATAGGCGCGCAACCGCTCGCTCTGCGCGCCGAGATCGAAGGTCACCACCGGCAAGCCGGTGCGCAGCGCCAGGGTCAGCGCGTACGAGTAGGTCTCCGGCCAGATCGCCGGGAGCAGGACGATGTCGGCAAAGGACCTCGCGGTGAGGTCGAGAGCCTCATCGTCGCTCATGTAGCGGCCGGTCTCGGTGATGCCGACGGCCTTCAGCGCCGGCCGAAGTGCCGGGTCGGAGAAGCCCACGATGGTGATGTCGATCGGCAGATCCCGATCGCGCGCGTCAGTGGCCAGCGCCTGGAGGAAGCGCGCGCCCTTCATCATGTTGATGGCACCGAGCACCGCCACCCGGCGCCGCCCCTCCCCGCGCTTGCGGATCGCCGGCCGGATCCGGCGGTCCGCCTCGAAGTGGGGCCGCACCGTGATCGCCAGGTCCGGGTAGACCGCGTTCAGCCGCCGGGCCGTGTCCGTCGAGGGCGCGAACACCTGCGCGGCGCCAGCGAGGAAGGCGCCGAATGTCGCCCGCCGCTCCTCCGGATCCGGCTCCTCGTAGGCCCCCGCATCCGCAGTCAGGCAGCCCCGGCAGACCGGCACGGGGGCGAGCCCGCAATAGGTGCCGTCGGGCTGGACCAGGTGGTTGCGGTGGCAGACCGGGGAGAAGTCGTGCAGCGTCCAGGCATAGGGCCGCCCCGCCTCCGCCACCAGCCGCATCATCGTCCGCGCCGCCGACCAGCGCAGACCCGCCAGCGAGTGCACGTGGATCAGAACCGGCGCCAGCCAGTCGAGGAACTCGGCGATCTGAGCCTCGTCGCGGATCAGGGACAGGCTCTCGAGCGTCGGCAGGTAGAGGTACTCGGCGCTGCGATACGAGACGTTGATCTGGACGTTGCGGTCGCGGTCGATCGACATCAGGACGACGCTGACCCCCTCGCCCTGGAGGCGCGCGATCATGTCCTCGATGTGCCGCTGGATGCCCCCGCCCCAGCTATGGGTCACGAACAGCACCGCCCGGTCCCGGAAGTGTCGGGCGAGCCGGTACAGGTCGATCCGCGCCCGGGACTGCCGGCCAGGATCGGCGGCCACGAACTGGCCGACCACGGCCGGGTAGTCGGGGTGCTTGGCGAGCAGCGCCGCCTGGCCCTGGTCGTACTCGCCGCCCTCGTCCAGCCCGAACGAGATCTGGCCGGCATGGTAGACGAACACGTCCTCAGCCAGGAGGTTGGCGAACCCCGCCTTGAGCGCGCGCATGCACCAATCGTTCTCCTCGCCGTAGCCCTTGCCGAAGGCGACCTCGTCGAGGACCCCGACGGCATCGAGCGCTTCAGCGGTCATGTACATGCAGAAGCCGACGCCGGTGGGCACCGTGACGGCACGGCCGCGGTTGATCCGCGACACGACCGCATCGAGCTCGGGCCGCTCGATCTCGAGCTGCATGCCGTTGTTGGCGTTGAACTTCGGGTAGCTGCAGATCGTGGCGTTGTTGGAGAGCGGCGTGACGCTCCCGATCTGGGGGCGCGCCTGCGTGTGGGCGACGAGGCGGTCGAGCCAGTCGCCGAAGACCTGCGCGTCGGAGTTGAGCAGGACCACGGCCTTGCCCTGGCGAAGGCCGAGGCCGCGGTTGACCGAGCGCACGAAGCCGAGATTGTGCTCGTTCTCGACGAGGTGGAACAGGCCGCGGCCGGCGAGACCGGCCAACTCGGCGGTGAGCTGCGGGTCGGGGGAGCGGTCGTTGATCGCGAGCAGCGTGCACCGGGTCTGCTGGCGGGCCGAGAGGCAGGCGTGGATCGCGCGCAGGGTCTCGCCGCGGCCCTTGTAGACGGGCATGATCACGACGACGTCGGCCTGCGCGATCGGCAGGGCCCGGGGCAGGCCGTCCCACGCGCGCGGCTCGGGCGCGGTCATCGGCGGCCAGGTGCCGAGATCCTCCGGGCAGGCCATCAGCCCGGCGGCCCGGCCGGTCCGGACGTAGTGCAGGAATGGCGACTCGCCCGCGGCGAGCAAGTGGCCATAGGCCTTGCCGTAGAAGTCGTACGAGAAGTGCTTGTTCGGGAGGCGGCCCTCGTGCTGGCCGTGGGCAACGAAGTGCGCGAGCGGCCCGCCCTGGGCGCCGGCCACGTCCGGGTAGCGCTTGGCATAGAAATCGGCGTCGAAGTGCGGCTCCATCAGCAGAGCCTCGTCCGTCAGCGCCTCGTCCTCCGCCATGGGTGGCGCGCCGTAGCGCGGGTCGAAGGTCGCGCCGATATCGACGCCGAGCATCAGCGCGGTGGCGAGATGGTGGACGAACGGCGCCACCCCGGTCTCCAGCACATATCCGTGCCGGTCGAGGTAGTCCCGCCCGTTGAAATCCGCGCGCGGGTTGCGCCCCATCCGCCAGCCGCGCTCGCAATAATCGCGGACGGCGTCGACCTCGTCGGGCACGCCGTAGCGCTGGCGGTAGAAGGCGTGATCGAAATGCAGGGCCGCCAACGCCGCCTGCAGGCGCAGATAGGCCTCGCGGTCGACCGGCTCGCGGCCGATCTCGGCGATCCAGCCGGTATCCTCGACCGGCTGTGTCTCCGGTCGGAATCCGCAAACGCGCAGCAGCGTGTAGAGCGTCGCGTGCTGCGGTCCCGGATCGCGCCCCTCGCGCCAGCCCACGCTCGCGAAATGCACGTAGGGCCGGAGGCCGCTGCCGCGCACGTCGGCATAGGTCGCCTGGTACCAGTCGTCGTCGACCGCCGGGAAGCTGATCCGGCCGGGGCCCTCGAACGGCGTCTCGCCCGAGAGCAGCGTCTCGGCGACGTAGCGGAAGAACGGATCGCCGCGGACCGCTCGATTCTCCGCCCGCTCCTGCACGAAGCCGACCGGATCGAACTCCTGGCGCGGGCTGCGCATCTGCCGCCACTCGCCGGCGGCGTAGGCGCGCAGAAGCTTCTCGTCGGAGCGGTCGTCGGTGCGGCCGCGATAATACGCGGCGTCGAAGTAAGGCGCGATCGTCTCGATCCGGAAGGCGACCGCCTCGTCCTCGCTCAGCGGCCGCGCCTTGCCGCCGTGCATCACGTAGTGCAGCAGCGGGTTTTCCGTGGTGTAGCTGATGCCGCGGGTGAGACAGTAATACGGGACGTCGAAATTGGGCGACGGATCGCGGCCCTCGCGCCAGCCCGAGGTCATGTAGTGACCGCTCGGATCGACGCCCGCAGCCCGGAGATCGGGATTGCCGGCGAGATAGTAGTCCCGGTCGACGAGGCGGCGCGCGAGGCGGGCGGCGCGACGGGCATCGGGCCGCGGGATCGCGCGGGCGCCGCGACCGAGCAGAGCCTGCAGGTAGTGCAGGAACGGGTTGATGTCGGCGCGCGCGAGGAAGGGGTGCGCGGCGAGGTACTCCGCCGTCGAAAAATCGGGACGCGGGTCCCGGCCCTGGCGCCAGCCGGTGCGCAGATAGTCGCGCAGCGCCGCCGCGCCGCCGATACCGTACCAGCTCTCGTAGAACGCCGCGTCGAAATGCGGCTCGAGGGCCGCGAGCTGCTCGGCCTCGGAGGTCGGGTCGGTCGAGGGCGGCAGGCCGCCGCGGGCTGCGAGGCGCACCAGCGGATTGCGACTCGCGCGCGTGTCCGGCGCGCCGGCCCAGCGGTGATAGAGCCCGTCGAGGCCGCTCAGCGCGCCCTCGCCATAACGCCAGCCCGCCCGCAGAGCGCGCGCGGCACCGCTGCGCGTGATCTCCTTGCCGACGCTGCGACCGAGGCCGGTCAGGCCCCGACGGCGGCTCCAGGTGAAGCTGAGCACCATCACGGAACCTCTCGGCTCGGGGGCGACGTGCCCGCGCCCACGGGCATCGCGGGCGCGATCGGAGAGATCGGGTCGATTCGACTCATGACAACTTGGCGGTGGGGAGGCGCACGGCGCGCGGATTTGATCTCGGTGAGCGCACTAATCGAACCGGCCTGCCCCGTAAACTCGCGTGCTTCCAGCCTCAGGGCAGCGGCCGCCCGTCATAGTTCGGCGGTCCCAACTTAAGGACGGCCTCGTTGTAGTAGGGGTCATGGGCGACCCGCGCTCCCCAGCGGCGCAGGAAATGCTCGGTCTCGCCGGCGCGCGGCCGCGGCGCCTGCCTCGGGCCGGTATCGGCGAGGATCGCGCCCGGCTCGTAGACGATCCGCAAGCCGGCCGCCCGTCGCCCGAGGCAATAATCGACATCCCACAGCGCCCCGCCGAGTTCCTCGTCGAACCCGCCGGCGTCCCGGAACGTGGCGGCCCGGGTCATCAGGCATTCCCCGCTCACGGCCAGGAAATTCCGGGCGGCGGCGGCACTGAAAAATAGCCTTCCGCCCCGCCGTTTCCCTCGCGAACGGGCTCGGGCATGCCGGCATTCACCACGATGCCGGCGTGTCGGAACTGCCCATCCCTGTCGATCAGGCGCGCGCCGACCGCGCCGACCGCAGGCTTCCCGAGATGGATCAGCATGCGCTCGATCCAATGGCGCTCGACCGGCTCCAGATCCGGGGCGAGGAACAGCAGGACTCCGCCCGAGGCCTCCCGAGCCCCGAGGTTGAGCCGGCGTGCGGGGCTGGTCGAAGCCTCAGGTGCGACGACCGGCAGGCACCCGGCTCTCCGAAGCGCGGCCAGTTCGGGAGATCCGGCCTCCCGATCGAGGACGGCGATCACGTCGAGATGGGGGTGGCTCGACTCCTCCCGGATCGCGGCGATCCGCCCGAGATAGGCTTCGACCGAGCGTGTCTCTTCGCCGACGGGGCCGAGCGTCAGCGGGGCGATCACCGAGACGGTCTCGGTCCGCGGGCCGGGCGCCACCGCGTAGCGGCGGGCCCGGGGGCGACTTCGACGCGCGCGTCTTCACGACCGGTGCGCGCCAGCCGCTCGCCGATCAGTGCGCGCTCTGTCGCGTCGTGTCCGAAGCGCCGGTCCGGGCCGCGCAGCAGGATCCGGCGCAGATGCCGGATCCGGGCGCCCGCCTCGCCGAGGCGCAGGGTCAGCTCGAAGGCGCTGCGCGCCTCGGCCAGAAGGCTGGCGACCGCTGCGCCGCGGTAACAGGCCGCCCGGCCAATATAGTCGAAGCTCTCGAGGTAGTCCGGGCTCCAGCCCGGTTTGAAGAATGGCAGGATGCCGTACGGACCCGCGACTTCCTCGTCGCCGTAAATCAGGTCGGTGTCGGGAGCGCGGTTGATGTCGCAGGCGAGGTCGTAGAGGGCACGCGGGGGAGGCTCGTCGCCGGCCTCCAGCCACAGCAGGTAGGCATCCTCCCGTTCCCCGAGGGCATCGGCCGCCGCAGCCCGCGTCTCGCAGGGAGCGCGCGCGTGTAGATCTGCCGCTCGAGCGAGACCCGCGTGCGCCCGGCCGCTTCGGCATCCCCGCCGCCGACCAGCACGACGAAGGTGGGCTGCACCACCATCAGCCCGATATGACGGTGGATGTCCTGGATCTCGCCGGCCAGCGCCACGCGCTCGGCGGTGATACGCCGGGCGTGGAGGGTCTCGAGCGGCAGCGGCGCCCGCCCCTCGGATCGGCCGGCGACCGCGAAATGGGCGAGCGGGTTGAGGCCGGCGCGCGCCACGTCCGGGTGGCGCTCGAGGTACCAGCGGGTCGAGAAATCCGGGCTCGGATCCCGGCCCTCCGCGACGCCGAGGTGCAGGTAGTGATGCAGTGGCGTCTCGTGGGCGTCGACCAGTTCCGGATAGGTCCGCAGGTACCAGCCGCCGTCGAACAGCGGGTGCGGCTCGGAGCCGATATGAACCCCGCGCTCGATGTAGTCGACGAGCGGATCCTCGTCCGGCCCGAGCTCCGGGTGGCGCGCCCGATACCACGCGGCGTCGAACAGCGGATTCGGGTCGGCGCAGGCCCTGATGCCGTGCGCCAGGTAATGAACGAGCGGATTGGCGTCCCCGAGATCCGGGACGCGGGAGCGATACCAGCCGATGTCGAACAGCGGGTGCGGGTCACGCCCCTCTCGCCCGCCGTCGCCGAGGAAATGGACCAGGGGGTTCTGCCCGGAACCGGCCACATCCGGGTTGCGCTCCAGGTACCAGGAGGTGTCGAACAGCCGGCACGGATCGCGCCCCTCCGCCGCGCCGCCCTCAATGAAGTGGGCGAGCGGGCTGCGGCCGGTCTCGACGAGATCCGCGTTGCGGGCGAGGTAGAAGGCGGCGTCGAACAGCGGATGGGGGTCGAGCGCGGCCCCCTCGTCCTGTAATGGAGCAGCGGATTCATGCCCCGCGCCCCTGGGGCGCGTTCCAGGTACCACGCGGCGTCGAACAGCGGGTGCGGGTCCGTCTCGCCGTGGTCCTTCAGGTAATGCAGCAGCGGGTTCGCCCGGGCGTCGGCGGCGTCCGGCACCTGCCGCAGGTAATGAGCCGGATCGAACAGCGGGTGCGGGCTGAGGCCCGCCCGCGCCCCGTCGGTGAGATAGTGGACCGCGGGATTCATCCCGGCCTCGGCCACGTCCGGCGTCTGCTCAAGGTACCAAGGGGAGTCGAACAGCGGGTGCGGCTCGGCGCCGTCCGCGGGATCGCGGTCGAGATAGTCGAGCAGCGCGTTCTCGCCCGCATCCGGGAATTTGCTGCGATACCACGCCGTGTCGAACAGCGGGTGCGGGTCGTAGCCGAGCCGCGCCCCGAGGCGCAGGTAGTGGACGAGGGGTTCTCGCCGGTTGCCGCGACCTCCGGATGGCGGGCGAGATACCACGCGCTGTCGAACAAGGGGTGCGGGTCGACGCCCTCCCGGCCCCCGTCCGCCAGGAAATGCAGCAGCGGGTTAAGGCCCGCCTCCCGCACGTCGGGGCGCTGGCGCAGGTAGAAGCCGGTGTCGAACAGCGGATGGACGTTGCGGCCCTCGAGCCCGCCCTCGGCCAGATAATGTTGCAGCGGGTTTGCTCCCGCACCGGCGACGTCGTCGTTGCAGGCGAGATACCAGGAGGTGTCGAAGAGCGGGTGCGGATCGAGCCTCTCGGTGACGCCGCGCGCGACGTAGTGCAGGATCGGGCTCTCCCCCGCGTCCGGAGCCTGTTTCCGGTACCAGGCGGTATCGAACAGGGGATTGGGATCGACCCCCGTCTCGTTCTGATGGGCGGCGTAGTGCGCGAGCGGATCGTCCGCAGCCTCCGGGTGGCGCGCGGCATACCAAGTGGCGTCGAACAGGCCGGATTCCAGGATCGCCCGGGCCACGGGGTTGTTCCCGGTCGTCATCCTTCGCGCGGCCTCCGGACGGTCTGGAGCGGACAGGTCGGATTGCGGCGAGGCGTCCATGTCGTCCTGGATTTTCGAGCGGGCGCAACTGATAACGGGGGCTCTGGCACGCTGCAACGCCCCGATCGGGGGCGGACCCCCGCGAAGACCGGAGATCACCGCGCCGCAGGTCGCACCGGCGCCGTCGAAAGAGGGTCGGGCCCGCCAACGGGTTGCGAGCGTGCGAGCGACCCCGCAGCCCGGAAGCCTATCCTCGGGATCGCCCGTCTGACCAGTTCTGCGGGTTCGGGCGAGGATCTGTCGACCTTCGAAGTGAGCGTCGCAGGCGAGGTCCAGTGGGCCAACCCTAGCCGTTCGCAGGCTGCAGCGTCGGCAGCCCTGAAGGAGGGGGCCGCAGACCTTGGCGTTCAGCAGGGGCCAGGCCGTCCCAGGTTGCGCGCAGTCGGTTGTAGGCGCCGCGATACCGCTCCAGCGTGCGTTGGAGATCGGTCGGTCCCGGCAACGTGGTGCCGTCGATGACGGCCGAGCCAACCTGCTGGGTCGCGACACCGACACCGGCGACCACGACCCGGTCGGTATGCTCGCGCAGCAATACGGCTGCCTCCGACAGCCGCGCGACGTAGTCGGCGAGCGCCCGCCGGCAGGTGTAGAACTCGGCTTGCGCGAAGGCATAGCCTTCAATCGTAGAGTCGTCGGTGGTCATGCTGTCCGATCCCGCCCGGGGCCGCCGCACCATGGACGAGGTGGCCTCCCGACTCCAGCCCTTCGCAAAGCACGCTCAGAGCGGCCGGTCTTCAAAAACGGCCGCCGCTGAATATCCGCGTCACTCCCTGGTCTGGACGCTATGCCTTATGCAGGAGGCTATCGCGTCAGCCATCATTTGCCGGCCGATGTCGTTATAGTGCACGATATCAGTAAATATCTGATCTTTCTGGTTAAGGAAGACGTCGCTCAAATCGTTGATTTGAAAAAAATCCCTCTGGCCGAATTTCTTGTTGTAATCGCCTATAACGACCTTAAGTCTTTCGTACTGTCGATCCAAGTATTCCAAAAAATCTCTCGAGGCGAAGGACCGCTCGTTCTCGGTCGGTGACGATTTGCGGACAACCATCGGCTGAAGGATGAAATGGACAGGAACGCCGATACCTTTCGCGAGCCGACCAAGACGGTCAACCGCGAGCTCGAATTTTCTCACCACTTCCCATTCCCAGGCGGGATCCTTCCAACGTGTCACCAGCCTTAGATTGCGAAGCCTGGAAAAAATCAGATCCTGAATCGCTTCTTGATCCAGTCTCGTGAGTGATCTGGCGTGCTGGCCCTGAGAAAACAAGTCGTCGTAAATGGCTTCGACTGCAAACATATTGTACGGATTTCCTGGGCGGGGATCAAACGTCCAGGGCTGAAACGTATCTGTTCCGCCGCCTATGATAACTATAGCATCCGGCTCGAAATCGATTAATTTTGTCGTTATCAGCATGATCGCCTGATTCAGGCAGCTGGATATCGCGCCAAAATTGTAGACGTATGCGCCGTTGCCCAGGGTTTGGCGTAGGTTCATCTGAACTCTGCCGGGAACAGTGTCACCGGTCGTGACGCCGTCCACCATCGTGCTGTCGCCCGCAATGAACACCCGCGCTGTTTCGGCCGTGCCCCTCGGTCCGACCGCCACATCGTTGCGGTAGCCGAGATCATCGTAATGCCAGCCGTGGTCGAAAATCTGGGATGATGGTCTTCCGGCGAATGCCACGTACGGTGCCGGGAAGCGGATGTTGGAGTCGAAGGTTCCAAGGTGCCGAACCAGCCTTTGCTTCTCTGCATCGATGCCGGGTTCGGACGAATCGGTTGTCATTCGCGGTTCCGTGGGTCTGTCCGTGAGAGCGCTGGCTGCTCCAGTGCCGGCTGATCTCCTGCTCGAGCCTCCGGTCACCCGACGCACGTCCGCTGCAGAACGTCAGCCTACAAGCGGCTTAGTCAAACCCTGAGTCGCCGTCGGATAGTGACATTCGGACGAGACCCTGAGGTTGGCGAGCCGGCTTCCGCGCTGGAAATCGATATACCGCCACGGGATGATACCTCGCAATCGGGCGCGTTTCGCGTGATCATCCCGGCATTGGAGGGCTCGGGACGGCGGCCGTCATCCTCCGAGAACATGTCGCGCGGTCTCTCGCGGACCGTGCGGGAGCAGACACCGTATCGCCGTGGAAGGTGGGAGGACGATACGACCGGCCGGTCCCGCTCATCCCGTCGGAGCATGTGAGAAGGACGGGTCGGCGCGCCGCGTGTCGATTGCTGTGGCACGCCGGCGAGGACCATAGACGAGACGGCCGAGGTCCCACAGCGCTTCGGCGTCGCGCCGTCGGAATGCCCAGGCCCGAAGAGCGCCGAGACACAACCGCTCGAGCCGTGACGGGTGATCGAACCGCAGGGGCGTGCCGATCTGCGCACCGACCTCGCGACAGACATGGTGGGCGTGATCCATCGCGATGTGGGCGTGACCATCGCTCAGCCGCATCCGCATCGATCCGTCCGGCTCTTCGTAGAGCGGCGGGATCGGCACATAGGTGATGTCAAACGCCTTCGCGTGCGTTTCCAGCACCGCGTTGAGCATGCGACGGATCGCGATCCGTTCGGTGAGCGGCCCATGAACGGGCAATTCGGGATTCGGGATGATCGGATCCATCGGCGGCGGAGCGCCCAGCATGAAGAGGCGCGACTGGATGCCGAAATGCTCGAACGTCGCCCGTGCCCTCACGACGTAGCGATCGACCAGATCCCCGATGACATACTCGATCGGTCGACCCCGGAGGCGGGCGACGCGGGCCACGTGGCAGCGCACATCGATTTCACCGAATACCAGAATGACCGCGTCGTCGGGTTTTGGCGTGGCCAAGTGCTGCACGAACGACGCGCCGTCCCGCCCGACGCGGTGCATCGTCCGCGGTCCCAGCCAGAACGTCGTCACGTCGGGGCAGCGCGCGAAGGTGTAGTGCGCGTGGCTGTCGCCAAACACGTAAACCGCCATCGCTTCTTCTGCTCCGTTCGGCCTATAATCCTATCTGCCCGAATCGGCGGATGCCTCGGTCGACGGCGGGAACTGTCGCCGTTCGCGCGGCCAGTGTAGCGAATTGTTTTGGGTCGTCTGTTGTCGAGACATCACACTGCTTGTTTGCGCCAACTCATTGACGGTGAGCAGTATTGAGGCGAGAGCCAGCCAAGACGCGCATCGAGGGCGGTCGTGCGCGGCTGCATCGTCGTGCCCGCGACGTAGACTGGGCAAAGGAGCGGGCTGGCCGAGGTCGGCAATGCCTCCGGATCGCACGTGGACGCCGCCATCGCGCAGGTTCGATGGCAGACCTGCAAGGCCGCCCCTGCGCTTTCGTTCAGATTCGAGATCCATTCCGCATCAGCTACGAAGTATCGCAATCGAGCGGGGAAACGGGGCGCCGGATGGTCGCGAATCTCGAATTGGATGGGCTGTACCAATTATGGGCCGCGCTTCTCGAAGAGCGGCGGACTATCGTGGCGTCGGTGAGGACGTTGCGCGTCACGCGCCGGCAGAAGGGTACCTTCGTACTCGGCGGCGGAGCGGATGCCGGCTCTCGCTTCTTGGCCGTGCAACAGCAGATCGACGTGGTCGAATCCGTGATCGCAAGGCTGACCAAGGACGAGAGCGAGGGGACTCATCCTGCGCTGGGCGACGCGACCGGCTGAAGCTCAACCCGCAGCGCTGAAGGAGCCTGCTGGGACTACCTGCCACGCCGCGCTGTCAAGAAGCATCGCATCGACCTCGAGGCTCATCGTGCGGGACATAGATGGCAGTGTCCGGATCCCGACAGGGCTCAGGATTGATCGGCCCGAGTGAGCGCCGTCACCCGGACCGTCGCTTGATGCGGCCGCGCCGACCTCAGCCGTCGAGCCCGAGCATCAGCCCGAGATTTTGCACCGCCGCCCCCGAGGCGCCCTTGCCGAGGTTGTCGAGGCGCGCCACCAGCACCGCCTGCCCGTGCTCGGTCGAGCCGAACACCCGCAGCTCCAGCCGGTCGGTGTCGTTGAGATCCTCCGGCTCGATCTTCTCGCGGTGCGCCCCGGTGGCGGCACTCAGCACGACCTGCACCAGCGGCTGGCCGGCGTACCAGTCGCGCAGGGCCGCTTCGAGGTCGGCGGCCGTGGGGCGGCCCGGCAGCGTCTCCAGGTGGAGCGGCACGCTCACCAGCATGCCCTGCCGGAAATTGCCTACCGATGGCACGAAGATCGGCCGCCGGGAGAGCCCGCTGTAGAGCTGCAGCTCCGGCAGGTGCTTGTGGGTGAAGCCGAGGCCGTAGAGCTGGAACGGCGGTGCCGTGCCCCGCTCGTAGGCCTCGATCATGCTCTTGCCGCCGCCGCTGTAGCCGCTGACCGCGTTGATGCTGATCGGATAGTCGGCCGGGATCAGGCCGCCCTCCACGAGGGGCCGCAGGAGCGCGATGCCGCCGGTCGGATAGCAGCCGGGATTGGCCACACGCCGGGCGCGGGCCACGGCAGCGCCCTGCTCCCGGGTCATCTCCGGGAAGCCGTAGGTCCAGCCGGGGGCGACCCGGTGGGCCGTGCTGGCGTCGAGGACGCGCGGGCCGCCGCGCGGCAGGCTATCGGCGAGCGCCACCGTCTCCCTGGCGGCCTCATCCGGCAGGCAGAGCACGACGAGGTCGACTTCGGCCAGCAGCGCGCGCTTGGCCTGCGGATCCTTGCGGTGCTCGGGCGCGATGCTGCGCAGGGTGACCCGCCCGTCGCGCCCAAGGCGCTCGCGGATGCCGAGCCCGGTGGTGCCGGCCTCGCCGTCGATGAACACGGTGGGCTTCGTCGCGCCTTCGCCAGCCATCGTCCGTCTCGCTCTTTCGGGGCGGAGCACCCTGAATCGGACCCGGGGCCCGGGTTCAGGTGACCGCCGTACAAAATCCTGTCAACGACCGCGTCATCCGCGCCGGACCTTGAGAAACGCGAAAGGGCGGCCCCCGCAGGAGCCGCCCTCTCCGTGACACCGGTGTGACCGGGTGTCTTAACGCTTGGAGAACTGGAAGCTGCGGCGGGCCTTCTTGCGGCCGTACTTCTTGCGCTCGACCACGCGGGCGTCGCGGGTGAGGAAGCCCTCGCGCTTCAGCGGAGCGCGCAGCTCCGGCTCGTAGTAGGTCAGCGCCTTCGACAGGCCGTGGCGCACCGCGCCGGCCTGGCCCGAGAGGCCGCCGCCCGCCACCGTGACGGTGATGTCGTACTGGTCGACGCGGTTGGCGATCTCCAGCGGCTGGCGCAGGATCATGCGCAGCACCGGACGGGCGAAGTAGGTCTCCACCGGGCGCTTGTTGATCGTGACCGTGCCCTTGCCGGGCTTGATCCAGACGCGGGCGACCGCGTCCTTGCGCTTGCCGGTGGCGTAGGCGCGCCCTTGCGCGTCCAGCTTCTGGACGTGGACGGGGGCCTCGTTGGCGGAATCGACCGCGCCGGTATTCGCCCGGTTGAGGTCGGCGAGGGACTGCAGGGTCGCCATGATCAAGCGCTCACGTTCTTGCGGTTGAGGGCGCCGACGTCGAGCGCCTGCGGCTGCTGGGCCTCATGCGGGTGCTCGGCGCCCTTGTAGACGCGGAGGTTGCCGAGGATCTGACGGAAGAGTGGGCCACGCGGCAGCATGCGCTCGACGGCCTTCTCGACCACGCGCTCGGGGAACCGGCCCTCGAGGATGAACTTGGCCGTGCGCTCCTTGATGCCGCCCGGATAGCCCGTGTGGTAGAAGTAGCTCTTCTGCGTGTACTTGCGGCCGGTGAACTTCACCTTGTCCGCGTTGATGACGATGACGTTGTCGCCGCAATCGACGTGGGGCGTGTAGGCGGCCTTGTGCTTGCCGCGCAGGCGCATCGCCACGATCGACGCGAGACGGCCCACCACGAGGCCCTCCGCGTCGATCACGATCCACTTCTTGTCGACCTCGGCGGGCTTCAGCGAGGTGGTCTTCATAGCCAAATCCCAGGGGTTCCGACGAATCCGGCCCCGACAGGTCGGGACCGTCAGGCATCGGGGTGCCGAAAAGGAGCCGCCGCGTGGGGACACGCGGCGGCGGTGGCGGGTGCATAGCCGGACCCGGATACCGGGTCAACAGAGAAATGCGGGATCGCGAAAAAGACAGATTTCAGAGCGTCTTACCGATCGCGGTATCAGAGTACCGCATTCACTCGGTGCGTCGGCCCCGCTCCGCAATGGTGAGCTTCTGGACCCCTCGGGCCGCGAGCACCGGCTTCTTCGCACTGAGGATCCGGGAATTCACCCCGGTCCAGCCGATCTCGCCCGAGAGGCGCCCGTACTCGATCTTGGGGCAGCGGTTCATGATCACCGCGAGCCCGCGCGCCTCGGCCCGGGCGGCGGCCGCATCGTCGCGCACGCCGAGCTGCATCCAGATGACCCTGGGCAGGGGCGAGAGGGCCAGCGCCTCGTCCACCAGCGGGCCGGCGGCGGCCGCGTTGCGGAAGATCTCGACCATGTCGATCGGTTGGTCGCCCAGGGAGGCCTGCACCTCGGCGAGCGTCGCCACGACCCGGCGCCCGAGCAGGTCCTGACCGGCAAGGCCGGGATTGACCGGCGTCACCGCGTAACCCCGGTCGAGCAGGTATTTCAGCACGATCCAACTCGGGCGCGCCGGGTTCGCGGAGGCGCCGACCAGCGCGATCGTGCGCGTGGTGTTCAGGATCGCGCGGATCTGCGCGTCGGGGTAGCGCGCGTGCCGGTCCGCGGCGTCCGTACCGGCCCCGCTGACGGGCTGGGGCGGCCGGTGATCGTTGCCCGTCTCGTTCATGGCGTGCGCCTCGTTGTCTGCATCATCACAGGGCCGTTGGCCGATCGGAAGCGGCGGCCGTCACAGCCGCCAGACCTCGTAGCCCAGCGCCTCAAAGACCGCCCGGTCGTGGAGCGATTTCACGTCCACGATCAGGCCGCCCGGCCTCACCCGGGCGGCGATCTCCTGCGGCGCGAGCCGGGCATATTCCAGGTGCGGAACGGCGATCACCACGGCGTCGGCATCCCCGGGCAGGTCGGCCCAGTCGACGAGGTCGAGGCCGTACTCGGCCCGGGCCTCCGCCCGGCCGGCCCGGGGATCGTGGACCGACACGGCGCAGCCGAACTCGGCCAGCTCCCGAACGAGGTCGGCGACCTTGGAATTGCGCAGGTCCGCGCAGTTCTCCTTGAAGGTCAGTCCCAGCACGATGACCTTCGCGCCCCGGGCGCTGCCGCCCTGCCGGACGATCCGCTTCACCGTCTTGCGGGCGACGTGGGCGGCCATGCTGTCGTTGATGCGCCGTCCCGCCAGGATTACCTGCGGGTGGTAGCCGATCATCGCAGCCTTGTGGGTCAGATAATAGGGGTCGACGCCGATGCAGTGACCGCCGACGAGGCCCGGGCGGAACGGCAGGAAGTTCCACTTGGTCCCGGCCGCCTGCAGAACCTCCAGCGTGTCGAGGTCGAGCTTGTCGAAGATCAGCGACAGCTCGTTCATGAGCGCGATGTTGAGGTCGCGCTGGGTGTTCTCGATGACCTTGGCGGCCTCCGCGACCCGGATCGAGGAGGTGGGATGGATACCCGCCTCGATGATCGTGCCGTAGAGGGCCTGGAGCCGCGCCAGGGTCTCCGGGGTGTCGCCCGAGACGATTTTTACCACCTTGGCGAGGCTGTGCTCCGTGTCCCCGGGATTGATCCGCTCCGGCGAATAGCCGACCGAGAAATCCGTCTTCCAGCGCAGGCCGGCGTGCCGTTCCAGGACTGGGATGCAGATCTCCTCGGTGGCGCCGGGATAGACCGTGGATTCGAACACCACGATGGTCCCCGGCCTCATGTGCTGCCCGACCAGCGCGGAGGCCCGGACGAGCAGGTCGAAATCCGGGCACTGCGCCGCGTCGACCGGGGTCGGGACCGTGACGATGATCACATCCGCCGTGGACAGCATCGTCGGGTCGTCGGTGACCGTGAGATGCCCAGCGGCCTGGAACGCCTCGACGTCGATCTCTCCCGCCGGGTCGCGTCCGGCCCTGTAGGCGGCCACCTTGGCGGCGGATTGCTCGTAGCCGATCGTGCGTCGCGTCTTGCCGAAGGCCAGGGCAAGCGGCAGCCCAACATAGCCCAGACCGACGATTGCCACGCTGTCCGCCACGCCGGATCCCTCTGCGGGCTCGGAGGCGCCGATGACGGTCCGGCCACCGGGCGCGTATAGGGGCGGCCCGCGCCTGGGTCGAGGCCGAGATTGCGGCGCGATCCGTCCGGCCCGCGCGCATCATCGGGCCTGACCACGGTCCTGCCGAGCCTGCGCCGATCCGCTCGGCCATACAGCCGGGCGGGGCCGGCGATGCGCCGCGCCGTCCTCAGTGCTCCACGTCAGCCGGCTCGTCCCACTCGATGCGGCGAGGCCGGACGGCCGGGACGACCGTGGCGATGCCGATCCGGGCCGCGGTCCCGATGACCGCGACGATGGCGCAGACGAGAAGCACGGTGTCCAGCATGGCGCCCGGGCTCAGGCCAGGGGCCGGCCGGCCCGGTGGTGCCGGGCTGCACGTTGGCGCGCGCGCGCGTTGTGCAGGCGCCGCATCTGCTCCTGCAGCACCTCATCCGGGTTCGGCAGATGGATTGTCACCGCGGGCGAAGTCTGGGTTTCCAAACGGTCGTCGCGCAGGGGATAAACTGAATTCACCGCCGCCCTCCTCCGTAGTAATTACAGAGAAGCTTAACCATTTGTTAAACATTTGCAACTCGCCCGTCACCGAGGCTTGTGGACTCGATTCGTGCTCCTGGACAAACGCGGAGACCCGCAGCGTCAGGCTCGTTCCGCGACGGACAAGATCGCGCCACCGGTGCGCGTTCACTCATGCAGCCTGTCGGCGACGCATTCGCCCGATGCTCAGAGGGCCCCGATTGCCGATGCCGAGCGCGTCATCGGTCTGGTCGGCCGGCTCAGCGTGACGGAGCCGGTCTGCGCCACCGCGCCCTTCCAGGCAGAGGAGCGCGTCGCGGTTGCTGCACCGGGGCGGAACTGTGCGTGAACGTGGAGGCTGCGGTTCGGATGCCGGACGGTGGCACGGCACGGATCTAGATAGCCGCCTCTTGAGAGTCGCGTGGAGGCTCGCCCGCCGAGTCTCGGGTGCGGGTGCTGGGCAAGCCTCAACGGCGCAGCCGGCGGCGCCCTATGAACATGAAGAAAACGGCGAGCGCGACGGCATTGACCGTCAGGCCCCAGCCATAGCTCTGGAGCGATTGGGCGTAGATCGGATGACCGAGCTGGCCGAGTCCTACGAGCGCGCCGACAACGGCCAAGGCGGCAAACAGAAGGGCGAACACTAGCATAGCTCTCCCTCTCCGAACCACATCAGGGCCATAAATCAAGATTGCCACATGCCCCTGGTTCCAACAGATCACGTCCTTCCGCCAGCGCCCGCCAGCGCGGAGGCCCATGCCGCCGCCGGCTGCGTGGCGACGTCGCCCGTGTGATCCGGTCTGCCCAGAATGGCGGAGGGGCGCTGCGCAGGGCCGAGCCACGTCTACGATCGTGGCCCGACAGCAGGGCGCGTGTTCCCGAAGACCCGGTTCTTCTCCTCCAGCAGGGGGCCCGCCAATTGGTTCTGGGGGCGATGCCTCCCTTGCTGTGACCGTCGAAGGGCCACTACGGTCTCGTCGACTGCGAGACGGTCTTCTGCCCGGATCGGGAGGCCGGGGCCATCGTCGCGCTCCGCGGCATCCGGCGGCCGGACCAGCACGTCGCGCATGTGCTGCCCCTCGACGCCGTCGCCCAGCTGGCCGCCTTCTTCGATCGATTCATGCGGTAGCGGGCGGAGACGCGATGGGCACCGAGATCGACGCTGTTCGGCATTTCCTGCGGGCGCAGCCGCGGCCAGCCGATCTCGCCGCGCGACGCGCCCGGCTCGACAGCTTCGGTCGTCCCGACGCGCTCCCGCCGGACATCCGCGTCACCCCCGTCGATGCGGGCGGCGTGCCGGGCGAATGGACCCTCTGCCCGGGTGCCGATCCCGGGCGCGTCCTCGTTTTCCTTCACGGCGGCGGGTACATGGCCGGCTCCCTCGACCGCCATCGCCACGTCGTTGCGCGTGCGGGGCGGGAAGCCGGCGCCCGCACCCTGGCGCTCGCCTACCGCCTCGCACCCGAACACCCCTTCCCCGCCGCCCTCGACGACGCGGTCGCGGGCTACAGGTTCGTGCTGAAGCAGGGGATCGCGCCCGAACGGATCGCTCTCTCCGGAGAGAGCGCGGGCGGCGGTCTCGCCCTCGCCGCTGTGCTGCGCCTGCGCGAGGCGGGGGATCCGCTGCCCGGATGCCTCTGGCTCTCGTCGCCCTGGGTCGACCTGGCCCTGCGCGGTGACAGCCTCAGGACGAAGGCTGCGGCGGATCCCCTGATCCAGCGCCTCTACCTCTCCGAACTTGCGGCGTCCTACCTGAGCGGCGCGGATCCCCAAGACCCGCTGGTCTCGCCCCTCTACGCCGATCTGCACGGCCTGCCGCCGATGCTGATCCAGGTCGGATCCGACGAGACGCTTCTCGACGATGCGGTGCGCATGGCGGGCGCGGCCGGGAGCGCGGGCGTGAGCGTCACGCTTCGGATCTGGCCCGCGATGATCCACGCGTGGCACCTGTTTTTCCCGCAACTCGCGGAAGGCCGCGCGGCACTGGCCGAGGCCGGCAGCTTCGTGGATGCCCATCTCGCGCCCGCGGACACGACTTAGAACGCACATACTCCCGATTACCGGGGGCCGAGCTTCTGGCCGCACGGCCTGACGTCCGGCTCGACGCGCATGACGGTGATGTGGCCGCGCGGCGCTGAGACCAGAGCCCATGATATCAGATATGGCCCGCGCGGGCGGGTCGGCACTGCTGTCCTATTGAAGCGTTCGGACTCGCTTGATCCCGAATATAGACCATGCAACGGTGAAGATTGATAAATAGGAGGCGGCCGGCATAGCGCATGTTCGGCCCTGGGGCGGCAGGCGAGCACTGCGGCGCGGCTCCGCCGAGAGGTTGGTCCGACAGATGTCCCAGGCCCAGACCGGATCGCCGCAGGAGCAGCCTCTCAAAGTCGGCACCGTCGCGCCCCACGGCGGCGAATTTCTCGGAGCGCCCGGGGTAGCCAATCGGACGCTGATCGAGGCGATCGAGAGCAGTTCGGAAGGCTTCGCGCTGTTCGATTCCGACGACCGCCTCGTCCTCTGCAACGATCACTTCCGGAATCTCCATCCGGGGCTGGAGGCGGTGATCGGTCCGGGCTCGACCTTCCAGGCGATCGCCCGCGCGGCCGCCGAAACCTGCATCGTTCGCCCGGACGGGGTGGCCGTCGAGGCATGGCTCACGGAGCGGATGTCCCATTTCCGCGCGCCGAGCGGGCCGCTTCTCCAGCAGCGTACCGATGGGCGCTGGGTTCAGGTCAACGAGCGCAAGACCAACGACGGCGGCGTCGTCGCCGTGTATACGGACGTGACCGAGATCAAGCGCGCCGAACAGGTCGTGCGCACGACGCAGGGCAGGCTGGCCTACCTCCTGACCGCGTCCCCGTCGATGATCTGCAGCTTCGAGGTGGGTGGACGGAACGCGCCGACCTTCATCAGCGAGAACGTGCGCGACCTGCTGGGTTACGAGCCGGACGATTACCTGGCCGGGCCGGAATTCTGGCTGGACCGCCTCCATCCCGACGACCGGGACCGGGTTCTGTCCGAGTTCCCGAACCTGCTGCAGCAGGGACATAACGTCATCGAGTACCGGTTCCTGCGCGCGGACGGCACCTATCGCTGGGTGCGGGACGAGCAGCGCCTCCTGCGTGATGCACAGGGAGAGCCGGTCGAAGTCGTCGAGTCATGGAGCGACATCACCGCCCGCAAGGAGGCCGAACTCGCGCTGCAGAAGCAGACCGGGCTCGTCGAGTTGCTGCAGGCCGCCGCGACGGCCGCCAACGAGGCGTCCACGGTCGAGGACGCCGTGCGCTTCTGCCTGGACCGCGTCGCGCACCATACCGGCTGGCCGCTCGGGCATGCCTACGTGGTGGCCGGCGACGGGAGCGGCACGCTGGTTCCGACCGGCATCTGGCATTGCGACGCGCCGGAGCGGTTCGCCCGGTTTCGCGCCGCGACGGCGGCGACGCAGCTCGGTGCCGGGGTAGGACCTGCCGGCCGCGCCGTGCTGTCCGGAGCGCCGGAATGGATCCTCGGCGCTCAAGCCTCGCCCGACGACCCCCGGGCGGCGGACGGCATCCGGGCCGGCTTCGGGTTTCCCGTGACGGTGGGGCGCGAGGTCGTGGCCGCGCTGGAGTTCTTCGCCTGCGACGCGGCGCCACCGGATCCGGCCCTCCTCAAGGTGATGACCAATATCGGTGCGCAACTGGGCCGGGTGATCGAGCGCAAGCGTGCCGAGGAGACTCTGCGGCAGGCCAAGGAAGCCGCGGAGGATGCGAGCCGCGCCAAGAGCAGCTTCCTCGCCAATATGAGCCACGAGCTGCGCACGCCGCTCAACGCGATCATCGGCTTCACCCGGCTGGTGATGCGGCGCGCCAAGGACGTCCTGCCGGTGAAGCAGTTCGAGAACCTGGAGAAGATCCTGGCGAGCTCCGAGCACCTGCTCTCGCTGATCAACAGCATCCTCGATCTCGCCAAGGTCGAGGCCGGGCGCATGGAGGTGAAGCCGTCCGAGTTCGCCCTCGCGCCAGTGCTCGATCTCTGCCTGAGGACGGTGGAGCCCCTGATCAAGAATGAGGGCATGCGCCTCGTCCGGGACGTCACGGATCCGGCTGTGATGCTCCGCACGGACGAGGAGAAGCTGCGCCAGATCCTGATCAACCTCCTGAGCAACGCGATCAAGTTCACGGAGGCCGGCTCGGTCACCCTCCGCGTCCGCCCGGTCGGCGCGCACATCGAATTCGCTGTCGCCGACACCGGCATCGGCATCCCCGCGGAGGCGCTCTCCGCGATCTTCGAGGAGTTCCACCAGGTCGACAACAGCGCGACGCGGTCCCACAGCGGGACCGGGCTCGGCCTCGCGATCAGCCACCGCCTGGCCCGGCTGCTCGGCGGCCGCATTGAGGTCGAGAGCCGGGAGGGGCAGGGATCGACCTTCACGCTCGTCGTCCCGCCGCGGATCGCCGGCACGCCCGAGATGGCGCCGAGCCCGCCGAAGCCGGCTCCCGCCCCCGCGACCACGCCCCGATCGGGGGCCAAGCTCGTGCTCGCGATCGACGACGATCCGAACGTCGTGTACCTGCTGCAGGAGAACCTCGCCGATGCGGGCTACACCGTGGTCGGTGCGGCGAGCGGCCAGGACGGCTTGCGAATGGCGCGGGAGCTGCAGCCGCGCGCGATCACGCTGGACATCATGATGCCCGGCACGGATGGCTGGCAGGTACTGCACGCGCTCAAGACCGATCCGCAGACCCGCGACATCCCCGTCGTGCTGATCTCCATCGTCGATCAGAAGGAACTCGGCTTCCGGCTCGGGGCCACCGATTACATCGTCAAGCCCTTCGAGCGGGAGGCGCTGATCGGCGCCCTGGCGCGCATCGCCCCCGACAACGAGCGCATCCTGGTGATCGACGACGACCCAAACGTGCCCGACCTGGTCCGCCAGCTGCTGGACTCCGAGCACTGCACCGTCGATTGGGTGGCGGACGGCGCCGCTGGCCTCGAGCGCATCGCGCAGGCCCGGCCGAGCGTGATCCTGCTCGACCTGCTCATGCCCCGGATGGATGGCCTGACCTTCCTCAACGCCATCCAGGCGGATCCGGTGGCGCGGACCATTCCCGTCGTCGTGCTGACGGCCGCGGCCCTGGACTCGGCAGAGCGCGAGACGCTGCGGGAGCGCGTTCTCGGCCTGATCGACAAGCAAGGGCTCGACCGCGCCTCTCTCGTCCGGGAGGTTCAACGCGTGCTTCCGCTTCCGGAGCCCGAGGCGGTCGGCAGCCGATGACCGGTCCAGAGCGTCACGCGCGGCAGCTCGCCCGCTCCGGGGACGTCACATGAAGCGAATTCTCATCGTCGAGGACGTCGCACTCAATCGCGATTTGCTGATTCAGCTTCTGGAGGACGATTACGAGCTCGTGACAGCCGTCGACGGCGCCGCGGGCGTCGCGATGGCGGTGTCTCACCAGCCTGATCTCATCCTCATGGACCTGTCGCTGCCCCTCGTCGACGGCTGGGAGGCGACGCGCTGCATCAAGGCGAACGCGGCCACCGCCCGGATCCCCGTCGTGGCGATCACCGCCAACGCGATGAGCGGCGACGAGGAGCGGGCGAAGGCGGCCGGCTGCGACGACTTCATGACCAAACCCATCGACGAGGACTTGCTGTTCGCCACGCTGCACCAGTGGCTCGGCTGAGTGCCGCCGGATTGGCTTCGACCCCGGAGAGAGAAAGACCCGTGGAGCCAGCGCGCATCCTCATCGTCGACGACGAGCCCTTCAACCTCGATCTCCTCGAGCAGGAGCTGGAACTGCTCGGTCACACGAGCGTGCGCGCCGCCAACGGCCTTGCCGCCCTCGACCGGCTGAACGAGACCCCGTTCGATCTGGTCCTGCTCGACGTGATGATGCCGGCCCTCGACGGCTACGCCGTGCTCGAACGGATGAAGGCGCACGAGGCGTGGCGCCACACCCCGGTGGTGATGATCTCCGCTCTGATGGAGATCGGCAGCATCGTCCGGTGCATCGAACTGGGGGCCGAGGACTACCTGCCCAAGCCCTTCGAGCCGGTGCTCCTCGAGGCACGCATTCGATCCTGTCTGGAACGGAAACGCTTCCACGACCGGGAAAGGGCGCACCTGCGCACCATCGAGCGCGAGCGCAGCCGCGCCGATGAACTCCTGCACGCCATCCTGCCGGTAACGGCGGTGGCAGAGCTGATGGAGACCGGCCAGGTCAAGCCGCGCCTGTTCGACGACGTCGCGGTCCTGTTCATCGACCTCGTCGGCTTCACGGCCTGGTGCCACCGGCAGACCCCGGACGTCGTCGTCGCGGAGATCCAGCGCCTCGCGGAGGCTTTCGAGATCGTGGCCCAAGCGCACGGCCTGGAGAACATCAAGACGATCGGCGATGCCTTCATGGCCACCGCCAACCTGCTGCGTCCCCACACCCAGCCGGTCGAGGCCGCGATCCGGTGCGCCGGCGACATGGTCGGGATCGCGGCGGCGGGCGCGCCGGGCTGGCGGATCCGGGCCGGGATCCACATCGGATCGGTGGTCGGCGGCATCGTGGGCCGGACCAAGTTCACCTTCGATCTCTGGGGAGACACGGTGAACGTCGCCGCCCGTCTCTCGGGCCTCGGGGACGGATGCACGCTTCACCTGTCGCGCGAGGCTTTCGCACGCTTGGCGGACAAACGGGCCGCCCGACCCATCGGGAAGGTGGCACTGAAGGGAAAAGGCGAGGTCGACGTGTATTGCTACACACTCGTGTCACCGGAGATCTAGGCCTGTGATCGCTGGAAATCTCACCTAGGTAAGTCTCGTCTATCATCGTGGCGCTCTGACCTGTGTATCCAGCGCACGATCGATTTTTTGCTCGGCGACATCGGGTCGGCTCACACCCTGCTCGTCCGAACGGAAGCTCAGTCCGGTCTGTGAGGAACTCGTCCAGTCCTCGAAAGCTCTGCACGTGCTTGAATGGCTTTCATCTCACCCTTGAAGCGGCTGTTCACGGTCAGACGCTCAAGCGCATGGCTCTTGATGACAGCAAGGCGGCCGCATGGAGTGCGATCAGGGTCTGCCTCGGGGATCTGAGCGCGGGAAGCCGCCATGCCGTTTGCGGCCAGATCCAGTAGCGCCCTTCTCAGTCGTTCAGCCGATTCTGCTGCCAACTCCGAAGTGGACATGCCGCGCGGGGCTCTCCACAGCCGGGGCCGCAGGCCGCTCACGAGTCCAGTCGCCAAGCCGCCGAACGGGACTTCTGAGGTATCAACGTAAGTGACATGACCGGGATTGCCGCTTGGTCAGCTCTTTCGAACCGAACGCGGATTATAGATCCAGGGTCTTGCGAGCGAAGCTCTCGATATAATCGACGAGCTTGTCCGACGCGGCACCAGCAGCCTCGACGTCGCGTCGAGCGACCGCTTCGCAAACATCCGCGTGGAGATTGGCGGCCAACGGTAGATCGGCCGCCTGTTTGTAATGCTGATACCAGAACCGTCGTGACAAGCCCGCCATGCTCTCGAGCGAGCGCACAGCGAACTCGTTGCGCGAGGCCGTTGCGATTAGCTCGTTGAATTGACGGTCCAAGCGCATGAACGCCAGGTCGTCCGACGCCGCGGCCGCCTCGCGCATGTCCTGCGCGAGGCCCGCGAAGACCTCGCGCTCCTCCTTCGTGGACCGCTCCGCGGCGAGGCGCGCGATCAGGCGCTCCAAGACGCGTCGCGTTTCCAGAAGGCGCAGCTGCGTGCGCACATTGATGTCCGAGACGAGGATGCCACGCCTCGGCATGACCACGACGAGACCGTCGCGGGCGAGACGCTGCAGGGCCTCCCGGATAGGGGTACGGCCGATCCCGAGACGTTGAACCAAGTTCTGCTCGCCGAGAACCATGCCGGGCGGGAGCACGAGAGTCGTGATCATCTCCTCCAGCTGCTGGTAGGCTCTGTCCGTGAGCGTCAGGTCGGGCAGGTCATCGTCGCCAGACGCGCCATCGAGCGCGCCCTTCACGGCCTTCCTCGCCCTCTTCCCACCACGCTCCGCGGCACGGACGGACGTCGTCTTACCGGTCACGAAGTTCATGGACGACACCTCTTGTCCTGCCCGGTTCGCTCATCGCGCAGCCACAAGGGTGCATGGTGCCGTGCGCTTCCCTGCGCAAGGGGCATATCTCTGATATATCTTGCGCCGATTACAAATATCCTGCAAGAACACCCTGCGCATACTAAAAACGTAGGGAGGCAAGGAATGGTAGGGCAAATTGCGATAACCGCCGGCGATGTGCTGCCGGAACGGACCGCGACCGAGGCCCCCGCCCGTGTCGTGGCCGGGTCGCGCGCAGTGATCGCGGCACGGCTTGAGCGCCTGCCGATGACCCGGTTCCAGCGCAATATCTTTCTCATCATCGCGACGGCGTGGTTCTTCGACTCGATCGATCTCGGCTCGCTCACCTTCCTGCTTGGCTCGATCAAGACCGAGTTCGGGCTCTCGACGGCTCAGGCCGGGCTCCTGTCCAGCATGAGCTTCATCGGCATGTTCGCCGGCGCGGCGATCTCCGGGATGCTCGCCGACCGCTTCGGCCGGAAGCTCGTCTTCCAGATCAGCATGGTGTTCTGGGGTCTTGGCAGCGCGTGGTGCGCCTACGCGCCGGACGCGATGATGCTCGGCTACGCCCGCCTGCTCCTGGGTTTCGGTATGGGCATGGAGTTTCCGGTGGCCCTGGCCATCGTCTCCGAGTTCCTGCCGACGGATAAGCGCGGCCGCTATCTCGCCATCATGGAGGGCTTCTGGCCTCTTGGCTTCATCGCGGCGGGCTGCCTCAGCTACGTCCTGTTGAGCTTTTTCGATTGGCGCGCGGTGTTCCTGGCCCAAGCGTTGCCGGCCCTGTTCCTGTTCGTGATCCGCTTCTTGGTGCCGGAATCCCCGCGCTGGCTCGCGGACCGCGGGCGGTACGATGAGGCCGACCGCGTGATGGCGACCATAGAGTCGAAGGTGACTGCGCGCCTCGGCGGTCAGACGCTGTCCGAGCCGGAGGTTCTGCCCGAACAGGCCCAGGGCGAGCGTCGCTTCTCGTTCCTTGAACTCTGGAGCGCGGGCTACGCCAGCCGCACGGTCATGATCTGGCTGACGTGGTTCTTCGCTCTCCTCGGCTTCTACGGGCTCACCACTTGGCTCGGAGCCTTGCTGCAGGATGCGGGCTACAGCGTCGCCAAATCCGTGACTTACACGATCCTGATCTCGCTCGCGGGTGTGCCGGGCTTCATCGCCTCAGCCATCCTGGTCGAGCGCTGGGGCCGCAAGCCCACCGCCGTGCTGATGCTGCTGGGCAGCGCGCTGGCGGCTTACCTCTATGGCCACTCGCCCTCGTTCGCGTGGCTGATCGCGTATGGGCTGATGATGCAGTTCTTCCTGTTCGGCATGTGGTCGGTGCTCTACGCCTACACCCCCGAGCCTCTACCCGACCCGTGCACGCGCGACCGGAGCTGGCTGCGCCTCGGCGGTCGGCCGCGTCGGTTCGCTGATCGGCCCCTACGTCATTGGCATCATCCTGCCGACGCTTGGCCACGGCGGCGTGTTCGCCCTGGGCGCCGGGTCGTTCGTCATCGCCGCGGCGAGCGTTGGCATCCTCGGCATTGAGACCAAGGGCAAGTCGCTCGAAGCAATCTCGCGCTGACCATACCGGCGGGGACGCGGGCCGCAGGCGTTCCCGCCGGCCGAAAGTTTGGGAAGATCATGTTGACAGCTGATATATCACCGGTATTTTGTGAGCGCTGAGCCACGGGGGCGCTGTGTGCCGGACGGCTCGCAACGCGGATGAAGGTCAGCGTCGCTCCGCCTGCCGGGGTTGCAGCAGATGTCCTGCCAGAAGGTCCCCGGTCTCCGTCTGTCCCGCAGCCATGGTGCCGTCGCGCCGCGAACCGGTGGCCGCCGCCAGCCCGCCCCTCCAGCGGACACCGTCGTGGCAATCGCGGTGCCACTGAACATTTTCGCCGAAGCGGCCGCAACAGCCGCCCCGAGAGCCATCGAACAGAGGAGACGCGCAATGGAACTCGCAGTCACGAAGATGAGCGAGCGGCAGAGAAATTATAGGGCTAACTATCGGCAACGCGTCGCAGGCTGGTATAATGGTTTTCTGCACATCGCCATCATCTACACGATTGGCCTGACGGCGCTGTACATCTATATCTCGAACATCAAGGCGCCGACATGGGCCGAACTCGTCACAGTGCCGGTCGTATTCCTGTTCTGCAACTTCTTTGAGTGGTGGCTGCACCGCTACGTCATGCATCGTCCGCAAAGCAACCCGATCGGTCGCGCCGTCTACAATCGGCACACGCTCCAGCACCACCAGTTCTTCACCGATCATGAGATGCGCTTCGCGGACCATCGCGATTACCGGGTGACGTTTTTCCCACCCTACGCGCTGGCGACCTTCACGCTGATGTCGGTCCCGGGCGCCATCGTGCTCGGCAACGTGTTCACGCCGAATGTGGGCTGGCTATTCATCACCACGACGACCAGTATCTACATGATTTATGAATTCATGCACTTCTGCTGCCACGTTGAAGACAACTGGTTCGTCCGAAACGTGCCGTTCATCAACACGAACCGCCGGCACCACACGGCACATCACGACCAGTCGATCATGATGGAGCGGAACATGAACCTGACGTTCCCGATCATGGACTGGCTGTTCGGCACCTCGGATCTCAACCGCGGCCTGCTCGGCACGCTCTTCAACGGCTACGACACCCGCTACGTGAAGACTGACATGCGCAAGACGTCGCGCACGCCCGGAGCCGCCGAGCCCGGCGCGATGCAGCCGGCCGAGTAAGCCCACGCCGCACGCGACATGCGGTGACAACGAGGCGCCGCTCAAACAACCGGGAGGTCTTCCATGGACATGATCGAACCGAACGTAACCGCCCTCGCGTGGTTCGCGCTCTTCGCTGGCGTCGCTAGTGTCGGCTTCTACGTCCTCACGGGCATGTTCCCGCTCGAAACACGCCCCGACCTGAAAGGCCGTCCGCTCGGCCTGCTGCTGCTGGCGGCCAACGTCGCGCTTTTGCTGGCGTTGGTCGGCGGTGGCTTGGCCTACGGTGCCGCCAACCTGCGCTGGACGAGTCTCGTCATCGTGGGCGGTCTGGCCGTCCTGTTCGCCCCGGGCCTGTTCAACGTCTGGCCCCAGCGCTGGCGTGATGGCTTGGCTGGACTCGCCATCGTTCTCGCAGGGCTCGGCGGCTCGCTCGGCCTGCTGCAGCAGGTCGGCTCCGTCTTCACCCTGTAAGAACAACACCGATCCGGGAGGAATCCGATGCCCTTTCCCATCAAGTTCGGCCTGTCCGTCGCCGTCGCCTTGGCCGCGCTCGCGGGGTGGTTTTACATGGGCTACCTCGGTCAGGCAGGCCCGCAATGGGCCGTGGCGTTTCTTGGCCCCTTCATGGTGGTCAGCCTTTGGATCTTCCCCGAGGTCATGCGCTCCCGCTCCGACGGCCGCACGCCGCGCCACCAACTGAAGGAGGCGCGGTCGTGAACAAGGTCTACGTGGGAGACCGGACCATCGACGGGATCGTCGTCACGGTTGACGGCAAGCCGCTTCCGGAAAGGACGGATGCCAAGCGCTACTCTCGCAACGGCTTCGAGTGGAGCTACGAGGGACCCGAGCCCTCGCAGCTCGCGTATGCGATCCTGGTTGACCACCTCGGCGACACGGCCGAAGCCGAACGCCTTCAACCGCAGTTCATGCGCAGCGTTGTGGCGAACTTCCAGAACGAGTGGGAAATGACGACGGCCGACATCGACCGCGTCCTGAAGCGACTCGGCTAGGCAAGCACGGCGAGCTCAGACCGAAATCGGCGGCCGGGCTCAGCCGTCTCGACCAACAAAAAATTCTGGAGGAGCGGACATGAGCGCCAACGAGGCGACTTCTTCGAACGCGCTGGCTAAGAAGACCGGCAAGCGGACGATTCTCGACATCCGCGCCGCCAAGAAGACCGGCGAGAAGTTCGTCTACATGTCCGTGCCGGACTACACCTCCGCCCGATGGGCGGAGATGGCGGGGGTCGACGTCGCCGTCGTCGGCGACAGCCTCGCTATGGTCGCACACGGGCACGCCAGCACCATACCCGCGACAATGGACATGATGATCCTGCATGCAGGGGCGGTGCGGCGCGGTGCGCCGGACACCTTCGTGCTCGGCTGCATGCCCTACCAGAGCTACAATACCGTCGACCGGGCACTCACGAACGCCACCCGCTTCATGCAGGAGGGCCTGTGCGACGCCGTGAAGCCGCAGGGCGGCAAGAGCCAGGCCCACATTCTCAAAGCCCTGGTCGACGCCGGCATCCCGACGGCGTCTCATATCGGGCTGACGCCGCATACCATCGCCACCTTCGGCGGCTTCAAGATCCAGGGCCGCACCGCCGAGGCTGCGATGAAGATCCTGGAGGACGCCCTCGCCATCGAGGATGCCGGCTGCTTCATGCTGGAGTTTGAGGCCGTCCCGGCGCCGATTGCCAAACTGATTTCCGAGCAGCTGACGATCCCGACCATCGGTATCGGCGCCGGTGCGGGTTGTGACGGCCAGATCTTACTCGCCTACGATCTTCTGGGCGTCTTCACTGACTTCAAGCCGAAGTTCACCAAGCGCTACGCGAACCTCACCGAGGTCGCGGTCACCGGCATCCGTAAGTACGTCGAGGAGGTCAAGGCCGTAGCCTTTCCGGACGACGACCACTCCTATCGCGTCGATCAAGCCGAGTACGAGAAGTTCCAGACGCTCATCGAGAGGCGAAAGCAGCTCTAAATCGGAGGCGACGCCGGCATCCTGAAGGTGGGCTGAAGTCAGCTCAGCTCAAGTATTTTTGCGTCGGAAAGATAACAATAGATCCAGATGTTTATCTGGATTTGCTGGCGGTGGTGGCAGTCAATGGCGAACCAGTCTCTGGCGGCATTTCCCTGATAACAGGGACGTTCGCCCGGTTTGAGAAGCTGTAGGCCCCTTGGCTCGTCGAAATTTGTCGTGCACGTCCAGGCTTTTACACGCACAAATCCCTGCAAATCGGAACAGGGAATTATCTCCCAACAGCAGCGATCAAGACGGACTCTTCAGGGAAGCTCGCGGTCGACCTGTGGATAAGCCCTAAGCGCTATTGAAACACCAACTGGTGGTTATATGTTTGGGCTATGAGCGCCACTCGCCAGCAGGCCCTGCAAGCCATCTACGCCCTCCTATACGGGACGGCACACACGGCTTGTGAGCGTCTCGGTAAACCGGTGCCTGCCCAACTCGCTGCAAGCATCAGGCGCCTTCTTGAGGAAGACCTCGCGCGTGCTCGCGCCAGCCAGAGTCCCAGCTTACCGCATAGAGCTGCGTTCTACGACGAACTGCCTTCCGGGAGAGGTCACGAGGTCGAGTACTCGCCCTTCCGCGTGTTCAACCTCTTCGTCGCGCATGAGCTGGCTCGCTTTGGATGCAAGCAGGGCGAGGTCGTGGAGTTTGTCGCCGAACTCCAGAACAAACTGAGAGATGCCTTTCACACAGCGAACGCTAACCAAGCGACTGACGGGCGCACGAGACTGACGCAATCGAACTCTGATGAGCCACAAGAGAAAAGTGATCGCAAGATCTACCTTGTCATGCGCCGCGTCGAGGCAACGGAGAGCGCGGTCGCGTATTTCGGAGGTGCTGTGAAGGCAGGTGAGCGTCTTTGCAGTAGCGAAGTCTTGCATGGGCGTGAGAAACTTGACAGCTTCCTATCCGACGAACTGTGCGACGGGCTGTTTGGTGTCTTCGTGATGGAGCTATCCGAACCGGCTCTCCGCATCGCGGAGTTGCTGCGGGATGCGCCGGCCCGCAGACGCGGGCGCCAGCCGTCGCAGTCAGTCGTGTCCGAGGCGCCGAGCGGGTGGGATGACGTCTTGAAGCAGGCCCGCTTGCCGGAGCGTGGCCGTGTCCGATGACGACTACAAGGTCGGCTACCGCAAGCCGCCACGCGATACTCAGTTCAAGCGGGGGACTTCCGGCAACCCAGGTGGGCGCCCCCGCC
Organism: Methylobacterium sp. P31; assembly: GCA_050632875.1. Classification (GTDB taxonomy): domain Bacteria; phylum Pseudomonadota; class Alphaproteobacteria; order Rhizobiales; family Beijerinckiaceae; genus Methylobacterium. The sequence goes on along the minus strand of JBODSC010000001.1, from coordinate 4,902,704 downwards.
GCTCGAACGACATCGGCACGCTGATCGACCGAAACCTTGATCGGCTAGTCACGGTCACTCGCGAGGGACGAAAGGTGCGCATCACCATGCGCGAGCACTTGGTGACAAGCACCTTGATCGCCGCCGCCAAGGGCGATCACCGCGCCCGCGAACTCATCTTCAGACACATGCGCGAGAGCGGCAAGCCCGAGCCGTTCCGGGCCGAGCCCTCCGACGACGAGATCCTGGCTGAGGCTCGCCGCCACGCTCGTTCCGCCCGATGACGATGAATTGGAGGAGGGTTGATGGCAGTCTCAACGCTCGAGCGCCTCTACCGCGCCGACTTGCCCTCCTTTGCCAAGTTCGCCTTCAACGAGCTGTCGTCCCAGCAGAACCATGCCCTCGGCTTCCATGTCGACGTCATGACCAACGCGCTGCAGGGTTGCCTCGATCGCGGCATCAACCGCCTGCTGATCAACGCTCCCCGCGCAGCCACAAGTCGCACTGTGCCGCAGTCGCCTTCGTGATCTTCGCTCTCGGCCACGATCCCACGCGCAAGATTACCGTCCTGGCCGGCACGCGGACGCTCGCCGCCGAGCTGATGCGCCGGGCTCTCGCGTTGCTGCGCTCCCCGCGCTGCCGCGCCCTGTTCCCACACCTCAGACCCACAGTGCTGTCAAACGAGATTGTCCTGCCGCACGGCGGCGGCATCATCTACGCCGCCGTCGGTCAGCGCTTGATCGGTCGCGGCGCCGACATTTTAGTGATCGACGATCCGATCGCCCCCAGCCGGGCGCAGCACGACGCCGAACCCGAGGCCATCAACGCATACTACGATGCCGAAATCCTGCCGCGCCTGAACGACAAGGCCGGCGGTACGATCGTCCTGGTGATGCAGCGCGTCCATTTGGGCGATCTGACCGGTCATGTCCGGAAGCGTGGGGTGTGGACCGAGGTCGTGCTGCCGGCAGTCGCCCTCGTCGACGAGATCTGGCCACTTCATCGCCGCCGCACGGTGCGGCGGCGCAAGGGCGAGGTGCTGCAGCCGAACTGCGAGAGCAGGGACGCCCTGCTCGCGGTCCTGGACGAAATCGACGCCTACAACTTCTCGGCGCAGTACCTGCAGCAGCCTCTGACGGCGCCGGGCCTATCCCGTGTGGGCATCTTCTACGACCCGCGGCTGCCCGATTGGCGACCGGAGATGCCGATCGGCAGCTGTCATTTCATGAGGGTCCGCGAGACCAGTTACGCCCTCTACGAGGTCTTCGGTGCCGAAGACTTACCCCCGTGCCGGACTGAGTCGCCCTACAGCGACGAGGAGTGGGAGAAGGCGGCCATCATCCAGCAGGAACGGCTCGTGGCCGCGGCGAAGCCCGACAAGCTTCGGAACGAAGCGTAGGGCTGCCGACGGCATCCCGCAGCCGCGTACAGAAGGATTGGCAGTCATGTCACGCGTACGGCGAGATCATCCGGAAGCACTCGGTTCTCTGATCGGTGCCCTGCGCGTCAAGAACCGGCAGCGTCGGACGAGCCTAAATCGGCCGAGCCCCGCGGCAGTCCACGTGCGCAACGACCTGGCCCCGAACCTCGCCCTGGTCCAGCGTGCGCCGGGGGACCTGACGGCGCCGGCCCGCGCAGTGCGCAAGTGCGACGCTGCCCAGGTGCAGCGCGTGGCCGAAGCGATCCGCGCGCACGGCTTCTGCGACCCGGTGCTGATCGACGCGCAGAGTCGGATCCTCGACGGCGTGATCCGCGTCGAGGCGGCCAAGCTCCTGGGGCTGAGGGCCATCCCCTGCATCGTCGCGGATCACCTGAGCCCGATGGAGCAGCGTACTCTGCGGCTGTCGCTCAACCGCTTGCAGGAGCGCGGCAGCTGGGATCTGGAGGAGCCTCAAGCTCGAGTTCGAGGAGCCTCGCACTGGAGGATGGCGCGCTCGAGATCACCGGCTTCACGGAATGCGAGATCGACCAGGTCCTCCTGGACGAGGAGCCCGACTCCATCGAGCCCGGTCCGTTGACGCCATCCTCTGCCGCGGCCGTGGCGTGCCTCGGCGATGTGTTCGTGCTGGGCCGGCACCGGGTCATCTGCGGAGATGCACGAGATCCCGCCGTGCTGGCCTCGCTCATGGCGTCGGAGCGTGCGCGTCTGCTGCTCACGGACGAGCCATACAATGTGCCGATCGCCGGATATGTGACCGGTGGCGATCACCGCGAGTTCGCGATGGCCACAGGCGAGATGAGCGAAGCGGAGTTCCTAGCGTTCAATCGGTCCTGGATCGCAGCGGCGTTGCCCCACCTCGTCGATGGTGCAGTGTTCGGCACCTTCATCGACTGGCGCAGCGTGCACGTGGTCCAGAGTGCGGCCGCCGAGTTGGAGCTTGCGCCCCTGAACCTGATCGTGTGGGCGAAGACGAACGCGGGGATGGTCAGCCTGTACCGCTCGCAGCACGAGCTGCTGCCCTTGTTCAAGAAGGGCTTGGCGGCGCACACCAACAACGTCGGGCTTGGGCGGGGCGGTCGCTGGCGCTCGAACCTGTGGACCTACCCAGGCGCCTCTTCGCTCGGTTCAGACGCGCGCAAGGGTCTGCAGCATCATCCGACAGTTAAACCAATCGCGCTGCTGGCTGATGCATTGCTCGATCTCACAGAGCGGGATGAGGTGGTCCTCGACCCATTCCTCGGTTCCGGCTCGACGCTGATTGCGGCCGAGCGGACTGGTAGGCGCTGCTACGGGGTCGAGCTGGACCCGCGCTATGTCGACCTGATCATCGCCCGCTACCAGGAGGTAACAAGCAAGCGGGCCGTCCGGGAAGTTGAGGGATCGCGAGCGTCGCTGACCGTTAGCTGCACAGACTGCGCAATTTCCGAGTAGCATCGAGAGGAAAACCTCGGCCGCACGTGGACTCGCTTCAGCGGAGCGATGCGCTGGATTACGATGGCATGCTCGAGGCTCTTCCCGCAGAACTTCCACGAGCTGTACTATGCGAGCTACATTAATGAAGATTTCGGCGCCATGGCGCAAAATTTCAACCTGATACTTACCCGCAATGTGAATGTTTCGGTCTCCAAAATCATGGCGTTTGACAAGCACGCTTAGCGCAACATCAGATCAAAATTGAAATGATCCGATGGACGGCTCCCATCAAGTGGTTCGTCCAGCGTGACAGGTGAATTAGAGCGCCGAGCCCTTTCGCGCTTTTTCCTGCTGTACAAGCTCTTCCAGGAGCCTCTGTGCAAGCGCGGCGTGTTGTGTCTTGTCTAGCTGAGCGGTCTTCTTGCCGTAAGGTGTGGTGACGGTCATGAAGTTCCGGTCAACTTTGTAGGTGCCAGAATAGGTTCTACCTTCTAGCTTGATGTGAACCGAGTGGCCTGACATGTGAAAGCTCCCCTGGCCGCGAGATGCGCACCTCTCCGGACATTGCAATCCAGGATGACCCTCTTCGTAGCTTGCGTCATCATCGTATTCCTGGCTACAGCGCATCCGGGAGGATTTGATGCTTCGTCTCGAAAACGTCGCCCGTAACGCGCAAAAAAATCGCGAACGAGGCGATCCGGTTGGAAGCAACGAGCCTGATCGAGTTCTACGGCGATGCCGCCTTTAGCGAGGCTTGCGAGACAGCCCGACGAGCACGGGCGAAAGGGGATCGAAGGGAAAGACTGATTTGGACTCAGGTCGCTCTCAGGGTCTACCACAGGACCTTCGGAGACCTCCCGGCATTGATCGTTCAGGCCGGCTCAGAACAGCCCGGCGTGGTATGCAAGCTTCGTCCTGCGCCCAAAGGCAAGCGCCGCAGGAGCGGCGCCAAACACGAGACCGCTCCTCGCGGCGACGCTAAAAGTAGGCCGTTGAACTTAGCTGCTGCGGAACGCCGGCGAACCAATGGTATTCGCCCTACTGTACCGTCCCGACAGCCTCAACCTGCCAGTGTAGGGCTATATGAACTCGCCTCAGACGCTATTTCATACGGGGTCTGCTGATGAGGCGGCTCTGCGCCTGCACCTTTCGGCGATTTGCGTTACGGGAGGCCGCAATGGAGAGGGAAACGGCTCGGTTTAAGACCTTGGGTAGCGATGGTCTCACCTACACGATCGTTGAGCTGCAGACGTTCAAGCAATTGTCGGCCTTCAGCGGACATCGCACTGCCAAGGGACGCCAGCGCTACGTCACGGAGGATGGCAGGACCGTGAAGCAGCTTGATGACGGCTCGTTTCAGATCGCGGAAATGGGCCTGATCCTCAAGAAGGTCTGATCCTCCTGCTCTTCTTCGAGGGCTGAAATCGCTTTGAACGCCATGTCTGCCGTCAGCACTCCTGAGCCAGATTGAGGGTCTTCGCGAACGGAGGATGGCTGGTTCATCTTAGCCCTGAGGCACGTAGATGAAGCAGCCATCCGGGCCGGCGAAAAAGCCGGCAGAAGCCGTGATCAAGGACATCCGCAGCGCCACGCGCCGGCCGTTCTCGGCCGAGGAGAAGATCCGCATCGTGCTGGAGGGCCTGCGCGGTGAGGACAGCATCGCCGAGCTGTGTCGGCGCGAGGGCCATCGCCAGCTCGATGGACTACGGCTGGTCCAAGGAGTTTCTGGAAGCCGGCAAGAAGCGGCTGGCCGGCGACACAGCCCGGGCCGCGACCGCGGATGAGGTCAGGGACCTGCGCCGCGAGGCGGGCGCGCTGAAGGAGGTCGTGGCCGATCTCGTGCTGGAGACCCGCCTGCTGAAAAAAGCATGACCGCGGCTGGGGGCGACGAGGCTTCAGGTACCCGGCTCCCGAGAAGCTGGAGATCATCCGGCTGGTCGAGCCCTCCCATCTGCCGGTGCGCACCACCCTGGACGAACTCGGCATCACCCGGGCGACGTTCTACCGGTGGTACGACGCTTTCCAGCGCGGCGGCCTTGAGGCGCGGGCGCCGCCTTCGTCGAGCACTACAACCACGCTCGGGCTCACGAGAGCCTTGGCAACCTCACCCCTGCCGACGTCTACTTCGGTCGCGGAGAGGCCATGCTCTGCAGGACCGGGCGCGGATCAAGCGCCAGACCCTCATAGATCGCCGCTTGCGCCATCACGCGCAGGCTGCCTAACCTCTCACCCCAGGTAGACCAGAACCTCCGTTCCTGAGCGTCCCAAATCGTCTCAAATCATCTGACGACGGACAGTGACTTCCATGCCGACGCAGACCTCGGACACGATCAGGACAGACCAAGCCATAAAATTTCTCCTAATAAATCTTGATAAGAGAATCATAAAAACTTGAATTTGCGGCGCAACTTCAATTTCTAATCCTTGCCTGAAAGTCTTTGCTAAATCAAACTCAAGATTTTATCGGGGTTTGCATCTCTCCTTTGCTCACGCGGGCCTCTCGCCCGGTGCGGCTTTCAACCGCGAGGCCAGCGGGACAGGGCGCCAGCCGCTGGTCAAAGGTCTTCTTGAAAGTCCCACCCCTGTTCCGAAGGTAACATCGCTCCTTTCCATGCTCAGCTATGCTCCGCTTTCGATCGGGAAAATCAGTCCCGTTCGTGCTCTAGACAATCGTCTTTCGTCAGATCGAAGATGCAAACTTTCGAAATATTTTTGTCTGCGATCGTCAATGGAGGCTGACATGACAGCCATGAATACTATCGGTGCTTTGGATCCTGGTTTCGACCACAGAATTCTCGAAGACGGCGGCAGCGAACCTGGGCTCGTTCCTTCGGGCTCATTGACCGATCCTGTCAGTGGCCCTCTCGGGCCTAGAGAACTCTCATATGCGGCTACAGACCAGGGCAGCGAAAACGTGGCTCACGCCGTCGCAGCGTTGGATCTACATCTAATTGGGGATGTGCCTTCTGACGGAGCAGGTTGGCCGCCGCCTGGCCTTTCTGGACCTGATGAACCTTCATACGCGCCCACCGACGCAGGCAGTGAAAACATCGCTCGCGCCGCAGCCGCGGTCGGCAGCAGTGGTGATATCAACCCATTGCTACAGGGAGCCGAAAGCGGGGGCTCACACTCTCCTTTGACGGACGTCTTTGGCCAAGCTGAAGGCGGTGAGCGCGTCGTTCAGACTGGTGCGGGGGCATGCAGCCCAGCAGCTCGGAAGGTGAACTGACTAGTAAGCCTGAAGTCACCAACCATGTGGGTTCAACGATCGGCGACGGCCTTCATGAAGCGGGCAGCGATGCCTTCGGTTCCAGCATAGGTGGGGAGGCAGGTTCTGAGATCGGTAGCGTGATCGGCGACATCGCCGGTGAAGGTGAGCAGCACGGCGGCTCCGGCGGCGAGACGGTCGGCGGCGAGGCTGCCAATGCAATCAGCGACGCTTTGGATCAACTCGCCGGTGGTACGCCGCAATCCGGTGGCTCTGGCGGCGAGACAATCGGTGGCGTTGTCAGCGAGACCGTCTCTGCGGCCGCCGCCGCGATCGGCGACGCGGGAGGTCAGACCACTGGCGGCACCGAGACCGGCAGCACGTCTGGTGGGACGACCGGCGGCACATCGGGCGGCGAAACCACCGGGAGCGGTACCCAGAGCAACGGCACGTCGGGCAGCGGAGAGGAGGACAAACCTCACGGCCAAGAGGAGGGTCGGCCGGCCGATGACGGCTCAGGGCCGGTTAATCCGGCCGCTGACGCGGGCATGCCCAATCCTGAAGGCACCGGCAGCGGTGGGCCAGTCGGTCCGGCCAGTCACGTCTTGAGCCCAGCCGAGCATGGGGCGGCTGATCAGGTGTCCAGCCACCTCTCTGACCTAATCTCCGGTCAGACCGCGCACGGCTCAACGTCAGGCATCATCATCGTCAGCGGGGCGGCAAGTGATGATGGCGCGGGTGGCATGGGACACGATGTTGGCCATGGCGGCTTCTGGGATGTGGCAGCCCAGGCCACCGGGATGGACGGCCACAGCGCGGCCGCCAACGTCACTGGAATGAGGCTCGCTTGACGTGAGCCACCTCGACCTCAGCCCCGCGGCGAGCTGCCTCGCCGATCACGGCCTCACCGCATCGGGCCTGTCCATGGACCAGCTGGCCCATGCCGGAGCCAGCGATCTCAGCCATGCCGGCTTAGACACCCACCAAGAGGCTCCGTCTGAGACTCAACCCGCAGCCCCTGCCGCCCTCCGGGGGGCTCAGTGTGCATGCCGACCAGATCCACGGTGCTGAGGCTCGCACATCCGAGCATCGATCTACATCAGAACCTACAGTTCCATATGTGATCCGGCGCCGCAGATTTGCGCAGTGCAGTAAGCCCCGCCAATGCCTACACCGCGGCGGGGCTCCATTTTTCCGTAGAGGTGACCCATCCTGTCACGTCGGGAACAGACGCCGCAGGGCCGGAAGTCGCACAGTTGATCACCGGCAAGATGCACGCGCATCCGGTCGTATCAAGGAGGCTTCGATGCACCTCACCGCCAGGGACGAGCCGGCCGTCGAGATCGGCCACGGCCACTACGCCGGGTTGGGCTTTGGGGCGATTGTCCTGGTATTCGGCGCTCTCGGAATCTGGTCGGCAGTCGCGCCTCTCGACCAAGCTGCCATCGCTCAAGGGCAGATTGCTGTCCAAGGCAGCCACAAGGCGGTGCAGCACCTCGAAGGCGGTATCGTCCGCGAGATCCTGGTGCATGAAACCCAAGCGGTGCGCCAGGGCGATGTCCTGTTTCGCTTGCAGCCGACTCAAGCCCTCGCAGGTGCCGACACCCTGCGCAAGCAGGTCGATGTTGCCCTTGCCACTGAAGCCCGCCTCGTTGCCGAGCAAAGCCATGCTGCCGCGATCACCTTCCCGCCCGGCCTCGTCGCCCGCCTCAGCGTACCAGAGACCGCGACCGCAGTGCTTGACCAAGAGCGCCAGTTTGCCGAGCGCCGACGCTCGCTCGACACTCAGGTCGGCATTCTGAACTCGGGAATGGAGGAGAAGACGCAGGAGATTGAGGGCCGCACCCAGCAGCGCGCGACGCTCACTTCGCAGCTAGCCAGCTATGCTCAAGAAATCGGCAGCCTCTCGGAACTCGCCGCCAAAGGCTACTATCCGCGCAATAAGCTTCTCGGCCTGCAGCGCGAGCGTGACCGCATCCGAGGCGAGCTCGCAATGGCCGACTCAAGCGTCGCACGGCTGCGTAAGTCGATCGACGAGTCCCGCCTTCAGATCCAAGGCGTGCATCAGAAGCAGGATACTGAGGTCGCCCAGCAGTTGGCTGAGATTCGCGGGCGCCTCTCGGAGCTGCGCGAGAAGGCGGTGATTGCCGAGGACGTGCTCACCCGAATTGAGGTTCGTGCCCAGCGCGACGGGATCGTGTATGACCTGAAAGTCCATACAGTTGGCGCAGTCGTTAAGCCGGGCGAGACCTTAGCCGAAATTGTGCCGGTTGGTGATGGGCTGGTTGTCGAAGCCAAGGTTTCACCCCTCGATATCGAAAGTGTCGCGGTTGGTCAGAAGGCTGAGGTGCGCTTCCAGAACTTTTCCAGCCGCGAAACGCCGATCATCCTCGGCCGTGTGAAGAGCGTGTCGCCGGATTCGCTCGTCGACGAGGGCACGCACCAAACGTATTTTTCCGCCCAGGTCGTGATCGACGAGGGCACGATCGCCCCGGGCGTTGCCAAGCGCATCATACCCGGCATGACGGCGGACGTGCTGATCACCACCGGTGAACGCACTGTCCTTCAATATCTTGCTGGTCCGCTGTTCAACAGTCTCGCGAAAGCCTTCCGGGAGAAGTAGGGTTCCGGCTGTCCCGATCGGCCGGCATTAATGGACCACTCTTCGAAATTCGAATCCGCGGCCGATCCGCTCGACAGCGGCCGTTCATCTCGTTCTGGCAGACGGGCTGCATACCTGCGCCGTGGGTCCGCCTTGCAGAAGCTCAACAGCATCGGAGGGATGATTCTATTCGCTTTTGCCACAACGCATTTCCTGAACCACGCCCTGGGACTCATCAGTCCAGAAGTGATGTACGAGGCGCAGCAGTGGCGCTGGACTGTCACTCGCTCGATACCCGGATCGCTTGTCTTTGCAGCGGCTCTGATCATCCACATCGTCTATGCGCTCGCCAGAACTGCCCAGCGCAGCACGTTCCGGTTATCAGGCTGGGAGTGGCTGCAACTTGCGAGCGGGCTCCTGATCCCAATCCTTCTTCTGCCCCACATGGTCAATACCCGCGGCGCACGCGTGCTCGCTGGGACGGACGACAGTTACCTCTACGAACTGGCGCGGCTCTGGCCTGAGGGCGCCCTCCTCCAAAGCACGCTCCTACTCCTGGTCTGGACCCACGGTTGCGTCGGGCTGCATACTTGGTTGAGGGCAACTCGGACCTATAGAGCCGCGCAGCCGGCATTACTGTTCCTCGCCATCGTGATCCCGGCGGCTGCCTTGGCGGGCTTTGCGGTATCGGGACGCGCGGTCGCGGCGTTGATCGAGGATCCAGCGATGCTCGCCCGAGTACAAAAGATCACTCACTGGCCCGATCCGGCGGACGCCTCTCTACTAGAGCACCTCCGGCAAAGCCTGCGGCTTGGCTTTGTCGCGGTGATCGCCTTGATGACGCTCTGGGTTGTGGCCGGTTTCGTGCGCGGCCTCGGCTCAGCGAGGATCACGGTGCATTATGTCGGGGGCCCGACCGTGCAGGGGCTGAACGGTGCGACGCTGCTCGAGATCAGCCGCGCCGCTGGCGTGCCTCATGCCGCTCTTTGTGGCGGGCGCTCCCGCTGTGGCACGTGTCGAGTGCGGATTGAGGGAGAGGCGGATAGCTTGCCGCCGCTAGCTTCCGCTGAGCGTGAAACCCTTCACGCGATTGGCGCCGGGCAAGGGGTCCGCCTCGCCTGTCAGCTCCGGCCTAGTGGGCCCCTCACCGTTGCTCGCCTCCTGCGACCCGCTGGCCTCGCTCCAGCGACGAGTGACCTAGACGCGGCGGAGGCGGCTGGCATCAGAAAGGACGTTGCGATCCTCGCATTTGACATGCGGGACTTCGCTGAATTGACTAACGAGCGGCTAGCCTACGACATTATCTTCTTTCTCAGCAGCGTCTTCTCCGCCGTTGGAGCTGCCATTGAAGCGCAGGGCGGCTGGATCGTATCGCTGAATGGCAGCAGCCTCGTCGCGGTGTTTGGGCGCCAGCAGGGTCCGGAGACCGGGTGCCGCCAGGCGCTCGCCGCCGCCCGGGCGATCGACCTCAGCCTTGACACAGTGAATGCCAAATTGGCGATAGAGCTTGGCAGATCTCTCGACGTCGCGATAGGCATTACCGTCGGTCCGGTGCTGGTCGGCCGGATCGGGCCTGGCGCGGGGGCGGACCTTACGGCATTTGGTGGCGTCATCGGACAGGCGGAGCGCCTAAGGGCAAGAGCGGCAGAGCTAGGGCTGCAAGTCGTGATCTCGGAAGATGCAGGTCGTCGGGGAGGCTGGAGCGGCGAGAGCGCGCAGCAACTTGGCCCCGAGAGCGGCATGGCGCTCCGAGGTCTTCCCCGTGCCCGCGATCTGCCCGCTGTCTAAATCAAACTCGCTGATCTAGGCCTAGCAGACCCCAGGCTACTAGACGATGCGGGAGCTTGCGTCGCTTCTGGCCGGGTAGAATGCGACTTCGCAGGCCGAATGCGAGCGTTTAAGTATACATGGCCAGTTTAACGAACGAGACATCTCAATAGTTTCTTCGCGCTTCGTAGAAATTTTGAGGTGCGGGGCGGACCATGGCACGTCGTATTGACTAAGCTGGCAATGCGCCCGATGGTAGCCCCAGTTGCCTTTCGTGGCGACCTGCTGCCGTGCCGACGGCGTCCGATACAGCTGATGTTGTCGAGAGCGGTCATGGACGCGAATCCGCGCACAAGCGTTCTCCGGCTTCTCTCGTGCAGCGGCCTGTTCAGCAGCCTCGACACTTCCCTATTGATCTCTATCGCCGCTCGCATGCGAAAAGTGAACATTGCGTCCGGAACATTCATTTTTGCGCGAGGAGATCCAGGACAAGAGTTATATCTTCTTACATGCGGTAGCGTCCGGCTCTCGATCAGCACCAGTGAGGGCCGGGAGCTCTCTTTTGAACAGGTCAGAACCGGCGCGGTATTCGGTGAGATTGCGGTTCTCGACGGCGGTCCCAGGACCGCAGACGCGACCGCCGTGACCGCTGTCGAAGCATGGATACTGTCTCGGCGCGACCTCAGCAACCTGATGCGCACGTCGCCCGACATCGCGTTTGCAGCAGTCACCTTCCTGTGCACGCGACTGAGGAACATAAGTTTGACGCTGGAAGGGGTAGCCCTGCACCCAATTGAGGTCCGTCTCGCCCGGTTCCTTGCAGCGACTCTGGACCGGCAGGAGAGCAGCGCCGGCGCAGAGGATTTCCTACGCCTCAACATGTCACAAAATGAGCTGGCTCTGTTAATCGGCGCCTCTCGGCCGAAGGTCAACGCAGCATTGGCCGCGCTCGAGGCCGCCGGTGCTATCGCGCGGTGCGGCGGGGGCCTTCGTTGTGATCGAAAAGTCCTGCGCCGCTTGGCCGATATGGAGCTTTGAGACGTGGCTGTGATCGAGGGCCGCACGTCACTCTCTTCGTTCGTAGTTTTGGTTGTGCTTGCGGTGCCTCAAGTCTGTGGCGCCAAGGCGGCGTCAGTGGAGGAATTACTCCGCCTCGCGCAGACACGGTACCAATCCCGGTCTGCTCACGTACTGTTGCGCCGGCTTGAAGAGGCCGCGCCAGCACCAGCACGCCCGCCACTGGAATCCTCGCCACCTACCGCGACCGAGGCGACGGTCGCGCGCGAAACACCTGATCCACCCACATCCGAGCTACGCCACGGGCCCTCGGTGACGTTGACCGAACAAAATGGACGAGTGGAGCCTGACCAGCCCCCTTCCGCGACAATCCCTGACACGAGCGAGCAAGACGCAAGGATTGCCCTGGGCTCACCTGCCATGCCTGTTGCCGTGCCCGCACCCGATAGAAACACTCCAATCAACGCCGTTATTGATCTCGATATCCTCTTCGAACCGGGCTCGGCTAACCTGACCCCGCGCGAAGTCGACATGTTGGAGGCGCTTCGACAGGCGCTCGTCAACCAGCCGCTCGCCGGAAGTCGGTTCCTGATCACGGGTCATACTGACGTTCGGGAGGCGGTTACTGACAAACGCCTAGCTCAGCGCCGTGCTGAGACAGTGCGTCACTTCCTTATAGGCACCCTAGGCGTCAGCTCCGGGAGTGTGACTGTCCATAGCGTCGGTCCAAAGCAGCCACAGAACATGAGTGATCCTCTCGGCCCCGAGAATCGCCGCGCGCGGATCCTGATGCTCTCGATAAACTAAGCATACAAATCTCACGCGGGCCGTACCGCCGCTGGCCGGAGGGTGGATGCCGCTTCAGATGCTCTGTCCCGGTCGTGGGCGACAACGAGGCGCTCACCACGCATCGCTGCGATGACCTCATCGCGCGATCCGATCGTGATCAGTCGCCCAAATGACATCACCAGAACTTTCTCGACGTGTGCGAGGAGCTGCGGCCGGTGGGTCACGACGATGACGGTACGACCGGCTTTCTTCATGGCGGCGAGCGCGCGGCTGAGCGCCCGCTCGCCTTCCTCATCGAGGCTCGCGTTCGGCTCGTCGAGCACGATGAGCTTGGGATCGCCGTACAACGCCCGAGCAAGACCGATGCGCTGGCGCATGCCGCCCGACAGCGCGACGCCACCCTCGCCGATTGGTGTGTCATAGCCATTTGGCAGCCGCAGGATAGCGTCATGGGCACCCGCAGCCTGCGCGGCGGCCACCACGGTTTCATCGTCGGCAAAGCCGAGCCGGGCAACGTTCTCGGCAACCGTGCCGGCAAACAGCTCTACATCTTGCGGCAAGTAGCCAATGTGCTTGCCGAGCCGGCTCTGGTCCCATTGAGCATAGGCTGCGCCGTCGATGCGCACAACGCCGTCGCGCAATGGCCATACGCCTGCCAGGGCTCGCGCAAGGCTCGACTTACCGCTTGCCGAAGCTCCCACGATTGCCAGGCTCTCCCCTGCCTGCAGACTGAAGCTCAGACCTTTGACCGAGGGCCGGTCAGCGCCAGGTGGCCAGACGATTGCGTTCTCGATGTCGAGTCGTCCGATCGGCGCCGGCAGGGTCGTCGGAGCTGGAGTTGCGGGGAGGGCGCAGAACAAGCCCTGCAGGCGAGCATAGGCAGCCCGAAAGGCGATAATCCGCTTCCACTGGCCAACCATCTGCTCCACCGGTGAAAGCGCACGGGCCATCATCAGAGAGGCAGCCATCATGGCGCCGGGCGAGATCTCTCGCTCAATGGCAAGCCAGGCACCAACACAGAGCAGCGCTGTCTGGACCGCGAGTCGTGAAAATTTTGAGACAGCGTGCAGCGCGGATGCGCGCTCCAGCGCTTGAGCCTGCGACATAACTGCCGCCGACTGGGCGCCGCTCCAACGTTCAAGCACGATATCACTCATGCCGAGCCCGCGTACCACCTCACCATTGCGTAGGGCCGCGGCGACAAAGCGCTGAGCCTCTCCTGCAAGTTCACTCGTTCGGCTGAACGCAGCCCTCGTGGCGAATTCACTCACGAGGGCAAGCGAAAACAGCACGAGAGCGCCCACGACCGCGATGATCCCGAGAAATCGGTGCTGCAGGAAGCAGAGACCAGCGAAGATCGGCACCCAGGGAAGATCGAACAGGATCGTCGCGGTGCCGCCCGCGATGCAGTCCCGGATTGTCTCCGCGTCGCGGATGACCTGCTGCCCCAAGCGGTGGCGGGGTGACAGCTCGGCCCGCATCATGGTGTCGAACAGCGGCCGGCGCAGCACCGCCTCGAAGCGCAGGCCAGCCCGAGCAAGGATACCTGAACGGGCGAATTCGAGCACGCCGTAGAGAACCAGGAACGTCATGACGACGATGGTCAGCATGACCAGAGTGGTGGTGTTGCGGCTCGTCAGAACGCGATCTTGGATCTGCATCGAGTAGAGCGGCGAGGCCAGCATGCTGGCGTTGATGAATAGACTGATCAGGAAGGTGGATCCAAGCGCCGGAAAACAAGTGCGGATGGCGGTGGAGAGAGGCGTACGCTGCGCGGCCATGATGATCCATTTCCTCTTATTGCGCGCTCTGCGGGCGCTGCCGATTGGCCGATCGTGAGCCAAGAGCCGCTGGATTTCAGTTCCCTGCGGGACAGCTTTCCGCCCCGGTCGCCGGAGTTTGCCGGAATGTGATCTGGGCCACACAGCCCATACTGATGTCGCAGCCGTGTTACCCGTGGAACAACGTCATTAAAATTGGTCATTATAGTGAGTTTCAGATCGAAGTCTTATGACGACCAATCGATTGGCAGGCATACGCTGCAATTTGGTGCCCATAAGCGCTGGCAGATGAGCGCTGTTTTTCCATAAATGGAGGCTGACATGAGCGTTTTTGGTGACATCGTGGATACGGTCGGTGATGCGGCCAATGCAGTCGGTGGTGCGGTGAGTGATGCGGCTGGTGCCGTAGCCGGTGCGGCAGGAAGCGCGGCTGAAGCGGTTGGAGGGGCTGTGAGCGGCGCGGCTGATGCCGCCGGTGACGCAGCCGGTTCAGTCGTTCACAGCGTCGGCGAAGCCGTAGGGTTAGTGACCGGTGTCGTGGACGGCATCGGGCACGCGGCCGGCGCGGCGATCGATACCGCCGGGGAAACAATCAACCATGCAGCCGATGCCGTCGCGGATGGTGTCGGCGCTGTCGTAGGCGCAGCCGGTGAGGCAGCGGGTGCTACGATCGGCGCGCTGGTGGAGGGTACCGGTCATGTCGGCGAAGTGGTCGGCGACGTCGTCGGGGCAGCCGCCGGGGAAGTCAGTCATCTCGGCGACGCGGTCGGCGGCCTCCTTGGCGGCGCAGTAGGCGCAGCCCAGGAGACCGGACATGCACTTGGCGATGCCATTGGAGGCACTGTGGGCGACGCGATCGGCGGCACCGTAGATGCGGTCGGCCATGTGACCTCCGACGCCGCTGGTGCGGTTATCGGCGCCGTCGAGGACGGGGTTAGCCACGTTGGCGATGCTGTTAGCGGCGTCGTCGGTGCGGTCGAGGACGGTGCCGGCCATCTTGGCAGCTCTCTTGGGTCGATCGGCGAAGCCATTGGTTCCGGCGACGCCGCTGGCGTGATCAGCGGTGTGGTAGGAACTGTTGGCGAGGTGATCGGTGCAGCTGGAGACGTCGGCAGCGCGCTCGGAAGCGCGGTCGACTCCGTCGGAGACGCTGTCCACGGTGTCAGTGATGCCCTGGGTAATGGAGCTGATACAGTTGGCCACGCGGCTGGTGGCGTTGTTGATGCAATCGGCAATGCGATCGGTGGCGAAGTCGGGGGGCCCTGCATGACGCAGCGGGCACAGTTGGCGACGTTGTCAGCGATGGCATCGGCATTGCCACCGAGGGCGCCTCAGGTGTGGTTTCAGCCGTAGGCGATGGACTCCACGGACTTGGGGGACTGATCGGCGGTGACCTCGGCGCTGCAGTCGGAGAGGCCGGCGACTTTCTTGGCCAGGGTCTCGGAGGCGTCGCAGACGCGGCTGGCGGAGCCTCTAAACGACGGGATCGACTCGGCGTTCGGGGCACTCGGCGGCGCCATCGGCGGTCCTGTTGGTGATGTCGTGACCGGGATTGGTGATGGCATCGGCGACGTGGTTGGGGGTGTGGTCGGCGGCGTTATCGGTGCGGTAGCTGGCGGACCGGCAGGTATTGTCGGTGCAGTCGGCGATGCCGCTGCCGGTCTCGGAGACGCAGCTGGCAGTATCGGCGGCGTTATCGGTGACATCGGCTCTGCGGTCGGCGGTGCGATCGGCGACGCGGCTGATGCAGTCGGGAGCGCGGCTGGTGACGTGGGGAGCTTTCTCGGTGATGTCTTTGGCGCGATTGGCGGTGCAATCGGCGATGCCGCGAGCGCCGTTGGCGGTGCCGTCAGTGATGTGGTGCATGGCGTCGGCGACGCTCTTGGCGGCGGCGAGGAACATGGTGGCTCTGGCGGCGAGACAATCGGTGGCGTTGTCAGCGAGACCGTCTCTGCGGCCGCCGCCGCGATCGGCGACGCGGGAGGTCAGACCACTGGCGGCACCGAGACCGGCAGCACGTCTGGTGGGACGACCGGCGGCACATCGGGCGGCGAAACCACCGGGAGCGGTACCCAGAGCAACGGCACGTCGGGCAGCGGAGAGGAGGACAAACCTCACGGCCAAGAGGAGGGTCGGCCGGCCGATGACGGCTCAGGGCCGGTTAATCCGGCCGCTGACGCGGGCATGCCCAATCCTGAAGGCACCGGCAGCGGTGGGCCAGTCGGTCCGGCCAGTCACGTCTTGAGCCCAGCCGAGCATGGGGCGGCTGATCAGGTGTCCAGCCACCTCTCTGACCTAATCTCCGGTCAGACCGCGCACGGCTCAACGTCAGGCATCATCATCGTCAGCGGGGCGGCAAGTGATGATGGCGCGGGTGGCATGGGACACGATGTTGGCCATGGCGGCTTCTGGGATGTGGCAGCCCAGGCCACCGGGATGGACGGCCACAGCGCGGCCGCCAACGTCACTGGAATGAGCCTCGCTTGACGTGAGCCACCTCGACCTCAGCCCCGCGGCGAGCGGCCTCGCCGATCACGGCCTCACCGCATCGGGCCTGTCCATGGACCAGCTGGCCCATGGGGCAGATCTGGTGGGTGGTCATGCTGACCTCGCGACGCACCTCGACACGGGCGCAAGTGAGGTTGCGAATGCTCACCTGGACATCGGCGCAGTGCACGGAACTGAGCTTGCGCACCAGAATTTCAGCATGGGTGATCTCAGCCACACTGCGCAGTTTCATATGTGAGCAGAACTAGGGTTAACCACCGGGACACTCGGCGGCAATGCTCAACAACCCCGACGCGGCACAGCTGCGTCGGGGTTTGCGCAATTACTACTTTTTGCAGCTTGGACGGGGTTTGTCGCAGGTCCCTCTAAGTCTCATCAGACCCACCACCATACAATTCTGGTCATGTCCGCTCCGCGAACGTCCGTTCCCGATGGCGAAGCAGCCCGTTGCGACCGCTTGGCTGGATGGCTGCTTTCCACTCCTTTCGGAACACGAGAGGGGCCGGCTCAAGTGTTCGCTTCGGGGCACCTTAAGCCGACCGCCCGAGCTACAACGAAGGTCTGCTTCTCCGGTTTGGACGCCGAAAGCGGTCGAGCCCCTTCCGGCCAGACTACGTCACGCCGGATAGCCAGTGCGCGCAGGACCGGACATACTTCTCTGCGCCCATTCCGGCCATTCGGCTGGCTGTGACGACGTCCCGTAAGCGGACCTTCTCGCGCTGCCGGCAGCCGCCTACCAGTGTCGTTTGGACGCTACGAGTCTCTCGAGCGCCGTTCCTCCAGAGACGAGCCGGCGCAGGCGGATGCTCTCGCTCCAGCTCCTCAATGCGCTGGCTTGGTCCGCCTGCCGGCCGCCGTAATCTAGTCAACGGTCTTAGCTCTGCCAGATCTGCTCAGAGATCTCACCAAAGTTCTTCGCTGATGAGTGCGCCACTCTGATCGAAGGTACCTCGCCAGCCCTTGTCGCGCAGGCGGACAGTGATGAGGGTTCGGTCCGCGTCCTCGCCGCGTCAAGGTGCTATTCGCGAGTCGACTTGGCCCAATTGGTTCAGGCGCTTCAGCTCAGTGGTGTTCACGCCGAGTCGCGATGCCAAATCGCGGGGGTCGACAGCCCCATCGCCTTTGTTGCCGATTTCAAGCCGCGTGGGGTAGCCCTCCATCAGCTCTGCAGCAGATGCGGGGCTGAGACACACGATAGCACATCCACAGGGGAGCCCGCGGCAGTCGTTCAGCTTCGGAGTGCCGCTTCCCGCGCATTAGCGAGATGCTCAGATTGATCAGCCGGGCTCCGATTCCGAGGCCTGACCGTCGAGACTCGGCCTGTGCCGCGGCCCTCAACTGGCTGTCGGTCACAAATTTCCCGTCATGACTGACGGTGCACACCGTCCAGCCCTGTCGGACGAGGCGATTGTACTGCTCGAAAGCGACCCATGCAGTGGCGCAGGATAGCTTCTTGGTTTCGCGACCGCGCAGCGCGTGGATCGTGTAGGCGGGCTTCACGTCCACCTCCCGTTGAGCGTCGGTACCTGCGTGATGGGCAGCCGGTGCCCTGGAGCCGTGATCCGGACGCGCGACATTCCTGCAGCCTCACGGCTCCGGCACGGACATACCGGCCTCGGATACGCCAGCCCCATCCAGCATCACCACATCGTCGACCTGAGGCGACCCGCCCTGGACGATCCAGGTGACGTAGAGCGCCGCGATCAGGACTAGGATCAGGCCCAACAGGATAGGCGTAATCCTCCGAGCGTGGCGGTGAAGACCGTGGATGCCGACGCACCCCAGCGTGAAGCCGAGCGCGCAGACGACGGGGACGACGGCTTGGGTCACGGCGCGGCGAAGGCGATGGGTGTCTCGACCGAACCGAAGTCTGTGCCCAAGCTGCGCTGCTTGCCAGTCACGAAGCCGTCAGGGGTCGACGCCCCGCTGAGATAGCCTCACGCCCTGCTCACGGGACTGCGCGAGTGCGGCGCGGCATCGGGCTCGACCGACCTCGGGGGCTACCTCGGCAAGGCTCGCGTCGTGCGGCTGCGTGACGACCGGGCTGAGCCTCACCGGTGAGGAGGTGGTGTCTTGGTCGGCCCTCGCGGAGGAGCCGCACCGTGGATCGGTCGCGAGGGCCCTCTCCCCCACTAGGAGGCGCGTGAGAGGTGAACCTATGGCCGCCGTCAGACCACACCGGCGCTCGTCAGGTTTAAGGGCGGAATTCTGGTGCGTCAGCCCGCGTTCAGCCAGGCCCGCAGGATCCCAGCGACGACCCCAAGCGTGAGGACGCTGCCGGCCCATAGCGCGGCGAACCACACCAGGCGGCGCCACAAGGGAGCTGGGAGGTGGGGAGCGGGTGCGTCGTTCATCAGTGATACCCAGCCGTGTCAACTTTCCCGCGAAACGCCCAGTACGAGTAGGCCGTGTAGGTCAGGATGGTCGGGATCAGGACCGCCGCGCCCACGAGCAGGAACACCTGGCTCGAATGAGGGGATGCGGCGTCCCAGATCGTGATCCGTCCCGGTACGACGTCGGGGAAGATGCTGATCCCAAGGCCGACGAAGGACAGCAGGAAGAGCCCGAGCGCCAGCAAGAAGGGCGCCCGCTCTTTCGGCTGAGCGAGCGCGTACAGCACCGCCTTCGGCAAAGCCTCCATATTTGGGAGATTCTTTGAGCCAGATACCCTGGCAATGCCGCGCTGCGGCCGCACCTCAGGACTCAGCACAGTATTATCAATCGGCAGACCAACCTCATAGCGCCGGGAACACGCCACCCGTCTGCGTGTCCCCCCAATCGGCTTCCTCCCGAGGGTCACTTAGAGTCAGGGACAAAACCGTTTGAGCTGTGCCCTGCAGATGAGGCCACAGGCGAGTGTCGTGAAGGCGAGGTGGAGGTCAGCGCGTCGCTCGTAGCGGATGGTAAGTCGGCGGAAGCGTGCGAGCCAAGCCAGGGTGCGCTCCACGATCCAGCGGTAGCGTCCGAGGTGTTCGCTGCTCTCGATGCCGCGCCGGGCGATCCGTGGCGTGATGCTGCGGGCGCGGCACTCACGCCGGCAGCGACGATGGTCATAGCCCTTGTCGGCATGCAATTTGTCGGGCCTGCGCCGCGGGCGACCACGGCGGCCGCTGCGCACGCCCGGCACCGCGTCGAGGGTAGCTGCCAGCGTGCGGCTGTCGTGGCAGTTGGCTCCGGTAAGCGTCAGGCCGAGCGGCGTGGCGTTGGCGTCCACGACGAGGTGGCGCTTCGTGCCCGGCTTGCCCCGGTCTGTCGGGTTCGGGCCCGTCGCGGGGCCCCTTTTTCGCCGGCAGGCTCGCACTGTCGAGGACCGCGCGTGACCAGTCGAGCGCATCGACATCCTGAAGCTGCTCCAGCAGCACACGGTGCAGGGCGGCCCAGACGCCAGCCGCCTGCCACGCGCCCAGCCGCCGCCAACTCGTCTTGCCGCTGCAGCCGACATCGGAACGCGGCAGATGCTTCCACTGCATGCCCGTGCGCAGAACCAGGATGATGCCCGCCAGCGCCGCCCGATCCGAGGCGCGCGGCCGACCGCCTTTCGGCTTCTCAGGCTCGGATGGAAGAAGCGGCTCGATCACCGCCCAGAGGTCGTCGGGTACAAGAGCGTCCATGCCCGCCCAACCCGCTGACTGCGGTTTCGTCCCGCGCTCTTAGGGGGGACGCGACACTGGTGGGGCGCGGGTTCGGTCTCGATGCTTCGCGCGCCCTGCCCGGCTCTGGCCGGACGCCTCGAAATGGATGACTTGACCGATAATCGGCCGCGAAGCGAAATCCTATGCGGTGGTAAATCTGTTGATCGGCTCTGCCATCCGAGCACGCGGCATTTACACCGATGGGCAATGGCCTAGCTTCTCGGTAGAAACTACCCACGAATCACGGAATTGCCGCCGATGATCGCGAACCGGGTAGCGCTCGCTGGCGCGTTCCTCATGCTGAGCATCACGCCGTCGGCGTCCCAGCTGCGCCGCCCGATGACGTGTACGGAAGAAGCCTCCGTCGGACTCGACACGGTCATCACAGCCGAAGGGGCGAAGCCGCCGCACAGGGCCCGAACCTTCTCGCTGGTCTCCAGCGGAGGCTTGCTGACCGTGATCTCCGCGGGGCGGTCCGATTACTACGAGTGCCAGACCGCATCGCCGCGTCTGAACGAGCGCACACCCCGCAACGCGATCAAATGCCAGAACGGCGTCTATTTTTTATTGATCGATCTGAACAAGATGAATTTCGTCGAAGCAAAGCTGAACCCTGAGGACCGAAGCGAAATCAAGGTCAGTTACGGGAGCTGCAGAAGCCTGTGAGCAGCTTGCGAGCGGGCTAATCCATCTGGATGAGCATATAGGCGGAGACTGCGATCGCCACGAAGGTAAGCGCGATTAGCAGGGCTGTTTTTGCGGAATGGCCGCTTGGCGGGTCCGGCATATCGTTCATGATGCCCTCCAGCCCTAAAGGATCGCGGAGTCTGCTGTTCTGCTCAACGCATCGCTGGTCGATCCGTGGCATATACCAATAAAATCCAATTTGTCGCTGTCTTTGCGCTAAAGAATATCGTCCGGCTATGGTTCGCCCGGGTCTGGTGCGGCGGTCCGGCCGCCGCACCGGGTGCGATGCTTGAGAACCCGGGCCGCCCAGGCGGGTTGTCGCTTTACCCCGCGTCGATGGGGTGGCGAACAGGAGCGGCTCTCGGTGTCTCTCGATGCGTATACCCGGCTCGATGTCTGGTCCCTCATGAACGTCTACCGGGCGACGTTCGAGATCGTCTGCGAAGCGAACCTGCAGCTTCCCTTCGCGCTCGCAGAGGCCTGGGGCCTGTCGGCCCGCGGGTGACCCGGACCTTCCGCCTCGAGACCGGAGCGTCCGGCAGCTCTTCCAGACCGGCACGATGTTCGGTGGTATCCGTCTTCACCGGCAGAATTGTGAGGCGGTTGGCGTCCATTGGCCGAAACCCGTGGCGACCATGTTGGCGACGACCCGGCAGATATAGATCTTCTGCGCTGCGTTGTTGTGCGGGCCGGCATGGTAGCGCGCCACGGCCATCGTCCAGCTGCCTTCCCGCTGCTTGAGCTCCCGTAGAAATTGCGTCGCGTAGTCGACGTTTGCGCGCGGATCGATCACGGCCTCGACCGAGTTGAATTTTGCCCCGTGATAATGATGGTTGATCTGCATGCAGCCGAGGTCGATCAAGCGCGCACCCTTGCGGCGCGCCTCCGTGAAGTGGGCGATGACATCTCTCGGTCCGGTCGCGAAATAGGCCGATCCTTCGATGTTCATGGCATAGGGTTGAAGCGAGCCGCGCTTGCCGGTTTCTGCCAAGCCGACGGCGTACAGAACGCCGAGTGGTATGCTGACCAGCCGGGATGCCATGCATCTCATCCACGCGCTCGCCATGGAGATGGGCCGGTTCCTGCTGCCCATCCTCGTGATCCTCATCGTTGCGGGGATTGCCGCCTCGATCTTTCAGAATGCGCCGCGCATCGTGTTCGACCGGATACAGCCGCAATGGTCCCGCATCTCGCCCGCCAGCGGGTGGAAGAGGATTTTCAGCATACAAGGATTCGTCGAGTTCGGAAAAAGCATTTTCAAGTTCCTGGCGATCGGCGCCATGTCCTATATGGTTTTGCGCGCAGACCGGCACGAGATCGTGAATGTCATGTTTGTGGATCCGATCGGGCTGCCCGAGCTCCTGCTGACGCTGTCGGTCCGCCTCGTCTCGGCGGTCAGCGTCGCGACCATCGCCCTGGTTGCAGGTGACCTGGTCTGGACTCGCTTGCGGTGGCAGCGCGACTTGCGGATGTCGCGCCAGGAGCTGAAGGACGAGTTCAAGCAGCTCGAGGGCGATCCGCTGGTGAAGGCCAAGCTGCGCTCGCTGGCGCAGGATCGCTTGCGCAAGCAGATGATGGCGGCGGTGCCTCGCGCCACCATGGTCCTGGCCAATCCGACGCATTACGCCATCGCGCTGCGCTACGATCAGAGCGAGAACGATGCCCCGATGGTGCTGGCCAAGGGCAAGGATCTGATCGCCCTGCGCATTCGGGAGATCGCCGAGAAGCACCGGATCGAGATCGTGGTCGACAAGGCCCTGACCCGGGCGATGTACGACAATGTCGAGATCAACCAAGCCATTCCGGCGGAATTCTATCGGGCGGTGGCGAATCTTCTCGTCTACGTCATGACGCGCAAGCGCCGCTGACCACGAAGGGGAAAGACCCCTGTCGCTGGCCGGTGTGCGCGTTCCGACTACCGGCAGATATTGCGGACTTTGGCGGGCTTACAAGGCTCGGGCACCGGGGAGCGGCCGGGTCGGCGGATGGCCTGCCCGCCCCCAGCTCGCGCCGGACATGTATCCACTCGCGTCCCAGGTCCGCTTCGCGGCGCTTCCGGCTCAGGACGCAGTGTATCGCCTGCGGGGTGGAACCGCTGCCCGACGGGGTGCGGCAGGCCGCCGACGAGTGGCACCGGGTGGGCGAGAGGCCGCACGATCGCCGAGGCGCTCACCCCTCTGGACGGCCCGGTGCCCTCGATGCCGGAGCGGGTTTTCGATGGCCCTCGATCTTCCGGATAGGCGCTGGCTACGCGATCCTGCGGGATCACGACATCACGATCGGCAGGATCGATTACGTGCCGCCTATGCTGGCCTATCTGCGGACCGGTGCTCCGGTCCAGGCGTCGTCTGACCCAGGGCGGCCCGCGCTGCGGATCTGTCCGCGGACCATCCGGGCGGGTCCCGGGGCGCGGTGCGCTCCGGGACTTGGTCCGCGCAGCGATCAGGCTGCGCGGCTATTGGCTTCGCTCTTAGCCTCGCGGCGGAACCGGTGCAGCACGAACTCGGTGTAGCCGTTCGGCTGGCTGGCGCCCTCGAAGATCAGGGCTTCCGCGGCCCGGAAGGCCGGCCCGTCGAAGCCCGGGGCCATGGGCCGGTAGGCCGGGTCGCCGGCGTTCTGGCGATCGACGATCCCGGCCATCCGCCGCAGGGCCTCGTCGACCTGTGCCCGATCGACGATGCCGTGGCGCAGCCAGTTGGCGATATGCTGACTGGAGATGCGCAGGGTTGCGCGGTCCTCCATCAGTCCGACATCGTGGATGTCAGGCACCTTCGAGCAGCCGATACCCTGGTCGATCCAGCGGACCACGTAGCCCAGGATTCCCTGGCAGTTGTTGTCGAGTTCCTCTCGCACCGCCTCCGGCGCGAAGGGTTCCTCGGCGAGCGGCAGGGTCAGCTTGGCGCCGCGCGTCGCGGGCGTCCGGCCGGTGAGCGCCGTCTGGCGGGAGCGGACATCGGTCTGGTGATAGTGAAGCGCGTGCAGGGTCGCGGCGGTCGGGGACGGCACCCAGGCCGTGTTGGCGCCGGCCTCCGGATGGGCGCCCTTCGCCTCCAGCATCGCGGCCATCCGGTCGGGAGCGGCCCACATGCCCTTGCCGATCTGCGCGCGGCCCGGCAGCCCGCAGGCCAGCCCGGCATCGACGTTGCCGTCCTCGTAGGCCCGGATCCAGGCGGTCGCCTTCATGGCGTCCTTGCGGACCACGGGACCGGCCTCCAGCGAGGTGTGGATCTCGTCGCCGGTCCGGTCGAGGAAGCCAGTGTTGATGAAGAACAGCCGGTCCGACGCCGCGGCAATCGCCGCCTTGAGGTTCAACGTCGTGCGCCGCTCCTCGTCCATCACGCCGATCTTGAGTGTGCGCGGCGCGAGACCGAGCAGAGCCTCGACTCGGCCGAACAGCTCCACCGCGAAGGCGACCTCCTCGGGGCCATGCAGCTTCGGCTTGACCATGTAGATCGAGCCGGTCCGGCTGTTGCGCAAGCCGCCCGTGCCCTTCAGGTCGTGCAGGGCGATGAGCGCGGTGACGGCGGCGTCGAGGATCGTCTCGGGGATCTCCGCCCCATCGAGGGTCACGGCGTCGGTGTACATGTGATGGCCGACATGCCGGACCAGCATCAGCGACCGCCCGGGCAGAACCAGCGGGGCGCCGTCGGGGGCGGTGTAGGTCCGGTCCTCCGCCAGCCGCCGCTCAATGGTGCGGCCGCCCTTGGACAGGCTGGCGACGAGGTCGCCGCGCATCAGGCCGAGCCAGCTCCGGTAGACCGCGACCTTGTCGGCGCAGTCCACGGCGGCGACCGAATCCTCCATGTCCATGATGGTTGAGAGGGCAGCCTCCAGCACCACGTCGGCGATGCCGGCCGGATCGGTGCGGCCGATCGGGCTCGTGCGGTCGATCACGATCTCGATGTGCAGGCCGTTGTGGCGCAGCAGGAGCGCGGTCGGCGCCTGCGCATCGCCGATGAAGCCCGCGAACACCGCCGTGCCGGTCAAGCCGGCGCTGCGGCCCGCGCCGAGGTCGACGGCGAGGCGCCCGCCCGTCACGGAAAAGCCCACGGTGTCGGCCCAGGAGCCGACGCTCGGCGGCGCGGTGGCGTCGAGGAATGCCTTGGTCCGGGCGACCACCGCGGCGCCGCGGGCCGGGTTGAATCCGGCGCCGGGGGCGAGGTCGCCCTCCTGGGGGATCGCGTCGGTGCCGTAGAGGGCGTCGTAGAGGCTGCCCCAGCGGGCATTGGCGGCGTTGAGGGCGTAGCGGGCGTTTGAGATCGGCACGACGAGCTGCGGGCCGGCGACCTGGGCGATCTCCGCGTCCACGTTCTCCGTGGTTACCCGCACGGCGTCGGGCTCCGGCTGGAGGTAGCCGATCTGCGTCAGGTAGGCCGCGTAGGCCGCCGGATCGTGCGGGAGGCCGCGGTGGTCGCGGTGCCAGGAATCGATGTCGGCCTGGAGCCCATCACGCCGGTCGAGGAGCGCCCGGTTGCGCGGCGCGAGATCCCGGACGATCGCCGCGAAACCCGACCAAAACTGCTCTGCCGCGATCCCGGTCCCGGGCAGCGCTTCCTCGGCCAGGAAGGTGCGGAGTTGTTCAGCGACGACGAGACCCGACATGGCGATTCCTTGCGCGGCGGACGGCGCCGACCGTCAGAAAAAATCGAACGGCGCGTGAAAAATTTTTGAGGTGGCGCTCGATAGACCGCTTGGCATCCGCAAAAAAGGCAGCAAAAGGGATTTGATTTTTTCCGCAGCGTTGAGAATGCACGACCAGAGCGACTTGGAGATCTTCGCCCGAGTGGTCCGGACCGGCAGCCTCACGCAGGCCGGATCAGAGACTCGGCCTGGCGGTGGCGGTGGTCTCGAAGCGGCTGAAGCGGCTGGAGCAGCGGCTCGCCGTGCGCCTGCTGCACCGGACAACCCGGCGGGTTGCGCCGACCGATGTCGGCGAGGCGTTCTTCCAGCGGATCGCGCCGATCGTCGACGCCATCGCGGAGGCCGAGAGTCTCGTGTCGCAGACGGCGACCCGCGCGCGGGGACCCTGCGGGTGACGGCGCCGAGCTCCTTCGGGCGGCTGCACATCGTCCCGCACCTGCGGGCCTTCTTCGCGCTCCATCCCGACCTCGTGCTGAACCTGGAGCTCAGCGACGATTTCGAATCAATCGTCGAGCGCGGCTACGACCTCGCCATCCGGGTCGGCGCGCTGGAGAGTTCCGGCCTCACGGCGGTGCGCCTCGCACCGGTGCGGCGGGTGCTGTGCGCGCGGCCGAGCTACCTCGACGCGGCCGGGCGCCCGGAGACCCTCGACGATCTGCGCGGCCATGTCTGCCTCGCCACCGAGAACCAGAATCCCTGGCGGCTGGTCGGTCCAGAGGGGCCCTGCACGGTCAGCGCGTCCGGGCCCCTGCGGACCCATTCCAACGAGGTGGTGCGGGAGGCGGCGATCGGCGGCCTCGGGATCGCGCTGCGCTCCACCTGGGACGTCCACGCGGAGCTGCGGGACGGTCTGCTTGAGGTGGTGCTGCCCGCCTACACGGCCGCGGCTTCGGCGGGCATCTTCGCGGTCTATCCGAGCCGGGCCTTCGTGCCGGCCAAGACCCGGGCGTTCATCGCCTTCCTGAAGCAGACCTACCGGTCGAGCGGGGCCTGGGCGGAGCCGTGAGGGGCGCTTCTGGAGCTTCAACCCTGCTTGGGCTGCCGGGCTCGCGCAGCGGAGCGCGCCAGGAGGCGACAGGCTCGCTCTCCCGCACGCGAGAGGGGACCCGCGTCCCGTTCTGCACCGGAGCGCCGAACCCCGCAGCCCGCACGCATCCGTTACGCCCGATACGCGATCCTCAGCCCTGCGCGAAATCCGGATCGGTGCGCGCCAGCATCCGCTTGAATGCCGCCCACTCGCTGTCGGGCGCCCCCTGGACCGCCACGCGGTCGTAGCCGGCGGCGTATTGCCCGGCGGTCTTGGCGGCGATGGCGGCCGAGGGCCGGATCACCGGTGCGCCCGCGGCCTGGATCGCCAGCTGCGCCCGGCAGGAGCGCTCCATGTTGTGCATCAGCCTGAAGGCCTCGCCCACCGTGCGCCCGCAGGTCAGCAGGCCGTGGTTGCGCAGGACCATGACGGGCTTGTCTCCGAGATCGGCCACGAGCCGCTGCCGCTCGTCGAGGTCGAGGGCGATGCCCTCGTAGGCGTGGTAGGCCACACGTCCCGTGAACTGCATCGACCACTGGTTCAGGGGCAGGAGCCCCTCTTCCTGGCAGGAGACCGCCACGCCAGCCACCGTGTGGGTGTGCAGCACGCAGATTGCGTCGGCGCGGGCAGCGTGGATGGCGCTGTGGATCGTGAACCCGGCCGGGTTGATACCCAGCCCCATCGGATCCTCGACCACGCGCCCGTCAATATCGACGGTGACGAGGTTGTCGGGCGTCACCTCCTCGAAGCGCATCCCGTAGGGATTGATCAGGAATCGGTGCCCGCCCCCGGCAGCCGGGCCGAGATGTGGGTGTAGATGCTGTCGTCGAGACCGAGGCGGTGGATCAGCCGGTAGGCGGCCGCGAGGTCGACGCGCATCGCCCGGATCTCGGCCTGTAGCCCCGCCCCGTTATCCGAAACCCGGTCCGCGACGATCGACGATGCGGCTGCACTCATGCGACGGCTCCCTGCCGGCTGACCTTGTCGCTTCTCGGAAACGCCACCCGGCGCAGGCGCTTCCGCGATCCGGGCGCACGGAGCAGAACAGAGCGAGGCCCATGCCCGGAATCGCGCGCAGGGTGCACCACCGGGGACCGCCGGGCAATGTGCCGCGCGCGACAGCCACCGGGCGATCCGGCCGGAGACGGCCTCAGCCGGCCAGCGCAGTCTCGACCCCGGCGCCGATCGCCAGGAGCCGGCGGTCCTGGCCGTGCCGGGCGAGCAGCATCAGACCCACCGGCCGGGCGAGCCCGGGCATCGGCAGGGACAGGCCGGTGAGATCGAAGAAGTTGCCGAAGGCCGTGTTGCGCAGCATTAGCCGGTTCGCCGCCAGGAAGGCCGCATCGTCCGCCTGGAGCGGAGCGATCAGAGGCGCCGTGGTGGCCGTCGCCGGGAGCGCCAGCACGTCGAGGGGCGAGCCGCCGGTCGAGATCCCCGATCAACTCGGCCCGACGGCGCAGGGTCCTGATATAGCGTGCCGCCGTCGCGGGACGGCCGGCCATGATCCGGCGATGGACCCGCTTGTCGTAACGGTCGGCTTGGCTGTCCAGCCACTCGGCATGGATCGCCGCCGCCTCGATCGCCGCGAGGGAGCCGTCCGGCAGCGCCGCGCTCCATGGCGGCGAGCAGGTCGTCGATCGTGTGGTCGATCACCCGTGCGCCGGCGCGGGACAGGAGCGTCAGCGTCCGGTCGAAGGCCTCGGCCACGAGCGGCTCCGTTTCGGTGAACAGGAGGCCCCGCGGTACGCCGATGCGCAGCCCCGCAAGGGGGAACGCCTCCAGGGGCTCGGGCTCCTCGCCAGCCATCACGGCGTCGGCTGCCGCGCACGCCGCCACCGTCCGGGCGAGCGGACCGATGGAGTCGAGGGAGAACGACAGGGGAAAGCGCCGTCTAAGGGAACCCGCCGGGCGGTCGGCTTGAAGCCCACGACTCCGTTCAGAGAGGCCGGGATCCGGACGGAGCCGCCGGTGTCCGACCCGATCGCAATGTCGCTCGTCCCCTGCCCCACCGAGACGCCTGCGCCGGAGGACGAGCCGCCCGGAATGCGCTCCGGATCGGCGGCGTTGCCGGGCGTGCCGTAATGTGGGTTCAGCCCGAGGCCCGAGAAGGCGAACTCGGACATGTTGGTCTTGCCGATGATCACCGCACCGGCACGGCGCAGGCGAGCGACCACCGGAGCATCGGCTTCGGCCGGGGATGCGTCCGCTAGGAGGACGGAACCGGCGGTGGTGGTCTCGCCGGCCACGTCGAACAGGTCCTTGATCGACACGATCGCGCCGTCGAGAGGGCCGAGCGAGATCCCGTCCCGGCGGCGCGCGTCAGCGGCCTCGGCCGCCGCCCGCGCCGCGGCCGGATAGAGCCGGGTGAAGACCGCCGGACTCCTCCCCGATCCGGGCCAGCCGCTCCTCGACAGTCTCGCGTACGCTCATGATCCTCACCGCACGATCTTCCGGGCGCCCTTGCATACAGGAAGCCGGTTCCAACACTCAGAGCGTGCCGGGATAGGCGCCGCCGTCCATCAGCAGGTTCTGGCCGGTGATGAACCCGGCGTGCCGGCTGCACAGGAACGCGCAGGCGGCGCCGAACTCGTCGGGCTGACCGAAGCGGCCGGCGGGGTTGTCGCGGGCCCGGGCTTCGAGGAACGCCTCTACGGTGGTGCCGGTCTTGGCGGCGCCGGCTGCTGCGTTGCTGCGGATCCGGTCGGTATCGAAGGGGCCCGGGAGCAGGTTGTTGATCGTCACGTTGTGCCGCACGGTCTGCCGCGCGAGGCCGGCCACGAAGCCCGTCAGGCCCGAGCGCGCGCCGTTCGACAGGCCGAGATGCTTGATCGGCGCCTTCACGGCGCCGGAGGTGATGTTGACGATCCGGCCGAACTTGCGGGCGATCATGCCGTCGACGGTCGCCTTGATGAGCGCGATCGGCGCCAGCATGTTGGCGTCCAGCGCCCGGATCCAGGTGTCCCGGTCCCAGTCGCGAAAGTCGCCGGGGGCGGGCCGCCGGCATTGTTGACCAAGATGTCGGGCTCCGGGCAGGCAGCGAGGGCGGCGGCCCGGCCGGCTTCGGTGGCGATGTCACCCACCACGACGGTGACCGCGACTCCGGTCTCGCGGCGGATCTCCGCGGCGGTCTGCTCCAGCGTCTCCGCGGTGCGGGCCGTGATCGTGACCGCCACGCCTTCGCGGGCAAGCGCCAGGGCGCAGCCCTTGCCCAGCCCCTTGCTCGCCGCGCAGACGAGCGCCCGGCGCCCGCTCAAACCGAGATCCATGTCGGGTCTCCGAGAACCGCCCTCGCCGCGAGGGCCGCCGCTTCATAGCGCGTCGCCGGCACGTTTCGAAATCTGCCACCGAAGCTTCCTCCTGGGCCTCAGGCGCACTCGCTGTAGCCGGACCGCTCGGCCTCCTGACGCGCCAGGCTCAGGACGCGTCGGCGTGCTTGACTGTCGCCGATCGCCAGCCAGTGGCGCACCAGGGCACAGAGTTCGCCGGCATCGCCGTCCGGCGGCTCGTCCAGGAACGTCCCCGCCGGAACGTTGAGTTCGCGCGCGAGGCGCTCGAGCAGGGCGCCATGGCGGCCGGTCAGCGATTCCCGCGCGGTGCCGCTGGGCGGCTGAACCGGATGCACGATCTTGAGCAGGGTCATACCTGGGCAATGGCGGCGGCGGCGGAGGGTTCTCGCCCCTTCGACGCAGGGTAAAGAAGGGTTAAACCGCGTCCCGCGTCCCGGGGATCGCTCCGGGGGCGGCACGCGGCGCGAAGGCGGGCCGACCGGTCTGGATCCGGCGCTCACCAAGTGCGCAGGTCGCGAGCACCGGGCGCGTCCGGAAACTCCTCCGTCTCCGGAGCGACGAAGCCGGCCCACAGGAGAGCCACGACCCCCGTGAGGAGTGGAAGGGCGGTGCTGAGGACGAGGCTGAGCGTCACGGCGTTCCTGCCGGGAGGTCGGGTTCGAGAGGACGAGGTGCCGGATCTTTGTCCGGGAAGTTGTTGTCGCGAGATTAAGGGAGTTGGTCGTATTGCGGATGCCGGGGCGAAGGCCACGAAAAGCCGTGACGCCCGGTCTGCGGGCCGGCAGGGGCGGCCGGCAACCTTCATCGGATTGTTACACCGCGGACCTACTGGCAGCCATCGCGGACTCGTCCGGAGGGAGGCTGCCGGATGCCGGCTCATTACTGTACCAACCCGCTGGATCCGTATGCCGAGCGGGACGTGCTCGTGACCTACGACGAGAACTGGCCGCTCGCGTCGATCAAATCCGTCGTCGACGACACGGGATACGACCTGTTGCCGGACCTGTCCGACGCATGCGTCCGGATCCTGCAGCTCGAGATCGCGGTGTATCACGGCCAAGTCGAGCCGTACGCCTGGGCGCAGCACGCGATCGACGTCCTGGCAGCGCCGGCGACGGCTTAGAGCGCGGGACGAAACCGCAGTCAGCGGGTTGGGCGGGCATGGACGCTCTTGTACCCGACGACCTCTGGGCGGTGATCGAGCCGCT
This sequence comes from Methylobacterium sp. P31, assembly GCA_050632875.1. Taxonomy (GTDB): domain Bacteria; phylum Pseudomonadota; class Alphaproteobacteria; order Rhizobiales; family Beijerinckiaceae; genus Methylobacterium. The sequence continues at coordinate 4,871,717 of JBODSC010000001.1, read as the reverse complement.
TCTTCGATCCGAGCCTGAGAAGCCGAAAGGCGGTCGGCCGCGCGCCTCGGATCGGGCGGCGCTGGCGGGCATCATCCTGGTTCTGCGCACGGGCATGCAGTGGAAGCATCTGCCGCGTTCCGATGTCGGCTGCAGCGGCAAGACGAGTTGGCGGCGGCTGGGCGCGTGGCAGGCGGCTGGCGTCTGGGCCGCCCTGCACCGTGTGCTGCTGGAGCAGCTTCAGGATGTCGATGCGCTCGACTGGTCACGCGCGGTCCTCGACAGTGCGAGCCTGCCGGCGAAAAAGGGGCCCCGCGACGGGCCCGAACCCGACAGACCGGGGCAAGCCGGGCACGAAGCGCCACCTCGTCGTGGACGCCAACGCCACGCCGCTCGGCCTGACGCTTACCGGAGCCAACTGCCACGACAGCCGCACGCTGGCAGCTACCCTCGACGCGGTGCCGGGCGTGCGCAGCGGCCGCCGTGGTCGCCCGCGGCGCAGGCCCGACAAATTGCATGCCGACAAGGGCTATGACCATCGTCGCTGCCGGCGTGAGTGCCGCGCCCGCAGCATCACGCCACGGATCGCCCGGCGCGGCATCGAGAGCAGCGAACACCTCGGACGCTACCGCTGGATCGTGGAGCGCACCCTGGCTTGGCTCGCACGCTTCCGCCGACTTACCATCCGCTACGAGCGACGCGCTGACCTCCACCTCGCCTTCACGACACTCGCCTGTGGCCTCATCTGCAGGGCACAGCTCAAACGGTTTTGTCCCTGACTCTTAGAGGCTCCTCACAAAACTCCCGATCACCGGAAGTCCGACTTCCGGCCGCGACGATTCAACGGGAATTTTGTGAGAGTCTCTCAGAAATGGCTCGCACGAGGTTACGATTGAGGCTCCACAGGTCAGGCGCAAATCGCAATGGCAGGGTGTTAGCGCCGCCCTCTCCGCGCAGCCGCCTGTGGCTGAACGACGGCTCGTGCGTGCGACTACGGCCGCTCCACCGCAACCACGTGTGATTGTATGGAGGCGCCGCCCTTCGGCGGCGAGCCCGACAGGCGCATCCTGTCGAGGTCGTCCAGACGAGGAGGCCTCCATGAGCAACGCCACAACCATCGGCGTCGATCTCGCCAAGAACGTCTTCCACCTGCATGGCGTCGATGAGCACGGTCATCCCGTCCTGCGCCGCAAGCTCGCCCGGCACGAAGTCACTCCCTTCCTCGCGAACCGGCCGTGCTGCCTCATCGGCATCGAAGCAGGCCGGGCCTCCCATCACTGGGCGCGCGAACTGACCAAACTCGGGCACACCGTCCGGCTGATGCCGCCGCAGTATGTGAAGCCTTACGTCAAGACCAACAAGAACGACGCCGCCGATGCTGAGGCCATCTGCGAGGCGGTCTGTCGGCCTTCCATGCGCTTCGTGCCGATCAAGAGCCTCGACCAGCAAGCGATCCTGGCTATCCATCGAGCACGCGAGGGACTGGTGCGGACGCGAACAGCTCAGGCTAACCAGATCCGTGGCTTGCTCGCCGAGTTCGGCTTCGTCATCCAGCGGGGCATTCATTGTGTCGTACGCGCCGTCGAGAGCATCATTGCCGATGCTGATGCCGCTCTGCCAGCCTTGATGAAGCCGCTGCTGCGCGAACTGGTCGACCTTCTCCGAGCCGTAGATCAGCGTGTCGCCAGGCTCGAGCGGCAGATCGTGACCTGGCATCGTGCGAACGACGCCAGCCGCCGGCTCTCGGCGATCCCCGGCGTCGGCCCACTGACTGCCAGCGCCATGCTGGCCAGCGTGCCAGACCACAGTCTCTTCAAGAGCGGGCGTCAGTTCGCAGCTTGGCTGGGGCTCGTTCCGCGTCAACATTCCAGAGGCGGTCGAGAGCGGATGCTGGGCATCAGCAGGCGCGGTAACGTGTACCTGCGCACTCTGCTGATCCATGGAGCCCGCTCGATCACCACACATCCGGGATCCTGCCCGACGCGGCTGCATCAATGGGTGGAGCAGCTGCGCGGGCGGCGGCACGCCAACGTCGCGGTTGTGGCGCTGGCCAACAAGATGGCCCGGATTGTCTGGGCGGGGATGGCGCGGGACGAGCCCTACGCGCCTGCCCATTGATCCGGACTGAGGTGCATCCCGTTCTCGATTGCTCAGGCTGCTGACGTTCCTGGCACAACGGTCGGACCGTGGTCGGCTCAGCCCGTGAAGCTCCCAGGACCTCCGGGTCCGCACGTCTGATGGGGCGCTGATCCGCGGATATCCATGATGGCCAAAGGCTTTGCCCGAGGGCCGGATACATGGCTGCAATCGATCCAAGCGCCTAGAACAGCACAGCTTGACAACGGCGCCTCCATACATGGAGCTTCGACTTCGTGCAGGCCCGGACCCACGATGGCCGAAACCTGCGGATCCTGACGCTGATCGATGAACACAGCCGGGCCTGCCTGGCGCTGAAGGTGGCGCGACGCATCAACGGCGTGGGTGTGATCGAGGCGTTGGCCGACGCCATGTGCCTGCACGGCATCCCGGAGCACATCCGCTGCGACAATGGTCCTGAGATGATCTCCAAAGCGCTGCGCAAGTGGGTCGCCAAGACCGGCGCACGGATCCAGTACATCGCTCCGGGCTCGCCGTGGGAGAGCGGCCATTGTGAGAGCTTCAACGGCACGCTCAGGGACGCGTGCCTGCGCCAAGAGATCGTCTACTCGCTGAAAGAAGCCCGAACCGTGAGCGGTCTCTGGCGAACCACCTACAACCAGATCCGATCGTATTCGTCGCTGGGCTATCGGCCGCCCGCGCCCGTCAGCTACCCGGATCTGGCCTTCCGACTCCCCATGGCCGCTACTATGCAGTCGCCTCGTACCTGGCCCGGTCCTCAATACCGGGCAGGTCAGATCTCACCCAGCTGAAATGTGGCCATCCCGACAGCGCAAAAAATCGGTAACAGATCTGGGTGCGAGATCGGGACACGGGGAGGCGCGCAGTCGCGCGGAGACTGCATGCTCCAGCCCATGAATGTCCCAGCATGCGCCAGACGACCCTCACCGCCAGGTATGTTCACCCGGGCAGGTGAACCGCATTCCTCATCTTCGCCAATCTCAGGATGGCACGTTCCCCGAGCTCTTGGAGACGTGCGAGCCTGCCCTCGTCCACACTTGACTCGGCTTCGTGCAGGTAGGCCTCGGCCAGCGCTTCAGCCAAGGACTCAGCCGAGTGAAATTGAGGGGGCGCCACCCTGATCTGCAGGGGCGAAGCCAAGGCTCCGAGGGTGTCGGTTTCCCGGGCGAGCCTCGGCAACCACCTCGGCCGGTGCGGCCAACCCGGCCTGACGTAACTGTGCGCCCAGCGCTGCCTCCAGCTCGGCGGCGTCGGCCTTTGCCGCGAGCGCCGTACCGCTCTTCCGCATCGCGTGAAAGGCGCGGCGCCGCTCCCGCCGGAAGGTCGTGACGTGCTCCAGCTCCTCGCGCGCCATCGCTTCAGCTGCCCGGCGCACAGCCTCGTTGCGCGTCTGGGCGGCGACATAGGTCCAGAAGGCGAAGGCGCGCTCTTCGTTGCGGACAGCGATCGACAGCACGCGATACGGCGTGAGGAGCTGCGATCCGGCGAGTTCGGCGGCGTCCTCGCGCTCGAAGGTTGGCGGTGGCGACCAGCGCAGCCGCTGCAACGCGGGCTTCCGGCCGCCACGCGCTTCCGACCAGCGCGCGACGTTCGCCGCATGCCCGCGTTCCTCTCCGGCGATCCGCTCGAAGATTTCGGCGAGGCTGGAACGGTCCTGCCGACGCATCAGCGCTGCGAATTCCACATAGCTGCGCGCCGCCTCGGCTTCCATCGCGTGGGCCAGCGCAAAGAAGTCCTCAAGGTTCTCAATCGTGCCGGCAGGCTCCGCTGTGAGGGCTGGCATGGTCGGTTCGGCTCCATTTTCCAACGATTCTGGATCGAAATCGGGCCGAGGTCGAGGTGACAAGCCTAGGTTGTGACGCCAAATTGATCTCGCTCAAAGACTGATGGCGGCTGAGGTGGTCTCCCGGACATGCAGCCCGCGCGGTCATCCGACAAGGCTACGTTTTCCAGGAGGAGCCGTTTCCATGTCGCGATGGGGTTGGTCTCTGCAAAGGTTCGGATTCAAGCAGAGACGGCGATAATGCCCACAAATAATTTCAGGGGGTCATTCCGCCGCCGGCGGGGTATGTCTGCGGCGCTTGTCCTGGCCGCCTTGCTGTCTCTGTTCAGCATGGCAAGTGTGGCCATCGCCGCCGGTCCCGGGCCGCTTGCGGATTACCTCGCCAAGGCTCAGCCGAGCGAATTCTTCGCCGAGGCGGACCGCTTCGGCTCGCCTCAAGGCGATCCGCCCATCGTGCCCGTCTATGCCGGCAGCACGCTCAAGGGCTACGTCTACCTCACCACCGACTTCACCAACGCGACGGGCTATTCCGGCAAGCCCATTCATACGCTTGTCGGCATCGATCCGCAGGGCGTGCTCAGGGGCCTGAAGCTGGTGGACCACAAGGAGCCGATCGTCCTGATCGGCATCCCCGAGAAGCGCATCGTCACGGCAGTCAACGCGCTGATCGGCAAGGATATCCGGCCGGTTGCCAGCGGCCGGGAGCCCCTGCCTCAGGTCGATATCGTGAGCGGCGCCACGGTGACGGTGCTCGTCATCGGCGACAGCGTCGTGCGCTCGGCCGTCAAGTTGATCAAGACCGGCCGCCTCGGCGGGGCCGCGAGTGCCGCCGCGGCAGCGACGGTCGCCAAGACCGTCGACATGGACAAGAGCGAGGTCAAGGACTGGCAAACCCTGCTCGGCGACGGCTCCATCCGACGCCTGCACCTGTCGGTTGCCGAGATCAACGACGCCTTCGCCAAGTCCGGAAATGCGGCGGCGGCCACGCATCCAGAGCCCGGCGCACCCGACGACACGTTCATCGATCTCTACGTCGCCTTGGTGTCGGTCCCGACGATCGGCCGCACCCTGCTCGGCGATGCCGGGTACGCCCGCCTGCGCTCGCAGCTCAAGCCGGGGCAGCAGGCCATAATCGTGGCCGGCGAGGGGACGTACTCGTTCAAGGGCGCGGCCTATGTCCGCGGCGGCATCTTCGATCGGATCGAGCTTCTGCAGGACGGTAGCGGCGTCCGCTTCCGCGACCGCAACCACACGCGATTGGGCGACCTCGGCGGCGGCGCCCCCGAAATGCCGGAGATCGGCCTGTTCACCATCCCGCCGGACTTTGCCTTCGATCCGACCGAGCCATGGCAGTTGCGGCTCTTGGTGCAGCGAGCCGTGGGCGCGCGCGACAAGGCTTTTCTCACCTTCGACCTCGGCTACACACTGCCGGACAGCTACATTCGGCGGGAGCAGCGGGCCGTTACCGTCGCCGATCAGCCCGCTCCTGCCGGAGCGCCGCAAGCGCCCGCCGTCAACGCGCAGCCGGGGACTGCGGCGAGCCTGGCGGCAGCGGAGGCGAATGCCGCGGCGGCGGACGAGCCACTCTGGATGCGCATCTGGCGCTCGAGGAGCGTCTCGATCGCCATCACAGCGGCGGCGCTTCTCACGCTTACCGGCATCTTCTTCTTCCAGGATGCCCTGGTGAAGCGCCCGCGCCTGTATGTCTGGGTGCGCCGCGCCTTCCTGGTGTTCACGCTGGTGTGGTTGGGCTGGTACGCCAACGCCCAGCTCTCAGTGGTGAACGTCCTCACTTTCACCAACGCGCTGGTGACGGGCTTCCATTGGGATTTCTTCCTGGCGGCGCCGCTCATCTTTATTCTGTGGGCTGCGGTCGCCGCGGGCCTGCTGTTCTGGGGGCGAGGTCCCTTCTGCGGCTGGCTCTGCCCGTTCGGTGCGCTGCAGGAACTCACCAACAATCTGGCGCAGTGGCTGAAGGTGCCGCAGCTCAAGATTCCGTGGGGGCTGCACGAGCGCCTCTGGCCCGTCAAGTATGTCATCTTCCTCGGCCTGTTCGGGATGTCGCTCTACTCGGTCGCCATGGCTGAGACGCTCGCCGAAGTGGAGCCGTTCAAGACAGCCATCATCCTGAAATTCCTGCGCGAATGGCCGTTCGCACTCTACGCGGCCGCATTGTTGGCGGCGGGACTCTTCGTCGAGCGCTTCTTCTGCCGTTACCTGTGCCCCCTCGGCGCCGCGCTCGCCATCCCGGGGCGGATCCGGACATTCGAATGGCTCAAGCGCTGGCGGGAATGCGGCTCGCCCTGCCAGCGCTGCGCCAAGGAATGCCCGGTCCAGGCGATCCATCCCGAGGGGCACATCAACGTCAACGAGTGCATCTACTGCATGCACTGCCAGGAACTCTACCACGACGATCGCCGGTGCCCGCACATGATCCAGGTGCGGCTGAAGCGCGAGAAATTCGAAGCGCTCAGCTCGCCCTCGCCGCGGCGCGAAGGTGGTGGCGGTGCGAAGCCCGTCATGACCCTGAACGGCAAGCCCATTGGCGAACCGGCCCAACCTGTCGCCAACCCGACCTGACGAAGGAGAACGTCGCATGTCCGACACGCCCGATCATGCAAAGCTGAGCCGCAGGCAGCTGCTCGGCACAACGGCCGCGGTAGCGGCGGCCGGCACTGCGGGAACTCTCGGTGGGGCTGCCGCCACGCGCGGGCTCGTCGCGTCGGCCGAGGCGCAGACCCGGCCCGCCGCGCGTCCGGCCGTCGCGAGCGGGCCGAACAAGACCGAGGTCAAGCCCGGCGAGTTGGACGAATACTACGTCTTCTTCTCCAGCGGCCAAACCGGCGAGCTCCGCATCGTCGGCCTGCCCTCGATGCGCGAACTGATGCGCGTGCCGGTGTTCAACCGCGACAGTGCCACGGGCTGGGGGCTGACGGACCAGAGCCGCAAGGTGCTGACCGAGGGGCTGCTGCCCGAGACCAAGGAATTTTTGAAGACCCGCGGCGGCGTCTACCACAACGGGGATCTGCACCACCCGCACCTCTCCTTCACGGACGGCACCTACGACGGACGCTATTGCTTCGTGAACGACAAGGCCAATACCCGCGTCGCCCGCATCCGCCTCGACGTGATGCGCTGCGACAAGATCATCGAGCTGCCCAACCAGCACACCGTGCACGGCCTGCGTGTGCAGAAGTATCCGCGCACCGGTTATGTCTTCTGCAACGGCGAGGACCGTGTGCCGGTCCCGAACGACGGCAAGGTGCTGGACAACAACAAGCAATATCACGCGATCTTCACGGCGGTGGACGGCGACACGATGCAGGTTGCCTGGCAGGTGATGGTGGACGGAAACCTCGACAACGTCGATGCCGACTATCAGGGCAAGTATGCCTTCGCGACCTGCTACAATTCGGAGGAGGGCGTCACGCTGGCCGAGATGACGGCCAACGAGCAGGATTGGGTCGTCATCTTCAATCTCAAGCGCATCGAGGAAGCGGTGCGCAAGGGCGAGGCCAAGATGATCGGCGGCGTCCCGATGGTCGACGGCCGCAAGGGCTCACCCTTCACCCGTTACGTGCCGGTCTCGAACAGCCCGCACGGCATGAACACCGCGCCGGACGGCATCCACGTCGTCGCCAACGGCAAGCTGTCGCCGACCGTGACGGTGATGGATGTCCGCCTCTTCGACGACCTGTTCGACGACAAGATCAAGCCGCGCGACGTGGTCGTCGCCGAGCCGGAGCTGGGTCTCGGCCCGCTGCACACGGCCTATGACGGCAGTGGCAACGCCTATACGACACTGTTCATCGACAGCCAGGTGGTGAAGTGGAACATCGAGAAGGCCAAGCAGGCCTATAAGGGCGCCAAGGTCGACCCGATCATCCAGAAGCTCGACGTCCAGTATCAGCCGGGCCACAACCACACCTCCATGGGCCAGACCAAGGAGGCAGATGGCAAGTGGTTGATTTCGCTGAACAAGTTCTCCAAGGACCGCTTCCTCAACGTCGGCCCGCTGAAGCCCGAGAACGACCAGCTGATCGACATCTCGGGAGACAAGATGGTGGTCGTGCACGACGGCCCGAGCTTCGCCGAGCCGCATGACGCCACCATCGTACACCGCTCCAAGATCAACCCGGTCTCGATCTGGGACCGGGCCGACGCCTTCTTCGCCGATCAGGTGAAGCAGGCCAAGGCCGACGGGATCAAGCTGGAGGAGGACAACAAGGTCATCCGCGACGGCAACAAGGTGCGCGTCTACATGACGTCGACGGCGCCGGCCTTCGGCCTCGACTCCTTCGCGGTCAAACAGGGCGACGAGGTCACGGTCCACGTCACCAATATCGACGCGGTCGAGGACCTGACGCACGGCTTCTCCATCGTGAACTACGGCATTCAGATGGAAGTCGCGCCGCAGGCGACCGCCTCGGTCACCTTCACAGCCGATAAGCCCGGCGTTTACTGGTACTACTGCTCCTGGTTCTGCCATGCGATGCATATGGAGATGAAGGGACGGATGTTCGTGGAACCCAAGAACGTCTGACGTCATGGACCTCGTACTCCACAAGGTGCTGTGGGTGCTGGCGGCGGCCCTCGCCGCCGGCACGAGCCTGCCGGCTCGGGCGGAGCGGCGGGCGGTTTCGCCTGCGGCCGGCTCGCCGCAGCAGGCCATCGATGCAGCCGACGAGGGCGACACGCTTGTCTTGAAGAGCGGCCGCTACACGGGCCCGCTCGTGATCGGAAAGCGGCTCGCGATCGAGGGCGAACCGGGCGCACTCGTGGAAGGCAATGGCAGCGGGAGCGTGATCACCGTGAGGGCGCCCGGCGTCGGTCTCAGCGGGCTGGAGATCCGCGGCTCCGGGACGGATCTGGAGCGGATGGATTCCGGGATCTTCCTCGCCAAGGAGGCCAAGGGCGCGCGCGTGGAGCGCAACCGCGTCGTCGGCAATCTCTTCGGCGTCTACGTGCACGGCGCCGAGGACGCCCTCGTGCGCCACAACACGATCATCGGCCTTCAGGCCGGCCGGATCGCCGAGGCGGGCAACGGAGTGTCGGTCTGGAACGCGCCCGGGGCGCAGGTCGTCGACAACGATATCAGCTTCGGCCGCGACGGCATCTTCACCATCAGCAGCAAGCGCAACGTGTTCTCCCGCAACTATTTTCACGACCTGCGCTTCGCCGTGCACTACATGTACACCAACGACAGCCAGATCATCGGCAATGTCTCGACCGGCAATGCGGTCGGCTATGCGATCATGTTCTCGAACCGGCTGGTGGTGCGCGGCAACGTCTCCGACCGCGATCGCGACGACGGTTTCGTCTTCAACTATGCCAACGGGTCCGAGGTATCCGGCAACATGGTCCAGGGTGGGCCGCAGCCGGCCGAGCGGTGGACGAGCCGCGGCCAGCGCTCCGCGCCCGAACACGGCCTGCCAGTGGCGGAGCCCGCCGCCGATTCGGTCTCCGGCACGCGGATCGGCCCGGAGAAATGCGTCTTCATCTACAACGCCAACCAGAACCGGTTCCGCGACAACTGGTTCGAGGGCTGCGAGATCGGCATTCACTTCACGGCGGGCTCGGAAGGCAACCAAGTGTCCGGCAATGCCTTCGTGGCCAATCGCAACCAGGTGAAATATGTCGGGACGCGCTATCTCGACTGGTCAGCCGGCGGGCGGGGCAATTACTGGAGCGACAATCCGGGTTTCGATCTCAACGGCGACGGGCTCGCCGACACGGCGTACCGGCCGAACGACATTGTCGACAAGGTGCTCTGGACGGCGCCTGCCGCCAAGGTTCTGGTCAATGCCCCCGCGGTCCAGGTGATCCGCTGGGCGCAGTCGCAGTTTCCGGCACTGCTGCCAGGTGGTGTCGTCGACACCAAGCCCTTGATCGCGCCGCCCGCGAAGCCGGCAAGATTGGGACCGGCGCGATGACCGCAGCGGTCGAATTGATGGGCGTGACGAAGCGCTACGGCGCCGCCGAGGCGGTGCGCGACGTGAGCTTCGCGCTGGCCCCGGGCGCGGTGGCGCTCGTCGGCCATAACGGCGCCGGCAAGACGACCCTGATGAAGCTCATGCTGGGCCTGATCCGGGCTAGCGCCGGAAGCATCAAGGTGCTCGGCGAGAATCCCGCCGCCGGACAGTTCGCGGCGCGACGGCGGCTCGGCTATCTGCCCGAGAACGTCTCCTTCAACGCGGCGCTGACCGGGCGCGAGACCTTGGCCTTCTATGCGCGGCTGAAGCGCGAGCGGGTGGCGGCCAGTCTGGCCCTCCTCGACCGCGTCGGCCTCGCCGAGGCCGCACATCGCCGCGTCGGCACCTATTCCAAGGGCATGCGGCAGCGTCTCGGTCTGGCCCAGGCCCTGATCGGCGAGCCCGAGGTGCTGCTCCTCGACGAGCCGACGACCGGCCTCGACCCGGCACTCAGGCTCTCCTTCTACGACATCGTGCGCGAACTCGCCGGCCGCGGCACGACGGTGCTGCTCTCCTCCCACGCGCTGAGCGAGCTGGAAGGCCGCGCCGACCGGGTCATCATCATGGATCGCGGCTGCATGGTGGCGAGCGGCTCGCTCGACGAGCTGCGCCGCCTGGCGCGCCTGCCCGTGCGCATCCGAATCCGGCCGCGAGCGGCGGCGGACCCGGTGCTGCCGGAGGGCCTTCCGGCCCCGCGCCATCTCGCCTCCGGAATGCTGGAGTTCGAGGTGGCGGACGAGCGCAAGATCACGGTCCTGCAGGCGCTGCTGTGCGGCGAGGCGCCCCCACAGGATGTCGACGTGCTCGCGCCGACGCTCGACGACCTCTACGCCCATTTCCTGAGCAGCCGGGAGATTGCCGCATGAGGGCGACCCTGATCATGGCCCGCAAGGAGGTGTTGGAAGCCCTGCGCAACCGGTGGGTGCTCGCGACCACGCTCCTGATGGCCGGGCTGTCCCTGGCGCTGACCTTCCTCGGCAGCGCCCCCACCGGCAGCGTCGGCGTGCGCGCACTCGACGTGGTGGTCGTCAGCCTGTCCAGCCTGACGATCTTCCTGCTGCCGCTGATCGCGCTCCTGCTCGCGCATGACGCGATCGTCGGCGAGATGGAGCGCGGCACGATGCTGCTGCTGCTCAGCTATCCGGTCGGACGCGCCCAGGTGGTGCTCGGCAAGTTCTTAGGCCACCTCTCGATCCTGGCCTTCGCCACGCTCCTCGGCTACGGCGCCGCCGCGGTGGCGCTGCTGCTCACCGGCGCCGAGATCCAGGCCGCGAGCTGGTTTGCCTTCGCCGCCATGATCGGCTCGTCGATCGCGCTCGGTGCCGTCTTCGTGGCGCTCGGCTATCTCGTCAGCGCAACATCGAGCAGCCGCAGCATGGCGGCCGGAATCGCCATCGGAATTTGGCTCGCGCTCGTCCTCATCTACGACATGGCGCTGCTCGGGCTCCTGGTGGTCGATCAGGGCCGCGTGATCTCGGCGGGTCTCCTCAACGTTCTGCTGCTGCTCAACCCGACCGACATCTACCGGCTCGTGAACTTGGCGGGTCTCGGAACTGTCAGCTCGTTCTCCGGCATGGCAGGCCTGACGGCGAGCGCCGCCCTCAGTCCACCGGTTCTCGTTCTGGGCCTGTGCCTTTGGACAGCGCTTCCGCTCGTCGCGGCGGCGCTGTCCTTCTCCCGGAGGGAACTATGAGGCGGCTTGGCCTGATCTGGGCGGCTGCGGCCGCGCTCCTGGCTGTCGGATGCAATCCGCAGAACCGGACCGAGGCGCCGAAGCCTTTCGCTCTGACGGCCGACGCGATGGGCCATTATTGCGGCATGAACGTGCTGGAGCATCCCGGCCCCAAGGGACAGATCCTGCTGCAGAGCCGGATCGAGCCGGTCTGGTTCTCCTCGGCGCGCGACGCCCTGGCCTTCACGATGCTGCCGGACGAGCCGAAGGACATCCTGGCCATCTATGTGTCGGATATGGGTAAGGCCGCCTCATGGACGAAGCCGGGCGCCGACGATTGGGTCGATGCGCGCTCCGCCTGGTTCGTGGTCGGCAGCTCGGCGCGGGGCGGCATGGGCATTGAGGAAATCGTGCCGTTTTCCGACAGGCAGGCGGCGCAGGCCTTCGCCGCCGAAAAGGGGGGCGGGTGCTGCGCTTTGCCGAGGTGCCGCCGTCGGACGTCCTCGCTGCCGGCGGCGCGGCGCCTGGCACCGCCGCTGACCAGACCGGCGCTCTCGGCGAGGCTGCACACGACGCTCAACGAGGCATGCCATGACCCGCGTGACCCGCCGCCGCATCCTGAGCATCAGCGCCGCTTGCGCCGGTCTGGCAGTCCTGCCGCTCGGCGCCGCGCCGAAGGCCCAGGCGGCGCTCGCGACCTGGCAGGGCCAGGCGCTGGGCGCAATCTGCAAGCTGCAGATCCACCATGAGGACCGGGCTGCGGCGGAGAGGCTGATCGGGCGCGTGGTCCAGGAGGTGCGCCGGCTCGAAGCCATGTTCAGCCTCTATGACGAGACCTCGCTGCTGGTTGCATTGAACCGCTCTGGCTTCCTTGAGGCGCCACCACCGGAATTCGTCGAGCTGCTGCGGGCGGCCGAGAGCGTGTCGCAGGCGACCGGAGGCGTCTTCGACGTCACGGTCCAGCCGCTCTGGGTGCTCTATCAGGCGCATTTCTCAAAGCCGGATGCCGACCCCGCCGGCCCAGAGGACGCTGCCCGCCGGGAGGTCCTGCAGAGGATTGGCCACGACAAGCTGCTGTTCGGCCCGGACCGGGTGGCCTTGCGCCGCGGCATGGCGGTGACCTTCAACGGTATCGCGCAGGGGTTCGTGACCGATAAGGTCATCGACTTGTTGCGCAGCGCGGGCGTGGACAGGAGTCTTGTCGACATGGGCGAGACGCGCGTGCTTGGCACCCGTCCCGACGGAGATCCGTGGCAGGTCGGGATCGAGGATCCGCAGCGTCCCGGCCAGGCCGCCGCGGTGCTTCCGCTCACCGACCGTGCTCTGGCGACTTCGGGGCCCTATGGCTTCCGCTTCGACACGGACGGCCGCTTCAATCACCTGTTCGACCCGGCCACCGGCGGCTGCGCGGCGCGGTACCAGAGCGTGAGCGTGCTCGCGCGTACCGCAACCGCGGCTGACGCGTTGTCGACGGCGTTCAGCTTCATGCGCCCCGAAGCGATGCCTGCCGTCGCCCGTTCGCACGGGGCGGAACTCGTCCACCTGATCGACGGGCACGGCAGGGCGACGCAGATCGCGGTCTGAAGCCGGGTCGCAGAGCCGTGCGGCAACAACTGGTCGGTCCGGTTCGCGCCCATGCGCATGGGCGGTGTCCGTACGCCAGCTCTCAGCCTAGCCACTGTCGGCGATAGCGGAGCCGCGAGGCGGACCATGTTGAGGGCTGCTGCGGCGGCAGCGCGGCCCTGCCCGGTCTGTCGGACATCAGAGGCGAGCCTCTTCCACGCTCGCCCTAAACCGCACCCGAGGTGGGCGCACGCCCTGAGCGAGAAGCATCCGCCGGATCGCCCGCCGGGCGCCCACGAAAGTGATGCGCGCGCCCTGTCGCTCGGCCTTGCGGACGAAGCCGGCGAGCGTCGCCGCCGCCGTGGAGTCGAGGAGAGATACTTCCGAGAGGTCGATCACATAGGCCTTCGGACGCTCGCCGAGCCGGTCGAGCGCGGCACCCACCGCCGCGGCGGCACCGAAGAAAAATGCGCCGGATATCCGGTAGACCACCACATCCGGGTCTCGGGCCAGGCGGGCGTCATAGGGGGCGGGGTTATCCGGAGCGTCCTCCGGCACGAGCGGCTGATGCGTCTCCACGTCTACCGCCTGCGCCATGCGGTGCAGGAACAGGAGCGCACCGAGGCCGAACCCGGCGAGAATGCCCTCGGTGAGATCGCGAAACACCACGAGCAGGAAGGTCACGAGCAGCACCAGCGCGTCGCCGCGCGAAGCGCGCAGCAGCGTCGCGAACTCGTGCTTCTCCGCCATATTCCAGGCGACGACCGCGAGCAGGGCCGCGAGCGCGGGCAGCGGAATGAAGCGCGCCAGCGGGGCTGCCACAAGCATGAACAGCAGCAGAAAGGCAGCGTGCAGCATCCCCGAGATCGGACCGCGGGCGCCCGCGCGAACGTTGGTGGCGGTGCGCGCGATGGTGCCGGTGACGCACAGGCCGCCGAAGAGTGCAGAAGCGATGTTGGCGGCGCCCTGAGCGACCAGTTCGCAGTTCGAGCGGTGGCGCCGGCCCGACATCGCGTCGGCTACCACCGCCGAGAGTAGGCTCTCGATGCCCCCGAGGAGCGCAAAGGCCAGGGCAGCGGGCAGCATCTCGACCACCCGCTCGGGCGACAGGTCCGGTAGGCGCAGTGCCGGGAGCCCCTGCGGAATGCCACCGAAGCGGCTGCCGATCGTCTCGATGGGAAGGCCTGCGAGCGCCGCGAGGACGGAGGCCGCCGCGACCGCGATCAGGAAACCGGGCCAGTGCGGCCTGTAGCGGCGCAGGACCAGGATGAGCCCTGCCGAAACCGCAGCGACGAGAACCGCCGCTCCGTTGAGCGTCGGCAGCGCCGCGCCGAGCGCCACCAGCTTCGGCACAAGAGGCCCCGGCTCCTTGCCTGGCAGGATGAGCCCGAGCAGGTCCCTGACCTGGCTCGCCAGGATGATGACGGCGATGCCAGCCGTGAACCCCACCGTGACCGGGTACGGGATGTACTTGATGAAGGTGCCGAGCCGCAGGAGGCCGATGCCAAGCAGGACAAGTCCGGACAGGAAGGTCGCGAGCAGCAGCCCGTCCAGCCCGTGCTGTTCCACGGTGGCTGCAACGAGCACGATGAAGGCGCCCGCAGGGCCGCCGATCTGGAACCGGCTGCCGCCGATCGCCGAGACCGTGAACCCGCCGACAATCGCGGCGGTCAGGCCGCGATCGGGCGTGACGCCTGACGCGATGGCGATCGCCATCGAGAGCGGTAACGCCACGATGGCAACGGTGAACCCCGCCACCACGTCGGCTTTGAGATCTGCGAGGCTGTAGCGCTCGCGCAGGATGGTGACGAGCTTCGGAGTGTAGAGGTCGGCGAAGCCCGGTGCATGGCCCCTGACGGTCATCGGCCGCCCCTCAGCGCGGCGACGTGGGTGGCTGGGCTGGACACGTCAGCCGCACGCCGCGCCCGCCCTCGCGGCTGGTCGCATTGTCGCCGATCAGCTCGACCCCGGCGCGGTTGAGTGCCTCGACGACCTTGGTGAGGGTGTCGACGACGCCCCGCACGGTTCCGTCACTGGCCTCCATTCGCTGGACGGTGGGCAGCGATACGCCTGCGAGATCGGCGAGTTGGCGCTGGTCGATGCCGAGCAGCGCCCGGGCGGCGCGCATCTGAGCGGCGGTGATCACGTCTGGCCCTTCCGCTGAGCTGGAGAAACCGCATCATACGTCAATTTTGATGTTCAAGCCATCAGATATAAGGTGCAGGCATTTAGAAATTGGAACCCATGCTCCGGCTGCGCCCTGCCGCTCGCCCGAGCCGACCGAGGGGTTTGCGCACCGGCTATTTGGCATTGCCCGACACCGCCCCGGCTCATCTTGCTGAAGGTCCGGAACGAGAGACGCCGTCCCCCCACCGGCGGCTGAGCCCTTGCCCGACAGTCGGTCTTCTCGAGACGCTGCCGCACGGCAGTGGTGGAGATCCGTCCCCACCTCCCGTGTGGATTTGATGCAGGACGCTGTTCGAGACGATGGTCCGAGGAGATGAGCCCGGTCGTGCTGACCACGGGGCATCCCGATCCGCTGATCCGCAAGCGCGCGAGAGCGGCAGGCTTGCCGCTGGTCGAGAAGACGGTCTCGCCGGATCTTCTCTGTGCCATCGAGGCAGCCCGCAGAGGGCCCGCCGCGGATCGTGCTGGCCCGCAACACTGACCGCGGGATGCGCCGATGCTCGATCAGGCACAGACGTTCTGGAAGAGGTAGAAGCCGAGCCGGCCAGTCGCATCGCGGGCAGCATCACGCTGGAAGCCGACCGGCAGATCCGCCTTGCTCCGAGCCGTGTAGCCGTAGGACCAGTTCTCCGGGTCGAGAAAGGTCGGAACCGGCACGTCCTCGCGCACGGCACAACACAGGCCGGGTTTGTGCTTGCGTAGGAACACGTTGTAGGCGTCGCGCAGCTGGGATTGTGTGAACATGGCCGCCTCCTCTAGCTTGGCTATTCAAGCCGCCGGGAACGCGATCCTCTTTGATCCAGCGCAAGTCGCAGCTTGTGATGGCTGCTCCGCCGCTTTGCACCCGCTTGAGTGCCTCACCGGAATTGGCGGCTCTTGAGAGAGCTCGTCGTGCAAATCCCGGGCACCGACATTCGGCTAGAAGGGGTCGCGGCGCATGTATGGAGCGTCCGATTCCGAGGGTTTCCGGACCTTTGATCTTCTGACAGGGTTTCCGGCATCCACGGATGTGCGGCGCTCCCGGACGCTGATCTCAGTCATCGTCGCTCCCGCCGACCGCCTGCCGCTTCGAGACGGGCAGTCGGATCGAGCAATGAACGCCGTCCCTTTCCATCACGAAGGTGGTCTTCGCACCGAGCTGGTACGGCAGGGCGCGCTCGATCAGGTCGCGCCCGGCTCCGCCTCCGGGTCGTGGCGCGTCCAACCTCGCCACGACCACCCCGCGTTCGCGCCAGTCCAGGTGCAGCCAGGGACGGCCATCCTCGGGCCATTCCAAGCCCCAGCGGATCTCGAGACGCCCCTGCGGCTGCGAGAAGGCCCCGTACTTGACCGCGTTGGTGGCCAGCTCGTGAAGGGCCATGGCGAAGGTCTGGACTGTGCTGGAGCGCAGGGCGATCCCTCTCGGCCCCGCCAGCGTGACCCGGCCGCTCTCGCCGTGGAGCGCCGCCACCTCGCTGCGGATCAGTTCATCGAAGGTAATCCGCTGCCCCTCGTTGAGGCGCGAGAGCAGGCCCTGCACACGGGCGAGGGCTGCCAAGCGGTCGCTGAAGTGCGACCTGAAGTCGGCGAGGTCGGCCGACCGGCGCAGCGTCCGGTCCAACAGGGAGCGCACCACGCCCATGAGGTTGCGCGTGCGGTGCTGCAATTCGGCGACGAGCACCTGCTGGCGCTCCTGCAACTCGTGCAGATCATGGATGTCGATGGCGGCACCGAACCAGCGCGTGATGGTGCCGCCTTCGTCGCGAACCGGGATTTGCCGCACCAAGTGCCAGCGGTACTGGCCGTCCGACCGCCGGATGCGCTGCTGGCGCTCGATCGGTTCGCCCGTCGCGAAAGCGTGCGCAAAGGCCGTGCGCGTCGCCTCGAGGTCGTCGGGATGAATGGCGTAGAGCCAGCTGTGGTTCTGGATCTCGGCGTCCTGCTGTCCGGTGTAGAACTTCCATCGCTGGTTGGCGGAGAACGCGCGCCCCTCGGGATCGGTCCACCAGAGCATGGCCGGGACAAGCTCGACCGTCAGCCGCTGCTGCTCCTCGCTCTCGCGCAGCGCCTCAAGGCGGGCCCGGGCCTCGTATTGCCGCCGCCGCCCACGCAGTGCCGAGTACACCACGCTGACCAGCGTCGTCGGGTGGAACGGGCGTTCCAGGAAGGTGATGTTGCCGAGAACCTCCGATAGCCACGCCGCCCTTGCGATGCGCTCCGCGCCGCCGCCGTGGCGCGTGAGCAGCACGAAGGCGAGATCCGACCAGGGCGCCTGACCGGCAACGAGACGGCTGACCGGCGAGAGATCGGTATCGCGGAGCGCCTCCTCGGCAAGGATCACCAGCCCGGCCCCCTCCGAGATCATCCCGGGCAGCTGGTGGAGGTGGCTGCAGGTTACGGCTTGGACTCCAGCCTCCGCCAGAAGGGCTTGTGCGAGGGCAGCGTCACGCCCGATCGGCGCCAGGATCAGCGCCCGCTCGGAGAGAGGGTCCTGTGCGATCGTCACGCGGTACCGTCGCCTGCCAGCGGGTCGAGGTCCTTCTGCTTGCCGCCATAGACCGGGACGCCGCGCAGCACCCCTGGAAGTCCGACAGCGGTGCCCCGATCGTCAGACCGGATGAGCCGATGCGGTACTCGCGGATCGTGTCCTCGTGCATGCCGGTCCGCTTCTTCACCACCGAGATCGCCCGCCGGACCTGCCCGCGCGCTTCGAAGTAGCGCAACAGCAAGACCGTGTCGGCCAGGTACGTAAGATCGACCGGCGTCTTCATGCCGCCGACCAATCCGTGCTGGGCGACCGTCAGGAAGGTCGCGGCCCCTTGGCGGTTGAGGTACTGAAGCAGCTCGTGGATGTGCAGGATCAGCGCGTTCTCCTGCGGCATCGCGGCTTGGTAGCCGTTGAGGCTGTCGATCACCACAGTCCTCACCGCGTTCCTGTCGACGCAGGTGCGCGCGCGGTGCGCGAACTCGCCCGGCGTCAATTCGGCGGCATCAACCTGCTCGATGAAGAGCAGCCCTCGGTCGCACAGCGCCTCAAGATCGATCCCCATCTGCCGCGTTCGATCGAACAGGATGCCCAGCTCCTCGTCGAACACGAACATCGCGGCCTTCTCGCCGCGGGCGACGGACGCGAGCACGTACTGGATGGCGAGCAGCGACTTGCCCGTGCCGGCCGGACCCAGGATCAGGGTGCTTGATCCCTGATCGATGCCGCCACCCAGGAGAGCGTCGAGTCCGCCGATGCCACTCGCCAGCTTGGTGCGGGCGAAGGCGGTCTTGTGCTCCAGCGAGATCAGGCGGGGAAAACCTGCACGCCGCCCGTGGGGATGGTGAAGTCGTGATAGCCGCCGCGGAAGCGCTGGCCGCGGTACTTGGCAATGCGCAGGCGCCGCCGCTCGGCCCCGTACTCGGGTGCCATCGCCTCCAGGCGAATGACACCCTGGGCGACGCTGTGGACGGTCTTGTCCATGACCTCGGCCGTGAGGTCGTCGAGCATCAGCACGGTGGCGCCTCGGCCGGCGAAGTAGTGCTTGAGTGCCAGGATCTGCCGGCGGTAGCGCAGGCTGCTGCCGGCGAGCAGCCGGATTTCCGACAGGCTGTCGAGCACGATGCGGGTCGGCTTGTTGGCCTCAACCGCCTCGAGGATGGCCCGCGTGCTCTCGCCGAGTTCGAGGTCGGAGGAGTAGAGCAGGCTCTGCTGCTGGCTCTCCTCGAACAGGTCCTCGGGCGGAACGAATTCGAATATGGTGATGTGCCCGTCCAGGGTCCAGCCATGAGAAAGGGCGTTGTCGCACAGCTCCTGCTTGGTTTCCGACAATGTGATGTAGAGGCCCATCTCGCCGGCTTTGGCGCCTTCGAGCAGGAACTGCAGCGCAATCGTGGTCTTACCTGTGCCAGGGTCGCCCTCGAGCAGATAGAGGCGGTCACGGGTGAGGCCGCCACCCAGGATGTCATCGAGGCCGGCAATGCCGAAGAGGGCCTTTTTGCTCGGCTCAGAGGGCGCGGTCATTGAAGCCAATCTCGAGAGTGCGTTGGCGGGCAAGGCGCCCAGGCGCTGTCCTACAGGAGGTGAGGCGATTTGCCAGGCAGGAGCCGCGGTCGGCTTCGCCGCAAGCCTACCTGCCGTCGAACACTACCACCGTGGTTCCCTTGCTCGCCAGCATCCCTCTTGGGCAGGGCGAACGGGTCAAAAAAGGCCAGAGGGTCGATTGTCGACCTCGAAACGTCGATTGTCGACGGAGGGGCGAGCAGCCGTTCCGGCGGCCCGGATCGAAGGACTGGACGCGATGCGATCCTGACATTCGTCACTCGATCGCCGAACAGCCGCCCTCCACCCTGAGCCGAATTTGCCGGGCGACCGATGAAGGACCGCTCTTGGGGGCTGCGTGAGGTGGCGATGAACATGGGGCGAGATCGGAACGCCGTCGGTCCTGCCGGCGGCATTCCGATCTCGCCCAAGCTCTATCCGGCGCCGTCGCGGAGGGCGTCGAACGGGATCCATGCGGCGCGCAAATCCGTCATCTCGGGCGTTCTTTGGAGGAGATCCCGGATCGGCTTGCATAGCTTGGTTCGCGAGGGAGCCGACCTTTCTCCTGACCATCCGTGGCCACCTAGCGGATTGGCCATCGGTATCGCTGACCGGATCGTAATTCGCGCTCACGCTGCACGCAAAAAGGGCATGTCGATTTTTACAATTTTAACATTGACTCGCATATTAATATCATTGCCAGCCAAGATCCTTCTTTAACCCGGCCGCCACCATGTCGCTGAAGATTACTCACCGCATAGCCCTTCTGATAGTCTGTTTTCTATTGGCAATATCCGTAAGTGAGGCGTTTCAACTCTTTGGAGCCCGCGAGGCAATCCTGCAGGAGCGCAGAACCGCCATTTCCGGTCAGGTCGAGGCTGCCATTTCGACGGTGAAGGGTCTCGCAAACAGCGCCGAAAAGGGGCTCATTTCGCAGCAGGAAGCGCAAGATCGCGCCAAGTCCGTGCTTCGTGCGGTTCGCTATGGGAAGAACGACTACTTCTTCGTCTACAACTATGATGGCGTGAACCTCGCGCATGGTCTGAAGCCAGAGAACGAGGGCAAGAACCTGCTGGAGGCCAAGGATGCAAGCGGCCTGCGCTTCAACGCTGCCCTGATCGAGGCTGCCAAGGCGGGCGGCGGCTATGTCGAGTTTCTGTTCCCGCGCGCCGGGCAGGATCAGCCGTCACCCAAGCTCGGATATGCCCTCAGCTATGCGCCGTGGCAGTGGGTAATCGGTACGGGCGTCTACATCGACGACATAGACGCTCGGTTTTGGGAGCTTGTGCGGCGTGAGGTAATGTACGTTGCCGGGCTGATCGCTCTGCTGATCGCCTGCGCGTGGCCGATTGCGCGCGGGATCGTCCGGCCCATCCGCGCGCTCACAAGCGTCATGGGTCACTTGGCGGCCGGGGACACAGCCGTTGCGATTCCTGCGCAATCGCGCTCGGACGAGATCGGCCTGATGGCGCGCGCTGTTCAGGTGTTCAAGGAGGGGCTGATCGCGAAGGCGGCGGCCGAGGCGGCGGCAGCGGACGAGGCTGAGGCCAAGATGCGCCGCGCCAACCTGCTCGACCAACTGACCAGGAACTTCGAGCGCAGCGTGTCGGTGCTGACGCAGGGCCTGGCCGGGGCGGCCACCGAGATGGAGGCCACGGCGCAGTCGATGACCGCCACGGCGGACGAGACGACTCAGCAGACCCTGAGCGTGGTCGGCGCGGCCCAGCAGACGTCGGCCAACGTTCAGACGGTCGCGGCGGCCTCCGAGGAGATGGCCGCCTCCGTGCAGGAGATCGTGCACCAGGTCAGCCAGTCGGCTCAGATCGCCAACATGGCGGTCGAGAAGGCCCAGCATACGGACGCGACCGTGCAGCGTCTGGCCGGAACGGCCGAGCGGATCAGCAGCGCCGTGTCGATCATCTCCACCATCGCGGCGCAGACGAACCTGCTGGCGCTCAACGCCACCATCGAGGCGGCCCGGGCCGGTGAGGCGGGCCGCGGCTTTGCAGTGGTCGCCACGGAGGTGAAGGAGCTTGCCGGTCAGACCACGCGGGCGACGGGCGAGATCGGCGAGCGGATTGCCGAAATCCAGTGCGCCACGAACGAGGCGGTGGCCGACATCCGCGAGATCAGCCGTGTGATCTCCGACATGTCCGCCTACGCGGCCAGCATCGCGGCAGCGATGGAGGAGCAGGGGGCCGCAACCCAGGAGATCACCCGCAACGTCCAGCAGGCGGCTCAAGGCACCGAGCAGGTCACGCGCAACATCGCGGGCGTGCGCGAGGGGGCAGGTCAGACCAGCACGGCGGCTGCGCAGGTGCTGAGTGCAGCACAGGACCTGGCGCGCCACTCAGCCAGTCTGTCACGGGAGGTCGGCACCTTCCTGTCCAGCGTCAAAGCCGCCTGAGCCGCTAAGATCGGTTGAATGGCTGCAAGAGGGGGCCGGGCCGTCAGCCCGGCCTCTCCGCTGCGTCTTCGGGGTCTGGCGCACTCTCGATGCGGTCGGCCTCACGTGGCACCGATCAGCCGAGCTTCGAGCAGGTCGAGCTTGGCTCGGCCGAACATGCATCGTTCAGAGATCCCGAGCGGGAGCCGTCGTCAGTTCGATCTTCAAGGCGTGGATGAGCTGACGTACTCGTGGGGGCATGTGCTGGCGGGTCGGCAGCACCGCCCAGATGGCAAGTTGCTCCGGCTCGGCGTCGGTCAGGGTGACGGCCGTGAGGGTGCTATCAACAAGCTCCTGCGTCCGTCGTGCTGTTCAGAGAAGACAGCCGCAGCAGCAACTCTCGCCTCCAGCATCGTCTGGGCGAGCGGCAGGAACGTCTCACCATCCGCAGTCAGGGCGACCGACCGGTTCGTGCGGTAGAGCAGGCGCACCCCGAGTTCCTGTTCCAGTACTGCCAGCCGGCGACTGACCGCCATCGGCGACAAGCCCGCCTGCCGGCCGGCGGCCGAAAGGCTGCCGGTCGCGACAACCGCGCAGAACAGGACCACGTCTGAGAGGTTCATCAGCATAACACTGCGCGATAAGGTCCTTATCGTGCACCTCGGCTACTGCAAGGTCGCTGCAACGGCTACCTACCTGCCAAGAGAGCAACACCGGCAGCTCGGAGGCTGAACATGAGCACGGACGCGAAGGGTCTTTTCACCGCCATCGATGTAAACGGGGTGAAGCTCAGGAACCGCCTCGCGGTCGCGCCGATGACGCGCGTGAGTGCCTCCGAGGAGGGCACCGCCACGGAGATGATGGCGCGCTACTACGAGCGCTTCGCCCGTGGCGGCTTCAGCCTGCTCATCACCGAGGGCATCTACACGGATCAGGCGTTCTCGCAGGGCTACCTTCATCAGCCCGGCCTCACCGATGAGGCGCAGGAGCAGGCGTGGCGGCCGGTCGTGGAGGCTGCCCACCGGCACGGCGCGCGCATCTTCGCGCAGCTGATGCACGCAGGTGCGATCAGCCAGGGCAACCGCTTCCGCAACACCACCGTCGGACCTTCGGCCGTGCAGCCTAAGGGGCAGCAGATGGAGTTCTACTACGGCAAGGGCGCCTACCCGATGCCTGCGGCCATCACCGAGGAGCAGATCGCCGAGGCCGTGGAGGGCTTCGCCGCATCGGCCGCACGCGCAGTCGCGGCCGGGTTCGACGGCGTCGAGATTCACGGCGCGAACGGCTACCTGATCGACCAGTTCCTGACCGACTACGCCAACCAGCGCAGGGACCGGTGGGGCGGCGACACCCGCGAGCGCACCACGTTCGTGCGCACCATCTTCGAGGCCGTGCGGGCGAAGGTCGGTTCGAGCGCGCCGGTTGGGGTCCGGATCTCGCAGGGCAAGGTCAACGACTTCACCCATAAGTGGGCGGGCCGCGAGCGGGATGCCGAGGCCATCTTCGGCGCGCTCGCCGAGGCCGGCGTCGGCTACATCCACGTCACCGAGAACAAGGCGTGGGAGCCCGCATTCGAGGGCGGCCGAGACAGTCTCGTCGCGCTTGCTCGCCGCTACGCGCCGCAGGTCCCGCTGATCGCCAACGGCGGCGTGCAGGACCCAGCGCAGGCGCAGGAGGTCCTGGCTGCTGGCGCGGACATCGTGGCACTCGGCAAGGCCGCGCTCGCCAACCCAGATTTCCCGAGGCGCATTCAGGCAGCCCAGGAACTGGCGGGCTTCGACCACGCCATCCTGGGGCCGATTGCCAACATCAAGCCGGCCGAGCTTGCGGCCTGAAGGAGCCGAGGAGCGGGGTGCCGCCTTGTTCCGGTGCCCCCGTTTCCCGCCTCGCGAGGATATGGGTTGAGGGATATGAGCCAGGACGCCAACGCCGCCGTAAAGAAAGGCTCTCGAGCGACCCTTCGCGTGTGGATCGATTTCGTCTGTCCGTACTGCCTCTTGGGGGAGCGCGTCATCCGAGCCGCTGCCGAGGGTCTTGAGGTTGACGTTGTCTAGATGCCGTTCGAGTTGCGTCCCGACCCGACTCCGACGCTGCGGCCAGAGGACGAGTATCTACCCACGGCGTGGAAGCAGGGCGTCTACCCGGCCGCCGAGCGGATGGGCATCGCGATCCGCCTGCCAACCATCTCGCCGCAGCCGTACACCCGCAAGGCGTTCCTCGGGCTTCAGTACGCCGTCGAGCACGGCCGGGGCGACGCCTACGTCGATGCGGTTCTGCGCGCCTTCTTTCAGCAGGATCGTGACATCGGCGGCACCGACGTGCTCAAGGCGATCCTGCAAGATCTTGGTCTTGATTCCTCCGGCCTCGATGGCGTCCTGGTATCGCCGGTCTACGGGGAGCGCCACGATGCGGCGCTGCGCGAGGCGCGAGAGGCGGGCATCCGTGCCGTCCCCTCGGTTGCCGTCGGCAACCGGCTGTTCTCGGGTACCCCGCAGCCCGAAGCACTGCGAGCCGAAATCCTGCGGCAAACGGCCTAGCGAGAACGGTTCCGTCGGGCGCATCGGGCACGTGAAATCGGGACTGAAGCTCCCATCAAGCCGTCTACCTTACACCGGCCCGTCCATCGCAGCGTGCATGACCGAAGGTCCGAATAGGGTCGATTCCGAACCTCTTGATGACACGATAGTCTCGAACCGGTCGACGAGGCTCGCAGCTTCCGCGACGAGATAGCCGCCGGCGTCGGTCAATTGCAGCGGCCGTGTATTCCGATCGAACGAGGGGGTGCCAAGGCGCGCTTCGATCAGGTGCATCTGCTGGCTCAAGGCCGGCTGTGCGATGCCCATGACCTAGGCGGCACGACTTACGTTCCGCTCCCGGGCGAGAACCAGACATGCTTCGAGGCGACGAAAAGCACGCCGCTTCGGCATCCCTGTCAGACCACGTTCACTATTCACGCTTCGCCATTTGCCTGACTGCGCTCTCCACATCACAGTCAAACTGTCCATGCCGCCACGGAGACGCAGGAGCGCGCGATCACCGGGGATCGGCGGTCGGAATCCTAGCGTGTGGCTATGCTTGATACCTGCGGACTTGGACGTCGCTGCAGGGCGAGAAGCCCGGCTGAATAGGTCAGAGAGACGAAAAGAGGCTCCCGCAAGGGCGGGGGCGGCACCGAATGGCCGGACCATCAGGTGAAGTGTGAGCAGAGTCAGGCCGAAGCCGAATACGCCGCGGATCGTGATGCTCGCCAGCCGCGCCATCGCCGCTCCACCGACGCGGCGGTGCAGGATGACGAAGGTGCTCGTGAGAGTGACCGGATAGGCGGCGATCACCCCGGTTCGCGCCGGCCCCAAGGCTGAACTTAGTGCCAGGACGGCTGTCACGAACAGAGCAACGGCAGCCGCCCGGACGATGAGGTCGAGCGGCCGGGGCCTCGCGACGACGGCGCTACGGGCAAGGGACGTTCGCGCCGCCGGTCGGGTCAAAAGGGTGCCTGCTCCGTAGACGGCCGCATTGAGCAGGAACGCCGCCAGCGGTGTCCATGAAACGGCAGAGATCGGAACGGCCGCTGCGAGCCACGCCAAGATCGCCGGGCCCAAGCTGAGTGCCAGACCTCGACCGGCCGCTCGTCGGGCATAGACAATCAGGAACACGCCTGTTGCCGCGGTCGCCGCAAAGCCGTTGAGGGCCGCGCCGGCGACAAAGGCGGTATCATGTTCCAGGACCATGAACACGTAGGCCGGTCCGGCGGATACCGGCAAGCTGATGATGAGCGCGCCCCAGACCGGCCCGAGGAGTTCCGCCAGCACCGAGGCGAGCACGACGACGGCTCCCGAGGTCAACGCTCGGATAAGAGCTGTCACCCAGATTGCTGCCAAGACCGTCATCCCATGCGTCGCGCCGCCGATCCAGGGCGGCTTCGGAGTCGAGGCTTCGCTATCACGAGCGACGCGAGAAGGGCGAAGGCGGCCTGCACGAAACCTGCGCTTCTGGACCAGTGTGGCTCAAGCACCTGAATTGACCTGACCGGCTGATTTTGGACCGGGCTGATCGAGAGGATCAGGCCGGGCCAGAGGAGCTGGAGATGAAGCCATGCGCTGGCGCACCGCACCTTGAACATGGCCGGCAGGAAGGTCGCGGTTTGACGCCCACCTGCCTGTTCCGGGCATGAAGAACCATCTACGCGGAACGGGCTTCTTGCCGGCGCGGGTCTCGCGGCCGCATGCGAAGCCTCCTGCGAGGAGGCCAGTGAGGCCTCCAGATCAGCTGCCAGTTTACAGCGACGGTTCCGGCGATCCTCAGTTCGCTTGCAGCGCACCGACCATATGCTCTGCCTCGCATTGCCGGATCCATGCCTTCGCAGCCTCTGCGAGAAACGCCGAACGGGTTTCGCCGCGCGCCGCCGCAACGCGGTCGACTTGCTCGAGAAGGCTCTCGTCGAGAGAAATATTCACGCGTGTTCCTGGCCTCGGGCCATTATCGCCGGCCGGTTCAGCCATCGCACGGTCGCAGACCTGGCGCGTCGTCGGATCGTCAGGGGCCGCGCTTGATGCGCGAACCAGTGGCGGCTCACCTGTCTCCTCGGAGCTGGCGCTGAAATGCGGTACGAGTGCGCGCCCCACCTCCCGCAACAGCATGTCGAGGTTCTCGGCATGGGGCCGGAGAGCCGGAAAATCCGGACACGATGCGCTGAAAGCACCCTGTTCCGACTTAATCAGCAGCGCCAGTTGGCTCATGTGTGCACTCCGGCCCGTCGCGTTGTCTACAACCTCAGTCCATGCTTTCCGAGAATCCTGACCGTACTCGCTTGCGGTCCCTTCTGTCCCATCTCCTCTGTGAATGTGACACGGGTACCGGGCGCGATTCGGTCAAAGGCGTCGTCCCAGACACTATTGCGATGGAAGTAGACCTCACGACCGTCTCCTGTCTCTAGGAAGCCGAACGTGCCGGACTCGTCGATCCGAAGAACCGTGCCGCTGGAAACTGCCTCGTGCTGTTTGACTTGCCCCTGTAACTTGCGCGCGTGGTCTTGAAGTTGGCGCCGCGCCCGCTTGAACGCGTCGTCGATGGCGAAGACCAACTGAGCATGGCGCTCATCTTGGCTAGGAGTGCGCGTCACGCTGACCTCCCGACCTTCAGGCAGTACGAGGTGGATGTTCACCTCGTACGGCCCGCCCGTGCGATGGTGGTCGCCGGGCCCCTTGATCACCACCCGGCAGGCCGTCACCCGACCGTAGCGCCGTTCGAGACTCGGCGATATGCTCCGAGACGGAACGCTCAACCGACGGAGAGGCATCAAGGCCTTGAAAGTCGATTTCCGCAGGTATCTGCATCGCGGATGCTCGCCGTTCATGGTCGTGTCTGAGCTTCTAGGAGGCCGGCAGGCGTGACCAGGGACTAGGTCATGAGCTTACGGATCAGGAAGGTTCAGCTCGCGAGTTGCAGACTGGCTCCGTTTCACGGCGCCGCTTTGACGTACGTCAAGGCAAATCGGAGTAAGCGACAATCTACGGCGACAAATACACCGTCCGTCTCCCAAATTTTTTGCCTGGACTGAATGGATGCGACGGTCGGTTTCAAAGCCGGCTACAACGCCCCCGGCCTGCCCCGCGCGATCGAGCTGCTTAGCGTGGCGCCGGGAAAAATATCCGAGATACTAACATTTCCCAACATCTTCAACGATGGTCAAGGCGCAAGTCGATATCGACGTTGCTCCTGACCATTTCCGCATGAAACAGACACTTGGTCCCTCCGTACAAAGCTAGGACCTCTGTCGCAGCGACAAACCTTTGCTTAGGCTTCCGGTCGCGTGGGGAGACTTGCGGATGGTTGGACGGCGTCTGGGTCGGCAAGCAAGTTACCGCCGTTGCAACCCACGGCACGGTTGTCCGCGAACAGGCGGTGAGCCGCAGGTGCCAAACTCGCTGGGCCGGCTCAGACCGCCCTGCTGCTCTCCCGGGTCGGAGGCCAGTTCGGGGCGGCGCGGCCCTGACGTGCATGGTCGTTCTTCCGCGCGGCCCGTCATGACTGCAGTGCTGCTCCTGGGATCAGGACCGGCTTCGCTTCCGGCACACATTTATTCGTGGCAGCTTCCGCACCAGCTCCACCTCGTCATCGAGCCTTGATGTGCGTCAATTCTGCCGAGTGCTGGGCAGACGATAAGGTGGCCTTGCCTTGCCCCAGGGCGGTCCGAACCTGAGGTGACGAGCCAAGCTGCTCTCAGCAGCACGGTTCCCGGCCCTCTTGTCGGACTCGTCAGCCGAGGGGCGTAGCTGCTGGAGAGGCGCGATGAGGCGGAGGCCAGACGACGGGAATGGCTCGCGCTGGGCGCCGCGGGCTTCATCGTCCGAACACGCACAGCCGACATGTAACCAAGCTGTCGCGGAGCGTCTGCGCGAGGCTGCAGATCTCCTCGATCGCACGGAGGGAGAGAAGTTCCGCGCCGCCGCATATCGGAAGGCCGCCGACTCGGTCACACATCTCGATCGCGACCTTCGAGAGGTTGCACAGGGTGGGCCCGACGCCTTGGATGCCATCCCGGGTGTCGGCCGCTCCATCGGCCGGGCGATCATGCAATTGCTTGAGACGGGCCGCTGGCCCTACCTGGAGCATTTGCGAGGCTCGGCGGATCCGGTGCAGCTGCTACGCACGATACCGGGTATCGGACCCGTGCTGGCCGCGCGCATATCCGACACTTTGCACGTATCGACGCTCGAGCAGCTGGAGATGGTTGCCGAGCAGGGGCGATTGGACGAGGTGCAGGGCTTGGGAGCGCGCCGGGTCAAGATGCTGCGCGCCAACCTGAATGCGGTCCTCTCGCGGATGCCGCGCCCGGGCCGGCGCCCCGATCAAGAGCCGTCCGTGGCGATCCTGCTCGATGTGGACAGACAATATCGCGAGCAGGTCGACGATCTTCCCAAGATTGCCCCCCGGCGCTTCAATCCCAGCGGGGTGGCATGGCTCCCCATCCTGCACACCCAGCGAGCGAGCTGGACCTTCACGGCGCTGTATTCGAATTCGGCGCGGGCCCATGAACTCGGCAGACAGCGCGATTGGGTGGTTGTCGCATTCAGTTCAGACCGCGGGTCAGAGGGCCAGCGGACCGTCGTGACGGAAACGCACGGACCGATGGCTGGCCACAGAGTGGTGCGAGGCCGGGAGCAGGAGTGCCATGCCTTCCTGGGATCGTCCGGGCCGGGCCTCTCGCCCGCCGGCCATCCCGCCCAGCCCTCTCCGCCGCCCTATGGACCGCCGGCACTCGAGGTCGAGCTTCCAGCGCAGACGCGGCTGGGGCCGCATTCTCCCGGCCCCGTGGAAGGATCGCGGAGCGTGTGATGATCACGCCGGATCAGCCGGAACCGCAGCCGACACGAAGTGGTGCACCGTGGAGTAAACGGTCATGTACGCGTCTCGCAGGCGCGCGCCCGCCTCTTGGCGCAGCCTGATGGCGGATCACCGGCGGCGCTGGATCGGCCCGGGCAAATCCACGGCGTCCGGAAATGCCTCGCATGCCAAGCATCTATGGTTCTCTTCAATAATATCGATTGAACGGTTACCCCGATGCATATCATAATATAAACAGCATCATCACATATAGATCAATCCGCGCCAGATCGGACATATGCTCCTCCATGTCGATCTTACACTTGGAGCTAAGGCTTATGTGTCATCTCCGCATCCTCCATTGAGGGGCCAGGATAAAGCCCGCCCGGATCGGCCGGGCGGGCCCCTCTCTCATCGGTTGCTCGTCACGGACGCCGCGTAACCGTCAGTGCCCGCCGCCCGAGCTGGATCCACCGCTTCCGGTTGAACCGACACGGTTGGGCTGGCCCTGGTTACCGCCCGCCGCCGAGTCGCCGGTGACGGAATCCGGCGCGTGACCAGTCGGCGAGTAAGTGCCGGCCGTCGGGTCGCCAGTCGATCCGGGCTGGCGCGCCGCCGAGCCCGGCGCACCAGGCGGGTGCGATGTTTCTGCAGCGACCTGTGCGAAGGCCGGCGAAGCGAGGGCGGCCACGAACGCCGCTGTGAGGATAGCCTTCATCATGTTTCAGCGCCTAACCAGTTGAGCGGGCAGGAAGCTCCTGTCTCAGCCAACCCCGTGAGCGTCAGATGGATCGCAGCCCGCGACGAATTGACTGGTAAGCCCCGGCACTTGGGCCGGATCTGCCGCCCGTGACGTGGCGCACGGTGCAGGTGCGCGCTCAGCCGCCCTCGCAGCGGACTCCCAGACCCGCACGGCCCAGTCCGGGCCCGGCAGGTTCGGCAGGCCGGGGCCTGGGCCCCGGCCGCGAGCCTCACTTCAGGGATGACGTTGTGTTCTCGAACGAATAGCGGCCCGTTTTGGTGCCGGAGACTTGCGCCACGCCGTCCGTCATGGCGGTGAGCCGCGTGTTGGTTAGTTGGACATCGCCTGAGATGCCCGCGAACTTTCCGGTGCCGCCGGTCCACTCGGCGGTGCCTTTCAGGTTCGCGCCCTGGGCCTGTACCGGGTAGTCGTACTTCTCGAAGATCTGGTCGCCAGCGGCATCCGCGTAGACACAGTGGCCGTGGCTTTCGACCGTCTTGGCATCGTTGTCCAAAGTCGCCAGCCCGACACAGCGGCCGGCCAGGTTGTGCAGAAAGCCGCTGCCCGCCGTGTTGACGGCGGTCATCGTGGCATGGCTCGGCACCAGCGCACGGTTAGTACCGATGGGCATAGGCTTGACCGGCGACGTATCGATACCTGTGTAGATAACCGTGTACTCGCCTGACCGAGGCAGCTCGTCAGCGAATGCTGTCGACGCGCACAAGCATCCGAATGAAACACCAATCAATAGGTGAATAAATCTCACTCGCATGATATTTTTGCCTCCCGAATCATGTTTGGCAGTATTAAATATTTCCTGCATCAATAATAATTGCAAGTGACGGCATCTTGATTAATAAAACACAGTTTTTGATGCTGGAACAATTATGAGCACAACCAATGATTGGGCCAATCGCCGGATGGCACTCGCTTAAATAGAAAAGTCCGCTCGGATTGGCCGAGTGGGCACTGCGTGCGGACAGCACGGACAGTTCTTTGGATGGTTCACCAACACAGGTCCCGGGGCCGGGCGGCCCCGCACCCCTGGGGAGGATCTTCAGGCCCCCGAGTCAGCGCCGCCCCCCTTTGCATGCGATGAAACTCTTCGTGCCCTCACGCGAACAGCGGAGATCATGGAGGCCGTTCGCATAGCCACTGCGGAACCGGCCCCGTCACAAGGGGAGGCTCTCGCCGTGCGGATCGCTGACCGGGTTCGAAACACCACCGCCGCCATTCTGGCTGGCGCGTCATCCGCCTCCACGTGGGCGCCGCTACCGATCCGGCTCATTGTCGGGTACGGGTTCATGGAGCACGGGCTCGCGAAAGCGATGCGCGGCCTGGATGCCTTCCCGTCCATTCTGCACGCCATGGGCGTGCCCGCCCCGTATGTGATGGGCGCTCTGACGATCGTGGTGGAGATCCTCGGCGGCTTCTGTATTCTGATCGTCGCCCTGGTGCCGCTCGCCAGCATACCTATGATCATCGTATTGCTGACGGCGATGTTCACGGTCCATTGGCAGTATGGCTTCAGCTCGATCAAGTTGCAGGCCATCACTCCGACCGGGGCACAGTTCGGAGCGCCGGGCTTCGAGACCGACCTGCTTTACCTCACGGGACTGGCGACGCTGGTACTCGGCGGTTCCGGGCCGTTTTCGCTGGACCGGTACTTAGCACGACTCGTGAGCGGTCCCGCATCCTCCCGCGTCGGCTTGGAACACGACAAGCGCGTTGCCGCCGCGCAGGTGAGCACGCGCTCTTGAACAACGCCCGCCGCGGTGAACCGGGCGAGCTGTCCAAACCATCACGCAACTTTGCGGGAGCGCTTCCGCTCGCGCTCGGCCATGGCACCCGGCTGGCCCAGCCCGATCGCCTTGGCGAGAGCCGAACGCCTCTCGGCATAGCCCGGCGCCACCATTGGGTAGTCCGCAGGCAGGCCATAGTTTTGCCGGTAAGAGCGGGGGTCGAGCCCGTGGCTGGTCAGGTGACGCTTGAGGGTCTTGTAGGTCTTGCCGTCGATGAAGCTGACGATCCCGTCGCGCCGGACCGACTTGCGGATCTGAACGGGGGTTGGCGTCTCGACCTCGGCCACCGAGGCAGCGGCCCCGGGAAGGTTGCCGAGCAGCAATCCAGCGATTGCACCGCGAATGTCGCGGATCAGGTTTGGCAGATCGGAGACCGGGACGGAATTGTGTGAGACGTAAGCGGCAACAATCGCGCACGCCAGCTCGGCCGATTCCAGGGCATATCCGACGTCTTCATCCATCATGCCATGTCTCCCCCAGCCCTGCCTCGCACGCGAATACGCCGGGCACTTCCATATACATCTGGCAATTTCAGCAAAATCAATATGTCGGCCAAATGTGATTGCGCGTCCAGCAATAAATTGTTCGTGTTCGGTAACAATATCAGTAATGCACAACACTAAGTTGCCAGTTCGCCCCGTCGAATGCGCTCTCCCAAATCAGTCGATACATGATGTCAGAGCCGACTCAGCCCGGATCATTGACGGATTGGTTGGTGGCGATGCCCGCACACCATTGGGAACAGGCAGCGTTCCGGTGGCTCCGCCGCCGAAGGACACGAAAAGCCCGCCGCGGCACAGCGGGGCGGGTTCGTTTGTGATCTTATCGACTGGGCCATCCGGAGGCGCCGAACGGAGACATAGCTGCGGGTGATTACTGCCGCATATTGCACCTTTGTAGAGCAAAAATCCTGCCGCAGCGCTGGGCCGGGCAGGATGAGGTTGTCGCAAATCAGGATCGATGTCCGGGCCCTACAAGACACGGCCGTCTGCTTCGCCACAAGGGCGCCGTCGGACGCGCGGCAAAAGGCCCGCTGCGGCAAACCGCGCAGGCTGAGCCGCATCACCCATTCAGGGGACCGGCAGAATTGACGAAAGGCGCCCGGGCTGAAGCCGGATGGTTGAAAGTGGTTATCGCGTCGCGTGACCGGCTCGGTGCCGAGCGTCCGATGCGGGAACCGGTGGCGTTAGCGGCGCCAAAGGCACGCTTTCGACCAGCAATGCGATCATCGCGGCGCGCGAGCTGAGCAGGACGGCCGGCGGTTCGCCCGTGATGGCTTGCCAACCCGCGACGAAGGCCTCGACCGACAGCGCGACCAGCGCGTCCGTTTCAGGCGTGCGATCGTCCGCTGCCGCAGGCGTGGGCGTGTCCATGCACCTCAACGGGATCAACCGACCTTCGGACGACCCGTCCTTGACCACAGGGTAAAGAGAGTATTCCGAAGCGGATCTGGAGGTCAGGTTGCCGCCGAAGCCGTGGGGGCTTCGAGCTTGCGGCGACCAAAGCCCGCCTCGCGCGTTGGCTGCACGGTCCGATCTTGCCTGGAGCGTCCGATGCTCGCCCGACCCGCGTTGCTGCTCGTCATCCTCACGTCGAGCGCCCAAGCCGCCGCCTTCGACGACCTGAAAGGCTATCTGGCGTCCTGTCTGCGGTTTGAGATGGATCGCCCCACTGTGCAACGGGGCATGCCCCTGTCATCCCGGGTCCACGATGCGCTGGATCATTGCTCCGACGACGTTGCACGCCTCGAACGGGCGGACGGACGTCGCCTGCGCGGCGATGGCGGTCTCAGCCCGTCGACCAAGGAAGTGATCCAGAGCATCGTGGGCCGCGGCGGTGGCGGCTACCGCAACGTCCGGTATTGAGCGCGCGGTTCTGACCGGCAGTCGGGAGAGGATGAAAGGTCAGGACTTGGCGCAGTCGCGCGGCACGGCCTCGATGCAGGCCAGAACGCGGAGCCTCGCAGGCCGTCTTCGCCCCGACCTGCACCTTGGCCCGGCCGATGATCCGGACGACGTCGCCCGTCGTGAGCACCCGGTCCGGGATCTCCGGGAGCGAGCGCTTCAGGCAAGGCAGCCCGAGCATCGACGACCAGTTCAACCTCGGCCACGCCGCCCCCAGGAGCGCAAGCACCTCCGCGGGGGAGCGGACCGGCAGGCGAGACCTGCGGCTCCTGCGAGCACCTGGTCCGGAAGCGCTCGGCGCGGACGTACCTGAATGCGGGCGGATGGGGCAGGGCTGGACCGGCGGGACAGCGAGCGACATTCACGCGAGCGCTCCAGCCTGCGGCCGGTGGGTGACCGGCGGCGAGCAGGAGGCGCGATCGTGAAGGCGCCGACATTGCGCTACCGCACATTCATGCGATCGAGCGCCACCTGGTGCATGCGGCAGACTGCCAATGAGAATGGGTTGGGTCTGCCGTCGTATTCGCTCGAACGCGTTCGACCATAGCTGTCAGCCACTGTGCCCAGCGCCGCTGATGCAGCTGTCATCAATGCCAGCGTCAATGCCGATCCGATAGAGATCAGGAAGAATATCGTCGCGACGGTCTGCGGAGCGGTCATGGCGGACCTCGTCAGGTTCGATCAGGTCGTCCCGAACACTATGGAGGCAGCTGCCGCGACGGCGTGCGGGCGAACACCCTTTGCAGCACGCACGACATAGCGGCGGCGGCATGAGCGCGATCTGCCCGTCACCCTCGGCGGCCAGCAGTCTCCCCGGCCGCTTCCCGCCCTGCGCGTCGCCGGCGCATATTCTGGAGGGCCCTGCGCCAGATCCGTATCACCGCTTCCTTGCGGTCTTCGTGTTGTGTGTCCGGGGCCGGCGCAGCCTCCCGCGGATCTTCCTGAGCCTCGTTCGGCTGCAATCACGGCTGCTGCCTCTTGCGGACCTGCTGGAAGAGCGCCAACCGCTCTCTCCGCCGGCTCCAGGCGCCAGAAACGGTGAACTTCGGAATTTGGTTCAATCATTCGGGCCGTCCCGATGGCCCGGGCGGATCACACGACATGACGCGCACGCTGAAGGCGCGCCTGCTCGCGGCCCAGGCCGGCGCGCGCTCACCCTGCGTGATCGAGGCGAACAAGCCGCTGATCCGGCCGGTGAAGACGAAGCTCGCCAGCGCGGCCGAGGCGGCCGGCCTCGATATGGAGGAGATCTGCCCATAGCCGCGCCTCGAGGACGTCGCGACCACGCGCCGGATCTATGCCCGGTTCTCGCCGAACCATCCGCGCGGCTGCGAGCCTGGAACGCGGATGTCAACGACAGGAAAGTCGGCATTGCGGCTTCAGAGCGGATCCAAGTTCAGCGGAGCTGGCTCGGAACGCTTCGAACTGTCCCATACGCGCCCGTAGATGCCGCCGGTCGCAAGCCTTCAGCCGGACACTTCCGCACCGCCCTGCCGGGCAGGTGGTCCCCGCGCGCCGCCGGCAGCCGTGGACCACGCCTGTCATCGACCACGCTCATCGTGCCCGCCTGGGATCGCTCGCGTGCACCGCATGAACACGCTGCGGAGCCCGCGTCCGCAGCCTGCCGTGTTAATATTCCAACACCTGCTCGGCCAAGCTTTAATGATTTGTTAACTCTCTTAATCAGTTTAGTCGGATCAGATTACCACCGGCAGGGAGACGGGCTTCCGTGAGCGAGCTGCAGCGGCTTCTGAGCGACCCTCGGTTTCGGCCCGCCAACAAGGCGAAGCGCGAACCGACCGCTGCGCCCGAATCCAATCTCGGCAATGTCCTGCGGGTGGTCTCATCGATGAACGAGCAGGCCGAACTCCCGACCTCGCAATCGGCGCCGCAGGACTGGGACGCGCTGATCCACCGGGTGCAGGCCGCGGCCCGGCAGGCGCGCGAGGTCGAGGCGCAGGCCCGCGAGCGGGAGGAGCGCATCGAGCACGTGCTGGAGCAGGTCCGGGAGGACATCAACAGCTCGAACGAGCGGGCTCGCGTCGCGGAGATGCAGGCCCGGGAGGCCCAGGTGCGCGCCGAGGCGCAGATCATCGCCGCCGAGGAGCGTGCGAAGGCGGCCGAGGCGCGCGCCCGCGCCGCCGAGGAACGCGCCCGACATGCCGAGGAATGGCTCGGGCGGGTCCAGGAGGCGATCCTGTCCGAGTTCTCGGACCTAACCGATCAGGCCGCGGCGTGAGCGGCGCCGCCAGCGCGACGGCCGATTCGCCGGAAAGGTGCGCGCCGGCCGACCCAATCGGGTTGCGCAGCGGCAAGGCGGTTCCGATCGATCGCGTCGTGGCCCTGTTCTCCGGTGCCGGTCTGCCGCCGGCAGCCTCCGCGGAGACCGACGATTGGTCGACCTCCCTGGACGCCGTGCGCGGTGTCGCCACCCGGCTTCGGACGATGCAGAAGAGCGCCCGCGACTCGGTCCGGGATGCGCAGCGCTCGGTGCGCGAGGCGGAGGCTGCGGCGCGCGCGGCCGAGGATCGGGCCCGGCACGCCGAGGCCATGCTGCGTGGGGCGGTTGCACGGGCGGAGCGCGCCGAGGAGCAGGCCCGCGCCGCGGCCGAACGGGCCGACCGGGCGGAGCCTCCAGACCGCCGAAGCGCGGGCGTGGCTCCGGCGCATGCATGAATGCATGGTGAGCGAGTTCGGCGCGCTGACCCAGGAGGCGGCTCAGCCGTGAACGGATCCGGGCGGAACCGCGCCGGCCGGACGGCGTGATGCCCTATCTCCTAGAACCACGCCCGATCGCGTTGCAATCGATCCTGGCTCCGGGCCTTGGTCCTGACGCGCTCTCGTCCTTCGCGCCGCGTCCACTCCGGCGGAGAGCGCTCTAAGAGTCAGGGACAAAACCGTTTGAGCTGTGCCCTGCAGATGAGGCCACAGGCGAGTGTCGTGAAGGCGAGGTGGAGGTCAGCGCGTCGCTCGTAGCGGATGGTAAGTCGGCGGAAGCGTGCGAGCCAAGCCAGGGTGCGCTCCACGATCCAGCGGTAGCGTCCGAGGTGTTCGCTGCTCTCGATGCCGCGCCGGGCGATCCGTGGCGTGATGCTGCGGGCGCGGCACTCACGCCGGCAGCGACGATGGTCATAGCCCTTGTCGGCATGCAATTTGTCGGGCCTGCGCCGCGGGCGACCACGGCGGCCGCTGCGCACGCCCGGCACCGCGTCGAGGGTAGCTGCCAGCGTGCGGCTGTCGTGGCAGTTGGCTCCGGTAAGCGTCAGGCCGAGCGGCGTGGCGTTGGCGTCCACGACGAGGTGGCGCTTCGTGCCCGGCTTGCCCCGGTCTGTCGGGTTCGGGCCCGTCGCGGGGCCCCTTTTTCGCCGGCAGGCTCGCACTGTCGAGGACCGCGCGTGACCAGTCGAGCGCATCGACATCCTGAAGCTGCTCCAGCAGCACACGGTGCAGGGCGGCCCAGACGCCAGCCGCCTGCCACGCGCCCAGCCGCCGCCAACTCGTCTTGCCGCTGCAGCCGACATCGGAACGCGGCAGATGCTTCCACTGCATGCCCGTGCGCAGAACCAGGATGATGCCCGCCAGCGCCGCCCGATCCGAGGCGCGCGGCCGACCGCCTTTCGGCTTCTCAGGCTCGGATGGAAGAAGCGGCTCGATCACCGCCCAGAGGTCGTCGGGTACAAGAGCGTCCATGCCCGCCCAACCCGCTGACTGCGGTTTCGTCCCGCGCTCTAAGCCGCCGACCGAGCCGGAGCGGAGGCTCGCCGCGGATACAGTCCTCCGTGGCGCCCCGCCACGGGTCCCATCGGCCCTGTAGGGCAGTGCTTCCGGGAACAGGCTTTGGCGCAGACCCGTCAGCCCGAGGAGAGCTGCTCTGCGCCCATCGCTTCCCGCCGTGCCGACAAGCAGGTCAAGGGCTGCATCGATCCGATGCCGCAGATCCTGAGCCGGCGGGGCGTCCGGAGCGCGGAAGTGGCGCGCCACGGAATCCAGCACCGCGTCGACGGCCGCAACACACGGGGTGGGCAGCGTGTGCCGGGCTCGACGGATCGCGACGATGTTCATGCCGGTGCGCAGCTGAGCGAGGCTGTCGACGTCCCGCACCGAGCTGTCCGGGGCCGCGGCGGCCAAGCGCGGGACGAGCAAGCACAGGCGGTCGAGCATCAGTGCTGCGAAGACGGCGCGGTCGCCGCGCCCACGATATTGGGCAGCGTCAGCCAGGGTCGCTCGGCCCGCCTGCAGGAGGCGCATCGCACTCTGCTCGGCTCCCACCGAGCGCACGAGCCGGGTCGTCAGAGCCGCGACCCAGAGACCGCTGATGAGCGCGAGCGCCGTGTTGGCGAAGGCGGCAAAGTCGGCCGCGTAACTCTCCTGAAGAGCGAGCAGCAGGGCGCCGTTCATGCCGACGGCTACGCCCGCACCTGCCGTCCCGGGCCGCGCCATCATGAGGCCGCAGAGCAGAAGGGGACGCCGAGCACGAAGGCGAGGGTCTCGAAATCCTGAACGCGCGGCAGGATCCCGAATTGCAGCACGCCCGCCCCGACTGCCGCGACGGTGGACCAATGGGCAAATGACAGGATCGCGGGGGCGGGATCGTCCTGCGTGGCGAAGAGGCAGCAGACCATCGCGGCCATCAGGGTCGCGGTTGCGCCGTCCGGCCAAGCCGTAGCGATCCAGATTGCGGCGCAGACCAGAACCGTCAGACATGCGCTGAGGGCCGAGCGCAGGGCCATGCCGTGATCACGGTGGCGGGCGACGGCATCGAACTCGCTGCGCCACGCGAGCGGTTGCCGCAGCGGGCCGCCGCCGCGGGCGATGTGAGCGCGCAACAGCCGGCAATCGGCCGCGACCTCAACGAAGGCCCCGAGGCGCTCCAGCAGACTCGCGCGCAGGAGATCGCTCCAAGTGGCCGCGCGACCGAGCGGCCGATCAGCGCCCGCTATCAGGCCCCGGAGCAGCGCGGCTTCCTCTGCCGGTGGTGCCTCCGTACAGGACCAGGCTTCGGCCCGGCGCAGAATGTTCTGTAGCTCGGTCGAGAGGCTCTCCGCGCTCGCGAAGGGTGGTGATCCTGTCCGCCAGGGAGGACAGGATCGGCAACAGCATTAGCATGCGGCCATGGAGGATCCGCAACCACGGCACGACCCGCTGGCCGCCGTCATCGAAACCCAGGTGGGTCGTGAGTGCGTCGATCTCAGCTGCGTCGACTGCGAGGCGCAGACGCTGCGCGCGCACGCCGGGATCCGCTCCGGCGCCGGATAAAGCCTCGCCCGTCCAGAGGCCGGCCTCGTGCAGCCAAGCGTCGATCCGTGCTGAGACGGCCGGGCCGACCGGCTGCGGCAGGACGATGCTCGACACGAGGGTCGCGCACAGGATGCCAAGGCAGATTTCCTCGGCACGAGCTACGGCGGTGTCGAAGATCGTGCCGGGCGCGTCCACGGCGGGAAGGCCGATCAGCGCCACCGTGTAGCCGGCCAGCATGAACAGATAGGCCCGCGGCGTTCGGTCGAGCAGTGAAAGATAGAGGCAGAGCGCGACCCAGAGCCCGATGGCGAGGACCAGCAGCTCGGGCGAGTCGACGAGGTTTGGCAGGAGTGCGATGGCTACCGCCACACCGATGAGCGTGCCGCAGATCCGGTAGAACCCCTTGGAGCGGGTCGCGCCCGAGAGCGGCTGGGTGACGATGTAGACTGTCGCCAGGGCCCAGTAGGGTCGGGGAAGATCGGCCCACAACGCGATCAGGAGCGCGAGGAGAGCGGCGCCACAGGTCTTTGCCGAGAAGGTCCATTCGCGCCAGCCAGGGATCCACACGGCAATCGATTCCGAAATGTTGGCGAAGCCATCCGCCAGACGCGCCGGGCAAGCGGCGTGTGTTGCGGTATGGTCGATGAAAGCGGTCGGCGATCTGCAAGGACAACCAAGATCGCAGCAGCGGGGTCGGCGCCTCGCTGCATTTTGTTCGGAATGCGCCGGGATTTACTCGGCTGCTGCGCGTGCACGCCGAGCAGTCCGGCCTGCGGTGTAGCCGGAGGTGTAGGTCGCGCGGCCGGCGTTGAGTCCTACAGAGTCTTGATCGGACAGCGCGGCGGCGTCCGAAGCCAGGCTGCCGAACAGGCCACCAGGACGTGAGGTCGGCACTTCGATATGGGCGCCCCAGACGTTGAGAGCGCGCGTGTCCTGAGCGAAGGCGGGCGAGGCCGAGGCGGCAAGGCCCAGAGCCAGCAGGCTCGCAGCGGCGGTGACGCGGAGAGTCATCGTCCTATCCATGTTGTTTGAGGGAGAATGGGCGGGTGACGCGAGCGTGCTCCCGATGAACCCGTGCGCTCCGAAGCGATGAGGTGCCCCGGCCGCCCTGCCGAAGCGGAAGCGGGTCAGCGATCAGGAAGCTGGTCCACCCGAAATAGATCAGTGATTCGGTGCAAGAAGGTTGAGTCGCCCAGCATTTCTGCCTTTTCTCGACGTGTCGACCGAGAAGAAGTCGAACGATGGATCAACATTTACCGTTGCATCGCTGCCAGAATGGTGATAAGATAGCGCTATGGACGATATTATTGTTGAAATATTTCATTTCCTGATGAATGCGCGACTTGGTCATTGTCGATAACGATTTTGTATGTAGTATTAATTGGCCATAATGAGTGTGAAAAGACGCGCGCAGGCCGATACGCTGGCAGATATGTAGAGATTTTACGCAACTTATTCATTGGCGTCGAAAAATTGATCATTCGAGTTCTTGCGGCGGCAAGGACAGCTATACGTTGCGCTTGGATGCGCCGATGTGCGGCCTCGCACTTGAAATGCAGAAAAATGATGTCTCGACCAATTTTATCGCCAGAGATGCGTTCAGAGCATGATTTGTGCCTGGGGTGCTGGTCCTTGCCTCCGTCGCAGGAAAGGCGGACGAAGCGTTGCTTTCATCGCCAAACCTGAGGTGTCGCGGGTGAGCAAAGCTCATTCGCCAAGCGATGCCTTCCGTGAAACGCGAATGATGCGTTGCGTTTCGTTTGAGGTCTCTGCTACGCGTTGCCTGCAAGTGCGCACATCACGGTTTCAGACGCTCCTCAGACGGACCGAACACCACCCCGCCAGCAAACAGGTGTCGCTCCGCGTCCGGTGCGGCGCCGCCCCGTCCAAGATCGCAGCGCCGCCACGGTCCGCAGAATCAACGCTGCTGCAATCCGCTTGCTCGGACTTGGAATCCCACCCTCCAGCCTTACAGCTGCGCAAATTGCACGAGAGGCCGGCTAGACGGCCGCGATGCGCCGGCATCCGCGGCCGCGACTCGTCTTGTGACCGGTCCGGCGCTTGCGGACCCGGGTGCCGAGCGCAACCGGGGTTCTATCCCATCCCTCAGGCCGCCAGCAGTTCGTCTGCCGAACCGAAGAACTCGAAATGGATTCGTCCGAGCGGCGCGCCTGTTCGCGCTAAACTGTCGACCAGCGACCGCAAGAACGGCCGCGGCCCGCAGAGATAGTAGATCGCCTCTTTCATGGGGGTGTTCTGTGCCAACCAGTCCGCCGTGATAAAGCCTGGCGCGTCATCTGCTGAAACACCGCTCCTTCTTCGGGGATCCGTCACGATGGGAGGCGCGGCAGCGCTGTGCGCCGAGCGGACGATGCCGTGCACGCATTGACCGTCCGGCTCACGGCGTGGGCCGGCCAGCCGCGCAGGACGGAAGCCGAGTAGCTGATCATGTGTCGGGCTATGGGCCTGCCATCGCGCAGGCCTCCAAGTTCATCCAAGAGCGACACCGCCGCAACAGACGGACAGCCCGTGACCGGCATGCTGCGCTGCGCGTGCAACTGCGACGGAGCACCGGCTCAACACCGGCCACTGCTTCTCCCGAGGCAGACCCACCTTGCCCCGCCGGCGCCCGCCGAACGCAGCGGGTGTCCTCCCCGTGAGTCAGCCTGCTCCCCTGGCGCGGGCTCTTTCGTTACTCGTCGTCCGTCATGCGCGCGGCCAAACTCCACACCGGCGCTGGCCAGCCCGGCCAGAGGCAGGCTCCTTCGCCGCCTTCGGCTGACACTTCCGATATAGCCAGACGCCACGATGAAGAGGCTCTTCGCATTCATCGCAACGGTGGGCGTGTGCGCAGCCCCGGCGCTCACGCAAGGCGAACAGCCGGATACTGGCTGCGTCGACCGTCGAGCGACGGGTTCGCTTCCGATCGAGACCTACGGTCCGGCTGACCTATGTGGCGGCCGACAAAAATTGGGCCGCCCATGCGGACGGCCCCAAGGTTTGGGAGGAAACACCCACAAAGGGCTACAGCGTTGCGACGCCATCGCCCCGCTGCAATTCGACAACCGAACGCAATCGAAGCTGTTCCGAATTATATTTCCCTCAAGGCTCGCGAAATGAGAGCCTAATTTGTGTTATATTCCAGAGCCTCGTCTTTATCGCCAAGGCTGCCTGATAAGCTTTGGACAGATTGAGGGCGGGACATCTGGCCGTTCTGAGGAGGCACCTCATGACGCTACTAGACCCCATCCCCGCGAAACTGGTGACGATCCCGGTTCCCGGGCCGAGGCCGTAGCTTAGTCAGAGGGCACCTTCAAACCCGCCGTGCCGTTGCCCTCGACGTTCCAGATCTCAAGGGGATCAAGCGGCTGCGCCGACCCCGCCGCATCCGTCGCGCGGCAGGTCAGGGTGTAGTGGCCGGGTGTCTTCACGCCCCATGACGCTTGCCAGCCTACCCACGCAAATGGGTCATCGGAGACACGGCTCAGCTGGGTCGGCGACCAGGTCTCACCGCCATCTGCGCTCACCTCGACCTTCGCCACCGGAGCACCCCCGACCACGCCCTACCCTGCAGCACATGCTGGCCGGGCGCGATGAAGCGACAGCGCGACATCATATCGGGGATGCCGGGCGACACCATCAGCGACATCACCCGCTTCTCGCGCCGCGGCTCGTCATGGGTCTGCCGATAGCGGTACGCCTGAGCCTGCTGCACGCCCGCGAACGGGGCGCTCAGGGCCGTGATGGCACGCAGCCACTTCACACTGGCGATGCCATACCAACTCGGCACGATCAGCCGCAGCGGGAGCCGTGCTCGGGCAGTGCGGCCGCGCATGGCTATTTTTCGGCGACCGGCGCTGAAACCATGACTTCCTGTGCCAGCCCGATCATTTCAAAGCGTGACCCGCTGCAGCCATCGCTTGGCGCCAACCGCCGAGAAGGTCGAATGTCGAGGTCGAGCCCGGCGCGTCCACCGAGACCGTCGCAGTGCGACCCGAGACCAGCCGAGCCTTGTCGGCGTTGGCGTCGAGCTTGATCCGTACCGGGATGCGTTGGGCGAGCCGGACCCATGCAAAGGTCGGGTTGACGTTGGCAAGCAGGTTGGCGCCGGCGGTACGCTCGCGATCCTCGATGCCGCCCGCGACGCTCTCGACATGACCGCTGATCAGGGCGTCCTCGCCCATCAGGCGAATGCTGGCCTTGTCGCCGACATGGATGCGCGGCAGCTTCGTCTCCTCGAAATAGCCCTCAACCCGCAAGGTGTCACGGTCAACCAGCGCCATCACGCCCTTGCCGGTGTTGACGTAGTTGCCCGGGCGCAGCTCCATGTTGGTGATGCGTCCATTCACCGAGGCCCTCACCGCCGAGCGTTCCAGGTTGAGCTTGGCCAGGTCGCGGTCGGCCACGGCCTGATCATAGGCGGCCTTCGCCGCGCGATCGGTCGCCAGAGCGGCCTCGACCTTCTGCTGCGACACGGCCGCGTCGCTCAGCTTGTTGTAGCGCTGGTAGTCGGCCGCAGCCTGCTCCGCCGTGGCCTTCCTGCCCTCGACGATGGCGTCCGCCTGACGCAGGGCCAGAGTGAAGCGCTCGGGGTCGATCTTGAACAGCACATCGCCACGCTTCACCACTTGGTTGTCCTCGACCAGCACCTCGGTGACGAGGCCCGACACGTCAGGAGCCACCTCGACGACGTCGGCTCGCACGCGCCCGTCCCGGGTCCAAGGCGCGTCCATGTAGTAGTTCCAGAGTGCGAGGCCGACGATGACGGCGGCGGCGACCATCGCCAGGGTGACGACAAGCCGGAACGAGAGGGCGAGGAGCCGTGTCATGATGAGAGCCGAACGATCAGGAGAAGATGCTTTGGACTGACGGGCGTGGATGTCGGGCCGTCAGGAAATCAGAGGCTGCGCGACCGAGACGACGCAGCCCAGCAGCACGACGTAGAGCGCGAAATCGAACAGCGGGCGGTGCCAGACCAAGCGGTAGAAGCCGGTCAAGGTCAGGAGTCGGCGGATGACCAGGCTGATGAAGAAGGCGAGCATCATCCAAGCCGCGAGGCTCGGAACGAAGACACCGTAGATGTCGAGTTCACCGGTCATGCCGCGAGTGCCGTCCGAGGAGGGGCCGTGAGGCGCATTTGGTAGGGTAGGGCTTCTGGGAACAGCCCGCGGCGGATGCCCACAAGCCCCATGAGTGCCGCGCGGTGGGCCGGGCGC
Source organism: Methylobacterium sp. P31 (assembly GCA_050632875.1). Lineage (GTDB taxonomy): Bacteria > Pseudomonadota > Alphaproteobacteria > Rhizobiales > Beijerinckiaceae > Methylobacterium. The sequence continues at coordinate 4,827,826 of JBODSC010000001.1, read as the reverse complement.
TGCGGTTCGGCCGCCGTGGCATCGAGTGCCAAGTCGATGGAGGTCAGGAGTTTGGCGGGCGGTCGGGCCGCGCTGCTCCAGAAATAGCGGGCCATGTCCCTCAAGAGGCGCTCGACCGCCGCCTTGGCCTCGGTCGAGAGCTGCCGCCGGTCGCGGCGCAGCTCGACCACGTTGATGCCGACCCGCACCTCGGCGATCAGGTCGGCCGTCCACTCCGCGTCCTCGGGTGGCAGCGCCGCGAGACGCGGTGCGAGCAGCCCGACGCGGTCCAGCATGACGGCCGCGAGTTCAAGCCCGCTCTGCGCGCCGTGGCGCTCGGCGGCCTGGGCGAGGCTGCGCCGGTTGATCGCGCGAAGGCGGTGCGCCGACCAGCCGGCCCCAACCGAGCGCACGAGGCGCGTGATCACCACGGCAACCCACATCCCGCCGATGATCGCGATTGCGGAATTGGTAAAGGCGGAGAATTCACCCGTGTAGCTGCTCTGGAGCGCGATCAAGGCCGAGCCGTTGACAGCTGAGCCCATCGCCATCGGCGCCGTCCGCGGCTGCGTCATGCCGACCCCGCACAGGATCAGGGCCGGCGTCAGCGCGAGCGCGAGCATCTCGAAGTTCGTGGCCAGCGGCAGCACCCCGAACAGGTAGATGCCGGAGGCGATACCGCCGAGGACGGCCGCGTTGGCGAAGCCGAGAATCGAGGGCGCGGGGTCGTCCTGGGCGGCGAAGAAGCAGCAGCCGACCGACGCCATCATCGGCGCGCCCGATCCGTCCGGCCATCCGGTCGCGATCCAGATCCCGCAGGTAAGCAGGATGACGAGAAAAACGCTGACCGCGGACAGCACGGCCATGCCGTGGTCGCGATGGCGGATCGTGCGTGCGGCGGCCGTGTAGCGGAAGGCGAGGCTCCTCCCTGACGGGCGTGCCATCCGCGATATGCCGCTGCAGGAGCCGGCCATCCTGGCGCAAATCAATGAAGTCGCGCACGCGTTCCACGAGGCTGGCGAGGACCAGATTCGCCCATGACGGGTGCTCGCCCAACGACGGGTCGACGGCGGCGGCGGCCGTCCGCAGCCGTGCAGCCTCGGTCGGGTCGGTGGTCCCGGACGAGATCCACGCAGCCATGTCGTCGAGTAGCTTTCGAACCTGGATCGGGAGCGCCCGGTCCCGCTCCAGCGTCTCGATCCGATCGGCAACCGCAGAGACGATCGGCAGGAACATCAGCATGTGCTGACGTAGCGTCGCCATGGCCTCGACTGAGCGCTCGGCACCGGTCATGTCGTAGCGCAGCGGCGTCGCCAGCGCGTCGAAGGCGATCGCGTCGGAGGCCAGACGCAGGCGCTTGGCCTGCGTGTCCTTCGTTGCGCGAGCCCGGCCGAAAACGTCGGCGACCCAGCCGCGCGCGTCGCGGAGCCAAAGCTCCAGCCGGCTCGTGATCAGGGGGCGACCGACTGGGGCAGCACGGTGGTGTTGACGAGGCTGGCACAGAGAATGCCGAGCGTGATCTCCTCGGCCCGGGCCACCGCGGTGTCGAACATCATCCCTGGCTCGCCGACGGAGGGAAAGCCGATCAGGGCCGCCGTGTAGCCGCCGAGCATCATCAGATAGCTGCGCGGGGTGCGATCCAGCAGCGAGAAGTACAGGCAGACGGACACCCAAAGCGCGATGGCGAGCGTCAGAAGCTCCGGCGCATCGACGAGATCGGGAACCAGGATGACGCTCACGACCGCACCCAGCAGCGTGCCGAGCACCCGGTAGAGGGCCTTTGACCGCGTCGCGCCGGCCAGCATCTGGCTGGTGATGTAGACGGTGCCCAGGGCCCAATAGGGCCGCGGCAGGTCGATCCACATCGCCAAGTACAGCGCCAGTACAGCCGCCAAGAATGTCTTGATCGCGAATGCCCAGTCACGCCAGCCAGGGATGGTCACTGGGCTGCCTCCTCGTAGGCGATCTCAGCCCGAGCCTCCGTGTGGCCAACGGTCCCACGGTCATACTTCTGCAATGCTTGGAACACCCTGAGGCTCGCCTCCAAATCGGCCGGGCTGACGTCCGCGAATACCGCCTCCCGCAGCCGCGCCAAGTCGGCTTCCATCCTCGCGACGACCGCCTTCCCGGCCGGTGTGAGGCTGAGGATCTTGGCACGCCTGTCGGTTGGGTCCTCCTTGCGAAGGACCAATCCAGCCGCCCCGAGCTGGTCGAGGAGGCGCACGAGGGAGGCGCCCTCAATTCCGACTGCCTCGGCCAGTGCGTTCTGGCGGGGCTCACCGTCGAGGCGCCCGATCAGGATAAGGGGAAGCGCCGTCGCGTCCGAGAGGCCGTACGTCTCCGCCACGGCATTGGCCGCACGCCGGTACTGACGTCCCGCCAGGAGAAGCGTGTGGGTATAGGCTTGACGGAGGCGGGGGATCTCCTCGCGCATCGGATCGACCGCATTTTCTGGAGTGAGGGCTCGCGTCCGCCATGCCCAACGCATTGCGAACAGATAGATAGCATCATATCGTTTAGAGTGCAACAGATGGCGGCTTGATCCTCGTCGCACTTTCATGGCGCCGGCGTCGTTGAGATGATCGGCTTCTTCAACCTCTCGGCCAGGGCCTCGCGGGCGATCCGGCCCTCCTCTTCGGTGACCCGCTCCCGCTCAATGCAATCCGCCTCTTCGAGCTTCAGACCTGCCTGAGCGGCGGCATGTTCCTCGGCTCGGAGCCGATAGGTCCGGCGCAGCGCGTTCCGGTACTCCTCCCCCGAAAACTTGGTGAACGCATGATGCAGCGGCCGCTCATATGACTGCTTCAGCCGTTATCTTTCCACCTCAATATCATTCCGAACAGATCCCGCGGTTCATCGGGGTCGGCGAGCAGATCGAGATTTTCGTAGAAGGGAAATGTCGCAAGTTTGCTCCGCAGATAACGCAAGGCCGAAAAATCTTCGACGGCAAACCCGACGGAGTCGAAGATCGTAATCTGCTGCAGGTCGTGTCTGCCTGACGATAAACCGGACATCACTTGCCACAGTTCCGTCACGGGGTGCGCGAGTGGCAGTTGCTGGATTTCGCCTTCGATTCTGGTCTGCGGGGCATACTCGACGAAGATGTCCGAGCGGAGCAGTACGTTTCGGTGCAACTCGGTCTTGCCTGGACAGTCCCCGCCCACCGCATTGATGTGCACGCCGGCTCCAACCAAATTGTCATTCAGAATCGTGGCATTCTGCTTGTCGGCGGTGGCTGTCGTGATGATGTCGACCCCTTCTACCGCCGCCGCAACAGTCCTGCAGGCTGTCATTTCGAAGCCGAGAGCAGCGAGATTGCGCATACATTTGGTCGTGGCGGCCGGGTCAATGTCGTACAGGCGTACTCGATCGACACCGAGTAAAGCCTTGAAGGCCAGCGCCTGAAACTCGGCCTGCGCTCCGTTGCCGACGAGAGCCATCGTGCGCGAACCGGGCTTGGCGAGATGCTTGGCCGCCAGAGCTGAGGTTGCCGCTGTGCGCAGCGCTGTGAGGATAGTCATCTCGGTCAGGAGCATCGGGTAACCGTTACCCACGTCAGCTAGAACGCCGAAAGCCGTGACCGTTTGCCGTCCCTGGCGAATGTTCTTCGGATGGCCGTTGACATATTTGAATCCGTAAGTCGTGCCGTCGCTCGTCGGCATGAGTTCGATAACGCCCTCGGGGCTATGCGAAGCGACACGCGGTGTCTTGTCGAACAGATGCCAACGTTGGAAATCTTCTTTGATGTAATCCGCGAGTTCCGCTATGAAGCGTTCCATGCCGATCTCGACAACAAGCCGCATCATGTTTTCTACGTTAACGAACGGCACAATGTTGAGATTTTGTTTTGGCAATGAATGTTGGGTCATGGGAAGATAACTTCTCGTTCGCATCGGACCGCTGATTTGCGCAGGTGATCGGATGGCCGTGCTCTTTAGAGCGCTGTGAAAATGCGGACTGCGGGGTTCATCACCGAACTGTACTCCTTTTTCCTGAGAGACCCGTGGGGAACAGATTGGTTGGCTTCCGCGCCTCCCTCACTGCGGTATCGATCTCAGTCTGGGCCGCGGCTACCGGCTTGCCGGCCTGCTTGACTGCCCTCACCTTCCAGTCTTGCCGGGTCAGAAGGCCGCGTTTCGCGGCGGCTGTCCATGCCGAGGCGCGGCGCGGATTCTTGCTCTCGCGGCCGTGTGTTGCATGGATCATGTCGGCACGCCGCACGTCCCGCCTCCCAGGCGCTGTACGGATCCAACCGCCGAGTGCCGGTCCCTTCACATCAGCAGGTCAAGGGGTCCGATTTCGGAGATTTCCCGCTGACACCCCGTGGAGCAAGACCGAAGGCGATCCTGCGACGCTCTCTCGAGCCAATGTTGGTATCCGTGAACTTGAAGAGGGTGGCGCCGGCCCTCTCGTCGACTACGGTCACGGACGTCGCCCTATTCCGCGCTTGTTGTAATGGATATTGTGCCAAAGCATGAACTGTAGCCGATTCGAGGCTGCAGGGCCATCATTGCTCGCGGCAATCCGATTGCCATTCGAGACGATTGCTCTGCAAGCCACAGTTTACCCCTGTTTCAAACAGCATACGTCAGCATGATGATGGATGAATGCTGGCGGGTGCATATCTGAGCGGCAAGATATGTCGCATCCGCGTGCCACGTGGACTGTGTCGGCGTCTGCGTCGCGCGCCTTCGGATTGCCAGCGGAAATCGACGGCCGAGGAATATTGTGCTGGACTAGGGATTCGGCACGGTGCGGGTTAAAATATTTCTAGATGTGCGATAGATTTGTTATGCTGCAATCGAGAGATTGGGTCAGGCTCCAGGCGGGGTCCCCCGGTCTTCGCCATCCACGTTGCGCCCGGCGCTCACCAGCCCGGGCCGCGTGCTCGTCGGTGGCGTACCGGACCGCACTGGGGCGGCCCCTTCCGATGCCAGGCCGCGCGACTCACGGCGCAACAAAGATCGGCCAGTGCCATTATCTAACGTTTAGATACGCCATGGACGTCGTCGTTAAATCCGCCGGATCGGCCGGCACTTACTGGACCTTGGAGGATAGACTCGGCCGGTCCCTCGGTGCGATCTACCATTACAGACCCAGCGGCTCCTTCGTCGTCGCCGCGAAGGGGGCGCTTATCGGTATCTCACCGCTGCACGCCACCCTCGACGGCGCCATGACCGCCATCGCGCATAAGATGCATGGCGCCTGCGAACTCGACAGCGGCGCCCGGCCGTAGAGGCTCTTTTCAGCCTGCCCCTATCGGTCGCTCCGGCTCCGTCGCGACTATATCGGGGGGCGGAAAGCCCGCCTGCTGAACAGCTATCGCTGGTGCTGGCGTAAATCCTTCTTGCTCGTCGGTGAGCAAAAGTGTCCACGCCAGCCCGTCAGTTCGAAGACGGAACAGGGCTTCGGCGCCAGTATAGAAGGTCAGCAGGACCGCCGAAATCCGCCGGCGGGCCCGGCCATGGCAGACGAGCTTTGCCGAATGGCGTCCGCCTCTCACTTCTGCCGTTTGCGCATCTGTTGTGGGCGAATCTTCTAGGCGGCTCGCGCGATCCAACCAAGGACCGCGGCACATCGCTCGGCTTGGTCGCGCGTCAGTCCAGACGCTATGACTTCACCGTCGCGGTAAACGACGAAGGTGCCGTCATCGATCGCGCGTATCTTGACTGAAGCCATCACTCACCTCCGCCCGTGAGAGCCTCGAAGCTGTGTCAGGCCAGTGGAGGTGATCTGCCAGGTGACACGGGGGATGCTGATATCGTGGTCACCGACCTGTTCGAGATGACCGACGCTCTCAAGTGCGGTGAGCCGACTGTGATCGCTGGGCCAGGAGTTGTCCGGCTTCTTGCGGATCGAGATCCGATAATCGCGGGCCTCGGCAGCTTTGTTGAGAAGGCGGCGCTCGTGGTTGACCAGCATTAGCACTCCTGTTGCGGGGGGCTCGGGACACATCACGCCCGCTCATCGCGGTACGTATGGCCAAGCTTCAGCAACAGTGTGGCAACAATGCGGATTTCTACGTAGCTCGATGCCGAAATCGGGTCATCGGCGGTCAATCGGCTCGGCAGCCTTCACGCAGAGATGCGGGTTCTGTTCCGCGAGGCGGGCAAGGACTTTGCCGTGGTCGCCGCCGAGGTGAAGGCATTGGCCGAGCAGACCGCTGTGCGACGAGCGAGATCTCGGGCCGGATCACCCGGATCCAGGGCTCGACGGGGCAGGCGGTGCTGGCGATCAGCTCAATCGGTGCGCGCATCGAGGACATCGGCGGGGTTGCAACGAACAGCACTGCGGCTGTGGCGCAGCAGGGCGCGGCTACACAGGAGATCGTGCGCAACCTCGCCCAGGCAGCGCAAGGCATCGGTGGGGTGACCGACAACATCGCCGGCACGGCGGGCGCAGCCAAGGAGACCGGGGTGGCCGCGTTCCAGGTGCTCGGGGCAGCCCCTGAGCTGGCGCGCCAGTCTGAGCAGCTCGCAGCCAAGATGAGCCGCTTCCTGGCTTCCATGCAAACCGCCTGAGAAGGGCGAGACGCGTCGCTGACGAGGGGCCGCCGATGATGCAGCCCTTTCGCACGGCAATCCGGGATGCTCCACGCGCAAACTGCCTCGTACGGCTGCCAATCCGCGCCACGAGCATTGGCCCTGGATACTCCTCGCCAGTTCGCCGCCTAAGCCGTTTTCAGCATGCTCTATGCACAATCCTGAGTTACTGATATTGGGAGAGCCTCAGCATTCGATCGGTGATAGGTTGCGAATTGCAGCGAATATAGCCCTTTTAAAGGGCAGTGCGTAAAGGGGCGACTTTGTGGTTGGTGACCCGTTCCTGCAAAAGCTTGGGCGTGCCGGCAAATTGTCCGAGGAAGAGAAGGCCAGGCTGCAAACTCTCACCATCAACCGCAGTGTCGCGGCTGCCCGAACTGACATCGCCTTGAGCGGCACCACGGAACGAGTTTATCTTGTCACAAGCGGCTTCGCATGCCGCTATAAGACACTGCAGAGCGGCGCCCGCCGGATTGTTTCCTTTGTATTGCCGGGCGACCTCTGCTATATGCACGACACTGGTGCCTTCGGACGCGATCTGAGGGTTGGAACTTTGTCGCAGTGCTCCATTGCCAATATTTCCCGTTCCAAATTAGTGGAACTGATCGACTTATATCCCACTATCAGCCGAGCGATGTGGTGGGTCACGTTGCGGGAGTTGAGCAGGGCGCGAGAGTGGATCGTCAACGACACGCGTCCGGCCGAACAGCGCTTAGCCCATGTGCTTTGCGAGTTGCTGGTCTGCTTGCAGGTGATCGGGCTGGCGGATGAGCAAAGCTTTGAGCTGCCAATATGTCAAAGCGATATGGCTGACGCACTTGGGGTCTCTGGTGTCCACATCAATCGCATCGTACAAGCGCTGCGTGGAAGCGGTCTGATCACCTGGACTAAGCATCGGGTGACAATCCCGGACGTGCACGCGCTGAAAGAGTTCGCCGAGTTCGACCCAGGTTACCTGTGCTTCGACGGCTACGGGCCCTGAAGCAGCCACGGATGACATGTAGTCTTGCCGCTCTGCAGTGGCATACGGAACTGGTCGATCTTGCGAGATTAGGACGGGAGTGGCTTGGCGGTAAGCGGTCAGTCAGCTGAGGTGCGCGATGGTGGAGATCACGCTGCAAACGGTGCAGATTGGGACCCAGTGCGCTGACACCGAAGGGCGTCTTGCTTTTGCTAACGGTAAGCTCGTCGCCGTGCTGGTGCGTCTGAGCGATGAGCTGCATGGCTCAGATGGCAGAGCGGGCTATTGGTGTCTCGAGGCAGGGTTCGGAGCTTGTGAAGCCCGCCCGCTGTCTGTTCACTTCGCCACTCTTGAGGCCGCGAGCGCCTGGCTCGCTGGCCGAATACCACGCGAATAGGCGCAGACTGGGATTGTACCAAACGATCTGAGCAGAACGGGAATGCTCTTGCTGGGTAGCGTTTGCCGCATCGCGGCCGGAACCTGCATCGGGACATGCTGGCGATTGCGGCTCTCGCCTCAAGCAAGCTCCGCAAGGTGATCCGCTTCCGGCGCATCGGGCTCGGCAGGTTGAAAGCGCTGGTTCGATCCAGGGCGGCGCTTAAGTCGTCAGACGAGAACGGCACCGGAAAGCAATCTGACGAGTTCTGCCTGACGACCGACTCCCGTCTTTGCCATCACTGCCTTCAGCTGCGCGCGAACCGTCTGCTGCGAGATAGCGACCTCAATCGCGATGTGCTCGACCGTCCGGCAGCCTGCAATGCTGCGGGCGACGCGCGCCTCTGCCGGTGTGAGATCGAAAAGGCCTTCCAGTACCGACAGGCCGGGCACCAAATCCTGCGCCAGGGGTGTGATGACGACGATGGCCGATGCGGCGGCGAACAGGTCGTGTGCACTACGCCTGACCGGAAGAACGTGGGCCACCGCATGGGCCCCGTCCTCCCTCGCACGGACAGAGATGGATTGTGTGCTGGGCAGCCCAGGCCGCGCGAGGCCCTGCAGCGCACCGATCAGCAGGCGATCAGCTGTCGCATCTACGAAGCCGAAGCGAGGGCCGTCGCGCGTTGTCGTACCCAACATCGACTGGCAGCTCTGGTTCATCGCCAGTGCTTGTCCCTTGCGGCCCAGAACGGCCGCTGGCAGCCCGATGAGTTCCAGCACGTCGGCAGCGACCTGTACCGCCTAGAGGCGCAGGCGCGCGGAGAGGGTTGCAGCGCGGGCAAGATGCGGACGAAGGGGATCGGGCCGTGCGACGACCTGGCCGGGACAGGTTCGTGATCGTAGGCTCGCTCGACATCGACGACGATCTGCTCGCCACTGGGCACCGTAACGGCTGTTGCTGCGCCCCAGCCAAGCCCCCGTGGCCGGAGGAATTGGGTGAATATCGGGTTCGCTTCGATCTCTTCGGGTGCGTAGACATCAAGATCTGTGAGGAAGCCGGCGTGCGGCTTGGAAAACAACCGCGCCGGACGGTCATTGCGGGCCACCCAGCCGCCAGACATGCATTCCGCGACGTGGCCCTCCAACTCGGGTGAGGCCACATAGCGAAAATCTTGGCCTTGGCTGGCAAACAACGTAGCGCCGACGCCCTCACCGAATCGGCCGATTTCGGATAGCGTAGAAACCCGGAGATCTGGAACGGCTGCGGCTTCGTAGACGCGGTCCACCAGTTCGTCGAACTCAAGTGTCCTGGCGTCTAGATTGCCTTGTAGTGTTTAGTGCGATAAGTAAAGCGGCCTTTAGCGGTTCGGCCGCTTCGGGTTAAGTATTTCTGCGTGTCTTCATCCGGCGCCCGCATTGGACTTCCGCAACGCGGCGTCATGTCTCTGCAAAGGTTTCCAGGGCCGCAGGTAGAGAGCAGACGATCAGCATCGAAGACAGCCGAGCGCAATGGAATCATGGCGTCATCCGACTTTGCGGACTAAGGTCTCGCTCTAATTTTGCCGTTTGGTTGTCCAGCTCCGATAGAACTGCTTGGAGGCGCACAACAGAAGTCAGCTTCGCGAGTGAAGCCAGGTTCTGGCGGTGTTGATTCAGCATCCGAACAGGGCTAGCCCCGCTGTTTTGAGCGCGACGCGTAAGGATCTCTACAAACTCCCGCGCTGCCGCTGTACTGTTCTCATCCCTCATCTAAACCTCACACTGCTTCGCTGATCGCGTCGTCCTTGGCTCAACGGCTGGTGGGCATGGCCAACCGCCTGAACTGCGTCGGTTCCGTGTGTGCGGCGTCCTGTGAGCACGCGGATTGATCGCTAAGGACTGACAGTTGCCTCACCTTTACAAGTACGTTCGAGCCAGCCACGATCTTTCCAGAGTTGTCCCGCAGCGGTGTCGGATGCGGCATGACCGGAACACGCGTATTGTCAGGCCGTTCGAGAACAATTTGCAGACCCTGCACCGCGCAACCTTGCTGGAATGCGAGCGCGAGCGGCCAGTGCTCACGTGTTATCCGCGTGCCGTCGGTGTCGTAGATGCGCCAAGAACCGCACCAACGTTCCTCGCCGATGACAGGGCGGCGGCCCCACAGTTCGGCAGCTGCACCATTGTAGAACGTCAGCCACCCTTCGGCGTCGGTGGTATACAAAGGGCCGAAAGCTTTTGGAGTAACTGAGCGCGCGCGGGTTCGTAGTTCCAGCCACGATCAGACGGCGAGAACTCGCATTCGTCGACAGTCATTTAACGCCCCCATCCGCGACTACGCCGCTGCGTTTGGCCTCAGCCTTCGTTCCATACTAAAGTACAATTGCCAAGTAAATCCCGATCGAGCCCTGGCCAGAAAGGCTATTATCAAATGTTAATCGGGGCTTCGGGCTCAATTGAGGCGTGCGCCATACAATCGTGCCATTGAGATGGTTTGCATATCGGATACGAAATCCGGATCGGTGGCGTAATGTATCCGGAATTGATCGCCGAAGCTGCCAGGGACGCCGAATATTTCTTTCGCCATGCTTGACGTCCGCTTTGCGATGCAGCATTAGTGTATACTGCAGCACAGAATGATGCGGCGTTGTTTGAGTTCCGAGAGGTATCATGAGCGTCACCCAGCCAAAGTTCGAAATCTCCACCGAGGTGCGTGATTTTGCCGAGAAGAGCGTCGAGCTGTCGCGCGCCGGATTCATTGCCTGTGTGCAAAATGCTCGCACGGCCATGGAGCGTGCACAGGCGCAGACCAAGACCGCAGAGCTGCCGTTTAGCGTCGCCTATGTGCGGGGCCTCGAGTTCTTCGAGCAGAACCTCGCCAGCACCTTCGATCTCGCGCAGAAGCTGGTTCGGGCCGCCAATCTGCGGGATGCGCTGCAGCTCCAATCGGAGTACGTCCGCACGCAGTTCGCTGCTCTGCAGAGCCAAGCCAAGGAGATCGTCAGCGCGGCTCAGCCAGCCAAGGCAGCTTGATCGGTGCGAGACATCGCCCTTTGCACCTCAGGTGCAGGGGGCCTTTATACTTATGGAATGTTTGTTGTCGCGGCAGGATGGAGCATGGAAGTGGGCTAGCCCGCTGCTCCGAGCCCGTGATCCTTTAACGGCGCCTTCTCACGCCCGCCTTTGGTCACTCTCGATTGGGACGAGTCGTGCGGGAGTCGCGGCCCCGGTCGCGAAAGGAGGCCGCCCTCGGATGCCGTGAGCTACACCGGGCTGCACCGGATTGCGATCCGCTGTTCGGACTTGGGGTCTGATCGCAACAGGGTGTCGCTCAAGTATTTGACCGAACGACAGCGCGGACAAAGGTTTTTCAGGCCGCAGCGACAACCGGCAATTTGAATATGGTCGACCGGTCGGAGTACTGCACCTCAACCCACGAGGAGCAAACGGGATACCTGCCGCGCATCTGCTCTTGTCGCAGCAACTCAACCATCTGCTTGGCCTTGCGATAGGCAAAGCCGATGTTCTCAAAGTGCATTCCTTCTTGGTCGACGATCTTTTCTCCATCCCGACATAGATCGAAATAGAACTTTGCCATTGCGCGACGTTGCCTCCCAAACGGAGCGCTCTCGGGCGCCTCACGATCACGTTCGTACCTCGGATGAAAGGGGGCTCCATTAACATTTGCAAAATAACGTGTTCGACTGCGCGGCATGCTGAAACATCGTGCAACCTTGGCTGAGCGGCCGGAGGCTGGTTGCGCCGCGGCGGCGTATCTCTTGCCCAAGATCACGGCGGGCGACACGACCTCATTGGAGAATCGGGACGCTGCCAACCGACTGCCGCCTCTCTGCCGGTAACGAACAGGGCTTTGAACGAGATGTTCGGCGCCAGCGACCAAGCCACTGGTGCGGCTCTGCTAAAAACGTTCGGAAGAGACGCTCATGAACACCGCTCCGGATTTCGAGGCACCAAGCGCAATGCGCGAGGTAACCGAGAACGACGGTTCGCGCATATGACAGAAGATCGCGGAGCACACACCTGACGAACAATCGTGACGGCAAAGACGTCCAATCTGCTCCCGATAACCTTCGCCGAAGGTTAAGTTCCAGCTAAGCTTCCAATCGGAGCGAAGCTGCTGGGCATCGCTGAGGCATCCGCCGCACGCAACGATCGTCGCGGCCGCGGTGGCGACGAGATCCGCATTGTCGCGGGCCGATGTTCCGTCCGATTTGAGCAGGTTGTTTTCGAAGCCGACACGCACGTTGTCACCGAGCAGCGCCCCCGCTGTCACACAAGCATTCTCATGGCGACCGAACGCGTAAGTCATCCAGTGTTCGGCTCGAGGTTGTGCCGGCGCGCGGAACGGCAGCAGATCGGAAGGCGTCGACGTCTGATTCGCCGTGTAGCGGCCGAGGACGTAGAGCACGGGGATTGCAGCGAACGGCACCACTCCTGACACCTGTAGCTTGGCGAGGCGTGCAGCTTCCTCAGGCGTGTAGAGGATGATTTGCGGAACCACGCGTTCTTGCCGTAGCCATGCCATGAACGTGGCGAACGGTTGTTCCGAAGCCGTATCCGGCACCAATTCACGCAGAGTCAGCGAGACCGCCTCGGCGCGGACCGCACGCACCACCGCCATCTGCTCGGCCGGTGCGTAGAGGCCGAGCGCTTCGCTCGTGATCTGGATCGCGATCCTGTCGCCGACCGCCGCCCGGAGGGCGGCGATCGTCTCCGCGTCGGCATCGGCATCGAGGAGGTGCCGCCCATCCGCGCGCCGCACATGCAGATGCACGATGCAGGCGCCCGCCTCGACGCAGGCCGCAGCCGTGCGGGCGTTCTCGTCCGGGGTGAGAGGCAGCGCGGGATGATCTGCCTTGATCCGGCGTCCGCCGGCCGGCGTGACCGCGATGGCCGTCGGGGCTGGAAAGGGCATAGAGGCCCCTTCGCAGACGGCTGCCCGGCGCCCGATACAGACGTTGCATTGACAATATTTGTGCAACGTATGTTGCGCGCCGGAATGGTGAGGCGTACACAGGCGCCATGGAACACGCTCCGCTCACAGATCGGATCGTCGGGACTTTCGAGACGCTTGGCCCTCAGCTTCAAGCTGCCGCGCGCTTCGTCCTCGATCAGCCCAACGAGGTCGCCCTGCTCTCGATGCGCGAGCAAGCCAAGCGTGCCGGCGTCCAGCCCCACACCATGACCCGCTTCGCCCAACGCCTTGGCTTCGCAGGCTACGACGATCTCCGCGCCCTCTACGCGAGCGCCGTTCGGGAAGGCTCCCTCGGCTTCTCGGGCAGGGCCGGCGCCCAGGTCGCCAATCAGAAGGCGAAGGGCGAACGCGCGCTGGCCACCGAGATCGTCGCCTCGATCAACGGGCAAGTCGGTGGCTTGGCCGAGCCGAAGACGCTCGACCGGCTCATCGCCGCGGCCGATCTGCTCGCATCGGCAAGCCGGATCTACTGCCTCGGACTACGGTCCTGCCATCCGGCGATGGCGCACTTCGCCTACGTGATGTCCTTCCTCGGGGAACGTGCGGTGTTGCTCGATGCGGGAGCCGGCACAGGGCTCGACCCGATCCGATCGGCCTCGTCCGAGGACGTTCTCCTCGCGGCATCGATCGCGCCTTACACGCGGGCGACCATCGAGGTGGCCCAGTACGCACACGGCCGGGGCGTGCCCATCGTCGCGGTGACAGACAGCCTAGTCTCGCCGCTCGCGACCCTCGCGCGGGAGACCATCGCGGTCCCGACTGACAGCCCTTCCTTTTTCCACACCGTCGCCCCGGTCCTGGTGGTCGGCGAGATTTTGGCCGCTCTCATCGCCGGGCGCGGCGGCGAGGCGTCGCTCGCCGCGATTGAGCGCAGCGAAGCGCAGCTCACCGCATTCGGCATCCATTGGTCGCCTGCCGGAACGAAGAGATCACGATGACCCGCATCCTGCACCGTCAGATCAACGCAAGGCTGCGCACCGCTTCCGGCGGTCGCGGCGTCGAACTCTTCGATCAGGACGGCCGCAGCTACATCGACGCCTCCGGAGGCGCCGCCGTATCCTGCCTTGGGCATGGGCATCCGGATGTGATCGCGGCACTGCACGCCCAGGCCGACAAGCTGGCCTATGCTCACACCAGCTTCTTCACGAGCGTGGCGGCCGAAGCTCTGGCCGACCGCCTCGTCGCGGATGCACCGGCCGGACTCGACTACGTCTATTTCGTCTCGGGGGGCTCCGAGGCTGTCGAGGCCGCTCTGAAGATGGCGCGGCAATACTTCGTCGAGGTCGGCCAGCCGCAGCGCAGCCGGATCATCGCGCGGCGCCAGAGCTACCATGGCAACACCCTCGGCGCCCTTGCGGCCGGTGGCAACGAATGGCGGCGGGCGCAGTTCAAGCCGCTTCTGGCCGAAACCCACCACATCGACCCCTGCTACGCCTACCGCTACCGGGAGGCAGGCGAGAGCGAAGTCGCGTACGGCCTGCGCGCGGCCCAGGCACTAGAGGACAAGATCCTGGAACTTGGTCCCGAGATGGTGATGGCGTTCGTCGCTGAGCCCGTCGTGGGCGCCACGGCCGGCGCCGTTCCGGCGGTGCCGGGGTATCTGCGCCGGGTCCGCGAGATCTGCGACCGCTATGGGGTGCTGCTGATCCTCGACGAGGTTATGTGCGGCATGGGGCGTACTGGCACGCTTCACGCCTGCGAGCAGGACGGCGTCGCGCCCGACCTGATGACGGTCGCCAAGGGGCTGGGAGGCGGCTACCAGCCGATCGGAGCGACCTTCCTGTCCGGCAGGATCTACGAGGCCTTCGCCAGCGGCTCTGGCCTATTCCAGCACGGGCATACCTACATCTGCCACCCGATGGCCTGCGCGGCGGCACTTGCCGTGCAGGAGGTGATCGCCCGCGACCGGCTCCTCGACAACGTCAAGGCGATGGGCGCGCATCTGGCCCGCCGGCTGGGTGAACGCTTCGGCAACCACCCGCACGTCGGCGACATCCGCGGACGCGGCTTGTTCATGGGGGTTGAACTGGTCGAGGATCGCAGCACCAAAGCCCTGTTCGACCCAAGCCTGAAGCTGAATGCGCGCGTCAAGCGCGAGGCCATGGAGCGCGGTCTGGCGGTATACCCGGCTGGCGGCACGATCGACGGGGTGCGCGGTGACCACATCCTGCTCGCCCCTCCCTTCATCATCGACGCGGCGACCGTGGACGTCGTCGTGGACCGTCTCGGCGACGCTGTCGATGCAGCGATCGCCCAAGCCGCCTGAGAGCGGTGTGACCTGACGGCCCGCTGCAGGCGCGCCTCACCTCACCGAAGGACCCACACGATGCGAGTTCTGCAACAAGCGGCCGTGGCCGCAACGATGGCGCTTGCCTTGATGACGGCGTTCTCACCGGCGCGCGCCGATGAGCTGACCGGCACGCTCCGCAAGATCAAGGACGCGGGCACGATCGCGATAGGCTACCGGGAGTCCTCTGTGCCGTTTTCGTATCTCGACGGCAACCAGAAGCCGATCGGGTTTTCAATGGACCTGTGTGGGCATGTCGTCGAGGCCGTGAAGAAAAAGCTCGGGCTCGTCGACCTCAAGGTCGCTTACACTCCGGTCAACTCGGCAACCCGCCTCCCGCTCGTTGCCAATGGCACCATCGACATCGAGTGTGGCTCGACGGCGAACCAGCTCGCCCGCCAGAAGCAGGTCGCATTCTCGGTTTCGACCTTCGTCGCGCAGTTCAAGTGGCTGACCCGCAAGGACAGCGGCGTGTCCGCACCCGAGGATCTGAAGGGAAAGACCGTCGTCGTCACTGCGGGCACCAACACTGCGCAGTTTCTGAACAAGCTCAACCAGGAGCAGGGGCTCAACCTCAACATCATTCAAGGTAAAGATCACGCCGAGAGCTTCCTGCTCGTCGAGACTGGCCGCGCCTCGGCGTTCATGGAGGATGACATCCTGCTGGCCGGTGTGAAGGCCACTTCGAAGGACCCGTCGAAGTTCAAGATCCTCGAAAAATCCTATTCGGCCGACCCCTACGCGCTGATGTTCCGCAGAGAAGATCCGCAGTTTAAAGCTCTGGTGGACGACACCCTGACCGCGCTGATGAAATCTGGTGGATTTTCGGAACTATATACAAAGTGGTTCGAATCTCCGATACCGCCGCGTGGTTTGAACCTCGAATTCCCGATGTCCGATAAGCTCAAGGAGCTGGTCAAAAACCCGTCAGATAAGGCGAACTCCTGATCCAGCGCCGTGACCGTCCGGGATCTGGCGACCCGCGACGGTCGCGGCGCGCACGCGGTTTGCGAACATTCGCCCGCCCCGAGTCGACTTTGAATGGCGGCGGTCGAATGGCCGTCTTTCGGAAGCCCTGACGAGCTTCAGCAGGCCTGACACGGGTCGGAAGCAGAACGTTCGCTTCCGGATGGAAGGCCAAGGCCCGCTTGCCACCCGTCTCATACCGAGCCTCATTGAGCAGGACTCACGCTCGGTATCGGCTTGAGGCGGGTTGTGATTCTCTCCTTGGGTTCGGAGCCTGAGGAAGATGGAATGGCCGCTCCTGTGCCGCTGCGGCCAGACTTCGATGCCGAGGTGCTGCGCACGCTGGCCAAGAGCCCGCGCGACCCGGATCACCCGCTGCCACCGCGCTCGCCCGAACTGAACCCGGTTGAGAACCTCTGGCAATTCATGCGCGAGAACCGGCTCGGCAACCGGATCTTTGCCTCATGCGAGGCCATCCCCGATCATTGCTGTGACGCCTGGAACAGGCTCATCGACCAACCCTGGCGCATCGTGTCCACCGGCCTGCGCGCCTGGGCACATGGGCCCTAATCAGTGAGAGATGGCGTCAGGTCAGTCTTCTGATGACATGGAGCAAATTTTGTATAAAATGACACAAATATAGCAAAGCTCAACCTTTGCTGGAGTTCGGCCATGTTCGATCCCTTCTCGGAATACCGGCATGTCGTAGCTGCTCCCTGCCCGACCGAGGATCCGAGCGATTGTCTCGCAGCAGCTTGGGCGTATGGCGTCTGTGGCGAGGATTGGGTCTGGAGTTGGTGCGATCCCGACAGGATCCGGATCGCATTCCGCCGCGAAAGTGACTGCATCTCCTTTCTCGCCCACGCGGGATCGGCCTCCTCGATACCGCCAGTGGGGCTGTACGACACTCCGCGCATGAGTCTCTGAAACCGGCTTCAATGCTCCGGTCAGTACTCAGGCCGACAAGATCAAGCCATGGCGAATTGCCAATTCTGGGGCAGCGCGGCGCCGATCGAAACGCAGCCGACAGACCGCGTCCGACGGATGGCTTGCTGGGCTCAGGCCACGCAGGTCGGCGACGACTTCGCCAGGGCCGCCGCGGCCGGCGCGCCGACCCGGCCCGTCGCTTCCGCAATCCACCCCATCGGCACCGCGCACCGCGCGACGACGCCTTGGACGCGGCCGACCTCTTCGAGCGGCATCGCGTAGCGCGCGTATTCCATGCACAGGACCGCCGGGTCGCGGAACCCCGCCTGTGGGCCCGCTTCAGGTCGAGGATGCCTGACGAAGAGCCCGGAGGCATCCCGTCCGCCCGCTGTCGCGCCCTTATCAGTCGCCCGGATCGCGTGGCCTCCGAAGACCGCATCCCCGAAGGCGTCGCGGAAACTCCTGGGCCAAGCGGGTGCGGAGTTCGGCTTATTCTTCGTCGGTCGCGACCGCGAGCCTCGCCCGCAGGCGGCCCATCGAGGCCCGATGCTGCTCCGGCGAGGGCTCGTGCGCGAGCCTGGACGCCACACGGCGCATGGCCGCGACGTCGGCCTTGGCTCAGTTGATCTCCGCCTGAAGCGATGCCGCCCGCTCCGCCGACCCGTCGATGCCGAGCGCGACCATCGGCAACACCCTTGCCAAGCGACCGGACAGGTCGGCGATCCGCTCCTCCAACGCGGCATGCGTCGGGCCGCGAGGTCGCTCGTCCTCACCGGCCATGGCCGTGTGTCGAGGTAGCGCAGGGCCCGGTCGAAGCTGTCTCAGGGGTACAGCCAAGTGCCGTCGTTGGTCTCGCATGCCAGGCAGGACCACGGATCGGATTGCGGCCCGGTGAGGGTGGTCGCCCGGATTACAGTTTCCCCAGGCCGACCGCGCGAGGAGAGGATCCAGCGATATGGCCCCACTTGGGGCCGCAACGAGAAAAGGCCCCGGTACCGGGGCCCATATTCTCTAAACCATCCCAACGGCTTAGGGGCCTGAGAAGGGATGGTGGGCGCGACAGGGATCGAACCTGTGACCCCTACCATGTCAAGGTAGTGCTCTCCCGCTGAGCTACGCGCCCGGGCCGGAGCCGTGCGAGGCTCCGGTGGGCCGGGCCTATAGCGGCTGCCCGCCGAGGGCGCAAGCGGAACATGCGCGGCGCCGGCTCGATCGATCGCCCCGAGCCCGCCGTGACCGCGATGGTGCACGCCGGCGGAAAAATGCGCTATGGGCCTGCCGCCGCCATCCGGCCGCGCCGCCCCTGACGGGGACGGCACCCCGCCTCACGCTTCGGGACATGCGCTACTTCATCGACCACGGTCAGGGCGATTCGATCCGCGGCTGGATCATGCCGGAGGACCCGCGTGTCGAGATGGCGCCCCGCACGACCCCGTTGCGGCCCTTCGCGTCGATGCGGTGCGACCGCATCGGGATCGGCACGCCGGTCCTGGCCGGGCCGGAGGCCGAGCGTCTGAAGTCCGTCAAGGCGGTCGAGGAGACGATCGTGTTCGATGTCGCCATGTCGTTCGATGTCGCCAGGTCGGATGCCGTGGAGGCCTCGGTGGACAAGAGCTGGAGCTGACCGTGCGTGCCACAGGGCCGGGGGCACCCGAACTCCGCCTCCCGCCGGCGCTCGTCACCGGCCTCGGGGGCAAGCGGCGCGCCCTGCCGGCGCGGGCGGCCCCCGACGGGCTGCGCGTCGCGCTGCCGGGACTCGCGGGCCGGTGGGTCGAGATCATCCTGTCCAACGATCCGGCCGACGGCCGAGACACCGTCCCGGACATCAGCTTCGTCGGCCCCGACGGGCGCCCGGGGACGCTGCTGCCCCAGGAGGCGCGGGGCGCCGGCGCCTTCGCGTGGATCGGCCGCCTGCCTGAGGACGTCGCCGAACTCCGCGTGGCCGATCCGTCCGGACGGGTCCCGGCCCGGCTGCGCCGGATCGCGGTGCGGCGCCTCGCCCGACCGATTCTGGCTCTGCGCGGCCTCCTGCGCGAGCCCGCCCTCACCGGGCAGGCGCTCTACTGGCGGATCCTCGGCAAGAAGGTGCGGGCCCGGGGCTTCCTCGGACGGGCGCTGCGTCACCGCGGCGCGACCGGCTATGAGGCCTGGATCGGCACCCACACCCTACGCCGGTCGGAGCGGGACGGCATCGCCGCCGAGATCGCCGCCTGGACCGATCCGCCCCTGATCTCCGTGCTGATGCCGGTTCACGATCCCGACCCGAAGGTGCTGCGGGCTGCCCTCGCCTCGCTGCGCGCACAGCTCTACCCGCATTGGGAATTGTGCGTCGTCGACGATGCCTCCACGCGGCCCGCGATCCCGCGGATCCTGAGGAAGGCCGCGGGGGCCGACCTGCGCATCCGCGTGCTGACCCGCGGGGAGAACGGCCACATCGCCCGGGCCACCAACGACGCGCTCGGGCTGGCCCGCGGCGTTGCCTGCGCCTTCATGGACCACGACGACGCCCTCACTGAGGACGCCCTCTATGAGGTCGCCCGGGCGCTGCGCCGCGATCCGGACCTCGTGCTGATCTACAGCGACGAGGACAAGATCGACGGGCGCGGCCGCCGGTTCGATCCCCATTTCAAGGCTGGCTTCGACCGCGAGCTGCTCTACGCGCAGAACTACATCAACCATCTGACGGTGATCCGGACCGAGGCTCTGCGGGCGATCGGCGGCCTGCGTCCGGGCTTCGAGGGCAGCCAGGACCACGACCTGCTGCTGCGGCTGACCGACGGCCTCGATCCCGCCCGCATCCGCCACATCCCGCGTGTGCTCTATCACTGGCGCGCCGCGCAGGGTTCCGGCACCTTCTCGGACCGGGCACTGACCCGGGCGGAGGCCGCGCGCCTGCGCGCCCTGGAGGAGGTGGTGGCGCCCTGGGGGGGCGAGTCGAGCGCGGGCCTGGAGGCTTCAACCGCCTGATCCGGCCCCTGCCGGAGCCGCCGCCCCGGGTCTCGGTGATCATCCCGACCCGGGACCGCGCCGAGATCCTGTCGGTGACGCTCGAGGGGCTCCTCGAGGCCACCGACTATCCCGACATCGAGGTGATCATCGTCGACAACGACAGCCGGGAGCGCGAGACCGCCGCCCTGTTTGCCCGCTACCGGCACGATTCGCGGGTGCGCATCGTGCCGGTGCCCGGCGCCTTCAACTTCTCGGACCTGTCGAACCGCGGCGCTGCGGCGGCCACCGGCTCGGTGCTCCTGTTCCTCAACAACGACATCGAGGTGCTGGAGCCCGGCTGGCTCACCGAGATGGTTCGCCACGCGGTTCGGCCGGAGGTCGGTGCCGTCGGGGCGAAGCTTCTCTATCCGGACCGGACAATCCAGCACGGCGGCATCGTGCTGGGGATCGGAGGCGTCGCCGGCCACAGCCATCTCGGTGCGCCGGACGCGGATCCGGGTTACTTCTGCCGCATGGTGATCGCCCACGAGGTCTCGGCGGTCACGGGCGCCTGCCTCGCCATGCGCGCCGAGGTCTTCGCGCGGGTCGGAGGGTTCGACGCGGTCGACCTGAAGGTCGCCTTCAACGACGTCGATCTCTGCCTGAAGGTCCGCCGGGCCGGCTACCGCATCATCTGGACGCCCTTCGCCAAGCTGATCCACCACGAGTCGAAGAGCCGCGGCGCGGAAGACACGCCGGAAAAGCAGAAGCGCTTCGAAGGCGAGGTGCTGACCATGCTGGACCGCTGGGGCCCCGAGCTGCGCGCCGATCCCTACTACAACATCAACCTGTCACGGAATTCGGCGCATTACCGGGTGTGAGCCGCGCGGGCTCTGCGCGCGCCACCGGTTGGACTGCGACCACGCGGTGCTATGCATGCGTCAGTGGGTGAACTTGCGTCCAGAGCCGGTTGCGATACCTGTGGACATGACGCATGAGGCGGTTCCGGCCAAGGCGCCCCAGGGGGTGCGCGGCGAGGGCGACAACCAGAGATGAGTGTGAACACCCCTACGGTCACGGGCCTGGAGCGTGACGCCCAGCAGGCGATGGGAGACCACAAGGTCCACCCGAACGAGATCGCCATCGGCGTGGTGATCGGTCGCGCGTCCGAATACTTCGACTTCTTCGTCTTCGGTATCGCCTGCGTGCTGGTCTTCCCGAAGGTGTTCTTCCCCTTCGTCGATCCGCTGAAGGGGACGCTCTACGCCTTCTCGATCTTCGCCCTCGCCTTCATCGCCCGCCCAATCGGCACCGTGCTTTTCATGGCGATCGACCGCCGCCACGGGCGTAGCGTCAAGCTCACCGCCGCCCTGTTCCTGCTCGGGGGCTCTACCGCGGCGGTGAGCTTCCTGCCGCGCTATGACAGCATCGGCATCTCAGCCGTCTACATCCTGGCGGGCCTGCGGGTGCTGCAGGGCTTGGCGCTGGGCGGTGCCTGGGACGGGCTCGCCTCGCTGCTCGCCATGAACGCGCCCCGGGAGCGGCGCGGCTGGTACGCGATGATCCCGCAACTCGGCGCGCCCTTGGGTTTCATGGTGGCGAGCGCCTTGTTCGCGTTCTTCATCGTCAACCTCGACGAGGCCGACTTCATCGACTGGGGCTGGCGCTTTCCGTTCTACTGCGCCTTCACCATCAATGTGGTGGCCCTGTTCGCCCGGCTGCGGCTCGTCGCCACCGACGAGTTCGCCCGGATGATGGACCTCGACCGGCTGCGTCCGGTGCCGGCGCTGGAGCTGTTCCGCCACCACGCGGGCGACGTGATCCGCGGCGCCTTCGTGCCGCTCGCCGCCTTCGCGCTGTTCCACCTCGTGACGATCTTCCCGATCGCGTGGCTCGCCCTCAACAGCACCACGCGCTCGCCCGGCGAGTTCCTGATCGTGCAGTTCTCCGGCGCCATCGTGTGCGCCGGTGCGGTCGCCGCCTCCGGGCTGATCGCCGACCAGATCGGCCGCCGCAATGCCCTGATCATGAGCAGCTCGCTGATCGGCTTCTTCGCCGTCGGCAGCATCATCGCGCCGCTCCTGTTCGGCGAGAGCGCGATCGGCCAGACGATCTACGTCACGATCGGCTTCATGCTGCTCGGGCTCGCCTACGGCCAGACCGCAGGTGCCGTGACGGCCCGCCTCGGCAACCGCTACCGCTACACCGGCGCCGCGCTGACCTCCGACTTCGCGTGGCTCATCGGCGCCGGCTTCGCGCCGCTGGTCGCGCTGTTCCTATCGCAGCGCTACGGCCTGGCCATGATCGGGGTCTACCTCCTGTCCGGCGCGGTCTGCAGCCTCGTGGCACTGTTCTCCGACCGCTCGGAACTGCGTCAGATGTAGCCGGTCCGTCGCGCGGCACGGGCCGCGCGGCCTTCCAACGGCTGACAGGAACGCCGCCTCCGCGCGGCAACGGCAGAGACGCCGCGGCAGCGGCATGGGATAATGAGACGCGACCTGTGACCTCTTCAACCCCTCGACCGGACAGGACCGACACCGCGCGAGCCCGGGGCGGCCGCGGGCGGCGCTTCCTGCCGCTCCTCGCCCTGCCGCTCCTGACGATGCTGGGCGGCTGCAACTTCGTCGTCCTGCACCCGGCCGGCTACGTGGCCGAGCAGCAGCGCAATCTCGTGCTCGCCGCCACGGGGCTGATGCTCCTGATCATCATTCCGGTGATCACCTTCACGCTGATCTTCGCGTGGCGCTACCGCGCCACCAACGAGGACGCGGTCTACGATCCGGAATGGCACCACTCGACGCAGCTCGAGGTGCTGATCTGGACGGCGCCACTGATGATCATCATCGCGCTGGGCGCCCTCACCTGGATCGGGTCCCACACGCTGGATCCGTTCCGGCCGCTGAGCAAGCTCGACCTCAAGCGCGACGTCCCGGCCGGCACCCAGCCGCTGGAGGTCGAGGCGGTGGCCATGGATTGGAAGTGGCTGTTCCTCTACCCGCAATACGGGATCGCCACGGTGAACGAACTCGCCGCGCCGGTGGACCGCCCGATCCGCTTCAAGATCACCGCCACCGACGTGATGAACACGTTCTACGTGCCGACGCTCGCCGGCATGGTCTACGCGATGCCGGGTATGCAGACTCAGCTCCACGCGGTGGTCAACCGGGAGGGCGCCTATGAGGGTCGCTCCGCGCATTACAGCGGCGCCGGCTTCTCGAACATGTTCTTCAAGTTCCACGGCCTGACCAACGACGGCTTCGACCAGTGGGTCGCGAAGGCCAAGGCGGAGGGCGGCGACCTCAGCCAGGAGGCCTACCTGAAGCTCGAGGAGCCGAGCGAGGCCGAGCCCGCCCGCTTCTACAAGTCCTACATGAAGGGTCTCTACGACCGGATCATCGGCATGTGCCCGCGGCCCGACCAGATGTGCGTCGGCGAGATGGCCAAGATCGACGCGCAGGGCGGCGCGTCGGGTGAGGAAGCGGCGGCGAACTACAAGCGACTGAAATACGATAACCGTCTCACCGAGCGCGGCGTCGAGGGGCCCGGCGCCACGGCGCCGGCCTCCGAGACGGGACCGCACGGCCAGACGCAGCCGGAGGGCATGAAGCCGCGGCCCGATATGGGCAACCCGGATGTCCGGGGACAGAAATCGCCCGACAGCCAGGGCAAGGGCTCCGGTGAGGGCCAGAGCGAGGGCGGCCAGATCGCGCCCAAGCAACTGAACCAATGATGCCGCTCGTGCTGAGAGCGGAACCCACACACAAGACCGGCGGTCGCCGTCGAACCCACTGAACGGGCCGATCCCATGTTGGCAAACTTGGACTTACAGCAGCTGATCCTCGGGCGATTTACGATCGAGCAGATCCCCTACCACGAGCCGATTCTGCAGGCGACGTTCGCCGGGGTGGCGGTGGTCGGGATCGCCGTGCTCGGCGTCATCACCTATTACCGCTTCTGGGGACCGATGTGGCGTGACTGGATCACGTCGATCGACCACAAGAAGATCGGTATCATGTACTGCATCTTCGCGGGCGTTATGCTGCTGCGCGGCTTCGCCGACGCGATCCTGATGCGCTCGCAGCAGGCGGTCGCCTTCGGTTCGGAGCAGGGCTTCCTGCCGCCGCACCACTACGACCAGATCTTCACCGCCCACGGCGTGATCATGATCTTCTTCGTGGCGATGCCGTTCGTCACGGGCCTCATGAACTTCGCCGTGCCGCTGCAGATCGGCGCGCGCGACGTGGCTTTCCCGTTCCTGAACAATTTCAGCTTCTGGATGACGGCCGCCGGCGGCATGATAGTGATGGTCTCGCTTTTCGTCGGCGAGTTCTCTCGCGCGACCTGGCTGGCCTACCCGCCGCTCTCGGAGGCCTCCATGAGCCCCGGCGTCGGCGTCGACTACTACATCTGGGCGCTGCAGATCGCCGGTATCGGCACGCTGCTCTCGGGCATCAACCTGATCGCCACCATCGTGAAGATGCGGGCGCCCGGCATGACCATGATGAAGCTCCCGGTCTTCGTCTGGTCGTCGCTCTGCACCAACATCCTCATCGTGGCGGCCTTCCCGATCCTCACGGCCGTTCTCGCGCTGCTGTCGCTTGACCGCTACGTCGGCACGCATTTCTTCACGAACGACCTCGGCGGCAATGCCATGCTGTACTTCAACCTCATCTGGATCTGGGGTCATCCGGAGGTCTACATCCTGGTCCTGCCGGCCTTCGGCGTGTTCTCGGAGATCACCTCGACCTTCTGCGGCAAGCGCCTGTTCGGCTACACCTCGATGGTCTACGCGCTGGTGGTCATCACCATCCTGTCCTACCTCGTGTGGTTGCACCACTTCTTCACGATGGGCTCGGGCGCGGACGTGAACTCGTTCTTCGGGATCACGACCATGATCATCTCGATCCCGACGGGCGCGAAGATCTTCAACTGGATGTTCACGATGTACCGCGGCCGGATCCGGTTCGAGGTTCCGATGCTGTGGGTGGTCGCATTCATCGTCACCTTCGTGATCGGCGGCATGACTGGCGTCCTGCTGGCGGTGCCCCCGGCCGACTTCGTGCTGCACAACTCGCTGTTCCTGATCGCGCACTTCCATAACGTGATCATCGGCGGCGTGCTGTTCGGGATGTTCGCTGGCGTGACCTTCTGGTTCCCCAAGGCTTTCGGGTTCAAGCTCGACGAGTTCTGGGGCAAGGTGGCCCTCGGGTTCTGGGTGACCGGGTTCTACGTCGCCTTCATGCCGCTCTACGTGCTCGGCCTGATGGGCGTGACCCGGCGCATGCAGCACTTCGACGACCCGTCGCTGCAGATCTGGTTCGTGATCGCCGCCATCGGCGCGGCGCTCATCGCCTGCGGCATCGCCTCGCAGATCATCATGTTCGTAGTTTCGATCCGGAACCGCGACAGGCTGCGCGACCTGACCGGCGACCCGTGGGGCGGCCGGACCCTCGAGTGGTCCACCTCCTCGCCGCCGCCAGCCTACAACTTCGCCTTCACGCCGGTGGTCCACGATTCCGACGCGTGGTGGGATATGAAGAACCGCGGCTTCGACCGCCCGCTCAAGGGCTACAAGCCGATCCACATGCCCAAGAACACCGCGACCGGCGCGATCCTGGCGGCCCTGAACTTCGCCTTCGGCCTCGCCATGATCTGGTACGTCTGGTGGCTGGCGGCGCTGAGCTTCGTGGCGATCTTCGTCGTCGCGATCGCTCATACCTTCAACTACGACCGCGACTTCTACATTCCCGCCGACACCGTCAGTCGGACGGAAGGTCAGCGGACGCGCGAACTGGAGATGGCGTGATCCGATGATGCACGCAGACACCGCCCCCCGGCGCCGCAGCGCCGGTCTTCTACCAGATCGACGAGGAGGGCCATCACTCCGAGGGCTCGACCATGCTCGGGTTCTGGCTCTACCTGATGAGCGACTGCCTCATCTTCGCGACGCTGTTCGCGACCTATGGGGTGCTCGGGCGCAGCTACGCGGCCGGGCCCACCCCGAAGGAGCTGTTCGACCTGCCGGGCATCGCGGTGAACACCGCCATGCTGCTGTTCTCGTCCATCACCTACGGCTTCGCCATGCTGGAGATGGACCGGGACCGGATCAAGCAGACGCAAGTGTGGCTCGCGGTGACCGGCCTGTTCGGCGCGGCCTTCGTGTTCCTGGAGATCCGGGAATTCGTTCACCTGTTCCACGAGGGCGCGCCGCCCTGGCGCAGCGCCTTCCTGTCCTCATTCTACACCCTGGTCTCGACCCACGGCCTCCACGTCTCCATGGGCATCCTGTGGCTGATCGTGCTGATGGTTCAGGTGCGCAAGCACGGGCTCATCGTCGAGAACAAGCGCCGGCTGATGTGCCTGTCGATGTTCTGGCACTTCCTCGACCTGATCTGGATCGGCGTCTTCACGGTTGTCTACCTGATGGGAGTGCTCGAATGAGCGCCGACGTGCACCACATGGCCGCCGCGGGGCATGGCCACGACCCCCACGCCCATAGCGAGGGCGGGCACGGCACCTTCCAGAGCTACATCACGGGCTTCGTCCTATCGGCGATCCTGACGGTGATCCCGTTCTGGCTGGTGATGGGCAACGTGCTCGACAACAGCCTCATGACCACCCTGGTCATCCTGGCGCTCGGCGGCGTCCAGATGGTCGTGCACGTCATCTACTTTCTGCACATGAACACGAAGTCGGAGCACGGCTGGACCTTCATGGCGCTGATCTTCACCATCACGCTCGTGGTGATCATGCTCGCCGGCTCGGTGTGGGTGATGTACCACCTCAACCACAACATGATGCCGATGGATGCCCACGACGTCATGAACAACGCCCGCTGATCCGGCCCCCGGATCGGGAGCCGATGGGACCGGCGGGGGCGCCGGTCCCGGTGCCGGCCCCTCCCCCGCCCGCCCCTCGCTGCTGCGACGCAGCGCGTTCGGTGTCGCAGCGGCGCTCGTCTTCGTCGTCCTGATCGGGCTCGGCACGTGGCAGGTGGAGCGTCGGGCCTGGAAGCTCGACCTGATCGCCCGGGTCGACGCCCGGGTCCACGCGCCGGCCGTGCCGGCCCCCGGCCCTGCCGACTGGCCGCGCGTCGGCCCCGGCGATGCCTACCGGCACGTACACCTCTCGGGCGCCTTCCTGCACGATCGCGAGACCCTGGTGCAGGCCGTCACCGAGCTGGGCGGTGGCTTCTGGGTGCTGACACCGCTCCGCCGGGCTGACGGCAGCCTCGTGCTGGTCAATCGCGGCTTCGTGCCCGGTGACCGGCGGGACCCGGCGACTCGCGCAGCCGGGCAGGTGGCGGGCGAGACCACAGTGACCGGCCTCCTGCGGCTGACCGAGCCCAAGGGTGCCTTCCTGCGCTCCAACGACCCGAAAGACGACCGCTGGTACTCCCGGGACGTCGCCGCCATCGCGGCCGCGCGCGGCCTGACCGATGTCGCCCCCTACTTCGTGGATGCCGACGCGACGCCCAATCCCGGCGGCCTGCCGGTGGGCGGCCTCACGGTGATCGCCTTCCCCAACAACCATCTCGTCTACGCGATCACGTGGTACGGGATGGCGCTGATGCTGGCGGGGGCGGTGGTCTACGTCCTGCAGAGCCGCCGCGGTCCTAGACCTGCGGGGGAGTAGCCCGCGTCAGGAGCGCGTCTATAATGGCGTGACAAACGCCACAACGAGTCAACGCCATGACCTCCCGCATCCCGAACTTCGCCGGAATTCCGCTTGTCGGCGAACCGCTGTCGGTTGCGGCACCGGCATTGGGCGAGCCCTGGATGACGCCGGAGGGCATCCCGGTGAAGGGGCGCTACGGGCCGGAGGACCGGGAGGGCATCGAGTTCCTCGACACTTATCCCGGCCTCGCGCCGTTCCTGCGCGGCCCCTACCCGACCATGTACGTCACCCAGCCCTGGACGATCCGGCAGTACGCCGGCTTCTCCACGGCGGAGGATTCAAACGCCTTCTACCGGCGCAACCTCGCGGCCGGGCAGAAGGGCCTGTCGGTGGCCTTCGACCTCGCCACGCACCGCGGCTACGATTCCGACCATCCCCGCGTCTCGGGCGATGTCGGCATGGCGGGCGTGGCGATCGACTCGATCTACGACATGCGCACGCTCTTCTCTGGGATCCCGCTGGACGAGATGACCGTGTCGATGACGATGAACGGCGCGGTGCTGCCGATCCTCGCCCTCTACATCGTCGCCGCCGAGGAGCAGGGCGTGCCGCCGCAGAAGCTCGCGGGCACGATCCAGAACGACATCCTCAAGGAGTTCATGGTCCGCAACACCTACATCTATCCGCCCAAGGGATCGATGCGGATCATCTCGGACATCTTCGCCTACACGTCGAAGAACATGCCGAAGTTCAACTCGATCTCGATCTCCGGCTACCACATGCAGGAGGCCGGGGCGACGAACGACCTGGAACTCGCCTATACGCTGGCGGACGGGGTCGAGTACATCAAGGCGGGCCTCGCGGCCGGGCTGACCATCGACCAGTTCGCCCCGCGCCTGTCATTCTTCTGGGCGATCTCGACCAACTTCTTCATGGAGATCGCCAAGATGCGGGCCGCGCGCCTGATCTGGGCGAAGCTCGTGAAGGGGTTCGATCCGAAATCGGAAAAATCCCTGGCGCTGCGCACCCACTCGCAGACGAGCGGCTGGTCGCTGACCGCCCAGGACGTGTTCAACAACGTCACCCGCACCAACATCGAGGCGATGGCGGCGACGCAAGGGGGCACGCAGTCGCTCCACACCAACGCGCTCGACGAGGCGCTGGCTCTGCCCACCGACTTCTCGGCCCGGATCGCCCGCAACACGCAGCTGTTCCTGCAGCAGGAGAGCGGCACCACCCGGATCGTCGATCCCTGGGGCGGTTCCTACTACGTGGAGAAGCTCACCGCCGACATGGTGGCGCGGGCTTGGGAGCACATCCGCGAGGTCGACGGGCTCGGCGGCATGGCCAAGGCGATCGAGGCCGGTATCCCGAAGCTGCGGATCGAGGAGGCCGCCGCCCGGGCCCAGGCGCGGATCGATTCCGGCCGCCAGACGATCGTCGGCGTGAACAAGTTCAAGGCCGACGACGACATGGCCATCGAGCTGCTGCGGGTCGACAACGGCAACGTCCGCCGGCTCCAGATCGACAAGCTCAAGCGCCTGCGCGCCGAGCGTGACGAGGCCGTGGTGACGGCCCGGCTGGAGGCCCTGACCCAGGCCGCCGACGGTACCGAGAACCTGCTCGCGCTCGCCGTCGACGCCGCCCGCGCCAAGGCGACGGTGGGCGAGATCTCCGAGGCTCTGGAGAAGGCCTGGGGCCGACACCGCGCCGAGATCCGCTCGATCTCCGGCGTCTACAAGCGCGAGGTGGGGGGCATGTCGCCTGTGGTCGAGGAAGTCCGGGCGCTGGTCGAGGCGTTCGAGGAGAACGATGGCCGCCGGCCGCGCATCCTGGTCGCCAAGATGGGCCAGGACGGGCACGACCGCGGCCAGAAGGTGATCGCCTCGGCCTTCGCCGATCTCGGCTTCGACGTGGATATCGGGCCGCTCTTCGCCACCCCGGCGGAGGCCGCCCGGCAGGCGGTGGAGAACGACGTCCACATCGTCGGCGTCTCGTCCCTGGCCGCCGGCCACCTGACCCTGGTGCCGGAGCTGAAGGCGGCTCTGGTGGAGCAGGGCCGCGACGATGTGATGATCGCCATCGGCGGCGTCATCCCGCCGGGCGACTACGAGGCGCTGACGGCCGCCGGCGCGGCGGCGATCTTCCCGCCCGGCACGGTGATCGCCGAGGCCGCCGCCAAGCTGATCCGGGCGCTGAACGAGCGGCTGGGCTACGCGGCGCGGCAGGCGGCCGAGTGAATCGAGCCCTCCGAGGCGGCCGGATCGGTCGCCTCGACCCCTCCCACCCACGCTCTCATCCTGAGGTGCCGGAGCGCAGCGGAGGCCTCGAAGGAGGATTCCAGGGATCGCTGTGGGTTCTGGAGGGCTCCTTCGAGGCCCGCTGACGCGGGCACCTCAGGATGAGGGGGTTGGGTTGGACTCTCCCGGTGCCGACAGGCGGCGGATTCCGTTGCCCGATCCGGCGAAAGCGCGTGAAAAACGACCGCCCTTGTCGCCGGGGCTGGTGACGCCAAGCTCCCGGACGGGCATTGAGGCGAAACATCCCGGGAGACGCTCGCCCATGACGACTCCGAAGACTGTCGCCACCACGCCCTTCCCCGACCAGAAGCCGGGGACCTCCGGCCTGCGCAAGAAGGTGCCGGTGTTCCGGCAGCCGAACTACGTCGAGAACTTCGTCCAGGCGATCTTCGACAGCCTGCCCGACAAGGCGGGCGCGACCCTGGTGCTGGGCGGCGACGGCCGGTTCCTGAACCGCGAGGTGGTGCAGACAACGCTCCGTCTCGCCGCCGGCAACGGCTTCGGCCGGGTTCTGGTCGGGCGCGGCGGCCTGCTCTCGACGCCGGCCGCCTCCTGCGTGATCCGGAAATCCAAGGCGATCGGCGGCATCGTCCTGTCGGCGAGCCACAACCCGGGGGGCCGGACGGCGATTTCGGCATCAAGTTCAACGCCGCGAACGGCGGTCCTGCGCCCGAGTCGGTCACCGACGCGATCTTCGCGCGCGCGAAGGCGCTGACGGAATATCGCCTCGTGGAAGCCCCGGACCTTGACCTCGATACGTTCGGTGAGACGCGCCTTGGCGCCATGACGGTCGCGGTCATCGACCCGGTGGCCGACTACGCCGAGCTGATGCGCACGCTCATCGATTTCGACGCGGTGTCGCGCCTGTTCGCCTCCGGCTTCCGCATGCGCTTCGACGCTATGAGCGCTGTGACTGGCCCCTACGCGGTCGCCATCCTCGAGGGGATGCTCGGTGCTCCTGCCGGCACGGTGGTCAATGCGATTCCGAAAGAAGATTTCGGCGGCCACCACCCGGATCCGAACCCGGTCCATTGCCACGATCTGTTCGACCTGATGCAGGGACCGGACGCGCCGGATTTCGGCGCCGCCTCGGACGGCGACGGCGACCGCAACATGATCGTGGCCCCGGGCCTGTTCGTGACGCCGAGCGACAGCCTCGCTCTGCTCGCCGCCCACGCCCACCGGGCGCCGGGCTATGCGGGCGGCCTGGCGGGTGTCGCGCGCTCCATGCCCACGAGCCGCGCCGCCGACCGGGTCGCGGCCGCGCTCGGCATCAAGGCCTACGAGACGCCCACCGGCTGGAAGTTCTTCGGGAATCTCTTGGATGCCGGCCTCATCACCCTGTGCGGCGAGGAGAGCGCCGGCACCGGCTCGAACCACGTGCGCGAGAAGGACGGGCTCTGGGCGGTTCTGCTCTGGCTCAACATCCTGGCGGCCACGGGCGAGCGCGCCGACGCGCTGGTGCAGGCGCATTGGCGCGTCTACGGGCGCGACTACTACGCCCGCCACGACTACGAGGAGGTCGATTCGGACGCCGCCAACGGCCTGATGGATGGGCTGCGCGCGAAGCTCGCCGGGCTGCCGGGAACGCGGATCGGCAACCTCACTGTCGCGACGGCCGACGAGTTCGCCTACCGCGATCCGGTGGACAGCTCGCTCACCGAGCGCCAGGGCATCCGCATCGGCTTCGCCGAGGATGCACGGATGGTCTTCCGGCTCTCGGGGACCGGGACCGCCGGGGCGACGCTGCGGGTCTACCTGGAGCGCTACGAGAACGCGCCGGACCGGCTCGACCTCCCCGTGACTGAGGTGCTGGCCCCGGTGGTGGCGGCCGCCCGCACGATTGCGGAGATCGAGCCGCGGACCGGCCGGGCCGAGCCGAGCGTGGTGACCTGAGGGGCGCAGATGCCGGCGGCGCCACGCCGACCGATGTCGCGCTGCCCCGATCTCCTTCATGAACTGCCCGGTGGTTGACCGCGGGGCGGCCTTCCCCTAAAGACCCGCCGGTCGATGGGGCTCCGCAAGGGGCCCCGTCGCGTTTTCACGCGCACCCGTGGGCGGGATCCTCCCGCCCTGTCGTCCCGGACCGCGAAGGGCCGGGAAAAGGAGGGCGCGTTCCTCATTCTCGTCACGAGAGGACGCGAAAGATATGTCGAAGCGGATTCAGGCCAAGCACAAGCTCGACCGCCGCATGGGCCAGAACATCTGGGGCCGCCCGAAGAGCCCCGTCAACCGCCGCGAGTACGGCCCCGGCCAGCACGGCCAGCGCCGCAAGGGCAAGATGAGCGACTTCGGCACGCAGCTGCGCGCCAAGCAGAAGCTCAAGGGCTACTACGGCAACATCACCGAGAAGCAGTTCCGCCGCTACTACGCCGAGGCGATCCGCCTGCGCGGCGACTCGGGCGAGAACCTGATCGGCCTGCTCGAGCGCCGCCTCGACGCCGTGGTCTACCGGGCGAAGTTCGTCGCAACCCCGTTTGCCGCGCGCCAGTTCGTCAATCACGGGCACGTCAAGGTGAACGGCGTGCGCGTCAACATCCCGAGCTATCAGGTGAAGGCCGGCGACCTCATCGAGGTCAAGGAGTCCTCCCGCCAGCTCGAGATCGTGGTCGTGGCGACCCAGCTCTCCGAGCGCGACGTGCCGGACTACATCGAGGCCGATCACGCCAAGATGACCGCCCGCGTCACCCGCATCCCGAGCCTGTCCGAGGTGCCCTACCCGGTGCAGATGGAGCCGAACCTCGTCATCGAGTTCTACTCCCGCTGAGGCTGGCTCAGAGCCGGTATCGACGGAGGGGCTGCCCGCGCGGGTAGCCCCTTTGCGTTTTGCGGGCTCAGCAGCCGTGGCAGATCGAGCCCATCGTGTGGCGCATCTTCGCGTCCCACGCCTTGGAGCGCGCTTCCGCGGCCTTCTGGGCCTTGGCCATCTCGGCCTCGTTGACGGATCGCTGCGAGAGTGCCGGGGTGTTGCCCGGGGGCATGGTCTGTCCCGTGGCGGTGACACGGCGGCCGCCGCTCGTGGGGAAGGTCGGAGACGCGTTCGAGCCCGTGCCAGGGGAGTTGGCGGGTGCCGGGCTCTGGGCTAGGGCCGGCGCCGCCCCGAGCAGAAGGCCCAGGATTACCGCGTGACGAAGAACTGTCATGGACCTGATCTCCCCGGCGAGGAACCGTCCGCCTGCCTCGCCCTATTCGCCCATGATCCTAGCCGATCACGGTCGTGAAATCATGCGGTGCGCGTGGGCTTGCGGCTGATGAGCGACCTGTTCCCACCCCGGAATCGCCGCGAGGCCGTGGCCGAGGCGCTCGCCCGCCTCGCCCCGCGCCTGCCCGCCTTCGAGGCCGACGCTGCCCTCGACCGGGCGCTGGCGAGCCCGGGCCTGCGCCGGGCCGCGCCCGGGATCGCCGCGCGTCTCGCTCTCATCGCCTATGCCCGCCACGTCTTCACCGATTACGACGAACTGCTGGCCGAGGGGTACGACCGCGACAGCGCCCGGCACTTCGTCCTGGACGATCTCAACGCGGCGCTCGCCGCCTGGGGGCGCCGCCGATCCCGGAGGAGGATGCGGAGACGGCCGACGATCCAGACGCGGATCTGCACTGAGGTGGTCGCGCGGGACATCGCCATCCTGTAGGAACACGCGAGACCGTCCGGTGCGGTCAGCGGAGCTTCGCATTCCATCATGAAGATCAGCGCGCGCAACGTCATCAAGGGTACGGTCGTCTCGGTCGACAAGGGTGCGACCACGGCTCACGTCCGGATCGAGATCAGCCCCGGCCAAGTGGTCACTGCCTCGATCACCAACGAGGCGGTCGATTCGCTCAAGCTCGTCGCGGGCGGCCCCGCTTATGCGGTCATCAAGGCCTCCGACGTGATGGTCGCCGTCGACTGAGGCGACCGCGTTCGCGCCGGCTGTCCGGGGACGGTCGGCCACAGGCATCCAATCCGTCCTCCGCATCCCGAGGCACCCACGCCGGCGGGTCTCGAAGGAGGGCTCCTTCGAGGCTCGCGCGACGCCCGCGCACCTCAGGATGAGGCCGCGGATGGGAAGATCCACTGACACTAGGTCCTGACCCCGATCGGATGGGCGTCGGCCTTCGCGCCGCGACCGCCGGCAGATAGGGTGCGGTCCGGACAAGGAGTTTCGCGCGTGCAGACCACCGTGCTCGGTATCGAGACCACCTGCGACGAGACCGCCGCCGCGGTGGTGTCGGTCGACGAGGACGGGCAGAGCCAGATCCGCGCCAACGAGGTGCTGAGCCAGATCGCCGAGCACGCGGCCTATGGGGGCGTCGTGCCGGAGATCGCCGCCCGCGCCCATGTGGAGGTGCTCGACCGCCTCATCGCCCGCGCCCTCGACCGGGCCGGGATCGGGTTTTCCGACCTCGACGGGATCGCGGTGGCGGCCGGACCCGGGCTGATCGGCGGCGTGCTGGTGGGCCTCGTCACGGCCAAGACCCTGGCGCTCGTCACCCGCAAGCCCCTGCTCGCCGTGAACCACCTGGAGGCGCACGCCCTCACCGCCCGGCTGACCGACGGGATCGCGTTCCCCTACCTGCTCCTGCTGGTCTCGGGCGGCCACACCCAGCTCGTCGCCGTGCGGGGCGTGGGCGATTATGTCCGGCTCGGCTCCACGGTGGACGATGCCATCGGCGAGGCCTTCGACAAGGCCGCCAAGCTCCTCGGCCTCGGCTACCCCGGCGGCCCCGAGGTCGAGCGCATGGCCGCATCGGGCGATCCCGAGCGGTTCGCGCTGCCCCGGCCGATGCTGGGCCGGCGCGAGGCGGATTTCTCCCTGTCCGGCCTCAAGACCGCCCTGCGGATCGAGGCCGAGCGGATCGCCCCGCTGGCCGAGCGCGACATCGCCGATCTCTGCGCGAGCTTCCAGGCCGCGATCGTCGACGTGGTCGTGGACCGCGCCCGGGTGGCGCTGCGCGCCTTCTCGGACGTCGCCGGTCGGCCGACCGCCCTCGTGGCGGCTGGGGGCGTGGCGGCCAACGGCGCCGTCCGGCGGGCGCTGGCGGCGCTGGCCGGGGAGGCGGGCCTCGGCTTCGTGGCCCCGCCCCTGCCGCTCTGCGGCGATAACGGCGCGATGATCGCCTGGGCCGGGCTGGAGCGCCTGCGCCTCGGGCTGGTCGACGATCTCACCGCCCCGGCCCGCCCCCGCTGGCCGCTCGCGGCCGACCCGGCCCGTGCGGCGGTCCCGGCCGGATGACCGAGGCGGCGCGGCGCGCGCACTGGCGGGATCTGGTGGAGCGCCGCCTGCCCGGAGCCGTAAGGTCGGACTGGCCGGTGCGGCTCGACCAGTGCTTCGCCCGCATCCTGCTCGACAACGCCTGCGGCGGCCCCTGGCGCGACGACGTCCGTCCACCCGCCCATGCCAACATGCCCCCCACCCGGCTCGAGGCGGCGATCGCTCTGGGCGAGGCGGTGCTCGCCGGCCATGCGGATCTCGCCCTGCTGAACCGCCGTTCCCTCGCGTGGCGCGGCAAGATCGCGCTCGGGCTGATGCCCGATGCACTCCGGGACGGAGACCTGACCCTCCGCCGCTGGCGACCCGACGACACGGCTTCCTTCGCGGCGATCAACGCCGACCCGGCGGTGATGACCCATTACCCTCGCCCCCGGACGGAGGCGGAGAGCGTCGCCGAGGCCTGCATCTTCGACCGGTTCTTCGTCGCGGACGGGTTCGGCCCCTGGGCCCTGGAGCACGATGGCCGGTTCATCGGCTTCACCGGTGCGATGCGAATCCTGCGGCCGCTGCCCTTTCCGGGCGGCGACCGGCCCGGGACGACGGTCGAGCCGGGCTGGCGCCTGGCGCGGGATTCCTGGGGCCGGGGCTTCGCCACGCGCGCCGCGCGGCGCACCCTCGCCGATCTGTCGGAGCGTTGCGGCATCTCCGCCGTGGTGGCCTTCACGGCGGCCGGCAACACCCGCTCCCGAGCCGTGATGGCGCGCCTCGGCATGACCCCGGCCGGGAGATTTCCGCATCCGGCGGTGCCTGCGGGGCCGCTGCGCGAGCACGTGCTGTACCAGCTGGACTGCGCGGACAGAGAGGCTGCGGCATGAGCGCGGAGATCCCGATCAATGTCGTCGGCGGAGGCGCCTGGGGGACGGCGCTGGCCAATGCCGCCGCCGGGGCCGGCCATCCCGTGACCCTCTGGCTGCGCGATCCGCGCGCCGCCGCCACTCTCCAGGCCGAACGGGTCAATGCGCGCTACCTGCCGGGCGTGCCGCTCCATCCGGCGATCCGCGCGACGGCCTGTGCCGATGATCTCGCGGGCGCCCGGGCAACGCTCCTGGTCGTGCCCGCCCAGACCGTGCGCGGGGTCCTGGAAGCCCTGCGCGGCCCTCTGAGCCTCGGCCGGGCCGGTGATCCTCTGCGCCAAGGGGATCGAGCGCGGCAGCGACTGCTTCATGAGCGCGGTGGCCGAGCAGGTCCTGCCGGCGGGCACGCCCGTGGCGGTGCTGTCCGGCCCGAGCTTCGCGGCCGACGTCGCCCGGGGCCTGCCCACCGCCGTGACCCTGGCAGCGGCCGATGCCGGACTCGCGGTTTCCCTGACGGCGCTGCTGTCCGGGCCGGGCTTGCGCCTCTACCACACCGACGACGTGCGCGGCGTCGAGATCGGCGGTGCCGGCAAGAACGTGCTCGCCATCGCGTGCGGCATCGTGGCGGGCCGGGGTCTCGGTGAGAGCGCCCGGGCGGCGCTGATCGCCCGCGCCTTCGCCGAGCTGATGCGGTTCGCCCGCGCCTTCGGGGGCCGGCCCGAGACCCTGATGGGGCTCTCCGGCCTCGGCGACCTCGTGCTGACGGCGTCCTCGCCGCAATCGCGCAACTTCGCCTTCGGCCAGCGGCTCGGCGCCGGGGCCAGTCCCGCGGAGGCCGCGGGCGGCAAGCTCGCCGAGGGCGCGTTCACGGCCGCGGCGCTCACGGGCCTTGCCGCGGCACGCGGTATCGAGATGCCGGTGGCGGAGGCCGTGGCGGCGATCGTGGCGGGCTCGGCCGGCGTGGAGGACGTGATCGCCGGCCTCCTCGCCCGGCCCCTGCGCGGCGAGATGGATTAGGATCGCGCGTCAGGCCGCGGAGCTTGCCGGCTCCGGCCCGACGCCATGGGTGTGAGTGACGAAGCGCGCGATCGGCCCCGGCCGGCCCATCAGGTAGCCTTGGGCGATGGCGCAGTGCTCGTCGGCCAGGAACGACAGCTCCTCGTCCGTCTCCACGCCTTCCGCGACCACCGACAGGCCGAGGCCGCGGCCCAGGCCCAGCACGGAGCGCACGATCGCGGCCGCCTGCGGGTTGCTGTGAACCGCCTTGATGAACGAGCCGTCGATCTTGATCCGGTCGAACGGGAAGGAGCGCAGGTTCGAGAGCGAGGAATAGCCGGTGCCGAAATCGTCCATGGCGATCTGGACGCCCAGGGCCTTGAGCTGGCGCAGGGTGAGCAGCGCCCGGGCCGGATCCCGGATCAGCGCGGTCTCGGTGATCTCGATCTCCAGGCGCTCCGCCTTGAGGCCGGTCTCGAACAGGGTGCCGTGGACGAACTGCACGAAATGCGGGTTGTGGAGCTGCACCGCCGAGACGTTGACGGCGATCGCCAGCGACTTCGGCCATCCGGCCGCCGTCCGGCAGGCCTCGCGCAGCACCCAGGCGCCGATTTCCAGGATGGCCCCGGTCTCCTCGGCGATCGGCACGAACAGGGCCGGCGAGACGGAGCCGCGCTCCGGATGGTACCAGCGCAGCAGCGCCTCGAACCCCGTCACCGCGCCGGATGAGATCCGGGTCTGTGGCTGGTAGACGAGTTCCAGCTCGCCGCGGGTCACCGCGTGGCGCAGGTCATGCTCCAGCATGCGCCGGTTCCGGATCTGCGCGCCCATGCTGGCGTCGTAGCGCCGGCAAATGCCACGCCCCTCGTTCTTGGCCCGGTAGAGCGCCGCGTCCGCGTGGCTCAGAAGTGCGCGCTGATCCTGCGCGTCCTCGGGATAGACCGCGATGCCGATGCTGGTGGCGATCACCGGGCCGGAGGCCGCCGGCACCGCCGCCAGAGTGGCCAGGATCCGCTCGGCCAGCCGCTCCGCGATGCCATCCGCCTGGGGTGTCAGGATGGCGAACTCGTCACCCCCCAGCCGCGCCATCAGCTGCGTGCCGTCGAGAAGGCCGCCGACACGGAGCGCGAGGTCGCGCAGCATTGCGTCTCCGGCAGCATGGCCGAACAGGTCGTTGACCTCCTTGAAGCGGTCGAGGTCGAGGCACAGGACGGCGAGCCGGGTGCCGTGCGCGTCCGCGGCGCGGATCTCCCGCTCCAGGCGCGCGTGGAAGCTCGTGCGGTTGGCGAGCCCAGTGAGCGCGTCGTGATGGGCAAGGTAGTGGATCTCGCTCTCGGCGCGGCGCCGGGCGCGCAGGTCGCGCACCGCCACGGCGTGGTGCGGCTGGCGCCCGTACTCGGCCACGGGGCGCATGATCACTTCCACCGGGATGGTGCCGCCGCCCGCCTGGACGAGCCTCGGCTTCGATGGGCTGGTCGGTCGAGCCGGCCCCGGCGGCGAGGCTCGGCAGGTAGGCGGCGAGGCTCATGCCAACCAGGGCCACCGTCTCGGTGGCGGCGAGGCGGGCGAAGGCCTCGTTGGCGCTGACGATCTGGCCGCCGCGGCACACGACGAGGCCCTCCACGGCCGCGTTGGCGAGGCTGCGCAGGCGCTCGCGCTCGAACTCGGCGCGCTTGCGCTCCCGCAGGTCGATCACGAGGGCGGCCCCCGCCAGCAGCAGGATCAGGCAGCTCGCGAGCGCCACGGCGGCGGCGAGCCACTCCGTCCGGATCGCGCTCGCCGGGATCGCCACGGCGGGGTCGGGCAGGACGGTCACCGCGCCCATGCCGGTGAAATGATGCCCGCAGATTGCCAGGATCAGCAGCCCGGAGCCCAGGCTCCGGCCGCGGAACGTGGCCGCCGACAGGCCGACCACCAGGGCCATCGCCCCCAGCACCGCGCCGACCGCCACCGAAACGGCCACCACCGCCGGATTCCAGACCAGGTGACCCGAGACCTGATAGGCGGCCATCCCGGTGTAGTGCATCGCAGCGATGCCGCCGCCCACCACGGCGCCGCCGATCGCCGCCCGAACCCGGCCGCCGATCGTGGCCAGCGCGAAGCCGAGCCCGGTGATCGCCACGGCATCGGCATAGGAGAGGAGCGTCAGCCCGACGCCGTATCCCGACGGCAGCCCCGGCGCGTAGGCGAGCATCGCCAGGAAGTGCGTCGCCCAGATCCCGGAGCCCCCGGCCACCGCCGCCACCGCGAGCCAAGTGTAGCGGCTTCGGCCCTCGGCGCGGCCGGCATGCGCGAGCAGTTCCAGTGCCGTCGAGCTGGCCAGCGTGCAGACCAGCGCCGCCAGGGCCACCAGCCAAGGGTTGTGTTCCCCGACGAAACAGCCGATCACGGTCAGCATGGAGGCAACCTGAAATCGTTTTTGGGTGACCTAGCGCAGAATATTGCCCGCCATAATTTAATATTCGGCCAACAACTGAGGATTATCTGCGCAATTACTATCCTATGATCGGTCTCGGCGATCGGGGCCGCGGCAACCCGCCCGCGCGCCGCCCGTGCGCCTGGCACGAAGCTTGGCTATGGCGGTTCCTGCCGCTGCAACCGGGCGGAGTCGTGGGGGAGTTCAGCGATGGCGTACTGGCTGTTCAAGTCCGAGCCCGCGACGTGGTCGTGGGCACAGCAGGTCGCGGCCGGCGAGGCGGGGACGTACTGGAACGGGGTGCGCAACCATCTCGCCAAGAAGCAGCTGATGGCGATGCAGGTCGGCGAGCAGGGCTTCTTCTACCACTCGAACGAAGGCAAGGCGGTGGTCGGCATCGTCGAGGTGATCCGGCCCTATTATCCCGACCATACCGACGAGACCGGCCGTTTCGGCATGGTCGACGTGAAGGCCGTCGCGGCGATGCCGAACCCCGTGACGCTGGACGCCATCAAGGCTGATCCGGCGCTCGCCGGCATGGTTCTGGTGAACAATTCCCGCCTGTCGGTGCAGCCGGTGACCGAGGCCGAATGGGCCCGGGTCCGCGCTCTGGGCGGCCTCGGCTGAAGGGAGGAGCGCCTCCGGCCGGTCACGCCGCGCGGTTGAAGACCCCCGGGCCGGCGCCGCGGCTTCGTCGACATCGACCGGCGGCAGCGTGTCCATGACGCGGGAGGCCGGCAGCGTCACCACCACCTCGGTGCCCTCGCGGGGCTTGGAGGACAGCTGGAACTGCCCACCATGCAGTTCCACCAGCCCCTTCACGATCGGCAGGCCGAGGCCCGAGCCCTGCTCGGCTGTCTTGATCGCCAGGGAGCCGCGCCCGAACGAGGACAGGACCGTGCCGAGTTCGTCCTCGGGGATGCCCGGGCCGCTGTCCTTTACCGAGACGTACTGGCCGCCCGAGGCGGTCCAGCCGACCTTGAGCCAGATCTCGCCGCCCGGCGGCGTAAACTTCACGGCGTTCGACAGGAGATTCAGCACGATCTGACGCAGCGCCCGCTCGTCCGCCCAGAGCCGCGGCAGCGCATCGTCGACGAGGCCGTGGACGGTCTGGTTCTTCGCCTTGGCGCGCAGCGCCATCATGTGGCGGCACTCCACCACCACATGGGCGAGCTGCACCGGCTCCTCGTTGAGTCTCGTAACGCCCGGCCTCGATGCGCGAGAGGTCGAGGATCTCGTTGATCAGGTTCAGGAGGTGCATCCCGCTGTCGTGGATGTCGTTCGAATACTCCCGGTAGGACGGCGCCGTGTGAGTGCCGAACACCTCGTTCTTCATCACCTCCGAGAAGCCCAGGATGGCGTTGAGCGGGGTGCGCAACTCGTGGCTCATGGTGGCCAGGAACCGGGACTTGGCGAGGTTCGCCTCCTCGGCCCGGCGACGGGCTTCGTCGGAATTCGCCTTGGCCTGCTCCAGCTCGCCGAACACCGCGTCCTTCTCGGCGCGCGAGCGCAGGGCGCCCACCGTCGAGGCGTAGAGGCGGCGGGACAGGCCGAGGAAGAAGAGCTGTGCGCCCCCGGCCATCACCACGAGCAGGAGCGCGTCCATCCCCCGCGAGAAGGCGGCAAGCGATGCGGTGGCGAGCGCGAGCGGGACCAGGGCGGCGATCGCCGCCAGCGGCACCGTCGCGGCCAGCATGGTGGTGACCGCCGACGCGATCACGAGGCCGAACAGCGCGAAGGTCCAACCCCCGGTCGCGCCGAGCCCGATCATCGCTGACCAGGACAGGCTCTGCAGCACCTCGCCGGCCAGGAAGCGGCGGCGCCAGCGGGCGAGCGGGATGGTCGCCGGGTCGGCATGGAGGAAGCGCCGGCTCAAGGTCGTGTTGAGCGTGATCATCAGGAACACGCCGAGCGCCCAGACTGCGGCCACCGGCGGTCCGATCCAGAACGTGGCCGCGGTGGCGAGCGCCACCGCGAACAGGACCAGCGGAATGCCCGCCCCGGCCCTGTATTGAGCGTAGTGGCGCAGAAGCTCGTAATCGAAGGCCCGCTCCAAGCCGGTCTGCGAGGTCAGCTTCTCGCGGGCCGAACGGATCTCGCGGGCGACTCCGAGGCGGCGCGCCGCCTCCTCCGTCGAGGGACCGCGACCGCGCTGGACCATCTCGACGGTGAGATCGGACATGCGCGTCTTGAAACTCGGCTCGGATTCGCGGGTGGGCGACGATGGCTGAAAAGCACCGCGCGAGAATGCGGCGGATATGTTAAGAAGCGGCTGCTGATACCGGTCGGATCTTAAGCATCGAGACCGTTCGACTCCCGGATCGAAGTGCGGTATCGCACATCGTATGCGTCGGCTCGGCCGCTAGGATTTGGTCCGCGTTGGCGGTGTCCGGCCGCACCTCCCGACACGCTCCCTGTGCCGCCGTGGCCGACGCGGAGTCTTCGGGGTGGTGGGTCGTTTGAGGGGCGCCGGGTGAAGCCGTGCGCCGCGATCCGGAGCGTCCGGGCTCCGCGCGTCGAAGAGGGCCGCCGATCATGCCGAAACTCACCGTCAACGGCGTCACGCATGAGGTCGACGCCGACCCGGACATGCCGCTGCTCTGGGTGCTGCGCGACCGGCTCGACGCCACCGGCACCAAGTACGGCTGCGGCATCGCGCAATGCGGCGCCTGCACGGTCCATCTCGACGGCCAGCCGGTCCGGTCCTGCCAGACCCGGCTGGGCGACGTCGGCGCTGCGCAGGTGACGACCATCGAGGGCGTCTCGGGCCGCGTGGCCGACGCCGTTCAGGCAGCGTGGCGCAAGCTCGATGTGGTCCAGTGCGGCTACTGCCAATCCGGCCAGATCATGTCGGCGATCGGCCTGCTCTCGGGCAACGCCAAGCCCACCGACGCCGACATCGACGGCGCCATGGACGGCAACATCTGCCGCTGCGGCACCTACCAGCGCATCCGCGCCGCGATTCACGAAGCCGCGCGCAGCCTCGCCTGATCCGCCTCGGCGCCTCACCTTCCCCGCGGTCCAGACCGGAGCCTCGCCGCCATGCTGAATGCCCGTCGACCGAGCCCCCTCTCCGCCCGACCCAGCCGCCGCGGCTTTCTCGCGGGCGCCGGCGCCCTCGTGGTCGCGTTCCGGCTCGACCCGAAACCCGCCCGCGCCGCATCCGGGCCGAACCTTGCCGACGTCAAGGCGCTGCCCAACGCCTTCGTGCGCATCGCCCCGGACGACACCGTGACGGTGGTGATCAAGCACCTCGACATGGGCCAGGGGAACACGACCGGGCTGGCCACGATCCTGGCCGACGAACTCGGCGCCGACTGGGCGAAGGTCCGCACCGAGTTCGCGCCCGCGGACGCGACGCTCTACAACAACAGCCTGATGGGTCCGATCCAGGGTACCGGCGGTTCCACCGCGGTCGCCAATTCCTGGTTCCAGCTGCGCAAGGCCGGCGCCGCCGCCCGCGAGATGCTGATGGCCGAAGCCGCCTTCCGCTGGAAGGCGCCGGTCTCGGAGATCACGGTGGCCGAGGGCATCGTGCGCCACGCGGCCTCGGGCCGTCAGGCGCGGTTCGGGGAACTCGCGGCCTCGGCCGCCTCGCTGCCGGTCCCGTCCGAGCCACGGCTCAAGGATCCCAGCGAGTGGCGGCTGATCGGCCAGAAGATCCCGCGCCTCGATTCCGTGGCCAAGACCAATGGCACGGCGGTCTATTCCCTCGACATCCGCCGTCCCAACCAGGTCACCGCCGTGGTGGCTCGCGCCCCGCGCTTCGGCGCCACCGTGCAGAGCTTCGATGCGACTGCCGCCCGCAAGGTCGCCGGTGTGCTCGACGTGGTGCAGGTCCCCACCGGCGTGGCGGTGCTCGCCCGCGATACGTGGTCGGCCATGAAGGGCCGTGAGGCGCTCTCCGTCACCTGGGACGACAGCACCGCCGAGACCCGCTCGTCCGACACGATCCTGGCCGAGTACCGGGAGCGGGCCAGGGGCCCTGGTCTTACGGCCTCCGAGCGCGGCTACCCGCAGGCCGCGCTCAAGGGCGCCGCCAAGGTCATCGAGGCCGAATTCACCTTCCCCTACCTCGCCCACGCGGCGATGGAGCCGCTCAACGCCACGATCGAGCGCGCGGCGGACGGCGGCTACGACGTCTATGCCGGCTTCCAGTTCCAGACCGTCGAGCAGGCAACCA
Source organism: Methylobacterium sp. P31 (assembly GCA_050632875.1). Lineage (GTDB taxonomy): Bacteria > Pseudomonadota > Alphaproteobacteria > Rhizobiales > Beijerinckiaceae > Methylobacterium. Next base: position 4,784,325 of record JBODSC010000001.1, on the reverse strand, counting down.
TGGCGGCGATCCTGGGGGTGACGCCCGACCGGGTGCGCCTCCACTGCAACTGGGCCGGCGGCTCCTTCGGGCGCCGGGCGACGCCCACCGCCGACTATCTCGCGGAGGCGGCCACCGTCCTGAAGGCCTCCGGCGAGAAGGCCCCCTGCACCTCGTCTGGACCCGCGAGGACGACATGGCGGGCGGCTACTACCGCCCCACCGTGCTGCACAACGTTCGGGCCGGGATCGACGGCAAGGGCGCGGTGATCGGCTGGGACCACGTCATGGTCGGCAAGTCGATCATGATCGGCTCGCCCTTCGAGGCGATGATCGTCAAGAACGGCGTCGACGCCACCACCGTGGAGGGCGCCTCCGACACGCCCTACGCGCTCCCGGCCTACCGGTTCGGCGTCCATAACGCCCGCGAGGGCGTGCCGGTCCTGTGGTGGCGCTCGGTCGGCCACACCCATACGGCCCACGTCATGGAGGTGATGATCGACGAACTGGCGCATGCCGCCAACGTCGATCCGGTGGCCTACCGGCTCGCGCTCCTGACCCAGGCGCCCCGGCTCGCCGGCGTGCTGCGGCTCGCCGCCGACAAGGCCGGATGGAGAGCCAAGCCCCAGGATCAGGGGCGCGGCCTCGGGGTCGCGGTCCACGAATCCTTCGGCTCCTACGTCGCCATGGTGGCCGACGTCACCGCGCAGGATTCCGGGATCCGGGTAAACCGGATCGTGGCGGCTGTGGATGTCGGCGTGCCGGTCAACCCGGACGTGATCCGCGCGCAGGTCGAGGGCGCGGTGGGCTTCGCCCTGTCGTCGGTGCTGCGCAACCGCATCACCCTGAAGGACGGGCAGGTGCAGGAGCACAATTTCGACGCCTACGAGCCGACGCGGATGAGCGAGATGCCGACGGTCGAGGTCCACATCGTGCCGAGCCAGGTCGCGCCGACCGGGATCGGCGAGCCGGGCGTCCCGGTTCTCGCGCCGGCCATCGCCAACGCGGTCTTCGCCGCCACAGGCCGGCGCCTGCGCTCGCTGCCCCTGGACCTCTCCGGGATGAAGGGGGCGTGACGAATCGCACGTTCCGCCAGCGCCGATCGGAGTAGGAAGGAGGGGCCTTCCCCCAAGGCAGAGACTGCACTGACGACGGCGCGGCGCGACACCGCGCCGTTTCTTTTTGAGCCCTCCCGCGCCATCTCCGGGCCATGCCCGCCTTCGACGACACCGCCGCCCGCCTGCGGGCCTGCCGCCTCTGCCGGGACACCCCGCTCTATGGCCCGCCCCTGCCCCACGAGCCCCGGCCGATCGTGCAGGGCAGCACCGGCGCGCGCCTCTGCATCGCCAGCCAGGCCCCCGGGACCCGGGCCCACCGCACGGGGAGGCCGTTCACGGACCCGTCGGGTGTGCGGCTGCGCGGCTGGCTCGGTCTCGACGAGGCGCAGTTCTACGACGCCGCCAAGGTCGCGATCGTGCCGATGGGCTCCTGCTTTCCCGGCCTCGACGCCAAGGGTGGCGACAGGCCGCCGCGCCGGGAATGCGCCGAGCGCTGGCGGGCGGAGCTGTTCTCAGGCCTGCCGAACCTCGACCTGATCCTGGTGATCGGCCAGTACGCGCAGGGATGGCACCTGGGAAAGATGGGGGGCGGCCTCACCGGCACGGTGCGGCGCTGGCGGGAGATCCTGTCCGAGCCGCGCCGCCCCCGGATCCTTCCCCTGCCCCACCCGTCCTGGCGCAACAACGGCTGGCTCAGGCGTGAGCCCTGGTTCGAGGCGGAGCTGCTGCCGGTGCTGCGGGAGGAGGTGGTGCGGGTGCTGGCGGGGTGATCCGGCTTCGCCAGCATTGACAGGCTCGGCCTGGGCCATGATCCCGTGGCCTCGACCCCGAAGGACGCCCCGATGACCGAGCTTGCCGACCCCCGCGACCGCCTGATCGTGGCCCTCGATCTGCCCAGCGTGGCCGAGGCCGAGGCGCTGATCGACCGGATCGGCGACGCCGCCACCTTCTACAAGATCGGCTACCGGCTGGGTTACGCGGGCGGCCTCGCGCTGGCCGAGCGTCTGGCGGCCCGGGGGCTCAAGGTCTTCCTCGACCTGAAACTCCACGACATCGGCAACACCGTTGAGGAGGGCGTGCGCTCGGCCTTGGGCTCGGGCGCCACCTTCCTCACCGTGCACGCCTACCCGCAGACCATGCGGGCGGCGGTGCGGGGCCGCGGCGCGGGCCTGAAGATCCTCGCCGTGACGGTTCTCACCTCCTACGACGACGCCGACGCCGCAGAGGCCGGCTACGCCCTGCCGGTGGCGGAGCTGGTCGCCAAGCGCGCCGCCCAGGCCGCCGAGATCGGCGTCGACGGCCTCGTCTGCTCCGCGGCCGAGGCGGCTGCGGTCCGGCGCATCGTCGGGCCGGACCGGCTGATCGTCACCCCGGGGATCCGTCCCGCCGGCGCGGAGGCCGGGGACCAGAAGCGGGTCATGACCCCGGGCGAGGCCCGCAGGGCCGGGATCGACCATGTCGTTGTCGGGCGCCCGATCACCGGCGCCGCGGATCCGCGAGCCGTGGCGCGGGCGATCGTGGCCGAGATGACCTGACCGGATCGGGATTGCCTTCGCGCGGATCGGATCCACTTCGCTCTCCAACAAAGGAGACGCAGGATGGCGAAGGGCTTCTGGATCGCGCGGGTCGATGTCCGCGACGCGCAGGCCTACAAGGACTATGTCGCGGCCAACGGCGCCGCCTTCGCCAAGCACGGCGGGCGGTTTCTCGTGCGCGGCGGTGCCTACGAGGCGGTGATGGGGCAGGCCCGGTCCCGCAACGTGGTGATCGAGTTCCCGAGCTACGCCGACGCCCTCGCCTGCTGGAACTCCGACCTCTACCAGGAGGCCAAGGCCAAGCAGCGCGGCGGGGTCGAGGCCGAGATCCTGGTTATCGAAGGCTATGACGGCCCGCAGCCGAGCGCCTCGGAGCCGGCGCCGGAGGCCGGTCCGGCCTCCGAGTAGGCCGCCCTGCTATCGCCCTGCCGGCGCGAGGCTCCGCAGCAGGAACGCCGTCATGGCCTCGATGGGCGGAACCGGCTGAAGGGGGACTTTCCCACCAGCAGCGGGTGGGTGTAGCGGGCGATGGCGGTGTGAATGCAGGCCGCCGCCAGCCCCGGGTCGTCGGTCTCGAACTCGCCGGACGCCACCCCGTCGCGGACGATCCGCTCGAACCCCGCCGTGATCCGGGCGACGTGGTGCCGGCAGACCTCCCAGCTTTCGGCCATCGCGGCCTCGATCATCTCGTGGATGCGGGGAAACGTCTCGCAGCGCCGAGTGCAGTCGCGGTGCAGGGCCTCGATCGCCGCCACGAGGCGCTGTGTGGCGCTAAGACCCTGTCGGCCGGCGATGCCGGAAATCACCGCCTCGCCCTCGCCGATCAGGCGCTCCAGCACCGCCTCGTTGATCGCCTTCTTCGAGTCGAAGAAGCGGTACACGTTGGCCGGGCTCATCTTCAGCGTCCGCGCGATGTCCGCCACGGTCGTCTTCTGGTAGCCGATCTCGCGGAAATACGCGTCCGCCGTCGCGAGGATCCGGCTCCGCGTATCGGGCGCGCTCTCCTCCGCCAGCAGGTGGGTCGTGTCATCGAGGGACATGCATCTTCACTAGGCCATGCGGGCGCGGAGCGTCAAAGGCGGGAGCCCGGCGCCTGTTCCCCTGCGGCCCGTGACCGCGCCCGGAACTGGGCCCGCCATACCCGTTGCCCCGGCGTCCGGCCGCGCTGCTTCAAGAAGCCGGAGGTGATCGAGCAACCTCTGGAGCGGATCCCGGTGGCACCGGGCCGGCCAGCCCGAGGAGATCGCCCGGGCGATCCTGTATCTCGCCTCGGATGCTTCCGACTACGTCAACGGCCACACCCTGGTGGTCGACGGGGGCCTGGCGATGCAATGGGGCGGGGCCTGAACGGCGAAGCGGCGCCGGACTCGCGTCCGACGCCGCTTCGAGGGTCACGGGTCTGGGTGGGACCGCGGGCGGTTCACGATCCGAACTGCGAGCCCAGCCGCTCGAGGTACTCGGCCAGGTCGACGCCGCCGATCCGCTTGCCGTAATCGAAGCGCATGCCCTGGCGGATGTCGATGCTGGCATCCCGCGTCGTCAGGGTGAAGGGCCGGACGCACACCCAGGCCCCGTCACGGCGGTGCTCGAAGTAGCCGAGGATCTCGTGCTTGGCCATATTCTGTCCTCCGGAACCGTGTTCGGAAACATAACGGTCCCGCTGCCTCCCGGTTCGCGCCGCGCGACTGTTTTTCGCGTTCGGCTCCGCGCGGATCGAGTGTTCGTGATCCGGAGATCGGCGGAGGCGGTTCGGCCTGATCTCCTCTGAGCTTGGCCATTACGGGCCGAATGTTGGGCGCGCGGCCGGATCGCTCAGCGCCAGAGGTCGAGGATCTCAGCGGTGGTCATCGTCTCGACCTGGTGACTGTACCGCATCCGGTACATCAGCAGCATCGCGTCGTGGGCCTCGTCGCAGGAGCTGCAGATGGCGTCGGTGGCCAGTACGATCCGGTAGCCAAGATCGACGCCGCCGAGCACCGCGGCGAGCACGCAGACATCCGTCTCGGCCCCGGTGACGATCAGGGTGTCGACGCCCCGAGCCTGGAGGCGCGCGTCGAGATCCGTCTCGAGCCAGGGCGAGTAGACGCTCTTGTCGATGACCTCGGCGGGCGGGACGAGCCGGGCGAGGTCGGGGACGAGATCGATCATCTCCGGGGCGAGACGCTCCCGGGTCATGTCGGCCCAGCGCTCCGAATAGGTCGCCCAGGTGCCGCGTCCTTCGCCCGGCCGCGCGGCCGGGATGAAGCGGGTGAAGATGGTCCGCTCGGGATGGGCTTCGGCGAGGCGGTACACATGCGGCAGGACCCGTGTCATCCAAGGGGTCCGCCAGTCGGTGGGTTCGGCGAACATGCGCTGCATGTCCACGCAGAGGTGGACGCACCCGTCTCTCAGCGCTTTGACGGAAGATCCGCCCTCCTGCCCGTGGCCGTCCGTTGATCGAGCACTTCCAGTTCCCATGACCGGGCAATCAGGCAGGGTGGGGGTTGTTCCTGCGGCCGAGCGGCGGGCGGCGCGCCGGTGTCACGGGGCGCAGCGCGCGCCGGCCGAGCACGGCGTGCCGAGGGCGCGCTGTCGCAGGAGGCGGATGAGCACCGCTCCCGACGCGGTGCGGTCGGGAGCGGCCGGCATGGATGCTTAGCGGTCGGCCTTCGCGCCAGCCGTGGTCAGGGACAGGTAACGCTCGGTGATCGGCCGGATCAGGTTCCGAACCGCCTCCGCCATGGTCTGCTCCTCCTTCAGCGACTGCTGGAAGGCCGCCCGATGGGCCTGCTGGCCGGCCGCATCGCCGATCACGAGGAGCGACTCGTAGGCCGCGATCTCGAAGTTCTCGAAGGCGTGGTTGGCGTAGGTGTTCTTCAGGATCTCGTCCTGCGCCGGCGTGTGGCCGAGCGCCATCATGTTGCCGACGAAGCCCAGGAAGCCCTCCTTGAGGGCCGAGGGGGTGTCGCCCAAGCTCTGAAGTGCCTCTTCCAGGCGCCGGCGCTGGCCGTGGGTCTCCTCGATGTGGCGGCGCAGGGCCTGCTCCATCTCCGGATACCGCTCCAGCCGCTCGACCTGCCGCTCCATGATCTGGAGCGCCTGCATCTCAAGGGCGTGCGTGTTCTTCAGAGCCGTGACGTAGATCTCGCGCGCGTCCATGGCCATGGTGTTCACCTCTGCTGGGTTGCGGGCTTGATCGCCCACTCAACCGGGGAACGCAGGCGCCGTACGGCCAAGTTCCGGCCAGACGAGCCCGCGGCCGGCGGTCCGGGCGGGCACCCTCAGCGCCACCGGCTACGGCTCGCCCAACCAGGTGCGACGGGCTGCAGCGTCGAGGGTGCTGCGGGCGCGACCTGCCAAGGCGGAGCCCCGCATGTCCACCAGATCGCCGGCCTCCGGCACGATCTGTCCAGGTGCGACAACGGGCGCCTCTTGGCGGGCGCGCAGGTCTCCGACGCAGGTCTCCTACACCGAGCACGACGCCTTCCGGGGCGCCTTCGGGATCCCACCCTCCAGCCATCCCGTCACCGGCCTGACCTCGCTGCGCGACCATCCGTTCTGATCGCCGGGCATCCGCGTGGCCCGCGACGCGTTGACCCGTTGAGGATGCAGGCTGGAGCCCGGAGGAAACGATGGAAAAGGATCGCGAGCTGTCGAAGGAGCCGCCGATCTCGGACGGGCAGAGCTACCGCCCGCGCGACGAAACCATCGCCCAGACGGGGCGCGGTCTGCCCAACGACACGGGCGAGCCGGTTGAGATCGACGAGGCCGAGGCCGAGCGGATCGAGAAGAAGATCCGCGAGCTGTAGGACCATCCTCTCCGGCCCTGTTCCGAACGCCGGGGTCAGTGCAGGACGCGGTCGGGTCCGGAACGCTGGCGGTCCGCCAAATGCTTGCCGATTTCGAGCAGCAGGGTCTCGGTCAGCGCGATGATGTGCGCGTCGCCGCGATGCGAGACGGCATTGTGCAGGGACAGGCACAGGTCGGCCGTCCTGTTCAGGGCGTCTCCGATCTGGGTTCCATCCCGGCGCGCGAAGGCGGTGCCGGCGGATTTGCTGTCCGAGATCTCGACGACGACACCCAGGCCCGTCGTGGGCCGGCCGTTCTCGTCGAGATAGAAATGCCCGCGCGTGAACAGCCAGCGGAGCCGCCCCGCCTTCGAGCAAACGCGATATCCCGCCGTGTAGGAGCCGCCTGACCGGACGCAGTCGAAGATGACGTGTGACATGGGCCCCCGATCTTCCGGATGAACGGCTTCCAGAATCTCGGACAGGCTGACACCCGCTTGAGACCGCGCGGGACTGATGTTGAACAGCAGGGCCGCTTCCGAAACGGCGTCATCCGACTTTTCCATCCGAGTTTTATACCTAATATTCATCTAACAATTATGCGTCGTGACTTCTGATTTCGGTCGTCTACTGATGCCGACTATGCGAGAAATCGGCAGCCGAACAGGCCCTGCCTGATCTGCGGTACGTTTGGCGGATCGGGCGCGACGGCCGCAGGGCGGGAACGTCCCGCTATCGGCAGCGCCGCCCTGGGGGCGGGATCGACGCGTGGAGACCGTCAGGCTCTTCCTTGCCGGGCACCCGCGCGGTTTCGAGCCGGGCACCTCCGGCATCGGAGCCGGAGGGACGGTCGCCCGCAGGCGCAGCCTGGCCCGCCGGGAGTACGCCGGATCAGGCCGCGCGGAGCGCCTCGATCTCGGCCACCGTCTCGGCGGTCTGGGCCTGGAGCATGCCGAGCAAGGGCCCGATCGCGTCACCCGCCCGGCAGCCCGCCTCGACCGCCCGGCACGTCTCGGCAAAGGCCGTGAAGCCGACCATGCTGGCCGCCGACACCATCGCGTGCGCATCCAGCATGAGCCGTTCGCGGCTGGTCTCCGGCGCGGTCGCCCCGAGCCGCTGGACTAGCTCCTCGGCAAGCATCGCCAGGAGGTGGCGCATCCGTTCGCGGCCGACCATCTCGGTCATTTCACTGAGGATGGTGCGGTCGGCCGTGCCGCCGAAGGCCGGCGGCTGCGCGGGACGGGCCGCCCAGCGATCGATTGTCGCCAGCAGCGCCTGTGTCCGGAACGGCTTGCCCACATGGTCGTCGAGGCCGGCCGCGCGCAGCTCGGCCACCTGCTGCGGCAGGACGTTCGCGGTCATCGCCACGATCGTCACCCGGCTCGCTGGGCCGTCCAGCGCGCGGATCCGCCGGGTGGCCGCGAGGCCGTCCATCATGGGCATCTGCACGTCCATGAGGACGAGATCGTAAGGCCGCGCCTGAACGGCCGCCACCGCCGCGGCGCCGTCGGCGACGACGTCCACCGTGTGGCCGGCCCTCTCCAGGATCGTCCGGGCGAGGTCCTGGTTGAGCGGCACGTCCTCTGCCAGCAGGAGACGCCGGCCGTTCGTCCGGGTGGTAGCAGGCGACATGCTCCTCGAGGGCGAGGCCCCGTATTTGGTAGCGGAACGTTGTTGGGACCGGGTGCGTTGGGCAATCGAGGAGTATGCCTGGCGCTTTGACGGCTGCCGTGGTCGTGGCTCCCGCCGGAGGGCCCGCTGATGCTCGCCATCCATCCCCAGGCTCGCACCACCCCGGCTGTCCGCGCCGAGATCGCCCGCTCCCATGAGAGCTCCGGCGCGCTGGCCAAGCGCTACGGTGTGTCCACCGAGACCATCCGCAAATGGCGCAAGCGCGGACCGGACGACTGCCAGGACCGCTCCGCCCGGCCGCATAAGCTGCCGTGGAAAGCCAGCGATGAGGAGCGCGCCATCGTGTGCGCGCTCCGCCGCAGCACAGGCTTTCCGCTCGACGATCTCACCTTCATCCTCACGCACTTCCTGCCGCACCTGAACCGGGATGCGGTCTACCGCATCCTCAAGGCTGAAGGCCTCAACCGCCTGCCGCCCGCCCAGCGCACGCGCAAACCGCACAGCGCGTTCAAAGACTACGAGGTCGGCTTCATCCACGTCGATGTGAAGCACCTGCCCAAGCTGCAGGATCGCGACCGCGTCCTGCGCAAGCGCTACCTGTACGTCGCCATCGATCGCGCCTCGCGCTACGTGCACCTGGCGGTGAAAGACGACGAGACCACTGCTTCAGCCGTCGCCTTCCTCGACGAGGCACTGGCTGCCTTTCCCTTCAAGGTCACGCACGTGCTGAGTGACCGTGGCTCGTGCTTCACAGCCGACGCGTTCGAGGCCGCCTGCAAGCGGCACGGTGTGCAGCACCGCATGACCAAGCCCTGCACGCCGAAGACCAACGGCATGGTCGAGCGCTTCAACGGCCGGGTGCAGCGCGAGGTGCTGGGCATCACGCTCTGGAGCCACCAGGATCTTGAGACGCTGCTGGCTGGCTTCAACGTCGCCTACAACGGCCGCCGTCAGCGCGTCCTGAAGGGCCGCTCACCCGACATGGTCCTGCGCGAGCGGCTGAAGGCGAAGCCTGAGCCTCGCCAAGCCCGTCACCAAACCACCTGACCCGGATGCACTCCCGAAAGCCCTCAAGGTTGTCGTAGACGCCAAGGAGGTCTCGCATCCAGACACCCCGCTCCGCGGGGGACTCGCCCAGCACGCGCCCCAGGCTCGCTGAGCGGACCACGCGGCGCGTGAGCGGGTCGATGCGCCACTGGCCGAACCCGGTGGCAACGCCCACGACGCCCGATCGTCATCGGCCGCGCCCAAGCCGGGGCCGGACTGCGCGAGCAGTGGACATGCCGTTGTGTGCATCTGCGCGTACGGGTCCGACAGGTCTTGCGCGAGACGCGCCCCGGAGCGCCACCGGCACCCCAGGCTACAGCCTTCTCAGCCGAGGGGTGCGGATTTCTTGCCGACTGAGTGCGACCTTCGCGCCCCCGCCGTGGCGCGGCGGTCGGGCGGATCAGCCGGCGGATGGTGCGGTGCAACGATTTGCGTTCCAGCCGCCAAACCTTTATAAACTGATGAAATCATCCTTTAAAGTAATACAGGTCGAACATGGCGATTCTGCGATATGTATTGCTTGGATTTTCGGTTTTAGCGTTGGCTCTGGTGATGGTATTCTGGACCATCAGTGGGCGCGCCAGCGATCTCGTCCTGTTTTTGACGGTCGCGTTTCTGGTCGCAAATATCATTTATATTTCGCTATCGAGCCCAAATGTTAAAATAAGCTCGATATTCGATCGTGCGGCATCCGGACTTGCTTTCGCGTCGCTCGAGCTGCAGCACCACGCGAAGGAGGCGAAGATCCGGGAGGCGGAAGCCGAGCGGATCCGGGCTGAAGAAGCGGAGCATCGTCAGCACAAGCTGAAAGCCGCCGAGGAGTTCATGACCTATCTGCGGCAGAACCCCCTCGCCCGCATCAAGCACGCTCCGGAGGCTCGGCATATTGCCCTGCGCCCCGATTCGAAGGGGATCGCGTTTCCGGCCCTCGAGATCGCGCGTTCGCCGCAAGCGGATGTCAACGCCCGGTTCCGCGGGGAAACCGCCCTGGCGGATGATGGCGGCGCAGCGTCGCCTCCGGGTGGCGCGACCCTGCTCGAAGGCCAGCGTCAGCGATAGACGCGGCGCTCCCACGGGCGGGGGCGTCGGAGAGGTACGGGCTCGGCATGCGGCCGGGCGTCCGGGTCTGCCGCTGAGGCGCGGTGCCGGACGGCGTGCCTCGGTGATCGACGACACCCGGCACTCGAACCGCTCCTCCTTCGGGATCCCGCGTTGAGGATGGTCGGACCCGCAGGCGTCCGGCGCGCCCGACCCCGGGGAACAATCCGGGCAGCCCGCGGCTTCCTGAGCGGGGCTTTAGCAGGATGCACTCCTGTGACGGCCTCGTGGGAAACGCCCGCCTCCCCCGGCGGCGAGAGAGGACATATCCTGTGCGTACAACGATCATCACCGCCGCCCTGCTCGCGGCCCTCGGTGGCATCGCCGCGATCCCGGCTTCCGCCGCGCCGATCGGACCTGGCGCTGCCGTCGCCGCGCCGGCCGACATGATCTCGACCGTCCACATGGACCGGATGGAGCGTCACATGATGCGGCATCGCATGGAGCGTCGGATGATGCGGCACCGGATGGAGCGTCACATGATGCGCCGCGAGATGCGCCACCGCATGATGCGCCGGGAGATGATGCACCGCATGTGATTCCGAAACGCGTGCGGCCGGCTCGCCCGGCCGTTCACTGCGTGAGGCCCGGCGCGGATGATCCCGCGGCCGGGCCTTTTGCCGCATTCCGGCCCGGCGCTGCGTGATCGCGGCAGCCGGCCGGATGCCTTCGGATCGAACCATCCGGCGCGCGCGGCGTTTCAAGCCACCGATCAGGAAGCCTCTCGCCGAAGCTTCGCTGCACCGCTCGGCGCAGACGGAGGCCGTCCGATGACCGGGCGTTTCGCGGGATGCTCGAAGGAGAACAGCACGATGAAGGCGTTTCTGGCAGCGGCCGCGGTGAGCCTCGGAGTCCTGGGCGTGATCGGCCCGGTCTCGGCACAGCCGCGCCCCGACTACGACGATTACGGCTACCGCGATCGCGGCTACCGGGACCGCGGCGATTACGATTATCGGGATCGCGGCTACCGAGATCGTGGCGATTACCGTGGGCGCGCCACCTACGGTTTCGACGAGCGCGAGTATCTGCGCTGCAACCCGGATGTCCGTCGCGCCGTCGCCAACGGCCAGATGGAATCCGGCGCCGCGCATTACCGGGTGTTTGGCCGCCGCGAAGGCCGCCGGCTGAGCTGCTGAGCGGTCCGGGCGCGCCTGTCGCGATCGCACCCGGTGGCATAGCAGGTTGAGGATCGGCGCCGTCCAGCCACTCTGGTGTGCGGCGCTGCGCCTGCGCTCGGCATCGCCGTCGAAGAACGCGTGAAACGGCAGGGCTTCTCCGGCGCCGGGAGGCCGCGAGGGCGCGCTGTTGATCTGCGGGCTGACGCGCGCAGGAACCCGAGCGCCTGGGCCGTGGTGGCGGCATTCGACGCTAAAAGCATCGATTGCGATGCCTGGCCGGCACCGCGTTGCCCCCGTATCGCGTCACGGTCGCAACGCGACCGGCCGCGGCCTAGCCAAATTGGATGAGTTCGGCCGCTGGGGCGCGTCGGCCGCCAAGGCACTATGCTGCCCCTCCGCGTCGCGGCGTGCAGGGGAGAGCCGATGTTCGACTTCAGCCAGCTCCGGTGCTTCGCCGCGGTGGCGGAGGAGCTGCATTTCGGGCGCGCGGCCGCCCGGCTGAACATGACGCAGCCGCCGCTGTCGCGGCAGATCCAGGTGCTGGAGCGCATCCTCGACGTTCAACTCTTGGAGCGCACCAGCCGCTCCGTCCGGCTGACCGCGGCGGGGCGCAGCTTCCTGCCCGAGGCGCAGCGCATCCTGCGCCTCGCCGAGACCGCGGCGCATCTCACCCGCCAGGTTGCAGCCGGGCGGGCGGGGGTGCTGAAGCTCGGCTTCACGGCGGCCTCGGCCTACGATTTCCTGCCGCGCTTGGTCATCGCGTTCCGGCGGGCGCTGCCGGACGTCACGCTCGCCCTGCGCGAGATGGTGAGCAAGGATCAGATCGAGGAGCTGCTCGCCGGCTGCATCGATGCCGCGTTGGTGCGGCCGCCGGTGACGCATCCGGAGCTGATCGCCATCCGGGCCCTGGCCGAGCCGCTCAAGGTCGCTCTGCCGGCGGATAACCCCCTCGCAGCCCGGGACGAACTCACGCCCCGCGATCTCGGCCGCGAACCCCTGATCGCCTACGCACCGAACGAGGCCCGCTACTTCCATGACCTTGTCCAGGATCTCTTCGCTGAGGCCGAGATCCATCCCCGGATCGTGCAGCAGCTGACGCAGATCCACGCGATCCTGGCTCTCGTCCGGGCCGGCCTCGGGGCAGCCCTGGTGCCGGCGGCGGCCGAGCGCCTCCGCTTCGAAGGCGTCGCGTTCCGTCCCCTGGGGCTCCCCGCTCCGCGCCCGGCGGAACTGCTGCTGGCTTGGCGGCGGGACGCGGACGATCCGCTGATCGCCCGGCTGGTCTCGTTCCTCACGGAGCTTACCCCGGGCTGAACGATGCATATCGCGCATCGATCGATCCATTCTTTGGTTTTGACCGGCTGCGGGAAGGCTGCGTGTATGGCGGCCAGCCTGCAGGGAGGATTCGGGATGGACAGCCTCACAAACCGCTTCAAGGCGGCGCTTGGTGCGGGGCACCAGCAGATCGGCCTGTGGTGCAGCCTCGCCAGCCCGATCTCCACCGAGATCGTCGCGGGAGCCGGCTTCGACTGGCTGCTCCTCGACATGGAGCACTCAGCCAACGACCTGCGGGACATCTACGTCCAGCTGCAAGCGATGATGGAGACCGCCACTCATCCGATGGTGCGTGTGCCGAGCGACGATCCGATCACCATCAAGCGCATCCTCGATGCCGGCGCGCAGTCGCTGATGATCCCCAACATCGACGATGCCGAGCAGGCCCGGCGGGTGGTCGCGGCGACCCGCTACGCGCCGCGCGGCATCCGGGGCTTCTCGCAGGCGCCCCGGGCGGCCCGGTTCGGCCGCATCCCCGACTATCACACCCGCTGCGAGGCCGAGATCTTCGTGGCGGTTCAGGTTGAGTCGCGCCGTGCCCTGGATAACCTGGACGCGATCGCCGCCGTCGAGGGCGTGGACGGCGTGTTCATCGGGCCCGGTGATCTCTCCACGAGCCTCGGCTATCTCGGTCAGCAGGGCCACCCAGACGTGGTCCGCACCATCGAAGAGGCCGTCGGTCGGATCGTGAGGGCCGGCAAGCAGGCCGGCATCCTGACCCCGAGCGAGGAACTGGCCCGCCGCTACATCGCCGCCGGCACGCGCTTCACTGCCGTGGGCTCGGATATCGGCCTGCTCGCGCGCAACGCCGAGGCGCTGGCCGGGCGTTTCCGCTCCGCGCGCTGAGGGACGTCCGATGCAGGCCGAGATCGAAGCCCCGTCTCGTGAGCGCCCGGCCGGCGACCTGCCGCGCACGATCCGCCTGAGCGCGCACGACAACGTCGCGATCGTGGTCAACGCCTTCGGGCTGCCGGCCGGCACAGTGTTTCCGGACGGGCTGGAGCCTCGTCGAGTTCGTGCCGCAGGGCCACAAGGTGGCGCTCGCCGACATCCCGGAAGGCGGTGCTGTCCGTCGCTACGGCGAGGTGGTGGGCATCGCCACGCAGGCCATCCCGCGGGGCGCCTGGGTCGAGGAATCCCGCGTCGCCACGCCCGTCGCCCCTGCCCTCGACGCCCTGGATCTCGCCACCCGCGTGCCGGCCCCCCTGCCCCCGCTAGAAGGCTATACCTTCGAGGGCTACCGCAACCCGGACGGGTCTGTGGGCGCCAAGAACATCCTGGCGATCTCGATCAGCGTGCAATGCGTCGCCGGCACCCTCGACGTGGCGATCCGGCGGATCAAGCAGGAACTGCTGCCGTGCTACCCCAACGTCGACGACGTGGTCGGCCTCACCCACGCCTATGGCTGCGGCGTCGCCATCAATGCCCCCGAGGCGGTGGTGCCGATCCGGACCCTCCAGAGCCTCGCGCAGAACCCGAATTTCGGCGGCGAGGTGATGGTGGTGGGCCTCGGCTGCGAGAAGCTCGTCTCGGAGCGCCTGCTGCCGGATGCGGGGGCGGCCGGGAACGGGGTGGTGCGCCTCCAGGATGAGCGCCACCGGGGTTTCTCCGCCATGATCGACAGCATCATGGCGATGGCGGAGGCGCGCCTGGAGGTGCTGAACCGCCGCCGCCGCGAGACCTGCCCGGCCTCCGAGCTGGTGGTCGGCCTGCAATGCGGCGGCAGCGACGCCTTCTCGGGGGTGACCGCCAACCCGGCGCTCGGCTTCGCGGCCGACCTCCTCGTGCGCTGCGGCGCCACCGTGATGTTCTCGGAAGTGACCGAGGTGCGCGACGCGATCCACCTCCTGACCCCGCGCGCCAAGACCCCGGAAGTCGCCCGGGCCCTGATCCGCGAGATGGCGTGGTACGATGCCTATCTCGCCAAGGGCGAGGCCGACCGCCGCGCCAACCCCTCCCCCGGCAACAAGAAGGGCGGCCTTAACAACATCGTCGAGAAGGCCCTGGGGTCGGTTGCCAAGTCGGGCACGAGCGCGATCTCCGGCGTGCTGGCTCCCGGCGAGCGCGTGCGCGAGAAGGGCCTGATCTTCGCCGCGACGCCGGCGAGCGACTTCGTCTGCGGCACGCTTCAGCTCGCCTCGGGGATCACGCTCCAGGTGTTCTCCACCGGCCGCGGCACCCCTACGGCCTCGCCCAAGCTCCCGTGATCAAGGTTGCCACCCGGACGGAACTCGCCGAGCGCTGGTCCGACCTGATCGACCTCGACGCCGGCCGCATCGCCACCGGCGAGGCAACGATCGAGGAGGTCGGCTGGGAGCTGTTCCACCTGATCCTCGACGTGGCGAGCGGGCGCAAGCGGCCCTGGTCCGATCAGTGGGGGCTGTTCAACGACCTGACGCTGTTCAATCCCGCGCCGATCACCTGACGGCGATGGGGCATGCGCCCCGCGGCGTCGTCAGCTTGGCCCGACTTTGGTAGGCAGCCGCGACTGCCATGCCGCTCGCGATATCCTCCCTTCGGACCGTCCTCTTCCGCCTGCACTGGGCACTCGGCCTCACCGCCGGCTTCGTCCTCGCGCTGATGGGCCTGACCGGTGCGCTGATGAGCTACGAGGAAGCCCTCACCGGCTTCGCAAACCGCGACCGGCTCGCGGTGACGGTCGGCGATCGTCAGGCCCTCCCGCCCTCTGCCCTAGCGGCGCGGATCGAGGCCCAGGCCGGCCTCCCGGTGGACATCCTCACCCTGTCGGACGACCCAGCGGCGAGCGTCCACGTCCGCTTCGCCCGAGACCCCGCGACCCGCGAGCGGCCGCCCTCGGTCTACGCCGCCCCCTCCGACGGCGCGGTGCTCGGCCCGGTGCGTCTGGAGGGGGCGTTCACGACGGTGCGGGACCTGCATCGCTGGCTGCTCATCCCCGGCGGCTCCAAGGGCTGGGGCCGCACGATGACGGGCGTCTGCGTGCTGGCGCTCCTCGCCTTCCTGGGAACCGGCCTGTACCTGCGCTGGCCCAGGGTCCATCGCTGGCGGATCTGGCTGAAGCCGAGCCTGTCCCGGCCGGGCCGGGCGCGCTGGTGGTCGCTGCACGCGGTGGCGGGGACGTGGCTCGCGCCGGTCTACCTCGTCATCGCGCTCACGGGGCTGACCTGGTCTTACCCGGCGTTCAAGGATGGCGCCGCGTGGCTGCTCGTGGGCGGACAGGGCGAGGCGAGGCCCGCGCGCGCCGCCGGCCACAGGGTGGGCCGCGAGACGCCGGCCGCCGCGGCGCCCGCGCCAGCGGCCCTCGACCGGGCCTGGGCCGCGTTCCGGGCCGGGGACGGGCGCGAGGCGGGCTCGGCGATCCTGACCCTGCCGGAGCCCGGCGCGAAAGCGATCCGGATCCGGTGGTTTGTCCGCGGAGCCGACACGCCGGGCGCCCGTAACGAGTCTCGCTACGATGCCGTGACGGGCGCGCCGCTCGCAACGGAGCGCGCCGCCGACACCCCGCTGGGCCGGCGCCTCATGGAGAACATCCTGGAGGTTCATCGCGGCCGTTTCTTCGGCGGCCTGTTCGCTCTGCTGTTCTGCTTGGCGGCCCTCGCCATGCCGGGCTTCGCGGCGACCGGCCTGGCCCTCTACGTCCTGCGCCGCCGCGCGGCGGCCCGGCTCCGGCCGGCGGGGCCGGAGCCTCTCGCGGTCGCTCTGGGCGAGGTCAATCCCTGACGCAGATCGCGCGCCGGTGCAGGCCGGCGGCCGGGCTCAAAGCCGCGCGGTGATCGTCGCCAACACCGGGAGCGGCGCGCCGGGGAGATTGTTGAACTGATCGAAGGGCTGCTCGATGTAGCGCCGGTTGGTCAGGTTGCGCATGTTGATCGAGAACCGGGCGTGCTCGTTGAAGTCGTAGAACACGGCCGCGCCCAGCCGGGCGTAGCCGCCGACGGAGGTGATGCCGGCGCCGACGTTTCAGCCGAGATGGTTTAAAATTGCTTCCAAGAAAATCCGTACCGCCAGGGCGCGTGGATCCTTGAGGGAAGCGGCGCTGTTTCTTCAAAGAAGGCGCGCGAAGCAAGGCGTGGATTCGGGTGGAACTTTCCGAACGTGGCGGAGCGGCCACATGATCACATTGGAGGACTCGGATTATTCGGGTCTTGCCGACCTGAATCTGCATGGGTGCAGAGGATCTGCACCTAAAACGTGCAGGCCGGCGTTCGGCCGTCGCGGTCTGCCGATACGGTGGCTGGTCTACTGCGCGGGCGGCGAAACTCGGCGCCCGCGCAGCGCGGATCAGCTCTGCGGGGCCGGCTTAAGAGCCCCGGTCCGGTCGTGGAAGTCCGGGCCGTTGGTGGTGCGGGCTACATGCCCAGCGCGGATCAGGTAGTCGCCGAAATGCTCGCCCGGTTGCCGGCCCTTCGCATAGTCGGCAAACAGCGGGTCGAGGGTGTCGCGGATCTCGGAGGCCGCCACATCCTCCTTGTAGAGCTTGCTGAGGCGCGAGCCGTCGAAGGCGGCACCGAGATAGAGGTGGTAGCGCTCGGGACCACGGCCCACGAGGCCGATCTCGGCGATGAACGGTCGGGCGCAGCCGTTCGGGCAGCCGGTGGAGCGGATCGTGATCTCCTCCTCGGCCAGGCCGTGGGAGGCGAGGCTCTCCTCCAGCTCGGTCATCAGGTCCGGCAGGTAGCGCTCGCTCTCGGCGAGCGCCAAGCCGCAGGTCGGCAGGGCCACGCAGGCCATCGAATTGCGCCGGAGTGCGCTCGCGCCCCGGGTGAGGCCGTACTCGTCGACGATCGCGTCGATCTCGGCGCGCTTCTCGGCCGGGACATTGGCGATGATGACGTTCTGGTTGCCGGTGAGGCGGAAGTCGCCCTGATGCACCTCGGCGACGCGCCGCAGCCCGGAAAGGAATTGCGGGCCGCCCGCGATGTCCTTGATCCGGCCCGAGGGGATGTAGAGGGTCAGGTGGTGGCGCCCATCCTCGCCCTCGACCCAGCCGTAGCGGTCGCCGTTACTGGTGAAGGCGAAGGGCTTCGGATCCGCGAGCTTCTTGCCGACGCGCTTCTCGACCTCGGCCCGGAAGGCCTCCAGCCCGTAGCGCTCGATCGTGTACTTGAGCCGGGCATTCTTGCGGTTCTTGCGGTTGCCCCAGTCGCGCTGGACCGTCATCACGGCCTCGGCGACCTTCAGGGCGTCCTCGGGCTTCACGAAGCCCATCACGTCGGCTGTGCGCGGGAAGGTGTCTGGCTCGCCATGGGTCATGCCCATGCCGCCGCCGACCGTGACGTTCCAGCCGGTGACCTGGTTCTTCTTGTCCAGGATCGCGATGAAGCCGAGATCGTGCGCGAAGATGTCGACCTCGTTGGAGGGCGGCACTGCCACGACGGTCTTGAATTTCCGCGGCAGGTAGGTCCGGCCGTAGATCGGCTCGACCTCCAGCCCGTCCTCGCCGCCGACCACGCGCTCGCCGTCGAGCCAGATCTCCCGCCAGGCGCCGGTCTTCGGCAGCAGCGTGTCGGAGATGTCCTTGGCGAGCTGGTAGGCGGCCTTGTGGGCGCCCGCCTGCGCCGGGTTCGTCGCCGCCATGACGTTGCGGTTGACGTCGCCGCAGGCCGCGATCGTGTCGAGGAGCGCCGAGTCGATCGCCGCCATCGTGCGCTTCAGGTTCGACTTGATCACGCCGTGATACTGGAAGGTCTGGCGCGTGGTCGCGCGCAGCGCGCCGCCCGCATAGGTGCGGGCGATGTCATCGAGGATCAGCCACTGCTGCGGGGTGATGACGCCGCCGGCGATACGCAGGCGGATCATGAAGCTGTAGGCCTTGTCGAGCTTCTTCTTGGTCCGCTCGGGGCGCAGGTCACGGTCGTCCTGCAGGTACATCCCGTGGAACTTCACGAGCTGCCCGTCATCCTCCGAGATCGCCCCGGTGGCGTTTTTGAGGAGCCCGTCCGCGAGGGTGCCGCGGAGGTAGCCGCTGGCGATCTTGATGTGCTCGTTGGCGGCGAGCTGGGCCGCGCGGGCGGCCTCCGCGTCGGTGATCGGCCGCTCGGTGGGCGGGGCCTCGTAGACGCGCTTGGCAGGCGTGGCGGCCGGGGTCTCGGCGGTGTCGCGAGCGCTGTGGTCGTCCATGGAACGAATCCAATATTGTCGAATGCGTAGGACTCTTCCTGTCCGCGGGAATCCGCGACCCAGGCAAGAGCGTGAAACTCGATGTCCCGGGAGGCCACCTCCCGCGCCCCGCCGGGGCGGCCCGCTCCGCGCCGGAGCGGGCCGTGGGATCCCTAGTAGACGTCCTGCTGATAGCGATGGCTGCATTCCAGCGCCGCGACCTGCGCCTCGGCATCGGCCGTGCTCAGGCCCTTCGCGGTCTCGTAGGCCTTCACCAGAGCCGCGCGCACGTCCTTGGCCATGTTCTTGGCGTCGCCGCAGACGTAGAGGTGGGCCCCCCGTCCAGCCAGGAGACCAACTCCTGCGCGTGCTGGGTGATCCGGTCCTGGACGTAGATCTTCTCCGGCTGATCCCGCGAGAAGGCGACGTCGATCTTCGTGAGCGACCCGTCCTCCAGAGCGTCCTGCCATTCGAGCTGGTACAGGAAGTCGTGGGTGAAGTGCCGGTCGCCGAAGAACAGCCACGACCGCCCGGGCGCCTCGACGGCCCGGCGCTCCTGCACGAAGGCGCGGAACGGCGCGACGCCGGTGCCCGGCCCGACCATGATGATGTCGGTGGCCGGATTCTGCGGCAGGCGGAAATGGCGGTTCGGCTTCAGTCGCACCCGCAGCTTGGCGCCGTCGCGGATGCGGTCGGCCACGTGGACCGAAGCGACGCCCGACCGGGCGCGGCCGTGGGTCTCGTAGCGCACGGCCGCGATGGCGAGGTGGACCTCGTCGTCCACCTCCTTGCGCGAGGAGGCGATCGAGTAGGCCCGCGGCGGCAGCGGCCGGGTGATCGTGTTGATGTGCTCGGCCGTGAGCTTGGCCGGGTAGGTCTCCAGCAGGTCGATCAGGTGCCGGCCCTCGATCCAGGCCTTGGCCTCGCCGCTGTCGATGAGCTTGCGCGCCTCCGCGTGGCCGGTGGCCTTGACGAAGCGCTCGATGGTGGCGGCCGAGAGCGTGGTGATGTCCCGCTCGGCCAGCAGCGCCTTGCGCAGGGCCTCGTCGCCCGAGAGCCCCGCGGCGTTGAGGATCTCGTCCACGAGCTGTGGGTCGTTCTCGGGGAAGATCTCCAGCGAATCGCCCGGCTCGTAGGCCGGGGCGCCGTCCTCGAAGGCGAGCGCGAGGTGGATCGTCTCCTTGTCGGAGCGCGAGGAGTTGAGGTTCACGTGCTCGATGACCTCGACGACCACGGGCTCGCGGCTCGGCTCGGCCTCGCCGTCCTCGCCGGCACCGGCGCGAGCGAAATCGACCGCCACGACGTTGTCGGGCTGCTCCGCTGGGGCGAGCGCCTTGAGCGCGTCCTTGATCCAGTCGGCGGCGGGCTTCTCGAAGTCGAGGTCGAGGTCGGCGCGCTCGGCGGCGCGCTTGCCCCCCAGCGCCTCGAAGCGCGCATCGAGCGCCTTCCCGATGGCGCAGAACTCCGCGTAGGACGTGTCGCCCAGAGCCAGGACCGCGAACTCGACCTCGTCGAGACGCGGAGCGCCCTGCCCCATCAGCTCGCCGTAGGCCCGCACGGCCCGGGCCGGCGGTTCGCCCTCGCCCCAGGTCGCCGCGATGGCGATGAGCTTGCCGGCCTTTGGCAGGGTCGACACATCGAGATCGGCGAAATCCACGACCTTCGGCTTGAAACCCTGCTTGCGCGCCAGCTTGGCGACGTTGCCGGCGAGCGCCTCGGAGTTCCCGGACTCGCTGGCGTAGATCACCGTCAGCGGTGCGGCGGCCTTGGGCGGGGCGGCTGGCACGGCGGCCGGGTGGCCGCCCGCGGCGTCGAGCCCGGCCAGAAAACCCGCCAGCCACGCGCGCTGCGTGGGGCTGGCGGTGCCGAGCACTGCATCGAGGCTGGCGCGCTCGCCATCCCCGAACGGGGCGGTGCGCGGAAGAAGATTCTGGCGTGACATCAGGAGACCATGTCGTGGCCTGAGCGGCCGGTGTCAATCGAGAAACGTTCGTTTTGCAGAACGGGCGGAGATTAGGACGTCACATTCGTTGCGACGCGAAAGAAGAGAAGATCATTCTCCAACCACGGTGAGGACCGGTCCGGTCCCGGGCAGGTGCCGCCCGTTCTTCGGCGGGGCGGGCAGCGGCAGGGCGGTGGTGGATTTCACCTTCTCCATGGCGAAACGCGAGGTGACGTTCTTGAGCGGTAGCACCGCGATGAGATGCTTGTAGAAGCCGTCATAGGCTTGCATGTCGGCGACGACGACGCGCAGCATGTAGTCCACGTCGCCGGCCATCCGATAGAATTCCAGAACCTCCGGCATGGCCGAGACGGTTGTGGCGAAGCGCTGGAGCCATTCCTGGGAATGGTCGGCCGTCTCGATGGAGACGAACACGGTCAGGCCGAGGCCGAGCTTCACCGGATCGAGCACCGCCACCCGCCGGTCGATGACCCCATCGGCTTCCAGC
Organism: Methylobacterium sp. P31; assembly: GCA_050632875.1. Taxonomy (GTDB): domain Bacteria; phylum Pseudomonadota; class Alphaproteobacteria; order Rhizobiales; family Beijerinckiaceae; genus Methylobacterium. Next base: position 4,763,229 of record JBODSC010000001.1, on the reverse strand, counting down.
TTCTGGATGCGCTTCCAGCACGGGGTCTGCGACAGGCCCACGCGCTCGCCGATCGCCGCGATCGAGAGCGTCGCGTCGGTCTGCAGCAGGGCGAGAATCTTCAGATCGATCGCGTCCAAAGCTGTCTCCGTGGGCTTCTTCCGCGCGGACCGGCGCGGAGGCGATATAGGCGCTAGATGATGACTTTAAGAAGAATTTTTTACCTGACGCGCCGTCCACCCCTGCCGACCGCTGTGCGAAACCGCACGCCGGACCACGCGCTCACCCCCGACAAGCGCGCCGAAGCGCCTTGACTTCGTTCGGTATAGCGAACATTTCGACCGCTCGACAACAGGGTGCGGGCTCGCCCCTGCCATTTCCACCACGCAACCCGGGACATGTCTCGATGACCCGTCCGGACCGACAGACGGCCGAATCCCTCGCGGAACGGCTGTCCGGGCTCGACCTTCCAGGCCGCCTCCATCTGATCGCCGACGCGATCCCGGGGCGTCTGGTGTTCACCACGAGTCTCGGCGTCGAGGACCAGGCGCTCACCCACGCGCTGGCCATGGCCGGCCTTGCGAAAGGGCGCGTCGAGATCGTCACCCTCGACACCGGCCGCCTGTTTTCCGAGACCTACGACACCTGGACCGAGACCGAGGCGGCCTACGGCATCCGGATCACCGCCTATGCGCCGGAGCGCGCGGCCGCGGAGGATTTTGTGCGTAACGAGGGCATCAATGGCTTCCGGCGCTCGGTGGCCGCGCGGCAGGCCTGCTGCGGCTTCCGCAAGGTCGAGCCGCTCGGCCGGGTGCTCGCCGGCGCGAGCGGCTGGCTCACCGGCCTGCGCGCCGGCCAATCGGCGAATCGCGCCGAGACGCCGCTCGCTGAGCCTCGACGCCGGCCGCGGCCTGATCAAGCTGAACCCGCTGGCCGACTGGTCCCGGGCACAGGTCGATAGCTTCGTGCGCGACAACTTCGTCCCCTACAATGTCCTGCACGACCGGGGCTTCCCGTCGATCGGCTGCGCCCCCTGCACCCGCGCGGTGAAGCTCGGCGAGCCGGAGCGGGCCGGCCGCTGGTGGTGGGAGCAGGAAGAGAAGAAGGAATGCGGCCTGCATGTCGGGCGCCCGACGGCGTCGGTGCAGCCGGGTCAGGAGCCTGCCGCCTTCGAGACGACCCAGACACAGACAGCCCGCCAGCCGGAGTTCGCCCGATGAGCGCTGCCCTCGCCGCTGCCGTGCAGCCGAGCGCCCCCTTGCACGCACAGACCCCTGCCGACCGCCTCAGCCACCTCAAGCGGCTGGAGGCCGAGGCCATCCACATCTTCCGGGAGACGGTCGCCGAGACCGAGAACCCGGTGATGCTCTACTCGATCGGCAAGGATTCCTCCGTTCTGCTGCATCTGGCGCTCAAGGCCTTCGCCCCCGGGCGCCTACCGTTCCCGCTGCTGCACGTCGACACCACGTGGAAGTTCCGCGAGATGATCGCCTTCCGCGACGCCCGAGCGAAGGAGCCTCGGCCTCGACCTCCTGGTCCACACCAACGCCGACGGGCTCGCCCGCGGCATCGGCCCGGTGAGCCACGGCTCCGAGGTTCACACCGACGTGATGAAGACGCAGGCCCTGCGGCAGGCGCTCGACAAGCACAAGTTCGACGCCGCCTTCGGGGGCGCCCGCCGCGACGAGGAGGCGAGCCGCGCCAAGGAGCGGATCATCTCGCTCCGCACCGCACAGCATCGCTGGGACCCCAAGCGCCAGCGCGCCGAGCCCTGGCACCTCTACAATCTCAAGAAAAAGCGCGGCGAGTCCCTGCGGGTCTTCCCGCTCTCGAACTGGACCGAACTCGACATCTGGCTCTACATCGAGCGGGAAAATATTCCGATCGTGCCGCTCTACTTCGCCAAGGAGCGGCCGGTGGTGGAGCGCGACGGCCAGCTCATCATGGTCGATGACGAGCGGCTGCCGCTGGCGCCCGGCGAGACCCCGCAGCAGCGGCTCGTCCGCTTCCGCACGCTCGGCTGCTACCCGCTGACCGGCGCGGTGGAGAGCGACGCCGCGACGCTGCCCGAGATCATCGGCGAGACGCTCGCCGCCCGCACCTCGGAGCGGCAGGGCCGGGTGATCGACAAGGACGGCGCCGGCGCCATGGAGCGCAAGAAGCAGGAGGGCTATTTCTGATGACGGTGCACCAGGCTCCCACCGCCTTCGGCGACCGCGCCTCCGGCTACGCGGCGTTCCTCACCGCCCACCGCAACAAGGCGGTGCTGCGCTTCATCGCCTGCGGCTCGGTGGATGACGGCAAGTCGACCCTGATCGGGCGGCTCCTGCACGACACCAAGCAGATCTTTGACGACCAGATCTCGGCGTTGCAGCGGGATTCGCGCAAGCACGGGACGCAAGGCGCCGAGATGGATCTCGCGCTGCTGGTGGACGGCCTCCAAGCCGAGCGCGAGCAGGGCATCACCATCGACGTCGCCTACCGGTTCTTCTCCACCGACAAGCGCTCGTTCATCGTGGCCGACACACCCGGCCACGAGCAGTACACCCGCAACATGGCCACCGGCGCCTCGACGGCCGACGTGGCGGTGATTCTGGTCGACGCCCGCCAGGGCCTGACCCGGCAGACGCGGCGCCACGCGCTGCTCGTGTCGAATCTCGGGATCCGCCGCGTCGTGCTGGCGGTGAACAAGATGGACCTCGTCGGCTGGGCGCAGGGCACCTTCGACGGCATCGTCGCAGGCTTCTCCGACTTCGCCCGCGGGCTGAACTTCGCGGAGGTTAAGGCGATCCCGCTCTCGGCCAAGAACGGCGACAACGTCGTGGAGCCGGGCATCGCGGCGCCCTGGTACACGGGCGGCCCGCTGCTGACCTACCTGGAGACCGTGCCGGTCCGCGCGGAGGCGCTCAACGCGCCGTTCCGGATGGCGGTGCAGTGGGTCAACCGGCCGAATTCCGAGTTCCGCGGCTACAGCGGCCGGATCGGCAGCGGCCGGGTGCGCCCGGGCGATTCCGTGACCGTCCAGCCCTCCGGCCGGACCTCGACGGTGGCGCGCATCTACACCGCCGACGGCGACTTGGTCGAGGCCGGTGAGGACGAGTCGGTCACCCTGGTGCTCGCCGACCAGATCGACGCCTCCCGCGGCCAGGTGATCGTGGCGACGGACGCGCCGATGCGCGTCACCGAGACCCTCGACGCGCGCCTGTTCTGGGCGGCCGAGACCGATCTGAATCCGGGCGCGAGCCTGTTCGCCAAGATCGGCACCGCGACCGTCACCGCGACCGTGGAGCGGATCGTCTCGCGCATCGATCCCGAGACCGGAAAGCCCGGCCCCGCCGAGCGCCTGTCAGCCAACGACATCGCCGATGTGAGCCTGCGCCTTGACCGGCCGGTGGCGGTCGATGCCTACGCGGAGAACCGCGAGACCGGCAGCCTGATCCTGATCGACCGCGAGACCACCGACACGGCGGCGCTCGGGCTGATCCTGGCACCGAGGGCGGAGGCCGCGAAGGCGGCGTCCGGTGCGAAGCCTGCGGAGGGATCCGGGTTCCTCGCGCGCCTCGGCCGCCTGTTCGGGCGCTGAGGCCGGCTCGAATGCGCGGCGCACCCCCTCCCGCACGGGAGGGGGTATTACGATCTCTGGATCGAGCAACGGTTTTGACCCGTTTGGATTGGGTGGGCGTCATGATGTCTGCCCGGCGAACCGAGGCTGCTTGCCCAACAGCAATCAACCGTTTTATAATAATACTGTGTCATCGTATGGCGGAGACGCTCAATAATTTTGAGGCTCTTGCAATTATGCGAAACGCTGAAGTAGGAGGGCACTTGCTCCTCTCCCCATATCTTGTTGCCTGCTCTATGTAAATTTATGCGGAAATGCTCATTTCGCTCTGAAAAGTACCTGTCGATTGCAGCCTTCATCTCGTCCGCAGAGCGATAATTGCTATTGTGAATGACGGATTTTGCCATCCCAGAAAAGACTGACTCGATTACATTCAAGAACTGGGCACGAGCCGGCAGCGGCTTAAGCCTGACGGTGGGAGTTTCGTGCATCTTGCGGTAGTTACGGCGATTCACGCGCTTTATCTCAGCAAGAAAAGCCCTTGATGAGTGCCATGAAGCGGCGTCCCATGAGAGATACAAACGACGACAGCCTCGATACTGATTTAGAAGGCAGTAGAGCAGCTTGATCATTTCTGCCGTGCCTTTCTTTTGCGAGTAGAAATGGGTAATCTGATTGGAGCTGAGTTCAAGCGCCGCAGTAACGGTGATAGTTCCTTTGGATAATTGGTACTGAGGGATTGTTGGCTTCTCACCGCGTCGCGCCCGTCTGCGACCGCCGCGTTCGCGCACGGACACGGGGCCATACTCATCAATGGAGAAAAAACGGTCCATCGGACCGAGGCGGCGAAGAGTCCGCGTGATTTTCCGGAGCTTTTCTTTGTAGTCCGGGTCGTTGCTTGTCAGGACCTCCCGTGTTTTACGAAAAACGTATCCCTCGTCTCTGATGATCCTGCATATGGTGTTCTTACCTACGAGCACCCCTTCATCCATGAGAACATCATGAAGGAGATCGACAGTCCAAGTGGTGCGATTTATGTTGTATTCGTTTGGTGGGGCGTGCATAATTCTGAATAGATGGTCGCGAATTTCCTTATTCTCATGCCGGTAAGCTCTTGTAGGTGGGCTTATTAGACGGTTGTATTCGCAGCGCCTGAGACGAAGTAAGAGCCTTCGCATTTGGCGAGTTGTTATAAACATGAACTCCGCTACCAAATATGATGGAATACCGGCAAGGCAGAAGGTGAGAGTCAATGCTCGCTTTCGATAAATCTCTGATCTGCTTGTGAGGCCCGGCTCAACAAATTTCTGGAAACAGACACGATCCTGCTCGGCTATAGTTTGCATGATTCGATTTCTCGATATGCTATTTGACCACGCCATTCGGGCCATAAAGATTAAAGCTGCTTTTTCTTTTCTGTGAAGATCCGAATTTTCGCTTGCTAGTGCGAGGGCGCGATCAAGAGCATCCAAGTTGTTGGGCTGGCGTTCTTTCGACATCTCCGCCTCCGAGATGATGCGTCGTCATAACGGAGCTAGGGTTCAATCTTGATCACGACCAGAAGGCGACGACGGCAGCGAGCACGACGGCGGAGGCGTATTTTGGCGTTTGAAGCGGTGGGTGTGCGGTGCCCAGGCTGAAGCGATTTCGTCAACTGGACTGCAAGCGTTCGAACGACGAGCGTGCGTCTGCTACTCGGCGGATGGCGTCCAGCAGGCCTTTGCTGGCAGGACGCTGGGCAGCCAGCACTTTGTTGAGGTTGTTGGCGGGATAGTTGAGCCGCTTTGCGATGGCACTAATCCCGTCCGCCTTGACCCACCCCTGCAGCAGCGACAGAAGCTTGCTGCGCTCCTGCTCTATCGCGAGGATCGGTCTCGCCGCCTGCACCAGACGTCCCAGAGCGGCTGGATCGTGCAGAGTGCCATCGAGCGCTCGTCGCAGCGTGTGCGTCGAAACCTTTGCGGCTCGCGAGAGTGTCGCGTGGTTGCATCCGTTCATGGCAAGCGCCGCCTCAAGGATTGCGATCGTCTCGGCGCGAGCGTTCTCGCCCATGCCGTAGCTGACCACTGATTGCTCGTCGGCGCCGAACTCCTCGTCCTCCTCCCATCGATCGGCCTCTTTGCCGATGTAGACCGGCAGGCCGGCGAGCACGTGCCGACGGCGCAATGTGCCACTCTCGCCGAAGTTACCGCCCAGGAACTTCGTCTCGGGGTGGCGAACATAGGTGCGCAGAGTTCGCCCGTAGGTTTTCAGCCACTGAAGGTCGACCGGCTCTCCTGTTTCGCGGTCGAACGCACGGCCAGCGGCCTGCATAGGATCACGATCATAAGGTGCGGTGGGCTTGGGTGACCGCATGCGTTTCGTCCAACCGACATCCCGGCCCTGAAACGCCAGTTCCTCCGGCCGTAGCGCTTGGAACCAAAGCATGAAGTTGAAGGGCCAAACCGGAGTTTGAGGTCGCCGCTTGTTGTACTGTCGAAACGGTCGCAACCGAATAGGCGCCGAGGCCGTATACTGGCTCGCGGCCGGCGCGCTCATTTCTTGACGCCAGTCGAGGCGGACTGCATCCGGTGTACCTGCTAACGCCGCCCGCACAATCTCACGCCAGAAGTCGCCCTGCCACACAGGCACTCCGGTTGAGTGCCGCTCGCGCTTTGGATCATCGTAGGGCGCCAACAGGTGCCCCAGTCCATGCCCCGAAGCCTTACGGATCACTGGCTCGACGCCGGGGGCGTGGTTGAATAAAGCGTAACGCTTTGCCGAAACCGCGTAGCAGTACAGTGCCTCGAGCCTCGCTCCGGCGTTCCGCCGCGGCGCTGAAGTTTTGCTTCTCGATCTCAAGCACCGCGCCCTTGTTCTCGAACGGGTCGAGCGGCTCGAACCAAGCACAGACCGCACGCACGCGGTGCTCGAATGCGGCGTCGTCCAACCCTGTTGGTTGGGCGAACGCCATGCTGTCAGTGTCGCAGAATGCCCAATCGAGCCCGGCATCCAGTAGCTTGCGCTCGGTTACCGCGAGCAGCAACCGTGCCGCACCGGTGATCAGAGTGGCGAGCAGCGGGTGGAAGTAGCGGCCAGGCGCCTCGAGCGTGCTCGTCCCCACGTCGCGCTGACGCTCGCCCTCGAACAGCGCCACCATCTCGGGGCGGTCGAGCCTCGTCGACGTTGATCTCGATGAAGATGCCGTAGCTCGTCGCGTTCGCCAGGATCTTGAGCGCGAGCTGCTGTGCGTCGAGCCGCCGCTTCTCGCCCGCGTCCCTCTCCGCTCTCTCCCGCCTCTGCGTGTGCCGCCGCAGGTCGATTACGCGTCGGTAGAAGTCGTCCGTGACCGGATCGACCCGATTCTTGGTGTCGCCCGCGAGCGCGACCGCGCGCAGCTCATCCTGTGGCGCCTGAGGCGCGAAGCGAACGGCGCGGCGCACGCGGGGTGACCGGCCGGTGAGGAGCTTAGACGCGATGCAATCGGCCAATGTGAACCAGAGCGGACGATTGCTGCTCAGATAGTTGACGCCGATCGTGGCAACCGGCTCTTCGCCATACTTCGCTCGAACCGGGAAGATGTCAGCGTTGGGTTCAACCTCAACCAGCACCGTCAGAGCTGGCCAAAACGTGGGATCGCGCAAACTCTCGACGTCGGCTGAGTCGAGGAACGCCCGCACCTCGGCCGTCGCGTCCTCGTGCGACACTCCGCGCGCGATCACGAAGCGCCAAAGTCCCATGAGCGTGCACACCGTCGGGTACATGGAAGCGAAATCGCAGTAGAGCGTGCGCACGATCTCACGCCGGATGTGCACCTCGGCCCGGCCGCCGTAGTAGCTGCTCATGATTGCGCCGGTGAGCGTCGGATCAAAGTCGGGCTGCACCACGCGCCAAGGCTGAATGCCCATCGCCTCGAGATACGCCTTGCCGAGGCTCGCCTCGCTGTAGATGGCGTGCGGCGGCTTGCCCGTTTCAGCGTGCGCTGCGTAGCGCTCCAGCAGCTTTTCCCAGCACTCGCGCGTGACCTGGACGTCGTTGAGGGCGTAGGTGACGAGCCTCCGGGTCGAGCGGTCGGCCGTAGTCGCCCCCTCGGTTTTCTGATGCGCAGTTCCAAGCAGCCGGGCGAGGCTAGCGAGCGAGTGCCCTTGCCCTGTCAGCGCAGCGCCCAGCGTGGCAAGGTCGAGGAAGTGCCCGCGCTCAATCGGATCTCGTTTCACCGCGTTTCCGACCGCTACGTGCCGTGCGCTGCTTCGACGGCGCGGCGAAACCGAAGAAGGCCATACGCCGGCTGACGTGCTTGATACGCAGGTGCGGCCGGCGTGGGCGCAGCTCGAAACTGAACCCGCCGCGGAACGCCGACGTTTGAGCACCCGGGTTTCTACGCGCAGAAGACCAGCGCCGGGCGAGGCGTGAGAGGTCAAAGGGCAGGTTGAACCCGACGACGGTACCGCCGGTGTCGTAGATGCCCTTGAACAGAATCTCCTCGAGAAACTCATCGAGACGGTGCAACGCGATCCCGCGACGGGCGGCCTCCCGACGCAGGCAGGCGACCTCCGCCTCGCTCACCGCGTCAGGGTCGAAGAACAGGCCTGCGCGGCGCAGATGGCCGTGTTTGAGCAGCTGGTAGGCGCCAATTCGTAGCCGCTGGGCGGCGTCGGTGGTCGTTTCAGTGTCGAAAATCAGCGTCCAGGGGCCGGGCTGAAGCTGAGTTGAGCGATCGCGCTCCGGCTCGCGCGGGGGCTGGTGGGCATAGCCTCTGAGATAGATCGGGAGACGCTCAGGAGCTGGAGCGCCTCCCGCGTCCGATGCGTCAGGGGACGGTGAACTCTGAGCCATACCCCTGGCGCGCCAACCCGATCAGGAACTCGCCGAATCGGCGAAGCGTGGCAATAATTAGCTCGAAGTACTCCGCCATTGACAACAGCCAGCGGCCGAGGACCTCGAACACGTTTCGCGGATCGACGCTGCCTCTGGGCTGCTCGCGCTGTCGCTCGCTGCGCTCAGCGTGACAGTTGCGGCACATGAAGACGGTCGTGTCATCATGCTTGCGCCCGGCGGGGTGTTCGCGCTCGAGCCCATGCGGCTTGTCGTAGCCGCAGATCACGCAGACGGGTCGGGTGCTGCCGAGGCGTCTATGTGCTGCCCGCAGGCGACCGTCGCGAAAGCGCTCACGCTCGAGCCTCATCCATGAGCAGCCTCCCCACTGGTGATCTTGTAGAACTCCGGGAAGTACAGCTCGCCCGCGGTGTCGAGGCGGTAGAGCCTCGTTCGGGTCGACCTCGAAGGGCACGAACTTGCCGTTCACGTCGGTTACCCCGTCGCCGCGCCATCGCTGGAGACGCGTGTCGTCACCGGTGTTCAGCAGGTGATACACGTCGTGCATGTGACCGCTGGCCTTGGTCGCCTCAGCGGGGATCAAGATGGGGGCTTTGAGTGTCCCTTCGGAGTAGACTGGAAACTGGCGCGGTCGCAGATCACTGATGACCAGCCGGCCACCACGTCGTGTGACGGTGGTCTGCTGCGCGAGGTAGCGGCGTAGGCGCTCCGGAGCGATGCGCTGCTCCTTGGCTGCCAGCCGCAATGTACTTCCCCGCTTGATGCTCTTCAGCGCCTGCTCGAGTTTGCCGGTGGTGTCGACGAATGTGCCTGGTTCAGCGGTTCCGCCGGCTCGTCGACCACCGTGGCCGCGGGCCGCAGTCCGCGTCAGTCCCTTGGCAAGCCCGCTTTCGACACGGCGGGCGTACTCCTGAGCGTAGTTCCGATTGCGTTTCATCAGCGACCTCCGCTTGCCGGCGGCGAGGTGATTCCGCCGGTGCAGTGGACGATCGCGCGCGCGCTCTGGGGCAAACGGGGCCTGTGGCGTAGGTCTCTAACCGGAGACCATGGATTCGCCCGACGACATCTCAGCGGACGCTCTGCTCGCCCAGCTCGCCACCGAGGGCATCGCCGTCACGCGCGACCAATTAAGCCGTTGGCAGCGCGAGGATTTGATCCCGCGGCCCATCCAACGCGGGCTCGGACGCGGCGCCGGCAGCGAGACTCGCTATCCGCTTCATGCATGCGCACAGGTCCGACGTGTTGCCGAGCTGATGGAGCAGTACGGCCGCGTCGATCGCGTCGGCTGGCAATTGTGGTGGGAAGGCTTCGACATTCACGAGCGGCATTGGCGGCCGGCTCTCGCCTCAGCGGCAAAGTGGCTGCGTAAACTCTCCCACATCGCTGCGCGTTGGCAGCGCTTGGATGAAGCGAGAGATGTAGATCGCACCGGCTATGAACGCATTGCTGAGAGCAGCGAAGCGGCAGCACCATTCAACATCATGTGGCATCGATCACCCATTGAGGGGCGCGCCCGCTTTATTCGCCTCATTGGGCAGATTTGCGCTGGCGAGGTGCATGTCGCGCAGCATCACGAGCAATTGGAGAATGACGCTGATGTAAGCGCATTTGTGAAGCTGAGCGCTCTCAATCAGCACAAAAGCGACACCATCCTCGGTATTCGATTTGCATTCGCTGAAGAGATTCCGGCAATCTTGCATACGCTCGCCATCTCTATGAAAGACATTGCGCGATCCGAGCCCAATGACATCGGTATGAATGCGGATCTGGAGATGGCGCGTGACTACATGCGCGAGTCCATTGCGATGGTCATGAATCTCTATGAAGCGACTGAATGGATCTATGGGCGGAGCGCTTTCGGGCTCAAAATGCTCATGCGCGTCTTCAACAATGCGCCACCAACCGGAGGTGCCGTGGCATTGCTGGTATGGAGGCAATACGCAAAACGTGCGGGAGCAGATATCATATCGTCAGAGGCAATTGGGCAATTGAAAGCGCAGACCGAGATCGCATTGTCTGACGCTCGGCGATTGCAAGCTATGGCAGCCGAGCCCGCTCTTGCACCTCTTATCAATAAACGGCGATTGGTGCAGGCCTTCAAATCCGAAGCCGAATTCGCGGGATTCCTCGACCAATTGCGTGCAGCACGTGCTGCGCAATGATAGGCTGAGGCGATCTCGGGATTACCGGCGTCCATTTCGGCTATGCGTAATCAGACTGCGCCAACTCCTGCCGGAGCCGAGTGGCTCGAACGCAGTCGCTTCTGGGAGGGAGTTCGCCCAGCTCGTCCGGTAACGCGAGCCAAGCGCGAGCGCTCGTCGGCTAGCTTGGTGCTGTCCGGACACGGCATTGCCCTACGAGTGGATGCGGGCACGCTGCTCATTCGGAACGGTCTCACCCATCATCCGCAGCAACATGAAACGCATCGCTATTTCCGTGGCGACCTCGACCGACCGGCGCGGATCATCGTGCTCGACGGTAGCGGACATCTCACCTTCGACGTGCTCGATTGGCTGGCTGAGCAGGACGTGCCGCTGATCCGGGTTACGTGGACGGGCGACGTGGTCACAGTGGCCGGTGGCAGCGGATACAGCGCAGATCGTGAGAAGGTGGCGTGGCAGCGTACGACACGTGATGACGAGCAGAAGCGGATTGCCTTCGCGACCACATTGATCCGTACGAAGGTCGCGAACTGCTCGCAGACACTTCAGGCTGTGATTCCCTCGTCAGACACACGTGACACCGCGCTCGGCGCGCTAGAACGCGTTTCGGCCACACTGGATCGTGGCAGTCTGACCACGGTCGCAACACTGCGTGGGGCCGAGGGCGTGGCGGCTGCCGCATACTTTGCCGCGTGGCAGGGCACGCCGCTGCGTTGGAAGACGTGCAGCCGGCATCCCTTTCCAAAGGCGTGGCTAACGCTGGGCTCACGCTCGTCACAGCGGCAGAGCAAGCTGGCCAAGAACCGGCACGCCACGCACCCGGTCAACGCCATGCTCAACTACGCCTATGCGGTTGCGGTGGGGCAGACGAAGGTCCGGGCTCTCGCGGACGGGTATGATCCCACCATCGGCATCATGCACCACGAGTACAGGGAAGGGCCGGCCTATGCGCTCGACCTCGTTGAGCCCGTACGCCCGCTGGTGGATCGGGCTGTGCTCGACTTCGCACTGGACCACGAGCTGCATGCGGCGGACTTCGTGATCCGCAGCGACGGCGCGTGTCGGCTCAACCCGCAGATGGCAAAGCGCCTCGTCGAAGTAGCTGTTTCGGCTGCGTAGGGCTGGAGCCCGTATCGTGCCCCAAGATCCAAGAGCGAGCGCGGTCAGAGCTGAGCTATCTCATCTACTTGCACCGCGGTAGCGCGTCTGACCGGGATTGAGCAGACAGGCTCGGCGCTGTAGGCGTTTAAAGTTATCTTAGGTAGCCAAGGAGCGTCTTTGTGGCGAGCCGTTCGGATGCGTCAGGGAGCGCGGGCGAAGCGCGGTCCATTCAGTTCCTAGCCCACGGTCCGCGAATCCCGCTCGATCTTATTCGTGCTCGCGATGCCGGAGACGTAGTTTTCATTGTCGGGGCTGGAGCTTCTAAAAAAAGCGGCCTACCTTTATTCTGGGAACTCACTCGTCAAGCTTATTTCGACCTAACCGGTCGAGATCTAGAAGTTGCTAATCAAGTGCAACGGTCTGTCGCCAAGGCTTATGAAGCGAACGCCTTCGATTTCGTTTTAGGCCATCTTGAACGAGAGATTGATGGCGGACAACTAGATGGAAAACGTCCGCGTCGAGTCAGGCGAGCGGTTGCCGAGGCACTTGCGGCATCTGCTAACGCGCCGCTCGACCGTCATCTTAGCTTGCTGATTCTGGCACGAGATCAAAGAGGCGAGCCACGAGTCGTCACGACGAACTTCGATACTTTGCTTGAGCGGGCTTGGCAAAACACTGTCGGATTATTCCCGCTCATCTCCAGGGCTGGTGCGGATCTTCCAGGGCCTGGTACAGTCGACTTTAACGGAGTCCTACATCTTCACGGCCGACTAAGTGACGAGAGCCTTCCTCCTGAGCTTACAGCCACCGATTTGGTGCTTACGGACGCTGACTTCGGGGACGCGTACTTGCGCAGTGGATGGGCGGCTCGCTTTCTATATGACCTGGTCCGCCGTTACACTCTCGTTTTGGTGGGTTATGGAGCCGAAGATCCGCCTCTCAAATATCTGCTGAGCGTGATTGGAGCCGACCGAAGCCGCTTCTCGGATCTCAAGCCGATCTATGCCTTCGCACATTCTGCGGCATCCGAGGCGGACGATGTTACCGGAGAGTGGCTGGCCAAGGGCGTTAGCCCGCTTCTTTACGAGCCGGGCCGAGAACATGAGCCTCTTTACGACACGCTCGCGGAATGGGCGCACTACGTTGACGATCCTGCGGCCTGGGCCGACGCTCGCCTCCGAACGATAGGATCAAGACATTACGACGAGCCTCGAAAATCACGAACGCAGCCTTCTCGAACTCGTCTTACTTTCACCGACAAACTGCACAAGAGCGAAAGCTGCAGGTGCCGACTTTTCGCTAATTCGAGCTATAGAGGCTTCTCGACCAGCCACCGTATTCGACAACGACGGAATGCCAGGGTTTAGAGGAGCCGCGGATAGCTATCTCAACCCACTAATTGCGTGGATTTGGTCAAGCATAGCTTCGCTTGATGCCGTAGCTTGGGCCGTTGCGCGTCAAGCGCAATACGATCCAATATCAATGCTAAAAGATGACGTAATGCCGTCCGCCAAGAAGGCCGAACCTCGCCGTATTACGGAGATCAGAGGGTTTTCAGACGAAGAGCTTGCAATCATAAGGCGACAGTACCGTTACAATTACAAAGATTGGCCGCGAGGGTTTGCGGCATTCTGGTACTTGTTTCTGCTGGCCTATGAAGGTCGTAGAGCCGATCAGCCGGAAATGGCATACGAGATACTTCAGCGCCTAGAGCGTTTTGCCGACGAGCCACTACTCGGCGATGCCAAGCAGCTCGCAGAATTCATGGCTCCCAGGCTCCAGATATCACATCCGATTCACTGGGGGTCTGAGCTCAGCGAAATAACTAGTCCATTTCAGCTGGCAAATTTCAGAAATCAGTGGAACAAGCATCCTGGGCACAACGATATAGCCGCAGCGCTGCCAAATAACACATCCTGGCTGAAATACTTCCTGCATTATCTAGAGAATGAGATTACGGCGCTGTACGCATTAACACAGCAGATCGACGGGGATTTCGGTTCAGCCTGGTTGAGCACAGCTTGCCACAGTGTGGCTTCTGATCCGGGTCGCCGTTTAGGTGGAGTCTTTGAGGACGAAGGTTGGACTGACCCAGACCCCTATAGCAGCGACCACATTCCGTTGGTTCGATTAACTTCTGCAGCTTACCGGCGCCTACGAGAACTCGACAGTAAAGCGGCTCGCCAAGTCGCTTCTCGATGGTCAATTCGTGATGAAAGGATATTTATACGATTGTATCTGTGGGCGATGAATGACGATGAACTTTGGACTTCAGCCGAAATCGTGGACGCTCTAGAAAATATACCAGACGATCCGTTCTGGCGCCCAGATCCTGAGGCCGTTCTTGTCATGGTGCATCAGTGGAAAAGGGTGCCGCCTGATACACAGCGTCGGCTGGAGCAGCGTATTTTAAATCCTCCAGTAGTCGAAGACATAGAACCCGAAAGGGCAAGCTTAATCGCCCAATGGTACAAGCACACAGCCGCGGATATGGTGCTTGCCATATCGAAGCGGGGCAATAAATTGTCTGACGATGCCTATGCGCTTCTAGAGGGAGTTCGCAAAGCCGGCGGTGAACCGAAAGGACTCGCCGGGCTTGTGTCCCGTAGTCCCCGTGTAGTCAGCATCCCTCCCGCAGAAGCAGGGTCGCTTGTGGATCTGGACGGGGATGAACTCCTTACCGCGCTGCTTGCTGATCTCCAGCGTGAAGACCTCAGTGCAGGCTCACTAACGGACGCCGTAATAAAATCCAAATCCTTCAAGGTATTTGAGGCGCTGGCCGCGACATCGATCCCTGCGACGGGCAAGTTATGGCGCAGATTATACAGCTTCTACGCCTTGCATCAAAGCGACGCCGACCCCGCACACGAAATGCGCTCGGCGCTTTTGCAGTTAATCCAAGAGTTGCCATCTGACGTCCTGAGTGAGGCAGTCCACGCGGCTGCCGACTGGATGGAGAAAATCACAGTTGGCACTGACGATTCGATAATGCCCTTCCTCAAAGAGAAGCAAGGACTTATCTTCAATAGTTGGCGTCATCTTGCAAATTACGCATTCCGGACCGGAGAAAAGGAGCATTTCTCCTCGAACCAGGGAGAGCGCTTGATGAGTCAAGCGTTTAATCGTCCTGCTGGCGTGCTTGCTTTTATAGGTATCGCACTTGCTGACCGTGGCGCGCGTCATCCGGCTGAACTGCCCGTTCTTGCGGAAGTTCGCGAGGATATTGATGCAATTTTATGTAGAGTAGGCGAGCAAAGTAGAGCGCTGGTCGCAGCTCGCATTAGCCAATGGCTGGGCCTTTGCGAGCGTTTGCTGCCGGATGCTGCTGAAAGGCTAGTGCTAGCTCCATTGCTCAGCGAACATCCAGATCTCAGTCTCCTGGATCTCCATTTGCTTTTTGGCCACGGAACGACTCAGAATCAGTACCGACGCCTAGAGCCGCTGCTTATAAATGAAGCCAAAAATGGCAGTCTTTCACAACAGGGAAATCAGCGAAACATCGAGTCGCTTATCTGGCGTTCTCTCGATAAACTGGCAGGTTTACATGATGGCGCGCCGGATAATCCTGCGATGCGGTCGATTCTTCAGCGAACGACCGCTGAGAATCGAACCTCCGTTGCACGGGTCTGTCGGACCTGGTTCCTCAAGCAAGATGCGAATGAGCGAGCAAAGCTTTGGGATCGGGTGGGTGAGCCTTTCTTCAAGAGTGTTTGGCCACTTGATGCGGCACTGCGCCATCCGGCCGTTTCGCAAGAGCCTCCTGCGGTTGCCGCCCGTTTTTACTCGATCGTTTGAACGTGTAGTGGAGCATATGGTGACGCTGATCGTGCCGTTTCAGCTTTATGATATTCGGAGCATGTTCATAGGTCTTATGGACGGTGGCAATTACGAAGAATTGAAGGGATTGGCGCGGTCATTCATTTCTGACCATTGGTCGGCGTTCCTAAATATGCTGGACGCCGCACTCGGTGCGTCGCCCTCGACCACTCCTCATGATTTGGCAGAATGGCTTGATGATTTGTCTAGGAGGGCGCCGGCGGCACAAGTTGATCCACGGTTTAAGCGTTTATTGCGCCTGACCCAGCGGTAACCTTCAATTCAGGTTGACGAATGAGTGACAGACCTCAACTAACGACCCCGAAGCTATTGGTCCTTGATACTTCGCATTTCGGCCAGTGGGTTAAAGACGCAAACTCTCGGCGTGCCGATGATCGCCGTCGCGCTGCCGCGTTTAGGGAATGCTTGGAAAGAGAAGGTTGGATCTGCGCCTTCAGCCACGAGCACCTGGCTGAGATCTACGCACATGCAGATCCTGACGTCCGCGCCAGTCGGCTGACATATCTCCGCTCAATACCTCTTCTCGCCTACGTGACGACCTTATACGGCCTTGAAGGTGGGTTCGGGAGCATCGTCGAAGTGTTGGCAAAAGAAGTAGAAGCGGCACTCTCGTCTGGTGCAATCGAAACTGCTGCGATCGCGGCGGCAGCTAGATCAAATATGTTCGCTTATACGTCAGGATCAGAAATTATGAGCCACCTGGACGCCCTAATTCCAGCACTTGAAAATTTCTCGCGAACACAAGCGGCTAAAGCGAGGAAAATCGTCGCCTTGTCACGCGCCGACGTAGAAAAGCCGCCTGATGTGACTGTAGCAGAACTTCTCCGTCTGCACGTCCGCACACATGATGAAAGGGAAGCCTTTTTTCAAAAGTATGGCTCAAAGTTGCTTAAAGAGGTTGTAGAACGCGGTGATACAAGGATTCAGGATCCGGAACAGGCTGCGGAAGGTTTTGCCAAGACCGTGCGAGAAGCCGTTCGACATATAGCCGTAAGTGGCGAACACCCGGTGCGCTGGCTTCTCGACCGCATGGGGCTTCGAGAAGGGGACATCCAGCCTGATACAAGGCTCGGTGATTTGCTGCGGATCTCTCACCACCGCCGACGGGCTCTCATCGTAACCCGTGGAAGGATAGATCCTCGTGAGGTAGTTGAACGCGTGGAGACCGACAGGCTGCCTTCCGCAGTCATCAGCGACGCTATTGAGCGCTTTGGACAGGAACCGCGCCGGCGCAAGGGAAGCGTCTTGAACGATATCTATCTGCTCTCGCTCTCGCCTTACGTGCACCTGACGAGTGTGGACAAGGGAACCTACGAGAACGTAATGCGCGCCTCGGCACGAAGCGCCGACTTTAAGTCTGTTATAGGCGTTGTTGCTCGCCGGCCGACCTATTCAGATCTAGCCCTTGATCTAAAAGCGGGATGAGCAGAGGCGTCCCTGGCCCGTAGCCATTCTCTCCAATTGTTTCGCGCAGCGTCAGCCTGGTTGGTTCAACGATATCTTGAAATCCAGCTAAGTGATGGTGCTTCTGGAGGGATTCGAAGTTTAATTGTGCGTTCAATCTCAGGCTGACGCGGCTCGCCGTAAACCGGACCATCTGAACGCCCGGCGTTGAGGGTTGGCTGCGGAAGCTGCCGATCAGGCCGCCCAGATGCGGTCACTTCGAATGCCGGCAACGGGTCAAAACTGTTGCTCGATTCACAGATCTCTATACCCCCTCCCGCACGGGAGAGGGGCCCCGCGCCCGCTCCGGATCGCGCGGTGCGCGTCGACCGGATGCCGGTCAGACCAGCCGGAACCGCAGCTCCCCGAGCCCTTCCAACTCGGACACCACCTCGTCGCCGGGCTTCAACCAGGCCCGGTCCTTGCGCGGGATCTTCTCACCGAAGATCACCCCCTGCGGCGTGCCGGTGTAAAAGATGTCCCCCGGCTTGAGGGTCATCACCTTCGACGCGAAGCTGATCAGCTGCCGGCAGTTGAAGATCATGTCGTTGGTGCTCCAGTCCTGGCGCACCTGGCCGTTCACCAGCGTCTTGAGCTTCAGGTCGTTCGGGTCCTTCACCCGGTCGGCGGTGATGAGGTAGGGGCCGAGCGGCGCGAACCCGTCCGAGGTCTTGCCGATCATGAACTGCGAGGTCAGGGTCTGGAGGTCCCGGGCGCTGAAATCGTTGCCCGTGCAGTAGCCGGCGAGATAATCGAGGGCGTCGGCCTCCGAGACGTTCCGGCACTTCCGGCCGAACACCATCACCAGCTCAGTCTCGTAGTCGAATTCTCGCGCTGCCTGGGTCGGCAGCGTGATCGTGCCGCCGTGATGGTTCAGGGCGTTGTTGTACTTGTTGAACAGCGGCGGATCCTTGGGGATCGGCGTGCCGGTCTCCTCCGCGTGGCGGCGGTAGTTGAATCCCATCATGATGATCTTCTCGGGCCGCGTGACCACCGGCCCGTAGGCAATGCCGGATTCCTCCAGCATGAATCGCCCGTCCGGCGCGGCCTCGACCGCGTCGATCAGCGCCCGCAGCGCCGGGCCTCGGCCGTTCTGCAGCAGGTCGTCCATGTCGGCCGGAACCGGCATCCCGAGCGCCCGGCCGGCCGCGGAGACGTCGAGCACGCCGCCTTTCGTCTTCACGCCGAGGGCGTAGCCGTCGCCGCGGCGCATGTTGATCAGCACCATGTCGCGGGGCATGCCGAAGGGCGTGGGCGCGCCTGCCGGAGCGGTCCTCGGCGCCGTCGTCCGCTCCTCGGCGGCCCGGGCCGGTGCCGCGGCGGCGGCGAGGCCCACGGCCGTGGCGGTCAGAAATTCGCGTCGGCTGCCCATGCTGCATCTCCTCCGGTCGGCCCGTCTCGCGTGGGCGCATCCGGTCAGGACCCTGCACGGCCGCCACCGCTGCCGCCAGGGTCTGGCATGTGCGGCGTGTGACGGCTCAGGCGGCCTGTGAGGCGCTGCCGAGGCCCCAAGCCTGGGCCAGCAGCGCGTAGGAGTCGCGCCGTGCCGCCTGATCGGGGATCGCCGAGACGATCATCAGCTCGTCGGCCTGCGTCCGTGCGACCATGTCGGCGAGGCGGGCGCGCAGGGTCTCCGGGCCGCCCACGTGCAGCCGGTCGCGGCCGCGATCGATCTGCATCCGCTCGGTTTCGGAATACGAGTAGGCCAGCGCCTCGGCGAGGCTCGGCAGCGGCCGGTACTCGCCGCGCTCCCGCCGCAGCGTCGAGAGGCGCGCGCTCGCGGCCAGCCGCTCGGCCTCGGCGTCCGTCGGCGCGCAGATCGCCGCAACGGCCAGGATGGCATGAGGCCGCTCACCGAGCCGCGTCGGCCTGAACCGACGGCGGTAGTCCAGCATCGGCGCCTCGGCCGGCATCCCGGAGAAATGCTGCGCGAAGCCGAAGCCGCAGCCGATCTCGCCGGCGAGCCGCGCGCTGTAATCGGAGGAGCCCAGCAGGAAGATCGGCGGCAGCGGGACGTCCGCCGGGCTCGCCGTGATCCGGGCGAACGGATGCCCCTCTGGGAAGCCGCCATCCCAGAACAGCAGCTCCTGCAGGCGGTCGAGGAAGTCGTCGCCGCCGCCCTCCCCCGGCGCCTCCCGGCGGCGCAGAGCCCGTGCGGTGAGGCCGTCCGTGCCGGGCGCGCGCCCGAGGCCGAGATCGATCCGGCCCGGGAACAGGGCTTCCAGCACCCGGAAGCGCTCGGCCACCATCAGCGGCGCGTGGTTCGGCAGCATGATCCCGCCCGATCCGACCCGGAGATTGCGGGTCGCGGCGGCGATCTGGCCGATCATGATCTCGGGGGCGGGGCTCGCCACGTTGGGGAGCGCGTGGTGCTCGGCCAGCCAGTAGCGCCGGTAGCCGAGCCCGTCGACGTGGCGGGCGAGCGCCAGGGTGTCGTGCAGTGCCTGTGCCGGTGTCGAATCGGCGCTGACGAAGGAGAGATCGAGGACCGAGAGCGGGATCATGGGCAGGATCTGGTATCGCGGATCCCGCAAAGCGAGGGTTGCCGCGCGCGCGAAATTTGCGCCGCGCGCCGGGCACGAGAACCCGCCTCGTGCCGCGCACAGCCTTGCCGGCTCAACGTCCCCGGCCTAGGGTCCGCCGCGCCGCAAAAAGGGCGGCGAACGGGCGTCTGTCGCCCACGAAGATCCGGAGCACCGCACGCCATGGCCTTCCTCGCCGACGTCCTCTCGCGGGTGAAGCCGTCCGCGACCATCGTGATGACCCAGAAGGCCCGGGACCTGAAGGCGTCCGGCGTCGACGTCATCAGCCTGTCGGTGGGCGAGCCGGATTTCGACACGCCCGAGCACATCAAGCAGGCCGCGATCGACGCGATCCACCGCAACGAGACCCGCTACCCGCCGGTCTCCGGCATCGTGCCCCTGCGCGAGGCGATCGTGCGCAAGTTCAAGCGCGAGAACGGCCTCGACTACAAGGTCTCGCAGACCATCGTGGGCACCGGCGGCAAGCAGGTGCTCTACAACGCCTTCCTCGCCACCCTGAACCCCGGCGACGAGGTGGTGATCCCCCGCCCCTATTGGGTGTCCTATCCGGAGATGGTCGGACTGTGCGGCGGCACGCCGGTCTTTGCCGACACCGACATGGAACACGGCTTCAAGCTCCAGCCGAAGGAACTGGACCGAGTCCTGACCCCGAAGACCAAGTGGATCGTCCTCAACTCGCCCTCGAACCCGTCGGGGGCCGCCTACTCGCGCGACGAGATGAAGGCGCTCACCGACGTGCTGCTGCGCTACCCCGACGTGCACATCCTGACCGACGACATCTACGAGCACCTGACCTACGGCGATTTCGCCTTCGTCACCCCGGCGCAGGTCGAGCCCCAGCTGATCGAGCGAACGCTGACCATGAACGGCGTCTCGAAGGGCTACGCCATGACCGGCTGGCGTATCGGCTACGCGGCCGGGCCGGAGAAGCTCATCAAGGCGATGGATTTCGTCCAGGGCCAGCAGACCTCCGGGGCGAGCACGATCGCGCAATGGGCCGCCGTGGCCGCCCTCGACGGGCCCCAGGACCATCTCGCCAAGTTCCGCGCAGCCTTCCAGGGACGGCGCGACCTCGTCGTGTCCATGCTCAACCAGACCAGGGGCCTGACCTGTCCGACGCCGGAGGGCGCGTTCTACGTCTACCCGTCCTGCGCGGCGCTGATCGGCAAGAAGACGGAAGCCGGCAAGACCATCGAGACCGACGAAGACTTCGTCATGGAGCTGCTCCAGGCGGAGGGCGTGGCCGCGGTCCACGGCTCGGCCTTCGGGCTGGGTCCGAATCTGCGCATCTCCTACGCGACCTCGAACGCGGTGCTGGAGGAGGCCTGCCGGCGCATCCAGCGGTTCTGCGGCTCTCTGCGGTAGGAGCCCGGATTCCGGGTTTCGGATGCATCCCCGGCGCTCCGGCCCGGGGCCTCGGGCGCTGATACGCTTCGTCGCGGCCACGGTGCGGGGGCTGATGGCCGCGGAAGTTGCAGAAACCAGCTTGGCTCTGTTGCCGGCTCGGCTGCCACCCTCTACACGGGCGGTCCCCAGCGGCCGATGCGCCTGAAGGTTTCGCGAGCCCGCTCGGGCCTGCATGGTAGCGGGGCCGGCAGTGACGGGGTGGTCCGGACCAGTTCTCTGGGCCATTCCTGTGAGGCTCAGTGGGCCGAGTTGCTGCAGGAGTGTCGGGAGCGCGGGGAACAGGAACCGCGGGCTCGGCGCAAGGCCCACACAAATTCGTACCCTTAGCCCGCAGAGGGGCCGATTCGCCGCGCCCCGGCCGCCCGATCTGCCCCGTTCCGGGACAGGGGCCGGCGCGGCGATTGCGCCTTCGTTCATGCTCCCGCGCGATGATGCGTCAGGGCCGGGGATCCGGTTCCGCGTAACTGCGTTCTTTCGGGCCTGACAATCATGCGAGCCCTGCTCACCGGCAGCATCAAGGCGGTCCTGGCGGTCGCCGTCCTCTCCACCGCCGCTCACTGGACCCTGCGCGTGCAGCGCGACTCCGCGGCGCCGATCCCGGTTGCCGCGAGCTTTCCCGATCCGGTCGCGACCGGGTCCATCGAGCCGCGCCAGGTCGAGCGCCAGGCCGATCGGCCAGGGGCGGTGGCGAGCGCGTCGGTCCCCGCGGCGATGCCAATACCGGGCGCGGGGATCGGTCCGGCCTCGGGGCTCGACCAGAACCACCTTGCGGCCCTGATCGCGGGCGCCAAACCGCAGAAGTCCAAGGTCGCCAAGGCGGCGACCAAGACCGCGTCCGCCGAGAAGGCGCCGTCCGACAAGGGCGCGGCCAAGCGCTGAACCCCGTGCCGGCGCGGGCATACGTGCCGGCTGCATGGTTCCCCTGCACGGGCGCGGATAGCGAAGCGGCGCCGGGCGTGACAGGACTACAGGCCTCTACCGACACTGGTCAGGCATGAGCACGCAGGTCGCGACGTCCGTCACCGATGACATCGCCGCCCCGCGCGCCGGGTCCGCGGCGGATCCCGACGGTCGGCGGCGGATCGTCGGCATCGCCCTGATGTGCGGCGCGGTGGCGTTCTTCGCGAGCCTTGATGCCTGCGGCAAGGCGCTGGCGCGGGCCGGGGTCGACCCGCTGGTCACCACGTTCATGCGCTACGCGGCGAGCGTCGCGATGATCTCGCTGTTCATCAATCCCGTGCGCACCCCGGGCGTGGTGAAGAGCCGGCGCCTGCCGCTTCAGATCGCGCGCTCGCTGCTGTTGTTCGCCTCCACGGCCCTGAATTTCCTGGCCCTGCGCTACCTGCAGCTCGCCGAGACGATCTCGATCCAGTTCGCCGCGCCGCTGACCGTGGCGCTGCTCGCCGGGCCGCTGCTGGGCGAATGGTCCTCGCGGGAGCGGCTGGCGGCCATCGGCGTGGGGTTCCTGGGCGTGCTGGTGATCGTGCGTCCCGGCGTTGGCGGGATGCACCCGGCCGCGCTCCTGTGCGTCGCCAACGTCGTGGTCTACGCCTTCTACGCGATCATCACCCGGAAGCTCGCAGCCTACGACTCGACCGCCACGACCATGTTCTACACGGGGCTCGCGGGCCTCGCCCTGATGGCCCCGCTCCTGCCCTGGATCTGGACGAGCCCGGCGAGCCTGACCCACTGGGCGCTGCTGTTCGGGGTCGCGCTGTTTGGCACCCTCGGCCATTGGCTGCTGGTGATGGCGCATGCCCGCGCGCCAGCCAACGTGCTGGCGCCGTTCATCTACACGCAGCTCCTCTGGTCCGTGACGCTGGGCTTCCTGCTGTTCGGCGACGTGCCGAGCCGCTGGACCGTGGCGGGCGCCATGATCGTCGTCGGCTCGGGGCTGTATCTCCTGGCGCAGGAGACGATCCGCCGGGACGCGCGGCCGGCCGCCTGAGACGACCGGCCCGTCCGGATCAGCGGCCAGGGCGCTGTTAACGGCGCTCCTGCCGCTCGATCCGCTCCTCGCGGCGGTTCTCGCGGGCGCGCCGGGCCGGGTCGGGATCGGTGCCCAGCACGCCGCCGACCGTGCCGGTCGCCGCGCCCACCGCGCCGCCGACGGCGCCACCCACCGGGCCGGCCGCGGCCGAGCCGTCCTCGACGCCGCGCTGAGCCCCCCGGACCGTGCCCTGGGCTTCGGCCTGTCCGGCCAGAGCGAGCGGCGCGAGGGCCAGGCTGGCGATGAGAAGTCTCTTCATGGTCTGCTCCCGGAGATGGATCGGGTTCGACTCGGCGCCGCTCCGGGGCGCCGAGGGCATGCCCACCAACGGTTCGGGCGCTGAAAGGTCTCATCCGAAGTCACCGGCGCGTGATCCGCGCTGCCGCTGGCCTCGGGCCGGAGCCGCTGATACAGAACGCGTCATGCACGCTTCGCGCGCCCTGCGCGGCTTCGGCCGCCCGATTCGAATTACCGGCCCGGCCTCCGCCTGAGGGCCCGCTTCGGCGCGGCCGCGCGGAGGTCCGGGATCCTCCTGCCGCCTGACCCGATTCCGCCGGCCTTCCGCTGGCCCGACCGCCGATGCGAGACCCGATGACCACCGCCGAGACCGCGCCCGCCCGCGACTATTCCAAGACCCTGTTCCTGCCGCAGACCGAGTTCCCGATGCGCGCCGGCCTGCCGGTGCGCGAGCCGCTCTTCATCGAGCGCTGGAAGCAGATGGACCTCTACGGGAAGCTGCGCGCCCGCGGCCAGAACCGGCCGAAATTCGTGCTCCACGACGGCCCGCCGTACGCCAACGGCAACATCCATATCGGCACGGCGCTCAACAAGATCCTCAAGGACGTGGTGGTCCGTTCGCAGACCGCGCTGGGCTTCGACGCCAATTACGTCCCGGGCTGGGACTGCCACGGCCTGCCGATCGAGTGGAAGATCGAGGAGCAGTACCGCGCCAAGGGCCGCAACAAGGACGACGTCCCGGTGATCGAGTTCCGGCAGGAATGCCGGACCTTCGCGGCCCACTGGCTCGACGTGCAGCGCGAGGAGTTCAAGCGCCTCGGCGTCACCGGCGACTGGGACCATCCCTACGCCACCATGGCGTACCCGGCGGAAGCCGTGATCGCCGACGAGCTGATGAAGTTCTCGATGAGCGGCCAGCTCTACCGCGGCTCGAAGCCGGTCATGTGGTCGGTGGTCGAGAAGACCGCGCTCGCCGAGGCGGAGGTCGAGTACGAGGAGCACGTCAGCGACACGGTGTTCGTCGCCTTCCCGATCCGCTCCGGCGCCGAGGGCGACCTCGCGGCAGCCCGATTGGTCATCTGGACGACCACCCCTGGACTATCCCTGGCAACCGCGCCGTCGCGTTCTCCAAAAAAATCGCCTACGGCTTGTACCGGGTCACCGAGGCGCCTGCGGACAACTGGGCGACCCCCGGCCAGATCTACCTGCTCGCCGACAGCCTGGCCGCGACCGTGTTCAAGGCTGCCCGCGTCGAGGCGTTCGAGCGCGTGGCCGACGTGCGCCCGGAAGCGCTCGCCGGCCTCACCCTGGAGCATCCCCTGGCCAAGCTCGGCTACGGCTTCGCCGTGCCGGTGCTCGATGGCGACCAGGTCACCGACGAATCCGGCACGGGCTTCGTCCACACGGCGCCGAGCCACGGTCGCGAGGATTTCGAGGCTCTGGATGGCCAATGGCCGGCTGCTGCGCGAGCGCGGCATCGACACGACCATCCCCTACACGGTGGATGCCGACAGCGTGCTCACCGACGCGGCGCCGGGCTTCACCGGCACCCGGGTGCTCACCGCCAAAGGTGAGAAGGGCGACGCCAACAAGGCGGTCATCGCCGCTCTCACCGAGGCCGGAGCGCTGATCGCCCGCGGGGTGCTGCGCCACCAGTACCCGCATTCCTGGCGCTCCAAGAAGCCGGTGATCTTCCGGAATACCCCGCAATGGTTCATCGCCATGGACCGGCCGGTGGATTCGCTGGGCAGCCGGACCCTGCGTGAGGTGGCGCTCCAGGGCATCGACGACACCCAGTGGGTGCCGACGCAAGGCAAGAACCGCATCACCGGCATGGTCGCCAACCGGCCGGACTGGGTGGTCTCGCGCCAGCGCGCCTGGGGCGTGCCGATCACCGTCTTCGTCCATCGCGAGACGGCCGAGATCCTCAAGGATGAGCCGGTCAACGCCCGCATCCGCGACGCCTTCGCCACGGAGGGCGCCGACGCGTGGTTCCGGGACGACGCCGCCGAACGCTTCCTGGCGCCCGACCACGATCCGGCCGCCTACGAGAAGGTTACCGACGTCCTCGACGTCTGGTTTGATTCCGGCTCGACCCACGCCTTCGTGCTGGACGATCCGGAGGCCTTCCCGGGCCTCGCCGGCGTCAGGCGCGTCCGCGACGGCGGGCAGGACCGGGTCATGTACCTGGAGGGCTCCGACCAGCACCGCGGCTGGTTCCAGTCCTCGCTGCTCGAATCCGCCGGCACCCGCGGCCGGGCCCCCTACGACATCGTCCTGACTCACGGCTTCGTCCTCGACGGCAAGGGCTTGAAGATGTCGAAGTCGAAGGGCAACGTCGTCGCCCCGCAGAGCGTCATCAAAGATTCGGGCGCCGACATCCTGCGCCTCTGGGTGGCCGCCTCCGACTACACGGACGACCTGCGCATCGGGCCGGAGATCATCAAGACCTTCGCGGAGACCTACCGGAAGCTGCGCAACTCCCTGCGCTGGATGCTGGGCTCGCTGGCCCACCGGGTGGCGGGCGACGACGTCGCGTACCAAGACATGCCGGAGGCTCGAGCGGCTGATCCTGCACCGGCTGGTCGAACTCGACGGCGAGATCCGCGAGGCCTACGCGGCCTTTGACACCAAGCGGGTGGTGGCGCTGCTCAACGGCTTCATGACCGGCGACCTCTCGTCCTTCTATTTCGACGTGCGCAAGGACGCCCTGTACTGCGACCCGATCTCCTCGGTCCGTCGCAGGGCCGCGCTCCAGGTGATCGACGAGGCCTTCCGGCGGGTGGCGATCTGGCTCGCTCCGGTGCTCGCCTTCACGGCCGAGGAGGCTTGGCTCGACCGTTACCCGTCCGAGGACGGCTCGGTGCATCTCCAGACCCTGCCGGAGACCCCGGCCGCATGGCGCGACGACGCCCTCGCGGAGCGCTGGCACAAGATAAGGCGGGTCCGGCGGGTCGTCACCGGCGCCCTGGAGATCGAGCGCGCGGCCAAGCGGATCGGCGCGAGCCTCGAGGCGGCGCCTAAGGTCTACGTCTCGGATCCCGAACTGCTCGCGGCGCTCGAGGGCTGCGACTTCGCCGATACCTGCATCACCTCCGACATCACCGTGGTGGCGGGCGAGGGGCCGGCGGAGGCCTTCCGGCTCGACGAGGTGCGCGGCGTCGCCGTGGTGCCGAGCCCGGCCGAGGGCCGCAAATGTGCCCGCTCCTGGCGGGTCAGCCCGAGCGTGGGCAGCGATCCGGACTATCCGGACGTCACCCCCCGCGACGCCCAGGCCCTGCGCGAATGGGACGCGGCGCATCCGGAGGCGAGCGCGGCGTGAGGGTGGTCCGCGCCATCTTCGCCGCCACTGTCCCCTCTCCCCACTTGTGGGGCGGGGGATTTCCACCGCCGGCCGCGCGATCCCCGCATGACCCCCTTCCGCGCCGGCCTGCTGGCCCTCATTCTCACCCTGATCCTCGACCAAGCCTCCAAGCTCGGCCTGTATTTCGGCACCGACCTCGTGCTGACCCAGCCCTGGCGGCTGGCGCCGTTCGCCGACTTCGTGGTGGTCTGGAACCGCGGTGTCTCCTACGGCCTGTTCCAGCAGGAGAGCGGGATCGGGCGCTGGTTCCTCGTGATCCTGTCGCTGGCCGCCGCCCTTGGCCTCGGGATCTGGATGCGCCGCTCGGGCTCGCGGCTCCTCGGGGTCGCCCTCGGCCTCATTGTCGGCGGTGCGCTGGGCAACGCCATCGATCGGGCCGCCTACGGGGCGGTGTTCGATTTTGTCCATCTGCACGCCGGCCGCTGGTCTTGGTACGTTTTCAACGTGGCCGACGCGGCGATCGTGGCGGGCGTGATCGGCCTGATCCTCGACAGCCTGTCCCCGGCCGGACGGAAGGGACAGGGGGATCCCGCGCCGGGCGACCCGGCCCCGCGCCTGTGATCCGCACAACACACAGCAACACCGGCATCCCCGCTCTGGCGCGACGTGGTCAAGGCGCCATACGATCGCCGGAAACCGGCCTCAGGCCGGAACTTGTCGGATCAGGCCGCGCCGCGCAATCCCTGAACCGGACACTCCGTCCGGAATCCGTGAGGCAGCATGACCGGGCATCGCAGGCTTCGTCTCGTCGTTTCCGCCGCGGTGGCGCTGGGGCCGCTCCTGGCAGGTGCCGCGCGGGCGCAGGAGCAGGGTGAGTTCATGCGCGATGCCCTGTCGGGGATCGGGCTCCTGGAGAAGCGTCAGGCGCCGATCGACTACCACGAGCGGCCGCCACTGGTGATGCCCCCAAGCTCGACGGCAAGGCCTTGCCGCCGCCCCGGCCCCGGTCGACGAGCGCGGCTTGGCCGAAGGATCCCGAGATCGCCGAGCGCGAGCGCGCGGTCGCGGAGCGGCGTTCGCCGAAGGGTAACCAGGTGCAGGGACGCTACAACGACAACAACACGACGCTGTCCATCGACGAGATCCGCGGGGGCCGGCGGGCGGGGGCGAGCCTGACCACCGAGGCGCAGGACAAGCCCGGCGACAACGCCCGGCGCGGCACCCTGCTCAGCCCGCTGGAGCTGCTGATGGGCAAGAGCGCCAACGCCGAACCCGCCGACGTCGAGCCGAGCCGTGACGTGCTCACGGATCCGCCCACAGGCTACCGGCAGCCGCCGAGCAAGCTCGCCCACGTGCCCTCGGGCGATCCGATCAACAATCCCAGTCGCGAGCGTGAGGAGGCCGATCCCGGGACCTACCTCCGCCAGCGGGCGCAGCAGTAGCGGGGGGCGCCGTGTCGCCGTTGCAACGACGGCACGGCATGGCAACATGAGATGTTCGTCCCGGTACGGTCTTTGCCCGCCGGTGACCAGGACGGTTCCGATCTGCGCGTGTGTCCCGACATGAGGCGCATGGGTGCGGAGCCGGCAGAAGGAAAGCGGAATGCACCTGTTCAGGAAGGCGACGCCCCCCTCTTCCCGCTGCGTCCGGGCTCGCCCATTGGCGCCAGCGCCGGCCGGGGCGAGGCCGCGCCGTTCGGGCGTTCCGAGGCGGGCGGACCGGAGGTGACGGCCTTCACCCTCGACAACGGGCTCGACGTGGTTGTCGTCCCCGACCACCGGGCCCCCGTCGCCACCCACATGATCTGGTACCGCAACGGGTCCGCCGATGATCCGCTTAGCCAGTCGGGCATCGCCCACTTCCTTGAGCACCTGATGTTCAAGGGCACCGAGAGGCACCCGGTGGGGGCCTTCTCGAAGGCGGTGTCGGGCCTCGGCGGCCAGGAGAACGCGTTCACCAGCTACGACTACACCGCCTACTTCCAGCGGGTCGCTCGCGACCACCTCGGCACGATGATGGAGTTCGAGGCCGACCGGATGAGCGGTCTCGTCCTCGATGACGCCGTCGTCGCCCCCGAGCGCGACGTGGTGCTGGAGGAGCGGCGCATGCGGGTCGAGACCGACCCGTCGGCCCAGCTCTCCGAAGCGATGGCGGCCTCGCTGTTCGTGCACCACCCCTACGGGATCCCGAT
Organism: Methylobacterium sp. P31; assembly: GCA_050632875.1. Taxonomy (GTDB): domain Bacteria; phylum Pseudomonadota; class Alphaproteobacteria; order Rhizobiales; family Beijerinckiaceae; genus Methylobacterium. The sequence continues at coordinate 4,734,658 of JBODSC010000001.1, read as the reverse complement.
CATCGGCTGGATGCACGAGATCGAAGGGCTGAACCGCGAACACGCGCTCGCCTATTACAAGCGCTTCTACACGCCGGAGAATGCTATCCTTGTGGTGGCCGGCGACGTGACCCCGGATGAGGTCCGCCGCCTCGCCGAGAATACCTACGGCCGCGTCGCGCCTCAGGGGCCCGGCCCGAGCGCCTCCGGGCCCGGGAGCCGGAGCCGAAGGCGCTCCGCCGCGTCGCCGTTGCCGACCCGAAGGTCGAGCAGCCGACCCTGCAACGGCTCTACCTCACCCCCTCCTGCATCACCGCCCGCGACGGCGGCTGCCACGACCTGGAGCTGCTCGCGGAGGTGCTGGGCGGCGGCTCGACCTCGTACCTCTATCGCAAGCTGGTTCTGGAGAGCGGCCTCGCGGTGAATGCCGGCGCCTGGTACATGGGCTCGGCGATCGACGACACCCGCTTCTCCGTCTACGCGGTACCCGCCGAGGGTGTAGCCCTGGAAAAGCTCGAGGAGGCCGTCGACAGGATCCTGCGCCGCGCTCCCGCGGAGGCGCTGGATGCCGAGGCCATCGAACGCGCCAAGACGCGCCTCGTCGCCGAGACGGTCTATTCCTCCGACAGCCAATCGTCGCTCGCCCGCATCTACGGCTCGGCGCTCGCGATCGGCGAGACCATCGAGGAGGTCCGCCGCTGGCCGATCGACATCGAGGCGGTGACGCAGGACCGCCTCAAGACGGCCGCTGAGCGCTGGCTGACGCCGGCCCGCTCGGTCACCGGCTACCTGACGAAGGCGCAGGATTCCGACGCCCCGGTCGCGATGGCTGCCGAGTAGCTCCCGTCGCGTCCCGGCGGGCCTGTTTCGGGCTCGCGGGGACGTGCTGAACGGGGCCTTGGCCCGCTCCGCCGTCGCCCGTGATAAGAAAAGAGGTTCCCATGAGCTTGGCCGAGAATTTGGTCGAGACCGCCGCTCCCACCGTCAGCTCGCCTACGACGGCGCTGCCGGTGACGACCGCCGCCGGCATCGAGGCGTGGCACGTCGAATCCCCGGTGGTGCCGATGATCGCCCTGGCCTTCACCTTCGAGGGCGGTGCGGCACAGGATCCCGCCGGCAAGGCCGGGTGCGCGCAGATGCTGGCGCGGCTCCTTGACGAGGGCGCCGGTGACCTTCCGTCCGACGTCTTCCAGGAGCGGCTCGCCGCCCGGGCCATCGAACTGTCGTTCCATGCGGGACCCGACGCGATCGGCGGCTCGCTCAAGATGCTGGTCAAGCATGCCGACGAGGGCATAGCGCTGCTCGCTCTCGCGCTGGCCAAGCCCCGCTTCGATCCGGACGCGATCGAGCGGGTGCGGGGCCAGGTCATCGCCGGCCTGCGCTACCAGCAGAACGATCCGGGTGTCCTGGCCTCGCGCCGCTTCTTCAAGGAGGCGTTTGCCGGCCATCCCTACGCCCGGCCCTCCTCGGGCACCGTGGAGAGCGTCGCGGCGATCACCCGCGAAGACCTGCTGGAGATGCATGCCCGCATCATCGGGCGCGGCCGGGTCAAGGTCGCAGCCGTCGGCGCCATCGGGGCCGAGCAACTCGCCGAGGGCCTGAACCGGGCTTTCGGCGCCCTGCCGGAAGCCGGCGCTCTGAAGGCGGTGCCGCGCACGGAGGTTCAGGATCTCGGCCGGCGCGTGATCGTCGATCTCGACGTGCCGCAATCGGTGATCCGCTTCGGCATGGCGGGCGTGCCCTGGCGCGACCCGGACTTCATCCCCGCCTACGTGCTGAACCACATCCTGGGCGGCGGCGCCTTCACGTCCCGCCTGTTCCAGGAGGTGCGCGAGAAGCGCGGGCTGGCCTACTCGGTCGGGACTTCGCTGGTGAGCCACCGCTCGGCCGCGATGACCTGGGGTTACACCGCCACCAAGAACGAGCGCGTGGGCGAGGCGCTGTCGGTGATCGGCGACGAGATCGGCCGGCTGATCGCCGACGGGCCCGACGACGACGAATTGCAGAAGGCCAAGGATTACCTCACCGGATCCTACGCGCTGGGCTTCGACACCTCGACCAAGATCGCCCACCAGCTGGTGCAGATCGCCTTCGAGGAACTGGGTATGGACTACGTTGCCCGTCGCAACGCCATGGTCTCGGCCGTGACCCAGGCCGATATCCGCCGCGCCGCCGCCCGCACCTTCGCGGACGGCAAGATGCTGGTGGTCGCCGCCGGCCGGCCGCTCGGGCTCTGAAGCGTCGCATCGAGCCGTTCTGGCGTCCGGCCGCGAGGCTTGTCCGATCCAAATTCGTCGTCCTGAGGCGGCGGAGCGTAGCGGAGGCCTCAGGACGAGGCCCGCATGGGAGAAGCCGCTTCTGGCGCGATCCTGATCGGCCCGGAAGGCTCTGCGCTCGCAACGCCGGCGGGGATCCCTACCTGAGGCGCATCGGCGCCAACCCCCGGATCGACATGCACCTCACCGGCATCCATCACCTCACCGCGGTAACCGCCCGCGCGGCGGAGAACGTCGCGTTCTATACCGGCACGCTGGGCCTGCGCCTCGTGAAGAAGACGGTGAACCAGGACGACGTCTCGGCCTACCATCTGTTCTACGCGGACGGGCTGGCGAGTCCCGGCACCGACATCACCTTCTTCGACTGGCCGGCCCCCCGGGAGCGGCGCGGCTCGAACAGCATCACCCGCACGCATCTGCGCGTGCCCGGCGAAGCCGCCGTGGCGTGGTGGCACGCGCGCCTTCGGGAGGCCGGGATCGTCGAGGCCGAGCCCGTGCTGCGCGACGGGCGTCTCACCCTCGATTTCGAGGATACGGAGGGGCAGCGCCTCGGCTCTGGTGGATGACGGCGGGACCGGGCCGGAGCATCCCTGGGCCGGCTCGCCGGTGCCGGCGGCCTATCAGATCCGCGGCCTCGGGCCGATCCGGCTCTCGGTGCCCGCCCTCGCCCGCACGGCAGCCGTGCTGACCGAGGTGCTCGGCATGCGCCGGACCCGCGCCTTCGAGACGGGCGACGGCCCGGTGGAGGTCTACGCCATGGGTTCTGGCGGTCCGGCCGCCGAAGTGCAGCTCCTGGACGATCCATCCGCCCCGGCCCGCCAGGGTGCAGGCGCCGTCCACCACGTCGCTTTCCGCATCCCGGATGCGGATTACGGAGCCTGGGCCGACCGGCTGAAGGCCGCGCGGGTCCCGACCAGCGGCCCGGTCGACCGCTACTATTTCCGCAGCCTCTACTTCCGCGAGCCGAACGGCATCCTGTTTGAGATCGCCACGGACGGGCCTGGCTTCACCGCCGACGAGCCCCTGGAAACCCTGGGCGAGCGGCTCGCCCTGCCGCCCTTCCTGGAGCCCCGCCGGGCCGAGATCGAGGCAGGCCTGAAGCCGCTCCGACCCACCAGCGCCGCCTGAACAAGCTCTGCGGGCGACCCGACCGCCGGCAACCCTCCCATGTCCAGGGCGCGGCTGCAGGCGTTTCGTCGAGACGCTAAATATTCGAACGATTCCAGGCCGTTCACTTCTTTCGCGGGTGTGATCCCGGCGCGCCTTGACGGGTGTGCTGCAACTGCGAAAGAAGCGGCACGCGTGTGTTGATCATCCGGATCCGGGCGGGCTCTCTCGCCGAGGGTCCACACCCGCCCGAGCCGGGCGGCGGGGATCCGCCGAACCATGCCGTCCGAATCCTCGGGGGCATGAGCCGAGCATTAGAGGATTCGAGGACTGATCCGTCGATGAGCAAGTTCTACGAGGAGCGCGTTCTGTCGGTTCACCACTGGACCGACAACCTGTTCTCGTTCCGCACGACCCGCGACCCTTCGTTCCGGTTCCGCAACGGCGAGTTCACCATGATCGGCCTCGAGGTCGACGGCCGGCCGTTGCTGCGCGCCTACTCGGTGGTCTCGGCCAATTACGAGGAGGAGCTGGAGTTCTTCTCGATCAAGGTCCAGGACGGCCCGCTGACCTCCAAGCTCCAGCACCTCAAGGTCGGCGACCCGATCATCGTCGGCAAGAAGCCCACCGGCACGCTGGTGCTCGACAACCTGCTCCCGGGCCGGAACCTGTACCTGCTCGGCACCGGCACCGGGCTCGCGCCGTTCCTGTCGATCATCAAGGATCCGGAAGCCTACGAGCGCTTCGAGAAGGTCGTGCTGGTCCATGGCTGCCGGCAGGTGCAGGAACTGGCCTACGGCGAGACCATCACCGAGACCCTGCCCCGGCACGAGTTCCTGGGCGAGATGATCTCGAACCAGCTGATCTACTACCCGACCGTGACCCGCGAGCCGTTCCGCAATCGCGGCCGGATCACCGACCTGATGGTCTCGGGCAAGCTGTTCGAGGATGTCGGCCTGCCGGAGATGTCGATCGAGAACGACCGGTTCATGCTCTGCGGCAGCCCCGACATGATCCGCGACACCCGCGAGCTTCTGTCCGCGCGCGGTTACGAGGAGGGCAACCACGGCGAGGCCGGTCACTACGTGATCGAGAAAGCCTTCGTGGAGAAGTAGGGCGTTCAGTATCTTTAGGTTCAGCCCGGTGCGGTTCGCCGCGCCGGGTTTTTCTTCGGGACGTCGCGGGGGCGTCCTTGCGGGCGGAGCGAGGCAATCTCTCGTCGGCGTCTCGCCGCGCTGGTCATGACGGCGCTGGCGGCAACGACATCCTCGCTCAACCGGGCACCATTCCGCACGATCCCGTCGACATGCGGCGACTGCCCTATTGCGGCACCCCCTGCATCCCGTCCGCGAAGGGACCTCCGCCCGCGCTGAACAGCTTGCGCAGGAAGCCCGGCGCGATCGCCGAGAGCGGGTTCACGCTCACGTCTGGCGCGGTGAGCTTGCCGGCGACGCGGAAATTGACCGCGAACAGCCCCTCATTGTGTCCACCGCCAAGGAGGGGCCCGAGCAGCGGCAGTTGCGAGGCCACGTTGTTCAGCCCATAGAGTGGCACGAAGGTGCCGTTCATGTCGGTTCGCTCCCGGCCGGTGTCGAGCCAGCCCGACAGGGTGAAGCCCATGGCCGCGTTCGAGATCGCCGCGTCGCTGAAGTCGACCCGGGTCCCGGTGCGCACGAAATTGGCGCGCATCCGGTCGAAGGTCACGTCGCCGGCCGCGCGACCCGGGGCGATCCGGCGACCGCGCGCCGCATCCGTATCCGCCGGTTCCGGCCCCTGCGCCATGATGCTCGACAGGGCCGGCTCGTTGCGCAGGGTAAAGTCGCGGATCTGCACGACGCCGGATTGTGGGCCGTCGTTGAGGCCGATCCCGGCGTTGAGCCGGCCACCGTACATCCGCCGATAGACGTCGACGAAGCGCAGGGTCGCGCCGGCATCGGCCGAGTCCACGGCGAGGGTCGGCCCACTGCGCTCGCGCGTCACCGTGGCGGCGAACGGCGCCGCGCGGAACCGTCCGGTGATGTTGGCAGCGCGCAGGGTCTTGCCGTGCAGCGAGAGCCGCAGGTTGGCGTTGGTCAGCGCCTCCTCGTTGAAGCCCGTGACGATCGGCACTTGGATGTCGGCATCGACATCCTTGGGACTCGCCTCTCGCGTCTCCCGGCCGCTCTTGGCATCCGGCGCGCCCAGGGATTTCAGGAACGGCCGGGCATCGACCACTGCGCCCCGGACCAGGACCTTGTAGCCGCTGCCGGTGCGGTCGAGGCTGACCCGCAGATCGTCGCCCGGCGAGAGCTTGACGTTCGTCAGGTCCGCTCGCTCCAGGCCGCCCTCCGGGGTGATCGTCACGCTTCCGCGGGCGGCGGCCGGGGCCGCGTCGAGGGCGAAGTCGCGCAGCTCCAGGGTCTGGCCGTTGTCGACCAGCGTGAAGGTGAGCCGCCCCGCCTTGCCCGCCGGCTTCGTCAGGCCCGGCACCAGCCCGTCGATCCCGGCCTTGGCGAGGCTCCGCCTCGACGCGGATCGGCGGCTTGCCCGTGCCAGGCCGGCCGATCGGCACCACCGCGCGGACCGGGATCGTGCCGGTGAGCTGCGGGGCGGTCGGCAAGCCCTTCCGGCCCCGGACCGCGTCGTCGAGCAAGAGGTTGACCACCGCCTCGCCCGGCTGGCCGACCTTGGGCTGGCGCAGATCGACGGAAACCGGGGCGCCCGCAACCCGGGCGTCACCCTTCAGCCCGAAGGCGCCGCGATCGTACGACAGGGAGAATCTGCCGGCTTCCAGCCTGTCCTTGCCCATCACCTTGTCCACCGACAGGTCGGCCACCGTGCCGGTCAGAGTTACGGGCAGGTCGGGCAGGCCGGGGATGTGCTTGAGGTCGAGGGGAAGTCGACGCGCAGGTCGGCGCTGCCCCTGATCGTGGCCGGGTCGAGATCGACGCTCATCACGCTCTTGAACAGCTTCGCCTGGAGTACGGACGCCATACCGTCCGCGCCGCCGGAGAGGCGCATGCCGATCTGCGCCACCACCCGGTCCGGGGTGATCTGCGGGATGACGAAGCTGCCGTCCGAGATCGCGAGCCCGCGCCCGTCCGGCCCGTGCACCTCGGCCGTCACGTTGCGCACGGTGGTCGAGCGCCCGGTGATCACCCCGACGACGTTGCCCTTCGTCAATGGCGGCGAATCGGCGGTGACGTCGATGGCGGCATCCGAGACGTGGAAGTCGATATGAACCGCATCGTCGGGGGCCGGATCGCCGCGGGTCGCGGCGGCCAGCACGGTGCCGGACATCTTCACCCGAATGTCGACAGAATCGACCCGCCCGCGCCGCAGCTGGTCCACCAGGTAGGTCCGGGCCGGTGGCGCGATGTGCTCCGGCCAGAGGCGCAGCCCGGTCCGGACCTCGCCGTCATGGCCGACGATGTGGAGCGTGAGGCCGCCATCGTCGGCCGTGGTGCCGATCGTCCCGGTGATCGTTCCCGTCGCCCCCGGGGCGGACAGATTGAGCGCGTCGATGGCGATGCCGCCGTCGCGGCCCGAGAGCTGCGCGTCCATCGCGTCGATCTTCACCGGCGTGTCCTGCGGCGTCGCCCCGCGCAAGGTGGCGTCGCGGCTCGCCAGCGTCGCGGTCCAGGCCGTCTGCGCATCCGGGGGCTCCCCTTCCACGCCCCGGTCAGGTGCACGGCGTTGCCGGCCCCGTGATAGTCCAGCCCGGTGAGAGCCATCACCCGGCCGGCCTCATCCCAGTCCAGGGCGGCGTCGAGGCTGTCGACGGTGACGGGATTGAAGTCCTTCTCCTCGATCAGGAAGGTGCCGTCACCGGTGTGCAGCTTGGCGCTCATCGTCTTGATGCGCCCAGCGGCCAGGCTCACGTCCGCGCGGGCCGAGACCTTCAGGTCCGTGGTCAGCGGCAGGCCGGAGTGACCCGAGAGCAGCAGCAGATCGGTGACCGGCAGATCGTCGAGGGTGATGACGCCCGAGCGTTCCTGCCCGTCACCGCCGTCGCGCAGGGCGCCGCCGAACCGCCATTCCCCGTGCGGCCCGTCGAGCCGCAGCTCGAAATTGCGGGTCCCGTTGACCGGATCGCGCCCGAACAGGCCGTTGACCCGCGCGAACACCGCGCGCTCGTGGCCATCCTCGTCGATCAGCCGCAGGCGTGCATCCGTAATGCGGGCGCGGTCGAGGGCGCCGACCACGCCGCTCGAATCGAGGACGACACCGAAGATCGACGCGATGGCGGCCGAGAGCGGCGAGACGCTGCCCCGGACTCCGTCCACGCTCGGAGGCGTGTGCGGCTCGATGTCGACAGGGTGATTGGCCTCCGAGGCCGCGAAGGCGATGGAGCCGTCCCGGTGGAGCAGTGCAGTGGTCTGCGTCTCCCGGAACTCGATGGAGCGAGGCTGGAGGTTGAGGTGCAGGAGCCCCCAGAGGTCGAGACTGACCAGGGCCAGGGGGCGCGCACCACCAGGTCGCCCTGCGGATTGCGGATGTCGAGGCCGGAGAAGCGCAGGCTGAGGGCGTTCTCGCGGTCGAGTTCGAGGCTGCTGCCGCGGATGCCGATGCTCCAGCCGGGTCCGATCCGCTCGGCCACCGCGGCGGCGACGCGGCGCGACAGGCCGTCGATCTGCAGTGGCCCGTTCGACAGGCGCACGGCCACGAGGCCGATCCCGGTGCCGAGGAGCAGCACCAGGGCGAGGGCGCTGACGAGGCAGAAGCCCCCAAAGCGACGCCCCCTCCCCGAGGCCTGCATGCCGACGTTGTCTCGTCCGCCATCGGGACCCTTGTTCCGGGGGCTCTGCGCGCGGACCGTCTGGCGCCGCGGCCGGTGGATCGAAGCGCGACCGCGCTTTACAGCGGCCGCGACTCCGGTTTTGGCTCGGACGTGCACGGCGCAACCAGCGAGGCCGTGCACAACATTGATTGCACATCATCAATCGGCCGAAAGGAAGGCACGATGTCCTTGTCCGAGGGTGACTTCGCCCCTGATTTCGACCTGCCCGCCTCTGCGGGAGGGCGCGTCGCCCTGTCCGCGCTCAGAGGTCACAAAGTCGTGCTCTACTTCTACCCGAAGGACGACACGAGCGGCTGCACCCTGGAGGCGCAGGACTTCAACGGTCTGCTGCCGGCCTTCGCGGAGGCCGACGCGAAGGTCATCGGCCTCTCGCCCGACCCGGTGAAAAGCCACGACAAGTTCTGCGGGAAGTACGGGCTCACCTTTCCGCTGGCCTCGGACGAGGACAAGGGCATGCTCGAAACCTACGGCGTCTGGGTCGAGAAGAGCATGTATGGGCGCAAGTACATGGGCGTGGAGCGCACCACCGTGCTGGTCGATCGCGAGGGGCGGATCGCGAAGATCTGGCCGAAGGTGAAGGTACCGGGCCACGCCGAGGCCGTGCTCGAAGCGGCGCGCGCGCTCCCTGAGCGGCGCGACCGGGATTGGGTCGCGGATCCGCGACGGATCTTTAACCTTACTGAGGACTGAATGACGGCTCCTGCGGGGCCGTCCCGATGTACTGTCCGAAGATCCTCCTGCGTCTCGTCCCGCGCCGGCCCGCGCCCTGGCTCGCCGCCGGCTTCGCCCTCGCGCTTCTCTGGGCGCTCGGCGCCTCCTACGTGATCGTGTTCCACGACGACGTGCTCGCCGGGTTCGTGGCCCGGCAGGGCGCCATGCGGGATGCCTATGAGGCGCGGCTCGCAGAGCTGCGGGACCTGCTGGACCGCGACCGGCACGAAAGGGCCGGCTCCGCAGCGGGTTTGGCCGACCGGGTCTCGGCGGCGCTGGAGCGCCAGGCCGAGCTGGAGCGGCGCGCCGCGACCCTGGCGGGGCTCGAACGGCAGAGCCTGACCGACCCGATTGCCACCGGCGCGCTGACACCGCGCCCCGATGCGGGCCTGGACGAGGCCAGCGGCGGGCTCTACCTGCGCCCCTCCGACGAAGCCGCCCCGTCCCGGTCCGCCATCCACCCCCTCCCCGCCGGAGCGCGCTCGACGCCGAGACCGGACTGATTCGCCTGGAAGCGGGCCTCGACGGTCTGCAGGCCGCCCAGGGCGCGCGCCTCACACGGCTGGCCAGCCGCGCCGAGGACGAGGTCCGGCGACTGCGCGACCTGATCGGCCGCACCGGCCTCGACCCCGGGCGTTTCGATCCCCCGGCGGCCGCGGGCGTCGGCGGGCCGCTGGTCCCGCTCGATCCCCGTACCCTGGACGGGAGCGAATTCGAGTCCGGCCTCGCCCTGGCCCGCCGGGCACTCGGCGACGGCGCGCGCCTGCGCCGGCTTGCCGCGGCGCTGCCGCTGGGCCGGCCGATCCGGGGCGAGGCGACCGTGTCGAGCCCGTTCGGCGCCCGGCTCGATCCGTTCACCCGCGGGCTCGCCCTGCACACGGGCCTCGACCTGAAGGCGGATTACGGTGAGCCCGCCCGCGCCACCGCCCCCGGTCGGGTAATCGCCGCAGAATCCGCCGGCGGATACGGCAACATGGTCGAGATCGACCACGGCCACGGCCTGACCAGCCGGTTCGGTCATCTCGCCCGCATCGCCGTACGTCCCGGGCAGCGCGTCGCGGCTGGTGAGATGATCGGCTCTGTCGGCTCGACCGGGCGCTCCACGGGCGCGCACCTGCACTACGAGACCCGCATCGACGGCGAGCCGGTTGATCCGCAGCGCTTCCTCGAAGCCGGCGCCGCGTTCGGGGCGGAGCCGCGCCCCGCATCCGACTGAGCCTGTCGCCGCGTTTTCCGGTCTGTGATAGCCTCCAGAGGCTCGATCGGGGGCTGCGATGGCTCTGGCCGCGACGCGCGACACGCGGATGGACGTTTCAGGGTTCAGGCTCTGGGCGGAGGGCCGGCCTGAGCATGAGCGGTGGGAACTGCTCGACGGCGCCGCGACGCTCCCGGAGCTTGATGGCGCCGTGCCGGTGCGCGACATCTATCGCGGTCTCACCTCCTGAGCCGCACCCGATCGCAACGACCGGCTTTCCCGGCCCGGCAGAGCATCAAGGCATCGACTTGCCCCATTTCGAAGACTTCTATGCGGCCAAGCTGCGCGGCTCCCTGGGGGTGACGGACGCGGAATCAGTGCTCGACTTGCGCGGTGCCAACCGGGCCACCGCCGAGGCCTCCCTGAGGGACATGCTGGAGCGCAGCCGCTTCGCCAAGGGCAAGACCGTCGCGATCCGCCTGGATCCGCCGCCGGAGGGCGGCGGCGAGACTCTGTTCCAGCCGGCCGGGCGCCTGCTCCTCGACGCGAAGCGGCGCGGCCTGATCGAGCGGCTGCAGACCCTGCCGGCCCAGGACGGGCTCGGCTTCTACGTGGCACTCGCCGGCCGGACCGAGCGGATGCCGATGTAGCGGTAGCCGGATCGCTGTGCCGGCAAGGGATCGGGAGCGAGCCGCGGGGCGTTGATCGGTCCCGCTGGACCGGACCCCACCCGTGACGAACATCGAATTCCTCGCCTCCCGGGGCCGCGCATGAGGTCCCTCCCGGGCGGACGCAACACGATCGAGCGCATCGCCCGCCTCGGCTACGACGCACGGGGGTCGGTCTATGGCGTGGTCGGCGCCCTGGCGCTGCTCGCGGCCCTCGGCCATGGCGGACGGGCCGGCGACAGCAAGGATGCCCTGCGCTTCGTGCTGGCCGGGCCGTTCGGCGTGGTGCTGGTCGGGCTGATCGCGCTGGGCCTGCTGGGCTTCGCGCTCTGGCGCCTCATCGAAGGTGTCACGGATGCGGACCGACGGGGTAACTCGGCCAAGGGACTGGCGGTGCGCGGTGCTCACCTGATCAGCGCGGCGCTCTACCTCGGCCTTGCCGCCAGCGCCGCCTCGCTCAGTCTCGGTCTCGGGATGCGCGGCGGCGACGGCATGCACGACTGGACGGCTTGGCTTCTCGCCAAGCCCTTCGGCCGCTGGCTCGTGGCGCTCGGCGGTCTCGCAATCGTCGGGGGTGGTTTCGGCTTCATCGGCAAGGCGTGGCGGGGTGACGTCACCGATCGGCTCGCACGGGATGCCACGGCGCGCGAGCGCTGGGCCGGTCCCATCGGGCGCTTCGGCTACGCGGCGCGCGGCTTGGCCTTCCTGATCACCGGCGGGTTCCTCGTGGCGGCGGCGTGGCACCAGCGCTCCTCGGAGGCCAAGGGGCTGACAGAGGCCTTCGCGCTGTTGCGCGCACAACCCTATGGCGGGATCCTCCTCGGTCTCGTGGCCGCCGGCTACGCCGCCTTCGGAGCCTTCGGGTTGATCCAGGCCCGCTACCGGCGCATCGACGCTCCGGATATCGACCGGGTCGACGACGCGGCGGGCGCCGCGGCCCGCGCACTGACCTAACAAAATCCGTTTGTAATCCGTCGCCCGCATCCCAAGTAAAGGAGACCCTCCGCGCAATCCTGTGCCCTGGGCGACAATGCGGAGGCGATGATGGCGCGGACCCTGATAACCGGTCGGGCCCAGACAGTGACGACCGAAGACTTCAACGAGCGTGTCCGGCTGTTGCTTGTCGACAAGGTTTATCCGCTCAAGGCGCGAACCTACCAGAAGAATTTCAAGACCGGCTTCTCGGGGGCGATCGTCAAGTAGGGGGCTGTCGCTCGCGCGTCCGTGTGGCGCGGCGGCCTCGCGTTGACAGGGCGGGTGCCGCGGCGGATACCCCCGCCACCCCATCCGGCACCCGATGCAGCAGCGCCTCTACAAGACCGCGGTGATGGTGGCCCACGACCTCGCGGCGACTGCTGCCGCCGTGGTGCTCACCTTCCTGTTCCGCTTCCAGGGCGGCATGCTCGCCGAGCGCCTGCACGCTCTGCCCCTGCTGCTGCCGCCGTTTATGGTCTTCGCGGGGCTCGTCTACGGCCATTTCCGGCTCTACCGGACCAAATGGCGCTTCGCCTCGCTGCAGGATCTCGCCGGGATCGTGCGCGCGGCCAGCGTACTGGCGCTGGCGCTTCTGGTGATCGACTGGGTCCTGGTCTCGTCCGACCTGTACGGGTTCTACTTCTTCGGCAAGATCGCGATCCTGCTCTACTGGGTGCTGCAGATCTTCTTCCTGGGCGGCACGCGGCTTGCCTTCCGCTACCTCAAGGATACGCGCTCCCGGCAGTCGAGCGCCCGGGCCGCCACCGTCCCGACGCTACTCCTCGGGCGTGGGGCCGATATCGACGTGCTGATCCGGGCGATCGAGGCGGGGTCGGTGAAGAAGCTGGCGCCCCGGGGCATCCTCTCGCCGCGGGCGGACGAGCGCGGCCAGTTCATGCGCGGCGTGCCGGTGCTCGGGGGCTTCCCGGATCTCGAACGGGTAGTGGCCGACCTCGGCGCCCGGGGCGAGCCGGTGCGGCGGCTGGTGGCCACGCCGAGCGCCCTCGTCCCGGAGGCCGCGCCCGACGACCTCATTGCCCGCGCCCGGCGGCTCGGCCTGCCGCTGGCCCGCGTGGCCGGCCTCGGGGAGGGCACACAGGGGCCGGAACTGGCGCCCCTGGAGATCGAGGATCTGCTGCTGCGCCCCACGGTCGCCATCGACCGTGCGCGGCTGGAGGCGTTCCTCACGGGCCGCCGGGTGGTGGTGACGGGCGGCGGCGGCTCGATCGGCTCCGAGATCTGCCTGCGCGCCGTGGCCTTCGGGGCCTCCGCGGTGCTGGTGCTCGAATCCTCCGAGCCGGCGCTCCACGGCATCCTCAGCCATCCCGCAATCCTGGCCGCGGAGGCCGCAGTGACCGGCGTCCTCGCGGATATCCGCGACCGGGGGCGGACGCATCAGGTGATCACCGCGTTCCGGCCGGATTACGTGTTGCACGCCGCCGCGCTGAAGCAGGTGCCCTATCTGGAGCGGGACTGGCAGGAAGGCATCAAGACCAACGTGTTCGGCTCGATCAACGTCGCCGAGGCCGCCGTCGCGGCGGGCGCCCGGGCCCTCGTGATGATCTCCACCGACAAGGCGATCGAGCCGGTTTCGCAACTCGGCGTGACCAAGCGCTTCGCCGAGATGGTCGCCCAGGCCCTCGACGCCGAGCAATCCGCCAGGCCGGACCACCCCACGCGGCTGATCGCCGTGCGCTTCGGCAACGTGCTCGGCTCCGTGGGCTCCGTGGTGCCGGTGTTCAAGGCGCAGATCGCCCGGGGCGGTCCAGTCACGGTCACCCACCCCGACATGGTCCGCTACTTCATGACAGTGCGCGAGGCCTGCGATCTCGTGCTCACGGCCGCCTCGCATGCCGATGGCGAGGGGCGCGCCGCCGCGGAGTCCGAGCGCGCCGCGGTCTACGTGCTCAAGATGGGCCAGCCCGTGCGGATCGCGGAGCTTGCCGAGCGGATGATCCGGCTCGCGGGGTTTGAGCCCGGCGCGGAGATTGAGATCGCCTTCACGGGCGCCCGGCCCGGAGAGCGGCTCAACGAGATCCTGTTCGCCCGCGAGGAGCCGCGCGTGGCCCTGCCGGGCATCGACGGGGTGATGGCGGCGCGGCCGATCTTCGCCGACCGAGCGCGGCTCGACGGCTGGGTGGCGCAACTGCGTTCCGCCGTGACGGCGGGCGACCGGGTCGCCGCGGAGGCGGTGTTCGAGGCGGCGGTGCCGCATTTCCGGGAGCGCGCGGCGCAGCGCGCCGGGCAGGTGCCGGTGGTCACCGGCTGCGTGACGGTCGAGGACACACCGCTCGCCGGGGCAACACAAGCGGCCATTGGCTGACGCTCCGGCCTCCGAGGTCGACGCTGTAGGGGGTTTGATAGGAGAGACCGGGGATCCCGGTGCGCTTACTCGCCGTCGCGCGCCAGTCGCGCCAGCCCGTCCCGGGTCGAGCCGGCCGGCTTCCAGCCGAGCGCCGCGAGACCGTCGGCGCGAGCCACCAGCCCCTCCGCGATGCGGGCGAACTGGGCCTCCCGCCCGGTCATCCGGCAGGCCAGTTTGAGGAGCGCCGCCGGCACCGGAACCAGCCCCGGGCCGCGCCCGAGCCCCTGGCGCAGGGCCGTGATCATCTCGGGCAGGCTCAGCGGGTCCGGATCGGCCGCGATGAGGGCCCGGTTGAGGGGCTCCGTCGCGCGCAGCACCACGTCCACGGCGCCCGACAGGCTCTCCAGCGCGATCAGCGACCGCCGCGCCGCGAGTCCGCCGAGCGGCAGGGGATAGGGGCTGCGGGCCAGGCGCAGGAGCGCGGCCATGTTGCCCTTCACGCCCGCGCCATAGACTAGCACCGGGCGGAGCGCCACCCAGTCGAGCCCGGTCTCGGCGAGCGCCCGCTCGGCTTCGAGCTTGGAGCGGCCGTACGCGTCGGTCGGATCCGCGGAGTCGCCCTCCCCGACCACGCCCGGCGCGCTCGCGCCGACCTGGGCGCGGATCGAGGACAGGAACACGAACCGGCGCACCTTGGCGCGGGCTGCCGCCTCCGCGAGTCTGCGCGTCGCCTCGGTGTTGAGGGTGCGGTAATCGTCCTCGGGGGCGCCCGACATCGCATGGGCGAGACCGGCCGAATGCACCACCGCGTCGACGCCGGCCAGCGCGGCCGCCATGTTGATCGGGCGGGTCAGGTCGCCCACCACCGCGCTCGCGGCCCCTCGGGGAGGGCCGTCGGGCGGCGCAGCAGCACCCGGACCCGGTAGCCGCGCGCGGTGAGGTCGGCGAGCAGGTGGCGGCCGATGAATCCGGTCGCCCCAGTGAGCGCGATGAGTCCGGTCAAGACTGAGCGGCACCTTCGGCTGGGGCCGGCGCCGGGGCGCGGGCGAAGCGGCGGAGCAGGACGGCGACCAGGGCGAGCCCGGTTGCCAGCGCCGCGAGGGTGACCGGCCAGGACGGCCAAAGCAAGGTCGCGGCGGCGAGCGCCGCCAGCGCCACGTTCACCCCGAACACCCCCGCCACGATGCCCGGGACAGTCAGGCCGTTGACGGTGGCCCGCTGGTAGTAGTGCCCTCGATGCGCCTCCCAGACCCGCTCGCCCCGGGCGGCCCGGGCGATGAGCGTCAGGCTGGCATCGGCGAGGTAGACGAGCGGCAGCAGCAGGGCCGCCGCGAAGCCGCCCGACAGGGCGAGCTGGCAGAGGAGCCACGCGGTGACGAGCCCGAGGGGCAGCGATCCGACATCGCCGAGGAAGAGTTTCGCGACCGGCCGGTTGAACGGCGCGAAGCCGAGCACCGCCCCCAGGAGGCAGGCCGCCACCAGCGCTGGCAGCGGCGGCAGGAAGCCGGCGAGGCCGAGCAGCAGCAGGGCGCCGGCCACCGGGACGGTTTCGGCCACCGTCATCCAGTCGAGGCCGTCCATGAAGTTCGTCAGGTTCACGAACCACACGCCGGCGAGCAGGGCGAGGCCGCGCTCGAGCCAGAGCGGGGTCCCGGGCAGCAGCCGCCCGTCGAGCTGCCAGACCAGCAGGCCGACCGCCACGACCTGCACGGCGAGTCGGAAGGCGGCCGGCAGGGGGCGCACGTCATCCACCGCGCCGAGCGCCGCCAGGGCCAGGGTGCAGCCGGCGAGCCAGATCCAGTCCGGCCGGCCGCCGATCTCGGGCGCCGCGATGAACAGCCCCGAGACCGTGACCAGCGCCGTCACCACGGCGATCCCGCCGCCCTGAGGAGTGGGCACGGTGTGGCTGGACCGAGCGTTCGGCCGCGCCAGGGCGTAGCGCTGCAGGAGCGGGCGCAGGCGCAGGATCAGCCCGGCCGACAGCGCCGCGGCGAACGGGACGGCGAGGAGGAGGATCGTGGAGAATGCGGGCGGCATAGCGCCGTCCTACGCGATCCCGTGGGCGATCGTGAGGGGATCGGCCGGGGGCCGCCGCGTGCCTGCCGCGACACCCCGGATGCGGAACCCGGGCCGCCGGCTCAGTAGACCTGCGCGCCCTCGCGCGGCCGGTCCGACGCGCCGTCCCGGCGATCCAGGCTCTTCTCCACCACCTTGGCGAGCCCGACCATGATCTGGTCGATGGCGTAGTCCTTGGGCGTGTAGACGGCGCGCACGCCCATGTTCTTGAGGACGAGCCTCGTCCTCGGGCGAGATGATGCCGCCGACCACCACCGGGATGTGGTCGAGGCCGGCCTCGCGCATCTTGGCCCGGACTTCGCGCACCAGCGGCACGTGGCTCCCCGACAGGATCGACAGGCCGACCACGTGGGCACCGGTCTCCTTCGCCTTGGCGACGATCTCGGCGGGCGTCTGGCGGATGCCGTCGTAGGTGACGTCGAAGCCGACGTCCCGGGCGCGGAGCGCGATCTGCTCGGCGCCGTTCGAATGCCCGTCGAGGCCCGGCTTGCCGACCACGAGCTTCGGCGTCTCGCCGAGCCGCTCGCCGAGATCGGCGATCAGGAGCTTCGCCTCCTCGGCCGCCCCGGAGGAGACCGTCTCGACGGTGACGCCGGTGGGCGCCCGGTACTCGCCGAAGACCGCGCGCAGGCGCGCGCCCCACTCGCCGGTGGTGACTCCGGCCTTCGCGGCCTCGATCGAGGGCGGCATGATGTTGGCGCCGGAGCGCGCCGCCTGCTCCAGGGTGTCGAGGGCCCGGCCCACGGCGCTCTCGTCGCGGCGGCCGCGCCACTCGCGGATGCGGGTCTGCGCCTCCATCTCCACGGTCTCGGAGACGGAGAAGATCGCCCCCTCCCCGGCGGTGAGCGGCGAGGGTTCGCCCTGCTGCCACTTGTTGACGCCGACGACGATCTGCTCGCCGGCCTCGATGGCCGAGATCCGGCGGGCGTTCGATTCGACCAGCGCGCGCTTGAGCGCACCCGTCTCCACCGCGGCGACCGCGCCGCCGATGCCGCCGATCCGCTCCAGCTCGGCGCGGGTCTGCGCCTTCAGCGCCTCGACCTTGGCCTCGATCACGTGGCTTCCGTCGAAGATGTCGTCGTATTCCAGCAGGTCGGTCTCGAAGGCCAGGATCTGCTGCATGCGCATGGACCATTGCTGGTCCCAGGGGCGGGGCAGGCCCAGCGCCTCGTTCCAGGCCGGCAGCTGCACGGCCTGGGCGCGGGCGCGCTTGGAGAGCGTCACGGCGAGCATCTCAATCAGGATGCGGTGGACGTTGTTCTCGGGCTGCTGCTCGGTGAGCCCCAGGGAATTCACCTGCACGCCGTAGCGGAAGATCCGCTTCTTCGGGTCATCGATTCCGTAGCGCTCCCGGGCGATCTCATCCCACAGTTCCGAGAACGCCCGCATCTTGCAGATCTCGGTGATGAACCGGAGCCCGGCATTCACGAAGAACGAGATTCGGCCGAACACCTCCGGGAAGCTCGCCGCGTCGAATTCAGGATCGTCGCGCACCGTGTCCAGCACCGCGATGGCGATGGCCAGCGCGTAGGAGAGTTCCTGGACCGGCGTCGCCCCGGCCTCCTGCAGGTGGTAGGAGCAGACGTTCATCGGGTTCCACTTCGGCACGTTCTTGGTCGTGAACAGGATCACGTCTTTGGTGAGCCGAAGCGACGGCGCGGGCGGGAACACGTAGGTGCCGCGCGACAGGTATTCCTTGATGATGTCGTTCTGGGTCGTGCCCTGGAGGGCGGCAATTGGCGCGCCCTGCTCCTCGGCCACCGCGAGATAGAGCGCCAGCAGCCAGGGGGCCGTGGCGTTGATCGTCATCGAGGTGTTCATCTGGGCTAGCGGGATGTCCTGGAACAGGGTCCGCATGTCGCCGAGATGCGCGATCGAGACGCCGACCTTGCCGACCTCGCCGCGGGAGAGTTCGTGATCGGGGTCGTAGCCGGTCTGGGTCGGCAGGTCGAAGGCCACCGACAGGCCGGTCTGACCCTTGGCGAGGTTCCCCCGATAGAGCTTGTTCGACTCCGCCGCGGTCGAGTGCCCCGCATAGGTGCGGATGATCCACGGCTTGTCGCGGTTAGACTTGTCGCTCTTGGTCTCCGCGACGCTCGCGCCCATCCCTCGCCTCCATATGATCTTTCTATGCGCGCCAGGCGCAGCCTTGCGGTCACCGTAGCGAAGGCTTGGGCACGCGTCATCCGGGACAGAAGTGCAAGGGGCCCTGGCGGGCCTCAACCGGCGTTTAAAAAACTTGCCCGTCGGGGCAGTCTGATTTGATGGAGGCGCCGATCCGGTCCGGTGCCCACGTGCCAGCTCCGCTCACTGGTGGCAGACGGCCTGGGACCGGTCCGAATTCCTGCGCCGCTGCTGGTATAAAGTCTACCAAGCCCACGGCAGCGGGATTGCTGAAGGTCTCGCGGCTGGCACCCGCAAGGCCGTCGCCCAATAATACTTGGTCTGCTGGAAAGGCGAATTTGAATACGTGAGCGCCGTCCCTGTGCGGGCGGCTTTTTCATGTCAGAAACCATCGGGTTCGACTTTCGGCCCACTTGGACGTCTCCGGCATCGCCGCTATAGCGCGGAGGAGAACCGCGGCCGTGAGAAACACGCGGAACGAGAGGAGAGCGAGATGGCTGCGAGCGCTGCGGTCGGTCCGGCGAACGGCGAGGTCAAGGACCTCTACGAGATGGGCGAAATCCCGCCGCTGGGTCACGTGCCGGCCAAGATGTATGCCTGGGCGATCCGACGCGAGCGCCACGGGCCCCCGGAACAGTCTCACCAGCTCGAGGTGCTGCCGGTCTGGGAGATCGGCGACGACGAGGTGCTGGTCTACGTCATGGCGGCGGGCGTCAACTATAACGGCGTCTGGGCCGGCCTCGGCGAGCCGATCTCGCCCTTCGACGTGCACAAGGGCGAGTACCACATCGCCGGCTCGGACGCCTCCGGTATCGTCTGGAAGGTCGGGGCCAAGGTGAAGCGCTGGAAGGTCGGCGACGAGGTCATCGTCCACTGCAACCAGGACGACGGCGACGACGAGGAGTGCAACGGCGGCGACCCGATGTTCTCGCCGACCCAGCGGATCTGGGGCTACGAGACCGGCGATGGCTCCTTCGCGCAGTTCTGCCGGGTGCAGTCGCGCCAGCTGATGCACCGGCCGAAGCACCTCACTTGGGAGGAGGCCGCCTGCTACACGCTGACGCTCGCCACCGCCTACCGCATGCTGTTCGGCCACGCGCCGCACACGGTCCGGCCGGGCCAGAACGTGCTGATCTGGGGCGCCTCGGGCGGCCTCGGCGTGTTCGGCGTGCAGCTCTGCGCGGCCTCGGGCGCCAACGCCATCGCGGTGATCTCGGACGAGTCGAAGCGCGACTACGTGATGAGCCTCGGCGCCAAGGGCGTCATCAACCGCAAGGACTATAATTGCTGGGGGCAGCTACCTAAGGTGAACTCGCCCGAGTTCCACGCCTGGACCAAGGAGGCGCGGAAGTTCGGCAAGGCGATCTGGGACATCACCGGCAAGCAGGACGTCGACATCGTCTTCGAGCATCCCGGCGAGGCGACCTTCCCGGTCTCGGCGCTGGTGGTGAAGCGCGGCGGCATGGTGGTGTTCTGCGCCGGCACCACCGGCTTCAACATCACCTTCGACGCCCGCTATGTCTGGATGCGGCAGAAGCGCATCCAGGGCTCGCACTTCGCCCACCTCAAGCAGGCCTCGGCGGCGAACCAGTTCGTGCTCGACCAGCGGATCGACCCGTGCATGAGCGAGGTGTTCCCCTGGGACAAGATTCCCCAGGCCCACACCAAGATGTGGAAGAACCAGCACCCGCCGGGCAACATGGCCTGTCTGGTCAACTCCCCGCGCGCCGGCCTGCGCACGGTCGAGGACGTGATCGAGGCCGGCCCGCTGAAGCGGTAAGGCTCTCCCCCGGCCCCGCCGCTCTCGCGCGGGGCCGGCCCGGTCGGATAAGCTCGAGTCGTTCCGCGCCGATTCGGTGGCCGCTTCGGTGTGCCGGGACGCGCGGCTGATGGGTCCGCGAGATCCTGAAAGGACCCTGCCCCGATCCGAACCGGGGGCGCGGATTTGACAGGCAACGACGAGGCGACGGGCGAGTGGCTCCCGCCTGGGACGGCGGCGGGCGCGCCTCCGGAGAAGGCGGCGGTCCGCGACGCGGCCGGCATTGTCCTCGCCGACGGTGACTCGGTCACGCTGATCGAGGACCTGAAGGTCAAGGGCGCGAACCACACCCTGAAGCAGGGCACGGTCATCCGGTCGATCCGGCTCACGGACGATCCGGAGGAGATGGACTGCCGCCACGACACCATCAAGGGCTTGGTCCTGCGCACCGCGTTCGTGCGCAGGCGCTGATCCGCAGGACGCGGCGAAGCTTTGCCCTACCGGCGTCGCGTCTCATCCTGCGGCAGGTGACGCCCATAGGCCTCCTGCTTCTCGGCGCGCTCCCGGATCAGGTCGGCGTAGGCCTGCCGCATCTCGGGCGAGACGCTGACGCTCTTGCCCTTCGAGGGCTTGCGCTTGGGCGCCTTCTTGAAGGTGTTGCTGGTGTCGCTCATGCCGGGCTCCGCGTCGGACCATGGCGGCATCGCATGGCCGCAAGGCCGAATCGGGCGCCCGGCCGCCGCCCGAGGCCGGACGTCTGCCCTGTAGCGCATCGCGCGCACGGGTGCACGGCGGCACGACAGCGCCCGCGGTTTCGTCTGGCCTGCGGGGGAGGGCTCTGCCAGGATCAGTCCCGCGCAAGTCGGGGGCCGTGATGGAGTCGCGTGAATCGTCGCCGGGCGGGTTCCCAGGGGCGTCGCTCCGGCACGGCCGGTGCGTCGCGCTCCTCGTCGCGCTCCTCATCGCCGCCGGGGCTGCCCAGGCTGAGGATCGGCCGACTCCCCCGCCCCAGCGCGAAGGAGCCACCGGCCGGCGGAACGGCCGCCGATCCCGCCTTCGAGGCCGCGAAGACGGCCTTCGAGGCGCTCCCCGAGGCGGAGCGCAGGGCGATTCAGGACGCGCTGGTCTGGACCGGCGACTTCAACGCCGTGGTCTCGGGCGCGTTCGGACGCCGGACCTTCGAGGCGCTGGCGGCCTACCGGGCCCGGAATGGCGGAGCCGATCCCCTCGATCCGCGCGGGCGGGCGGCGCTGCTGGCCGCCGGCGCGGCGGCCAAGAGGGCGGTCCAGTTCCGGGCCGCCGCCGATCCCGTTAGCGGCGCCGTGATCGGCGTGCCCGAGCGCCTGCTCGCGAAACGCACTGCCCTCCCCGCGGGGACCCGCTGGCAGAGCCAGGACGGGCGCGTGACCCTGGAGACCCGTGCGTTTCCGCCGGGGGGCGAGACCCTCGACGCCTTGTACGAGAGGGCCACGGCGCCGCTGCCCAACCGCAAGGTGACCTACAAGCTCCGGCGGCCCGACGCCCTGGTGGTCACCGCCGAGACGGAGTCCGGGCTGTCCTACACCCGGTACAATGCCGGGCCCCAGGGCGTGCGCGGCTTCCTGATCGGCTACGACCGGGCATCGGCGCCAGAGGTCAACCGCTTGGTGATCGCGATCGCGAATGCCTTCGACCCTTTCCCCGCGCCGGCCCTGCCCCCGGCGATGGAAGCAGCCGCGCCCGCCGCGCGCGCGCCGGTCGCGGAATCCCCTGCCCCGCCCGCGCCGGTTGCGGGGACAGGCCTTGCCGTGGCGTCCGGTCGCGTCCTCACGGCCGCGGTCGTGCTGGAGGGCTGCGCCGCACCCCGGATCGGCGGTGCGCCGGCCCGGATCCTCGCCAGCGACCCGTCCGGCTTAGCGCTCCTAGAGGCGCCCGCTGCCCCCGCTCCCGTCCGGCCGCCACCGCGGATCGAGCCGGTCACGGACGAGGATGGCCTGATCGCCCTGACGCCAGGCGGCGAGGGCGTCTCGGCCGCTCCGGTGAGTGCGGTGTCGGATGGTGTGGTCGGGCCGCTTCAGCCAGGATCGGCCGGCGCGCCCGTGCTTGACCGATCCGGGCGTATCGTCGGGCTCGTCGCCCGCTACCCGACGACGCCGCGCCTCATTGCCGGCGTCGTGCCGCCGCTGCGCGTGCCGCTGGTGACGGCGGAGGCGGTTTCGGCCTTCCTCGCCGCGCAACGCGTCGCCGACGCGAAGCCGCTTCGGGATGGGTGGGCCGGTGCGGTCGCGCCGGCTATCGTCGGGATCCTATGCCGGTAGTGCGTGCGCCAATGAGGTGAATCCCGTTTCGTCGGCGCGCCGAGACTCGAAGCCGTACCCGACGGCAGACCGATCGGGCACGGCTTGAGAGGCCGCTGACGGTTACAGCCGGCCGGTGACCAGGAGCACGATCAGGATAATGAGCAGGATGCCGCCCAGGCCGAAGCCGGGTCCGCGATACGCACCGCCGCCGTAGAAGCCGCCGCCGCCGAAGGCCAGTATGATCAGAATGATGAGCAGAATGGTGACGAGGGACATGGATCGGCTCTCCGAACGGTCGCGCTGGTGCGAGCGTGACCGTTCAAACGCTGCGACAATCCGTTCCGTTCAACGCAAAGCCACGCTTTTGTGCGGAAAAGGCCGGATGACCGCCCGGGCCTCAGGCGTGCCAGTCCGGTAGCGCGCCCTCCGGCTCCGTGAGCCAGTTCGGTACCGGCAACCCGCGCTCGGTGAGGAAGGCCGGGTTGAACAGCTTCGAGGCATAGCGCGCCGCCCCGTCGCACAGGATCGTCACGACTGTGTGGCCGGGACCGAGCTCCCGGGCCAGCCGGATCGCCCCGGCGACGTTGATGCCGGATGAGCCGCCGAGCGACAGCCCCTCCTCGTGCATCAGGCCGAAGACGATGGCGAGGGCCTCGCGGTCGGGGATGCGGAAGGCGAGGTCGGGCGTGAAGCCCTCGAGGTTCTTGGTAATGCGGCCTTGGCCGATCCCTTCCGTGATCGAGGAGCCCTCGGCCTTCAGGGTCCCGGTGGTGTAGTGCGCGTAGAGGGCCGACCCCTCCGGGTCGGAGAGCGCGATCCGCACCTGCGGGTTCCGGGCCCGCAGGGCCTCGGCGGTGCCGGCGAGGGTGCCGCCGGTCCCGGCCGCGCAGACGAATCCGTCGACCCGGCCGCCGGTCTGGTCCCAGATCTCGGGGCCGGTTCCCTCTACGTGGGCCTGCCGGTTGGCGACGTTGTCGAACTGGTCGGCGAAGAAGGCGCCTTCCGGCTGCGCGGCGGCGAGCTTCTCCGCGAGCCGCCGGGCCACGTGGACGTAGTTGTTGGGATTGGCGAAGGGCACGGCCGGAACCTCGACCAGCCGGGCACCGGCGAGCCGCAGCGTCTGCTTCTTCTCCTCGGACTGGGTGACCGGGATGACGATCAGCGTCCGGTAGCCGCGCACGGCGGCCACCAGGGCGAGGCCGATGCCGGTATTGCCGGCGGTCCCCTCGACGATGGTGCCACCCGGCCGGATCAGGCCGCGCGCCTCCGCGTCCCGCACGATCGAGAGCGCGGCACGATCCTTCACGGACAAACCGGGGTTCAGGAATTCGGCCTTGCCGAGGATCTCGCAGCCGGTTTCCTCGGAGGCCCGGCGCAGCCGGATCAGCGGCGTGCGGCCGATGGCGGACAGGACATCCGGGAGAGCGGTGCGATTCGATGCGGTCATAGGTGAGAGCCTAGGCGGGTGCGCGGCGGCTGACGAGCCTCATCCAAACACGTGCCCGCCATTGATCCGCAGACCCACCGAATGCCCGGGGGCGTAGCGGATGCCGTCGAAATCCTCCACGGCCAGCAGTCGCCCCTCGGGATCCGCCACCTCGATCCGCTGGCGCCCCTGGCTTCGGTACGAGCTCCGCACGGTGCCGGAGAGGTGTGCGGCTTCGGGTTCGGCGAGTTGCAGCTGCCACGGCCGCACGTAGAGCTTGACCGGACCGATGATCCCGGCGGGCGCGACCACCGGCGTCTCCCGGCCCCGCACCAGAACCCGGCCGCCCTCGGCGATGGCCTCGACCTCGACGGAATCCCCTAAGAACTTCATCACGGTCGCGGAGGCCGGGTGCTCCTGCACCTCGTCCGGCGTGCCGACCTGCTCCAGCCGGCCGCGGTCGAGCACCGCCACACGGTCGGACAGTTCCAGCGCCTCGTCCTGATCATGTGTCACGAAGATCGTGGTCTGGCCGGTGCGATCGTGGATCTCGCGCAGCCAGCGGCGGAGGTCCTTCCGGACCTGGGCGTCGAGCGCCCCGAACGGCTCGTCCAGCAGCAGGACCCGCGGCTCCACCGCGAGCGCCCGGGCGAGCGCCACACGCTGGCGCTGACCGCCCGAGAGCTGCGACGGGTAGCGGTCGCCGAAGCCCGAGAGCCGGATCAGGTCGAGCAGGTTGCCGACCCGCCGGCGGATCTCGGCTTTGGCGGGACGCTCCGCGCGGCGCCTTGCGTTCAGCCCGTAGGCAATGTTGTCGGCGACGGTCATGTGCTTGAACAGGGCGTAGTGCTGGAACACGAAGCCTACGGCCCGGTCCTGCACGGCGAGCCCGGTCGCGTCGTCGTCCCCGAACAGGATGCGGCCCCGATCCGGTGCGTCGAGCCCGGCAATGATGCGCAACAGCGTCGTCTTGCCGGAGCCGGAGGGCCCCAGCAGGCCGATCAGCTCGCCTGCACGCACGTCGAGGGAGAGGTCGTGCAGCACCGCCGCCGTGTCGAAGGTCTTGGAGACCGCCTCGACCCGGATCGCCGTGGAGGGTCGCTCAGTGAGCCCGGCCGCCCGCGAGCTCCCCTGCGAAGCGCCACTCGAGGACGGATTTGAGGACGAGGGTGATGAGGGCAAGGACGGCGAGGAGCGAAGCGACCGCGAAAGCGGCGACGAAATTGTACTCATTGTAGAGGATCTCCACGTGGAGTGGGATGGTGTTGGTCAGGCCGCGGATGTGGCCCGACACCACCGACACCGCTCCGAATTCGCCCATCGCCCGGGCATTGCAGAGGAGCACGCTGTAGAGCAGGCCCCAGCGGATGTTGGGGAGTGTCACCGTGCGGAACGCGTGCAGGCCCGAGGCGCCGAGCGTCAGCGCCGCCTCCTCCTCGGCGGTGCCCTGCTCCTGCATCAGCGGGATCAGCTCGCGGGCGACGAACGGGAAGGTCACGAACACCGTGGCGAGCACGATCCCCGGCAGCGCGAACAGCACCTGGATGCCGTGGTCGATGAGCCAGGTGCCGAACAGGCCCTGGGACCCGAACAGCAGCACGTAGATCATCCCCGAGACCACAGGCGACACCGAGAACGGCAGGTCGATCAGGGTGATCAGCAGCGATTTGCCCGGGAACTCGAACTTGGCGATCGCCCAGGAGGCCGCCAGCCCGAACACCACGTTGAACGGCACCGCGATCGCCGCCACGGTCAGCGTCAGGCGGATCGCGCTCCAGGCGTCGGGCTCCCGGAACGCGTCCAGGAAGGTGTCGATCCCCTTCGAAAAGGCCTGGATGAAGACCGCGAACAGCGGCAGCACCAGGAACAGCGCCAGGAACGCCACCGCAATCCCGATCAGGGCGACGCGGACGACGGCGCCCTCCGAGGCGACCGGTCCCGGCTTGGCGGCGGGCACGAAGGCGGGGAGAAGATCTCAGACATGGCCGAACCGCCGCCGTGACCAGGCCTGGATGAGGTTGATGGCGAGCAGCGTCAGGAACGAGATCCCGAGCATGATGGTGGCGATGGCCGCCGCGCCGCCGTAGTCGAACTCGGAGAGCTTTATGATGATCAGCAGCGGCGCGATCTCCGACACGTAGGGCAGGTTGCCGGCGATGAAGATGATCGAGCCGTACTCGCCGACCCCCCGGGCGAAGGCCAGCGCGAAGCCCGTGAGCACCGCGGGGATCAGCGGCGGCAGCACGACCCGGGTCAGAGTGGCGAGGCGGGAGGCGCCGAGGGTGGCCGAGGCCTCCTCGATCTCCTTGTCGATCTCGGCGATCAGCGGCTGCACGGTCCGCACCGCGAAGGGCAGGCCGATGAACACCATGGCGATGAAGATGCCGACCGGGGTGTAGGCCGCCTGGATCCCGAGCCGGGCCAGCGGCGCGCCCAGTAGCCCGTCCGGAGCGTAGAGCGAAGCCAGCGCGATCCCGGCGACCGCCGTGGGCAGGGCGAAGGGCAGGTCGACGGCCGCGTCGACGAGCTTCCGGCCCGGGAAGCGGTAACGGGTGAGCACCCAGGCCACCAGGAAGCCGAAGGCCGAGGCCACGAGGGCGGCGAGGGCCGAGATGCCGAAGCTGATCCGCAGGGCGCTCGCTACCCGCGGGTCGGTGGCGACCTCCCAGATGCCGGACAGGCCGAGCCCCGAGGCCTTCACCACCAGCCCGGCGAGCGGCAGAAGCACGATCAGCCCGAGGCAGGCCAGCGTGTAGCCGAAGCTGATCCCGAAGCCCGGGATCACGCTCGGCCGGCGGAAGGTCCGCCTGGGACGGGGTGTCTCGACCATGGTCCCGATCTCAGTGCCCGGCGCGGCTCAGGCGGTCGAACAGGCCGCCGGCATCGAAGTTCCGCTTCTGGATCGCGTCCCAGGAGCCCTGCAGGTCCTCGATCTTGAACAGCTTAATCTCAGGGAGCTGCGCCAGGTCGGCCCGGGCGGCCGCCTCCCGGCGGATCGGCCGGTAATGGTGCTTGGCGAAGATCGCCTGGGCGCGGTCGGTGTAGAGGAAGTCGAGATAGGCCTGCGCGACCTTCGTGGTCCCCTTGCGCTCCGCATTGGCCGCCACGAGGGCCACCGGCGGCTCGGCGTAGATCGAACTCGGCGGCGAGACGATGTCGAACTTGTCGGCCCCGAATTCCTGAAGCACGAGGTAGGCCTCGTTCTCCCAAGTCGGCAGCACGTCGCCGAGCCCGCGCTGCGCGAAGGTCACCGTCGAGCCGCGGGCGCCGGTGTCGAGCACCGGCACGTTCTTGTAGACCTGCCCGACGAAGGCGTCGGCCTTGGCGGCATCCTTGTCCTGGCCGTAGGCGTAGCCCCAGGCCGCGAGGAAGTTCCAGCGCCCGCCCGCCGAGGTCTTCGGGTTCGGCGTGATCACCTTCACATCGGGCTTGGCGAGATCGGCCCAGTCCTTGATCCCTTTCGGATTACCCTTGCGGACGAGGAACACGACCGTCGAGGTGTAGGGCACGCCCTCGTTCGGCAGCTTGCTGCGCCAATCCTCCGGGATCTTGCGGGTGAGCTTGGCGATGGCGTCGATGTCCGAAGGGATGCCGAGGGTGACCACGTCGGCGTCGACCCCGTCGATCACCGTTCGCGCCTGCGCACCCGAGCCCCCGTGCGAGGCCCGCACCGTGATCGCCTCGCCGGTTTCGGCCTTCCATGCCTCCGCGAAGGCCGCGTTGATCTCCCGGTAGAGTTCGCGGGTGGGATCATACGAGACGTTGAGGAGCGCGGTCTCGGCCGCTGCCGGCAGCACGCAGGTCCACAGGCCAGCACCGGCCAGCAGGACCAGCCCGATCACCGGGACCATTCGGCTTCGACCTGCCGCGTTCTTCATCACGTCCGATCCCCAGCAATCCGCGGTTGCAACGCAGGGGCCGGTGCCCCCGGCCCCAGGAGATCGTTCTTTTTACCGAACGAAGTCAAGCCTCAGGCGCCGGAGCGCGTGGCGCGGAGGCAGGGGAAAGATCGGCAGAATCCGCCGGAACGCAAGCTATGTCAGGGGTGTAGCGCGCGAGAATGCATGGATCTTCTCCCGGGCTGCGCCGGCGTAGAAGAAACTCAGCCTCGTTGAAGGTTTCTCAGAACGAACAATCTTCTGTGTGCGGGCGCACATATCCGGCGCCGTACATACGCGCGCAGGCGCGTGCGACTTGGCAACGGCCCGCTCCGCCGGCGCGTCAGTGCCGCATCAGCGGGGCACGTGCTCGGTCGGGTCGCTCCTCGCGTTGCGGCTCAGCGCTTCGGCTTCGCGAGTTCCGCGACCAGCGCTTCGATACGCTGGCTGGCCGGCGCCGAGAGCGTGTCGGCGAAGAGCGCGCGTAGGTTCTGTGCGAGGTGACGGCGGACCTCGGCGCTGAGGGGTGGGGTACCCGCTGCCGGCTCGGTTCCGGATGGACGCTCTGGATGCGGCTTCGACATGACCGGAATGCCCTCGCATCGACCCGCCGTCAGCGTTGCAAGGTTTGGTTAAGAAGGTGTCACTGCGCCTGGCGCAAAGCTGAAATGCCGAAATCCACCGATTGCCGGCCCAGCCGATGCCGCAGGCCGGAACCGCCTCTACGAGAGACACGTTGCCCGCGCTGATCCTTCGTGCTGCCCGGAGCCGTCCTTTGTCCCACTCGATTTCGCTGGCGACGTTGGTGTTCTTCTGCACGGCAGTGGCCGGATCGCCGTGCTTCGCGCAGACGAAGCCCGGTGAGATCAAGGGCGTCGACGCGATGGGTGATAAATCCCGGAGTGCCCAGGACGGCTGGAGCCAAGCCCCTGTTCCCCGGGAGCAATCAGCGGCCAAAGATGCGCCCGATCCCGGTGGGCAGTCGATGAAGGAGAATGCCAGCCGCCCGGCGCCCAAGGCGGATCCTGGCGGCACATCCGCCACGGAGCCTCAGGCACCCCTGGACCATCGCACGGCGAGCCCGTCAGGGATGAATCCTGCAATCCCGAGCAAGTAAAAAATTCGTCTTTCGGCAGGATAATGCCGTCTCGGACAAACGTAGTGCTTCACCCGAGACACGACGACTTGCTGTGTCACGCAACCGCACTTGCCTCGCGCACGCATTTTTGGGACACTTTGGAATTATACCAGATCGCTTTTACGGAGCGGAGATGACGGTCCAGGTCTCAAGGCGTGGCCTGCTCAAGGGGGCCGGCGCCGGCCTTGCGGGCGGCTCGCTGGGCGCGCTCGGGTTCGGTGGACTCGAACCCGCCATGGCCGCCGCTGTGCGGCCTTTCAAGCTCGCGCAGATGCGCGAGACCCGCAACACGTGCCCGTATTGCTCGGTCGCGTGCGGCGTCATCCTGTACAGCCTCGGGGACCGTTCGAAGAACGCGCGCTCCTCGGTGATGCATATCGAGGGTGACCCCGATCATCCGGTCAACCGCGGCACGCTCTGCCCGAAGGGCTCGGCGCTGCTCGACTTCGTGCATGCGGAAACCCGGACCAAGTATCCGCTCCACCGCGCTCCGGGTTCCTCGGAGTTCAAGCGCGTTTCCTGGGACTTCGCCCTCGACCGGATCGCGAAGCTCATGAAGGAGGACCGGGACAAGAACTTCGTCGCCAAGAACGGTGATCTCACGGTCAACCGCTGGACCACGACGGGGTTCCTGGGCGCCTCGGCCACCACCAATGAGACGGCTTGGCTGACCTACAAGACCGTCCGAAGCATGGGGGCTCTGGTCTTCGACAATCAGGCCAGGGTCTGACACGGTCCGTCGGTCGCCAGTTTGGCGCCCTCCTTCGGACGCGGTGCGATGACCAACCTCTGGATGGACATCAAGCACGCGGACGTGATCACCGTGATGGGCGGAAACTCCGCCGAAGCGCACCCGTGCGGGTTCAAGTGGGTCGTCGAGGCGAAGGCCCATAACAACGCCAAGCTCATCGTCGTCGACCCACGCTTCACCCGCACGGCGTCGGTGGCCGATCTCTACTGCCCGATCCGGCAGGGGACCGACATCGCGTTCCTGTCGGGCGTCGCCAAGTACCTGATCGACAACGATAAGCTGCAGCACCGCTACGTCTCCGCCTACACCAACGCCGGGTACGTGGTCCGCGAGGGCTACGACTTCAGCGACGGATTGTTCGCGGGCTACGATGCGGACAAGCGCGACTACGACAAGACCACCTGGGACTACGAGATCGGCCCCGACGGCTACGCCGTGGTGGACGAGACGATGCAGCATCCGCGCTGCGTGATGCAGCTGCTGAAGAAGCACGTCGCGCTCTACACGCCCGAGATGGTCGAGAAGATCTGCGGCTCGCCCAAGGAGACCTTCCTGAAGGTCTGCGAGCTGATCGCCACGACGTCCGCGCCCGACCGGGTGATGACGTCGCTCTACGCGCTCGGCTGGACGCACCATTCCAAGGGCTCGCAGAACATCCGCTCGATGTGCATCGTGCAGACGCTGCTCGGGAACATCGGCATGCTGGGCGGTGGCATGAACGCCCTGCGCGGCCACTCCAATATCCAGGGGCTGACCGATATCGGGCTGATGAGCAACCTCATCCCCGGCTATCTGAACATCCCGGTGGAGAAGGAGCCCGACTACGCGAGCTACATCGCCAAGCGGCAGTTCAAGCCGTTGCGTCCGGGGCAGACGAGCTACTGGCAGAACTACAACAAGTTCTTCGTCTCGTTCCAGAAGGCAATGTGGGGCGACAAGGCGCAGAAGGAGAACGACTGGGCCTACGACTACCTGCCCAAGCTCGACGTACCGACCTACGACGTGCTGCGCGGGTTCGAACTCGCCAAGCAGGGCAAGATGACCGGCTACGTCATCCAGGGCTTCAACCCCCTGCTGTCGTTCCCGAATCGCGCCAAGATGACGGAAGCCTTCTCCAAGATGAAATTCTTGGTGGTGATGGATCCGCTCAAGACCGAGACGGCGCGGTTCTGGGAGAACCACGGCGAGTACAACGACGTCGATCCGTCCAAGATCCAGACCGAGGTGTTCGAGCTCCCGACCACCCTGTTCGTGGAGGAGGAGGGCTCGCTCTCGAACTCCAGCCGCTGGCTGCAGTGGCACTGGCAGGCCCAGGATGCGCCGGGCGAGTGCCGCTCGGACATCGAGATCATGTCGGAGATCTTCCTCCGCATCCGCGAGGCCTACAAGAAGGACGGCGGCGCCTTCTCGGACCCGATCGTCAATCTGAAGTGGGACTACGCGATCGCCGAGTCGCCGACGCCGACCGAGGCTCGCCCGCGAGGCTCAACGGCTACACGCTGGCGCCGACGCCGGATCTCAACGGCACCGTCATCCCGGCGGGCAAGCAGGTCGACGGTTTCGCCCAGCTCAAGGACGACGGGACCACCGCCTGCGCGTGCTGGATCTACTCGGGCTGCTACACCGAGAAGGGCAACATGATGGCCCGCCGGGACAACACCGATCCCGGCGACCGCGGCATCGCGCCCAACTGGGCCTTCGCATGGCCGGCCAACCGGCGCGTGCTCTACAACCGCGCCTCGTGCGACCCCGATGGGCGCCCGTGGTCGGAGAAGAAGAAGCTCATCGAGTGGAACGGCAAGCAGTGGATCGGCTTCGACGTGCCGGACTACGGCGTGACCGTGGCACCCGATAAGGGCGTCGGCCCGTTCATCCTCAACCAGGAGGGCGTCGCCCGCCTGTGGACCCGCGGTCTCATGCGCGACGGGCCGTTCCCGACGCACTACGAGCCCTTCGAGTCCCCGGTGGCCAACGTCGCCTTCCCGAAGATCAAGGGCGCGCCTGCGGCCCGCATCTTCAAGGACGACCTCGCCGATCTCGGCGACGTGAAGGAGTTCCCCTACGCGGCGACGAGCTACCGCCTGACCGAGCACTTCCACGGGTGGACCAAGCACGCCCGGATCAACGCGATCCTCCAGCCGGAGGCCTTCGTGGAGATCTCGGAGGAACTCGCCAAGGAGAAGGGCATCGCCAAGGGCGGCTGGGTCCGCGTCTGGTCGAAGCGCGGCTCTCTGAAGGCCAAGGCCGTGGTGACGAAGCGCATCAAGCCGCTGATCTGTGACGGGAGGCCCGTCCACGTCGTCGGCATCCCGCAGCACTGGGGCTTCATGGGCCTCACCAAGAAAGGATGGCACCCGAACTCGCTCACGCCGGTCGTGGGTGACGCGAATACCGAGACGCCGGAGTTCAAGGCTTGGCTCGTGAATATCGAGCCGACCACGCCTCCGTCGGACGCGGTCGCGTAAGGGGAGCTTCAGACATGGCTGACTACAGCTCCCTCGACATCCGCCAGCGCTCCGCCTCGACGGAGACGCCGCCGGAGATCCGCCGCCAGATGGAGGTCGCCAAGCTCATCGACGTGTCGAAGTGCATCGGCTGCAAGGCCTGCCAGTCGGCCTGCGAGGAGTGGAACGACCTGCGCGACGACATCGGTGTGAACACCGGGACCTATCAGAACCCCCACGACCTCACCCCGAAGTCGTGGACGCTGATGCGGTTCACCGAGTACGAGAACCCGGAGACCAACCACCTCGAATGGCTGATCCGCAAGGACGGCTGCATGCACTGCACCGAGCCGGGCTGCCTGAAGGCCTGCCCGGCGCCCGGCGCGATCGTGCAGTACTCCAACGGCATCGTCGACTTCATCGAGGAGAACTGCATCGGCTGCGGCTACTGCGTGAAGGGCTGCCCCTTCAACATCCCGCGCATCAGCCAGACCGACCACAAGGCGTACAAGTGCACCCTGTGCTCGGACCGGGTGGCGGTGGGTCAGGCTCCGGCCTGCGCCAAGGCCTGCCCGACCGGCTCGATCATGTTCGGCACCAAGCAGGCCATGATCGATCAGGCCCACGGCCGTGTCGAGGACCTGAAGGCGCGCGGCTTCGACACGGCTGGCCTCTACGACCCGGCGGGCGTCGGCGGCACGCACGTCATGTACGTGCTGCACCACGCCGACCAGCCGAGCCTCTATGCCGGCCTGCCGAACGACCCGAAGATCTCGCCGCTGGTCGCCTTCTGGAAGGGCGGGGCCAAGGTGTTCGGGCTCGCCGCGATGGGCTTTGCCGCGGTCGCGGGCTTCTTCCACTACGTGACGGCCGGCCCGAACGAGGTCGTGCCCAAGGAGGAGGAAGAGGCGGTCGAGTACGACGAGGCCAAGCGCCGCGAGAATGGCGGCGACGAAGCGCGGCCGCACTGAGACGCGACGGTCTCCCTCCCCCACAGAGGGGGAGGGAGAGAAGCGGATCCGGGAACCGACAGAGTGGAGACGGCGCGGCCGCCCCACCCTATCTTAAATTCCAGAGCCACCCGCGCCGCGATGCGGGGCCGGCGCCGCATCAGGCGAGTGAAGGCCGATGACGATCAATAGCGACATCCGGGACGGCGATTCCCGTCCCCTGCATCACGCCAAGTCCGAGGCGCCGGAGGTCATGTACGTCCCGCGCTACACGGGCGTGCAGCGCGTGAACCACTGGATCACCGCGATCCTGTTCACCCTGCTGACCCTGTCGGGTCTGGCGATGTTCACGCCCTACCTGTTCTCGCTCACCGGCCTGTTCGGTGGCGGACAGGCGACCCGGGCGATACACCCGTGGTTCGGCGTGGCGCTGGTCGTGAGCTTCTTCTTCCTGTTCGTGCGGTTCTGGAAGCTCAACATCCCTAACAAGGACGATGTCGAGTGGACCAAGCACATCGGCGACGTGGTCACCAACCGCGACGACCGTCTGCCGGAGACTCGGCAAGTACAATGCCGGCCAGAAGGGCGTGTTCTGGGGCCAGACCGCGCTGATTGCCGTTATGTTCGTCACGGGCCTGATCATCTGGAACACTTATTTCGGCGGCTACACCACCATAGAGACCCAGCGCTGGGCGCTGCTCGCCCACTCGCTGGCCGCCGTCATCGCGATCGCCATCATCGTGGTGCACATCTACGCCGGCATCTGGGTGCGCGGCACCGGCCGGGCGATGGTCCGCGGCACGGTCACGGGCGGCTGGGCCTACCGGCATCACCGCAAGTGGTTCCGGCAGATCGCCGGCGGCAAGGCCCGCCACGGCTCGGTGGACAAGCGCGGATCCTGATCGCGTGGCCCGTTTCTTCAAGCGTAAACCCGCGGCTCCGGCCGCGGACGACACCTCAGCCCAGGCGACCCCGCCGAAGCCTCGCCGCCGGGACTTCAGCGAGCTGAAGCCCGATCCCGACAAGATCGGAATCGCGGGCTCGGTGCCCTTCGTGCGCCTGCCGGATCCCACGACCCTGTTCGCCGACCGGGCCGCGCGGCTGCGGGAGGCCGCGCCCGGGCATCCGCTCGAAGCCTATCTCCGGTTCGTCGCCGAGGTCGCCCGCGCCCAGGCCGCGATCCAGGCGAAGGGGCCGCCCGTCGCGGCGCCGGATGCCGCCGATCTCGCGCTGCGGAATGAGCACGGGATGCCGCCCCTGTCGCGGCACAGTCTCGAAGCCGACCGGGGCTTCGACGACTGCCTCCTGGCGCTGCTCGCCGAGCTGGATCTCACCACGGCGCCCGAGGCCTCGAGCGCGGCGCGCGAGACCCTGCGCGCGGCCTCCCGGGAGGATCGCCTCGACCTCGCCCTGCAGGTCTTCGAGGGGGCGCTGCCGGTGGACCGGATCGCCGAATGCGTGTTCGTCTCGGCGGCCCTGCAGATCCGCCTGGCCGAGCAGGCCGCGCGCCTCGACACCAAGGTCCTGAAACCCGTGGCGGATGGCGTGTGTCCGTGCTGCGGCGGCGCACCGGTGGCGAGCGTCGTGGTCGGCTGGACGCTGGCCGACAAGGCCCGCTACCTGAGCTGCTCGCTCTGCGGCACCTACTGGAACCACGTCCGGATCCGTTGCACCGCCTGCGGCGTGGGCGAGGGTATCAGCTATTACGGCCTGGACGAGGTCTCGAAGGACGTCCAGGTCGAGACCTGCACGACCTGCCACAGCTACATCAAACACCTGCACCAGCACCTGGCCCCGGCTCTCGATCCGGTGGCAGACGACATCGCGTCCTATGGGCTTGACCTGAAAATCGCCGCGGAAGGGTTCCGGCGGGCCGGATTGAACCTGCTGTTCGTGATCTAGGCCAAGCCGCTCCGAGGGCGTCCGGTACGGACGACGGCACCGGGACTGGTTCGGCACATCCCACCCGTACCCTCATCCTGAGGCGTCTTGGGGGCCTGCTGACGCGGCCCTCTCTGGATGAGGGTACGGGTGGGATCACCCCTCGAAGACCGAAAAGGGCTTCTCCACAAAGCGTATAGGGCCGATCCTGAACATATTAGATCGGGATCGGTAGCCCGCGCTTTCCGCTCAACGATAGCCGTAGCGGCTCTTGGCAGCG
Source organism: Methylobacterium sp. P31 (assembly GCA_050632875.1). Taxonomy (GTDB): domain Bacteria; phylum Pseudomonadota; class Alphaproteobacteria; order Rhizobiales; family Beijerinckiaceae; genus Methylobacterium. Next base: position 4,699,676 of record JBODSC010000001.1, on the reverse strand, counting down.
GCCAAGAGGTGCAGGGCCTCGCCGGACTTGCCGGCCGAACATTCCGCGGCGGCGTGGGCGAGGTCGGCATTGAAGCGGCCGCCCACCGGCTTGTTGAGATTGCCGGTCGCCACATCGCTGTCGACGATTGCCTTGGTGCGCGCGATCTGCGGGCCGCAGCCGCTGCCCGCGGGCAGAGCCATCGGGGTCGGGACGACGGGCGAGGGCTCCGAAACCGCGGGCGCGGCGGCGCGCTGCTGGCAGGCGCCCAGCGCCGCGATGGCGAGGACCGCGAGGCTGAGGCGCATCGGAAGACGGGACGCGGGCACGGCGATCATCCTGTTGGGGCGCACGGGCTGCGCCGCCAGGGTTTTGAGCCGAGCTTGGCAGTGGGTCAATCGCCGCCGTGGCATGCCGACGGGGCGCGGAATGCGGGACGGCGGACGCCGAGACCGCTCAATTCGGATGGCACCGCAAAGGGTTGACGCGCGCTGCCGCCAGGAGGGATCAGCAGCGCGCTCCGAATCGTGACGGCGGCTACTTCGTCTTGTCGGCGAGCGCCTTCAGGCCGGAATCGTAGATGCCCTGGATCGCGTCAGTGGCGACCGTATCGGGCGCGCCCTTGGCGTTGAAGGTCCCGGTCCAGGTGACCTTCGAGCCCGAACCATCGGGGGCTACCGACAGCGTCGACTTGTAGTCGGAGACCGGCAGCGGGCTCTCCAGGATCGTGTAGGTGTAGCTCATCACCTTGTCGTCACGGGAGACCTGCTCCTCCTTGATGGTGCCGCCGCCCTTCAGGCTGAGGGTGCGGACCTTCATGCCGTCCTTGTCGGACAGGGCGCATTTCTCGACGGCCGGGTGCCAGTTGCCGATGCCGCAGAAGTCGCCGATCGTCTGCCAGACCTTGGCCGGGGGCGCGGCGATGTCGGCCGAGCGCGTGACCTCCAGGGCGTAGCCCGGCACGGTGGCCGCGGCGAGCGCCAGGGCGGCGAGAGGAAGGGACCGGCAGAAGGCGATGGGCATCTCGGGGGTGTCTCCGTCCGTCTAAGATCGCAGCATCGGCTGCGCGGGCTCTGTGGCCGCGGAGGAGCTAGGCCGAGAGGCGCCATTCGGCAATGGCTTGCGGTCGGGGAGCGTGACGTCCGCGCCCGGTCGACGCGAGCCGCACCGTCCGGGATAGGGGCTCGGGGTGGCGCTGATCAGCCGGTACATGCGGGGTGGAGGCCTACCAGCTGTCCATCTCGTCCGCGCCGGCCGGATAGCCATAGCCCGCGGCCGGCGCGTAGGCCGGCCGGGCGGCGGGCCGGTAATAGGCCGGCAGCGAGCGCCGACCCATCTGGTCGCTGTCCGCCAGCAGGTCGTCCGGCTCGTAGGAGCGGCGGTGACGGGCGAGGCGGATACCGCGCTGACCGCGCTCCGCCACTGGGGCATCCGCGCCCTCGATCACCACCCGGGTCCGGCCCATGCCCTCGGCCTTCACGAGGTTGAACAGCGTCGCGGCGTTGCGCACCGACAAGCGCACGCAGCCATGCGAGGCCGCCCGCCCGAGGCTGCGGACGTGGTTGGTGCCGTGGATGGCGTGGCCCTGGGACGTGAAGAACATCGCGAAGGGCATAGGCGCGTCGTCCCACTCCTTCGAGAAATGGGTGCGCTCCATCCGGAACGGGCGGTAGGACCCGGACGGGGTGTCGTAGCTCTCGACACCCGTCGAGACGGGCCAGGAATAGCGGGGCTGCCCGTCGACCGAGACCTCCATGCGTTGCGTGCTCTTGTCGACGCTGACGAGCACGTCCGCGCTGGCCGCGCCCGGAGCGACGGCCCACAGGAGAATGCCGGACAGGACCGAGATCAGACCGATACGCATGCGTGACTCCGACTGAGAAACCGCGACGGTTTGTCGACAGGCTAAGCCGTTGGCCACAGCGCGGTTCCGGCCGATCTCCGCGCTGCGTAGTCACGCTTTGCTGAACGCCCTCAGGGGCTGCCGTCACGCGGGCCGCCGATCGGAGGATACAGGCCTCGGCCTCCTCGGCGATCCGCCGCACGAGGTCGCCGGCCCGCGGCAGGTCCTCGATCAGCCCACCGCCTCGCCGACCGTGACGTTGGCCGTCGTAGTCGCCCGCCGCATCCGCCTCCTCCACGTCCCGCCGCCGCTCGGCGGCCGCCGCGCGCAGGTCGTCCTCGCGGCCGTACCAGGTCTCGATGAAGGCGTTATGCAGGAGGCGTCCGGTATAGGGCGCCGACCAGGGCCGCTGGCGGGCGATGTCGTGGACCTGCGTGCGCACCGTGTCGTCGCCAATGGCGGCGAGCACCCGCTGCTTGGCCGCCGGATGGATGTCAGATGGAGTTCGGGACCCTCGACGGCACCCTCGGCTGCGTGACCGCCGGCCTGGGCGTGACCCTGGTCCCCCGCGCCGTCGCCGATCCCGCCCACCGTGCCGGTCGCGTCTCGGTCCATCTCCTGCCGGAGGGAGACGGGCGCATCCAGACTCTTCTGGTCCACCGCGGCGATGGCCAGCCGAGCGTGGCCTTCGCGCGGTTCGCCGAGCAGATCCGTAGGGCCTTCCCGGAATGATGGCTGGGTGCGTGATTCCGGCACGAACCATGCCCTCGACAACCGCCGGTTGACAGCTGCCCGAGCCCGGGCGCTTCCTCCCGGCCGCAACCGGTTCGGAGTTCCCATGGCCCTCGACCCCACCCTCGCCGCCGAGATCGAAGCCTCCGTGGCGGAGGGTTTTGCCGACCAGGTCGCCCATACGCAGGCGCTGGTCCGGTTCGCCTCCCTGCGCGGTGCGGAGCATGCCTGCCAGGACTACGTGTTCGAGCAGTTCCGCGCCCGGGGCTACGCCACCGAGCGCTTCGCCATGGACCGGGCCGCCATCGCGGCGCATCCGGGCGGCTCGAAGATCGATGAGGCCCACCATTCGGACGCGCCGATCGTCGTCTGCCACCATCGGCCGAACACCGAGACGGGACGCTCCCTGATCCTGCAGGCCCATGTCGACGTGGTGCCGCCGGGGCCCCTCGACCTTTGGACCCATCGGCCCTTCGACCCGGTGATCGAGGGCGACTGGATGTACGGCCGCGGCGCCGGCGACATGAAGGCCGGGCACGCCGCCAACCTGTTCGCCCTCGACGCCCTGGCCCGCCTCGGCCTGCAGCCGGCGGCCTCCGTGACGGTGCAGTCCGTGGTCGAGGAGGAATCCACCGGCAACGGCGCCCTGATGGCCCATCTGCGCGGCTACCGGGCGGACGCCGTGCTGATCCCCGAGCCGGAGGACGAGAAGCTCGTCCGGGCCAATACCGGCGTGCTCTGGTTCACCGTGGAGGTCCGGGGGATGCCGGTCCACGTGCGCGAGATGGGGACGGGTGCCAACGCCATCGACGCCACCTACCGGGTGATCGGGGCGCTGCGCGACGTCGAGGCCCGCTGGAACGCCGAGAAGGCCGCCCACCCGCACTTCGAGCAGGAGGACCATCCGATCAACCTCAATATCGGCCGAATCGAGGGCGGCGACTGGGCTTCGTCGGTCCCGGCCTGGTGCCGGATCCACTGCCGCATCGCGATCTACCCGGGGGTGACCGCCGCGCAGGCCGCCGCCGAGATCGAGGCCGCCGTCTCCGCTTTCGCGCGGCGCGACCTGTTCCTCGCCAACAGCCCGCCGCGGCTGGTGTTCAACGGCTTCTTCGCTGAGGGCTACGTGCTGGAGGCGGGCTCGGAGGCCGAGGCGGTGCTCGGCCGCGCCCACGAGCGGGCGGTCGGCTCACCGCTCCAGAGCTTCATGACGGCGGGCTACCTCGATACGCGGGTGCACGCCCTCTACGACCGGGTGCCGGCGCTCTGCTACGGGCCGACCTCCCAGAACATCCACGGCTTCGACGAGCGCGTGAGCCTCGCCTCGGTGAAGCGCTGCACCACCGCCATGGCGCTGTTCGTGGCCGAGTGGTGCGGGACGGAGCGCAAGGCCGCCTGACGTCGGGAAACAGGGTGTCGGACCGGGCGCGGGTCCCCTCTCCCGCACGGGAGAGGGGACCCGTCGCGCTCGGTAAAGACCGACGCGCGATAAACCCAACGGCCCCGTCTCAGGGGATCAGCCGGTCCGCGCGCAGCCGGCCGAACAGATCGTAGAACGCGTCGTCGGTGGGCTGGTAGGCGGTGAAGCCGAGGCGCCGGCTCTTGCTCATGTCGGTGACGACCTCGATCGGCCGGCCGAGATCGGCATCCGTGTGCCAGGCCGAGGCGAGCTTCTCAAGGTTCGGCTCGGCCAGACCGTGGCGCCGCGCGATCTCCGCCCAGGCCGGCCCGTCCTGCGCCAGCCGGGGCTCCAGCGGCCGGTGCGTGCCGTCGAACGGCACCGCCTCGACGCCGAACCATGCGGCGATCCGGCCCCACATCCAGCTCCAGCGGAAGACGTCGCCGTTGACGACGTTGAACGCCTCGTTGGCGGCCTGCGGCTCGGTGGAGGCCCAGAGCAGGTGGCGGGCGAGAAGCCGCGCGTCAGTCATGTCGGTGAGCCCGTTCCACTGCGCGGCCGAGCCAGGGAACAGGAAGGGGCGCCCGAGTTCGCGGCACAGGGTGGCGTAGCAGGCGAGCGTCGTCCCCATGTTCATGGCGTTGCCCACCGCCTTGCCGATGATCGTGTGCGGGCGGTGTACGCTCCAGGTGAAGCCGTCGCGGTCGCTCGCGGCGAAGACCGCGTCCTCCTGCGCGTAGTAGAAATTCTCGATGTCGAGCCGGCCCTGGTCCTCGCGGAAGGGCGTCTGCGGCAGCTTGCCTTTGCCGTAGGCCTCGAACGGCCCGAGATAGTGCTTCAGCCCGGTCACCAGGGCGACGTGGCGGACGCTGCCCTTCGGACGCAACGCATCGAGCAGATTCTCGACCATGGCCCGATTGACGCGGATCATCTCCGCCTCGGTGGGGCGCCGTTGCCAGGTCGCCAGGACGACATGGGTCGGGGCAAGGGCGGCCAGCGCCCGCTCCAGGGAGGCCGGATCCTGCAGGTCGCCGGCCACCGGCTCGACGCCGTCCTGCGCCACCGGATGGCGCGCGAGCCCTGCGACCCGCCAGCCCTCCTGGCGGAGCAGCGCCGCAGTGGCGCTGCCGACGATCCCGCTGGCGCCGACGATCAAGGCGGTGTTCGACATGGAAGCCCTCGCACCCGGTGCCCGGCCGATCGCCGGGTCCGGGGCAGATGCGGCGCACGCGCCTCGCTTCAAGGGCCGGTCGCGCCGGCCTCCCCTGCGCGGGGCTCAGGCGACCCGGTCGATCGCAGCCCCGAGGACGTCCACGATCTCGCCGATCTGGCCACGCTCGATGATCAGCGGCGGCGACAGCGCGATGATGTCGCCGGTGACCCGGATGAGCAGGCCCCGCTCGAAGCAGTCCACGAACGCCTCGTAGGCGCGCTTGCCCGGCGCGTCGGGCCGCGGCGCCAGCTCGATCCCGGCGATCAGCCCGATGGTGCGGATGTCGATGACGTTCTTGCGCCCGCGCAGGTCGTGCATCGCCGCCGCCCAATCGTCGGCGATATCGGCGGCGCGCGTGAGAAGCCCCTCCTCCCGGTAGATGTCGAGCGTCGCGATGCCGGCCGCGCAGGCGACCGGGTGACCCGAATAGGTGTAGCCGTGGAACAGCTCGATCCCGTCCGGGCCCTGCATCAGCGCGTCGTGCACCGCGCGGCTCGCGAAGACCGCACCCATCGGCACCGTGCCGTTGGTCAGGCCCTTGGCGCTGGTGACGAGGTCGGGGACGACGCCGAAATAATCCGTGGCAAACGGTGCGCCCAGGCGGCCGAATCCGGAAATCACCTCGTCGAAGATCAGCAGGATACCGTGCTTCGTGCAGCTCTCGCGCAGGCGCTCGAGGTAGCCCTTCGGTGGGATCAGCACGCCGGTGGAGCCCGCCACCGGCTCGACGATGCAGGCCGCGATGGTCTCGGCCCCGTGGAGCGCCACCAGCCGCTCCAAGTCGTCGGCAAGCTCCATCCCGTGCTCGGGCTGGCCCTTCACGAAGGCGTTGCGGGCCGGGTCGTGGGTGTGGCGCAGGTGGTCGGTGCCGTTGAGCTGCGGGAAGACCCGCCGGTTCGACACGATGCCGCCCACCGAGAGGCCGCCGAAGCCGACGCCGTGATACCCGCGCTCGCGGCCGATCAGCCGGGTGCGGGTCCCCTGCCCGATCGCCCGCTGATAGGCGAGCGCGATCTTGAGGGCGGTGTCGACCGATTCCGACCCGGAATTGGTGAAGAACACCCGGTCGAGGCGCTTGTCGGGGCCGCCCGGAGCGATCTCGGCGAGCCGCTCGGCGAATTCGAAGGCGATGGGGTGGCCCATCTGGAAGGTCGGGGCGAAGTCGAGCGTCGCCAGCTGGCGCTCCACCGCGGCGGCGATGCCCCGGCGCCCGTGCCCGGCATTGACGCACCAGAGGCCCGCGGTGCCGTCGAGGACCGTGCGGCCGTCATCGGCCGTGTAGTGCATGCCCTCCGCGGAGACGAGCAGGCGCGGGGCCGCCTTGAACTGGCGGTTGGCGGTGAACGGCATCCAGAAGGCGTCCATCGCGGGCGCGTTGCGGAGCGGATGGTCGGTCATGGGGCAGCTCTCGAAGGTCGGGCGACCGGATCAGGGGACACCTTCCCCGAACGGGCAACAAGTCCTTTTCTGATCGCCGCCAACCCCTTGCAGAATCGGGGCCGCGGACGGCACCGTTGCGGGATACGCAACACCTGAAACGGGACGCCGTGGGATGAGCATCGATGTCGGCGCGCGGCTGCGCTTCGTGCGGGCGCGCCACGGCCTGTCGCAACGGACGCTCGCGAAGCGGGCCGGGGTGACCAACTCGGCGATCTCGCTGATCGAGGCCAACCGCGTGAATCCGTCGGTGGGCGCCCTGAAGCGGATCCTCGACGGCGTGCCGATCGGCATGGCCGAGTTCTTCGCCCTGGAGCCGGAGCCGGAGCGCAAGGCGTTCTTCGCCGCCGACGAGACTCACCGAGATCGGCCGCCGGGCCGCCAAGGGGGCGATCTCATATCGTCAGGTCGGCGACAGCCTGTTCGGGCGCAAGCTCCAGATTCTGAAGGAGCGCTACGAGCCCGGCGCCGATACCGGCCGGGTGCCGCTGTCGCATGAAGGTGAGGAGGGCGGCATCGTGCTGAGCGGGCGCCTGGAGGTCACCGTGGACGCGGAGCGCCGGATCCTCGGCCCCGGCGACGCCTACAGCTTCGACAGCCGCCGCCCGCACCGGTTCCGCTGCGTCGGTCCCAATCCGTGCGAGGTGGTCAGCGCTTGCACGCCGCCGAGCTTCTGAGGCGGAAGCGGGCGGTGCGTGATTGTGGTGTCGCGCGCTGGAGGCGCCAGCCTGTTGCCGATGTGCAGACCCTTGAAAGATGGCAACAGCGGCCACGCATTCAGAAGAAACACCCGCGCTGTCGCGCGCAGGCGTTGCGGTTGCCCGGGCGGTTGGCGCATGCAGGGCGCTCCGCTGAATTCATAATGCCACCGCGAGCACGCGAGGATCGATGGCCTTCACCAGCGCAGTCCCGATTGCCCGAGCCGAGAAGAACCAGTCCGCCCGCGCGGCGCTCGCGGCCTTCGTGGGCACCACGATCGAGTGGTACGACTTCTTCATCTACGGCACCGCGGCCGCGCTGGTGTTTGGGCCGCTCTTCTTCTCGGCGGAATCGTCCTACATCGCGACACTGTCGGCTTTCGGCACCTTCGCGGTGGGGTTCCTGGCCCGGCCGCTCGGTGGCCTGATCTTCGGGCACCTCGGCGACCGCTTCGGGCGCAAGCGCGCCCTGGTAGCGACGCTCGTGATGATGGGCATCGCCACCTCGGGGATCGGGCTGCTGCCGACCTACGCGTCGATCGGATTCTGGGCGCCGGTGATGCTGGTCGTCCTGCGGCTGATCCAGGGGCTGGCGGTCGGCGGCGAGTGGGGCGGTGCGGTGCTGATGGCCGCCGAGCACGCCCCGGCCGGACGCAACACCTTCTTCGCCTCCTTCGCGCAGCTCGGAAGCCCCGCCGGGCAGATCCTGTCGTTGCTCGCCTTCCGGCTCGCCGGCCTGCTCGACAAGGAGAGCTTCCTCGCCTGGGGCTGGCGGGTGCCGTTCCTGGTGAGCATCCTGCTGCTCGGCGTGGGGCTGGCGATCCGCCTCGGCGTCGCGGAATCGCCAGCCTTCGAGAAGGCCCGGGCCGCGGGAGGCCCGCCGTCGGCCCCAATACGCGAGGTGCTGACGACCTGCCTCAAGCCGGTGCTGCTGGCGGCGGGCGCCAACACCTTCGCGATCGCCTCGGTCTACCTGTTCAACACCTTCATGATCGCGTTCACGACCCAGTATCTCGGCATCGCGCGGGCGACGATCCTAGACGCCCTTCTGATCGGCGCCGTGGTGCAGCTGGTGATGACCCCGGTGGGTGCGCGGATCGCCGAGCTGATCCGCAACGAGCGGCTGTTCCTGCAGGGGACGCTGATCTGGGCGATGCTGGCCCCCTACCCGCTGTTCTGGCTGGTGGAGACCAAGTCGGTGTCCCTGATCGTCCTCGGGCTCGCACTCAACGTGATCGGCACCGCGACCTTCTACGCGGTGATCGCCGGCTATCTCGCCGGTGCCTTCCCGACCCGGGTGCGCTACACGGCGATCTCCATCGCCTACCAGTTCTGCGGAGCGCTCGCCGGCGGGCTGACGCCGATCATCGGTACGGTGCTGGCCGAGCGGTTCCAGGGCCATTGGTGGCCCATCGCGGTGTTCGGGACGTGCTTGGCCGGCGTGTCGTTTCTGTGCGTGACCCTGATCAGCGGCTACAGGGCCCGGCAGCGGGGCTTCCTGGACGGGTAAGCGCCGTCCGATCAAAGGCGCTGGATCCGGGTAACACTGGATTCAGTCCGAAGGCCTAGGATCGGCGGCGTGGAATCCATCGTCTCCACCGCCGTTCAGATGCTAGGTTCGTCCCCGAACCAGCGGATCGGCATCGCCGTGGCCCGGCAGCAGCTCACGGCCGACAAGGCGGTCGCCGGGCTCGTGGCCGACGGCGCGGCCCAGGCGGCGAGCGCCGGCCCGCCTGGGCCGCCCGGACAGGGGCAGAGCGTGGACCTGCGGGCTTAACCGCGCATTCCTCCGGGATTACTGAGGCGCAGGAGATCGTCCCGCGCAAGATTTCTCCAATCCCTCGCCCTCGTCCTTCGAGGCCCGCTGACGCGGACACCTCAGGATGAGGACGAGGATCGGATTTCCCGAGCGTTCCCCTCAGCTGAATCCGTAGAGCCGCCGCGGGTTGTCGACGAAGACGAGTCGGCGCCGGCCTTCGTCCGGCACCCAGTCGGCCATCAGGTCGAGGAGGGTCGTCGTCCGGGGTGGCCCGTCCCAGGCGGCGACATGCGGCCAGTCCGAACCCCAGACGCAGCGTTCGGGCGCGGCCTCGTTGAGGGCGCGGGCGAACGGGATGGTGTCGGCGTAGGGTGGCCCGGTCACAGAATCGCGGAAGGCGCCCGACAGCTTGACCCAGTTGCCGTCGCGCACGAGGCCGAGCAGCGCCTGGAAGCCCGGATGGTCCACGCCGGCCGAGGTCGGCATGTGGCCCATATGGTCGAAGGCCAGCGGCACCGGCAGCCGCGACAACCGGCCGGCGATGGGCGGCAGCTCCCGGGCGTCGAGCAGGAACTGCAGGTGCCAGCCCATCTCGCGGGCGAGCGCGCCGTAGGATTCCACTTGGTCGAGGCCGATCCCGCCGCCGAACAGGACGTTCAGGCGCAGACCCACCACGCCGGATTCCTTCAGGCCGGCGAGCCTCCGTGTCGGGCAGGCCGAGCGGGATGACCGCGATGCCGCGCAGGCGCTCCCTGTTGGCGCGCAGCGTCTCCACCATCAGCCGGTTGTCGGTGCCGTGGACGCTGACCTGGACCAGAACGCCGTTGGCCATGCCGGTGCCGTCGAGCATGGCGAGATACCGCTCGGCCGAGGCGGCCGGGGGCGTGTAGCTCCGGTCCGGCACCAGCGGGTAGTCCGGCGGCAGGCCGATGACGTGGGCATGGGTGTCGACGGCGCCGGCCGGCACGGCGTAGCGGGTCGGGCCGCCCGGGTGCGGGTCCGGGGCGGGGCAGTCTCGAGTCTCGGCCATGCTCATGAATCCGCGTGCAGGACCTTGCCGCGTGTCTCGGGCAGCGCGAAAGCGGCCACGAAGAATACCCCGTAGGCCGCCGCCGCGAAGATCGCGATGGCCGAGGCGAGGCCGACGCGCTCCGACAGGTAGCCGACGAGGGCCGGGAACAGGGCGCCAATGCCCCGACCGAAATTGTAGCAGAATCCCTGCCCGGAGCCGCGCAGGCGGGTCGGATACAATTCGGTCAGGAAGGCGCCCATCCCCGAGAAGTAGCCCGAGGCGAAGAAGCCGAGGGGAAACCCAGCACCCAGAGTACCCCGTTCGAGAGCGGGATCTGCGTGTAGGCGACGATCACCGCGATCGCGCCCAGCGAGAAGATCAGGAACAGCGGGCGGCGTCCCAGCCGGTCGGCGAGCCAAGCCCCCACGAGGTAGCCGGTGAACGAGCCGACGATCAGCGCCGAAAGGTATCCGGTGGAGGAGACGACCGACAGGTGGCGCTCCGTAGTCAGGAAGCGCGGCACCCAGGTCGTGATCGCGTAATAGCCGCCCTGGCAGCCGGCCGCCGCCAGGGAGGCGAGCAGCGTCGTCTTCAGGATCGGCCCGGAGAAGATCTCCCAGATCTGCGGCCGGTCGCCGGCGGCAACCGCCCGGGCGCGGGTCTCGGCGGCAACCTGGGGCTCCTCGACATAGCGGCGCAGGTAGAAGACCAGCAGCGCCGGGAGCGCACCCACCGCGAACATCCAGCGCCACGCGGTCTCGGGCGGCAGGAGCGAGAACAGCACCGCCTGCGACAGGACCGCGAGCCCCCAGCCGATCGCCCAGCCGGACTGCACGGAGCCGACGGCGCGGCCGCGATACTCGGCCCGGATGGTCTCGCCAATCAGCACGGCGCCGGCCGCCCACTCGCCGCCGAAGCCGAGGCCGAGGATCGCCCGGGCGACGAGGAGCTGCTCGAAATTCTGCACGAAGGCGCAGAGCAGGGAGAACAGCGAGAACCAGAGGATCGTGATCTGGAGGGTCAGGACCCGGCCGATCCGGTCGGCGATGAAGCCCGCGAGCCAGCCACCCAGCGCTGAGGCCAGCAGCGTCACCGTGGCGGCGAGACCGGCCGTGCCGGAATCCACGTGCCAGAGGCTCATGATCGTCCCGATCACCAGCGGGTAGATCATGAAGTCCATGCCGTCGAGGCACCACCCCGCGGCGCAGGCCCAGAAGGTGTGCCGCTCCGGCGGCGTCATGGAGCGATAGAAGGCGGTGAGGCTGGCGTCGCGGATCTCGACCGCGTCCACGCCCGTATGCCCCTGCCCGGTTGCTGTACTCATCACCGCCTCCCGCCGTCCGACACCAGTATCTGCGTCCTAGACTGAGCTGTCCAACGATGCGGCGGGCCAGGCAAGGAAAAGGCCGCCCATAGGCGGCCTCTCCCCGTGTTTTCGATGCCGGATCGCGCTCAGTAGCAGCGCTCGACCAAGACCCGGCGATAGCCGTAGGGGTCCAGCGGACCCGCGGGACCATATAGCAGCCGCCCCAGCCGTAATCGTAGCCGTAGCCGACCGGCGCGTAGTAGCCGCCGTAGCCGTAGCCCGGGTAGCCGTAACCGTAACCGCCGTAGAGGCTGCCGGCCGCGAGGCCCAGGCCGACGCCGAGCCCCAGGCCACCGAGGCCGTAGCCATAGCCGCCACGCCAGCCATAGCCGCGACCGTAGAAGCCGCCGCCGCGCCAGCCGGCGCCGCGCCAGCCGCCGCCGAATCCAGCACCGCGGAAGCCGCCAAAGCCGCCGTGCAAACCGCCACCACGGAAGCCGCCGAAGCCACTACCATGAAATCCGCCGCCGAAGCCGCGCGCATCCGCGCTGGCCGGCGCCAGCGCCAGGGCACCTGCTGCCAGCAGGGCCGAGCCGAGCACTGCACCCTTCATCACGTCATCTCCGTCGAAAGCTGCCCTCTGGCACAAGAAACGTCCGACGGCTCGAAACGGTCCAGTCACTTTCCGCGGCGCGCCGCCGCTGGCCGCAAGCCTCGGCACGGCTCCGGACTCGAAAATCGCCGCTTTCCGGGGTGAGAGGCCCGGCGCCGACCCACCCCGCCTCCGAGCAGCACGGAACGAGTGATGACGATGCGCCCGGCTCACGCCCTGTTGATTGCGCTCCTCACGCTGGCCACCCCGGCCTGGGCCGCGGGAGCGCCCGCCAGTCCGGAGCCCTGCCGTGCCGTCGAGGCCCAGGGCGAGACCTTCACCGTCTGCACGATCGACCTGCGACGGCAGCGGCTGCGGCTGTTCTGGCTCCAGCAGGACGGGCGGCCCTACGGCTCCCTCGGCGCGCTGGCCGAAGCGCAGGGCGGCCGTCTCAGCTTCGCGATGAATGCCGGCATGTACGACAAGGACCAGGCCCCGGTGGGCCTCTATGTCGAGGACGGACGCGAGATGAAGCGCGTCTCTACGGCGGACGGCCCGGGCAACTTCCACCTCAAGCCCAACGGCGTCTTCTGGGTGAAGGGCGAGCGGGCGGGCGTGCTTGACACCACGCGCTATCTCCGGGCGAAGATGCGCCCGGACTACGCCACGCAATCCGGGCCGATGCTGGTGATCGACGGCCAGATCCACCCGAAGATCGCGGCCGACGGACCGAGCCAGAAGATCCGCAACGGCGTCGGCGTGACGGAAGACGGGCACGTGGCACTCTTCGCCATATCCGAGCGCCCGGTGACCTTCGGGGCCTTCGCGCGGCTGTTCCGGGACGACCTCGGCTGCCGCAACGCCCTGTTCCTGGACGGGTCGGTATCGAGCCTCTACGCGCCGAATCTCGGCCGCTCGGACATCGGCCGGCCCCTCGGGCCGCTGGTCGGAGCGGTGCCGCGCTGACGCGCCCTGTCACCGCTGCCCGAAGGCGGTGCCCTTGAACAGGTCCTTGAACTCCCGCGGCTGCGAGCGCCAGTACTGCTTGGGCGCCCGCACCGCGGCGCCGAGCTCGGCGGCCGCGTGCCAGGGCCAGCGCGGATCGTACAGCATGGCGCGGGCCAGCGAGATCGCGTCCGCCCTGCCCTCCTGCAGGATCGTTTCCGCCTGGCGGGCCTCGGTGATCAGCCCCACCGCGATGGTGGTCAGTCCGGTCTCGGCCTTGATCCGCTCCGCGTAGGGCACTTGGTAGCCCGGCCCGAGCTTGATCGCCTGTTTCGGCGAGACGCCGCCCGTGGAGACGTGGATGGCCGGCGAGCCCGCCCGCTTGAGGGTCCGGGCCAGTTCCACGGTCTCGTCGAGATCCCATCCGTCCTCGACCCAGTCGGTGGCCGAGACGCGCAGCCAGACGGGGCTGCCCGCCGGGACGACGTCGCGCACCGCGTCGTAGACCTCCAGCGGGAAGCGCATGCGGTTCTCGAGGCTGCCGCCGTAGGCGTCCGTGCGCTTGTTGGCGATCGGCGACAGGAACTGGTGCAGCAGGTAGCCGTGGGCGCCGTGCAGCTCCACGGCCTCGATGCCGAGCCGGACGGCGCGCTTGGCGGTGGCCACGAACTGGTCCCGGACGCGTTTCAGGTCGGCGGCGTCGAGGGCGTGGGGCGGGACTTCGCCCTCCCCGTGCGCGACCGCCGACGGGGCCTCCGTGCGCCAGCCATAGGGATGCTCCGGCGGGATCTGCTGGCCACCGGCCCAGGGCGCCTCGCTCGACGCCTTGCGGCCGGCATGGGCAATCTGGATACAGATCGGGATCGGCGCGTATTCGCGCACGGCATCGAGCACCCGGGCCAGCGCCCGCTCGCAGCCGTCGTTGTAGAGGCCGAGGTCCCAGGCCGTGATCCGCGCCTCGGGGGAGACCGCGGTGGCCTCCAGCGTCAGCAGGCCGGCCCCCGACATGGCGAGCTGGCCGAGATGCATCATGTGCCAGTCGGTGGCCTCGCCGTCGCGGGCCGAATACTGGCACATCGGCGCGATCAGGATCCTGTTCTCGAGCGTGAGCGCGTCGAGCGTCAGCGGTTCGAACAGGCGTGCGGGTGTGGCTGCAGTCATGGGCGGCTCCGGAAGCGTGCCGCCAATGTGGCGCAGGATGGAGGCGGCGGCCAGCACGGCAGGGCGGGGCCGCTATGCTGCACCACCATGGTGCACGGCCGCACCAGGCAGGCATTCGGGAACCCCACGGTCGGCCGGTCCGTTTCCCGGCCTGTCACCGCTGCTTGGCGCCCGACGCGAGCCGCCTGAGGGGGCGATATCGCCCGAGGTCCTGATCATGATGCTGACGAGACTTGCCGCCCCGTTCATCCTGGCCGCCGGCTGCGCCGCCCTTGCGGCGCCGTCCTACGCCCAGCCGGCTGCCTTCGGCGGACCGAAGATGCTGATTCACGGCAATTATTGCGGCCCGGGCAACAACGCCCCCCTACCGCCGATCGACGCTCTCGATGCCGCCTGCGCCCGCCACGATGCCTGCACGCCTGAAGGCGGCCTTCCCTCCCAGGCCTGCAACCTGCGCCTCCAGCGGGAGGCGACGCAGATCTCCCGCGATCCCAGCCAGCCCCAGGACGTGCGCTCGCTCGCCGGTCTCGTCGCGGCTACCGCGACCTTGATCCCGTCCGAGCCGAATGCGCAGCGCATGCCGGCTTCGGTCGCCACGGATGCGACCCCGGGCGTCTACGCGCCGGCCATGTCCCGGCCGGCACCGGCCGTCGACCTGGATGAGGGACAGGGCGACGACGATAGCGAGTGAGGCGCCCCCGTTCGGCGCGGGTCGGCCGCGGCCGGCCTGCTAGAGGATCGTCCCGAAGGATGAAGACCGGCTTTCGGGTCAGAGGACTACCGGAGCGTGCTGCCTTTTTTCATAGAGACGGCAGCACGCTCCGAGCCTTCGTCATCGCCTTACGGTTTTGGAAGCCGGACCCCACTCCTCCGTATCCTGCGCTAGGCCGCACCGATCCCCCGCCCCTTCAGGCTCTCGCCGATCTCGTCGAGGGCCGTGGCGTCGTCGATCGTCGCCGGCACGGTCCAGGGCTCGTGGTCGGCGATCCGCTTCATGGTGGCTCTCAGGATCTTGCCGGAGCGGGTCTTCGGCAGCCGCGGCACGGTGAGCGCCAGCTTGAAGGCCGCCACCGGGCCGATCTCGTCGCGGACTTTGGCGACGAGCTCCCGCTCGATCGCCTCGGTGGGCCGGTCGACACTGGCCTTGAGCACCACGAAACCGCAGGGCACCTCCCCCTTCAACGCGTCGCGGATGCCGATGACCGCGCATTCCGCCACGTCCGGGTGGGCGGCGAGAACCGCCTCCATGCCGCCGGTAGACAGGCGATGGCCCGCGACGTTGATGATGTCGTCGGTTCGCCCGAGGACCGTGATGTAGCCGTCCTGGTCGATCACCCCGGCATCCGAGGTGTCGTAGTAGCCCGGAAAGGTGGCGAGGTAGCTCGACCGCATCCGTTCGTCCGAGCCCCAGAGCGTCGGCAGGCAGCCGGGGGGCAGGGGTAGCTGGATCGCGATGGTGCCCATCGTGCCGGCCGGGACGGGCTTGCCACCCTCATCCAGCACCGCAACCCGGTAGCCCGGCATCGGCACGCAGGTGCTGCCGTGCTTCACCGGCAGAAGGCCGAGCCCCAGCGGGTTGCCCGCGATGGGCCAGCCGGTCTCGGTCTGCCACCAATGGTCGATCACCGGCCGGTTCAGCACCCGCTCGGCCCAGGCGACCGAGTCGGGATCGGCGCGCTCCCCGGCCAGGAACAGGCTGCGGAAGCCCGAGAGGTCGTAATCGGCGATCCGGGCGCCCGCGGAATCCTCCTTCTTGATCGCCCGCAGGGCCGTCGGCGCGGTGAACAGGCAGACGACCCCGTATTCCGAGGCGACCCGCCAGAAGGCGCCGGCATCGGGCGTGCCGACAGGCTTTCCCTCGTACAGGACCGTGGTGCAGCCGTGCAGCAGCGGCCCGTACACGATGTAGGAATGGCCGACGACCCAGCCGATGTCGGAGGCGCAGAAATAGGTCTCGCCGGGCTGGACGCCGTAGAGGTTGGGCATCGACCAGGCCAGGGCGACGAGATAGCCGCCCGTGTCGCGGACCACGCCCTTCGGCTTTCCCGTCGTGCCGGAGGTGTAGAGGATGTAGAGCGGGTCTGTGGCGGCCACCGGCACGCAATCCGCCCGCTGCCCTGCCGCCCTGGCGGAGGCGACGGTCTCGGCCCAGTCGCGATCGCGTCCCGGCACCATCGCGGCGGCGCATTGCGGGCGCTGAAGGATCAGGCAGGATTCGGGCTTGTGGCTCGAGGTGGCGATGGCCGCGTCGAGGAGCGGCTTGTAGGCGACCACCCGGTTCGGCTCGACGCCGCAGGAGGCCGCCAGCACCACCTTGGGGGCGGCATCCTCGATCCGTACGGCCAACTCATTGGCCGCGAAGCCGCCGAAGACCACCGAATGGACCGCGCCGAGGCGGGCGCAGGCCAGCATCCCGAACAGGGCCTCCGGCACCATCGGCATGTACAGGATCACGCGGTCGCCCTTGCCGACGCCCATCCCGGCGAGCACGGCGGCGAGCACCGCCACCTCGTCGCGCAACTCGCGGTAGGTGATGCCACGCTTCGTGCCGGTGACGGGCGAGTCGTAACGGATCGCGACCTGATCGGCCCGCGCCCCGTCAGCGTGGCGGTCCACCGCGTTGTGGCAGGCGTTGAGCGTTCCGTCCGGGAACCAGCGGCCGTAGGGGCCGGGTTCCGGTGCGAAGGCCCGCTTCGGCGCCCGCGCCCAGTCCAGCGCCCGGGCGGAATCGAGCCAGAACGCCTCCGGATCGCGGCGCGCCGCCTCATAGAGACCGGGATAGCGGCCGGGAAGGCTGGCGTTCGTCATCGGATGGGCGTTCCCTCGGGGCCGCTCTCCGGCGGCGAGGGCAGATTAGCCGATTCGCGCGCGCGGGGAGGCGGGGTGGTCACGCCCGACGATGATTGTCCCGTAACGGCGGATCGCGCCGCTCAGGCGGCGCGGATGGCGGCTCCGCGTGGACGACAAAAAGGCCGCCGCTCCGGGCTCCCGGTGCGACGGCCTCTGTCGTGCTGGGTTTGCTATCGGCGCAGACGGATCCGGGGGCTCAATGCAGCGTCTCGCCGTTCGCCTGGAGCCTGTTGATCTCGTCCTTGAGAAGGAGTTTCCGTCGCTTCAGCTCGGCAATATGGAGGTCGTTTGCCGAAGGCCTGTGGATCGCTTCCTGAATCTCACGCTCGAGGGCTTCGTGCTTCCGGGTGAGTTGGTTCAGATGCGTCTGCAGCGACATGAGCCGAATCTCCTGTCATCGTTTCGACATGCCGAGATTGGCACAGGACGCTGGACCTGTCGAAACGTTTTCTGCGGCTAAGTCTCACGAATGCTTACCGCGCCGGCTTGTCCGGCGCCTGGGCGTGACGCATGCTCTTTGGCAATGAACGGTCTTCGGATCCGCAGGTGACGATGGCGGAAGAGTCGGGTGAGAGCGCGCAGTCGGACCTCCTGGCCGAGCTGGCTCGGCTGCGCGAGGAGCATCGGGACCTCGACAGCGCCATCGAGGCGCTGGAGCGCAGCGTCGCCGGAGACCAGCTCCAGATCCAGCGCCTGAAGAAGCGCAAGCTCACGTTGCGCGATCGCATCTTCCATATCGAGGATGCGCTCACCCCGGACATCATCGCCTGATGCCGGTGGACGCCTCCGGGCTCCGCCTTGCCGCGGGCCCGCACCGGCTGTAAGCGGCCTTTTTGCCGGGATCAACGATGGCGTCGCCTCCGGTCGCGATCATCATGGGCAGCCAGTCCGACTGGGCGACCATGCGGCACTCCGCCGAGACGCTGGATGCGCTCGGCGTGCCCTATGACGCGCGGATCGTGTCGGCCCACCGCACCCCCGACCGCCTCGTGGCCTTCGCCAAGGGCGCGGTGGCGGCCGGCCTCAAGGTCGTGATCGCCGGCGCGGGGGGCGCCGCGCACCTGCCCGGCATGGCGGCGGCGATGACCCGCCTGCCGGTCTTCGGCGTACCGGTGGAGTCCAAGGCGCTCTCCGGCCAGGACAGCCTGCTCTCCATCGTCCAGATGCCCGCCGGCATCCCAGTGGGGACCCTGGCGATCGGCCGGGCCGGGGCTGTCAATGCGGCGCTCCTCGCCGCCTCGGTTCTGGCGCTCTCCGACCCGGGTGTGGCGGAGCGTCTCGATGCGTGGCGCGCGGCCCAGACCGCGTCGGTGGCCGAACGGCCGGAGACGGAAGCATTCTCGTGACGGACAAGACCCTCGGCCCCGGCTCTACCCTCGGCATCGTCGGCGGGGGACAACTCGGGCGCATGATCGCGCTCGCCGCGGCCAATTACGGCCTCAAGGTGCACGTCTACGCGCCCGACCAGGACAGCCCCGCTTTCGACGTGGCGGCACGGACCACCTGCGCGGCCTACGACGATGCCGAGGCGCTCGCCGCCTTCGCGCGGAGCGTCGATGTCGTCACCTACGAATTCGAGAACATCCCGCACGCCACCGCCGACATCCTGGCCCGGCACGCCCCCTGCACCCGAACGCGCGGGCGCTCTCCACCACGCAGGACCGCCTGTCCGAGAAGGAGTTCGTCAACGGCCTCGGGATCCCGACGGCGCCGTTCCGGGCGGTGGACACGCCCGACGATCTCGACCGGGCGATTGAGGTGATCGGCCTGCCGGCGGTGCTCAAGACCCGCCGCTTCGGCTACGACGGCAAGGGCCAGCGCATGCTCCGCGAGCGGGCCGAGGGCGACCGTAACGCGCTGTTCGCCGAATTCGGCGGCGCGCCGCTGATCCTGGAGGGGTTCGTGCCGTTCGAGCGCGAGGTCTCGGTGGTGGGCGCCCGCGCTCGCGACGGCAGCTTCGCGGCCTTTGACCTGTGCGAGAATGAGCACCGCGATCACATCCTGGCGCTGACCCGGGTGCCGGCGCCCGGTCTCACCGCAGAGACGGGCCGCGCGGCCCTCGACATCGCCAAGCGCATCGCCGACGCGCTCGACTATGTCGGCGTTCTCGCCGTCGAGATGTTCCTGGTTCGCGAGGACGGGGCGGAGCGGCTCGTCGTCAACGAGATCGCGCCCCGGGTCCACAATTCCGGGCACTGGACCATCGAGGGGGCGCTGACCTCTCAATTCGCCCAGCATGTCCGCGCCGTCTGCGGCTGGCCGCTGGGCGACCCCGCCCGGGTGGGCGGCCTTCCGGTGGAGATGCGCAACCTCATTGGTTCTCAGGCCGACGACTGGCACGCCCTGCTGGCCGAGCCCGGTGCCCATCTGCATCTCTACGGCAAAGGCGAGGCCCGGCCCGGCCGCAAGATGGGTCACGTCACCCGGCTGGGGACCGTCCGGCCCGACGCCTGAGGCTTCCAGGGCACACCCGCGCTGCCGCGTGCCGGCCGAAAGCCCCGACGCGGCGGCGGGATACCGTCGAGCCATACCTTCGCCACATCCCGCCGCTTCCACCACGTCGTGGTCGGTGCCGAAAACTGTCGATCGATTCCGCCCGTGCCGTCCTTGTCCTGCCGGGACGGGCGACGGGCCGGGTCGCGATGCGGTGCTTCTTAAGCCGGCCTTCACCGTGATGCGCGACGGTGCCCCGGATCGGGAGTGCCCGGCGCGTGGCGCGGGCTCTTGGAAGTGAGGGGCGGGGCGGGCACGCAGGCTGCGGGCCGCGCCTCGGGGAGAGTGGGGCGATGATCGTACGTAAGGGGCTGGCACAGACGACGGCACTGATCGGCGCGACCTTGATCTCGGCCGCGGGCCTCGCGGGCTGCGAGACCGTCGGGAGCGCTGCCGGTCCGCGGCAATATGCGGTGCTGGAGACGGACACCACGGGCGCCACGAACGTGAACATCGCCTCGCTGACTGAGGTCGTGCAGCGCAATCCGAACGACGCGGCCGCCTACAACACCCGCGGCGCCGCCTATGCTCGTGCCGGTCAGTTCAGCGACGCCATCGCGGACTTCACTAAGGCGATCCAGATCGACCCGAACTCGGCCTCGGCCTACAACAACCGGGCGCTCGCCAGCCGTCAGATCGGCCGCGACGGCGCCGCGCTGCAGGATTTCACCAAGGCGATCGGCATCGATCCGAATTACGGCCCGGCCTATATCGGCCGCGCCAATGTCGAGCGCGCGCAGGGCAACCTCGATCAGGCGCTCAATGACCTCAACGTCGCGATCCGTCTCATGCCCGAATCGGCCGAGGCCTACCATGCCCGCGGCCTCGTGCGGCAGAAGCAGGGTCAGGAAACCCAGGCGATCGCCGATTTCGACGCTGCTATCGACCGCAACCCCTTCGTGGCCGCGCCCTACGCGGCCCGGGGCCAGAGCCTGATCGCCACCAACCAGTACGCGAAGGCGATCGAGGACTACAACGCGGCGCTCAACGTCAACAACAAGGATGCCACCTCCTGGGCCTATCGCGGCCTGGCTTACGAGAAGCAGGGTCAGCGCAAAGAGGCGCTGGAGAACTACCAGCGCGCTTCGGTGATCGACCCGAACAACTCCGTC
The DNA here is from genome assembly GCA_050632875.1 of Methylobacterium sp. P31. Taxonomy (GTDB): domain Bacteria; phylum Pseudomonadota; class Alphaproteobacteria; order Rhizobiales; family Beijerinckiaceae; genus Methylobacterium. The sequence continues at coordinate 4,679,145 of JBODSC010000001.1, read as the reverse complement.
GCGCGGGCCGGGCTCGGCCGCGTCCAGGGCGGGGTGGGCTCGCTGTTCAACTGATCGCTACGGGCAGCCGGATTCTCCCACGCACGCCCTCATCCTGAGGTGCCAGAGCGCAGCGGAGGCCTCGAAGGAAGCCTCCAGCCGGCCGCGCGTTTCCTGGAACCCTCCTTCGAGGCCCGCTCACGCGGGCACCTCAGGATGAGGGCGAGGGGTGGAAAGAAGCTCCCCGGCCTCAGGCGGCCAGCAGCCCGTTCTCGTCCTCCGTGATCCGCCGCAGGTGGTGGGCGGTGTCGCCGAGCTGATATTCGACCATGGCGAGCCGCTTGAAGTGGTGGGCGCCGTGATACTCCATGGTCATGCCGATGCCGCCGTGGAGCTGCACCGCCTCCTGACCGACGTAGCGGCAGGCCTTGTTGATCTGGATCTTCACGGCCGACAAGGCCGCGCTCCGCGCCTGCACATCCGACGTGTCCACCATCATGGCGGCATAGAGCGCCATCGAGCGCGCCTGCTCCAACTGGATCAGCATGTCCACGGCCCGGTGCTGCAGCGCCTGGAACGAGCCGACGCTGACGCCGAACTGCTTGCGGGTCTTGAGGTACTCCACGGTCAACTTGTGGAGCGCGTCCATGGAGCCCACCGCCTCGGCGGCCAGCGCCGCGATCCCGTGCTCCACCACCCGCTCCAGCAAGGGCAGACCTGCTTCCGGATCGCCGAGCGTCGCGTCGGCAGGCAGCTGCACGTCCGAGAAGGACACTTCCGCGGCCCGGCCGCCATCCTGGGTCGGATAGGCCTCGATCGCGACGCCCGGAGCGTCGGTTGGGACCAGGAACAGGCCGATCCCGTGCGGGTCGCGCCGGTCCCCCGACACGCGGGCGGAGACCACTATCAGGCTGGCCGCGTCGGCGTTGGGCACGACGCTCTTGGTCCCGCTCAACACGAAACCGTCGCCGGAGCGCCGGGCCGTGGTGGCCACGTCCGCGAGGTCGTATCGGGACTGGCGCTCGGTATGGGCGAGGGTCAGGCGTAGGTCGCCGGCGACGAGGCCGGGGACGAGGCGCGCCTTCTGCGCCGCGCTGCCGCCGAGCCGCAGGGCGGTCGAGCCGAGCACGAGGCTCGCCAGCAGCGGCTCGACCACGAGGTTGCGGCCCGCCGCCTCCATCACCAGCATGGTCTCGACCGGACCGCCGCCGAGCCCGCCCTCCGCCTCGGAGAAGGGCAGGCCGGTCACGCCGAGTCTCCGCGAAGGCCGCCCAGCCCTCCGCGGGGAAGCCGAGCGGCGCCTTCAGCCGCGCCTGCCGGCGCTCCAGCGACGGATAGAGATCGGCGGTCAGCCGCTCGACGCTGTCGCGCAGGAGCGACTGGTCCTCGTTCAGATTGAAATCCATGGTGGTGTCCCTCGCGGATGGTCGCGACAGCGGCGCTCGTCCCACCCATCCCCCTCCTCAGGTGCGGCGCAGCCGCCTCGAAAGAGGGCTCCAGGGATCGCGCGGCCGGCTGGAGGCTCCTTCGAGGCCCGCTGACGCGGGCACCTCAGGATGAGGATGTGGGTGGGACGGGCCGACCGCTCACAGCCCCAGAATGCCCTTGGCGATGACGTTGTGCTGAATCTCGTTCGAGCCGCCGTAGATCGAGACCTTGCGGTTGTTGAAGTAGCTCGGCGCCGCCGCATCGACCCAGTCGAACCCTCCGGGCAGGTTGTTGGCGCCTGCCCCGCGCGCCGGAGCCGCGAGGGCAAAGGGCCCGGCCAGCTCCACCAGCAGCTCGGTCGCCGCCTGCTGGAGCTGCGAGCCGCGGATCTTGAGGAGCGAGGAGGCCGGATCGGGCTCCACCGAATCTGCCCTGCCCTGCTTGGCCGCCACCCGCATCTGGGTGATCTCCAGCGCCTTCAGCTCGATCTCCACCTCCGCGACCCGGGCGCGGAAGTCACGGTCGTCCCACATGGTGCCGGATCCGGCCGGCATCTCGCGGGCGAGGCGCTTGATCCGCGCGATCCGCTCCTTGGTGAGGCCGATCCGGGCGATGCCGGTGCGCTCGTTGGCGAGCAGGAACTTGGCGTAGTCCCAGCCCCGATTCTTCCTCGCCCACGAGGTTCTCGACGGGCACGCGGACAGAGTCGAAGAAGACCTCGTTGACCTCGTGCCGGCCCTCCAGGGTGATGATCGGGCGCACGGTGATACCCGGACTCTTCATGTCGATCAGCAGGAACGAGATGCCGCGTTGCTTCTTGGCCTCGAAATCGGTGCGGACCAGACAGAAGATCCAGTCGGCGTGCTGGCCGAGCGTCGTCCAGGTCTTCTGGCCGTCCACGACGTAATGGTCGCCGTCGCGCACGGCCTTGGTCTTCAGTGAGGCGAGATCGGAGCCGGCGCCGGGCTCCGAGAAGCCCTGGCACCACCAATCGTCGAGATTGGCCGCCCGGGGAGGAAGCGCTCCTTCTGGTCCTGTCGCCCGAAGGTCGCCAGCACCGGGCCGAACATGTAGCAGTTGAACTGCTGCGGCAGCGGCACCGCTGCCTGGAACAGCTCTTCCGTGTAGATGTAGCGCTGGATCGGGCTCCAGTCCCGGCCGCCCCACTCCTTCGGCCAGTGCGGCACCGCCCAGCCCTTGGCATTGAGGATCCGCTGGCTGGTGACGTAATCCTCCTTCGAGAGGCTGCGCCCCTCCGAGACCTTGTGGCGGATCTCGGCCGGAATCTCCGTCCGGCAGAAGGTCCGGACCTCGTCGCGGAACGCGATCTCTTCGTCGGTGAAGCGCAGGTCCATCGGCTCAGCTCCGGGCGATCTCGAACAGGCCGGCGCAGCCCTGGCCGCCGGCGACGCACATGGTCACGACGGCGTAGCGCGCCCCGCGGCGGCGGCCCTCCAGCAGGGCATGGCCCACGAGTCGGGCCCCCGACATGCCGAAGGGATGGCCGACCGAGATCGCGCCGCCGTTGACGTTCACCTTCTCCGGGTCGATCCCGAGCTTGTCGCGGCAATAGACCGACTGAGACGCGAAGGCCTCGTTCAGCTCCCACAGGTCGATGTCGGACACGCGCAGGCCCCGCCGCTCTAGGAGCCGCGGCACCGCGAAGACCGGGCCGATGCCCATCTCGTCCGGTCCGCAACCGGCCGAGGCGAAGCCCCGGAAGGTGCCCAGCGGCTCGAGGCCACGCCGCGCCGCCTCGTCGGCCGACATCAGCACGCTGGCCGAGGCCCCGTCCGAGAGTTGGCTGGCATTGCCCGCCGTGATGAAGGCGCCCTCCCCGCGCACCGGCTTGAGCTTGGCGAGTCCTTCGAGGGTCGTGTCCGGCCGGTTGCCCTCGTCCTTGGCGAGACGGGTCTCGACCTCCCGGGTCTCGCCGGTGGCCTTGTCGGTCACCGCCATGACGGCGCTCATCGGGACGATCTCGTCGTCGAACAGCCCGCGCGCCTGCGCGTCCGCGGTGCGGCGCTGGCTCTCCAGGGCGAAACGGTCCTGCGCTTCCCGGGAGATGCCGTACCGTTCCGCCACGATGTCGGCGGTCTCGATCATCGGCATGTAGATCGCCGGCAGGTGCGCCTCCAGGCACGCGTTGCGGGTCAGCTCCCGCTGCACCTTCGGCTGGACGAGGCTGATCGACTCGACGCCGCCCGCCACCGCCACCGGCACGCCGTCGAGAATGATCCGCCGAGCCGCGCTGGCGATCGCCTCCAGGCCCGAGGCGCAGAAACGCGAGACGGTGACACCAGCCGACTCGACCGGGATCCCCGCCACCAGGGCTGCGTGACGGGCGACATTGCCGCCCGTGGCGTTCTCCGGATAACCGCAGCCGAGCACCACCTCCTCGACCGCCTCCGGCTCGAGCCGCACCCGGTCCAGGGCGCCCCGGATGGCATGGGCCGCGAGGTCGGCGCCGCGGGTGAGGTTCAGGGCGCCGCGATGGGCCTTGCCGATGGGCGTGCGGGCGGTCGCGACGATCACCGCGTCGGTCATGATCTCTCTCCCGCTCAGGCGTTCTTCAGGCCGGCGAAGCTGCCGCCCTCGGCGGCGAGGCGCTTCAGGAGCGGCGCCGGCTCCTGGCTGTCGTCGCCGGTCTCGTGGGCGAATCGGGACAGCGCCTCGGCGATCGTCTTGAGGCCGACCGTGTCAGCCCAGTGCATCGGGCCGCCGCGCCAAGCGGGCCAATTATAGCCGTTGATCCAGATCGTATCGATGTCGCCGGGCCGTGCCGCAATGCCCTCCTCCAGGATCCGCGCGCCCTCATTGACCATCGGGTACATGAGCCGGGCGACGATCTCGTCGGGCGTGAAGCTGCGGCGGGTGACGCCGTGCTCGGCGGCGACCCGCTCGATCAGCGCCTCGACCTCCGGGTCGCGCGTGCCGGTCCGGGCGCCGTCCGGGTAGAGGTAGAAGCCGCGGCCGGTCTTCTGGCCGTAGCGGCCCTGCTCGGCGAGCGAGTCGGCGACGGGGGCCCGGCCGCCGAAATCCTTGCGGGAGCGCCAGCCGATATCAAGCCCCGCGAGGTCGCCCATGGCGAAGGGTCCCATCCGGAAGCCGAAACCGGTGACCGCCGCGTCGACCTCGTGGGGTAGCGCGCCCTCGAGCAGCAGCCGCTCGCCGGCCTGGCTGCGGCGCTCCAGCATGCGGTTACCCACGAAGCCGAAGCAGACGCCGACCGTCACCGGCAGCTTGTTGAGGCGCTTGCCGAGGTCGAGGGCGGTGGCGAGCACGTCCGGGGCGGTCTTCTCGGCCCGCACCACCTCGACGAGGCGCATGACGTTGGCCGGGCTGAAGAAGTGCAGGCCGAGCACGTCCTGCGGCCGGCTCGTGACCGCCGCGATGGCGTTCACGTCGAGATAGGAGGTGTTGGTGGCGAGGATCGCGCCCGGCTTGGCGATCTGGTCGAGCTTCGAGAAGATCTCGCGCTTGACGCCCATATCCTCGAAGGCCGCCTCGATGACGATGTCGGCTTGGCCTGCGTGGTCCAGGCCGATCGCCCCGGTGATCCGGCCCACCCGCTCGTCGCGCTGCGCCTCGGTGATTGAACCGCGCTTGGCCGAGCCGGCATAGAGAGCCTTCACCCGGTCGAGGCCGCGCGCCAGGGCGCCCTCTTCCGTCTCGATCACCGTCACGGGGATGCCGGCATTGGCGAAGCACATGGCGATCCCCCGCCCATCGTGCCGGCCCCGATCACCGCCGCCGTCGCGATGGGGCGGCGGGGCGTTTCCTTCGGTAGGCCGGGCACCCGGCCCGCCTCGCGCTCGGCGAAGAAGGCGTAGCGCAGGGCCTTCGAGCGCGGGTCCTCCACCAAGGCGCGGAACTCGGCCCGTTCCACAGCCACCGCGGCGTCGAAATCCTCCTCCAGGCCGGCGCGCACGGCCCGCACGAGGGCGTGGACGTTGGTGGCGTCGGGATCGCGCTTCACCGCCTCGGCGGCCTGCGCCTCGAACCGGTCGCGGGCCTCCGGCGTCAGCTTGTCAGACCGGTTGCGCACCCGCGGCAGGGTGCCCGAATCGGCTAGCTCCAGGGCGCGGGTGCGGGCTTCCGCCACGAGGTCGCCGAGCACCACGGAATCCACGATGCCGAGGGCGGCCGCCTTCTCGGCGGAGACCGGCTCGCCGGTAAGCATCATCGGGAAGGCGGCGTCGGGCCCGATCAGGCGCGGCAGGCGCTGCGTGCCCCCGGCCCCCGGGATGATGCCGAGCTTGATCTCCGGCAGGCCGATCCTGGCGGCGGGCGCCGCAATCCGGCCATGGCAGGCCATCGCCAGTTCGAGGCCGCCGCCGAGCGCCGCGCCGCCGATGGCCGCGACCACCGGCTTTGGGCTCGCGTCGAGTCGATCCAGGACGTCTGGCAGGCTCGGCGGGCGCTGCGGCTTGCCGAACTCGGTGATGTCGGCCCCCCCACGAACACCTTGCCCTCGGCGGCCAGTACGATGGCCCGCACCGAATCATTCGTGATGGCCTTCGCCAGGGCCCCGTCGAGGGCTGCCCGCAGCGCTGCGCCCAGCGCGTTGACCGGCGGGTTGGCGAGCGTGAGCACGGCCACGCCGCCATCGACCTCCTGACGAACCACCCGGAACTCCCTTGTCGTTCTGCAATGCAGAATAGATGTCTGCAGTTCGGCGGGATGTTGGTCCGCGTCTCCCGCGTCGTCAAGGATGCATCGGGGAGCCTCCCCAGAACCAGGCAGGTTGTTCTGCAATGCAGAAGGAGATTGGTTCACCTGTTTGACCGGCGCCCCGAGGCCATGCCATCAAAACGGCTCCTGGCGTGACTCGGTTGCGGTCTGCCGCAGCGCGATCGAAGACCATGCTGTCAGAGGCAGGGGGAGGATCGCGGTGCGCGGCATCGATCGGGGCGAGCGGCACAGGGGCACCTGTCCGGCGCGGGATCTGGCGTCGGGGAGCGGGCGGTGAGCGACGGTCCCGAGCAGACCTTCGCCGGGCGGCTGCCCGAGACCTTGCGCGGCCGGCTCACCCTGCCGGTGATCTGCGCGCCGATGTTCATCGTCTCCGGGCCGGAACTGGTGATCGCCCAGTGCCTGTCGGGCGTGGTCGGCTCCTTCCCCGCCCTCAACGCCCGGCCCGCCGAATTGCTGGACGAATGGCTCACGCGGATCACCCGCACTCTCGCGGAAGCCCGCGCGGCGGAGCCGCTGCGGAAAATCGCGCCCTTTGCGGTGAATCAGATCGTCCACGCCTCGAACGACCGGCTGGCGCAGGACGTCGAGGCCTGCGTCCGGCACCGGGTGCCGATCATCATCAGCTCGCTGCGGGCGCCGGACGCGGTGATCCGCCCAGTCCACGCCTATGGTGGGGTGGTGTTCCACGACGTCACCAACGTCCGCCATGCCGAGAAGGCGCTCGAGGCGGGGGTCGACGGGCTGATCCTCGTCTGCGCCGGGGCAGGCGGACACGCGGGGACGCTGAGCCCCTTCGCCCTCGTCGGCGAGATCCGGCGGTTCTACGACGGGCCGTTGATCCTATCGGGGGCGATCACCTCGGGCTCGGCGATTCTGGCGGCCCAGGCCATGGGTGCCGACCTCGCCTATATGGGCACCCGGTTCATCGCCACCCGGGAGGCGAACGCCGCCGCGGCCTACAAGGACATGATCGCCGGCAGCGCGGCGGCCGACATTCTCTACACCCCCTACTTCACCGGGGTGCCGGGCAACTACCTGACGCCGAGCATCCGCGCCGCCGGGCTCGATCCCGAGGCGCTGCCGGTGCGCGACAAGACCGCCATGAACTTCGGCAGCGGCAGCGTGAAGGCTTGGCGCGACGTCTGGGGGCCGGCCAGGGGGTCGGCACCATCTCTGACGCCCCGCCCACCGCCGACCTCGTCGCCAGGCTTGCCCGGGACTATGCGGCGGCGCGGGCGCGGCTCGCCGGCCTGGCGGCGGATTACGCGGGCGAGGCGGTCCCGTGAGCGTCCGCGTCTCCGATCCGGAGCCCGGGATCCGGATCGTCACCATCGACCGGCCGGAGCGGCGCAACGCCCTCGACCGGGCGACCTACGCGAGCCTGACCGCGGCCTTCGAGGCGGGGGGCGAGACGAGGGCGTGGGTGCCCTGGTACTCACCGGCGCCGGCGGCTGCTTCACCGCCGGCAATGACCTCAAGGATTTCCAGGACGTCGAGACCGGCGGCGACAGCCCCGGCCTGACCTTCCTCAAGACCCTGCGCGCCTGTCCGAAGCCGGTCGTGGCGGCCGTGGAGGGGCACGCGGTCGGCATCGGGACGACGCTGCTCCTGCATTGCGACCTCGCCTATGCGGGGCACGGTGCCCGGTTCCGCCTGCCATTCACGGCGTTGGGCCTCAGCCCGGAGGGCGGATCGAGCTATCTGCTGCCGCTTGTGGCGGGCACGAAGCGCGCGGCCGAACTCCTGATGCTCGGCGAGCCTTTCACGGCTGCGGACGCGGCGTCGGCCGGCCTCATCAACGCCGCCGTCCCCGAGGGGACGGCTCTCGAGACCGCACTCGCCAAGGCCCGGTCACTCGCCGCCCTGCCCCGGGTCTCGATCGCCGCCACCAAGCGCGCCCTGCGCCGGGGTCACGACGAAAACGTCGCCCGCGCGCTCGCCGAGGAGGCGGAGGTCTTCCACGCGCTCCGCCGCGGCCCGGAGGCGCAGGCGGCCTTCGCGGCGTTCCTGCGTCGATGACCGCCGGGGAGACGATGGTGCTGACCGAGTCCGACGCGGCCGTATCCGGCACGGACGGCGCCAAGGAGGATCGCCACTTCGTCACGGCGCTGGCCCGGGGCCTGTCGGTGCTCGCCTGTTTCGGCCCGGGCCGGGTAAGCCTCGCCAACCACGACATCGCGGCAGCCTGCGGCTTGCCGCGCTCCACCGTGTCGCGGCTCACCTACACGCTGACCAAGCTCGGCTACCTGCAGCACATGCCCGAGATCGGCCGCTACCGGCTCGGCACCGCGACCATCGCGCTCAGCTCGGCCGCTCTGGGCGGGCTCGACGTGCGCGCCATCGCCCGGCCGGTGCTGCGGGCGGTGGCTGAGGCGGCGAACGCCTCGGTGGGGCTCGGCGTGCGCGACCGGCTCAGCATGCGCTACGTCGACTGCCAGCGTGGGCCGGCCGCGATCTCGCTGAACCTCGATACCGGCTCGCGCATCTCGCTCGCGCGCAGCGCCATGGGCCGCGCCTACGTGGCGGTCTGCCCGGACCGGGAGCGTGAGGGCATCTACGAGGACCTGAAGGCGCTGGATCCCGTCGCCTGGCCCGCGCTCCGTGCCGGCCTCGACCGGGCGGTGGCGGAGCACCGGGAGATCGGCTGCTGCACCTCGTTCGGCGAGTGGCAGGAGACGGTCTGCGCCATCGCGGTCGGTTTCTATCCCGGCGGCGGCCTGCCACCCATGTCGGTCAATTGCGGCGCCCCCACCGTCATCACCGACGCGCGCTTCCTCATGGAGGTGGCGCGTCCGAAACTCATTGAAGCCGTGCGCAGCCTCGACGGCGTCATGGGAGCCTGAGGATTTTCGTGATGGATGCCGACACCGCCGCCGACCTGCCCCTTACTGGGATCCGCGTCCTCGACCTCTCCCGGGTCCTGGCGGGACCCTGGTGCGCACAGGTGCTGGGGGATCTCGGCGCCGACGTGATCAAGGTCGAGCACCCGGAGCGCGGCGACGACACCCGCGACTGGGGCGTGCCGACGAGCCCCGGCAACACCTCGTATTTCGACAGCGTCAACCGCAACAAGCGCTCGATCGGCGTCGACCTCGCCACGCCTGAGGGCCTGGCGATCGTGAAGGCGCTCGCCCGCGAGAGCGACGTGCTGGTGCAGAACTTCAAGACTGGCGGGGCCGAGAAGCTCGGCCTCGGCTATGCGGATCTGTCGGCGGAGAATTCCGGGCTGATCTACTGCTCCATCGCCGGCTACAGCTCGGATGGCTCGGAGGCCGGTCGGCCCGGCTACGACCTTGTGGTGCAGGGCGAATCCGGCGTGATGGCGCTCAACGGCGAGGCCGGGGGACCGCCCCTGAAATTCGGGGTCGCGGCCGTCGACCTGTTCACCGGGCAGTTCGCCGCCCAGGCTGTGCTTGCGGCCCTCTTCCAGCGGGAGCGCACCGGGCGCGGCCGGACGATCGACCTCGCCCTGTTCGATTGCGGCGTGGCGCTGACCTCCTATTACGGCCTGGAGGCGCTCGCCCGGGGCATCGACCCACCGCGCTACGGCAACGCCCATCCCTCGATCGTGCCCTACGGAGTCTTCGAGGCCGCGGACGGGCCGGTGGTGATCACGGTGGGCAACAACGGCCAGTACCGCCGCTTCTGCGAGCAGGTGCTGGAGCGCCCCGACCTCGTCGCAGATCCGCGCTTTGCCACCAACCTCGACCGGTCGAAGAACCGCGCCGCCTTCATCCCGGTGCTGGAGGCCGAGCCTCGCCAAGTGGGAGCGCGCGCCGCTGATCGTGCGGCTGCGGGCGGCCGGCATTCCCTGCGGCGAGGTGATGGGCCTGCGCGAGGCGCTGACCTGCGACCGGGCCCGGGAGGCCGGGCTTGTGGTCGAAGCCCCCGGGAACGCCCACGTGATCGCGCCGCCCTACCGGCTCGATGGGCAGCGGCTGCCGGTGCGCCGCATGCCGCCACGGCTGGGGGATCTCGAGTGCGGAGATCCTCGCGGAGCGGCTGGAGTACCCGGACGCGGCACGGGATGCGCTGACGGCGAAGGGGGTGGTGCGGTAGGGCCGAGCGCCGGCCGGGCGCCCCCGGAAGGCGCCAAGAGACTGTCTGATCGGCTCGCCCGCGGCGCGCCCTTCCACCAGGGGAAGGGCATCCGCGCGTCATCCGGCCACGTCCGAGGCCGCTAGCCGCGCGCGGGCGTCGTCCAGCACCCGCGTCAGGGACACGTCCCAGTCGACCTGCGGCCGCCAGCCGGTGGCTGCGTGGAGGCGGCCGGCATCGCCGGCGGCCAGCGGGATCTCTGCGGGCCGGACCCGCTCGGGCGCGACGCGGATCTCGAAGGGCACCCGCGCCCGCGCGCGCAAGTCTTCGAGCACGCTCGCGATCGTCCGCGGATGGCCGGAACTGATGTTGAACACGCTCCCGTCCGCCAGGGATTCCGCCCGGCCGATCAGGTCGGCATAGGCGCTCGCTACGTCCGCCACGTCGAGGAAGTCGCGGTAGGAGGAGAGGTTGCCGACCTCCAGGCAGGGCGGCACCAGTCCGGCTTCGATCCTGGCGATCTGTCCGGCGAAGGAGGCCACGACGAAGCGCTCGTCCTGGCCGGGGCCGATGTGGTTGAACGGGCGCAGCACCACAAGCTTCACGCCGATCCGGGGCAGCAGGTCGCGCAGCAGCTGCTCGCCAACCCATTTCGATCGGGCGTAGGTGTTGCGCGGCAGGGGCTCGGCGGCCTCCGTGAGGGCGTGCCCGGCCAGGAAGGCGCTGCCGTAGACCTCGCCGGAGCTGACGAAGAAGAACGTGCAGCCCGGCACCGCTTCCACGGCCGCGACGAGGTTCATCAGGCCGTTGACGTTCACCCGCCAGGTCTGCGCCGGCCCGCTGGCGGAATCCGCCACGGAGGCCAGGCCCGCGAGATGGAGGATCGCGGTCGGCCGGAACCGGCCACGAAGCCGCTGAGCGCGGCCTCGTCGAGGAGGTCGATGGTCTCGTAGGTGACCCCTCCGGCAGGCTCGGGGGCATCCCGCGCCCGATCCCGGCGACGCGATCGCCTGCCCGCGCCAGGAGCGGCAGGACGTGGCCGCCGACGAAGCCGGCGGCGCCGGTGACGAGGATGCGTCTCACGACCGGCCTGCCGATCCGTGGTTCGAGGGCGGAGCGCTGCGCGGTCCGGGAGAAAGGCTGTCACCTAGCCCGGGTTCCGGGTGCCCCAGCGGACGCCCCTGCTGCCCTGACTCACCCCCGGCGAGCTACCGGCATCGGCGCCGATCGCCGGGCCGGAGGCGGCCTTCGGCCGGTGCTGCGAGCCGCCCGCCAGGGGCTTCGGCGCCATCGTGTCCGGCACCTCCGACAGGCTCTCCGCGTCCCGATCGGTGGCGAACTGCCCCGCCTTGCGGAAGGTCCAGAGATAGCCCGGCACCACCGCCTCGGCGGCGGTCGGCGTGATTCCGAGTCCCTCGAAGGTCCGGCCCTCGGCTTTGGCGGCCTCGGAGACGATGTTGTCGTTCTGCAGCAGGGTCACCTGATCGCGGGTGAGCTTCAGTGTGTCGGGCAGAAGGCCGAATGTCAGGGTATCGGCGATCTCCAGCAGGCGGGCCTGGAGCTTGGCTGCCGGCAGCGGCAGGTCCACGACGGCGCGCTTCCGCTGGATGGTCTTGAGCATGTAGCGCACGAAATGCTCCAGCGTGCCCACCTCGGGGCCGCCGAGTTCGTAGACCTTGCCGCTCGGCACGGTTCCGTCGACCGCGCGGGCGATCGCCTCGGCGACGTCGCCCACGAAGGCCGGTTGGAAGCGCGACTCTCCTCCCGCGAGCGGCAGGACCGGGAGTGCCCGGGCGAGGCTGGCGAAGCGGTTGAAGAAGCTGTCGCCGGGCCCGAAGATCAGCGAGGGCCGGAACACCACCGCGTCCGGGCAGGCAGCGAAGACCCGCGCCTCGCCCTCCGCCTTGGTGCGGGCGTAGAGCGACGGCGAGGCCGGATCGGCCCCGATCGCCGAGACATGGATCATCCGCGCGCCCAGCCGGGCGGCGGCGCGGGCGATCGCCTCGGCGCCGTCGACCTGCAGCCGCGCGAAACTCTGGGAGCCGGTCTCCTTGCAGGATGCCGACGAGATTGATCAGCACGTCCGACCGCTCGGCGGCCCGGGCCACCGAATCCGGGTAGCGCAGGTTCGCCTGGACGGCCACGATCTGGTTGACCTTGCCCAGCGGTTGCAGGAACAGCGCGAGGTCGGGCCGGCGCACCGCGACGCGGATCCGGTAGCCGCGCTTGGCCAGTGCCCGCACCACGTGCCGGCCCAGGAAGCCCGAGCCGCCGTAGATCGTCACGAGCTGGTCCTGCGGCCGCAACGGGCCCCGCGCCGCGATGAAGGCGGGCCCGCCGTCCGGAGGCGTGTGCGCAGTCGTATTCTCTTGGCCGGTCATCGCCGTGATCTCGGGCTCCTCGTGCGCCCCGGGGCGCCGTCACGCGGCCTACTTAGAGCGGGGGCCCTCGGCGTTGCAATCAGGCGAGGCGCGAAGATCACGGTTTGAAGCCGATCCTGACGCCGGACTGGCCTGCGCTTCGGCGCGAGGCGACGGGCGCGACGCCGGACGGGAGGCATGCGGCGCGTGCGCGGAACGGCCGGCCGGCCCGCGCATTTCCTCGATCTCGCTGACCGCGCCGAACCGCGCGGGCGGGATCCGCCGGAGATTCTGATGATTGTAGGGATGTTTGTCTCTGCGGCGATTGCCGTGTTCGGGCTGCTCGTCGCCCTCGGTCGCATCGGCCATCCGATCGACGCCCAGCTCGTCAGCAATTACGGCTGGAGCATCCTGATCATCGGGGTCGCGCTGTTCGTGCTGTTCGCCTTCGGCCGGTTCAGCCGGACGCGCAAGGCCCGCTCGGTCGGTCGCTCCGCCTGATACGAGGGCTCAGGCGACCTTGACCCGGCGGCGCATCTCGCGCGCCACCGCCGGGCGGCTGCCCGACCGGCGGCTGACCGTACAGGGGGCGCCGACCGTGATGCTCTGGCACTCCCGGGCGATGAAGGCGGTGGGCATCGCGGCCTTGAGATCGGCTTCCATGTCGCGCAGGGCCGCGTCGGAATGGGCCGGATGCAGGTGGATGATGGCCAGCGCCTTGACGCCCGCCGCCCGCGCCAGCTCGACGCCCTTCTGCCACGTGGAATGTCCCCAGCCCCGGCAGGTCGGGTATTCGCCGTCGGTGAACATGCCGTCGTAGACCATCAGGTCAGCGCCGGCGACGAACGTGGCGAGTTCCGGATTGGGCCAGGGGTCGCTGTGCTCGATGTCGCTGATCAGGCACAGGCGCCGGCCGCCATGCTCGAACCGATAGCCCACCGAGCCCTGCGGGTGGTTCAGCGGAATCGTGTCGACCCGCGCCCCGTCCGGGAAGGTCAGCGTCTGCCCCGCCTCGAATCCATGGTGGTTGAAGGTGCAGCACAGTTTGTCGAGCGTAACCGGGAAGAGCGGCGGCGCGAACAGGCGGTCGAGGGTCGGGCCGGCCGATTCACCGCCCAGATTCCCGCAATAGGTGTTGATCACCCGGTCGCAGCCGAGGACCGCCGGCTTGAAGAACGGCAGCCCCGCGGTGTGGTCGAGATGCAGATGGCTGAACAGCAGGTCGACTTCCTGCGGCAGGTCGGTCCGGTGGCCCTGGCCGAGATTGTAGATGCCCGAGCCGGCGTCGACGATGAACATGCGCTGGCCGCACCGCACCTCGATACACGGGGTGCTGCCGCCGAACTCGGCGTATTGCGGGCCGCATACGGGGGTCGAGCCGCGGACGCCCCAGAAGCGGAGGACGAGGTCCTCGTCGGCCGCACGGATGGTCGGCTCGGAACTGTTGGACATGGCGATCACGAATCTGCGGACAGACGGTCCCGACCGGTTATGATCGAAACCCCGTCGCCGTTCCGGGAAGGTAGCTCTGAATACGATAGGCCGACGGAGCAGGAGTACCGCTCATCTCCTGCCGTACCATGAATTGGTGTGCCGAATGCCGCCGTGATGTGCGTCTGCGCACACGAACGGGCCGCCCTGCGGGGCCTCTGCATGCCTAGAGGCCCTCGGCCGAAGCCAGGAGACCGGCGGCCGATCCGCCCAGATTCGGTCGGCCGGGGATCGGGCCGCCGAGACCGGCCGCCAGCCAAGACGGCAGGCCGTCGCTGTAGCGGGTCGGGAGCGCTGCAGCCAGTCCCCCGAACGGATCGGCGGCGCGCTCGTAGACCGGAACGAAGCCGGCCATCCGCCGCAGCGACAGGGCGGAATCCGCTGTGGCCCAGGCCGCCCAAACCGATCTCGGGCACGGGGCGCGGCGCGCGGTGGCCCGGCACGACCACGACTTCCTGCCCGGCGAAGGCCAGCGCTTCCGGCCTGCTGATATCCCCAACCGTGCCGCCCCGGGCGGTGTAGGCCGCCCAGAAGGCGTTCTGGCCACCGTCCGAGTAGGTGGTGCGCACGGCGGGTTCCCCTGCCTCGGCGAACGCGGCGATCCGCGCGTCCTCGACGGCCCGGCGCGTGGCCACGGCCGCCTCGACCGCGGGATCGCGGGAGGGCGCGAAGGCGTAGTGGCCGGCGACCACCGAAACCTGAAGCTCCTCCCGGCTCGCCTCGAACCGGTCGGAGCCGGCCTTGAGTTCGCGCCAGAACGCGATGTTGGGATCGGTCCGGTGGCGGGCCATGTTCTCGGCGGTCATCCGGAACGGATACGACTGAAACTGGAAAGCCGCCTGCCCGCCGTTCAGCGCGTCGCGGGCGATGGCGTAGATCTCGCCGACCGTGCCGTTGGTCATGGCGAAGCAGCCCATCGACGAGCAGATGCCGTGCACCATCACGGCGGAGCCGGTGGCCCCATGCGCCCGGTCGTAGGCATTCGGATAGCCGACGTCGAAGGACAGGTAGTAGTGCGAGTTCGGGTTCATCTGGCGCCGGGGCACCATGTAGAACCCTTCCGGGGTCTGCCGGTCGCCGCTCTTGCGCTTGGGCCCGAGCTGGCCGGACCAGCGGCAGATCGGGAAGGTCTTGATGAAGACGTAGCCGGCCGGCCCCTTCTTCCAGACCTCGATTTCCGATTCCTTCTTGTAGGCCCGGAACAGGACCGGCGAAGCGGCCGTGACGCCCTTCTGCGCCATCAGGGCGAGGGTGGCGGCCGGGATCGGCGCCTCGGCCTTTCCGGCCTGCGCCATGGCCGGGCCCGAGAGGGCCAAGAGGGTGAGGCCGGCGGCGAGTGTTATCGAGGTCGTTCGAGGCATGAACCGTCCGCGCTGGATCGGCCGGGATGGCGCCGGGCGGGCACGGCCTCCCGACCTGACGGCATAATGCGGCGGCCGTGAGGCTGCCGCCTGCGCCTTAAAGGCTGGTTCCCACCGGCCTGAGAGCGGTGGTTGATCACACCGCCGGTCCGCCCGTGTGGCCCCTATTCGGCTCTCTGGCGATCATGGTGACGTCACCCAGCTGAAGCGCGCACCGCGTGAGGGCACTCCATCGAACGAAGCGTAGCAGAGGCATGATAGGCTGACTGGCCCCACTAGGCCTCCGAGCCCATCGATGACCCTCGATCAGTTGCGCATTTTCGTGGCGGTTGCCGAGCGCCAGCACGTCACCCGTGCGGCCGAGGCGCTCAACATCGTCCAGTCCGCGGTCAGCGCCGCGGTTTCGGGACTGGAGGGGCGGCATGCAGTGAAGCTGTTTCACCGGGTGGGCCGCGGCATCGAGCTGACCGACGCCGGGCGCATCTTCCTCGGGGAGGCCCGAGCGGTGCTCGCCCGCGCAGACGCGGCCGAGCTGGTGTTGGCCGACCTGAGTGGGCTGCGGCGTGGAACCCTGTGCGCCCATGCGAGCCAGACCATCGCCAGCCACTGGCTGCCCCGTCACCTCGTCGCGTTCCGGGCCGCCTACCCGGAGATCAAAGTCCGCCTCGCGGTTGGCAACACCGCCGACGTGGCGCGGGCGGTCAATGAGGGGGCGGCCGAACTCGGCTTCGTGGAAGGCGAGGTCGAGGATCCGGCTCTGGCGAGTGCGGCGGTCGCGCAGGATCGCCTCGTTCTCGTCGTGCCGCCCGGCCACCCGTTCGCGGCCACGGATGCGCTGACGGCTGCCGATCTCCTGGCTCACCGCTGGGTGCTGCGCGAGGAGGGATCGGGCACGCGCTCCGTCTTCGAGGCGGCGCTCGCGGCGGTCGGTGTTCCGCCCGAGGATCTGACGGTCGCGCTGGAGCTGCCCTCGAACGAGGCCGTCCTCGCCGCGATCGAGGCCGGAGCGGGGGCGAGCGTCCTGTCGGAGGTCGTCGTGGCGGCCAAGCTTGCCGCTGGGGCGCTTGTCGCGGCACCGTTCCCGCTGCCCACACGGACCTTCCGGATGCTGCGCCACAAGGAACGGTACCGAAGCCGGGCCGCCGACGCCCTGCTCGGCCTCATCCGGGAGGACAAGCCGTGAGCGGCGTCACTCTCGATGATCCGTGGCGCGCAGGTCGGTGCTGCCGGCCCGGTCGACGAACGCGCGAGCAGCAGAGCGGGGCCGGGCGCGATGCCGTCAGGGCTGCGGCTTGAGCGCGGCGAGATAGTCGATGATGGCCTGCATATCGGCCTGATCGACCGGTGCCTTGTAGATGTGGACCATCTTGTTGACGGTCTCGGTCCACTGCGCCTTCGACAGTTTGGGTTGGGTCAGCACCATCTCGGCCGAGTGGCAGGCGAGGCAGTTGTTGTTGACCGTCTCGGCTCCGGGACCCGCCGGGAAGACCCGGTCGGAGCTGGGCAGTTCAACCTGCTGCGACGTGAACCGCATCGGCTCGGGTGCCTGCGCGGCGAGCGTCGAAGCGGGGGAAAGGGCGAGCGCGGCGAGAAGGCGTGCGATGCGAGTTGGAGACATGGCTCTCTTCCTCAGGCGACTTGGAGCGACACGGTCTCGACGCCGTTCTGCATGAACCCGGCCCCGTTCCAGACCGGGTCCATCGGCTGCGCGAGGCCGTTCGTGTTGGTGCAGCGGACCTTGACCGCGTGGGTGCCGGCTTCGAGGGCTGGCAGGCTGCCCTCGAAGCGGCGGAAGCTGTAGGTGCCCTCGTCGGGCCCGAGCTGGGCCAGCGTCCACGTCGCGCCGCCATCGCCGGACATCGCCACTGTCCTGACCCCGCAATCGCCCCCGAAGGCGATGCCGCGCACGGCCACCGGCACGCCGGCGGTGACCTTCGCGCCGTCGCGCAGGTTGGTCACGAACGCCCGCGGCACCATGCGGTTGATCGGCACCGTCTTGAAGCCGGTCTGACCGGGTTTGACATTCGCCGCCGGCACATCCGGGATGCGGTAGGCGGTCTTCATCCAGTATTGATCATCGGGCCTGTCCAGCACCTCGATGTCGGACAGCATCTTGACCCAGTAGGTCGAGTACCAGCCGGGAACGACGAGGCGCAGCGGGAAGCCGTTGAGCAGCGGCAGCTGCGCGCCGTTCATCGCGTAGGCGAGCATCACCTCGCCGCCGCGGGCGTGGTCGAGGTCCAGGGACTTCTTGAAGTCGGGTGCGTCTTTCACGACAGGCTCGTCGAGGCCGCTGAAGCGCACCTGCACGGCCCCAGCCTTCACCCCAGCACGGTCGAGCACGTCCTTCAGGCGCACGCCCGTCCAGCGCGCGTTCCCCATCGCGCCGTGGGCCCATTGCGCGCCGGGCACCCGCGGCTCGAACAGGCCGCGCGAGTTGCCCGAGCACTGGTTGACCGCGGCGATCTCGAAGCGCGGCAGCCGGGCGATCTCGTCGAGGGACAGGGTGAGCTCCCTGTCGACGTGTCCGCGCACCGTCAGCCGGAAGGCCTGCGCGTCGATCGTCGTGGGGATTTCGGCCCAATGCCAGCGCACATAGAAGCGGTCATTGGGGGTGAACACGCCCTGGTCGAACACCTCGAAGGGCGTCTCCAGGAGCGGTGCCCGGGTGCGCTGCAGGATCATCGGCCCCTTGCCGGGGAAAGCGGTCGTGAGGTCGCGCGTGTCGGGGCCGCCGGGAAGGGGAAGCGTCACCGAGCCGCCGGCCCGGGCCGGCGCGGCCGCGGCGAGACCGCCGAGGCCCAGACCGGCAAGCACGGCACGACGGGAAATGGCAGGCTGGTTCAAGGGTGCTTCTCCTCGTACGCGCAGGGCGTCTCAAACCCCGCTTTTCTCCGGCATGCAAATTATCTTTTCAAAAGTGGCTCATATAATAGAAAAATCTGCTTATTCCGTTCGGTCGGGCAGAACCTTCTTTCTCTCGGGCCGGAGGCCAGCGATTCGACCACGGGGTGTCACAGGATACCAAGGAGCCGGATCAAGGCGAGGCTGACGGCGGTGAGAGAAGCGACCACTGCCGTCGTCACCCGCAGCCCCGCCCCGACCACGCTCCGCACGTGGACCCCCGAGTCCGAGCGCGGCCATCGAGACGATGGTGAGCGCCTGGGCGGTTGCGGCGATCGGCGGCAGGGCAGCCTGCGGGATCAACCCGGCTGAGCGCAGGCTCGCCGTTGCCAGCAACGCCAGGATGAACCACGGCATTAAGCGGTGGATGGCGACGCGACTGGCTCTCGGACGCTCGCCCGCGGTGACGTGGGAAGCGGCCTCGTCCGCTTCCTCGCGCAGCCGGTTTGCCCCGAGCGAGAGGGCCAGCACGACTGGTCCGAGCATCAGCACGCGAACGAGCTTGACCAGCGTGCCGACTTGAACGCTGAGGCTTTCAAGCCGACGGCAGCGGCCGTGACTGCGAGGCAGAGGCCAGGGCCAGGCACGATGCGGCGGACACGCTTCGCGCTGAACGGTGTGATGGTCGCGCTCGGCGCTTGGCTCATCAGGGCGAGGGCCGCGGTCGAGAGCCCTTCGATCAAGGCGCCTCAATCGACCGGCGCAGGCTCCGCCTCCGCAGCCGCCGGCACGGGCACAACCACCGCGCTGTTCTCCACCGCGATCACCGCGTCGAACGGATCGGCGCCCTCGGGCAAACCGGCCTCGGGCAGGCAGACGATGAGGCCGCGCCGGGCCCGCGCCTGCCGCAGCCGGGCGAGGCGGTCGCGCACGCCTTCGGCCTTGCGCTCGTCGGCGGTGATCGCGACCACGAGGATGTCCGGATCGCGCGCGAGGCAGCGGGTCAGCTCGATCGCCACCCGCTCGCGGGCATTGATCGCGCCGTCCACCAGTGCGCCCGTGCTGGGCTGGATCTCGACCTTGCTGTCGAGGCCGAGCCCGTAGACCGAGGCTTCGAGACCCTCCTCGGCCAGCACCCGGCGCACCAGGTCCCGCACCCGCGGTTCGGCATTGGCCTCGCCGAGGCTGATCCGGCCGAACAGCAGGTTCTCCTCCAGGCTGGCGGCGGGGTTCACCCGGGACGGGTCGTGGAACTCCACGGCGCCGGCGAGGTGCGGCGGCAGCATCCGGGCGAAGGAGCGGCGTGCCTGGACCAGCCGCGCCTCGAACGCGTCGTCAATCAAGCCGAAGCGGTGGCGGCTCTCGCTGTAGCGCAGGGCGAGGCCGATCAGCCGCGTACGGTCGCGCTGGCCTGCCGGTCCCCGGCGCAGGCTCGCGGCGTTGGGCAGGCGCACCACGAGGTCCTCGAAATAGCCGCGCTCCGAGGCCTGGAACAGCGAGTAGGCGTCGAACAGGAGATGGTCGTTGGGCAGGTCGGCGAAGATCTCCACCGTGCTGCGGGCCACCGACAGGCCAATCTCCGTGAGCGGCCGCACGAGCCCCTCGGCCTCCAGCACCGCCCGCAGGTAAGGATGGCGGGCAAAGCGTAGCGGCGCGAAGGCGCCGCCCACCGGCTCGCCGAACAGGATGTTCTCGCCGATGCTCGCCTGATGATTGTAGCGGTCCGGGTCGAACGGCTCGACGAGGCGCTCGGCACCCTTGGCGGCGAGCGCCTGCCGCATGGTCCGGCGGGCAGCGACGATCGCCGCCGCGAGCCGCGGCTGAGCCGCCGGATCCAGCCGTCCGGTCAGGCCGCGGGCGTAGACGAACCCGTCGAGCCCCGTGAGCCGGCTGATCCCGATCAGCCCGATATCGTCGGGGGCGCCGGCCGGATCGGTGCCGTAGAGCAGGTTCTGCCGCAGCGAACCCTCCATCAGGATCGCCTCCCCCGACGCGAAGGCGATGCGGCGGGCGCGCTCGGCGGCATCGAAGCCGCGCAGGTCCGCGCCCGCATAGGTGACGGCGCCCGCGGTGGGCTCGACCTGCCCCGCCAGGACGGCCGCCAGCGCCCGGGCGCCGCTGCCGCGGCTGCCGATGATCGCTACGTGCCCCGGCATCGCCACCGCGACATCGACGCCGGTCAGGCGCTCGCCTGTCGCCGGGTCGAAAGCGCCGACGCCCTGGGTCGCCAGGATCCCGGACCGCGGCAGCGGCAGCGCGGCGGATCCGGCCCGGTCGGTCCGCGCCCGCCGGCCTTCCAGGGCCGCGATGATGCGGGCGAGGTCGCGCAAACGCGGGCGGACGGCCTTGCGCACGGTCCAGAGACGCGCGCAGATCGCCGCGAGCCAGCCGGCAAGACCGAAGGCGCCGACCGCGGCCAGGAGCGCGGCCGGGTCGACCGGCGGGACCGGCGGAGCTCCCGGCCCCGCGGAGCGCCAGAGGGCCGTGCCAGCGGCGATGGCGGGCAGGATCACCGCCAGGGCCAGCGCCGGCGCCCGCGCATAGGCCAGCCGTGCCTCGGCCCGCGCGACGTTGGTGCGCATGGCGGCGACCCGGCCCGCGATGCGTGTCCGTTCGAGGGCACCCGCCCCGTGGTTGCGCACGGCCGGCAGCCGCCGGACCAAGTCGTTGAGGTTGTCCTCCGCCCGCGCGCTCGAGCGCAGGCGCAACTCCTGCCGGTCCCGGGCCCGTTCCAGCACCAGTCCGTAGGCGAGGCCGACCGCCCCGAGGCCGACCACCGCGGCCGGGACGAGGCGGGGCGCGGCCAGCGCCGCGAAGCCGAGCGCCAGAATCAGCGCGGCCAGCGTCATCGCCGGCAGGACGATGCCGGCGGCGAGCAGCCGGTCGGCCCGTGCCAGCACCTCGCCGACGATCCGGGCGAGGCTGCGCGCCTCGTCCCGCGCCCCGGCCGGCGCGCCCAGGATCGCCTGGAGCACCCCCTCGCGGACCGCATCGGACGCCCGGTTCTGGGCTTTGAAGCACAGGCGCGCGACGCTCCAGCCGAGTGCCGCCAGGATCACCGCGACGGCGGCGATGCACAGGAAGGCCGCGAGTTCGAGTTCGGCGGGCCGCATCGGGAAGCCGGGCGCAAGCACGAATTCGCGGCCCGGCAAGGCCACGGCGAGGCGCAGGAAGGGCAGAACCGGCGCCTCGTCGCGCGGCAGCACCGCGACGAGGTCGCGCAGGCACAGCAGGGCGAGGGCGCAGAGCGGGGCGCCGATCCCGACCGCGAGGGCAGCCGCGGTGGCGTGCAGACGCCGCGCGGCGCGCCAGGTCAGGACGAGGGGATCGGATTCCATGCGTCTCCGGACGAGAGCGATCTGGTCAGCGGCCGCCCGCGGCATAGGCCTTCGTGCCCGCCGCGGGAAGGCCCGCCCTGCCACAGGGGCCGCTGCGACATGACGCCCGCATGATCCAAGTTCTAGCCCCGGTCTGGAAGCGCTCTAGGTTAAGAACCGTGGCGCGCGGCTCCGCCAGAGCCGTCGCCGCCGCGAAGCTTGGCCGCCTCGCTGGCCCGGGGCGCATCCCGCGAGCGGGCCGGCGTGCCGCATGATTTCGGCCGGGAGCAGAGGGTGGGGCGAGGCTTGCGGCGAGGGGCTGAGCAGAACGGATGGCGCCCGACCGCCCCGACGCGCGGGCGCGCCTGATGGCGCAGCTGTTCACGCCGGGCGCCGACGCCATCTATCGCCTCACCCTGATGACCGGGGTGGCCTGCCTCGTCGGGCTGCCGGTGCTGGCCGCCGGCATCGTCCGCTCGAATTACGTCACGGGTGTCGGCATCGCCCCGGCTCAGCCGCTGCCCTTCAGCCACAAGCACCACGCGGGCGAGCCTCGGCGTCGATTGCCGCTACTGCCACACCACCGTCGACAGGGAGGCCACCGCGGGCATCCCGCCGACCCATACCTGCATGACCTGCCACTCGCAGATCTGGACCGGCTCGGGCATGCTCAAGCCGGTGCGGGACAGCTACGCGCAGGACAAGCCGCTGGAATGGAAGCGGCTGAACAAGCTGCCGCAATACGTCTACTACAACCACTCCGTGCATGTGACGAAGGGGATCGGCTGCTCCACCTGTCACGGCGACGTCACGTCGATGCAGATGACCTACCGGGCCAACGCCTTCGAGATGCAGTTCTGCCTCGATTGCCACCGGGCGCCGGAGAAGTATGTGCGAACGCCCGATCAGGTCTGGAACATGACTTGGAAGCCCCCGGCCGATCAGGCGACCCTCGGGCCGAAGCTCGTGGCCCAGTACCATATCCGCGGCGGCGCGCGGCTCACCGAGTGCGGGATCTGCCATCGATGACCGGCACGCCCGACCTCTCGACCCTGCGCGAGAAACTCGCCGGCGGCGACGGCCCGCGCTTCTGGCGCAGCCTCGATGCCGTCGCCGACAGCGCGGAGTTCCGCGCCTACCTCGCCGCCGAGTTTCCCTCCGCGGCCCGGCTCGCCGCCGCCCCGGAGCGGCGCGGCTTCCTCAAGCTGATGGCGGCCTCCTTCGCGCTCGGCGGCCTCACCGCATGCGGTGCGGGCGGTGGGCGCGACTACGAGGTGCCCTACGTCAACCAGCCCGAGCGGATCGTGCCGGGCACGGCCCTGTCCTATGCCTCCTCGGCCGTGTTCGACGGATTCGGCAACGGGATTGTGGTCACCACCCGCAACGGCCGGCCCCTGAAGATCGAGGGCAATCCCGGCCATCCCTGGAGCCGCGGCGGCACCGACGTCCTGGCTCAGGCCTCGGTGCTCGGCCTCTACGACCCGTTCCGCTCCCAGGCGGTGCAGCATCTCGGCCGGCCGAGTTCCTGGGCGGCCTTCCGCGCCGCCATGCAGGCTGCGATGCCGGCGTGGCGCGGGTCGAGCGGCGCGGGTGTCGCGTTGCTCACCGGCCCGGTGACGTCCCCCACGATGGCGGCGCAGATCGCCCGGCTGCGGGCCGCCTACCCGGCCCTGCGCTGGCATGTCGGCGCCGCGGCGGGTCGCGACGGGATCTACGAGGGCGCGCGCCGCGCCTTCGGCCGCCCGTTGGAGACGCTTCCCGATTTCGGCCGGGCGCGCACCATCGTGGCGCTCGACGGTGATTTCCTGGATCTCGGCCCCGGTCAGGTCGGCCTGTCCCGGCGCTGGAGCGAAGCCCGGCGCGCGGCCTATGCGGAGGGCCGCCTCCTCACACTTCACGCCGCGGCGCCGACCCCGACGCTGACCAGCGCCAAGGCCGATCACGGCGTCGTGGTCCCGACGGAGCGCCTCAAGGACCTCGTCCGGAAGCTCCTGAACCTGGCCGCGGGCGGCTCGGCCCCGGGGGGACGATGCCGTGGCCCGCTGGACCCGGAACGCCGGCACGGCGCTGTCCGAAGCCCGCGGTGCCGGCATCGTCACGGCCGGCCTGACCGCGAGCCCGGACCTGCATGAGCTGGTCCACCGCCTGAACGGGGCGCTCGGCAACATCGGCATGACCCTGCATTACGCGGAGCCCGCAGCGGAGCCGGGGGCCGGCACTCTGTCGGAACTGACGGATGCGATGGCGCGCGACGCCGTCAAGGTGCTCATCGTGCTCGGCGCCAACCCGGTCTACGAGGCGCCCGGCGGCCTCGACTTCGCGGCCCGGATGGAGCGCGTCCCGCTCAAGATCCATGCCGGGCTCTACTATGACGAGACCGGCGCCCATGCCGATTGGCACCTGCCCGCCGCCCATCCGCTGGAATCCTGGGGCGACGTCCGCTCCCTCGACGGGACCGTGGGGCTGATCCAGCCGACCGTGGCACCGCTCTACAACGGCCGCACCCTGCCGCAGGTGCTGGCTTTCCTGGCCGACGGCGAAGGCGGGGACGGCGTCGAGGACGCACGCACGCTCCTCAAGGCGCGCTGGCGGGCCGACGGCGAGGACGAGACGGCGTTCGAGGCCCGCTTCTCGGACGCCCTGCAGCGTGGGTTCTGGGCCGACAGTGCGCGGCCGGTCCAGGATGCCGCTGTCACCGGGCAAGTCCCAGCGGCCGTCGCGCCCGCCGCGTCCGTGGACGGGATCGAGGTGCTGTTCCGTCCCGATCCGACCGTCTGGGACGGCACCCATGCCGATCTCGTCTGGCTCCAGGAACTCCCGAAGCCCCTCACCAAGGTCGTGTGGGAGAACGTCGTCGCGATCGGCCCCCGGCTCGCCGAGCGCGAGGCCATTGCCACGGGGGATGTGCTGCGCGTGGAGGCGGGCGGTCGCGTTGTCGAGGGGCCGGCCTGGATCCTGCCCGGTCAGGCGGACGACACCGTCACCCTGACCCTCGGCTACGGGCGCGACGTGCCGGACCACCTGTCCCGCGGCCTCGGCTACGACGCTGCCCCCATGCGCCCGCCGGGCTCCCCCTGGCGGCTCTCCGGGGCGCGGCTGACCAAGACCGGCCAGCAGCGTGTGCCGGTGACCACCCAGGATCTCGGGACCATGGAGGGGCAGGACATCGTCCGCGTCCAGGCCCTCGGCGCCCCGCCGGTGGGCGATCCGAAGGGCGCACCGACGCCCGCCTCGTTCTACCCGGCCCCGGAGAGCCAGGACCGCTGGGTCGCGGCCCAATGGGGCATGGCCATCGATCTCGACGCCTGCATCGGCTGCAACGCCTGCGTCACCGCATGCCAGGCGGAGAACAACATTCCGGTGGTCGGCCGCGAGGAGGTCGAGCGCGGGCGCTGGATGGGCTGGCTGCGGGTCGACCGCTACTACGCGGGCGGGATCGACGCGCCGACCACGCATTTCCAGCCGGTGCCCTGCATGCATTGCGAGCAGGCGCCCTGCGAACTCGGCTGTCCCGTCGAGGCGACGCTGCACGACAGCGAGGGCCTCAACCTCCAAGTCTATAACCGCTGCGTCGGAACCCGGACCTGCCAGAGCTACTGCCCCTACAAGGTCCGCCGCTTCAACTACCTCGACTATACCGGCGGCATGACCCCGGTGGAGCAGCAGCAGCGCAATCCCGAGGTCACGGTCCGCGCCCGGGGCGTGATGGAGAAGTGCACCTACTGCATCCAGCGCATCACGGCCGCCCGGATCACCTCGGCCAAGGACGCCCACGCCCCGATCCCCGACGGGGCCGTCGAGACCGCCTGCCAGGGCGCCTGCCCGACCCGGGCGATCACCTTCGGCAACGTCGCCGACCCGGACAGCCAGGTCTCGGCCGCCCGCAGGGACAGCCGCGAATACAGCCTGCTCGGGCACCTGAACACGCGGCCGCGCACCACCTACCTCGCGGGCCTGGCGCCAGCGGCCGATCCGAGCGGACGGGAGGGCTGAGCATGTCCGGCGCCCTCCTCGGCGGACCACCCGCCGGACCTCTGATCCGGCCCGACGAGACCCTTGAGGGCATCGGCGGCGCGGTGAGCGCGATCCCGCTGACGCATCCCGGCAACCGGCGCTGGTGGAGCGCCTTCGCGGGAGCGGCGGCGCTCCTCGGCCTGTTCGTCCTCACCCTCGGCTACCTGCTCTACGCGGGTCCCGGGATCTGGGGGAACAACAACGCCGTCGTCTGGGCGCTCGACATCGCGAGCTACGATTGGTGGATCGGCGTGGCGTCGGGGAGCCTGCTAGTCTCCGGCATCCTGCTCCTGCTCGGGGCGGAGTGGCGCGGCGCCGTGAACCGCGTCGCCGAGACCCTGGCGCTGCTCGCCACCGCGGCCGCCGGGCTATACCCGATCATCCATCTCGGACGGCCGTGGTTCTTCTTCTGGAACCTGCCCTACCCCAACACCTACAACCTCTGGCCGCAGTTCCGATCGCCGCTGCTCTGGGACGCGATCGACATCGTGTCCTTCCTTGTGATCTGCGTGAGCCTCTGGTTCATCGGGCTGCTGCCGGATCTCGCGACCCTGCGCGACCGCGCCCACGCGGAGGCGATGCGCCAAGCCGACGCGAAGGCCCCGACGCGCAAGCGCGCGCTGCTGCGCGCGCAGGTCTACGGCATCGTCGCCTCGGGCTGGCGCGGCTCGGCGGCCCATTGGCAGATCTGGGTCCAGGCCTACCGGACGGTGGCGCTGCTCGGCGTGCTTCTGGTGATCTCGGTCCAGACCGGCGCCTCGGTGATGCTGGCGGGCTCGCTGATGCCGGGCTGGCACAGCACGCTGCTGCCGGTGAGCTTCCTGGTGAACGCGGTCTATTCCGGCGTCGGCGTCACGGCAGTGATCGTGATGCTGATCCGCCTCGTCTACCGCCTCGATGCCCTGGTGACCCCCGTCATCTCGACGTGCTCGGGCGCCTGCTGCTCTGCCTCGGCTGCGCCAGTGCGTATTGCTACGCGGCCGAGTCCTTCGACACGTTCCTCAGCGGCGACGCGGAGGGGCGCGCCGTTCTGGTGCGGCGCCTGACCGGCGACCATGCCCTGGTTTCCTGGACGGCGATCCTCTGCCTGGTCCTGCCCGCGCAGGTCCTGTGGTCGTCGCGCGCCCGCACGGCGCCGCTGGCCATCGCGGCGGTCGGCCTGCTGGTCGCAATCGGCGCCTATGCCGACCACGTCATGGTCCTCGTGGTGACCCTCACGCAGGACTTCCTGCCCTCCTCGAAGGTGTCCTACGGGGTCGATGTCTGGGGCATCGCCACCTTCGCGGGCTCGGTGGGCCTGTTCCTGACCCTTCTGCTGCTGTTCCTGCGCTACCTGCCGGCCATCTCCATCGTCGAGAGTCGCCGCCTCGCCCTGGCCGAGGTCGCGTCCACCCAGGACGCCGCCCGCGAGGTCTCGTCCCGCGCCACCGCCCGTCCGGAGGATCTCCCGGGTTCGGCGCCGCTCTGGGGCGTCTCCGCCACCTTCGCGAGCCAGGCCGACCTCGCCGCCGCGCTCCAGGCGGTGTCGGGGATCAGCCCGGACCAGGTCCGCCTCGACGGGCACGGGCCGGTGCCGATGCCCCGCACCCTGCGCGCGCTCGGTTTGGAGGGCCGGTCGATCCTGCCCTGCGCCCTGGCCGGGGCCCTGCTCGGCGGCGCGGGCTTCTTCGCGATGTGTGTCTACGCCACGGCCTACGACTACGTCTTCCTGATCGGCGGGCGCCCGCGCCTGTCCTGGCCCTCCTTCGTGGTGCCGAGCGTCTCATTCGCGATGATGTCGGGCTGCGTGGCGATCCACCTCGCGCTGCTGGTGCTCAACCGCCTGCCGCGGCTGAACCATCCGGCCTTCAACATCCCGGGTTTCCTGCGCACCTCAGACGACCGCTTCTTCCTCTCGGCGGAAGCGCGCGGCGACCGGTTCGACGCGGGCCGGATCGAGCGGCGGCTTGCGGGCCTGCCGGCCGAGGCCGGGCGCCCCCTCGAGATCCGGCGGATCCCGCGATGAGGACCGCCCTGCCGCTCGCCCTCCTCGCCCCCTGATTCTGACGGCCTGCGGCGAGGCCGACATGGCCGACCAGGCCCGGGCCGAGACCTGGGACAAGAACCCGTTCTTCCCGCGCAAGATCACCATGCGCCAGCCGGTGGCCGGGACCGTGCCGCGAGTGGATCCGGCCCGTCCAGCGCCGCAGCCGCCGACCATCAGCCGGGATCTGCTCGACCGCGGCCGGCAGCGCTACGCGGTGTTCTGCACCCCCTGCCACGGACAGGACGGGCGCGGCGCCGGGATGATCGTGGCGCGGGGCTTCCCGCCGGCCGGCGACCTCACCGCCGAACCTGTGCGCCGGGCCTCCGCGGCCGAACTCTACGACGCGGTCTCGAACGGCCGGAAGGCGATGTTCGGCATGGCGCAGATGATCCCCTCGTCCGACCGGTGGGCGATCATCGCCTATATCCGCGCCCTCCAGCTGAGTCAGAACGCCCCGGTGGCGCACCTGCCGGCGGAGGACCAAGCGCGCCTAGAGGTGTCGCGATGACCCGGCCCGTGCTCCTGGGCCTCGCCGGCCTAGTCCTCCTGGCCTTCTGCCTGCTGGCGGCCGGCTGGCGCGGGGGGCAGCCTCCTATCTGGCCGCCTGGCTGATCCTCCTGGCGCTGCCGGTGGGGGCGCTTCCGGTGACGATCGTGGCGGAGCGCTTCGGCGCGCGCGTGCGCGCGCGCGGCGGCGTCGAGATGCTGGCGGGCCTGCGCCGGCTGATGGCCCTGATGCCGGTGGCGGCGCTGCTGGCGCTGCCGCTCCTCGGCCTCGCGCCCCTTCTCTATCCCTGGGCCGGCGCCCCGGCGCGCACGCCGCTGGCGGCGCTGTGGTTCACGGTGCCGTTCTTCCTGGCCCGGATGATCGCCTATCTCGCCGCCTGGACCTGGCTGGCGCTCCGCTTCGCCCGGCCCTTCGACGCGCCGGGCGAGGGCCGGACCGTGCCGGCGGTGGGGCTCCACGCGGTGGTCGGCACGCTGTTCGTCACCGACGTGATCGGCTCCCTCGATCCGCGGCTCGATTCCGCGCTGCTCGGCCTTTTGGTACTCACGGCCTGGAGCGGTCTTGCCTTCGCGGCGGCGATCCTGCTCGCCTGGGAGGAGCCGGAGCCCGTCGGCCGCGGCCGCACTGCCCCAGGGCGCGGCCGGCTGGTACCCCTCGTCGTGCTGCTCGGGCTCTGGGCCTACCTGCACTTCCTGCAGTTCCTGATCGTCTGGTCGGCGAACCTGCCGCACGAGGTGGCGTGGTACTTCGCGCGGGGCGGCTGGCTCGGGCGGACACTCTCGATCGTGGCCGGCGCCGTCGTGGTGCTCGCCGGGCTCGCGACCCTCCGGCCCGGGCGCCCGACGACCCGGATCCTGGCCGGCGCCGCGCTCGCCGTGCACGCGCTGGAGATGTTCTGGCTCGTCACCCCCGCCCTGCGCGATCGGTTCGTGCTCCGCCCGAGCGACGCCCTCGCCGCCGGGGCCGTCGCCTGCCTCGCCGCCGCGCTCCGGACTGTCCTGCGGCCGCGCGCCGACCGGGCGTCCCCGGCTCGCCGCTCCGGGAGGCCGGCATGAGCGAGGACGGCCCCTCCGGCCTGATCCCGGCGATCCTCGCCGGGCTCGCCCTGCGCGGAACCGGGTTCCTGAACGGGCGGCCGCCCCGCACGGCGGCCAACACGCAGCGCGATCCGCGCGATCCCGGGCACGAGACAAGCGACGTCAATGTCCGCAACACCGCGCTGGTGATGGCGGGCCTCGCGCTCGCCGTCCTGGCGGTGGTCGGGACGATGATCTGGCTGATGGGCACCTTCGCGGCGAGCCAGCGCCGGGCTCTGCCAGCGCTGACGCCCCAGCAGACCACCCGGCTCGCACCGCCGCCCCCGAACCTTCAGGCCGACCCCTACGCCGACATCGACCGCGAACGGGCGGCTGCCGCGGCGCGGCTCTCGGGCTACGGCTACCGGGACGAGGCCCACACCCGCGCCCGCATCCCGATCGGGCGCGCCATGGACCTGATCGTCGGGCGCTCCCTCGAACCGGCGGAGCCTGCACAGCGATGACGTCGAGCCACGCCGCGCTCCAACTCTGGCCCGCCGCGGTCTCCGCCACCGCGAGCGAGACCGACTGGCTCATCCTGGCCTTCACGGTGCTGACGCTGCTGCTGACCGTGCCGGTCTTCGTGGCGATCACCTATTTCGCCCTGCGCTACCGCGAGGGGTCGGAGGCGGACCGGAGCCCCTCGGGAATCCGTTCCAACCTCATCGAGATCAGCTGGATGCTGATCCCGTTCCTGCTGACGCTGATCTTCTTCGTCTGGGGGGCGCGGCTCTTCATCGAGTCGCGGAACCCGCCCCCGACGCCCTGGTGGTCGAGGCCGTTGGCCGGCAATGGATGTGGAAGTTCCAGCATCCCACCGGCCAGTCGGAGATCAACAACCTGCACCTGCCGATCGGCCAGCCGGTCCGCCTGCACATCATCAGCCAGGACGTGATCCACGCCCTCTACCTGCCGGCGGTGCGCCTGCAGGTCGCCGCCCTGCCCGACCGCTACACCGACCTGTGGTTCAAGGCCGACAAGACCGGCACCTTCCACCTCTACTGCTCGGAATATTGCGGCACCGACCACTCGGTCATGGGTGGCGAGGTCACCTTCATGAATCCCGGCGACTATCAGGACTGGCTGACGCATGCGGGCGCGCAGCAGGGCAAGGTCGCGGCGGGCCGCGCCCTCTACGAGGCCTATGGCTGCGCCGGCTGCCACGAGCCCGGCTCGACCGTGAAGGCGCCGAGCCTCGCGGGCCTCTACGGATCCCAGGTGCAACTCGCCGACGGTCGCACCGTCACCGCCGATGATGCCTGGCTGCGCGAGAAAATCCTGAACCCGAACGGCGACCGGCTCGCCGGCGGGGGCAAGCAGGTGATGCCGAGCTTCGCCGGCCGGATCCCGGCGGACGAACTCGGGACCCTGATCGACTTCCTGAAATCCGACCCAGGCCCGGCCGCCGGCAAGGCCGCGGACGCGACGCCTTCGGGGGCGACACGATGAGCGCATCGGGCAGCATCGGCGGCACCGCCCGCCGGGAACCTCACGCCCCGGAATCGACGATCGGGCGCCGGACCGACTACCTGCACGCGGAATCGACCCTGCGCTCGTGGTTCCTGACCACGGACCACAAGCGCATCGCGATCCTCTATCTCGCGTCGATCACCGGCTTCTTCGTGATCGGGGCCCTGGCGGCCGGCGTGGTGCGCCTCGCGCTGATCGTGCCGGACGGCGCGATCATGACCAACGACACCTACAACAAGGCCTTCACCATCCACGGCGTGGTGATGGTCTGGTTCTTCCTGATCCCCTCGATCCCCGCGACCTTCGGCAACTTCCTGATCCCGCTGATGATCGGGGCCAGGGACCTCGCCTTCCCGAAGCTCAACCTGACGGGCTGGTACGTGTTCATGGCGGGCGCCCTGTTCACCCTGGTCTCGGTGGTGCTGGGCGGGGTCGATACCGGCTGGACCTTCTACGCCCCGCTCTCCACCGCCTTCTCGAACACCTGGGTCCTGCCGGCGCTGATCGGCGTCACCATCGTGGGCTTCTCGTCGATCCTGACGGGGCTCAACTTCGTGGTCACGATCCACACCATGCGGGCGCCCGGCATGACGTGGTTCAAGCTGCCGATCTTCGTCTGGGCACACTACGCCACCAGCCTGATCTTCCTGCTGGCCACGCCCGTCATCACCACGGCGCTGATCCTGCTGATCATGGAGCGCGCCTTCCATATCGGCGTGTTCGACCCGGCCTATGGCGGCGACCCGGTGCTGTTCCAGCACCTGTTCTGGTTCTACTCGCACCCGGCCGTGTACATCATGGTCCTGCCCGGCATGGGGGTGATCTCCGAGATCGTCCCGGCCTTCGCGCAGAAGAAGCTGTTTGGCTACCGCTTCGTCGCCTACGCGTCGATCGGGCTCGCCTCGGTGACCTTCTTCGTCTGGGGCCACCACATGTTCGTCAACGGTCAGAGCGACCTCGCGTCTCTGGTGTTCTCAGGCCTCTCCTTCGCGGTGGCGGTGCCATCGGCGGTCAAGGTCTATAACTGGACCGCCACGATCCATAAGGGCGCGCTGCGGCTCGACACGCCGATGCTCTATGCGATGGGTTATATCGGCCTGTTCGTGCTCGGCGGCCTCACGGGCCTTTACCTCGCGACGCTTGCCATCAACGAGCACGTCCATGCGACCTACTTCGTGGTCGCCCATTTCCACTACATCATGGTCGGCGGCACGGTGCTGGCGTTTTTGGGCGGCCTGCACTTCTGGTGGCCGAAATTCACCGGCCGAATGTACAGCGAGCCCTGGGGCCGGGTCTCGGCGCTGCTGATCTTCATCGGCTTCAACGTGACCTTCTTCCCGCAGTTCATCTTAGGGTATCTCGGGATGCCGCGGCGTTACGCGACTTATCCGCCCGAGTTCCAGCTCCTGAACATCCTCTCCTCGGCCGGCGCCACGATCCTGGCCGCGGGCTATATCTTCCCGATGCTCTACCTGATCTATTCCCTGTGGTTCGGGCGGAAGGCGCCCGCCAACCCGTGGAACGCGAAGGGGCTTGAGTGGGAGACTTCGTCCCCTCCGCCGAAGCACAATTTCCTGACAGCTCCCGAGGTGCCGCGCATCCCCTACGATTACCCGATCCAGGCGCAGGAAGCCCGGGACCAGCACGGATGAGCGAGGGGCTGGCCGACGGCGTCGGGGTGGCCCGCGCAGAGCAGTTCGAGACTGTGGCGCAGCAGCGCCAAGCGGCGACCCTCGGGATCTGGGCGTGGCTGATCACCGAGCTGCTGCTGTTCTCGGCGCTGTTCCTGGTCGCGCTCATCACCCGGATCCAGCACCCCGAGGCGACGGTTGCGGCGGCCCGGCACCTCAAGTTCTGGATCGGCGCCACCAACACCGTGGTGCTGATCTGCTCCAGCTTGACCATGTCGATGGCGATCGAATTCTCGCGCCTGGGCTGGCAGCGCGCCATGGTCCGGGCGATGCTCGCGACCGCGGCGCTCGGCAGCTTGTTCCTGGTGCTCAAGGGCTACGAGTACTACGCCGACTGGGACGAGCACATGATGCCGTTCCTGGCGAGCCGACCCTTCGCGCTCGCCGAGACGCCGGCCGCGCGGCTGTTCGTGAACCTCTACTACGTCGCCACCCTCCTGCACGCGCTGCACCTGTTCACCGGCATCGCGCTCCTGCTCGGCATGACCTGGATGGCTGCCAGGGCCGGCTTTCTGTCCCGGCACCAGAACTGGATCGAGGTCTACGGCCTCTACTGGCACTTCATCGACCTCGTCTGGATCCTGGCCTTCCCGATCCTCTACGTGGTGAATCGGTAGGATGAAGAACCCTCTCGCCGCGCTGAGCGCCGAGGACCGTGCCCTGCTCCGGCGGCGCCTGCGCACCCCCGTGCTCACCTTCCTGGCGCTCCTGGCCCTGCTCGCCGTCAACGTGACGCTCGGTGCCACCCTGCCCTTCGCACAGGTGTGGATCGTCGAGCTTCTCGTCGTCGCCGTGATGGTGGCGCTGATCCTCCTGGCCTCCATGGAGGTGATCCGCGAGCCGCCGCTGATCCGGCTGTTCTCGGCGCTCGGCTTCTTCTGGGTTACCATCTTGGTCGGCATGACGTTGACCGACTATCTGGCGCGCTGAGCCCCGCGAAAGCCGTTGTCGGGGCGGCCGAAGGCTCCTAAACGTCGCCGCTTCCCCGCATTGCCCCGGCTGAAACCCGATGTGCGAACTGCTCGGCATGAGCGCCAACGTGCCGACCGACATCCGCTTCTCCTTCGCGGGCCTCGCCCGGCGCGGCGGCGAGACCGGGCCGCATGCCGACGGCTGGGGGATCAGCTTCTACGACGGGCGCACCTGCCGCAGCTTCCACGAGCCGGAGCCGAGGCTCGCGCTCGCAGCTCGCTCGGCTCTTGCGCGACATGCCGATCAAGAGCCGCATCGTCGTCGCCCATGTGCGCAAGGCCAATCGCGGCCGGGTCAGCCTGGAAAACACCCACCCCTTCTCCCGGGAATTGTGGGGCCGCCGCTGGACCTTCGCCCATAACGGCCAGCTCAAGGGCGTGAAGCGGCTGCCGCTCGGCGGCTTCATGCCGATCGGCACCACCGACAGCGAGCACGCCTTCTGCTGGATGCTCGGTCGGCTCCAGGCGCGATTCCGCGCCCTGCCCCGGCCCGAGACCCTGGACCGGGCCGTGGCCGACCTCGCGGGCGAACTCCACGCGCTCGGCGTGTTCAACATGCTGCTCACCGACAGCCGCACCCTCTACGCCCATTGCGGCAAGCGCCTCTGCTATCTCACCCGCCGTGCGCCCTTCGGCAAAGCCACCCTGATCGACGAGGATTGGCAGGTGGATTTCGCTAAGGAGACGACCGAGCACGACGTGGTGACGGTCATCGCCACCCAGGCGCTCACCCGGGACGAGTGTTGGACCGACCTCGCGCGGGGCGACGTCCTGACGCTGCGGGATGGGGCGATCCGCCTGTTGAGACCGGCCGTGCAAGCCTGACTGTGACCCGGGCGAGGGTGCACGCCCGCGCCCGATGCGCTAGAAAGTCGGTAACAGGGAGCGCAGCGACCGAATTTTCACGGGAGTTCGGCCGGCAAGCGATCCGCCTCGACCCCCTCGGGACCAGGGGTCGAGCCACGATGAGCCGACGAGTGCGACACGCATGACCCGCGACGACACCGACACCGTCCTGTCCCAGGAGGACGGGCTTCGGGATAGCCGCCCGAACCTCACCCCCGGCATCCGTACGCATCTCGGGGAGCACCTGCGCACGTTCTACGAGCGGGTCGGCGAGGAGACGCTGCCGTCCCGATTCGCCGAGCTGATCGAGAAGCTGGAGGCGGCGCTCCGCGCCCGCGGCGAGGCGATCGAGCCGGAATTCCGCAACGGCCTCTTGGCCGCGGTCCCGTCCTTGCGCGCCTTCGCGCTGTCCCTGACGTCGAATCCGGCCCGCTCCGACGATCTCGTCCAGGACACCCTGCTCAAGGGTTGGCAGCACCGCGCCCGGTTCCAGCCGGGGACCAACCTCAACGCGTGGCTGTTCACGATCCTGCGCAACATCTTCTACTCGGATCACCGAAAGCGGGTGCGCGAGGTCGAGGATCAGGACGGGTCGTACGCGGCCCGGCTCGCCACTGCCCCGCACCAGGGCGACCGGCTCGACGTCGAGGATTTGCAGTCGGCGCTGGCCAAGCTGCCGCCGGATCAGCGCGAGGCCCTGGTCCTGGTCGGGGCCGAGGGCGTCTCCTACGAGGAGGCCGCCGCCATCATGGGCTGCAAGGTCGGCACGGTGAAGAGCCGCGTCAGCCGCGCCCGCGGCCGGCTGGCCGAACTCCTGGGCTACGACGAGGAGGATCTCGGCTCCGACCGGTTCATCCAGTCGGCGATGCCCAAGGACGCGTAAGGGAACGCTTAAGCACGGCGCCGGCCGCAGGACGGCGCGCCGCAAAAGGGATGCATCCGAATTCGGGGATCGGGCGTTACCGGCCCGAGCTTCGCCGCGTCTCTGCGGCGGAACGCCACGGAACGGAGATGTCCGGTATGACCTTCAAGACCCTCATCGCCGCCTCGGCCCTCGCCCTGTCGCTGCCTCTGGCCGCCCAGGCGCAGGGCACGATCCCGGGTGCCGAGCGCGGCGCGGCTGCCGGCGCCGCTGCAGCCGGCCCGGTCGGCGGCATCGTCGGCGGTGCGGTCGGTGCGGCCACCGGCACGGTGGGCGGCATCCTCGGCGTCGACATGGCGCCGCGCTTCCGCAGCTATGTCCGCGAGCGCAACATCCGCTCGTACGACTATGACGGCCGCCTCGCCGTCGGCACCACCCTGCCGGCCTCGGGCGTGACCTACTACGATGTGCCGAGCGAGTACCACGTGCAGCCGGGCTACCGCTACACCGTGGTGAACGACCGCCCGGTGCTGGTGGACCGCAGCCACCGCGTCGTCGAAGTGATCGACTGATCCTGCGGGCCGGCTCCGTACCGGCCCGTGGGGCCCCGGAGCCCCGCTTCGGGGCCCCTCTTCCATCCGCCGCCCTCGGCGGCGCAACGCTTTGTCGGACCAGCCGTTGAGATGCCGTTCGACGTTGTGAGGCGGCCATGAGCGACGATCAGAGCGAGCATGGTGCGACGCTGCCGGAACCGGTGCGCGACCATCTCGGCCAGCAACTGCGCGGAGTCCTGCCGGTGGGACCCGACAAGCCACGCTTCCTCGGCGACGACCCGGTGCCTGACGTGTTCGAGCCGCAAATTCGCCGGCTCGAGACCCGGCTGAAGACCCACGAGGAGGGCACCGGCGCCGTGGGCCAGGCCCTCGATCAGATCCTGGATGCCCTCGGCGTCAAGCCGGAGGACAAGCGCGAGGTCTGAGCCCGAAATCCACCGTCCTCAGATCCGCGGCTTCTCGGCCAGGATGTCGCGGATCTCCGACAGGAGCTTCACATCCGCCGGCACCTCGGCGGCCTTCTCGGGCTGCTTGGCCTGAGCGTGCTGAAGCTTGTTCATCGCCCGGATCACCAGGAACAACACGAAGGCGACGATCAGGAAGTTCAGGGTCAGGGTCAGGAACTGCCCGTAACCGAGGACGGCCCCCCGCTTCTTCGCGTCCGCATAGGGCAGGCCGGCCTGCACCTTGGACGAGAGCGGGATATAGTAGTTTGAGAAATCGAGCCCGCCCGTGACCGCGCCGATCAACGGCATGAACAGGTCTTGGACGGCCGAATTGACGATGGCCCCGAAGGCCGCCCCGATGATCACGCCGACGGCGAGATCCACCACGTTTCCGCGCAGCGCGAACTTCTTGAATTCCTCGAGCATCCGCGAGCCCCGCCCCTGAACGGCCAAGATAGGGGGCGGTCCCGCCAAGGCCAGCGTCTAATCCGCCCCGGCCGAGCTGACGGTCGCAGGCCGGTCCTCGGCGGCCACCAACTCTGCCTTGACCCGGCTGCGGTACTGGGCGGCGACCACCGGGATGGTCAGCAGGTAGCCGGCGCTTACCGCCACCAGTGCCTCGAACGGATAGCTGATCAGGATCCCGAAGGCCGCGACCCCGAACAGGAAGATCGGCAGGACGAGGCTGCGCGGCACCCGCTTGCCCATGGTCTTGCCCGAGTAGGTCGGGACCGTGGAGACGACCAGCAGCGCGATGCACAGGACGTAGATCAGCACCGCGGGCGCCGCCCAAGTCTCGAGGCCGAGGCCCAGGAAGTGCAGGTAGAGCGGCAGCATCGCGGTCAGTGCGCCCGCCGGAGCCGGCATGCCGACAAAGAAATCCTTCTTCCATTCCGGCCGGTTCGGGTCGTCCAGCATCGCGTTGAAACGGGCGAGTCGCAGCGCCATGGCGATGGCGAAGATGAGTGCGACGATCCAGCCGGCGGATTTCAGGTGGAACAGCACGAAGCCGTAGAGGATCAGAGCCGGGGCGCAGCCGAAATTAACGAAATCGGCCAGCGAATCGAGAACCAGCCCCGAAGCGCGATGTGCCCTTGAGCAGCCGCGCGACGCGCCCATCGATGCCGTCGAGGACACCGGCCACCACCACGGCGATGACGGCGGGCTCGAACTTGCCCTCGAAGGCGAGCCGGATCGCGGTGAGCCCGAGGCAGAGCGCCATCAGGGTGATCATGTTGGGCGCGATCATCCGGAACGGCACCGGCTTGAACCGGCGCGGGCGCGGCTCGTTCGGATCGGGCGCGAAGGGCGGGAAGAGATCGTCCATGGTCGGGCTCTAGATCCGCTTGAACAGGCGCTCCGGGCCGCCGCCGAGATCGGCCAGCACCGTCTCGCCGGCCACCGCCTTCTGGCCGAGCCCGACCAGCACGGTGGACCCCGCCGGCAGGTAGACGTCCACACGCGAGCCGAACCGGATCAGCCCGAACCGCTCGCCGACGCCCAGCACGTCGCCCGCCGCGACGAACCCGACGATGCGCCGGGCCACGAGACCCGCGATCTGCACCACGCCGACGCGCTTCGCCACGCCTGCATGGCTCGTCTCGATCACGAGTCCGTTGCGCTCGTTGTCCTCGCTGGCCTTGTCGAGGCTCGGCGTTGAGGAACAGGCCCGGCGTGTAGTGGATCTGGCCGATTCGCCCGGAGACCGGCATGCGGTTCACGTGGCAGTCGAAGACGTTCATGAATACGGAGACGCGCAAGGTCGGCACCTGCGGCAGGTCGAGGCTCGGGCGGCGGCAGGACGGTGGCGATGAGGTTCACGCGCCCGTCGGCGGGCGAGACCACGAGCCCGTCCACCACCGGGGTGACCCGCTCCGGGTCACGGAAGAAGTAGCAGACCCAGAGGGTGAGGATCAGGAAGATCCAGCCAAAGAACTGGGAGAAGTAGCCGGCCAGCACCGTGAGCACGATGCCGATCAGGATGAAGGGATAACCCTCCTTGTGGATCGGCACGAGCGTCCGGCGGATCGTCTCGATCAGGTCTGTCATGGGTTTTTCGGACTCACGGGGCCGCTTGCGGGCGGACATGTCGGACGCGCGGATGGCAGCCCGCCGGGCTGCCGTCAACTTTCGGACGGTCGCTGGCCCCCGCAGGGCCGGTCCCGGACCGTCCCTACCGCGCCAGACGACCGGCGCTCCGGGAGCGCCGCGTGCAACATTGTTATAGGCCAGGCGGGGTTTGCAGCGGCGCGAACCCGAATTCACAATCCCGGCTCGGATATGCCGGTCGCCCGACCGCCCTCGAAGCGGCGGCGGCCGGCCGCCGGAACAGGGAGCCTTTCATGGTCGCACGCATCGCCCTCCTCGGTCTCGGTGCGATGGGCCACCCCATCGCCCGCAACCTCGCGGCCAAGTGCGCGTCCGAGGCCGAGACGATCGTCGCGGTGGATGCCGATCCGGCGCGCCTCGCCGGGCTCGACGCGCCGGGCCTCGTCGCCACGGCGGATCCGGAGGCCGTCGCCGGCGCCGAGGTGCTGTTCCTGTGCCTGCCGAACGGCGACGTGGTCGAGGCGGCTCTGTTCGGCTCCGGCGGGGCCGCCGGGCGTCTCGCGCCCGGGGCGATCGTGGTCGATCTCAGCACCATCGCGCATGCCAAGGCCCTAGCGCTCGGCCTCGCCCTGGCGGCGACCGGACGGCGTTTCGTCGACGCGCCGGTCTCGGGGGCGCCCGCCGGCGCCGAGGCCGGGACGCTCACCGTGATGTGCGGCGGCGAGGCCGACACCGTTGCGGCGGTCCGCCCGCTCCTGGAGCGGATCGGCACGAGCGTCCTCCACATGGGGCCGGTCGGGTCCGGCCAGCTCACCAAGACGATCAACAATGTGCTCTACGACATCAACATCGCGGCGCTCGCCGAGGTGCTGCCGATGGCCGTGGCCATGGGGCTCGATCCCGCGCAGGTCGCCGAGGTGGTCACCACGGGGACGAGCCGGAGCTACGCGTCGCAGTACTTCGTGCCCCGCATCCTCCAGGGACGCTTCGACGAGGGCTATCCCCTGGGCGCGGCCTACAAGGACCTCGTCGCGGCCGCCACGGTCTCGGCCGAGCGCGGCTTCCCGATGCCGGTCACGGCGGCGGCCACCGCCACCTACCAGACCGCCCTGCGCCAGGGCCACGGCGACAAGGACAAGGGCGCGATGGTGCTGCTCTTCGAGGATCTGCTGGGTGTCAGGGTGCGGTCGGGGTCCTGAGGCCTCCCGCCGCCCCGGGTCTACGGCAGTTCGAGCACGTCCCTGAGCGGCACCACCGCCAGCACGTCCCCCGACGCGTCGGCGATCTCGAAGGCTTGCCCGGCGAGCACCGCGCCGTCGACCCGCTGGATCTCCAGCAGCGAGCGGGCGGAGCGCTCGGCCTCGGCGCGGGCGGCATCGAGATCGGGCAGGTCGGCCCCGTCGAGGTCCTCGATCAGCCACTGACCGTCACGGATGTGGAGATAGTAGCGCGGCATGCCGGGCAAACCGCCTCCGCCGCCTCCGGTTGCGCCCCGGAGCGACGCGATTGTGCGGCCGTGGCTTTTCGGTCACTCCGCGGCCTCGGTCTCCGGCACGGCGGCGTGGCCCGTCCGGGGCGGGAGCACCGGCGCGTCGGCGCGCTGGAGCACCTCCAGGGCGGCGGCGGCCTCCCTCTGGCGGTCCCAGAGCGCCGCGTAGACGCCCCCGGCCTCCAGCAATTCGGCGTGGGTGCCGCGCTCGACGATGCGGCCGTGGTCGAGGACCAGGATCGCGTCGGCGTTGACCACCGTCGACAGCCGGTGGGCGATCACCAGGGTGGTCCGGCCGCGGCTGACCCGGTCCAGGGCCGACTGGATCTCGGCCTCAGTGAAGGAATCGAGCGCCGAGGTCGCCTCGTCGAGAACGAGAATCGGCGGCGCCTTCAGGATTGTGCGGGCGATGGCGACCCGCTGCTTCTCGCCGCCCGAGAGCTTCAGGCCGCGCTCGCCCACCGGGGTGTCGTAGCCCTCCGGCAGCCCCGAGACGAAGTCGTCGATCTGGGCGAGGCGGGCCGCCTCCCGCAGCTCCGCGTCGGTGGCATCGGCCCGGCCGTAGCGGATATTGTAGCCGATCGTGTCGTTGAACAGCACCGTGTCCTGCGGGACCATGCCGATCGCCGCCCGCAAGCTCGCCTGCGTCACCGCGGCGATGTCCTGCCGGTCGATGCTGATCCGGCCGGCGGACGGCTCATAGAAGCGGAATAGCAGGCGCGAGAGCGTCGACTTGCCGGCTCCCGAGGGACCCACCACCGCGACCGTCTGGCCCGCCGGAATCGTGAAGGAGACGCCCCGCAGGATCGGCCGTTCGGGATTATAGGCGAAGCGCACGTCCTCGAACCGCACCGTGCCGCCCGCCACCTTCAGCGGCGCGGCGCCCGGCCTGTCGGCGATCTCCGGGTTTTGCCCGAGGATGCGGAACATGTCGTCGATATCGATCAGCGCCTGTTTGATCTCGCGGTAGATCATGCCCATGAAGTTGAGCGGCATCGAGAGCTGCACCAGCATGGTGTTGGCGAGCACGAAGCCGCCGATCGTCGTGCGCCCGGCCAGGATGTCCCGGGCGGCGAGCCACATCACGACGGTCATGCCCAGGGTGAAGATCACCGCCTGCCCAGCATTGAGCACTGCCAGCGAGACGTAGGTCTGCGTCGAGGCCTTCTCGTACTTTGCCATCGACTCGTCGTAGCGGGCCGCCTCCCGGCGTTCCGCGCCGAAATACTTCACC
This sequence comes from Methylobacterium sp. P31, assembly GCA_050632875.1. Classification (GTDB taxonomy): domain Bacteria; phylum Pseudomonadota; class Alphaproteobacteria; order Rhizobiales; family Beijerinckiaceae; genus Methylobacterium. The sequence continues at coordinate 4,638,394 of JBODSC010000001.1, read as the reverse complement.
GTCTCGTAGTTGAGCAGCGAATCGACCGCCTTGGTGTTGGCATCCGTATCCGAGGCGTTCATCCGGCGGCGGATGGCGATCCGCCACTCGGTCGCCTTATAGGTGAAGGCGAGGTAGGCTGCGACCGTCACGAAGGCGGTGAGCGCGTAGGTCCAGCTGAACTCGTAGGCGAGGACGCCGAGCACCAGCACGAACTCGACGATGGTCGGCACCAGGGTCAGCACCATCAAGCGCGAGAGGCTCCTCAATGCCGGCGCGACCGCGCTCCAGCACCCGGGTGAGGCCGCCGGTCTTGCGCTCCAGGTGGAAGCGCAGGGACAGGCGGTGCATGTGCTCGAAGGTCTGGAGCGCCAGTCGCCGCACCGCGTGCATCGCCACCTTGGCGAACAGCCCGTCGCGCACCTGCGTCAGCGCGGACATGGCGATCCGCGAGACGCCGTAGAGGGCGATCAGCAGCATCGGCGCGGCGAGGAGGCCCGCGGGCGCCGGCGCGTCCTTGCCTCCGACCGCCGCGACCAGCGCGTCGGTGATCCACTTGAAGGTGAACGGCGTCACCATGGTCACCAGCTTGGCGGCGAGCAGCAGGCCGAAGGCCAGGAAGACCCGGCGCTGCAGGTCGGGCCGGCCATGAGGCCAGAGATGCGGCCAGAGCCGCCGGTACGTGGCGATCAGCCCGGGGCGCTCGGCCGGGGGCTTCTGCCCGGCCGCGGGCACGGTGTCGTCGGTCATGTGAGTTCTGTCGGGAGGGGTGTCGTGAGCCCCGCATATAGGCGTGTAGCCGCACGGGATCACCCGCCCTGCGTGCAGGGCACAGCCTCACGCCCGCCAGAACGGCTTCTGGATCTCGGCGCGCAGGACCCACGGTTCCAGGCCGATATCCCGGAGCTGGTCGGGATGGAGCGCCGCGAGGGCGCGTCGGGTCCGGATCCGGCGCAACCACATGCGGATCAGGGACGGGCGCTCGGCGGGGCGGAGAGACGCGGGTGACGAGGACAGGGTGACGGCAGGCATCGCGGACGATCCGGTGGCAGGGGCGCAGTCCGGCCGGGATTGCTGGCGGAGCATTGATCCGATACACATCTCGGATCAATCGAAACATTGATCTCGGAGCAATGATGCGGCCCGCGGATTTCCGGTCTGTTGCCGACGCCATCGCGGCCGACATCGCTGCGGGCCGGCTGCGGCCCGGCGAGCGGTTGCCGCCACAGCGCGACTTCGCCTACGCGCGGGGCATTGCGGTCTCGACGGCGAGCCGGGTCTACGCGGAGTTGGCGCGCCGGGGGCTGACGACCGGAGAGGTTGGGCGGGGCACCTACGTGCGATCCGATCCGGGCCGGGCCGGGCCACTCCAGCCGGAGCCGCCGGCGGCGGCGATCGACCTCCAGCGGGCGCATTCAAGGCTTCCCGAGCAGGAGGCGGTGCTGGCCGAGACCCTGGCGGCGCTCGCCCGCGGCGGCGCCGAGATCGGGTTCAGCCAGTACGGGCCGGCGGGCACGCCGCGGGCGCAGGCGGCCGCCGCCGTCTTCCTGGCGCGCGACGCCTACGCCCCCGATCCCGCCGACATCCTGTTCACCGGCAACGGGCGGCAGGCCCTGGCCGCCGCCCTGGCTGCCCTGGCTGCCCCGGGCGAGCGGATCGGCTGCGAGCCGCTCACCTATCCGGCGGTGAGGGGGATCGCGGCCCGCCTCGGGATCACGCTGGTGCCTGTTGCCATGGACGCGGAGGGGATGTGTCCGGACGCCCTCCTCCAGGCTCATCGGGCGGCGCCGCTGAGCGGCGTCTATGTTCAGCCGACTCTACAGAACCCGCTGGGCGTCACGATGGGGCCGGCGCGGCGAGCCGACCTCGCGGACTGCCTCCATCGCACGGGGCTCACTGCCATCGAAGACGCGGTCTACAGTTTCCTCGCCGACACCCAACCCCTGGCCAGCCGCGCCCCGGACCGGGTGATCGTGATCGACAGCCTCTCGAAGCGGGTGATGCCGGCGCTGACGGTAGGGCTGATCGCGGCGCCCCCGCACCTGACCGACCGGCTCGCGGCCTCCGTGCGCCAGGGGGCCTGGAGCGTGCTCGGCCTGTCGCTCGCGGCCGGCATGCACTGGATGGCGGGCGGTTCGGCTGCCTCGCTCGCCGAGGCCAAGCGCCGAGACGCCACGGCCAGGCAGGCCATCGCCCGGGCGGCGCTGGCAGACCTGCGGGTGGTGGGCGATCCCCACGCCTACCATATCTGGCTCGAACTGCCCGAGACATGGCGGGCGGAGGCCTACGCGGCGGCGGCCCTGCGACAGGGCATCGCCCTCCTCCCGGCCTCGGCGTTCGCAGTCCATCCCGGCCACGCGCCGAACGCGGTCCGACTCGCCCTGGCATCGCCGTCGCGGGAGGATCTCGACCAAGCACTGCGCCGCCTCCGGCGGCTGGCCTTCGCGGGGGACGATCAGGTCGTGGAGTGAGCGCCGCTCAGCCCCGCTTGTCGGCTGGCAGCACGAAGATCTGGCCCGGGTAGATCAGGTCCGGATCCCGGATCTGGCTCTGGTTGGCGTCGTAGATCACCGTATAGCGCTCGCCGCGGCCGTAGGTACGCTGGCTGATCCGCCAGAGATTGTCGCCGCGAATGATCTTGGCCGTGCTGATCTCCGGCACGAACACCGCCCCGTCCCGGGCCGGGCCGCCCGTCTCCGCCGCGAGATGGCTGGCATCGGGAGCCGAGGGGGACTCCGCGGCGCGGCCCGCAGTCTTGGAGGTGGCCTGCATCCCCTGCTTGTCCGCATGTGGCCGCTCCTTGGCGCCGTCCCGTTCGCCCGACGGCCCCGCCGCGGAGGGTTCGCCGGCCGCGACTTGCGTGGAGGGCTCGGGCACCGACAGCGGCACCTCGGCGCGGGCGCCGACCTTGCCGGTGGCGGGATCGATCTGGTCAACCCGCACCTGATAATGGCCGGGCTTGACCCCCGTCCGATCGTGAAGCTCGCCCGGCCGTCCGGGCCGATGCTGCCCGGGGCGATTAGGGTGTCGTTCAGGTAGAGCCGGAGCGTCGACCCCGGCGTGCCGGTTGCCGTCACGAACAGCCGCCCGTGCCCCTGTACGTCGACGCTGACGATCCGTGCGGGCTGGGTCGCGCTGGGAGCGGACATCCCGGACTTCTCGGCATGCTCCGCCCGCCAGCCGGGTGCGCCCGCATCCGCCATCTTGGCGCGGGAGGACGTCGCGGAGGCGGGCGCGCCGGGTTGCGACAGGACCACGGTCGCGGCGTCCGGAGCGGTCAGGGCGACCAGTGGCTGGCGGTCGCGGCCGGGGGCGACGTCGACCGCCACACTCTGCTTCGAGCTGGCCGCGCGCCCGTCCTTGGCCGTCATGCGCAGGCGGATTTCGCTGGGGCCCGCCGGCAGCGCCGGCGGCACGATGGCGAACTGTCCGCTCGCGTCGGCGGTCGCCCGGGCCACCGGCTTGCCGTCGAGAAGCATCTCGACCTCGGCGTGCGGCGCCCCGCGCCCGGCCACGACGGTGTCGCCGTTCGGCTCGACCCGGACGATGTCGAAGCGCGGGGCTTCGGCCGCGTCGAGTCTCGGCCGCCGGCGGCTTATCGTGCGCGTCGATCCGCGCGGAACGGGTGTCCGGCGGCGCGGACGATGCGGACTCGCCCGGAGTCGCCGGTTCGGACTTGGTCGGGCCGGTCGTGCTGTCGCGGAAATCGATGGATGGGTCGGGGCGGCTCGCCAACGTCCCGGGATCATCAAGGCCCCGCAGGCTGCCCTTCGGCGCCGGCGCCGAGGAGGCGGGAGGCTCGGTCCCGTGCCGCCCCGTCAGCCGCCGCAAGGATTCGCCGCCGAACAGGGCCAGCACGAGGCCGAGGCCGCCGAGAAGGCCTGCGAGCGCCAGGGCGAGACTGCGCCGCACCTGTCTCGACATCGCCACAATGGCCTCCTCTGATCCTGCCACCTGCCCGGCGGGCGGGCCGTCCGCCCGCGCGAAAACCGTCGACGGCGCCGCCCATAATACCGTACATGGTCCCGACACCAAGCCGTCCCGCCACCCAGGCGGGCGAATCCCACGCGAATTCAGCAGTTTGGCGCGTGGACCGCCGGGCGCGGGGCAATTCCTGGACGGCTCGCAACGGACGCGTGATGGAGGGCGCCGGATGGCCCCGGTGAGGACAGTCTGTGTCTATTGCGGCTCCGGCTTCGGCCGGGACCCCGCCTTCCGCGAGGCCGCGGAGGTCCTCGGGACGTCACTCGCCCAGGCCGGGATGCGCCTCGTCTACGGCGGCGGCGATGTCGGCCTGATGGGGACGGTGGCGCGCGCCGCGCTCGCCGCCGGCGGCCACGTCACCGGCATCATCCCGGACTTCCTCCAGGCGCGGGAGCACATGCTCGACGATGTCCAGGAGACCGTGGTGGTGCCCGACATGCACACCCGCAAGCGCCTGATGTTCGAGCGCTCGGATGCCTTCGTGACCCTGCCGGGCGGCATCGGCACCCTTGAGGAACTGGTCGAGCAGCTGACCTGGGCGCAGCTCGGGCGGCACCGGAAACCGGTGGTTCTGGTCTCGGTGGCCGAGTTCTGGGCGCCGCTGCTCGCCCTGTTCGAGCACATGCGCGGCCACGGCTTCATCCGCGCGGGGCTCGACCTCAGCTACCTCGTCGCCCGGGAGGCGGCCGAAGTGGTGCCGATGCTGTGCAAGGCCGGCCACGAGCCGGATCCGCAGGCCGAGGACATCGTCCAGCAGCGGATGTGAGGCGGCGCGCGCGGGACCCAGCGGAGGTACCCGCGCGGCGAGAGGATCCCGAGGATGCGTGTTCCACTTCTCGCGGCCCTGCCGCTCGCCCTCTTGGCCGGCGCGGCGCGGGCGAGCGACGGACCGGTTCTCCAGACCCTGGACTACGCCAACACCCGCTATTCCGACCTCGATCGGATCAATGCCGGCAACGTCTCGCGCCTCAAGGTGGCGTGGACCTTCTCCACCGGCGTACTGCGGGGCCACGAAGGGGCGCCGATCGTGGTCGGGCACATCATGTATGTGCATACCCCCTTCCCCAACGTGGTCTACGCCCTCGACCTCGACCACGACGGCCGGATTCTGTGGCGCTACGCCCCCCGGCAGGACGCGAGCGTCATCGCCGTGATGTGCTGCGACACGGTCTCGCGCGGCCTCGCCTACGCCGAGGGGCGGCTGTTCCTGCAGCAGGCCGACACCACCGTGGTGGCGCTCGATCCGGAGACCGGCCGAGTGCTGTGGTCGGTGAGGAACGGCGATCCGGGGCGCGGCGAGACCAACACCGCCACAGTCCTGCCGGTGCACGGCAAGCTGATCGTCGGGCTCGCGGGCGGCGAGTACGGGGCGCGCTGCCACGTCACCGCCTACGACCAGGCGACGGGCCAGCGCCTCTGGCGCGCCTACGCCACCGGGCCCGATGCAGATATGCTGGTCGATCCGGAGAAGACCACCGAGGCTCGGGCGCCCGATTGGCCAGGAGTCCTCCCTCAAGAGCTGGGAAGGGGACCAGTGGCAGACGGGCGGCGCCTGCAGCTGGGGCTGGTTCTCGTACGACCCGGACCTGAACCTCGTCTATTACGGAACCGGCAATCCCTCGACCTGGAACCCGGCTCAGCGCCCCGGCGACAACCGCTGGGCGATGTCGGTCATCGCCCGCGACGCCGATACCGGGATGGCCCGTTGGGTCTACCAGATGACGCCCCACGACCAGTGGGACTATGACGGTGTCAACGAGATGATCCTCACCGAGCAGGTGATCGGCGGCCGGCCCCGCAAGGTGCTGACCCATTTCGACCGAAACGGCTTCGGCTACACCCTGGACCGCGCCACGGGCGAGTTGCTGGTGGCCGAGAAGTTCGACCCGAGCGTCAACTGGGCGCGCCGGATCGCCATGGATCCCGCCGCCCCCGATTACGGCCGGCCGGTGGTCGACAAGCGCTACGCGCCGGACGAGGCCGACGAGGACGAAACGACGAAGAACATCTGCCCCGGGGCGCTCGGCGCCAAGAACCAGCAGCCCGCCGCTTATTCGCCGGTGACGCGCCTGTTCTACGTGCCGACCAACCACATGTGCATGGATTACGAGGCGTTCCGGGTCACCTACACGCCGGGCCAGCCCTATGTCGGCGCGACGCTGACGCTGCACCCGCCGGAGGGCACCGATAGGACCGGCGCATTCATCGCCTGGGACGGCGCCCAGGGCCGGATCGCGTGGACGATTCCCGAAGCCTTCTCGGTCTGGTCGGGGGCGCTCGCCACCGCGGGCAAGGTGGTCTTCTACGGCACCCTCGAAGGCTACCTGAAGGCCGTGGACGCCCGGGACGGCCACGAGGCTCTACCGGTTCAAGACGCCCTCCGGCATCGTCGGCAATGTCACCACCTACCTGCACGGCGGGCGGCAATACGTGGCGGTGCTGTCGGGCGTCGGCGGCTGGGCGGGGATCGGGCTGGCGGCCGGGCTGACCGATCCCGCCGACGGCTCGGGGGCGGTGGGCGGCTACGCGGCACTCTCGCAGTACACGGCGCCGGGCGGACAGCTCACGGTGTTCGAACTGCCGGACCCGGGGCCGCCGGACGCGCACTGACGAAGTCCACGAAGGCGCGCAGCGGTGCCGGCAGGTGCCGCCGCCCCGGATAGTACAGGAACGGGCCGGAGAAGACCTGCCACCAGGGTTCCAAAACCGGCTCCAGGGCGCCGCTGTCGAGCTGCGGGCGCAGCCAGCCCTCGAACAGGTGGATGATCCCGGTCCCCGCGACCGCGGCTTGCACCGCAAGGTCGCTGGCGCCGACGCGCACGATCAGCGGGCCGGACGGGTCCACGCGGACGATCTCGCCGTCGCGCTCGAACTCCCACGGCGCCGTCAGGGCGCCGCTCGGGAACCGGCCGAGCAGGCAGGCATGGACCAGCAGGTCGCGTGGGTGTTCCGGCCGGCCGCGCCGATCCAGATAGGTAGGGGCGGCCGCGGTGGCGAAGCGCTGCCGCCGCGGCCCGATCGGCACGGCGATCATGTCCTGCTCCAGCCGGTCGTCGTAGCGGATCCCGGCGTCGCAGCCCGCCTCGAGCACGTCCACGAACCCGTCCTCGGCGACCACTTCCAGGCGGATTTCGGGGTAGGCCTCCAAGAAGGGCGGCACGATTGCCGGCAGGACGAGCCGCGCCGCGCTCAGCGGCACGTTGAGCCGGAGCGTCCCGGCCGGGCGGTCGCGGAAGCCGTTCACCACGTCGAGGGCCGATCCCACCTCGGCGAGCGCCGGGCCGAGCCGCTCGAGCAGGCGGGCGCCGGCCTCCGTGGGGGCAACGCGGCGCGTGGTCCGGTTCAGGAGGCGCACGCCGAGCTCCGTCTCCAGCCGGCGCACCGCCTCGCTGAGATTCGACGCGCTCCCGCCCCGGGCGCGGGCGCCCTCACGGAAGCCGCCGGCCCGCGCCATGGTCACGAAGGCGGCAAGGTCCGTGAGATCTGTGGTCATCGTTCGAGAATCCGCACAGCCTGTGCCGATTGTCACGGCTTATCGGCTCAAACGGTGGCGTCTACATCCGGGGTGCAAACAGGAGATCCGCCATGACCGACATCGCGCAGGCCGGCACCTTCCCGCTCGGCGACCGCAGGGTGAAGCGGCTCGGCTATGGGGCCATGCAGCTCGCCGGGCCCGGCGTGTTCGGACCGCCGAAGGACCACGCGGCCGCGGTCGCGGTGCTGCGCGAGGCGGTGGCGCAGGGCGTCGACCACATCGACACCAGCGACTTCTACGGGCCGCACGTCACCAATCAGATCATGCGCGAGGCGCTGCATCCCTATCCGGACGACCTCGTGATCGTCACCAAGGTGGGCGCCAAGCGCGGGGCGGACGCCTCATGGAACCCGGCCTTCTCGGCCGCGGAACTGACCCAGGCAGTCCACGACAACCTGCGCAACCTGGGCGTCGACGTCCTCGACGTGGTCAACCTGCGCCTGATGTTCGACGTCCACGGTCCCGCCGAGGGTCCGATCGAGGCGCCGCTCACGGTGCTGGCGGATCTGCAGCGGCAGGGGCTGATCCGCCGGATCGGCCTGAGCAACGCCACGAAACGGCAGGTCGCCGAGGGGCGCCGGATCACCGACATCGTCTGCGTGCAGAACCAGTACAACCTCGCGCACCGGGATGACGACGCGTTCATCGACGATCTCGCAGCGGCCGGGACCGCCTACGTGCCGTTCTTCCCTCTGGGCGGGTTCAGCCCGCTCCAGTCGGGCACCCTGTCCGAAGTGGCGGCCGGGCTCGGTGCGACACCCATGCAGGTGGCGCTCGCATGGTTGCTGAGCCGGTCGCCCAATATCCTGCTGATCCCGGGGACCTCTTCCCTCGGCCACCTGCGCGAGAACCTCGCGGCGACCGCGCTCAGCCTGCCGGATGAGGCGCTGGCGGCTCTCGACCGGATCGGCCAAGCCTGAGTGCCGATCCCTCAACCCGCGACCTGATCCTGAGGTGCTCGCGCATGGCGGCTGCGCGGCCCCTCAGGATGAGGAGTCCGGTGGACTATCCCGCGGCCCCTACTTCGCCGTCATGTTGGCCACCAACGGGCAGCCGCCCTCGCTCATCGGCCGGAACGCCTGATCGGCCGGGATCGTCTCCAAGACCTTGTAGAGGTCCCACTCGCCCTTCGACTCAGAGGGCGCCTTGGCCTCGAACAGGTACATCGGGTGGATCTTGCGCCCATCCGGCCGGATCGTGCCTTTGCCGAACAGGGGATCATCGGTGGGCATCTCCTTCATCTTGGCCACGACGGCGGCGCCGTCCTTGGCGGAGTGCAGCGCGGCCACGGCCTTCAGGTAGTGGAGCGTGCCGGCATAGACGCCCGCATGGTAGGAGGTCGGCTTCTTGCCGGGCATCTGCTTCTCATAGCGGGCCGCGAAGGTGCGCGTGGCGTCGTTGAGGTCCCAGTAGAACGCGGCGGTGAACACGAGGCCGTGGGCCACGTCGAGGCCGAGGGAATGGATGTCGGTGACCGCGATCAACAGGCCGGCGAGGGTCTGGCCGCCCTGGCGGATCCCGAACTCGTGCGCCTGCTTGATGGCGTTGACCGCGTCGAGGCCGGCATCGGCCAGCCCGATCACCTTGGCGCCCGACCCTTGAGCCTGGAGAAGGAAAGAGGAGAAATCCGGGTTCGGGAAGGGCGTGCGCACGGCGCCGAGGACGGTGCCGCCGTTCTTCTCCACCACGGCCTTGGTGTCCCGCTCCAGGGCGAGGCCGAAGGCGTAGTCGGCGGTGATGAAGTACCAGGTCTTTCCGCCGCGCTTGAGCATCGCCTTGCCGGTGCCGTTCGCGAGCGCCGCGGTGTCGTAGGTCCAGTGAACGGTGTTGGGCGTGCAGGCCGGGCCGGTCAGGTCCGCGGTGCCGCCGCCCGAATTGACGAAGGTCTTATTCTTCTCCTTGGTGATCTGCGCGACCGCCAGCGCCACCGACGAGGTCGGCACGTCGAAGATGGCGTCGACCCCGTCGCGGTCGTACCATTGCCGCGCGATCGCGGCGCCGATATCGGGCTTGTTCTGGTGGTCGGCGGCGATCACCTCGACCTTCAGCCCGTGCGCCTCCGGGTTGAAGTCCTCCACCGCCATGCGGGCGGCCACCACCGAACCCTCGCCACCGGAATCGAAGTAGACGCCGGAGCGGTCGTTCAGCACGCCGATCTTCACCGGCACGAGGTCGGCTGCGAGCGCCGCGCCGGCGCCGAGCGCGCACAAGCTCCCGAGCAGCCGCGCGGCGAGGTGGCGGACCGTCATGTTTCTCTCCCTGTCATGGCTGACCCGGCGGCGTTGATCGCCGCTCGAGATTCGTCCGAATGCAGAATATCCGGGGGTGATGGCGTCTGATACGGGCACGCGTGAGGATGCGGGCGATCCGTCAGCGGTGCCGTCCTCCCTCCCCCTCTGCGGGGAACGGTGGCCCAATGGGCGACTCTTGCGTCAGCAGAGACTGGGCCAGGACAATAGTCCGCGAGAGGAGAACCCGGCTTCAGAACAGGGCTGAGCAGGCGTGCGGGCTGGCGCCTCATCCTGCACCGTCGCTCCTCCCCTCTCCCGACCCGCTTCGCGGTCTCCCTCTGCCGCTGAGGGGAGAGGAAGACGCGCGGAATCCGGGCGCGATCACCCAAGCGGCGCCAATCCGAAAATCGCCCGCGCCTGATCGGGCGTGGCCGGTTCGCGGTCGAGATGGGCGAGGAGGCTCACCGCCTTCTCCACCAGCGCGGCGTTGCTCGGCGCGAGCTTGCCCCGCGACAGGTACAGGTTGTCCTCCAGGCCGACCCGGACGTTGCCGCCCATGCCGGCCGCCACCGCCAGGATCGGGAATTCCTCCCGGCCGATGCCGAAGGCCGACCAGATCGCGTCCTCCGGCAGCCGGGCCCGCATCGCCACCAGCGCCTCCGGCGTCGCCGGGGCGCCCCAAGGGATCCCGAGGCAGATCTGGAACAGGGGCGGGCGCGCCAAGTGCCCCTCGGCGATGAGGTGCCGGGCGAGCTCGATCTGGCCGAGATCGAACACCTCGATCTCCGGCTTCACGCCCGCCGCGCGGATCTGACCCGCCATCGTCCGCAGATGGCCGGGGGTGTTGAGGAACAGGTGCTCACCGAAATTCATCGTGGCGATGTCGAGGGTGCAGATCTCCGGTCGCAGCGCTCCCACGTGCCGGGTGCGCACCTCCGGGCCCACGAAGGTCGTGCCCGGCCCGGCCAAGGCCGGGTCGGGGTCGCCCGGCACGAACCGGCCCCCCGCCCCCGTGGTCAGGTTGAGGATCACGTCCGCGTTCCGCTCGCGGATCCGCTCCACCACTTCCCGGTAATGGGCGAGGCTCCATGCTCGGCGCGGCGGTCTCGGGATCGCGGACGTGGATGTGGACCACGGCGGCCCCGGCGGCGGCCGCTTCGAGTGCCGATTCGGCGATGGCCTTCGGGCTCACCGGCACGGATGGGTTCTTCTTCGGCGTGTCGAAGGATCCCGTGAGGGCGCAGGTGATGACGGTGGCGCTCGACATGCGTGTCCTCCCGGGTCTCAGATCGCCCCGCCGTCCACCGTGATCGTCTCGCCGGTGATGTAGGCCGCGCCCGCGGCGAGGAAGAAGATCGTCTCGGCAATGTCCTCCGGCCGGGCCATGCGGCCGAGCATGGTACGATTCACTGTCGAGGCCTTGCGCTCGTCGGACCAGGGCTCAGTCCAGGGCGTGGCGACGAGGCCCGGTGCCACCGCATTGACCCGTACCTCCGGCGCGAGTGCCCGGGCGAGGCTGCGGGTCAGGTTGATCAGCCCGGCCTTGCTGGCCGAGTAGGCCACCGAGGAGCCCCGCCGCCCGAGACCGGCCACCGAGGCGGTGTTGACGATGGCGCCCCGGCGCGCCTTGAGCGGCGCCGCGGCGGCCCGGGCACAGCGGAAGGGCCCGAGCAGGTTGGTCGCCAGGATGGTGGCCCAAAAGTCCTCGGTCATCGCATCGAGGTCCTCGAAGGCGATGGGCGTGGTGGTGCCCGACGTGCCGGCGTTGTTGACCAGCACGTCGAGGCCACCGAGCGCGTCGATCCCCGCAGCCACCATCGCCTCCGCCTCACCCGCCCGCGACACATCCCCGGGCAGCGGGATCACCGAGAGCCCCGCCCCGGCGAGCCGAGCGGCCTCGGCGGGGCCGCGGGCGTCGCCCGGCAGGTGGTTCAGCGCCACCGTGGCGCCGTTGCGCGCGAAGATCTCGACCGTCGCGAGCCCGATGCCCGACGAGGCCCCGGTGACGAGGACGCGCCGTCCGGAGAGATCCGCCCCGATCATGCTCCCTCCATCCGGCCGATCCCGGCCATGGCCTGCTTGAGCGCCAGGAGCTTGCGGTCGCGCTCGCGGAACAGCTCCGCGGGTTCCCGCCCGCCCCAGTCGAAATAGCCACGCCCCGCCATCACCCCGGTCCGGCCGGCGGCGCAGAGGGCGTCGAGGGTCTCGGAGCGGGTGCGCGGGGGCGGCGGCGTGTAGCTCGCGTTGGCCAGTGCGCGCTGCGTCAGCTCCAGGCCAGTGAAGTCCGCCTTGGCGAGGTGGCCGAGGATCGGGATGCGTAAGCTGAGGCCGTGGATCACCGCGTCGTCGATGTCCTTCGGCGCGGCAACGCCCTCGTCGAGGAGCCGGAACACCTCGGCGCTGATCGCCTGCTGGATGCGGTTGGCGATGTAGCCGGGGATGAAGCGCTTCAGCACGATCGGCACCTGCCCGAGGCCGCGCACGAGGTCGGCCATCGCCGCGATGACCGCCGGGTCCGTGCCGGGTCCGGGCACCACGTCGACGAGGTCGACGATGTAGGGCGGCGTGTACCAATGCAGGATCAGCGCCCGCGCCTGCCGCGCCTCCGGGATCAGCGGGAAGACGTCGAGATAGCTGGTGTTGCTGGCCAGGATCGCGTCCGCCGGGCAGAGCCGGTCGAGTTCGGTGAAGACCGCGCGCTTGGCCTCCGGGTTCTCGGTGATCGCCTCGATGACGAGGCCGGCGCCGGCCACCGTCGTGTCCAGCTCCGCCTCGACCCGGACCGCGCGCGCCAATCGGTCGGCATCCCAGCCCTCCGGGGCGGCACCCGCCTCCTGAAGGGTTGCGAGCGCCGAGGCCATGAGGGCGGGCACCCGCGCGCGGGTCTCCGGGTTCGTGTCGGTGATCCGCACGCCGTGCCCCCGGAGCGCCAGCACCAGGGCGATGCCGTGCCCCATCAGGCCGCCGCCGACGATCGCGATCTCGCTCATGCCACCCTCCCCTCAGACTGTGGCGACCGGCGTCGTCGGTGAGCCGACCGCGCCGGGCAGGCGCAGCGGCGGGGCGGTGAGCAGGAAGCGGTTGCGGCCGTTCGCGCGCAGCCAGTCGGCCAAAGGCGTCAGGTGCCAGAGGCTCGCCGAGATTGACCCCGAGCTTGAACAGACAGTGCTCGTGGAGCGGCAGCGTCGCGCAGCAGGCGGGCCCCGGCCCGGCCGGATAGGCCTCCACGGCGTAGTTGTCGGCGATCAGCGCGCACAGGCCGGTGCGGGTGATCCAGTCGAGGAGGCGCGGGTCCCGGCCGTCGAGCCCGGCGCAGAGGTTGTGAACTTGCTTCGGGTCCGGCTCGCCGCCCATGGCGATCAGCCGCTCGGCGAAGCCCGTGTGCAGGCAGACCATGTCGCCGGGCTCCACCACCACGCCATCGGCCTCGATGATCCGCGCGAGCTGGTCGTAGCCGACGCGGGTCTTGGCATCGCCGAGATGGGCGCGCAGGTCGATCATGACGGCACGGCCCTGCATGCCGGTCTCGGCGAGCCGCTCGATGCCGAGCCGCTTTGCACGGGACGGCTGGTCCGCCGCCTCGGCGCGCTCCGGCCCGACGATGTCCCGGCCGCCACGGAAGCCGTTGTAGAAGACCGGCGCCGCACCGGTGCCGTCAGCATCGAAGAGCGAGCCGACATGGGCCAGCGAATCCCACTGCGTCGAGTATTGTAGGTGGATCAGGGCGCGGTCGTCGCAGATCACGTCGGTGGCGCCGTCCACCTCCTCGCAGACCGGGAAGTTCATGTTAGGCCGGCCGTTGGCGCGGCGCGTCGGGGTGATCTGCGGCGGGTGCCGGCGCGGGTTCAGGACATTGCCGCCCGGCAGGTCCAGCGGCAGGCTGAGGCAGAAGGTCAGGCCTTCGCGCACCTCGGCGACGCCCTGGCGCACCTTTTCGGGCGTCAGCAGGTTCAGGCGCCCGCGCTCGTCGTCGGGGCCGAAATCACCCCAGGTCGAGCCCTCGGGTCGCCGAGTCCAGCGAAGGCTCATGGGTTCGAGCCCCAGCTCGGCCGGGCGCCGCGGCCCGGGACGGTCCCGGGCACGGCTGCGCGTGCGTTCCTCACCTGATTGTCCGCCCTTCTTCGAGGCCGTCGGGCCCGTTCTACCGGGCCGCGGCAAACCTAGGCCGGGCCGGTCGGGCCTGGAAGCCCGTCCGCGGACAGCGCGGGCGTCGTGAAACCCGGCACGGGCTCACTCCTTGCGGACCAGCGGCTCCGGCGCGGGCGCGACGGCCGCCATCGGGAAGGGCACGATCACGCGAAATCAGCCCCGGGTCTCCTCGTTGTGCTGGCGACGCCCGGCCCGGTCGAGGGTGTCACGGGACGCGATCTCGCGGGTGACGAAGCTCTGCAGGATGAAGTGCCCGAAATCGTAGCCCACGAGACCGCCGGCCGCGACGTAGCCCTCCCGCTGGAAGCGGGCGAACAGCCGGTCGCGGCGGTTCACCGGCAGGTCGGTGTAGCCGTACGCCACGGCACCGAGGCTCGAAATGGCCGGCCTTCTTCACGGCCGTGAGGTCGAGGCTGAGCTGGTCCGGCAGCGGGATCGGCCCGATCGCCGCGCCGACCGGCCCGCCGAACCGCCCATGGACGTCGAAGGGGCGGTTGTAGGTCAGGATCGCCGAGAGATTGAGGCTGCCATCGCCGACATAGGACGCGGCCACGCGTTGGCTGAGCGTTCCCGAGGCTGCCGCGGGGATCAGCGGCGTGCCCCGGAGGCCCAGCCCCAGCGAGCCGCGGTCACCGTACGGCAGGTAGGCACCCGCGATGTACGACATGCCGAAGCCGCTCCCCAGGTTCCAGGCGAAGATGTTGCCCAGATAGCGTCTTGTTCGAACGTCCACCTACAATCCGAAAACCATCTTTCTTTCAGGGTCTTAGGGATGATCAACCTACCATAAGCGACTATGGTGCGGAAGGTGAAAATGACGCGGTTTTTGAGGGCCAGTGTGACAGATTGTGACCGGAAAACGGGCTGCGAATCAGAACGGAAGCCTCATTCGACGTTCTCTCACAATCAGGATGAGCATCAGACCGGGTGCAGGAGTAGCATCAGCCAACGATCCAGTTCCGGGCCGAAGCCGTAGCGAATCGTGGTTGGATGCTTTGAAGGATCGTCACTGGCTAATCAGGTGGCGCGCTTACCTGTCCTACCGCTTCCGTTTTCACCCCATCGTTCCCGTGCTTCCTCCTCCACCGGGCGTCGATAAACCGGTCAATGCGGCCACCGATGCCGATTAGGAGCAGCAGCAGGACCACTCCGACCGCGACAGGGAGATAGGCACCAACCCCGCACGAAATCCCAAGCGCGGCCGTTACCCAGATAGCAGCAGCCGTGGTCATGCCGTGGATGCGCGATTTGCGGGCGCCTTTGACGATGACACCCGCGCCCAAGAAGCCGATGCCCGTGACGATGCCCTGAATGGCCCGGCTGGCGTTGGCGTCGACACCTTCGGCCAAGAATCCTGAACCCGCCATCGTAACGAGAGCCGATCCCAGACCGACCAAGCCCAGCGTGCGGACACCGACCGACTTGGCGTGCATCTCCCGATCGATACCGACCACCATCCCGGCGAGAACAGATGCTCCAAGACGGAGGCACAGATCGGTCGCGGTCATCATCATCGTCGGCCAACCGCCGATTCAGTCCTCACGCTGTGAGAACGGTGCATCGCTGTCGCCACTCATAAGGCGCGGGGACAGTTGGCGAAACGACCACGGAGCGTCCGGCATCGCCCTATCGAACCGGAGCACCACGTCGAAGCGGTCAGAGTCCCACTTGGTCGGCACACCGGGGATGGTCTGGTCACCCTTCAAGGCCGGGATCAGGTCCGTGACGATGGCCTTGTGCTCCCAGAAGACGATCACGACCCCGGTAAACTTGCGAGATCTCGTCCACCAGTTCGCGCTCTTGGGAAACGCCATAGTCCGCCCTGAGTGGAAGTTGGAGCCGTTCAGCCAAGGGTGTCGCGGTTTCAAACGGACGGTGGCTGAACTTGACCTTCTTCGTCACAGGCTCGGGCTTGGCTGCATAGATGACGTTGGGCCGGGGATAGTCGGCGCTGCACAAATCGGATCCAAACAGTGCAGCCCAAGCCCCGGCGCGCTGCCATCCCCGAATCACAAGCGACTTGTCGTCCGTGGTGCCCTCTATCGTGGTGCCATCGCCGGGGAAGCCCCCGCCCGGTTTCTCAGCGTGACGAACGAACATGACGGTGAGTGTGGACATAGCGGCTCAGTTGCTTGCGGCTCAATCAGTTTGGTCCGAGAAGCACATAGGACCAATCCCCAAGCTTTGCAGAGTCACTGCAGAGCGATGCTGGATGAATCATAGCGTGAGCCCCAACCCGAAACCCCCACTCGCTCGTACCAAGCGTTGGTGACCACGGTGGGGCCGGCATTGAAGAACGTCTGCGCGACGCCATTATCGGCCGCCGCTGTTCAAGCTTGTGCATGGCGCACGCTGGATATGCCGAGAGAGCGGATGCCTATCGGCTGGATTACCGGTCAAACATGTCACCTTGCCCCAGCACGAAGCGGATTCTGAGCCATCGCTCGCGATTTCACTTCTTCTGAAAGGTCTCTTGTCTTTGCAGCATCACGAACGAGAGGAATAGCTCTACCTGCCGCAGCTTCGCGAATGATGGTCGCACAAATCTCGGATGCCGTCCGACAGCGGTCCTGATCCCAAAGGATTTCATTCAAGTGCGCGCAATACGTCCCGATACGTCTGTCTCCAATAGGAGGAAGTACCGTCGGCTCATACCGATACCTAAAGGCGCTCAGAAGATGAAACTTGAAAGATCGAAGCCTGCGTTCCTCACCGGTCAATCGTTTTAGGAGCGCGTCGAAACGGTAGAACGCCAGGGAGGCCGTGTAATATGGTTCCGGCCGGTGTTCACTTTTGAAAACACGATCTTTCACCGAGGCTAGAAGCGTCCCCTGGTAACGTCCTGCTTGATATGCGGAATCAAGGAACATAGAAGCGAAATACTTAAGCTGCATCCCGACTGGAACGATACGCGACTTTTCAACATCAAGCTGACCTGCATATTGCTTAGACCGTCTTTCGTAATATAACCTTTGTTATTTTGGGAATCCTCCGTAATAATCTTCCAAGTTTCTCTGAAACTGGGTCAGCGCAAGTAGATCGTTTTCGTCGATCGGCGTCTGTCTGTTTGTTGACTTGATGACTTCCTGCGTAATCTCTTCATCATCTGTATGTATTAACTTCAACGGTATAAGTAAAGACTCTTTGATACTCTCTTTTTCCGCATACAGGACATGGCTAGTTTGGCATCCGTTGACAACTTGATAATCACGAAGTGTGAACGTTTCTCCGGTCGTTGATATCTCACGCGAGACTATAGTTACGCCGTTATTTCTCAACGCAAACTGATCAAGTGATCCTGCAGTTATAGTATCAGCAATACCGATATTTACTGGGTTGTCACCTTGGAAATCCCTGACATTGTCGATGAAGACCGATTTCAATATATTTCCATCCAGATCCGTTATCAGTTTGATGTATTCAGTCGCCGGCAGGACGCCAAGATACGATGCGCGAACTTTGCTAATCGACGGAAGAACCACGTACCTCCCAAACG
Organism: Methylobacterium sp. P31; assembly: GCA_050632875.1. Lineage (GTDB taxonomy): Bacteria > Pseudomonadota > Alphaproteobacteria > Rhizobiales > Beijerinckiaceae > Methylobacterium. The sequence goes on along the minus strand of JBODSC010000001.1, from coordinate 4,621,020 downwards.
TTATCTCGCGGGTGATGCTGCTCTTTGTACTTCTATACAGCTCATGTAGTTGTTGGGCGCCGATCGGAATATATTTAACATCCTTGAAAAGATTAGTCTCGATAAGCTCGCGCGTTTTGCGATTTATAATAGACACTAAGTATTCATCATTATTACAATGTCCGGTAGAGACATAGAAGATGCGGCATTCTGGATTACCCCGCAACCGGGCCGCCGAATCATAGATCCGCCTCCTAATCTCTACTAAGCGCTTGATATCATCGTTTGCAGGAATGGTAGGCTCATCACAGAAGACCGCATTACGCAGATTGTCTCCGAGAGCCAACAACGCAGAGCCATCAAAGTGCGAAGTCCTTTTCGCCTGAATGAAGACGAGGCTCTACGTCCAAGTAACCGTTCATTTCCAAAAGATCAGTGACCCCGTCCGCATCATCAACGATACGGCCGTTAACAATGACAGCGAACGCATCGATACCAAGGTCCGCCCCGCCACCTGTCACCAAATCTTCCGTGTCGAAATCATCACTGAATCGCGAAGAGATCACACTGAAAGCGGAAAAGTGCTCGAACTGCTTCGACTCTTCGAAGTCGGTGAACCCGTGCTGAGTAACAAACTCGTGCATGAGCGCCGTGCTGATTGGGTCCACTCACCGACTCCATAAAGGTTTGAATACCGGCCCTTACCGATAGGCCTCTAAAGCGTCGCCCAGGGATTCGCGTTCGCGGCCGATCAGCATGTTAGGTGTCTCATTCGGGTAAACTCATACGAGACAGCGCGGCGAGACACTCCGATGCCGCCTGATGTGTCTTTTTAGGATCGACATTCGCATTACGAGACGGTATGATGCGAGGGTCTAGAATCTAACGAGACAGGAGGCATACATCGCTACCTACGGTTACGCTAGGGTGAGCAGTTCATCACAAAGCTTGGCCATTCAACAAGAGGCGTTGGGTGCTTCAGGTTGTGATGTGATCCGGTCGGAAACGCAGACTGGCACCAAACTGGACGGGCGGACGGAACTGGAGACAATCATACAGTTCGCCAGGGCCGGAGATTCCATAACAGTAACGAGGATCGATAGGCTCGCCAGATCGGTAGGCGACCTCGCATCCATCGTGAAGCGGCTGGAAGCGAAGGGTGTGTCCCTCAAGGTGATCGAGCAGCCGGTGGACACGTCGACAGCCGCTGGACGCTGTTTCCTTCAGATGCTTGGCGTTTTCGCGGAGTTTGAAACAGCGATCCGGCGCGAGCGTCAGATGGAAGGCGTAGCCAAGGCCAAAGCGGAAGGTGTCTATAAAGGTCGCAAACCGTCCATTGATCCTGAACGGGTGAAGGCCCTTGCTGCTCAGGGAATGGGTGCGACAGCTATTGCACGCGAACTGAACGTGGCCCGCGCATCCGTTTACCGCCTACTGAATGGACAAGCGCCTACCCTCAAGAATCCTGAAAACGTCAAATAATAATAAGCACGAGCGTTTCCGACGTTCCTCCGGTGTGTTATCATAATCATAACGGAGGCATCATGGCGAAGGACGATACTTGGCACGTTGGATACGCTGTTTTTGGATCGCACAGCATACATAGATCACAACGCCCGGTCCAATCATCTCTCACTCATCCTCTACAGATCGCGACCATACCTGTAGGCGAGAACGACGGACGCATTGGTATTACGTTCTGTCCCGGAAAGAAGGATCATCGTCAGTCGGTGGTCCTTGGGATCGTGACATCAGGGTGGATGTAGCGGCGATCCGGGATTGGGGCGCATCATCCGTTCTTACCTTGCTCGAATCACACGAGTTCGACCTACTGCACGTCCGAGGCTTACCCGACGCTGTGAGGGATGCGGGTCTCGTATGGAATCACGTCCCCATTCCCGACGTGAGCGTTCCAGGGCCCGCGTTCAGAGCGGCTTGGCGGACGATAGAACCAAGGCTGCTGAATGACCTCAGGGAAGGACGGTCTGTCGTGGTTCATTGCCGGGGAGGCTTGGGTCGCGCCGGAATGATCGCCGCCATGTTGCTCGTCACGATGGGTGAGGATGCCCCAACGGCGATTGAGCGAGTTCGGAGCGTGAGGCCAGGGGCCATCGAGACGCGCGAACAGGAAGCCTACGTTCTCAAACAGGGGGCGCTGAATGTCTGAGGCTATTCGCGACCATGCCCTCGGTGCCCTCATCGGGTTGGCTGTAGGCGACGCTCTCGGCACCACCCTTGAGTTTCAGGGAAGGGACACGAAGCCGCCCGTCTACGACATCGTTGGCGGGGGACCGTTCGACCTCAAGCCGGGGCAGTGGACAGATGATACCTCGGTGGCACTCTGTCTGGCCGACTCGCTCATCGCCTGTAATGGCCTGAACGAACGGGATCTGATGGAACGGTTCTGCCGGTGGTACGAGGCCGGCGAGAACTCCTGCACCGGGGCTTGCTTCGATATCGGGATCACCACCCGGAGCGCCCTGGAACAGTTCCGGCTGACGGGCGATCCCATAGCAGGGCCTACGGACGCCAAGACCGGGGGGAACGGATCCGTAATGAGGCTTGCCCCTGCCGTTCTCCGCTACTGGAACAGCCCCGAGTCGCTAAAGGACGTGAGCCGGCGCCAAAGCTACGTGACCCATGGTGCTGTTGAGGCCGTGGATAGCTGCGAAGCCTTGGCGACGGTCCTTGCCGCACTAATCGCCGGCAAGCCGCTCACGGACGTTTTGAGCGGAACCCATGGCCCGTTCTCCGGTGGCGTTCAGGCGGTCATGAACGGTACGTGGCGGGAGAAGGCACGATCCGAGATCCGTTCGTCCGGCTACGTGCTCCATACGCTTGAGGCGGCCATGTGGGCAGTCAGTGAGACGACCAGCTTCCGAGATGCGGTGCTCCTGGCGGTCAACCTTGGAAACGATGCCGACACGGTAGGTGCTGTGACCGGGCAAGTAGCAGGAGCGGCCTATGGTCTGTCAGCCATCCCCGAGGAATGGTTCGATCGGCTCGCCTGGAACGACCGACTGACCGAAGTCGCAGAACAGTTGTACGTCGCGGGTCTCGAAAATACTGTTATGTCATAGCGAAGACCTCATTCTGTTGGTCCTTCTGGCAATCCAGCCATCCGTAAGCCCTCTACAAGACGCTGATACTCCGCCATGAAGGTGGGATTACTGGACCAGTCTGCGCTCGCCCACTTCTGTACCGTGTACCCAGGCATCAGTTTAAGGATCTGATGAACGGCATCTCTCGCCTCTTCCACGCGCCCTAGCCAAGCATTTGATACCGCTAAATCTATGTACGCGGCCCAGTATGGAGTGTGTCCGACTGACCGATTGCACCACTCAACTGCCTGCTGCCAGTGACCAAGGTGAGTATGCGCATGGCAAACGTAATATTCCCACACATTTATCTGGGTGTCTTTTGGGCTTAGTCGGATGGCTGTATCGAGAAAAGGAAATGCATCCGCAGAATGCCCAGACAGTAACGTGGAAAAGCCAGCAATAGCATATGCTATGGCTAAGTTTCTATCGAAATCTATAGCAAGCCTAGCCTCGGATATGCTTTTCTCAAACTCTTTTTGCGCCCTGAGTACTTCCGCGAGTACGTAGTGCCCCATCGCGCTCTGTGGGAAAGCTTGCAACCCTTCTGAAACGAGACGTAATGCCAGCGTCTTATCTTCAGCCATGTTGGTGCTAGTTCTAGTATTGATGGCTTGTGCGATAGCTCTTGCAAGGCCAATCTTCGCGTGCGGATCGTCAGGGGCAACAGCAAGGCTTTGCTCGAAGTAAGAACGTGCTTCGAGCGTATTCTTCTTTGTTCGCTCTCGATTTAGAGCCGCCCAGCCCAGCATGCTCAAGTCGCTCGCCGTTGGATGATTTGGACGCTCTTTAAGAACTCTCAGCCCCTCAGCCTGCGAGAGCTGTACGTCAAGTGATCGTGCGAGCCGCGCGACGAATTCGGCTTGTAGCTCGCCCAGCCGACTGCGCTCGCCTTCGAATCGGTCGGACCACAGCTGCGCGCCCGTTTCCGTCGAGATCAGCTGCGCGTTCAGCACCACCTGTTCTCCGGTACGCCGCACACTACCCTCTAGGGCATATCGGACGCCCAAGTCCCGCCCGACCTGCTTTACGTCTACCGCCTTGCCTTTGTAGGTGAAGGCGGTATTGCGGGCGATCACGAAGCTTCCGGCGAGGTGCGACAGGTCGGTGGTGAGATCCTCCGTCAAGCCATCCGCGAAGAAGTCCTGCTCGGGGTCGTTGCTTAGGTTGGCGAACGGCAGCACCACCAAGGAGAGTGGCGGTAGGGGCTTTGCGGGTAGACCATTCTGAACGGCAAGCGTGTTCTCGGCCTTTGGCGTTGCACCCGGCCACATTAACCAGCCCAAGGCACCTACCGACGCAAGAGCCACTACACCCACCAACAGCGCCGGCCTCACGATACCAAAACGGCGGGCTGGTCGGGACGCTAACGATGGAGGTGGAACTTCCTTGTCCCCGTTAGCCTCAGGAGGCTCCTCCGCGTCGTCCTCTTCGTCATCCGGCACAGCGAGGGCGTGAACGGCATCGGCAGATAGGGCGAACACGCCGACTGGACGAGCGATGTTTTTGAGCTCCAGCTTGCCCCTGTCCTCAAAACGGTAAGGCAGCTTGTCCCGCACCTGTTCATGGACTGAACGTGAAACGCACAGACCGCCGGGCTCGGCCAGGGGCTCAAGGCGAGCGGCTACATTGACGCCATCGCCGAACAGATCCCCGTCCGGCTGAGCGATCACATCACCCAGGTTGATACCGAACCGGAGCCGGAAGCGTTTGTCCTCCGGCAGAGTCGGCTCCCAATCGGCCATCGCTCGTTGGATGCGAACTGCACAGGAGATGGCGCGTAGAGGGCTCGGGAACTCCACCAGAAGGCCATCGCCCATAGTCTTAACAATGCGGCCGTGCGCTGCCTTGATGGCAGTATCCATGAGGTCGCGTCGAAGAACTTTAAGGCGTTTGATTGTGCCAGCTTCATCGGCGCCCATGATCCGGCTGTATCCGACGATATCAGCGACCAAGATAGCCGCCAGCCGCCTGCCCATCGCCCTACGGTTCCACGCTCAAATGCGCCGCATCTTCGGACGAGTGATAGCACGAACCCGTTCTGAAAAATCAATATCGAGCGCCCAGGTCGCCCGGAAACAAGTGCGTGCGGATCATCACAGAAGCGAAATCAGCAACGCGGCACCTTAACCATCTCACCGGGTAGGGAGGCCAACGATGCTTAAGCACGCGATCTCATCTCTAGCGTCTTTGCTGGCTCCCATGAGGCAGTACAAAGATTTATGTCGCTTTGATTGTAGATGTCTTGAAGATATAGGTCTACAACCCGCTGACATCGCATTGTGCATTGGTCCAAAACATAACGGATTTCAGCACCATCCTTCTTGGGACGGCGAAGCAAGAAACTGTTGCCGCTCCGCACATAAGCATTCTTGAAAGGTCCTTGTCACGGCATCGTAGGCGTGGGCGAACAGAGCACGCAAGACAGGCCCCGTCAGTCACGCCATGATTTCCAACTCGATCCCGGCGTTATCGTAAGCAGCATCGTATTCGCTCCCGTCCTCAAATCGCCATCCGAAGTTCGTGCCCCAATCCAGCCAATCTGTTTGTTCCTGCCAGTCGTAAAACGCTGCCGTATCCTTGAACTCTCGGTCAAACGTCAACTCAAACCGTGCGTAAGCAGATATGATGGGGATTGGACCATTCTCGAAACTGACAGAGGACAGCTCGACAGATCGCGAGTAGATCGTGCCGCGTGGGTTCAGAAGCCCGTTATCATAATGCACGTCTTCAGGATCGATGGTGGCGTAAAGCAGGGGTTCGATGGCGTCTCTGGCGAACGCCCATTGATCTTTGGGCCATGACCTGCGATCCCCGCGACCCTTCCATAGCTGTTCGCATCGGATGAAGGCTGCCGGGAGGATCAAACCAAGATCATCAGAAGGGTCCCATGAACCGTTCTTGACCCTGACCGAGACAGTGTGGGCGTGCATCAGAAAACAATAACACAAACTGGATCGGGAATGGCAATGATGGTCAAGTGTGATACGCCTCGCCCAGAAGTATTGCGGTCGCCTTTGTAGCCCCTAAGCTCAACCGTTCTCATCATGAGCAATGGGCACGGATTGGTGTAGGGCTAAGTACGCCGAACCTCGTTACTATAATATACGCCATGGGCGGGATCGCCCAGCACCAGTAACGTGAACTTGGAAATGTAACCGGCCGATGTAGCATCGAGCCAATGCGCTTGGATACCCTGACACATCTCCATGGCTTGCAGAGAAAAAATGTAGGGCTTGCGAAAATAGCGCGAATCTCTAATCTTAGAAGGCCGTTGGTTTGAAAACAAAGGCATGCACTTCACGCCGGAACCGCGCATTCGGGTGGATTGTAGAATGAATCGGAGAGATTTTATTAGTTTCTGCGCCTCAATAGGAGGTCTATCGTTCTCTGAACGCGCCTTCGCGCAGTCTAACTCAAATCTCCGTCGTATCCCGGTCCTGTTACCGATGGCGCCGTCTGACGTTGAGTTCGGAGTAAGCGCACATCTGCTTACAAACTCCTTGCTCAAGTTCGGCTATAAGGACGGAGAGAATATCAATCTCATCTTTCGGTCCGTCGGCAGTGAACCCGGCGAAATCAGACGGAATATCCATACCGTCATGCTTCTTTGATCGGCCCCCATGAGGTGATCCAAGGTTAGAGTTAGTGCAGGGTTGGCCGCTGCACCACGGGTCGCGTGGACAACCAGCCCCTTTTCGAAGAATGTCGAAATCGCTTCATGTCTTAGGTCGTGCCATTTGCGATCGTGGGTTTTAAGTGTTCGTCTCAGTTTTTCCCATCTCCGGGATAGTGTCCAATATTCTATTTCAAAGACGCATTCGCTCTTGGAGCGTTTCATCCCATAGCGAAGTAGGTCCATGGCTTTTGGGCTTAATGGTATAGTTCGTGCATATCCGTTCTTAGCTTCCGGTATGAGAAGTGTCGCTCGCTCGAAGTTGATATCCCGCCTGCGTATGTTCAGCATCTCGCCTTTTCGGACTGCTGTTTCGACCGAAAACTCAGCCAGTTTCACGACATACATCATTCGTTCTGCATGTTCTTGGCCGAATATCTGTTGTTTTTCGGAGGAAGAAAGGCGACGTTCCCTTCCGTTCCTTACAACTGGCTTTTTCACAAGCTTGAAGCAGTTTGATTTGATGGGGTATCCCCAATCACGGCGGGCGATTTCCAAGGAATGTGCAAGCAACGCAAGTTCTCCGACAACGGTCGCTGGCTTCACTGTTCTCGACCGTATGTTTCTATACCCGGCTGCTTTATCTTCCGTTAGATCATCAAGGCGTACATTCCAAAGATTGGTTCGTCTCACGGTTCTGATGATCGTCTTCTCTCTGTGGTTCCACTTCTTCAACGGGGTGATTTCTTCTTGGTACCGTGTGAGGATCTTCCCGAGCGTCGTAGACTGCTGGCTTTGAATGGGCTTTGAGAGGCTTCCGTCATCGATCGCGACCTCGACGGAGCGCGCCCATCGTTGTGCCTCGGCTTTCGTGTCAAACGTCTTCGAGATTGGGCCTGAGCCTTTGATTCGAACTTGGGCTTGGAACCTCCCATTACGCTTTCGGATCGTCGCCATAGGGGCCTCGCTGTGACAGGGATTGTGACAGGGCCCTGAAAGCGACGTCTGTTCGGACCGTAGGGAGGAGCGCCGGACGAACGTTAACCCATTGATTGACAAGCGGATTACCAGCGAACCGAGGGGTGGCTGATGCGCGACTTACCATCCCCAGGTTCCAGGCGAAGATGTTGCCCAGGAACGGCGTGTAGAAGGTGCTCAGATCCTTGTTGGGGATTGGAGCCGGGTTGTGGGTGTTGATGAATACTGACGGGAACGCGACCACCGGCTCGATCTGGGCGCCGAGGACCTTGAGCGGCGACGCGTAGATCAGGAACGGGATGTTGACGCCGACCTCGGCGGCGTCGCGTCGGTCGGCCCGGCTCCAGCTGAACGTGTCGAAGGCATAGAAGCCCTCCGGCAGCGGTAGGCCGGGCACCAGGCCGACCTGCTCCCCGGGCTGGGTCACCGCGGCGGCGCGGGCTTGGCCGGTCACGACCAGGACGAGGGCGATCAAGGTCAAAGTTGCGGTCGCGGTGTGTCTGAGCATGGCACGCCTCCCCTCCGATGCTCCGCGGCATGCCTGCCGCCAGGCCCGGTGAGGTGCGATCGCGACACCATGTTGCTGGGCCGAAGCTGGCCTCCGGAGCGGCCGCGCGGGTCGCGGGGGGCGAGACGCGCTATTCCCAGCCGGAATCACGGGGCCTGTTGTCGGAACGCAACGTCCGACGTGCCGTAAATTGGGCAGCGAACGACTCGCCGGAAACGTCACCCGCCCCGTGACGGCCGCCTCTTGTGATCCGTCGGGCGGCGGCTACAGTCGGCGCCAAGCCCACGAATAAAAAATTCGGGCACTCAGAGAGGAAATGCCGATGTCCGAGACCGCGCGCGCCGTCGCTCGGCGCGCTCAGATCCGGCGCATGCTGCCCGCGTTGCTGGCGGCGGGATCCCTGCTGGCGGGGCCCGCGCGGGCCGCCGACCCGATCAAGATCGGGGTGATCGCCGAGGCGCAGTCGGTGGCCGGAGCCTCGATCCCGCAGGCGGTGCAACTCGCCGCCGACGAGATCAACGCCAAGGGGGCGTCGACGGACGGCAGATCCAGGTCGTCACCTACGACGACAAGAGCCTCGGCATCCGACGCGGTTCGGGCCTTCCAGCGGGCGGTCTCCGAGGACAAGGTCAACCTCGTCATCGCCAGCTACATCTCCGAGGTGGTGCTCGCGCTGATGCCCTGGGCCGCCCGGCTCAAGACCCCGATGATCACGCCCGGCGCCGCCTCCAATGAGATCAGCGTCAACGTCCACAAGGACTACGCGCGCAACAAATACGTCTTCCACGGCTACCTGACCTCGCACGCCCTCGCCCAGGGCATCTGCGACTCGGCCAAGGAGGTTCTGGTCGGGACGCTCAAGGCCAAGACGGTGGCGATCATGAGCGAGGATGCGGCCTGGACCCGCCCGCTCGATGCCGGCTTCGAGGAATGCCTTCCGAAGTCCGGCCTGAAGGTGGTGGAGCATGTCCGCTTCTCGCCGGACACGGGCGATTTCACGCCGATCTACAACAAGATCGAGGCGGCCAAGCCGGATTTGATCGTCACCGGCATCGCCCATGTCGGCGTGCAGCCGACCGTGCAGTGGCGGAACCAGCAGGTGCCGATCGCCATGACGGGAATCAGCGGTCAGGCCACCGCCTCGACCTTCTGGGCCAACACCAACGGCGCCAGCCAGGGCGTGCTGTTCGGCAGCGTCGCGCTGCCCGGGATGGCGCTCACCGAGAAGACCAACCCGTTCACCGACGCCTTCACCAAGCGATTCGGCGGCGCGCCGTCCTATGCGGGCTACATGGCGTACGACGCGACCTATTACGTGGCGGACGCGATCAAGCGGGCCGCCTCCACGGAGGCCGACAAGCTCGTCGATGCCCTGGAGAAGACCGATTGGATCGGCACGGTGGGGCACATCAAGTTCTACGGGAAGGACGACACCTTCACGCACTCGATCCAGTACGGCCCCGGCCTGATGACAGGCGTGCTCGGCCAGTGGCAGGACGGCAAGCAGGTCGCGATCTGGCCGACGGACTCGGCCAACGGCAAGCTGGTCCTGCCCCCCGCGGTCAAGCCTGCGGTCCAGTAGGCCAGGCCGGGAGAGCGCTGTGATTGGGCTTCAGATCCTCGTCGACGGCTTCGCGATTTCGGCCCTCTACGCGCTCGGCGCGATGGGCTTCACCCTGATCTTCGGGGTCTCGGGCGTCCTCAACCTCACGCATGGCGCCCTGATGGTGATGGCCGCGGTGGCGGCCTGGGCGGCCTCCGCGCTGTTCGGGCTCGGCTCCTATGCCGGGGCGGCGATCGGCGTCCTGTGCGGGCTCGCGGGTGCCCTCGTGACCTACTTCGCGATCGTCGCGCCGATCGAGCGCAGCCGGGCGATTCCGCGGGAAGAGAAGGAGATCTTCGTGCTCACCGGCACGCTGCTCTGGGGGATCATGATCCAGGAGCTGGTGGCCTACTTCTTCACCGATAACCCCAAGACGGTTCTGCCGATCGTCGAGGGCGTGATCGAGATCGCCGGGGTGCGTACGCCGAAGAACGAGATCTTCACCGCGGTGATCTGCTGGGTGGTGATCGGCCTGCTCTGGCTGTTCGTGAACCGGGCGCGGGCCGGCAAGGTTCTGCTCGCGGCCTCCATGAACCCGCGGGGCGTGACGCTGCTCGGCCACGACATGGGCAAGATCTACGTGGCGGTCTGGGCGATCTACGGGCTGCTCGCCGGCATTGCCGGGGTGCTGCTCGGGATGTTCTTAGGCGTCTCATCCTATTCGGTGGGGCCGCTCACCGCGAGCGCCTTCTCGATCGTGGTGCTGGGCGGGCTGGGTTCGGTCACCGGTTCGCTGATCGCGGCTTATGTGGTTGGCTATCTCGAGACCGCCACCGCCTACCTAATCTCGCCCGCCTACCGGGTGATCCCGGCTCTCCTGCTCCTTGTCGCCGTCATGTACCTGCGCCCGCAGGGCCTGCTGGGGCGGCGCTGATGGGGTTGTTCTGGGCCACCCTCCCCGCAGCGGGCGGAGTGAAACGCGTGGAGCCGCTGTATCCCCATGAAGCTCCTCGCCACACCCGGCTTCTGGATCGCGATCCTCGCCGTCGCGGCCGCCGCCACCCTCCCCTGGTGGGTCTCCGGCTACATCCTGGGTCTCCTGACCATCGCCTACTATTTCGGCGTGTTCGCCATGGCCTGGGACCTCCTCTTCGGCTTCGCCGGCGAGGTGAATTTCGGGCCGACCTTCCTGATCGGGCTCGGCGCCTACGGTGCCGGCATCCTCAACAACCGCTATGGGCTGCCGATCCCGTACTGCCTCGCCGCCGGCACGTTGCTGGCCGTGGTCGGCGGCCTCGCCCTGGCCCTGCCGGCGCTGAAGGTCCGCGGGCCCTATTTCGGGCTGATCACCCTGGTCGCCGTCCTGCTCCTGCAGAACATGATCGTGGTGTTCTCAGACCTTACCGGTGGTGAGATCGGCCTCACGGTGCCCGACGTCATCTCCATCGACGCCGATACCAACTACTGGCTGGCGCTCGGCTTCATGGCGGTGTCGGGCCTGATCCTCACGGCCATCGCTCGCTCGCCCGCCGGGCTGATCCTCCAGGCCGCCGGCCAGGATCCGGTGGTGACTGGGGCGCTCGGCTTCAACGTCGCCAAGCACAAGCTCGCGGCCTTCGCGGTCAGCGCCGCCTTTTCGGGGCTCGCGGGCGGTCTGGTGGTCTTCTACATGGGCACCGCCTCGGTGGGCACGCTCATCGACACGGCGGTGGGCGTGCAGGTGATCATTGCGGCGGTGCTCGGCGGCCGGCGCACCATCGTGGGTGCGGCGCTGGGCGCGGTGTTCCTGATCGCGGCGGGCGAGCTGCTGCGTCCGCTCGGCGCGCTGTCGACCTTCGTGGTCTCGGCGGTGGCGCTCCTCGTAATCCTGTTCGTGCCGTCGGGGCTGCTGGGCCTCGCATCCTTGCGGAGAGCGCGATGACCGTTGCCGTAAGGCCCACGCTCGTGGAGACGGTCGCCCCCGCGCCCGCTGCGGCCGAGCCCTGCCTCACCGTGCGCGGCCTGACCAAGCGCTTCGGCGGCCTCGTCGCCGTCAAGGACATCGACCTCGACCTGCGGCCCGGCGAGATCCTCGGCCTGATCGGGCCGAACGGCTCGGGCAAGTCCACCGTGATGAAGCTGATCATGGGCCTGGAGCGGCCGAGCGCCGGCTCGATCCGCCTGGACGGACGCGAGATCGGCGGCCTGCCGGCCCACCGGGTGGCGCGATCCGGGATCGGCCTCGTGTTCCAGCACGCGCGGCCGCTCCAGCGGCAGACCGTGCTGGAGAACATCAGCCTCGCCCTCCTGCCCGACAGCCTGATCCGTCTGGCGGCCGACCCCCATGTGACGCGGCGCGCGCGGGAGATCGCCGAGCGCGTCGGGCTCGGCGCCGTGGCCGACCGGCGGCCCGGCACCCTGCCCTTCGCGGATCTGCGCCGGCTGGAGCTCGCCAAGGCCATCGCCCGCGACCCGCGGGTGGTGCTGGTGGACGAGCCCTTCGCGGGCCTCACCGGCGGTGAGGTCGCGTCCTTCTCCGAGCTGATCCGGGGGTTCCGCGACGAAGGCAAGGCCGTGCTCCTCGTCGACCACAACGTGAAGAGCGTCTCGGCCCTCGTGGACCGGGTGTTCGCCATGTATCTCGGCGAGCGCATTGCCGAGGGCTCGGCCGAATCCGTGATGGCCGACCCGACCGTGCGCCGTGTCTATCTCGGCGGTAGCATCGAGACGGCGGCCCGGCCCGAGGCCGCGTTCAAGCCCGACTCGCTGCTGACCGTCGAGAACGTCGACGTCCTCTACGGCAAGGCGCAGGCCTTGCGCGGCGCCTCGATCCACGTCCACGAGGGCGAGTTCGTCTCGGTGGTCGGCCTGAACGGCGCCGGCAAGACCACCCTGTTCAACGCCATCTCGGGCCTCGTCCCGCATACGGGCACGATCCGGTTCGACGGCCAGGACCTCACCCGGATGAAGCCGGCCGCCATTGCCCGGGCCGGTATCGTCCAGGTGCCGGAGACCCGCGAGCTGTTCGGCGATCTCAGCGTGCGCGAGAACCTCGATCTCGGTGGCCAGCACTTCCCGAAGGCCGAGAGCGCCAAGCAGCGCGAGTGGCTCTACGAGCTGTTCCCGATCCTCAAGGCCCGCGAGGCGCAGAGCGCCCGCACCCTCTCGGGCGGCGAGCAGCAGATGCTGACCATCGCCCGGGCGCTGATGATGCGACCGCGCCTCCTCATCCTCGACGAGCCGACGCTCGGCCTCGCCCCAGTGATCCTCGAACTCCTGTCGAAGGCGCTGGAACGCCTGCGCCAGACTACGCCGATCACGGTGCTGCTGGGCGAGCAGAACGTCACCTTCGCGCTCCCCCATGCCGACCGGGTCTACGTGCTGGAGCAGGCTCGGATCGTCTGGGAAGGGCCGCCGGACCGCTTCGCCAGTGAGATGGGGTCTGCATACCTGTGAAGGCCGCGGTGACCTGCGGCCCATCGATCCCGGTTTGTCCGGTTCGAGATCGGGCGCGGGTCCCCGGCCCGTGCGGGAGCGGGACAGGGGGAGGGGAGCGACCCCTCCGGCGTGGGGGCGCCCTGTACGCGCAGCGATGGCACGCTCTATCTCGAACCTTCTCGTCCCTCACCCCAGCCCTCTCCCGCACGGGAGAGGGGCGCATCGCGCTTCGGATAAGGCGGTGCGGGAACACGAGATGCCCCGGCTCGCGCAAGCTTGGTGCGCTAGCCGATCAGAAAAGCCCTAGGGAGCGGACGCCGTGGACTTCACCCTGTCCCAATCCCAGACGCACTGGCTGACCCGCGTCCGCGCCTTCATCGCCGACGAGATCCTGCCGGCGGCCGATGCGGTGGCGGCCGAGCGCGCCGGGAGCCGCGCACCCTCACCCACGATGGAGCGATTGAAGGAGAAGGCGAAGGCCGAGGGTCTGTGGAACCTGTTCCTGCCGCCCTCCCCCGAGCATGACACCGACGCGTATCGCGGCGCCGGCCTGACCAACCTCGACTATGCGCTGTGCGCCGAGGAGATGGGCCGGGTCGGGATCGCCTCGGAATGCTTCAACTGCGCGGCGCCCGATACCGGCAACATGGAGGTGCTGCATCGCTACGGCAGTCCGGCCCAGAAGGAGAGGTGGCTGAGGCCCCTGATGGCCGGCGAGATCCGCTCGGCCTTCCTGATGACAGAGCCGGAGGTCGCCTCCTCGGATGCCACCAACATCAGCACGTCGATTCGCCGGGACGGCGACCACTACGTCATCGACGGCCGCAAATGGTGGTCCACCGGCGTCGGCGACCCGCGCTGCAAGATCGCGATCCTGATGGGCAAGACCGACCCGGAGGCCCCCGCCACCGGCAGCAATCGCAGATCCTGGTGCCCATGGACACGGCGGGGGTGCGCGTCGAGCGGCTGCTGCCGGTCTTCGGTTACGAGGACGCGCCCAAGGGTCACGGCGAGGTGGTTCTGGAGAATGTCCGCGTCCCGGCCGAGAACCTGATCCTCGGGGAGGGGCGTGGCTTCGAGATCGCCCAGGGGCGCCTGGGGCCCGGCCGCATCCACCATTGCATGCGCACCATCGGGGCGGCGGAAGTGGCGCTGGAGGCCATGGCCCGCCGGCTCGTGTCCCGGGTCGCCTTCGGCAAGCGGATCAGCGAGCAGTCGGTCTGGGAGCAGCGGGTCGCGGAGGCGCGGATCGACATCGAGATGACCCGCCTCCTCTGCCTGAAGGCTGCCGACATGATGGACAAGGTCGGCAACAAGGGCGCCAAGCTCGAGATCGCCATGATCAAGGTCGCGGCGCCGCGGGTCGCCCTCAAGGTGATCGACGACGCGATCCAGGCTCATGGCGGGGCCGGCGTGTCGGAGGATTTCGGGCTCGCCAAGATGTACGCTCACATCCGCACCCTGCGGCTCGCCGACGGGCCGGACGAGGTGCACAATCGCGCGATCGCCCGACTGGAATTCGGGCGCTACACCAATGCCCGGGAGAGTGCCCGGGAGGCGGAGCGCGCATGAGCGACGCCGATGTCTTCTCCGGCGTGAAGCCGGTCGAGCCGCGCCACCGGATCGACGAATCGAAGCTCGCCGCCTGGATGGTGGAGCACGTGCGCGGCTTCTCCGGTCCGCTCACCGTCCAGCAGTTCCGCGGCGGCCAGTCGAACCCGACCTATCGGCTCGACACGCCGGGTCAGGCCTACGTGCTGCGCCGCAAGCCCTTCGGCCAACTCCTCCCTCCGCCCACGCGGTGGAGCGCGAGTTCCGGGTGATCGGCGCCCTCTACGGCGAGGGCTTCCCGGTGCCGCGCCCCTTCGCGCTCTGCGAAGACCCCGAGGTCATCGGCGCGGCCTTCTACGTGATGGAGGCGGTGGACGGCACCGTGCACTGGGACGGCGCCCTGCCCGGCCTCGATCCGCATGCCCGCCACCGGCACTACGCGGGCATGATCGCCACGCTCGCCCGCCTGCACGCCATCGACCCGGAGGCGGCGGGGCTCGCCGATTACGGGCGGCCGGGCAACTACTTCGCCCGGCAGGTCGACCGCTGGACCCGCCAGTACCGCGCCGCCGAGGACGGGCGCCTGGAGGATGTCGAGCGCCTGATCGCGTGGCTGCCCCGGACCGTGCCGGCGCAGCAGGGCGCCTGCGTTGTCCATGGCGATTACCGCCTCGACAACCTGATCTTCTGCCGGGACGGCTCGGTCTGCGCGGTGCTCGACTGGGAGCTGTCGACGCTGGGCGACCCGCTCGCCGATTTCAGCTACCTGCTGATGCAGTGGGAACTGCCCGCGGACGGGCGCAGCGGCCTCGGCGGCCTCGACCTGACGGCTCTCGGCATCCCCACCCGGGATGAGGCGGTGGCGCTCTACTGCCGGGCGGCGGACCGGGCAGACCTGCCCAATCTCGACTGGTACTTCGCCTACAACCTGTTCCGGCTGGTCGGCATCCTCCAGGGCGTGGCCGCCCGCGCCAAGGCGGGCAATGCCGCGAGCGAGCACGCCGCCAGCATGGCGGCGCGGGTGCCCAAGCTCGCCGCCGCCGCCTGGGCCTTCGCCGAGCGCGCGGGGGCGTGAGCATGGACCTGTCCGGCCGCATCGTCGCGGTCACGGGGGCCGCCCGGGGCATCGGCCGGGCCCTCGCCGGGGCGGCGCAGGCCCGGGGCGCGATGGTTGTCACCCTCGACCGGGACGGAGCCGGCGCGCAGGCCGTGGCCGCCCGGCTCGGCGGCCACGCCTACGCTCTCGACGTGGCGGACCCGGAGGCGGTCGCCGCCACCCTCGCCCGCATCGAGGCCGGGATTGGGCCTATCGCCCTGTACTGCTCCAATGCCGGCATCCTGGAGCGGGATCCCGACCCGGACCTCGCCACCTCCGCGGATTCGGAGAGTTGGGCGCGGTCCTGGTCAGTGAACGTGATGGGCCACGTCCACGCGGCGCGGATGCTGGTCCCGCTCTGGCGCGCCCGGGGCGGGGGCGCGTTCCTCGGCACCGTCTCGGCGGCGGGGCTGCTGAGCCAGATCGGCAGCGCCACCTATTCGGCCACCAAGCACGCGGCGCTCGCCTTCCTCGAGCACCTCGCCATCGCACATGCGGCGGACGGGATCCGGGTCGCCGCCCTGTGCCCGCAGGGCGTCGACACCGCCATGCTGGGTGCCGCCAGTGCCGCGGCCCGCGACGGGGTGCTGACGCCGGAGGCGGTGGCCGAGGCCGCCTTCGACGGGCTGGCGTCGGGGCGCTTCCTGATCCTGCCACACCCGCAGGTGGCGGAGTACGCCCGCCGCCGGGCCGAGGATCCCGAGCGCTGGCTCGCCGGCATGGCGCGCCTGCGCCGGTCGATGCTCGCGGGGCGGGAGGCGTGACGGTGGCCGGCCTCGGGCGAGCGGATCGGCGGCCGACTGCGGCGCGCGTCCCCTCTCCCGCACGGGAGCGGGGGTTTGTCGCGACCTTCGAAGACCGAGGCGTGGATATCGGATTTCACGGAATGACGATGGAGGGCCTGTGCCGCTCCATCCAGAGCAGAGCCGAGACATGTCCCTGTTCGATCTGACCGGAAAGGTCGCGCTCATCACCGGCTCGTCCCGGGGCATCGGACGGGCGATCGCCCTGCGCATGGCCGAGCACGGGGCCCGGGTGGTGATCTCCTCACGCAAGCGCGAGGCCTGTGACGCGGTGGTCGCCGAGATCGAGGCCGCGCACGGCGCCGGCCGAGCGGTGGCGATCCCGGCGAGCATCTCGGTGAAGGAGGAACTGGAACAGCTCGTCGGTCAGACCGAGGCCCGGCTCGGTCCGGTGGACGTGCTGGTCTGCAACGCCGCCAGCAACCCCTATTACGGGCCGCTCGCCGACATCACGGACGCGCAGTTCCGCAAGATCCTCGACAACAATATCCTGTCGAACCACTGGCTGATCCAGAGGGTCGCCCCCGGCATGATCGAGCGCCAGGACGGCGCGATCGTCATCATCTCCTCCATCGGGGCGCTGAAGGGCTCGCCGGTGATCGGCGCCTACAACGTCTCGAAGGCCGCCGATCTCCAACTCGCCCGCAACTACGCGGTGGAGTACGGCCCGGCCAACGTCCGGGTGAACTGCCTCTGCCCGGGCCTGATCCGCACCGACTTCGCCCGGGCCTTGTGGGAGGATCCCGAGATGCTGGCCTCCACCACGGCCACCGCCCCCTGCGCCGGATCGGCGAGCCCGACGAGATCGCCGGCGCCGCCGTGTTCCTGGCCTCCGCGGCCGGCCGATTCGTCACCGGCCAGGCGCTGGTCATCGATGGCGGCGTGACGATCGCCCGATGAACCGCGACCTCCGCATCCCGGCCGGCTGGCCGGCCCTGCCCTTCCGCGAGGCGGAGGCGCGGCTCACCGCCCCGGGCGCGCCCTTCGCGATCACGACTATCGCGATCCGCGGCGTGCCGACCCGGATCTGGGAGAAGGCCCCGCCGACCCTGCGCGACCTGTTCCTGATCGCCCGCGGGCACGGGGACAGGACCTTCGTGGTCTACCGCGACGAGCGGGTCACCTTCACGGGCTTCGCCCGCGCCGCCGCCGCCCTGGCGCAGGCGCTGGTGGCGGCCGGCGTGCGCAAGGGCGACCGCGTGGCGATCGCCCTGCGCAACCTGCCCGAATGGCCGGTCAGCTACTACGGCGCGCTGCTTGCCGGTGCCATCGCCACGCCGCTCAACGCGTGGTGGAGCGGGCCCGAACTCGCCTACGGCCTCGGGCATTCCGGGGCGCGGGTGCTGATCGCCGACGGCGAGCGATTCGGCCGGATCGCGCCGCACTTGGCCGAATGCCCGGCGCTGGAGCGGATCTTCAGCACCCGGATGGAGCCCGATCCCCGGGCGACGCCGTTGGCCGCGGTGATCGGCCCGGTGGCAACCTGGGCCTCATTGCCGGACGCGCCCCTGCCCGACGTGGCCCTGGATCCCGAGGACGACGCGACCGTGTTCTACACCTCCGGCACCACCGGGAAGCCCAAGGGGGCGGTCGGGACCCACCGGGCCGCAGCCACCACCGTGATGGCCTATCCCTACTCGGCGGCGCGCACCTATCTGCGCCGGGGCGAGACGCCGCCGAAGCCAGATCCCGCCGCGCCGCAGCGGGCTTCGCTCCTGGTGATCCCGCTGTTCCATGTCACCGGCTGCCACGCGAGCCTCGGGGCCGCGCTCTACGGCGGTCATCGTCTCGTGATGATGCACCGCTGGGACGCGAACGAGGCCCTCGACCTGATCGAGACCGAGGGCTGCACCAGCGCGGGGGCGTGCCGACCATCGCGTGGCAGCTCGCCGCGGCGGCCCGGGAGGCGGGGCGAACGCTGCCGAGCCTCGATGCGATGACGTATGGCGGCGCCCCGGCCGCCGGCGACCTCGTGCGGACGCTGGGTGAGGCTCTGCCCAGGGTCGTCCCCGGCACCGGCTGGGGCATGACCGAGACTTCGGCGACCTTCACGCATCATCAGGGCGAGGATTACCTCGCTCATCCGGATTCCTGCGGACCACCCCTGCCGGTCTGCGAGGCGCGGATCGTGGATCCCCTGGGGCAGGACCTGCCGCCCGGCAGCGTCGGCGAGCCTCTGCGTGAAGGGCCCGAACATCGTCCGTGGCTACTGGGACGACCCGAAGGCCACCGCCGAGGTGCTCTCAGGCGGCTGGCTGCGCACCGGCGACCTCGCCCGCGCCGACGACGAGGGTTTTCTGACCATCGTCGACCGGATCAAGGACATGCTGATCCGCGGCGGCGAGAACATCTATTGCTGCGAGGTCGAGAACGCCCTCTACGCGCATCCGGACGTGATCGACGCCGTGGTGCTGCCGGTGCCCCACCCGACGCTCGGCGAGGAGCCCGGCGCGATCGTGGTGCTGGCAGAAGGCGCGCAGACCGGCCCAGAGGAGATAAGAGGCTTCGTGGCCGAGCGGCTTGCGGCCTTCAAGGTGCCGGTGCGCGTCCTGATCTGGGACGGGCTGCTGCCCCGCAACCCCGCGGGAAAGATCCTGCGGGCGCCGCTGCGGAAGGTCTTCGCCGAGTCAGGTGATCAGAACGGCTCACCTTCGTCGCCAGGGCGGTAGACGCGCAGGGTCCGGCCGTCCGGATATTGCACCGTCCGGCCGCGCACGACGAGGTAGCCGGCAGCCTCCGCGCTGCTCAGGCGGTCCAGGCGCTCGTCGGTATAGCCCGGCGTGAAGCCGTAACCCGGCCCATACCCGTAGGACCGGTACCGCGGATAGCCATCGGCGGGCGGTGGCGGCGGTGCAACGGCGACGAAATGCGGGCTGCGCGCCGTCCTGGTGGTCGCCGCCGCAATGCGCGACCGGTGCGCCGTTGCGGCGACTCGCTTGGCCGGCGGAGCGGCCTTGCGGGCGGCCTGCCGCACCGGAGCGCGCCGTGCCGCCACCGCCTTGCGGTGGGCGGACGCCGGTCGGGTGGTCTGGGACGCGGCGGCGGGTGTCGATGCGGTCTGCGCCGGCGCTGCGACGGTCCGGTCTGCGGCCGGAGCCTTCTCGGCGGCCGGCTTGTGGGCCGGCGGATCCTTCCAGGTCGTGCCCTGCGCGGGCTCCGCGGAGGCGCCTCCGGCACCGAGGAGCAGGATCAGAGCTGCGAGACTCGTTCGCGCACCGTGCGGCATGGTGCCCTCCTGGGATCGCGGCACATCGGTCAGGTCCGCGGGGCGGCGCAACAATAGATCGAACGGCGGCGGAGGGGAATTGCGCCGGACCATTTCCGGGGGAACGGCGAGAACAGATTTATACCGACGATGGACCGTCTCGGCGGCGCGGAACCCGCGCCCTTCCGCGCGGTTGCCTCGCCATGTCCGCCTCCGCCGATGTGTCCTCCGGCTCCCCGCCCGGCCTGCGGGTGAGCGTCGATCTCAACCTGTGCCAGGCCTATGCCCAGTGCTGCTACGCGGCGCCGCGGCACTTCCGCATCGAGGGGCGCGAAGCCCTGTTCTACGACCCCGCTCCGGCGGCCGTGGACCGCGCCGACATCGAGCGGGCGCGGATCGCCTGCCCGGTCCAGGCGATCCGGGTCGAGGATCCGGAGCAGGACGCCTGATGGCGCAGCGTTCCGAGCGCGCCGTCGTGGTGGGCGCCGGCCTCGCGGCCCTGCGGGGCGCCGAGGCCATGCGGGAGGCCGGGTTTTCCGGCCGGATCGCCATCGTAGGCGCCGAGCCCTACCCCCTACGACCGGCCGCCCCTCTCGAAGCACGTTCTCACAGGCGAAATCCCCGCGGATGCCACCACTCTGCCGGGGTGCCTCAGCCTCGACGCGGACTGGCATCTCGGCTGCCCGGCCGTCGGCCTGGACCGTGATGGTCGCACCGTCCGGCTCGCGAATGGGCGCGCCCTCCCCTACGACCGCCTGCTGGTCGCCACCGGCACCCGCGCCCGGCCCTGGCCGAACCCGCACGAGGGACGGCTCGCGGGAGTCTTCACCCTGCGCGGGCGCGACGATGCCGCCGCCCTGCGGCAGGCCCTCGCCGCCGGTCCCCGCCGCGTGCTGGTGATCGGTGGCGGCTTCATCGGCTGCGAAGTCGCGAGCCTCTGCCGGCAGCTCGGCCTGTCCGTGACCCTGGTGGAGCCCGGCCCGACGCCGCTCGCGCGCGTCCTCGGGAGCACTGTCGGGGCGTTCATCGGGGCGATTCACGAAGGCCATGGCGTCGATCTGCGCTGCGGCAGCGAGGTCGAGTGGCTGGAGGATGAGCGCGGCCGGCTGGTGCGCGCGCATCTCGTCGACGGCAGCCGAATCGACGCGGACGTCGCCGTCGTGGCCCTGGGGGCCGTCCGCAACACCGAGTGGCTCGCCGGATCCGGCCTGTCGGCAGATCCCGGCGGGGTCGATTGCGACGCAACCGGCCATGTCCTCGATGCCGACGGAGAGCCCGACCCGCGCATCGCCGCGGCCGGCGATGTGGCGCGCTTCCCCCACCCGCTCTACGGCGGCCGGCGGGTTGCCCTGGAGCACTGGAGTCAGGCGGTGGCACAGGGGATCCATACCGGACGGCTGCTCGCCGGTGCCGTGCCGGAGGGCCCCTATGGCGAAGTGCCGACCTTCTGGTCGACGCAGGGCGATCTCGTGGTCAAATCCGCCGGGCTGACGGAGGGCGCCGATGCGGTGGCGATCACGCAGGGCGATCCTGCCTCGGGCCGGTTCATCGCCCTCTACGGGAGCGGAGGACGCTGCATCGCCGCCGTCTCGGTGGATTCCGGCCGTTGGCTGCCGGCCCATGCCGAGCTGGTCGCCGCCGGGGCGCCGTTCCCGCCCTGCGGCGCCGCGACCGACCGGCCGAAAGGCGTCGAGATCCGCGCGCCGGGTTTTCCCTGAGGACACCGCATGGCTGACGCCACCCTGCTCGACCAGGTCAAGGATTTCGCCAACCGGGCCAATCCCTACCCGATCTACGCCAAGCTGCGGGCGGATCCCGTCTCGCGTCAGGACGACGGCACCGAGGACGGCACCTGGGTGGCGGCGACGCACGGCACCATCGCCAGCCTGCTGCAGGATCCGCGGGTCAGCTCCGACACCCTGCCGCCGGCCGACCGGCCGCGGACCGGCAACCCGTTCACCGACCTGATCGTGAAGCCGCTCAAGGACTGGATGATGGACCGCCATCGGGTCTTCATCTTCCGCGATCCGCCGGACCACGACGCCTTGCGCTCGGCGGTGATGCACCAGTTCTCGCGCGAGCGCGTCCAGGCGATGCGCGCCCGCTCCGACCGGCTGGTGGCCGACCTGCTGAATGAGAAGTGCGGCGCCCGGGAGATCGACGCCGTCGACGACCTCGCCTACCCGCTCCCCGTGACGGTGATCTGCGAATTGTTCGGCGTGCCCCGGGAGGACGAGCCGAAATTCCACGGCTGGGCGACGCAGCTCGCCTCTGCGCTCGAACCCGACAGCCTCTCTGATCCCGAGATTCGCGCCAAGAACAGCCGGACCTTCGACGCGATCGGCGGCTACATGGCCGATCTGATCAAGGAGAAGCGGAAGCACCCGCAGGACGACATGCTGTCGGGGCTGGCCAACCACGCCACCCCGGCGGGGGTGAAGATGGGCGATTACGACCTGATCGCCACCTCGATCCTGATGCTGGTCGCCGGCCACGAGACCACCGTGAACCTGATCACCAACGGCCTGCTCACCCTGCTGCGGCATCCGGACGAGCTGGAGCGCCTGCGGCAGGATCCACTCCGGGCTCCGCGCCTGATCGAGGAACTGCTGCGCTATGAGCCGCCGGTGCAGTTCCGGACCCGCCGGACGCTCTCGGCCATCGACATCGCGGGCGTGACGATTCCCGAGGGAGCTGACCTCGTGCTGCTGCTGGCCTCCGGCAACCGCGACGAATGCGTGTTCCCGGACCCCGACCGGTTCGATCCGGACCGCACCGGCACCCGCCATCTCGGCTTCGGTGGCAGCCTGCATTACTGCGTCGGCGCGCCGCTGGCCCGGTTCGAGGCCGAGGCGGCGCTGACCGCGCTGGCCTGCCGGCTCAAGGCGCCCCGGCTGATCGAGGACCCGCCGCCCTACCGGCCGGGCGCCGCCTTACGTGGGCCGGAGCACTTGCGGGTGGGGATCGACGGGATCGCCTGAGCCACGCGACCGCGCAGCCGCGTCGCCGCCGGCGCGGTCCGGGGTCAAGCCGCTTTGACCGCGGCCAGGAACGTGGCCACCTCCTGGCCGAGGCTGGCGGAATAGCGTGCCACTTCCTGCGCTGCGTTCAGAACCTGGCCGGACGCCGTCCCCGTCTCGCCGGCAGCCTGCCGCACGTCGGCAATGTCCTCGCTGACCGCCTGCGTCGCCTGCGCCGCCTGCGAGACGTTCCGGACGATCTCGCTCGTGGCCGCGCCCTGCTCCTCCATGGCGGCGGCCACGCTCAGCGCCACGGTGCGCATCTCGTCGATCGTGCCGCCGATCGACCGGATGGAATCGACGGCCTGCCGCGTCTCGCCCTGGATCGCCGCGATCTGCCCGGCGATGGTCTCGGTCGCCTTGGCGGTCTGCGATGCGAGCGCCTTCACCTCGCCAGCCACCACCGCGAAGCCTTTTCCGGCCTCGCCAGCGCGCGCCGCCTCGATGGTGGCGTTGAGCGCCAGCAGGTTGGTCTGCCCGGCAATGCCGGCGATCAGGCCCATCACCTCGCTGATCTGGTCCGTGCCCCGGGCCAGAACCTGCATCAGGTCGTTGGTCCGGGCCGCGTCCTCGCTCGCCCGGTCGGCCATCTGCGAGGAGTGGGTGACGCGCGACGCGATCTCCTGGATCGAGGCGGCCATCTCCTCGCTGGCGGCGGCCACCGTCTGGACGTTGCCCGAGGTCTGCTCCGAGGCCGCGGCCACGCGCACGGATTGCTCGGTGGTGCGGGCAGCGGTGCGCGTCATCTCCCGGGCGGTGGCCTCCATCTCGATCGCCGCCGCGGACAGGCCCTGCGTCAGGGTGCTTACCTGCGCGTCGAACCGCGCAGTGATCTCGTCTAGGACCTGGGCGCGGCGCATCTTCGCGGCATTCTCCTGGACGGAGGCCTCATCGGCCGCGCGCTTGGCGATCAGCGCCTCCTTGAAGACCTGGACGGCGCGGGCCATGGCGCCGATCTCGTCGCCACGCTGCTGATCGCCGACCGTCACGGCGAGGTCGCCGTCTGCGAGGCTGCGCATGGCCGCGGTCAGGCGGCCGATCGGCCGCGAGAGGCTGCCGCCGATGAGGAGCAGCACGGCCAGGATCGGGAGCGCGAGGCCGATGGACCAGAGGGTGTTGGTGATCGCGCGGGCGCGCACGGCCGCGTGCACGTCGTCGCGGTAAAGGCCCGTGGCGACGATCCAGCCCCAGGGCTTGAACATCTGCACGCTCGCGATCTTCTCGACCGGTACCGTCCCGCCGGGCCGCGGCTTCATGTAGTCGACGAAGCCGGCACCTTGCGCCTTGGCGGTCTCGACCATCTCGGCGAAGTAGCGCTTGCCGCCCGGGACGTCGGTCTGATCCAGCACCTGCTTGCCGACATTCTTGGCGTTGAAGGCGTTGGCGATCAGCCGGCCGTCGGCATCGAGGACGAAGAAATAATCCTCGTTGCCGAAGCGCAGGGCGGTGATCGCCGCGAGCGCGGCCTTCTGAGCCTCGTCGCGCGACATTCCGCCCGAGGTAGCGAGCGTCTCGTAATGGACGAGCAGGCTCTGGGCGACCTCGGTGAGGCGCTTCGTCATGAGCGCGCGATCCTCAAGCGCCGCGTTCCGTGTGTCGACGAAGCTCAGGGCGCTCAGGGCACCCATGGCGACGACCACCAGGATCATGACGGCGGCGAGCTTGTCGCGCAATTTGAGGTTGGCGAGGCTCCGCCACGCCACGCCACGCCACGCCACGCCACGCCACGCCACGCGGTCGGCGGACGAGCGGTTAATCTGCCTGGGGATCATCCGAGCACCGGGATGGGGCGGCGAAGGCCGTTGGGACACCCGCAGCGAGTCGAGACGGGACCGCCGCGGCGCTGCACCGCGTCAACGTCGTGCGATAAGGTTAGTAAATGGAAAACATATGACGCCGGCCGCCGTGCCCGGCTGACCAAAAATCGGTCATCGGCTGATCGAGCGATGTGCATCCCCAGTTGATCCTACGAGGACCCCAACCTCGGGAGCCGATGCAATCCGGATTTACATGGTCCCGGCTAACCATCCACGCGGTAGTGGATCGGCTTGAAGCTGCCGTTGTTCGATTGCAGCGCCGAGCACGCGGTCAGCCCGATGATCAGGTCGGTCTCGGCCACGAAGACGATCCGGTCCCCCGCCCGGCTGAGGGGCGGCTCGACCGTGAGCGCCCCGGTGGTCCCGTCGATCGGCACGTTCATGAAGCAGTTGAACGCCACGGGGATCGCGTCCGGCGCAATGCCGTAGGGCGCGAGCGCCGCCGCGAGGTTGCCGAAGCAGCCGCGATGCGGGTCGGTGTCACCGTAGATGATGCGGAACGTGTCGGCCGAGCACGGCGTCAGCAGGAAGTCGTGCCGTCCCACCGTATCCTCGACGATGCGCAGCAGCACGTTCGAGCGGTTCGAGTAGAGCGGGTCGCCGGTGGTCAGGTAGATCCGGCTGGCATAATCGAGGGTCCGGCCGGACGAGATCACCTCGCCCGTGTCGTGACGGTTGTAGGCGACGA
Source organism: Methylobacterium sp. P31 (assembly GCA_050632875.1). Lineage (GTDB taxonomy): Bacteria > Pseudomonadota > Alphaproteobacteria > Rhizobiales > Beijerinckiaceae > Methylobacterium. Next base: position 4,595,701 of record JBODSC010000001.1, on the reverse strand, counting down.
GGTCGGCCACCTGCTCGCCGCGCGGGTCGATCACCGTGAGCCGCTGGCCCCGGTCGAGGGTGAAGGCAACGCCCGAGCGCGGCTCGATCTGCTGCACCGCTGCTCCGGAGGGCGCAGGATGGTCGTGGTCGGCGTGCATGCGATCCGATTGTTGCGAACCGCGCGGACGCGGCCGGGAAGAACGCGGGGAGCTGTCCGCGCCTCCGGCAACCCCGGCGTCCGGGGCGCGGTTCCGCCCGCGGATCAGCGCCGCCCGCGCACTCGATTCCGCGCCGCGTCCCCGAAAGCCTCGAACAGGGTGCGGTTGATCGGGTTGGTCGCCGGATCGTGCTCGGCATGCCACTGGACGCCGAGCGCAAAGCCCGCGGCGTCGCGGATCCGGATCGCCTCGATCGTCTCGTCCTCGGCGATCCCCTCGATCACGACCCGGGCTCCCGGCTCCAGGATGCCCTGGCCGTGCAGCGAATTCACCCGGATCGTCTCGCGCTCCAGGAGCCGGGCGAAGGTGCCCCCCGGAGCCAGCCGGACCTCGTGCCGATCGGCGAAGATCACCTCCAGGTCCGGGTGGATCTCGCCGTTCTCCAGGCGCGGCATGCGGTGATTGAGGCGCCCTGGCAGGTCGCGGATCTCCGGGTGCAGGCTGCCGCCGAAGGCGACGTTCATCTCCTGGAAGCCGCGGCAGATGCCGAAGAGCGGAACGCCGCGCGCCACGCAGGCCTCGATCAGCGGCAGCGCCACGGCGTCGCGATCCTCGTCGTAGGGCTCGTGCGCGGCACAGGGCTCGGCGTTGAAACGGGTCGGGTGGACATTGGCGCGGCCGCCCGTGAGCAGGATGCCGTCCACGGTGTCGAGGAGGTCGCCGAGATCGGTGATCGCCGGCGCGGCGGCGAACATCAGCGGCAGGGCGCCGGCCACGGCGGCCACCGCACGCATGTTGTTCTCGCCGACGATCTGCGCCGGGAACCGGTTGTCGATCAGCCGTGCATTGCCGATGACGCCGATCACGGGTCTCGCCATCGTCCCGAATGCTCCTGTCCTAGTCTTGTCGTGAGCCCAACGGTCCGCGGCAGGCTCTACGACCCAGGCAAGCCTGGCGCCAGTCCCGCGGAGGCCACAAGGCTTGGTTTGATGCGCCCGGTCACGCGGCAATCGTCTTCGCGAGCGCGGCGCCGCAATCCGGACGGGACCACGCTTGCCGGTGTCACGCTGCCCTGGGTCGCCATACTCCGCGCGATGACGGACGGGGCCGCAGGATCGCGCCTCGGTCAAGTTCGGGCTTGCAGAATGCCGGCCGCTCGCGCCTCCGCGAGCAGCACCTCGGCCACGCGCTCCGGCGCCTCCTCGTGTGCGAGGTGGCCGAGCCCGCGGATCAGGGCCACGCGGGCATCGGGCAGGCGGTCGCGCAGCGCGAAGGCGGTGTCCGGCAGGATCGCGCGGTCGTCGCTGCCGACGATCAGCAAGGTGCGGGTCGCGAGCCCTGGCAGCGCCCGGTGGAGTCCGGCCAGATCCCAGTTCGCCATCATGCCGAGCGCGCCACGGACATGGCCCGCGCGGGCGAAGAGTTTCCGGTAGAGATCAATCCCTTCCGGATCGAGGCGCGAACCGGTTCCCTCGATCAGCCGCTTGGCGGCGGACCGATCCGCCGTCCAAGCGAAGATCTTCGGGGTGAACGGATTGAGAAACAGCAGCCGCGCCATGCTCGGGAACAGGAGATTGGCTGCGCCAGGCAGCGGGGCCAGGGCGCCGTTGAAGGCCGTCAGAAGACGGGGCGTGATCGTCCCGTCCAGGCACATCCGCGCCAGCACCGCCGCGCCGGCCGAGTGGCCAGCGGCCAGGGCAGGCGGGCGGCCCAGCGTCTCTACGAGGGCTGCCACCGCCCGGGCCATGCCGGGCAGCGACAGGTCGGCATCCCGCAGCGGATCGGTGAACCCATGGCCCGGCAGGTCCGGGGCGACCACGAAGAAGCTCCGGGCGAGCAGCGGCGCGAGCCCGCGCCAGGAATGCGTGGCCGCGCCGGTTCCGTGCAGGAGCAGCAGCGTCGGATTTTCCGGGCCGCCGAACTCCTGGACATGCCAGCGCAGGCCCGCCGCCTCAAGGAACCGGCTCGCCTCCCGGTGCGGCCAGTCCCGTCCTTCCGCCGCCCAGTCGGGCCGGTCCGCATCGAACATGTCTAGCACGATGAAGGATCCCGCGCTGCGTCAAGACCGACCGACCCGGACCGGGGAGCGGCGCTATCGTTCCGAGGCGGAAGTATTTGGTAAGATTGAAGAATCCCATGCGGCCTCCGCATGCCACCGCTGAGTGGCAGCCGATTGCTGCAATGCAGCATGGGCGGCATATCCTGGTCGGGCAAGAGCAAGAGACGTCCACCGACTTCGGAGAAGGCCATGATCCTTTTCACCTCCTCGACCCAGAACATCGCCGCTCCGGCCTCCGGCCGCTGGAGCCTTGGCACCATCGTCCGCGACATGTTGAACGCCTGGCAGGCCCACCACCAGCGCGTCGCCGATATCGGCCACGGCGGCGGTCTCTGAACGCGACGCGTCGCGGCGCTCAGAGCGCTGCCCGCACCGCCGCGCTGAGCTGGCCGGCATCGGCGCGCGGCAGCTTCAGGTAGCGAGCGCCCATCGCTTCCGCGACTGCCCGGGCATCCTCGCCCCGGCTTCCGGTATCAACCACCAGCGCCGGCAGCCCGGCTTCACGCAACGCCCGGGCCGCCTGCAACGCCTCAGCGCCGGCCCGGGCACGGCCGCCCTCCCCTGAGCGCGCGACATTCGCGCGTCCGTCGGTCAGCAGCACGATCGCCGGCCGGCTGCCGCCCCGGCGGGCACCGAGCGCCACTGTGGCCGCCACATCGATCCCTGCTGCGAGCGGCGTCCCGCCGCCGCCGGGCAGGCCCGAGAGGCCGCGCTTGGCCCGGGTGAGCGAGCGGGTCGGCGGCAGGACCAGCTCCGCACCGCCGCCGCGGAATGCGACGAGCGCCACCCGGTCGCGCCGCACATAGGCTTCGGCCAGAAGCAACTCGACCGCGCCCTTGGCCTCCGCGAGCCTCTCCAGGGCAGCCGAGCCCGAGGCATCGACGCAGAACACCGTGGTCGTCTCGGTCCGCTGCCGCAGGACCCGGATCCGCAGATCGTCCCGCCGCACCACGATGCGGCGCGTCTCCTCCGTCCTCCGCCGCAAGGCCTGCCAGGGCGCCGCCGCCCGCAGGGTCGCGAGCAGGTCGAGCCGCCCCCGTCGCGGGTCTCCTCGCCGGCTCCCGACCAGCCGGCCGGTGCGGGCGGAAGCCGCCTGCCCGACCCGGCCGGCCTTCGCGGCCGCGAGGCGCTGCTGCCCCGACAGCAGCTGGTCGAGCAGGTTGGGCGGGATCGCGGCGCGCACCGCCTCCAGAACGACATCGTCGGCCGCGGGCGCGTCAGCCGGATCCGCCTCGTCTTCGGTGGAGCAATCCTCGGACGCCGGCTCAGGCGGCGCCTCCGCGGTTTCAGGAGCCGCCTCCTCCGGCGCAGGCAAACGCGTGGCGCGCGGCGCCAGGACGAGCCGTCCGGCCGCGGTGATCTCCGCCTGGCCGACCGCCCCGTCCCCCGCGAGCATCCGTGCCACACGGGCGGCCAGGATCGGACCGCGCAGGGAGGCGACCCCAAAGGCCTCGGCCAGGGAGCAGAGGCTGCCGAGCGGGTCGGACTCCGGGGCGCCGGAGGCGGGTTTCGGGTCCAGCGGGCGCGCATCCGCGTCCGAGATCCTGTGCCCGCTCAAGTCGATCCGGAAGGCGAGGCGATCGGCCACGGTCTCGGCGACGGTCTCATCCGCTTCGCCCTCGTCGAGCAGGATCAGGCCGAACCGGGTCGGTCGGTCCGCTACCGCGCCGGTGTCGAGGGCTGCGGCGAGCCGGGATGCGGTGCCGGGCGGCAGGCGCTCCGCCATGGGCACCACGACGATCCCGCCATCGGCTTCGGCCAGCAGGCCGGCCCGGGCCACAGGGCGGCCGGAGGCCAGCGTCGCGGCGAGATCGAGCCCACCGAGCAGGCCGTCGTCGCCGATGCCGGGCGGCAGCCGCCGCCAGGGCGTCCCGGACGGAAGCGCTGTCCGCAGAATGTCGAGCCAGCGCTCACGCACCGGGCCGGGGGCTGCGCGCAGCACCGCGCCGCCGAGCCCGTGCGGGTCTGTGGTCAGGAGCCGGGCAGCGAGGAGGGCATCGGCCCACGCGTCAGGCGCGCTCCCTTCCCCCTCTGTGGGGGAGAGAGGAACGCGCGGCGCGCCCGTCACGCAAACACCTCCGCCAGCGCCCGCTCCACACGGGCGGTGGACCCGGATTCGTCCAGCGGATTCCGCCGCAGGCGGTGGCGCAGGGCGGCCGGGGCGATGCGTCGGAGATGGTCATCGGTGACCAACTCGGCGCCGTCGAGGGCGGCGAGCGCCCGGGCGGTGCGCATCAGGGTCAGCTCGCCGCGCAGGCCGTCGGTGCCGAGGGCGAGGCACAGCCGTGCGGCGCGCTCCAGGGCGCAATCCGGCACCGTTACCGTCGGCAGCCGCTCCCGGGCCAGCAGGATGCGCGTCTCGATCTTCTTCTCCTCGGCGGCCTGCGCGGCGCAGAACCCCTCCGGGTCGCGCTCGTAAGCGTCGCGGACCCGCACCACCGCGATGCGGGTGGGGATGTCCTTCGGGGTCACGACCTCGCAGGCGAGTCCGAATCGGTCGAGGAGCTGCGGGCGCAGCTCCCCCTCCTCCGGGTTGCCGGAGCCCACCAGGACGAACCGCGCCGGATGGCGCAGGGATAGCCCCTCGCGTTCGACGGTGTTGACCCCGCTCGCCGCCACGTCGAGCAGGAGGTCGACGAGGTGGTCCTCCAAGAGATTGACCTCGTCGATGTACAAAAAGCCCCGGTTGGCCCGGGCCAGCAGCCCCGGTTCGAAGGCCTTTACGCCGGCGCCGAGGGCCCGCTCTAGGTCGAGGGTGCCGACCACCCGGTCCTCGGTGGCGCCGAGCGGCAGATCCACCACCGGCACCGGCTTCTTGTGGCTCTTGCGCGGGCCGCCTTCCGCGCAGTGCGGGCAGGATTCCGCTGGGCTGCCGGGGTCACAATTGTACGGGCAGCCGACCACCGCCCGCATCGGCGGCAGCAAGGCGGCGAGCGCCCGGATCGCCGTCGACTTGCCGGTGCCGCGGTCGCCGAAGACGAGCACCCCGCCGACGGACGGATCCACCGCCGCGATCAGCAGCGCTCGGCGCATCTCGTCCTGGCCGATGATGGCCGAGAAGGGGAAGGTGGGCACGCGATGACTCGATGCTGGGAGGATCCGACCCACCCATTCAGGATGAGGGCGCGGGTGGGAGAAGGGAATCCCTACTCCGCCGCCTTCTGCCGGAGCCCGATCCGCCCCCAGATCGTGGAGAGCGCCTCGACGAGATGGGCGATGTCGGCGTCCGTGTGCAGCGGCGACGGGGTGATCCGCAGGCGCTCGGTGCCGCGGGCGACCGTGGGATAGTTGATCGGCTGCACGTAGATGCCGAACTCGTCGAGCAGGGTGTCGGAGATCGCCTTGCACAGGACGGGGTCGCAGACCATCACCGGCACGATATGGCTGTCGTTGGGCATGGTCGGGATGTCGGCGGCGTCCAGGACCTCCCGGACCTTCGCCACGCGCTCCTGATGGCGGGCGCGCTCTGCGCCGCTCGCCTTCAGGTGACGGATGCTCGCCGCCGCGCCCGCAGCCACCGCGGGGGCAGCGACGTGGTGAAGATGAAGCCCGAGGCAAAGCTGCGCACGAAATCGCAGAGCTTTTCCGAGGCCGTGATGTAGCCTCCGTGAACCGCAAAGGCCTTGCCGAGCGTCCCCTCGATCACGTCGAGCCGGTGGGCGACGCCGTCACGCTCCGAGATGCCACCGCCGCGGGCGCCGTAGAGGCCGACCGCGTGGACCTCGTCCAGATAGGTAAGCGCGCCGTGCGCCTCGGCCACGTCGCAGATCTCGGCGATCGGCGCGATGTCGCCGTCCATCGAGTAGACCGATTCGAAGGCCACCAGCTTCGGCCGGGCCGGGTCGATGAGGGCGAGCTTGCGGTTCAGGTCTTCCGGATCGTTGTGGCGGAAGATGTGGCGCTCGGCGCGGGAGAACCGGATGCCCTCGATCATCGAGGCGTGGTTCTCGGAATCGGAGAAGACCGCGCAGTTCGGCAGGCGCGACGCCAGGGTCCCGAGCGCCGCCCAGTTCGACACGTAGCCGGAGGTGAACAGCAGCGCCGCCTCCTTGCCGTGGAGGTCGGCGAGCTCGCGCTCCAGCAGCACGTGGTAGTGGTTGGTGCCCGAGATGTTGCGGGTGCCGCCGGCCCCGGCGCCGCAGCGGTCGATCGCCTCGTGCATCGCCCCGGTGACGGTCGGGTGCTGGCCCATGCCGAGATAGTCGTTCGAGCACCAGACCGTGACCGGCCGCGTCCCGCCGGCGTGATGATGCGTGGCGTGCGGGAAGTTGCCGGCGTGACGCTCGAGGTCGGTGAAGACCCGGTAGCGGCCCTCCCGGTGGAGACCGGCGATCTCGCCTTCGAAGAAGGTCTCGTAGTCCATGTCGCCTCTCCCCGAACTGGTCTGCGGGTTGATCCCGCCTGTGGAACCGGACTTCGCACTGGACGAATTCCAGATGGATGCGCGTGTCACGCCCAGATGTGGAGGTCCGGACGTCCGTCCTTCGATGCCGCGTCCCGGAAACCGGATCCGGGACGCGGCTCTACGTTTCTCTATCGCGGGCTGATCGCGAAAATCCGGTTTCCGCTCGTCCGCGCCATCCCCGAATTCCTATCCGTCTCCGGCGGACAGGTCGTTGAAGGCCAAGCCCGCGCCGCGCATTGATTCAGATCTAATCCTGCCGCCGCGTCGCCCCCTCCGCGCCCCGCGCCGGCAGGCTCCAGCGCCACAGCTCCGCCGAGGGCAGCGGCAGCATCAGGAACCAGTGCTCCAGGGTGGCGAGCGCCGTGAGCGTCGCCAGCACCGTGAAGCCGATCAGCTCGTGCTCCAGCAGGTCGGCGCCTAAAGCCGCCCGGCCGAGGAGCGCCGCCGCGATGGTCCCGAGGCTCACCGAGACCGGGAACAGCAGGTTCATCGGCTTCCGGGACAGGTAGCAGGCGAGATAGCCGAGATGCTCCGGCAGGAACTCGGCGTGGAGGTTGCGCACCCCCAGGAACAGGTTGAGCCGCGCCGAGAGATTCATCACCACCAGCGTCCCGTAGGTCCACAGGGCGAAGCGGTTCGGGCTACCCCAGACGAGCGCCAGAATCGCGAGTCCGCCGATCACGATGGCGAATTCATGCCACAGGCTGGTGGCGAGCGCCGCGAAGAACCGGTCGACCCCCGCACGCTCGGCGCGCAGGCGACGGGCCGCGGGCCCGACAGGAAGCCCATGTAGTAGCTCATCTCCTGCCAGCCCCAGACGATGAGCGCCGCCGTGAAGGCCGTGTAGGCGCCGGTGCCGCTCGTGTCTCCCGCACTGGAGCGGACCGCCACGAGGGCGCCGGCGAGCAGCAGGGTCGCCCCGGCCATGCTCCACGGATGTGTCCGCCGCGGGGCGTGGTCGAGCAGCAGGATCAGCCCGGTGGAGAACCACCAGAGCAGAACCGCGTACAGAACCGGAGCGGCGTAGGTCGCCATGCTACCAGACCGGCTGGAGGCGGATGTCGGCCGGCAGGGCGTTGGCCTTGACGGGGAGGCAGTAGAGCCGCGCGAAGGTCACGGCCGCCCGCGCGGCGTGGACGCCCTGCAGAGCCTTGCCGACGAGACCGCCCCGCGCCTTGGCATCGGCGATCGCCCGGGAGCAGGCGAGCAGCCGGTCGAGCCCTGCCTTGAACTTCGGGTTGTCGAGGTCGAGGCTCCAGCGGGAAGGTCTGCCGGGAGATCTCCGAGGTGATCCGGAAGACCTTGAAGTCGTAGTCGGTGGGATCGACCCCGAGCGCCGCGTGGAAGGCCGGGCGGTGATGGTCGCGCACGTACATCGTGGCGAAGACCGCCAGCAGGAAGAACCGGATCCAGTAGCGGTTCACGCCGCTCGTCAGCTTCGGGTTGGCGCGCATCAGCAGCGCGAAGGCCTCGCCGTGGCGGAACTCGTCGTTGCACCACTTCTCGAACCACTTGAAGATCGGGTGGATGCGCCGCTCCGGGTGCCGCTCCAGCTCGCGGAAGATGGTGATGTAGCGGGCGTAGCCGACCTTCTCGGAGAGGTAAGTGGCGTAGAAGATGAATTTCGGCCGGAAGAACGTGTATTTTTTGGATTTGGTAAGAAATCCCAGATCCACGCCGATGCCGAAATCCTTCAGCGTATCGTTGATGAAGCCGGCATGGCGGGCCTCGTCGCGGCTCATGAAGCCGAATAATTCTTTGATGTCCTTGTTCTTCGCGCGTTTGCGCATCTCGGCGTAGAGGACGCAGCCGGAGAATTCCGCCGTGATGGAGGAGACCAGGAAGTCCAAAAACTCCTTCCGCAGCTCGGGCTCCATCCGCGACAGGTCGCAGTCGAACTCTTCGTTGCGGGTGAAGTGGCGCTTGTTCGGGTCGGAGCGCAGCTCGGCGATGAGCAGGTCCCAGTCGCGCCGCACCGGCTCGACGTTCGTGCGATCGAGCCTCGTCGAAATCGGTGGTGTAGAAGCGCGGGCTGAGAAAGGTCGTCTCCTGCGCGGCCCGAGTCGATTCGTTGACCGGGGTTTTCGGCAGGGGACCTTGGGGGACGGGCTGGCCGGAGGGTGGCGGGACCGGTGCGTTCACAGCTTCCTCCTCTCCGAGAAGCTGACCTCGTAGAGTTCGGTCAGCTCAAGATGGGCGATGAGCTTGGTCCAGGCCCGCTCCAGCGGGCCGGCGCGGGTGATCGTGGCGGTGCGGCGCACGGTGAGCCGCTCGCCGAAGGGCACGGCGGTCGGCGCGTCGTGAACCTGGACCGCGTCCCCGGGTTCGATCTCGAAGCCGGCATCCAGGGTGACGTGCGCGTGCAGGCTCTCGGGCGTGTGCTCAATCTCGACCGTGCAGGGCACGGTGACGGTGCGGCTGCGGAACAGGCCCATCACCGCGCCTCCCTCGCTTGCAGGCCCGGCGCGGGCAGCAGCCGGGCGAAGGCGCCGGCATTGGTCGGGCCGAACGCCTCCAGGGGCACCCGGCGGCCGGTGGCCTCGTCGGCCAGCGCGAGGCGGCCGTCGTCGTAGCGGGTCAGGCTGAAGGGCTGCTCCGGCCCGAGCCCGTCGCGCTGGCGCGCCTGGGCCAGACCACGCAAGGTGCCGCGCAGGAAGCCGTGCTCGCCGGGGCGGATCCAGGCGACGATGTGCCGGTCGACGGCGTCCCGCAGGGCGATCGAGCCGTCGACCTGATCCTCGGCGCGGAATTCGAGCCGCGCGACCGGCTTGGCCGGCGGCAGGGCGACGAGGCCGACGCCCTCGCTCCGGCCGATCAGGACCGCCAGCATGGCAAAGCCCATCAGCGCCCCGGCGCCGATCATCAGGAGCGCCGGTGCCGGTCCCGTGGCCCGGCCGACGCTTTGCGCCCGCTCGCCCATCGCGCCCTCCCTACTCGGCCGCGACGAGGCGGCCGGACTTCTCTTGGACCGCTCGCGGACGCGACACGATCACGGGCAGCGCCCCCTCCGACGCTTCCGCGTGCGCTTCCAGTGCACGCGCCAGGATCCCCGCGACGGTGTCCGCCTCCGGAACCGAGCGCAGCATGGGCTCCGTCCGGGTCAAACGCCAGGGCCGGGCATGCGGCCAGAGCTGAAGGTAGGCGATACGCAGGCCCGGTCGCAACCGGAGCGGCAGGTCGCCGGTCCCGTCGGTGAAGGCGCGCACCGCCGCGGTCTCGATCTGCGCGAAGGGCAGGTTGTGGGTCATCGGCAAGGCGATCCCGGCCTGCAGCACCACCCGGCGGGTCGTGACCGTGTAGATGGTGGTGCGATGGGTCAGCCAAGCCAGCAGCCAGAGCAGCGCCAGGGCCCCCGCGCCGACCAGGAGAATCGGGACCACCGCGGCCAGCGCCGCTCCCGGCGAGCCGGCGGCGAGGCCGAAGGCCAGGGCGCAGAGGCAGAACCAAGCGATCACCAGCCGGGCGTGGAACACCCGCACCAGCAGCCCCGCGGTGGTCGGCGCCCCCTGCCACAACATGCGCTCGCCTGCGGGCAGCGGGCCGGGCAACCCCGCAGGGTGCCCTCGGGGAGGAAGTCGCCGCTCACAGCAGGGGCTCCGCCCGGGCCGGCGTGGCGTAGAGCGTGCCGGCGCCGAAATACGAGATGATCCGCTCCTCCTCCAGGAAGGTCACGCTGTCGGGGTCGCGGGTTGCCGGGATGTCGGCGAACTGGCTGGCGAGCAGTGCCTCGGTCTTCACGGTCTTGGTGAAGCCGCCCGCCCGGCAGAACGTGGTCGGCATCAACCGACGGCCGCCGGTGGGCAGCTCGACCTCGTAGTAGCGGATCAGCGACTCGCCGCGGTCGACCCAGACGTCGCTCACGACGCCTGCCACGGCGTCGTCGGTGCCGAACACGGTCATGCCGATCGGGTTCGGCCCGTCCTCGTGGATGACGAAGTTCGTCGCCACCCGCAGGGGCACGATGCGAGATCTCCTCGTCCCAGGTCCGGTCGTGAACGTCGTGCCGCAGCACCCAGGAGCCGGGACCGACGCCGGCCTGGAGCGAGGCCTCCGTCCGCTCGTAGGGCGCGCCCGGCCAGGGCTCGACCTTGCGGGCCGGGATGCCGGTCTCGATGTCGTCCCGGCCGTACATCGCCTGCGGCGCGTAGGTGGTTTCCCCGCCCGGCAGGTGGAACGCCTTGGATCGGGGGATCAACACCGGATCCGGCGCCTTGCGGCGCCCGACCGCCTCGTTCTCCAGCGGGTAGCCCTCGCGCCGGTCCTCGCGGCGCAACCAGAACACGAGGCCCGCGAAGAAGAGGAAGAACGCGTAGAGCACGATCTGGGCGACGTCGGCATATCCGGTAATGGCGCCGGTTGGCATGGCTGTCCTCCCCGAGTCTCAGGCCGTTCGCCCGGCGAGCGTGGCGCCGGCGCGATTTCGAAGCTCTGCCCGTGCGTCCTCACGGACCAGCGGCCCGAGTGCGAGGAGCGCTGCGAACAGCAGGGCGATCTCGATGTGGTAGACGATGAGGTAGCCGATGGCGGGCTCGTTCATGCCCTCGCCGAGCACCCCCGACTGGGCGATGGCGCCGCCGACGTCGCGCACGAGGCCGCTCGCCGCGATCGAGAGGCCGGCGGCGGTGGCCTGCACGGCGCCCCAGGCGCCGAGCGCCAGCCCGGTATCCTCGGGGCCGGCTCGGTTCATCGAGGCGGTCAGCGTGCCGTGGGCGAACAGGCCGCCCCCGAGCCCGATCAGGCTGACGCCCGCCGCGAACAGGTCGGCCGAGGCGAGCGGTGCGGCGAAGACCACCGCCGAGAAGGCCACGATACCGATTCCGACGCCCACCGCCGAGACCCGGAACGGGTCGCCCCCGCGCCCGAGCCAGCGCGCCGCGATCAGCAGGCCGAGCCCGCCGCCGGCGGCCAGCAGTGCGGTCAGCGCCGTTGTAGCGGCGACCGACAGGTGCAGGATCTGCCCGCCATAGGGTTCCAGCAGGATGTCCTGCATGGAGAAGCCCGCCGTGCCGAGTCCGATCGCCACAAGGCGCCGCCGCGCGGTGCGCTCCGCCGCATAGGCCCGCCAGGAGGTGCGGAAGTCGCGCGGCTGGGCGTCCCGCGTGCGGTTGGGATCGCGGGGCTCCTGCTTCCACAGGGCGAAGCCGTTGAGGATGATCGTGACCAGCGCCGCGCCCTGGATCACCTGGATCAGGCGCACGGCTGAGAAATGGGCGAGGAACAGGCCGAACAGCACCGCGCTCGCCATCATGCCGAACAGCAGTGCCGCGCAGAGCAGCGCCACCACCTTCGGCCTTGCATGCGCGGGGGCGAGGTCGGTGGCGAGCGCCAGCCCGACGGTCTGGGTGGTGTGCAGGCCGGCCCCGACCAGAAGGAAAGCCAGAGCCGCCGCGAGGTCGCCGACCCAGAGCGGTCCAGTGGTGTCGCCCGACAGGATCAGCAGGGCGAAGGGCATGATCGCTAGGCCGCCGAACTGGAGCAGCGTGCCGAACCAGATGTAGGGCACGCGCCGCCAGCCCAGCACCGAGCGGTGCGTGTCCGAGCGGAAGCCGACCAGGGCCCTTAAAGGGGCGAAGACCAGCGGCAGCGCCAGCATCACCGCGACGATCCAGGCCGGGACGCCGAGGCTCGACGATCATCACCCGGTTGAGGGTGCCGATCAGCAGCACCGCGGCCATGCCGACGGTGACCTGGAACAGGGCGAGGCGCAGGAGGCGCCCGAGGGGCAGCTCGACGGTGGCGGCGTCCGCGAAGGGCAGGATCGCCGGGCCGAGGCGCATCAGGGCGCGGGTGAGTTTTTGGGTGGGCTTCATGGGCCCACCTCGAGCGCCGCGGGGCTCCCTCCTCCCTCTGCGGGGAGGGTGAGCCGGCCGTCGGGCCGGGTCGGGAGAGGGGAACCCGAGTTCCGGAAGGGGCGCGGCCTTCATGCAGGCCAGCGCCTTGTCTTGCGCCGTTGCTCCCCTCTCCCGCCCTGCTCCGCAGGGTACCCTTCCCCGCGGAGGGGGAGGGAGGTCGCGTGTCAGCGCCACCGCGTTCGAGAGATAGAACCCGCTGTTGATCCGGTGGCTCTGCGCCCAGGTGAAGCCGTCGAGCGCGCGTTCCGAAGAGATCCGCCGCCGCAGCCCGCCCTCGGTCACCGGCACGATGGCCGGCGAGCGGTCGCCGCGGGGAAACAGCTTCCCGGTGGCATGCATCACGGTCAGCAGGGCCGTGCGCGGCGCAACGGTGAACAGCACCGACCCGTCCGTGCGCGCGCCCAAAGCCGCCAGCGCCCGGGCGATGTCGACGGCGCGGTAGTGGATCAGCGAATCCATCGCCACCACGTGGTCGAAGCGGCCCAGCCCCGGATCGAGCATGTCGCCGACGCGGAAGTCGATACGGCCGACTCCGGGGATGGCCGGCAGCCGCTCCCGGGCGAGCCCGATCAGCGTCGGCGAGACGTCGATGGCGACCACCTCGGCGCCGCGGCGCGCCGCCTCGACGCTGAGCGCCCCGGTGCCGCAGCCGGCATCGAGCAGGCGCAGGCCGGTCATGTCGGCGGGCAGCCAGGAGAGCAGCGTCGCCCGCATGGCGTCGCGTCCGGCCCGCACGGTGGCGCGGATCCGGCTCACCGGGGCGTCCGAGGTCAGGCGCGACCACGCCTCGACCGCGGTGCGGTCGAAATAGGTGGTCAGCTCGCCCCGGCGGGCGTCGTAGCTGGCGCTGGCCATCGGTCGAACTCCAAACTCAATCGAAACCGAGGAACTCGAACAGGTCGCGGTCCTTCATGGGCTGCGCCTCGCAGGGCTCGGCGCCCGCCCAGAGCGTCTCGGCGAGCTGCATGTACTCGGCGGTCACGGCGTCGAGGCTCGGGCGAGGAGTCCATCTCGAACAGGGTCGACTTCTTGAGCCGCGAGCGGCGGACCACGTCGAGATCGGGGAAGTGCGCGAGCCGCCTCAAACCGACCGCGTCATTGAACCGGTCAATCTCGTCGGTCTTGGCCGAACGGTTGGCGATGACGCCGCCGAGCCGCACGCCGTAGTTCTTGGCCTTGGCGTGGATCGCCGCGACGATCCGGTTCATCGCGAAGATCGAGTCGAAGTCGTTGGCGGTGACGATCAGCGCCCGGTCGGCGTGCTGGAGCGGCGAGGCGAAGCCGCCGCAGACCACGTCGCCCAGCACGTCGAAGACGACGACGTCGGTATCCTCCAAGAGGTGGTGCTCCTTGAGGAGCTTCACGGTCTGGCCGACCACATAGCCGCCGCAGCCGGTGCCGGCGGGCGGGCCGCCCGCCTCGACGCACATCACGCCGTTGTAGCCCTCGACCACGAAATCCTCGACGCGCAGCTCCTCCGCGTGGAAGTTCACCGCCTCCAGGGCGTCGATCACCGTGGGGGCGAGGCGCTTGGTGAGCGTGAAGGTCGAGTCGTGCTTCGGGTCGCAGCCGATCTGCAGCACCCGCTTGCCGAGCTTCGAGAAGGCCACCGACAGGTTCGACGAGGTGGTCGACTTGCCGATCCCGCCCTTGCCGTAGACCGCGAAGACCTTGGCGGTCTCGATGCGGATGTCCGGATCGAGGGCGACTTGGACGCTGCCCTCCTCCTTCCGGGCCGCGACGGGATTGCGGATCGCGATGTTCATGCGGCCACTCCTGCGGTGACGCCTTCCAGGCGGTCCTCCAGCTCCTCCTCGGCCCGGTCGAGGGCGTCGCGCATCTCTGCGTCGGGGGTCCAGAAGCCGCGGCGGTGCGCCTCGATCAGCCTTTGGGCGACCTTGGCGGAGGCGGTGGGGTTCAAGGCGGCCATGCGCTCGCGCATGGCCTTGTCGAGGACGTAGGTCTCGGTGATCCGCTCGTAGATCCAGGGCTGGACCGCGTTGGCGGTGGCCGACCAGCCGACCGTGTTGGTGAGGTGGGTCTCGATCTGGCGCACGCCCTCGTAGCCGTGGCCGAGCAGGCCCTCGTACCATTTCGGGTTGAGCATCCGGGTGCGCGTCTCCAGCGCCACCTGCTCCTCCAGGGAGCGGACGCGCCCCTCCCCGCGGGTCTGGTCGCTGATGTAGATCGGCACGGCCTCGCCCTTGGCGCGGGCTACCGCCCGGCCCATGCCGCCGAGCCCGTCGAAGTAATGGTCGACGGAGGTGACGCCGACCTCGACCGAATCGAGGTTCTGGTAGGCCATGTCGACGGAGGCCAGCACCGCCTGCATCAGGGCCCGCTGCGGCGCCGGGCGGCCGGTGCGGCCATAGGCGAAGCTCTTGCGGCGGGAGAAGGTCTCGCAGAGCTCGGCCTCGTCGTCCCAGTTCCCTGAGTCGATCAAGTGGTTGACGTTGGCCCCGTAGGCGCCCTCGGCGTTGGAGAAGACCCGGAGCGCCGCCGTCTCCAGGTCGCAGCCCTGCTCGGCCTGGATCGCCAGGGCGTGCTTGCGGACGAAGTTCTGTTCCAGGGGTTCGTCGGCGGTCGCCGCGAGAAACGAGGCTTCCGCCAGGAGCTTCGTCTGCAAGGGCAGCAGATCGCGGAAGATCCCCGAGAGGGTCACCACCGCGTCGATGCGCGGCCGCCCGAGGGTGTCCAGAGGGATCAATTCGGCGCCACTGAGCCGGCCGTAGCCGTCGAAGCGGGGGGCGGCGCCGATCAGCGCCAGAGCCTGGGCGATCGGACCACCCTCGCTCTTGAGGTTGTCGGTCCCCCAAAGGACCAGGGCGACGCTCTCCGGGCAGGGTTTCCCGTCTGCGGCGAAGCGCTCGAGGATGCGGGCCACCTGCCGGGCGCCGTCTGCCACCGCGAAGGCCGAGGGCAGGCGGTAGGGGTCGAAGCCGTGAAGGTTGCGGCCGGTCGGGAGGATCGCGGGATTGCGCAGCAGGTCGCCGCCGGCCACCGGCGGCACGAAGCGGCCGTCGAGCGCCCGCAGCAGCGCCGGAACCTCGTGGTCCCGGGCGAGCAGCCGATCGGTCTCGGCGAGGTTCGTGAAGATGGCGCGGGCGGTCTCGTCGGCGGGCAGGCCGGAGACCTTCAGCGCCGCCTCGACACCCTGCCCCGCGACCAGGGCCTCGATCCCGGTGCGCTCCGGCCGCACGCCGTGCGCCGACTCGGCGAGCGCCAGCAGCAGGTCGACCCGCTCCTCTTCCGGCGTCCCCGCGCCGACCACGTGCAGCCCGTGCGGGATCAGGGTCTGTTCCAACTCCTGCAGCGCGGTCCAGAGGCCGGAGACCCGAGCCTCCAGATCGCCGGACCAGGCCGGCTCGGCCGCCACGAGATCGACCGCCGCACCCTGGTCCTGGATCAGGCGGGCCAGCGTCTCGCGCTCGCCCCCCGCCTCGGGGCCGAGACCGCGCCAGCGCTCGATCGAGCTCTTCAGGTCGATCAGCCCGCGGTAGAGCCCGGCCGCCGCGAGGCTCGGAGTCAGGTAGCTCACGAGAGTCGCCGCCGAGCGGCGCTTGGCGAGCGTCCCCTCCGACGGATTGTTGGCGGCGTAGAGGTAGATGTTCGGGAGCGCCCCGATCAGCCGCTCCGGCCAGCAGGACTCGGATAGGCCGGTCTGCTTGCCGGGCATGAATTCGAGCGCCCCGTGGGTGCCGAAATGCAGCACGGCGTCGGCGCCGAAATCCTCGCGCAGGTAGCGGTAGAAGACGCTGAACGCGTGGGTCGGCGCGAAGCCGCGCTCGAACAGCAGCCGCATCGGATCGCCCTCGTAACCGAAGGCGGGCTGAACCCCGACGAAGACGTTCCCGAACTGCGCCCCCAGCACGAAGATCTCGCCGCCGTTGGTCTGGTGGCGACCCGGCGCCGGGCCCCACTGGGCCTCGATCTCGGCGAGGTAGGGCTCGCGCCGCAGGTGGTCCTCGGCCGGGATGCGGGCGTGGACGTTGGCCTGGGTCCCGTAGCGTCGGGCGCTGCCCTCCAGGATCGCCGCGCGCAGCGCGTCGACGCTCTCCGGGACCTCCACGGCGTAGCCGTCCGCCGCCAAGCCCTTCAGGGTGTTGAGGAGCGAGGCATAAACCGACAGGAACGCCGCCGTGCCGGTGGCGCCGGTATTGGGCGGGAAGTTGAACAGCACCACGGCGAGCCGCCGCTCGGCCTTCGGGGCCCGGCGCAGCGAGACCAGCCGCGCGACCCGCTCGGCGAGCCGCGCAGCCCGCTCGGGGTGAACCCGCATGTCCCGGGCATTGTCGATCCCCGAGGTCGCGGAGCGGCCACCGAACACCATCGGCGCGGTGGCGCCGTCGAGTTCGGGGATGGCGACCATCATGGTCGCCTCGACCGGCGACAAGCCGCGCTCGCCCCCTCCCATTGCTCCAGTGTCTGGAACTCCAGCGCCTGGGCGGCGAGGTAGGGCACGTCGAGCCGGGCGAGCATCGCCTCCGCGGCGGCCGCGTCGTTGTAGGCGGGACCGCCCACCAGTGAGAAGCCGGTGAGCGACACCAGCGCGTCGATGCCGGCGCGCCCGTCTCGCATGTAGAAGGCCTGCACCGCCGGGCGGTTGTCGAGGCCGCTGGCGAAGGCCGGCACCACGTCGAGGCCCTTGGCCTCCAGGGCGGCAATCACCCCGTCGTAATGGCCGGTGTTTCCGGCCAGCACGTAGCTGCGCATGACCAACAGCCCGACGCGCCCCTTCGCAACCGCTTGGCGCGGCAGCCGGGACGGGTCCGCGCCGATCCGGCCCGGCAGGTGCGGGTGGTAGAGGCCGGTCTCGGGGTAGTTGAGCGGTTCGGGCGCGGCCGGGCCCTCGCGCCAGGGCGCCCGCTCGCCCGCCGCATAGCGGTGCACCAGGAAACCCACCAGGGCGGCGACGTTCTCGTCCGAGCCCGCGAGCCAGTATTGCAGGGTGAGGAAGTAGGCGCGCACGTCCTGGGCCGAGCCCGGGATGAAGCGCAGGATCTTGGGCAGCTTGCGCACCAGGGCCATCTGCCGGCCGGCATTGCCCTGCTGGCCAGGCTTGCCGCGCAGCTTCTTGAGGAAGTCCAGGGCGCTGCGCTTGGTGCGGCTCATGTCGAAGCGGCCAAGCCTCGTCGTCTTCACCACGTCGCTGGCAGACAGGCAGCCGACCATCGCGTCGCAGGAATCCCGCCGGGCCGCGAGCGCCGGCAGGATCGCCCGGACGTGCTCGTCCATGAACAGCATGGCCGAGAGCACGATATCGGCCTGGGCGATGTCGGCCCGGCAGGATCTCGAGCGTCGACGGGTCGGTCTCCCACTCGGCCGCCGCGTGAAATCCGAGCACCAGGCCGGGCATCTCGGACCGGAGGCGCAGGCGCGCCCGTTCCACCGCGCTCGCCAGATGATTGTCGAGCGTGACGATGACGACGCGGATCGGCGGCCTATCGGCCGTAATGCGCTTTGGCATCGTAGAGGGTCTCGACGGTGATGAGCGGCAGGTGCCGCTCCCGGGCGAAGGTCTCGGTGTTGGTGCGTGCCTTTCCGCGCACGAAGAAGGGATCTTCTTCAGCTCCTTCTCGGCTTCCGGCGACCACGTGGTCACAGCCGCTTGGTCGAGGAGGATCGGAACGGGCGCCGGCGTCGGAGGGGTGTCGGCCGGCGCCCGTTCCGCGGCCTCGAACGCCCCGTCCGCCGGAGCCGCGAGGGGCTTGCCGCCGAGATGCGAGGGGCCGACGCCGTCGTGGAATTCCGGGTCTTCCCGGAACATTCCGAGGAGGTGTTCCTCAAGGCCCATCATCAGCGGATGGATCAGGGTATCGAACAGGACGTTGGCGCCCTCGAAGCCCATCTGCGGGGCGTAGCGCGCCGGAAAATCCTGGACATGGACCGGGGCGGAGATCACCGCGCAGGGGATGCCGAGCCGCTTGGCGACGTGGCGCTCCATCTGCGTCCCGAGCACCAATTCGGGCGCCGCCGCGCGGATCGCCGCCTCGACGTCGAGATAATCGTCGGTGATCAGCGCCTCGATGCCGTGCTCGGCCGCCTCGGCGCGGACCTCGCGGGCGAACTCGCGGCCGTAGGTGCCCAGCCCGACGACGGTGAAGCCGAGTTCCCGTGCCGCCACCCGGGCGATGCCGATCGCGTGGGTCGCGTCGCCGAACACGAAGACGCGCTTGCCCGTCAGATAGGTCGAGTCGACCGACCGGGAGTACCAGGGCAGCCGCGAGCCGGGACCGTCGAGCACCGGCGCCGGGTCGATTCCGGCGAACTCCGCCACCTCGGCGACGAAGCGGCGCGTGCCGCCGACGCCGATCGGCATGGACTGGGTGAAAGGCTGCCCGAAGCTTCGCTTCAGGTATTCCGCGGCCGACCGGGCGGTCTCGGGATAGAGCACGACGTTGAAGTCAGCGTTCTTGAGTCGGCCGAGATCGGCAGGTGCGGCGCCCATCGGCGCGACGACGTTCACGGCGATGCCGAGCGAATCGAGCAGCCGCCGGATCTCGATCAGGTCGTCCCGGTGGCGGAAGCCTAGCGCCGTCGGCCCGAGGATGTTGCAGAGCGGGCGCTGCCCGGGCTCCCGCGCCCGGCGTGGACCAGGCGGGCCGGCGAGCGCCCGGACGAGGCGGTAGAAGGTTTCCGCCGCGCCCCAGTTCTCCTTCTTCTGGTAGGCGGGCAGCTCCAGTGGAATCACCGGGATGGGCAGGTCGAGGGCCTTTGCGAGGCCACCGGGATCGTCTTGGATCAGCTCGGCGGTGCAGGAGGCGCCGACGATCATCGCCTCCGGTTGGAAGCGGGCATGGGCGGCCGAGACGGCCTCCTTGAACAGCTCGGCGGTGTCGCGGCCGAGGTCCTGAGCCCGGAAGGTCGTGTAGGTGACGGGCGGGCGTGCGTCCCGCCGCTCGATCATCGTGAACAGCAGGTCGGCGTAGGTGTCGCCCTGCGGCGCGTGCAGCACGTAATGCAGCCCGGACATCGCCGTGGCGACGCGCATCGCGCCGATATGCGGGGGACCCTCGTAGGTCCAGAGGGTGAGCTGCATGGCGCTACACCTCCAGCAGGGCGCGGCGCCGGAGCGGGCGCGCGAACAGCTCGGCGAGGTCGCCGGCCTGCTCGTACCCCTGCACGGGCGTGAACAGCAGCTCGATCGACCACTTGGTCGAGAGCCCCTCCGCCTCCAGCGGGTTGGCGAGGCCGAGGCCGCAGACCGTGAGGTCCGGTCGGGCCGCCCGGCAGCGGTCCATCTGGTCGTCGAGGCTCTGGCCCTCGGTCACCCGGGTGCCCGCGGGGAGCCACTCGATCTCGGCGGCGAGATGCCCCCGGTGCAGGTTAGGCGTCCCGACCTCCACGAGGCTCCGCGCCGAGTTCCCGGGCGAGGAAGCGGGCGAGGGGCACCTCCAGCTGCGAATCGGGGAAGAAGAACACGCGCTTGCCGCCGAGCTTTTCCCGATGGGGCGCGAGGGCGGTCTCGGCGCGGGCGCGGCCCGGGGTCGTCGCCCGGTCGAACGCCTCGTCCGAGACGCCGAACGCTTCGGCGGCGGCCCGCAGCCAGCCGGTCGTACCCTCGGCGCCCAACGGGAACGGCGCGGGCAGCCGGCGGGCGCCGCGCTCATCGAGGGCGCGGGCCGTGTCGGTCAGGAAGGGCTGGGCGAGCAGGTAGCGGGTCCCGCGCCCGACGGGCGGCATCGCGCCGGCCCGGCGGGCGGGCAGGAAGCGGACATGGCCGATCCCCATCGCGGCGAAGAGCCGGGAGAACTGGTCCTCAACCACGTCGGCGAGTGCGCCGACGACGAGGAGCGACGGCGCGGCCGGCTCCGCCTCGCGGGGCAAGTCCGGCACCAGCGCGGCGAGGCAGGCATCCTCGCCCTGCGTGAAGGTCGTCTCGATGCCGGAGCCCGAGTAGTTCAGCACCCGCACGGGGGCGAGGCGGCCCGACAGGCGCTGCGCCGCCCGGGACAGGTCGAGCTTGATCACCTCCGACGGGCAGGAGCCCACGAGGAACAGGAGCTTGATGTCGGGCCGGCGCTCGATCAGCCGGGTGACGACCCGGTCGAGTTCCTCGTTAGCGTCGGCAAGACCGGCGAGATCGCGCTCGTCGATGATCGCGGTGGCGAAGCGCGGCTCGGCGAAGATCATCACCCCGGCTGCCGACTGGATCAGGTGCGCGCAGGTGCGCGAGCCGACCACGAGGAAGAAGGCGTCCTGGATCTTCCGATGCAGCCAGACGATGCCGGTGAGCCCGCAGAACACTGCGCGCTGCCCGTGCTCCTGGTGCAGGTCGATGCCGCCGCAGGGCGCGGCGTGGCGCGAGACGGGGGCGTTCACGGCAACGCCTCCACGAGGCGCGGCGTGACTTCGCGGGTCCCCTCAAGACGGGCGGCGCGCAGCTTCAGCACGAACTGTCCGGCATTCACCACGTAGGTGGCGTAGGCCGCTAGCGCGAGGACCAGGAGCGCCCGCTCGCCGAGGGCGCCCGTGGCGAGGGCGGCCAGATAGGCCGTGTGCAGCGCCAGCACCAGCATGCTGACCATGTCCTCCCAGAAGAAGGCGGGGGCGAACAGCCAGCGACCGAAGACGGCCTTCTCCCAGATCGAGCCGGTGATCATGATCGCGTAGAGCGCCAGCGTCTTCACCACGACCGAGATCTCGGCCGCGAGCAGGCCCTGTCCGCTGGTCAGGGCGCGCAGCACCAGGACGAGGCTCACCAGGAAAACCAGGAATTGGAGGGGCGCCAGCACGCCTTGGACCAGAGTCCAACGCGATGTGTCGCGCCGGCGCCGTTCGGCGGGCGTGTAGAGCGGTCGTGCCGGCCGGTCCTCGGGACCCATGCATCCGCCCCCACTCTCTTGGACGGTGCTCGCCGAGCCCCGTCACGTCATGAGGCTAGGTCGGCAATCCTGGAAGTGTCAAGTGCGCTTGACGCTTTTACAGCATGACAGCCGTGGAGATATTTTTTCTTCGTCTAAGCTCATTGCCAAGTTCGTCAGGAAGCGTATCGTCCGGTTCGCCGGCAGACATTTCGGCGAATTGGCTGGTCAGATCCAGGATCGACTGACGACGAAGAATAGACAGGCGAGCAACGCCGCACGCGAAGTGAAAGCGCCGCCGCCGGTCCCTCTGGGCTGGGGCCGTTTCAGGGAGGGATGCCGATGGGAAACTGGAGGCATTTCGGTGAACGCCTGGAAGCCGGCCCGCCCTCGGCAGGTTGCTGCCCTGTGGGCGAGAGCCTGCCAGCGTTCCGGGATGGTCCGGTCCCCGCTCCCGATCTGCACCGGCCCCTACCCGAGGCGCTCGCCCGGATCGTCGAGGCGGAGATCCTCCCCCGCCTGATGCTGGCCCATCGTCCCGCGGCCGGCCGCCGCGTGCTGGCCGACCGCCCCCAAGCCCGCAGGAAATCGCCAACTTCAGCGCGCTCCTCCTGGCCCCCGGGCCGGTGGATCTGGATGCCGAGGTGGACGCCCTGCGCCAGGGGGATTGCCGCTGGCGCGCCTGCTCCTCGACCTGCTGGCGCCGGCCGCGCGCCATCTCGGGACCCTCTGGGAGGAGGATGCCTGCGATTTCCTGGCCGTGACGGAGGCGCTGGGCCGCCTCCAGGCGATGAGCCGGCGCCTCTGCGCGGATCTGGAGAGCGAATCGGTCGACGCGAACGGGCGCAGCGTGCTTCTGCTACCCTGCCCCGGCGAGACGCACATGTTCGGCCTCGCGATCGTCGCGAGCTTCTTCCGGGAGGCTGGCTGGGACGTCACCACCGCGGTCCCCGGGCCCGGCCTCGATCCGATGGAACTGCTCCGCGCCGACTGGTTCGACGTGGTCGGCCTGTCGCTGTCCTGCGACCTCCTCCTGCCGGCCCTGGCCGAATCGGTCGCGGATGTGCGACGTGCCTCGCGCAATCCAGGGGTCCGCGTGCTCGTGGGCGGACCTTACTTCGCCCGCCACGGCGGCGAAGCGGGGATCGTCGGGGCCGATGCCTGCGCGTCCGACGGATGCCTGGCGCCCGCCGCCGCGGAAGCTTTGCTGGACAGGCAGGCATTGGCCTGCTGAAAGGGTTTTCATCCGAAGATCACATTAGGGTGACCGTGACGCCCCAGCCTCGCTCCACACCGCAGCGGCCGCCCGCGGCCCTGCAGCAGGTGGCCGGTCACCTCGACGGCGAGGCGGTCGGGCGTATCGTCGCGGCCTCGGCCGACCTGTCGCTCGTGATCGATCCCGACGGGGTGATTCGCGACGCGACGGTCGGCACAGACCTCGAGTCGGAGAACATCCCCGGCTGGCTGGGGCGGCGCTGGATCGACACCGTGACGGTGGAGAGCCGGGCGAAGGTCGACGCCCTGCTCCGCGACGCGCGGGCCGACGGCATCACCCGCTGGCGCCAGGTCAACCACCCCTCCCCCAGCGGCACCGACCTGCCGATCCGCTACACCTCGATCCGCCCGGCCGAGGGCGGCCCGATCCTCGTGCTCGGGCGCGACATGCGGGCGGTGGCCGCCCTCCAGCGCCGGCTCATGGAGACCCAGCAGGCGCTGGAGAGGGATTACGATCGCCTGCGCGCCGCCGAGACCCGCTACAGGCTGCTGTTCCAGATCTCCGGCGAGCCGGTGCTGGTGGTGGATGCCGGCACGCGGCGGGTCGCCGAGGCGAACCCGGCCGCCGCGCGCCTGCTCGGGCGCCCCGCCAAGCGCATCGCCGGGCAGGACGCGGTCGACCTGTTCGACGCGACCAGCACCCGCGCCCTGGAGGCGCAATTCGCCGCCCTGCGGGCGACCGGCCAGGCCGGGGAGATCCGCGCCGCCCTGTCGCATGGGCGGGGCGAGGTCACCGTCTCGGCCTCCCTGTTCCGCGGCGAGGCCGGCACGAGCGCGCTGATGCGGCTGGTGGCCGATCCGGAGACCGCGGAGGCCGGACCCGATCAGGAGGCGCCCACCCGCGCGGTGATCGAAGCGATGCCGGAGGGGTTCGTGGTCACGGATCCGGCCCGGCGCGTGCTGATGGCCAACGCCGCCTTCCTGGAGCTGGCCCAGTTCGCCACCGAGAGCCAGGTGCGGGGGCGCACCCTCGACCATTGGCTCGGCCGCGAGGAAACCGAGGCGCAGGCCCTGTTCGCCACGCTGGTCGATCATGGGGCCGTACGCCGCTTCGCTACCGTCGTCCGGGGCGCCTATGGCGGCATCGAGGATGTCGAGATCGCGGCCGTCTCGGTGGCGGGCGCCCGGCCCTGCCTCGGTTTCGCGATCCGTCCGGCGCCGCGGCGGATTGCCGAGGGGCGGTTCGAGAGCCGCCTGGCGGCCGGCCGCGATGTGCCGCGCTCTGTGGAGCAGATGGCCGAGCTGGTCGGGCGGGTCTCGATGAAGACCCTGGTGCGCGAGACCACCGACCTGATCGAGAAGCTCTGCATTGAGGCGGCCCTGCGCATCACCCGGGACAATCGCGCCTCGGCGGCCGAGATGCTCGGCCTGAGCCGCCAGGGCCTCTACGCCAAGATGCGCCGCTACGGCGTCGGCGATCTCGACGGTCCGGTCGAGGAGGACTGACCCCGGCGGTCCATGGCCGGGATCGGGAGCGGTCGGCACCGAGGCCCCCGGCAGGCTCACGTCTCCCCGGCGGGCCCGGCCGGGATCGCCCGGCGCCCGCAAGGAGGGCCTGTCCGGAAACGGGGCGTGCCCTGTCCCGGCGGAGGCGATGACAGGCACACCCGTGCCTGGACGCCGCGACGTCGGTTTTGCACCTGCAATAGGTTGCACAGACGCCTGCAATGGCTGATCTGCGCAGGCATTTGGCCGCGGGAGCCGGAAGCGTGCAGGCAAATCGCCTTCGCGGGCGCGCTCCGCGACCCGGCCCGTCGCCAAGACGTTCTCCCTCTGTGCATAATGTATTTTCAACTCGCAGCCGTATTCGCGCGACAAATGGTCCGCACACGCGGGGATGTCGTGTAAATCTGACTTGACACTCGGCCTGTCCCCGATAGCCTTCCGGTATGGCCGCCACGCCCGCCCCGAGCGCAGTCATCGAGCTGCTGAAGCCGATCACGTGGTTCGCGCCGATGTGGGCTTTCGCCTGCGGCGTGATCTCATCGGGGCAACCTGCGCACGGCCAATGGCCGGTGATCGCCGCGGGGGTGCTGCTCGCCGGTCCGCTGGTCTGTGCCACCAGCCAGGCCGCCAACGACTGGTTCGACCGCCACGTCGACGCGATCAACGAGCCGGGTCGGCCGATTCCCTCCGGTCGGATTCCCGGCCGCTGGGGTCTCTACCTCGCGCTGGGCTGGACGCTGCTGTCGCTGGCGGTTGCCGCCGCGCTGGGTCCCTGGATCCTCGGGGCCGCCCTGTTCGGTCTGGTGCTCGCCTGGATCTACTCGGCCCCACCCGTGCGGCTGAAGCGGAACGGCTGGTGGGGCAACGCCGCGGTGGCGCTCTGCTACGAGGGGCTGCCCTGGTTCACCGGCGCCGCCGTGATGGCCGCCGCCCTGCCGGACCGGCGGGTGCTCGTCGTCGCGCTCCTCTACGCGGCGGGCGCCCACGGCATCATGACGCTCAACGACTTCAAGTCGGTGGAGGGCGACCGGCGCATGGGCCTGCTGTCCCTGCCCGTGCAGATGGGCTCGGAGCGCGCCGCGCGCTTCGCCTGCTTGGTCATGGCCCTGCCGCAGCTCGTGGTGATCGGCCTCCTCGTCGGCTGGGAGCGCTATGCCCATGCCGGGCTCGTGGCGGCGCTGCTCGCCGGCCAGCTCGCCCTGATGGCCCGGTTCCTCGAGAGCCCCCGGGAGCGCGCGGCCTGGTACAACGGCACCGGCACCACCCTCTACGTCCTCGGCATGCTGGTCGCGGCCTTCGCGCTCCGGCCGCTGGTGGGAGGGCCGTGATGGGAGCCGGGACGCGCGCGCCGGTGCCGGGTGCCCTCCCTCATCTCTCCGCGGGGGAGAGCGATCCGCGGCGACCGACGGCCTCGCCTGGCCCCAGATCGTCCGCCTCGGCCTCGTCCAGACCGCGCTCGGCAGCGTCGTCGTCCTGATGACCGCCACCCTCAACCGGGTGATGGTGGTGGAACTGGCGCTCCCCGCCTTCGTGCCGGGCCTGCTCGTCGCCCTGCACTACGCCGTGCAGGTGCTGCGGCCGCGCTGGGGCTACGGTTCCGACCTCAGCGGCCGGCGCACCCCCTGGATCCTCGGCGGCATGGCGGCCCTCTGCCTCGGCGGCTTCGGGGCGGCCTGCGGCACGGCGCTCGCCGCCGAAAGCCTCGCCCTGGGGCTGGCGCTCGCCGCCGTCTCCTTCCTGTGCGTCGGAATCGGGGTCGGGGCGGCGGGGACCTCCGTCCTCGTCCTGCTGGCGGGGGGCGTCGCGCCGGCCCGGCGCGGGGCGGCCGCCACCATCGTCTGGGTGATGATGATCGTCGGCTTCGCCGTCACGGCGCCGCTCGCCGGCCACTTCCTGGACCCGTTCTCCGGCCCGCGGCTCGTCGCCGTCTCGGGCACGGTCTCGCTGGCCGCCTTCTGTGTCGCCGCCCTCGCGGTCGCCGGGGTGGAGCGGCGCCTGCCCGCCCGCCCCCCGAGCCCGCCGAGGCGCGGCGGCCGTTCCGCGCGGTGCTGGCCCAGGTTCTGGACGATCCCGTGGCGCGGACCTTCACGCTCTTCGTCTTCGTCTCGATGCTGGGCTACAGCGCCCAGGAGCTGATTCTGGAGCCCTATGCCGGCCTCGTCTTCGCGATGAGCCCCGGCACCACGACGAAGCTCGCGGGCCTCCAGCACGGGGGTGTGCTCGCCGGGATGCTGCTGGTGGCCGGTGTGACGCTCGCCGCCCGCGGCACCCCCTCGCCTCCCTGCGGCTCTGGATCGCGCTGGGCTGCGCCGGCTCCGCGGCTGCCCTCTTCGCCCTGGCGAGCGGCGCGGCGGCGGGATCGGACTTCCCGCTGCGGGAAACGGTGTTCGCCCTCGGGGTGGCCAACGGCGCCTACGCGGTCGCGGCGATCGGCTCGATGATGGCGCTCGCCGGCCGCGGGGATGAGCGGGAACGCGGCACACGGATGGGCGTCTGGGGCGCCGCGCAGGGCATCGCCTTCGGGGCCGGCGGATTCCTGGGGGCGGTGGCGGTCGACGCGGTGCGGCTCGTGACGGCCGAGCCGGTCCAGGCCTACGCGGCGGTCTTCGCCGCGGAGGGGATGCTGTTCCTCGTCGCGGTCGCCCTGGCGGCGCGCCTCGATTCCGCCCCGGCACCGGGCCCGGTGCCGCTCGATCCTGCCTTCAGCGCGAGGTGAGGCCATGGCTCGGTTGGATGATGACGGCCGTCGTCCCCCTCCCCCGCAGAGGCGGGAGGAGCGCGCGCGGCTCCGGTCGCGACACCTACGACGTCGTCGTGGTCGGCGGCGGCCCGGCCGGCGCCACCGCGGCCACCGACCTCGCCCGGGCCGGCCACGCGGTGCTGCTTCTCGACAAGCCCGGCCGGATCAAGCCCTGCGGCGGCGCGATCCCGCCCCGGCTGATCCGCGACTTTGCGATCCCCGATACCCTCCTCGTCGCGAAGATCCGCTCCGCCCGGATGGTGGCGCCGAGCGGCAAGGCCGTGGACATGCCCGTGGGCGAGGGCTTCGTCGGCATGGTGGACCGCGAGCACTTCGACCCGTGGCTGCGCGCCCGGGCGGAAGAGGCCGGCGCCGACCTGCGCGCGGCCGCCTTCGAGCGAATCACCCGGCCCGACGACGGGTCGCCCGTCGTGCATTTCACCACCGGCACGGGCGAGGGCCTCGTCCGCCACGCCGTCCGGGCACGCCTCGTCATCGGAGCCGACGGGGCCTGCTCACCCGTCGGCCGGGCGGAGGTGCCGGGACACGACAGGATGCGGCAGGTCTTCGCCTATCACGAGATCCTCCGGGTGCCGGAGACCGGCGCGCCCGGGGCCGAGTCGGTCGAAGCGACCCGCTGCGACGTCTATTACCAGGGCCGCCACTCGCCGGACTTCTACAGCTGGATCTTTCCCCACGGGGACACGCTGAGCATCGGGACCGGCAGCGCCCGGAAGGGGTTCTCGCTCCGCTCCTCGATCCGGAGCCTGCGCACGGCGACCGGCCTCGACGGCGCCGAGACCCTCCGCCGCGAGGGCGCGCCGCTGCCCCTCAAGCCCCTGAAGCGCTGGGACAATGGCCGCGACGTGCTGCTTGCGGGCGATGCCGCCGGCGTGGTCGCGCCGGCCTCCGGCGAGGGCATCTACTATGCGATGCTGGGGGGCCGGCTCTCGGCGGAGGCGGCCGCCGCCTTCCTGAAGACCGGGGATGCGCGGGCCCTCGCGCGCGCGCGCAGGCAGTTCATGAGACTGCACGGGCGCGTGTTCTGGATCCTCGGGATGATGCAGTGGGTCTGGTACCGCAGCGACGGGCTGCGGGAGCGCTTCGTCGCGATCTGCCGGGACAAGGACGTCCAGCAGCTCACCTGGGACAGCTACATGAACAAGGAGCTGGTCCGGGCGAAGCCGGCCGCCCATGCGCGGATCTTCTTCAAGGACCTCGCCCACCTGTTCCGCTGGGTCTCGCCGTGAATGTCCAGGTCGGCCCCGGCTGGGGACCGCCCGCGGTCGCGGCCATCGCGGCCGTGCTCGTAGCCGTGGCCGGCGGCCTCGCGACCACGACGGACGGCTGGTACCGGCGCCTGCGCGTCCCGGCCTGGAAGCCGCCGGACTGGGTCTTCGGGCCGGTCTGGACCGCGATCTTCGCGCTCACCGCCACGTCCGGGGTGCTCGCCTGGAACGGCGACCCCGACCCCGGCAGCCGGGGCGTGCTGCTCGCTGCCTTCGCGGTCAACGGGGCGCTGAACATCGCCTGGAGCGTGCTGTTCTTCCGGTTCCGCCGGCCGGACTGGGCGCTCGCCGAGGTCGCGGCCCTGTGGCTGTCGATCGCCGTGCTGGTGCTGGTGACCGGCCGGGTCGCGTCCGAGGCCGGGCTCATGAACCTGCCCTATCTCGCCTGGGTCAGCGTCGCCGCCTGCCTGAACCTGCGGATCGTGCGCCTCAACGCGCCCTTCGGGGAGCCCGCGTGATGGACGGCCTGTTCGCCTCCCTGTTCGCATCGGGCCGGATCGTCGACGCGATCCTCCTGCTCGTCGCCGGGGAGGCGCTCCTCCTCGCGTGGCTCGGCCGCCGGGGCGGCCCGTCGCTGCCGGGCCTGCTGGCGAATCTCGCCTCCGGGGCCGCGCTGATGCTGGCCCTGCGGGCCGCCCTGGTGGGGGCCGGCTCGGCCGCGATTGCCGGGTGGCTGCTGGCGGGGCTCGCCGCGCATCTCGCCGATCTCGGCCTGCGCTTCCGGGCGGCCACGGCACAACGCCGCAGCCTGGCCGGTGCCGGAACAACGCCGAGAACGGCCGCGTTCACGCGCGTCACAAATGTTAATCCGCTCTAAATCGGGATGGGAGACGCGGCATGCAGCGCACGAGAGCCCTCTCCTCCGGCCGCGTGGCGGCTCCGATCCTGGCGAGCCTGGTCCTGGCCGGCCCGGCGCTGGCGCAGGACGGCGCGTCGGACCAGATCGAGCGGGGCAAATACCTCGTCACCATGGGCGACTGTGCCGCCTGCCACACGGCGCCGGGCGGCAAGTACCTCGCCGGCAACTACGCGCTGAACATGCCGTTCGGGGTGATCATGACCCCCAACCTCACCCCCGATAAGGAGACCGGGCTCGGCGACTACACCTATGCCGATTTCGAGAAGGCGTTCCGGCAGGGCTACAGCAAGCATGTCGGCTACCTGTACCCGGCCTTCCCGTTCGGCTGGTTCACCAAGGTCACCGACGCGGACACACAAGCGATCTGGGCCTACCTGCAGTCGATCCCGCCGGTGAACGAGAAGCGCCAGGAGAGCCAGATCCCGTTCCCGTTCAGCATCCGCACGGCGCTGGTGACGTGGCGGACCGCGTTCTTCACGGACGAGCGCTTCAAGCCCGATCCGAAGGCCAGCGCCGAGGTGAACCGGGGCGCCTACCTCGTGGAGAGCCTGGGCCACTGCGCCATGTGCCACAACGAGAACAAGCTCGTGGGCAATTCGAGCTTTGCGGGCCGCTTCGGCGGCGGCGTGATCGACGGCTGGTACGCCCCCAACATCACTCCGGACGGCCACCAGGGCATCGGCGCCTGGACCGAAGAGCAGGTGGTGACCTACCTCAAGACCGGCACCGCCCCGGGCAACCGGCCGGGCGTCGCCGCCGGCCCGATGCGCCAGACCATCATGGAATCCCTCTCCAAGGTGAAGGACGAGGACCTCAAGGCGATGGTCGCCTACCTGCGCACGGTCCCCGCCAAGCAGACCTACAAGGCGAAGGATCTCGCGGCCTTCGACAAGCCGGACGCGCCGGGCGCCTCGACCTACCTGACCTACTGCTCCTCCTGCCACCAGCCCGACGGCAAGGGCATCGAGGGCGCGGTGCCGGCGCTCGCCGGCAACACCTCGGTGATGTCGGAGGGGCCCGAGACGGTGCTGCGGGTGATCTACGGCGGGCTGGCCGCCCAGAGCGGGCTCGCCCCGATGGTCGCGATCGGCCAGCAGATGACCGATGTCGAGGTTCGGAACGTCGCCGACTACATCCGCAATTCCTGGGGCAACAAGGCGCCGCCGGTGACCGGCGACAAGGCCTCAGAGGCGCGGGCCGCCACCAAGACCATGCTGGCCGGCACCGCCCCCTGCGCGGAGATCGAGCAGGACAAGCTCAAGGCCGCCTTCGACCAGCTCGGCGTGCAGGACACGCTCAAGGGCGTGAAGCAGCAGGACTTCGTGCCGACGCTGGTCCGGCTCGTGCCGCAGATCAAGGCGGCCTCCACGGGCGCGTCGGACGACGACGTGGTCAACGCGCTGACCACGGCCTTCTGCAAGGTCGGCCGCGACGACCCGCAATACGGCAATCCGAGCTGGCCCGCGGTGATCGGCACCTTCGCCAATGTCGCCTACAGCCAGGTGAAGCACCCGGAGAAGCAGGCGGCGAACGTGCCGTCCGCGACCACGCCGCCGGCGGGCAAGAACTGAGGTCTGGGCCCCGTCCCCGGGGCCGCGCAGCGGCGCCCGGCCTCCAGAGCCGCCGTGCCGTCCGGATTCCGGTCGCGCCCGCGGTGCGCCGGGGGCCGGGCGGGCACCCCCGGGAACAGACAAGGCCGCGCTTCGTTTGAGCGGGAATCCTTCAGGATCCCAGCCCCGGAGTTCCCGTGTCCAGCCTCGTCCGCATCCTGCTCGCGATCTTCATCCCGCCCGTCGCGGTGCTCGTCACCACGGGCTTCGGCCTGCAGTTCCTGCTGAACATCCTGCTGTGGATCCTCGGCTGGCTGCCCGGCACCGTCCACGCCCTGTGGCTGATGAACCGCGACCGGCCGCTGGTCTGAGCAGCGGCTACGGCTTCCTGCCCTCCGGCTCGCCCTTCCGGAGGGCGGGTTTCGCCTCTGCCTTCGCCTCGATCTTCGCGGTCTTGACCGCGTGAGCCTTTACGGATTTCGGAGCGACCTTGTCGGCGGCGTGGGCGAGCTTGACCGGCTCGGGCACGACCGTCGCGTCGACCGCCGGGGTCGCCGGAGCCGCGGGGGCCGGGCTGTCCTTGGCGAAGAGCTGGCCGAACAGCTTCTGGTAGCTGCTCGGATCGCCGTCGGCATCCGCCACGGCGACCCGGGCCGGCTTCTCCGCGAGCGCCGCCGTGGTCTCGACCTGGGCGGCGGGCTCGGCCCGGTTCGCCATGAGGGTCGTGGCCGCCGGCTTGGCCGGCGCCTTGGCGCTCCCCGCCTTCGCGGCCTTCGCCGGCGCCGCCGGCTCGGCGGCCGCCATCATCACGGGCTGGCCCTTCGGCCCGATCTCGATCTCCTGCGGACCCGCCGCCAGGGTCTCCGGGCGGCTCACGTCGCCGAGATTGTGCCGGCTGTACTCCTTGGAGTCGTAGGGCAGCACCGTCTCGGTCCCGCCGAGACTCGCGAAGGCGCTCGCGTTCTGGGGTCGGAAGACCGGGTTCTGGCCGCCATCCTGGTAGACGACCCGCACCGCCGGCGTTCCCTTGGCGACGAGCCTCGGCGACCGCGCGCTCGTCGCGCTCGCTCTTCTCGGCCACCAGCGGATCGACCTTCGGCTTGCACGAGCCGGCCGCCGCGTCGGCGCCGCCGAACACGTACTTGGTGCCGCACTGGCCGATCTTCGGCTCCTCGCGCAGGGCCTCGAAATAGTCCGACCCTTCCTTGAGGTTACGCCAGAACGCGATGTTCGGATCGTTGCGGAACTTGGCCATGTTCTCGGCCGTCATCCGGAACGGGTAGGACTGGAACTGGAAGCTGCGCTGCCCGCCGACGAAGGCCTCGCGGGCGATGGCGTAGATCTCCGCGATCGTGGCGTCGGTCATGGCGAAGCAGCCCGCCGACGAGCAGGTGCCGTGCACCATCAGGTAGCGGCCCGTGCGCCCGTTGGCCCGGTCGACCGCGTTGGGGAAGCCCGTGTCGAACGACAGATAGTAGGACGAGTTCGGGTTCATCAGCCCCGGGGTGATCGTGTAGAATCCCTCCGGCGCCTGGCGGTCGCCCTCGCGGGTCTTGGGCCCGAGCTGGCCGGACCAGCGGCAGATCGGATAGGTCTTCAGGAGGGCGTAGCGGCCGTCGCTGCCCTTCTTCCAGACTTCCATCTCCGCTTCCTTCTTGTAGGCGCGGATCAGGATCGGGTCGGATTGCTGCATCCCCTTGGACTGCATCAGGGCGACGGTCTGGGGGCGATCGGCGCGAGGCTGCGCGCGCTCGGGCCGTTGATCCCGGAACCGTCCTGGCAGGCGGCGAGCGACAGGGCCAGCAGGGAAGCCGCCGCCAGCAGTCGCGCGGTCGCGAGACGCGCCGTCATGGGGAACCTCAATCGTCCTACGCGCGCCCGCGGGCCTTGCTGGCCGACGTCGGGCGCCACTCCCCAACCCATTACCGTCGTTAAGCTTGCGCCTTCCTTACCGCAATGTCCCGGCTGCAACACTGCACGGCACATCCGGTGGAAAATCTGACGGTTTCCACCTGGGATATGCCAAGAAAAAGCCAGAAACACCGGCCTGTCGGCGGCCAAATCCGAAGCTCAGCGGCCGGGATCATCTGTATTCCGGGTCCGCGGTGCGGCCTGCGGACGGATCAGCCGAAAACGGCCGGCCGCCGGGCCGCCTCGGCGCGGATGATCTCGACCAGCCGGGCGTTGTCGGCGGGGTCCGCGAGCCGGAGGCCGACCGGCTCCGAGGGGGTGTGCACGGTGAGCCAGCGCAAGGACGGCCGGAGGTCGACGGCCTCCACCACCGTCAGGCGCGGATGCCCGGTCTCGAGCTGCAGGAAGGTCAGGTGGTTGCGGCTCGCGCGGCGCCCGAGCAGGTCGTCGATCGCCTCGACCATGTCCCGCGGCGTGTGCAGATGGGTCATCATCCACAGGCGGTTGTCGGTGCCTTCCGTGTCGAGCGCCTTGCGGATCCGGCGGACGCCCTCGGTGAGGAAGGCGTAGTCGGCCTCGTTCGCCGCCGGATTGTGGTGGTTGAACACGCATTCGAGCCCGTGGCGCTCGCGGTAGAGCCGGTGCCGGCCGCGCCAGATGTCGGGGCCGCGCCGCTCCGCCTCCGGGATGCTCTCTAGCTGGCTCCGGTCGATGAGCGCCGTGAAATCGTCCGCCAAGCAGTCCCGGGCCATGCCGGGCATGGAGAAGATCCAGTCGAGCGGGCCCGACCATTGGCGCAGGTCAAGGGTCTTGAGGACATGCGCCATCTGGCAATTGCAGCCGAGCGAGATGTGGTTGTGGCTGCCGGGCTCCCGGGCGTCGCGCCGGCCCAGCAGCCGCCCGAGGGCGCCCAGCAGGCCGCCCGCCGCCCCGGGCTCGCTCACAGCGCCCGGCCGATGGCGAGGAATTTCTCCGCGCGCCGGTCGCGGATCTCCGCCGGGCTCAAGCCCTCGAACTGGGCGAGCGAATCGGCGATGGCTTCCCCCGCGGCGTGCACGGCCGCCTCGCGGTCGCGATGGGCCCCCGGTGGCCTCCGGGACGATGGCGTCGATGACGCCGAGGCGCAGCAGGTCCTGGGCGGTGATCTTCATGG
The DNA here is from genome assembly GCA_050632875.1 of Methylobacterium sp. P31. Taxonomy (GTDB): domain Bacteria; phylum Pseudomonadota; class Alphaproteobacteria; order Rhizobiales; family Beijerinckiaceae; genus Methylobacterium. The sequence goes on along the minus strand of JBODSC010000001.1, from coordinate 4,562,219 downwards.
CGGTGGCGGCGTCGGAGGCCCGGCCCTGGTCCCGCCACAGGATCGAGGCAGCGCCTTCGGGCGAGATCACCCCGTAGATGGCGTGCTCCAGCATCAGCACGCGGTTGGCGGTGGCGAGCGCGATGGCGCCGCCCGATCCGCCCTCCCCGATCACCACGGCGACGTTGGGCACGCCGAGGGCGAGGCAGGCCTCGGTGGAGCGGGCGATGGCCTCGGCCTGGCCGCGCTCCTCGGCCTCGATGCCTGGATAGGCGCCGGCCGTGTCCACGAAGGCGATGACCGGCAGGCCGAACCGGTCGGCGGTCTCCATGAGACGGACCGCCTTGCGGTAGCCCTCCGGCCGGGCCATGCCGAAGTTGTGGCGCAGCCGCGCCTCGGTGGTGGCGCCCTTCTCCTGGCCGAGCACGAGGACCGGCCGGCCGCGGAAGCGGCCGAACCCGCCCAGGATCGCCTCGTCCTCGCCGAAGCCGCGGTCGCCGGCGAGCGGCGTGAACTCGCTGATCAGCCCGGCGCAGTAATCCACGAAGTGTGGCCGCTGCGGGTGGCGGGCCACCTGGGTCTTCTGCCAGGGGGTCAGGTTCGCGTAGATCTCGGCCAGCGCCTGGCCGGCCTTGGCCTCCAGCCGTCCGACCTCCTCGGAGATCGAGACCGCGCCGTCGCGCGCGCCCACGGCCCGCAATTCCTCGAGCTTGGCCTCCAGCTCGGCAACCGGCTTCTCGAAGTCGAGGTAGGTGCGCGTCACCGCCATCGTGTCACTGGTCTTCCCGGGGTCCGCCGCGCGGGGGCGGCGGGCGCGAGGTGTTGGCGATGGCGGGATTGGTGTCAACCGGCCTCGGGGCGGAAGGGGCCCGCGTCGGCCGCGGTTCGTCTCGCGCCGCCTTCGGTAAACGCGCCGGTTTCGGCCGCAGCGACGCCGTGCAGGCGGCGCGCGGGGGTTCCGGGCGAGACGGACGGGTCGGACCGGCCGGGGGCGCCGTGCCGGTTCGCGCACGCAGGCTGCCCGGCGCCCGGCGGGCCTTCGGGGACGCGGTGCCGCGGGCGCAGGATGACGTCGTGCGGGATGACCTGCCCCTGCGCCGGTGGGGCCGCGCGGCGCGGCCCTCACGCCGCCTGCAGCTCGACCCGGTTCCGACCCGCCGCCTTGGCCCGGTAGAGAGCCAGATCGGCGCGATTGAGCATGTCGCCGGGGGCGGTGTCGTCCGCGTGCCGCACGGCGACGCCGATCGAGACCGTCACGGGGATCGACCGGGTGGCCCGCTGCACCGAGAACGGCACAGCCTCGATCCGCTCGCGGATGCGCTCGGCGATGGCCTGCGCCTCGACGAGCCCCGCGTCGGGCAGGATCACCACCACCTCCTCGCCGCCGTAGCGCGCCACGATGTCGACTGGCCGCGTGTGTTGCCGGACCCGCTCGGCGAAGCCGCGCAGCACCTCGTCGCCGGCCTCGTGGCCGAAGCTGTCGTTGATGCCCTTGAAGTGATCGATGTCGAGAATCAGGGCAGCGAGCGCCGGCCGCCTTGTGGCCGCGTCGGCGAAGAGCGCGCCGAGATGGTTGTCGAGATAGCGCCGGTTGTGCAGGCCGGTGAGCGCGTCGGTTACGGCCATCTGCAGGGAGGCCTGCATCGCCCCCCGGAGCGCGTCCGTGAAGCGCTTGCGCTTCACCTGGGTGCGAACCCGGGCCATCAGCTCGTTGCGGTCGACCGGCCGCATCAGGAAATCGTGCACGCCGAAATCGAGGCCGCGCACGACCCGGGCGCGGTCGTGCGCCTCCGCCAGCATGATCAGCGGCATGGCGCGGGTCCGGTCCAGCGAGCGGAGCTGGCTGCACAGGCGCAGGCCGTCGAAACCGTCGAGGTCGAGACTCACCAGAGCGAGGTCGAAGCCCTCCTCGGCAGCGAGGCGGAGCGCCGCCTGCGGGTCCGCCTCGATCGTCACCGCGTGGTGCTGGCGCAGCGCGCCCGCCATGCGGTCCGCCGAGCCCGAACGATCCTCGATCAGCAGGATCCGGGCATCCAGGCCGGTCTCGGCGGTGGCGAGCGCCAGAGGATCGCCGATGCCGAACTCGCGCGATGCGAGCGCGCGCTGGCGCAACTCGTCGGTGACCGCCTTGAGGCGCACGAGGCTGCGCACCCGGGTGAACAGGGCGGTGTCGTCCACCGGCTTCGTCAGGAAGTCGTCGGCGCCGGCGTCGAGGCCGCGCAGGCGGTCGGAGGGCTGATCGAGGGCCGTGACCATCACCACCGGGATGTGGGCCGTGACCGGGTTGTTCTTCAGGTGGCGGCAGACCTCGAATCCGTCCATGCCGGGCATCATCACGTCGAGCAGGACGAGGTCGCACAGCCCCTTCTCGCAGATCGCGATGGCGTCCCGGCCGTTCATGGCGGCGAGCGTGTCGAAATATTCCAGCCCGAGCTTCGTCTCGAGAAGCTTCACGTTCGGGAACAGGTCGTCGACGATCAGGACGCGGGCCGACATGGTTCCTCGCTGACGCGCGGCTGGGCGGCCCGGATCGGGCGGGCCGGTGCACACCCGCGCGTCGGGGCAGACGGGCATACGGTTGCGGAGGCCACCCGACCCGGCGCGGTCAGGCGGCCTCCGCAACGGTGCGCCCCTCCGGGGTCACCGCGGCTCAAGATACGCGCGAACCGTTGCCAAAAACTTCGCGACCGAGATGGGCTTCGACAGGTAGGCCTCGCAGCCGCCCTCGCGGATCCGCTCCTCGTCCCCCTTCATGGCGAAGGCCGTGATGGCGATCACCGGGATGCTCTTGAGGTCGTCATCCTCCTTGAGCCATTTCGTCACCTCCAGCCCCGAGACCTCCGGGAGCTGGATGTCCATGAGGATGAGGTCGGGATGGTGCGCGCGCGCCAGCTCGATCGCCTCGATGCCGTGGGCCGTCTTCAGGGTCGCGTAGCCGTTCGCCTCCAGAAGGTCGTTGAACAGCTTCATGTTCAACTCGTTGTCCTCGACGATCAGCACCGTCTTCTTCATGATCCGATGTCCCGGTGCGCGCCGATCATGATTAGCGGGCTGTGAAGCCCCTCCATCACCTTTGTAGCGTTCACATGTTGATGAATGGCAAACCTCTTCAAGGGGATGAGTCCGCCGAACGGCTCGCCCTGGACGTTCTTTTGTGGATCACGGCGGACGAGGACCGTCTCCTGCCCTTCCTGGCGGCGAGCGGACTCGGGCCCGAGACCCTGCGCGAGAGCGCCCGGGAGCCGGCCTTCCTGGTCGGTGTCCTCGACCACGTGATGGGCGATGAGAACGTGCTTCTCGCCTGCGCGGGGGCGCTGGGCGTCAAGCCGGAGCGGATCGCCGAGGCGTGGCGCCGGCTGTCTCCGCGGCCCGACGACGAATGGGCTTGAGGCGGCCCAGCCCGCTCGCGCGCCGCCCTTTCCGGGCGCATGGGGCGAGAGCGGGGCGAGAGCTTGATGCGGCCGAGTGACCCGGCGCAGGGTGCGTGGGGCCGCTTCGCGGCGCGTCCTGTGCCGGATCCCGGATCAGGTTCCGGTCCCGCTCCGCCACTCCGCGGGCACGCGGCCGTCGAACGGAGCGCTGCCAGGGCGTACGCCGCGCGCGCGGAGACGGCGGTTCAGGGTCTCAGGGCGTGCAGCCCTTCCCCGCCTCCTTGTCGCCCCGCCCCGCCTGCGCGTCGACGTCGAGTGCGGTCATGTCGCCCAGGATGGCGAAGTCGCCGTAATCGAGCTTGAGCGCGCCGCTGACGCCGTTCTCGTAGAGGTCGAAGCCGAGGGTATAGATCGGCGTGCGCTCCCCGGCGCCCTCCGTGTAGTAGCTCAGGCGCACCGGCCAGTGCGGCATGGCGGCGAGCGCCCCTTCGCGGAGGGGCTTGTCGCGCGTGGATCCCGAGGCCGGGGCGGCCCCGGTCTCGGTGCGGCCGATGACCGCGAAGGTGTCGTAGATCTTCTTCCCGTCGTCGGAGCCGTCGAAGACCTTGGCCGAGAGGGTCGACTGGCCGGCGCGCGCCGCCTCGATCAGGTGGCGCATGTGCTCGCTCGGGAACAGGACCGGGCCGTCCACGGTGAACGGCTTGGCTCCGCCCTTCAGCTTCACCGTGACGGCGTTCCCCTGTTCCGTCGCGGTCCCGTCCACGGGCGCCGCGGGCTGGTTGTTGGTCAGCGTCGTCGTCTTGAACCGGAACTCGCGGCCCCGGCCGCTCTCGAAGGTGGTGCTGCGCATGTCGGACAGGCGCGTGCCGGTCTCGCCCGACGAGAGCTCCGTCACCTGGCGGGTGAGCATCGTGTAGCCCCGGCAGGCATCGCCCCGGAAGTCGATCACGATGCGGCCGCGGGCGCTCTCCACCGAGCGCGTGCCGCCGGCCTCGGCGAGCGACAGGTCGTAGACCGCCCGATGGTTGGCCAGCACGATCTCGGGGGCCGGGGCGGGCGCCTGCGGCCTGGCCTCCGGCTCGGGCGCGGCGGGCGGGGCCGCCTGTGCCCCCCAGGCTGAGACGAGAAGGCCGGCCGTCAGGAGGTGCGAGAGGCGCAGGCGCATGGACAACCCCGGTTTACTCCGCCGCAGATAGCAGGCTGCGGCACACCGGCAAACCTTCGGTCGCGGCCGGCGCCGATCCCGGGACGCCCGGAGAGGGTTATCGGTAGCCCGCCGCCTGCAGGGTGAACAGCTCGGCGTAGCGGCCGCCCCGTTCCATGAGGGCGGCGTGGCTGCCCGCCTCCAGCACCCGGCCGCCCTCCAGGACGAGGATGCGGTCGGCCATGCGAACGGTGGAGAACCGGTGCGAGATCAGCACCGCGGTGCGCCCGGCCGACAACTCCCGGAACCGCGCGAAGACGTCGTGCTCGGCCCGGGCATCGAGGGCCGCGGTCGGCTCGTCGAGGATCAGGATCTCGGCCTCGCGCATGTAGGCCCGGGACAGCGCGACCTTCTGCCACTCACCTCCCGAGAGATCGAGGCCGCCCGCGAAGCGCTTGCCGAGCGGCTGAGCGTAGCCCTCGGGCAGGCGCTCGATTACCGGGGCGGCGAGCCCCCGGGCGGCGGCCGACCGCGACGTTCTCGCCGGCGGTGAGATCGAAGCGGACGAAATCCTGGAAGATCGCGCCGATCCGCGCCCGCAGGTCATCGAGGTCGTAGGCAGGCAGTGGCGCCCCGTCGAGGAGCACGCGGCCCTCGTGCGGGTCGTAGAGCCGGGTCATCAGCTTGACGATCGTTGTCTTGCCGGCGCCGTTGCCGCCGACGAGCGCCACCGTCTCCCCGGCCCGCACCGCGAAGGAGAGGCCGCGCAGCGCCCAGCTCTCCGTGCCGGGATAGCGGTAGCCGACATCCTCGAAGACCAGCCCCTCCCGGATCGGGCTCGGGACCGGGACGGGCCGCGCGGGCGAGCGGATCTGCGGACGGATCGCGAAGAAGGAGAAGAAGTCGTCGAGATACTGCGCCTGGCCGGTGATCTGCGTGAAGCCGAGGAGCAGCCCCTCGATGCCGCCGCGCAGGCGCTGGAAGGCGCCCGCCAGGAAGGCGAGGTCGCCCACCGAGAACGCGCCCGTCACCGTCCGCCAGACGATCACCGTGTAGGCGGCGTAGTAGGCGAGCGTCCCGAGGCTCGCGAAGGCGAAGCCCCAGCCGGCGCGCGCGGTGGCGAGGCCGCGATTGTCGGCGAGCAGCCGGCGCGCCACCGCGGCGTAGAGGCCGGTCACGTAGCCGGAGAGGCCGAAGAGCTTGACCTCCTTGGCGGTCTCGACGCTGGCGCCGAGATAGCGCAGGTAATCGAGCCTGCGCCGCTCGGGGCTGCGGATCCAGGCCAGCCGGTAGCCGGCCTTGGTGAACTGCCACTCGTTGAGCACCGCCGGAACCACGGCGGCGGCGATCAGGACGACCAGCCAGGGCGTGAAGGCCGCGACGCCCGCCGCCAGCGAGGCCAGGGTCACCAGCGCCTGGAACTGCCCGAGCATCGTCCCGATGAGCCCGGTGCGGCCGCTGACCTGCCGGCGCGCCCGTTCCAGACGGTCCTGCTGGGCGCTGTCCTCGAACTGCGCGAGATCGAGGGCGGCGGCATGCGCCATCAGCCTCAGGGAGGCCGCGTTGGCGTAGAGATCGCCGATCAGGGTCTCGGCGAGATTCGCGAGCCGGCCGGTGAGGTCCGAGGCCAGGGCAAGGCCGAACTCGGCCGCCACCAGCCCGGCGAGCCGGGCCCGACCGGGATCGGCCAGCCAGTCGGCGAGCCCCGTCCCCGGTGCCGGGCGGGCGTGCTCGGCCACGATCCCGTCGAGGATCAGCTTGGCGAGGTACAGGGACAGGACCGGCAGGCAGGCCGCCACGAGCCGCAGGGCGAGGCTCGCGGCCAGAAGGCGCGGGCTCGCAGCGGCGATCTCGCGGAACAGGGTCGGCAGGTAGCGCAGGGCCCCCAGACGCGCGCCCGGGCGGTCACCCAGGCGGGACGCCCGGTCGGTCATCGTCACGCGGCTCGGGGGCGACGTCGGTCGACTGGTTGGCCGCCGCGCAAAGAAAGCATAAGCTGTGGCATTAAATATTTATAAACCTCGTCGAGTGGTACGTGCTGAGCGGCCCTGCAATCCTGAGAGTTTCAATCCTCCTGATCATCGCCGGGATACTCGCGGCGGTGGTTCAGTACATGCTTCCGAACCCGGCTCCCGCTCCCGCACCGGCCCCGTTGGCCGAGGCGCCGACCTCCGTCGCGCCGGCCGAGCCGCCGCCGCAGCAGCAACCGCAGCCGAGCACGCCTCCCCCACCGGCCGAACCGTCCCCGCCGCCGGCCCAGCCCTCGCCTCCCGCGCCGGCAGCCACGTCTCCCGCCGCGGAGGCGTCCCCGGGCTCGGCGGCGCAGATGCCGGCCGACGCCTTCGCCGCCCCGCCTGACGGCGCCGCTCCCGCGACTCAGCCGGCGCCCGACACGACCGGTCAGGCCGAGGCCGACAGGGCCGAAGACAGCGCGGGACCCCGGGCCATGGCCGTCCTCGACCTGAATACCGCCTCGGTGACGGACCTCAACCACCTCCGGGGCGGGGGCACGATCGGGCGGGCAATCGTCGCCAAGCGCCCCTACACGTCGGTGGACCAGCTGCTGTCGAAGCGGGTGCTCAGCCGGTCGGTCTACGAGCGGATCAAGGATCAGGTGACGGTGCGGTGAGGTCCGGAACGCGGACCCGCGCATCGCTCGGGGTGAGCCCGGTCGCCGGTCCGGATCCGGATGGACAAAGACCCGCCGTCATCCCGGGGCCGCGGCGGCGGGGATCGAGACCCGCCGACGCGCCAAGTGCCTGCGCCAAGTGCCTGCGCCCCGGGATGACGGCGCGCTTGAGGAGCCGCGTTCTCAGAGCTTCGTGCCGAAGATCTCCGCTACCTGCGGGATATCCTTGTCGCCGCGGCCGGACATGTTCATCACCATCAGGTGGTCGGCCGGGCGCTGCGGGGCGAGCTCCAGGACCTTGGAGAGCGCGTGGGCCGGCTCCAGGGCGGGGATGATCCCCTCCAGCATCGAGCAGAGCTTGAACGCCTCCAGCGTCTCGGAATCCGTCGCCGACATGTAGGTGACCCGGCCCATCTCGTGCAGCCACGCGTGCTCGGGGCCGATGCCCGGGTAGTCGAGGCCCGCCGAGATCGAGTGCGCGTCGGCGATCTGGCCGTCCGCATCCATCAGCAGATAGGTGCGGTTGCCGTGCAGGACGCCGGGCTTGCCGCCGGTGAGCGAGGCGGCGTGCAGGCCGGACTGGACCCCGTGGCCGGCCGCCTCGACCCCGAAGATCTCGACCTCGCGGTCATCCAGGAACGGGTGGAACAGCCCCATGGCGTTCGAGCCGCCGCCGATGCAGGCGACGAGCGAATCCGGGATCCGGCCCTCCTGGGCGATCATCTGCTCGCGGGTCTCGCGGCCGATCACCGACTGGAAGTCGCGGACCATGGCGGGGTATGGGTGCGGGCCCGCCACCGTGCCGATGCAGTAGAACGTGTCGGCGACGTTGGTGACCCAGTCGCGCAGGGCCTCGTTCATGGCGTCCTTGAGGGTCTTGGTGCCGGATTCCACCGGGACCACCTCGGCGCCGAGCATCTTCATGCGGAAGACGTTGGGCGCCTGACGGGCGACGTCGACCGCGCCCATGTAGACCACGCATTTCAGGCCGAAGCGCGCGCAGAGCGTCGCGGTGGCGACGCCGTGCTGGCCGGCGCCGGTCTCGGCGATGATCCGCGGCTTGCCCATGCGGCGGGCCAGCAGGATCTGGCCCAGCACGTTGTTCACCTTGTGGGAGCCGGTATGGTTCAGCTCCTCGCGCTTGAAATAGACCTTGGCCCCCTGCCCCGCCGGCGCCTTGGCGCGCAGGTGCTCGGTGAGGCGCTCGGCGTAGTAGAGCGGGCTCGGCCGGCCGATATAGTGGGTGCCGTAGGATTCCATCTCGGCCTGGAAGGCCGGGTCCTTCTTGGCCGCCTCGTAGGCCGCCTCCAGTTCGAGGATCAGCGGCATCAGCGTCTCGGCGACGAACCGGCCGCCGAAGATGCCGAAGCGGCCGCGCTCGTCGGGGCCGGTGCGGAAGGAGTTGGGCTCGGGGGCGATGGTCACGGGACGAGTCCTGCGGGCGCGAGTCGATGGTTTGCCGGGTGCCTAGACCCATGCGGGCGCCGCCGCAATGCGGCGTGCCGCCCGCGTAACCGGATCGCGCCAGACAGCGAAAGGTCTGTCACATCAAGCCGCACCCGCGACGTGCAGGAGGATGGTCATGGTTTTTCGCGACACGGTCCGCCCGGTCCTCGGGGCCGCCCTCGGGCTCGGACTCGCGGGGGCGTTCCTGCTGCCGCGCCTGCCGGCCTTTGCCGAGGAGTCGCCCCGGCGCCTGCCGGAGGCCGCGGCGCAGGCGAGCGAAGCGCCGGGCCCGCACGTGGCGGTCTTCGCGGGCGGCTGCTTCTGGGGCGTGCAGGGGGTGTTCCAGCACGTGCGCGGGGTGAGCGGCGCGGTATCAGGCTATGCCGGCGGTACCCGCGCCGAGGCCGATTACCGGATGGTGAGCGGCGGCGGGACCGGCCATGCCGAGGCCGTCGCGGTCACCTACGACCCGGCTTCGATCCGCTACGACGAACTCCTGCGGATCTTCTTCTCGGTGGCGCTCGACCCGACGCAGGTGGACCGCCAGGGACCCGATTCCGGGCGGCAGTACCGCTCGGCCCTGTTCCCCCGGGACGCCGAGCAGGCGCGGGTGGCGCAGGCCTACATCGCCCAGCTCGACGCGGCGAAAACCTACGCGCGGCCGGTTGCCACCCGGATCGAGCCGGGGGCGACGTTCTACCCGGCTGAGGGCTACCATCAGGATTTCATGGCGCTGCACCCGGGGCACCCGTACATCGCCGCCAACGATGCCCCGAAGCTCGAGGCCCTGAAACGCCTGTTCCCGGAGCGGGCGGCGCCGGAGCCGGTGCTGGTCAACCACCCGCCGGCGTGAGGCCGACGCGCATCCATTCCAACCCCCTCATCCTGAGGTGCCGGAGCGCAGCGCAGGCCTCGACGGAGCCCTCCAGCCGGCCGCGCGATCCCTGGAGCCCTCCATCGAGGCCGCTGACGCGGCACCTCAGGATGAGGGGTGAGTCGGACGAGCCGGATGACTCCTACTCCTCCGGCGGCCGCGGCCGGCCGAAATCCGGGGCCGCAGTCTCCTGGCCCAGGGCCACGATGCTGCGCCGGATCGCCCGGGTGCGGGTGAACATCGCGTGCAGCGCGTCGCCATCGCCCCAGCGCACCGCCTTGGCGAGCGCCGACAGGTCCTCATTGAACCGGCCGAGCATCTCCAGCACCGCGTCGCGGTTGTTGAGGAAGATGTCCCGCCACATGGTCGGGTCGGAGGCGGCGATGCGGGTGAAATCGCGGAATCCGCTCGCCGAGAACTTGATCACCTCGACTGCGTCGCCGATTCGAGGTCGGCAGCGGTGCCGACGATGTTGTAGGCGATCAGGTGCGGCAGATGGCTGGTGATTGCCAGCACGTGGTCGTGGTGCTCGGTCCTCATCGTCTCGACGTTGGCGCCCATCCCCTCCCACAGGGCCCGCACCCGATCCACCGCCGCCGGATCCGTGCCCTCGGGCGGCGTGAGGATGCACCAGCGGCCGTGGAACAGGGTCGCGAAGCCCGCATCCGGCCCCGAGAACTCGGTCCCGGCGATCGGATGTCCGGGGACGAGGGCGATCCCTCGGGCAGGTTCGGCCGGATCGCCGCCACCACCGCGCCCTTCACCGAGCCGACATCCGACACGATGGCGCCGGGCTTGAGATGCGGCATCATTTCGGCCGCCGCTGCCCCGATAGCGCCCACCGGCACGCACAGGATCACGAGATCGGTGCCCGCCGCCCCTCGGCCGGGTCGCCGGTGACCACGTCGGCGATGCCGAGCCTCGCGCACCCGGGCGCGGACGGCCTCGTCGCGGTCGACGGCCACGATCGTGCGAGCAAGCCCGTAGCGCCGGGCCGCCCGGGCGATCGAGGATCCGATCAGCCCCAGGCCGACGATGGCGAGGCGGCCGATCGGGGGCTCCCGGTGCGCCGGTTTGGTCTCCTCAGGCATGGGCACCCCGCACGAAATCACCGAGCGCGGCCAGGAAAGCCTCGTTCGCCTCGGCCCCCGCCACGGTCACCCGCAGGGCATTGGGTAGGCCGTAGGCGGTGACACGCCGCGTGATCAGCCCACGCTCCGTCAGGAACGCGTCCGCGTCCGCGGCCGTGCGGCCGGGGGCGCCGGGGAAATGGATCAGCAGGAAGTTCGCGACGCTCGGCGTCACGGTCAGCCCGAGCGCCCGGGCGCCCGCGATGAGTTTCGGGAGCCACTCGGCGTTGTGGGCGGCGGCGGCGGCCATGTGCGCCTCGTCGGCGATGGCGGCCGAGCCCGCGGCGATCGCCGGCCCCGACACGTTGAAGGGCCCGCGGATGCGGTTGACCGCGTCCACGACATGGGACGGCGCGACCATCCAGCCGATCCGCACCGCGGCGAGCCCGTGGATCTTCGAGAAGGTCCGGGTCATCACGACGTTCTCGGCTTCCAGCGCGAGTTCGAGCCCGGCCGAGTAGTCGTTCGCCCGCACGTACTCGGCATAGGCGCCGTCGATCACCAGAAGCACGTGTGGCGGCAGGCCGGCATGCAGGCGACGGATCTCGTCGAAGGGCAGGTAGGTGCCGGTCGGGTTGTTGGGGTTGGTGACGTAGACGATCCGGGTGCGGTCCGTGACCCGGGCCAGGATCGCGTCGACGTCGACGGTGAGATCCCGCTCCGGCGCCACCACGGGCGTCCCGCCCGAGGCCAGGATGGCGATCCGGTAGACCAGGAATCCGTGCTCCGAATAGATGCCCTCGGCGTCCGGCCCGCAATACGCGTAGGCGAGCAGCGAGAGCAGCTCGTCCGAGCCCGCTCCACAGACGATCCGCTCGGGATCGAGCCCGTAGCGCTTAGCGATGGCGGTGCGCAGGACCGTCGCCCGCCCGTCCGGGTAGGTCTCGAGCTTGGCGGTGGCCTCGTGGAGCGCCGCTAGGGCCGCGGGGCTCGGACCGAGGGGCGTCTCGTTCGAGGAGAGCTTGTAGACCTTGCCGGCGCCGGGGCGGCCGCTCTTGCCGGGCACGTAGGTGTCGATCGCCAGAACGCCGGGGCGCGGTTCCGGGCGGGCGGGTTGGGGGGCGGACATTGCGATGCGACTCGGATGCGCGAGTATGGATCGGTTCCGCGTCCGTCTACAGCATTTCCTCCGCCGGTGAACCCGTCGCCCGTCGAGCCGCCGCGCCCGCGCCCCCGGGCCGACGACACGCCCTGGTTGCCGCCCTGGCGCTCGCTATGTTCCCGTGTCCCGTGCCGAGAAGGATGCAGCCCATGCCCCTCGAACGCTATCTGGACGGCGGCGCCCATATTCTGCCCGCTGACGAGACCCTGATCCGCTTCGCCATGACGAACGGCGAGCGTGTGATCGGCATCGACGTCCCGATTCCCGTGCTGCGCCAGCACTTCGGAGGCGGGACCGAACTCGCGCCCCTCGACCTGTTCGCCCGCAACCAGGCGGCAATCGAAGCTGCCGCCAGCCGGGCCTACGACCGAACCGCGACGCCCAACGATCTCCTCGATATGGGGCCGGAGGATTTCGACACGGGGCCAGCTTCGACCAAGCTCTGAGACCGAGAAGTCCGTCCGGGGCTGCCGCGGCATAACGGCGAAGCGCAAATGCCGCGGGGCACTCGCCACGTTTCGGCCTGTTGAACCCGGAGAAAGGGGCGCGTCGGGCGTGTCGCGCCCCGCATGCTCCTGGACGGATCGACAATGCCCGGTGACCTGATCCCCTGCAGCCTGTTCCTGATCGGGATCCTCACCTCGGTCGCCGCGGATTGCCGCCTCCGACGCGCGGAGGCCGCTCCCTGGGCGAATGGCTGTATCACGGCGGCCGGCGCGGCCCTGGTCTTCGTCGCCTGCGCGGCCGCGATGCGCTGAGGAACCGTCAGGCACCGGACGGAATTCCCCAGCGGGCATCGGGCGCCGCGTCGGACAGCGCGGCCGGCTGGGTGAGGTAGAGATGATTTCGATGCAGGCCCTCATCGGCTGCGCGCTGGTCCTGACCGGGATCTTCATCGAGAGCGCGGCGAGCCGGCACTGGCGCGGCGGGATCTGTGCCGACCGTCTGGATGCCCGCGCCGCCCTGGCCCTCGGTCTGCCGGCGCTGGGCCTCGCGCTGATGGCCGCGCCGATCGCGTGAGCGGAGGCCCGGCGGTCGCAGGGGGCTGCTGATCGAGCCTCGTTTGGATCGGGGTGAAACGGGGTCTGTGGGGCGATTTCGGCGAAGGGGTTTCTGACAGGGGCGAGCGCGTTGAGTGATGCGGGTCCGGCCGGCGCCCCGGGGGCGCCGCAGCCCGCTGCCGGCGTTCCGCGTTGACGCTCGGCGCCCGGAGCATTACCTCCCAGGCTTGCTGGCCGCGTCGGGCGAGTGCGGCGCGTCAGGCGATCCCGTGCTCTCCCGCTTCGGATCCGATCGGATACACGGTCGTTAAGACCCGCCATGGACACCCAACCGGACACGGCCCTGCGGCCGGACCCGATCGACGAGCCGGCGCAGCGCCTGTCCGAGCGCTCGCAGGCGCTCGACCCGAAGAGCCCGGTGGCGCGCTTTTCCGCCGACAAGCCGCTCCTCACCGATGCGGGCGTGGAACTCGCGCCTTTCCAGATCGCCTACCAGACCGCCGGCACCCTCAACGCCGCGCGCTCGAACGCGGTGCTGATCTGCCACGCGCTGACCGGAGACCAGTACTTCGCCCACACCCATCCGGTGACCGGCAAGCCCGGCTGGTGGGAGACCCTGGTGGGCCCCGGCAAGCCCATCGACACCAACCGCTATTTCGTCGTCTGCTCGAATGTCATCGGCTCCTGCATGGGCTCCACCGGCCCGGCCTCGATCGACCCGGCGACCGGGCGGCCCTACGGCCTCAACTTCCCGCTGGTGACGATCCGCGACATGGTCCGCGCCCAGGCGATGCTGCTGGAGCATCTCGGCATCCAGGACCTGTTCCTGTGCATCGGCGGCTCGATGGGCGGGATGCAGGTGCTGCAATGGGCGGCGCTCTATCCCGAGCGGGTCTTCGCCGCGATGCCGATCGCCACCGGCGCCCGCCACTCCGCGCAGAACATCGCCTTCCACGAGGTCGGCCGGCAGGCGATCATGGCCGACCCGGCCTGGGCGGACGGGCGCTACCTTGAGGCGGGGACACGGCCGGCCAAGGGACTGGGCGTCGCCAGGATGGGCGCGCACATCACCTACCTGTCGGAGCCGGCCCTCCACCGGAAGTTCGGCCGCCGGTTCCAGGGCGGCACGGCGCCGACCTTCTCGTTCAATGCCGATTTCCAGATCGAGAGCTACCTGCGCCACCAGGGCCTCAGCTTCGTCGAGCGGTTCGACGCCAACGCCTACCTCTACCTCACCCGGGCGATGGACTATTTCGACCTCGCCGAGGATCATGGCGGTGTGCTGGCCAACGCGTTCCGGGGCACCAAGACCCGCTTCTGCGTGATCTCCTTCACGTCGGACTGGCTGTTCCCGACCCGGGACTCGCGGGCGATCGTCCACGCGCTGAACGCCGCCGCCGCGCCGGTCGCCTTCGTCGAGGTCGAGAGCGACAAGGGTCACGACGCCTTCCTGCTCGACGAGCCGGCGATGTTCTCCGCCGCCCGCGGCTTCATCGACGCCGCCGCCCGGGCGCGCGGCCTGTGAGCGGCGGGTCCGGCAGGATGGCTTTCGGCAAGATCGATCTGGGCAAGACCGCCCACGGTGCCCCTTGGGAGAGTGCGGATGTCCTCCCCCATACCGGCGAGAGCGGCGGCGCCCGGGTCGATCACCTCATCGTGCTCGGCCTCGTGCCGGCGGGCGCCCGCGTCCTCGACATCGGCTGCGGCGACGGCTCGTTGCTGGCGCTGCTGCGCGACCGCCGCGGCATCGACGGTCGCGGGATCGAGCTGTCCCGCGAGGGCGTGAACGCCTGCCTTGCCCGCGGCTTGTCGGTGATCCAGGGCGATGCCGACACCGACCTCGCCAACTACCCCGACGACGCCTTCGACGTGGTGGTCCTGTCCCAGACCATCCAGGCGACCCGCAACCCCCGGGTGGTGCTGGAGCATCTCCTACGCATCGGCCGGCAGGTGATCATCTCGTTCCCGAATTTCGGGCACTGGCGCGTGCGGGCCGAGCTGGCCCTGCGCGGGCGGATGCCGGTCACCGAGATCATGCCGGACGCGTGGTGGGAGACGCCCAACATCCACCATTGCACCATCCGCGACTTCGTCGGGCTCTGCCGCCTGATCGGCGCCCGGATCGAGCACGCGACCGCGCTCGACGCCCGCGGCCGGCCGATGCGGTTCTCGATGCCCTGGTGGGTCTGGAACCTGTTCGGCGCGCAGGGCGTGTTCCTGCTCCGGCGCGACGGCGCAGAGGCCGGGCGCTAGGCGCGTCCGGCCGCGCCGCGGCGCCGGCTGTCCGGCCCTCGACTGCATCCTGAAATGCCGCGATACCGCCGCGACGGGGCCCATCCGCGATCGCGCGGCTGGCCGGCACCCGCCCGCGGCCTCCGCTGCGCTCCGGCGCCTCAGGATGAGGGCGATGAATCCGTCGCGCGGAACGCGGGTCGTTCTTCGATCCCGTCATCGCGTGAAATAGACTAGAAACGGAGCTTGGCTATTTCCGATCTCGTTCCCGTGATCGGACCGTGATTACGGATTTTGGTGTGTCTCGCTCGAGACGTGCGCGTCCACGTTGGTTCCGTGGACTGTGCTCTGCTGGGCTGAGCACTTGCCGATATCACGAAGTCCAGCGAGGTCGACAGCACACGTGCGTCGCGCGATCGTTCACATCGGCATGCCGCGGACCGGCTCGACCTCGTTCCAGGAGGTGCTGGCCCGGCTGCGTCCGCAGCTCGCCTCGGTCGGGATCTGCTACCCGAAGCTCGCCCCGCCGGGTTCCCCGGATGCGGTCGACGTCAATCATCACCGGCTCGGCCAAGCGCTGGACCGGCGTCGGCCGGCCTCCGAGCGCCGCGACGCCCTCGCGCGCCTGGACGCGATCCTCGCCGCCACCGAGGCCGATACGGTCCTGCTCTCCTACGAGGATTTCGCCGTGCAGCGGCCGTTCTGGCGCGTCCCGGATATCCTGGCGGAGATCTTCACACGCCGCGGCTTCGTCATGGAGACGGTCCTGGTCGTCAAGCCGCAGGCCGAGCAGCTGGCCTCCGCCTATGCCCTGAAGACGCAGGTGGTCATCGAGGGCCGTACGTTCCGCGGCTTCCTGCGCTTCGAGGGCGCGTCCGGGCGCTACGACTACGAGGCGCGGCTCGATCCCTGGCGCCGGGC
The DNA here is from genome assembly GCA_050632875.1 of Methylobacterium sp. P31. Taxonomy (GTDB): domain Bacteria; phylum Pseudomonadota; class Alphaproteobacteria; order Rhizobiales; family Beijerinckiaceae; genus Methylobacterium. Next base: position 4,546,390 of record JBODSC010000001.1, on the reverse strand, counting down.
TTGCGCGGGGCGGGTAACTGCCGTTCCCTTCCGTGACCGCCTCTCAGGTGCGCCGCTCCTGCGGCGCCTGATCGACGGGTTGGACCTCGGGACCCGCCTCGCGCCGCTGCTGGTCCCGGCGGATCTGGAATACCGCACGAACCGGAGTTCGGGGCCGATCGCGGTCGAGGCTTCGCGCCGCCTGTACCGCCTCGGCGTCCACCGGCAGATGATCGGCCATCCCCGGCGGCTCGGCCATTTCCTCGACGACTGGGCTTGGTCGCGCGGACTCGACGCGGAGCGGTTCCGCGGCGACGCGCCCGAGGGGCTGGCCCGGGTCGCAGCGCGATACGCCGCCTCAAACGCCCGCTTCGCCGCCGCCTGCTGGGGACGGTCGTGGGACGCTGTCATCGAGCCCGCCCCCGCAGCCCCCCGAACGAGCTTGCCGCCGCACCGATCGCGCCGGAGACGGAAGCCCTGGTCGGGCAGCTCGTGCGAGCGGCGACGGCACACACGGCCTTCCGGGCGCCCCCGCTTGGCCGTGGCGTGCGGGGCATGTGCTGGAGGAGTTCAAGGAGCGGATCGGCGACGTGGTCGGCTGTCCGGCTTGGCGTGTGCCCTAGCGCGTCCCGCACGGAGCCTCCGATCATGCATCGAGCACCCGACAACCGGCAGCCGCGTTCGCGGATGATGCCCCAGGCGGTGGATATGTGCGTCTTGCAGAAGATCCCGACCGGCGTCACTCCGACTCACGTGACGTGGCACCCGCTCCAGCCCCAGGCGGAACGGTGGGCGCGCCTCGGTCAGGTGCCGGTGATCGCGTGGCTGACCGGCCTGTCGGGCGCCGGAAAGTCGACCCTCGCGGCCGAAGCCGACCGGATGCTCGTCGCCGCCGGCCGACACAGCGCCGTCCTCGACGGCGACAACCTTCGCCACGGGTTGAACGCCGACCTCACCTTCTCGCCTGCGGACCGATCCGAGAACGTCCGGCGCACCGCCGAGGTCGCCCGGTTGATGGCCGAGTCGGGCGCGGTGGTGATCGTCTCGCTGATCTCGCCCTACCGGGCCGACCGGGCCCTGGCCCGGCGGATCGCCGGCGACATCCCGTTCCTAGAGGTGTTCGTCGACACGCCGCTCGGCCTGTGCGAGGCCCGTGACCCCAAGGGTCTCTACCGGTTGGCGCGGGCCGGCCGGATCCAGGGCTTCACGGGCATCTCCGCACCCTACGAGGCGCCGGAGCTTCCGGACCTGACGATCGCTACGGAGGGCCGCGACTCGCTGGCCTGCGCCCACAGCCTGAGCGCGCTGCTCCTGCGGCTCAGCACTCCGGCGAGGGCGCCGCGAGGCCGCGGCGGTGAGGGGACGGGGGCCGGCGCCACCGCGTTCATCCAACCCGCGCCCTGATCCTGAGGTGCCCGCGTCGGCGGGCCTCGAAGGAGGCCTCCACTGCGCCTCCGGCACCTCAGGATGAGAGGGGTGGTTGGGAACGGCGCCGGATTCCGCCCGACCCGCCCGGCCAGCTCAGCGCGGCGCGCAACCCGCCCATATCCGAGCGCCCGAATGCGAGCTGTGCGCCCGCGACCTCGGCCACGTCGCGGGCGATGGCGATACCGAAGCCGGTGCCCGGCCGGCTCTCGTCCCAGCGCTGGCCGCGGCCGATGCCGGCGATGGCCGCCGCGCTCATGCCCGGCCCGTCATCCTCGACGGTGAGAAGCAGTTCCCCGGGACCCGCTTCACCCGACACCCGGACCCGCCGGTGCGCCCATTTGCGGGCATTGTCGAGGAGGTTGCCGAGCACCTCCATCAACTCGCCTTCCTCTCCCGGATAGGCGAGCGAGTCCGGCACGGCGACGTCCCAGTCGAGGGAATCGCCCTCCGGCAGCCGTTGCAGGGTCGCGACGAGACGGTTCACCACCGGGGCGACCCGGCAGGCCCGCCGCCTCAGATCGTCGCCGGCGGCGATCCGGGCCCGGGTCAGCGCCCGCTCCACCTGGCCGCCCATCGCGCGCGCCTGTTCGGCGATCTCCGCCGACAGGCCCGGATCGGCCGGCCCGGTCCGGCGCGCCAAGGCGTCGAGTACCGCGAGCGGGGTCTTGAGGCCGTGGGCCATGTCGGCGGCGGCATCCCGGGCGCGGACCAGGGCCCGCTCCTGCGCGTCCAGCAGCCGGTTGAGATCCGCCACAAGCGGCCGGACCTCGTCGGGGAAGTGCTCCGGCAGCCGGGTCCGGGTCCCGGTATGGACGGCGAGGAGATCCGCCTGCAGCAGCCGGAACGGAGCGAGCGCCCGGTGCACGAACAGCCACATGGCGAGCGTCAGGACCACGAACAGGGCGATCAGGGCCGGGATCAGGAGGCGCAGGAAGGTCGCCCGGCTCGCCGCGAGGCTGCGTCGATCCTCCGCAACAGTGACCCGCAGACCGGTCTCGGCACCGCGCGGTCCGATCTCCAGCGGACGCACGACGGCGATCTGGCGGCCCCCGTCGGGGCCGGTGGCGTCGACGGTCGCCGGACCCTGCGCGTCCGCCTCGGCCCCGCCCAGGTCGAGGCTCCTGTCCCAGAGCGAGCGCGACCGCAGGACGTGCGTCCCCGCCTCCACCTGCCAGTACAGGCCGCCATAGGGCGTCGCGAAGCGGGGATCCGGCGGCTCCCGGGAGAGGGTCGGGCTCCCGTCCGGCGCGAGCCCGACCCGCCCGGCGATGAGCTTGGCGGTCCGGTTCAGCTCGTCGGCGGTGCGCGCATCGAGCACTTGGTCGAGGATCACGGTGAGGCCGGCGCCGGCGAGCAGCAGCGCCAGCGCGATCAGGGACGCCGCCGCGAGGCCCAGCCGGAGGCGCAGCGAGATCGCGCTTCACGGGCCGACCGCGACCGGCACGACGTAGCCGTGGCCGCGCCGGGTCTCGATCACCCCCGGCCCGAGCTTGCGGCGCAGGCGGGTCAGGAGGGCCTCCAGGGCGTTGGCCTCACGCTCGGTCCCGACCCCGTGAAGATGGTCGAGCAGCTCGCCCGCCGGCACCACCTGCCCCTGACGGTGCAGCAGGAAGGCGAGGAGGCGGTATTCGAGGGCGGTCAGCTCGGTGGGCTGACCCGCGACGCTGACCGCGCGCGTCCGGGTGTCGAGTTCCACGGCGCCGGCCCGGAGCACCGGCGAGGCGTGGCCGGCGGTGCGCCGCAGGATCGCCCGGAGCCGCGCCACGAGTTCCTCCATGCGGAAGGGCTTGACGAGATAGTCGTCGGCGCCGGCATCAATGCCCTCGACCCGCTCGCGCCAGCCGTCCCGGGCGGTGAGGATCAGCACCGGCAGCGCCACCTCGGCCGCCCGCAGCCGGCGCAGCACGCCGAGCCCGTCGAGGCGCGGCAGCCCGAGATCCAGCACCATCGCGTCGTAGGGCTCGGTCTCGGCCCGGAACCACGCGGCCTCGCCGTCCGCCACCACGTCGGCGACGTAGCCGGCCACCTCCAGGCCATGCTTGATGTCGGCGGCGATTCGCGGCTCGTCCTCGACGACTAGGACGCGCACGGCCGGCCCTTCTCCTCAATCATCGTCATCCTCGTCCAGGATCTTCAGCGAGCCGGCATCGACCTTCACGGTCCGGCGCTTTCCGTCGGCGCCGAGGATGCGCAGCTTATAGAGCCAATGCCCCTCGTCGTGCTTGAGATCGACCGACACGACGTCGCCCGGCGCGGCCTCGCGGGCCGCGCGCAGCACATCGTCGAGGGGGCGGATCTCGCCCTTCTCCAGGGCGCGGCGGGCGCGGTCGGCATCCTCGGAGGCGCGTGCGGGCGGGCCGATCCCGGCGAGGGCGGCGAGCAGGCAGAGCGTGGCGGCGCGGCGCGAGGCGGTCATGCGGGCATGCGGTAGGCGGATCGGCCTGACGGGACGCTGACAGGCGCCGTCAGGGTCGCGGGGCAGGGGGCCGGCAGAAGGGGGGCCATACCCCTCCCGGAGATCTGAGACCATGTCCCTCATCGTCGGTGCCCTCCTCGCCTGCGCGGCCGGCCTCGCCGGCACCGTGCTCTGCCCGGACGACAAGGCCCGCCGCTCGCGCCTGCCTCTCCTCGCCGCTCTCCTGGCGGGCGCCTTCGTCTGGTACGCCCCGGCCCGCGCCGCAGAGCCCCTGCGCGGGCCGGCCCGGGTGATCGACGGCGGAACGCTCGTCGTCGGGCAGAGTCGCGTCAGCCTGTTCGGCATCGCCGCGCCGGATGCCGACCAGACCTGCTCGGATGCGCAGGATCGCCCCTACGCCTGCGGCCGCGATGCGGCCCGGACGCTCGCCGACCATATCGGCGGAGCCACCGTCGCCTGTCAGCCGCGCGAAGGCCGAGCAGGCGGTGCGATCGTGGCCCTCTGCCGGATCGGCGACGAGGATCTCGGCGCCTGGATGGTGGCGCGTGGACTCGCCCTGCCCGACCGCGAGGCCGCGCCGGGCTACGCGGCCGCCGCCGACCGGGCCTGGGGGCGGCGCATCGGCCTGTGGTCGGGCGTGTTCCAGGACCCGGCCGAGCGGCGCGGTCGGCGCGCGGCCGCCACGGGGCTCCGCGAGGCGGGGTAGTGCGGGACCGGCGCGTCCTGCGGGAACGCTCCCGGGCGCGCCCGGTTGGTCCGGCGGGCCCGCGTGCCTGGGTCGCACGATCAAGCTGGAGGCCCGATGAGAGCACCCTATCGGACGATCCTGCTCTCCGCCGCGATCCTCGCCGGTCTTATGGGGGTTGCCAACGCGGCAGACGGCAAGGGCGTCGAGACATCGACCGGCGGGCGCAAGGATGCCGGTGCGCCCGCGACCAGCGTGGGGGCCGGCGGCCTGTCCGGCACTGGGGCCGTCAAGGACGGGGCCCGCACGGGGTCCGTCGAAAGCAGGGGGCAGCCCGGCGGCGCGAAGGCCCCGTCTGCTCCGGCTGCCGGCACGAGCCGCTGATCCGTGCCGCCCGCAGGCCGGCGCTCCCACCCGCGTCCTGATCCTGAGGTGCCCGCGTCGGTGGGCTTCCTCGCACTTTGCGCTACTGCGAGCGGCGGCTGAACGAGACCGCGTAGGCCTGGACCCGGGCGTCAATCAGGGGGTCGTCCGACACCTCGATGCCGTCGGTGAGGTTGTTGGGCATGAACAGCAGCGCCTTCTCAGCCTCGGCGCTGTCCGGCACGACCTTGGTCACCGTCAGGGTGCCGAGATCGACCGTCTTGCGGTCGTCGGGCCAGGGCTTGGTGGCGTCGTTCGTCGGGTCGCCCGGTGCGGCGAGCTGGGCCAGCACGCGGAACTTCGCCGGCTCCTTCGCCACGCGCGGACCGATCTCGGCCATCAGGAAGTTCGGATCGCGCTTGGCCGCGTCCTCGGGCGATAGGATCTCCTCACCCTGCACCGGCTCGATGCGGAAACGGAACGGCTGGCGCTTGCCGTTCGCGTCCACGAAGATGAAGGCGTTGACGCCGTTATAGGTCTGTCGGGCGAGGCTCGACGGCGTTTTGGCGGTCTTTCCCGCCGTGGCGGCGGCCGGGTGGGCGGCGGCGAAGCGCTCCAGCGCGGTCGGATGAGCAGCATTCGGCCCGCTCTCGGCGACCGCCTTCAGGAGGTCGCGGAACTCCTCGCCCGTGGCGACGGGGAAGTACTTCAGCGCGTTGGTGACGACGTCCATGTCCGAACCGTCGCTGAGCTTGAACTTGAGCGCCAGACCATGCGGGTTGGCGTTGGCCGCGCCGTCCGGGATGGTCGGGATGCCGGTCGCGTCCGAGAACCGGATCGTCACGGGCACCGCCGGCCCCTTGAACAGGGAGGCCTTGCTGATCGTGGCCGCCTCGGCCGACGGGGTGAAGCTGCCCTCGCCAACCACGCCCTTGGCGTGGTTGGCGCGCGTGCCGGGGTGCTTGCCGAACAGCGTGTTCATCACGTCGATCGTCTGTTCGGCCGTCGAGGCCTCCTGGGCGAGGGCCGGAAGCCCGGCCACAAGGGCCAGCGCGGCACCGACCAGGACGGTGCACCCAAATCTCGAACGCAGCATGCGAGATCCTCTCGGCAGCGACGGCCTTACCGGGCCGGTCACGCGAAGCGGCCCGTCGTCTCGGGGGCCGAATACCTCGCGCACAATCCGGAGCTTCGCAATTGTTGCGCCCCGGTTACGGGCGCGCCGGAGAATCTTTGCCGCGATCTGTCGCCCGGATTTCGACCGGAGGCGGGCTTCGGAGCCGACCCGCGGCCCCTATCGTGCGCCGCGGTGAAGGTCGCCGTCGATCAGCAGGGCGCTGCGGCTGTCGAGCCGCGAGCGGTAGACCTGGAGGTTCTCCATGACCCGCTGCACGTAGTTGCGCGTCTCCGTGAACGGGATGCGCTCCACCCAGTCGATGACGTCGACGCCGGGCTTGCGCGGGTCGCCGTAGGCATCGATCCACTTCTTCACGTTGCCGCCGCCGGCATTGTAGGACGCGAAGGCCAGCACGTAGGAGCCGCGCCAATCCTCCATCAGCTCGCCGAGATGGGCTTGGCCGAGCTTGGCACAGTAGGCGGGATCGCTGGTCAGGCGGTCGACGTCGAAGGCGGCGGCGACCCGGCGGGCGGTGCGCTGGGCGGTGGCCGGCATCATCTGCATCAGGCCCCTGGCCCCGACGCCCGATTGCGCCCGCGGATCGAACTGACTCTCCTGCCGGGCGATGGCGTAGACCATGGCCCGCTCCACCTGCGGGACCGCCGTGAAGGTCTCGTAATTGGGGATCCCGATCGTCGGGTAGGCGTGGGCGTCGAGCGGCAGGCCGCGCTGCACCGCGAGCTTGCCGATCGCCACCAGGGCGCGGGCATCCTTCATGTCGGTGGCGAGATCGCCGAGCGCCTGGAGCTCGCGCGGGTCGGAGAGTTCCCGGGCCGCATCGATGTAGAGCGGCAGCGCCAGCTCCTTCATCCCGGCCTCGCCGAGCAGGCGCAGGGCCCGGATATAGAGCCGTCCCTCGAAGGCCTGCCGCTCGGCGCCTTCGAGGCTCCGCGGGCGCCCGCAGGGGCAGGCTGGTCTGGCCGAGCCGCGACCGCGCCACCTGCCCGTAATAGGCGATCGGCTGGAGGGCCGCCTGCTCGTAGAAGCGCTTCGCCTCGTCGGTCTGGCCCAGCGCCTCGGCCGCCCGGCCCTGCCAGTAGGCGGCCCGCGCTACGGAGATCGGGCTCTCCGCGATGGTCGCCATCCGGGCGAAGTGCTGCGCGGCGCTGGCCGGATCGCCGGTGAAGCGCAGGGTGATCCAGCCGGCATGGAACTCGGCCTCGATCCGCTTCTCCGGCGTGCGCGCCGCATGGCCGCTCGCGACCGTGTAGGCGGTCTTGGCGTCGCCGCGGTCGAGGAGCTTGCGCGCCACGATCCGGCGCTCGATCCACCATTCGTCGCCGTCGACCAGCACGTCCGGATTGCTCGGCGCCGCGGCGAGCACGGCGGCCGCCTCCTCGGGCTTGTCGGCCCGGCGGAAATACTGCGCCCGGGAGAAGATATAGGAAGCGTCGCTGCGCAGGGATGGCGGCACCGCGGCGAGCGCGGCCGCGGCACCCGACGACTTCTCCTCAACCGCCCGGCGGGCGCGCACGAGACTGGCATAGGCGCCGCCCGCATAGCCGGCGGCCCGGCCCGCGCTCTCCCAGTCGTCCTTCAGGAGCGCCCGCTCCATCCGGTAGCGGTGGTCGACCCGGGTGAGCACGTTCGGGAAGGCGTCGAGCACCTTGCCCTCCAGGGTGCGCCCGAAGCTCTCGGTGCGCCAGAGGTCGCGCACCATCTCGGCGGCGTCCGCCTCGTAGCCGTCGGCGCGGAGCGCCAGCGCCAGCGCGAACTTGCCCGGCGCGCTCGACGGTTTCGACGTGGCGAAGTAGGCCCGGACCGTCGCGGGGGATTTCCGCTCGGAGAGCAGCGCTTCCTCGGCCCGGCGGCGCAGCAGCGGGCCGGCCGGCCAGTCCGGGTTGGCCCGGGCGAAGGCGACCGTGCGGTTGAAGCCGATGCCGGCGCCCGCGCGGATCGCCATCCATTCGAGCAGCGCCTTCGCGGCCGGGTCGGTGAAGCTGTCGCGCATCCGGTCGCCGTCGGCGACCCGGCCCTTGCGGTAGAGGTCGATCGCCCCGCGCAGCAGCGTCGGGTCGGTGTCGCCCGAGATCTTCGGCTGCGCCGGATCCGGCACCTCGGGCACCGGGGCCGCCGGGGTGACGGCGGCGTCGGGCAGCGGGAAGACCACGGGGGCGTCGGGGTCGGTGGCGGCGTAGGCCGAGGCCGCGGCGGGGAGCCTGCGGGCGGGTTCCTCGCCCTTGTCGTCGCCTCCGGCCGCATGGGCCGGATCGAGCTTCAGGGCGTCGGCGGCGACCGGGTCGGCGGCCTTCTCGGCCTCCGCGCCCCGGACCTGGGCGGCCGACAGGGCGGCATCGCTCGCGGGCGGCGCGGGCTGCGTCGCGGGCGCGTCCGTTGCGATCTGGCCCGCCAGGGCGACTCCGACGGTGGCGATGAGCGCGACCGCGGTGAGGGACGTGCGCGTCGTGCCCAGGTTCGAGGCCGCGGATCGAGATCACGGTTTCCCCCTTCTGATAACCGGAGCGGGAAAGGTCGAGGATGGGTCCGGGGGCGTTAAGATCGCGTTAACCGTCGCCACGATCTGTTTGCGCGCGGTGTTGCGACCGCCTATGTCTGCCCGTCCGCGCCCGTAAGGTGCGCGCCACGCGCGGTGCCGAGACCGCCGGGACCACCCAGTCAGCCGAGACCCGTTGGGACGCCTGAGATGACCGAGATGACCGGGAGCCGCCTGCGGGGCTCGCTCACCGCGCTTGTGACGCCCTTCCGCGACGGGGCCTTCGACGAGGCCGCCTTCCGGAAATTCGTGCGCTGGCAGATCGAGCAGGGCAGCCACGGCCTCGTGCCGACCGGCACCACCGGCGAGAGCCCGACCCTCACCCATGCCGAGCACGACCGGGTGGTCGAGGCCTGCATCGACGAGGCGGGCGGGCGCGTGCCGGTCGTGGCGGGCGCGGGCTCCAACTCCACCGCGGAGGCGGTCGAGCGGGCGCAGCACGCCGAGCGCGCCGGGGCTGACGCCGTCCTGGTGGTGACGCCGTACTACAACAAGCCGACGCAGGCGGGCCTCTACGCCCACTTCAAGGCCGTCAACGATGCGGTCGGCATTCCGATCATCATCTACAACATCCCGCCGCGCTCCGTCATCGACATGAGCGTCGAGACGATGGCCCGGCTCTTCGAACTGAAGAACATCGCCGGCGTGAAGGACGCGACCGCCAAGATCGACCGCGTCAGCCAGCAGCGACAGGCCATGGGGGAGAGCTTCATCCAGCTTTCGGGCGAAGATGCGACGGCGCTCGGCTACAATGCCCAGGGCGGCCATGGCTGCATCTCGGTGGTGGCCAACGTCGCGCCGCGGCTCTGCGCCGACCTCCAAGAGGCGACGCTGGCGGGCGACTACGCCAAGGCGCTGACGATCCAGGACCGGCTGTACCCGCTCCAGAGCGGGCTGTTCGCCGAGGCCAACCCGGCGCCCGTGAAGTACGCCCTCGCCCGGCTCGGCCACATGCAGGAGGAGCTGCGCCTGCCGCTCGTGCCGGTGACCGAGCCCACGCGCTGCATCGTGGACGACGCCCTCCGGCACGCCGGACTCCTGGTCGACTGAGAGGCACCCGCATGGCCCCGAAACCGGAGCCCGGACGGCGCGTCGTCGCGGATAACCGCGCGGCGCGCTTCCACTACGCGATCGAGGATACGCTCGAGGCCGGCATCGCGCTGACCGGCACCGAGGTGAAATCCCTGCGCGGCGGCAAGGCGACGATCGGCGAGGCCTATGCCGGCCCCTCCGGCAACGACCTGATGCTGTTCAACGCCTACATCCCGGAATACCTGGAGGCGAACCGCTTCAACCACGACACCAAGCGCCCGCGCCGCCTGCTGCTGCACCGCCGCCAGATCAACAAGCTGATCGGCGCGACCCAGCGCCAGGGCTACACGGTGGTGCCCTTGAAGATCTACTTCAACGACAAGGGACGCGCGAAGGTCGAGCTGGGCTTGGGCAAGGGCAAGCAGGCCCACGACAAGCGCGAGGCGGTCAAGGAGCGCGACTGGCAGCGTGACCGGGCGCGGCTGCTGCGGGATCGGGGTTAGCGCCGACCCGCACTTCTGGGCGACCGAACGACGGGGGCTCGCGCTCCAGGAGCGGAGCGATTCATGCCTTCCAACCACGACGTCCTACCCGCCGACCTGCCCGTCCCCGTCGACGACGGCGCGGCCGATCATCTCCGCGGGATGCGCCTGCCCGACGTGGCGCTCACCGCCACGGACGGCAGCACGGTCTCGCTGGCGCGGCTGCCCGGCCGCACGGTCGCCTACGCCTATCCGCGCCCGGCGAGCCGGGAAAGCCGGGCCTCACGCCCGACTGGGACGCGATTCCCGGCGCCCGAGGCTGCACCCCGCAGGCCTGCGATTTCCGCGATCACCACGCCGCCCTGAAGGCCCGCGGCGTCGCCCAGGTCTACGGCCTCTCGACCCAGACGAGCGCCTACCAGCGGGAGGCGGCCGCGCGCCTGCACCTGCCGTTCCCGCTGCTCGCGGATCCGCACCGGGCTTTCGCGATGGCCGCGCGCCTGCCGGTCTTCGAGGTCGGCGGGCAGGTGCTGCTGCGCCGGCTGACCCTGGTGATCGACGACGGCGTGGTCAGCCACCTGTTCTATCCGGTCTTCCCGCTGGACCAGAGCGCCCGTCAGGTTCTCGACTGGCTCGACCGACCGGGCGCCTGAGGGGTTACTCCTCCTCGGCCTCCGGCTGGCGGATGCCGTAGCGGTTCTCCAGGCCCGGGTTCGACCGGCCCTCGCCGCGGTAGCGGCTCGGGGCCTCGCCGGGCGTCCGGACCGGCCGCTCGCCCGGGTCGCGCCCGATTCGGCCCGCGAGGCTCGCGAGGTCGACGAACTCGTCCGCCTGCCGCCGCAGCTCGTCCGAGATCATCGCCGGCTGGGTCTGGATGGTGGAGATCACCGTCACCTTGACGCCACGCCGCTGCATCGCCTCGACCAGCGAGCGGAAATCGCCGTCGCCCGAGAACAGGATCATGTGGTCGATATGGGCGCTCAGCTCGAGGGCGTCGATCGCCAGCTCGATGTCCATGTTGCCCTTGTACTTGCGCCGCCCCATCGAATCCGTGAACTCCTTCACGGGCTTGGTCACGACGCGGTAGCCGTTGTAGTCGAGCCAGTCGATCAGTGGGCGAATGGAGGAATACTCTTGGTCCTCGATCATCGCAGTGTAGTAGAACGCGCGCAGAAGATTCTCGCGGGACTGAAATTCCTTGAGAAGCTTCTTGTAGTCGATGTCGAAACCGAGGGCCTTTGTAGTGGCATAGAGATTTGCGCCGTCAATAAAGATGGCGCTGCGCTGGGTTGCTGTCATGGACAGTTCGTATCCTGAAAAATACCGGGTTATGGTAAATCGTCTGATAAAACGGCCCGTGCCCGTCCGAGATGAGAGGCGGTGGACGGAGCGCCGCGATCGGCCGCCGATAAGGTCTGCAATCCAGGGCGAAAAAGCTCGGTCTTCATCCGTGACCGTCGCCTAAGCCGCCCGACCATTCGTCCCAAATGCTCTCTTGTCAAGCACAACCGAAGAACTATGCCCCTCAAGACCGTGTTCTCACGGCGCGCCGTGGCGAAACGGTCGGTCGTGGCGGGACTTGCAAGAAAATTGGGACGATTTGCCGAAGTTGATCACGCAAGCCTGAGATGCGTCCCGCGGGCGGAGCGGGCTCAGCCGTTCACGCGCTCCACGCTGTTGACCGGGCGCTTGCCCCGCAGCTCGGCGATGATCGCGGTCAGGTGCTGAAGGTCCCAGACCGACAGGTCGATGGTGATGTCGGTAAAGTCCTGGGTGCGCCGCTTCATCGAGATGTTGTCGATGTTGCCGTCGTGGTCGGCGATGACCTGGGCGATCTGGGCGAACACGCCCGGCTCGTTGATCGACTTGAGCGCCAGCCGGGCGGGGAAGCGTTCACCCCCAAGGGCTTCCGTGTCCCAGCGGACGTCGAGCCAGCGCTCCGGCTCGTTGTCGAAGGCGGCCAGTGCGGCGGACTGGATCGGGTAGACGGTGACGCCGACCCCGGGCGTCAGGATGCCGACGATCCGGTCTCCCGGAACCGCGCCGCCGTTCGGCGCGAAGGTCACCGGCAGGTCGCCCGCGAGGCCGCGAATGGGGATCGCGTCGCTGCGGTCCTCGGCCCCTTCCTTGCCCTCGGCGCCCGGGAAGGTCAGCCGCATCGTCTGGTCGGCCGAGCGCACCAGCCGGCCGGCGCCGTTCGGGGCGCCCTGCGGTGCGGATGGCCGGCGCTCGTCGCGATGGTCCGGATAGACCGCCCGGACCACATCGCCGGAAAACATCTCGCCGCGTCCCACGGCCGCGAACACGTCCTCGGTGGTCGCGCGGGCGAGCCGCGGCAGGGCGCCGCGCAGCTTGTCCTCCGAGAAGGTCTTGGCGGCGCGCTCGAAGGCGCGGTCCAGAATCTGGCGACCGAGGCCAGCATATTGGCGCCGCACGGCGGCCCGCGTCGCCCGCCGGATCGCCGCCCGGGCCTTGCCGGTCACCACCAGGGATTCCCAGGCCGCCGGCGGCGAGGCTCCGTCGGAGCGGCTGATCTCGACCTCGTCGCCGTTGGCGAGCCTCGTGCAGCAGCGGCGCCATCCGGCCGTTGATCTTGGCGCCCACCGCCGAATTGCCGACATCGGTGTGCACCGCGTAGGCGAAGTCGATGGGCGTCGCGCCCCGCGGCAGGGCGATCAGCCGGCCCTTCGGCGTGAAGCAGAACACCTGGTCCTGGAAAAGCTCCAGCTTGGTGTGCTCGAGGAACTCCTCCGGGCTGTCGCCCTCGGCGAGCAGCTCGATGGTCCGGCGCAGCCACTGGTAGGCGCCGCTCTCGGCCGCCAGGCGCGGGTGGATGCTGCCCTCGCTGCGCCCCGGCTCCTTGGCCAGCTCCTTGCCGAGTTCCTTGTAGTGGGCGTGCGCGGCGATGCCGTATTCGGCGATCTCGTCCATGGCGCGCGTGCGGATCTGCAGCTCGACGCGCTGGCTCTTCGGCCCGATCACCGTGGTGTGGATCGAGCGGTAGTCGTTCTGCTTCGGGGTCGAGATGTAGTCCTTGTACCGGCCCGGGACCATCGGCCAGCTGGTATGGACGATGCCGAGCGCCGCGTAGCACTCCTGCACGGTGCCGACGACCACCCGGAAGCCGAAGATGTCGGAGAGCTGCTCGAAGGCGACCGACTTGCGCTCCATCTTCGACCAGATCGAGAACGGGCGCTTCTGCCGGCCGCTCACCTCGGCGGTGATCCCTTGCGCGGCGAGCTTCTCGGTCAGCACCTGCGCGATGGTCTCGACGACGCTCTCGGATTTGGCGGTGAGCCGCGTCAGCCGCTGTGTGATGGTGGCGTAGACCTCCGGCTCCAGGTTGCGGAAGGCCAGATCCTCCAGCTCCTCGCGCAGCTCCTGCATGCCCATCCGGCCGGCCAGCGGCGCGTAGATGTCCAGCGTCTCCTGCGCGATGCGGCGACGCTTGTCGTCGCGCATGTGCTGGAGGGTGCGCATGTTGTGCAGGCGGTCGGCGAGCTTGACCAGCAGCACGCGGACATCCGCTGCCACCGCGAGCAGCAGCTTGCGGAAGTTCTCGCCCTGCGCGGCCTGCTTGGACACGAGGTCGAGCCGCTTGAGCTTGGTCAGGCCGTCGACCAGCGCGCCGATCTCCGGCCCGAACAGCCGGCGGATCTCCTCCAGGGTCGCCTCGGTGTCCTCCACGGTGTCGTGCAGGACCGCGGCCACGATGGTGGCGTCATCGAGATGGAGATCGGTGAGGATCGCCGCGACTTCGAGGGGGTGGGCGAAGAACGGGTCGCCCGAGGCGCGCTTCTGCGTCCCGTGCGCCTGCATGGCGTAGACGTAGGCGCGGTTGAGCAGCGCCTCGTCGACGGCCGGATTGTAGCGCTTGACCCGCTCGACGAGCCTCGTACTGGCGCATCATCCGTCGGGACGGGGCCGCTTCCTGGGTGGCGCGCGGGGTCGGGATCACACGCGATTGTTCCGCAACCGCCGGAACGGCACCAGCCCCCGGCGGGGAAAACTGCCCGGCGCCGCCGGGCCGGCCTCGGAACGAGAGAACCCGGCGTCTCCGCCGGGTCCGGTCGCGGTCAGGTCGTGCCCATCCAGGCCCACGTTTTCAGGCTCACTCGCCCTCGTCGTCGGTCTCGACCGGCGGAGCGAGGTTCTCGAGGCCGCGCAGGAGGTCCTCCTCGCTCATGCGGTCGAACTGGACCGCCGAATCGTCGCTGGAGGATTGCGGCGCCACGGCGGCGGCGGCCGGCGAGGCTCGACAGCAGCGGCACGGTCTCGGCCTCGGGCTCGTCCACCTCGACGTATTTCTGCATCGAGTGGATCAGCTGCTCCTTGAGGTCGTCGGCCGTGATCGTCTCGTCGCCGATCTCGCGCAGGGCCACGACGGGGTTCTTGTCGCGGTCGCGATCGACGGTGAGCGGGCGCCGGCGGCGAGGAGGCGGGCCCTGTGGCTCGCCAGCAGGACGAGCCTCGAAGCGGTTATCGACCTTCTCGATGCAGTCTTCGACGGTGACGCGCGCCATGCGGGGCGGCTCCTTGGGCTTGAGCGACGGGTGATGTCGGGTATGACAGCACTCTACACCGGATGCCGTTGTGCAACAAGCACAGCGGGTTGCGCAGGGCGCGCGTCTGGCGGCCGCTGGAGGGCCAAGGCGGCGGTCCGGGATTGTGCGGCGCATTGTTGACACCTGCCGCCGCGGGTGCGAGTGCGCGCCCCTCATTCCAGGGTTTCGGCCGACAGGAGCGGCGTTCGCGCGTCGCACGGCGAAAGCGACAAGACGAACCATGCGCGCACTCATCTTTCCCGGCCAGGGCAGCCAGGCGGTCGGCATGGCGCGAGACCTCGCGGCGGCGTTTCCCCAGGCCCGGTCCGTGCTCGACGAGGTCGACGCCGCCCTGAACCAGAATCTGTCGCGGCTGATGTTCGAGGGGCCGGCCGAGGAGCTAACCCTCACGGCCAACGCCCAGCCGGCCCTGATGGCGGCGAGCCTCGCGACCCTGCGGGTGCTGGAGGCCGAGCGCGGCCTCGACCTCGCCCGCGACGTCGCCTGCGTGGCCGGCCATTCGCTCGGCGAATACGCCGCGCTCGCCGCCGCCGGCAGCCTGTCGATCGCCGACGCCGCCAAGCTGCTGCGGCTGCGGGGCGAGGCCATGCAGGAGGCGGTGGCGCCGGGCGTAGGGGCGATGGCGGCCCTGATCGGCACCGATCTCGAGGCCGCCCGGTCGGTGGCCGAGGCGGCGGCCGCGGAGGCCGGCGGCGGCGTGGTCTGCGACGTGGCCAACGACAATGGCGGCGGCCAGGTGGTGCTCTCGGGCGACCGGCCGGCCGTGGAGCGTGCCATCGGCATCGCCACCGGCCGCGGGATCAAGCGCGCGGTGATGCTCAACGTCTCGGCGCCGTTCCATTGCCGCCTGATGGCGCCGGCCGCAGAGGCCATGGCCAAGGCGCTGGCCGCCGTCACCCTGACGGCGCCGCGCGTCACCCTCTACGCCAACGTCGCGGCCGCGCCGGTCTCCGAGCCGGAGGCGATCCGGAAGGCCCTGGTCGAGCAGGTCACCGGCACCGTGCGCTGGCGCGAGAGCGTCGCCGCGATGGCCGCCTCGGGCGTCGACCGGTTCTACGAACTCGGCGCCGGCAAGGTGCTCACCGGCCTCGTCAAGCGCATCGCGCCCCAGGCCTCGGCGACCGCGATCGGCACGCCCGCGGACGTCGCGGCCTTCGCGCTCTGATTGCAGAGGATCCCAGAATGTTCGATCTCACCGGCCGCAAGGCCCTCGTCACCGGCGCGACCGGCGGTCTCGGTCAGGCGATCGCCCGGGCGCTGCACACCCAGGGCGCGACCGTCGCCTTGTCGGGCACGCGGCAGGCGGCCCTGGAGGCGCTGACGGCCGAACTGGGCGAGCGCGCGAGCCCGGTGGCGGCCGACCTCTCCGACAAGGATTCGGTGGAGGGCCTCGTGCCGGCCGCCGAGGCTGCAATCGGCCCGCTCGACATTCTGGTCAACAATGCCGGAATCACCCGCGACAACCTCTTCATGCGGATGAAGGACGAGGAGTGGGAGCAGGTGCTCGCCGTCAACCTCACCGCCGCCTTCCGACTGTCCCGGGCCGCCGTGAAGGGCATGATGCGCCGCCGCTCCGGGCGGATCGTCAATATCGGCTCGGTGGTCGGCAGCACCGGCAATCCTGGGCAGGGCAACTACGCCGCCGCCAAGGCCGGTCTCGTGGGCATGACGAAGGCGCTTGCCGCCGAGGTCGCCTCCCGGGGAATCACCGTGAACTGCATCGCGCCGGGCTTCATCAGCTCGCCCATGACCGACGCTCTCAACGAGAAGCAGCGCGAGGGCATCCTGGCTCGCGTCCCCGCGGGGCGGCTCGGCGAGGGGGCGGAGGTCGCGGCGGCCTGCATCTATCTCGCCTCCGCGGAGGCGGGCTACGTCACCGGTCACACGCTCCACGTGAACGGCGGCATGGCGATGTATTAGCGCATCTATACTGATCTTGGCCGTTTCTTGGCCGTTGGCGAATCAGGGGCGCCGGCACGCAAACGCCACACCCATGAAGGGTTTCTGAACGGCCCCTCGCCAGGGCGGGAGCCCTGTGCTACCAACCCCCGCAGCCGCACAGGGGGTTGACGGTTCAGCGGGTTTTCAGTCCAAGGCCTCCCGGCGGGGGCATCACGGTTCGCCTCGCCGGTTCACCTCGAAACACGCGCGATCAGATACCGGCCCGTCAACAAGCCCGAAGGGGCGCGACGCGGTCACGGCACCACCCCGAGAAGACTGACAGACCAGAAGGACGAGGACGGAAGACCGATGAGCGATATCGCTGAGCGCGTGAAGAAGATCGTCGTCGAGCACCTGGGCGTGGAGCCCGAGAAGGTGGTCGAGAGCGCCAACTTCATCGACGACCTCGGTGCCGACAGCCTCGACACGGTCGAGCTGGTGATGGCCTTCGAGGAGGAGTTCAACGTTGAGATCCCGGACGATGCGGCCGAGACCATCCAGACGGTCGGTGACGCGGTGAAGTTCCTGGAGAAGAACTCCGCCGCCTGAGGCGCCGGATCTGATTTTACGCGGCGCGGGTGAGGCGAAACAGCCCCCGCGCCGTTATGCGTTTCGAGGCTCGGAGCCGCGTCCGCCCCAGAGCGGACCGGATCCTGCCTCAATCGGTTGTTCAGGATGCGCGCAGGCCCCGGACGGGCCCCGTGCCGCCGATGTCGGCGGCGACGCGCTTCAAGACGGGACGGTTGCTATGCGGCGGGTGGTGGTCACGGGTCTGGGGATGGTCACGCCGCTCGGCAGCGGAGTGGAGCACACCTGGAGCCGGTTGATCGCGGGCGACAGCGGCGCCGGCCCGATCCGCGGCTTCGAAGCCGCCGACCTGCCCTGCCGCATCGCGGCCCAGATCCCCTTCGGCGACGGCACTGACGGCACCTTCAACCCCGACGCGGTGATGGAGCCCAAGGAGCAGCGCAAGGTCGATCCGTTCATCGTCTACGCCATGGCGGCGGCCGACGAGGCCCTGAAGGATGCCGGCTGGGCGCCGAAGAGCCACGAGGACCAGTGCGCCACCGGCGTGCTGATCGGCTCCGGCATCGGCGGCATCGGTGGCATCTACGACGCCTCCGTGACCCTGCACGAGAAGGGGCCGCGCCGGATCTCGCCGTTCTTCATCCCGGGCCGGATCATCAACCTCGCCTCCGGCCAGGTCTCGATCGCCCATGGTCTCAAGGGCCCGAACCACGCCGTGGTCACGGCCTGCTCCACGGGCGCCCACGCCATCGGCGACGCGAGCCGCCTGATCGCGCTCGGCGACGCCGACGTGATGGTGGCGGGCGGCGCCGAATCGCCGGTCAACCGCCTCTCCATCGCGGGCTTCTCGGCCTGCCGCGCCCTGTCCACCGGCTTCAACGACACGCCGGAAAAGGCCTCGCGTCCCTACGACCGCGACCGCGACGGCTTCGTCATGGGCGAGGGTGCCGGCATCGTGGTGCTGGAGGAGTACGAGCACGCCAAGGCCCGCGGCGCTAGGATCTACGCCGAGGTGGTGGGCTACGGCCTCTCGGGCGATGCCTACCACATCACCTCCCCGTCGCCGGACGGCGACGGCGCCTTCCGCTGCATGAGTGCGGCGGTGAAGCGCGCCGGCATCTCGCCCGCCGAGATCGGCTACATCAACGCCCACGGCACCTCGACGCCGATGGGCGACGAGCTGGAGCTGAAGGCCGTGGAGCGCCTGCTGGGCGCCGCCGCCGCGAACGCCACCATGTCGTCCACCAAGAGCTCGGTGGGCCACCTGCTCGGCGCCGCCGGCTCGGTCGAGGCGATCTTCTCGATCCTCGTCCTGCGCGATAACGTCATCCCGCCGACGCTCAACCTCGACAACCCCTCCGTCGAGACCAAGATCGACCTCGTGCCGTTCGAGGCGAAGCGCAAGAAGGTGGATGTCGTGCTGTCGAACTCGTTCGGGTTCGGCGGGACGAATGCGTCGCTGGTGATGCGACGGGTCGCGTAAGTCCAAGCATCTCCGAAAAATCTTGGTTTGAGGCCGCAGATAGGCTTCTGCGCACCTGTGCAGGCGATCGCTCGCACCATGGAGGTCTGTGCTTGTCCTGGCAGCACGGTGCCGCCGGACGCTGCCTGATCTTCGAAGGGCTCGTGACGGCGCCGGACGGCCGCCCGCGCGGTGCTCCGCAGCGTGCGGGAGAGTGCTCATGCGCAGAGGCACTCCCCCACTACCTGCCCGTGGAAGCCCTGAGCGTTGACGCGTTGTGAGCATCGAAAGACAGAGAGCCCGCTTCTTCGAGACATCCCACCCGCAACCTCATCCTGAGGTGCTGCGAAGCAGCCTCGAAGGAGGCGTCCAGAACGCGCTGTGATCCCTGGAGGCCCCCTTCGAGACCTCCGCTGCGCTTCGGCACCTCAGGATGAGGAAGAGATTTGGAGGCTCCATCATATCAGGTGACGTGCCATCGAGATCGTGAAGTCAAACAGGGTTTCGAGCTGCAGAAAAACAGTAACAGCCTGATCGCTACCACCTCCTTCTCTCCGCCTCCCCGGCAGCCGTCCCTGCGGGGTGAGCGCATGCACCACCTCCGGCAGCGCCTGGGCGAGCTGGGACAGGAGTGTCTCGCGGTCCATCCCCGTCTGCTGCTGGAGGGTGTCCACCGTGTCGGGGCCGAGTGCCCGGGCGAGCTGGTCCGGGGCCACCGGGCGGTTGGCGCCGTGGCCGATCCAAGACTCGATCACGTCGCCGAGACCGCCCTGGCGGAACCGGTCGACCAGCCCGTCGAGGCCGCCGAGATCCCCCTGCCCCTCCGGGGCGGCGCGGCTCGGGGCCGGGGCGTCGCTGGGGCTGCCGAGCATGCCGGACAGATCCGAAAAATCGCCGGGCGGCAGGGACGGGTCCACGGTCGCGTCCGGGCCGCTGTCGCGGCGGCTGCCATACTGGTCCCAGCCGCCGATATCGCCGCCCTCCTCCGGGGGGCGGCGCCCGCCGGCATCGGCGGGGTGCTGGCCGGGATCACGTCCGTAGGGGCCGGCGCCGCCGGATCGGTCGGCCTCGGGGCCGGGCTCGCCCTGCCGGCCGCGGCCGAAGATGTCGCCGAACCCGCCGCTCGCGCCCTTGGCCAGGAGCAGCATCAGCAGGGCCTTCACCAGGGGCGACATCCCGCCGGATTCCTGCCTCTGCCCGCCGAACACCTGACCGAGCACGCCGCCGATCGCCGATTCGAGCAGTCCCATGCGCGTCTCTCCCGGGGCCCGACCACAGGCCCGGGCGAACAACAGCCGGGGGTGGGTACGGGTTGCCTGCGGCAGGCGGCCTGCGCAGGCCTTTCGGGGTCGCGGGGCTTGGAGGGATCGGCAAACCAGCAGTCACGCGCACCCTCTATCCCCCGACGGGAGAGGGAGAGGCATGCGTGACCGCCCGTCCGCGCAATCGATCCGGCGGGGGTAGCCCGGTCAGCGGGCCTGAATGGTCTGCGGGCTGGCGGCGGCGGTGGCGTCGGTCGGCTCGGTCAGCGGCACCGTCGCGGCCGAGAGCGCCAGGGCGGCCAGGAACAGGCCGGTGGCGGCGGCGCCGGCGCGGGGGCGCGGCAGGCGGAGGGCAGTGCGGCGCTTGGTGGGGCTGGGACTTCGATCACTCCTGGGCATGGCGGCCTCGTCTGCTTCGGGAGGGCCACTTGGGCCTGTCGTGCAGAAGCAACGCCGGCAGGGTCCGCGCCGGTTCCCCGGCTGCCGCAGGTTCGACAGTCAGGTGCGGGACGCCAGATGCCGACCCAGCGCCCCGAGGGCGCAGCCCACGAGATAGGGGGCAGGATCAGGCCGGCGCCGTCCAGCCAGAGGCCGGGCAGGCCCGGCACCAGCCCGGAGAAGGCCGCCGATCCCAGGAGCCCCGCGAGAAGGACGAGCCCCAGCGGCAGGGAGGGCCGTGTCGGCCAGCCGGCGAACGCCCCGACCACGAGGCCGAGCGCGGCCGCCCCGGCGAGCCCGGGCCAGAATCCGGCAAGCAGCAGCGTCACGGCCGTCCGGCCTCCCTGCGGGCGCGATCCTCACGCGCAGATGGGCGCGGCCCGGCAGGCGGGCACGCGGCGGATCGGCGGGGCCTCACGGCAGCCGCGCGAAGGTAACGGGTCCGGCCGGCCCGTCGGGCCCGGCGCTGACCTGATCCGGCCGGGCGCCGGCTTGGAGCAGATACTCCACGACTGCCTGCGCCCGCAGGTGCGGCAGGTCCGGTGGCGGCTCCTCGGGAGCCTCCGCGGGCTTCTTCGGCGCCGCCTTGCCGTGCTTGGCAGCCCCCTTGGCCTTGTCGGCGTCTTTGGCTGCGTCTTTGGCCGCGTCCCTGGCAGAAGCCTTGGCCGGCGCCTTCTCGGGCTTGGCCGGACTCTTGGCAGCCGGCTTGGTGGGCGCCTCCGGCTTGGCCGCGCTGGCGACGTGGGTCGGCTCGGGGGCATCCGGATGGGCGCCCTCCCCGGGGTCGGGCCGGCCGCCGGAGTGGGCGGCGCCTTGGCCGGGTCGGCGGGACCCGAGACGGCGATGCGCAGCACCGGGCAGGTCTTGGCCACGGCCGCGAGCGCGTCGAGAACGGGGTAGAAAGACGGGACCAGGACGGCGCTGCCCGCCGGGAAGCGCAGATCCGCCCCCGCGATGGCCGCCTCGAAATCCAACCGGCAGGTCTCCGGATCGTGCTTCTCCGTCGGCTGGCGGGCGGAAACCGACGCCTGCCCGGTCCAGCCGGGCGGCAGCGCCACGGCCAGCCGCTCGGAGGCGCGGGCGGCGGCCTCGCGGTAGAGGCTCTCGCCGGTCAGGGTCAGGGCGCGGTCCGAGACGTCCACCTCGCCGGCGGCGAGGCTCGCCACCAGCGGCGCCGCGGCACTGAGCGCGTCCCCGAGATCCGGGGGCGCCCCCGCGGCGAGCCGGGTCCGGTCAATCACGGGCTCGCGGAATAGGCGGGGCTTCAGGGCGTCGAGCACCCGCTCCCGGGTGGCGGCATCCGGCAGGTGGCCGGTGAGCGTCACAGCGTCCGCCGTCCGGTGGATCGTCACCCGGTAGGGCGAGAGCGGCCGCTCCGTCAGCGCCACCGTCCCGGCCTTCACGCCGGCGGGCCGCGCGTCGCGCATCAGCGCCTCGGCGTCGGGGATCGCCTGCCCGTCGATGGCGTCGCCTGCCACCGAGATCGCCCCGTCCGCGAAAGCGACGCTTCCGGACTGGATCAGCTCGGCGAGCCGGAACGCGAAGGCGATCAGGCCCTTCGGGTCGACCGCCGGGTCGAGGCCCCGTGCGGCGCGCAGCCGATCCTCCACGGTGCCGCCCGCCGCCGCCTCGGTGGCGGCGTGCAGGGCCGCCTCCCGGTCCGCCGCCGAGGGCGCGTAGCCGTCCAGCACGATCCCGCGGGCGGTCTTCTCCACGGCGAACCGGTACTGCGCCACCAGAGGCGGCAGGATCTCGATCCGCCCGATGCTGAACCCCGCCGGCGGATCTGACAGGGCGGCCCGCAATGCGTCGTAGGCCGGCACGTCCAGAGCCTCGCCGGACAGGCTGAGCACCGTGTCGCTGAGCGATGCCCGGCCGCCCTTGGCGAGCCCGGAAAGCCGCGCCGCCAGGAACGCTGCCGCGCTCGGGAAGTCCGGCGGCGCCCCCGGGCGGCCCGGGCGGTGTCGTCGAGGCTGGTGCCGGGGCTCAGCGCCTCGGTGACCCGCGCCTCCAGCACCCGCCGGCCGAGGCTCCACCGGCCGGCTGCCCTCCAGGGCGACCCGGTTCGGCCCGGTGCGGATCGCCGCCCATTCAAACGGTGCCGCGGTCTCGACGAGGCCGACCGCCGAGACGATGCGGCGGGGGCCCTCCAGGGCGGCGAGGCGGGACAGCACGGTCTCGCGCTCGCCGACATCCGGCGCCTCCCCGGCCGCCAGGAGGTCGCGGCCCCGGGCCTCCAGGCGCAGCCAGGGCTCGCCAGTCGCGGTCGCGGTGCCGGCCACCACCGACGCGCCTTCGGCCACGAGCCGGTCTGCGATCTGCGGGGCGGCGTAGAGCGTCGCGCTCGCCCAGACCAGCGCGAGCGCCGGCAGGCCGGCGAGCCAGCCGGCGCGGCGCAAGCCTGGGGTGAAGGGTTCGGGCAACGGCACGATCGCAGGTTGGGGCGGATCTGCCCCTGAGACCACACCGCCTTTCCGGCAGCATGAAGGCCGCCGGCGGCCTTCATGCTGCCGGAACCCGCCCGGATCGGCTCCGTTGGCCCCGAAAGCGAATCCTGCGGAGACCGTCATGCGGGCCATCCTCGCGACAGCCCTGCTCGCCACGATCGCCGTCCCGGCTGCGGCCCAGAGCCTCTCGGCCACCGCGACGGTACCCAATGCGGCCTCGCTGGAGCCCCTCACCCCGATCGCCAATCCCGGACAGCTCAGTATCGGGGGCGGCACGACCACCGGTCCCTTCCCGACCCTGTCGGCTCAGACCGGAGGCCTGGTGAATGCCGGCCAGCTCAATCTCAGCGGCGCGGGCGGCGGCCGCATCGGAGTGCCGAGCGGCACCGGGCTCGGCACCAGACTTGGGACCGGACTCGGCACGGTCCAGCTCGGCGTCCCGGGATCCGGGATCACCGGAGGCGCAGGCGTCATCGGAACGACGCTCGGTGCCGCCGGGACCGGCTACACGATCGGCGCCACCGGGACGCGCAGCGGGTTCGGCACCTCGTCGAGCGCGGCTCTCGGCTCGATCTCGGGTGGCGCCCTGTCGTCGACGACGGGCACGATCGGCCTCGGGGGCGGATCGGCCCTCGCCACGAGCCGGAACACGAACGCCAACGCGGCCGCGTTCGGGGCTTCGTCCTTCGGGGCAACGAGATTCGGGACCGGATCGGGCATCGCCGCGAGCCTCGGCACGGGCGCGAGTTCCACCGCGTCCCGCGCTTCGGGGGAGCGAACGGGCTCGGGAACATTACGGGCAATGCCGCGGGCCTGGGCGCGACCGGAACCGCGGGCTACGCCTTCGAGAGCCTCGGGCCCGGCGGCGGGAGCAGGCTTGCCGCCAGCCTGAGCACCGGCCCGACATCGACGCTGTCCGGGACGACGACCACGGGCGGAATTGGGTCGGGAGGAGCCGGGATCGCCGCCGGCGCGGGCGCGACGACGGCCCGGGATCTCGACGCCGTCCAGGCGGCGAGCGTGGCCCGGTCCGGCGGGGGAGCGGTCGGCGGCGCGGGGATCGGCGGTGGCGCAGGCGCCGCACCGGGCCGGTTCAGCGACGTCTGCGGCGATGCTTTGGCGGGGCCCTGTCTGGGCGGGGCCGGGCTGTACTGAGCGGCCGCGGCGCTCGGAACCGCACGTGACTGCTGCGGTTCATTCTGTTCCGGCAGCTCGGCCGGGACAGGAGGCAGAGATGAACGTCAGTCTGGGCCGCGTCTCGCTTGCGGTCGTTCTCGTTCTGGGTGTCTCGGGCGCCGCCCTGGCGCGCGAGGCGGGCCCCGAGGCGCAAGGTGCCAAGAGCGCGTCGGGCCTGCACGGGATCGGCTTCACCGAACCGAAATTCAGGTCCGGCCTGCCGACCGGTAAGGATCAGCCCTATACTTGGCCGGTGGGCGATCGCTATCGTCCGGTGTCCCAGCCCTCCTACGGCCGGGTCTACTGATATCCGGCCGGCGCGCCCGCGTGCCGGCCGTCGGAGGGGCTTTCGCCGAGCCACAGAGTCAGGGGAGAGCGTGATGCATCCGGGGTGCCGGCTCTTCCTCGGCGTGTTGACCCTCGTTCCGCTGACAGCGCGGGCGGGCGAGTTCGCGCAGGCGCCGCCGGCTCCGGGCATGGCCCTGACGCTCCCCGATCCCGGCATGGCGAACAGCGCCCCCGCTCCGACGGCACCTCCGGAGGCGGCCGCGCCGCCGCCTCAGGTCGATCCCCTCGGCGAACGTCGGCGGTTCGGGGCGCTCGGAAGCGGGTTCCCGTCCCTCGAGGGGCGGCTTCCGAACCAGCGCACCGGCCCTCGGCGCGAGCACGTGGTGCGCGACATCTGCATCGGCTGCTGAGCGGCCTTCATGCAGACCTGCCCCGGACCCGGGGCAGAAGCCGCCCGGGTCAGGCCCCCTACTGCACGGCCTTCGCCAGCGGGTTCGCTTTGATCCACCGCGGCGAGAGAATGTCGCCGGCTTCGGTGATGATCCAGGGCTGCGCATCCTCGGACTCAATCGCCTGGACGGCGACCGCGAGGGCCTCGCGCAGCGTGGCGAAGGGGCGTCCCTCTGCAGACCGCCCGAGCGAACGTCCCTGCCAGACGGTCAGCTCGGCGCGCTTGTCGAGGTCGGCGGGCGTCATGCTCTCGCTCCGATGGTCCGTGCCTTGAACGTCGTTTAGCGCGCGCGTGTGACGCGCTTCTGGCAGACGTGTTTCCGATTCGTGTCGCGGCTTCATGAGGACGCGAAGCGGCGGTTCGGGCCGACCATGACGACGGTGCCGCACCAGAGTCGAAAATTAAATCTTCCATGTACTCAATTTTTGTTTGAGAATGCGCTGGAGGAAATTTAGTTCATTTGCAGGGAATGCATGGCGCTGTCAGTTATGGGCGCTCAGGCGTGTCTGCAGAATCTTGGTGAACACTGCAGAACTGTTCCGGCGGTGCGATATGGTGCAATGCGCCAAAATCATACCGCGACGCACAAATCCGTGGTCTCATACGGTCGTCGGTCGCATCCGCAATCGGCCTGCGATCGAAACGGAGACGCACCATGCGCACGATCCTTATGCTCGCGTCGGCCGCGCTCGCCTCGGCCGCCCTTCACGGTCCCGCCGCCGCCGAGGACCGCCTGCATCTGACGCCGCCGCTCTATCGAGAGCAGGCCCGGGCTACTCAGCAGGTCCGCACGATCCGCGATCTCACCACCACGCCTCAGCCCGTGGCGCCTCCGGCGCGCGATGTCCGGACTGTGTCGACTGTCGACCGGCCCATGGTTCAGGCCGCCGCCGAAGCGATCCGCTGAGCCTTGCGCTTGAGGCAGGCGCCCCGGCCAGTCCTGCCATCGGAGGCATCCCCGCCGGAGCCGTGATGGTTCCGGCGGGGACGCTCAGACGATCCGCAGTTCCCGGGCGGCCGCTGCAGGCGAAACACCGCGTCGGATCAGCCGGCGGGTCCGCGCCTGCTGATCCAGTTCGGTACTGAGGGCGGCGGCTGCCGCCCGGTACCCGCCGACGCACAGATCCAGCCACGCATATTGTGCTGCCACCGCGAGAAGGATGACAGTCTCGGCCTGCCGCACAGCCAGCCGCAGGCTCTCATCTGCCAAGCGGCCTACCTCCTCGTACATCATCCGCGACTCCGCGTCCGATACGGCCGGGAGCGCCCGAACGCGCCGCCGGCCCGCGATCCGCGCCGGAAGGCCTCGCGCGATCCGGCCCGGATCCACGATCCTACATAATATGCCGAAGCCGTGACCGCTCCGGCGCATGCGACTGCGCCCCCATCGACGAAACGCCCCTCTCCCGGCGCCCCTCCGACCGTGGATGGCGCGGCGGGACCGGGGTGAGGGACGCGTCGCCGCTGCTCAGTGTGAGGTCTGCTCGGCGGCCTGCTGCGCCTCGTGGCCCATGTGCTGGGCCGCGATCTGTCCCCGCTCCATTGCCTTTCGGGCCTCCTCGGTTTCCTGATGCATGGCGGCCTTGGCGCGCTCGGCACCCTGCTGCATTGCGCTCTGGGCCAGACCGCTGAACTCCTTGGCCTGGGCCTGCATGGCGGCGAACCGCTCGCGCACGTACTCGGCCTGGATCTGCGTCGCCTCGGGGAGCGAGCGCGCAGCCGCGAGCTTTTGTGCCAGGTCCATGGCCGCCCGGATGTTCTGCTCGGCGTAATCGAGACTGCGGGCGTACATGTCCTGCATGTTGGTGCGCGCAAGATCGGCCGAGCCGTGCACCGTGTCGGTTGCGCGTCGTGCGGCTCCGATGAAACTGCCGAAGGCCTTGCGGGCCTGTTCGAGGCTGGTCTCGGCGAAATCGCGCATCTGGGGCGGGACCTCGTAGCTCGGAATCTGCGCCATGATGGGTCTCCTATCGGCCGCCGATCCAGCCGCGGCCCTGCTGTTTGTGCATCGCACATGCGTGTGCGTCCAGGGATGCTCGGGGCCGGCCCGGCATCCGGTCAGATCTCTGTCTCGCGCCTGACGATCGCGTCTTCTCCGCTTCCTTTCTGTGACAGGCCGACATCCGGATCCTCGGCCGTGATCGACAGCGGCTCGTTGGGGACTCCCGGCGCGGTCTCCGCGGGCCCGCCGGAGCCCGAATCGAGCGGGACGGGATCGCGATCCGGCGGGGTGGCGGTCTCGCGCGCGTTCATCATCCGAGCCTCCCTGCTCTCGGAAAACGCGGCGGTCGCCTGCGGGGTCCCGGATCCGGTCGGTGCTGCGGGAGGCAGGATCGGATCCGCAGCGCTATATCGGGCGGGAGAGCAAGGAGAGCGTCGTGTTCACCGTCAAGGGGATTGATCCGTCGGGGCGCATCATGACTTTCGCCTGCGGGACCGATGAGCAGGCCATGGAGAAGACCTGGGAACTCGCCCGGCGCGGCTTCCGCGAGATCACAGTCGCCGACCCGAAGGGCAAGGAGATGTCCGCGGCCGCCTTCGAGCGATCCCTGAACATCGACTGGGACTGAGCGGCTCCACCTCGAGGGTCCCGAATGCCGACCCACCTGCACCCCGCCGGCGCCGGGAGGGCCGTCCGTGAGCGTACTGCCGATCTTCGCGCCGGGGGTGGTGCCTGGGTCGGTGGCGCTTCCGCGCCTCGTCGCCAACCGCGCCGGCACCGCGGGTCGCCACCCACGCCGAGGCAGGATCGGCCAGGGCGAGGGCTGCGGCGCCCGGGATCGGAAACCTTGCGCGCGTCGAGCATCCATCCGTTGCAGGTGCCGGAACGGCAGCACATGCAAGCCTGGGACGTTCAGCCCCGATTGGGCGGGCCAGCCTCAGTGCAGCTCATAACAATTGGTGATGACGCGCGGACTGCGCGTCACGTCATACAGGATCGAGCACTGGACGAGGTACTTTGTGTCCTTCCTGCGAAAGAGGATCAGGGAGGAGCGATTGTCGAAGGTCCCGGTATAACCGGCAATCTCCCAACCTTCGGTGCTGAGCCGCTCGATGGTGAGCGGCTGCTCGGCGGCCCGGACTGCCTGTGTCCAACCGAGACAGACGGCAACGCCCAGAGGCCACCGGCCGGGGTGCCGCCACATCCGCCCGTTCCGCGGGGCATCCACCGCCGCTGAGCACAGGAGAATCCGAACGACCTGTCGGCGCAGCGTCGCTTCCCAGTCGGCCCGGCTACGCATTCCTCAGACGCCCGGCACCGCGTCGATATCCGGTGCCGGCTCCTCACGCGCCGGAGCCGGGTCGTCCTCGGGAGTCGGCGGGAGCCGCGGTGGCGGCATATCGCCGGTATTCGGCGGAGTGGGCAGCCCCTGCGGCAGGTCGGGAGCGGGCTCGTCGTCCGCACTGGGCGATCTCGGATCCGGCATGAGGTCTCCCTGGCATCGGCGCCTACCCGACGGGTGACGCCCGAGAGGAAACGGCTGGCCGGCGCGAAGGTGCCCGAGGCGCGCCCTCCCCAGTTCGGCAGGCCGCCCCGCGCTGCGTCAGACCGGCTCCAGCTCGCGCCAGTGGCCGAGCCTTCCCGGCCGCACGGCGTCGGGCTGGTCCGTTGTGGCCCCGATCTCCTCCGCCTTCCGCCATACGGCCCGGCAGACCAGAATCTCTTTGCTGGCGTCGATGCTGAGCACGAAGCTGTCCGGTACGATCTCTGCCTCCGGCAGAGCGATCCGCACCCCGCTCACCGAGCGGTCGTAGACGATACAGGGCAGGCTTCGATGCTCGTCCACCGAAATACTGCCGGTCTCATTCAGGATCGTGCGCGGAGCGTTGCGTCGTTCGAACATCGCCGCCTCATAAAACGTCGGGCGGCAGAATCGGCGATCCGCGTTCAGGCTGGGTTCGCGAAATGCATCAGATTGTCGGTATTTCGGTTCCATTGTGAATTATGTGGTTTCGGCCGGTTTTCGACGGCAATGACCGGGGCAATATCGGCGCAAGCCGAGGCCGGTTGCCGGACGGTTCCAGCAACCGGTCTGCCTTGCAGGACCGTCTGCGGCGCGGCCCGTCCGGGCCGGAAGCCGCCTATCCGGTGATCACCTCGACGAGGGTGGTGAGAAAGCCGAGGGCGACGGCCCCGATCCCGCTCATGAGCGCCACGTCCCAGCCTGCAAATTCATTCGATCGGGGCGCGCGGGCGAGGGCGAACAGCGTCACGGCGGCCCCGCATATGACGAGGGCGATGGCAAGGTAGATCGGTCGAGACATGGCGCTTCCTCTTCCGCCGGCGTCGCGGCCCTTAAGGGCTCTTGTACGGATGAAGGCAGCCGACGTGATCTGTTTAAGCTCATCCGTCGTCAAAACATGACAGACGAGGAAGCGGTGAACAAGGTCATAATCTGTTCTGCAATGCAGAACGGAAGCTTCGTGCGTGGCCAAGATCTGAACTGGACGCGGGGCCGATTTCCGGAATGGGGCAAGGCCTGCTTTTTCCGGAAGATCAGTCGCGCATTTGTATCCGGCCGTGCTGATCCGGGACGGGGACCAGCCGGGTGTCGCCGGTCCGGTTCAATCGACGGCGATTCGCACGCTGCCGGGATTGGAGGCTGTCGCGCCGCTCGGCGCTCCATCGCTCCGCGCTCACTGTCGCGATCTCGCCTGCGATAGGCCGACCCTCCGCGCCGACGAGGCGCAAGAGCCCGTCGATCGCCTTTTCAGGCGTCGCGTGCCGGGCGGCGAGCGGGGTCCGTCTCAACCCCGCGCGATTCGCCGGAGGCCGAGGTCGCGGCGCCGGACCGCGCCCGGTCACTTTCGCGCAGCCATCATATCGTGCGTGAGGACCGTCAGCTTGCCGATCAGGCTGCTGATGTCTGCGCCCTTGCAGGACCATTGCGTCCCGATCGCTTCGCCATCCGCCGAGACGGAGACCACGGCGACCGAGCGCAGTCGCCCTTCGCGGGCGAGCGCCAGCTGGTCCTGCAGCACGGCGATGATCGATGCGGTGTCCTCGTCGGCCACGGCGGGCGCGATATGCGCCGGGAACGGCACGACCGAACTCGGTATCGTCTGCTCTCGCTTCATCTCGCTGAATCCCACACTTGTCCTTCTCGGGATCCGGCGTGCGCATCAGCTTTGTGCAGAGTGTGGCAGCTTGTCCGTGTCACGCGAGGTCGTGGACTTGTGTGGCAGCACGGCAACGATGGGATCGTCCAGGACCCACCCCGGAAGGACCCGGTCCGCGAAGCGCAACGGACCTGCCACGGGGCGCCCCGGCCCGGGGCGCCCCCGAAGTCACGTGCCTTCAGGCAGCCTTGCGGCTCTTCCGCTCGCGCTCGGCCATGGCGCCCGGCTGGCCCAGCCCGATCGCCTTGGCGAGGGCGGAGCGCTGCTCGGCATAGCTCGGCGCCACCATCGGGTAGTCCGCCGGCAGGCCGTAGCGCTCCCGGTAGCTGCGCGGGTCGAGCCCGTGGCTGGTCAGGTGACGCTTGAGGGTCTTGTAGGTCTTGCCGTCAATGAAGCTGACGATCCCGTCGTGCCGGACCGACTTGCGGATCTGGGCCGGGCCCGGCTTCTCGACGTCGCTCTGCGCCGCCGGGCCGCTCTCGGCCGTCAGGGCGCCGGAGACGAGCCCAGAGATCGCGCCGTGCACGCGCGCGATCAGGGCCGGCAGCTCGGAGGCCGGCACCGGATTGTTCGACACGTAGGCGGCGACGATATCGCCCGCCAGCTCGATGAAGTTAGGGCTGGCCCCGGTGGTTTCTTCTGTCACTTCAACATTCCTGATGTGCCCCTCGCGGGCGATCTGCTACTTTTGATCGCTGAATGCAAGTTACAAAACCGTTCAACGCCCGGCATCCAGAGCATGATCGCTATGCCCGCAGCGGCCAATGGCCGGGTATTTCTGGCACATCCCTGAGCAGTCCTTTCACCGGATGTCCGGGGATGTCCATCGACTGCGGGAGTGTTTCCGCTATGCGGAACCGCCGAAAGGCGGATCTAGAGTTATGAAGCCAGATGCCCCATCGGCCTGAGGTGAACAGGCCGGTCGAGCGCGATGCGTCCGGCACCGCTCCCGCGGTGACGCGATGGCTTGGACGTGGCATTGCGCGGCCATGCTGCTCATGCTCGCGCTCCTTTTCGCCCTCCTGGCCGTTCTGACTGCGATGATCATCCTGCGGCGATGGACCGGCCGCCTGGCATCGCTCGCCACCCTGATCGCGGGCGCGATCAGGGCCTTGTGGCTGGCCGAGGCAGGGCTTCTTCCTGGCTCCAAAGGGCCACTGACGGCGAATCGGCCTCTCGTGCCGGGGCTGGATCGGTAACGCCCCAGTAACCGCGCCGGCGCGACCATGGGCCATGCCCACGCTCTCCGCTCCGCGCCTGCTCACGTTTCTCATATCGGCCGTGCTGATCGGCCTCGCCGTCGCCAGCCTCTATATCCGGATCCCGATGGTCGGGCGCACGGTGGTGGCGCACCGGCAATGGTTCTTCATCGGCGCCTACGTTCTGTTGGCGCTCGGGGTCACAACCCGCAGCCTGTGACGGGCGGCCCGCCGTTCCGGTGGGGAACGCGGCCCGCCTCGAGGAAATCGGAATGACCTTCAGGACCACCTTCGTGGTGCAGCCCTTCGAGCTGCACCGAAATCGCCTGCGGCCGGCGCGCCAGGAGCCGGCCCAGAGTGAGTTTGGCGCCCTCAAGAAGGCCCAGGCCCTCGCCGCCCGCATGCCGGGCGCGGCGGCGCTGAAGGTGGTCGCAGACGACGAGACCGGCGAGCCTCGAAAGCGTGACGATCCTGGGCCAGTTCGGTGCCGTCCCGGACGATTTCGCCGAAAGCCTTCAGGGCGGCTGATACCGGGCGGCCCGCTGTGTGCGACATGTGCGATGCGCAATTGCGGCCGGCCGGAAACTACGTAGAAACAACGGAGCGTGATTCTTGCGGGCAGACGCGCTCGCCGAGCCAAAGAAGCCGTGCCCCGTTATTTCATCGACCTCCATGACGGCGCCAACCTAGTTCGCGACCGCGAGGGTTTCGACTTGCCGGATCTCGCTGCCGCGCGGGCACAGGCCGTCCGGATGATGATGCGGCTGGCGCAGGGATTGGCGGATCCGCAGGTCCGGCAGGACTACGTCATCGCCGTGCGCGACGCGCAGGGCGCCGTTCGCCTGCGCCTGCGCCTGTCCTACGATGTCGAGCCCGGCTGACGGCATTCCCTGCCGGGCCGGGTCGGGATAGCACCGCGCTCATGCGCGTTGACGTGGGCCGGCGCGTGGGCACGGCTGGGGAAATCGGATGCGGCGTTCAACAGGTGCGGTCGGGTCGCTCGCGGTGGCGCTCGCTCTTCTCTGCCCCCCGACCGAGCGGCGACGGCCCAGACGACGCCGCCGCCCCAGGTGGGCTCAGCCACGGCGACGCAGGACAACGCCGTGCTGCTGACGGTCTTCCTGCGCCACGACCAGTCGCGCCCGCTCGCCGAGCTGAACGCGCAGCTTGCCAAGCAGGGCTTCTACAAGGCTTTCCCGCCGCCAGGGATCGAGGTCGTCTCCTGGAACGTGGTCATGGGGATCGGGCAGATCATCACGCTCCGGCTTCCGGCCTCCCGGCTGCGCGAGGTCAACCGCGTGCTCGAGGATACCGCCTGGGGCGCCTATCGCACCGAGTTCTACCCAACCTATGATTACAGGGCGGTCGGCCTCGCGGAGCACGAGAAGGCGCGGTGAGCCCGGTCCCGAACGGCCCCATGCGGCGCGGGTGATCGCGCGCGCTCAGCGACTGAAGGCCGGTGGGCTGACGGAGTTGCCCTCGGACCATGATCCGGTCAGGCCGTTACGGCCACCGGGGCACCGGATTCAGGCGAAATGCGCCGGCAGCGAGAGGCTCTGCACGTAGAGGGTGAGAGCGATGGCGCCGCCCATCAGGGTAGCGGCGAGGGTGATGCGGTTGGTCCAAGTCATCGTCAATCTCCATCCGTTCGTCGACTATCGTCACGGTGTGGAACTGACATAAGCCCAAGCTTTCGCGGCGGGCGTGTTCCGCGACACATTGAGGAGGGGCCGGGCGTCCCGTCCCACGACCGCTTCACGCGGAAGCCGCGGCCCGCGCGGGTGCCGGACCGAGACGCATCCCCTCGTCCCAGAGACACGGATGGCCGAGACGCTTGGCCTCGTACATCGCGGCATCGGCCCGCTCCGCCAGCGACTGCACCCGGGTGGCGTGCAGGGGGCGTAGGCGAGGCCGATGGCGGCGCCGACACGGATCGGTGAGCCGGCCCCAAGATCGTAGGGCTCCGCGAGCCGCGCGTGCAGGTGGAGCGCGAAGGCCAGGGCCGGTGCCGGCGGCGCGTCGCCGAGCAGCACCGAGAACTCGTCCCCCGAGACGCGCGGCGATATCCCCGGCGCCGAGGCTCCTCCCCGAGCCGCTCGGCCAGTTGTCGCAGCAGCGCGTCGCCCGCAGCATGACCGTACCGGTCGTTGACCGGCTTGAACCCGTCGAGGTCGATGCACAGCAGGGCGCAGGTTCCGCCGCCCGGAGCCGCCAAGGCCCGGTCGAGCCGGGCCGCGAACAGGTAGCGGTTCGGCAAGCCGGTGAGCGGGTCGTGGTGGGCCATGTAGCGCAGCAGCGCTTCCGCCCGGCGGCGCTCGGTCACGTCCTCGTAGAGGGCGGCCCAGCCGCCGCCCACCTGCGGGTGAAGCAAGATCGCGATCTGACGCCCGTCCGGGAGCATCTGCAGCACGGTCGCGGTCTCGCCCTGCGCGAGCCGTCGCCGCGCCCCCCAGAGGTCCGATGAATCCTGTCTGGCGCCCAAGGTTGCGGCCGCGCTTGCCGCACTCACGTCCCGGGCGTGCATGCCGGGTCGGACCCGCCGGGCAGGCTGGCCGAAGAGCCGCCGGAAGCCGTCGCTGACGAAGAGCAGCCGGTCCGCGGCATCGAACAGGCAGAAGCCGTGAGGCAGGCTGTCCAGGGCGCGGAGGATTCCGGGGCCGAGCCGCCGGGTCCGGCCGGGGCCATCCTGCCGCTGGCCCAGCACCGGCCGTCGACCACGCCGCGCCAACCTCGCCGTAGTCTTGCCCGCTCGCGCCGTCATGACGGTCCCCCTCACGCGCGCGGCCTCACCCACCGCGCGGCTGCCGGCTGAACCCGGCCGGAAATTAATCCCCGGACCTCATAGAATGGGATTCCTTTCGCCAACCTTGACGATAGCGCGTTGCGCTGAGCGATATGCACTGATCTCACGCGGCCGATCGAAGTCGAGCCGGTTCCACGCCTGCGCACGAGACATGTTCGAGACTGCGGAGTGCCAGCCAATCCGGCGGCTTCAAGCTCGATTTTGGCCGACTTTCCCCATCAATGGTTCGGAAAATTCGGCCAATATTGATATCTGGGTGTTTATTCTTGGCTTATATTGGAACAAGCTGAGCGTAGGGGCTCACGGCGCCGCCTGCACACCGTGGTGCCCGTCCAGCACCGTATCGCTGGTCGGGACCGTGTCGGCCACGGCCTGCGCCCGGCGGATGTCCGGCGCCGTCGCCTCCTCGACGAAGGCCGCCACCGCCTCAGAGAGCGGCAGCGTGCGGGTCTGCTGGCTGCCCAGCCGGCGGATCGAGACCGTCCGCTCCTCCGCCTCGCGCCGGCCCAGTGCCAGCAGCACAGGCACCTTGGCGAGGGAGTGCTCGCGGACCTTGTAGTTGATCTTCTCGTTGCGCAGATCCGCCTCAACCCGGAGTCCGGCCCGCTCAAGAGTGCGCACGACCTCCTGCGCGTAGGCATCGGCCTCGCCGGTGATCGTGGCCACCACCACCTGAATCGGCGCCAGCCAGAGCGGGAAATGCCCGGCGAAGTGCTCGATCAGGATGCCGGTGAAGCGCTCCATGGAGCCGCAGATCGCCCGGTGCACCATCACGGGCGGCTTCCGGGCGCCGTCGGCGTCGATGTAGAAGGCGCCGAACCGCTCGGGCAGGTTGAAGTCCACCTGCGTGGTCCCGCATTGCCAGTCGCGCCCGATGGCGTCGCGCAGCACGTACTCGAATTTCGGCCCGTAGAAGGCGCCCTCCCCCGGGTTGATTGCGGTCTTGATCCGGCCGGCCGACTGCTCCTCGATCTGGGCGAGCACCCGGGTCATCACCTCCTCGGCGTGGTCCCAGAGGGCATCGGAGCCGACGCGCTTCTCGGGACGCGTCGAGAGCTTCACGACGATCTCGTCGAATCCGAAATCCGCGTAGGTCGAGAGGATCAGGTCGTTGATCTTCAGGCACTCGGCGGCGAGCTGGTCCTCGGTGCAGAAGACGTGCGCGTCATCCTGCGTGAAGCCGCGCACGCGCATCAGCCCGTGCATGGCGCCGGACGGCTCGTAGCGATGGACGACGCCGAACTCGGCGAGCCGCAGCGGCAGGTCGCGGTAGGATTTCAGGCCGTGCTTGAAGATCTGCACGTGGCCCGGGCAGTTCATCGGCTTGAGGGCGAACCAGCGCTTGTCCTCGGCCTCCTCGCCCGCCGATTGCGCGGCGAACATGTTCTCCCGGTACCAGCCCCAGTGGCCGGAGGTCTCCCACAGGGCCTTGTCGAGGATCTGCGGGGCGTTCACCTCGGCGTAGTCGCCCCGGAGGCGGCGGCGCATGTAGGCGATCAGCTCCTGGAAGATCGTCCAGCCCTTGGCGTGCCAGAAGACGACGCCCGGCCCCTCCTCCTGGAAGTGGAACAGGTCCATCTCGCGACCGAGGCGGCGGTGGTCGCGGCGCTCGGCCTCCTCCAGCCGGTGCAGGTAGCCGTCGAGATCGGCCTGGTTCGCCCAGGCCGTCCCGTAGATCCGGGTCAGCATCGGGTTGTTCGAATCACCGCGCCAGTAGGCACCTGCCACCTTCATCAGCTTGAAGGCCGTGCCGACCTTGGCGGTCGAGGTCATGTGCGGGCCGCGGCAGAGGTCGAACCACTCGCCCTGCCGATAGATCTTGAGGTCCTCGCCCTCGGGGATCGCGTCGACCAGCTCGACCTTGAACTTCTCCTGCTTGTCGGCGAACAGCGCCCGCACGTCCTCGCGCTTCCAGACCTCCTTGGTGAAGGGGGCATCGCGCGAAATAATCTCGCGCATCTTCGCCTCGATCTTCGGGAAATCCTCGGGCGTGAACGGGGTCTCGCGGTAGAAGTCGTAGTAGAAGCCGTTCTCGATCACCGGGCCGATCGTGACCTGCGTCTCCGGCCAGAGCGACTGCACGGCCTCGGCGAGCACGTGCGCGCAATCGTGGCGGATCAGTTCCAGGCTGCGCGGGTCGGTGCGGTCGAGGAACTCGATGCGTGCGTCGCGCTCGATCGGATCGTCGAGGTCGGCGACCGTGCCGTCCAGGGCCATGGCGACCGTGCGCTTGGCCAGCGACTTGGCGATGCCCTCGACCACGGTGCGGCCGGAGGTGCCGGCGGCGACTTCCCGGGTGTTGCCGTCGGGGAAGGTGAGAATCGGCATGGATTCAAGCTCTCCAGGCTCAGTCCTGCATACGCGGCAGGTAAGCGTCTTCGGGGGAGCGGCCGTGTAGACCGATTTTCGCGGCGAGGGAACGGTGCGGGGCCCCGCCCCGGGTCGATCGCGCGCGGGGCCGGTCACCCGCGCCGCTCCAGGCGGCTGGCGAAGAAGCCGTCGAGGCCGCCGCGGGCGCCCGGCACATCGGGAAGATGGCACGGCAGAGTGCGCAGATCGCCGTTGCCGTCGATCAGCGCGGTGGCGCCGCCGACCTCCTCGGGCCGGACCGGCACACGCGCGAACCGGGTGTCGCGCGCCAGGAAGGCGGCGACCTGCGCCTCGCCCTCCTCCGGCTCCAGCGAGCAGGTGCAATAGACGAGCTGCCCGCCCGGCCGCACCAGCCCGGCCGCATGGTCGAGGAGCTTGGCCTGAAGGGTGGCCAGCCGCACGATATCGCCCTCCGACTTGGTCCAGGCCACGTCCGGGTGGCGCCGGATCGTGCCGGTGGCCGAGCAGGGCGCGTCGAGGAGCACCGCGTCGTGTTCCTGCGGCTCCAGGGCCAGAGCGTCGGCGACCACGATCTCCACGTCGAGGCCGAGCCGCGCGACGTTCTCGCGCAGGCGTTCCAGCCGCGGCGCCGACCGGTCGACCGCGGTGACGCGCGCCCCCGCGGCGGCGAGCTGCATGGTCTTGCCGCCGGGGGCGGCGCAGAGATCGAGGATGCGCGCGCCGGGCCGAGGTGACAGGAGCCGGGCGGGAATCGCCGCGGCGGCGTCCTGCACCCACCAAGCCGCCTCCTGAAAGCCCGGCAGCTCGGGGATTGCGGGCCCGTTCTCCGGCAGCCGCAGGGACCCGGTCGGAAGCGTCACGGCGCCGAGCCGCTCGGCCCAGTCCGCCGGATCCCCGCGTGGGGTCAGGTCGATCGCCGCCCCCGCGAGATGGGCTTGCGCGATGGCGCCCGCGCGCTCCGGCCCATAGGCCGCACTCCAGCGGCGGGCGAGCCAGTCCGGCGTGTTCGCCGCCAAGGCGTCGGCGCCCTCCGCCAGGATCGCGTCGCGCTCCCGGGCGACCCGGCGCAGCACCGCGTTCACGAGGCCCGCGAGATGCGCGGTGCGATTGTCCGCCTTGGCGAGCCGCACTGCGAGGTCGACGGCCGCGTGGTCGGGGACCGCGAGGTCGAGGATCTGGGCGGTCGCGGTGGCCAGCAAAGCTGTGAGCTGGGACTTGGCGGCGGGGAGTCCGCGCTCCAGCCGCTGGCCAAGCGCCGCGCGAATCATCCCGTAGCGCCGGAAGGTCGCGACCGCGATGGCGCGCGCCAGAGCGGCGTCCGCGGGCGCCAGCGTCTCGGACCGGATCGCCTGGGCCAGGGCCTCGTCGAGGGCCGGGGGCCGCTCCTGGCCGATCAGTGCCGCGACCGCCTGCATCGCCGCGCGCCGGGCCCCGAGCCCCGCCGTGTCCGAACCGGATCCGCTCGTCGAAGTCCCGTCCCGCGTGTTGCGGCCTTTGTCCCGCGATGCCACTTCTGCTCCAGAACCGATATGTCTCAGATCCACGCCCTCACACCCGAGCGAGCGCGATGCAAGACCCGAACGGAAAAGACTCGAACGATCGCGCGGCCGCCCCGCGCAAGCTCAGCCCCGCGGCGGAGCGCGCCCTGGCCGAGGCGGCCGAGCGCCGCGCGGCGATCGATGCCCGTGCCGCCGCGATCAGCGCCAAGCCGGAGCGCCAGGGCCGCGGCGGCCTGGAGCCGGTGCGCTACGACGACTGGGAGGTGAAAGG
Organism: Methylobacterium sp. P31; assembly: GCA_050632875.1. GTDB lineage: Bacteria > Pseudomonadota > Alphaproteobacteria > Rhizobiales > Beijerinckiaceae > Methylobacterium. The sequence goes on along the minus strand of JBODSC010000001.1, from coordinate 4,508,552 downwards.
CCTCGCCGTCGACTTCTGACGCCGGAACGCGGCGGCCCTGGCTCCGTTCCCCCTGCTTCACCGACAGGGAGGCAACACCATGGCGACGAAGGTATCGGCCCGCGGCGCGGCCGAGGGCCGCACGGCGAGATCACCCTGGCCCGGGGTGAGCGTCTCGGGATGCGGATGTGGCGGGCCGAGGAGCCGAACGCCGACAAGCCGCCGACCACCGCGCCCTACGAGACCGTGGGATACGTGATCAGCGGCCGGGCGGAGTTGGTGGTCGCTGGCGAGACCGTGCCGCTCGCCGCGGGTGATTCCTATTGCGTGCCGGCCGGGGCCGAGCACACCTACAGGATCCTCGAAACCTTTACGGCCGTGGAGGCTACGGCTCCGCCGGCCGGCTGAGCGCGCTGTTCGCTCAATGGGGGCTCAACGGGTCATGTAGACCGGCGTGCCCACTTCGACCCGCGCGTACAGATCGACCACATCCTGGTTGTACATGCGGATGCAGCCATAGGACGCGTAGGTGCCCACCGAACTCGGCCGGTTGGTGCCGTGGATCGCGTATTCGCCGCCCGCCAGGGTCATGGCCGCCGCGCCCATCGGGTTGTGCGGCGAGCCGCCGGCGATGAGGTTCGGCAGGCGCGGGTTGTCGCGCTTCACCTCCGCCGGTGGCGCCCAGGCGGGTGCCACGTACTTGCCGTCAATGGACTTGGTGCCGAACCATTGCTTGCCGGGCTTACCCACCGCCACGGGGTAGCGGATCGCCGTCCCGTCTCCGTTCACCAAGTAGAGCTTGCGCTGCGACACGCTGATCACGATCGAGCCCGGCGCGACGCCGTTCTGGAAGGGCACGATCTCGCGCGCCTCGGCCGTACCGAAACAACCCGCCAGCATCGCGCCGGCCAAGCCGAATAAAGCCGCCACCCGACCCGACATCACCTGTTCCTCGACAAGCAAGAGCCTCTGCGGCCAAGTAATTCACGGCCGAGCTTGTCGTTCCAGGAAAAGCGATGGTTGATGGCGGGCCGTTCCCCGAAACTGCACGGCAGGGTAAAACAGCAACGTAAATCGAGCCGCGCGGACGCAGAGCACGATCGGAGGTCGCTGCACGGTGCCGGTCAGCGTTCGAAGAGCGTGCAGCCCCGCTTGTCCTCGGCCTGCCAGCCGTGGCGTTCCAATTCCGGATCGAGATGCTCCTCCACCGGATGGCCCACGCACAGGTAGGCGACGAGCCGCCACGTCTCCGGAACTGCCAGGATGGCCGCCACGCAGGACGGCTCCAGAATCGACACCCACCCGACGCCGATCCCCCGCGCCCGGGCCGCGAGCCAGAAGCACTGCACGGCCCCCACCACCGAATAGGCCAGGGTCTCCGGCATGCTGGCCCGCCCGAGGCCGAGCCCGGTCTCGGTCGCCGCGTCACAGAAAGCCGCCAGATGCACCGGCGCCTCGTTCAGGCCGGCGAGCTTGAGAGCCCGGTAATGGGCGGCGCGCGGCGCGTCATAGGCTGCCGCCGCGGCGGCGTTGCAGCGGGAGAAACTCTCGGTGACCGCGGCGCGGCGCCCTGGATCCGAGACGCGGACGAACCGCCAGGGGCGGCTGTTGCCCACGGACGGGGCGCGGTGGGCCGCCGCCAGGCAGGCGCGCAGGCTCGCCTCGTCCACCGGATCTGTCCGGAAGCGGCGCACGTCGCGGCGCCACGCGAACAGCGCGTCGAGGTCGTGGACGAAGGCGTCGTCGAAGGCGGGCGGGCCCATGATGGACTGGCATACCCGCATCCCGGCCCGAACCGGAACTAGAAAAAAGGCCGCCCGGGTGGGCGGCCTGAAGTCTTGGGTCTCGAAACCTCGGAGTGCCGGATCCTGGGATCCTGAACGGCGACCGATGGCTGGGGAGCTGGGTCTCGGGCGCCGGCCAGGCAAGTTCTGGCGAGGTTCAAACGTTGTTGTACGGTCGCAACGCGGCCCGCAAAAGGCATCAATTGGGCGGAACCGTGTCTTTTGTCGCTTGGGCGTGTCTTGAATGACACGGCGTCCTGCCTTGGCCGCCCTTGCGAGCCGTCGCGGCGGGGGCCATCATCCGGCAAAGGATCGATGCACGGGAGCGGTGATGACCGAAAGGACGAGCGCCGGGCCGAGGCCCGACGAGGTGGCGGGGCATGTCATTCCCTTCCCCGCTCGCGCGGCTCCTCCACAGGTCGCCTTCAACCGAGACGAGTTGCGCACGATCTTCAATCTCTACGGCCGGCAGGTCGCCGCGGGCGAGTGGCGCGATTACGCCCTCGATTTCCGCCGCGACAAGGCCGTGTTCTCGATCTACCGCCGTGCCTCCGAGATGCCGCTGTACCGCATCGAGAAGGATCCGAAGCTCGCCCGGCGCCAGGGCGCCTATGCGGTGATCGCCGCCAGCGGCCTCGTGATGAAGCGTGGGACGGAACTCGCCCGGGTGCTCGCCGTGCTCGAGCCGCCGCCCAGGGCGGTCTGAGCGGCGCCGGAATCCTCAGGCCAGGCTCATCCGGCCGATGGCTGCGGCGACCGCGGCCCGGACTTCGGGTGGAAGAGGCCGTATCGGCCGCGGCGGATCGACCCGGCAGAGACCCAGGAGATCGGCCAGCGCGTAGACGACCCGCAGGCTCGAATGGGCCTTGAACAGCGCCCAGAGGGGCTCGAGTTCGGCGTCGAGCGCGCGCGCCCGAGCGGTGTCGCCCGCCTCGACGGCCCGCACGATGGCCAAGCAGGTCCGGGGAAACAGCCCGCCGCCGACGCTGAACCAGGCCGCGCCGCCCGCGATCAGGGTTTCGGTGACGTTCCAATCGCCGCTGAAGCCGATGGGGAAACCCGCCGGGACGGCCTCCCGGAGCACCGCGATGCCGGATGCCACGGCGGCCGGTTCCGGCGCCGGGCATTTGGCGGCCACGATCCCAGGCAGGCGCGCGATCCGGCCGATCAGGGCCGGCGAGAATCGGAAATGCGTGGTCGCGGGATTGTCGTAGAGGACGAGCGGCAGGCCGCCCTCGCCCGCCACCGCCGCGAAATGCGCGAAGACCTCCTCGTCGGTAAGCGGCGCGTAGGAAACGGGGGCGAGAAGGCCTGCATCGGCCCCGGCGGCGCGCGCATCCCGGGCCAGTCGGACCGCATCATCGGTGCGCAGTGCGCCGATGCCGACCAGAAGGGGGACCCGTCCGCCCGCCAGCTCGGCGGCGATGGCCACGGCCCGGCGCCGCTCCTCCCGGGTGAGGTACGCGTAGGTCCCGGTGCTCCCGAGCAGGCCGATCGAATCGACCCCGGCGGCGATCAGGGGCTCCAGCACCCGGCGCAGGGCATCGGCGTCGATCCGGCCGTCGGCATCGCTCGGGGTGATCGGAAAGGCGGAGAGGCCTGAGAGCTTGGGCATGCCCGCAGCCTACCGCATGCGGCTGCGACCGGCAGGCAAAGAAACCCCGGCGGTTTCCCGCCGGGGCTTCCTCAACGCTCAGTCCGGCCGGCCTAGCGGCGGTCGCCGATCAGGGTCAGCAGGAACTGGAACATGTTGATGAAGTCGAGATAGAGCGTCAGGGCGCCGTTCACCGACACCTTGGCGGCCGTCTCACCGTCGAAGCCGCCGTAGAGATACATCTCCTTCAGCTTCTGGGTGTCGTAGGCAGTCAGCCCCGCGAAGATCAGCACGCCCAGCACCGAGATGGCGAACTGGAGGGCCGACGACGCGAAGAAGATGTTCACCAGCGACGCGAGGATGATGCCGATCAGGCCCATCATCAGGAACGAGCCCATGCCCGAGAGGCTGCGCCGGGTGGTGTAGCCCCACAGGCTGAGCGAGCCGAAGGCCGCCGCCGTGATGAAGAACACCTGCACCACGCTCGCCCCGGTGAAGACAAGGAGGAGCGAGGACATCGAGGCGCCCATCACCGCCGCGAAGGCCCAGAACATCGTCCGCGCGGAGGAAGCCGACATGCGATCCATCCGCATCGAGAAGACGAAGATGAAGGCCAGCGGGGCGAGCATCAGGACCCACTTGAGCGGGCTCAGGTAGAGAGCCTGACCGAACGGGGTCAGGATCGGGCGCGTGCCCTGGTAGGCCGCGACCGAGGCCATGTTCAGCCCGAGCGCGACGAGACCGGAGATGCCGAGCCCGACAACCATGTTGTTGTAGACGCCGAGCATAAAGGTACGCAGGCCCTGGTCGACATCGACCTGGGTGCCGGCGTAACCGGTCGGCTGCTGGGCGCCGTACCGGAAGGGGCTGTTTTCGAATGCCATGGGAGTTTCCTTGCGGGAGGCTCTCTCAGCGTGGTGTTCGGGCGAGGCCCACGCAGGACCTCTGGCGCCAGGCTGGCGCCTCGGCCAGGAATATGTTGCGCGCCGCTCCCCGACACAAGTCCCCGGCCACGGTTGCGGCGCCGGTTTTCGGTGTCTGGAGGATGTATTTTTCTCCATGAAGTTAGGGATTAAAATGCATTCCGTGTCGCTCGGCGGTTCGATCGACTAGCGGTTGCCGGAATGACGCCGGTTCAATGGCCGGGTGTGAAGTCTTAACGGCTTCCTTATGTCACGTTCGGCCCAGCGCGGCGTCTTTGCGCGCGCAGCCACGCGCGGTCCCGCGCCCTTCGCCGTGTGGCCTCCCGCGACCTTGGATCGCTTCGCTGCGCGCACGACGACGGGGGGCGCGGCGAAGTCTGACGTCAGATCTGCCGCAGATACGGTGCCGGCTTCTGCCCCAGGATCCGCCACGTGCCGGCGAGCCCGAGCAGGATCGCCAACGCCACCGCGGCTGCCGCCGCGACCAGCGCGCCCGACAGATCGAGGCGGAAGTCGAGGTGCATGACCTTGGCGACGATGACCCAGCCGGCGAGCGTTCCGGCGGCGAGGCCGAACAGGGCCGTGACGAGACCCAGCGCGGCGTACTCGATGGCGTAGGCGGTCAGCAGCCCGGCCCGGCTCGCGCCCAGCACCTTGAGCACCACGGCGTCGTAGAGCCGCGCCCGGTGCCCGGCCGCGATGGCGCCCGCCAGAACGAACAGGCTCGCCAGGACCGCCACCGCGCTCGCCCCGCGGATCGCCAGGACCAGCCGGCCGACGAGGTCGCCGATCGCGTCCAGCGCGTCCTTCACCCGCACGGCGCTCACCGACGGGAAGGTCTTGGCGACGTCGCGCAGGATGTGGTTCTCGGCTCCCGCGTCGGTGCCGCCGGGCAGCGTCAGCGTGGCGAGGTCCGAGTGCGGCGCGCCGCGGAAGGTGCCCGGCGAGAACACCATCACGAAGTTGATGCCGAGGTTGCGCCACTCCACCCGGCGCAGGTTGAAGATCGTCGCGGTGAGGTCGCGGCCGAGCACATTGACCGTGACGGTGTCGCCGAGCTTGAGGCCGAGCTGGCGGGCGAGGTCGGCCTCGAAGGAGACCAGAGGCTTGGTGCCCTGCTCGGCGCTCCACCACGCCCCCTCGGTGAGGCTCGAGCCCTCCGGCACCGTGTCGGCGTAGGTAATGCCCCGGTCGCCGTCGAGCACCCAGGCGGCATCCTCCGGGGGCCGGATCTTGCTCGCCGGCACGCCGTTCAGGGCGACGATCCGGCCGCGCATCATCGGCACGTCCTCGATCTTCCCGTTCGGCGCGGAGCGGGCCAGGAAGTCCCGGAACGCGCCCGCGTCCCGGGACGGGATGTCGAGGAAGAACAGGTTCGGCGCCCGGGCCGGGAGCGTCGCCCTGATCGTGCGGCGGACATTGGCGTCGATCAGGCTCAGGGTCACGAGGAGCGTCACCCCCAGCCCCAGCGACAGGACGATGGCGGGGGTCAGCGCGCCGGGCCGGTGGAGGTTGGCCAGCGCCATCCGGGGCGCCGGCCAGCGCGGGTGCGGCAGGCGGCGGGCGAGCGCCATCAGGCCGAGCGCCACCCCGTGCAGCAGGCCGAACGCGATGGCGGCGGCAGCGATGAAGATCAGCGCCACCCGCCGGTCGAAGGCGGTCGCCACCGACAGCCCGACCAGGGCCACGAGGCTCGCGGCGAGCCAGACCCGGTAGCGCCAGCGCGGGATGACCCGGGCCGGGTCGACCGTATCGCGGAACAGGCCCGAAACCGGCACGTCGTGGGCGCGACCCAGCGGCGTGATCGCGAAGGCGAAGGCGGTGAGGAGCCCGTAGGCGGCGGCCAGCCCCAACTCCCCCGGGGCGAGCGTCGGGTTCAGCGGCAGCGGCAGGTCGGCGGCGAACAGGGCATCCAGGAGGAAGGGCAGGCTCGCGCCGATCACGAGGCCGATCAGGGTGCCGAGGCCGGCGATCAGCATCACCTGCGTCAGGTAGAGGGCGACCACCTGCGAGCCCGGCGCGCCGACGCTCTTGAGGGTCGCGATCGAGGGGCGCTTCCGCTCCACGAAGGCGTGGACAGCATTGCCGACGCCGACGCCGCCGACGATCAGCGCGGTCAACCCCACCAGGGTCAGGAACTGGGTGAAGCGCTCGATGCTCTTGGCGAAGCGCGGGTCGGCGTTGCTGCGCGAGCGGATCTCCCAGCCGGCTTCCGGCGTCGCGGCGCGGATCCGGGCCTGCGCGGCGTCGAGATCCGCATCCCCCGCGCCGGGCTGCAGGAGGATCCGGTAGCTCCAGCGGTTGAGGCTGCCGGGCTGGACGAGGCCGGTGGCGCGCAGCGTCGGCTCGGAGATCATCAGCCGCGGCCCGAAACCGATGCCGCCGGCGATCTTGTCGGGCTCCGACACGATGGTCCCGTGGATCGCCACGGGATGTCCGGCCAGCGCCACGCGGTCGCCGACCTTGACGTCGAGCCGCGTGAGCAGCGCCGGGTCGGCGAGCGCCCCCGGTACGCCGTCCCGCTCCGCCAGCAGGTCGGCGAGGCGGCCCGGCGGATCGGTGGCGAGGTCGCCCGCGGCCGGGTAGGTCTCAGTATCGACGGCCTTCAGCTCGACGAGCGCCGCGTCGCCACTGCCCGCCACCGCCATGGCCCGCAGGAAGGCCACGACGTCGAGCCGGCCTTCCCGCGCCAGGGCCTGCCGCTCCGCATCGGTCGCCTCCCGGTTGATCAGATTGTAGGCGAGGTCGCCCCCGAGGATCCGGCGGCCTTCGCGGCCGAGCCCGTCCGAGAGGGAGCGGGAGATCGACGCGACGCCGGCGATCGCCGCCACGCCGAGCGCGATGCAGGCGAGGAACACCGCGAAGCCGTTGAGGCCGGCGCGCAACTCGCGGAGCGCCAGACGCGGAATGAGCGGGAGACGCCGGGGCGCGGGTTCGGGGCGGGTGAGCGTACCGTGCATCAGGCGGTCACCGCCTCCTCGATCCGGCCCGAGCGCAGCCGCACCGTGCGGTCGCACAGGCGGGCGAGCCCGTTGTCGTGGGTGACCAGCACCAGAGTGGCGCCACGGTCGCGCTTCAGCCGGAACAGGAGGTCCACGATCTGGCGGCCGGTGGCCTCGTCGAGGTTGCCGGTGGGCTCGTCGGCCACCAGGATCGCCGGGTCGGGGGCGACCGCGCGGGCGATGGCGACCCGCTGCTGCTCGCCGCCCGAGAGTTGCGCCGGGTAATGGTGCAGCCGGTGCCCGAGGCCGACCGATTCCAGCTCGGCGCGGGCGCGCTCCAGGGCGCCCGGCCGGTCGGCGAGTTCCAGCGGCAGCGCCACGTTCTCCAGGGCCGTCATGGTCGGCACGAGGTGGAAGGCCTGGAACACGATGCCGATGCGCCGGCCCCGGAACCGGGCGAGCGCGTCCTCGTCGAGGCGCACGAGATCGGTGGCCTCGATCACCACGCCGCCGGAATCCGGCCGCTCCAGTCCGGCCATGACCATCAGCAGCGTCGACTTGCCTGAGCCGGAGGGGCCGACGAGCCCCACCGCCTCGCCCCGGTCGACGGTGAGGGAGATGCCGCGCAGGACATGGACCCGCGCGGCGCCGCGTCCGAGGCTGAGATCGATGTTCGAGAGCGCGATCGCGGGTTCGCGCAGCACCTTGTCCCGGCTCACCGGACGGCCGATCTGTGGGCGATGACGAGCATGGCGCGCGAGGTCCTCACTTGGCTGCTATCTTGGCTGCACCGGCCGCGGTTGCACCGCGATATGGGTCCCGCATTGGGGCCGCGCCATGACGGAGGCGGGCTGCTCCGGCGCAGCGCCCGGTTTGCCGCAGCACTAGCGGTCGTCATGCTCCCTTTCATGACAGAATCTAGGGCCGCGCCAGCCGGCTCGACGAAGCTCGTCGCCCTCGGAGACAGCCTGACCGCCGGATACCGGCTGCCCGCCGACGCCGCCTTCCCGACCGCGCTGGAGCGCCTGCTCAAGGCCAAGGGCGAGGACGTGACGGTGGCCAATGCCGGCGTCTCCGGCGACACCGCGACCGGCGGCCTCGACCGGGTCGACTGGTCGGTGCCGGACGGGACCGCCGGGGTGATCCTCGAACTCGGCGCCAACGACATGCTGCGCGGCACCGACCCGAAGGTGACCGAGGGGGCGCTGTCCGCGATCATCGAGCGGCTGAAGGCGCGCGGGATCCCGGTCCTGCTCGCCGGCATGCAGGCCGCGCCCAATCTCGGCCCCGACTACAAGGCGCGGTTCGACGCGATCTATCCGGATCTCGCCAAGCGCTACGGGCTGATGCTCTATCCCTTCTTCCTGGACGGGATCATCGGCGACCGGGCGCAGCACCTCGATGACGGGCTGCACCCGAACCGCCAGGGCGTCGAGACCATCGCGGCCCGCATCCTGCCGACGGTGGATTCGTTCCTGGAGCGGATCCGCCAGGGGCCGGTGCGCTGATGCCGCGCGTGTTCACGGGCCTCGCCGTCCCGTCCGAAATCGCCGCGGCGCTGAAGGCCTGCCAGGGTGGCCTGCCCGGCGCCCGCTGGATCGAGCCGGGCGACTTCCACGTCACCCTGCGCTTCCTCGGCGACGTCGAGGCGACACTGGCCGACGACGTGGTGGAGGCGCTTGCCGAGATGCGGCAGCGTCCTGCCCTCACCGTGACACTGGAGGGTCTCGGCATCTTCGGCGGCGACAAGCCACGGGCGCTCTATGCCTCGGTGGCGCCGGATGCAGGCCTGATCGATCTCCACGCCGAGCAGGAGCGGTTGGTGCGCCGGGCCGGGGTCGAGCCGGAACGGCGAAAATTCACCCCGCATGTAACCCTGGCCCGGCTGCGACGCGACGCGACGCCGGAGGCGGCCGCGATCTACCTCTCGCAGGCGCCGGTCTTCGCGCCGCTCTCCTTCACCGTAGACCGGGTGACGCTGTTCTCGGCGCGGGAATCGACCGGGGGCGGGCCGTATCTGGCGGAGGCGGAGTTCCCGTTCGCGTAGTTTCCGCAGCTCGGATCAGCCAAGTGCCCCCGATAAGGGGCGCTACGAAGCGCGCCACTGCCGGGAAGCGAGCCGACATCCGCTGTTGAAGACCCGCATGCCTGCTCGGCGCATTGCGAAAGTGTTCTGGCGGTGCCGGATGACGGCCATCGGACGTGCGGCCGCGTCCTGCTGCAAGTGTCGCTGAGGATTTTTGGCGGCTATGTTCAGGTAAACGATATTCTATCTGCGCGACATTTTTGGGAACAACCGCGGCCTGCGGCGGTTTTTGGCCTCGAAGCCGTGCTCTGAATAAACCGGAGGTATAATGCGCAAACTTGTTGGTCTTAGTGTTCTGGCAATAGTGGTTTCTGGGTCGGCGCTTGCCCAGAGTGGGCCGGCAGTAAATCCGCCGGCCGGCACCAGCCCAACGATCCAGAATCAGCCAAACACGACCGGCAACGACCGGGACGTCGTCGTTTCGCGCGGGCGTACAGGAGCCAGTACGGCCACAACCGACTCGGCTGCGGGCGGTAACGCTGGTCATCCTGAGCGTGCTGTGCCGAACGGCAGCGCCAATAGCGGCACTAAGTAGTCCGGTTTGACGCGAGCCCATCAAACCGGTTCGCGCCAAGCGCAAGTTTTTGGGCACCCTGAATCCTGCAGGACCTGAATCCTGCAGGAGGGGATACCGTGCCTGGCAAGCGCTGCATGAATGAACAGATCGCCCTGGCTCTCTGACGGGCGAAGAACGATGCAACGATGGACGAGGTCTGCCGGACGGTAGGCCTGTCCAGGTAGGCCTCTTGCCGCTGAAATTAGCAGTTCGTCGGCATGGGGACGCCGAGAGCCCGACGTCGTCAGCAGGAGGAGGTCGCGCCAGCCGAGGGCATCGGTGAACACGTGGATCTTGGTGATCCGGCGGCCGCGTGACCGATTGATCGCCTGCGCCTTGGTCCCCCTTTGCGCCCCGCGCCGGAGGCGTCTGCACCGATATGCTGCCGATGACGGCCGCCTCGCTCGGTCAGTCCGCCCTGGTCAGAGCCGCCGGTCTGGTCTTCCGGAAGCCACGCCGCGGCCATCCGTTGACACGACCGTACACCGTGATGCGCGGGCGATTGACGGCGGGGCAGTCGCGCCAGCGAAACCCGGGGTCAACCCGTGCAGGATGCCGGAGATGATCGGCCGGTCGCCTGTCCGATGAGCCCGACTGGAAGAAGGCTTGCAGGCGCTATCCAATACGCACATCATCCTACGCTGAAAGCAGACGTCCAAATCGGCTTCCGCTCTCCGCCTCTGTTCAGTCTTCCCGCTCAAAGCCACCATGCAACGATTTGTGCCACCTTTTGCGGTTGTCTTTGCGGCATCCGCATGCATCAGCACTTCTGCGGATGCGAGCGTATATACTCGATCGTTCACATGCTCGGCATTGAAAGCCTTTGTCGAGCAAGCGGCAAACGTGGTGCTCACTTCGAACGTATACGCCTACGAGATGGTTCATCGCGATAGTAGTGCTTGCGAGCAAGGTGAAACCGGCGCGCCGGCCTACGAACCGACCTCCGATGTGCCGGCCTGCTTCGTGGGGTGGCGTTGCAAGCAGCGGGACAGCGAAAACGGAGTGGGATAGTCAGCGTTGACGTGAGCGGCTGCGCCCCGCGCGAAGTGCTTTGCTTGATGTTCTCAGCATAAGACAGAATTTCTTAGCGATTTGCCTATTCGTACAGCTAAACATAAATTCTGGCGCGCCTAAAAGCTTGCGCGGACATTTGACGGGTATCTGTCGGAGATTCCGGCATGGTGCGGGGTTCAGGAATTTAATTTTTGTTTAATTGCTTCACGGCGTCGTGCACCGTACCATCAGTACGGGTAAAAAGTGCTGTGCCGATCGCGAGCGCAGGCATTTGGCAGGGTCGGGGCATTGTCTCATCGCTGCGCGAAAGCGGTATCATCGTAACTGCCAAGTATAAGCGGTTCGGCACCAGATTTGGCCGAGACTGCCGCATTAAGATGGGGTCGAGCAGACTTGATCGCGATCGTACGTCTTGCACTCCGCCGGCCCTACACATTCGTCGTTATGGCCATGTTGATCACGATCTTCGGGGTTATCTCGGCCCTGCGGACGCCGACTGATATCTTTCCGAACATCGGCATCCCCGTGATCAGCGTGGTCTGGAGCTACAACGGGCTGCCGCCGGACCAGATGTCCGGGCGCGTGATATTTCCGTACGAACGGTCGCTCACCACGACCGTGAACGACATCGATCACATCGAGTCCCAATCCCTGGCCGGGTACGGGATCGTCAAAATTTTCTTCCAGCCATCTGTGAACATCAATGCCGCGCAGGCGCAGGTGACGGCGATCTCGCAGACGATTCTGAAGAACCTGCCCGCCGGCATCACGCCTCCCTCGGTCTTGACCTACAATGCGTCGAGCGTGCCGATCATTCAGCTCGCCTTGTCGAGCAACACGCTCTCGCAGACCCGCTTGAACGATCTCGCCGGCAACTTCATCCGGCCGCAGCTCACGTCGGTTCCAGGCGCCGCTCTCCCCTCCGCCTATGGCGGTGCGGTCCGTCAGATCCAGGTCGACCTCGATCAGTCTGCGCTGCATGCCTACGGGCTATCGGCGCAAGACGTGGTCAACGCCCTGTCGGTCCAGAACCTGATCACTCCGGTGGGAACGCAGAAGATCGGCACCTTCGAGTACACGATCAATCTCAACAACTCGCCGCAGCGGATCCGGGAGTTCAACGACCTGCCGGTCAAGACCGTCGACGGCGCCGTGATCTACATGCGCGACGTCGCCTACGTGCATGACAGCAGCCCGCCCCAGACCAACGTCGTGCAGGTCGACGGCCACAAGGCCGTGCTGATGAGCGTTCTGAAGGCCGGATCCGCCTCCACGCTCGACATCATTGCCGGCGTGAAGCGTCTCCTGCCCGGGATCCAGCAGACCCTGCCGAGCGGCGTCGAGGTCACGCCGGTGGGCGATCAGTCGGGCTTCGTCCGGTCCGCGGTGTCGGGCGTGATCCGCGAAGGCGTGATCGCAGCGGCGCTCACCGGACTCATGATCCTCCTGTTCCTCGGGAGCTGGCGCTCGACCCTGATCATCACGGTCTCGATCCCGCTCGCGATCCTCGCCTCTCTCACCACGCTCTCCATCATCGGAGAGACGATCAACGTCATGACGCTGGGCGGTCTCGCGCTGGCCGTCGGCATCCTCGTCGACGACGCGACCGTCACGATCGAGAACATCAACTGGCACTTGGAACACGGGAAACCCATCGAGCGGGCCATCCTCGACGGTGCGGAGCAGATCGTCGTGCCGGCCACCGTGTCGCTGCTCTGCATCTGCATCGCCTTCGTGCCCATGTTCGGGCTCGGCGGGGTCGGCGGCTTCCTGTTCCGGCCCCTGGCCGAAGCGGTGGTCTTCGCGATGGTGGCCTCGTACATCCTGTCGCGCACCCTGGTGCCGACGATGGCGAACTTCCTGCTGCGCAACCAGGTCCACCACCACGGTCACGCCCACGGTGCTCCGCCGACCCGCAATCCGCTCGTCCGGTTCCGTAACGGCTTCGAGCACGTCTTCGAGAAGATCCGCAGCAGCTATGTCGGCCTGCTTCAGCTCGGGCTGCGGTACCGCGCGGTCGTCGTTGCGCTGTTCCTCGGCCTTCCGCTCGCGACCTTCGGGCTGGCTCCGTCACTGGGCCAGAACTTCTTCCCGGACATCGACGCCGGCGCGATCAAGCTGCACGTGCGCACGCAGGTCGGAACCCGGATCGAGGACACCAACCGCACGATCAACCGGATCGAGGAGGCCATCCGCGGCATCATCCCGCCCGAGCGGCTCGAAGGCATGGTCGACAACATCGGCATGCCGGTGAGCGGCCTCAACATCGCCTACGGCAATTCGGGCACGATCGGTGTCAGCGACGCCGACATCATGATCACCCTGAAGGGCGAGGGCGAGGAGCCCTCCACGGCCGATTACATCAGGATGCTGCGCGAGAAGCTGCCGGAGCAGTTCCCCGGAACGACATTCGCGTTCCTGCCTGCCGACATCGTCAGCCAGATCCTGAATTTCGGCGCCCCCGCGCCGCTCGACATCCAGATCGTCGGCAGCGATCTCTACGGAGCCCGCGAATACGCCAACAAGCTGATGACGCAGATCAAGCGCGTTCCGGGCGTCGCCGATGCCCGGATCCAGCAGGCCTTCCAGGCTCCCGCCCTCGGCGTCCATGTCGATCGCTCCCTGGCGAGCCTGGTCGGACTGACCGAGCGAGACGCGACCACCAGTATTCAGAACACGCTGGCCGGGAGCGTCCAGTCGTCGCCGAACTTCTATCTCGATCCGAGGAACGGCGTCTCGTATCCGATTTCGGTGCAAATGCCGCAGTACAGGATGGATACGCTCAGCAACCTGCGCAACCTGCCGATCGTCGCGTCGGGATCGAGCCAGCTGCTGGGCGGCATCGCGCGCATCGAGCCCGAGCCGGCGAACGCTCTGGTCTCGCACTACAACGTCCGACCTGCGGTCGATATCTACGCGACCGTCCAGGAGCGCGATCTCGGGGCCGTGGCGGCGGATATCCAGAAGATCCTGGACGACACCAAGGGCGACCTGCCCAAGGGCGTGCGGGCGCAGATCCGCGGCCAGGTGTCGATCATGAACAGCGCCTACCAGCAGCTCTTCTTCGGGCTTGGGTTCGCAATCGTCCTGATCTACCTTCTGATCGTCGTGACGTTCCAGTCCTGGATCGATCCGCTGGTGATCGTCATGGCCCTGCCCACCGCTCTGGCGGGAATTGTCTGGATGCTGTTCTGGACCCACACGACCCTGTCGGTGCCGGCCCTCACCGGCGCGATCATGTGCATGGGCGTCGCGACGGCCAACAGCATCCTCATCATCAGCTTCGCTCGCGAGCGGCTCGCGGCCGGCTCCGATGCGCTGACGGCGGCGATCGAGGCGGGCAGCACCCGCTTCCGTCCGGTGATGATGACGGCCCTCGCGATGGTCATCGGCATGGCGCCGATGGCGCTGGAGCACGATGCGAACGCGCCGCTCGGCCGGGCGGTTATCGGCGGCCTGATCTTCGCCACCTGCGCCACCCTGTTTTTCGTGCCGACGCTTTTCACCCTGTCTCACGGAGGCAAAGCCTCCAAGGCTTCCAAAGCCTCGCCCGAGCCCACTCTAGGACCGGTTCATGCTTGACAGCGACTCGAGCGGCGCGCGGGCGCACCAGCCGCGCCCGGCGCGCGTTGCCGCCTGCCTGATCCTGCTGCTGGGTGGCCTCGGCGTCAGCGCTTTTCACGGCCTGAGCGTCCGCTCCGCCGACGAGCAGCGCATGGTCGACTGGGTCAACCGGCAGGCAGTGACCCGTGTCGCCCTTGTCGAGCCCGAACGCTCGCCGGACGAGACGACCCTGCGGCTGCCGGGGACCGTCAGCGCCTTCTACACCGCTACGATCTATGCCCGGGCCAGCGGCTATGTCGCGAACTGGTTCAAGGATATCGGGGCCCGCGTGAAGAAGGGCGACATCCTGGCGGTGCTGGACTCGCCGGAACTCGATCAGCAACTGGCGCAAGCGCATGCCGACCTCACGAGCGCACAGGCAAACGAGGCGCTCGCGCAGACCACGGCCAAGCGCTTCACCGCCATGGCGAACAAGGACATCGTGTCCCTGCAGGTCCGCGACGAGAAGCAGGGCGACGCTGATGCGAAGCGCGCGGCGCGCCTCGCCGCGCAGGCGAACGTGGATCGGCTCGAGGCGCTCAATGCCTACAAGAACATCGTCGCGCCCTTCGACGGGGTGGTGACGGCCCGCTCCCTCGACGTAGGCGATCTGGTCACGGCCGGGAGCACCTCGGGCAAGGCCCTCTTCCAGGTGGCGGACACCCATCGGGTGCGCATCTACGTGCGCGTCCCGCAGGCCTTTCTCGGCCGCCTGGAGCGCGGCACGAAGGCCACGCTCACGCTGCCTCAGCGGCCTGGGCAGACCATAGACGCGGTTCTCACCACGATGTCGGACGCGATCTCGGAGAAGACGCGCACGGCGCTGGTTCAGCTGCAGGCCGACAACCCGGACGACATCCTCTGGTCCGGTGCTTTCGTGCAAGTGACCTTTCACATCCCCAGCGACGCCAATCTCCTCCAGATCCCCGCAACGGCGCTCATGTTCCGGCGGAACGGGATGCAGGTCGCGACGGTGAAGGACGGCAAGGCCGTGATCTCCGACGTCAAACTCGGCCACAATATCGGCCGGAACGTCGAGGTCCTGTCCGGGCTCAGTGCCGACGACCGGGTGATCGATCAGCCGCCGGAAACCCTGGTCGCGGGCGAGCCGGTCCGCGTGGTCGATCCGCCGAACAAGCCCATGACCACCCAGATTTCGAAACGTTGAGGGGACACCTCCCAATGCCCCCTGATGATCACGCACCCTCCGGCACGCCGACGGCACAACGGTCCCGTCGGCGCAGGCTCAAGCCGGTCATCATCGGCGCGATCCTGCTGGCCGGGACGGGGCTGGCCGCCACCAACATGGTGAATCCCGAACCGCGACAGGACCTGCAATCTGCAGTTGTCGAGCCGAGTAAGCCCAGCGTGACCCTGGTGCGCCCGAAGGTCGGAGAGGCTCTGACCGAGGTGCGGCTCCCCGCGACCGTGGAGGCGCTCAACGCCGCCAAGCTGCATGCACGGGCGGGTGGCTACGTGCGCGAGTGGTTTCACGACATCGGCGATTCCGTCAAAAAGGGCGAGATCCTCGCGAGCATCGACAGCCCCGACCTCGATCAGCAATTGATCCAGGCCCGGGCCGATCTGGTCCGAGCAAAAGCGGATGCGGACCTCGCGGACGCCACGGCCGACCGATGGACCGTTCTGGCCGTCAAGAGCTACGTTTCGCAACAGGCCAAGGACGAGAAGGTCAGCGACGCAGCCTCGAAACATGGGCTTCTGAAGGCGGCCGAGGCCAACGTGGCCCGGCTCGAGGCCTTGTCCGACTACAAGAACATCGTCGCTCCCTTCGACGGCGTGGTGACGAGCCGGAAGGTCGACGTCGGCGATCTCGTGGGGACCGGCGCGACCAGCGCGCGGGCGCTCTTCACGGTCGACGACATCAGCAAGGTGCGCGTCTACCTGCGCGCGCCGCAGGACCTCACGGTCGGGCTGAAGCCAGGGACGAAGGCCGCCCTGGCGCTTCCGCAATATCCCGGGCGGCATTTCGAGGCGGACCTGGTCTCGACATCGAATGCGCTGTCGGAGGACTCGCGCTCCGTGCTGGTCCAATTTCAGGCCGCGAATCGCGACGGAAAGCTCTGGCCCGGAGCCTATGCAGAGGTGACCCTTCAGGTGCCATCGAGGCCCTCGATACTCCATGTGCCCTCAAGCGCACTGATCTTCGATGGGCGAGGCATGCAGGTCGCAGTCGTGCAGGACGACCGTGTGGTACTCACGCCCGTAAGGCTTGGTCGAAACTTCGGGGACGAGGTTGAGATACTATCTGGATTGCAGAGCGATTCCGAGATCGTCAAGAATCCGCCAGATACGCTCAAGGACGGGGACGAGATCCAGGTCGCCTCGCTTCATGACACGGCCGACGAGCGCGTGCAGCAGGCGTCCAAGTAAGCACGAGACGAAGACGCCAGGAACGGAGCGCGTAGGCCTGCTCCCGGCGAAGTGAAAAATTCTTTCTTCGGTGTTGCCGCGTCAGGCCAGCGCATCGCATTCGGCGTGTTAAGGTCAAGCTATGTCGCGTCGGTTGCACGGACGGGCGCTTCAGAGCTGGGCGTGGTTGCGTGAGAACTGGGCCGGTCCCGGAACGCGCGAACGAATTTCGTCAACCTACGACGGCGCCGGCGTGGACCCGCCGCGAGAGTAAGGTAGATGCCGGTATGATTGGGGGGATCTTCTCGCGGTTATCTACAGGACCGGTGCAGATAGAACGACCGACCACCCATGTTCGGCATCGCCCAAACCGCCTCGCAGGGGCCCCTGCGGTGTCAGACGGTGGTCTTCCTGTGCCTGCGGCGCAAACACCGCTGGGTCCACACGCCGAAGCCGAAAAGTCGGAACCGGCCGCTGCCAGACGAACCATTCCGATCCCCACATGCTGTGTGGTGGGCTCTGCCTCTCCGTCGAACGGGTCGCTCGAAAGGCGGTCACGGCGAAGGGCCTCATGGCGCTGCTGATCGGCTTGTGCGCCAACACTTCTATGGCCGAGGCGCGTGAAACGCTCAGCGGCGCGCTGCTGCTTGCCTATCAGGGCAACCCAGACCTGAACGCGCAACGGGCGAACCTCCGTGTCGTCGATGAGAATGTGCCGCAGGCGCTCGGCGGATACCGACCCAGGGTCAATATCGGGGTCAACGCTGCCGCAGCTCAGTCAGACGGCACGTTGGCGGGGGCTACGGTTAAATACAGGACTCTTCCCGTCCAGGCCGGTTTGACGGTCACGCAAACGGTTTTCGACGGCTTCCGGACCGACAACAAAACACGCCTGGCCGAGAGCCAGGTCTATTCGCAACGTGAGACGCTGCGCGGTGTCGAGTCCAACATTCTGTTCGGTGCTGCTGTAGCCTATATGAACCTCCTTCGGGACACGGCGATCTATGCGCTGCAGCAGAACAACGTCGAGGTTCTCCAAGAGCAACTCAGACAGACGCGCATACGGCTCGAAGAGGGCCAGGTTACGCTGACCGACGTCTCCCAGGCCGAAGCACGGTTGGCGGTCGCACAAGCTCAGTTGAGCACTGGAGAAAGTACGCTTCAATCTAGCATTGGCGCCTTCAGGCAGGTTGTCGGGGTCGAGCCGCATGACTTGGCACCCGGTCGCCCGATCGACGAATTCATACCGCACGACAGGGATGCTGTGATCGCCACAGCTTTTCGGGACAATCCCGGCATTATCGCTGCGCGTCACGATGTCGATGTCGCTGAAGCTCAGGTGAAAATTGCTGAGGGGCAACTCTACCCTCAACTGACGGCTTCGGCCAGTCTGGAGGGCAACCACGATCTGCCGCCGCTTAGTAACAGTCCGAGGCCGAACAGCAGTTCGATAAGCGGCATCGTCCAGGGGCGTCTGACGGTTCCGCTCTATGAGGGTGGTGTCGTATATTCAGAAATCCGGCAGGCTAAAGAGCGTGTTGGGCAGCGTCGCATCGAAGTCGAATCGATTAGGGATCGCGTCCGCTACAATGTGGTGACGGCGTGGGGAGGCTCTCGAAGCTTCGAAGGCTGCAGTCATTGCATCGCAGAAGGCGGTCATTGCCAATGAAAGGGCGCTCGCCGGCGTACGTGAGGAAGCTGCGATCGGGCAGAGAACGACGCTGGATGTCCTTAACGCGCAGCAGGAACTGCTCCTCGCCCGCGTCGGCCTGGTTTCCGCACAAAGGGACCGGGTAATCGCCTCATACCAAGTCGTTTACAGTATGGGGCAATTGACAGTTAAGTTTCTTAATTTGTCTCAGGAGACCTACGATAAGAAGATTCACTACGATCAAGTAAGGGATCTCTGGTTTGGCGTGCGAACGCCCGATGGAAGGTAGTGTCCAGAACGTTCGGTTATGTAGGTGCATCGCGAAAGGCGACTGGACTGGCTCCGCGTAGCCAGGCGGGATGAAACGCTGAGACATGATGACCTGCTCTGGCCCCTGAAGCGCGAATTGCGCAATCGTCTCTGGGGCAGTTTTCTGCGGATCCTTCACATCGGTCGTCTTAGAGGCTCTGGTCGTGCGTAGTCGGCCAATCGGGTGCAGCCCGCGCCGAGTTCTCGAAATCCGGCGCTGAGCGGTCGGACCCGTGGTCGCATCGCTAAGGCTCATTGAGGCAAAATGCCCTTGCAGCCGCGGTGAGACCGCGACAAGACGGGTATGACCTGCACCTCAAACTGGCTAAACAAGCTCAAAAGCCATCGGTTCGTTCGTTCTGGATCTCATTCGACGGGCATCTTTGAAGCGATCGCCGCAAGGTAGAACTAGGAGCGAGCAGTGCGTGTCTTAGTTGTTGAAGATGATGAGAAAAATGCGGCCGAGATCCGTCATGCACTGACGGACGCTGGCTTTACTGTCGATGTCGAGTTGACAGGCAAAAAGGGCTTCGAGCAAGCCTGCTGCACGAGATATGATGCAATTGTTTTGGATCGCATGCTGCCAGATATGGACGGGTTAACTGTTTTAGCGGGCTTGCGGAGAGACGACGTTTCGACTCCGGTGCTAATTCTAAGCGCATTATCGGCCGTAGACGATCGCGTTGAAGGTTTGCGAGCTGGTGGCGACGATTATCTGTCGAAGCCGTTCGAATTTTCTGAGCTAAGCGCTCGGATACATGCCCTCATCAGACGTAGCCAGACGCGCTCGGAGAGTACAAAAATCGTTGTCGGTCGGGCCACGCTCGACCTGATCGCACGAAACCTGCAAATCGACGGCGAAACGATCAAGCTTCTTCCAAAAGAATTTTCCATCCTGGAATGTCTAATGAGAAATTCGGACGCTAGTATGAGCCGAAAAATGATCTTTGAGGCTGTGTGGGGCTATAGCTTCAATCATGAATCCGCGGCACTCGATGTCCATATAAGTAAAATTCGGAAAAAATTGGATTCTGTCGGTGCGGGTCACATGGTAAGATCGGTGAGGAATGTTGGATTTGTCTTTAGTGCGGCTTAGGAACATAAACAAAACCAGCGGATTTCGGCTGGCTATGTTGTTTCTTTCGACGTTTGGCGCTGCATCTTTATGTCTATGTTTATTCTTATACTTCGAGGTGCGTCAGAGTACGATTGAATCACTGTATAGGGCGGTAACACGGGAGGCGCTCCGCCTTAACCACCTGTCCAGCGAGGGCCTCCTTGAGCGGACCGACAGTGCTCAGGATCTAGAACAAAACGGCCGTCAAATCACACTCTTTCGCGACGACGGCTCGCGGATTGCTGGAGCGGATCTGCCCTTTCCGAGCCGTCAGCGGTGGTCGAAACCCTTCCGCATCAAGGCCAGCCTGTCGGAGGATGCGCCGGATCTTTTCTGCTTCGCTGCCCCTCGTCCACCGGATACCGTTTTGCTTGTATGCCGGTCCTCGCGCGAGATCTGGGACATACAGCAGGTGTTCAGGAGAGTGCTCCTGTTGAGCACCGCGGCAATCGCGCTGATCGGGGTTTTTGCTGCGGTGATCTTGGGGAGTTTGTCTTTGCGGCAGATTCAGTCAATTACAGAATCCGCCAAATCGATCATGGAGGGCGACCTCAGCGGACGCCTTTCGCTTGACGATCTGTCAGGCGATCTTCGCCAGTTGGCCGAAACCGTAAACGAAATGCTGTCTCAGCTCGAGCGTCTCATGCTCGAAGTGAAAAACTCGAGCGAGAATATCGCGCACGATCTTCGGACTCCGCTCACACGCGTCTTGGCGAAGCTTGAACGCGCGATCAGGAGTGTCGACAATATCGAGTCGATGAAGGAGGCTCAATGCCGAGGTCGTTTCGGACATCAAAAATATCGTATACAGATTTTCTGCTCTTCTTCGGATATCGGAGCTGGAAGACCGCCTGAGGCGATCGGAATTCAAGAGCGTGGATTTGATTGACATCGTGCGTGATGCTTTGGATTTCTACGATCCTCTATACGCCGAAAAGGAAGTCGATATCGTGTTGCGCGCTCCGGATGCGCAGGCGCTCGTCTACGGCGACCGCAGCCTTCTGTTTGAAGGATGCAGTAACCTGCTTGACAATGCATTGAAGTACAGCCCGCGCGGGCAGCAGGTTGATGTTACTGTCGCGCTTGACCCGATCGAGCTGGAAATCAGGGATTATGGTCCAGGCATCGATCCCGCCGACGTGGAAATGCTCAAGGAGAGATATAAAAAGCAGAGTTTCAAGCACCAGGCGCCAGGGTTCGGCATAGGCCTTAGTATTGTTGATTCAATCGCTCGGCTGCATAACATTAGCTTTAGGCTTGAGAATGTAAATCCGGGCTGTCGGGCGAGGCTGGCTTTCAAAGACAGGCGCGTCGATTGAGATCGAAACTTTCACGGACCTGCAGCGGCCGATCGGTGATAGGCTCTCCCCATGTAAGTCAGTGAGGCGTTCGGACGGTATCAATCCTCGCTGCTTGGTGCCGCCCCGATCCTGTAACAGCATTGCCGCCGCGGTCGCGGGCTGGAGCGCCGCGCGTAACCTCGTTGAACCTGTGCCTCCGATGGCGAACGCTTACGATCCGAGCCCCTGAACGCGTGGCGCGGGCATATGTCAGACGGCCGGCGGGCCCGCTTCCCCGGATGCTTAGGCCGGCTCGACTGCCGGTTGCGGCCATGCGCGCGTTACAGCCGCCGCAGGGCCACGCTCTCGATCCGGTGGCTCGCGCCCTTGGTGAGGATCAGGCTCGCCCGCTGCCGCGTGGGCAGAATATTCTCGCGCAGGTTCGGCAGGTTGATCGTGGTCCAGAGGCGGTCGGCGATGTCGAGCGCCTCGGCCTCCGCGATTTCGGCGTATTTCCGGAAATAGGACCGCGGATCGCGGAACGCCGTCTGACGCAGCTTCATGAAGCGCGTGACGTACCAGCGATGCAGGTCGTCCTCGTGGCCGTCGAGATAGATCGAGAAGTCGAAGAAGTCGGACACGAACGGGATCGCGGTCCCGTCCCGGGGCAGGCGGGCGGGCTGGAGCACGTTCAGGCCCTCGACGATCAGGATGTCGGGGCTCTCCACCACCCGCTCCTCCCCGGGCACCCGGTCATAAACGAGGTGCGAGTAGAGCGGTGCGGTCACGCGCTTGTGGCCGGCCTTCACGTCGTGGAGGAAGCGCAGCAGCGCGGCGGTGTCGTAGCTCTCGGGGAACCCCTTGCGCTCCATCAGCCCGTTGGCAGCGAGACTCGGCGTTGGGCAGCAGGAAGCCGTCGGTGGTGACGAGATCGACCTTCGGGGTGTTGGGCCAGCGCGCCAGCAGGGCGGTCAGGATGCGGGCCGTCGTGGACTTGCCCACCGCCACCGATCCGGCGAGCCCGATGATGTAGGGAGCCTTGGTCTCGCGCTCGGCGAGCAGGAAGCGCTGGGTCGCCTTGAACAGCCCCTGGGTCGCCGCGACGTAGAGGGCCAGGAGTCGCGACAGCGGCAGGTAGATCGCCTCTACCTCCTCGACCGAGATCGGATCGTTGATCGATTGAAGCCGCTCAAGGTCCTCCTGGTTGAGGGTGAGCGGCGTGTCGGCGCGCAGCTGCGCCCATTCCTCGCGGCTGAAGCGGCGATAGGGCGAGAGCCGGTCCGAGGCCTCGAGGATCGCCTCGACCGAGCCCGGCAGCGCGGCCGCGTTCACGCGGGGCGCCTCGCGGCCTTCTCGGCGATGCCGCTCTGCGCGGTGCGCCGCTCCAGTTCCGCCATCACGGCGTCGAGTCTCGACCCCGCCGGCCCGGAGCAATACGACGAGGTGGTAGAGAACGTCCGCGGCCTCGTTGCGCAGCCCGGTCTTGTCGCCCTGCACGGCCGCGATCGCCGCCTCCACGGCCTCCTCGCCGAGCTTCTTGGCGGCCTTGGCAGGGCCTTCGGACAGCAGCTTGGCCGTGTAGGAGGTGGCCGGGTCGGTCCCGGCGCGGCTCGCCACGAGGGCGGCGAGGTCGGCGAGCGTGTAGGCGGTCATGAAGCGATCTGCATGTTGGAACGGCCCTCTATACCGACCGGGACCGGATTTCGGCAGGAAACTGCGCCACGGCCGGCCTGCGGGCAAGCGGGGCGGGTGAAGGCCGCCCGGCTTTGTCCGGGGCTCACTCGTTCGGCAGATGTCGGGCGAGGGCCTCCAGCACGGCCATGCGCACGGCGACGCCCATCTCGACCTGTTCGCGGATCAGCGATTGCGCCCCGTCGGCGATCTCCGAGGAAATCTCGACGCCGCGGTTCATCGGGCCTGGGTGCATCACCAGGGCGTCGGGCTTGGCCAAGGCCAGCTTCTCTCCGTCAAGGCCGAAATAGCGGAAATACTCCTTCACGGATGGCACGAACGAGCCGTTCATGCGCTCGCGCTGGAGCCGCAGCATCATCACGATGTCGCAGCCCGGCAGGCCTTTCCGCATGTCGGTGAAGGTCTCGACGCCGAAGCGCTCGATCCCGGCCGGCAGCAGCGTCGAGGGCGCGATCAGGCGCACCCGCGCACCCATGGCCTGCAGCAGGATGAGGTTCGAGCGCGCCACCCGCGAGTGCAGGACGTCGCCGCAGATCGCCACCTGCAGGCCCTCGATGCGGCCCTTGTTGCGGCGGATGGTCAGCGCGTCGAGCAGTGCCTGGGTCGGGTGCTCGTGCGCCCCGTCGCCGGCATTGACCACCGCGCAGTCGACTTTGCGAGCCAGGAGATGCACGGCGCCGGCCGATTGGTGGCGCACCACGATGATGTCGGGCCGCATGGCGTTCAGCGTCGCGGCCGTGTCGATCAGCGTCTCGCCCTTCTTCACCGAGGACGAGGCCACCGACATGTTCATCACGTCGGCGCCGAGGCGCTTGCCGGCCAGCTCGAAGGAGGATTGCGTCCGAGTCGAGGGCTCGAAGAACAGGTTGATCTGCGTACGGCCCCGGAGGGTCATACGCTTCTTCTCCACCTGCCGCGAGATGTCGACGGCGGCGTCGGCGGCGTCGAGCAGCCCCTCGATGTCGGGCCGGGTCAGGCCCTCGATGCCGAGGAGGTGCCGGTGCGGGAAGGCCGGTGGCGCAAGGCTCGTCATAATGAGGTCGGGGTCTAGGCCCGGCTTGCCCGCCGAGCAAGGCGGGCTGCCGGCTGCGGCCTTTTTTCCCGCGGATGGTAACCGGCACGGCCCGCGCCACGTATCCGCCCGAACGGTCGGGATTCGTACCCTCCCCGGCTCCGTGACGCATCCTCGGGATCCCGATACGTGCCCGCCCCCCTGCCCTCGAAGCCTCCGAGACCGTCGACCGACAAGGGCGCCGCTGGTTCTACCGCCATCCGCTGGTGATCCGGCTGGCGCACTGGATCAACGCCGCGGTGCTGCTGGTTCTGCTGATGAGCGGCTTGCAGATCTTCAACGCCCATCCCGCGCTCTACTGGGGCGCGGTCTCGACCTTCGACGATCCGGCCCTCGCAAACACCAGCGAGCAGGCTCGCGACGGCAGGAGCCGCGGCGTGGTGATGGTGGGCACCCACAGCTTCGACACGACCGGCCTGCTCGGCCTGTCGCGGGAGGGCGGCACCGAGGTGGGGCGCGCCTTCCCGTCCTGGGCGACCCTGCCGGCCAACCAGGATCTCGCCACGGGGCGGCGCTGGCACTTCCTGTTCGCGTGGTTTCTTGTGCTCAACGGCGCGGTCTATCTGCTCTACGGGCTGTTCAGCGGCCAGCTTCGCCGTCGCCTGCTCCCGGACGGCGACCAGATCCGCGACTTCGGCGGCTCCGT
This sequence comes from Methylobacterium sp. P31, assembly GCA_050632875.1. Lineage (GTDB taxonomy): Bacteria > Pseudomonadota > Alphaproteobacteria > Rhizobiales > Beijerinckiaceae > Methylobacterium. The sequence goes on along the minus strand of JBODSC010000001.1, from coordinate 4,483,934 downwards.
GAAGGAGCACCTGCTCCTGCGCTTCCCCGAGGGCACGGAGGCCAAGCGCTACAACGTGATCCAGAAGCTGACCTATCTGGTCGTGGTGCTGGGCCTGCTGCCCGCGATGGTGCTCGCCGGACTCGCCATGTCGCCGGGGCTCGATGCCGCCTGGCCCTGGCTCACCGCGCTGTTCGGCGGCCGGCAATCGGCGCGCAGCGTCCACTTCATCGCCGCTTGGCTGCTCGTGCTGTTCGTGGTCGTGCACGTGCTGCTCGTGATCGTCTCCGGGCTCCTCAACAACATGCGCGGCATGATCACCGGCTGGTTCAGCCTCGGCCGTCCCGAGAAGGAAGCCGCCCGATGATCCTCCATCGCCGCAAGCTCCTCACCGCCGGCGCCGGCCTGATGGGCACCGCCCTGCTCGGGGGATGCGACAAGTTCGCCGGAACCGATGCGGGTCAGCGCACCCTCAGGGTCGGCGAGGACGCCAACCTGTATGTCCAGCGCCTGCTGATGTCGCCCGCGACTCTCGCCCGGGAATTTCCGGCCGCGATGATCTCCCCCTGGTTCAAGCCGAACGGCTCCATAGACCCGCCGGACCGCGCCTACCGGGCCCTGGCGGCGCAGAGATTCGCGGATTTCAAGCTGACGGTGGACGGGCTGGTCCAGATGCCGCTCTCGCTCAGCCTCGCTGATCTGCGCGCCCTGCCGTCGCGCACCCAGATCACCCGTCACGATTGCGTGGAGGGCTGGAGCTGCATCGGGCAATGGGCTGGCGTGCCGCTGGCCGAGGTGCTCAAGCGCGCCGGGCTGAAGCCGCAGGCGCGCTTCGCGGTGTTTCATTGCGCCGACACGCTGGAATATGCCGGCAGCCAGGACGGTGCGGTCCTGTGGCGTCCGGACCATCCGGGCGCGATGCGCGAGGCCACGATCCAGCTCGCCGCCGCCGAGGATTGGGGCGGTGCCCCGACCGCCAAGGACGGGTCCGAGGACGATTGGGGCCAGGGCAGCCCGGCCGCGGAGCCCGAGGATAAGCGCATCCCGATCCGCTACTACGAGAGCATCGACCTCTACGACGCCTTCAACCCACAGACGATCCTGGCCTACGATCTCAACGGCAAACCGCTGCCGGTCTCGAACGGCGCACCGCTGCGCCTGAGAGTCGAGCGTCAGCTCGGCTACAAGCAGGCCAAGTACGTGATGCGGGTGGAGATGGTGGAATCGCTCGCCGGCCTCGGCCAGGGCAGCGGCGGCTACTGGGAGGATCGCGGTTACGAATGGTACGCGGGGATCTGAATTTTCAGCCTGCGGCGTCAGCGCGAACCCGGAGCCGCTAGCGCGGCGGGTCTTGTGCTCGGTCCCGGGTCGCGTTCCCCTGGCGCTGCATGCGGCCGGGAAAGGGCGTCCCGCTTCGCTCTGCATCACCCCCTTCCCGGACAGGTGGAGCGAAGCGGAACCTGGTCCGGGTCCCGGCACGAGGCGCGCCGCGACAGCGGCTCAGCTGAACGCCCGCGCCACCGCCCGCCATTTGACATCCCGCCGCCCGTGACCCACTTGTGCCCGGCGCGCGGCCCCGGCCCGACGGCGGGCATACGTCCCACGCGAATCTCGAACAGAATTCGTCCGTCGTGCCCAGGCTCCGTCAGGGGCAGAGGTCTGAATGAAAGTCGTCGTCGTCGAGTCGCCGGCCAAAGCCAAGACAATTAACAAGTATCTCGGCCGCGACTATGAAGTCATCGCCTCCTTCGGGCATATCCGCGACCTGCCGCCCAAGGACGGCTCGGTGGATCCCGAGCAGGATTTCCGTATGGTCTGGGAGCTGGCGGACCGGGGCGCGAGCCGGGTCTCGGAGATCGCCAAGGCGGTCAAGAGCGCCGACAAGCTGATTCTCGCCACCGACCCGGACCGCGAGGGCGAGGCGATCTCCTGGCACGTGCTGGAGGCGTTGACCGCCCGCAAGGCGCTCAAGGGCATTCCCGTCGAGCGGGTCACCTTCAACGCGATCACCAAGGCCTCCGTCGAGGCGGCGATGCGCAAGCCGCGGGAGATCGACCAGGCGCTGGTCGATGCCTACCTGGCGCGCCGGGCGCTCGACTACCTCGTGGGCTTCAACCTCTCGCCGGTCCTGTGGCGCAAGCTGCCGGGCGCCCGCTCGGCGGGGCGCGTGCAGTCGGTGGCGCTGCGCCTCGTCGTCGAGCGCGAGATGGAGATCGAGCGGTTCAAGCCGCGCGAGTACTGGACGATCATCGCCACCCTGACGACCGCCGATGGCGCGACCTTCGAGGCCCGTCTCGTCGGCGCCGACGGCAAGCGCATCCAGCGCCTCGACGTCGGAACCGGCGAGGAGGCGGCCGCCTTCAAGCGCGACCTCGAACTCGCGACCTTCCAGGTGGCGAGCGTCGAGGCCAAGCCCGCCAAGCGCCACCCGCAGCCGCCCTTCACCACATCGACCCTGCAGCAGGAGGCCTCCCGCAAGCTCGGGATGGCCCCGGCTCAGACCATGCGGGTCGCCCAGCGCCTCTACGAGGGCGTCGATATCGGCGGTGAGACGGTCGGCATCATCACCTACATGCGGACCGACGGCGTCGACATGGCGCCGGAGGCGATCCAGGACGCCCGCCGGGTCGTCGGCAAGGAGTTCGGCGACCGCTACGTGCCGGACGTGCCGCGCCGCTACAGCGTCAAGGCCAAGAACGCCCAGGAGGCCCACGAGGCGGTGCGGCCTACCGACATGAGCCGGCTGCCCAAGATGGTCGCCCGCCACCTCGAGCCCGAGCAGGCCCGGCTCTACGAGCTGATCTGGACGCGCACGATGGCGAGCCAGATGGAATCGGCCGAGCTGGAGCGCACCACCGTGGACGTCACGGCGAAGGTCGGGCCGCGGACGATCGAGCTGCGCGCCACCGGCCAGGTGGTGAAGTTCGACGGCTTCCTGACCCTCTATCAGGAGGGCAAGGACGACGAGGAGGACGAGGAGAGCCGCCGCCTGCCGCCAATGAAGGCCGGCGATCCGCTGACCCGCGAGCGCATCACCTCGACCCAGCACTTCACCGAGCCGCCGCCGCGCTATTCCGAGGCGAGTCTCGTGAAGCGCATGGAGGAGCCTCGGTATCGGCCGCCCGTCCACCTACGCGGCGGTCCTGCAGACGCTGCGTGACCGCGAGTACGTCAAGATCGAGAAGAAGCGGCTGCAGCCGGAGGACAAGGGGCGGCTCGTCACCGGCTTCCTGGAGAGCTTCTTCCGGCGCTACGTCGAGTACGACTTCACCGCCGACCTGGAGGAGCAGCTCGACCGCGTCTCCAACGCCGAGATCGACTGGCGGGCGGTGCTGCGCGATTTCTGGCGCGACTTCTCGGCGGCGATCGGCGAGACCAAGGAATTGCGCGTCGCCGACGTGCTGGAGGCGCTGAACGGTCTCCTCGGGCCGCACATCTTCCCCGACAAGGGCGACGGCTCGAACCCGCGCGCCTGCCCGACCTGCGGCTCCGGCCAGCTCTCGCTGAAGCTCGGCAAGTTCGGCGCCTTCATCGGCTGCTCGAACTACCCGGAGTGCAAGTACACCCGCCAGCTCTCGGCCTCCGGCGTCGAGGGCGAGGGTGACGGCTCCTCGCCGGAAGGCGGCCAGCCGGGTGTCCGGGTTCTGGGTAACGATCCGGCGACCGGCCTGCCGGTGACGATCCGCGACGGCCGCTTCGGACCGTTCGTGCAGCTCGGCGAGGCCTCGACCGAGAAAGGGGCCGAGAAGCCGAAGCGCTCGTCCCTGCCCCGGGGCCTCGCCCCATCGGCCGTGGACCTGCAGAAGGCGCTCGCCCTGCTGGCGCTGCCCCGCGAGGTGGCACGGCACCCCGAGACCGGCGAGCCGATCCTGGCCAATCTCGGCCGCTTCGGGCCCTACGTGCAGCACGGGAAGACCTATGCTAACCTCGGCAAGGACGACGACGTGCTGGAGATCGGGGCGAATCGCGCCATCGATCTGATCGTCGCCAAGGAGCAGGGCGGCGGTCGCAGCCGCCCGGCGGCCGATCCGGGCCGGTCGCTCGGAAAGGACGCGGCCAGCGGACGCGACCTTGTGGTCAAGGCGGGGCGGTATGGCCCCTACGTCACGGATGGCGAGGTCAACGCCACGCTGCCGAAGTCGATGGGCGCCGAAGCGTTGACCCTGGACGAGGCGATCGCCCTTGTGAACGCCAAGCGCGCCTCGGGTGGCGGCAAGCCGGCCAAGCGCGGCGCAGCCCGCAAGACATCGGCTCGAACGGCGGGCGCCGACAAGCCGGCAGCCAAGAAGGCGTCCGCGAAGAAGCCTGCGGCCAAGAAGGCGCCGGCGAAGAAGTCGGGCGTCGGTTAGGGGCCTGTCTGACGGGCGCCCGCCATGAGACGGTGAACGGGAATCAAGGCGGCACCCTCAATCTTAGGTGCTGCGAAGCAGCACAGAAGAGTTTCGGGGATGGTGGCGCCGTCAGGAGGCCTCCATCTGATGGGCTCCGAGACCCGGCAGTCCCAGTCCCGCTCAGACCAGGTAGGTAATCGTCGCCGCCAGGGCGGTGGCGAAGGTCGCCAGGGCGATGGTGGTCGAGTTCACCAGGGCACGGGCTGGAGGCAGGCCGGCCGCCTCGTCCTCGCAGCCGAAGGCGGCCCCGGCCGCGTGCTCGAAACGGATCAGGGTGAGGCGGCGGGCCTCGATCGCGGCGTTGCTCATCGACTGCGGCTCCCTGACCACGGTCAAGTTCTTGATCTCCATCAACAACGCCGATTGGGCTGGGCTGTTCCGGGGCCGATCTGTGGTTCCCGATCGGAGGGTCACGAGAAAGCCTTAACCCATTGTTGTGCAACGTCGTGATGACGGGCTGCGCCGCACTCTGGCCGTTCATCCTGCTGCCGCCCCTCGCTCGCGGCGGCGCAGCATGCGATGGTAGGAACGTTCGGCCCTGCGGCGAACCGCTTTGATGTTTCCGTTTTGTTCCGCTATATTGCGGGGATGAAGGCGCATGCTCCAAAACCCCAGACTCGTGCCCATAATCGTCTGCGCGACACCGAGCCGGTCGAGGCGCTGCGCCCGCGGAGGCCGCGCGTGAGCGACGCGGCGCGCGACCTGTTCGGGCCGGGCGGCAAGACGCCCGCCACCACCCCCGCCGCCCGGCCCCCCGAGTCGCGGCGGCGCCTTGATGCCTCCGCCTCCGTGGCGACGCTCGCGTCGGCCGCGCCCGAGGCCGGCTACACTGCCTCCGACATCGAGGTGCTGGAGGGGCTGGAGCCGGTCCGGCGCCGACCCGGCATGTATATCGGCGGCACCGACGAGCGGGCGCTGCACCACCTCTTCGCCGAGGTGATCGACAACTCGATGGACGAGGCCGTGGCCGGCCATGCCAGCTTCATCGAGGTTGAGCTGGAGGAATCCGGCACCCTTGTGGTGACCGATAACGGCCGCGGCATCCCGGTGGACCCGCACCCGAAATTTCCCGGCAAGTCCGCGCTCGAGGTCATCATGACCACGCTGCACGCCGGCGGTAAGTTCGACTCGAAGGTCTACGAGACCTCGGGCGGCCTACACGGTGTCGGCATCTCGGTGGTGAATGCGCTGTCCGACCTCTTGGAGGTCGAGGTGGCGCGCAACCAGACCCTCTACCGGCAGACCTTCTCGCGCGGTCACGCCCAGGGGCGCTGGAACTCGTCGGCCGTGTGCAGAACCGCCGCGGCACCAGGGTCCGCTTCCACCCCGATGCCGAGATCTTCGGCTCGCTGAAGTTCGACCCGCGCCGCCTGTTCAAGATGGCGCGCTCGAAGGCCTACCTGTTCGGCGGCGTCGAGATCCGGTGGCGCTGCGCCCCCGCCCTTCTGGAAGGCCTGGCGGACGTGCCGGCGGAAGCCGTGCACCGCTTCCCCGACGGGTTGCGCGACTATCTTGCCCGCGACATCGAAGGCAAGGAACTGGTCACCGAGGCGATGTTCTCCGGCAAGGTGACCAAGCCTGGCTCGCACGGCTCGCTCGAATGGGCGGTGGCTTGGATGGTCGCCGAGGATGGCGTCTCCCATTCCTACTGCAACACGATCCCGACGCCCGAGGGCGGCACTCACGAAGCGGGCCTGCGGGTCGCGCTGCTCCGGGGCCTGCGCGAGCACGCCGAGCGCGTGAACCAGGCCAAGCGCATGACCGCGGTGACAACAGACGACGTCATGGCAACCTGCGCGTCGATGCTGTCGGTGTTCATCCGGGAGCCCGAGTTCCAGGGGCAGACCAAGGACAAGCTCGCCACCGTGGAGGCGCAGCGCATCGTCGAGACGGCGGTGCGTGACGCCTTCGATCACTGGCTCGCCGCCTCTCCGGCCCAGGCCAACAAGCTGCTCGACTGGGTGATCGACCGGGCCGAGGAGCGGCTGCGCCGCCGCCAGGAGAAGGAAGTCGCCCGCAAGAGCGCCACCCGCAAGCTCCGTCTGCCCGGCAAGCTCGCCGACTGCTCGGCGGCCGGCACCGCGGGCTCGGAGATCTTCATCGTCGAGGGTGACTCGGCCGGCGGCTCGGCCAAGCAGGCTCGCGACCGGACGACCCAGGCCATCCTGCCCCTGCGCGGCAAGATCCTGAACGTCGCCTCGGCGTCCCGCGACAAGCTGGGCGCCAACCAGCTGATCTCGGACCTGACCCTGGCGCTGGGCTGCGGCACCGGCTCGGCCTTCCGCGAGGCGGATCTGCGCTACGAGAAGGTGATCATCATGACGGATGCCGACGTGGACGGCGCCCACATCGCCTCGCTGCTGATCACCTTCTTCTACAGGCAGATGCCCAAGCTGATCGACCGCGGCCACCTCTATCTCGCGATCCCGCCGCTCTACCGGCTGCAGCAGGGCTCGAAGGTGGCGTATGCCCGGGACGACGCGGATCGCGAGCGGATCATCAAGACCGTGTTCAAGGGTGGCAAGGTCGAGATCGGGCGCTTCAAGGGCTTGGGCGAGATGATGCCGGCCCAGCTCAAGGAGACCACCATGGACCCGAAGAAGCGCACGCTCCTGCGGGTCGCGGTCCTGGACGAGGCTCGGGAATCCACCGGCGACACGGTGGAGCGCCTGATGGGCAACAAGCCCGAGGCCCGCTTCGCCTTCATCAGCGAGCGCGCGGCCTTCGCCGAGGGCGCGGATCTCGATATCTGAGCGTCGCCCGCTCGAAGTCGCCACCGCGCAGGCTCATACGCCTCCGCGGTGGTGAAGCGAGGGATTAACGCGTGGTGATCACCTTGGCCGGGTCGAAGGCCTGGGCCGCCGCCACCGTGTCCTTGCTCATGGTGAGGATCGCCGAGAAGCGGTCGCCGCCGGGCCGTAGGACCAGAGCGCCGGGCTCCACCGCGATGCGCTTGCTGCCGAGGCCGAGGAAACCGCCGACATCGAGCACTACCGCCTTGAGTGTTCCGCCGTCGGTTATCAGCAGGTCGTCGATCTTGCCGACGTTGTCGCCCGCAGTGTTGCGCACCTCCACGCCGATCATTTTCGAAGCCATGAAGGCGACAGGCTTGAGCCCCTGACGCCTGGCGCCATCCTGAGCGCTTGCCGCCTCCATCAGGCGGCCGGCGCCTTTGCCGTCGGTCGAGGTGCCCGGCCCCGTGCCGGGCAGAACGGTATCCTTGCCGATCACGGTGGCGTCCTGCGCGCCGGCCGGCGCGGCCGCCAGACCGATCGCAGCAAGCGACAGGATAAGGATTCGGCTTCGCATCGCTGATCGCTCCGGTGCGCCGGTCTCTTCGCCATGTCGCTTCGCGGCGCCGCGGTCTCAATCGCGGGCCGCGATCCCGGTTCCGGCCGCACATGTCGCACCCTATGGCCGCGCGGAGCACGGTCCGGGAACGCGAAAGGGCCCGACCTTTCGGCCGGGCCCCTCCCTGCACAGAGCCGGCGGCGCCGGCTCCGGCATTCGATCTCAGTACGAGCCGAACTTGTAGTTCAGGCCGGCGCGGACGACGGCGAACTCGGTGTTGGCGGCGGCGCCGTTGAGGTAGGCGGTGCCGTTCGGGGCCAGAAGGTTGTCGTAGAACACGCCGCCGGCGGTGTTCTTCTGACGGTCGAGGTTCACGTACAGGCCTTCGACCTTCAGCGTCACGGCCGAGGAGTGGAAGAAGTTCAGGAACGAGTCGGTGGGCAGGGCGTACTCGATGCCGCCGCCGACCGCGTAGCCGGTGCGGAAGCTGTTGCGGAAGCTGTTCCCCGCGAAGTTCTGGTCGTCCTGACCCGAGCCGTAGGCGAAGCCGCCGGTGGCGTACACGAGGGTGCGGTCGAAGGCGTAGCCGAGGCGGCCGCGCACCGTGCCGAAGTAGTCGAGGCCGTTGCCGCTCGTGGCGACGAAGGCGCGCGGCGGGAGGAACGCGATGCCCGGGTTGGTGCCCGAGAAGACGTAGTTCTGGGTGGCGTTGGCCCGACGGGCGAAGTCGACGTACTGGGCGTCAGCCTCGAAGCCGATCACGACGCCCGAGCCCGGCGTCAGCTGCCAATTGTAGCCGATCTGACCACCGCCGGTGAAGCCGTCGTTGTTGCTGCGGTTGTTGACGCTGACGATGCCATTGGTGGTGGGCGAGTTGATCAGCGTGCCGGCCGGCAATGCATAGTTGAAGGTGTTGCGGCTGTTGGCATCGAAGCCGTAACCGGCGTTCACACCGACGTAGAACCCGGTCCAGGTGAAGACCGGAACCGGCGTGAAGACTGGCGGAGGCGCGGCGCGGCGCGGAAGATCGGCCGCGGATGCTGCGGCAGTCATGCCGGCGAGCACGGTCGATGCGAGGAGAAGCTTCTTCATGATCTCACAGGTCCTGGGTTAGCTTGAGCCGGCTGCCTTCTAGGCGCTCTGGGTCGGCGGGTCTGTCGCTTTCCTGCAACAAGCATCCTCAAGATAGCGCGATCCCGTCAACGAATGATGAAGACTAACGACACTTGTAGGTAGCTGCCGGGCCGTCTCTTTCGTCGGGCAGCTGCCTAAAAGGCCGGAAAGGCCGAGACGATTAGCCAATTCTTGACTCTAAGGCCTGCCGCGGGTCTGCGCGGTCCGCCGCAGACATTGTCTGTGATCCCGCACAGGGTGACCGGGTCCGACGTTTTATTTCGGCACATCAGGGCGCATGCGAGCGCCTCCCGTAAGGTGACGGTTAACCGTATTCGCCGATGGTGCGGCGCGGGCCGGCGCGTCGTCCGGTGGGGAGAGCCGCCCATGCACAGCCGTCACGACCGGGCGCCGAAAACCTTCGGCAAGCGTCGGCCCCTCGATGAGCCGGGGGAGCTGGCCCTCGTGCCCCGCAGCCGTGAGCGGCATCGCGCCTTCGGGCGGCCGGTTGGCCTGCTCGCCTGGGCTGTCCGGATGTCGGCCGTCCTCGGGTTTGTCGCGGTCATCGCCGCCTATCAGCTCGCCCACCTCGACCCGTCGGGTTCGGCCCCGGCCCGGGTCGCTCTCGACGGGCGCACGCTGCCGCCCGATCCCGAGACCACCGGCGCGATCCTGCCCTCCGCCGCCGCACGCGCCACGCGCCTGGACCCGTGCGTCATGCCCGTTTCCGATCGTCTGAGGCCTTGATCGCTTGTGCGTGGTGTCGTGCCGGCTTGCATTGCGAGATTGACAAGGCGCGCCAAGCCCCTAACTGACGGTGATGCACGCGCCCCGCGGCCCCGGGAGCGTACGAGCGCCCCGCGCGAGCCTTCCCCAGCCGTTGCCGCGACGGTGTCCATCGCGCCGGCCGGGCGCGCAACGGTTCCTGAACGCAGATGCCTTTTTCCGACCTCGGACTGAGCGAGAAAGTCCTGAACGCCGTCGAAGCGGCGGGATACACCGAGCCAACGCCGATCCAGGCCGAAGCCATCCCCCACGTGCTAGCGCGCCGCGACGTCTTGGGGATCGCCCAGACCGGAACCGGCAAGACCGCTGCCTTCACGCTGCCGATGCTGACGCTCCTGGAGAACGGCCGCGCCCGTGCCCGGATGCCGCGCACGCTCATCCTGGAACCGACCCGAGAGCTGGCTGCCCAGGTGGTGGAGAATTTCGACCGCTACGGCACCAACCACAAGCTCAACGTGGCGCTGATCATCGGCGGTGTCTCGTTCGCCGACCAGGACGCCAAGCTCATGCGCGGCACCGACGTGCTGATCGCGACGCCGGGCCGTCTCCTCGACCATTTCGAGCGCGGCAAGTTGCTGCTCACCGGCGTCGAGCTCCTGGTCATCGACGAGGCCGACCGCATGCTCGACATGGGGTTCATCCCCGACATCGAGCGGATCGTCAAAATGGTGCCGTTCACCCGGCAGACCCTGTTCTTCTCGGCAACCATGCCGCCGGAGATCGAGCGGCTGGCGGACATGTTCCTGCACAACCCGCAGCGGGTCGAGGTGGCGCGGGCCTCCTCCACGGCTTCGACGATCACCCAGCGTCTGGTCGCCACCGGTCACGAGGGGCATGCCAAGCGCGAGCGTCTGCGCGGCCTGATCCGCGGTGAGGAGGATCTGAAGAACGGGATCATCTTCTGCAACCGCAAGCGCGATGTTGCCCTGCTGCAGAAGTCGCTGGTCAGCCACGGCTTCGACGCTGCGGCCCTGCACGGCGACATGGATCAGCGCGCGCGCACCACGGCCCTCGATGCCTTCCGCAACGGAGACACCGCGCTGCTGGTCGCCAGCGACGTGGCGGCACGCGGCCTCGACATCCCGGCGGTCAGCCACGTCTTCAACTTCGATGTGCCGCACCATCCCGAGGATTACGTGCACCGGATCGGGCGCACCGGCCGCGCCGGGCGGGCCGGGACCGCCTATACGCTGGTCTCCCCCGAGGACACCCGGTCGCTGGGCGCCATCGAGGCCCTGATCGGCCAGCCCATACCCTGGCTCGACGGCGACCTGACGACTGTCGCGGAGCCGTCTGAAGATACTGGGACGCGTCATCGCGGTCGCTCGGGTGAGACCCGCCGCGGTGGTCGTTCCGCCAAGGCCGGCGGCAAGAGCGCCGGAGAGGCGCGCAGTGATCGCCCGAAGGCCCGCGGCAGCCGCGGGGATCGGCGGCACCGCGCGCCGAGAGCCGTCCTGTGCCGCGCGGCGAGTCCGTGCGCGAGGAGCGCGGCCGTCGGAACGAGGCCGAGGGCGATACGCCCATCGGGCTCGGCTCACATGTTCCGGCCTTCCTGCTTCGTCCAGTCTTGGCGAAGAAGGACAAGTAACAGGACTCTTTTCGGGCTTAACTGTCCGGCTACCAAGCTGCCGTAGACCAGTCTAGGGCCGCGACGCAGGAGAGCGTCGACGGTTCGGGGCGGGACACGGATGAGCCAGGAGACCTATTCGGACCGTGATCGCAGCTTCGCCTTGGCGAAGCGCACCCATGACCTGATTCGCGACTACGGTCCTTCCGCGACGCCGCGCGCCTATACCGTCTGGTATGCCTACGTTTCCGGGGAGCTTCCGCTCCTCTGCGATGCGGTCAAGCGCCTCACCGCCCAGAATGGCTGCCTGACGGAAGTCGATATCGACGACCTGCACGAGACCTATCTGGACGGGCGGCGCCTGATGACCGCCACGGGCGACATCAGCCGTGTCGTCCTGAGCGAGATCGCGGCGATCACCGAGATCCTCGATCTGTCGCTCGGCTCCACCACCCAGTACGGCGAATCCCTGCGCGGCCTCGCCCAGGATCTGGCGCAGGGCCTTCCCAGCCGCGCGCGCCTCGGCGAAATCGTCGCCACGCTGGTCTCGACGACGCGCGAGGTCGCCGCGAACAACCGGGTTCTCGAAGCCCGCATGCGCGAGACTCGCGGCGAGATCGAAACACTGCGCGAGAAGCTGGAGGCGACCCGGCTGGAGAGCCTCACCGATGCCCTCACCGGCCTGTCGAACCGCAAGCATTTCGAGGAAACGCTGAAGGCTGCCATGGAGGCTGCGCGCAGCTGCTCCGGCCCCATGAGCCTCATCATCCTCGACATCGACTTCTTCAAGCGCTTCAACGACCTGTACGGCCATCTCACGGGCGATCAGGTCCTGCGGCTGGTGGCGATCGTGATGCGCGAGAATGCCGGCAAGCAGGCGCACCTCGCCCGGTTCGGCGGCGAGGAATTCGGCATCGTGCTGCCGGGGGCGGACCGCGCCATGGCCCGGCAGGTGGCCGAGACGGTGCGGGCGAGCGTGATGGGGCGCGAGCTGGTCAAGCGCTCGACCGGCGAGTCGCTCGGCAAGGTCACCGTCTCGCTGGGGATTGCAGTCCTTCGACCCGGCGACACACCGGCCTCGCTGCTGGAACGGGCCGACCTCTGCATGTTCGCCGCCAAGCGCGGGGGCCGGAACCGCGCCGTGGACGACGCGGCCGAGTCGCTGTCGCAGGTGGCTTGAACGCGGAGCCGCTCAGGCCCGGGCCGGCAGCCGGTCCTCCGAGACTGGCGTGATCGCCACAGACTCGCCGCAGCCGCAGGCCGAGGTCTGGTTCGGGTTGTTGAACACGAACTGCGACGCCAGCTTGTTGGTGGTGAAATCCATCTCGGTGCCCAGCAGGAACAGCACCGCCTTCGGATCGACGAACACCCGGACGCCCCGATCCTCGACCACGTCCTCGCCGGGCTTGGCCGCCTCGGCATACTCCATCGTGTAGGACATCCCGGCGCAGCCGCCGTTCCGGACGCCGACGCGGAGCCCGGCGATCGGCCGGTCGGCCTCCGCCATGATCGCCTTGATCCGATCGGCCGCCCGATCGGTCAGCGAGAGAACCTTGAAACCTGCAGACATCGTCACCCTCCCGCCCATCCGGGTTCAAGGCCCGGGAGCGCGCATTCTGACCTCTCCAAGATAAGCATTGGGTTGAGGCCGGTCCACCGCGGCCGGGTCACACCCGCCCGGCCTTCGCGTCAGGCCGCCTCGGCGGTGAGCCGCGCGAAGGTAGCGAGATCGATGTTGCCGCCGCTGATCACCACGCCCACACGCTTGTCCTTCACGTCCACGAGCCCGTGGAGCACCGCCGCTGCGGCGAGGCAGCCGGTCGGCTCGACCACGAGCTTCATCCGGGTCGCGAAGAAGCGCATGGTCTCGACGAGCTGCGTGTCGGTGACCGTGAGGATGTCGGTGACCTGCGCGCGGATGATCGCGAAGGTGAGGTCGCCGAGCGCCGTCGTCTGTGCCCCGTCGGCGATGGTGCGGGGTACCGGGATCGTCACCACCTCGCCCGTGCGGAAGGAACGCTGGCCGTCGTTGCCCGCCTCCGGCTCGACGCCGATCACGCGGCATCCGGGCGAGAGGCTCCGCGGCGGCGAGCGCGCAGCCCGCGAGCTGGCCGCCGCCGCCCAGGCAGGCCACCAGCACGTCGAGGGGGCCCGTCGTCTCGATCAGCTCCTGGGCCAGCGTGCCCTGCCCGGCAATGACGTCGGGATGGTTGAAGGGCGGGATGACGGTCAGGCCCCGCGGCCCGGCGATCTCGCGACCCAGGGCTTCGCGATCCTGGGTGTAGCGGTCGTACAGGATCACCTCGGCGCCGTAGCCGCGCGTGGCGGCGATCTTGGCCGCGGGTGCGTCGGCCGGCATGATGATGGTGGCGGGGACGCCGAGCAGCCGGCTCGCCAGGGCGATGGCCTGGGCGTGGTTGCCCGAGGAGAACGAGAGAACCCCGCGGGCGCGGGCCGTCTCCGGCAGCGCGCTGATCGCGTTGTAGGCCCCGCGGAACTTGAAGGCACCGGCCCGCTGCAGGTTCTCCGCCTTGAAGAACAGCCGGCCGCCGGTCATCGCATCCGCCGTGCGCGAGGTCAGGACCGGTGTGCGGTGCGCGACGCCGGCGATGCGCTCCGCCGCGCGGGCCACATCGGCGTAGGTGGGAAGGCCGCCGGCCGCCTCGACATGTTCGCCCTGCATCGTGTTCCGCCTCGCTCCGCTCCCGCGCCGGCTGCCTCATACGAAGGTTTCGCGCCGGGCGCACCTTGCCGGTCCACAAGCGCAAGCGGAGCCATTCGCCGGTTCACCGCTTATCTCCGCAGGAGCGCTGGGGCGCGGCATCGCCATGGATGTGAGAGTGCGGATCGGGCCCGGGGCCGCAAAGTGTCCGCCATCCCGCAGCAGCGCCGCACGATGAGCGCGTGGGGGCGAGACCGCCCGGCAGGCGACGGTTCGACCGCGATCACCTTCCGGGGCCGGGGGCTGGCGGTCCGCTCCGGGACACGGCTCATCCTGCTCGTCTGCCCGCTCTGCTCGCAGCGCAACGCGCAAAGGGGCGCCGAGCGCGGTGTCTGCGAGTGGTGCGCCTACGTACCGTCGCCGGACGAGGCCGAGCCGGTAGAGGGTGCGCGGGGTTGAGACTCGCCCCGTTCCTCGCTCGGCGCTGTGGCTCGGCCGGACACCCAATAGGGGCTCGCGGCCGCGCATGGCCGCGAGCCCGCCGGGCCGCCTAGGTGTGGATTACCTTCCCATAAGCGTCGAGCACGCTTTCGTGCATCATCTCGCTGAGCGTCGGGTGCGGGAACACCGTGTGCATCAGCTCCTCCTCGGTGCTCTCCAGGTTCATCGCCACCACGTAGCCCTGGATCAGCTCGGTCACCTCGGCGCCGACCATGTGGGCGCCGAGCAGCTGGCCGGTCTTGGCATCGAACACGGTCTTGATCAGCCCGTCCGGCTCGCCCAGCGCGATCGCCTTGCCGTTGCCCGCGAAGGGGAAGCGGCCGACCTTGACGGAGAAGCCCTGCTCCTTGGCCTTGGCCTCGGTGAGCCCGACGCTGGCGATCTGCGGCTGGCAATAGGTGCAGCCCGGGATCTTGGCCTTGTCCATCGGGTGGGTGTGCAGGCCCTTGATGGTCTCGATGCAGATGACGCCCTCGTGCTCGGCCTTGTGAGCGAGCATCGGCGGCCCGGCGACGTCGCCGATGGCGTAGAGGCCGGGCACGTTGGTGCGGCCGAGCCCGTCGGTCACGACGATCCCGCGGTCGATCTTCACCCCGAGCTTCTCGAGCCCGAGATTCTCGATGTTGCCGACGACGCCCACCGCCGAGATCAGCTTCTCGGCGGTGATCTGCTGGGTCTTGCCGTCGCCGCCCTCGATGGTGGCGGTGATGGAGTTCGCGCTCTTCTCGACCTTGGTCACCTTGGCGCCCGTGAGGATCTTGATGCCCTGCTTCTCGAAGCGCTTGCGCGCCAGCCCGGCGATCTCGGCGTCCTCCACGGGGAGGATCTGCGGCAGCAGCTCCACCACGGTCACCTCGGCGCCCATGGTGCGGTAGAACGAGGCGAACTCGATGCCGATCGCGCCAGAGCCCATCACCAGCAGGCTTTTGGGCATCGTCTCGGGGACCATGGCCTCGTAGTAGGTCCAGATCAGCTTCTTGTCGGGCTCGATCCCGGGGATCGCCCGGGGCCGGGCGCCGGTCGCCACGATGATGTGCTTGGCCTGGTACATGCCGGCGCCCTTGGCGCCCTTCGGGGGCTCGGCGCGCTTGGTCTCCTTCACGGTGACCTGGCCGGGCTGGTTGCCCTTGGCGACGCTGTCGACCGCCGCCTCACCCCAGATCACGTCGACCTTGTTCTTCTTGAGCAGCATGCCGACGCCGCCGTTGAGCCGGCCCGAGACGCCGCGGGAGCGCTTCACGATGGCACCCGCGTCGAACGAGACCTCCTTGGCGGAGAGCCCGTAATCGGAGGCATGCTGCATGTAGTGGAAGATCTCGGCCGAGCGGAGCAGCGCCTTGGTGGGGATGCAGCCCCAGTTCAGGCAGATGCCGCCGAGATGCTCGCGGTCGACCACGGCGGTCTTGAAGCCGAGCTGCGCCGCGCGGATCGCCGTGACGTAGCCGCCGGGCCCGGCGCCGATGATGAGGACGTCGTAGGTGTCGGACATCGTGCGCTCCGGCTCAGACCAGCATGCCCATCGGGTTCTCGATCAGCCCTTTGAAGGCCGAGATCAGCTCCGCGCCGAGTGCCCCGTCGAGGACGCGGTGGTCGCACGACAGGGTGCAGGTCATCACCTGGACCACTGTCGGCGCCCCGTCCTTCACGACGACGCGCTTCTCGCCGGCGCCCACCGCCAGGATGCTCGATTGCGGCGGGTTGATCACCGCGGTGAAGTGTTTGATGCCGAACATGCCGAGATTCGACACCGAGGTGACGCCACCCTGATACTCCTCGGGCTTCAGCTTCTTGGCGCGCGCCCGGGCGGCGAAATCCTTCATCTCGTTGGAGATGGTGGAGAGCGTCTTTTCGTCGGCCCGGCGGATCACCGGGGTGAACAGACCGCCGTCGATCGCCACCGCGACGCCGACCTCGGCGTTCTTGAAGCGCAGGATCCTATCCTCGGCCCAGACCGCGTTGGCGGCCGGCACGCGGGTGAGCGCGAGGCCCATGGCCTTGATGACGAAGTCGTTCACCGACAGCCTGAAGGCCGGCTTGCCGTCCTTGTCCTTGCCGGCGGAGCCGTTGAGCGTCTCGCGCAGCTTCATCAGCGTGTCGAGGCTCGCAATCGACCGTCAAGTAGAAGTGCGGTGCGACCTGCATCGCCTCGGTGAGGCGCTTGGCGATGGTCTTGCGCATGCCGTCGAGGGGCACCTCCTCGTAGGCGTCCTTGGCGAAGAAGCCCTTGACCTGATCGGTCGTGAGCCCGGCCGGCGCGCCGCCGGCGGGCGCCGCCTTCGGGGCGGGAGCGGGGGCCGCTGCCTTGGGCGCCTCGGCGGCCTGGGACGCGGGCGCCTTGGTGGTGCCGGAGGCCTTCGCGGCCTGGACGTCGCGGGCAATGATGCGGCCATGCGGGCCGCTGCCCTGGATGGCGCCGAGATCGACACCCTCCTGCTTGGCGATCCGGCGGGCGAGCGGCGAGGCGAAGATCCGTCCGCCCGAGCCCGCCTGCGCGCCGGCCTGCGGTGCACCGCCGGGCTGCGCACCCTCCGGCGCCGCGTTCACCCGCTCGTACGCCATGTGGCCGCCGCCGGGCGTGGTGTTCTGGTCGGCCGCCGACGGCGCGGCCTTGAGATCCGGCTTGGCCTCGCCGTTCGACGCCGCCTTCGGCGCGCCGCCCGAAGCCTGGACGCTCGCCGGGTCCTCGCCCTCGCCCGCGATGATGGCGATCAGGTCGTTGACCGGAACGTCCGCGGTGCCCTCGGGCACGAGGATCTTGGCGAGCACACCCTCGTCGATCGCCTCCACCTCCATGGTGGCCTTGTCGGTCTCGATCTCAGCCAGCACGTCGCCGGACTTGATCGGGTCGCCCTCCTTCTTCAGCCACTTGGCGAGGTTGCCCTTCTCCATGGTCGGGGAGAGCGCGGGCATCAGCACGTTGATCGGCATGGCATCAGGTCTCGGGCAAGGCCGGGGCGGCCGGATCGTCGAAGGGGAAGAGGTCGTCGAAGGGGAACGGGACGGCGTCGAAGGGCGGCCGTGGTCCACGCGTCTCCAGCGCCCCGTCGATGATCTCGGCGACGAGATGCTCGGGGACCGCTTCCAGATCCGCGTAGGTCGCCTGCCGGACAGCTGCCTCAGCCATGGTCGGGCGTCATCGCTAGTTGAGGCCGCCGGGGTCGAGCCCCTCGGCCTCCCAACCGGCGCGGATGCGCTCGAATGCCTCCTCCTCCGACAGGTCGGTCTCCAACGCGTAGGCGCGGGCCGCCTGGCGGGCGAGGTCGATCAGGAGGCGGCCCCAGGTCGCCGGGTCGTCGAAGGAGCGGCGGAGCGCGACGCTCACCGCCCCATCCACCACGGCCGCGCGCAGCACCTCAACGCCGCCCTGTTCCAGGGCGTCGGGCGGGATGGAGAGTTCGGCGAAATCGTTGCTCATGGCGCGCCGGCTATTCCTTGACCCTCTGCCGGGACGGAGGCGGGATCGTACGTTCCGCCCGCGCGCCCGTCACTTGTAGCAGACGCTCTTGGCGGCCTCGACGACCTCCGCCACGGTCGGCAGGGCCAGCTTTTCCAGGTTGGCCGCGTAGGGCATCGGCACGTCCTTGCCGGTGATGCGCAGGACCGGCGCGTCCAGGAAGTCGAAGGCGTCGACCATCAGGCGCGCCACAATCTCGGCGCCGACGCCGGATTGCGGGAAGCCCTCCTCCACGGTGATGCAGCGGCCGGTCTTCTTGACCGATCTTACCACCGTGTCGGTGTCCATCGGACGGATCGTGCGCAGGTCGATCACCTCGGCCTCGATCCCCTGCTCCGCCAAAGTCTGCGCGGCCTTGAGGGCGTAGGTCATGCCGATGGCGAAGGACACGATGGTCACGTCGCTGCCGGTGCGGTGGACCTTGGCCTTGCCGATCGGCAGCACGAAGTCGTCGAGCTTCGGCACCGGGAAGGACTGCCCGTACAGGATCTCGTTCTCGAGGAAGATCACCGGGTTCGGGTCGCGGATCGCGGCCTTGAGCAGGCCCTTGGCGTCCGAGGCCGTGTAGGGGGCGATCACCTTGAGGCCCGGCACGTTGGAGTACCAAGCGGAGTAGTCGTGGCTGTGCTGGGCGGCGACGCGGGCGGCGGCGCCGTTGGGGCCGCGGAACACGATGGGGCAGCCGAGCTGGCCGCCGGACATGTAGAGGGTCTTGGCCGCCGAATTGATGATGTGGTCGATCGCCTGCATGGCGAAGTTGAAGGTCATGAACTCGACGATCGGCTTCAGCCCGGCGAGCGCCGCGCCGACGCCGATGCCGGCGAAGCCGTGCTCGGTGATCGGGGTGTCGACCACGCGTTTCGCCCCGAATTCCTGCAGCAGGTTCTGGGTGACCTTGTAGGCGCCCTGATACTCGGCGACCTCCTCGCCCATGATGAAGACGTCGTCGTCGCGGCGCATCTCCTCGGCCATGGCGTCGCGTAGGGCCTCGCGGACCGTCTGGGTCGCCATCGGCGTGTCGGCCGGGAACTCCTCCATCACCGGCTCTTGAGCCTTGTTGGTGATGGTGGCGGGAGCCGCCGGCGCCTTCGGGGCGTCATCGCCGGTTTTCGCGGCAGGCGCGGGCTTCTCGGCGAGCCCTTCGGCCTGCATGTCGGGGGTCGGCGCCGGATGGCCGCCCGCCCCGTTGGGCTTCGCGCCGCCCGAAGCCTGGACGCTCGACGGGTCCTCGCCCTCGCCCGCGATGATGGCGATCGGCGTGTTCACCGCGACGCCCTCGGTGCCCTCCGCGATCAGGATCTTGGCGAGCACGCCCTCGTCGATCGCCTCCACCTCCATGGTGGCCTTGTCGGTCTCGATCTCGGCCAGCACGTCGCCGGACTTGATCGGGTCGCCCTCCTTCTTCAGCCACTTGGCGAGCTTGCCCTCCTCCATGGTGGGCGAGAGGGCGGGCATCAGGATGTCGGTCGCCATGCTCAGCTCTGCGGTCGTCGTCTCGTTAGGGGCGGCCAGCGTCGTCGGCGCCGCACTCAGGCGTGCGCGTCCAGCAGGATGTCGGTCCAGAGCCCGAGGGATCGGGCTCGGGGTCGTTGGTGGCGAACTCGGCCGAGGCGTTGACCACCTCGCGGACCTTGGCGTCGGTGGCCTTGAGATCTGCTTCCGGCACGCCGTGCAACTCGAGCAGGCGCTTGCGCACCATCTCGATCGGGTCGTGCTCGTCGCGCATCTTCGAGACCTCGTCCTTGCTCCGGTATTTGGCCGGATCGGACATGGAGTGGCCGCGGTAGCGGTAAGTCTGCATCTCCAGGATGTACGGGCCCTGGCCGGTGCGGGCGTGCTCGATCGCCCGCGTGGCGGCCTCGCGGACGGTGCGCACGTCCATGCCGTCGACCTGCTCGCCAGGGATGCCGAAGGAGAGGCCGCGCTTCGAGAAGTCGGTCTGCGCCGAGGCCCGAACCACCGAAGTGCCCATGGCGTAGCGATTGTTCTCGATGACGTAGACGACCGGCAGCTTCCAGAGCGCCGCCATGTTGAAGCTCTCGTAGACCTGGCCCTGGTTGGCGGCGCCGTCGCCCATATAGGTCAGGCTGACCTTGCCGTTCTCCCGGTAATGGTCGGCGAAGGCGAGGCCGGTGCCGAGCGACACCTGCGCGCCGACGATGCCGTGGCCGCCGAAGAACTGCTTCTCGCGGCTGAACATGTGCATCGAGCCGCCCTTGCCGCGGGAATAGCCGCCGCGGCGTCCGGTCAGCTCGGCCATGACGCCCTTCGGATCCATGCCGCAGGCCAGCATGTGACCGTGATCACGGTAGCCGGTGATGACCTGGTCGCCCTCGACCGAGGCCATCTGCATGCCGATCACCACGGCTTCCTGGCCGATATAGAGGTGGCAGAAGCCGCCAATCAGGCCCATGCCGTAGAGCTGGCCGGCCTTCTCCTCGAAGCGCCGGATCAGGAGCATCTCGTGATAGGCGTGGAGGTCTTCCTCCCGGGTGAATTGCGGCATGTTGGGCGCCGGCTTGTGCGCCTCGGCGGCCTGAGGGCTCGCGGCCTGCGACTGGGACGACGAAGCGTCCTTTGCAGGCTCCTTGGCGGCATCCATCGGCGCTCTCCCCGTGATTCCACGCGACGTCGTGGGGGTGTAGGACAGCAACGGTGGGAAATCGAGGGCTGCCGCTCTGACAGGAAGCCGCTCTTGTCAGAAGGCTTTCGGGAATGAGGAAGCGGGCGCCGGGACGATCAGGGCGTGATGATGACGACGTCGTTGGCGTGGACGCGGCCCAGCACGATCCGCGCGCGCTCTTCCAGAAGGTCGCGGTCGATCTGATCGCTCTTGAGGAGCGCGACGCGGTGCTCCCAGGTGGCGCGCTCGGCCTTCACGGCTGCGAGTTCCTGGGTGAGGCCGTAGGCCCGGATCTTCAATGCCTTCTTGGCTTCGAGACCGCGGTTGCCGCTCTCTGCCTGCCAGACGAAATAGCCGACGACGAGCGCCGACAAGGTCCAGAGACCCAGCGGCAACACGACCATTCTCACTCGGTGACGGACGACCATGGCGCGACCCTCGCGCGGAAAGGTTAACGGAGCTTTGCGCCGCCGTGGGGTATTGATCCTTGCAGGGCCGATCACATCGCGGCGGATCGGGGAGTTGGCCAGCGCCGATGGACATGACGGACGTCACGCGCTGGATCGCCGAGCACGCCACCGCGACGGACGACCACGAGACGCTGCTGGCGCGGTTCTGCGACGCCCTGATCGGCGCCGGCGTTCCGCTGTGGCGGGTCAGCGTCATGACGCCGGCCATTGACCCGACGATGCGCGGCGTCAGCCTCAACTGGCACGCGGGCGAGGGCCTCTCTTTCGTGGCCAACCCCCATGGGGCCAAGCAGGAATCAGATTGGCTGCTAAGCCCGATCTACGCACTCTTGGAGCGGAACGAGACCTTCGGGCGCTGGCGGCTCGATGGGCCCGGATCGGAGCCGGATTTCCCGATCCTGCGAACCCTGCAGGCCGAGGGCGGGTCCGATTACGCTGTTCACATCGTCGGCTTCGCGCCAGGCACGGCCCTCCGGGGCGTCGCAGTCTCGTTCTGCAACCGCGCCGCCGGAGGCTTCACGGATGCGCATCTCGCCGCGATGGCGGCACTCCTGCCGTTCCTGTCCCTGGCGGTCGCCAAGATCGGCCTCGCCAACACCCTGCGCGAGGTCTCGGCCACCTATCTCGGGCGCTCCACCGCCGAGCGGGTGCTCGACGGTCAGATCCTGCGGGGTAAGGGTCGGGCCGTCCCGGCGGCGATCCTGCTGGCGGACCTACGCGGCTTCACGGCGCTCTCCGACCGAGCCGACCCCTACGACATGGTCACTTGGCTCAACGAGCATTTCGACGCGCTGGGTGATCCGGTGACGCGGCACGGTGGCGAGATCCTGAAATTCCTCGGCGACGGATTCCTGGCCATCTTCCCGGTCCCTGATGCCGACATCCTGCCCTGCCCGGTCTGCGGCAATGCCCTCGATGCCGCCACCGAGGCGCTCGCAGCCAATGCCGCCCTCAACGCGCGCCGTCGGGCGGCGGGTCTGCCGGAACTCGCGGCCGACTGCGTCGTCCATTTCGGCAGCGTGATGTACGGCAATGTCGGCACCGGGCGGCGCCTCGACTTCACGATCATCGGGCGGGCGGTGAACGAGGCGAGCCGGATCGAGAGCCACTGCGAGGCGCTGGGCCATGCGCTGCTCGTTTCGGAGACTTTCGCCGAGCGCTGTGCCCGGCCTCTGCAACCGGTCGGGACGGTGGAGCTGAGGGGGCTGGCGCGGCCGCAGCGGGTCTGGACGCTGCCGGCAGCTTGAGAGCGGCCGTCGGGATGGCGCCTCAGAACAGTGCGCAGCTCCGCGACAGGATCAGACCCACCGCGCCCTGTGCGAAGCGGTCCCGGTAATCCTCTCGGATGCCGTGCAAGGCCGCGACCGCCTCCGGCGTAGCCTCGGTGACGATCAGCACGATGCGGGCGCGTTCGTGAACGAGGCGCCCGTCCCGCCCCTGCCATTGTCCCCGGCCCGAGAAGACAGTGAGCCCGGTCGGGAAACGCGGGGTGACCCGCTCGGCGAGGAAGCGGTTCCAGTCGCTCTGCGAGACGCGACCGCCGTCCGGCCGCGACAGGCCGAACAGCAGCTGCGCGCTGATAGTCGGGCGGGCGCCGTCGCAGAGCGGATCCGCCCGGGCCTGGCCGGCCCCTGCCCCGCGAGGAGCAGGAAGGCCAGCAGGACACGCCGGATCAGCGGCGGGCGAACTGCTTGAGCGCCGACGGGCCGGCGTAGAGCGCCTGCGGACCCAGGCCCTCCTCGATGCGGATCAGCTGGTTGTACTTGGCCAGTCTGTCCGAGCGGGCGAGCGAGCCAGTCTTGATCTGCCCGCAATTGGTCGCGACCGCGAGGTCCGCGATGGTGGAATCCTCGGTCTCGCCGGAGCGATGCGACATCACCGCGGTGTAGCCGGCGCGCTGGGCCATATCGACGGCCGCCAGGGTCTCAGTGAGCGAGCCGATCTGGTTGACCTTGATGAGGATCGAGTTGGCGGTGCCCTCCGCGATGCCGCGGGAGAGGCGCTCGACATTGGTGACGAATAGGTCGTCGCCCACGAGCTGGCAGCGATCGCCGATCTTGTCGGTCAGGAGTTTCCAGCCGGCCCAGTCGTCCTCCGACATGCCGTCCTCGATGGAGACGATCGGGTAGTTGGCCACGAGCTGGGCGAGATAGTCGACCTGGGCCTCGATGGTCCGGGTCGTGCCCTCGCCCTCGTAGGCGTAGCCGCCGTCCTTGAAGAACTCGGTGGCGGCGCAGTCGAGCGCCAGGGCGATGTCCTGGCCCGGCTTGAAGCCGGCAGCGCTGATCGCGTCCATCACGAAGTCGAGGGCCGCTTCGGCCGACGGCAGGTTCGGCGCGAAGCCGCCCTCGTCGCCGACATTGGTGTTGTGGCCAGCCTTCTTCAGCTTGCTCTTGAGCGTGTGGAACACCTCGGAGCCCATGCGCACGGCCTCGGCGAGCGAGGTCCGCGCCCACCGGCATGATCATGAATTCCTGGAAGTCGATCGGGTTGTCGGCATGGGCGCCGCCGTTGATGATGTTCATCATCGGCACCGGCAGCACCCGACCCTGCACGCCGCCGACATAGCGGTAGAGCGGCAGCCCGGAGGCCTCGGCCGCGGCCTTCGCCACCGCAAGCGACACGCCCAGGATCGCGTTCGCCCCGAGGCGCGCCTTGTTGGGCGTCCCGTCGAGGCTCGATCATCGCTTCGTCGACCGCGACCTGATCCTCGGCCTCCATGCCGCCGATCGCGTCGAGAATCTCGGTCTGCGCCGCCTCGACCGCCTTCAGCACGCCCTTGCCGAGGAAGCGATTCTTGTCGCCGTCGCGCAGCTCCACCGCCTCATGCGCCCCGTCGAGGCGCCCGAGGGGACTGCGGCGCGGCCGAACGAGCCGTCCTCCAAGATCACGTCGACCTCGACCGTTGGGTTGCCTCGGCTGTCGAGGATCTCGCGGGCGCTGATATTGGTGATCGCGGTCATGGAACGTCCTCTCGCGGGGGCCGCGGGCCAGCAACCGCGCCCCGATCCGGGGTGCGGCGCATCGGGGCGGCTTATCCGTCAAGCCGCGTCCGGCGGCAAGCGCGGGGCGGGGCCGGGCTGTGCACGCAGGACGGCGCAGAGCATGCCCCGTCTTTGCCGCCCACCCGGAGAAATCGCCGCGGATCAAAAGGATGCGCGCGGCGGCGGGGCGTTTTATATGCCCGCCATGACAACCTCCGACTCGCTCCAGCTCGGCCAGTCCACGCCCCTCCCCGCCTCTCCGGAGGGGCTACGGCTCGACCGGGTGCCGAACCCGCACGCGGATACCAACTACGTTGCCCGGTTCACCGCGCCGGAATTCACCTCGATCTGCCCGGTCACCGGACAGCCGGACTTCGCGATCCTAGTGATCGACTACGTGCCGGGCGACTGGCTGGTGGAGTCGAAATCGCTGAAGCTCTACCTTGGGTCGTTCCGCAACCACGGGGCGTTCCACGAGGATTGCACGGTGGCGATCGGCAAGCGCCTGCGCGACCTCTTGGAGCCGCGCTACCTGCGCATCGGCGGATACTGGTACCCGCGTGGCGGCATCCCGATCGACGTGTTCTGGCAGACGGGCGAACTGCCCAAGAACGCATGGCTGCCCGATCCCGGGGTTGCGCCCTATCGCGGCCGGTAACCGCTGCCGCCGGGCGACGCTTAGTCCGAGACCGTCAGCGCGCGCATCGTCCGTGCGATGAGAGTCTTCTGCGGGGAATCGGTCCTCGATGGGCGGCCGCGACGGTCTCAAGCATTCGTCCGAGGTCGGAGCGCTCCGAAGGGGTCAGCTTCTCCCGCAGCACGGGCGCGAGGTGGCGGATCACCATGCTGATATCGGCGGCCTGCTCGGCCGCGTGCCGGATGTGAACCATCCGACCCGCCAGATTGTCGCCCGGCGGCGTGATGGCGCGCATCTCGGCCTCGATCACCGATACCTGTTCGGGTGTCGGTGTACCCCGAGCGATTGCGACCAGATACGTCAGCACGCCGGCTGCATCGGCTGGCTCCCGTGTCGTCTGAACCGGCGCGGCGCGAAAGGCGGACTCGGTCTTGGCGCGGAGCTTGGCGGCGGCGTGGCGATCGCCCAGGTGCCGATCGATCTGCGCCATGCCGTCGCCGTAGCGAAACCAATAGAGCAGGCCGGTCATGACCGCGCCGACGACGGCCAGGTAATCGGCATCTTCCGCCCCGGGCGATCGACGAGGCCGGCCGCACTATGTCGCGACGCGATGCGGAATGATATCTTGCGATAGGAATTTAAATACCGCTACGCGGTCCGCTTCTGCTCGCGGAAGGATCCCTGTTCGGGGCGGCAGGGAAGTTTGCTGGGCAGCATCGTCTGGCTGTTCCAGGAACGCTTCTGGAACACGCACGAAAAAGGGCGACCGGCCGGCGCCGGTCGCCCCTGATCCTTTCGGACCTCAGGTCTCAGTAGCCGTAGCCGTAGTAGCCGTAGCCCGGAGCGGCGTAGCCGTAACCGCCATAGACCGGAGCGTAACCGTAGCCGTAGGCCGGACCACCGTAATAGTCGCGGGCCGCGCCGGCGGCGATCGCACCGGCCGCGAGGCCGGCAATGCCCAGGCCGATCGCGGCGCCGGTGCCGATGCCGCGGCGCCCGCGGTAATAGCCGTGGTAACCGCCGTAGCCGCCGTGGTAGCCGTAGCCGTAGGGACGCGCCTCGGCGCCCGTGGTCGCGGCGACGCTGCCGATAGCCATGGCCGCCGCAGTGGCAATGATACCGATCTTGCGCATAGTGTTCCTTCTCGATCCTCGATCGAACATGCCCGATAACGTGATCCTAGCGGAAGGGTTCCAATGTCTTCGCGTGCGGACGCGCACGTCCATCGGTTTATGAATCGCTGTTCATCATCGCCGACCTTGGGCATCGTCGAAGACAGGCTTGACCGGCTTGGACGGGCTACGGTTCAAAACCTTATGTCAACTACGCGCGGTTCGGGGCGGTTGGCCGCGCCGCCGCGATGGTGGAGGAGTGGAGCGTGGAGGCGGGGTTCGTCCATCCCGTTCAACCGAAACCCCGTATCGTGTCTCATGCCGCGCGACGGCATCGCTCCGGAGAGCCGAAAGATGGATGCCCTCACGCTGATCCGCGAGACCTTCGTGCCGCTTCCGGGCAAGCGGATCCTCGATATCGGCTGCGGGCCCGGAACGCTGGCGAAGGGGCTGGTCGAGGCGGGCGCGTCGGTGACCGGTATCGATCCCGGGGAGGCAGCGCTCGCCAGGGCTCGGGCCACCGTCCCGGCCGCGCGGTTCGAGGCCGCGTCGGGGGAAGCCCTGCCCTTCCCGGACGGGAGCTTCGACGGGGCCGTGCTGCTCAACGCCCTGCATCACGTGCCGAACCCGGCAGCAGCCCTCGCCGAGGCCGCGCGGGTCCTTGCACCCGGGGAGCCCTCGTCGTGGTGGAGCCGCTCGCGGCGGGCAGCTTCTTCGACGCACTGCGGCCGATCGAGGACGAGACCGCGGTTCGGGCGGCCGCGCAGAGCGCGATCGCGGCGGCCTTGGACGAGGGCGCCTTCGCGTGCCGCCGCGACGTGACCGTCGAGCGCCGCGAGAGCTTCGCATCCCTCGACGCCTTCCTGGCGCGCGTCAGTGCCGTGGATCCCGCTCGCGCGGAGACGATCAACACCCGACGGCCCGTGGTGGAGGCGGCCTTCCTGGAAGCCGCCGAGCGCGAGGCCGACGGGAGCTACGGCCTCGTCCAGCCCCTGCGGATCCACGTGCTGGAGCCGCGGACGGCCCGAGCCCGTCAGCCGTAGCGGCGCTTGGCGAGACGGTCGAAGGCGATGAGGCTCCTCGAGCAGGGGCGGCATGTCCTTCAGCGCCACCATGTTCGGACCGTCGGAGGGGGCCCGGTCCGGGTCCGGATGGGTCTCTATGAACACGCCCGCCACGCCCACCGCCACGGCGGCCCGGGCCAGCACGGCCACGAATTCCCGCTGGCCGCCCGAACTCGCCCCCTGACCGCCCGGCTGCTGAACGGAATGGGTCGCGTCGAACACCACCGGCGCGCCCTGCGTCACCTGCGCCATGATCGGCAGGCTGCGCATGTCCGAGACCAAAGTGTTGTATCCGAAGGAGGCGCCCCGTTCGGTGACGATCACGTTGGGGTTGCCGGCCTCCGTGACCTTGGCGGCCACGTGCTTCATGTCCCAGGGAGCCAGGAACTGGCCCTTCTTGATGTTGACCGCCCGGCCCGTCGCTGCCGCCGCGAGGAGGAGGTCGGTCTGGCGGCACAGGAAGGCGGGGATCTGGAGCACGTCTGCCGCCTCGGCGGCCCGGGCGCATTGCTCGGCGGCGTGCACGTCGGTCAGGACCGGCAGGCCCAGGCTCTCGCGGATCTCGGCGAAGACCGGGAGCGCCCCCTCCAGGCCGATCCCCCGGGCGGCGGTGCCGGAGGTGCGGTTGGCCTTGTCGAAGGAGGTCTTGAACACGAGGCCGATCCCGAGACCCGCGGCCATCTCCTTGAGCGCCGCGGCGATCTCGAGGGCGTGGCTGCGCCCTTCGAGCTGGCACGGGCCGGCGATCAGCGTGAGCGGCAGGTGATTGGCGAAGCGCGTGCCGCCGACTGGGACGACGGGGCCGGGCGTAGCGAGGGTCGACATGGGCGCCGGTCTAGCCCTTGCTGTGGATCGGCGAAAGCCCGGCCCGGGACGCGATCCGGCAGACGGTGAGATCGTCCCGGAGGCCGTCACTGCGGGGACCGGTCTCGCACAGCATCAAGACCCGGCCGGCGCCACCGCGGCGCGGAGCGCCGGCGAGCAGGCTGGCCTGATGGAGGTTGAGCGCCAGCACCTCGGCCGCGGACGCATCCGCGCCGGACAGCGCCCGGGCGGCGAGACCAACGAGGACAAAGTAGGCCGGCGGCGGCTCCCGATCGCGGGAGGCCAGCGTGATCCGGGCGGGCGCCCGGCAATCGAGGCTCATCCGCTCGGCGTCCTGGGCCCGGAACACCGCGTAGGGCCCAGCCCGGCCGGCGAGCGAGGCGCCGGTGGAGCGGATCACCCGCGCGGTGAGGGCGTCGCAGGCATCCGCGGCGTGGGCCGGCGCCGCTCCGAGGAGCGGCATGCCGGCGAGAGCGGCGAGGATGGCGAGGCGCAACATCGGGAACTCCTGCGGGCGCACCCGCGGCAAGGCACACGATCGCAGCAGATAGCGCGGCTCTCCGCGGTCGCGAAGCCGCGCCGACCGGGGATGCGGGCTGCGCATGGACAGGCCGCGCCGGATGCCCGATCTGGGCCTCGACTCCTCGCGCCGCTCGCAGACAGGCTCCTAAGCAGATCATGCTCCGATCCACCCTCGCGCTTCTTCTCTTGGCTTTGATCCCCCTGGGAGGGGCGGTGGCTGAGCCTCAACCACTTCCGGCCTTCGGACCGGAGACTCGAAGGCTTCGCCTATCCGTTCCCGGTCGAGCGCTTCACCTTCACGTCGCAGCGTCAGCCGCTGCAGATGGCCTATCTCGACGTCCGCCCCGTGACGCCGAACGGCCGCACCGCGGTGCTGCTCCACGGCAAGAATTTCTGCGCCGCCACCTGGGAGGGCCAGATCCGGGCACTCAGTGCGGCCGGTTACCGGGTGATCGCGCCGGACCAGATCGGCTTCTGCAAGTCGAGCAAGCCGGCCGCTTACCAGTTCACCTTCCGTCAGCTGGCCGAGAACACCCACGCGCTGCTAGAGAAGCTCGGGATCGAGCGCCCCATCCTCGTCGGCCATTCCACCGGCGGCATGCTCGCCGCCCACTACGCCCTGCTCTATCCGAAGGCGGTCGCGCAACTCGTGCTGGTCAATCCGGTCGGGCTGGAGGATTGGAGCGCCAAGGGCCTGCCACCGATCTCCGTCGAGCAATGGTACCAGCGCGAGCTGAAGACCTCGGCGGAGTCGATCCGGACCTACGAGACGGCGACCTACTACGTGGGCAAGTGGGAGCCCCGCTACGAGCCCTGGGTGGGGATGCTGGCGGGCCTCAACAACGGGCCCGGCAAGGAGGCGGTCGCCTGGGATTCGGCGCTCGTCTACGACATGATCGTCACCGAGCCGGTGGTCTACCGGCTCCCGCAGATCGCGGTGTCGACCCTGCTGCTGATCGGCCAGAAGGACAACACCGCCATCGGCAAGGACCTCGCTCCGCCGGATGTGCGGGCGAGCCTCGGCCGCTATCCCGAACTCGGCAAGGCGGCCGCCCGGGCAATCCCGGGCGCGCGGCTCGTGGAGTTTCCGGACCTCGGTCACGCGCCGCAGATGTCCGACCCCGAGAGCTTCAACCGGGCCTTGATCGAGGGGATCGCGGCGCGGTGAGCGGCGCCCCTCCCCTGAGCGGGGGAGGGGCTCGGTGTACGTCCTAGAAGTACGACTTCAGCACGCCCCGACGCCGCACGTCGAGGGTGGCGCAGTGGAACGAGCCGCCGAACGGGCCGTAGCTCAGGAACGGCGCCGGGATCGGGTCGAAGCCCCAATCCTTGAGCGCCTTGATCAGCGTCGGCTGGCTCTGATCCACGACGATCTTCTTCTCGGTGATCGCCAGGACGTTGATCGAGGTCCAGGGCGAGCACATGGAGATCTTGCTCATGAAGCCCGTCACCGTGTCGGGGCGTGGGGCAATCAGCACGTCCCACTTCTTCAGCACCGCCGGAAGTTTCTCGACGTCGATGTAGTCCGGGTTCACCAGAACATTGCCGGGGGCGAGCGGCATGAAAGACGAGTCGATGTGCATCGGCTGCGGGCAGCGGCTCTCGATCTCGTGGATGCGGAAGCCCGGCCCGAGATGGCGGCGCAGCCACTCGATACCCATCAGGTTGGTCACGTTGGAGCGGGTCACGAACAGGTCGCGGCCGCAGCGCACGAAGTCGGCGGCGTCGAAGACCGGCTCG
Organism: Methylobacterium sp. P31; assembly: GCA_050632875.1. Lineage (GTDB taxonomy): Bacteria > Pseudomonadota > Alphaproteobacteria > Rhizobiales > Beijerinckiaceae > Methylobacterium. The sequence goes on along the minus strand of JBODSC010000001.1, from coordinate 4,454,213 downwards.
AACTCGTTGACCGTGAACCGCATGGGCTCGCCGGCCTTCAGGTTCGGCACCCGGTAATCATAGTTGTAGAGGTCGTCGGTGAGCTGCGGCCGGGGCGCCGAGGTCCAGCGGGCGCCTGCACGGAAATACTCCTTGAACAGCGACCGGTACGCATCGCCCTCGAAGTAGCGCGAGCGCCAGCACATCGGGCTCTCGATGATCTCGTCGCCGATGACGAGGTACGGGTCGCGCGGGCATGCGACGCAGAAGCCCCGGGAGGACCAGCGCGGCGCCTTGAACTTCTTGGAGAAGTCTATCGAATCGGGACGGCGAACCTTCACGCCCTCGCCGGCTAGGATCGTGATGAAGTTGTCGAGGCTCGGCCTGGGCGAGCTTCTTCATGAACTTCGGATACTTCCAGCCGCTGGCGAGTCGGTAGAACGGCTGCGCCGCCCGCGGCAGGTTGAAGATCACCGTGAGGTGGTGCGTCGGGATCGTGGCGCCGTCGAGGGAGCCGACGATCACCTCCTCCAGCGGATCCCACTCGTTCCAGGTCATAACCGGGGATTGGGGAGCCGGCACGCCCAGCCCCGTTCCAACCGGGAGGCCGCCGGCATGCGTGTCGTCGGTCACGGCCTCAAGGGCCGTGACCGGTGATTCGCGCTCCATGACGTGTGCCCCTTCTGCGACGTGCCGCGGTCTTCTGCGTAGGCTCCTCGGCCACGCGCCGCTTTGGCCCCCGGTGTGTCAAACGGGTGATAGACACCGCTAATCCGTGCTGCAACGTGGCAGAAACGTTCCCGGCGAGGCGGACCTATTTCCGCCGCGACCGTGGCTGATTTCCCGCATCAAGCCTTCCGCGAGCTTGAAAGACGACAATGAAGCGCCTGACGACCCTGGCCTCGATCGCCGGTCTCTGCACGGTCGTCGGCCTGTTCATGTCCTCCGGCCTCGAGGACGTGTCGGCCGCCGTCGTGAGCGCCGGCTGGGGTGCCGCCCTCGTGGTGGTGGCCCGCATCGCGGCCGTCGCCTGGGCGGGCCTCGGCTGGTACGTCGTGTTCCCCGTCGGCACCGCCAAGGTCGCCGACTGCGTGTCGCTCCGTTTCGTGCGCGAGGGCATCAACACGCTGCTGCCCGTGGCCACTGTCGGGGGCGATTTCGTCGGGGCGCGTCTGCTGGCCAAGCGCGGCGTCCCGGGGGCTCTGGCGGGCGCCAGCATGTTCGTCGACCTGATGACGCAGGCGCTGACGCAGCTCCTCTTCACCGTGGCCGGCCTCGCCCTGCTTGTCCTGATTACCGGCGACGGGCCGATCGCCCGGACCGTCGAGGGCGGGCTGGCCTTGGCGGTGCCGGCGCTCGGTGCCTTCTACCTGATCCAGCGGCGGGCCGGGCACCGGCTCATCCAGGGTCTTCTCAGTCGGTTCGCTTCCGGCCGCGAATGGCGGGCCTTCGGCGCCATCGACCAGCTCTACTCCAGCCTGCGCCAGCTATACGGCAACCATGGCCGCTTCGTCTTCGCGCTGGCGGTTCACTTCGTCGGCTGGGTGATCGGAACCTTAGAGGTTTACGTCTGTCTGCGCTTCATGGGGTATCCCATCGACTTCGCGCAGGCGCTGATAATCGAGAGTCTCGCCCAGGCGGTGCGTGGCGCGGCCTTCGCGGTGCCCGGTGCTCTCGGCGCCCAGGAGGGCGGCCTGATCGCCCTGTGCGGCCTGTTCGACATCCCGGCCGAGGCGGCGCTCGCCCTGTCCCTGGTCAAGCGGTTCGCCGATCTCGGCGTCGGGCTTCCGAGCCTCCTGGCCTGGCACCGGATCGAGGCGCGGCTGCGGGCCGAGGCTCCGGAGGAGGATCGTGAATCGGAGTACGAAGCCGGACGCAAGGCTAAGCGCGTCGCGCAGCCAGCGACGCTCGGACCGTTCTACAGCTACGCCCCGCCCCGCATGGGGGCGCGTCTTGGCGACGGCGAGGAGTTGAAGAAGTGCGCCTGACCCGTCGGCTCGCCGCCGCCCTCATCGCTGCGCCGCTGCTCGTCCCGGTCCCGTCGTGGGCCGCGGACGATCCCGCCGTTCAGACCGTGCGCGATCTCTACGCCGCCTTCTCGGCCGCCCTGAAGGACGGTCCCGGCTCGCTGCCCGCAAGGGTCGAGGCCGTGGGCCCGGCGATCGACAAGGCGTTCGACTTCCCGGCTATGACCCGCGTCGCGGTGGGTTCGAAATGGTCGAGCTTCACCCCCGAGCAGCAGGAGGCGGTCACAGACGCATTCAAGCGCAGCCTAACCGTCACCTACGCCAACCGGCTGGCCCGCGCCGCCGGCGGCAAGTTCGACGTGATTCCGAAGGTCGAAGACCGCGGTTCGCAGCGCGTCGTATCCACCCGCGTGACCGCCGCCGACGGGGACGATTCCGAGGTCGACTTCGTGGTCAACGCCGGCAACCGCATCCAGGACGTCCTGCTCAATGGCGACGTGAGCGAGATCGCGGCCCAGCGCAACGCGCTGTCCGCACCCCTGAAATCGGGGGCGCCGACGGTGTCGTGAAGTTCCTCCGCCAGCGGGCCGACAGCATGCTCGCCGCCAAGCCGACGCCGTGAGCCGCGCCGCCAACAGCGCCGAACTGAACCGGCCGCTCGCGGCCATCGCCGCCTGAGGCGGCCGGACGATCGCACGGACCCGACCGGATGGATCTCTCCTCACTGGCGCTGCTCGTCCTCTCGTGGCTCTCGCTACTCTGCCTGATCCTGGCGGCGGCGGGCTGCGTCTACGGGCTTGCGGCCGCCTATCTGGCAGGCCGCTACGCGGCCCGTCCCGTCCCGGTGCTCGCGCCGGACGCGATCCGCCCCTCCGTGACCGTGCTGAAGCCGCTCTGCGGCCTCGAGCCGAACCTCTACGAGAACCTCGAGACCGTTCTGCGCCAGGATTATGCCGGTCCGGTGCAGGTGGTGTTCGGCATCCAGAAGCCCAGCGATCCGGCGATCGGTGTGGTGGAGCGCCTGAAGCAAGCCTATCCCGCCGCCCGGATCGACCTCGTGATCGATGGTCGCCAGCACGGTTCGAACCGCAAGGTCTCAAACCTGATCAACATGTCCGAGTGGATCGCCCACGAGGTAATCGTGCTGGCCGACAGCGACATGGTGGTCGGCACCGATTACCTGGAGCGCCTGATCGCGGAGCTGTCTCAGGAGAGGGTCTCCGGCGTCACCTGCCTCTATCACGGTGTGCCGGCCTTCCGGGGCCTCTACGATCAGCTTTCCACGCTGGCGATCGACGTGCAGTTCCTGCCCAACGTCGTGATGGGGCTGAGCCTCGGACTGGCCAAGCCCTGCTTCGGCTCCACCGTCGCCTTCACCCGGGCCAGCCTCGACGCGGTGGGCGGCTTCCGCACCTTCCGCAACGACCTCGCGGACGACTACGCGATCGGCGCGGCCCTGCGCGGCCTCGGCGGCCGGGTCGTGATCCCGAGCTTCACCATCGGCCATACCAGCGTCGACACCGATCTCTCCGGCCTGTGGCGGCACGAGCTGCGCTGGAACCGCACGATCCGCAACGTCGATGCGGCGGGTTACGCCGGCTCGATCGTGACCCATGCTTTCCCGCTGGCCCTGGTGAGCGCCCTGTTGCCGGGTGCGGGAACGAGCGCCCTTGTGGTCGCGGCCCTGGCCCTGGCGGGCCGCGTTCTCCTCTGCCGGCAGCTGGAGCGGGCCTTTGGCCTGGCACCGCACCCCTACGGACTGTTGCCGATCCGCGACATCCTCTCCTTCCTGAACTTCTCCTGGGCCTTCGTATCGGGGGCGGTGACATGGAAAGGTCACGATTATCACGTGGTTGCGGATGGCACCCTGATCCCGGACGCCGAACTCGGCCGCGATGCCGGCGCGCCGCTCCGCTGAAACCGGCTTCCCCGCCCTCCGCCCTCCCCGGCACTGCCCTGAGGCCTTGAACCCCATGCGCACGCTCTTCCTCCAGGCCCCCACCTTCGACGGTTTCGACGGCGGTGCCGGCTCCCGTTACCAGGCCAAGCGCGAGATCAAGTCGTTCTGGTACCCGACCTGGCTGGCCCAGCCGGCAGCCCTGGTCGAGAACTCCAAGCTCATCGATGCGCCCCCGCACAAGACCAAGCTCGACGAGGTCGTACGCCAGGCCAAGGACTTCGACCTCGTGGTGCTGCACACCTCGGTCCCGTCCTTCAAGGCGGACGTCGCCACCGTCGAGGCCCTCAAGGCCGCCAACCCGAACCTAAAGGCCGGCCTGATCGGCGCCAAGGTGGCGGTCGACGCCGAGGGCAGCCTCGCCAAGGCGCCGGCCATCGACTTCGTGGCGCGCAACGAGTTCGACTTCACCTGCAAGGAGGTCGCCGACGGCCGCGACCTGTCGCAGATCAAGGGCCTGTCCTACCGGAATTCCTCGGGTGTCATCGTGCACAACGAAGACCGTCCGATCATGATGGACATGGACCAGCTCCCCTTCGTCACGAGCGTCTACAAGCGTGACCTGAAGATGGAGAACTACTTCATCGGGTACCTGAAGCACCCCTACATCTCGTTCTACACGGGCCGGGGCTGCAAGAGCCGCTGCACCTTCTGCCTGTGGCCGCAGACGGTGGGTGGCCACACCTATCGAACCCGCTCGGTCGCCAGCGTGATCGAAGAGATCAAATACTGCATGAAGGCGTTCCCGCAGACGAAGGAATACTTCTTCGACGACGACACCTTCACCGACAACCTGCCGCGCGCCGAGGAGATCGCCCGGGAGCCTCGGCAAGCTCGGCGTCACCTGGTCGTGCAATGCCAAGGCGAACGTGCCGCGCGAGACGCTGAAGGTGCTCAAGGACAACGGCCTGCGCCTGCTGCTGGTCGGCTACGAGTCCGGCAACCAGCAGATCCTGCACAACATCAAGAAGGGTATGCGGGTCGAGGTCGCCGAGAAGTTCACCAAGGACTGCCACGAGCTCGGGATCGCCATCCACGGCACCTTCATCCTCGGCCTGCCGGGCGAGTCGAAGGAGACGATCCAGGAGACGATCAAGTTCGCCACCCGGATCAACCCGCACACGATCCAGGTCTCGCTGGCGGCCCCCTACCCGGGCACCTTCCTGTACAAGCAGGCGGTGGAGAACGGCTGGCTCGACGTCGAGAACGCCGAGCCTCGTCGACGAGAACGGCGTGCAGGTCGCGCCCCTGCACTATCCGCACCTGTCGCACACCGAGATCTTCAACTCGGTCGAGGACTTCTACAAGAAGTTCTACTTCCGCGCCCCCAAGATCGCCTCGATCGTCGGCGAGATGGTCCGCTCGCCCGACATGATGAAGCGCCGCCTGCGCGAGGGCGTCGAGTTCTGGCACTTCCTGCGCGAGCGTTCCGCCAGCCCGAACGCCAAGGCGGCGTAAGAACTGGGGGTCCGGGGCCTCTGGCCCCGGCGGGGAGTGGGGCGGGGCCCCGCCTCTTCTCCCAGGGCTCCGCCCTGGACCTGCGAGAAGGCTCGCCTTCTCGACACCCATGACCGAGGTCCTCGTGAAGCGTCTCGTCGTCACCGCGGACGATTTCGGGTTGAGCCCCGAGGTCAACGAGGCCGTCGAGCAGGCCCATCGCGACGGGATCCTCACGGCCGCGAGCCTGATGGTCTCGGCCCCCGCCGCTGCCGACGCCGTGGCGCGGGCCCGGCGGATGCCCTCCCTGCGGGTGGGGCTGCACCTCGTCCTCGTGGAGGCGTGGCCCACCCTCCCCGCCGCGGACCTGCCCGATCTGACCGACGCGGCCGGCCTGATGCGCGCCGACATGGCCCGCCTCGGCCTCGATTTTGCCCGCAAGCCCGCGGCCCGGCGCCAGCTCGCCGCCGAGATCTGCGCGCAGTTCGAGGCCTACCGGGCCACCGGCCTGCCCCTCGACCACGTCAACGCCCACAAACACTTCCACGTCCATCCGCTGATCGCGGGGGCAGTGCTGCGCATCGGCCGCGACTTCGGGATGCGCGCCCTGCGGGTGCCCCGGGAGGCGCGGGAGATCCTGCGCCGCGCCGAACCGGGCGCCCGACCCCGGCCGGCCCTGGACATCGCGCCCTGGGCGGCGCTGCTGGCCGTCCGCGCCAAGCAGGCCGGCCTGCTGATCCCGGACCGGACCCTCGGCCTTGCCTGGTCGGGTGCCATGACGCCGCGGCGCGTGGCCGCCCTGCTGGCCCATCTCCCCGACGGGTTGACCGAACTCTACAGCCATCCTGCCACGGCTGGCGGCTTCCCCGGCGAGGCGCCGGGGTACCTGTATGCTGCCGAGCGCGACGCCCTCATCGCCCCCACCTCAAGGGCGGCGGCGGAGGCGTCCGGCGCGGTCAGGGGTGGCTTCTCCGACATCCCCGGTTGATCGCCCCGGGCGTCTGACTAACGTCGGACGCGATGAAAGCTGCCCGCCTCGGCCCCGACCGGATTGCCATCGCGGAAGCCGATCCGCGGGAGGCGGCGGCCCGCGCCTGCCTCGACGCCTACTATGCTGAACTGGCGTCGCGATTTTCCGGCGGGTTCGACGTCACCTTGTCCTGCGATCCGGAGGCGGCCGACATGATCCGGCCGCGCGGCGCCTTCCTGCTCGCTCGGGCGGACGGCCTGCCGGTCGGGTGCGTCGGTCTCAAGGGCAGCGGTGGCCCGGTCGCAGAGATCAAGCGGCTCTGGATCGAGCCGGCGGCGCGCGGCTTCGGCCTCGCCAAGCGCCTGATGGGGGAGGCCGAAACCGTGGCCCGTGCCCTCGGCGTGCGGGTGCTGCGCCTCGACACCAGCAGCGCCCTCCCCGAGGCCCTGACGCTCTACCGGAGGTCGGGCTGGGTAGAGATCGCGCGCTTCAACGACGATCCCTACCCGGACCATTTCTTCGAGAAGGCCCTCTGAATCGGCCCTACTTCACCGGTACCGGATCCTTCACTGCGGCGCTCTTGCGCAGCGCGATGCCGGCCGCCTTCTCGGATTCCGGACGATCGTCGTCGGGCTGCGCGGGCGGCTCGCCGAGGGTCGCCGGCACCACGAAGAAGGCCGCCACCAGGGTGAAGAACAGCGAGAGCGCGAGCAGCTTGCCCATGCTCGCCGTGCCCGGATGGCTCGACAGGACCAGCGAGCCGAAGGCGCTGCCCGTGGTGAGCGCCGAGAAGAAGATCGCCCGGGTCAGGCTGGAGGCGAGCATATCGTTCACGCCGGCCCGCCACGCGATCACGTAGTAAATGTGGAACGCCACGCCGACCGCGAGCATCAGCGGCAGGGCGATGATGTTGGCGAAGTTCAGCGGCATGCCGACCAGGCGCAGCGCCATCAGCGTCCACAGGGTCGCGATCACGAGCGGGCCGAGCGTCATCGCCACGTCCCACGGTTTCCGGAGGGCCACCGACAGGATGACGAAGATCAGCACGAAGGCCGTCACCGCCGCCTGCACGAAGGCGCCCAGGATCGTGTAGCTCGACTGCGTGGTGGCCACGGGCGCGCCGGTGGCATGGGGGCCACCTTCAGCACCTCGTCCGAGAAGTTGCGCAGCACCGTATCGTCGTTCGAGTTGCCCTTGGGGTGAACCTCGATGCGGGCACGCCCGTCGGCGGCGACCCAGTCGGCCTTGAGCTGCGGCGGCAGGTTCTCCAGCGTGATTTTCTCGGGATGCAGCAGGTCGCGCAGACGGGCGAGCAGCGGAACGAGATCCGTCGTGAGGGCGACGGATGCCGCCTCGCGCTGCTGCACCGGCCCGGCGGCGAGCTTGTCAAGGGTGCCGGCGAGCTGCTTGGCTGCCTGGGCCCCCTTCGCGTCTCCCTTGGTGTCGCCCGCGACGCCGTTCAGCGCCGTGGCGGCATCCTTCAACGCCTTGACGTTGTCGGCGTCGGTGGGCGGCGGCGGCCGGCGGCCGGGATTGAGCACCGGATCGAGGAGCTGGGCCGTGTCGGCGATCTGGGCGAGCTTCTTGTCCTGATCGCGCGGCACGAACGTGTCGATGCTGTTGACCGTGGCGGTGACCGGCAGAGCCGCCAGCGTCTTCGACAGGGCCGGGACCGTGTCGACGTTCGGCGCCAGAACGTCGATCACGTTCGGGCTGGTCTCGGGATTTTTGATCAGATCGAGATAGGTGGAGATCGACTGCGTCTTGGCGCTGCGCAGATGCATCGGGTTGGAGTCGAACGGCAGGTGCCAGAGCAGTGGCGCGCCGGCCAGGGTCACGAGGCCCACGGCGAGCAGGATCGGCTTGCGGTTGCGGATGATCCACGGATCGACGCCCACGAGCCACTCGGTCTGAACCGCCTCCTTCTCGCCCTCGGGCTTGAACACCGCGATCAGCGCCGGCAGCAGCGTCAGGGCGAACAGGAAGGCCACGACCATGCCGACGCCGGCGATCAGGCCCAGCTCCGAGACGCCCCGGAAGGCCGTGGGCAGAAAGGCGAAGAAGCCCGCCACCAGCGAGACGGCGGCAAGCGTCAGCGACCAGCCGACACCCCGGGCAGCGGCGCGGATCGCGCGCTCCAGGCTCGGCTGCTCGTAGCGGTCCGCCCGGTAGCGGACTGAGAACTGGATGCCGAAATCGATGCCGAGTCCGACGAACAGGGCCGCAAAGGCCACGGAGATCGGGTTCAGCTCCTTGACCATCGCGAGACCCAGCGCAGCCGTGACCACCAGCCCCGCGAAGGTCGTGATGATCACCGCGCCGACCAGCTTGCCCGAGCGCAGGGCCAACCACAGGAAGAGTACGATGGCGCCGACGATGATGCTGTTGTTGAGACCCGCATCCTCCGACAAGGTCGCGAATTCCTCATCCGCGACGGCAACGGTGCCGGTCAGCCGCATGCGCAGGCCGTGCTGCGCGTCGATCTTGAGATCCTGGGCGACGTTGCGGATCAGCTTGGTCGCCTGATAGCCGGGCTCGAGGGCGTTGAAGTCCAAGACAGGCTGGATGATCACGAACTTCATCTTGTCGGTGATGCTGGTCTCGCCCCCCGACAGCAGTTCCTGCCACGACATCCGCGCGGGCTGGCCCGCCAGCACCTTCTGCAACGTGGCGTCGATCTGCCCCATGGGCTTCTCGAGGTCTTCGAGCTTGGCGTCACCGGTCTTCACCCCGCGGGCGCCGAGGGTCAGCACGCGCATCACCCCCGCAGGGAGGGGTCGGCAGCGAGCGGCCCGAGCAGCCCCTGCTGCTGGGTCAGGGACTCCAGAGTCTTGTCGAGCTGGGCCTGGGGCATCAGGAGGAGCCCGTTCTTGTCGAAGAACGGGCCGCCATCCGGGCGGTAGACAGTCTCGATCAGATTCTTGTGAGCCGTCAGCGCCTTCGCGAGATTGGCGGCCGCCTCCTCGGTCTCTTCGGGCGTCTCCCCGTTGATCACCGCCACGATGGTGTTGGTCCGTTGCGGGAAGGCCTGCTCGTAGGCGATCTCGTCCTGGCGCCACGGCTCCTTCGGGTCGATCAGTCGCTCGACATCGGTGTTGATCCGGAACAGGTGCGCCGCGACTCCGGCACTCGCGACCGTGACGAACGCCAGGAGGGCGATCACGCTCCACCGATACCGCACCGAGAACGCGACGAGACTTTCGATCACGAGCACCCTGCCTGTTCGACGCGGACGCGCGGCCTGCACATCCGACTCATCCCATCTGGCTCATTCGGATCGGAAGGATCGGGTTCAACGGGACTCAGGACCCGCCTGCCGACCGCTCCGCGATCCGCTCCGACGCGCATCGGGTTCGAGAAGCGCCGTACCGCCCAAACCGGCCGCGCGACACGCTTGCGCAGGCCGATCATGTCCAAGCCGGAAGCGGGCACGGGCCGCGGCGCAGCATTTCGCCACGAGCCACACCTTGCATCGCCGCCACGGGGCTCAGTAAAGAGGGCGATGCCAGATTGCAACGCGGTGGAGTCGGCGCAATCCATGCATGCGACCATGTGCGATAGCGCACATCAGGCTGGTCGGCGCAACCAGAATCTTTGAATTCTGGTCGTATTGCCGACGCAATGCACGTGCTGTCCTCGGGCGCAGGGTTCTCCCGCCTCCGAAGCCCGCGCGTGCTATGCAAGCGGCCGGTCCATGTGGCGCCGTTGCGTCAGAAGCGGAATAACACGTCATGCCCCCGCCGAAACGGGGGCGAATGAGATTAGTTCCAGGCTAAATCGCTGGAAGTCGAGTTTTTTCGCGTTAAGTACCCCGACGCCCCGGGGCCGACGAAGTGAAGGAGCCGCAATCTTGGGTATCCCCTCCGGTACGTCGCGAAGATCGGCGGCTACATCCTGAAACAGCACCTCACGGGCCGCAAGCGCTATCCGCTCGTGATGATGATGGAGCCGCTGTTCCGCTGTAATCTCGCCTGCGCCGGCTGCGGCAAGATCGACTACCCGGACGAGATCCTGAACAAGCGCCTGCCGGTCGCCGACGCGCTCGAATCGGTGCGCGAGTGCGGTGCCCCCGTGGTGGTGATCGCGGGCGGCGAGCCGCTCCTGCACAAGGATCTGCCGCAGATCGTCGAGGGCATCATCGCGCAGAAGAAGTTCGCCATCGTCTGCACGAACGCGCTGCTACTCGAGAAGAAGATCAAGGAGTACAAGCCGAGCCCGTACTTCACGTGGTCGATCCACCTCGACGGCGACAAAGAGATGCACGACCAGTCGGTGTGTCAGCGCGGCGTCTACGACAAGGCCGTGGCGGCGATCGCGAAGGCCAAGGAGATGGGCTTTCGCGTCACCATCAACTGCACCTTCTTCAACAATTCCTCGCCTGAGAAGATCGCCGACTTCTTCGACAGCGTGACCCGGATGGGCATCGACGGCATCACCGTATCCCCCGGCTACGCCTACGAGCGCGCGCCCGACCAGAAGCACTTCCTGAACCGCAAGGCGACCAAGGAGCTGTTCCGCGGCGTGTTCCGGCACGGCAAGGAGAAGGGCCGCGAGAAGTGGACCTTCCAGCAGTCGGGCCTGTTCCTCGACTTCCTGGCCGGCAATCAGACCTATCACTGCACCCCCTGGGGCAACCCGACCCGCACCGTATTCGGCTGGCAGAAGCCGTGCTACCTGCTCGGCGAGGGCTACGCGGCCACCTTTAAGGAGCTGATGGAGACCACCGACTGGGACGCTTACGGCACCGGCAATTACGAGAAGTGCGCCGACTGCATGGTCCATTCGGGCTACGAGGCGTCCTCGGTGGTCGATTCGGTCCGCAAGCCCTGGAAGCCGCTGGTGCACGCGATCCGCGGCATCAAGACGGACGGCCTGATGGCCCCCGAGGTGAGCCTGGAGAACCAGCGCCCGGCCGAGTTCGTGTTCTCGCGCAACGTCGCGCAGAAGCTGTCCGAGATCAAAGCGGCCGGCGTCGACACGAAGCAGGAAGCCCGCAACCGCACCGCGGCCTGACCGGCGCATGACTCACGTTCGACGGGACCCGTGGCTTCACGGCCGCGGGTTTCGCCGTTTCTGGAGGGGGTGCCGGGGCTGGACTCTATACTGCGGCCGCCATGGCTGTGCGTAGAGGTGCGGTCGCCCCGGCCCCGCTAAACCGCCCGCGGGCGCCGCCGCGTGAACAGCCAGAGCAGCACGCAGGCCGCCGACGCCGCGACGGATACGGCGTAGGCCGCAACCGGCCCGACCTGCCCGAGCAGCAGGTGCACGCAGATATAAAAGGCCAGCACGCCAAACGCGCCCTTGGCGCTGCCGCGCACCCCGTCGAGGGATGCGCCGACGCCGTCCTGGACGCGGGCGAACGCGATGAGCGGCCAGGAGATGATCGGGATCGGCGCCAGGAGACCGCTCAGACCCGAGCCGAGATACGGCGCGAGTGTCGAGACGAGCAGGACCAGTGCGGTCGCCGCCGCCAGCCGGGCTGACATGTCCCAGCGCGGCGGCCGGCGGCGGCCCGACGCGCCGGTTAGAGCGGGTGACGGGCACAGGGCCATGACGAGGGCCATGAGCGGGAGGTCGATGGCGATGGCGAGCCACAATCCGGCCCGGACAAACCCGTGCAGCAGAAGGCCGCCCAGAACGAAGGCCGCCAGGGAGAGGCTGATGGACGCCAAGAAGCCCATCCGCGGGGCGCACAGGGTGTAGGCGAGGTAGCAGAGCGTCACCGCTCCCAGACCTTCCACCGAGCCGATCGCGGCTTCGGCCGCGAAGCGCTCGCCCTGCTCGGTGGCGAGATAGATCGAGATCGGTGCCGATGTGAGCGGAAGGCCCGAGAGCAGGCCGCCGACGAGGCTGCCCCATCGGCGGGCGGCCGCCGACACGGCCCACATCAGCGTCGGGGTTACGACGATCTTGGCGGCGATCAGGCTCATGATCGCGCGCCCGCGTGCCACCCCCGGACAGCCGGTGCAGATCTTCCCCGCGGATATATCCGGCGCCCGAGCCGCCGTGACCGTAGATGGCGCCCGCCCGCCATGGGCGCCCTGCCCGGCTCAGGCCGCCTCGGGTGGCCCGTCATCCTCCGGCTCGGCGGGCGAATTGAGGATGTCCTCCAGCTCGTCGACCAGCCGGTCGATCTGATCCTCGGAGGCGAGCACCTTCAGGACCTCGCCGGATTCCGTCTCCACGGCCAGCTCGATATGCGGCCCGACCCGGGCGGTCAGGATCCGGGCCAGCATCTTGATGGCGCTCATGCGTTTGTATCCTCCGCGGCGATGAGGCCGACCGCGACTGCCGGCCCACAGGTCGAGATCCAGTCGCGTGCGCCGGCGATCCGATCCTCCAGCAGCGACACCAGCAGCGTGGACGAGCGCCCGAGCCGCTGTGCCAGGTCAGGACCCAGGAAGGCGCCGGCGCCGCACAGAATCAGGGGAGCCTCCGGGGCCAGATCCGGCCGGCTGAGCAGGAGGGCAGCGGAGTCGTGCAGCAGGCGCAGCTGCGCCTCGGCGAAATGGGCGGCGAGCGCCGCCCAGGCCGCCGCCGGAGCCTCGCTGCGGTCGCGGCCGACGATACGGGCAAGCCGCGTCTCGCTCTCGGCCACTGACTTGCCCTTGCGGTCGCCGCTCGCCTGCTGGTCGGCCCCCTCGGGCAGCAGACCGAGAATCCGGTAGACGTCCGCCGTGTGGGAGAAGGTCTCGGTCATCAGCCGGGTGCGGCGGCCCGCGAAGGGCGCGTGGTCCGAGAGGGCGATCACCGGCGTGCGCACGACGCCGGTATAGACGAGCCTCTCCCGTCTCCAGGCGCTCGGCATCGCTGTAGCCGGCGGCGGCCGGACGGCCGCGGACAATGGGAATGAGGTCGGCGGTGGTCGAGCCGACATCCACCAGGAGCGCCTCCGGGACGATCCTGCCCGTAAGCGCCGCAGTGGCGTGCCAGTTGGCCGAGGCCACGTCCGCCGCGACATCCGCCGCCGCCTCCGGGGCGATGAAGCCGGAGCGGCCGGCATAGATCCGCACGGGACCGGTCAGGTGCACCCCCGCCCAACCGGAGAGCGCCGCCACGCCTTCCCGCCGGTCGGCGAAGCAATCCGTCAGCTCGCCCGTCATGGTGACGGCGTGCGATGCCTCCCCGCGCACCCAATCCGGCAGGGCGGCGAGCGCCCGGTCGAGGGCCGGCACGCCCTGCCAGAGCGGGCACGCGACCTGGGCGGCGGCCACGACCCGTCCGGCCTCCACCCACGCGGCCTTGACGTGGACCCCGCCGAGGTCCCACCCGATCGTCTTTGGGATTGGTGAGCGCATATGAACGCGACGAGCGCCTCGACGAATCACAGGATCGGGCGCCCCGGCTTCGCGGTGATCCCGGTGCTCGACCTCCGGGGCGGCCGCGTGGTGCGGGCACGCCGGGGCGAGCGCTCCTCCTATGCCCCGATCGAGACGCCCTTGGCAAAGGGATCCGCGCCCGACGCGGTGGCGCGCGGGCTCCTCGACGCCTGGCCCGCCACCATCCTCTACGTCGCCGATCTCGACGCCATCATCGACGGGGCCGCGCCGGATCTCCGGGCGCTGGAGGCCATCGCCCGCGTCTGCCCCGGCGTGACCCTGTGGGTGGATGCCGGCTTTGCCGAACCGACGAGCGTCGACGCCTTTCTGGAGACCGGCCTCGGACGGCCGGTGATCGGCAGCGAGAGCCAGTCCGATCCTGCGCTGGTGACGCGCCTGGGGGATCGGGCGGTGTTCTCCCTCGACACGCGCGGCCACGACCGGCTCGGCCCGGCGGTGCTCCACGACGATCCGGCGCTCTGGCCGCCGGAGGTGATCGCCATGACGCTGGCGCAGGTCGGGGTCGGGGCCGGCCCCGACCTCGCAGTCCTCGGCGCCCTGCGGGCGCGGGCTCCGGACCACCGCCTCTACGCGGCCGGCGGCGTGCGCGGCCCGGACGACCTGCGAGCGTTGCGCGCGGCCGGGATTGCCGGGGCGCTGGTCGCCTCGGCGCTCCACGACCGCACCCTGTCCCAGGCTGCGGCGCCCGACCTCGTGTGATGCTTCCGGCCCGGGCCCGCGGCTGCTAAAGCCGCCGGACAGGGAACAACCTTCACGAGTCCTCAGCCGATGGAAAAGTTCACGACCCTGGAGGGCGTTGCGGCGCCCTTGCGGACGATCAACGTCGATACCGACCGGATCATCCCGGCGAAGTACCTGAAGACGATCCGACGGACCGGGCTGGGCAAAAGCTTGTTCGCCGAGATGCGCTACCGCGAGGACGGTTCCGAGAACCCGGACTTCATCCTCAACAAGCCGGCCTACCGGAACGCCAAGATCCTGGTGTGCGGCGATAATTTCGGCTGCGGCTCATCCCGGGAGCACGCGCCCTGGGCTTTGGCCGATTTCGGCATCCGCTGCGTGATCTCCACGAGCTTCGCCGACATCTTCTTCAACAACTGCGCCAAGAACGGCATCCTGGTGATCACGGTCTCGCCGGAGGATCTGGAGAAGCTGTTCGAGGATGCCGAGCGCGGCTCGAACGCGACCCTGTCGATCGATCTTGAAGCCCAGACGATCAAGGGGCCGGACGGGGGCGTCCTGCATTTCGACATCGAGGCCGGCCGCAAGCACAACCTGCTGAACGGCCTCGACGAGATCGGCCTGACGCTTGAGCGCGCGTCCGCCATCGACGCCTACGAGCAGAAGCTCGCCCAGCGGGAATGGGCCTGAGAGCCGTCTCGCCGCCTGGCGGCTGGCCTTGGGACGGCGGACCCTGCGCTGTCGTTCGCCTCGCGCTCAGCCGCTCTCCCCGGTAAATGCCTCGAAGGCACGAGCCGTGTAGACCAGAGCAGCCCCAGCGTTCAGCGCCACCGCGACGCCGAGCGCCTCCACGACTTCATCCTTGGTCGCCCCGGCCTTGCGGGCGGCCTCGGAATGCACGGCGATGCAGCCGTCGCAGCGGGTGGTCACCGCGACGGCGAGTGCGATCAGCTCCCGGGTCTTGGCGTCGAGCTTCCGTTCCGTGGGGGCTGCGGCCGCCAGCTGGTCGTGCGCCTTCAGCAGCGCCGGACTGACTTCACCGATGCGCCCGAGCGTGTTCATCAGCTCGGCACCGTACTGGTTCGAATCCTTCATCATGCGTCTACCTCCCGGTTTCGATCGCCTCGTCACGTTCGGATGAGGTCTTTATCAACCTACTGATTGGTAGATTATTGGGTCAGGTCCGCGCGTTGGCCTCACGCTTCGTTAACCCACATGTCGCCTGAATCCGCGCCCAGACTCCGCCCTGCCGCCTTGAGGATCGCCAGAATGCCGAAGCACCCGACAGGACCGAGACTCGCGCGCGCACTCGGGCTGTTCGCCGGCGTCGCGAGCCTGCCCCTGGCGATCCTGCCGGCGCGCGCCGATTTCGACAGCTGCCTCGCCGGCATCCAGGCGCAGGCGGCCGCTGCCGGCGTCTCGGCGCAGACCTTCCGGGCGGCGACGAGCGGCATCAGCTACGACGACAAAGTGATCGAGCTGTCGCAGGCCCAGCCCGAGTTCAAGACGCCGATCTGGGACTACATGGCGGCGCTCGTGGACGATGAGCGGGTCGAGGACGGGCGCGCGGCCATGCGCCAGAACGCGGCGGCGCTGGCCCAGGCCGAGGCGCGCTACGGAGTCGACCGCTACACGATCGCGGCGGTCTGGGGAGTCGAATCGAATTTCGGCAAGAACCTCGGCAAGATGCCGCTGGTGCAGTCGCTGGCGACGCTCGCCTGCTCGAACAACCGCCGCCGGGACTTCTTCCGCACCGAGCTGATCGCCACGCTGCGAATCATCGAGCGGGGTGACATCGCGCCGGAGCGGCTCACCGGCTCCTGGGCGGGCGCCTTCGGCCAGACCCAGTTCATGCCGAGCACCTATCACCGGCTCGCCGTCGACGGCGATGGCGACGGACGGCGCGACGTGGTCGATTCGGTGGCCGACGCGGTCGGCTCCACGGCCAATTTCCTGCACGTCGCCAAGTGGCAACACGGACAGGTCTGGGGTTACGAGGTGAAGCTGCCCCGCGGCTTCAACGTCGCCGCCGCCGGGCGCAGGAACAAGAAGCCGATTGCCCACTGGGCCTCGCTGGGCGTGACCCGCGTGGATGGCCGCCCGCTCTCGGGCGAGGGATCGGCCGGGATCATCGCGCCGGCCGGCATCGACGGGCCGGCCTTCCTAGTGACGAAGAACTTCGACGCGATCTACTCGTACAACGCTGCCGAATCATACGGTCTCGCCATCGCCGTCCTGTCCGACCGGCTGCGCGGCAAGCCCGGCGTCCAGGCGGCTTGGCCGACCGACGATCCGCCCCTGTCCCGGGCCGAGCGGCGCGATCTCCAGACCCGCTTGGCCGCCCGCGGTTACGATGTCGGCGAGCCGGACGGCAAGGTCGGCCAGAAGACCCGCGACGCCATCAAGGACGTGGAGCGGAAGCTCGGCATGACGCCGACCGGTCGCCCCGGCGGCAAGGTTCTGGAGGCCCTACGCGGGGGATGAGCCGGCGGCTGATCTCGTCCGGCTCGCCGTTCGAGCGCGACTACGGCTATTCCCGGGCGGTCGTAGACGGGGACTGGGTCTACGTCTCCGGAACGACCGGTTACGACTACACCACCATGACGATGCCGGAGAGTGCCGCCGAGCAGGCCGAGGCGTGCTGGCGGACGATCCGGGCGGTCCTCGCTGAGGCCGGGGCCAGCCTCGCCGGCATCATGCGGGCGACCTACTACGTCACCGATCGGGCGGATGCCGAGGCCGTGCTGGTGATTTGCGGTCGCGTGCTGGCCGAGGTGCGGCCCGCGGCTACGATCGTCATCGTGTCGGGGCTGCTGCGCCCCGAGATGCGGGTGGAAATCGAGGTGACTGCCCGGATCGGGTGAGCGCAGCCCGATGTTGCAGGCCGCACCCCGACGGCTTCGTCCCCTGCCCGGCCGGCGCCTGGAAACCAAAAGACCGGCCCGACTGAGCCGGACCGGTCTGTGGCGTGTCGATTCGCTCCGGGGCAAGCCGGAGCAGGGTCGAAAACCTTACTCGGCGGCAGCGGGCGCCTCGGCCGGGGTGTCCTTGGCCTTGTAGCGGTCGGTGCGCTCGACGATACGGGCCGACTTGCCGCGGCGATCGCGCAGGTAGTACAGCTTGGCGCGGCGCACCTTGCCGCGGCGGGCCACCTTGATCGAATCGATCATCGGGGAATGCACCGGGAAGACGCGCTCGACGCCCTCGCCGTACGAGATCTTGCGGACCGTGAAGCTCTCGTTGAGGCCGCCGCCCGAGCGGGCGATGCAGACGCCCTCGTAGGCCTGAACGCGGGTGCGCTCGCCTTCCTTCACGCGGACGTTGACGATGAGCGTGTCGCCCGGCTCGAAATCCGGAATGGTCTTGGCGAGGCGCGCGACTTCCTCGCGCTCCAGCTGCTCGATGATGTTCATGACAAAGCTCCGGCCGTTGCGCCGCGCCGCCCCTCATGGGCCACGGGCACCAGGATTTCGGCGATCCTGTTGTGAGTTGGGCGGCTCCTTACAGGATCGTCGCCGGCTTGTCGATTGCCGATGCGCGCCGCCGGATCGAGCCGCTTCGGACTTCTATCGCCCCGTCCCCGCCTCCGGCAGCACGCAGCCCGACAGGAAGGTCGCAAGGTCGTCCGTGATGTGGTCGATATGCGGCTCGCGGACCGCCTCCTGCTCGAACGCCTCGCGGTAGGGATCGGCGATCTTGGGCACGACCAGCACGGTGGCCATGCCCAGATCGTGCGGCACGGCGAGGTTGCGGGCGATATCCTCGAACAGGGCGGCACGGGTCGGCTCGACCCCATGCGCCCGCAGGAACCGCTCATAGGTCGCCCGCTCGGGCTTCGGAATGAAGTCGGCGGCGGCGATGTCGAACACGTCCTCGAAATGGTCGAGGATTCCGAGCTTGGCCGCGACGTTCTCTGCATGGCGGCGCGATCCGTTGGTCAGGATCAGCTTGCGCCCCGGCAGGCGCTCGATCGCGTCGCCCAGATTCTGGTCGAGCTTGATCGTCGAGTGGTCAATATCGTGGGCGAAATCGAGAAACTCGTGGGGATCAACCCCGGCCTCGACCATCAGCGCCTTCAGGGTGGTCCCGTAGCGGTGGTAGAAATGCTTCTGCAGGGCGCGGGCCGACATCCCGTCGAGCCCGTAGAGCCGCATCACGTAGAGTGTGATGCGCTCATCTACCTGCGGCCAGACCCGTGCGTCGCTCGGATAGAGCGTGTTGTCGAGGTCGAACACCCAGGTGTCGACGTCGGCGAACCCGCGCGACGTGGGTGTTGTGAACTGTGCCTTGCCGGGGTGGTGCACCGGATCCCTTCGGAGTCGTGGTCCCCCGTGGAAGGTTGTGGACCTTAACGGTCAAGCTCGCAAGACAGGCTTGCTCCGGGCTTGGCCCCACCGGGAAGACGACAATGCGCGACCGGAGCGGAAGTTGCCGCCCCGAATCGCCGTTTCCTCCTGCCGACCGCGACGCGCGCCGTCAGCCGCGCCGGATCAGCGTGCCGGCGCCGTAATCGGTGAACAGCTCCAGCAGCACCGCGTGGTTGACCTTGCCGTCGAGGATCACGACCGCCTCGACACCGCGCTCGATCGCGTACATGCAGGTCTCGATCTTGGGGATCATGCCGCCTGTGATGGTGCCGTCGGCAATCAGGCGCCGACAATCCTCCACCGTCAACTCGGGGATCAGCTTCTTGTCCTTGTCGAGCACGCCCGGGACATCGGTGAGCAGCAGCAGCCGCTTGGCCCGGAGCGCCCCGGCGATCGCCCCCGCGAAGGTGTCGGCGTTGACGTTGTAGGTCTGCCCGTCAGAGCCGTAGGCCACGGGGGCGAGGACCGGGATCAGCTCCGCCTTCAGCACTGCGTCGAGGACGCCGCGCTCGACATGCTCGGGCTCGCCGACGAGTCCGAGATCGACCGTCTGCTCCACCTGACTCTGGGGATCGACGACGGTCTTCGTGGCCCGCTTAGCGCGGACCATGTTACCGTCCTTGCCGCACAGGCCGATGGCCCGGCCGCCCTCGGCGGAGATCCAGCCGACGATCTGCTTGTTGATCAGGCCGGCAAGGACCATCTCGACCACCTCTACGGTGGCCTCGTCGGTGACGCGCAGGCCGCCGCGGAACTCGGACTGGATGCCGAGCCGGTCGAGCATCCTGCCGATCTGGGGGCCGCCGCCGTGCACGACGATCGGCTTCAGGCCGGACTGCTCCAGGAGGACGATGTCCTCCGCGAAATCCTCCGCTGCCCCTCGGTCGCCCATGGCATGGCCGCCGTACTTGATAACCACGATCTCCTGGTCGTAGCGCTGCATATGGGGCAGCGCCTGGACCAGGACCTCGGCACGCACGTGCACGTTGGGCAATTCGGTCATCGCGGTCCTTCACCGATCCTTGGGTCGGGTCCCCGGGGCGGATTCGCGACCTCCCCGGCCGGGCGGTGGCGCTTCTACAGGAAGCCATCCGCGCTGCGAAGCCGCGCCCGCGCAAGCTGGAGGCGCTGCCGGGGCGGCTAGGGCCTGAGACCGAAGCGGTGACTCGCGATTCGCGCTGTCAAAAAACATTCACCCTTCCGGGATGTTGCATCCAGGCGACAGACTGGCGCAGATCCGGGGCGGTCCGGGTTGCATCATCGCCGCTCCCGGACCATGCTGCATTGCAGCAAGTCGCGCGGCGGGCTGCCGGGAGGACCGGATGCGGATTGCCATGATAGGGGCCGGGTATGTCGGCCTTGTCTCCGGGGCGTGCTTGGCCGATTTCGGCCACAGCGTGGTGTGCATCGACCGCGACCCGGACAAGATCGCGAGCCTGAATGCCGGCCGCATGCCGATCTACGAGCCGGGGCTCGATGCGCTTGTAGCCGAGAACGTCCGCCAGGGCCGGCTCGCATTCCGCTCGACCATGCGAGAGGCGGTGGCCGAGGCCGACGCGGTGTTCATCGCGGTGGGCACGCCGTCCCGGCGCGGCGACGGCTTCGCCGACCTGAGCTTCGTGTTCGACGCGGCCCGGGAGATCGCCGCAGCGATGTCCGGCTTCACCGTGGTGGTGACCAAGTCGACGGTCCCGGTGGGCACCGGCGATGAGGTCGAACGCATCATCCGCGAGACCGCGCCCGGGGCGGAATTCGCAGTGGCGTCCAATCCGGAATTCCTGCGCGAGGGGGCGGCGATCGCTGACTTCAAGCGGCCCGACCGCATCGTGGTCGGCGCCGAGGAGGCGCGGGCCGAGGCGGTGATGCGCGAGGTCTACCGGCCGCTCTACCTCAATGCCGCGCCGATCCTGGTGACGAGCCGCCGCACGGCGGAACTGACCAAGTACGCCGCCAACGCCTTCCTGGCCGCCAAGATCACCTTCATCAACGAGATGGCGGATCTGTGCGAGGAGGTCGGGGCCGACGTGCAGGCGGTGGCCCGGGGCATTGGGCTCGACAAGCGGATCGGGCCCAAGTTTCTCCATGCCGGCCCGGGCTACGGCGGCTCGTGCTTCCCCAAAGACACGCTGGCACTCGTCAAGACCGCCCAGGATGCCGGCACGCCGCTGCGCCTCGTCGAGACCGTCGTGGCGGTCAACGACCAGAGAAAGCGCGCCATGGCCCGCAAGGTCATCAGGGCTTGCGGCGGCAATGTGCGCGGCAAGACTGTCGCCCTGCTCGGCCTGACCTTCAAGCCCGATACCGACGACATGCGCGACGCCCCGTCCCTGGCAATCGTCGCCGGCCTGCAGGATGCGGGCGCCAAGGTGCGCGCCTACGATCCCGAGGGGATGGAGCACGCGCGGGCGCTGATGCCGGCTGTGGATTATGCCGAGAACGCCTATACCTGCGCGGAGGGGGCCGACGCCCTGGTGATCGTCACCGAGTGGAACGCCTTCCGGGCGCTCGACCTCGACCGCCTGCGCCAGACCATGTCGTCCGCGGAGTCTGCGCCCGTGCTGATCGACCTGCGCAACATCTACGATCCCGAAAACGCCGCACGGCACGGTTTTGCCTATTGCGGCGTCGGGCGCACGAAGGAGAGCGTCGCCCGAAGCGCGCCTTGATCGAGCCGCCGGGACGGTGCCGCACGGCGACATTCCTCTGCCGGACCTGCCTGGCGCTTCGAAGATCTCTTCCGGAATCGGGCACGCTGCCGATAGACGGCCTTCAGCCGGCGTGGCGCAACTGTGGCTTTCTGATGATTGCGCGCCCGTCTCAACAGCCAGTCGAGAGGTTCAATCTTGGCCTTCTCGCCGTAGGCATTGGATAAACCCGTGATGAATACATGTCACAGCCTCCGGCAATTTCGCCGCGCGGGGATGACCTCGCGTCCAGGCTGGTTGGACACCGCAATGGTGCCACAGTAAGGGGTGAGAGGGTACTCACTCGTCGAGAGCCGAGCCGACTTCCGATAACGAGCGTGTGCGAACCGAACGTGACACAACGTACAGACATTGCGATCGTCGGACGCGCATGCCGACTGCCCGGGGCCCCCAGCGTGGATGGGCTGTGGCAACTCCTCTCCGAGGGGCGCTGCGCCGTCAGCAAGGTGCCGGCCGACCGTTTCTCCCTGGAGCGGTTCGCGCATCCGCGCGCCCATGAGCGGGGCAAGAGCTATACCTGGGCGGCGGGCGTCATCGACGACGTCTGGTCTTTCGACCCGGCCGTGTTCGGGATCTCCCCGCGCGAGGCCGAGCAGATGGACCCGCAGCAGCGGATGCTGCTGGAGCTGACCTGGGAAGCCCTGGAGGATGCAGGCCTGCGCCCATCGAGTGTGGCCGGCAGCAACATCGGCGTGTTCGTCGGCGCCTCGTCGCTCGATTACGGCAACCTGCGCATCCTCGACGCGCCGTCGGGCGACGCCTATGCAGCCACCGGCAACACGCTCTCGATCATCTCCAATCGCATCTCCTACATCTTCGACCTGAAGGGGCCGAGCTTCACGGTCGATACCGCCTGCTCGTCCTCGCTCGTGGCCTTCGATAACGCCGTCCAGGCGATCCGGTCGGGCCGTGTGGACACGGCGGTGGTCGCCGGCGTCAACGTGCTGGCGAGCCCGTTCAACTTCATCTGCTTCTCCAGCGCGCAGATGCTCTCCCGCACGGGCCTCTGTCAGGCGTTCTCCAAGAACGCCGACGGCTACGTGCGGTCGGAGGGCGGCGTGGTGTTCGTGCTGCAGTCGGCCGAGGCCGCGCGGCGCGGCGGCGCCACCGTGCGCGCCATGGTGGCGGCCTCGGGAATCAATTCCGACGGGCGCACCACCGGCATCTCGCTCCCCTCAGGCTACGCCCAGGGCGCCCTGCTGGAGAAGGTCTATCGCGAGGCCGAGATCCGCCTGGACGACCTCGCCTTCATGGAGGCGCACGGTACCGGCACGCCGGTGGGTGACCCAATCGAGGCCTCGGCCATCGGCTCGAAGCTCGGCCGCGGCCGGCAGGCGCCGCTGCCGATCGGCTCGATCAAAACCAATATCGGCCACACCGAGCCGGTCTCTGGCCTCGCCGGCCTGATGAAGGCGACGCTGGCGCTGGAGCACAACCTCGTGCCGCCCTCGCTGCACGCGGCCGAGCTGAATCCCGAGATCCCGTTCGACGAGGCTCAATCTGCACGTCGTGCGTGAGGCGCTGCCGATAACCCGGGGCGCGCGCGAGCGCTTCGCGGGCGTGAACTCGTTCGGCTTCGGCGGCACCAACGCCCACGTCGTCATCACCGACGCGCCCGCCTGGGCGAAGCCTGCCGAGTCGGCTCCTGAGTCCACCGCCCAGGTGCTGCTGCTCTCGGCCCAGAGCCGGGCCGCGCTGAACGAACTCGCCCTCGATTATGCCGAGCGCCTCGAGGCCAAACCAGAGCAGGTCGCGACCGTGGCCGCCGCGGTGGCGCATCGGCGCGAGCGCATGCCGGCCCGCCTGGCCATCGCGCTGGACGGCAAGACCGACGTGGCCGCGGCCCTGCGCGCCGTCGGCGAGGGCGAGGACACGCAGGACGCCTTCACCGGCACCGCGGTCGACCGCGTCGCCGAGGTGGCCTTCGTCTATTCGGGCAACGGCAGCCAGTGGGCTGGCATGGGTCGCGAGGCCTACGAGGAAAACCCGGTCTTCCGCGCCGCCTTCGACCGGATCGACACCCTGTTCCAGCGCTATTCGGACTGGTCGCTGAAGGGCGCGCTCTACGCGGATGATCTCGACGAGCGCCTGGTGCTCACCAGCGTCTCGCAGCCGCTGATCTTCGCCATCGAGAGCGCCTCCACGGCCGCCCTCAAGGCCAAGGGTCTCATCCCATCTTACGTCCTCGGCCACAGCGTGGGCGAGATCGCGGCCGCTGAGGCCGCCGGGATTCTGAGCCTGGAGGACGCGGTCCGGGTCATCTACTACCGCAGCCACCATCAGGAGACGACGCACGGCCAGGGCACCATGGCGGTGCTGCTGATGCCGGCCGAGGAGGTCGAGGCCTTCCTCAAGGATTACCCGACCCTCGACATCGCCGCCTACAACAGCCCGAAGGCCGTCACGGTCGCCGGACCGGTGGCCGACATCGACGCCGCCCTCAAGGCCCTGTCGCGCAAGCGCCGGCGCGGCCGCAAGCTCGACCTCGCCTACGCCTTCCACGGCAGGCTGATGGACCCGACCGAGAAGCCGCTCCTGCGCGATCTCGCGGGCCTCAAGGCGCGTGCCGGCACCACCGCGATGGTCTCCACTGTCACCGGCAGCGTGCTGGACGGGTCCCATTTCGGCGCCGGCTACTGGTGGCGCAACATCCGCGAGCCGGTGCGCTTCTGCGAGGCCGTGCAGGACGCCACCCGCCGCGGCGCCCGCGTGTTCGTCGAGGTCGGCCCGCGCGCGACCCTCATGTCGCATGTCGGCGACGCGGTCGAACCGCTCGGCATCGAGACGGCCACGGTCGGCGTGATGCACCGCAAGGCGTCCGGCGGTGACCCGATCGCCAAGGCGGTCAGCGCCGCCCTTGTCCAGGGCGCGCAGGTTGACGAGGCCCTGCTGTTCGGTGACGCGCCGAAGGGTGACGTGCGCCTGCCGGCCTATCCCTGGCAGCGCCGTCCGTTCCGCCTCGCCGACACCACCGAGGGCGTCGGCGCGATGAGCCCCCGCCCCTACCATCCGCTGATCGGATCGCGGACCGCGTATGACGGCCTCGAGTGGAACGGTTTCGTCGATCCGGTCACTGTGCCCGAGCTGGAGGACCACAAGGTCGACGGTCAGGTGATCATGCCCGGCGCCGGCTTCGTCGAGATGGCGCTGGCCTGCGTGCGCGAGGCGCTGCGCGACGACGAAGTCGTGCTGGCAGATTTCGAGATCGTGGCGCCGATGGTGTTCGCCGAGGACGCCCTGCGCGAGGTCGCGGTGCGCCTGTCGGGCTCCGGCAACGGCATCCAGGTGCTGAGCCGTCCGCGCCTGACCCAGACCCCCTGGCAGCTCCACGCCCAGGCCAAGATCGTCGAGGGCACCTTCTCGGCCCCGAAGGCGCCGGACCTCGACGGCTTCAGCTTCGAGACCGCCGGCGATCACGTGCTCACCGGTGACGCGCTCTACGCCAAGGCCCTCGCCTCGGGTCTCGCCTTCGGTCCGAGCTTCCAGCAGGTGGCGATGAGCGCCCGGCTGGACGACGCCACCATCGTGTCGGATCTGCTCCCGGCCGAGCCCGACAGCCGCTACGGCCTGGTGCCGAATCGGCTGGACGCCTGCTTCCACGGGCTGATCCTGCTCTTCGCCGACCTGCTCGGCGAGAACGGCGGCAAGGCCTACATCCCGGTGCGCTTCGGCGAGGTGCGGCTGCTGCGCCCCGGCGCGGTGATCACCCGGTCGATCATCCGGACGCGCCGCTGCAACGAGCGCTCGATCCTGGCCGACTTCACCCTGCTCGACGCCGAGGGGGCTGTGGTCGCTACGATCCGCGAGGGCCGGTTCCAGGCCCTGCGCGCCAAGGGTGGCGGTGACCTCTCGGTCTTCGCGATCTCGCAGGTGCCGGAACTCGCCACCGAGCCGACCGCGATCCCGATGGAGCGCCGTCCGAGCGTGGCCGCGCGGCTACGCCCGATTGCCGCTGAGGCGAGGGGACCGGCCGACGCCGCCCTCTCGCCGGGACACCTCCTGCTGGAGGGATGGGCGACGTCGCTGGCCTACCGCCTCGCCTCCGGCCTCGCGCAGGGCGAGACCGTCTCGGCCACCGACAGCCGCGTGCCGGAGGCTCTGCGCCCCTGGCTGTTGAACGCCCTCTACGCCCTGGAGAGCAGCGGCCTCGCCGAGCACGCGGGCCCGAATTGGACGCTCGGCGACGGCTCCGCCCTGCCGGCGCCCGACGAGATCATGCGCTGGATCGCGGGGGACCATCCGGATCTCTCGGCCGAGCTTGTGCTGATCGCCGATGTCGGCGCCCTGGTCGACCGCCTGCTCGCCGGTCGGTTGACCGATGCCCCGAGCCTGCCGCAGGGGGCGATCGACGCCTTCGTTCTGCGCTCGGCTACCGCCCGCCACGGCGCCGATGTGGTGGCCGGGCTGATCGAGCGCAGCCTCGGGCAGCTCCCCAAGGAGCGGGCGCTTCGCGTCCTCCAGGTCGGGTTCGGTCCCCTCTCCGCCCAGGCGGCGACTTTCGCAGCCGCTGCCGAGGCCCGGCTCACGGTGTTCGAGACCGACCGTCGCCTCGCCGAGCGGGCGCGCCTGTCATTGGGCCGCGCCGCGGCGGTCGTCGAGACCGCCGAGGATCTGGCGCCCGCGAGCTTCGACCTGATCCTGGCCGCCGGCAGCCTGCACCGCGCCGACCGCACCCTGCCGGGCCAGCTCGCCGGAGCGCTCGCCACCGGCGGTCTTCTGGTGGCCGTAGAGCCGGGCGCGTCCCTGTTCCGCGACCTCGTATTCGGCCTCACGGGCGGCTGGTTCGAGGAGGCCGTCGGCGGCCTCCCGGTCGGACGGCTTGAGGATATCGAGGGCTGGCAGCGCAATCTCAGCGCCCATGGGCTCGTCAAGGTCGCGGTCGAGCGGGCCGCCTCCGCCAACGGCGACGATCTGCTGCTGCTGGCCGAGGCGCCGGTGCGTCCGGGGCCGGCCCCGGCGCAGAGCTTCGCCTTCATCATCGGTTCGGACGACGAGTTCGCGGCCGAGACCGCCTCGTCCCTGGCGACCCTGCTGGTCGCGGGCGGCGTGCACGTCTCGATCATCCTCGACTCCGAGACCTCGCTGATGGAGCTGGAGAAGGAGACCCCCGACACGGTGGTGTTCCTGGCCGGCGCCTTCACGCGCGGCGGCGAGGCGGCCGAGCGGCTGCGCGACCGCTGCCTCAGCCTGAAGCGCTGCACCGAGCATCTCGGCTCCCGCCAGACCCGCCTCTGGGTCGTGGCGCCGGGCGCCACCCGCGACCGGGGCGGCCAGACCACCAACATCGAGGCCGGCGTCTGGGCCTTCTCCCGCACGCTGGCCAACGAGGCCCCGAACCTCGACGTCCGCCGCATCGACCTCTCCCCCGAGATGTCGTCGAAGCGGGCCTCCGAGCGCCTGCGCGACCTCATTCTCTCCGGTACGCCGGAGACCGAGATCGTGCTGGACGACGAGCGGACCCAGGTCGTGCGCTTCCATGCCGGCCGGCCGAAGCACCGGGATCCGGCGGATGCCGTCCCGGCCGAGGCCGCGCGGCTCGAGCGCAGCAACACGGGCGGCCTCAGCGAGATGGTCTGGGGTCCGGCCGAGCGCCGCGCCCCCGGCAAGGGCGAGATGGAGATCGCGGTCGAGGCCACCGGCCTCAACTTCCGCGACGTGCTCTGGGCGCTCTCGATGCTGCCCGAGGAGATCCTGGAGGACGGCTTCGCCGGCCCCCGCCTCGGCCTCGAGTGTGCCGGCCGCGTCACGGCCGTCGGCCCGGGCGTGAAGGGATTCAAGGTCGGCGACCCGGTCGTCGCCTTCGCCCAATCGGGCTTCGCCACGCACATCGTGGTGCCGGACCTCGTCGTCGCGCCGATGCCGCAGGGCCTCGACCCGATGGCGGCCGCCACCGTGCCGGTGGCCTTCCTCACCGCCTATTACGGCCTCGTATCCTGCGCCCGGATGCGGCGCGGCGAGTGGGTGCTGGTCCATGGCGGCGCGGGCGGCGTCGGCCTCGCGGCCCTGCAGATCGCTAAGCTGAAGGGCGCGCGGGTCATCGCTACCGCCGGCTCCCGCGAGAAGCGGGCGCTCGTGAAGGCACTGGGCGCCGAGCACGTGCTCGACTCCCGCTCGCTGGCCTTCGTGGACGAGATCCGTGCGATCACGGGCGACGGGGTCGACATCGTGCTGAACAGCCTGTTCGGCGAGGCGATGGAGCGCTCGCTCAATGCGCTGCGGCCCTTCGGCCGCTTCGTCGAGCTGGGCAAGCGCGACTACGTCGCCAACACCCATATCGGCCTGCGCCCGTTCCGGCGGAACCTCAGCTACTTCGGCGTCGACCTCGACCAGGTGATTCAGCACCAGGGCGACGACGGCGCGCGGATGTTCCGCGAGGTTATGGCCCTGTTCAACGACGGCGGCCTCAAGCCTCTGCCCTACCAGCCCTTCACGGCGGCCGAGACCTCGGACGCGTTCCGGCTGATGCAGCAATCGGGTCACATCGGTAAGATCGTGATCAGCCCGCCCAGGGCCGGCACGATCATGAAGGACACCAGTCGGCCGTTCACGGTCTCGTCCGAGGGCGTCCACCTCGTGACCGGCGGCCTCGGCGGCTTCGGCCTAGAGGCGGCGCGCTGGCTCGCCGACAAGGGCGCAAAGCACATCGTGCTCTCCGGCCGCAAGGGCGCTGCCACCGATGAGGCCAAGGCGGCGGTGGCCGAACTGGCCGGGCGTGGCGTGAAGGTCGAGGCCAAGGCCGTCGACATCACCAGCCGCTCGGCGGTGGATCGCCTGATCGCGGAGATCGAGCAGGGCGGGAAGAAGCTCGCGGGCGTGCTTCACGCCGCGGCGGTGCTCCAGGACGGCCTGATCGCCAACATCGACGCCGCGGCGCTCGACGCGGTGATCGGCCCGAAGGTGATCGGCGCCCAGCACCTGGACGCCGCGACCCGGGACCGGAGCCTCGACTACTTCGTCCTGTTCTCCTCGGCGACGACCTTCATCGGCAATCCCGGCCAGGGCTCCTATGTGGCCGCCAACGGCTTCATGGAGGGCTTGGCGCGGCAGCGCCGCCGCCGCGGCCTGCCGGCTCTGGCAGTGGCCTGGGGTGCCATCGGCGATGTCGGCATGCTCGCCCGCAACAGGGCGGTCATGGAGGGCCTCGCTGGCCGCGTCGGCGTCACGCCGATGGAAGCCTGCCGCTGCCTCGACCTGATGGCCGATGCGCTGGGAAGCCAGGGCACCTCGCCGGACGAAGCGGTGATTGCCATCGCGGCGATGCACTGGGGCAAGGCGCGCGAGCGACTCGCCACCATGCGATCGCCGAGCTACGCCGAACTCGGGTCGGACCAGCAGGCCGAGGCCGGTGGCGTCCAGGCGATCAACATCGCCGCGCTCCTCAAGGGCGGCGATCTCGACGCGGTTCGCAAGACCGTGTCGGACGCGATCGTCGAGGACATCGCCCGCATCCTGCGCCTGCCCAAGGACGACATCAGCCGCGTGCGTCAGCTCTCGGAGATCGGCCTCGACTCCCTGATGGGTGTCGAGCTGGGCGCGAGCCTGCAGGAGCGCTTCGCCCTCGACGCGCCGCCCGCCGGGCTTTCGTCGGGCATGACCGTCAACGAGCTGTCGGAGTCCTTAATTCAGGCGGTTTCCGCGCCCATGGACGAGACGGCCGGCGTCGCGATGAGCCTCGTCTCGAAGCATGTCGGCGGTGAGGTCGATGCGCAGATGATCGCGCCTCTCAAGGAACTCATCGAGCAGACGTCCAACGAGATCAAAGAGACGAACTCATGACCGACACGGCACGGCCGGACGGCGGGCGCGCGGCGCTCGCCGGCTTCGTGACCAACCGGCTCGGGCGCGCCACGCCGCGCCCGGCCCCCGTCAAGGCGGCCTCCCCCGCCGGCAAGTCGGCCGCGCAGAATTTCGAGAACCTGCCGGGCTACCGCGAGCCTCAAGCTCCAGCGTCAGGCGGCCGATCTGATCGGCCTGGGCAACCCGTTCTTCCGCGTCCACGACGCCAAGGCCGGCGCGACCACGCGGATTGACCAGAAGAGCTTCACCAACTTCTCATCCTACGATTACCTCGGCCTGAACGGCCATCCGCGGGTGAGCAATGCGGCCCGGGAGGCGATCGACGCCTACGGTACCTCGGCGTCGGCGAGCCGGGTGGTCGCGGGCGAGCGGCCGGGACACATCAGCCTCGAGCAGGCGCTGGCCAAGCATTACCGCTCCGAGGGCTGCGTCGTGATGGTGAGCGGGCACGCCACCAACGTCACGACGATCGGTGCCTTGCTGGAAGCCGGCGACGTGATCTTCCACGACGCCCTCTCCCACAACAGCATCGTCACGGGCGCGCAGCTTTCCGGCGCGCAGCGGCGCTCCTTCGCGCACAACGATTTGGACGCCCTGGAGACCCTGCTCCAGTCGACCCGCCACGAGCACCGGCGGGCGCTGATCGTGGTCGAGGGCCTGTACAGCATGGACGGCGACGCGCCGGACCTCGCGGGGCTCGTCGCCCTCAAGAAGCGCTACGACGTGTGGCTGATGGTCGATGAGGCGCATGGCCTCGGCGTCACCGGCCGCACCGGTGCCGGCCTGTTCGAGCATTGCGGTGTCGACCCGAAGGAGGTCGACATCTGGATGGGCACGCTGTCGAAGACGCTCTCGACCTGCGGTGGCTACATCTGCGGCCCGATCGCGCTGATCGAGTACCTCAAGCACACGGCCGGCGGCTTCGTGTACAGCGTCGGCATGTCGCCGCCGCTGGCCGCCGCCGCCGAGGCGGCGCTCGCGGTGATGCATGCCGAGCCCGAGCGGGTCGAGCGCCTGCGCCAGAACGGCATCCTGTTCCTGGCCACCGCCAAGAAGCTCGGCCTCGATACCGGCTTCAGCCTCGGGCTGGCGGTGGTGCCGATCATCGTGGGCGACTCGCTGAAGGCCGTCACCCTGTCGGACCGGCTCTATCGCCGGGGCATCAACGTCCAGCCGATCATCCACCCGGCGGTGCCGGAGCGGGCCTCGCGCCTGCGCTTCTTCCTGACCTCCGAGCACACCCCGGACCAGATCCGCGACACCGTGAATGCGGTGGCCGAGGAACTGGCGGCGATCGACAAGGGCGGCTCGCTGATCGAGCAGCTGCTGGCCAAGCGGGTCTGAACACCCGACGGCCGGTCCGGTCTGCCGACCGACGGGCAGTAAAGAGCAGGGCGCGGATCCTATCCGCGCCCTGCATTGCTTTGGGGCCTTCCGCATACCGCCGGCCAGAAGGCCGGCAGCACTCGCTACTTCGTGTAGGCGTAAGCGGTCGCCGCGGAGGCGAGCGGGCCGGTGAGGCCGTTGAAGGCGGATAGCACCTTCTGGACTTCGGTGAAGGGCGCGTTGGAGACGTAGACCAGGTCGCGGTTGCGCATCCGGAACGCCTGGCTGACGAACAGGCTGTTCGGGTCGCGCATGTTGATCCGGTAGACCACCGGCACCAGCGGCGTGCCGAGCAACTTCGAGCCTGGATTGAGCCGGCGCACCACGCTGGCCGGCTCGAAGCGGAAGATGAACGTCCCGGCCGGATCCGCCTGGAAGTCCGACAGGCCGCGCGCCTTGGCCAGCGCCTGCGCCAGCGTGATCCCGTCGGCCTGGAACGGCAGCTCGGTGCTGTTGCCCAGCGCGCCCACCGCGATGAAGGTCTGCGGGTCGCGCACGAGGGTGAGCACGTCGTTGGGCCGCAGGTAGATGTTCTCGCGCGGGTTGGACACCACCGTGGTCAGCGGCACGGTCGCGGTCACCGCGCCGCGCGAGAGCCGCACGAAGGTCTCGTTGACCGGCGAGCGGTTGCCGCCGGCGGCGGCGATCACGTCGAGGATGCGGTCGCCGTGGCCCGAGAGCGGCAGGCGCGCGCCGGCCGCGCCCTCGCCGGTGACGGTGACCGCCTGGCTGATCGGCCGGGTGACCGAGACCAGCACCTGCGGCTGGATGGCCTTGCCGGCCAGCTCGTTCTCGATCAGCGCCTGGACGTCCTGGGTGCGGCGGCCGGCGACCTTGATGCGCCCGGCATAGGGCACCGAGATGGCGCCGTCGCGCCCGACCGGCTGCTCGGGGATGAGGGCGGACTTGGAGCCGGCCGAGAACCGGTCGGCGACCAGCGGGCCCGAGAACAGGCCGCCGGATCCGGCTTCCCAGATCGAGACCGAGACCATGTCGCCGATGCCGATGACCGGCTCGGCGGAGGGGCGGTGGTCGCCGAAGGAGGCGAGCAGGCTGTCCAGCGGCCGGCCGCGCAGGGCCTCGATGACCGCCGGGGTGACGTCGATGATCTCGTAGCGGGCCAGAAGTCCCCCGTCCTCAGTGGCCACCTCCGACCCGGCCTGGATCGCACCCGCCGTCGGACCCGCCGCAGGCAGGTACGTGCAACCGCCGACAGAGCCCGCCGCCAGGGCGGCCATCAGCGCGGTGCGCGCCGTCTTACGCAGCATCACAGAGACTCTCCTCGCCGGTCCGTGCACCATCGCTGGCACCGGCCGGGACATCCAGGGTGACCGCCAAACGCTGCGATCGCTTTAACGGCCGAGCCGAACGGGCGGCCGCCTGTCGGACGGCCGCGCTATCCGCCGGCAATGCGTCACCAGCGTGGCACCGCCACGCTTATGACGTGCAAGCTTAACCTTATCACGTCTCCGCGGCGATGTCCGCTGGCACGGTGGCGAGCGTCCCGCGCAGCTCCCGTCCCAGAACGTCGGCGGCGATGTCGGCCCGACGCGGAGAGGCCGGCGGGCGTCCGAAGCGGAACAGGGCGTATTCCGTCGTCTGCTCCCCGAAGCCCGGCTTGCAGGTCGGCAGGGAGGGAGCATGGTCGCCGAACACGCAGAGGGTGATGGTTTCGCCCCGCTCGCGCGCGAGGGCATCGAGCCCCGCCACGAGGTTCTCGACCATCCGCCCGGTATTGGCGACGTGGTGGAGGTACTGCGACTCCGGATCTTCGATGCCGGGGAGCCGGCCGGGCTTCCAGGGACCGTGATTCTCCATGGTCACGCAGAACAGGAACAGCGGCGTGCGCCGCGCCCGGACCTCGTCGAGAAGGCGCTCGCTCAGGGCGACGTCCCCGACATAGGGGCCGACCTTTGGGGCCGTCTCGAAGGCCTCGCCCATCACGAGATCGCTGAAGCCGAACGATTCCATCACCCGTGCCCGGCGGAAGAAGTCCCGGTGGAACGGGTGCAGGAACAGGGTCTCGTAGCCGCGCGCGCGCGCCAGCCGGGCGAGGCTCGTCGGCTCGTCGCCGCTCCGGGCGGTGTAGGGATCGTACCGGCCGAAGCCGAGGGCGTCGGACGGTCGCCCGGTGAGTACCGCGTGCTCGCTGCGCATCGTATAGGCGCCGTGCGCCGGGACCCGGAGGCGCCCGTACTGGGCTGACCGGGTGCGGAACAGGTCCATCGCCGGCAGCGGTGCGCCGCCCAGCCGCTCCGGGTCGATGAACGATTCGAGCTGGACCACCGCCACCACGTCGTCACCCGGCCCGGCCGGCAGCGCGGGCGCCTCCGGCACCGATCTCGCCGCCCGCCAGCGCCCGGGCGGTGTAGCCCAGAAGGCTCGCCGGTAGGCCGACCCGGGCTACGTCCGCCTCCAGGTCGGGATGCGGGAACCAGCGGGCGATCAGCCGGGCGAGCGGCGGGCGCGGCGCGGCGCGCACCAGCAGCCAGAGCAGCAGCGGCAGGCCGAGCACGGCAAGGATGCGCGGGAGGGTGGCAACCGGCAGCACGCTCGGCTCGGTCCGGTACCAGATCACGGTGGCCGCGAGGGTGAGGAGGACCGGAACCGAGATGCGCGGGTCCCAGAGAGGCGGGATGTAGTAGAGTTGCGGATGCCGCGGCACCTGCGGCAGCAGGGCGAAATCGCTGAACAGCAGCGGCTCGCCGATCACCGAACGCTTCGCACGGCTGACGATGATGAGGATCGCCACCGTGACCACGCAGGTCAGCCCGGCGAGCCAGGGCCGCCAGGAGAATTCGAACCAGAACAGCAGGACCAAGAAATAGCCCAGAAGCCGCAGGCCCAGATCCCGCGGCGCGAGGCTGGCCCGCGTGACCGAATCGCCCGCGAACACTTCCAGGGCGAGGCACAGGGTGAGCGCGAGGCCGCTGGCAATGAGGAACGTCGTCAAGGCTCAAGCACTCGGCGTGTGGCGGGCATGCTCTCCGCCGGGACATGAACCTGCCTGGCGGGAAAGAGCACGCTGGAGCAATAAGTTATGAGCCGTTCCTGATCCAGAATGATCGGGCCCGGCCCGCGGTCGTGCTGCCTCACAGCTTTAGCAGCAGGCGCCATCGCTTGGGTGTCGCATGAGGGCCACGTCCTATCGCGGACCGCTCCCGGCCTCGCGGCCGACGCCGCGGCGGCGGCGGAGCGCCCGCACGATCGGGTTGAACAGCCCGTAGCGCGCCCGCATCATCAGATGGGCGGTCCGGCCGATGGAGAGGGCGCTGCGCGGCGCCGCCTCCCGGGCCGCGCTCAGACGGTCGAGGAGCTGCTCCGGGCTGCACGGCTTCATCGCCACGGGATCGAGGTAGCGCGGATAGAGGATCATCGCGCCGGCGACCAGTTCGTCGAGGCTCAGCCTGCGACCACGATGGGCTCCCGGCGCGAGGTCCTCCGACAGGCCCCAGCCGGCGTAGAACGGCCGGCCATGCGTCGCCACGGTGAGCCCGCGGATCAGTGCCTCGAACCCCGCGAGCGACGTCATGGTCTCGACGTGATGCACCCGGTCGAGGAGGTCGACGATGCTGATGCCGGCCACGATCCGATCGGCCAGCGTCAGTGCCTCCGCCTCCGGGATGATGCCCGGGCGGAAGCCTGCCTCCACGTCGGGATGCGGCTTGTAGAGCAGGAAGGCGTCGGGGTTGCGCCGCCGCGCCGCCTCCAGCAGAGCCCGGTTCGAGCGGACGAGCGGGGAGCCGTGCCGCACCGAGGCGTCGTCCTCCACCTGCCCCGGCACGAGCACGATCCGCCGCCCGGCGGGCCAGTCGAGCGCCGCGGCGTCGAGGCCGACATTATACTTGCTGAGCCGGCGCGCCACGACCTCCTCGCGCAGGCGCCGCGCCCGGGCGACCAGGTCCGGGGTGAAGTCGGACTCGGCCAGCAGCCGTTGCAGGCGGCTCTCCCGGCGCGGGTCGTAGTAGATGCCGAGATCGTCGACCACGATGGAGGCACCGGGCTGGAGGCTGGCGCCGAGGCCCACGGAGCGCAGGAATCCGTCCTCGACCCGAGCGAGCGGCAGGCCGGCCTTGGCGCAGGCCTCCTCCAGCTGGCCCGGCGCCCGGGTCGCCCAAGCCAGGATGCGGCCGTCGTGGCGCCGTCCCGCCGCGACGGCGGCCTCGGCGGTCATGGTGTGGACCGGGCGCCCCGCGGGGCCGGCGCCGAGCACGTCGAGGGCCGGCCGTTTCCAGCGTGACATACCGACATAGACCACGCGCCGGTCGTTCTCCGCGAAGCGCGCGGCGAGCCACGCCACTCGCTCCGCGCAGGCTTCGCGGCCGATCGGCGCCCGGGTCCAGGGATCGAGGTAGTGGACGCCCCATTCTCCGCCAAACGGCACGCCGTCGAGGCTGATCCGCAGGGACGCGAATCCGGTCTCCGGCCGATCATACGGGCTGAGGAGCGGCCCGGGCGCGACCACGAGGCGGCGGCGGCCCGCCAGCGCCAGCAGGCGTCCCGGCAGGCTTCCCGCACGCCAGACCGCGCCGACGGCGCCGGGGCGCGCCGGCGCGAAGGCGAGGCCCGTCGCAGCCTCGATCTCGGCCCGGAGGCCGTGGATCGTCCGGCCGGTCGCGTAGAGCGACGGGGTCGGTTCAGGAGACATGATCTGCGCGTCCGGCTCCGGTCGGTCGATAGGGTCCGCCTGCCTGTAGCGCATTTTCGCGCGGGTGGGATGGGCGTGGAAGGCGGGGACAACCTCGGCCGACGTCACGACTGCCACGGGCTGGAAAGGATTCGGACATATCGTCGCCGTGATTGCCCGCTCAATCCGAACCGGAGCCGCAACGGCGCGACCGTTGCAGACGGGACACGCCGAGGCGGAAAAGCCGTGCTGCGGCACAGCCTTGGATTGCCGGGCCGCTAGGCACCGTGCCACCTCATGGTTTCTCATCGGCTCGGCTCGTCCGGCCAAGGGTCAAGGATAGAAGCGCCGCGGAATGCAACAGCCCGCCCCCGACGCCCTCCGCGACCGCCCCGCGACCTTCCTCTTCCTGCAGGGCATCGCCACACCGTTCTTCTCCGATCTCGGTAAGGCGCTACGCGCACGGGGGCACAACGTCCGGCGCATCAACCTCTGCCCCGGTGACTGGCTGTTCTGGAACGGCGAGGCGGACAATTACCGCGGCCGCCGCGAGGCCTGGGGCGAGTACCTCGAGGCCTATCTCGACCGCGAGCACGTGACCGACATCGTGCTGTTCGGCGATTGCCGGCCGTTCCACAAGGCGGCCCGGATGATCGCAGAATACCGCGGCCTGCGGGTGCACGTGTTCGAGGAGGGCTACATCCGCCCGAACTGGATCACCTGCGAGCTTGGCGGCGTGAACGGCTTCTCGTCCCTGCCCCGTACGGCCGCCGAGATCCGCGCCCTGGCGCGGCGCCTGCCGCAGCCCGGCCGGGCGATGCCCTCCACCGGCGACATGGCCCGCCGGAGCGTCTGGGACGTCGGCTACAACCTCGCCAACGTCCTGTTCCCCTACCTCTTCCCGCATTTCCGCAGCCACCGGCCGACCCATATCGCCGCCGAATACGCGGGCTGGATCAAGAAATTCGCCCGGCGCGCTCATACCCGCCGTGAGGCGGCGCGCTGCGACGAGATCTACCGCGCGGTCGGCTGCGACTACTTCCTGCTGCCGCTCCAGCTCGACAGCGACTACCAGATCCGGGTCCACTCGCCCTTCCTCGGTGTCGAGGGATTCATGGACCGGGTGATCAAGTCCTTCGCGGACGCCTCCTCGGCGCCGACGCGGTTGCTGGTGAAGCTGCACCCGCTCGACAGCGGCCTGATCAACTGGCGCAAGTTCGCCCGCGCCTCGGCGCGCCGGCACGGCGTCAGCGACCGGCTCGACTTCATCGACGGCGGCGACCTGCCGGCCCTGATCAAGGGGGCCCGCGGCGTGGTGATCGTCAACTCGACGGTGGGGATGCTGTCCCTGGAGATGGGTTGCCCGACCCACGCGGTCGGAACCGCCATCTACAACATGGCCGGCCTGACCCATCAGGGGACCTCGACGGATTCTGGAAGAACCCGACGCCGCCCGACATGGACCTGATGGCCGATTTCCGCCGCGTCGTGCTGCACCGGACCCAGGTCAACGGTGGCTTCTTCTCCAAGGAGGCGATCGACCGGGCTGTGGCAGGCTCTGTGCCGCGGATGGAATCGGCTCTGCCCGATTCCATGCTGGCGGCGGCGCGGGCGATCCGCGAGGCGGCCGAGCGCGACGGGGAACTCGCCCCGGTCTACTGACCGGAATCCGACCTGGCCGGGGCGTTCGCCGGCCTTTGATACGGCTTTCGCCGCCGGTGAGTCGTTCCCGACCTTGATCTTTCCACGCTCCGCGGCGTAGCACCCGGAATATGCCCCGCATTCTGATCACCGGCGCGTCGAGCGGCATCGGCGCTGCGCTGGCGCGCCATTACGCGCAGACCGGCGTGAGCCTCATCCTCGTCGGCCGCAACGGCGAACGCCTGGAGGCGGTCGCCCGGGATTGTCGCGCCAGCGGCGCCGCCGTCGAGACCGCTCGCCTCGATACCCGCGACCGCGCGGCCACGATGGCGCTCGTGCGCCGGGTGGACGCGGCGGCGCCCTCGACCTCGTTATCGCCAATGCCGCGGTGAATGGCGGCAACCAGGAGGGGCAGGTCGAAGCCGAGGACGTCGCCTTCGAGACCGCCGACATCAACTACACGGGCTCGCTCAACGTGATGTTGCCCACCCTGACGCTGATGCTCCAGCGCGGGCGCGGCCAGATCGTGCTGATGTCGTCGCTGGCGGCCTACGCGCCACTCCAAGACGCGCCGGCCTATAGCGGCGCCAAGGCCGCCCTTGTCGCCCACGGGCTCGCCCTGCGCCAGAAGGTCGGGCCCCGCGGGGTAAAGGTCAACGTCGTCACCCCGGGTTACGTGAAGACCCCGATGGGCGGCGAGCTGAAGGGCTGGCGTCCTCTGGAGATCAGCGCCGAGGAAGCGGCCGTGCGCATTGCCAAGGGCATTGCGGCCAACCGCGACGTGATCGCGTTTCCTTATATCCTTACGGCGCTGGCCCGCACGGTGCTGCTCCTGCCCGAGAGCATTCGCCAGGCCGGCCTCTACGCCTTCCGGTTCCAGCGGCGGAAGCGGCGCTGATGAGCCGCCCACGGATCGCGCTGTTCGTCCTGGAGGCGCTGCCGAACGCCCGCGTGGTGCGCCGGCTCGTCGCCGACTATCGGGCCGACATCGCCTTCGTGGGACTGTCCAACGCCGAGCGGCCGTCGAGCGGCGGCCTGACCGGCCAGATCCGGCGGCACCTCGCGCGCTCAGGCGCCGGGATCCTGCCGTACCTCGCGGTGAATTTCGGGCTGCCGGACCTGCTGCGCCCGCTCGCGCCGTTGACCCAGGTAGCAGCCGGAAGCACCGACGCGCCGGAATCGACGCCGCTCAAGACCCTCTGCGGGCGCCTGGGCATCCCGACCCTAAGAATCGACGACGTCAACGGTCCGGAGGTCGCGCAGACGCTGCGCGAGACCGCGCCCGATCTGATCCTGACCTACCATTTCGACCAGATTCTGAAGTCCGAGACGATCGCGCTGGCGCGGCTCGGCGGTATCAACGGTCATCCCGGCCTGCTCCCGCGTCACCGCGGTCCGGTCCCGACGATCCACGCGCTGGCCGACGGGCCCGGCAGCTTCGGGATGACCCTGCACCGGCTGGCCGCGACGATCGATACCGGGGCGATCCTCGCGCAGGAAGCGGTGCCGCTGCCGGCCGGGACCACGGCCACCCACGCTTCCGTGGCGCTCCACACGCACGGGCGCAGGATGCTCGACCGCCTGCTCGACACGATTGCCCGGACCGGCACCGTGCCGGAGGGTCGGAGCACCGAGGTGCTGCCCTACTGCCCCTTCCCGGACCGCGCGATGCTGGCCGCCCTGCGCCGCCGTGGCCTGCGGCTGACCGACAGCCGTGATCTCCGCGAGGCGCTGAGCCTTTCCGGCGGTGCGGGGTAGATCCCGACGCCAGGGTCTTAACCGACCGTTAAGCCTGTCCCGCGAAGGTCCGCCGTGTCGCCATCGTCGCCGATCAGGCCCCGCGCATGCCGGATACCAGCGCTCTCCACTCGGCTTCCGACGCGCTGGCCTCCGGCCGGCAGGTGCAGAGCGGGCGGATCCGCGCGATCTCCGAGAACATCGCCAACGCCGATTCGGCTCCCACGGCGCCGGGCGGCGCGCCCTATACGCGTAAGATCGCAGTGTTCGCGCCGGTCGTCGCCGACAGACCGCGCAGCCCGGTGGGGCGCATCGTCCGCGACACCGGCGATTTCCGCAGGCGTTACGAGCCGTCCAATGTCGCGGCCGACGCCCGCGGCTATGTCCGGCTGCCGAACGTGAACATCGCCGAGGAATCCGCCGATCTCCAGCGGGTCATCCGGAACTACGAGCTGAACCTCAGCGCCTCGACCTCGATCGACACGCTGACCCAGGCGACGATCAACCTGCTCGGATGAGCCGGGCGTGCCGCCGGCCATAGCCGGCATAGATCGCGAGTCCGATCACCAGCCAGACGGCGAGCCGGATCCAGGTATCGGCCGGCAACGAGGCCATCAGCGTCAGGCACGAGAGGATGCCGAGCCCGGCGACGAGCTTGACGGCTGGCACGCGGAACGGCCGCGTCCGCTCGGGCTGCGTGCGCCGCAGGATCAGGACGGTCGTGCAGACGAGGCCGAAGGCCAGGAGCGTGCCGATGCTGACGATCTCGCCGAGGACGTCGATGGGCACGAGCCCCGCCAGCGCCGCCGTGAACAGCCCGATCACCAATTGGCTCGCCATGGGCGCCCGTGTCACGGGATGGACCCGGCAGAAGATCTCGGGAAGCAGCCCGTCGCGGGCCATGGCGAAGAAGATCCGCCCCTGGCCGTAGAGGGCCGTCAGCGCCGAGGTGGTCAGACCGATCAGGGCGCCGATCTTGATGAGCGTCGAGAAGCCGGACAGGCCGATCGTGTCGACCGCCTTGGCCACAGGGTCGGCGACGTCCAGGTCCCGGTAGGGCACGAGGCCGGTGAGCACGACGGCCATCGCCACGTACAGGATTGTGGTGATCAGGAGCGACCCGATCAGCCCCATCGGCGCGTCCCGCTGCGGCGCGTGGCACTCGCCCGCGGCGGTCGCCACGGTCTCGAAGCCCACGAAGGCGAAGAACACCACCGCGGCCCCGCGGAACACGCCGCTCCAGCCGTAGGTGCCGAACGTGCCGGCATTCTCCGGCACGAATGGGTGCCAGAGTTCCGGTCTGAGATGCGCGGCGCCGACGCCCACGAAGGCCAGGATGATCGCTACCTTGCAGGCCACCAGGAGCCCGTTGACCAGGGAGGCCTCCCGGGTCGCGCGGAACAGCAGGGTCGTGAGCAGCAGCACGATGCCGGCCGCGGGCAGATTCACCACGCCGCCCTCCCCGGGCGCCGCGGCCAGCGCGGGTGGCAGCGTCAGGCCGAATTCCGCCGCGAGCGACTGTGCGTAGCCGGACCAGCCGACCGCCACCGTGGCCGCTGCCACGGCGAATTCTAGCACCAGATCCCAGCCGATGATCCAGGCGGGGAACCGGCCCAGGCTCTCCTTCGTGTATGTGTAGGTTGAGCCCGCCTCCGGAATCATCGCGGCCAGCTCGGCGTAGCACAGGCCGACGAACCCGCAGGCGATCCCGCCGATCACGAAGGACAGGCTGAGCGCGGGACCCGCATATTGCGCCGCGGCGGTTCCCGTAAGCACGAAGATGCCGGCGCCGATCGTGGCGCCGAGCCCGATTCCGACGAGGCCCGGGGCGGTGAGGCTCCGCGCGAGGCCGCGGCCCTGTCCAGTCGTCCGTGGGGCGCCTGTCGTCAGGCCGGGCTCCGCCATTGCGCGTCCTCTCCTGGAGTGCGTTGTTCAGGCTGGCCCGATGACAAGACTCGCCCCGGTTGGGCCTAGCGGCGACCGCCCTGCGATGCGGATACCGCACCGCCGGTCGAGTCGCCTCCCCCGACCATACGGGTATCGGTTTGAAAGACCCTGGCGACCAGGCCGCACAGCCGGATGAAGGCACGGCCCTGCGGGGTTATGGCGTAGCCCGCGCCGGACGGGGTCACGTTGCCCGAGGCTTCCTGCTCGGCTAGGCGGCGCTCGATCTGGCTAAACTCGCCAAGATAGACCGCCTCGAACACCGCCCGCGCCAGGTCGGGGCTGAAGCTCTCGTCGGGATGGGCCGCCATCTGCCCGAGCAGGAACACGCTGATCGAGCGGTCGATGGTCACGGGGAAGATCACGAAGACGCTCAGGTTCAGGGACAGCGACAGCACGCAGGCCCCGAGGGCATCGCGGCGGCGCAAGCCCCAGGCACGGCCGAGGCCGGCGAGCGCCGCCGTCGCCGCGAGGGTGAGCGCGAAGGCGACCACCAGCAGGATCAGGCCGCGGTAGAACAGGATCGTCACGCCCGACCAGAGATCGGTCCGGAACAGCAGGACGAAGCAGCCGAAGCCGAAGGCGAGCGCGCCCGCATGCAGAGCCGCCTGGGCAACGAGCCAGCGCAGGGCGCCGCCGAGACGCGAAGAGGCAGGCTCAGTCATGGAGATCCTCGACCCGCAGGATCCGGACGAGCGGCCCCGCATAGACGGGGGGCTGCGCCAGATCCAGGAATCCGGTTTGGCCCAGGCCGCATCCTGCGCGGTGACGATCAGGGCGCCGATTCCGGCCTCGACGGTCCGGCGGCGCACGTCGGATCCGGGCAGCAGTTCGCCGAAGATCGGCCCGATCTGCGCGAGCCGCGCCGCGACCGCTTCGGGCGCCGCGCCAAACAGCCGCGCCTCGCGGTCGGCGACCGCCACGGGCTGGTGCCCGTAGAGGCCGAAATCGAACACGCGCGGCGGGAGCGGCGATTGCTGCAGCACCACGTCGTGCGGCAGGTGCGTGCCGGCCCAGCCATAGGCTGCGCGCAGTGCGCGGTCGATGTCCGGCCGGCCGTTCAGGAAGGCGAGTGCCGGTGGCGCCGCGACGTGGTAGGCGCGCATGCCGGCAAAGCCGTAGAGCGTCGTGGCGTATCCGAGCATCAAGAGCGCGGCCATGAACCCGGGTAGCCTCAGCCGCGCCGCCGGGGCGGTTCGGATAAGGGCGACGACAGTCCAGACCAGGACCGAGACCTGCGCGAGCAGGACCACGCGCCAGCCGAGATCGTTGTAGAGGATCGCCGAGCGCAGGAACCCGCCGAGCAGCAGGGCGGCGGCGGCGCAGATCGTCAGCAGCCGTCCCGCCTCACTGGCATGCGCCTCGCGGCGTGGTACGACCCGCCAGAACAGGAATGATCCGGCCGCGCAGACGCCCAGCGCGACGTAGTAGTTGACCGGCAGCAGGATCAGCCGGAGCACGCTCGCGATCGGCTCGTCGGCCATCCCCTCCAACGGGCCGAAGCTCCGGACCGCGATCCTGATCGCGGGGCCGGTCTCGGTCCGGTTCGCCAGGAGGCTCAGCAGGTAGGGGGCGGCCAGGACCGCGCTGAGGAGCCCCGCCCCCACCAGCCGGCCCGCAGCGCGCCAGCGCCGCTCGAAGCCGAGCAGCGCCAGCCATGTTCCCGCCGCGGCCGCTGTGCCCAGGCAGACCCAGACCGACAGGCCCGCGCAGGCCGCGAAGGCTACGCCCGCCGTGGCGAGCGCGGCGGCCTCCCCGCGCCGGTCCGGCCGTTCCCGGTCCGCGGCTTCGGCCAGGGCGAGGAGGCCCAGCCAGCCCGCCAGTGCGGCGGACACGTGGTGCGGCACCCAGACCAGGGACCTCGGCCAGTCGAGGATCTGCTCGTTCAGCCATTCCGGGATCGGGATCCAGATGCCCGACGCGTGATGCTCCCGGAGAACCAGCAGGATGTCGACACTGCCGGCCGGCAGGAGTGCGAGCACCGCGCGGCGCACGAACCGGGGCGGAGCGGCCCGCACGAGGCCGGTGGCCGCCAGCAGCCGGTCCAAGAGGCCGAGGAGCGCGACGCCGGTCCAGAAGGCGAGCCCCGCGAAGGCGGTGCGCCCGTCGACAAGACGCCCGCCGGCCCAATCGACGAGGGCGGTGAGCGTATAGAAGAAATAGTAGTAGCCCGCCCGCTCGGGGCGGGCGAAGAACGGGTCCATGGGCGGCAGCCCGGTTTCCGCGATCGTGCGGGTTAGTGCCGCATGCTTGACGAGGTCGATGATCGGGATCGGCTGATACAGGGCGGTGCCGGTGTCGATGTCGATCAGCGCGTAGACCACGATGCCGAGCCAGAGCGCGGCGAGTGCCAGGGCCGCCCGATCGACCGGACCCCGCAGGCTCCGGATTGCCGGGAGCAGCCCGGCGAGACCCAGGGTGCCGTTCGCCAGGGCAGCGGCCGGAATGCCGGCGGCCTGGACCAGCAGGCTGTCGAGGGGGGCAGCAGCCCGATGCCGAGAAGCGCGGCGCACAGAAGGCGGCGGCCGGGCGGGAGCGTGCGGAACTCGAAGAGGCCGGCCAGCGTGCCGAGGGCGTAGCCCGGCAGGAGGATGAGAGGAATGCCGAGCAGCGTCGCGACCGCGACTCCGCACGCATCCGAAAGAGTACCGTTCATCGCCGGGCCGCGTTTCGTGCGCGGTCCCGGCTACCACGGAGCCGTTAACCGTTCGCTCGGCAAGGCCGCTTCGCGCCGCTCCCGGTACATCGGCCCGGATCAGGTTCCACGTCGCAGCACCTGTCCGGAAAGGGGTAATGCCGGATCGCGCAAAGCCCCTCTGCCGGCTGCATGGAGCGCCAGTGAACGTGACCTGGGACCGAGCGCAAAACGCGCCGCGGCGCGCGCCCGAACGGAACGCGGCGGGCTGGCATATCCGGCGGTTTCGTGTATGGATCGCGCGGCCTCGACCCGGGTTACCGGGCGGGGCTTGAGCCGCTTGGCGCTGTGACCGTGCTGGACGACATCCCGGCACCGGCCGAACGCCGAGCCCGCGCGCGCCCAGACGGGGCGCCGCATCCGACCAGCACAACCCGAAAGGCACGCGATGTCGATCACGGCAGAGCGCAAGACCGCGCTCATCAAGGAACACCGCAAGGACGCCAAGGATACCGGTTCCCCGGAGGTCCAGGTGGCGCTCCTCACCGAGCGGATCACCAACCTGACCAACCACTTCAAGACCCACGGCAAGGATAACCATTCCCGCCGCGGCCTCCTGAAGCTGGTCTCGCAGCGCCGCTCGCTGCTCGACTACGTCAAGCGCAAGGACGAGGCCCGCTACCGCGCCCTCATCGAGCGTCTCGGTATCCGCCGCTAAGGCGTTTTTCGCGCGGTTCCGGGCCCGGCCCGGGGCCGCGTTTCACCATCTCGGGCTGCCGGAATGGGTCCGGCCTCCCGACAAGCGGGCCGCTTCGAGGCGCCAGCGTCGGGGCAGGATCGCGAGACACTTCGCCCTGGAAGTGTCTCGCCGTCTTGCCCCGGGCGGCGCCGGGCTAAGGCCCGCCGCAGGCAAGGAAGAGATAGGAATGTTCGACGTTCAACGCGAAGAGCTGATGTGGGGTGACCGCAAGCTCGTCCTGGAGACCGGCAAGGTCGCCCGCCAGGCCGACGGTGCCGTCGTCGCCACCTACGGCGAGACCTCGGTGCTCGCGACCGTGGTCGCCACCAAGGAGCCCAAGCCCGGCGTGGACTTCATGCCGCTCACCGTGAACTACCAAGAGCGCGCCTACGCGGCCGGCCGCATCCCCGGCGGCTACTTCAAGCGTGAGGGCCGTCCCTCCGAGAAGGAGACCCTGGTCTCCCGCCTCATCGACCGTCCGATCCGTCCGCTCTTCGTCGAGGGCTGGCGCAACGACACCCAGGTTGTCGTCACCGTCCTGACCCACGACCTCGAGAACGATCCCGACATCGTCTCGATGGTCGCCGCCTCCGCGGCGCTGACCCTCTCGGGCGTGCCGTTCATGGGCCCGATCGGCGCGGCGCGCGTCGGCTACGTCAACGGCAGCTACCGGCTGAACCCACTGGTCACCGAGACCAAGGAGGAGTCGTCCCTCGAC
The DNA here is from genome assembly GCA_050632875.1 of Methylobacterium sp. P31. Taxonomy (GTDB): domain Bacteria; phylum Pseudomonadota; class Alphaproteobacteria; order Rhizobiales; family Beijerinckiaceae; genus Methylobacterium. Next base: position 4,409,586 of record JBODSC010000001.1, on the reverse strand, counting down.
CTCGTCGTCGCCGGCACGCAGGACGCGGTGCTGATGGTCGAGTCGGAGGCCAAGGAGCTCTCCGAGGACGTGATGCTCGGCGCGGTGATGTTCGGCCACAAGCACTTCCAGCCGGTGATCGAGGCGATCATCCGCCTGGCCGAGAAGGCCGCCAAGGAGCCGCGCGACTTCCAGGCCCCCGAGAACGCCGACGTCGAGAAGGCGGTGCTGGCGGTCTGCGAGGCCGAGCTGCGCGCCGCCTACACCAAGACCGTCAAGCAGGAGCGCTATGCCGCCGTCGACGCCGTCAAGGCGAAGGTCATGGCCGAGCTGTGCCCCGAGGGTGCCGAGAAGTTCCCGGCCGAGAAGGTCAAGGCCGCCTTCAAGGAGGCGCAGTCGAAGGTGGTCCGCTGGAACATCCTCGACAGCGGCGCGCGCATCGACGGCCGCGACGTGAAGACGGTCCGCCCGATCCTCTCCGAGGTCGGCGTGCTGCCCCGCGCCCACGGCTCGGCCCTGTTCACCCGCGGTGAGACGCAGGCCCTCGTGGTGGCGACGCTCGGCACCGGCGAGGACGAGCAGTTCATCGACGCGCTGGAAGGCACCTACAAGGAGCGCTTCCTGCTCCACTACAACTTCCCTCCCTATTCCGTCGGTGAGACCGGCCGGATGGGCTCCCCGGGCCGTCGCGAGATCGGCCACGGCAAGCTCGCCTGGCGGGCGATCCGCCCGGTCCTGCCGCCGGCCCACGAGTTCCCCTACACGATCCGCGTCGTGTCGGAGATCACCGAGTCGAACGGCTCGTCCTCGATGGCCTCGGTCTGCGGCGGCTCGCTGTCGCTGATGGATGCCGGCGTGCCGCTGCGCCGTCCGGTGGCGGGCATCGCCATGGGCCTCATCCTGGAGGGTGAGCGCTTCGCGGTGCTCTCCGACATCCTGGGCGACGAGGATCACCTCGGCGACATGGACTTCAAGGTGGCCGGCACGGACGAGGGCGTGACCTCGCTCCAGATGGACATCAAGATCGCCGGCATCACCGAGGAGATCATGCGGATCGCCCTCGCCCAGGCGAAGGAGGGCCGCGCCCACATCCTCGGCGAGATGGCGAAGGCCCTGACCGCTGCCCGTCCGGAGGCTCGGCGAGTACGCGCCGCGCATCGAGACGATGCAGATCCCGACCGACAAGATCCGCGACGTGATCGGCACCGGCGGCAAGGTGATCCGCGAGATCGTCGAGAAGACCGGCGCCAAGATCAACATCGAGGACACGGGCGTCGTGAAGATTGCCTCCTCGGACGGGAAGGCCATCAAGGCCGCCTACAACTGGATCCGCTCAATCGTGGCGGAGCCGGAGGTCGGCGTGATCTACGACGGCACGATCGTGAAGTGCATGGAGTTCGGCGCCTTCGTGAACTTCTTCGGCGCCAAGGACGGCCTCGTCCACATCTCGGAGCTCGCCGCCCAGCGGGTCGCCAAGGTGACGGACGTCGTCAAGGAAGGCGACAAGGTGAAGGTGAAGTTCCTCGGCCAGGACGACCGTGGCAAGATCCGCCTGTCCATGAAGGTCGTCGATCAGCAGACCGGCGAGGACATCACCGACAAGATCAAGGCGCAGCGCGACGCCGAGCGGGCCGAGCGCGGCGAGGAGCCGCGCGAGCCCCGCGAAGGCGGCCGTCATCGCGGCGAGCGCCGTCGCGAGGCCGGCGAGTAAGCAACCATACGCACCCGCGCGGGCCCTGGCCGGCGCGGAAGCTCATGCAGAGGCGCGGTCCCCCGGGGACCGCGCCTTTTCGTCGCTGCGTTGGGACGACCGATCCGCCGCAACACGGGTGCCGCGGCGCGGCGACGGGGAACGGGCCGCCGGATGCCGCGTTCCCCCGCGACTTCACACCGGAGACCTTCATGGCCAACGACATGATGCACGACATCTTCAGCGGACAGCCCAATCTCTCGACCACCGAGCGCGCGGTCTCGGTGGCGCTGGGCCTCGGCATCGCCGCTGCGGCCGCGCAGCCGCGGCCCAGCAAGCTCCTGAGCCTGCTGGCTCTGGTCGTCGGGGTCGGACTGGCGGTGCGCGGCGCCACCGGCCACTGCGCCGTGAAGGCTGCGTCCGAGCATTTCTGAGCGTCGGGCAAGGATCGGCCGGACTCCGGCGAGATCGCGGTCACGGAAAAGGGGCGCCCTGCGGGGCGCCCCTCGTCGTTTCCGAAGGTGCGGAGACGGTCAGATGGTCGTGCTGCGGCGACTGGCGATCAGGCCGTAGATGAACAGCACCACCACGGCACCCACGATGGCGCCGATGAAGCCCGCGCCCTGGTTCGGCCCGTACCAGCCGACGGCCTGCCCCAGGAAGGTCGCCACGAAGGCGCCGACGATGCCCAGGATCGTGGTCAGGATGAAGCCCGAAGGCTCGTTCGGCCCCGGCATCAGGAACTTGGCGATGACGCCGGCGAGAAACCCGATGATGATGGTCCAGAGAATACCCATGACAAACCCCAAAGCACGACAGTCGATGCCGGCAGAACGCGCCGCGGACCGCGACGGTTGCCCGCACCCCGGGCCGGGACGACGATTTTCCTCCGGTTCCCGCGGCGCGTGACCGCGCGGCTCTTTACGGCCGGGCCGCTGCGGCGGCAGATACGCCGGTTTTGCGAGTGTGGAGACGGGTATGGACATTCAGCGGATCGAGCCGGGCAAGCGGATGTCGCAGGCCGTCACCTACGGCGACATGGTCTACCTGGCCGGGCAGGTCGCATCCGACACGGTCGGTACCGGGGTGGCGATCCAGACCCAGCAGATCCTCACGGAGATCGACCGTCTGCTGAGTGCGGCCGGCAGCGACAAGGAGCGTATCCTCTCAACCACCGTCTATCTCGCCGACATGGCGTCCTTCGCCGAGATGAACGCCGCGTGGGACGCCTGGGTCTCGAAGGAGAACCCGCCGGCCCGCGCCACCGTCGAGGCCAAGCTCGCCGGGCCCGAATATCTCGTCGAGATCGTGGTCGTGGCCGCGAGGAGCCGGTGAGCGGTCGCCATCGCGTCATCCTGGCGACCGTCGCGGCCGCCCTCGCGGGGGGCTCTTGGCGACCCTCCCCCTCGTGCGGCCCGCTCCGGCCGCCGAGGAGCGGATCGTCAACATCTACAACTGGTCGGACTATATCGACCCGAAGGTGCTCGACGCCTTCACCCGCGAGACCGGCATCAAGGTCGTCTACGACACTTACGACAACAACGAGATCCTAGAGACCAAGCTGCTGGCGGGCCGGTCCGGCTACGACATCGTCGTGCCGTCGGGACCCTACCTGCAGCGGCTGATCCGGGCCGGCGCCTTCAGGCCGCTCGACAAGTCCAAGCTGAAGAATCTCGGCAATCTCTGGCCGGAGGTCACGAGTCGGCTCGCCGCCTACGATCCCGGCAACACCTACGCCGTCGATTATATGTGGGGCACCACCGGCATCGGCTACAACGTCGCTGCCGTGCGCGAGCGGCTGGGGGCCGGCGCGCCGGTGAACTCTTGGAGCCTCGTCCTCAATCCCGCCTCGGCGAGCAAGCTCAAGGAGTGCGGGATCATGATGCTCGACTCGCCCGAGGATCTGATCCCCAGCATGCTGCCGGCCTTCGGGGCCAAGGCGGATTCCAAACGCTGGGACGACATGACCCTGGTGACCGACGCCCTCTACAAGGTGCGCGGCAGCGTGCGGAAGTTCCACTCGTCGGAATACATCCAAGCGCTCGCCAACGGGGATATCTGCGTGGCGGTGGGCTACTCGGGCGACGTGATGCAGGCAAAGCGCCGCGCCGACGAGGCCAAGAACGGGATCGACATCGCCTACGTGGTGCCGAAGGAGGGATCGCTGATGTGGTTCGACACCTTCGCGATCCCCAAGGATGCCGCTCACCCGGCCGAGGCGCTGGCCTTCATCGACTATATGATGCGGCCCGAAGTGGCGGCGGCCAACACCAACTTCGTGTCCTATGCCAGCGGCAACCTTGCGGCGAAGAAGTTCGTGAAGCCCGAGATTCTGAACAATCCCGGCATCTACCCGGACGAAGCGACGATGCAGCGTCTGTCGACCAACACGGCCTGGGACGAACGCACGCAGCGCTTCATAACCCGGCTGTGGACCCGGGTCCGCACCGGACGCTGAGCCGGGGACCCGGTCGGTTTGCCACATGGTCTCAGGGACAATCGCGTGCCGGGACCGCTCGCCCTCCCAGGATGGGCGTGAGCGGTCCCGTGTCGTGGCTCCGACGCGTCCTAGTGCTTGAGGTCGTCCGGGACCTTGCCGCCGTTCTCGGCAAGCTTCTGCATCACCTGCTTGTGCAGCCAGATGTTCATCGTGGCCGAGTCGTCCTTGTCGCCAGTGTAGTGCAACTCGTCGGCGAGCTGCTTGCGCGAGGCGAGGCCGGAATCCAGGCCGAGCAACTTCATCAGGTCGACGATCGAGTGCCGCCAGTCGAGCTTCTGCGGGTTCTTCTCGGCGAGGCTGGTGAGCACGGCGGCGACATCCACGGGCTCGTTGCCGCCGGAACTCCCGGGAGCTGAGGGCGTGGACGGGGTGGTTGAGGTGGCGGGGCCGCCCGAACCAGCGGTCGGCGAGGGCGCGGCCTCCGCGGTTCCGCCGCCGAACGGGTGGAGGATCTTGCCGACGATGCTGCCGAGGAGGCTCATGGGTCCGCTCCGATATTCGACGCCCGACCTCCGTGCCGGGCTGGCGTTTAACCGGCTGTTCGGCGTGACGTTCCGAGGATCGGGTTTCGCGGTGCGCTGTCTAGCTGCGAGCGCCGTACAGGGCGACGCCGAGCAGGCACAGGCCGAGGACGATGCAGATTCCGCTCCAACGTTCAAGGGCCGCCGCGCGTGTCGGATAGCGTAAAGACAGGCCCGCGAGACTCACACCGCAGATTAGACAGCCAACGCTCATCGCAACGACCAGCACGTTCCCTTGATTCCGGAATTAGCACGTGAAAAAATAATCAAGTTAATCAAATGTTCTACAGCTAACTCGATCTCTTCAGAGAAAAAACTGCTGACCTCGGGCCTCATCTGCAATCCCGTCCCGCGATATCACCGAATAAAAATTCGAGGTTGTGGACTGACGCTAGATAACGGGTGGTGAGTATCAGCCAATATCGGAACTAACGAGGTATTGGCCATTAACAATTGTGATAGAGCGATGCCCACCGGTTACAGCAGGGGCATGGCGCGACGGCCAGTACGCGGTCCAACTCAGGAACGGCGGTGGGGCGAATTTCGATCCGTTGCGATGCGGTGCGGCGTCAGGCCCTATCCGACAGGGCGGCAATGATGGCGGCCCGCTCCTGCGCCAGCGCCTCACGCGATTCCTCTCGGCCGGCTCGCCCGTACCAGTAGCGCGCGTTGCCGACATCGCCCTCGATGCGGTGGAGATGGGCGTGCACCCAGGCGGCGTCGGGACCGGCCGCGTCCTGGACCAGAGCATGCGCCCTTTGCCAAGCGGCCGAATCCGCTCCGCATGGGCCCTTGGCGAGCCACCAGAGTGCGGCGAGCGGTGCCGGCCAAGTCTGGGGTGGCGCGGCCTCGGTCAAGGTCGCCGCGAAGGCGGCGGGCAGGCTCTCGGCCATGGGATGCTCCATTTCGGACCGGCTCAGCGCCCTGCGGCGCGCTCCGGCGGCCAGCGACCGCGGCGCTGGCGGGCGGACCACGCGTAGCGGGCATCGCCGTCGAGGCGGTCGAGATGGTCCGAAAGGCGGTTGCGTTCAAGCCAGGCGAGGGCTGCTTCCAACTCGGGCAAGGTCATGGTCGCGCGACCCTTGCCCAAGACGCGCTTGAGCACAGCGTTGTAGCGGTGCGCGAGGTTGCCGCCACGCGGAACCCGCAGGGATGCCTCGTCCTCGACCGCCTGGGCCGCCACCGCGGCGGCGAGCCTCTGCCGCAGGTTCCGCTCGGTGATCGACGGGGGCTCGGGTGCCGGTCTGACGGAGGCAGGCTCGGCGAGGCGCGGGCGGAGCAGGGCGTAGCGCAGGCCGATCGCGTTGCTCTCCAGTGGTGTGATCCCGGCGGGTTCCTCGTCGCGCCACCGGGTCCGCTCCGGCACGACGGCGCTGGCCGGCCGCTCACGCTTGGGCCGCACGCTGCTGCCTTGCTCGGTCTCGAGTTCCAGGCGGAAGCGGGCGAAGAGCGGGTCATCGGGATGGAAGATCAAAGCCTGCTGGGTGTCGTAGGCGCCCGCATGCGGATCGACCCGCGTGGCCCGCGCCAGCATCTGCTCCAGCCAGGGGCGCGAGCGGATATGGGTCAGGGCCGCCACCACCGAGACCTCGGGAGCGTCGAGGCCCTCATAGGCCATCGCCACCGTCACCAGCACGGCAGGCTCGGGTGTCAATCGGAACGCGGCCAGGGCGGCATGGGCGTCGCCCTGGCCGGAGGTCGCCAGCCGGACGTCGCGTTCCCCCTGCCCTGCCGGCATCCAGCTCCGCAGGGTCGCGAGATAGGAGCGCGCGCTTGCCTGATCGGGGGCCACTACGAGGAGCTTGCCGAGCCCCCGCGCCGGCTCGCCGGGCGGGAGGTGCCGCTCGGCCCGGCGCCGGGCGCGCAGGCGCTTCGTGGCGAAGAAGGCCTCGCTCAGGAGGTCGCGGGCGAAGCCGGTGCGCAGGGCCGTGAATAGGGCCGGCCGCGTGGTGACCCGCACCGACCCGGCACCCAGCCGATGCGGCCCGACCCGCGGTGTTTCCCCGGCGATCCGCCCGCCCTCCAGCCAACTCGCCTCGCCGTCGATGGCCCCGAACGTCACCGGCAGCACCGCCCGTTCGCTAAGCGCCTGCGCCCGCGAATAGCCGATTACCGCCAGGCCGGGCGAGTCGAGGTCGAGCTCCGGCCCGCGGCCCGGCGCGGCGGGATGATAGGGCAGGCCGAGGATGCGCCGCCCGTCGGCCCGCTCCAGCGTGCCGGACAGGTACAGGCGGACAGCTGCCGCCTCCATCACGGGTAGCATGGCCCGGGACCACGCGCCCGCCTCCGCGTCCTCCGAGGACGTCTCGTCCGCGCCAGGCCGGCCAGGCACCGGCAGGTGGTGGACTTCGTCGACCACCAGAAGGGTGCGGTGTGCTCGCGCCTCCGCCAAATGGAGCGCCGGAGCGGCGGCGACGGCCTGGTAGGTGGTGATGTAGCCGGCAAGGCCCCGGGCCGGGTCGCGCTCGTTGTCGGCGGCGCGGACGCTGAGCGCGTGACTGAAGGCTGCCCGCCAGAGCGGATCGGCGAAGGCCTCCTCGGCCTGCAGCCGCAGGGAATCGCGCGGCACCACCCAGACCACGCGCTCAACCAAGCCAGCCGCGATCAGCCGATGCGCTGCGATCACCGGCAGCAGCGACTTGCCGCCGCCGGGGGTCACCGCCGCCAGGATCTCCCTGACATGGGCCGCCTCCCCGCTGGCCATGGCCGCGACCAGGGCCATCAGCGTGCGCTGGTGAGACCGCAGGGACGGGGCGGGGCGAGTCAAGGGCCGGCGAAGCAGGGTGACATCGATGCACCGTGGCCGATCCGGATTCCTTTGTGAATCCCCGCGGATACGGAACGTTCGCGTTTTCTTCCCGGAACCGGCGATGGTGGATCGGCCGAGCCGGTGCCGGCGATGGCCGCGCACTCGCACTCCAGCGACCGTTTCCCGGACAGATCCGCTACAGCGCAACGCGATCCGACGCCCTGTACAGGACGGGTCCGTGCAACTGCCGCTCCACTCTCAAACCGGAAGGTTCTCAAAACGCGGCGCCTGAGCGTTGATCGAGCCACGACAAGCGTTGACACCCGGCCAGCCCCTCACCATAAGAGCGCCGCGGGTGCGAAACCCGCCTTGGGGGAATGTCCCGAGCGGCAAAGGGGGCGGACTGTAAATCCGCTGCGTAAGCTTCGTAGGTTCGAGTCCTACTTCCCCCACCAAGTCTCTTCCGGCCCTGTCAGCCCTGTTTGGCCAGCGCGGCCTCGATGCGCGCGGCGGCGGCGGCGGAAAACCCCTTCCCTTCGAGACCCTGTCCGGCGGCCGCCTGGCCGGTGAGCGAACGGCGCTTGCCGCCCGGCAGATGCACCTGACGGAGTGCGTGCGCATCCCGGTGGCTGGCATGGGTGATCGCGATGGCGAGCGCGTCGGCGGCATCGGCCACGCGGAACTCCGCCTTCGGCAGCAGGAAGCGCACCATCGCCTGGATCTGCACCTTCTCGGCGTGACCGGACCCTGCCACCGTCTTCTTGATCAGGTTGGCGGCATATTCGAAGACCGGAAGCCCGGCGAGCGCCGGCACCACGAGCGCCATGGCCCGGGCGTGGCCGAGCTTGAGGGTCGCCTGGGCGTCCTTGTTGACGAAGGTCTCCTCCACGGCGACCTCGTCGGGCTTCACGCTGTCGACGATGCGTCCGATACCCTCGAACAGTTCGCGTAGGCGCAGGGCCAGCGGCAGGTCGCCGTCCGAGGTGACGACGCCGCAATCGCCGTAGGTGAGCTTGGTCCCCTGCGCGGTGATCAGGCCCCAGCCGGTGCGGCGGAGTCCGGGATCGATGCCGAGGATTCGGACGGGGCTGGTCATGATGCTTCACGGCTCGACGAACGGTCCGAAGCTGCCGTACGTATCGTGAACGTCTGGTTTCACCAAGGCATCCCTTCAGGAAGGACGATCATGCGCGCCGCCCCGGTCAGCCGCTTTCCGGTGCCGAACCTCTCCGAGATGCCGGACGACATCCGCGCCCGGATCGCCCTCGTGCAGGAGAAGGCGGGCTTCGTGCCCAACATCTTCCTGGCGCTCGCGCACCGCCCGGACGAGTTCCGCGCTTTCATGGCCTACCACGACGCGCTGATGGACCGGCCCGGCAGCCTCACCAAGGCCGAGCGGGAGATGATCGTGGTGGTCACCAGCGCCGCCAACGACTGCCTGTACTGCGTCATCGCCCATGGGGCGATCCTCCGGGTCCGGGCCAAGAACCCGCTGATCGCCGACCAGATTGCGGTCAACTACGCCAAGGCCGACATCACCCCGCGCCAGCGCGCCATGCTGGACTTCGCCGTCAAAGTGGCGACGGCCGCCCAGACCGTCGGTGCGGCGGACCACGCCGTGCTTGCCGAACACGGGTTCAGCCCGGACGACATCTGGGACATCGCGGCGATCACCGCCCTCTTCGCCCTGTCGAACCGGATCGCCAGCGTGGCGGACCTGCGCCCGAACGACGAGTTCTACGCGATGGGGCGGTGAGACCGCCCCACTCGCGGCGGCCGAGCAGGATGAGCGCGGTGCCGGCAAGGCAGATCGCGCTGCCCGCGAGATCCCACCGGTTGAGCCTCTGGCCCTCCACGAGCCAGAGCCACAGGACCGACGCAGCGACGTAGACGCCGCCATAGGCCGCGAAGGCGCGTCCCGCCGCCGGGCTTTCCACCAGGGTCAGCAGGCTGGCGAACGCCACGAGGGCGGCGAGGCCGGGCAAGGTCCACCAAACGGATCGGCCGAGCCGGAGCCAAGCCCAGAGCGCGAAGCATCCGGCGATCTCGGCCAGGGCGGCCCCGGCATAGGCGATGAGGGTCATGGGATCAGCTTGGCACGGGGGTTCGCGCCAGACGAGCCGTATGGCGGGCTGAAACCGCCGTCGGCGTTAAGCCCGCGGCAAGGATATCGCGGTCGATTTGACCCCATGGGCGCGCGCGAGACGATCGAGGACCTGATGCTGCTTCCGGGCGACGCGCGCCTGCGCGATGTCGTCCGCGCGTGGAGCGACGGGCTGGCGCGCGAGCGCCGGATGTCGCCCAACACCGTCGAGGCCTATGCGCGGGACCTGCGCCAGTTCCTCGTACACCTCGCGTCGCGGCAGGGGATCCCGACGATCCCGATGCTCGTGGACCTCAAGGTCCGCGACATCCGCGCCTTCATGGCCGCGCGCCGGGCCGAGGAGGTCTCCGGGCGCTCGCTGATGCGGATGCTCGCGGGCCTGCGCTCCTTCGCGCGCTTCCTAGAGCGCGAGGGTTACGGGACGGTCTCGGCGTTAGGCGGGGTGCGCTCGCCCAAGGTGCCGCGGCGTCTGCCGCGCCCCCTGCCCGTCGCCGCCGCGGTGGCGCTCACCGACACCGGAATCCGCGCCGGCGAAGAGCGCGAGCCCTGGGTGCTCGCCCGGGACGCCGCCGTGCTGGCGCTCCTCTACGGCGCGGGTCTGCGCATCTCCGAGGCGCTCGGCCTCGTGCGTCGCGACGCGCCGCTGCCCGGCATCGATCAGGTCACCGTGCTCGGCAAGGGCGGCAAGCAGCGCATGGTGCCGATCCTGCCCGTGGTGGCCCAGGCCGTCGCCGATTACGTCGCCGCTTGCCCGCTGCCGCTGCCGCCGGAGGGACCGCTTTTCATCGGCGCTCGGGGCGGTCCGCTCTCGCCGCGCATCATCCAGTACACCGTGGCCCGCGCCCGCGGCGCTCTCGGCCTGCCCGAAAGCGCGACGCCGCACGCCCTGCGCCACTCCTTCGCCACGCATCTTCTCGCCCGGCAGGGGAGCTGCGCGCGATCCAGGAGCTTCTCGGCCACGCCTCACTGTCCACCACCCAGCTCTACACCCAGGTCGACGCCGCCCGGCTGATGAGTGCCTATGCGGCGGCCCACCCCCGGGCCGGCCGCTGATCCCGGTTGGTAGAGAGGCCACTTTCGAGCATATCCATCGCCCGGAAGCGGCGGATGATCCAATAGATCGGCTGCACAGCCACTTTCCTTAAGAGCTTCGTCACGATCTGAGATCACTCTGTCCGGCAGGGAACTGATCGGCTTGGACGGGCGTCATGGGGCTTGAGGATGGGAGGACGCCAGCACGAGTCGTGATCGCGGATCGCGACGCGGGCCGCCGCGCTTCTCTCCGGAAGGTCGTCGAGCGCTTCGACAGCCGGTCTATGATCGACGAGGCGGTCTCCGGCCAAGCCCTCTGCGACATCCTGCTTCGGCACCGCCCGACTCTGGCCTTCGTCGGCCTTCAGCTTGAGGATCTGAGCGGGCCCGAAGCCGTCGCCGTGGCACGCCGGGCGGGCGCCGAGCCGCCCTGCCTCGTGCTGGTCGCCCACCGCGTGCTGGCTCAGTGGCAGGAGATCGCCACGAGCCTCGGGGCCTACGAGGTTCTCAAGACCCCCTCGACCCGAGCCATATCGAGCAACTCCTGCATGCCGATGCGCGCCGCCGTGCGCCGACCCGGGCGCTGCTCGCCTGCTCATCCCCGGCCGGTCGCTCGGCGATCAGCCGCGTGGTGGCCCGCAGCGGTTTCGCCATCGAACTCGACGAGACGGATGACGGCCGTCATGCGTTGAAGCAGCTGAAGCTGGCCGCCTACGATTTCGCCTTCATCGACGTGAAGCTTGGCGGCATCGATGGGCTCGAGCTGGCCTGCCAGATCCAGCCCATGAACCTCGCCACCCGAATCACTCTGCTGACGACCGCCGAGCTCGAGCCAGTTGCGCAAGCGGGACGGTATTTCGGGGTCGACGCGGTGCTGCGGATGCCGTTCTACGCGCGCGACATCGACCTCGCCCTGCACAATGCGCTGGGTCTGCGCAGGCCGTACCTCCTGAACGCACTCACCGCCCCACCTGCGCCCAGCGCGCTCTTGCGGATCGCGGACCTGCCGAATCCGCGGCGCAAGATCGCCTGATCGTCAGCCGGGTCCGGCATCGTTGCACGGCGCCCGGGCGGGCGATCGCCCACCTCGACCTCATCCTGAGGTCGAGGTGGGATCCTGATCGAGTGCCTGCCGCTCAGACGTGGATGGCGCGCTTCGACACCGCCAGCGCGGCTTCCTTGACGGCTTCCGTGAGCGTCGGGTGCGCGTGGCAGGTCCGGGCGATGTCTTCCGACGAGGCGCCGAACTCCATCGCGACCGCGACCTCGGCGATCAGGTTGCCGGCATCCGCCCCGACGATATGGACGCCGAGCACCCGGTCGGTCTGGGCATCCGCCAGAACCTTCACGAAACCGTCCGTGGTGCCGTTCGCCTTGGCCCGGCCGTTGGCCGTGAAGGGGAACTTGCCGGCATTGTAGGCGATGCCGTCCTTCTTCAGCTCCTCCTCGGTCTTTCCCACCGAGGCGACCTCCGGGAACGTGTAGACCACGTTGGGGATCACGCCATAATTCACGTGGCCGGACTGACCGGCCAGCATCTCGGCCACCGCGACGCCCTCGTCCTCGGCCTTGTGAGCGAGCATCGGGCCGGCGATCACGTCGCCGATGGCGTAGATGCCGGTCACGTTGGTGGCGTAGTGGGAATCGGTGAGGATCCGCCCCTTGTCGTCCCGCTGGATGCCCACCGTGTCGAGACCGAGCCCCTCCGTGTAGGGCACCCGGCCGATGCAGACGAGGACCACGTCCGCCTGCAGCGTCTCCGCCGCGCCGCCCGCCGCCGGCTCGACGGTGACGGTCGCACCGCCCTTCTTGCCGACCTCAACGCCGGTCACCTTGGTGGACAGCTTGAAGGCGATGCCCTGCTTGGTCAGGATCCGCTGGAACTGCTTGCCGACCTCGCCGTCCATGCCGGGCAGCACCCGGTCGAGATACTCGACCACGGTGACCTCGGAGCCGAGCCGGCGCCAGACGGAGCCCAGCTCTAGCCCGATCACGCCCGCGCCGATGACCAAGAGCTTCTTCGGCACCCGGTCGAGCCTCGAGGGCGCCCGTCGAGGAGACCACGACCTTCTCGTCAATGGTCACGCCGGGCAGGCGCACCACGTCCGAGCCGGTGGCGATGACGATGCTCTTGGTCTCGAGCATCTGGTTGCCGCCGTCCTCGGCGATCACCTCGACGCGGCCCGCGCCGGCGATCCGGCCGGTGCCGTGGAAGGTATCGACCTTGTTCTTCTTGAGCAGGAACTCGACGCCCTTGGTGTTGCCAGCCACGCCCTCGGCCTTGAAGGCCATCATCTTCTTCAGGTCGAGCTTCGGCGTGCCGACATCGATGCCGAGATCGGCGAAGTGCTTGTTGGCCTCCTCAAAGGCCTCGGAGGCGTGGAGCAGCGCCTTCGACGGGATGCAGCCGACATTGAGGCAGGTGCCGCCATGGGTCGCGCGCTTCTCGACGACGGCGGTCCTCAAGCCGAGCTGCGCCGCGCGGATGGCGCAGACATATCCGCCGGGTCCGGTGCCGATGACGACGAGATCGTAGGACATGAAGGTTCGCTTCCGCTCGGTCGTGCCGCGTTTGGGACGGGCAGGGAATGTCAGGTCGGGCTTGAGGCTCAGCGGCCGCCGCCGATGTCGAGGATGGCGCCCGTGGTGTAGGAGGCCTCCTCCGAGAGGAGCCACACGATCGGGGCGGCGACCTCCTCGGCGGTGCCGGCGCGGCCCATCGGGACGCCAGGGCCGAGCCGCTCCACCCGGTCGGGCTCGCCGCCGCTTGCGTGGATCTCCGTGGCGATGATCCCGGGTGCCACCGCGTTGACGCGGATGCCCTCCCCGGCCACCTCGCGGGCGAGGCCGACGGTCAGCGAGTCGATGGCGCCCTTCGAGGCGGCGTAATCCACGAACTGACCGGGACCACCGAGGCGTGCCGCCACGGAGGACAGGTTGACGATGGCGCCCCCTGTCCCGCCGCGCTTGGTCGACATCCGCCGCACCGCCTCGCGGGCACAGAGGAAACTGCCGACCACGTTGGTGGTCATCATCCGCTGGAGCCGGGCCGCGCTCATGTCGGCGACGTCGGACTTCACATCGACCACGCCGGCGTTGTTGACGAGCGCGGCGAGGCGGCCGAGCCTGTCGGCTGCCTGGAACAGGGCGATCACGTCGGCCTCGCTGCCGACATCACCCTTCACGGCGAGCGCCCGGCTGCCCTTGGCGGTAATCGCGTCCACCACGGCCTGCGCCGCGGTGGCGTCCGACACGTAGCTCAGGCAGACCGCATAGCCGCGCTCCGCCAGGAGCAGCGACACCGCGCGGCCGATGCCGCGGCTGCCGCCGGTGACGATCGCGACCCTGTTCTCAGCGCCCGACATCGCAGCCTCAGAGGTCCAGCACGAGCCGCGCCGGGTCCTCCAGCGCCTCCTTCACCCGCACCAGGAAGGTCACAGCCTCCTTACCGTCGACGATGCGATGGTCGTACGACAGGGCGAGGTACATCATCGGCCGCGCTTCGATCTTGCCGGCGCGGACCACCGGGCGCTCCTCGATGCGGTGCATGCCGAGGATGCCCGATTGCGGCGCGTTGAGGATCGGCGTCGACATCAGCGAGCCGTAGATGCCGCCGTTGGTGATCGTGAAGGTGCCGCCCTGCATCTCCTCGATGGAGAGCTTGCCCTCGCGGGCCTTCTTGCCGAAGCCGGCGATCTTCTTCTCGATGCCCGCAATGGAGAGGTCGTCGGCGTCGCGCACCACCGGCACGACGAGACCCTTATCGGTCCCGACCGCGATGCCGATGTGGTAGTAGTTCTTGTAGACGAGGTCCTGGCCATCGATCTCGGCATTGACCGCCGGCACGTCCTTGAGGGCGCCGATCACCGCCTTGGTGAAGAAGCCCATGAAGCCGAGCTTCGTGCCGTGCTTCTTCTCGAAGATGTCCTTGTACTGGCTGCGCATCGCCATCACGGCCGACATGTCGACGTCGTTGAACGTCGTCAGCATCGCAGCCGTGTCCTGCGCGTCCTTCAGGCGGCGCGCGATGGTCTGGCGCAGCTTGGTCATGCGCACGCGCTCCTCGCGCGCGGCATCGTCCGGAGCCGAGGGGGCACGCGGCAGGGTCGGGCGGGCCTCCTTGGCGGGCGCGGCGGACGGGGCCGGGCCCTTGGCGATGGCGCCCAGCATGTCGCCCTTGGTGACGCGGCCATCCTTGCCCGAGCCGTTGATGCTCGACGGATCGACACCGGACTCGCGGGCGAGCTTGGCCACCGCCGGGCCGTTGTCGCCCACCGGCCGCTGCTGGACCGCCGTTGCGGCCGTTGCGCCGTGATTGCCGTAGCCGGCGGCGGATTCCTGAGCCGGCGCCTCGGCCTTGGCGGGCGCCCCGGCCTTCGGGGCCTCGCTCCGGCTGTCGGCCTTGGTCTCGGCGGCCTCCTTCGGAGCCGCCTTCTTGACACCGCCATCCGCGCCGGCCTCGACGATAGAGCCGAGCAGCGCGCCGGGCTCAACGGTCTCGCCGTCCTTGACGAGGATCTCGCCGAGCTGGCCGGCCGCCGGGGCGTTGACCTCCAGGGTCACCTTATCGGTTTCGAGGCTCGACGATCGGCTCGTCGGCCGCGACCGTGTCGCCGGGCTTCTTGAACCAGCGGCCGATGGTGGCCTCGCTCACGGATTCGCCGAGCGTCGGGACGAGGATGTCGGTTGCCATAGGTCTTGCACTTCCGGATCGGTTCGGCCGTGCCGGACGGCCATGAGTGGAAGGCGGCGGCCCCCGCGGGTCGCCGCCAAGTCCCAAAAATCAGACCGCAAGGGCCTCGTTGAGGAAGGCCTGGAGCTGCGCCTGGTGCTTCGACATCTGCCCGACCGCGGTGGAGGCGGAGGCCGGGCGGCCGACGTAGCGGGCGCGTTTAACCGCGGAGCCGGCCTGGCCGAGCACCCATTCCAGGTAAGGCTCGACGAAGGACCAGGCGCCCATGTTCTTGGGCTCCTCCTGGCACCAGATCACGTCGGCGTTGCGGAAGCGGGCCATCTCGGTGGCGAGCGCCTTCAGCGGGAACGGATAGAGCTGCTCGACGCGCATCAGGTAGATGTCGTTGAGGCCCCGCTTCTCCCGCTCCTCCAGGAGGTCGTAATAGACCTTGCCGGAGCACAGAACGACGCGGCGGATCTTGTCATCGCGCACCAGCTTGTTGGGCGCGCCCTCCTCCTCGGCGTCGTCCCAGAGAACGCGGTGGAAGGTCGAGCCCTCCGCCAGGGCGTCGAGGTTCGAGACGGCGCGCTTGTGGCGCAGCAGCGACTTCGGCGTCATCAGGATCAGCGGCTTGCGGAAGTCGCGCTTCAGCTGCCGGCGCAGGATGTGGAAGTAATTCGCCGGAGTCGTGCAGTTGGCGACCTGGATGTTGTCCTCGGCGCAGGCCTGCAGGTAGCGCTCCAGGCGGGCGGAGGAGTGCTCGGGGCCCTGACCCTCGTAGCCGTGCGGCAGCAGCATCACGAGGCCGGACATGCGCAGCCACTTGCGCTCGCCGGAGGCGATGAACTGGTCGAACACCACCTGGGCGCCGTTGGCGAAGTCGCCGAACTGCGCCTCCCACAGGACCAGGGCGTTCGGCTCGGCCAGGGAGTAGCCGTACTCGAAGCCGAGCACCGCCTCCTCGGAGAGCATCGAGTTGATGATCTCGATGGAGGCCTGGCCCTCGCGGATGGAGTTGAGCGGCGTGTAGCGCTGCTCGTTCTCCTGATCGATCACCACCGCGTGGCGCTGCGAGAAGGTGCCGCGCTCGACGTCCTGGCCCGAGAGGCGGACGCGGTTGCCGTCGAGCAGGGTCGCCCCGAAGGCCAGGGCCTCGGCGGTCGCCCAGTCGACGCCGATTCCGGTCTCCACCGCCTTGGCGCGGTTGTCCATGAAGCGCTGGATCGTGCGGTGCAGGTGGAAGCCCGGGGGCACCTGTGTGATCCTGCGGCCGATCTCTTGCAGGGTCTCGGACGGCACGGCGGTGCGGCCCCGGCGCGGATCGTCCACGTCCTCGTGCACGGCCTTCACGCCGGACCAGCGGCCGTCGAGCCAGTCCGCCTTGTTGGCCTTGTAGGTGTTGGCGACGTCGAGGCTCGGTGTCGAGCATGCCGCGGAACTCGGCCTTGCGGGCGTCGAGCGCCTCCTGGGTGACGGAGCCGTTCTCGACGAGCTTGCGGCCGTAATTCTCCAGCACAGACGGATGCTTGCGGATCCGCTGGTACATCTTCGGCTGGGTGAAGGCCGGCTCGTCGCCCTCGTTGTGGCCGAAGCGGCGGTAGCAGAGCATGTCGATCACGACCGGCTTGCCGAACTTCTGCCGGTACTCAACCGCGACCTTGGCGGCGAAGGTGGCGGCCTCGGGGTCGTCGCCGTTGCAGTGGAAGATCGGCGCCTCGACCATCTTGGCGACGTCGGACGGGTAGGGCGACGAGCGCGAGAAGCGCGGATCGGTGGTGAAACCGATCTGGTTGTTGATGATGAAGTGGATTGAGCCGCCGGTGCGGTGGCCCTTCAGGCCCGACAGGCCGAAGCACTCGGCCACCACGCCCTGGCCCGCGAAGGCGGCGTCGCCGTGGATCAGCAGCGGCAGTACCGTGCGGCGCTCAATATTGGGCTTGGCCCACTGGTCCTGCTTGGCGCGGACCTTACCGAGCACCACCGGATCGACGATCTCTAGGTGCGACGGGTTGGCGGTGAGCGACAGATGGACGTTGTTACCGTCGAAGGAACGGTCCGAGGACGCGCCCAGGTGGTACTTCACGTCGCCCGAGCCCTCGACTTCGGCCGGGGAGGACGAGCCGCCCTTGAACTCGTGGAACACCGCCCGGAAGGGCTTGGCCATTACGTTGGTCAGCACGTTGAGCCGGCCGCGATGGGCCATGCCGAGCACGATCTCGCGCACGCCGAGCGCGCCGCCGCGCTTGATGATCTGCTCCAGCGCCGGGATCATCGACTCGCCGCCGTCGAGGCCGAAGCGCTTGGTGCCGGTGTACTTGAGGTCCAGGAACTTCTCGAAGCCCTCGGCCTCGATCAGCTTGTTGAGGATCGCGCGCCGGCCCTCGGGGGTGAAGGAGATCTCCTTGTCCTTGCCCTCGATGCGCTCCTGGATCCACGCCTTCTCGGCGGGGTCGGAGATGTGCATGAACTCGACGCCGAGCGTCTGGCAGTAGGTTCGCTCTAGGATATCGACGATCTCGCGGATCGTGCCGAACTGGAGGCCGAGCACGTTGTCGAGGAAGATCGGGCGGTCCCAGTCGCTCTCCTGGAAGCCGTAATGCTGCGGGTGCAACTCCTCGTGGTCGCCCCGCGGCGCCAGCCCGAGCGGGTCGAGCTTGGCGTGCAGGTGGCCGCGCATGCGGTAGGAGCGGATCAGCATGATCGCCCGCACCGAATCCTTCGTCGCCTGCTCCACCGAGACGCCGGTGGTGGCGGTGACGCTGTCCTGCGGCTTGCCGGGCCTGGCGTCCTTGCCCTCGCGGGCGACGATCTTGTCGCCGATCGCCTTCTCCAGGGCGCCCCAATTGCCGTCGAGCGCCGAGACCAGCTCGCCGTTGAGCGGCACCGGCCAGTTGGGACGCTCCCAGGAGGCGCCGGCGGCGTTCTTCTCCACCAGGGTCTCGTCCTCGCCAAGCCCCTTGAAGAAGGTCTGCCACGCCGGATCCACCGAGGACGGGTTGCGGGCGTAGGCCGCCTGCAATTCCTCGATGTAGGCGGCGTTGGCGCCGTACAGGAACGAGGTTTCGAGGAGCGCTTCGTTCACGTCCTGGCGTGCCATGGTGCGTCCATCCTGTCGCGCGGGCAGGCTCCCCTGCCCTTCGGGCTTTCCGTCAGCGCGGCGGATCGCCCTCAAACCGAAACGGGGCGGGTGACCGCCCCGCTGAAATCGTCTGCACGCCCGATATGGGCGTCGCGGCCCTGCGATGGCCGCAACGCAGGCGCGCGGGCTCTCAGCCCTTGAGCACGTCGACGAGGGTCGAGCCCAGCCGGGCGGGCGAGGGCGAGACGCGGATCCCGGCCTCTTCCATGGCGGCGATCTTGTCCTCGGCGCCGCCCTTGCCGCCCGAGATGATCGCGCCGGCATGGCCCATGCGGCGGCCCGGAGGCGCGGTGCGGCCCGCGATGAAGCCGACCATCGGCTTCTTGCGGCCCCGCCTGGCCTCGTCCTTCAGAAACTGCGCCGCCTCCTCCTCGGCCGAGCCGCCGATCTCGCCGATCATCACGATCGACTCGGTCTTCGGGTCGGCCAGGAACAGCTCCAGCACGTCGATGAACTCGGTGCCCTTCACCGGGTCGCCGCCGATGCCCACCGCGGTGGTCTGGCCGAGGCCGGCATTCGAGGTCTGGAACACCGCCTCGTAGGTCAGCGTGCCCGAGCGGGAGACGATGCCGACCGAGCCCGGCCGGAAGATGTTGGCCGGCATGATGCCGATCTTCGATGCGCCCGCCGTGACGATACCCGGGCAGTTCGGCCCGACGAGCCGCGACTTCGAGCCGGTCAGCGCCCGCTTGACCTTCACCATGTCGAGCACCGGAATGCCCTCCGTGATGCAGACGATCAGCGGCACCTCGGCGGCGATCGCCTCGCAGATCGCGTCGGCCGCGCCGGGCGGCGGCACGTAGACCACCGAGGCGTCGGCGCCCGTGGCCGCGCGGGCCTCGGCGACCGTGTCGAAGACCGGCAGGCCGAGATGGGTCGAGCCGCCCTTACCGGGGCTCGTGCCGCCGACCATCTTGGTGCCGTAGGCGATAGCCTGCTCGGAGTGGAAGGTCCCGTTCTTGCCGGTGAAGCCCTGGCAGATGACCTTGGTGTTGGCGTCGATCATCACCGACATGATCAGGCTCCCTTCACGGCGGCGACGATCTTCTGGGCGGCGTCGTCGAGGTCGTCCGCCGGGATGACGTTGAGGCCGGAATTGCGGATGATGGCCTTGCCCTGCTCGACGTTGGTGCCTTCCAGCCGCACCACCAGCGGCACCTGCAGGCCCACCGCCTTGACGGCCGCGATCACGCCGTTGGCGATCACGTCGCACTTCATGATCCCGCCGAAGATGTTGACGAGGATCCCCTTCACGTTCGGGTCGGCGGTGATGATCTTGAACGCCGCCGTGACCTTCTCCTCGGAGGCGCCGCCGCCGACATCGAGGAAGTTCGCCGGCTCCTCGCCGTAGAGCTTGATGATGTCGAGCGTCGCCATGGCGAGGCCGGCGCCGTTGACCATGCAGCCGATCGTGCCGTCCAGCGCGATGTAGGCGAGGTCGTACTTGGATGCCTCGATCTCCTTGGCGTCCTCCTCGGTCTCGTCGCGCAGCGCGATGATGTCCGGATGCCGGTAGAGGGCGTTCGAATCGAAGGCCATCTTGGCGTCGAGGCACTTGAGGTGCCCGTCGGCGGTCAGCACCAGCGGGTTGATCTCGAGGAGGCTCATGTCCTTGGCCACGAAGGCCGCGTAGAGCTTCTCGGTGAGCGACGCGGCCTCCTTGGCCTGGGCGCCCGACAGCCCGAGGGCCTTGGCGACGGCGCGGCCGTGATGGGGCATGACGCCCGTGGCCGGGTCGACCGCGATCGTGTGGATCTTCTCGGGCGTGTCGTGGGCGACCGCCTCGATGTCCATGCCGCCCTCGGTGGAGACCACGAAGGCGACGCCGCCGGTGGCGCGGTCGACCAGCATCGAGAGGTAGAATTCCTCGGCGATCTGGGCGCCTTCCTCGATGTAGAGGCGGTTGACCTGCTTGCCGGCCGGGCCGGTCTGGATCGTCACCAGGGTCTGGCCGAGCATCTCGCCGGCGAACTGCTTCACCTCGTCGATCGACTTGGTGACGCGCACGCCGCCCTTGGCGCCTGCGGGCGCGCCCTTGAAGGTGCCCTTGCCGCGGCCGCCCGCGTGGATCTGGCTCTTCACGACCCAGACGGGGCCGCCGAGGCTCCTTGGCGGCGGCCTCGGCCTCCGATGGGTTGAAGATGGCCACGCCGCGGGAGACGGGCAGGCCGAACTCCTTCAGCACCGCCTTGGCCTGATACTCATGGATATTCATCGGAGCCTCGTAGGGAGGAGCGAATAGGTGACAGCGGGCAGCGCGTAGAGAGATCGAGCGATTGGGATCCCAATCTCCGAACGCTGCGCGCTGCCTCGTATCCGCTTACCGGTCAGGCGAGGTTGCTGTCGACGCCCTTGCAGGCCTCGATGAGGCCCGTCACGGAGGCCACGGACTTGTCGAACATCGCCTTCTCGGCCGCGTCGAACGTGACCTCGAGGACGCGCTCCACGCCGTTCGCGCCGATCACGATCGGCACGCCGATGAACATGCCCTTCACGCCGTACTGGCCGTCGAGATAGGCGGCGCAGGGCAGGACCCGCTTTTTGTCGCGCAGGTAGCTCTCGGCCATGGCGATCGCGGAGGCGGCGGGCGCGTAGAAGGCCGAGCCGGTCTTGAGCAGGTTGACGATCTCGCCGCCACCCTTGCGGGTGCGCTCGACCATGGCGTCGAGCTTCTCCTGGGTGGTCCAGCCGAGCTTGACGAGATCCGGCAGCGGCACACCCGCCACTGTCGAGTACCGCACGAGCGGGACCATGTCGTCGCCGTGGCCGCCGAGCACGAAGGCCGTGACGTCCTCCACGGAAACCTTGAACTCCTCGGCCAGGAAGTGCCGGAAGCGGGCCGAGTCGAGGACGCCGGCCATGCCGACAATCTTGATGGTGGGCAGGCCGGAGAACTTCTGCAGCGCCCACACCATCGCGTCGAGCGGGTTGGTGATGCAAATCACGAAGGCATCCGGCGCGTAGGTCTTGATGCCCTCGCCCACCGCCTGCATGACCTTGAGGTTGATCCCGATCAGGTCGTCGCGGCTCATGCCGGGCTTGCGGGGGACGCCGGCGGTGACGATCACCACGTCGGCACCCTTGATCGCCGCGTAGTCGCTGGCACCCGCGTAGGTCGCGTCGAAGCCCTCCACGGGCGCAGCCTCGGCGATGTCGAGCGCTTTGCCTTGCGGTACGCCGTCGACGATGTCGAACAGCACCACATCCCCGAGATCCTTGAGGCCGGCGAGAAGAGCCAGGGTGCCGCCGATCTGGCCGGCACCGATGAGCGCGATCTTGTTGCGAGCCATGTCGGATCCGTCTCCGCTGCGAGTCGACTTCAAGGATGTTTCGCGTGAGGCCGGGACTACGCGCCCCCAGGGGCCGAGGCCGGAATCGCCGCTCTGAAATCTGCGCGGCTGTGTGGCCGAAAAGCACCGTCGCTTCAACCCGATGCGGGGTCGGCGGGGGCTCCGCTCGCCGAGGCAGACAGGCTGGGCGGAGCCGGGCCGGTGCAGGGAAATGTCAACGTCGCGAGTGTTTTAGGTGCAGTGCACCGTGTGCTGCATCGGCCGAGGAGCTTCGATGACAGATTGGAAAAGCTGTCATTTCGGGGTTTCCGTTACCGCGGATCCGCGGCGCTCGGGCGGTGAAACGCGAAAGGCCCGGACATGGACCCGGGCCTTCGCGTGTTCTGGTTACTGCGTTGGTCCTTCAGAGGATCCCGGAGCGCAGAACCCGCTGGATCGCGTGGATGACGGCCCCGAACCGGGCCTCGATCAGGTCCCGGGGGACCTCGGCATCGTGCTGGATCGCCAGCGGATGGGTGAAGCGGTAGCTCGCATCGAAGATGTAGGCGATCGCCCGCTCCCGATCGCGCGCCGAGAAGATCCCCGAGGTGATCCCCTCTTCGACCACGCGCTCCACGAGGCTGCGGAGACGCACGCGATGCCGCCGCGCAATCGGCCGGGCCGACACCGTGGCATCGAGATGGACCGCGAACAGGTTCGGCTCGTCGAACAGCGCGTCCCGCTGCACCGTCGCCAGGGCGGTGAGCAGCCGCTCGATCTTATCGTCCGCGGGATCAGGCGCGTCGGCAATGCCGGCGAGCCGGGCTTCGACCTCGCGCAGCCAGCGCCCAGCCACCGCGTCGAGGAGCGCGTCCTTCGACGGGAAGTAACGATAGACGTTGGCGTGCGTCATGCCGGCTTCGGCGGCGACAGCCACGACCGTCACGCGCTTGGGGCCGAGCCGCGAGAGATGCTCGGTGGCGATGCCGAGGAGCCGGACGTCGGCTGCAACCGGCGCGCGAGGCCGTGTCGAGCCGGCTGAGTCACCTCCGTCGCGGAGCGTGCCGGCCTCGGCGGCGTCGGCGACGGAGAGCTTGGCCTTGGCGCTGAGCGCCTCCTCCTTGGACCCGTCGGACTCTGGCTTAAGGAAGGGAAGCGGTAGGCGGGAAGTGGACAGGTGGTAGGGCGAGACGGACCCCCATCATGCCGGCTGAAGCGTCCCGGCGCTTCGCGTTGACGTTACGGCTTCCCCCGGGAGCCCGGTTACCTGAGCGGATTAGGACCGCTTAAACAACCCTATGTGTCAGTTCGCCTTGAGAAGGCAACAAATTTTTCTCGGTACCCCTGCGTCAGAAGCGGTTCTTCCACGCCCGCAGGGCGACGAACACCGCCTCAGGATCTGTGCCGGGCGCGAGGTCGACCGACTTGGCCAGAGCCGGCTGGGCGCTGCGCAGGAACGGGTTGGTGGCGCGCTCCGCACCCATGGTTGACGGGATGAGGAAGCGGCCCTCCGCTTTGGCCCGCTCGGCCTCGGCGAACCTTGCCTTGAGATCCGGATTCTCCGGATCCGCCGCCAGGGCGAAGCGCGCGTTGGAGAGGACGTAATCGTGGCCGCTGAACACGCGCGTCGCATCGGGGAGGTCGTCGAAGCGCCGCAGCGACCGGTACAGGGTCTCGGGCGAGGCTCTCCATCACCCGGCCGCAGCCCAAGGTGAACAGCGTGTCGCCGGCACAGACGAGGCCGGCCTGCGCGAACCAGTAGGTGACATGGTCGATGCAGTGGCCCGGCGTCTCCCAGACCCGGGCCTCGAGTTCACCGACCCGCACCGTATCGCCTTCGCGGACGGCGACGTCCACCTGCGGGACCGCGTCGCCGGCCTTTTCAGGCGCCACGACCCGGGCACCGGTCGCCTGCTTCACCGCCGGGATCCCTTCGACATGGTCTCCGTGCCGATGGGTGACGAGGATGTCGGTCAGCCGCCAGCCGGTCTCGTCAAGGACCTTCAGGACGGGTCCGGCCTCCGGCACGTCGATCGCCGCACAGGCCCCGGTGGCCGGATCGCGGATCAGGACGCCGATGTTGTCGCTGCGGCAGAGAAAGGTTCGGATCTCGGTCTCGGCGGCCATCGGATGTCATCTCCCAGAGCGCTTTCCGCCGAACCGGTACCCGATTCGGCGAACGTGATCGCGTCGAAAAGGCACGGCGCCGATGACGATCGCGGCGTGATGGGCAACGGCGCCGCCCACGCGAAAGCTGCTGCCGTGAACAGGCGGTGATCGCGCCCGGTTCCTTCGGTGCTTGCCGCGCGCAACGCGGCTCACCATTGAGTACGACAGGTGTTCCGTCCGCGGTGTCCTGTTCCTCCATGCGTCTCGACGTCAATGGCTTGCGGGCCTTCTATGCCAGTCCTCTGGGCCGCACGACGCATCGTGTGGTCGGCCGAGCACTTCACGAATTCCTGGGTTCGGTCTCGGGCCTGCGCGTCCTCGGCATCGGCTACGCGACGCCGTATCTCGGTCCCATCCACTGCATCGCCGAGCGCACGCTGGCCTTCATGCCGGCGACCCAGGGCGTGGTGAACTGGCCGAGCACCGGCCGCTCCTGCGCGGCGCTCGCCGACCCGACCATGATGCCCTTGCCCGAGGCCGCCATCGATCGGGTCATCCTGGTCCACGCGCTCGAATCGGTGGAGAGCCCGACGGAGCTGCTCCAGGAGGTGTGGCGCACGCTCACCCCCGGCGGCCGCATGATCCTGGTTGTGCCCAACCGGCGGGGCGTCTGGGCCCGCCGCGAGGCGACGCCGTTCGGCCACGGCCAGCCCTACAGCCGCTCGCAGCTCGGGCGACTGATGCGCGACACGCTGTTCTCGCCGGTGAACTGGTCCGAGACCCTGTACATGCCACCGGCGCGCTCACGCCTGATGCTGCGCACCGGACCTGCCTGGGAATGGCTCGGCACCAGCCTGTCCCTGCCCTTCGCCGGGCTGCACGTGGTCGACGCGACGAAGCAGCTTTACCGCCCGGTCGCCGTGCAGCAGGTGCGGCGCGCCCGCCGCCTCGCCCCCGCCCGGGTTCTGGTGCCGGCCCCCTCCCCGGGCTGACCGGCACGCGTGTCACGATTCGTAAGAGACCCATCGTCTAGGGCTGTGCACAGAACGGGCCGGTCCAGATGAGCATCGACTTCACCGTCCAGCAGTTTCTGCTGGCCCTCTCGGGCCTGATCGCGATCGTGAACCCGATCGGGGGGCCTTCATCTTCGCCCAGGTGACGAGCGTCTACAGCCACGCCGAGCGCGTGCTGCTGTCACGGCGGATCGGCCTCTACGCCGCCCTGGTGATGCTCGGCGCCCTGTGGGCTGGCACGCCGATCCTCAACTTCTTCGGCGTCACCCTGGCGGCCCTGCGCATCGCCGGTGGCCTCGTGGTGATGTCCTCGGCCTGGACCCAGCTGAACCGGCCGGAGGCGCGCGAGGCGCGCAAGCAGGCCGAGGCCTCGAGGCTCGGGGGATCGCGCGCCGGCTCCGGCGGAGACGTCAAGGGAGCAGGCGCCGGGTCCGCTCGCCGAAATCGCGTTCTTTCCCCTTACCCTGCCGTTCACCACCGGGCCGGGGACGATCGCGGTCGCCATCACCCTGGGCGCGAACCGGCCGGCGGCCTACGCGGAACGGCTCGGCTTTTATCTCGGCGTCACGCTGGCGGCCCTGGCGGTCGCCGGGACGGTCGCCCTCGTCTACGCCTCGGCCGACCGCGTGGTGGCGCTCATCGGTCCGGCCCGGGCCCGCGTGACCGGGCGCTTGTTCGCCTTCCTGCTTCTGTGCGTCGGCACGCAGATCCTGTTGAACGGCCTGACAGACGTCATCGCGCCTTTGCTCGCGGCGCGATGACGTCAGGGTCGAGACGCCGTCAGATCACCGGCACCTCGGCCAGGCCGCCGAACAGGGCGGCGTGGCCGATGTAGTAGAGGAACAGGAAGGTCGCGAGCGCCGCCCCGTACCAGGCCGGCGCCAGCCAGGCGTGGCGGGCCCGCACCGCGACCCGGGCGTCGTCGGCGGCGATCGCCAGGAGCACCACGATGATCCCGGAATGGCCGACCGCGTCCACCTTGCCGAACTCGGCGATCGCCGAGACGAAGATCGCCGCCAGGATGATCGCCGCGGACCGCCGCACCAGGGGTGTCCAGATCAGCGCGAAGGCCAGAGTGAACTCGATGACGCCGGCGGCCTGCATGAACAGCTCGGGTGTCGCGCCGAGAGTCATCTGCGGCTTGGCGGCGAGGAGCGGCGCCGACCAGTCCGGGTAGGCCCACTTCTCGATGGACGCCCACATCAGCGTGATGGCAGCGGACCAGCGCACGATGTCGAGCGGACGGATGTGAAAGGGCATCAGGTCGAGGCCGCGGGCGATCAGGTAGACGGCGATTCCCAGGAAAATCGGGTAATCGGCGAGGTGGAAGACGCCGTACTGCGCGGTTGCGAAGCTGAACAGGAAGACGATGCCGAGGCCAGTGAGCGGCATGGTGCGGGGCCAGATCAGGCAGGCCGCCATTGCGAGTTGCAGCCACGGGATCCAGGTGACGTCGGTCTTGAGTTCCGGCGTGAGGATGATCCCGCCGAGGTCCCAGAGCGAGACCAGGAAGAAACCCAGCGTCGCGCGGACCAGCAGCTCGGTGTCGCTCCGGATGCGGGTGGTCACGCGATCCAGCGCGTTGAGCAGCGCGCCGCCCAGCGGCGTCCCCTCCGCCAGACATCCGAAAATAAGGCAGATCATGGCCAGCGCGGTCAGCCACTCGAAGTCCAGGCAGAGGACTTGCTCCAGACCTTGCGGCTGGCCAGCCACGTCGTAGGCGCAGAACCATTTCACGTGGGCTTCCGCCGCACTCGTCGCCGCGAGGATCAAGGGGCCCGAGAGGCCGAGGGTGCAGGCGACCGACAACCAATTTTTCTTGGATCTTATCATCGGACCCCCGTCGCCGCGCAGCGACATCGTGGTTACCGTACTACTTAGATATATTAACCCGTTTTAAGCCAACGGTTTGTTAACGAATATGAGCGGAAGGTTAACGCTGTGGATTCTGCGGAGGCGCCGATGCGCCCCGTCCCCGCCTCCTGACGCTCGAGGAAAGTCTCTCACCCACCTCGCCACGGATCTGACGCGGTGAATGCGCGCCGATGCGGCCCTCACTGCCCTGGGGCTTTGGAGCAGCGAGATCAAAGGCAAGCCCGCGACTTGCGAGTTGCCGCTGTTTCAGCGCGGTGCTGCCAAGCCGGCCGGTTCTGCCGCCGGGTTCGACAGCCGTGATTGCGCCGGTTGGTATGGGTCGACCTCGGACTGCCATCCCGGATGACCTGATTTCGCAGTCGGTGGGCCGCCGGAGCCGCACCTCTCGGTCTCATCCTGTCGGCCGCCGCGCGGCCCGGTCGCCGACCCTTTCAAATCCCGACCCGGCCGATCGATAGATCCAATCTGCTAACGGCTAGACAGGCCATATCCCAGGTAAAACAAATTTATCATGCAATTATACAGAGAGCAAATTGCCCGGTACCCGCCATTTTGTGGTGAATATTGGAGTAAAAATCCTCCAAACATTGAAATGTTGCTGAGGAAAGATTACCGATTTCCGGATGTTCAGGCTTGCATGTTGTTCTGTGCTGGGCAAAGCCTCCGAGGCACTCGAATTTCTCTGGGCGAAAGCTCGGATCCGTCCCAGCGACGACGCAGGTCCAGAAACGCGATGCACATGGTGAGCAGGGAAGACGACCTGAAATCCGACGCGCAGGGTGCGGTGGTACGGCAGCGCGTAACCCGGTCGCGCGCCGCTGACCTGATCCTGCCGCGACCGCTCACCGAACCGAAAGTGGCCGGCGCATGAGCGGTTCGGCTCCTTGAGTGTGTCGAGCCTCCCTTCGCGCAGCGGGGTGGTCGAGAGCCCGGCTCTCCGCCGGCCGTCAGCCTTGGCGCGACGCGTCTGCGCCAGGGCTGCCGGCGCACGGCAAAGCGCCGAACCGTCGCATGAACCCTGACATCCCGGCTGGCCCGGTTTCGCGCCTCGTGGAGCGCGCGGAACCCGTCCTGCACCGACCACCGAGGAGACACCCATGAGTGATGGTACGCAGATCAAGGTTCCGGCTTGGTACAGCCCAGACGAGATCCAGGAGATCCAGCGCGACCTGCTCGGCCCGGCCGCGAAGGTTCTCATCCTCTGCCTGGGTGGCAAGGGCGGCGTCGGCAAGACCACCATCGCGCTGCAACTTGCCGACCTCTGCGCCGAGGTCGGCCCGGTGCTGGCGATCGACACCGATCCGGCCAACAGGCACTTCCATACGGCCTTGATGGAGGAGACCAGCCCCGGCAGCGAGAACTTCGTTCCGCGCCGGAAGGGCGTGTCCTGCTTCCGGCAGCGGCAGCGGCTGCGGGCAGAGGACAGCACCGGTCGGGTCGACCCCACCCTGTGCCAGGACATGATCGAACGCGTCGTGGATGCCACCGAGCGCTTCGTGGTTGTCGACTTCCCGGCCGGCGATACGGAGACGACACGCCGCTGCACCGAGATCATCGTCGAGAGCTGCCGCGAGGCGAATGTCCGCCTCTGCGTGGTAGTGGCGGCCGGTGCGGTCGATCCTACCGCCCTGGAGGTCCTTCGGGAGCTCCGGCCGATGCTGATCGACTGCGATCGAGCCATCCTGGCCAAGAACACCGCACAGGCGACCAATTTCGACTATCTCGAATCCTCCGATCTCGTCGTCCACCTGCGGAAGCAGCCGAACTTCCGTGTCATCGAGATCGAGCGGATCGGCGAGCGCCTGATCGAGGCGCTGCGCGTCCAGCACGTGACTTGGCAGGCCCTGGCGACGAGTGCGCCGATGCGTCTGCGCGTGGAGGGGCGCCGCCTGCGGCGCAACTTCCACGCGGCTTGGCGGGACGCCCTCCGGCCGTGACCAACCTCGAGCGGTTCTACCGGTCGGTCCACGGCCGCGATCTTCAGCCATGGGAGCGGCAGCTGGCCGTGCGCGTCGCGGCCGCCTTGAACACCACGAGGGACGACGATTTCGTCGTCCATCTGCTCCTAGTATACATGGACACCCACGCGATCACCAACATGTACAAGGAGCTGGTGGCCGCGAGGAACAGTCTCGCGGAGTACAACCAGGACTTGGCGCGCAAGCTCACGGCCGATCTGCGGCGGAACACGCTGATCGGCTATGTCCTGCTCGGCGTCGTGGCCGTGGGTATCCTCGGCAGCGTCTGGATCCTCGGCACGCTCCTGAACCTGTCGCACAGCTATGCGGCCAACGAGACGCGCATCGCCGTTGCGCTGGAGGCGTGCGAGCAGCACAACGCGGGAGCTGCCCAGCGCGGGTTCGGCGCCGGCCACTGACCGGGGACGACACGCCGCCCTTTCCGCCGGGCTGGTCGATCTGCGCGGGTCTACGGCGGAGCCGGAGCCGATCGCCTCGCCTCAGGGCGCCGGAGCGCGGGCCGCGAAGGACGCGGTGACCAAGCCACGGTCGGAGCTGGTGGAGAGCGTCGCCAGGAAGGCCAGGAGATCCGCCCGTTCCGCCGCCGTGAGATGCAGAGGCTTGATCGACCGGGATCGGCTCGGGCGCTCGATCCCACCGCGATCGTAGAGGTCTATCACGGCTTCGAGCGTTCGAACCGATCCGTCGTGCATGTAGGGGCCACGCTGGCCGATCTCCCGCAGAGTCGGGGTCTTGAAAGCGTATTGAAGGGCGACCGAGGTCGGCTTGAGGCGACCGCGGCCGATATCCGTGCCAACTCCGACCCCGATGTCGTGAAACGAGTTGTCGGTGAACGACCATCCGGAATGGCAACTGGCGCAGCCAGCCCGGCCGTTGAACAGGTCGAAACCTCGCTTAGCCGATTCGCTGATGGCGTCCTCGTGGCCGGCGATCCACCGGTCGAAGGGCGTCGTTCCGGTCACGATCAGACGCTCGAAGGTCGCCAGCGCCGCCTCCAGCCGCTCACGGGTGATGGCGGGATCGTCGAAGGCTGTGGCGAAGGCGGCCGCGTAGCTCGGATCGGCTGCGAGCCGCGCCAGAGCCTCCGGCACCGGCAGATTCATGTTGGCTGGCGCGGCGATCGGCATGGCGGCCACCGATTCGAGCGTGCGGAACTTTCCGTCCCAGCCCATCGGCCCATCCTGCCACGCGATATTGATGAGCGTCGGTGTGCGCAGGTCCATGTCGCCCTGCTGGCGCGTGGCCGCGCGGGCACGGCCGTCACCCCAGCCGAGATTCGGGATGTGGCAGGTGGCGCAGGCGCGGGTTCTGTCGTCGGACAGAATCGGATCGAAGAAGAGCCTCCGTCCGAGTTCGGCCTTGGCGGCAGAATAGGGATTGTCCGCAGGAAAGGGGATCTCGGCGGGCGGGCGATAGGCTTCGCGCCAGCTGGCGCGGCGCGGATCCGGACCGCTGCCACCCCCGACACTTACACCCACAAATCCGAGAAGCACCGCAACTGCGGCGCCGACCTTCCAAGCCATCACCGACCTCGCAGGTGACGGTTTGCGCTCTATTCGTTGATGACAGATGAATCTCCGCACAAAGATGTTCGCTTCGAAGCGTATTCGCGCATGGAAAAACGTCGCACCTGCGAAGCTTCGCCTGGAAGATCGATGTTGCGTGGCTATTCGAGCCGGATGGAAACGCTATCGCTCGCCCCGTTGGAGTCGAGGACCGAGATCCGCGCGAAGCCAGCACCTGATGGAAACCACTCGGCCCGCCGCCGCGGCGTCTGTGCGACAGGCTGCCCTTCGATCAGCCAGGTCAGCGGCGGGACGCCGCCGAGCGCCTTGAGGGCGAGCCCCGGGCTTCCAGACGTGCGATCCGCCCCGCGCCCGTTTGCCGCGAGGCCGAGATCGACCCGAGCCCCGTCCGGTGGATAGGCGATCCGCAGCGCCGGCCCTTGCGCGTCCGACGTCTCGCGGCGCAGGCGCCGGAGGGGCGGCGGCAGACCGGCGGGACCGGCCGCCAGGACATCCCGGGGTTGCGGGATCGGCTCTGGCTCGATCCCGAGGCGCGCGAAGGCATCGAACAGGATCGGCGCCGCGGCCGTGCGGCCGACGAGGCCCGGGACGGCGGCGCCGTCCGGACGTCCCATCCAGACCACCACCGTCACGTGCCGGTCGAAGCCAGCCGCCCAGGCGTCGCGGTAACCGTAGGAGGTGCCCGTCTTGTAGGCGATCCGGTTCGGGAGTGCGTTCTCCGGCGGCGGCGTGCCGCGCAGGATGTCGGCGACGTACCACGCAGCGACGGGCTCGATGATCCGTCGGTCGGGAGCGGGGGCGGCGGCCGGTCCCACTCGGCGCAGGATATCCGGCACTGCGCCGCCGCGGGCGAGCCCGGCATAGAGGCGTGCGAGATCGGTGAGGGTGATGCCGAGGCCGCCGAGCGCCACCGGCAGGCCCGGTGCCGCCTCGCGCGGGAGCTGGATCCCGGCGCCGGCCGCGCGCAGCCGCGCGATGAAGCGCGCAGGTCCCACCGCATCCATCAACTCGACTGCCGGCACGTTGAGCGAGAGCTGGAGGGCGCGCCGGGCCGTCACCGTGCCCTGGTAAGTCAGGTCGAAATTCTCCGGGGCGTAGCTCGCCGAGAAGCGGGCGGGGCGGTCCTCCAGCAGCGTCTCGGGATGGGCGAGCCCGTCCTCGAACGCCATCCCGTAGACGAAGGGTTTCAGCGCGGAGCCCGGAGAGCGCACCGCCAGCGTCATGTCGATGGCGCCGCGCCGATCCGGATCCAGGTAGCCCGCGCTCCCGACCTGGGCGAGCACCCGCCCGTCGCGGTTGTCGAGGACGAGGATCGCCACGGAGAGGCCGGGCCCGGCTGCCGCCGCGCGCTCGGCCGCCAGGACTTCAAGCCGTTCCTGGACGCGCCCGTCGATGGCGAGGCGGATCACCGGGGCGGCGGGCTCGGCCGCCACCGCCTCTTCGGCGGCATGGGCTGCCAGCATCGGGAAGGGTTTGCGCGCCGCCGGCACCGGCTCGGCCTTCGCCGCCTCGGCCTCGGGCACGGTGAGGATACCTTGGGCACTGGCGATCTCCAGCACCCGGTTGCGGGCGGCGCGGGCGCGCTCCGGGAAACGGTCCGGCCGGCGGCTCTCGGGGGCTTGCGGGAGGGCCACGAGCAGCGCGGCCTGCGCCGCCGTCAGCCGCACCGGCTCCCGCCCGAAATAGGCGAGGCTCGCCGCCCGCACGCCTTCGAGCGGACCGCCGTAGGGGGCGAGCGCGAGATAGAGGTCGAAGAGCCCGGACTTCCCGAGCCGCCGCTCCAGCGTGACCGCCCGCACCATCTGGCGGAGCTTGGACGTCAGCGAGCGCTCGTGCCGCGGCTCGACCAAGCGCGCCACCTGCATCGACAGAGTGGAGCCGCCCGAGACGATCCGCCCTTTCGCCAGCCACTGGGACGCGGCGCGCAGCACCGCCGCCGGGTCGATGCCGGAATGCGTTTCGAAGCGCCGGTCCTCGTAGGCGAGGAGCATCGCCCGGTAGCGAGGATCGACCGCCTCTGCAGTTACCGGCAGGCGCCAGCGCCCGTCCGGCGTCGCGAAGGGGCGCAGGAGCGTGCCGGACCGGTCGACGACCACCGTCGAGCGCGCGGACGCCGCTGTGAGATCGAGGGGCGGCAGCGCGACGGCGAAGCGCCACAGCGCCCCGACGCCGGCTGCCAGAAGCCCAAGCAGCAGCGCCGCGCCTGCAAGGACTGGGCGCGCCCGCGGCCAAGCCGCTCCGCTGGGATCGGGCCCGTCCTGCGGCACGCATCCTCCACGTCCCGGACCCGCCGGTTTCCCGCGCAGGATTCCCGCTTCCTGCGCGGCGGACAAGCCTCGGACGTTCCGGAGCGGCCGTCGTTATGCCGTGCCGACGCCGCGCAGGCCCTCGAAGGCCGGGCGATCCGGCCGGTTC
This sequence comes from Methylobacterium sp. P31, assembly GCA_050632875.1. Classification (GTDB taxonomy): domain Bacteria; phylum Pseudomonadota; class Alphaproteobacteria; order Rhizobiales; family Beijerinckiaceae; genus Methylobacterium. The sequence goes on along the minus strand of JBODSC010000001.1, from coordinate 4,377,011 downwards.
GCCCGTACCGGGAAAGGAACGACGTTGGAGGGAAGCCAGGCAGGCCCAGTCTCGGGCTGCGGGGTGACCTTGCGGGTCTTATCGGGCTTCGCCCAGCGCTCGATGCGCTTGAAGTAGCTCCGTCTGGTCAGCCAACCGGGAACGCGCCTACCCTTCAGCATGATCTGCCCCTCATCGATGCGACTCGCGACGCGAGATCCAGTCCGCGAACTCGATCGCGTCACCGAATCGGGTCGAGACTGCATTCGTGATACGAGCGGATCCCGGGGGACATCGCATCCCCCGTTTAGATGACGCCGGTCCTCGGACCGTTTCAGGCCGCAGCCGATTCTTTCGCGCGCTCGAGAGCCAGCTTGGTGACGGCCACTTGGTCGATCTTCCCGCTGCCGAGCATCGGGATCGCGTCCAGCACCACCACCTCGGCGGGAATCGCCACGTCCGAGGCGCCGCGGTTCTTCGCGAAGCTCTGGAAGGCAGCGCGCGAGGCGCTCTTCTCCTGCGTGAACAGGATCAGCCGCTCGCCCTTGCGTGGGTCCGGCACCGCCGCGACCGCGCTCGGACGGTCGGGCCAGAGTTCGGTGGCCAGTGCCTCAATGCCGGCCAGCGACACCATCTCGCCCGCGATCTTGGCGAAGCGCTTGGCCCGGCCCTTGATCGTGACGAAGCCTATCGGGTCGATCGCCACGATGTCGCCGGTATCGTGCCAGCCACCCGGCGGCGGTTCCAGAATGCCGGGCTTCTCGGCGCGCAGGTAGCCCAGCATGATGTTGGGCCCGCGTAGGGACAGGCGGCCGCCGTCCTCGATCCCGGGTACGGGCGCGAGGCGGGTCTCGATGCCCGGGAGGATGCGCCCGACCGTGCCGAAGCGATTGAACATCGGCGTGTTCAGCGCGACGACGGGGCCGCATTCCGTGACGCCGTAGCCTTCCAGGATGCGCAGGCCAAACTTCTCGGCCCAGGTTCTCCGGGTGGATTCCTTCACGGCCTCGGCGCCGGCCACGACGTAGCGGAGCGAGCGCAGGTCGTAGGAGTGTGCGGCGCGGGCGTAGCCCGTGAGGAACGTGTCGGTCCCGAACAGCACCGTGCTGTTCGAGCCGTAGATCAGCTCCGGTACGATCCGGTAGTGCAGCGGAGACGGATAAAGGTAGACCGGAACGCCCGAGACCAGGGGCAGGACCAGCCCGGCCGTGAGGCCGAAGGCGTGGAAGACCGGCAGCACGTTGAACACCTTGTCCATCGGACCGAAATCGATCCGGGCCGCCACCTGCGCCACGTTGGCGAGCATGCAGCGGTTGGCGAGCACCACGCCCTTCGGCGTGCCCTCGCTGCCCGAGGTGAACAGAACCGCGCCCGGATCCTCCCCGCTGCGCGCCACCAGGGGACGCCGGGGCGCGAGGAAGCCCCGGATCTTGTCCGCCGTCGTGAGGCTCGCCCGCACATCCTCCAGGTAGACGAGCTCGACCGAGCCGCGGACCGCCTCGATGAGCGGACCCAACCGCCCCTTCTCGATGAAGGCCCGGGAGGTCAGGATCTTCTCGACCTGCGCCGCCCGGCAGGCGGAGAGGACGTTGGCGGCACCGGCCGAGAAGTTGATCATCGCCGGCACCCGGCCCGCCGAGGCCAGGGCGAACAGCGTCACCGCGGCGGCGTTGGCGTTCGGCAGCATCACGCCAATCCGGCCACCCACGGGGGCCAGCGGCATCAGCTTGCGGCCGAGGACGTTGGCGCCCATCACGAGCCGGCTGTAGCTCAGGCGCCCGCCGACTGGATCCTCCAGGGCGTTGCGGCGCCAGCCGTGACGATCGCCCGCCTCGATCAGCGCCGCCATCAGGCCGCGATCGATGTTCGCGGTGCGGAACACGAGGTCCGACATGATCCCGTAGAGGGCCGCTCCCGCCGCCTGCCGCCGGGCCTTCCCCTTGAGCGACTCGTCCACCGTGAGGCGCACCGGCGGCATCACCGTCACGGTCACCTTGGGCCACCAGCGGCGGCTGACCTGCCGGCGCGACAGGCGCGAGAAGGCGGTGCGCTCCAGCCCGTCGATCTTCACGGGCACGACCATCGCCCCCGCCTTGTCGGCGATCAGCCCGGCGCCGTCATAGACCTTCATCAGGCTGCCGGTGACGGTGAGCCGACCCTCGGGGAAAATGATCAGGGTCTCGCCGTTCCTGACCGCGTTGATCAGCGTCCGGGTGGCCAGCGGACGGGTCGGGTCGAGAGGCATCGCCTTGGTGACGCGCAGGAACGGCCGCACCCACCAGCGCTGGGCGATCCCGCTGTCGATGGCGAAGACCGGCTCCTGGTCGAGGAGCGACAGGGCGAGCGGCGCGTCGAGGAACGAGACGTGGTTGAGAGCCACGATGGCGTTCGGCCCGGCCGCCGCGAGGTTGTCGAAGCCGCGGACCTCCAAGCGGTAGAAGGCCCGGAATAGGATCGACACGGCGTCGCGGAACGGGCTCGTCGGCAGAGTCGCAAACACGATGGCGCCGACGATCAGGTTCAGCACCGCCACCACCGTGAGCAGGCTGGCGATCGAGAGGCCAGCCCCCTGCAGCGCCGCCAACGCCAGGGTGCCGGCCACCATGAAGGCGGCCGTCATGACGTTGACCGCGCCGATGATCCGCGCGCGCATCGCCTTCTCGGCCCAGGCCTGCACGGCCGCGAAGGATGGGACGATGTAGAGGCCGCCGGAGATGGCGAGACCCAGGAAGTCGATTCCGGTGCGCAGGCCGTGGCCGGTCTGGAGGAAGCCGAGTGGGCCGATCGGCTCCGAGGGCGGCGCCGGCAGGTGGCCGACCGTCCAGGCGAGGTCGAGGCCGAACAGGCCCATCAGCACCGCGCCGACCGGCGTCGGCAGAAGCACGATCCGGCCGCTGGCGAGCCACGAGGCCAGTCCCGAGCCCACCGCGATGCCGATGGAGAACAGAGCCAGCAGCAGAGTGATCACCGTCTCGGTGCCGTTGAAGGCGCCACGCACCAGGACGGGCAGCAGCGACAGCACCACCACGCCGATCAGCCAGAACCAGCTCACCGTGAGTGAGCCGCGCCACAGCCGCGTGTCGGCCCAGAGGTCGCGCAGCAGCGCGTAGGTGGAGCGGGCGACGTTGGGATCGACGCGCAGGTCCGGCGCTCCCTCCCCGGTGGCCGGGATCATCCGCGCCGACAGCCAGCACAGGATCGCGAAGCCCATGACGAGCGCGCCGAACAGGAGACCCGAGCCGCCCAGCGCCGAGGCCGCGCCGGCCGCGATTGTGCCCAGCAGGATCGCCAGGAAGGTCGCGGCCTCCACCAGGGCGTTGCCGGCGGGCAGTTCCTCGCGGCGCAGGTGGTCCGGCAGGATCCCGTACTTGATCGGGCCGAACAGCGCCGCGATCGTCCCGAACAGGCCGAGCGCCACGAACAGAACCGGCACCGAATGCAGGAGGAAGCCGAGCACCGCGGTGCCGGCCGCGAAGATCTCGGCGAACTTGAGCCGCCGCGCCATCAGCGCCTTATCGTACCGGTCGGCCCATTGGCCGCCGAGACCTGACAGGATGAAGAACGGCCCGATGAACACCGCGCTCGCGAGCGTTACCAGAACGCCCGCATGGGCATCCGCCTGACCGCCGATCCCGAACAGAATCAGGAAGGCGAGCGCGTTCTTCAGGAAATTGTCGTTGAACGCCGAGAAGAACTGGCACCAGAACAGCGGCGCGAAGCGCCGCGCAGTCATCAGGGTACGGAACATGGCGGTCTCTCGGTTCCGAACCTGACTGGCCCAGCGGATGTGCCCAGGTCAAATCGGACCGATGCGAACGCACAGCGATCGTAGCCGCAACAAATCCTCGCTGTGCGAACCGGCACGTTTCCGCGAGCCGGTCTGCGACCGCGAGGCCGCCCTCACGCCTTCCGGAGGATGCGGCCGTTCCGCCTCGTGGACGCCCCGAAGCGTCGGCTGAGGACCGTGCGCAGGGAGGCACCGAGATCGTAGGAGTGCTCGATGTGGGTCGCCAGCGTCGCCATCACGACGAGGACGGCGCCGGCCACGCAGGCCGGCACGAGCAGCAGGAATGTCAGGACCATCCCGACCGCCGTCCGCTCGGCCAGAGAGGCTTGCGGCCATGGGTCGATGGGTAGGGAGAAGCGTCGTCCATCGTGCATGGCTTCGGCCCTCAGTGTCCGGCTCCTCGCGGCACATGGAGTCAACAGCGGTGACCGCCAGGCGTTGCGCGCCTGAGTTCGAAATCGTCGTAGCCGTGACGTTCAGGCAGGAGGTCGGAGCGCAACTGAACGCACCTCCAGCGGTTGCCGGTTCGACTCTTCAACTCGGAGTGAGGCGAGCATGGCGCGTGTTGCAGTCGTTACCGGGGGAACGGCCGGGATCGGGCTCGCGACCGCACATCGTTTCGCTGCGGGTGGATGGTCGGTAGCGGTCATCGCGCGGGATCCGGGGCGGCTCGCGGCGGCCGAGCGGGCGCTCGCCGCCTACGGCCGTCCGGTGCTGGCAATCGGCGCCGACGTCGCCGACCCGCAGGCCGTGGACGCCGCCGCCGCGCGGGTGGAAGCCGAACTCGGCCCGATCCGCGCCTGGGTGAACAACGCCATGTCGACCGTGGTGAACCCGGCCGACCGGATCACGCCGGACGAGTACCGGCGGGTCACCGAGACCACCTATCTCAGCCAAGTCTACGGCACGCTCGCCGCCCTGCGCTACATGAAGCGACGCAACCGCGGCGCGATCATTCAGGTCTCGTCGGGCCTCGCGATCCGGGCGGCGCCGCTCCAGGCGCCCTATTGCGCGGCCAAGTTCGCGGTCTCGGGCTTCACCGACGCCCTGCGCTGCGAGCTGCTGCACGATCGGGTCCATGTCAGTTTGAGCGTGGTCTATCTGCCCGCGGTCAACACGCCCCAGTTCAACTGGGCGCGCAATCGCACCGGACGCCGTCAATACGCGCCGGACCCGGTCTTCGACCCGCGTCTCTGCGCCGAGGCGATCCTCTACGCGGCCGAGCATCCGCGCCGCGAGGTCTGGGTGGGACGGTCGTCGATGATGATGGCCGCCGCACAGGCGTTGGCGCCCGCCTTGGCCGATCGCAAGGCCGCGACCATGTGGTCGGCGCAGCTCTCCGACCAGATGATTCCCGAGATGGACGGCAATCTCTACGAGCCCGTGCCCGGGGATGTCGGCATCGACGGCCGGTTTTCGGGCCGGACCAAGACAGGTCGCGGCGAGTTCTGCACGAGCCGCGCCCGCGACCTTCTGGTCGGCGGTCTCGCCGGGCTTGCTCTGATCGGGCTCGCCGGCACCGTCCAGGCGGTGCGCGCGCCGCGGCGGCTGACGGGGCGACGCTGAGAGCTGCGCTATGTAGCGTTGCCGGCGGGTTGAGCCGCCCCGAAGAAGGTCCGAGACGATGCCCGGCTATCTGCCCTTCGCGGGCGCCCTGAAGCTGCCCGCCTATACCTGCGACAATTGCGGGTTCTGGCAGCGCCACTTCGAAACGCCGCCCGCCTGCCCGATGTGCCTCGATGCCCGGCACGTGGTGCCACAGGACGGCTGGAGCTTCCGCACCGCCCGGGAGGCGCAGGACGCGTTTCCCTGTCACTGGCAGGAGCTGGAGCCGGGTGTCTGGCGCTTCTGGAACGAGCCGGTCTCCGGCATCGGACCCTCTGCCTACCTGATCCAGACCGAGCACGGGAACATGGGATTCGAGGGCTGCCCGGTTTTCAGCGAGGCCGCCCTCGACCAGATCGCGCGGCTCGGTGGCCTGGCGGTGCTCTCGGCCTCACATCCCCACTCCTACGGAGCGCTGCCGCAGCTCCAGGATCGGTTCGATCCGGAACTCTGTCTGCCGGCGGCCGACTTCACCTGGAGCGCGGCCCTGCAGGTGAGCTGGCCCTACGACGACTTCCTGGAGCCCCTGCCCGGCCTGGAACTGCACCGCACCGCCGGCCATTTCGACGGCCACGCCGTTCTGTACGACCGGTCGCGAAAGATCTGTTTCTGCGGCGACGCGCTGAAATTCGAGCTCGACCCCGCAGATTTCCGCCAGGCGACCACGATCTCGGCCCACAAGGCCTTCGTGCGCGGCGTGCCGCTCACCCCGAGCGAGCTGCGCCGCTACCGTGACGTGTTCGAGCGCCTCGACTTCGTCCAGACCTGGACGCCGTTCGAGTCCGCCCGCAATTGCGGCCGGCCGGAGGTTCTGGCGCTCCTCGACCGTCTGATGAGCGGCCGGTCACACGCGGCCCCCGTGCCGCTCGAGAGCCTGCGGGTTCAGGGCCGGTAGAGCGGGTCGTTCTCCAGGCGGATCGGCTGGCCGTGAGGCGTCGCCTCGGCGGCCCGAAGGAACGCTTCTGTGCGCGCCGCGACGGACCCGGCCGCGGTCACGCCGCGCTCGGCCAGGATCTTCTCCAGGGTCGCGAGCCACTCGCCGTAATCGGCCGCCCGCTCGGGCTGCCCGGCGGGGCGGATCTCCCGACCGAGGCGCTCCGCCCATTCCGACCATGTGAACAGCCCGGCCTCCTGCAGGCTCACCACGATGGCGAAGACCTGCGCCTCCCAAGGCGCCGCGAAGGCTTTCGGAATTGGCTCGGTCATGCGGGTTCCAGATATGGCTCGAAGGCCGCCACCGTGACGACGCCCCCCGGGTCGCCGCTCTCGCCCCACAGCTCCCGGGCGGTGAAGGCGACCGTGTAGAGCCAAGTCGGATTCTCGCCTGCCCCGTAGGCGCTGGTGTCGGGATACACGTAGACGCCATCGACGCGCTCGATCCGGCCCCGTCGCCCCCGAACGTAGCGCGGCAGGCGGGTGTGGCTTGTCGGATGCATATTCCGCGCGATGACCGCATCGCCCACCGCGAAGCGGGCGGGGGCGTCGGCGGCGCGGTTGCTGGGGAATCCGGCCCGGAATCGCTCTTCGAGGCCGTCGCGGACGAGGATCCGGGCCACGGGCTTGGCCGGCAAAGCCACGGCGCCGGCCTCCATCTCGGCGCGCGTCGCCAGCCCGGTGGCGGCGACCTGCTTCTCCAGCGCCTTCAGCCAGATCTCGTAGTAGCTCGACGCCAGGTACTCCGCCGGCGGCAGCGACTCGCGGGCGGCGCGGCTGCCGTCGAGGTTCCAGGCACCGGTAAAGCCCATGGCGAGCGCCATCGCGAACACGCGGCGCTCCCATTCCGCGTGAAACACCGGTTCATCCACCTCCGGCACCATGGGCCCGAAACCGTGCGCGCCGCCGAGATCCTGCGCGCCGTTCATACCGGCATCTCCACCGGCATGATCGGGGCCGATTGGGGCAGCCCCGTGCCGATCATGGCGTCGCGCGTGACGAGGGCTGCGAGCGCCGCCTCGGAAAAGTCTTCGGTACCGGCCGGGCGCATGGGCAGGACCATGTAGCGGGTCTCGGCGGTGGAATCCCAAACCGTGATGCGGGTGGTCTCCGGAAGCGTCACCCCGAACTCGGCCAGCACGCCGCGGGGGTCGATCACCGCCCGGGCACGATAGGGCGGCGCCTTGTACCAGACCGGCGGCAGGCCGAGCACCGGCCACGGGTAGCAGGAGCACAGGGTGCACACGACGAGATTGTGCATCTCGGGCGTGTTCTCGACCACCACCATGTGCTCGCCGCCCCGGCCGCCGATGCCGAGCCTCGGCGATGGCTGGCGTCGCATCGGCGAGGAGGCGCGCCCGGAATTCGGGGTCGACCCAGGCCCGGGCCACCACGCGGGCCCCCGCATGCGGGCCGACCTTGGTCTCATAGAGCTCGACCAGGGCGTCGAGAGCCGCCGGGTCGATGTAGCCCTTCTCGGTGAGCAAAGACTCGAGCGCCCGCACCCGAGCCTCCACGGGGGAGAGATCGCTGCCGTGGTGATGGTCGTGCGTGTGAGGCGCGTGGTCGTGACTCATTCGGCTCTCCTGCCGCTGCGCAGTCTGCGCCGGCACGCATTCCGACGCTATCCCGCGGGCGCCGATATACCAATCGTCGTCAGCCCGGGCACGATGCGCAAATCCCCCGATATTGCCGGGAGCGTTTGGCATCGGTTCATAATTATGCAGGTACCGACGTTAGAGCTATTCCAGTATACCAGGGCCCGGCGACGGGATACGTTCATGATCGACGACGCTGTGAACCCGTCCAATGGAGCGGAGCGCGACCAAGACGCGGACGGTTACGCCACGCTCATCGGTCAGCACCTCGCCTTGCCGATCCGGGATTATTTCAAGGTCGTCGAGCAGGAGCCCCTGCCGGCGCAACTCGCGGCGCTCCTGGCGCGCTTCGAGGCCGCAATCGCGGCGCACGGCCAGACCGTGGCCTTCGATTTCCGCAGCGACATCATCAAAGCGCTCCCAGCTCTGCGCACCTTCGCCCTGTCGCTGGTGGGAGACGTCAGCCGGGCCGACGATCTCGTGCAGGAGACCTTCGTGAAGGCCTGGGCCAACCAGGCCCGGTTCCGGCCCGGCACGAACTTCACCGCGTGGTTGTTCACGATCCTGCGCAACCAGTTCTACTCCGAGCTGCGCAAGCACCGGCGCGAGATCGAGGATGTCGACGGGACCCATGCGAGCCAGCTGACCAGCCTGTCCGACCAGGAGGATGCGAGCACGCTCAAGGTGGTCTGGGAGCGGCTGGGAGACCTGCCCGCCGCGCAGCGGCAGGCCCTGCTGCTTGTCGGCGCGGAGGGCCATACCTACGAGGAGGCGGCCATCAAGCTCGGCTGTCAGGTCGGCACCGTGAAGAGCCGGGTGAGCCGGGCCCGCTCCTCGCTGCTGGGCACCCTCGGCGTGGTGGTGGCCGGGCAGGTACCGGCCCCCTGAGACCTCCGGGTCGCGCCCCTCACACCGGCGGCCGGCGCAAGTGCCAGTCGGTCGCCTGCTGGTAGGCCTGGCCGATCCGCAGCGCCATCGTCTCGTCGTAGCCCCGGCAGACGATCTGGAGCGAGAGCGGCAGCCCGGAGGCGGTGAACCCGTCCGGCAGCGCCAGGGCGCAGAGATCGAGCAAGTTGCCGAAGCGCGTCAAGCGGGACGGCAGATGCGCCTCGTCCACCTCGGAGAGCGCCACCGCCGCGCATTCCGTGGTCGGCGTCAGCAGGGCGTCGATCCCCTCCAGGGCGGCCGCGTATTGCCGCTTCATTTCGGCGCGCCGGTGAAGCGTGCCGAGGTATTCCTGCGCCGAGACCTTGGCGCCGGCCAGGATCCGGCCCCGCACGGCGTCGCCGAGCGGTGCGGATGGGTCCTCCGCCAGCTGCCCGTTGACGAAATAAGCCTCGGCATTGGTGATCTGGCTCATGGCCACGCAGTCGCTGAACCGGAACGGCAGGGCGACTTCGACGATCTCGGCCCCCTGCCCGGCCAAGACGTCGAGGGCCGCGTCGTAGGCGGCCAGCATGTCGGGGGCGACACCCTCCCGCTCGGCTGCCGGCATGCGGGCGAGGCGAAGGCCGCCTACCCCGCGGTCCAGAGTCGGCCAAGGCGTCTCCGGCGTGATGCCGCGGGTCGTCGGGTCGAGGGGATCGGGGCCGGAGATCGCCTCGTAGAGGAGCGCAGTGTCCTCCACCGTGCGGGCGAGCGGGCCGGGCGTGTCGAGCGTGGTCGAGAGCGGCACGATCCCCCAGGTCGAGACGCGCCCGACCGTCACCTTGAGCCCCGTCAGCCCGCAGAAGGACGAGGGAAGCCGCACCGATCCGCCGGTATCGGTCCCGATGCCCCAGGGGACCATCCGGGATGCCACTGCAACGCCGGTGCCGCTGCTCGAGCCGCCGGGCGTGCGCGGAATCTCGGGATCCCAGGGATTCCAAGGCGTGCCGAGATGCTGGTTGGTCCCCCAGCCGCCATAGGCGAACTCCACCGTGTGGGTCTTGCCGAGCACGATCATGCCCTGCGCGATCAGGCGTTTCGCGATCGTGGCCGTGCGCTCGGCGCGGCGGGCCCGGTGGGCGGCCGAGCCGCCCATGGTGATCCGGCCCTCCAGGTCGATCAGGTCCTTGAGCACCACCGGGACGCCGTGGAGCGGCCCCACCGCGTGCCCCGACCGGATCGCCCGGTCGGCGCCCTCGGCGGCGAGGCGCGCGTCGGCGCCGAAGACCTCGGTGAAGGCCTGGAGCTTCGGCTCCAGCTGCGCGACCCGGCCGAGCAGAGCATCGACCGCGTCGACCGGCGAGAGGCTGCGCGATTGGATCGCCCGGGCGAGGTCAGCCGCGGGGGCGTGTACGGGATCGATATCGGGCATCGGATTACTGCACGCTGACGAGGGTGAGGTCGACGAACCAAGATTGCGGCGAGACGAAGCCGTGGATCTTCTTCGACATCCCGCGGGGATTGAGGTCGTGGACAACGAACAGCCACGGCGGATTATCCACGAGGCGCTCATGGGCGATCTTGGTCTGCGCGTCGATCACCTTGGCGTCGGTGGTCTCGGCGAGCGCCTTGAGGGCGACGTCGAACTGGTCGTCCTTCCAGTTGGGGAAGTTGAAGCCGTTCGGCGGGAACCGGTCCCCCGCGAAATAGCGCGCCATCACGGCGGGATCGGACGAGGGCGAGGAGACGTTGAGCGCCATCGCGCCCTGGAGGCTCGGCGCGTCGGGGAGCGCCCGGCCTCCGTTCAGCAGGACCTGCCACTCGACCACGTTGAAGGTGAGATCGACGTTGCAGGCCTGCTTCAGGTTCTCCTGCAGGTACTCGTTCATCGGCATCGGCAGCATCTGGCCGGAGCCGGAGGACGAGATCATCACTTTGATACTGAGCGGCTTCTTGTCGGTGTAGCCGGCCTCGGCGAGTAGCGCCTTCCCCTGGCGGCATCGAAGGTATAGCGGTTCTTCGGGGCGCCGAAATTCGGATCCCTGTCGTTGAGCCATCCGGCCGCCGGCTCGGCGGTGCCATTGAGGAGCCTCGACGATGCCGGCCCGGTCGATGCAGTAGTTCAGGGCCTGCCGTACGCGCACATCCTTCAGCGGGCTGTCCTTGGCGCCGATGTTGAAGAAATAGGGCCAGACATGCGGGTATGAGCCGGTGGTGATGGTGAAGCCCGCCTGCTTCAGCGATGGGATCGCGTCGGGGGCCGGCACCTCGATCCAGTCCACCTGACCGGCCCGGAGCGCTGCGACCCGGGCATTCGCCTCCGGGATCGGCAGCAGGCGGATCTTGTCGACTTTGGCCATCCGGTTCGGGTCCCAGTAGCCGTCGAACTTGGCGAGATCGACCGCCTCCCGGGGAGCGACGCGGGTGATCTTGAACGGGCCTGTCCCGGCCGCCGGCAGCGCGGCGACCTTGCTCCAGTCGCGCCCCGCCTTCTCGAAGGAGGTCGGCGAGGTGAAGAGCAGATAGACGACCATGTAGGGGAAGTAGGACGCGACCTGCGTGGTGGTGATCTGCACGGTTGAATCGTCGATCTTCTTGTAACTTCCGACGAGCGGCGCCCGGGCCCGGGAGATGCCGGCGCCCTGTGCCTCGAATTGAGGGCTGTCGTTCTTGAAGTAGCGGTCGAGGTTCCAGATCACCGCGTCGGCGTTGAACGGCGTGCCGTCATGGAACTTCACCCCCTGGCGCAGGTGGAAGGTCCAAGCCGCCTTGTCGTTCGGGTCCTGCTCCCAGCTTTCGGCCAGCGCCGGGATGATACCGGCGAGCTTGGTGGTGCTCTTGAGGTCCCACTGCACCAGCCCCTCGAAGATCGGGTAGCCGAGGAAGCGCATGCCCTCGAAGCCGTTGTTGGGCATGCCCGTCGTAGTCGGGATGTCAGATGCCGTCATGGCGATGCGCAGGACACTCTCGGCGCTGGCCGGACCCGCCAGGGCGAGGGAACCGGCCAGAGCGGCGGCGATCAGGCGGCGGACTGTCATCGGACCCCATTCGTCGAAGTTGCGGCTCGCCACCGGCAAATCCCGCGCCAGATCGTGCCATGATTCCGGCGTCTGGCGAACGGGAGATGTCACCCGTCTCCCCTTGCGCTGGGCTGACGCGGCGTCACGATAATAATGAATCCGAGTCGGCATAGAGGCCGTCGGAGCGAAGGGAGACGCCCGTGAGCGATGGGACACCGGCCGCGATGAACGGGGCCGAGAGCCTGGTCCGAACCCTCGTCGACGGCGGGGTCGAGGTTTGTTTCACCAATCCCGGCACGTCCGAGATGCACTTCGTCGCCGCCCTCGACCGGGTCGAGGGCATGCGCTGCGTGCTTTTCCTGTTCGAGGGCGGGGCGACCGGGGCCGCCGACGGCTACGCCCGCATGGCCGACAAGCCGGCCTCGACCCTGCTCCATCTCGGGCCGGGCCTCGCCAACGGGCTCGCCAACCTCCACAACGCCAAGAAGGCGCGCACCCCCGTCGTCAACATCGTGGGCGAGCACGCGACCTACCACCGGGATTACAACGCGCCGCTGACCTCGGACATCGAGGGGTTGGCCCGGCCGATGTCGTCCTGGGTGCGGACCGGGATGAGCGCCGCCGAGATCGGCACGGACGGCGCCGCCGCCATCGCGGCCGCCCGCACCGCCCCCGGGCAGGTGGCGACCCTGATCCTTCCGGCCAACACCGCCTGGGATCCGGGCACCGGGCCGGCCCCCGTGCCGACGGTCCCGGAGCGGGCGAAGGCGAGCGATGACGCGATCGCGGCCGCCGTAGAGGCGCTCCGGAGCGGCGAGCCGGTGCTCCTGCATCTCGGCGACCGGGCGGTGCGGAGCGAGGGCCGCGTCATCGCCGACCGGATCGCCCGCAAGACCGGCGCGCAGATGATGGCCATGACGTCGAACGCCCGGATCGACCGCGGCGCCGGCACCGTGCCGATCGAGCGCCTGCCCTACCCGATCGACCAGGGCATCGCGGCGCTGAAGGACTTCCGCCACATCATCCTGATTGGCGCGACCCCGCCGGTGGGCTTCTTCGCCTATCCCGGCAAGCCGAGCCTGCTGGCGCCGGAGGGCAGCACCACGGTCACGCTGGCGACGCCCGAGGAGGATCAGATCGACGCGCTGGAGCGGCTCGCCGAGGCCGTCGCGGCGCCGCCCGCCGAGCCGGTCGCCGTCGCACCGCGCCCGAAGCTCCCGACCTCCGGCCCCCTCGACCAGGACACGATCGGGCAGGTGCTCGGCGCGCTGATCCCGGAGGGTGCGGTGATCTGCGACGAGTCGATCACTACGGGCCGCAATTTCTTCGCCCTCACCCGGGATGCGGCGCCCCATACCTGGCTCCAGCTCAGCGGCGGCTCGATCGGGCTCGGCATCCCGATGGCGACCGGCGCGGCGGTGGCCTGCCCGGACCGCAAGGTCATCAACCTCCAGGCCGATGGCAGCGGACTCTACACCGTGCAGGCGCTCTGGACCCAGGCGCGGGAGCGCCTCGACGTGGTGACGCTCGTCTGGTCGAACCGCTCGTACGCGATCCTGCGGGCTGAGCTCACCAATGTCGGCGCGCTCAATCCCGGCCCGAAGGCGATCGGCATGCTGAGCCTCGACGATCCGGCGGTGGATTGGGTGAGCCTCGCCCGGGGCTTCGGGGTCGAGGGACGGCGCGTCGAGACGCTCGACGCGTTCATCGAGGCGTTCCAGCACGCGCTGGCCAACCGGGGACCGCACCTCATCGAAGTGGCCCTGTGAGCGGGGCCGCGTACCCCTGCCCGGCCTCGAAGGCCCGGTCGAGATCCGGGTCGATCGCTGGGGGCTGGCACATATCCGCGCCGGGAGCCAGCGCGACGCCTTCCGGGCGCAGGGCTTCAACGCGGCGCGGGACCGGCTCTGGCAGCTCGACCTCTGGCGCAAGCGGGCCTCGGCCTGCTGGCAGCGGATTTCGGTCCCGGCTACCTCGCCCAGGACCGCGCTGCCCGGCTGTTCCTCTACCGCAGCGACATGGCGGCCGAGTGGGCCGCCTACGGGCCGCAGGACACGAAGGACATCGTCGCGGCCTTCGTGGACGGGCTCAACGCCTACGTGGCGCTCACCGAAACGCGGCCAGACCTGCTGCCGCCGGAATTCACCCTGACGGACACGCGCCCGGCCCGGTGGAGACCGGAGGACGTGGTGCGCATCCGCAGCCACGCGCTGGTGCGTAACGTCCTGTCCGAAGTCGCCCGCGCCAAGGTGCTCGCCCGCGCGGAGAGCCGGGAAGCCGGGCTCGCCGTGGACGACCTGCGCAAGCGCATCAGCCCGCCGCATGACCCGGTCGTCCCGGACGGGCTCGACGCTGCCAATTGGCCGGACGATCTGCTCGACGATTTTCGCCTCGCAACGGCGACGGTGTGGTTCAGCCCCGAGCGCTTGGCGGCGACGCGCGCGGAAGCCTGGGATTGGTCCAAAGTCGACGCGCACGGCGCCGTTACACGGGGACCGCGCGCCACCCCGAAGGAGCCGTCCGAGGGTTCGAACAACTGGGCGGTGGCGCCGTCCCGCACCGCCACCGGCCGGCCGATCCTGGCGAGCGACCCGCACCGGATCTACCTGCAGCCGTCTCTGCGCTACGCCGTCCACCTTACTGCGCCGGGCCTCGACGTGATCGGGGCGGGCGAGCCGGCTTTGCCCGGCATCTCCATCGGCCATAACGGCCATGCCGCCTTCAGCCTGACCATCGCGCCGATGGATCAGGAGGACCTGTTCGTCTGCGAGACCGACCCGGCCGATCCGGATCGCTACCGCTCCGGCTGCGGCTGGGCGCGCATCGAGCGCGTCACCGAGACGATCCCGGTGCGGGGCTGCTCGGACGAGACCGTGACCCTCGGCTTCACCCGTCACGGCCCGGTGATCCGCGAGACCGCGGGCCGCGCCTTCGCGCTGCGGACCGTCTGGTCGGAGCCCGGGGCTGCCGCCTATCTCGGCAGCCTCGCCTATCTGGGCGCCACCAGCCCGGAAGCCTTCGGCGAGGCCCTGCGCCACTGGTCGGCGCCGTCCGTGAACCAGCTCTACGCCGACGCGACGGGCCGGATCGCGTGGTTCATGGCCGGCGAGGCGCCGGTGCGGCCGGCTCATGACGGGCTGCTGCCGGTTCCCGGCGACGGCCGCTTCGACTGGGCCGGCTTCCACGATCCCGGCGCTTTGCCCCGCAGCATAGACCCGGCCTCGGGCTGGCTCGCCACGGCCAACGAGATGAACCTGCCGCCGGACTATCCCGCGGAGGAGCGGAAGGTCGGATTCGAGTGGGCCGAGCCCTGGCGCGCCCGCCGCATCCGCGCGGTGCTCGGCGCCCAGCCCCGGCACAGTCTAGCGGATTCGCAGGCGCTCCAGGGCGACGATTTTTCCGAGCCGGCCCTGCGCCTCGCCGATCTGGTCCGGGCCATGCCGGCGGCCGCGGATCCCGATGTCGCCTCGGCTCAGGCCCTGCTGGCATCGTTCGACGGCGCGCTGCACCACGATTCCGCCGCGGCCGCCCTCATCGAGGTGGTCTGGGTCCGTCATCTGCGCCCGGCGCTGCTCGCGGCGCTGGTGCCCAATGCCGGGGCCCGCCGCCTGCTGCCCCCGGCGATACGCAGAGCCTGATCGAGCGGCTCGAGACCGCTCTCGAGCCGGCGGCGCGCGAAGCGCTGCTGGCGGAAGCTCTGGGCGCCGCGTTCCGGGACTGCCTGCGATGGATGGGGTCCGACCTCGTCGGCCGGCATCTGCCGGAGTCACATCTCTCGAACGAGCAGCATCGTCCTGATAGCGAAGCGTATTTCCCCTCTACCGTGGAGGAGGGAGAAAGGTGCGCGGAGACGATCGCTCTTCGCGATCCCCGCGGCGGCTGGTCCTGGGGCCGCCTGCATCACGCCCTGTTCGCCCACCCCCTCACCGCGCTTCGGCCTGATTCCGGCTGGGATGTCGGTCCGCTGCCCGTGGGCGGCGCCGCGGCATCGGTCATGCACGCGGAGTACCGGACCGACACGTTCCGGCTCACCCACGGCGCCTCGTTCCGCATGGTGGTGGATGTGGGGGACTGGGACCGGTCGGTCTTCATCAACGTCCCGGGCCAGTCGGGGGACCCGGGAAACCCGCACTACGCGGACCTGGCCCCGGTCTGGGGACGCCGGGACTACGTGCCGATGCTCTACGGCCGCGCGGCCGTCGACGCGGCGACCGAGACGATCATCACGCTGAACCCGGCCTCCGCCTGACCCGGAGGCCGGGACGGATTGGGACAGGACCTTGAAGCTCTTCATCGCGGGTCTCGCCACCGAGACCAATACCTTCGCGCCGCTGCCCACCGGGCGGGCCGCCTTCCTGGCCGACTTCGCCCGCCGGGACGGCACCCGGAACCCGCCGAGCCTCAGCAATATCGGCCTCAAAGCCTGGCGCGCGATGGCCGAGGCCGACGGGCACGACGTGGTCGAGAGCCTCTCGACCTTCGCGCAGCCCGGCGGGATCACGCTACGGGCGGTCTATGAAGAGCTGCGCGACGCCCTGTTGGCGGATCTGAAGGCCGCGATGCCGGTGGATATGGTGCTGCTGTTCATGCACGGCGCCATGGTGGCCGAGGGCTACGACGATTGTGAGGGCGACACACTGGAGCGAGTCCGCGCCATCGTCGGTCCGGACGCCACGATCGGCGTCGAGCCTCGACCTGCACTGCCATCTCACCGAGGCGATGCGGCGCAGCGCCGACGTCATCGTGATCTACAAGGAATACCCGCACACCGACATCGTCGACCGTGCCCGCGACCTCTACCCGCTGGTCATGCGGACGGCGGCCAAGGACATCCGGCCGGTCATGGCCTATGCCGATTGCCGGATCATCAACATGTGGCGTACCAGCCGCGAGCCGGTCTCCGGCTTCGTGCGCCGGATGGAGTCCCTGGAGGGCCGGGACGGCATCCTCTCGGTCTCCTTCGGGCATGGCTTCCCCTGGGGCGACGTGCCGGACGTGGGCGCCAAGATCCTGGTGGTCGCCGACGGCGATGCCGCCAAGGCACAGGCGCTCGCCGACGAACTCGCCGGCGCCGTCTGGGCGATGCGCGCGGAGGCGGCGAGCGCCTGCGACACGATCGACGCGGCTATCGACGCGGCTCTGGCGTCCGACGACCCCCGCCCGATGGTACTGGCCGACTTTGCCGACAATGCCGGGGCCGGCGCCCCGTCGGACAACACCGCGATCCTGGCCCGCTTGGCCGAGCGCGGCATCAGGGACGCGGCCCTCGGCCTGATCTGGGATCCCGGCGCGGTCGGCATCTGCCACGAGGCCGGCCTCGGCGCGACCTTCACGCTCCGGATCGGCGGCAAGTGCGGCGTGACCTCGGGCGATCCCGTGGACCTGCGCGTCACCGTGCGGGGGCTCTCCGAGAATCACAGCCAGGGCGGGCTCAGCGGTGGTCGGGCGCATCTCGGCCCCGCCGCCTGGGTTGAGGCGGACGGGATCCATGTCGTCCTGACGCACAAGCGCCAGCAGGCTTTCGCGCCCGATGCCTTCACGGGTCTCGGGCTCACCCTCGACGACAAGCGGGTCGTCGTGGTGAAGTCGATGCAGCATTTCTATGCCGCCTTCGCGCCCATCGCGAGCGAGGTCCGCTACGTGGCAGCCCCCGGCGCGGTCCCGGCGGATTACGGCACGATCCCCTACACCAAGCGTTCCGGCCATTACTGGCCTCGGGTCTCCGATCCGTTCGCCGAGCCTGCCGTGGAGTCCGCCCGATGATCCCGGACCTGCATCTCGACGCCCACGAGATCCTCGCCACCCTGCGGCCCTGGGTGGAGTGCGAGAGCCCGACTCACGACGCGGCCGCGGTCAACCGGATGATGGGCGTCGCCGCCCGCGACCTCGCCCTCTTGGGGGCCGCCGTCGAGACGATCCCCGGCCGGATGGGCTTGAGCGATTGTGTCCGCGCGCGGTTCCCGCACAAGGATCGCGACGCGCCCGGCATCCTGGTGCTCGGCCATCTCGATACGGTGCACCCGGTTGGCACCCTCGGAAGCCTGCCCTGGCGGATCGAGGGCAACCGTGCCTACGGGCCGGGCATCCTCGACATGAAGGGCGGCAACGTCATCGCGCTCGCGGCGATCCGCGCCCTAGCGGCGGCCGGCCTCGAGACGCCTCTGCCGGTGACCGTGCTGTTCACCGGTGACGAGGAGGTCGGCAGCCCCTCGACCCGCGACCTGATCGAGGCGGAGGCCGCCCGCCATGCCTTCGTGCTGGTGCCGGAGCCCGGGCAGCCCGAGAACGGCGTGGTCACCGGCCGCTACGCCATCGCGCGCTTCGACCTGGAAGCCCTGGGCCGGCCCAGCCATGCCGGATCCTCGCCCCACGAGGGCCGCTCGGCGATTCGCGCGATGGCGCGCATGATCCTCGCCATCGACGCCATGTCGGATGCCGACTGCACCTTCTCCACCGGGATCGTCTCGGGGGGCAATGGGTCAATTGCGTCCCGACAATCTGCCGCGGGCAGGCGCTCAGCATGGCCAAGCGCCAGACCGACCTCGACCGCGGCGTTGACCGGATGCTGGCCCTGTCGGGCGAGGCCGACGGCATCCGCTTCACCGTGACCCGGGGCGTGACCCGCCCGGTCTGGGAGCCGGATGCGGGCTGCATGGCGCTCTACGAGCGGGCGCGCACCTTAAGCGAGGCGCTCGGCCAGCCTCTGCCCCACCGCAGCGCGGGCGGCGGCTCGGACGGCAACTTCACGGGCGCCAACGGCATCCCGACCCTCGACGGGCTCGGACCGCTCGGTCAAGGCTTCCATACCCTCGAGGAGCACGTGCTTATCGATACGCTGCCCCAGCGGGCGCGGCTGTTCGCGGCCCTGCTGGCGAATCTCGGGGCGGCGGGCCGGGCCTGAGTCCGCCTTCTGCGACCGCCCACCGGTCCTCAGACGGGATCGACCGGCATCTCCGGCACCCCGCCGGCCTCGATCGCCGCACCCGCCGCGAGGCACAGGTCCTCCCGGTACCGGGCGGCGACGAGCTGCACGCCCACGGGCGTGCGCCCGACGAGCCCGGTCGTGACAGTGAGCGCCGGTATGCCGAGGGGCGCCAGCCCGACCTGAAGCAGGTTGGCCTCGAAGGCCCTGGCGACGCCGGCCTCGCCCGTGCGGTCGAGCCCGTCCGGGAACGGCAGCTCGCCCGAGACCGGCACCAGGAGCACCGGGTTCTCGGCCAGGAACAGCGACCAGTCCCTGGCGAGAGTGGCCCGGCGGGTCAGCACTCTGGCGATCGCGTCGGGCGCCATCGCCTCGGCTCGCGTCCGAAAACTCTCCAGAAGGCCGATCGCCGCCGGGTCGCCCTCGCGCTCCGCCGCGGCGCGCATGGCCGCGTAGCCGTCGCCGAGCCAGAGCTGGAGCTGCAGCTCGCTCGCCTCCCGGATCGGTGGCGTGTCGGCAATTTCCGTGATCGCCCAGCCCGCCTCGGCGAGGCGCCGCGCGGACTCGCGCAGGGCCGCCTCGATCTCCGGGGCCACGGCGAGGCCGCCGGGGCGCACGCACAGAGCGACCCGGCGCGGGACGGCCGGACCCTCCAGGGGCGCAGGCACCCACCACGGATCGCGCGGATCGGGAGCCGCCATGGCGTGCAGGCCGAGGCGCACATCCGCGATGCTGCGGGCGAGCGGGCCCGACACCGCCATGAGCTGCGGCCCGATCCCCCGCTCCGGCGCCGAGGGGTTCCAGGCCGGGATCCGGCCGAGGCTCGGGCGCAGGCCGTGCACACCGCAGGCATAGGCGGGGTAGCGCACCGAGCCGGCGATGTCGGTGCCGTGGGCGATCGCCCCGATCCCGGCGGCCACGGCGGCGCCGGCACCGCCCGACGAGCCCCCGGGTGTCAGCGCCGGATCGCGCGGGTTCTTCGTGTCGCCGTGCAGCTGGTTGGTGGTGAACCACCGCAGCGAGAAGGCGGGCGTGTTGGTCCGCCCGAGCAGCACCGCGCCGGCTCTGCGGAGATTAGCCACGACGGGATTGTCGTCCGCGGCGACGAGGTCGCGCTGGAGGCGCAGCCCGTTCGTCGTCGCGAAGCCGCGCTGGTCGACATTCACCTTGACGGTCACCGGCACGCCCGCGAGCGGCCCTGGATCCTCCCCACGGGCACGGGCGGTGTCGACGGCCTCGGCCTGCGCCAGCACGTCCTCGGGCCGGTGCTCGACCACGGCGTTGATCCGGGCGTTGGCCGCCTCAAGCCGGTCGAGGGCGTCCCGCGCCGCCTCCCGAGCCGAAACCTGGCCGGTGCGGATCAGGGCCGCGAGATCGGTCGCCGTCAGACGCCAGAGCTGCATGAGGATTCCTTTCGAGCGCCCCGACGGGGCTGATCCGTCCTACGATTCGCGCCGCCCGGGCGAGTCCTGGCCGGCCCGCGAACCTTATTCATAATGCAAGCGTTCGGCCGCTTTTTTCATCATCCGGGTATCGCCAGCCCCGGCAAGGGTTTGCCGCGCTGCAGCAGAATTACCTAAGCATTCGTCGGTATTGAGCCCTTGCCACAGGGTGAATGACGGCTAACCTCGCCGTCGTTCGCGCGTTCGGCCGGCAAATCTCACGAGAGGGGGCGATTTTCTTAGACGAAAGCAGGCAACCTCCAGCAAAGGCAGATTTCCATGGCAGAGGTGATTCGCGTCAAGCCGACTCACGACGGCACCTACACCGTATATCGCGGGACACTCGCATTGATCTGCGGCCTCACACGACTTCAGGCCGAACGCTACGAAGCGAGCCTCAGCCGGCAGCAGCGCGCCGATCTCGCGGCGGCGAGCGTCTGATCGCGTAGATCGCACCGGGCTTGCGATCCCGGGCCGGCGCGACTGATCATCGGATTCGTGCCGGCCGACAGGTTCAAGCGAGGTCGACGGGACCGAGATCGCCCATTGCCCCCGCTGCATCAAGGCCCCGCCGCCGGGCGCGAACCGCATAGCCGTCTTCGGCGCGGGCGATCTCGTACAGGAGATAGGAGGCCCGGCGCGACGCTGTCGCTCCGTGGCCGTCCGGGCGCGCTGAGGCTGAGGGGGCGCCCACGACCGGCACGCCTCGCCCGTCCGGTCCGGCGATGATGGCGCTGCTGGTGACGTGGTTGTGGCCGTGCAGGATCAGATCCGCGCCGGCCCGCGCGATCATCGCGGTGAACGCTGCCGCATCCTTCAGCTCGCGTCCTGGTGAGGCGCCTCCCGGCTGCGGCGGGTGATGGATCATCACCACCCGGAAGGGCCGGCCCGGCTCGGTGGCCAGCGCCCGGAGCAGGGACTCGGCGGCGGCGAGTTGCGGCGCGCCGAGGCGCCCGGTGGCCACGAAGGGTTTCGTGGGGATCGCGCTGGATAGCCCGACCAGCGCCAGGGGCCCGCGCCGCCTGAGATAGGGAAAGCGCCCCTGCGAGCCCGAATCATCGCCCGTGTAGCGGCCGCAGGCGGCGAGCAGCCCTTCCAGCGAACCGCGAACATAGGCGTCGTGGTTGCCCGGCACGAAGCTCACCGAGTCGGGCGAGCCCAGGGCTTCCAGGAAGGTGCGCGCCGTCTCCCACTCGCTCGGCAGGCCGATGTTGCACAGGTCACCCGTGCAGGCGACGTGCCCGGCTCCCTGCCCTTTCAGGTCCGCGACCAACGCCGCCAGAACGGTCATGTCGTGGCTGCGGGAGCGGCCGCGCCGCCAGTTGGCGTAGCCGGTGGCGCGCTTGCCGATGAGCTGGTGCAGGCGCACCCGGCCGAGAGGCCCGACATGCGGGTCGCTGAGATGGGCGAGGCGGAAGGTCAACGCCGGAGGTCACCCTCGAGACGGGCACGGGACGCGCCCCGCATCGCGGGCGCGGGCGCTGCCGTCAAGCGCTTCCGATCAGCATGCCGGCCGCGAGCACCAGGGCACCGCCGACCATGACCTGCATCGCCGCCCGCCAGAACGGCGTGGCCATGAAGCGGGTGCGGATCGCTGCGATGACGGCGAGCTCGATCACCACCACCAGCACGGCGAGAGTCGTCGCGAGGAGGAACGGGTTCGGCCAGCCGGCAGGAAGCGTGTCGGGGATCGCGTAGGGCAGCGTGTGGCCGAGGCCGCCGAGCGTCGTCATGACCCCGCAGACGAAGCCCCGCAGCAGCGGGTCGCCGCGCCCGGTGACGCTTCCGTCGTCCGACAGGGCTTCGGTGAACCCCATGCTGATTCCCGCGCCTACCGAGGCTGCAAGGCCGACGAGGAAGGTCGCGCCATTGTGACCGGTGGCGAAGGCTGCCGCGAAGATGGGCGCCAGGGTCGAGACCGAGCCGTCGATGAGGCCGGCGAGACCGGGTTGCACGTACCGCAGGACGAAGACGCGGCGGGCCTCAGCGGCCAATTCAGCGGTGCTTTCCAGGACGGCAGCCATCCAGATCTCCTTGTTTAGATGAATTCCAATCTACAGTCTGGAATTCATCTAAACAAGGTCGGCTGCCGTGTTTTCGCCGCGCCGCGGGAGCATCGGCGGTGCCGGAGCACCCGTCGGTACCGGCGGTCCTATCCGTCTGGTTGTGGACGAGGCCGATTGTTTCGTCTCGGGCGCGGGGGCTAGACCATGGGCGGTCGAAATCGATCCGGAACTGATCGGGCGGCGGCGTTCCGGCCGTCCCATGCGTGACATGAATCTCGGCAAGCGTTTTCTCCGGCATCCCACCGTGCAGCGCGTCCTCGGTCACCTCGCGGCGGCCTATCTGCGGCTCGTGCGGCTCACGAACCGCTTCGAGGTCCATGCCGGGGAGGCATCCTCAGGGGCCGCCGATGCGTGGATCGACGCGCACACCCCACTCATCGCGGGCATGTGGCATGGGCAGCACATCATGATGCCGCTCATGCGCCGGCCGAGGGATCGGGTGGCCACGATCATCTCGAAGAATCCGGACGGCAACATCAACACGATCGCGCTGGAGCGGCTCGGGATCCGCGTGATGCGCGCCTCCGGCGCCCGCGGCCGGACCCGGGCGGCCGATCTGCGTGCCAAGGGTGGGGCCGAGGGGTTGCGGGCGATGTTGCGGGCCTTGAAGGCTGGAGAGTCTGTGGCCTTCAGCGCGGACGTGCCCAAGGTCTCGCGCCGGTGCGACGCCGGGATCCTGACGCTGGCGCGTTTCTCCGGCCGGCCGATCATTCCCGCCGCCGTTGTGACGAGCCGTCATTTGCGCTTCAGATCCTGGGACCGGGCCTGTCTGGGCCTGCCCTTCGGGCGCGGCGCTATCGTCCTGGGCGAACCGATCCACGTCCCGCGCGACTGCGAGGGCGAGGCGTTCGAGGCGCTCCGGCGTTTCGTCGAGGCCGAGATGAACCGGGTGCATGCCCGCGCCTACGCACTGGTCGGGCGCGCCGACCGGGCCGCACTCTATCGCGAGGACTCTCCCGCTCCCGTCTCCACACCGGTGGGAGGCGTGGCGTGAGGCGGCCATCCGTGACCCTGCCGCTGCAGGCCTACCGGGCGGGCCTGCGGGTGGGCGAGCCGGCGTTGACCGGCCTGCTCGCGTGGCGCGCCCAGCGCGGCAAGGAGGATCCGCTCCGTCTGCCCGAGCGGCGCGGCCTGCCCGGCCGGGCCCGTCCTGTGGGACCGCTGGCCTGGATGCACGGCGCCAGCGTGGGCGAGGCCCTGTCGCTGATCGGCCTCGTAGAGGGCATGATCGCCCGCGGCTTCTCGGTGCTCGTGACCACGGGCACGCGCGCGGCCGCCGAGCTGATCGGCTCCCGCCTGCCGTCCGGTGCAGTGCACCAGTACATGCCCCTGGACGCACCGCGCTGGATCGGACGGTTTCTCGACCATTGGCAGCCGGACCTCGCGGTGGTCGCGGAATCGGAGATCTGGCCGAACACGATCCTGGCACTGGACGACCGGGAGATCCCGCTGATCCTGGTCAACGGCCGCATGTCGGAGCGCTCGTTCCGGGGCTGGGAGCGCTGTCCGCGTACCGCTAAGGCGCTCCTGTCGCGGATCGCGATCTGCCTCACCCAGACCCAGGAGGATGGAGAGCGCTTCGCCAAGCTCGGCGCGCCGCGGGTCAGCATCGCCGGGAATCTGAAGTTTGACGCGCCGGTGCCGCCGGCCGACCCGCAGCAACTCGCCTATCTCGGTTCCATGGTGGCCGGACGGCCTGTCTGGGTCGCGGCGAGCACGCATCCCGGCGAGGAGGCCATGGTCGCCTACGCGCACGCGATGCTGAAGACGCAATTCCCGCAACTCCTGACCATCATCGCCCCGCGGCACCCGGCCCGGGGCGCGGAGGTGGTGGAGTGCGCCAACGCCCTCGGCCTGCGCAGCGCCCGGCGCTCCACCGGCGGCCGGCCGCACCCGTCCATCGAGGTCTACATCGCCGACACGATCGGCGAGCTGGGCCTGTTCTACCGTCTCAGCCCCCTGGTGTTCCTCGGCGGCTCCCTCGTCCCGCGGGGCGGCCAGAACCCCATCGAGCCGGTCCGCCTCGAAACGGCGGTGCTCCACGGCCCGCACACCGAGAATTTCGGCGTTGTCTATCGCGCCCTGGACCGCGCC
This sequence comes from Methylobacterium sp. P31, assembly GCA_050632875.1. Lineage (GTDB taxonomy): Bacteria > Pseudomonadota > Alphaproteobacteria > Rhizobiales > Beijerinckiaceae > Methylobacterium. The sequence continues at coordinate 4,352,698 of JBODSC010000001.1, read as the reverse complement.
GGGGGCGCCCTGCCGGTGCGCGATGGGGTCGAACTGACGGCGCTCGCCGGCGAGGTCCTCGGCGATCGGGGGCGTCTCGCCGCTATGGCGCAGGCCGGACAGCGGGCGCTGCAACCCTTCGAGGGAGCGGTGGCCCGCACGCTCGCGGTGCTCGAACCTTTCATCGCGCAGATGAAGCTTCAGCGCCTCGACCGGGGCGGCCTCGTGCGCCCGCTCGCGCGGGCCTGATGCGGCCACCGGCCTTCTGGGCGGCAGAGGCGGGCCATCCCGCAGCCCTCTGCCTGGCGCCGTTCGCGGCTGCCTACGGGGCGCTCGTGGCCCGGCGCATGGATCGCCCCGGCGCACGGGCGGGCTGCCCGGTTCTGTGCCTCGGAAACTTCACCCTCGGCGGCGCGGGCAAGACGCCCGCCGCGCTGATGGTCGGCGCTCTGCTGGCCGATTTCGGCCGCGCGCCGGCCTTCCTGTCCCGCGGCTACGGGGGGCGGATGGCCGGTCCGGTGCAAGTCGACCCCGACCGGCACGGCGCCGCGGAGGTCGGCGACGAGCCGCTCCTCCTCGCCCGCCGGGCGCCCACGATCGTGTCCCGGGACCGCCCGGCGGGCGCCGCCCTGTGCCGGACGCGCGGCGCCGACGTGATCGTGATGGATGATGGGCTGCAGAACCCGAGCCTCGCCAAGGATCTGACCCTGGCCGTGGTCGATGCGGTTGCCGGTCTCGGAAACGGCCTGCCCTTCCCGGCGGGACCTTTGCGCGCGCCACTGACCCGGCAATGGCCGCACGTTTCCGGGCTGATCCTGGTCGGCGACGGGGCACCGGGCGATGTGCTCGCCCGCACCGCGGAACGCCGGGGCCTGCCGGTTCACCGGGCGCGCTTGGTCCCGGACACCGACGTCGTGGCGGGCCGGCGCTGCCTCGCCTTCGCGGGAATCGGCCGGCCGGAGAAGTTCTTCGCGACGCTCGCCGAGGCGGGGGCGGTGATTGCCGGGACGCGTCCCTTTCCGGATCACCATCCCTATAGCGCCGGGGAATTGGCCGCCCTCGCCGCCGAGGCGCAGCGGCTCGGGGCCGATCTCGTGACCACCGAGAAGGATGCCGTGCGCCTGCCCCCCGGCTTCTCGGAGCAGGCGCGGGTGCTGCGGGTGCATCTGATGCTCGACGACCCGGAGGCCCTGCGGCGGCAGGTTCGCGGCGCGCTCGGCGGCGCGCCGTGACGATCAGGGGCGACCGGTTTCCTTCAGTCGCTTCAGGATCGCCTCGGGGGAGGCGTAGGCCTCCTGCCGGGCCGCGCTCCAGTAGCGCAGCGCGTCGAGCGGGATCGGCTCGCCGGTCACCGCGCAGCGCACGAAGCTGCCGGGCTTGACCACCCGCATGGTGCCGTCGCCGTACTCGACCACCGCCTCGCCGTTGTTCGCCCGCTCGTAACGACCCAGCACATCCGCCTCCTGATCGATCCCGCCTTCTACACGATCCGAGCCGGCCGCGATGCCCCGGAGAATCAGGTCAGCATCGACCGGGTTTCATCGCGCGCCAGCAGGGCCCGGGCCTCGGACGCGTCGACATGCATCCGCGCGACCAGCGCATCGGCGCTGGCGAACCGCTCCTCCCCGCGGATGTAGCCGACGAATTCCACGGCGATCTCCTGCCCATAGAGATCGCCCGCGAAGTCGAAGAGGTAGACCTCCAAGAGCGGCGCGCCGTCGTCGAAGGTCGGGCGGCGGCCGTAGCTTGCTACGCCGTCGTGGAACGCGCCGGACGCGAGGCGGACCCGCACCGCGTAGATACCGTGCGCCAGTCCGCAATCGGGCACCTGCACGTTGGCGGTGGGAAAGCCGAGCTGCCGACCACGCTTGTCGCCGTGGCGGACGGGGCCGAGGACGAACCAGCGATAGCCGAGAAGGGCGTTGGCGCGGGCGACATCGCCGGAGGCGAGCGCCGCGCGGATCGCACTCGACGAGACCGGCTCGGTCTCGTCGCCGAGAGCGACCGGCGCCACGATCCGGCAGCTCATCCCCGCCTCTCGGCAGAGGTCGGCCAGGATCGCGGGTGTGCCCTCGCGGCCACGGCCGAAATGGAAATCGTGGCCCACAACCACGCCGGTCAGGCCGAGGGACTCCTTGAGGAAGTCGAGCACGAAGGCGCGCGCCCCTGTGGCGGCCAGGGCGCCGTCGAACCGGCGCACGATCACCCCGTCGAGGCCGAGATGCGCGAATACGATCTCCTTGGCGGCGAGGCCGGTCAGCCGGAACATCGGGGCGTCGGGTGTGAAATAGGCCCGCGGATGCGGCTCGAAGGTCAGCACCACGGCCGGCCGTCCAACTTCCCGCGCCGCTGCGCGCACGCCCTCGACGAGCACCCGGTGGCCGAGATGGACGCCGTCGAAATTCCCGATCGCCGCCACGGCGCCTGCCAGGACTGGCGGGACCGGTTCGTCCGCACGGCAGATCGTGAAGGGCCGAACGGCCGTTTCGTCGCCTGAGGCCATCGATTCGGGGTCGGATGCTCGGAAAGGTCGGATAGGGTCGCCTGACGTGTCCGCGAGGGGCCCGACGCGGCCGGACCCTGCCGAAAGGCGTCGGGAGGGTCAAGCGAGGCCGCGCCGCGCCGCCGCGCCGCACGGAACGCTGCCATGTGCGGCCCGCGCCGATTAACGGCTTCGCAATGCGCGTCCCCTATTTAAAATGCTGTGCTGCGCAGCTAAATTGCCGCGTTAGCGAAGCGTTAATCGATCCGGGAGCCGGCGCGGCTTCCCGCCGGGCAATACGGAGCAGTTGTTCGATGGCTCTCGATCTGAGCATGCCGATCCTCGTTGTTGACGATTACCAGACGATGGTCCGCATTATCCGTAATTTGCTGAAGCAGCTCGGCTTCGAGGAAGTCGATGATGCTTCGGACGGCACTGAAGCGCTCGCCCGTCTCAAAGGTCGCAAGTACGGACTGGTGATCTCCGACTGGAACATGGAGCCCATGACGGGCTACGAGTTGCTCCGGCACGTGCGCGCCGACGAAAATCTTCGGACCACGCCGTTCATCATGGTCACCGCCGAATCGAAGACCGAGAACGTGATCGCGGCCAAGAAGGCCGGCGTGAACAATTATATCGTCAAGCCCTTCAACGCCGCGACGCTGAAGTCGAAGATCGAGGCGGTCTGCGGAAGCTGATCGCCCCATGGACCGTCCCCCGCGCCGTCCATCCGGTTCGTCGAAGCGCCGAAGGGCGCGCGGAAGCGACGCGGCCGGCCCGGACGGCCGCCGATACCAGGAGGAGACCATGTCGTTAGCCGTCGCGCGGCAGGCCGATTTGCGGATGCGGGAGCCGCAGGCCGTCATCGCCGAGTTGATCGAGATCGCGGACTACATCGCCCACCTGCGCGAGGAGATCGGCGCGTTGCGGGCGAACGAGATGAGCCGCGACCGGATTCCCATGGCGCATGAGGAACTCGGCAGCGTCGTCGCTGCGACTGCGGGCGCCACCAACACGATCATGGAAGCCGCGGAAGCGATGCTCGGCCTTCCCGACGGACCGGGTTACCGCGAGGCGGTCGAGGAGCGGATCAACACGATCTTCGAGGCCTGCGCGTTCCAGGACATCACCGGCCAGCGGATCGCCAAGGTGGTGGAATCGCTGCGGCTGTTCGAGCAGCGCTTGGCCCGGTTCGTCGGCGCCGTGAAGGCGCGCGACGCCGCCTCCATGGACCCCGCGGAGCGTGCCCGACGCGCCCGCGCGGAGGATCTGCTGCTGAACGGCCCGCAGGCCGTCGGAGTTGCGCCGTCCCAGGGCGATATCGACGCCCTGTTCGCCTGACGTGAGCCGCTTCGGCGGCTTCCCGGCCATCGACACCGGATCGACCTCCCGTTTACATCGCCGCCCCGGCAATTTTCCGCCACGTCCCGGCGAGGCCGGAAAGAAGGCTCGGCAGGCATGGCGGCGCGGTTCTGGTCCGATCTCACCACCGAGGAGCTGGCGCACCGCGACATGCGGCGGGCGATCGCCGTGATGCCGGTGGCCGCGATCGAGCAGCACGGCCCGCACCTGCCGCTCTCGACCGATTGCGACATCGCCGCGGGCTACCTCGCCCGGGTGCGCGAGCGCGTTCCGGCGTATCTCGACGTGCTGCTGCTGCCCGTGCAGGCCGTGGGCAAGTCCGACGAGCACGACGCCTTTCCGGGTACGCTCTCGCTGGAGACCGGGACGGCGCTCGCCGCCTGGACGGGGATCGGGGCCGCGATCCACCGTGCCGGCTGTCGCAAGCTGGTGATCGTCACGAGCCACGGCGGCAACAGCGCGCTCATCGACCTCGTGGCGGGTGATCTCCGGTCGCGCTTCGGCATGGTGGCAGTGACGACCTCCTGGGCCCGGCTCGGCTATCCGGAGGGCCTGTTCCCGGCCGACGAGATCGCCCACGGCATCCACGCGGGCGGCATCGAGACGGCGCTGATGCTGGCCCTGCGGCCAGACCTCGTGCGGACCGACCGGATCGCCGATTTTCCGCCGCGGACGCGCGCGATGGTTCGCGACTTCACCCATCTGCGCGCCGGCCGTCCCGCCGCCTTCGCCTGGAAGGCCGGCGACCTCCATCCCTCCGGCGCCATCGGCGACGCGCGGCTCGGAACCGCCGAGGCCGGCCGCGCGGCGCTCGATCACGGGGCGCGGGCCTTCGTCGCCTTGCTGCGCGACGTCGACGCCTTCGAACTCGACGGACCGGGTTCCGCGTAACCACCGCCACCGCGCCGCCGAAATGGCCGTTACGCCGGGCACGATCCGCCGGCGCGCGGGAGTCCCGGTCATGCGACCTGCCGTTTTGATCGCTGTCGGCCTGTTATGCGCGGCCGCCCGTCCGGCCGTGGCGGCGGAGCGCGTCGTCGTCGTCGAGCTCTTCACCTCGCAGAGCTGTTCCTCCTGCCCACCCGCCGAGGCGCTGATCGGCCGGCTCGCACGGGAGGGGGCGGCGTCCTTCCGCTCGCCTTCCACGTCACCTACTGGAACCACCTGAACTGGCGCGATCCCTACGCCCTCCCGGCCGCCACGGCGCGCCAGGAGGGCTACGCGGCGCGGCTCGGTGGCCCGAGCTTCACGCCGCAGGCCGTGATCGACGGGCCGGTCGGGCTGCTCGGTTCCGACGAGGCCGGGCTGCGCGGCGCGATCGCGCGTGCCCGGGAAGCCGGACCCGGGATCCCCGTGGCGCTGTCCCGCGACGGCGACCGCGTCGCCGCGCGGGTCGGGTCCGGGAGCGGCTCGGCCCGGGTCCTGCTGATCGGCTTCGATCCGAGCCACACCACCCGGGTGCTGCGCGGCGAGAATGCCGGGCGCACCATCGAGCAGGTCAACGTCGTCCGCTCGATTCAGGATCTCGGCCCGTGGTCCGGTGCCGCCGCGACCTTCGGGGCCACCGGTCTCGCGGGCGAGCGCGCGGCCCTGCTCCTGCAGGCGCCGGACGGGCGCATTCTCGGGGCGGCTCGCCCGGGCCATGCGGGTGCCGGGACCGGCCGGGAGGCGCTGCGATGATCCTCGCCATGCCGGGCGGTATCGGGGCGTGCGGCTGGGCGCTGGCGCCGGGTTCCGAGCGTGGGCTAAACACGGCACGTGCCGGGGAACGGAACGGCGGCGGAGCCCGGATGGCGCGCGAAGAAGACCTTGCGGTCCTGATGGCGGCGGCGCAGGGCGGCGACGCGGCCGCCTATCGCGCCCTGCTGAAGGCCTGCCTGCCGGTCGTCTCGGCGATCGCCCGGGCCCAGGGCGTGCGTGGCGAGGCCGTGGATGATGTCGTGCAGGACACGCTGATGACCGTCCACCGGGCGCGGGCGAGCTACGATCCTGCCCGCCCGTTCCTGCCCTGGCTGCGCGCGATCACGCAGAGGCGGGCGATCGACCGGCTGCGCCGGGCCGGCCGCCGTCCCCGAGAGGTCAACGATCCGCTGGCCTACGAGGCCGAGGTCGATCCCGGTCCCGCCCCCGGCCAGGATCTGGAGGCGCGCGACCGCGCCGCCGCCCTGGCGCGGGCGGTCGCCGCCCTTCCGGAGGGCCAGCGGCAGGCGGTGGAGCATCTCGGCCTGCGCGAGCTATCGCTCGACGAGACCGCGGCGCTCACCGGCCGCAGCAAAGGTGCGCTCAAGGTGAACCTGCACCGGGCCCTGAAGGCGCTCCGGGCCAGCCTGACGCAGGAGAGGGAGTGATGCCCGACCGCGCCGGCTGCGAACGGTCCCGCCACGAGCGGCTCGTCGAGGAACTCGCGGGCCGCCTGGAGCCCGTGCGGCCGCTACCTTCCCCGATGGCGCGCGCGGCCCTCTGGCTCGGCGCGGCCCTGCTGATCGGGCTGGTTCTGGCGGCCTTGACCGGCACGAACGGCTTCATGCTGCGCATGCACGTGCCCGATCTCGCCCTGGCGGCGGTCGGCGCGGTGCTGACGGCGATCACGGCCGCCTGCGCGGCCTTCGCTACCAGCGTCCCGGGCCGCTCCGCTGGCTGGGCGCTTCTGCCCCTGCCGCCGCTCGCCCTCTGGATCGGTGCGAGCGGGCTGGGCTGCCTGCGCGAATGGGTCGCCCCCGGGACCGACATTCCCGGCGCCCACACGGTGATGGGCTGCTTCAGCTTCCTGATCTGCGTCTCGGTGCCGCTCTCGGTGCTGATCGTGGTGATGCTGCGCCGTGCCTGCCCGCTCCGGCCGAACCTCACGGCCGCCCTGGGCGGCCTCGCTGTGGCGGCGGCGGCGGCGGCCTTGCTGATGCCGGTTCACCCGCACGACGCCACCGCGACGGATCTCCTGATCCATGCGGCGGCGGTTGCGATCGTCATCGGCCTCAACGGGCTGGCCGGGGGAAGGCTGCTCGGCCGCGACGCAGGAATCGGTTGAGCAGAGACCCTCAATCCGCGTAGGGGTCGCGGCCCGGCCAGTCCACGATCCGGTCCGGCAGCTCGTCCTCGGAGAACTCCTCCTCATTGCCGGCGAGCCGGCCGCGGACCGAGATGCCGGCCTCGTGCACGCTCGCGGCCCGGCCCGAGATCAGGGGATGCCAAGGATAGAGCGGCTCGCCGTCCCGGACGAGGCGGTAGGCGCAGGTCGGCGGCAGCCACGCGATCGCGCGCACCGCCTCGGGCGTGAGACGGACGCAGTCGGGCACCCGCTTCTGGCGGCGGGCATAGTCGCGGCAGCGGCAGGTCAGGCCATCGAGCAGCGTGCAGCCGACATCCGTGTGGTGGACCTCGCCGGTATCCTCGTCCTCGAGCTTCATCAGGCAGCACCGGCCGCACCCGTCGCACAGGCTTTCCCACTCGGCCGGAGTCATGGCTTCGAGGGTCTTGGTCCGCCAGAACGGCTCGACGGCCCCGCGGCGCGGCGCCTCGGGCTTGGACATCGGTCAGGTCTCTCGATAGGGAGGTGCGCCTGTCTGCCCGAGCCGGGACAATGGGGCAAGCGGCGCATGCGCAGACCCGGTGCGACCGGATCGCGCCCTCGCGCGTTATGCCCAAGCTCATCCGCGGCGATTCGCGAGACTGCGCAGAGCCTCGCCGGCGGTTCCGGATCCTGCTATGGACCTTGGACGCCGCGCGGTGCCTCGGCCGCAGGTTTCACGCCCGCGGTGCGGGCGCTCGATCATCCGCCGCGAAGGCGCTCGACAAGCCGGGTCCGACATCGTGCGCCTGCCGACGTTCACCGAAATCAAGATCCGCCTCGAACGCGCCGCCCTCGCGTTCGATGCCTGGGTCAATGCCAGCCTGTACGACAGCGGCCAGTCCACCGGTGAGGCCTACGAGCGCTTTCAGCGCTTCATGAGCCGCTTCGCGGTGCGCGGCTGGAAGCGCTTCGCCCTCGACCTGACCAGCGAGGCCGTCACCATCGGGGCCGGCGGCGCGGTGCTCATGCTCGCCCTGGCTCAGCCCGCCTTCCAGCTCACCAGCGAGAACTGGCTGAAGCAGCAGGACCTCGCCGTTACCTTCCTCGATCGGTACGGCACGGAGGTGGGCCGGCGCGGCATTAAGCATGACGATTCGCTGAAGCTCGACGAGTTTCCCGACATCATGATCAAGGCGCTGGTCTCCACCGAGGACCGGCGCTTCTACGAGCATTGGGGCATCGACCCGATCGGCACCCTGCGGGCGCTCGTGAACAACTCTCGCGGCGGTGGCGGCACGCAGGGCGGCTCCTCCATCACCCAGCAGCTCGCCAAGAACCTGTTCCTCACGAACGAGCGCTCCCTGGAGCGCAAGATCAACGAGGCGTTCCTGGCGCTCTGGCTGGAGAGCCACCTCACCAAGAACGAGATCCTGAAGCTCTATCTCGACCGGGCCTATATGGGCGGCGGCACCTTCGGCGCAGTTGCGGCGGCGGATTACTATTTCGGCAAGCCGCTCAAGGACATCAGCCTCGCCGAGGCCGCCATGCTGGCCGGCCTGTTCAAGGCGCCGACCAAGTACGCCCCGCACGTCAACCTGCCGGCGGCGCGCGCCCGCGCGGCGGACGTGCTGCACAACATGGTGGAGGCGGGCTTCGTCACCGAAGGCCAGATCCAGACCGCCCTGCGCAATCCGGCGACGCCGGTGACCCGCACCCGCGACATCACCGCCGACTACTACCTCGACTGGGCCTTCGGCGAGATCAAGGCGATGGCCGACGCGGGCAAGCTGCGCAACGACCGCGTGCTCACCGTGAAGACGCCCCTCGACCTCGCTGTCCAGAAGCGGGCCGACGAGGTGGTGGCCGACATCCTGCGCAAGTCCGGGGACGCCTACGACGTGGACGAGGCCGCGATGGTGATCCTCGACCCCGACGGGGCCCTGCGGGCCATGGTCGGCGGCGCGGATTACGGCGAGAGCCAGTTCAACCGCGCCACCGATGCGCTGCGCCAGCCCGGCTCCTCGTTCAAACCCTACGTCTATTCCGCCGCCCTGGCCTCGGGCCTGTTCAAGCCCGACACGACGGTCGTCGACAGCCCGGTCTGCATCGGCAACTGGTGCCCGCAGAATTACGGCCGCTCCTATGCCGGCCGGGTGCCGATGTGGCTCGCCGTGGCCAAGTCGATCAACACGATCCCGATCAAGATCTCGATTGCGCTCGGCAAGGCCATGGGCATCACCCACGAGGCCCGGGCCGCGAAGGCCGGCCGCGCGAAGATCACCGAACTCGCCCACAAGATGGGCATCACCTCGAACCTGATCGATACGGTCTCGATGCCGATCGGCTCGGACGAGGTGACGGTGATCGACCAAGCCGCCGGATACGCGGTGTTCGCCAACGGCGGCTTCCGCGCCAAGCCCTACGCGGCCATGGAGGTGAAGAACTCATCCGGCGAGGTGATCTACCGCCACGCCGACGAGGCGCCCGAGCGGGTGCTCTCGCCCCAGGTCGTGGCCGACATGAACTTCATGCTCAACAAGGTGGTCGAGGAAGGCACCGGCAAGCGCGCGCAGCTGGAGGGCGTGAAGGTCGCCGGCAAGTCCGGCACGACGAACGCTTACCGGGACGCATGGTTCGTCGGCTACACCGGCAATTACGTCGGCGCCGTCTGGTTCGGGAACGACGACCACACCTCGACCAACAAGCTGACCGGCGGCTCCCTCCCGGCCCAGACCTGGCACGACGTGATGGAGCCGGCCCATCAGGGTATCGAGATCAAGGGCCTGCCGGGCCTGAAAGAGAGCCCGCGCGCCGCCCAGCAGCAGGCCTCCGGCGGCCCGACCGCCCCGACCGATCCCAATGCCAGCGCCTACGGCAAGCTCTCACGCCGCTCCTTCGAGGTGATCAGCGGATTGAACGGCCTGTTCCGCACGGTCGAGCGGGCGCCCGCATCGGAGCCCGGTCAGGAGGGCCGCTCCGGGGGCGATCCGCAGAAGACCGGTCGGAAGCCCGGCGACAGAGCCGCGGCGGGACTCCCGGCCCAGACCCGCGCCATCGCCGAGGGCGCGCGGTCGGCCGGCGGCTTCATCGAGGTCCGGTGACCGCATGAGGTTCACGAGTCCTGCAGTGTTCGGCCGCACATCCGCGGCCGAAGACGCTTCGAGCGCCGATGAGCGCGGCCCGCGCAACGGCGCCGCGCAGTTCGTCGCCCGTCTCTGGCGCAAGAGTTCGATCGCCAGCCTCGCGGTCTACGCCCTGGCGCTCGGCGGCGCCCTCGGCCTCGCCAGCGCCGACTGGGCCACGAGCGGCGGTTATCCGTTCGGCGGCGTGCAGGTCGGCGCCTGGACGGCGTGGCCGCGGGCTGGCGCCGCGAACGCCGATCCCTATACCCGCGCGGTCAATGCCCGCCGGGGCGAGATCCCGCTGGCGGTGGGCGAGGGTCTGCTCCTGACGGCGGCGGTGGATGACGAGGGCCAGGTGCTGGACGCCACCTGCACCTACCAGGTCGGTGGCGGCACGCCGCCCGCCCGCGCCTGGACCCTCACGGTGGCCGGCCGCGGCCCACGCGACCCCGGCCGTGCGCCCCTGCGCGAGGGCTTCACCTCGACCGAGGTGCTGCGCTCCGCGGACGGACGGTTCGCGGTGGTGCTCGGGCCCGAGGTCCAGCCCGGAAACTGGCTACCGAGCCCCCGGGCGAGCGGCCCGGTGCGTTTGGCCCTGCGCCTCTACGACACGCCGGTCGCCGCCAGCGTCGGATCCCTCGACAGGGCATCGGTGCCGGCCATCACCCGTCTGGGATGCGCCTCGTGAACCTGCGCTTCGTCTACGCCACGCTGATCGGCCTCGTGCTGGCCGGGATCGTCCACATCGCGGCGGTCCTGGCGATCCCGGCTCTGTCGGAGAAGGATGCGGTCTCGCGCGCCCGCACCAGCGAGAGTCTGGACCATCCGCAGCCGATCTACACGGTGGCCACCGGCGACGATCCTTCCCCGCCCGAGGCGTGGCTGCCGATCCCGGACCCGGCGGTGGCGGTGGGCGTCTGCGCCTACGACCTGACGGACGGACCCATGCGCGTCTCGGCGCGAACCGGACCGCTGTCCCTGTCGCTCGCTGCCCATGCCAGACGCGGCGCCTTCTACGCGGTGACCGATCAGGCGGCGGTGCGCGGTGCCCTCGACCTCGTGATCCTCACCCGGGCGCAGTACGACGAGGCGCTCGCCGACGACGACGAGAACGACCCGAGCCGCGACGTGCGGATCGTGGCGCCCGACAACCACGGCTTCGTGGTGGTGCGGGTGATCGCCGGGCTGCCGAGCCAGCGGCCCGCGGCCAATGCCGCGGTACAGGCCGTCTCCTGCACCACCGATACGCCGGCCGACGAGCCGCCGGGTAAGGAGTCCGCCGGCAAGGGCGCTGGGCGTTAGCGGCTCAGTCCTTCACGACGAGCGGGCCAGCCTGGGCGACCGGCAGCGGCATCGGTCCGAGCCCGCACCGCGCGGCCGCATCGGGTGGCAGGAGCGGGTCCAGCAGGTTGCGGCGGGCGGCGAGCATCGCCAGGGACCGCTCGGCCGAAACCGATTCCGGCGCCGGCGCCTCGGCGAAGAGGTGCTCCAAGGCGAACCGGTATCGTGCGAGCCGCAGGCCGGCCTCCACCCGAACCCAGGCGATCAGGCACCGGTTCTCGGCGACCCGCTGGGCGGCCATTCGCACATCGGCGGCGTCGAGCGTCCTGGCGAAGGGCAGGCTGCGCAGGCGCGCGGCATCCGCGTCGATGACCCGGGCGGCGAGCGCCGCGAAGATCGGGATCAGGCGGCCATCCGCGGTGGCGTCGTCGCCGAGTTGCCGGTAGCGGGACACGGGCGAGCGGGATGGCTCCGCAGTGAGCGCGACGTAATAGGCGTCGATCTCGTCAAAGCGCCAAGTTGTCGGCGTCGCATGCGCGCTGGCGAGCCCGAGCAGCACGTCCTGGAAGGCCGCGAAGGTGCTGGCAGGCTGCACGAACCGCCAGGCGCGGTCGCGCAGGGCCTGCTCGTCGTCGGTGAGACCCGAATCGAGGATCAGCCGGCCGCGGTCATGGGTGCTGAAGCTGCCGGTGGTGTCGATGAGGCCGTTCCACACGCCGGTGCGCGGGCGGCCGAAATCGCCGTTCTGGGTGCAGGCGGCGAGCATTGCCAACGCGGCGCTCGCGGGCAGCAGGCGCACGCCCGTTCGAAGGCGGCCGAGCCGCTGGCAGTCCGGGACTGGCATGGGGAACCGTCGGTATCCGCGCGCGGCCGGTCGTCCGCCGCAATGCGCTCAGGATGCGAGGCGCTCGTAGCGCACGCCGAGGAACAGCAGGATCTCGCCGCGCCGCTCGCCCGAGCGCGGGACGCGACACGTCCGCCTTGCCTCAGGACCGGGAAACGGGACCACGATGGCGGACGAAGCGGCTGCGGGTTCGCGGGTCGAATCGGCTGCGTGCAGGGATGAACGTCGGGCGCTAGTCACCTGCGGCTTGGAAAGGGTCATGGTCTCCGGCTCCTGTCGGCGGTCCGAGCGTCTGGCCCGGGCCCTGCGGAGGGCGTCGGCAAGGGCTACGGAAACAATGCAGCATGGCGTGGTTAACGGACTCTTTCCGACTGCACGCCGCGGGTTGAGTCGCTGCGAAGGATTGGCGCGCGAATTGCGACGGTGTCTCCGCCCATGGCGGGCGTTTCCTCCCTTCGACTTGGGGCCCTGTCCGATCCCGGACGGGGCCTTTTTCTCGCCGGGGCGGCAGCGCTGCGTCCCGGGTGCCACACCAGGGTGAAGCGTGGCCGCCCGGACGGACCCCTGGAACCCTCCTAGACCCGCGACGCTTGCCTACCGCCCGGCGCGACCGATATGCCGGGGCGCGGGTGGAGGGGGGACCGCCACACGGTTCTCCGCCCGATCGAGATTTGAGGACACCGCTGAATGCGACTGGTTCCGGAACGATCCCTGCGCGTCTCACGCCGCCGCGGACTGGCCACGGCGGCCCTGGCGCTGTTCGCGCTCACGGCCGGCCCGGCCTATGCCCAACGCGAGGACCAGGGTCTGCAGCTCGGCTGCGCGAACGACTATTTCCGCCTCTGCGCCGGCGTCGATCCGAACAGCCAGGACGCGGACCGGTGCATGATGCGCAACCGCAAGCGTCTCTCGCCCGAGTGCCGCTCGGCGATCGGCGACTACGACAAGCGCACTGGCAGCAAATCGCTGTCCGACGATTGAGACAGCGTCCCGTCGAGAGTCGCGCCGCTGGCGAGGGGCATTTCAGATGGGCCTGACCGTCGCGGTTCAGATGGACCCGATCCAGACGATCCGGATCGCGGGTGACACCACCTTTGCCCTGCTGCTGGAGGCCCAGCGGCGGGGGCACACCCTCGTGTACTACACGCCCGATCGGCTCTCGATGCAGGGTCGGCGCGTGACGGCGCGCATCGAGCGGCTGACCGTGCAGGATGTCGAGGGTGCGCATTTCACCCTCGCGCCGCCGGAGCGCATCGACCTCGCAGAGGCGGACGTGGTGCTGATGCGCCAGGATCCGCCCTTCGACATGGCCTACATCACGGCCACGCATATGCTGGAGCGGATCCACCCGGAGACGCTCGTGGTGAACCACCCCTTCGAGGTGCGCAATGCCCCCGAGAAGCTGTTCGTCCTCGACTTCCCCGAGCTGATGCCGCCGACCCTGATCAGCCGCGACAGGGCTGAGATCGAGGCCTTCCGGCTGGAGCACGGCACCGTGGCGATGAAGCCGCTGCACGGGCACGGGGGCGCGGCCGTCTTCAAGGTCACCGAGAAGGACCCGAATTTCGGCTCGATGTTCGACCTGTTCGCCACGACCTTCCGCGAGGCCTGGGTGGTCCAGCGTTACCTCGAGCGGGTCACCGAGGGCGATAAGCGCATCATCCTGGTCGACGGCGTGGCGATGGGCGCGGTGAACCGTGTGCCGGCGGCGAACGACATCCGGTCGAACATGGTTCGCGGCGGAGCCGCTGCCGCCTCGGATCTCACCGAGCGCGAGCGCGAGATCTGCGCGACGATCGGCCCCGAGCTGGCGCGGCGGGGCCTGATCCTGGTCGGAATCGACGTCATCGACGGGCACCTGACCGAGATCAACGTCACCTCCCCCACGGGCATCCGGGCGATCAAGCGGCTGGGCGGCCCCGACCTCGCGGTGGCGGTCTGGGACGCGATCGAGGCGCGGGTGGCGGCCCGGAAAGGCGCCTGAACCCCGCGCTCAGGTCTCGGCTTTCGGCGTGGCGCTGAGTTCGGCCCAGTCGAACTCCTCCTCCAGCAGGTAGTAGGCATCGTCGCCGATCCGGCCGCGTTGCCGCAGGGTCAGCACCGCGTCACGTGCCGCCTCGACCGCCCTGCGGCGGGCAGCGTCTGCGGGCAGGCTTTCCGGGGCGCGGCCCTCGTCGTGCTCCTCGGCTTCGGCGAGCGCCGCGCGGAACTCGGCGCGAAGCGCGTCCGTGGCCGGTTCGTACTCCGTATCCGCCAGGCTCTCCAGGGCGGCCTTGTAGGCCGTGGCCCGGGCGCGGCCGGTCTCGCGCCCGACCGGATCGTCGTCCTCCAGCTTGAGGTAGGCGAGCAGCGGCCGCAGGGTCAGGCCCTGGACGATCAGCGTCCCGAGCACGGTGAAGAAGGCGGTGAACACCACGAGATCCCGGTGCGGGAAGTTGGCGGGCAGCGCCAGGGCGGCCGCCACCGTCACGATGCCGCGCATGCCCGCCCAGGACAGGGCCAGCCCCGGACCGAGCCGCGCCGGGGCACCCGCCTGCCGAAGGCCGAGCCCGCGCATGCCGGTGGTCGGCAGGACCCAGGCGAGGCGCGTCACCACCACGGTGGCGAAGGTCGCGGCAGCCAGAAGCAGAGCCTGCCACGCATCCGAGCCGGTGAGCCGATCCCGGATCGGGTCGACCTGGATCCCGATCAGCACAAAGGCCAGGACGTTGAGCACGAACACCGCCGTGTCCCAGACCGCGTAGGAGATCACCCGGGCGCGCGGCGCCGTGACGCCCGGGGCCCGGCGGGCCACCGTGACCGCGAAGGTCACGATGGTCAGGACCCCCGACATCTCCAGCCGCTCCGCGGCCAGCCAGATCCCAAAGGCGACGACGAACTGCATCACGATCGCGCTCGCCGGGTCCGTGACGCGCCGGGTCAGGGCGACGAAGAGCAGACCCAGGCAGGGGCCGGCCGCGAGGCTCGCCACCACGCCCAGCAGGTAGGCCGGCGCCACTTCGGCCGGATGGAAACCGCCGGCCATCGCGGCCGCGACCGCGAGGCGATAGATCAGCAGCGAGGCGGCGTCGTTGAGCAGGCTCTCGCCGCGCAGGATCGTGGCGAGCCGGTGCGGTATCGGGGCGTGCTTGAGCACCGCCAGGGCCGCCACCGCATCGGGCGGCGCCACCACGGCGCCGAGCACGATGCAGGCCGAGAGCGGCATATCGGGCACGACGAGCCGTGCGACGACGGCGACGGCAAGCGTCGTCACCACCACTGCACCAACCGCGAGCCCCAGCACCGCGCGCCAATTCGCTTTCAGGTCCCGGACCGAGGCATCGAAGCCGGCATCGAGCAGGACGGGCGCCAGGAACAGTGCGAGGGCGAGTTCAGGATCCAGCCTCAGGTTCGGCACACCTGGCACGAAGGCGAGGCCGACGCCCCCGAGCGCCAGGAAAGCGGGGTACGGGGCTCCCATCCGCCGCGCCAGCCCCGCCAACAGGACGGCGCCGAACAGCACGCCCACGACCCACTCGAAAATTAACATGCTGCTGAAAGAGCCGGGGTGTCGGGACCGTTCCCGTATCGGCCGGGCGGCATAACCGCCTCTGGCGGCTCTCCGAACCTGCGCGCGCCGTGGATCTCTGGAAACCGTCAGGTCGGGATCGACCGCGCGACGGCGCGCTGTCCATCCCGCATGTCTTCGGCCTTTGCAGCGACCGCGCGCTCGCTTAACCAAGCGGTTGGAATTCCACAGGATCCGTCATGCCCGAGACCCCCGTCTTCGCCGACAGCGCCGTCGCGGCGCCCCATCACCTCGCCGCCGAGGCGGGACAAACCGTGCTCGCGCAGGGCGGCAACGCCATCGAGGCGATGGTGGCCATGGCCGCCTCCATTGCGGTGGTCTATCCGCACATGAACGGCATCGGCGGCGACGGGTTCTGGCTGGTGCGCGAGCGCGGCGGCCGAGTCCGCGGGATCGAGGCCTGCGGACCGGCCGGGCGCCTCGCAACGATCCAGCGCTATCGCGAGAAGGGCTACGACGCGATTCCGCCACGCGGGCCGGATGCGATGGTCACGGTGGCCGGCACGGTCGGCGGTTGGCACCTCGCCCTGGACCTATCCCGGGCGCTCGGCGGCCGCCTTCCCCTGCAGACCCTGCTCGCGGACGCCATCAAGCAGGCGCGGGACGGCGTCCCGGTCTCGGCCTCGGAGGCGCGCTACGTGCCTCAGGAGGCTCGACACGCTCCACGACGCCCCGAACTTTTCCGCGACCTTCCTGAAGGACGGCAAGCCCTATCCGGCTGGGGAGACCCGGGCCCTGCCCCGGCTCGCCGCGACCCTTGAGCAGCTCGCCCATGCGGGTTTGAGCGATTTCTACCGCGGCGATGTCGGCCGGGAGATCGCCGCCGATCTCGAGCGCCTCGGCGCGCCGGTGACCCGGGCCGATCTCGAAGCCTACGCGGCGGCCGAGCGGGCGCCTCTCTCGATCCGGCGGCGCGACGCGACGCTCTACAACTTCCCACCCCCGACCCAGGGGCTCGCCGCGCTCCTGATCCTCGGCATCTTCGACCGGCTGAACGTGGCCGAGCCGGAGAGCACGGCCCAGTATCACGGCCTGATCGAGGCGACGAAGCGGGCCTTCGCGATTCGCGACCGGGTGGTGACGGATTTCGGCCGGCTGCGGCACGACCCGGCGGCCTTCCTGACGCCGGAGCGTCTCGCCCGCGAGGCGGCCCTCGTCGACATGGGCCGCGCCGCCCGCGTGCCCCTGCCCGATCCGGGCCACGGCGACACCGTCTGGATGGGGGCGATCGACCGGGACGGGCTCGCCGTCTCCTATATCCAGTCGGTCTACTGGGAGTACGGCTCCGGCACGGTCCTGCCGGCCACCGGCATCTGCTGGCAGAACCGGGGCATGTCGTTCTCGCTCGACCCGAATGCCGTGAACCCGCTGGAGCCCGGCCGGCGCCCGTTCCATACGCTGATCCCGGCGATCGCAGCCTTCGACGACGGCCGGGTGATGAGCTACGGCAGCATGGGGGGCGACGGGCAGCCGCAGTTCCAGGCTCAGATCTTCACCCGCTACGCCGATTACGGGATGTCGGTGGCCGATGCCGTCGATGCGCCGCGCCTCCTCTACGGCCGAACCTGGGGCGCGCCCTCGCTCAGCGTTAAGGTGGAGGACCGGTTCGATCCGGCCTGCATCGCGGCGCTCCGCCGCCTCGGCCACGAGATCGAGGAACTCGGCGGCTCCTACATCGACTCCCTGGGCCATGCCGGCATGCTCGTTCGAAACCCCCGCGACGGGCGGATCGAGGCCACGCACGATCCGCGCTCGGACGGCGGCGCGCTGGGGCTCTGAGCGAGGGCAACCGAGCCGCCTTCGCGGCCGGTTCTCGTGCCGGGCCCCGGATCAGGTTCCGCTTGGCGGCATCTGATCCGGGACGGGGGCGCGTATGCACCAACCCCTTCCCGGGCGGATGGGGCGTGAGCGGAATGCGGCCCGTGACTTGGCAGAGGGATCGCCGCGCAGCGCCTCGAATTCTCACCCCGCCTGAACGAGCCAGCAGGCGGCGCGCAGGCGCACCGTCCCGTCCTGGGCGTGGCGGCGCAGCGCCTCGATCACCGCGGCCTCGGCCTGGGCGCGGAAGGCAGGCTGGGCCTCGCGGACGAGGTGCGAGGTCGGTCCGAGATTGAGCGCCACATGCGCGGCGGCCTCCGCGGCTTCCGCGGCGCTCCCGCCATGGCCCAGAACGACGTCCCGGTCGACGGAATCGCAGGTCACCGTCCCGAAGCCGGCGCCGCGCAGGAGCGTGGTCAGCGCGTCCGCGTCGGCGAAGCGGAACGGGCCCGGCATGTCCGGCTGCGGGGGCGGCGGGGCCTCCGGCAGGAGCGGCAGCACGGCGTCGCGCGGCACGCTCACCCACAGGTTCTCGGGCAGCGTGCGCCAGCACAGGAAGGTCAGGCGGCCGCCCGGCCTGATCATCCGCCGGAGATTGGCGAAGGCGCGCGCCGAATCCGGGAAGAACATCACGCCGAAGCGCGACAGCGCCTGCCCGAAGCTCCCGAGATCCGCGCGCTCCACATCCGCCTCGACGAATTGGACCGGGGCGGCCCCGGGCGCCTCCGCGGCGACGCGACGCCGGGCCACCGCCAGCAGCGGGGCCGAAATATCGGCCCCGGTGACGGTGCCGCCCGGCCCGACCCGGCGGGCGGCCTCAAGCGTCGTTGCGCCCGATCCGCAGCCGATGTCGAGCACCCTGTCGCCTGCGCTCAGGGGTGCCCGTGCGAACAGGGCCTCAGTCAGCGGGGCGAACACCGCGTCGAGGACTGCCTGGTTGTGGGCCCAACGCGCGCCGACCTCACCGTTCCAGTACTCGGCCTGGGTGATGCCGCCGGCCATGGTCGCCTCCTGGGTCAGGCAGTGGTGACAGCCACCGACAGCGCGGGCTTGTTGTTCAGCGTCTGGAACACGACGCAGTAGCGCTCGGTGAGCTTCAGGAGCTGAGCTAGCTTCTCCTCCGACGCGTCAGTATCGACCTGGAAGAACAGGCGGATATTGCGAAAACCCACCGGCGCCTCCTTGTCGACCCCGAGGGTGCCGCGGAAATCGAGATCGCCCTCGGCGCTCACCGTCCCGGAGCGCAGCGGGATCTCCAGCGCGGTCGCCACGGCCTTCAGGGTCACGCCTGCGCAGGCGACCAGCGCCTCCAGCAGCATGTCGCCCGAGCACAGCTCCGCTCCCGAACCGCCGGTCGCCGGGTGGAGGCCGGCTTCCGCGATGGCGCGGCCGGTCTCGACCTTGCAGGCGATCTTGGTGTCGTCCAGCGTGCCCTTGGCCTTCAGGGTGATCACCGCAGCATCCGGCGCGGTGCGGTACTTGTCCTTGATCGGAGCCTGGAGAGGCTCGCAGCGCTGTGGCGTCCATGGCGTCGTCCTCTGATCCCGGTCCCTACCCGCTTTCTCGGCGGCGGGCATTCCGGAGCGTCCGCGCTCCGTCGGGGCACCGGTATAGGTGCGGGCGACGCAGACGGAAAGCGCCGTCAGGCCCGCCCGGTGAGGGTCGCCACCGCCTCGGCCAGGGCGTCGGCCTGCCCGTCTTCGTGAGCGGCCGAGAAGGCCACCCGCAGCCGCGCGGTCCCCGCCGGCACCGTTGGCGGGCGGATTGCCACCACGAGGAAGCCGGCGGCTTCGAGCGCCGCAGAGATGTCGAGCGCCGCCTGCGCCTCGCCGACCAGCACCGGCACCACGGCGCTCTCGGCCTCGGGAAGCCCCAGGCGCGCCGTGAAGCGCCGGGCGAGGTTGAGCGGTCGGGCGCGCCGCGCGGGCTCCGCCTCCAGGATCGCCAGCGCCTCCAGGGCGGCGGCGGCCGAGGCCGGCGGCAGGCCGGTGGTGTACACGAAGCTCCGGGCGCGGCTCGTCATCAGGTCGATCACGGGGCGGGAGGCGCAGAGATAGCCGCCATAGGAGCCCAGCGCCTTCGACAAGGTGCCCATCTCGAGGGGCGCTCGGGGTCCCTCCTCGACGACGCCGATCCCGTGAGCGTCGTCCACCAGGGTCCAGGCGTCGAAATCCCGGCCGATGCCCAGGATGTCGCCGAGCGGCGCCCGGTCGCCGTCCATGCTGAACACCCGCTCGGTGAGCACCAGGACGCGGCCATGCCCCGAGCGGTGAAGGGCGAGCTTGTCCGCGAGGTCGCCGGGATCGTTGTGGCGGAACGTCAGCACCCGCGCTCCGGAGAGCCGCGCACCGGCCCACATGCAGGCATGGGACAGCTCGTCCAGCAGGACAAGGTCGCCGCGCCCCGCCAGCGCCGGGGTGATCCCCAGATTGGCGAGGTAGCCGCTCCCGAAGACCAGCGCCGCCTCGGTGTCCTTGTGGCGCGCGAGCCGCTCTTCCAGCGCACCGAGATACGGGTGGTCGCCGGTCACGAGCCGCGATCCCCCCGCCCCCGCCCCGTAGGCGCCCGCCGCTGCCTGCGCGGCCGCGATCACGCGCGGATGGTGCGACAGGCCGAGATAATCGTTGCAGGAGAACGAGACGAGCGGCCGGCCCCGCCGCGTCGCCGCGGCGCCGGACCTGCGCGCGGTGGGCGTCAGACGCCGGCGCAGACTGCCGGCTTCCAGGGCGTCGAGTTTTCCGCGCGCGAAGGCATCGAGACTGTCCATCGGGCCGGATGGGAGCCGCTGCGGCCGCAAAGTCAAGCGCCGGCCGCTGGGCCCTTGACCCTCGTCCGGAGCCCTACCATGCCAGGGGCATGACCTCCGACCTGTCCGCGCATCACCTCTGGCGGCCCTACACGCAGATGCGCCTCGCCGCTCCTCCGCTGGAAGCGATCGCGACCCGGGGCACGCGCATCGTTCTCGCTGACGGACGCGAACTGGTCGACGGGATTGCTTCCTGGTGGACGGCGGTCCACGGCTACAACCACCCGCACATAGCCCGAGCGGTGGCCGACCAGCTGACGCGCATGCCCCACGTGATGTTCGGCGGCCTGACCCACGCGCCGGCCGAGCGGCTGGCGGCGCGGCTGGCCGCCCTGCTGCCAGGTGATCTCGACCACGTCTTCCTCAGCGATTCGGGCTCCGTCGCCGTGGAGGTCGCGCTGAAGATGGCCGCGCAGATGTGGCTCAACCGGGGAGTGACCGGTCGCACGAAGGTTCTCGCGTTCCGGTTCGGTTATCACGGCGACACGATGGGGGCGATGTCGGTCTGCGACCCCGAGGAGGGCATGCACCGCCGCTTCGGTGCCTACCTGCCCACGCAGGTATTCTGCGACTTGCCGCGCAGCCGGGTCGAGATCGAAGCCCTCGACACGGCGCTCGCACGACATCGCGATACCTTGGCCGCCGTGATCGTCGAGCCGCTGGTTCAGGGCGCGGGGGCATGCGCATGCACGCGCCCGAGGTGCTCGCCACCGTTGCCCGCCTGGCACGTCGCCATGGCCTGCCGCTGATCGCCGACGAGATCTTCACCGGATTCGGCCGCACCGGCAGCCTGTTCGCCTGCGAGCAGGCGGAAATCGTGCCCGACATTCTGTGCCTGTCGAAGGCGCTCACCGGCGGCACGATGGCGCTCGCCGCCACCGTCGCCCGCACGGAGGTGTTCGAGGCGTTCTGGTCGGAGGACCCGGCGGCAGCGCTCATGCATGGTCCGACCTTCATGGCCAACCCGCTCGCCTGCGCGGCCGCCAATGCCAGCCTCGACCTGTTCGCGGCCGAGCCGCGCCTCGCCCAGGCCCGCGCCATCGAGCACCGGCTCGCGGAGGGGCTGGAGCCGCTCCGGCGCGTGCCCGGCGTGGTCGATATCCGGGTTCTCGGCGCCATCGGGGCGGTCCAGTTCGCCCAAGCGCCCGATCTCGCTGCGCTGAAGGCAGAGCTGCTCGCCCGCGGGGTCTGGGTCCGGCCGTTCGGCGATATCGTCTATCTCACGCCCGCGCTTACCATCGAGGCGGCGGACCTCGAGCGGCTGGTCGAAGCGGTGGCGGCGGTCGTCGCCGAGCAGGGAGCCGCGAGGGCGTGACGTGATTTGTTCCACGATCCCGTGATCTGCCGCCGGCCCGGCCTGCAACCCGGAACCGTTTCTGCCGTTGGGCCTACGGCTGAAGACGCGTGCAGCGGCCCTCGCGGCTGGACGCTGCCGGAGGGAGTAAACAGTGGCGAGCGAGCAGACGGGTTCGGGCGGCGATCGGCCGGTAATCCTCCTCGTCGAGGACGAGGCGCTGACGATCATGGACCTCGGTGACGTCCTGGAGGAAGGCGGCTACGATACCGTTCAGTGCGCCTCCGCCGAGCGGGCGCTCAGCATTCTTCAGGCGCGCCCGGATATCTGCGGGCTCGTCACGGACGTGCAGCTCTCGGGGAAGACGGACGGGTTCGATCTCGCCAGTTCGGTGGCCGAGGCGCGCCCGCAGCTGCCGATCCTGATCGTATCGGGGCGGGCGGCCCCGGACCCGGCCCGCATGCCCGAGCATGCCGACTTCATCGCCCGGCCCTGTACCGGCGAAGACATCCTGGACCGGCTCAAGCGCCTGATGCACTGCTGAACGGCCGGCTTCGTCCGGCCCCGTCATCGCAACGTCACCGGTCGGCGCCACAGGGTTCTCGGCGGCCGCGTGACGGGAGTGGACGGTGCAGATTCAGGACAGTCCGGCGGCCGCCGGCACAGATTCGGGCGCTCCGGTGGGCGACAAGCACAAACGCGATCGCGGGGACGAGGGTGCGGCGGCGTCGGTGCCGTCCTCCAAGAAGATTCGGCCGCCGGGGGTCCGCAGCGTGGGATGGGCCCTGGTGCAGGCTGCGCGCCTGCATCGCGCGCGCACCGGCGATCGCTTGGCCAAGCTCGGCTTGTTCGCCGGGCAGGAGCAGGTGGTTCAGGCTCTGGCCGCGGCCGGCACCATGACCATGGGCGACCTCGCCGCTCTCCTGCGCGTGCGACCGCCTACAGCCTCCAAAACCGTCACGCGGCTCGCGGCGCTCGGCATCGTCGAGCGGCGGGCCGAATCCGGCGACGGGCGCGTGGTGCGGGTGCAACTCGCCGAGGTCGGCCTCGCGAAGGCCGAAGCCATTGAGCGAATCCAGGAAGAGGTCGAGGGCGAACTCCTCGATCATCTCGATAAGACCGACCGGCGCCGCCTCCGCAAGCTGCTGCGCAAGGCTGCCCGCGGTCTTGCGGAGGCGGCCGGCGGGTCCGGCCAGATCACCGAAGCCGACGCCGAGATCGAGGCTGAGGACGAAGCCGAGATCCTGCCGACCTGACCGGCAGTACGATCCAGCGCACATGCTGAGCGTTGTCGTGGCCCCCACCGGTTGTGTGCGCCTAAAGCTCGCCGGGTTGTTGTAACGATGTAACGTTTCGAAACCGATCTTCGCGCCCGTGCTTTTGGCGCTTGCAGCCTCCTGCCGCCGCGGATCAATGAAATGTTATAACATTTTGAAAACCGCGAGAACGACGATGCGCCGCGCGACCTTCTTCGGCGGAAAGATCCTGACCTTGGTGGTCTCTGCGGATCTTCTGGCCGCGACGCCCGCCGGGGCCCAGCAGGCGGTATCTCTCGACGAGATCAGCGTCACCAGCCCGAGCCCGATCCAGCCCGCAGCCGATGTTTCGGTTCCGACGGGGATCCTGCCGGTGGCGACAAACACGTTCTCGCCGGTGACGGTGGTCACGCAGGATCAGATCGCCCGCGACCAGCCGCGGACGCTCGGCGACGCCCTGTTCGGCCGGCCGGGAATTTCGGGTACCACCTACGCGCCAGGCGCGGCCTCCCGGCCGATTCTCCGCGGCCTCGACAATGCCCGCGTGCGGATCCAGGAGAACGGCATCGTAAATGGCGGCGTGTCGGATCTCGGCGAGGACCACGCGGTCCCGGTTAACCCGCTCGTCACCGATCGGATCGAGGTGATTCGCGGGCCCGCGACCCTGCGCTACGGCTCCGGCGCCATCGGCGGCGTCGTCTCGGCCGACAACAACCGCGTGCCGACCGTCATCCCGGCGAACGGCGTGCAGGGACAGGTCACCAGCGGCTTCTCCAGCGTGGACAAGGGCCGGCTCGGCGCCGCCACGGTGGATGCCAGCGGCGACGGCATCGCGGTCCATGCGGACGGGTTCAAGACCGCCGATGACAGCTACGCGATCCCCGGCGGCATCCAGCACAACTCCTACAACGAGTCGCAGGGCGGCGCTTTCGGCATCTCGGCGATCGGCGATCGCGGCTTCGTGGGAATCTCCTTCAGCCACTACGACGCGATCTACGCGATTCCCGGCGGGGTGGCCGAGCAGGATCGCACCCGGCTGACCCCCGATCAGCACCGGATCCTCTCGCGGGGCGAGTACCGCCCGCTGGACGGTCCTTTCGAGGTGATTCGCTACTGGGCCGGCTACTCGGTCTACCGCCACAGCGAGATCGGCTTCGGTGCCGACGGGATCGAGGGCGTCCAGGCGATCTTCAAGAACCGCGAGGCCGAGGGCCGCCTAGAGCTCCAGCACGTCCCGGTCTTCACCGAATTCGGAACGCTCACCGGCGCGCTCGGCTTCCAGTCGGACCGGCGCGTGATCAACTCAGAGTTCGAATCGTTCCTGCCCAGAACCGAATCGCGCGCCAATGCGGTCTACCTGTTCGAGGAGCTGGAACTGCGCCCCGGCACGCGGTTGCAGGTGGCCGGGCGCTACGAAGTCGACCGGCTGTCGAGCACGGCCGCTCAATTCCCGGCCGGCTACGTGCCGGTCGACGGACAGGAGCCATTCCAGTACCCGCTGATCCGGCTCTTCGCCCCGAAGAGCGCCAGCATCGGCGCCCTGCAGGATCTGCCCTACGGCTTCGTGGCGAGTCTCACCGGCTCCTATGTCGAGCGCGGACCGACGGGCTACGAGCTGTTCTCGCAGGGGCCGCACGACGCTACCGCGACCTTCGAAATCGGTAACCCGGACCTCAGGAAGGAGCGCGCCCGCACGGTGGAGGCGAGCATCCGGCGGGCAGAGGGGCCGCTGCGCCTCGACGCCACCGGTTATTACACGCGCTACACCGACTTCATCTACCGCAACTACACGGGTCTCACCTGCGGCGACGATTTCGCTTCCTGCGGTACCGGCACCGACCTCCGGCAGATCGTCTATCAGCAGCAGAACGCCACCTTCTACGGCGCCGAGATCATCGGCCAGTACGATCTCGTCCCGGTGGGCAACGGCTTTGCCGGCATCGAGGCGCAGTTCGACTTCGTCCGCGCCCAGTTCGACAACGGCAGCAACGGGCCGCGCATCCCACCCTACCGTCTCGGCGGCGGCGTCTACCTACGGGCCAACGGGTGGCTCGCGCGGGTAAACCTGCTCCACGCCTTCAGCCACGACGCCACGGCGGTGTACGAGTCGACCACCCCCGGCTACGACGACCTGCGCGCCGAGCTGAGCTACACCAAGGTCATCGATCCCGCGGTCTATGGGGCGAGCGCGATCACCCTCGGGGTCCAGGGCCGCAATCTTCTAAACGATGACATCCGCAACTCGACGTCGTTCAAGAAGGAGGAGATCCTGCTGCCTGGGCGCAACGTGCGGCTGTTCCTGACGGCGCAGTTCTGAGGACCGGCATTACCGGTGAGGGCGCCACCTGCCATCCCACCCGTGCCCTCATCCTGAGGTGCCTGCGTGAGTGTTCCTCGATGGAGGCCTTTAGGAATCGCGGGGGCATCTGGAGCCCGCCTTCGGGGCGACTTCGCCGACCCTCAGGATGAGTAGAGAAGGCGGTTGTCGGATCGTCCCGGCAGGTCGAGGCGGTGCGGGGCGTCGAACAGCCAGCGGTTGATCCGGGCGGACAGATCCAGGCGTTGGAGAATGGTTCCGTCCCGTAGGTCGATGTGGAGCCAGCTGGAGGCCGGATGGTCCAAGCGCAGGCGCAGGACCGGCAGCGGCCGCGGATCGGTTCCGTGCGGGTACCAGTTCAGTGTCGAAGGCGGCGAGGTGCTCCACGTCGCGGCTCCGCGGGACCGGAGCTTTTCCCGAAGGGTCTGAAGGCCTGGCTCCGCGCCGCCTTTGCCGCTGCGCGCGGGCGATGCTACAGCCGGGCAACCCCATCGGTCCGGACGTCCGCGACGCCGCGGCCCATGCGCCCGGACGCCCCGTCCGAAGCGGAGACGGGTCCCGGCGGAACCATGACGACACGACCTCCCCATCGCAGCGGGCCGAAGGGGCGCAAGCCCCAGGCCGGCAAATTCCAGGTTGGCAAGTCCCAGGCTGGCAGGTCCCAGGCCGACGGCCGCGCCCGTACGGGCCCGCGCACCAGCGCCCGCGACGCCGCCGAGCGCGCGGCCCGCAATCGCGGCGAGGACGCTGGGGCGCGCGAGCCCTGGAGCGCCGATGGCGCGTCCGCCGCCGCGCCGGCCCGGCCCCCGAAGCCGCGGCGCGACGCCCCTCCGCCGCGCGGTGCGTCGTCGAAGCCCGCCGGCAGGCAAGCGGCGAAGCGGCCGGAGCCCCCACCCCATCGCCCGGCCCCACCCGGCGCGAGCAGCGCGCCGCCGCCTCCGCGACCCTCGCCTCCGGGGTGCAGACCCTGACGGTCGAGGCGGACGAGGCGGGGATGCGCATCGACCGCTTCCTCACCGCGCGCTTCCCGCTCCTGCCCTTCACCCGGGTACAGAGCATCGTGCGCAAGGGCGAACTCCGGGTCGACGGCAAGCGCGCCAAGCCCAACGACCGCCTGGAACCGGGCATGAGCGTGCGCGTGCCGCCGCTGCGCCTCGACCAGCCGTCCGAGCGGCCGCGCAACGCCGCGCGCGAGCAGGACGACGCCGAATTCCTGCGCTCGCTGATCCTCTACGAGGACGCGGACATGATGATCCTCAACAAGCCTTTCGGCCTCGCGGTCCAGGGTGGTTCGGGAACGGTCCGGCATGTCGATGGGCTGCTCGCCGCGCTCACCGGGCCGGACGGCCAGAAGCCGCGCCTCGTCCACCGGCTCGACAAGGATACGGCGGGCTGCCTGATCGTGGCCAAGACGCGTCTCGCGGCCTCGACCCTGGCCAAGAGCTTCCGCTCCCGCGCCGCACGCAAGATCTACTGGGCCCTCACCGCAGGCGTGCCGCGCGTCCGGCAGGGGCGCGTCTCGACCTATCTCGCCAAGGAGGAGCCCACCGATGCCGACGCGCGCATGCGCGTGGCCAAGCACGGCGACGAGGGTGCGAGCCATGCGCTGACCTACTACGCAATGGTCGATCAGGCCGCCCAGAAGCTGTCTTGGCTGTCGTTCAAGCCGGTCACCGGCAGGACGCACCAGCTGCGCGCCCACGCGGCCCATATCGGCCACCCGATCGTCGGCGATCCGAAGTACTTCTCCGTGGAGAACTGGGAATTGCCCGGTGGCATCCAGAACCGCCTCCACCTGCTTGCCCGCCGCATCGTCATCCCGCACCCGCGCACCGGAAAGCCGGTGGATGTGAGCGCGCCGCTGCCGCCCCACATGGCCCAGAGCTGGAACCTGCTGGGTTTCGATGCCACCCGCTACGACCCGATCGTCGAGGCGCCCGAGAGCTGAGCCGATCGGGACCTGCGCGCGTGCCGCGCCGCTCCATCCCCGGTGGGGCACGGCTCACGATCCGGACGTCTCGTGGGTCGCATACCTTGGCAACCGGACGCCCCGCCTCATATGCTGCGGCGCGCCCCGCCGATCCGCTGCGGGGCCGTTTCCCGGCGCTTCGAGACCCTGACGCATGAAGCTCGCGATGCTGGCCTGCCTCGCCGCCCTGTGCCTCACCGGGCCGGTCGCCCTCGCTGCGCCGGGCGAACAGGCCAAGTCGGCTCCGCCGACGGGCGCGACACCGCCGGCTGAGGCGCCGCGTCCGGCCGGTTCATCCGCCGAGCCGGCCGCCGTCACGCAGCCTGCTCCGCGCGCGGGCGCCCGCGCCGAGCGTCGGCGGCGGTCCTACGCGGCCTGTAACCGCGCCTCGCATCAGCGCGGCCTGCGCGGCGGCAAGCGCCGGCGCTTCCTGATCCGCTGCCGGCTCGGTTACGAGCGCACCCGTATCCAGCCGGTGCAGCCCTCCGCGGCTGGCCCGGCCGGGCCGGAATCCGTGACAAATCCCGGCGCTCCCACCCATCAGCCTTCCGGACGACCGCCGGCCCGCAGCGGACGATGAAGCTCATCGTGTTCGATGTCGACGGAACCCTCGTCGACAGCCAACATCTGATCGTGGCGGCCCAGGGGCTCGCCTTCGCGGAAAACGGCCTGCCGGCCCCCGGACGGCGGGAAGCCTTGGCGGTGGTGGGTCTCTCGCTGCCGCAGGCCTTCCGGCGCCTCGTGGGCGAGGATGGGCCAATCGTGGAGCTCTCGGAGAGCTACAAGCAGGCCTATAACCGCCTGCGGCTCGATCCCGCCTACGAGGAGCCGCTGTTCCCCGGCATGGCCGACCTGTTGGCCAAGCTGCATGCCCGCGACGATGTGCTGCTCGGCCTCGCCACCGGCAAATCCCGGCGCGGCGTGGACCGGCTGATCGCGCATCACGGTTGGGCGGAATGGTTCGCCACCACGCAGAGCGCCGACGACGCGCCGTCCAAGCCCGATCCGACCATGCTGCGGCAAGCCATGGTCGAGGCCGGCTGCGAGCCCGATGCGACCGTGATGGTCGGTGATACCACCTTCGACATCGCCATGGCGGTGTCGGCCGGTGCCGCCTCCGTAGGGGTTGCCTGGGGTTACCATCCGCCCGAGGCCCTCTATGGGGCCGGGGCTTCGACAGTGGTGCCGAGCGCGGGTGCGCTGGAGGGGCTGCTTCTCGACAGTGCAGAGACGGCCGTCTGACGCGCCCGAAGGCTCGCGCGCGAGCTCGGGAACGCCTATCTCGCATCCATGAGCGATGAGACGACAGACTGGCTCGGCGAACCGGGCGGCGACGAACAACCCGATCCCGTGCGCGCGGCCCGCGGTCATGCCAAGCCCGCCCTCCCCCGGCGGTTCTACACGGAGGCCGGCTTCTCGGAGGATGCGGAGGGGTTTCGGCTGACCCTCGACGGCCGTCCGGCTAATACGCCGGGCCGCAACCCGCTGCGCCTGCCCAGCCAGGCGCTGGCCGAGAAGGTCGCGGCCGAGTGGGCGGCCCAGGACGCCCTGATCGATCCGGCACGGATGCCGCTGACCCGGCTGGCAAACACCGCCATCGACGGCGTCGCGCCCCGGCACGCGGCCGTCGTCGATGACCTGTGTACCTATGCCGGCACGGATCTCGTGGCCTACCGGGCAGGGGATCCGGAGCGGTTGGTGGCGGCGCAAGGGGTGGCCTGGGATCCGATCCTCGACTGGGCGCGGGAGGAACTCGGTGCCCGGGTGATCCTCAGCGAGGGCGTCATGCACGTGGAGCAGCCGCCTGACACCGTGCGGGCGCTCTCGGATGCGGTGGCGGCCGTGGCCGATCCGTTCCATCTGGCAGGCCTGCACACGCTGACGACGCTCTCCGGCTCCCTCCTGATCGCTCTGGCCGTTCTCCGGGGCCGTCTCACTCCGGCGGAAGCCTGGGCGGCGGCCCATGTCGACGAGACCTATCAGGCCGAGGTGTGGGGGCGCGATGCCGAGGCCGAGGCGCGCCTCGAGGCCCGCCGTGCGGAATTCGAGGCGGCCGCCGACCTCGTCGGTGCCCGCCGCTGAGCGTGAAGCGCGCGGGACCATGACGCAGATGCAATTGCGCAACTATCCCGAACTCGGAGCGTGAGAGCGCCGCAGCCGGCTGACTCCGGACGGAGACTGTATTACGGTTCAGTCTCGCTGTGTTCGAGGCGACGATGCGTACCGATCAGGCCGTTCAATGCAGATCTGAAGGTGAGCTGGCTGCGCTAATGGCGCGTAAGCAATCATCCGGAGACGAGCATTCACGCTGCGCGCTGTTCAACGCATTGTCGGACCTCGAGCGCAGGGCCCTGGTCGGTGGTGCGTCAGACCTGACTTTGCGTAAGATCGCGGAAAGCCGCTTCCTCGCCGGCATCCTGCGCGAGGCCGTTCGGCCCTTCCCGCTTGCGCCTCTGCGTGCGGTACTGAGAGTGCGCCAACGCGTGGATGCGCGCAGCAGCGGCCGTGCGCCGACGGAAGCGGATCCCGGCTTCGTCTGAGGTCCGGGCGCGCGCTCCAGACCTTAGACCTTCGCGGCCAGGGCGGACTGGATCTTCGCTTCCAGGGCGGCGGGCTTGGTCGCGGGTGCGAACCGTCCGACGACGCGGCCGTCGCGGCCCACGAGGAATTTGGTGAAATTCCACTTCACCGCCCGCGTGCCGAACAGGCCGGGCTTGGTCCGGGTAAGATGCGCGTAGAGCGGCTCGGCTCCGGGCCCGTTGACGGCGACTTTGGCGAGTACCGGGAAGCTCACGGCGTAATGCAGGGAGCAGAAGCGCTCGATCTCGCCGGCGTCGCCCGGCTCCTGCGCGCCGAACTGGTTGCAAGGAAAGCCCAGGACCGTAAGGCCCGCATCCCGGTGGCGGCGCCAGAGCGTCTCCAGCCCTTCGTATTGCGGGGTGAAGCCGCAGCGCGAGGCCGTGTTGACGATGAGCAGCACCCGGCCGAGATGCTGCGCGAGCGGGTACGGGCTCCCGTCAGCCGACCGGACCGTGAAATCGTGGGCTGTGGTCATGCCGGAGCAGTCGGGCAAATCGGGCGGCCCCGCAAGATCCTCCAGCGCTCCTTCCCGAAGGGGCCTCGCTTCCGCGAAGAAGATCCCGCTGCGTCGAAGCTCCGTGCGGCAGCGGTTTCTAATGTGGTTTATGGCCGTAGCAGCGAGGCTCGCGTATGGCCTCGGCAATCGCGGCGACGAGCCTCGGCATGGCCGCGAGTGAGGGTTGACCGCACCCCCGCCTAGCGCTCACCGGGGTGGATGGATGCCGCGCTTTCACTTCCACGTCCACGATGGCTACTCGGAGCTGGACACGGAGGGCACCGAGCTGTCTGACTGGCAGGCCGCGCGGCTGGAGGCGATCCGCCTCGCCGGGGACATCCTGAAGCACGATGCGCACCGGATCGCTCTGGGCGAGGATTGGCGCATCGAGGTCACCGACCATACGGGGCTGGTCCTGTTCCAGATGACGTTCCTGGTGGTCGAGTCACCCGTGATGCGCAGAGGTGCCGTGGCGGAGCGTTGAGGCGATGCCGCGGCCCGACGGCCGGGATCGGCGTATCCTGGTCCTCCCGAGCGAGGTTGAACCCGGATGCTACCGCCGGGTCATTCGCAGCCTGGACGGTACCTGTCTGGCACGCTCGCCCCTTGCTTTCGCGTCGCGGAGGGCGGCCCAGACTCGGATCCGGAGGGGCTGAGACCTGTCCGGAGACAGTTCGGCATCAGCGACGTGCGTTCAGGCCGGGACCTTCTCCACGTCGAAGCTCGGACCCTGCGAGGTCATCCGCTCACGCGAGACGATGCGCTCGTCGGCGGACACGATCCCGAGGCTCACGTCGCGGTCTGGCAGGACGACGGTGGTGCTTTTGTTGACGTGCACCAGCACATGCCGCCGCAGCGGCACCGAGGCCGCGGCCCAGCGCTTGAGCTGCCCGTAATAGGGTTCGCGCCGCCACGCATTCGCTTGGCCGGGATCGACCTGCACGTTCATGTTGCGCGTGAGCGGATCCAGGCTCAGCACCATCTTGGCGCGGTCGGGCTTCCATTCCGGTCCGAGCCAGCTCTCCGTCATCCACAGGCAGTGGAATGCCCGGCAATGGTCGGGCCGGGTGGCGTGGATGGCGCAGCCCTGGCCGGCCTTGGTGTGCCGGCACCATTGTCCCGCGACGCTCTCCACCGCCGGCACATCGTAGACCTTGCAGCAGAGCGTGCAGGCCCCGCAGGCGCGGCCGGGGGCGGGCATTGTGACGATGGCTTCGGGATTGAGCATGGGCGTACGGCGTGTCCGGCATGCATCCGGCTGCGGCCGGAGGCGGATCCACTGGGCTACCTGCGGGTGCATCGGGTCGGTAGTGTGGCAGTGGATCCCCTCGACCTGAGGACCTAGAGGCCGATGCTCTCGAATCTCGCGACCCGCGACGTCGAAACCCTGCTGCACCCCTACACAAACCTGTCGACGCACCGGCAGGCCGGCCCGCTGGTGCTCGAGCGCGGCGAGGGCGTCCATGTCTACGATACCGAGGGGCGGCCCTACATCGAGGGCATGTCCGGGCTCTGGTGCACGGCGCTCGGCTACTCGAACGCGGAACTCGTCGAGGCGGCCCGGGCGCAGATGGCGCGCCTGCCGTTCACGCACCTGTTCTCCGGCCGCAGCCACGATCCGGGAATCGAGCTGGCCGAGACGCTCAAGGAGCTGATGCCGGTCCCGACCTCGAAGGTTTTCTTCACGTCTTCGGGTTCGGAGGCGAACGACACGCAGGTCAAGCTCACCTGGTACTACAACAACGCCCTCGGGCGCAGGAACAAGAAGAAGATCATCGCCCGCCAGAAGGGCTATCACGGGGTCACGGTGGCGAGCGCCTCGATGACCGGACTCGCGGCGAACCATGCCGACTGGGATCTGCCGCTGCCGGGCTTCGTGCACGTCGCCTGCGCGCATCATTACCGGGGCGCTGAGCCGGGCGAGACCGAGGAGGCCTACTCGGCCCGGCTCGCCGCCGAGCTGGAGGAGACGATCCTGCGCGAGGGGCCCGAGACGGTAGCGGCCTTCATCGCGGAGCCGGTCATGGGGGCCGGCGGGGCGATCGTGCCGCCGCGGGGCTATTTCGCGGCGATCCAGGCGGTACTGGCCAAGTACGACGTCCGCATGATCGCCGACGAGGTGATCTGCGGTTTCGGCCGGCTCGGGACGTGGTTCGGCAGCGAGGCCCTCGGAATCCGGCCGGACTCGATCTCCTTCGCCAAGGCCCTGACCTCGGCCTACATGCCGCTCGGCGGCGTGAGCATCGATGAGCCGCTCTACCAAGCGCTCGTCGGCCAGAGCGAGAAGATCGGCACCTTCGGGCACGGCACCACCTATTCGGGCCATCCGGTGGCCGCCGCGGTGGCACTGAAGGCGATCGAGATCTACCGGCGCGACCGGGTGATCGAGGGTGCGGCCGAGAAGGCGCCGCATTTCCAGCGACGGCTCTCGGCGCTCGCCGGGCACGACATCGTCGGCGAAGCGGGAGGCATCGGCCTGATCGGCGGCCTGGAGATCGTCGCCGACAAGGCCAGCAAGCGCCAGTACGACCCGAAGGCGGGGGTCGCCGCCCGCTGCGTCGCCTTCGCGCAGGGCGAGGGGCTGATCGTGCGCGCGCTCGCTGGCGACCGCGTGGCCGTCTGCCCGCCGCTGATCATCGCGCCGGACGAGATCGACGCGCTGTTCGATCGGCTCGGCCGGGCTCTCGACCGGACCCGTGACTGGATCCGCGCCGAGGGGCTGCAGGCGATGCCGGGCTGACGGACGCGGTCCGGAACGCTCACCCCCGGCGACCCCTCCGATCGAGCCCTCATCCTGAGGTGCGGCGAAGCCGCCTCGAAGGAGTTCTCCGGATGCCGCTGTGATCCCGGAGACCCTTCGTCGAGGCCCGCTGACGCGGGCGTCTCAGGATGAGGTCGGGGGCGAGAGAGGCCGATATCCGCGACGTGGGGGAGGGCCGATCCTGCGGGCCGCGCCGTGTCACACCGTGCCGCGCGGCGGTTCCGTCTGGGCCGGCGCCTGGATTCCTGTCGGGGTCAGCGGCGTGATGCGCAGCGTGGTGATCCGGTTCTTGGCCTTCCGGAGCACCTGGAACCGGAAGCCGTGGAAGTTGAAAGCCGTTCCCTGGTCCGGGATGGTCCGGGCCTCATGGATGACGAGGCCCGCGATGGTGGTGGCCTCCTCGTCCGGCAGGTTCCAGTCCATCGCCCTGTTGAGATCGCGGATCGGCACGCCGCCATCGACATTGACCGAGCCGTCCCCCTGCGGGCGCACTCCCGAGACCGTGACGTCGTGCTCGTCGGCGATGTCGCCGACGATCTCCTCCAGGATATCCTCCAGGGTCACGAGGCCCATCACCTCGCCGTACTCGTCGACCACCAGGGCGAAGTGGGTTTTCTTGGTGAGGAAGGCCTTGAGCTGAGCGCGCAGCGACGTGGTGCCCGGCACGAACCACGTCTCCAGGGCCAGGGCCTCGACCTTGAGCCCGGAGGCGTCGCCGCCCGCGGCATCCAGCGCGCGCAGCAGGTCCTTGGCGTGGAGCACGCCGACGATGTTCTCGGGCGTGCCGCGCCACAGGGGCATCCGGGTGTAGGGCGAGGCCAGCACCGCCCGCACGATGTCCTCGGAGGGCTGGTCGGCGTCGATCGCCCGCATCTTGGTGCGGTGCACCATCACGTCGGAGACCGTCAGATCCGACAGGTCGAGGAGACCGCCGAGCATGTCGCGCTCGGCCTTGGCGACGCCGCCCTCGCGGTGCATCAGCGCCACCTGCCCGCGCAGCTCCTCGGCAGCGGTGAGGATCGACTGGTGCTCGCCAATGGTGACGCCGAATGGCTTCAACATGAGGCGCACGATGTGCTCGATGGCGAGCGCGAGCGGCCCCATCAGCGCCACCGCGAAGGCCACCGGCCGCGCCGTGATGAGCGCCGCTTTGTCGGGCTTGGAGATCGCCAGCGTCTTGGGCAGTACCTCGGCGAAGACGATGACCAGCACCGACATGCCCACCGTCGCGTAGATGACGCCGCTC
This sequence comes from Methylobacterium sp. P31, assembly GCA_050632875.1. GTDB lineage: Bacteria > Pseudomonadota > Alphaproteobacteria > Rhizobiales > Beijerinckiaceae > Methylobacterium. The sequence continues at coordinate 4,318,510 of JBODSC010000001.1, read as the reverse complement.
TTGCCGAACAGGGCGGTGAGCACGCTGGTGGTGAAGGCCGAGGCGCCGATAGCCACGATGTTGTAGCCGATCAGCATGGCGCCGATGAAGCGCTCGCGGATCGCCAGGATGCGGTTGACGATCGCGGCCCGCGGGTCGCCTGCCTGCTCAAGCGCGTGCATCCGGGCCCGCGAGGCCGCCGTGAAGGCGGTCTCCGCCCCCGCGAAGAAGGCCGAGAGCAGCAGCGAGATCACCACGATGCTCGCGGCGAACCACAGGTCGATATGGGTTTCCATCGGGTCCGTCAGGGGCGCCTTATACGGCGGGTCGGCAGCCCATATAGCGATTCCCGCGGCTTATTGCGCGCCGGTCCGACGCACCGTCCACGTCGCCCAATAGACCGGACGGCCGTAGAGGCTCGACGTGTCGCGGCCCGAAGCGGTCGGAGCGAGCCGGTCGAGCCAGGTCAGGAAGCCGGCCTTGCTCGGATAGATCGCGGGCGTGTCGAGGTTGCCCTGCGCATCCGTCATCCAGAAATGCGCGCTCCGGTCATAGCGGCCGCTGCCGTCGCCGCCCGAGCGCAGGCCGAGATAGGCCGGCGAGCGGCCCGCTTCGACCGGATCGGCGTAGAACTTCAGGGCGCCGATCCCGTCAAGGCTCATGTCGGCCGTGTATTGCAGGCAGATATCGGCCACCGGGCCGCCCGGGGCGTTGGCCGGCCGCTGGCACGTGTAGGAGACCGCCCAGCGCTGCATGCCCTTGGCTCGCCCCACCCGCACGAGGGTCCCGGGCGGCAAGGGCCCAGCGAGCTTCTTCGCCGCGGACCAGACCTTCTGTCCGGCAAGGTCCTGCGACGTGCGCAGATAGAGCGCCGTGCGGCGCTTCTCGGGCGCGAGGCCGCAATCCTCGGGCAGCACGTCCGTGTAGAAATAGTGGTAGGTGCGATCGACGACGCTGATCGACCCCGCCAGGCCATGCGTCTCGAAGGCCGGCGCCGTGCAGGCCGAGGCCACCGGCTTGCTGGTTTCATCGACCACCGCGGCGGGGGTGGGCGGCTCGCTCCGGCCGCGGCCTGTGCCGGCCTCGAACGGCGTCCACGCCAGCCCGTATCCGTCGGCGGTGCGGGTGCGGATCTCGAAAGTCTGAAAATCCACGGTGCGGGCCTCGATCTGCACGCGCCGCCGGACATCGGCCGGCCCATCCGCGGAGCCGTCGCGTTCCGCCTTCCGGCGTCTGCGCTGCGCCTTCGCATCGTCCTCCTGCCCGCCGGCCACACCGACCCGTTCTTGCCCGAGCAGGAAGACGTAGCTGTAGGCCTCGCCGGCCCAGTCTCGGCCGGAGACCGCGATCGGGTCGCGCGGGCCGATCCCCTCGGCGGCCGGCGTCGGTTCGGACCAGCCGCGGGTCCGCGCGCGCTCCTCTGGCAGGTCGACCCAGAACCGGTCGGCTGACGGCGGCAGCGTTGTGACCAGAGCCTCGAGCGTGCGGCCTGTGCGCAGCGACCCGCCGTCCCGGCTGTCCGTGGCCCGACGCTCGGGGCAGGCCTCCTCGCGGCGGGACGCGATCGGCGTCTGTCCCTGGAAGATCGCTTGCAGCGGGCCGGGCGGCTCGGAGCGGGCGAGCCGCAGGATCTGCACACCGCGCACGAACGCGCAGGGCGCGGGCGAGATCAGCACGCCCTCGGCCTCGGAGCCCTCCCGGCAGATCTCCAGGCCGCCGCCGCCGGTGAGGAAGCAGCTCGGCGCGCTGCCCTCGTAGGCGGCCGCACGGGCCCCGACGGGCGCTGGCGCGAACGGCGCGGAGGCGCTCAGGGCCCAGAGCAGGGAAGCCGTCGCGATCGCCGCGAGACGGGGCTTCGACGCGCGCAGACCGGGATCGACGGTATCGGCCGGTGACGTTTCGGTACTCTCAGGAGAATCCACGTCTGGCGCCGATGGTGATCCGGTTGTCGGTAAAGTCCCGCAGCCTCTAGCCTACGGTTGTGAACCCGCAAAGTGGCGCGGACCACGCATCCGGCCTTCCCTGGGAACGCGGGCGAACCCGTTGCCCCGCTCGCCCGTTGTCGCGGCTTGAGGGCCCGAAAGGTCCGACCCAGTCAGCGTCCGGAGACCCGCGCATGGATATCGCCGTCGAAACCGTTACCGACATCGTCATGCGTCTGCGTGCCATCGACGTGAAGGAGGGCAACACCGATCCGGATTCGGGCTCGAACCCGATCGATGACGGCTCCACGGATGTCCTGATCTCGGGGACCGACGATGCCACGGAATCCGAGGTGCGGGGCATGATCGCCGGGCTCGATGACGATTCCCGGGCCGAGCTGCTGGCGCTCTTCTACGTCGGACGCGGCGACATGGAGCCGGAGGAATGGGGCGAGGCGGTGCGCTTCGCCCGCGAGCGTGAGGCGGCCGGCGAGGGCGCCGTGAAGACCCTGCTGGGCTCGCCGATCGCGGGCGACCTTCTGGAAGAGGGCCTCGATGCTCTGGGGCTCAGCCCCGAGCTTCCGCAGGCCTGAACGCTGACCGGCCGGCGGTCCCATGGCCTCGCGCCTGCGCAGGGGCGCCACCAAGGCGCTGCGGGTCCTCACCCGCCCGGTCCGCCGCGCACAAGGGTACGGGGGCAAGGGCCGCGGCGGGCTCGTGGTCGAGCCCTACCGCGGCTACGGCTCGCGCGACGAGATCTTTCTGATCGGCCGCGTCTTTCGGCAGTCGCCTGGCATCCCGGGCGAGGATCCCGAATCCCTCCGCGCACAGTGGCGCGACCTGCGCCGCCGCATCGCCCGGCGCAAGGTAGCGGGTGCCGGCGTGACGGCCCGGTTCGGCGGCGACGCCACCCGGGTCGAGACGGACCGCGACGGCTATTTCCGCCTGCACCTGCACCCACGCAACCTCCCGGCGGCCGGCGGCGCGTGGCACCCTGTCGATCTCCTCCTCGAAGCCGATCCGCCCATTCCCGCCGAGGGAGCTGTCTTCATCCCGCCGGGGCGTTGCCGCTGCGTCGTGGTCAGCGACATCGACGACACCGTGATGCGCACCGGCGTCGCCAACAAACTGAAGATGCTCTGGCGGCTGTTCGTGGAGGATGCCGAGAGCAGGGTCGCGTTCCCGGGCGTCGCTGCCCTGTACCGGGCCTTGCACGCGGGCGTCGGCGGCGACGAGGGCAACCCGATGCTCTACGTCTCCCGCGCCCCTTGGGGGCTTTACGAGATGCTCTCAGAATTCTTCCAGCGCCACGGCATCCCGGCGGGGCCGGTGCTGTTCCTGCGGGAATGGGGACTCTCCTGGACGCACCCGCTGCCGCGCCGGGCAACCGACCACAAGCAGGCGCTGATCCAGCACATGCTCGCCCTCTACCGAGACCTGCCGTTCGTGCTGATCGGCGACAGCGGCCAGCATGATCCGGAGGTCTACGCCCAGATCGTCGAGGAGAATCCCGGGCGGGTGCTGGCGGTCTATATCCGCAACGTCTCCCGCGGTGCCGCCCGGGTGGAGGAGATCGTACGGCTCGCCGGTGCCGTCGCCCGGGCGGGCTCCAGCTTGGTCCTCGCCGCCGACAGTGTCGCCATGGCCGAGCACGCTGCCGCGATCGGCCTGATCGCGCCGGATGCCGTGGCCGGCGTCGCCGACGAGCACGCGGCCGATCCGGAAACCGAGCAGCGGCGGGAGACGGCCCGGATCACCGCGGAACCTCCGGGACCAGCAGGCGAGGTGGCCGAAGCCGCCATCTCGCCCGATGTCATCGCGAGTGCCCTGGCGGGGGACGGGTCCGTTCCGGCCACCGTGGTGGTCGAGCCGGACAAGCCGGCCGCCCTCCCCGGTGTCGGTCCCTGAAAGGCGAGAAGGCCCGCCTCCTTGGGACGCAGAGCGATCGGGAGCGCAGATGGCCTCACGAACTGTTGCAACGCAGCGCTTCGGGGAACGCGCTTCACATCTCGATCACACTTCCTAGGTTCGGGCGCTCCCGTGCCGGCCCTCGCGCTCGGAGATTCTTGGAGCCTCACCCGTGCAGACCTACACCCTCGCCATTGCCGACGGTGTCCTGTTCGCCTGCCTGCCCGACGAGGCCGACATCGCGGCCGCGATCACGGATGCCACTGCGACCAATTACGGCTTCGGCCTCAGCCTCGACATCGTCCGCGGCGCGACGCTCACCAATGCCGCTGGGCCGGGTGACGAAGTGGTCTGGCGGGAGGGGCCGGACAGCGAACTCCTGGATGCCCAGGGGCGCCGCTATCGCTATGCCGTCCGCCGCCCATCCTGACCGGGATGCGCTGAGCCCCTGATGCGGGCACAGCCGGAGGTGCTAAGCTTGGCTCATGCGGCCGGGGGCGATCAGCGAGGAACGGCGAAGCGGCCTCGCCCGCTTCCTCATCCTCTATGGCGCCCTCTACGGTGCCTATGGTGCCTTGTCCCCGATCCTGCCGGGCTTCCTGGCGGTACGGGGCCTGACGCCGGGACAGATTGGACTCCTGCTCGCCGCCGCCGGCGCCGTTCGCCTCGCGGTCGGACCGCTGGCTGGGGCCTTCGTCGACCGGCGGCGCGCAGGCCGTCCGGTCCTGGCGGTGAGCCTCGTGCTCGCGGGCCTCGCCATCCTGGCCCACCTCCCCGGTTCCGGCTTCGCGCAGCTTCTCGGGCCCGGACTCCTCTATGGGGTCGGAACTGCGGCGCCGGCGCCGCTCGCTGACGCGCTGGCCCTTGCCGCGGCACGGGGCGGGGCAGCTTTCCAGTACGGATGGGTCCGCGCCGCCGGCTCGGCGGCCTTCATCGCTGCGACCGTCGGTGCGGGCTGGCTCATCGCGGCAGCCGGTCTCGGGTCCGCCCTGGCGGCGAGCGCCTTCCTGTTTCTTGCGGCTGCCGGTGCGGCGCTGGGATTGCCGACCCGGCGCGAAGAGGCCGTCGCGGCCGGGCCGGCCTGGCACGGTTTCTCGACGCTGCTCCGACTGCCGCGCTTCCGCCGCACGGTGCTGGCCGCTGCCCTCATCATCGGCGCGCACGCGATGCATGACGGCTTCGCCATGATCCTATGGCGCGGTGCCGGGATCGGTGCGGGGGCCGCCGGCCTACTTTGGTCGGAATCGGTGGCCGCAGAGGTGCTGGTCTTCCTGCTGGTCGGGCCGCCTCTGCTGGCACGGATCGGGCTTCCCGCCGGGGTCGCCGTGGCAGCCGGCGCGGGAGCCCTGCGCTGGGCGGTGCTCGCCTCCACCACGGCGATCCCGTGGCTCGCCGCCGTGGAGGCTTTGCACGGGTTGAGCTTCGCCCTGCTGCACCTCGCCTGCCTAGGCCTGATCGAGGGGGCGACGCCTCCAGACCTGCGGGCCACTGCCCTTGCCCTCTATGGCACCCTGGGCCTCGGCCTGTCCGGCGTGCTGGCGACCCTCGCCTCCGGCGCGCTCTACGGAGCCTACGGGGCGCCGGCCTTCTGGACCATGGCGGCGCTCAGCCTCGCCGCCCTGACGCTGGTGCCCGGGCTGGAACGGCGCTGAAGCCGCGGGTTCTTTTCCCGAGCCTATGGTACGGACCCGGAACGGACCCGCCCGAAAAGTCACGCATGCCCTTTGTCGCCGAGATCCTGATCCCGCTCGCCCTCGACACACCCTACAGCTACGTCGTGCCGGCCGGGCTGGATCTGTCCGAGGGCGACGTGGTTCAGGTCCCCCTCGGCCCGCGCGAGATCGTCGGGGTCGTCTGGGGGTGAGCGAGACCGCCGGCGGCTCGAACCTGCGCCCGGTGACGGGCCGCCTGCCCTTCCCGCCCCTGTCGGACCCGCTGCGCAACCTCGTCGACTGGATCGCCCGCTACACCCTGGCACCGAAGGGCTCGGCGCTCGCCATGGTGCTGCGCCTGCCCGACGAGGCCAATGCCGCCGAGACTGCCCGGGTCGCGGTGCGCATCACCGACAAGCCCCCGCCCGACCCACCGCCGCCCGGACCAAGGTTCTGGCGGTCGCCGCCGACCGAGGCCTGCGCGGCAAGAGCGCGCTCGCAAAGGAAGCCGGTGTCTCGCTGTCGGTGGTCGACGGCCTCATCGACGACGGTGCCCTGGAGACCGTCGCGGTGGAGCCCGAGCCGGTCGCGCCGCGGCCCGATCCTGATTTCCCGCGGGCGCCGCTCTCGCCCGCCCAAGCCGAGGCCGTGACGGAGCTGGTCGGGTCGTTTCCCTGGACCGCGCCTGCGACCGAGGGAGCCGCCGACCTCAGGCCGGTCCTGCTTGAGGGCGTCACCGGCTCGGGCAAGACCGAGGTCTATTTCGAGGCGGTGGCCGCCTGCATCCGGGCGGGGCGTCAGGCGCTGATCCTGATGCCCGAAATCGCCCTGACGGCGCAGTTCCTCGACCGCTTCGCGGCCCGGTTCGGGGTTCGGCCGGCGGCGTGGCATTCCGGGATCGGCGGCAAGAGGCGCGAGCGCCTGCGGGCCGCGGTGGCCGACGGCGAGGCGCTGGTTGTGGTGGGCGCGCGCTCGGCCCTGTTCCTGCCCTTCGCGCGCCTCGGCCTGATCGTGGTCGATGAGGAGCACGAGACCGCCTACAAGCAGGAGGACGGCGTCCACTATCACGCCCGCGACATGGCGGTGGTGCGCGGGCGCCTCGAAGGCTGTCCGGTGGTGCTCACCTCGGCGACGCCCGCCATCGAGACGCGGGTCAATGCCGCCCGGGGGCGCTACCGCCACGTGCTGCTGCCGGAGCGTTTCGGCGGTCGCCGACTGCCCGACATCGCGGCGATCGATATGCGACGGGACCAGCCTGAGCGCGGACGCTTCCTCAGCCCGCCGCTGGTCAACGCCGTGAAGCACACCCTGGAGCGCGGCGAGCAGGCGCTGCTGTTCCTCAACCGGAGGGGCTACGCGCCGCTGACCCTCTGCCGGGCCTGCGGCCACCGTTACCAGTGCCGGAACTGCTCGACCTGGCTGGTGGAGCACCGCTTCCGCCGGGCGCTCGTCTGCCACCAGTGCGGTTATGCCGAGCGCCGACCGGAAGCCTGTACCGAGTGCGGCACATTCGACAATCTCACGGCCTGCGGACCCGGCGTCGAGCGGATCGCCGAGGAGGCCGCCGAGATGTTCCCGGGCCGGCGCATCGTCGTCCTGTCGAGTGACTTCCCCGGGGCGCCGAGCGCCTGCGGCAGGAGCTCGACGCGGTGGCGGCCGGCGAATGCGATGTCGTGATCGGCACGCAGCTCGTCGCCAAGGGCCATAACTTCCCGTTCCTGACCCTGGTCGGCGTGCTCGACGCCGATATCGGCCTGACCTCGGGCGATCCCCGGGCGGCGGAGCGCACCTTCCAGCTGCTCCAGCAGGTGACCGGCCGGGCCGGGCGCGGCGAGAAGCCCGGCCGGGCGCTCGTCCAGACCTACCAGCCGGACCACCCGGTGATCGCCGCCCTGCTCTCGGGCGATGCCGAGCGCTTCTACGCGGAGGAGATCCAGGCCCGCGAGGCGGCCGGCCTGCCGCCGTTCGGGCGGCTTGCCGCGCTGATCGTCTCGGCGAGCGAGCGCGAGGCCGCCGAGGCGCACGGGCAGGCGCTCGCCCGGGCCGCCGACCCGCCGGAGGGCGTGATGGTGCTGGGACCGGCCGAGGCCCCTCTTGCCCTAGTCCGGGGCCGCTACCGCTTCCGGCTGCTGGTGAAGACCGAGCGCAACATCGATCTGCAGGGCTATCTGCGTGCCTGGATCGCCCGCGGACCGAAGGTGCGCGGCAACGTCCGGGTCGCCATCGATGTCGACCCGCAGAGCTTTTGTAGGACACTCAGGCGGCGGGCGGCGGACCCTGGCCGGAGACCGGTGACGGGACGCGGGCGGTTCCAGGAGGAGCGATCAGTGCTGGCCTATACCAAGACGCCGGATTCGAACGTCGCCGAGATCGTGGTCGATGGGAAGATCACCGACGAGGAGATGAATGCGGCGATGACCGCCATGAAGGCCGACCTCGACAAGGGCGGCAAGATCAAGCTCCTCGAGGACATCCGCGCCTTCGAGGGCATGGAGCCGGCGGCCTTCTTCAAGGATCCCCGCTTCGGCTTCTCGATGATGAAGAGCGTCAGCCACGTCGCCCTGGTGACGGACGCGCCCTGGCTGAAGGCGCTCGCCGAGACCTTCAACTTCGTCTCGCCGACTCAGATCAAGGTGTTCGAGCGCGCCCGCATCGACGAGGCGCGCACCTGGCTGGCCGCGGCCGTCTGAGCCAGCGTCACTCGGCCTGCGCGGTGCGGTTGTCGTGGCGCCGCGCAGTCCAGCGCCCGGAGCACAGCGAGGCGACCTTCCAGGTGCCCGCGCCGTTGCCAGCCTGCAGCCGCCCCGTGCCGGTTCCGCTCGTTGTCCCGTTGCTGACGGTGAGCCCCACGCTGCCGTCGGCGCCGACATGGCCGCTGACGTGGGCTCCGGCGCCGCCGGAGACGAGCTGCACCTGCCCCTCACGGATCGCCAGTGCGTAGGTATAGCGGGCGTTGCACAAGCCGCTTTCCGTGACCAGCTCCACCGACCACGTCCCATTATTCGTGCCCGGCGCCGCGACGGCGGGAAGGTGGACCGAAAGGCACAGGCCGGCGGCGAGCGCCGCGGCGGCGACCAGCTTGATCATGTCGAGATTATCTTTCAGCGAGGTGGGTACCGCGCTCAGCGGCATGCACCGTAGGAATCATCGATTGAGGATGACTCGATGCTGAACGAGAGAAGCGGCAACAGTATGGCCGCGTTCGGATCAGCTCAAGATTGACTTCGAGCATTGATGTGCCGCGGAATAGTCAAGCTCCATGCGACTGATGCTGCGGCTGGATCGATCGACCTGAATCCAGATCTCTCCCTCATCCTCAAGGTGTCGGAGCGCAGCGGAGGTCTCGAAGGAGGGTTCCAGGGACCAGAGGGCCTGCTGGCGGGGTCCTCCGAGGCTGCTGCGCAGAACCTCACGATGAGGTCGAACGTGGGAAGGCCCGAGCCATGGAGAGCCGGGCGTTGGAAACATCTCAGTCCGTCAGCGGCCGGGCTTCCTCCGGCAGCATGATCGGGATGCCGTCGCGGATCGGGTAGGCCAGCTTCGCGGACCGGCTGATCAGCTCCTGGCGGGCGGAATCGTATTCCAGGGTACCCTTGGTCAGCGGGCAGACCAGGATCTCCAGAAGCTTCGGGTCGACGCGGGTGGCCTCGATGGGCGGGGTGAGGTCGTTGGTCATCGTTCCTGCAACCTATTGCATCGGCGACTCGGGGCCCGAGCCGCGCACCAGTTCCATCTGCGTGACCGCGATCAGGATCTCGGCCCGGGTCTTGAGGTCGGGCGCTTCCAGCATGGCCTGCTTCTCGCGGACCCCGAACGGGCTCATCATGCACAGGGCATTGACCAGCGCCTCGTCGGGCGCTTCGTCGATCCCGGCCCAGTCCACCTTGAGGTCGTTCGAGTCCACGAAATCGCGCAGCGCCTTGAGGACGCCGACGCGGTCGACCTGCTCCTCGCCTGCCCGCGGCTCGAAGTCCACCGCGAAGGCGTCGTAGGACACGTGGCAGCGCCGGTAGAGGCTCGCCGAGGCCAGTTCGCTCTCGACCCGGAACCGGCTGATGCCGGTGAGCGAGATCAGGTACCGGCCGTCACCGGTCTCCGCATACTGCGTGATGCGCCCGGCGCAGCCGACACGATAGAGTTTCGGAACCGCCGCGCCCAATCCTTCCGGATCGGGCTGGATCATCCCGATGATCCGGTCCGTGCGCATCGCATCGTCGATCATCGCCAGATAGCGCGGCTCGAAGATGTTCAGCGGCATCTGCCCGCGCGGCAGCAGCAGCGCGCCGGAAAGGGGGAAGACCGGGATCACGGCGGGGCAATCCGCCGGACCCTTGTAGCTCGCAAGGGTGCTCATGGCGCCTCCCGCAGGGGCCGAAGGGTGGGCCGGAGCGCGAGCCGGCGCGTCACGAGAACAGAAGCGCCGAGAGCTTACGACGCCCGCGAATCGTGTCGGGATCCATCACGCCCCAAGCCTCGAAGAACTGCAGCAGCTGCTTGCGCGCCCCGTCGTCGTTCCAGTCCTTGTCGCGCTTGCGCAGCTCGATCAGGTGATCGACGGCCTGGCCGCGCTCGCCCCGGGCGGCGAGCGCCAAAGCGAGATCGAACCGTGCCTGATGCGCGTCCGGGTTCGCCTCGACCTCCCGCTGGAGCCCTGCCAGGTCGCCCAGCGAGGCGGCCTGCTCGGCAAGTTCGAGGGCCGCGCGGATGCCGGTGAGCGCCGGATCGGCGGCTTTCGCCTCCGGCACCATTGCCAGCACGCGCTTGGCGTTCTCGATCTCGCCCGCATCGAGCTGCATCTTGGCGAGACCGGCCAGCGCCGTGACGTTGTCGGGCTGCTGCTCGAGCGCGGCCGCGTAGATCTCGGCGGCGCCCGCGAGGTCGCCTTCCTGGATGAGGCTGGCGGCATCGGCAAGAGCCGCTTCCAGCGGATCCTGCATGGGGCCGGCCACGCGCGCGATCAGCTCCTTGATCTGGCTCTCGGGGACCGCGCCCATGAAGCCGTCGACGGGCTGACCCTTCTGGAAGACGATCACCGCCGGGATCGACTGGATGCCGAGCTGGCCCGCGATCGAGGGATGCTCGTCGATGTTCATCTTGACCAGGACGACGGCTCCGGCGGCCTCCTTGACGACCTTCTCCAGAACCGGCGTGAGCTGCTTGCAGGGTCCGCACCAGGGCGCCCAGAAGTCGACCAGCACCGGCCGGCGCATCGACTCGGCTATCACGTCCTGACGGAAGGCTGCAGTCGTCGTGTCCTTGATCAAGGAGCCGGTATCGCCGGCCGGGGCGCCGCCGCCGGCGAGGGTGTCGTTAAGCATTGGTCTGGCTTCGGAACCTTTTTCGTGGAGCGCCTTAAATGGGGCTTTCGACGCCATCTGACCAGTCCGGAGCGGTCCGGCGGCTCAGCGGGCGGGTGCGGCGGCCGGTGCCCCCGCCGGCGCCTTCGCGGCGGTGACGAAGGTTCCCGCGAAGGGACGGCCGTCCGCGGCATTGGCCTCGCAGGTAATGGCCGTGCGGCCAAGCTCAGGTGTGGAAAACCGGCAGGCGCCGATCGCCAGCGTTGGCGCGGCGTCCTTGCCGATGGTCACGACGTTGATCGGCTGGAGCGGGTCGGTCTCCTCGGTGGCCTCTTGCTGGGCGCCGTTGCCGCTAAAGCTCAGCCTCTGTCCGTCGGAGGTGGTGAAGTCGAAGCTCGTGCGGTTGCGGCTCACCGCGTTCGTCAGGATGCTGGTGCAGGATTGGCTCAGGTCCTGGGTGCCGATGACGAGTTTCTCGCAGGTGCCCTCCAGGCGCAGCGCGGCTTGGGCGCGCGCTGCGGATGGCAGGCTGACAAGGGCGCAGAGCAGCGCGAGGCGCAGGCTGTTCGTCATGGCGTGTTGTGCATCCTCCGGTTGAGAGCCGAATTAGGCGTGCGCAGCTCGCCGTCGAGGGTGACGCACGACGCCTGATCCGGCCGATGGCAGCTAAGCCGCAAAGCGCAGGGCGCGGTCGTTGGGGGCCGAGAAGTCGAGATCCGGCCCCAGCGGCACGATCCGGGTCGGATTGATGGTCGGATGGCTCTCGTAATAGTGCCGCTTGATATGCGTGAGGTTCACGGTCGGCGCGACGCCCAGCAGGGCGTAGAGGTCACGCAGATAGTTGGACAGGTTCGGGTAATCGGCGATCCGGCGCTTGTTGCACTTGAAGTGCCCGACATAGACCGCGTCGAACCTCACCAGCGTGGTAAATAGCCGGACATCCGCCTCGGTGAGCCGATCACCGCAGAGATAGCGGCTCCGGTCGAGCCGGTCTTCCAGTGCGTCGAGGCTCCGCGAACAGAGCTTCGAAGGCGTTGGCATAGGCCTCCTGCGCGGTGGCGAAACCCGCCTTGTAGACGCCGTTGTTCACCCGATCGTAGACGCGGGTATTCACGGCGTCGATCTCGGCGCGCAGATCCTCGGGATAGAGGTCCGGCCCGGTCCCACCGAAGGCGCCGTTCAGCATCCGCAGGATCTCGGCGGATTCATTCGACACGATGGTCGCGCGCTGCCGATCCCAGAGCACCGGCACCGTGACCCGCCCGGTATAGGATGGGTCCGCAGCGAGGTAGACCTCGTAGAGGCGCCGGGCGCCGTGAATCGGATCCGGCGTCGCACCGGGCGTGTCGCCGAACACCCAGCCCTCCGAGCCCATGTGCGGATCGACCACCGAGACGGTGATCGCCTCCTCCAAGCCCTTGAGGGCGCGCCCGATCAGGGTGCGATGGGCCCAGGGGCAGGCCAGCGAGACGTAGAGGTGGTAGCGTCCCGGCTCGGCGCGGAAGCCCCCTCGCCCGAGGGCCCCGGCGCTCCGTCCGCAGTCACCCAGTTGCGGAAGGTCGAGGCCTTCCGCTCGAAGCGGCCGCCCGTAGAGGCGGTGTCGTACCACTGGTTGCGCCAGACGCCGTCTACGAGCAGGCCCATCGTCGTGTCCCGTTCCGAGAGCAGGTCCGACCCACATGGGCACGGCGCCGCTCTTGAAAAGAGGCCTTGGGCCGCCCGGTCCGAGCAGCCGTTACGTTCGTTCCCGCCAGCCTCCGATTTCCGCGCAAGGCAGGCTTGCGCCCGCGCTTCTGTTGCGGTGCAGCAAGATCCGCCATCTCTTCGCCACGCGCCGGCCGCTGCGCGTCCGCCGTGCTGGCCCAGCCGGCGGGAGACCGATGGAGGTGAAGTGATGTCGTTCGCGCTGGTGCCCGTCGCTGAGGCGGCCCTGTTCACGTTCGGGTGCCTGGTGATCCATGCCCTGCGGCGTCATGCGGACGTGGTCACGGCGACTCTCGCGTGTCTGGCGACCCTCCTCGTGCTGATGATCGGGATCGCCTACGCACCGGAATCCTATGCCAAGTATCAGGCGGCGAGCATCGGCGATTTCGCGCGTCTGGACCCGGCGATCTACTGAGCCTTCGCAGGAACACCGTCCAACCCGCCGGCCCTGAGCCGCGCGAGGCGGCCGCCCGTCCCGCGCTGGCCGGCGACCGCCACGTCGAAATCGTCCTTCGGCAGCCGGGCCAGGAAGCGCTCGGCCAGCTCGAACAGCAGGATGTCGGGGCGCACGCGCTCGATGTAGTCCCAATCGAGACTCGACGACCACACGAAGTGGACCTCGCTGAAGCTCTCGGCGAGCAGCCCCGTCAGCAGGAACGGGTCGAAGTGCGCGCAGGAATCGCCGAACAGGACGAGCCGGCGCGGATCGGCCGACGGCGATGAATTCCGATAGACGACGTGCGCGCCGACATGAACCTCCCGGTCGCGTCCCTGCGCCTCGTAGGCGGCGAGCAGCGGGCCGACTTCGACCCGCTGCGCGTCGCGCTGGAGCATGAAGCGGGTGAGCCGCTCCTTCGGCCGATCCCGGAGCTTCTCGCCAAGATCCATGACCTGGTCCGAGACGACGAGGGGCCGCCCGCCGATATCGGTGGGCGGGATCGCCCCGAGGGCGCGCATGATCTCGCGATAGGCCAGCATGCAGCCCTGCGCGGTCCAGTGCGTGTCGGTGCGGAGATAGAGCGGATCCGGCCCGTTCCGGGCGGCCCGGAGCGGGGCCAGGAGATCCAGATAGGCCGGATGGCGCGCGAGGCTGCGGGCGAGGCGCCGGGTCGAGGCCTTGGCGGGCGCGTAGCGCAGGCCGTCGGTCTTGTCGTCGTAGACGGACAGCTTCTCCGGCACGATCACGTGGAGGCAGCGGATGCCGAGGCGCTCGGCGCGCGCGGCCCGGGCCCTGATCAGCCGCGCCCAGGCGCGCAGCAGCAGCCAGTGCCGCAGGCCGCCCCGGTAGCGGTCCATGACACGGTTGGTGCCTCCTGTGAGAAACAACCAGCCGTCCCGGCCGACATGTACGCTCTCCCTGCCTGCAGACATGGCGGTGCTTTAGCCGCACCGGGACCGGGCGCCTAGGCCGGAGCCGGTGCGGAGGGCGCGCGTTCGCCAGAAATGCCGCCCTCATCCGCCCCGGTCCTCGAAGCCCCCGACGGTGCCGAACGCCTCCGTTCCACCCGCCTCTGGCGCCCGCGCCGGGTGCTGGTGACGCCCGCAGCCCTGGAGCACGCGCATGGGCGTGCCATGGCGGCCCGCGCCGAAGCCCTGGGATTGCCGGTGGAGCGGTTGGCGTCCAACCGCCTGCCCAGCCCGCGCGAGCCGGACCGCCGCCGCGCCTATGCGGCCGCCAAGGCGACTCTCGCGCTCACGGTGGCGCCCCCGACCAAGCTGCGGCTCCAGCCGATCCCGCCGTCGGCCGACTGGCGCTTCGACGTCGCCGAAGGCTGCCCGGCCCATTGCCAGTACTGCTACCTCGCGGGCTCGCTGCAGGGGCTGCCGGTGACCCGCGCCTACGCCAATCTCGACGCAATCCTCGGCAACCTCGCGGCCTATGCCGGACGTGGCGCGGTCACCTCGGCCTCCGCCGAGCGGGCGCATGAGGGAACGACGTTCGAGGCCTCCTGCTACACCGACCCGCTGGGCATCGAGCACCTCACCGGCTCGCTCTCGGCGTCGATCCGGCATTTCGGGAGCTGGGATGCGCCGGTACAGCTGCGCTTCACCACCAAATTCGCCGCGGTCGCGCCGCTCCTCCCGTTGCCGCACAACCGGCGGACCCGCATCCGCTTCTCGGTCAATGCCCGCGCCGCCGCGCACTACGAGGGCGGCACCGATCCGCTCGATGCGCGCCTCGCCGCGATGGGACAGGCGGCGCGCGCCGGCTATCCGGTCGGGCTGACCATCGCGCCGATCCTGCCCGTGGTCGGCTGGGAGGCGGCCTATGCGGGCCTGATCCGCGATGCGGCCGACGTGCTGGCCGGCGTGCCCGACCTCGATCTGACCGCGGAACTCATCACCCATCGCTTCACGCCGGGCTCGAAGGCGGTGCTACGCAGCTGGTATCCAGGCTCCGACCTGCCCCTCGACGAAGCGGAGCGCGTGGAGAAGCGCACCAAGTTCGGCTCCGTGAAGCACGTCTTCCCGAAGCCCCTCATGCAGGCGCTGCGTGCTCATCTCATGGCCTGCCTCGCCCGTGACCTGCCGGATGCGCGGGTGCTGTACTGGACCTGAGCGGCTTCGGACGCCATCTCGCCGGCCATGACCGACGCGGCCCCCCTCATCCTGACGCTCGCCTTCGACGCGCCGACCTTCGCGCGTTTCGACGGCGAGCGGCGCCGGTACTTTCCCGAATCCCTGAATGTCATCCCCGCGCACGCGACGCTGTTCCACCACCTGCCGGGCGACCAGGAGCGGGGCGTGATCGAAGCCATCGCCGCCCTCGCCCGCGCGGTGCCACCCCCGGAAGTCTCGGTGACGGGCCTGCGCTTCACCGGACGCGGCGTCGCCTACGTTCTGGAGTCCGAGGCTCTGTCGACTTTCCGGGCCCGGCTCGCGAAGGGCTTCGAGTCCCATCTCATGGCGCAGGACCGGCAGGGCTGGCGACCGCACGTGACGGTGCAGAACAAGGTCGCCCCCGAGGTCGCCCGCGCGCTCCACGCCGGCCTGTCGGCCGGCTTCGCGCCGTTCCGGTTCGCGGCGCCCGCCACCCTGCTGTGGCGCTATCTCGGCGGCCCCTGGGCCGAGGTGGCGCGCCTTCCCTTCGGAGAGAATGCCTGATGGCTCCTGCCCCGCATCGGGCGACCGCGTCGTGAGGGCGCCCGCGAGCCTGCGGCACAACCGGCTGATCCGTCCCGCCACGGCGGTCTGGCTCCGGCTGCGCCTGAACGAGGTCGGACCCCTCGTCGCCCTGCTCTGCCTGAGCGTCCTGGGCTACGGCTTCTTCTTCCTCGCCCATGAGGTCGGCCAGGGCTCCACCGCAGCTCTGGACCGGAAGATCCTGCTCAGCCTGCGCAATCCAGCCGACCTCGCGGACCCGATCGGGCCGCCCTGGCTCGAGGAGACGATGCGCGACATCACCGGGCTCGGCAGCGTCTTCACGGTGCTGTTCCTCACCTGTGCGGTGGCGGCGTATCTGGCGGTGTCCGGTCGGCGGCGGATCGGCCTCTATGTGCTCGCGGCGGTGGGCAGCGGCGAGCTGGTCTCGACGGTGCTGAAGGTCTTCTACCATCGGCCGCGGCCGGATCTCGTGCCGCACGGCATGGAGGTGTTCACCGCGAGCTTCCCGAGCGGCCACGCCACGATGTCGGCCGTCGCCTACCTGACCCTGGCGACCCTGTTGACGCGGGTCGACCGCAACCGCCGCGCGAAGGCGCTGGTCCTGACGCTCGGCGTGACCGTGACGCTGCTCGTCGGCATCAGCCGCATCTATCTCGGCGTGCACTGGCCGAGCGACGTGCTGGCCGGCTGGTGCATCGGAGCCGCCTGGGCGGCCCTGTGCTGGTTCGTCGCCCTCCAGCTCCAGCGCCGCGGCGAGGTCGAGGCGCCGGATCCGCCGCTCCCCGCCTGACCATGCCGCTAATGCAAACCTGAGGTTAAGATAGACCGGCCAGTTCGATCCGGGCTGGATGGCGGTTGTCGGGGCAACGACGTCAACGGGGACAATCGATTGTGATCGAGCGCCGTCACACCGCCCGCCGGCGTGTCTACCTGGGCGGGCGGGTGCGCCACGTGGCCTTCCTGCTGGAGATCGAGTGCATCGTCCGCGACGTCTCGCTGGAGGGTGCGCGGATCTGCGTCTCGGCCGATACCGTCCTGCCGGATTGCTTCGACCTGTTCATCCCGTGCCGGGACGAGATGCGCCGGGTCTTTATCGCGTGGCGCAGGGAAACGGCGATCGGCCTCGGCTTCGCGGTGACGGAAGCCGCATCCGCGCCGGAGGCGGTCGCCAGGCGCCTCGCCGCGAGCGAGGCGGAGGTGGCGCGTCTGCGCGCCGCGCTGCTGGGCGGAAACGGCCCGGAGCCCGGCCGCGTTCACTGAGCAGGCGGCTCCCGGCCACGCTGCGGCGCCGTGGTGCTCGATTCCCGACCCGGCAATGCGGCGAGGCTCATGGCGGACGATAACCGGCTCTCACGACGCAACCTTCTCGCCGCAGGGGAGCCCTGGCCGGCGCCGCCATGGGAGGCGCGGCCCAGGCGGCACCGCCTGGACCTTCGGTCCCGGCCGATACCGGCGCAGTCCAGGGTGGCCGGGTGATGTTCCCCAATTGGCGCGGCTCCGGTGATCGCCCCCGGCACCGAGCCCGGCGCCGCAGCCACCAGGCCAGCGCGTGGGTTACTGCGTCGTCGGGCTCGGGCGCTTGAGCCTCGACGAGATCCTGCCGGCCTTCGGCGAGGCCAAACGCTCGCGGCTCGCCGCCGTGATGTCGGGCTCGCCCGACAAGGCCAAGCTCGTGGCCCGGCAATATGGTCTGCCGGAGGATGCCGTCTACGGCTACGACGAGTGGGACCGGCTGAAGGCCAATCCGGACGTCCAGGCGGTCTACGTCGTCACGCCGAACGGCGTGCACCGGGACAATGTCGTGGCGGCCGCGGCGGCCGGCAAACAGGTCCTGTGCGAGAAGCCGATGGCGGCCTCATCGGACGAGTGCCGCGCCATGATCGCGGCCTGCGTCAGGGCCAACGTCAAGCTGATGATCGCCTACCGGTGCCAGTACGAGCCGCACAACCGTGCGGTGATCAAGCTCGCCCGCTCGGGCGAATTCGGGAAGCCCCGCCTGATCCAGGCCTTCAACGGGCAGACCACCGGGTTGCCGGAACAGTGGCGGCTTCGGAAGGCGCTGTCGGGTGGCGGCTCGCTGCCGGATATCGGTCTCTACTGCCTGAACACGACGCGCGCCGTGCTCGGCGAGGAGCCGGAGCTAATCCAGGCCCAGACCCACTCGCCGCCCGACGACCCGAAATACCGCGAGGTCGAGGAGACGGTGAGCTTCACCATGCGCTTTCCGTCCGGCGTGATCGCGCAGTGCATGTCGAGCTACGGCGTCTACGAGGCGCGCACGCTGACCCTGCACACCGGCACTGCGTCCATCGATCTCCAGAACGCCTTCGCCTATGAGGGCCAGCGGCTCTATGTCGGCCACCGCGACGGCAAGAACGCCGCCCGTGACGAGAAGGTTCTGAGCCCCAAGAACCAGTTCGCCCTGGAGATGGACCACTTCTCCCGCTGCATCCAGGAGAACCTGCGCCCGCGCACCCCCGGCGAGGAGGGGCTTCAGGACCAGGTTCTGATGGAGGCGATCTACGAAGCCGCCCGCATCGGCGCGCCCGTCAAGGTCGGGCCGCCCCCGGCGCCGGTTCCGGCCTCGATGTGACGAGGGGGCCGGAGCCGGAGGAGCCGAGCTGAGGCGCGTCAGAACGGCAGCAGGATATCTACGATCTGCTGGCCGTAGCGGGGCTGCTGCACGTCGGTGAGCTGCCCGCGGCCACCATAGGCGATCCGGGCCTGGGCGATCTTGGTCGAGTCGATGGTGTTGTCCGATTCGATGTCTTCCGGCCGGACCACACCGGCGACGATCATCTCGCGAACCTCGAAGTTGACCCGGATCTCCTGCTTACCTTCGACCACGAGATTGCCGTTGGGCAGGACCTGGGTGACCACCGCGGCGACGTTGGTCGTCACGGTCTCCGCGCGCTGCACCGAGCCGACGCCGTCGTTGGAGCTTGCCGAAGTGGCGGCCAGCAGCGCCGTGCCGCCCACGCCGAACGCCTTGCCGACCGCGTTGTTCTCTAGCCCCAGGGCATTCGGCAGGCCGAAGCTCTCGCTGTTGGCCCGTGAGCGCTTGGTCTCGTTGCTGATGTTGGCCTGATCGGTGACGTTGACCTTCACGGTCAGGATGTCGCCCAGACGCGCGGCGCGCTGATCCTTGAAGAAGGCCCGGGAGCCCGTGCGCCAGAGCGAGTTCGGCGCGTACGAGACCGGCTGCACGTCGGGCATCGGCATCCGCACCGGCTTGTAGCCGGGCTGGGTGGTGGGGTCCTCGATCGCCGACAGAGCCGGGGTCGCGCCGACCTGCGAGAGCCGGTCGGCGGTGTTGCAGGCGCCGAGCGCACCGGCGATGAGCGCGGCGGCGAGCGGTTTCAGGACGATGCGGCTGGCCATCGGACGGGTACTCTTCGACGCAAACGGAACGGGCGATCAGCGCAGGGAGGCGGTGGCCTGGACCGGCGCGGTGCCGGCGCCCTGCTGGGCCGCGGGACCGGGGCTCACCGAGACGCGGCCGGGTCCGATCACGGTGGCCTGCAGGATCTTCTTGGAGGCGACGTTCACGACGTTGACGACGGCGCCCATGCGGCCGCCCTCGTTGGCGAGGCCGCGCATCGACAGGCTGATGCTCGGCGTCTCGTAGACGATGGTTACGCTCTCGCCCCGGGTGACGAGTCTCGGGCGGGGCGGTATCGGAGACCCGGAGCACAGTGCCAGCCGCGAGCGCGTGCTGGGCGACCTCGCCCAGAACCGCGGTTGCGCTGGGTTGCGCGTCGGCGGCGACCGCGTCGCGGGGCGGCGCTCCGTCACGAGGTCGGTCGCCTTAACGGGCTCGCCGCGGTTAAGCGCACGGGTCAGAACCGCCACCTCGCGCAACTCGACAACCACGCCGGAGACCCGCAGCGAGGCCTGCCGTTCGCCGAGGCTGACGAGCCCCGAGACCCGGCGGGAGCGCGGATCGTAGGTCAGGTCGAGGGCCGCAGCCTGCCCTTCGAGGCTCTAAGGGCGCCAAGAGGGTCGGGCCGTCGCCGTCGAACCGGACCGCCACGCTGCGCGGGTCGAGCCCGAAGCCGGTCTCGAGTCCGTGCTTGAGCGCCGCCTCGATCTCCGGCGGGCCGAGGCGCCGGGCGGCGCGCTGGACGGCGATCTGAAGCCGGCCCCCGGTCTCCAGGCCGGTGAGGCCCAGCGCGGTGGCCGCGTCGACGATTCGGCGGGTCTGGATCGTCCCGGTAGCCCCGAGGGCCGGGGAGCGGAACAGCGGACGCCCGGCCAGCGCGGCGGGTGCGCCCTCAACGAGGTCGGCGAGGGTCAGGACGTCGCCGCGGGCGGTAACGTCCCCGCGCAGCCGCAGTCCGTCCGCCCGCGCCATCGCGGGGAACGCCAGCGCACCGAGCAGGGCGAAGGTCAGGACGGCGAGCATTGCGCGCAGCAACACGGCCGTCCCGAGGGGCGTCACCCGCGGGCGGGTCCGGCGGACGATCGGGCTGAGGTCGCTGGCATCCGACGTACCAACGCGGGGCAGACCGAGGGGCTCGAAGGCGGAATCGGGAAGCATGCCGGCATACATGTTCAAGGACCTGGAGCGGGTGCGGGTCGCGCGGTTAACCGCGGAACATCTGCGTTGTGGTGGAGAGCATCTGGTCGGCGGCGGTCACGACCTTCGAGTTCATCTCGTAGGCGCGCTGCGCGGCGATCAGCGACGAGATCTCCGTGACGGCGTTGACGTTCGCCTCCTCCAGGTAGCTCTGCTGGAGGTTGCCAAAACCCTCGGCCCCCGGCAGGCCGCTGATCGCCGGGCCGGAGGCTGCGGTCTCGACGAACAGGTTGTCGCCGATCGACTCGAGGCCGACCTTGTTCACGAAGCGCGAGAGCTGGAACTGCCCCAGCGCCTGCGGCGCCGTCTGGCCCGGCAGCGTCGCCTGCACGGCGCCGGTGGCGCTGATCGTCACCGCGGTCGCCGTCTGCGGCACGGTGATCGCCGGATCGAGCAGATAGCCGTCCCGGGTGACGAGCTGGCCCGAAGCCGAGAGGTCGAAGGAGCCGTCCCGCGTATAGGCGGTACGGCCGTCCGGCAGAGTCACCCGGAAGAAGCCTTCGCCGCGGATCGCGACGTCGTAATCCTTCTCCGTGGAGGAGAGCGTGCCCTGCGACATGACCCGGGCGGTCGAGGTCGTCTTCACGCCTGAGCCCAGCGCGAGGCCGGCGGGGAGCTGGGTGTTCTGCTCGGAGGTCGAGGAGCCGGCCCGGCGCAGGTTCTGATAGAGCAGATCCTGGAAGTGCACCTGCTGGCGCTTGTAGCCGGTGGTGCGCAGGTTCGCGATGTTGTTCGAGATGACCTGAACGTTGAGTTCCTGGGCCGCCATGCCGGTGGCGGCGGAGTAGAGGGCGCGCATCGTGAGGCTCCCTTACGCGACGTTGGCGAGGCGGCTGATCGCCGTGCCCCGCAGCTCGTCGAGGCGGGAGATCATGCTCGACACCATGGCGTAGGAGCGGTTCACGTCCATCAGCCGGGTCATCTCGATCACGGGGCGGACGTTCGAGCGCTCCAGCGCGGCGGGTTCCAGGCGGCCCTCGATCCCGGCCGGGCGTGCCGGATCCGGCGAGGCGTAGAGGTTACCGCCCTCGTTGGTCAGCCGCTGCGGGTTGGCGAAGGTGACGAGCTTGATCTTCCCGCGGATGCCGAGATTGGTCGACACCGTGCCGTCGGGCCCGATGGAGAGGCCGGTCTCCTGCGGGTTGATGGTGATCGGGCCGCCGTCGCCCGAGACCTTGTAGCCGTCGCTCGTGACCAGGGCACCCTGGGCGTCGATCTCGAAGGCGCCGTTGCGGGTGTAGCGCTCGCCCTGCGGCGACTGCACGGCGATGAAGGCCGAGCCCTTGATGGCGACGTTGAGCGGGTTGCCGGTCTGCTCGATCGGCCCCTGCCCGAGATCGAGGGAGGTCCCCTGGTCGATGACGTAGGAGAGGCGCCGGTCGGGCCGGGCGAAGGAATCCGCGCTCGCCACCGGCATCAGGTATTCCTGGAAGCGGCTGTTGCGGGCCTTGAAGCCAGTGGTCGACACGTTCGCCATGTTGTTGGCGATCACGTCCAGCTCGCGCTGGAGGGCCATCTGGCTCGACACGCCGACGAAGAGGGCATTCTGCATCGTGGACTCTGGGACTCGCAGACCGCGGGGGCGGCAACGGTCCATTCAGCATGCGCTGTGCCACGCCGCGGTGTTCCGGATTTCCTCGCGATCAGAGTGACTTGGCGGAGATTTCGAAGGGCCGCCGGCCGGTCCGGCCTGCGCCGCGGCAAACCTGACTCGGCAGGAATTGCCCGCTTAACGGCGCGTTAACCCTGATGCTCCGATATCTGGGCGTACCCGGCGCGCGGTTCTCCGCGAGAGAGCATTATTCCATGGCCAAGAAGCCCAAGAAGGCCTCCGCCGAGGAAGGCGAGGCCGGATCTGACGCCGCCCCGAAAGGCAAGAAGAAGCTCATCATCATGGTGGCCGCCGCGGTCCTCGTGGTCGGCGGCGGCGCTGGCGCCTTCCTGATGATGGGCCACGGCGGCCACGGCGAGGGCAAGGAGTCCGCGCAAGGCGGCCATGGCGGTGGCCACGGCGAGGACGGCAAGGGAGTCGGCCCGGATGGCAAGAAGCCGGTCGTCTTCGTCGACGTGCGCGAGATGGTCCTGAACCTCAGCCCCGACCTGCCGCAGGACAAGGCGAAATACGCCAAGGTGCGGCTCGCTCTCGAACTCAAGGACGCCAAGGCCGAGGAGGAGGTGAAGCCGCTGATGCCACGCGTCGAGGACGCGCTGCAGGTCTACATGCGCGAGCTGCGCGCCAGCGATCTCACCGGCTCGGTGGGCCTGTTCCGGCTGCGCGAGGAACTGCTGCGCCGCGTCAACATCGCGCTCTATCCCGCCAAGGTCGAGGCCGTGCTGTTCAAGGACGTGATCGTCCAGTGATCCGGCCCGAGACCGTCTCACGCGATTCGACCGCCGCGCGCCGCCAGGGCCTGATCGAGCACGCCTGATGGAACCCGAGGACGAACTTCCCGAGGACGACTGGTCGGCGGCCCTCCTGGAGCAGGGCGCCGAGGGCGGCGACACGTCGCTCGCCGAGGAATGGGGCGCGGCCCTTGCCGAGCAGGGAACCACGCGCAACGCGGGCGACGTCGCCGCCGAATGGGCGACGATGATCGAGGACGGGGAGAGCGACAATCTCCCCGAACTCGCCGGCAACGACCGGGTGCTGAACCAGGACGAGATCGACGGCGTCCTCGGCTTCTCCATGCGCGAGGCTCTCGGCCTCTGGGGCCGGGGGCGTGCAGGCCATCGTCGACTCGGGCGTCGTCCAGTACGAACGCCTGCCGATGCTGGAGATCGTCTTCGACCGGATGATCCGGTTGCTGTCGACCTCCCTGCGCAACCTGTTCCAGGACAACGTCGAGGTGACGCTGGACAACATCACCTCGGTGCGCTTCGGCGATTATCTGAACGCGATCCCGCTGCCGACCCTGCTGGGCGTGTTCCGCGCGGAGCAATGGGAGAATTCCGGGCTCGTCACGGTCGACTCGAACCTCGCCTACGCGACCTTCGACCTGCTGCTCGGCGGCAAGCGCGGCGGCTCGTCGAGCCGCCTCGACGGGCGCCCGTTCACGGCCATCGAGATGACGCTGGTGCGCCGCCTCGTCGAGATCGTGCTGGGCGACTTGGAGCTGTCGTTCCAGCCGCTCTCGCCCGTGAGCTTCGGCATCGACCGGATCGAGACCAACCCGCGCTTCGCTACCATCACGCGGCCGGGCAACGCCGCGATCCTGATCAGTCTGCGCCTCGACGTCGACGGGCGCGGCGGCATGCTGCAGATCCTGTTCCCCTACGCGACCATCGAGCCGATCCGGGAGCTGCTGACCCAGAGCTTCATGGGCGAGAAGCTCGGCCGCGACCATGTCTGGGAAGGCCACCTCGCCACCGAGATCTGGCAGGCCGACGTGACCATGGAGGCGGTGCTCCACGAGATGATGCTGCCCTTGAAGCAGGTCATGAGCCTCAAGGTCGGCGAGACGCTGATGTTCGACGCCAAGCCGTCGGACCTCATCACCGTGCGCTGCGGCGACTGGGCGCTCACCCAGGGACGGATGGGCCGGGTCGACGGCCACATCGCCGTGCAGGTTACCCGCCCGCTGCGCCGCTCGCGCACGACGATCCAGGCCTACGAGGCCTCGATGAACAACCGCTCGGACAATTAGTGTCGATGAGGGTCCGGTCATGAGTCTCTTCGTCACCCTCGCCGCCGACATCCTGGTCGCGGTTCTCCTGGCGGCCACCATCGTCACCTCGCTCCGCTTGTCGCGCCGGATCGGGCAGCTCAAAGGCGACGAGGCTGCGCTCCGCCAGACCATCGGCGACCTGATGGTGGCCACCGGCACCGCCGAGCGCGCCATCGCGGGCCTGCGCGCGGCCATCGACGAGGGTGATCGAACCCTTAATGCCAGCCTCGACGCGGCGACCGCCCGGTCCGCCGAGCTGAAGCTGCAGGTCGAGGCCGGGGAGACCGTGGTGGCGCGCATCGCCGCCATCGTGGCGCAGATGCGCGCGGTCCCGGCCCGTCCCGAGCCGGCTCCTGCCCCGCAAGCCGTACACGAGCCCAAGGTTCAACCCCTGCGCCGTCCCGAACCGTCGAGCCCCAACGGCGAGCGCCTCGGGGCCGCCGCCGCGGCAGCGCTGGCGATGAGCGAGCGGGCCCTCGCCCGCGTCCGGGCACGCGCCGCGTGACCGGAGTCAAGGCCCCTAAGATCCCGCCGCCGGAGCCCGCGCCGAAGCCGCGCCGCACCGGCACGGCGCTGCGCCGCTCGCGCCTCAAGCCCGTGCGGCCGATGCGGCTGCGCCTCATCGACGCCGTGGCCCTCGCGGCCGGCGGGCTCCTCATGCTCAAGCTCCTCAGCCTCCTGCAGGCCGGCCTGCCGGAGAGCGCTGCGCTTCCGGAATATGGCCGGGCGGTGGCGCGGGCGCGCACCGGCTACGAGCCGCCCGACCCGGCCACCACCGGATCGGTGGGCGCCAGGGAGGAGGCTGCCGCCGCGCCCGAGAAGGCTCCGGAGGCGCCCGCGGAGCAGCCCGTCTCGCAACCCACGCCTTCGCCCACCGAGCGCGCACTCCTGGAGAAGCTCGGCGCGCGGCGTGATGCCCTGCGCCAGAAGAGCGAGGAGCTGGAGCTGCGCGAGAAGATGCTGGGCGAGGCCGAGCGGAAGCTCGAGACCGGCCTCGGCGACCTCAAGAAGGCCGAGGACAAGGTCGATTCTGCCGCCAAGGCGAAGGAGGATGCCGAGAAGCAGGGGCTCAAGAACATCGTCACGATGTACGAGGCGATGAAGCCGAAGGACGCCGCCCGGGTATTCGACCGGCTCGGGCACGACGTGCTGGTGCCGATCGTGCTCGCCATGAATCCCCGCAAAATGGCCGAGGTCTTGGCGGTGATGCAGCCCGAGACCGCCGAGCGGCTGACCGTGGCCCTCGCCAACCGCGCCCGCGGGGCCGGCGGCGCGCAGGCTCAGGCCGGCACGGGCCTGCCGGCCAACGAGCTGCCGGCGATCGACCCGGGGCCGCCGGCGCGGTAGGATCCGGCCGCTCGGGACGGATCCCCCGTACCGGGTGCACCGATTGGCTATGGTGTCGCCCCGCCCGCCCGTCGTAGGGTCCAACGCCACCAAGATGGCGACCGCGCCCCTCGCGCGGCGATAGCGGCGATATGGGAGAACCCGGATGTCCGATCTCGCGACCCTGCGCGGCCTGTCAGGCCTGAGCCCCGAGCCGGCCGGGCTCAAGAACTCGGCGCTCGTAATGATCGACCTGCAGCAGACGTATCGCGAGGGTGTCATGCGCCTTGAAGGCGTCGAGCCCGCGCTCCGCGAGGCGGCGGACCTGCTCCAGCGGGCACGCGCGGCCGGCATCCCGATCTTCCACGTCCGCCACGATGCCGGGCCGGGCTCGCCCTACGACGTGACGGCGCCGATCGGCCAGATCAGCCCGGAAGTGGCGCCGCAGGGCGACGAGCCGGTGATCACCAAGGCCTATCCGAGTTCGTTCGTGGGCACTGATCTCCAGGCGCGGCTGGAGAAGGCGGGCGTGAAGGACGTGGTGCTGGCGGGCTTCATGACGCATATGTGCGTCAATTCCACAGCCCGCAGCGCCTTCAACCTGGGGTTCCGCCCCGCCGTCGTGGCCGCCGCCACGGCGACCCGCGACCTGCCCGCGCCGGACGGCTCCGTGGTACCGGCCTCCCAGCTTCAGGCCGCGAGCCTCGCCGCGCTCGGCGACCTGTTCGCCGTGGTCGCGCGCAAGCAGGCCGACATCCCGGAATAGGACTTGGCTTGGGGCCGATCCCGAACGTGTGTGCCCCCGGCTCGGGAGGCTGCGCTTCGAAGACTCAGGCCAGCACCCGTCCTAACTCGGAGACAACCTCCGCAGGGTCGGGCCGCTGATCCGGATCAGCCCGCATGCAGGCCTGCGACAGCGCCCGCAGCCCCTCCGGCGGCGCGTCGCAGTGGTCGAGCAGCTCGTCGATCAGGATACCGACGGCCCGCACCTCGATCCGCGCCAGTGCCGCACCCCCTCCCCGTCGGGCAGCGCCGAGGCGGCACCGAAATCGCTGAGCACCGCCGCGCCGGTTCCGGCCTCCCAGAGCGTGTTGTGGGCGTAGACGTCGCCGTGGAGCAAGCCGCGCCCGTGCAGGTGGGCCACCGCCTCCGCCACGGACCGGGCGATCCGCAGGACCTCGGCCGCGTCGAGACACAAGCCCGGCTCGTACACGTCGCGGCTGCAGCTCGAAAGACTCGGCGGCCCGGCGAGGACGCGCCAGTGCGCCGGCAGGAGCCGGAGCAGCAGCCCGTCCGCACCGTCGGGATGCTGGTCGAGCCGGCCGAGGGCGCCGGTCAAGGCCGGATGCGTGCCGGCAGCGAGGCAGGCCTCCATCTCGCGCTCAGGCAGGCCGTCGCTGGTCATGGCGCCCTTGAACAGCTTGAGAGCGACGTCTCGTTGGCCGGCGGGCCCGGTCCACACGGCGCGATGGACCCGGCCCGAGGCCCCCTCCCCGAGCAGATCACCGAGCGTCAGCGCCGCCCACGGCACGCGGGGCGCGTTGGCGGCCTCCGTCGCCGGCTCGGCGGGATTGCCCGCATAGGCGATCCAGGCGAGCCGCGGCAGCCGCGTCAGCCAGGGCGGAAGCGCGTCGAGCCGATTGCAGGACAGGCGGATCAGCTCGAGGTTCTCCGCCGCCGACAGGCCGTCGGGCAGCGTCGCGATCCGGTTGCCGGCCAGCAGCAGCTTCTGCAGCAGCGGCCGCTCGCCGATCGCGGTGGGCAGGTGGGCGATGCGGTTGTCGGTCAGCGTCAGCCACCGCAGGTCGCGCGGCAGTGCCTCCGCCGGGACCTCGCCGATGCCGCACCCCCGGAAGCCGAGCTGGCTTAGCGTCGGGCAATCGCCCAGGACCGGCGGCAGCCGGGGAACGGGTTGCCGGAACAGAACAGCACCCGCAGGCGGTGCAGGCGGCCGAGATCCTCCGGCAGATCGGTGAGACTGCCTCGGCCGAGATCCAGAACCTCGAGCGTGTCGGCGAGATCCAGGATCTCCCGGGGAAATTCGGTGAGCCCGTCGGGCAGCCGCAGCTCCCGCGCGCCGGCGAGATCGCCGCGCCGCAGAGCGGCGAGCGTTTCGGTCCGGTCCAAACCTCAGCCCCGCTTGAAGAAGGCATCGGCCGCGCCCTGCGCCGCCTGCTTGGCCGCCTTCGCCGCCTCGATCCGGGCGATCTCGGACCGCAGGAGCACGATGCGCTCGTCGAGATCCGACAGCGAGAGCGTGTCGAGGGGCTGCCCGATCTCATGGGCGACGGTCTTGCGCGGCCTGTCGTCGTCGTCCCGCATCATGCGAACTCCCTTACAGGAACGGGTGTCCGGCGCCGTCCCAGGGCAGGCCGAGATGGCCCGCCACCGTGGCGCCGATATCCGCGAACGTATCCCGCCGGCCAATCGACCGGCCGGCCACGCCGGGCCCGAAGGCCAGGACCGGCACCTGCTCGCGGGTGTGGTCGGTCCCGGACCAAGTCGGATCGTTGCCGTGATCGGCGGTGATCACCGCGAGATCGCCAGGCCCGAGGGTCGCCAGGATCTCCGGAACCCGAGCATCGAAAGCTTCCAGCTCCGCCGCGTAGCCCGGCACGTCGCGGCGATGGCCGTGCTCCGTGTCGAAATCCACGAGGTTGATGAAGACGAGGCCCCCTCGGGCAGGTCCCTGAGTGCGGCGATCCCTGCCGTGAGGCAGGCCGCGTTCGGACCCGGCTTGAGTTCGCGGCCCGTGGCGCGGTGGGCGAAGATGTCGCCGATCTTGCCGACGCTGACCACGGCGCGGCCCGCCGTCTCCGCCCGGTCCAGCAGCGTGCGGCCGGGCGGCGCCACGGCGAAATCCTTGCGGTTTCCGGTCCGGCGGAAGCCGGCCTCCACCGACCCCACGAACGGCCGCGCGATGACCCGGCAGACCCGGTAGGGATCGCAGAGCCGGCGGGCGATGCGGCACAGATCGTAGAGCCGCTCCAGCCCGAACGCCTCCTCGTGGGCGGCGATCTGGAACACGCTGTCGGCCGAGGTGTAGCAGATCGGCTTGCCCGTCCGGACGTGCTCGGCCCCGAGCGCGTCGATGATGGCGACACCCGCCGCGTGGCGGTTGCCGAGAATGCCCGGCAGGCAGCCCTCCGTGATCAGCGCCTCGGTGAGGTCCTGCGGGAAGACCGGCCGCGTCTCCGGGAAATGGCCCCACGGCGCGGAGAGCGGCAGGCCGGCGATCTCCCAATGGCCGGAGGGCGTGTCCTTGCCGGCCGCCGTTTCCACCGCATGGCCGTAGGCGCCGGTGGGTGCGCTGTCGGGGGCGAGATTTGGCGGGATCCGGCCTGAAGCGCCGGCGGCGGCGAGCCCGAGTCCGAGGGCGGCAAGGTTGGGCAGGCGCAGCGGGCCGCTGCGCAAGCCGGCCCGGTCACCGTGGCCCGCCGCACAGGCCTCGGCGATGTGACCCAGCGTGTCGGACCCGGCGTCGCCGTAGGCCTCGGCATCCGGGGCGCCGCCGATCCCGACGGAATCCAGAACGATGAGGAGCGCGCGCGGCACCGTCAGGCAGGCTCCAGCTCGGCCGGCGCGTCGCTGTCGAGGGCGAAGGCGGCCTTGAACAGGGCGCGCGTATAGGCGGTCTGCGGGGCCGCGAAGATCGCCTCGGCGGGACCTTCCTCGACCACGCGGCCGTTCTGCATCACCACCACGTAGTTCGCGAGCGCGCGGACTACCTTCAGGTCGTGGCTGATGAAGAGGTAGGCGAGGCCACGCTCCCGCTGGAGATCGCGCAGCAGCGTCACGATCTGCGCCTGGACCGAGCGGTCGAGGGCCGAGGTCGGCTCGTCGAGCACGACGAAGCGCGGGTTGAGCACCATGGCGCGGGCGATGGCAATGCGCTGGCGCTGGCCGCCGGAGAATTCGTGCGGGTAGCGGTCCATAGCGGCCGGGTCGAGGCCGACATCGGTCAGGGCCTTCGACACCACGGCGCGACGCTCGGCCCGGGAGCGCACCGCGCTCTGGACCACCAGCCCTTCGGCGACGATGTCGGCCACCGACATGCGCGGCGAGAGCGACCCGTAGGGGTCTTGGAAGACCACCTGCATATCCTTCCGCAGGGGGCGCATCTGCGCCACGCCGTAGCCGTCGATCGCCTTGCCGAGGAACACGATTGGGCCTTCCGAGCCCGTCAGCCGCAGCAGGGCGAGGCCGAGGGTGGTCTTGCCGGAGCCGGATTCGCCGACGACGCCCACGGTCTCCCCGGCACGCACCCGAACGGAGACCCCGTCCACCGCCTTGACGTGACCGGTGACGCGCCGGAGCAGGCCGGATTTCAGCGGGAACCAGACCTTGAGCGGACCCGCCTCGACCAGCGACGGCGCGTCCGCCGGGACCAGGTTGGCGCGGCCCTGCGGCTCCGAGGCGATTAGGCGGCGGGTGTATGCGTGCTGCGGGTTCGCAAAGACGCTTGCGGTCGCGCCGGCCTCCACGATCTTCCCCTTCAGCATGACGCAGACCTGGTCGGCGATCCGCTCGACGATGCCGAGATCGTGGGTGATGAACAGCATCGCCATGCCGAGCCGCTTCTGCAGATCGGCCAGCAGCGCCAGGATCTGCGCCTGCACGGTGACGTCGAGCGCCGTGGTCGGCTCGTCGGCGACGAGGAGGTCCGGCTCGCAGGCGAGCGCCATGGCGATCATCACCCGCTGGCGCTGGCCGCCAGAGAGTTCGTGCGGATAGGCGCCCATGCGCCGCTCCGCGTCGCGCAGCCCCACGAGTTCCAGGAGTTCCAGGATCCGCCGCTTGGCCGCCTTGCCGGTGAGCCCCCGGTGAAGGCTCAGCACCTCGCCGATCTGCCGCTCGATCGTGTGCAGCGGATTGAGCGACGTCATGGGCTCCTGGAAGACCATGGTGATGTCGGCCCCGCGCACATCGCGCATCGCCCGCTCCGGCAGGCTCGCGAGGTCGCGGCCCTTGAACAGGATGCGGCCGCCCTGGCGCGCCGCTCCGTCGAGGAGCCGCAGGATCGCCAGCGCGGTCACCGACTTGCCGGACCCCGATTCGCCCACTAGCGCCACCGTCTCGCCCCGGCGGATCGTGAAGGCGATCCCGTCGACCGCCACCGTCTCGCCCTCGCGGGAGCGGAAGGCGACGGACAGGTCCTCGACGGCGAGGAGCGGCTGGGTTTCGGCCTCGGACATGGGACCCCTTATAGCGCGCCCGGGCGGCGACCCTAGTCTATCGTGCGGCAATACGGGCCCTGCCGCGGTGCGGCGCCGGGTCCCGCCCGCGCCGGAGCCCATGGGAGATCGTCATGACGGATGGAGCCCGAGGTTTCGCCGCACGGATCTGGGCGGCGCTCGACGGGCCGCCCGCTGCTCTCGACGGCCTGCACTTCACCGGGACGGGCGCCCTCCCGTCCGCCTTCGCCGTCACCGACCTCGCGGCCGGATCCGTCGCGGCGGCCGCCCTGGCGCTCGCTGGGATCGCGGGCTCGGACGGACCGTTGACCGTGGACCGGCGACTCGCCGCGTTCTGGTTCGCCGCGTCGCTGCGGCCCGAGGGCTGGCGGGTGCCCGCGCCCTGGGACCCGGTCGCAGGCGACTACCGGGCCCGGGACGGCTGGATCCGGCTGCACACCAACGCCCCGCATCACAGGGCCGCGGCCGAGCGGGTGCTCGGCGCGCAGGCGGATCGCGGCGGCCTGGCCCGCGCGGTGGCGGGGTGGGACACGTCCGAGCTGGAGGCCGCGATCCTCGCGCAAGGCGGCTGCGCCGCCGAGATGCGCGGGCTCGCGGCCTGGGCGGCGCACCCGCAGGGACGCGCGGTGGCGGGGGAGCCGCTGGTGGCCATCGGGCCGGCAGACACCCGGTCGCCGCCGCGCTGGGCGCCGCGGCCGGAGCGGCCGCTCGCGGGCCTGCGGGTTCTCGACCTGACGCGGGTGCTCGCCGGGCCGGTGGCGACCCGCTTCCTCGCGGGTTTCGGCGCGGACGTGCTTCGGATCGACCCGCCCGGGTGGAACGAGGCGGCCCTCGAACCGGAGGTCACCCTGGGCAAGACCTGCGCCCGCCTCGATCTGCGCCGGGAGACCGACCAGGCGACCTTCGAGGGGCTGCTCGCGCGGGCGGACGTGCTCGTCCACGGCTATCGGCCCGGCGCCCTGGACGGCCTCGGTTACGGCGCCGCGGCGCGGCGGGCCCTGGCACCGGGTCTCATCGAGGTCTGCCTCGACGCCTATGGCTGGACCGGCCCCTGGGCCGGACGGCGCGGTTTCGACAGTCTCGTGCAGATGAGCTGCGGCATCGCGCAGGCCGGGCAGGAATGGCGGAAGGTCGACACCCCGGTGCCGCTGCCCCTCCAGGCCCTCGATCACGCCACCGGCTACATGATGGCGGCGGCCGTCCTGCGTCTGCTGGCGCGCCGGCTGTCGGACGGATCCGGCGGCGAGGCCCGGCTCTCGCTGGCCCGGACGGCGGCGCTGTTGACCGAGGCAGGGCCAGCCGCGCCGGTGCCGCCCTTCGCGCCCGAGACGGACGCGGATCGCGCCGCGGAGATCGAGGCGACATCCTGGGGACCGGCGCTGCGCCTGCGGTCGCCGGCTGTCGTGCCGGGTGCCCCTGTGCGCTGGGCTCGGGCGGCGCGCCGGCTCGGCGACGATGCGCCGGCCTGGGCGGCCGACATCGACCCGGCCTGACGGAAGGTTGCCTCCGCCGAAGGTCTGAACGGATTGATCCGTAACCGGAGGTCGCTAAAAGCGCCGCTGTGGATGCCTCCCGCTTGCGCCTCGGCGCGCTGCTCGCCCTCCTCGTCTTCGCCATCGCGCGTCCGGCGGCTTCGGCCCCGTCGGAGGGGGCGACCGAGACCGTCGAGCAGGCGCTCTGCCGCCTCATCGACGATTCCGCCAAGGCCCGCGGCCTGCCGGTGCCGTTCCTGACGCGGCTGATCTGGCGGGAGAGCAGCTTCCGGGTCGGCGTGGTCAGCCCCGCCGGAGCGCAAGGCGTCGCGCAGTTCATGCCCGGGACGGCGCGGGAGCGCGGCCTCCTCGACCCGTTCGACCCCGAGCAGGCGATCCCGCACGCCGCCCACCTGCTGGCGGACCTCAAGAGCCAGTTCGGCAATCTCGGCCTCGCAGCCGCCGCCTATAACGGCGGCGCCGCGCGGGTGAGCAAATGGCTCGCCGGGGATGGCGGCCTGCCCGCCGAGACCCGCGCCTACGTGGCGGCCATTACGGGCGTTCCGGTCGACGACTGGCGGACTGGCCCGACTAAGGCCATCGAGTATCCCGAGGGTGGCGCGCCGGAGAAGCCGGAGAAGAAGGAGGCGAAGCCGGAGGCGCCGCAGACCTGCCTCCAGGTCACCGCCAGCCTGCGCATCCCGGCCCGCGGCGACCGCTTCGCGCTCGGGCTCAACGAGGGACCGGCCGCGCCCTGGGGGATCCAGCTTGCCGGCAACTTCTCCAAGGTGCTGGCGCTCCAGAGCTTCAACCGAGCCCGGAGCGCCTATGCGGGCGTGATCGGCGAGGTGCGTCCGATGATTATCGGCACGCGCCTGCGCAACCGCGGCACCCGTGCCTTCTACCGGATCCGCATTCCGGCCCAGAGCCGGCAGGCCGCCGACGACCTGTGTGGCCGGATTCGCAAGGTCGGTGGCGCCTGCATCGTGCTGCGGACCTGATTTTTGTGGTTCGCCGCGCGGAGGTCATCAATCTGCCCCGAGCGCGGTGCGGTATGCGCCGGTCGGGACAACCGGATGGGATATGACACGACTCCTCACCGCGCTCGCTAGCCTCCTGTGTCTCGGGCTCGCCGCGTTCGGCCTCAATGCCGCCTCGCCCCTTGCCCTGTTCGACGCGATCGGTCCGCGCGATCCGGGCGGACGCCTCGCGGCGAAGGACCAGCCCTTCGGCGAGGGCCTCGGCGGCGTCTGGATGTCTACGTTCCCACCGCGGCCGCGGAAAACGCGCCGGTTCTGGTGTTCTTTTACGGCGGGTCTTGGCAGAACGGCTCCAAGGACGACTATGCCTTCGTGGGTCACGCGTTGGCCGCGCAGGGTTTTGTGACGGTGCTGCCCGACTATCGGCTCTTCCCGGAGGCGCCGTTCCCGGGTTTCCTGGAGGATGGAGCCCAGGCCGTGGCCTGGGTCCGCGAGAACATCGCGGCCTATGGCGGCGACCCGCGCCGCATCGTCCTCGCCGGGCACTCGGCCGGCGCCTACAACGCCGTGATGCTCGGCCTCGATCCGCGCTATCTCACCGCGGCCGGCGTCGATCCCAAGGTCATCCGGGCGGTGGCGGGCCTGTCGGGTCCCTACGATTTCCTGCCGCTCGATCAGGACACCACCATCAAGGTCTTCGGAGCCGCGCCAGACCAGGCCGCCACGCAGCCGGGAACCTTCGTGGGTCCGCTCTCGCCGCCCGCCTTCTTGGCGACCGGCGACATCGACACGGTGGTGAAGCCCCGGCACACCGTCAGCCTCGCCGCGAAGCTCCGCGCCGAGCACGTTCCCGTCCAGGAGCGGCTCTATCCCGGGCTGGACCACAAGGACACGCTGCTGGCGCTGTCCGTCACCTTCCGCTCGAAGGCGCCGGAGGCTCGCCGAGATGGCCGCATTCCTGATGCGTCAGTCAGCCGGCCGCTCGCAATACACGATGCGGCGCTGAGCCAAGCTGGCGGCGCGCATGTGTCGGACTTCGTTGCCCAAGTCAGACATTCTGAGGCTCCGGCCGCTCCGCCGCCTGTGAATGACCGGCGTGAGAACAGCGGGAACATACTGGGCGTGCCCCTTCCATCCTCGGTCGCTCGACTTCCGTCCCGACAAGCTTTCGACCGGCGGCATGAGGGCGCCTGCGCTCACTCGGCCGGTTGTGCCACGCAGGGCCGCGGCTTGCAGCGTCGCAAGCGCCAGGCTTCGGGAGGGGCCTGGCGTTCTCATCGCATTCCGAATGCCGGGACGGCCTCGCGGCTGCAGGATGAATCGCGGGTCTCAACACGAAGGCAGAGCACTTCAATTCCGTGGACACCGCGAGATTTTAGAGGATTATTCCCATTGCTGATCTTGGAAGCCGTTTTGCAGCCATTGCGTTGGGTCCGATGATGATGGCGTCGATCAAGGCGGCTTTGCCGCGAGCATTGTTTCACTGGGTGAAAAATACCTACAACCGGTGGCGTTATCGGATCCTGTGGTTGCGGCGACGCACCATATCGTTTGCCTATCAGGGTGAGGTCGTTAAGCTCTGCATTGTTGACCCTAAGGATTACATTCAGAAAACGCAGCTGATGGGCCGATTCTACGAGGAAACCGAACTTCAGAATATCAAGGCTGCGTTTCCGAAGGGTGGTGTGTTTCTCGATATCGGCTCAAACACCGGTCAGCACGCCGTCTTCGTTGCGAAATTTTGTGGTGCCTGCGAAGTCATTGTGGTCGAACCCATCCCGGAGGCGATCGGGATCATTCGTGAAAACGTCAAGCTCAACCATCTCCAGACAATCGTCGACACGAGCATGCTGGGTGTGGCGCTCGGGGAAGCGGGCGGTCGGATGGGCTACAATTCGTTCTTTGATAATCTCGGAGGTACGATCCTCAAGGAGTCGAAATCGGGGGTTGTCCGTGTCGAAAGCGGCGACACGCTGCTGCGTGGACGAAGGGTCGATTTCATCAAAATCGACACCGAGGGCTTCGAGATGAAGGTCCTTGCCGGCCTCGAACAAACAATCCTTGCCAATCGTCCGAAAATTTTCATTGAGGTTGACAAGAGCAATGTACCGTCCTTCCTCAAGATGATGGAACGGCTGGAATACGAGGCGATATTCAAGAAGGAATATCAATTCAATTGGAACTACATCATGCAGCCGCGCCGCCAAGCCTCGGCTTGAACTGCAGGATGGACCATCGCGCAGGATGAGCAATCCGGCGCGGGATCACCGCACCGCACTGCTGTCGGCGTTGCGAAAGGCCCCTGATGCGGGTCGCGCGCTGCGCCTCGCGCGTGGGCCGCTAAGGTTATCATCAGATCCTGCGGTGGTTGGGCGGTTTCCGGATCGTCCCGCGCGCAGCCGCCGCTAGAATGACGCGGGCCGTAGGGTGCGGCTCTGTGGTGGGACGGAATGGCTTCTGCGGACGCGGCGATCGGCATCCCGGCCAGCCGGGGACAGCGCGGCGTCGCCGGCCGCGATCTGCCAGATGTGCTGCGTGTGCTCCTCAACGGCGCCGTCTTCATCCTTCTCTGGAACCACGTGTGGTTCCAGGACCTATCCGACCGCTCCGCACTTGCGGCGTCCGAGGATGGCAGCCTGGTGACCCAGGTTCTGTTCGGCGCCGCGGGGATCGCGATGGCCGGTGCCATCCACCGGATCGGCTTCCGTCATCTGCGCCCGCTCGCGACGTGTCGGCTGGTGCTGTGCGCCCTCTGGCTCGGCCTCACGGCGCTTCTCTCCATCGAGCCGAGCCTGTCGCTGCGGCGCCTGGCGCTGTTCGCCATCGCGGCGATGCTCTCGGCGGGCGTGCTGATCGTCGCCCGCTCGCCGCGGCAGCTGGCGCTGACCATGGCGGGGGCAGCCCTCGTGATCGTGGTCTCGTCCTATCTCGCGGTGGCGTTCGTGCCGAACCTCGCGATCCATTCGGCCTTCGACGTCAATTCCGATCCGAGCCATCCGGGCCTCTGGCGCGGGATCTTCCCGCAGAAGAACGAGGCCGGCGCCGCCATGGTGATCCTGGTGATCGTCGGCCTCTACGTCGCCTCCGCGGCGAGCCGCGTCCTGGGCTGGAGCATCGTGCTGCTGGCGGCCGGATTCCTGGTGGCGAGCGGCTCCAAGACCGCGATCCTGCTGCTGCCGGTGATCCTCGCTGTGACGGGTCTCTGCCAGGTCATGACCGGTGGTGCCGCGCGGGCCCTACTTCTGCTGGGCCCCGTCATCGGGTTCTCGCTCATCTCGATCGGCTCGGTCTTCGTGCCGGCGATCCAGGACGCGGTCGGCACCCTGCTCACCGACGCGACCTTCACGGGGCGCAGCGAGATCTGGCAGTTCGCCATCGACAACATCCTGATCCGCCCGTGGCGAGGCTGGGGGATCGGGGCGTTCTGGATGACCGAGCGCACCATGTACGCCGGCTCCGAGGAGCTGACCTGGGTCAACAGCGCCAACCACTCGCACAACGCCTATCTCGATACGGCGCTGATCGGCGGCTTCCCGTTCCTTGTGCTGACCGTGGTGGCCTTCGTGCTGGCGCCGGTGAAGGACCTTCAGCGGGTCGCGGGCGGCACGCGGCTCGACGCGGAGACGCTGCTGTTCCTGCGCTTGTGGTTCCTGGGCCTCGTCTCGGCCTCGTTCGAGACGGTGCTGTACAACGGCAACAACGCCACCTGCTGCATGTTCATGATGGCGGTGTTCGGCCTGCGCCTGCGCACGCGCTACGCCCTGGCGGCGCACTGAGTCGGTCGGGCGACGGTTCCGGCGGTTCCGGCCGGCTTCAATCCGGCAGCGTGAAGACCAGCAGCGCGTCGCCGGTGCCGAAGCCCGCCGCCTTGGTATAGGACGCGCCGCCGGCCGCCACGGCAAGGTATTGCTTGCCGTCGAGGGCATAGGTCATTGCCGGCCCGCTGATGCCGGCCCCGCACTGGAAGCGCCAGAGGATCCGGCCGTCGCGGGCATCGTGGGCCTCCAGATGCCCGTCCTCCTCGCCGGAGAAGACGAGACCGCCGGCAGTCGCCAGCGTTCCCCCCGAGAGCCGACTCCCCGACCGCACCGACCAGGCGATCTTGCCGCCATCCGCGAGATCCACGGCGGTGAGCGTGCTGAAGGCCGGCTCGCCCTTGGCCTCGCCGGTCTCCGTGTAACGGATCTCCGGCCGCCCATTCGCGGCCGGCACGGTCTTGACCGTGTAGGTCGTCGCGCCGTGGCGGACCTGCACGTAGGCCAGCCGCCCGTCATAGGCCGTGGGCGGCCAGGGACACCGCGCCGAGGGGACCCGGCGCGACAACGGTGCCCTGCGGGGTGGGTGGTGCGAACAGGTTCTTCTGGTCGAGGAGCGGCGCGGAGCGCTCGAGCAGCTTCCCCGTGGCGCGATCATGGACGTAGATCCAGCCGGTCTTGCTCGCCGAGGCCACGGCCTTGGCGCCGTTCGGGCCGTCGAGCAGGAAGGGCGGTGCGGCCACGTCGTAGCCCCACTCGTCGTGCGGCACCTGCTGGTAGTACCAGCGCAGCCGGCCGGTGTGCACGTCGAGGGCCACGAGGCACATCGTGTAGAGGTTGTCTCCCGGGCGCGACAGGCCGAAATTCTGCGGTGCCGGGTTTCCGGTGCCGAGGAAGATCAGGCCGAGATCCGGATCGTAGGCCGGCGTCATCCAGAGCGAGCCGCCGCCCACGCGCCAGGCGTCGCGGTTGGCCGGCGCCGCCGCCTTCTCGGCGGCGATGTCGCGGTGGAGCGGCGTGCCGTCCGCGGTCGCCGCCACGAAGCCGCCCTCCCAGCCTTCCGACGGGGTGACATACCAGCGCCACCGCTCGTCGCCCGTCCTGGCATCGTAGGCGGCGAGCCAGCCGCGCCGTCCATAGCCGCCCTCGATGCCGACCACCGCACCGCCGTCGAGGCCGCCCGCCGCGTCCTCGATGTGGAGGCCGTAGCCCGCGCCGGTCACGCCGACGATCACCAGCCCGCCG
Organism: Methylobacterium sp. P31; assembly: GCA_050632875.1. Taxonomy (GTDB): domain Bacteria; phylum Pseudomonadota; class Alphaproteobacteria; order Rhizobiales; family Beijerinckiaceae; genus Methylobacterium. The sequence goes on along the minus strand of JBODSC010000001.1, from coordinate 4,280,726 downwards.
GCCACCAGCGGCGGCATCTTGAAGCCCAGGCGGCTCGAGCCCTGCACGGGCTTTCCGCCGAGCGTCGCCGCCAAGCCCGAGGCGGTCTCGCTCTTACCCTCCTCCGGCCGCACTGCCTCCTTGTCCCAGACCATCCGGCCGGTCTTGGCGTCCAGTGCGATCAGCCGCCCATCCATGGTCGCCTCGAAGACGAGGCCGCCCGACACGGCGAGCCCGCGATTCGACGGCGGCCCGAAGATTTTTCCGTCCGCGGCCTGTGCGTGTAGGTCCAGAGCGGCTTGCCGGTGCGCGCATCGAGCGCCGCGACGTTGTTCTGCGTCGTGGAGACGTAGAGCGTCCCGTCCACCATCACGGGCTGAGCCTGGAAGTAGCCGGTGATACCGGTCTGGAAGATCCAGGCGGGGCGCAGCCGGCCGACGGTCTCGCGGTCGATCTGCGTGAGAGTCGAGTAGTTCCGGTTGCTGGGATCGTGGCCGAAGGCGGGCCAGGGTGTCTCGGCGGCGGCTGCCGCGCTGAAGGATGCCAGCTGCGCGAGGCAGCCCAGCACGGCGGTTCCAGTCGATCGCGGCAAGACTGTGCTCCCGGGTGGGCGCCCGTGGCGCCCGCATGTTTCGGCCTAGGGGTGCGGACGACGCCCGCAGCGGTGCATTACCGTCGCGCCGCGGCGTCGAGCTGGCCGGGCGTCGCCTGCGCCCCCATGGCCCGCGCCATGTCGGCCGCGCTCTGGCCGGAGGCGTCCCGCTGGTCCGGATCGGCGCCGTGCTCGAGGAGCAGGTCGACCATCTCGGTCCGGTCGAACATGGCCGCGGTCATCAGGGCGGTGCGGGTGCCGTCGCCGACCCCGTCCACCGCGGCCCCGTGCCGGAGCAGCAGTTGCGCGATAGCGAGATCGTTCTTGAAGGCCGCCCCGGCGAGCGGCGTCTGACCGCGGTCGTTGGCGAGTTCCGGGTCGCCGCCGGCCTCTAGGATCACCCGGGTCGCCTCCGCCTGGCCGTTATAGGCGGCCAGCATCAGCAGGCTGTCGCCCTTGTCATTGCGCAGGTTTGCCGGCAGCCCCTGGCCGAACAGCGCGGCGAGTTCCTCCGCGTGTCCCATCCGCGCGTACTGGAAGACCCGGGCCGCGAAGGCCAGGGTCTCCTCGTCGAGGGCGGGGGGCGTGTTCGTCTCAGAAGTCATCGCGTGCTCGCCTGCGTCACGGGGCCTGATCTGGGCCGGCGCGACCTCCGCGTCCAGCGGCGCCGGGAACACTTTTGCCGGGATGGTCGTTGCAGCCGCCACCCGGGCCAGAACGGCCTGGCGCTTCCGGAGCGCGACGATGCCCCGACCCCACGAGCCTTTCGCCGATGCGCTGCGCACGGCGCGCGTGATCGTCCGTGAGCGGGTCGGTGATGTCGTGGAGGCGGCGGTCAAGGCGGACTCCCTGGCCTACGAGGAGGCCTGCAACGCGCTCGTGGTCCGGATCGCGCAGGCCCTCGTCGATGAAGGTGAGGCTGCGGCCGGGCATCGTCCGCGTCGGGATAGCGAGGCGGCTTGAACGGCGATGTCCGCGGCGGTTGCCGATCAGCTCCGCCGCCTTCCGCCGCCGCCCTTGTATTTCGGCTTCTGGCCGCCGAGACCCTGCGTCGAGCGCGGCTTCGGCCGCTCCTGCCAGAGCGGTGCGGCGCCGCCGACCGGCAATTCGCGGTCGGTCCCCGGGCCCATATTGTCGAGGTCGGGTTTGGCAATGCGGCTGCCCCCTCCCCCGCGTGGTGCCTTCCGGCCGAACTTCCCGGCCTCGCGCTCCACGTCGCCCTGCCGGGCCATCGGGTCGTCCGAGACCAGAAGCTCGGTCGCCTGGAGCCGCTTCAGCTCGTCGCGCAGCCGCGCCGCCTCCTCGAAATCGAGATCGGCGGCAGCCGCGCGCATGCGCTTCTCCAGATCCGCCATCACGGCCTTGAGGTTGTGCCCCACCGTGATCGCGTCCTTGGCGAGCCCGGTATCGACTTGGACGTGATCGCGCTCGAACACGCTGCTGAGGATGTCGGCGATGCCGCGCTTCACGCTCTGCGGCGTGATCCCGTGCTCGGCATTGTAGGCGAGCTGCTTGGTGCGGCGGCGCTCAGTCTCGGCCATCGCCCGCTCCATCGAGCCGGTGATGGTGTCCGCGTACAGGATGCAGCGCGCCTCGGCGTTGCGGGCGGCGCGGCCGATGGTCTGGATCAGCGAGGTCTCCGAGCGGAGGAAGCCCTCCTTGTCGGCGTCGAGGATCGCCACCAGAGCACATTCCGGGATGTCGAGGCCCTCTCGCAGCAGGTTGATGCCGATCAGCACGTCGAAGGCGCCGAGCCGCAAGTCGCGGATGATCTCGATCCGCTCCAGCGTGTCGATGTCCGAGTGCATGTAGCGCACCCGCACGCTGTTCTCGTGCAGATACTCTGTGAGGTCCTCCGCCATGCGCTTGGTCAGCGTGGTCACCAGCGTCCGGTAGCCGGCCTGGGCCACCGCCCGGACCTCGCCCAGCAGGTCGTCCACCTGACTGCGGGCCGGGCGCACCTCGATCACCGGATCGACGAGGCCGGTGGGGCGGATGACCTGCTCGGCGAAGACGCCGCCGGTCTGCTCCATCTCCCACTTGCCGGGGGTCGCCGAGACGTGGATCGATTGCGGGCGCATGGCGTCCCACTCCTCGAAGCGCAGCGGCCGGTTGTCGAGGCAGGACGGCAGCCGGAAGCCGTACTCCGCGAGCGTCGCCTTCCGGCGGAAGTCGCCTCGGTACATGCCGCCGATCTGCGGCACGGTGACGTGGCTCTCGTCGGTGAAGACGAGGGCGTTGTCCGGCAGGTACTCGAACAGGGTCGGCGGCGGCTCGCCCGGCTTCCGGCCGGTGAGGTAGCGCGAGTAGTTCTCGATGCCGTTGCAGGCGCCGGTGGCCTCGATCATCTCGATGTCGAAGGTGCAGCGCTGGTCGATGCGCTGCGCCTCGATCAGCCGGCCCATCCGGGTCAGCTCCTCGATCCGGCTCTTCAGCTCCTCCTTGATGCCCTTGATCGCCTGCTGCAGCGTCGGGCGCGGCGTCACGTAGTGCGAGTTGGCGTAGACCTTCACGAATTTCAGCTCGGAGATGGTCTTGCCGGTGAGCGGGTCGAACTCGACGATGCTCTCCACCTCGTCGCCGAACAGGCCGATGCGCCAGCCGCGGTCCTCCAAGTGGGCCGGCCACAGCTCGATGGAGTCGCCCCGGACCCGGAAGGTGCCGCGGGCGAAATCCGACTGGATGCGCTTGTATTGCAGGGCCACGAGGTCGGCGATGAGCTGGCGCTGCTCGATGCGCTCGCCGAGCGAGACCGTGAACGACATCGCCGTGTAGGTCTCGACCGAGCCGATACCGTAGATGCACGAGACCGAGGCGACGATGATGACGTCGTCCCGCTCCAGCAGGGCGCGGGTGGCGGCGTGGCGCATCCGGTCGATCTGCTCGTTGATCGAGGATTCCTTCTCGATGAACGTGTCGGAGCGCGGGACGTAGGCCTCGGGCTGGTAATAGTCGTAGTAGGAGACGAAGTACTCGACCGCGTTGTCGGGGAAGAAGGCCTTGAACTCCCCGTAGAGCTGCGCCGCCAGCGTCTTGTTGGGCGCGAGGATCAGCGCCGGGCGCTGCGTCTCCTCGATGATCTTGGCCATCGTGAAGGTCTTGCCCGAGCCGGTGACGCCGAGCAGCACCTGGTCACGCTCCAGCGCCTGCACGCCGGAGACCAGCTCGGCGATGGCGGTGGGCTGGTCTCCGGCGGGCTGAAAGTCGGATTTCAGCGTGAACTTCACGCCGCCTTCGGACTTCTTCGGGCGCTCCGGTCGATGCGGCGTCCAGGTCTTGCCGTCCTTGAACAGCGGGTTGCCCTCGGTGAGCAGGCGCTCCAGCGCCGCCACCGTGGCCGAGGCGCCGCCGTCGCCGCCTGGATCCGGCAGGTCGGCGCCCTCGGGAGCGGGACCGTCCTCCGGCGGCGTCAGACCGAGGGCCTGGGCGAGGCGCGGATCGACATCCGCCGCGTCGCCGAGCGCGTAGCCGGCCTGCGGGGCCTCCGCGAAGCCGTCGCGGGCGATCTCCGCCCTCCGGGTGGCGGCCTTCGTAGCGCCGGACTTGGACGCGCCGTTCCTGGTCTTGCCCGGCCGGGCGAGCTTCTCGGCCTCCACCGGCGCCGGCCTGTTGCGGTTCAGCGCCGGGTTCAGCAACTCGGCCAGATAGGTATCCAGCGGTCTCAATTCCGGCTTCGACGCCTTGGCGGACGAGGCCGAGACGGAAGCGGCGCGCGGTTTCTTCGAAGCGGGCATGGGAACAATATGGGCCCGGCAGGCGCTTCGAGAAACCCTGGGCGGTGCGCGGCTTTACCGCTTTCGCGCGATCCGGGGCGGATGCCGGGCTGAACCCGCCCCGGATCGCGCCTGCGGAGATCCTGTGTCGAAGGAGCGTCCAAATACAACCGCCGGGTAGATTTCGTCCTGCTGCGGGCTCGACCAACCCTAACGTATGCTGAGAAGATCCGCCTTTATGACGACCACGAATTGGCTTGCGATGACCCTATCCGGCCGGTACTTTGCGGTGCAAAGCATAGTGCAGCCCGGGGCTTGAGGCACATGCAGGACCTAGATAAGGCGCTAGCCGACATCGTGGCGATCCGCTCCCAGATCGCGCGGGACACGGCGTTCCGCGGGTTGGGCGCGGCGACCGTGGCGGGGACCGGCGGCCTCGCTCTAGCCTGCGCGGTGGGTCAGGCCCTCTGGCTCGGGGACCCGTCCGCGCGGGCTGGCCTGTTCTTCGGCCTTTGGGTCGCGGCCGCGCTGGTGGCCTTCGCGATGATCGGCATCGAGGCCGTCCGGCGGAGCCGCCGCCTGCATTCCGGCCTCGCGGACGCGATGGTGTGGAGCGCGATCGAGGTCTTCCTGCCGGCCGCGGGAGCGGGAGCCTGCCTCGCCCTGGTTATCGCCCGCTTTTCTCCGGAAGAGGTCTGGATGCTGCCGGGCCTCTGGCAGGTCTTGGTCGGGCTCGGCCTGTTCGCCTCGGCGCGCATCCTGCCGCGGGCCGTGCAGGGCGTCGGCGCTTGGTACCTGCTCGCCGGGCTGGCCGTGCTGGCCTTCTCGGCCGAGACGCGCGCCCTCTCCCCTGGACCATGGGGCTGCCCTTCCTGGTCGGCCAGGCCTGGCTGGCGTGCATCATCCATCACAGCGCTCGGTCCTTCGATGACGACCGCTGATCGCACCGACGGGCGCTTCTCCTACGAGGGGCTCGACAGGCTCATCCACGAGCGGGCGCGGCTCTCCGTGCTGACTTCCCTGGTCGCGCACCCGAAGGGTCTGCCGTTCCCGGATCTCAAACGGCTGTGCGGGCTGACGGACGGCAACCTGAGCCGCCACCTGGCCGTGCTGAGCGAGGCCGATCTGGTGAGCCTCGAGAAGGGGTTCGCCCACAACCGGCCGCAGACGGTCTGCCGCCTGACGACGACCGGGCGCCAGCGCTTCATCGGCTATCTCGGCGTCCTCGAGCAGGTGGTGCGCGACGCCGCAATGGCCGCCGAGCGGGGGCCCGAGAGCGGCGTGCGCGGCCTCGATCCGGCCACGAAACCAGCGTGAGACCGCCGGATCCCGTCGGGATTGTTACCTCTGATCCAATAAACCTTAGCGATGCGCCCATGCCGGGAGACTTTACAATGCAAAGCGAAGCGGCGCCGAGGGTCCTGCACGCCGCAATCATCATGGACGGCAACGGGCGCTGGGCGACGCAGCGCGGTCTTCCGCGCCTCGCGGGCCACCATCGCGGCGTGGAGGCGATCCGGCGCACCGCCGAGGCCTGCCCGGATCTCGGAATCGGCACGCTGACGCTCTACGCGTTCTCCGCCGACAATTGGCAGCGCCCGGCCGAGGAGGTCGGCGGCCTGATGCGCCTCCTGCAGTCCTACCTGCGCAACGAGACCCAGCGGCTCGCCCGCACCGGCACGCGGCTGAGCGTCGTAGGACGGCGCGACCGGTTGCCGGATGGAATTCCCGAGGCGATCGCGGCCGCGGAGGCCGCCACCGCGGCCGGCACCCGTCTGCATCTGCGGATCTGCGTCGATTATTCGGCGCGCGACGCGATCATCGCGGCGGCACGGCGGCTTCAGGACGGCGACGAGGTCTCGCGCGAGAGCTTCGGCGCGCTAGTGGCCGGCACGACGCACGGGTCGCCCGTCGACGTGGATCTGCTGATCCGCACCGGCGGCGAGCGGCGGCTCTCGGACTTCATGCTGTGGGAGGCGGCCTACGCCGAACTGCACTTCACCGAGCGGATGTGGCCCGATTTCGGTCCCGAGGATCTGGCCGAGGCGATGGCCGAGTTCGCCCGCCGCGAGCGCCGGTTCGGTGGCCTGAAGGCGCCCACCGTCCCGGCTGCGGCCTGACTTCCGCTTGACGCGCGTGTGCGGGCGCGCAGAGGGTCTCCGGCATGACCGAGACCCTCGCCCATCGCCGCGTCCTCCTCGTCATCGGCGGGGGCATCGCGGCCTATAAGGCGCTCGACCTGATCCGGCGCCTGCGCGAGCGGGGCGCCAGCGTCTGCCCGGTGCTGACGGCGGGGGCACAGGAATTCGTCACGCCGCTCGCCGCAGCGGCGCTCGCGGGCGAGCGGGCGCATACCGACCTGTTCGACCGGGCCTCCGAGGCCGAGATCGGCCACATCAAGCTCGCCCGGCAGGCCGATGCCGTCGTGGTGGCGCCCGCCACCGCCAACCTCATGGCCCGTATGGCCGGCGGCCACGCCACCGATCTCGCGACGACGATCCTGCTCGCCACTGCCCTGCCGGTCCTGATCGCGCCGGCCATGAACGTGCGGATGTGGGCGCATCCGGCCACCCGCCGCAACCTCGCGACCCTGGAGGCCGACGGTGTGCGCGTCGTCGGCCCGAATGCTGGCCGGATGGCCGAGCCGGAGAGCGGTCCCGGTCGCATGGCCGAGCCCAACGAGATCGCCGACGCGCTGGAGCGCATGCTGGGTGTCGCCGGGGCGGAAAGCCTCCTCGCCGGCCGGCGCGTGCTCGTCACCTCCGGCCCCACCCACGAGCCGATCGATCCGGTCCGCTACATCGCAAACCGTTCGTCGGGCCGCCAGGGCCACGCCATCGCGGCCGCTGCCGCGCAAGCCGGCGCCACGGTGACGCTGATCTCCGGGCCGGTGGCGATCCCCGATCCGCCGGGCGTCGCCGTCGTGCGGGTCGAGACCGCCCGCGAGATGTTGGACGCCGTCCATGCGGCGCTCCCGGCCGACATCGCGGTTTTCGCCGCCGCGGTGGCCGATTGGCGCCCGGAGCACGAGGCCGGCGCGAAGAAGATCAAGAAGGATGGCGCCGGCCCCGCCCCGCTGCCGCTGGTCGAGAACCCGGACATCCTCGCGACCATCTCGCGGTTGCGGTCAGGACGACCGCCCCTGGTGGTCGGCTTCGCCGCCGAGACCGATGCGGTACTCGATCACGCCCGCGCCAAGATCGCGCGGAAGGGCTGCGACCTGATCGTGGCCAACGACGTGTCGGCCGAGGGCGGCGTCATGGGTGGCACCGACAATGCGGTCCACCTGATCCAGCGGGATGGCGCGGTGGAATCCTGGCCGCGGCTCGGCAAGGACGAGGTCGCGCGCCGGCTGGTGGTCCATCTGGCCGGCATGCTGGACGGCTGACGCGGCGGCGATCGGGCCGTGCTGCGAGCGCCTCCCTGGCTTCGCACGGCCTGAGCCGATAGAAGGCCCTCCGACGGCCGGCGCGTACGGCGCCGGCTCCAGGGAGAAACCATGCCTCGCCTGTCCCTCATCGCCGGAGCCGCGTTGATCGCCATGAGCACAGCCGCCAATGCCGAGACCGTCACCCTGCCCTCCGGCCTGAAGTACCAGGACGAGGTCGTCGGGACCGGGCCGGAGCCGAAGGCCGGGCAGCAGGTCACGGTCCAGTACACCGGCTGGCTCGACGAGAGCGGCAAGAAGGGCAAGAAGTTCGACTCCTCGCGCGACCGCAACCAGCCCTTCACCTTCCCCTCGGGGCCGGCCAGGTCATCAAGGGCTGGGACGAGGGTGTCGCCACGATGAAGGTCGGCGGCAAGCGCACCCTGATCATCCCGCCGCAGCTGGGCTACGGCGCCCGGGGGCCGGGGGCGTGATCCCGCCGAACGCCACCCTGATCTTCGACGTCGAGGCTCCTCGGCGCGAAGTAAGGCTGAGGCTGCGCGGCGGCGAGACGACTCAGACCCATGCTGTTCGCGCAGCTGCCCGACGAGCTGTTCAAGCCGCTCGCCGCCCCGAGCCGCGGCTTCAACGCGGCCCTGCTCCTGCACCTGCACCGGTGCGTCCTCGGGGCCGAGCCGGTGCGCAAGGCCGAACTGCTCGCGGAGATTGGCGACTTCGCCGCCGGCTGGAGCGATCCCGAAGTCAGCGGCGACGAGCCGATCTCGGCCGATCCGGCTGAGCGCCGTACGGCGCTCTACCGGCGCCTCCTCGATACCGGCTGGCTGATCGAGCGCCGCGAGCGCTACGTGCCGGTGGTTGAATTCGACCCCGAGGCGCGCCTCCTCTTGGAGGAGCCTTCCGCGACTCGAGCGGGGCGAGACCCGCTCCTACGGCGGTGCGGTGCTGGAGGTCCTGGGTGGGCTGGAGAGCGCCCTATCGGACCCGGCCAACCGCTCGGAGGCCCTGTCAAACGCCGCCAGGGCCGCCGCCGCCTTCCTGTCACACGTGCGCGGTCTCGCCGCCGGCATGCGCAAGGTCGAGGAGCGGATCCTGCGCGAGCCCGACCGCGCCAAGACCTTCCGGCTGTTCTTCGAGGATTTCGTCGAGCGGCACCTGATCAGCGACTACCGGACGCTGCATACGCGCTTCAATCCCTTCCGCTTTCGCGCGAGCGTGGTGCGCGAGGCCGGCCGGGCCCTGCGCGACGTGCTCACCGTGCGGGCACTCGCCGAGGGCTTGATCCGCGAGGGGCGCAGCGCCGATCTCGATACCGCCCAGCGGGCGGTCCGGGCGGATCTCGCCCAGATCCTGTCGGTGTTCGAGGGGCTCGACAATCACCTCGATGCCGTCGATGCCGTGGTGGCGCGCCTGGAGCGCCGGATCAGCGCCGCCCTGCACGTCATGGACCGTCCGGATCCGAGCGGGGTCGAGCGCGCCGCCGCGATGCTGCGCGCCATTGGCGCGGCCGAGGTGGCGCCCGAGCTGCCCCCCGACGTCTCCTTGCTCCGGCCGCCCATCGGACACGCCCATCTTCAGGCACCGCGGGCACGCAAAGCGCCCGTCGACATGGAGCCCCTGCCCGACGTGGATTACGATCCCGTGGTGGACGCCTTCGCGGCCGCAAAGGCGGAGTTCCGACGTCGCACCACCGTGACTCCCGAGAGCATGACCACCTTCGTGGAGGCGCGGCTCGGTAAGAGGCGCACCCTGCGCGGCTCGCAGATCACGATCACGGGGGTCGACGACTTCGTAGTGTTCCAGCGCCTGCGCGAGATCGACGTGCTGTTCGAGGCGCAGCTCGGCAGCCGCTACGCCCTGACGCGGTTGCCCGAGCGCCTTGCCAATGGCTGGCTGGACTGCCCGGATTTCGTTCTGGAGCGGCGACCCGGTGCTTGAAGGATTTCGCGCCATCATCGACGGCGACGAGCCGCCGCCGCCCAGCGCGCGCGCGCCCGATGCCGAGGAACTCTGCCGCGCCCTGCAGGTGATGCTGAAGGGCCAGGTGATCTACGCCGACACCCCCGGGATCGGCCGCTCGTACGAACTTGCCCGGCACTACGCGCCGTTCTTCACCGACTATTTCGCCTGTCTGGGCTATGCCCTCACGGTCTCGCATCGTGACCAGATGGTGTCACTGAGCCCGGCCGCGGACGCGCCGCGCCACGACATCGCCTCGGAGCGGCTGCGCAAGGACGAGACCCTGGTGCTTCTGGCACTCCGGCTCCTCTACGAGGAGGGGCTGCGTGACCACCGCGCCGGCACGGACGGGATCGTGGAATGCACCACCGACGAGATCGTCGAGAAGATCCGGACGGTGGCGCGCAACGAGCCGCCCGAGGAGGGGCGCCTCGCCGACATCCTGCGGCTCTACGCGCGGCGCGGCGGCGTGCGGCTCGGCGAGCGCGACCGGGTCGAGCGGGTAACCCCGCTCTCGCTTCTGCCGGGACTGGCGGTGCTCGCATCCGATGCCTGGCTGGAGCGCCTGCGCGCCTGGACCGAGGCCGCGGAGGGCTGACGGACCCGCGGGGATCCGGTCAGGCCGCGCGGACCGTGGCGAGGAAGTGCTCGACTTCGGTTCCGAGATGTGCGGCTTGGCGCGACATCTCGGTGGCCGAGGCCAGGACTTGCGCGGCGGCAGCCCCGGTCTCCTCGGCCGCGCCGGCCACGCCGCTGACATTGGCCGTGACGGCTTCCGTCCCGGTCGCCGCCTGGGCGACGTTGCGCACGATTTCCTGCGTTGCCGCGCCCTGCTCCTCGACCGCAGCGGCGATCGCGGTCGCCAGCCCGCTGATCTCCCGGATGCGCCCCGCGATCCTGCCAATCGCCTGGACCGCGCAGTCCGTCGAGCCCTGGATCTGCCCGATATGCGCCGCGATCTCTGCCGTGGCGGCTGCGGCCTGCTCCGCCAGCGCCTTGACCTCGCCGGCGACGACCGCGAAACCGCGGCCTGCCTCGCCGGCGCGCGACGCCTCGATCGTGGCGTTGAGCGCTAAGAGGTTCGTCTGTGCGGCGATCCCCGAGATCAGGTTCACCATCTCGCCGATCCGCCGCGCCTCGGCACTCAGCTCCTGAACCAGACCCGCGGTCGAGGCCGCCTCGTGCACGGCGACCTGCGCGAGATCGGCGGACGCGCCGACCTGGCGCCCGATCTCGCCGACGGAGGAGCCGAGCTGCTCCGCCGCTGCGGCCACGGTTCCGACGTTGGAGGAGGCCTCCGCGGCGGCCAAAGCCGCGCCGCTCGACTGGCCGGCTGTCTGCGTTGCCGTCGCGGTCAGGCGCTGGGCCGTGGCCTGCAACTGCGTGGCCGCCTCCGTGACCGAGCCGACGATGCCGCCGATCGCGGCTTCGAATCGGGCCGCGAGGTCCTGTGTGGCTTGGCGGCGCTGGGCCTCCGCATCCGCGCGGGCCCGCGCCGCCTCGGCTTCCAGGGTGCGGGCATGCAGCAGGTTCCGCTTGAAGACCTGCACGATCGCCGCCATGTCGCCGATCTCGTCCCCCGCTGCGCGAACGGAATTTCGGCCTGCGTGTCGCCGTCGGCGAGGCGTCGCATGGCGCCCGTAGTCCTGGAGATCGGACGCGACACTCCGAAATAGGTGTAGAGCGTGGCGCCCAGGGTGATCACCAGCGTGACACCCAGCATGGCCAAGGTCCACCGGGTGGCATCGGCCTGACTTTGGCGTGCGATCCGGCCGGCCTTGTCGCCGTTCGCGCTATTCATCTCGGCCAGCGCGTGCGCGGCCGCGGAGGCGGCCGCGAAGTGGAGGTTCATGGTCCCGCGGAGATACGCCATGGCCCCATCGCGCTGGTCGGGGCCGAAGCCGCGCAGGCGATCCCAGTCGAATTGCTGAATCTAGAGCTTGGCGAGGAGATCGTCAAACCGGGCCTGTCCGTCCGGAGACGCAATCAGGGTCCGGTAGGCCTGAACCTTCGCGTCGCGCAGGCGGAGGAGGTCGTCCACCTCCTTGAGGCTCAGCTGCCGGTTCGTGTCCGAATCCGCCGACGCGTAGCGCATCTGCGCGAGCCGCGTCCGGACCAGGAGCGACTCGATTCCCTGCGCTTCCGTCATCGATAAGATTGCGTGACCGAGAAGACGGCCGATCTGATGGTCGACGACAGTCATCTTGCGCATCGTGATTGCACCCTGCAGCATTGCGGTGAGCAGCAGCAGGACAAACAGAATGCTCAACTTGAGCTTGAGATTTGCGCGCATCGGTTCAGGCCAGTCGGAAGATCGTCGCTCAGCATACAAGGACTCATTTGTCTGACAAATTGTATGGTCCGGCATCGGCGCCGGCCAGCGACGTCCGGCGACAACGCGCGCTTGCATGTGCGGCCGAGTCCAGCCAACTGGGCCGGACATTCCCCTGCCAACGGTCCGGCGCCTCGATCTCGTGTACGTCCTCACTGACATCGCCATCTCGAACTGGTATCTGATCCGGCGCGAGCAGATCCGGCTGCGGGGCGCGGCCGCCCTGGTCGGACCGACCGGGGCCGGCAAGTCCACGATCTTCGATGCGGTCGGGACGGTACTGGCCGGCAACAATGCCAGCCGGCTCGCGCTCAACGCCTCCGCCTCCGGCCGCAGCGCCCGCACGGTGCGCGACTATTGCCTCGGCTGGATCAGCGACCCCGCAGAGGGCGGACGGCCGACGCGCGAATCCTGCGAGACGGTGCTGGCCCTCGTCTTCGAGAACCCCGATTCGGGGCGCGTGGTCACGGTCGGGCTGGCGCTGGCGGCGCGCGCCGTGGAGCCGAAGGAGACCGTGCTGTCGCGCTTCATCGCGGTCGGCCACCGGTTCGAGATCGCCGACTACGCCCGGACCGCCCCGGGGGGCAGCTTCACGGCCCCCTGGAGCGAGATTGCCGCGGATCTGCGCAGCCGGGCGGCGAGCTTCACCGAGTATCGGACCTCCGGCGAGCGCTTCACGGCGGACGTTCTGGCCACCCTGCGCGAGGGGGCACCCGCGCCGGAGCCGCGGCACTTCCTGCGCAGCTTCGCCAACGCGGTGGCGTTCAAGCCGATCTTCGACACCAGCGCCTTCGTGCGCGCCTTCGTTCTCGATCCGGAACCCCTCGACGTCGAGCGCGTCCGACACTCCATCGCCAACTGGCGGCGCCTCTTGGAGACCATTGCCGAGCTGGAGAGCCGCCTCGGCCGCCTGCGGCGCCTGCGCGACCGTTACGAGGCCTGGAGCGAGTCCGTCCTTGCCGCCGCGACCCACGAGCTGCGTGCGGCTTCAGCGGAGCTGCGCCGCCGCAGCCTCGATCTCATCGCCGTCCGCACGCGCCTGCGCGAGCGCGCCGACACCCTGCGCATCGCCCGCGAGCGCGTCGCCGCGAGCCGCGGCTACGTGCGGGAGATCGATGGCGAGATCGCCGAGAAGAAGGCGCTGGCCGCCGCCAGCGCCGCCGAAGGGCGGCTCGCCGCCTCGACGCTCGGCCTCTCGATGCTGGAGCGGGATCGCAAGGAACTCGTCGGCCGGATCGCCGACCTCGTCGGCATCGTCGGCCAGATGAGCAAGCTCCAGCCGGTCGCCCCGATCCTGCGCCAGACCTGCCCGCAAGCCGCGCGCCTCGCCGAAGCCTGCGCCCGGGCCGGCCTGCGCCGGGAATCGCCGCCCGAGGAGGTCCTGCGCCCCGAGGGACCGCTGGCCGAGCTGGTTGACGGGCTGGTGCGCCTGCCCGATTTCGACGAGGCCCTGGAACGGGCCGCCGAGGACGCGGCGCTCAAGGCCCGCGCCCAGGAGAGCGAGGCCGAGCGCACCGCCCCGCGCACCGGCGCCGGCCCGACGGCGCGCCTCTCCTCCGATACGGTCGCGTTCCGCGGCGAGCTGGAGCGCCGCGGCATTCAGGCGGTGCCGATCTGCGAGCTGGCCGAGATCGTCGATCCGACCTGGGGCCCGCGCTCGAAGGCCTGCTCGGGCGCGCCCGCGAGGCCCTGGTGGTGCCGCCCGACCAGTTGAACGAGGCGCTCGGCGTTCTCCAATCCGGCCGCGACCGGTTCCACCGCTGCATCCTGGTCAAGACCACCGACACCGCCAAGCAGCGGGCGCGCCGCTACGACGACGGGCCGCTCACGGTGATCGAGACCAGTGACCCGCACGCGGAGGCGTTCCTGGGCGTGCGGCTGGGTGGCTACGACCTCGCCCGGGATGATGCCGAACTCGCCCGCCTCGCCCGGGCGGTGGCGCCGAGTGGGCGCACGACCGCCGGCATGGCCTATTCGGTAACCCGCAGCGTCGACCTGCTGATGACCCGGGGCCATCGTGGGCCGACCGCCGACGGCCGTCGCGCCCACGAGGTTGCGGTCGCCGAGGCACGCCGCCTGCGCGGCGAGGCCGCGGTTCTGCGCGAGGCCGCCCGCACCGCCGCCGCGATCCGCGCCCGCATCACCCGTGGTCTCGACGACGTGGACACGCTGCGGGCCGAGCTGGACGGCCTCGACGGCCGGCGACGGACCCTCCAGACCGAGCGCGAGGGCATCGAGAAGCGCGACACCGCCGGGCTCACCGCCGAGATCGCCGCCCTGACGACGGAGCGCGCGGGCTATCTGCGCGAATTGTCGGAGGAGGTGGAGCCGAAGCTCGATCGCCTGTTGGCCGACGAGGCGGCGTTGCGCGCCCGGCTCGGCCCGGTGCGCGAGGCTGCCCGCGCGGCCCTGGCGGCGCGGCGCGCGGCTCTCCGCCAGCTGACGGGCGGCGACGCTGCCCGGGTGCGGCTCGCCCGCTCCGAGCCGTTCGACCTCGGCGCGGTCGCTGAGGCGCGGCGCGCACTCGCCGGCCTGGATGCCAAGGCCGCGGGCTCGCGGGTGACCGCCGAGCGCAGCCTCGCGCGGGAGGCCGCCGAGGCCGCCCGCTCGCACGGACGGATCGCCGAGCGGGAACTGGCGGAGGCCTGCGCCGCCTGGCGGGTCGAGAACCCGCTCAATGCCGGCGACGCCCCGGCGATCGACGGGTTTGCCTGGGTGCGGCGTGAGTACGAGGCCGTAGAGGGGCACGAATTGCGGCGCTATCGCGCCCAGGCCGAGCGGGCCGAGACCGAGATGCGCCGCCTCATGACCGAGGACCTGCTGACCCGCCTCGCCGACCGGTTCGAACGGGTCCATGCCCGGCTCGAGGCGCTCAACGAGCGGCTCTCGGCGCGCAGCTTCACGGGCCAGACTTACGCGTTCGAGGCTGCGGTGGATCGACGCTACGCCGCGGTCCATGCGCTGGCCACCGAGACCGCCCGCTCGCCCGAGGCCGCGCAGGCGCTGCTCGCGGGCGAGGCCGAGGGACCGATGGCGGCGGCTCTGGCAGAGATCACCGCTTTGATCGCCGGCGAGGAGGATGCCGCGCGGCTTGCCGATTACCGCAACTACTTCGTCTACGAGATCGGCATGCGCGACCGGGCGGGCAACCGCACCACCATGTCGGCCCGGGCGCTCCGCGGTTCCGGGGGCGAAGCGCAGGCGCCGTTCTACGTGGCCATCGCGGCCTCGCTCGCGAGCGCTTACTATCCCGGCGACCGGCCGGGCGACGAGAATCCGGGCTTGGGCCTGTGCCTGCTCGACGAGGCGTTCTCGAAGCTCGACGTGCGCAACAGCCAGGCGCTGGTCGATCTCTACCGGGCGTGGGGGCTGCAGCTGCTGATCGCGGCCCCCGAGGACAAGCGCACGACGCTGACCGAGGTGATGGACACTATCGTTACAGTCTACAAGAGCCCGGATCTCACCTCGGTCCGGATCGAGGCCGAACATCCGCTCGAAGCGGCCCGGCGGGCGCTCCACGCGATCAACCCCGATCAGGTCGGGATCGAAGGGTTCCGCCAGTCGGACGCGGCGGAGTGAAGCCGCGGGATCCGGGGCGGGGCTTTCACCCCCATCCCCGGTATCCCCGTTCTGCGGCTTTGCGCGTCGTCAGTTCAGGTAGGTGCGGATCCAGTTCGGCGACAGGATCTCGCCCTCTTCGGTGATGATCCAGGGCTGCTTGGCCGGGTCGGCCAGGGCGCCGGCGGCTGCCGCGATGGCCTCGCGCAGGGTCTGAAAGCGCTCGGGCTGCGCGAGCGGGGTGCTCGCCGGGGCCGTGCGCCAGATCGTCAGATCCGCGGGCCGTTCCAGAGCTTCGGTTTCCATGGGTACTCGTCCTTCCGAACCGTTTTGGACCGTTCAGATCGCCGACGGCCGGCAGCGCCGGAGGGCGTCGGGGATCGAAGGTCTGAGCGTCAAAGCAAGCATCTCTGCGGCAGCTTTGCGATCAATTCGGGCGGTTTTCGAAACCAGCATCCGGTGCTGAGGCACGAGGAAATGCTGGGTCCGGTCTTCCGTGTCCGTGTTGAACGCGTCTGATCCGCCGTGGACTTGCGAGAATTGTGGCTCTTGAATGATGACCATTCCGTTAGCCAGTCTGTGCCGTCCGCCGGCGTGCGCCAGAACACGTCTGGCGCACGCCGGCGGCGCTGCCTGTCCGTGTTGACGCCCCGATCCTGAACGCGCACTTAAGACCCGCGCCCCCGAGCGCCTTCTATTGGAGCCACCCGTGCCGGATCGTACCGTGCGCATCCTCCTCGCCGCGGTTCTGGTCCTGATGACGCTCTACGTCGCTCAGCCGTACCTGCAGCCGCTGCTCTACTCGGCCGACACTCCCCGGGCGGTGATGGCGCGCGGCGATCTCGCGCAGTCGGAGAAGGCCACCATCGCGCTGTTCGAGCAGGCGAGCCCGTCCGTGGTCCACGTCTTCGCGCAGAGTGCGGCGCAGAACCGCGACCTGCTCGATCTCGACGCGGAGGGCGGCGAGCAGGGCGGCACGGAGACCGGGACCGGCTTCGTCTGGGATGGCGCCGGCCACATCGTCACCAACACGCATGTCGTCCAGAACGCCGCCCGAAGCGGCGGGTCTGTGTCGGTCCGATTGAGCGACGGCGAGGTGGTGCCCGCTAGCCTCGTCGGGCTGGCGCCCTCCTACGATCTGGCGGTCCTGCGGCTCGGGCGCGTCACGCACATGCCGCCGCCGCTCGCGATCGGCACCTCGGCGGATCTCAAGGTTGGGCAGTCGACCTTCGCCATCGGCAACCCGTTCGGCCTCGACCACACCCTGACCACCGGCGTGATCAGCGCTGTCCGCCGCCGGATGCCGACCAGTGAGGGGCGGGAATTGTCCGGCGTCATCCAGACGGATGCGGCGATCAATCCCGGCAATTCCGGCGGCCCGCTGCTCGATTCCGCCGGACGGCTGATCGGCGTCAACACCGCCATCGTCTCGCCGTCCGGGGCCAGCGCCGGGATCGGCTTCGCGATCCCCGTCGACGTGGTGAACCGGATCGTGCCGGAGCTGATCAAGGCCGGCCGGGTGCGCAATCCCGGCATCGGCATCATCGCCGCCCAGGAGGCCGCCACGGCACGCCTCGGCATCGACGGCGTGGTGATCGTGCGGGTGCTGCCCGGATCGCCGGCCGCGCAGGCCGGCCTGCGCGGCGTCGATCCGCAGACCGGCGATCTCGGCGACGTGATCGTCGAGGCCGACGGCCATCCGGTCCACCGCCTCGCGGATCTCACGGCCGCCATCGAGGAGGCCGGTCTCGGCGCCTCCGTGACCCTGAAGATCGTGCGCGACGGTCGGATCCGGCAGGTCCGGATCGCCACGGCGGATGTCGCGGAGAATCGTCAATGAAGGTGCTGGCCTGCCTTGCCTTTGTCGTCCCGCTCGCCGCCGGCGCCGCGCAGGCCGCCGAGCGGCCGGTGCGACCGCGCCTTTGCCCCGACGATCTGCCTGAGGGCGTACGGCTGCCGCCGCCGCCCGGCTGCGACGCTGGCGCCCGCCAGCCGAAGTCGTCTCGACCCGGGTTCTACGACCTGGGCAACGGGACGACCGTCCAGATCGGCGGCCGGACCTCGGCCGAGTACGGCATGCGGCGCTGAGCGATGGTGCTATTTGCCGGCCTGCTCGCCTGCCTGACCCTGTGGTGGTTGTCGAAGAACCGCGCCGGATTCGGCCGCCGGCTGAGGCGCGCGTTCGGCTTGGCTTCGGAAGCCCTGTTCGGGACGTCTCAGACGCGGATGCTCGGCGCCGTCGTGATTCTGGCGGCCGGGTTCCTGCTGCTCCGCGGGAACTTCGTCCTGGCGGCTCTTCTCGGCCTCAGCGGCGTCTGGATGGTCGAGGGGCAGGCGGCGATGACCGCGCGCCTGCGTGGCCTCATCAAGTCGCGTTCCGACAGGGAACGCCGGTACCGGACGAACCTCCTCGAGGCGCATCTGCGCGCTGACGGGAGCCTGCGCACGGGCCGGGTGATCGCTGGGCCGGGCGCCGGAGCATGGCTCGACGACATGCCCGTTGAGACGGTGGTCGAGTTCCTGCGGCTCTGTCACGTCAGCGACGTCGTCGCCGCCGCCCTGCTAGAGCCGTATCTCGACCGCCGGGCGCCCGGATGGCGTGTAGACGCTGAGCGCGATCGTCACCCGCGGCCGCGCCGCCCGCCGAACCCAGGGGCGATGACGCAGGAGGAGGCGTACCAGATCCTGGGGCTTCAGCGCGGGGCGACCGCTGAGGAGATCCGGTCGGCCCACCGGTCTCTGATGAAGCGCGCCCACCCCGACCAGGGGGCAGTGCCGAGCGGGCGGCGCGCGTCAACGCGGCCCGGGACAGGCTTCTGAACCGACATCGCTAAACTCCACGCGCGTTGTCAGAGAGTTACCGATTCGCGGCTGCGGGCCTAACATGACCGCAGCCTCGCCGTGCCGGCGCGCGCGAGCGCGACGTCAGGTTCCGGGTGCCTCAGCTCCGGGTCGCGAAGCAGCTGAAGCCGCTGCGCTTCAGGGCCGTGCAAGCCTCCTGGGCAGAATCCTGCTCTGCGAAGCCCGAGAAGCGGGCGCGGAAGAGCGTGGTGCCGCCATGCTCGACCTTTACTGTGTAGGGCGCGGCCTTCGAGAGGCTGCCGCCGACCTTGGCACGCGCCTCAGAGAGCATCGAGCGGGCCTTCGCCTCGTCGTCCATGGCGCCGAGTTGGATGACCCAGGCCGTGGGAACGACGCGGGTGCCGGTGATCGCCTTCGGGGGTTCGTCGCGCTCGGCCGAGGCCACCCGGGCCGAGGACTTGGTCGCGCCCGGGAAGGGCGGCTGGGCGCTGCTGCTGCCGGCATAGGCCTGGGCGGCCTTCGGGATCCCCTGCGGGCCGGGCTTCCAGGTGCCGCCCGGCGTCGTGGTCTTGGACGGGGCGAGGTCGAGCGGCTCGCCGGTGGTGCCCGTCGTCTCGACATCCTCGTCGTCCGCGGAGGCGACCTGCGTGCGCGTCCGCGAGACGGCGTCGGCGACCACCGCCGGGCGGGCGCGCTCGGCGACCTCGGTGACGGGGGCGCGGTGCGCGCGCCGGCATAGGCCCGCGGCAGGTTGCTACGGACGAGGTCGGCCATGATCCGGTCGCGGCTTGCGCCGGACTTTCCACCGAGGACGATCGCCACGATCTGGTGGCCGTCGGACTTCGCCGCGGTCATCAGGTTGAAGCCGGAATCGCGCGTATAGCCGGTCTTGATGCCGTCCACGCCCTGAACGTTGCCGAGCAGGTGGTTGTGGTTGCCGATCACCCGGCCGCGGAACGCGAAGGACCGGGTCTGGAAATAGCGGTAATAGTGCGGGAACCGGTCCTGGATCGCCCGGGCCAGCACGGTCAGGTCGCGGGCGGTGGTGATCTGTTCGGGATCCGGCAGGCCCGAGGCGTTGGCGTAGTGCGTCCGGCTCATGCCGAGGGCATGGGCCTTGGCGGTCATCATCTGGGCGAAGCGCTCCTCGGAGCCGGCGATGTTCTCGCCGATGGCGCAGGCCACGTCGTTGGCCGATTTCGTCACGATCGCCTTGATGGCGTCTTCGACCGAGATGGTCTGACCGGGACGCAGGCCGAGCTTCGAGGGCGCCTGGGCGGCGGCGTGGGCCGAGATGGTCAGCTCGGAATCGAGAGCGAACTTCCCGCGCTCCATCTGCTCGAAGAGCATGTAGAGCGTCATCACCTTGGTGATCGAGGCCGGGTGGCGCAGGGCGTCCTCGTTGATCGCATGGAGGATCTTGCCGCTCTTCACGTCCACCACCATCGCGGCGTAGGGCGGGTTGTAGCCGCCGGTCGCCCGCGCGTGGTGATGGTGCCGCCCGCGTCGCGCCTCGGCCGGTGAGGCCAGGGCAGTGAGAACCGCGGCGGCCAGGATCGCGGCCGGCAGCGCTGGAATCGTCCGGGAGCGGCCTACTACGCTACGCATCACGCCAGATTGCCTCGCGAAACCGGCGCCCGCCGGTCGTGTCCGTTGCGCGGCCCGCTCTGTTCGCGTGGCCCCGCTGCATCATCGGAGAGTTAGGCAAGTGCAGTTACAGGCCCGTTAATGCGACCGACGCGAATGCCGGATCCCGTCGCACCGGCCATTGCTTATCGGGCCTTACCACCCGTGGCTTGACGCTGGCTGACGCACCGCACACAGTTCGTGGAGATCCGATAGCGCCGTTCGGGACGGTCGAGCGTGGCCGGCATGTCCGGCGGCGATCTGGAGAACGGCCATGCAGCGGATCCTCGCGCTTCACCTTTCGCCGGGTTCGGCCGGGTTCGGCACGGCTCTGCGCCGGCTCGGCATCGCGAGCCGGACGGCGCAGACCCTCGGAATCGAGTGGTTCGACTTCGCCAAGCGGGATTTGGACGACATCGCTGACACGGCGCGGAAGCTCGCCGAGGCCCGCAGCCTGGCCGAGATCCTGACGGTCCAGGCGGCCTATCTGCACCGGGCCGGCGAGCGCTTCACGGCAGGATCGGCGGTGGCCGGCGACCTGATCGTGGCCCTCGCGGGCGATCTCCTGCGACCGTCGGCGGCAACCAGTCCCGCCCGGGCGCATTAGCGGGGGTGGTCGTGCGCCCGGCACAAGCTCAGCGGGGCGGACAAGTGCGCACAGGCGTCTGGCGAAGTCGGCTCACCGTCTGTAGATTAACGGTTCTGGAGCCGAGCGCCGCGCCTGGCGGGGCCACCATAGAATCGGCAGTCGGGGCCGGCGACGCCCGCTCCAATCGAGGATCGGTTCGACGCACATGATACAGGTCCCCCTACAGGGCACCGCGAGTTCGACGAAGGATCGCTGGCCGGCGCGCACCGCGATCACGGCGTCCGGTTCGCGCGCGCCCGGGGGCGACGACCGCTCCAACACTGCGATCATCACCCGCACGAAGCCCCGGACCAAAAGGCCGAGCCTCTACCGGGTACTCCTTCTGAACGATGACTATACGCCGATGGAATTCGTCGTGCTGGTGGTCGAGCGCTTCTTCAACAAGAGCCACGAGGACGCCTACCACATCATGATGCACGTGCATCAGAATGGGGTCGGCGAGTGTGGGGTCTTCACCTACGAGGTGGCGGAGACCAAGGTGACGCAGGTCATGGACTTCGCACGCAAACACCAACATCCTCTCCAGTGCGTTATGGAAAAGAAATAGGCGCCGCTCGCGGTAGGCACCCAGACAGAGGCCAGCTTTGCCAAGCTTCTCACGCAGCCTAGAACAAGCTCTCCACCGCGCCCTGGCGCTCGCCGGGGAACGCCGGCACGAATACGCGACGCTGGAGCATCTCCTGCTCGCCCTCGTAGACGACCAGGATGCGGCCGCGGTCATGCGCGCCTGCAATGTCGAGATCGACACGCTCAAGCGCAGCCTGATCGACTACGTCGACACCGAGCTTTCGAACCTCACCGGCGACGGGCGGCAAGATGCCAAGCCCACGGCGGGGTTCCAGCGCGTGATTCAGCGCGCCGTGATCCACGTTCAGTCCTCCGGCCGCGAGGAGGTGACGGGCGCCAACGTGCTCGTGGCGATCTTCGCCGAGCGCGAGAGCCACGCCGCCTACTTCCTGCAAGAGCAGGACATGACCCGCTACGATGCGGTGAACTACATCAGCCACGGCATCGCCAAGCGCCCCGGCGCCTCCGAGTCGAAGCCCGTGCGCGGGGCCGACGAGGAGGGCGCCTCCGAGCGGCCGAGCGACGAGGGCGATCCCCGTGGCGCCAAGAAGAAGGGCGACGCGCTGGACGCCTACTGCGTCAACCTCAACAAGAAAGCCCGTGAGGGCAAGATCGACCCGCTGATCGGCCGCGAGAGCGAGGT
The DNA here is from genome assembly GCA_050632875.1 of Methylobacterium sp. P31. GTDB lineage: Bacteria > Pseudomonadota > Alphaproteobacteria > Rhizobiales > Beijerinckiaceae > Methylobacterium. The sequence continues at coordinate 4,258,921 of JBODSC010000001.1, read as the reverse complement.
TCAGCGGACGATCCAGGTCCTCTGCCGCCGGCAGAAGAACAACCCGCTGCTCGTCGGTGACCCGGGCGTCGGCAAGACCGCGATCGCGGAAGGGTTGGCGCGCAAGATCATCCAGCACGAGGTGCCGGAGGTGCTCGCCGACGCGACCGTCTTCTCCCTCGACATGGGCACGCTGCTCGCCGGCACCCGCTACCGGGGCGACTTCGAGGAGCGCCTCAAGCAGGTGATGAAGGAGATCGAGGCGCATCCGAACGCGATCATGTTCATCGACGAGATCCACACCGTGATCGGTGCGGGCGCCACCTCGGGCGGGGCCATGGATGCGTCGAACCTGCTCAAGCCGGCGCTCGCCTCCGGGACGCTGCGCTGCATCGGCTCGACCACCTACAAGGAGTACCGCCAGTACTTCGAGAAGGACCGCGCCCTGGTGCGCCGCTTCCAGAAGATCGATGTCAACGAGCCGTCGATCCCCGACACGATCGAGATCGTGAAGGGCCTGCGCCCCTATTTCGAGGAGTTCCACAAGCTCAAGTACACGACCGAGGCCGTGAAGGCCGCGGTGGAGCTGTCGGCCCGCTACATCAACGACCGAAAGCTGCCCGACAAGGCGATCGACGTGATCGACGAGACCGGCGCCTCGCAGATGCTGGTGCCGGAGGCGCGCCGCAAGCGCACCATCGGCATCAAAGAGATCGAGGCGACCATCGCCACGATGGCCCGGATCCCGCCGAAGACCGTCTCGAAGGACGACGCTGTGGTGCTCCAGCACCTCACCGAGAATCTGAAGCGGGTGGTCTACGGCCAGCCGAGCGCGATCGAGGCCCTGACCTCTGCGATCAAGCTGGCCCGCGCCGGCCTGCGCGACCCGGACAAGCCGATCGGCTCGTACCTGTTCGCGGGCCCGACCGGCGTCGGCAAGACCGAGGCCGCCAAGCAGCTCGCCGCCTCGCTGGGCGTCGAGATGCTGCGCTTCGACATGTCGGAGTACATGGAGCGCCACACGGTGAGCCGCCTGATCGGCGCGCCCCCGGCTACGTGGGCTTCGACCAAGGCGGCCTGCTCACCGACGGGATCGACCAGCACCCGCACTGCGTGCTCCTCCTCGACGAGATCGAGAAGGCGCATCCGGACCTGTTCAACATCCTTCTGCAGGTGATGGACCACGGGAAGCTGACCGACCACAACGGCAAGCAGGTCGATTTCCGCAACGTCATCATCATCATGACGACGAATGCGGGCGCCTCGGATCTCGCGAAGTCGGCCTACGGCTTCACCCAGACCAAGCGGTCGGGGGACGATGTCGAGGCGATCAACCGGCTGTTCGCGCCGGAATTCCGCAACCGCCTCGACGCGATCATCTCCTTCGGTCACCTGCCGAAGGACGTGGTGGCGAAGGTGGTCGACAAGTTCGTCCTCCAGCTGGAGGCGCAGCTCGCCGACCGCAACGTCACGATCGAGCTGTCGGACGAGGCGCGCGACTGGCTGGTGGAGCACGGCTACGACGACGCGATGGGCGCCCGTCCGATGGCGCGGCTCATCCAGTCGACGATCAAGACGCCGCTCGCCGACGAGGTGCTGTTCGGCAAACTGAAGGATGGCGGCGCGGTCCGCGTGGTCGTGCGCAAGCCCGAGGACGGCGAGGTCAAGGCCGGAGCCAAGGAGAGCCTGGGCTTCGACTTCCCGGCCGGCCCGGTCACGCCCAAGCCCGAGAAGGACGTGACCAACGCCGCCAAGCGCCACAAGCGCGCCAAGCCCCGCGCGGCGTCCCGGAAGAAGACGCCGAAGGACAACAAGGGCGGCGGCAGCTCGGGCGGTGGCGTCCGGACCGTGCCGAAGGTGCCACTCGTCCGCGCCTAATGGCGTGCATGCCGGACGGCGGCCTTCCGGACTCGGTGGCCGCCGGTCTATGACCGCCGCGACGCGTATGCGCCGCGGCGAGGAGGCGCCTGATGACTGAAGACCTGCACGAGGGACCCCTGTCCCCCGTCGCGCAGCCGGCGCCCCCGAAGAAGCCGACGTGGCGTGAGGAGCGCAGGCGGCGGCGCCAGCGGCGCAAGCGCGGTGAGGAGGTTCTGGCCTGGGTGCTCGTGCCGCTGATCTGTTTCGGCATCTACTGGGGCGTGACCGCGGGCTTCGAGTTCTTCGGGACGTCGCCGGGTCTGGTCTGGGACCAGCTGATGCAGGTCAAGGCGATGATGGAGAAGCGTTCGGGCACCAACGGCGCGCGCGGGTAGCGCGTCGCGCCCCATCTGTCGTCCGGGACGTTTCCGCGCGGAGGCGCCATGAGACCGGCCCGGCAGAATCCCACCCGACGTTCGATACTCGTCTCGGCCCTTCTGGCGGCGCCGGCGCTGCGTTCGGCGGCCGGCGGCGGAACCGTGGTGATCGTCGGCGCGGGCTCGGCGGGTCTCGCGGCCGCGGTCGCGCTGCGGGCGGCGGGTCAGGGCGTCACGCTCCTCGAAGCACGGGAGCGCATCGGCGGCCGCACCTTCACCGACAGAGCATTGGGCCCGGACTGCCCGTTCGATGCCGGCGCCGAGTACATTCACTGGGCCGAGCACAATCCCTGGGCCCCCATCGCCCGGGCCGCCAAGGCGCGCTTCGCCCGCGAGGACGGCTGGGCGCGCACGCTCACGATCGACGGGCGCCCGGCCACGGATGCCGAGAAGGCCAGCCGGCGCGCCGGCTTCTCCGGCCTCGACGCGCTGCTCACGCCGAAGGCAGGCGACCCGTCCCTGGCAGAGGCCGCCCGAGCCGGCGGTCCCGATGCCGAGCGAGCCGCGGCGGGCCTGAGCCGCCTGTCCCTGGGGGAGGATCCCGAGCGGGTCTCGGCCGTCGACTACGACCGGCTCTGGTCCGGCACCGACCTGTGGGTGGACGGCTACGGCGACTTGGTGGCGCGGCATTTCGCCGACCTGCCGGTGAGGCTCGGCTGTCCGGTGCGCGCGATCGACTGGTCCGGCCGGAATGTCCGGGTGGAGACGGCGCAAGGCATCCTGTCCGCGGCGGCGGTCATCGTTACCGTGCCCGTGGGCGTGCTGAAATCCGGCGCCCTCCGGTTCGTGCCCGGGCTTCCCGACGGTCCGCAGGCAGCCCTCGAGGGGTTGCACATGGGCGCCTACACCAAGATCGGCCTGCGCCTCGATACGTCGAGAATCGACGCGGCGGCGTTCGGCGATGCGGTCTCGATCGCGACCGGCGGCCCGACCCTCTACTTCGAGATGGGGCCGTTCGGCCGACCCTTGGCGGTGGCCAATCTCGGCGGCGACCTCGCCCGCGACCTGTGCCGTGCCGGTGAGGCCGCGGCGGTGGCGCTGGCCACCGAACGCCTCGGCGCCCTTCTGGGTAAGAAGGCCAAGGGTGCCGTGCTGGCGGGGCGGCTCGCCGGCTGGTGGACCGATCCGCACGCCTGCGGCTCGTACTCGGTCGCCGCTCCCGGGCATGCGGAGGCCCGCAACCGCTTGCGCGAGCCGGTGGGTGGGCGGGTGTTCTTCGCCGGCGAGGCCCTGGCCGGTGGCGGGGCCATGACGGTCGGTGGCGCGACCCTCGACGGCGAGCGCGCCGCCCGCGACGTGCTGAAGGCGCTGGGCGCGTGATTGCAGCACCGGCTGAAGTCGAACCGGGACGGTGTCGGCCGTCCCACCTCAGCCCAGCACGGCTTGGCCTTGAACCGGCGCGACCGGTGCCGTGACGGGCGCGCGGCGCCGGATCGAAGCCACCGCCAAGGGCTCCTCGCGCCCCCGAAGGGTGTGGGCGCCGAGATCCTCCGCCACGAAATCGTCCGGCAGCGGGCCGAGCCGCTGGAGGAGATCGGCCGAGACGAGAACATGGACCCCGAGGGTCTTGGACAGGGCTTCCAGCCGCGCGGTCGTGTTCACGACATCGCCGAAATACGCGATCTTGTGCCGCTCAAGCCCGATCTCGGCGGTGACCACCGGCCCGCAATGGAGCGCCGCCCGGAATTCCGGCACCTGTCCGAAGCGGCTCCGCCAGGCCTCGGCGTCGTCGGCGAGGCGCGCGGCGAAATCGAACACGCAGCGCAGGCAGGCGGCGTCCCGCAGGCCGCGCTCTATCGTCCAGGTCACCAGAGCCAGATCGCCGATATAGTCGTCGATGGAGCCCCGGGCGCGCGAGACCGGCAGCGCGAGCGCGTTGAAGATCTGCCCGAGATAGGCCTGTGCTTCCCGGTCGCCGTAGCGGTCGGCGAAGCGCGTCGAGCCGGCGACGTCGAGGAACAGGAAGATCCGCTCCTCGCTGATCGGCCGGTGGTATCGGCCGATCAGCAGGTTGGCGAACACGCCCGGCCCGATCAGGTCGCGGACTCGGAAGATGAAGACCGCGAGGGCCGAGATGCCGAGCGCGTAGAGCAGGCCCGTATCGGTCATCAGCATCGCGTTGCGCTCGCTGTACATGAACCGGAACAGGCGGTTCAGCACGGTGCTGGCGACCGCGTTGCCGATGACGATTGTCGCGATGTAGAGCGCCACGGTCGCGAGCAGAAACAGCGGCGTGGCGAGCTGACGGACCCGCTCGCGCAGGTCCGGGACGAGGAGTCGGCGCTCGTAGAGCAGGATCGGCGTGCCGATGATCGCGCCGCGGATCGCCGAACCGGTCAGCGGGCCGACCTCGAAGATCGCCCCGTAGAGCAGGCCGGCCAGGGCTCCCAGACCGGGCGCCACGACGTAGAACCAGGGTGGGTTGAAACGCATGGGCGCGTCCTTCACCCCTCGCCTGAACCGCCCGCCCGGCGGCCGTCTAATCCAGCCGGAGCGCGTGGACCGAGAACAGCCCCTCCGGATCGGTCCAGACCCTGAGCCAGGTCCAGCCGGCACGTTCCGCCAGAGCCTGGAAGGTCTCGACCGTGTACTTGTAGCTGCTTTCGGTGTGAATCGTCTCGCCTTCCGCGAACGCGAACGTGTCGGAGCCCACGCGAACATCCTGCGCGTCCCGGGCGACGAGGTGCATCTCGATCCGCGACGCCTGGCGGTTGAACACGGCCCGGTGGGCGAAGGCGTCGAGGTCGAAGCGGCCGGCGAGTTCCCGGTTGATCCGCGTCAGCAGATTGAGGTTGAAGGCCGCGGTCACGCCGGCGGAATCGTCATAGGCGCGCTCCAGGGTTGCGGTGTCCTTCACGAGGTCGACCCCCACGATCAAGTGGGCGCCCTCTCCCAGGATCCGCCCGAAGCGGCGCAGCAGATCCTCCGCCTCGGCGGGCTCGAAATTGCCGATGGTCGAGCCCGGAAAGAACCCCGCCCGGGGCAGACCGTCGAGGCTGTCGGGCAGATCGAAATCACGCGTGAAATCGGCGACCACCGGCTCGACCCGAAGCTGCGGCAGGTCCGCCATCAGGGCCTCGGCCTGCGCGCGCAGGAACGCGCCGGAGACGTCCACCGGCGCGTAGGCGCCGAGCGTGTCCAGGTGTCGGAGCAGGCGGCGGAGCTTCACCGTCGAGCCGCTGCCGAACTCCACCAGGGCGGCGTTGGCCGGAAGCAGGGCCGCGATCTCCGACCCGCTCCGGTCGAGGATGCCGATCTCCGTACGGGTCGGGTAGTATTCCGGAAGCCGGGTGATCGCCTCGAACAGGTCGGAACCGGCGGCGTCGTAGAAGTACTTTGGCGAGAGTGCCTTCTGGGGTTTCGACAGGCCCTCCCGGACGTCCTCGAGGAAGGTCAGCGCGGCCGTTTCCAGCGCGACCGGAGCCGCGTCGGGGAAGGTTGGCTTGATGGTCAAGGCGGGCTCCGGGGCGCGTCAGGCGGTGTCGGCGAGGCGCAGGCCGGTGAACTGCCAGCGCTGGTGCGGATAGAAGAAGTTGCGGTACGGCAGCCGGGCATGGCCCTCGGGCGTGGCGGCCGATGAGCCGCGCAGCACGAACTGGTTGGCCATGAACTTGCCGTTGTATTCGCCGAGCGCCCCCGGGAGCGGCCGGTAGCCCGGATAGGGCACGTAGGCGCTGCGGGTCCATTGCCACACGAGGCCGAACGCGTCCGGTAGTCCGCCGTCCCGGGCCGCGACCTCCCACTCGAACTCGGTCGGCAGGAAGCGGCCTGCCCAGCGGGCATAGGCGTCGGCCTCATAGTAGCTGATGTGGGTGACGGGCGCGTCGAGATCCACCGCACGCCGACCGCCGAGGGTCATGGTGGCCCAGCCGTCACCGTCCCGGCGCCAGTAGCCCGGCGCCTCCCAGCCCTGGGCCGGTCCGACATACCAGCCGTCCGAGAGCCACAGCTCGGGCCTAGCGTAGCCACTATCCTCCATGAAGGCGAGCCACTGTCGGTTCGTCACCAGGGCCTTGTCGAGCCGACCGGCCGGGATCAGCGTCTCGTGGCGCGGCGATTCGTTGTCGAACGAGAATCCCTCCCCCGCATGGCCGATCCACGCGATGCCCCGATCCAGGCGGACCTGGCCGGCCTGCGCGGCGGCGCGCGGGAAGCGCCAAGCCGGGTCGTAGGCGGGGCTCAGCGGGTTCTGCGCGAAGGCGTGCAGGATGTCGGTGAGGAGAAGCTCCTGGTGCTGTTGCTCGTGGTAGAGCCCGATCTCGAAGATCGGCAGCACGCCGTCCAGCGCGCTCTCGGAGGCCTGACCCAGCAGGGTCTCCACCGCCCGATCCACATGCGCCCGGTAGGCCGTGACCTCCGCCATGGTCGGACGGGTGATCAGGCCCCGCTGGATGCGCGGCTGACGCGGACCGGCCGCCACGTAGTACGAGTTGAACAGATAGTGCAGCCGCTCGTCATAGATGGCGGAGCCGGGCAGATGCTCCCGAAGAAGGAACTGCTCGAAGAACCACGTCACGTGCGCCCGGTGCCATTTGGTCGGGCTGGCATCGGCCATGGACTGGACCTGCTGATCCTCCGGGGAGAGCGGCGCGGCACGGCGCTCCGTCTCGCTCCGCACATGGCGGTAGGCGGCGATCCAGGCTGCCCTGTCGATCGGGCGGGCGGTCACAGGAGGCGGTGGAAAGGCTGGCGCTTCCCGGTCTCGTCCTTCGTCCGGACGCAGTGCGGCCGTCGCTGCCATGACGATTATCCCTTTTTCGGGCGTGCCCCGGAACGGTTTCCTTGGTCCGAGGCCGGCGCGCAGAAGATATGTCCCGGCCGTGCTCCGACAACCTCCAGAGGGGAGCGTCGGTATCGGAGGCCGCGCCTCCGGCTCCTTCGCGCCGGAGAGGCAGTGGTTAACGGGAACGGTTGGGGATCGCGGGTCTTTCTCTCGCCGCAGTGAGACCGCCTTAACCCTCGACGCAGAGATTCGGGATGCTCATGAGGAGTCCGGGGTTCCCATGCGAATCGATCTGATGGAAGGGGCCAGCCGGTCCGCCGCCGCGCTGCGCGTCTCGCCCGAGCCGACCATCCTGGTCTTCGATTCCGGGCTCGGCGGCCTCACCGTCCTCGATGCGGTCCGGCGCGCCCGGCCAGATGCCCGCTACGTCTATGTCGGCGACGACGCCGCCTTCCCGTACGGCCGGCTCGGCGAGGCAACCCTCGTCGCCCGCGTGCTCGCCGTCATGGAGCGGCTGGTCGCGATCCACCGCCCCGACCTCGTGGTCATCGCCTGCAACACCGCCTCGACTCTGGTCCTGCCGGCTCTGCGCCAGCGTTTCACCACGCCGTTCGTCGGCGTCGTGCCGCCGATCAAGCCGGCCGCGGAGGCGACGCGCTCACGGCTCGTGTCCCTGCTGGCCACGCCCGGCACGGTGGCCCGCTCCTACACGCGCGATCTCATCGCGGCCTATGCCGGATCCTGCGCGGTAACCCTGGTCGGCTCGCAGAACCTCGCAGCCTTTGCCGAGGCCGAACTCGCCGGCACCCCCGTGGACGATGCCGCGCTCGCGGCCGAGATCGCTCCCTGCTTCGTGGCCGAGCCGGACGGGCGGCGCACCGACGTGGTCTGCCTCGCCTGCACCCATTATCCCCTCCTGCTGCCGCGCCTGGAGGCCCTCGCCCCCTGGCCGGTCACCTGGATCGATCCGGCCCCCGCGATTGCCCGGCGCGTCGTGCAACTGATCGGACCCGTGCCGCGTGAGGCGGACCGCCATGGATCCGTGCTCGGCGCCTTCACGGCCGGAACCTGCCTGACCATGCCCCTGCGCACCGCCCTCGCGGCCCGCGGGGTCGGCGAAGTCGCCGTCGAGGCGATACCGCTGCCGATGCAGTAGAGAACCGGTCGGAGGGATCGTTCTGACGAACGCGTGAAGACTGCTCTTAGCGCTTGCCAATTCATCCAACGCTGTGTCCGATTATGCAGATCCGGGATGATCTGCTGATTTCGGGAGAGGTGGATGGCTCTGAAGACTTCGGTGCTTGCAGCTGCATTGATCTCCGGGATGCTGCCGGTCATGACGGCTATGGCTTGCGGCGACGGTGAGGCGCCGACTGCCTGCGACGACCCGAGCCCGAACGGCTTCGCGTCATGGATGCTCGGCCGCGTCGACCGGGCCCTCCGGATCGACAAGACCGCGGCCCTTCAGGATTTCGCGCGCGGCACGGGCGGGTTCCGCACGGCAGACACCTACGTGTTCTGTGTCGGGCCGGACGGCGTCATGAGCGCCCACCCCAATCCGATCCTGATGGGTCACGACGTGCGCGATCTCCACGACAGGACCGGCAGTCACTTCATCCGGACCATGCTCGAAACCGCCCGGCCCGGACAGATCTCGGTGATCCGCTATCTGTTTCCGAAACCCGGCAGCACGGTCGAGGAGCCCAAGACCACCTACTACACCAAGGCCGGCGATCAGACCTGCGCGGTCGGCGTGTACGACGCCGACATGGCCGCGCCGACGGCCGGAACGACCGAAGGGCGGATCGCCCAACTCCGGCAGAAGCTCGACGGGAAGATCCCGAACGACGCGCGCGCCGACTGGACGGCCTTCCTGGAGGCTCTGAATGCGCAAGGCGACGAGAAGGCAGCCGCCATTGCGCAGGCGCGACGCGACTTGAAGGCCGCGGTCGCCGCCCTCAATCAAGCCGAGGCCCCTGCGAGAGGGAGCGAATAGGATCGGCGCGGGCGCAACACCGCGGACTTCGCGCTTCCAGCGGGCTCCGGGCGTGCGGGCAAAAGCCCGGCGCTGGAGAGGGCCGGACGGGTGCAGGCCTCGCGCGCCGGATCGAACCCCTGACCTCTTGCCTCTGATCCGGGCGAACGATGCGCGGCGAACCCGGAACTGCACGCCCTCAGGAACCCGCTCAGCGTGCGCTCACGGCCGCCTCGCGCGGGCCGGGCTGGCGCCGGCCTCGCTCGGAACGATCAGGTGGACGAACAGCATACCGGCCGCCACGATCAGAGCGAGCGCGAAGATGCGCCACAGCTCCAGGATCGGCGGCTCGGTCGACTTGTTCGTCTCGCTCGACATCGCGTCCGCATCCCCGCTTCCGTGCCCGCGGATGGGACACCCGGAGGATGAACGGTTCGTAAATCGCGCCTCCGTGCCCATCGGCCGGGCCGGTGCGCCAAGGCCGACGCCGGCAGTCGTGCCCGAGCCAAGTCGAATCGCCGCCGGTTCGTGATCATCGTCCGCCGAGGGCCAAAGTAACTCGCCCGCCGTCCAGCGACCGGGGCTTACCGAAGCTTGGTCCGGGACCCCGAGATCTGATCGCTGTCGAATCACGCAGCCGCATCCCTGACGATGGCAACCTCGCAGCTGTCGGCGCGCAGCCGCCAATCGACGACACGCGCTCGCTCGCAGAGCAGCGCCTTGGCCTGCCACTCGGCGGAGACATCAGAGGGGGCGCGGATCAGGATCTTTCCTTGCGGGACCCGATGATCGCGGCCGGCGTTGTCGCAGACAATCTTGTAGAAGGTGACGAGATAGGCACGCATCGGTGGGGCTCCGCGCAGATGCGGGCGATCTTTCGTGTCCCCGGGGTCGGACGCCTTGATCCGGCGCAAAGACGTCCGTCCTCGCCCGTGATGTACTGCGCAGTCCCACTCCGCTGCGACCTGCATTGGGTCGGCAGCGTCGAGGGCTGTTAGGTCCGGGCAGCGCGGCACACGACGTTCCCGCCCGGACATGATTCATGCCAAGCATCCCGACGGCCGGCAGATGATGTGTCTGCGATATGCGATCTGCGGTGACGGGACCAGCCGCCGAGTGCCGGGTCATCGTCCTCCGGACTGCCACGTGGATGGCCGGCGTTTGAGGTCGGCCATTCAACGTGGAATCTGTTCGATACTAAACCTTGGGCATAATGTCTGAAACGGTCTAGCTTTGGCCGTAATCTCCGGCAGTATCGGACTCTAAAGCTGGTGGTCCCTGGTTCGGGGGTGCCCGATGTTCGAGAATATGTTCTGGGGAGCGGCGCTCGTCGCGCTGATCGGATCGGCCGCGCTGGTTGCCATCGGAGCCACCCTGCAGCCGCGCATCGTCTTGCGGGATGACGCGGATCCCCGCCTTCCTGACTCACGCCGGATTTTCGGGCGCAAGCGGCGCTGGCGCCGAGCCCGCGCATCGCGCGACGTATCGGATTGCTCCCTCTGCGGTGAGCCGCATAATCTACGCCGCCGGGCGAACGGCACCTTCGCACCAAAGGCGTACATCTCCGGGCGCGCACGTGGCGGGTTAGAGTCTGATCGACTGCGAGACGGCGTTGTTCATGCAGTGCGAGAGGACCGGGAACTGATGAGCGTGCGTGAGATTTGCGATCAGGTCAGAGTCACCGAGCAGGCGTTCACGGCTGCGCTCGGAAACATGCAGGCGGCCGGTCTCCGCGAGGCCCTGACCCGCGAACTCCAGGAGATGGAAGCCGCGGAGGTCGAAGCCGGACAGGACGAGGCCTCGGCGCGGTCGGCCTCGTGGAAGCGCGTCAAGATGCTTCACGGTCTCGGCTATCCGGTCGATTTCGGCTGGCTCCACGCCTCCTCCGGGCGTTCCCGCTAAGCGAGGATCCGCAAGCCTCCCATCTTTTCCTGCGCCTTCTGGGTGGCGTACGCGCAAAATGCACCGCGGCTGGATCAGGTCGGCCCGTTCGTCCGTTGTGCCTGCCAGGCGTCGCTATGCTTTGCCGGCGCAACTCTTCTCCGAAGCGGGACACGATATGCTGGGTTGGTTTCGGGCCCTGATGCCGAAGGAGGATCGGTTCTTCGACCTCTTCGAGCATCATGCCGCGACGTTGGTCGACGGTGCGTCGGCACTGCGCACCCTTCTCGACGGCACGCAGGATGTCTCCACCGCGTGCTCCGCCATCGCGGCGCACGAGGACGAGGCCGATGCCATCACCCGCGACGCGCTCCTGGCGGTGCGCAGAACCTTCATCACGCCCTTCGACCGCAGCGACATCCAGGCTCTGGTCGGCTCGCTTGACGACGCCATCGACCAGATGCTCAAGACGGCCAAGGCGGTTCAGCTCTTCGAGGTGACAGTCTTCCAGCCCGAGATGCGCGAGATGGGCGCGATCATCCAAGAGGCGGCGCGGGTGACTGCGGAGGCGCTGCCGAAGTTGAGGGCCCTCGGCGAGAATGCCGCCGCCTTGAACAGCCTGACAGAGCGCGTGATCGAACTCGAAGGCCGTGCCGACGACCTGCACAATGCGGGATTGAAGGCGCTGTTCAAGGCATCGCGTCAGGATCCCATGGCCTTCCTGGTCGGGTCCGAGGCTCTACGATCATCTGGAGAAGGTCATGGACCGGTTCGAGGACGTGGCGAACCAGATCAGCAGCATCGTCGTCGAGCACGTCTGAGCCGACGAGCCGCACGCGTGACGCTCCTCGTCATCCTCATCGTCCTCGCGCTGCTGTTCGATTTCCTGAACGGCCTGCACGACGCCGCCAATTCCATCGCGACCATTGTGTCGACCCGGGTGCTGGCACCCCGCTACGCCGTGTTCTGGGCGGCGTTCTTCAACTTCGTGGCATTCCTGGTCTTCGGCCTGCACGTCGCCGGCACGGTCGGGTCCGGCATCATCGACGTCGCGGCCGTGGACGACCGGGTGATCCTGGGCGCCCTTGGCGGCGCGATCACCTGGAACCTGCTGACGTGGTATGCCGGCATCCCGTCCTCGAGTTCGCACGCCCTTATCGGCGGCCTGCTCGGGGCCGGGATCGCCAAGGCTGGGATGGGCGTGATCGTCTGGCATGGCGTCATCGCCACGAGCGCCGCCATCGTGCTCTCGCCGGCTCTGGGCTTCGCCCTCGGGCTGCTCCTTATGCTCGCGGTGTCGTGGTTCTTCGTCCGCTCCACCCCGACCGCCGTCGACAGGCTGTTCCGGAGCCTGCAGTTCGTCTCGGCCTCGCTCTACTCCCTCGGGCACGGCGGCAACGACGCGCAGAAGACCATGGGTATCATCGCGGCGCTGCTCTACGCCCATGGCGAGACCGGGGCATTCCACGTGCCGCTCTGGGTGGTGCTGTCCTGCCAGGCCGCGATGGCGCTCGGCACCCTGCTGGGCGGCTGGCGCATCGTGCACACGATGGGATCGAAGATCACGCGCCTGTCGCCCATGCAGGGCTTCTGTGCCGAGACCGGCGGCGCCGCGACTCTCTTCGCCGCGACGGCCTTCGGAATCCCGGTCTCGACCACCCACACGATCACAGGAGCGATCGTGGGCGTCGGGGCGGCCCGCCGGGTCTCGGCGGTGCGCTGGAACGTGGCCCAGGGGATCGTGGTCGCCTGGGTGATCACGATGCCTGCCGCCGCCCTCGTCGCGGCCCTGACCTACGTGGTATCCGGCTTCCTCTTGCCGTAGCGGCCGGACCCGGCGGGGCTCACCAGCGACGGTGCCAGCCGCCGTGCCAGCCCGCGTGCCGGTAGCCGCCCCAGCGATAGCCGCCGTGCCACGCGAACCGGCGGTGCCAGCCGTAAGGGTAGCCGAAGTGCCACCGGTAGCCGAAGCGCCGGTAGACGGGGACATAGACGTTAGGGACGGTAGCCGAAGTTCGGCCGGCACCAGCCGTAGAAGTTGCGGTGGAAGCCGGGGCCGCACCCATCCCGGGCCTCGGCGCTCGAACCGGCCATCAGAACGCCTGCCGCGAGGGCGACGGGCATGACGAACGTTCGGATCATGGCTGCCTCCAAGGACGTCAGGCCGAGGGCCCGACGCGAAATCGGGGGGCGGGATGAGGCTCAGTTGGGCCAGCAGCGTCGGCGGCGGGCTCGCCGGTGGTCACGGTACGTGCCGCGAGGTCGATCATGAGGTCGGCCACGCTCAATGTCCCGTGGCCGGATTCGGCCGCCGGGGTGGCGGCCCCGCTGGCGCGGCGCAGGACCGAACGGATGCGGGCGAGCAGCACGCGGGGGTTGAAGGGCTTTGAGACATAGTCGTCGGCGCCCATTTCCGGGCCGAGCACCCGGTCGATATCCTCGTCCTTGGCGGTCAGCATGACGATCGGCGGCCCGTCCGCTTCGTTCAGGCGCCGGCAGATCGAGAGCCCGTCCTCGCCCGGCAGCATCCAATCGAGGACGATCAGGTCCGGAGCCGGCCCCGTCGCCGGGAGCCGGTCGAGACTGGCGCCGCCGTCGAGCGTGACGACGCGAAAGCCCTCGCCCTCAAGATAGCCGGCGAGCAGCGCGCGGATGTCGGGGGCGTCCTCGACGACGGCGATGGCGGTGCCCTCGTGCATGGCGGAGCATACGGGCGGCGACGCGGACGGAAACGCGAAAAGAGGTGTTGTCACATAACGTTACACGATGCTGCCTGGGAGGGTCGGATCCGCCCGGTGGGCACTGCGCTCGGATCGCAATCGGCCCGATCCTGGCACCGTGCCGCGTGCGATGCCGGCGGTCGTTTCGCTACAGGTGTTTGAGCCCGTAACGCTCCAGAAGCGGCAGAAGCTCATCCCGCGCCCGGATCCGGTGCCGGCGCGCGGCTTCGAGAGCCTCGACGGCCTCGCCTGAGCGGATGGCGCAAGCGATCTGCCGATGCTCGGCGACCGAGGCGTCCAGGGTGCGGCGGAAATTGAGCGTCAGCATCCGCGCCCGGTGTGACTGATCGTTGATCGCCTGCACGATCCGGCTCATCCGCCCGTTCCGGGCATGCTCGATCAACGCGGCATGGAAGGCCGCATCGGCCTCGCCCCACGCGCGAAGATCGCCGTGCGCATGCGCGTCCGCCATCGCGTCCGTCTGGGCATCGAGGGCGCGCGCGGCGTCGAGGCGTGCGCTCTCCGGCAGCGCCGCCACCAACTCGGCCGCCCGGCCCTCGATGGCGATGACGACGTCGTAAATCTCGCGCATGTCGTCGGGGGCGAGCGCGAGCACCAGGATCCCCTTCCGGGGCAGTACGCGAACGAGGCCGTCCTCCTGCAGGCGGATCGCCGCTTCGTGCACCGGCGTCCGGCTCATGCCGAGACGCAGGGCGATCTCCTGCTCGGAGGCCTGATAGCCGGGGGCGAAGCTTGCGTCGCGGATCGCAGCGCGCATCGCCGCGTAGGCGTCGTCGACGAGCGATGTGCGCTTCTCGCCACCCTCCAACGATGCCGCCTGCCCGCGCGAATCTGGCTGGGGCTGCCCCCGCGTCATGTGGGCTCTCCCGCTTCCGAGAAGCTTATCACCGTTGCCACCCCCGGCAGAGCGCGTTGACCCCCTCCCTCTCGATCATTATCCCGTATGCAATCTTGCATGGAAGATGGCGCGCAAGAAGGGACCCAATGTCTTCCCTCTCGGCATCATGGCCGCCAGGGCCCTGCCCGCACTCGGGTCAGCCGGGCCCGGCCTCGGTTCAGGGGCGTCGCTGCGGTCGATGCGGTCGATCCACTCCGCCGTCTTCCCCTCGCGGCCCCGCCAGGCGCTGAACGCTTCCTCACTTCCAGGGAGACTCTCATGAAGACCTACGCCATCGCGGCCATTCCGGCGGACGGTATCGGAGTCGAGGTCATCGCCGCCGGAATCGAGGTCCTCGACGCCCTCGCCGAGAAAACCGGATCCTTCCGGTTCAAATTCGATCACTTCGACTGGGGCTCCGATTACTACAAGACGCATGGCGTGATGATGCCGGCGGACGGCCGCGACCGGATCCGGAACCACGATGCGATCTTCTTCGGCGCCGTCGGCGCGCCGGACGTGCCGGACCACATCAGCCTCTGGGGCCTCCGGCTCGCGATCTGCCAGCCCTTCGACCAATACGCCAACGTCCGGCCGACACGCATCCTGCCGGGCATCACCAGTCCGCTGCGCCACGTCGCGGGCCCGGAACTCGACTGGGTGATCGTGCGTGAGAACTCGGAGGGCGAATATGCCGGGGTCGGCGGCCGGGTTCATCAGGGCCATCCCAACGAGGTCGCCACCGACGTGTCGATGATGACCCGCTCGGGCGTCGACCGCGTCATCCGCTACGCGTTCAAGCTCGCGCAGTCTCGCCCGCGCAAGCTTCTCACCGTGGTCACGAAATCGAACGCGCAGCGCCACGCCATGGTGATGTGGGACGAGATCGCCGCCGACGTCGCCAAGGACTTCCCCGACGTCACTTGGGACAAGATGCTGGTCGATGCGATGACCATGCGGATGGTGATGAAGCCCGAGACGCTCGACACGATCGTGGCGACCAACCTGCACGCCGACATCCTGTCGGACCTCGCGGCCGCCCTGGCGGGATCGCTCGGCATCGCTCCGACCGCCAACATCAATCCGGAGCGGACCTTCCCGTCGATGTTCGAGCCGATCCACGGTTCGGCCTTCGACATCACCGGCAAGGGTATCGCCAACCCGATCGCGACCTTCTGGACGGCCTGCCAGATGCTGGAGCACCTCGGCGAGAAGCCTGCGGCCGACCGGTTGATGCGCGCGGTCGAGCGGGTGACTGCGGATTCAAGCCTGCACACGCCCGATCTGGGTGGCTCGGCCACAACCCGGCAGGTCACCGACGCGGTCATCTCGGCGATCCGGGGGACAACGCGTAGGGGGCGGATCCGGCAAGTCCGGAGAACTTCGACGCACGGCCCTCTCGGCCGGTTCCGCACCGTTCGTGAACCGTCGGCCGTGTCTGCGGTTGGACCTTCGACAGGTTTGGAGGTTCGATGGCTGATCCGTCCGACGTGAAACGCGCGCCCGTCCGAACGAATCGCTACGGCCTGATCGTCGCCGCCGTACTGGTCGCGGCACTTATCGCCTATGCGATCTACTTCATCATGATCCCGGCACCACTGCCGCCCGGGGCCCATTGACGCCTCCGGTTCCGACCCCGGCTGCCGCTCGAGCTCGCACTGTGCCTCACCGTTGGCGGCAAGGCTGGCGATCCTGAGGCCGCAATCGGCTTCGGCGCGCCTGCAATTGCCGGAGCCCCGGTCTCATCGGACGTTCGGTTGGAGCGTGTTCGGCGAATCCTAGCGGCACTGCCTGACGCAGGCCATTCCTCAGCCTGGCCAAGCTGCTCCCGCGACGATCTACGCCGGGGTCATCGTCACTGGACCCGTCGTCGGAATCGACGGCCTCGACCCTCGGCCCGGTCATGCCTATGGTCGCCAGCCTGTCCAGGAAGCGATTGCAGGCCGCAGCGAGCACGTCGCTGTCGTCGGTGGGCATAACGCCCATAAGCTCGCGCATCAGCCCGCCTAGGGCCATATCGCGACCCGAGCCGATGAAGCCACCCGCTCCCTCGCGCGCGCGTTCGAAGGCCGAGACGACGTTCTCGGCGATGATCCTAGCCGCGGCTTCAGTGTCACATCCCTGCATTGTTTCTGCCCTCGTCAGCGCAGAAACAAATAATATAGGCTCCCTCTCATAGCCTTCCTAAACTCCAAATAACAAGATGTGGCCTTTTACAAGAGCAGGTGCATCGTGGACGAGAACGCGGAAGCGGTCGGTGGCGAGGCGGCCGATTATATGGCGCTGACAGGCGAGATTGTCTCTGCCTATGTGTCGAAGAACTCGGTACAAGCTGCCGACTTGCCGGACCTGCTCGCCAGCGTTCATGCCGCTCTTTCCGGCCTCGGGAGGGGCAAGAACACCGAAGCTCCCGTGATCCAGAAGCTCACGCCCGCGCAGATCCGGAAATCGATCAAGCACGACGCGCTGATTAGTTTCGAGGATAGCAAACCCTACAAGACGCTCAAGCGTCATCTCACGGCGTTGGGGTTGAGCCCTGAGGCTTACCGCGAGAAGTGGGGCCTCCCCCGCGACTACCCGATGACGGCGCCCAGCTACTCCGAGATGCGCTCATCGCTGGCCAAGAGTGTAGGGCTCGGCCAGGGGCGCCGGAAGACAGCTCCGAAGTCTGCGGATGCTGCTGAGGCCGTCTCCGGGCAGCCGAAGCGGGTTGTTCGGCCGCGGAAGGCGCAGGAGCCTGCCGGGGGTAGGCAGGCACGGCGGGATCATCGAATACAGTGCTCGTAGACGGCAGAGACAACATCACGCCTTCTGCGGGCACGTGAAAAGGGTGGAGCGTGGGTACAGACCTGGATGCCCTGATACATGTCTGCTACGCGGCGGCGGCAGAACCTGAGCAATGGCCGCTGGTTCTCGACCAGGTCGGTGCCGCGGTAGGCGCCCTGGGTCTTGTCGTCACCAACATCGCGCGGCCGATCGAGATCATCGCATCGGAGACGCTGAAAGAGGCGAACGAGGCTTACGCTGCCGGGTGGTGGCACTTGGACACGCGCAACGCGCGGGGAAAAGCCGTCGGTGTCCGCCCGGGCACCATCGTCCGAGACGGGGATCTCATCACGCCGGAAGAGAAGCGGCGGGACGTGTTCTTCCAGGAATTCTGCCGCCCACACCGACTGGGTGAGTTTGCGGGCTATATTGCCCCTGATGTCTCGGGCGGAATCCTGTCGGTCAGCGCCTTCCGACATGATCGCGACGGTGACTATCAGGCTGCCGAGATCGAGCGGCTGCGCCGCCTCGCGCCACACGTCGCGCGCGCCTACGCGCTGTCGAAAGTTCTCGCGGACGCCCGGGTCAGCTCCGGTAATGCGGAGACAGCGTTAGAGCGGGTGCAGGTCGGGGCCATCGTCCTCGATATGCAGGGTCGTGTTCGACATATGAACGTGGTGGCCGAACGGCTGCTTCCGGGCTACCTGCGGGTCGGTGCTGATCGCGAATTGCATGCGGTCGTCGTTGCAGAGCACGATAAGCTCAACGGCGCAGTGATCTCCGGGTTGGGCATCAAGGATGTCGCCGCAACCTCCATTATCCTTCGAGGTACCAATGGTCGCCGGCCCATTGCGGTCGAAGTGACATCATTGCGAAGGTATAACGCGACATATCCTTTTACCGGATCGAAGCAAGGCGGAGCGCTGGTGCTGCTGCGCGACCTTTTCAGGCCTGCTTCTCGCTCGGTTGAGCCGCAGCTTAGGCAGTTGGGCCTTTCACAAGCGGAAGCGCGGGTCGCAATGCTTGTCGGCCGCGGACAATCCTTGCGCGAAGTCGCTGAGACGTTCGCTGTGACGGAGAACACGGTCCGCTCGCAGCTCAAATCCATCTTTTCCAAGTTTGGAATCGCGCGGCAGAGCGAATTAGCTGCGATCGTAGCGCGTATAGACTTATTATAGTTGTTACTTTGTTGCATTTCTGCAATTTGTGCGAGCATGGATTTGACGGTGCGCACCTGTTCTCAAGGCGAGGTGTCGAGCCGCGAGGGGACGAGGACAAGAGCAGAGAGGGCGTGGGGCGGCCTCTGTCGCTTCACCGCAATCAACAGGGCGGAATCTCAGGTCGGCGGCGGTCGCTAACTGGGGCCGCCACCGTGATAGGCTTGCCCGCAAATCTGCCTGTTTTCAGGGCGACTGGTCCCTCAGAGCAGTCGAGACGGCGCGCGCTAAGGCAAGGATGCAGGATCTATCGCCTATTGGTCAGCGTGAGTTCTGGGCTCGGACCTATCGGGGCGCCGTCCGCAGGCGTGTGCATTCCATCATTCGGAGAGGCATCAGCTGCGCCGTCCTCACGGGTGCGGCGCTTCTCGGGGTCGGGCTGATGGGTCTTCCTCTACAGACCGAACGTGCAGTGGTCGCGCCGGCCGCCACCGCGATATTGACACCGCTGCCGCCCCGCTTCGTCGCGATCATGTCCGCTCAGGGGGCCACAGCCGGTTTCGTCCGCGCCAGTCTGAAGGCTGCGAGCGGAGCGGCAGCGATCCCGCAGTTCATCGGCACGCTGGAAGATACGTGGCTGAGCGCCTTCTTCGGCGACAAACAGCGCTTGCGCGAGTTCATCGAGCACACCGCCGAGGCCAGCGGGCTACCGGCCGATTTCTTCCTCCGCCTCCTGCGGCAGGAGAGTGGGCTCGACCACCGGGCGGTCAGCCGCGCGGGGGCTCAGGGTGTCGCGCAATTCATGCCTGCGACCGCGGCCGAACGCGGCTTGGTCGATCCGTTTAACCCGTTCGAAGCCAT
Organism: Methylobacterium sp. P31; assembly: GCA_050632875.1. Taxonomy (GTDB): domain Bacteria; phylum Pseudomonadota; class Alphaproteobacteria; order Rhizobiales; family Beijerinckiaceae; genus Methylobacterium. The sequence continues at coordinate 4,239,664 of JBODSC010000001.1, read as the reverse complement.
ACCCAAGGCGGCGGAGTTCCTGCGCGAACAGCGGGCGGCGTTCGGCAGTCTGGGCTTGGCAGCGGCCGCCTATAATGCGGGTCCGCAGCGCGTGAGGAACTGGCTTGCTGGACGCTCGTCGCTGCCGCAGGAGACGAGGGCCTATGTCGTCAAGATAACGGGGCGGTCTGCTGACGAGTGGCGGCAAGGCGGGGACGTGCTCGCTATCGCTGAGCCGGTGATCAGGAGCGGCTGGTGACCAAGACGGTGCAGCCGCTCCTGCGGGATGGCGGATAACAGCGGGCAAGCGTGAAGAAGGGTGGGAGGATTATTGAACCGAAAGGTCGCCGCCACACTTCTCTCTTCGGCCGACGCAATTCCTAGTGTTGAGCCAAGGAGATGTTTCATGCGCCTTTTGATGCTTGCCGCGCTCGCCGCCAGCTCCGTCGTCCTGTCTCTCCCGGCCGCGGCCGCGCCCGCCAGTCCGGTCGCTGGTCTTTCATCGCCGTCCGAGATGCTCACCGACGTGCGGATGAGCCGTCACCACATGCGGCACCACTCGATGTCGCGGATGCACCGCGGGTATCCCGGCGCCAGCTTCGTCAGGAAGAGAACCCGCGGTGCGCCGGCCGGCAGCAACATGGGCAATGGTGCGACTGGCAGCGTCGCCGCGCCGAGCGGGCAAGGCCACTAATTCTGGCCTGTGGCTTGCGGAGCGGTGAGTGGCTCGCCGATGAGACCGCGAGCTGACTTGCGGCGCGCTCCTTCCTGGGTGCGCCGCCCTTTGTGCTTCGATGCGCACCGGGCAGGATCGCTGACGCGCTCGTTCGGCCGGCTGCACGAACTGGCGCTTAAACCTGCGCAGTGGGGATCTGGCTCATTGCAACATCCTGACCGTCAACGTCGCGCTGAAAATGAAGGCTGCTGACCCGAACATCGCGATGCTGAACCACCACAGCGCGCGGTCGAACAAGGTTGGTTTGCAGAACTCGACCAGCGGATCATCAATCCGCTTGACCTGTGCTCCGGGCTGAATGAGCAGCCGTGTCAGGCATTCGGGAAGGGGACGCGCTGGCCGGTCAGAGGTATACCGATCCTCGGCCATTCCCTGCCCTTCCTATGACCGTGTCGTCTTCAAGCCGTCTGCCACGAGGCACGGGATGGGAGCAGTGTCGGATCTTCGGGGTAGCGCCGGCAAAGGGCGCGATGCCCTCCGTGTCGGCTCCTGCTACGAACGCTACGAAAGCCCCTTGCTCGGTCGCAAAGCTCTGCTGTCATCGCGTACAGCCACTCGATAAACTGGCTATGGCCAGCGGCCACGGATCCTGTGTTCCGACTGTTCGATAGATCTCGACGTCGACCGTGATGTCATCACGGGTGGATTCTCCAGAGAGAGGAGACTGCTCGAAGTCGCACGCCTCATCGATCGGCTTCCGGTTTCAGGAGCGCTTCGCTGCATCGAGCGCCTGCGTCAGGTGCACCACGACATCATCGCCCCTGGGCGGAGGCTTGGCTTCCTCCACCCGTCGAGCGACTTCCATCACGAGGTAGGTCACTGACGGCGGCCATGGGACGTCGTTGTCCAAGAGCATCCGGGCAGCGTTGACGAGCATCCTGAATTGCTCCGGCGGGATCGACGTACCCGCCTCGTGCTGTTCAAGGATGCGGTCAGCGATGGCTGCCGCCAGTCCAGCGACCTCAGCCAGTTTGTTGGGCTGACCACCACGGTTGGTCATTTCAGGCGGCCCTTCGCCCTCAGGTGCTCGATGCGCATCATCGATCGGATCCCCCAGAGCCGACATGATGATGCAGGTAGCCATGCCCTGCCAACCATTCTCTCAGGGCGTGGCGCACAGCCTCGGGCCTCGCGACCGTACGGCCGACCGTGGTTTGCTCGTGGGCGATGTAGCGATCAACGGCGGCGAGTAGGTCCGGCGGCAGTCGAACCATTACCGGCGTCGCGTCCGTCCGAGGACGGCCCCCTTTGTTTTTGGGTTTCGATACTGGCAATGCCATAAGTAGACAATATCAGAAACTGCATGGACCGCCAAGGTACACCAACGCCTTGATGGCCCTAACCGGCCAACGCTGTCTGGGACGATCCTCAAATCGCGATCCACCACCCGACACCGACGCCAGACAAGCCGCTTGCGGAGGCGGCGGTTCGGCTCTGCCTGATCTATGCGATCCTCGCCGTCCGGATGATCCGGCTCGCCCGCTGCGAGTTCGCTCGGTCCGAGATGCTGTACCGGAGCGGTGATGTGGCCCTTGCGTGGGCGTAGGAGCGGGTGCATCAGGCCGGAGCGCACGCAGTCCGGGCGGATCTGCTGTCACTGGCAGCGATGCGGTGACTGCTGCCGATACCCGGCTGGATCTGAACGATGGCCTACGCGGCCTGCGCAATCCAACCGAGCACTGTCACAAAGCGCTCCGCTTGGGCACGGGTCAGGTTCGAAACGATCGCGGCGCCGTCGCGGTAGACCGTGAAGGTGCCGTCCTCGGAAGCTCGGATCTTGATTGAAGCCATCGGCTCAGCCCTGCAACCGCTCGGCGGCCGTTATGGCTAAGCTTGGGAAACAGTGCGGCAACAATACGGGTTTCTGCGTTTCGGAGCCCAACGAGCGCAAATCTCCCTCGTCAACGGGCCGAAATCTGCTCATCGGTGGCCGGAACGCGCCAAGCTGGCGAGTGCAAGGTTGGACCGAGGGTGTCAGGTCAGCTTACCTCCTTGGCGTCCACGCCCGCCCTTCAGGCTTGGGGCAGAGCTTCAGGGCGAGCGTGGAGGTCGAGGGGAGGACCCGACGCTCGCTGGAAGCAAGAATTATGCATCCATGGCCGCCCGGGCAGTCCATTGGGTGAGGTGCGAAGGAATTGCGTGGAGGTCGGGCGGATGCGCCGGCTCCTGCACGGTGCGCCTCGACTGGCCCCCCTACGACACGCGCGGGCGCACAGCCGGCGCTTGGCCGAGGGTTTGCCAGCCCCGCCTCCTCGCGGTGCCGCAGGGAGCCCCGGCCGGTAAGCCCTCAGGACGTGCCGTTCTCCCGCGCCAGCCTCATCGCCCGCAGCTTCGCCGTACGCTCATCGACCGCCCGCCGGTCTGCCTCAACCTCCGCCCAGACTCTCTCCGCGTTCTCCTGGCGGGCGGCCTCTCTCGCCTGCATGGTCTCGCGGTGACCCTGGATGTGGCTCGGCAGTCCAGTCATGCGCTCTCCTCTCAACCAGTGGGCGAGAGAAGTAGGGCGCTGTTCGGCGCTGTCACGGCCTTTCGGCCTTCAAGGCTTCTGCCGCGAGAAGGCATGGGTCAGCGAGGTACCACTTTCAACTCGCCGTTCATCCACATCTCCCCCACCATCGTGGACATGCAGGTCGACAAGCTTTGGTAGGATGGCACCATCAATTCAGAATGTTTGGCGCACGCTGTGCGGACGCTGTCCGGCGTCTCCGTCCAGAGGGCCCGGACATGGCGTTCGGCCCTGGCCTCATTGGCGAGGCATTCCTGCCTAAACGCGTCGTCGTCGACGAGTTCGGCGGTGGTATCGCAGTAAGCCTTGGACTCGATTGTCGGGATCGGCTCGTCAGCTCGTGCAGAGATCATCGCCAGCGCGCTCCCGACCGCGGCGAACGTGAAAACGCCAAGCCGAAGGCCGAGAGTGCTGCTCACGTCAGATAGCCCTTCGCCCTCAGGTGCGCGGTGAGAAGCTTCACGAACGCCTCCAAACGCGTGATCTACGAGCACTGTGCGCGCACGCGCTCCTCTGATCAACGCCGGGGGCTGTGAAGGTGTGGCAGGCCGGTCGGTGCGGCGGGGCTCAGCCGCGCGTTCCTCGGCACATCCACTGCCGGACGCTGCCCCTTGGCATGGCCAAGGAGATCCCTCCCGTTGGCGACCTGCGCTGCAAGTCCGAGGTGACGGACGACGGGATTGAAACCGCGGCGGCTGCCTACCTAAATGGCAAGAGCGCCGAGCCGTTCGTCTTCAAGTCCGGCCACCGAGTCGCCGCGGCCAAGGCCGTCGCAACCCAGACGCGAGCGGGCTGCGATCTGTTCGTGTTATGGCTGCTCACGCGTTGCCTGGCTCGCTGGATCAAAGCGTCCTATGAAGCGGCCACGGTCCCACAGTTCCACACTTCGTCCGTCCGTCATTCCACGCGCTGTGGCGATGGCTTCCCGGTCGTCGACGGATTGGATAGCTTCTGCGCCGTCGATCCGATCCTGACCACCGAGCCAGTACACTCGATATCGAGCCTGGGCGTGAGCCTCACCGCAGGATTGCGCGTGAGCGTTCATGGTGGTGCTCCGAGAACTCGTTGAAGAGGCTGCCCCTTCGCTGCCCAAACCGACGCAAACGCGGATACTTGCAGGAGCGTGCGTCAGGGGATTTGACGGAGAAATCACCTGGATCAAGATGGCTCACAATTCTTAGTTGTTAGCCGGGACGGCAGGTCGGAATGCAGGGGCGAGGCGTCTGCGCCTGCTGCCCGCTACGCGGGAGGCTCAGTTTCCGGGCTGCTCGTTCCGTGAACAGAGCTTGGCTGGCTGCCTGAGCTGCTTTCCTTGGGATCAGGTCGCGGCAGGATCTCCGGCCGCGGCACGAAGGTGAAGAACGGGCGTGTCTCCACGATCAATGCTCTCGGCCCGTGTGGCGCAGCGGGTCGCGACGATAGGGCGAACCGGGTTCGCGCCCTTGGCTACGTCTCTCTTAAGACGAGCCTGTAACCGCCGTATCATCACACCTTAGCGGGGGAAGACATCAGCGTGGCACCCCTAGAGAGCCGGCGTGTCGGATCCGGGTGCTTCTCGCGATCCCGCCGGTATGGCCGGAACGGTTAACGCGGACCAGGGCAATTTACGGAATATTAAGTACAGTCTGTGGACTGCCGGGTACAGCCCCTAACGATGTATGAACGCCCCTATCTTCGCTGATCGAAGTAGCCGATCATTAAGCATCAACACGGGGTTAAGCGATGCGCCAGACGATCGAAGATTCCACCTTCATCTTGAAGCTCGCGCTGGTTGTTTTCCTTGGCCAGGGTCTCATGTTGCTGCTGCACTGAGTGGACGCAGCGCCACTGCCTCCAGGGTAAAACCTGCGGAACTTCCAGGCTTGTTTGGGCAGCGGGCCCGCTTAGACGGGACACACGGGTATCCCGCCTCCCTCCGGGCGGCTGGACCTTACGACGACTACGGTGGGATCGAGCGGCCTGACGGCTAATTATCCTCGATCCAGGCTCCCGAGCGAAGCCCGTGGTTGAAAGCCGAACTGCTGCTCTCGTCCGTCGTCGCGTGCACGTTCGTGCTCGCCGGATCCTTCCCACGCATCGCCGTGCCGGCCGGTTAAGGCGGGCGCCCTCCCCGACGACCACGTTTCCCATCCTCTGCTTCGCTGCCGGTGCGGCAGGTCTACTTGCCCGCCGCAGCAGGCCGGTGCGGGTTATCGCGGCTAGGCAGGCCGTTGAGGAACGTGGCCAGCTGGTCCGCCCAAAGATCGGCGTGGAAGATGCCCGCATGCCCCCAGCCGCCCGGCAGCAGCACGAACTTGCCCGAGGCGAGGTGTTCGACGGTCTCGCGCGCAACGGGCAACTGGACTGGGTTCACTTGGTCGTCGGCGAAGTTCACCGCGAGCAACGGCCCTTTGATGCGGGCCACATCAGGTGCCGGGTCGTAGTCGGCCGAACTCTCGTAGTCATACAGGGCATCCCCCGCATCGCGTCCCCGATACTGCGCCGTCAATTCGTCCTCGTAGGTCAAAGTCCTGGCCCGGTCCGGCCCGGCGGCCTGCAGCCGCTCGGGCGTGCTGACCATGAGCGCGAACATCAGCGCCGCGCTGCGCGTCCAAGCGACCGGGGGATCCGCGCGATCATAGTCGCCGCCCTTCCACTTCGGGTCGCTGCGCACGGCATCGGCGACGATCTGGCGCCACATCAAGTTCCGGCCGCTGATCTGCATCGGCATGCAGGCAATCGGCATCACCCCGTCCATGGCGTCCGGGTACTGCTCGGCCCAGAGCCACGTCTGCATGCCCCCTGCGAGATGCCGGCGATGAGCTTCAGATGGTCGATGCCCATGGCGTGCAGCATGGCATGCTGTGCCTCGACCTGATCGCGGTACCCGTAATGCGGAAAGCGCCCGTGCAGGCCGTCCGACGGTTTCGTGGAACCGCCGAAGCCGATGCCGTCCGGCAAGACGATGTAGTAGCGCTGCGGGTCCAGCGGCTGTCCCGGGCCGAACAGGTGATTGGCGAGCGTCGGTACGAGGAAGGTCTTGCCGGTGCCGGTGGTGGCGTGGAGCAGCAGGACCGCGTTGGTGATCTTGCCGGCCGCGTCGCGCTGCGGCGTGCCGAGCGTCGTGTAGTGCAGACGCAGCGGGGCAAGACGCTCTCCATTGCGGAACGTAAACTCGGGTAGGTCGACGTCACCCTCATGCTGACCGGCCTGATGGTCGGGCGCAGCAGGCGCTGTTGGCGCAGCGGCTGGCGGATCCGCGCGGGCAGGTAGGACTGGCGTCGAGAGCAGGAGAGAGGCTGCAAGAATGGCACAGCGGTTCCTGTTCCGATCGACCATGCAGCGTCCCCTCCCCGGCTTTGTTGACCGAGCCTCTTTCAGAGGATGGCCAACCGCAAGCCGTGGTTGAGCTGGGATAGTGACAGGGCGAGCACCTGCTCAACGCGGAGCTTGTTTGGCACCTGTGTCGCCCTTAGCCTCCGCTCGGCGCGCCAGGGCTGCTTTCAGGCGCGACGGGTCGATCAGGGACACGAGGACGGAGCGGCCGTCAGGGTAGCCGAAGCTTGCGAAGTAGAAGCGCCCCTCCGCGTCCCAGGCGTCGTAACCGGTATGGACGTGGCTGTGCTCCAGGGCTGGGTCGAGATCGGCCAGCGCGCAAAGCCGACGTGTCTGGCCGTTCGCAAAGTCGAACTCGTAGAGAGCCGTGTCCTCACTCGGCTTCGGAGACGTGCTCGTGCCGAGGTAAGCACTCTTGCCATCGGGGGACACGGCAAAAAGCCAGAATTCTACGCCACCCCACCCGGCCTTCTTGCCTGTTTCGACTTGACCAAGGTACGTCCACGTGTGCGATCCCTGATCGAAGCGGTAGATGTGGCCGCGGTCGTCGCCGAACACACACCACTTGCCACCCTCCATGCACTGGCCGGTCTCAAGCGCCATGCCGTCCTTCAGCAGCCAATCCTTCTCCTCGCCGAAGCCGGTTTCCGGGTCGTAGTAGTGCACGTGGTCGTGCACCGCGGGCTCGTCCCAGTTGCTGGCCGTGAAGTAGAGGCGCCCGCGTGCGTCCACCCACATCACCCGCCCCGTATAGACATAGGGCTGCTTGTAGGAGGCCGGGCGGCCGAGATCCTGGGTACGCCCGGTCGCGACGTCGTAGCGGTAGATCGCACCCGTGGGCACGCCCGCGCCGTAGATGACGTTGTGGACCGGGTCTGAAGCGAGGGTGACGAGGTTGCCGTGAGGCACGGCGCTCCCGCCGGGCTCGGACGCGCTCAGGTCCGTGAAGCTGCCCTGGCCGGGGTCATAGGCATACCAATGGAAGCCGCGGCGCTCGAGGTAGCCTTGGTCAAGGTCCGAGCGATCCATGGTGGCGACGTAGATCTTGCCGCGATGCCAGAGCGGTCGGGTGTGGAACTTCTGCGCGGTCTCCCCGGGCAGCCAGTTGTGGGCGGCCTCGGAAGCGGAGCGCGCGTCGCCAACGTAGCGGAGCCCGCCTGTCCGCGCGTCGATGCGGTAGAGGGCCGCATTCGTTCGATGGTCCATCCCGCCGACATAGATGCTGCCGTCCGGCGCGGAGCCGGTGGCGTGCCAGCTTTGGGTCGGGTGCAGCCCGTTTGGCGTATCCGGCAGCCGCCAATGCCACGTTCCGTCGAGTGTTCCCGCCCAGCCGGTCTCGGTCCCTTCAGGCCGCGGGATCTGCTGATCGGCGGTTTGACCGACGTCAGGCATGGCGCAGCAGGCGAGCACCATGCCGAGGCGGACGAGCTGACGCATCATGGTCTACGCTCCCGTGAAGCGCGGCACGCTTCACCTGCTGCGCTTCAGTTCTGTGTCGGCAGGCCAACACGCGCCTGCATGGCCCGTTCCGGCCGGAGCGCTCAACGCCGCGGCGCGTCGCTCCAGATCGGCATGGGGCGGCACTGTGCCACCCGTCGTCGAGAAGGCGAGCGGTAAGGCGTCAACGCGGAGGCGGCATGAACCTGTCCGACTTGGAGTTCTGGGCGTTCCTCGCCGTGGCGGTGTCGGGGCTGTTCCTGCCGGTTGCGCTGACGTGGTGGAAGGGGCGCGCCATCGGGCCGGTCGCCGTGCTCAGCCTCGTGTTCTGGCCCGGAGCCCTCGTCTTGGCGTTGGTCCTGAAGCGCCGCACGAGGGCTCGCCGTGCCCCCTGATGCAGCCGTGCTGATCCTGGTCTTGGACAGAGGATGCACAGGACAGACATCTTGACGGATCGCTGGGGGAACTGCGGTGCCCGCGGGCCGGTTCGCGCCAGACAGGGAGGCGCCCATCCTGAAATCCGCCGGGTTGGCTTTGCTCCTGTCATTCATGGGCATGAACGCCGCCATTGCTCAGGACAACGCGATTGAGCGCGCGCTGCCGACGCCCAACGGCATGAGCCTCATCGCCTGGATCTTCATCGCGTCGATCATCGTCGCGGGGTTGTTTGGGCGATGCGCAGCCGGCGGCGGCCAGGACGCTAGAACCCGCGCCGGGCCTCGTCATCGCCGCACCCGCGCCGCCCCCGGCAGAATGGCTCTGTCTATGATCCGCAGAGCTGGCGGCACGCTCTGCGAGCGGCCTCCATCTGCCGGTCGGGGTGGGCCGGGAGATCCACGAGGCCGACTGCCTTCGCGCCCTTCGGGCTAGCCTCTATCGGCACGCGTGGAAGCGCGATCTCGCCCGCTGATCCGTTCGTAAGCAGCTTCCGCGGTTTCAGGTGGCTAAGGTGGTCACGGCGTGGGACCCGAACTGCGCCATGAGAAGCAAGGCGCTGTTGACGACCGCCGGGGCCGCAATGGCGTCCCTACCGGAGGGCGACCGCGAGGGGATAGACCGCGGTCAAGAACAAGCCGGACGAGCGAGCACTGCGCCGCCCTCCCGGTGCTCAAGGATGAAGGCGCGGATAGCAAGACGCATTGAATTGACTCAGGCGGCGATTGGCCCGGTCCGCGTGGCATCTGAACTGCGCCGCTTCGAGGACCAAGGTAGGCCCTGAATGCAGGACATCAGGCCTGTCGCGGCGCTGTCACACTCCGCCAACCGATTACAGCTGCGCGATCAACTGCGGGCGTTCGGGTCGCTGACAGCCCCGGCTGCCGCAGCGCTGAGCGCGGCACTGATTACGACGAGGAGACCGGTTGATAGCATGGAACAGGCTCCTTTGAACCAAACGAACCAGCACCGACAATGGTTAACAGTGCATTAACCGTTCGCGAATTAGGGCATAACCGCTCAGCGAATCCAAACTACGTATACGCTCAAGCTTCGGCTGAGGCGAGCTACGTAGTCGGTCCGTCAACAGCAATGCGCAAGGGGCAGGAAGCCAGGCGGTCTCGACACCGGCTCCGCCGCTCGCCATCTTGCGCATATGCCCGTGCAACACGGCCAGACCTGCGATCCGCAGAGGACGACCCCGCCAGTTGGCGCAGCTGAGTGCGCGCGATCCCCCGCTCTCAGTCGCCTCACCCTGGCACGATGGGCGCTGATCGTTCTCTCGCTCGTGAGTTGCAACGCCGTGGCCGGGCCGGCTGCCTCGCCGAGCGCGCTGTCGCCTCAGGATGCCGCTCGCCTTGCCCAGGCAGCACAGATGGTCGTCCGCGTGACCCTCATCAGCCGGAACTGCGCACCGTTCTTCGCCCTCGACCAAGCTCAACTGCAGGAGATCGGAAGCACGCTCTTCGCACAGGCGCTTGCGCGCTTCGGCAAGGATCGGCTGCTGCAAGCGATGAACAGCGCGGAGACCGAGGACACAGCGCAGATCCGCGACAGTGGCGCCGCGTTCTGGTGTCCCTTACAGCGGGCCTACCTCAACAGTCTGAGAATGCCGGGCTTGATCGGGCGGCAGCGGTAAGGGCCTGCTCTGCCTCTGCCGCGTGTTGCCCCGCGATCCCGCCCAGGCCGAACCCGGCGACGTCGTGGCCTGCAGCCGCGCCGATTGAAAGCGCCTGCTCCTTGATCCGGCGCCGCGACGGGCAGCTCCGTGCCCACGCGACGCTTGCTGGTCCGACCGCCAAATGCCCGAACGGGCGGCGCGCATTGGGCGCAATGAGCGCCGGCGAGCTGGAAAGCCGGTGGCGGAGCTGCGGGAGAAGGCCGTCAGCGCTCGCGGGAAGGCCCCGGCTACGGCTTAGGAGCGCCCTGCAAACCATTCCGCGAGCAAGGTGACCGTCAGCACGACGAGAATCCAGATGATGGCCTCGCGCGTACCGATCCCGATAGGTTCCGAGGCCGAAGTCGGATCAGCATTCTTGCACCGGCTCACACCCGTCAGGGCGCCATAGCGCGGGCAGATCCTAGCGGTCGCGCCGATCCGCTTGCCGCAAACTTGGCACGTCGAGAACAGCATCGACCTTCCCCGATAGTCCGAGGAAGACACGGATATGTCCTGCGATTGTGTATGGATTGATAGAGGTCAACGACGGCCTCGATTCCTCCACGGTGCGCCGGCTCACGCGCGACAGTCAGGCGTTGGCAAGTGTCGCAATGACCGCGAGAAGCCCCATGATGGCCAGGAAAGCAGCAAGGTCAGGTGTTGGCGTGGGTGTAGGCGTGTGCATCTGCGACCTCCACGAGCTCTAAAGACAACGCGCCATTCGACGGTTCGGAGCCGCCCGGTGGCAGATCGGAACCGGGCGTGGTCAGATCCCGCGGGTAGAGTTTCCTGCGGTGGCCCGTGACACCTCGGCAAGCCCGTCGATCACGTCGACGAGTCGGTCTACGGTTTTGTCGAGCGGCCTCTGTGGCGTAGTCCGACAGAAGCAGCACATCGGTGCATGGCTGGCGCCACGGGGCAGCGTCAGCGAGGAAGGGAACCTCCTCGCACCGAACGAGAACGCGCGTCGTTCCATCGTCCGCTCCCTGACAATCCGACGAGTAATATCGAACGAAAAGTGAACGAAGCCAGTGCAATGATCCAGATCGAAGCGAAGGACAAGCCACGATGCTGTAGATCGTCGTGCGATCGACAAGAGGGGGTCGAGCGACGGCAGAGCAGCACCGGGACTGACAGCAGGCAGTCGTGGTGCGGCCTCGCCATTGCAGTCGCTAGAGGCCCGCTCCTGGCACACCAGGGCGGGCCTTCGTCGCTCCAGCGTCAGCCCAGGCCTGCCGGGCCGCCGCGATCAGACCCAATATTCGCTCCTCGGCAGTTGAAGACTAGAGCTGCTTGACGCTTCGGGATGTGTCGCGGGTCCGGTAGAAATCCCAGAGCAAGAATGCTGGGAATGGGAGCACGATGGCGAAGAAAATCCAGTCGAACATCTGCGGCATGAGATAGAACTCCTCGTTATCTGGTCGCTCGTCTTCCCTGTCGGAAGTCATCGCTTGTGTTCTGAACACTATGCTCGCGCCTCAGCCTTAAGCAGTGTGCGCCAGCTTCATCGAACGCCAACTCTTGAGCGCCAACGCGGCCGCCCGCCGCGAGACTGGCCCGGGTACTGACAGTGTAAGTGTCAGGACCAAGCTGCTGGACCTTGCACCCCACTGATGCAGGCAGCCAGCATCAGTGCCGCCAATGACGCAAACAAGACCTGTCGTGATTTGGTTGCGCCGCTCTGCCGAGAGCGGCCATGCTTGTCGTGCTCAGCTTCAATGGTCACGCTTCATCGCGGAGCCCAGGCGGCGATTGGCTTCGGGTTCCCTCAAGCGGATCTGCGCCGTCCGTCTGTACGCCGGTGGGCGTTAGGAAAAATCCCTCGCCAGGCATGCCTCTCGATAGGCAGCAGGAGGTTCGCTACGTATGGCTTGGCTGGGAGACGGCCCTAGCCCTGCGAATATTGCATGTCCGGTATTTGGCATCTGGCATACCAGCGTGAGCTGGTTTCCGTCATAAATGTTGCAACGCAAACGCCAAACGGACTGCCAGCCATGACTGCTCTTCTCGTCTCCGCGCTCGTCGTCGCCGCTGCTGCCAACGTCGCCCTGGTCCCTTTCGTGGCTAACCGTCTGAGCCCGAAGAGCGTCGCTCCCGTGGCTGGCGCCGGGTTGGTCGCCAGTAACGAGAACGTCCAGGCGGTGACGAAGCTCGCCGCCTGATCGTCCTGCGCTGTTGCTGCGCCGCAAAAGAATTGGCCCTGCCTGGCCCGGTGCCCGGCGGGGCCTTTCGTGTCTGCGTTCAGTCAGGCGAGACCAGCGTCGATCTGGTCGATCCTCTCTGCGGTCAGTATGCGGTGCTCGTATTCGGCGGCGCGGGCCTCCTCCATTGGCCTGAGGATGCGTTCGACTTCGTGCGTGTCGTGGCCGTCCGTCTGTAGCCTCTCCGCGAGGATCCGCTGTTCCGTGGTCTGCCGCTCGGCCCTGATGATGGCGATCCGCTTCGTGGAGCCGCTGAACTCCCGCCTCGCGATCCATGCGTGTTCGCCTCCTCAATCTTTGAGGGCTGGCTGAGACGTGCAACGCGGCTGGTCGCCCGGCGGGTTCCGGTAATGGCCCGGGATGCGGCTGTGAAAAGAGGCTTGCACCCTTGGCACGCTCAGGCGTGTCGGACGGCCAATGGGTCCCGAAATATCCGGTCCGACTGGCGCGGTCTGGGTAATTTTCACTGCATCGAACAGTATAAATTAATATACATCAGAATAGATTGAACTTTCACAGATAACCAATATAATTTTACTGTTCAGAATGATTTTGTGTTGTGCGCCTGTCGGCCGAGATCGGTGGATCGTCCAGCAATCATGAAGGACTACGTTCGTAAATCGTGGATTTGCGATTAACTGGCATTTAACAGCCGCGGCGTAGACCTTCACCCGCACGCCATCTGCTGGGTTCGCCGTGAGCAGGTGGTTAGCAATGCCGTAGCGGAACAGGCTCTTGATGCAGGCCAAGTCGCTGTCGGCAATGGTCTTCAGCGCCCGTCCCTCTGCGATCCGGGCATCCTTCCATATCACCACGTCCTTGCTGGTGATCCGGACAGCATCCTCGTGGCCGACCGATTTTGCCAGGGACGCAACAATCCCCTCCGAGTTGTGGCTGTGCGCGCCGCGAGCTTCGTCTCCGTGCGCCACCGGTTGAACAGGTCCGTGAGCCTGATCCCGTCGGCCTTGCTCTTGAACGGCGGGAAGCGCGCCGCCTTCGCATCAGGCGTGTAGTCGCCACCAGCCGCCCGCTTGAGTGCCCAACCCGCATCCAAACAAGCATCGGCCACGTGCTCGAGGAGGCGTAGCCGGGTCTCTCGATCGATGTGCAGGCCGTGGCGCGACAAGACCCACCACGTTAGGCGCCCGCAGCGATCCTCCAGCGCGTCGCGATCGCCGGATGGCGGCAGCGCATCGATCCCCGCCGTCAGGTCTGGTCCGAACAGACGCGCCGCATCGGCCCGTTCATCAGCCAATTCGCCGGGAAGGATCGTGGCGCCCTCGGGATCCTGCCCTGTCTGGCAGCGCGGACAAACGCCTTCCACGCCACCCAGGCTTCCATGTCGCCTGGGTCTTCATCGAACTTCGCCCGGATCAGCGCGTACACCTCGCCAGCGAGAGCGATCATCTGCCGGTGCGAGAGCTGTGAGCCCCCTGTCCTGGCCGTAGCGTTCCGGGTGTTCCAGCACGCGCGGATCGTGTACCCCGGTATTGTGCCCCGGTCCGATCCGAAAAACCTAGCGTTCTTAGTAATGCAACGACTTAGCGGGCGGTGGTGCCCAGGAAAGAAGTGAAAGAAGCCAACAAAATCAATGATGTTCGGTAAAGGTGCGGGAATTTGGGTCCCTTTGATGCGGAAAGGTTATTCCCCGCACCTCTGGCTGAGCGTGAGCGCGACGAGTGGCGTCGCGCCGCTTAATCCGCCAGGGGGCCTCTACCTCATCAGGAGCCTCATCTTGAGGCGGTTGCGGCTTCCTCTGAGGCTTGGGACGTGCCGGCGGTCGCTTGACCTGCGCGTGGGCTGCGGGCGGAAGTAGCTTCTTCTCGCCGTTCTCGGCCGCAGGCATATGTTCGAGCTTCGTACCTACTCCTGCAACTCCGGGCGATCCTGCAGGCCCTCGAGGACCGGGCGGGCCAGGAGGACCGGGGGGCCCTGCAGGTCCGGCAGGGCCGGGCGGCCCAACTTGCGCCGATTGCGGTGCTACGGCACCTGTCATCTTCGCTGCCGCAGGTTCGCCAGGTGGCCCTTGCTGCCCACAGTAGCTGACAACTGCCTCAGAGGTTTTGCCTTCCACGACAGTGCTCACGATACAGCGCGCTGGGTGGTAGACCACCTCGAACTCGAACTTGCCTTTGTCATCCGACGTCGTCCGAAAGCGGCCTTCCAGCACGACTGACATATGAGGACGCTCGGTGTAGCCAAAGACATACAGCCTGCCTGCTACGATGCCGGCGGTTTTGATGTCGCCCTCGCCGGCCTGTGCAAGCCTTGGGAAGGCCGTCACCATTGTACAGATGAGGCACGCAGTGAGGCGGGCGATCCCGAAGACAGATTTCAAAGCGCGTTCTGCCCTGCTCCCCACACCTTCTGTGTGGCGGCAAGCGCCTACCCTGATGCGGGCGCCAAATCAAATCGGGCTCGTTTGTCGAGGAGGAACCCAGAGCCTTATTTCGCGCGTGACTTCAGCAAGCTTTGATCCAGAGCGCGCTGGCTCGCCTGCTCAACGACTGCAACGGCTCTGGGCGATGGTCTGCTTGACTGTCTCGTGGCTCACCTTGAGCCCCTTTTCTCTGATAGCAGCGGCAATCGGGCGTAACGCCATACCGCCGGCACGCATCACGATCATCTCGGTGATGGCCCTCTGCTCGGCCTCATGCTCGACCAGAGCACCCTTGTCGCCGACCCGATACCCAAAGGGGACCTTGCCACCGAGGTAGCGGCCACGGGCTTTCTGGTCGACCTTCACGTTCGAGATCCGCTCCCGGATGCGGTCACGCTCGGCCTCAGCGAAGGCGGCTGCAATCGTCAGGAACAGCTTGCTCAAGCCGTTGCCGGCGATGTCACCGCCGAGATCGAGCAGGTGCAACTTCACGCCCCGCGCCTTGAGCTGCTCGACAACGTTGAGGGCATCCAGAGCCGACCGGAAGCAGCGATCCAGCTTCGCGGCGATCACGATGTCGCCGGCCTTCAGCTTGGCGAGCATAGCGGCACCGGCCGGGCGCTCGTTGAGCGGCACGGATCCGGACACGCCCTCTTCGACCAGGACGTCATCCAGCTGCAGGCCGTGCATCAGGGCGTAGCCCTCGATCATACGGCGCTGGACGTCGAGGCTCTCACCCTCATTCGCTTGGCGGGCGGTCGAAACTCGCGCGTAGCCGTAAACCGCCATGTCGCACCGTCTCTGTCAGCTTGTCAGCTTGCGTCTGAACCTGACAGGCGTCGAGTGGCGTGTCGACTTGCTTTAGCGCGCTGACACGCACGGTAGCGAAAGGGCCGGCAGGAGGCTCGACACGCTCGTCAGAGCTGCCGTGCTTCTGAATGGGTACCCGAGGTCTAGCCGCGCGGTGCAGGCCCGTGCTGACGGAGCCGCCAGATGAGCGTCCCCAAGCGGTCCTGGCCGAAGAAGGGCTCGCCCTGAAAGACAGCCGTAGGCACGCCCCAATGCCCAGCGGCGCGCAAAGCCGTGTCGTTGGCGGCTAGCATCGCCTCATAGCGTTCGGGTTCGGCGGCGATGGCGCGATCAAGCTCCGCGAGGTCGAGCCCGGCGCGTTCTGCAGCGCGCCCTAAGTGGTCGCCCTCGTGCCAGTTGTCGACGCTACCGTCCCAGAGCACGCGCGAGACCTCGTCGCAGAAGGCGAGACCGCGACCTCGTTCCGTAGCGGCGATCACGAGCCGGCCGAGGCGGAAGACGTAGGGCTTGGTGCTCGGCGATCACGAGGGTCTGCTGGTCCTGGACGATTGGGTCAGGCACCGGCCGGCGGAAGGGCAAGCCGTGAAAGGCGGCCTCGCGCGCGCTGTCGAGCAGGAAGTAGGGCCGCGACAGCGGGTTCATCGCCTTGAAGTAGGCCGGGTTCCGGATGGCCGCAGGATGCACCACGCGCAACTCGACATCGACTGCGAACTCGCGCGTCAACGCCACCACTCGCGGCAGCGCGATGTAGGAATAGGGGCTGCGGAAGGACCATTAGAACTCGAACGAGAGCGACATGGGTTTCCCCTTTCCACGAGGTCGTCGGGCCTCTTGAACGATCTCCCGGGCGGCTCGCTGCATCGACCGGATCCAGGCGTGCAGATTGCGCCGTCGCGCGATAGCATCGTTCGTGAACCGCCCGTGCCTGTACATGCCGTTCGCCGCACGCTTCGGCGCTCCTGGCGAGGCGCTCCCATGCACGCGGCAGCGGCCGAGGTACTCCGACATCCCTAGCTGCGTGAGACCACGTTCAGGCCTTATCGCCCGAACCGGCGCAGCAGCTCTCGATGCAGCCGCTGCTCCTCGCGCATCTCAGCGTCGGCGGCCCTCACCATCTCGCGCAACTGCGCGAGGGCCGCTCGCATCTGACGACGCAAGGCGACCCGCTCGGCAGTCCGCCGGCCGTGGGTCAAGGTCGCGGTGCGAACCCGCGTCAATCCCTCGGGCGTCCGCGCTCCGGTGCTACTGCCACCATGCATCCGGCATCTTCCGTTCGACATGGCCGGTGACCGGCACGCCGACCCGTTTCGAGTGCAGGCGCCGCAGCGCGGAGAGCCCCACGCCTTCGCCATCGCATCCCGCCAGCCGTGTGCATGGGGTAGGTCGTCCATTTCAGGCCGCACCCCGCCCTCCTCTCCTTCGCCTTCCGGCCCCTCCCCC
This sequence comes from Methylobacterium sp. P31, assembly GCA_050632875.1. Classification (GTDB taxonomy): domain Bacteria; phylum Pseudomonadota; class Alphaproteobacteria; order Rhizobiales; family Beijerinckiaceae; genus Methylobacterium. The sequence continues at coordinate 4,222,765 of JBODSC010000001.1, read as the reverse complement.
ACCTGCTGCTGGCCGCCAATCACCGCCTGTCCGCCCTCGCCCACGTAGTTGTGCTGCACCACAACCGTCTGCTGTCCGCCCGCCCGCACCCGCTGCAGCGTCTGCATCCCGGCCTGGAACGACCCGTTCAGCCGAGCCACGGCACCGGCCATCCGGTTCGCCTCAACGCACGCCGCCTGCTTGGCTGCGCCCATCGTTCTGTCCGCGATGTCGAGCTGCTGGCCCATGGCCGCTGCGGCCTTCATCGCCAGGACGTGAGTGGTGGCGAGTTGATGGGCGAGCATCCGCTCCAAGGCGTCGCCGGCCTGGATCGTGTCAGCCGTGTCGAGGGCAAGTTCCAGCGCCCCGGCATTCTTGGCGAGGTCGAGCCGATCTCGGCTGGCATCGGCCGCCACCGCGTCGGGGCTTACCAGCGTGTCGAGGATGGCCGGCAGGGTGTTGGTCGCGAAGTCCGCCTCCGGCACCAGTTCGCCGCCGACAGCCCGCACCGGAGCCTCGACGGGAGCCCGCACGGCTACTTCCTGCCGATCAGCGTAGCCCGAGGGGCCACCGCGCTCCTCTGCCCGGCATCGTGCCGCCCCAAGGAGGGTGTCACCGGCCCGCGCCCGCCGCTGTGTCATGTGTCGTGCTCCTGACCCAATGTCTTCACCCAGGCCGTCTGCCTTGATGCTCATGTGGCCATCGTAACCGAGCCATCCTCAGGGTCGACAGCTGCCACCCGCGGGGTCGGGAGATGAATATCTGCGATACGATCAAGACAGCGGTTGCAGGCATCCGCCAGGACCGTGCCGGATTGTGTCGGCATCACCGACAGCAACTCCCGTAGCAACTCGACCATCAGGGCCTCGCGGATCAGCGGATGGAGTGAGGTGTTCTCCCGCTCCCGCTCGACGGCTGAGATCACGTTCTCGGCGATGATCCTGGCTGCAGTTTCAATTTCAGGAGAATGCATCATCACAGAGAGCACGTACAAGAAACGATTTCCAGTACGACAACATATTGCAATTGTCGGATCACTGGTAGAGTGTGCTGCCATTATCTGAAAGTAGGTGCGCCGTGGACGAGAGCGCAGAAACAATCGGGGCTGAGAGCGTCGATTACACCGAGATGACAGCAGGTCTGGTCTCGGCCTATGTGGCCAACAACCCTGTTCCCGTATCAGAATTGGCGACGCTGATCGCGAGCACGCATGCTGCGTTGTCCGGCCTTGGCCATGGCGCCGCGACCAAAGCGCCGGCCACCCAGAAGCTCACCCCGGCTCAGATCCGGAAGTCGGTCACGCCAGGCGCGCTGATCAGCTTCATCGACGGCAAGCCGTACAAGACGCTCAAGCGGCATCTGAACCGGCATGGCATGACGATTGAGGAGTACCGGGCGCGCTACGGCCTGCCGCGGGACTATCCCTCGACGGCTGCCAGCTACTCTGAGCAGCGCTCAGCGCTGGCCAAGAGCCTCGGCCTGGGCAATCAGCGCCGGAAGGCGGCTGCCAAGGCCCCGAAGAAGCGCGGCCGCAAGAAGACAGCTTAGTAGGACCGCTCAGCCCTGGATCAGTACGCTACAGGGCTGGTCGCGCCTCGGCCTCCTGCAGGGATGTCTGCCAGCCCGCTCACCCCTTCAGGCGCTTGTTGCACTCGCTGTAGTACCCGCCGCCCTTCTGGATCCACTTGGCGTCGCCGAGCGTGCCGGCTGCCTTAGCAGCGTTGTAGCTGTCCAGGCAGGTGTGCATCCGCGCCTTGCCGGCCGGCTCCTTGGCGTACTTCGGATCGACGGCTGCGGGATACGCAGCCGAGCCGGCCGCTGACGGTACTGTCGCCGGCTTCGCAGTTGTCGCAGTCGGCGTAGGAGATGGCGTCGGAGCGGTGGCTGTAGGCTTGGTGCCGGTCGGCGCCAGCGGGTTCGGCGCCGTGCTGGTGGCCGCATCAGGCGCGGTGCCGCACTCCGTTTGCCGGAACGCGTTCCAGTTCTTCCCGCCGAGCGTCCCGGCCTGTTTGGCGGCCTGATACTTGGTCGAGCACTCCTTCATCGTCAGCGCTGCGGCAGGCGTGGCGAACGAGGCCGCGCCGAGTGCGAGGCCGGCGAGCGTGGCGGACAAGGTGAAGCGGGTCATGCTGGGTAGTCTCCGGGGCTCTAAGTCGAGCTGAGCGGCCAAACTATACGGTTAAACCGAACCCTGCCGCCTATCTCTAACAGCTCTCAACAGGAACCGCTCCGCTGTCCGCAAGTTGAGCATACAATCCAACTCTGCGCGTGGTGCGGCCATGAGCACGGCGGGGCTGACGGGGCGGTTCTGGTTCCGGAAATCCTGGACGGGCAAGCTCGTCCTCTTGGTCGAGGAGGAGCGGCCGCGCTGGTTCGGCGGTGCCGGGGAGACGAAGCGGCGGTGGCGCGACGCCAAGCTTCTCGATCTCGCCGAAGCGCCGATGCGCACGCTGCTAACCTTGGAGCGGACCTACCGCATCGAACACGCGGCCGGCCCAGACCGCGTGTTGCAGATGGCGCTGCCGGCCGGGGTGCGGGGCACCGTCGTGCCGCCCCCTGCGCCTGCTCCTTGAGCGACGCCAATAGCGCCCGAAGGCGCGGGCCGAGCGCTGTGGGGCAGTGGCTCGGCCCGCCTGCCGTTCGGCTCTGTAGCCGCAAAGCCGTAGCGACCCCGTAGGACTACTGCATTTGGCTATCGGCCACTGTCGGTAGCCACCGCGCAGACCCGTTAACGCTTCCTCAACGATCCCGCGCCAGCCAAGCCTGTGACATCACCACGAACGTTCTATCAGCGGGACGCGACGACCCCCGGGCCGGATCTGCCGCCCGTGAAGTGGCGCACTGTCGAGTAATCTACCCCACAATCTCCTGCTGCGCGTCGTCAGCAATGGGCTCCACGTCCTCGCATGCGGGAGTGTAGGCGCACCAACCGCACAGGCCCCTGTCGGCCGCCTTCGGAGCATTCCACTGCGAACACTCCGGGCAGACCTTCACCACGATATGCGGGCCGTGAACGAATGCGAGCCCGCGACCGCCGAAGGTGGCTTTGCCCTGAGGTAGATCTGTCGGCATCAACGTATCCCACGCACGAATGCTAGTTCTAATCCCGGCGGGCGCTATGGGTTCGGTGCTTTGCGAAGGGAACTACGCAGGATGTAATCCCGCGGTGGCGATCCTGGCGTGCTCAAACCTGCGTTTCAGCCTCGATCCACCAAGGCGCGCTCACGGGCAGCGATGGCAGCGAATGCAGTCCGTCACGAGACTTCGCGGGCGTGGCGGCTTACGTGGATCAGCCCAATGCGCATCGTGAGGGGTTTGCGGTGCGCTTTCCTCGATCCAACTGATATCCTAGCCTGACGCCACTGTGCAACGCGCACCTTGATCTAGCTCAAGCAATTCAAAAATTATCTACGCCCGGATGAGTGCCGGTTGAGAATTGGATGAGCTGTATTCGATGGCGGAACTGAGCTATGTTAGTAAAAACTTGGTACGGATCCGGACGGGAACGCGGTACATTCATTTGGGTTCTACTGACTTAACTGGCAAGAATGGAGTGATATAGCATACTGCGGCACCCTCCTGACGGAACGGCGGGCTGCCCACGCCCTTAGGCAGCCCCCGTTTCCGTGCTTGGAGGCCCGCCTTCCGCGGCCACGTCGACGCCGCGCTCCACCCGCAACGCGTCAACCGCCCCTGACGGCGAACTCCCAGACCGGCACGCCCCATTCCTGGCCGGGGCCGTTCCGGTAGGCCGAGGTGCGTTCGAACAGCACCCGGGTTGCCTCGATGCCCAAGACCGGCGCGGCGGCGATCATCAGCGCCCCGCAGTAGTCGACCCGGACCGTGCCGTGCACTGGATGGACGGCGAACAACTCGGCCGCGCTCCAGCCCAGCCGATGTGCCTCGGCGCCGAACTCGGTGCAGAAGGCGAGGCAGTTCTCCCGGACGGCCGTCCACTTGGCTGGCACGATATACCGGCACGGCGAGGCGTGCGGGGACAGGTCCTCGATGGCGCTGCGCCACACGGCAGCGGCGTCAGGGAGCATGGTGGGAGCGAAATCGGTAGCCATACGGCCGAGCTACGGCAGGCGCGGCGCGGTGGCCATGCGGCCAGAAGCGGAATTGGCCCAACATGGGTTGGGATACCCGGCCGCCCGATCTGATCACAGGCTGGCGGGGCTTGGTGCCGTTCCTTACGGCTGGGGCCAAGTATGCGACGCGGCCCGAGTTGCAGGATGGCGGAGGGCGGTTAGCCGAGGCTCAACGGTAGCCTGCGCCCGGATCCCGGATCGGGAAGCACTCAGGCGGCTCGACGGTGTAGGGGAGAGGCTTGGCGGGTGCATCTGCTACCAGTCGCTCAGCGCGGCTCGCTTCCAGCGGTTCGGCGGTACGCAGCGATACTCGTAGCTCTGGTCCCAGGCGCGCTCGCCCGTGACGCACGGGGCGTTCGACGAGGCCGGGACATGCGGGATCGCCTCAATAAGGCGCCCCACATAGGCGGCCCCATCGTCGGCAAGGCGCAGGAGCGGCCCTCCACTCGTCATGTAGGTCAGCGTGTTGTCAGCCGGGTTGATGCCGAGGAAACGGCTGAACTGGCCGTCGGCGTTGCCATCGAGGCCGATCCACTGCCCGGGCGCCATCAGGATCGCGGCGCCGCTGAACGAGGCGCCGGCGAGGTCGAGGCCGATGCCGAATGTCGAGCCGACGTTGGCCGTCGAGAACGCCCGGTCGATAGTTACGCCCTGACTGGTCGAGACCATGTAGCCGTAGGCCACGTGACTACCAGGGTTTCCACCACCGCCTGCATGCGAGAGCACCCGCTGCCGGTTCGGATCCGGCCCGACCACGCCGCCGATGTCGAGTTCGAGCGCAATGCAGGACGTGGTGGGCGAAGCCTTGTTCGTCTGGTCGACGCAGTTGAAGTTGCCAGCCCAGGTCGTGCCGGTTTCCTCGCCGTTGTCGGTCGGCTTTTTCCGGGCCGTGCCATTCACGGCAACATTCTGGGCGTTCGCGCTCTTGCGTGAGCGGTTGTTCAGCTCGCCTGTGATCGTCCACTCGAACCCGGGCGAGACGAAGCTCGTCGTGGTGTTCGCCCAGAAGGCCTTGTAGGTCCACCACGGCTTACCGCCGCCGGATGTGGTCTCGACGTCTCGATCAACCCGCAGGGTCGCACGATCATCGAAGGTCGGTCCGGAGAAGCTGTTCGACAGGAAGAGCGGTATCCCCTGAAGCCCTGGCTGGCCTGTGTTGGCTACGCTGGCCGAGAAGGGCAGAGTGTAGGTCTGGGCCGCGGCCGGCGAGGCTGAAAGCGCTAGGGCGAGCGCCAGGAGATATTTCACTGAACCAACTCGTTCACGTGGGTCACTGGCGGCTGAACGTCGAAGTCCGAGAGTGCGATCCCGCTCGGCGCGAGGCCGGGGCAGCTTTCTTCAGTCAAGGGTCTTGAGCGAGCATTGCGTCAGGCACTCAGGCAAGCTTAGGACCGCTGTGCGGCCGAAGGGCTTCAACTGAGTGGGCTGGGGGATTGGTTGAATGAGCCGGCCACCTGCGGTCCGTGCCCGCATCCTCAACGTTCTTACCGACGAGCCGATAAGCACTCTGCAGCTTGCCGAGCGAGCTGGCATCACGGCGCCACGGCGAGATGAGATCGTCAAACTGGCGTGCGACGTCCTGGAGGATGAAGGTCTGATCGAGCGAGTGGGGGGCCGACGTCATCCGAAGGGCGCAGGCCGACCCGCTCGACAGCCGAAATGTGCATGAACACGGCTTTTCCGCCGTTGTCGGGCTGGAATGCAGCGGGCCTCGACGAGCGCTTAGCACGCGAGTTGGTCCAGGGCCTCGTACAGTCAGCCGTCGCCCGAGGGGTCGATCCAGCCGCGCGCCTTCGAGAGTTTCGCGCGCTTCAGGAAGCCGCAATGGCGATGTCGCAGGACCCTGCCGTAGCTGGAGCGGCCGAGCGGCTCGTCCGTGCGATTGACCTTACGCTGCAAGAACTGGCCTGGGTAAAATCGTAAGTCGACGGGGCGAACGGCAAGAGTGCAGCCGCCCGGCCTTTCCTAGAAGCTCTCGGCTCGGCGTGGCATGGCTTCAGGGCGCGAGGCAGGGCGAGCCGCGATGGTATGGCTGCCCAGCTAATACAGCAGGCTGCCGCAACCGAACTGAATTATATTTCATAATGCAAGTTGCCTTTCGGCCGATCCAAAACCTATAGTGCGCCCAACAGTTGGAGGGCGCCGATGCTGGAAATGGCCGGGATCGACGGTGCATGTGCGAGCGTCGGCCAGTGCTCCAGACGCGGCAGCACAGCGGCTTCGCGCAAGATGGACTACATCCATGCCGGCCTTGCCTGGGTCATCGAGGGCGAGATCCTGCCGCGCCTCGTGCTCGCTCATCAGGAGGGCCGGCGCGCATCGGCAACGCAATCCCCCACGCCTGAACGCGTCGCCGCTTTCGCCCAAGCGCTCATGGAGGGCGATCCACATGACGAATGGGTGCGCGCGCTCCTCGAGGAGGGTCTTTCCTTAGATACTCTCCTGCTCGACCTGTTCGCCCCGGCGGCGCGACACCTCGGCCGGCTCTGGGAAGAGGACGAAGCCAACTTCCTCGATGTCGCTGTCGCGCTCGGCCGCCTGCAAAGTCTCACCCGCGCGCTGTGCACCCGCCTGGAGGGATTGGACGTGTCGGCCAACGGACGCCGCATCCTCCTGATGGCCTGTCCTGGAGAGACCCACCTCTTCAGCCTTGCGCTCGTCGCGAGCTTCTTCCGTGAGGCGGGCTGGAGCGTTACCTTGTCGGGCGGAGAGGATGAAGACCCCGCCACCCTGGTCCAGGCTGAACGGTTCGATCTGATCGGTATCTCACTGTCCTGCGACGTGCTTCTGCCGGTCATGGCCGACCTAATCGCGAAGCTGCGGGCCGCCTCGTGCAACCCGGGCGTCTGCGTGATGGTTGGCGGCCCGCTGTTCCTGCGAGAGCCCGCTTGCGCCGCCACTGTCGGCGCGGACGTCGTGTCCCAGGACGGGCGTTCCGCCGTCAAGATCGCCGAGGCATTGTTCGCGGGATGATGGAGCCGGGTCTTTCGTTGATCCTAGCGAGATAGCAAGGCGCGTATCTCCGCTCGCGCCGCAGGTGACAGAGGTGTTCGCTACCAAGCTGCGGAGGTCAGACGTTGCCGGACTTCGACGAGCATTTAGCGCGTGAGTTCGTCCAGGGCCTCGTGGGGTCAGCTCTCGCCCGAGGGCTCGATCCGGCCGCCCGCCTTCAGCAGTTTCGCACCCTGCAGCAAGCGGTCGCCGCGGTGACGCGAGACCCTGTCTTGGCCGAAACTGCCGAGCGGCTCGTCCGGGTGATTGACCGCACCCTGTAGGAGCTGACAGCGGTGTAGTCGTAGGCTGACCGGGTTAGCTGCGCGGCTGCGCGCCGATTACGTCTGGGCTGGGCGCGACAGACGCTCGTCAGCGCCGAGGACGCCCGCCATCGGCCCCCGGCTTCAGCGCCCGTTCGACGGCTTCCATGGCGCTCTCATACGCCTTCGCCTCGCTGCGGTGGGGACGGTCGGAGCGCTCAATGAGCTTGCCGCTTCTGCGGATCGCCCACTGGAAGTGCCCTTCCGGCTTGGTGAGCGGCGTGACCTCAATGGAGTAGGGGTGCGGGACTTCGTCGGCCATCGACACGCTATGCCAGCCCGCACGCGATGACGCCACAACTGACGCGGCGACATCCGTTTCTGGGTTGACCTGCTTTGACTTAGGTCGACTTCAGGTTGGCGGCACTCTCCTTGCCGCTGCGCCGGTCGGCCTCCACGTCGTAGGAGATCTTCTGCCCCTCGATCAGGTTGCGCATCCCGGCGCGCTCGACGGCCGAGATGTGGACGAACACGTCCTTGCCGCCGTCATCCGGCTGGATGAAGCCGTAGCCCTTGGTCTCGTTGAACCACTTCACAGTGCCTGTCGCCATAAAGGTATCCTGGTCGTCTTCGGCCCGCCAACGTGGCGGCTCGTAAGGCCAGAACTGGCCGTCACAGCGGCGCGTTCCGGGGCGGTCCGCGGTCAGGAAGTGCAGTTCTGATCCTCGCTGTCTGCGCTGATGCCGAGCCATTCCAGTGCCGCTGGACGTGACTTGAACACGTGCCGCTGGCTTGTGAACGGTGCGGGCCTCTGGTCCGCTGGCATCTCGTCGAGAAGCTCGATCTGCCACGTGTCACTCGGCCCATTGCGGTGGACGCTGCGCACCAGTGCCGCGATCACGACGCCATCCAGCAGCACGTCGTAGCTGCCGGGTGCGAGTTGCTCGACGGTGTAGGCCATGGGCTTCACGCACGCTCTTACAGCTGTAAACCTGCAGAGTGGCCCTTGAAGGCCGCTCGCCGGCGAGGCACCGCGTTGCGGGTTGCTTGAGCCAGCGTCGCATCAGGCGTTCAGTCAAGCTCGAGGACGCCGCCGCATAGTGAATTGGAGACCCGATTGAAAGAGCCCGAACAGGGCAGCGCGGAGGCGGTCTACGTCTCGGCCATGGTCGGCGAGATGATGCAGCGCGTCCTCGAAGATGCGCTTGTCGCGCTCGCGAAAGCGAGGGGCGCCCCCTACCTCGACATGTTCGTGGAGCGCGAGCTGGCCCGCTATGCCGATCTGTTCCGGGAGCGGCCCGACGACACGCCTTAAACCACCAGCATGCTGCGCGCATGGTTCACATTGGAAGGCAGCGCAACATTGCGGGCTGTGGTCGAACGCGCGACCGCCGAAGCGAGGCGTGACTGACGCATCACGCTTCGGGCGCAGACAACCGCCGTGTGTTCGCAGCCACATGCTCGCGATAGCGGGCGATGACCTTCTCGGGCGAGCCGCCAAGCATGAGCGTCGTCATGGCCTCACCAGCTGCGTGGATCTTCTCCACGACCATCGAATGGGCTTCAGCGTAGCCCTCGCGGCCACCCCAGGCGAGGCGGACGAGCCGCAGCTCGATGACGCGCTGAGCCTCAAGAGCCAGCATCAGCGACGAGAAGAAGGGATTGTACACAGGGTGCTCCACGCCGCGGCAGATGCGGCGCAGGTTGAACACGCCCCAGCCCCGGTATGATCCCGACCTTCGACTCATGGCCGACCTGCCCTGCCGTGACACTTACGATGTACCGGCGCTTGCCAGCGGGGCGCACGAGAGTACGGCGAGGATCGGATCTGAGCTGGCTTACAGACGCACTCCCCGATCACGGAGCGCGTAAGAGGCCAGAACCCATCCGATCAGGAGGGTCACACCCGCGAGGCAGGCCAACGCGACGCGATCAAGAACGACATTCGTCTGCTGCAGGACGAACGGCCATGCCATCAGCGAAACACCGGCAACCGGCACGCTAGAGGCCAGGGCGGTGATCGCGACCACCAGCCAGTGCGGCATCCCGCGGTGCGGCTTCTGCGGCTGCAGCTTGTGATCTCCCAGGTGCGTCACGGTCCCTTCCGCTATCGGAACCGGATCCCGGCCCCGCCGCCGTTCTCGGGGATGAAGTCAGGGCCGGCGCGGGCGCCCATGCAGCTCATCAGGCAGTCCTCTGCATCCGTGACCGAAGCACGGACCCGAACCTGCTAATCGCGTGATCTTCGACCTCGTTGCGGTCGAGCAGCATCCAGCGCAGATCGAGGTCGTCCAAGCGGCCGATGTCCGGCGCGTCGGCTCGCGGAAGCCGCATGCGCGCGTCGAACTCCGGCCGCGTCTTAGCTTGATAGTGGTTGAGCTGGATGCCGGCGTAGGCGATCCGGTCGGCGCTACCAAAGGTCCCCTGGGCCACGTCCGTGAAATCCGACAGGGTCCGCCGTCCCGAGGACGTTTCGACCTCGTGGATGTTGGCGCTACGCACCAGCGCCGTCCGGGCCAGCGTCTTGTAGTGCGCTTGGTACTGCCAGTCAGGCTCGGCACAGCGCGTGAACGCCTCGGTGACACGCCCGGCTGATCCGGGCGGGCTTTTCTTTCACCCAGATGAGGGTTGTTGCCCGCCCTTTAACAGGACTTAGAGTCAGGGACAAAACCGTTTGAGCTGTGCCCTGCAGATGAGGCCACAGGCGAGTGTCGTGAAGGCGAGGTGGAGGTCAGCGCGTCGCTCGTAGCGGATGGTAAGTCGGCGGAAGCGTGCGAGCCAAGCCAGGGTGCGCTCCACGATCCAGCGGTAGCGTCCGAGGTGTTCGCTGCTCTCGATGCCGCGCCGGGCGATCCGTGGCGTGATGCTGCGGGCGCGGCACTCACGCCGGCAGCGACGATGGTCATAGCCCTTGTCGGCATGCAATTTGTCGGGCCTGCGCCGCGGGCGACCACGGCGGCCGCTGCGCACGCCCGGCACCGCGTCGAGGGTAGCTGCCAGCGTGCGGCTGTCGTGGCAGTTGGCTCCGGTAAGCGTCAGGCCGAGCGGCGTGGCGTTGGCGTCCACGACGAGGTGGCGCTTCGTGCCCGGCTTGCCCCGGTCTGTCGGGTTCGGGCCCGTCGCGGGGCCCCTTTTTCGCCGGCAGGCTCGCACTGTCGAGGACCGCGCGTGACCAGTCGAGCGCATCGACATCCTGAAGCTGCTCCAGCAGCACACGGTGCAGGGCGGCCCAGACGCCAGCCGCCTGCCACGCGCCCAGCCGCCGCCAACTCGTCTTGCCGCTGCAGCCGACATCGGAACGCGGCAGATGCTCCCACTGCATGCCCGTGCGCAGAACCAGGATGATGCCCGCCAGCGCCGCCCGATCCGAGGCGCGCGGCCGACCGCCTTTCGGCTTCTCAGGCTCGGATGGAAGAAGCGGCTCGATCACCGCCCAGAGGTCGTCGGGTACAAGAGCGTCCATGCCCGCCCAACCCGCTGACTGCGGTTTCGTCCCGCGCTCTAAGGTCAAGCTGTTAGGCTAACGAGACCAACTTCAGCCCGCCCGGTTCGCCGCGGCGGGCTTTTCCTTTCGGCAACCGTTCGGCCGTACGGCGGCGGCCATGTCCGACCTCCCGCCCGCCGTCGCCTCCTGGCGCGACCAGATCGAACGTCTGTCCTCGCACGCGTCGCCCTGCCGCTATCTGCAGCTGGAGCGTTGATCGGCGCTGCGTGAGCCGGCGTAGCCTGGAACGAGGCCATCCGGGCTCCTGTCAGTGCCGGTTTCGGTTGCCGCCGCGCTGCCCCGGGTCACTCTCCGCTACGGGTGCCAATCCGAGCTGGCGGGCGAGCGAGACCAAGTCCTTCAGCCGGCCGGTCTGGGTCTTCCGGCGCAGGTTGAGCCGGTGGGTCTCCACCGTGCGCACGCTCAGCGCCAGGCGCCGGGCGACCTCCTTGTTGCTGAAGCCGGCGCAGAGGAACCGCAGCACCTCCACCTCGCGCGGTGTGAGCCCGAGAGCTTCGCTTTGGTCCACCGTAACGGCGGCGGGCTGTTCCGGCGGCACGAGGCAGCCCGAACCCTTCGCGAGGGCCAGCAGGGCGGCGCTGACTTCCCGCAGCGACTTGGAACGCGCCACGAAGGCGTCGGCGCCCGCGGCCAGGAGCGCACGCAGGTCGTCGGCGGTCAGGGCTCCGAAGGCCACGAGCGTCCGGAGATTGGGCTGGCGCTCCTTCAGGCCGACGATCCGGGCGATCCCGTCCGCGGGCCGGATCTCGTCGAGGAAGACCAGGGCAACCGCGTTCCCGGCACCGAACCGATCCAAATCGTCCTCGTTGATCGTGTGGAACTCCGGCATGTGCTCCAGAGTGGCCCGAACAGTCGCGCTCAGGTCCTGCGGTTCATCCAGGATCAGGATGCCAACAGCCGTACTCATGACCTCGCACCTCTATCTCCCAGCTCGATACAGGCGGCCGGGATCGGAGGCTAAGTTCCAAGATCCGTTCCATGGATCTTCCGCAAAAGTTGCGATTTAGATAGTTAAGCTGCCCCAAATTGCTTCAAGGCAAAACGCCGGATCGGTTCGATATGGAACATGCAGGTTATCCTTACTGAATTCTGCTGTTCCAGCACGTCTGGGCGTTGCACGCCACAGGCCGAACGGTGCGGCGCGCTGATGATCGCCGCCGCGCCGGTTTTCGGGGCCGAGGCAACGCGGGTGCTGTTTGAGCGGACCTCGGCCTACCGGAACCTGCCGGGCCACGAATGGGGCGTGCCGGTCTGGGAGTTCGCCGCGCGGGGCGGCTAGTCCTTCACTTTCAGGCTCTCGCCGAACCCCACCAGGAGGTTACATTTTACGTAGTTCTCGGCAGAGCAGCGCAACAAGCTAGCGGGGTGGCTGGTTCTGCCCGGAGGAGCACTCCCGGTATGAGCGGGACCGCCGATAAGGAAACCTACTTTTCTCACCTGTGTTGGGAATAGCGGAGGCTCAGGCCGCTCAGTCACGCAGCCCGCGCTTCCGTCGCCGCCACAGAGCGGCGTCAGAGACCACGGGAGGTCGCCCGATGCATGCTACGGAGCTTGGTGCTGGAGGCTTGGACGCTCATCGCCACGCCTCCTCTGACTTAGCGCCGCTTACGAAGCTCGAACGCGACCTGCTGGAAGTGTTGACCGACAAGGCCGTGTGCACGAGCGTTCTGCACGCCAGGGTACGGCTCCTGAATGGACTAACGCCCACGACGACACGGGGGCGGGACCGTATCGTTGCGGCGTGCGAGAAGCTGGTGCGGCGTGGGCTGGCCTCTCGGCAGGACGCTCCGAAGACCGTCTGGTGGCAGCGGTCTACGACGGGCCAATCGAGCATGCTGACTTAGAGTCAGGGACAAAACCGTTTGAGCTGTGCCCTGCAGATGAGGCCACAGGCGAGTGTCGTGAAGGCGAGGTGGAGGTCAGCGCGTCGCTCGTAGCGGATGGTAAGTCGGCGGAAGCGTGCGAGCCAAGCCAGGGTGCGCTCCACGATCCAGCGGTAGCGTCCGAGGTGTTCGCTGCTCTCGATGCCGCGCCGGGCGATCCGTGGCGTGATGCTGCGGGCGCGGCACTCACGCCGGCAGCGACGATGGTCATAGCCCTTGTCGGCATGCAATTTGTCGGGCCTGCGCCGCGGGCGACCACGGCGGCCGCTGCGCACGCCCGGCACCGCGTCGAGGGTAGCTGCCAGCGTGCGGCTGTCGTGGCAGTTGGCTCCGGTAAGCGTCAGGCCGAGCGGCGTGGCGTTGGCGTCCACGACGAGGTGGCGCTTCGTGCCCGGCTTGCCCCGGTCTGTCGGGTTCGGGCCCGTCGCGGGGCCCCTTTTTCGCCGGCAGGCTCGCACTGTCGAGGACCGCGCGTGACCAGTCGAGCGCATCGACATCCTGAAGCTGCTCCAGCAGCACACGGTGCAGGGCGGCCCAGACGCCAGCCGCCTGCCACGCGCCCAGCCGCCGCCAACTCGTCTTGCCGCTGCAGCCGACATCGGAACGCGGCAGATGCTTCCACTGCATGCCCGTGCGCAGAACCAGGATGATGCCCGCCAGCGCCGCCCGATCCGAGGCGCGCGGCCGACCGCCTTTCGGCTTCTCAGGCTCGGATGGAAGAAGCGGCTCGATCACCGCCCAGAGGTCGTCGGGTACAAGAGCGTCCATGCCCGCCCAACCCGCTGACTGCGGTTTCGTCCCGCGCTCTTAAGCAAGGGGCCGCTACATTAGAGAGCAGCGTAGAGGGCTTGAATGGAGGCGACAGGTTCGACACTCACCCCGCCGTTCGCCATCTTGAGCACTGAGCAGCGGCGAGGACGCGCCACGCATGACGCCCGAGAACCCGCTGTGGCTCGCCCCGGCCGTCGCCGCCGTCGCGCTCGCAGCCCTGGCCTGGATGGCGCGGGCCCACCTTCGCGAGTGGCAGTGAACCCGTCAGAAAGCTGTCGTTTGTCGGGCGCCGTCAAAGCTCGAGGAGCCGCAGAGATCCTCTGGTGCTGGGCCACGCCCACTTATTAGACTAGAGCACCGATAAGGGAGAGGGCGCAGATCAGCGCAATGCAAGCGCCGATCTGCACGGTGCGGAAGGTGCTGAAGGATAGACGGCGATTGTCGTTGGCAGCACGAGGGCGTGAGCGCAACAGGTAGCGGTCAAGAGCAGGCTCAGGTGGTACGATCCACTGTTCCGCAGCCTCGCGAGCCTTGGCGGTGCCCATGCTGCGTTTCCTCGTTTTGTTCGAGAGGACAGCGGGTGCTTACAGGTCAAGCTTAAGTTGAGCTACCCAGAGCAGTGCTGCCGGTGGCTATGAAGCAGATCATTGAACGTCTGTCCATGCAGGATAGCGCGCGGCAAGCGATTAATTGGCATCATACTGCAGGTGCGGAGCTCGGCTCGATATCGTCTGAGCGATGCGTTCAGCGTATGGCTGTCATTTGGCATCTGGTATGCCAGAGGGCTTCGTCCGATGTCATAAATGCTGCAACGCAAACGCCACACGGACTGCCTACCATGACCGCACTGCTCGTCTCCGCTCTCGTCGCCGCCGTCGCTGCTAACGTCGCGCTGGTCCCCTTTGTGGCTGACCGCCTGAGCCCGAAGAGCAACGCTCCCGTGGCCGGTGCTGCGCTCCTCGTCGGCAACGAGAACCTCCGGGCTGTGTCGAAGATCGCCGCCTGATCACCTCGCCGCGATTGCTGCGCTGCAAAGAAATAAGCCTCGCCCGGCCCTGTGCTCGGCGGGGCTTTTTGCCTCTGCAGAAAGGGTTGGCTAACCTGCAGCCGCCACCGTCGTGGGTATGTCCTGCGAACGATCCGTGCCCTGAGAGTGATCCTCCCTCGGCTTCGCGGACACCTCTGATACGCTCATGCTGAGCGGGGAAGGTGTCGGATGGCGAAGACGAGACGGGAGTTCACGCCCGAGTTCAAACGCGAAGCGGTCGCCCTGCTGGAGAGCAGTGGCCGGCCGCAGATACAGGTCGCGGCCGAGCTCGGGATCCAGCCCTCGATGTTGCGGCAGTGGCGTGCCGCGCTGAACGGAGCCTCACCCCGGCCGCGGCCGGCAGGATCGACGGGGATTTCGCCACCAAGCCCGGTCGCCTCGCCGTCCGATCAGGCCGCCGAGATCGCTCGCCTGCGGCGTGAGCTCGACCGCACGCGCATGGAGCGCGCCGTGCTAAAAAAGCCATCGGCATCTTCGCGGAGATGCCCAAGTGACCTTCGCCTTCATCGAGCAGCATGCGCGGACCTGGCCGGTGCGTCTCATGTGCCGCGTGCTCGGAGTCTCACCCAGCGGCTTCTACGGCTGGCGGTCACGGCCAGAGAGCGCCCGCTCGGCCTCCAACCGCCAGCTCCTGGACGATGTCCGGCGCATCCATGCCGCCCACCATCGGCGCTACGGTGCCCCACGCGTGCATGCCACCCTGCGGGCCGAGGGCCGGTCTGTCAGCCGTGGGCGGGTGGAGCGTCTCATGCGCCGGCACGGCATCCGTGCCCTGGCGGGGCGTCGGTTCCGGCCCTGCACGACCGACAGCCGTCACGATCTCCCGATCGCCCCAAACCTCCTGAAGCAGGACTTCTCGGCCACGCGGCCAAACACGGTCTGGCTGGCCGACATCACCTACCTGCCAACCGGCGAGGGCTGGCTGTACCTGGCCGCCATCCTCGATCTGGCCACGCGCAAGATCGTCGGCTGGTCGATGCGCGATCACATGCGCACCGAGCTGAGCGTGGCGGCGCTGATGATGGCCGCCCAGCGGCAGCGACCGGCCGCAGGGCTCATCTGCCATTCGGATCGTGGCAGCCAGTACGCGGCGGAGGCCTACCGGAAGCAGCTCGCCAGCATAGGGGCCAGGCCGTCCATGAGTCGGACAGGATGCTGCTACGACAACGCCCCGATGGAGAGCTTCTTCCACACCCTCAAGGTCGAACTCGTCCATCAGCGGCGATGGGCGACCCGGGATGAGGCGCGACGCGACCTGTTCGCTTACATCGAGGGCTACTACAATCGGCAACGCATCCATTCGGCACTCGGCTATCTCACGCCCGAGCAGGCCGAACGGACCGCGAGCTAATCTCCCCGTGTCCGCGAAGTCAGGGGAGGATCACTGCGCAATTACCGTGTAGACGCGGTCAGAGCGGCTTGCGGATCAGGCGGGCGACGAGGCCGACGATGCCCTCGCGGAACAGCAGCACGCAGAGGACGAAGACGCAGCCCTGGATGATCGTCACCCAGGCGCCGAACTGCGCGAGGTAGGTCTCCATGGTCACGATGACGAGCGCGCCGACGATTGGGCCGAACACAGTGCCCATGCCGCCCACCAGCGTCATCAGCACCACCTCGCCCGACATCGACCAGTGAACGTCGGTGAGCGAGGCGAGCTGGAAGACGATCGCCTTGGTGGATCCCGCCAGACCGGCGAGCGTCGCCGAGAGCACGAAGACCGCGAGCTTGTACTGGCTGGCGCGGTAGCCGAGCGAGATCGCCCTCGGCTCGTTGTCGCGGATCGCCTTCAGCACCTGCCCGAAGGGCGAGTGGATGATCCGGTAGATCAGCAGCATCCCGGCCATGAACACCACGGCGACGACGGCGTACATGATCCGGTCGTCCTCGAGGCTGACCGCCCCGAACAGGCTTCCGCGGGGCACGGCCTGGATGCCGTCCTCGCCGCCGGTGAACTTGGCCTGCAGCGAGAAGAAGAACGCCATCTGGGCGAGCGCGAGGGTGATCATCGAGAAGTAGATGCCCTGCCGGCGGATCGCCAGCGCGCCGAAGACCAGGCCGAGCAGCGCCGCCGTGGCCGTGCCCGTCAGGATGGCGAGCCTCCGGGGTGAAGCCGAGGCTCTTGGCGGTGTAGGCACAGAGATAGCTCGCCATGCCGAAATAGGCAGCGTGGCCGAAGGAGAGCAGCCCGCCGTAGCCCAGCAGCAGGTTGAAGGCGAGCGCGAACAGCGCGAAGCACAGCACCTTCATCAGGTAGACGGGGTACAGGACGAGCGGCGCCACGATCAGCAGGACGGCGATGCCGACGAAGATCAGGCGGTGGAGCGTCTTGTCGTCCCGGCCGGTGGGCGGCGCGGCGGCGATCGGGGCGGCGTCGATGGCGGCGGTATCGGCCATGGGGATCGTCCCTCAGATCGCGGTCAGGCCGTACGCCCGAACAGGCCGGCGGGTTTGACGAGCAGCACCAGCACCATGATCACGAAGATCACAGTGGCAGACGCCTCCGGATAGAACACCTTGGTCAGCCCTTCGACGAGGCCGAGCGTGAAGCCCGTGATCACCGAGCCGATGATCGAGCCCATGCCGCCGATCACCACCACGGCAAAGACCACGATGATGATGTCGGCCCCCATATTGGGGTTCACCGAGTAGATCGGCGCTGCCAGAACCCCGGCGAAGCCGGCGAGCGCGACGCCGAACCCGTAGGTGAGCGTCAGGAACAGCGGCACGTTGACCCCGAAGGCCTGGACCAGCGTCGGATTCTCGGTGGCGGCGCGCAGGTAGGCGCCGAGCTTGGTCTTCTCGATGACGAGCCAGGTCGCGATGCAGACGGTGAGCGAGGCGACCACCACCCAGCCTCGGTAGTTCGGCAGAAACATGAAGGGCAGGCGCTGGCCGCCCGAGAGCCTCCGCGGGGATCGCGTAGGGGAGACCCGAGACGCCGTACTGGTTACGGAACAGGCCCTGGATGATCAGCGCCAGACCGAAGGTCAGGAGCAGGCCGTAGAGGTGGTCGAGCTTGTAGAGCCGGGCGATCAGCACCCGCTCCAGCAGGATGCCGAAGGCGCCGACCACCAGCGGCGCGAGCCCCAGCGCCCACCAGTAGCCGAGCCCGACATAGGTGAGCAGCATCCAGGCCACGAACGCGCCCATCATGTAGAGCGCGCCGTGGGCGAAGTTGATGATGTTCAGGAGCCCGAAGATGATCGCCAGCCCGAGCGACAGGATCGCGTAGAACGACCCGTTGATCAGGCCGAGCAGTAATTGCCCGAACAGGGCCTGCGTCGGCACACCGAAGATCATTTGCATTGTCTTCAGACCCCGAGATAGGCGTGCAGCTTGTCGATATTGGCGTCAAGCTCGGGATTGGGGATCATATCGACCACCCGGCCCTGTTCGATCACGAAATGCCGGTCCGCCAGGGTCTGGGCGAAGCGGAAATTCTGTTCCACCAGCACAATGGTGTAGCCCTGAGCCTTCAATTGCTGGATGGTCCGTCCGATCTGCTGGACGATGACCGGCGCAAGGCCCTCGGTGGGCTCGTCGAGCAGGATCAGCTTGGCGCCGGTGCGCAGGATGCGTCCGATCGCCAGCATCTGCTGCTCGCCGCCGGAGAGCTTGGTGCCCTGGCTGCCGGCGCGCTCCTTCAGGTTCGGGAAAAGCTGGTGGATCTTCGCCACCGACATGCCCCCCGGCTTTACCCGGGGCGGCAGCATCAGGTTCTCGTGGACCGTGAGACTCGCGAAGATACCGCGCTCCTCCGGAACGTAGCCGATCCCGAGCCGGGCGATGTTGCGCGACGCCATCCGCACCGTCTCGACCCCATCGTAGACGATCGAGCCGGTGCGCTTCCCGAGGATGCCGATGATCGCCCGAAGCGTTGTGGTCTTGCCGGCGCCGTTTCGGCCGAGCAGCGTGATCACCTCGCCGGCCCGGACGTCGATGTCGATGCCGTGGAGCACGTGGCTCTCGCCGTACCAGCCTTCGAGGCCGCGGACTGTGAGGAGCGATCCGGCCGCGGCGGCGGGCGCGGGCGTCTTCAGGGCTGCCTCACGCATGTCCCGCTCCGATATAGGCCTCGACCACGCGCGGATCCTTCGAGACAGTGGCGTAGTCGCCCTCGGCGAGGACCTGACCCCGTGCCAGAACGGTGATGCGGTCGGACAGGGACGCCACCACCGACAGATTGTGCTCGACCATCAGGATGGTGCGGTCCTTCGACACACGCCGGATGAGCGCGGCGGTCCGGTCGACATCCTCGTGGCCCATCCCGGCCATCGGCTCGTCCAGCAGCAGCATCTCGGGATCGAGGGCGAGCGTGGTGGCGATCTCCAGCGCGCGCTTGCGTCCGTAGGACAGCTCTACCGCCAGCACATCCGCGAATTCCGAAAGGCCCACCGCCTCGACCAGCGCGAGCGCCTCACCGTTCAGGGCGCGCAGCACCCGCTCGGGCCGCCAGAAATCGAAGGAATCGCCGCGCCGCCTGCGCTGGAGCGCGATACGGACGTTCTCCATGACCGTGAGGTGCGGGAAGACCGCCGAGATCTGGAAGGAGCGCACGAGCCCGAGCCGCGCGACGTCGGCCGCCTTCATGCCGGTGATGTCACGACCCTTATAGCGGATCGTCCCGGCCGTCGGGATGAGGAACTTGGTCAGAAGATTGAAGCAGGTGGTCTTGCCGGCGCCGTTGGGCCCAATCAGAGCGTGAATCGTGCCGCGTTCGACCTGCAAGGCCACGCCGTTGACCGCGCGGAATCCTCTGAATTCCATCGTCAATCCGTCGGTCGCCAAGACGATGTCGCGGTTGCTTTGAGAGCCAGCTCGGGCTTGCGTCATGGGCTCCTCCCGTTGTCCGGCCGATCCACGCACTGAACGCGCATATCCGGGTTACGCAGCCGCGGCTCAGCTGGCTGCGCTCTGCGAACCGGCATTATCCAGCAAGATCGAGCTGCATCCGGTCATGAAACAGGGCGGGGTCCATCTCTCGCAGAGATTCTGAAATGCGGGCTGGCGCAAATTCCATCTGGTCAAGAACATCTCGTTGAAGGTCGATGCCCGGCGCTATCTCGGTCAAAATTAGGCCTTCTAGGCCTACCTCGAACACGGCCCTCTCCGTTACGATCAGGGCATTCTGACCGCGCTCAAGTACGCCCGCCGCGACATCGTAAGTGACGCTTTCGACTTGCCGCGCAAACTTCTTAACTTTGCCCTCTCGAAGAATACTCATGCGTCCCTGCTCGTAGGCTATCGACAAGCCGCCGGTCGTCATAGTGCCGGTGAAGACAAGCCGCTCAGCCCGCTCGGCGATGTCGATGAAGCCGCCTGCGCCCGGATTGGCGGCACCGAATCGGCTCACATTCACGCGTCCCTGTGCATCGAACTGCGCAAACGCAAGGGCTGCAAATTTGCACAAGCCGCCATCGATAGCGTCGAACTGCGACAGGCCGTCAAGTATCGCGTCCGGATTCACATTGGCTGAGAATTGCCAGCCCGACATAACGACGCCGCCGTACGAACCGTGCTCAGTGGTGAACCACCAATCCTTAATCGCGCCGTTGTTGAACAAACCCTGTTCGTTCATGACCAGGGGGATGTCCGCAGCCGCGCCGAACCCGAAGATCGACAACTCGCGGCGGTGTACCTCCTTCGCCGCGCGTGCTGCGATGACCTTATCGGGGCCCATTTCGGGTCGTGGAAGCTGCGAGAGCGGCAGACGCGTGCCGCTGAAGTAGGAGGCGTCGTAGGTGACGTCGGTGGTCATCATCATCGCCTCGTCCACGACGATCGCGTCGACGAACATGCCAGGCACGCTGACAACGCTTGCGGGCCGTTCGCCATGGGACACGATACGGCGGACCTGCGCGACGACCCGGCCGCCGCTCGCCTTACAGGCAAGGACCAGCGCGAGATTAGAGGAGGTCAGCGGCTCGTCTTCGAAGGACAGGTTGCCTTCCTCGTCTGCCGAGGAGGCGCGCACGATCGCCGTTTCGATTGGCCAGGTCGGATAGTAGAGTAGGCGCTCACCGTCGATCTCGATCGCGCGGACCAGATCTTCCGTGGTCTTTGTGGTGAATTTGCCACCTCCGAGGTCCGGGTCAATGTACGTCCCGAGCCCAACGCGCGTGATGTAACCTGGGCTTTTGCGGGCGACCTCACGCAACCAATGCATTGAAGCGCCGATCGGCCAAGAATAGGCCTCGATCCGATTCTCACGCACGAGCCGCATCAACTCGGGCCGCTTCCCGGTCGCGGGATCGACCGGATTGATGAACGAACCCGTGACGATCCGCTTCATCAATCCTTCCTGGGCAACGTGATCCATTCCTTTGATGCCTTGGGCATCCCCAGTTCCGCAGGGAAAATAGAATGTCAGATCGCGTGGGTATCCAGTCTCGCGAAAGCGATCACCCAAGGCTTTGAGGATGCGATCTGGCGTGATCCAGCCGATCACGCCGACAGAAGCCACGGTCGACCCGTCGCGGATGGTTTCGACGAAACGGGCGGCGTCGATGATCTTGCTCATTTCTTCACCGTGAAGCGGGAAAGGGTCGCCTTGGCCGCGCTGGACTCACAGTCGCGTGCAAACATCCGCGACGCCACGTTGTCGAGCCGCTCTGCGTCGGCCATTACGAAAGGCTCGAAGAAGCGCTTGGCTGAAGTGACCGCCTCGGCAGGAAGCTTGGCGAGGCCTTCCGCGACCGCGATCGCCCGATCGAGGACGTCACCGGCCGGTGCCGCGTAATCGGCAACGCCGAGGCGAAGCGCTTCCCGGCCGTCGATCGGCTCGGCTCCCCATGTCAGGAGTCGCGCCCGCACCGGTCCGACCCGGGAAGCGAGCGCCTGCAGGCCCCATACTGGCAACCAGCCGTTAGTCACCTCGGCGAGATGCCAGCGGGCGTCTTCGGCGCTGACGATCACGTCACACGAGACAGCCAGGATGAAGCCGCCTCCCAACGCGTAGCCTTCGACCGCCGCAACGACGGGCTTGGACAAGAAGCCGATGCTGCGTGCTACCGTGGCGGTATCAGCCTCATGGTGGCACATCTCCGCGATCGAGAGGCCGCCCAGCTCCTTCAGGTCGCTTCCCGCACAGAAGGCCGGCGCGGCTCCCGTCAGCACGATGGCGCGCACGGTGTCGTCCGCATCGGCGGCCCGCAACGCTGCCGACAAGGCTCGCATCGACTCCGTGCCAAGCGCATTGCGCCGCACCGCGCGATCGAGGGTCACGATCGCCACCGCGCCGGCGGTTTCTGATTTCACCATAGTCACATCCTCTTCGCGCATTGCGTGAGCGGTGGCTCGACGCGGCCGGCGCACGCCTCAGTCCAGTGCGGCACCGTCTCGGTTGAGGGCCGTCCGTAGGTCGCTTCCCGAGATCGTCCGTGTGGAAACCTTGTCTTTGACCGCGATCGCCGCCGCGTGGCCGACCGCATGGCCGTAGGCGAAGCATTGGGCGGTAACCCGCGCGGAGGCGACGGCTTCGTGCTCCGCCGAGAGGCAGCGGCCGGCGGCGAGTAATCCTTCGCCGCGCTCCGGAACGAAGCAGCCGAAGGGAACCTCGTAGTAATCATCGAGCAGCCACTCGACGCGCGGCTTCTGGCCGGCGTGCAGCTCGATCGGCCACGGCGAGCGGGCGATGCCCTCCCGGCTCTTGGTGCCCGCGACCACGTCCGCATTCATCAAGCGGGCCCGCCCCGACATCTGTCGGGTCTGGCGCACGCCGACCTGGACCCCGGTGTCGTTCACGAAGGCGCTCTCGCAACCGGCGAGGTTGTCGCGAAAGAAGCGAGCATATTCGCGCATCTGTCGCCGGCCCTCAAACTCGGCATCGGTGAAGTCACGCCAGCGCAGGGTGTTTAATTCGCGTCCGTCCGGCCCGAGAACCCTGGTGCAGTTGCAGAGCAGTTCGCCGGGGCGCGTCGTCGGGAAAAGCCAGATCTTGGCGCGCGGCAGATTGTACTCTCCGAGGTTATCCTTGCGACGGATCAGTTCCGAGATCCGCTCGGGCATAATCGTGTCCTCGCCGTACTCCGCCTTGAAGCGGTTGACGTCGACGCCCATCATGCGAAAGATCATGGTCGGGTTCTGGACGGAACCGTTGTCGCCGACGAAGGACGGAAGCCCGGCGAGCGCGACCACGTCGGCATCGCCGCTAGCATCGACGACGACGCGCGCCCGCGCGTCGACCTGTCCCTGCTTCGTCCAGATCTCGAGCCCCTCGATCCGATCGCCTTCGCAATGAACCCCGGTCGCGACGGCGTGGAAGATCACCTCGATGCCAGCCTCACGCACGAAGCTGTCCGCTGTTTCTCGCCAGATCAGTGGATCGTGCACCCGGGTGTAGGTCTTGCCGTAAGGCATCGGTGCACTCAGGCCTCCGAGCGAATCCAGTCGTCGGCAGAACTCGTCGGCAAACCCGAACACGACCTGCTCGGGCGCGGCTGCCCGATCGTCAGTTGCTGCGTAGAGACCGCAAACCGTCCCAGATAGGCCCGCGACGGCGCCGCCACCGCAGAAGCCGTAGCGTTCCACGAGCGTGACCTTGAGGCCTTGGCGGGCGGCCGTGACGGCAGTGGCGACGCCGGCAGCTCCCCCGCCGACCACGAGGACATCCGACTGCAGCAGGATCCGGTCACGCCTGTCCATGAGGTTTCCTTCCGACCCCGTTATGGTACCGGTATATCGGTGGTGTATCGGTAACGGCGGTATCCAAGGCTGTCAACCGCGTCGTGTTGGCTTCCCGAACCGGCTCGTCTACGAGATCCCTGCAGGTCGCTGGGTCCAAATCGCTGATGCTGAACAAGACGGCTTCGACATCCCAGGCCGACGCGGCCTATTGCCAAGTTGAAGAGATGATCGTCACGCGGGTGCTCGCCCCGGGCCAAATGGTCTCGGAGAAGCGCCTGAGCGACGAACTGGGGTGCGGACGGACTCCCCTGCGCGAGGCCCTGCAGCGGCTCAAGCTCGAAGGTTATGTCGAGATCCATGCGAGTCGCGGCATCCTCGTGGCTCCGATCGACGTGGTCCGGCAGTTCGACCTGCTCGAGGTACGCCGTTCGCTCGAGGATCTGATGGTGCGATTAGGCGCCGAGCGCGCGAGTCCCGCCGAACGCGAGTATCTGCGCACGCTCGCGCAGGATCTGCAGGCTGCTGGACGGGCGAACGACCGGACTGCTTACCTTCGCTTGAATCGTGCCGTGCACCACGCACTCGCGTGCGCCGCACACAACGACATGCTGTCGACCTCGATCGCTATCGTCCACGGTCAGTCGCGGCGCTTCTGGTACTCACAAGTCGAGGGCCAGGGCCTGTTCGAGCAGGCGGCCTGCCTCCATGGCGCGACGCTCCGCGCCGTTGCGGACGGCAATGCCGATGAGGCTTCCCGCCACGCCGCCGCCTTTCTCGATTTCCTGGAAAAACTTACGCGCAATGCCCTGGAGCGACGCGTCGCCCCAGTGCGCTCTTGAGGTCCGGAATCCGCGGGCCCTGTCAGATCTCCTGAAGTTCGCGGGAAATAATCAATCGTTGAACCTCGCTGGTTCCTTCAACGATCTGCAGGACCTTGGCCTCACCGAGGAGGCCGGAGACCTCGTAATCCTCGAATACACCATAGCCGCCGTGAACTTGGACAGCGAGATCGGCGACCTCACCCGCTAACTCGCTGGCGAACAGCTTGGCCATCGAGGTTTCGAGACGGAACGGGCGTCCCGCATCGGCGAGGCAAGCCGCGTTGCAGAATCATCAGCTCAGCCGCGTGGATCCTCGTCATCGCGTCGGCCAGGGGAAAGGTCAGACCCTGGTTCTCGAAGATCGGCCGGCCACCGACCTTGCGCGCGCGCCCGTAGTCCGCGGCCAGCCCGAGCGCTTTGCGGGACAAGCCGAGGGCTGCGGCGCCGACGAGGATGCGACCGAGACTCAGCGTGGTCAGGATCTGCTTCAAGCCGTCGCCCGGAGCGCCGATCATCAGGTGTCCGGGAATGCGGCACTCATCGAAGAACAGCTCGACCGAAGGCGCGATGCGCCAGCCGACCTTGCGCCCTGCTTTGCCAACAGTGAAACCGGGCGTACCGACCGGCACGACGAAGGTCGACAGACCGCTCGCACCCTTGTCAGGATCTGTTACGGCGACGACAGTCGAGAGCCCGTGCAAGTCCGTGCCAGCATTAGTCGAGAAAACTTTCGCCCCCGTGAGGATCCAGTCGCTCCCGTCCCGGACCGCGCGAGTGCGTGTACTCGCCACGTCCGAGCCGCCATGTGGCTCGCTAACTCCGAACGATGCGATGCAGTCGCCCCGGCAGAGTTGGGATAGCCATTCCCGCTTCAGCTGTTCCGATCCAAAGCGGGCGATGACGCTCATCGGCGCCGAGTTGCACAGATAGATCGCGGCAAAGCCCGGCTCGACGCGGGCAAGAACCTCAGCGACGATGGCGGCGCCCCGCGTGCCGAGACCACCGCCGTCGTAGGCTAGATCGTATGCCGTACCCATGAAGCCGAGTCTCGAGAAGGCGCCCACGAGTTCCGACGGGAACGCATGGCGATCGACGAACGGCCCGATCCGTGTCGCCAGTTCTCCGTCGGCGAAGGCTTCGAGCGCCGCTTTGAGGGCGCGCTCGTCGTCGGAAAGGTCGAGAAGCATGGCAGTCTCCCCAAGCTGCGCCGATCAATTCGCAGCCGTCCAGAGTGCGCAGCGAGACTCGGCCTTCGAGGTCGCGGCCTCTTCGCCAGGGATGACCCTGATGAGCTTGTAGTAATCCCAAGGATATTTGGATTCCTCGGGGTTCTTGACCTGAACAAGGTACATGTCGTGGATCATGCGCCCGTCCGGCCGCACATAGCCGTCCTTCGCGAAGAAGTCATTGATCCGTGTCGTCTTGATATGCTTGATCACGGCCTCGCCCGCATCGGTGCCGGTGGCTTTGACCGCGTTGAGGTACGTCATGACCGCTGAATAATCTGCGGCGTGCAGCAATGTCGGCATGCTGCCCATTTTGGCAAAGTACCGCTTCGCCCACGCTCGCGTCTCGTCGTTCAGATCCCAGTACCAACCGTCGGTCATGTACAGTCCCTTCGCGACGCGGAGGCCCAGGGAATGGACGTCCGTCAGGTACATGTTCATCGCGACGAGCTTCATCGTCTGTGGGATGCCGAACTCGTCTGCTGCTTTGATCGAGTTGATCGTGTCGGCGCCGGCATTGGCGAGCGCCAAGGTGTCTGCGCCCGATCCTTGGGCCTGGAGCAGGAAGGACGAGAAGTCGGAGCTGCCGAGCGGGTGCTTGATCGAGCCGACGACCTTGGCGCCCTTCGAGGTGATGACTTCACGCGTCTCCTTCTCGATCGATTGTCCGAACGCATAGTCGGCAGTGAGGAAGAACCAATTTTTGCCGCCTGCGGCGACGATCGCCGAGCCGGTACCTTTTGAGAGGGAGGCCGTGTCGTAGGCGTAGTGGATCGTGAAGGGCGAACAATCCTCATTGGTCAGTCTCGACGAGGTCGAACCGATGGCGATGAAGGGCTTCTTGCGGTCGGCGGCGATCTTGGCGACGGCGAGCCCGACCGATGAATTCGGGCCGGCTATCACCATGTCGACCCCGTCACGGTCGATCCACTCGCGAACCTTTGCCGAGCCGATATCTGCCTTGTTCTGGTGATCGGCAACGACAAATTCTATCGGTTTGCCGGCGACCGTCCCACCGAAATCTGCGATCGCCATGCGGATCGCCTCGGCACCACCGGGCCCGTCAGCGTCGGCATACATGCCGGACATGTCTGTGATCAGGCCTATCTTCACGGTGTCGCCGGAGATCTGCGCTACAGCTGTGTTGGCCAACATCGGGCTCGAGCACAGGAAAGCGGAAGTGATGCATAAAATTCGTGGCGTCATCGTTCCCTCCAGAAGGCCGCTGCAGCCTCAATGTCGAGCGTTTTGCCGGGCCGGACGGTATTCCGTCTCGCCCCGCCGCCTCTGACATGCGATCCCGACCCCAGTCGTACCGACTTGTCCCCGTTATCGGAGTGTTGCCGATTACCGGGACAGCTCGCCATACGACCAATATATCGGTGCGATATCGGTAGGGGCCTAACGGCTCCCTGTCAACCCGACCACCGGTAACTGCAAAGCTTGCAGGCTGCCTTGCGAAGATTCCGCCATCAAAGCCTCGCGTCGCGGGGTGCAGTTTTCATGGATGACCGGCCGGGACCTTGCCGTCGCGAATCGGGTGCTCTAACCCCGACCCGCCAAACTGGTCCGCGCCGAGCGCAAGTTTTTCGGGCATCCTGAACCCTGAAGGAGGGTGGACGCCATACCTCGCAAACGCTTCACGAATGAGCAGATCGCCTTTGCCCTGCGGCAGGCGGAGAACGGTGCGACGGAGATGTGATCTGTCAGAAGATGGGCGTGTCCGAGCTGACCTTCTACCGTTGGAAGGTCGTCGGCATGGATGAATGGCAGCGTGAGTTCAAACATAAGTCGGTCATGATGTTCCTACCTAGCCGACCAGCGCGAACGGCCAGAATATAATCAGCTGAGGCACGTGAGTGTCCGCTGTTCTTATCTGCGGAACATAGCGGTTAGGTGGCCCGACCTACTGGGAGAGTTTCCTTTTCAAAAACTGCATTCCTGTATATCAATAAATCAATCTACCTAATATTCAATGTTGAACGCGTAAATTCCTCCACATTATCAATCAAACTGTCCAGATATTTCGCCGCCTGTTCTCGTTCACGTTCGGCGACGCATCGAGCGATTCCCGCATGCAGGCGCGTTGTCTCGCCGAGATTGGCGTTGTCGCCGTAGGCGTACCAGAAGCGGCGCGCCAAACCTTGAATCAGCTTCATCGCACTCGTCGCGAACTCGTTGCCTGCACTCGTGAGCAGCAGGAGGTTGAACTCGCGGTCGAGTGCCAAGAAGGCTTCCCCGTCTCCGCGCGCGCCTGCGTCGTCCATCAGATCGGCAATCTCGCGAAATCGCTGGCGCTCCGCCGCCGTGGCGTGTGTCGCCGCGGCCTCGACGACGTACCGTTCCAGATATCGCCGCAGTTCGAGCATCTTGAGCTGACGCTTCACGTCAATCTCGGTGATAACCACGCCTCGCTTCGGGTGAACTGCGACGAGGCCCTCCCGAGCGAGTTGCTGGAGGGCCTCGCGCACCGGCGTCCGGCCAAGACCCAGCATGGCTGCGAGGGTAGCCTCCGAAAGCACCTGGCCGGGCGCAAGTGCGAGCGTCGCGATGCGTTCCTCCAGGGCTAGATAGGCTTGGCGGACTTGCGAATCCGCCTCGCCGGGAAGCCCGGTCCCGCGCTTCTCCGGCTGGCCGATCGCTGACGAGGTGATTGCTTCGAGGTTCAAGGGTATACCTTATCGAACTCCCAGGACCGCACCCTTCGATAGCGGTTGGACGAGTTGCTGGTAAAGGGCGAGCCACCCCTTCTCGGTGGTCGGCGGCCGCGGCACGAGCGCGGCAATCCGGGTCGACATCTCGCCGTCGTCGATAGCCAGCGTGAGACGGCGCTCGTTCAGGTCAATCAGGATGCGGTCACCGGTTTCCACGACCGCCAACGGACCACCCTCGGCCGCCTCCGGCATGACTTGACCGATGGTGATGCCGCTGTTGAGGCCGGAGAGTTCGCCATCGGTGATCACCGCAACGCTCTCGCCGAGTCCGGCCCCGACCAGGGCAGCCATGAAGCTCGCCGCGAAGACCGTGCCCGGCCCGCCTTTCGGGCCAAGCATGCGCAGGACGACGACGTCGCCCGGCTTAACGGCGCCCGTCCGCAATCCCTCGATGGCTTGGTTCTCATCCTCGAATACGGATGCGGCCCCCTCGAAGCGCCGTACCGCGGCAGGGACGGCCGACAGCTTCACGACCGCTCCGTCCGGTGCGAGGTTTCCGCGGATGATGATGAGGCCGGGCTCGTTCCGGAACGGGTTTGCCAGAGGCCGGATCACGGTCGAGTCCGGATCGGGACGGGCATCGAGGTTCTCGCCGAGCGTATGCCCGCTGACCGTGAGGACGGTCAGGTCAAGTTCACCGGCAAGCTGTCGCATGGCCCCCGAAACGCCGCCAGCCTCATCGAAGGTCTCGATCCGGTCGGGCCCGTTCGGCCGGACACGGGTCACCTGTCCGACCCGGCCGGCCGCGCGCTCGAACTCGGCGATGATGTCGACGTCGCACTCGCTCTCCACCGCGACTGCGATCAGGTGGCGCATGACGTTCACGGACGCGCCAATCGCGCATGCGACGGTGACGGCGTTGCGGAAGGCGGCCGGCGTCAGAATCTGGCGCGCGGTGGTGTCTTCCTCGACGAGTTCGACGATGCGGCGGCCAGCCTGCCGCGCAAGGTCATAGAGACGCTCGCTGCCCGCCCGGATCGGCGCGTTGCCGGGAAGCGCCATGCCGAGCGCCTCGGCCATGCAATGCATCGAATTCGCCGTCGCCAGTCCGGCGCAGACGCCGGGGCCTTTGATCGCCTGGCAGGTCATCTCAGTCAGGTCACCCAGCGAGATCTTCCCCGCCTTCAGCGCGCCGACGGAGTTGTAGACCTCCTCGATGTCGACGTGGTGGCCGCCACACTCGCGGCCGAGCTGGTAGCCGCAGGCCAATACCAGGCTCGGCAGGTCTAAGCGTCCGGCGGCCATGAGCTGCGCCGGGGTGGTCTTGTCGCAGGACGCAAGCAAGATCATGCCGTCGAGCACGGCGCCTTCGACCTGAACCTCGACGTCGTTCACGAGAAGATCGCGCGAGGGCATCAGATAGCGACCGCCCTTGCCCGCCGAAGTGACGAAGTCGGAGGGGGCAACGGTCCTGATCTCGAAGGGCAGGCCGCCAGCCGCACGGATTGCCTCCTGGACGGCCTCCGACACCTGGTCGAGGTGCTGGTAGCAGACGGACAGACGGCTGGATGAGTTGACGACCGCGATCTTCGGCTTGTCGAAGTCTTCCTCCGCGATCCCCATCGCAATCCATTGCGCGCGGCGGACCGCCCACCGCGTGGTGCCTGGCTCAAAGTGGCTACGATACTGTCTGGTCATTCTGGATGTGTCCCTTCAGTCGAGCTGAGCGCCGTCGCGATTCAGCAGTGCGCGGATGGCCGATCCATCGATGTCCCCCGGCTCCACGCGCTCGCGGACAGCGAGGCTTGCGGCGTGGCCGATGGCGTGACCGTAGGCGAAGCATTGGGCGGTGACCCGGGCCGAAGCGACAGCCTCATGCTCGGCCGACAGGCATCGCCCGGCCGCGAGCAGCGACAGCCCGCGCTCGGGTACGAAGCAGCCGTAGGGGACCTCATAGAAGTCGTCGATCAACCACTCGACTCGCGGACGCTCTCCGCTGTGAAGCTCGATGGGCCAGGGCGAGCGGGCGATGCCGTCGCCGCGCTTGCGGCCCGACAGGATGTCGGTGTTGAGCAAGGTCTCGCGGCCGCGGATTTGGCGGGTCTGCCGGACGCCGACCTGCACGCCGGTATCCTCCATCCAACTCCGTTCGCAACCGGCGAGGTTCGCCCGGAAGAATGCGGCATAGGCTCGGGCCTGCCGTCGTCCGCGGATCTCAGCCTCGGTAAAATCGCGATAGTAGGTGGCGTTGAGCTCGCGACCGTCCCCGCCGGTGATCCGGGTGCAGTTACAGAGCAGTTCGCCCGGATGTGTCGTCGGGAAGAGCCAGATCTTGGTGCGCGGCAGGATGCTCCCGCTCGGGTCGGCAGCCCGAATTGCCTCCGAGACCGCCAATGGCATGATCGTGTCGTTGCCGTAGGTCTCGCGGAAGCACTCGACGTCGACGCCCTGGATCCGGAAGATCATGGTCGGGTTCTGGACCTGACCGTCGTGCCCCATAAACGTCGACAGGCCGGCCATCGCCGTGAGGTCGGCGTCGCCCGTGGCGTCCACGGTCACGCCGGCGTGGACGTGGATCTTGCCCTGCTTAGTATAGGCTTGGACGCCCGCGACGCGGTCTCCTTCAAGGAGCACCTCGGTGACCGTGCAGTGATGGATAACTGTCACGCCGGCATCGACGAGCAGGTCGTCTGCAACCTCGCGCCAGACCAAAGGATCGTGCACGCGGGTCCGGGTCAGGCCGTAGACGAGCGGAGCTGTCAGGCCACCACGTTCTTCCATCGCGGCGACGAACGTGTCCGCGAATCCGTGCACGACGAGTTCCGGTTCGGCATTGCGCCGTGTCGCCTCGTAGAGGCCGCAAACCGTTCCCGACAGACCCGCGACCGCTCCCCCGCCACAGAACCCATAACGTTCGAGCAGGATAACGCTGAGGCCTTGCCGGGCAGCGGTGTGGGCGGCCGCAAGGCCCGCGGCCCCTCCGCCGCAGACGAGGACGTCAGTCGCGAGTTTCTCGATAGGCCTGCGATCAAGCGTTCGCGCTTCGACCATGCGCTTCCTCCCCCGGGACGGCCGACCGAGCCGCTCCTTCTGTTCCTCGTATCCTACTAATATGTTAGCCGCATGCAAGCAATTGACGGGCGGAATTTTCTTGCATACTCGTATGCCGCTGACATGCTAGAAGTATGTGAGGGAGGAAAAATGCGGTTCGGAGCAATCCCATACCGCTGGGTGATCGCGGTGACGTTGTTCGTCGCCTACAGCATCCAGTACCTTGATCGCGTGAAAACGAATGTACTAAATCCCGTGATCGCACACGATGTTGGTCTTTCAACGGCCGATCTTGGAACCGGCGCATTTCTGATGCTGCTCTTCTATGGACCGTCACAATACGTTTCAGGTATCTTGACCGACCGTTTCGGTGCAAAAAGAATATTGATATTCTCGGTCGTTGCTTGGTCAATTATGACGGCCTGGATGGCACACATCCAATCCAGGGACGAATATTTCTTCCGTATGGCGCTGTTCGGTGCCCTGGTTGGCACGGAATACGTGCCGTCTGCGCGCATCCTCATGCGTTGGTTCAACAAGGAAGGACGGGCGCGTGCGCAAGCACTCCTGTCCTGGGCGTGGATCCTGACGCCGGCCTGGGCGAGCGTGTTCGCGACCCAATTCGCGCACGCTGCCGGCGACTGGCGGATCGTCTTCTACGTGACCGCCGCTTTCGGCGTGGTGCCGTTGCTGATGATCTTGTTGATCGTCTTCGACCGGCCTGAGCAATTCAAGGGCGCCACGCCCGAAGACCTGGAATATGCCTACCGCGACGAGATCGAGCGCGGCGAAATCCGCAGTGGCCAATATCAGGACGTACAAGCGAAAGCACGTGCATCTGGCGGCATCCGGTTCATCGATCTGTTCAAGAGTCAGAGCTACATCGCGGTCGTCGTCGTCGACATCGTCATGCAGATCACGCTCTACGGGGCCCTGACCTGGATACCGTTGTACCTATCGGACGTATTCCACTTCAAGCTGCAAGAAATGGGTCTGTGGAGCGGCCTCTACTTCGCTGCGGGGGCAATCGGTAGTTTCACCTCGTCCTACCTTTCGGACAAGGTTTTTCACGGCAATCGGCGCATCATGATCCTGGCCTGCTTTGTTGGCCTGGCGCCTTTCGTCTTCCTGCTCGCGAATCTCAACGAAGCGAACCCGACGATGCTGGCCGTTTGCCTGTGCGGTATGGGTTTCTTCGGAAACATGGCCTGGGGCCCGTTCCTGACCGTACCCGCCGAGATCTTCTCGCCGGAGGTCTATGGCAAGGCGATGGGTTTCGTGAACGGGGCGGGCTACACGGTCGCCGCCTTCAGCGCCAAGATCTTCGCGAGCCTGGTGGTCGTCACCGCAGCGGGGAAGGACTACTCGAATGGTTGGCTATTCATCGGTGCATGTGTGCTGGTGGGCGTCGTTGCGGCTAGCTTCATCAGGACGCGCGAGAACGAGGTAAGTCAGCCTGCCGTCAATCCGGCAGCCGTCAAGGCCGGATGACCGACATGAGGGCGGGCTCCGGGTGCGGGGTTCGCCGGCGCGATCTGCGCGGCAACGTGGAGTGGGCTCTCGCCCCGTCGCGAGCGCCGCGCGATCGCCGTAGCACGGGGCCGGCACCAAGCCATCGCCATCGGTCCGGATGGGGCAAAAGCATAGGCTCGGGGCGATGCGCGCATCCGAGCCTAACCTTGATGACAACCGATTCAGCGCGACGAGATGCGGAAGGGTCGACTGCCGACGTCGTGATGACCTGATCGCGCGGCGCGTCCGATTCGGGGACGGTGCGCCGAGCGATACGGCAAGTGCAGTGCGCACCAACATCTGACCAACGACAACAAAAACGATGAAGCCGGAGGAGACATCCATGCGAAGCCTTGTCATCCGTGCGGCGTGTCTCGCCGCTTTCACCCTCGGTGCGGCCACGGCATCCGCCGAGGTCTTGAAGATTGGCGTCCTCTCGGACATGTCCGGACCTCAGGCCGACTTCGCGGGGCCCGGTTCGGTCCTCGCCGCGCGGATGGCCGTGGCCGATTTCGGCGGGACCGTGGCCGGTATGCCGGTGGAGGTGCTATCCGCGGACCATCAGAACAAGGCCGATGTGGGCGCCAATATCGCGCGGCAATGGATCGACGCGGACGGGGTTGACGCGATCTTCGACGTCCCGAACTCGGCCGTCGCCCTCGCGGTCAGCAGCTTGGTCGCGCAGAAGAACAGAGCGCTCATCGTCTCGGGCGCCGGCACGTCTGACCTGACCGGCAAGAACTGCACGCCCAACACCGTGCATTGGACCTACGACACCTGGGCTCAGGCCAACACGGTCGGCAGCGCGGTGACGAAGTCCGGCGGCGACACGTGGTTCTTTATGACCGTCGACTACGCGTTCGGGCATGCCCTGGAGCGCGACGCGACGGAGGCGATCAGGCAGGCCGGCGGGCGCGTCGTCGGCACCGTGCGCCACCCGCTTGGGACCGCCGACTTGTCCTCGTTCCTGCTGCAGGCTGAGGCATCGCGGGCGAAGGTGATCGGCCTGGGCAGTGCCGGCGTCGACACCGTCAACGCGGTCAAGCAGGCGGGCGAGTTCGGCATCACCGGGCGCGGGCAGAAGCTTGTCGCGATGCTGATGGTGCTCAACGACATCAAGGCACTCGGCCTGCAAACGGCGCAGAAATTGCTCCTGTCGGAAGCCTTCTACTGGGACCTGAACGACGGCACACGCGACTTCGCCAAACGCTTCGCGAGCAGCTTCGGCGGTCGCTACCCGAACATGGTGCACGCCGGTGTTTACGCCTCGGTCCTCCATTACCTGAAGGCTGTGGAGAAGACGAAATCCGGCAAGGACGGCGCAGCAGTTGTCGCCGCGATGAAGGCTATGCCGACCAGCGATCCAGTGTTCGGCCAGGGCAGTGTGCGCAAAGATGGTCGGGCCATCCACGACATGTACTTGTTTGAGGTGAAAGCGCCTGGCGAGTCCAAGGGACCGTATGATCTCTACAAAACCGTGGCCACGGTGGGGGCGGAGAAGGCCTTTAGGCCGATGAGCGCCGGCCAGTGTCCAATTGTCGGGCAGAGGGCCGATTGACGTCTGCTCTGCGGCTGATGTCGCTCCTGATGCCGCCCGACATCCCCGATATGATGTCGCGCTGCCGCTTCATCGCGCCCGGCCAGTATGTGCTGCAGGGTAGACTGGCCGAGAGATAACTGCGGTATGATCATGTTCATTGCTGAGATGGACGCGAGCTGACCGGCCAGAACACGTTCAAAGCCATGGCCGATTGGCACTGAGAGGTTTTCGGCGTAGCGCCGTTAACCTACTAGGCGATAGGCGGCCAGTTGCCGTGATAGGCTTGGCACATACTGCTATGCAGATCCTCTCTCTCGCCGGGCGTGGCCGCATCCTGACGTGCGACCCTCAGCAGCGCCTCAATGGGGATGGCGGTCGATCCGAGAACGGTCCTCAGCCCCTCCTCCGAGTCGATCCGTTCGAGGCGGATCTGTAACATCCCCCTGCCAACGCGCTCGATGCTGAAATTCAGATCGTCGATCGGCGGAAGCTTCGGCTCAGCGACGCGTGCGATTGGCACGCTGACTCCCGCAACACTCCATCCCGTGGGTCCGAAGATGTGCGAATAGGCCCACCGCGGTCCATTGAAGCCGTTGACCTCGCGAAGGATCCGCTCGACGCGCTCCCAAGCCTCACGATCCTTGCTGTCTTCTGTCGCGCTCATCTCATGCCTCCTGATTCGAGTCGGGCTTGTCGAGCCGTCTGATGCTTGATCAGTCCGCCCGAGCGGCCTGTACGCCACGCTCATCGTGCTCCGCACCGCAGCGGTGAGGCGAGCCTTCGGCGTTTGCCGAGGTGCTCAGGCGATCGCGTTAAGGGCATCGAAGTTCAGGCCGTGGCGCTTGAACTCGGCTCGCAAAGCGTCATCGATCGCCCGGTGAGGCCGCATGCCCTGATTGGCTGCGATAGTCCGCAGCGCCCGCAGCGCTCCAGCCGACAGGTAGAGGCCGGTCGACCGTTTCGTGACCGGTTCCACGGTTTCGGCCGAGGGTGCCTCCCCACCGCACTCCTTGTGAGTAGCGTAAGCCTTCAGCACCCGTGCCACCTCCTCCGGCTCGATCTCGACAGCCGTGCCGTTCTCACCCCGCATCCACATCGCAACAGCCTCCTATGGTCGGGACTGCATCTATAGTGCCGTATCCGTATTTACAAGGTTTTCTCAAGGCCACATCGACTCTTTGCATTCATCGAAATCTACACACCCAACCATAATTGCTTGGCTTGACCATCGTTCGAGCCTACTCTTTGTGCTGCCGGATAATGGACGCGATCCACCTCCTGGGGAGCGCGCCCGTGCAGAAGCTGATGTCCCGTAAGACAACATTACCAGCCTCTATGGCTCGCGACCGGCATTCGCATAAGGGCGGCTTACGGCCCGGTTATGGCCTATCCGAAGGGCTTCGCCGGTCATCGATAATGGGCGTCGGATCAGATAACCTGCGGATAAGCGGCGAACCGGGACCCCGCTCCTCCCTCACTTTTTCTAGTGATAACAACGCGCTACCTTGGCTTTGGTTGGGGGGCCGCTTCAATGCCGATCCACATCCTGGCGCGGAGTTGGCGGAAGCACGGCAGGGTGACCAGGGTGTGATCAGCACCCGAAAGGGACCCACACGCGCTTTCAGGTCAGGCACTTAGCGCGCCGATCGCGTCCAAATCGCGCTCTGAATTACGCACAACTCACGAACTCGGGTGCGGATGGTCCCCGGAGCTGATCATTTGCAGCCACCAAGCTTCATCAAGCATCACTGATAAAGCATTGATAACGCCTAACTGCGGTCGCATAGTACTCGCACGACAGTATTCTACGCATACAAGCTTTAAGCTCCTAATCGATGCGGCATAAAACAAAATATCTTCACTAGTATACCAGCCAAGGAGGCTTATATGACGCTTACAGTGTTCGATCCCAGAACCGGAACTCACGTGAGAATATGGGTTCGTGACAAACCTCCAGCGGCTCAACAGCAACCGGCGATCGTTATTCGCCATCCTAGCTCCCCGCACGCGTAGGAACCGCCATGAAACGCTCAAGCAAACTCGAGGCCAAGTGCCATATCCTTCACGAACTTGATCGCCTGCTTGCCCAACGTTGCTCAAATGTGAGCGTGCCTAGAAAGAGTGACTAGACATGGAAATCGAAGTGCTCAGACGTCCCGCTAGGCTTGCCGTCTGGCGTGCGCCTTTTTCGGAGGCGCACGCTGCGCTTCAACATTTCACTACCTTAGAAGAAGCCATCCGCTCAGCTGCCCTGGCCCTTGTTGAATCTGCTGCACAGCCCTGGATCGTAACCGACGAGGGCGAAATTCTTCCGCCGAGTTGGATCCGCTTTTATCTCAATCAAAGCATCCACGCGGCGAAGACTTAAATTATCGGAGAGCGAAAGGAGCCCTGTGGCGAAGTTTTTGAGGCTCGCAACTGGTAAGGCATGCGGACCGAAAGTGCAGCCATCCGCTCCTGGATGGGACATGCAGATGGCGCTATCCAGAGGTCGCTGTCACGAACATTGAAGCCGGCTGCGCGGACTGCGGCGAGCTTACCTCAGACCTGATCTGCGGCGACTCCTACGTTCCGATCGAACGTTTTCGGGCGCATTAAGAGGGACTGGATTGGCGTTCTATGATAGCAGTCTACGAGGGCGGCCATCCCTCAGGTTTCGACGGGAAAGTACAAGGACGCTTCTACACCCGTTCCATCTGCGGCGTTCTTGATTGTTGCTGTTCCGCCGTGCTGCTGGGCGATGAGGCGGACCAAGTACAAACCGAGCCCATGGTGCTCGCTGACAGCATCGGATCGGCGCGTCGTAAACGGTTGGAAGAGCCTCTCGGTGTCCCCCTCTATACGCGGGCCCTGGTTGTAAACCTTGATCTCTGCCCTACCCTCGCGAGCCCTCAATGAAACCACTACCTCCGTCTGATCACCAGCAAATGAAGCGGCATTGCTCAGTAGGTTGCTGACCGCCTCCTTGAACAGGACTGGATCGGCGCGGACGTGTACATGCGGTGAGGAGCTGAGGGAAAAGGTTACCCCCGAGTAGGTCTGGCTGAAGCTCTGCACCAGCTCCTGCAGTTGCCCACGAACTTCGACGCGCTCAGGTCGCGCTTGCCGCACGTAAGCTTCTGCGTCAGTGGCACGACTCGCCCGCTCGATCAGGTGCCAGATATGTTGCGCGGCGTTCAATGCGTCACGCAGGTGCTCCTTGCGGCTTGGATCGTCGGCCTGCCTCAGGGCACTGAGTTCAATGCTGGAGCTGATCTGCGCGATCGGCTGGCGCACTTCGTGGCGTAGAAACATCGCGAGCTGACGCAACCAAGCGGAGTGGCTCTCCGACCTCCTCCCTTCCTGCTCCAGCCGCTTTTGCAGCAGGTACTTGCTTCGCTCAAGCCGCTCGATTGTGTAGCTCAGTGTCAGTCCGATGACTGCGGCGTAGGTCATAAACGAGTCGGCGTAGAGGTATTCAAGCCCGTCACGCTTCCCTCCCACGTACAGCGCCAGGTTAACGATCAGGAAGCCTGCCACACAGCAGGCGAGCGCCCGCAGGAAGGTCGCTCGTACGATCCCGCAAATATAGATGAGCGTGAAGATGACGGCGCCAATGTAGAGGAAGACGCCCTGCTCGAGAATGACAATCGTGACGGCTACACAAACTGCGGCATAGAGCCAGATAAAGACGCCACCAGCCGGTAGGTAAGCGGCCGTCACTCGGTTACGGGCGAGCAGGAACACAGCGAGACTGCCCAGAGCGAGGAGCAGGTGGTAGGCGGTGATCGTCAGCTTCTGCTCAGGAAACAGATTGACCCCGAGCGTGATCATGAACAGGTGCAGCAAGGCCGTGATCGGCATCCCGATCAGCAGCGACAGGATCGTCTGCTCGGCGAAGTAGTCGGCAAAACCTTGTTCGTCAGTTCCGAGCGGCGGCAGCGCGATGCGCCTCCATAAGGTGTCACGGGGTGTCTGGTGATCGGGAAGTCTCTGCATCACAAAGCCCCTACGCGCGAGAGCCTTCCTCGCGTGTCCTTCCGACGAGCCTTGTGCGCGACCACAGTCGCGCCGTCCGCAGGGTACCGGCTTCAGGGTTCATCGATCCAGCGGTAGCCGCGCGCACGCTCGGACTTGATGCAGGCAAACTCCTGGGCGATCTTCTGGATCTCCTCGCGGATTGCCTTGATATGCACGACGATCGTGTTCGGCTGCACCGTGATGTTGGCCGCCCGCATCAGCTGCTCGATCGAGCGCACCTCGCCCAGATTCTCGAAGAGATCCTTCAGGATCCAGAACTGGGTCAGTGACAGGTCCAGCGGCCTGCCGTCCCAGAACGCGCGTGAGAGGCGCTCGTCGATCCTCAGATGCGTGTTGTCGGGCTGGGGATCTGGCTTTGTCGCTCCTGCCTCAACCTGTGTGATGGCCTCGATGCGCCGGATCAGCGCGTTGATGCGCGCGACTAGGTAACTGCCCGAGATCGTCTTGCTGAGGTAGTCGTCGGCCCCGAGTCGCAGACCGCTGATGCGGTCGGCATCCTCGTCACGCTCAGTCAGAAAGATGATCGGCGTGATCTTCCGCTTCGCGCGGAACGCCTGGCACAGATCGAAGCCGCCCTCGTAGTCGTGGCCGAGGGTGACATCCAAGATCACAACGTCGAACGCCTCAGCGGCGAAGGCTGCCATCGCCTCAGCCTTCGTGGCGCAGGCGCAGACGGAGAGCCGGTGCGCGCTCAATAGGGCTTCGTAGTTCGAGCGTAGTACGTCGTCGTCCTCAACCAGGAGGACGCGCCGCATGCTCGTCTCGGAGACACCCATCTCCTCTCCATCGTGAACGGGGGCGGCACCAAAGGAGCCAGCGCCGATCCCGAAACTGGCAGCATCCCGGCCTGGGTTCGTCTCAATCTCGCTCATCTTTATACCTGATCCCGCACGCAACGGTAGTGTCTGGCCACAGTATGCCATGCACAGAACCTCGGCTTTGTGAGCGTCGATGAACTCCGCTGAAAAGTGATGAGAGAGACCAGTATATCCTCCATCCGGAAGTGCTGACCACGCCGGAGATCATCTCAGCCGCAGCACAAATCACCGAGCATCATCATACCCCGATTGAGTGACCCGGTTCCTCTGGCACCTTTCTGGCTCACGATGTCATCGGCGAAGGAGCCTCAGGCCATGAGAGACGCGAGAGAGGTAGGCAGCACCGTCGGAGTGCTTAGGAAACCGCTTGGGAAACAGGAGGCCACTCTTCGTAGCCACTTGATCGGCTGCCGATCAGCCTTCCTTGGGGTAGCGGCGGTGAGCGGGCTGGTGAACGTGCTGTACCTGACAGGCTCGTTCTTCATGCTGCAGGTCTACGACCGGGTGATCCCGAGCCGCTCGGTGCCGACCCTGGTGGGTTTGGTCGTGCTGGCCCTGGTGCTGTACGCCTTCCAGGGCCTGCTTGAGACCCTGCGCGCGCGCATCCTGACCCGCGTCGGGGCGGCGCTCGATGAGACGCTCTCGGCCCGCATCTTCGACCTCGTGGTGCGCGCGCCCCTCAAGGCTGCAGTCCTCGGCGACGGGCTGCTGCCCCTGCGCGACCTCGACCAGATCCGCACCTTCCTCGGCGGCACCGGACCCGGCGCCTTCTTCGACCTGCCTTGGATGCCGATCTACCTCATCATCTGCTTCCTGTTCCATCCCCTCATCGGGGTCGCCGCCCTGATCGGTGCGAGCGTCCTCGCCCTGGTGACGCTGGTCACCGACCGTGCCACCCGCACCTCCGCCCAGGCCGCCACCAGCCACAGTCTGCGCCGCAACGGCCTGGCCGAGGCCGGGCGGCGCAACGCCGAGGTGCTCGCCGCGATGGGCATGCAGGCGCGCCTGGGCGAGCGTTGGGCCGGGGTCAACCGCGACTACATGGAGGCCCAGCAGCGCATCTCGGACGTAGCCGGCGGCTTTGGGGCCGGCTCCAAGGTCTTTCGCATGGCCCTGCAATCGGGCGTGCTGGCGCTGGGTGCCTGGCTGGTGATCAATAACATGGCCACCGCCGGCATCATCATCGCCTCCTCAATCCTGGTCTCGCGCGCGCTTGCCCCGGCCGAGGCTCGCGATCGCCAATTGGAAGGGTTTCGTTCAGGCTCGCCAATCCTGGGCACGGCTCTCGGACCTCCTCGGGCGCATCCCCCTGCCGGCCAGCCGCTTGCGCTGCCCGCGCCCCAGCAGGTGCTCAGCGTTGAGGGCGTGTGCATCGCCCCTCCCGGCACGCCCCGCCTGGTGGTCCAGGACGTCACCTTCGCGCTCCAGGCCGGCCAGGGGCTGGGAGTCATCGGCCCCTCGGCCTCGGGCAAGTCCTCGCTGGCGCGCGCGCTGGTGGGCATCTGGCCAGCCGTGCGCGGCAAGGTTCGGCTCGACGGGGCGGCGCTGGACCAGTGGTCGAGCACCGATCTCGGGCCTCATATCGGCTTCCTGCCCCAGGAAGTGGAACTGTTCGCCGGCAGCGTTGCGGAGAACATCAGCCGGTTCGAGCCGGAGGCCGATCCGGAACTGGTGATCGCAGCCGCCAAGACGGCCGGCGTGCACGAGCTGATCCTGCGGCTGTCGGAGGGCTACGATACCCAGATCGGCGAGGGTGGGGCGGCGTTGTCGGCCGGCCAGCGCCAGCGGGTGGGCCTGGCGCGCGCGCTCTACCGCGACCCGTTCCTAGTGATCCTGGACGAGCCCAACGCCAACCTCGACAACGATGGCGAGTGCGCGCTCACCCAGGCGATCCTGGGGGTGCGCCGGCGCGGTGGCATCTGTGTGGTGGTGGCACACCGCCCGAGCGCCCTGGCCGCGGTGGACCTGGTGCTGATGATGGCTGACGGCCGCGCCCAGGCTTTCGGGCCCAAGGACGAGGTGTTCAAGCGCGTACTGCGCCCGGTGCAGCCGGCTGCCCGTCCTACAGCTCCGTCTCAAACTTCCTCTGTTGAACCCCAAACCCTGCAGGAGATTGCGTGATGGCCGTTTCGATAAACACTGCC
Organism: Methylobacterium sp. P31; assembly: GCA_050632875.1. Classification (GTDB taxonomy): domain Bacteria; phylum Pseudomonadota; class Alphaproteobacteria; order Rhizobiales; family Beijerinckiaceae; genus Methylobacterium. The sequence goes on along the minus strand of JBODSC010000001.1, from coordinate 4,181,820 downwards.
GGCCTTGCACCGGCCTTGCCACGTCCTCGGGCAAAAGCTTCGATCCGGCGACATCTCTCGGCGGCGATCAGTCTCAGCGCCCTCCTTGTCCTCGGGGTGGGAGGCTGGGCGACGCTGACACAGATCGCCGGGGCAGTGATCGCGCCGGGCCAGCTCGTGGTCGAGTCGGATGTGAAGAAAGTGCAACACCCGACCGGGGGTGTGGTAGGCGAGCTGCGGGTGCGTGATGGCGCCAAGGTCAAAGCCGGCGACGTGCTGATCCGCCTCGACGAGACCCAGACACGGGCCAATCTCGACATCGTCCTCAAGGCGCTGGACGAACTCGTCGCGCGGCGTGCTCGCGACGAGGCCGAACGGGACGACGCCCCCCGAGTGAGTTTCCCGACCGAACTTCTAGACCGCGTAAAGAGCGATCCGGCAGTGATGCACCTGATTATGGGCGAAACACGTCTGTTTGCCGCCCGCGTATCAGCGCGCGAGGGTCAGAAAGCGCAGTTGCGCGAGCGTGTGGCGCAGCTACGCCAGGAGATCTCCGGCCTAACCGAGCAGGCGGGAGCCAAGGAGCGCGAGATCGCGCTGATCGGCTCGGAGCTGAAAGGGGTGCGGGAGCTATTTGCCAAGAACCTGGTCCCGTTCTCGCGGGTGACGGCGCTGGAGCGGGACGCGGCACGCCTGGAGGGGGAGCGGGGCCAGCTGATCGCCTCGACGGCCTCGGCGCGGGGTAAGATCACCGAGACGGAGCTTCAGATCCTGCAGATCGACGGGGACATGCGCACCGAAGTGGGCAAGGACCTGGCGGAGATCCGGGGCAAGTGGTCGGAGCTGGTGGAGAAACGGGTTGCGGCGGAGGACCAGCTCAAGCGCGTTGACCTGCGCGCGCCCCAGGACGGGACGGTGCACCAGCTCACGGTGCACACAATTGGGGGTTTGGTGACGCCGAGCGAGCCGGCGATGCTGATCGTGCCCTCGGCCGACCAGCTGGCAGTGGAGGTGAAGATCCAGCCACACGACATCGACAACGTGCGCCTGGACCAGAAGGCGGTGCTGCGGTTTGCAGCCTTCAATCAAAGGACGACCCCGGAGATCGATGGGCATGTGAGCCGGGTCTCCGCGGACGTGAGCACGGATCCGAAGAGCGGGATGAGCTACTACACAGCGCGGATCCAGGTTGCGGAGGAAGAGAAGGCGCGGCTCGGAGAGGTGCGGCTTGTGCCGGGCATGCCGGTCGAGGCCTTCCTGCAGATCGGCGAGCGCTCGGTACTGAGCTATCTCACCAAGCCCCTTGCCGACCAAATGGCCAAAACTTGGCGCGAAAAGTAAGCATTTTCAGCTTGAAAAGGAGCAGAGGATTTCGACTAAATCCATTTTTGCTTGTAAGCGGCTGACTACCTTCGCCCTTCTGTGTTGCGCGCGGCCGGACGGATCAGCCAAAATGCTGCATTGCTTTCGACGAGCACGAACTCGCCTAGACGCAAAAGATCAAAAAGTTCTGCCGCAATCTTGGAACAACAGCATTTCATCAGAGATGCGCGGTGATATATGAGGTTTATTTCATCCAGATGACTCCATCTTTCACTAGACATCATCAAAAACAACAGAGCGAGAATTGACTGATACTCAGATTTCTCGCAAGTATATTACGTCAATGCTCCTGTTTTGCAGAACGAGTGGCCTTCTGCAGTCCGAATAGGAGCAGGCGCATCGACAAACTGTAGTATCTAAATAGGAGGCTGCCATGGGATTCGATATTGGCGGAGGTCTGATCGGAGACGTCGTAGGTGGTGTTATTCTGGGCCCTGTAGGCGCCGTTGCTGGAACTCTAATCGGCGGTAACAATATAAACACCGGAGGTCCCACACTCGGCGGCGTTGCTGCAAGTAGCAGCGAAAGTCTTGGACATGCCGCCGAAGGATTAGGCAGCAGTCTACGAGATATCAATTGGGACAACGTGAAGTCCGAGGCATCTGAATTTGGAAGAGAAGCCTTTAAAGGCATTGAGATGATATTTTTTGGAGCTTTGCTTCACAGCGGTGCGCAGGAAAATCAATCTCCAGACGCCGACGCTCCAGGACAGGTCCCGAACGTTTTCGATGAGCAGAACACGGATAATATTGGTGAATTGCTCAAGAACGCCTGGGATACGGTAACAAATACCGTAAGTAATTACTACACGCAGTTCGAGGAATTTTTGAAAAAAGAAGCAGAAAATGTCCAGCAGAGAGAAAAAATTTTGAAAGATAACATGCAGTATCATATTGATGAAATCAAACGCGGATTCGACCAAATTACCACTGACGGGCAACAAGGTGGATCGACGGAAAAGGAAGTTCAAGAGAAAATTTCTTCTTTGGTCACAAAATTTCAGTCCGATATGCATAGCATAACTGATCAAGCGATCGCAGGGACCCTGAAAGAGCCTTTTGTGACAGCGAATAGCGACGGCATAGCCTCTAAGGCTTCAGTCACGCCAACATCAGCGGAAGGGTTCCCTTGGCATTCTTCAGTAACAATAGACAGTATTAATCAAGATCCAGACCACCACACTGTTCTACTGTCCGGCTCTGGAAAAGCTGGAGAGCAGGTAAGTCTCGTCGATTTTTACAATCACGCGAATGCTTTTGATCCAGTTTCACTGAAGGTAGATGCAGACAGCGTCATTAGTACTGTCACGGTTGGAAATGACGGGCGCTGGTCTGCGGAAATCGCTCTGGATGCCACAGCAAACCACAACGTTGTTGCCGTCGAAAAGCACTCTTACACAGTAGTAGGTTTTGCTAAAAATGTGAACACCACCAGCGTGGATGCTTATACTTCTCCTGTCGAGATTTCTGCGTCTGGATCTTCTACAAAACCCCTCAGTAACAAAGACGCTTCAACAAACAATTACGTTGATAGTATCGCATACCACGGTCACAACGGGGGACAAGAAACCACCGGCGCATTTGTTGAAACTGCTCCAGGGCAGTGGCTTGAGAACGGTACTTTTCACTACACGACGCTGTCTGAGTCCGCCAGCAATGTGGTTCTCTATGACGCCTCCCGTGATGTCAAGATTGGACTACATCTAGACACCAATAAGGTCGATATGACGTGGAGTAACGATACGGCGCATGCAGACTTATACGATATTCTGGATATCCATCGCCAAGGCGATAATGCTAGCGCTCAGAATTATAATAACACCGGTCATGGTAGCGTCAATACTGTCACGTACCACGGTCACAACGGGGGACAAGAAACCACCGGCGCATTTGTTGAAACTGCTCCAGGGCAGTGGCTTGAGAACGGTACTTTTCACTACACGACGCTGTCTGAGTCCGCCAGCAATGTGGTTCTCTATGACGCCTCCCGTGATGTCAAGATTGGACTACATCTAGACACCAATAAGGTCGATATGACGTGGAGTAACGATACGGCGCATGCAGACTTATACGATATCTTGAACACTGGATATCTACTACATTAACGCTGAGACGCTCCGGCCGAAAGGCCGGAGCTACCTCGTTGGCTGCGTATTCGGTGTGCGGCCGTCGATTCAACCGGCAAGTGCGCCCCTCCAATAGAACGGCAGGCTTCGGGGCGCGATGCTGGGCCCAACATTACAGGAGTGCTTCATGTCCTATTGGAGGTTTGTGTTATCAACCGCGGTCTTCGGTGCAATGACACCAACTGTAGCAGCTGCCTCTAATTGCATTTCTGTCAGCAGATTACCTGACGAAATCGACCATATTGGCGGATCACTCGCGCGGGCCGGAGGATGCCCTGCAATGCTCGATGATGGTAGGACGTGCGCGGACAAGAGATACGTTGTTAGTGTTAGAAATTCCTGCAAAAACAGTGTCAAAATATTTGTAGACGCTGGAAAAAATAGCGGGGAAGAGGGTATGGGGCCAAATGCAATACGGCGATTTGCGTGCACCTATATTGGAGATCAATGTAGAGGGATTGCTGTCTCTGAGGCTCAGAAGCGACGGCAGGATAGCACCGCCAAAGCCGACGAAAGGCCCGAGTAACAAAGGGACTTTACCCGGCCCGTCAGAGCAATCAACCCGACAACCAATGCAGCCTGAACGGAGATCGCAGGCAAGCACTCAGGGATCTGGCGCCTACAGCGCAGGAGCTACAAAAGTTTGCACCGGATTACCTGCGGAAAAGTTCAGGGTAGAAACGTGTGATAATGTAGGAACTGCGCGAGTACAATTATCCTGCAGGCAAGCAGTAATGGGCTTAAGAAAAGTCTGTGATAGCGCAAAATTAGGAGACGACACCGCAACTGAAAAGGCCAATAATGAACTATCAAAACTGAATAAGCAGTATCATAAAGTTTCAGAGCAATGGCGAGCTGAACTTCAGGCGGAGAGGCGAGAGCGTACTCAGCCAACACCGACGAGGACACCGTTACTGAGAACGCGCGAGGTAGAGCCGAGAATAAGGGCTACGAATCGTGGGAATGCTTCCTGCTACCGGCGGATGCAGGGAGGAGAACCCCAGACCGTTTGCCGAGATGCACAAATTGAAGGGTGGACCAGCTGCAGGATGAGGGGCGATATGGTTCTCTGCCCGTCACATCTTTTCAATCAGATGAGGCGCACAGAAGCCATAAACGAATAGAACACATATAGCAGTAGGGCGTACCATAGTAGCAGCGCCGTGGATCGGCACGCCAGACCAGTTGCGGTGCGGTCAGGATACGGGCGAGCCGGGCGAGCTGCGATGGTGCGGCCGCCCGGCAGCATGTTCACGGCACCAGCCCCACGAGCCCGCAAGCCGCCAAGACCGTCACCAGCACTGTGAAGCCCGGCAGCGAGCCTGTGCTGCCGATCCGTGAGTGAAGGCTGTAGCTCACCGGCCGCCCATCCTGGCGAACTCCTAGACCGGGGTCCCCGGCGTCTGGCCCTTGAGGAGGCGATAGCCGGCGGTCTGAGCGAAGGTGACCCGATCCGCATGGACGGCCCGCACACTTCGGCCGCGTCTCCGGCCGAGAGCCGGGCCGCCAGTTCGAGCGCATGCCGCAGGCCGCGCGCCATCTCGATCCCGAACCCGGCGAGCAGCCGCGGATCATATTCACCAGCTGGGTGCGTTGCTTGACCAACAGGTCGCGCGTCCGGTGCAGCGCCAGCGCCGCCTGCTGCTCGGTCGAGCGGGAGCCATCCACCCCGACTGCTTTTCCGGCAGCCCTTCTTCAAAGCAGACCGGCGGCTTTCGGCCAGGTTCGGTCATTCAGGGCCAATCAGATTGCCGGCAAGCGGACGTTCCGAGAGCCCGAGAAGGGTCGGAAGCAGTCCCTTGTCGCAGGTGCAAGCTTTAGATTCGGACGACTAGAAGCGGCGATCTTTGGCTCGATCGGCCGCAGCAGGGATATTGCCGGATGCCGGCCTATCGCGCCGGCAGCTCCGCGTTGGTCTGAGAGCGGTGCTGGAAGGCTTGCCGGCGCTATCTCTACAGCTAGACAAAAAGCCGAATTAGATTTTCTGAATGACGTTCGGAAAAATGTGGCCGATCCACCGTTGAGCAGAACCTCGATGCGTCACCCTTCCAGGGCGTCAGCATCGGTACCGCTGCTGACATGGCCAGCCTATCCGCGCGCGACGCGCAGGCCGCGAATAACTATTCCTCTGCCTTGATTTAGAGATGGGTGTGACCGGGCACCGCCCAACCAGTCAGGCCCCTCATCATTTTTTTGACATGTAGGGGGTGGGGCGGCAAACGTGTCTATGATGCAATCCATTTTTCGTTCTGATTTTCCGCGCCAATAGACCAGATTTTACGCTACGAAAGGCGTCTTCACCTGCAGCCTGACGCTCCGTTCTCAGAGCGCTTGCGGACGCTCGTTTGAGAGATGTTGCCGGATGGCGCAGGTGCGTAGCGAATCCGCCGGCTACTTATAACGCCCTGCATCCCCGCCCGGCAGGCTGGCGCCGCGCTCGTCCAACACTCCGAACGTCCATTACGGGATTAGCGGGCGAATCGGGGAGTCATCGCCGAGGGCTACGCGCGCCAGGTCGGTGGTATCACCGGTCCGCAGGACATCAGCAGCAAGTCTAGGCTGATGTTGCACAGACCCGCGATCTCACCAGTGCGATCAACAAGCAACTGCCCTCCCTGGCCAAAGATCGGGATCTCGGCAACCTCGACGTGACCTCGCAGCGGGACCAGTTCGGCCGCCAGCTCGGCAGCACGACGCCAACGCGGGGCTCGAACCTCGGCGAGACCGCCCCGATCCGCCAGGGTGGTGGGCGCAACAACGATGCGGGTGGCGGGAACGTCCATGTGGGTGCCGTGCACATCAGCGTGCCGGGTGCCGGTGATCCCAAGGCCGTGGCCGCCGAGGTCAATAACCAGTTCCGCTCCCGGATGATGGCGCGGCTGCACGACGTAGATCCGACCGCAGTCTGATATGCGCCCAACGCATGAGCTGAGGAGACTCGATGCGTGCAAAGCATGATCTCGCCGGCTTGTGACCGGATGCATGCGCTCAGGTTCTACTGTGACTGACAATCCACACTGAACTAACGTTAGCCATGACGCCCGCGCAGTTGACATCAGGTCAACAGATGAGCCGCGTTTGAGACAAGTTGACTCGTGTGTTAATGTTCCACTTGACAGGTGGGACATGGTATCGCCGCCGAACTGGATTGAAGGAACACGCGAGGCCGACAGGTCGGACGTATTTCGATGAATGCAAAAGGGCGCCCCCGCCCTGCGGCTCAGTTTCCAGGCCGCGACGCAGGACAGGGGCGAGATGTGTTGTGTCAAAGAACTATGCCACAAGTGCGCAGAACGCGCAACAACCTGTCGAGATCGAGCCGCGCGACCGGCCGTTGTTGATGGGATACGAGACGGCTCCGGAGCTGATGCGCCGGATCGGTCTCTCCGTCACGGGGGATCGGCCGTTTGACCAGGTGGTGGGTTCGATCCTTGCCGATATGCTCATCGGGCATGGCACCGGGCACGCCACCGCGTTCAGCCTGCACAAGGCGAACTACACCGCCCTGCACCGCTACCACCCGCTGATGACCTACACGAACGTCCGGCGCGCCATGGGTGGCCTCGACATCATGGGTTTGATCGAGGTGGAGAAGGGCAAGAGCTGGAAGGACGGCGGTCGGGGCAAGCAATCCCGGTGTTGGGCGTCCGATCTCCTCATCGAACTGGCCGGCGACGCGCCGACCCTGACTCCGCGCGTCGGGCCGCTGCTGGTGCTGAAGGACTCCGAGAAGAACCTCATCGGCTTCCGTGACACCGACCGCACCATGCGGATGGAGCGGGACATCCGGGACCAGAACGAAGCCATCGCGTCGACCGTGATCCGGATCGAGGCCCCCGACATCGTGTGGGTGGATGGCGGTTTCGTCACCGTGCCCGGCCTGCCGAAGAAGAACGGCAGGATCGGCAACACCATCACCATCCGTACCGACCTGAAAGCGCTGCGCCGGATCGGCAACAACGGGAGCTGGACCCAGGGCATGCGGTACTACAATCACTTCTGCCAGGGTCTCCCCAAGGCCCGCAGGCAACAGCTCACGTTCGGCGGCATGCCGGTGACCTTGCTCGACTTCACCGCGTCCCACCCGAGCATCCTGTATGCCCAGGCCGGCGCGGTGATGGACGGCGACCCGTACGAGGTGCCGGGCTTCCTCCGTGATGACGTGAAGTTGGCGCTGTTGATCCTGGTGAACGCCGCCAACCGGCATCAGGCCATCGAGGCTATGGCGTTCCGGATCGCTCAGACGGAGGCCGAGACCGACAGCGAGACCGTGGCCATCCGAACCGATCACCGGGAGGTTGTCCGCCGGCTGTTCTCGGCCATCAGCGAGCGGCACGAGCCCATCAAGGGAGCGTTCTGCACCGGGATCGGCACCAAGCTGCAATACATCGAGGCCGAGGTGATCGGCGCGGTGATGCGGGCCGCACGCAAGGCCGGGATCGTCACGTTGCCCGTGCATGATGAGGTGATCTGCACCGAGCGGGATGCCGGTCGCGTCACCGACATGATGATCGAGTCGTGGGTCTCGAAGGTGGGTTCGTTCCCCGGTTTCTGAGCCTCGGACAGGCCCGAAACAGGGTCAAAATCCAATGGTCAAGCTTACCGAGATTTTCCTCTGTCCGTCAGTGACTTGAGCTGTTTTGGTTCCACATATGGTAGAGAGATGCCCTCTCCTCCCTCTACCTCCTGCCTCTCTCCTGCCTGTCTGTCTGCCTCTCTCCGTCTCTCTCTCCTGCTGATACGCTGATTTTGGCGAACGGTTGAGCTTCGACGGCGGTCTCGGAAGTATCCGCACCGATGTCGGCTGTCTGTCCCCCTCCTTGGATGGGCATTCTGAGGACTCCCAGCTCAGGCTCCGAGTTGTCGTGTAGATCTGCGACCGTGGAACGGCCCGAGAAACCTATCCGACCGACCCTAAACAACTTGCATCTTGCGTGTTGCCGTGATACAATATCGGCATGCGAGGCGACATCGATTGAACCCGACGTGATCCAGCTCGACACACCGAAGTATGGCCGCCCCGGCGACCTGTTCTTGACCACGCCACCGGCCCCGTTGGCTGTGTCCGGACTGGAACGACCCGACACCCGGCACGGTGGTGCGAGCTACAGTCTGGGTCTTCAACTCGATGAGCCCGACATGCGCGCCGTCGCTGATGCGATGCGGCAGTCATTCAGGACCGCGTTCCCCGACGCCTCGGGCGCGGTGAAGCTCCCCTTTCGGCGGACGCGCCAGGGGCAATGGCTGCTGTTCGCCGAGACGACCAAGACCCCGGTCTGCCTCGACGGCGACGGCGCGCCGATCCCACCCCCGGCGGTGGGCACCCCCATCATGATCAACGCCCGCATCGCCCCGTACTGCCGCGCCGAGACCGGCCGCCAGGGCTGCGGCCTCTACCTCAACAGGATCCGGATCGTTCCGGCCGACACCGCTCCGGAGATTGCCCCGTGATCGTCTATCCGCGCGTCCGCACGGTCGCCGCTGCTGACCGGAAGCGCCTGATGAAGTTGGAGGAGCGGCGCAACCGCTCCCTGTATCGCGAGCCGGCCCCGGAGCGGGTGCCGCCTACGATCACCCTGCCGCCGGTCTCCACCCGTGAGATCACAGACGCGGATATCGGCCTGCCGCACGATCCGGTCGCCCAGTTGAAGGCCGAGACCTACCTACGGGCTGCGATCGGCCACCGGCTGCGCGAGGCTGCTCAGGCCACCACCGTGAAGCCCACGGCCGCCGCCACCATCAACGTTGAGATCCCCGACGAGTCGTTGGCGCTCTCTGACCATGCGGTGATCCTGGCCGAGTTGCGCCGGATCAAGGCGATGCCGGTGCCGACGTGGATGCGCGCCGATCGGGGGCGTCTGGCGAGCTAGTGGTCCAAATCCAACGCTTGGTACCAGCATCAGTGGTCCGCAAGGGGGATGACGGAAGCCCACCACCTGTCCGCGGTAGCTTAGCCCCCGTCTGAGGTTGCCGACCCGTCCTGGCGAGACTTGCGGGGTACAGGGGCGGGCTCGCCAGGGTGGGCGGTGCTCACATCGATTTCCACGATTTCTCGAACGCGAGGCTTACCGCGCTCAGGCTCAACCCGTACCAACATGGTGGTCCCCGCCGGGACGGAGACGTAGCCCGCTGCCTTCAAGACGGACATATGCAGAAAGGCGTCTCCACCTGTTTCGAGCGTGACGAAACCGAACTTCTTGCCTAGGTCAAACCAAGCGATTGTTCCTCGGCTTACGGTCTCACTCACGGTCGCACCTACGAGGCTTTAAGGATCGGACCTGGGATTGCGGCACGGGGTGCTCAGCGAGCGTCGTCCCGGTCCCGAGCGGCATCCCGGGCGATCTGCCCCCGGAGGACGGGTGCCTCGATCACCTGGAACGTCATCTGGAACAGGATCAGCCCTGTGTGGTCGGTGACCTCGACGTGCCAGTCCTCGCCTAAGGCGACGCTCTGGGCATCCTCCCGTAGGATCTGACCCACGAGGCGGATGGCTTCGAGCCGTGCTGTCTGCCAGTCCGGCAGCTCAGTGCCCTCCGTGTCGAGGCCGCTCTCGCCGTCATGGATGTTGAAGTAAAAGCGCGGCATGCGGGAACCCCGTCGCTGACGGCGGGGGCGTATCAGACCCTCATCGCGAATGCCGATGAAAGGAACGCGATTGTGTACGTTTGCACAGTTCGGCCGTCGGTTCTCTGGCCTGTGTCGGATTGCTCCCATTCGGTGACGATGGGCCGCGTCGGGTCCACCAGGGTCACCACTGCAACCGGACTGGCTGCACATTGTCCTCAGCCCGTCCGCCGTGTCCACCTCAGGCGCAGGATCAGGAGCAGCACCTCGGGATTGGGTACCAAACGTCAGACTTCGACCACTAGGTCCTTGATCCATCAGCATCCAAATCCGGATGCCACTTTTAGGATCAGCCTAACCCCTTGATTTCGAACGGCTCAATCCTGAGCCGCCTCTTTATGCCGCCGATCTGGGGCGCCTCGCAGCTTTATCGGCCGGTCGAATTCTCGACCGCTGATTTTCGGCGCGTACCCCCGCGAATCCGGAGCCTTCTGTCAAGCGCCATCGCGCCCTGACCGCCGAGGCAGTGAGCATCCATTCAACGGCCAAGCCCGCCGAACGGTTCCACATCGCCTCAAAAGCCCACAGACGGCCGTCGTTCTGTCCGGTGCACCCGACACACCTCCGATCCCTCTAACGGCCACCCTCGGCCCTCCTACCGAAGACTCCAGCCATGACTCTCCCCATCTCACGCCGCCCGTCCCGCCAGTGCGCCGTCATGCTCTCTAATCACGATATCGACGCGCTCGATCTGATCTGCGCCGCAACGGGAGATTCCCGCTCCGCGCTGATTCGGTCTTTCGTCCGGTTGGGAACGGCGCTGATGTCGGACCCGATTGCCGCCCTGCCCCTCCTCCTGGAAGGGTTGGAGCGGAATCTCGAACACGTAAGCCAGCTCGAAACGGTGATCGGCGAGGCCGCCGGCCACGCCTAGTGGGTCCCATTTTTGACCATAGTCCCGCGACGGCCGAGGCTCAGCCAAGCCACCCGCCCTGACCCAGGAATGGTCACGATATTGGTGTCGGATCGGAACCCGCTCACCCGCCGTCCCCGCACGCTGACGAGACCAGGAAGACGAGCCTGCCGAAGAGCACATTTGGCCGTCGACACAGACAAGCTCACGGCTTCGCCTGTTGGAGAGGCAACTATCATCAGGGAAGTGAGCTAGCGTCGGCCGCTGAGTCGCCTAGCACGCCTAACGCTCTGTCCAGTCCTTCAGCAAGCGGACGCCTAGTTACCCGCCGCCGAAAATATTTAAACTGCAGCATCAACAGTGATACCACGATAGAAAAATCCTAGTATGCCGCGGTCAAACGGCGTCATAGTGGAAATTGCTCGCATCTTCTTCAGGCCAATCCGTCGAAACTCATCGATTGCAAAATTCAGGTCGCAACTCTCGTCCTGAAAGTCGATGTACCCGCTTTGCTGAATCTTTTTCGAAAGCATACGGGGCAATCCATACTCTTCAAGACCGTAAACTGCTTTGGGTAAGAAGGAATTGCTGAGGCGCGCGACGAATCGCGACACATCTACTTTCGGATCAATGATAGATTTGTACAATTCATTTGCATCGCTAGCCAAGGCCGCAAGCTTAAAGGTTATAGCTCGCTCAGCTTTAAAGAATTTGTCGATTCCAATCCCTACATCGTCCAATCTCTCAAGGATTTTAGGCAGATCGACGAGCCAATTGTGGGAAATAATCTTTGTAACAGACACGACGTCACTGTAGGACATGTCCCATCCGCCAGGCTTGAGTTTGATGATCTTATATAAGATTCGGTCCCAAGCATCAGGATTGCTGGAATTCAAATGCCTGAACCCCTTCCATTCCCCAGGATCTTGGCGCATGTTACGCGCTAAAGTAAGGATGAAGTCGGCGTCGGGGTCATTTAGCAATTCTTCTTCTTGTAACCTCCTATGATTGCGATCTCCTAGTATCTCGACCATTTCTTCGCGATAGATCCGTATCTTCTCATGCTGTTGGCTAGTTAACTGGATCCTATCCCAGCTGTCAGACAAGCCGCCAAGAATATTATCCGGCAGATCAATCTCCAGTTGAGCGTCTTTCTCATCTGGCGGTGGATCTAGTAGATAAATCTTCCCAACAAAATGCTTAAACATCCTGCCGCCGCGGCCGATTATATTCTTGTAAGTAAAATCTTGAAGTTTGCGGCCGCCCACCTTATTGCGCCAGAGAACGATGTTCTCGGCAGATGTATTTACGCCCTCGATTATAGAAGATGTAGATATTATGCTGTCAAACCCTTGTGTAAGTTCGAAGATCTGAACCTGAATCTGGCTTAAACACCGGTGCATTTGACCATTATGGACAGCGACGCCTCGTTCGATCAGATCGGCGAGTTGCCAATCGGGTTTATAATTCTGACGCAGCCACTTTGCGAAATGGAGATTAACTGTTCGTTCGATCGGTTTTAAGCCTTTAATCAGGATCCGCTGACGCGATCCAGCTCAGTATAGTTACCGGCGTAAATGAGTGTCTTTGAATTCCGAGGCTCGACAATCTTGAGGAGATGTTTCCGCTTTTTTCCAAATCGCCGTTTATCTCCGGCGACAAGTCGTGCTTTTCTAAAAAACGGTGTTGAAATCAAGGAGTTCTAAGAACTCCATTCCCTCAGTGAAGACATTCTTTCCAAGTTTTTTTATATTTGGAGTCAGATAATACCGCTGTTTCGATTTCGCAGAAAGCTTTAACACCGCTTTCATTAGAGCGGGGGAACGCTCCTTATCATGTTGGGGGCTGATCTTATAGAACTCGTCCACGACGAGCAGATCGATCGAATCAAGTTTCCTAATATAACGGAACGTGCGCTCCTGCGGGAAGATCAGTATATTCTTCTCGGATAACGCGCTGTCCGGAGCTGTGACGATGTTGTACTTATCGGAAAATTTCTTGAATATTCTTCGTCGCGTTTCGTCCATGAGCGCAATCGTTGGTACAATTATAACTACGTTCCGAGGCTTCTTTGCGGCAATATAGGCGTCGATGATGAAACTCTTACCGAAGCTGGTCGGTGCGCTCACGGCAAGGTTTGTACCCTCGATCAATTTTTTCAAGACAAGGGACTGCTCTCTATGGAGGGTTACTTTCTTGCGGCCTACATCAACCGCAAAGGCGCTTTGGACATACTTCTGATCCCATGTCGCACTATCATATTTCATATAGGGGAAAAGGCCAGTCGATCTAATAAGTTCATTGAGGTAAGGCGGGTACGTTATTTGTTCTTCCTCCAAATAAGACAGCAATTTTATTAGCGCATCTCTCGCGGGCCGAGCTTCGCCCTCATTTATCAAGTCATTAATCTCGTGGCATGACGCGAAAATATCCATCTTCAGTCTTCCCTGTAAAGCGCGACATGTTTGAGAAAAGATTTAACTAGATCCGCTTTTTGAGGGACCGGGAACAGTATTATATGAAATCTTATCAGTTCGTACTTGTGGACTGATTGCGATTTTGACAGCTGTTTCTCGAAGTATGAGGTGGCGCGATCTGTGTGGAAATCGATGATCGATTGGCAATATTTGTCGCTCATGTCTATTCCTGACGATGTTATGGAACATTCGTGCAGCAACAATATCGGAACGTTGAGGCGGCCTTTTAGATGGTCTATAGATTTGCTAGGCTTGAGTGCCGCCTTAATTTTATCTCGCAGTAGCGGATCCATGCATAAAGTGTCGAGATCCTTCACGTTTGTTATAATTGAGCGTTCTTTGTCGAGTTTCTTGGTATTCAGCGCATCGTAAACCGAATTGACGACCGCCCCGAGCCGAGCGTCCGCTATCGAATTGTAAAACTTTGCTTCTCCGAACCAGAGCGTGAAATCATTATTGTTTATGACGATATGAACGCTGTCGGCGCCTTTTGCATTGTCATTGACGTTCTGTTTGTAGAATATTTTCGGAACGACCGGGAGAGGCTCCAAAATGATTCTTCATTACGCCGTAGAGAAATATCTCAGCTATCTCGCTGCCTTCTCCCGTAACGTCGTTATCGGACAAGCGCAGGTTCTTTGCGGCAGCAGTAAGCGTTGAGTGGCTTTTATCAACCAGAGACTCACGTTCTTGTGCCGATAGAGCTGTTTCTGCGATGTTGTCCCAAATGAAATTCTGAAACTTATCTTTGCGCCATTTTCTGTCTTGAAAATCATTGACGAGGCTGAGTAGACTCTTATTCAACGCTCTTTTCAGAGATGAGGAATTTGTCACAGAGGCGAGCGTCTTATCAACGAGGATTTCAAAATCTATACTAGGCATTAATCGATCCGAACACGTGTCAGTTGCTTAGCTCGGAGTAGTGGTCGAGTGATCAACTCCAGGTTGACGGTAGGCCAGATTGGCGCCTCTCGAAAGTGCAAACCGCACTCCGATTTCCTGCGCGGCCTATCGGCGGCTCAAATGCAACAGCTCTTCGCGAGAAAGGGCTGCTGCGGCTACTCGGACGTGGTATGCTCTCTTTCTCAAAGAAAGATGCTGATATGCCAGTAAAAACCAGATTAGATCGCGAATTAAGCCCATTCGAGAGAGAGGCTTTGAGCCACTATGGGGCTGATAGTACATTCCTCCACGCGGTTGCACAGGGACGGGCAACAGAATTTAGTGGAAATCAGAAATTTGAGGAGTTCCTAAAGCTCTGCAGACAGCGGGTTGAAAGCATCGACGCTGCTATAGCGTCCTCGGCTTTGGCTGAACCAGCGACCCTCTATTCGGGCCACGGTACTGGATTCGCGGTTCGAGGTTCTTTGAGCGGAAATCCCAGCTCCTTCGTTGGTTTAACATATAGATATCCTGGTTATATTTCTACATCTTCTGAGCTTTCGTTTTGTCGGGATTTCCTTTATAAGCGACGATCAGCTATGTCTCAGCCAACTCTTATGGAATTCAAGCTTCCTCTTGATTTTAATGTGATCGATATGGCTCACGGCGGTCATTTTGACGAGTTCGAATATTTGTTAGGTAGAAATAACATTTTTCGCATCACGGGGGCTAGTGTGATAGATGGCGACGTTTTGATTTTGGTTCTTGAGCCTTGAGCAATGGTCCGCCGTTACGGAGCCTCTTGCTGCCGCTCGATAGTGCTAATTTTAAAGCTTTTGGGCCGCTGACGATTATGGGCCGCGTGTTAGCGGATCATAACTAATCCTCGAGATTCACGAGACGCGCATTTAGCAACGGGTCGGCCCGATGCACGCTACCTGACGCGGCCACGCCGACCGCTCCGCGGGTCGCCAAAACCTGCGGGTCGGCTCTCGCGCTCATTATACGAGGACGTGCGGGTTCTGCGTTAATGACCGGATCCATCATCACCGGCATGGCGCCCACGTCGTCCAATTTGGACAGGGTGGGAATCTGGATTTTAGCCAGCGCCTCGGCGAGGCTCTTCAGATCGTCGTGATGACGGTAGCGCCCCGCGACGCTCGAGTCCGTGTGTCCCTGAATGTGGTTGGCGACCGAGTCGAGGACGCCGGCCTTCGTGGCGGCGGACTTCATCCAGTGCCGGAGGCTGTGGCAGGGCGCCTTTCTCGGGTCGTCAAAACCCGGAAGCGTGCGCACCCACTCGCTGACGCGGTTCGACGTGCCCTTGCTCGCGTGCTTCTTCACCTCGTTGGCCCCGGTCGCCCGCTTGGGCTTTGCGCCGTAGAACAACGGACCCCACCCCTTGGACCGGGCGAACTCGATGAAGCCGCTGTTCATCACGGCCGGGTGGATCGGGATGACCCGCTCAGACCCGCGGTTCTTGAGCCGTCCGCCATCGGCCGCTGGCGTGATTCGCAGGACGGGTACACCATCCTCCACCGTGACGTTCTCGGCCCAGAGCTGCACGATGTCCTGCACGCGTGAACCCGTCGTCGCGGCGAGAAGCGGCACGTAGCGCCGATGCGGCAGCGTCTCCTTCTCGGCATAGGCCAAAAGTCGCGCGACCTCGTCGTTAGTGTACGGTAGGCGTCCCTCACCCGCCTGCTTCTTGATCCTGACCTTGATGCCCTCCGCGGGATTTCGGGTCAGGAGCTTGTTAGTAACGGCGAATCGGAACAGGGCACGCAGGCATGCGAGATCCGAGTCGTTGATTGTCTTGGCCGCCCGGCCTGCGGCCACGCGTGCATCCTTCCACCCGACCACGTCGTGCTCGGTCACCCGCGCCGCGTCGCCGTGTTTCAGGTGCTTCTCGAAGTCGGCGAGGATCCCGCGCCACGTCGTGATAGTTGCCGGAGCCGGGTCGGTCTCCTTACGCCAGCGCTCGAAGATGTCGGTGAGGCTCACGCCAGCCGCCCTGCCCTCCTTCTGGAAAGGTGGGAACCGTTCGGCCGCAGGATCGGGCCGGTAATCGCCCCCTGCCCGCTTCTTGAGAGCGAGACCCGCATCGAGAGCCGCTTGCGCCACCCGCTGCAGCAAGCGAAACCGCGTCTCGTCGTCGACCTCAAGGCCGTGCTTCTGCAGCACCCAGAAGGCGAGACGTCCAACCCGTTGCTCAAGCGCCCGCGTCTCCCAAGAGGCCGCAAGCCCGTTGATCGTGTCGGTGAGCGCCTCGCCCTCGGTCTCGCCGAACAGCAGGACGCGCATCACCTCATCGTCGGACCGCCCGCGTTCGAGGATCGACGGCGCACCCGGAATGCGGCCCTCGACCGCCGCACGGGTCAGCGCCTTGAACGACTCCCACTGCCGCTGTGTGCCCGGGTTCTCGCCGTGCTCGTCGATGAGAAGGCGATACGTCTCGCCGGCCAAGCCCTCGATCTGCATCTGGGTGAGCGGCGCGGGGCCGGCTTTCACAGCCGCATAGAGCTTCGACAGCTCCGCGCGAATCAGCAGGTGTCGAATATCGGCGGTCGCGGAGTTGCGGGTGTGAAGTGAGCCGCGGACGAAGCGGCCCAGCTTGGCTTCGAACACCGCAGCCGGGTCGCCGTCATGGGCGGGCATGTCGACGGTGATAATCCGGCCTGACACGCGTTCACGCACCGTTTCCGGCACGCGCATCATGAACTGAATGTATCGGGAGTCAGACCGCTTGGCGTGGCGCTTCATCGAGAGGAGCATCGGCCGGTGTATCCCGTGTTTGTATCACGGTCGGCCCTATAAAACCTAACGATCTCAACGCTTCAACGACTTAGCGGGCGGTGGTGCCCAGGAAAGGACTCGAACCTTCACCTCTCGCGAGACTGGTACCTGAAACCAGCGCGTCTACCAATTCCGCCACCTGGGCTTGCCGTCGGCCATCGGCCGGCGACGGCCCCGTTTAGGCAACGGAGCCGCTCCCGTCAATCAGGATTTCAGCCTCTCGGCCACTCTCGGATGTCGACGAAGCGTCCCGCTACCGCCGCAGCCGCCGCCATGGCCGGGGACACGAGATGCGTGCGCCCGCGCGGACCCTGCCGGCCCTCGAAGTTGCGGTTCGACGTGGAGGCGCAGCGCTCGCCCGGCCGCAGCTTGTCCGGGTTCATGCCGAGGCACATGGAGCAGCCCGGCTCGCGCCAGTCGAAGCCTGCCGCCTTCAGGATCTTGTCGAGACCCTCGGCCTCCGCCTGCGCCTTCACGAGGCCGGAGCCCGGCACGATCATCGCCGAGACACCCTCGTGCACCTTGCGGTCGCCGACGATGCGCGCGACCTCGCGCAGATCCTCGATGCGCCCGTTCGTGCAGGAGCCGATGAAGATCCGGTCGAGGGTGATGTCGGTGATCTTGGTGCCCGGCATGAGGCCCATATAGGCCAGCGCCTTCTCCTTCGACTGCCGCTTGTTCTCGTCGGCGATCTCGGCCGGGTCCGGGATGCGGCCCTGGACCGAGATCACGTCCTCGGGGCTCGTCCCCCAGCTCACCAGCGGCGGCAGGTTCGCGGCATCGAGGCGCACCTCGCGGTCGAAATGCGCGCCCGCGTCGGTGACGAGGCTCTCCCAGTACCGCCGCGCCGCATCGAAGGCCGCGCCTTTCGGCGCCTTCGGCCGGTCCTTCACGTACGCAATGGTCGTGGCGTCGGGGGCGACCATGCCGGCCCGGGCACCGCCCTCGATGGACATGTTGCAGATCGTCATTCGCCCCTCCATCGAGAGGGCGCGGATCGCCTCACCGGCATACTCGATGACGTGGCCGGTGCCGCCCGCGGTGCCGATCTCGCCGATGATCGCCAGGATGATGTCCTTCGCGGTCACACCCGGCGGCAGCGTGCCGTCGACGGTCACTCGCATGTTCTTCGCCTTGCGCTGCACCAGGGTCTGCGTGGCGAGGACGTGCTCGACCTCCGAGGTGCCGATGCCGTGCGCCAGCGCTCCGAAGGCGCCGTGCGTCGAGGTATGCGAATCGCCGCACACGATGGTCTGGCCGGGCAGCGTGAAGCCCTGCTCGGGGCCGATGATGTGGACGATGCCCTGGCGCCGGTCGAGGGCGTCGTAGAACTCGATGCCGAAATCGCGCACGTTCTCGGCGAGCGCCTCCAGCTGGGTGCGGCTCTCGGGATCGTCGATGCCCTTCGTGCGGTCGGAGGTCTGGACGTTGTGGTCGACCACCGCCAGCGTCTTCTCCGGATGGCGCACCTTGCGGCCGGCCGCGCGAAGACCTTCGAACGCCTGCGGGCTCGTTACTTCGTGAACGAGGTGCCGGTCGATGTAGAGGAGGCTGGAGCCGTCCGGCTGGACATCGACGACGTGGTCGTCCCAGATCTTGTCGTAGAGGGTGCGCGGGCTGGTCATCGGTTTTCGTCTTCGGGAACGGGGCTGTGCATGGCTCTCGCGATGATGCGTCGTCCTTAGTAGGCATCCCGCGCGGTTTTCGAAAGGGGCGAGCCCCGTTCCGGTCAAATGGCCGCCCGGCGCCGGCAGACGAATGTCACCGCCGCGCCGCCGCCCCAACTGGTGCCGCACCCGGTGCAGGCCCTATGCCGGGAGCGGGAATCGGCCGCACCGGCGGCCGGTCGGGAGAGGCCGCGCGACGGCCTGACAGGGGAGTGAACGATGCCTGATGCACCGGCCGAGATCCTGATCCTGCGCAAGATGCACCCGCTCATCGAGGCCGCCTTCGAGGGACGGCTCACGGTGCATCGACTGGCGGGAGCCGCGGACCCGGAGGCGATGCTGACCGAGATCGGCCCGCGGATCCGCGGCCTGTGCGTCGGCGGCCAGGTCGGCGTCGATGCCGCTCTGATGGATCGGCTGCCGAACCTCGAACTCATCGCGAATTTCGGCGTCGGCTACGACGCCGTCGATGCCGTCGCGGCGCATCGGCGCGGCATCATCGTCACCAACACGCCGGACGTGCTCACCGACGAGGTCGCCGACCTCGCGGTCGGGCTGCTGCTCGCGACGCTGCGGCGGCTCCCGCAGGCCGACCGCTACCTGCGTGCCGGCCATTGGCCCAAAGCCCCGTTCCCGCTCACCGCCTCTCTGCGAGGGCGGCGGGTCGGCATCCTTGGCCTCGGCCGGATCGGCCGCGCGGTCGCGAAGCGCCTCGAGAGCTTCGGCGTCGAGATCGACTATCACGGCCGCCACCGGCAGGCGGACGTGCCCTATACCTATCACGACAGCCTGATCGGCCTCGCCCGCGCGGTCCACATCCTGATCGTGGTGGCGCCGGGCGGTGCGGACACGCGGGGCTTGGTGGATCGAGCCGTTCTGGAGGCGCTCGGGCCCGAGGGCATCCTGATCAACGTCGCCCGCGGCAGCCTCGTCGACGAGGCGGCGCTGACCGCCGCGCTGAAGGCGGGTACCATCCTGGGAGCCGGCCTCGACGTGTTCGAGAACGAGCCGCATGTGCCGGAAGACTTGGCTGCCCTCGACAACACGGTCCTTCTCCCACATGTCGGTTCGGCCTCCGAGTACACCCGTGCCGCGATGGCGCAGCTCGTCGTCGACAACGTCGTCTCGTGGTTCGAGGGACGGGGCCCGTTGACGCCCGTCGCCGAGACACCCTGGAGACCGACCGCGTGAGACCGCTACAGGCCGCCCTGCTGGCCACCCTGGCGCTGATTGCGCGGCCGGCGGCGGCCCAGGATTCCTTCACGCCGGTTCCCGATCCGGGTACCCCGGCGGAAGCGCCCGCCACGCTCGCCGCCCCTCCGGCCCCGCCCAGCCTGCCCGAGAAGCTCGGGGAGGTGCCCGGAACCTGGGACCTCTCCCGCGACGGCACGAATCGGCGCTGCGTGATGACGCTCGTCCTCGATAACGGCGAGGCCGGCCGGCGCGTCAACTTTCCGGCCGGCTGCCGGCGGGCGCTGCCGGTCATGAACGGCGTCGCTGGATGGCTGTTCGTCGACGGGGCGGTCCGCCTCGTCGACCGCAACGTGCGGCCGATCCTCGAATTCTCCCGGCGGCCGGATCAGCGCAGTCTCGTCGCCCGGGCGGAAAGCGGCGAGCACTACAGTCTCGTGCCCCTCGACATCGTGGCGATGCGTCCGGGCGGCGCGGCGGCGGGCGCCGGCGGGGCCGAGGTCGAGCCGGCTGCGGCAGCCGCATCGAGCCCGTCCCCGCTCCAGGCCGCGGCACCGGTTCCGGCCGAGCTGCATCCCGCCTCGACGGCGCCGCCCGGCCCCGAGCCGGGGGTCTACGCCCTGGACCGCTTCCAGGCACGCGACACCTGCCGGATCACCCTCGACGGGACCGGCGGCGGCGTCCGCATCGTCCCCGGCTGTCACGACGGCGGACTGGAGGTGTTCGATCCGATCCACTGGCGCTACGCTAACGGCCGCATCACGCTCACGGCCAAGCGCGGCCACAGCCTCGACCTCGTCCCGAACGGCGACGGCCGGTGGCGGCGCGATCCCGAGGTGGGGACCACCTTCATCCTGCGCCGCGTCGATTGAACGGGCCGCGGAGCGGCTACCGGGATCCTCCCCGGCCGTCCTGGACCGGCAGCATCCGCTCCAGCAGGCCGTCGCGGCGGATCACGAGGTGCCACGCGGTGCCGGCGACATGCAGGAGCACCAGGGCGTAGACGAACCACTGCCCGACGACGTGGATCGACTCAGCCACCTTCTGGGCCGTGTCGTCCTTGGGCAGACCGGGGACGGTGAACAGCCAGAAATACGGGGTGTCGCGGCCGGAGAACGCGCTCAGGAGGTAGCCGCTGATCGGCATGATCAGGAAGATCGCGTAGAGGAGATAGTGGTTGATGCGGCCGATCAGCGTCAGGAGCCGCGGCGCCTGAGGATCCGTAGGCGCGGGCCGGATCATTCGCCAGACGATCCGCAGCACGACAATGGCCAGGATGGTCAGGCCCACCAACTTGTGCAGCACGAACATGCTGCCCTTGGCCGGCGAAGGCGGCAGGCTGATCGCCACCCAGGCGAGCGGCAGAATGGCCAGCGCGAGGGCCGCGTTCAGCCAGTGCAGCACCTGCGAGACCGGATGATAGCGCGGCAGGCCGGAGGCCGTGACGTAGGTGGCCGGTCGTGTCGCAGGCGCGATCTTGCCGGCCGTGATCGGAGAACCTGACATCATCCCTCGCGCGTGAGCGTGGTGCGCGCGGGGATCTAGGGCCGCCGACGGGCTGGGGGAGTATGCCGTCAGTCGGGCATTCGGGTCTCGCCCGCCCGCCGCACCCCGAGCAGGGCCGCCAGCTCACTCGCCGCGGTTCCGAGCCGGGCCGCGACGGTCTCGTCGATGATCTGCCCGTCCACCATGTCGTCGGACCCCGCATAGACGGATGTCGGCGCCACGTGGGCCGCGAAGAAGCCGAACAGCGGCCTCAGCCCGTGCTCGACCACCAGCGCGTGGCGCAATCCGCCGCCGGTGGCGGTCAGCGCAACCGGCATCCCGGCCATTCGGGCCGGATCGACGAAGTCGAAGACGTGCTTGAACAGACCGGCATAGCCGCCCTGGTACACCGGCGTTCCGACGATCAGGGCGTCCGCGTCCTCGATCGCCTCGATGAGCTGGCGGGCTGGCTCGGACAACGCGTCGCGCTGCGTCGCGCCGAGGCCGGGACCGGCATCGAGCAGGTCGTAGACCACGAGATCGATCCGGCGCAGGCGCCCGAGACTCGGCACCGAGCGCCTCCACCAGGATGCGGGTGCGCGAGGGCCGCTTGGCGCTGCCGGAAAAGGCGACGACGCGGGGACGGCTCGGCGCAACACTCGACACACCACTCACCAGACAACCTTCCGCCGCAGCACGCCCCGACCCGGGACATCAAACACCCTGACGCATGCCCGGCACGCGACCCGAACCGCGTCGAGGGTAGCGCATTCCGGCCCCGGATGAACCCTCGGCCGGTGCGCGCGCCGCGGCCGCGACGATCGGTCGGCCCGCCGCCTCATGCCCGCAGCCGCCAGACATGGCTGCGCTTGATCTCGGCATCCTCCAGGGAGCGCGAGACCGGCACCGCGTAGGTCGCCAGGCAGTCCAGCCGCTCGCGCGGCAGGTAGGTGCGGCCCGGATCGCCGATCAGCACCGTGACGCCCCGCGCCTGCAGCCCGGAGAGCCAGCCGGTCACAGCCTGGGCCAGGTCGCGCTCATAGAAGACATCGGCCGCCAGCACGAGATCGGCCTGCGGCTCGGTACCGAGGAGATCGGCCGTGACCGGATCGATGAGCCCGGCGACCCCGTTGACGGCGGCGTTCAGGCGGATCGCCGTCATGGCGAACGGATCGAGATCGCTGGCGATCACGTGCCGCGCCCCTGCACGGGCCGCCGCGATCGCCACGAGGCCGGATCCCGACGCGAAATCCACGACCCGAGCGCCGCCGGCACGATCGGGATGGTCGAGGAGATAGCGGGCGAGCGCCTGTCCGCCCGCCCAGGCGAAGGCCCAGAACGGCGGCGGCAGCCCGATCGCCTGCAGTTCCTCCTCGGTCTTCTGCCACAGCTCGGTCGCCTCGTCGGCGACGTGCAGTCGGATTTCGGGCACGTGAGGGACGGGCAGCAGGCGGGTATGGGACCGGATGAAGCCGGCGGGATCGTCGGGCGCGCGCATGTCAGGCCTCCAGCAGGTCGCGCCACACGGCGCGGACGCCGTCGGAGACCGCGGTCTCGGTGAAGCCGCCGGTTTCGATCCGCGCCCGCGCCGCCGCCCCGAGACCGGCCACGAGCCCGGGATCGCCGCTGAGGCGCACCAGGGCGCGCGTCAGGGCCGGTGCGTCGCCCGGCGGGACGAGCAGGCCCTCGACGCCGTCGCGCACGAGGCTGCGGCAGCCCGGGACGTCCGAGACGACCAGCGCCCGGCCGCAGGACGCCGCTTCCAGCAGCGTCCGCGGGAGCCCCTCCCCACCTCGGGACGGCAGGCACGCCACATGATGGTTGGCCCAGACCGCGGCCACGTTGGCGGTGGGGCCGTGCCACGCGATCCCGTCGCGGCTCCAGTCCCGCAGCGTCGCCTCGGCGATCGCGCGGCGGTTCGACGGGTCCGGTGCCCCGTAGAGGGCGAGGTCCACCGGCGCCCCCTGCGCGCGGGCGAGGCGCACCGCCTCCACGGCGACATCAATCCCCTTCGACCAGAGCATGC
The DNA here is from genome assembly GCA_050632875.1 of Methylobacterium sp. P31. Taxonomy (GTDB): domain Bacteria; phylum Pseudomonadota; class Alphaproteobacteria; order Rhizobiales; family Beijerinckiaceae; genus Methylobacterium. The sequence goes on along the minus strand of JBODSC010000001.1, from coordinate 4,158,332 downwards.
GGGAGACCACGGCGACCCGGAGCGGCGGCAAGGCCGGCAGCGGCTGCGGCCGGTAGGCCGTGGGGTCGACCCCGGCGCCCCCACCACGGTCACCGACTGCTCCAGGGGATCGAGGCCGAGCGCGCGCGCGTCGTCCGGGTTCTCGAACAGGAAACGGGTGCGCGTCGAGGCCAGCGGGCCGCGGATCAGGGTGCGCAAGGCGAGCCGGGCCGCGCGCCCGATCCGGTCGCTCCGGGCCCCCACGAGGCCGAGACCGGTCAGCGCGTAGACGCGGGCCGGAATACCGGCCATCGCGGCCGCCGTGCCGCCGACCAAAATCCCGCGCAGGGCGATGCAGTGGACGATATCGGCGCGCAGTGCCTTCAGGATCGCGGCGAGCTGCCCGGCCGCGTAGCCGGCTGCCATCGGGTTGAGGCTCGCCCGCTCGGCCTCCAGGGGCACGACTTGCGCGCCCGTCGCCTCGATGACGGCCCGATGCGCCCGCACCCGGGTCACGACGGCGACCGAGAGCCCCATGGCGATCGCGGCCCGCGCCAGCGGCAGGAAATGCGAGGCGAAGAACCAATCCTCGGTCACCACGAAGACGAGGCGGCGCATCGGGACGGGCAGGGTTTCGTGGGCAGTATCGGCATCCATGGGTTTCCTCTATCACGCCGCCGCGGATCGTCCTGCGGCGGATGCGCCGGCCCGGAACGGCCCTCCCGCGCGGCCGGTTGACCAAGGCCTTCCCGCCGGGTGCCGAGCCCGGCGGCGTACACGGGAGCGGCGGGTCATGGCGTGTGACGAGACGGCGGGGAGCGGCGGAAATCTGCGCGCCGCGGCCGAGGAGGCCGGGCTGGTCTATGTCGACGACAGCCGGCCGGGCCTGATGCGCAAGCGCAGCGGCACGGGGTTCCGCTACCTCGACGCGAAGGGCGCCCCGGTCCGGGACAAGGCCGTGCTGGACCGCATCCGGTCGCTGGCGATCCCCCGGCCTACACGGATGTCTGGATCTGCCCGCGGAGCAACGGCCATATCCAGGCGACCGGCCGGGACGCAAAGGGCCGGAAGCAGTACCGCTACCACCCGGAGTTCCGTCAGGCCCGGGAGGCGAACAAGTTCTCGCGGATCATGGCTTTCGCCGATGCGCTGCCGGGCATCCGCCAGCAGGTCGATGCCGACATGCGGCGCCCGGGCCTGTCGCGCGAGAAGGTGCTGGCCACGGTGGTCCATCTCCTTGAGACCACCCTGATCCGTGTCGGCAACGACGATTACGCCCGCACCAACAAGAGCTATGGCCTGACCACCCTGCGCGATCCGCATGTCCGGATCGAGGGCGCGGCCCTGTCGTTCCGCTTCAAGGGCAAGAGCGGCAAGACCTGGGACGTGTCCCTGAAGGACCGGCGCGTCGCCCGGATCGTGAAGGCCTGCCAGGACCTGCCCGGGCAGGAGCTGTTCCAGTACCTGGATGCGGACGGCGCGCAGCGCGACGTCACCTCGTCGGACGTGAACGCGTATCTGCGCGAGATCACCGGCGAGGATTTCACCGCCAAGGATTTCCGGACCTGGGCCGGCACGGTTCTGGCGGCCCTGGCGCTGCGCGAATTCGAGAGCTTCGACAGCGAGGCGGGCGCCAAGCGCAACATCCGGGCGGCGATCGAGAGCGTCGCGGGCCGCCTCGGCAACACGCCGACGATCTGCCGGAAATGCTACATCCACCCGCAGGTGCTCGATTGCTACCTGGAGGGCGGCCTGCTGCTGCAGGTGAAGGACGCGGTCGAATCGGAGCTGAGCGAGGACCTCGCGCGCCTCCGGCCCGAGGAGGCGGCGGTTCTCGGGCTGCTCCAAGCGCGGCTCGCGGCGGCGGAGGACGGCGAGCCGATCAAGCCGGCGCCGGGACGCGGCCGGAACAGGCAGAAGGGCCGGGGCAAGCCGACGGCCAAGGCAGTGGTCAAAAAGGCTGAGCGTGCCGGGAAGAAGAGGCGTGCTCCGACGCCATCACGGGCCGGGGCGGAGGCGCGGGTCGAAGCCGCCTGACTAGGGGCGGCCCCGTTCGGGGCCGCTCGGAAGTCCTGGTCAGTGCCGCGACTGGTTTTCGTTGCCCGACGGGGAGCGGCTGTCGGTGCCGCGCCGGGCCTGATCGCCGCTGTCCACCACCGGCGCCAGCCCGAGCTGGCGGGCGAGCGAAACCAGGTCCTTCAGCCGGCCGGTCTGGGTCTTCCGGCGCAGGTTGAGCCGGTGGGTCTCCACCGTGCGCACGCTCAGCGCCAGGCGCCGGGCCACCTCCTTGTTGCTGAAGCCCGAGCTGAGGAAGCGCAGCACCTCGGCCTCGCGCGGCGTGAGCCCGGGACCGTCCCCCTGATCGGCCGGCATCCCGGCCGGCTGCTCCGGCGGAACCAGGCAACCCGAACCTTCCGCGAGGGCGAGCAGCGCCGCCCCGAGTTCCCGCGGAGACTTCGAGCGCGCCACGAAGGCATCGGCTCCCGCGGCCAGGAGCGCCCGCAGATCGTCGGCGGTCAGGGCCCCGAAGGCCACGAGCGTCCGGAGATTGGGCTGGCGCTCCTTCAGGCCGGCGATCCGGGCGATCCCGTCCGCGAGCCGGATCTCGTCGAGGAAGACCAAGGCAACCGCGTTCCCGGCAACGCCCTGATCCAAGTCCTCTTCGCCGATCGTGTGGAACTCCGGCATGTGCTCCAGAGTGGCGCGAACAGTCGCGCTCAGGTCCTGCGGTTCATCCAGGATCAGGACGCCAACGGCCGTACTCATGACCTCGCACCTCTTCACTCCCAGCTTGATACAAGGGGCCGGGATCGGGAGCGAAGTTCCAAGATCCATTCCAGGAACTGGCAGCGAATATTAATCTTTATATTGGCAAAATTCCGGGATTTTCGGCACTATTCGGCGGATCGGTGCTCCGATCTGGGACAGGGCCCGATTCGGCAAATTTGAGGTGTGTCGATACGGGGCAGCGCGGCTGTTTCAGCGCGCGACAGTGAAGGCCCCGCCCTGGTACGGGACCACGCGGTTGCGGCCGCCGCTCTTGGCCGCGTACAGGGCGATGTCCGCGCGCTTGATCAGGTCCTCGATGCTGTCGTCGTCGATCCAGGTGCTGACGCCGAGGCTGCAGCGCAACCCGATCATCCCCGCGCTGCCGCGGATCCGCAGGCCCTGGACATTGGCGCGCCGGCGCTCGGCTCGCTCGGCCGCGTCGGAGAGGCAGCAGCCCGGAAGGACGATCCCGAATTCCTCGCCGCCGAGGCGGCCGGCGATGCCGGCTTCGGCGATCAGATCGGCCACCGCTTTGATCGCCACGTCACCGACATCATGTCCGTGCTCGTCGTTGATCCGCTTGAAATGGTCGATATCGAGCAGGATCGCCGAGATCCCGCCGGGACGCCGATTCTGCTCTGCCGCGCTGCGCGCCCGGTTGAAGAACGCACGCCGGTTGTAGGAACCGGTGAGCGGATCCGTTTCGGCGAGACGGATCAGTTCCTCCTGCATCGTGGTCAGGCGCTCGGCCGCGCGCAGCCGGGCGTTCAGTTCCTGAGCGCTGGGAGGCTTCTCGATGAAATCGTCGGCCCCGCTGTCGAGGGCTTCGGCGAGGCTGCGGACATTGCGGGCTGATGACATCGCGATGACGTGCAGCGGCCCCCGTTCCTCCGAAAGCAGCCGCGCGGACCAGCAGAGTTCCAGCCCGCAGAGCGGGCGCACCTCAAGACTTGTGATCAGGACGCGGACCGAGGGGGTCGCGGCAAGAAATAGCAGCGCCTGCTCGGAATCCGTGAAAGCATGAACCGCATGGCCCCGCGGCTCGATCAGCGAGGCGATGATCTGAAGCACGACGCGGCTCGAATCGACGATGACGATCTGCATGGCGTGGCCCGACAGCGACGTCGGTCGTGTACGCAAGAAGACTTAACTCACCCACAACGGGCCAAATTCCAGCATGAGCGCGGTCATAACCACTCCGGATCAGCGCTATATCGTTGTACGCGGCCGTTTGTGGCGTCGCGCCGATCCCGACCTGACGCCGGAGCATCGGCGGGCGCTGGTCACCCGGCTGATGGCGGCGCGCCGGGCTGTGAAGGCGGCCAGACGGGCCGAGCAGGCCGGCGAGGCGGGCGCCGCCGAGGCGCTCGCCACCGCCCGGGACGAAGTGGACGCGGTCAAGACAGCCCTGGGTGAGCGCGGTCCGGTCTGGTGGCAGGACGGTGCGCCCGACCTCAACCGTCGGCTGGTCCGCAATACACCCTATGCCGAATGGTACGCGGCGCTCAGCGCCGGGGAACCTGAACTGTGATGACGTGCGCCCCGGCGACGCGGTTTTCCCCGGCCGCGCCGCCGTGGCGACGCCTGTCCGGGCCGCTGGCGTTGATGACCGTGAGCGTGGGCTGTGCCGCCGGCAGAGCCGCGATGCCCGACACGGTCGGGATCCCGTAGGTACCGTAGCTCCAGGGCGCCGGGACGATCTGGGTCGGGCGGGGCACCCGCGTCAGGGGCGCGCCGATATAGGTTCCGTGCACGAACTCCCCGGCGAAACCGTCGTCGCCCGCATAGGACGGGACGTAGGCTTCGGCAGCGCGGAACGTCTGCGCTGAGGCCGGCGTGACCAGGACGAGGGCGAGGAGCGTCAGTAGTGTCCGGGTCGCCATGGGACGGGCTCCGATGCGCGTCGGCGCGACTGGGTCGCGCAGGTTGCTGGGGAACGGACCGGACCACCCGCCGTTCCGCGCCTCCAGCCGCGCAGACTGCGTAAGCGCCACGCTATGCCCGGCCGGCTCTCCGCGGCGTCAGCGGCAGGTGGTGATCCGCCTGACCACCCAGCCCTCGCCCTCGATCCAGAGCCGGCGCCGCGCCCTGCTGCAGGTTGCGTCCTCCTCCCGCTCCACGACGGCGGCCGGACGAACCTGGGGGCCGGCGTCGGCGACCTTGGTCTCGGCCGGTTCTTTCGCAGCCTGCGCAGCGATGGCAGCGATGGGAGCGAGGAGGAGCATGGCGCTGGCCACGCCGGCTGCGGTCATACGGATCTTCATAGCGGGTCAGAGCGCTCTGCGGCCGTGCTTGGGGGATTGCTCCTTGAATGCGCGGGCGGCCGCTTCGGTTTCATCAGCAATCGTTGATGGTGTGGGCCGCCTTAATCCGTGACCAGGGCGGTCGCGGCGCGGCGGAAGATCCGGCGCCGCGGCGCTTAGACTTCCCGGCTTTCGCGGTTAAGGAGGAACAAACCCGGACACGACGGCACCCGGAGGCCCCTGATCGGGGGCTGCGAGGTCCGGTCCACGAAGCAAGGGTTCATGAGCAAGCCGAAGCCCCCGACCAACGCGCTCCTGACACCGGAGAAGCGCGCCGAGGACGTGGATCAGACGATCCGCCCGCTGAGCCTGTCCGAGTTCATCGGGCAGCGCGCGGCGCGGGCCAACATGCAGATCTTCATCGAGGCGGCGAGGAAGACCGGGCAGGCACTCGACCACGTGCTGTTCGTCGGGCCGCCGGGCCTGGGCAAGACCACGCTGGCCCAGATCGTGGCGCGCGAGCTCGGGGTGAACTTCCGCTCGACCTCGGGGCCGGTGATCGCCAAGGCCGGGGATCTGGCCGCGCAACTCACCAACTTGGAAGAGCGCGACGTGCTGTTCATCGACGAGATCCACCGGCTCAACCCGGCGGTGGAGGAGATCCTCTACCCGGCCATGGAGGATTACCAGCTCGACCTGATCATCGGCGAAGGGCCGGCGGCGCGCTCGGTCAAGATCGAGCTGCCCAAGTTCACGCTTGTTGGCGCCACCACCCGGGCGGGGCTCTTGACCACGCCGCTGCGCGACCGGTTCGGCATCCCGATCCGGCTGGAATTCTACGAGACTCGACGAGCTGGAGCAGATCGTCGCCCGCGGGGCGCGGGTGCTGGGCTTGGGCATGTCGGCGGAGGGCGCCAACGAGATCGCCCGGCGCGCGCGCGGCACGCCGCGGATCGCGGGCCGTCTGCTGCGGCGGGTGCGGGACTTTGCCGTGGTGGCCGAGGCCGAGACGGTGACGCGGGCGATCGCCGACCGGGCGCTGCAGCTGCTCGACGTGGACGCGGCGGGTCTGGACGTGATGGACCGCAAGTACCTGAGCCTGATCGCGAGGCTCGTTCGGGGGCGGGCCGGTGGGGATCGAGACGATCGGGGCGGCCTTGTCGGAGCCGCGCGACGCGATCGAGGACATCATCGAGCCCTACCTCATCCAGCGCGGCTTCGTGCAGCGCACCCCGCGCGGCCGCGTCCTCACCCGACACGCCTACCGCCACATGGGCTTCGCCGAGCCGAAGCGGGATCCGAACGGTCAGTTCGGCTTTTTCAACGGCGACGAAAACTGAGACCGCCGGACGCGCAACCTATGCGCGTCGTTCAATTCTGGATTTCGTCAAGATCATAATTCGCTGAGGTTGCTCCGAGGGGCAGCCATCACTGCGTTGTGCGGCGCACCATGAGCAACGCTTTGTCGAAACTGCACTTTCCCCCGGTAGTTGCGGTAATATAGCCGAGCTTGATCGGGGAAGCGACCGAGATCTTCCGCTCAAAAATCGCTTTCGACCATGGAACAGCGCGAAAATGCGCTAGTTGTGGAGGCGACCGCGCCAAATCCGCGTGGCGCTGGCAAGGCTGTCGGGATCGAGGCCATGCCCCTCGGCTCGCGGCAGATCTTCGAGCCATCAAGAACAACGTCAGGGATAACCTTCCGCCATGAAGAAGATTACGCTCGCCGTCGTCGGCCTGTCGGCCGCCGCGTTCTCGGCGCCGGCCTTCGCGCAGGATGCCCTTCCGATCCGCGTATCGCCCTTCGCAAATCAGGAGGGTGTCGGGGTCGCCGCGACCGAGACCCCCGCGTTCCGCGCCGAGGCTCTGCGGTCGGACGCCGCCAGCATCGAGGCGAGCCGCATCGCACTTCAGCGCTCGCGCAATCCGCGGGTTCGCAACTACGCCAACCGCGTCCTCGTTGAGCGCAAGGCGACCACGGACGCGCTGCTGCCGCCGAACACCTCCCTGTCGCGCAACGGCACGGTGGTCTCCGATAACCAGGGCATCCGCACCGACCTGAGCAACCCGGTCGGCCTCGTGCTCGCCCCGGTGACGGTCGCCGCCAATATCGGCACTGGCATCGTGGGCGGGGCCCTGGGCGCCGTCGGCCTCGTCGACAACAGCCCGGCCGAGCCCGGCCGTCGCGTCGCTCTGGGCGAGCGCGGTCAGGCCCGCCTGGCGCAGCTCCAGTCGGCGCCGAACGGCCGTGCCTTCGACCGCACCTACATCGACCAGCAGGCCCGCTCCGACGCCCGCACGCTCGCGCTCTACGACGCCTACGCGAAGTCCGGCGACAACGCTCAGGGCCGCCGGTTCGCCGCGGAGGCTCTGCCCTACATCGCCGACGAGCACGCCCATTCGGCGAGCCTGGCGGCCCGCATCGGCGGCTGATCCCAAAGCCCGGACCCGACCACGCGAGGGCCGCCCCGAGGCGGCCCTCCTCGTGTTGCGTCCGGTCTCGGCGCGCCGCTAAAGGACCGGCATGAGCGCGCCCGAGCCCGTGATCGTTGACCCGGCCGAAGCTGGCAGCCCGCCGCATCGATTGGGGATCCGCGTCTACTACGAAGACACCGATTTTTCGGGCTTCGTGTACCACGCCAGCTATCTGAGATTCCTGGAGCGCGGCCGGACGGAGCTGCTCCGCGAACTCGCCGGCGACCAGTCCGACCTGCACCGCGAGGCCCGCGGCCTCGTCTTCGTGGTGCGCCGGATGAGCCTCGACTTCATCCGCCCGGCCCGGATGGACGATCTGCTGACGATCCTCACCCGCACGCGCGCTCTGCGCGGCGCTTCGATGCAGCTCGCTCAGGAGGTCCGCCGCGGCGACGAGCTGCTGGTGGCGGCCGAGGTTACGGTCGCCTGCGTGCGCGACGGCCGCGCCATCCGCCTGCCGGACGCCCTGCGGCAGCGCTTCGCGCCCGCTTAGGCAGATGAGCCGTCAGCCGGCCCGCGACGGATCGACCTCGCACAGGAGCCGGGCGAACGCGTTGATGATCGTCATCGCGTCGTACTCGATCGAGACGAGCTGGTAGCCCATTCCGACCATCTCCCGTGCCCGTGCGGGCGACGGCGCGAAGGCGCAGGGAATTTTGCCCGCCGCCCGCGTCCTGCGCGCGATCTCGGCCAGCGCTGCGCTGACCGCGGCACCGAGCGGATCGAAGGCCGTGCCCTTCGAAAGGGCGATCGACAGGTCGGCAGGACCCACCAGCACACCGTCGATACCCGGTACGGCAAGGATCGCCTCCAGCTCCGCGATCGCCCCCTCGGTCTCGCACATGGCGATCGTCAGGGCGCGCCCGTTGGCCTCCGCGAGGTACTCGGAGCTGTCCCGGAGGCCCGACAGCCACATGGCCCGGTCCGGGCCCCAGCTCCGCTGGCCGACCGGCGGGAACTTCGCGGCGGCGGCGAGGGCCCGGGCGTCCGCCACCGTGTTGATCATGGGAGCCACGACGCCGGCGGCGCCCGCATCGAGCATGCGCGAGACCATGGCAAAGTCGCCCACGGGCACGCGCACCAGAGTCGACTTGCCGGCGAGGGCCACCTCGGTGATCGCGGCGCAGCAGGATCTGTAATCGTAGGTTCCGTGCTGCTGGTCCAGGAGAACCGCATCGAAGCCCGCCCGCGCCAGCGCGCCGGCCACCATCGGGTCCGCGATCATGGACCAGCCGAGGAACCGCGCCGGGCCGGTGGGCAGCAGGTCGGGCAGGCTGGGAACGGGGAGGGTCATGCGCGTCCTGTGTGCCTTTCAGGGCTCGCGACTCGGCGCCCCTGGGCGTGACCATAAGGGAGCCGCTTTTGGAAGGTCCAGCCCGCACGGCCCGCCGCGCGTGGAGTTTGCCGAGGCTTGCCTCAGGATCGCCCGGATCGAAACCGATCCTTAACCCTGCCGCGCCCTTAACGGAGGCGATGCGGCGGCGGGAAGCCGGGGCCGGATTTGGCCCTTACTTTCGACAGATTCGCGGGCGACAGCGTTGAAATCGCTCACGGATCCGGCGGACGCGGGCCTGGCCCGGCGCATCGCGATCCGGAGCAGGAGACCTCGACGGATGAACCCAGCCGACGCGATGCAGGCCGCGCCTGTCGCCGACATGACTCTGCTCGGGCTGTTTCTGCAGGCCCACTTCGTCGTGAAGATCGTGATGATCGGGCTGCTCAGCGCCTCGATCTGGTGCTGGTCGATCATCGTCGACAAGACCCTGCTCTTCCGCCGGACTCGCGCCGAGATGGATGCGTTCGAGGACGCGTTCTGGTCCGGCCGCTCGCTGGAAGAGCTGTTCCGCTCGTTCAACGACCGGCCTGCCACCGGCCTCGCCGCCGTGTTCGTGGCCGCCATGCGGGAGTGGAAGCGCTCCTTCGAGGGTTCGGGCCGGCAGATCCAGTCCCTATCGCAGCGCATCGAGAAGCAGCTCGACGTGACCATCCACCGTGAGGTCGAGCGGCTGGAATCGCGCCTCCTGTTCCTGGCCTCGATCGGCTCTGCGGGCCCGTATATCGGCCTGTTCGGCACGGTCTGGGGCATCATGACCGCCTTCACGTCGATCGCGGCCTCGAAGAACACCTCCCTCGCGGTCGTCGCTCCCGGCATTGCCGAAGCGCTGTTCGCCACCGCCATCGGTCTGTTCGCGGCGATCCCGGCCGTGCTCGCCTACAACAAGCTCCAGGCCGAGGTCGCGAAGTCGCAGTCGCGGCTCGAGGGCTTCGCCGACGAGTTCTCCGCCATCCTCTCCCGCCAGATCGACGAGCGGCTGCCGCTCGCCGCCTGAGGCCGTTCCGGAGGAGACTGTTCCATGGGCATGGCAGCAGGTGCGTCTCAGGGCGGCAAGCGCCGCCGGCGCCGGGGCCGGCGCGGCGGCGCCATCAACGAGATCAACATGACGCCGTTCATCGACGTCGTGCTGGTGCTCCTCATTATCTTCATGGTGGCGGCGCCGATGATGACGGTGGGCGTGCCCCTCGACCTGCCGCAGTCGAAGGCCTCGCCGCTCAATTCCGACGTGAAGCCGATCACCCTGTCGATCCGCCAGACCGGCCAGGTCTTCCTCGGCGAGGACGAACTCACCGACGACATGATCGTGCCGAAGCTCACCGAGACCGCGAAGACCGGCACCGAGGAGCGCGTCTTCGTGCGCGGCGACAAGCGGGTCGACTACGGCCGCGTGGCGCAGGTGATGGCGATCGTGACCGGCGGCGGCTTCAAGAAGGTCGCCCTCGTCACCGAGCCTGAGCATCAGTAGGGCTGACGCCGTGGAGTTCCGCTTCGACCGCAAGGAACCGGGTGTCTGGATCTCCGCCGGCACTCACGTGGCGCTCCTGGCGCTGGCGCTGTTCAGCGTCGCGGCCCCGGCCCTGCCCGAGGCTCAGGAGGGCGTCCCCGTCGAGGTGATCACCGAGAACCAGTTCTCCGAGATCACCAAGGGTGAGCGGCAGGCCGACAAGCCGATGCCGAACGCCACTTCGCGCGCCGACCTCAAGGCCGAGAAGTTCGAGGATCGCGAGCCCGAGAACGCCAAGACCGACGTGCCCACCGCCCCCACCCGCACGGCCGAGATGAAGCTCGCCAACGCGGAGGAGATGCCGCTGCGCGGCGAGCCAGACCCGCAGGAGACCGCCAAGGCCGCCGAGAAGGCCGCGCAGGAGAAGCGCGACGCCGAGAAGGCGGCCGCCAAGGCTGCGGAGAAGGCTGCGGAGAAAGCCGCGGCCGAGAAGGCCGCAGCCGACAAGGCGGCGAAGGCCGAGGCGAAGGCCAAGGCCGACGCCGCTGCCAAGGCAGAAGCCGAGAAGCGCGAGCAACTCGACAAGCTGATCGAGAAGCAGGAGGCAGAGGCCGAGGCCGCCGCCCAGAAGGCCGCCGCCGCAAAAGCGAAGGCCGAGGCGGCTGCCAAGGCCGAGGCCGCCAAGGAAGCCGCGAGGAAAGCGGCCGAGGCGAAGGCCAAGGCCGAGGCGGAAGCCGAGCGACAGAAGGAGATCGCCGAGGCCAAGGCCGAGGCGGAGCGCGAGAAGGCCGAGGCAGCCGCCAAGGCCAAGGCGGAGGCGGCCGCTAAGGCGAAGGCCAAAGCCATGGCGGACGCGAAGGCGAAGGCCGATGCGGAGGCGAAGGCCCGCAAGCAGGCCGAACTCGCCGACAAATTCAACGCGGGTGACATCCGCTCAATGCTCGCCTCGAAGGCGCCGTCGCAATCGACCGGCGCCACCGGTCATACGGTACAGAAGGTGGCGGCACTCGGCGCCGCGACCGGCAATGCCCAGCGCCTCTCGCCGTCCCTGCGGGATGCTCTCGTCGGCCTGCTTCAGCAGCAGATCGAGCGCTGCTACTCGGCGCCGCCCGGGGCGGCACAGGGCGTGGTCCTGCCCGTGCTCGATATCCGCCTCAACCCGAACGGTTCGCTGAGCACGGAGCCGCGGATCATGCGCGGCGGGTCGAGCGCGGTGGATCAGTCCATCGCGCAGGCTGCGCTCTGGGCGGTCCGTCGCTGCGCGCCGTACAACATCCCGGCTACCTACGCGCCGTATTACAACGACTGGAAGGCCATCAACGCGGAGTTCGAGTTCACGGCGACCTGACGCCGTCCAACCCTCCCCCTGCCCTCACCCGAATCTCTGTCTGATCGTCACTCGGATCCGACCCACCATGCTGCACATGCCCTCCGTCGGGCGCCTCCCGACATCCTTTGCCGCGCGCCTGCTCGCATTCCTCGTCCTGATGGCGGGTTTCCTCGCCGGCCCCGCGCAGGCGCAGCTGCAACTGCGCATCGGCGGCGGCAACTTCCAGCCGATGCCAATCGCCATCGCGGATTTCGGCGGCGACCCGAGCCTCGGCGGCCTCGTCTCGGGCGTGGTGACCAACAACCTGCGCCGCTCGGGCTACTTCACACCCCTTGACCACGCGCGCTTCCCCGAGCAGCCGGCCTTCGACGCGGCCCCGAACTTCGAGAAGTGGCGGGCCACCGGCGTTCAGGGACTCGTCACCGGCCGCGTGGTTCGCGAGGGCGGTCGGGTCAAGGTGGAGTTCCGTCTCTGGGACGTGACCTCCGGCCAGCAGATGACCGGCCAGCAATACGGCACCGACACCGCCAACGCCCGGCGCACCGGCCACCTGATCTCCGATGCCGTCTACACCAAGATCACCGGCCTCGGGCCCTGGTTCGACAGCCGCATCGCCTTCGTGGACGAGACCGGCCCGAAGGAGAACCGCCGCAAGCGCCTGATGGTGATGGATCAGGACGGCGCCAATGTCCGGGCGATCACCACCGGCGAGATGTCGATCGTGGCGCCGCGCTATTCGCCCGCGACCCAGGACATCGCCTTCATGGCGCAGGCCACCGGCCACCAGCCGCGGGTGCAGATGATCAACCTGGAGACCGGCTCGCGGCAGGCGCTGGGCAACGTCGATTCGATGAGCGCGAGCCCGCGCTTCTCGCCGGACGGCCGCAAGATCGTCATGAGCGTCCAGCAGGGCGGCAACGCCGACATCGTGACGATGGACCTCGCTTCGAAGGCCCAGCATTCGATCACCAACGGCATGGCGATCGATACCTCGCCGACCTACTCGCCGGACGGCGCGCAGATCGCCTTCGAATCCGACCGCGGCGGCTCGCAGCAGGTCTACGTGATGGGAGCGGACGGTTCGAACCCGCACCGCATCACCTTCGGTCCGGGCTCGGCCTCGCAGCCGGCCTGGTCGCCCCGCGGTGACCTGATCGCCTATACCCGCCAGCGCAACGGCGGCTTCGCCATCTGCGTGTCGAAGCCGGACGGGACCGGCGAGCGCGTCCTCACCGAGGGCTTCCACAACGAGGGGCCGACCTTTGCGCCGAACGGGCAATACGTGCTGTTCTTCCGCGATCCCGGCGGTCAGGGCGGCGGCAAGCTGTTCATGGTCGACATCACCGGCCGCGTGGAGCAGCCGGTCCCGACGCCGGCCTACGCCTCCGATCCGACCTGGTCGCCGCTACTCGGCGGGCACTGACGACCGGTCAGGACTGAGCCCGGCCACCGGCCGGGCTCCGATCGTCTCGGCGCGGCCGCGAAACGCGTGCGGCCGCATCCATCCGAGCCGACGGCCGCACGCGACGCGGTGCCGATTTGCGGCCGAGCCCGTCGGGCCTGTACCGGCGATGCATCGGAAACGGCGTGAGAAGATCCAGTCAGATCATTGATTGGTTGAGGCTTATCCCTTCTGCGCGCTGCGGCCGCTGATTGGGGAGGATCGCCTGTCACCCCTGCACCATCAACCGGTCGCGGGCACGGAGCGCCGGGAACAGCTGGCACCAGAGCAGCGCGATGCCAATCGTCGCCGCGCCGCCAGCCACCACCGCCGGGACCGCCCCGATCGCAGCGGCGAGCACCCCGGATCTCGAACTCGCCGAGTTCGTTCGAGGCCCCGATGAACACCGTGTTCACTGCCGAGACCCGCCCGCGCATGGTGTCCGGCGTCTCGCCCTGAACGAAGGTCTGGCGGACGTAGACCGAGATCATGTCGGCGGCGCCCGTGACGAACAGGCAGGCCATCGACAGCGGTAGCGAGGTCGAGAGGCCGAAAGCCAATGTGGCGGCGCCGAACACTGCGGCGGCTCGGAGCATGCGCAGGCCGGCGTGCCGCCGGAGTGGGCGGTTGGCCAGCAGCACCGCCATGGCGACCGCCCCGAAGGCCGGCATGCTGCGGAGCGCGCCGAGTCCCAAGGGGCCCACATGCAGCACCTCCCCGGCATAGATCGGAAGCAAGGCCGTCGCGCCGCCGAGGAGGACCGTAAACAGGTCCAGGCCGATCGCCCCGAGCACCACCGGCTGCGAGCGGATGTAGTCGATGCCGGCCGAGAGCGCCGCCCAGGTGATCGGCGGCCGTTCGCTGACCGGCGCCGGCCGGAAGCCGATGAGTGCCGTCAGGAGGCTTGCCAGGGCGAAGCTCGCCGCTGCCCCGCCAAACACCGCGGACGGCCCGAACGCGTAGAGCATGCCGCCTAGTGCTGGTCCCATCACCGAGGCGCTCTGCCAGAGGGATGCGTTCCAGGCGATGGCCGCGCTGAATTGCGGGCCCGGCACGAGCGTCGGCAGGAGCGCCTGCAGGGCGGGGTTGGAGAAGGCCCGGGCAGTGCCGACGACGATCACCAGGGCGTAGATCAGCCGGACGTCCTGGAATCCTGCCAGCGCGTAGCCGAGGAGGCCGAAGCTCGCCGCGCTCTGGAGTGCGAAGGCCGAGGCGCCGACGAGGCGCCGGTCGTAGACATCCGCGACATGGCCGGTGATCAGCGCGCACAGCACCGCCGGCAGGAACCCCGCGAGGCCCACGAGGCCCAGCGCCAGGGCAGAATGGGTCAGGTCGTAGACGAACCAGCCGATCGCCACCGCCTGCATCTGATAGGCGAGGCCTGTGAGAAAGCGGGCTGCGCCGAACAGGCGGAAATCGCCGATGCCGAAGACGGCCCAGCCGGAGCGATCATGTGCGGACATGCCCCCTGCTGCGTGGGACCGTCAGGAGAATCAAGCCTGACAGTAAGGGCTGCCGGCCCAATGCCGGCTGGTCCGCGCCGTCCTAATGCAGCACTAATCCGGGCTTGCGCGGCGCCGCCAGGGTCGGCGATCCCGGCGGTCGGGCCTCTGGGAAGGGGTCGCGCCGCGGCTCTTCGGCAAGATCGGTCGGGAAGGTGCAGGTGACGCAGGTTCCGTTGCCGGGCGCCGTCTCCAGCAGGACCCGGCCGCCATGCAGCTCGACGAAGGAGCGTACAATCGACAGGCCGAGGCCGACCCCCGGTGGCGCGTCCCGAGGGTATGGCTCTCGAAGCGGTTGAAGACCGAATCGGCGATCTCCGGCGGCATGCCCCGGCCGTAGTCGCGCACGCTCAGGAGCAGCTCCTGCGCGTCCCGCCGGGCATGGACCTCCACACGCTGGCCGGCATCCGAGAAGCCGATAGCGTTCGAGAGCAGGTTGAACAGGATCTGGCGAACCCGCTTCCCGTCCGCGTGGACGCTGCCGATATTCTCTGGCACGTCGAGCGCGAGGGTGATGTGCGACTCGGCGAGCCGGTCCTCGATGCCCCGCACGGCCGCCTCGACAGTCGCCTGGACGTCGACCTCCTCCCGCTGCAACTCCAGCGAGCCGGCATCGATCGAGGCGAGGTCGAGGATGTCGTTGATGATGACGAGCAAAGCCGCCGAGGAGCGCATGATGTGATCGGCGTATTCGCGCTGGCGCTCATTGAGCGCGCCCACTGTCTCGTCACCGAGGAGCTGGGTGAAGCCGATGATATTGGTGAGCGGGGAGCGCAACTCGTAGGAGACGTGGTGCACGAAGGTGTCGCGCAGTTGCGCGGCCCTCTCCAGCGCGTCGTTCTTCTCGGTGAGCGCCCGCTCGACGTTCACGCTCGCGGTGACGTCGATCAGGGTGAGGAGCGTCGCGCCCTCTGGCAGCGGCTGAGCGGCACAGTCCAGGACGGTCCCGTCCACCACCTCCAGGCGGCACGAGCGGGCGCTGCGCGATTCCAGTCCGACCACCGCGTCGCGGATGTCGAGCCACGGCTCCTCCGCCGGGGCGAGCGACCGACAGGCGCCGATGACAGCGTCGACGTGCGGACGCTCTTCCACCATGGCGGGATCGAGCCGCCACACGGTGCAGAAGGCGCGGTTGGCCAGCGTCAGCCGCCCGTCGGCTCCGAACACGGCGACCGGCTCGGCGAGCGTGTCCAGCGTCTCGGCCTGGAGCCGACGCAGGGCGTTGTAGCGGGACTCGGCGTTCAGGCGGTCCGAGACATCGTCGAACAGGTAGGTGAGTCCCCCCTGCGGATTCGGGTCCGCGACCACGCGCAGCGTCCGGCCGTCCGGCAGGTACCACCAGGTCTGGTTCGCCTCAGCGGCGCGATAGGCGGCGAGAACCCCTGCTTCCAGCCTCGGAAGTCCGCGTGCTCCTCAAGCTTCCGCTCCGCCCGAAGGTGATCGAGAATTTCGCCGTCGGACGGTCGGCTGTCGAGGAAGGCCTGATCGAGGTCCCAGAGCTGGCGGTAGGCGGCGTTGTGGAAGATCAGCCGCTGCGAGACGTCAAACATCGCTACTGCGGTCGGCAGCTGGTCCAGGGTGCGGACGTTGGCGTTCATCTGCCGCTGCAGGTCGGCGCGGACGCTCTCCAGCTCGGAGACGTCGATGGCGATGCCGACCCGGCCGCTGTCGAGACTCGTCTCGAACACGTCGAGCATGCGCCGGCTGCCGGCCACGATCGCCGAGAGGCGCGGAACGCTCCGGGTCAGACCGGCGGCGCGGGCCGCCTCCTCGCGGGCGATCGATCTCGCGGGCGGGGCGGTCGAACAGCTCGATGCCGGAATCGAGCGCGGCCTCGCGGCTCTCGGCCTCCACGGCGGCCACGTAGGCGGCGTTGACCCAACTCAGGCCGCCCTCCCGGTTGCGCCGCCAGACCGGCTGTGGGATCGCGTCGAGGAGCCCGGACAGGGCCGACAGGCCCCTGCGGGTCTCGTCCAGAGTCGCGCGCAGGTCGGCGATCTCGCAGCGCTCCTGGCTGGTCTCGCGCAGGCGCAGGAGCGCGCGCCCCGCCACCGCTTGGCCGTGCGCCTCGATGCTGCGGCCGGTCTGCGTCCGGAGACTGAGCGCGAAGCTCGTGCCGCGCGCCCGCAGGGTCTCCACCGCGGCCTCGACCGCGGCGGCATCAGGGGCCACGAGCCAGGTCCCGAAGGCGAGCACGCGCCGGGCATAGCCCGAGGTCGGCCGCTCGCCGTGGATCGCCAAGCTGATGTCGCCCTCCACCACCGGTTCGCTGCGCCGGTCCCAGGTGACGATGATCTGCCGCTCGGCGTTGAGCAGCATCTCGGCGCGGTCGTGGGCGCCGCGCAGGACGTCGAGGGCGCCGGCCAGTTCGCGCTCCCGACGGGTCCAGCGCGCGCGCTCGTAGAGATGGAGGAGCGAGAGGATCACCGCGAAGACGACGAGTCCCGCGAAGATCGCCAGCGCCGCCACGCTGTGGATCTCGCGCGTCGGATGCGCCGCTGCCGCCTCGGGCAGTTCGGCCAGCGCCGCGCTTGCCGTGGTCAGGGCGAGCGCACCCACGCAGATTCGAACGTGTGTCGCACGACCGACACCCATGGCTTGCCCTGCCCCCGCCCCCGATGCCGGTCCGAGCGGCGCGCGTCTTCGCGCAGCGCAGAACGCACCGTGCCCGCGGCGATTCTTCCGAACCGGCGCGGCCCCATCGATCTAAGATTCGTCAGCACTCTACCGTGTGGCGGAATCGCGCCGGAAGGGGAACGAAGCGTGGCAATAGGCCGGCCAGGTACAATCGCTCGTTAACGACACACAGAAGACACAGTTCGAACCCGCATCCACTGCTTGACAAACGACGAGGCCCGACGCAGCGCGCCGGGCCTCGAAGGGGCTGTCGGATCGACGGTCCGGACCGGGACCAGTCTCGAGAAATTGCAACCCACGGTTCGGTGCGGAACTGCACCGAACCCGGGGCCGTTCCGACCTCAGTAGCGGTAGTGCTCGGGCTTGAACGGGCCGTTCTCGGAGACGCCGATATAGGCGGCCTGATCGGGACGCAGCTTCGACAGCTTGGCGCCGATCTTCTCCAGGTGCAGGGCCGCGACCTTTTCGTCGAGCGCCTTCGGCAGGGTGTAGACCTGCTTCTGGTACTTGCCCGGGTTGGTCCAGAGTTCGATCTGGGCGAGCGTCTGGTTGGTGAACGAGGCCGACATCACGAAGGACGGGTGACCGGTCGCGTTGCCGAGGTTTACGAGGCGGCCCTCCGACAGGAGGATGATGCGGTGGCCGTCGGCGAACTCGATCTCGTCGACCTGCGGCTTGATGTTGGTCCACTTAAGGTTCTTCAGACCGGCGACCTGAATCTCGTTGTCGAAGTGGCCGATGTTGCAGACGATGGCCCTGTCCTTCATCGCCCGCATGTGCTCGATGGTGATGATGTCCTTGTTGCCGGTGGCGGTCACGAAGATGTCGGCGCGCGGCGCGGCATCCTCCATGGTGACAACCTCGTAGCCCTCCATCGCCGCCTGCAGGGCGCAGATCGGGTCGACCTCGGAGACGAGCACGCGGCAGCCGGCGTGGCGCAGCGACGAGGCCGAGCCCTTGCCGACGTCGCCGAAGCCCGCGACCATGGCGACCTTGCCGGCCATCATCACGTCGGTGCCGCGGCGGATGCCGTCCACCAGCGACTCGCGGCAGCCGTAGAGGTTGTCGAACTTCGACTTGGTGACCGAATCGTTCACGTTGATCGCCGGGAAGAGCAGCTTGCCCTCCTTGGCCAGGACGTAAAGGCGGTGCACGCCCGTGGTGGTCTCCTCGGAGACGCCCTTGATGCTGTCGGCGAGGCCGGCGAACCAGCCCTTCGGCTTCTCGGCGAGCTTCCGCTTGAGGAGCGCGAAGAAGATCTCCTCCTCCTCGCTGCCCGGCTTGTCGAGGAAGGCGGTGTCGCCGCGCTCGGCGCGCAGGCCGAGATGCACGAACATGGTGGCGTCGCCGCCGTCATCGAGGATCATGTTCGGCATGCCGCCGTCATGCCAGTCGAACAGGCGGGAGGTGTAGTCCCAGTACTCCTCGAGGGTCTCGCCCTTCACGGCGAAGACCGGGATGCCGGCGGCCGCGATGGCGGCGGCGGCGTGGTCCTGGGTCGAGTAGATGTTGCAGGAGACCCAGCGGATGTCGGCGCCGAGCGCCTTCAGGGTCTCGATCAGCACCGCGGTCTGAATCGTCATGTGGAGCGAGCCGGCGATCTTGGCGCCCTTGAGGGGCTGCGCCGCGCCGTACTCCTCGCGGACCGCCATCAAGCCCGGCATCTCCGTCTCGGCGATCGAGATTTCCTTGCGGCCGTAATCAGCCAGCCCGATGTCCTTGACGATGTAATCCTTGGCCATGAGTCGATGGCTCCGTGTTCGCGTTGCGGTTCGGGGGCAGCCCCTACCATCTCGCGTGCTGCAAAGCAATCAAGACATAAAGATGTCTTTATGCGTTCGGTGCGGCGGGACAGCCGCATGGCCGACCGCCCGCCGCGGAATTTCGGCTGCGAGAGCCCGCTCAGCGGGTGGGGCGCGCCGCGGTTCTCATCCGCACGCGCCGCGAGGGCGCGGTCGTGGTGGACAGCCCAGTCCGATAGCGCTGCCCGCATTCGAGGGCCTCATCGGCCAGTGCTTGGCCGCGGTCACTGACCTGTCGGAAGCGAGCGCGGCCCTCCTCCACGAAGTGATCGCCACCGCGGCGCAGACCGGCGTTGTCCCCAGACCGTAGGGTGGCTTCGTCGGACGTCAAAGGCCGGTGTTCCGGGCGTTGTCTTCCGTCGACTTGCCGGCGTCATCGCCGAGCCGCGACGGCGACTTGGGCCGGTCCCAGGATTGCTCCTGGATATCCTAGGGTCTGAACCCAATCAGCCTGGCCGTGGTGATGTCTGACAAGGGTGGGTAGCGGACGGTCGACCGCCTGATCTCGCGGGCCTGCTTCCCTACTGAAAGCAGACCTTCGCCAATTAGGCGTTATGGCGCGTCACAATCTGCTGCACTGACCAGGAACACGAGGGCACAAAACCCATCAGCCCTGCCTCACACGTCTAACTGATGGCGGTGTCCCACCTTATCAAGCAATGCGAACAGAAGTGATCAGAATCCGCGCTTCGGTTCACAGCGCAATCCGAACTGTCGTCGCATCGATTTGGCGAAGGCGGAGGGAGACGATCATGAAGACACCTCTACTCACCCTGTCACTTTTGGCCGCTCTGGCCGGCGTGGCCGTTCCGATGTCCGCACGCGTCGCCGCCGGCCCCGCCGAGGATGTCCAGACGGCCATGCAGCGCCTGAAGGCGAAGACCGCCGAACTCGGTGCTCCGAGCGTGAAGGGGGAGGATTCCGTCGCCGGAAAGGCCGTCCCAGCCCTCTATTTCGGCCAGACCAAGATGAACAACAATTTCGCCGTGGTGGACGCCGTGCAGAAGGACGTGGGCGGGACCGCGACGCTGTTCGTAAAGAGCGGCGGCGAGTTCGTGCGCGTCGCCACAAACGTCAAGAAGGATGACGGCTCGCGCGCGATCGGCACCGTCCTCGACCCGAAGGGAAAAGCCTTCGCGGCGATCACGAAGGGCGAGGCCTATTTCGGTGACGCCGATATTCTGGGCAAGCCCTATAAGACGGGCTACGAGCCGATCCGCGACGCCAGCAGCGGCGTCATCGGGATTTACTATGTCGGATACCCGAAGAAGTAGGGCTTGGTGAGCTACGCCGCGACGCGCGAAGCGTTCCAATAGGGCTTGTCCGTGTGGAATGCTCCAGACGACCACCAAGCCCGTTCCAAACGGATGGCGTAACATTCCGGAACGCCTCGGCCTCGAAGCGCTAGAACCCACCGGAACAGCCAAGCTCGCCTATCGGCGCTGGGAGGGCTCGTCCAGAAGGTCCGCTACGCCATTGCAAGCGGTCCTTCGCTGGTTGCACCTGGATGACTGATCAGGGTCGATAGCAGCCACATCACGCTCAAGCTGATTGGGTTCAGACCCTAGATCTCGATCTCGGTTCCCACCTCCACCACTTGGCGGGTCGGCACGCCGAAGAAGGCGCCGGTGCGCTCGGCGTTGCGCTGCATGAAGGCGAACAGGTTCTCGCGCCAGGGCGACATACCGCGCTTGTCGTCCTTGGGAATCACCGTCTCGTGCCCGACGAACACGGTCATGTCGTCGAGCACGTGGGCCGGCAGATGGTGGGCCTCCGCGGCGCAGGCGAGCCCCTGAAGGATCGACGCTTCCTCCATGAAACCGTAGCGCAGGATCACGCGATAGAAGTCAGGCGCCAGGATCGTCACGTGCGCGCGCCGTTCCGCCGGGACGGTGGGCGTCTCCTCGTAGAGCGCCGTGATGATCAGGATGCGCTCCATCAGGGCGTGATTGCGCGCGACGAAGCGCGAGAGGTGCAGCGGGATCCCATGTTCCGCCGCCGACAGGAACGCCGCTGTGCCCGGCAGCCGCAGCAGGTCGCGGTGCTGGAGACCCGCGAGGAAGACGTCCTCGGGCAGCCGCAGTGTGACTCGCGCCGCCTCGACCAGCTCGTTGCCCCTCTTCCAAGTCAGCATCATCAGCGCGACGGCACCGGCGAGGACGAGCGGAAACCACCCGCCCTCCAGAATCTTCACGCTGTTGGCCGCGAAGAAAACCGTGTCGATGGCAAGAAAGAACCCGTTGACCGCGAAGACGAGCACCGGGCTGTAGCCCCAGCGGAGGGCGATCAGCGCCGCCAGAATCGTGGTGATGCCCATGAGCATCGAAACGGCGATGCCGTAGGCGCCGGCCAGGGCATCGGATGAGCCGAATACCAGGACGGCGGTGAGCGTCGCGACGGCGAGCAGCCAGTTCACCATCGGCACGTAGATCTGGCCGCGCTCCTCCCGCGCCGTCTGAACGATGCGCATGGCCGGCAGGAAGCCGAGCTGGATCGATTGCTGGGTCAGCGAGAACACGCCCGAGATGATCGCCTGCGAGGCGATAATCGTCGCCATCGTGGCCAGCACGATGAGCGGCAGGTGGCCCCTGGCCGGCGACAGGCGGAAGAACGGGTTCTCGATCGCGTCCGGCGCGGAGAGCAGCAGCGCACCCTGACCGAAATAGTTGAGCACCAGCGCGGGCAGCACGAGGCCGAACCACGCCGTGCGGATCGGTCTGGCACCGAAATGGCCGAGATCGGCGTACATGGCCTCGCCGCCGGTCACCGCCAGGAAGGCGGCGCCCAGCATCGCGAAGCTCACGCGCCAGCCCGCATGCAGCATGAAGTCCACCGCCCGGAACGGGTTCAGGGCGGAGAGAACCTCGGGATCGGCGATGATGCCGGCGATTCCCAGCAGACCGAGCACGACGAACCAGGCGAGCATGACGGGTCCGAAGACCCGGCCGATGGCGGCCACGCCCTTGTGCTGGACGAGGAACAGCGCGACCAGGATCACGATTGTGATCGGCACCACGTACGGCCCGAGCGCCGGGGCGTCGACCTTCAGGCCCTCGATGGCCGAGAGCACCGAGATGGCTGGCGTGATCGCCCCGTCGCCGTAGAGCAGGGCCGCCCCGACCAGCCCGACCACCAGGAGCAGCGCCTTCCAGGTCCCCGGCCGCGCCTGCCGGGCGCCCAGCAGCGCCAGCATGGCGACGATGCCGCCCTCGCCGCGGTTGTCGGCCCGCAGGATCAGCACGGCGTATTTGAGCGACACGATCAGGATCAGCGACCACAGGATCAGCGACACCGCCCCGGTCGCCGCCTCCGGCACCGCCGCCCCGCCCGCGGTCGCCGCCTTCACCGCCTCCTTGAACGCGTAGAGCGGGCTCGTGCCGATGTCCCCGTACATAACGCCCAGGGCACCAAGCATCAGCGCCGGCCCGGGGCCATGGGCCGGCTCTTGCGTTTCCAGCCCGCTCTCGCGGCTGGCAGGCGCTGCGGGGGCAAGGGACTGACTCAACATACGGCTCCCGCAGGACGCCCGAACCCGGGCGCTCTACATCCGAGAAGACTTAGCGGCTGCGGCCAAGCCGTCCAGCAACCCGTCGGCTCCGCCGACGTCAGATCAGATCCGCGAGGCCCGCGGGACAGGCCTCACCGCGTCTCAGACAGAAGACCGGTGCGTCGGCATGGCGGGCGATCGACGCCGCCACGGTGCTGGCGGGCGCCGGCGCGCCCTCGCTCTCGCTGACCGCCACCGCGAGAAGCGCCACGCCGTGCAGGCGCAGGGTCTCGCGGGCGGTGAGCGCGTGGCTGATCGCCCCGAGATAGCTGCCGGAGACGAGAATCGCCGGCAGGCCGAGAGCCCGGAGCCAGTCGAGCCCGGTCGCCGTCTCGGTGACTGGGCTCATCAATCCGCCGACGCCCTCGATCAGCAGCGTCCCGTCCGTGCAGGCGATCTGCGCGCGACACCATGCGACGAGGTCCGCGAGTGCCACGGAGCGGCCCTCCAGCATCGCGGCCTGGTCGGGCGAGAGCGGCGCGGAGAACCGCCAGGGGGAGCAGCCCTCGACGGTGT
This sequence comes from Methylobacterium sp. P31, assembly GCA_050632875.1. Lineage (GTDB taxonomy): Bacteria > Pseudomonadota > Alphaproteobacteria > Rhizobiales > Beijerinckiaceae > Methylobacterium. The sequence goes on along the minus strand of JBODSC010000001.1, from coordinate 4,135,311 downwards.
CCGCATCGACGGGAAGACCCTGCGCATCCAGGAGGCGGGCGGTGTCGCTCTCCGCGAAACCGGGATCGCTTACCGGCGGCACGCCGCTCGCGAGCGGCTTCAGGGTCCGGACGGACCGCCCGCGTTCCCGCAGACGGCGGGTCAGCGCCGCGGTGACGTAGGTCTTGCCGATCTCGGTCCCGGCCCCGGCGATGAAGACCGCTCGCGCGGGCATGCCGGCCTCAGGCCTGGAGGCTGCCGTGGCAGTGCTTGTACTTCTTGCCCGAGCCGCACGGGCACGGCTCGTTGCGCCCGACGCGGCCCCAGGTGGTGGCATCGTTCGGGTCGCGCTCCAGCACGGCCCCGTCCGCCGCCAGCCCCTGTGCCGCGAAGCCGTAGGCCGGACCGCCGCCGCCATCGCTGCCCGACCCGCGCCCGGCATAATCCATCTCGTTCTCGCCGGTGACCGGGTCGAGATGCTGGGTGAACATCGGAGGCAGTTCGGGAGTCCCGCCCGGGAATTCTCCCTGCTGCGGCTCCTGGTACATGATCTCGACCCGCGAGAGCTGCGCCGTGACCTGCTCGCGCAACGCCGTCACGAGGCTGTTGAAGAGGTCGAACGCCTCGGACTTGTACTCGTTGAGAGGATCGCGCTGGGCGAATCCGCGCCAGCCGATCACCTGGCGGAGGTGATCCAGCGTCACGAGGTGCTCGCGCCAGAGATGGTCGAGCGTCTGGAGCAGCACCTGCTTCTCGATATAGGCCGTGACCTCGGCGCCGTTCTTCTCGGTCCGGGCCGCGTAGGCTTCCTCGGCCGCCTTGAGCAGGCGCTCGCGCATCTCCTCGTCGGCGATGCCCTCTTCCTTGGCCCAGTCCTCGACCGGCACGTCGAGATTCAGGATCTCCTTCACCTGCTCGCGCAGGCCGGCGACGTCCCACTGCTCGGCGTAGGCGTTCTCGGGGATGTGGCGGGCCACGAGATCATCGATCACGCCCTCGCGCATCTCGTCCACGGTCTCGCGGACGCTCTCCTGGCCCATGAAGTCGCGGCGCTGTTCGAAGACGACCTTGCGCTGGTCATTCATGACGTTGTCGTACTTGAGCACGTTCTTGCGCATGTCGAAGTTGCGCGCCTCGACCTTCTGCTGCGCCTTCTCGATGGCCTTGTTGATCCAGGGGTGGATAATCGCCTCGCCCTGCTCGAGGCCGAGCTTCTGCAGCATCCCGTCCATGCGGTCGGAGCCGAAGATCCGCATCAGGTCGTCCTGAAGCGACAGGTAGAATTTCGAGCGGCCGGGATCGCCCTGACGGCCGGAGCGGCCGCGGAGCTGGTTATCGATGCGCCGCGATTCGTGGCGCTCGGTGCCGATGATGTAGAGGCCGCCGGGCAGGTCCTTCTTGCGGCCCGCCGCCGGATCGGCCGGCTCGCCCGAGGCCAGCACCTTAGTGCGGTTCTCTGCGATCTCGGCCTTGATCGCCTCGATGGCCGCGTCGCGCTCCGGCCCGTCCGCGAGGTGCCCGAGCTCCTTCTCGATGCGCATCTCGAGATTGCCGCCGAGTTTGATGTCGGTGCCGCGGCCGGCCATGTTGGTGGCGATGGTGATCGCGCCCGGCACGCCGGCCTCGGCCACGATGTAGGCCTCCTGCTCGTGGAAGCGGGCGTTCAGCACGGCGAAGCGCTTGGTGACACGACCCTCACGGGCGGCCGCGTAGACGTCGGTCAGCGCGTTCGGGTCGGAGTAGTCGAGCAGGGTGTAGCCGTGCTTCTTCAGGAGCTCGGCGAGATACTCGGACTTCTCGATCGAGCCGGTGCCGACCAGAATCGGCTGGTGGCGGGCATGCGCCTTGTCGATCTCGGCGATGATCCCGGCGTACTTCTCCTCGACCGTGCGGTAGACCTCGTCGTCCTCGTCGACGCGCTCGACCTCCTTGTTGGTCGGGATGTCGACCACGTCGAGCTTGTAGATCTCGGCGAACTCGTCAGCCTCTGTGGAGGCGGTGCCGGTCATGCCGGCGAGCTTCTTGTAGAGGCGGAAGTAGTTCTGGAAGGTGATCGAGGCCAGCGTCTGGTTCTCGGGCTGAATCGTGACCCGCTCCTTGGCCTCCAGCGCCTGGTGGAGCCCCTCCGAGTAACGCCGGCCCTGCATCATGCGGCCGGTGAATTCGTCGATGATTACCACCTCGTCGTTCTTGACGATGTAGTCCTTGTCCCGGGTGAACAGCGTGTGGGCGCGCAGGGCCTGGTTCACGTGGTGGACCAGGGTGACGTTGTGCGCGTCGTAGAGATCGCCCTCCTTCAGGAGTCCGGCCTCCCGCATCGCCTCCTCGACGAACTCGTTGCCCTCCTCGGTGAGCGAGACGGTGCGCTGCTTCTCGTCGAGGTCGTAGTATTCCTTGCGCAGCCGCGGCATCAGCGCGTCGACGGCGACGTACAGTTCCGAACGGTCGTCCACCGGGCCGGAGATGATGAGCGGCGTGCGCGCCTCGTCGATCAGGATCGAATCGACCTCGTCGACGATCGCGAAGTTGTGTCCCCGCTGGGTCAGCTGCGACATCTCATACTTCATGTTGTCGCGCAGGTAGTCGAACCCGAACTCGTTGTTGGTGCCGTACGTGATGTCGCAGGCGTAGGCGTCCTTGCGCTGTGCGTCGTCGAGCCCGTGCACGATCGTGCCGACGGTGAGGCCCAGGAACCGGTAGACCCGGCCCATCCATTCTGCGTCGCGCGAGGCGAGGTAGTCGTTCACCGTGACGACATGGACGCCCTTGCCCTCCAGGGCGTTGAGGTAGACCGGCAGCGTCGCAACCAGGGTCTTGCCCTCGCCGGTCTTCATCTCGGAGATGCCGCTCTCGTGCAGCACCATGCCGCCGATGAGCTGCACGTCGAAATGGCGCTGGCCCAGCACGCGTTTGGCTGCCTCACGCACCGTGGCGAAGGCCGGCACGAGGATGTCATCGAGGCTCTTGCCGGCGGCGAGCTCGGCCTTCAGCATGTCGGTGCGGCCGCGCAAGGCCTCGTCCGACAGTGTCTGGATCTCCGGTTCCAGCGCGTTGATCTGCGCCACGCGCGGGCGATAGCCCTTGACGCGGCGGTCGTTCGAGGAGCCGAAAATCTTCTTGGCGATTGAGCCGAGCATCGTTGACCTGCGGACGCGCAAGCCCGCCCACGGGTGAGCGTGGCGGGCCGGCCTTGGCGGAGTTGGCCGGGCTTATAGAGGTAAACATCGGCCCGCGCACCTGAAAGAGGCAGCCCTCAACGCCGAACGGTGCGGTCACGGTTCCAGGGCAGGCGAAACGGCAGCGCTTGCCTTCTCGCTCGACGCGCGCCACCTGTGCCGCGGCCTGCCGCCCGGCCGATCAGGGGCGGCAACCAGACGTCAGTCGAGGACTTCGCCCGCATGCCGAACACCGCTCTCCTCCGGCGCGCCAGCGCGCTCGCCGTGCTGCTCGCGATGCCGGGTTTCGCGCTGGCGCAGGCGCCCCAGAAGGCACCGGCTCCGACATCGACGCCCGCGGCGAACACGCCCGCCGCCGCGCCGGGACCGGATTCGGTGGTGGCGAGCGTCAACGGCAAGCCGATCACGCAGGGCGACCTCGCCATCGCGGCCGACGACCCGGCCCTGTCGCTGCCCGGCGTCGACGAGGCGCAGAAGAAGAACCTCCTCGTCGACTACATGGTCGATCTCCGCGTCGGCGCGCAGGCGGCCGAGGCTGCCAAGATTGGCGACACGCCGGAGTTCAAGCGCAAGCTCGCCTACTTCCGCGACAAGCTCCTGCTCGACGACTACCTGGAGCAGGAGGCCAAGCGCGCCGTCACCCCCGAGGCCGAGCGCGCGATCTACGATCAGACCGTCAAGCTGATGAAGCCCGAGGAGGAGGTGCATGCCCGCCACATCCTCGTGGACAACGAGGCCGAGGCGAAGAAGATCGCGGCCCGCATCAAGGGCGGCGAGGATTTCGCCAAGGTCGCGGCCGAGACCTCGAAGGATCCCGGCTCGAAGGCCGAGGGGGCGATCTCGGCTGGTTCACAAAGGAGCGGATGGTCCCCGACTTCGCCAACGCCGCCTTCGCGATGAAGCCCGGCCAGGTCTCCGACCCAGTCAAGACCCAGTTCGGCTGGCATGTGATCAAGGTCGAGGAGAAGCGGACCAAGCCGCAGCCGACCTTCGACGAGTTGAAGGAACAGATCGACCAGCACCTGATCCGCAAGGCGCAGCAGGATATGATCCTGAAGCTCCGCTCGGAGGCCAAGATCGAGCGCACCGACGCGCCGCCGGCCGCGCCAGAGCCTGCCCCGGAGCCGAAGAAGCCCTGAGGGGCTGGCTCCTCTGATGTCCCGGCAGACCCGCCGGCCCGGGCGGGTCGGCGTGGCGCACGCCTCGCGGCCTGGCGGCCACGACACCCGCACCGGATTCGGTGCGGTGTTCTGCGAAGTCTCCCGGTGAAGACGCGCGCTTTAGAGGACGCCCGCTCTCAGTAGGGCCGATCCGGGACCAGGTAGCTCGACCGCTCCGGCGTGGCCTGGGGCATGACCCCGAGCGCGGCGAGTTCGTCGCTGCGGCGCCCTTCGGCGATCCGGTCGAGCACCGCGATCAGGAGCCAGGGGCACGCGATGCCGATGAAGAACGCCATGTGATCCTCCCGCGCCGGATCGCTGCCCGTCCGGCCTAGGAAAATAATAGGGGGGCCGAGGCCGCCCGCAAGCGCCGTCCCAGCTCGGATCCTCAGAGCCCGTACGATCTCACGATCTCGATCGCGCGCCGCTCCAGGCGGTGGAGATCCAGATCTCCGCCGCATCCCGAGGTGCCGGAGCGCAGCGGCGGCCTCGAAGGCCTTCATCGAGGCTGCTTCGCAGCAGCTCCGGATGAGGTCGCGGGTGAGATGACCTCGTCAGACGATGCTCAGACCCAGCCCTGGAGCTCGCGCCGCACCACGTGCTCGATGACCTTCATGCCGAGGTCGCTGTCGTTCAGGCACGGGATGTAGGCGAACTTCTCGCCGCCATTCTCCTCGAAATAATGGCGGTTCTCGCCGTCGAGGCTCTTCGAGGGTTTCCAGGCAATCCGCCGTGAAGCCCGGGGCCACGATCGCCATGCGCTTCACGCCGGACTTCGCCAGCTCCATCACGGTCTCGTCCGTGTAGGGCTTCAGCCATTCCTCGTTGCCGAAGCGCGACTGGAAGGTCACCCGCATCTTGTCCGGGGACAGGCCCAGGGCTTCGCGGATCAGCCGTCCCGTCTTGTGGCACTGGCAATGATAGGGATCGCCCTTGAGCAGGTAGCTCCGCGGCACCCCATGGAACGAGGTGAGGATCACGTCCGGCTCAAAATCGAGCTTCGCCAGCCCCTGGCGGATCGAGATCGGCCATCGCGGCGATGTAGACCGGATCGTCGTGGTAGGGCGGCGACACCCGCACCGTCGGCTGCCAGCGCATGTCCATCAGTGCCCGGAACGCCTGATCGCAGGCGGTGGCCGAGGTGGCGGCGGCGTATTGCGGATAGAGCGGGACTAGGAGGATGCGGTCGCAGCCCTGGTCGAGCAGCGCCTGGAGGCGGCCGGCGACCTCGGGCTTGCCATAGCGCATCGCCCAGTCGACCACGACGGAATCGCCCATGGCGGCCTGGAGACGCTCGCACTGGGCGCGGGTGATGGTCTTCAGCGGACCCTCGTTCAGCGCGTTGTTCCACACGCTGGCATAGTCGCGGCCCTTCGGACCGGGGCGCTTGGTCAGGATGATCAGGTTGAGGAGCGGCCACCAGATCAGCCGCGGCACCTCGATGACCCGCCGGTCCGACAGGAACTCCTTGAGGTAGCGGCGCATCGGCCAGTAGGTCGTGCCCTCCGGCGTGCCGAGATTCATCAGCAGCACACCGACGCGGCCCCAAGCCACCTTCGGGTGATCGGCCTGCAGGCCGTTCGCCTCGGGCTTGAGGGTCGTCAGCGGCCGGCCATTCGCCAGCGCGGCGGCGGGTTCGACGCGTTCGTTCATGGCAGCGTTCCGGCGCCGCGCGCCGAGTCCTTCCTTTGGTTTCGAACATCCCGGGCCGGCGCGCGCGCTTGGGCCTGAACCGGAGGCTTAACCCGTCGGGTGCGCCTCCATGTAGGGTGCCTTGGCGCCCGGCGAAGACCGGAAGCGACATGCCGCACCGCGGCGGATCGCGCGCACGACCGATTTCCCTAACCATGGGCGGCCCCAAGCCGCAACCGCCGGTTCGATGACGGCGGCCCAAGCCTCCCTATCTCGGCCCAAGACTTCACCGCGAGAGACCATGACCGACACGCCCGTGGCCGATTCCCTCGCCGCCTTCCGCGCCTCCGGCTCGCCCTGGCTGGCGCTCCCGTTCTTCGCCGGCGAACGGGCCGACGCGGTGGCAGCGCGCGTCGATGCGCGGATCGCCGCGGGCGCCCGCGTCCTGCCGGCGCCGGCCCAGATTTTCCGCGCCCTCACGGAGACGCCGCTGCCGGAGGTCCGGGCGGTGATCCTCGGGCAGGATCCCTATCCGACACCGGGCGACGCCAACGGCCTCGCCTTCTCGTTCGTCGGATCGGGCCGCCTGCCCGCCTCACTGCGGGTGATTCTGGACGAGGCCGGATCCGACCGCGCCGCCGGCGGCGACCTGACTCCATGGGCCCGGCAAGGTGTCCTCCTGCTCAACGCCGCGCTCACCGTCGAGGCCGGCAAGGCCGGGGCGCATCTGAGCTACGGCTGGGCGGCGCTGACCGACGAGGCGGTCGCGGCGGTGTCGGACCGCCCGGAGCCTTCGGTCTTCCTGCTCTGGGGAGCGCAGGCCCGTGCCCGTGCCGGCCTGATCGACTCGGCGCGCCACGGCGTGTTCGAGAGCGGGCACCCGTCCCCACTCAACCGCGCCCGTGATTTCCCGGGCTCGGACCCGTTCGGCCGGGCGAATCGCTGGCTCGCCCAGCACGGCGGACGCCCGATCGACTGGCGCCTCGGCTGAAATCGGCCCGCGCCGTCACTGCGGCTTGGCGGGCTCCGTCGGCTTTGCCGGGGCGGTGGAATCCTGGCCTGCCGGGAGCAGCACGTTCTTGGCCACAGTTCCCTCGGGCCCGTACTCGCCGGCCACCGCGATGCAGGCCTGATCGCGGTTCTGCGCCATCTGGTTCGACATCAGCGTGAACATGGTCTGCACGCGGTTGCCGAACGGCCCGCGGGGCTGGACGTCCTCGATCCGGACGTTCTGCTTTGCGAGCAGCGCCTCGAACTGGTCGCTGGCGATCCGATAGCCGCAGACGTTCGATGCAGCGAAGATGTAGGCGGCGAATTCCAGAGCCCGCGGGGCCGGCGCGTTCCGGATCTGCGCCTGGGCCGGAAGGGCGGCGAGCATCAGGACGGCAGGGAGGGCGATGTGGCGCATGCGGGCAATTTCCTCGGTAGCGGACGACCTCTGGCGGGACGTCTCAGGCGGCCCGGACATACGATTGTCCGAGCCGCCCGCCAATGCGACCGAATTTGCATGCAATATGCTGTCCGGCATTCACGACCCGTTGGCCATAGGTGAAGTCCACGGCCGACGCGCGCCGGAAAATGGGCTCCTGTTCCAGTGGCGCGGCGAGGTGAGAGGGAGTGTTAACCTGCCCGCGTCACGCCAGACGCCACGAATTATCCAGATCCAGGCGGTCTGCATCGCATGTTCGGCGTCAATTCCTCTGCCGCATCCTTTCCGGTTCCCGGTTCCCGCGACCCCGACCGGGGTTTCCGGGCCGGCTTCGCCGGACCTGCCGCCGAGCGGCGCAGCGCTGAGACCGCATCTGCCGCCACGATCTGCCCGCATCGAGTTGCCCGCTGGGCCTGTGGCGAGGGTCTGCGGGCGGGCGAAACCGTGGCACTTCTGGTGCAGGATCTCGGGCAGGCGGAGGCGATGCGCCTCGGCCTCAGCCGTCTCGGCCTGCGCGTCGTCTGCCTCGACGGGGCCCGTCGTGGCGAGGCGCTGGCCGACAGCCTGTCGCTGTCGGCGGCTTCCCTGGTCGTCGTCGATACCGCGCTCGCACAGGCCTATTCCGGGTTGATGGGCCGGCTCGCCACCTATCCGCCGGTCTGGTGGAACGGCCCCGGGGCCGACTTCGCGAGCCTCAATCTCGCCCTCGCTGAGCTGGCGTAAGAGCGCGCGTCAGACCGGGAACGCGCGCTCTGAAAGCCGTGGCTGTCTCGGGAGCGCGGCCGCGACTCGCCGGACCGCGCCGCCCTGCATCCGGCCGGCGAGCGGGCTGAGGCAGGCCTCAGCGCGGTCCGGGGACCGCGACGTGTTCGATCAGCGCGGGCCGGAACGTCCCAGCCAGCTGTCGAGCGCCTCGTAATGCGTGGGGTCGTCCGGGCACAGACCGCCGCCGCATTCCGCGACCGTGGAAACGGCATTGGAGAGGACGATGCCGAGGAACAGCAGCAGGCAGACTGTCTCGAAACCTCCGGCCCCGTGCTCTCAGGCTGGGGGCGCTCCTGAGGATCCCGTCGCCCAGGAGCAGCACGCTCGCCCCGACGATCAGGGCGACGAAGGCGATGAGCGCGTGCGTGTAGAAGTGCAGCCCGAACAGCGTCGATCCGAAGCCTCCGGTGCCGGAAACGACGTGCAGGGCGACCTGCCGGGCCGCCACGCAGGCGCCTGCCACGGCGCTCAGGATCACCACGGCGTAATGGGACGGCCGCGGACCGAAGCGGAGGTTGAGCGCGAATCCGACACCCGCCGCCGCGAATGCAGCCCGCTGCAGCAGATACAGGGGACATTGCAGTTCCCCAAGGTACAACTAACACCAGAACGCCGCGACGAGAACGGCGCAGCAGCCGAGCAGACCGAAGGCATTGAGGGTCCGGACCTGAAGAGGCGTCATCGCGCGATCCGCTCAGAAGTCGAGGTGAAGCGTGGAAGTGGCATTTGCGGCGAACAGCGCGAGCGTGCCGATCAGCGATACCAGCCACAGGCCGAGGGCGATGCTGCGCCGTCCGCTCAACGTGGCGATCGCGCTGCCCGCGAAGCCGACAAACGGCAGAACCATCATGGCGATACACCTCGCGCGCAGCCGGCGCCGACAACGTCCTGCGTGAAACTGCCGGAAAAGCTTGCCAGCATGGCGGTTGAACCTTTCTTGAGCCCGCCCGATCGGCGAGCGGCATCGCTGAGGCTCCGCCGGCGTGCTACCCTCCGGCCCCACGACCGGCCGCGCACGGCATGGCAGCCGGCAACGGGAGACGCCCCATGACCGCAGCCGTATCCACGGTCCCACCCGACGCAACGTCTCCGGAGGGCCCGGTCCTGCTGCGCAGCGATGCCGGTGGTGTCGCGACCCTGACCCTGAACCGTCCGCAGGCGCGCAACGCGCTGTCGATGGCCTTGATGGGGGCACTCCAGGAGCAACTCGACGTGATTCGCGAGGATCCTGGCGTGCGTGTCGTGGTCCTGCAAGGGGCCGGTCCCGCCTTCTGCGCCGGCCACGACCTCAAGGAGATGCGGGTCGATCCATCGTGGGGGCGACGGAGGCGGTGTTCCGCACCTGCGCCCGGCTCGTGGTGAGCCTCACGCGCCTGCCGCAGCCGGTGATCGCCCGGGTCCACGGGATCGCCACCGCCGCCGGATGCCAGCTCGTCGCGACCTGCGATCTCGCGGTCTGCACCGAGGGAGCCCGCTTCGCGACACCGGGGGTCCAGATCGGCCTGTTCTGCTCGACGCCGATGGTCGCCGTGTCGCGCGCCGTGTCGCGCAAGGCCGCCATGGAGATGTTGCTGCTCGGCGAACCCATCGACGCCGCCGAGGCGCTGCGGATCGGCTTGGTCAACCGCGTCGTGCCGGACGCGGAGCTCGACGGCACGGTCGAGGCGCTCGCGGCCCGGATCGCCGGGAAGGCGCGGCGCGTCCTGGCAATCGGCAAGGAGGCGTTCGGCCGCCAGATCGAGATGGGCCTGGAGGAGGCCTACGGCTACGCTGCCGAGGTGATGACCCGGAATATGATGATGGCCGATGCCCATGAGGGCATCGATGCCTTCCTGGGCAAGCGGCCGCCGCGCTGGGAGCCATGAGACTGGCGCGATACGACGCAGGCCCGATGGCGCCGCGCGCGTAGGTGACAGCGTAAGCCTGCCCTAGGATGGGGATACCTCGTACTGCCGGGATCGGCGCCCCAATGCGGAACGGCTGATGAGCACCATCGACCTGTTCGGTCTGACGCTGGCCTTCTACGGCGCGATGCCGCCCCTCGGCCGCCGCGCCCGCAGCGGAATGGCGCAACCTGGGCCGCCGCCGTGGTGTTCGGCGGGGTCTGCCTTGCCACGGTCGGGCCGATGATCACCATCTGGAGTTTCCACCGGCCTTACGCGGAAGCCAAGGCGCGCTGCATCGAGTCGGGCGGGCGCGTCCTCTACGCCGCGCTCGATGGCAGCGGCCCCTATCGCTGTGAGCGGCCGGTCGATGGCAAGGGGCGCGCACGGCGAAAACCGTGGATTAATCCGCGCCGGCGCGCATCCTTCGGCTATATCCGGCTCCTTCTGACGCGAACCGGACGCCGAGACCTTGGACAACGCGCTCTATCGATGGGTCCAGTCGACCGCCCTTCTGCGGTCGGATGTCGAGGCGCTCATCGGCTTCACGCTGGCCATCGGCGTCACCCTGCACGCGCTCCTGCGCAAGCGGCGGGTGAGCGTCGCCGTGGGATGGATCGGTCTGGCTTGGCTGTCGCCGATCTTCGGCACGGCGCTCTACCTGACCTTCGGCATCAACCGCGTCTCGCGCCGTGCCCGGCGGCTGCGGACCAAGCCCTCGGACACGACGCAGCTCCCCGACACGGACGACGCGGTGGTGCCCGAAGCCCTGTGGCCCCTCGACCGGGCGATCCGGCAGATCACCGGCCTTCCGGCCTTCTCGGGCAATGCGGTGCAGATGTTCCGCAACGGCGACGAGGCCTATCCGGTCATGCTGCAGGCGATCCGGGAGGCGCGGGCCAGCATCGGCCTGTCGAGCTATATCTTCCGCGACGATCCCACCGGCGGCGAGTTCTGCGACGCTCTGGTGGAGGCCAAGGCCCGCGGCGTGAACGTCCGGGTTATCATCGACGGGATCGGGGGCGGCTACTTCCGCGCGCCCGCCTACCACCGTCTGACCCGGGCCGGTGTGCCGGCAGCCCTGTTCATGCACTCCGCCCTGCCCTGGCGGATGCCCTTCCTCAACTTGCGCTCGCACAAGAAGCTGCTAATCCTCGACGGGCGCACCGCCTTCACGGGCGGCCTCAACATCTCGCACCCGAACCGCGTCGCGCTGCGGCCCGAGCACCCGATCCGCGACACGCATTTCCGGCTGAACGGGCCTGTGGTCGAGCAGCTCGCCGCCGCTTTCGCGGCCGACTGGGCCTTCGTGGCCGGCGAGAATCTCGACGCCGAGCCCTGGTTTGCCGACCTCGATCCCGCCGGAACCAGCGTCGCCCGGGCGGTCACGTCGGGACCGGACGCGGATGTGGAGAAGATCGAGCAGGTCATCCTCCAGGCGCTCGCCTGCGCGCGCCGGACCGTCCGGTTCGTGACGCCCTACTTTCTGCCCGACGAGCTGGTGACGGGGGCTCTGGCCCAGGCCGCGACCCGCGGGATCATCGTCGATTTGATCATTCCGCGGGTCAGCGACCACCCTTACATCGATTGGGCGACGCGGGCGCATCTCGACCCGCTGCTCGCGGCCGGGGTGCGCGTCTGGCTCGACGAGCCGCCCTTCGATCACTCGAAGGCAATGGTGGTCGACGATGTCTGGTGCTTCGTCGGCAGCGCGAACTGGGACATGCGCAGCTTCCGGCTCAATTTCGAGCTGAACGTCGAGATCATCGACGCGGAGCTGGCCGCGCAGCTCGACCGGTTCATGCGCGGCAAGATGCAGGCGCGCCTCAGCCGGGAGGATCTCGGCGCGCGCGTCCTGCCGATCCGTTTGCGCGACGCAGGCGTGCGACTGCTGCTGCCATACCTTTGAAGCGGCCGGGTGCGTGCGCCTCGGGCGCCGGCCCGAGATGGACGACGATCGGCCGGTGATCGGACGGTCCCCGGGGAAGGACGGCGTGCTCGTGGCAGACGAGGCCGCGGGCGAGGCAGCGGTCGAGCCGCAGCGGCAGGACGTCCACCATCGCGTGGGTCGGCTGGCGGGGGCCGACGTCGCGGAAGCCCGGGATCAGCGCCGGTCCGACGATGTTGTAGTCGCCGAGCACGGCGGCGCGCGGCGGCAGCTCGGCGACGATGCGGCGGAGCTGGCGCCGATTCAGCATCTGTCCGTGCGACAGGTGGACGTTGGCCACGCCGAATTCCTCCAGGTCGAGGATTTGGCAGACCCGGTGCACCAGGGCGCCGGAGGGCAGCGTGATCACCCGCGGGGGCGCCGACCAGGACTTGGGGCTCCACATGGCCAGCCCGTGGATCCGTCCCGGCAGGGGAGCCCAGGCATAATGGCCGCCGATCCGGTCCAGGAGGAACCCGATGGCCCGGGTCGCCTCCTGCATCAGCAAGAGGTCGGGCTTCTCCTGGGCGACGAGGGCCGCCACGTCGTCCACGGCCGCGCCGGTGCGCCGCAGCAGGTTCCAGCTCACGATCTTGAAGGGTTCGTGCGGCCGATCGGCCGGTCGAAGCGGCGGAGCGTGGACAGGGGCGTGACCGGAGCGTGCCGGACGTGCAGCGATGGTCATCGGGCCGGTCTCGTACCTCAACATGCGGCTCTCCCGCCACCGCCACGCTGTAACGCATCCGAAGCCGGGGCGTTCGATCGGATCCGGCTTCTGCGGGCGTCTTGATCGACCTGCCGATGCGCGGCACGGCGGCTCGATAGGGGGACCTGCCCAGAGCAGCCATTCCGCCCGCGCCCCACAAGCCTGCGATCGCTTCCGCTTGAGGCGAACCCTGCCGGCAGCCTAAGACCGCCCCGCGACGTCGATGCGCACGGAGATCCGGCGCGCGTCGCGAACGCTCCACCGATCCCCCTCGAAGGTCGATGTCAGGCTTCAGCTTCATCCACGCGGCGGACCTGCATCTCGGCAGCCCCCTGGCGGGTCTCGCCACGCGCGACGCGGACCTCGCGCGCCGGCTGGCCTCGGCCGGGCGGCAGGCCTTCGAGGATCTGGTCACCCAAGCGATCGAGCGCTCGGTCGCCTTCGTGGTCGTGGCCGGCGACATCTATGACGGTGACTGGGCCGACAACACGATCGGCCTGTTCTTCGCCCGGCAGGTGGCGCGCCTCGACCGCGCCGGCATCCCGACGATCCTGGTGCGCGGCAACCACGACGCGGAGAGTGTGATCACCCGCGCGATCACCCTGCCGTCCTCGGTGCACGTGTTCCCGGCGTCCCGCGCCGGCACCCTGCGCCTCGACGCCCTGCGGGTCGCCCTGCACGGCCGCAGCTTCCAGGGCCGGGCCGTCGAGGAGAACCTGTCGCTCACCTACCCGGCCGCCGTGCCGGGCTGGTTCAACCTCGGGATCCTCCACACATCGTGTACCGGCCACGCGGCGCACGAGACCTACGCGCCCTGCTCGGTCGCCGACCTGGCGGCGCGGGGCTACGATTACTGGGCCCTCGGCCATATCCACGAATACGCCGAGCTATCCCGGGATCCCTGGATCGTATTCCCCGGCAACATCCAGGGCCGGAGCATCCGCGAATGCGGCGAGAAGGGTGCTATGGTGGTGGATGTCGCCGACGGGCGGGTGACAGGCGTCAGCCGCCTGCCCCTCGACCGGGCGCGGTTCGAGCAGGTCTCGGTCGATCTCGCCCACGTGGCGGATACCCGCGCCGCCGTCGAGGCCGTGGAGATGGCGCTGAAGCCCCTCGCCGAGAGCGCGGCACGCCGCCTGATCCTGGTGCGCGTCCACCTCACCGGCACCACGCCGGCCCACGATGCGCTCGCGGCCGACCGGGAGTCACTGACGGCCGAGATCCAGGCCGCCGCCCACCGGCTCCACGAGGATATCTGGCTGGAGCGCCTGAAGATCGAGACGCGCCGCCCGCGCGCGGCGATCGAGCCCTCCGGCGCGGCCATCGACCCCGCCGCCCTGCTGGCCGATCTCGACCGCGACCCGGAATTCCGGGCGCGGGCCAAGGCGGCGCTGGCCGAGATCGGCGGCCGGATGCCGACGGCCGCCGCGTCGGAAGCGGATCTCGAGGCGGAGTTCGACGCCCTCTGCGCCGAGGCCGAGGCGCTGATCCTCGGCCGTCTCGGCGGGCGGCATTGCTGAGGGCCCGAGGATGCGCCTGATCCACCTCGCCCTGGAGCGCTACGGGGCCTTCACGGACCGCACCGTGGCCTTCCGGCCCGACGCGCGCCTGCACGTCGTGCTGGGCGCCAACGAGGCCGGCAAGAGCACCGCCCTCGCCGCGGTGACCGACCTGCTGTTCGGATTCGAGAAGACGACCCGCTACGCCTTCCTGCACGACATGCCCCAGCTCCGGCTCGGCGCCGAGATTGCCGCGGCCGACGGACGTCGGCTGAGCTTCCGCCGCCGGAAGGGCAACAGCCGGACCCTCATCGACGCCGCGGAGGCGCCGCTGCCCGACGACGTGCTGGCGCCCTTCCTCGGCGGCATCTCGCGCACGGTCTTCTGCCGCGCCTTCGGCCTCGACGCCCAGAGTCTGCGGGCCGGCGGGCGCGAGATGGTCGACGTCGAGGGCGAGGTCGGCGCGAGCCTGTTCGCGGCGGGCTCGGGCCTGCGCGGCCTCACCGAGCTGCAATCCACCCTCGACGCGGAGGCCGAGGGGATCTTCGCGCCGCGCCAAGCCAAGCACCGGACCTTCTACCAGGCGCTGGAGCGCCACGAGAGCGCCCGCAAGGCGATCCGCGAGAAGGGCCTGCGGGCGGGCGACTGGCGCGCGCTGAACGAGGAGATCGCCACGGCGGCCCAGCAGCTCGACGCCCTCCGGGCCGAGCGCGAGCGCGTGGCGACCGAGCGCGCGCGGCTGGAGCGGCTCAAGCGCGCCCGCCCGATCCTCTCGGAGATCGACGCGCTGGAGCGGCGCATCGCCGCCGAAGACGGTCTGGCCGACGCCGATGCGGCCTGGATCGAGCGCCTCGGCGCCGCCCTCGAACGCTGCCGCGCCGCGGAGGTCGAGGCCGGGCGAGCCGAGAGCACCCGCGATCGGGCACGGAGCGAAGCCGAATCCGTGCCCGTCGAGCCGGGGCTGACGCTTCGCGCGGACGAGATCCTGGTCGCCTTCAGCGGCACCAAGGAGTTCGAGAAGGGCGGCACCGACCTGCCCCGGATCGAGGGCGACGCCCACAAGGTCGGGCTTGAGCTGGAGCGGCTGCGTGCCCGCATCGGCACGGCCGATCTCGCGGCGCTGGAAGCCCGGCAACCCACGGACGCGGCGCGCGCCCGGATCGAACGGCTGATCCGCGATCACCGGACCCTGGCCGCCGCCGAGGAGCAGGTTGCCCGCGACCTCGTCGCCGCCCGTGCCGAGCGCGACCGGCTGGCCCGAGAGGTAGAGGCGGCGGACGCGACCCGCGACCCCACGCCCCTGCGTGAGGCGTTGAAGCCGCTCGCGCGCCTGCACGAGCGGATCGCCGCCTACGAGACCCTCGATGCCGCGATCCGGCGCGAGGCGGCGCTGCTGCGCAATCAGGCCGGCCGGCTGTCGCCGCCGGTCTCCGACCTGGCCGTCCTTATCCGGACGCCCCTGCCCGGCCCGGAGACGGTGACGCGCTACCGCACCCTCCTCGATGCCAAGACCCGCGATCACGAGCGCGCCGCGGACCGTCGCGCGGCAGCCCTCCGTCAGGTCGCCGCCACCGGGGAGCGGCTGCGCGAGCGCGAGGCTGGCCGGCCGGTCGCGACCCGGGAGCGGCTCGACACCCTCCGGGCCGCTCGCGACGCCGCCTTCGTGCCCCTGCGGGACGCCCTCGCGGCCGGGCGCGCCGCCGGGCTCGCCGAGATCGCGGCCTTCGAGCGGGCGCTCCTCGACACCGACCGCCTCGCCGACGAGCGGGCCACCGATGCCGCCCGGGTTGCGGCCCACGCGGCCGATCTGGAGCGCCTCGCTGCCGAGGAAGCGGAGGTCGTGGCCGTCGACGGTATCCTGGCCGGGATCGCCGCCGAGATCGCCGACGGTGAGACGGCGTGGCGCGCGGCCTGGCGGCCCGCCGGGATCGCGCCCGGCTCGCCGGCCGAGATGGCCGCTTGGCTCGCCGAGGTGGAGAGCCTGATCGAGGCCGAGCAGCGGCTCGCCGAGCAGCGGATCGAGTGGGACCGGCTCCGGGCACGGATCGAGGACGCCCGGGCGCCGCTGGCCGATCTCTGCGCCCGCGCAGGGCTGGACTCGGCGCCGGATTTCGAGATCGGCCCGACTCTCGAACGCCTCGAAGCGCGCGTCGCCACCCTGGCGAGCCGCTGGGAAGCGAATCTCCAGACCGGCGGCCTGCTGCGCGCCGCGCGTGCGGCGACGGAGCGGCTGGAGACCGCCCTGGCCAAGGTTGAGAGCCGCCGCGCCGCGTGGCAGACCGAGTGGGCATCGGCGCTGCTGCCCCTCGGCCTCGACGGAACGGCCCTCCCTGAGGAGGCCGAGGGCGCCTTGGAGGCGTGGCGCACCGTGCCCGACCGGCTGGCGGAGCGCGCGGCCCTGCACCGCCGCTCGGCCGGGATCCGCCGCGACATGGACGCCTTCCGGGCGAACGCGGCCGCCCTGGTCGAGGCTTTGGCGCCCGACCTCGCGGACGGCCCGCCTACCGGTGCGGTCCGGACCCTACACGCGCGCCTCGTCGCCGCCCAGGCCCGCGAGGCCCGGCGCGCCGAGCTGGATCGCCGTCTGGAAGAGGCCGAGGCGGCCCGCCGCGCCGCCGCCGATCTGCGCGACGCGGCCCGGGCGGCGATAACCCGGCAGGTCGCCGAGGCGATGCCGGACCTGGCGGAGGCGTCGACTCCAGACATCGAGGTCCTGTTCGGCCGACTGAGCGCCCGGGAGACGCTCCGGGCCGAGCTTCTGCGCCTGCGCGGCAGTCTCGCCGGGGCTGCCGACGGATTGCCCGAGGCCGAGCTGCGCGGCGACCTCGAAGCGCTTCCGCCAGAGGCCATTGAGGCCGAGCCTCGCCCGGCTGGCCATGGAGGCCGAGGAACAGGAGGAGCGCGGCCGGGTCATCTTCGCGGACCGCGACCGCGCAGAGCGGCGCCGCGCGGAGCTGGAGGGCGGGACCGGCGCCGAGCTGGCGCTGGCCGAGCGCAAGGCCGCGGAGGCGGATCTGCAGGCGGCGGCGCGCTCCTGGGCGGTGTTGCGCTTGGCCGGCTTGATGCTCGGACAGGCCGTCGCCCGGCATCGGGCCGGACAGCAGGATCCGCTGGTGGCCCGGGCAGGCGCCCTGTTCCGGGCTCTCACCGGCGGGGCTTTCTCGGGTCTCGCCCAGACCTACGACGAAGCGGACACGCCCCGGCTCGCCGGGCAGCGCGCGGGCGGCGGGCTGGTGGCGATCGAGGGGATGAGCGAGGGCACCCGAGACCAGCTCTACCTCGCCCTGCGACTCGCCTATCTGGAGGATTACGCCGGACGTGCCGAGCCGGCGCCGTTCATCGGCGACGACCTGTTCTCGACGTTCGACGAGGCGCGCACCGGCTACGGCCTGGACGCGCTGGCCGAGATCGGCGCCAGCGTCCAGCCGATCCTGTTCACCCACCACCGCCACGTCGCCGACATCGCCCGCGACCGGCTCGGGGCGGCGGTGGACGTGGTGGCGCTGTAGCTGGTCCTGGTCGGGGGCGCGGAGAGCTGCGCCCCTCAGTCTCCGAGATACCGCGCCTCCAGATGCGCCCGGAACGCCGCCGTGCCCAGCGGTGCGCCGGTCGCGCGGGTGAGCAGATCGTCGGTACCGAGCAGGCTCCCGACTTCGTGAACATGCGCCCGCAGCCAACCCCGCAGCGGCGCGAAATCTCCCTGCGCGAGGCAGTCCGGCAGCGCCGGTTCGGCGGTCCGTGCGGCCCGGAACAGCTGCGCCGCCGCAAGGGCGCCGAGCGTGTAGGTCGGGAAGTAGCCGAAGGCTCCGCTCGGCCAGTGGATGTCCTGGAGGCAGCCCACCCGGTCGTCGGGCACGGCGAGGCCGAGGAGTTCCCGCATCCCGTCGTTGAAGGCGCCCGGCAGGTCCGCCACCGCGAGGTCGCCCGTGATCATCGCGGTCTCCAGCCTGTAGCGGAGCAGGATATGGGCCGGGTAGGTCGCTTCGTCGGCGTCCACCCGGATGAAGCCCGGCGCGACCCGGGTGTTGAGCGCGTGCAGGTTCTCCGGAGACCATTCCGGTCCGGACCGCCCGAAGGCCTCCCGCAGCAGCGGCGCGAGATAGGTGAAGAACTCCCGGCTCCGGCAGGCCTGCATCTCCACGATGAGCGACTGGCTCTCGTGCAGGCTCATGCCGCGGGCCGCACCCACTGGCTGATGCCTCCACGAAGCCGGCCGGCCCTGCTCGTAGAGCGCATGTCCGGTCTCGTGCAGCACGCCCATCAGGGCACGGCCGAAATCGGCCGCATCGTACCGGGTCGTGATGCGCACGTCGTCCGTGGCCCCGCCGCAGAACGGGTGCAGGCTGATGTCGAGTCGCCCGCGGGTGAAGTCGAAGCCCACCGCCTCCATCAGCTTGAGGCCGAGCGCCTGCTGCACGTCCACGTCGAACGGGCCGGCGAGCGGCAGCGGCGCTGGCCGGGAGGCCTGGATCTCCCGGGTCCGGGCGATCAGGTCCGGCAGCCAGCCGGTGAGATCGGTGAAGAGTGGGTCGATCACCGCGCGGCGCATGCCGGGATCGTAGCTGTCGAGCAGGGCGTCGTAAGAGTCGAGCCCGAGGGCCGCGCCCTTCGCCTGACCGATCTCCCGCTGCAGCCGCAGCACCTCGGCGAGGTGCGGGGCCAGCCTAACGAAGTCCGCGTCGCGCCGCGCCTCGCGCCAGACCATCTCGGAGCGCGAGATCGCGCGGGAACTGGCCTCCACCAGATCGCGGGGCACCGCGGTGGCATGGGCCTGGGCGCGGCGCATCTCCCGGAGGTTGGCGGCAGACCAGGACTCAAGGCCCCCTTCCCGCTCGGCGGCATCGAGGTCCTCGGCCGCCTCGGGAGCCGTCAGGATCTCGTGCGCCAGCCCGCGCAGGATCGCGAGCTGGTCGCCCCGCGCCTCCGCGGCCCCGTCCGGCATCAGCGTCTGCGCGTCCCAGCCGAGAATCCCGGCGGCCCCTTCGAGGGCCGCGAGGCGGGCGAAGCGCTGTTCGAGGATCTGATAGGCGGTCATTCGATCTCCGATCCGGGATGTCGCGCTGATGATGTGGGCGGCGGTCACCCCGCCTGCAGCATCTCCAGCTCCAGCCAGCGATCCTCCGCCTGCGACAGCTCGGTCTCGGCCTGCGCCAGCATGGAGGAGGCCTTGTCGAAGCGGGCCGGGTCGCGGGCGTAGAGGTCGGGATCCTCCAGAATCGTTTTGAGCTGGCGGATCGCCGCCTCCAGCTTCTCGATGCGGGCCGGCAGCGTCTTCAATTCGTGCTGGTCCTTGAAGCCGAGCTTGGGCTTGCCGGCCGGCGGCGGCGCCGGGGCGGCGGCACGCGCCTTGGGCTCCTTGGCCTTCGGCGCGACGGCCCGCGCCTCGATGCCTTGCCCGCGCTGGACGATCATGTCGCTGTAGCCGCCGGCATACTCAACCCAGCGGCCCGCCCCTTCGGACACGAGCACGCTGCCGACCACGCGGTCGAGGAAGTCGCGGTCGTGGCTCACCAGGATCAGCGTGCCCTCGTAATCGCCCAGCATCTCCTGGAGCAGGTCGAGGGTCTCCAGATCGAGGTCGTTGGTGGGCTCGTCGAGAACCAAGAGGTTGGCCGGCTGGGCCAGGGCACGGGCGATCAGCAGCCGGTTGCGCTCGCCGCCCGACAGCACAGAGACCGGGGTCCGGGCCTGCTCGGGGGTGAACAGGAAGTCCTTGAGGTAGCCGATCACGTGGCGGCTCTGGCCGTTCACGGTCACGCTGTCGCCCCGGCCGCCGGTGAGCACGTCGGTGACGGTCATCCCCGGCTCCAGCACGGCGCGGGCCTGATCGAGCACCACCGGCATCAGGTTGGTGCCGAGCACGACCTCGCCGGCATCGGGGCGAGCCGGCCCATCAGCAGGTTGATGAGCGTGCTCTTGCCGGCGCCGTTGGCGCCGACGATGCCGAGGCGGTCGCCGCGCATCACCCGCAGGGACAGGCCGTCGACGATCTTGCGCTCTCCATAGGCCTTGGCGATGTCGCGGGCCTCGACCACGAGGCTGCCCGAGGATTCCGCGTCGGAGGCCTGCATGCTGACGCTGCCCACCGGGCGGCGCACCTCGCGGCGGTTCTTGCGCAGCTCGTGGAGGTTGCCCAGCCGGCGGACGTTGCGCTTGCGCCGGGCGGTGACGCCGTAGCGCAGCCAGTGCTCTTCAGCGGCGATCTTACGGTCGAGCTTGTGCTGGTCGCGCTCCTCCTCCTCGAAGAAGGCGTCGCGCCAAGCCTCGAACCCCGAGAAGCCCTGCTCGATCCGCCGGGTTTCGCCGC
Source organism: Methylobacterium sp. P31 (assembly GCA_050632875.1). GTDB lineage: Bacteria > Pseudomonadota > Alphaproteobacteria > Rhizobiales > Beijerinckiaceae > Methylobacterium. The sequence continues at coordinate 4,114,848 of JBODSC010000001.1, read as the reverse complement.
GGTCGAGCCAGATCGTGGCGCGCGACAGGGCCGAGAGGAAGCGCCGGTCGTGGCTGATCAGCACCAGAGCGGCGCGGGTGCCCTTCAATTCCGATTCGAGCCACTCGATTGCCGGGAGGTCGAGGTGGTTCGTGGGCTCGTCGAGCAGGAGCACGTCTGGCTCGGGGGCGAGCGCCTGCGCCAGCGCGGCGCGGCGCCCCTCACCGCCCGAGAGTTTTCTGGGGTCCTCCTCGCCGGTCAGGCCCAGGCTCTCCAGCAGGTAGCGGGCGCGGTGGGTCGACTCGCCCGGCGGCAGGCCGGCCTCCACGAAATCGAGGGTGGTGGCGAAGCCGGAGAAGTCGGGTTCCTGCGCGAGGTAGCGGATCGTGGTTCCGGGCTGGAGGAACCGGCGTCCTGTGTCGGGCTCGACGAGGCCCGCGGCGATCTTCATCAAGGTCGACTTGCCGGACCCGTTCCGTCCGACGAGGCAGGTCCGCTCGCCCGGGGCGATGGTGAGGTCGGCTCGGGTGATCAGCGGTGTGCCGCCGAAGGTGAGCGCGACGTCCTGAAGGGTGAGGAGCGGGGAGCGGCCATGGGCCGGCTTATGGCAGCGTGGGGCGGCCTGTTCAAACGGGGCGATCGCCGCGTCGCAGGCTCGGCGCGCGACGCGCTTCCCGTTCCGTCGGGAAGGAATCCGAGCCCGGCGCTCAATCGCATCGCCGGACCCGGTATGTCGGCGGGGCGGCCGATCAGGCGGTCGGATTGGCCGGCCCGGTGGGCGGACTGATCTCCGGGGCTCCGGGGACGCCGACGGGAATCTCCGGCGGCTGGATGCCGGGCGACTCGGACGGCGTCTGGCCGGGAATCTCCGGGCCGGGCGGCTGCGTAGGCACCTGCGGCGGCTCGTAGGGGGTATCGGGAGCCGGGGCCGGCTGCGGCGGAACCTCCGGTGGCGAGACCGGGGGCTGCCCCGGGTCGGCGAGCGTGAACTGGGGCACGGCTGTCTCCGGTTGACCATCGGTGCGAACCCGCACCGTTCGGGCGGCAACGGGGTCCCGCCGCTCCGGTTCCGGAGCGCTACTTCTTGGTGAGCATGAGCGTGCCTTCCTTGCTCGCCACCTTCTGGATCTTCTCGGCGAACAGAGCGAGCAGGAACGGCAGCTTCACCTCCAGACGCACGCTCTCCGCGCCCACATCGATCGTGCCGGCGACCTTCTGGGCGAGCGCCGACACGCCGAAATCGAGCCGGTCACCGGTCCAGGCGAGCTGGTCCACCGTGATGCCGCTCTTGGCCAGGAAGGCCCGCGCCTGCTCGGTGCCGTGCTCAAGGCGCCGCTTGGCTTCCTCGCGGCCGAGGTCGTGCGGGATGTCGACGATGAGAGGCTTGGGCATGGGGCGGCTGATCCGGGCTGACTGGCCAGCAGATGGGGCCTCCCGGTGCCGCAGACAACGCCGGGCCGGCCCTGCCCTCTCAGGGCAGGGCCGGCCCGGCTCGGGTTCGGTCAGTGCAGGACGCGCAGGGAGACGTAGGTGGTGCCGGCCATGCCGAGGGCGCGGGCGGAGCCGCGCGACAGGTCGATGATGCGGCCGCGCACGAATGGGCCGCGATCATTGATGCGCACGACGACCGAGCGGCCCGTCCGCTTGTTCTCGACGAGGACCCGAGTGCCGAAGGGCAGGCTGCGATGGGCGGCGGTCATCCCGTTGGGGTTGAAATGTTCGCCGTTCGCAGTGCGGTGGCCGCTGCCGTACCAGGAAGCCGCGCCGCTCTGAGCGGCGGCCGGGAGGCTTGTTCCGAGGACGGTGGACAGCATTCCGAGCGAGACGACGAACTTTCCGAAACCGAACGACATTCTCAGCGCATTCCCTTTGTTTTTTTCGGGAGGGCGCCAGTCGTGTCGGAAGTCGGCCGGAATAAGGCAGGTTCTCGCGTATGGCCGGCGTCACATTTTAGCCGGTTTTTGGCTGGCCGTTCTGTTTACATACAGATTTGTTGCGGACTATTTCCGTTTTTACAACGAAATACACAAACGTCAGTCGAGCGGCGTATTCGGCAAGCTCTCCTAAGACTTAGCGTCAGCAACCCGCAATAGGTTAAAATTCCTAAGCTCTGCACTGGATGTGACCCTGCGTCCCGCCCAGGTGGAAGCGAACGGCTGATGCGGGATCGTATGCGAGACCTGTCGTGCCCGGCGATCCGGCAAGGACAGCCCGCTGCAGCGGTCGGCCGACCCCAGACGATCCGGCCCATTTCGGCGTCGATTGCGCCTGAAGCCGGAGCGTAACCCTCGCTTAATCTTTGGGATGACTGGCCGGTTCCGAACACGGCAAAAATTGCAGCCCCAGAACGGGACGCTCGGCCGCTAAAATCGACAACGCGACCTTTACCGTACCCAGGGCATGGTCTGCCGGTCAGTCGCGTAACCGGTGTTTGCCATGGCTTCCCCGCGTACCGTGGCTGCCGACGCCGTCGCCCGGAAACAGGTCTCGCGTGCCGGGCGGCCCGCGTCGGCGCCACGGATGGGTCTCGTGCCCACCCAGCGTTCCCTGCCCCTCGACCAAGTCCTGGTCGGGGATTGCATCGCCGCCATGAACGCCATGCCGACGTCGAGCGTCGACTGCGTCTTCGCCGATCCGCCCTACAACCTCCAGCTCGGCGAGGCCGGCCTGCTGCGTCCGGACCAGAGCCGCGTCGACGCCGTCGACGACGACTGGGACAAGTTCGCCACCTTCGAGGCCTACGACGCCTTCACCCGGGACTGGCTCTCGGCCTGCCGCCGCGTGATGAAGCCGAACGCGACCCTCTGGGTGATCGGGTCCTACCACAACATCTTCCGGGTCGGGAGCGCGTTGCAGGATCTCGGTTACTGGATCCTCAACGACATCGTCTGGCGCAAGGCCAACCCGATGCCGAACTTCCGCGGCAAGCGCTTCACCAACGCCCACGAGACCCTGATCTGGGCCTCGCGTTCGGCGGAGTCGAAGGGCTACACCTTCCATTACGAGGCGCTCAAAGGGGGCAACGAGGACCTCCAGATGCGCTCCGACTGGTTCATCCCGCTCTGCACCGGCGAGGAGCGGCTGAAGGATGCGGAGGGCCGCAAGGTCCACCCGACCCAGAAGCCCGAGGCGCTGCTCGCCCGGACCCTGCTGGCGGCGACCAATCCCGGCGACGTGGTCCTCGACCCGTTCTTCGGCACCGGCACCACCGGCGCCGTCGCCAAGCGCCTCGGCCGCCGCTTCATCGGCATCGAGCGCGAGAGCACCTACGCCGAGGCCGCCCGGGAGCGGATCGCCGCCGTGGAGCCCCTGTCGAAGGCTGCCCTCATGGTGGCGCCGACCAAGCGCGCCGAGCCGCGGGTGCCGTTTCTGTCGGTGATCGAGGCGGGCCATATCCGGCCCGGCGAGACCGTGACGGACGAGCGCCGCCGCTTCCGCGCCACGGTGCGTCCGGACGGCCAGCTCGACAACGGCCTCGTCATCGGCTCGATCCACAAGATCGGCGCCCTGGTCCAGGGGCTTCCGGCGTGCAACGGCTGGACCTTCTGGCACGTCGAGCGCGGCGGCAAGCCGGTGGTGATCGACACCTACCGGGCGGGCCTCCGGCAGGCGATGGCGAACGGCTGACAAGCGCGCCCGTCCTCCCTGGCGCAGACGGAGCGGCTAGCGCTTCCGTGCCGAACCCGGCCGTCGCGCCGACGTTCTGGTGCGCACTGGAGTGGGCTGTGGCTCGACCTCCCCTCAAGCAGATCATCCGCTTCGGGCGGCGCGGGCGCCGGCTTCGGCCGCGGCTTCGGCACCGCCCGCACGCTCGGGCGCGGCTCGGGATCCGGCATCGACATCGGTGCCTCCATGGCCGCCAGCAGCGGCATGGGCGGAGGATCCTTCCTCGGTCGCCCGCGCGGCTTCTTCTCAGGCTCCGGTTTCGGATCGAAGGCGTGGGCCAGGACCTTCCGCATCAGGCCGGGCAGCGGCTCGTCGTCGAGGGCGGCGCGCGGCGTGAAGCGCATGCCGGCAGGCGCCGGCGTCGACAGGGCGACCCGGGCCACGAACACCGTCAGCTCCAGCGGGAAATGCGTGAAGCCGTGGCGGACGAGCCCCGGCAGCCGCTTCCAGCGGGCGTCGAGGGGTGCATCCAGCAGGGCGGCGGCGACGTCGTAATCCGGTTCCCAGGCGCTGCCCGGCGGCTCGGCCATGTTGCCGAGCAGCCCCTCGGCGGCCCGCGTCCGCAGCAGCACCGCCTCGTCGCCACTGCGAATCACCACGAAGGCCGCACCGCGGCGCAGCGCGCCCTTGGCCACCTTGATCTTGCGCGGGAAAGTCTCCTGCGTGCCGAGCGCCCGGGCCCGGCAGGGGGCCATCCACGGGCAGAGCGCGCAGGCGGGGCGCTTGGGCGTGCAGATCGTCGCGCCGAGATCCATGAGCGCCTGGGCGAAATCGCCGGGCCTGTTCTGCGGAACGAGAGCCTGCGTGAGCCGGCGGATCTCCGGTCGGCTGCCCGGCAGCGGCGCCTCGACCGCGTAGGCCCGGCTCAGCACGCGCTCGACATTGCCATCGACGGCGGCCTCGGGCCGGTCGAAGGCGATCGCCGCGATCGCCCCGGCCGTGTAGGCGCCGATCCCCGGAAGCTTGCGCAGGCCCTCGGCCGTGTCGGGGAAGCGCCCGCCCGAAGCCGCGACGGCCTTGGCGCAGGCGTGAAGGTTGCGCGCGCGGGAATAGTAGCCGAGGCCGGCCCAGGCCGCCATCACCGCCTCCTCGGCGGCGTCGGCAAGGGCGAAGACGTCGGGGAAGCGCGTCAGGAAGCGCTCGAAATACGGCCGGACCGCCGCGATCGTGGTCTGCTGCAGCATGACCTCCGAGAGCCAGACCCGGTAGGGATCGGGCACCTCGCCGGCCAGCGCCCGCCACGGCAGCACGCGCCGATGCCGATCGTACCAGGCGAGCAGGTCGTCGGCGCGCGGTCCTGGACCGGGCTTGAGATCCGTGGCGGTGCGGGTCGGCATGGGTCCGGGCTGCATAGCCGCAGGTCGACGGCGATCATAGGGCGGCGACAGCGCGGCCGTGTGCTCCCTTCGTCAACCATCCTGCGCTAACCTCACAGGATCCACAGGGGCTGGGCCGAAACCACCATGGCGCGCGTCAAACCGCTGGCCGAGCTGATCGAGGGCTGCATCGGGCCGGCCTTCGCGGCGCAGGGATTCGCCTCGACCGACATCCTGGCCGCCTGGCCGGAGATCGTGGGCGAGCGGCTGGCCCGCTACTGCCGCCCCTCCAAGCTCGAATGGCCGAAGCGCCGTCGCAAGGGTTCCGAAGCTCCTGAATCCGGCACGCTGGTGGTGCGCGTCGAGGGCGTGTTCGCGATTGAGCTGCAGCACCTCGCGCCGGTGGTGATCCAGCGGATCAACGCGCATTACGGTTGGGCCTGCGTGTCCCGGATCGTGCTGCAGCAGGACCGGGTCGGCCGCGGCGGTCGGCAGGCGCCCCGCTCCCGCATCGATCCGGCGCGGGTCGTCGAAGTGCAGCGCGCCGTGGCGGCGATCGAGGATGACGGGCTGCGCGCGGCCCTCGACCGCCTCGGCACCGCGGCCGTGGCCACGCGTCCCGAGCGCTGACCCGTCCCCGCGCGGAGGCGATTCGGTCACCTTGCCAGGAGAGCCGCGCCCGAGTACCGGCTTTCGGACGCCAAGACCGACCAATTCGGCGGAGCCTGCCCGATGACGACGCGACGCGACGCTCTCAAGATTTCCGGCCTCGCGCTCGGCGCCGGCCTTGCCCTACCCTACCTCTCCCGCGTCGCCCAGGCGCAGAATGCCGAGGTGGCGGCGCTGATGCAGCCGGGTCCCCTCGGAGACGTCTGGCTCGGCCCGGCGGATGCCAAGTGCACGATCATCGAGTACGCCTCGATGACCTGCTCGCATTGCGCGGCCTTCCACCGGAACACGTGGCCGACCCTGAAGGAGCGCTACATTGATACCGGGAAGGTGCGCTTTACCCTGCGCGAGTTCCCCCTCGATCCCCTCGCCACCGCGGCCTTCATGCTGGCGCGTTGCCAGGGCGATTCCAAGTACTACCCGATCACCGACCTGCTGTTCGACCAGCAGCCGGCCTGGGCCTTCACGCCGAAGCCGGTCGACGCCCTGGAGCAGATGCTGCGCCAGGCCGGCTACAACAAGCAGAGCTTCGAGGCCTGCCTGAAGGACCAGAAGATCTATGCGGGGGTCAACGCCGTGAAGCAGCGCGGGCTCGACGTCTTCAAGGTCGATTCCACCCCGACCTTCTTCATCAACGGCGAGCGCTACACCGGCGAGATGACGGTCGAGGGTATGGAGAAGGTGATCAAGCCGATCCTGGGCGCCTGATCGCCTGGCCGGAGCCGCGTGCGAAGCGCCGCTCCGGCGGCCCGGCCCAACCTGGAATACCAGTCCAATATCAACGACTTATCGTGTATGGGCTTCGCCTTGACACTCAAGATGGGCGAAACTATGGTGCGCCCCGCTTGCTGGGGGCGTCCAGCCGGTTCCAGATCCTCCCGCCCTGTGAGTTTTGAGCCGTGAACGGCGACGACGCGAGGGACGGGAAAGGGGCCGAGGGGCGCCGACGGACAGCGAACTCTCCGCGAGGCTCAGACGTCTCGAGACGCAGATCGAACGGAAGCGGCCGCAGGCTGCTGCCGATCCTTCGACGCGCCCTCGGAACGGCGGGCCCTCCCCGCTGGGCCAGGCCATGACGCTCTCCACGGAGTTCGTCGCGGGCGTGATCGCGGGGGAATACTCGGCTGGATCGTCGATCATGTCTTCGGGACGAAGCCCTGGGGATTGATCGTCCTCCTGATGCTGGGGTTCGTGGCGGGGGTCTACAACGTGATGCGGGTGTCGGGTTTCGCCGGCGCGCGTCCCGGACGACGCGACCGGCAGGAGCCTTAGGGCGCGCCGGTCAGTGGAAATTCGAGGCGGCCGACGCGGTCGGTGCGCCAGACAAGAAGGGCGGAAGCGGGAATGGCGGTCACGATCGACCCGATCGAGCAGTTCGAGCTGAAGCCGCTCGTGTCGCTCGGCCATATCGGCCATCAGCAGCTCGCGTTCACGCAGTCCGCCCTCTACATGTTCGCCGCAGTGGGGGTGATCGCGCTGATCACCATCGTGGCGACCGCGTCGCGCTCGGTGGTGCCGGGCCGCATGCAGTCGCTGGCCGAGATCTTCTACGAATTCATCGCCGACACGCTGCACCAGGCGACCGGTGAGGGCGGCAAGCGGTTCATGCCGCTCGTGTTCTCGCTGTTCATGTTCGTGCTGATCCTGAACCTGTTCGGGATGATCCCCTACGCCTTCGCGGTGACCAGCCACCTGATCATTACGTTCGGTCTCGCGGCCCTCGTGATCTCTACGGTGGTGATCTTCGGCGTGATGAAGCACGGCTCGCACTTCTTCGGCCTGTTCGTGCCGTCGGGCGTGCCGAAGCCCCTCCTTGCGATCTTGGTGCCGATCGAGGTCATCTCGTTCATCTCGCGCCCGATCAGCCTGTCGGTTCGTCTGTTCGCCAACATGTTGGCCGGCCACATCGCGATGAAGATCTTCGCGTTCTTCGTGGTCCAGCTTCTTCTCGCGGGCGCCTGGAGCGTGCTATCGCCGCTCCCGCTGTTCCTGACGATCGCGCTGACCGCTCTCGAGTTCCTCGTTGCGGCGCTTCAGGCCTACGTCTTCGCGACGCTGACGGCGATCTACCTCAACGACGCCCTTCACCCCGGCCACTAACCGGCCGGCTCCACCCGCCGCAAACGTCAACGCACGTTTCGATCTTAAGAGACCTCAGGAGTTACCATGGATCCCGTCGCTGCGAAGTACATCGGCGCCGGCCTTGCCTGCCTCGGCATGGCGGGTGCGGGCATCGGCCTCGGCAACCTGTTCGGTCAGTTCCTCGCCGGCGCCCTTCGCAACCCCTCCGCGGCTGACGGCCAGCGCGCCACGCTGCTCCTGGGCTTCGCCCTCACCGAGGCGCTCGGCATCTTCTCGCTGCTGATCGCGCTGCTGCTGCTCTTCGCCGTCTGATCGGCGAGCCGGAGGCCGCGGACGCCGCGGTCTCCAACGGGCAGCCGCCCGACAATCGGGTGGGCGCTCCCTGACGGGGCGTCCGCCTTCTTCCGTCACCGCCCCCGCGGTGACCCTGCGAACGGTGTCAGTGTAGCGGTCTCATGGCGCAGCCCAATTCCCTTACCACGCCGCCTCCGGGCGCCGACACGCAGATCGTGCCGGGCCATACCGAGCACACGGAAGCGCATACCGGCGCCTTCCCGCCCTTCGAGAGCCTCCGGCTTTCTGGCGCAGCTGATCTGGCTCGCCCTGGCCTTCGGGCTCCTCTACTACCTGATGGACAAGATCGCGCTGCCGCGGATCCAGTCGATCCTGCACGCCCGGGCCGAGCGCCTGCGTGCCGACCTGGACCAGGCGCAGGCGATGAAGACCGAGGCGGATGCCGCCGGCGTCGCGTTCGAGGCTGCGCTCCGGGATGCCCAGGGCAAGGCCCGCGACATCGCGCAGACCACCCGGAACGAACTGGCCGCCGAGGCCGAGACTAAGCGCAGGGCGCTGGAGGGGAGCTGAACGCAAAGCTCGCCGCCTCCGAGGCGACCATCCGTACGCGGACCGAAGCTGCCATGGGCAACGTCCGCTCCATTGCCGGCGACGCCGCCTCGGCGATCGTCGAGCGCCTGACGGGCCAAGCTCCCGACCGGGCCAGCCTCGACCGCGCCCTCGACGCCACCGCACACTAGACGGGAACCCACGATGCTGCTCGAAGCCGAATTCTGGGTCGCCGTCGCGTTCGTCATCTTCATTGGCATCGCCTGGAAGGTCGGCGGCTTCTCGGCGATGACCAAGGGCCTGGACGGCCGCGCCAACCGCGTCCGCCACGAACTCGACGAGGCCAAGCGCCTGCGCGAGGAGGCGGCCGCCGTCCTCGCCGACTACAAGCGCCGCCGCGCCGAGGCCGAGAAGGAGGCCGAGTCGATCGTCGCGAATGCCCGCGAGGAGGCCAAGCGCGCCGCCGAGGATGGCCACCGGAAGCTCGACGACTTCCTCGCCCGCCGCACCAAGGCCGCCGAGACCAAGATCGCCCAGGCCGAGGCGCAGGCCGAGGCCCAGGTGCGCGCTGCCGCCGCGGAAGCCGCCGTGAAGGTGTCGGAGACGATCCTGCGTGAGCGGATGCAGGGCGAGGCGGCGCAGAACCTGATCCGCGCGAGCCTCGGCGAGGTCCGGACCCGCATGCGGTCCTGATCGGCCCGTGGCTGACGCATCGAGAAGCCGCCTTCGGGCGGCTTCTTTCGTTCCAGGACCTGTCGTCGCGAACATCGGCGCCTCCGGCCGCGTTTTCCGAAGACTTCAATCCGGAAACGGCATGGCGGACAGGGCGCAGATCGTGATTGTCGGTGGCGGCGTCGCCGGCATCGAGGTGGCTACCAGCCTCGGTCGCGGCGGCTTCGCCGACGTGACGCTGGCCGACCGGAGCCTGTCCCACGTCTGGAAGCCGATGCTGCACACATTCGCGGCCGGCACCGCTCGGGCCGACCGGCAGAAGGTCGATTTCTTCGCGCAGGCGCGTCGCACCGGTTTTCGCTTCCAGCCCGGCGCCCTGGTGGGGATCGACGGCCGGGCCAAGCGCGTGCGGCTCGCGGTCGAGGCGGCGGAGGGGCAGCCCGAGGTGGACCTCGCTTACGATCTGCTCGTGCTCGCTATCGGCAGCCGGGCCAACGATTTCGGCACGCCGGGCGTGGCCGCGCACTGCCTGACCATCGACGACCTGACCGAGGCCGAGCATTTCCATCGGGAACTGCGGCGTCATCTCTTGGCGCGTCTCGACCGCGGCGGAATGCTGGAGATCGCCATCGTGGGCGGCGGCGCAACCGGTGTCGAACTGGCCGCCGAGCTGAAGCACGCGATCAACCTGCTCTCGGCCTACGGCTCACCGGACCTGCCGGAGCGCCTGCGCCTGACCCTGATCGAGAGCGGGCCGCGCCTCCTGCCGGCGTTCCCGGAGCGGGTTTCCCGCGCCGCTGCCCGCACCCTGTCCGATCTCGCCGTCGAGGTGCGGACCGGCGCGATGGTGACCGGGGCCGACGCCGCCGGCTTCGCCCTGAAGGACGGAAGCCGCATCGAGGCCGGTCTGAAGGTCTGGGCCGCCGGCGTGAAGGCGCCGGATGTGCTCGCCGGTCTCGATGGCCTGGAGCGCTCCCGGACCGGCCAGCTCGTGGTCGGCCCCGACCTGCGCACCACCCGCGATCCCGCGATCATCGCGCTCGGCGACTGCGCCAGCCAGGCCGATGGCGACACCGGCAGGCCCGTGCCCGCCACGGCCCAGGCCGCCCGGCAGCAGGCCCAGTACCTCGCCCGTCATCTCGGCCGCGCCATGGCGCGCGGCGACACGGTCGAGTCCGCGCTTCCACCGTTCCACTACGTCGAGAAGGGCGCCATCGTCTCGCTGGCGGACTTCAACGGCTGGGGACTCTGGGCCGCTACACGTTCGGGGGCGGCCGCCTCGACGGCCTCTCGGCGCGGCTGACCCACGACCTTCTGTACCGGCAGCACCAGATGGGCCTGTACGGGCCCCTGCGCGGGACCGTGACGTGGGTCCTGGATGACCTCGACTGTCTGATCAGCCCGCCCGTACGGCTGGACTGACGGGGGGCGCCTCAGTCAGGCCGTTCGCCCTCGACCGCCTTGGTCTCCTCGACCTCCGGCGCCACCTGCCCGTAATTCAGCACCGCCACCAGGGCGGCGCCCCCGAAGGTGTTGCCGAGCAGGGTCGGCAGGAAGAACTTCAGCGCGTAGTCGTTCATCGTCGCGGCGCCCGTGACCACCAGGTAAAAGGCCTCCACCGAGCCGGCCACGATGTGGGCGAGGCTGCAGAGCGAGACCAGCCAGGTCATCAGGAGGATCACGAAGGGAGCCGCGCTGGCGGTGGCCGGCAGGAACCAGACCATCAGGGCGATCATCCAGCCGGCGAAGACCGCCTTGACGAACGTCGACCAGAAGCTGTGCGCGATGGCGTCGTGGCTAATCTCCGCGAAGGCCTTGAGCACCGGCGGCTCGAAGGCGCCGGAATGGGCCATCACCGCGGCGATCGCCAGCGTTCCCAGGATGTTGCCGCACAGGACGATGAGCCAGAGCCGCACCACCCGGAACGCGGTCTTCGCCGACCGGTCGTGCAGCAGCGGCAGGACCGGCGTAATGGTGTTCTCGGTGAAGAGCTGCTGCCGTCCCAGGACGACGACCAGGAAGCCGACCGCGTAGCCCATCGAGCCCACGATCTTGGCCCAGTCCGCCTCGGGCAGATGGCTCCTCAGGACGCCTGGGACGATCAGCGACAGGGCGATGCTCAAGCCCGCCGCGAAGGCCGACAGGAACAGCGCGCCGCCGTGGCGCCGCAACTCCTCGTCGCCTTCCAGCCGGATCACCTCGTGCAGCACGTAGGCGTCCGGCCGGCCGATCTCGGAGACTTCCTTCAGCAACTCGTCACGCCGGGCCTCCGGGTCGGCCCGCTTGTCCTTGTCCCGAACCATCCGTTCAGCTCCGCTACGCAACTCGATCCGATCGGATGTCAGACTGTCAGGCCGAAAGCCGCGCCAGCAGCGCCTCGACCGCGCTCCGCGCCTCCGCGAGCGGCTGCGCATCCCGGCTGCGCACGACGATCCGGTTGCGGAAACCCTCCGGCGTCATCGCCGGATAGGAGCCGATCGACACCGCCGGCCGCGCCCTGGCGATCTCGCCGAGCCCGCTCGCGTAGCTGCCCTCGGGAAGGCCCGCCGCCTCGATCGTCTCGGAGAGCATCGCGGCGCCCCCTTGAGGGTCGGAGCGATCGAGTCGAGCATGGCTTGCATGATGCTCGGCACGCCGGCCATGACGTGGACGTTGCCGATGCGGAAGCCCGGCGCCTTGGAGACCGGATTGGCGATCAGGTCCGACCCGAACGGGATCCGCGCCATGCGCAGGCGCGCCTCGTTCAGGTCCTCGGGCTTGTGCCGCTCCAGCAGCATGGCGCGGGCGCGCTCGTCGACGTCGATGCCGACCCCGAACGCCTGCGCCACGCAATCGGCCGTGATGTCGTCGTGGGTCGGGCCGATCCCGCCGGTGGTGAACAGGTAGGTGTAGCGGGCGCGCAGGGCGTTCACCGCCTCGACGATCATGGCGGCCTCGTCCGGCACGATCCGCACCTCGCGCAGGTCGATCCCGGCGGCGGTGAGGAAGTCCGCGATGGTGCCGATGTTCTTGTCCTTGGTGCGACCCGAGAGGATCTCATCGCCGATGACGAGGATGGCGGCGGTAACGGATTCGGAAGGCTGGTCCATGGGGCTCTGGCATCGGGCTGGCGTCGCAGGCAGATAGCGCAGCCGCAGCCCACGACTACGTGAACCCCGAGGAACCGATGCAGTTCGCCGCGCCGCTCGTGCCGGGACGGCTCGTGCAACGCTACAAGCGCTTCCTGGCCGATGTCGACACCGACGACGGCCGCGTCACCGCGCACTGCCCCAACCCCGGCGCGATGCTCGGCCTGAACACGCCCGGCGCGCGCGTGCTGCTCTCCCGTTCGGCCAATCCCGCGCGCAAGCTGCCGTTGACCTGGGAGCTGGTCGAGGCCGAGCTGCCCGGCGGTCCGCAATGGGTCGGCATCAACACCCTGCGCCCGAACGCCCTGGTTGCCGAGGCCTTCCGGGCCGGTGCCATCGCGGCGCTCGCCGGCCACGACGCGCTGAAGCCTGAGGTCCGCTACGCGCAGGCGAGCCGGGTCGACTTCCTGGCGCGCGGCGGCGCGTCCGGCCCCTGTCATGTCGAGGTCAAGAACTGCCACATGATGCGCCGGCCGGGCTTGGCGGAGTTCCCGGATTGCAAGGCCGCCCGCAGCGTCCGGCACATGCGCGACCTCACCCAGGTCGTGGCCGAGGGCGGACGGGCGCTGGTGGTCATCGTCGTGCAGATGCAGGCGGACGCGTTCGACGTGGCCCGGGATATCGACCCGGCCTTCGACCGCGCCTTCCGGGAGGCTCGCGCCGCGGGCGTGGAGGTTCGCGCCTATCGCTGTGCGGTCGGACCCGAGGGCGTCGCCATCGCGGACGAAATCCCGGTGATCACGCCGCCCTGACGGCGGGACGCTCGAACATCAGGTTCAGCCGGGAGCGCGAGATCTCGCGATAGCCGTAGCTCTCCAAGTGCTTCGGCAAGTCGAGCTGCCACTGGCCGGTCCCGTTCTCGATCAGGAGGATCCGCGGCAGCAGAGCCTCCGGCGCCTCGCGCAGGAACGGCTCGAGGATCAGATCCTCGGCGCCCTCTACGTCGAGCTTGACGGCGTCGACGCGGGTCAGGCCCTCGCTGCGCAGGAGGTCGAGGAGCGTCACCGCCGGCACGGTGATCCGCGCTCCCTCGTTGGTACCCACGATCCGCAGGCTCGATCTCGCCGCGGTTGCGGGGATCGATGAACAGGGTCAGCTCGCCCGCCTTGTCGGCCACCGCGCATGCGACCGCCTTCACCGTGTGAAACGGGTTCTGGGCGATGTTGTAGGTCAGGCGGTGGAACACGTCGGGCTGCGGCTCGACGGCGACGATCCGCGCCGTCGGCCCCGAGAAGGCCGCCACGCACAGGGCGTAGGCGCCGATATTGGCGCCGATATCGAGGAACACGCAGTCTTTCGGCAGGCGCTCCTGGAGCAGCGCGCGCTCCTCCGGATCGAAGAACTGCGGCGTGAAGAGCACCTTCTTCTCGCAGTTGTTGTTGTACGGGTGCAGCCGCATCTTCGCGCCGTAGCGCGTGACATCGAGGGCTTGCCCCCGAGCCGCGAGATCGCGATCCGGCGCAGGAGCAGCGCGAGGCGCCGCCCGTACCAGGATTCGGCCGGGATCCGGTTCGTGCGGCGGGTGATCGCCGCCACAAGGCCGGACGGTTCGTAGGTGCCGTAGGGCTGCGTGTCCGTCATGACCGGGGCGGTTTGCCAGCCGGCGCCCTGCCCCGCAAGCGGATCGGTGCGCGTTGCCCCGGCAAGCCCGCGTGGTCTAAGCGGAAGCCGAGCTGACAGAGCACGGGTTACGCGGCATGGACTTCTTCAACTCCGACGGTGTGCGGATCGCCTATATCGACGTCCCGCCGGCGGACGGGGCCGGCAAGCCGATCCTGCTCATCCACGGTTTCGCGTCCAACCACGCAGTCAATTGGGTGAACACCCAGTGGGTGAAGGCGCTCACCCAGGCCGGTTACCGGGCGATTGCCCTGGACAATCGGGGTCATGGCGAGAGCGAGAAGCTCTACGACCCGGCCGCCTACAGTTCCGAGGCGATGGCCGGCGACGCGGTGCGGCTCCTCGACCATCTCGGCATCGAGCGCGCCCACGTCATGGGCTACTCCATGGGCGGCCGGATCACCGCCCACATCGCCCTGGACCATGCGGACCGGGTCCGTTCGGCGCTGATCGGCGGCCTCGGGATGCACCTCGTCGAAGGCCGCGGCCTGCCCTCCGGCATCGCCGAGGCCCTGGAGGCGCCAGCGGGGACCCCCGCCCCGAACCCGACCGCTGCGGCCTTCCGCACCTTCGCCGAGCAGACCCGGAGCGACCTGCGGGCGCTCGCCGCCTGCATGCGCGGATCGCGCCAGACGCTGAGCCGGGCGGAACTCGGGCAGATCGAGGTGCCAGTGCTGATTTCCGTCGGGACCCTCGACACGGTGGCGGGGTCCGGCCCGGCCCTGGCCGCCCTGATCCCGGACGCGCGGGCGCTGGAGATCGAGGGCAAGGACCATTCGACCGCCGTCGGCGCCAAGCCGCACCGGGACGGCGTGCTGGCCTTCCTGGCCGCCCAGCCCTGAGGCCTCAGCTCTTCAGCCGGTAGCCCGTCCGGAAGATGTAGGTGACGAGGCCGAGGCAGACGCAGAGGAACAGCGCGGTCATGCCCAGGCTGATCGCGATGCTCACGTCGGCGGCGCCGAAAACGCCCAGCGGAAGCCGCTGATCAGGTACACGACCGGGTTGAGCATGCTCACCGCGTGCCAGAACGGCGGCAGCATGCCGATGGCGTAGAAACTGCCGCCGAGGAAGGTGAGCGGCGTCACGACGAGAAGCGGTACGAGCTGCAGCTTCTCGAACCCGTCGGCCCAGAGGCCGATCACGAAGCCGAACAGGCTGAACGTCACCGCGGTGAGCAGCAGGAAGCCGATCATCCAGAGCGGGTGATCGATCCGCAGCGGCACGAACAGCGACGACGTCGCCAGGATGATCAGGCCGATCAGGATTGACTTTGAGGCCGCCGCGCCGACGAAGCCGAGCACGACCTCCAGCGGCGAGATCGGCGCCGAGAGGATCTCGTAGATCGTCCCGGCGAAGCGCGGGAAGTAGATGCCGAACGAGGCGTTCGAGATGCTCTGCGTGAGCAGCGACAGCATGATCAGGCCGGGCACGATGAACAGCCCGTAGGGCACGCCGTCCACCGCCGAGACCCGCGAGCCGATCGCCGCGCCGAACACCACGAAGTACAGGGTCGTCGAGATCACCGGGGCCAGGATGCTCTGCCCGGCGGTGCGCCAGAAGCGGCCCATCTCGAACCGGTAGATCGCCCGGACCGCCGGCCAGTTCATGCTTTTGGCGCTGTTCATGCCCGTGCTCCTTCCTCGCGCACGAGGCCGACGAAGATTTCTTCCAGCGAGGCTCTGCTCGGTGTGGAGGTCGTTGAAGCGGATGCCCGCCGCCGCGAGCCCGGTGAGCAACCCGGTGATGCCCGTGCGCTCGGCCCGCGTATCGTAGGTGTAGACCAGTTCGCTTCCGTCCCCGGCGAGCGCCAGCTCGTAATCGGCAAGCTCCGACGGCACGGATGTGATTGGCTGCTGGAGATGCAGGGTCAGCTGCTTGCGCCCGAGCTTGCGCATCAGCGCGGCCTTCTCCTCCACGAGGATGATCTCGCCCCGGCGGATCACGCCGATGCGGTCGGCCATCTCCTCGGCCTCCTCGATGTAGTGGGTGGTGAGGATCACGGTGACGCCCTGCTGGCGCAGGTCGCGTACGAGGCGCCACATGTCCTGGCGCAGTTCCACGTCGACGCCGGCGGTGGGCTCGTCGAGGAACAGCACCCGGGGCTCATGCGACAGGGCCTTGGCGATCAGGACCCGGCGCTTCATGCCGCCCGAGAGTGTCATCAGGCGGCTGTCGCGCTTGTCCCACAGGGACAGCGCCCGCAGGATCCGCTCGATATGAGCTGGATCCGGACGCAGCCCGAACAGGCCGCGGGAGAAGCTCACGGTGTTCAGCACCGTCTCGAAGGCGTCCGTGGTCAGTTCCTGCGGCACGAGACCGATGGCCCGGCGGGCGGCGCGGTAATCGACAGCGATGTCATGGCCATCGACCAGCACCGTGCCAGCACTCGGCGTGACGATGCCGCAGACGATGTTGATGAGTGTCGACTTGCCGGCGCCGTTCGGGCCGAGCAGCGCGAAGATCTCACCGCGCTCGATGGCGAGGTCGATGTCGCGCAGGGCTGTGAAACCGGACTTGTAGGTCTTCGACAGCTTCGAGATGGAGATGATCGGCATCAGGGCCTGAAATGAGCTGAAGCATTCATGGCGCCGGCGGCTGCGATGCCGGCCGGATGTGCGGCCGGCCGACGCAGCGCTCCGCCTCGGAAAGGGCGGGCTCCTATAGCACGGCGTTCCGGCGGCTCTCACCGATCCCATGTGTGCGGGCGCACCGCGATGCAGCTTCCGGCCTCAAGCGGTGCCGTAACGTTCCACCATCACCAGGCATTCCTTGCGGATGTTGGGATCGTCGATGCGCGCGAAGGCCGCCAGCAGGGCTGCACATTCCGATGCCGTCGGGCCGGAGCCTCGTGCAGGCGAGTGGCGCCGACGGAAGGTGGAGACAGGAACGGCCAGCGCCTCCGCAATCTGACCGAGCAGCCGCTCGCGCTCCTCCGCGCGGGAAGCGGCGTCGTTGAGATCGAATCCTCCCGCGTCCGTCATAATGCCTTCAACCCTCAGCCGGACGCGCAAGCACGCATCGTGGCAGCACTGCGCCGCTCGAGCCGGTGCACCGCGCGACCATTCACAAATTCTCGGCTGGTGCAACCTACCGTTATGTTTCTACCATG
The DNA here is from genome assembly GCA_050632875.1 of Methylobacterium sp. P31. Lineage (GTDB taxonomy): Bacteria > Pseudomonadota > Alphaproteobacteria > Rhizobiales > Beijerinckiaceae > Methylobacterium. Next base: position 4,097,764 of record JBODSC010000001.1, on the reverse strand, counting down.
CCCGGATGATCCGAGAGGGGAGTCTTTCAACACGCATCTCCGACCGGGGATTTCTCGCCGAAATCAGTTTTAAGTCGGAGCGGTCCGGATGTAGCTTCTATCCGCTCGTACAAGAATGCAATTGCTAGTAGCGCAAATAGATTGACGGCGGCCTAAGCTGCTCGCCGAAGCGCGATCAGCGCGACAAGACCGATTAGCGTCGCAGCCCCAAGAAATCTGCGCCAGGGATTCACGCCACGGAGGAGTTCGTCCGCTGCCCACCACGTCAGGGCAAGATCTGCTCCGACCGACAGCCAAAACGCGAGGGGTTCTCTGTCGTGCGCCCACCAAGTGGCCAGGGTTAGGCCGCCAAACAGCCAGAGCGGCGGGTTCGGCCATTGAGCGATGGTGATGGCGCCGGTCCTGCGATCCCGGAACAACCAGTCGATCGCCCGCTCGACGGTGCCGGATCGTCGCTGGTCCATTGTTCGCACCTACCTCGGGGATCGTGCTGGCGCTGCGCCGTACCGTCGGAGCGCCTGCGCGTTCCTTAACGCGGCCATGTGCGAGCCGGCGATCTTTACTGATCAATAACCTTACCGAATGGAAACCGCGCGTAAATCCCTAACGGAAGCTGAAAGGACTCGCAGAGAGTTCGTTAATCTGTTGTTAATCCGGCGTCACATCAGCGGCGCAGCTGCCGACAACGAGGACCGACGATGAGCGCACGTCTCGAAGACCTGAAGTTCATGCTGACGCTCAGCGCTGTCGTGCTCTGCGGAAGCGGACTCGACATCATCCTGCGCTAACGGGCGCACTCACACCGGTCGGAAGCCCGTGAGCGCTGCGCAAGATGGCGCGGCGGAGGGCCGAGCGGGCGGCCAAGTCCTGGGTCGAAGTTGCGCTTCGGCTGCTCGCCTCGAACGGAACCGCGACCAAGCGCGAACGGGACCCGGTCGACAGGCGCAGTCCGGACATGTCCAGGGTCGACAGCGACGTCTGACCCGAGCGGAGAAAGCTCCGTAATTCTGCGGCCTTCGCCAGCCTCTCGGCCCGCATCCTGAAGACGGCGACCGCGAGGCCGATCAGCCCGGTCGCCTCCAAGAATGCCGCGACCACATAGCCCGAAGCCATCCGAGACCACCATCCATGTGCAGGGGAGCCCCGAGGAGCCGGGGCCGTCCTGCTCTGGGCGGTCGTGGTTAGCGGGGTCTTAACGGCTACGTACTTCGCCGCAAATTCGATGCGCGCCGCCGAACGACGTCATCGCGGTCCCCGGGCCAACCATCCCTTGTGAGCGGATTACCACATATCGAGGGCGACGCGGGCCTCGTCCGACATGCGGCTCTGGTCCCACGGCGGATCGAACACCATCGTCACCGAGCAGGACTGCACGCCCGGCACGGCGCTCACGGCGTTCTCCACCCAGCCGGGCATTTCGCCTGCCACCGGGCAGCCGGGAGCCGTGAGCGTCATGTCGATGGCGACGTTCCGGTCGTCACCGATATCGACCTTGTAGATCAGGCCGAGCTCGTAGATGTCGGCCGGGATTTCGGGATCGTAAACGGTCTTCAGCGCCGCCACGATGTCGTCGGTCAGGCGGTCCAGCTCCGCTTGCGGGATCGCGGAGTCGCCGGCGACGGCGGGGGCGTTCATGCCGCCGGTGATGGTGGCGTCGGTGGTCATCGCTTCATTCTCCCCGGACCCGTGCGCACGGGACCAGCCTCGAACCAGATATCAGGTGAACAGCATTTCTGCTCTGCCGAGCGCCTCGGCAAGGGCATCGATCTCGGCCGTCGTGTTGTAGAGGCCGAAGGAGGCGCGGCAGGTTGAGGTGACGCCGAAGCGATTGAGCAGCGGCATGGCGCAATGCGTGCCGGCCCGCACCGCCACCCCCTGCCGGTCGATCACGGTGGCGATGTCGTGGGCATGCGCGCCCTTCATCTCGAAGGCGATCACGCCGCCCTTGCCAGGCGCGGTGCCGATGAGGCGCAGCGCGTTCATCGCCCCGAGCCGCTCCTGCGCGTAGGCCGTCAGCTTCGCCTCGTGCGCCGCGATAGCCTCGCGCCCGAGATTCATCATGTATTCGAGCGCCGCGCCGAGGCCGACGGCCTCGACGATCGCCGGGGTGCCGGCCTCGAACTTGTGCGGCGGATCATTGTAGGTGATCGCGTCCTCGCTCACCGTCCGGATCATCTCGCCGCCGCCCTGATACGGCGGCAGGCGCTCCAGCCATTCCTTCTTGCCGTAGAGCACGCCGATCCCGGTCGGGCCGTAGACCTTGTGACCGGTGAAGACGAAGAAGTCGCAGTCGAGGGCTCGCACGTCGACGGGCCGATGCACCGCGCTCTGCGCCCCGTCGAGCAGGACCGGCACGCCGTGGGCGTGGGCGATGCGCACGATCTCCTCGGCGGGCGTGACGGTGCCGAGCACGTTCGACATGTGGGTGATCGCCACCATCTTGGTGCGCGGCGAGAACAGCTTCTCGTATTCCTCCACCAGGAAGTTGCCCTGGTCGTCCACCGGCGCCCACTTGATCACGGCGCCGCGGCGCTCGCGCAGGAAGTGCCAGGGCACGATGTTGGAGTGGTGCTCCATGATCGAGAGGATGATCTCGTCCCCCTCCCCGATCAGCCCGCCCCAGCCCATCGCCGAAGCCACGAGGTTGTAGGCCTCGGAGGCGTTGCGGGTGAAGATGATCTCGTCCGTGGAGGCGGCGTTGAGGAACTGGCGGGTCGTCTCCCGGGCGCCCTCGAAACCCTCGGTGGCGGCGTTGGCCATGAAGTGCAGGCCGCGATGAACGTTGGCGTAGCCGGTCTCCATGCACGCGACCATCGCGTCGATCACCTGCCGAGGTTTCTGCGCCGAGGCCGCGTTGTCGAGATAGACCAGCGGCTTGCCGTAGACCCGCTGCGCCAGGATCGGGAAATCCTTGCGGATCGCCTCGACGTCGTAGCCGGGGGTGAGGACGGGTGCATTCATGGTCGCGATCTTCCGAAGACTTCGCCGATCCCGAAAACCACCTCATCCTGAGGCTTCGCAGGAGGCCGCCAGCTGGCATTGCGATCCCTGGAGCCCTCCTGCGAGGCGGCTTCCGCCGCAGCTCAGGAGAGGGTCGGGTCAAGATGACGGCCGGTCCCGAGGCGGGACCGGCTGGAATATCAGCCGCGCGCCTTCAGCCAGGCCTCGATCTCGCCGATCAGCGCCTCGCGGGCGCCCTCGTGCGTGACCGCTTCCACGGCCTCGCCCACGAAGGCCTGGACCAGCAGGCTCTCGGCGATGGAGCGCGGCAGGCCGCGGGCCATCAGGTAGAACAGCAGATCCTCGTCCGGCGCGCCGCAGGTGGCACCATGGCCGCAGGCGACATCGTCGGCGAAGATCTCCAGCTCCGGCTTGTTCATCATCTGCCCCTCGTCGGTGAGGAGGAGGCAGTCGGACTTCATCTTGCCGTCGGTCTTCTGAGCGACCTGCCGGACGATGATCTTGCCCTGGAACACGCCGGTGGCGTCGCCGTCGATCACCGTCTTGAACTGCTCACGGCCGATGCCGCCCACGGCCGCATGGTCTGCGAGCAGTGTCGAGTCAGCGAGCTGGCCTTTCCGCAGCATGGCGGCGCCGTTGACGATGACATTGGTGTCCTCGCCCGCAATATGGACGTAGATCTGGTGGCGGGACAGGACGGCGCCGGTCACGAGGTTCACGGTCTCGACCTGACCCTCGGCCTCGACCTTCAGCGACAGGGTCGAGAGCGCGATGGTGGCATTCCCCTCCTTGTTCAGGCGGGTGTGCCGGAAGGCCGCCTTGGGACCCACCACCACGTCGAGGGCATCGTTCGGCTGGCAGGTCAGCCCGTCCGGACCCTCATGACTCTCCAGCAGGCTGAACTCCGCGCCCTCGGCGATCTGAACCAGCACGCGGGTGGCCGTCGAGAACGGCTTGTCGCCGGTGCCGACGAAGCGCAGATGCAGCGGCCGCTCGGGCTTCACGCCGGCGGCGACCGCGATCACCGCGCCGTCTGCCAGGAAGGCTGTGTTGAGCTGGTAGACCGGGTTCTCTCGAGCCTGGGCGACAGGCGCGAGCTGCGTGAGGGCGGCGTCACCCTTGGACAGCGCCTCGGTCATCGGCACGACCGTGACGCCGGCGGGCAGCCGGTCGAGGTCGGACAGCTCGCGGACGAGATGGCCGTTGACGAAGGTCAGGCGCGCGGACTCGACCCCGGCGAAGCCCGTCGCCTGACCGACGGCCGCCTTGGCGGCATCGAGGCTCGGTGCCTCAGCCGGAGGCGCGGCCTCCGTGATGGCGGCGCGCAGGTCGGTGTACTTGAACGCCTCGACCCGGCGGCTCGGCAGACCGGTCGCTTCGAAGAACCGGAACGCCTCCTCGCGGGCGATCGCCTTCTCGCTGGCGAAGCTCTGGCGGGCCGCCTCGAACAGTTTCGACAGGCCGGCCTCGGCGGGGAGCGGAGGTTGGTGACGTCGGCCATGGCTCAGGCCGCCTCGCTGGCGCGGTACTCGGCGTAGCCGCTGGCCTCGAGTTCGAGGGCCAGCTCCTTGCCGCCGGTCTTCACGATCCGGCCCTTCGACATGACGTGCACGACGTCCGGCACGATGTGGTTCAGGAGCCGCTGATAGTGGGTGATGACGAGGAACGAGCGGCCCTTGTCGCGCAGCGCGTTCACGCCCTCGGAGACGATGCGCAGCGCGTCGATGTCGAGGCCGGAATCGGTCTCGTCGAGCACGCAGAACTTCGGCTGCAGCAGCGCCATCTGGAGGATCTCCATGCGCTTCTTCTCGCCGCCGGAGAAGCCAACGTTGAGGGCGCGCTTGAGCATGTCCCTGTTGATCTCCAGCCGGTCCGCGGCGCTGTTCACCGCGCGGATGAAGTCCGGGGTCGAGATCTCGCCCTCGCCGCGGGCCTTGCGCTGGGCGTTCAGGCAGGCCTTGAGGAAGGTCATGGTGCCGACGCCGGGGATCTCCAGGGGGTACTGGAAGGCCAGGAACACGCCGGCCGCGGCGCGCTCGTCCGGCTCCATCTCCAGCAGGTTGTGGCCGTCGAGCAGGATCTCGCCGTCGAGGACCTCGTAATCCTCCTTGCCGGCGATGACATACGAGAGCGTCGACTTGCCCGAGCCGTTCGGGCCCATGATGGCGGCGACCTCGCCGTCCTTCACGGTGAGGTCCAGGCCGTTGAGGATGCGGTTGTCCTCGATCTGTACGACGAGGTTCTTGATTTCCAGCATGTCAGTCCAAGTCCTTCAAAACCATTCGTCTCGCATCGCCCGCAGGAACGTGGTGTTCCCGGTCGGATAGCTGGAGAGACCGCCGATCACCGCGTCGATGCCGCACCAGGGACACAGGGCGGTGCCGTCCTCGGCGATCCAGCCCGTGATCTCGTCCGGCGCGAAAACCTCGAGGCAGAAGACGCATCCGCAAAGGACGCTGCTCCTGACCTCGTCGGCGTGCCGGGTGCTGTGCCGATGCGCAGCCCGCAGCACGCCGTCGTAGGGTTCGCCCAGGCCCTCAGCCCACCGAGCCTTCCAGGCTGATCGAGATCAGCTTCTGCGCCTCGACCGCGAACTCCATAGGCAGCTGCTGCAGCACGTCCCGGACGAAGCCGTTGACGATGAGCGCGGTCGCCTCCTCCTCGGAGAGGCCGCGCTGCTGGCAGTAGAACATCTGCTCCTCGGAGATCTTCGAGGTGGTCGCCTCGTGCTCGAACACCGCCGAGGCGTTCTTCGACTCGATATAGGGCACGGTGTGCGCGCCGCACTGGTCGCCGATCAGGAGCGAATCGCAGTTCGTGAAGTTGCGCGCGCCCTTGGCCTTCTTATGGGCCGAGACAAGACCCCGATAGGTGTTCTGCGAGCGACCCGCCGAGATGCCCTTCGAGATGATCCGGCTCGTCGTGTTCTTGCCGAGGTGGATCATCTTGGTGCCGGAATCGACCTGCTGCATGCCGTTCGACACCGCGATCGAGTAGAACTCGCCGCGGGACTCGTCGCCGCGCAGGATGCAGGACGGGTACTTCCAGGTGATCGCCGAGCCGGTCTCGACCTGCGTCCAAGAGATCTTCGAGCGGGCGCCGCGGCAATCGCCGCGCTTCGTGACGAAGTTGTAGATGCCGCCCTTGCCCTCGTTGTCGCCCGGGTACCAGTTCTGGACCGTCGAGTACTTGATCTCGGCATCCTCAAGGGCGACGAGGCTCGACCACGGCGGCGTGGAGCTGGTTGTCGTCGCGCTTCGGGGCTGTGCAGCCCTCAAGATACGACACGTAGGAGCCCTTGTCGGCGATGATCAGCGTGCGCTCGAACTGCCCGGTGTCGCGCTCGTTGATGCGGAAATAGGTCGACAGCTCCATCGGGCAGCGCACGCCCGGCGGGATGTAGACGAACGAGCCGTCCGAGAACACGGCCGAGTTCAACGTCGCGAAGAAGTTGTCGGTCACCGGGACGACCGAGCCGAGGTACTTCTGCACAAGCTCGGGATGCTCGCGCACGGCCTCGGAGATCGGCATGAAGATCACGCCGGCCTTCTCCAGCTCCTTCTTGAACGTGGTGGCCACCGAGACCGAGTCGAACACGGCGTCGACCGCGACGCGGCGCTCCGGCGCGATGCCCTCCAGCACCTCGACCTCGCGCAGCGGGATGCCGAGCTTCTCGTAGGTCTTCAGGATCTCGGGATCGATCTCGTCGAGCGATTCGGGGCCCTGCCGCTTGGGCGCGGCGTAGTAATAGATGTCGTTGTAGTCGACCTTGTCGTAGGAGACGCGCGCCCACTCCGGCTCCTTCATGGTCAGCCAGCGCCGGTAGGCGTCGAGACGCCATTCCAGCAGCCACGAAGGCTCCTTCTTCTTGGCCGAGATGAAGCGGATCACGTCTTCGGAGATGCCCTTCTCGGACTTCTCCATCTCGATGGTGGTCTCGAACCCGTACTTGTACTGGTCGAGGTCGATCGAGCGGACCCGGTCAATGGTTTCCTGCACAGCAGGCATCAGCGTCTCCTAGGCATCTCCGGTGTCAAGGACCGGGAAGCGTCTGTCGGATAGCGGGGCGCGGCACTCAGGCCGCATGGCCTCGCCGTCTATATAGGGGCTCCAGAGCCCGTTCGAAGGCGTCGAGGAAGCATGACACCTCCTCGTCCACCGTGTTCCAGCCGAGGCTGACGCGCAGCGCCCCCCGGCGAGGTCCGGACCGACGCCCATCGCGGCGAGCGTCGCCGAGCGCGCGACCTTCCCCGAAGAGCAGGCCGAGCCCGACGACACCGCCACGCCGGCGAGGTCGAGGGCGATCAGGGCCGCGGGCGCGTCGAGGCCCGGGACCGAGAAGCTGAGTGTGTTCGGTAGGCGCGGAGCCCCGGCGGCGAAGATGACGGCATCGGGTGCGAGGGCTCGCACGCCGTCCTCGATGCGGTCGCGCAGAGTGGCCAAGCGCGATGCCTCCCGGTCGAGCGACTCGCGTGCGATCCGGGCTGCCTCGCCCATCCCGGCGATGGCCGGCAGGCATTCGGTGCCGCAGCGCTGACGGCGTTCCTGGCCGCCGCCGCGCAGGAAGGCGCTCTCCAGGGCGACTTCGTCCGCCAGAACCAGCGCGCCGACGCCCTTCGGTGCCGCAAACTTGTGGCCCGACAAGCTGAGCGCGTCGAGGCCGAGCGCCGCCATGTTGAGGGCGATCTTCCCGGCCGCCTGCACGGCGTCGCTGTGGACCAACGTCCGCCCGTGCACGCGCGCCAGGGCGACCACGTCGGCCAGCGGCTGCACGGCGCCGGTCTCGTTGTTGGCGGCATGGATCGAGAGGAGCACGGTCTCATCCGCCAGCGCAGCCAGGCGCCCCTCGAGCGCAACGAGATCGATCACGCCATCGGCGGTGACCGGTAGCTCCTCCGCGACCGCCTCCGGGAACCGGTGGCCGGCTGCGACACAGGGGTGCTCCGTCGCCGAATAGAGAAGGCGCGTGGGACTCGGGAGGCCGCGGCGGCGAAGCGCACCGGACAGAGCCGCATTCGCCGCCTCGGTTCCGCCGCTGGTGAAGATGACCTGCTCCGTCCGGGCACCCACAAGGGCGGCGACCTGGGCGCGGGCGGCCTCCAGCGCAGCCCGGGCGGCGCGGCCCTCCGTGTGGATCGAGGACGGATTCCCGGGGAGCATCAGCGCGCGCGCGACGGCCTCCGCGACGTCCGGGCGGACCGGAGCGGTGGCGTTGTGATCGAGATAGGCGCGTGCCCGGCTCATCCGTGTCTCGTTAGTCCTCTGCTGCGACGCGTCACAATTCCTTGCCCGCGCACCGGCTCGCCGTGCTAAGGCGCGCCGAGAGAATGAAGCCCCGCCGACCGACAGGATCGGTGCGGGCAGCCCGCGCAAGGCATCAAGCTGCTTCTTTAGAATGGTTCTAATCGTCTAGAACTGTTCTAAGAGTGCTTTTATGGTGCGGCTGCGATGAGTCAAGGCTGCCCGAACCTCGCGCCGACCGCGCGGCGGGCGATCTTGAGAGCGAGAGACGAGCAATGCCCGAAGTGATCTTCACCGGCCCGGCCGGCCGCCTGGAAGGCCGTTATCAAGCCCCCAAGAAGCGCGGTGCGCCGATCGCCATCATCCTGCACCCGCACCCGCAGTTCGGGGGCACGATGAACAATCAAATTGTGTACAATCTTTTTTATACCTTCGCCAACCGCGGCTTCGCAGCCCTGCGTTTCAATTTCCGTGGGGTTGGCCGAAGTCAGGGTTCGTTCGACCACGGCTCGGGTGAGCTGTCGGACGCCGCGGCCGCGCTGGACTGGGTGCAGTCCGTCAACCCGGAGGCGAAGTCCTGCTGGATCGCCGGCGTGTCCTTCGGCTCGTGGATCGGCATGCAGCTCCTGATGCGCCGGCCGGAGATCGAGGGGTTCATCTCCATCGCCGCGATGGCGAACCGCTACGACTTCACCTTCCTGGCCCCCTGCCCCTCGTCCGGTCTGTTCGTGCACGGCTCTGAGGACCGGGTGGCGCCCGCGCGCGAAGTCATGCCGGTGATCGAGAAGGTGAAGACCCAGAAGGGCGTCATCATCGAGCACCAGATGGTGGAGGGGGCGAACCACTTCTTCGACGGAAAGGTCGAGGAGCTGACCCAGACGGTGGAGACTTACCTCGATAAGCGCCTCGGCAAGCGCGAGGAGGCGGCCTGACGCCGCTGGGCTCCGCGCCTTGACGCGGGGAGCCCCGGGGGAATACGGCGCGGGCTTCGGAATCGAGACCTCACCTCCGCAGGTCTGATGTCAGAAAGCCCGTCCGACCAACCCGTGGTGCTGCTGGTGGAAGATGACGGCCTCCTGCTGATGGAGGCGTCCGACACCCTGGCGGATGCCGGCTTCACCGTGGTGGAGGCGAGCCACGCCGACAAGGCACTGAAGGTGTTGGAGAACCGCGACGATGTCGGCGTCCTGATGACGGATGTCGACATGCCGCAGGGCTCGATGGACGGTTTCGCCCTGGCGCGGCTCGTGGCGCATCGCTGGCCATCGATCCCCGTGCTGGTCGTATCCGGCATGGGCACGCCCGGCCCGAACGATATGCCGGAGGGCGCCCGGTTCATCCCGAAGCCCTACGAGCCGACGACCCTGGTCCGAACCCTGCGCGCCTTCATCCAGCGCGCGGCTTGACGCACCGATCCGCTCGGGCTCCCCGACGGTCCAGGCAGCCATCACCCGACCGAGAGCCATGACGGACACGAGCCGACCGCACCGTCTTGCGACCCGGGCCATCCATGCCGGCGCGGCGCCGGACCCGGCCACGGGCGCGCGGGTCCAGCCGATCTACTTCACCAATGGATTCGTGTTTGATTCGACCGAGCAGGCAGCCGACATCTTCGCGGGCCGCCGGACCGGATTCTCCTACTCACGCGGCTCGAATCCGACCGTCGCGGCCCTCGAACGGCGGGTGGCTGATCTCGAGGGTGCCAAGGCCGCAGTGGCAGTGTCCTCCGGACAGTCGGCCATGCTGCTCGTCTTGATGACATTGATGAAGAGTGGGGACGCCTATGTCGCCTCTCCGCGTCTCTTCGGTGGCTCCCTGGGTCTGATGCGGCGCCTCGACGGCCGCTACGATTTGAAGCCACGCTTCGCCCGCGGCATGAGGCCGGAGGATTTCGGGGCGGCGATCACGCCGGACTGCCGGGCGATCGTCTGCGAATCGATCGTGAATCCCTGTGCCTCGGTCATGGACCTCGAAGGCATTGCCGCCGTGGCGCGCCGCCACGGGCTACCGCTGGTGGTGGACAATACGCTCGCCTCGCCGGCCCTGATCCGGCCGATCGAGCACGGCGCCGACATCGTCGTGCACTCGACCTCGAAATTCCTGGGCGGCTCCGGCCAGACCATCGGCGGCATGATCTACGACGCGGGCAGGTTCGACTGGACGAGAGCCGGCGGCTACAACCTGATCACCGAGCCCTGGCCCGATTACGACGGCCTCGTCCTGACGAAGGCCTTCCCGGAAACGCCCTTCGCGGCAGCGTGCCACTTCTTCGGCCTGCGCGATCTCGGACCCGGGCTCTCGCCCATGAACGCCTTCCTGACGCTCATGGGGATCGAGACCTTGCCGCTGCGCATGGAGCGGCACTGCGCCAATGCCCGGGCCGTGGCCGCCTTCCTCAAGGGCCACCCGGCGGTTGCCTGGGTGAGCTATCCCGGGCTGCCGGGCCAGCCCGGAGAAGACTTGGCCCGGCGCTACACGCCGAACGGACCGGGATCGATCTTCACCTTCGCGCTGAAGGGCGGCGAGCCGGCGGCCCTGACCATGATCGCCGGTCTGGAGCTGATCTCGCATCTCGTGAATATCGGCGAGATCAAGTCGCTGGCGATCCACCCGTCCTCGACCACGCACCGGCAGCTTCCGGAGCACGAGAAGGCCGCCGCGCAGGTGGGGCCTGAGACCGTGCGGCTGTCGATCGGGCTGGAGAACGAGGCCGACTTGATCGCCGATCTGGCGCAGGCGCTGGACAGGCTGGGCTGAGCGAGACGGCGCTTCTGCGCATACCGGCGGGCTGACCGGCCGCGGGTCCCCTCTCCCGCCTGAGAGAGGCTCATCGCGCCGCGTCACAGGTGGCGCGATCCGAACGGGGCCTCAGCGCCGCCGCTCCAGGATCGAGACGTAGTTGGCGACCGCCGCACCGCCCATGTTGAAGATCCCGGCGAGTTCTGCCCCGGGTACCTGCATCTCGCCGGCCTCGCCCATGAGCTGCAGGCAGGCCATAACATGCATCGACACGCCGGTGGCGCCCACCGGATGGCCCTTGGCCTTCAGGCCGCCGGACGGGTTGATCGGGAGCCGGCCGCCCTTCTCGGCCAGTCCCTCGCGCACCACGCGATACCCTTCGCCCGGGGCGGCGAGGCCCATCGCCTCGTACTCGATCAACTCGGCGATGGTGAAGCAGTCGTGGGTCTCCACGAAGGACAGATCCTCATTGACGATCCCGGCCTGGGCCCGCGCCTTCTCCCAGGCCATCCGCGCGCCCTTGAACTCGGTCGGGTCGCGGCGGGACAGGGGCAGGATGTCGTTGACGTGAGCTCGGGCCCGGAAGCCGATCGCCCGCTCGAGCCCCTCGGCGGTTTCGGCGTCCGCGACCACCAGCGCCGCCGCCCCGTCCGAGATGAGCGAACAATCGGTCCGCCGCAGGGGTGCGGAGACGTAGGGGTTCTTCTCCGAGACCCGGTTGCAGAAATCGAAGCCGAGATCCTTGCGCAGCTGCGCGTAGGGGTTGCCGACGCCGTTGCGGTGGTTCTTGGCGGCGATCCGGGCCAGCTCCTCGCTGCGGTCGCCGTAGCGCTGGAAGTAGCCCGCCGCGATCCGCCCGAACACGCCAGCGAAGCCGCCCTCGATATCGGCCTCCTCCTTCCGGTATGAGGCGCCGAGGAGGATGTCGCCGGTCTCGGCCACGGACTTCGCCGTCATCTTCTCGGCACCGATCACCAGCACCACGCGCCCCCGGCCGCTGTCGACGAAGTCGAGGGCCGCGTAGAGCGCCGCCGAGCCGGTGGCGCAGGCGTTCTCCAGATGGGTCGCCGGGGCGTGGGCGAGGCCTGGCCGGTTCACCGCGACCAGCGCGCCCTCGAAGCCCTGCTTCGAGAAGCCGGTGTTCATCGAGCCCACGTAGATGCCGTCGACCTGAGGCTCCTCGACGCCGGCATGGGCCAGCGCCTCGCCGGAAACCCGGGCGATCAGGCCCTCGACATCCGGCTCCTCGAGCTTGCCGAACGGGGTGTGGGCCCAGCCCACGATGCAGGCGCGCGTCATCCGGTGACCTCCCGAGTCCTGCACGGACGATGGGCCCGCCGAAGCCGGCGATCAAGCTTGCCGATCAGTCCCGGCGGCCCGCCCCCATCAGGAAGTCGAAGTCGCAGCCCTCCGGGGCCTGCGTGACGGTGCGCCGGTAGAGCGCCTTGTAGCCCCGGGTCGGGGCCGGCGGCGGCCGATGGTCAGCGAGCCGGCGGGCGATCTCGTCGGCGTCGACCAGCAGGTCGATCCGCTTGTCCCGGATCGACAGGCGGATCCGGTCGCCGTCGCGCACCGCCGCGAGCGGGCCGCCGATCGCCGATTCGGGGGCGACGTGCAGCACGATCGATCCGAAGGCCGTGCCGGACATGCGTGCGTCGGAGATCCGCACCATGTCCTTCACCCCCGCCCGGGCGAGCTTCTTCGGAATGGGCAGGTAGCCCGCTTCGGGCATCCCGGCGGCGTGCGGACCGGCATTCTGCAGCACCAGCACGTCGCCCGGCGCCACATCGAGGTCGGGATCGTCGATCCGCCGGCTCAGGTCCTCCAGGCCGGTGAACACAACCGCCCGCCCCTCGGACTCGAAGAGCGCCGGTGTCGCGGCGGCGCGCTTGAAGATCGCGCCTTCGGGGGCGAGGTTGCCGGTGAGCGCCACCAGCCCGCCGAGCGGCGAGACCGGATTGTCGAAGGCGCGGATCACCGACCGGTCGACCCAGCCGGCGGGCTCGTCCAGCCGCTCGGCGAGGGTGCGGCCCTCCACGTCCACGGTGTCGAGGTGGAGGAGCGGACGCAACTCGCGCAGCAGCGCGCCCATGCCGCCGGCGGCGTGGAAATCCTCCATGTAGCCCTCGCCCACGGGCTTCAGGTCGACCAGCACCGGCGTCTCGTCCGAGATCTGGTTGAAGCGCTCGTAAGGGATGCGGATGCCGAGGCGCCCGGCGATCGCGGTGAGATGCACGATGGCGTTGGTCGAGCCGGAGACCGCCATCAGCACCCGGATGGCGTTCTCCACCGACTTGCGCGTGATGACCTGTTCCGGCGTAATCTTGGACTGGATGAGCCGTACGGCGGCGCGACCCGATTCCTCGGCGGCCACCAGCCGGTCAGCATGCACCGCCGGAATCGCCGCGGTGCCCGGCAGCGACATGCCCAGCGCCTCCGCGATGCACGCCATGGTCGAGGCCGTGCCCATCACCGCGCAGGTTCCGGCGGTGACGGAGAGCCGACCCTCGACCTCGGCGATTTCGTGGGCGTCGACGGTGCCGGCCCGGTACTTGGCCCAGAATCCCCGGCAATCGGTGCAGGCGCCGAGCCGCTGGCCCCGGTGGCGGCCGGTGGACATCGGGCCGGTGACGAGCTGGATCGCCGGCAGCCCCGCCGAGGCGGCGCCCATGAGCTGGGCCGGCACGGTTTTGTCGCAACCGCCGATCAGCACGACCGCGTCCATCGGCTGGGCCTGGATCATCTCCTCCGTGTCCATGGCCATGAGGTTGCGGTACATCATGCTGGTCGGGTTGAGGAAAACCTCGCCGAGCGACACGGTCGGAAACGGCCGCGGCAGGGCACCGGCCGCCAGCACGCCGCGGGAGACTGCCTCCACCAGCTCGGGCATGCCGCGATGGCAGTTGTTGAAGCCCGAGGGCGTCATGGCGATGCCCACGACCGGCTTGTTCAGGAGCCCGACCGAGATGCCCATCGACCGGGCGAAGGAGCGGCGCAGGTAGCGGGCGAAATCGCGGTCGCCGTAATTGGTCAGGCCGCGGTCGAGCCCGTGCGGCTCGGCGTGTCCGGCGTCTTCGCTCATGCCATTGATCCCAGAAACGTAAGTTTCGCCGGCCCTTACCGGAGGTGGAAGGCGATCCACGCGACCCCGGCGAGCACCATTGCGGTCAGCAACCCCTGGGCGAGTACGCGATAGCGGATTCTCACGCGCGAAACAGCTCCGGATGGCGTACGCGCAACGCCAGGACGAGGGTGAGCGTCTTCAGGTCGGTGATCTCGGCCCGGTCCGCCATGCGGGCGAGTTCGGCGAGCGGCATCTCGACGATCCGGATGTTCTCGTGCTCGCCCTCGGCCCCGCCGCCCGCGTCGGCACGGTCCGTCGCACGATAGCGCGCGAGATAGAGGTGGATCTTCTCGGTGGTCAGGCTCGCGCAGGAATAGGTGGCGCCGACGCATTCCAGGCCGTGCAGGGATAAGCCGACCTCCTCCAGCACCTCGCGGCGGGCGTTCTCCTCCGGGCTGCCATCGCCGATGAGGCCGGCCGGCGCCTCAAGCTGGACCTGCTCGCCGGCCGCGAAGAGCGGCGGCACCCGCAGCTCGCGCACCAGCGTCGCGACCTTACGCTCCGGATCGTAAGGCAGAATCCCCACCGAATTGCCGTGGTCCTCGATCTCCCGCTCGACGACGGCACCGTCGGCGAGGCGCACCCGCGCGATCCCGAAGCGGCTCCAGCCCTCGTGGAGGAAGCGGATATCCAGGATCTCGGCTTTCATCGCTCGCCCTCGCCCGCGGAACCTTCGCACGCCGCGCTGTGGTTACACGAAGGCGTGTCCTCGGGTTCCGGGAACGGCTCCGCTCCGAGTCACGTTTGGGACAAGTCAGGCGCACGGCCACGCTTCCGCGGCGCGCTCCGGTCAGGATCGATGCAGGCAGGACCGATCAGCGGGATCAAGAAGCGGTCGACGCGCGATGCCGCGGCGATCTGGGTCGCCCTCGCCCTCACCTACATGGTCTTCGCCGGCTCGGTCAGCGTGAACGAGGGGCTGGCCGCCCTCGCCTGCGCCAGCCTCGGCACGTTCTGGTGGTGGACCGTGGGTCGGCGCGGCGGGATACGCTTCCATTTCAGCCTGGAGCCGCTCCGGCCACTCGGGCCGGCCATCCTCGACATGCCCCGGCAGACCGCGCGCGTCGGGATCCACTTGACCAAGGCCCTGCTCGGGCGCGCCGGAGGCGGGCAGACCCGCGAGCGCAGCGCCGCAGAGATGGCCTGGGCCACGCCCGACGGGGACACGGCCCCGGCCGCGCGGGCCGTCGGGCTCCTCGCTGCCTCCCTCACGCCCGACAGCTACGTGCTGACCCTCGACCGCGAGCACGGAACGGTGGCGACCCACGCCCTGGAGGACGAGGCGCGATGAACATCTGGACGGCCGCGATCCTGGCGCTGCTGCCGCCGCTCGCCCTCTCGGCGGCGCTGGCTTGGCGCGGCCGGCCCGGCCAGCGCTTCGCCGCCTTCCAGCTCGCCGGCAGTGTCACGGTGCTGATCCTGACGCTGCTCGCCTTCGCCACGGACCAAGCCTCGATCACCGACCTCGCCCTGACCCTGGTCCTGCTCAACCTGCCCGGCACGATGCTGCTCGCGGTCTTTCTGGAGCGCTGGATATGAGCATCGTCATCGGCTTGGCTCTCGCGCTCACGGTGGCAGTGACGTGGCTCGCGGCGCTCACCCTGTGGCGCCTGCCCCGGGCACTCGACCGCCTGCACGCGCTGGCCTTCCTCAACGTCTCGGCCTCCGCGTTCGTCGTGGTGGCGGCGTTCCTGGCCGACGGCGTCTCCGGGCGGTCGCTGAAGATCTTGCTGATGATGGCCGTATACCTCGCCTGGGCCGCGGTGCTCTCGCACGTCTCCGGCCGGGCCGCGCTCATGCGCGAGGGCCGCTCGGCATGAGGAGGTCGGCATGAACGTGATCCTGCCGCTGCTGTTCCTGCTCACGGCCGCCTCCGGCACGGCGGTGGTGCTCGTGCGCGACCCCTCCCGGCAGGTCTTCGCCATCGCGGTCAACGGGCTCGTCCTGACGATCCTGTTCGACGCGCTGCAGGCCCCCGACGTCGCCCTTTCGGAGCTAGCAGTCGGCACGGCCGCGGTGCCGCTGCTCTTCCTCGTGGCGCTGATGGCCGTGCGCACGCAGCCGCCCGAGGAGAATTCGTGAGTCCGCGCTTCCGCATCGCGCTGCTGGCGCTGGCCGGGCTCGCGCTACTGCCCGGCGCCGCCGAGGTCATCGCCGGCCTGCCGCCCTTCGGGGCGCGGATCGCCGAATACGGCGAGCGCATCAACGCGATCACGCCGGAGGCCCGCCACGTCGCCAACATGGTGAGCGCGATCAACTTCGACCTCCGCGGCCTCGACACCCTCGGTGAGGAGTTCATGCTGCTCGCGGCGATCACGGGCACAGTCGTGCTCCTGCGTGGCCGCCGCGGCGAGGGGAACACCGAGCGCGCCATGCGCCGGCCCGGCCGCGCCGTGATACCGCGCTCCGAGGCCGTCGTGCTCGCCTGCCGGATCGCCGGCCCGCTCACCGCCCTGTTCGGGCTCTACGTGGTTCTGCATGCCACAGTGACCCCAGGCGGCGGCTTCCAGGGCGGCGTGATCCTCGCCTCCGCCACCCTGCTGATCTACCTCGGCGAAGGCTATGCCGGCTGGCGCGACGCCGTGCGCAGCCACTGGCTCGACGCCCTGGAGGGCGGCGGCGCCCTGCTCTTCGCCCTATGCGGGCTGGCACCGATGCTGGTCGGCGCCGTCTTCATGCAGAACGTCCTGCCGCTCGGCACCTTCCGCGACCTGTTCTCCGGCGGCCTGATGCTCGTCGAGAACCTCGGTGTCGCCATGGCGGTGGCGGGCGGATTCACCCAGCTCTTCCTGGAATTCATGGAGGAGACCCGCGCGGCGGACGAGCCCGACGAGCCCGGAGAGGAATCCGCGTGAGTGTTCTCCCCTACGCGGTCGCCGCGTGGCTGTTCGGAATCGGCCTCTACGGCATCGCCACGAGCCGCAACTTCATCCACCTCGTGGGCTGCCTCGGCGTCTGCCAGTCGGCGACCTATCTGCTGCTGCTCGGGCTCGGCTACCGGTGGGGCAGCATCGCGCCGATCTTCTACGACCATCCGCCGGGCACGCCGGCCGTTGACCCGGTGATGCAGGCGCTGGTGCTCACCGACATCGTCGTCGGCGCGACGCTGACCGCACTGCTCCTCGTCCTGACGATCCAGGTCTACAAGCGCGCCGGCAGCCTCGATCCCGAGAAGGTCCGGCCGATGCGCGCGGGGGCAAGTCCGGTCGCGGCAAAGGCTCCAGCGATGTCGAGAGCAGGGAGCGGGCCGCGTCGTGACCGCCTTCCCCGCCGCGCTCCTTCCGCTTCCCGTCGCCCTTCCCCTTGTGATGTGCGCGGCGATGCTGGCGACCGCGCACCTGCTGCCGGGCCGGCTGCCCGACATTCTGGCGACGCTCACGGCCCTGGCCGTGGCGATCCTGTCCGGCATCATCGCCCTGCACGCCGCCGACGGGCCGCTCGTCTACTGGTTCGGCGGCTGGGAACCGCGCGACGGCGTCCATCTCGGCATCGGCTTCTCGGTGGAGGCGGCCAGCGGCTGGATCGCGGCCTTCATCGGCCTTCTCTATGCCCTTACCTTCTTGTTCGCCTGGGGGTTCTTCGGTCGGACCCACGGCCATTTCCAGATCCTGATGCTGCTGTTCCTGGCCGCCATGGTCGGGTTCTGCTTCACCCGCGACATGTTCAATCTGTTCGTGTGGTTCGAGGTGATGAGCGTCGCCGCCTTCGCGCTGACCGCCTATCACTTGGAAGAGTCGGCGCTCGCGGGCGCGATCAACTTCACGGTGATCAACAGCCTCGCCGGATTCCTGATGCTCGGCGGCATCGGCCTGATCTACGCGCAGGCCGGCACGCTGGACTTCGATGGCATCGCGGCCGCTGTGGCGCGCGGCGGCCGGGATCCCGTGGTGGCCGGGGCCTTCTGCCTCGTGGCGGCCGCCCTGATGATCAAGGGCGCGATCGTACCGTTCCAGTTCTGGCTCGCCGACGCCCACGCGGTGGCGCCGAGCCCGGTTTCGGTGATCTTCTCCGGTTCGATGGTGTCGCTGGGCCTGTTCGGCCTCGCCAAGGTGGGCGCCGTGGTCTTCGCGGGCTCCGATCAGGTCCAGCAGGCGCTGCCGGTACTCCTCGTCGGCCTCGGTAGCGCCACCGCCCTGCTCGGCGGCTGGATGGCTCTGCTGCAGCGTCACCTGAAGCGGATGCTCGCCTTCTCGACGATCTCGCATGCCGGGATCATGCTCACCGGCATCGGTGCCCTCTCGGCCGGGGGAACCGGCGGGATGCTCGTCTATCTGGTCGGCCACGGGCTGGTGAAGGGCGCGCTGTTCATGATCGCCGGCATCCTGCTGGCCACCCGGGCGAGCATCGACGAGATCGCGTTGCGCGGCCTCGGGCGGGGGATCGGGCCCGCGGGGCTCGCCATGGCGCTCGGCGGGCTGCTGCTCTGCGGGTTGCCGATCGGCATGCTCGACCAGGGCACGCGCTTGGTTCAGGGGGCACTCTCGGACCGGGGCCATGGGGTTGCGCTGGCGGCCAGCGCCATCGGTGCGGCGCTGACGGGAGCTGCGGTGCTGCGGGCGGCGGGTCGCATCTTCCTGGGGCTCGGACCCGATCCCGGCGACGAGGCCGGGGCGCCAAGCGAGGACGAGCGCGAGAAGGCCAATCGTCCCCTCTGGCTGATGCTGGCGCCCTGCTGCGTGCTGCTGGCCCTCGATGTGGGTCTGCCGGCGAGCCCGATCGAGCACGCCCTCCCGCGGGCGGTGGCGGCCTTCATGCACCGGCCTGCGGGCGGGGCGCTTGCCGAGGGACCCGGCTGGCTGCCCTGGGCCTCCGTAGCGGCGGCGCTCGCGGGCGCCGGCTACGGGCTGTTCCGCAAGAGGCTCCCGGCATTCGTCGTCCGGCCCGTCAGCGCCACGCAATCGGCGCCGACGCGCGCCCTGGAGATCCTGCACAGCGGCCTCATCGGCGATTACGCGGCGTGGCTGGCGGTCGGGGTGGCGGTGATCGCGGCGGTGCTGGCGATGGTCTGACGACGGGAGCACGAGAGGCTGCGCGGCTGGTCGCTGTTGTCACGATCGAGGCGGCTGGCCAGCGGCTCGCCTTCGCGGGGTGGCAGGTCGCGGCGCTCGCGGAGCGCATTCTGGCCGATCTCGATCGGACGCACCGTGCCGAGTCCGATAATCCGGGCCTTCTGACCGAGGAGATCGCGGCATCGGTGCCGGCTCCCGACCGACCCGCCTTTCCGGCCGCTCTGGCGCGGCTGGTCCGGGACGGCGCAAAGGACGATGCGGCCCTATAGCGGCGATTCGCAGCTTCCGCGAGGCGGCGGGCCTCGACCAGCCCTGCCTCTCCATCGCTCGGATCGCCCGGGACCTGGCGGCGCATCCCGAGTGGCTACTGACGGTCGGACGCTTTCACGAGGCGGCCGGGATCGGCCGCAACATGACCCTGCCGGTCCCGGAATTTTTGAGTCCCACGGCTACACGGTCCGCGTCCCCGAGGAGCGACGCGTTCGGGTCAATTAGTGTGAGTTCGAGGACGGGTAGGAAGTGGTGCCGCAAGAGGGGTTCGAGCCCCAGATCCCCTCGTTACGAAACACGGGGTATACAGTAATTCGGTTGGCAGGACTGCTTACTGGGCTTCAGAAGTGACGCTCCCGCAGGGATTTGTGCGCGTGTACCCTCTCATGATGCGAGCGGGACCATCCACCTAGGTCGCGCGCCCTGCTTACTATGTGCTTACCGGTAAGCGATGCGCCTCACGAACCAGAACGCCCTCGCCGTCCAGGTCCCGGCCGGGCGCGACAAGCTCGTGGTGTTCGACGACGACCTGCCGGGCTTCGGGCTAAGCGTTAGCCGGGGCGGCTCGCGCGCCTGACTGGAGCACGACACGAGCGACCTCGACCTCATCCGTCTCAAGCGGGGGCAGGTACTCGCCCCCCATCAGCATGGGGTGAATGGCAGCTCGGCGGCTGCGCTCTAGCTCATCGATCGAGAGCGGCTGCGTGACGGCCTGGCCGGCTGCTGTCTCCGCGACGATAGCCTGGCGGCGCACTTCACCTGTGACGCGCGCGCCGAAGTGGTCCTGCAACGACGCTGGCCCCCAGTAGGAGCGAGGCTGAAACGCGAGATCGAAGGCCGTCGGGTCAGGCATGGTGGCTTCCTCGCTCGACAGTGAGAGACGCTCCGGCTTGGGGCCAGCGACGGTTCCGTGCTCACGATCTCAGGTATGATGATCGACCCCATAATGGATTAGATGCCTTAGCTCCGCGCCGCTGTGCTGTTGGCCCGGGCACGGGAAAGTAGCTGTAGAATGTGTCCCGGTTGACCCCGAGCCGCCTGGCGATCTCGGCCACGCTGATCGTGCCGGCCGCCAGAATCGCCCGGCCAGCCTCGATATCGGCCTCGGAGAGCTTCTTCGGTCGGCCGCCCTTTCGGCCGCGGGCGAGGGCGGCCTTCAGCCCCTCCATTGTCCGCTGACGGTTGAGGTCAAGGAAGTACTCGGCCATGGCGCCGTGCATCTGCAGGGCGAAGTGGCCGTGGGCGGTGGCGCTGTCGAACTGCTCGGTGAGCGAGCGGAAATGGACGTCCTTCACCCGTAGGCTGTCGATGGTGCGCATCATCTCGACGAGCGAGCGGCCGAGCCGGTCGAGCTTCCATACTAAGAGTACGTCCTCAGGCCGCAGGTAGGCGAGCGCCGCCTCGAACTCCGGACGCTTGGTCCCGGCTTTGCCGGACTTCTTCTCCTCGAACAGGTGCTCGCAGCCGGCCTTGATCAGCGCGTCGCGCTGCAGGTCGAGGTTCTGGTCGAGGGTAGAGACGCGGGCATATCCGACGAGCATGTCGGGATTGTGCCAAAACCACGTTTACCCGGCAGTAGAAAAGCCGATACGTTTCTCCGACAAAAATCGGCTTGTTCCGAGCGGCTCGCAACCCGCTCCGCCTAATTGTCGTGAAAACGATCGAATATCCGTCCGCACTGGCTCATGCGGTCAGCGCAGAGCAAGCGGTCGGACGCGCCAGATCGATCTACGAACCGCCGGCAGTCTGGTTTGGATGGTTCACGTCCTGTCGGTCTGTGTTGAATGATGAAACATTACTTCCTGAACCAGACCGGACCCGGTTTACTGAGGGCATGCCCAAATTGTACCGGCCGGGTCGGCTGCTTTGGGTGGGGAAGCTGCCGTTCATCGCTGCTTCGGCTTAGGGCATAAGGCGCCTCGCAGCACTTCTTTGGAGCATTCATCTTGACCGCACTAACCGACGCCGCGAGCAAGTTCGACACCTCTCGGGCCGGAGAGTACGAGCAGCAGAGCCGTATCGCGTTGGCGGGCTACGATGCCTGCCACGAACTTGCCGCCTGCGTGCTGGCCGCAGCGCTCGGCAGCGGGTCCACGGCACAGGTTCTAGTCGCTGGAGCAGGTGGGGGCGCGAGGGAGATCGTGACCGCCGGAGCGTTGGAGCCGCACTGGCGCTTCACAGCGGTCGATCCCTCTCAGCCCATGATGGACCTTGCCGTCACGCGCCTCACGGAACGCGGCTTCCTCGACCGAACCGAGGTTGTGCTCGGCACGGTTGATGATTTGCCGCCCGATGAGCGCTTCGACGCTGCCACGCTAGTCGGAGTGCTCCACCACCTGCCCGGCGACGAGGCCAAGCGCACCATCCTGCGTTCCATCGCTCAGCGCCTCCGGCCGGGCGCCCCCTTGTCCTCGCGGGCAATCACTACGCCTACGCGAGCCAGCCGCTGCTCTTGGCAGCCTGGGGCGAGCGCTGGCGTCAGCAGGGGCAAGCCCTGATGAGGTCGAAGCGAAGCGCGCTAAGATCCTGCAAGGGGCTGACCCACCCCGCTCCGAAGAGGCGGTTGCGATGCTGCTGAACGAGGGGGCTTCGAGCCGCCGACGCGCTTCTTCTCCAGCCTGTTCTGGGGAGCTTGGATCGCGCGGCGCCACACGGAACACTGACTCCCCGGAGGGGCAAGGGGGCGTTCCGCTAAGGGTCGGAAGCAGCCGGGAGCATCGGTCTGCTAAAGGCGCGCCCATACCGAACCGACGGTGCCGGTTCCCGGTCGCATACCCGAACCGAACTATCGGGAGAGGCGGATATGGGTGTGAATGCAAGGTGAGGCCTCACTCGATCACTTCGTCGGCGCGAGAGAGGAGAGAGTCTGGGATAGCGATCCCAAGAGCTTGCGCTGTGCGAAGGTTGAGGATCAGCGAGTAGGTGCTCGGCTGTTCGACCGGCAGGTCGGCCGGGCTCGCGCCCCGGAGGATGCGATCAACGAAATAGGCCGCTCGGCGCCAATTCTCGCCGAGATCGGAGCCGTAGCTCAGGAGGGCGCCCGCGTCGGTCATCTCGCGAATGCTCGACATGGTCGGCAGTCGGTGAGCCAAGGCCAACGCCGCAACCCGGCTCCGCTCCGTGATCAGCAGCGCATCGGCGAGAAGCAAGACGATGTCCGCGCGCTCATCGGCGAGCCTCCGCACTGCATCGTCAAGGTCATCGGCTGCCTGCAACTCGGCCACGATCAGTTCGAGGCTCATCGACGGCGCCGCTGTGCGAGCCGCATCGCGTTGGAAGACGGATGCCGGGTTGCCGGTGTTGATCAGCATGCCGATCCGCCTTGACCCTGGTCTGATCTGGCGGGCGAGGTCGAGTTGCTTAGCGAGCAGGGTCTCGAAGCTCACGAGAGAGATCCCGGTCACTTGGCCACCGGGACGGGCGAAGCTCTCGATGAGGCCCGCGCCAATCGGGTCAACGAGCGTCGCAGACACGATTGGTGTTTCGGGCATAGCGCAGCGAGCGGCAAGGGCCGCAGCGGTGGTTGCGGTGACGACTACCTGTGGCCGTTGCCGCGCTAGCTCTTCGGCGAGAGCCGGAAGTCGATTGAGTTGCCCCATGGCCCAACTCAGGTCGATGAATAGGTCCTGGCCGTCGATCCGTCCGAAGCGCGCAAGCGCTTGGCGGAAAGCCGCCACGAATGCCCCGTGTGAGGCAGGGGAACCTGTCACGAGGCAGCCGATGCGAGCCGCGTCTTGCGCGGCGATCGCGGCGGGGGCGAAGAACGAGACTACTGTGAGCCCTGCGACTACCTCACGCCGTCTCATCGGATGATCTCAACGAGCCCGGAACCAACGGATTAATTCACCCGAAAGCGGATCTAAGCCGCAAGTGGTCGTGAACGACGGTCCGTTAAAGGCGCACCCACACCGAACCGGCAGTGCCGGTCTTCATCCGCATGCCCAAAATGCACCGAGGCTGGCGCATAGATCGCCGAGCCAGGCGGCTGGGAAAGGAGATTGCCCTTTTGGCACACCCAAGCGCTTCTCAAACGGCCCTAGCCCTTTTCGATGCATGATCAATCGCTCTGATCACCGCCTCAGGCGCAAGATGATGGATCATGTGGCCGACGCCAGGAACGACGATGAACTCGCTGTCCGTTACCTCGCGGTGCAGCCGCTCCGACTGGCGGCCGACATCCGCGATCTGATCGTCCGCGCCCGTGATAATCACCACCGGCAGCCTCAGCTCGCGGTAGTGTTCCTGAAGCTCGACGGTAACCGGCGTCATCAGGGCCGCGTCCTCGGCAGCCGCACG
Organism: Methylobacterium sp. P31; assembly: GCA_050632875.1. Lineage (GTDB taxonomy): Bacteria > Pseudomonadota > Alphaproteobacteria > Rhizobiales > Beijerinckiaceae > Methylobacterium. The sequence goes on along the minus strand of JBODSC010000001.1, from coordinate 4,074,124 downwards.
TAGCTGCGAGGGGCGGAGCATCAGCGCTTTCGGGAACAGCCGATCGAAGTGCTCTGGCACTTCAGCCGGCGCGAACATGGCCTTTATCACACCCGGCAGGATCAGCCGTGCGATCACCGATGACACGGTATACCGCATCACATCCCCGACCACCGGGATAGCGGGTGGCGAGAACAGGAAGACGTCGGCCCGAAGTGTCGGGTAGTAGTGGCCCGACGCGAGCACGAGGCTCCGCACGAGTTGCGGCGCCTGCAGCGCCAGAGCCACTGCGACCAAGCTGCCCCAGGAATGTCCGAGCACCACCGCCTGTGACACGCCAAGACGCTGCAGAGCGGCTTGGTAGAGCGTCGCGTGTGCCCGCGGCGTCCAGAGCGCCCGTGGACGCTCACTGTAGCCGTAGCCGGGCCGGTCGATGATGATCACACGGTAGCGCTTGGCGAGTCTCGTCGACGATGCCGCTGACCAGGAAGTCCTCGGCCATGGTGCCGTTGCCGTGGATGAGCACCAAGGGCTCGCCTTGCCCACGCTCGATGCAATGCAGGCGCACACCGTCTACGGTCATGAAGTGACCGATGGGTGGGTAGCGGCGCTCCGCCTCACGCGCCTTTGCCGCGGCATAGAGGGCCGCGGCTCCCAGGGCGGCTGCCGACCCGATCAGGGCGGGAGCTAGCCAGCTCCGGCTGTTGCGGCGGGGGCTGACCTTATGAGCGCTGTCGTCGTGCATGCATCCTCGCCTGACCTCGGAGGAAGCCGAGCGCCCGTGGCTTGTTCCGCGGACGGCAGTGCCGAAGGCCCCGCCAGCGCCTCAGCCGCGGGGCGTGTCGCAAACCCAGAGGGCGCTTCGTTCACGGCTCGTTAGGCATACCTGTCCAGCTTGCTGCTCCGCTCTGGAGCCGGCCCATGATCCTGTCCGCCATCGCCGCCAAGCTCAAGCAGCGCGCCAGAGCCGACTTTAAAGGGGCGGCACTTCGAGGCGGCCCTGATCGTGCAGGCCGTGTCTTGGTACCTGCGCTACCCGCTGAGCTACCGCGACATCGAGGAGCTGTTCCTGGAACGCGGTCTGGAGGTGGATCACTCCACCTTGAACCGCTGGGTTCTGGCTTACGCGCCGTTGATCGAGAAGCGGCTAAGCCAGTTCCGTCGGCCGCACTGCGGCTCGGTACGGATCGACGAGACGTACATCAAGGTGCGTGGGCAGTGGCGCTACCTCTACCGAGCCGTCGACTCCCTGCTCACCGCCAACCGCGATCTCGATGCAGCCAAACGGTTCTTCCGCAAGATGCTGGCCGATCAGCCGCTGCTCGCCCCGGACCGGATCGGCACCGATGGTGCTGGTCCCTACCCGCCAGCCATCGCCGAGAGCCGGACGGAGGGTCTGCTACCCCGGGCACCAACCCACTACGTGACCAAGCACCTGCAGCAGGGCATCGAGAGCGACCACTTCCGGGTCAAGCGGCCGATGCCACGAGTCGGCGGCGTCCGGTCATTCCACGCGGCCCGGCGCACGATCTGCGGCTTCGAGGCCATGCTGTGGCTGCGCAAGGGCTTCGGGTTCGCGGGTACCTGGACCGTGCGCGAGCAGAACCAGCTGCTCGCCTGCTGCTTCGGACTTCCCGTCGCGAACAAAGCGTGAAAGCAGGACGGCAGACATCCTTCTGCGGCCCGACGCCGAGTTTGCGACACGCCCCTCAGGCGGCGAGATCGACCAGCCCGACGGCCTCGCAGGTGTCGGCTCGCAGCCGCCAGTCGCTGATGCTGGCGGCCTGACAGAACAGCGCTTTGGCGGCTTCGGCTGCGGCTTCCCCGGAGAGGGCGGCCACGACGACCTGCCGCTGCAGGACGTAGTGGTCGTGGCCGCGACCATCTGGAACGACCTTGTGAAAGGTGACGAGGAACGTGCGCATGGCTCGACTCCGCTCCCGAAGCGCCACCGACCTTAGAGCCGCGTGAGGCCGACCGCTCTAACCCACCATAGGAACACCGACCCGGTCAGCGCCGCCGAGATGCCGCCCGTTCTCACACGGACCGGTCTCTCGTCTCGGCGCGGAACGGGCCCGTTGGCGTGAACCTGTAAGGTCAGTCGGAACGGGGAAGGCACACGACAAACCCCTCACGATGCGCTTTGGGCCGATCCGCGAAAGCCGCCACGCCCGCGAAGTCCTGTGGCGGACTGAACCCGGCCGATCTCACCCGAAAATCGGCAGGTCGGAACCCGCGATTACAACATTCGTTGATCTAGCACGTTGGTTCCTGGCGGGCCTGACAGTGATGATGATCCCTGTGTGAGAGGGCCCTGCTTCTACGTCCCCCGTAGAGGCGGGGCTCTTCGCCTTCAGGTCCTCAGCAGCCGTGGCAGATCGCTCCCGCTACAGCAGGACGCCGAGCCATTTCAGGATCAGGAAGCCGAAGAAGCCCACGACCACGGCGGCGATGAAGCTGAGCAGGCTAACCTGCTCGTCCTGCGCCGGCTTGCTTACACCAGTGAGGGCGCCGCAGATCGGACAAACCCGCGCCTCGGCATCAATGTGCCTGCCGCAGGTTCTGCACGTGGAGAACCGCATGGGTCTCTCCCGCCGACCCGAGCTGCGATCCAGCGGATATGGAGCGGACGAGGCTCAAACATAGATCGGCGTCGGTTGGCTATAGCAGCAGATGCCAGATGTCCGGCCCGAACCTGATGCCCAGGTCGAGCGCGATCAGCGCGAACATGGCCACCTGAAAAATGCTGTCCATTCGATCGTCGGGGTTCAGGGGAGCAGGTTCGCCCAGCCAGCTCTTTCTCTTCTTCGACGGAGGGAACGGGCCAACGAGCCTCACGGCCATTCTCCAGCAACGCAACACGGGCGCCGAGAAACGCCGACGGGCCCTTTCCGTTTCAGCAACCGTTCGGCCGTACCGCGGCCGGCATGTCCGGCATCCCGCCTGCCGTCGCTTCCTGGCGCGACCAGATCGACCGCTTGTCGCCGCATGCCTCGCCCTGCCGGTACCTCGCGCCGACGAACTGGGCGGCGCTGCGCGAGAACGCGCTCGCCTTGATCGATCGGTTCGGCATCGAGGCGTGCCGGCTGGGCTGGACCGCGCCGCAGCTCTTCGGGGTTCATCCGGTCCACGGCACGGTCCTGGTCGACTTCTGCGGCGCGCTGATGATCGCCGCCGCGCCGGCCTTGGGGATCGAGGCGACCCGGGTGCTGTTCGAGCGGACCTCCGCCTACCGGAACTTACCCGGTCAGCAGTAGAGCCTGCCGGTCTGGTAGTTCGTCGCCAGGTTCGTATGCCCTTTCACCCCCGTCCGGTTCGCCGCGGCGGGTAGCAGATCCGGTCTGTCATCTAGGCTCTGCTGATAGGGCGCTGCTGATGGAGCCGCTGCCGGTCACGGCTTCGGCCAGCGCGTAGACCGCATCCAAACCCACCACGACCATCCACTAGATTAGATATCGAGCCGGAGATCACAATCCTACTTGCCAGACGGCATGAAATCGGGTTCATATTGAACATAGCCTCGGTTGGTCCTGGGGCTAGAGCAAAAACTCTCAACCCCTTGGCGCAAGTTAAGGGGATTTTTGTTTTTGCGTATGGGTTACGGAAGTATAAAAAATATTGGGTCCAAATCGAAGATGCCTAAGCCATAGTTCATCGGACCGGATCAATTTTTCACTCTTTCTTCAGTCTCAGTAGGGCAGAATTGTTGCGGTTTTGCACTACCGCAGGCGTGCACCCTGCCGTTCTGTGCGCCCGGCATACGTCCCGCGCAACGGGAGACTGAGGACCAAAATGATCAAGAAGCTTCTTCTCGCGAGTGCCGCCACGGCCCTATTGACCGGCGCCGCTTCCGCCGCGGACCTGCCGCGCCGCGCCCCGCCGCCGGTGTTCACCCCGGTTCCGGTGTTCACCTGGACCGGCTTCTACGCGGGTTTCAACGCCGGCTACGGCTTCGACGCCAGCAACAACCGCGCGAACGGCTTCGCCCAGATCCCGGGCGTCAGCCCGATCGCGATCACGGCCGCGGGCGCCTTCAATCCGGCGATCCTGACCCCGGGCTCCTCGCTGGTGTACAGCCGCAACAACAATGAAGGTTTCTCGGGCGGTGGTCAGATCGGCTACAACTGGCAGCTGACCCCGGGCGCGGGCGTGGTGATCGGCTTCGAGGCTGACGCGCAGTACCTCGACTTCGGCCGCCGCCGTCAGAGCTTCCTGCTGACGGGCGCGCCCGGCCCGGCGTTCGGCGCCTTCGTGCCGGTTGATGGCCTGCTGAGCACGCTCGACTTCTTCGGCACGGTGCGCGGCCGCCTCGGCTACGCCTTCGACCGCACCCTCGTGTACGCCACCGGCGGCTTCGCCTACGCCACGGGCGATCAGGGCGCGCGCGTCGCGTTCCAGAACTTCGCTGGCAACCGCAATGACTTCGTCACCGGCTGGACCGCCGGCGGCGGCATCGAGTACGCCCTGCCCACCGACAGCTGGCTCAACTTCTTCCACTCCTCGGCCGTGACGGTGAAGGTCGAAGGTCTGTACGTGAACCTGGATCGCGGTCGGAGCACCGGTCTCCCGCTGGTCGGCGGCCTGGTCACGGGCGCCGGTCTGGTGCCGGTGTTCAGCAACGTGCCGCTGCGCAACGAGAACGCCTTCGCTGTCGTCCGCGCCGGCGTGAACTACAAGTTCGGCTCGTACTGATCACTGCCGAAATCCTGCTTGGCCTAAGCATCCCCAGCCCGATTAAACTGGCTGCTTAGTCAGGAGGCGCTCCGGAAGAGGTTCCGGGGCGCCTTTCTGTGCGCACCGCTGCTCAAACTCAACAATGCCGATCCGGCGCGAGCACCGCTTCTTCTACCCGATCGACTGGCCGCAACTCTCGGCTGTGATCCGGTTCCGGCGAGCCGGCGGCCGTTGTGAGGGCTGCGGGCGACCGCACGGGCAGCGCGTGTTCCACCTGGGCGATGGCCGCTGGTGGGACGCGCCGGCAGCTACGTGGCGGGACGGGCGAGGGCGCCGCGTGCGCCTCGCCCCCTGTACCGTCGATGTGCTGGCGATCGTGCGCACGACCCGCGTGCTGCTGGCCGCTGCCCACCGGGACCACGACACATCCAACAACGCGGACGCCAACCTCGCCGCGTTCTGCCAGCGGTGCCACATGATCCACGACCGGCCCGAGCACCAGCGCCGCCGGTGGGCCACGCTGTTCCGCAGGAAGGCGCTCGGAGACCTGTTCGGAGGACCATACGCATGAGCTATGGCTCGTCCCGCCCGGTCTGCGCCAGCCCGCGCCCGTGTGACCGACCGCCCTGCCCGCGGTCGCCTGACTAATAATCGACCTGCGCACGGACATCCTCGATGCCTGCCTGGATCAGGTCGACGGTGAGCGGGAGCCGGCTACGCCGCTCCAAGCTCGGACGCTTGCTTGCCAAGCCGAGGCCGCAGTCCTGCTTTGCGGTCTCCGCGATGGCAGCGAGCGGATCGCCGAGATTGAGGCCAGCGGCTTACGAGTGTCTACGCCGCCGCTTGCGTGGCGCAGACGACTTAGAGCGCGGGACGAAACCGCAGTCAGCGGGTTGGGCGGGCATGGACGCTCTTGTACCCGACGACCTCTGGGCGGTGATCGAGCCGCTTCTTCGATCCGAGCCTGAGAAGCCGAAAGGCGGTCGGCCGCGCGCCTCGGATCGGGCGGCGCTGGCGGGCATCATCCTGGTTCTGCGCACGGGCATGCAGTGGAAGCATCTGCCGCGTTCCGATGTCGGCTGCAGCGGCAAGACGAGTTGGCGGCGGCTGGGCGCGTGGCAGGCGGCTGGCGTCTGGGCCGCCCTGCACCGTGTGCTGCTGGAGCAGCTTCAGGATGTCGATGCGCTCGACTGGTCACGCGCGGTCCTCGACAGTGCGAGCCTGCCGGCGAAAAAGGGGCCCCGCGACGGGCCCGAACCCGACAGACCGGGGCAAGCCGGGCACGAAGCGCCACCTCGTCGTGGACGCCAACGCCACGCCGCTCGGCCTGACGCTTACCGGAGCCAACTGCCACGACAGCCGCACGCTGGCAGCTACCCTCGACGCGGTGCCGGGCGTGCGCAGCGGCCGCCGTGGTCGCCCGCGGCGCAGGCCCGACAAATTGCATGCCGACAAGGGCTATGACCATCGTCGCTGCCGGCGTGAGTGCCGCGCCCGCAGCATCACGCCACGGATCGCCCGGCGCGGCATCGAGAGCAGCGAACACCTCGGACGCTACCGCTGGATCGTGGAGCGCACCCTGGCTTGGCTCGCACGCTTCCGCCGACTTACCATCCGCTACGAGCGACGCGCTGACCTCCACCTCGCCTTCACGACACTCGCCTGTGGCCTCATCTGCAGGGCACAGCTCAAACGGTTTTGTCCCTGACTCTTAGTCCTAAGCGGCCTCTTCGTGGTCGGCATCGCGATCTCGTTGAACGCCGACTTCCGCTTACGTCGGAGCGGTCCTGCATCTTGGTTGACCGGATGCACTGCGGTGGCAGGCGCAACCCTCGTTTTTTTCGCCTGCGCAGCCGCTATCCGCTGACGCTGGCCGATTGGGCGCTATTTGCGTTGTCCATATCTATATCGCGAGCGGATGAGGTGCCGCGATGCTCGTGGGCTGTGGTTTCATTTTAGCGGGATTGCTTGCCGAAAACCTCGCCGTCCGCCGCTGGCTGGCGAGCAGCCGCCCGGCGCAGTTGGACGTTGCCTGCATCCTCGCCTTTGCCCTGCCCGCGGCCGGACTTGCCGTGATGGCGACCCTGTCGGCCTGACGTATGGGCCTTGACGGCATCGCGGACACGGGCCGAGCCCTCGGGGGAGGGCCCGACCCGGCCGCCGTTCGGTTTCACGCGCAGAAGCCGGAGCGACGAGCGCATCGGACCACACGCCGCGGGTCGGCGATATGCGGGCCGAGTGCCTAGGACCATTGTCCGGTTCGCTAGTAATCGCGCGCGGCCGGCGCGGCGGTTCGACTCGGTCCGGTAAGATCAGGGTGCGGGCGGATCTTTCGGGCACGCACGAGCATTTCCCGAGTACCTAAAATCGCGTTCCATAAATGCGTCTATGCGAATTTCCGCCCTCGCGCGCGAGGGGCATGAGGCATGGAGCACCGACATGGCCGACGACGAACCCCGGACAGTCGCGGCAATCCTGGCTGACATCACGAGCCTGGACAGGGCTATCGCTCTCCACGAAGAGGCCCGCAGGACGGGTCATCCAGAGGCCAGGGAGCCCTTCGTCGCGAAGAAGATGCACGAGCGCCGTGCAGAGCTACTGGAGGAGCTGGCACAGCAGGAGCCAGCAAGACCTCACCACCGACGAGCTGTCGCTTAGCCGTAAGGACCGCCGAACAGGTCGCCCAGCGCCTTCCGGCGAAACAGCGTGCGCCACTGCTGTCTCGGATGCTCCGGCCGGTCGGGGATTATGGGGCGCCGCTGGCAGCAACCAAGCTCCCTGCCAGTGCTGACGGGCCACAAGCCTCGCTTTTACGCTCAAGTTTCGTATCCTGGCGGTCGTCGAGGAAGCGCTGTGCGTGAGGGGCCATGAACATCAAAATGATGACCGCCTGCCTTGGCCTATACCTTTTTGCCCTGGCCTCTCCGGCGTTCTCCCAGGGCCCGGCGTTCTCTCAGGACACGCCCGAGCAGCAACAAGCCTGCACGCCCGACGCCATGAGCCTCTGTCAGGACTACATTCCCGATGCCGGGCGGGTTAGGGCCTGCCTCTTGAGCAGGAGGGCGAGCTTGAGCCCAGCCTGCCGTGCGGCGATAGCGGCCGGTGAGCCTTAGAGTCAGGGACAAAACCGTTTGAGCTGTGCCCTGCAGATGAGGCCACAGGCGAGTGTCGTGAAGGCGAGGTGGAGGTCAGCGCGTCGCTCGTAGCGGATGGTAAGTCGGCGGAAGCGTGCGAGCCAAGCCAGGGTGCGCTCCACGATCCAGCGGTAGCGTCCGAGTGATCCTCCCTCGGCTTCGCGGACACCTCTGATACGCTCATGCTGAGCGGGGAAGGTGTCGGATGGCGAAGACGAGACGGGAGTTCACGCCCGAGTTCAAACGCGAAGCGGTCGCCCTGCTGGAGAGCAGTGGCCGGCCGCAGATACAGGTCGCGGCCGAGACTCGGGATCCAGCCCTCGATGTTGCGGCAGTGGCGTGCCGCGCTGAACGGAGCCTCACCCCGGCCGCGGCCGGCAGGATCGACGGGGATTTCGCCACCAAGCCCGGTCGCCTCGCCGTCCGATCAGGCCGCCGAGATCGCTCGCCTGCGGCGTGAGGCTCGACCGCACGCGCATGGAGCGCGCCGTGCTAAAAAGCCATCGGCATCTTCGCGGAGATGCCCAAGTGACCTTCGCCTTCATCGAGCAGCATGCGCGGACCTGGCCGGTGCGTCTCATGTGCCGCGTGCTCGGAGTCTCACCCAGCGGCTTCTACGGCTGGCGGTCACGGCCAGAGAGCGCCCGCTCGGCCTCCAACCGCCAGCTCCTGGACGATGTCCGGCGCATCCATGCCGCCCACCATCGGCGCTACGGTGCCCCACGCGTGCATGCCACCCTGCGGGCCGAGGGCCGGTCTGTCAGCCGTGGGCGGGTGGAGCGTCTCATGCGCCGGCACGGCATCCGTGCCCTGGCGGGGCGTCGGTTCCGGCCCTGCACGACCGACAGCCGTCACGATCTCCCGATCGCCCCAAACCTCCTGAAGCAGGACTTCTCGGCCACGCGGCCAAACACGGTCTGGCTGGCCGACATCACCTACCTGCCAACCGGCGAGGGCTGGCTGTACCTGGCCGCCATCCTCGATCTGGCCACGCGCAAGATCGTCGGCTGGTCGATGCGCGATCACATGCGCACCGAGCTGAGCGTGGCGGCGCTGATGATGGCCGCCCAGCGGCAGCGACCGGCCGCAGGGCTCATCTGCCATTCGGATCGTGGCAGCCAGTACGCGGCGGAGGCCTACCGGAAGCAGCTCGCCAGCATAGGGGCCAGGCCGTCCATGAGTCGGACAGGATGCTGCTACGACAACGCCCCGATGGAGAGCTTCTTCCACACCCTCAAGGTCGAACTCGTCCATCAGCGGCGATGGGCGACCCGGGATGAGGCGCGACGCGACCTGTTCGCTTACATCGAGGGCTACTACAATCGGCAACGCATCCATTCGGCACTCGGCTATCTCACGCCCGAGCAGGCCGAACGGACCGCGAGCTAATCTCCCCGTGTCCGCGAAGTCGGGGAGGATCACGGGCGCCTGCCGATCACGGGGTGAGGCAGGTCCCAGCTCAAAGCCTTACGCCTCCTGACTTGCGAGTTGCATCGCATTCCCGCGGTTCAGCTTGACCTCGCGGAACAGCGAGCCCTTGCTGGCGGTGCTCGTCTGCCAGCCTCGCCATGGCGGAAGCGGTTAACGAACCGTTAGGAAATCAGATCGACGATCCAGGCTTCCGGTGATCGGAGGCAGCCATGGCCGCGTCGTCCACCGATCGGCTCCGAACCGCCGCTCTCGCGGAGTCGATCGCGACCGAGCTGGTCCGTGCAGCCCATTATCTCGATGAACGGGGGCAGGCTGCAACCGCTGAGACTCCTACTCCGGCACGCACGTCATAACCGCATCCTGGCGCTCCGGATGCGCGCTGAAGACGGCGCTGAGCAGTACCTCAGGACGATAGGAGCAGCCGGGTCAGATGGTCCTTTCGTTTCCTGAGCGGCCCAAACCCAGGCCCGCGAGCCCGCATGAGTCCGCGCTCGCCGCTCTGTCCCGCGCCGTTGAGCGGGCCTGCCCGCCGCCCAACGCCCGCCCGCTGCCCGAAGAGCTACGTGTGCTGCTCACCCGCCTGAGAAAGCCTAGAAGGCAGGCCCACCGCACGCCGTCGTGACATGGACGTGATAGAGTCCAGTGATTGACGGTTCCGTAGAAACGCCTGTGCCTAGATGAGTTTTTGCTGCATCCTCGGCCTGCAAGCGGAGATCGTACGTCACCGAGCTTACTACGAAAGTAGATTGCACCTCCTTGAAGAGCTTTATCAAGATGCCCGAGCATGTGGCCGGGTAAGAGTGCTTGGCCGCTGCGGCGGTAATGGCGGCTGTTTGATCCCGACGTCCTTCGGTGAACGCATCATCGGAAGCGCGGGCGTGAGACTTGGTTTCTACGAGGCTGCATCAGCACCTCCCGGCACAATCGGAGTAGTGGGGGTCGAGGCTGAGGAAGTCCAGGGTGGTCCGGGAGGCCCGGGTGGTCCGGGAGGGCCCGGGAGTCCTGGTGGGCCCTGCTGGCCGCAGTTGCTCACGATTCTCTCGCGTTTCTGATGCCTCCGGAGGCCGCGGGCCACCTGGGTACCGACCTGCGGAACGCCGTGACCAGAGTGCGGGCGAAGATGCCCGATCTGGTGGAACACGACGTGCTGAGGCATTCATGTGGGCCGCGCAGAAAGTCCGCTTCACCGCCTTGCTCCGGGGCGGACCGGCAGCTGTCGGCCAGGCTACGTCACGCGGGGTCGCCGTCGCACGCAGGACCGGTCGTTCAGCTTTGCGCCCATTGTCGCCGTTCAGGCGTATCCGGCAGAATTCCAAAAGCAGACGCTGCGGCAGCGAAGATTTTGGGTCTAGAGCGCGCCATAAGCTGACCTTCGGCATAGCGTTTAGGGTGGCCGCTCACCATTCAGAATTGCTGCCGGGGCTGGCGTCGCCTCGGGGCATGGAGGTCGTAGTGCGGCAACTCACTAGGGCGATCGCGCATTGATCTGCAGGCGCCCTGCCACCGAAGCCATAAGGATACTCACCATGCGCAATGCACGCCTTCCCCTCGTCGGCCTGCTGTTGCTGCCGGCCTTCCCCGCCCTGGCACAGAACGCGGCGGCGGCCCAGTCCAGCGGAGGCATGACTTGGCTGTGGATCCTTATCGCCATCCTCGTGATCGCCGGTGGAGCTTGGTACTTCATGACCCAGCGCCGTGGCCTTCGGTCCACGCCGGGCGTCTCCCACGATCGGGTCGGCGGTGCTGCTGAGCAGGCCAAAGGCGCTGTGAAGGACACCTTCGGCAGCGTGACTGGTGACACGAAGCTCCAGGCCGAGGGCAAGATCGACAAGGCTGAGGGCCGGGCGCAGAGCGCATACGGCGGAGCGAAGGATACCCTGCGCGGCCGCTGACCTGTAGGCGCCTCAGCGGCGCTCTGGCCCGCCAGTTGGGCGACGAGGCGGGCGCAGCTCGCCGCGTGAGGAACTTTGTGGCGGGTTTCGGCCCCTGGTTAGAACTGCTGAGTTTACAGGGCAAAAGCAATCACGGCTCCTGCTGGCGTGGCCGTTCGTGGCTTTAGTCTTGAGTCAGCTCGGTCCCGGAACGGCACCCGCACCTCGTGGTTCTTACTGGTTCCAGGCTGCTGGTTCAGAGTACTGCCATGTTCCACCTTGAGCGACGCACCCTCGAAATGCTGGCGCGAGCTGGTTACGGAGCGCGCGGGGTGGTCTACTGCCTCGTCGGTGGCCTAGCCGTACTGGCTGCACTCGGGGCAGGTGGTCAGGCAGGCGGAAACAAAAGTGCTCTGGCCAGCCTTCTCGCGCAGCCATTTGGGCGCGTCTGGCTCGGGCTGATCGCAGTTGGTCTGGCTGGCTTTGCCCTCTGGCGCATTCTTGAGGGTGTCACGGATGCCGACCGCCGGGGTAGCTCGGGCAAGGCACTCGCGCAACGTGTGGGTCACGTCATCGGCGGCTTCATCTATGGCGGTTTGGCTCTATCAGCCGCTCAGCTTACACTCGGTAAACGGGGCGGAGGCGGCGACGATAACGCGGTCCACGATTGGACAGCGTGGCTGCTGAGCGAACCGCTTGGCCAGTCGCTGACCGGCCTCGTCGGCCTCATCGTAATCGGTGTCGGCCTGGCCTTCCTCCGCAAGGGCTGGAAGGGTGACGTGCTCGAGAGGCTTTCTTTGCCCACCGAGGTTCGCAGATGGGCTGTGCCTATGGGACGGCTCGGGTTTGCAGCTCGTGGCGTGGTGTTTGGTCTGATCGGCGCCTTTCTGATCCTTGCCGCCGTCCACAGCAGCTCCGCGGAAGTGAAGGGGCTGGCCGGTGCGCTACAGGTGCTGCGCGCTCAACCCTACGGCTGGATTTTGCTAGCCGTCACGGCCGCGGGTCTATTTGCCTTTGGGGTCTTCGGACTGGTGCAAGCACGCTATCGCCACATCGATGCACCCGATGCGGCGGAAACAACGGCAAAGTTCAAGCACAGCGTCGTCGGCGTGACGGGCAACTGAGGCTGGATGTTTCCACTGCCGGCGCACACACTTGGTTCAGTAGCGGGATCAAACTCCGCGATGATCCACTCCCAAAGGGCCGGATCAGGCTGATGGCTGGGGGCGCAGAACTAGAGGCATCCAGCGTGTGTTGATGCCGGCTGAATGAACGATGCGGCGGGACGCACCAGTGGCCACTGCGGTCCCCAGGGCCGCCGCCGGAGCAGCTACTTCTTTCCGAGCACCTTGTCGGCTTTGGCGTCGACCCTCCGGTGATCCGCAGCGGACAGATTTCCAGCCTTCTCCTGTTGGGCTGCGCGTGCCTTGGCGTTACGCGCATGCGCCTTGTCCTCGATGGGATACTTGCGCTGCTCGGGCAGAGCAAACTTGCTCTCGGGCAACTCCTCGCGTTCCTCGCTCTTGAGCTTCGGCATCGCGGCCTCCTCGGGTGTCTGCCCCAGGAAACGCACCGACGGTCCGGATGGTGCCTCTCTGACGCCGCGACCTTGGCGGCAATCAATGGCGCCGAACCGGGCTTGACCGTGAAGCGAGGAATGAGGGCCTCACGCGGTGCTCGGCTCCTGCGCACCTTCCTCATCTCCCGGCTGCTCGACGTGGCCGCCGCGCTGGAGCCGAAGGGCCGCGATCCAGCATAGGATCGCCCAGGCCGAGCCAACGCACCAACCCGCCAGCACGTCTGTCGCGTAGTGGACCCCAACGTAGACCCGACTCAAAGCGACCACCACGGTGAGGAAGACCGCCAGCCCTATGACGTACGCCTTCAGCCGTGCGCCTGCGACGACGCGCGTCATCAGGGCGCCGAGCGTCAGGTAGGTCACGGCGGACAGCATCGCGTGGCTGCTGGGGAAACTGGAGGTGAATACCTGAATGGCGCCAGGGATCTCAGGCCGGGGGCGGTTGAACAGCAGCTTCAACCCGAAGCTGATGACCGTTCCCCCCAAGATCGACACGGCCAGCAGGGCCGCCGCCCCGCGTTTACGGACCAGGAGCAGGTACCCGACGACGGCAGCCGAGACGAAGCAAAGGACGACCATGCTGCCCAAGGAGGTCACGTCCCGAGCCATCTCGTGCATCCAATCCGGCCCTATCGGACCATTGGTGCCGAGGGGGCGGAAGAAGCGTGCGACCCGGGTGTCGAAGCCCATGGTGTCGCCCGCCATCACCTCGTCGGCCAGCAGGCTGAACCCGAGGACGAGCGCGGCGATGCAGAACAGGGTCGCCAAAAGACTGACCTCCCGCTTGCCGAGGTGCGCTGCGGCGCCAACCGAAGCAGGCGGACTGACTTGTTTCATTGGCCCAAATTCCAATCTTTGGGGAACGCTCGCCACCTCTCGATGGAGCAGGGCCGAAGAACTCAGCGATGACACCTGCCGTTCCGAGGGCGGACGACGCCGTTCCTGTTCGAGCCGCCAGACAAGGCGTGAATCGGCGCAGGGGGCCAAGGCGGATCAGCATCGTATCCGATTGAAAATGCTACGCTTGGTTGGCTGTGGCGGTTCTTGGAGCAGGTGGAGTGGTCCGGCATATGGCCGCTGAGACCGAGCCAAAGGCACGGGCTTGGGCCTTCCGATGATCCAGGGTGTGGCTGCCCAGTCGGGTGGTGCCATGACTGTGTCCAGTCAAGTAGGCCAGGGAACAGCAGTAAGACTCTGGGTGCCTGTAGCCAGCGACATACAAGCCAGCAACTGCTTGGCTGAGCGACAGGAAGGCATCGAAGCTCAGCCGAAGCATGCGACCACCTCACTCATCGTGCTGCTCGTCGACGATGACGATCTGGTCCGCAGCGGCACAGCGGTGATGCTGGAGGATCTCGGCCACGCAGTGATGGAGGCCGAGACAGGAGACCAGGCGTTGCAGCAACTCGCAGCCCGCGAGAGCAGGGCCGACGTTGTCATCACTGATCAGGTCATGCCTGGCATGACAGGGTTGGAGCTGATCCGGCAGATCGAGAGGCAGCACCCCTCTCTGCCTGTGATCCTGGCGAGTGGCTACACTGGCATATCTCAGGGTGAGCCGGTTGATGACGCGCTGCGCTTGCCCAAACCGTTTCGCCAAGCCGAATTGGCAGAAGCCATTGCTGAGGTTTGTCGCAGAACAGCAGGCCGCAATTGCGGCGAGCAGAGCGGCAAACATTCAAAGCGACCGTTGTAGCAGCGCTCATCATCTATGCCGTTGCTGCTAGGTAAATGCTATATCAGCTATACCGCGTTCTCTCAGAGACAGAAGGCAACCGCGCGATGACTACGCCCAAGAAATTAGCCCGCATGCTCTCCGACGAGATCCGGGGCGAGTTCCACCTCACCTTCGAGAATGAGGACGGCGAGGTCTTCCGAGTGCGCGCGACCGAGCAGCAGGTCATGGACCTGATCGAGGAACTGGACGAGCTTCTCGGCGATGATTCCGAGCAGGAGGACGAGATTACCGAGCACAAGGAAATGGGAGACGAGTAGCCCGTGTGGCCGAAGTGCAGCGCGCGACGGCTTGATTGGCTGGCTTTGAACCGGGCCGATTGAGACGATCAGCCGGGATCGACGGAGTTGGGCAGGTCAGCCCCATCGAGACCGATAAATACCTCGGAACGGTATCAGCGCTGTACGCTTTCCTGCGGCAAACCAGGAGGGACCGTCGTGGGAAGGTTTGCAGCTCTTGCCGTTGGCCTGCTGCTTGTGGGCCCAGCGATGGCCGAGAGCGTGCCCGAAAAGCTGGGCTTAAACTCGCTCATCGGCTCCAGTCCCAGTGCACAGGATTTCGTAACCGAGGCTGCTTTGAGCGATATGTTTGAGATCCAATCCAGTCTGATCGCCAAAAGCCGCGGAGACATTGCAACGAGGCCATTCGCCGGCCAGATGATCGCAGATCATGAAAAAATCAGATCCGAACTAAAGGCGATGGCCGATGGCGGTAAGCTAAAAATAAGCTTTCCACCACAGCTCGACAGCAAACGTCAATCAAAGCTCGATGTCCTAAACAAAAAACAAGGTGGCGATTTTGACAAGCAGTATCGCTCTGAGCAGGCCGCCGGCCATAAAGACGCTGTCGATCTGTACAGGCGATATGCCAAGGGCGGTGACAACGCGGACTTAAAGTCATTTGCTGAGAAGGCCCTGCCGATTTTAGAACACCACCTCCAGATGGCTGAAGAGCTAGCCAAGTAGTCGCGGCCACTGACCCACTGCACGGGGGCAGGCGTGGATGCCTTCGGCAGCTTGGCGAACCCTCGGCCGAACAACGGGCGGAACTCTCACTCATGTTGTGGCGTTGCGGCAGCTCGTCTGCGGCCGCTTGGTAGAAGGCGAACGTTCAGCAGATCCCGAGCCAGGCACTGGGAATTCAGATGGGCCTTGCCCACCCCATCCAAGGTCGCACGCAACTGCGCCCTAGAAGGAGAACCGATGGCCTTAATCCCAATGCGCTTCGCCGCTGCGGCTCTGGTTTGCCTGGCAGCGGCCGCCGGCGCGCGGTGCGATAGGGCTTGGGCGGCCGAGCCTTTCGGCACGTGGCAGACTGAAGATGGCCGCGCCCGCGTTCGGACCGAGCGCCGCGGCTCGGACGCTACGCGGCTATGTGGCTTTGTCGTCTGGGGAAAAGATCCTTTCGATGAGAACGGCAAGCCGAAGGTCGACCGCTACAACCCGACCCCGAGCAAACAAGGTCGGCCTCAGCTCGGCCATCAGCTCATGCTCGGCCTCAAACAGAACGCAGAGGGCCGGTTCGAGGGCAAGATCTACAACGCTGACAACGGCAGGTCCTACGATGTGACGGTGTGGAGCGATCAGCCGTCGGCCCTGACGGTGAAGGGCTGCATGCTCGCGGTCTTCTGTGGATCGCAGACTTGGTCGCGCGTGGCGGATGTGGCTCCCGGCCAGCTTCGGGGCGCTACCGACGCTCCCGGCGGCCCACGCTCCGACGTGGAATGGGCGGCCAAGCCAGCAGCCGGAGGCACTTCGCCCCGCCATAGTCGGCCGGCATCGCAGCCTCAGTAAAATCGTGCGGCCTACCTCGTATCAGGCGCGCTCCAGCAGGCCGACGAGGAACGTGCCGGCTGCCGCGATGGCGGTGCCGCGGCCGTGCCAGGGCAGGATGAGCATCGGGCAGGATCTCGGACTCGGACAGCGGCTCGGTTGGCACTTCCGGCAGCGCGGTCTCGGACGCCTCGGCCTCTCGATTGTGGTCGTCCCGCGTTGGATGCGCGGGCGGCGTTCGTGAGGTGCATCCGGATGGCCGCTTGGGAACCCTTCGGCCCTGATCGCCGTATCTGGCCCAACGGCGCCTTGCCGACGATCCACACCCGTCCTCAGGCTTGCCCCCTCAGCTGAAGGCGGGCGTGGATGCTTTGAGCCTTGGCTGTGATCGGGTGGAAATACGTACTCCTCCCCTATTCGAATGATGCGTCCACCAGCTATCGGGGTCTAGCCTCTCTGTCGGCGCAGTCTCTGCGCCTCATGGGAGGCCATCATGGCCACTGGCTTGCTCCCCGCGCTCCAGCGCAACTTCATTGTGTTCGTTCTCGCGTTTTCCGCTGCCACCTTAGCATTCGGCACGATCATGTTGACCTCACCGCCGACCAGCGAGGCAGCTGTCTCGACTGTTTCGGATGATGGAGTCACCCCGCCAGTCACCCACTGCGAGTTCCTGCCGACCGGCGACATCAATAGCTGCACGGTCCACCGGTAAGCGCGTCGGGCCCGGCCGCGCGTTTGGCCGGGCCGCCCGATCTCACCGCATCGCTGCCAGCGACGGGAGGTCCGCACGAGCCGCTAGGGAGAGGCCGGCCTGGATTTCATACCCGAGAACGGCGGCGGGGCCGGAACCCGGTTCCGGGAGAGAAGAGGGCCGTGACGAACTTCGGCGATCAAGAGCCGCCACCACAGCAGCCGGACCGAGGGTTGCCACGCCGGCTGGTGTTCGCCATCACGGTTTCAGTCTTCAGCGTGCCAGTTGCGGGCCTGCCGCTGATGGCATGGCCGTTCATGCAGCAGCACACGAACGTCGTCCTCGGTCAGGCCGAGCTGATCTGCCCCGCGGGCGCGGCCTTCCTCATCGGAGGAGTTCTGGCCTCCTACGCCCTCGGTGACCGGGGCGCCGCGCCTTTGAGGCAGGCCAGCGCAGCCCAAGCTCTCCCGCTCTTTGCCGGCGTCAGTCGCATGCCTCGACAGCTGCGCCACAGTGGCTATCCTGCCGGAATGCGCGACCTCGAGTGAGTGGGTGGGCGAAGATGGGGCCCGCATATGAGGCGCCGAGATCTGGTTTTACTGCTAGGCAGTTTTCTTGTTGTTCGACCGTATCGCGCCAACGCCCAGCGCCAATTCAGAAGACGCATTGGTTATATCGGAGGATTTCCGGCCCTCGATCAAGGCGCAGTGTTAACAAAATCTTTTTTGGATGGTTTAGCTCGGCACGGGTGGATTGACGGAAAAAATATCGACATTGATTTTCGATGGGCTGACGCGCAAGTTGATGCTGCAAAGACGCAGGCACTTAATCTCCTGAGTTCCGGAGTAGAATTGATAGTTGCGCCCGTAGCCCGGTGCTTGCGATGGGGCCCGCCAAGCAACTAGAACAACCCCCATCGTTTTCTGCTCACATGGAGACCCGATTGGACTTGGGCATGCGAGGAGTTTGGCAAAGCCGGGCGGCAATATGACCGGCCTGTCATTCTACCAAGCTGAGCTAAGTGAGAAAAAGTTAGGCCTACTGCTTAAAATCGCCTCACAATCAGGGCAAATCGGTGTCTTGTGGTATCCTAAACAGCCTGTCACCCACTCCACCCGTGCTTCAGTCGAAGTGGCAATGAAAAATCGCGGGATCGACCCGTTGTTTGCTGAGACTAGCAGCGCTGACGATGTCAAGAGTGTTATAAGTTTATTGCGGGACAGGGTTCAATCTTTTTTATAAAAGGTAGTCCGATCACCTTTAAATGCAACGAATTGCTTACGGAGCTGCTCATCGAGAGCAAGATGCCAGCGATATTCCCGTTTGTAGGAGACGCAGGTCGGGGCGCCCTGATTGTTTACGCAGCTGATCTAGGCGATCTCTACCGGCGTTGTGGTGGATATGTTGATAAAATAATCAGAGGAGCAAGTCCCGCTGGCCTGCCGATTGAACAACCTACGAAGTTCTTGATGATCGTGAATTTACGCACCGCTGATAAAATCGGCATCAGGCTACCTGACGCATTAATCGCGATGGCCGATCAGGTTATCGATTAGGCTTCGTATCCGCACGGACGGAGCAGGCGCGGTCAGATCATGCATCCCTGAACCGGAAAGCCCGTGATGACGGCGGTGTTGACCATCGTGCGGCGCGGGCCCGGCGTGGTGGCCTTGTCGGCCAGCAGCTTCTTGGCTTGTGAGTGCATCTCGATGGCCTTGGCCACGTCGGTCCGGTGGCCGGCCTTAAAGGCGAACGGCGGGGCAGCCTCGTCCTTCAGATAGGCGGCCGCCGCCGCCTCGATCTCGTCGTCCGTCACTCCTTTCGGCGCAGGCCGCCGACGCTGGGGATCTCTTTGGCCATGCCAGAAAGCTATGGCGGCTCCTCTGCCCCGTCCGTCGCCAGCTTGCCGGGCGGCCGCGCTCTCGCAGCTCGCCCGGCTCGCCCACATCCCGACCGCCCCGCAGGCCCCGATCTGCCAGCGTTGATCCGCAGATCCGGTGCGGGCACTGTGCTTATGGATCAGCGCTGGGAGATGGATCGTGCAGCCCTGACCGAGCACCCGAGGACGAGGGGCTACCGAAATGCGATGGCGAGAAAGCGCGTGACGTTGCTGGATCGCTGCTACCAACTCGCGCTGTGGTTCGCTTTCCAAGGCTTACGAGTGGTTTGGTTTGTCCGGCGCCCAAACCAGCACGGCGCCCTTGTGCTGATCTGGTTTGAAGGCCGAGTCCTTTTGGTTCGTAATTCCTATCAGTCGCGCTGGTCGGCGCCGGGAGGTTCGGTAGAGAGGTCCGAAAGCGCTCTTGACGCTGCCGTACGAGAAATCGCTGAGTAAATCAGCCTTCGGGTTAGGGCCAGCGAACTGAGGTTCGTGCGCGATACCGAGTTCGAGTTCAGGTACCGCCACGACCGCGTCAGCCTCTTCGAGTGGCACCCTTCGGAGATGCCGACCGTCCGGGTGGACAATCGGGAAATCATCGGAGCGCAGTGGTTCGCTCTTGAGGCAGCGAGGCGGCTCCGGCTCCCCCTCATTTGGCGGACTACTTCGAGCGGTTTGCTGAGTCGCGCAGTGATAGCCGCACCTAGAGGCTGTTATGGACCTGGGTCGTGCTGGTGCTCAGATGAGCGGGGATGAGCATTGCCCGCAAGCCGTACCCGTCCGACGTTTCTGATGAGGAGTGGGCGCTGGTCGCGCCTTACCTGACGCTGCTGCGAGAGGACGCAGGCCAGCGCGAGCATGCCCTGCGCGAGGTGTTCGACGACGTGGCTAGTCAGTTCCAGACCACGCGTTTCACGCTGACGTTTGCGAACTGCGCACGCGCTTTCCCGTTCTCGAAAGAGCGCTTGCTGCGGCAGACCTCCTGGGATCAAGGACAGACAGATGGATGACACCACCCTTCGCTTGCGCGCCCGCGTGACTATCCTGGAGCAGCTGACCGTTCGCTTGTTTGCCATCCTCAGTGCCGAACGCGCATCCGAGGTCAAAGCCGTCGTCGCGAACCTCGATCAGACCATTAAGAACGCGAAGGGGTCCGAGCTGTTCGGGACTGATCTCACGACCGAAAACCGGGACGACCTCTTCAACATGACTACGACCGAATGGGCCTGGATACGTGCTCAGATCCTGGATCCCATCCGATAGCGTGGTCTGCGGAGGTCCTTGACAAGGCGAACAACTCGGCGTTTTCGTCCTTCAGGTAGGCGGCCGTCGCCGCCTCGATCTCGTCGTCAGTAACCTCGGACTTGCGGCGCAGGTCGCCGACGCTGGGGATCTCTTTGGCCATGCCGGAGAGCTATCGCGACGCCCGGATCCCGTCCATCACTGGACGCATGCCCATGGGAGCAGACGCAGCATCGCGACGGCTCAGGTGTAGGTAGGTCGGGTCGAACTCCGCCACTTCCTGCAGCGCGTTCCAGTCGTGGACCGTCAGGCGGCGGCTGCGGAGCGTGATCAGGCCCGCGGCTTTCAGCTCTCGCATCGTCCGGTTGACGTGGACGTTCGTGATCCCGAGCGCATCCGCGAGTTCGATCTGCGTCATCGGCAGGTCGCAGGAAAGACCAGATGCCAGCCCGGCCGCGTCCAAGCGCGTGATCAGCTCGCAGAAAAGATGGGCCATGCGGGCGTATGCGTCGCGCCGGCCATTGTTCAGCATCCACTCGCGCACGAGGGCTGCATCGATCAACGTCGCCCGCCAGAACACATCAGCCAGCCTAGGATTTGCGCGCACCAGCGCATGCACTGCCTCGTGCTGGACGAAGGCGACCCGGCAGGGGCTCACCGTGGAGATGCTCATGTCAAGCACCTTCAGGTGCAGGCTCTGGATGTCGGGCATGTCGCCTGCGACGTGATAGGCCATGACCTGCCGCTTGCCCGACCGCATGCACTTATAGACCGAGGTGAACCCCTCCAGCAGAGCGAAGCAGCGGGAGGGACGATCCCCCTCGCGCACGATGTCCTGGTAAGCGTCGAACTGCGCCACCTGCATCGGCAAATTCAGGAGCGCCGCTCGCTCCTTGCTGGACAGGGGTGAGAGGGCGATGCTCTCCACCTTGCGAACAATCGGGTGCAGTTCGGGCTGGTGAGATGATCCGGTCATCGCGCTACCGATGGCGGGCAGGACTGTGCCGCCTCACATCATTCGGAAATTCAGCAACACCGGCCAAGTTGCATTCAGAGCCTCGGCCGGATGGTGAGCGCTACGAGGCTGCCCCACCCTACTGCCATTCACCCGCGAGCGTCAGCGTCGCCTTGTAGATCACCGTGCCGGCCTCATCGCGCACGCTGGCGCAGAAGGTACGGCGATCGCCGTCCGGCATCTTGTCCCGAGCCATGTCCGGCAGCGCAGCGAGGGCCGCTTTGCGAGCCGCCTCGGCATCCGGCAGGTCCTGGCCCTCGTCATCCTCAACGAACGTGTCGTCGTTGTTTGTGTCGATGAAGTAGCGGGGCACGGGTCCTTCCGGCGAGCTTCACATGCCGAGAACCCCTGCTTCTGATGTATGTTTCTTTTTCGGCCCGTAGTTCGCGGAAGGAGGCTCACCGGGCAGCCGCACTCTCGCAGCACGCCCGGCTCACGCACGTCCCGGCCGCACCACGGCTGGTGGTGCTCAATGTCGAAGATCCGTGCGAGGATCCGGAGGGCCTGCGGGTCCTAGTCCGCCGGCCCAAGGCTGACCAGGAGAGCTGGGGCAGGAGAATGCCATCCCACACGGTCGGTTCATCCGGCCCATCGGCCTGCTGCGCGAATGGCTCAATGCGGCCAGTATCTCAGCAGGCCCGGTGTTCCGGCCGGTCAACAAGACCGGCAGGGTTGAACCGCGCCGCTTAGGCGCGAAGACGGCCGTACGCGTGATCAAGCACTACTGCGCGGCTCCGGCCTCGACGCGTCGACCTTCGGGGCGCACAGCCTGCGGGCCGGCTACATCACTGCCGCGGCCGAGCGCGGCGCCGATCTGGCTCGCATTATGGACCAGTCGGGCCACAGGGATCCTCGGACAGTAGTCGGCTACATCCGCCGCGCCAATGCTTTCAAGGCGCACCCGGGGAACAGGTTTCTGTAAAGATCCGGCGCAGCGGCAGCAGGAGTGACAACACTCCGGTTTAGCGCGACACTCGGTTGAACAAATCAGGCGACCAAACAGTCTGAGCCTTTCAAAGGGGCAGCGGAGTGCACCATGCCACGCTACTGCTCCGATGCCGTACTCGCCGTGTTGGTCACGACCGCGCTCTCTAGCTCGCCAGCGTTCGCGCAGGTGATAGCGAATCCTCCGGTCGACTCCTCAGAGGCCAGCGAAAACATGCCGAAGGCCACGGATGCCATTCCGGAGCGGGTGCGGACCTATGATCCGGAAGTGACCGGCGGCATCAAGGTTCGCAGCGACTTGGCGGATAAGCCTGAAAGAGCGACCCCGCGGCCGAGGCCCTATTGAGCCGATGCAGGGATCCGACGTCGAGGCAGCTATCAGGATTATCGCCGAGAACGTCGTCTCAGCCTTCGAGTATAACGACGGGGCAGGGACCTTTCTGGCGGCTGGCCGTGACACGGCTGTTGCCGGGTTGATGCGCGAGCTGCTGGGCGTCATGCCGACGGATGACAGTGACGTGCTCGCCGCGGCCTGCAACCGCGTCCTCGACAGTCCGGCGACTATGAGCATGCCGGGCCCGCGGGTCGAAGCTGTCGGCCCTTACGAGGGGGCGGTGACGATGAGGCGGACACGAGCGACGACCCGCATGCGGGGCCGGGGGCCGCCGCCCTATGAGATACCTGGTCATTGCACATACCGGCCGTAAAGCGCAGGAGTTCCGCCTCTAGGCCCCATGGCCAGGAGGCAGTTAGCTCACGACATTTCTGAGGATAGCAGCAGACGATTTGTTCGCTGAGGCAGGATGGATAGCCTGTACCTCCCGAGCTGATGATGGGGCGTACTCAGCTCGATAGGTCCGCTCCAGCGTCATCAGAGCACGTAGAGGCGGCTCGGCTAGATCCAGAAGCGTTGCATCGCGCCAGAACAGCTTGGGTCCGCCGCCCTTTTGGAACCAGCGGCGCTTCTCTTCCTCGACCAGCAAGACGACCTTGCCTGACCAGGACCTGCGGAACCAGAACCGACCTGTGAGAGCCATAACTGCACTGCCTCCGGGAATGCCCCAAAGACAATGCTACGCCGCTCTTGATGCTTTGAATACGGCCAAGATTAAATTGGACAGTGCCGCTTCAGTGTTCGGTGACGTACCGCGCCGCCCATGCCTCATCCGTCATCCCCGGACTGGCGAGATACAGCACGCCGTTGCGGACGCCGGCCTTTCCCGCCGCAACCCAGCGCGGCCAGTTCGCCAGGGCGTCGGCCACCTCCAGGTCGCCAGCCGGATCGCCGATAGGGCGATCTGAGGAGATGACGGTCGGGCTTCCGGTGTGGCGGCCAGCCGCGATGCGGGCGAGGCGCTTGGTCAGGTTGGCGCTCGTCCTCACGCGCTGACCTCCAGGCGGGCAAGACGGTCCTGAACGTCGGTGAGTTCGATCCCGCGCAGGACGGTCTCGACCGGCTTGCCCAACTCGGCGACCTCGGATGGGGTGAGTTCGCCGGCAGCGACCGCGGCCACCAGGGCGGCGCTGGCCTTCACGGCGTCGGCCGCGCAGGCGATCGGCGGCAGGGCGAACGGCACGTGGCGGTCCCGGCGCGGCGGACACAGCCGGTCGAGGCAGAGCCGCAGGGCCGGCCCATCACCGTCCAGCGCCATCTCGATGGCCTTGCGGGTCAGCGCCTCAGCCTCGCCGTCCAGGAGGGCTTCCATGGCCAGCGTGGCGCGCGTTCGCGTCCCCTTGGCCCTCCCGGCCGGATTGCCGCTCTGCCCTGGCTGAAATCTGCCGCGGTTGGACATGCCCGGGTCTACCATCATCGCACGCCTGTTGATGCAGGTCAGATGCAGGCCCTGCGCCCTGCGCGTGAAAAAACTATCACAATTGCGAAATATCATAGATAAAATCTATGATGTCGCGAGACGATGATGGCGAAGAGAGCGACGTCGGACGCCTGCACGGCCGCGCAGTCCGTGATCGGCGCCGGGCCAGAGGCGGCCCTGAAGGGCCGCCGCAAAGCGTGCTTCGTCAGCCTGGGCGAGGCGCTCACCGGCCTGGCCGGCAATGTCGGGGGCTCCGATCCAGGGCGATCGGCGAAAGATGAGGCGTTCGCGTACGCGGTCGCCGTAGTCAGCCCTCGTGACGAAGGCCGTGATGCTGGAGCGGTACCTCTGCGGCAGGTTGCCGCGCTCAATGTCCGTAGGATCTCAACAGCGCTCGGCCGGGCTTGGACACCGACACAGGTTCGACGTGTGTAGGCGCCGGTACCATAATCGCCCTTACGCCCCATGGCTTTAAGCTGCGCGCGAGGCGACGGGGTATAGGGTACTGACATGGCCTATGACGAACCCCGAGCAGGCGCGATGATCTTGGCTGAGATCAAAAGCCTGGACAGGGCCCATCGCTATCCACGAGGAGGGCCGCAGGATGGGGCATCCAACAGCTGGAGAGCCCTTCTTCGCGAAGAAGATGCACGAGCGACGTGCAGAGCTAATGGAGGAACTGGCAAAGCAGGAGCCGGCGAGACCTCGCCAGCGCCGAGCCGTCGCTTAGGCGTAAGGGCTGCCGAACAGATCACCGAGTGCCTTCCTGCGAAACAGCGTCGCCGACCGCCTTCTCCGGCGCTCGGGCCGGTTGTGGATCGTGTGGCACCGCTGGCAGAACAAAGCCAAGTTGGCGTCCGCGTTGTCGGCCGTGTTGTGGTCCCGGTGGGCCGTGGCCAGCACCTCGCGGATGGTGCGCACGATCATCAGCACATCGACAGTGTCGGGGGCGGGGCGCGCACGGCGCCCTCGCCCGTCCCACCATGTGGCCGCCTGGGCGTCCCACCAGAGCCCGTCGCCCAGGTGGAAGACACGATGCCCGATGCCCGTGCGGCCGTCCGCAACCCTCACAGCGCCCGCCATCGCGCCGGAAGTGCATCACCGCCAGCAGCTGCGGCCAGTCGATCGGATAGAAGAAGCGGCGCTCGCGCTGGATCGGCACGGGAGCGCACTGTGCCACCCGGCGTGAAGAAAGCGTGGCGGATAAGAGCCAGAACGAATCGGACTACTCACGAACGCCGTTCGCGCATTCGGTGCGAGCCGGAGATCACAAAAGCGTGAGCCAGCGCTGTTACCCACCGCGTTACCTAACAGCGTTCCGAGGCGCCCAAAAATCGAGCTAAGTGATGGTGCCGCAAGAGGGATTCGAACCCCCGACCCCCTCATTACGAATGAGGTGCTCTACCAGCTGAGCTATTGCGGCCCGAGCCCCGACGGAGCTTGCGCGGCCCGGACGACCCGGCCGGCCGGTCCGGACCCTTCGGCGCCGGACTTGGCAGGCTCATAGCGACCCGACCCGGTTTAGGCAAGGCCGCTCGGGCCTTCGGAGGGGCTCAGCCGCGCTGATCCGGCGCCAGCTCGTCCCGCAGGAACGCCGCTACCTCCGCCCGGTCGACGCCCGGCGCGATGAAGCTCTGCCCGATGCCGCGGGCCAGGATGAAGGTCAGCGCGCCGTCGCGCACCTTCTTGTCCTGCGCCATCGCGTCCAGGATCGCGTCGGCGTCGCCGCACCCGCCCGGAACCGCCTGGAGGCGGGTCGGGAGGCCGGCGAGTGCCAGATGGTTGGCGACGCGGCCCGCATCCTGGCCGGCGCAGAGCCCGAGCCGCGCCGAGAAGCGGAAGGCGAGCGCCAGACCGATCGCCACTCCCTCCCCGTGCACCAGCCGGGCCGGATCGTAGCCCGTCAGGCGTTCGAGGGCGTGGCCGAACGTGTGGCCGAGATTCAGGAGCGCCCGCTCGCCATCCTCCCGCTCATCGCGGGTCACGACCGCTGCCTTGGCCCGGCAGCAGGACGCCACCGCCGCGTCGCGCTCCGGGCCTGCGGCGAAGATCCCGCGCCAATGCGCTTCGCACCAGTCGAAGAAGGCGGGATCGTTGATCAGGCCGTATTTGGCGACTTCGGCATAACCGGCCCGCATTTCGCGCTCCGACAGGGTGTCGAGGGCTGCGGTATCCGCCAGGACGAGGCGGGGCTGGTGGAAGGCGCCGATCAGGTTCTTGCCGAGCGGAGCGTTGATCCCGGTCTTGCCGCCCACCGAAGAATCCACCTGGGCGAGCAGGCTGGTCGGGACCTGCACGAAGCGGACGCCCCGCCGCAGGGTCGCGGCCGCAAACCCGGCGAGATCCCCGACCACGCCGCCGCCCAGAGCCACGACGAGGTCGCCGCGCTCCACCTTGAGGGCCAGCAGCCCGTCGCAGACCTCCGCGTAGCCCGCGTAGGATTTCGAACCCTCGCCCGGGGCCACCGTCACCACGCCCGCACCCAGGCCCGCGCCCTCCAGGCTGGCCCGGAGGCGCTCGGCATAGAGAGCGCCGACATTCGCGTCGGTGACGATGGCCGCCCTGCGGCCTCCGAGAGCGGCGACGCGCGCACCGGCCGCCTCGATCAGGCCGCGGCCGATCAGGATGTCGTAGGCGCGCCCACCGTCGAGGGGCACATGGACCGTCAGAGGATCCGGAAGGGTCGAGGGCTCGGTCACGGACTGACTCGCTGGATTTTACTGGGCGGCAACCGGGATGGACCGCTCGCCGTTGAAGTGCGCGTCCAGCGCCTCCAGGACGTCCTGGACGACGCGGTCGTGCGAAACCTCCCGCGAAATCACCATCACGTCGGCCGCGGCATAGACCGGATGGCGCACGGCCATCAGGTCGCGCATCGTCGCCTCCGGGTCCTCCGTCTGGAGCAGCGGCCGGTTCCCACGCTTGCGCACCCGACGCATCAGCACGTCGAGATCGGCCTTCAGCCAGACCGAGACGGCGGATTCCGCGATGCGCAGCCGGGTGGACTCGCGCAGGTAGGCACCGCCCCCGGTCGCCAGCACCATGGGGCCGGCGCGCAGCAGGCGCGAAATCACCCGCTCTTCGCCGTCCCGGAAGCTCGGCTCACCGTAGATCGCGAAGATGTCCGGGATCGTCAGGCCGGCCGCCGCCTCGATCTCGATATCGGCATCCTTGAAGATCAACCCTAGCCGGCTCGCCAGACGGCGGCCCACGGTGCTCTTGCCCGCACCCATCAGGCCGATGAGCACGATCGAGCGCGGGCCGAGCGCCCGGCGCAGCCGCGCCTCGATCGGTTCACCAGCCTCCTCCTCGCTCATCGACCGCTGCATCGCATCCGTGTTGCGTCCCCGGCTCCGCGCCGCCGCCTCTGGCAGACGCCGCAGAGGGGCTCTTATCCTGCGGCAGGCTCTTAGCGCGATTCAAGCGGCCAGCGAAACGCATCGCTGTGTCGTTGTGGGCCTTGTCAGCGCCGTGTTGGCGTGATCGAAACCGGGCACCCGCGGCGGCTCGGAGCAAGCCTCCGCTTGTCCCTCTCCCCGCCGCCTTCGCCCGTCTGCCCGAGGTTCGACCGACGTGCCGACCCTGTTCCGTTTCTTTGCGACCATCGCGATCCTGGCAGGTCTCGTGTTCGCCGCAATGTTCACGCTGGCGAATTTCGTCCAGCCGACACCGCGCGAGATGAGCGTGACGATCCCGGCCTCGAAGCTCCAGCCGGGCAATCGTTGAGCGCGGTCGAGGGCAGCGGCGAGACCGGCCGGGCGCCTTGCCCGGAAGCCGCCGATTATCTCGACATGCTGGCCGCCGAGCGCGGGGCCGGCGTCAATACCCTGGCGGCCTATCGGCGGGATCTCGACGATTACCTCGCCTATCTCGACCGGGCCGGGATCGCGCTCGACGCGGTGGATGCCGGCACGCTTCGAGCCTTCCTGGCCGATCTCGAGACGCGGGGGCTGAAGGCCTCGTCGGCGGCGCGACGCCTGTCCTGCATTCGCGGCTTCCACAAGTTCCTGTACGCCGAGGGCAGCGCGCAGGCGGATCCCAGCGTCGCGATCGCGGGCCCGCGCCGCGGGCGGAGCCTGCCCAAGGTGCTCTCCATCGCGGAGGTCGATCGCCTCCTTGCCGTCGCGCAGGCGGCAGCCGCCGCGGACCAAGCCCCGGGGCCGGCCCGCCGGGCGCGCCGGATGGCCTGTCTGCTCGAACTCCTCTACGCCACGGGCCTGCGCGTATCGGAACTCGTCGCTCTGCCCCGCGCGGCCGGCGCGACCCGCGAGCGCTACCTGTTCATCAAGGGAAAAGGCGGCCGTGAGCGCCTCGTGCCGCTGACGGAAGCGGCCCGCGCCGCCATGGCGGTCCATCTTGCTGCGGTGCCGGCGGAATCCCCATGGCTGTTTCCCGCCGACAGTGACAGCGGTCATCTGACCCGGCAGGCTTTCGCCCGCGACCTCAAGGCTGTGGCCCTGGAGGCGGGGCTGCGTGCCGATCGCGTGAGCCCGCACGTGCTGCGCCACGCTTTCGCCAGTCATCTCCTGCAGAACGGGGCCGATCTTCGCATCGTCCAGGAGCTGCTCGGCCACGCCGACATCTCGACGACGCAGATCTACACGCATGTTCTCGATGAACGCCTGAAGGCTATGGTACGCGATCTGCACCCGTTGATGGACGGCTGAACGCCGCGGTCCCGACAACCTGTCGGTCCTTTGTGGTCGCACCAATTGTACAGGTTCTGCGAACTGCCTAAGAGAGACCCTTCGCCATACCGGTATGCGAGCCCGTGTTTATCAGAGAGAGTATTCCTAATGTCAGGCCCCACTGCTTCGCAGAGCGGCGCTGAGCCGAATCAGGCGGGGCATGCCACCATCGACCAGCCTTCGCAGCAGGATCGGCAGCGCCTCGACAACCAGCTATGCTTCGCGGTCTATGCTGCTGCGCACGCCTTCGGCCGCGCGTATCGCAGCCTCCTCGGCCGCTATGAGCTGACCTATCCGCAATACCTCGTCCTTCTGGTGCTCTGGGAGCAGGACGGTTTGTCGGTCAAGGAGATCGGCAATCGCCTGTTCCTCGACTCCGGGACCCTGACGCCGCTTCTGAAGCGCCTCGAAGCGTCGGGCCGGGTCCGGCGCGCCCGCGACCGCGTCGACGAGCGGCAGGTCAGCATCTTCCTGACACCGGCCGGCGAGAAGCTGCGCGACGTGCTCGCCTGCATCCCCGACGAGGCGGGGGGCCTGACCGGCCTCGATATGCAGGGCCGGAAGAACCTGCTGCACGACCTCGTTACCCTGAGGCTGGGCCTTCAGGCGGGGCTGATCCCCGAATAGGGTCCGGGGCGGCGCTGGGCCGCCCCGGCGGTTCAATCAGGCGTTCAAGCTCACGACTGCGTCTTGAGGTAGGCGATCACGTCGTTGATCTTCTTGTCGTCGGGGTAGCCCTGGAAGATCATCTTGGTGCCGGGCACCTTGGCCTTCGGGTTCTTCAGCCACTCGTGAAGGTTGGCCTCGTCCCACGTGATGCCGGAATTCTTCAGCGCGGCGGAGTAGTTGTAGCCCTCGTAGGTGCCGGCCTTGCGACCGACGACACCCTTCAGGTCCGGACCCACACCGTTCTTCTGGAAGTTGTGGCACGCCTTGCAGGGCGCGAACGCCTTCTCGCCGGCGGCCGGATCTCCGGCCTCCTGGGCCTGCGCGGAGAGCGGGATCAGGACGGCGAGGACGGCGCCGAGAACGAGTGAACGCATGGATTTCCTCCTGTTGGCCGCCGCCGCGGCAGCACTGAAGGCAGAGCTTGCCTGCCTGGAACAGCTCTAAAGGAATCCGCCCATACGGTGCAACGGCCTAGTCTCGCGACGCCGAAATCCCGGTGCGTGATCCCGGCGGCCGCGCCCGACCGCCGTAAGCCTCAACTCGAAGTGTCCGAATTGGCTCCCTGCGGCACTTGGAAGCTGGGCCTTCGCGTGCAGAGGGCGGTTCCGCTTGCGCCGATTCCGGCCGTCCGAGAACGGCCGACACGGGTCGGGCCGCGATCGCGGCATGCTGCTCAAGCGCCGTGGTAGCTCCGATACCACTCCACGAAGCGTCCGATGCCGAGCTTCAGGGGTGTCGCGGGCCGGAAGCCCGCATCGCGCACGAGATCATCGATATCCGCGTAGGTCGCCGGCACGTCGCCCGGCTGCATCGGCAGCAGGATCTTCTCCGCCTTCCGGTCCAGCGCCTCTTCGAGATGCGCGATCATCTTCATGAGCGCCACCGGCTCGTTGTTGCCGATGTTGTAGACGCGGTAGGGCGCGGAGCTGGTCCCCGGATCCGGGGCGGCACCGCTCCAGGCCGGATCCGGAGCGGCCGGCCGCTCCGCCAGGGCGCAGATCCCTGAGACGATATCGTCGATGTACGTGAAGTCCCGGAGCATCCGGCCCTCGTTGAACACGCGGATCGGCTCGCCTTGCAGGATGGCCCGGGTGAACAGGTACAGCGCCATGTCGGGGCGCCCCCAGGGACCGTAGACCGTGAAGAACCGCAGGCCCGTGGTCGGCAGCCCGAAGAGATGGCTGTAGCTGTGCGCCATCAGTTCGTTCGCCTTCTTGGTGGCGGCGTAGAGGCTCAGCGGATGATCGACGTTCTGGTGTACCGAGAACGGCATCGCCGTGACGCCGCCGTAGACGGAGCTCGAGGAGGCGTAGAGCAGGTGCTCCACGCCGCCGTGTCGGCAGGATTCGAGGATGTTGAGGAAGCCGACGAGATTGCTCGACGCGTAGGCGTGCGGATCCGTCAGCGAATGGCGCACGCCCGCCTGGGCGGCGAGATGGATCACTGTTCGGAAGTCGTGGCGGCGGAACAGGGCGTCAAGCCCGGCCCGGTCCGCGAGATCGAGACGCGCGAAGGTGTGGCCGGCGAAGGGTTCGAGGCGTCGAAGCCGCGCCTCCTTGAGCCCGACATCGTAATAGGCGTTGAGGTTGTCGATGCCGACGACCTGGCGGCCGGCTTCGAGGAGGCGCAGGGCAAGCTGGTTCCCGATGAAGCCGGCGACGCCCGTGATCAGGACTGGGGGCAGGGACATGCTCGTACCGGACGGGCGGGATGGCTCACCGGCGGCAACCTGTAGCATGGGCCTCGACCGTCACAAATCGGACGAATTCCGGGGCCGGATTCGTTTGACGGCAGAATTCGGAGACGCCTTGCCGCCCGGGGCCGGCACCTCGTAGTCTCGCCGGTACCGTGAAGCCCGACGATCGACCGCTCCCGGAAAGCCTGACGCGCTTCCTCGCCGCGCCACGGCCTCCTGCGGCCGGGATGTCTCCGGTGGAGCGCGGGAAGCGGCCACCAAATCGGGGCTCGGCCCATGCGGCCCTGGAGGCCACGCTCCTGCGGGGCTTCGTCTACGGGGTTTCGGGCCTCGTATGGCTCGTCGTGCTGGGGCTGTTCGTCCACCACGTCGCACGCTGAGCATCGACCGGTTCACCACCCCGCGGGCTGCTGTGGATATCGGTGGCTTACCCGTCAGCGCGCACAATCGACCAGTACATCAACAGCCAAGTCCGGTAATGCCGCGATCGATGCCGGAAGCGATCGCCTCGGCCGATCGCCATGGGCGGGCTGCTCGCGAGGATTCGACGATGGCTTTGACGGGGCGCTTCTGGTTCCGGAAATCCTGGACGGGTCGGCTGGTTCTGCTCGTCGAGGAGGCGCGGCCGCGCTGGTTCGGCCGCGGTACCGCCAAGCAGCGCTGGCGCAATGCCAAGCTGCTCGATTTCGCCGAGCCCGAGCTGCGGCCGCTGATGATGATGGAGAAGCACCATCGCGCAGGCGGCGCTCCCGCCCAGGTGCGGACCCTTCGGCCGATACCCGCAGCGCCGGAGGCGAGAGCCGCCAACGGCTGAGCCGCATCGCCCCGGCGCGCCGACACCGCGCGAGGCGTGCACGCCCGGGGTGCTGTGCCGGCCGGTTCCGATCACCACCTGAAAGGGGCCGCTCCCGCCCGGGCGCGCGCTCTGATCGGTGGTGAAGGCCATGCCGCTCTACTTCTTCCACACGCAGATCGGCGACGACGTGATCACCGATCCGACCGGGATCGAGCTGCGGGACCCGGACGAGGCCTGGGAGAAGGCCCGCGCCGCGATCCGCGCCGCGCTGCATGCGCCCCAGGATCAGGCGCGCCTGATGACCGCCTGCCTCGTCGTCACCGATGCGGAGGGCGAGGTGGTGCTGGAGTTCCCGTTCAGCGAGGCGGTCACGCTGCCCTCGCCGGACGATCCTACCCTGCATTGAGAGCAGCGACTCACCCGATCCGCGCCCTACATGGCGGCGGACGCGGCAGACGAGGAACTGCGCCAGGATGGATTCACCCCCGAATGATCTCGACGCGCACGCGCTCGGCCGCGCCGCGCCACGGAAAGGCTTGGCCCGCGAGGCCTGCCCTTACGCGGAGGGCACGGAGGCCCGCGCGCTCTGGCTGTCCGGCTACGACGAGGCCGTTTCGGAGGGCGCCGAGCCTGTGACCGGCGGTATCGCCCAGCACCCGGCCGGGCCGGTGCGCTGATGGATGCGCGGACCGGAACCCACCTCGAGGCAGCATCCCACCTGGCCCTCGACCGCAAGGCGGTCGGTGCCGTGGTGCTGGGCAACGCCCTCGAATTCTACGATTTCACGGTCTACGCCTTCTTCGCCAAGCCGATCGGTGAGGCGTTCTTCCCGGCGACCGACCCGACCCACAGCCTGCTCGCGTCGCTGGCCCTCTTCGGCATCGGCTACGTGATGCGGCCCATCGGCGGCACCCTGATCGGCGCTTTCGCCGATCGTGCCGGGCGCAAGCCCGCGATGCTGATCACCATCGCGCTGATGGCGCTCGGCATGCTGATGCTTGCGGCCTGCCCACCCTACGGGGCCATCGGCGGCTGGGCGCAGGTGATCGTCATCGCCGGACGGCTGATCCAGGGGCTCGCCCTCGGTGGCGAGGTCGGACCGTCCACCGCCTATCTTCTGGAGGCCGCGCCCTCCGATCGGCGGGGCTTCGTGACGAGCTGGCAGATCGCCAGCCAGGGCTGCGCCGCCCTCTTCGCCGGGATCTTCGCGACCACCCTGGCGCTGGTCATGGGCGATCGCGCGATGGCCGAGTGGGGCTGGAGGATCATGTTCGCGCTCGGCCTCTGCGTCGTGCCGGTGGGCCTCGTGATCCGCAGTCACTTGCCGGAAACGGCCGGCGTCGAGGCGGATCCGAGCGCGGCGTCCTCAACCCGGGCGGTGGTCGGGCGCCTCCTGCGGGAGCACGGACGCCTGCTCGGTCTGACCTTCCTGGTCATCGCGGCCTCCACCGTCTCGAACTCCGTCGGCACCAACATGCCGGTCTACGCCGGCGCGACGTTGGGCTTGAGCGAGACCGCCGCAACCGCGGTGCCGATCGCCCTAGGACTCGCCTCCGTAGCCTTCCCCTTGCTCGGCGGATGGCTGGCGGACCGGGTGGGCCGCCGCCCGGTGATGATCTGGCCGCGGGCCTTGATCCTGATCCTGGCCGTCCCAGCCTTCGCCTGGGTCGTGCGCGCGCCGAGCGCCGCGGACGTCTACGCGGTGACGTTCCTGCTCTCGGCCCTGTCCTCGATCAACGCCGCCGCGGTGATCGTCGGGATCCCGGAGGCGCTGCCGCGGGCCGTGCGCAGCGCTGGCCTGTCGATCGTCTACGCAGTGGCGGTCTCGGTCTTCGGGGGCAGCACCAATTACATGGTGAATTGGCTGATCGCCGCGACCGGCGACCGGCTCGCGCCGGCCTACTACCTCGCGGCCTTCAGCCTCGTCGGGACTGCGGCCGCGCTGCTGCTGCCGGAGACCCGGGGACGGGATCTCGATTCCGACGCCGGGGCATAGCCGCGCCGGAATCTGGCCGGGGGCGGTTCGACCTATGCGTCGGAGACATCGCGGGGCCTCCTCCATGCGCTGCCGGCGGAGCATCCCGGTTTCCGGTGTGTGCTCGCGCACGAGCCAGGCGCCGGGCCGCCGAACGTGCCCTCTTCTCGCTAGGTCCGGGCCTCAGGCGGGCCTAGATCGCGCCCATGCCGACCCCTCCTGAGACGCGCCGCCCGCTGGTTCTTGCCGCGGTGATGGCGGCGATGTTCATGATCGCCATTGAGGCTACGATCGTCTCGACGGCCATGCCGCAGATCGCCGGGCAACTCGGGGATCTGCACCTCTATGCCTGGGTCTTCGCGTCCTTCCTGCTGACCCAGACCGCCACCACCGTGGTCTTCGGCAAGCTGTCGGATCTTTACGGCCGACGGCCGGTGCTGCTCTTCGGCATCGCGGTGTTCCTCTTGGGCTCCCTGCTGTGCGGCCTCGCGTGGTCGATGCCGTCGCTGATCCTGTTCCGCCTCATCCAGGGGGTCGGTGCCGGAGCGATCCAGCCGGTGAGCCTGACGGTGGTCGGCGACCTCTACTCTGCGCGGGAGCGCGGCCGGATCCAGGGCTACCTCGCGAGCGTCTGGGGCATCTCCTCGGTGGCCGGGCCGCTGGTGGGCGGCCTGATCATCGGCCATCTGAGCTGGCCCTGGATCTTCTGGATCAACCTGCCCATCGGCATGGTCGCGGCCGGTCTGTTCCTCCGCTTCCTGCACGAGGGCGTCGAGCGCCGCAGCCGTCAAATCGATGCCCTCGGCGCCGGCCTGTTCACCGCCGCCATCGCGGCGCTGATGATGGCATTGACCGAGGCGGGCGACTCGGCCGCCGCGGCTCTTTGGCCGGCCGTCGGTTTCGCGGTGGCCGCCATCCTGTTCGTGCTTCAGGAGCGCCGCGCCGCTGATCCGATGCTCGATATCCGCCTGTGGATGCAGCGCCCGATCGCCACCGCCAACACCGCGACGCTGCTCTCCGGCATGACGGTGATCGGTCTGACGGCGTTCCTGCCGATGTATGTCCAGGGCGTTCTGCGGCAATCGCCGCTGATCGCCGGGTTGACGCTGACCCTGATGGTGCTTGGCTGGCCGATCGGCGCCACCACGGCGGCGCGCAGCTTCGTGCGCTTCGGTTTGCGCCCGATCCTGCTGGTCGGCGCGACCCTGCTGCCGCTGGGCGCGACCGCTTTCGTCGCCCTTGGGCCGGCGACCTCGCCCGTCGTGGCGGCAGGCGGCTCGGTCGTGATGGGCCTCGGCATGGGTTTCCTGTCGACCGCCGCCATCGTGATTATCCAAGATAGCGTCGCCTGGGCGCAGCGCGGGGCGGCGACGGCCTCCAACATCTTTTCGCGCAACCTGGGCTCGACGCTCGGCGCCACGGTTCTCGGCGCGGTCCTGAACTATCGGCTCACGCACCCGTCGAGCGGGCCGGCGGTCGATTCCGACCAACTCCGGCGCCTGCTCGACGACCCGGCCAGCCTCGGCGCCGGGGGGACGCGATCCGGGACGGGCTCCAGCACGCTCTTCACGGCACATTCTGGACGGTTTTCGCTGTGGCCGTCCTGACCTTGCTCCTGTCGCTCCTGGTCCCGCCGGTGGCGATCTCGGACCGCCCGCGCGATCTCGCAGTGGAGTAGACCGACGACGGCCCTTTGACCTTCCTGCCCGGGCCGCCTAGCGTCCCGCCATGCCTCTCGTGCCGCCCCCGCGCCCCGCAGCCTCGCCCGCGGCGGACATTCCGCCGACCAGCGTGCTCACCGCCAATCAGCCCGAATGGACGGTGGGGGAGCTGGCGGGCGCGCTGAAGCGCACCCTGGAGGACGCGTTCGGGCACGTGCGCCTGCGCGGCGAGATCTCGGGCTATCGCGGGCAGCACGGCTCCGGCCATGCCTATTTCTCCCTCAAGGACGGCCAGGCGCGCATCGACGCGGTGGTCTGGAAGGGCACGTTCGGGCGCCTGCGCCAGAAGCCTCAGGAAGGGCTGGAGGTGGTCGCCACCGGCCGCATCACGACCTTCGCGGGCAAGTCCTCCTACCAGATCGTGGTCGAGAGCCTGGAGCCGGCGGGCCTCGGCGCCTGGATGGCCATGCTGGAGGAGCGCAAGAAGCAGCTCGCCGCGGAAGGCCTGTTCGCCCCGGAGCACAAGCGGGCGATCCCCTACCTGCCGCGCGTGGTCGGCGTCGTCACGTCGCCCACCGGCGCGGTGATCCGTGACATCCTCCACCGGCTGGAGGACCGGTTTCCGCGGCCTGTGCTGGTCTGGCCGGTCCGGGTCCAGGGCGACGGCGCGGCCGAGGAGGTCGCGGACGCGATCCGCGGCTTCAACGCGCTCCCGGCGACCGGCCCGATCCCGCGCCCGGACGTCCTGATCGTCGCCCGCGGCGGCGGCTCCATCGAGGATCTCTGGGCCTTCAACGAGGAATGCGTGGTCCGTGCCGCCTTCGAGAGCGCAATCCCGCTGATCTCCGCGGTCGGGCACGAGACCGATACGACGCTGATCGACTTCGTCTCCGACCGCCGCGCCCCGACCCCGACGGGTGCCGCCGAAATGGCGGTGCCGGTTCGCGCCGACCTGATCGCCACTGTCGCCGACCTCGCCGCCCGGTCCGTCGGTGCAATCGGGCGCCGGATCGAGCGCGACCGTTCGGACCTGCGGGCGCTCGGGCGCGCTCTGCCGGGCGCCGACGCCCTGCTGGCGGCCAAGCGCCAGCGGCTCGATCTCGCCGAGGCGCGCCTCGCTCCGGCCCTCGCGGCAGGGGCGAGCCGCCACCGCGCGCGCCTTCAGCTCCTCCTCGACCGGATGGCGCGGCGCTCGCCGGACGTGGCGCTGGCCAATGTACGGGCGCGACTGGCGCGGATCGACCATCGGCCGCTCCACGCGCTGCGCAACGACGTGCAGCGCAAGAGTGAGACCCTGGTCCAGCTCGGGCGGCGTCTCGTCGTCGCACGGGACGCGAGCCTTGAGCGGGCCCGGGCGCTCCAGGCGCGCCGTGCGGATCGCCTGCTCGCCCTCTCGGACCGTCTCGTGCAGGCTGGCGCGCGGAGTGTCGAGCGCCGCCGCGACCGCCTGGAGGGCTTGGCCGGGTTGCTCGGATCGCTCAGCTACCGCGCCGTGCTCGAACGCGGCTACGTGCTGGTGCGCGACGCCGCCGGCCTGCCGGTGCGCCGCGCCGCCGAGGCCGCGGCCGCCAGCCGCCTCAGCCTGCAATTCGCCGACGGGACGGTGACGGCGGTGCCCGACGGAACGTCGGACCCGTCCCTGTCAGCCAAGCCGCGCCGGGGAAGCTCGCCGGCGCCATCGAATGCCGGCCGCGTGACCGGGAAACGGGCAAGCGCGAGCGCCGCTCAGCCGACGCGGCAGGGCTCCTTGTTCGACGCCTAATACAGCCTCCGATCGGGAGGCTGGGATGTGGCCGACGGTTCAGCCGTGGTCCGGCCCGACGCGGTAGTGGTATCGATACAGCTCCCGCCCGAACCCCAGCCCGCCGTAGAGCGCCCGGGCCGGGGCATTCGCCGCGACGACCTGGAGGCAGGCTGCCCGCGCGCCCTGCGACCGGCCCCAGCGGAGCAGGGCGCGAACGGTCCGCCGGGCATGACCGCGGCCGCGCAGGGGCTCGGGCGTGGCCACGGACTCCATCACCAGCAGATCGCGGTCGAGCACACCGAAGGCGATCGCCCCAATCCCCTCTTCCGCAGAGGCGGACGCGAAGGCTCGCGGCAGGATCAGCGCTCGGATCGTCTCGCGGAAGGCCTGGGCGGCGGCCGCATCCGCCCGGTTCAGCGCATCGCGGAGCGCGAGCCATCGGGCATCGGGGACCGGTGCGAGGTCCACGGAGGGATCTGGCACCTCCGGCAGGCCGTGGAGGTCGCGGTAGAGCGTGCAGGTCTCGTCGACAACGGCGTAGCCGCGGCGCGCCAGGAGCGGCTCCATCCGCGGCGCGATCGCAGGCACCCGGAAGATCGGGCGCTGCCCGAGAGCATCGTAGATCGCCCGACCGGCTTCAATCGCCGCCTCCGGGTCGCCGCTCCCGCGCAGGGGATTGACGGAGTTCTGCCGCTTCGAACGGCCGCGCGAGGCACGCAGCAGGTAGCCGTGGACGAGGAGCTGGCGCGGGCTCGGCCAGGCGTTGAGGCAGGCCTCCTCCACCCGCCAGGCGAGATCGAGATCCGTCGGCATGGCATCCTCCGGCGGCTGTAATCCCACACGCCCGGGATTGGGCCAAACGGCGATGTGGGAAGACTTTGGCCCTGCGGCGTCACGTTCGCTTGAAGCAATTCAGGCTCGCGCGATGTCTCCGCCATGTCTCAACCTGAGGCTCCTGTTCTGCCTTCACTTTCTCGGGGGAAGTGCCCGAAGTTGGGAGCGGCTCGCGTGCGCCCTCGACGGCGCGCTGACTTGCATGCCCGTAGACTTGCCGGGCTTCGGCCAGGAAGCGGGCAGGACAGGATTTTCCGTCGACGCGATGGCCGACCACGTGGCCGGGGTGATCCGCGCACGGGCGGCCGCGCGCTTCGGGATCGCCGGCCATAGCATGGGCGCGAAGGTGGCGCTGGCCCTGGCCCGTCGATCCGAGGACGGTGAGAGGGGCCTTGAAGGGCTCACGGACCTGATCCTGATCTCGGGTTCGCCGCCCAGCCCCGAGCCGATCCCGGAGGACCGCCGCGCCCGGATGCGCGCCTGGATCGACGCCGATCCGGAGACGCGCCGGCGCGAAGCGAAAGCCTTCGTGCGCGAGAATGTCGGCGTGCCGCTCGACCCGCATGCGGAGGCCTCGGCCATCGCCGACGTGCTCCGGGCCGCGCCCGAGGCCTGGAAGGCGTGGCTCGAATCCGGCGCGCGCGAGGATTGGTGCCGCCGCATCGGGGTGTTGCGCACGCCGGCGCTGATCCTGGCAGGCTCCGAAGATGCCGATCTCGGACCCGACGCGCAGCACGCTCTGATGGCACCCCATCTCGCGCACCACCGCCGCCTCACCGTAGACGGCGTCGGTCACCTTCTGCCGCTGGAGCAGCCCGAGATCCTGGCCGACCTGCTGCGCGACCATGTCGGCGGCCGGGCCGACAGGGGCGCTCTCACCGTGCCGGAGGTGCCGCCGGCCTACGTGGCGCTGATCGCCTCGGACCGGGTGAACAGCCGCCTCCGGGCGGCGCTGGCCGAGCGCGCCGAGCCGGACGATCCCGCCTACCGGCCCGAAGCCCTCGATCCGGTGGAGCCTCGCCCTCCTGCGTTCCGTCCTCGCGCGCGTCCTGCCCGTGCCGGGTCTCGACCTCGCAGCCCGGCTCGACAGGCGCTTCGCGACCGGGGCCGGCGATGGCTGGCGCTTCTCGGCGCTGCCCCCGGACGCAGACACCTACCGCGCCGGTTTGCGGACCCTCGACGCAGGCGCCCGCGCCGCGCTGGGCGGGCCGTTCGTGGCCCTCGACCCCGAGTGCCAGGACGCGCTTCTCACCCTCCTCCAGAGGGGCGATCTGAAGGTTCCGGACTCCCTCGGCGGACGGCTGGACGCGGACCAGATGCGGTTCTGGTTCGAGGACCTGCGCGCCGATGCGGCCCGCCTCTGGCTCGCCCATCCCGCGGCGCTCGCCCGGATCGGCTTCTCGGGCATCGGCGCAGGCGGCGATCGGCCGGGTGCCGTCGCGGACGGGCTGCCGGGCTTTTGCGAGGTCGGCCTCGACGCGCCGGAAACCTGGGAACCCCGTCCGGCCTGCGCGGGGGCGTCGCGATGAACCTCGATGGCATGCGGACCCACCGCGAGGACGAGGTCGTCGACGCCGTCATCGTCGGGACCGGGGCCGGGGGCGCGCCGCTCCTCGCCCGCCTCGCCGCGGCCGGCCTGAAGGTCGTGGCCCTGGAGGCCGGACCGAACTTCACGCCGGAGCGCTTTGCCTTCGACGAAACCCTGGCCGACGAGATCTACTGGACCGAGGAGCGCCTGAGCGGCGGCTCGACCCCGGAGGCCTTCGGGGCGAACAATAGCGGCACAGGAGTCGGTGGCTCGACCCTTCACTGGGGCGCCTTCGTGCCCCGGGCCGATGCCCGGGACTTGCGGCTTCATTCTGAAAGTGGCGAGGGCGTCGACTGGCCCCTCGACTACGCCGAGCTGGCCCCATTCTACGAGCGGGTCGAGCGGCTCCTCGGCGTCTCGGGGACGCAGAGCTATCCCTGGGATCCCGGCCGCCGGTACCCCCTACCCTCGGTCCCCCGCAACGGGCCGGCGCGGATCATGGCCGAGGCCTGCGACGCACTCGGGATCTGCTGGGCCGACGCCCCCGCGGCCGTGGTGTCGCGGGATTTCGACTCCGCGGGCGGCCCCCGCCGCCACGCCTGCATCAATTGCGGCTTCTGCCACCAGGGCTGCCGCACGGGCGCCAAGGCGAGCATGGACGTCACCTATCTGCCGCTGGCCGTCGCCCACGGCGCGGAGATCAGGCCCGAAGCCTTCGTGCACAGTCTGGAGCGCGGCGCCGACGGCCGGGTCACCGCGGTGGTCTATCGGCAGGGCCGCCAAAACCGACGCCAGCGTTGCGCGGCGGTGTTCCTCTGCGCCGGCGCCGTCGAGACGCCGCGCCTTCTCCTGAATCTCGGGCTGGCCAATTCGAGCGATCAGGTCGGCCGCAACTACATGGGTCACGTGGCGACCCAGGTCTGGGGAACGTTCCCGCACGAGGTGCGGATGAACCGCGGCTACCCCTCCTCCCTGATCACCGAGGATTTCGTACGGCCGGGCGCGGATTTCGCCGGCGGCTACCTCATCCAGAGCCTCGGGGTGGTCCCGGTGACGTTCGGCAACGCGGTCGCGCGCGGGCGCGGCCTGTGGGGCAAGCCGCTGCTCGACTACCTCGACCGCTACAACCATCTGGCCGGTATCGGCATCAACGGCGAGACCCTGCCCTGCGACGCGAACGTGCTCACGCTCGCCGACGAGACCGACGCGCACGGGATGCGCAAAGCCCAGATCAGCTTCGGCTACAGCACCAACGAGAACCGACTCAACGCCCATGCCACGCAGGTCATGCGCGATGTTTGGAGGGCTGCGGGCGCCGACGACATCTGGGTGCTGGAGCGCGTGGCCCACACGCTCGGGACCTGTCGGATGGGGCGGGACGGGTCGAGCGCCGTGGTCGATCCCTGCGGCCGCAGCTTCGACATTGACAACCTCTGGATCTGCGACGGCTCGATCTTCCCGAGTTCGCTCGCCGCGAATCCGGCGCTCACCATCATGGCGTTGAGCTTGCGGACCGCGGAGGCGTTCCTGGCCGGCCCGGCCTGACGCCTCCTCACCCGGCCTCGGCGCGCAGCTGCGCGAGCTCGCGCCGCTGCCGGCCTTCCGCGTCGAAATTGGCTGGGTCGAGCCAGGCCGCGAAACCTGCGCGCGCCCGAGGCCAGTCCGTGTCGGTGACCGAGAACCACGCGGTGTCGCGGGAGCGGCCCTTCACCACGACGGCGTTGCGGAAGATGCCCTCGAAGGTGAAGCCCAGGCGCAGCGCCGCCGCGCGCGAGGGCGCGTTGAGGCTGTCGCACTTCCACTCGTAGCGGCGGTAGCCGAGTCTCGTCGAAGGCCCGCGCCATCATCAGCGCCATCGCCTCCGTGGCGGCCGGCGACCGCTGCAGCTGCGGCCCGAAATGGAGATGGCCGACCTCGATCACACCGTTCTCGGGGTCGATCCGGAGATAGGATGCGATCCCGAGCGCGTCGCCGTTCGCGCGATCGAGGATTACGTGAAACAGTGGATCCTGACTCGCCGCCATCGCCGCGAGACGCGTCCGGTAGGCCGCCTCGCTCTCCGGCATCTCGTCGCCGAGATAGGTCCAGCCGCGCAGGTCGGGCGCCGCGCGGTAGGTCGCGAGCAGGCTCGCCGCATGGGCGTCGGCGTCCAACGGCACGACCTGGCAGGTGCGGCCCGCCATGGGCGTCCGTGGCGGGCGCGGGCGGGGTGTCCAGTCCGGGAGTGCCGGACCGATCGGCTGTCCGAAGGCGTTGAGACGCGCGCTCATGGCTCGCTCCGTTCGGCCACCAGCCCGGCGAGCACCGTCTCGCCCTCCGCCCGGAAGCCGGCGATGACGCCCGTCCGGTCGGCCTCGGGCCTGTTCTGGCTCATCTTCCACTTCCCCTCGATGCGGGTGATCGGGATCTCGACCCCGACCAGCGCCCGGACCTGGGCGGCCACGAACGGCTCGGGCGCGTCGGTCACCGCCCAGGGTTCGGCGCGCGGGGTCTCGCGCAGGGCCGTGAGGTCGGCGATCTGGCGCCGCAGCCAGTCCACATCCTCGATCACCCGCGGTCGTCCCCAGGCATGGACGGTGGCGTAGTTCCAGGTCGGCACCACGCGTCCGTGCTCGCGCTTGCTCGCGTACCAGCCCGGCGTGACGTAGCCTTGCGGCCCCTGGAACACGACCAGGCACTCCTCGGCCGCGGCGAGCGCCCGCCATTGCGGGTTGGCGCGGGCGAGATGGGCGCGCAGCAGCCCGTGCTCGCCGGCCTCGTCGAGGAGGAACGGGATCGGATTGGCGGTCAGGCCGCCCAAGCCGCCGGTGACCAGCAGGCCGAGCGGGTAAGCCCGGATCAGCGCGTGCTGCGCGGTCCGGGAATCCTCGCGAAAGTGCGGCGGCTGGTACATCGGCCCTGTCCTGCGTGACGTCTCGACACAGCCCTGCTTGACCCGATGGCGGACCAGACGAAAGGTCCAATTTCTCGAACTCAACCGGACCGCTTCGCGCCATGGCTCGGGGACCGCTGCCCCTGTCCGTCAGTATCGATCCGGCCTCCGCGATGCCGCTGCATGCGCAGCTCCGGGAGAGCCTGCGCGCCGCGATCCTCGACCGGCGCCTGCCGCGCGGCTCCCGGCTTCCAGCCTCCCGCATCCTCGCGGCGGATCTCGGCTGTGCCCGCGGGACAGTGGTGCTCGCCCTGGAGCAACTCACCGCCGAAGGGTACCTGACGGCGCGCCCCGGCTCGGCCACGCGCGTGGCCGCAACGCTTCCGGACGATACGCTGCCGCCTTCGGGCAAGGCGA
Source organism: Methylobacterium sp. P31 (assembly GCA_050632875.1). Taxonomy (GTDB): domain Bacteria; phylum Pseudomonadota; class Alphaproteobacteria; order Rhizobiales; family Beijerinckiaceae; genus Methylobacterium. The sequence goes on along the minus strand of JBODSC010000001.1, from coordinate 4,031,483 downwards.
AGCAACCGGCGGCCGCGCCGCCGATCCTGTCGCAGCGCGGCGCCCGCCTCGTCGCGGCGCCGGCGCGGCTATACATGGCCGGACCCGGCGTGCCCGACACCTTCGCGCTCGGGCGCCCGGCGCTGGACGCTTTCCCCTACGCGGTCTGGGCGCGCCTGCTCCAGGCCGAGTGGCGCCACGGGTTGGCCGAGCGGCCCGATCCGCGCGGATCGCCCGCGCTCCGGGGTGCCATCGCCGCCTATCTGGCGCAGGCGCGGGGCGTCGCGTGCGAGGCCGACGACGTGATCGTCACGGCCGGCATCCGCCAGAGCCTGCGCCTGCTCGCCGAATTGCTGCTCGATCCCGGGGAGATCGCCCTGGTTGAGGAGCCGGGATTCCCGGGCATCGCGCAGGCGCTGGCGAGCGCCGGCCTGCACCCGATCCCGGTGCCGGTGGGACCCGGGGGCTCTCGGTGGCCCGCGCTGCATCCACGGCGCCCGGCGCGCGGCTCTGCGTGGTGACGCCGGCCCACCATTACCCGCTGGGCCACGCGATGAGCCTGGAGAACCGGCTCGATCTCCTGGCCTGGGCCGCGGCCGTGTCGGGCTGGATCGTCGAGGACGATTACGACGGGGCCTACCGGTATGCCGGGCGTCCCCTCGCGCCGCTGCGCGCCCTCGATCGCGGCGGGCGCGTGGTCTACGTCGGAAGCTTCTCCAAGCTCCTGTTGCCGGCCTTGGGGCTGAGCTACCTCGTGCTGCCCCGCGGTCTCGTGGCGCCGGTGAACCAGGCTTTGGCCGAGACCGGTCCGGCGCCCCACGGGATCGGCCAGTGGGCGCTCGCCCGCTTCATCGAGGACGGGCACCTCGCCGGGCACCTGCGGCGGACCCGGCGCCTCTACGCCCTGCGCCAGGAGGCGCTGGTCGAGGCCGCGCGCCGCCACGCCGCCGATCTGGTCGAGATTGCTCCGATGGAGGGCGGGATGCACCTCGTCGCCCGGCCGGGGCCGCGTTGGAGCCCGGCCCTGACCGACTCGGCCGCGGTGGCGGCACTCGGGCGGACGGGGATCTCCGCGGTGGCGCTCTCGGCCTATCATGCCGGTTCACCGGAGCCGGGGCTGCTGCTCGGCTATGCTGCGGTCGCCGAGCACGCGATCGAGCCGGCGGTGCGGCGCATGGCGGAAACGCTGCGGCAGGCGGTCTGAGCCACGGGTGCAGCGTCTCCGACGATTTGGCGCCCCGGGCTGTGCGGGACGCTCCGGATCGTGCGCGCCCTATCCTTTGCAGGCCGACGACCGGGCCGCGGCCGCAAGTGCTGCAGGACCGGTCGGGCGGCCGGGTAGCTGCGGTCACGGCGTGGTCGCGCTCAGTGCACGATCGCGCCCGTCTCCATGAACCGGGTCAGGCGCTCGATCAGGGGGCGACCATCACCCGGTCGAGTTGCTGCAGCAGCCCGTGCCGCGCGTGCGCGACATTCGCCTGGGCCTGCTCCCGCGCCCGGCGGTGCCAGGCGCCGCGGTCCCGCCTGCAATCGGACCAAGCCCGCTCGATCGACCGGAACACGAGCGGCAGGCGCTCCGCCGGATCCGCCACGAGGTCGTAATCGTGGTCGATCAGGCCGCCGAAGGTGTGGAAGCCGAGCTCGGACAGCCGCGCGACGGCCCGCGAGGTACCGACCATCACGAAGGGCAGTCCGGTCGCGGCGGCCTTCAGGGACTTCTCGGTGACGCGCTCGACCCCGAGGCTCGAAGAAGTCGGTTTCCGAAATGACCGTCAGGTCGCACTCCGCGTAGGTCTGCGTGTCCAGGGTCATGACCATGTCGGTGCCCTGCACGGGCGCGTCGATCCGCCGGGCCTGCCGGGGGATCCAGTCGCCGACATCGGCGAGCAGCGGCCCGAAGGCGGCCTCGATCTCTGGCCGGGCGTGGAAGACGTTGATGCCCCCGGCCTTCGGGTTGTCCGGCCCGATACCGTGGAAGGAGATGAGCCCCTCCCGATCCATGCCGTTGAGCTGGAACCAGCGGTAGAGCAGGACCCGGTGCCAGCGCAGGGCCGCGTTCTGGCAGAGGAAGCGGGCCGGACCCGCGGCGCGCGCCAGCGGGGTATAGCGGGTCCGATCCAGCGGGTGCTGGGGAAAGAGCCGAGGTCCCGCTTCCGCGTCGAGCCACAGGGCAACCTGGAGCGGGAAGAACTCGAAGGTCCAGAAGCGCAGGCCCTCGCCGTAGAGCCGCTCGTAGTCGAGCCGGAGCATCCGGTTCTGCGAGACGAGGATGACGCGGTCGCGCGGGATGCCGAGCCCGTCGACGTTGCAGTGAAGCGCCTCGAAGGTCGGCGCGTGGAGGCCCGGCCCCTCGTTCGACAGGTCGAGGAGCAGCGCTGCCCGGCCGGCGCGGAGGTTCTCGGCGTCGCCCGGCTGCAGGAGGTCCAGCCGCCCGTTCGCTTCGGGAAAGCCCAGGCGAACGAAGTCCAGGACGGGCAGGCAGAGGACGTGGTTCGCCTCGCCTGGATCGGCCGTGACGGAGATCCCCTTGCCCATCCAGTCGAGCGCCGCCGGCAGGAAATGGCCGGCCTCGCCCCGGGGGACGAGCAGGATCTCGGAGGTGAGCTGGCTCATCGTAACGCCCGCGCGGCCGGTTCGAACGCGGTCCTCCGCGCCGGAACCGCGCGAAGCCGGATAAAGGCTCCGCGCGGAGGCGTCGAGATCAGGCCGGGACCGGCTCCGCCGCGCGGACCGGGGTCGGGCCGGCCCGGTAGGCGGCCGAGGCCTCCTCGGTCCACCAGCAGGCAACGCAGTGGCCGGGGGCGATCTCGGCGACCGGCGGCATCTCCCGGCGGCAGCGCTCCTCGGCCAGGAAGCAGCGCGGCGCGAAGGGACAGCCCGGCGGACGGTTGGCGAGGTCGGGCGGGCTGCCGGGAATGGTCTCGAGCCGGGAGCCCTTGGCGAGCGCCCCCTCTGCCCGGCTGCGCAGCAGGCCGATCGTGTAGGGGTGGTGGGGATTCAGGACCACCTGATGCGCGGTGCCGGTCTCGACGATCTTGCCCGCGTACATCACGGCGATCCGGTCGGCGACCTCCACAGCCGCGCCGAGATCGTGCGTGACGATGATGATCGACAGGCCGAGATCGCGCTGCAGCTCACGCAGGAGCAGCAGCACCTGGATCTGCACCGTGGCGTCGAGGGCCGTGGTCGGCTCGTCGGCGAGCAGCACCTGCGGCCGGCAGGCGAGCGCCAGCGCGATCATGGCCCGCTGGCGCATGCCGCCCGACATCTCGTGCGGGTAGTTGTCGAGCCGCCGCTCCGGGCTCGGGATCCGGACGCGCTCGAACAGGGCGAGGGCGCGCTTGCGGGCCTCGGCCTTGGAGATTTTCTCGTGGCGGAGAATCGCCTCGGTGATCTGTCGGCCCACCGTGTAGACCGGGTCGAAGGCGAGCAGCGGCTCCTGGAAGATCATCGAGACGTCGCCGCCGCGGAAGTCGGCGAGCTGGCGCTTGGTCAACGCCTGCACGTCCTTTCCGGAGGCCAGGATCCGGCCCTCGATGCGGCTGCGGCCCTCCGGGAACAGGCGCAGGATCGACCGCAGGGTCACGCTCTTGCCCGAGCCGGATTCGCCGATGAGCGCCATCGCCTGGCCGCGCTCCAGGATCAGGTCGACGCCGTCGACGACCTGCACCTTGCCGAAGGCGACGCGCAGGTTCTCGAGCGCGACGGCGGGTTCTGAGGGAGAGATCGGTGTGCTCATGCCGCGAGCGCCTCGGCGGGGGCCGCGGAATGGCCGGAGCCGGGCTGGCGCGCGAGGCAGGCGACCCGGTGCAGCGGCTGGATCGCGTCGAGGGACGGCTCCGTCTGGCTGCAGATGCCCTCCGCGAGAACGCAGCGCGGGTGGAAGCGGCAGCCCGGAGGCGGGTCGATCGGGTTCGGCGGATCGCCGGCGAGCAGCGCCGCCTGAGTGCGGTTGTCGGGATCGAGGGACGGCATCGAGGCGAGCAGCGCCTCGGTGTAGGGATGGGCCGGCGCGTCGAGTACCGTGTCGGACGGTCCGATCTCGGAGAGCCGCCCGAGATACATCACCATCACCCGGTCGGAGATGAAGCGCACGACGTTCAGGTCGTGGCTGATGAAGATGTAGGTCAGGCCGAATTCGGCCTTGAGGTCGAGGAGGAGGTTGAGCACCTGCGCCTCCACCGACTTGTCGAGGGCCGAGACCGCCTCGTCGAGAAGCACCAGCCGCGGCTCCAGGGCAAGGGACCGGGCGATGTTGACCCGCTGGCGCTGTCCGCCGGAGATCTCGTGCGGGTAGCGGCCGGCGAAGCGCTTCGGCTCAAGGCCGACCCGGGCGAGCAGCGCGCGGGCCCGCTCCACCGCCTCCCGACCGGGCACGCCGTTCACCTTCGGGCCGAAGGCGATCGACTGCTCCACGGTCATGCGCGGATTGAGCGACGCGTAGCTGTCCTGGAACACCATCTGGACCTGACGGCGATAGGAGCGCCAGGGCATGGCGCGCCCGCCGATGGCCTGCCCGTCGTAGAGCATCTCGCCGGAATCGCGCTCGATCAGGCCCATGAGCAGCTTGGCGGTGGTCGACTTCCCGCAGCCGGACTCGCCGACGATGCCCAGCGTCTCGCCTTTCAGGACGTCGAAGCCGACGCCGTCGACGGCGCGGACCACCTGCTTCTTCCCCCCGGCCTTGCGGACCGGGAAGTGCTTGGTGAGGCCCGAGACCGACAGGAGCGGCTGGGCGGGACCGCCGCGGTCGCGGGCGAACGGGTCGGGGGCGTCCGGGATGACGCTCACTGGCGAATCTCCATCGCGGCGCGCAGGCCGTCCGAGAACAGGTTGAAGGCGATCGAGACGATGAAGATGCACACGCCCGGGAGAGCCGCGACGACCGGGTTTACGTAGATTGCGGTGCGCAGCGTGTTGAGCATCAGGCCCCATTCGGGCTCCGGCGGGCGCACGCCGAGGCCGAGGAATGAGAGGCCCGAGGCCAGGATCATCGAGACCGAGATCAGGCTGGTCGCGTAGACGAAGATCGGCCCGACGACGTTGCCGAGCACCTGCACGCGCATGATCGTCAGGGCCGAGGCCCCCGACAGCTTGGCGGCATCGATGTAGTCGCGCTTGCGGATGCCGGTGGTGACGCTCTCGGCCACCCGGGCGATCTGGGGCACGAACACGCAGGTCAGCGACACGATCGAGTTGAAGATCCCTGCGCCCAGCGCCCCGGACAGCGCGATCGCAAGCAGCACGGAAGGGAATGCAAAGAAGACGTCGATGGTGCGCATCAGGATCGTGTTGGTCCAGCCGCCGACGTAGCCGGCGAGGATCCCGATCCCGGAGCCGATCACGAAGGCGATCAGCACCGGCGTGACGCCCATGAACAGCGACAGCCGCGAGCCCAGCATCAGCCGGCTGATCATGTCGCGCCCGAGGCTCGTCGGAACCCAGCCAGTAGGTGGCGTCGCCGACATGCTTCAGGCGGCGCAGCATGGAACCCTTGTAGGGGTCCATCGGGGTGATCCAGGGCGACAGGATCGCGATGATCACGACGATGAGGATCACGGCGCCGGCGCCCATGGCGACGGGGTCGCGCACCAGCCGGTAGCCGACATGGCCCCAGAAGCCTCGGGACGGGACGAACGCGGCTTCGGGGCCGTGGGCGGCGTCCTCGGCGGCGAGCACGCCGCCGTCGAGGGCCACGGAGGCCGCGGTGACGGGAGCAGTCATCATCGAGCTCCGGCTCAGGCGCGCTCGATGCGCGGGTCGAGGGCGGTCTGCATGACATCCACCAGCAGGTTGAGGACCACAAAGAACATCGCCAGCACGAGGATCGAGCCCTGGAGCAGTGGCAGGTCGCGCTGGAAGATCGCGGCGTTGAGCAGGAAGCCGGTGCCCGGCCACGCGAACACGGTCTCGACCAGGATCGAGCCGCCGAGCAGGTAGCCGAGCTGCAGGCCCATGATGGCCAGCGCTGTCGGGGCGGCGTTGCGGACCACGTGCCGGAACACGCCACGCTCATCCATACCCTTGGCGCGCAGGGCCTCGACGAAATCCTGGGACAGGATGTCGGCGACGAGCGCCCGCACCGTGCGGGCGATGATGCCCATCGGGATCACCGACATCGTGACCGCCGGCAGGATCAGATAGCGCAGGTGGTCGAAGTCTGGCCGCCAGTTGCTGGAGCCGTCGGGCCCGGCGCCGGTGGGCGGCAGCCAGCCGAGGGTGGCCGAGAACACGATCACCAGGACCATGCCGAGCCAGTAATGCGGCACGCTCACGCCGAAGACCGAGAGGGCGGACGCCGCCCGGTCGGCGAGCGAGTTCCGATGGTAGCCCGCCACGAAGCCGAACAGCGTGCCGAAGGTGAAGCCGATCACGGTGGCCACCGAGGCGAGGATCAGCGAGTTGACCACGGCGCGGCTGACTTCGCCCACCACCGGCCGGCCGGTGGCGATGGAGATGCCGAGATCCCCGTGCAGCACATGCCAGAGCCAGATCAGGTACTGGGCCGGCAGCGGCTTATCGAACCCGTAGGCGGCCCGCATCTCGTCGATGGTGGCCTGGGTGGCGTCGGCGGGCAGGACTGCGCTCAGGGGATCGCCCGGCGCGAGGTGGACGAGGAGGAAGCAGACCACGCTGACCCCGAACGCCACGGGCGTCACGTAGACCAGTCTTTTGAGGATGTAGAGCAGCATCACTTGCCTTGTCGTGGCCGAAGGATGTCCCTCCCCGCAGAAGGGGAGGGAAAGGACGGCGCTACCGTCCCGCCGTCGCCATGGTGATCTTCGAAAAGTCCTGGAACCAGTTCTGAGCCTGGACGAAGCCCTTCACCTTCGGGCTCATCGCCCGCGGGTTCACGTCGTGCGTGATCATGACGAACAGCGCATCGTCCACGTATTTCTCGTGGATCTTCTCCAGGACCTTGGTCTGGTCAGCCTTGTCGAACGTGTTGCGGACCTGGTCGAACAGCTTGTCCATCGCCGGATCGCAGTAATAGCCCCAGTTCGTGCCGTTCGGCGGGGCGAAGTTGCACTGCAGGTGGCGGATGAAGCCGGTGAACGGGTCTTGGATGAAGTACGAGTAGTTAATCGCCGAGACGCCGCGGGAGATCTCGGCCTTGGCGCCGGCCCGCCAGATGTTGATCAACGTGTTCCACTCGACCACCTCGTAATCGACCTGGATGCCCACATCGGCGAGGTTCTGCTGGACGAACTCGTTCATCGGCAGCGGCTGCATCTGGCCCGAGCCCGAGGCCGAGATCGCGACCTTGATCTTGAGCGGCTTCGCCGGGCTGTAGCCCGCCTCGGCCAGCAGCTTCTTGGCGGCCTCGGGGTCATACTTCACGTCGAAGGTCGGGTGGCCGAACCATTGGTGGCCGGGCGGCATGAAGCCCTTGGCGGGGATCGCGAGGCCGCCGAGCAGCTCCTTCAGGCCCTCGCGGTCGATGGCGAGGTTCGCCGCCTTGCGCACGCGGATGTCGTTCCAGGGCGAACCCTCGACCCGCGACAGGTGCCAAGTCCAGTTATGCGGATAGGCGTTGGTGACGATGGTGAAGCCGGCGCTCTTGAGCGAGGCCACGGCATCGGGTGCGGGCGCCTCGATCCAGTCCACCTGTCCGGCTCGCAGGGCGGCGGTCCGGGCATTGGCCTCGGGCAGCGGGATCAGCACGAGCTTGTCGAGCTTCGGGACGCGGTCCTTGTCCCAGTATTCCTTGAACGGCACCATCTCGGCGCGCTCGCGCGGAGCGAACAGGGTGAGCTTCCACGGGCCGGTGCCCGAGGGCTGCTTGGCGAAGGCGTCCCAGGACTTGCCGAGCTTCTCCCACTGAGCCGGCGACGACATCATGATCCATGCGATCTGGTAGGGCAGCGTCGCGTCGGGCGCCTTGGTGGTGATCTCCACGGTGAGCGGGTCGACCGCACGGTAGCTCGCCACCGCGGGGATGCGGGTCTTGCCCTGCGCCGATTGGCGCGGGTCGTATTGGGGCGTGTCGGCCTTCAGGAGCTTGTCGAGGTTCCACACCACGGCGTCGGCGGTGAAGTCCGAACCGTCGTGGAATTTGACGCCCGGCCGGAGCTTGAAGATCCACTTGGTCTTGTCGTTCGGATCGACCCCCAGCTAGTGGCCAGCCCCGGCACGAGGCCGGAGGCGCGTTCGGCGCTCGACAGGTCCCAATTGATGAGGCCGTCATAGACCGTGTAGCCCATGAACCGCATGCCCTCGCCGCCATTGTCGGTCTGGCCGGTGGTCAGCGGGATATCGGAGGCGGTCATGCCGATCCGCAGCGTCCCCTGCGCGAGGACGGAGGAGCCTCGCGGAGAGCGCCAGGGCGCCGGCCAACGCCGTACGGGCGCCGAGATTTCTCAGACGGGACAGCATCTTGGATCGAGTGCTCGCGTGGGTCCGGGCCTGGAGGACCGGAATGCGCTCGACCGTATGCAAGCCCGCGGCCAGTCAGGCCGCGGTGCATGCGCGGGCCGCCCGGATGCTACGCGTCGATGACGCTCACATGGGCAGCGACCACCCGCCAGCCCTCCGGAAACCGGACCCAGGTCTGGCTCTGGCGGCCGACCTTGCCGGGGGCGTTCTCCCGGGTGAACAGTGTCATCGCCGTGGCGCAGTCGCGCCCATAGGTGGTGATCACCGTCTTGGCCAGCGTGCGCGCGAGGCCCACGGGGGAGCGGGCCCGGCGGAACGCCCGGATCGCATCAATGCCGTAGAGATTCTCGCCGATGCCGTAGCGGATGGTCAGCGGATCGTCCCGGAACAAGGCTTCCAAGGTCGGCACGTCGTTGGAGGTGAGCGCCGTTTCGTAGGCCCGGAAGGCGGCCTCGACTTCGGCCTTCACAGCGGGATCGTCGATCATCATCCGGCAAGCTCCGCGACGGGCGCCGTGCAGACGCCGGCCTGTTCGAGATGGCGCGCAACGCGCAGGGCAAGATCTTCGCGCCAGGGGGCGGTGATGACCTGCACGCCCAGAGGCAGCCCGCCGTCGAGCCAGACCGGCGCCGCGACCACGGGGAGGCCGATAAACGAGATCGGCTGCGTGAACACGCCGATATTGGCCCGCACCGGCAGCGTCACGCCGTCGAGGACGAAGTGCGTCTGGCCGCCCTTCGGAGCCCGGCAGGGTGTGGTCGGCGCCAGGATCACGTCGACGCCGTCGAACAGCTCCAGCACGCGCGCGCGATACCAGCGGCGGAACCGCTGGGCCTGCTCCACATGCGGCGCCGGGATCATCGCCCCGGCGATCAGCCGGTCGCGCACGGCCGGATCGAAGTCCTGTGGCCGGGTGCGCAGGCGGCCGAGATGCAGGGTCGCGCCCTCGGCCGCCGTGATCAGGAAGGCAGCAGCGCGGGCACGATGGGCTTCCGGCAGCTCGACGGTGCGGTTCACCCCGAGGGCATCGGCCACGCGGGACACGGCCGCGAAGGCCTCGGGATCACCCCGCGGGCGAAGTAGCCGCCGGCCACCGCGATCCGCAGGCCGCCGATCCCGGAATCCAGGCTCGGCAGGACCGGCTCCGGCTCACGAGTGGTCGCCACGGGATCGTCGGGGTCAGGCCCCAGCATGGCATCGTAGGCGAGCGCGAGATCGGTCACGCTCCGCGCCATGGGCCCGAGATGGTCGAGGCTGCCGACGAAGGGGAAGCTCCCGGCCCGGCTCAGCCGCCCGTAAGTCGGCTTCAGCCCGAAGCAGCCGCAGAAGGCGGCAGGAACGCGGATCGAGCCGTTGGTGTCGGAACCGAGGGTCAGTGGCACCATGCCGGCGGCAATGGCCGCGCCCGAGCCGCCGGAGGAGCCGCCGGTCATATGGTCGAGGGCGTGCGGATTGTGGGCGTCGCCGTCGTGGACGTTCTCGCCCGTGAAATCGTAGGCGTACTCGCCCATGTTGAGGGCGCCGATCAGGATCGCTCCGGCCGCCTCCAAGCGCCGGACCAGGGCGCCGTCACGCTCGGCCGGCGGGCGCTCCCGGTTGATCTTCGCGCCGGCCCGGGTGGGCAGGCCCGCGATGTCGATCAGGTTCTTCACCGCGAACGGCACCCCGGCGAGCGGTCCAGCAGTTGTGCCGCCGGAGAGGGTGGCATCGAGGGCGTCGGCTCGGGCCAGCGCACGAGCCGCCAGGACGTCCGTGAACGCGCCGACGCGCCCGTCGAGCCGCGCGATCCGGTCGAGTGCCGTCGTCACCATGTCCCGGGCACGGGACCGGCCGGCCGAGACCGCGGCGGCGATCGACGCGGCGTCCAAAGTGTGTGGTGCGCTCATGCCTCGAACCTCGGGGCCGCGTCGATCTCGTCGGGCAGCGGGAAGGCATTCACAAGCTCGGCCGCCGCCGCCAGCACGCGCAGGTTGGCCGTGACGGGTGTGATCCAGGCGGGATCGAGTTCAAGGCCCAGGAGCGGCGCGGCGGCTGCCGCGTAGCTGTCCGAATCGAACGGGGATGGTGCGTCAGGCATCGCTTTCCTCCAGCCGACATCAAGGCCGCCGGCTGATCAGCGTGATAGCAGGCCTCGTGCCGACTCTGATCCCTTCGGCGTTCCGGGCCGGCCGCCATGCTTAATCGGTAGGCAGCTCCACGACGAGGATCGGGGAGATGATTCAGTGCAGCTTAAGATGCCTCATTTTTAGGCTGCATGCGACAGTGCAATCGAAACGGACGCGATATCTGCAAACATGCAGTCCGCCGCTGATCCGCCGTCATGCACCGGCATGGCGAAGATGGCGGGTGTGGTGAGGGTCATCATGTATGCATGCCAGACACCCACGCGATAATTGATGCCGCCGTGGCCAGGGGCCTCGAAGGCGCGCATCGCCGCTCATCAGGTGCACTGCCCCGGTGTAGAGCTGCCCCGACGCGGTAGATTTCGACGGTCGGCGGCAGGAAGGTCTGACTGGAATGCGGGTGCTGCCCCAGTCGTCGCAGCGACAACAGTCCGGCGGCGGGCTCGCTGCGGACCATCCCTAGGGTTATGCCGACACCGGGTCGATCATCGACGAATGCGCTGGCATGATCTTGACGCGGGGTCCTCACCGGATCCCGCAATAGGTCTCTGAACGTCGTGAGGCTTTCAGGAGTGACCACTTCGAGAGGGAGAAGACGCATCGCGTTCCCGATCGGGGCAGATCCGACTCAATGATGGTCTGCACGCGAGGGCGAATCCCGCCGTGGCGGTTGTTACAATCGAGCCGCATGTCTCGATGTTAAAATTGCAGATCTGGATTGCTTACATTGCAGGCAGTCTTTAGTCGGTACCCCTCAGCAACGGCCTGATTACCGGCTGACGTCCAGTAGGTCGTGAGGACATTTGATGTTGTGCGACGCCTCCACCTTGGACAGCGCGTCCGCCTTGCGCCACCCGTGGGCGGAACCTATCTGGCGAGGACGCGAAGGCGGTTCTCGGTTCGACGTGGCTTGCCTGCGGCAACGCGCCCGAGCGTCCCGGCGGCCGGAATGAGGTTTTTTCGCATCGCTGCGCGAAACTCTTACAGAGATGCCGTGGATTATCGCATTGCAGTGCGGATCAGCAGCGCGCCACGATTGCATCTGGGACGAGGCTCCGGTTAAGGGCTTTCCGTTTTTCGACACATGGTCCGACCCGAGCGCTCCGGCGCAGGCTGAGCGCTCGGGTCGGACCATCGGCGCTACCGATGGATCGGTGCGGTTCCGAGGTCCGGGGACGGCATTGGAGCTTGCAGACTCAGTACTTCCCGGCTCTGCCGGATGTCCCCGCGACACGCGTGACGTACCCAACTGAGAAAGGTCAGATGAGCGCATTCGACTACAGGAATTTCGACGACCGCCGCCAGAACTCCCAGAATGCCAAGGCCGCCCTGCTGGCCAAGTTCAAGGCCAGGCCGCCGGCCGACGACCCGGAGGTGATCGCCAAGGCGAAGGCCCGGGCGGAGATCGCCAAGGCCCGCGAGGAGCGGGCTCGCGAACGTGAAGCTGCCCGCATTGCCGCCGAGCTGAAGGCCGCTGAAGAGAAGCGTCAGCGCGAGGAGGCGGAGCTTGCCGCTCAGCTGGCCCGTGAGGCCGCCGAACTCGCCGCCGCGCAGGAGCGCAAGTCGGCCGAGGCTCGCCGCCAAGAAGGCTCAGCGGGACGCCCGCTACGCCGCCCGGAAGGCGAAGGCCAAGACCAAGCGCTGAGATCGAGCGTTCGGGGCCTCAAGAAGGCTCAACCGGTCGAAAGACCCGAACGGCGCCCGCCCCAAGGCGGGCGCCGTCGCGTTTGAGGGACTGTGCGAGGCTGGGCGTCCGGCAACCATTCCGGGACGAGCGGCGTTGAGACCCTCTGAGCCGCGGAGGACAGCGCGGAACGTGCCGACGACATGATACGATCCCGAACGATCCTGGCCCTGGCACCTGCGCTCCTTTGGTGCACCGCATCCTTTGCGCAGGACGGCACTGCCGTGACCGCCTGCGACACGCTCCTGGCCGCGCGCCGGATCGATGCCGCGTCGGGCTCTGCTCGTCAGGCCGCGTCGGAGACGGGCTGTCGCCGGATTTCGCGGAGCCAGATCGGCACCGTGGAGCAGCGGGCCATGATCGGCGGTACACCCTACGAGTGCATGACGATCGCGGGATCCGGCCGCTGCCTCTGGATCGTGCCTTGACCGGAGACAGGAACGCAAATCCCGTCAGGGCCAGCAGTTTGACGAAGCTTCACCGGAAGTCGAATTGCCCTATCTGGGTGTCACGACCGAGTGAGGACCACGTCTCAGTATGCCGAGTACCCTGGCGAGAAGGCAGATCCCCGTATTGCTGTTGGCCGGCACCGTGATCGGTTTCGGTCTCGTCTGTGGCCCTGCCCGGGCCGAGCCACCCATCCGTAGTCCCGAGGATGCCGCCTGCCGCGCGGAAGCCCGTGCTAAGGTGTTCTCCGCACCCAATCCCCACGGCCTGGAACCGGAACAGATCGGTCGGCAGATCTACTTCGCCTGTATGAACCGGATCGGCCAGGCTGCCGCCAAGCCGGCGCAGCGTTCCCCTCGGCGACATCCCCGGCGACATCGGCGGCGCTGACCGGCCGCGTCGCCGTCGGTCAGGCGTCGAGCGGCGCGCCGATCCGGGCACGGAGTTGGAGGCGCAGGGCCTCGTTGCCGCCCTCGGCGTCGAGGGCGGACATCAGCCGCAGGAGCTGGCTCAGCGGTGTGGACCGGCTTTTGACGGCCTCGGCAATCTGCTCCGGCAACGTTTTGGCGGCCGGTACGAAGCGCGGTGCCGGGCCGGCCTGGTGGGTCTGGGGCATGCGAGGCGCTCGTCCTTCGAAGGGATCCAGATTGGCGGGCGGCTCGCTACGCCTTTCGACCGCGCTGCGCCAGCCCCTTTCCCGGAATTAAGTAGCCGGCATCAAGCCCCGTCACCGCGCTGCAACAGCGCGGCGGGAAACTGTGGATGACGTCGACCAGGCCGCGAATTCGGCTTGTCTGCGCGGCCGATCAGGAGCGTGCCAGTGGCGAGTCGTTGAATCCGTCGAGCAGATCCTGCGGATCCTGGTAGATCGCCACGCAGCCCGCCGCCGACAGCTCGGCCTCGGGGAAGCCGCCGCAGAGCATCCCGATGGTTCGCAGGCCGGCTTTGCCGGCGGCCTCGGCATCATAGGGTGTATCGCCAACGACGCGGATCGCGCCCGGTGGGACACCATCGAGCTTCTTCACAGCCGCTTCGAAGATGTCGGGATGCGGCTTCGAGCGGTCCGCGTCGTCCGAACTGGTGGCGACGTCGACAAGGTCTCCGATCTTCAGGATCTGCGTGTAGTGCTCGACCTCCGAGCGCTTGCCCGAGGAAGCCAGCGCAATCTTCAGGCCGGCCGAGCGGATCCGCTCGAAGAGCGGGCGAACCCCCGGAAACGGTCGAACTTCGGGCAGGTATTTCCGCTTGAACAGGTCCGAACGATAGGCCTCGATCGCCTCGCCCTCCCGCTCGATCCGTGCCTGGGGCAGAAAGACAGGCATCAGCTCGTCGCCGCCTTTGCCGATCTGGTGGCGGACCTGCGCCTGATCGGTCTCGATGCCGAAATGCGCGAAGGCCTCCACCCAGGCGCGCGCGTGCAGGTCGACGCTGTCCAGAAGGGTTCCATCGATATCGAAGATTACCGCGCGCATCGCAGCCTCATCGCGGTTCACGGTGCCCGCATCAGGCCGGACAACCGGGCCGGCGCCGACCTGTTCCGTTCGGCCTGCCGCTCGAACGAAGAAGCCCGCCCCTGGATAGGGACGGGCTTTTGGAAAGTTCACGACAGCGCGCGGCTGCCGCCGGTCAATGCATCGAGGCCGGGGTGCGGGCCGGCTTGGCCTTGGCTGCAAGGCCGGCGGTCACCGCGGCCTTAGAGGCCCGGGCCGGCTTCGGAGCGGCCGGCTTTGCGGCGGCCTTGGCCGGCGCTGGTTTGGGAGCGACAGCCTTCGCAGCGGCCTTGGAAGGAGCGGCCTTTGCAGTGGCGGCCTTGGAAGGATCAGCGTTGGGAGCGGCAGTCTTCGCGGCCGCCTTGGTGGCGGGCTTCGCAGCCCCGGCCTTCGCCGGAGCCTGGACCGCCTCGCCCGCCGCCAGCGCGGCGTTGGCGCGCAGTTCGGTTTCCGCGCGGATCCAGTGGGCGGCGGCCTGCCCGTGAACCCGGCCCTCGTTTTCCCAGATGTAATAGGCGCACTCGCGCACGTGGTGCTCGCTGATCTGCATGCGGTCGATCTCCTGTCCGTCCCGGGACCGACGATGGGAGGGGCGGGTTAAGCGTTGGTTAACCCTGTCGGCCGCTCAGACGGCGCGCCGCAGCGCCGATGCCCGCAAGACCGGGACCGGCCGGGAGGTCTAACCGGCGATCCCGAGCACCCGCCGCGCCTCGGTCAGCAGCACCGCGTGCCGTGCCGCTCCGGGTCCGTGATCCGGTGCTTCGCGACCTGCGCGGGCGATGAGGTCCTGAAACCGCTTCCGGTCGAGGGCGCGGGCGCCGATGCAGGCGAGGACAGCGCGAAGCACGCACCGAACCGCCTCGGTGCGCTCGTCAGCCTCGGCCAGGGCCTCCGCGGCGATCGCGCTCGCCCGGGCGTCGTCGCGTTCGGCGATCAGCGCCGCCTCGCGAGCCTGGATGTCCTGGAGTTCCGCCGCGAGGCGCTGTCCGGCCTGCCAAGCTTGATCGTACTGGTGCGTACGCAGGGCAAGCAGCGCCCTGAGAGAGGCCGCGTCCGCTCGCGCCGCCTCCAGCTCGGCCTGGGTGTCGCGCAGGTCCTTCTGCAACTCCTGCGCGACGGTTTGATCCCCAGTCACGTCCACCGCCGGCTCCTATGGCAACAGAATCGGGCCCGTCCTGTCGCGCCGCCGGCCGAATGTCCACTCTCCGGGTGAAGAGCCCAGGTTGAGAAAATTCCCTTCCCGGTCCACATGGAGGCTGGCGTCTTGGGGCGCTTGTCCCGGCCGGCCTTGAACCGGCGCAGCGGAGTTATCCCATCATGTTCATCCAGACCGAAGCCACGCCGAATCCCGCAACCCTGAAGTTCCTTCCCGGCCGCGTGGTGCTGCCCGAATCGACGTTCGAGGCACGGGATGCCGAGGCCGCCGCCCGGTCGCCTCTCGCCTCGGCGCTGTTTGCTGTCCCCGGCGTGGCGGGCGTGTATTTCGGCCACGACTTCATCTCCGTGACCAAGGCGGAGGACGGTTCGGAATGGGCGCAGGTCAAGCCGGCCGTGCTCGGCGCGATCATGGAGCACTTCCAGTCCGGTGCGCCCGTCATGGCCGAGGGCAGCCACGGCGATAGCGAGCCCGGCGACGAGTTCTACGACGAGGCCGACCACGACACGGTCGTTACCATCAAGGACCTGCTCGAGACTCGCGTGCGCCCGGCGGTGGCCGGCGACGGCGGCGACATCACGTTCCGCGGCTACAAGGAGGGTGTCGTCTATCTGGAGATGAAGGGCGCCTGCTCGGGCTGCCCGTCCTCCACGGCGACTCTCCGGCACGGTGTGCAGAACCTGTTCCGCCACTTCCTGCCGCAGGTCCGCGAGGTCCAGGCGGTCTGAGGCGCCCGGTCGACGTCTTCGCTCGAAGCCACGGTAAGGTCGCCGGCCTGGAGGGTTGGCCGGCGAGCCTGACTCTTCCGCGACGGGCTCAGGCGCGCCGGGAAATCTATTGGGTTCACCGGCGCAAGGCGGCAACACTCCACCGCCGATGCTCCCGCCTCCGCCGCCCCGGCGCTGACGAGCCGATCGTTTTGCTCTAACGCTTGAGACTGTTCGCGTCCTTCGAGGCCGCAGGGAGGCGACAGCCGGTTTGTGCCGGCAGACGGGAGTGGGCGTGCGTATCCTTGCCATCGACACAGCGCTGGACCTCTGCGCCGCCTGCGTCGCGGCGGACGATGCCGAGGCGCCGCTCTCCGCCGAGTCGCTGCCGATGGCGCGCGGCCATGCCGAGTCATTGCTGCCGCTGATCGAGCGGGTCATCGCCCGGGTGGAAGGCGGCTTCGAGGCGATCGACCGCATCGCCGTCACGGTTGGGCCCGGCAGCTATACCGGGCTGCGCGTCGGCCTGTCGGCGGCCCGCGCCATCGGGCTCACCACCGGCAAGCCGGTCGTGGGTGTCGGTACGCTCTCGGCTCTGCTCGCCCCCTGCTGGCCGAGACCGTCGAGGGCACGATCGCGGCGGCGATCGATGCCCGGCACGGCGCGGTTTACGTCCAGGCCCTGGGTGCCGGCGAAGGTCTGGCTCCGGCCCATCTGGCGGTCGAGGAGGCTGCGGAACGTCTGGGCGGCGGCCCCGTGGTGCTCACCGGCTCCGGCGCGCCGATGATCGCGGCGGCGCTGGCCGAGCGGGGCGTCAATGCTCGCGTCGCCGGCGTCGCGGGCCCGGATATCGCTGCCGTGGCCTCCCTCGGCCTGGTGGCCGATCCGACTCAGGCCCTGCCGCGTCCCCTGTACCTGCGCGGGCCCGATGCACGGCCTCAGGACCATGCGCGGATTGCGCGGCGATGACGCGGCCCCTTCCATTCTGGCCCCTCGACTGGTGGTTTGCCTGGTGGGACGCGCTGACGCCTGAGCCCTATGTGGCCCGTCTCACCGATGCGTCGCAGGCTCCTGCCCTCGCCCGCCTGCACGCCACCGCCTTCGCGCGTCCCTGGGACGCACACGAGTTCGAGCGGATGCTCTGCGAGCGTTCGACGGAGACGCACGCTTTGTGGCGGGCGGGTTCGGTCCAGGGTTTCGTGCTGTCGCGCCGGGCTGCCGACGAGGCTGAGATCCTGACCGTGGTTCTGTCCCCTGCCCTGCGCGGAGGCGGCCACAGCCGCAAGCTCCTGCGCGAGCACCTGTCGAGCCTCGCGCAGACCGGGGTCAAGCGCGTCCATCTTGAGGTCGACGAGGGCAATGCACCCGCCCTCCGGCTCTATGCCCGTCACGGCTTCCAACAGGTGGGAGCGCGCACCGGCTATTATCTCAAGGCAGACGGCAGCCGGGCGACCGCGCTGACGATGAGCGCAGACCTGTGACGCCGTGAGCCGCTTCGGCATCGCCTGGCGCGTCGCGGCTCTCGCCCTCGCCTTCGTCGTGCTGGCGCCGCCGCACTGGGCCGCCCTGCGGCTGCTCGGCTCGCGGTCGAGCCGGGCGCCGATCCTGTTCCACCGCTTCTTCCTGCGCCTGTTCTCGGTGCGGGTCACGCAGAGCGGCACACCGCCCGCCTCCGGCGAGGCGGCTCTGGTGCTGGCCAACCACGTCTCCTGGCTCGATATCGTCGCGATCGGCTCGTTGCGGCCGCTGTCCTTCGTGGCCAAATCCGAGATCGCCGGGTGGCCGGTCATCGGCGCGCTCGCCGGGCTCCAGCGCACGATCTACATCGACCGGCAGCGGCGCGGGGCGACGGCCGCCGTCAGTGCCGTCATGGGGCACCGCCTCGCGGAGGGCGAACTGGTGGTGTTGTTCGCCGAAGGCACCACCGGGGATGGCACCCGGCTCCTGCCGTTCCGCTCCTCCCTGGTCGGCGCCGCCCGGACCGCGCTGCTGGCCGAGGCCGGGCGCGGGCGGGTGCGTCTCCAGCCGCTGGCGATCACCTATCCCCGCCGCAACGGCCTGCCGGTGACACGGTTCGAGCGGTCCGAAATCGCTTGGTACGGTGACATGGATCTGGCGCCGCATCTCGCCGCCTTCGTGCACGGTGGCCCCATCGATGTACACGTGGTCTGGGGCGCCCCGATCTCCTTCGAGGCGACCACTGACCGGAAGGCCGCCACGGCCGCTGCAGAGGCCGAGGTCCGCGCCGCTCTGCGGGGTGTGATGACGGGGCGCGGGTGCGGCGAGCGCGTAGCGGACCTGCGTCCGGTCTCTCCCGGCGTCGGCCTGCGCAACCCCGAGATTGCGGCCGTCTGACCGCTTCGGGTGCTGCGGGATCCGTCGTCACGAGAGGATAAAGTCCGCGCAGTCAGGCCTATTGGCCTATCTCGATCCGGGCCGGACAAGATTGTGCCAAGATACACCTCCTGCGCGGTTCCGGCGCACCGAGACATCGGTAGAGAGACCTTGGGAATACATGATGCAGCGCATTGAGCGGATTAAACCTCTCTGATAGCTAGGCCGAAACCCGTATCAGGCGGGATATCGGAGGACGCCCGTTGCAAACCTGGAACCAGGTCTATGATCCGTTCGGGAGCCCCTGGCTCTCGACGCTCGCCGCCGCAGTGCCGGTCATCGCACTGCTCGCCATGATCGCCAGCGGGCGCGTCAAGGCCCATATCGCCGCCGTCATCGCGCTCGGCCTCGCCATGCTTGTGGCGATCGTCGGCTTTGGCATGCCGACTGGGCTCGCCACTCGGGCGGCGATCCTCGGCATGGTCACGGGCTTCTTCCCGATCGGCTGGATCATCCTCAACGTGATCTTCCTCTACCGGCTCACGGTGGAGAAGGGCTGGTTCGCCATCCTGCAGCAATCGGTTGCCGGCATCACCGCCGACCGGCGCCTGCAGCTTCTCCTGGTGGCTTTCGCGTTCGGTGCCTTCTTCGAGGGTGCAGGCGGGTTCGGCACCCCGGTCGCCGTTACCGGCGCGATCCTGATCGGCCTCGGCTTCTCGCCGCTCGCCGCTTCCGGCCTGTCGCTGATCGCCAACACCGCACCGGTGGCCTTCGGAGCGCTCGGCGCGCCGATCCAGGGCCTTGCCTCGGTCACCGGCTACCCGCCCGAGATTCTGGGTGCGATGATCGGCCGGCAGCTGCCGCTGTTCTCGCTGATCGTGCCGTTCTGGCTGATCTGGGTCTTCGCGGGCTTCCGCGGCATGATCCGGGTGTGGCCGCCGATCCTGGTTTGCGGCGCTTCCTTCGCGGTCGCGCAGTTCCTGATCTCGAACTTCGTGAACCCCTGGATCGTCGACATCGGCGCCTCGCTCGTCTCGATGCTCGCCCTGGTCCTGTTCCTGAAGGTCTGGCAGCCCAGCGAGATCTGGTCGTCGCCGGCCTTGCGCGGGCACGATCCGTCCCTCGCGTTCGCGGGTCCGCGTCCGGTGGCGCTGGGCGCTGGTGTCCCCGGCACGCCCCCGGTCCACACGGGCGCCCGCACCGCCTCGCAGGGTGAGATCCTGATGGCCTGGGTGCCGTGGATCGTCCTCTCGGTGATCGTCGCCCTCTGGGGAACCAGCTGGTTCAAGGGCATCGTCAACCCGATCTTCACCTGGAAGTACGAGGTGCCGGGCCTGCACAACGTGATCATGAAGATGCCGCCGGTGGTGGCCAAGCCAGCCCCTGAGGGCGCAGTCTTCCTGTTCACCTACATGTCGTACACCGGGACCGGCGTGCTGATTGCCGCGATTATCTCCGGCCTGATCATGCGCTTCTCGCCGGTGCGCCTCGTCACCGCGTACTTCGAGACGATCTGGGCGTTGCGCTACTCGCTGATCACCATCGCGGCGATGCTCGCGCTGGGCGTCCTCACCCGCTACGCGGGCGTCGATGCCACCCTCGGCCTCGCCTTCGCGGGCACCGGCGTCCTCTACCCGTTCTTCGGGACGCTGCTCGGCTGGCTCGGCGTTGCGCTCACGGGTTCGGACACGGCGTCGAACGTGCTGTTCGGCGGACTCCAGCGCATCACCTCGGAGCAGCTCGGCCTCCCCGGCGTGCTGATGGCGGCCGCGAACTCGTCGGGCGGCGTGATGGGCAAGATGATCGACGCGCAGTCGATCGTCGTCGCCTCCACGGCCACCGGCTATTTCGGCCAGGAAGGCAAGATCCTGCGCTTCGTGTTCTGGCACTCGATCGCGCTGGCCTGCCTCGTCGGTATCCTTGTGATGCTGCAGGCCTACGTACCGTTCTTCCAGCACATGGTCATCAACCTGCCCACCGCAGCGCCGGTGGCTCACTGAAGCGTGGGCGGCGGTTTCGCCGCCCACGCAGGCCGGTCGCCTCAGAAGGATGGCCGGCCGCGTCTTCGGATGCCGCGACGGCCCGCGCGATCCATGCTACAGGCCACCCGCCGGCCGGCTCCACGGGGGCGGCCGCGAGGGGTGAGCGGATTGTTTCGGGACGGCGTGCGTTGAAGAAGGCTTTCGTCAAATCCTACGGTTGCCAGATGAACGCCTATGACGCGGCCCGGATGGCCGACGTCCTCGGCGCTGAGGGCTACGCGGCCACCGATACAGTCGAGGATGCCGACGTGGTCGTCCTCAACACCTGCCACATCCGCGAGAAGGCCGCCGAGAAGGTCTATTCCGAGCTCGGCCGCCTGCGCGCCCTCAAGGGCGAGCGGCGGGCACAGGGTCTGGACACGCGCATCGTCGTCGCCGGCTGCGTCGCGCAGGCCGAGGGCGCCGAGATCCAGGCGCGCCAGCCCGCCGTCGACGTGGTGGTCGGTCCGCAGAGCTATCACCGCCTGCCGGATCTCCTGGCCCGGTCGCGTGAGCGCCGCGTGGTCGACACCGAATTCCCGATCGAGGACAAGTTCAATCACCTGCCCCGGCGACGGACCCTCGGCGCCTCGGCCTTCCTGACCGTGCAGGAGGGCTGCGACAAATTCTGCGCCTTCTGCGTGGTGCCCTACACGCGCGGCGCCGAGGTCTCGCGCTCCGTGGCGGCTGTGCTGGCTGAGGCGGAGAAGCTCGCCGAGGACGGGGTCCGCGAGATCACGCTCATCGGCCAGAACGTGAATGCCTATCACGGTGACGGCGCCGACGGCACGCCGGTCGGCTTCGCGGAGCTGGTCCGTGGGGTGGCGAAGATCCCCGGGATCGCGCGGATCCGCTACACGACGAGCCACCCCAACGACTTCGACGATGCGCTGATCCGGGCCCATGCCGAGGTGCCGGCGCTGATGCCCTACCTGCACCTGCCGGTGCAGTCGGGCTCGGACCGGATCCTCGCCGCCATGAACCGGAAGCACACTGGGGACCAGTATCGGCGCCTGATTGAGCGCGTGCGTGGGGCGCGGCCTGACATCGCCCTCTCCTCGGACTTCATCGTCGGCTTCCCGGGCGAGACCGACGCGGACTTCTCCGAGACCTTGCGTCTTGTGCGCGATGTCGGCTTCGAGAGCGCCTTCTCGTTCAAGTACAGCCCTCGCCCTGGCACGCCGGCCGCCGACCGCAGCGATCAGGTGCCGGAGGCCGTGATGGCAGAGCGGCTCGCCGAATTGCAGGCGCTCCTCGACAGCCAGCGCCACGCCTATCAGCGGGCGGCCGAGGGCCGGGTGTTTGACGTTCTCGTGGAGAAGCCCGGGCGGCACCCGGGCCAGGTCGCGGGCAAGACGCCGCACCTGCTCGCCGTGCAGTTCGACGCCGCGCCCCACCATATCGGGACGATCGTGCCGGTGCGGATCACCGAGGCCGGTGCCAACAGCCTGTTCGGGGAGCTTGTCTCGGCGGCTGCGGCAGCGTGAGAGATGAGCGGCGAGGAAGATGACGAGGATGGCGGCTTGAGCGCTTCGGACGGGGCGGGCGCACGCGGCGCCCTGCGGGGTCGCAGTCCGGCTGTGCGCCCCGGCGGATCGGACGAAGCGGTCGAGGTGCCCCTGACCTTCGACGACAACCGCCTCGCGAGCCTTGTCTTCGGCCAGTACGATCAGAACGTGGCCCATATCGAGCGGCGGCTCGATGTCACCGCCACCGCCCTCGGCAATCACCTCGTGATCAAGGGACCGGCCGACGCGGCCGAGAAGGCGCGGCGGGTGTTCCAGAAGCTTTATGCCCGTGTGCGGACCGGTGGCAGCACGCTCACGCTGGGCGATGTGGACGGCGCAATTCGCGAGGCCACTGCCCAGGCGACCCTGTTTCCGGCCGAGGAGGTCGCGGCCGAGGTCGACAGACCGCATTTCGAGCAGATCGCCACCCGCAAGCGCGGCGCCGTGCGGGCGCGCAACCCGGCGCAGGACGCCTACATCAAGCTCTTGCGCACCAACGAGCTGGTCTTCGCCGAGGGGCCGGCCGGGACCGGCAAGACCTGGCTCGCCGTCGGTCACGCCGTGTCGCTTCTGGAGCAGGGCCATGCCGAGCGGCTGATCCTATCGCGTCCGGCGGTGGAGGCCGGCGAGCGCCTGGGCTTCCTGCCCGGCGATATGCGCGAGAAGGTCGATCCGTATCTCCGGCCGATCTACGATGCCCTCTACGATTTCATGGAGGCGCGCCATGTCGACCGCGGCCTGCAAACCGGGACCATCGAGATCGCGCCGCTCGCCTTCATGCGCGGGCGGACGCTGACCAACGCGGTCGTGCTGCTCGACGAGGCGCAGAACACGACCTCCATGCAGATGAAGATGTTCCTGACCCGCCTCGGCGAGGGCTCGCGGATGATCATCACGGGCGATCCGAGCCAGATCGATCTGCCGCCAGGTCAGAAATCCGGTCTGGTGGAGGCGGTGAATGTGCTGGACGGCGTCGAGGGGATCGGCCGGGTCACGTTCAAGGACGTGGACGTGGTGCGCCACGACCTCGTCCGACGCATCGTGACCGCCTATGAGCGTGCCGCCCACGGTGAGGCCGAGGCCGACCGCAACCCGAATCCCCGGCGGCGGCCATTGGCGTGACCATGCCGAACGAGATCGACCTCGCCGTCGAGGATACGCGCTGGGAAACTGCGGTCCCTGGCCTCGAATCCCTCGTCACGCGCGCCGTGGAAGCCGGACTCGCCATCGCCCCCGAGAAGCCGGACGGTCCCGTCGAGGTCAGCGTCCTGCTGACCGATGATGCCGCCGTCCAGGACCTCAACCGGACGTGGCGCGGCAAGGACAAGCCCACCAACGTCCTCTCGTTCCCGGCCGCCCCGCAGCCTCGGCATGCCGGCACCGCGACGCCGCTTGGCGACGTGGTCCTTGCTTACGAGACCCTGGTGCGCGAAAGTACGGAGCAGTCGAAGCCGCTCCAGAATCACCTCGCCCACCTCCTCGTCCATGGCACCCTGCATTGTCTCGGTCAGGACCACGAGATCGGCGAGGCCGAGGCCGATGCCATGGAAGCCCTCGAGGTCGCGGCTCTCGCGACCCTCGGCATCCCGGACCCCTACGCCTGAGCGCGCAACGCCCGAACGCTTCCAGATCCGAGAGACATGAACAACGATCGAAGTCGCGGCGCGGCCCTGGCCGCGCCCAGTTCCGCCGAGGGCGAGTCCCAGACTCGGGAGCCCTGGTACGATCGCCTGCTCCAGGCGCTCCACCTTAAGCCGCGCGATTCGCTGCGCGAGGGCCTTGAGGAGGCGCTGGCCGAGCCGGATGCCGGCGAGAGCGGTCTCACGCCGCTCGAGCGCGTGATGCTGAAGAACGTCCTGGGCCTGCACAAGGTGCGGGTTGACGACGTCATGGTTCCCCGGGCCGACATCGTGGCCGTCTCGAACGAGACGAGTCTCGGCGACCTGCTCAAGCTGTTCCGCACGGCTGGCCATTCCCGCCTGCCAGTCTACGGCGAGACGCTCGATGACCCACGCGGCATGGTCCACATCCGCGACCTCGTCGACCATATCGCCGCGAAGGCCGAGCCGACTCGACGCAGCTCCGCCGTGGCCGCCAAGCCCGCGGCCCCTGGCGTCGACGGTGAGGCGGAGCCGGCCGCCGTCCCGCGGGTGCGGCGGACGGCCGCCCGCCTCCCGCGCGGTCTGGACCTCGGCAAGGTCGACCTCACCACGACGCTGGCGGCCGCGCGCATCCAGCGACCGGTCCTGTTCGTGCCGCCCTCCATGCCGGCGATCGACCTGCTGGTGCGGATGCAGGCCACGCGCACCCACATGGCGCTGGTGATCGACGAATACGGTGGGACCGACGGGCTGATCTCCATCGAGGACCTCATCGAGGTCGTGGTGGGCGATATCGAGGACGAGCACGACGTCGCCGAGGACAAGCACGTCCAGCGGGTCGACGGCGAGGGCGAGGTCTTCGTAGCCGACGCGCGCACGCCGCTGGCCGAGGTCTCTGAGGCGACCGGTGTCGACCTGGCTGCCGCGGTCGGCGAGATGGCCGAGGAGATCGACACGCTGGGCGGTATGATCGTCACGCTGGCCGGACGCGTGCCCTCCCGTGGCGAACTGATCGCTGGTCCCGGCGACCTCGAATTCGAGGTTCTCGACGCCGACCCGCGCCGTCTGAAGCGGCTGCGCTTCCACAAGGGTGCGGCGCGCATCGGTGCGGTCGTCCCGCTCGCTCTGCCCCCTCCTCCCAGCCCGCCGGTCGCCGAGACGCCACGCCCGTGACGGTCCTGGCGTGACGAATCTGGTCCAGGGGTACGCCCGGGAAGCCGCGGCGCCGGGCGTGCCGATGCGCGGCCCGATGCCGGGCGTCGCGCTCGCGCTCGCGCGCCAGACGGGCTGGCGCCGGCTCGGGCTGGCCTGGCTCGCGGGCGCGCTGGGCGCGCTGGCGATGCCTCCCTACGATGCCCTGCCGGCTCTGATCGTTTCCCTGACGGCGGCGGTCTGGCTCCTCGACGGCGCGGCGGCGGGCCGGACGTCGCTGCGACGGCTCTGGCCCTGTTTCCTGGTCGGCTGGGCCTGGGGCTTCGGCTACCTGACCGCCGGCCTCTGGTGGCTTGGGCAGGCCTTCCTGGTCGAGGCCGACGAATTCCTCTGGGCGCTGCCGCTGGGCGTGGTCGGCCTGCCTTTCGCCCTTGGCCTGTTCTATGGCGCGGGTTTCGGCACCGCGGGCTTCCTGTGGGGGCGCGGTCCCGCACGGATCGCAGCCCTCGCCTTCGGAGTCGGCGCCGCCGAGTGGCTGCGCGGCCACCTGTTCACGGGTTTTCCCTGGAACACCCTCGGGATGGCACTGGCGCAGAACCTCTGGCTGATGCAGGGGGCCGCGGTGATCGGCCTTTACGGCCTCACGATGCTGGCGGTCCTGATCTGCGGCGCGCCTGCGACACTCGCCACTGGCCCCAACTTGCGCAGCCGCCTCGGACCGAGCGTGGCCGCCGTCATCGTGCTCGGCGGCATGGCGCTCTTCGGCGCCGAACGCCTTGGTCCCCCGGACCCGGTGGTACCTGGCGTGCGCCTGCGCCTCGTCCAGCCGAACCTGCCGCAGGACGCCAAGTTCCGACCTGAGAACCGCGCCGACATCGTCGACCGCTATATCGAGTTGAGCCAGCGCCCCGCGGAGGCCGGCGCGCCCGAGCCGACCCACATCGTCTGGCCGGAATCCGCCTTCCCGTTCCTGATCCAGCGCGATCCCGACGCCTTGGCCAAGGTGGCGGCGGGCCTGAAGCCCGGCCAGCACCTGATCACCGGTGCGGCCCGCGCCGAGGAGCCCCTGCCGGGCGAGCGCCTGCGGTTCTTCAACGCGATCATGGTGATCGGGCCCGACGGCAGGATCACCGATACCTACGATAAGGTCCACCTCGTCCCATTCGGCGAGTACCTGCCGGCACCTCTCGACGCTGCCCTGCGGGCGCTGGGATTGCGCCAGTTCGTGGCGATTCCGGGGGCTTCTCCGCCGGCACCCTCGCCGCGCAGCGGATCCTGGAGGTGCCCGGCTTGCCGCCGGTGGCGGCGACGATCTGCTACGAGGCGATCTTCCCGCACGCCATCCTGCCCGCCGGCCACGCGGCACCGTCGCCGGAGCCGCCGGGCCTGATCCTGAACGTGACCAACGACGCGTGGTTCGGTGACACGCCGGGCCCGCGCCAGCACCTCGCCCAGGCACGGCTGCGGGCCGTCGAGGAAGGGCTTCCGCTGGTCCGCGATGCCAATACCGGGATCTCGGCAGTGATCGATCCCCACGGGCGCGTCGTCGCCCGCACGCCGCTGGACCAGGAGACCTGGCTCGATGCCGACCTGCCTGCAAGCATCGTCGGCGGCACGCCGTACGGACGCTTCGGCGACGCGGCCTTCGCGCTGATGCTCGCCGCCTGCCTCGGAGGGGCCGTGATCGCGAGGCGCCGGACGTGAACCCGGACCGCACCGCCCCGCCGCGGGTCCTGCTCGGGCTGGCGCTGATGCTGGTCGCGTTCAACCTGCGCCCGGCGCTCAGCACAGTCGGCCCGCTGCTGGCGATCATCCGCGACGACACCGGCCTCGGCGCCGGCGGGGCCGCCGTTCTCACCACCCTGCCGGTCCTCTGTCTGGGCATCGCCTGCGCTCTGGCGGCGCCGCTGATCCGGCGGATCGGGCCCGACCTCGCGGTGCTCGCCGGCTCGACGATCCTGGCGGCCGGCCTGACGCTGCGCGGCCTCGGCGGCCTCGTGCCGCTCTTCGCCGGGACGGCGGTCGCCGCCATCGGCATCGGGCTCGACAACGTCCTCCTGCCGGCTCTGGTCAAGCGCGACTTCGCCGGCAGCGGCGGCCTGATGACCGGCCTCTACACCATGACGCTCTGCCTCGGCGCCGCCGCGGGCGCCGGGGCCGCGGTTCCGGTCGAGCACGCCCTCGGGGGCGGATGGCCCTCGGCCCTGGCGATCTGGTCCCTGCCGGCGCTCGCAGCCGCCTTCGTGTGGATCCCGTTCTCGCGCCGAAAGGCCTCGACCGCGGCGCCCTCTGCCGGGCGGCTGCTGCACAATCCGCTGGCTTGGTGGGTCACCGGCTTCATGGGCCTGCAATCGTCGCTGGCCTACATCCTGTTCGGCTGGCTGCCGCTGCTGCTGCAAGGGCGCGGCCTCACGCCGCTGAATGCCGGCCTCTACGCCTCGCTGACGACCCTGGTCCAGGCGCCCGGCGCGCTGCTGGTCGCGATGCTGGCCGCCCGCGCACGTGACCAGCGCGCCTGGATCGTCGCGATCCCGGGACTGACGGCCGCCGCCTTCCTGGTCCTGGCCTTCGGGGCGGGTTCCCTGCGCGTTCCCGCCGCCTGCGTGCTTGGCTTCGGCATCGGAGGCTGTTTCGGCCTCGGGCTGACCTTGATCGTGCTCCGCGCGGCCGATGCGGCGAGCGCCGCCGGACTCTCGGCCATGGCGCAGGGGATCGGCTACACCGGCGCCTGCCTGGGGCCGCTGGCTTTCGGTCTCGCCCACGAGGCCACGGGCGGCTGGGGCTTGCCGGGCGCGCTGTTCGTGGGCATCGCCGCCGCGGCGATCCTGATCGGCCTCGCTGCCGGCCGCGACCGCAAGGTGAGTGCGGCCGCGCCGGAACCGCGGGGCGCGGCGGCTCAGCCGCTGATCTCGCTCCAGCCAGCGGACCCGGCAAGCGGCTCCTGATCGAAGCGCGCCATCAGGTCGGTCATCGCGGCCTGATCCGAAAGGCGGCCTTCTTTGGCAAGCCGTGCCAAGCCCTCGAAGAAGCCTTCGCGACCGAGGGCCGGTGCGAAGCTCAGCGTGAAACGAACAGGCCGGTCGCCGCGATTGGCGAAGGCGTGCGCGACGCCAGGCGGAATGAGTGCGAAATCGCCGGGTCCGAGGTCGTGGTCCGCGCCGTCGACGTGGAGAGCGAGCCGGCCCGCCTCGACCGAGAACGTCTCGGTCAGACGGGCGTGGCGATGCAGCCCGGCGCCAGGCGTCCGCGCGTCCATGTCGATCCGGTAGATGCCGAGGGCGTCGGCAGTCTCGTCGCTGCGGGCCAGATAGGAGACCCGCATCCCGCCGATGACGGCGTTGGGGCCAAGACCGTGGTGGACGCGACTCGCCATTGCCGTCCTCGCCCGATGTCCAAAAGAGCCCCGCGCGGCCGGGTGACCGCGCGGGGTGTCAGTTCCGATCGCGATCGCGGGACTTACTCCGCGGCGACCTTGTGGGCCTGCGACCCGCCCGTGAAGGTCTCGGGCTTCAGGCGCTTGCCGGGGGCGGCGCGACCCGGCAGCGGCGGCAGAGCCTTGGCCTTCTCCAAGTCGATTCCGGCGCCCTCGGCGACGCGACGGCCGTAATCCTCGTCGGCATGCCAGAAGTGCCAGACCATCCGCAGCTGGATCGGCTCGGGGCACTGCTTCATGTCGGCCACGAGGTTGGCGATCAGGTCCTCGCGCTCCCAATCCTGGAAGGACCGGTAGCGCTCGCCCGCCTGCGTATAATCGTCCTCGGTGCGGGTGGTCTGGTACCGGCCGAGACGGCCCTCGACGGGCTGGTGATACTCGGTCGTCTTCGGCGCCTCGGCGAGGCCCTCGGCCAGCGTCGAAGGCTCGTAGTTGATGTGCTTGTTCTTGCCCGTGCCGTCGACCGTGTAGGTCATCTGGCCGTCGCGCTGGTTCGAGTAGACCTTCACGCCGGGCTGCGGCGCGTTGATCGGCAGCTGCAGGTAGTTAGCGCCGACGCGGTAACGCTGCGTGTCCGAGTAGGACAGCGTCCGGCCCTGCAGCATCTTGTCGTCCGAGAAGTCGATGCCGTCGACGAGCACGCCGGTTCCGAAGGCCGACTGCTCGACCTCAGCGAAGAAGTTGTCCGGCACGCGGTCGAGCACCATCCGGCCGCACTTGAGCAGCGGGAACTGGTCCTCGGGCCAGCGCTTCGTGTCATCGAGCGGGTCGAAGGACAGATGGTCGTTCGGGCCGTCCGGCATGATCTGCACGGCGAATTCCCACTCGGGGAAGTTGCCGGCCTTGATGTTGTCGTACAGGTCGCGGGTCGCGTGGCCGACATCCTTAGCCTGGATCTCGGAGGCCTGCTGCGAGGTCAGGTTGCGGACACCCTGCTTCGGGATCCAGTGGAACTTGCAGAGGTGCGCCACGCCCTGGTCATTGACCAGCTTGTAGGTGTTGACGCCCGAGCCTTCCATCTCGCGGTAGTTGGCCGGGATGCCCCACGGCGACTTCAGCCAGGTCACCATGTGGATCGACTCCGGGTGCTGGGCCACGAAGTCGAAGAAGCGCCACGCCTCCTGGCGGTTCGTCACCGGATCCGGCTTGAACGCGTGGATCATGTCGGGGAACTTGATCGCGTCGCGGATGAAGAACACCTTGAGGTTATTGCCCACGAGGTCCCAGTTGCCGTCGACGGTTTTGAACTTCACCGCGAAGCCGCGCGGATCGCGCTCGGTCTCGGGGCTCTCCTTGGCGCCGGCGACGGTGGAGAAGCGCACGAACATCGGCGTCTTGACGCCGGTTTCGTTGAGCACGCGGGCGCGGGTGTACTTGGAGGCCGGCTCGTCGCCGATCTTGCCGTAGGCCTCGAACCAGCCATGGGCGCCGGCGCCGCGGGCGTGCACGACGCGCTCCGGAATGCGCTCGCGATCGAAGTGCGTGATCTTCTCGATGAACTGGTAGTTCTCGAGCGTCGCGGGGCCGCGCTCACCGACCGTGCGGGTGCTCTGGTTGTCACGGACCGGATGGCCCTGGCGGGTGGTCAGGATCGGGCGTTGATCGCTCATGCGTACCGTCTCTCCGTTTCGCGAAAGGTCTGGGCGGACAGCTCTGCCAACCTGGAACCGTTCTGGTGAAAGGTTATGACCCCGGCATGACCCCGAGGCAAATGCATCGTCGCAAAGATCGTGATAGGCGCAGCCTATGAACCTGTCTGGGCTGTCGCTGCGCGACCTTGAATATGTCGTCGCCGTCGCGGACGAGGGCCATTTCGGCCGGGCGGCCGATCGCTGCAACGTCAGTCAGCCGACGCTGAGCGTTCAGGTCCGCAAACTGGAAACCGCCCTCGGCCTCACTTTGTTCGAGCGCTCGAACCGCCGGATCCTCCTCACCGAGGCGGGACAGGCCATCGTGCGGCAGGCGCGCGTCGTCCTGGCCGAGGCTCAGCGTTTGCTGGGCCTCGCCAGCGAGGGCCGTGGCTCGCCGCTGACCGGGCGGCTCGTCCTGGCGGCAATCCAGACCTTGGGTCCCTATTTCTTCCCGCTGGTGCTCCGGCCCCTGCGGGAGCAATACCCGCTGCTGATGCTCTCGCTGTCGGAGTCGCGGACCGCCGAGATCATCGAGGGACTGCGCGACGGGCGCATCGATGCGGCGCTGGTCTCCCTGCCCATCCCCCAGCACGGGCTCGCGGTCTCGCCGCTCTTCGTCGAGCCGTTCTGGCTCGCTTGTCCGGCCGAGCACGGCTTGGCCCGCGGCGGCGCGCTGTCGGCGGCCGAGATCGCCGGGCCCGACCTCCTGCTCCTCGACGAGGGCAATTGCCTGCGCGACCAGACGATTGCGGCCTGCGGTGCCGGCTCCTCGGTCGGCCGGCATGCGACGAGCCTGGAGACGCTGCGCTCGATGGTAGCGGCCGGGGCAGGCTACACCCTCCTGCCGGCGCTTGCCGTGCCGGCCAATCCCGACCCGAGCGGGCTCACCGTAATCCGAGCCTTCGACGTCGATGGGCCCGGTCGAACCGTCGCACTCGTCTGGCGCGCGAGCGATCCCCGGGCGCCGGGCTTGGCGAACCTCGCTGCCTTCTTCCGGGCCCACGCGCCTCCCGGCACGGCCGCCTGCCGTGACGGGGACGCACGGGCGTGAGCGCCCGCCGGACCGGGGCCGTCCGCAAGCCCTGAGATCCGCGCGGGGTAGCCGTGTCGAACTTTGCCGTGACAGCGCCAATATTGCGGTGTAGCGCGCGCCAAACGCCCGACGTCGTTGCGGGCCCGTTCCCTGCCGGTCGCCTTGCCCTCCCTCCGCACCCTCGGCCTCTGGGCCGCCCTCGCAGCCATGTCCGCGGTCATCTCGCATGGCCTGATGCGCACGCAGTTCCCGGCGGCTTTGCTGCTCGGGCCGATGATCGGAGCCATCGCCTTCGGGGTGGGCGGCTCGCGACTGCACGTGCCGCGCGCCGCCTTCCAGGCCTCGCAGGCGGCGATCGGCTGCCTCGTGGCCCACGCCGTCACCGGGCAGATCGCCCAGACCTTGCTGGAGGACGGACCGCTGATCGTCGCGGTCGTGATGGTGACGGTCGCGGTGAGCGGCCTCGTCGGCTGGACCCTGACCCGGTTGCGCGTGCTCCCCGGGACGACCGCGGCCTGGGGTTCCTCCCCCGGCGGCGCCTCTGCCATGGTGGCGATGGCTGAAGATTTCGGTGCGGACCCGCGCCTTGTAGCCTTCATGCAGTACGTCCGCGTCGCCGCGGTGGTGTTCTCGGCCTCGCTCGCCGCCCGTCTGCTGATGGAGACCCCGGTTCCGGGCGCAGCGGCGAGCGCAGGCGAGGTCACCGGGCCATGGTCGCTGCTCGCGACCCTCGCGGTCGCCGTGGTGGGCGCCGGTGCGGCCCTGGCCCTGCGGGTCCCGGCCGGTGCGCAGGTCGGCCCCATGGTGCTCGGCAGCCTGCTCCACGCCAGCGGGCTCGTGCCCATGGCCCTGCCGGTGCCGATCCTTGAGCCTCGCCTATGCCTGCATCGGCATCTACGTGGGTCTGCGCTTCACCCGGGAGACCCTGCGCCTGACCGTCACGGCGCTGCCCGGGATCCTGGTGGCGACCTTCTCGGTGATCGCCCTCTGCGCGGCCTGGGGCTGGGGTCTGACCCTGCTTCTGCCGATCGACCTGCTCACCGCCGTGCTGGCCACCAGTCCCGGCGGCCTGGATTCGGTGGCGATAATCGCGGTCGGCTCGAACGCCGACGTCTCCTTCGTCTTGGCGGTCCAGACGCTGCGCCTGTTCGTGGTGCTGCTCACAGGCCCGCTGCTCGCCAAGTGGATAAGCCGCTCCGTGCCCCAGGGGGCTGTTCGATGAATGCGCTGATCCTCGCCTTCCTGAATTCCTGGCGCGGATTGCGGCACGGGGCCCGCACCGAGCGGGCCGTGCGGCAGGAACTGGTGCTGCTGATGCTGGGCGTCCCGGTCGCCTTCTTCCTCGGCGTGACGCTCTGGGTGCGCGTCGCCCTGATGGTGAGCCTGCTCCTCATGCTGGCCGCAGAGTTCCTCAACACGGCGGTGGAGAAGCTGTGCGACCACGTCCATCCCGGCCACCATCCGATGATCGGCACCGTGAAGGACCTCGCCTCGGCCGGGACCTTCATGGCGCAGGTGACCGCGCTGCTCGTGTGGGTCGCGGCGCTGGTCGAGCGGCTGAGCTGAACAGCCCGCCCGGCCCGGCGCTCGCATCGACGGCCTGGAGGGGCTATCTGCCGGTGAACGCCCAGCAGATTGGCCGAGACCCCTGACCGTGACGGACTACATCCGGAAGATCCTCACCGCGCGCGTCTATGACGTGGCGATCGAGAGCCCCTCGACCCGATGCCGCGGCTGACCCAGCGCCTCGGCCGGCCAGTGCTGCTGAAGCGCGAGGACCTGCAACCGGTCTTCTCGTTCAAGCTGCGCGGTGCATACAACAAGATGTCGGGGCTGAGCCAGGAGCAGATCGCACGCGGCGTCGTCTGCGCCTCGGCGGGCAATCATGCGCAGGGTGTGGCGCTCGCCGCAGCCAAGCTCGGCGCCCGGGCGGTGATCGTGATGCCGCGCACCACCCCGTCCATCAAGGTCGATGCCTGCCGGGCGCGCGGGGCCGAGGTCGTGCTGCACGGCGACGCGTTCGACGAGGCGCTGGCCCAGGCCAAGACCCTCGAAGCCGAGCAGGGCCTGACATTCCTGCATCCCTTCGACGATCCGGACGTGATCGCCGGCCAGGGAACCATCGGCAAGGAGATCCTGGAGCAGCATACCGGTCCGATCGAGGCGATCTTCGTCCCCGTGGGCGGTGGGGGCTTGCGGCCGGCATCGCCACCTTCGTCAAGTACCTGCGCCCGGGCACCAAGGTGATCGGTGTCGAGCCGGAGGATGCCGCCTGCATGGCCGCGGCCTTGGCAGCCGACACCCGGGTCAGCCTGCCGTCGGTCGGCCTGTTCGCCGACGGCGTCGCCGTGCGGCAGGCCGGCGTGGAGACCTTCCGTCTCTGCCGGGAGCATCTCGACGAGGTCGTCATCGTCGACACCGACGCCATGTGCGCCGCGGTCAAGGATATCTTCGACGACACCCGCGCGATCTCGGAACCCTCCGGTGCGCTGAGCCTCGCCGGGGCCAAGCTCTACGCCGAGCGGGAGGGGGCGACGGCACCCTGATCGCCATCTCGTCGGGCGCGAACCTGAACTTCGACCGCCTGCGTCACATCGCCGAGCGGGCCGAGATCGGCGAGCAGCGCGAGGTCCTGCTCGGCGTCACCATCCCGGAGCGGCCCGGGGCCTACCGGGCCTTCATCAACGCCCTCGGGCCGCGCGCCATCACGGAATTCAACTATCGCCACGCGTCCGGCGCGGACGCGCAGATCTTCGTCGGCATCAACATCACCGGCGGGAAGCGCGAGAAGCAGGCCCTGATCGTGTCCTTGCGCGAATCCGGCTACCGGGTCATCGACATGAGCGACAACGAGATGGCCAAGGTCCATGTCCGCTACATGGTCGGCGGCCGGGCCGTCGGGGTCGCGCACGAGCGGCTGTACCGCTTCCAGTTCCCGGAGCGACCCGGGGCGCTGATGAAGTTCCTCGAGGCGCTGGGTCCGGACTTCGACATCACGCTGTTCCACTACCGGAACCACGGCGCCGATTACGGGCGGGTGCTTGCCGGCATCGCCGTACCCCCGGGCGAGCGGACGCGGTTCGACGCGGTGATCGAGGCGCTCGGGTACCCGGCCACCGACGAGACCGAGAACCCGGCCTACCGCCTGTTCCTCGACGGCGAGGGCGCCGGGTCGGCGTGAGCCGACCACCAGCTACTCGTCCGCCTCCTCCACCGCTGTGACATCGGGCATCGTCCGCAGTTTCACGGCGATCGCCTCGAAACTCGTCCGGGACAGGCGGACGAAGGTGACGGTGACTTCGTCGAAGTCCGGGTCGTCGCTCGGGCGGACCGTGAAGGTCCGCACCCGCGAGGCGCGCTCTCCGGTCGCGGCCTGCAGGGTATCGATCGACATCGCGCCCCTGCGTGCGATCAGCCGCAGGGTCTGGGCCCGCATCCGCTCGCGCCAGCGCTCCTCGAAGGGCTTGACCCTGCCAAGGATGCCCACGATGAGCGCCGTCGCTGCAAGCGCCGGCACGTAGAGGCCGCTGCCGATCGCGAGCCCGATCGCGGCCATACCCCAGAGGCTCGCCGCCGTCGTGAGGCCCTTCACGACCTCGCCGCGCAGCAGGATCGTGCCAGCGCCGAGGAATCCGATGCCCGACACGACCTGTGCGGCGATCCGGGAGGGATCGAGCACGACATGATCCGTGCCGAGCACGTCGGCGAAGCCGAAGGCCGACACGAGCATGATGAGACAGGAGCCGACTCATACCAGCATGTGCGTCCGCAGGCCCGCGGCCCAGAGAAGGCGCTCGCGCTCCAGCCCGATCACGCTGCCGAACAGGGCCGCCAGCGCCAGACGGGCCACCATCTCTGCGTTGCCGATCAGAACCGCCTCCGCTCGCCCGCCTCAAGGCGAAATGCGCGGGCCCTCGCGGATTTCAAGCCGGCTAATCAAGCAATCCCGAGCGTCGCCTTCTCCACCTCGTAGGCGGCCCGCACGGCGGCGGATCCGTATTTCCGTTCCAGGCGGCGGATCGTGAAATGGGCCCGTGCGGTCGCCTGGAAGTGGTTCATGAAGGCGGTGTTGACCGCGGCGCCGCCGAATGCGCCGAGGATCGGCACGGCCTGGGCGGCGACCTTCTGCGAGACCACCAGGCCGAAGCGCGCCGCGATCTGCGCGGTGAACCGGATCAGCGCGGGGGCCGATTGGTCCAAGAGCGTCTTGCTCCCGGCATAGCGCGCAGCTTCCGAGAGAGTCTTGGCGAGGGCGGCACGGACGGCGAAATAGCCGCTCTCGGTCAGGGCAGACCCCGACTCGGTGACGGCGGCCGCCCGGCCTCCCAGAGCGAAGACCTGAACGCAGGCGAGCGCGCCCTCGGGCGTTTCCAGATCCTCACCCTCGTCGCGGGCGATCTCGGCGATGGAACGCAGCATCAGCGTGGTGGAGACCGGAAGCTCGACCGCGAGCGTCGCGAGCCCGAACGCGCCGCCGACGGCGCCGGACAGAGCCGCCATGGCCTTGTGCCTGCCCTCGCCCGAGCCGAGCAGGCGTTTGATCCGGCTCTCGGCCTTCAATGCCGGCGTATCGATTGCCTCGCCTGCCGCAGGAGCGATTTCCTTGTGCGACAGCGTCGCGAGGGCCACGCGCATAGCGCCGCGCATGGCCGCCTCCGTACTGCGGCCGACGACCTCCGTCACGGGCGCGGGCAGCGAGCGGCCGATGATGTCGAGGGGGGCGCCGGCCGCCGCGGAGAGGCGGGCCGCCAGACTCGGCCGCTCAAGGACCAGAACCGCCCGGCGCAGGGCGGCCAGATCCTCGTCGCTCAGCACCGTCTCTGGAGTCGCCGCCGGCAGCATCTCGCCGGGGCGGGTGAGGTCGCTCGTGCTCATCCGTGGATCCCTGGATCTGTCGTGGTCACGCGGTCCCCTGGGCTCGCGCCCTGGAAGGAAGCTCGGGGCCCGGGATGCGGTTCCCCGCCTCATGGGTCTGCCGCGCCGCGGGCTCGGCTGCGGGTTGGTCGCCGCGGCGGCCGACCGCGAGGCAGAGCGCGAGAACCGGAATCCCGACGAGCGACGTCATCACGAAGAAGGCCGGATAACCGGTCGCCGCGACAATGAAGCCCGACGAACCGGCGACGAGCTTGCCCGGCAGCGCGTAGAGCGAGGAGAACAGCGCGTACTGCGTCGCCGCGTAGGCCGTGCTGGTGAGGCTCGACATGTAGGCAATCAGCACGATACCCGCGAAGGAGCCGCAGAAATTCTCGACGGAGATCGCCACCGTCAGGCGCCACATTTCGGCCGGCCCCGCCGAGAGCCACGCGAAGGCGAGGTGCGAGGACGCGGCCAGGAAGGCGCCGAGTAGCAGCGTCGGGAACAGGCCGAGCCGGGCCAGCGCCCAGCCGCCCGCGAAACCCCCGGCGATACCGATCCAGATGCCGTAGAGCTTGGTGACGGTGGCGATCTCCTTCAGGTCGAAGCCCAGAGTCCGGTAGAGCGGGCTCGCCATCACGCCCGACAGGAAGTCCGGCAGGCGGTAGAGCGCCACGAGCAGCAGGATGCCCCAGAGCGCCGTGCCGAACCTTCCGTGCAGTTCGGTGAGCGGCTCCATCACGGCGCGCCGCATCGACCACAGCCGCGAGTGGCCGCCCGAGTCCGCCTGGACCGCCCGCGGCGCGTCGAAGGCCGGGGCCAGCAGGGCGGCGATCATCCCGACCACCATCAGCGCGGCCATGATCAGGTAGGCCAGCGTCCAGCCGCCGGCCGACGCGATGAACAGCGCGCCCGCGCCGGCCGTGATGAGTCCAAGGCGGTAGCCGAGGTTGGAGGTCGCCGCCAGGATGCCCTGGAAGTCGCTGCCGGCCGCGTCGATGCGCCAGCCGTCGATGACCACGTCCTGGCTCGCCGCGCAGAACGCCACCAGGAACGCCCCGAGACCCAGGAGCGCGAGGTTGGCCTTCGGGTCGGAGAAGGCCATCAGGATGAGGCACAGGGCCACCGCGGTCTGCGTCGTCACCATCCAGGCCCGGCGGCGCCCGGGTCGCGCGGTCAGGACCGGCACGTTGAGGCGGTCGATCGCCGGCGCCCAGAGGAACTTCAACGAGTAGGGCAGCGCCACGTGGCTGAAGAGGCCGATGGCGCGCACGTCGATATCCGAGAAGGCAAGCCGGAGCGTGAAGGTCCCCAGGACCAAGAGCAGCGGCAAGCCGGAGGAGAACCCGAGGGCGAGCATCAGCACGATGCGCCGGTCCTCCACGATGTCGCGGAGCCGGAAGCGGCGGATAGCCTGTGGCTGGTTGGCCATGGCATGGAACTCCTGAGCCTTCGTGGCCTTGATCCCGCGAAATCGTGGCAGCCTTACGCCGCAGGGGATTGCGCTGGAATCTGATGTCTTTTGCATCAAACTTGATCGAAGCTTGCTTAACGCGGTGTCCACGTCCCGCGGGGCGCGGCGTGACGGAGGCGCCGCAGGACGAATGGGTAGCGCCGCCTGGGTGTGGAATGCTGTGTTGAGTGCCCGATCCGAGCCCGCTCCGCCACTTGCAACGCTGGTCGACGCCTTCGCGCGCAGCCCATCGCCGATGGTCATCACTGACGCCCGCGCGCCCGACAACCCGATTGCCTGGGCCAATGACGCCTTCCTGCGGGCGACCGGCTACGCGGCCGAGGAGATTGTCGGGCGCAACTGCCGCATGCTGCAGGGGGCGGCCACGGACCGAGCCACCGTCGAGCGCATCCGCCAGGCCGTTCAGGCGGCCGAGCCGATCTCGGTCGAGCTGCTCAATTACCGAAAGGACGGCACGGCGTTCTGGAACGCGATGACGATCACCCCGGTGTCCGACGCGCAGGGGGTCGCGTTCTTCTACGCGGCCCAGGCGGACATGACCCATGTCCATCAGCTCGAAGTCACCATGCGCGGCACCAATGACCAGCTGGAGCGGCTGGTCGACGCCCGCACCCACGACCTGAGTGCGGCGCTGGAGCAGAAGACCGCGCTGCTCCATGAGGTCGATCACCGGGTGAAGAACAACTTGCAGGTGATCTCCTCGCTGATGCTGCTGAAGGCGCGCCGAACCCCCGAGGGCGAGGCCCGCGACGCGCTCCAGAGCATGGCGGAACGGATCGGTGCGCTCTCGACCGCGCACCGCATGCTCTACTCGGAGGGCGACTGTACGCATTTCAACCTCGGCGACTTCACCGCCGAGTTCCTGGCGGACATGAATGCCGGGCTCGATCCGGACCGGTGCCGGGTGGAGGCCGACGTCGAGCCGATCGCGGTGGCGGCAGCGATGGCGGCGCCCCTCGCCCTGTTGATTCACGAGTTGACCGCGAACGCGCTGCGCCATGCCTTCCCGGACGAGCGCGAGGGCCGCGTGTCGATCGTCGCCCACCGCACCGAGAGCGGAATGCACCTGACGATCCGGGATGACGGGATCGGCCTCGAGGCGGCTCAGCCGAACCCGGCAGGCTTCGGGCGCAATCTGGCGGAGATGGTGGTCCGGCAATTACGGGGCACCATCGCATGGGTGGATGCCGGGCCTGGGACGACCGTCGAGATCGACGTCCCGCTCCGGCCGCCGGGTTGAGAATTCGGCGCCGCCGCAGCAAGCTCCCGACAAGCTCACCGGCCACGAAGCCGAAAAACGGAGAATTCATGGGGACCGGGAACGCCGCAGACGCCGCGCTCCGCATCCTCGTGGTCGAGGACGAGGCGCTGATCGCGCTGGAACTCGAATGCCTGCTGGATGATCTCGGGCATGTCACGGTCGGGGTTGCTGGAACCGCGGCCGAGGCCATCGCGATGGGCCGAACCGCGGCTCCTGACGTCGCCCTGGTAGATATTCACTTGATCGATGGCCCGACCGGAATCGAAGTCGCCCGCGCCCTCTCGTCCGACCGGCGCATCACCGTCGTATTCATGACTGCCAACGCCAAGCGGATCCCTGCGGATTTCGCGGGCGCGATCGGGGTGATCGCCAAACCCTATTCCGAGCGGGTCGTGGCCAGCACCCTCGACTATGTGGCCGGCCGCCGGGCCGGGCGCGGCGCGCCTGCCTATCCGGACGGGTTCTCGCCCGCTCCGGTATGAGCAGATGCGAGGGCCCTGTCTCGCGGCCTGGTGCTCATTCAGTCGGTCAAAGCTTCACGCCAGCCGATGGAGACATTGCGTCAGGCCGGGCGCTCGCGTTCGGCGGCGGATCCGATTCACCGACAAGCCTTGGGTCCGATAGCCCGCTCGGGAGAGGAAGCCTGTCGCGCTTCGCCGCTGATGGCGCGACACCGGTCTGTAATGCCCGTGGCGCCTGGCGAAGGCAGCGTCTCGCACCGTCTCAGCTCTGCGCCGCCCGCTCGCGCTTCAGGCGGTAGAGGGCGTCCAGCGCCTCCCGAGGCGTGAGCGCGTCCGGGTCGATGGCGTCGAGCAGCGCCCCGAGCGGATCCTCGGGCGGAGGTTCCGGCGGCGGGGGCGGCGCGAGGGCGGCAAAGAGAGGAAGATCGTCGATCCGCGCGCGGGCGGGGCGGCCGCGCTCGGCCTTCTCCAGGCCCTTGAGGATGGCTCCGGCCCGCGACACGACGCTTCCGGGCAGGCCTGCCAGCCGCGCCACCTGCAGACCGTAGCTGCGCTCGGCGACCCCGGGCACCACCTCGTGCAGGAACACGACGCCGTCCCGGTGCTCGGCGACCTTCAGCGTCGCGTTGTCGAGCCGCGCCAGGCGGTCGCCCAGGGCCGTCAGCTCGTGGAAATGGGTGGCGAAGAGCGCCCGGCAGGCATTGACCTCGTGCAGGTGCTCCAGACAGGCCCAGGCGATCGACAGGCCGTCGAAGGTCGCGGTGCCGCGCCCGATCTCGTCGAGGATCACCAGGGAGCGCCGGGTCGCCTGATTGAGGATCGCGGCGGTCTCGACCATCTCGACCATGAAGGTCGATTGGCCCCGGGCGAGATCGTCGGCGGCGCCGACGCGGGAGAACAGTCGGTCGACACGCCCGATCCGCGCCTCCGCGGCCGGCACGAAAGCACCCATCTGGGCGAGCACCGCGATCAGCGCGTTCTGGCGCAGGAAGGTCGATTTGCCGCCCATGTTGGGGCCGGTGATCAGGCGGATCCGGCCGCGCGTGTCGCCCGAGAGGTCGCAATCGTTGGCGATGAACGCCTCGCCCGCCCGGCGCAGAGCCGCCTCGACCACCGGATGACGGCCGCCGACCACGACGAAGCTCAGGGACTCGTCGACGACGGGCTGCCGCCAGTCGAGTTCCACGGCGAGTTCGGCGTGGCTCGCGGTGACGTCGAGGCTGGCCAGCGCTTCGGCCACCTCGGCGATGGAATCCGCCTGGGCGAGCACCCGGGCGGCGAGGTCGTCGAAAACCGCCCCTTCCAGGGCGAGCGCCCGGTCCGAGGCGCCGGAGATCTTGGATTCGAGCTCGCCCAGTTCGACGCTGGTGAAGCGCATGGCGTCCACCATGGTCTGCCGATGGACGAATTCGCTCTGCAGGCCCTTCAGGCAGGCCTCGCCGACGGATTGCGGAACCTCGATGAAATAGCCGAGCAGGTTGTTGTGCTTGATGCGCAAGGTCCGGCAGCCGGTCTGCTCGGCATAGCGTGCCTGCAGGGCGGCGATCACCTTGCGGGAATCCTGGCCGAGCGTCCGGGTCTCGTCGATCTCGGGATGATAGCCCTCGCGCACGAAGCCGCCGTCGCGCCGGCTCAGGGGCAGGTCGTCGGCGAGCGCCGCCGCCAGGGTCGCGATCAGCTCCGGATCGGCCTCGGCGAGATGGTCGGCGAGGCGGGCCAGATCCTCCGGAAGATTCGGGATAGCGGCGAGGCGGACGCCGAGGTCCGCCGCCACGGCGAGACCATTCCGGATGGCGGCGAGGTCCCGCGGCCCCGCGCGGCCGAGCCCGGTGCGCGACAGGGCGCGGGCGAGGTCCGGCGCCCGGGCCAGGGCCTCGCGCAGGGCGCCGCGCAGGAGGCTGTCCTCCACGAGGTGCGCCACCGCCGCGTGCCGCCGGGCGATCGCGTCGAGCTTGGTGAGCGGGCCGGCGAGATGCTCGGCCAGCAGCCGCGCCCCGTTCGCCGTCACGGTCCGGTCGATCGTGGCGAGCAGGCTCCCCGTCCGCTCACCCGACATGGTGCGGGTGAGTTCGAGGTTGGCGCGCGTGGCGGCGTCGATGGCCAGGGTGGCACCGCTATCCTCCCGGGTCGGGACCGCCAGGGGCGGCCGCGCCGCGAGCTGCGTGCGGGCGATGTAGAGGAGCGCCGCGCCGGCTGCCGCGATCTCGGCCCGGGTGAACTGGCCGAATCCCTCCAGCGTCGAGACACCGTATTGCTCGCGCAGCCGCCGCTCCGCCGCAGCCGGCTCCAGCTCGGCCTGCGCCAGGGGCACGATCGCGGCCCGGCTCTCCTGCCAGATCCGCGCCAGGGCCGGATCGGCATGGATCGCCTCGGAGAGGACGATCTCCCGCGGATCGTGCCGGGCGATGGCGCCGGCGAGGTCGCCGCCCGCGACCTCACTCAGGGAGAAGCGGCCGGTGGAGATGTCGACGGCCGCCAGACCGTAGGCCACGGCCCCCTCCCCGTCTTGCGGCGACCGATCGCCAGGAGGAGGTTGGCCCGGGCCGGATCGAGGAGGCGATCCTCGGTGATCGTCCCGGGGGTGACGAGGCGGACGACCTCCCGCCGCACCACCGATTTCGGGCCGCGCTTCTTGGCCTCGGCCGGGTCCTCGGTCTGCTCGCAGACGGCGACCCGGTGCCCGAGGGCGATCAGGCGGTTGAGGTAGTCGTCGGCGCGCTCGACGGGGACGCCGCACATCGGGATCTCGGTGCCGGCGTGCTTGCCGCGCTTGGTCAGCACGATGCCGAGCGCCCGGGAGGCGATCTCCGCGTCCTCAAAGAACAGCTCGTAGAAATCGCCCATCCGGTAGAACAGCAGGCAGTCCGGATTGGCGGCCTTGATCTCGATGTACTGCGCCATCATCGGCGTGGCGCCGACCGGATCGAGGCCGGCGGCGGGTGTCGTGGCGGCGGGGCGGACGGCGGTACGGGCCATCCCGCCTCTTAGCAGAGCGCGGCGAGCGAATCAGGCCGCGCGCACCGACGCGGCTGGGGAGAAGCCGCCGCGGCGGTGGATGGCCGCGAGCACCCGCTCTCAATCGGCGGTCCCTGCCCGCACGGCGACGGCGCGTCAGGCCAGGAAGCGCGTCAGGTCGGCGTTGACCGCCGCGGGCTCCTCGTGCGCGAGCCAGTGGCTGGCGCGCTCGTACCATTGGATCCGCCCGTCGTCGCAGAAGGCGAGGCTCGCCTCCGCGAGACCCGGTTGCAGGGCCGTGTCCTGCCGGCCCCAGAGGATCAGGGTCGGGACCCGGACCCGGGGCGGCGTCGCCCGCGGCAGCCGCACCAGCGCCCGGTACCAGTTCAGCATCGCGGTCATCGCGCCGGGCTGGAGCCAGGCCTCGACGTAGCGGTCGATCTCGGCGGGCGCGAAGGCCCCGGGCCGGCTCGTGGTGGTCAGCGCCCGCCGCAGGGTGCGGCAGCGATCGGCGGTGAGCAGCCGCTCGGGCAGGCCGGGGAGCTGGAACAACCCGACATAGGCGCTGCGCAGCCACTGGCCCGGATGGTGGCGCATGTACGCGCCAACGATGGCCGGATGCGGCGCATTGAGGATCGCGAGGCGGTCGATCCGCTCGGGATGGCGGCTCGCCACCCACCAGGCGACGAGGCCGCCCCAGTCGTGGCCGACCAGCCGCACCGTGGAAAAACCGTAGGCATCGGCCAGAGCGAGCACGTCGCCGGCCAGCCGGTCCAGGTGATAGGCGTCAATGCCGGGCGGCTTGTCGCTGAGGCCGTAGCCGAGCTGATCCGGCACGATGACCCGCAGGCCCGCCTCCGCGAGCGGCCCGATCTGATGGCGCCAGCCGTACCAGAATTCCGGGAAGCCGTGCAGAAGGAGGGTCGGCGGCCCCGAAGCCGGACCGGCCTCGGCCACGTTCAAACTCACTTCCGGCAAGGTAACCCGGCGGAAGCTCACACCCGCGACGTTCATCGGCTTGCGCCCTCCCTCGTGTCCGGCGGAGAACGCCCGCACGCGGGTGGGCGATCCGCTCAGAACCCGAGCGTGGCGCAGGCGCCGGCCTCGGTAGTGAGCTGGTTCCGGAGCCGGTCCGGCGCGGTCCGGGTCCACAGGCAGAGCAGCACGAAGGCCGCGCCGTGCAGCAGGTTCCGCGTGGGGGCGGCAGGGGCGTCGGGCTGGATGGCGTCGAACTGGGTCATGGCGTCGGGCTCCACGTTCCGTCTCTGGCGAGAGATCGGCGCCCGGCGCGCAGGGTTACAGGGCAGCGGGAGGTCCGTGTGCGCTGCCGCACGCGGACCTCTCAGCGCAGCGGGTCGAGCCAGCGCGCGAGCGTGCCGGACTTCATGCGCGCGCAGGTCTCCCGGTAGCCGAGTTCCGCCGTTTCCCGGAACCGCGACCACGCGCGCAGGTCGATGCCGGAGAGCGGCGGCTTGAGCACGGCCGTGGCGTGGGCCGCCGCCATCAGGCTCTGGGCGTCGCTCGACACGGTGGCGGCGCGCAGCAGCAGCGGCGCGAGGCCCGGCATCGCCAGAGGGGAGCCGATGAGCTTGCGCGCGAGCCGGCCGCTCCAGCCGCGCCGGGGCATGTCCTGGAAGGCCCGGTCGCTGCCTACATCGACGGCCAGCACCGGGCCGCGCTCCAGCCCGGCGGCGACATCGGCCGGGAGGTTGTTCATCATGCCGCCATCGACAAGGACGCCCGCGTCGCAGAGCACGGGCGGCAGGAGCCCGGGGATCGCGATGCTGGCGCGAAGGGCCTGCGGCAGGTCGCCCGAGCGGTGGACCATCGTGTTCCCGGTGGTGAGGTTGGAGGAGACGCAGAAGAACGGCAGCCACAGATCCTCGATGCGCACGCCGCCGTAGCGCGCCGCCAAGCCCGCATCGACCTTAGCGCCCCGGGTCAGGGCGTGGAGCGGCAGCGTGTAGTCGTTGATCGGGTTGCTGGTAGCGAAGAAGGCCTCGGTCTGGGCTTGGATCTCGGCGGTGCTCCAGCCCATGGCGAGGCTCGCCGCGATGATCGCGCCCATGCTGGTCCCGCCCACGAAATCCGGCGCGCAGCCGACCTCGTCGAGCGCCTTCAGCACCCCGAGATGGGCGAGGCCCCGTGCCCCGCCCCCGCCGAGCACGAGGCCCCGAGCCGCGCCGCTGGCGAGCCGGGCGAGCCGGTTTAGATCCGTCTCGACACCGTCGCGGACCTGGATCCGCATCGCCGCCGGCAGCGTCGCGACCGCGGGATGGAGCGCCGCGGGACGTCGCGCGCCCGGATCCTGCCGGACCACGAGGTCCATGCGGATCCAGTCGGAACGCACGCGCTCGAGATATTCCGCAGCCCCCGGCCGCGGCGGAGCGCCGGGCTCGGCGAGGAGCAGCACGTGGTCGCCCCGGCGCTGGCTCTGCCGGCACCAGGGGCAGTCGATCTCGCGCGCTGCGAAGATCGTGCGCGTGTGGCGATTCTCGAACGCCTGGAACCAGGCCTCGTCGGCGCCCTCGGGCCAGTCGGTCAGGCAACCGGTCTCGCCCGGTAGGAGCGCGTCGAAGGCGGCGGCGAGCGTCCGGGCGAGGAGCTCCGGGTCGGGTCCCTCCGTGACCGCCAGGATGGTGAAGATCCGCGGTGCGTGGTGCACCGAGTAGCCGTCGTAGATGGCGCGCAGGCGATCGGCGAGCATGCGGGCGAAGTAGAGGAGCGTCTGGGGATGCTCGGCGATGACGGCCTCGAAGGCATCGCGGGTCAGCTTCAGCAGATGGGAGTCGCGCAGGGCCATGACGGTCGCCGCCCGGGGCGCGTCCGACAGCAGAGCCATCTCTCCGAAAGTCTCGGGCGGCCGCAGCCGCGCGATCCGGGTCGGGCTCCCGTTGTGGTCGCGCGCCGAGACGCCGACTGCGCCGGAAACGAGCGTGTAGAGCGCCTCCCCCGTCTCGCCCTGTTCGAACAAAGTCTGGCCGCCCGGCACAGCGACCGGAACCATGCGGGACCGCACGGCCTCAATGGCCGGCGCATCGAGGCCGGCCAGGAACGGGATCTCGGGTGCGCTCACCCCGTCACCGCCGCATGAGCGCTCAAGGCCGGATACCGACACATCGTCCTTTCCCCTCCCCACCGCGCCGAACGGGGGCCAGCATAGCGTATCGGCCGCCACCGCGTTCGTGACCGCGCGCCGCGTCTGAAACGCCGATCCCTTCGCGCCGCCGCGGCCATCGGCTACAGGCGGACAGGATCAAAACCGGGAGG
The DNA here is from genome assembly GCA_050632875.1 of Methylobacterium sp. P31. GTDB lineage: Bacteria > Pseudomonadota > Alphaproteobacteria > Rhizobiales > Beijerinckiaceae > Methylobacterium. Next base: position 3,986,533 of record JBODSC010000001.1, on the reverse strand, counting down.
AAGGCATGGCGCAGGCGTGTCGGATCGCGATCGTGACCGGGGCGGGAACGGGGTCGGGAAGGCCGCGGCCCTGGCGCTCGCCGGCGCGGGATGGCGCGTCGTGCTCTCCGGACGGCGGCAGGCGCTGCTCGACGAGGTTGCGACGCAGATCGGCGGCGACCGGAGCCTCGTGGTGCCCACCGACGTGACCGATCCCGGCTCGATCGCCAACCTGTTTGCCCGCACGCAGGCGCAGTTCGGCCGTCTCGACCTGCTGTTCAACAATGCCGGTATTGGCGCGCCGCCGGTGCCCCTCGAGGATCTGCCCCTGGAGACGTGGCGGCAAGTCGTCGACACCAACCTCACGGCCCTGTTCCTGTGCACTCAGCACGCCTTCCGGATCATGCGCGGCCAGGATCCCCGGGGCGGTCGGATCATCAACAATGGCTCGATCTCGGCCCACGCCCCCGGCCCAACTCCATCGCCTACACGGCGACCAAGCACGCCGTAACGGGCCTGACCAAGGCGACCTCGCTGGATGGCCGTGCCTACGACATCGCCTGCGGGCAGATCGACATCGGCAATGCCGACACACCCATGGGCGGCAAGATGAAGGAGGGGGTTCCCCAGGCGGACGGCTCCCTGCGGGCTGAGGCGGTGATGGACCCGGACCATGTCGGCCAGGCGATCCTCACGATGGCGAGCCTGCCGCTCGAAGCCAACGTGCAGTTCATGACCATCATGGCCACCAAGATGCCGTTCGTCGGCCGCGGCTGAGTCGCCGCAGGGCGGATCGGCCTCGGCGCACCAGCCTCCGCTTCTGATGGCCAGCGGCTTCACACATTGTCCGTAGACGCCGACAGCTTGAAGGAGAGGCGCGACTCGCCTCACCTGACGCCGCCGGGCCTGTCCGGGATCGCGCAAGCTTCGATGGAGGCGGCAGGGATGGGTGCGTTCAGAAGACACCGCAGCGCCCACGCCTGAACCACCCCCACCTTGAACGCCTGCCACATCGGGCAGGAGCGAGCGCAGCGGCGGGAACCATGGCGGCTTGAGCGCGAATTGGTGCCATCCGATCCCATCCCCGGGCCAGGGCGTCGACCCCGGCGCTGCCGTCCGCGATTGACGGCCGGTTTCATAACTCATACAAAATTGGCAACGAAGAACGATTAGGGTCGAACCCGGCTTTCCGTAGGGAGAGGATTAGCGCCGCCTGCGCGCCGACTTCCGCGGCTGTGCCGCAAAGTGTTGTGGAGCGCGCTCGAGCTGATTAACGCACCCGAACAAACTCATCGTACGTGCGGATCTGTTGAAGGCGGCAACAGGAACCGCGCGAGACTGTTATATTTTAGGGTAAATACCGCGAGTTGGAGATTTTATTCGCGGAAGCAAGAAGATATCGAATCGAATGGCCGACTCTAGATCTTTTCGTCGGTCCGGACAGGCAGCAACAAATCGGGAGTTTTTGTTCGCCAAGCAGAAAGTTCTAAAATTCGTCATCGGCGCCGCGTTGCTGAGTTGCCTGGCGATACCGGCGGCACGGGCCGCGGGTGGTGACGCGATCGGTGTCGCGATGCCGACCAAGTCGTCCCAGCGCTGGATCGATGATGGCAACAATATTGTCGATCTGCTCCGGGCCAAGGGTTACGAGCCGGATCTGCAGTACGCCGACGACGACGTCCCGACCCAACTCGCCCAGATCGAGAACATGCTTACGAAGGGCGTGAAGGTCCTGGTCATCGCCTCGATCGACGGAACCACGCTCAGCGATGTGCTGGCCAAGGCCGGCGAGCGCGGCGTGAAGGTCATCGCCTACGACCGTCTCATCAAGGCAACACCCAATGTCGATTACTACGCAACATTCGATAATTATAAGGTCGGCGTGCAACAGGCGACATCCATTGTCGACGCTTTGGGCCTGAAGGACGGAAAGGGTCCGTTCAACATCGAGCTGTTCGGCGGCTCTCCCGACGATAATAACGCATACTTTTTCTACGACGGCGCCCTGTCGGTGCTGAAGCCGTACATCGACTCCAAGAAGCTTGTCGTGCGCTCCGGCCAGTTCGGTATGGACAAGGTATCGACCCTGCGCTGGGATCCTGCGACCGCGCAGGCCCGGATGGATAACCTGCTCTCGGCCTATTACGGCAACGCGCATCTCGACGCGGTGCTGTCGCCCTATGACGGCATCTCCACCGCCATCATCTCATCGGTGAAGAGCGTCGGCTACGGCTCCGGCAACGTGAAGCTGCCGGTGGTCAGCGGTCAGGACGCCGAGCTGCAATCGGTGAAGTCGATCATTGCGGGCGAGCAGACGGCGACGATCTTCAAGGATACTCGCGAGGCTCGCCAAGGTGACGGTGGCGATGATCGACGCCATCGAGGCCGGAAAACAGCCCGAGATCAACGACTCCAAGACCTACAACAACGGCAAGAAAGTCGTGCCGTCCTACCTGCTCACACCTGTGATTGTCACGAAGGCCAACTGGAAGCCGGCACTCGTCGACTCGGGCTACTACACGCTCGACCGGCTCAAGTGACTGCCGCGGGGCCGGGCCGCGGCTCCGCCTCCACCTCCTTCCGCGCCGCTTCGGCCGGCGCGGGACGCGACTGTTCCAACCGAGGCTCGAAGGGGTCGCATGCAGCCCGTCCTCGAAATGCGGGGCATCTCCAAGACGTTTCCTGGCGTCAAGGCCCTCAACGGAGTCAACCTGACCGTCGAGCCCGCCGAGATCCACGCTCTCGTCGGTGAGAACGGTGCCGGCAAGTCGACGCTGATGAAGGTCCTGAGCGGCGTCTATCCGCACGGATCCTACGAGGGTGAGATCACCTACGAGGGCCGCCCCGGACACTTCCGCGACATCTCCGACAGCGAGCGTCTCGGCATCGTCATCATCCACCAGGAACTCGCCCTGGTGCCCTACCTGTCGATTGCCGAGAACATCTTCCTCGGCAACGAGCCCGCGCGCTTCGGGATCATCGACCGGGACCGGGTCTATGCGCGCGCCCGCGAACTGTTGGCGCTCGTGGGACTCGACGAGAACCCCGACACGCTGGTCACCCATCTCGGCGTCGGCAAGCAGCAGCTCGTCGAGATCGCCAAGGCGCTCTCCAAGAAGGTCAAACTACTCATCCTCGACGAGCCGACTGCGAGCGACAGCGAGGCGTTGCTGCGTCTGCTGCGCCGCTTCAAGGCCCAGGGGATCGCGTCGATCCTGATCTCGCACAAGCTCAACGAGATCTCCCAGGTCGCCGACCGGATCACCGTCCTGCGCGACGGCAGCACCGTCGAGACCCTCGATTGCCGGTGCGCTTCGATCGATGAGGACCGGATCATCCGCGGCATGGTCGGCCGCACGATTGCGAATCGTTACCCCGTCCGCGAGCCGCGGATTGGCGCTGTGCTCCTGGAGGTGCGCGACTGGACCGTCCACCACCCGGTTCACGCCGATCGGGCGGTGGTGCGCAACGTCAGCCTGAGCCTGCGCAAAGGCGAGATCGTCGGGATCGCCGGCCTGATGGGTTCGGGCCGGACCGAGTCTCGCCATGAGCCTCTTCGGCCGATCCTACGGCCAGGGTATCAGCAGCTTTGTCCGCATCGACGGGACGGAGGTCGATGTCTCGACCATCGACCGGGCCATCGCGGCGGGAATCGCCTACGTCACCGAGGACCGGAAGCAGCTCGGCCTCGTCCTCGGTGAGGACATCGCCAAGAACACGACGCTCGCGAACCTGCCAGGCGTCTCCACCGCCACGGTGATCGACGCGGATGCGGAGCACCGGGTCGCCAGCGGCTACCGCGCCAAAATGCGGATCCGCTCCTTCGGCGTGGCGCAGCAGACCGTGAATCTGTCGGGCGGGAACCAGCAGAAGGTCGTGCTGAGCAAGTGGCTGTTCACCGGGCCCAAGGTGCTGATCCTGGACGAGCCGACGCGCGGCATCGACGTGGGCGCGAAGTACGAAATCTACAGCATCATCAACGAACTGGCCGAGGAAGGTCGGGGCGTGCTGGTGATCTCGTCCGAGATGCTCGAGCTGCTCGGCCTCTGCGACCGGATCTACGTGATGAACGAGGGGCGCTTCGTGGGTGAGTTCCCGCGCGCCGGCGTGAGTCAGGAAGCGATCATGCGCTCCAAGGACCTGAACGGATGACCGATATCTCTGCGCGCGGGTCTACGATACCCGCAACCGAAGCCCTGCCTGGCGCCAAGACCGTTGGCGAGCCGCAGCCGCGCCGCGGCTTTTCCGAGGCGGCACAGCTGCGCGAATACGGTCTCGTCTTCGCGCTGGCCGTGATCACCCTGTTCTTCGAGTACGCGACGGGCGGCGTGCTGTTCCAGCCGCTGAACCTCACCAACCTGATCCTTCAGAACAGCTACGTCGTGGTCATGGCGCTGGGCATGTTGCTGGTCATCGTGGCCGGCCACATCGACCTGTCAATCGGCTCGGTCGTCGGATTCGTGGGTGCGCTCGCGTCGCTATTGATGGTCCGCTTCGGCTTCGACCCGCTGACTGCAACTGCCGTGTGTCTGGTGGTTGGCGCGGTCATCGGTGGGCTGCAGGGCTACTTCGTGGCCTATCTCGCCATCCCGAGCTTCATCGTCACCCTCGCCGGCATGCTGGTCTTCCGCGGCCTGACGCAGGCTCTCTTGCAGGGTGCCTCCATCGGGCCATTCCCGGAAGTCTTTCAGCTCCTCTCCAAGGGCTTTCTCGCCAATTTCGCGGGGCCTTGGACCGCGTTCCTGATCGCTCTCCTGCTCACGACATTGCTGGTCAGCCTGAACTGGGGCCGCCGGCAGGCCCGGGTCAGGAACGGCGGCCCGGCCGATTCCCTAGCGGCCTTCATCGTCCGGAACGGCGTGACCGCGATCGTGCTTCTCGCCTTCGCGTACCAGATGAGCGCCTATCGCGGCCTGCCCAATGTCCTGCTCGTGATGTGCGCGCTGGTGATGCTCTACCGCTTCGTCACCACCCGGACGACGATCGGGCGGCGGATCTACGCGCTCGGCGGCAACATCAAGGCCGCCCGGCTCTCCGGCATCAAGACTGAGCGCCTCACCTTCCTGACCTTCGCTAATATGGGCGCACTCGCGCCCCTCGCCGGGATGATCTTCGTCGCCAGGCTCAACACCGCGAACCCGAAGGCCGGCGTAGGGTTCGAGGCTCGATGTGATCGCGGCCTGCTTCATCGGCGGCGCCTCGGCGGCCGGCGGAATCGGCAAGGTGTCGGGCGTCGTGATCGGCGCGTTCATCATCGGCATCATGAACAATGGCATGTCGATCCTGGGGATCGGTGTCGATTACCAGCAGGTGATCAAGGGCGTCGTCCTGCTCGCTGCGGTCTGCCTCGACGTCTACAATAAGAACAACCGGCTCTGATCGGGTTCGGGAGGTCCGAGGGCACATCCGGCGACCGTCCGATCGCGGGATGCGCTGTAACCTGTTCGGGGAGCGGAGCTCCCGCCTGAGGCTGTCGGCCACTCCGATCGAACACGCTCAGGGTTGCTGGGACGGCTACCGGTCGGCGCTGCGCTCGCGCCGAGTCGGGGCTTCCGGGAGCCGTGAGGCGCCCTGGGGAACCTCCATCAGCAACAGGCGATGGGGTTGCGGGCCGGCCACCAGGGGCGCCTCCGGCAATTCAGCCGCCGGAGGCGGGCTTCGAGCTGGAGTCGATGGGGCAGCCGTTTTCGACCCTGCCGTTGCCGAGAAGCCGGTGCACAGGATCAGGCAGGCGAAACCGATCAGCACGCCCTCCGCCGAGGGCTCCGGATGGGTCATCATGTAGCCGAGGCCGCCGAGCCCAAAGCCGGCGGCCAGGAATCGGGGTGTGGGGTCTCGGGCGGGCACGCCCTTCCATCGGGGCTCTGCTCTTACCGCCCGGTCAAACCGATCCGCTCAATTCTCGACTTCGCGCCTGTCGGATCCGGCATCAGGTCTTGCGCGCGACCGTGAAGCGGGCGGCGTCCCGCAGGATGCGGGCGCCTTCTCCCCAGAACGACACCGCGTCCTCGCAGACGCCGACGAGTCGATCGCACTCGGCCCGGGCGCCGTCGATCCCGAGGCGGTCGACGAGGGTGGCCTTGCCGGCGTCCTTGTCCTTCCCGGTGGCCTTGCCCATCGCCTCCGGGGAAGCCTCCCGGTCGAGGATGTCGTCGGCAATCTGGAAGGCCTGACCCAGGGCGAGCCCGTAGCGCAGCAGGGCGGCCCGCTGCGCCGCGTCGGCACCACCCACGATCGCGCCGGCCTCCACCGAGAAGGCCAGGATCGCGCCGGTCTTCATCGCCTGCATTCGCAGGGTGTCGTCCACATCCATGTTGGCCGTGCCGAACCGGCCCTCGGCGGTGAGGTCGAGAAGCTGGCCGCCCACCATGCCGCCAAGGCCCGAGGCCCGAGCCAGACCGAGCACGAGGTCGGCCCGGATCCGCGCGTCCGGCTGCCAGGTCGGATCGGCGACGATCTCGAAGGCGAGCGTCTGGAGTGCATCGCCGACCAGGATGGCGGTGGCCTCGTCGTAGGCCTTGTGCACCGTCGGCTTGCCGCGGCGCATGTCGTCGTCGTCCATGGCAGGCAGGTCGTCGTGCACGAGGCTGTAGCAATGCACCAGCTCGACTCCGGCCCCGGCCGCCAGCGCCGCCGCCTCGGAGCCGCCGAGCATCCGGGCGGTCTCGATGGCGAGGAACGGGCGCAGGCGCTTGCCGCCGCCCAGAACCGCATGGCGCATGGCCTCCATCAGGCGCGCCGGCCGGGCGATCTCGCCGGGACCGACCTCCGGCCCGAGGCGCTCGACCAGGAAGGTCTCGACCGTCCCGGCGACTTCCGCCAGCCTGTGGGTAAACTCGGCGGCTTGCATGCCAGTCTTGACCGAACCGGTCGGTGCCTGCGTTGAGGGGGTCGGGGTCATCGGGCGCTACGTCCGGTCCTGGCCTTGCGAAAACCAATCGCGTGTCATTTGCACGGGAATGAACTCACGGTGGACGGGTTGAGACGCGGGCAAAATGCGGCGGAGCGCGATCTTCCGCCCGCGCGCCCGCGGCGCTCCCGTCATGTCCGCAACATCGTCGGGGCGCTGCTCCTGCTCCCCGCCGTCGGTTTCGTTCTCGTGCTGTCGCTGGCGCTCGTCTATAGCGCGGTGATGCCGCCGTCGACTCTGATGCTCGGGCGGTGGTTGACGCTTCAGCCTGTGAGCCGGGATCCGGTCCCGCTCTCGGCCATCGCGCCGGTGCTGCCGCAGGCCGTGATCGCCTCGGAGGACCAGCGGTTCTGCCTGGACCATGGCGTCGATTTCGGAGCGATTCGCGACGTGGTTGAGGACGAGGATTCGCCGAGCCGCGGCGCCTCGACCATCGCGATGCAGACGGTGAAGAACGTCTTCCTGTGGCCGGGCCGGTCCTACATCCGCAAGGCGGTCGAGATCCCCCTGGCGCTGGCGCTGGATGCGCTCTGGGGCAAGCGGCGGATGATGGAGATCTACCTCAACGTCGCCGAATGGGGCGACGGGATCTACGGCGCGCAGGCGGCGAGCCGCCACTGGTTCGGCAAGGATGCGAGCCGGCTGACCCGCGGCGAGGCGGCCCTCCTCGCCGCCGTCCTGCCCAACCCGATCACCCGGAGCGCCGGCCGCCCCTCCCCGGCGTGCGCCGCCGGGCCGCGCGAATCCAGGCCCTGATGGGCCAGATCGACGGGCTCATGGGTTGCGTGCGGCGGTAGCAGCCGCGGACCTGCCTCTGTAAGACGGGCGCCCGAACCGCGAGATCCAGGACCACGATCCGATGAGCGACGCCGTCTACGACCTCACCCTGGAGCGCATCGCCCTGATCCGCCGGATGGTCGTCGCCTGGGGCGGTAGGGATCCGGGCGCACCGACCATCCATCCGGAGGCGCCCTACGGCAGCCTGGACCGGGACGGCGACATCGCCAACGTGACCGGCGACGACGAGGGGGCCGACGAGGAGCATCGGGCTCTGGAGGACGGGCTGGCGGTCTTCGCGCAGAATGCGCAGCTGAAGCCGGGTCGGTACCAGTACCACAACACGCTGGCCAAGCTCGACTGCGCCGCGGTCACCGACGTCTTCCGGGATGCGGAGACCGGCGAGACGCCCGAGCACATCACCTTCGCGGTCACCGGGGCGCATCTCGCGCTAATCCGGCAGCTCCGGCACGGATGGGACGCGGCCCATGAGGTCCCGCACGTGGACCCGGAGCGGCCCTATGGCGGGAGCGGGGCGTATACCGCCGACATGGCCCGTCACCTCTCGGGGGTTGCCGAGGCGGCCGCGCATGACGACGCGGACGAGACCAGCCGGCTCGTCCGCCTTCACCGCGAGATGCAGCCGGCCCTGCAGATCTTCCTGCGCTACGCCGATCTCGGGCCCGGCACGTTCCGGCGTCCCGCCTCATCCTCGGTGTGGGAGCCCGCCTGAGCGGCGGGCTCGGGGGCGCTCAGCCCTCGCGCTTCTTGCGCTGCGCGAGCGTCCGCAGCCGCAGCGCGTTGAGCTTGATGAAGCCCGCCGCGTCGCGGTGATCGTAGGCCACGGCGCCTTCCTCGAAGGTGACGAGATCCTGGTCGTAGAGCGAGTGCGGGCTCTCGCGGCCGATCACGTGGACGCCGCCCTTATAGAGCTTCAGCCGCACCGTGCCGGTCACCTTCTCCTGGCTCTTGTCGATGAGCGCCTGGAGCATCTCGCGCTCCGGCGAGAACCAGAAGCCGTTGTAGATCAGCTCCGCGTATTGCGGCATGAGCTGGTCCTTCAGGTGGGCGGCGCCACGATCCAGCGTGATCGACTCGATGGCCCGGTGCGCCGGCAGCAGGATGGTGCCGCCGGGCGTCTCGTACATGCCGCGGCTCTTCATGCCGACGAACCGGTTCTCGACCAGGTCGAGGCGGCCGATGCCGTTGGCGCGGCCCAGCTCGTTCAGCTTGGCCAGCAGGGTCGCGGGCGAAAGCTTCTCGCCGTCGATGGAAACCGCATCGCCGCGCTCGAAGCCGATCGTGATGATGGTCGGCTGGTCCGGCGCCTCCTCGGGGAGAGCGTGCGCGAATAGACGTAATCTGGCACCTCGACGGCCGGATCCTCCAGCACCTTGCCCTCCGAGGAGGCGTGCAGCAGGTTGGCGTCCACCGAGAACGGGCTCTCGCCGCGCTTGTCCTTGGCGATCGGGATCTGGTGCTGCTCGGCGAAAGCGATGAGCTGTTCGCGGGAGCGCAGGTCCCATTCGCGCCACGGGGCGATCACCGTGACGTCGGGCTTCAGCGCATAGTAGCCGAGCCTCGAACCGGACCTGATCGTTCCCCTTGCCGGTGGCGCCGTGGCAGACCGCATCAGCCCCGACCTTCTCGGCGATCTCGATCTGCTTCTTGGCGATCAGCGGCCGGGCGATCGAGGTGCCGAGCAGGTACACGCCCTCGTAGACGGCGTTCGCCCGGAACATCGGGAAGACGTAGTCGCGGACGAATTCCTCGCGTAGGTCCTCGATGAAGATGTTCTCGGGCTTGATGCCGAGCAGCTCCGCCTTGCGGCGAGCCGGCTCCAGCTCCTCGCCCTGGCCGAGATCGGCCGTGAAGGTCACGACCTCGCAGCCGTAGGTGGTCTGCAGCCACTTCAGGATGATCGATGTGTCGAGGCCGCCGGAATAGGCCAGCACGACCTTCTTCACGGGACTCTTCGCGGGGACAGACATGCGGCTTCCGGAACTGGGACGGGGCCCGTGCCGATTATCGCGGGTGGCATTGGCCTGCAACCGGCGTGTCGCCTCGCGCGTAGCCCTGTCGCCGGACGATGGACCGGTTTCGCCTCACGGCGGCCTTGCCGCCATGGCAAGAATGGTGCGGGCGTTGCCTGTCGTCAGCGCCGTAAGCGTGTATCGGAGAAGCGAAGTCTATGGCGCGCCAGCCGATTCTGGAGTTCTGGTACGAATTCGCCTCGACGTATTCGTACCTCGCGGCGATGCGCGTCGAGGCGGCGGCCGCGGAGGCCGGCGTCGCGGTGCGCTGGCGTCCCTTCCTGCTCGGACCGCTCTTCGCCTCCCAGGGTTGGACCACCTCGCCGTTCAACCTCTACCCGGCGAAGGGCAAGAACATGTGGCGGGACGTGGAGCGCGAGGCCGCGCGTCTCGGCCTGCCGCCGCTGACCAAGCCCGCCCAATTTCCGCAGAACAGCCTCAGCGCCGTGCGGGTCGCCGTGTACGGCCAGGATCAGGACTGGCTCGTGCCGTTCTCCAAGGCGGTGTTCACGGCGAGCTTCGCCGAAGGGCGCTCCATCGCGGAGCCGGCGGCGGTCGCCGAAATCCTCGATTCGCTTGGCCTCGACGGGACGCAGACCGTGCGTGCTGCCGCCGCGGAGGCGAACAAGACCAAGCTGCGGGTAAGCGTCGAGGAGGCCCGCTCCCGCGGTATTTACGGGGCGCCGACCTTCCTGACCGATGACGGCGAGCTGTTCTGGGGCAACGACCGCCTGGAGCAGGCGCTCGCCTGGGCGACGGGCGACCGGCCGAAGGGACTGCGGTAGGGCCGCGTTCACGCAGCTTGGCCATCAAACCGACTCGACCTCATGGTTCCGCTCCGGCCCCGCCTCGGCGTTGCCGGAGCGGCACAGCGATACCCGGACGAGTCCCATGCCTGTTTCCCGTCGTCTCCTCCTCGCTGCCGCTGGCGCCACGCTGGGTGCCGGTCTCGGGCGTGCCTCCGCGCAATCCTACGGTCAGCGCGTAGCGGTCAGCGGCGACGACGGGCGGGCGGTGGCGAACTCGATCCTGCCTGGAGAGATCACCGGGCAAATTCCTGCCCTGCGCGGGGTCACCTATGTCGGCCCGCGCGAGGCCGGCACCACACTCTATGAGTTCTTCGACTTCAACTGCCCCTATTGCCGGAAGGCCGCCGCCGACGTGGTCGCCCTGCACGACAGCGATCCGGAACTGCGCATCGGGCTTGTCCACAACCCGATCCTGTCGCCGCAATCGGCCCAGGCCGCCAAGGTCATGCTGGCGGTCCAGCGCAAGCTCAGTTCGGAGGCTGCCTGGCGCATCTACCAGACGCTGCTCGGAAAGCCCGGCCGGATCGATGGGCCCGGGGCGCTGACCGCAGCGGCCGCTCTCGGGATCCCGGAGGCGGAGGTGGAAGAGATTGCCGATAGCGAGGAGGTCCGCGCGGCGCTCAAGAGCCAGATGCGAATGGCCGCCGATCTCGGCCTCTACGCCACGCCGTCCTACGTGCTCGGCAACAGCGGTATCCTGGGCCATCCGGGGGCGCGGGCCATGGCGAAGATGATCGTCAGTGTCCGGCGCTGCGACCGGCTCGCCTGCTGAGCCGCGTCCTCCGTCACACTTCCGCCGTCGTGACGCGCAGCGAGGCGCGCGTCCCGTGTTGCGCGCGGCCATGCTGGCATGCTAGGCGGTCGCCGCGCCGCGAGGACAGCTCTCGACCCTGTCCGCTGCCGGCGTGATCCCACGTCCCGAACGGTCTCGCACCGCGCTCCCCGCCGGAGCGCCTGGAGCGGGCGGGCAACCAGAGAAGAGAGCGACGGGTGGCGCAGAACGGTTCCGAGGCTGGTCCCCTGGTCGCAGGCGTGGCGGGCCGGTACGCTTCCGCCCTGTTCGAGCCTCGCGCGCGACGAGCGCCAGGTCGACGCGGTCGCTGAGGCTCTCAATCAATTCGACACGCTGCTCAAGGAGAGCGCGGACCTGCGCCGCCTCGTCCGCAGCCCGGTGTTCAGCGCCGAGGAGCAGGAGGCCGCCATCGGCGCCGTGCTCGACAAGGCGGGTATCGGCGGGCTGGCCGGCAACTTCATCCGCCTCGCGGCCTCGAACCGCCGGCTCTTCGCCCTCCCCGACATGATCGACGCGTTCCGGACCCTGGTCCAGGATTCGAAGGGGATCGTGCGCGCCCAAGTCCGGGTGGCCGAGAAGCCGTCCGACTCCGTGATCGAGGAGATCAAGGCGTCGCTGCGCGACATCGCCAAGGCCGACATCGATCTCGATCTCGTCGTCGACCCGAGCCTGATCGGCGGTCTCGTCGTGAAGATGGGTTCGCGCATGGTCGACGCGTCCCTCAAGACCAAGCTCAACGGTATCCGCCTCGCGATGCGGGCCGCGCGGTAAGCGCCCCATCCGATCCGAACACGCATAGACGCATCAGCGACAGAGGCCCGAGTATGGACATCCGCGCCGCCGAGATCTCCGCGATCCTGAAAGAGCAGATCAAGAACTTCGGCGAAGAGGCCGAGGTCTCCGAGGTCGGACAGGTCCTGTCCGTCGGTGACGGCATCGCCCGCGCCTACGGCCTCGACAACGTCCAGGCCGGCGAGATGGTCGAGTTCGAGTCGGGCGTGCGCGGCATGGCCCTGAACCTCGAGCAGGACAACGTCGGCATCGTGGTCTTCGGCTCCGACCGCGAGATCAAGGAAGGCCAGACCGTCAAGCGCACCGGCGCCATCGTGGACGTGCCGGTTGGCAAGGGCCTGCTCGGCCGCGTCGTCGACGCTCTCGGCAACCCGATCGACGGCAAGGGCCCGATTGTTTCCACCGAGCGTCGCCGCGTCGACGTGAAGGCGCCGGGCATCATCCCGCGCAAGTCGGTGCACGAGCCGATGGCCACGGGCCTGAAGGCGATCGACGCCCTGATCCCGGTGGGCCGCGGCCAGCGCGAGCTGATCATCGGTGACCGCCAGACCGGCAAGACCGCGATCGCCCTCGACACGATCCTGAACCAGAAGCCGGCCCATGCCGGCACCGACGAGAAGGCGAAGCTGTACTGCATCTACGTCGCCGTCGGTCAGAAGCGCTCCACCGTCGCCCAGTTCGTGAAGGTGCTGGAGGACCAGGGTGCCCTGGAATACTCGATCGTCATCGCCGCCACGGCGTCCGACGCGGCCCCGATGCAGTTCATCGCGCCCTTCGCCGGCTGCGCCATGGGCGAGTATTTCCGCGACAACGGCATGCACGCCGTGATCGTGTATGACGATCTGTCCAAGCAGGCCGTCGCCTACCGCCAGATGTCGCTGCTGCTGCGCCGCCCGCCGGGCCGCGAGGCTTACCCGGGCGACGTGTTCTACCTCCACAGCCGCCTGCTGGAGCGCGCCGCCAAGATGGGCGACGCTGCCGGCGCCGGCTCGCTGACGGCCCTGCCGGTCATCGAGACCCAGGCCAACGACGTGTCGGCCTACATCCCGACCAACGTGATCTCGATCACCGACGGCCAGATCTTCCTCGAGACCGACCTGTTTTACCAGGGCATCCGCCCGGCGGTGAACGTCGGCCTCTCGGTGTCGCGGGTGGGCTCCTCCGCCCAGACCAAGGCGATGAAAAAGGTCGCCGGCAAGATCAAGGAGAGGCTCGCGCAGTACCGCGAGATGGCCGCCTTCGCGCAGTTCGGCTCCGACCTCGACGCCTCCACGCAGGCGCTCCTGAACCGCGGCTCGCGGCTCACTGAGCTCCTGAAGCAGCCGCAGTTCTCGCCGCTGAAGATGGAGGAGCAGGTCGCGGTGATCTACGCCGGCGTGAACGGCTACCTGGACAAGCTCCCGGTCAGCAAGGTCCGGCCCTTCGAGGATTCGCTGCTGAGCACCCTGCGGTCCAAGCACAAGGACCTGCTCGACTCGATCGCCGCCTCCAAGGACCTGTCGGACGAGAACGCCGGCAAGCTGAAGAGTGTGGTCGAAGGCGTCGCCAAGACGATCGGCTGACGTGAGGCCCCTCCCCTCCGGGGGAGGAATCAGGGGCGGCGCAGCGGGACCGATCGGTCACTGCTCCGCCCGAACTCCCGGCTCCTTCCCGAAGGGGGAGGAGAGGCCCATAGAACGGACCTGGACCTCGCCCGATGCCGAGCTTGAAGGACCTGCGCAACCGCATCACCTCGGTGAAGGCGACGCAGAAGATCACCAAGGCCATGCAGATGGTCGCCGCCGCCAAGCTGCGCCGGGCGCAGCTGGCCGCCGAAGCCGGCCGCCCCTATGCCGAGAAGATGGCCGCTGTGCTGGGCAACCTCGCCGGCAACCTCGTCGGTGGCGTTGGCGCTCCGAAGCTCCTGTCCGGCACCGGCTCGGACCAGACGCACCTGCTGGTGGTCTGCACGGGCGACCGCGGCCTTGCGGGCGCGTTCAACTCCTCGATCGCCCGCCTCGCGGTGCGTGAATACGCCCAGCGCCTCACCGCCGAGGGCAAGACCGTCAAGATCATGACGGTCGGCAAGAAGGGCTACGACCTGCTCCGGCGCCAGTATCGCGACCAGATCGTCGAGAGCATGGACATCCGCGGCAACCGCCCGGTGGATTACGAGTTCGCCGCCGAGATCGCCGACAAGATCCTGGCGCGGTTCGAGGCCGGCGAGTTCGACGTCGCGACCCTGTTCTACGCCGAGTTCCGCTCGGTCATCTCGCAGATCGCGACCGCGCAGCGGCTGATTCCGGCGGAACTGCCTGAGGCCGATACGAGCGCGAAGACGACCGCCGGCAACGCCGCCCTGGAATTCGAGCCTTCCGAGGAAGCGATCCTGGAGACCCTGCTGCCGAAGAACCTCACGGTGCAGATCTACCGGGCGCTTCTGGAGAACGCCGCCTCCGAGCAGGGCGCGCGCATGAGCGCCATGGATTCGGCCACCCGCAACGCGGGCGAGATGATCAAGAAGCAGACGCTGGTCTACAACCGCACGCGTCAGGCCATGATCACCAAGGAACTCATCGAGATCATCTCGGGTGCGGAAGCCCTCTGAGGCGCCGCGACCTGAACGCACAGCTTGAAGGGTAGGTTTACGATGGCGAACACCGCACTCCCCGGCACCGGCTCCAACAAGGTCGGCAAGATCACCCAGGTCATCGGCCCCGTGGTCGACGTGCAGTTCGAGGGCCACCTGCCCGAGATCCTGAACGCGCTGGAGACCAAGAACAACGGCGCTCGCCTCGTTCTCGAGGTCGCCCAGCAGCTCGGCGAGAACACCGTCCGCTGCATCGCCATGGACACGTCCGAGGGCCTGACCCGCGGCCAGGAGTGCACCGACACCGGCGAGCCGATCAAGGTTCCGGTGGGCATGAACACCCTGGGCCGCATCATGAACGTCATCGGCGAGCCGATCGACGAGGCCGGCCCGGTCCAGACCGACACCTATCGCGCCATCCACCAGCCGGCCCCCTCCTATGCCGAGCAGTCGACCGAGGCGCAGATCCTCGTCACCGGCATCAAGGTGGTGGACCTGCTCGCCCCCTACGCCAAGGGTGGTAAGATCGGCCTGTTCGGCGGCGCCGGCGTCGGCAAGACCGTGCTGATCATGGAACTGATCAACAACATCGCGAAGGTGCACTCGGGCTATTCGGTCTTCGCCGGCGTGGGTGAGCGCACCCGCGAGGGCAACGATCTCTACCACGAGATGATCGAGTCCAAGGTGAACGTGGACCCGAAGGAGCACGGCTCCGCCGAGGGTTCCAAGTGCGCCCTGGTCTACGGCCAGATGAACGAGTCGCCCGGCGCCCGCTCGCGCGTCGCCCTGACCGGTCTGACCATCGCCGAGCAGTTCCGCGACGACGGCCAGGACGTGCTGTTCTTCGTCGACAACATCTTCCGCTTCACCCAGGCGGGTTCCGAGGTGTCGGCGCTTCTCGGCCGCATCCCCTCGGCGGTGGGCTACCAGCCGACGCTGGCCACCGACATGGGCGCCCTGCAGGAGCGCATCACCACCACGACGAAGGGATCGATCACCTCGGTGCAGGCCATCTACGTGCCGGCCGACGACCTGACCGACCCGGCGCCCGCCGCCTCCTTCGCCCACCTCGACGCCACGACCGTTCTGTCGCGCTCGATCGCCGAGAAGGGCATCTACCCGGCGGTGGACCCGCTGGACTCGACCTCGCGCATGCTCTCGCCGGCGATCCTCGGTGAGGAGCACTACGACGTTGCCCGCCGCGTCCAGCAGACCCTGCAGCGCTACAAGGCGCTCCAGGACATCATCGCGATCCTGGGCATGGATGAGCTGTCCGAGGACGACAAGCTGACCGTGGCCCGCGCCCGCAAGATCGAGCGCTTCTTCTCGCAGCCCTTCTCGGTGGCCGAGGTGTTCACCGGCTCGCCGGGCAAGCAGGTCGCCCTCGAGGACACCATCAAGGGGTTCAAGGGCCTGGTGAACGGCGACTACGATGACCTCCCGGAGGCGGCCTTCTACATGGTCGGCACCATCGAGGAGGCCCAGGAGAAGGCCAAGAAGCTGAAGGCGGCCTAAGACGACACCTCCCCTTCCCCGCGCGGGAAGGGGTAGAGGCTGCGCGGGCGAACCTCACCGGTGCCGTCCGCGCAGCCTTTTCCACCAACCCCTCCCCGCAAGGCGGAGAGCGCGTCGCGGATCCGGGAACACGTCAGGCCATGGCCACCTTCCACTTCGATTTCGTCGGCCCCGAGCGGACGCTGTATTCCGGCGAGGTGACCGCCGTTCAGCTGCCCGGCACCGAGGGCGAGATGACCGTGATGCCGGGCCACGCGCCCGTGCTGACCTCCCTGCGGGTCGGCGTGATCGTGGTCACGGAGAGCCAGGGCAGCGGAAAGCGGATCTACGTCCGCGGCGGCTTCGCCGACATCGGTCCCACCGCTGTGAAGGTGCTAGCCGAGCGCGCCGCCCCGATCGAGGAGCTGACCCCCGAATCCCTCGACCGGGATATCGAGGCCGTCGAGATGCAGCGCGACGCCACCGAGGACCTGCAGAAGCGCGAGGAGCTGAACGGCCAGATCGTCCAGCTCCAAGAGACGAAGGCGCTCCTGAAGCTCTGAGCTAGGATTCGCGGGTGCCCTCCAGCGCCCGCGCCATCAGTTCGGCCCGCACGTCCGGTCCTGCCGGACAGCCGAGCGCCAGCCAAATCTTCCGCGCCGCCGCCAAGCCGCGGCCGATCGCCGGACCGGGTGGCACGCCCGCGGCGACGAGATCGGCCCCGGCCAGCGGAAAGATCGGCGCACCGCCCTCCCCGTCCAGATCCTGCAGCGCCCTGCGCGCGTCCTCCGTCACGACGGGTCGCGGCTCGCCCGACAGGATCAGGACAGTCTCCTTTAAGAGCGTGACTCCGTGCTCGGCCGCGAGCGCCCGCGCAGCGGTACCGTCGATCTCCGCGCGACCGTGCAGTGTCGCCAGGGCCTGCGCATAGCCGATGAGCTGCCCGTGCTCCTGTTTCGAGAGGCGCAGCCGCTCGCGCAGGCGATCCGCGTCGTGCTGGCCTCCGACAGCGAGTGCCGCGAGCCGCATGACGGGCGAGAGCGACGCCGCGGCGGCACGCCCCAGCCGGCCGAGGCTCGCCGACGCCGCCGGTGATCCGCAGGAGAAGCCCGGTCGCGCTCAAGGTCGCGACCATGGCCGGACCGCCCGCGGCGGCGAGCAGCTTCAGGAACTCCGCGCGCACCCGCTCGCGGGAGAGGCGGTCCAAATCGTCCCGCGCGGCCACGCAGGCGGCGAGCGCTGCGGCGTCGGGAGCCCCGGTACCGAAGCGCGCGTGGAAGCGGAAGAACCGCAGGATTCGCAGCGCATCCTCGCGGATGCGGGTTGCGGGATCGCCGATGAAGCGGACCCGCCCGGCCTCCAAGTCGCAAAGGCCTCCAACCGTGTCGTGCAGCACGCCGTTGGCGCCGAGCGACAGCGCGTTGACGGTGAAGTCACGCCGCTCCGCGTCCCGGATGAAGTCGCGGCCGAAGCGGACGACCGCGTGGCGTCCGTCGGTCTCGACGTCCTCGCGCAGGGTTGTGACCTCGATTGGTCCGTCCTCGGCGACCAGGGTGATCGTGCCGTGTTCGATCCCGGTCGGCACCGCCTTCAGGCCGGGCGTCTGCGCGGCACAGGCCAGGACGGCGTCCGGCAGGAGCGTGGTCGCGAAGTCGACATCGGCGGACGGCGCGCCCAGGAGCGCGTCGCGCACGCAGCCGCCGACCAACCGGGTCTCCGCGCCGGGTTGGTCGAGGGAGGCGAGCGCCCGCCGCACCCCGGACGTTCGAGCAGAGCCGACAGGGCCGCGCGGTCGAGGTTGCGCCTCACCGGAAGCCCCCAGGGACGAGGCGGCCGTTCTCCATATGCGTGGGCACGTAGCCGCCGGTCCGGCGCTCCGAGAACAGACCTTCGTAGACGAGCGTGCCGATCACAACGACCAGCCCGACGAGGACAAGCCGCCAGAGATGCGGATCCCAGTGCACCCGACGTAGCGGATTGCGGCCGGACAGCACGAGGTAGACCACGAACAGGCCGAAGGGGATGAGGAAGAGGCCGAACTCTTCGAGGACGCGACGCAGCATGGCCTGTCATAGCCTATCCCGCCGAGCGGCGAACTTCACCGGGTTCGGATTCGGGGTAGAGCCGCTCCCGGAGATTGTTCAGGATCCCGGCGGTCACGCCCCAGATCAGCCGTTCGCCGAAGGTCAGGGCATAGAACCAGCGGGTGCGCCCCTGCCACGCGCGTGAGCGGAGAAGGTAGCGCTCCCGATCCATGAGAACCGACAACGGCACCTCGAAGACGTCCGCGACCTCCGCGGGATTCGGCCGGAAGGTCGCCTCCGGGTCGACGAGGCCGATCACCGGCGTGACCAGGAAGCCGGTGCCGGACAAGTAGGGATCGAGATAGCCGAGCAGGCGCACGGAAGCGGGCGAGAGCCCGATCTCCTCATGAGCCTCGCGCAGGGCCGCATCTGCCGGCCCCGGATCGAACGGGTCGATCTTCCCGCCCGGAAGGGCGACCTGACCGGAATGGTCGCGCAGGTTCGCGGCGCGCTCCGTCAGAACGAGACTCGGGCCTTGCGCGCGCAGGATCACAGGCGCGAGGACCGCCGCCCGCCGATGGGGGGCGGCGGGAGCACGGCCGACTCGTCCGGGTCGAGACTGTGGTCGCCCCGGGGGTTCGAGGTGTGGTCGTCCGGTCCTGGCGGATCCGCGGACAGGCCCACGGCCGCGCGGGCGAGGAAGTCGGCGAGCGGATCACTCACGCGGCAACGGCCGGCGCGATCGTGTGGAAAACGCCGCCAGCCCACAAACCGAGCCAGGACACCCCGTCGATGCTGCGCTCTTCGGCGAGATCCACGAGATCGTAGGTGAGCGCCCGGGTCACGCGCGCCCAGAGACCGCGGCGGACGTGGAGATAAGGCTTGAGCGCCCCGTCCGGCGTCTCCTCGAATCGGAGGGCGTGCTCGGCATCGACGCCGACCAGATCGTCGACATTGGTCCGGAAGGACATGCGCCTTCCCTCTCCGGCTCCGTCCACCGCCATCTCGACTGCCAAGAAAGCTGCGTCCTCGACGGTGATCCCGACGCTCTCCACCGGGGTGACCAGCACGGTACGCCCGTCCGGCTCCCGCCGCAGGATGGTGGCGAACAGCTTGACGAGCTTGTCCCGGCGGATCGGCGAGCCGTTGTGGTGCCACGTCCCATCCGCCGCGATCCGGATGTCGATCTCGCCGCAATAGGGCGGGGTCCAGTGCTCGACCGGTGGCAACCCGCGCTTCGGCACGTCCCCCAGTGCTAAGCTGAGGCGGCTCAATGTGGGATCGGGGGCGGGTTCCTCGCTCATGCCCACCACAGATAGCGTGCCGGCAGGCCGGCAGCCATGGCTGTCGAACCCGTGCCGATGGCAGGGATGCGCCGGACCGCTGCCTCCGCGGCGGTCAATCAGGCTGGCCCGGCGCCCTGGGTGTTCACCGTGAGGGCGTAGATCGACTGACTGGCGGCCATGAACAGGCGATTCCGCTTCGGGCCGCCGAAGGTGATGTTGCCGCAGACCTCGGGCAGGCGGATGCGGCCCATGAGCTTGCCCTGTGGCGTC
Organism: Methylobacterium sp. P31; assembly: GCA_050632875.1. GTDB lineage: Bacteria > Pseudomonadota > Alphaproteobacteria > Rhizobiales > Beijerinckiaceae > Methylobacterium. The sequence continues at coordinate 3,966,797 of JBODSC010000001.1, read as the reverse complement.
CACACCGTAACGCCGTTGTAGCCGGTCGCCCGGCCTGCATTGCTCGACACCCAGAGATTGCCGTCGACATCAGCTCGCAGGCCGTCGGGCCCGCACTTCACGCCGTCTACGACGCAATCCGCGAAGAGGCGCTTGTTGGACAGCGCCGCGTTGCTCCCGACATCGAAGGCGTAGATCTCGCCCTTGCCGCCGGGACCCGTGTCGCCCGGCCCCTTGCCGGTGGAGCAGACGTAGAGGATCCGGTGATCGGGCGAGAAGCACAACCCGTTCGGATCGGGAACCTGATCGTCGGTGAGCACCCGGTCGATCCGGCCCGACGGATCAATCCGGTAGACTGCATTGGGTAACACCCGCCGCTTCGTGGCGATCCCCGCCGGCTGCCCCAGCCGCGGGTTGAGATGACCCCGCGGGTTGGACGGGCCGCCCGCCTCGTCCGGTACGCCCTCGTATAACAGCGCGCCGTAGGGCGGGTCGGTGAACCAGTACGACCCGTCCGCGTGCTGGACCACGTCGTTGGGCGCGTTGAGCGGCTTGCCCTCGAAGCTGTCCGCCAGCACCGTGGCCGAGCCGTCGAGTTCGTAGCGCACCACGCGCCGGCCGGCGTGCTCGCAGGAGAGCTGGCGGCCCTGGCGGTCGAAGCTGTTGCCGTTGGAGTTGTTGCTCGGTGTGCGGAACACCGAGACGTGCCCGTCCTCCTCCAGCCAGCGCATCTGACGATTGTTGGGGATGTCGCTCCAGACGAGGAACCGTCCCACGCTGTTCCAGGCCGGCCCCTCCGCCCAGAGGGCCCCGGTCCAGAGGCGACGGATTGCGCTGTTGGGAACGATGTAGGGCTCGAAGGCCGGATCGACCGCGATCACGTCAGGATCTGTGAAATAGGTGGTCGGAGGGGCGCCGGGCCGGAAGTCGCGCGGCGGGGTCGTCACAGTGCTGGCCGGTTCCGGCTGGGCCGCGGCGCCACCGGCTACCGCCACGGCCGCGCCGGCTCCGACGAGGAGCGCACGACGGGATAGCGCCGCGAGGCCGCTGCCGCCGACCTTCGGCGTCTCGTTCTCCCACGGCTTCATCCGGTTTCCCCCGATAGGCAGGGCTGCACGTTAAGTCGCCAAGCTTGCCTCAGAATGATGTGCTCGGCGGTGGGATCAACTTGGCCGGCGCCGCAGGATCTTCCAGACGCCGTCCGCCGAAGCCAACAGGCGCGTGCCCTCGCGGACATCGCCGCGCATGAACACGAGGGAGCCCGTGCGCTTGACCACCTGCGGACGGATCTCGATCCAGTCACCCAGGCGGCCGACGTCGATGAATTTCATCTCGAGCTGGATGGTCACGCAATTGGCGCCGTCGGCCGCCCGCATCGCGGTCTCACCGAGGGCACGGTCCGCGAAGCTCATGAGCATGCCGCCATGCACGACGCCGATCAGGTTAGCGTGCTTCTGCTCCGCCCGGAACGCGTAGGCGCCGTCCGCTTCGCGCAGGTGAAGCGGGCCGACATGGGCGATGAAGCCCTTGTCCTCCACCGGAGACCAGATCTCGGAAGGCCTGTCGAAGGAACTCGTTTCGGTGGTCATCGCGTCCCGTCCGTGGGTGTCGAGGTTGTGGAACGAGCGGCGGCCAGTCATGTGCCCCGCGGCTTCGCCCGGCGGGTCGGGGCCTCGCTGAGCGGATCTTCCGGCCAGGGATGGCGTGGGTAGCGCCCGCGCATTTCGGCCCGCACCGCCGCCCAGGAGCCGCGCCAGAAGCCCGGCAGATCGCGGGTGATCTGGATCGGGCGCTGGGCGGGCGACAGCAGATGCAGGACCAGCGGCCGTCCCCCGGCCTGCGGGTGACGGTCGAGTCCGAAGAGCTCCTGCACCCGCACGGCGAGCACCGGTTCCTCGGCGGCGTAATCCACCGGAATACGCGAGCCGGTCGGCACCTCGACGTGGGTTGGGGCCTCCCCGTCGAGGCGGGCGCGGAGAGTCCACGGCAGCAGGCCCTGCAGGGCGCCCGCGAGGTCGTCCGCCGTGACGGCCGTCAGGGATGTCCGCCCGATCAGCGCAGGCGCGAGCCAAGTCGACGCGGTCGCGGCGAGGGCTTCGTCGGACAGGTCGGGCCAGATATCGCCCTCGGCTGCGTGCAGGAACCGCACTCGGGCGCGCCACTGCGACAGGGCGGCCGTCCAGGGCAGGCGGTCGAGGCCGAGACCGGCGAGGCCGGTCGCCAGGATCTCCGCGCTCTCCGGAGCGGCCGGCACCGGCAACGGTCGCTCGCCCAGACGGACCGCGCCCAGGCGCCGGACGGCCCGGCCCGCAGGGCGGCGGCCTGTGGGTCGAAGGTGATCTCGGTGCGCGCCTCGATCCTGTCGGCGAAGAGCCGCTCAATCGCCTCGGCCTCGATCGCCGCCGCGGCGAGGACGCGGGCGTTGCCGGCCGACCCGGCGAGTTCGGCGATCACGAGGAACGTCTCCCGGGCAAGCGGGCTCGCCGGATCGAGGCGTCCCGCCCGGCCGCTCGCCATCACGAACTCACCCTCGCGGCCGCGGGACCGGGCGACCCGATCCGGATAGGCGAGCGCCAGAAGCGGGCCCGCCGGTACCGGTGTGCCCTGCTGGTCTCCGCCCGCGCTCCGCGCCCAGCCTTCGGCGAGCCGACGCATGTCGGCGGCCCGCCCGCCCCGGTCGCGGCGGAACCGCTCGACCCGCTCGTCGAGATCGAGGCTCTCTCCCCCGAGCCCGCGCTCCACCAGGACCGCCGCGAGGTCCGCGGCGGCGCGGGCCTGACCCTGTCCGGCCGCCGCCGTCACCATGCGGGCGAGGCGCGGCGGCAACGGCAGGGCCCGGAGACGTGCGCCGACCTCCGTCAGGCGCCCATCCGCGTCGAGCGCCCCGAGTTCGACCAGCATGGCGCGGGCCTCCGCCAGAGCCGGGGCCGGTGGCGGATCGAGGAACGCCAGACTCCGCGGGTCGGCCACGCCCCATGCGGCACAGTCGAGGAGCAGCCCGGCGAGGTCCGCCGACAGGATCTCGGGCCGCGTGAAGGGTTCAAGGGCATTGGTGCCGGCCTCGGACCAGAGCCGCCAGCACAGGCCCGGTTCGGTACGGCCCGCGCGGCCGCGGCGCTGGTCCACGGAGGCGCGGGAGGCCCGCGCGGTCACGAGCCGCGTCAGGCCGAGGCTCGGCTCGTAGACCGGCACCCGCGCCAGCCCCGAATCGACCACGATCCGGACGCCTTCGATGGTGAGCGAGGTCTCGGCGATGCTGGTGGCGAGCACCACCTTCCGGGTGCCGGCAGGTGCCGGCGCGACGGCGCGATCCTGATCGGCCGGGGTGAGCGCACCGTAGAGCGGGGCGAGTTGCACCTCGGGGCCGATCCGCTCGGCCAGAAGATCGGCTGTCCTGCGGATCTCCGCCTGCCCGGGAAGGAAGACCAGGACCGAACCCGGATCCACCCGGAGGGCGCGGAGCGTGACATCGGCCACCGAGTCCTCGATGCGCCGGTTGGGATCGCGCTCGACGTAGCGCGTCTCCACCGGGAAGGCCCGGCCCTCGGAGGCGACCACCGGGGCATCGCCCATAAGCTGTGCCACCCGCGCCCCGTCGAGCGTCGCCGACATCACGAGGATCCGCAGGTCCTCGCGCAGCCCCCTGTGCGTCGAGCGCCAGGGCGAGGCCGAGATCGGCGTCGAGCGAGCGCTCGTGGAACTCGTCGAACAGAACCGCGCCGATGCCGGAGAGTTCCGGATCGTCGAGGATCATGCGGGTGAACACGCCCTCGGTGACGACCTCGATCCGCGTCCGGCCCGAGATCTTCGAGCCGAGTCGCACGCGCAGACCCACCGTGCCGCCGACCGGCTCGCCGAGCGTCTGCGCCATGCGGGACGCGGCGGCCCGGGCCGCGAGCCGCCGCGGCTCCAGCAGGATGATCTTGCGCCCTTCGAGCCAAGGCGCCTCGAGCAGGTCGAGAGGCACCCGCGTCGTCTTGCCGGCACCGGGCGGCGCTACTAGCACGGCGGCATTCCTCGCGGCGAGCGCGCGACGTAGATCGGGAAGCGCCGCCTCGATCGGCAGTGCGGTTGAAGGGCCGGCCATTGCGGCCGCTGATGGCGTGGCGCGGCGCCGAGCGCAACTATCTCGGCCGTCGCGTGACGCCGTGCGGGATTCGACATCATTCGGGCCACAGGAGCCCTGGCCGTGGGCGCACCCGACCGCGATGGTGCGGCGTGCATGCAAAGAACAATCGGGAGTGACCCTATGAGACGCCTCCGTCCCGCGCTCGCCGTCGCGCTGGCCGCCCTGCCCCTCACGTTCAGCGCCGCGCGGGCGCAGGACCGACTGCCGACCATTCCGCCGCAGGATTACACGCCCGAGCAGAAGCAGGCGGCCGAGGCCTTCCAGCAGGCGCGCGGGAAGCTGCCCTTCGGGCCATTCGAACCCCTGATGTATTCTCCCGAGGTGATGACGCTGGCCCGGTCGATGGGCGACTATCTCCGGTTCAAGCCGAAGATCGGCACCACGCTGTCGGAACTGGTGATCCTGATGACCGCCCGTCGCTGGACACAGGATTACGAGTGGTATGTCCACGCGCCGATCGCCGAGAAGGTCGGGATCGCGCCTGAGATCATCGCGGCGATCCGCGATGGCCGCCGGCCGGCCAAGATGAGCGACGACGAGACGATCGTGTACGACTTCACGTCCGAGCTGCAGGACACCAAGCGCGTCTCGGACGCGACCTTCGCGCGCGCGGAGGCGCGGTTCGGCAAGGCGGCGATCGTCGATCTCACGGCCATCTCGGGCTACTACACCTTCCTGGCGATGGAGCTGAACGCCGCGCGCTATCCGATTCCCCAGGACGGCAAGCCCTTGCCGCGCATGCCGGAATGAGCGGCCTTATCCAAAGCGGTTAGGCAGCTAAGTCCCCATTTTCCACAGGGTTTGCGCGGCCTCACCGGGTCAGCGCAGGCCGTGTTGACCGAACGTTAACCATTGTGGCTTGTTCTCTTTTCGTTCACGGGTGCAACGAAGGAGGCCACGATGCTGACCCAAGCCGCTGCCACGCGAGACGACTACGCCTGCCCCGTCGAGGCGATCAGCGCCGCGTATCTCGGTTTCGCCGGCGGCGATGCCGGGATCGCGCTGCGCTGCGCCATCTCCGATGCGCTCTCTGACCTGATGGAGGCGGAGCGGCGCACCCGCGAGCGCAGCCGCTTGATCTCCCGCGGCTACATCCGGGAGGCGCCCGGCCCGGCACGCGGGCGTGCAAGCTGAACAGGGGCTGCAGGCGGGCTTCAGCCGTCGTGCAGCGCGGGTGTGGAATCTTGTCCTCCGTGATCCGGGACCTCTCAAGTGTCCCGCGCTTCATTCGGAGACAGGTCATGACACGCTTCGCTCTGCTCTCGGCCGCCGCGCTGATCGGCGCGGGCACTCTGGCCTCTTCGGCTGCCGAGGCCCGCGGTGGCGGCGCCGTTGCGGCCGGCATCATCGGCGGCCTTGCGGCCGGCGCGCTGATCGGCGCCGCGACCCAGGCCCACGCCGCTCCCGTCTACGGCTACGGTTATTCCGACGACGCTTATGCGCCCGCGCACGTGTTGGTGCGGCCGGCCCCCGCCTATCGCGTCTACGAGGAGGACGGCCCGGTCTACGCCACACGGCGGACCGTGACCTACGAGCGGGTACCGGTCGGTTACGGCCCTGCTCACCACTGGCACGGAGATTGGGACGGCGGCTACGGCTACAGCGGTTGGTAAACCGGAGGCCGGGCCGGCACATCCGAGATCCACGCTCAAGAACGACAGGCATGAACCGCGTGTTCATGTCTGTCGCCGTACGATCCCGCCGAGGCGTTGGGATCGACTTGCAATGTCATTGCCCCTGTTCGGTGCAGATTCCGAAGCTACGAGCGACGTACGCCTCTCGGACATCCTGGCGGCCCTGAGCCACGCCCTCGATCTCACCGAGGGGCAGCCGGCCGGCCACTGCGTGCGCGCGACCTATATCGGCATGCAAGTCGGGCGCGCGATAGGTCTTCCGACGCGCGAACTCTGGGAACTCTACTACACGATCATGTTGAAGGACCTGGGCTGTTCCAGCAATGCAGCCCGGATTTGCGCACTCTACCTGTCGGACGATATCGGCTTCAAGCGCGACTTCAAGACGGTCAGCGACAGCCTGCCGAAGGTGCTGGGCTTCGTGTTCTCGCATACCGGGCTGAAGGCGGGCCTCGCCGAGCGCTTCCGCGCCGTGCTGAACATCCTCCAGAACGGCGGCGCCATCGTCGACGACCTGATCCAGACCCGCTGCCAGCGCGGCGCCGAGATTGCAGCGCGCCTGCGTTTCCCGCCGGCGGTCTGTGCAGCGATCCACGCGCTGGACGAACATTGGAACGGCAAGGGCCGTCCGGACCGTCTCGCCGGCCCGGCCATTCCGCTCTACGGCCGCATCGCCCTGCTGGCGCAGGTGGCGGACGTGTTCCATACCGCGGCCGGACCCGCCGCGGCCATGGCGGAAATCCGCGGCCGCACAGGCACGTGGTTCGACCCGCATGTGGTGGAGAGCTTCGAGCGCACCGCATCCGCGCCCGGCTTCTGGGAGATTCTCGGCTCCGACAGCATCGAGGCGGCAGTCTCGGCGCTGGAGCCGGCGCAGAGCCGCATCGTGATCGATGAAGGCTATCTCGACGACATCGCCCGGGCCTTCGCCCAAGTGATTGACGCCAAGAGCCCGTTTACCTCCGGTCATTCGGAGCGCGTGGCCGTCTATGCCGACATGGTGGCGGTCGAACTCGGCCTCGACCACGGCCGCCGCCGCTGGCTCCGGCGCGCGGCGCTCCTGCACGACATCGGCAAACTTGGCGTCTCGAACGCGATTCTCGACAAGAACGGCAAGCTCGACGAGGACGAGTGGCGCGACATGCGCGCCCACGCGCACCTGTCGGAGACGATCCTGGCGCGCGTCCCGGTCTTCCGCGACATGGCACGGGTCGGCGGCGGCCATCACGAGCGCCTGGACGGACGGGGTTATCCCCGGGGCCTGACGGCGGTGGAGATCGCGCTGGAGACCCGGATCGTCTCGGTGGCCGACGTGTTCGACGCGCTTACCGCGGAGCGTCCCTATCGGGCAGCGATGCCGCTGGAGAAGGCGCTGGGGATCATGCGCGCCGACCTCGGGGCGGCCTTCGACCCGCTCTGCTTCGCGGCGCTGGAGCGGGCGCTTGCGGTAATCGAGGGCGATCTCGCGCGGGCCGCTTGATGGCCGCCAGGCAGGTGGGCTGAAATTCGGCTTCCCTCCACCACCTCCGACGATTCCATGCTGGTCCACGAAGGCGAGGCGCGCACCCCCGAGGCCGACAGGAAGCTCGCTTTGTTGCTGGCGGCAGTGGCCGGCGCGCTGAACACCGCGGGCTTCTACGCGGTCGGCCTCTATGCCTCGAACATGACGGGCAACGTCTCGGCGATCTCCGACCGTGCCGGCACGGGAAGCTTCGCGCTGGCCGGGCAGGCTCTGCTGCTCATCCTCCTGTTCGTCCTGGGCTCCGCGACCTCGACTCTCCTGATCCGCCGCCGGCTGCGGCACGCGCTTCCCGGTGCCTACGCCTACAGCGTCTGCGCCGAGGCGGTCCTCCTCGTCGCCATCGGCCTGTTCGTGCTGCCGCTCCGCGACCCCGCCCGGAGCCAAGCCCTCGTGCATGGCTTGGGCTTCGCCCTCGGTCTGCAGAATGCCGCAGTGACGAAGATCTCGGAGGCCCGCGTGCGGACCACGCATGTCACGGGCATGATCACCGATATCGGCATCGAGCCTCGCGCGCTGGCTCGATGGCGGCGGGCGTGATCCCTGCGCGCTGAAGCCGCACGACCCCGCCGGGCTCCAGCTCCATTTGCTGACGGTCGGCGCCTTCCTCACAGGCGCCCTTGGCGGCGTTCTGGCCTATCGTCTTGTCGGTGTTTCCCTGCTTTTCAGCGCCGGCGCGGTTCTGTCGTGGCTTGCGCTACCGGCGCTCAGGCGTTGATATCAAGGAGCTTCCCGGTCATGCGGTCGGCAGTGCGCGCCACCGCGGCGTTCAGCGCGAAGGCGGTCTCCGACCCGATCAGGTCGACCGCGGCGCTGGACAAGTCGACCTGTGCGGCTGGAGGCAGGGCCGTGTCGCCGAGCGGAGCCCCGCTGGCCGCAATGGCCTTCGCGGTGATGCCAAGTCGGTCAGTCGCCCGGGTCATACCGGCGGTGGCGGTCTGAAGCGCGTCGATCATGGTCGTATCTCCCGTCGCGAATGCTGACAGGATTGTGCTGAGCGGCAGTTTCGGGGATCGCGCGAATTTAGGCGATCGGGGCCTGTCCGCTCCGCCGATCACCATGGAACGACGGGGTCGCGGATGACCGACGAGCGGTCGAGACGTCCGGGCTTCAGTATCGGCCGGTGAAGGGCCATCCCCGGTAGCCACAGTGACGCGTTGATACGAACTGGGGTTTATAGAGCCGCGAAATTCGGTCAGTTGGGCCGCGATACCGATGCCGCTGATTGAGCCGATGCAACAGCCACCAAGCGTGTCCGTTGAGGACCCAACGCGCCTCGGACACGAGCGGTACAGCGCCCTGGTGCGCGCCGTGGCGACCGTCGTCTGGACCGCGACCCCGGATGGCTCGACCCGGGTAGGGGCCGACTGGACGCGCCTGACAGGCCAGAGCGCAGAGCAGATGGCCGGCTACGGCTGGCTCGACGCCATCCACCCCGAGGACCGCGAGCGCACCCAGGAGGCTTGGCGGACGGCGGTGCTGCATCAGGGTGTCTTCGACACGGATTACCGCATCCTCTGCGAGGATGGCATCTACCGCTGGTTCAACGCTCGCGGTGCGCCTGTGCTGAACCGTGACGGCACGATTTGCGAGTGGGTCGGGATCTGCCTCGCGATCACCGGCAGCAAGCGCTTCCAAGTGGACGGGCCGTCGGCCATGCATCAGCGGGAGCGGATCACCGCCGGGCAAGTCAGGGCGGCGCGAGCGATCCTCGGCTGGAGCATCGCGGATCTCTCCGCCAAAGCAGATCTGTCACCCTCGACCATCGCCCGGATCGAAGACGTGACGCGCTGGCAATCCATCCGCCTTTCGAACCTGAACGCCGCCCGTGCGGCCTTCGAGGCCAGCGGCGTCACCTTCACGTGGACGGCCGGCGGCGAGGCCGGGCTCCATCTTCGGCAACTCCCCGGACCATGAAGCGCGCCGCCTGTGCGGATCGGGACCGCCCGGGAGCGGAAGGCGCGCTCGCGGGCAGCCCCGGCCCGGTTGAAGCCTGCGATGCGGGCTCGGTTTTCAGGCCGCTGTGACGCTGGACAGGACGGTGCCGACCTCCCGCGTCAGGCGCTCCGTGCGGAGGGCCAGTTCCCGGGCCGCGCCGAGCACCTGCGTGGCGGCACCCGTTGGGCTGGCCTCTTCATGCACGTCCGCGATGTTCGGAGTCACCTGCTCCGTTCTGCACATGTGTACGCGGCGCTGCACCTCCCGATATCCATCGTGCTGTGTGGCAAGTCGCGCTTCATCGGCCCCGATGGTGGCGTTCTTCTAGCGGATAATGGTTGCCGCATCGATCGCGCTTGCCAATTCTGGAGTCCAGACTGGACGTCTCGCACGCACGTCGACGATAAGCCGCGTGCTCGATCGAGCAGTAAGATCGGACGGCGCCAGGACGACGAGGCCGGCCTTAGCGGCGGTCGGAAGCAGGGTGGGCCGTCGCGGGCTTGATGATCTGCATGAGATCGCCGAGGCGCCTCATGACGGATGTCGGAGGACAGCGATCCCGATTCGAACCCCGCCCAGAGCACTCAGGCTCGTTCATGGGACCACCGCTGCTTTAACGAACGCTTTACGTGGCCGATATTCCGTCAAATCTCCGCGAAAAGAATGATATTGTTCTTTTGTGTCCGGCTCTCGCGGTTGGAGACGGTGCAAATGGGTCGGAATTGTTAATTCATGCTCGACAAAGTGGCGGCGGGTCGGGCGAGAATCGGTGGCGTGCGTCTGGCCCGATGAGGCCGTACATGTATCCGCTGCACCCGAATGAGCCTGAGCGCCTCAGCGCGCTCGAGGATCTGGACGTGATCTACACAGGTCACGAGCCGCAATACGATGCGATCTGCCGTCTGGCGCAAGCTCTTTTCGGGGTGCCGATTGCCGTCGTGTCCGTGGTGGGCGAGACCGAGCAGCGGTTCAAGGGGCGCTGCGGACTCAATAGCGACGGGACGCCGCGCGAGGCTTCCTTCTGCACGCACACCATACTTTCAGACGAGATCATGGTCGTCGAGGATGCGACGCGGGATGTGCGGTTCGCGGCACTTCCACTCGTCACTGGCGAGCCTTACATCCGCTTCTATGCCGGCGCGCCCCTGGTCCTCGCACCCGACATTCACTTGGGCGCGTTGTGCATCTGCGACCGCGTGCCCCGCACGCTCTCCCAGGAGCAGCGGGATCAGCTTGGCGACTTGGCGCAGGTCGTCGTCGCGCAGCTTCGTCTCAGCCGGGCCGAGCGGAGCGCCCGGGAGAGCGCCGCCGGGTATCGGCTTCTGGCCGACAATACGACCGACCTGATCGTGCGCTGCGACCTGGACGGAACCCGCCGATATGTATCGCCGGCGGCCAGGGGACTGCTCGGCTACGAACCGGACGAGTCTCGTCGGCACGGAACCGTTCGCGTTCCTGCACCCGGACGACGCCGACGGTTTTGCCGCTCTGCTGGCGAAGCTTAACAGAGAGGATCTTCTCCAAGCTGTCCGCCAGCAGCGCTACCGACGCAGAGATGGGTCATGGGTCTGGATCGAGGCCACCTTTAGCCTCACGCGCTGCCCCGAGACGGGGAAGCCCGACGGCTACGTGGCCGCGCTGCGTGACATCAGCGGCCGGAAGGCGGCCGAGGACGCGCTGCGCCAGAGCGAGGAGCGGCTGGCCCTGGCAGTCGAAAGTGGGAATGACGGGCTCTGGGACTGGAGCGCCGAGACCCAGTCGCTCTGGTTCTCCGACCGCGTGCTGACGATGCTCGGCTACGATCCGGATGAGATCGAGCCGAGCGTGAGGACCTGGGCGGCGCTGATCCACCCGGAAGACTTCGAACTGGCGACCCGCGCCTTCTTCGATCATCTCAAGGGCAGCACCCCCGTTTACGAGTGCGAGCATCGCCTCCGGCGCAAGGACGGCACCTATGGCTGGGTCCTGGCGCGCGGGCGGGTCGTGAGCCGGGATGTCCGCGGCCGCGCGGAGCGTGTGATCGGCACGCATATGGATATCACGGAGCGGAAGGAGGCCGAGCAGCGGGTCGCGCACATCGCGCGGCACGATGCGCTGACCGGCCTCCTCAACCGGACGCGCTTCTGCGAGTGCTTCGATGAGGTCCTCGCCCATTTGGAACAGCACGATCAGCACTGCGCGCTGCTCTATCTCGACCTGGACCGGTTCAAGACCGTCAACGACACGCTCGGCCATCTCGTCGGCGATGCGCTGTTGCGCGAGGTCGCCTGCCGGTTCCGGTCCGTCATCAGCGCGCACGACCTGGCCGCGCGCCTGGGCGGGGACGAGTTCGTCGCCCTGCAGGTGAGCGGCGCCGGCCAGCCGGCGGCGGCCGCGGCCCTGGCGGAGCGCCTGATCGAGATCCTCAAGCGGCCGATCACCATCGAAGGCGACAGCATCGAGATCGGCGTCAGCATCGGGATTGCCCTGGCGCCGCAGGACGGGCTGGACGCAGACACGCTGACCAAGCGCGCCGACCGCGCGCTCTACCGGGCCAAGGCCGAGGGCCGGAACACGCACCGCTTCTACGAAGCCGTGATGGACGAGACCGCGGAGGAGAAGCGCAGGCTGGAACTCGACCTGCGCGGGGCTCTGGGGCGCGGTGAGTTCGAGGTGCACTACCAGCCCATCGTCGACGCCGCCACCGGGCGCGCCTCCGGCGCCGAGGCCCTCGTGCGCTGGCGCCATCCCAGGCGCGGTCTCGTCGCCCCGGCGGATTTCATCCCCCTGGCCGAGGAAACCGGCCTGATCGTGCCGCTCGGGGAATGGGTCCTGCGCACCGCCTGCGCGGAGGCGGTCGGCTGGCCCGACGAGATGCGCGTTGCCGTGAACATCTCGGCGGTGCATTTCCGGCATGCCCAGGTGGCCGAGATGGTGTGCAGCGCCCTGGTCAGCTCCGGCTTGCCGGCCCGGCGCCTGGAAATCGAGATCACCGAATCCGTGCTGATGCAGGACGGAGCGGACGTGACCGACGCTCTGCACCGCCTGCGTGGCATCGGTGTCCAGACCTCGCTCGACGATTTCGGGACCGGCTATTCGAGCCTGAGCTATCTGCGGCTTTTCCCGTTCCACAAGCTCAAGGTCGACCGCAGCTTCGTCCAGGCGCTGGCCGATCCCGGCACCCGCTCGATCGTGCGGGCCATCGTGAGCCTCGGCCACGGCTTGGGCATGACGGTCACGGCCGAGGGGGTCGAAGCCGTCGATCAGCTCGAACGCGTCCGGGCAGAAGGCTGCGACGAGGTCCAGGGCTTCCTCTACAGCAAACCCCTGCCGGCCTCACAGTTTCGGGCCTTCATCGCCGCGGGTCGAGGGTCGCAGTTGGCCGCTTAGCCGTCCGGATCGACCGCCCTGCTCGACGGTCGAGGGATGCGGCTCGTGGGCGCCGCGCTTTGGCCTTCGAGCAGGACCAAGCCCGCCAGCGCGACCTTGGTCTTCGGAGCCTTCAGCCGCTTCTTCATGTTTGCGCCCGGCCTGACTACTCCAGAACAGGACCGCCCGGGCGGTGGCCTCGGGCTTCTCAATCCGACGGGCGGGCAACCGCTCGGGCGCGCCCTCGCGAGCAGAGCCTTGCGGTATGCCGCCGGCACGCACGGCCGCAACGGCATCTCGATCGGGTCCGGCGAGATGGTCTTGACCCGCTCGGGTGCAAGTTCGGGCGCCAGACGTCGTGCGAGACCTTCGTGCGTGACGTGGATCGCCCCGGGAACACGGCGGTCGGTTTCGCACCACCCGTTCTTTGCGTCGGGTGAGGAGATCCGGCGACGCGCGTGAGACCCAGAAGCGTCGGCGAGCAGCGGGGCCGCCCCACCCATTATCTCAATATCCGTAGCGATACCGCTCGATGCGGCGTTCACCGTAGAAACGTGTGCCCTCGTAGGGTCGCCCGTAACCGCCGAACTCATGGTGGCGTCGCCAACCATGTGCAGGGGCCCAAGCGGGCGGTCCACCACGATAATCTCCGTATCCGCGCGCCCACGGAGGATCCGCCAGGGCTGCTGTCGGGCCGGCGACTGCCCCCAGAGCGACCGCAACGGAAACGATGGCGAGTGCTGACTTCCTCAACATGGCACCTCCTGCGCGCGTACAGCACGCGCTGATCCCCGTAGATACGGCAACAGCGGGGAGACCGTTCCAAGGTCGTGAGATGCATCAGGACGTGATCGCAGACGCCGAGTGCCTCCTCGACGATCCTGAACCAATCCGCGTCGTGAATCCGTCTCAGCGTTGAGGAATTTCGCGGCCATCCCTACGGGGTGGCGGCTCGCTCACACGCTTGTTCTGCCGCGACCAGAACGTCCAGAGCACGCCAGGGCTTTGGAAGGAACGTAGCCGAAGAAGGAAGATGCGCCAGCCGATCGCCGGGCGCGCCTGAAGTCACCACGACCTTGATCCAGGGCCACCGCGTGTGCACCGCTCTCGCGAGGTCCACACCGTCGAGCAGACAGGGGATATGCACATCGGCGAAGATCAGTGCGACGTCATCGGCATGCTGCTTGAGATGGTAGAGGGCCTGCTCTCCGCTCTCAGCCTCGACCACGCGGAGATCCGTTTCCTCCAGGATAGCCGCAGCAAGGTCGCGAACGCCGCGATCGTCTTCGACAACGAGGGCGGTCCGCGCCGACGTAAGTGTCTGCCCCATCAGCATCTCCTCGCAAGAGGACCAGCCGAGACCGCCGCCTCGGCGGCCGGTGCATCCTCAACAGGGTGTTTTTAGACAGTCATGCTCCAAGTGAAGGAGCAATGGTATGACTTGGCTGGATCCGAGGGGCTGGCATGCGCGCAATAGAGCGGCGGACGCCTCACCCGATATTGTAGAGCCGCTGCAAGCGACCTCGGCGTTCGTCAGGGCGGGTGGCTATCCCGCTCTCACCTATGTGACCAACTGCGGCAATCCGGCCGGGTTCAGTAGCTGATTACATTTTCTGCGCGAGAATTTCGAAGCTCTGCAATTCTCGCGCGACGTCGAATGCCCGAGCCGGACGGCTCGCTACCGCGCATGAACCCGGAACCGCACCGGATCTGCTGGACGCAGCGTGATTGAGGGGAACGGCACCACAGGTGCCTCTTGGATCGGGACAAGGCTAAAACGGCGGACTATCGAGGCCAGGATCAGCACCCCCTCCGTCATCGCGAAGCGCTGCGCGATGCAGACCCGCGGACCGCCGCCAAACGGCATGTAGGCGAAGCGCGGCAGCCTCCGTTCCGAATACCCCGCCCAACGGCCAGGCCGAAACGACAGAGGCTCCGACCAGAAGCGTGGATCGCGGTGCAGCACCCATGGGGACGTGTACAGCGGCGTCCCCGCTCGGATCGGCTGGCCGCCAATCTCGCAGTCCCGCCCTGCCTCACGCCCAATGAGCCATGCGGGTGGGTACAGACGGAGGCTCTCGTTCATCACCTGCTCGGCGAGGGTGAGGCGTTGCAGGTGCTCGAACGTGGCAGGGCGTTCACCGAGCACAGCGTCCGCTTCGGCGGCGAGCGCCGCGCTCACCTCGCGATGCTGCCCGAGTAGGTACAGTGCCCAGGTCAGCGCCAAGGCTGTCGTCTCGTGTCCCGCAAGCAGGAAGGTCACTGCCTCGTCACGAAGCTGGTGATCCGACATCGGTGTGCCGCTCTCATCGCGCTCGTCCATCAGCGCGTCGAGGAGATTGCGCCCACCGGCGGTTCGACGCTCGCGGATGATGCGTGTAGCCAGGTCCTCGATGCAGGCGAGTCCGTGCCGATAGCGCAGATGGCCGGGCAGCGGCACGGCGTCGGGGATGAGGATGGGCCGAACCATGCGCGCGGCCATCTCACGGCTGAGGTCATGAACTGCGGCCTCAATGCGGGAAATGTCGGTCTCGATGCCGACGCCGAACAGCGTCTTGGCCACGATGCGGAGGGTCAGCGCCATCATATCGGCGTGCAGGTCACGGACCTCTCCGACGCGCCAGCCCTCAAGCGTCTGGTCCGTCGTCCGGACCATCACCTCGGCGTAAGCCGCCAGCCGCGCCGGCGCGAAAGCCGGGGCGCACAAGCGACGTTGGCGCTGCCATAGCGGGCCGTGGCTGGTCACCAGTCCTTGGCCGAACACAGCCGTGAACTGCCGCCATAGGAAGCTGATTTTCGGGAAGTCGCGATGCTCGGCGACGAGCATGCGCTCGATCAGGCTCGGATCGTTCAGGAACAGGGCGCGGCGTGGCCCTATGCGGAACGCGACCGTGTCACCGTAGCGGTGCGCAAGGTGTTCGAAGAAGCTGAGCGGGTCCCGTCGCAGGTCGAGATAACTGCCGAGGAGGGGCAGCCCTCTCGGGCCCGGCAGCGTGGAGGAAGCAGAAGGACTGACGAGAGGCGAGAACGCGGTCACGGCGGCACTCCGGCGCCCTTGCGCATCGGTCAGACAGCGTAGGCTGCCGTCAGCGGCGGGTAGCGGTTGAGAAAGCGGGTGCACTCCCACAGATCGATACCGAACACGTTGGCGAGGCGCGCCGCGCGTGATCTCGCCTCCTCATCCGTCTGCGCGTCGAGAACGATAGCGGACCTGATAGCCTCGCCCATGCCGAGCACGAACGCTCGGTAGGCGCACAGGCCGGGCGCGGTCCAGTCCTCCGGTGTCACGGCGGCCGACATGCCTATCCCCTTCCCTTAGAGGCGGGCGCGCACGGCGCTCAATTACCGGCACTTGCGGAGCACCGTCCAGAGATTTTCAGAATCTTGCACGGATCGCGGCGGAAGGAAATGTCAGGTCGAGCGATCTCGGCGTTGGTACTGCTCAGCTTGCATGGCACTTAGACATACCAGCGAGAGCAGACGTAGTTGATCCGTCGCCAGCGAAGTGGTCCGCCGTGAGGTATGGCTTTCGAGCCAGGACGAGGACGGACAGCCAGGCACGAAGCGGCACAAACCGGCGGACGTGCGCGCCAGGCTGCGGCAGAGCGACGTGCTGGTCTCGCAGGCCCAGAGCGTGGCCGGGGCGGTCCGCCCGAAGATGCGGATCACGTTCGCGATGCCCCGTGCTGTTACTCCGATCGTTACCCTGACCGGTTTGGCCAGACACCCTCCATCCAGGCAGATGGTGGTGCGGACGGCGGGAGATTCGCTTTATCATCACAAAGCATTGAAATGATTGATGTTGTTCGGTCGCGTTTAGTGACCTTTGTGGCGCGCTTTGTAACGGTCGGCTAGCCGAATGAGGGGTGCATGATTGGATGGTAGCGCGACAGGGGACGAACCGTGTGCTGAGGTGCGGGTCGAAATCAGAGGTGTCTCACGTCGCGGCCAGGGCATCGGTGCTCGGTTGAGATGCTTGGTGTCTGCTCGGCATCTCGTCCCAGGTGCGCCGGTCAAGGATGAGGGATCAGCACGGTGTTTACGAGGTTCGCAGTGGTGACCTCGATGGCGGTCAGGTACTTGGCGTGGTCGGATGGGCGGCGTTGTCTTTGCCGGGGGATCAGTCTCGCTCTCGTGCTGAGCGCAGACGGCTGTGGCCTCCTGGACAAGGCGACGAAGGCGTGGGGTCGCAGCCTCCATCCACTCGTCGAGCCACGGGTAGCGGGCATGGTTGTTCGGCGCACGCCTCTCGGGCGCACGCTCTGATGGTGCTGACATGGTGATGATCCTGGGGGTTATTATGAAGCCCGGAAGGCGGGCGAGAAGGCGCACGGGTAGGTACTAAAACGGACCGATACGCCCCGGCGCGAACGCGAGCGTCCTACTCCAGTGGTGGTCCTGAACGCGACGGAACGAGCCGGTTGTTCTCCTAGTGGTGGTGGTAACTCGCTGTCGCGGAGCCGGCTCTTTCTCCTAGAGGTCCGAGAAATCGCTCTGCACCCAGTCGACACGTTCTCCTAGTGTGCCGGGTGATCGCGTCACCAATCCACTCGACAGCCCCGTCAGGCCGCTGCGCCCCACCGCGCCAAGGCCGCTTCCGCCTCGGCCGCGTTGTCCCGAATGCGATAGACCGTCTGCCGGCTCAAACCGGTGGCCACCGCGATTTCGCTGACCCCTTTCCCCTGCCCAAGCGCATCTCGAACGGCGACGAACTGCGCCGCGTGAAGCTCTGCTTGCGGCCCCTGTAGGCGTCGTCACGGGCCTTGGCGTGGTCGATGCCGGCCCTCTGAGCTTCCTTTGTGGCCTCGGCTTGGGCCTGGGCAGTCGCGGCCATGAAGCCGATGAGGGCGTCCCGTACGGCCTGCTGCATCGGGTCTGTGGTGGCCCCGTCGAAGGTGAGATTATTGATGACGGTGCGGACGATGACGCCCCGGCGCATCAACTCCCGAATGGTCTCGGTCACGTCCGCGTAGTTGCGCCCTAGGCAGTCCACCCACCGCACCACCAGCACGTCCTCACGCCGGAGCATGTCGAACAGGCGGCGTCCCTGCCGGCGGTCGCGGCGTGCTGTGGTGCGCCCGGACACGCCTTCATCCGCAACCACCCCATCAATCGCGAAGCCCGCCGCCTCGGCCTGCTTACGCTGATGCGCTAGGGTCTGTTCGGCGGTGGAGACACGGGCATAGAGGATGGTTTGGGGTACGACGGCACCTGTCCGAATGGATGGTGCCCGAATGAGATGCGCATATCATGCCCGTAGAAGGGCTGAGCAGCCGATAATGCGCCCCGTGCTGAATGGCGCGCTGCACGATCTGCGGCTTAGAAGCCATGCTGTGTCTGCGTTAGGCTCTCGGCTTTGCCAGCGCGGGAACGGTACGCGAGCAGAACCAGCTGCTCGCGCACTGCTTCGGACTTCCCGTCGTGAAAAAGGCACGAAGCTGAGCGGTTGGGTGCTGCACATGCCGATGCCGGGCTTGCGACAGCCCCCTCCGCCGCTTCGAATTGGTGCCTATAGTTAATAGCCTCCGGCTAAGCCATCGCTGCGCGGATCAGTGGCCCCGTACATAACGTGCGTGTCAGGATCAATCAGAATAGCTCCGGCGTGACCCATCGTGTCGGTGAAATCCTCAACCGCTCTGATCGGATGCCCACGTCCCTTCAGGTCCTCTATTACGCTCGCAGGGACGCGGCCCTCGATCTTGAGATCATTGGATGATGCACCCCAAGTCCGCCCTTGTAGCCAACGCGGACCATTGATCGCATCCTGAGGCGACATTTCAAAATCCACAATGCGGGTCACAATCGCAGCCTGCGTTTGCGGCTGCCCCTCTCCGCCCATAGTGCCGTACACCAGAAATGGTTTGCCGTTCTTCATCAGCATGGCCGGGTTGAGCGTGTGGAACGTGCGCTTATGCGGCTCAAGATGATTCACGTTATTGGGATCAAGCGAGAAGAAGCTGCCCCGATTCTGGAGCAGAATACCTGTCCCCTTCGCAACGATGCCGGAGCCGAAATCATGGTAGATGCTCTGGATCAGGGACACGGCGTTTCCGTCTCGATCGACGACACCAAACCAGACAGTGTCGCCTTTAGGATCGAGCGGCTTCACGTCGCTCGCAGCCTTTTGCATATCGATCTGCGCTGCCTGCTCCTTGCCGTGCTCTGGCGAGAGAAGTCGGTCGAGAGGAATTTTCGTGAACTCAGGGTCGGACAGATACTTGTCGCGGTCTGCGAAAGCCTGCTTCGTTGCCTCGACGATCAAATGGTAGTAGTTCGCTGTACCTTCTCCAATGCTCTTCAGGTCAAAGTTGTTGAGAATGTTCAGAATTTCCAGAGAGGCCATGCCCTGCGTGTTGGGCGGGAGATTGTACGCGGTGTAACCGCGATAATCGACGTGGATTGGATCCACCCAGTCTGCCCGATGCGACGCAAAATCATTCGCGGTCAGCACACCACCATGCGCCTGCAGGTCGGCAACAATCTTTTCGGCAATCGGCCCGTGGTAGAACGCATCTGCGCCGTTCTTTGCGATCGAATCGAGGCTGTTGGCAAGGTCCGGCTGCTTTAGAGTCTCGCCAATTTTGTATGGAGTGCCGTCGGAATGCAAATAAACTCTGCGAAACTCGTCAAACCGCTGCAGGTTGCGGAACTCTTGGTCTCGCGTGTCGACGTTGACCTTTTCCCAATCCTGAACGCTCGGCGTGACAACAAAGCCGTTCCGGGCATAGCCCACCGAGGCTTCCAGCAGCCTGCTCCAAGGTAGGCTATGCCCCATTGCCTCCTTGGCGTAGCGATAGGCGGCATCCCATCCTGAGACTGCACCGGGCACGGTGTTCGCAGCCAGATAGCCACGGGCTGGGATTTTGCTGAAGCCCTGCTTCTTATAGAAGTCGATAGTGGCCTTTTCGCCAGCCCGGCCACTCGCGTTGAGGGCCTTCAACTCACCCGTCTTAGCGTTGTAGATGAGCCAGAAGTTATCGCCGCCAATGGTATTCATCTGCGGGTAGACGACCGCCAGCGTTGAGGCAACTGCGATCGCGGCGTCGACAGCGTTTCCGCCGTTCCGCAGAATATCGAGTCCGGCCTGTGTTGCGATGTAATTTGACGTTGTCACCATACCATTTTCGGCCATCGGGTCGAGGCAGCGGGACGGGGTGTCACAGTACTTTCCCGACTTGTCCAGCGGTGCTGCCGAGGCACTGGTAAGTATCGCTGGCAGGCTCAGCATTACTACTGACGTAAGCAATGCCGATGAGCGTTTCCATTTCATTCTTATTTTCCTGATCAAGACTCGCGGAATGAGTCGATTTTGTTCGATTACGTAGGCAGATAGTTCACTCAGGCAGCGTCATGCTGACCGAAGTTGCAAACTGCGCTCGGAACTCCGTCTAAGCAAGGGCTGAATACGCGGCCGTGCGGGCGCTGTTACAAATGCCTATCCGCGAGCACCGCGACACCGTGCATCAATGGCAGGATGCCTGCTGAGGCATGCCCAAACGGACGGCCGGAATAACGAACTCGCTCACGAAAGTACGACGACGGCAGGCCGGAAACCGAGCATTAATCGGCGCGACCGTTGCTCCCGCCTTTTGCGAGGCGCTTGAGGCGGCTAGTCCCAATAACTGGCCCAGGGGCGGGATCGTTCGCCAACAGTGTCACCAGCTTACTGCGCGAGCCAGGGCGCTACCAGTGGCAGCTAAATTCTAATGCTTACGAACTCAGCTCAGGATCACGCATAATTGCTCAGAGTTAAGATCCTTGGAATTGCAAATCGCTAGCCCAATACGAAGCGCGCCGTGTTCGCCACTTTTTTCGGAGTGGCCGATTGCTTTCATGGATTTTTTACTCGTCATCGAGTTGCTGTTTCCAAGCATGGAGATAACTTGGAGAGAAAACGCGTGTGGGGATTTGCTCGACATAAGAGCGGTGCAACGGCTGTCGAGTTCGCCCTGATCGGGCCGGTGCTGGTCGCGTTGCTCATGGCCAGCGTCGAGTTCGGGCTGATCTTCTACACCTACACGACCGCCGAGTTCGTCACCAACGATGTGGCGCGCCAACTCTCATCCAATCGCATAACAACTGCCGAGGCCCAAAGCGCAATTCCACCGCGCCTGCCACGCTGGGCCCAAGCCGCTGTCGTGGTGAGCGCGACGGCCTCCAGCACCGATCCGACCACGAACGTCTTCACCGTCACCACAACCTTGCCGCTGATGAATGCCGCACCCTCGCATTTCTTCAGTGCGATCTACAACTCCAAGACAATGCGGGTCATCAGCAGTATGCAGCAGGAGCCGACCTCGTGAGACCGCCCCTGCGCGCCTTTCTAGGCGACAAGACCGGGGGCGTCCTCATTCTCGCTCCGGTCGCGTTGCTGGCGGCAGCCGGAACGACAGCGCTCGGCATCGATGCAGCCAACCTCTACTACAGCAAGCTCAAGCTCCAGCACATTGCGGACAATGCCGCTCTCGGGTCCGTCCTGGCACTGCCGACCTCTTCGATGGTGACCATCAAGGCTCTGAGCCTCGCCGCAGCCAACACGCCCCAGAGCTTCGGCACGGTGGCGCAAACCGGCGATGTCCAACTCGGCACCTACGATGCCAGCACTCAAGCGTTCGCGGTCAGCAGCAGCAATCAGAACGCTGTGAAAGTAACGACCCACCGGGCCATCGCCTACGGCAACCCGGTCATCACTTACTTCGGTGCTCTGCTCGGCGTTCGGCAAGTGGAGGTGAGCGCGTCGAGCATCGCTGTGAAGTACGGCGGGGCTTGCGTCATGGTGCTTGACCCAAAGGGCACGAACGCGCTGCAAACCAAGGGCAGCGCGCAGATCCAGGCGAACTGCCCACTTCAGGTCAATTCAAGCGCGAATACTGCTGCCAGCACAGGCGGCTCGTCGAGCATCACGGCCTCAATGACCTGCATTGTCGGCGGATACAACGGCAGCGGCTGGAGCCCCCTCCCAAAGACTGGCTGCCCGGCTCTGGCCGACCCTTTGGCTGGCGTGCCGGAACCGACGGCTCCTCCATTGTGTGGGAACAATCCGAGTTTCTCTTCACAGGCTGTGCCGGCCAACTGCACCTACTCCGGTACGGTGAACCTGACCGGCAACATCACGCTTCAGCCTGGGCTCTACTACTTCCAGAACGCCAGCATCACGATCTCGGGTTCAACCAACATCTCGGGCAATGGGGTCACGATCTTTCTGGACAGGGCCAGCAGCCTGAACCTGGGAGGCAGCGGCACGATTGCGCTGAGTGCGGCGGCATCCGGACCGCAGATGGGTATTCTGATCTTCCAGTCGCGTCTGGCGCCAAGCAGTACCTCGTTGTCGATTGGTGGCACGGGCGTGATGTCGCTGAACGGAACGCTGTACGCACCATCGGCGACGCTGAACCTGAGCGGCAACGCGACCTACTCAGCCGCGAGCAAGTACGGCTACGCCATCGGCTATGACGTTGCTGTCGGGGGCTCGGGTGCGTTCGTGTTCAAAGCCTTCCCCAGCACGGCCGTGAACCCGCGCAATCTGAAGGCCCATGCGAGCAGAGTGCGCTGATCTCCGCGCCCGCTTCGGGCGATCATGCTGATGCGGGGTAGGAGAAGGGGGCACGGGGGACATTGGGCTCTGCGAGTTTGTCGATGTCAGCTCGCATTTTTGCTGGGTAGCGGATGAGGCGCAGGCACAGACGGCCTCGGCGGGGCTCGTGAAGTTCGGGAGCGCCGGCTTGGCCTGCTCCAACTCGCGCCAGTGGCGGACGATCTTGAGCCACAGGGCGGCGTCGTAGCCCGACACCAGGGTCGGTGTCTCGTCGTAGGGCAGCTTGAAGCAGGCCCGCATCTCGCCCTTCCCATCCGATCCGGGTTGCCATTCTGAAGGCACCGATGGTTGAGCGTGGCCTCTTAAAGAGGCGCGTCCTTGCACCTGTTTCTCTTCCGGCGCTTCACCGGGAGCGGCTCGGCTTTCTCGGCGGTCTGCGCGTGCAGGATTTGGCCCGGCAACTGCGGCTGAGGCCGGGCGAATTGCGCCTGATCTGATGCAGCCAATGAAAATCGGTCGGCCGCTTGGGATTAGCTGTCAGACGCCTCGCGACGATGAAGGCGCTCTTCGAGGTGGGTCGCCGCATCCGCGTACAACTCGAAGCGCCTGAGCAGCACGGTGCGCTTCTCCGGCTTCTTGGCCCCGTCTAACTTCGCCTTGGCCTTGTCAGCGTAGCCGCGCATCTTCTTAGCCAGCTTCTTGAACGCCTTGTCGATCTTGGCGTTCACCTTTTCGGCTTTCGCCTTCGCGGCGTCTGATCCGTCAACCACGGCTTTGGGAAACGTGCTTTTGCTATTCTCGCTGTCTTTGGCCACGGCGCACCTCCAGTCGGCTCTATCCACCCTGAGGCGAGCTATGATAGGTTAGCAATTCGACATGACGAATTGACCTCGGGCAAGATCCTGGCGCATCCTCCTGCTTGCCTTGTATGGGCCGCGTGGCTGGGCTCACGCCGTTGTTGGCGATGCTTGCTGACGCGCCCGACGCGGAGATCCATTGTTTGACCGCCAACCACCCAGGGCATCGGCCAGCCGGTGTCGGCGCTGATCGGCGCCGCCAGGACGGTCAGGAGATGGTAGGAGGACCCCCAGGCCAAGATCTGGGTGATCCCGACGACGCTCGTGATGATCCGGCAATGGTTGCCCGGAGCAGCGATGACCGGCGCGACGCCGTCAAGCTCCACGGGTCAGCGATGCTCCGTCTGGCGCCACGGGCACGCGCCGCTCGTACCAGGGCCGCGAGCGGTTCACGATGGCGACTACGGTCAACATCACCGGCACCTCAACGAGGACGCCGACGACCGTGGCGAGGGCGGCGCCGGACTTGAACCCGAACAGGCTGATCGCCGCGGCGACCGCCAACTCGAAGAAGTTCGAGGCACCGATCAGGGCGGACGGCCCGGCCACGCAGTGCTGCTCGCCCGCGAGCCGGTTCAACAGGTAGGCGAGCCCGGCGTTGAAGTAGACCTGGATCAGGATTGGGATGGCGAGCAGGCCGATCACCAGGGGCTGCTCGATGATCTGCTCGCCCTGGAAGCCGAACAGCAGGACCAGCGTGGCCAGCAACGCGACCAGGGAGGCCGGTCCGAGTCTGCGGAGGACCCGAGAGAGCGCGACCTCGCCGCCGGCGGCCAGGAGACTCCTGCGCGCGATCTGGGCCACGATCACCGGGATGATGATGTACAGGACGACCGAGAGGACCAGGGTGTCCCAGGGGACCGTGATCGCCGAGAGGCCGAGCAGCAGGCCGACGATCGGCGCGAAGGCCACGACCATGATCGCGTCGTTGAGCGCGACCTGGGAGAGCGTGAAGTGCGGCTCGCCCTTCGTCAGGTTCGACCACACGAACACCATCGCGGTGCAGGGCGCCGCCGCCAACAAGATGAGCCCAGCGATGTAGGAGTCGATCTGATCGGCAGGCAGGTACGACCGGAACAGGTGGCCGACGAACAGCCAGCCCAGGGCGGCCATCGAGAACGGCTTCACCATCCAGTTGATCAGGAGCGTCACGCCGATCCCGCGCCAGTGGCGCCCGACCTGCCCGAGTGCGGCGAAATCGATCTTGAGGAGCATGGGTACGACCATCAGCCAGATGAGCACTGCCACCGGCAGGTTCACCTCGGAGATCTCGGCCGAGCCGATCGCCTGAAAGACGCCGGGTGCGAGGTGCCCGAGCACCACGCCGACGACGATGCAGAGGGCGACCCAGAGGGTCAGATAGCGCTCGAAGACGGACATGTTGATCCTCAGGCCGTCGCGACGCGGCGGCCTTGCTCATCGATGACGCGCTCGCCGTCCTCCTTCACAAACTCTCCCTGCTGTTGAGGCAGTAGATCGAGGACCACTTCGGACGGGCGGCACAGGCGTACCCCTTCGGTGTCACGACCAGGGGCCGGTTCATGAGGATCGGGTGCGCCTCGATGGCGTCGAGTAGCGCGTCTTCTTGGAGGGCCGGATCGCCCAGGCCGAGTTCGGCGAAAGGCGTGCCCTTCTCGCGCAAGAGATCGCGCACGGTGATCCCGGCGCGCGCAACGAGATTGCGGATCATCGCCCGGTTTGGTGGCGTCTTGAGGTACTCGATGACGTGCGGCTCGATCCCGGCGTTGCGGATCATCGCCAACGCATTGCGCGAGGTCCCGCAGTCCGGGTTGTGGTAGATCACCACGTCGAACGACTCAGGCATGGGCAGTGTCTCCAGCGGTGGGGCAGCAGATGGACAGGGCCGCGACGGCGGGCTCGCAGACCTCGGGTCGGCCCTGGCAACAGTCCTTCATCAAGAACTCGACCAGTCCGGACAGGGCTGGGTACGCGGCGCTGTAGACGATCGACCGGCCCTCGCGGCGCGACTGCAGCAGCCCCGAGTGCTCCAGTTCCTTGAGGTGGAAGGAGGCCGAGGAGGCGGAGACGCCGACCTCGTCGGCGACGCGCCCCGCGGCGAGACCATCCGGTCCGGCGACTACCAACCGGCGCACGAGGCGCAGGCGGTGCTCCTGTGCGAGGGCCGCGAAAACGGTGAGGGCTTGCCGTTCGTCCATCACCAATCCAACCATTCAACAATTATTGAAGTATAGGAGCGTTGCGCCGCACGAGCAAGTCTGCTCCGTCCGCCAACCGTCGTAAGAGTGCCCGCTGGTGTGGACGGCCGCTGCCCGTTGATTTGTTGGCTCGCGCCGCCGATCAGGGGCGCTTCATCACCTCCGATCCCACCACAAACCCCCACCGTGAAGGCGATCAGCCGGACACCGATCCAGGCCAGTGGGCGGCGGCAGGCGTTAGGCGATCGGGATCACTGCAAGCCGCGTCAGCGCCGAAGCTCCGCAATCCTCTCGAACGTCGCTTCGGCCTTGAGATAGCGTTGATGAGTCTTTTCGCGGCGACGTGGATGCCAATCAGGGTGAAGGGCGTCTCGATAGCCTCGCCTTGCCGCCGTGACCAGGAAATCCGGGGCATGCTGGTGCAGGCCGACCTTCCGCGCGAGACGATCTCTCGGCCGAGATCTCGAACGACGTGCGCACAATCCTCGGCGGCCTGACTACCATTGTGCAGGGTGTCGGCGCACTGCAGACCCATGCGGGTGACGCGCACGGTCGTGAGCGAGGACACCCGAAAATCGATGGGAGAATTGCCCGCCTCGCGCTTCATACAGCGAGTGCCGCCGCGCTGTTCTTGCTGGAAACCTGGGAGCGACGAACTGGGCGCGGGCTGCCGCGGCATTGGTGAAGGCCCGGATCCGGCCCTGAGCAGCCGTCCGGGGCCCATCAACGAGGGACCGCTTACGAGAGCATGGCGGCCCTTCGGAGAGGTTGCATCAGCGCCGATGGGTGAGCCTCGTGCGGCGACCGTTCTGTCCGATGCCCAAGTTGCGCTAATCGACATAGACGCCAGAGCCGACGAGCGCCTCCACATCGTCCACCCGCGTCGCGCAGACGTAGCTCCATTTCACGGTCGGGATCGCCTGATCGGGCCTGGGGAACATGTAATCGACCCAGCCAGCCCCAGACTTGCTGACGACCTCGATGAAGTCCCTGTGGAACCGTTTCCCGTCCGCATCGCGGTCATTGAGGAAGCCCCGTCCTTCGCGGTTCGGGCGGGCGGCGTTGAACAACACGACCCCGTTCATATCAACCGCGAACAGGTAGACATCCGCGTAGTGCCAAGGGCTACCTTTCTTCCTGAAATCCGCAAATGCTTTGCTGCCCCGTTCCTCCAGAACTTGAGCGGCCCTGTTGACGAGGGCCTCGATCTCGGACGCTTGGTGTGAGGCGAAGGGGTGTGAAGCGAAGGGCCTTCTATACCCGTGAGTAGGAAATGTTGCGGTCAGGACCAGCAACACCGGCAATGCAAGCAGCTTCTTGAACATGCAGCCGCCTCTCTCCGCGCCATCTCGATGTGGCGACGATGCGAGTTCACCCCCGTTTGGCTCTGGCCGGTCCCGCGTCAGGTGGCGGACCCGCTGAAGACGAGGCGCGTGCCCGTGTAGGCGCGAACCAGCTTGTTCGGCATTTCGGCCTTGGCGATCTCGTAGAAGGCTTCGCCCGTGCAGTGGAGCGGGACCACAAAATCAGGCCCGATTTCCTCCAGGGCCGTGACCGTCTGCCGGATGTAGTCCGGTTGATAGGGCGCGAGGTGGAAGCCGCCGATCACCGCGTGCACCTTCTTAACGCCGGACACAGTTTGCGCCTGCCGAACCGCGTTGACCACGCCGCGGTGGCTGCAAGAGGTCAGGACGATGAGGCCGCGCCCCGACAGATTGAACGCGGTGGCGATCTCGTGCCTGAACTGATCCGGGATCAGGCCCTGGCCGCGGTCGGCCTGCGATAGGCGGTCTGGGTAGCAGCCCGAGCCGTGCATGATCCCAAGCTTCATCGCGCTGGGCGACAGGAGCTTCTCGAAACTGCTCTGATCGATCTGGCCTGAGGTGAAGCCGTGGCCTGCCACGAGCGCCGGGCGCTCCGTCGAGGTGACGGTAAGGTGGGCAGCTTCGAGGGCTTGGCGGTCGATGACGCCGAAATCCCCCTTCACCGGAGGCGCGGTCCACTCGCGGGCGCAGAAGCAGTCCTCGCCACCGACATGGAACGGAAGTCCTGGCTTGAGTTGCCCCTGGTTCTGGCCGAGGAAGCCAGCGAGGCCGCCGAAATGGTCGTAATGCCCGTGGCTCAGGACGAGGGCATCGCGGAGGCGCAGCCTTCGTCATCGCGATGGACAGACCCTTGGTCGTCCGGCTACCTGCCGATGTCAAGTCGGGCGCCGGCCGATGAAGCCGCCGGACCTCTGGCGCGGCAGCGCAGCAGGGATGAAGGGAGCGCGGGCAGAGGCGAAGGTTTCGCGCACGAACGACGCGATCGGCCTCCGGAGGCGTTCGATCTGGAGCGGGGTAGCATGAGCCCGACCGCCGCGGATTGGGATGCGCGGATCGACCGCCTGACGGGCCGTCTTCCCGGGCGCCTGCGCGAGGCGGTCGCGTGGCTGAGAGTCCCCTCGCGGCGGCCGCTGCGACTGGCGGCGGCGCTCGCCCTGATCGGAGGCGGGGTGCTGTCGTTCCTGCCCATCCTCGGCCTCTGGATGCTGCCTCTCGGCCTAGCGCTCCTGAGCGAGGACATCCCGGCACTGAAGCCGCGGCTCGAAATGGCGGCACAAGCGGGCGAGAGACTTTTGTCTCGCTTCCGGAGGTCGTGACCAGTCCGAGCGCGCGTCGACGCGTCCCGCTACCAGCTCCTCTTCGGTGAGCCGGAGCGTAATCGTGTGCGTCCCGCAGACGGCCGAGCGTGACGCTGGATCAAGGCGAGATGCCGAGTTCGTCCCTGGCGTGGGCTCTTCGAGCGCATCCTTATGCCGCCGGCCTCAGGCGCCCTGACGCCGCGCTCGAAACGTCCTCGGCCGGCTTGGCTGTCACCCTGCCAAACCGCGTGTACAGAGCGGGCAGGACCAGGAGCGTCAGCAGCGTCGCACTGACGAGGCCGCCGATGACGACGGTCGCCAGCGGACGCTGCACCTCCGCGCCCGTGCCCGTCGCCAGGGCCATCGGCACGAAGCCGAGGGCGGCGACCAGCGCGGTCATGACCACGGGTCGGAGGCGGGTCAGGGCACCCTCTCGCACGGCTTCCGGAACGCCCATTCCGTTCGTCACCAGCGTGCGGATGTGGTTCATCAACACCAAGCCGTTCAGGACCGCCACGCCCGAAAGGGCGATGAAGCCGACGGCCGCCGAAACCGAGAAGGGCATGTCCCGCAGCCACAGGGCCGCCACCCCGCCGGTCAGGGCCATCGGCACCGCACTGAACACGATGGACGCGTCCCGGGCCGAGCCCAGGGCTCCGAGCAGCAGGATGAAGATCAACGCGAAGCAGGCAGGCACCACGATCGTCAGGCGCTGGCGTGCCGCCGTCAGGTTCTCGAATTGCCCGCCCCAACGCACCTCATAGCCAGCCGGCAGCTTCACCTCGGCGGCGATGCGCTCCTGCGCCTCGGCGACCAGCGAGCCGATGTCGCGGCCGCGCACATTCGCCGTCACCACAACCCGGCGCCGGCCGTTCTCGCGGCTGACCTGGTTCGGTCCCTCCGTGAAGGTGAAGCTCGCCAGCTGCCGCAAGGGCACGCTGAGTCCTCCGGCCGGCCCGGGTGCCGCCGGAACGCCCGTGCCCGTCCGGCCCTGAACAGCGTGTGAGGGCGGCAGCGGGACTGGAAGATTCTTCAGCGCCTCGACGTCGCCGCGGACTTGATCGGCCAGCCGCACGACGATGTTGAACCGCCGATCGCCTTGGTAGACCAGCCCGGCGTCCTTGCCACCGACCGCGGTCCCGATCACGTCCTGAACATCGGCCATACTCAACCCGCGCCGGGCGATCTCGCGCCGGTCGATCTTGATCTCCAGGAACGGCAGGCCGACCGCCTCCTCGACCTTCACGTCGGCGGCACCCTCCAGGCTGCGCAGGATGCCTGCGATCTTGCGGGCGCCGTCGACCATCGGCCCGAACTCCTCGCCGAACACCTTCACCGCGAGGTCGTCGCGCACGCCGGCGATCAGCTCGTTGAAGCGCATCTGGATCGGCTGCGAGAAGCCCAATAGCGTGCCCGGGATCAGCTTCGCTTCCGCCTCCATCCGGCCGATAAGGTCCTCCTTGGTTTCCTCCGGATCGGGCCACGCGCTCTGCGGTTTCAGGATGAGGTAGGCATCGCAGGCGTTCGGCGGCATCGGGTCTGCCGCGATGTCGGGCGTGCCGCACCGCGAGTAGACGAAGGCCACTTCGGGGAACTTGCTCATCGCCTCCTCGACGCCGAGCTGCATGGCCTGCGACTGCGAGATGGCTGTCGAGGGGATGCGCCGAGCCTCCAGAACGATGTTCTTCTCGTCGAGAGTCGGCGTGAATTCCTGGCCGAGCCGCGTCGCCAGGACCCCGGCCAAGCCAACGATGGCGATTGCGCCGGCTACGTAAGCCAAGGGCGCCCGGATCGCGCCGGCGAGCAGCGGCCGATAGGCGGCCTTCAGCACCCGGATGACGGCATTGTCGCCCTCGCCGACCCGGCCGGTGATCACGGTCGCGATCATGGCGGGCACGAAGGTCAGCGACAGAACGAAGGCCGCTCCCAGCGCGATCAGCACCGTCAGCGCCATCGGCGCGAACGTCTTGCCCTCGACCCCGGTGAAGGTCAGCAGCGGCACGTAGACTAGGATGATAATCGCCTGCCCGTAGACGCTCGGCTTGATCATCTCCTCGGCCGAGACGCGGACGGTCTCCAGCCGCTCGTCCGGGGTCAATTGCCGTCCGAGCTTGTGCTGGCGCTCTGCGATGTGCCGCAAGCTGTTCTCGGAGATGATGACGGCGCCATCCACGATGAGGCCGAAATCGAGGGCGCCGAGCGACATCAGGTTGGCGCTGATGCGCCCCGCCAGCATGCCGGTGGCCGTCAGCATCATGGCGACCGGGATGACCAGCGCCGTGATGATCGCCGCCCGGATGTTGCCCAGCGCCAGAAACAGCACCGCGATGACCAGCAGCGCCCCTTCCGCGAGGTTCTTGGCCACCGTCCTGACCGTCGCATCGACCAGGTCCGTGCGGCTGAGCAGCGTCCGGGCCTGGATGCCTGGCGGGAGCAGCCGGTTGATCTCCTTGATCTTCGCGTCGGCGGCGGCCGCGACCGTGCGACTGTTCTCGCCGATCAGCATGAGGGCGGTTCCCAGCACCACCTCATGCCCGTTCTCGCTGGCCGAGCCGGTCCGGAGCTCCCGTCCGAGCCCGACCGCCGCGACATCCCGGACCAGGATGGGCACGCCGTTGCGGGTGGCCACTACGATGTCGCGGATCTGGTCGACGTTCTCGATCAGCCCGCCGGCCCGGACGACATAGCCCTCGCCGTTACGCTCGACGTAGTTCGCCCCGCGGGTCACGTTGTTGGCTGCGATGGCCCGCGTGAGGTCGGCGAAGGACAGGCCATAGCCGACGAGCTTCATCGGGTCGGGCTGAACCTGGAACTCCTTGACGAAGCCCCCGATGGCGTCGGCCCCGGCCACACCCGGCACGCTCTTCATCTGCGGCCGGACGATCCAGTCCTGGACTGTGCGCAGATAGACCGCGCGTTCGAAGTCCGAGTTCAGTCGCTCGCCCTCGGGAGTCAGATAGCTGCCGTCCGGCTGCCAGCCGGGCTGGCCTTCCCGGACGGGCGATCCCTCGCCGGGCGGCCGGTATTCGACGGCCCACCAGTAGATCTCGCCGAGGCCGGTCGAGATCGGTCCGAGCCGGACCTCGACCCCGGGGGCAGTGTGCCGCGCACCTCGACCAGCCGCTCGTTCACTTGGCTCCGGGCGAAGTAGACATCGACGCTGTCGCTGAAGACGGCGGTGAGCTGGGCAAAGCCATTGCGCGAGAAGCTGCGCATACTCTCCAGGCCTGGCGTTCCGGCGAGCGCCCGCTCGACCAGCACCGTGACCTGCTTCTCGACTTCGACCGGCGTGAGCGCAGGCGCGATGACGTTGATCTGGACTTGGTTGTTCGTGACGTCTGGGACCGCGTCGATGGGCAGCCGCGTGAGCGACCAAGCGCCGAACGCGGTCGCGATGAGCGTCACCAGAATGACTGCGTAGCGATTGGCGACAGAGAAGGCGAGGATCGAGCGGATCATGGCTCAGTCCTCCGCCGCGACCTTGCCGAGTTCGGACTTCAGCGTGAAGGTGTTGGCCACTGCGATGACTTCGCCCGGCTCAACACCAGCCGTCACCTCGACGCCTTCGTCATCCGACCGCCCGACCCTGACCGGCCGTGCCTCGAAGCCGTCCGCGACTCGCACGAAGACGCTCGGCTTGCCCTCCAGGATCTGGATGGCTGTCGCGGGGATGAGGACTCGAACGGGCTTGTCTGAGATCTCGATCTCGGCAGCCACGAAGGAACCGGGCCGCCAGGTCTCGTCCGGATTGGCCAGTTCCGCGACGACCCGCGCCGCGCGCGTGGTCTGATCGAGGACGGGCACGATGATGACGATGCGACCGCGAGCCGCTTCGCCGGTGGCGTCCGCCCGCACCATCACCGTCTGGCCCTCGCGGACCAGCGGCAGGTCGCTGGGGCTCACCGCGAGATCGATCCAGACGGTCGACAGATCGACGACGCTGTAGAGTTCGGTCTCCAGGTTGTCCCGGCCGACCGCCGCCCCGAGATCGACGCGCCGCTCCACCACTTTGCCGCTGAGCGGCGAACGGATCTCCTGTCGCTCGAACTGGGCCTCCGGCTGGTTCGGCAACGCCTGGATCTCGGCTTGGCTGAGGCCGAGGAAGGTCAGCTTGCGGCGGGCCGCGTCCTCCTTGACCTTCAGGTCTTGGTAGCTCGCCTGCGAGCGCAGGTACTGCTGCTCGGACGACACGCGCTTGTCCCAGAGCTCCTTGTCGCGCTCGTACAGGGTTTTCTGCAGCGCGGCCGTCACCCGCGCCGCCAGGTACTCGCCCTTGGCATCGGCGATCTCGCGGCTGTCGAGCAGGGCGACCACCTCGCCCTTGGCGACCTTGTCGCCGAGCCCTTTGCGCAGCTCGACCACCGTGCCGGTCGTCTTCACCGCGATCCGGGCGGTGCCGTCGGCGCTCGGGACGATGGTGCCGGGGACGTGCAGGTGGCGCGAAAGGCGCCCCTCGCCGACCGGGGAAACGCGGATCTTGGCCGTCGCGATCTGATCGTCCGTCAGGCGAACCAGCCTGGGCCGTTCCAGCTCTGGAACCGTCGCCGGCGCTACCTCGGGACGTGCGATCGTGGGCGCGTGCTGCGGGCCGGTCAGCAGGGTCCGCAGCGCGTCGGGGGCGGCGGGCCACCACGTCGCGACGAGGAAGCCGCTGACGAGGGCCAGCAGCACGATGAGAAGAGGCTTGAGCATGTCTGTGTCATGGACGGCGACCCACGCGCGAGTGTGGCTTCAGGGCCGGTGTTTGAGGAAGGTTAGCTGCCCTCATTACGAGCGCCGCCGCCAGCGATGAGGTCGGCCGTCGGTTCAGCTAGACTTAGACTGACCCGGCCCGGGTGATCGCACCTTGATGTTGATCAAGCGCAGAGGGCCGCTGGACCGAAATTGAGGTCCTCTGTGCGCGGCCCATGTCCAGCAGTCAGGAGGTCACAGGATCATTCATCGCGTTCGATTTGAGAGCACTTCTTAAGGCTCCCGATTGCCTTGAACTTTATCCCTGCACAAGGCAGCGCGGCACGGGCTTTATGAGAGCCACTTAGCGGGACAGGAAGAGGGGCACGGGACAGGATCGGAACAGGGCCTGTGTGACTCCGCCCCAGACCAGTTCGCGCAGGCGCGAATGGACGAAGGCTCCCATCACGATCATGTCGGCGCACGACAGCGTTGCGTGCTTGCGCAGCGTCTCGGCCACGTCCCCGTCCTCGGCCACGAGGTCCACGACCGTGACCGGCACATCGTGATGCGCCAGCGACGGCGCGATCTCGGCACCCGGCAGGGACTCGGACAAATCCTTCCCCCCACGACTGAAACGATCTCGACGGCATCCGCCTGCTTTAGAAACGGCAGGGCGTCATGCAGGGCCCGGGTCGCCTGCGCGCTGCCGTCCCAGGCCACGAGGATCCGCCGCGCCGCGAAGGTGCCCCCGCGCGGAACCACGATCAGGGGCCGGCCGCTGTCGAAAAGCACAGCCTCGATCACCCCGCGGTCGCCGGTCATGGCGTCTGGTTCGGCATCGATCACGCAGAGGTCATGCAGACGCGCCTGCCAGCGGAAAGCATTCAGGAGATCGGAGTAAGCGAGGTGCGGTGTCTCTGTGGTGCAGACGGCGCCCCCGCGGCGGCGTTGCCCCGGGCCTGTTCAGCCATTCGTTCCGCCGAGATGCGCAGCCTCCGGTTCTCGTCGGCAACCAGGTCCCTGACCAAGCTGCTGATCCAGGCGTGCGGCAGGACGAGCTTGACGGAAGCCGCCTGCAGAGTGACGCGCGCGCCGGCCTGCTCGGCGAGCGAGAGGCCGTAGGCGAGAGCGTCCGAGGACGCCCCGGTCCCGAGCTGCTCCGTCACGCAGATGAGAATGTTCCTGAGATTTGAGATCATGGTGCCCCGCTTTTCGAGCGGACGTTCTCGGATCTGCCGTCCCGGGCGCATTGAGGCCGATCAAACGCGGTGGTGGTTCCCGGCCTCTGGCCAGAAGCTGCTCTCGACGGCTCGGGACGCTTTGCTTGCCGCCATCATGCTCGACACCGTCGCCTCCCATCAGGTGCCGACACCCTCTTGCTCTGGATCAATGCACTGTCGGGACGACAGGATAGCCGTGCGATGCTGCTGCGGACGGCCGTCGCGAGGATCTTGCGGAGCGGCGCGGGACGAGGCGGTTCGACGACGTCGCCGGACGGAGGCTGACCCGGGCATGGCCGAATACAAGCGCGCGCTCAATCTGGTACTTCTTGGTCTCGCGCTCGCCGGTTTGATCGGTGGGCTGGTCGCCCGGAGCTTTCATCGCGACGAGTGGGCGGCCTGGATCTTTCTGACCGGTACCGGCCCTGTGCTCGTCGCCGTGTTGGCCGACAGCGTCGCGAGCCTGGTGCGTCGGGAGGTCGGGCTCGACATCATCGCCCTCCTCTCCATCGGCGGTGCGCTCCTGCTCCAGGAATATGTCGCGGCCGCCGTCATCGGACTGATGCTGTCGGGCGGCAGGGCGCTCGAGGACTTCGCCGACGCACGGGCGCGCCGCGAGATGTCCGCACTTCTCTCCCGCGTTCCGCGCACAGCCAGCCGCTACGAAGACGGGCAGATCGCGAGCGTGCCGCTCGACGCCGTGCGTGTCGGTGACCGCCTCCTCGTGCGAGCCGGCGAGGCGGTGCCCGTCGACGGATATCTTGCGGCGGGCACGGCCGTGCTCGACGAGGCCGCGCTCACGGGGGAGCCTCTGCCGGCACGACGACGTCAGGGCGAGCGCCTGCGCAGCGGCAGCGTCAATGCCGGCGGCCCCTTCGACCTGACCGCAACGGCGACCGCGGCCGACAGTACGTTCGCGGGAATCGTCCGTTTGGTCCGAGCGGCCCAGGAAGCCAAGGCGCCATCGGCCCGGCTCGCCGACCGGGCGGCCTTCGTGTTCACGCCGCTGACGGTCGCGCTCGCCGGCGCCGCCTGGGCCTGGAGCAACGATCCTGTGCGCGGCCTCGCGGTCTTGGTCGTTGCGACGCCCTGTCCGCTGATCCTGGCCGTGCCGGTCGCCATCGTCTCGGGTCTGTCGCGCTGCGCCGGGCGTGGCGTCTTGGTCAAGGGTGGTGGCGCCCTGGAGCAGCTGGCGCGGCTGCGGACGCTGTTCCTCGACAAGACCGGGACGCTGACCGGCGGCCGGGCGCGCGTCGCCGCCATCGAGACCGCGGCGGGGGTGGGGAGCGATGAGGTTCTGCGCCTGGCCGCAAGCCTCGACCAACTCTCGCAGCACGTCATGGCCGACGCGATCGTGGCGGCTGCCCGCCGCCGGAACTTGTCGCTCGGTATCCCGACTGGCGTCGAGGAGGAGCCCGGTGCCGGGCTGACGGGAGTTCTGGAGGGCCGCCGCGTCTCGGTCGGGAGCTACGCGTATGTGTCGGCCCGGGCCGAGCGCTCCGACTGGAGCACGCAGTTCCTGAAGCGGATGGGCTATGAAGGGGCAACGGGGGCCTTCGTCGCGGCAGATGGGCAGATGCTGGGCGCCATCCTGCTCGCCGATGAGATCCGCGCGGATTCCGCGCGCGCCCTGCGCCTTCTGCGCCGGGCTGGGATCGAGCGCACCGTGATGCTGACCGGGGACCGGCGCGACGTCGCCGAGCGGATCGGCGCGGCACTTGGCGTGGACGAGGTCCGAGCCGAGCTGCAACCGCAGGACAAGCTCAGCGCCATCGCTGAGGCGAAGGCGGAGGGCATCTGCGCAATGGTCGGTGATGGGGTGAACGACGCCCCTGCTCTGGCTGCCGCGGATGTCGGGATCGCCATGGGGGCCCGCGGCTCGGGGGCCTCTTCGGAGGCGGCTTCCGTTGTCCTGCTAGTGGACCGCCTCGACCGCCTGGCGGATGCACTCGCCATCGCCCAGGGCGCACGGCGTATCGCCCTTCAGAGCGTCTGGATCGGGATGGGACTATCCATCGCCGCCATGGTCGTGGCGGCGCTCGGCTTCCTGCCTCCCGTCGCCGGGGCGCTGCTACAGGAACTCATCGACGTTGCCGCCATCCTGAACGCGCTGCGGGTGCTGCGGGTGCGCATCCCCGGACATCCGCGTGTCAGCCTGCCCGTCGCCGAGGTTGCGCGACTGAAACAGGAGCACGAGCGTCTCGCGGGACCACTCGCGCGCGTGCGTGCGGTTGCAGATCAGCTGGCGACCCTTCCGCCCGCCGAGGCGGTCGTGGCGCTCGGGACAGTTGAAAACCTCGTGCGGGAACAGTTGCTGCGGCATGAGCAGGAGGATGACGCGCAGCTCTACCCACGGATCGAGCGGGCCCTCGGCGGTGACGATCCGATTGCAGCCATGCACCGAACCCATCGCGAGGTGCAGGAATTGGGCATCTTGTTGAGCCGTATGGTGACGGATCTGCCGCCGGACGGCCTGGACCCCACGACGATGAACGAATTCCGGCGCGTGCTCTACGGTCTCGACGCGATCCTGCGCCTGCACTTCGCCCAGGAGGACGAGCTGTATCACGGTCTGGCCAGCACCCGCGCGGTCCAAACCGAGCCTCAAGCGGCGCCAGCCTGATCCCGGGGCTGTGGCCGCGGCGCTTCATCCGTCGAACGGGCGAAGGCGTATCGGCCTGTTGCACCAGGCCGAAGGTCTGCGATGGCACAGGTCGCCCCTATAAGCTGAGCTACTGTGACGTCCGCTTCGGAGAAGCCGCGAGGACCGGCTGAGCGGCCGAGATGGGCGCAAAGCCGAATGTCCGGTCCTGTGCGCGATGGCGGTCCGGCGTGACGTAATCTGGCCGAAAGCGGCATGTCTGCTTCGGAGAACACGGTCGCGAGGAACAGACGTTCCCACTCTAGCTCGGGCGTGGTGCTTAGGTAATCGCCCTTATGCAAGCCTACTTAAGGGACTGACCGGAGTTTCGTCGCTGCCTCGGGATGGCCACTTCCCCCGCCTCCAACTCGGATGAGGGGGCCAGCGATGAGCACCGAATGCACAGCATCGAAGCTCTCGCAGCTTCCGCCAAGTCCTCCTGCTTTCGTCCCAAGCAACCAGAGAGGTGTCCTCCTCACCAGCTGCCCCGAGATCATCGGGATGCCCTTCTCCTACGCGCGCGAGAAGGAAGTGTACGGCGAGGGTGAGGACGCGGAGTCCGTCTATAAGGTTGTCAGCGGCGCGGTGCACACCCATAAGATGCTGAGCGATGGGCGCCGGCAGATCACTGACTTCTACCTGCCCGGAGACCTGTTCGGCTTCGAGCAGGGCGAAGCTCACCGCCACACGGCCGAGGCCATGTCCGACACCAAGGTGCTGATCTTCAAGCGGCGGCAGGTCGAGCGCGCTGCGACCGACAGGGCGGAGGTCGCCTGCCAGCTCTGGGACATGGCGACCAACAGCTTGCGCCACATGCAGGACGTCGTGCTGCTGCTCGGGCGCCGCTCGGCCCTGGAGCGGGTAGCGACCTTCCTCCTGAACATCGACGACCGCCTCGGCGCGACGGGCACCTTCGACTTGCCGATTATGCGGCGCGACCTCGCCGACTACCTTGGTCTGACCATCGAGACCGTGTCGCGCACCCTCTCGCAACTCGAAGGCGACGGGGCGCTGCTGCGCGCCGGCAGTCGGAAGGCCGGAAGTCGACAGGTCACGCTGTGCCGCTCACGACTTCGCCGCATCGTCGAGGACTGAACGAGCTGGCGCGAGCCTCGAAGGAGCGCATGTCGACAGGAATGCGCCAAGCCTGGGGATCGGCCGAGGAGGCTCGGCTTCTCCTGCGTGAAACGTCGAAGCACTGATAGAATCGGCCTCCGTGCCCACGCCGAACGCGGAGGAGCGCATAGTGAAGGGCTTCGGTTCGACAACGAGTGCCTCCTGGATCGGCGCGCCAACGAAATTTCGTCTCCACATCGTCGCGGGCCTCACGGCCGCGGCCGCCGTCCTGCCCAAGGCTATGGCTTTTGCCACTCTGGCTGGACTGCCGGTGGCAATCGGCCGGTAGACCGCTTTCTTTCCATTCGTCATCTACAGCCTGCTGGGCTTTTCCCGCGTCCCCACATTTACGTTGCAACGAATGATTATTGCGTCATGAAAGGAATTTGGAGGGCGCGCGGACCTCTGGGGATCCGAGGCATTAGAGACGCGGATATCGTGCTCAGGGATTCGGAAACTGATTCGCCCAAGTAGGATTGTACATGTCGCTTATCATGAGCGACTCGCCGATCATCGAAATCCGGATCACAACGAGCGGGACCGGCAGCATCCTGCGTGCTCCGACCGAACGCGAGGCGGCCGCAAAGGCAGAGCCCCTGATTTGCAAGGTTCATGCACGCGGCGAGTTCGTCGGCTTCGGCGTCTCGGGACGAAGTGAGGTCGGCACCGGTAGGCTCCGGGCCTACCTCGAAGATGTTCACGCAGATGAAGATCAGAACTTGCCCATCCATCAAGACGACTCTGCCGGACAAATCAGTACGCGGCCAAAGCGGAGAGGCAATAAAGCCCATTTTCGAAGCGCTATTGGCCGACATCTCGGATTCAATGCCTCATCAGGCGGCACACCGACGGGATTTGCAAGAAATACTGGGGCAGGCCGCCAGATGATTATTCCCGCAAGCGTAAGAAACCCGGCGATCAGGTCGAGACTGTTAACGAGCGGATCTTGTTCCAGATCAAACAACAGGTCGCCACGGTGCCGCAGGGTTGTCTGGCTGGGGTCGTCTCTCCGCCGTGGTTGCTGGCAGGGTGATCATCAGCCCGATAGGGCTCGTCAGCAGCCACGCGGGGAGATGCTGCGATGCTCGCGGCCGCCACATTATGCAGCGATGTTTGCATGGGGAAGTTGGCCTCGACCGGGCCTCTCGCACGGCCGACAAGATCCCACCTATTGGCTGTGTCCACGTCGGACTCGCGCATCCGGTGGCTCCGCATCTTCGATGCGGGACTCTGAAGAACGGGTCAGGCTGCCAGCCTGACGGCGTGTTTGCTCTCGATGGTTCGCCGGATTAGGCGCCGGGTCC
The DNA here is from genome assembly GCA_050632875.1 of Methylobacterium sp. P31. Classification (GTDB taxonomy): domain Bacteria; phylum Pseudomonadota; class Alphaproteobacteria; order Rhizobiales; family Beijerinckiaceae; genus Methylobacterium. The sequence goes on along the minus strand of JBODSC010000001.1, from coordinate 3,928,103 downwards.
TCTCGATGAAGGCCAGCTTGTCCGCCAAACAGCTTTCCAGCAAGACACCCACACCAAAATGCCCACTCACGTCAGCCATGGCGACCAAAGCGACGTACTCCGCAATGCGCAGATGCATCATGTGGTTGGCTTTGATTAGGACGAACAGGGCCTTGGCGGCAGGTGTCTGAATCTCGGCCAGTTCGCGTCGGAAATCTTCGATAAACACATCTTGGAGGCGTCCGTTGGCCGTGATTGGCTTTTCGCCGATGATCTCGAAGCACCGATCAAGGGATTTGATCGTCTTCTCCTGCAGGAAGGCGCGCGACTGAAGTGCTTCCTGGATCGCCGGTTCTTGGGCGGCCTTGCCGAGCTCCTCGTAGACCTTGATGGCTCGCTCGGCGTGATGTCGAGCATCGCTTAGCATGCGGACGAAAAGCTCCTTCGGTGTTTTAACAGGCATGGTGGCCTCCTTGTTGTTGCTCAAAGCTCGCAAGCTCCGTTGGCGGCTTACGCGCTTGAGAAGAAGCCCGCTTGACCGGATTGACGTTTCTTCCAACAGATCCGGACACGCTTTTGCATCGGACCGGCTGCCCGCACGAAAACTGACTCACGGGCTGCGGGACTGGGTGCTTGCGCGAGATCAATGCCCGGCGACGGCCGCCATGCCAGTCAGGATGATCCAATAGCCGGCACTGGCGCAATCAGCCTTGAGTAATCCAGTCGCTGCCGAGTTCGGCCCGTTTTGCGAATAAGCGACCGGGGGTAGCGATGCGCCAAGTGAGCCCAATCCATTCGCGCCGCCGGCGCGGATAGCCACCCGCTGGCCAGAGGCGGAAAGGCTGCGTCACGTGTCCAAGCCACCGGCGCCCGCCGAATGGGTCTCAGTCGCCTCTCCTTATGCTCGCACCCCTGCTGGCCGCGCGCTCCTTGCCCCCGAGGCTGGCCGAGTCGGTATGGCGCGGGAGATCCCAGTGACGCTACTGGCGTTAGGTGTCGATCCGGCTCCGCTGATCGCTGCTGCAGGACTTGATCCGGCTTTGCTTGAGGACACCGAAAACCTGCTGCCGGCCTCTTGGCTCGGACGGCTGCTCGATGCGTGCGGGATGGCGACCGATTGCCCCTGCCTGGCCTTGCTGGTTGGCACGCGCGCTGGGCTCTCCTCGTTGGGAATGGTCGGTTTGCTGATGCAGCATTCGCCAAGCGTTGCTGACGCCCTCGGCTGCCTGGTCCGGCACGGCCACCTGTACCATCCAGAAATCGTGCCGACGCTGCAGATCAGGGACGGTGCAGCGGTACTTCGCTACAGAGTCCTCCCGGCTGACATGGCTGGGTCCGAAGAGGCCGCGGAATGCGCCCTAGCGGCGGCTGATCCTCCCCTGACTTCGCGGACACGGGGAGATTAGCTCGCGGTCCGTTCGGCCTGCTCGGGCGTGAGATAGCCGAGTGCCGAATGGATGCGTTGCCGATTGTAGTAGCCCTCGATGTAAGCGAACAGGTCGCGTCGCGCCTCATCCCGGGTCGCCCATCGCCGCTGATGGACGAGTTCGACCTTGAGGGTGTGGAAGAAGCTCTCCATCGGGGCGTTGTCGTAGCAGCATCCTGTCCGACTCATGGACGGCCTGGCCCCTATGCTGGCGAGCTGCTTCCGGTAGGCCTCCGCCGCGTACTGGCTGCCACGATCCGAATGGCAGATGAGCCCTGCGGCCGGTCGCTGCCGCTGGGCGGCCATCATCAGCGCCGCCACGCTCAGCTCGGTGCGCATGTGATCGCGCATCGACCAGCCGACGATCTTGCGCGTGGCCAGATCGAGGATGGCGGCCAGGTACAGCCAGCCCTCGCCGGTTGGCAGGTAGGTGATGTCGGCCAGCCAGACCGTGTTTGGCCGCGTGGCCGAGAAGTCCTGCTTCAGGAGGTTTGGGGCGATCGGGAGATCGTGACGGCTGTCGGTCGTGCAGGGCCGGAACCGACGCCCCGCCAGGGCACGGATGCCGTGCCGGCGCATGAGACGCTCCACCCGCCCACGGCTGACAGACCGGCCCTCGGCCCGCAGGGTGGCATGCACGCGTGGGGCACCGTAGCGCCGATGGTGGGCGGCATGGATGCGCCGGACATCGTCCAGGAGCTGGCGGTTGGAGGCCGAGCGGGCGCTCTCTGGCCGTGACCGCCAGCCGTAGAAGCCGCTGGGTGAGACTCCGAGCACGCGGCACATGAGACGCACCGGCCAGGTCCGCGCATGCTGCTCGATGAAGGCGAAGGTCACTTGGGCATCTCCGCGAAGATGCCGATGGCTTTTTTAGCACGGCGCGCTCCATGCGCGTGCGGTCGAGCTCACGCCGCAGGCGAGCGATCTCGGCGGCCTGATCGGACGGCGAGGCGACCGGGCTTGGTGGCGAAATCCCCGTCGATCCTGCCGGCCGCGGCCGGGGTGAGGCTCCGTTCAGCGCGGCACGCCACTGCCGCAACATCGAGGGCTGGATCCCGAGACTCGGCCGCGACCTGTATCTGCGGCCGGCCACTGCTCTCCAGCAGGGCGACCGCTTCGCGTTTGAACTCGGGCGTGAACTCCCGTCTCGTCTTCGCCATCCGACACCTTCCCCGCTCAGCATGAGCGTATCAGAGGTGTCCGCGAAGCCGAGGGAGGATCAGAGGCAATGTCCGTCTGCCTTACGGCCGCCTGGCGCGCCGCCAAGCTCGCCCGCCACATGGCTGCGCACTGATCCGCAGCATCTCAAGTCAATCGCTCAATTTTTGGACGAGTGGATCGGCCAGACCGTGCGAACGGGAAGACTGCCGCAGTTCGCGATGCCCTGTGCTGTTACCCTAAACGTTACCCCGGCCGGTTCAGTCCGATACCCTCAATCCATCTAAGTGCTGGTGCGGACGGCGGGACTCGAACCCGCACGGCCTTGCGGCCGCAAGATTTTAAGTGGTGATCCGGACACAGCCGAATTTCATTTTCCGCTTCTTTTTCAGAGCGTTGATCGCAGATTTGGCGTTCCACACCCGTTGCGCCACTCGGGTCGCCGATGGTCACAGGGGGGCTTGCTCGGATGAGAGACGACGTAGCTCAACGTGGATTGGTTTGGGTTGGTGAGGGCCCAAACGATCGCCACCGTGACGATGACCGTCAGGGCTACTGCGTCATGAAGTGCTCCTTGGGCCTCTCGGGATGGCAGCCTGCGGTCTACGTCAGGAAGTAGATCTCGACATCCCGCATACCTCCATGAGGGCGAGCAGGGTGGATACTCGAACGTCACCGGGATCGTGGACTTCTCGTCGAGGATCGCGGCCCCTCCCGCCACCTCGGTCCAGACGTTGGGCTGAGGACTGGTGCGGTCCCCGCGATGGAGGTGAGTGGCCGGGTCGATCACGACAGCCGAGACGATCACCACCAAGATCACCCTGCGGTAGGAAGATGGATCGCGGCGATGAACTTCAGGGTGATGGTCGGTGACATGTAGTCGAGGGGTAGGCGCGGACGCGCCCACCCGCTCGCAACGGCGGCGTCAGCCCAGCCCGAGCAAGCTCGGGCAGTTCTGCCACCCCGTCGATCCGGCTGCGCGGGATGGACCGCGTGGATGACGGTGGGGCGATCCACTCAGTGCATCCTGCTTTTCCCGGCAACTATCGGCTGTAGTCCAGTAGTCCATGTGGTCCAGGGTTCAGATCGAGCTATTCCCCCTCGCCATCACCGCGATCCCTGGACCGCAGCCGGACCACGATCTGCCGAGAGACCGTGGTCCAACCGTCGCCGGGACGATCAGCCGACCCTGTCGTGCTTGGCCGCCATGATGTTCTTCATGAGGGTGTGAGCCACGGGAAACTCGATGGCCGTGGTCACGACGTTCTCGGTGTCCGCGTCGCGCATGATCACGGTGGTGGAGGACGGCAAGCTAAAGCTTTCCCTCAGCCGATTGCCGTTGGCTAAACGACCTCGCACTCCTCGTCGCCGATCGTGACCTGCACCGAACCGGTCGGACGCTTGGCCGTCGTTACGGCCGACTGCCACGCTGTGAGGAGATCCATCTGACCGAGCGCGTAGATCTCACCCTTTATGGGCATCACCCCTCTCCGCCGTAGTACCGCGAAGATCTCCTGCTCCATGGCCCAGGCATTGATCTCGTCCGCATGCCAATCTGCCATGACGGAACGCCATTCGAGGGTTCGGGGGTCAGGTAGGTACGCATTTAGTTGCTGACGCCGCCGCTCGGGATCGCCGGAGAAGCCGATTTTATAGATCCGGAGATCGCTGCCGAACGGCGCGATGTTGGCAGAAATTTGCTTCACGGCCGCCCCCTCAAGCGCGAAGCAGTAGGTCGCCGCGGGGCCCGACGTTACCATCAACGTTCTTACCCCAGGGCTCGGCTTGAAGCCGGGCGGGGACCGGCCTAACCGCTTCGTCGCGAAGGCGCTGATCGGCGTAGACCAGATCTCGCCGACCTGCGTGCGCGGCGCTGTAAGAACGGCGTTTGCCTCGTCTGGCGTAAGTTCAACGTAATTGGTCGCGAGTTTCATGTGCAGATTTTCGTCGTGCAGTCGGGGGAGAAGCAAGCGACGAGTGGGTTGAGGATCATCGAAGCGCTCGGCCGAGGCGATCGGCAGACCGAATGGCCATTTCGGCTTGCCGCCATTGTCGCGAATGTGGCTTCTCCACAGCGATGGCTGAACGAGTTCCTCTGTGCGGATGGGCAGGGTGCCGACTTTATGCAGCCCCAGGAGACGACCTTGCTCTTCTGGCATCGTCTCGGCCCCCATCGTGCCGATGGTAAGAACGGAGCCGCCCTTGTTGCGGAGATCGGCGGCAAGCTCGTTCCGAACCTTCTCGAACCCGAAACCGATGGCACCCCAGGTGTCTGGCGCGAAGCCCCAGGCAAGCGTAGCGAAGATGGGGGTGAGAGACATGACTGTCCGAAAGCTCGTGCTTAGAAGCCTATTATAGGATGATGATTCCGAGCGACGCCATTCGCTCGAAGGGATCGCCGACAACAACGGTATCCCTGACAGCACTGATGCAGTCCATCGGAAAGAGGGCCTTCTGAGGGTGTCAAGAAGGCTCGGGGAGCCGACATCCGGCGGCTGACTGACTGATGTGGTCCAGCGTAAGGCCGCCATACGTGCGATTAATTTTGTATCCCGTGGTGCGAGGATGCTAAATTGTATTATCAAGTTGTTCGCAGCAACTTCCAGGGACACGCGGATCACCGGCTGGTAATCCGCGCGTAGAACCCTCTCGTGCTGCGAACACGGGAGGGTTCTTCATTTCATGTCCTACGATATTACCTACAGCCACTTCTCGAACTGCTTCGACACTCAGCCCGACCAGTACGTCACGACGTGGCCGCTGTTCGTGAACAACCTCTACTCGGAGCGTTTCCGCCGTCGCGCCGACGAGAAGACCAAGAGGCGGACCCCGCTCATCTCCCCGGCTGCCTACGAACTCGGTGATCGGCGCAACAACGAGAACGTCATCGGCTGGGGCAGTTGGATGGGCCTCGATATCGACAACGAGGGCTTGCTCTACACCCCGTTCGACATGGCTGTGGCCGAGATCGAGGCGCTTGGCCTCAACGCCGTGATCTACACCACCACCAAGGCTACGGCAGCCTGCCATCGCTTCCGCGTGTTGCTTCACCTGAGCCGCGATCTGACCGCCCAAGAGATCAAGCCGTACTACGCGGCCGTGTGCCGGAAGTTTTCCGGGCTGGCGCCGGACCCGTCCTGCAAGGACCTCAGCCGGATGTATACGGTCCCGACCATCTGGACGCCATCCGAGACGGGTAACGTCGAGCCCCTCGACCTGTACTGGTCCCGGACGGGCGGCGTGCCGCTCGACATCGATGCCGTGCTCGCCGAACACCCGCCCGAGGTGAGCGCACCGCTCCCAAGGTCGTCGCTCCCCCAGCACGCTGCGCCGATTCCCCAACCTGCGGCGAAGATCGTGCGCAATCAACCCACGACGCTCCGGCCGCTACCTCCGGGATGCTCGCTCCTTGCGAGCCCGGTCGTCACGAGTGGGATGATCGAGGACTACATCAACAGCCCCAAGGGCTCTCATCACACGGGTCTCTACCGCTTCATGACGCGCGTCGCCGCGCGCGCGGCCGTGTTGGAGTTCGAGATCACCGTTGAGGACCTTGTCGCCTACGCCCGCGAGGTGGATGTGATCAGCCCGATCAAGACCGCTACGACGCGGTGGGCTCGCAGCATCTACACGGAGGCGGCGCGCGCTCTCGAATATGCTGGTCCTCACTGAGAGCGCTGACTGGAACAGAAAGAAATAGGAGGCGACTACCCCAACCAGCTATACCTGACGACGTTCATCACTCGCTTTCGAGCCGCAGGCTCATATTCAATTTCAATCCCTGGTTTTCATATGTCCCTTTCGCATCCTAAGCCCGGCACGGGCATCAAGCAGTCCCTGCTTCAGAACTATTCCTTCGAGGATCAGGCGTGGACTGATCCCTCGCATCCCGACCACGCGAAGTTCACCCATCTGGCCCGCCACTGCGTTCTCGTCGGCGATGGCGTCTACATCCTCGACAAGCACACGCAGGCTTGGGTCCCCGTGGGCCGGGCGGGTGCGCTGGCGAAGCTTCTGAGCGAGCGCGGCGGCATGATCGCGCTCGGAAATCAGTTCGCGGTCATCACCAAGGACGACATCAAGACGTTCCTCGCCCAGGGTGTCGTGAGCTTCGTCGGCGTCACCTACGCGCCCGGCGCGGGTGACTTCGTCATCTTCCAGGACCAGAAGCGCCTCAATCTCTACCGGGATCGGCGGCTGGTCGGTGAAACCGACGATATCGCGGCGACTATGGAGTTCCTGAAGGTGCTCCGGAACTCCTTGTGCGCCGAGTCCGACGAGGTCGGCTTCGACGAGATGCTCGCCGAGGCCCACGGCGCCGAGCCGACCCTGTTCCGGTGGGTCATGCACTGGCTGGCCGCCCGCTACCAGCGGCCGGGTTACGCGCCCCAGACCAACCTCTGGTTCATCGGCCCGTTGCGCGGTGTCGGCAAGGGCACGCTCGTGTCGGCCATGTCGGTGATCCTGGGCGCCCGCTCGGTCGGCAAGGCCAACCAGCTTGATGTCGCCAAGGGCTGGACCGACAGCTTGTTCGGCAAGGAGTTCATCGAGTGGGATGAGTTCAAGGCGCCGGGTGGCTGGGTCGAGACCGGGAACTTGATCAAGGAGATGACCGGCAACGAGAAGATTCAGATCAACACGCGCAACGTCGGCGGCACGACCCACCCCGCGGTCGCGATGCACATCTTCTCGACCAACGACGAGAAGCCGATGCGCGTCGAGGAGTGGGACCGGCAGAACACCTTCGTGGCCACGACCGGCGATCCGGCTTGGGCCGTGCGCGCGAAGGCGCTTTGGGACGAGGAGAGCCGGGAGTTTAACGAGCCCCGGTTGGTGTCCGGGTTCGCCGCGCTCTTGAACGAAATCGAGGTGGACTACAGGTTCATCTGCCGCCCGTTCTTCACGAAGAAGCGCGAGGAGTTGCTTGATGCGTTCGGGTGCAGCATCCGGCGCTGGTTCCTGGGCGCCGACTTGGAGGCTCTTCGTGGAGCCACCCGGTCCATCGAGGGCCTGCACAGCATCTACCGTGAGTGGGTGCGGGAGCACCTGCACAGCAAGCCCGAGGACATCGAGGAGTTCCGCCGCAAGATGCTCGGAGGCGGCTGGATGGTCGCGCGCTCGACCACGACCGGCAGCCGGTCGGACAATTCGCGCCGCAGCGTGCGCGGCTTCCGGCTCTGCCTGCCCGATCTCACGGATGGTAATGAGCTTCAGGATCGTGATGAGCCCTTCTCGACCAACGTGATTAGCTTGCCGTCCTCCACCACCGTGATCATGCGCGACGCGGACACCGAGAACGTCGTGACCACGGCCATCGAGTTTCCCGTGGCTCACACCCTCATGAAGAACATCATGGCGGCCAAGCACGACAGGGTCGGCTGATCGTCCCGGCGACGGTTGGACCACGGTCTCTCGGCAGATCGTGGTCCGGCTGCGGTCCAGGGATCGCGGTGATGGCGAGGGGGAATAGCTCGATCTGAACCCTGGACCACATGGACTACTGGACTACAGCCGATAGTTGCCGGGAAAAGCAGGATGCACTGAGTGGATCGCCCCACCGTCATCCACGCGGTCCATCCCGCGCAGCCGGATCGACGGGGTGGCAGAACTGCCCGAGCTTGCTCGGGCTGGGCTGACGCCGCCGTTGCGAGCGGGTGGGCGCGTCCGCGCCTACCCCTCGACTACATGTCACCGACCATCACCCTGAAGTTCATCGCCGCGATCCATCTTCCTACCGCAGGGTGATCTTGGTGGTGATCGTCTCGGCTGTCGTGATCGACCCGGCCACTCACCTCCATCGCGGGGACCGCACCAGTCCTCAGCCCAACGTCTGGACCGAGGTGGCGGGAGGGGCCGCGATCCTCGACGAGAAGTCCACGATCCCGGTGACGTTCGAGTATCCACCCTGCTCGCCCTCATGGAGGTATGCGGGATGTCGAGATCTACTTCCTGACGTAGACCGCAGGCTGCCATCCCGAGAGGCCCAAGGAGCACTTCATGACGCAGTAGCCCTGACGGTCATCGTCACGGTGGCGATCGTTTGGGCCCTCACCAACCCAAACCAATCCACGTTGAGCTACGTCGTCTCTCATCCGAGCAAGCCCCCTGTGACCATCGGCGACCCGAGTGGCGCAACGGGTGTGGAACGCCAAATCTGCGATCAACGCTCTGAAAAAGAAGCGGAAAATGAAATTCGGCTGTGTCCGGATCACCACTTAAAATCTTGCGGCCGCAAGGCCGTGCGGGTTCGAGTCCCGCCGTCCGCACCAAACTCTTCCAAGCTCGTAAGTGCTTGGTCTGGAAGGTCTCGCCGTCTCAGGTGGGACGTGGCTCGTGAAGTTCCGCGGGAGCTTCCGCCTTGCTGATCTTGTGAGCCTGTGACCGATTTTGTGCCACCCGTTCGAGTTCCTCGTGGAGGTCATCGGTCCGGAGATGGCCGTACCGGGCTGTCATCTGGAGCGTCGAATGACCGAGCACTCGGCTCAGGCGGTAGAGATCGCCGCCGCCCTGGACCCACCACGAGGCGAAGGTGTGCCGGAGATCGTGCCAGCGGAAGTCCTTGATGCCCGCTCTCCTACAGGCGTTGACGAACGCCTTGCGCGGATTGCCGACTCGACCGCCACTCGGCCCATGAAGAAGGAAGGCCGAGCGCGGTCGGGCGCGGCGTTCCAATAGCTCCCGGATCACCGTGAGCGCCCTTCGCGACAGCGGGACCTGCCGGGGACGGCCTGCCTTCGTCTTCTCCAAGTTTAGCTCACGACGCTGAAGGTCGATGTTCGCGAGGGTGAGACCGAGCAACTCCGTCTTGCGCAGGCCGGTCTCGACCGCGAGCACCAAAATCGGTCGCAGGGGCTCGGACGCAGCCTCGTACAGTCGGTCGAACTCCTCGTGGGTTAGGTAGCGCGTTCGGGGGCGGCTCTCACGGAGCATTTTCTTGACCGCCTTCGTGACCGGGGATGTGTCCACCCACCCCCAGCGCTCGGCCATCGTGAACATCGAGCCCAGGAAAGCCAGATCGCGCCGGATCGTCGCATCGGCAACCCCGGTACGCTTGCGAGCGGAGATAAAGTCGGCGAGCGTGCGCCGGTCGATCTCATCGAGATGCACCGGACCGAGGATGCGGCTCAGGGTCTGGCTGTTGTAGCGGTAGGTCTCAATCGTCCCGTCCTTCAGTCGGGCTTCGGTGAAGAACCGCTCGGCCGCTTCGGCGAGGAGGTATCGTGGCCGAGCTTCGCTGCGACCCGATCGAGCATGCTCCTCCATCAACTGAGCCAGGAAAACTACCGCCTCGGTCTTCTTGGTTGTCTTGGCCGAGCGCCTCACGTGGACGCCGTTCAACCGGAACCTCACCCACCAAACATCACCCCGACGATAAAGCCCCGCCACAAACCCTCGCCGCCCGCTGCTGACAGGCAAGAGTCTGAATCAAAAAGAGAAATTGACAAGACCGTACCCGCATAGGGTTGGCGCGAAGGTTACTGAGGCCGGGGTGAGACGCTCGACGAGATCACCTCGATCAACGGGGCCGACATGATCCAGGCCCACGTGCGGGAAGAAAGCCTCCAAGCAGGAGACGGTCGAGGCCGACCATCGACGTTACCCGGGTGCAGGGTCGCGCCACGTGATCCCTGAGACCGTCACGGGCATCGTGATCACCAGGATGTAGATGACCGGGCAAATACCCCCGCGAGGGAGACGTTCTCGTCGAGAGCGGCTTTGAACGTCGGCGAATGGTCTCGTTGAAAGTGGCACCTACCGCTGCGAGACGGTCGAGGTGAACGATGCCGATACGCTCGGGCTCACCCTCTGCGGTCGAGGTCGGAGAGCGACAGCTTCAACTCAAACGTCATGGGCATGGGGTCCGAGAGTGCGTAGGGTGGAAAGCCTCCAGGAGGATGAGGGTCGGGGCGTGTCTCGCCGTGAGCGTGCGGGAAGCGAAAGCCGTAAGGGCGAGGCGGCCCATGCATATGATGGAATTTGCTCGATCTACCGGCCAGACCAGAACATTTTTGCCTCGAAGCGTTGTTGGTCGGTTATGGGCACAATAACCGCCAAACCAGGAGTCGGGCACTCGTTGTAGATCATACCGCGGCGCTGGCACCATTCGCGCGCTGTCTCGTAATCGAGCAGATGCGGCCGGTAATTTTCATCGTTACCCATGTAATGGCCGTATCGGTAGATCCGATCCGGCTCTCCATCCTGGCCTTCGAGCACCAGGATGTCGTCGGCTTGCCGGGCGTCATGCCACGTGACCGCGTCGGGATTGCTCTCAAAAGGCATGGCATTCAAATACGAGTTCACCACCTGCGCAGCTACACCGACTTTGGCATAAATGTCGAGATCCTGGGATGCAGATCGCGGATCATCGGTGCAGTTCCGACGCAAATTCGCTCTACTACCTTGAGACCATGGTTGCCCGGTCGGCGCTGTCTCGGTCACGACTCATCACCCCGCTTCACGACTTTGCGGAGAGCAGGTGATGGCCCGCGAAGATCACTGTAGTTCTGCACGACGAGCAAACTACAAGCACATGAGCCATTCGTTGACGGCCGCGGCCACCGCATCGTCGTCGCTGTCGAAGCGACCGTCGTCATCGATGTAGGTCTCGATGACGTTGTGGATTGCCTTCGGCTCCAGCAGCTTGGTCCCCCGCCAAACTGCTCGGCCGACAAAGGACCAGCCGCCGTCCGGGTACTGGACCCTGTAGCGCACCGGCTTCGCGTCCGGGGGCACGCCGGTCCGGCGCTTGGCCTCCTCTACCTCAATCCCGGCCCCCTCCACCGTCCAGACGGTCTCGCCGTCATCCAGGCGCAGACGCCGCGAGACCAGATGGTGAAAGCCCACGTCGTTCGCGGTTTCGATAAATTCATACATCTTCACTGTGTTCCTTTCGGCCACTTCGCGGCCATCGGAGATAATCTTCTCCTCCACCATTTACCCAGGAGACCCAATGTTCGGCGCACATCTGATCGAGAACTACGCCATCATGCGCGACCTTGGTCTCGTCCGGTGCAAGCGCGATTACGCCAAGCGCTGGCTCGGGCGGGGCAAGACGTTCGTGAAAGACTACGAATTCCGTGACCGGGGTTGGCGCCGCGTCAGCCCGGCGGCTACGGCGCTGTTGAGGCAGAACCTGATCGGTGTCGCTGCGAGGTCGCCGTCCACCGTCGCACGTGAGATCCGGGCGCTGATCGACCGCATAGACCGGGACGAGCGCGTGGCCGCGACTATGGCTTCCTGGGGACGATAGACGTTAACGCCGCGCCCGGCTCCACGGGGCTGGTTCATTGGGCACCAACCAATTAGCTTAAATTTGAACCCCCGTGGTGCCGATGCACTATGGGCGGTCGAACGGTCGTGACACCGTAGGGCACCGCGCCATCCCCCTGGTCGTGCGGCCTGACGGGCGAGGCGGCTACCGGGCGAGATGACAACTGCGCGCCACATCGTAGCGCTCCTGCGCAGTCACTTGGACGGCGACCAGGAGCACTTCCTGACCGTCGCCACCCAGTTGGCCGCGCACGAGGCGCGCCAGGGCCACGGCAAGCTTGCGACCGAACTCCGTGAGATCATCGAGGCGGCGCGCGGCAAGACGTTGAACGTCGCCCGCCGCGGTGCCGGTCCCGTGCCGATGGCACAACCGCGGGGCGAACTCGCCGACCTGCTCAACGCGCGTTACTCAGACATCCGGCTGTCCTCGATGGTGCTCGACCCGGATCTCTTGGGCCGCCTCAAGCGCGTCGTTCAGGAGCAGCGTCAGCACGAGCGCCTGAAGGCCCACGGCCTGAACTCCCGCCGCAAGCTCCTGCTCGTCGGCCCGCCCGGCTCCGGTAAGACGATGACCGCCGCCGCCCTCGCAGGCGAGTTGAAGTTGCCCCTCTTCACCGTCCGGTACGAGGGGCTGATCGGCAAGATGATGGGCGAGACGGCCGGGCGCCTGCGGCTCGTGTTCGACGCGATAGCCAAGCAGCGCGGTGTCTACTTCTTCGACGAATTCGACGCGATCGGCTCGCAGCGCGCGGGGCCGAACGATGTCGGCGAGATCCGCCGCGTCCTGAACTCGTTCTTACAGTTCCTGGAGCAGGACGACGGCCAGAGCCTGATCGTGGCGGCGACCAACCACCCCGAACTCCTTGATCGTGCCCTCGCCCGGCGCTTCGACGACGTGATCACCTACGGACCGCCTGACAAGATGATCGCCCAGGGCATCCTCCAGAACCGACTTGCCACCTTCAACACCTCGGCGGTGGACTGGCCTGCCGTGCTGGAGGCGGCGGCCGGGCTCGGGCAGGCAGAGTTGGCACGTGCAGCCGATGAAACGGCGAAGGTGGCGGTGCTTTACAACTTAGAGGGTGTTAGGACGGAAGACTTTCTCGCCGCCATCGCGGAGCGGAAGGCCCACCCCTAAGACCCTTTCTCCATGCCCGATCAGCCCAGGAACCGGCCGCACCTCTACCTGGAGGGCAACGGCAGGAGTCAGGATTTCACGTCGCCGCGGCGACCTCACTCCGGCGCCCCACCGAGCCGGGTGCGTGCTGAGCACGCCCGTAGGCTTCTGATAGCCCTTGAGTCGGCGCTCGCAGGTGCGCGTCAGCAACTCGCCGCGCGGCAAGACCCTGTCTCCGATGGCCAGAGGGGCTTCTATCTCCAGTTCGACATCCCCTCAGACCACCGCGACGCGCTCGATGGTCTGGCTCTCCCCTCGAAGGGGATCGAGATCTGCGCCGTACAACCTCTGGAAGAGAACGCGGAGGTGATCAGGAGCACCGTCTTCGTTCCCGAGGCGGCGGCGGATCACTTCGTGAAGAAGGTCACCGCCTACCGCGACGAGGAGACCAACAAGGGGCAGCCCAAGAACAGGAAGCTGGTCGCCTCCATCATCGACGCGCGCCTGGGCGGCGTGCGGGCCTTGTTCACGGACGACCGGGCCACGTTCCCGCTGGAAGGCAGGACGGTGTGGTGGGAAGTCTGGGTCCGTGAAGACAGCCGCCAACGCTTCGAGCACGTCGCCGACGCAATGGGCCTCGCGGTCAAGCAGCACGTGCTGGAGTTCGCCGAGCGTAGCGTTCTTCTGGCGTTGGCGACCCCTGAGCAGTTGCAGGTTCTGATCGAGAACTGCGACGCTGTCGCCGAACTCCGGCTCGCCAAGGACGTGCCGAACCTCTTCCTGGAGATGGGGCCACGGGAGGAAGCGGATTGGGCGCGCGATCTGGCCGACCGGATGCTTCCGGCCGGTCCGGATGCACCCGCCGCGTGCATCCTCGACAGCGGCGCGACGCGCAACCACCCGCTGCTGGCGGCGAGCTTGGCCGCCACGGATCAGCACACCTACGACCCGGCCTGGGGCGTCGGCGACAGCGCGTACTGGAACGGGCACGGCACTGCCATGTGTGGCGTCGCGCTGCTCGGCGACATCCAGGTCGCGCTGGAGCGGGCCGACGAGGTCCCGGTCGAGCACAACCTGGAGACGGTAAAGATCCTGCCGCCACGGGCGGATAACGACCCCGTCCTGTACGGTGCCATCACCGCAATTGGTGTCGCGCGCGTCGAGCAGCACAAGCCCCGGCGTCGGCGCGTGTTCTGCATGGCCGTCACGAGCGAGATCGGTTTGGCCCGTGGGCGCCCTTCGTCCTGGTCGGCGGCGATCGACAAGATCTGCTATGGCGACGGCACTCCACGCCTGATGGTGCTGGCCGCGGGCAACCTGCGCGGTGACATCCACGCAGCGGAATATCCGGACGCCAACGACCTTGCCGAGGTCGAGAGCCCCTCGCAGGCGTGGAACGCGCTCGTGGTCGGCGCCTACACCGACAAGATCACGATCACGCACCAAGATTACCTCGACTGGGCCGCGCTCGCCCCGGCCGGAGAGCTTTCCCCCGGTAGCCGCACCTCGACCGTCTGGGACCGGCAGTGGTCCATCCGCCCCGATGTCGTGTTCGAGGGCGGGAATTTTGCGCATGATGGCATCAACCCCGCCTCGGCCATCGACGACTTGCAAGCGCTGACAACCCACTACCGGCCGCAGAGCCGTCTGTTCCAGACCTTCGGCGATACAAGCGCCGCTACCGCGCTCGGCGTGCATATGGCAGCCAGGATCATGGCGGCGCGCCCGGAACTCCGACCCGAGACGGTGCGGGCCCTGATGGTGCATTCGGCGGAGTGGACGCCCGCGATGCGGGCGCGCTTCGACGAGGCGACGACCCGCAACGAGAAGCTAGTCCTGTTGCGTCGCTACGGTTGGGGAGTACCGGACGCGAACCGCGCACTGATGAGCGCGGCCACCGACGCGACGATGATGATAGAGGACGCGCTCCGGCCGTTCCGCATCGAGGGCTCGCTCATCAAGAGCAGGCACATGAACCTGCACCGGCTGCCCTGGCCGAAGGCTGAACTGGAAGCGCTCGGAGAACACCCGGTCGAGTTACGGGTGACGCTGTCCTACTTCATCGAGCCGAACCCCGGCGAGCGGGGATGGACGAAGCGCCACAAGTACGCCTCCCACGGACTGCGCTTCGCGGTGAAGCGGTCGCTGGAGCGGCCTGGCGACTTCGAGCGGCGAGTCAACAAAGCGGCCGAGATCGAGGAGCAGGGGCAGGCGCTGGTCTCGGATACCGGGGGCGACGACTGGTTCCTCGGCATCCCGCGCGACCGTGGCTCGATCCACTCCGACATCTGGCACGGCACGGCGGCCGACCTCGCCGCGCGGGACGCTATCGCGGTCTACCCGGTGGGCGGCTGGTGGAAGGAGAAGCGCGACGCCGAGAGACGGTGGGAGCGGTCGGTCTGCTACGCCCTGCTGGTGTCAATCCGGGCGACCGGGGCGGACACGGACATCTACACGCCGATCGCAACTCAGATTGGTATCAGCGTGCCAGCGTCTTGAGGATCTGCCAGGGGTGCTCATGGCGTTGATCGAACCGATGCTGAGGGCAACTCAAACCCGGAGCGAGTCAAATTATCCACAGGATAAGTTGACTCACGGCAAAATTCCGCTACAACCTTCTCCAAGACAGGCGTATGCGATTGACAAATCGTTAACGCCGTGTTATAACAGGACCAAGCTGGACTGCTCGCTTTGCGGCGGACCAGCTTGGTCCTGTTGTCTACATCGGCTGGTCGCGTTTTGTGGCTCGCGGAGAGCCGGTATGACGCGGTCGCTGTCTGTAGCAGGGGTGTTCCAGACATAGACCGTTCAGGGCGATCATTCAACGCCACTGAGACCACGTGTCATGTCGAACACCACGTACAAGCCCGGCCAGCACGCGCCGCGATCAGGACAATACGAGATTGTAGGGCCGCGTGGCGGTCACACGGGTGAGGAGCGCACCGTCGTTAGAGGCGAGCCCCTTCCCCCTCCACCCGCCGCCGGGCAACGATATGTTCTCGTCGATCCGACGAAGAACGGTTCCGGGCGGGGGCGTTGATGCGCCGTCGTCGCCGTGTCAGCGAGCCGCTGACTGCCGCCATCGCCGCCGCGATCTGGAAAATGGCTCGGGAAACCGACCTCGTCCAACACGAAATCGCCGCGGCGCTACGTCTGAACCAGGGCCGCGTGTCGGAGGTCCTGAGCGGTAAGCGTTACCCCGAGATGCGCTACACCTAAAAGTCATCGCGGTCCGCGCAAGTTCGTGCGGGCCGCATCCTAATCTTCCAGCAGATTTCCGGCGGGGTAGCGGCGGACGTAGCTGATCGAAATCACTAGCGCGAGGGCGATCACGCCCGTAACTGCCTGATCCGCTCGAACGCCTCCTCGGCACGGATGTAGCGGTCGTGGGCTTGCGGACGATGATGTGGAGGGTGCACATCCGGATGCAGGCGGCGCCGGTAGGCCCGGCGAGCGGCCTCGACCAGCCAGTCCGGGGCTGAAGGGCTCAAACCCACCCGGCGGTAAACAGGATTGCCAACCGTATTGGCCGCACGGTGGGCCGCCGCTCGTACCTCGGCAAGTTCGCCTTCCAGACGTTTGATCCGAGCGTCACGTCCCGCGAGTTGAGCGGCTTGCCCCTCGTGATCCGCTTCTAGCAGCCGCCGCGCCCGATCTCCTTCGCCGACCATGCGCGCCAACGTTTCGGCCATCATGAGGTATGGCAAGGCCAGCACCCACAGGGTCAGCCCTGCGACCGGCACCGGCAGGCTCGCCAACACCAGAGTGAGCACGATGGCCAGCCAGACGCGGATCTTCCAGCCGGGCGTCTTCAGGACGTAGACCGCGGTGGGGTGAAGGTTCGTCATGGACGGAGCAGGAACGCCGTCAGCGCCTCACCACAGGCGACTATGAGGCGCCGCCGATCACGCGTGCTCCCCTCATTCCAGCGGTCGAGGATCTCGTCGAACTCGAAGAACACCCGCCGCCTCCCGGATCAGGCCGCCTCCTCAGCTTCAGCCTCAAGCGCTGCGAGAACTTCGTCCTCCTCGCTGCTGCCGTGCGGGTGAAGAGCGTCGTGGAGCGGCGCGTAGCGGTAGATCCCCAGCAGGTCGGCCACGTCCTTGCGGTAGGGGCCACCGATCGCTGGGCCGGGGATGATCGCACCGAGCGCTTCCAGGCGCCTCAGCACAGGGTAGAGCACCTCTCTGGAAGGCTGCCGGTTCTTCAGCCCGCTGACCTCCGAGACCATCCAACGGCCGTCGATGGTCGGCGTCAGCGATGCCGCGAGGGTCGTCTCCGTGCCGTCTTCAGCAGGATGCGTTACCTCTACGACGGCGAGTAGACCGAGTGCAGCCTCGGGAACCTTCGTTGCCGCACAGTTGCGCAGCTTCGACCCGATCTCGCGGTATTCTGCGGCTGTCCGGAGCGGCCGGATACCCTCGGCCGCGGGCAGTGGGGTGGGTAGGCGATCCGCCGTGTTGAGTGCAGTCTTTGCGAAAGCCTCGATCACCCCGAGGGTCTTGAGCGACTGGCGCATCGCGGTGACGAGAGCGGCTTCGTCCAGGGTAGTATGGCAGTCCCGAATGAGACCTAACGCGGCGTTGGCCGCTGCGACGCGCTGCGGCGTGCCGACGACGGCGAGAACGTCGGCCCAGACCAGGACCGGGTCCAGCGTCAAGGCTGCCTCGACTGTGATCGACATCAGCCGGTCGGAGAAGCGTAGCGCATGCGCCCGGCGGCTGTGCGGTTCGACGGTCAGGATCTGGAAGAGGCGGCGGTACGAGCCAGGGTCGGCGAAAGGATACAGACCTAGCCCTTTCGTACCGAATTCCTCGATCTTGGCGAGCGCCCTGAGGTAGCTGGTAGGCACCGCGCTGGGCTCGACACCGAAGGCTGCCGCGATGATCTGGCGGGCGCGGCGGGTCCGAAGGGCGAGGCCGATGCCTTCTGCGCCACCAATTGTGATCGCGAGGCGTTTGAGGAAGTCGCCGGGCGCGTTCAGGTTGAGATTGGCCAGAGTGACGAATGCGGCCTGCCGCGTCAGAACTCCGGCGACAGAGAGGTCGGCGATGACACCGCGGGCGCCGTCCCGATCAAGGCGTACCAGTATCGTCAGCACCCAGCCGGTGATCGGCGAGATCGGGTCAGACTTATCAGCGATACGGTCGTGCAGACTGACGGCCAAGAGCGTGCTCCAGCGCATCGCCGTGGCCGCGCGAACTCACGCATCAACCCGTTTCGACCATCCCGGGAGTTTAACACAAGAACGGCATGTCACAACTTGTCCGGCCGATGATCCACGTTGAAAAGCAGATCGCTAGTTACGGCGCTGGACGACTAGAAATCCGAACGTCATCCTTGGCCCAACATGACGACATCGACCACGAGAACGGTAGACGCTGCGGCGATCCTAAGTTCGATCTGGGTGAAGAACGCGCTACGCCGCGGGGCAGGCTTACCGCCCTGGCCTGTACGCGAGACCTTCGAGCGTGAACTTTGGCAGGCGCGCTGGCGGGCTCACGTTGAAGCGAACTATGAGGCGACCCGAACCGGAGTGTTGGCCGAGCTTCGGGCGCAACACGGTGAAGGGTTCGGGGTCTCGGCGAGCGGGCGCTGGGTCATCCAGGCTCGCGTAGATCAGGCGCTGCGTACCTCATTTCGGTAGATCAGCCGAACCCCTGCATACCTCGCACGTCGCTGAAGCTCGACCGTGACAGAGATGCCTCGCCTGCTCCCGAACTGCCTTGGTGAGACCAACTACACGTTGAGCATCCTCAACCCTAACCCTACGGTGCCGTGCAGTTCGTGATCGGCGTCCGGGCAAGATGGCCAACTCCGCCAACTTCGGCTTCATGGGAGGGTACGGGCATAACCTTGAGGCGCTGCCCGCGCTCGCGGAGAGCTATTTCCGAACGGATCCCTCTACGACCCTGATCAAGCTGCGGCAGTTCGCCGAACTCCTGGCCAAAGAGATCGCCGCCCGACAGGGCCTGTACCAGCCCGAGCGTCGCGACAGCTTCGAGACCATCCTGTCGCGCCTGTCCTACGAGCGTGTCTTGCCCCGTGAGACCGCCGACCTTTTTCATGGCCTGCGCAAGCTCGGTAACGACGCGGCCCATGAGGCCAAGGGCACGCACGCTGAGGCACTCTCCGGCCTGAAGTTCGCCCGTCAGATCGCGATTTGGTTTCACCGCACCTACGGTAAGCAGCCCGACTTCAAGCCCGGACCGTTTCTACCACCTCCGCCACCGGTTGATGCCTCCGCGCCCCTGCGCGAGGAGATCGCCGCGCTGCGGCTGAGCCTCGCCAATAGCGAGGGCGCAGCAGAAGCAGCCCGACTGCTCGCCGAGCAGGAGGCGCGCGAGCGCGAGAGTCTCGTCTGAGCGCCTGCGTCGCGAGAGCGAAGATCGGGCGGTGTGGGAGGCGCTCGCTCAAGAGGGCGAGATCGAGAAGGCAGAGTTGGCCGCTAGGCTCGCGGCCCTTCAATCACAGGCGGAGAAGACCCCGGTCGCCGCTCTCCAAGCCCTCGTCACGTCCGGCGTGAAGGCGGCCGAGAAGATCGACCTGGACGAGGCCGATACCCGCGCACTGATTGACCGGCAGCTAAAGGACAATGGCTGGGCGGCCGACACGCAACGGCTGCGCTGGAGTGAGGGCACCCGGCCGGTCAAGGGCCGCAACATGGCTATCGCCGAGTGGCCTGTCTCCAAAGGACGTGCCGACTACGCGCTGTTCATCGGCCTGACCCTCGTCGGCATGGTCGAGGCGAAGCGCAAGAACACCAGCGTGTCGAGCGCCATCGATCAGGCCGAACGTTACGCCCGCGATATCACCGAAACCGGCGGGGTCACGTTCGTCGATGGCGCACCATGGCAGGAGGGGCCGCACGCCTACCGCGTGCCCTTCGTGTTCGCCGCCAACGGCCGCGCGTATCTCCGGCAGATCGAGACGCAGAGCGGAGTGTGGTTCCGCGACGTGCGCTGCCCGTCCAACCTGCGCCGCGCACTCGTGGACTGGCCGACGCCGGAGGGCTTGCTGGGCAAGCTGAGCGTCGATGTCGAGGCGGCGACCCAGGCGCTCAAGGACCAGCCGATGGTGTTCGGCTTCCCGCTGCGCGACTACCAGAAGGCTGCCGTCGCCAAGGTCGAGGAGAGCTTGGAGGCGGGCCGTCGCACGATGCTGGTGGCGATGGCGACGGGCTCGGGCAAAACCAAGCTCGCCATCGCACTCCTGTACCGCCTGCTCTCGACCAAGCGCTTCCGCCGCGTCTGCTTCGTCGTGGACCGGTCGGCGCTGGGCGACCAGACCGAGGGCGAGTTCTCGACCACCAAGGTAGTCACCGGCAAGACCTTCGCCGACATCTTCGGCCTGAAGGGTCTGAGGGACGTGGTGCCCGACGCCGAGACGAAACTGCACATCTGCACGATCCAGGGGCTGGTGAAGCGCGTCCTGCTCACCGACGACCCGGCGCAGGCGCCCGCCATCGACCAGTACGACCTGATCGTCGTGGACGAGTGCCATCGCGGCTACTTGCTCGACCGCGAACTCTCCGACGCCGAGTTGAGCTTCCGCGACGAGGCCGATTACGTCTCGAAGTACCGGCGCGTGCTCGATTACTTCGACGCGGTGAAGGTCGGCCTGACTGCCACGCCCGCGCTGCACACCACCGAGATCTTCGGCGAGCCGGTCTTCACCTACTCGTACCGCGACGCGGTGATCGACGGCCATCTCAACGACCACGAGCCGCCGGTCCGGATCGAGACCGAGTTGGCGCGCTACGGCATTGAGTTCGCCCAGTCCGAGCAGTTGGAGTTCTTCAATCCCCAGACGGGTGAGATCGACCTCGCCTATGCGCCCGACGCCCTGCGCTTCGAGGTCGAGCAGTTCAACAAGAAGGTGGTCACCGAGAACTTCAACAAGGTCGTGGCCGAGGAACTCGCCCGGCACATCGATCCGAGCCTGCCGGGCAAGACGCTGATCTTCGCAGCCTCGAACGACCACGCCGACATCGTGGTGAAGCAGGTCAAGGATGCTTTCCAGGCCGCCTACGGCGAGATCGACGACTCCGCGGTGAAGAAGATCACCGGCAAGGTGGACAAGGTCGGCGACCTCATCCGGGCCTTCCGCAACGACGCCAATCCGAAGATCGCGGTCACGGTGGATCTTCTGACCACAGGCATCGACGTGCCGTCGATCACCAACCTCGTCTTCCTGCGGCGCGTGAACTCCCGGATCCTCTACGAGCAGATGATCGGCCGGGCCACGCGGCTGTGCCCGGACATCGGCAAGGACGTGTTCCGTATCTTCGACGCGGTGGACCTCTACCCCCACCTCCAGAAAATCACGGACATGAAGCCCGTCGTGGTCGCGCCTGCGATCGGGTTCGAGCAGTTGGTCGCGGAACTCGCCGCCGCTGACGATGAGCGGCAACGCGAGACCGTGCGGGCGCAGTTGGTGGTCAAGCTGCGGCGTCGGCTCAAGACGATATCCGAGGAGGCGCGCAGGCGCTTCGAGGCGGTCGCGGGCGAGACGCCGGAGGCGACGTTGGCGCGGTTGCACGCGGCGCCGGGCGAGGACCTCGTCACCTGGATGCGAACGCATCAGGGTATCGGAACGGTGCTTGATACGTTCAAGGGCGACGGTGAGCCCGACCGCAAGCCGATCTCACCCCACCCAGACGCAGTGATCAGTGTGACGCGCGGCTACGGCACGGCCGAGAAGCCCGAGGATTTCCTCGACGGGTTCGCCACGTTCGTGAACGAGAACGTGAACACCCTCACGGCCATGAAGGTGGTGGTGCAGCGTCCGCGCGATCTCACCCGCGCACAGCTACGCGAACTCCGTGCTGAACTCGACCGCGCAGGTTTCCCCGAGGCGACGCTCAAACGCGCCTGGAAGGATGCGAAGAACGAGGACATCGCCGCCTCGATCATCGGCTACGTCCGACAAGCCGCACTGGGTGATCCGCTCCTGCCTTACGAGGAGCGCGTCTCCGCGGCGATGAAACGGATCATGGCGCGCCAGCCCTGGACGGATCCACAGCGCGGTTGGTTGAAGCGCATCGGGGAGCAGATCGTGCGCGAGGTCGTCGTCGATCGCGAGGCGCTCGACCGCGAGCCTTTCCGGGCGGACGGCGGCTTCACCCGCCTCAACAAAATTTTCAGCGGCGGTGTGGAGACGCTCCTCGCCGACGTGAACGAGGAACTCTGGAAGCAGGCAGGCTGATGGAAGCGGTCACCCCCACCACGCGCGATATTGTCGCCAAGCTCTGGTCGCTCTGCCACGTACTGCGCGACGACGGCGTCGGCTACAACGAGTACGTCACCGAGATCACCTACCTGCTGTTTCTGAAGATGCTCGCCGAGACCGGCGGCGAGCAGCGTCTGCCCGCGCAGTATCGCTGGGCGGGGCTCGCCGGGCGCGAGGGCCTTGATCAACTCGACCACTACAAGCGGCTGCTGCTCGACCTCGGCAACCCGAAGATCGAGACCGACCACCTCGTGCTCGCGATCTTCACGGACGCACAGACCCGCCTGACCCGGCCGACGAACCTAAAGGCGCTCACGAGTGCGATCGACAAGCTCGACTGGTTCTCGGCGCGCGAGGAGGGCTTGGGCAACCTCTACGAGGGCCTGCTGGAGAAGAACGCGGCGGAGAAGAAGAGCGGCGCGGGCCAGTATTTCACACCTCGTCCGCTGATCGACTGCATCGTGCGGGTCATGCAGCCGCAGCCGGGCGAGGTGATCCAGGATCCTGCCGCTGGCACAGCGGGGTTTCTCGTGGCGGCCGATCACTACATCAAGGCCGAGACCGACAACCTCTACAAGCTCCCGGAGGCTCAGGCGTTCTTCCAGCGCAACGGCGCCTATCACGGCGCCGAACTCGTCCACGACACGCACCGTCTCTGCCTGATGAACCTGATGCTGCACGGCATCGAGGGCGGCGTCGAGCATGTGGACACCCTCTCGCCGGACGGCGAGGCGCTGGGCAAGGCCGACCTGATCCTGACGAACCCGCCATTCGGGACCAAGAAGGGTGGTGGACGCCCAACGCGGAACGACTTCTCGGTCACGGCCGAGACCTCGAACAAGCAGTTGGCCTTCATCGAGCACATCGTGCGGGCGTTGAAGCCCGGCGGCCGGGCCGCAGTGGTGGTGCCTGACAACGTGCTGTTCGAGGACAATACCGGCCGTCGCCTGCGCACATGGCTTATGGACCTGTGCAACCTGCACACGATCCTGCGGCTGCCGACTGGCATCTTTTACGCGATCGGCGTGAAGACGAACGTGCTCTTCTTCCAACGCGGGAAGACGGACAAGGGAAATACGAAGGCCGTGTGGGTTTACGACCTGCGCGCCGACATGCCTGCCTTCGGCAAGACGCGCCCGTTGACCTTGGATGACTTTGCGGCGTTCGAGACCGCCTACGGCGCGGATCCGAACGGTTCGGTGGAGCGGCAAGATCACGGCGAGGCAGGACGCTTCCGGTGCTTCACGCGCGAGCAGGTGGCCGAGCGCAACGACAACCTCGACATCGCGTGGTTGCGAGACACAGAGGCTGATGCCGAGGAGGGGTTGACCGAACCCGAGGATATCGCGGCTGCGATCATCGGCCATTTGCGGGCGGCGCTTGCCGAAATCGATGCGCTGTCGGACGAACTTGATGGCGACGAGGAGTCGGCCGCGGCACTGCCAGAGGCTGCGGAGTGATGGCGATGCCTGCGGGTTGGGAGGAAGTCAGTATTGGCCAGATCTGCGATCTGGTGAACGGCAGAGCGTTCAAGCCGACCGACTGGACTGCGACCGGCCTGCCGATCGTCAGGATCCAGAACCTAAATAAGTCGGACGCCAAGTTCAACTATTATGACGGGAAAATTGAGAGCAAATATCTCATCGAGAACGGCGATCTGTTATTCGCTTGGTCTGGCACTCCGGGAACATCGTTTGGCGCCCATGTCTGGACCGGACAAAAGGCAGTTCTAAACCAGCACATTTTTAATATAAAATTTAGGCGCGAGACAATCGATACAGATTTCTTCAAATACGCGATCAACCAAACTCTCGACGAGCAGATCGAAAAGGCTCACGGTGGTGTCGGCCTTCGGCACGTCACAAAAGGAAAGTTCGAGGAAACGCGCATTCCGCTGCCGCCGCTTTCCGAGCAGCGTCGGATAGTCGCCAAGATCGGCAAACTCTCGGCGAAATCGAAGCGCGCGCGTGACCACCTTGAGCACGTTCCGACGCTAGTCCGAAAGTACAAAAGCGCTATTCTTCAAGCCGCCTTCGAAGGTAAGCTGTCCTGTGACTATCGTCGCAACAACAGGACCGTCGATTTAGAACAACATTCCATGACCGCTGTTCACGAAGAACGATATTCAGCTTGGGCAGCATCAAAAAAATCGAGTCGGGAGATTTATGTACCGCCGACTCCCTTGAAGTTGGAAGAAGCGCCCCATCCAATACCGACTGGATGGTGTTGGGCCGCGGCGGAAGAAATTGTTCAGCCCGGCAGCGATATTGTGTACGGGATCGTTCAACCTGGACCCAAACTTGACAAGGGTGTTCCTTATGTTCGGGGCACGGACATAGAAAATGGAGTCATAAAAATCGGTCAACTGCTTTTCACGAGCAATGAAATTGCGGCAAAATATTCTCGCGCCTCGTTAGAGGGTGGCGATGTATTGTTGGGAATTATTAGAGCGACCAAGGTAGCCGTTGTTCCTGATGAATTGCGGGGCGCCAACATCACTCAAGGAACAGCACGACTAAGACCGTCGCAGGCTATAATCACTAATTTTCTAGCGCGCTGGTTGGAAGGGGATGTTGCTCAACGTTGGCTTCATTCGAAGTACCGCGGCATCGATATGCCTGGATTGAATCTTCGCGATGTAAGGAGGTGTCCTGTGCCGATTGCGCCGTTAGCTGAGCAAGCCTTCATTGTTGATACTTTGAACAGAGCATTCTCCTGGATTGACCGCCTTGCCGCCGACTTGGCGAGCGCCCGCAAGCTCATCGATCACCTCGATCAAGCCGTCCTCTCGAAGGCGTTCCGTGGCGAGCTTGTCCCTCAGGATCCGGACGATGAGCCCGCGAGCGCGCTGCTGGAGCGGATCAAGGCTGAGGGCACGGGGGCCGCGGCCCCACGCAGAGGCCGCGGTCGTCCTCGGCTTGCCGTTACCTAAGAGCCGCATCGAGCAAGCGCATTGTGCTGATCGATGGTCTCAGACTGGTCCGGCAGATGATCTGACGAGGTCGGCTGCCGGACGACAGTGGCGCACGACCCTCATCCTCCTGGAGGCTTTCCACCCTACGCACTCTCGGACCCCATGCCCATGACGTTTGAGTTGAAGCTGTCGCTCTCCGACCTCGACCGCAGAGGGTGAGCCCGAGCGTATCGGCATCGTTCACCTCGACCGTCTCGCAGCGGTAGGTGCCACTTTCAACGAGACCATTCGCCGACGTTCAAAGCCGCTCTCGACGAGAACGTCTCCCTCGCGGGGGTATTTGCCCGGTCATCTACATCCTGGTGATCACGATGCCCGTGACGGTCTCAGGGATCACGTGGCGCGACCCTGCACCCGGGTAACGTCGATGGTCGGCCTCGACCGTCTCCTGCTTGGAGGCTTTCTTCCCGCACGTGGGCCTGGATCATGTCGGCCCCGTTGATCGAGGTGATCTCGTCGAGCGTCTCACCCCGGCCTCAGTAACCTTCGCGCCAACCCTATGCGGGTACGGTCTTGTCAATTTCTCTTTTTGATTCAGACTCTTGCCTGTCAGCAGCGGGCGGCGAGGGTTTGTGGCGGGGCTTTATCGTCGGGGTGATGTTTGGTGGGTGAGGTTCCGGTTGAACGGCGTCCACGTGAGGCGCTCGGCCAAGACAACCAAGAAGACCGAGGCGGTAGTTTTCCTGGCTCAGTTGATGGAGGAGCATGCTCGATCGGGTCGCAGCGAAGCTCGGCCACGATACCTCCTCGCCGAAGCGGCCGAGCGGTTCTTCACCGAAGCCCGACTGAAGGACGGGACGATTGAGACCTACCGCTACAACAGCCAGACCCTGAGCCGCATCCTCGGTCCGGTGCATCTCGATGAGATCGACCGGCGCACGCTCGCCGACTTTATCTCCGCTCGCAAGCGTACCGGGGTTGCCGATGCGACGATCCGGCGCGATCTGGCTTTCCTGGGCTCGATGTTCACGATGGCCGAGCGCTGGGGGTGGGTGGACACATCCCCGGTCACGAAGGCGGTCAAGAAAATGCTCCGTGAGAGCCGCCCCCGAACGCGCTACCTAACCCACGAGGAGTTCGACCGACTGTACGAGGCTGCGTCCGAGCCCCTGCGACCGATTTTGGTGCTCGCGGTCGAGACCGGCCTGCGCAAGACGGAGTTGCTCGGTCTCACCCTCGCGAACATCGACCTTCAGCGTCGTGAGCTAAACTTGGAGAAGACGAAGGCAGGCCGTCCCCGGCAGGTCCCGCTGTCGCGAAGGGCGCTCACGGTGATCCGGGAGCTATTGGAACGCCGCGCCCGACCGCGCTCGGCCTTCCTTCTTCATGGGCCGAGTGGCGGTCGAGTCGGCAATCCGCGCAAGGCGTTCGTCAACGCCTGTAGGAGAGCGGGCATCAAGGACTTCCGCTGGCACGATCTCCGGCACACCTTCGCCTCGTGGTGGGTCCAGGGCGGCGGCGATCTCTACCGCCTGAGCCGAGTGCTCGGTCATTCGACGCTCCAGATGACAGCCCGGTACGGCCATCTCCGGACCGATGACCTCCACGAGGAACTCGAACGGGTGGCACAAAATCGGTCACAGGCTCACAAGATCAGCAAGGCGGAAGCTCCCGCGGAACTTCACGAGCCACGTCCCACCTGAGACGGCGAGACCTTCCAGACCAAGCACTTACGAGCTTGGAAGAGTTTGGTGCGGACGGCGGGACTCGAACCCGCACGGCCTTGCGGCCGCAAGATTTTAAGTCTCGTGCGTCTACCGGTTCCGCCACGTCCGCATGGCTCCCTGGGTAGCGGGGGCCGGGGACGCGATCAAGCGGGCGGTGTCCAGCCGTAGAGCCAAGCGTACCGCTCGCGCATCCCGTCGGGACCAAGGCGCGCCATCACGGCGTTGCGGATGAAGGCCGCCAAGCCGCCGGCATGGTAGGTGCGGCCATTGGCGCGGGCGGCCCTCTGCACGCGCCGGACACGGCCCGTTCGGGCGGCCACGAAGGCCGCCAGGGCGGCCGGCACGTCCGCATGGTCCGCCAGCGCGCGCGTCAGCACCGAGGCATCCTCGATCGCAAGCGCTGCGCCCTGGGCAAGATAGGGCAGGACCGGGTGCGCCGCATCGCCGATCAGCGCGGCCCGGCCGCGGGCGAGCGGGCGGGCGACGGCCCGGTCGGCGAGCGACCAGACCAGCCAGGAATCCGGGAGGCTCAGAAGGTCGCGCAGGGGGCCCGCACAGCCGCGGAAATGGGCGCGCAGCACCGCGGGCTCCCCGAGGCGGCCCCAATCCTCGTCGCCCACCGCCTCAGGAACCACCGCGACGACGTTGAGGAACTGGCCGTCCCGCACCGGATAATGCACCACGTGTCGTCCACGGCCGAGCCAGAGGCCGGTCGCGGCGCCCCGCAGCGCCTCCGGCGCCGCGTCGATCGGCACCAGCGCCCGCCATGCGGCGGCGCGGCTGGGCCGGAGCGGGGCCGCATCGAGATGGGCGCGCAGGTGCGACCGCAGGCCATCCGCTCCGATCACCAAGTCGAAGCTCAGCTCCTGCGGGCCGCCGGCACTCTCGGCGGTGAGAACGGCTTCGGACGCCGTCTCGGCGAAGCCCGTGACGGTCCGGCCCATCATCAGGCGGATCGACGGCCGGCTGCGCAGGGCGTCGAGAAGAAGCGTCTGCAGGTCGGCGCGGTGGATCACGTAGTAGGGCGCGCCGAAGCGCCGCTGCGCCTTGGCGCCGAGCGCCACCGCGCCGATTCGCCGGCCGCTGTCGAGCGCGCGCACTTCAACTCCCGGCGGCTCGCTCGCGGCCCGGCGCAGGGCGGCCGAGAGACCCAGCCCGGCGAGGACCCGGCTGGCGTTGGGCGAGATCTGGATTCCGGCCCCGACTTCGCTGAACCCGGTCCGGCGCTCGATCACCGTGACGGCGTGGCCAGCATCCGAGAGCGCCAATGCCGCCGTGAGCCCGCCGATCCCGGCCCCGACGATCCCGATACGCAGAGGTCGACTGTCCGAGGACACAGGGGGTGCGTGCCTACTCCGCCGCGAGCTTGGCGTCGTCCTGCCAGACGCAGGCCTGCGGGTCCGCCTCGTCGGCCTTCAGGCTGGGCCGGTAGCGGTAGAGGGTCGAGCAGTACTGACAGATGATCTCGGTATCGGCGCCCATGTCGAGGAAGACGTGCGGATGGTCGAACGGCGGCAGCGCGCCGATGCACATGAATTCCTTCACACCCACGGCGATCACCGGCACACCCGGCTCGTTGTGGAAGTGCGGTACCGCCTTGCCTGCCATCCGGCCCTCGCCTCACCCGCTCCGACCACGCGGCGAATCTGCCTGCGCGCGTCCGGGCGTCTCGCGGCCGCTTATGCCGCCAGCCCCGCAGCCGGCGCAAGCCTCGCCCGATGCGACCCGGTCCAGCGCTTGGCCTGCCGCGCCGCGCACCGTACATAGGTGGGGCTACCGATTTACGACGCCATACAAAGCTTCGATCATGCAACAAGAACAGGCCAGTGCGCAGGGTGCGCGCCGCGCCCCGGAGCCGCCGATCCACGGCCCGGAGGGGTTTGAAGGCATGCGCCGGGCGGGCCGCCTCACGGCCGAGGCCCTGGACCTGCTGATGGAGGCGACGCAACCCGGTGTCACCACCGAGGCCCTCGACCGGCTTGCCTACGAGTTCGCCATGGATCACGGCGCCTATCCGGCGTCGCTGCTCTACCGAGGCTATCCGAAGTCGATCTGCACCTCGATCAACCACGTGGTCTGTCACGGCATCCCGAACGACAAGCCGCTGCGTGAGGGCGACATCGTCAACCTCGATATCTGCCTGATCCTCGACGACTGGCACGGCGATTCGAGTCGGATGGCCTATGTCGGAGAGGTTTCCCGCAAGGCGCAGCGCTTGTGCGAGATCACCTACGAGGCGCTCATGCGCGGTGTGGCGGCGGTGAAGCCCGGCGGCTCCACCAACGATATCGGTCGGGCGATCCAGTCCTATGCCGAGAGCGAGCGCTGCTCGGTGGTGCGCGATTTCTGCGGCCACGGTCTGGGGCGCACCTATCACGATGCTCCGACGATCCTGCACTATGTCGAGGCGAGCTATGACGTCCCGTTCAGGCCGGGACAGTTCTTCACCATCGAGCCCATGATCAACCTGGGCCGCCCGGCCGTGAAGGTGCTGGGTGACGGCTGGACCGCGGTCACCCGGGACCGGTCCCTGTCCGCCCAGTTCGAGCACACCGTGGGCGTGACCGAGACCGGGGTCGAGATCTTCACGATCTCGCCCAAGGGGCTGCACCAGCCCGTCAACCCCGCGGCCTGACGGGCCGTGACGGCGCTGCCGGAGGACGGCGATGCGGGGCTGTTTGCCGACAGCGCTGCCCCGTCATCGGTGGCGAAGGAAGCGCCGCATTATCACGGCCACCGCGAACGCCTGCGGGAGAAGTTCGCGGCGACCGGCGGAGATGCGCTTCCCGATTACGAGCTGCTGGAACTGATCCTGTTCCGCGCCATTCCGAGGCGGGACGTGAAGCCCCTTGCAAATGCTCTGGTCCGCCGGTTCGGCAGCTTCGCCGAGGTGGTCAGCGCCGAGCCGGCGCGGCTGATGGAGGTCGAGGGCGTCAGCGCCGGGATCGTCTCCGATCTCAAGGTGATCGAGGCCGCTGGCCGACGCCTCGCCCGTGGAGCGATCCATGAGCGGGAGGCTCCTGTCCTCCTGGAGCGCGCTCAGCGAGTATCTGCGCGCCACCATGGCTTTCGCGCCGCGCGAGGAGTTCCGCGTCCTGTTCCTCGACAAGCGCAACCACCTCATCGCCGACGAGGTGCAGGGACGCGGTACCGTCGATCATACGCCGGTCTATCCCCGGGAGATCGCCCGCCGGGCGCTGGAGCTCTCGGCCACCGCCATCATCCTGGCCCACAATCACCCGTCCGGCGATCCGACCCCCTCGTCCGCGGACGTGGCGGTGACCCGTGAGATCGTGGCCGTTCTGTCACCACTCAAAATCGTCGTGCACGACCACGTCATCCTCGGGCGCAACGGTCACGCGAGCCTGAAAGGCCTCAAGCTCATCTGATCTTCCAGCCGCCTTGAGCGTTGTTGAGCGCGCATATAGCCATGATTGAGTGGCGCGCCTCTTGCCTCAAGAGCGGGAGCGACAGGGAGGTGCGAGATGGCTTTGACGGCCTTCGACGAGATGACCGGGACCGGTGCCGCCGATCCGGCCACCGTCCGCGATGCCTACGGCAAGCTCAAGACCTGGCTCGAGACGACGCCGCCGGAGCACTTCAATACCCGCCGCAGCCAGGCCGAGCTGCTGTTCCGGCGGATCGGCATTACGTTCGCGGTCTACGGCGACAACGAATCCACCGAGCGGCTGATCCCATTCGACATTATCCCACGGGTGATCACCAAGCCCGAATGGGCCTTCCTGGAGCGCGGCCTGAAGCAGCGCGTCACGGCCATCAACTTGTTCCTGAAGGACGTGTACGGCGCCCAGGAATGCATCAAGGCCGGCGTCATCCCGGCCGACCTCGTCTACCGGAACGCGCATTACCGCATGGAGATGCGCTCCTTCCGCGTGCCGCACGACCTCTACGTCCATATCGCCGGCATCGACATCGTGCGGACCGGCGAGAACGACTTCTTCGTCCTCGAAGACAATGCCCGCATCCCGTCCGGCGTCTCCTACATGCTGGAGAACCGGGAGGTGATGCTGCGCCTGTTCCCAGACCTGTTCTCCAAGCACCGGGTCGCCCCGGTGGAGAACTATCCGGACGCGCTGCTCGCCACCCTGCGCAGCCTCGCGCCGGTCTCGGCCACCCGGGATCCCACGGTCGTGCTGCTGACTCCTGGCCGATACAACTCGGCCTTCTACGAACACTCGTTCCTGGCTGATAAGCTCGGCGTCGAGCTGGTGGAGGCGTCCGATCTCTTCACCAAGGACGACGTGGTCTACATGCGCACCACCGAGGGTCCGCGTCGGGTCGACGTGATCTACCGCCGCCTGGACGACGACTTCCTCGATCCGCTGGTCTTCCGCCCG
This sequence comes from Methylobacterium sp. P31, assembly GCA_050632875.1. Taxonomy (GTDB): domain Bacteria; phylum Pseudomonadota; class Alphaproteobacteria; order Rhizobiales; family Beijerinckiaceae; genus Methylobacterium. Next base: position 3,896,923 of record JBODSC010000001.1, on the reverse strand, counting down.
GATTCGGTCCTCGGCGTGCCGGGCCTGATGAACGCCTACGAACGCGGCTCCGTCACCCTCGCCAACGCGGTGGGGACCGGCATCTCTGACGACAAGGCGGTCTACAGCTACATGCCGGAGATTGTGAAGTTTTTCACCGGTGAGGAGCCGATCCTACACAACGTACCGACCTATCGCTGCCGCGAGAAGGACGCCTTCGCCTACGTGATCGACAACCTCTCGGACCTGGTGGTGAAGGAGGTCAACGGCTCGGGCGGTTACGGCATGCTGGTCGGGCCGCACGCGAGCAAGCGCGAACTCGACGACTTCGCCAAGAAGCTCAAGCACGCGCCGGACGGCTTCATCGCCCAGCCGACCCTGTCGCTCTCCACCTGCCCGACCTTCGTGGCCTCGGGCGTCGCGCCGCGCCACGTCGACCTGCGCCCCTTCGTGCTCTGCGGTGCTGATCAGATCCGCATCGTGCCGGGCGGCCTCACCCGTGTGGCGCTCAAAGAGGGATCCCTGGTGGTCAATTCCAGCCAGGGCGGTGGTACGAAGGATACCTGGGTGCTCGACGCCTGAGATTCATGACGTCCGGACGTTCCGCGGCGCGGACTTCGGGGTCCGCACGACTTGGCTGAAGACACATGCTCTCCAGGACTGCCGACAACCTCTTCTGGCTCTCGCGCTATGTCGAGCGCGCCGATTTCGTCGCCCGCATTCTCGATGCGGCGCACCGACTCGCCTCGTTGCCGACGAGCTACGGCGGTGGCGAGACCAACGAGTGGGAATCGGCACTCGCCTCAGCGGGCGATCCGGATGCGTTCAAGACCCATTACAGTACGGTGAACGCCGACACGGTCTGCGACTTCCTGGCCTTCAGCCCGCACAATCCGTCGTCGATCCGCTCCTGCATCGAGGCGGCCCGCGAGAATGCCCGCTCTGTGCGCACCGCGCTCACAACCGAGATGTGGGACGCGATCAACGGCGCATGGCTGGAACTGCGCAACTACGCCGGCAAGGATCTCAGCCGCGACGAATTCGGCCGCTTCCTCGACTGGGTGAAGACGGTCTCGCTGACCTTCGACGGCTCGGCCTTTCGAACGATGCTGCGCAACGACGCCTTCTGGTTCACCCGCCTCGGCACGGCGATCGAGCGGGCCGACAACACCGCCCGCATCCTCGACGTGAAGTACCAGATTCTCCTGCCGCACGACGAGAGCGTGGGCGGCAGCCTCGACTACTTCCAGTGGACTACGATCCTGCGTGAGGTCTCTGCCTTCAACGCTTATCACTGGGTCTATCGCGAGAGTATCAAGCCGCTGCTCGTGGCGGATCTGCTGATGCTCAACAAGCAGATGCCCCGCTCCTTCGCCAACTGCTACGGTGTGATCGTCGAGTATCTCGACCTGATCGCCGACGCCTACGGGCGTCGGGGACCGAGCCAGCGGCTGGCCGGCAACATGCTGGCGAAGCTGGAGGCCGAGGATATCGACCGGGTCTTCGCCTCGGGCCTGCACGAGTTCGTTGAGGCGTTCATCGCCGAGAACAACAGGGTGGGCGAAGCGATCGCCAAACAGTATCTGGTCGGCTGAACGAGACGGACGGGACGGCGCATGCGCATCCGTGTGGTCCACGAGACCATCTACACCTACGAGCAGCCGGCCCGCGGGCTCGTGCAGGTCCTGCGCCTGACGCCCCGGGACCACGACGGGCAGTATGTCCGGAACTGGCGGATCGACACGACTGTCGACGGTCGGCTGACCGCCCGGGAGGACGGGTTCGGCAACATCGTCCATTGGTTCACTCCAGACGAGCCGTCCGACGCTCTGACCATCCGGGTCACTGGCGAGGTCGATACCGAGGATACGCACGGGGTCGTGCGCGGCACGGTGGAGCGTCTGCCGGACGAGTTCTACCTTCGCGAAACGGACCTCTGCGCGGCGAGCCCAGAATTACACGTCTTCGCCGAACGGGTTGCGACCGAGGGAGACCCCGCGCCGCTGGCCCTGCTTCATCGCCTGATGGGCGCCGTGCACCGGGGCGTGAGCCACGAGCCCGGCCCGGCGGCCAATGCCGTCCCTGCGGGGCGGGCCTTCGCGGCTCGCCGGGGCGTCTGCCAGGATCTCGCCCACGTCTTCATCGCCGCCGCGCGACATGTCGGTACCCCGGCCCGCTACGTGGCGGGCTATCGCGCTCGCGACGACGGCCAGGCGGAGGTCGAGGCGCCGCACGGCTGGGCGGAGGCGCTTGTGCCGGACCTCGGCTGGGTGGCCTTCGACCCGTGCTTCGACGTCAGTCCTTCGGAGAGCTACATCCGGGTTGCCACCGGACTCGACTATCTTGGGGCCGCGCCGATCCGCGGCAGCCGCACCGGCGGAGGCACCGAAACCCTGGACGTGAAGCTCCGGGTCGAGCAAGGCAGGGCCGCCGCCCAATCGTGATTCCCGAGACACCGGTCCGCCGGCCGCACGAGAGCCCGAAGACGATGACCTACTGCGTGGGTGTCCTGGTCGAGGAGGGGCTGGTGATGGTCGCCGACACCCGCACCAATGCGGGGCTCGACGACATCTCGACCTACCGGAAGCTCCACCATTTCAACGTGCCGGGCGAGCGGGTGATGATGCTGGCCTCGGCTGGCAACCTCTCAATCACCCAGTCGGTCCTGAGCCTGCTCCAAGAGGGCGTGCCTGGCGAGGGTGACGAGCCGGCGCAGAAGCTCGTCGAGGCGCCGACCATGTTCCAGGCGGCGCAGCTCATCGGTCGGGCCATCCGGCGGGTCCGGTCGATCGAGCAGGACGGGTTCGAGGCGGCCAACATCCGGTTCTCGATCTCGCTGCTGTTCGGCGGCCAGATCGGTGGCGGCGACATGCGGCTGTACCTGATCTACTCGGCCGGCAATTTCATCGAGTGCAGCACCGATGCGCCCTTCCTCCAGATCGGCGAGCATAAATACGGGAAGCCGATCCTCGACCGGGCGATGAAGTACGAGACCGATCTCTACGATGCCCTCAAGGTGAGCCTCGTGTCGATGGATTCGACCATGCGGTCGAATCTGGGGGTCGGCCTGCCGATCGATCTCGCAGTCGCTCGCCGGAACGCGCTCAAGCTCGAGGTGAACCACCGGATCGAGGCCGGCGAGGGCTATTTCCACGACCTGCGCGAGCGCTGGTCGGCGGCGCTGCGAGCGGCGCACCGGGCGATTCCGCGGCCGCCCTACGGGCCGTCGGACAAGTAGGAATCAGGCCCCCAGACGAGCTTGCGGGCTGCGGATTTCCAATCCACACCCTCCTTCGAGGCCGCCGCTGCGCTGCAAGGTGGCATGATGAGCGTCCGGGTCTGACGCGCAGGATCAAGCGGCGCTCCAGGCCGCCAGAAGTGACTTGGTGGCGCCGGCCGGATCGTCGGCACGCATCAAGTCACCCATGAGAGCGACTCCGGCCGCGCCCGCCCCGCGGCATTCCGCGATTCGGTTCGCGTTGAGACCGCCGAGGGCCACCACCGGAAGACCCGCCTCCCGCGCCGCCGCCAGACCATCGAGACCGAGCGCCGGCCCGTAGCCCGGCTTGCTTGCAGTCGCGTAGATCGGGCTGAGAGTCACGTAATCGGCGCCGGCCGCTGCCGCCCGGGCAGCCTCCTGCGGCGCGTGGGCCGACACGCCGATCAACACCTTGTCCCCCAGCGCCGCTCGCGCCGCCGCGATTGCCTCCGGACCCGAGCCTCCGCCGAGATGGACGCCGCCGGCGCCGAGGCTTCGGGCCAGGTCGACATCAGCGCCTACCGTCAGCACCCCAGCGAACGCCCGGACGTGCTCGGCCACGGCCGCCCCGAGGTGCCGGCGCGCGTCCGGCTCGAGATCGCGGTCGCGGAACCAGATCCAGCGGCCGCCGCTCTCAAGGATTGCGCGCACGGTCTCGGCGAGCGGCCGCGGATGTCCGTGCCGGTCCGTCACCGCCAGGAGCGGCGACGGCAGTACCCTCACGAGCCGACCAGCCCGAGCTGCGGGCTCGACGGTTCGGCCCGGCCCCGGCGCGGGATCCGTCCGGCCAGATGTGCGTCGCGGCCCGCCTCGACGGCCCGGCGCATGGCGCGGGCCATGCGCACCGGATCGTCGGCCCTGGCAACCGCGGTGTTGATCAGGCAGGCGGACGCGCCGACCTCCATGGCGATTACGGCGTCCGAAGCGGTCCCGATTCCGCATCGACCACCACCGGCACCTTGGCCCGGCGGCAGATCAACTCGAGATTGGCCGGGTTGGCGATCCCCATCCCGGATCCGATCAGCGAGCCCATCGGCATCACGGCGGCGCAGCCGAGATCCTCCAGGCGCTGGCAGACGATCGGGTCGTCGTTGCAATAGGGCAGGACCACGAAGCCGTCGTCCACAAGATGGCGGCAGGCCTCGATCAGCTCGGTGACGTCCGGGTAGAGCGTCTCCCGGTCTCCGATCACCTCGACCTTGATCCAGTTGGTATCGAGCGCCTCCCGGGCGAGGCTCGGCGGTCATGATCGCGTCGCGGGCGGTCTCGCAGCCGGCGGTGTTGGGCAGGAAGCGTTTGCCCTTCAGGATCGTCACCGTGTCGGAGCCGTGGCCCTGGAGCGAAACCCGGCGGATGGAGGCGGTCACCACCTCGGCGCCGCTCGCCAGCACGGCGTCGCGCATGATCGCCTGCGTCGGGTAGCCGGCGGTGCCGATGAACAGCCGGGACGACAGCGTCACACCGGCGATGGTGAGGCTATCCGGCTCCGTCTCGGGATGCAGCGGCGTGACGGTGGGGTCCATGCTCAACCTCCCTGCATAGCGCGGACGATCTCCACGCGGTCACCCTCGGCGATCGGGGTCTCTTTCCAATCCCGGCGGCGCAGCACGCGGCCGTTCAGCGCGATGGCGACCCCCTGCGGACCCTCGATGCCGATCTCCTCCGCCTCGATGCGGAACAGGGCCTCGACGGTCGCGGCCTCGCGCTCGCGGGGCTCGCCGTTGATGAAGAGCCTCATGCCGAAGCCCTCCGCGGCTCTGGGTGCTCGAAGCGTGACCGGGTGAACGGGCGGGCGACGTCCGGCAACGCGCCGCGAGTCACCAGATCTGCAACCGCGTCCGCGGTGACGGGTGCGAGAAGATACCCGTTTCGGTGGTGGCCGGTGGCAGCGACGAGGCCTGGGGCAAGTTCGTCGATAATCGGGGCATCGTCGTCCGAGGTGGGCCGATAGCCGCTCCAGACGGCCTCCACCTCCATCTCCTCGATGCCCGGCAGCACCCGCCGCGCGCCCTCCAGCAGCGCGTAGAGGCCGCCGGCGGTGACGCCCGGTCGGAAGCCGCAATCCTCCACGGTGGCGCCGACGATCAGCTGCCCGTCGCTCTTCGGCGCCATATGGACCTGCTCGGTCCAGACCATGCGGCCCAAAGTTCCGGTGCGAGCGGTGGTGCGCAGGGCGAGGGACTGACCTTTCAGCGGGCGCACCGGAAGGGCGAGGGTCTCCGGCAGCAGACCGCCCTCCCCGCTCCAGGCGCCGGAAGCGAGAACCACGGTTTCAGCCGCGAGGCGGCGATCCCCGGCGCGAATGCCCGTCACGCGGTCCCCCGACCAGTCGAGGGCGGTCACCGCATTCTGTTCCAGCACGCTAACGCCGGCGCGCCGGCAGGCTACAGCCAGAGCACCCATGACGAGGCGCGGGTCGACTTGGTGGTCCAGCGGGCAGTGAACCCCAGCGGTCACCGAGGGGCGCAGGCCCGGTTCCAGGCGCCGCACCTCGCTGCCCGGCAGCCACGCCGCGTCGAGCCCGGAGCGGCGCTGCAGGTCGTAGCGGAAGCGCAGGCGCTCGACCTCGTCGCGGCCGATCGCGAGGACCAGGGTCCCATCGGGCCGATAGTCGATCGCGATACCCGCCTCGGCCTCCAGCTCGTCGCGGAAAAGCGGCCAGCGCCGGAGCGAGTCGAGGGCGAGCGGCAGCAGGGGATCGGAGCCGGGCTCGTGCTCGGCGGCCGGCGCCAGCATGCCGGTCGCTGCGAGGCTCGCGCCCGCCCCGATCGTCTCTCGTTCCATGACAACGACGGAGCGGCCGGCGCGGGCCAGCCGCCAGGCGGTGGACAGCCCGATCAAGCCGCCTCCGACAATGGCGATGTCGGCCCGCGCCGGCGGGCTCGCCTGCGTCGCGCCGTCGTCCGGGCTGCGGCGACGTCCGATCGGTGACTCTGGGCGGTCCAAGGGCACGCGCAACTCCGCGGGGTTCCGTCGCGGAGATCAGGCCGTGTGCTTCGGTGAGAAGCTTTGGCCGACCCTTGGGGCGGCCGCGGTCCAATCCCTACGCCGGTATGAGCCGGATCAGGTTCGAAGGATTTCCGCGCCGCAGGTCCTGACGGACGTGCCAGCGGTTTCTCAGCCCCTTGCCGGGGATCTCCCTGGAACGGCCACAGATTTGGTCCGACGCGCGGCGTTGGTCAACCCCGGCGTCGTGCGGGCTTGGCCATTCACCGGCCCGCAGTCACCGCTGGGATCCCGAGCCAGACGGACTTGGCGGGGATGACCAGGTCTCGGCCTCGTCGTGACCCGCCCTTCACGGATCCTCTGCCGCATCGGCCTTGATGCCATGGTTCGGGGCTGAAAACGTGCGCACATCGGTTGTCTGCACGATCAGCGTCCTGGCGGCCACGGTCTTTCGGGACTGTGCGGACGGGTCCCGACCCGCCCGGCAGTCGCTGCCGCGGTGACCACGCCGCTCCTTGGCGGAACGGTATGAGCCAGAACGGCTCCACCAAGGCTATCTCCCTCCAGATCACAAAAGACGGCGCCAAATTACAAAACATAGTGCTCGCCTTTGTGCGACTCGCGTCATGGTATGCTTGCCTAGAGCATTTCTGTCCCGACGTCAGCGAAGAATATAAATTTGTTCTGTGTCTAATTTTTGCCGATCTGTTTTATTTATGATTTTTCTCGTCTCATTTGTACCGTGAGCAGGCGCGTGCTAAAAATCTATTCAGTGAAGATCCTGAATCGCGTATGCGTCGAAAACGGATGAGTAGAATGAACGATTTTGGTCAGACTATTTGTTTGTCGATGATTGCTAAAAATGAGGCACACGTCATTCGCAGGTGTCTCGATTCTGTGCGACCGATCATCGATCACTGGATCATCGTCGACACTGGACCGACGGACGGAACACAGGATGTCATTCGCGCGGCGATGTCGGACATGCCCGGCACGCTTGTGGAGCGCCCCTGGGTCGATTTCGCCTTCAACCGGAACGAGGCTTTAGGTTTATCACGCCAGCGCGCGCATTACTCGCTGATCATTGACGCTGATGACGAGCTGCTGATTCCGGATGGCTTTGTCATGCCAAAACTTTCCGAGGCTGGCTATAAGTTCGAAATAATAGATGGGCCTACCCGGTACTGGCGAAAGCAGTTGGTAAACAGCAAAAGAAATTGGATTTATCGCGGCGTGCTGCACGAATTTTTGACTGCGCAGGAAATCCAGATACGCCGATCCTCCCCCTGGCAATGCGTCGTGGCGATGACGGGGCGCGTCACCGCGACAAAACGACCGAGTCGCGGGATATCGCGGTGCTCGAAAATGCGCTCGCTGTCGAGCAGGACTCATTCATGATCGCGCGATACACGCTGTATCTGGCCAATGCTTAAAACGATAGCGGCGAACACCGTAAGGCTCTGGCATATTATCTCAAGCGCGCAGATCTTGGTTTGTCGGAAGAAGAAGTATATATCAGTCCGCTTAATGCGGCTGCAATAATGGAGAAATATGAGGTATCTGAGGATACTATTATGAGACTGTACGACCGGATGATCCTTATCTGTCCGGCGCGAGCAGAGGCAAGACTCGTAGCCAGTCGGTACTGCAGGCGCAAAGAAAATTTCGCGACAGGATATCGATACGCGGAAGCGGGGCTGAACTTGGAGCAGCCGAAGGAGGGCTTATCGTTGCATCCCTGGGTCTACAAATATGGACTGCGTGAGGAGTTTTCCATCAACGCTTATCATGCAGGCCAAATTCGTGCCTGCCTGTCCGCCTGTTTCGAAATCCTGGCCCAGTCGGGAGTCCCCATGGATGTTCTTGCTCGGTCCGCCGCCTTGGCGCGTCAAGCGCTGACCAAGATGATCGACCCGGTATGGGGTTGTCAGCAATCGCCCTACAGCTCTGAATTTATCCCGGCCTGGCAAGCCTGAGCGTGCAGGGAAAAATTCCCTGTGAGAGATCTTGAAGGAGGTGCGCTCAACCGGGATTGCGCGGGCGCAGGAACTTCGGGCGGAACACCGCCATGGGCTCCTGAAAGCCGCTTAGCCTGTGCTCGCCCAGGGGTATCGGATCGCCCCAGAGGAAATCGACGAAGGGTTTCGACATCAGCAGCGGCTCGCCGAGAGCCCGGTTCAGCTGCGCGAGACGGCTCGCCAAGTTCACGTCTCGCCCGATCACCGTGAAGTCGAGCCGGGAGCCCGAACCCACATTGCCGTAGGCCGCCTCGCCGTGGTGGAGCGCGATGCCGGCGGCCACCGGCACGGGGAACTGGTGGAGAGCGTTGGCCTCGTCGAGGGCCGCCAGCGCGTGCTGGGCCGCCGTGAGCGCACCCTTGGCCGCACCGCCGAGATCGTCTCCGGACTCCCGAAAAATCGCCAGCAGGCCGTCGCCGAGATACTTCAGGACCTCGCCGCCCTCCCGCTCGATAGGCGGCACGAGGCAGTCGAAGAACACATTGAGCAGGCCCACCGCCTCCTCGGGTGTCATGTCGGCGGAAGTGCGGGTGTAGTCGCGCATGTCGGCGAACAGGATCGCCGAGCGGATCCGTGTCACCTGCCCACGGCGGATGTCGCCTGCGAGGATCGCCCGGTGCGGCTCGTCGCCGACATAGAGCCGCAGCACGTGATCGAGTTGCTTGTTGAGCACGCGCATCTCCATCACGGCGGCGAGTGCCGGCATGACGAAGCGCAGGATCGCGATGTCCTCGTCATGAAAGCCTTCCGGCGACCGGGTCGCGAAGGTGATCCCATTCTTGGTGCCGTTGGTGAAAAACAGCGGTGCCACGACGTAGCTTGTGTACCCTCCAGCCTTGAGATCCGGGATGATCGCGTAGGCCTCGTCCGGAGTCTCGGCGAGGTCGAGAATTAGCCACTCCGCGGTCTCGTGGACTGTGTGGAACGGGCTGTTGAGGTAGGCGTCGGTCGAGCGAGCGCCGTGCGGGAACAGCCGCACCGTGGTGCCGCCGTCCCGGGTCCAAATCCGGCCAACGCCGGCATATTCCGAGTGCAGCGTGTCGATGGCGGTAGAGGCCCGGTCCACCGGCACGCCGATGGCGATCAGGCGCTCGGCGAGGCCGGCGAGCATGTCCTCGGCATTGGGCATGCGGGCGCCCTCGCCCAGCAGCCAGTCACGGATTCCGACCGAGGGCTGAAGCGCGCCGAAGGGGACGTCATCGGCCTCCGAGCCATCCGCGAAGGCCGTCGGTAATCCGGGCGATGGCGGGCGGCGTTCGAGCATGGCGCCAGACAGGATGCCGCGCGGCGCCGATGCCACGCGGTCGACGGGAAAGCGCCGCAGCGGTGACCGCGGCGGGGGCTCAGTTGTCCAGGAAGCTCCTGAGCTTCCGGCTGCGCGAGGGGTGCTTCAGCTTGCGCAGCGCCTTCGCCTCGATCTGACGAATGCGCTCGCGGGTCACCGAGAATTGCTGGCCGACCTCCTCAAGGGTATGGTCGGTGTTCATGCCGATGCCGAAGCGCATGCGCAGCACGCGCTCCTCGCGGGGCGTGAGCGAGGCCAGCACCCGCGTGGTGGTCTCGCGCAGGTTCGACTGGATCGCCGCGTCGATCGGCAGGACCACGTTCTTGTCCTCGATGAAGTCGCCGAGATGGCTGTCCTCCTCGTCCCCGATCGGCGTCTCGAGGGAGATCGGCTCCTTGGCGATCTTCAGGACCTTGCGGACCTTCTCCAGCGGCATGGCCAGCTTCTCGGCCAGTTCCTCCGGGGTCGGCTCGCGCCCGATCTCGTGCAGCATCTGGCGCGAGGTCCGGACGATCTTGTTGATCGTCTCGATCATGTGGACCGGGATGCGGATCGTGCGGGCCTGGTCGGCGATCGAGCGGGTGATCGCCTGCCGGATCCACCACGTGGCGTAGGTCGAGAACTTGTAGCCGCGCCGGTACTCGAACTTGTCGACCGCCTTCATCAGGCCGATGTTGCCCTCCTGGATCAGGTCTAGGAACTGCAGGCCGCGGTTCGTGTACTTCTTGGCGATCGAGATCACGAGCCGGAGGTTGGCCTCGATCATCTCCTTCTTGGCCTGCCGGGCTTCGCGCTCGCCCTTCTGGACCATGTTGACGATGCGGCGGTACTCGCCGATCTCCAGGCCTGTCTCGGAGGCGAGGTCGAGGATCTGGGCGCGCAGCTCCGCGACCTGCCGCGAGCCCTTCTCGACCAGGTTCTTCCAGCCCTTGCCGCCCAGCGTCCCGACGCGCTCCATCCAGTTCGGATCGAGCCTCGTAGCCCTGGTAGTGGCGCAGGAACTCGTCGCGGGCCACGCCGTGGCTCTCGGCGAAGCGCATCAGACGGCCCTCGTGGCCGATCAGCTGCTTGTTGATCGAGTAGAGCTGGCCGACCAGCGCCTCGATGCGGTTGTTGTTGAGCGACAGGGACTTGACGTCGGCGACGACAACGTCCTTCAGCTCGGACTGCTTCTGATCCTGGGCCGGGGTGTTCGAATCGCCCGCCGCCTTGCGCTCGGTGCCCTCGGTCTGGAGCTTGCGCAGCTTCCGGTAATTCGCCGCGATCGAGTCGAAGGTCTCCAGCACCCGCGGCTTGATCTCGGCTTCCATCGCGGCGAGCGAGACGTTGTTCTCGAGGTCGTCCTCTTCGTCGCCGCCCTCCGGGGGAGCGGGCGGCTCGCCGTCCTCGGATTCCTCGCCTTCGCCGAGCTGCGGCGCGTTCTTGCCGTCCGGGCCCGCGTAGGTCGCCTCGAGATCGATGATGTCGCGCAGGAGGACCTTCCCTCCACCAGCTCGTCCCGCCAGATGATGATCGCCTGGAACGTCAGCGGACTCTCGCAGAGGCCGGCGATCATCGCCTCGCGGCCGGCCTCGATGCGTTTGGCGATGGCGATCTCGCCCTCGCGCGAGAGCAGCTCCACCGAGCCCATCTCACGCAGGTACATGCGCACCGGATCGTCGGTGCGGTCTGTCGGCTCCTTGGTGGTCGTGGTGACGGCGACGGCGCGCGCCGGCGCGACCTCGGCAACCTCGCCGCCTTCGGCCTCCTCCTCCTCGCCATCGGCGGGTTTCTCGCCGGCGGCCTCGTCGGTCTCCTCGGCCTCGACGACGTTGATGCCCATCTCGGAGAGTTGCGACAGCACGTCCTCGAGCTGGTCGGGGTCGGACTGGCCTTCCGGCAGGACCTCGTTGACCTCCTCGTAGGTCACGTAGCCGCGCTTCTTGGCGAGCTTGACCATCCGCTTGACCGAAGCATCCGTCAGGTCGAGGAGCGGCCCGTCGGTCTGCTGCTCGGGGGCAGCGTCCGTCTCGTCCCGTTCCGTTGCCTTCGTCGCCATGATCAGCCTATTGTTTCGCATAAGGCGCGCTGCGGGGGCCGGGGAAGGCCGCACCACGCTGTCGGCGCCACTGTATGAGAACGGCGCCGGATCGCTCCGTTCGCCTTGAGTCGTCGGTTTCCGTATGCAAGCCTGAGGCTTGACCGATTGTTAACTATGGCGGGACGCCGCCCCCGCCACCGCCATTGCACAGCCCTCATGCGGCAGTCGAGTCGCTCGACACCGGTACGTCGGCCTCAGCCTCGGCGGCGATGACGGTTTCCAGCCTCGCCTTCACTTCGCAGAGCCATGCCCATCCGGCATCGGTCGGATCGTCCTCAAACGCCTGCCGTGCTTCGCGAAGTTCGCTATGTAGCGCTCCTGCCTGCCGGTGCAAGATCATTGCCTGTCTGAGTGCGTCTGCGCGATGCGCAGAGTCGGCGTGCGGAGCCAGGGTTGTGCGGTCGCGCGAGCGGGCGAGTGCCAGGATTCGATCGGCCGCTGCTGCGAGTCCCGCGCGGGTGATGCGATTCTGCAACACTTCCGAGTCGGTGCGCTCGTCCTCGGCCGCACAGGCGAGGAGGACGGACAGGAGAGCCCGGGCATCCGGGTCCTCGAAGTCGAGATCCGCGATCTCGTCACCGAAATCCGCGATCATCTCGGGATGGACCAGGAGCGTACCGGTGATCACCGCCTCACGCACCGGAGCGGCGCCGGAAAAACCCGCTGAGGCGGTGACCGATGGGCTCGGGCTGCCGGTGATGCGCGGCGAGACCAACTCGCCGGGCCGGGTGAAGCGCCCGCGGCTCCGCACCCCGGCCCAGCGGGTCGCGCGCTGCTCCGCGGTGACAAGCTGCGCAGTCGCTCCTCGATCTCGTCGCGGTAGTAGCGCCGCACGGTTTCGTCCCGGATCGTGGCGACGGTGGTGCGCAGCGTCTGCGCGAGGCCCGCGCGGCGCTCGGGCGTATCGACAGACCCGGTCTCCATGGCGCGCCGCCAGAGCAGTTCCGACAGGGGTAGCGCCGCCGACAGCACCTGCTCGATCGCCCCGGGTCCGCCCGATCGCAGCAGATCGTCGGGATCCTGGCCGCCGGGCAGCAGGGCAATCCGGAGGGACCGGCCCGGCTCGAGGAGCGGCAGGGCGAGGTCGAGGGCCCGGAAGGCGGCCCGCTGGCCGGCCTTGTCGCCGTCGAAGCACAGGATCGGCTCGTCGGCGTGGCGCCAAAGCAGGCCGAGCTGGTCCTCGGTCAGCGCCGTGCCGAGCGGCGCCACCGTCTCCGGATGGCCGGCGAGTGTCATGGCGATGACGTCGACATAGCCCTCGACGGCGATGATTGAGCCCCGCTCGTGCGCGGCCTTCCGGGCGCCGTGCAGGTTGTAGAGCATGCGGCCCTTATGGAAGAGCGGCGTCTCCGGCGAGTTCAGGTACTTGGCGCGCACATCCTTGGCGAGCGCCCGGCCGCCGAAGGCCACGACCCGGCCTCGGGTGTCGGTGATCGGGAACATCACCCGGTCGCGGAAATAATCGTAGGGAACCGAGATCCCCTCCCCGGCGGCGAGCAGACCCAGCTCGACCATCAGCGCCTTGTCGACGCCTTTCCCGGCGAGGTGATCGCGCAGGGCGTAGCGGTCGTTCGGCGCGTAGCCGAGCCTGAACCTGTGCTGGACCTCACGGCTGAGGGCGCGGCGTTCGAGATAGGCGCGCGCCTCGCTGCCCTGCGCCGACTGAAGCCGCTCCTCGAACCAGGACGCGGCCATCTCCATCACCTCGAGCGCGCCGGCGCGCTTGGTCTCGGAGGCACGGTGGTCCTCGGTGGGAGCAGGCAGGCTCACGCCCGCCTCCCCGGCCAGCCGCTCGACGGCTTCGGGGAAGCTGAGCCCCTCCGTCTCCATCAGGAACGTGAAAATGTCGCCATGCTTCGAGGACGAGAAGCAGTGGTAGAACTGCTTCTGGTCGTTCACGTAGAAGGATGGTGTTTTCTCGGCGTTGAACGGCGACAGGCCGCGCCACTCGCGGCCGGCCTTCTTGAGCTGCACCCGCCGTCCGACCACCGAGGAGGCCGGCAGCCGGGCACGGATCTCGTCCAGGATGTGGGGCGGATAGCGCACGGGACCTGGGATGGGTTGCCTGAACCCGCGGATATAGCGCGTCGGGCATACCGGAGTCCCCCGCCTGCCCGCTATCCGACAGGGGATTGCGGGGAGAGGTTCAACCCTTGGCCGCCAGGGCCGCCTTCACCAGCCCACTCGCCTTGCCGAAATCCATGCGCCCCGCGAAGGTGCTCTTCAGGGCGCCGATCACCCGGCCCATATCCTTCGGCCCGGTGGCGCCGGTCTCCAGGATCGCCGCCTCGACGGCCGCCTTCATCTCGGTCTCGTCCATCTGCTTCGGCAGGAAACTCTCGATGATGGCGATCTCGGCGCGCTCGTTGCCGGCAAGTTCCGGGCGACCGCCCTGCTCGTAGACGGCGGCCGATTCGGTGCGCTGCTTGATCATCTTCTGGAGCAGCGACAGGATCTCTTCGTCGGAGATCGGGTCCTTGCCGTTGCCGCGGGCCTCGATGTCCTTGTCCTTGAGGGCGGCCTGGATCATCCGCACGGTGGCGAGCCGATCCTTGTCGCCGGCCTTCATGGCCTCCTTCATCTCGGTGGTAAATCGTGCGCGCAGCATCTCGATAAGCCTTCCAACGGTAGAAACGGGGGCTGGCCTGCGGTTTGCGGGTCTTGAGCCTCGTTGGCCACAGGGCCACATTGACCCGATCGCGGGCCGCTCGCTAAGAGCGCCGCACACGATCATGCCGCCAGCCGAGCGCGCCGCATCCCGGCGCCTGCCTTCGGCCGGACATAAGCGAGACTCGCCCGATGCTGCAAGACGCCGCCGCGCATGCCCCGGAGCATGCTCCCGAGCCCTGGGCGGAGCCCGTCGCGACGGCTCTGCTGGTACTCGCTGACGGAACCATCCTGGAAGGGTTCGGCATCGGCCAGACCGGTATCGCCGACGGCGAGGTCTGCTTCAATACGGCCATGACCGGCTACCAGGAGATCCTGACGGATCCGTCCTATGCCGGGCAGATCGTCACCTTCACCTTCCCGCATATCGGCAATGTCGGCACCAACGACGAGGATCTGGAGAGCCTCGAAGCGGCGCCCGCCTCCGGCGTGCGCGGCGCCGTCATCGCCTCGGCGGTTACCAACCCGTCGAACTGGCGCTCGTCCTCGCACCTCGACGGCTGGCTCAAGGCCCGCGGCATCGTCGGCATAACTGGGATCGACACGCGCGCGCTGACCGCCCGCATCCGCGACCAGGGCATGCCGAACGCCGTGATCGCCAACGATCCCGAGGGTCGCTTCGACCGGGAGGCCCTCAAGGCACGGGCGGCGGCGTTGGCCCCGATGGAAGGGCTTGATCTCGTGCCGCCGGTCACGAGCCGCGCCCCTCGGAATGGTCTGAGACCGTGTGGGCACTCGGCAACGGCTACGGCAAGCGCGCACCCGGCCAGGGGCTGAAGGTCGTGGCGATCGATTACGGCGTGAAGCGCAACATCCTGCGGCTCCTGGCCCAGGCCGGATGCGACGTCACTGTGGTGCCGGCCACCACCAGCGCCGAGGAGATCCTGGCGATGAAGCCGGACGGCGTGTTCCTGTCGAACGGCCCCGGCGACCCGGCCGCTACGGGCGCCTACGCGGTGCCGGTGATCCGCAAGCTGCTGGACGAGAAGGTGCCGACCTTCGGGATCTGCCTCGGACACCAGCTCATGGGCCTTGCCCTGGGCGGGCGTACCGTGAAGATGGGCCAAGGCCATCACGGCGCGAACCATCCGGTGAAGGACAAGACCACCGGCAAGGTCGAGATCGTCTCGATGAATCACGGCTTCGCGGTGGATCCGAGCAGCCTGCCGGAGACCGCGGTGGAGACCCATGTCTCGCTCTTCGACGGCTCGAATTGCGGCCTGACGCTCACCGACCGGCCGGCCTTCTCGGTGCAGCACCACCCGGAAGCCTCGCCCGGCCCGCGCGACAGCCACTACCTGTTCGAGCGGTTCGTTACGCTGATGCGGTCGGGCGCGCCGGAAACCGGCAAGCGCGCCTGAGCCGGCATCGTATCGCGCTGCCGTCTTTGCGAGCGGAGCGAAGCAGTCCGGCGACGCCACGCCGACCGGCCTCGCCCTGCCCCGGGGGCGTCATCCCAATCGGGCCGCGCCGGGGCCATAAATTCCGCCGAATCGGACGGCTAAACAGATCCCACGACGGCCCCTGAACGGCGGCGCATCCGCGTCCGCCGACGGCGGTTCCGTCTCAGGGGATTGCCGGATGACCATCGACGAGGCGCGTGACGATTTTTCCCGCCTGCACCGTACCTTCACGTTCCACCTCGGCGTCGCTGTGAGCCTGTCCTGGCTGACCGCCCTCTACGCCGCCTTCTACGCACCCTGGGTGCGCAACATCCGGGCTCTGATCGACCCGGCCGCGGGCTTCGACCGCGTCGAGAGCACGGTCTCTTATCTGTTCGCTATGCCGGCCGTTCTGGCCTTGGCCTGGGTGTCCCTCTATTTCGGACGCGAGGCCCTGCGCCGCGCGCAGACCCTGTCGAATGTCGCCTTGGAATTCGCGGCGGCTGCTGTCGTGGCATTCGGGGTGTTCTATCTCTCCATCGACCGGGCCATGGCCGCACTCTACGCCGGTTTTTGACACGGGGTGGCGCGTTCCACCCCTCCTGCCACGCTCAACCGCACCGTCCCGAACAGCGGCTCGAAACGCCCGGCGGCCGGCTGATGAGCGGCGAAAGGTAGCGGGCGATCCCCGGGCATGACGCGGAAGGGATCTCTGCCGGAAATCGGACCGCTGGCCATGCAGCGGCTGCGCGTCCAGGTTGCGGTTGTGGCCTCGCCTTCTCCCGGCCTTCCAATGAGACCGTCGCCCGTGTAAACGCGGGGCTCAACGACAATCCCGCCACGCGCGTCCGGGAGCACGGCTGAGACGAGCTGTGCCCGATCGGGCGCGCTTGGCCTGAGAAGGCCCCAAATGCCTAAGCGCACCGACATCTCCTCGATCCTGATCATCGGTGCGGGTCCGATCATCATCGGACAGGCCTGCGAGTTCGACTATTCCGGGACCCAGGCCTGCAAGGCACTCCGCGAGGAGGGCTACCGCATCGTCCTGGTCAACTCGAATCCTGCGACCATCATGACCGACCCGGACATGGCGGACGCGACCTATGTCGAGCCGATCACGCCCGAGATCGTCGCCAAGATCATCGAGAAGGAGCGCCCCGACGCGATCCTGCCGACCATGGGTGGTCAGACGGCGCTCAACTGCGCCCTGTCGCTGCAGAAGATGGGCGTGCTCGCGAAGTACGGCGTGCAGATGATCGGCGCCACCGCCGAGGCCATCGACAAGGCCGAGGACCGGAGCCTGTTCCGCGACGCCATGACCAAGATCGGGCTCGACACTCCGAAATCGGCCCTGGCCAACGCCTCCGCGGCCAAGAAGGCGGACCGCGAGAAATACCTCGCCGAGGTCGCGCGCATCGAATCCGCCAACACCGATCCGGAGGCGCGCCGGGTCGCCCTCGCGGCCTTCGAGAAGAGCTGGACGGCCGGCGAGGCCGACCGGCGCAAGCGCTACGGCGAGCACGCCCTGGGTCAGGCGCTGATCGCGCTCGCCGAGGTCGGCCTGCCGGCGATCATCCGCCCGTCCTTCACCATGGGTGGCACCGGCGGCGGCATCGCCTACAACCGCGAGGAGTTCCTCGACATCGTCGAGCGCGGCATCGACGCGTCGCCGACCAACGAGGTCCTGATCGAGGAGAGCGTGCTCGGCTGGAAGGAGTACGAGATGGAGGTCGTTCGCGACAAGAACGACAACTGCATCATCGTCTGCTCCATCGAGAACATCGATCCGATGGGCGTCCACACGGGTGATTCGATCACCGTCGCACCCGCGCTGACGCTCACCGACAAGGAATACCAGGTGATGCGCGACGCCTCCCTCGCGGTACTCCGCGAGATCGGCGTCGAGACCGGCGGCTCGAACGTGCAATTCGCGATCAACCCGGAGAACGGGCGCATGATCGTGATCGAGATGAACCCGCGCGTCTCGCGCTCCTCGGCGCTGGCCTCGAAGGCCACTGGCTTCCCGATCGCCAAGGTCGCGGCCAAGCTCGCGGTCGGCTACACGCTCGACGAGATCGCCAACGACATCACCGGTGGCGCGACCCCGGCCTCCTTCGAGCCGACGATCGACTACGTCGTCACCAAGATCCCGCGCTTCGCCTTCGAGAAGTTCCCGGGCGCCGAGCCGACGCTGACCACCGCCATGAAGTCGGTGGGCGAGGCCATGGCGATCGGCCGCTGTTTCGCCGAATCGCTGCAGAAGGCGCTCCGCTCCCTGGAGACGGGTCTGACCGGCCTCGACGACATCGAGATCGAAGGCCTCGGCAAGGGCGACGACCACAACGCCATTAAGGCGGCGATTGGCACGCCGACCCCGGACCGGCTCCTGAAGGTCGCGCAGGCCCTGCGGCTCGGCGTCAGCCACGAGCAGGTCTACGCCTCCTGCAAGATCGACCCGTGGTTCCTGGAGCAGCTGCAGGCGATCATCGACTTGGAGAACCGGGTGAAGGCCCACGGCCTGCCGAAGGCGGCCGGCGCCTTCCGCCAGCTCAAGGCTGCCGGCTTCTCCGATGCCAGGCTCGCGGTGCTGGCCAAGACCGACGAGGCCGCCGTGAGCGCGGCCCGCCGAGCGCTGTCCGTGCGCCCGGTCTTCAAGCGGATCGACACCTGCGCGGCGGAGTTCAAGTCGCCCACCGCCTACATGTACTCGACCTATGTGGCGCCCTTTGCCGGCGCCGTCGTGGACGAGGCGCAGCCCTCGGACCGCAAGAAGGTCGTGATCCTCGGCGGCGGCCCGAACCGGATCGGCCAGGGCATCGAGTTCGACTATTGCTGCTGCCACGCCTGCTTCGCGCTGTCGGACGCCGGCTACGAGACCATCATGGTCAACTGCAATCCGGAGACGGTCTCGACCGACTACGACACCTCGGACCGGCTCTACTTCGAGCCGCTCACCGCCGAGGACGTGCTGGAGATCATCGAGACTGAGCGGCAGGCCGGCACCCTGCACGGCGTCATCGTGCAGTTCGGTGGCCAAACGCCGCTGAAGCTCGCCCGCGCCCTCGAGGCCGCCGGCGTGCCGATCCTCGGCACCTCCCCCGACGCCATCGACCTCGCCGAGGACCGCGACCAGTTCAAGCGGCTCCTCGACAAGCACGGGTTGAAGCAGCCGAAGAACGGCATCGCCTACTCGGTGGAGCAGAGCCGGCTGGTCGCCGCCGATCTCGGCCTGCCCTTCGTGGTCCGCCCGAGCTACGTGCTCGGCGGTCGCGCCATGGCGATCATCCGCGACGAGACGCAGTTCGCCGACTACCTCCTCGACACGCTGCCGAGCCTGATCCCCTCCGAGGTGAAGGCCCGCTACCCGAACGACAAGACCGGCCAGATCAACACGGTGCTGGGCAAGAACCCGCTCCTGTTCGACCGCTACCTGTCGGACGCGGTCGAGGTCGACGTCGACGCGGTCTGCGACGGCAAGGACGTGTTCATCGCCGGCATCATGGAGCACATCGAGGAGGCCGGCATCCATTCCGGCGATTCGGCCTGCTCCCTGCCGCCGCGCTCGCTCTCGGCCGAGATCGTGGACGAGCTGGAGCGGCAGACGAAGGCCATGGCGCTGGCGCTCAACGTCGTCGGCCTGATGAACGTGCAGTACGCCATCAAGGACGGCATGATCTACGTGCTGGAGGTGAACCCCCGCGCCTCGCGCACGGTGCCCTTCGTCGCGAAGGTCATCGGCGAGCCGATCGCCAAGATCGCGGCGCGGATCATGGCGGGCGAGTCGCTGTCGGCCTTCGGGCTGAAGCCGAAGGCGCTGCCGCACATCGCGGTGAAGGAGGCGGTCTTCCCCTTCGCCCGCTTCCCGGGCGTCGATGTGCTGCTCGGACCGGAAATGCGCTCCACCGGTGAGGTGATCGGGCTGGATGCGAGCTTCGGCGTCGCCTTCGCCAAGAGCCAGCTCGGCTCGGGGACCCAGGTGCCGAAGGCCGGCGCGGTGTTCGTCTCGGTGCGTGACGCCGACAAGGCCCGCATTCTGCCGACGATGCAGCTCCTGTCAGTCCTCGGATTCTCGATCCTGGCGACCGGCGGCACGCAGCGCTACCTGGTCGAGAACGGTGTCCAGGCCGAGCGGATCAACAAGGTCCTCGAAGGCCGACCGCATGTCGTCGACGCGATCAAGAACGGCGGGATCCACCTCGTCCTCAACACCACCGAGGGCGCGGGCGCCCTATCCGACTCGCGCTCCCTCCGGCGCGCGGCCCTCTTGCATAAGGTGCCGTATTACACCACTCTAGCCGGCGCGATGGCGGCGGCCGAGGGGATCAAGGCCTATCTAGAAGGCGATCTCAAGGTCCGCGCGTTGCAGGAATACTTTGCGGCCTGAGCCTCAGGGTCCCGCTGACTTTATCTCGTGGCCCGGAGAGAGTGCTGCACTCTCGGCCGGGCCTCTTCATTGTGGCGCGAGACGATGACGATAGACAAGGTTCCGATCACGGTCCGCGGATTTGCAGCCCTCGAAGAGGAGCTGAAGCACCGCCAGCAGGTGGAGCGCCAGCGCATCATCCAGGCGATCGCGGAGGCGCGCGCGCTTGGCGACCTGTCGGAGAACGCGGAGTACCACGCCGCCAAGGAGGCGCAGTCCCACAACGAGGGCCGCGTCATGGAACTTGAGAGCATGATCGCGCGCGCCGAGATCATCGATGTCACGAAGCTCTCCGGCAACAAGATCAAATTTGGCGCCACCGTGAAGCTCGTTGACGAGGACACGGAAGAGGAGAAGACCTACCAGATCGTGGGCGAGCCCGAGGCCGACGTGCGCTCCGGCCGCGTCTCGATCACCTCCCCGATTGCCCGCGCGCTGATCGGCAAAGGGGTCGGCGACACCGTCGAGGTCACGACGCCCGGCGGCGGCAAATCCTACGAGGTCGTCGCCGTGCAATACGGCGCCTGAACGCCATGCACCCGCGCTTCTGGGGCCGGCTCGCCGGCCTCCTTCTCGGCACGCTTGCGGCAGCTGCGGCAGCGGACGATTTTCCGCCCACTGCCCGGTTCTCCGACATCCGCGTCGATGTCCGGCCGCTGCTCGACAAGGGTGCCGGTCTTCAGGCCGAGGCGCTCGCGACCGATCTGACGGAGGCTCTCCGGAAGAACTTCGCCGGTCGGGTCGGCGGCCCTGGGCCGCGCCTGGTCGTGGTGGTGAGCGACCTGTCGTTGCGGCCCTATGTCGGCGGCGCGCGGCCCAGCTACGGCGGCAATGCCCAGACCGACTATATGGCGGGCGAGGCGTTGCTCGTCGGTCCGAAAGGACAGATTCTCGGGCGGCATCCGCAGATGACGGCGACGCCGGCGAGCTACGGGGGCGCCTGGTACGATCCGCAGTTCGAGGGGCGGCGGCTCGCAGCCATCGCCGACATCTACGCACAGTGGCTCGCTCGGAATCTGCCACGGGACTAGGCGCACGCCGAGGGTGGTTCTCGGAGTTGCGCCGGGAGAGCGCTCGGCACCGGAACTGAAGCGGGTTTCTTGGGCGAGGAGCATGGCAAGTATCGACGTGTCGGAGGCGCAACCCGCCCCGCTCAGCGGCCCGGATCCGCGACCTGAGCGCCTGCCCGAACTCTCCCGCGCCCGCGCGTGGATCGTCACCGACGGCAAGGCCGGCGACGAGAATCAGTGTGTCGGGATCGCCGAGACGCTGGGCCTCGCCTTCGAAATCCGGCAGGTACCCGCCTCCGGGCCCTTCGGCTGGATGGCTCCTTGGGGACCGATCGACCCCCGCGAGGGCCCGCGCCGCCGCGACGGGGCCCTCGCGGGTTCCTACCCCGACATCCTGATCGCTTCCGGACGACGGTCCGTGCCCTACCTCCGAGCCTTACGCCGCGCCACCGGGGGCGCACCTTCACGGTTTTTCTGAAGGATCCGCGCACCGGCGAGGACAGCGCGGACTTTATCTGGGTTCCGGATTACGACGACCTGCGCGGCCCCAACGTCTTCACCACGCTGACGGCGCCGCATTTGGTCACGGCGGCGCGCTTGGCCGCAGCCCGCGCCCGGCCCGACCCGCGGCTCACGCGCCTCGACGGGCCGCGGGTCGCTGTCCTGGTCGGCGGCGACAGCCGGCATCTGAGTTACCGCAAGACCGACATGATCCGCCTCGTGGAGGATCTGCGCAGCTTAGCCGATCAGGGCTGCCGGCTCATGGTCACGATCTCGCGCCGGACGCCCAACCCGCTCCGGGACGCCGTGAAGGCACTCGCCTCCGAAACCGGGGGTTCCTCTGGGACGGCACGGGCGACAATCCCTACGTCGCCATGCTGGCCCTCGCGGAGGCGATCGTGGTCACCTCGGATTCGGCCAACATGGTCAGCGAAGCTGTTGCGACCGGTGCCCCGGTTCTGCTGTTCGACCTGCCCCGCACCTATATCCGGCATCGGCGAATGTTCGCCGGCCTGGCGATCGCCGGCGCATTGCGGCCCTTCACCGGTCATTTGGTGGATCTGACATACAAGCCCATCGACGCGACGCCGGTGATCGCGCAGGCGCTTGCCGATGCCTATGCTGCGCGGCGCGCGGCCGGACAGGCCTGAGGAGACCGAGAGAGATGGCCCATACCCACGCCAAGCTCGTGATCATCGGCTCGGGGCCCGCCGGCTACACGGCGGCGATCTACGCGGCCCGCGCCATGGTCGAACCGCTGCTGATCTCCGGCTTCCAGCCGGGCGGCCAGCTGATGATCACCACCGATGTGGAGAACTATCCCGGTTTCGCCGAGGCGATCCAAGGCCCGTGGCTCATGGAGCAGATGCGGCTCCAGGCCGAGCACGTCGGCACCCGCATCGTCTCGGAATACATCACCAAGGTCGACCTGAAGCAGCGACCCTTCCGGCTCGAGGCCGATTCCGGCGAGACTTATTCTTGCGATGCCTTGATCATCGCCACCGGCGCCCAGGCCAAGTGGCTCGGCCTGCCCTCCGAGGCCGCCTTCCAGGGCGGCGGCGTCTCGGCCTGCGCGACCTGCGACGGATTCTTCTTCCGCGGCAAGGAGGTCGTGGTGGTCGGCGGCGGCAACACTGCGGTCGAGGAGGCGCTGTATCTGGCCAACATCGCCAGCAAGGTGACGGTGGTCCACCGCCGCGACAGTCTCCGTGCCGAGCGGATTCTGCAGGAGCGCCTGTTCAAGCACCCGAATGTCGAAGTGCTGTGGCATCGGGAGATCGCCGAGATCTGCGGCATGCAGAAGCCGGCGCCGAGCGTCACCCATGTGAGGCTCAAGGATCCGCGATCGGGCGAGCCTCAGCGAGATCAAGGCCGACGGCGTGTTCGTGGCGATCGGTCACCAGCCCGCCACCGCGATCTTCGAGGGACAGCTGCCCATGCGCCACGGCGGCTACCTGACCGTGAAGCCCGGTACCACCGAGACCGAGATCCCGGGCGTATTCGCGGCCGGCGACGTGACCGACGACGTCTATCGGCAGGCGATCACGGCCGCCGGCATGGGCTGCATGGCCGCATTGGAGGCCGAGAAGTTTCTCGCCAACTTGGATATCGGCGAGAACCCGGTCCAAGCTGCCGCAGCCGAATAAGACCGGACCGCCGGCACGTTCGAGAGGCGCTGCCGGCGACCCCTTTCAACAACTTCCCAATCCTTGTGCTTGCGCCGGACCATGCACCGTGCGCATAGGGGTGCCGACTATGCCGGGATGCAGCTGTTGCATACCCCGCGGTGCCCTGCTCGACACCGCGTCGTTCGCCCGGTGATTCGCCCACGCGTTGCGCGCTCCCTCGTCGGAGTGCAGGGCGTGGGACTGCGCTGGTAGGGGTTCTTGCCTTGGATTGGGATAAGATCCGGATCTTCCTGAACGTCGCAGAGGCGGGCAGCTTCACCAAGGCGGGCGACGATATCGGCCTCAGCCAGTCGGCGGTCAGCCGCCAGATCAGCGCCCTGGAGCGCGAGCTGAAGGCGCCGCTGTTTCACCGCCACGCCCGCGGCCTCCTCCTCACCGAGCAGGGGGATCTGCTGTTCCGCGCTGCACGGGACATGAAGCTGCGCCTGGAGAACACGCGCGCTCGGCTGGTGGAGACCTCCGAGCGGCCGACCGGCGACCTCAAGGTCACCACGACGGTGGGTCTGGGTACGTCATGGCTGTCCCAGCGGGTCGGTGAGTTCCTCGACCTCTACCCCGACGTCCGCATCGAGCTGATCCTCACCAACGAGGAACTCGATCTGGCCATGCGCGAGGCGGACGTGGCGATCCGCATGCGCCGCCCCGCTCAGCCGGACCTGATCCAGCGGCGGCTCTTCACCGTGCACTACCATGCCTTCGCGAGCCACGATTACGTCAAGCGCTTCGGCGAGCCGAAGACCATCGAGGAGCTGGACGATCACCGGCTCGTCTCGTTCGGCGGCAACGAGCCCTCGTACCTGCTGGCGGCCCACTGGCTGGCGGATGCCGGGCGCGAGGGGCGCGAGCGCCGCCACGTTCATCTGACCGTCAACAACATCGGCGCCCTGCAACGCGCCATGGAGGCCGGCGCCGGCATCGGCATCCTGCCGGACTATGCGGTGGATGGCGGCCAGCAACTCACGCAGGTCCTGCGCGAGACCGAGATGCCGAGCCTCGAAAGCTATCTCGTCTATGCCGAGGAGATGCGCTCGGTCGCCCGGGTTCAGGCGTTCCGCGATTTCCTCGTCTCGAAGGCACAGCGCTGGACCTACTGAGCGCCGAACGAGCGGCGCGCAGGGCCGGTCGGGCGGATCAGACGAACAGCCGCTCGCCCTCAAGCCCCTTATAGAGCCCGGCCACCTGCTCACCGTAACCGTTGTAGATCAGCGTCGGAACGCGCTGATCGGTCCCTAGCACGCGCTCGGACGCCTGACTCCAGCGCGGATGTGGCACGGCCGGGTTCACGTTGGCCCAGAACCCGTATTCCGAGGATTGCAGCCCTTCCCAGAAGGTTTTCGGGCGGTCGGCCGTGAACGACACCTTCACCAGCGACTTCGCGGATTTGAACCCGTACTTCCAAGGCACCGCGATGCGGATCGGTGCGCCGAACTGGTTGGGCAGCGGCTTGCCGTAGATTCCGGTGACCACGAAGGCGAGGTCATTCCCCGCCTCGGTGAGCGTCAGGCCCTCCGTGTAGGGCCAGGGATAGAAGAAGGCCCTCTGACCCGGGGCCATTGCCTTGTCCATGAAGGTCTCGAAGCGGATGTACTTCGCGCCCGAACTCGGCTTGGCGAGCGCCACCAGCTTGGAGAGCGGGAAGCCGGTCCACGGCACAGCCATCGACCACGCCTCGACACAGCGGTGACGGTAGAGCCGCTCTTCCAGCCCGACCTTCCGGATCAGGTCGTCGACGCCGATCTCGAACGGCTTCTCTACCAGCCCGTCGATCTTCAGCGTCCAGGGCTGCGTCTTGAGCGCGTTTGCGGCCGGCAGGACGGTCTTGGACGTGCCGAACTCGTAGAAGTTGTTGTAGTCGGCGCTGAAGCGCTCGGGCGTGACCGGCCGGTCGAGGGTGTAGGCGGGGTTGCGGGGAGCCGGGTAGAGCGCTGCCTCACCGGCGGCCGCGAACGCGGCTCGACGGCCCAGGAGGGATCCGGCGGCCAGTCCGGCCGCACCGCCGATCAGGGCGCGCCGGTTCAGGAACACGGTCTCGGGCGTGGCGAGGTGCTCAGGAATCTCCCATCCGCGCTTGCGCTTGATCAACATGGCCGCCTCCTCGGATCTTCCTTTCGCACAACCCACAGATCGGCTCGTGCCGTAAGGGGTACAAGCGCCGCAGCCTCACCATTCGGCGATCGGATCCGGGAGTTACGTCGGGAAGCGTCGGTAGGCCGCGGGGATGTCGTCCCCGGGTTCAGGCCTGCGGAGTCTCGTCGCGCAGCATCCGCCGCAGCACCTTGCCGACATTGGTCTTGGGCAGCGTCTCGTGAAGCACCACGCGGCGGGGAACCTTGTACCCGGTGAGCTGCGTGCGCGCGTGTGCCCGCAGGGTCTCGGCCGAGACGGCCGGGTCCTTCAGGACGACGTGGGCCACGACCATCTCGCCGGTCTCCTCGCTCGGGGCGCCGACCACGGCGCATTCGAGCACGGCGGGATGCGCGGCCAGTACGTCCTCAACCTCGTTCGGATAGACGTTGAACCCGGAGACGAGGATCATGTCCTTCATCCGGTCGACGATCTTGAACTGGCTGTCGGCCTGCATGACGGCGACATCGCCGGTCCGGAAGAACCCGTCCGGAGTCATGGCACGCGCCGTCTCCTCCGGCCGGTTCCAGTAGCCGCGCATCACCTGCGGGCCGCGCACGCAGATCTCACCGGGCTGCCCCTGCGGCACCGGCTGACCGGTCACGTCGCGGATCGACACCTCCGTCGACGGCAGCGGGAAGCCGATCGTTCCGGAGAAGCTGCGCATGCCGCGCGGGTTGACGCACACCACGGGCGACGTCTCGGACAGGCCATAGCCCTCGATGATCGTGGTGCCGGTGAGCGCCTTCCAGCGGTCGGCCACCGCCCGCTGCACCGCCGTGCCGCCCCCGACCACGAAATCGAGCTTCGAGAAGTCCACCGTACCGATCTTCGGGTGGTTGAGCAGCACGTTGAACAGGGTGTTGACGCCCATCAGGTGGGTGAAAGGTGTGCGGCTCAGCGTCTTCACCATGCCGTCGCAATCCCGCGGATTGGGGATCAGCAGGCACGAGCCGCCGCTGCGCATGAACTGGAAGAAGCACGCGGTGAGCGCGAAGATGTGATAGAGCGGAAGCGCCGTGACCACGCAGCGCCGGACGTTCGGATCGCTTGGAATCAAACCAGAGCTGCGACTGCTCGACATTCGCCATGATGTTGCGGTGGGTCAGCATCGCCGCCTTGGCGATGCCGGTGGTGCCGCCGGTATATTGCAGGAAGGCGAGATCCTCCGGCCCGACCGGCACCGATGCCCGGGGCAGCCCGCGGCCCCGGCGCAGGGCGGTCTCGAACGGGACCGCGAGACCGTCCGGCAGGCGGAACGCCGGCACCGCCTTGCGCACGTGCCGGCTGGCGAGGTTGACGATCCGGCCCTTCAGGCCGAGCCCGTCGCCCGGTCCAACCAGGGCGATCCGCTGCAAGGTGACGTCCGGCAGGGCCGACGCGATCGTGGCGCCGAAATTCTCCAGGACGATCAGGATCCGCGCCCCGGAATCGTTGATCTGCTGCGCGAATTCCCGCGGCGTGTAGAGCGGGTTGGTGTTGACCACCGTGCCGCCGGCGAGCAGGACGCCGAAGATCGCCACAGCGTAGGCCGGCACGTTCGGCAGCATGATCGCGACGCGGTCACCCTTCGCCAGCCCATGCTCCCGCAGCCAAGCTGCGAGATCGCGTGCCTGCCGCCCCAAGGTCGCGTAGGTCATAGTCGAGCCGAAGCAGAGCATCGCCGGCCGGCCGGCGAAGGCGGTCATGCTGGTCTCGAACAGATCGACGAGGGTCCCGAGACTCGCCACGTCGATCTCCGCCGGCACCCCGGGCGGGTAGGAAGCCAGCCACGGGCGCTCCGATCCCCGATCGGCCGTTGAGTCCGACGTCCGTCCGGACGCGGGAGCCTGCGCGCCGTGCTCGATCACGTTCGCCTCATGCATCGCGATGCCTCCTGCAGGCTCAGCTCTCGACGGCCGAGTCCCCCAACGCAGATGCCCCGACTGTGCGCGACCGGGCCTGAGCCCGCAAGGCAGGGGTCTCAGGAGGCTGGACGAAGCCGGCCCAATGTCGCCAGCGCGGCGTGAGGCAGGGCCGCGACGACCAGCAGGAGCCCTGCGAGGCCGGCCTCCTCGAGCCGGAGTGCTCGACTGGGCCAGGGGCCGACACCGAGGCTTCCGGTCGATCCGATCAGGGCCGCGCCGAACCACAGTGCCAGGAAGGCGAGGGCCGCGGATCCGAACCGGCTGAGGCGCGGCCGCAGCGGGCGGTTCGCCGCGGTCGCGAAGAGACCGAGGACGCTGCCGAACAGGGCCGCGGCCACCCCGGCCCCCAGCGCATAGGCAAGCCACAGAGGCTGATGCGCCAGGAATGCCATCCCGCCGGTGGCGAACCCGGCCCGGAGGATCAGGCCGCCGAAAGTCGGATAGAGACCGGCGAGGGCCAGGGCGACCAGACCGGCGAGGCCGAACAGGACCCGCCGCGGTGTCGATCCGGGCCCGGGGCCCGCCGCCACCGAGACGAGATACGCCATCCCGTAGACCAGCGCGAAGGCGAAGAGCGGGTAGCGCGCGGCGAAGTAGCCGTAGATCCAGGGCTCGACCGCCTCCGGCACGGGCGAGCGCTGGCTGAGGCCGCCGGCGGCCGCCGCGACCAGAGAAGCCAGCATGACCAGGATCGGAGCCGAGGCCGCGAGCAGGCCAATCCCTCGCCGCTCGGGTTCCGCCGCCCCGGCCCGGACCGGACCAGGCGCGGCGTTGGGCTGCGTGGGCATCGGGCCGGAAGCGACCGCCTCTATCGGGCCTCGTAATGATCCCGGACCAGCCGATTCAGCAGGCGCACGCCCCAACCGGCGCCCCAGCTGCGATTGATCTCGCTCGCGTTCGACGACATGGCCACGCCGGCGATGTCGAGATGCGCCCACGGCACGTCCTCCACGTAGCGCTTGATGAACGAGGCCGCGGTGGCGGCACCGCCGTGGCGGCCGCCGGTGTTCTTCATGTCGGCGAACTTGGAATCGATCGCCTTGTCGTAGGCCGGGATCAGCGGCATCCGCCAGACCTTCTCGCCCGTCGCCTCGCCGGCGGCGTGGATGTTGCCCGCGAGCGTATCGTCGTTCGAGAACATGCCGGCGATGTCCTGGCCGAGCGCCACGATGATCGCGCCCGTGAGCGTCGCGAGATCCACCATCGCCTTCGGCTTGGCGCTGCGGATCACATGGGTGATCACGTCGGCCAGGACGAGCCGGCCCTCGGCGTCGGTGTTGATCACCTCAATGGTCTGACCGGACATCGAGGTCAGGATATCGGAGGGGCGGTAGGAGCCGCCGTCCGGCATGTTCTCGACGATGCCGATGGCGCCGACCACGTTGCAGCGCGCCTTGCGGGCGGCGAGCACATGCATCGCGCCGACCACAGCGGCGGCACCGCCCATATCGCCCTTCATGTCCTCCATGCCGCCGCCCGGCTTGATGGAGACGCCGCCGGAATCGAACACCACGCCCTTGCCGATAAAGGCGAGCGGCGCCTCGCCGGCAGGGCCGCCGTTCCAGCGCATGATCACGAGGCGCGGCTCGCGGGCGGATCCCTGCGCCACGGCGAGCAGAGCACCCATACCCAGCTCGCGCATCCGTGCCGGCTCCAGCACGTCGATCTCGACGCCGAGCTTCGACAATTCCGAGGCGCGCCGGGCGAATTCCTCCGGGAAGAGCACGTTCGGCGGCTCGTTCACGAGATCGCGCGCCAGCATCACGCCGTCGGCGAGCGTCCGGGCATCCTCACCTGCGCGCGTCGCCGCGCCGTGATCGGCCAACAGGAGGGTGAGCGCGGTCCCGGCCTTGTCGTCGGCGTCGGGCTTCTTCTTGGTCTTGTATCGGTCGAACGCGTAGGTGCGCAGCCGGGCTCCGAGGGCGAACTCGCCGGCCTCCGCAGCGCTGACAGTCGTGCCGGGCCAATCGAGCACCACACGGGCCGTGCGTCCGGTGATCTTGCTGGCGGTGAAGCCGCCGAGCGCGGGCCAATCGATCTTGGCGCGGTCCTTTTCGGAGCCAAGGCCCACCACCACCAGACGGTCGGCGCTGACGCCCGAAGGGGCCGGCAGGCTCAGAGCCGTCAACGAGCGGCCCTTGAACTTCTCAGAGGCCGCGGCGCGGGCGACGAGATCCGCTCCAGAGGCGCCCAGCGCCTCGCGGGCCGCCGATCCGAGAGCGAGGTCGTCGCCAACGAAGACCACGAGATCGCCGGATCCACCCGGCCCCTGGCCACTCTGCTCCAGGGGCCGAAACCGATCTCGATACCGTCCGCCATACCCGTCGCCCTGCCCGCTATCCCGGAGCCGTACTACGCACCCGCACGCCGCCGCGCAGGCCGTTCACCCTGTGTAGCCGCTGATGCGAAGAACGCAACGCGGCGCGACAGACCCTGGAATCGCCCCTTTTGTCGGTTCCCTGCCACCCCGAGGGCGCGAGAGGATCAGCGGGACTGCCGGGCCGATGAGGCAGATCGAACGCTACATCTTTCGGATCGCCCTGGGCGCTACCATCGCCTGCCTGGTCGGGCTGACCGGCACGATCTGGCTGACGCAGGCTCTGCGCGAGCTGGACCTGGTGACCGCCAAGGGCCAGACGCTGCTGGTTTTCCTGTTCGTCACGGGCCTGTCGCTCCCGACGCTGCTCGTGGTGATCGCGCCTGTGGCGCTGTTCATCGGTACCGTCTACGCGCTCAACAAACTGAACGGCGATTCCGAACTGATCGTTATGTCGGCGGCCGGGATGCCGCCGCGCTCGCTCCTGCGTCCGTTCCTGACCCTGGCGCTGATCGTGAGCTTTCTCGTGGGGTTCCTCGTGGTGGTCGTCATGCCGGCGAGCTTCCAGGAGCTGCGCGACGTGATCACCCGGGTCCGGGGCGATTTCATCGCCAACGTCGTCAAGGAGGGGCAATTCACCCAGCTCGACAACGGCATCACCTTCCATTTCCGCGAGCGCGGACCGGGCGGAACCCTCAAGGGCCTGTTCATCCAAGACCGCCGGGAGGCCGGCAAGACCAAAGTCTACCTCGCCGAGCGCGGCAACGCGGTCGATGTCGACGGGCAGAGCTACCTCATCCTGGAGAACGGCAGCGTCCATCAGCAGCAGAAGGACTCGCGCGATTCCTCGATCCTGACCTTCGAGCGGTACACGATCGACCTCGCGGCCTTCGCGCCCCCGGATTCCGACACGATCTACAAGCCGCGCGAGCGCTCGACCGCGCAGCTCCTGTTCCCCGACAGGACCGAGGGCTACTACCAGCTCCAGAAGGGCCGTTTCCGGGCCGAGCTGCACGACCGGCTCTCCGCCTGCCTCTATCCTCTGGCGCTCGTCTTCATCGCCTTCGCGGCGCTGGGAGATCCGCGCACGACCCGCCAGGGGCGCGGGCTCGCGATTGCCGGGGCGATCCTCGCCGTCGTGGCCCTGCGGATCGGCGGCTTCGCGGCGGTCAGCGCCGCCGCGCGCAGCGCCGGGGCAGTCGCAGCCGTTTACGGCGTGCCGCTACTCGCGA
Organism: Methylobacterium sp. P31; assembly: GCA_050632875.1. GTDB lineage: Bacteria > Pseudomonadota > Alphaproteobacteria > Rhizobiales > Beijerinckiaceae > Methylobacterium. The sequence goes on along the minus strand of JBODSC010000001.1, from coordinate 3,866,105 downwards.
TCCTCCTGTCCAGCCTCCTGATCTTCTTCGGGCCGCGCGTGCGCGCCTTCAACGCCGCGCTGGGACGCGGGCTGCGGATTGTGGTCCGCGGCCAGCGCCTCGCCCCGGCGACCTGAGCCGGCCATGCTGATTGGTCCAACCCTCGGGCGATACTTCGCCGCCCGGTTCGCCCGCACGGTGCTCGGCGTCTTCGTCACCGTCTTCGCGCTGGTCTACACCCTCGACTTCGTCGAGCTGCTGCGGCGTGCCGGCGACGCCGAGGGCGCGTCCACAGGGCTCATGGCGCAGCTCTCCCTCTATCGCACCCCGCGGTGGCCGAGGGCGTTCTGCCCTTCGCGGTCCTGTTCGGCTCGATGGCGGCCCTGCTCCAGCTCTCGCGCAAGCTGGAGCTGGTGGTTGCCCGCGCCGCGGGGATCTCGGCCTGGCAGTTCCTGCAGCCGGGCTTCTTCGTCGCGCTGGCGCTCGGCGCGGCGGCGGTGGGGGTCTACAACCCGGTCTCGGCGATGCTGAAGCAGCGCTCCACCGAGATCGAGGCGAAAATCTTCGCCAAATCGACCAAGGCCAGCTCGGGCAAGGATCTCTGGATCCGCCAGAAGGGCATCGACGGCGAGGCGATCCTGCGCGCCGAGACCGCCTTGGAGGGGACCACGACCCTGTCGGGCGTCTCGGTCTTCACCTTCGATGACGCGGGCAAGTTCGCCGAGCAGCTCGTGGCGGCCCACGCCACGCTCCACGACGGCTATTGGGAGTTGTCCGATGTGCGCGTTCTCAAACCGGACGCACCGCCCGAGTCGTTCGACACCTACCTGATCGCCTCGAACCTCGATCCCGGTCAAGTGCGGCAGCGCTTCACACCTCCGGAATCTGTGCCTTTCTGGCAACTTCCCACAACCATCGCGCGGACCGAGCGGGCCGGTTTGGATGCGACCCGATACCGTCTCCAGTACGATGTCCTGTGGGCGAGACCGGTCCTGTTCGTCGCCATGGTTATTGTGGCTGCAACCGTTTCCTTACGGTTCTTCCGCTTTGGTGGTGTTGGCAAACTCGTCCTCGGTGGCGTCGCGGCCGGCTTCGCCCTCTACGTGATCCGACAGGTCATGGAGGGGCTCGGCGCGTCCGGGCTCGTCGCTGCACCGGTGGCGGCCTGGTTCCCGGCCGTGGTAGGCAGTCTTCTCGGTACGCTCACGCTTCTGTACCAGGAAGATGGCTGACGCCCGCGATCCTTCGCGGGCAGGGAGGCGGGTGTTGAGGTTCGTGGCGGCAAACGTCACAGGGGTTGGGACTCGCGTTGCGTAAGGTCGCCGACATCCTGCGGAAGGCGGGCCTTTTGGCCGCGCTCGCGCTCGTCGCGCCGCTGGCGGCGGGCGTGTCGGCGCGCGCCCAGGGCCTGCCCGCCGTGAAGGCCGGCAAGCCCGGCGACAAGCTCCTCGTCGAGGCCGACGAGCTGATCTACGACAACGACCACAGCACCAGTGACCGCCCGCGGCAACGCCGAGCTTCATTACGGCCCGCGGACCCTCCAGGCCGACCGCGTCCGATACGACCGCAACACAGGCCGGGTGTTCGCAGAGGGCAATGTCCGCCTCACCGAGGCCGATGGCGGCGTCGTGACCGGTGAGCGCATGGAGCTGACCGACGATTTCAAGACCGGCTTCGTCGACGCCTTTCGCGGCCAGCAGACGGTTCAGCGCAGGACTGAGACCGTTCGCACCCGCTTCTCCGCCCCGCGGGCGGAGCGGCTGAACGGCGAGCAGACGAGCTTCGAGTCCGGCAGCTACACCGCCTGCGAGCCTTGCAAGGATAATCCCGAGACGCCGCCGCTCTGGCAGATCAAGGCGAAGAAGATCATCCACGACAACGAGACCCATACGGTCTACTTCGACGAGTCGACCCTGGAGATCGCCGGGATCCCGGTCGCCTATCTGCCGTATTTCGAGGCGCCGGACCCGACGGTGAAGCGCAAGACCGGCTTCCTGACGCCGCGCTTCGTCACGACGACTGCGCTGGGCAACGGCGTGTCGCTGCCGTACTTCGTCGACCTCGCGCCGAACTACGATCTGACGCTGACGCCAACCCTGCTCAGCCGCCAGGGCCTGCTCGCCCAGGGCGAGTTCCGCCAGCGGATCGACAACGGCTTCTACAACATCCGCCTGTCGGGGATCTCGCAGACGACGCCCTCGGCCTTCCTGCCCAGCCCCTGGGCGCCGGCGATCGCGATTTCCGCGGCTCGGTGGAATCGCAGGGCCGGTTCTACATCAACCCGCGCTGGCGGACCGGCTGGGACCTCGTCGGCGTCACCGACAAGTGGTTCCTCGACAATTACAGGATCCGCAACCAGAACATCACCACGGACTATTTCCGTGAGGCGACCTCGACCGCGTTCCTGATCGGCCAGGGCGATCGGTCGTGGTTCGAGGCGCGGGGCTACTACTTCAAGGGGCTGTCGAGCTTCGACTGGCAGAAGCAGCAGCCGATCGTCGCCCCCGTCATCGACTACGACAAGCGTGTCAACGGCCCGTCGGAGATCGGCGGCGAGGTGCGCTTCCAGGCGAATATCACCAGCCTCACCCGTGAGGCGACCCAGTATCAGGGCCTGCCGCGCACCTCGAGCTACCTGTTCTCGCCGAGCGTGAACGGCATCAGCTTCCCGCTCTACCAGACCTGTACGATCTTCCAGCGCGGCACCTGCCTGATCCAGGGGCTTGCCGGGACGAACACGCGCGCCTCGGCCGAGCTGTCCTGGCGGCGTAGCTTCATCGACGATTGGGGCCAGAAGTTCACGCCGTTCGCGTATCTGCGCACGGACGCGTTCTTCACCAATCCGAGCTTCTCGGGCTACCAGAACGACCTTGCGCCCCAGGTAGCCAGGATCGATGACGGGTTCGCCGGCCGCGTCATGCCGGCTGTCGGCCTCGATTATCGCTATCCGTTCGTCGCCAATTTCGGCGCGCTGGGCGTCCATACCCTGGAGCCGATCGGCCAGATCATCGCGCGCCCGTCCGAGACCCGGATCGGCCACCTGCCGAACGAGGACGCGCAGAGCCTCGTCTTCGACGACACGTCGCTGTTCGAGTGGGACAAGTTCTCGGGCTACGACCGGGTCGAGGGCGGCGTGCGCACCAATCTCGGCGGCCAGTACTCCGTCGTCACCCCGTCCGGCTGGTACGCCAACATCCTGTTCGGCGAGTCGATCCAACTCGCCGGCGTCAATTCGTTCCGCCGCGGCGACATCGCCAATGTGGGCCTCGATTCCGGCCTGGAGACCCAGCGCTCCGACTTCGTCGGCCGCGTCCAGATCTCGCCGAACCAGAACATCACCTTCATCAGCCGCGCCCGGTTCAACCAGTCCGATTTCCACGTGGCGCGGTTCGAGACTGGTGCGACCGCGCGGTTCGCACCCTTCGTTCCGCTGACCCTGTCGGCCTTCTACTCGTATTACGAGGCGCAGCCGCTGCTCGGGTACAGCCATTACCGCGAGGGCATCACGGCCAGCGCCACCTACAACATCACTCCGAACTGGTTCCTCTCGGGCTCTCTGCTCGTCGATCTCACGCACTACCTCGACGTACGCAATACCTATCAGGACGCGCTGACCGCCTACTTGGCGAACCCGGTCGGCACCGTTCCGATCTACCAGAACCCGGGGCGGTTCTATCTCTCCGGAGCGAGCTTCGGCGGCGGCTACCAGGACGAGTGCACCACCGTCTCGCTGAACTACATCAACTCGCCGATCGCCACTGCCACGGGCGTGCGCGAGCGCAACCAGACCGTGCTGCTGCGCGTGGAGTTGAAGACGCTGGGCGAGGCGGATCTGCGCCAGAATGTGGGCACCGCCACCACGGCGGACGGAATCGCCTCGGTGCGGTAGTCGCACACGGGCGTGATAGCGAGGATGCGTCCGCGCCGCGGGGGCGCTATAGACGCGCCCATGCCGCCTCTCGCCCTCACCCTCGGGGACCCTGCCGGGATCGGCCCGGAGCTGGCGCTCAGCGCCTGGCTCGGGCGCGGCGGCGCGGATCCGCTGCCGCCGTTCTTCCTCGTGGGCGACCCGGCCTTCATCGAGCGCCTCGCGCACCGCCTCGGCCGTCCCGTGCCGGTGGCCGAGGTCGACCCCGAAACCGCCGCCGAAGTGTTCCCGCGCGCCCTGCCGGTGGTACCGCTGCCGAGCGGCGCCAGCGTCACAGCCGAGCCCGGCGTGCCGGATTCCGTCAATGCCGGCGCGACCATCGAGTCGATCACGGCCGCCGTGGGCTTCGTGAAGGCCGGGCGGGCCAGCGCGGTGGTGACCAACCCGATCGCCAAGTTCGTGCTGACCCGGGCGGGCTTCGCCCATCCCGGCCACACCGAGTTCCTGGCCGCGCTCTCGGTGCCTCCCGGCCGAACGCCGCCGCGGCCGGTCATGATGATCTGGAGCGAGGGCCTCTCCGTGGTGCCAGTGACGATTCACGTCCAACTCAGGGACGTGCCGGGCCTGCTCACCCGGGACCTCGTCGAGGAGACCGCGACGATCGTCGCCCGGGACCTGCGGGAGCGTTTCGGCCTGCCCGAGCCACGCCTCGTCCTCGCCGGGCTGAACCCGCATGCCGGAGAGGCTGGGACGATCGGCCACGAGGACCGAGACGTGCTCGCTCCGGCGGTGGCGCGGCTGCGCGCCCAGGGGATCGACATCCGCGGACCGCTGCCGGCCGACACCCTGTTCCACGCCCGCGCCCGGCAGACCTACGACGTCGCCCTCGCGCCGACCCACGACCAGGCGCTGATCCCGATCAAGACCATCGCGTTCGATGACGGCGTGAACGTCACCCTCGGGCTGCCATTTGTGCGCACGTCGCCGGATCACGGCACCGCCTTCGATATCGCCGGCAAGGGCGTTGCGCGGCCCGACAGCCTCGTCGCGGCGCTGCGGCTGGCCGACCGGCTCGCGGCCAACGAGGCCGCCCGCAACAAGGCCGCGCCCGGCGGTGCCGACGTCATCCCGTTCAGCGTCTATGCCGGACGACCGAAGCCCGCTGGCGCCCGGCACTTCGACCCGGAGGACGAGTTGTGAGGGCCGAGCCTTGAGCGCCAGCGACGGGCTCCCGCCGCTTCGCGAGGTCGTGGCCCGGCACGGCCTGGAGCCGAAGAAGGCGCTCGGCCAGAACTTCCTGTACGACCTCAACCTGACAGGCCGGATCGCCCGCGCCGCGGAGCCGCTCGACGGCGTGACGGTGGTGGAGGTCGGCCCCGGCCCCGGCGGCCTGACCCGGGCGCTTCTCGCCGAGGGTGCGGCGCGGGTCGTTGCGGTCGAGCGCGATCCGCGCGCCCTGCCGGCGCTCGCAGAGATCGCCGCCCATTATCCCGGCCGGCTCGAAGTGGTCGATGCCGACGCCCTCGCCTTCGATCCGCGGCCGCTCGTGGGATCGGGGCCGGCCCGATCGTCGCGAACCTGCCCTACAATGTCGGCACGGCGCTGCTCACCGGCTGGCTCGACGGCGAGGTCTGGCCGCCCTGGTGGGATCAGGCCGTGCTGATGTTTCAGCGGGAGGTCGCCGACCGGATCGTCGCCGGCCCGGAGGAGCGGGCCGATTACGGCCGGCTCGGCGTGCTCTGCGGCTGGCGTACCCAGGCCGACATCCTGTTCGACGTCAGCCCCTCGGCTTTCGTTCCGCCCCCGAAGGTCACCTCGAGCGTTGTACGGCTGGTGCCTCGGGCGCGACCCCTGCCCTGCCGGGCCGGCGCGCTGGAGGCGGTGACCCGGGCGGCCTTCGGCCAGCGCCGCAAGATGCTGCGCCAGAGCCTGAAGGCGCTGACGCCGGAGGCCGGTGCCCTTCTGGCTGCCGCCGGTCTGGCCGAGACGGCCCGGGCCGAGGAGGTCCCGGTGGCGGGTTTCATAGAACTCGCCAATTTGTGGGACGCGCACAGAAAAGCCGGCGCCGCGGTGGCGGCGCCGGCGTGACGGCTCCGGCCTGTCGGCCGGAGCGCGGTCGCGATCAGCGGGTCTGCTGGATCGCCGAGAGCACCCAGCCCCGGCCGGGCTGGCGCAGGAAGGTCCACAGCTCCGTCGCCTCGGAGGCGTCGGTCTGCACGACACGGCCGCTGGCCCGCTCGATCATCACGTCCTTCAGGGCGTAGCGCATCGCCACGGTCGCGTAGTCGGTGCGATCCTCGCCCCAGGCTTCCGCCAGATCGCCCTGCAGCAGCTTCACGTCCGAGATCTTGTTCACCACGCCGCGGGCCGCGTTGTTGCGCAGCTCCTCGTCGAAGTAGCCCACCATTTCGGGCGTCGCCAGGTTGCCGAGCGTCACCCGATCCTCGCGGGAATAGGCCTCCTGGATGTCGCCGAGCAGCCGCTCGAACGCCTGGTAGTCGGCCGGGCCGATCTGCACCGAGCGCGTCTGCGGCGGGCGCTGCCCGCCGAACATGCCGGCTCCGGGACCGCCGGGAGCACCGCCCATCGGACCGTCCCGGCCCGGCTGGCCGTCGAAGGAGGAGCGCGCGTAGTGCGCGCCGGCGCCGGCCGGCTCGTTCCGGCGGCGGAAGAAGCGGAGGACCAGCATAACCACGAGCGCGAGGAGCCCGACCTGGAACAGCAGGCCGATCATCGAGGCGAGGCCGCCGAGGCCACCGAAGAAACCGCCGCCTAGCAGAGCACCGAGCAGGCCAGCGCCAAGCAGGCCCGCGAAGAAGCCGCCGCCGAACCGACGCCCGGGCGCGGCCGGAGCCTGCATGCCGGGGCTGCCCATCCCGGGGGACGGCGCGGTCTGGGAGCGCTGCATCATCATGCCGCCGCCCGGAGCGGTCGGCGTGGCTGACGGCGCCGTGTAGGTGCGCGAGCCCCGGGAACCGAAGGATCCGCCACCGCCCGGACGGGCTTCGGCGACGGGAGCCGCGACGCTTAAAGCGGCGGCCAGCGCCAGGAGGGCGGCCACGCGCCGGCGGCGCGAAGTCTGGGTAAGCATGTACACGCCTCAGAGGACGAGAACCGGATGGCGTCGAAAGCGCCAGTGACCATATGGGAACGGCCGAGGGCGGGTTTTAGTCCTGCACGAATGGCGCCGCGACGACGTTTTCCGCTGCTTCGCCGATCAGTGCAGTGTGCGCTCCGGCGCCGCGGGAAAGGTCAGGCGGACCTGGGTGCCTTCACCCGGCTGGCTGTCGAGGGTGATCGTTCCGTTCTGGCGCTTCATCAACCCGTGCACGATGGCAAGGCCTGCGCCGCGGCCCGCCTCGCGGCTGGTCTGGAACGGTGCGAGCGCCCGGGCGAGCATTTCGGGCGACATGCCGGTGCCGGTATCGCTCACTACGATCCCGACACTGCCGTCGGCCGGCTGCTGCAGGGCGCGGTCGCCCGGATCGATCCGGAAGGTCGAGAGCGTCAGCGTCCCGCCGGACGGCATCGCCTCGCACGCATTGGCGACCAGTTGCCGCAGGGCGAACTCGATCTGCGTCGGGTTGCTGATGGCGCGCGGCAGGTCCGGCGTCGTCGCCACGGAGAAGCGGATCCCGGCCGGCAGATCGGGCACGAGCCGGGCGGCGACATCTGCCACGACGGCGTCGAGATCTACCGGCCGCACATCGGGGGCGATGCGCCGGGAATAGGCGAGCAGCTGGCGGGTGAGGATCGCGGCCCGTTCTGTGGCATCGGCCGAGCGTGTGAGCGCCCGCTGGATGAACGGTTCCTGGCGGTCGCCGAGCCGACGCTTCAGCCCGTCGATATAGCCGATCAGGATCTGCAGGAAGTTATTGAACTCGTGCGCCACGCTGTTGGTCAGCAGACCCAGTGCCTCGCGCTGCCGGGAGAGCGCGAGGGCACCCTCCGCCTCGCGCCGCGCCGTGACATCCAGCATCTGGCCGATGCGGCAGGTCGTGCCGGGCAGCGGCGCGGTTTCGAGGCAGGCCCAGAACCCGGTCCCGTCCGCCCGCGAGGCCAGGAATTCCTGCGGCTCGTCGCGGGTCGGGTCGGGCGGCGTCGTACGGGCCGTCAGGATCAGGTCGAGACCGCGCTCCACCAGAGTCGCAGCCGAAAAACCGGACAGTCGTTCGAGGGCCGGATTGGCATGCCGGATCCTGCCCTGCGCGTCGAAGAGGAGGGTCGGTGTCGGAAGGGCATCGAGGAGCGCGCGGGTCTCGCCCGTGAGCGGCGCCTCTCGTCCGTACCGTGATCCGTCCTGGGCTGCGCCATGCTGCGTTCGCGCTCAGCGGATGCGGAAGGCCCGCGACGGGCCAGCGATAGCGACGAACCGCGCTCCGGCCAAGCGCCGGGTCGGCAGAGCCCGCGGCGTCAGGACCTTGCCCTACTGGCGTACCCACATCACCCGGGCCATCCAGGCGACTTCGCCGACGTTCAGGACGCGGTCCTCGTGCTCCGGGTTGAGCGAGGCCAGCTCTATGGTCCGGGCGGTGCGCCGCTTCAATTCCTTGGCCAGCACCTCGCCCCCGTGCAGGCGGACCACGACGCGGTCGCCCTTGCGCACGCTGGCCGTGGGCGAGACGATCAGCACATCGCCGTCCCGGAACAGGGGGAGCATGGAATCCCCCTGGATCTCCAGGGCGAAGGCCCGCTCCTCGCCGAGATCGGGGAATTCGATCTCCTCCCAGCCGGCGCCGCCGGTGGGCATGCCCTCGTCGGTGAACAGCCTGCCGGCACCGGCCTGCGTCAGGCCGATCAGGGGAACCATGGTGCGCGCCGGGATTTCCCGCGCCTCGATGAGCCGCAGGAACTCGTCCAGGCTGGCCCCTGTCGCGGCCAGGACCTTGGACACCGACTCGGTGGACGGCCAGCGCTTGCGTCCGTCGGCCCCGATCCGCTTCGAGCGGTTGAAACTCGTCGCATCGAGCCCGGCGCGACGGGCGAGCCCGGAGGCCGAGTAGCCGTGGCGTTCGGCGAGTCGGTCGATGGCGTTCCAGATCTGCTCGTGAGACAACATGTCGGGCTCGGAGGCTCGTCCTGAGCGGGCCGGCACCCCCGTCTCGCCAGCCGGCATCCGGCTGCCTCGGGAGCACAGAGACGATCTTCCCGCAGGATCGGGAACGCACCCCGCGGGTACGCGCGGAAATACTGGACAAATCACGGTTCGAAACGGGTCTCCCGCTTCGGACACGGCTCTGTGACGCTCAGCCTAGTCGTAGGAAAGTAGAACTACGGGCTGCAGAATGCAATCGCTCCTCGAATCTCCCGGTTCCCGGAGTTGCCGCCGGGCCGCCACGCCTCTATCGACGCCTCGGTTCCGGGGGAGCTTCGATGCCGCTCATCTACAAGATCTCTCCGCGCGCGCTGTGGCGCGAGGCCGAGGCCGCGGGCCGGTTCACGGGGGCCCCAATTGACCGCCAGGACGGCTTCATCCACTTTTCCACCGCCGCCCAGGTCGCTGAGACGGCGGCGCGGCACTTCGCCGGCCAGCGCGACCTGCTCCTCGTGACCGTCGAGGCGGCCACGCTCGGGCCGAGCCTGCGCTACGAGCCCTCCCGCGGCGGCGACGATTTTCCGCACCTCTACGGCGCACTTCCGCTTTGCGCGGTGGTCTCGGTGGACGAGCTGCCGCTGGGTGAGGACGGGCGTCACAGCTTCCCGGCCGGGATCCTTCCGGCGTGATCGGCGCCGCCTTCCCGCTGGTCCGCCCGCTGCTCCACCGGCTCGATGCCGAGCGCGCGCATGACCTCACGCTGCGCGCCCTCGCGCTCATGCCCCCCAGGACGGCGCCGGCCGACGACCGACGGCTCGCCGTCGATCTGCTCGGGCGCCGCTTTCCCAACCCAGTCGGCCTCGCGGCGGGGTTCGACAAGGGCGCGCGGGTGCCGGATGCCATGCTCGGTCTGGGTTTCGGGTTCGTCGAGGTCGGCGGGGTGGTGCCGCGGCCGCAGCCCGGCAATCCGCAACCGCGGGTCTTCCGCCTGACGGCAGACCGGGCCGTGATCAACCGCTACGGCCTGAACAGCGAAGGGCTCGCGGTCGTGGCCGCTCGCCTGCGCGCCCGGGCCGGCCGGCCCGGCATCGTCGGCGTCAACATCGGGGCCAACAAGGATCTCGGCCGACCGCCTCGCCGATTACGCCGCCTGCACGGCGGCGCTGGCGCCGCTGGTCGATTTCGTCACCGTCAACGTCTCCTCGCCGAACACGCCCGGCCTGCGCGACCTGCAGGGCGAGGCCTTCCTCGACGAACTGCTCGCCCGGACGGTCGAGGCGCGCGATGCGGCGGGGGCCTCGGCGGCGATCCTCCTGAAGATCGCCCCCGACATGGCGCTCGACGCCCTCGACGCCGTCTGCACCACGGCTCAGCGGCGCGGGGTGCAGGCGCTCGTCGTCTCGAACACGACCGTGGCCCGGCCGGCGAGCCTCGTCGAGCAGCGACTGGCACGGGAGACCGGAGGCCTATCCGGCCGCCCCCTGTTCGGCCCGGCGACCCGTATGCTGGCCCAGACCCACCTGCGGGTCGGCGACAGCCTGCCCCTGGTGGGCGTCGGCGGCGTGGACTCCGCGGAGGCCGCTTGGACCAAGATCCGGGCCGGCGCGAGCCTCGTGCAGCTCTACTCGGCGCTCGTCTATGAGGGGCCGGGGCTCGTCGGGCGGATCAAGGCCGGCCTCTTGGAGCGGATGAGCCGGGACGGCGTGACCAGTCTGGCGCCGGTCATCGGCCGCGACGCCGCGGATCTCGCCCGCGCCGGCTGATGCGCGGCACCGCGGTTTAGAAAGGCTTTGTGGAGTGGGAGCTTAGCCTGTGCTCCATGCATGAGGGCCTGCGCGCGCACGCCATTGTGAGGGCGGTGCGAGCGCGCTTATCTCGCGCTTGCGAGATCGGTCGCATCTGCAATTTCAGGATGGTTCATGGCCCAGTCTGAGGGGGCTTCCAAGCGCTCATCCGCGGCCGGCGGCTGGGGCGCTCTGAAGAGCTGCGGCAAGCACCTGCTCGGGAGCCGTGCGCCGCTCACCGGCGCCCGCGCCCTGCTGAAGGCCAACCAGCCCGACGGCTTCGATTGCCCCGGCTGCGCCTGGGGTGACCCGGAGCACGGCTCGTCCTTCGAGTTCTGCGAGAACGGCGTGAAGGCGGTCTCCTGGGAGGCCACCGACAAGCGCACGCCGCCGTCCTTCTTTGCGCGCCACACGCTTACCGAACTGCGGACCTGGAGCGACTACGCCCTCGAGGGCGAGGGCCGCCTGACGCATCCGATGCGCTACGACGCCGCCAGCGACCGCTACCTGCCGGTGAGCTGGGACGAGGCCTTCGCGGAGATCGGCGCGACGCTGCGCGGGCTCGGTCATCCGGATCAGGCCGAGTTCTACACCTCGGGCCGCGCCTCCAATGAGGCCGCCTACGTCTACCAGCTTTTCGCCCGGGCCTACGGGACCAACAACTTCCCCGACTGCTCGAACATGTGCCACGAGGCGAGCGGCGTCGCCCTCACGGAGGCGATCGGCATCGGCAAGGGCACGGTCCTGCTGGAGGATTTCGAGAAGGCGGACGCGATCTTCTGCGTCGGCCAGAATCCCGGCACCAACCATCCGCGCATGCTGGGCGACCTGCGCCGGGCGGCCGAGCGCGGCGCCCAGGTCGTGGTGCTGAACCCCGTGCGCGAGCGTGGCCTGGAGCGTTTCGCGGATCCGCAGAACACCGTCGAGATGCTGCGCGGCGCCAGCCGCCCGATCGCCAGCCACTATCTCCAGCCGCGATCCGGCGGCGACATGGCCGCTTTCCGGGGCATCGCCAAGGTGGTGTTCGCCCGGGATGCCGAGGCGATCGCGGCCGGGCGCCCGTCGCTGCTCGACCATGCCTTCCTGGAGCACCACACCGCCGGGCTCGACGCCTACCGGGCCGCGGTCGAGGCGACCTCCTGGGACGCGATTCTCGACCAGTCCGGCCTGACCATGGACGAGATCGCCACGATGGCGGATGTCTATCTCGGGGCGCAGCGGGTCATCGCCACCTGGGCGATGGGCGTGACCCAGCACCGTCATTCCGTGGCGACCATCCGGGAGATCGCCAATCTCCTGTTCCTGAGTGGCCATATCGGCCGCCCCGGCGCTGGCCTCTGCCCGGTGCGCGGCCATTCCAACGTGCAGGGTGACCGGACGGTTGGCATCAACGAGCGCCCGCCCGCCGCCTTCCTCGACGCGCTGGAGCAGCATTTCGGGCTGGCGATGCCGCGCCAGCACGGTCACAACGTCCTGGCGGCGATCCGCGCCATGCGGGACGGCACGTCCAAGGCCTTCATCGGGCTGGGCGGCAACTTCCTGCGGGCGACCCCGGACACCCCGGTCGTGGCGCAGGCGCTGGCTTCGTGCCGGCTCACCGTGCACATCGCCACGAAGCTCAACCACGCGCATCTGGTGCCCGGCACGGTCGGCTACCTGCTGCCCTGCCTCGGCCGCACGGAGATTGACCGCAACGCCGAGGGCAAGATCCAGATCGTGACCGTCGAGGATTCGATGAGCATGGTCCATGGCTCCGGCGGCATCAACAAGCCGGCCTCGAAGGAGCTGCGCTCCGAGATCGCCATCATCGCGGGAATCGCGCAGGCCGCGGTCGGCTCGTCCACCATCGACTGGGCCGGCTTCGCGGCGGATTACGACCGGATCCGCGAGGCGATCGCCGCGACGGTGCCGGGCTTCACCGGCTACAACACCCGGGTCCGCAAGCCGCGCGGGTTCATGCTGCGCAATCGCGCCGCCGAGCGGGTGTTCGAGACCGATACGGGCTTGGCCAACTTCTCGGCGGCCGCCCTGCCGGCCGAGACCGAGCATCAGGCCGCGAAGAAGACCCGCGACACCTTCGTGCTGCAGACCTTCCGCAGTCATGACCAGTACAACACTACGATCTACGGCCTGGATGACCGCTACCGCGGGGTCTACGGCGAGCGCCGCGTTCTCTTTGCCCATCCAGACGACCTCGCGGAGATCCGCGACCGGCTCGGCGACCGCGTCGACATCGTCGGTACGCACGACGACGGCATCACGCGTCGGGCCGAGGATTTCCGTCTCGTGCCCTTCGACATGCCCCGGGGTCGCTCGCGGGCTACTACCCCGAGCTGAACGTTCTCGTGCCGCTCTCAACCTTCGGCGAGAAGAGCGACACGCCGACTTCGAAGTCGGTGCTGGTCACCCTGCAGGCGCGCGCGGCGGCGTGAGCGGTCCGAAGCGGCATCACGCACCGGACGCGCTGGACGAGGCGGCCTTTGTGGCCGCCCTCGACCGTACGACGGCGAGGCATCCCGGGCTCTACCCTCTGGAAGCGGGCCTGCTCGCCGCGCTCGACCTCGGCCTGCCGGGCGACAGCCGCGCTTTCGCACGGACCTTCGCGGTGGAGCACGCCCTCGTTCTGCGCGCTCTGGCCGGGTTGGAGGAGGCCGGGCACGTCGCCGTGATGGCGCGCGACCCGCGCACCCAGCGGACGCGGTACACGGCCCTGGATGCGTCGACGGTCTGAGACCGCGACGCGGGACCCTCCCCGAATGATCCAGGCGCGCGGTCGTCACCTCGACGCCGCCACGTGTGCGTCGGCCTCGCAGGTCAGGGACGTCCCGCACGGTCTGCGGTACCGAGGATCACGCGACATTCGCCGCGCCAATGGCCCGCCGGCAATCGGCGCGATAGCGGATGGTCTCGCGGAACGGTGCGGCGCGGGCCAAGCAGCGGACCGCACCGCAGACGTATCCGCCGCTCAGCACCGGCCCCTCAGAACCCCTTCGCCTTGATGGCCTCGGCCCAGGTCACGGCACGGCGGTTCACGCCGAGGTGCTGCCGTTCGTAGAGTCGGCCTTCGAGCTTGATGGCGCCGCGCTTGGCATATTCCGGCCGCTCGAAAGCCTCGATCACCAGCTTGGCGCGGCGCACCTCCTCCTCGGTGGGCGCGAAGGAGGAATTGGCCGGCTCCAGTTGCGTCGGATGGATCAGGGTCTTGCCGTCGAAGCCGAGGTCGCGCGCCTGCCGGCACTCCTCGCGGCAGCCCTCTGTATCGGCGATGTCGTTGTAGACGCCGTCGAGAATGGCGAGGCCCTCGGCCCGGGCGGCGGCGAGCGCCATCATCATCCAGGGCAGCATCGGCACACGCCCGGGCACGATCTTGGCCCAAGTGTCCTTGGCGAGGTCGTTGGTCCCCAGCACGAGGCAGGTCAGGCGGTTGCGCGGGTCGCGCTTGGCGCGGGCGATCTCCTGGATGTTGAGAATCGAGGCCGGCGTCTCGATCATCGCCCAGATCGCGATGCCCTCCGGCGCGTCGAGGGATTCGAGCCGGTCGGCGATGCTCTCCAGCACGGCCGGCGACGACACCTTCGGCATCAGGATCGCGTCCGGCTTGGCCCCGATGGCCGCGTGGAGATCCGCCTCACCCCAGGGCGTCTGGGGCGCGTTGACGCGGATGATCAACTCGCGGTCGCCGTAGGCCCCGCTCTTGACCGCGGCGCAGACCTGCTCGCGGGCGATCTCCTTCTCATCAGGCCCGACTGCATCTTCCAAGTCCAGAATGATGCTGTCGACCGGAAGGGTCTTCGCCTTGTCGAGGGCCCTCTGGTTCGAGCCAGGCATGTAGAGCACGCTCCGGCGCAGGCGCAGGTCTGTCATCGTTGCCATCACCTTCTCCCTCCTGCGGCCGCCACGCGGCCTGCGATCGTTGCGGTGCACCCTAAAGCACGGTGCCGCGCAAGCCACACCCCGTTGGCCCCGTCCCGTGAGTCCGCACGACATTTGACACAGCCTCGGGCCTTCTCTTGTCAGGCCGTGGTTTGGTCATGTTCGCCGGCTTAAAGGCCGTTCGAAACCAGTCCCCGGACCCTTGGACCACGATGATGCGCAAAGTCTTGGCTGTCCTCGCCGTGATCGGGGCCCTCGCCGCCCCAGAGGTGGCCAGGGCACAGAGCCGCACGACGATGGGTGTCGGCTCCGGCGCTGTCGCGGGCGCCCTCGTGGCCGGCCCGATCGGCGCCGTTGCCGGAGCGGTGGTCGGCGGTCTGGTCGGGAATTCGACGGAGCGCGGACGCCGCCACGTCCGGAGAGGACGCCGCTACGGCTATGCAGTCGGCCGCCGTCCGCTCCCGCGCCGGGCGGCGGCCGAGCTCCCGCGCACGTCTCGGACGGTCGCCCAGACCACGGCATCGACGACTTGGAAGGATCCTCACTAGAGCCACGCCCGGTTGCGCTGCATACTGGCGCGGCCCTCAGCCCTTGTTCTGACGCGCGCTCTTCCGCCGAACCGGCGTCCCGCTCGGCGGGGAGCGCCCGGGGCCGCCGGATGGCGGCGGCTCACGTCGCCGGCTGAGATTCCGGCAGGACGTCGTCGGAGAACGTGCCGCGGGCCAGAGCCGGAAAGGCGATCGCCTGGCCGAGCCCCCGGGCGCCCAGGAAGGCCACGAAGGCGAGCCACGGGCCGGCATTGCCGAGGCCGAGGGCCTGATTGAGCCCCGGGACAGCCCCGTAGGCGGTGCGCGCGCAGAGCATCAGGTTGCGCATCACCCGCGTCCAGGTCGCACCGATATAGATCCCGCCATAGGCAAAGGGTGCGGCGGCGAGGGGCGCGAGGGCGGCGAGCAGCAGGCAGATCCGCGTGGTGTCGCGCACCGGCCCGCTCGTTGTGGCGAAGGCGATGAAGGCGGGGCCGCCGACGAGCGAGATCAGGCTAACGGCCAGTCCGAAGCTCAGGCTGGATGCCGCCCGGAGCCCATTCGCGGCCTGCGCATCCACCG
The DNA here is from genome assembly GCA_050632875.1 of Methylobacterium sp. P31. Lineage (GTDB taxonomy): Bacteria > Pseudomonadota > Alphaproteobacteria > Rhizobiales > Beijerinckiaceae > Methylobacterium. The sequence continues at coordinate 3,850,457 of JBODSC010000001.1, read as the reverse complement.
CCTGCGCGGTCAGCCGGGCGGTCGCCATGCGCAGGGTGCCCAATGCCCAGAAGATCGCGACGAAGATGACGGCCTCCAGCGCGACGGCACCGAGCAGGGCGGCATCGCCGAGCCGCCCAATTACCGCCGCGCCGCTGCGTCGGGCGCGCAGGACTGGAAGCGGCGTGCGTCATGCCGCCGCGACCGGTTCGCGAAGGCTCATCGATGTCTCGGTGGGATCCGGCGCTCGGCACCGCCCGTCAGCGGGAGACGGCGAATAGGCGCGAAATCAGCCAGAGCGGTACGACCACGATCGCACCGGCGACGATCCAGCCGCCGAAATCGTGGAGCGAGGCAAGGCCAACCTCCAAGAGCGCCCGGGCCGAATCATACAGATGCCAGAACAGGCGACCGGGCGTCAGCCCGAGCATCGACATGAAGGCCCCGACCAGCACAGACAGAAACAGCAGGCGCAGGAACACGCCCGCCGGCGAGCCCCCGAGGAAGCGGCGCAGCGCAGAGGATTGCGGCCGGTAGGGATCCGCCCCATAGGCTGCGTTCGGCGGCGGGGCACCGTGCCGGCGCCGGTCGTGATCGACGAGCATCGTGTCCTCGTGAAGCCTGCGTCCCACGGATCGACGACGAAGCGGGCAGAACCGTGGCCGGCGCACCACACCGCATCGAAACCGGAGCGCGGATCGCGCGTTGGCGGGTTTCTCCCGCGTACCCCAGATGGCAAGCGAGGCCGATCCCGCCAAGATGTCGGGATTGGCCATGGGTTGAGCACCTCGCGAAATCTCCGCCGCGTCATCGTGGCCAAGGGAGAACTCCCGGGTACCGGGCGTTTTGTGAGAGGCTCTGAGTACCGACGGGACCAAGGACACAATGATCGACCACGCCCTGTTCGACCCGGCGACGATCGATCCCGAGATGCTCCGGCTCAATGCCGAGATCGTCGCGGCGCATGCCGCCCTGCCCGATCCCTGGTCGCTGCCGATCGCGGAGGTACGCGAGCGGCGCCGGGCCGGCACGAAGGCAGCGCCGGCGATGCCCCACAGCGCCCGGGCGGAATGGCTGACGATTGAGGGCCCTGGCGGCCCCCTCAAGCTCCGCGTCATCCGTCCGAAATCCGGCACCAAGCTGCGGGGTGCCTATCTGCACATCCACCGCGGCGGATGGGTCTGGGGCTCGGCGGACGAGCAGGACCCGTGGTTGGAGCGGATCGCCGACGCCTGCGGCTTCATCGCGCTGTCGGTGGAGTACCGCCTCGCTCCGGAGCACCCCTACCCGGCAGCGCTTCTCGACTGCGAGGCCGCGGCCCTGTGGCTTGCCGGGCCCGGCAAGGCCGAGTTCGGGATCCACGCTCTCACCATCGGCGGCGAGTCGGTTGGGGCGCATCTCGCCGTGATGGTGCTGCTGCGTCTGCGCGACAAGCACAACCTGCCCCGGGCCTTCCGGGGCGCCAACCTCAACGCCGGCTTCTTCGACCTCGGCCTGACTCCGTCCGTGCGCAACTGGGGAGAGGAGCGTCTGGTCGTGAATACCCGCGACCTGACCAAATTCGCCGACGGCTATGTCCGCGAGGGTATCGACCGGCGCCGGCCCGACGTGTCGCCGATCTACGCCGAGCTGAAGGGCTTGCCGCCGGCCCTGTTCACGATCGGGACCATGGACCCGCTTCTGGACGACACGCTCTACATGTCGGCGCGCTGGGCGGCCGCGGGCAATGGCGGCCATACGGCGATCTACCCGGGCGGCTGCCACGTCTTCGCCCGCTACCCGAGCCCGATGAGCGAGCGGGCCCTGGAGCTGATCGACCGCTTCCTGATGGCGCTCGCCTGAGCGACCCGTCCGAGATCCTTCCGGAGGCGTTCCGGGCATGGTTCGCCGGGCGCGGCTGGGTGCCACGGCCGCACCAGCTCGATCTCCTGCGAATCGCGGCGGCGGGTCGCTCGGCCCTGTTGGTGGCGCCGACCGGCGCCGGAAAGACCCTGGCGGGGTTCCTGCCGAGCCTCGTCGCCCTTTCCGAGCGCGGGCCGCAGAAGCTGAAGCCGCCGGGGCTGCACACCCTCTATGTCTCGCCGCTGAAGGCGCTGGCGGTCGACATCGCCCGCAACCTCGAGGCTCCGATCGCCGAGATGGGCATGCCCGTCCGGGTCGAGACCCGCACCGGCGACACGCCTGCCCACAAGCGCACCCGTCAGATCAGCCGGCCGCCCGACATCCTGCTGACCACCCCCGAGCAACTGGCGCTGCTGATCGCCCATCGCGAAGCCGCGGACTTCTTCGCGGGGCTGCGCTGCGTGATCCTGGACGAGCTGCACGCGCTCGTGACCTCGAAACGCGGAGACCTGCTGTCGCTGGCCCTGGCGCGTTTGCACCGGCTGAGCCCGGGGCTCGCGGCGATCGGGCTCTCCGCGACGGTGCGCGAGCCGGACGAGCTGCGGAAGTATCTGGTGCCGCAGGGCCCGCTTCCCCCTCCCCTTTGCGAGGGCGGATGGCCCCCGAGGGAGTTCGGGAGAGCGGGGCGACGGCGCAGAAGAGGGCACTACCCTTCGTGACGGCCGCGTCCTTTCCGGAAGCCGGGCTCCCCTCTCCCGACCCGGCCTGACGGCAGGCCCCCCTTCCCCGCAGAGGGGGAGGGAACGCGGTGCCGCCCATGGCCGACCTCGTCACCGTGTCGGGCGGCGCGAAGGCGGATCTGCGCATGCTCGACCTCGGCCGGGCGCTGCCGATATCCGGCCACACCGCTTGGCACTCGATGCCGGCGATCTACGCGCTGATCAGAGAACACCGCACGACGCTGGTCTTCGTGAACACCCGCCTCCAGGCGGAGTACACCTTCCAGGAATTGTGGCGGCTCAACGAGGACGCCCTGCCCATCGCGATCCACCACGGCTCCCTGGACGCGCAGCAGCGCCGCCGGGTCGAAGCCGCCATGGCGGCGGGCCAGCTGCGGGCGATCGTCTGCACCGCGACCCTGGATCTCGGCATCGACTGGGGCGATGTCGACCTCGTGATCAATGTCGGCGCGCCGAAGGGCGCGAGCCGGATCATGCAGCGGATCGGCCGGGCCAACCACCGCATGGACGAGCCGTCAAAGGCCTATCTCGTCCCGGGCAACCGCTTCGAGATGCTGGAGTGCCAGGCGGCCCTCGACGCCGTCGAGGAGGCCGCGCAGGACACCCCCGACGCCCGCCAGGGCGCCCTCGACGTACTCGCCCAGCACGTGCTCGGCATGGCCTGCGCGGACGCCTTCGATCCGGCCGACCTTTACGACGAGATCGTCTCGGCCGCGCCCTATGCGGGCCTCGCCTGGGAATCGTTCGAGCAGGTGGTCGACTACGTCGCCACCGGCGGCTACGCGCTGCGCGCCTATGAGCGTTTCGCCAAGATCCTGCGCGGGCCGGACGGGCTCTGGCGCGTGCGCGACGCCCGCACCGCCCAGGCCTATCGGATGAATGTCGGCACCATCGTGGAGGCGGCGCGGGTCCGGGTGCGCCTGGGCCGCACCCTGCAGGGCAAGCCCGGCACCGTCCTGCCCAAGACCGGCCGCGTGCTCGGCGAGATCGAGGACGAGTTCGCCGAGACGCTGACGGTGGGCGACACGTTCCTGTTCGCCGGCGAGACCCTGCGGTTCGAGGGACTCGCCGAGGACGAGTGCCTGGTCACCCGCGCCCCGCCCGGCACCGATCCGGCGATCCCGTCCTATGCGGGGGCGAAATTCCCGCTCTCGACCTTCCTGGCGGCCCGGGTCCGGGCGCTCATCGCCGACCCGTTCGAATGGGACCGCCTGCCCAAACAGATCGGCGAGTACCTGCTGCAGCAGCGCCGCCGCTCGGTCCTGCCGGGCGAGCGCGACCTCCTCGTGGAGACCTTCCCCCGGGGCAAGCGGTACTACCTGACCGCCTTCCCATTCGAGGGCCGCCTCGCCCACCAGACGCTCGGCATGCTGCTCACCCGCCGGCTGGAGCGCGCCGGCCTGCGGCCGCTGGGCTTCGCGGCCAACGATTACGGCATCGCCGTCTGGACGACCCGCGACGTCTCCGAGCGCGCCGCCCTCGATCCGGACTTCATCGCCGACCTCTTCGCCGTCGACATGCTGGGCGACGACCTGGAGGCGTGGCTCGACGAATCGGCGATGATGAAGCGCACCTTCCGCCAATGCGCGGTGATCGCCGGGCTGATCGAGCGGCACCATCCTGGGCAGAAGAAGACCGGCCGGCAGGTCACCATCTCCACGGACCTGATCTACGACGTGCTGCGCAAGCACCAGCCCGACCACCTCCTGCTCCGGGCCGCGCGGCAGGATGCGGCAACCGGACTCCTCGACGTGAGGCGCCTCGGCATGATGCTAGAGCGCATCCAGGGGCGAATCATCCACAGGTCTCTCGACCGGGTCTCGCCGCTCTCCGTATCCGTGATGCTCGAAATCGGGCGCGAGCGGGTCTACGGCGAGGGCGCCGACGAGATCCTGGCCGAGGCCGAGGCGGAGCTTCTTCAAGAGGCTCTGTCCTGACCGTCGATCCGCCCTCCCCCGACGACACCGAGGATGCGATCTTGGCGGCCGGCCTGAGACTCGAGAAGACTCCCAAGCACCCCACCCTGCTTCTGGCGGGTGAGACCCTGGTGCTGGACCTGTGCGGCGGCCTCTGGCTGCCGGAGCACCGGACGCTGATCGTGTCCGACCTTCACTTGGAGAAGGGCTCGTCCTACGCGGCCCGCTCGGGCCAGTTCCTGCCGCCCTACGACACCCGCGAGACGCTCGCCTGCCTGCACGAGGCGGTGGTGCGCCACGATCCCGCCCGCGTGGTGGCGCTCGGGGATTCCTTCCACGACGCCCGGGGACCGGAACGCATGGAGCCCGGCGACCGCGCCATGGTGGCGGCGCTCCAAGAGGGCCGGGACTGGGTCTGGATCGCCGGAAACCACGATGCCGCCGTCAGCGAGGGTGTCGGCGGCCGCTACGCCGACGCGCTGGAGATCGGCGGCCTCCTCCTGCGCCACGAGCCGAGCCCCGGCACGGCGTCCGGTGAGATCGCCGGCCATCTCCATCCCTGCGGGAAGGTCGCGATGCGCGGCCGGGCGGTGCGCCGCCGCTGCTTCGTCACCGACGGCACCCGCCTGGTGATGCCGGCCTTCGGAGCCTATGCGGGCGGCCTCAACGTTCGCGACAAGGCGATCGAGGGCCTGTTCTCGAACGGCTTCACCGCCCATCTGCTCGGCGATGGACGGGTCTTCGCCATCGGGCGGGCACAGCTCGCCCGGGACTGAGCACGGGGCGGTGCTGGCCGCGAACCGACCGGCCGGATCAGTTCGCCGTCATGAAGCGGCGCACGCTGTCCGACAGGCTCGCGGAATGGTCTGCCAGGCTTGCGGCGATGCCTCGGACCGCTTCGGCGAACTGGCCGGTCGCCGTGGCCGCCTGGGAGACGCCGCCGATATTGCCCGACATCTCGTGGGTCGAGACGGCCTGTTCCTCTAAGGCGCTCGCCATCGCCAGCGTCACCTTGGAGAGTTCGCCGACGGCCGCGGTGATCATCTCGATGGCGCCGACCGCCTCGCCGGTCGTGTTCTGGATAGCCGAGACCTGCTGGGTGATCTCCCCGGTCGCCTTGGCGGTCTGCTCGGCCAGTGCCTTGACCTCGCTGGCCACCACCGCGCCCCGCCCCGCCCGCCCGGGCGGCCTCGATCGTGGCGTTGAGCGCCAGCAAATTGGTCTGGTCGGCGATCGGGGCCGCGCGGGACGGAACGCGCAAGCCCGTCGCGGCCTCGACGGCGGCTGCCTCCTCCGGGCTTGGGTCGTTCAGGTCCAGCCAGACGGCGCGGCGGGTAACAGCGCCGCCGGCTTCCGGCGCCAGCGGCCCGGCTGGTCCGTGCAGGCTCAGCATGAAGGCGCGTTATCCATGACCGAGAGGGAGGCCGCCGACGCGTCATCGCGCTGTCGAGCGGGGGTGCGACAGCCTTGACTCGGAAGCCACGCGAGACTATCTCGCCGCCGTCTTTGGCACTCGCCGAGACAGAGTGCTAACAGTCGGGTTCGCCAGCGGTCCCGCCGGCCCGCATCAACGCCAACTCCAGACCTGAAGCAAGAGGGCAGCTCATGAAGTTCCGTCCGCTGCACGACCGCGTGGTCGTCCGTCGCATCGAGAGCGAGGAGAAGACCAAGGGCGGCATCATCATCCCGGACACCGCCAAGGAGAAGCCGCAGGAGGGCGAAGTCGTCGCCGTCGGTCCCGGCGCCCGCGACGAGCAGGGCCGCGTCAACGCGCTCGACGTGAAGGCCGGCGACCGCGTCCTGTTCGGCAAGTGGTCCGGCACCGAGGTCAAGATCGACGGTCAGGACCTCCTGATCATGAAGGAATCCGACATCATGGGCGTCGTCGCCGCCTGATCGGATCACCCGTCACCGCCCTTTGAGGCCTTTCACGGCCTTGGGGCTCAACCCAACCAGACAAGAGGCAAACCATGGCAGCGAAAGACGTTCGTTTCTCGGCCGACGCGCGTGACAAGATGCTGCGCGGTGTCGACATTCTCGCCGACGCGGTGAAGGTGACGCTGGGCCCGAAGGGCCGCAACGTCGTGATCGAGAAGAGCTTCGGCGCCCCGCGCATCACCAAGGACGGTGTGACGGTCGCCAAGGAGATCGAGTCTCGCCGACAAGTTCGAGAACATGGGCGCCCAGATGGTGCGCGAAGTGGCCTCGAAGACCAACGACATCGCCGGTGACGGCACCACCACCGCGACCGTGCTGGCCCAGGCCATCGTCCGCGAGGGCGCCAAGTACGTCGCCGCCGGCATCAACCCGATGGACCTGAAGCGCGGCATCGACCTCGCCACGGCCGCCGCCGTCAAGGACATCACCGGCCGCGCCAAGAAGGTCTCGACCTCCGACGAGGTCGCCCAGGTCGGCACGATCTCCGCCAACGGCGACAAGGAGATCGGCGAGATGATCGCCCACGCCATGCAGAAGGTGGGCAACGAGGGCGTGATCACCGTCGAGGAGGCCAAGACCGCCGAGACCGAGGCTCGACGTGGTCGAGGGCATGCAGTTCGACCGCGGCTACCTGTCCCCGTACTTCATCACGAACGCGGAGAAGATGGTCGCCGAGCCTCGAGGACCCCTACATCCTCATCCACGAGAAGAAGCTGTCCTCGCTCCAGGCGATGCTGCCGGTGCTCGAGGCCGTGGTCCAGACCGGCAAGCCGCTGCTGATCATCGCCGAGGACATCGAGGGCGAGGCCCTGGCCACGCTGGTGGTGAACAAGCTCCGCGGCGGCCTGAAGGTCGCGGCCGTGAAGGCGCCGGGCTTCGGTGATCGCCGCAAGGCGATGCTCGAGGACATCGCGATCCTGACCAAGGGCCAGATGATCGCCGAGGATCTCGGGATCAAGCTCGAGAACGTGACGCTGCCGATGCTCGGCCGGGCCAAGCGCGTGCGCATCGAGAAGGAGAACACCACGATCATCGACGGCGTCGGCGAGAAGTCCGACATCGAGGGCCGCATCAGCCAGATCAAGGCGCAGATCGAGGAGACCACCTCGGACTACGACCGGGAGAAGCTGCAGGAGCGTCTGGCCAAGCTCGCGGGCGGCGTCGCGGTGATCCGCGTCGGCGGCGCGACCGAGGTCGAGGTCAAGGAGAAGAAGGACCGGGTCGACGACGCCCTCAACGCCACCCGCGCGGCGGTGGAGGAAGGCATCGTCCCGGGCGGCGGCACGGCGCTGCTGCGGGCCAAGAAGGCGGTTGCGGCGCTCAAGTCCGAGGTTCCGGACGTGCAGGCCGGCATCAAGATCGTGCTGAAGGCGCTTGAGGCGCCGCTCCGCCAGATCGCCCAGAACGCGGGCGTGGAGGGCTCGATCGTGGTCGGCAAGATCACTGACAACACGGCCTCGGAGACCTTCGGCTTCAACGCCCAGACCGAGGAGTATGTCGACATGATCCAGGCCGGCATCGTCGACCCGGCCAAGGTGGTGCGCACCGCCCTGCAGGACGCGGCGTCCGTGGCCGGCCTGCTGGTGACCACCGAGGCGATGGTCGCCGACGCGCCGAAGAAGGACAGCCCCGCGCCGGCGATGCCGGGCGGCGGCATGGGCGGCATGGACTTCTAAGGCCACGCCCGCCAGCGAAACGCGGAAGGGGGTCGCCGAAAGGCGGCCCTTTTCTTTGGCTCCGGTGTCAGTCCATAAGCGTCCGACCCCGGGGGCTGGGAGCCGGATCCGGCTGTTTCGGCGGGCCCACCCCACTCCGCACCCCCGATCCCTTGCCGCCGACGCGGCGGGCATCGGCACGGGCAGCGATACGGGATTGCGCGCCTGCGGCCTGCCCTTCCAGGTCCAAGAATCGCCTTCGGCGCTCCCAAGGGCCTGCCTCGATCCTTGACAATGTTCCTATTTTGTGCTTCCTAGCCGCATCTGCTCTTCGGCGGCGCGGGGGTGACCCTGCGGCGCTCTTCGGGGCCTGCCCGGTGGCTGACCGGGCGGGCTCGGAGGGCGGGGCGGTGCCCGCGTCGGTGGCTCTCAGCCGCCACCGCCCCGGGCGGCGAACCGGTACGGGGCGTGTCTCGGATGCGGGCGTGAGACCGGGCGGCACTTTGCCCGGCGGGGTGCGGAAATGGCTCCGCGCCGACCCGCTTCTGGGCTGACCCTACGCAACCTGCGGACCCGCCCACTACGAGGCGGCTAACGGCTGGAAGGCCACAGCGCTGATGCGGGTTCCGGAGGCGCGGGCGCCTCGTCCGAGACCGCTCACAGGGAGTCGCAGGACCGGGGCGCCGGAGAGACATCGCGACGAGAAAGACGGCACCGGCCGGGGCGCAGGCCCGGGCGATGCCGCGGGGCGCCGCGGGGATCGGATCCCGCGCTTATCTGGCCGACACAGGGTTCCCGCGGCGTCCCGCGTCCCTCGTGTTGCTCCCGGGCCATGCCTCCGGCGCCACAAGCGCGCGGGGACGATGACTCATGTCCGGAGCGCGTCAGTTATCCGATACCAGGCTCACGAGATTGAGCCGGCCGCCAAGGAGACGAGCATGAGCCGACTCTTCCAGATTGTTCGAGTCTCGGCCTGTCCCACGCACGCCGTCGTCGCGAGCGCAGCGAAGCGACGGTGGTACGGCAGGGCGAAGCCGCACATCTTCGATGGGCTGGGGCACGACACAACGAAAAACGGGACGGCTTTCGCCGTCCCGTTCGTTAATGTTCCTATCGGCCTAGGAAGATCGAAGCCAGTCGCTGGAGCAGGCCCCGCGGTGCGGGCGGAGGCGCGCTCTGCCCAGGACCGTCCCCGATCTAAGCGTTGGCGGCGAAGGGGTGATGCGCCGAGTTGCGCTGCTCGGTGACCGTCGAAGCCTTCGGCTCGCCGTTGACGGCGCGCTGGATCGACAGCTTGGTCGCCTCGTAGTTGTACTTCTGGATCTTGGCGTCGTCCGCCGCCTCCCAGTGGATGAACACGCCGACCAGGATGTACAGGTCGTCGGCCTCGTCAGCCGGGATGATGCCCTCGGCGACGCAGTCCTGAACGGCCTTGGCAACGCCGTGCTGGGCCGGGCCGAACATCTGGACGGCCTGACGGGCGTCGTTGATGGTGACCTTGTTGAACATCAGGGTGTTCGGCTTGCACGGCAGGTTCGGCGCGATGACCGCGAGCAGGCTGGTGAAGCCGTGCTTGTTGTTGACCAGGCCGTTGCAGAAGGCCGTCTCGGCCGGCGAGCCGCGCGGTCCGATGATGAGGTCGATGTGGGCGACCTCGTTGCCGTCGCCGACGAGAGCTTCGCCGACCTGAACCTTGGTGATCTTCGCCATTCGGTGTCTCTCCCTGGATTCCGAAATAGAGCCGCGCGCCGGGCGATGCCGCGGCCGGGAAGCCATCCTTGTTATCGGCGCCCGACCATGCCGGCCGAGCCGGATGAGCCGAGCCGGTTGGGCCGGACAGCGCGGCGGACCCTACAGCGGGGCCCTGCGGCTCACAACCCGCGCAAGGCCCTGACGCGGAGGAATTTCTATCCATCCGCACAGGGGAACACCGGAACGCACACGCGGTTCAGGCCAAGGCCGCGCCGGCCGCCGCGAGCGCGTCCCAGAACAGGGTCGCCACCGTGAAATCCGCGCTCGTACCGGGGTTGAGCCCGCGCGCCTTCAGCGAGGCGTCGAGCGCGAGCAGCGTCTCGACCGGCCGGTCCGCGAGTTCGAGGCCGGCCAGCGCCGCCTCGGCTTCCTGGCGGAGGCTCTCGGCCACCGCCGTCCCGTGCTTGCGGGCGACGTGGCTGTCGGGCACCGACCGCAGATAGGCGAGGTGGATGGCGGTGGTGCACCAGGACGGATCGACTCCTTCGCGCGCGCCTCGGCCAGGGCCGGAAGACCGATCGCAGGCACATCGGCGAAATCGGTGACGTAGGCCCGGGCGATCCGGTCCCGGTCGGCGGCCTCGACCATCGCGTCGAGAAGAGACTCGGGTGCGGCGGCGGCGACATCGTGGCGACCGGCACGCCCGAGACCGCCCGGATTGGCGAGCCGGATCGCGGTGAAGACGCCTTCGGAATCGCTCCGGTCGAGGCTGCGGAGCACCGACGCGACCGGCTGACCCCGCTCGGCGGCCGCGGCCAGGGGCGCGCAGAGCAGCAGAATGCCGAGATTGGTGTTCTGGCCCACCGCCGCCATGGTCCCGGCGACGCCTTCGTGGATCCGCGTGCCGATGCCCACCCCTTCCTGCGCCAGGGCCGGTGCGGAGACATCGGCGCTTGCTACGAAATCCGCCACCACCATCCGGTGACCGGCCGCGTAGGCGTGGACGTTGCCCGGCTTGAGGGCATCAAGCTCCGCGAGGCAGGCCGCCCGGTAGAGCGTTCCGACCAGCGCCGCGTCGAGCTTGGTCATGCCACCACGAGCCGAGGGCGGCTGGCGCTGCGGACCGCGGCCAGGAATCCCCGGACGACGGCGGCGGCGATGTCGGTCTCGCAGACGGTCTGAAGGCCGGACCAGGCCGGCATGGAATTGACCTCCAGGATGGAGAAGCCGCCCTCCCCGTCCTCGACGAGGTCCACGCCGGAATAATCGACCCCGATTGCGGCGGCCGCCGCCTCCGCGAGGCTCGGCGGCGGCGCGCGGCATGGCCCAGGGCAGCGGCCGGCCACCCCGGTGGACGTTGGTGATCCAGCCGTCGCCCTCGCGGATCATGCCGGCGATCGCCCGCCCGTCGCAGACGAACACCCGGTAGTCGCGCCATAGCCCGTCCCGCCGCGGGACGTAGCGCTGGAGGTAGTAGACCCGCGCGACCGCCTCCTCGTCGGGCAGATCCTCGGGACGCTCGATCAGCGCGAGCCCCTCCCCCTGCGAGCCGAAGAGCGGCTTGAGGACGAGGGGCGCCCCCGGCCGCGCCTCGGCCGCAACCAGCGCCGCGGCCGCCTCGCGCTTGGAGAAGACCCAGGTCGTGGGGGTTGGCAGGCCGGCCCGGGCGATGAGCAGCGAGGTGGCCGCCTTGTCCACCGACCGCTCGATGGCGGCGGGCGCGTTCCAGACCGTAACGCCCGCGCCGACCAGCGCGTGCAGGACCCCGAGCCGCATCGTGGTGGCCTCGAAGGTGCCGCCCGCGATAGTCCGCATCAGCACGCCGTCCGGCAGCGAGGCCGGGAAGCCCGGCACCCGCAGCGGCTCGCCGCCTCCGGTCACCACGGCGACGTCGGCCAGGGAGAACAGCACGGACTCGACGCCTTGCGCCTGAAGGGCCGACAGGAGGCGGTTCTTGTGCCAGTTGCCGTTATCGGCCGCGAGCCCGATGCGCATGGGGTTCCTGATCGTCACGGTATTGGGGCCGCCTTGGGAAAGGTGGTGAGGCGTATTCGCGCCGCTCCGGCTCCGGTGCCGCCTACCCGACGGGGCGCGCCCCTCTTCTTCCCAGATAGGGGGCGCGGCGTCCCGCGGTTTCGGTGCTGCCTCACCCAGACCATGACCGCGGCCGCGATACGGGTTCGGCAGACGCGTGACGCTCCGCCTCAGGCGAAGGACGCGTCCACCAGCGTCGGCTCCAGCCGGCCGCCGCGATAGGTGGCGCCCGAGCGCACCGACGTGACGATCGCCTCGGCCGGCGAGAACAGGGCGCCGTCGATCTTGTAGAAGTCGCCGTTCACCCGGGCGAAGATGTCGGCGAACGGGGCGCCGTGGTCGCTCGACGTGGTGGACGGCAGCTGCTCGGCGAGCTGCTTGGCGTCGGCATCGTTGGCGTCGACGAAGAGCTGGACCCGCCCGCCGTAGATGATCGCGTCGTTGGTCCGGCCCATCGCCTTGATGAAATCCGGATGCGGCGGCGACAGCGGCGCCGAGCCGATTCCATCCACAATCGCGTGCAGGTCGAAGCCGACCGTGTGCGCCTTGTGCAGGGCGACCTCCAGAACGCGGGCCACCACCTGGGTCGAACCGGCGAGGCTCTGGGTCGGGGCGAAGATGAAGGTCAGGTCCTCGGGCCGCAGCCCGGACGCCTCGGCCACCTTGGCGACAACGCTGTCGGGCGGGCCGCCCGCCGCTTCCAGAACCAGCGCGGTCTTCGCGGCCGAATCGCGGTAGCCGAGTTCCTGATACAGATCCTCGACGGCTGCGACCGCGCGGCCGGGACCCGAACCGAGGGCGAAGAAGCCGGAATCGCCGGTCTCATCGGCGAGGCTCCAGCCCGCATACTGGCTGCCCAGGCAGGCGAGAACCGGGTCGGCGGCGTGCACCGTGACCGAGTACGGCCAGGACGCGATCGGCCCAGTCGGGGTGATGGTCACGGTGCCGAGCCCGCCGAGGCAGATCTCGGCGATGCGCCGTCCGGCCTCGATCGACCCCTTGGCCTGGGCGCCGGCATCGACCATCCGGGCCCCGCCGGCCGTCTGCGACACGGCGAGCCGCAGGGTCGCGGCGTCAGCCACGAGGCGCTCGATCAGCGGCGCCGAGAGCGCGTTGACGCTGGGGTAGGACTGGCTGGCACTCATCGCAGGGCTTCCTCGGGGTGTGTTTTCTTCGCTGCGAGGACGGCCCTCAGATGCGCCGTCCGCGTCTCCAACAGATCGAGCGTCTCCGCCCGGTCGCCGCCGCGGGCTAGGACCGTGCAGAGCGGCGCATCGCGGTGGACCACCGAGCCGGGGCGCGGGCGGTCACGCACGTGGTCCGGCCAGTGGAGGTCCGGAACAGGCGCATGCTCCCGGTCCGCGTAACAGATCTGCGCGGCCGCCGCATCCGCCGGTTGCGGGCCGAGAGCAGGCATGGCGCCGAGGCAGGCCGCGATATGGGCTTCCAGCAGCGGCGTTGCCCGCCGGTCGAGGACGTCGAGCGTCGCGCCGGGCCGGGGATTGATCTCGGTGAGCCACCAGTCGGACCCGTCGACCAGCACGTCGGCGCTTCCGAGGCCCCGCAGGCCCGTTGCGGCGACGATCCGCTCGGTGCCTTCGCTGATCGCGGCGCGCATGGCGGCATCGAGCGGTGGGCTCTCGGATGCGCCGCGGGCGAGCGCTCCGGCATAGCGGAAGGGCCTGATCGGCGTCGGCGCGCACCATTGCTCGGTGACCGCGAGCACCTGGATCCCATGGCGATCGGCCAGGAAGTTCAGGGCGTGCGATCGCCCCGGCACGCAGGCCTGGAAATAGTAGCCGTCCGGGGCGCCCGACCGGGTCGCCGGGCGGATATGGCTTCCGCCGCTGCCGCCCGCTCGCTTGAGAAGCCAACCTGTCGGATTGGGCGGCGGATCCTTCGACACCGCCGGGTGCGGCACGCCGAGCCGTGCGCAGAGGGTCGCGAAAGCCAGCGGCTCCTTCAGCGCCGCGACGGTGTCGGCGATGGCACCGATCAGCCGCTGGCGTCTGGCGATGCGTCCGACCAGCTCGGGCGTTTCCTCAAAGCCGCTGCCGAGAATGATACCGGCTGTGGAGCCAGCCTCCTCGGCCAGGGCATCGATTGTGGATAGCGTCGCCTCGGCCACGGGCGCGGAGCCGAAGCAGCCCGGCAGCGGTCTGTAGCCTTCGGCCAGGGCCAGCGTGTCGGTGTCACCGAACAGATCGGCCACATAGGGGCGCAGGCCGGCACGACGCGCCGCCTCGGCCAGAGCGCGCCCGGCCTGCGCGGCGATCAGGATCGCCTCTCCCATCCGGGGCGGGCTCGAATCGATTTAGCCGGCGATCTCGACGGCGAGGCTGTAGGCGTCGCGGAAGTCGAGACAAAGGGGCGTATCAGAGGCCAGCATCCGGTCGAACAGGCGCCGCTGCGTCTGGTATTTGACGTTGCCGACCGCGAGGGCACCAATGCCTACGCCCTTGCCGGTCGGCAGCGGCACGTCCACCGCGTTGACGTCGATCCCCGCGATCCCGGCAGGCGGCACGGCGTTCACGTCCGACGCGACGAGGAGCTTGGGCGCGGCTTTCAGGTCGTCTGCCGAGAGGATCGGGATACCGGCCGGGCCGGCGGAGAGGATCACGTCGGCATCCCGGATGGCGGCGCGCCGATCCTCGGGCGTGGTGCCGTCGACCGAACCGACCTCGATGCCGAACCGCCATTTCATCGTGAAGGCGATCTTCGAGACCCGCTCCTCGCCGTCATGGCCGACCAGAACGGTGGTCGCGCCCTGGAGCGCACCGATGACCGCCGCCACGTAGGCGACGACGCCGGCGCCGCCGAAGATCACGATGCGCTTACCCTGGAGGTCGGTGTTGAACTTCTGCCGCAGCGCGCGGAGACCTGCGCCACCATGGCGGCGCCGGTGGTGAACGAGCCCGCAGGATCGGCGAAGACATGGTTCACGAAAGGCGGCACGAAAGCCTTCTTGGCGCGGTCGACCATGTCGAGGGCGTCCTCGGCGTTCTTGCCGCCGATGAAAATGCCCGTCCGGGTGCCGTCGGCCGGCGCGCGCGAGAAGATCGAATCCTGCGTCAGAGACACCACGTCGGCGAGGCTAACCTCCGTGTAGGTCACCACCGTCTCGAAGCCGGCATCCACGGCCATGTTCACGTCGAACGGGCTCATGTGCCGGAGCGGCGTCAGCATGTGGAGGATCGAGCGGGCCATGGCGTCCTCGTGCGGCGCGGGTCCAATGCGCCTGCCCCCGTCCAAACCCGGAGCGGTGTCTCGGGTCAAGTCCGGGATGCCGGCTCAGTTCGGTCCGCTGACCGACGCGCCGGTATTCCGGCCCCGCGCGATGAGGAATTGCAGCGGGCCGCCCCGGTCGAGGCTCCTGACGAGGGTGCGCGCCTCGCTCTCGGAGGGCATCAGCACGAAGCCAGTCGGCCCCCAAGACGATTGACCGTAGCCCGGCACGCCTTGCGCGGCTGCGCTGGCCAGCGCCTGCGCCACCGCCGCGCTCGCATAGCGGCCGCCCTGGTGGGGCGCGAAATGATCGCCGATCAGATCCTGGATCCGCGTGATGCCAGTCCCGAAGCCCAGCGGCTCGGCGAGAACGACGGCGGGCAGCACCTGCATCAGCACGATCCGGCAGATCTCCGCCGCCTGCGCTTCGGGAAACCGCGGAAGGTCGCGGAACGCTTCGACCTCCCGCGTCCCGTGCACACCGGCCATGCTTGGATCGAGGATGAGGACGACCCGCCACGCCTCGGGATAGGGCAGCCGCGCGATGACGGGGGCGGTCCGCCGTCCGGCCCGCGGCCGCCATCGACAATCAGCCCCCTTCCGTGAAGGCACACAGGCCGACGCCCGACCGGTTTCCGCGGTCGAGGGTGGCGGCGAATGCGTCCGCTGCGAAGGGCACCCCGTCCAGGCGCGCCATGGCGGCCGCCACCGCGAGGGCGAGCTGCGTCCCTGAACCGAAGCCGGCATGCGCCGGGATCGCGCGGTCGACGTGGATCGACACGCCCTCGTGGCTCCCGAGGTGCGCAGAGGCGGCACGAACGTAGCCGCGCACGCGCTCGGCCTCCGGGCCGTCGACCGAGCAGTGCTCCGACCGGTGGGCGGTCAGCGCCAGGGACGGCGCGTCGATGGCGAGTCCGATGCTGCCGAACCGTCGGCCGAGCCCCCGTGAAGATCCAGGAAGCCGAAATGCAGCCGCGCCGGCGCTTCGACCCGCACGGCGCCGCTGGTCGCCAACTCGTTTCGTTCAGGGACCTCGCCCACGCTATTCCCCTCGAATCTCGCCGGCAGGCCGCCTGATCGGCGCGCTTTTCCCACGCCGCGCGCTGCCGGGGCAACGCGATCGTGAGGTCGATCAGCCGGACCCCCTTGCCGCGGTGCGCGGATGAATGCAAACCTATGCCTCGCGACGGCGTGCCGAGTTTGCCGCCTGCCCGGAACTGGCCGGGCGGACGAGCCATTCCGATTCGGTGGGGGAGCCCCTTCATGGGCGTACCCGCTTCGTCCGGTCTTACGGCCGTCGCCCGCTCCGAAGCCAAGCAAGAACGTTGCGAGAGGGAGCATGGCAGCCTGGGTGAAGGGTGGCGCGACGGACGCGGGCACCGCCATCGAGGCGGCCGCATCCCTGCTCGCCAAGGCACGCGCGCCGGTCATCGCCGGCCTCAGCGCCGACGTGGCTGCGATTCTGCGCGGCCTATGATCTCGCAGGACGGATCGGCGCTTCAATTGATACCGCCGGGGCGGCCTCGACCTATGCCGAACTCGGGTCGCTGAGCCGGATCGGCGCCATGACGACGACTCCGGCCGAGGCCGTGGGACGCGCCGACGTTGCGCTGGTCGTCGGCGCCGCTCCTTGGCAGGCTCAGTTCCTGAAGCGGCTCGTGGAATCCCAGCCGTCGCGCGGACGCGCCGCCGGTGCGGATCGTGCGATCCTGTCCATCGGCGCGAACGCCGGTGGTACCGCCGTGTCGCTGGCTTGGCCGGCCGAAGGCGGGTTGCTGGAGGGCATTGCCGAGCTGCGGGCCTACGCGCGCGGCCATCTGGCGGGCGATACACTTCCGTCCCAGGTCGCCACGCGTCTCGCCGAGGCGCGGTACGGCGTCCTGCTCTACGATCCGGCTGAAATCGGCGAGTTCGGTGTCGAAATGCTCCAGGACCTCGCCATGGAGCTGAGCGAGACGACGCGCTGCTTCACGCTTCCGGTCGGCAGGGCCGGTCAGGACCGGGCCGTGGTGCCGGTCTCGGCTTGGATGACCGGTCAGGCCCCGCGCAGCGGCTTCGGTCGGCGGGTGCCGGACCATGATCCATGGCGCTTCGACGCCGCCCGGCAGGTCGCCGCCGGTGAGGCCGATGCCGTCTTGTGGCTCGCTTCCGTGCCGGTCGAGCGCCCGGCCTGGCTCTCGTCCGTGCCCTCTGTGAGCGTCGTCGCGGAAGGCGGGGCCGGTACGGCCGACGTGGTGATCGCGGTCGGCCAGCCCGGCCGCGACCATGGCGGCGTCCTGTGGAACGAGCAGCGCGCTGCGCTGACCTATTGGCCGGCTTCGGCGCCGTCGGATCGGCCGTCGGCTGCATCGGTGCTGGGCGCTCTCAAGGAGCGCCTGATCGCGGGTCAAGGCGCATCGAGGAGTGAGTCCGCATGCTGAGCGTGATCCGGGGCGGGCGCGTCGTCGATCCGACCGCGTCCCGCGATGCCGTCGGCGACGTCTGGATCGAGGACGGCCGCGTGATCGATCCGCCGGGCCGTGAACCCGACCGGGTGATCGACGCGGCGGGCTGCGTGGTGATGGCCGGCGGCGTCGAGGTGCATTCGCATATCGCTGGCGGCAACGTCATCACCTCGCGCCTGCTCCTGCCCGACCTCTACGTGAGCGAGGCCGCGCCCGAGGGGCATCCCTTCGCGCATGCGGGAGGGGCGGCGGCCTGGATCGGGTCCACCTATGCGCGGATGGGCTACACCACGGCGGTCGAGCCCGCGATGCCGCCGACTCACGCTCTCGGGACGCAGCTCGAACTCGCCGACATCCCGCTGCTGGACCGCGGCGCGCTGACCGTGATGGGCAACGACGATCAACTGCTCCAGATGCTGCGCGACCGCGAGGGCGGAAACGCGGTGCGTGACCTTGTGGCGCTCTCACTCGCCGAGTCGCGCGGGCTCGGCGTGAAGTGCATCAATGCGGGTGGCGCGTCGGCCTTCAAGGATGGGTTCCTGCGTCTGTCGATCGACGAGGAGATCCCGTGCTACGGGCTCACCACGCGGCAGATCATGGGCTCGCTCCTCGACGCGGTCGAGGAGATCGGCGTGCCGCACCCGCTGCATGTCCACTGCAACAATCTGGGTCTGCCCGGCGCGGACGACAGCTTCATGGCGACGCTGGAGGCGGCCGAAGGTCGGCGCATCCACTTCGCCCACGCGCAGTTCTACGCCTACGGCGCCGTCGATCCGGCCAATCCCGGCACCGGCGGCTTCCGCTCGGCGGCCGAGCGGATCGCCCAGGCGATCACCGACAATCCGAACGCCACCCTCGATATCGGGCAAGTGGTCTTCGGGCAGACCGTGACGGTGTCCCTCGACATTCTCCGCCAGTTCGCCGGCCGCAAGGGCGCGAAGCCCAAGAAGTGGGTCCTGAACGCCGGCGATGCCGAGGGCGGCGGCGTGGTGCCGTTCCTGTACCGGCCCCGCGGCCCGACGAGCCTCGCTGCAATGGGCGATCGGCCTGGAGATCATGCTGCTCTCCACCGACCCGGAGCGGACGATCCTGACCACGGACCATCCGAACGGCGGCCCGTTCACCCAATACCCCCGCATCATCCATTGGCTCATGGACAAGGCTGAGCGCGACCGGGAGATCGCGACCCTGCCCAAGATCGTGGGCGAGCGCTCCAGCCTGCCGACTCTGGAGCGCGAGTACACGCTCTCCGAGATCGCCCAGATGACCCGGTCGGGACCGGCCAAGCTCCTGGGGCTCACTGACCGCGGACACCTGCGGCCCGGCGCCCGCGCTGACGTCGCCGTCTATCGCGACGACACGGACCGGACCGCGATGTTCACCGCCGCCAAGCTGGTCCTCAAGGACGGCGTGCCGATCGTCGAGGACGGGGAGGTCGTGGAATGGCGCACGGGGCGCACGCTCGCGCTCTCGATCGATTCCGACCGGGGCATGGCCAGGCGCGCCGATGCCTACCTCACCGAGCGGTTCGGTGAAGGCCTCGGAAGCTTCGCCGTGCCAGACGCGGCCTTCGGCGAAGGCGCGGAGATCTTCGAGGGCGTCGCATGCCGGGCGTGATCAGCGGGGCAAGTCGCGGAAAATACGATGTCTGACCTCTCCCTCAACGGCATCCGGGTCATCGATACCTTCGCGGAGGCGTTTGACGTGGCGGGCACCGCCATCGTCGTCACCAACGACACCGCCAAGTGGGCGATGATCGCCGCGACCACGATGACCGGCTTCGCGACGTCGGTCATCGGCTGCGGTGCCGAAGCCGGCATCGACGCCGAACTGTCGCCCGAGGAGACTCCCGACGGGCGCCCGGGCGTGCGCATCCTGCTTTTCGGTTTCGAGCCGAACGGCCTCAAGGACCAGCTGATCAAGCGGGTCGGCCAGTGCATCCTCACCTGTCCGGGGACCGCCTGCTACGCGGGCGTGGACGGGCCGACCAAGATCAAGCTCGGCGGCGCGATCCGCTATTTCGGCGACGGGTTCGCGGTGGCGAAGCGCCTGCCCGATGCGACCGGCAAGGCCCGGCGCTACTGGCGCATTCCGGTGATGGACGGCGAGTTCCTCTGCGAGGACTCGGTCCGGGCCGTCGACGGCGCGGTCGGCGGCGGCAACCTGCTGTTCCTCGGCCGCAACCATGCGGAGACGCTGAAGGTCGCCGAGATCGCCGTGGAGGCCGCCAAGGCGATCCCCGGCGCGATCCTGCCCTTCCCCGGCGGGATCGTGCGCTCCGGCTCCAAGGTCGGCGGTCGGACCAAGGGCATGATGGCCTCCACCAACGATGCCTATTGTCCGACCCTGAAGGGGCGCGCCGGTTCGGCGCTGCCGGCGGAATGCGGCGTGGTGCTGGAGATCGTGATTGACGCCCTCACCTCGCAGGCCGTGTCCGACTCGATGCGGGCCGGCCTTCACGCAGCCACCGAAGTCGGCGGCAAGCACGGGCTGATCGCCGTCACGGCGGGCAATTACGGCGGCAATCTCGGCCGCCACCACTATCACCTGCGCGACCTTCTCGCGCCGAACGGCTCCAAGTCGGAGGGCTGAGCGTTGAGCACCCTCACCCTGCGCGCGGCGCCGCCCGAGCGCCTCGACTTCCTCAACATCAATCCCCTGGCGCTCAGCCGCCTGTCCCAGGCCGAGGCCGAGCGGCTGGAGGTGGGGACGAGCCGGACGGGCGTGCGCCTCGGCGATTGCTTCACCGTCTCCCTCGACGGCTCGGACACGCTGACCATCGAGGGCGGACACGAGCGCCTCGACCGCGTGGGTGCGGCCCTGTCGGACGGCACGATCCGGGTGACCGGCGATGTCGGCCAGCGCCTCGGCGCGGGCATGGCCGGCGGCAGCCTGACCGTCACCGGCAATGCCGGCCCCTATGCGGCGGCCGGGGCCACTGGCGGTACCATCACCATCGAGGGGAATGCCGGAGATCACGCGGGCGGCGCAGTCTACGCCGCCAAGGCGGGCCTCGACGGGGCGACGCTGATCATCCGCGGCGCGGCCGGCGCCTATCTCGGCGACCGGATGCGGCGCGGGACGATCGTGGCCGGGCGTGCCGGCGATTTCGCCGGCGCGCGCATGATCGCCGGCACGCTCGCGGCGCTCGCGGCGGGCGATCATCCGGGCCTGGGCATGCGCCGCGGCACGCTCCTCGTCGGCGCGCACGGGCGGCTGGCCCCGACCTTCGTGGAGACCGGCACGCACGACCTCGTATTCCTGCGCCTGCTGGCCAAGACCCTGCGCGGTCTCAGCCCCGAGCACGCTGAACTCCTCGGCCGGCCGCTGCGCCGCTACTCCGGCGACCTCGCCACCATCGCCAAGGGGGAGATCTGGGTCGCGTCCTGACGCCGCCCTGGGCAGGGCCGGTGAGGGTGTCATATGCTTTGGCCCAAGCCGGCCCGTTCGAGGCCGGCAACCTGGGGAGGCATCCGTGTTGCTGCTGTTGTCGATCTGCCTCGTCGCCCAGCCCTCGACCTGCCGCGAGGACCGGATCGAGATGTCCTACGAGAATTCCAGTCCTTTCGTGTGCCTGCGCAATTCCCAGAGCGCGCTGGCGACTTGGCAGGCCGCACATCCCGAATGGCACGTGGAACGCTGGCGCTGCGCCGCCAAGGGCAGCCTGCCGAAGGATCTGTGACGACGCCTTGGCTCCGCATCCCGGCGGTGACATGCTCGCCCCCGCGTTGAGAGCGGGACGGGAACGATGCGCTCGCTGAAGGTCCGCTTCGCGCTGCTGCTCGGCGGCACTGCCATCGTGGTGATGCTGGCGGCCGCGGCTGCGCTCACGGCGATCGGGGCGGCCGAGCGCACCGTCGACCGCACCCTGGAGGCGCAGCGTCGGTTGGAACTGCTCGCCGAGCTGTCCGGACGTCTTACCCAGTTCGGCCTCGCGGCCGTCGAGACGGTCGGCAATCCCGACGGTCAGCCCGAGGCCATGGCGATCGCCCGCAACAACGCGGATCGCGCCCTGACCACCGTGGACGAGGCGCTGGCGAAGAGCTTTCCGCCGAGCGACGATCCCGCCGACCGGATGCAGTACGCAGCGCGGACGCATCCCATGGCGCAGCTGAGAGCCGCCCGGGTCATCCTTGATCGGCAGGTGGCGCTGATCAGCCGCCAGACCGATTCCGAGAAGCGCCAGGACGCCATCAAGGGCGCGCTCAACGGGTTCGGCGCCATGACCGGCCAGCCGCTCTCGTTCCTCATCGAGGCGGAGCGGCGCAGCATGGCGCTGGGGTCCGAGCAGGCCCGCGCGCTCTCGGTGCGCCTGCGCGTGGCCGCTGCCGCCGCGGTGGCTGCGGCCCTCCTCCTGCTGGCGATCCTCTATCGCGGTGTCACCCGGCCGACCCTGGCGCGGATCGAGGAGGTCCGCCGGGCGGCGAGCGCCATCGGACATGGCGCCCTCGACACGCGCCTCTCCGTGGCGACCCGCGACGAACTCGGCCTGCTGATGACCAACGTCAACCGCATGGCCGCCCGCCTCGCCCGGCGGGAATCCCGTGTGGCGGCGGATCGTGCGGCTCTGGAGGATACCGTGGCGGCCCGAACGGCGGATCTGCGCGCCGCCAATGCTCGCTTGGAGGCGGCCGACCAGTCCCGGCGGCGCTTCTTCGCCGATGTCAGCCACGAATTGCGGACACCGCTCACCGTGATCCTCGGGGAGTGCGACCTTTCCCTGCGCGGCGCGTCGCGCGGCGCTGATCCGGCTCCGGTCTTCGCCACGATCAAGAAGCGCGCGCAGCGGCTGAAGCTGCGTGTCGAGGATCTCCTGCGCGTCGCCCGCTCGGAAACGGGCGAGATTGAATTCGACAAGCGGCCGCTCGGGCTCGCCCTGGTCCTGTCGGAAGCGGTCGACAACATGGCCTCGGAGGCCGCCCGCCGCCGGGTCGCGCTCACCCTCAATCCCGGAACCCGCGACGTCGAGTGCCTCGCCGACCGCGAGTGGATCCGGCAGACCGTCGAGAGTCTCGTCGACAATGCCCTACGCCACGCCACCGGGTTGACCCGGGTCGAGGTGGCGCTGTCGGCTGGTCCGGGACCGGTCGGGCGGATTACCGTGACCGACGACGGACCGGGATTCGGTGCATCCGAGGCCGAACTGTTCGAGCGGTTCCGGCGCGGCAAGGGCGCCGGCCCGGACGAGACGGGGTTCGGGATCGGCCTCGCCCTGGCGCGCTGGATCGTCGAGCAGCACGGGGGCACGATCCGGCTCGGTACGGGCCCGGACGGCCAAGGGGCCCGCGTCAGCCTGGACATCCCGGCGCTCGATCCGGCATGGGAGGGGGCACGGCCGGAGACACGGCCGGCGACGCGCAGGTGAGGGAGTCGGCCGCATGACGCGGATCCTGATCGTCGAGGACGATGTCGACATCCGCGGCCTGCTAGCCCGGGGCCTTGAGGCCGAAGGGTTCGAGGTCGGCACAGCGGCCTGCGTGGACGAGGCACTCAAGGCGGCACACGATCCGGCGCCCGGGGCGGTGCTCCTGGACATCAACCTGCCGGACGGTTCCGGCCACGACGTCTGCCGGTCGTTGCGCGAGGGCGGATTTCCCGGTCCAATCCTGTTCCTCTCCGCCCGAGACGAGATCCGCGACCGTGCCGAAGGTCTCGCGCTGGGTGCCGACGACTACATCGTCAAGCCGTTCGAGTTCGATGAACTGGTGGCGCGGCTGCGCACGCATCTGATGCGACGCGAGCAGGCGGAGGCGCCGCGCTCGCGCATCACCGTGGGCAAGCTGATGCTCGACCTCGACACCCGGCAGGCCAGCTGCGGCGAGGCGAGCGCCCGGCTCACGCCGCGGGAGGCGGATCTTCTCGCCATGCTGATGGAAAGCATCGGCAAACCGGTCTCCCGCTCCGAGATTTTCGACCGGCTCTGGGCGAGTCAGGGCGGCCTGTCGCTCAATGTCGTCGATGTCTACATCGGCTATCTGCGCTCGAAGATGGCCGATTTCGTCCGCTACGGGGGGCCGGGATTGGTCACCGTGCGCGGGAAGGGTTTCATGCTCGAGCTTCGCGGCCCTGACTTTCGCCAGTGACAAACTATACTTAAGTCGAAGCAACGACGTTTCTCAATGGTTTCTGGGCCTTTAGGAAGTGTCTCACAAAAAATTTGGGAGGATCCGGCAACTTAGTGCTTGAAGAGCGCAGCTGAATCGTTGATACCGGTTCCGCGCCGGAAATGAGAGCGCCATCAGTGTCTTAGGGTCTTCTTAGGAACCTCGCGACACTCGGTGAGGATAC
The DNA here is from genome assembly GCA_050632875.1 of Methylobacterium sp. P31. Classification (GTDB taxonomy): domain Bacteria; phylum Pseudomonadota; class Alphaproteobacteria; order Rhizobiales; family Beijerinckiaceae; genus Methylobacterium. The sequence goes on along the minus strand of JBODSC010000001.1, from coordinate 3,826,704 downwards.
CGCCAAGGAGAAACACCATGAAGTGGGCTGCCCCCGTCGTGTCCGAGATCTGCGTCGGCATGGAAGTGACGAGCTACGAGTCGGCCGAGATCGACACCTTCAACTGAGTTTCCGAGGGCCGGGGATCGCGGGAGCAGCACCATGCGCATCGTGATCCTCGGTTCCGCGGCTGGCGGCGGCCTTCCACAATGGAATTGCCGCTGCCCCAATTGTACGCTGGCGCGGTCCGAGCCGGACCGGGTGCGTCCCCGGACCCAGTCGAGCATCGCAGTTTCAGCGGACGGGTCGGATTGGCTGCTGATCAACGCCTCGCCGGACATCCGGCAGCAGCTTGTCGATAACCCGCAGATGCACCCCCGCGAGGGCCTGCGCCATTCGCCGATCCGGGCCGTGCTCCTGACCAATGGCGATGTCGACCATGTCGCAGGCCTGCTGACCCTGCGCGAAGGCCAGCCCTACACGCTCTACGCGACCCGCGGCATCCTCGACTCGGTGAACGCGAACCGCGTCTTCGACGTGATGGCCGAGGGCGTCGTCGACCGGCGGCCGACCGGCGTTGACGAGCGTTTCGAGCCTCTGCCCGGACTGTCGGTCACCCTCTTCCCGGTTCCCGGCAAGGTGCCGCTCTGGCTCGAGGACGAGACCATGGAGATCGGAGCCGAGACCGAGACCACGGTCGGGGCACTGATCGAGGCCGGCGGGCACCGCCTCGCCTATATTCCCGGCTGTGCCCGGGTTACGGACGGTCTTCGGGAGCGCATCGCCGGTGTGGACATGCTCCTGTTCGACGGCACCGTCCTGCATGACGACGACATGATCCGTGCCGGCGTCGGCACGAAGACCGGCTGGCGCATGGGGCACGTCCCGATGCGCGGCGAGAACGGCTCGATCGACGCCCTTGCCGGCGTGGCAATCGGACGCCGCATCTTCGTGCACATCAACAATACCAATCCGGTGCTGGTCGAGGGCTCGCCCGAACGGGCCGACGTCGAGGCTGCCGACTGGACGGTGGCTCACGATGGTCTGAGCCTGTCGCTCTAGAACGTTTTTGCCGCAGGGCCCCGGGTGTCGACACTCGACCACGACCCCCTTGCAGCCGGGTCCGGCGGTTGGGTGCCGGGCTGGTCAGCACTATATCTTCCCTGGACCCGACATTCGCCCCGAAGACGAGGGTGGGATCAGGATACAGGAAGCGCGACCCGAGAACGGATGCCGGAAACGCCATGAACGCAGTCTTCCCGACCCCCGACACCGCCGAAGCTCAGCGTCTGCTGAGCCCTGACGAGCTGGAAGCGGCGCTGCGTGACATCGGCGCGCGCCGGTACCACAACCTGCATCCGTTCCACCGCCTGCTGCACGACGGCAAGCTGTCGAAGGATCAGGTCCGGGCCTGGGCGCTGAACCGCTACTATTATCAAGCGATGATCCCCGTGAAGGACGCCGCGGTGCTCGCGCGAATGACCGACGCGTCCCTACGGCGGATCTGGCGCCAGCGCATCGTCGACCACGATGGCGACCACGAGGGTGACGGCGGGATCGAGCGCTGGCTGAAGCTTGCCGAGGGCGTCGGGTTCGACCGCGACTACGTGCTCTCGACCCGCGGCATTCTCTCAGCCACCAAGTTCTCCGTGGAGGCCTACGTCCACTTCGTCTCGGAGAAGAGCCTGCTCGAGGCCATCGCCTCGTCGCTGACCGAGATGTTCTCGCCGACGATCATCTCCGAGCGCGTCGCCGGGATGCTGAAGAACTACGACTTCATCACCAGGGAGACGCTCGCCTACTTCGACAAGCGCCTCACCCAGGCGCCGCGCGATGCCGACTTCGCCCTCGACTACGTCAAGCAGCACGCGACGACGCCTGAGCTGCAGCGCAAGGCGATGGCGGCCCTGACCTTCAAGTGCAACGTCCTCTGGACGCAGCTCGACGCCCTGTACTTCGCCTACGTCGCCCCCGGAATGGTCCCGCCGGATGCCTGGACGCCGGGTGAGGGTCTCGTCTCCGGGACGCCGGCGGCCCGGACGGGCGCGGTCGGCGGAAAGCTGACGCCCGGCGATCGCCCGCGCCTCCCCCGCGGGGTGCGGCTGCGCAACGACGAGACCCGCGGGAAATATGTCCTGCTCGCCCCCGAGCGGACCTTCGACCTCGACGATAACGCCGTGGCGGTGCTGAAGCTCGTGGACGGCAATCGCAGTGTCGCGGCGATCGCCGACGAACTGGGCAAGACCTACGCGGCCGACCCGCGTGCCATCGAGGCCGACATCCTGACGATGCTCGACGGCCTCGCCGAGAAACGAGTTCTGGAGCGATGAACGCGCTGACACCGAACCGGCCCGAGGTGCCGGCACCGGTGGGTCTGCTCGCCGAGCTGACCCATCGATGCCCGTTGCGCTGCCCGTACTGCTCCAACCCGCTGGAGGCTCGATCGCCGCTCGGGCGAGCCTCGATACGACGACGTGGCAGCGTGTGCTCAAGGAAGCCGCCAGCCTCGGTGTCCTTCACGTCCACCTGTCCGGCGGCGAACCGACGGCGCGCAACGACATCGTCGAGATCACCAGGACATGCGCGGATCTCGGCCTGTACTCAAACCTGATCACCTCCGGGGTCGGCGGCGCGCTCGCGAAGCTGCAGGCGCTCTACGATGTCGGCTTGGACCACGTTCAGCTCTCGGTGCAGGGCGTCGACGCGCAGAATGCCGAGAAGATCGGCGGTCTGAAGAATGCGCAGCCGCAGAAGCTGGAATTCGCCGCCAAGGTGGTGGAACTCGGACTTCCGCTGACGCTGAATTCGGTCATTCACCGCGGCAATATTCATGAGGTCGCTGGCTTCATCGATCTCGCGGTGAAGATGGGTGCCAAACGGCTCGAAGTGGCGCACACGCAGTATTACGGCTGGGCCTACGTCAATCGCGCGGCTCTCATGCCCAGCAAGGCACAGGTCGACGAGTCCATCCGCATCGTTGAGGCGGCCCGCGAGCGTCTCAAGGGCCAGCTTGTCATCGACCTCGTGGTGCCGGACTACTACGCGAAGTACCCGAAAGCCTGCGCGGGCGGCTGGGGTCGCAAGCTGATGAACGTGACGCCACAGGGCAAGGTGCTTCCGTGCCACGCCGCCGAGACGATTCCGGGGCTGGAGTTCTGGAACGTCAACGACCATTCCCTGGGCGAGATCTGGCGCGACCTCGCCGGCCTTTACGGCCTATCGCGGAACCGACTGGATGAAGGAGCCTTGCCGCTCCTGCGACCGGCGCGAGAAGGATTGGGGTGGCTGCCGCTGCCAGGCTCTGGCGCTCGCAGGCGATGCTGCGGCCACCGATCCGGCCTGCTCGCTCTCGCCGCTTCACGCCAAGGTGCGGGCTCTCGCCGTCGAGGAGGCGGCCGAGAACCCGCCCGACTACGTCTATCGGACGATCGGCAGCAACGTCCGATCGCCGCTCAAGGAGGAAGTCCACTCGTGAGAGTTGTTGCCACAGCCGCCATCGCGCTGGTGTTGGCCGCGTTGCCGGCCCATGCCGAGGATGCACCGAAACCCGCTACCATCACCCAGGCCAACGTGGCCGCTCCGCCGACGGCCGCCGACCTGCTGTTCGATCAGCCCCACATGAAGAACACGACGCCGGGTTCGACGCTCACGTACGATTACCTGCGCCGCTCGGGGATTTCGAAGGGGCCTTTCGGGGCACCGCTCGAGGATACGGTGACGCTCAAGCTCGAGCCCGGCAAGAGTCCCGACGCGCGCGATATCAACGTCACGATGTTCTCCGGGCTGAATCGCGTCCCCGCCGGTCCGTTCGAGGACATGTCGGGCAACCCGGTGGTCTCGTTGTTTCTGGAGAATCATCTCCGCGCATTGTCCAAGGTGCTGGAGGCGAACCCGCGCTACCTGAAGCTCGCGATTCGACGGGGCCTGCGCGAGCGCGCGACCGTGACGCCCATGAAGGTGAGCTTCGGCGGCCGGGAGGTGGACGGGTGGCGCGTGGTGACCAAGCCGTTCGAGGGTGACCCGATGGCGCAGCGTATGCGCGGCTTGGAGGACCTGACCTACACCTTCGTCACCTCCCCGGCGGTGCCGGGCGAGATCGTCTCGATGGAGGCGTCGTCGAAGAGCCAGGACGGCGGCGAGCTGCTTGAGGAGAAGCTGAACTATGATCAGAAGGCTGGCTGAACGCGGCGCGCTGGCCGTCCTCGCCCTGACCCTGTCGGGGATGGCCGGCTGGGCCGCCGAAGAGAACGACTATCCCACCGAAGCGCGGGTCGACTACGTGTTCGGCTGCATGGCGGCCAACGGCCAGACCCGCGAGAGCCTGCAGAAATGCTCCTGCTCGCTCGACCAACTCGCCGCGATCCTGCCCTACGACAAATACGTGCAGGCGAGCACGATCCTGTCGATGCGGCAGGGTATCGGCGCCCGCGCGAACGAGTTCAAATCGACCAAGGTCTTCGACGACAAGGTTGCGGAACTCCGGCGCGCCCAGGCCGAGGCGGAGATCCGCTGCTACCACGGCTGAGACTCACTCGAGGCCGGCGACCGTTGCGCCGGCCTCGGGTTTCGCGCACACCGGGGCCCCGACCGCGCTGGCGAACGAGAGCCGATCCGTGCCCCCTCCACTGGCCTGTCCGACCTGCTGCCCGATCTTGGAGGGCGCACGCTGGTCATGGGCATCCTCAACGTCACGCCCGATTCCTTCTCTGACGGCGGCCTGTTCGCCGGCGAGGCCGCGGCCGTGGCGCAGGCCGGGCGGCTTGTCGCGGAGGGCGCCGCGATCCTTGATGTCGGCGGCGAGTCCACACGGCCCGGGCACGTCGCGGTGCCGGCCGAGGAGGAGCAGGCGCGCGTCCTTCCGGTGATCCGGGCGGTTGCTCCCCGACTGCCGGTTCCGATCTCCATCGACACCTACAAGGCGTCCACGGCCCGAGTCGCCCTGGAGGCCGGCGCCAGGATCGTCAACGACGTCTGGGGACTTCAGCGCGAGCCGGATATCGCTTCGGTCGCGGCCGCGCACGGCGCTCCCGTCGTGATCATGCACAACCGCGAGACGATCGACCCGGACCTCGACATCGTCGCCGACATGCTCGCCTTCTTCGAGCGGTCGCTCGCCATTGCCCACCGCGCCGGGATCAGGGATTCGGATATCGTGCTCGATCCTGGTGTCGGCTTCGGCAAGAGCTGGGCGCAGCACCTGGAGGCCCTCCGTCGGTTGCCGGAGATCCGCGCCCTCGGTTTTCCGGTCTTGGTGGGCGTCTCTCGCAAGTCGCTTCTCGGGCGGCTGCACGACCGAGAGACCCGGCCGGCGGATCGTCTGTACGGGTCCCTCGCCGCGCATGCGCTGGCGGCGACGCTCGGTGCCGATATCGTGCGCGTGCACGATGTGGCGGCCCACATCGAGGCCATGCGGGTTGTCGATGCCGTGATGCGGCCGGAGGGGCGGTAGCATGGCCGGCGATTTGATCCGCGTCACACGGATCGCCGTGTTCGGACGGCACGGCCTGCTGCCCGAGGAGGCCGTGCTCGGCCAGCGCTTCTACATTTCCCTGGAAGCCCACTTGGATCTGCGCAAGGCGGGACGCTCTGACGACGTCGCCGGCACCGTGAGCTACGCCGATCTCACGCAGATCGCCTGCGCGATCGCCACGGAACGACGCTTCAACCTGATCGAGGCCCTGGCCGAGACCATCGCGACCGAGATCCTCGAACGGTTCGCGCCGGTGGAGGCGATCTTGGTACGCGTCGATAAGCCGAGCGCGCCGGTTCCGGCCATTCTGGAGGGCGTCAGCGTCGAGATCACCCGGCGCCGCGGAGAGCGCGCATGAGGGCCTATCTCGGGATCGGCAGTAATATCGGCGACATGGCGGCGATGCTCGATCGGGCGGTAGCGGGGCTTGCCGCCACGCCCGGCATTACTGTGGTTGCGCGGTCCGCCGACTACCGCACGCCGCCCTGGGGGAAGACCGATCAACCCTGGTTTCTCAACGGCGCCGTCGCCGTCGACACAGCGCTCAATCCCCACGCTCTCCTCGACGCGTGCCTCGCGGTGGAGCACGACGTCGGCCGCGTCCGCGAGGAGCGCTGGGGGCCACGCGTGATCGATATCGATGTCCTGTCCTACGAGGGCGCTGCCGTGGACGACGCGCGCCTCGTGCTGCCGCACCGTTTCGTGCGCGAGCGGGCCTTCGTTCTGGTTCCTCTGGCCGAGATTGCGCCGGATCTCGTCATCGGCGGCGAGCGCGTGGTTGACGCCCTGGCCAAGCTCGATCGCACCGGCATCGAGCGGGCGTGAGCCGGCTCAACGCTCGCCGGGCTGGGCGAGTTTATTCTCTTCCTCGTCGAGGAGCGGCACATCGTAGTCGCGCAAGATCTTGTCGATATCGGCCTTGCGCTTGCGCAGAACGCTGTTGAGCGTCCGCTTCCAATCGTTCTCGCCGATCCGAACACCCATGGCGATCCGGTAGGCCATTGGCGGCCGCTCCGGCTCCTTGAGCAGCGGCACGACGGTCATGGGCGTGCCGGACTGCTTGGCGAGCCAACCGGCGGCCGGACCCCAGAGCACGGCCGCGTCGATCTCCTTGGCGGCGAGCGCCGCGATGATCTCGGCTGCAACTGTCTGAAACTTGCGCGACGGGTCGAGCTGGTAGGGCGCGTAGGCCTTCATGGTCGAGACGAGGCCGAGGCTCGCCCATCCGGTTCACCGGCGGGGTGCCGGCGATCACGCCGATGCTCTTGCCCTTCAGGCGCGGGTCGTCGAGCGCCGCCACGCCGTCGAACTCACCCGCGCGGGTGACCAGCGTGTAGGCGGAGCGATAATAAGGATTGGTGGTCTGAACGAGGTCGCTGCCGAAGGCCTGACCCATGATCACGTCACACAGGCCGGTGCCGAGCGTATTGCGCACGAAACCGGGACCTTGGGTCAGCCAGTAATAGCGGACTTTGACCTTCAGCTCGTCGGCAACGATGTCGGCGATCTTGTTCTCGAAGCCATCCTCCTTGCGCTCGGAGAACGGCATGTTGCCCGGGTCGCCGCAGACGCGCAGCACGTCCGTGGTGACCGTATCTGGCAGATGCTGGGCGAGAGCCCCCTGCGCCCCCGTCAGAGACAGGGCGCAGAGGGCCGCGATCCGGGCAAAAGACGACATCAGCCGCCCATGCATTCCTTCTCCGCCTTCTTGGCGGCTTCAGGCTTGTCTTCGTGCTCGGAGGGACGGATACGCCCGATCGCTCCGGCGGCGCGCGCCTTGAGGTAGACGTAGAGGTCGTCCGAGTAGCACATGACGTTCTTGTTGTCGCCGAAGGCCGGCATGACCTTCTGCTCGGCGGCGTTCACGTCCTGCTTGCCGCCGACCAGGATGCCGATGAACTCCTCGTAGGAGAGGTGCTTCAGCGAATCCTTGAGAGCCGGCGCGTAGGTCGAACCCATGCCGTCGGGGCCGTGGCAGACGTGGCACTCGGCGTGATAGCGGCGGTAGCCCGAGTAGGCGTACCAGTCGAGCTTCTTGCCGTCCTGGGTCACATGGAAGGTCGGGTGGCCGTCGGCGTCGAGATACTTGCCGTCCTCGACCTTCACGGCGGCATCCTGCTTCAGCAGCTTGGGGTCCTGCTCGGCAGTCTTGTCGTTCGCGTTGAGCGAGTTGGCGAGGGCGGGGTCGGCGGGCTTGGCATCCTCAGCATGTACGGCAACCGCGGAGACGGTCGCTAGGGCGAGGGCGGCGATAACCGGCCGCGTTACGATCTTGCTGAGGTTGAGCAACGCATGTGTCTCCCTGGATCGAGGCTCTTCGTCTCCCTTCGAGCCGCAGCCTCTTGCGAGAAAGTCTAATCATAAGGATGCCGGCGCGGGAACCCGCGCCGGCATCGATTTTAGGTTCTGACCCTGCGGCCGATTAGTTCGGCAGAGCGAAGACGGTTAGCGCGCCGCCGAGGTTGGTGTACTGCGTCAGAGCCGCATAGCCACCCACCGCGCCGAGGCCGGCGTTCGGGTCGGTCAGGCCGGCCGCGAGGCCGATACCCGCCCAGCCGCCGACGCCCGACAGGACGCCCACGTACTGCTTGCCCTTGTGCTGGTAGGTCATCACGTTGCCAATGATGCCCGACGGGGTCTTAAACTTCCAGAGCCTCCTTGCCGGTCTTGTCGTCGACCGCCTTCAGGTAACCCTCAAGCGTCCCGTAGAACACCACGTCGCCGGCGGTGGCCAGAGCACCGGACCACACGGAGAACTGCTCCGGATCCGACCACTTGATCTTCCCGTTGACGCCGTCCCAGGCGATGAAGTTGCCCATGCCGCCATGGCTGTTCGGCGCGGGGTACATCGACAGGGTCGCACCGACATAGGGCTGGCCCGGGGTGTAGGTCACCCGGAACGGCTCGTAGTCCATGCAGACGTGGTTGGTGGGCACGTAGAACAGCTGGGTCTTCGGCGAGTAGGCCGCAGGCTGCTGATCCTTCGACCCGAGGGCCGCCGGGCAGATACCCTTGGAGTTGGTGTCCTCACCGTTCTGCTCGGTCGAGTACTTCGACACGACCAGCGGCCGGCCGTAGTTCTTCGAGCCCTTGTCCATGTCGACCTTGGACGCCCAGTTGACGGCCGGGTCGTACTTCTCGGCGACCAGGAGGGCGCCGGTCTCGCGGTTCAGCGTGTAGCCGAAGCCGTTGCGGTCGAAGTGGGTCAGGAGCGGCTGCTCCTTGCCATCAATCTTTTGATCCGTGAGGATCATCTCGTTGATGCCGTCGTAGTCCCACTCGTCGTGCGGGGTCATCTGGTAGACCCACTTGGCCTCGCCGGTGTCCGGGTTACGCGCCCAGATCGTCATGGACCACTTGTTGTCGCCCGGACGCTGCTTGGGGTTCCAGGTCGAGGGGTTGCCCGAGCCATAGTACATCAGGTTGAGCTTGGGATCGTAGGAGTACCAGCCCCAGGTGCAGCCGCCGCCGGTCTTCCACTGATCGCCTTCCCAGGTCTTCAGCGAGGAGTCCTTGCCGATCGGCTTGCCGAGCGAGGTGGTCTTCTCCGGGTCGACCAGCATCTGATCGTCCGGGCCCTCGGAGTAGGCGCGCCACACCTTCTTGCCGGTCTTCAGGTCGTAGGCGGTGACGTGGCACTGCACGCCGAACTCGCCGCCCGAGATGCCGACGATGACCTTGTCCTTCACGGGCAGAACCGTGGCGGTGTTGGTCTCGCCCTTCTTCGGGTCGCCGTTCACGACCGACCAGTTGACCTTTCCGGTCTTGGCGTCGAGCGACACGAGGGTAGTGTCGGCCTGGTGCAGGAGGATGGCGCCGTCGGCGTAGGCGAGGCCGCGGTTGACCGTGTCACAGCACATGACCGGGATCACGGACGGATCCTGCTTCGGCTCGTACTTCCACAGGATCTTGGCGTCGTGGTCGAGGTCGAGGGCGTACACGATGTTCGGGAACGGCGTGTGCACGTACATGACGTTGCCGACGACGAGCGGCGAGCCCTCGTGGCCGCGCAGCACGCCGGTCGAGAACGTCCAGGCGACCTGGAGGTTCTTCACGTTCGACGCGTTGATCTGATCGAGCTTGGAATAGCGGGTATTCGCGTAGTCGACCGTCTGAAGCACCTGCTCGGCAGGATTGTTGATGTGCTTCATGACGTCGTCATTGGCCAGCGCCGGCGCGGCGAATGCCGCGACACCCGCGCCGAGCGCAAGGAGATGTACCGCTCTCATGGGTTCCTCCGACAAGTCTTTGAGAGTTCTGACGACGCACGTGGACACGGACGTCGCTCGGACTCCGACCTGACTGTTTGCGACAGGGATGGACGCCTCGGTAGCGGGCATTGCGGACTCGTGGAGATCAACTGATCCCGAAGCCAGGAGCCGCCATCCCTGAGGCGGCCCCCTCGAAACCGAGGCTTGAACGAACCTTAAGAGATTTTTGAGCGCCGTCAACTCGCTCTTCCGGGGCTGTGAGCACACGGTGAAGGCTTCTTTTCGCGTGACAGAAGCTGGAAAAATGTCATGCAGCTGCGAAAGGGAATGCTGCGGCGCACAAACGGCGCGACAATTATTGCTCCGAGCCTCGCGCCAACGTGAGCGCTGCCTATGCACATCTTGCAAACGGCTGAACGTTGCTGACGGCATGTATGCGCCAGCAGCGTGGAGAGACGCTGATTCCGCTGAGACTGCCTTCCTTTTGATCAAAGCGTTTGATTGCGATGCGGGATACCCAAGGGGTGGAGAGCACCGAGCCGAGCACCTCCGGAGATCGTGCGCCCAGTCGCCGCAGTGTTCACAGGCCAGGGATCCAAGCACCATCTGCGCAGTTCGCGCGCGACAAATTGCCGAATCGTCCTGTGCGGATATTCGCAGGTGCAGGCCGGGCCGGGCGTCCGAAATGGCCGGCAGAGGCCTGGGCGGGGATGCGGTGGCTGACGACTCAGAGTGCGCCGACCGGCCCGGTACTCTCGAATTCCGCCACGTCGCCGACCAGGTCGGTCAGGGAGATGTTGAGACGTCGCCCGTTTGCCAAGCGAAGCTGGGCATCCGGCTCCAACCAGATCGGCCGGAGTCCGGTATAGCTGCCATACAGGTTGCCGTGAGCCACGATCCTGCCTTCGCGCCGCTCGACAACCACGCGGTAGCGGACGCGCACGGGCTCACATCCTTCCGCCGCGACGCGCCCGCGCCCGGTCAGCGTCTTGAGGACTTCGTTCGGTTCGAACATGCGCGCGACGCAGGGCGGGACTAAACGGCAATACCGTTGCCGTTTAGTCCCGGTCTGTGGGTGAGTCACGCACGGGCAACTTCATTGCCGCAGCGGGTTTCCCACTCTGTCAGTGGGCGACGCCGGAAGGTTCGGCGGCCGGCGCCGGTTCGAGGGACCGGACGACAATGCGACCGGCGGCTACGGAGAGCGCCAGCTGGCCTTGCTTCAGGGCCAGAGCCTTCTCGCCGAACAGGGCTCGACGCCAACCCTGCAGGGCCGGGACATCGGCCGCATCGTCATCGGCGATCGCCTCCAGATCATCGACGGTGCCGATGATCTTCGGCGCGACACCCTCGGCCTCGCAGACCGCCTTCAACAAGACCTTCAGGAGTTCAACGAGCGCTCCGTTACCTCCGCTTCGGCGGGCGCGTTCGGGCATGCGGATCTCGCTCGTGTCGCGCGCGAGGCCCCGCTCCACGGCAGCCAAGATGTCCGCGCCCGTGCGGGAACGCTCGAAACCAGCCGGAATCGTGCGCAGGCGGCCCAGCGCCTCGGCGTTGCGCGGCCCGGCCGAAGCGATATCGATCACCGCCTCATCCTTCAGCACGCGCCCACGCGGCACGTTGCGCGCCTGTGCCTCGCTCTCGCGCCAGGCGGCCACTTCCATCAGAACGGCGATCTCGCGTGGCTTGCGCATCCGGCCGGAGAGCCGCCGCCACGCCTGCGCCGGCTCGGCCCGGTAGGTCTCCGGCGAGGTGAGTACTGCCATCTCCTCGTCGAGCCAGGCGCCGCGGTCGGTGCGCAGCAACTCGGCGACGAGGACCTCGTAAACCTTCACGAGGTGGGTCACGTCCGAGAGGGCGTAGATCAGCTGCGCGTCGGAGAGCGGCCGCCGCGACCAGTCGGTGAAGCGGGACGACTTGTCGATCTTCGCCTTGGCCACGTCGTTGACGAGCTGCTCGTACGAGACGGAATCACCGTAGCCGCACACCATGGCGGCGACCTGCGTGTCGAAGAACGGGTGCGGCAGGATCCCGCCGATCAGCCAGATGATCTCGAGATCCTGGCGGGCCGAGTGGAACACCTTCACGGTCCGTTCGTCTGCCATCAGGTCGATGAACGGTTGCAGGTCGATCCCGGGCGCCAGGGGGTCGACCAGAACGGCCGTGCCGTCCGGAGCAGCCATCTGGATCAGGCAGAGCTTCGGATAATACGTCGTCTCGCGCATGAACTCCGTGTCGACGGTCACGAAGGGCTGCTCGGCGAGACGCGTGCAGATTTCGCGCAGCGCGCCGGTGGTGGTGATCAGGTCCATGGCCCGGCTATACGCAACCGCCGCGACCATGGGGAGCCGCACGCGCGAAGGTCCCCATATTTCGCTTACTTCCTGTCGTCGGGCGGTTCATGCGGGACCGGCGAGGACCGCCCGGCGGCGCGCCCGCGTCTGACGGCGGATCCGCGGGGCGTCGGTGCGGCGCTGCGCCTCCGCGCGGCTGAGAAGCCGGTCGAGAATGCCGGTCTCGATGCGCTCGCCGGTGGCGCCGTCGGTGAGGCGGCGGATCCGGTCGACGCGGAAGCCACGATAGCCACCGCGCCGGGCATCAATGCCGCCGAGCAGGGTCCGGCCCGGACCGAGCTTCAGCTCGCGCGCCTCCAGGGACCGGTTGCTCCACACCCCGGTGGCGTCCTCGTAGACGAGGTCGAAATGGCCATCGAGCGGCAGCGTCCGCCACGTACTCGGCGAAGCCTTGAACGGCGGCTCCCGGTGGCCCGCCGGATGGGAAAAGGCGTTGTGGCTCATGCACATCATATGGGGATTCACAGTTCTTCCCGGTAGGCCGGCGGCCTCCGCGGGGTGCGCTTTCTGAGCCGTCGCGCGCGGACCGCGCTTGACTTGGGGGGCCTCGCGTGAATGGTGCCGGCCTTCCCTTAGAAGAAGCCCGTCATGCACCGTTACCGTTCCCACACCTGCGGGGCGCTCCGCCCGTCCGATGTCGGGCAATCCGTCCGTCTCTCCGGCTGGTGCCACCGCATCCGCGACCATGGCGGCGTGCTCTTCATCGATCTGCGCGACCATTACGGGCTGACGCAGTGCGTCGTGGATTCCGATTCCCCGGCCTTCAAGGCTGCCGAGGCCGTGCGCTCGGAATGGGTCGTGCGGATCGACGGGCGCGTGCGCACCCGCCCTGCCGGCACCGAGAATGCCGAGCTGCCGACCGGCGCGGTCGAAGTCTATATCGACGACTTGGAGGTGCTGGGCCCGGCGGGCGAGCTGCCGCTACCGGTCTTCGGCGACCTGGAATATCCGGAGGAGACGCGGCTGCGGTACCGCTTCCTCGATCTGCGCCGGGAGAAGCTCCACGCCAACATCATGAAGCGCGGCGCGATCATCGACTCGCTCCGCCGCCGGATGCGCGAGGGCGGGTTCTTCGAGTTCCAGACGCCAATCCTGACCGCCTCCTCGCCCGAGGGCGCCCGGGACTACCTCGTCCCGTCGCGCGTCCATCCCGGTAAGTTCTACGCGCTGCCGCAGGCGCCGCAGCAGTTCAAGCAACTGACGATGATCGCGGGCTTCGACCGTTACTTCCAGATCGCGCCCTGCTTCCGCGACGAGGATGCCCGGGCCGATCGCTCGCCGGGCGAGTTCTACCAGCTCGACATCGAGATGAGCTTCGTCACTCAAGAGGACGTGTTCCAGGCGGTGGAGCCGGTCCTGCGCGGCGTGTTCGAGGAGTTCGCCGAGGGTAAGCGCGTCACCAAGCAGTTCCCGCGGATCACCTTCGCGGACTCGATGCTGAAATATGGCGTCGATAAGCCGGACCTGCGCAACCCACTGATCATCGCCGACGTCACCGATCTGTTCGCCCGCGAGGACGTCGCCTTCAAGGCGTTTAAGGGCGTGATCGCCTCCGGCGGCGTGGTCCGGGCCATCCCGGCGACCGGTGCGGCGGCGCAGCCGCGCTCGTTCTTCGACAAGCTCAACGACTGGGCCCGTTCCGAGGGCGCGCCGGGGCTCGGCTACGTCGTGTTCGAGGAGGAGAACGGCCAGCTCTCGGGCAAGGGGCCGATCGCCAAGTTCATCCCGGCCGAAGTCCAGGCATTGATTGCCGAGCGGGCCGGCGCGAAGGCCGGCGACGCGGTGTTCTTCTCGGCCGGCCCCGAGTCCAAGGCTGCCGGACTCGCAGGTAAGGCCCGCATCCGCATCGGCGACGAGCTGGGCCTCTGCGACAAGGACCAGTACGCCTTCTGCTGGATCACCGACTTCCCGATGTACGAGTGGAGCGAGGAGGAGAAGCGGATCGACTTCTCGCATAACCCGTTCTCGATGCCCAACATCGACCGCGAGGAGTTCCTGGCGCTCGACCTCAATGCGCTGGCCTCCGAGGACGAGAACGGCCCGAACACCAAGCGGATCCTGGGCATCAAGGCGTTCCAGTACGACATCGTCTGCAACGGCGTGGAGCTGTCCTCGGGCGCGATCCGCAACCACCGTCCGGACGTGATGGAGAAGGCGTTCGCCATCGCGGGCTACGGCCGCGAGGTGCTGGAGCAGAAGTTCGGCGGTATGCTGAATGCGCTCCGCATGGGCGCCCCGCCGCACGGCGGCATCGCGCCGGGAGTCGACCGCATCGTCATGCTCCTGTGCAATGAACCGAACATCCGCGAGGTGGTGCTGTTCCCGATGAACCAGCGCGCGGAGGATCTGATGATGGGCGCGCCCTCCGAGGCGACGCCGAAGCAACTGCGCGAGCTGCACATCCGCCTCAACCTGCCCGAGAAGAAGGCCTGAGATAGACCCGTCGCGCGGTGGCGAGCCTCGTCGCGATCGTCGTCGCCCATGACAGCGCCGACGTGCTGCCCGCCTGCCTCCAGGCACTGGCCCGGCAGCACGTGCCGGCGATCGTCGTGGACAATGCCAGTCGCGACGGCTCCGCGGCGGTCGCGGAGGCCGCGGGCGCGCAGGTCATTCGAAACGCCCGGAACGAGGGCTACGGCCGCGCCAACAACCGCGGTGTCCGCGCTGCCGGCACGGCGGAGTACGTGCTGATCGTCAACCCGGACGTGGTCCTGCGCCCGGGCGCCGTGGACGCCCTGCTGGAGGCGGCCCGGGCCTGGCCGGATGCCGGCCTGCTGGCGCCGCGCCTCGTCGAGCCCGACGGGCGCTTCTTCTACCAGGCGCGCTCGCTGCTCGCGCCCTATCTCGCTAATCGCGGCGGCCACCTCGCGCTGCCGCAGGGCGATGCCTGCGCGCCATTCCTGTCCGGGGCCTGCCTGATGATGTCGCGCGCCCTGTTCCTGGAACTCGGCGGCTTCGACGAGCAGATCTTCCTGTTCTACGAGGACGACGACCTGTGCCGGCGCGTCGCCGATGCCGGACGCGCCCTGATCCACGTCCACGCCGCCGAAGCCCTGCACGGGCGGGGCCGCTCCTCGGCGCCGCTGCGGGGACGCGTGTTCCGCACGCGCTGGCACCAAGCGTGGTCCCGGGCCTATGTCAGCCGCAAGTACGGTCTGCCCGATCCGAGCCTCACCACCCTCGTGACAAACCTACCGAAGGCACTGCTGTCCGCCCTGGTGCTGCGCCGGGCCGGGCTTGAGCGCTACGGCGGATCGGCCGCCGGCGCCCTCGCCTTCCTGCGCGGCCGGGACGCCCTGGCTCGCGAGGGCCTCGTCCCATGAGCGCGCCGACCATCGCCGACACCCTCGGCAGCGGGCGGAACGGCTTCACCGGCCTGCGCCTGGCGCTGGCCCTGGCGGTGGTCGTCTCGCACACCTTTAGCGTGGCGACCGGCGCGGCCGGCGACGAACCCCTGGCGCGGATCACCGGCTACACTCTGGGCGAGCACGCGGTGAACGGCTTCTTCGCCGTCTCGGGTTTCCTGGTCACCATGAGTGGCGATCGGCGCGGGCTCCGCGACTACGCCCTCGCCCGCGCCCTGCGGATCCTGCCGGGGCTCGTGGCCGCGACGCTGGTCGTGGCCCTCGGGCTCGGTGCGGTGCTGACCCGCCTGCCCTTCTCCGAGTACCTGCGCGACCCCGGGCTGTGGTCGTTCATCCGCGGGACGCTCACGACCTTCAAGAGCAACGCCGCCCTCCCCGGGGTCTTCGAGGCCAATCCCTACCGGGCCCCCTCGGCACGGTCTGGACGCTCAAATACGAGGTGCTGTGCTACCTCGGGGTTCTCGCCGCCTCCGTGTGCGGGCTGCTCCGCCGGCGATGGACGGCGCTGCTGGTCGTGGGGGCCTCGCCCTGGCGCTGTCGGTCATGATCGGCCTGCGGGGATCCGAACTGCCGAAGGGCACCGAGACCGTCCTGCGCCTGCCGCTGATCTTCGCGGCCGGGGCGTGTCTCTACCTCTGGCGCGCCCGCCTGCAGGTCTCCGGCGCCGCCCTCGCCTGCCTGATCTTCGCAGCCTTCGTTCTGGCGCGGACGCCGGCCTATCCGGCCATGCTGTTCCTGGCGGAGGCCTACGGCGCGGTCTGGCTCGCTCTGGGCCCCCTGGCGCGCGGGCTGTGCGACCCGGCCGTTGATCTCTCCTACGGGATCTATCTCTACGGCTGGCCGATCCAGCAGAGCCTGCACGCCTTCTGGCCGGAGGTCTCCGGCCTCGCCCTCCTGGCACCGGCCCTCCTTCTCACGCTGCCGGTGGCGGCCCTGTCCTGGTACGGCATCGAGCGCCCTGCCTTGGCGCTGAAGGCGCGGGCGCTCGGGCGGCGCCTGGGTACGATCGAGCCGGCCGGGCCGTGAGCGACTCCGACGTGCCGCTTTCACCCGCCGCAGCGCTCGCCTTGGCGGCGCGGTTGCTGGAGGCCCAGGGCTTCACGATCGTCGCCCGGAACGAGCGCGGCGACAGTCTGTATCTGGCGCGCGGGAGGCAGGGACCGACCCTGCGCGTGTCCAATCACCCGCGTCGCCCGAGGCAGCGGCAGACTCATCCGGAGGTCGTGACGAGCCTCGTCGTGGCGACGCCCAAGCGGAGCCGCCAGATCGAGGCTCTGGTTGCGGCAGCCCTCCGGGACTTCGCGGCGCGCGCACCTTTGCCCCCTGACTGCGAGAGCCGGCCGGACGTTGTTTAGGAAAAATTGACACAACCTGGCCGGAGCGATAGGTCTTTCGTCCGCAGAGGACCGGGCCTATGTCGCGAGTCAGCAACGACCGTCACGCTCGGCATGTCGCTGCACTTCGCGCAGAACTCGCCGGTCTCGCGCTCGGCATCAAGCGCATCCGGGTCGAGCGTCTCTTAAGTCTTGAATATCGACCCGATCAGCCACGGGCGCCATCAGGGCAAAGCGATGGCGGCCAATGGGTCCCGGAGGGTACTGGGGGCGCATCGAGAGGCCAGATAGAGAGCGCTGAACTCGAGGGCGGATCGCGGGTTCTCTCGATCCGGATCCGCGCCAGGCCGCACACGGACTGGGACGAGCAGCATACGGTCACCGCGCCGGACGGCACGCGCACGGTCTTCGAGACTTCAGGTCTAACCCAGACCATCCACGATGGTGACAGCGGAGAGATCCTCAGGCGAAGCACGCTCACGCAGGATGGAGCCGAGCCGGAAACATTCTTCCAACTGGCCCGAGGCCGCTCGCGCCCATCCGACGACTTGGCGCGGCGGTTTGCGAAGACGCTGGAGGCGGGTGAATCGCTCTTCTCGGTTCTATCCGGGCGGAACACCGATAATTGAAAGGCCGTCTTCGCTGCTAATTGAAATCAAGCCAAGAGCATGACAAACGCGCGCCGAGTTCGCCCAACTTACAAAGAAATGAAAAATCACTATTCTAATCTAAAGGATACGAGTAATCGATGCCTGCTTGTGATATATGTCCATCACCTGTCGTGCGGCATATTTATCGAGTGATATTCCGACCCAGATATGTGTCGGCCGAGATGGGTCCTGCCCGCGCTCTACTTTGCAGCATTAGGTACAGACATCGCCATAGGGACGTACTACGAAGACCTGGAGAGACCCGTGAGATCCGCGGGAAAGTTTTGGCTCTAGTCTGACCCTACGATGGTGCCCGATGCAATAGCGGTGCTGGACGCTGTCGCCCCCCAAAACTTACGTTCTATGGAACGCCGGACAGCTACGCGACGCCGCCACCGAGGCCACACCGAGTTCACGACGAGCCCCCCGAGGACCGCATGATCGTCCACATCGCGGCCGGCAACCTCGATGCCGCCCGGACGATCTGGCACGAGCGATGGCCCCGGCATGAGGGCAAGGCGTTCCCGCCCGGGTCGCGCCCGCATCGCTGGCGGACGCAGCTCGCCGCGGTGGCGGAACCCCTCATGGGCGGCGACCGCTTGGCGCTCGCGAAGATCCTGCACGATCGGGAGGCGGCCAGCGCCCGCGGGACGGAGCTGGAGCCCTACTGGGAGCCCACGCCGTTCCCGCTGGAGCGATGAGCCCGCTTGTGGCTCAAACGGCGTCCGCCGCGTCGCGGAGATAGGGCTCGACCTTGCCCTTCAATTTCACCGTCATCGGGTTGCCGGCGCGGTCGAGGGCCTTGCCGGCCGACAGGCGCACCCAGCCCTCGCTCACGCAATACTCCTCGACGTTCGTCTTCTCGACGCCGTTGAAGCGGATGCCGACACCGCGCTCGAGCAGGGCCGCGTCGTGGTACGGGCTGTTCGGGTTGACCGACAGGCGGTCGGGCAGCGCGGGGTCGGACATGATCGGGCTCCGGTTCTCTCGTCGGCAGCGAAGTCGGGCAGCGAATTACGCAATCCCCGTCCCGCCGCAACGGCGTCCGCCGCCGCGACGAGGCCAGCCACGTCGCCGCTCTGCAGCAGCGGGACCAGCCGCGTCACCGCTTCGTGCGGCAGGTCCCACCACGCCGTCGCCAGCAGCGCCGCCACGGTGGCCTCGTCGAAGCGGTAGCGCACCACCCGGGCCGAATTGCCCGCGACAACGGCGTAAGCCGGCACGTCGCGCGTCACCACCGCGCGAGCCGCAACCACGGCCCCATGCCCGACGGTGACGCCCGACAGGATCATGCAGCCGGAGCCGAGCCAGACATCGTGCCCGATCACCACGTCGCCCCGGGAGGCGTGATAATCCTCCGGCGCCCGCGCGTCCGGGAACAGCCCGCGCATCGCCGCGAATGGGTATGTGGAGACCCAGTCGAGCCGGTGGCCGCCGCCGAGCAGGATCTCGACCTTGTCGGCGATGGAACAATAGCGGCCGATCGTCAGCCGCCGCCCGCTCTCCGGGAAACGGACTTTTGGACGCCCGTACGAATAAGCGCCTATGGAGAAGCCGTAGCGCCTCGCCAGTTTGGCGAGGTGGATCCGGGTCTCGTTGTGCGGGTTGCGCCCCCTGCGCAGCCGGTGCAACAGACCGGTCAAGACGCGAGCCGGCGCGATACGCACTCGCGTCGTCCTCGGGAAAGCAGGTGAGCAGGAGCGTGGGCGATGGCCGATAACATGTCCGAGGACCTCAAGGCCGGGGCGCTCGTCTACCACCGCCTGCCCAAGCCCGGGAAGCTTGAGATCCAGGCCACCAAGCCACTGGGCAACCAGCGCGACCTCGCGCTGGCCTATTCTCCCGGCGTGGCGGCGGCCTGCATGGCGATCCACGACGACCCGCAGGAGGCTGCGACCCTGACGGTCCGGCAGAACCTTGTGGCGGTGCTCTCGAACGGCACGGCCGTGCTCGGGCTCGGCGATATCGGCCCGCTCGCCTCCAAGCCCGTGATGGAGGGCAAGGCCGTCCTGTTCAAGAAATTCGCCGGCATCGACGTCTTCGACATCGAAGTCGACCAGAAGGATGTCTCGAAGCTCGTCGACGTGGTCTGCGCCCTGGAGCCCACGTTCGGCGGCATCAACCTTGAAGACATCAAGGCGCCCGAGTGCTTCGAGATCGAGGAGCAGTGCCGGGCCCGGATGAACATCCCGGTCTTCCACGACGACCAGCACGGCACGGCGATCATCGTGGCGGCCGCCGTCCTCAACGGGCTGGAACTCGCCGGCAAGAACCTCTCCGACGTCCGGATCGTCACCTCCGGGGCAGGCGCGGCGGCGCTGGCCTGCCTGAACCTCCTCGTGTCGCTCGGCGCGACCCGGGAGAACATCACCGTCACTGACATCAAGGGCGTGGTCTACAAGGGTCGCACCGAGCTGATGGATCGCTGGAAGGAGGTCTACGCGCAGGAGACCGACAAGCGGACTCTCGCCGAGGTGATCCCGGGGGCGGACGTGTTCATCGGCCTCTCGGCCGGCGGTGTCCTGAAGCCCGAATACCTCAAGGAGATGGCCGACAAGCCGCTGATCATGGCGTTGGCCAACCCCTATCCCGAGATCATGCCGGATCTGGCCGAGCAGGAGCGGCCGGACGCGATGATCTGCACCGGCCGGTCGGACTTCCCGAACCAGGTCAATAACGTCCTGTGCTTCCCCTACATCTTCCGCGGCGCGCTGGATGTCGGCGCCCACAAGATCAACGAGGAGATGAAGAAGGCCGCCGTGAAGGCGATCGCGGGCCTCGCCCACGAGACCACGTCGGACGTGGTCGCCCGCGCCTATGGCGGCGAGGCCCGGCCGTTCGGGCCGAAATCGCTGATCCCGAGCCCGTTCGACCCGCGCCTCATCCTGCGCATCGCCCCGGCCGTGGCGAAGGCCGCCATGGATTCGGGCGTGGCTGGTCGCCCGCTCGCGGATCTGAACGCCTATGTCGAGAGCCTCGACCGGTTCGTGCACCGGTCCGGCCTCATCATGAAGCCGCTCTTCTCCAAGGCGAAGGAAGCGCCCAAGCGGGTGATCTACGCCGAGGGCGAGGACGAGCGCGTTCTGCGCGCCGTGCAGGCCATCGTCGAGGACAAGGTGGCGCGGCCGATCCTGGTCGGCCGGCCGCGCGTGGTGGAGACGCGCCTCAAGCGCTTCGGCCTGTCGATCGTTCACGGCCGCGATTTCGAGCTGATTGATCCCGAGGACGATCCCCGCTACCGCGCCTACGTCCAGACTTACCTGGAGGTCGCGGGGCGGCGCGGCATTACCCCGGACGCGGCCCGCACGCTGGTCCGCACCAACAACACCGTGATCGGCGCGATCGCGGTCCGCCGCGGCGAGGCTGACGCCCTGATCTGCGGCCTTGAGGGTCGGTTTGAGACGCGGCTGCGCATCATCCGCGACGTGATCGGGCTCGCGCCCGGTATCGACCAATGTGCCGCCATGAGCCTGGTGGTGACTCACGAGGGCGCCTACTTCCTGGCCGACACCCATGTCCGCCAGAACCCCACCGCCGAGGAAATCGCCGATGTCGCCCAGGCCTGCGCCAGCCACGTCAGCCGGTTCGGCCTGACGCCCAAGATCGCGCTCCTCAGCCACTCGGATTTCGGTCAGTCGGATTCGCCCTCCGCGATGAAGATGCGAGATGCGCTGGCGCTTCTGCAGAAGCGCGATCCGGAGTTGATGGTAGACGGTGAGATGCAGGCGGATTCGGCGCTGTCCGAGATGGTTCGCGACCGCGTGCTGCCGGGCTCGCGCCTGAAGGGAGCGGCCAACGTCCTGATCTTCCCGAACCTGGACGCGGCCAACATCGCGTTCCAGTTCGCCAAGGTGCTGGCGGATGCGCTGCCGGTCGGGCCGCTGCTGATTGGGCCGGCCAAGCCCGCCCATATCCTGACGCCCTCGGTGACCGCCCGCGGCATCGTCAACGTCACGGCCGCGGCGGTGGTCGAGGCGCAGGCGGACGACGCGCCGCCGTCGAAGGCCGGCGAGGCCGGCGCCGGAATGATCTCGGAGTGAGATCCTTCGTCGACGGCCGCGAGCGTGGCCGTTGATTTGCTTCCCCGCTTCCGGAATATGTACCCACTGGAAGCGGGAACCATGTGCACGGGCGACGATCCAACCTGCCATGCCTTCGAGGAGCATCGGCGCCGAATCCGGCGTGAACTGGAGCCGGAACGGCGTGCCTTCCTGAAGAGCGGATTCGCGGCCACGGGAGCCGCGGCGGCAGCCTTCGCGGCCGGCGGCCCCTCGCTCGTCAGCCCGGCGCTCGCTGAGGCGAGCGGTGCCAAGATCGCCGCGACCGCGCATTACCACCTGCCGGCCAATACCGAGACCGTGCATTGGGGTTTCTTCAGCCGCAGCCTCAAGCCGCGAGTCGAGATCGGCTCAGGCGATTTCGTGACCATCGAGACGCTCACCCATCAGGCGTGCGACGATGCCGAGCGGATGATCGAGGGCGATCCCGGCGCCGAGAGCGTCTATCACTGGACCAAGGACAAGATGGGCGTCTCGCCCCGCGGGGCGGGGCCGATGGATGCGAAGATTGGTCCGGGCGGCGGCCTCGGCGTCCATATCTGCACGGGCCCGGTGGCGATCCGCGGTGCGGAACCCGGAGACGTGCTGGAAGTTCGCATCCTCGACGTTGCGCCGCGCCCCTGTGCGAACCCGAAATACAAAGGGCTCGCCTTCGGCAGCAACGCGGCGGCGTGGTGGGGCTACCACTACAACGACCTGATTACCGGCGATAAGCCCAGGGAGGTGGTGACCATCTACGAGGTCGACGCCACCGGCGAGCGCGACTGGGCGCGCGCGGTCTACAGCTTCCGCTGGCCCGGTGTCACCGATCCGTTCGGCGTCTCGCACCCGACCATCGACTATCCCGGCCTGCCGGTGGACCATTCCAGGACGCAGAAGACCTTCGAGGTCCTCAAGGGGATCCGCGTGCCGATCCGCCCGCATTTCGGCACGATGGGCGTGGCGCCGGCCGAGGCCGACCGGGTCAACACGATCCCGCCGAGCTACACCGGCGGCAACATCGACAATTGGCGGATCGGCAAGGGGGCGACGCTCTACTACCCGGTGGCGGTCCCGGGTGCGCTGTTCTCCGTGGGCGATCCCCATGCCAGCCAGGGTGACTCCGAATTGTGCGGCACGGCCATCGAGTGCTCGCTCACCGGCACCTTCCAGTTCATCCTCCACAAGAAGGCCGATCTTCCGGGCACGCCGCTGGAAGCCCTCGACTTCCCGATGATCGAGACCCGCGACGACTGGGTCCTGTCCGGCTTCAGCTACCCGAACTACCTGCGCGACCTCGGCCCGGACGCCCAGAGCGCGATTTTCCAGAAGTCCTCCATCGACCTCGCCATGCGCGACGCCTTCCGCAAGATGCGCCAGTTCCTGATGCACGCGAAAGGGCTGACCGAGGACGAGGCGATCTCGTTGATGTCGGTGGCGGTCGATTTCGGGATCACCCAGGTGGTTGACGGCAACTGGGGCGTTCACGCCGTGGTCAAGAAGGCGATCTTCTCGGATCGGGTGGCCTGAGCACCGGCCGCGGCTTGATCGTACGCGGCGCCCTCAGCACGAAGGCCGCATCGGGCTATGTGAGTGAGCGTGCGCGTATGTGTTTCTCGCCGGAGGTCGACTTCATCGCGAGCGGCGTGATCGGGCTGATCGGCGTTGCTACCCTCTCGCACGTCCGTCAGCCCCGCGCCGTCCTGTTCGCCGCGACGCCGATCTTCTTCGCCCTGCACCAATTCACCGAGGGCTTCATCTGGCTCGGGCTGGAAGGAAAGATCCGGCCTGAGGCACAGGCGCACCTCGTTTTCCTGTACATGCTCTATGCGCAGGGCATCTTGCCGCTCGTCATGCCGCTGGCGGTGCTGCTGATGGAGCCGCCCGGCTGGCGGCGACGGCTGATCGCTGTCCTGACACTCGTCGGCACATGCCTGGCCGCCTTCGTGTTCCGCGGCCTGATCGTCTATCCGAGCACCGCCTGCTTCGAGCAGCACGCGATCCATTACGAGAACCCGGGTACGGCATTCACGGCCGTCGCGGTGATCTACGTGCTGGCGACATGCGGTGCGCTGATCGTGTCGAGTCACCGCGTGGTCAGCTGGTTCGGCTGGCTCAATCTCGTCGGTGTCGTCGCCACGCTGATCGTGAAGGGCTACGCTTTCACCTCGGTCTGGTGCCTCTACGCCGCCGTCGTGAGCGTGATCCTGTACGGGCAGTTTCGCGGCCGCCGGATCGACATCGCTCAACCCAACCGCCCGATGGAGGCGGCCAATCCGGTGTGAGGTCGACTGCCTGTCTCGGCCGCCGAGTGATCATAGGCCGACTTGTCGGGGTCGTGCGGTCCCGGCAACCCACATAGCCGCACGCGAAGCCCGAGGGTCAGCCCGCATGTTAGGGCGCCATCAGGCGATGCTGCTCGTGATCTCGATCCGCCCGTCGAGGCCGAGGACACGACCGAGGCCGCGCACGCGGTTGAGAAGACGATCACCGTACAAGGCCTCCCAATCCCGCGGCAGCCGCAAGATGACACGACCGTCCTCGACGGCGAGCGGTGCTCGACCCAGTGCCCCATCCATGCCGGCCGAGATGGGGAAGGCCACGCGCAGCAGCGCGCCGAGAAGGCGCGCCCGCTCGAACAGGCGCGGACCAGCCACGCTCCGCAGCATCGGATTGGCCTTCTCGGGGGCGAGGCCCGTATGCCGCAGCGACACCGCGAGGGCGAGATAGGCCCGGCCCGGATGGTCGACCCCGACGAAAGCCGCGTTCTGGATCGCCGCGATGCTCTGCTCGTCACGGTAATCGGGATGTGCCCGCCACCCGACATCCGATAACAGGCAGCCGGCGTGTCGCAGGCGGCGCTCGTCCGCGGTCTCGTGACCATCGAGCGTTGTCACGAAACGGTCGGTCCAGGCGATCAGCTCCTCGCCGTGACCGGGCGCGCGGGAGCGCAGGGCGTTGAATTCCGCCGCCGAGGCCAGAAGCGGGTCGGTCAACCGGACGTCGCGATCCAGCTGCTCGAACAGCAGCCCCTCCCGAACGCCGGAGGCGGAGATCGCCACCTCCCGCGGCCGGCCGACCCGGATGATCTCCTCCAGCACCACGGCGCCGTAGGCGAGCAGCGGGCGCCGGGCCTCCGAGATTGCATCGACGTCCTGCAGCAGGGACACGTCGGTCTGCTCGACGACCTGCAGGAAGCTCAGCTCGTCGGTAGGCTCCACGGTGTAGCCGTGCATCACGTGGACGGGGTAGCCGCGGGCCGCCTGATGCAGCCGCGCGATGGCGCGCCACGTGCCGCCGACCGCGTAGAAGGTGCGTCCGCGCAGGGTCTCGAGCTGCGGTACGGCCTTCCGCATGTGCTCGCGCACAATCTTGGCGGCCTTCTTGATCGAGCCGCCGGAGAGATCCTGGAGAGCGAGGCCGCCGAGCGGCATGGTCACGCCCTGGCCGACTACGGTGCCGCGGACATCCACGAGTTCGAGCGAGCCGCCGCCGAGATCCCCCACCACCCCGTCAGGTGCGTGGAAGCCTGAGACCACGCCGAGCGCCGACAGCTCCGCCTCGCGCCGACCTGACAGGAGCTGGATCTCCTGGCCGCAGGCCGCCTTCGCGGCCCGCAGGAAATCGGGGCCGTTCTCGGCATCCCGGGCCGCCGCTGTGGCCAGTACGAAGACCTGTGCCACGCGCATTGTCTCGCAGAGAACCCGGAACCGTGCCAGGGCCGCGAGGGCCCGCGTCACGCCGTCCTCGTTCAGGCGGCCGGTCGTCAGGACGTTACGTCCAAGGCCGCAGAGCACCTTCTCATTGTAGAGCGGCGTCGGAGCGCGGCTCAAGCCGTCATAGGCGACGAGCCGGACGGAGTTGGACCCGATATCGATGATCGCCACCGGATGGCGCAGGCCGTCGGCAAGCGGGTCCGCGGCAGGCGCGAGGCTGAGGTTGGCACGAGGGCTGCCCAAACGTCCGAGTCCTTGATGAGCCCGACGCGCTGGCGCGCGTCGCGCAGGAGGTTTAGCCCAGCGCCGCGGCGCGGCGAAACTCAGGCGCGCTGTGCCCGGCGGCTCAGCGCACGCGGGCTCGACTTCTTCGACGCCTTGCCGCGGCCCGACAGACTCGGGTTCGTCATGAAGTATTTGTGCGCGTTGAATGGCTCCTCGCCCTCCGCGGGCTGGATCCGCTCGCAGCCTCCAGAGGCGAGTAGCCGCCAACTCTGACGGTTGTCGAGCAGATTGGCCAGCATGATCTGGTCGAGAACCTGCTGGTGGACCGTGGGATTTGTGATCGGCAGCAGCGCCTCGACGCGTCGGTCGAGGTTGCGGCTCATCAGGTCGGCGGACGAGATGTAGACCGTGGCCTTCGGGTGGGGCAGCCCGACGCCGTTGCCGAAGGCGTAAATACGCCCGTGCTCCAGGAAGCGCCCGACGATCGACTTCACCCGGATCGTTTCCGAGAGGCCCGGGATGCCGGGCCGCAGGCAGCAGATGCCGCGCACCACGCAGTCGATCTGAACGCCGGCTTCGGAGGCATCGTAGAGCGCGTCGATGATCTGGCCGTCGACCAGCGAGTTGCACTTGATCCAGATCGCTGCAGGCCGCCCCGCCTTCGCGTGGGCCACCTCCGCCTCGATATGCTCAAGAAGCCGGTTCTTCAGCGTCAGCGGCGAGACCGCCATCCGCTCCAGCTCGGCCGGCTCCGCGTAACCGGTGATGAAGTTGAAGATGCGGGAGACATCCCGGGCGATCGCCGGATCCGCCGTGAAGAAAGACAGGTCGGTATAGATGCGCGCGGTGATCGGGTGGTAGTTGCCAGTGCCGACATGGCAGTAGGTGACGAGCTTGTCGCCCTCGCGACGGACCACCAGCGACAGCTTGGCGTGGGTCTTCAACTCGACGAAGCCGAACACCACCTGCGCACCGGCCTTCTCGAGGTTGCGCGCCCAGCGGATATTGGCCTCCTCGTCGAAGCGCGCCTTCAGCTCCACCAGCGCGGTCACCGACTTGCCGAGTCTCGGCAGCCTCCGCGAGTGCCGCGACGATCGGCGAGTTCGAGGAGGTGCGGTAGAGCGTCTGCTTGATCGCCACCACGTTGGGGTCGCGGGCGGCCTGCGCCAGGAACTGCACCACCGAGTCGAAGGACTCGTAGGGGTGGTGGACGATGAAGTCCTTCTGGCGAATCGCCGCGAACACGTCTCCGCCGCTCTCGCGGATCCGCTCGGGGAAGCGCGGGTTGTAGGGCTTGAATTTCAGGTCCGGCCGGTCGATCCCGACCACCTGGGACAGCTCGTTCAGCGCGAGCATACCCTCGACCAGGAAGATTGCGTCGGGGGAGATCTCCAGCTCGTCGGCCACGAAGCTGCGCAGGTCCTCCGACATCCCGGCCTCGACCTCGAGGCGGATGACGACGCCGCGGCGGCGCTGCTTCAGGGCGGTCTCGAAGTGGAGGACGAGGTCCTCCGCCTCCTCCTCGATCTCAAGGTCGGAATCGCGCACCACACGGAACGCGCCGCTGCCCCTGACGAGGTAGCCTGGGAACAGACGCCCTGTGAACATCCCGATCACCTGCTCGATCGGGATCAGCCGCGCCGAGGTCTCGCTGTCGCTCACCGGCAGGCGCACGAATCGGTCGAGGACGCCCGGCACGCGGATCAGGGCCCGCAGCACGCGCCCGTCCCGCGGCCGCACCAGCATCAGCGCGATGGTGGTCCCGAGATTCGGGATGAACGGGAACGGGTGGGCCGGGTCGATCGCCAACGGCGTCAGCACCGGGAAGACGTGGTTGAGGAAGTACTCCTCGAGCCAGGTCGACTGCTCCGCGGTGAGTGAGGCCGGCTCGATGATGTCGATGTCGGCGGCGTGCAGCTCCGCGCGCAGCTCGCGCCAGCGGGCCTGCTGGTCGGCGGCGAGGCGAGAGACCTCGGCGCCGATCTCGCACAAGCTGCTCGGACGGTGACAGGCCGTCCTGGGACGGGACCGTGATGCCGGCCCGGACCTGATCGATCAGGCCGGCGACGCGGACCATGAAGAACTCGTCGAGATTGTTCGCGGAGATCGACAGGAACCTCAGCCGCTCCAGCAGCGGGTGATTGGGATTCGAGGCCTCCTCAAGCACGCGTCGATTGAACTGAAGCCAGGACAGCTCCCGGTTCACGAAGCGCTCTGGCGAATGGCGCAGGGAACGGCCGGCCTCCAGCACCGGCTCCCGCGCCGCGCTGGTCACCGCAGGCTCGGCGGGAGCTACAGTGGCCGGCCACTCGTCATTCGCATCTAGCGCTGCACCGGTCGCAACCGAAGCCGTCACACCGCCCGAGGGCTCGGCCGGTGCGCGCCGCGTGGCAGGATTGCGCCGTGCCGTCGGATTGGCCGCCGAGCGCCGACGGGGCTCCGCTGCCTCGTCGGCGACGTCGCGTTCCATGGGCTTCTGCGTCGATTCCATCCCCGATCCCTGTTCCTGCCGACGGCTCCTCGCGGGCGGAGCGTTTAGCATCGTACACCCGCAGCCTTCACGACGGTTTCGTGACGGCACGGGATTCCGCCTTCAGCCGCTCGGATCGGCCTCGCCGTCGAGGCCCATCCGCCGCAGCACCGCCAGCGCAAGGGGTCGGCTGATGCGGCGTCCGCGGCCCAGGGCGTCGCGGTCGAGTTCGGCCACAACGTCCCGAGCCCGGCCGAGGGACCGATCGATCCGCAGCGCCAACGAGTCGATGACGCCCAGATCGACCACGAGTTGCCGATCCACGAACAGCTTGACCAGCACGGCGCGCAGCAGCGCGTCGTCCGGCGCCTCGATGGCGATCCGCGGTGCCAAGCGCAGGCGGGATCGCAGGTCTGGCGTGGCGAGGCCGAGGGCGTCGATCCCGGTGGCGCTCGTCAGCAGCACCGAACAGGCCCGTTCGCGCGCACGGTTGAGCAGATGGAAGAGGGCGGCCTCGTCCCGGCTCTCCGCCTGGTCGATATCCTCGATGACGAGGGCGCCGTTGGAGACGAGGTGCTGGACCGCGTCCGCACCCACCTCGGCGGCCGGAATCGTCCAGGCATGCGCCCGCTCCGCCCAGATCGCCGCGAGGTGGCTCTTGCCGCTGCCCGAGGGGCCGGTGAGGACGAGCACGCTGTCCGGCCAGTCCGGCCATGCCTCGATCAGCGCGTAGGCGGCCTCGTTCGCCGGCCCCACGAGG
Organism: Methylobacterium sp. P31; assembly: GCA_050632875.1. GTDB lineage: Bacteria > Pseudomonadota > Alphaproteobacteria > Rhizobiales > Beijerinckiaceae > Methylobacterium. The sequence continues at coordinate 3,798,133 of JBODSC010000001.1, read as the reverse complement.
AAATCTTCGCGTCCGTAGCGGGGATCGAGCGGCAGGTCGAAGGCCAACTGCCGGGGTGGTGCATTCTCGCGCATGCCTCGTCCAGGATCATCCTGTGCTTGCGGAGGTCAAGGGCTGCTCTGGCTTCGCCCGAAGGCGCAAGCACCCGACTCGCACCCGGACGCAGAGTGGGCATGCGGCCATCGCCGATCAAGGCAGGCCGCGGCCGACTCGCGCCGCGCGCGGTAAGCCGTTAGAGCGAGGCCAGTATTGAACGAGGTGGCGCGGGCATGACTGCCAAAGACGGCAAGGAGCCGACGACAGGGCTGACCTACGCGGCGGCGGGTGTCGATATCGACGCCGGCAACGCCATGGTCGGTACGATCAAGCCGCTAGTGCGCTCGACGCGGCGCCCGGGTGCCGACGCCGAGATCGGCGGGTTCGGCGGTCTGTTCGATCTGAAGGCCGCGGGATTCCGCGACCCGATCCTGGTCGCGGCCAATGACGGCGTGGGAACCAAGGTCAAGATCGCCATCGAGACGGGTCGCCATGACACCATCGGCATCGACTTGGTGGCGATGTGCGTCAACGACATCATCGTCCAGGGCGCCGAACCGCTGTTCTTCCTGGACTATTACGCTACCGGTAAGCTGGTCCCGGGCGTCGGCGCCGACATCGTGCGCGGCATTGCCGAGGGTTGCCGCCAAGCCGGCTGCGCGCTGATCGGCGGCGAGACCGCCGAGATGCCCGGCCTCTACGACGGGTCCGATTACGACCTCGCCGGCTTCTCCGTCGGCGCCGCCGAGCGCGGCTCGCTGCTGCCGCGGCCCGGGATCCGTCCGGGCGACGTGGTGCTGGGCCTGCCTTCCTCCGGGGTGCATTCCAACGGCTTCTCGCTGGTCCGGCGGATCGTCGCCAAGACCGGGCTCGGCTGGGATGCGCCGGCGCCGTTCGAGCCGGGGCGCAGCCTCGGCGAGGCCCTGCTCGAGCCGACCCGCATCTACGTGAAGCCGCTTCTGGCCGCTCTCGGTGCCACGGCCGGAATCCGCGCCGTCGCGCATATCACCGGTGGCGGCTTCCCCGACAATCTGCCCCGGGTTCTGCCGGACGAGGTCGGCATCGCCATCGACCTCGATGCCGTGAGCCCGCCGCCCGTGTTCGGCTGGCTGGCCCGTGAAGGCGGTGTTGCTGAGGCCGAGATGCTGCGGACCTTCAATTGCGGCATCGGCATGGTGGTGATCGCGGCCGCCGACGCGGTGGACGACGTCGACGAGGCCCTGACCCGGGCCGGCGAGACGCCGGTGCGCCTCGGCAGGATCACGGCGCGCGGGCCGGAGCCCGTGACGTTCAGCGGACGCCTCGCGCTCTGATGGCGACCGGCCTGAAGACCCGCGTCGCGATCCTGATCTCCGGGCGCGGCTCGAACATGGTCGCGCTGATCGAGGCGGCGAAGGATCCGGCCTACCCGGCTGAGATCGTGCTGGTCCTGTCGAACCGCCCGGAGGCCGCGGGTCTCGCGCGGGCGGCCGAGGCCGGCATTCCGGTTCAGGCGATCGACCACAAGGCGTTTCCGGACCGGGCCAGCTTCGACGCCGCACTCGACGCCGCTCTGCGGGCCGCGGATGTCGATCTCATTTGCCTCGCCGGCTTCATGCGGATCCTGACGCCGGGCTTCGTTGCGCGCTGGGCCGGCCGGATGCTCAACATTCACCCGTCCCTGCTGCCCCTGTTCAAGGGCACGCACACCCACGCGCAGGCGCTCGAGGCCGGCGTGCGGCTCCACGGCTGCACGGTCCATTTCGTGGTGCCGGAACTCGATGCCGGCCCGATCGTGGCCCAGGCCGCCATCCCGGTCCGCCAGGATGACGATCCGGACAGCCTCGCCGATCGCGTGATCGTCCAGGAGCGCCGCCTCTATCCGGCGGTGCTGGCGCTGGTTGCCGGCGGGCGCGCCCGTCTAGAGGGGGACCGGGTGATCGTGGCCGACGAGGCACCCGAGGGCGCGCTCTTCAGCCTATAGGAGAGCCCGAAGGGACGGGTCCCTTCGGCTCTGCGTCTAGGGATACGTCAGACCGGGCGCTGCAGCTTGCAGCTGTAGAGCGCCGAGAGCGCCTTGGCGCGGGCCGAATCATTGAAGTAGCCGGTAGTGCGGTAGGCGTCGATCTCGGACTCGTCGAGGCTGCGCAGGGTCTGGCGGGCATAGCAGCCGCAGGGACGCTCCAGGGACGCCTCAGTGGCGCTGGTCATGCGCGCCTGGACGACCGTGCAGGCGTGGCGGACGCGGCCTTCGAGATTCGCCTTGGTGGCCGTCTTGAGCGCCGGATCGGGCTCGTATTGCTGGAAGGGGGCCGAGGATCCGCCCGCGAGGGCGGCGGTCGCGCCGAGCGCGATCAGGCCGGTCGCGATCAGCAGGGGCAGGCGGCGCATCGTCATGGTCGTGGTGGTCCGGGTGCTGAGGTTGGCTAAGCTCAGCCGTTGGACGCTTCCACGCTCCGTCCCGTCAATGGCGGCCCGGACACACCCGGCGGCATTCACGCGGCCGCCGAGTGCAGTGCAGAACGATGGCGGGCCGGTGTGCCCGACCCGCCACCGCCTGTCGCCTCACGCGACGATGTCGGACTCCTGGAAGAACTGCGCGATCTCGATCTTGGCGTTCTCGGCGCTGTCCGAACCGTGCACGGTGTTCTCGCCGACGGATTCGGCAAACTTCTTGCGGATCGTGCCCTCCGCGGCCTGGGCCGGGTTCGTGGCGCCCATCACCTCACGGTACTTGGCGACGGCGTTCTCGCCCTCGAGTACCTGAACCACCACCGGGCCGGAGGTCATGAAAGTGACGAGTCTCGCCGAAGAACGGGCGCTCCTTGTGGACCTCGTAGAACTTTTCGGCCTGGGCCTTGGTCATGCGAATGCGGCGTTGGCCGACGATGCGCAGGCCCGCCTCCTCGATCACCGCGTTGACGGCGCCGGTCAGGTTCCGCCGCGTCGCGTCGGGCTTCAGGATCGAGAAGGTGCGCTCGGTGGCCATGGTGCGTCCGGTCTGTCTGTGGAAAGAACGTGCCGCGCGCCGGGATCTCGGACGCGCGTCTCGGGCGAAAATTTCGCTTCGGCGCCGGGCTTATAGCGGGCGCCCCATCCTGCCTCAAGCCGCGCGCCGGGACCGGGAGGGACAAGCATGGCCGTGGCTCTGCCGCAACACCGCCGAAAAATCGCCGGATTGCGACGGCTCACTCACGCCCCACCGACTTCGTCCATCCCTCGGGTGCCAACAGCGCCCCAATCCCGGAGACGAACCATGCGACTCGCTCTCAGCGCCGCCCTGCTTCTCGCCGGCCTCTCCGCCGCTGCCGCCGACACCGCCAAGGACCCATCCGGCACCTGGCTCACCGGCGATGGTCGCGCCAAGATCCGGATCGACCGCTGCGGGCCCGGCCAGAAGCTCGTCTGCGGCAAGGTCGTCTGGCTCAAGGTGCCGACCTTCGACAACGGCGCCCCGCGCACCGACCTCAAGAACCCGGATCCGAAGAAGCGCTCCCGTCCTGTGATCGGGCTGCAGCTCATCGACGGCCTTAAGCCCGACGATGAGAAATACACCGGCGAGCTCTACAATATCGAGGAAGGCAAGATCTACACGGTCAGCCTGGAGCGCGAGAGCGAGGCCGAACTCAACGTGTCGGGCTGCATGCTCAAGGTGCTGTGCGGCTCGCAGACCTGGACGCGGGTGCCCGACGTGAACCAGCAGGCCGCCAACAAGAACTGACCGCCCGTCAGATCGCCGCGAGGCCGCGCTGCACAGCCGGCCTCGCCAAAACGGTTTCCAGCCAGCGCGCCACGTTCGGCAGGGCGCCGATGTCTACGCCTTGCTTGAAGTTGAGCTTGGCCCAGGTCACCGTCGCGATGTCGGCAATGGAGTACGTGTCGGCGATATAGTCCCGGCCTTCGAGCCGGCGGTTGAGGACGCCGTACAGGCGATTGGCCTCGGCGGTGAAGCGATCGATCGCGTACGGGACTTTCTCGGGCGCGTAGATCTTGAAGTGGTGGGTCTGCCCGAGCATCGGCCCGAACCCCGCCACCTGCCAGAACAACCATTCGTCCACGACGACGCGGGCCCGCTCGTCCTTCGGGTAGAATTGGCCGGTTTTCCGACCGAGATACTGCAGGATCGCACCCGACTCGAAGATCGAGATCGGTTGCCCGTCTGGTCCGTCCGGATCTACGATCGCCGGAATCTTGTTGTTGGGTGAGATCGCCAGGAAGTCGGGGGCGAACTGCTCGTTCTTGGCGATGTCCACCGGGACGACCCGATAGGGAAGCCCGCACTCCTCGAGCATGATCGGGATTTTCCAGCCGTTCGGCGTGCTCCAGGTATGGACGTCGATCGGCCGCCCGGACACCGCTGCCATGCTCTGCCTGCTCCTCGACCGAACCGTCGGCGGCGCGGCGGCCCTCCGCCGATTTCGGACAACCCGGGCAGTGAAGACGATTTCCCGCCCGCGCTCAAGGGCAACGCCGTCGCGCGGCTCACGATTGCGAGAGTCCGAGCCGTGCCTGTTGGCGGCCGAATTTGGACCCTTGTCGACGCGGTGGCCGAGCGGCGAGACTGCCTGCAGGCGTTGTCGAGGCGCCCATGGGGGAGATTTTCGATGGTCCACCGTCTCGTGAGAATCGCGGCCTTGTGCGCGCCGCTTGTCGTGATCGCGCCTGCACTTGCCAAGGAGGCGCCCGCCAAGGCGCCGGCAACGAGCGAGGCGCCGGCTGCCGCGTCGGACGCCAAACAGCCGAGCCCGGGTCAGGCCGCAGCGCGCGAGCGGCAGAAGAAGTGCGGCGCCGAGTGGCGCGGACTCACCGATGCGCAGAAGGCTGCGCAGGGACCGAAGTGGCCGCAATTCTGGAGCAAGTGCAACAAGCGCTTGAAGGGCGGCGACAAGGCCTGACCGCGTCCGCGAACCGCTGAGCTTCTCGTTCGTTCCCACCCCCGACAGGTGGCCCTGGGGAGGCGTGAGAAGATGACGGACCGATGTCCGTGCAGTCGATCGGTGAGCGGGGCGGCCCCTCGGCACGGCCCGCTCCCACATGCCTCGGCTGGCGGGCCATGCCCGGACCGACGTGGCTGAGATCTCGGCCGCGGGTCGACCGGATCCTGTGTCCGGATCGCTCGGGGACCGCGCGATCGCGGTCTTGGACGATTGGGTTCCGAAGCCAGCCGCCTGGGCGTTCGCCTTCCGCATCTGGACCGCCATGATGCTGGCGCTCACCGCCGCCTTTTTGCTGCAACTCGACAGCGCCTCCTCGGCCGCGACCTGCGTGGCGATTCTCGCTCAGCCCAAACGGGGGCAGGCGATCTCCAAGGCCGTCTACCGCCTGCTCGGCACGCTGATCGGCGCCGCCGTGTCGATCGTCGTGATGGCCCTGTTCGGCCAGGATCGGGTCCTGCTCCTCGTCTCCTTCACGGCTTGGCTCGGCCTTTGCGTGTTCATCGCGCAGTATCTGCAGGATACCCGGGCCTACGGTGCGATGCTGTCGGGCTACACGGTCGCGATCATCGCGCTCGGCCAGATCGACGACCCGCAGGGCACCTTCGACGCCGCGGTCGCCCGCGTGGCCGTGATCGTGCTGGGCATCGTGGCGATCACGTTCATCAACGATGCCCTCGCCTCACCGAGCACGAGGCGGGCGCTGTTGCCCCAGCTGCACAGTGCCTGGGACGGTACCAGAGTCTATGCCCGCGAAACTCTGGTAAAGGGCGATCTCGGCGTCGCCCGGACTGCGGCGCTGATCCGCACGATCGCGCCGATGCGGGCCGATGCCAGCGCGATCGCGGGGGAGCTGGATGATGGCCGCTTCCGCGCCGCTGGCGCGCGCAGCTGCATCGCCGCACTCTACGTGATGGCGGCGGCGATCCGCGCCGTGGCGGCCGCCGCCGCTTCCTTGCGCGATCCGAGCCCGGCGGTCGCCGAGGCGATGGCGATCTGCCGGCGTGTGGCCGATGCGCCCGACGCCGAGGCACTCGACCGGGACGACGAACGCCTGCGCGATCTCGTCGAGGATGTGATCCGCGACGGGGCTCGCCCTCTCGACGAGGTGGTTGTGCTGCAGCGCGCCCTGGATTTCGTCTGTGCCGCCACGTTCGCGCAGGACGGCATCCGCGCCCTGGCCGACGGTCACGCCCCGCTGCGCGACGCGCGCCTGCCGACGCACCGAGACTTTCCGGTGGCCCTGCGCGGCGCCTTTCGGGTCGCCCTGGGCTTTGCCGTGACGGCCGCCGCTTTCGTGGCGCTCGGCTTGCCGCAGGCCTCCTTCGCGCTGGTGCAGGTCGCGGCGACCGGAGCCCTCGCGTCGGTGAATCCGGATCCCAGAAAATTCGCCAACGGGGTCGTGATCGGAATGTGCCTCGCCGCCATCCTTGCGGGCATCGCAAGGTTCGCGTTTCTCAACGGCGTCCAGGGCTTCCCGATGCTGGCCATCGTCATGGCGCCGGTGATCTTCTTCGGCTGCTTCCTGTCGCTGAACCCGAAGACCTTCGGCATCGGCTTCATCGTGATCGTGTTCTTCCCGGTCCTCCTCGGACCCTCCAATCCGCAAAGCTATGATGCCCTGACGTTCCTGCTGAACGCGTTCTTGGTCGTCGTCGCGGCCGTGATCCTGTCCGTCGTGGTCCGACTGCTTCTGCCGGTCACCCCCGCGCAGCAGCGCGCCTTCGCTCTCGACTCGGCACGGCGGGCGCTGGCCGACGCGCTGGTCGGCGAGGGCGGCGACGCAACCACCCGCACCAGCCTGAATGCAGATCGACTCTTTCAGTTCGCGGGCTACAGCTCGGGGAGCAGCGCCGTGCGGCGGGCCAGCCTATCGCATGCTTTCGCCCTGGCACGGTTGGAGGCAGCCGCCGCCCGCGCCCATGCTGAACTGCGCCGGCTTTGGTCGGTCAGGGCGCTGCGCGACGCGATCCCGCGGGCGCGCGCCGGTCTCGCCGCGGGGGACGATCGGGCACTCGAGATCGCCGCGCGTGACCTGATCCGCGGCGCATCCCGGCGGGAGCGGAGTGTGCGGCTCACCACAGCGCGCGCCGCCAGCGACCTCGTGACGGCGGCGCGAACCATCGCGCGCCATCGGCGGTTCCTCCGACGCCTCGACGTCGCGCTATTCTGACGGGCAGGTTCTCTCGGGGCGGACATGTACGAGGATATCCATATCGGTGGGGTACTGGTCTCCTCCTTCGTTACCTATGCACTGGCCGCGTTCGCGATTCTCCTCGTCCTGCGCTGGTTCTTCGCCCGTATCCGATTCAGCCGTTACTTTGCCAACGCCCCGCTCGCTGAGGCCGGCATCTACGTCTGCGTGCTCGCCCTCCTGATCGCGTTGATCTGAATGCCCGACACGACTGCCGACGAGGATGATCCCAAGGCCGCCTTCCGCGAGGGCACGACCAATCGTGACGATCGGCTGCCGGTCGTCCCCGCTGGGGGCGCGCCGCCAAGATCTTCCGTCTGGCCGCGACCGGCGTGATCCTAATTGCCGCCTTCCTCGCGGCGGCCTTCGTCTGGCAATTCTACGTCGCGGCGCCCTGGACCCGGGACGGCACGGTCCGGGTCCAGGTTGCCAACATCGCGCCGCAGGTCGCCGGACAGATTGTCGAGATCCGCGTTCGCGACAACCAGAACGTCCGCAAGGGCGAAGTTCTCTACGTGATCGACCCAGTCGATTTCGAGATCTCGGTTACCTCCGCGGATGCCGAGGTGAAGAATCGGGAGGCGGATCTCCAAGTGAAGAATGCCCAGTCGGCCCGGCGGCAGGAACTGACCACGGTCTCGACGTCGATCGAGGAGAAGCAGCAATATGCCGGCACCGCCAAGATCGCCGCGGTGGCGCTGGAAAGTGCCCAGGCGCAGCTGCGGCAGGCGAAGGTCAACCTCGACCGGACCCAGGTCCGGTCGACGGTCAATGGCCGCGTGACCAATCTGCTGATGCGGGTTGGCGACTACGCCCGCACCGGCACCTCGAACATCAGCGTCGTCGACACCGATTCCTTCTGGATCGACGGCTATTTCGAAGAGACCAAGATGCCCAACATCCATGTGGGCGATCCGGCCGACATCAAGCTGATGGGGTTCGACCCTCACCTGACGGGAACGGTCGACAGCATCACGCTGGGCATCTCCACGGCGAACGCCTCCGCGAGCACGCAAGGGCTTCCGGACGTTAACCCGGTCTACACATGGGTGCGCTTGGCGCAGCGCGTGCCGGTACGGATCCGCATCGACCATGTGCCACCGGAGGTCCCGCTGATCGCCGGCATGACCGCGACGGTCGTGGTGAATGGCGGCCGTGCGCCGACGCCGAACTGGTTCATGAACCTGCGTGATCGGGTCTCCGGGCTGTCCACGCCCGCCGCCGGTTCCACCGCCGAGGCCGACCGGCGCTGAGGCTGCCGCCCGATCGGGACCGCATGCCCGCGAGCCGCGTTGACCGAGTCGGGGACCCGTCGCGAAAGACGTTCATGATCCGGTCCGCGCTGCTCGCGGTTTTCCTCGTCGCCGGCGGTTCAGCATGGCCGCGCCCCAGAAGGCCGCGGTGTTCGATTTCCAATTCTCGGACCTGTCGCCCGTCCCGAGCGACCCCGCCGATAAGGCGCGTCTCAAGCGGGTCAGCGCCGAGTTGCGCGACTTGCTCCAGACCAAAGGCCTGTTCACCGTCATCTCCACCGATCCGGTGCGAGAGGAGGTCGCCAAGAGGGCCGATCTGCGTCGCTGCAATGGCTGTGCGGACAGGCTGGCCCGCAGGCTCTGGGCCGACGTGGCGATCACCGGTGAGGTCCAGAAGGTTTCGAATCTGATCCTGAACCTGAATGTCTACGTGAAGCCGCTCGCCGCACATGCGCCGGAGCGCGCCTACAGCGTCGACCTGCGCGGCGATACCGACGGGTCCTTCGATCGCGGCATCCGCTTTCTGGTCGAGAACAACATGGGTGCCGGCAAGTAGCTCGTGCGAGCCGCAATATTTTGCGGTGCCGCAAGATCGATCCAAGCGCCTGACAGCGCATTCGCTGCGGTGCCGCATGCGGGGTCAAGTTAAACAAAAGAGCAGCGTGCTGGCGAAATAGGTGTTGACCTGATCCGAACGCGGAGGCAGTGTCCGGATGTGCTTCGCGAATGCAAGCACTGATCGGCCGGAAACCTTGACGGGGTCAGGTTTCGGAGAGGTATCGATCGTCGGAAGCTGGAGGAGACAGGGATGACTCCACCGCAGCGCAAAGCCGCCTAGACAGTTTCGGGATCGGTTCGGCCCGGAACTCAGCGGCACCACACGAGCAGCCGGACGGAAGCGGCTCCAGGGGCGCAGAAGCGGCCGATACGGCACGCCTTCGAATGCGCGAAAGGCCCCACTTTGAGCCGTTCCGCCAGGTTTCCTTTTGGGTCCGTGTGACCGTCACCCGCCTGGCACCGCCAGAGCGGGATTTCGTCGTGTCGCAATGAACCCAAGGCCTCGCCATCGCGCGCATGCGGATAGGCCTCGATCGCCGCCGGTCACCCCGTCCTTGCGGCGGCTCCGGATCCCGAAGCCACGGGGCGGCTCGCGCATCGGCGGCGGACTCGGTACCGCCGCGGCCGGGCTGCCACTCAGGCGATGCCGAGCTTCTCCTTGAGCAGCGCGTTGACCGCCGCCGGATTCGCCTTGCCGCCTGTGGCCTTCATGGTCTGACCCACGAACCAGCCGAGCAGGGTCGGCTTCTCCTTGGCCTGGGCGACCTTGTCGGGATTGGCCGCGATGATCTGATCCACCGCCGCCTCGATGGCCCCGGTATCGGTGACCTGCTTCATGCCGCGGCTCTCGACGATGGCGCGCGGGTCACCCCCTCGGTCCAGACGATCTCGAACAGGTCCTTGGCGATCTTTCCGGAGATCACCCCTCCCCGATCAGGTCGACGATCGCGCCGAGCTGCTCGGCGGAGACAGGCGTCGCCTCGATGGACAGCCCTTCCTTGTTGAGGCGTCCGAACAGCTCGTTGATGACCCAGTTTGCGGCGGCCTTGCCGTCACGCCCCTTGGCCACTGCCTCGTAGTAATCGGCCGAGGCCCGCTCGGCCACGAGCACGCCGGCGTCATAGGGGATAGTCCGAACTGTTTCACGAACCGCGCCTTCTTGGCGTCCGGCAGCTCGGGCAGCTCCCGGGCCAGCGCATCGACATAGGCCTGGTCGAATTCGAGCGGCAGCAGGTCCGGATCGGGGAAGTAGCGGTAGTCGTGCGCTTCCTCCTTGGAGCGCATCGAGCGCGTCTCGCCCTTGTTCGGGTCGAACAGGCGCGTCTCCTGCTCGATCGTGCCGCCATCCTCCAGGATCGCGATCTGGCGCCGGGCCTCGGTCTCGATCGCCTGCCCGATGAAGCGGATCGAGTTGACGTTCTTGATCTCGCAGCGCGTACCGAGGGGCTCGCCGGGACGCCGCACCGAGACGTTCACGTCGGCGCGGAGCGACCCCTTCTCCATGTCGCCGTCGCAGGTGCCGAGGTAGCGCAGGATCGTGCGCAGCTTGGTGACGTAGGCCTTCGCCTCTTCGGAGGAGCGCAGGTCAGGCCGGGAGACGATCTCCATCAGCGCCACGCCCGAGCGGTTCAGGTCGACGAAGCTGCGGGTCGGATCCTGGTCGTGCAGCGACTTGCCGGCATCCTGCTCCAGGTGCAGGCGCTCGATGCCCACCGTGATCGAGGAGCCGTCGGCCATGTCGACCAGCACCTCGCCCTCGCCGACGATCGGGTCCTTGTACTGCGAGATCTGATAGCCTTGCGGCAGATCCGGGTAGAAGTAGTTCTTCCGGTCGAATACCGAGCGCAGGTTGATCTTGGCCTTCAGGCCGAGGCCGGTTCGCACGGCCTGCGCGACGCATTCGGCGTTGATCACGGGCAGCATGCCGGGCATCGCGGCATCGACCAACGAGACGTGGTCGTTCGGCTCGCCGCCGAACTCGGTTGAGGCCCCGGAGAACAGCTTTGCCCGGCTGGAAACCTGGGCGTGGATCTCCATGCCGACGATCACCTCCCAGTCGTGGAGGCCGCCCTTGATCAGCTTCTTGGGGTCGACGGGTGCGTTCATGGTCGTCCGGGCCGGAGGCGTCTTAACCAGAATGATCCCACTCTCCACCGCATCCTGAGGTACTGCGCAGTAGCCTCGAAGGAGCCCTCCAGGGATCGTGCGGCCGCTGGAGGCCTCCTTCGAGGCCCGCTCGCGCGGGCACCTCAGGATGAGGTCGCGGGTGGGAGCGGGTGTTAGAAGAACAGTTAGGAGGCCACGCCGACGAGGGTCAAGCGCGGCGTCCGACGGCCCGGCGCGCGCCGAAGCCGAGGATCGCCCAGAGCAAGGCCGCCACCGCGCGGACCGGGAAGAAGGTCGGCCCGTCATGGGTGATCGGTGCGGGCCAGGGAATGCCGGCCGCGCTGACAGCCCAGGAGAACAGCACCGAGAAGCCCAAGGCGGCGATCGCCGCGATGAAGACCTTGCCGAACTGGCTCGCGGTCCAGCCGAGATAGACCGCCACGACGATCAGCGCCGGATCGAACCCGGCCCAGATCCAGACCGTCCAGGGATAGTAGGGGACTGTCATGCCCACCAAGGCTCAGGCAGGACGGTGCGGCCGGCGGAATCCTCGATCACCTGCGCGACCGCGAAGAGGGTCTCCTCGTCGAAGGGCCGGCCGATCAGCTGGAGGCCGAGCGGCAGGCCCTGGCCATCGACGCCCGCCGGTACGGCGATGCCGGGAAGGCCGGCCATGTTCACCGTCACGGTGAACACGTCGTTGAGGTACATCTCCACCGGGTCGGCCGAGGCCTTCTCGCCGATCCCGAAGGCGGCCGACGGGGTCGCCGGCGTGAGGATCGCGTCGACCCCGGCCGCGTAGGCCTGCTCGAAGTCGCGCTTGATCAGCGTGCGGATCTTCTGGGCCCGGACGTAGTAGGCGTCGTAGTAGCCGGCCGAGAGCACGTAGGTGCCGATCATGATCCGGCGCTTCACCTCGCGGCCGAAGCCGGCGGCGCGGGTGTTCTCGTACATCCCGGCGATGTCCTTGCCGGGTACCCGCAGACCGTAGCGCACGCCGTCGTAGCGGGCGAGGTTCGACGAGGCCTCGGCCGGAGCGACGATGTAGTAGGCCGGCAGCGCGTAGGACGTGTGCGGCAGCGAGATCTCCTTGATCGTCGCGCCGGCCGCCTTGAGCCACGCGGCCCCCTCGTCCCAGAGCCTCTGGATCTCGGCGGGCATGCCCTCGACCCGGTACTCCTTCGGGATGCCGATGGTCAGGCCCTTCACGCCGCGTGATACGGCGGCCTCGAAATCGGGCACCGCCAAGTCGGCGCATGTCGTATCCCGGGGATCGGGGCCCGCCATGGAGCCGAGGAGGATGGCGCAGTCGCGCACCGTCCGCGCGATCGGGCCGGCCTGATCGAGGGAGGAGGCGAAGGCCACCGTGCCCCAGCGTGAGCAGCGTCCGTAGGTCGGCTTGATCCCGACTGTGCCGGTGAAGGCCGCGGGCTGCCGGATGGAGCCGCCGGTATCGGTCGCTGTGGCGCCGAGGCAGAGCCGCGCGGCCACCGCCGCGGCGGAGCCGCCCGAGGAGCCGCCGGGTACGATCCGCGTGTCCGATCCCTTGCGCCGCCAGGGCGAGACCACGTTGCCGTAGGCGCTGGTCTCGTTGGACGAGCCCATGGCGAATTCGTCGAGGTTGAGCTTGCCCAACATCACGGCGCCGTCGCGCCACAGGTTGGCGGAGACCGCCGATCTCGTAGTGCGGCTCGAAGTTCTGGAGGATCTTGGATCCGGCCGTCGTGGTCACGCCCTGGGTGCAGAACAGGTCCTTGATCCCGAGCGGGATGCCTTCCAGCGGCCGCGCTTCGCCGGACGCGATCTTCCGGTCCGAGGCCTCGGCCATTTGAAGGGCGCGGTCCGGCGTCTCGAGAATGTAGGCGTTGAGCGCGCGCGCCTTCTCCATCGCGTCGAGATGAGCCTGCGTCAGCTCGCGGGCCGAGATCCGCTTCGCCGTCAGGGCATCGCGCGCCTCGGAAAGGGTGAGTTCGTTCGGATTCACGCTGTTCACGTCCCCGCGCGCTGCCGCGCGCCTGCCCGCCAGAAAACCGGTCCGCAAGGTCCGGGCCGAGATCGGCCTACTCGACCACCTTCGGAACCAGGAAATAATTGTCCTCGGTCTCGGGCGCGTTGGCGACCACGTCCGAGGCGCGGCCGCCGTCAGTGACCACGTCCTCGCGCTTCTTCATCGCCATCGGCGTCACCGAGGTCATCGGCTCGACGCCGGACACATCCACCGTGCCGAGCTGCTCGACGAAGGCCAGGATCGCGTTCAGCTCACCCTGCAGCGGCCCGACCTCGTCGTCGGTGACCGCGATCCGCGCCAGATGCGCGATGCGCCGAACCGTCTTCTCGTCGACCGACATGCCGTCCCGTTCGCCCCTGTCCGGGCACGATCACCCGAGGTCGGTCGCGCTATAGCATCGGCCTTCGACGCGCCGCAACGCGGGCGGCCTGGCCTTCCCGGAGGGCCCCGCCGCCGCACGGACTTGCGAAGTCGGGCTGCCGGGACGAAGAGTTTTCAGGGCCGGATCAGGTCACCACGTGGTTCGGCGTCACCGACATCTCGATCGTGATCCCCGTTTGGCGCACCGGCCGATACACCGACTGCGCGAAGCCGAAGACGAGAACCTCGAAGGCGAGGAGCAGCATCCAGCACTGTTTGCGGGTCATCGTCGTTCCGCGCCGGGTCCGGGCGGAACGGGAGAGCGGGCCGATCGTCGACAAGGTGGATACCCGTGGCGCGGTTTAACGATGCATTAACTTACCTATTCGCGAACGGCTCCGCGCGCACCGGGGTCGATCTACGGAGCGGATGAAGGCTGTGGACGGCGGAGCGGGATCGATGTGGGAGCAGGTCTTCACCAGCCTGTCGCCGGGCTTCACGGCGGATGACACCGCGCTGGACCGCGCGTCGGAGGCGCTGGGTTTTGCGATGCCGGCCTCCTACCGCAGCTTCTGCCGGACCTGCGGCATCGGTCTGGCGGGAGCGCAGTTCCGGATCGCAGTGCCGGCGCCGTTCGATGCCAGCGATCTCCTTACCCAGGCCGGCGTGATCGCCCACAGCGTCGGCGCCGCCGTGTCGATGCTGGACGAGGAGGCGGAGCCGCACCGGTTCGATGTCGAGGGCGGCGACGCGAGCATCATCGAGCGCGCCTTCTTCTTCGGCGCGGGCGAAGATGGCGGCCTCCTGTTCTGGGACGTATCCGGGACGGGCGAGGAATACGATGTCTGGCTGCTCGCGCCCGACCTTGAGACGGTGCGGTTCGCAGGCGAGAGCCTGACCGATTTCTTTCAGCGGGTGACCAGCCCTTCCGCCGCCCTGGTGCTCGGACCCGGCGCGGAGCCCCTGCCCCGCCGATTCGAGGGCTTCTCGGAGGCCACTCTGGCGCGGGGCACGCAGGCGGGATCATGAATCACGACGCGATCCGTACCTTCGCAGCCGCCTCGCGCGGCGGGGCGCGCCTCATCGGCATCGATCTCGGCACCAAGACGATCGGGCTCGCCCTGTCGGATCTGGGACGCCAGATCGCGACGCCGCTGGAGACGATCCGCCGGGTGAAGTTCACGCCGGACGCGCAGCGCTTGGCCGCGCTCTGCCGCCAGCACGCGGTCGGTGGCCTGGTGGTCGGGCTGCCGCTGAACATGGACGGCAGCGAGGGGCCGCGGGTGCAGTCGACCCGCGCCTTCATGCGCAATCTCGCGCCGATTCTGCCCCTGCCCCACGTCTTCTTCGACGAGCGCCTGTCGACCGCGGTGGTGACGCGGGCGCTGATCGAGGCCGACGCATCCCGGGCGCGGCGCGGCGAGCTGGTGGACAAGCTCGCCGCCGCCTACATCCTGCAGGGCTGTCTCGACGTCATGCGTCACCTCGCTGACACGGATGCCGACGCGGATCCGCTCAGCGGCTGATCAGCGAGACCGAGCCGCTGCCGTGACGCTCGATCCGGCCGTCGAGTTCGAGTTCCAGCAGCACGGTTTGCACAACACGGGCGCCGACGCCGGCACTGCGCGCCACTTCGTCAATTCCGACCGGGCTCGGGCCCAACAGGGCAATGATCCTCTCCCGGTCGCCATCCGGCTCGCCGGCGGGCTCGGACCTGTCGCCTCTGTCCGGCGCCCGCGGCTCGGGGAGACCCGGAAGCCGGCCGCAATCCGCACCGAGGGCCTCCAGGTCGATCTCGTCCCAGAAGTCCGGCTGGTCGGCGAGGCCGGGGCGTCCCCGGGCGGGCGCGGCGTCGGTATCGGGGCCGCGCTCGATAATGGGTCCGAGTACGTTGAGGATATGGGCGAACTCGGACACGAGCGTGGCCCCCTGGCGGATCAGGTCGTTGGTACCCTCGGCCCGGGGATCCAGCGGCGAGTCCGGAACCGCGAAGACTTCGCGGTTCTGCTCCAGGGCGTAGCGCGCCGTGATGAGCGAGCCTGACCGACGCGCTGCTTCCACCACGACGGTGCCGTAGGACAGGCCCGAGATGATGCGGTTGCGTCGGGGAAGTCGCGCCCGCGCGGCTCCCACCCCATCGGCATCTCGGCGAGCACGGCGCCCCCTCACCCAGGATCGCCTCGACCAGGGCGACATGGCTCGCCGGGTAGATCCGGTCCTGGCCGCCGGCCATCACCGCAACGGTGCCGGTCTGCAGGCTGGCCTTGTGCGCTCGCGCGTCGATCCCCCGGGCGAGGCCTGAGACCACCGCGAGACCGGCCTCACCCAGGCCGCGGGCCAGCCGCTCCGTGAAGGCGAGTCCGGCCGTGGAGGCATTGCGTGAGCCGACGAGCGCCACGGCTGGCTGGTTCAGGATCGCCGCGCCGCGCAGGGCGAGGAGCGGCGGCGCCGCATCGGTCTGCTGAAGGAGGCGCGGATACTCCGCCTCGCCGGTGGCGATCAGCCGGCCGCCGAGGCGGTGCAAGGCGGCGACCTCATCCTCGGCCTGTTCCCGGGTCGGGGGCGATCCGCCTGCCCTGTCGCCGAGTCAGGTCCGGCAGGGCGTCGAGAGCGGCGGCCGCGCCGCCGAATCGGTTGATGAGCGTGCGGAAGGTCCGCGGTCCGACGCCCTCGGTGCGAATGAGCCGCAGCCAGTCGAGCCGCTGGGCATCGGTGAGCTGCATGCGATCCCCCGAGCCGCGCCCTGGGGGCGGAAGCCCCGCGTCCGCGCTCAGCCCTTTTGGCCGATGCGGCCCTCCGTGCCGGAGGCGAGTCGGCGAATGTTGGGCGCGTGCTTCCACCATAACAGCACGGCCATAAGGAAGAAAAGCACAGCTTGAGACGGGGCGCCGATCGCCCACAGGATTAGGGGCGTCGCCGCGGAGGCCGCCAGCGCCGCCAGCGAGGAGTATTTGAGCGCGAAGGCGAGCCCGAGCCAGATCGCCGCGAAGACGCCGAGCGCCGGCGGGCTAAACGCGAGGAGCACGCCGATGAAGGTCGCCACGCCCTTGCCGCCCTTGAAGCCGAGCCAGACCGGGAAGAGGTGGCCCAGAAAAGCGCCGAGACCGGCGGCGAGCGCCGGCCCCTCGCCGAGGCTCTTGGCGATCAGCACCGCCGCCGCGCCCTTCAGGGCATCGCCCAGCAGAGTTGCGGCGGCGAGGCCCTTCCGGCCGGTGCGCAGCACGTTCGTCGCGCCGATATTGCCCGAGCCGATGGCCCGCACATCGCCGAGCCCCGCGAACCGGGTCAGGATCAGCCCGAACGGGATCGAGCCGAGCACGTAGCCGAGGACGAGGCCGCCGAGGGCGGCCGGAGTCGCGAGATCGGGTAGCATTACGCGGCCGCCGCGAGGTCGTCGGCGGCGTGGACGATCCGGCCGCCGACCAGCGTCAGCACCGCCGCGCCCTGAAGGCGCGCCTCATCGAAGGGCGAGTTCTTGGAGCGCGACTTGAGCCGCCGCTTGTCGAGGACGTAGGGCAGGTCCGGATCAATCAGCACGAGGTCGGCGGGTGCGCCGACGGTCAGCTGTCCGGCCTCCCGGCCGAGGATCCGGGCCGGATTCACCGTCATCGCGGCGACGAGCTTGGCGAGCGCGATGTCGCCCGTATGCACGAGGCGCAGAGATGCGCCGAGCAGCGTCTCGATCCCGAGGGCGCCGTCCGCCGCCTCGGCGAAGGGCAGCCGCTTGGTTTCCACATCCTGCGGGTTGTGATCGGAGACGACCACGTCGATCACGCCCTCGCCGAGCGCTTGGACCACCGCGTGCCGGTCGGCCTCGTTGCGGAGCGGCGGCGAGAGTCGGCAGAAGGTGCGATAATGGCCGATATCGTTCTCGTTCAGCACGAGGTTGTTGACCGACACGCCGCAGGTCACCGGGAGGCCGTCCTGCTTGGCCCGGCGCACGATCTCCACCGAATCCGCACAGGAGATCATGGCCGCGTGGTAGCGGGCGCCGGTGAGCCGCACGAGGCGGATGTCCCGTTCCAGCATAACGGTCTCGGCCTCGCGGGGGATGCCCATCAGGCCGAGGCGTGAGGCGAGCCTCGCCCTCGTTCATTACGCCCTCAGCGACGAGATCCTGATCCTCGACGTGCTGCATCACGAGGGCGTCGAAGTCCCGGGCGTAAGTGAGCGCGCGGCGCATCACCTGCGCGTTCGACACGGCCCGCAACCCATCCGTGAAGGCGACGGCCCCGGCTTCCTTGAGAAGGCCGAATTCGGTCATCTCCCGGCCGGCGAGGCCCTTGGTGATGGCGGCGGCGGGCAGGACGTTGACGCTCGCCGTGTCGCGGGCGCGGCGGAGCACGAAATCGACGATGGCCGGCCCGTCGATCACCGGGTTGGTGTCGGGCATGCAGACCAGGGTGGTGACGCCGCCCGCGGCCGCGGCGGCGCTCGCCGAGGCCAGGGTCTCGCGATGCTCGGCCCCTGGCTCCCCCACGAAGGCGCGCATGTCGATCAGGCCCGGCGCCAGGATGCGGCCGGCGCAATCGATGCGCTGCACGTCCGCCGGGCAGCCGGGCGCAGCCCCGGAAGCGATGTCGGCGATGCGGCCGTCGCGCACGAGCACGGCACCGGCCCGCTCCTGCCCGGTCGCGGGATCGAGGAGATCTCGTGTTGGCCAGAAGGTAGCTGCTCACAGAGGCGCCCTCGCCGAAGATGCCGGGCCGTCGAGGCGCATCGCGAGGCCGGCCGCGGCCATGTGGGCCTTCGCCTCGGCGACGCTCGCCTGCCCGAAATGGAAGATGGACGCCGCCAGGACCGCGCTCGCGCCGCCCTCGGCCACGCCGGCCACGAGGTCGTCGAGGCCGCCGACACCGCCGGACGCGATCACCGGCACGTGGACCGCGTCGCTGATCGCCCGCGTGAGGGCGAGGTCGTAGCCGGAGCGGGTTCCGTCCTTGTCCATGGAGGTGACCAGCAACTCGCCGGCGCCCTTCCCGGCCACCAGCCGCGCGAAGGCGACCGCATCGATGCCGGTGGGGTCGCGGCCGCCATGGGTGAAAATCTCCCAGGCCGCTGGCTCGCCGGGGCCGGAGACGCGCTTGGCATCGATCGCCACCACGATGCACTGGGCGCCGAACTTCTCCGCGGCCCGGGCGACAAGGTCGGGATCCTTAACGGCCGCGGTGTTGATCGCGACCTTGTCGGCGCCGGCCAGCAGCAGGGCGCGCACGTCCTCGACGGTTCGGACCCCGCCGCCTACGGTGAGCGGCATGAAGCAGGCCTCGGCGGTGCGGCTGACTATGTCGAGCAGCGTGCCGCGGGCTTCCCGGCTCGCCGTGATGTCGAGGAAGCACAACTCGTCGGCGCCGGCGGCGTCGTAGACCTTGGCGGCCTCCACCGGGTCTCCCGCATCGCGCAGGCCCTCGAAGCGCACGCCCTTCACGACGCGCCCGTCCTTCACGTCCAGGCAGGGTATGATGCGGGTCTTCAGCACGGGCGGCGTCTCATCTTGCGGGCCTCACGGTATCACGCCGCAGGGCCCCGCGCCGCAGCGATCGCGGCCAGCGCCGCTTTCGGATCGATGCGCCCGTCGTAAAGCGCCCGCCCCGTGATCGCGCCGGCGATCAGCGCGCAATCCGGCTGGAGCAGCCGGTGCACGTCGTCTATGGAGGCGAGGCCGCCTGAGGCGATCACCGGGATCCGCACGGCCTGCGCGAGGGCCAGGGTCATCTCGACGTTGAGGCCCTTCAGGATCCCGTCGCGGGCGATGTCGGTGTAGATGATGGCGGCGACCCCCGCATCCTCGAACCGGCGGCCGAGTCTCCTCGGCGGTCATGCTGGAGGTCTGCGCCCAGCCCTCGACGGCGACGCGGCCGTCCTTGGCGTCGATGCCGACCGCGATCTTGCCGGGATGCTTGCGCGCGGCCTCGCGGACGAAGCCGGGATCGCGCACCGCGGCCGTGCCGATGATCACCCGGGCGACGCCCTTGGCCAGCCAGCCTTCGAGGGTCTTCATATCGCGGATGCCGCCGCCGAGCTGAACCGGAATCCTCACCCGGGCCAGAATCGCGTCCACCGCGGCGGCGTTGCGGGGCGCGCCCGCGAAGGCGCCGTCGAGGTCGACCACGTGCAGCCACGAGAAGCCCTGCTCCTCGAAGATGGCGGCCTGCGCGGCCGGATCGTCACCGAAGACCTTGGCCTGCGCCATGTCTCCCTGGACGAGGCGCACGCAGCGTCCCTCCTTCAGGTCGATCGCCGGGTAGAGGATCACGGGCAGCGTTGTCCTTGATTGCCGGGGCGGAGCCGCCCTCAGGGGCGCCAAGTCAGGAAGTTCGCGATGAGCGCGAGGCCCAGCCGCTGGCTCTTCTCGGGGTGGAACTGCGTGCCGGCGACGTTGTCGCGGGCGACGAGGGCGGTGACCGGACCGCCATACTCGGCCCGCGCCACCACGTCGTCCGGACGTTCGGCGGTGAGCGCGTAGCTGTGCACGAAATAGGCGTGCAGGCCGTCCTCGCCCGTCGGGATGCCGGCGAGGAGCGCGTGGTCGCGCTCCGTCCGGAGGGTATTCCAGCCCATGTGGGGGATCTTGAGCGTCGGGTCGGACGGCTCGATCGGCCCGACATCGCCGGGGATCCAGCCGAGCCCGGGCGTGGTGGTGTATTCCAGTCCACGGGTCGCCAGGAGCTGCATGCCGACACAGATGCCGAGGAAAGGCCGCCCCGCTCCATGGGCCGCATGGGTCATCGCCTCGATCATTCCGGGAACCGCGTCGAGACCGCGGCGGCAATCCGCGTAGGCGCCGACGCCCGGCAGGACGACGCGGTCGGCAGCCGCCACAACGTCCGGATCCGAGGTCAGGCAGATCCGCGCGTCGCGCCCGCTCTCGCGGGCAGCGCGCTCGAAGGCCTTGGCGGCGGAATGGAGGTTGCCCGACCCGTAATCGATGATCGCGACTGTCTCGGTACTCATGCGCATCTCGCCCGCGGACTCACCGGGCGCCTTCCTGGGCGGGAAACAGGCCGATCACCGGCTCGATGCGCCGGCTCGGGCCAGCCGGGAACGGGGGCGCGGCGCGGCGGGGTTGGCCCCCAGCCAGCGGCCGATCGCGCGGGCCTCCGCCTCCTCGAGCGTCGCGGCCACGACGGCGTCGCGCGCTCGCCATCCGCGCCGTGCCAGAGTCCAACGCCGCAGGCTCGACGCCTCCAGACCGATCAGCCAGCCGGCGAGCAACGTCGCGATCACGCCCGCACCGGTCGACAAACCGAGCAGGACACCCGCCACCGCGAGCGCCACGAGTCCGACGAGCACGATCAGCGCCGCGACCCAGAGGCGATGATAAAGGAACCAAAGCACGCCGAACGCGAAGGCCGGCCACGAGAAACCGTCCCGGACGAGGATCGCCCGGTCGAGGCCGACTGCTTCTCCCGGGCGCGCATCGTTCGGCAGGTGAAGCGTATAGCTGCGCATCCGCATAGCGGGTCTCCGGGAACGGCGCTCCGGGCCGGCAGGATGGCCCGTCAGGACGCGCGACGACAAGATGGTTTACAGGGAACCCTTCGTGGAGGGGATGCGCCCCTCCTCGCGCGGATCGATCGCCACGGCTTTCCGCAAGGCGCGGGCCAGACCCTTGAAACAGCTCTCCGCGATATGGTGGGCGTTGTCGCCGTAGAGCGTCTCCACGTGCAGGGTCAGGCCGGCGTTCATCGCGAAGGCCTGGAACCACTCGCGCACCAATTCGGTGTCGAACTGCCCGATCTTCTCCACGCGGAACGTGGTGCGGAACACCAGGAACGGACGGCCGGAGATGTCGACGCAGACGCGGGTGAGCGCCTCGTCCATGGGCAGGTGGATATCGGCGTAGCGCGCGACCCCGCGCTTGTCGCCGAGTGCCTTGGCGAAGGCCTGCCCGAGCGCGATGCCGCAATCCTCGGCGGAATGGTGCTGGTCGATGTGCAGGTCGCCGTCGACCTTGACGTCAAGGTCGAACAGGGCGTGCCGGGCCAGCAGATCCAGCATGTGGTCGAGGAAGCCGATCCCGGTCGCGTTCTTGGATCGCCCGGTCCCGTCGAGATCGACGGTCACCGCGATATCGGTCTCCGCGGTCTTCCGGCTGATGGTGGCGCTGCGCATTTCGGTCTGGACTTCGCGTCTGGCGGCTGCGGCCGCCCGCGCCTTCTAGAGGGAGTCTCTTCGGATTGGAAAGGGTGGCTGCCTATCCGTGCAGCACGCGCCCCGCCACGGCGTCCAGCTTGGCGAGCAGCGCGGGATCGCGAACGGCGGGTGCGGTCATGATCGCCCCGTCCAGCGCCCGGTGCGACCCCGCCGGGCACGGCTCGCGCTCGGCCGGGAAATCGCGCGCCAGACGCGCAACCAGCCGCGCCGCCTTGTCGGCATTGGCCCGGGCTACCGCGACCACCGCGGCGACGTCCACGGCGTCGTGGCCGGGGTGCCAGCAATCGTAGTCGGTCACCATCGCGATGGTCGCGTAGGTGATCTCGGCCTCGCGGGCGAGCTTGGCCTCGGGCATGTTGGTCATGCCGATCACGTCGAAGCCCTGTGCCTTGTAGGCCCTGGACTCCGCGAGCGAGGAGAATTGCGGTCCGTCCATGCAGACATAGGTGCCGCCGCGATGCACCGCGATGGCCTCGGCCTTCGCGGCCGCCGCGATGTGCGCCTGAAGCCCGGGTCCCACCGGGTGAGCGAGCGAGACATGGGCAACGCAGCCGTCGCCGAAGAACGAGGAGGCGCGCCCGTGCGTGCGGTCGACGAATTGATCGACCAGCACGAACAGGCCCGGCGGCAGCTCCTCGCGGAACGAGCCGCAGGCCGAGAGGGAGACGAGGTCGGTGACCCCGACCCGCTTGAGCGCGTCGATATTGGCGCGGTAGTTGATGCCTGACGGCGAGAGCCGGTGCCCCCGACCGTGGCGGGCCAGGAACACGACCTTCGTGTTGCCGATCCGCCCAATTCGCAGGGCATCCGATGGCTCGCCCCAGGGCGAGGCGATCCGCTCCTCCCGGACATCCTCCAGCCCCGGCAGGTCGTAGACGCCGGAGCCGCCCATCACCCCGAGTACCGCTGCCGTCATGCCGGATTTCCTGTCGTGGCGCGGCGCATTGAAGAACCGCCTATCCCATCCACCACCTCATCCTGAGGTGCCGGAGCGAAGCGGAGGCCTCGAAGGAGGGCTCCAGAACCCGCAACGATCCCTCGATCCCTCCTTCGAGGCTGCTGCGCAGCACCTCAGGAAGCGTGTGAGGCTCGGGATCAACCCGCCTCAAACCGGGCGATCGTCGCGGCGGCCGAGCGGTAGCATGGAGCCCAGGCCCAAAAGATGGGCCTCCGCGAGGGAGGCCCACCGGCATTGTCGACTTGAAGCGCCGCCTCACGCGGCCTCAATAGGCCTTGTGCAGCTCCGGCTGGAGGCCGTGGACCTCGCCGCCGACATCGGCCCAGATCTTCTTCTTCACGTAGTAGAGCAGCCCCGACAGCACGATCAGGAACAGGATCACCCGGAAGCCCAGGGCCTTGCGGTCCATCATGTGCGGCTCGGCCGCCCACATCAGGAAGGCCGCGACGTCCTTGCCGTACTGATCAACGGTCTCGGGGACGACCGGCTGACCCTTGTCGTCCTTCGGGTAGGTGACCTGCCCGTCGGTGATCGGCGGCGGCATCGCGATGATGTGGCCGGGATAGTACTTGTTGTAGTGGCCGCCCTCGGGCAGCGCGAAGTCCTTCGGCGGATCTTCGTAGCCGTTGATCAGCGCGTGGATGTAGTCCGGCCCCTGCTCGGAATAGCCGATGAGCGGCAGCCAGTCGGTGAGGAAGTACAGCGAGCCGCGCGAGAAGGTGCGCGCCTTGGCGATGACCGAGAAGTCCGGCGGCGCCTTGCCGCCGTTGGCCGCGGCAGCCGCCTGATCGTTCGGGAAGGGCGGCGGGAAATAGTCCGCCGGCCGGCCGGGCCGATCGAACATCTCGCCAGAGTCGTTCGGCCCGTCCTTCACCTGGTAGGTCGCCGCCAGGGCCTTGACCTGCCCGGCGCTGAAATCCGGTCCGCCTTCCTGCGCGAGGTTGCGGAAGGAGACCAGTTTCATCGAGTGGCAGGCGGAGCAGACCTCCTTGTAGACCTGGAAGCCGCGCTGCAGCTGCGCGGTGTCGAAGCGGCCGAACACGCCGGCGAAGCTCCAGTTTACGCGGGCCGGGATCGGCCCGCCATGCCCTTCCTGGGCGGAGACCGGCGCGGCGCCGATCAGCAGGGCCGCCAGGGCGGCGGCGGCGGTCGTCGAGAGGACGCGAGTCATCATCATGGTCCTGCCGTCAGCCCGTCAGCCCTTGGTGGTCGGAGCGGCGGCGGCGCCCGCCGGCATGCCGGATCCGCTCACCTGCTTTCCCGGCCCGGTGACACTCTCCAGGATCGAGCCCGGCAGCGCCTTCGGCGTCTCGAACAGGCCGCAGAGCGGCATGACGATCAGGAAGTGGGCGAAGTAGTAGGCGGTGCAAATCTGAGCCGCGATCACGTAGCCGCCTTCCGGGGGCTGCGAGCCGAGCCAGCCGAGCAGCAGGGTCGCGCCCACGAACACCCAGAAGAACTGCCGGTAGATCGGCCGGTAGTTGCACGAGCGGATGCGCGACGTGTCGAGCCAGGGCGCAAAGGCCAGGATGATCACCGCCGAGAACATCAGGATGACGCCGCCGAGCTTGCTCGGGACCGCGCGCAGGATCGCGTAGAACGGCAGGAAGTACCATTCGGGCACGATGTGCGCGGGCGTCACCGCGGGGTTCGCCTGGATGTAGTTGTCGGCGTGGCCGAGATAGTTCGGCTGGTAGAACAGGAACCACGAGAACAGGATCATGAACACGCAGACCGCGAACACGTCCTTGATCGTGGCGTAGGGCGTGAACGGCACCGCGTCTTTGCCCGACTTGATCGGGATGCCCACCGGGTTGTTCTGGCCGGTGACGTGCAGCGCCCAGACGTGCAGCACGACCACGCCGGCGATCATCCACGGCAGCAGATAGTGCAGCGAGAAGAAGCGGTTCACCGTCGGGTTGCCGACCGAGTAGCCGCCCCAGAGCAGGGTCTGGATCGTGTCGCCCACCACCGGAATCGCCGCCAGGATGTTGGTGATGACGGTGGCGCCCCAGAAGCTCATCTGGCCCCAGGGCAGCGTGTAGCCGAGGAAGGCGGTGGCCATCATCAGCAGGTAGATCACGACGCCGAGGATGTAGAGCACCTCACGCGGGGCCTTGTAGGACCCGTAATAGAGGTTGCGGAACATGTGCAGATACACGGCTACGAAGAACATCGACGCGCCGTTGGCATGCGCGTAGCGCAGCAGCCAGCCGTAATTCACGTCGCGCATGATCTTCTCGACGGAGGTGAACGCACCCGTCGCCGAAGGCTCGTAGTGCATCGCCAGCCAGACGCCGGTGACGATCTGGATGCCCAGGAAGGCGATCAGGATCGCCCCGAAGGTCCAGAAGTAGTTGAGGTTCCGCGGCACCGGGAAGGCCACGAACGAGGAATGCACCAGCCCGACGATGGGCAGGCGCGCCTCGAACCATTTGGCGACGCGGCTCTTGGGGACGTAGGTGCTGGCAGTTCCGCTCATGCTCGCGTCCTCCTCACGCCGCTTCCTTGCCGCCCTCGCCGATCCGGATCTTGGTGTCCGTCTCGAAGGCGTAGGGCGGGATCGGCAGGTTGATGGGTGCCGGCCCGTGGCGCACGCGACCCACCGCGTCGAATTGCGAGCCGTGGCACGGGCAGGCCCAGCCCTCGAAATTGCCCTGGTGTCCGATCGGCACGCAGCCGAGATGCGTGCAGTTGCCGTAGACGACGAGCCACTGGTCGTGGCCGTTCTTGACGCGCGTCGTGAAGGCGGCCGGATCAATCATCGCGGAGAGCGGGACCGCCTTCATGTCGCCCACCTCCTTCTCGGTGAGCTTCCGCACGAAGATCAGCTTGCCGCGCCAGAAGACGTTGACGATCTGACCGTCCTGGATCGGCGTCAGGTCGACCTCGATCGGAGCCCCGGCGGCGATCGTCTCGGCATCGGGGGCCATGGACGAGATCAGCGGCCAGACCGTGGCTGCCGCCCCGACGGCCAGCCCGGCACCGGTCGCTAGCAACAAGAAATCACGACGGCTGCCCTCAGGCCCGGAGGCTGTGGGAGCGGCGGCTGATGTGTTCGCCAAGATCCGGAACTCCATGCGTCGGCGTAAGGGCCGCAGGCGCCCTGCCCTGATCCTCCCGGTCGGGCCAGGATCAAAGCATTATCGTTCTGATCCCGGCAATGAGACCGTCTGCCGCCCCTGAGTCAAGCGGCTGTTTGCAGCGCAGCGATAAAGTCCGGGCATGATTGTCGTGATGTGTTGCCGCCTGTGTCCTGCTACGCGACGGCGCTGTCGTAGCGGGCTGTGCCGTCGTCCAGAAAGCCGCCCGATTGGCGTGACCACAGGCCCGCATAGATGCCGCCGCGGGCGACGAGTTCGGCGTGCGTCCCCTCCTCGATGATTCGGCCGCGGTCGATCACCACCAGACGATCGAGGGCCGCGATGGTCGACAGGCGGTGCGCGATCGCCAGCACGGTCTTGCCGGCCATCAGCGTGTCGAGGGAGTCCTGGATCGCTGCCTCGACTTGGCTGTCGAGCGCCGAGGTCGCTTCATCCAGGATGAGGATGGGCGCGTCCTTGAGCATCACCCGCGCGATGGCGATGCGCTGGCGCTGGCCGCCGGACAGCTTGACCCCTCGTTCGCCGACCTGGGCGTCGTAGCCCCGGCGGCCCTTGTGATCGACGAGATCGGCGATGAAGCGGTCCGCATGGGCCAGCCGGGCGGCGTGCTCGATGTCGGCCTGACTGGCGTCCGGCCGGCCATAGGCGATGTTGTCGCGGATCGATCGGTGCAGCAGCGATGTGTCCTGGCTGACCATCGCGATGGCCTCGCGCAAGGATTGCTGCGTCACGCCGGCGATGTCCTGGCCGTCCACCAGGATACGCCCGCTCTCCACGTCGTAGAGCCGCAGCACCAGGCCCGCGAGGGTCGACTTTCCCGCTCCGCTGACGCCGACCAACCCGACCCTCTCGCCGGGCCGGATGGTCAGTGAGAAATCCTCGATGACGGTGGCGTCGCCGCGTCCGTAGTGGAAGCCGACATTCTCGAACCGGATCTCCCCGCCCGAGACGACGAGTTCGCGCGCGTCCGGGGCGTCAACCAGGGCGTGCGGCCGCGCCATGGTCTGCATGCTCTCCTGCACGACGCCGACATTCTCGAAGACGCCGCGGACGGTCTGCATCACCCAGCCCGACATGGCGATGAGCCGCAGCACCAGGGCCAGGCCCGCGGACGCCTCGCCTGTGGTCATCCCGCCGCTGCGCCAGAGCGCGAGGCACGCCGCCGCGGTCGCGATGAGGAGCGCACTGTTGAGCAGGCCGAGCAGGCTGGTGGTCAGGGTCACCAGCCGGAACTGGTGCAGGTAGGCCTCGGTATGGACCTCGACCGCGTCGCGCACCGCGGCGCGCTCCTCGCGGTCGCGGGCGAAGAGCTTGACGGTGAGAATGTTGGTGTAGCTGTCGACGATCCGGCCGATCAAGGTTGAGCGCGTATCGGCGGTGCGGTGCGAGCGCGTCCGGGCCCGCGGGACGAACCACGTGGTCAGAGCCGCGTAGGCGCAGATCCAGAGGATCACCGGGAGGACGAGCCAGGGCGAGATCGAGCTGAACAACCCGACCGCGGTCACCGCGTAGATCGCCACGTAGAGCAGCGTGTCGATGAACACGACGGCGAGTTCCCGCACCGCCGGACCCACCTGCACGACGCGGTTGGCGAGGCGGCCCGAGAAGTCGCCCTGGAAGTACGAGAGCGCGTGGCCGAGGGTGTAGAGATGCGCCCGCCACCGGATCTGGCTGGTGGATTGCGGCACCACGAGCTGGTTGGACAGGACCTCGTGTCCCCAGATCGACAGGGGCCGCACCACGGCAATGAGCAGGACGGCGAGGCTAAGATCGAGCGCGTGATCGGACAGCACCGTGGCCCGATCGGCTGAGCCGAGCAGGTCGATGAACCAGCGCATCACGAGATAGAGCGACGCCTCGACCGTCCCGGCAATCACCGCGATGACAAACAGTGCCGCCAGCGCGGCGCGGATCGGGCGCAGATAGAACCACGCGAAGCCCGTCACCGAGCGCGGTGGCATCTGCGTCTCGTCGAAGGTCGCGAACGGGTCGACGCGGCGCTCGAGCCAATCCAAGAACATGTCTTCGGGGCGTGGGACTGCGGAAGCCCCTCATGTAAGCGCGGGCCGCCGGGTGCCAACCGTGCGCGGTGGTCGCGGCGCCGATGGCCGGTATCTGTTCGACGGAGTAGATCCCAGCCCGACGGGTGGCGATGTCGGGCCGAGAGTTCGGATTCGGGCTCGCCGCCTCAGCGGTTCAGGGCCAGCGCGGCTCCCGACTTGGTGAGTGCGCCCTCCAATCCGCCGCCGCCCTGTCGCAGGCGCGCCGCCACCGCGCCGCCCGGCTGATAAAGGTAGACCTCGCCGTCGCGGAAGTCCCAGGCCGACACGCGGGCGAGATCCTTGTTGGAGCAGCCGGACGCCGAGGCCTTGTACAGGTCGAGGGACGGCGCGCTGGACAGCGTGACCTTGCAGTTCGCTCCGGTAGCGTCTCTGGCATCCCAGCTTCCGACCACGGAGGCACGGCCGCTCGTGACCACGGGCGGTGGCGGTGCGGGGGGGCACGGGTTCGGGGATGACCGTCGGGGTCGCGGGCGGGAGGGCGGCCTGCGCACCGGGTGCGGGCGGCGCGCCCGGGCTCGCCGCCACGCCGGGCGGCGGCGCGAGGGGCGACGCCGTCACCGTCCCCGACGGGAGGGCCGGAACAGTGTCAAGGGAAGCCTGCGGGGACGGGCCGCGGGTGCGCGGCGCGTCGAGACGGCTCGAAGCGCAGGCACCGAGGCTGGCGCCCAGGCAGAGAACGGCGAACGTCGACAAGCTCTGGCGCAGCATCTTTCCACTTCGGGTCAGGCTTTGAGGCGCGCACGGAGGCGCTTCTCCCCTGACTCGGGGCCAAATGCGCTGACGGCAAGGCGGCTTCCGCGGCGGCAGGCGAGTCCGCTGCGGAGAGGCCGCCTTTTCAGGACAGTGTGGCTGGCACGCCTCACTGACTGCAATCAGAGCGTGCGCTCGACCATCATCTTCTTGATTTCGGCGATAGCTTTCGCGGGGTTCAGGCTCTTCGGGCAGGTGTTGGCGCAGTTCATGATCGTGTGGCAGCGGTAGAGCCGGAACGGGTCGTGCAGCCCGTCGAGCCGATGGCCGGTATTCTCGTCGCGCGAATCGATCAGCCAGCGATAGGCCTGAAGCAGCGCCGCCGGCCCGAGGAACTTGTCGCCATTCCACCAGTAGCTCGGGCACGAGGTGCTACAGCAGGCGCACAGGATGCACTCGTAGAGCCCGTCGAGGCGTGAGCGGTCCTCCGGAGTCTGGCGCCACTCCTTCTCCGGGGCGGGCGTCTCGGTCTGCAGCCAGGGCTCGATCGCCGCGTGCTGGGCGTAGAAGTTCGTGAGGTCCGGCACGAGGTCCTTCAGGACCGGCATGTGCGGCAGCGGATAGATCCGGATCGCGCCGTCCTTGTCCTTGCGGGTCATGACCGGCAGGGCATTGTCCGGGCTCTTGCACTCGTCGATGCCCATCGTGCAGGCGAGCGCATTCTGGCCTTCGATGTTCATCGCGCAGGAGCCGCAGATGCCCTCGCGGCAGGAGCGCCGGAAGACCAGGGTCGAATCGACCTTGTTCTTGATCCACAGCAGCGCGTCGAGGACCATCGGGCCGCAATCCTCGCGGTCGACCCGGTAGGTGTCGATCCGCGGATTGGCCCCGTCATCCGGGTTCCAGCGGTAGATCTTGAAGGTCTGCAGGTTCTTGGCGCCCGGAGGGGCCGGCCAGGACTTCCCCTGCGTGATCTGGGAGTTCTTCGGAAGGTTGAACTGGGCCATGGTTCTCGACGGCTTCCGCTAGGGCAGAGTGCGGCGACCGCGGAGGCGATGCCCCGCAACCACCCGCAATGCGCAGAGTTTCAAATCAGTACACGCGCGCCTTCGGCTCGATGTACTGGATCTCGTTCGACATCGTGTAGGTGTGCACCGGCCGGTAATCGATGTTCACCTGATGCTGACCTTCGTCGAGCCAGGAGAGGGTGTGCTTCATCCACTCCTTGTCGTCGCGGTCCGGGAAGTCCTCTCTGGCATGGGCGCCGCGGGATTCCTTGCGGTTGGAGGCCGATTCCATGGTCACGACCGCCTGGCCGATCAGGTTGTCGAACTCCAGGGTCTCCAGGAGGTCGGTGTTCCAGACCAGCGACCGGTCGGTGACGCGCACGTCGGCGGCGGCGTTCCAGACCTTGTGGATGAGGTCTTTGCCCTCCTCCAGAACCTCGCCGGTGCGGAACACGGCGCAGTTGTTCTGCATCGTCTTCTGCATCTCGGCGCGCAGCTCCGCGGTGGGCGTGGAGCCGTTGGCGTGGCGGAACCGGTCGAGGCGCTCGAGCGCCTTGTCGGCGGCACCCTTCGGCAGCTCCATGGGCCGGCCGTTCGGCTCGACGATCTCGGCGCAGCGCTTGCCGGCGGCGCGGCCGAACACGACGAGGTCGATCAGCGAGTTCGAGCCGAGGCGGTTGGCGCCGTGCACGGAGACGCAGGCTGCCTCGCCGATCGCCATCAGGCCGGGCACCACCGTGTCGGGGTTGCCGTCGCGCAGCGTCAGCACCTCGCCGTGATAGTTCGTTGGGATGCCGCCCATGTTGTAGTGGACGGTCGGAATGACCGGGATCGGCTCCTTGGTCACGTCGACACCCGCGAAGATCCGCGCGGATTCCGAGATGCCCGGCAGGCGCTCGTGCAGGATCTTCGGGTCGAGGTGGTCGAGATGCAGGTAGATGTGATCCTTGTTCTTGCCGACGCCGCGGCCGTCGCGGATCTCCATGGTCATGGAGCGCGAGACCACGTCGCGCGAGGCGAGGTCCTTCGCCGACGGGGCGTAGCGCTCCATGAAGCGCTCGCCCTCGGAGTTCGTCAGATAGCCGCCCTCGCCGCGGGAGCCCTCGGTGATCAGGCAGCCCGCGCCGTAGATGCCGGTCGGGTGGAACTGCACGAACTCCATGTCTTGGAGCGGGAGGCCGGCGCGCAGCACCATGGCGTTGCCGTCGCCCGTGCAGGTGTGGGCGGAGGTCGCCGAGAAGTACGCGCGCCCGTAGCCGCCAGTCGCCAGGATGGTCATCTGCGCCCGGAAGCGGTGGATCTCGCCGGTGGCCTGATCCAGGGCTATGACGCCCCGGCAGCGGCCCTCGTCATCCATGATCAGATCGAGGGCGAAGTACTCGATGAAGAAGTCGGTCTGGTTCTTCACCGCCTGCCCGTAGAGGGTGTGCAGCATGGCGTGGCCGGTGCGGTCGGCCGCCGCGCAGGTGCGCTGTGCGGTACCCTTGCCGTAATCGGTGGTCATGCCGCCGAACGGGCGCTGGTAGATTTTACCCTCCTCCGTGCGGGAGAACGGCACGCCCCAATGCTCCAGCTCGTAAACGGCGGCCGGCGCGTTGCGCACGAGATACTCGATGGCGTCCTGGTCGCCGAGCCAGTCCGACCCCTTCACGGTGTCGTACATGTGCCAGCGCCAGTCGTCCGGGCCCATGTTGCCCAGCGAGGCCGAGATGCCCCCTGCGCCGCCACGGTGTGCGAGCGGGTCGGGAACACCTTGGTGATGCAGGCGGTGCGCAGGCCGGCTTCCGAGCAGCCCACGGTCGCCCGCAGACCCGCGCCGCCCGCGCCGACGATCACCACGTCGAAGGCGTGATCGTGAATGGTGTAGGCAGGCCCGCTGCCGTTGGTGCCGTTGGCGGCCATGTTCGGCTCCTCGAAATGCGTGATGGCGGGGTTCAAGCCGGCTGTCCGAAGCCGATGCGCAGCACCGCGTACAGGCAGGCCACGGCGACCAGGACCGCATAGACATTGTTGGCGAACACGGCGGCGATCTTGGTCGCCTGCGCGTGGACGTAATCCTCAATGATCACCTGCATGCCGATGCGCATGTGGAGAGTCACGGACAGAAATGCCAGGATCAGGAGGATCGACACGAAAGGATTGGCGATTACCTGGACTGCGCCCGCGTAGTCGCGGCCGGCCATCCGTGCGATAATGACCACAAAAGACAGCATCAGCACGATATTGGTCACTGCGGTGATTCGCTGCAGCCACCAGTGGCCGACGCCATGATGGGCGACGCCGAGGCCGCGGACGCGGGCGCGCGGGGTGCGGATCGAGACACTTGTGTCCTGGCGGACCTGTTCCTTAGCCATGCCGGCCTCCTCAGCGGACCAGAAGGGCGACCGCCCAGATGATGAGGGTGAGTGCCACCGACCCGACCAGGGTCAGGCGAGACATGGCGAGGCGCTTCTCCCGGTCGAACCCGATTCCGAAGTCCCAGGCGAGGTGACGGATCCCGCCGAGCATGTGATGCATCAGGATCCAGGTATAGACGAACAGGATCAGCCGCCCGATCAGCGAGCCGAAGAACCCGGCCACGTAAGAATAGGCGACCGGCCCGGAAGCCAGTGCGACAAGCCAGATCGCCACCAGCGCAGTCCCGCCGTAGAGAGCGGTGCCGGTGATGCGGTGGAACACCGACATCGCCATGGTCCAGGTCCAGCGGTAGATCTGGAGATGCGGCGAGATGGGCTGTGCCACTGTCGGGCGGGCGGTGGGTGCCATCGGGTTGAAGCCTCGCAGCTGCGAACTGGACCGTCTCTAATCTGGTAGCGCTAGTGGCAGCGGGAGCAAGCCGCAATGCGTCATGCTGCAACGCAATGTGCCACGCTTGGCGACACTACACCGATTCTGTCACTTCAGCGCTCCCAGGAGCCACCACCACGCGTAGTCGAGCGGTCCCGCCACGAGCAGCGACGCCAGGCCAAAGCTCAAGGTGAGCCGCGTCGCATCCCGGAGCCGGACGCCGCCGAGCCTCGCTGGCGACCACGATCGGAGGAGCCTGATAGGGGAAGAACAAGGTCGAGTAGCCGATCACCTGGAGCGAGACGACCGCAAGCGGTGACAGGCCGCTGGCCTGCGTCATCTCACCGGCCAGGGCGGTGTAGAGGGCCGGCGCGCCGTTGGCGGTGACGAGGAGGGTCAGCACCGTCCCGAGTCCGGTGAGGACGGCGAAGTTCTGCACTGGCGCGCCCGGCTCAAGCGGTGCGATCGCCAGCAGCAGGTGACCGAGGCGCTCACCCAGGCCCGTCTCGTTGACCAGGGCCACGAGGCCGAGCAGGGCCGCGATGTAGAAGCAGGTGCGCAGGTTGACCTGCTGGAAGGCTTCGGGCGGGAGCACACCGATCCGCGGCAGCAGGCAGATCACGGCCGCGGCAAGTCCGACCCAGGCCGGCGCGAGCCCGTGAAGGCTGTCGGTCATCCAAAGCGCGAGGGTGCAGAGGAGGATCGTCGCGAGGCGACGCTCGGCGCCCGAGATCGGCGGCAGCAGCGGCAAGGCCGGCGCGCTCTGAGCGAGCCGATCCGGGAACAGCCGGACGATCAGGGCGACCAGGATCACGCCCTTGACCACAGCCAAAACGGGGCGTGCAGGAGAAGATAGGACAGGTAGGACAGATGCAGGCCGAGCAGGCGCTCCGCCGAACCCGCCATCACGAGGTTCGGCACGTTGGCCGGCAGAATCGCGGCCGACAGGATCGGCGTCGCCACGCCCACCGCGAGGACCGCACCGGTCCGCCCAGGGCGGCCATGGGAAAGTCCGAAGGCGTCGCACAGCGCCAGGGTCACCGGGATCATCAGAGCGATCCGCCCGAGATTCGACGGCATGACGAAAGCGATGAGAAAGCTCAACGCCACCAGCCCGGCAATGAAATGCCCGTAGGAATCCGACAGACGCAGCGCGAGCGCCCGGGCCATCCGCGCACCGAGTCCCGTCCGGGTCATGCCCTGTCCCACCACCATGCCGGACAGGACGAGCCAGAACGCCGAGGCCGAGAAGCCGGAGAAGACTGTCCCGGCGCTGCCGAGCCGAAGGAGCATCGCGAGCCCGAAGAAGGCGAGCGCCGTCACGACCTCGGGCAGCAGGGCTGTCGCCCAAAGGGCCATGCAGAGGACGAGCAGAGCCGCCGTCGCCGGAACAACCGCCACCCCGTTCACCCAATCCTCCACGCCACCATTCCCGAGCGAGGCGGCATCCTGGCCGCTTTGGAACGGTTCGCAATTCGGAAGTTCTTGACCGAGCCTTCGCGGATGACGAAGGCGGTCGCCCAGACCTCCCGTGAACGCTTCCCGCCGCCGTGTCGCCGATGGTCCAGGGTCGAGCATCAAGAGCCCGGCCGCAGAGCAGCCGGGCCTGAGATTCCGAAGGGGCATGGGCGGGGCGGACGGCTTAGTAGCCGTAGCCGTAAAAGCCGCAATAGGCGCCGAAGCCGCGCGCATCTGCGCTGCCCGGGAGGAAAGCCGGCGCAGCTGCGAGCGCGGTCGATGCCAGTGCCAAGCGCTTCATCGGGATGTCCAATCTGATGAGTTGTCTCGGGCTCTCTAACCGTGCTGAAGCTGCCTGTGACCAAACTTGACGACGCGGCTTTACGTGGCAGTCGGTCGCTGTGACTGGACTCCTGGAATAGAAAGTCTGCGGTTTGCCGGCGGGCGCGGCCCGTTACCGGAACGGCGGCTCGTCGAAGCTTCGCAGCTTGCGCGAGTGCAGCCCGTGCCGGTCGGCGCGGAGCACGTCGAGCGCCGCCAGCCCGACGCGCAGATGCTCCGAGACCGCCCGGTCGTAGAAAGCGTTGGCCGCGCCCGGCAGCTTGATCTCGCCGTGGAGCGGCTTGTCCGAGACGCAGAGCAGCGCGCCGTAGGGCACGCGCAGCCGGAAGCCCTGGGCCGCGACGGTGCCGCTCTCCATGTCGACCGCGACGGCGCGCGACTGGTTGATCCGCCGCCGCTCCTGGCTGAAGCGCAATTCCCAATTGCGATCGTCGTAGGTGACGACCGTTCCCGTGCGCAGGCGGCGCTTGAGGTCCTCGGCCTGTTCGCCCGTGACCGAGGCGGCCGCATTCTGGAGCGCGACCTGCACCTCGGCGAGCGCCGGGACCGGCACGTCCGGCGGGACCAGCTCGTCGAGGATCCGGTCGCGGCGCAGATAGGCGTGCGCCAGGACGTAATCGCCGATGGTCTGCGACTGCCGCAGGCCGCCGCAATGGCCGACCATCAGCCAGCAATCCGGTCGCAGCACGGCGAGATGATCGGTGATCGTCTTCGCGTTCGAGGGGCCGACGCCGATATTGATGAGCGTCGTCCCTTGCAGCGTCCCGTCGGCACCCCGGGCGACGAGGTGGTAGGCCGGCATCTGGTGCCGATGCCACGGCGAAGCGGCGATCACCGCGGCGGGGTCGGCATTGGCCGCCTCGGACCGACTGACGGAGACGCCCCCCGGCAGGACTAGCCGCTCGAATCCCTCCTCACCCGAGGCTAGCCGCTCCAGCCCGTGGCGGACGAACTGGTCGACGTAGCGATGGTAGTTGGTGAGCAGGATCCAGGGCTGGACGTCGCGCCAGTCGCAGCCCGTGTAGTGGACCAGCCGCCGCAGCGAGTAATCGACCCGCACGGCATCGAACAGCGCGAGCGGCAGCGGCTCCCCCGCGACTTGGTCGAAGGTGCCGTCGGCGATCTCGTCGCCGACGAGCGAGAGGAGCGGCACCGGGAAGTAGGTGGCGAGCTTCCGCCCCGTCGACGGTGCGGCCGCGCGCGTCGAGTCCCGCCTCCAGGACGTAGGGATAGGGAATCTCCTGGGCGCTGAGGCCCACCTCGATCGCGACCCCGTAATCGGCGATCAGGGGCTCCAGCTGCCGGGTGAGATAGTGCCGGAAGAAGGCCGGATGCGTCACCGTCGTGGCGTAGGTGCCGGCGGCCTGGAGCTTGGCGGTGGCCCGCCGAACCCGGGGCAGCGGCCCGTTGGGGCGATAGCTGATCCGCAACTCGGGATAGCGGAAGGCCAGGCGCTCGGTGGCGTCCGGCGGCGGGCCCCCGCGAGGTAGCGCTCCAGGGCGGTCCGCAGGGCGCCGGCCGCGCCGTCGAAGAGCTCGACGAGCCGGTCGATGGCGGTGCCGGCATCCGCCACCGCCTGCATCGGCCGCAATTCCCGCTCGATCATGGCACCTCCGATCCTGCGGCCGGATCTACACCCGCGGCCGCGCAGGGGCGAGATGCGGGCTTGCGAGCGGCGGGCGCTTGGCCGACAAGCCGGCGCGATCGGAGCGAGACGGAATGGAAGCGGACGCGTTCGGGAATCGTCCCGGCGAGGAGATGGCGGTGCTGCCCGCGACCTTCGACGCCGGACTCCACTTCATCGGGCGCCTGCGCACGCCCTGGCAATCGCGCGCGGCGTGCCCGAAGAACGGGCTGCAGACCGACGCCGTCTGCACCGTCGAGATCGACCCGGCTTACGTTCCCGCTCTGCGCAACGTCACGGGCTGCACCCACCTGATCCTGCTCTACTGGATGGACCGGGCGACCCGCGGCCTCGTCGTCCAGCGCCCGCGCCACGCGGACGGCCCCCGCGGGACCTTCTCGCTGCGCTCGCCGGCCCGGCCGAACCCGATCGCCCTGTCGGTGGTGGAGCTGCTCGGCCGTGAGGGCGACACCCTCCGGGTGCGCGGCCTCGACTGCCTCGACGGCACCCCGCTCCTCGACATCAAGCCCTACTACGCCTCGACGGATTCCCGCCCCGACGCGCAGGTCGACCGCGCCGGCGCCGAGTCGTGAGACGCCTCGTTCTCGGGATCGCCGGCGGGCTCGCGCTTGTGGCGCTCGGCGGTCTCGCCGGCTGGCGCCTGCACAGGCCGGCCGCGGATGCGCGCGCCTACGCGGTGATGCGCCTCATCGCCGTGCAGGTGAGCCTGGACGAGGCGCCGCCGGACTACGTGTTCTGGGGCGGCGATTCGCAGGTCGAGCTGCAGCCCGGGGGCCAGCAGGTCTGCGGCCTGCCCCTGGTCAATGGCGGGGTCAGCGGCTCGACCGCGGCGGCCTATGCCGACCACCTCGCGGGCCTGACCTTCAAGGCGCATCCCCGGATCGCCGCGCTCACGATCGGGACCAACGACATCCTCGCCAAGAACAAACCCCGCGCCCCCGAGCCGGCGGCGCGGTTCGAGGCCTCCGCGGAGGCCATCGTGAAGCGGCTCCAGGCCCTGAGCCCGCGCGTGGTTGTCACCGCCCTCCCCCGGTCGGACGCGAGATCGCGGATCTCGTGGACGCGGCGGCGGTCGGCGATTATTCGCAGCGTCTGCGCGCCCTGTGCGGGCGGCTCGGCTGCGTCTTCGCCGATCCCTTCGCGGCTTTGCGCGACGGCGAGACCGGCTATGCCAAGCCCGCCGCCATGCGCGACGGGCTGCACCTCGCGGCCTTCCGGCCGGCGCTCCGGGCGCTGGAGCCGGCGCTTTGCGGGGGTGAAACCCTACTCCCACTCGATCGTGCCGGGCGGCTTCGAGGTGATGTCGTAGGTCACCCGGTTGATGCCCTTCACCTCGTTGATGATCCGGGTCGCGACCCGGCCCAGGAAGGCCATGTCGAACGGGTAGAAGTCGGCCGTCATGCCGTCCACCGAGGTGACGGCGCGGAGTGCGCAGACGTGGTCGTAGGTGCGGCCGTCGCCCATCACGCCCACGGTCTTCACCGGCAGGATCACCGCGAAGGCCTGCCAGATCGTGTCGTAGAGCCCGGCCTGCCGGATCTCGTCGAGGTAGATCGCGTCGGCCTTGCGCAAGGCCTCCAGCTTCTCGGCGGTGATCGTGCCGGGGCAGCGGATCGCGAGACCCGGGCCCGGGAACGGGTGGCGGCCGACGAAGCCCCCGGGCAGGCCGAGTTCCTTGCCGAGCACCCGGACCTCGTCCTTGAACAGCTCGCGCAGCGGCTCCACGAGCTTCATGTTCATGCGCTCGGGCAGGCCGCCGACATTGTGGTGGCTCTTGATCGTCACGGAGGGGCCGCCCGTGAACGAGACGCTTTCGATCACGTCCGGGTAGAGCGTCCCCTGCGCGAGGAACTTCGCCCCGCCGATCTTCTTCGACTCGGCCTCGAACACGTCGATGAACAGGCGGCCGATGGTTTTGCGCTTGACCTCCGGGTCGCTGACGCCCTCCAGCGCCGCAAGGAACATCCCCGATGCCTCCACGTGGACCAGCGGGATGTTGTAATGGTCGCGGAACAGGGCCACGACCTGCTCGGCCTCGCCCAGGCGCAGGAGCCCGTGGTCCACGAACACGCAGGTGAGCTGGTCGCCGATCGCCTCGTGGATCAGCACCGCCGCCACGGCGGAATCGACGCCGCCCGACAGGCCGCAGATCACCTTCTCGGAGCCGACCTGCTCGCGGATTTTGGCGATGGCCTCCTCGCGGTAGGCACCCATGGTCCAGTCGCCGGAGCAGCCCGCGACGTCGCGCACGAAGTTGCGGATCAGCAGGGCGCCGTAGGGCGTGTGCGCCACTTCAGGGTGGAACTGCACCGCGTAGTAGTTGCGCGCCTCGTCGGCCACCGCCGCGAAGGGGGCGTTCTTCGAGATCGCCACGGTGGTGAAGCCGTCGGGCAGCTTGGTGACCCGGTCGCCGTGGCTCATCCAGACCGGATACTTCTCGCCCTTGTGCCAGACGCCCTTGAAGAGCGGGCAATCGGCCAGGATCTCGACCTCGGCCCGGCCGAACTCCGCGTGGTGGCCGCCCTCGACCGCGCCGCCGAGCTGGGCCGCCATGGTCTGCTGGCCGTAGCAGATGCCGAAGACCGGGACGCCGGAGTCGAAGACGAGCTGCGGCGCGCGGGGTGAGGCCTCGACGGTCACCGATTCGGGGCCGCCGGAGAGGATCACGCCCTTCGGCTTCTGCTCGCGGAACGCGGCCTCAGCCTTCGTGAAGGGCACGATCTCGCAGTAGACGCCCTCCTCCCGCACCCGGCGGGCGATGAGCTGCGTCACCTGAGAGCCGAAATCGACGATCAGGATCTTGTCGTGGTCGGTGTTCATCGCGGGCGGATATCCGAAGGCCGGCGCGCGCGCAACGCGCATCCCCGGCGAGGGCTGGGGATCCCCGCGCAAGGCGCGCGCCAGAAGCCCGGGTTCAGTCCACCCCGACACTCATCCTGTGAGGCCCGGACCGCAGCGAGAGCTCCCGGGCCCGACGGAGCCTCAGTCGAAGTTGCGGACTTTGGCCGATCCGCCGAGGCTGATCGCGGGCTTCGACGCAGCGCCGGCGAGGCTGACCTTCTTTTGGCCGGGCGGGGTCTTGGCACGCAGCTGCGGGGCTGCCTCGGGCGCCGGCCGCGACGGCTTCAGGTGCGCCTGGCCGTGGATCACCGAGCCGATCTCGCCCGCCGCCTTGATCAGGTCGTCACGCTCGCAGGACCGGGCGACCTTCAGCCCGAGCTTGTGCATGTGGCTCTTGCCGTAGAGGTAGGTGGCCAGCTGGGCGCGCTTCAGAGGCGGGATCTGCTCCAGGATCAGCGGCAGATCGAAATCATCGGCCCGGTAGACCGCGCCGAGGACCTCAAGGCTCACGGGGCAATCGACCTCGGGCTCGGCGCCGCTGGTCGGGTGCGCTTGCGTCATGGATGCCTCTCGGGAGTGGATGGATCTGAGTGAGGGTCGGATGCCCCGGAGCCGGGGTCGAGTTCAACCCCCATTGAGAGGGCGAGGTTCGCGACCCGGTCCTTGGTCGGATCGCGGGCCGGTTCGTCCACCGGTTTCCAGGCGCCGAGACAGCCGGTGCAGACGGATTCGATGACGGCGCGCGCATGGGCCTGCCGGCGCGCCCACAGCATCTCCCGGGCCGCGCGCGCCGCCTCGGCGTCCGACATGGGGCGGATCCGGATGAACAGGGGCTCCTGCGCCCGGGCGGTCGACGGAGCGAGAGCGAGACAAGCCAGCAGGGTGAGGACGGGGCGCACGGAACTGCGCCAGGGCCTCTGAGCCTGCGGTGCGGCGCGCGTCATGCATCCCTCCGGGCAGAACCGGATTGATCCCTCGCGCGGTAGGGTAAACCACTCCTTAACCGCGCGATCGGGGCCGGCACGGCGCGGTCGGGGCGCGCCGCGACGAGTCGCGACGTCGCGGCGCGGGAACTCTGATGCGCGGTATCGTCAGTTCCTGGGACGGACAGACCGAAGGACTGCCCCCTGCCTCAGATGTTCGACTGGATCTTCTTCGCCATCACGCTTCCCGTCCCGGCCTTCTTGGTCTGGGACCGGATGCAGCATCGATAGCCTCGGGGATGTCCCGGGTCGTCAGGCACCTGGGGAGGCGGACAAGCGCCAAGCCACCGACCGGTTCCGGCAGCGATCATTCTTGAGGTATCCGCGCCGTAGCGCTGACGAACGGGCTGCACCCGGCATCGCCGATTAACGAAGCGTTAACCTGCGGCAGTGACACTTTCTTTACCGTTCCGGAGGGCCTGCCCATGACGCTTCAGGTCATCGCCCCTGCCGTGGCCGCCCTCTTCTCCGCCTTGGCCATGCGCCAATGGCTGCGGGGCGCCACAAAAGCCCGCGCGCTCAGGCCCGTCACCGTCTGGACGAAGCGGAAGCGCTAACGGAAACCGTCGCCTCGGCCCGGTCCGCCCCGCCGGATCCTGCCGGATCCTGCGCGGTCCGACGCCGCTCCTGCGCGCGCCCCAGCCAGAGGCTGTTCCCGAGCCACGCGATGGAGAGCGGGATCGCCGCTCCGGCGATGCCGGTGCTGCCGAGGCCGATCCCTTCGATCCCGGTGAACGACCACGCGCCGACCTGGTCGCCCAGGCGGTAGACGACCGTGTCGATGAAGCTCTTGGCCTTGTAGCGGTCCTCCCGGGGGACGACCGTGAACAGCACCTCCCGGACCGGGCGGGCGATGGCGAAATTTCCGGCGCGGCGCAGGACTTGGAAGGCGACGATCACGCCGATCGTCGGCCACGCGGCGAGCGCCGCGAAGCCGAGGATGCTGAAGGCGGGCAGGATAGCGAGCGTCAGCGCCACGCCGAGCCGGCTGACGATCCGGCCGGTGAGGAACAGCTGGATCCCCAGCGTCAGCACGTTCACCGCGAGGTCGACGCTCGCGAAGAAGGCCGTCTGGGCGCCCCGGTCCGGGAAGCTGCGCTTCGCGATGCCGGCCTGCTCGAAATACAGGAAGGTCGAGGTCACCGAGAACAGCAGCAGGAACAGGGAAATGTTGAGGAGGTAGGGTGACGCGAACGTCCGGGTGACGCCCGCCAGCACGCTGCCGCCGATCGTCCGGTCCTGCCCCGCCTCGGCTTCCTGGCCCCTCCCCGGCACCTC
The DNA here is from genome assembly GCA_050632875.1 of Methylobacterium sp. P31. Classification (GTDB taxonomy): domain Bacteria; phylum Pseudomonadota; class Alphaproteobacteria; order Rhizobiales; family Beijerinckiaceae; genus Methylobacterium. Next base: position 3,757,392 of record JBODSC010000001.1, on the reverse strand, counting down.
GTGCAGCCGGGTCGACAGGGCCGCGAGCCCGCGCATGCAGAACACGGCGATCTCGAGGAGCACCACCGCGCAGAGCATCAGGCCCCAGGTGGGGACGTTCCTGGCGAGGATCGCGGTGGTCGCGGATCCCGCGATGGCGCCGAGCGTCGCCCCGGCCGCAATGAAGCCGAACAGGCGCTTGCCCTGCGCATTCGAGAACACGTCGACGATCGTCGCCCAGAAGATCGAGACCACGAACAGGTTGAAGATCGACAGCCAGACGAAGAAGACCCGCCCGGTCCAGACATTCCAGTCCGGCGGCGCGAGATAGAGCGTCAGCGCGAAGGCGAGGATGTTGGCCGCGAAGAACCGGTAGGTGATCGGCACGAACCGCGCCCGCGGCATCCGCTTCACCAAATAGGCGAAGGGCAGGTTGAGGCTCAGCATGCCCACGAGGGTCGCGGTGAACAGCCAGGGCAGGTTCTCGATGCCGCCGGCGACGCCCATCTGGTCGCGGATCGGGCGCAGCACGTAGTAGGCGGCCAGGATCGAGAAGATGTAGGCCCAGGACCACGCGAGCGCCCGGCCCTCGCCGGGCTGGACGTCGATCAGGCGGGCGAGCGGACCTCGGGCGGTCACGGGCTCAGGCATGGGACAATCTCGTCGGCGTGAGCGTGCTCCCGTGCCGTCGCCCGGCACCGCGTGTCGCCTGCGAAGCGTCCGGACCGGTCTGCATGAGCGAAGGGCGCGTCGCGCCCATGCCCCTACTTGGCCAGTCCGAGCTTCTCGCGCAGTTCCGGCGCGGTGACATCCTGGCCGAAGCCCGGTGCACCAATGGCAACCTTGTCGGCATCCTTGAGCGAGCCGATCACGACCGGATCGAAACCGGCATCACGGACCAGCCCCTCGGCAACCTCGAGCGCCGCGGGGTCGTCGCCGGCAATCGGGATCGCCATCCGCCCGCCGGCACGGTCCCGGCCGCCATTCGCGCCTTCTTTCGCGAAGATCTTGTAATTGGCCGAGCTGAAGGCCCGGACGAGCTTCGCCTCCGGAAAATACTTGGCGGAGGTGATGCCGAGCCCGTTGGCCTGCACCTCGTCGTAGAGGGTCCCGTCGCGCTTCTGGGTGGCGTTGCCGGCATCAAGCACGATCTTGCCCTTCAGGGCCGGCCCGATCTCCTTCGCGAGGTCGGGATAGGCCTTGTAGGGAACGGCGATGAACACGGCGTCGCCGAACTTGACCGCCTCCTCGGGCGTGCCGGCCTTCGCCTTGGGCCCGAGTTCCGAGACCATCGCGGCCAGTTGCTCCGGGTGGCGCGAGGCGAACATCACCTCGTGGCCGTCCTTCACCCAGAGGGTCCCGATCGTGCCGCCGATATTGCCGGCCCCGATCACCCCGACCCGGATCGTCCTGGCGCCGTCCTTCGCCCAGGCCGGAAGGGCGGTGACCAGGGACAGCCCGGCTATTAGGGCGAGCGCCCTGCGGCGCGTGGTACGATCAGACCGCATCGATGAAGGCCTCCATCTGCTTGCGTTGGGCGGGATCCGGAAGCCGGCCCCGGGCGGCGCCGAGGTTGTCCTCGACATAGGCCGCCTTCGCCATGCCGGGAATCGGACAAGTCACGGCCGGGTTGCCGAGCACGTATTTGAGAAAGAACTGCGGCCAGCTCGCGCAGCCGAGGTCCTTGGCGACGGCGGGTAGTTCCTTGCCCTGCACCGCCTTGAACAGGCGGTCGCGGCCGAAAGGCACGTTGGTCATCACCGCCATGCCACGGTCGGCGGCGAGCGGGATCACGCGCTCGGCGGCGGCGCGGTTGTCGATGGCGTAGTTCACCTGGATGAAGTCGAGGCGCTCGCGCTTCATCACGCCCTCCAGCGCGTCGAGCTGGTCGTCGCGCCAGACCGTCACGCCGACGTAGCGGATGCGCTTGCGGCTCTTCAGATCCCGCAGGACCGCGAGATTGTCGTTCACGTCGATCAGGTTGTGGACCGCTACGAGATCGAGCGTGTCCACCTTCATCCGCTTCAGCGACCGCTCGAACTCCGCGAGCGTCTCCGCGCGGCCGGTGGTGTCGACCTTGCTGGCGAGGAAGATCTTCTGGCGCAGGCCCGGCCCGGCCAGGACCACCCCGAGCACGTCCTCGGCGGTGCCGTAGCTCGGGGCGGTGTCGATGACCGAGCCCCCCAGAGAGACGAAGGTCTCGACCGCCTCCTTGAGCGGCGCGACCTTGTCGGGCGTCGGCTCGGCCTCGTAGCGCCGCGACGTGCCGATGCCGATCGCCGGCAGCATCTCCCCCGTGGACGGGATCGGCCGCCGGATCAGCGGGTCTTCCGCGCGGACGAAACGGGGGGCGAGCGGCGCGAGCGCCGATGCGGCGATGACGGCACGACGAGATACGGACATGGCCGGCCTCCGGGATGTCAGGACGCCGATCCGAGATAGGGCGCCGGCCAGCGCAAGTGAATTCTTTATTCTCACTCTTGCGCGAGCGAGGCCTTTGCGTCTGAGGCGCCCCGGCGCGGCCCCCGGCTAATCCTCCTCGGGCGGGTCCTCGAACTCGGCGCCCTCGGTATCGGGCGCGATGCGGAACCGGTATTCGTCGATGGCCAGAAAGGCTCGGTGCGCCGCCTGCGGGTCGATGCCGTCGCGCACCACGAGCGTCTGGAAATCGATGAACAGGCGGGCGATGCGCGCCTCCTCGGACAGCGTGGCCAGCGCGGACGAACTGGCGCCGGCGCGCATCATATAACGCTTCGCCTCGCCGGCCGCGTCCGGAGCGGGCAGGACCACGACCTGCCCGGCGGTCTCCGGCTTCAGCTCTGCCCAGCGGACGGGCGTCCAGGCGATGATGGCCTCGGTCTGCTTCATCGAAAGCTCCGGCGGGTGGGTAGGCCCCGCCTACCGGGCGCGCCGGCGCGCGTCGAGGCTCCTGTCGCGGGATATCAGCGCGCCGGCTCCAGCTGGCCGCGGATCTCGCCCTTCGGGTTCGCGGCGGTGTGGAGGTTGAAGTAGAGCCGGCCGCCCTCGAGGTCGGCGGCCTTGGCGTCGTCCAGGGTTGCCTCGCCGGTGAACGGGCTGCTGGTCGCCGTCACCGGCACCAGCACGCCGGCATTCTCGCCGGCCTTGGCCGGACCGTGGACATGCGCTGCCGTCACCGGGCCGGTGAGGCCGTTGTACGTTCCCGTCCAACTCAGGCGCTTGGTGGCTGGGTCGAAGGTCGCGGTAACCTCGCCGGTACCCTTCGACTGGGTTGCCGGCACCTCGCTGCTCCCACTGAGGGCGGCACGGTAGGTGTCGCCCGCGCCCGCCGCGAAGGCTGGGGAAGCAACGAACGGCGCTGCGAGGGCGAGCAGGACGCTAAGATGGGTGCTGGCGCGACGGGTCATCGACGGCTCCGATTCTCCGGTCCCGGTCGGGGACTGGCGCGTAGCATAGCGTTGTGAATTCGGCCGAACACGGCGTTGGCCCGGGCTCCCTCCCCGTTCCGTGACAGCCGCGGGCGTCCGTCGCACCCCACGCGGCGGAAAACCGCATTCTGCGTACAAGCGGGCGCGTTTTGCGTACGCAGGACCGTTGACACCGTGCGCCCAGCCTTCCTATACCCCCGCCACTGCACGCATCGCCCTCGGGGCGCGCGCGGCTTTGGGGCGGGGTAGCTCAGCTGGTTAGAGCAGAGGAATCATAATCCTTGTGTCGGGGGTTCAAATCCCTCCCTCGCTACCAATTTTTTTGCCCGCCCGGTCAATGACTTGGCGGGTTTTTTAATTGCCCGAAACATGTTCCGCAGGGCTTGCAACTCGTTGCAACACGATGTGTGGTGACCGCATCCCAGAAATCAAACCGCCGATGCTTGTGGTTGTTCGCGGTGTGCCAATCCCAAATGCGCCGGAGCGTCCAGTTCTGAATCGTGCCAACGTCGACACCGGAGATGAAGGCCGAGACGGCGGAGCGGGAAACGGTAGGGCTCAAACAGCTGGGAGGCGGCGGATCCGACCTGCGGAATTTCCGGGTTTCGGATCCGAACGGCCCCGCAGTGGTAAAGGTCATATGCGCATTCATTGGAGGATTTCCATGAAATTCGATCCGGGAGAGCGAGAGTACCTGCTGGACAGCGGATGCTTACGACTGACGTGGAAGAGCGTGAGGTTTTCGTCGGCCTCACTGTCGAGGAGTCGGCCGAGTATTTCGCACTCACGCGGTCGGAGGCCATGGACGGTGGGCGCCAATCTCCTGCGGAGCGCGACCGCTATCTGGCGCTGAACAAGGTTCAAGCGGCGAAATTCGATACGGTCGGAACAGAGATTGTGGTCGACCGCTTAAAACCCACCCAAACCAACGGTCCGGTTCCGAGACCGATTGCTCGGACGTCCGCCCGGGACCGGACCTTCGCCCGCTAGCGGTCGAAGTCTGACGCTTGGTACCCGCATTGAGGGGCTGCTTCCGACCCCAAGCCGACCTTTTCGCTGTCCGCTATGTGGCATTTCAGCTTACCGGTCCGATCAGGTTTGTCAGTCGGAACGCCATAAGGTTTGCTTGTGTGCAATGCCCTCTCCGTAGAGGCGACCTGTGACGGTGCGGGAGATCCACGCCTTCTTCCTCTATCTTTCGCCCAGTCCCTATCGACCGAGCCAAAGCAAGCCACATGGATGATTTCCCGATCCGCCGAGCGCAGCCTGCCGACATCTCGTTCCTTGCGGACGTGATGTACCAATCGATGCTGCCGGGCGTCGGAAGCGGCGTCTTCGACAGCCAGCTCGACGGCACGGGGGTAACGCCCCTGGAATTCCACGAGGCCCTACTCAGACAGGGGGCTAACAATTGGGGGCAGTTGGAAGATTTCCTGGTCGTTGAGGACTCGGTCGGCCGTCCGGCGGGAGCCATGGGCTCCTTCCTCTCGAACCAGGGTGATCAGCGCCCGCTGCGGCCCGACGGGTTCGAGGCGGTGTCACACTCTCTCGGCTGGTCGCCAGAGGTCGCGAAGGCGTTCTGGAGGAAGTACGTCGCTGTATTCGGCCTGTTCGGTAAATCTCCGAACCTGTTCCATCCCGCCGACTATGTCCTCGAATACGCCGCCATCCGGGAAGATATGCGGGGTGCCGGTCTCTACGGCAAGCTCGTCCTAGCGCACGCCGCGCGTGCGCGCGAGGAAGGCCACACCGTCATCGGCGGCACGGCAATCTTCGGTAATTCCTCGGTCCTCCGGTGCTTCGAGAAGCTCGGATTCCGGGCTCACACGACGATGGGTCCGGAACGCTTCCGCGGCCTGTATCCCGGCCTCACCCGCTTCGTGCTCGACATCTGAGCTAAATGGAGGCTTGCGGATCCGGGTCGAGGAGGCGGACCAGTGGTGCGGACTTGTCGGCTTGGCGGCGCCACGGCAGATGTCGGCTGTCAGGCTGTATCTCAACTTCGGTTGTCCACCCGTTGCGGACCCCGCGAGCGGGTACCAAGCGTCGGATTTCGATCACTAGTGTCTGGTCTCGAAGGAGCCCATCAATGCCCTCCCGTGCGAAGCGCTCCTGCCAGCGCCAGACTGCGGTCTTGGACACGCCCGCCTCGCGCATGATCGCATGAGTGCCCAGGCCAGCCGCGCTCAGCAGCACGATGCGGGCGCGCCAGACATGCTTCTGCGGCGTGTTGCGGTCCGCCACAAGGGCGTCGAGTTGAAGGCGATCCGAGGCAGAGAGCGTGAAGGAGATGCCGCTGCGCATCCCGCCAGACTGGCAGGGCGCACCGCAAAACGAAACCCCAGACGGACTCAACCGTCAGAGTTCAACCACTAGCGAGCGTGATCCGCAGCGACGTCCGACGCGGAAGGTCAAGGCCGCCGTGCTTGCACGTGACGGCTATCGATACCGCTACTGCGAAATCCCAGTGATCGACGCGAGCATTAGGAAGATCGCCCGTGCACTCTATCCAGACGCAGTGTTTGGAGCGACGGCAATGAGCGGGAGCAACACGCCGCCTTTCAGTGCTTCTGGCTCCAGGATGATCATGTCCTCCAGCACTTTCGTGGCGGTCCGTTAATGAAAGAAAATGTTGTTGTGAGATGCTGCCTCTGCAATTTCGGGAAATACAAATACCCACTAAAGCAGCTAGAAATTTGCGATTCGTGCATGACGCCGACGATACCTGTTCCGTGGGACGGGCTGGAACGCTTGATATCTTCGGCCTCGACCAACCTTCGTCTCACGAAATTTCGCGTTTGAAATCGCACGAAATCCCGATTTAAGGCGCGGCAGCGCCGCCACCTCCAGCCAACCTGAAAACTTTCTTCTTGCTGGGATCCTGGACAAGCAAAGGATATCTGTACACTCCGCCCATCGAGGGCAAGGAACGATGGTCTAAACGCACCACTAGTGTTGCGGCGGAGCCCGTCGAGCGCAATGGAACAGCCGGCTGTCTCGTGATACACGACGTTGTCGAACTCACGCGACGAGGTTCATCGCCGAACTTATTTCTATCTTGACGCTGAAGTGCTCCAGATATTGTTGGCGGTGACTTGATCCTCTTTGGCGTCGAAGAATGACGCTCGGCCCTCGCCCGGAAAGACCGCTTACGGCTGAATGTTCTGTGCCCCCGCAACTAATCACCTAGCACACATTCAAACGAGAGCCGGTCTATGCCGCCGCATCTTTTGCCTTTTTATTGGATTTTGCATCGATTTTGGGCAGATTTCTCGGACAATGCTCGAATAATGTCCTCTAATGGATGATTTCGTTCCCTCCAAAAATCGATATTCGTTGGCACAAGATATTTGAAGAGCCGGTCAAGTTCGGCAAAATCACCGCTCCAAACCGTCGGCATGTCGACGTATGGGATGTAATAGGCTGCTAGCCTTGTATCTCATCCATAAAATACTATTGATATTTGAGAGAATAAGATAAAGATCGATATACCGTCAAGTATTGTTGTCGCTGTGCCATGATATGTTTGACATCGCTATATCCTCTCTGAGGAAATTTCTACCCCAAGCCTGCTTCATGGCCTGCGAAAGGCTGTCCCATCTTCGGGTAAGGGACTTGTATAAATCATCCAGAGACTTGGCGTCCTGTCATCGCCAACCGCATCCGGACCGGTCGCCACGACGCCCGGAATCCGCTGAGCGTCGACGGCCGGCCCTCCGAGCTGGCGCAGATCCTTGATGCCTGCGGTCGCGTTCATCCGCAGACGGCCGCGCTCCGAGCCCCAGCCGAGCATCAGCGACCGAACGGCTTCCATGTGGTTCCCAAGCCGCCTGCCCTTCCGCTCGGCTGCCCGGTCTCGGATTCTCACCGCGGCCGTCAGGCGTGACAGGGCTTGCGGCGCGAAGATGAGCGTCAGCCGTTCGGACCGCTCCTGTGCACGAGTACTGTGCGGCACTGCCGCCGCCCCGCTCCTTCAGCTCGACGTCGCCCGCTGTCCCGCCGGTACAGCCACGCTCCGTGGACCTGCACTTCAGGTACGTCCGAGCCACACGCTTGCGCTCCTGGGGTGCAAGGGCGCGGTCGAGGCCGAACAGGTTGGCGATGAAGATCTCACTCATCAGACGCCGCCATGGTCAGGCCGCGACTGGAACGAGCAAGGCCGTTGAACACTTCGTTCCGGATGGATGGCGCGGCGATTGCGCCGCTCACGGGCGACAGGTCGTGCCATGGCTCAGATCGTCCGCCGCATCCACGAAAGACCGGGAGAGCGCAATGTCGGGCGGCATGGAAGACAACGTGACACCATCCTTGAAGGACGTCGCCAAGCGAGAGCAGGACAGTAGGGAGCGGTTCATTGAGGCCGGTGGGCCGCCCGAGCAGCCCTCGGACGGCCAGACCTTGGGTGAAGACCGTCCGAGCGGCATCGTGTCCGAAGATGAGCAAACCGGCCTCGTCGATCCGCTGAAGGGTCAGTAGACTTTCAGCCACGGGCCCCCTTCCATCGCGAAGGCGACGCAAGTCTCGAACTGCTTGAGGCGCTCCTCCCCGCGAAGACGACTCCTGCGGCAGAGCGACCCGTGCGAAACCAGACGAGCGTGTGTTTGATTTGGCAATAGACGATCGCCCGTCCGAGGCGCCTCGCGAGTTCAGCGTTCTGTCGGACGAACCAGCGAGGCCGCACATGGCAAAGCGCGATGTAGATTTCGAGGCCGAGGCCGGCGTCGTAACGTTCATGCTGCTGAGTTCCGCCTTCCGCGAGCTGGCGATCGCCATCCGCGGCTCCGACCCCCAGCGCGGCAATGCCTTGCTGCTCGAGCTTGAGGAGCGGCTCGTCGCCACCCTCGAAGGATCTCGAGGCCGATCGGCCCGACATGGCGGGCAGCCCGGTTCTGCACGAGGCCGCGCGGCGCGTGTGCACAGTCGTGCGGGCCTCGCGGGGCTCGTGTCACGTCGAGAGCAGCGCATAGCGGGACGGGGCGGATCACCGCCGCTTTCCCGTCGCGCCGACTGCCTTCAGCGTCTCCTCGGCTCACACCAAGGCCTCGTCCCTCAGCTTCTGCGGAGAGATCGCGGGGATCTTGCCGGTGGGCGGGGCACCTCGTCGGCCGGTCCGGGCAACGTCGATTGCCCCGTCAGCTGCCTCGATCATCCCGCGCGTAATGGTGCTGTGCTTACCCCTGGGTCCCCTCCCCTGCGCGAGGTTGGGCGTTCTGCGTAGTCCAAATAGACGCAAGCAATCCGCTCTTTGCCGTAGGGAGTGCCTCACCGTGACCGCTCTAGAGCAAGAGGTGTTGGGCGCGCGGAGTTTGCTCGGATGTCGAACGAGATCGCGGACGGCGATGATCCCGGCAGCGAATCTCCTTCTGATCTGGCGCAAGAGGTGAATGGGATCGCCTTTCTCCTTGTCAGCGCGGCCTATCTGATGCTTGCCGATGCTCGATTGCGTAGTGAAGGTCCGGCGGGCCTCGCTGTGATGGACGAGATCGAAGGCCGGATCGAGGAAGTGGTGGAGAGCTTTATCGCCGAGCACTCTTACGACGTCGGCCGCCCTGACCTCGTGTTGCGTGCGGCTGAAAAGGTGCGGGCTTTGTTTGAAGCAGCGCGCTCGGTGGCCTCGCGCGACGTTCAATAACGCCAACCTTGCCGCGTCGCGCTTCACCGCAGCGACGCCTTGCGCGCAGAGGATGGCACCGGGCTCAGACATTCAAGCCCCGTCATCAGAAAGAGTGTATCCGGTTGAGCTATCTTGATCTGCGTATGGGTTGTTTCTACGCTAGTTATTGCTGCTTTCCAATGATTAAAATGTGTAATTCATAACAATTACCAGTTGGGTTTTGCTAATTGTATCGCCATATCCCTGTTTTTAGGTATCGTATGATCGGAACGCAGCGTTCTGATCCGAGCCAAAAAGCGATGAAATATGCATTTAACACTGGGCTTTCTCGGCGAATATTTTCTTCGCGTTTTGCATGACCTTTCTGCGAGGAGGATAATATGCCGACCGCTTCGGCTCACTTGCAGTGGAGGGAGCCGTTACGGCCTCGTGCTGGGGCTGGCCTCGGACGTGATGCTAGTCCGCGGCTTGGATTGCAGACTGAGCGGTGAAACCATGCGCCCATCGGCGCGCGAAAACCCGAGACCAGTCGTCGACAGGATCGTTAACCGCTGCCGGGCAGTATCTTCGAGTCTAGACTGATCTGGTTCAGCCATGGCCACAGAGCGCAGAGCGGCCCCGCGGCGAGACGTTTTCCGACTTGGGGAGTTGCTGACGGACATGAACACCGCACCGATCGATTGCCTCGTCCGCAACGCCTCGGAAATCGGTGCCCTGATTGAGGTGAGGGCTACGTAAGGCTTGCCATCTAAGTTCCGCCTGTCCGTGGCCAGCATCGGCATAAGCAAACATTGCCGTGTCACGCGTCGGACAAAGCATCTATTCGGCGTCATTTTCACGAACTGAGTTGCGGCAGCGGATCTGTCGAACACGAGAGGCACCGTCGTGCCGCAGCTTCCTCGCCGCTCACCGGGAGGAACTGCAGCAGCGTGCGCAGAGGCAAGATACCCCCCAGAGATGCGGCTCACGCAGCAGCGGCTTCTGAAGTGGTCGGTTGATCTGATGAGGCCGATCGCACCCAACTGCGCAACCCACTCAGATCCACTGATGGGATTTAGCCAGCGGTAAGCATCAAAGAAGCGTTCGGGCTGATTTGTGCGGGCCCGTAACGCAACCGAAATAGCCAGATGTACTCCACTGTTCGCGACGCCTTCAGGAGCGAACATGCCGAGCGAAAAACGTCTCTCCGGCCGAACGGACTGCTTCAGCGCAGGACACATCCTGGACGATGATACGGGCAGGCGGTTGCGGTGCCTCGTGTGGAATATGTCGGACACGGGCGCGCTGCTCGAAGCTGGCGACGAAGATGCCGTGCCCGAAACCTTCACGCTGCTCACAGCCATCGACCAGATGTCGCGGCGCTGCACAGTCGTCAGGCGGACTGGCGCTCGGTTCGGCGTGGTGTTCGCAGAGACCTGAGCGCCCGGCATCGGTGCCGAAGAAGTCGGGCGACATGGTCAGGCAGCCTCCGTGGCGGTCGCTGCAAAGCCTGGGATGTCGTCGGCGACGTCCGCGCCGCTGGAGATCCGCTCGAGGGCGTCGGCGATCGCGTCAAGGCTCGATCGGCCTTCTCGGCCGGGCCCTGGCGGAAGGTGCGCAGCGCGTCGCTGCCCTTGGCGGCCCCGGCTCTGGCCGCAGCGTACAGGCGATCCCGGCGGCTCGGCTGGCGTTGGCCTTCAGGTTCGTCCAAGCCTGCGGACGGCGCGTCCTCTCGCCAGGAAGCTTAGCGGCACGCAGGTGAAGACCTGCGCGGCAGCCGAGGAGTGCTGGAGGTGGCCAAGGTAGGCGATGGCCACTGGGACGTCCCCGTCGCCTAAGGCATTAAGCCGTAGGTAAGCTTAACTTTCGCTGATCCATCGAGGGAAAAGGTAATTGTCGCTTTCCTTCGCGCATCCACCTTTGTTTACAGATGACGCGCGAACCGGTTCGATTTGCGGCACGTTCTATGACAGCGTGCGACCATAATAGGAATACAGAGGCGGCCCGGAGCGGAGTCCTGCCGCGTCGCTTTGGAAAAGATCTGTCATGGCCGAGCGATCGGTGCGGCCGCCGTTACCCGCGCGGTCTTGGATCCGGATTCCGACGACTGCTCGGAGCCGACGACGCTGGCTATCTTCGGCAAAGTGCCGGCTTGCCTCGCGGACCGGCTCCCCTTCTGACAGGGCGCACCGCGCAGCGCGCACCGGATGGCGGTGGCGCGAAGGCGCGCGGGGCAAGATGCGCGAGCCTCTCACTCCATGCCGCCGCTGTCGCTGTTCCGCTGTTTGCAGCGCCAGCCGACGAAGCAAGCAGACACATCGGAGGTTGGTTCGTAGGCGGGGGCGCCGGTTTCGTCCTGCTGACAGGCGCCGCCGTCGCGATGCACCGTCTCGTATGTGAACTCGCTTGAAGCGAGCACCACGTTTCCTGCCCTCGCGACGAGCGCCTTCAGAGCCGGACAAGTGAAAGACCGCGTATCGGTGCGTCCCTGAGCGTCAGCGCCCGCGGGGGCGGCCACCGTCAGGAGGACGGCAAGGACTGGCGAAAGGCGGAGCATGACTGGTCCATGGGCAGCAACAGGTGCCGGTGGCTGTGCCTCGAAGCGGGCCAGCCGGCCAGCATGCAAACCGCGGCACACCTACGCAGGCGACGTTCGAGGTGGTGGCGGGATCGGGGTGTTGGGCTCGGTCATGTTTGCGTCACCTCGAAGCGGTGATCCTTGAGCAGCAGCTCGCGTCGGCAGCCTGGGCACGCGAAGCGAAGGTCGGCGCCGACGGGCGGCGCCTGTGCCCGGACGAGCGTGGCGCAGGCGGGGCACTCTCCGATCCAGAACCCGATCCGTTGCGGGCGCCAATCGGGCCAGTCGAGCAGCAGGATAAATCCGATCGCTGCCCCGACGATCGCGGCGGTCCAGTGCTGGTATGCGAGGCCGGCGGCTGCCGTGAGCAGGGCTGTTCCACCGGCCAGGACGCGAATGACCAGCGCGATTGGACCGGCCCATTGCCGCAGCCTCCCGACCAAGCCTGTCGCGGCGTCGGTTCGATACACGGCGACCGTGCTCCGCGACTCGCTCAGGGCTGCCTCCACGGCTGCAGCGGGAAGGCGGAGGCTGCGTCGGAACTGAAAGTCGTGGACTTAGTCATTGGCCAATTGCGCCTCGCACGTGACGGAGCCCGGGTAGGTGTAGAAGGCGAACTCGATCCCGTTCGCCCTGAGCGCGCGATCCTTGTCGGCCGAGCCGATCAGCGCGCTCGTGAACGAGACGACTTTGGACGCCGGCCAGTCCGACAGCAGAGCGGCCACCAGTCCGCGACACGACTGGTCAAACGCGTTGCGGATCGCGGAATCCTGCAGATCGGCCCGAGACCAGCGGGTGATGATGATCGTTGCATTGGGCGACATCCCCTGACCCTTGGCCTCGAAGACCGGATCGTAGGCGTGGGCCGTCAGGGAAAGCCGCGGTCCCAGATCCCAGACGCATGTGCCCGGCAACTGCTTCGGCTCGCCGCAGGTGGCCTCGCCCCAGTCGACGTGTTCGCCGATCCGAGCGGAGGCTGTGGCGATGCGTGCGCCGACCTCTCCGACCGGGATGTTGAGGTTCTGGGCGACGGCCGTAGCCTGGGCGAGCGCGAAAGCTGTGGACAGGATCGAAGACCGCATGATCAGCACTCGGTCGGCTCGGTCTGTTGGCTGGCCCACGGCGACAAGGTCGTGCCGCCGCATGGGAGCGTGAAGGCGGGGCCCGGGTTGAAGGTCGCCGGCTCGGTCATGGCTTCTTCCCTAGAGCGCCCTTCACGAGCGTGCCGTCCGGCCCGAACAGGCGGTAGGTGTCGGCGCACCACGCGCTCTGCCCGATCCGCTCGAACGTCGACGTGATAGAGGCGGTGCTCTCCCGAATCTTGTCCGCAATCATCTGATCTTCGGCCTCGGTGATCTGGGCCTGAGTGCGCATGGCGGCGAGCTTCGACGCATCCGCCCGGAAGCCCAGGCAGGCCTGCTCCGCGAACGTCGTCGTGGAGAGGGTCCTGGCATAGACGCTCACCTGTTCGGCGTGGCTCTGCGCGTGCGCAGCGCCGAGGCCGCACAGGTTGATCAGTGGCGCAGCGAAGCGGAGGAGCCTCGATAGGCCCTCGACGCGGATAGCCGGCGTGCTCGAGATCGCTCTGGCATCCGGAGTTGTCAGGGGTGTCATTTGCTGGCGCCGCGCGGCAGCGGCGGCCTGATAGTGCAGGATGTCTGTGCCGCGGCGGCGCCAGCACCGGCGACGCTGAGCAGGACTGCGCGGGCAGTGGTGGAAGTGCGGGCCATCGATTTCTCCGCTCCTGTTGTAATGGACGCGCGCTCAGATCCCGATGAGCCTCAGTCCACGGGATCACCCGGTACAGTCGCGCCACGTCGGCCTCGTCGAAGACGAATTCCTTCGGCGGGTTTAACTGCTCGACGACGATCTTCCCGCCGCTCCGGCGCACGAGGCGCTTCACGAAGGCGTCGCCAGGTTCGCCCTCGCTCTCGCCCCTCACTTCGACGATGACGATGTCGCGCGGCTTCGGTCGGCGGTGCGGGTCGACGTAGACGGGATCTCCGTCCTCGTGGCGATCCACCATGCTATCGCCGACGACGTGGATGACGAACACGTCCTTCTTACCCTGGATTCTCGGTGGCCGAGGCGCATAGTCGATGGTCTGACCGTTGAAGCGGAAGTGCTTCGGCAGCTCCAGCTTTTTGGCCTGGACCGCTCTGCGCACGTTGAAGTCCGGCTTCTGGGGCGCTTCGGCTGAGAGCGCCTCGACGAACACCATCTCGCCCTGCATTGCCGAGGCGAGATCAGTGCCGAGCAGCTCGGCCAAGCGCGGAAGACGGCCGCGCTGCGGGCCGCTGTCGCTCGTCTCCCAGGTCGTGACGGCATTCCGCGTGATGCCGAACTCAGCTGCGATCCGGCCCTGCGTTATGTTGCGGGCCTTCCGAGCTTCCTTGATCACGTTGCCGAGCGGCGTGGGCATGCCTGACAGCATGTAAGGACGGCTTTCCCGCCGACTAGGCCAGATTTTTTTACCTTCCTGCCGAAAGGATAAGATTAGCTTACTATGTGGCTTCACGGGACCAACAGCACCGGAACCAGCGATCGACACAGCCGATGGCACGAAGACCCTGAGCCGCAAGATCGAGGTTTCCTCTCCGGCTATCAGCCAATGGCAGGAATGCCCGCCACTGCGCGTCCTTGAGGTCGGGAAGGCCGGCGGCCTGGCACGCTATGAGCTTCGCCCGGCACATACCCGGCCCCCGTCGAAGGAGCGGCCGCGTGATGAGCGGGCGCTCGCACCCCTTCGAGTGCTGCCACTCCTGCATGCCGCCCGTCGGCCCGCTTGGCCGCCTCTTCCGATGAATCGACCCCCTTCGCTGCCCAGTGTTCGCGAAATCTACGATGCTACCCTCGCTCGTCATGCAAAGGCCGAGGCCAAGTAACGGGAGCCTCAAGAACGCTGCAGCCCGCGGCTCACGACACGACAGCCGCCCGTGCGCCCGGCCAGGCCCTCGCCGTGCGCTACCGCGCGCGGCGCGAAGACGGCCAGGCCGTCCGTGTCTTCTCAGACTCCGTAACAATCAAGCGAAGACAATTTCGGGCGACTTGCGGTCGTACGCCGACCTCGATTCTGAGGGTTGTGCCTACAAAATCTGGGACTTTCCAAAAAACATTTAAAGAAATCTGATGAACCATCTGTGTATTTATCGCGTTTATATTATCGTCTTGGATATTGAGGGCCATGCACCTGCTGATATCAAGGGTATGCGCGGTAGCCCCGGCGTTGCCGTCCGGGTCGGGAAGAACTATTTGTGCAGTTCCCGGCTGCCTCTGCCCATCGGATGCTCTAGGCTCTGGTCCGGACCGGCGCCGAATCCGTCGACGGACACTGCAAAACCGCTTACGCGTACCTTGCTCATGGCCGTCAGACCTTCGCGTCCAGGCTGACGATCAGGCCGTCCACCAGCATGAATTGCTCGCCGCTAGCTCCCGTGCTCCCAGACGCCACGGCCTCGCTGAGCGCTTCTTCCGAAGGGTAGATCTCGCGCATCCAGGCCTCCCCGATCCGGCTTCGAGCTTCGCGGCGCAACTGCCTATTTGATCATATTGATATCAATGCAATTTGATCTGTGAATAGGGCCGAGCTTTCGCTCCGGGCGGCTGCGTGCGGCAGGGATGACGAAACACGAAGCATCAGAGATCGGCGCCGTAGAACGCCTCACCCCTGATCTGCCGACCCGCAGCATCGAAGGTCATGATCTCGCAGGCGCGTTGACGCCGACCGGCGCGCTCCGCGATGTATATAACCGTAAGTTCGCGCTGCGTTGCGTCCCAGGTTGCGTGGTCGAGAGTGAAATGCAGGGTCGGGATCCTGTCGAGCGCCGTGCACCAGTACGCCCTGATCATCTCCTTGCCCTTGAGCACGGCTTCTCCGACAACCTCGTGAGCAATCGGGCTGACGAATTCGGCCTCCTCGGCAAAGTGCCGGAGCACCGCCTCGACGTCACGCTGGTTCCAGTTTGTGATCCAATCGGCGGCAAAGCCCATCATCAAGTCGTGGTGCATCAGCATCGTCCCTAAACCTCTTAAGCGTCTGCTGAGCGTGGGGGCGTTTCGGATGGCCGCTTGCTGCGGCGAGCAACTGCAGAGGCTTGCCGCCTAGGTTGCAGGCGAGAAGCGCTCGTTCGGCACCTCCGGCGTGAGCGAGAAGGGCGAGCCATTTACGGCCGCGCGGCGGGTCGGTCCGGTCGGAGGTTGGCCTCACCCGCATTCAACGGGTTCGATGGCTTTGCCCCAGATCGAGGGACGGTCCGTTGTTTCGGTCACAGCCGATGCAGACGTGAGGATTCCACGGGCGATCCATCGGGCTCTGTCTCACACTCAGTCTCCCGAGGGTGACTGAGGCGGTTTGCTCCGGCTCCGCAGGCTTGATGCTCGGCTGGAACGCGAACTGCGAAGCCGTCTCGGATGCCACCCCGTAATCAGACGTTCCCAGCAGCAATGCACCGCTGGCACAGAGAGCTGTCGCTATCGCTCGCGCTGACATGCACCCCTCCGAATTGGACGGCGCTTCTAGACACTACCGAGCGCACAAATGGGGCGACTCAAGCAGTTTTTGCGGATATAAGTAAACGTGAGGCCATTCGGCCACAGTGATTCCAGGCTCCTGGCCCTCCGTCGCTGCCCTTGCGAACGGCGAGCCGCGCTCGAAAGCTAGTCTGAAACGGCATTGAGAACGGCGGATTCCAGGGTCTCCGGAGACCCTGGAATCCGCCGTTCGGGCAACAAAAATCTGTTCCGGCCGAGCAGCACGAGGCGGCGTTCCGCCCCGTCACGGAGTCGGTGATCGACACCTCCCACCCGATGGGCCGGACATTCTTCGCGAACCTCGCCGGCATGGCGAAGATGGCCGAGCGCATGAGGCCGCGGGGCCAGTGATGCCGCGCCACCGCCTCGATCCGTGGGCGCTTCTCGACGTCTACCGCTGCACGTTCGGGATGCTGCATTAGGCGGCGCTGCAGCGGCGGCTTCCGGTCGCCGCCGAGGCGGCGCGCTGCTCGATGGCCCGATCGTCTTCCGCGCGGGCTTCGCCCCGCTCGCGCGCTGACCCACGCGTTGAAGGGCCGAGAGTGGTCCGCCGCCTCGTGCCAGATCGGGATGATCGGCTTCGAATTCGGTGAGGGTGATCACAGACGATCTGCTTGGCGCCTGCGCTGATGTGCGGGTCATGGAGATCAAGAGCGATGCTTGACGTCATCCGCAGCATTTTCGGTGCCCGGCAGATTGCCGGCATCTTCCTGATCCTGATGCTCGGCTGGGCCTGGATCTGGATTTTCGACCATCCGGCATATGCTGAGACACCGGGCTATATGGCCGGTGCGCTCGCCTGCCCGCCGGGCGTCGAGGGGTCGGACTGCACCCGCGAGACCGCGCTCGACGTGCTCGTCCAGCCAGTCGCGCTGATCACCGAATGCCCGATGGTCGGCACGATGCTGGCCACGCATCTGAGCTTGCCCCCGGGCAGCACGCACAAGACCTTTTGCCAGCGTCGGAGGGGCCGCATATGAGCCAGCAGACGATCACCCTACTCGACCCGGTTTCGGGCGAGGTGAAGACCATCATAATCGGGCGCTGAGCCTCATGCTGGTCCTCAACGCCGACGAGTTCGGCACCAAGATCGAAGCTGTCGGGCGCACCGCCGAGCAGGTCCCGTTCGTGACGACCTGCGCGCTGACAAACGCGATGAAGGCCGTCCGTTTCAACGACGACCCGGAGGACCTGGCCGGCCGCCCGCCGACCCGGTTCTATCGATAGGCGATTGTGTCGACCGCGCTCTGGCTCGGCGCCCGCGCACTCTGAGCCGGTTCCCGCGCTCGACGTGAGCGCGCCGGCCGAGATCCGGGTAACACTGCCCGAGCCGCCGGCCGACATGGCCGCCTGCCGGCAGCGCTGCGCGACGCTTTTTGGTGTCAGAGCGGAGTTGGCTTGGCCGGCACGAACACCCGGATTTCGGCACCATTGCTGGTCACCTTCACAAGTGCCTCAGAACCGCCACTTATCGGCCACGCCGCAAGGATGATTCCTTCGACACTTCCGTCCTCGGAACGAAACTGCTGGCCTACGGACAGGTGCTGCCGGAACAACCTCATGATCTCGCTCCGCAGTGCTGCGTCTCGACGTCACTCGAATGGCTCGATGATGTCAATGGTTCCGCCGGTCCGCGCGAGGCCTCAAGCGCCCTGGGATTGACGACTGACTCCATCGCGTAAGGCACGAGCGGGAACGGTGGAAGCAGCCCTCCGTTATTACCCGCTGCCGGCTTGTGTCGGCTTCCTGTGACCAGAGAGTGCCATGACCAGCCGAAGCGTTCAGTCCGCCCTACTCGCCCTCGCCCTGATTGCCGGCAGCGCCGGGGTCGCATCAGCCCAGAGCTCGGGCACAAGCAATCACACCACCGCGGGAGCGCCCGCTGGCGACAGCAGCACCGGCAATGGTGCCACCGGCAGCGGCGCGGCGCCGAGCGGGAAGTAGTTTCCTCGAAAGAATGGTTCAGCCCGCCCGGTTCGCCGCGGCGGGCTTTTTCAGGCGCTCGCGAGCATGAGGCGGACGTCGATGGTGCGCTGAAGCGGATCGCGAGGCTGAAGGCGCGGCGACGAAAGGTTAAGAAGCATCCGACTTGTCCATCCTCGGCTTTGTGGCGTCGAGGAGCTTGCGCGCTTCCTCCACCTGTCGTCGGCTTCGCATCAGTTCCTGTTTGAGCGCTTCGGCCTGCCGACGGGTTTCTCGGATCAGAGCCCGGGTGTGCACGATGTGCAGATCTGCTAGCGGCTTCATTTTCACACGCCGAGCCATGCCGATCATACCCCCTTGTCAGCAAATCCGCTTCAGCACGATGTGGTTCGGCTCGCCCGCGGCTCGGGCCGTCAGGAGCGTACGTGCGAGCGGAATAGCGGTCTTTCTTTAATCCCTGCGCAGCAGCGTCCACCTGGATCCGACCCGGTCTGATCCCCCTCCGAGGGCTGGATCTGGGTGCCCGTCCGGTTCTCTCCCGCAGTCCTTTCACCTGCGTGCGCTGCCGCTCCTATTCCGAGGCCGCGTCGTCACGCCTACGATCATGCGCCAGCTTCCGCGCGGCAATCTCCCGGGCAGTCTCCATCAGGAGCAGTCGAGACAGTGCCTGCATGCTCGGGTTACCATACTCGAGCACGAGTTGGTGCGCTTCTAGGATGGCCTGACTCGTGTGTTCCAGCCAATCGTCAATCATCGGCTTTTCTAATGCGGTTGAGTGCAAAGACTGAACCGGAGCGATAGCGTTTTGTTCACGCGGTTGCGCTGGGCTACGGGACGACTTGGTCACAAGGTTAAAATCCGGGGCTTTGCTCGGCGAATACCCGGAGACTTCTCGCAGCTCGGTCGAGGCGTTCTCCTCCGCGTCGGCCTGCGACCAGGAGGCGGCAACGGCGCTGGAGCTGGTCCGCCTATGGAACAGCTCACCGAGCCGCAGGCGCGGTAGCGCGTCCCAGCCTGCGCGCGCCAGGAGACTGCGCAGCGGCGGGCCATCGCTGAGGCTGCGGGGTGAGCGGGCCCGTCTCGGCACGACCGGGCGTCGGGCGCTCGCAGGCCTCGCTAACCCGCACGCTCCATCCAGCCCCCGAGCCGCGTTGCGTGTCGGCTCGGCTCACCGCTGGTGAGATTGAACGCTCCCCCGCCCATCAGCAGATCGGGGCGGGGCCGAGCGCATGATCAAAGCCGGTGTGCACGTCATCGTGACTTCCATAGTCGCAAATTGGTCACGTCTTCATGGGCTGGTTCACGCATGCGCACCATCCTTGCCGCCGCGATCCTCGCTGCCCTAGCCACAGCCGCGACAGCTGGTGAGCCGCTCATGGACGGCCCCGTCGTCAGCGGTGGCTTCGGGATGGGCGGTTCGGACTACTATGGCGATGTCCGCGAGCGCATGCCGTTCACGCAGGAAGCGCCGCCGCATCCGATCGGCCTTGCAGAAATGGAGCGTTTCCGGGCCGCGCGCCAACGTGCAGAAATGGGTTCTCGTCGCACCGAGGCCCGGCATCCAGAACGGCGTCGCTCACCGCGGGACTGAGCCGGGCAGCCCATTTTTCGTAGCGGCAACCATCCGGCCGTACCGCGACGGCCATGCCGGCCCCCGCCCGCCGCCCCCTCCTGGCGTGACCAGATCGAGCGCTCGTCCGCGCACCCTGCCGATGTCGCGTCCCGCCGAAATGGGCAGCCATCCGCGACAACGCTCGCGCGTTCATCGACCAGTTCGGCACCGAGGCGTACCGGCTCGGCCGGTCGGCGGCCGAGCTGTTCGGCCTGCATCCGCAGAGCGGCACGCTGCTGGTGGCTTCCTGTGGTGAGCTGATGCTCGGAACGGGCAAAGTGTAGGCGGTCCATGCCGATCGGGCCGGATGCGCGCAGACGGCCGGCTACTTCTTCCCCAAGGGCCCGGCGCCGGGCATCCCGATCCGGGAGGTTATCGCGAAGGGCGGTTGAACGGACCGCTGGCGGTCACATGCACCGCCTGCCGCTCTGGCATGCCAGAACGGCAATTGTTGAGCTTAGGCCACCTGCTACGGTGGAGACCTTCCCCCGTGACGAAGACCTCGACCCGGCCAGCCCAGCGCTGTGCCGGGTTTTTGCGTTCCAGGCCCGGCCGCTCGCCCGCGGCCAAACCGGCACGGCCCTCGGCACCCCGGCACCGCACCACTCGCGGCGTAGCCTCAGACCTGCGTCCGGTACGACGCCGCGGGGGCGTATCGGCGATCGGCACCCCCGCCTCGTGTCCGCAGGCACACGCGGCTCGCAGGGCTTCGGCGCCGTTCTGCATGCTGTTGGCGATCTTGGCCGGCGTAACCGGGCGGCCTTCGGCGCCTCAGGCGCGACGCGGGTTGCGCTTGTGCCGCGGGCAGGATCGCCGACGCCGGGTGTCTCGGCGCTCGCGGGGTAGCAGGGCCCAGCCGTCGCGCCGCGCTAACCCTGCCAGCCCTTCGCCCGTGCCGCCGCCCGCAGAACTTCCTTCGCGGGCTCGTACTTGCTCAGAAGCCGGTCCCGTATCTCGGCCGGAAGCAAGGCAAGTCGTTCGGGGTCTGAATTGTCTTCCAAGTCGGCGAGCTTGACGAGGGTGGCCCTGAGCGTTCCGACCCTCGCGATGTTGCTGATCCAAGCCGCATAGGTGATCTGCCCCCGGCTTCGTCAGCATGGCCGCGGAGGTCAGCACGTTATCGCTGAAGCCCTCTTTGGCCAGGGCGCCAAACCCGTAGCCGGTGTCTTCGAGCACATCGTGCAGCCATGCGGCTTGCACCGCCTCGTCCCGCTCCTCGTCGGACCAGAACGGACACCCTTCCGATAACCTGAGAACGCCCGCAGCCACCCGCGCCAGATGCTCGAGATAGGGCTTGCCGGCTTTGTCTGTCTGGCCTTCATGGAGGACGGTCGCGACCTTCTGCGCGTCGGCTGCGGTGCGGCGGAGAGGAGGCAGGATCACGCGCTCATCCCTTGACCGGATGCGCCAGCAGGATGGCTGTCCGGACCATGTTGCGTCTCCAGGCCGGCTCGTCGGCCTTCAGCGCCTCGGCCGCGCGCTGGCGCGCGCTGGTTCGTGCGGATCATATCGACGCTGTCGAGGGGCCAACCTGTCGCGAGCGGGTTGGCGTGTGTCGCCAGATCCGCGGGCACCGCGTCGGCAGCGGCGTCGCGTTCCTGATCGTTGACCCCGGCGGCGTTGCGCAACTTGGGGACGGTCGGGTTCGTGGCCATGGCGGAGGCGTAATGTGCGTTCGGAGGAGAGTCGAGGCAGCCCCGGATCGTTCGACAATCCGGCGCCTAGGCTATTGGAATCGGGTTTGCAGCCTGTCGCAATTTCGCGAGCCAAGTTGCTGAAAATGGATACACAGGGCAGACATCGTAATCCCTGGGCCGGGGGTTCAAATCAAGATTGTGCCCCCGCTCACGCCGAGGCAGCTCTGCGGCAGGGCATCGAAGCCGCTGAACAACGGGCGGAGATGGCTGCCACTTTCCCGGACCTGCGCCCAGATCTGCTTCAGAGCCAGACGCGTGGTAATTGGGCGAACGCTCGCGGTGAGCGAGCAGGCACTCCTGGGCGCGGTGCACGACGTGATGCTCCATCTGGCGGCCTTGGCGGTCGCTGCAGCGCTCGCTTCCTCTCTGACAGACAGAAAGAAGGCCACTGGACCGATCATCGGAGCAACTCCGCCGCTTCGGCAGTGACGCGCAATGACGGGGGTCGATGGTCCGGCCACTCCGTTTCGTCCGGTTCGCGCCCGACGTTTTACGGAGCGCCTTCTCAAGCAGGGGCCCGGCTGGGCGACTTGGAGCGCGGTGCCCGTGCTGCGTGCGACGGACGGCGGCGCCCAAGGGCCGTACAGCTTGGCCTCCTTAGGCCGCTCGGCGTGGCACTCAGCCGTCTGTCGAGAGCCGAGCCGTAGACGTGACCGTCAAGTGCGTACCGCCGCCGCTTGTCCCTCGCCGCCGCCGAGGTGAGCCTGGATGCCCCGGACGAGCCTCGGCCATGTCGAACGGCTTCATGTAGAGCGGGTAGCCAAGCTCGGTCACCCGCGCCGCCGACGCGCTGTAGCCCGACACCAAGATCACTGGCAGGCCCGGCCAGCGCCTGCGCGCCTCGTTGGCGAAGGCCAGCCCATCCATGCCACCCGGCATGACGAGGTCGCTGACCAGGATGTCAGCACCGCTGCTCCGCTCAAGCAGTTCGAGCCCGGCTTGCGCAGTGTTAGCCTGCTCCACCCGGAAGCCCGCATCCTCCAGGAAGTTTGCCGTCACGGTGCGCACCTCGTCGTTGTCGTCCACCAGCACGACTCGGGTCGGAGCCGACCCATTCGCAGCCGTGTCGGCGCCCGCAGGCTTCCTGGCTGCCTCTGGCACCGCCTCATGCGCCAGAGGCAGGTACAGGGTTACGGTGGTGCCCTGGCCGGCACGGCTCTCGATATCGGCCATGCCGTTCGAGGCTTTCGCGAAACCGTAAACCTGGCTCAGACCCAGCCCCGTCCCCTTGCCGACCTCCTTGGTCGTGAAGAACGGCTCGAACACGTGCGGCAGGGCCTCAGCCGGAATGCCGCTGCCGGTATCGCTGATCGTGAGCGCGATCCCCTCCCGCCCGGAACGGCCCGGCAGCGGGGCCCGGCGGGTCGTAATCCGCAGGCTGCCGCCCTCCGGCATGGCATCGCGGGCATTCGCCGCGACGTTCAGCAGGGCGAGATCGAACTGAAGCGGATCGAGCCGAACGGCATGGCGGCCGGGGACCAGCTCGGTCTGGACGTGGATGTGCCCGCTGACGGACTGTTGGATCATGGTGAGCGTACTGACCAGCCGTTCATTGAGATCCACCACCTCTGACTGGCTGGCCTGGCCCCGCGAAAAGGCGAGCAGCTCGCGCGTGAGGTGTGTGCCACGCTCCGCTGCCTTCCGGATGGCTGCCACGTAACGGTCCAGACGTGGCTCGCCGCAGCGACGGCTCAGCATCTCCAAGTTGCCCAGGATGACCATCAGCAGGTTGTTGAAGTCGTGCGCCACCCCGCCCGTCATGCGCCCGAGCGCTTCCATGCGCACGGTTCTTTCCCGGGCGAGCGCCTCCCGCCGCTGCGCGTGGAGCCTCGCGCCGCAGCAGGAGGACGAGGGCGGCGGTCAGCAGGACTGTCGCTACGCCGGCAGCGGCCAGGATCCGGGCGGCGTGTTTCAGCGGCTGGTTATAGACGGTCAGCGGGATGGCGACATGGACAGACCAGCCGGTCCTGTCGGACTTCCGGAAGGCCGTCACCAGCGGCACCCCGTCCAGCGAGACGCCGTCGTAGACACCTGCGGATCCGTTCTCGCGGGCTCGGATCGTCGGCAGCATCGCCTGCACACCGACCGTGGCCGGGTTGCGCAGGCTCGCGGCGATCCGGCCTGAGCCGTCGACGAGGTAGGGCCGCCAAGCAGGGTCAAGGCCGGATGTCGCCAGCAGCTTGGTCAGCCGCTCGATGGAGACGACGCCTGTCAGCACGAAGCGGACCTTACCATCGCGCAGAACGGGCACGCGGAAACTTGCCCGCGGCGGGCCCTGGCCCGACGCTCCAGGTCCGGCGACATCACCGATGGTGGGCTCGCCCGTGTCCAGCACCCGCCTGTAGCTCTTCTCATCGACGAGAGGTGGGAGCGGCGTTCCGAAGGGATAACCTGTCCGCACCAGCATGTGGCTCTGTGTGTCGGCCAGGATGATGCGGTGCCAGAGCGGGAGCTGGCTTTGGAAGCGCTCGGCCAAGTCGTGGAAGGCAGCCAGGTTTGGCTGCTCGCTGTCGAGCATAGGCGACTGAGCGAGAACCTTGAGGAGTTCGATCTGCGTGAAAAGCTCGCGGTCGACGCTGCCGAGCATCTGATCGACCTGATGCACCGCCTCGGAGCGCATCGCGGTCTGCTCCTGGCGCAGAAGCAGGAACGACAGGCCGCCACAGAACAACACCAGCGGGAGCAGGGCCGCGAGGGCGAGCAGTACGAGACCTCGGCGCACCCTCGGCGATCCTTATGGCTAGGCTTGGCTGTATCTAGAGCAGCGAGACATAGAATTCCATTCGCGAGGATGCGGGGCAATGCCCGCCTTGGTGAAAGCCATTCATAGCGAGGTCGAATTGGTCCTTCCAAGCAGACTTAGAGTCAGGGACAAAACCGTTTGAGCTGTGCCCTGCAGATGAGGCCACAGGCGAGTGTCGTGAAGGCGAGGTGGAGGTCAGCGCGTCGCTCGTAGCGGATGGTAAGTCGGCGGAAGCGTGCGAGCCAAGCCAGGGTGCGCTCCACGATCCAGCGGTAGCGTCCGAGGTGTTCGCTGCTCTCGATGCCGCGCCGGGCGATCCGTGGCGTGATGCTGCGGGCGCGGCACTCACGCCGGCAGCGACGATGGTCATAGCCCTTGTCGGCATGCAATTTGTCGGGCCTGCGCCGCGGGCGACCACGGCGGCCGCTGCGCACGCCCGGCACCGCGTCGAGGGTAGCTGCCAGCGTGCGGCTGTCGTGGCAGTTGGCTCCGGTAAGCGTCAGGCCGAGCGGCGTGGCGTTGGCGTCCACGACGAGGTGGCGCTTCGTGCCCGGCTTGCCCCGGTCTGTCGGGTTCGGGCCCGTCGCGGGGCCCCTTTTTCGCCGGCAGGCTCGCACTGTCGAGGACCGCGCGTGACCAGTCGAGCGCATCGACATCCTGAAGCTGCTCCAGCAGCACACGGTGCAGGGCGGCCCAGACGCCAGCCGCCTGCCACGCGCCCAGCCGCCGCCAACTCGTCTTGCCGCTGCAGCCGACATCGGAACGCGGCAGATGCTTCCACTGCATGCCCGTGCGCAGAACCAGGATGATGCCCGCCAGCGCCGCCCGATCCGAGGCGCGCGGCCGACCGCCTTTCGGCTTCTCAGGCTCGGATCGAAGAAGCGGCTCGATCACCGCCCAGAGGTCGTCGGGTACAAGAGCGTCCATGCCCGCCCAACCCGCTGACTGCGGTTTCGTCCCGCGCTCTTAGACGGTCTTGATCTTCGCCTGGAGATGGTCGAGCGGCTCCCAAAATCCGGGGAGCCATCCGAGGTGTCCAGCTGGACGTCACCAGAGCGGTTTTTGTGTTTCCGATGCGGAGAGCAGATCGTCAGCCCGCGATTCGGCGCAGATCGGGCGGCCAGCACACGAACGGTTCGAATTCTTAACACGGGTGGAGGCGAGGCGGGGGAATCAGGAATATTTTGCATTTGGCGAGCCTGCAGAGAGGCAACATGCTCTACATGAGAAGCAACCGATCTCACGCTAGGCACTCATCCAAAAGGACCCTGCTTGATGCGGCTGCTATCGCCGCATGTTGGGGGCGGTTCCGTGCTGATCGAACGCGACGACGCTAGCGCCCCGCGCCGCCTCACGCTGCCGTCGCCCAGGAGGGGCTGAAAACTCTCCAGAAGGTCATCCTGCAGCGTTGCGGCCGCAGGCGTGCCGGGGTCGCACGGATCAATCCGGTCCAGTGCGGCGAGGGCCTCGACCGAGAGCAAGATCGGCGGCTGCGCCCTGATCATCGGTTTGCCGGATACCGAGATGGCTCCCGTCAGATCCAGATAGAGTGAACGGCATGGAACTTGATCCCGTCATCCTCTCGCGGATCCAGTGGGGCTGGGTCATCTCATGGCACATCCTCCTTCCGGCCTTCACGGTCGGGCTCGCCTCCTACATCGCTG
Source organism: Methylobacterium sp. P31 (assembly GCA_050632875.1). Classification (GTDB taxonomy): domain Bacteria; phylum Pseudomonadota; class Alphaproteobacteria; order Rhizobiales; family Beijerinckiaceae; genus Methylobacterium. The sequence continues at coordinate 3,731,666 of JBODSC010000001.1, read as the reverse complement.
TGCTGGAGGGACTGTCTTTCGCCACCGGCAACGCGGCGTGGTTCCGCGCATCGACCTTCTGGATCGGCATCTTCGCCGTCTCCTTTGGCATGGGCGTGGTCTCCGGCATCGTCATGCCTTTCCAGTTCGGAACCAATTGGGCGCGCTTCTCCGATGCCACCGCCAACGTGATCTCGCCGATGATGGCCTACGAGGACCTCATGGCGTTCTTCTTGGAGGCCTCGTTCCTCGGGGTGCTGCTGTTCGGGCGCAACCTCGTGCCGCGCTGGGCGCATTTCGCTTCCGCCCTCATGGTGGCCATCGGCACGCTGTTCTCATCCTTCTGGATCCTGTCGGTGAATTCCTGGATGCAGACGCCGGCCGGCTTCGAGCGCGCGGCGGACGGACGCTTCTTCCCGACCGATTGGGTCCAGGTGATCTTCAACCCGTCCTTCCCATTCCGCCTCGCCCACACGGTGACCGCCTTCTACATCACGACCGGTTTCGTGGTGCTCGGGGTGGGCGCCTATCTCGTCCGCCGCGGTGAGCAGGGACCGGAGCCGCGCCTGATGATGCGCATGGCCCTCACGCTCCTCATCGTTCTGGTGCCGTTGCAGATGTTCCTCGGGGACGCGCATGGACTCAATACCCGCGAGCACCAGCCGGCGAAGCTCGCGGCAATCGAGGGGCGCTATGACACCGCCGCGCCCGCACCGCTGACGCTGATCGGCTGGCCGGACGACGCGGCCGCGGCCATGCGTTACGCGATCGACCTGCCGCGGCTGGGCAGCCTGATCCTGACCCACAGCTGGAGCGGCGAGATCCGGGGCCTGAAGGAGTGGCCGCCGGACCAGCGTCCGCCCGTCGCCCTCCCGTTCTTCGGCTTCCGGGTGATGGTCGGGATCGCGCTCGTGATGCTCAGCGTGGTGGCTGCGGGGCTTGTCCTGTGGCGGCGCGGACGGCTGTTCGAGACTGACTGGTACCTGCGGCTCTGCCAGTGGGTCGCACCGCTTGGCTTCATCGCGGTCCTTGCCGGCTGGATCACCACGGAGGTCGGGCGGCAGCCCTGGACGGTCTACGGGCTCTTGCGCACGGAGCACTCGGTCTCGCCCTCGCTAACGGGCTCGGATGTGGCGCTCTCGCTTGCGGCTTACGGGATCGTCTATCTGATCATGTTCCCGGCCGGCATCGCCGTGATGATCGGCCGGATCCGGGCCGGGCTGTCGCCGCAGGCGGAGGCGCGGGAACCGGTTGAGGGCTTTCAGCCCCGCGCGCCCGTCAAGGCGCCCCCAGCAGCGGAGTGAGACCATGACCGGCGGCGCTCTCTTCGATTTCCTCCCGATCTGGATCGCGATCCTCGGACTTGCCGTCTTCTTCTACGTGCTCCTCGACGGCTTCGACCTCGGGGTCGGTATTCTCTACGGCTTTGCCCCGGAGGAGGACCGACCGCTGCTGATGAATTCCATCGCGCCGATCTGGGACGGCAATGAGACCTGGCTGATCCTGGGCGGTGTCGGGCTGCTGGCCGTTTTTCCGCTGGCTTACGCAATCATTATTCCGGCGGTGTACTTCCCGATCCTGTTGATGCTGCTCGCCCTCGTCTTCAGGGGCGTGGCGTTCGAGTTCCAATTCAAGAACCCGGCGATCCGCAGGCTGTGGCAGTGGGGCTTCTGCGTCGGCTCGGTCGTTGCCACCCTGGCACAGGGCTTCGTACTGGGTGCCTTCGTGCAGGGTTTCCGTGTACAGGGCCGCGACTTCGCCGGCACATCCTTCGACTGGGTGACCCCTTTCGCGGCGATGACTGGCATCGCGCTCCTTCTCGGTTACGCACTCCTCGGAGCTGGCTGGCTTGTGCTGAAGACCGAGGGTCACCTGCAAGGCTGGGCGCGGCGCATGGGACGGATCTGTCTTCTCGGAGTCCTGGCGGGGATAGCGGTCGTCAGCCTCTGGACGCCGCTCGCCGATCCAGCCGTCGCGACGCGCTGGTTCTCCTGGCCAAACATCGCCTTTTTGGCGCCCATCCCGGTGCTCACGGCGCTCGTGGCCTTCGCAGCCTGGCGCGCGTTGAACGGGTGGGGACCAGACGCCGGTCCGTTCCTGTGGGCGATGCTGCTCTTTTTCTCTCCTATCTAGGAATCGCGATCAGTCTCTGGCCGTACATCGTGCCCCGGCAGGTCACCTTGTGGGAGGCCGCCTCTTCGCAGGGCACCCAGGCCTTTCTGCTCATCGGCACGCTCTTCTTGCTGCCGGTCATTGCGGTGTATTCGTCTTGGTCGTACTGGGTGTTCCGGGGCAAGGTGCGCGCTGACGTAGGCTACCACTGAAATCGCAGATTGACTGGACTCGAGGTGCGGAACGTCCGGCTCTGGGCCTTGACCGTGATGCTGCGCAAGTTGCGGCTTGACGGTTATCTTGTGCGTGGGGCCAATCAAGCTGCTGAGATCCGCGTATCTGGCTTAAACGTCTATGACTTTACCAGGGTCAGCTCGTGCAACGCGTGGTCGATTGCCCTGACGAGCTGCTCGGCAGTCCGGGCCACTGCGGGATCTCGCGACACACTGATTGCCGCCTGCTGCAATGTGCGGAACTGCTGAAGGCGAGCGGCCGGATCGAGCCCTCGGGCCATGGCGGATTGCACGAGCCCCTGGACGAACTCGCGCGCTAAACGTTCATCGAGATTTGGGAAATCCGACACCGTCTGGACCTCCGCAGCTTGGCAGCGAGCTTCTAACACTTAAGGCTCAAATAGGGATCCGCGATTAGCGGACGGGAGCCATGTGAGGCCGGCTACCGAGTGGTCGCAAGCTCGCAGCTCACGTGCGGGCTGACGGAGCGGGGCCAGACGGGGCGTCGGCAGCGATGCGCAGGCGGGCGCGCCAACCTGCTGGCGCCGACGTGCGCGCATCTAGAACGAGGCCCGGAGAATGGCTGGCTGGGGAAGAGCACCGGAACCTCGGGTGCCGATCTGGACCAGCTCCGCGACCCCGGCCAGGAGCGCGACGATCACGAACAGGGCTCCCAAGAGCCTCTGTGAGTTCGTCAGCGTGTCGATCGGTCTTGGTGATCCCGTAGCCGCCGAGCGTGAACACGGCCGCTACAATCACCGGAACAGCAAGTGTCTGCAGCATACGCACCTTCCTTCCGGAAAACCCGCCGCTGGCCGAGGGGTTCTGGCGCAGAACGGCATGCCGGAGATCTGGTCCGCCTCATGATGGGCCGTCAGCGTTCCCACGATCAGGGGCATCGCCGTGGCCCTGAGCACTTGGCTGTCGGCGGGCTCATGCACCGGTCTTCCCTCCGTAGCGGCGGAAGCTGGCACGCGATCTGAAGCGCGCTGGTGCCGGCCCTTCGACAGGTCAGGCTCGGGCGGCAGAGGCGGTTCGATCACCGCCCAGAGATGGGCGGGAACGAGAGCGTCCGTGCGGGGCGGACCCACTCACGGGCGGTAGCCCCTCAGCAGCCGATACAGATGTCGCGCACCACATGCTGATGCATCGGCCCGGTCCGCTGGTTCGGGAGCTGACCGCCGAAGCCCCCGAAGGCGTCTGTGCCGATCCGCATCCCCTCCGCCTGGGCTGTCCGTCGACCCGATGGGCGACCTTTGGGCTGCCGATGCAGATGGCTGAGCCGCCACGGCGCGGTAAGGCGGCAAGGTCAGGGCCATGCCGGTCCAGGGCGGCGTCAGGGCCATGCCCTCGCTGCGCGGTGCACGGCGATCCAGAGCGCTCAGGGGCACCGGCCAAGATGCCACGATCGACACGGCGCTGACGAACAGCAGGCGCGACAGCATGGAACCTCCATGGCTATCCAACGCTGGGCAGCGCACCAAGCTCCGGCGCAAAGCTACATGGCCGGCCCGTCGTCCTGTTCCTGGACCGCCGATGTCGACGCGGAACTCGGATCCGTGACGGTGCTGCTAGTCTGCGAGGGATCTGACGTGCTGCGACTCGTTGCACGCGGCGCACCGTGATGCCCGCCGTGATGGTGATGAACCGGCGCCGATTGTAAGGCGCCACTCGCGTCGGCGCTGGTTGCCGTCGAGGATGAGGCGGCCGACCCTATCGACGAGTCTGTCGACTGAAGTTGCAGCAGAGAGACCAGCATGTCGCTCGATAGGATGGGCGAGGCAGCGGAGCCGGTCGTTACCGTCGCGCTGGTCGAGCCCGTGCTGGAGGTCGTGGACGATGTCTGGCCTGACGTGTCCGCCGAGACGGCGTCGACGAACTGGGCCGCTGCCGAGGCCGTCGCCTGCCGCATCGCGCTGACGAGACTTTGTTGCTGGCTTCCTGAAGAAATCGCGCTGATCGACATGATCCGTCCTCGCGTGGCCCATTGACGGAGACGTTGGCAGGATGTGTTCCAATTTTACTTTAAGGAAGAGGGCTCGGGATCGCGCTGACAGGTAGGTATATTTTGCAGGACAGCAGTTATGATGCTTATTTCTCGGGAATATACAAAAGAATATCTTGTTTATGCTTTCATGTTGCTGTGCCGCGTGGAGCGAGACCGCGCACTACACGGCAGCCGGACGACGCGTGCGGTGCCGCCGCAAGTCCACTGAGGCGTCAAGGGAAGTGCCGTGCCGAGTTCGAGCTGAACCGTCGGAATAACTTGGCAGTATCTCCCGCGCGCCGGAGCGGGTAAACTTTGATGTGTCAGCTGATCTGCTCGCAAATCTGGGGCCGTCACGCCGCGGCGCAGCTATGTGCTCGATTTCAATATCGGTAGAAGTGTATTAGAAAACAAAGATTGATGTCGCATCGTTTATGTGCATCCAGCACACGGAGTCCTCACATGCGCGCGTCATCGCTGATTTCGGCCGCCACGCTGATGAGCTTGGCTTCGTTTCCTTCACTCGGTCAAGCCGTGGATCAGACGGGCACAGGCGGTGGCCCAACCTCGACGCAAAAGGCGCCGTATACGACCACGACAGGACAGACGGTGCCGAACCCTCGCGCGATCAACCCGAACGAAACCGGAAGCATCGAGCGACGCTCTCGAAACGAAGAGCGGAACGACGCCATCACCCGGGGAATCTGCATCGGCTGCTCACGCTGAGCGGCCGGCCCATGCCTTGGCGCGGTGCAGGACGCCGGCGGGCGCTTCCCAGGGTCGGTCCACATCCGTCTCGAAGCGGCCGTGAGTGACGCACTTCCTCCGGCAGGAAGACGAAAGAGCCCGCCGGGCCGCTGGGCCGGGCGGGCTGAAGTCGGGTCTCTGCGTTCGGGAGGAATGCAGTGGCATCCGATTAGCCGGTGATGCGCTCGGGTTGCACTGGCAGCTTGGAATGCCAGCCAAGCACCTCCTGATTGTTGCGGCCGCGTTTCTCTTGCACGTGCCATGCGCGGCCCTGGTGCGGCCCTGGCGGGGTACGGGCGGCCGGACAGCACGCGAGGCTTCGCCGCCCGGCGAACGCAGCAGCGAGCCTTCCCACCTGCGCGACACGAAGTGCGGACGGATCAGATGACGGCGCCCGCTTTCAGCACTTATCGGGCGCTCGACTGAAACTTCTGGTTGGTGAGGGGCATGTTGGTCGGTGGCTGGATCCGTATGAACGAGACGCCGCCAGCCGCGTGGCAGGCGTTGCAGGCCGTCGTCAGGGCGGAGAAGGCGGATTGGAAACCCGGCGCGTCCTTCCGCTTGGCCGCCTCCCGCATGCGTCCGATGTCGCGGCCGGCGCCCGTTACGAGTTCGATCGGGATGTCCCGGTAGAGCATCGCCGCGGCGGTCAGGTCATCCGAGATGTGGTTCAGCTCGTAATCGACCAGTGCCCAGTCCTCGGCACGCCCCGCGTACCAGATCTTGGCGTGCCGCGCCTGGATCAACAGCATGATGTTTCCGAGGCTCGGCTGCGACCAACTGGGAGCCCGCTCGGCGGGGGCGCGCGAACGGCGACGGTTGGCCCCAGGCGGCGGCGCACAGGAGGAAACTACCAAGCAGGACGGCTGTGGCTCGCTTCATGACGGCCGGTCTCCGGCGGCAGGGAGGGGACGGCGGCGGCCGTGCGGACACGGTCCCGACAACCGAGGTGGAGGTAATTCGGGGTGAACAGTGAGGCGCGCTGCAGCGCGGGCAGGTTGGGGATGGTCAACCAGCGGTTTTTCAGTCCGACCAGGCCCTGGGCGCGCAAGGCCTGGAGGCAGCGGTTAACATGCACGTTCGTCAGGCCTGTCGCGGCGGCCAAGTCGGACTGGCGGAGGGGCAGTTGGTAACCGAGGTCGCGGGTCAGCCCGATGGCCCGCAGCCGGTGGTACAGCTCGCAGAGCAGGTGGCCGAGCCGCTCCACCCCCTGGCGTTGGGCGATGTTGACCATCCACTCGCGCTGAACGGACGCGGCGGCCAGCATCTCCCACCAGAGCGCCTGGCCGATGCGGGGATGATAGCCGACCAGGATATCGAGTTGGTCGCGAGGGATGTCCGCCAGGGTCACCGGAGTGAAAGCGCCGATGGAATGGTCCATCTCGCAAAGCACGTTGACGTGGGTGTCGCACAGGTCACCGGGGAGGAGGATGGCGGTGACCTGCCGACGACCGTCCTCGAGCTGCTTGTAGCGGCAGGCCCAACCGTCCAGGATCACCCGGACCGGGCCGTGCACCTCGCCTTCGTGGACGACGCCCTCGCGCGCGCCGACCTGCCGTCGCCGTGCCGTGACCTCTTGCAGCGCCAAACGGTCCGAGGCCGAGAGCGGCGTGAACAGTTCCAGCTTCGCGATGAGAAAGTGCGGCATCGCTTCCTCGGCACCTGCTGGTCTTGCCGCCGGGTACGCCCTGCCGTGTGAAAAATGCGGCAAGCACATCGTCCGAAAAATCCAGCGCCGATGAACGGAATTCTGTCGTCCTAATCTTGGTTGGGCTTCCACGGCATTGAGATGGATCAAACCCGGTGCTGTCCGCGGGCGGCATAGGACCATTCACCGGATGTCCACCCGGCTCGGGCGGCCTGCGTCAGATGCGGGCCGGTGCCGAGCTTTGGAGCCGCCGCACGCACGGCGTCGCGCGAATGAACGTGAGTGGCGGCCACCTCCTGAACTCGCCTCGCGGGAGCACGCTCCCGAGGGTCACTGCTGCATCCGCGGACGGCGGAGCCGAAGGCCTCACCGCCGCCGAGGCAGGCCGCCGCCTCGCGACGTATGGGCCGAATGCCACGCCGGACGAAGCCGTTCATCCGCTGCGTCTTATCGTCGGCAGATTCATTGCGCCGGTGCCCTGCCTTCTTGAGGCGGCGATCGTGCTGCAGCTCGTCCTCGGCGAGTATATCGAGGCATCGGTCGTCGCGATTCTGCTCATCTTCAATGCCGGGCTCGGCTTCCTGCACGAAAGCCGGGCTCAGGCGACCGTTGCCGCGCTCAAGGCACGCCTTGCGCTCGTGACAAGCGTCCGTCGCGACGGGTCCTGGGCGACGGTCCCAGCCGCAGAGTTGGTGCCGGGCGATGTCGTCAAGCTGTCCCTCGGCACGGTTGTCGGCGCCGATGTCCGCATCACGGCGGGGCACGTGCTGTTGGACCAATCCACGCTCACCGGCGAGTCCCTGCCGATCGAGGCGGGTTCCGGCTACGAGACCTATGCCGGCGCGCTCGTCCGCCGTGGCGAGGCCGTTGGTCTCGTCACGGCGACCGGCGCCCGCACCAAGTTCGGCAAGGCGGCGGAGCTCGTCCGCACGGCGCATGTCGACAGCGCCCAGCAGAAAGCCGTGCTCCGGGTGGTGCGCAATCTCGCCCTGGTGAACGGCGTGGTCACGCTCGGGCTGCTGGTCTATGCGCTGGCGATCGGGATGCCGCTGTCCGAGCTGTTACCGCTCCTGCTGATCGCCGTCCTGGGCACCGTACCGGTGGCGCTGCCGGCCACGTTCACACTCGCCACCGCGCTCGGCGCGCGGGCCTTGGCGCGCGCGGGGGTGCTGCCCACCCGCCTGTCCGCGGTCGATGAGGCGGCCAGCATGGACGTCCTCTGCGCCGACAAAACCGGTACGCTGACCCGCAACACCCTTGCGGTCACGGCCGTGCGCGCCATGCCGGGCGTCAGCGAAGAACGCGTGCTCGCGCTCGCGGCGCTCGCCAGCTCGGACGGGGGACAGGATCCTGTCGACAGCGCAGTGCGGACCGCCGCTTCGGCGGTCGAGCCGGGCAGCCTGAAGCTTGTCGCCTTCACGCCGTTTGATCCGGCTGTGAAGATGTCCGAAGCCGTCGCATCGGAGCCCTCCGGTGCGCGCTTGCGCATCGTGAAAGGCGCGTTCTCGACGGTGGCGGACTTGTGCGCGCCGAGGCCCGACGCAGCTGAGGTCGCGCAGTCGTTGGAACGGGAGGGCTACCGCGTGCTCGGCGTCGCAGCCGGCTCGGACGGGGCTCTGCAGATGGCTGGGCTGCTCGCCCTCAGCGATCCGCCAAGGGACGATGCCGGCCCGGCGATTGCTGAACTCAAGCGTCTCGGTGTCCGGGTGGTGATCGTCAGCGGCGACGCGCCCGCCACGACCGGTGTGGTCGCCGAAGCGGTCGGATTGACGGGTCCTACCTACGCCGGAGGTGCCATCCGCGCGGACACGCGGCCGGACGATTTCGCCGTCTTTGCGGGCGTGCTTCCGGAAGACAAATTCCGCTTGGTCAAGGCCTTGCAAGGCGAGGGCCACACGGTCGGCATGTGCGGCGACGGCGCCAACGATGCGCCGGCCTTGCGCCAGGCCCAGATCGGCATTGCCGTCTCGAGCGCGACGGACGCGGCCAAGTCTGCGGCGGGCATCGTGCTGACCGATCCGGGCCTCAGCGGCATCGTGACGGCCGTTCGGGAGGGGCGCGTCACTTTCCAGCGCATCCTGACCTATACGCTGCGCTCACTCGTCCAGAAGGTTCGTCAGGTGCTGTTCCTGGCAATCGGTCTGGTAATGACCGGCCACGCCGTCCTGACGCCGATGCTCATGGTTCTATCCCTGGTGGTCGGCGACTTCCTGGCTATGTCGGCGACCACGGACAACGTCGAGCCCTCGCCCGAGCCGAACAGCTGGCGGATCGAAAACCTGACGATCGCCGCCGTCGTGCTGGGTCTGGTTGACCTTGTCTATTCTGCGGCCGCGCTGGCGACCGGAAAATACTGGCTCGGCGCGAGCTTGCCGGAACTGCAGGCGCTGACACTGGTAATGCTGGTGTTCAATGGCCAAGCTGTGTTCTACGTTGCGCGCGAGCGGCGCCGCATGTGGGCATCGCGCCCGAGCGGGATCGTGGTCGCGTCCTCGGCCGCCGACGTCGTCGTCATCCCGCTCCTGGCCTGGCGCGGCATCCTCATGGCGCCGCTGCCACTCTCATGGATCGTCGGTTTGTTCGGGTCCGCCCTGGCGCTCGCCCTCCTGCTCGACGCGACCAAGATCGAGCTGTTCAGACGGCTTCAGATGGTATGAGCCGGGGCTGGAGATGGTCGGGGCGCCCAAAGTCCGCCACCTACGCGCAGCCCGTCGTACGGCCTGACTGGCTTGCTTCAAACTGCACGGGCGAAGCGGACGGTCAGCGCTTCCGACCCATACGGACACCGGACCCGAGTGACTGGTCGGACCTCGGCCAACACGGCGAGCCTCGACTTCGGGCAACCACGTTGATGTATCGCAAACAGCCGCGCTTACCGAATTCCTAATCTCCGATTGCGTGCTGGGCATTTGCAGGAAGCCCTATGAAAATAGATACGAAACCGTTCCGCGTGCGCGAAGGCGGGCGCGTGTCGCTGGATAAGAGGCCGACACTCGTCGCTTCCATCTACCAGAATAAGCGAGATTACAAAACAATCCTGGCCGAGCACGTCGGGGCCTTGAGTAAGCTTCAACGTCAACACTATGCATCGAACAATTACGCGCTACTCTTGATCTTTCAAGCGATGGATGCCGCCGGAAAGGACGGTGCGATCGGTCACGTGATGTCGGGAGTTAATCCGCAAGGCTGCCAAGTCTTCAGCTTCAAGCATCCGAGTGCGTCGGAGCTTGCAGCACGACTTCCTGTGGCGGGCGACCGTGTCCCTGCCCGAGCGAGGAAAGATCGGGATCTTCAACAGGTCATACTACGAGGACGTGTTGATCGTCCGGGTCCATCCCGAGTTGCTCCGCGCAGAAGGTGTGCCTGGTGCAGTTAAGGACGGCACTCTCTGGAGGCAGCGATTCAAGTCAATCGTCGCATTCGAGAAGCACCTTACGCAAAACGGGACAAAAATCGTCAAGTTCTTCCTTCACCTCTCGCGTGAGGAGCAGCGACGGCGCTTCCTCAGCCGGATCGACGAACCTGAGAAAACTGGAAATTCAGTCTCGCCGACGTCGCCGAGCGAGCATATTGGAACGACTATATGACAGCCTATGAGGCGTGTTTGGCGGCCACGAGCACGGATGAAGCTGCCTGGTATGTGATACCGGCCGACGACAAGCTGAACGCACGCTTGCTCATTTCGCAGGTGGTGCTCGACACGCTGGCTGACCTGCACCCGACTTATCCCGAGGCGACGCCTGAGCGGCGCCGGGAACTGGCTGTTATCCGCGAGCAACTTGAGCGAGATGAACGCTGAACGGCTGGCTGCAACATTTGACAGTGTTGGGCCGGTGATAGCCCTCGTTTCGAGCGGGGTGGCTTCAGAAATCGCTCCCGATGGCCGCCGTGCCTGCACCCAGGCAAGGGTAAGCCGGCCGTAGATCACCCCTGCTTCATAGCTGGAATTTCAGTTCGGGGGCCTATCTGTCGGATCCGGATATGTTCAGATTGATAAATCTGGCACAATATCGCCGTTGTTGGCTGATTGCCTGTGCAAGTTAGATCCAAATGAAGCATTATTACGGCGTTTAGGGGCGGCAAATAGCATTATAAATCCTTTGAATTCTGTAGATACTGGAGAGATAGACGGAATTTATCAGAAAAACATCGATTTTTGAACTCGAATATGCGCGACGGCAGACGTAAAATCAATCGTCGTGGTGCCGACGGTCTAACCCGTCCCGGTTAGTTCCAATTGACGACTATGCCAATCCAGATCGGCCGGCCAACCTGATATGGTTGCGGACCTGTCCCACCGACGGGACAGTGCGCCCATTGATAAATCTGCGCCCGGCGCGGGTCTGATCCGCAGCGCTTGATCAGGGTTCCGGTCGCATGGCCCGCACGCACGGACATCCTGTGCTTGGGCCTAGCCGGGCCGCGACGCGCGAGCATCGAGGGAGCCCCACCATGAACTATCGCTTCGGATATATACTGGCCTGCGCATCCATGTCCGCCGTGGCCCTGCTGCCCGTGCCCGGTTGCGCCCAGGATTTCACTGCGTCGAGCGCGGCTGCAGGCCCGGTGAACGCGCGGACGATAGCACCCGGCCGCCTCTGGATCCGGCCCTATGAGGTGCCCGTCACCTGGGTTTTCCCGGCTTGGCAAGGGATCAGCCCGTTCGCGATCCTGGGCGCTGTCGGGCCGCTGATAGGCTCCGCCCCGAGTGGACCCGGCATTCTCAACACTGGTAGCGTCGAATTCGTCCACAACCTGACCAGCGGTTCCGGCAACAACAACGGAAACGGCAATGTCGGTTCGAACAACGGCAATGGTAACGTGACGAACGGCAAAGGGAATTTTGGCGTGGGTGACAACCGCGGCAACGGTAACGCCGCTCCCCTCGCCGATTGGTAGGCTGTGCGGTCGGCACGGCGCCGCGCTTCGAGACCCTTGTCGCACAAGCCCGGATTGCCTCGCGGCTCGAAGCCATCGGGGCCGGCCCGACCGGGACTGTAGCCTTTCTGTTCCGGCCCATGCCCGGCATATGCATGCCGAGCCTCCGCAGCAAGCGAGCGGAAGGTCGGGGATGACGCGCACGCATCGATCCGGCGGTGCGAAGCCGCCGTTGCTTGAACAGCTGCAGGGTTGGCCGGCTGGAATGTGCGCGCTCGACGCGAACCTTCTGAGCCGGCAGCTGCCGGTGCGCGGCCTGACCCCGCATCGGCGCTTCTCGGGGCTTCCGTCATGCCTCAGGAATGGCTCTTCGTAACATGGGGCGGTGGCTTGGCCGCCCTCCTCTCGGCGGCAAGAACTCCGACTCCTCGCCGATGACAGGCGGCGGGCATGGGCGGCCGGTCGGCGCTTCGTTGAAGGGATCTTCAGTGCGTGGGAGCTTATCCGCGGCATCCGTGTTTCCCCCGGCATCGCGTCTTCGAGGCTGGTCAGCGACGGCGGCTCTGCCAGCTACGGGTTCTAAGATCGCGAAGCAGCGTGCTGGAAACCTTGAGCTGAATCGGAGAGTCTAGATGGTGGGAGCATCCGCTGCGGCAGCCATGGCCGCCGCGCCCTCGGGCGCGGGCGCCGCGGTGGCCCGGACCGACGAGCCGGTCCTGGCGAAGGTCACGTTCACGGTGAACGGTCAGCGCCGGGACCTCGAACTCGACACCCGCACCAGCCTACTCGACGCGGCGCGCGAGCACCTGCACCTGACCGGTTCCAAGAAGGGCTGCGACCACGGCCAGTGCGGTGCCTGCACGATGATCGTCGACGGGCGACGTATCAATGCCTGCCTGACGCTCGCGATCATGCACCAGGGCGCCGAGATCACCACCATCGAGGGGCTCGGCCAGCCGGACAACCTGCACCCGATGCAGGCCGCTTTCGTAAAACACGATGGCTATCAGTGCGGCTACTGCACGCCGGGCCAGATCTGCTCGGGCGTCGCCGTCTTGGAGGAGATCGAGGCCGGCATCCCGAGCCACGTCACCGCCGACCTTGAGGCCGTGCCCCAGGTGACGGAGGCCGAGATCCGCGAGCGCATGAGCGGCAACATCTGCCGTTGCGGCGCCTATTCGAACATCGTCGAGGCGATGACCGAGGTTGCCGGGAGGCGCGCATGAAGTCCTTCACCTACGAGCGCCCGAGCACGCCCGCCGAGGCCGCCGCTGCCGTCACCCGCACGCCCGACGCCAAGTTCATCGCCGGCGGGACGAACCTCCTCGATCTGATGAAGCTGCAGATCGAGACCCCGCGCCATCTCGTGGACGTGAACGGGCTGGGCCTCGATACGGTCGAGCCGACCGAAGAGGGCGGCCTGCGCATCGGTGCGCTGGTGCGCAACACCGATCTCGCGGCCCATCCGCAGGTGCGCAAGGATTACGGGGTGCTCGCCCGAGCGCTGCTCGCGGGCGCATCGGGCCAGCTGCGCAACAAGGCGACGACCGCCGGCAACCTCCTCCAGCGGACCCGCTGCCCGTACTTCTACGACACCGCCCAGGCCTGCAATAAGCGCCGGCCGGGCTCCGGCTGCTCGGCGCTGGATGGCGTGAGCCGGCAACTCGCGGTGATCGGCGGCAGCGAGGCCTGCATCGCCACGCATCCGGGCGACATGGCGGTGGCCATGCGGGTGCTCGACGCCACCGTCCAGACGGTCGATTCCGAGGGCGCTGAGCGGACGATCCCGATCGCCGAGTTCCACCGCCTGCCTGGCGATCAGCCCGAGCGCGATACGAATCTCAAGCCCGGCGAGACTCATCACCGCGGTGACGCTTCCGAAGCCGGTCCAGGGCACGCACATCTACCGCAAAGTCCGCGATCGGGCCTCCTACGCCTACGCGCTGGTGTCGGTGGCCGCCATCCTCGACAAGGACGGCGCCGGGCACGTCGCCTTCGGCGGCGTCGCGCACAAGCCTTGGCGGGTCGAGTCGGCCGAGGCCGATCTCCCGAAGGGTGCCAAGGCCGTGGCCGATCAGGTCTTCGCCGACGCCGGGCCCACCCCCGACAACGCCTACAAGCTGAAGCTCGCCGAGCGGACCCTCGGCGCGGTGCTCAACCAAGCGAGGGCCTGAGCCATGAAGTTCGACACCCCCGCCGGCCCGAACCCGATCGACCGCCTTAAGGTCGTAGGTCGCGCAACCGACCGCATCGACGGCAAGTACAAGACGACCGGAACCGCCCCCTACGCCTACGAGCGCCACGACGTGGCGCCCGGTGCGGCCTACGGCTATGTGCTCGGCGCCGGCATCGCGAAGGGGCGCATCCGCAGCATCGACACGGCGGCGGCCCGGCAGGCCCCGGGCGTCATCGCCATCGTCACGACCCTCGATACGCCTCGGCTCAAGCGCGGCGTGATGAACGCCGCCTACCTGTTCGGCGGCGACGCGATCCAGCACTATCACCAGGCCATCGCCGTGGTGGTGGCCGAGACCTTCGAGCAGGCCCGGGCGGCGGCCTTCCTGGTCAAGGCCGATTACACGCCCGAGGCCGGCAAGTTCGATCTCGCGACCGAGGCGAAGGCCGCCAAGCCCGTTCCGGCCGACAGCGGCGAGGGCAGCGGCGGCGGCGGCGAGGAGCGCGTCGGCGACTTCGAGGCGGCCTTCGCGCAGGCGCCCGTGACGCTCGACGCGACCTACACGACCGCCGACGAGAGCCACGCCATGATGGAGCCGCACGCCACGATAGCGGCGTGGGACGGGGACAGGGTCACGCTCTGGACCTCTAACCAGATGATCGGCTGGGGCCACGGCAGCATCGCCAAGATCCTCGGCCTGCCGAAGGAGAAGGTCCGGCTCGATTCGCCCTTCGTGGGCGGCGGCTTCGGCGGCAAGCTGTTCGTGCGCGCCGACGCGGTGCTGGCGGCCCTGGCATCGAAGGCGGCGGGGCGACCCGTGAAGGTGGCGCTGACGCGTCCCCTGATCGCCAACAACACCACGCACCGGCCGGCCACGATCCAGCGGGTCCGCATCGGCGCCACGCGGGACGGCACCATCACGGCCATTGCGCACGAGAGCACCTCCGGCAACCTGCCCGACGGTGACCCCGAGACGGCGGTGAACCAGACCAAGTTCCTCTACGCGGGGGCGAATCGCCTGACCGCCATGAAGCTCGCTCATCTCGACTTGCCCGAGGGCAACGCCATGCGTGCCCCCGGCGAGGCCCCAGGCCTCGCTGTGCTCGAGGTCGCCATGGACGAGATGGCCGAGAAGCTCGGCCTCGATCCGGTGGAATTCCGCATCCGCAACGACACCCAGGTCGATCCGAACCAGCCGGATCGTCCCTTCTCGCACCGCGACCTCGTGGGCTGTCTGAAGCTGGGGGCGGAGCGATTCGGCTGGGGTAAGCGCAACCCGAAGCCCGGTCAGGTCCGGGACGGGCAATGGCTTGTCGGGCTCGGCATGGCGGCGGCGTTCCGCAACAACATGGTGATGAAATCGGGCGCCCGGGTGCGGCTCGACGACACCGGCAGGGTCACGGTCGAGACCGACATGACCGACATCGGTACCGGCAGCTACACGATCATCGCCCAGACCGCCGCCGAAATGATGGGTGTGCCCCTCGACAAGGTCGTGGCGCGGCTCGGCGATTCGAACTTCCCGGTCTCCTCCGGATCCGGCGGGCAGTTCGGCGCCAATTCCTCGACCGCCGGCGTCTATGCCGCCTGCGTCAAGCTGCGCGAGGCCGTCGCACAACGGCTGGGCTTCAACGCTACGGACGCGGTTTTCGAGGACGGGCAGGTCCGGGCGGGAAACCGGGTCATCCCCCTCGCCCAGGCCGCAGCGGACGGAGAGCTGGTGGCCGAGGACACGATCGAGTTCGGCAAGATCTCGAAGGCGCAGCAGCAATCGACCTTCGGGGCGCATTTCGTCGAGGTCGGCGTCGATGTCGACACCGCCGAGGTTCGGGTGCGGCGGATGCTGGCGGTCTGTGCGGCCGGGCGGATCCTCAACCCCAAATCCGCCCGCAGCCAGGTCATCGGCGGGATGGTGATGGGCACCGGGGCGGCCCTGACGGAGGAGCTCGTGGTGGATGCCAAACGCGGCTTCTTCGCCAATCACGACCTGGCCGGCTACGAGGTGCCGGTCCATGCGGACATCCCGCACCAGCAGGTGATCTTCCTCGACGAGGTCGATCCGATGTCCTCGCCGATGAAGGCCAAGGGCGTGGGCGAACTGGGGATTTGCGGGGTCGGTGCGGCGGTCGCGAACGCGATCTACAACGCGACCGGCATCCGCGTGCGCGATTATCCCATCACGCTCGACAAGCTGCTCGACCGGATGCCCGACGCGGCCTGAGGCCGGGTCGGCGCTCGGCTCCGCCTTTTCCCAAGCGCCGGCCGTCATGCGATGATGGCGCCGGAGGCACCGACATGCACGACAGCGGCGACGACCACAGCCACGCCCACGAGCCCGGGGCGGCCGATCACCACCACGGTGCCGCCGAGCGCTGGAAGCACGACGGGGTGCGGGTGATCCCGGGGGACCGGCTCGACGCGAACACCGCGCAGACGCCCGGCATGTTCCGGCAGGCGGCGATCAACGCCGCCCGGGTCGGTGCCCAGAAGATCTGGGCCGGCACGGTCGCGATCCAGCCCGACGCCAAGACCGGCGTGCATCACCATGGCGAGCTGGAGAGCGTGATCTACGTCGTCTCCGGCCGTGCTCGGATGCGCTGGGGCGAGCGGCTCGAATACGTTGCTGAGGCCGGTCCGGGCGATTTCATCTTTGTGCCGCCCTTCGTGCCCCACCAGGAGATCAACGCCTCGACGGATGAGCCGCTGCACTGCGTGCTGGTGCGCTCCGACAACGAGGCCGTTGTGGTCAACCTGCCCGACGTCCAGGCCGCCGAACGGCCCGAGACCGTCTACTGGGTCGATCCCATCCACAAGCATCCGTAAACCGCCGGAGACCCTGCCGATGAGCCGGGACCGCCAACTGCATCTCGGCGCCTTCATGCGCCCGGTCGGGATCCATACCGCGTGGTGGCGCTATCCCGGCGGTTACCCGGACGCGAACTTCAACTTCGAGCATCTGGCGCAGTTCGCGCGGCGGCTGGAAGCGGCGAAGTTCGACGCTTTCTTAATGGCCGACCATCTGGCCGTGATGAACATGCCGATAGCGGCGCTCCGGCGCTCGGCCACGGTCACGTCGTTCGATCCTCTGACCCTGCTGCCGGCGCTTGCCGTGCTGACCGACCGGATCGGGCTGATCGCCACGGCTTCGACCACCTACAACGAGCCCTATCACGTCGCCCGCAAGTTCGCCTCGCTGGACCACATCTCGAAGGGCCGCGCCGGTTGGAATCTCGTCACCTCGGGAAATCCCGACGAGGCGCTGAACTTCGGCCGCGATGCGCATCTGGATCATGCCACCCGCTATGCCCGCGCCCGCGAATTCTTCGACGTGGTGACGGGTCTCTGGGATTCATGGGCCGACGACGCGTTCACGATGGATCCGGAGAGCGGCCTGTTCTTCGATCCGGGGAAGATGCACGTCCTCGATCACCGGGGCGAGTTCCTGAAAGTCAAGGGGCCGCTCAACGTCGCCCGCCCGGTGCAGGGCTGGCCGGTGATCGTGCAGGCCGGCGCCTCCGAGGCCGGCAGGCAGATCGCCGCAGAGACGGCCGAGATGGTGTTCGCCTCCGGTACGACCCTGGAGACGGCGCAGGCCTTCTACGCGGACGTAAAGGGCCGGAT
This sequence comes from Methylobacterium sp. P31, assembly GCA_050632875.1. Taxonomy (GTDB): domain Bacteria; phylum Pseudomonadota; class Alphaproteobacteria; order Rhizobiales; family Beijerinckiaceae; genus Methylobacterium. Next base: position 3,714,285 of record JBODSC010000001.1, on the reverse strand, counting down.
GCCGGCGGCCGGGCGCGACCCGGAGGACTTGAAGGTCCTGCCCGGGTGCTTCGTGGTGCTGGGCGAGACGGAGGTCGAGGCGCGGGCCAAGAAGGAGCGCCTCGACGACCTCGTTCACCCCGACAGCGGGCTCGCCAACCTGTCCGTGCGCCTGGGTGTGGACGCCTCCGGCTTCGACCTCGACGCGCCCCTGCCGGAGATCCCCGAGACCAACGCCAGCAAGAGTGGGCAGGCGCAGATCGTCGACTATGCCCGGCGCACCGGCGCGACCGTGCGCGAACTCGCCCGCAAGGTCGGCGGCTACGGTGGCCTGCAGATGGTCGGCGCCCCCGCTCAAGTCGCTGATCGGATGGAGGAATGGCTGGAGACGCGCGCCTGCGACGGCTTCAATGTGATGTTTCCGTTCGTGCCGCAGGGCCTCCACGACGTGGTCGACCGGCTCGTGCCAGAACTTCAGCGGCGCGGCTTGTTCCGCACCGCCTACACCGGCGCCACGCTACGCGACCACCTCGGCCTCAAACGGCCGGACAATCGATTCTTTCCGCCCGAGCATCGGGACGGAAGAGCCTGACGACGGGCCCGAAACCGCAGCATCGGAACGAGCCCGTCTGAGAGCGCCAGCCTCAGTGTCCCTGCGCCTCGCGGAGCACGGACCGGACCTGGCCGGCCGCAATCTGCAGCGCCGTCTCCTTCGGCGTCCCGTCCGGATCGTCGTTCGCCAGAGAACCGAGCCTATAGGTGATTCTATTCTCGACAGCTTGTAGCAATTCGCGCGCAGGCTCCGCCTCGATGCGGACAAGCGTCTGCGCGAGATCAAGATAGGCGCTTCGCATGAGGCTGAAGGCCAAGCGTGTCGCGGCTTCATCCGCGATCGGCATCATATCGGTCATTGCGTGTTCCTGATCAAACACGCTCCCCAGACCGATGGGTTTATATACCGCCAAATGAGGATTGTAAATCCGTTGCGAGATCGCCGGATATAGCCCGATTTTCTGTCGTCACGCGCCGGATATTACAACATAGAGCAGTTAGTGCTGCTGCGGTGCCCTGCCGGCCCGCCGCTTACGGTCCAGGGCCGCAGGCGTCGGTTCCTAAGCTCGGCCGTTACAGGGTGTCGCCGGCCACGAGCGCGACGCAGCACGCGCGGGTTTATCGGGATCATTGCGCCCAGAACGACCGGGCGATCCGAACCGGGTGCCACCTGATCAGCAGGGGCGTCACTGCATCGTCTGGGCTTCCGGTGCGAGGGAGCGCCCAGCTTCGAGCAAAGCGTGAACTTTCCGGGAGGCGTGCAAGAGGATATCCGGGCGCGCATCCTCGTAGGATCTCTCGGCGACGAAGCTCTGCAACGCCTCGGTGATGCGGTCTTCGATCTCGTCCATCAGGGCGAGGCCACCTGGCCCCTCGCGCCGCAGATGGGCGTCGGCGAGCGCGAGATAGGCCGCGCTCGCGAGCAGGAACGCGATGCCGTTCGCTTCCTCTGCGACATCGAAACTCCCGTCGCCGCTGTCACTGCCGTCCGCGACCTCGTCGTCCATCGGCCCACTGACTCCCTCTCCGGATCCGTCTCCTGTGCCGCAGCCACCGTGCGGCAGAAAGTAGGGAAAAGGGGGCATCGACCGCGTCCATTCGGTCGAGTCCGGGAGTCGCACCGCTCGGCTTTACTGCCGGCCGAAGCGGGGGGCACCGCTCTCTCAGGGACCGTCCGCACCCTCCGCGCCGGCGGGCACGCGGCCGGCGCGCCGCTCATGCAGCGCCTGGAGAGCCCGGTGCCACGCGCCTACTACGGCTTCTCGCTCGGCACGCGGTTCGTAAGAGGCTGGCTCGGAAGGCTGGTCGCGTTCCGGAAGCCGGCTTTGTCTGAGCGGGTGGTCTTGGACCCGATTCCTTTGGGCTTCCGGCTCTCGGCTCACCGTCTCCTCCTTCTAGCGACGAAGACAAGAGGGCATTGAAGGCGGGCGCAGCACAGTGAGATGGCGCACGCGCGCCGTAGAATCCGCGTGCGGTCGAGCACTGATCAGCCGGCCGATCCGCACCCGGTGCGCGCGGCGCGGTCGAACCGCGCCAGGAGGATGACGGCTCTGGACAGTCATCGCGGCCCGGGGCGGGCCGCCGCTTGAGCCTTCGGGGGCGCCGGGATCGCTCCCGCGATGGCCGAGTGTCACTTGCAGCAGGCCTGGATCCCGCTCCTCACGGCGACGCAATTTTTCTGACGGAGCACCGAAGAGTTTTTCAGCAGCATGGCCGCCGAGATTTGGAGTAATATCACGCAACAGGCGTGTGGTTTCGTGCGGCGCCAAAATTATTGATGCGATGCAATAATACGCGTCTGCAAAACTCAGATGATTCCGCGGCCGGATCCGTCCTGGATCTCTGCGGGCAGAATAGAACAGAGTCGGAGGTGGTGGGCGTCGCGGACGCCCGGTCCTCCGAACCCCAGGGAGGATCACGGGCTCCATGAGGAAGAACAAGGTCATCACGGCGGACGAGGCGATCGCGCTGATCCGTGAGAACGACGTCGTGACCACCACGGGCTTCGTCCAGAGCTGCATCCCGGAGGCGCTGCATGCGGCTCTGGAGAAGCGCTTCGTCGAGACCGGGTCGCCGCGTGGGCTGACGCTGATCATGACGGCGGGCGCGGGCGACAGCAAAGGCCTCGGCACCGGCCGCCTCCACCATGACGGCCTCCTCTCCCGGGTCATCGCGGCCAATTTCGGCCGCATGCCCAAGGTCGCGAAGGCCGCACAGGAGAACCTGATCCGCGGGTACAACCTGCCCCAAGGTGTGATCTCGCAGCTCTACCGGGCCTGCGCGGCCGGCCAGCCGGGCCTGTTCTCGAAGGTGGGGCTGAAGACCTACGTCGACCCGCGCCACGGCGGCGGCAAGGTCAACGAACTGACCACGGAGGATATCGTCAAACTCGTCGAGGTCGATGGCGAGGAGTGGCTGTTCTACACCGCCACCAAGATCGACGTGGCCTTCATCCGCGCCACCTCGGCCGATCCGTCGGGCAACCTCTCCTACGAGAAGGAGGCGCTGACCCTCGACTGCCTCGCCCAGGCCATGGCGGCCCGCAACAACGGCGGAATCGTCATCGCGCAGGTCGAGCGCATCGTTGATGACGGCTACCTGCTGCCCAAGGACGTGCGGGTGCCGGGCATTCTGGTGGACTGCGTCGTGGTCGCCGAGCCCGAGATGCACCGCATGAACTACGGCGTGATGCACGACGCGGCGCTGGCCGGCGAGATCCGGGTGCCGGTCACCGGCATCAAGCGGATGCCGCTCAACGAGCGCAAGATCATCGCGCGGCGCGCCGCCTTCGAATTGCCGCCGAACGGCGTGGTCAATCTCGGGGTCGGTGCGCCGGAGGGCATCTCGTCGGTCGCCAACGAGGAGAAGATCACGCCCTACATCACGCTCACCACCGAGGCGGGCGCGGTCGGCGGCGTGCTCGCCTCCGGCTCGAGCTTCGGCGCGGCCACCAACGCCGACTGCATCATCGACCAGAACCAGATGTTCGACTTCTACGACGGCGGCGGCCTCGACATGACCTGCCTTGGCATGGCCGAGTGCGACGAGGCCGGCAACGTCAACACGTCCCGGTTCGGCGGCAAGCTCAACGGCTGCGGCGGCTTCATCAACATCTCGCAGAACGCCCGCACCGTCGTGTTCGCCGGCACCTTTACGGCCGGCGGTCTGGAGATCGCCGTCGGCGATGGGCAGGTCCGGATCGTCAGCGAGGGCAAGGCCCGCAAATTCGTCGCCCGCGTGCAGCAGAACACCTTCTCCGGGCCCTACGCGGTCGAGCGCTCGCAACCGGTCCTCTACGTGACCGAGCGGTGCGTCTTCCAGCTGACGCCCGAGGGGTTGGAACTGATCGAGGTGGCGCCCGGAATCGACATCGAGCGCGACGTCCTCGCCCACATGGACTTCAAGCCGGTGGTGCGGAACCCCGTCCCGATGGACCCACGCATCTTCCGCGACGAACCGATGGAGCTGATCTCCGATCTGCTCAACCTCGATTTGAAATCCCGCGTCAGCTACGATGGGGAGCGCAACATCCTCTTCATCAACCTGGAAGGCTGGTACTGCCGGGTAAAGAGCGATTTGGACGAGCTGCGCATGACCATCGTCGAGGCCTGCCGCAAGGCGGGCCAGCGGGTGAATGCCGTGATCAACCACGACGGTTTTCGGCTCAATGAGAGCCTGTTCGACGATTACGCCGGGATGGTTCAGTACCTTCAGGCCAACTATTACTCGACGACCACGCGCTACGCGACGAGCGCCTTCCTGCGTCTGAAGATGGAGGAGGCGCTGAACAGGCGCGGCGTCGCCCCCACGTCTTCGAGCGGAAGGAGGAGGCACAGGCCTTCGTCAGCAGCACTGAGGACAAGAAGGCCCGCAAGCGGATCCCGCCGGCCGTCGCCTCGGCGGCGTGAGAGCGGCGCAGGCAAGGGCGCGGCTTCTACCCGGCCGCACGGGCCCGAGAGGTACTCCGGGGTCGCGTGGACGTCGCGACAGGGATGGGGACGACCCGAGGCGGACTTCTGGTATACGCCGGTGAACCCGTCCTCGTCGCAGGCTCAGCCGACGAGCGTCGCGAGGAGTCCGGACCCTGCGTCAGATCCATGGCCTTTCCGCGGTCGCGCTCGCCGAAGTGCCGCCGGCGAGCGCGTGCCATCCCGAGCGCGTCGCCGATCTCGCCCATGCGGCTTTGATCGACGAACTGGAGACATGGCCAAAGCCCGGCCTCGTCAGCCCGGTCGATTCCGGCAGTCACGACGACATGGATGCCGGAACCCTGCGCCGCAGCGCGGCCGCGATCCGTCCGTATTTCGCGGAGCTGGTCTCGGCGGGCGGCCGGAGCGCGACCATGGGCGAACTCCGCGTGATCGGGCTACGCGCCGAGGCGGCGATGCTGCGGGCCACCGGCGGCGTCAACGCGCATCGGGGCGCGGTCTTCTCCCTGGGCCTGATCTGCGCGGCGGCTGGCGCTCTCGGCGGAGCATCCGCTTCCGCCGAGGCGCACGCCGAGGCCGTCGGCCGGCTCTGGGGAAGCGCTATCGCCCGGGCGCCCACCTCGTTGACGAGCCATGGCGGGCGCGCGGCGCGCCGCTTCGGCGTCGGCGGCGCCAGCGCCGAAGCGGCCGCGGGCTTTCCGACGATCCGCGCGGTCGGCCTCCCGGCTCTGCGCCTTGGCCGCACATGCGTGCCGGACGATCCCGAAGCGGCCCGGGTGCAATGCTTCTTCGCGCTGCTCGCGGTCGTCGACGACACCAATTTGCTGCACCGCGGCGGGGCGGCGGGGCTGACCAGCGCCCGTGATGCGGCCGCCGCATTCCTGGCGGCCGGCGGTACCGCGGCACCGGGCTGGAAGGACCGTGGCGTCGCGACGCATCGCGCCTTCGTAGAGGCGCGCCTGAGCCCGGGCGGGTGCGCCGATCTCCTGGCGGCGACGCTGTTCCTCGACGCGCTGGCCGCGGCGTTTTGAACGCGTCCCGTCGAACGGTGGAGCCGCGGCCGTCAGCCGGGCCGTTCGGCCGTATTCCCGCGGCCCGGCTCGATACCTACATACGGTCTGCCCCGTCTCCTGCCTCGGCCTGCCCGTGACCTTCATCAGGATCGCGCTCCTCGCGCTCGCTGCCCTCTTCGTCGTGCCTGTCGCGATCTCGGCGACGCTGTATTGGCTACGCGCGAACGGCGACTGGCGCGTCGCCGACCGGTCCAGCGCGGGGCTGCTCCCGCTGGCAGCGTCCTATTCCGAGGCAGTGGTGCGCATCTTCTCGGCCCGCACCGTGAGCTGGCGGGGCATCGTGGCGACGCATAGCTGGATCGTCATCAAGGGCCCGGACGAACGCGCCTATCGCCGCTTCGACTACACGGCCTGGGGTTATCCGATCTGGATCGACCGCTTCGTGCCGGACGGCCGCTGGTTCGGAAATCAGCCCGAGGTGGTATTCGCGGCCGACGGACCCGAAGCCGAGGCCATGGTGCCCCGCATCCGCGAGGCTGTCGCTCAGTATCGCTACGCCCGCCCCGACGACTACGTCGTCTGGCCTGGACCAAACTCGAACACCTTCGTCGCCGCCGTGATGGCCGCCGTTCCCGAGATCCGGGCCAGCCTGCCCACGACGGCCATCGGCAAGGACTTTCCCTACGACGACCGCTGGCTCGGCCGGACCCCCTCGGGCACCGGTATCCGGATCAACCTCGGCGGCTATGCGGGGGTGACGCTCGGCTGGGTCGAGGGTCTTGAGGTGAACGTGCTCGGGGGCGTGGCCGGGCTCGACCTGCGTCGTCCGGGGATCAAGCTGCCGGCTTTGGGCCGCTTCGGTATCTAACCGTCGCAGCGGCGGAGCCTGGCCTCGTCAACGCATGTGGCCGGCTTCCCCTACGGGGCGAGCCTCGTGCTCTCGAACACGAGCGTCGTGCTTCTGGTCCCGCTGCACCGCGGGATTCGACACCCAGCCTCGATGCCGGGGAGAGCGAGATCGGTCGGAGAGCGGGATCGAATTCTCGTTTGCCCGCTTCGTCGAGCGGCCGACAGACTGGAAAGCAGGCAGCCTGCGGCACGGGCGATGGCCGATCCGCCGCCTCGATCTGATCCGACGACCTCTTCTGGTGGTCGACGTGGGGCCCGAGGCTCGGCGCTCAGTTGCCGGCGCGGGCCATGCGGGTGCGTCCGGTCTCGGCAAGGCTCGGCAGCGGATCCCGCGTGCCGCTCACCACAACCAAGCGCTGCACCTCGCCTCGCAGGAAGGCCTGGAGAAACCGATTGTAGTCCCTGAACGATACGCAACCGTTCGAATCCCCACGCGGCCCGAGCATGAAGGTGTGAGCCAGCAAGCCGACGCGGCCGTAGACCGCCTCGCTGCCGCCGACCGGCGTGAGCCGGATCGCCCGGACCCCGTGGAACAACTGCTCGCGCTCGGTGAGGTCGTAGGTCCCCGGTGGTGTCGGTCCGCGCATCCGCAGATTGACCATGCGCGGGTCGTCCAGCCCCGCCCCCAGGCCGGAATGGGCCTCAAGCCGCTCGCCGCTGGGCAGCGTCACGGTGCGGGCAGCGATGTTGTAGACGGCAACCCCCGCCGTGGGGCTCGGCTCCTTGGTCGGGGCCAGGGGTGGGGAGATGTGCCGCTGCGGCACGAGATCGGCCGGTTTGCTCTCCAGCGCCGCGTAGGCCATGGCCGGCGCGTGCTCGATCCCGAACAGCTTCTCAAGGAAGGAGCGCTCATCCGCCTGCGGCGCGGGCACGGGCGCGGCCGGCAGTTCCCGGCGCGCCATACGGCGCTCGGCCCTGCGGGATAGGGTTGCACCGCCTGAGGCGCGGAACTCGGGCGGGCGCGGGATCGGAAGCGGGACAACCATCGTGGCCCGTGGCGGCTCGGTGCTCTGCGCCTCGGGTTCGGGCGTGACTTCCGGGGTCGGCGTGAGAGACGGCGGCTCGATCTGGGCCCACGCCCAGCGCGACAGCGGGCCGCCGGTGGCCTCCCGCCAAGTTTCCGCAGCAGGCACTTCGACGGGCGACGCCTCCGGCGCGGGCTTCTCGAGGGCTGCCTCAGAGCGCGACGCCTCGGCCGGCGCTTCGGCGACGGCGACCTGGGCTCTCGGTCCCTTGGGTGGGGTGACCGGCGAAGAGGCTCGCTGCAGCACGCTGCTTCCGACCGCCGCCATCACCAATGCCCCTGTGAGCACCGTCAACGGGGCGATGCAGGAGCGTCGCGCGCTCCGGGTGTCGAGGCCGTCCGGCGGCACGGAATCGATGGCCATTGGGGTGCCCATGCTCCTCGTGGCGGAGGGGGCACTCGCCGGACCGCCGCCATCTCCGCACACGGTGCGAAGGAATCGCGACGGGCCGACCGGCCCCGCTCAGGCTGAAACAGCGGGGCGGGGCCGGCTTTTCTGGGGCGACTACGTGGTCGATCTTGGCTCGATCGGGACCATTTTCGGGCAAGTATTGATGTTAACCCGCAGTCACCTGACAGCTTTCGGCGGCAATCGACCGCTAATTGTTGTCGATCTGCCGGCCGAGAAGCGCGATCGCCCGCTCGTAGACGGGAGCGGCGTTCCAGCCCTGGATCGCGGCGAAATTCGGCTCACCGGGCTGGTAGCCTGCGCCCGCGCGCCAGCCATGCGCCTTGAGGAAGTTCGCGGTCGACGACAGGGCGGCCCCGACATTGTTGAGGTCGCCGGTCCCGTAGGCAAGCACGTTCTTCGGCAGGAACTGCGTGTGGCCGACCTCACCATGCGCCGCACCGCGGGTGCTGGGCGTCAGCAGGCCGCGGTCGATCAACGTCAGCGCGGCATAGAGCTGATCCGTGAAGTATTCGGAGCGGCGGCAATCGTAGGCCAGCGTCGCCACCGCCGAAAGGGTGTTGACGTTGCCGCGCACCGCGCCGAAGCCCGTCTCCATACCCCAGATCGCCAGCAGCGGACCCGGCGGGACGCCGTAGCGCTGCTCGATCGAGTCGAACAGGGCGGCGTTGGAGCGCTTGAGCGCCCGCCCGCGCGAGACGATCGTCGGTCCACCGCGCTTGGCGAGGAACTGGTCCAGCGACAGCTTGAAGCTGTGCTGGCCGCGATCCGCCGAGATGGTGGCCGCCGAATAGGTCGTGTTCTGGAGCGCGGCCAAGCTCGCGGCGCTGGCTCGGCCGCGTGCTTCCTCAGCGAACTGCCGCTTCCAGGTCTCGAACCCGGCGGCAGAACTGCCGCACTGGGCGGCTTGGGCCTGCCCGGCGCTGAGAGCGAGCCCGGCCGTTGCCGCCACCGCAAAGGTCATACGCCGTATATTGTCGATCACGCGAAACACTCCTCCGGCGCATCATGGCGCCCCGTCCTTCTGGCGATACCGGGCCACATCTCGTCGACATGAGGGCGAGAAGATGTCGAACGAGCGATCTTCAGCCGTCCCGTACTCAAAACATCGCGCATTCGCGGATTTGCCGCGAGACCGCTTTACCCGCCGGTTCGGAGCGTCGTGAATAATGCGTGTTCGGCCACCCCAACCGTGGCCGTGGTCCCGCGTCCGCGATCTCGAAAATGGGCGCGAGCCCCTTCGCCGGCCGTCGTACTCCAGCGACGCCGATACCGCGTCTGCCACCAGATTCGCAGTCTGCCGACGGTAAATTTTTCGCCAGCAAAGTGTGCGTGGCCGCAATGCTTTGAGGGTACTGTCACAACTCTGTCAAACGACAGTCATAGCTTTGCCGGCGGAAAGATTGCTACGGAGAAACGGGGTGTGTTCGATGACGTTCCGGGCGAGTCGGCGCCCTTGGTGCTTCCGCTTTTCCTGATTGACACTCGGCATTACGCGATGTCAGCCGCGGCCGACTGGCGTTTCGCGCACGCGAGCAGGCTCGAAGACCTGCCATGTGGCGCGGCACGACCTCGGCTTGTCCATCGACAGAGCCGAGCCTGATCCCGACCGAGGCGGCGAGCCATGCAACCGACGGTGGCTGAGGCCGCCGCCGGCCCGGTGCTTCGGCCTGACACACAGCGAGACAGGACACCCATGGCCATCGGAATGCACGGCACCGGCTCATCGCGCGCGGACACGCTCGGCTCGGACCTCGATCGCGACGGCGTCGCGAAAGCCTACGGCCGCTGGGCGCCGATCTACGACGTGGTCTTCGGTCCGGTCTTCGCGCAGGGCCGGAGCCTGGCCGCGGCCGCCGCGGAGAAGATCGGTGGCCGCGTTCTGGAGGTCGGCGTCGGCACAGGTCTCTCCCTGCCGGCCTATCGCCGCGCGCAGGCCATCGTGGGCATCGATATTTCAGCGCCCATGCTCGAGAAGGCGCGCCGGCGGGTGGCACAGCTGGGCCTGAGAAATGTCGAGCGCCTCGCCGTGATGGGCGCCGAGCGCCTCGAATTCACGGACGCCTCGTTCGACGTGGTTGTCGCCCAGTACGTGGTGACCGCAGTCCCGAACCCCGAGGCGGCGCTGGACGAGTTCGCCCGGGTGCTTCGCCCGGGTGGGGAGATCATCATCACCACGCGGATCGGTGCGGAGGCGGGGCTGCGCCGCGCGGTGGAGCATGCCCTGGCGCCGGTCACCAGCCGCCTGGGGTGGCGGACCGAATTCGCCTGGAACCGCTACGCCGCCTGGGCCGCCCACGCTCCGGTCGAGATCGTCGAGCGCCGTGCCCTGCCGCCATTGGGGCACTTCTCCCTCGTCCGCATGCGCAAGCGGAGCACCTGACCGCAGCCCGCGCGCCAGCCTTCTACCAGCCCACCATCATCCGACCGGGGAAGCACATCATGGCCAGCTTTCTGGAGGCACTGCGCGTCCAGCGTTGGGACGATCACAGATACTACCACCATAACCGCGTCAACCAGAGCTTACATGTGGTCAGCGCCGTGAGCTTCCTGGTTGCCTATGTGCTGGCCTTCAAGGATCCCGCCACGGCAGCGCTCATCGGGTGGCTCCTGGCGATGACGTCCCGGCAGGCCGGCCACCTGTTCTTCGAGCCGAAGGGCTACGACCACGTCAACGGCGCCACGCACGAGCACAAGGAGGAGATAAAGGTCGGTTACAACCTCCGGCGCAAGGTCGTGCTCCTCGCGTTCTGGGCGCTGTCGCCGCTGCCGCTCTACTTCGATCCGAGCCTGTCCGGCTTGATCGCACCGCATCAGACCGCCGCGGACTTGGTCCGCAACGTCGGCTGGATCTGGCTGTGGCTGGCGCTCGCGGGTCTGCTGTTCCGGATGGTGCGGCTGTTCTTTCAGCGCGACGTCCAGACCGGTCTGGTCTGGGTGACCAAGATCCTCACGGACCCCTTCCACGACATCAAGCTCTATCATCGGGCGCCGCTGGCGCTGCTGCACGGCGAGCTGGTCGAGGAGCACGAGCCGCACGAGCGCGGCGCCTGAATCGTACCGGCGCGCCGGGCCGAAACCGGTCCGGCGCGATGCCGCGTCAGGCGTGATCCGGCGCGCGCAGCCCGAGTCGGGCACCAAGGCGGCCCAGGCGGATCGCCGCGACCTCGCGCAGAATGGTCCGCCGGATCGCCCGGTCGCTCGGAGCGCCGGCCTCCCACCAACCATCCGCCCGCATGGCGCGCGCCGCCGCGACGAAACGCGCGGCCACGGCCTCGAAGGCCGCATCGTCATAGGCGAGGCTGAAGATCATGCGGCCGGTCCCCACCCAGGAGAGGGCGAGTCCCTCGGCGCACAGGTAGAATTGCAGCATCCAGTTGTAGCGCGACGGCCTGGTGTAAAGGACCGTCCAGACGGTGGACATGTTGGCCACCCGCACCGGCAGCTCAGCCTCCGCCAGCATGGCATTGAGCCGCTGGGCGCGCGTGTCCCAGGTCGCGTCGAGATCCGCGTAGAGGGCCGCGACTTCGGGCGTGTCCAGCCGATCGAGGAAGGCGCTCATGGCGCCCATGACGTAGGGATGGGCGTTGAAGGTCCCGCGGGCGAAATAGATGTCGACCGGCCGGTCATCCCGGTACCGCCGCATGAGATCGGCACGCCCGCACAGCACGCCCACAGGCAGGCCGCCGCCCAGCGTCTTGCCATAGGTGACCATATCCGCCTGCACGCCGAAATAGGCCTGGGCGCCGCCGCGGGCGAGGCGAAAGCCGAGGTAGACCTCGTCGAGGATCAGCACGATGCCGCGGGCGCTACACACCGCGCGCAGGTCATGCAGCCACCTCGTGTAGGCGGCACGGTCGACCTGTGCCGTGCGGCCGCTATCCACCAGGGCAGAGTCCGCTGGCGCGCCGGCATTCGGGTGCATCGCCTGGAGCGGGTTCACCAGCACGCAGGCGACGTCCCGCCGGCTCGACAGGACCCGCAGCGTCCGCTCGGACATGTCGGCGAGGGTGAGCGTGTCTCGGGTCGGCACCGGGTTGCCGATGCCGGGCTGCACCTCGCCCCACCAGCCGTGATAGGCGCCGCAGAGGCGCACGATGCGGCGCCGGCCGGTGTGGTAGCGGGCGAGGCGCACCGCCTGCATCACCGCTTCAGTGCCGGACATGTGGAACGAGACCTCGTCGAGACCGGAAATCGCCTTCAGCCGGGCCACGTTTCCGGTCACAACAGGGTGGAGTGGGCCGAGCACCGGGCCGAGCGCTGTGACCCGTGCGGTCCCCTCCTCCAGGCAGGCCCGGTAGAAATCGACGCCGAACAGGTTCACGCCGTAGGATCCGGCGAGATCGTAGAGGACGTTGCCGTCGAGATCCGTGACGGTGACCCCTTCCGCGGCGGCCGCGAAGGCGCCCGTGCCCAGATGTTCGCGCACATGGCGGGCATATTGGAAGGGCACCCGGTAGAGCCCGGTGAACTGCAGGTCCGACAGGCCGTCGCGCGCAGTCTCGGTCTCGGCGCGGGTGCGGGCGAAGCGGGTTCGGAACAGCCCGGAGAGCCGCGCGAAGCCGACTTCACGGCGCAGGGCCACCGCCTCGTCCGGGTGGTCGGTCCGGAAGAAGGCGCGCTCGGAATAGGCGTAGTGCGGGATCAGCCGGGCGACGCGCCGGGCCATGCGCGCGTGGCCGGTCAGCGAGGGATGTTTCGCCCGCGAGAGCTGAAGGCGTTGTGCCGCCCGTGGCAGGGCGAGCAGCGCTGCGGCGGTGGTGGCGGACAGGGTTGCGAGGAGCGCAAACATCGCCGCGCGCCCTATCGGAGGCGGTTCACGGGATGATGACGGTTTCCGGAACGCCCCTGCGGCGCGCTTTGGCGCGAGTCGGCGCGCAGGAGGATCTGAACTTCCTGCTGACCAACCGATTGCCGCGGCGCCTTGCCACCCGGTTCATGGGCTGGTTCAGCCGGATCGAGCAGCCGCTGGTGCGCGATCTCTCCATCGCGACCTGGCGCCTGTTCTGCGATGTCGATCTCAGCGACGCCCGGGAGACCCGGTTTCCGAGCCTCCACGCCGCCTTCGTGCGTACCTTGCGTCCCGGTGCTCGTCCGGTGGATCCGGCCCCCGCAATCCTTACGAGCCCCAGCGACGCGATCCTGGGAGCCCATGGCCGGATCGAGGCGGGCCGCCTGCTGCAGATCAAGGGCCTGTCCTATCGCCTCGCAGACCTCCTCGGCGGCGACGAGGTGCTGGCCCGCTCCCACGAGGACGGCAGCTACGCGACCCTCCGGCTGACCGCCGGGATGTATCACCGCTTCCACGCACCGCACGACCTGCGCGTCGAGGCGGTCCGGCACATCTGGGGCGATACATGGAACGTGAACCCGATCGCGTTGAAGCGCGTCGAGGCCCTGTTCTGCCGCAACGAGCGCGCGGTCCTGCGCCTGCGGGTGACCGAGGCCGGCCATGCCGTCACGCTGGTGCCAGTGGCGGCGATCCTAGTGGCGGGTCTGCGCCTCGGATTTCTGCCGGAGGGCACCGAACTGCGCCGGACGGGGGCCGCACGCTCCCCTGCACAACCCGGCTCGCCAAGGGCGCCGAGATGGGCTGGTTCGAGCACGGGTCCACTATCGTCGTGCTGTCTGCCCCGGGCTTCACCCTCTGGCCGACCCTGCGCGAGGGAGACCGCCTGCGCGTGGGCGAGCCCCTGATGCGCCTGCCGCAGCCGACCGACGCGCCCGCTGCCTGATCGCTGCCACTGCACACGAATAGAAAGCTCGTATCACCCGTCGCGGCGGCCAGCCTCACGAGGACAGGCGCACACGCGTTCGAAACTGCCCCGGCGATGCATGGAGGCGACCAAGCCCGCCCAGAACAGCCATTCGAGCGCATGCTTGGCGGGACTTCACACCCGCATGCCCTTCGCTGCTCGGCGACAGGGCTTGTGCAGGCCGCGGCTCGCCGATGGAGGTAGGCAGAGCCGAAGGCCCGTCTACCGACGGAGTCCTGCTTCAGCGAAGCCGTTCGCCGGCGTGGCGGGCGGCGACAGCTACTGTCTCGGCGATCTCGGCATCCGAGAAGCCGATCCGTTCCAACAATCTGCGGAACAGGCCGGGGGCGCGCGCGATCAGGCGGCCTGGCCCGGGCGCGGTGACGGATTCCGCTCTCGCCTCGATGCCCCGGACGATGGCGGTCACCACCGTTTCGATCGGCACCATCTTCCAGATGCCCTCCTTGTTGCCGCGCCAGATCCTGTTGCCGGCCGGATCGTCGAACACCTGCTGCATCAACGGCGTTTGGAAGAACGTCGGGTGGACGCAACCGACATCCACGCCCAGGTGGCGCAGCTCCAGCCGGACGCTGTCGCACATCGCCCAAACCCCCGCCTTGCTGGCGCAGTAGGGGGCCTGCAGCGGTGAGTGGACGAAGGCCGCCATGGACGAGATCGCCATAAGGTAGCCCCGGCGCTCCTGGACATGCGGCAAGGCCGCCCGAAAGGTGCGCCAGACGCCGAGCAGGTTGACGTCGACGACCTGCTCAAAGCGCTCCGGAGAACCGGTCGCGAGCGACTCCGTGGCAATGCAGCCCGCGTTGGCAATCACGACGTCGAGCCCGCCAAAATGCCGCGCCGCTTCGCTGATGGCCCGCTCGAGTTCGGACAGCGACCGGACATCGGCCTGCCAGCTGCGCGTGCTCGGGCCCAAGGCCTGGGCCTGAGCGTCCGCGGCGCTCCCGTCGATGTCGAAGAGCGCCAGTCGAGCCTCCCTTCGCGAGAAGAGCCCGGGAGAGAGCGGCACCCAGACCGCCCGTAGAACCGGTGATCCCGATGACGCGTCCGTTGAGCGCGTAGCGGCCCATCGTGCGTTTCCCCGTTTTCGTCGGAAGTGGCGTCAAGGAGACGAAGGCGACAGACCGTCTCCTTGGAACGGGCGCGCCGGCCTCACGTGGAGACCGGCGCGACGCACTAGTCGTAGGGATCGAAGGCCGGGCCGTATCCATAGCCAACCGGTCGCGGACCGAACCGGCGCGGTCCGTAGATGTCGTCGCGCTCCACAACGACCTCCCGCACGGCGGGACGGACCCGATGGACGACAGGGCGTTCCTCGACGATCTCGCGCACGACCCGGCGGGGCCGAACGACCGGGCGCTCGACGACGACTTCGCGCACCACCTCGCGCGGTGGTGCCACGACGCGACGCTCCACCACGGTCCGGCGGGTCACGACCGTCTCGGGCGCATCATAGGCGTCGTAGCCGTATCCGCCCGCCCGGGCGGCGGTGCTGCCGAAGAGTCCTGCGACTCCGAGCGTGGCAGCAAGAGCCACCAGTCCGATCTGTTTCATGTATCGCCTCCTGTTCGAACGAACACGGCCGCACGCGGCGGCTCGCCGTGGAAACGCGGGAGGACGGTGTTTGGCCGAGTCCGCGATGTTTGCTCCGCGATCACGTCTACCGTTGCGGGAAGCATGTCGGGATGGGAAATGGCCGCATCGTCCGGGATGGGAGTGCGGCGCGGACCTCGGACCCGGCGATCGTACGCGCTGTGCGACCCTGCACCTTTGGGAATGCGCCGCGGTCAGGCAGCGGACACATAGGTCGGGGCAGCCACGTCGAGTTAGGCATCGCGGTCGCGAACGTCCGCTTCGGGGCAGCGATGAATTGATCCTTCGTGACCGAAATCCCGTCAGCGCCGCTCCCGGACCGTCCGATCTCCACGCCGGCGCTACGGCCGGCTCGTGGTAGGCTTCCCCGCTCGTCATGTCTAACCCGATCGCCGCAATCGTTGCCATCGATGCTCTCCTCCGGCTCAGCCTGCGTGACTGCCGCAGGCGGGAGGAGAGCCGCCCACAGCATCAAAATCGGTCTGTCCGGTTCCGGCGCGTGCGCCAGAAGAGCAGGTCTAACCCGGCGGGGGCCGCTGCAGACGCATCTCGGCACCGCTGGCGCTCTGGTGCCGTATTCGGAGGATTCTACGGCCGGCTTTGCAGGTGCACCGCTTCCGCGCAAGTCGAATGCGATTGTGGGGCCGGCCCCAAGTGTTCGCAATAGCAGTGCCTGCAGGTCGAAGAGCTTGCTCGCAACGAGCCGGCAGCACCAAGGAGCAGCCTGATGCCCGACGCGTCTGCTCCCTCTTTAATGGGCCTGAGGCCAGGGTTAGCGAACGCGTCTAGCAATCCGCCATAACCGATCCCCTCCGAAGGCCGTCGAGCCTCGTCAGCGGCGGATCAGGGCTTCGTGTCGAAGTCCTGTCGGTCCGGAACGCCCATCGTGTCGATCATGCGCGGAGCGGACTCCGTGATGTCGTCCATGACCAGCTGGCTCATCGCACAGATGAACGAGGACAGGCGGTAGCCGTCGTGCCGCGACAGCGCGTTGTCGAAAGCGCGCACGTTCCAGAATGGATCGTTGGCCAGCGTGATCGGCGCGATGCCGGTCAGGGGCAAGCCGTGCAGGAAGCGCGCAGCCGGATGTGCGACAGCCCGATCGGCCGCGTCGGGCGGGCCGAGATCCTCGCTGTCCCAGAACGCTCCGTGCCGGCCCTGCCGACGGGCTCGCGCCTGCGTCAGCCATCCTTCCGCACGCGGGCAGTCGATCGCCGCGTCGGCGAGCGTGGCGTAGGGGTTGTGGCGCTCGAACCCTGCATCCTGCAGGCCGAGCAGTTCGTGGGTGGTACCGAAGGGCGCGGCCGAAGGCTGCGCGTCCGCGAGCATGCCGGCTGCCGGCCGCGGCGGATCGAGGTTGCCGATCGTGTGCGACTCTTCTCGCAGGCTCACCTGGAACGGGAAGGTCTCGGCGAGGACCGCAAGGGCGCGCAGCGGTAGCGTCAGGAGTCGGTCGGTGAAGCGGACGGGCTTGGGCGGCGCGCAGGTCATCCCGCGGGGCTGACGACCTTCGAACCGGGCGGCGAGGCGGTCGAGGAACCCGGCAGCGGGGCGGAAATCGAGCTTGAAGGTCGGGAACAGGTCGTGGGTCGCCCAGTCGTAATCGACGCCGGCGTTGAACATCTTGTCTGTGCTCGCAAGCCGCTGGCGAATGCGCCGCCGCGCAGTCTCGTATCCGTCGTCGGCGTCCAGGCCGATCCAGGCGCAGTCCCCCGGCCGCAATCCTCCGGCCGGGAAGGCGAGCGCGGCCGTGACGGACATCATGACGGGGCGCTGCTCGGGCGGGAACAGGCCGGTGTCGCGGGCGATCTCGGCGGCCGGCGTGTGCTCGTCCGGGTGAAGCGCGATGCGCTGCCAGACGGCGCGCTGGATCGCCGTCCACTTGCTCGCCTCAGACGCCGGGTTGATCAGCACCACGAGGTTGCCGAGAACCGGCGGCAGCACCTCGCCGAAGCGGTGCCGCTGCACCGCCTTCAGCACGTCGTCCCTGAGGCCGGTCGCCAGCATGTTGCCGCCCAGGCTGTGACCGGCAACAATCAGGCGATTGTTGCGCTCACTGCCGTCGGGTCGAGGAGCGGCGAGCACCGCCTCGATAGACCGCAGGGCCGAAATCGCCGCCGGCGCAATCGCCTCGCTTACCGGCTTGCGGTCGAACAGGGTGGCCCCGGCCGAGAGTCCGCCGAAAAAGCCGCCGAGCGTCTCGCCGAAGAGCTGCTTGAGGCCGCGTTCATCCACCCGCGCGCCGCGCCAGCCGACATAGATGCCGGTGACCTTGGTCTCGCACGCCGCCGGATCGCTCGGGCAGCGCTGCTGCAGGAAGCGGGCAGCGTGCGCGGCGTAGAGCCGGAGATCGGCGACGTTCGGGTCGCCGATGCGGGCGTCGTGGCGCCAGCCATGCACGAAGACCAAGACGTAGTGCGACCCGGTTGCGAGATGGCGCATGAGTGCGTCGAGCTGGGTGATCACGGGGCGGAAGCCGGCGACGCGGCCGCCATTCGCGCGCCTCTCGCTCTCCACGGCGCGGCTGAGCATGGCGCGCGTGTCGTCCTCCTCGCTATCGCCGCCCTGGGACACAAGGGCGTAGGGCTCACCGTCCTCCTGGAACTCCAGGAAGCCCAGCGTGTAGTCGATCGCCTTCGCCCCGGGCCGCTCGGCCGGAACGACGTGGCGCTGCAGGGCGCAGCGGAAGCGGGTGCTCCAGCGTGGGTCGACCGCGACGGCCGCGTCTTCGTCGTTGCTGGGATCGCGCCAGCCGCCATCATCGGCCGTCACCGTCACGGTCAGCCGCGACCGCCCGGTCTGCGCCAGCACGCTCCAGCCTTGAGAGAGACCCTCGCGGCACTCGGGAGCGGTCGGGTCGAGATTTCGATAGGCCGTCGCCTTCGGCGTCGAGAGGACGACGTAGTTCACGAAGAACAGACCGAAGACGAGGAGGAGGACAGCGATCAGGGCGGCCAGGAGGATGCGGAGGACACGCAGATAGCCGTGGCAGATCCAAGCGAGCGAGAATCGGCGCGGTTTGCCCGAGCCCAACTGGGCGGCTGACGGTCGAGAGGTCACGAGCGCGTGCCCCGACGGATGGCTGCGGGAAGAGCGGCCTGCCCGTTTTGGGATGCAGCGCCTCCCCGGTGCATGGGAAGTCGTGCTCGCTCGGACATCAGAGGGCTTCTCCGAGTTGAGACTCCGGCCCGCCGCGGGCGGTCGCCCTGTTCCCCTGGCCCGAGCGCGCCCGCACGGAGGACCGGGACACGCTGATACGAAGGTCGGCAGAGTTCAGCCGAGAGAGCTGAGATCCGTCGGCAGCGTCGTCGATTGAGAACTGCCCCAGTGCCTCGCCGTCCTCGGAGCCGGACAGGAGCCTCCGCAGGGTTCCGATTGCGCGGTGGAGGTTCACCTTCAGCGAGACCTTGCTGCGGCCCGTTCCGGCCGCAGCTTCGGCGAGAGAGCGCTCCCGCACAACGAGGAGTTCGACCGCCAGCCTCTGCGCCGCGGGCAGCGCTGCTATCGCCCGAACAAGACAGGATCGGCGATCCCCCGGGCGAGCTGTTCGGAGGGCAGCGGCGCGGAATCGGCGACACGCTCGCAGGCGGTCGGGGCATGCACCTCCGGGGCGCGACGGGCGGACCGGCGCAGGTGATCGATGCTCCGCCGCCTAGCAAGGGCGCGCAGCAAGGGCAGGAACGGTCGGGCCGGGTCGTAGGTGGCGCGCGCCCGATGAAGCGTGAGCAGCGTCTCCTGCACGACATCATCCACCGCGGATGCGGGAACGCCTTGGGCCCGGGCCGTGGCCGCGATCACCGGTACGCAGTCGCGGAGCAGGATCCGGTAGGCGCGAGCATCCCCGCCCTGGGCAGCGGCCATGGCGGCTGCGAACTGGGCCTCGCCGGGCGACAGGCCGATCGGGCTCGTCATGGCCGCCTCACCGCGTCACGGCTGCGTGACCCGCCGCGGCCTCGTGCAGCACGAAGCCTTCGAGGGCATCGACCTCTCGGGTCCAGGGCGCCGCGGCGAGCACGCCTTGCGTGTGCCGGTAGCCGGCTTCCGCGCGCGCTCGGATTCCGTGCGGACTGAAGTCGATGTCGCGCAGGTGATCCTCCGTTTCGAGGCGGGGCGCGAGGAGCCGGACCACGTGCATTCGAGTAAGGCAGCCATGAGCGGCGAGCGCCTTGACCTCGGGATCGGCTGCGACGCCCTCGGGCAGGCGGCGGGCGAGTTCCGCGATGACGTGCCGGAGCCGGTGCATCTGCTTCTGGCGCGCGATGTGGCTGTGGGCACGACTCGCGTACTGGAGGTCCTTCTGACGGTTGACGACCTCCCAGAGGGTGCGGGGCTCGGGGCCCGACGGGTCCCACATGTGGACCGCGAAGATGATCGCGTCACGCCGCGGATCGTCGTCGAAGACCACCTCGACGGGCGTGTTCGAGAGGAGGCCACCGTCCCAGTAGAGGTCATCACCGACCCGCACGGGCGGAAAAGCCGGCGGCAGTGCCCCGGAGGCCATGACGTGGCGCAGATCGAGATCCATGTCGCGGCTGTCGAAGTAGCGCATCTGCCCGCTGCGCACGTTCGCTGCCCCGACTGTAAGGCGGCAATCACCGTCGTTCAGCGTCGGCAGGTCGACGAGTTCATGCAGTGTCGCCTCAAGCGGGCGCGTCGAGTAGTAGGCCGCTCTCTCCGCTCCGAGCGGGACGTGCGGCCCCGCGAAGGCGAGCGGGTTCGGGGCGAAGAAAGGCCCGATCCCCTGGACTAGCGTCAGCCAGTTGGCGGCAGCGGGCCCGAGCAGCGGCAGCGCCGCGAACGCCTGGTGCAGTGGGCTGTGCTCCACCCGGCTCCAGAACGCGTGCAGGTGCTCCAGGCGGCATTCGACCGGGTTGCCGGCGATCAGGCTGGCATTGATGGCGCCGATGGAGGTGCCGATGATCAGGTCGGGCTCGATCCCGGCCTCGTTCAGGGCCTGATAGACCCCGATTTGGTAGGCGCCGAGCGCTCCGCCGCCCTGTAGCACCAGCACGATCCGGCCGCAGCGTCGGCGCAGGGCGCGGGCCAGCAACTCCGGCTCGGGTGTCGCGGGCGGGACTTGCGGCTCTGAGTGAACCCTGTCGAGCATCGCATCCTCTTCTCTTGTTAGGCGCGAGCCGCCGTGTCCCGATCTCCCTCTCGCCGCCGCGAGCCTCACATCCGGTGAGGGTCGTCCTTCGTGGGAAAGCGGTCCCTCCTGATGGTCTGGGGTCGCCCTGGATGGGACGTGCTCCGATCATCGGAGGTCTGGCGCCGCAGCGGAAATGCCGTTTGGGTCTCGGGGCGATGCCTTTCGGTTATCGAGCCGCCGGCCTCACGCGGGGAGCGGCAGCTCGGCTGGCCGGTCCTCGCCGAGGTCGAAGCGGCTTGGTGGCCAAGCGTACTGATTGAGCGCCGCCACGAGCGCCGCGAGCGGTGGGGACCAGCGGCGGCCCGCGACCGTGACGAGACAGACCTGCCGCGCGACAACGGGATCCAGCACCGGAAGCAGGGAAATGCCCGGGAGTGTGGCGGAAAACTCGGGGAGGAAACACACGCCCATCCCGGCGACCACCATGCTCTGGATCCAGTCCTCGCGCTCGCTGCGGTGCGAGCGCAGGATCTCGGTGCCCTGCGCGCGCAGAAGGTCGGCGAGGTGGTCGCGGTACTCGCAGTTGATCCGCTGCAGGTAGATCTGTCCGGCCATGTCGCGCATGCGGACCGCATTGAGACAGGCGAAGTCGTGCAGCTGCCCGCAGGCAACCATGAAGCGCTCTTCGTAGAGGGAGTTGGCCCGCAATGGGGCCGGAAAGCCATCCGGCCGGGCCATGATCGCCACGTCGAGTTCGCCCGCCAGCAGCATCTCGGACAGGCGCCCCGGCACCCCTCGATCAGGGTCAGCTCGATGCCCGGATGCGTAACCCGGAAGTGGTTCAGGAATCCGACGAAGCGCAGCGGGCCGACGGTGCACATCACCCCCAGGGTGAGCTGCGCCCCCTCAAGGCGCAGGAAACGTGCGGCGGCGCGCTTGGCCCGCTCGCGGTGCTCGACCATCTGGCGGAATTCCGGCTCCAGCAGGCGTCCGAGGTCCGTCAGATGGACGTGGCTGCGCTCGCGCGAGAACAGCAGGCCGCCGAGTTCGTCCTCCAGCTTCTGGATCGCCCGAGTCAGAGCAGGCTGGGTCACGTTGCAGTGCTCTGCCGCCTTGGTGAAGTTTCCGAACGTGCTGATCGCCAAAAAGTAGCGGATCTCGTGGAGCTCCATCGTCGCCTCCCGCTCCCGATTGTCCGCGCTGCGCCGCAAAGCTGCTTTGGCCAATGCCGCTTGCGCATGGATCCGATCAGATCAGGGTATCGGTTGTGGCCTGGTCTGAGCCGCCATTCTCCGCAGGACATCACCCGAGTCCACCGTACAGGTGCGACCGCGCGAATCACTGCCCATCGAGAAAAGCGAGAAGCGCCGCGTTGAACAACGCCGGATCCTGGAGAAAGGCGAAGTGGCTGGCGTTCGGCAGGATCAGCAGCCCCGCCCCGGGGATCGTGGCAGCGAGGTACTCGGTGTGCGCGCGCTTGATCCCCTCGTCGTGGTCGCCGTCCGCGACGACGACCGGCGTGCGGATCCGCTTCAGATCGGCGTCGGTCCAGCGGGGCTGCCCGGCCCACATCTTGCCGATCGCGTTGACGAAGGCGGGATAGTCTTTCGAGGTCGGCGAGAGCTTCTCGTACTCCTTCCCGGCCCGATCAATGAAGGCGGCGAAGGTCGGGTTCCTCTCCAAACCCTCGATCAGGCCCGAAGGATCGGAGTTGGCCCCGAACGCGAACACCTTGCCGACGCGGTCGGGATGACGCATCGCCATGTCGAGGTCGAGGATCGCGCCGTCGCTCCACCCGACGATGTCGGCGCGCGGGATCTGCAGCGCGTCGAGCAGGCCAACCACATCGTCGGTCATCAGGTCGTAGCCGAACGGCTGATTGTCCCGTGTGCTGCGGCCGTGCCCGCGGCTGTCCACGAGAATGACCTTGCGGTGCGGGGCGAGCGCCTCGACCTGATGGCCCCAGTAGTCGGAGTTGGCGAGCCCACCGTGCAGCATTACGACCGGCGGGCCATGGCCGATTGTGGTGTAGTACAGCCGGATGCCATTGACCGCAGCGTAGCCCGTGGTCTCGCCGGGAACCGGCGCGGGGGTCGGCGGCAATTCCTGCCAGCGCGGTTTGGCCCACGCGGTGGCGCAGAACAGCAGAAGTGAGAGGGCAACAACAGTTCGAACCATCGGACCCCTCTTCATCACGTTCGGGACCCGGATAACGGGTGGGTACCGTACGGCTCGGATTGCTGGGCCTGCGGATCTACGGTCGACTCGCGTCGATAGTGTACATCACGCTCGACGAGATGGACGGCAATGCCGACCTCGGAGTGGCGTGGGCGATGAGATTTCCCTGGCCGCGCCCGAGGAGCATGGATCACAGGTTACTGAGCCGCGCAGAACTGATCAGCACTGCGAAGCGGAGGCAGCCGGGACCGAGCCGGGGCGAGAGGCAGGACCGCAGGCCGAGCCGGCCATCCTGCCGTGGTACGGTCCAGCACTGTCATCGCCACAGCTGGCGTGGCGCACATCGACCTGCTGTACGCGCCCGACGCAACCGCATATGCGGCGGAGTTTCTCAATTTGTGCGGCTTTATACTCACTGGGCAGCGCGTATGTCTCGCGCAGACAGCACATATACAATCAAACAGGGGATCGCGGCCCTCGCCTACTGGCGCGTCGAACTTGACAGTCACGATCTGCTGCTGGCCGAAAATGCGCCCGCCGAGAGCTTCTTGGCTGCTCCGAACGTGCGAAGACAGCTCGACGGCATGCAGGATCTCGACGAAGGCGCGGTCTGCGTCGCCTGCGCCGAGCGGGTCGCGCGCGGCCCCGAGCTGGAAGCGCTGCGTCGCCGCGTTATCCTGCGCGCCGGGCTCTCGGTTGAACCGGTATGCTTCCGTACGATGAGCGCGTGGCTGGACTTTGCGGAAGTACGCGCTGACGGCGCGCTGCGCGTGGCGGGTTGGGCGCGGAATGAGGCGCGCCCGGACGGGCCGGTCTGCCTCGACGTCATGGTGAACGGTGTGGTCGTGGCGATGACGCTGGCCGAGGAATACCGCGCCGACGTGGAAGCGGCCGGTGGAGGCCGAGGCATCCACGGTTTCGACCTGACCCTGGACGAGCCGATGGTGCCGGACGTCGCCCATACCGTCGAGGTTCGCCGCTCTGCAGATGGTGCCTCGGTCGGCATGCTGTCGATTGACGCGGCCGGAACCTGGAACCGGCCCCTGGCGGCCTGTGCGCGCTGATGGCGTTGCTCGGGCACGTCGGCACTCTGACCCATCGGCGGATCGCCGGCTGGGCGTGGGAGCCGGATTCGCCGGATGCGCCGCTCTGGGTGCCGATCGCCATTGAGCGGCGGGTGATCGGCCGCTGCCGGGCCGACCTGTTCCGCGAGGATCTCCCGGCGGAAGGGATCGTCATCGGCTGGCACGGCTTCGCACTCGACCTGCCGGCCGGCATCCTCCTGCCTCATCAGGGGTACGCGATCTCGGTCCGCCGGGAGGGCGACGGCGCGCATCTGCCCGGATCGCCCTACGTGCTGGGGCCGGCGATCCGGATCGCGCCAGATCGGTAACGACGAACGCCTGGACTTCGCCCGGCGCTCGCCGGCGACCCTCGAGGCCATGCGGGATTTCGAGGTTGCCGAGCCGGACGTGCGGCCGAGATCCCCCAGGCGAGCCTGGGAGCGCCTCATGCTGAACATCAATCCGCTGATCGCGGTGGGCGTGGTCGCTGCCACCGCCGTCACCGACGCGGCCTACGTCTTCTTTAACGCCGCGGTGGCCGGCCGCCGACGCATCCCGGCCGCAAACTGGAGTGCGTGCTGGTACCTGCTGTCTGCCTTCGCCGTGATCAATTACACCGAGAACGCGGTGTACGTGGCCTTCGCCGCGCTCGGCTCCTGGCTGGGCGCCTTTGCATCCGTCACCTGGCTCATGCGGCCCGAACCGCGGCGACAATGACGTGTGCGATCAACCCGACAAAGATCCCGAAACCGGAGGTCCGTATGCGGGCGACGCGCAACGATCCGCGTCCATGGGTGCTTACCGGCTCGCACGGATCGTTCGGAGACATGGCACATGGAAGCCAGCGACCTGAAAAACCCGCCCTTCCGCGTCCTCACCTTCCGAGATGGGCAGCAGGTGACCGCCGAGGACGTCGAGACCGAGGTTGCCGCGCGGATCCGTTTCGCTTCGGCGATTGATATCTGCAAGACACGCGACGACGCACACGCCCACCATGTCGAGCTGCATGCCGGCTCGGGCTTGCTGGATCGGTGGCCAAGCGCCGGCACCTGACGGCGGCTTACCTATCGCATCGCGAGCGCCACATCGTGACCGGCGAGGCCGCGGTGCGCGCCCCGGAGCGTGAGGATGCTCAATGGGCGAGAGCATCGAAGCTGAGCTGAGGCTCCTCGTGCGGCGAGTGTCCCAGAGGGCGGCGGAATGGACCGTCGGGCCTACGATGTCCTGATGGCCGCCGCCGCGGCGCTCTCCAGCATGGCGCTCGCCGGTGGACGGGAAGTCCGAGAGGAAGCGCTTCTGGCTGTACAGGCGCGTCTCAACGCCTGCGAGGCCGAGCCCTACGTCAGAGCGGTCTGAGGGCGATTCTGCAGGCTGTGTGCGGCATGAGCACCGGCGCTGTGCAGGATCACATCGTGACCGAGCTGCGGCCGAGACCGTGGCCCAGGCCCCAAAGCAGCGTGGGCGCAAGGAGGCCGCATGAAGGCGGCCGAGTCTGTTGTAGCCGAGTGCAAGGCGCGGCTCCAACGGACCACAGAGAAGCTCCGGCCGCACAGGCGGACCGGAGCTCGTGACGTTGGGCAGTGGGTAAGTGGCAGCGCTTACTTGGCCAGATCTTCGGCCATCTTCTGATGGTGCTCGACGATCGGCAGAGTCTTTTCCGCAAAGGCTTTCAGGTCGGCGTTGCCGCCGCCCTTGGCGTATCGCTTATAGAGATCAACAGTATTTTTGTGTCCGGAGATTTGATCGGATCGATACTGCTTCTCAAAGTCGTCGCCGTTCAGACCCTTAAGCTTATCGAGCATGCTCTGATGCTTGCTGTCGAGGGACGCTGGGATATCCGCCTTTACCTTGCCGCTTTGAACCATGCTTTTGATCGCATCAGTCGACGCGGTATGGTCGGAGATCATCTTGTTGGCGAATTCGTCCGCCTTGGTGTCCTTCTTCTCCTGAGCAAGCTTGCTCGACTGGATCTCAAACATGTCGCTGATCGCGGCTTCGGTGACGAAATCCTGTGTATTGGGGCTCGCACCGACTAACGAGTTCAGGCCGGTCTTCTCGGACACGCTTTCAGCGGCTGCCGGGCCGGCGAAAATCAGACAGAGGGCTACAGTAACGAGCTTCTTCATGGCGGCTTCTCCTGCTTTGCGTTTGGAAACCGTGCAGCGCCGATGCCGTTCCGCCGGAATCCTTCAGCGCTCTGCCCGAGTCCGACGCGGCCGCCAGCGGCGTGAATGATCCCGCCCTGTGCTCTCGGCCTAGGCCGAGCAGTTGCGTGGGGGCGGCGCAGGTCGAGGAACCGGACAGCGCGTTGCGCCGGCCGACGGCCTTCGACTTACCCAGCCTCGGATGGCAGTTCGGCATTTGAGGCGGCCGTGAAGCCCTCGAGGTCGAACACATTGTAGAGGGTACTGGCGGGATCGCGCCCGAGCCCTGCTATGTGGGTAACGGCCGCCTCTCTGGCTTCCGCCAGCGTGCTGAACGGATCGGGCAGCTGGTTACATCCTTACTGCCTGCTCCTCGCCGTCAATCTGCGCCGGTGGGGTCGTCATTTCGACCGTGTAGGGCATAACAACGGCCCATCTGCACTCAGTGGAAAACGCCGAAGAACCACAGCAGAAGAATGATTGGCAGGGGAATTCCCAACAGCCAAAGCAACCCACCTCGCAGCATCGCCGCCTCCGTTTCCTCACTTGCCCGGCCCAACGCTGGGCAGCTGTCAGGAGGAACGCGCGAGGCTGTGAAAGCGATGCGTAATATTAGCACGAAAACTGTGGATGCCGCTTAGGAAGATCCCGGAGAATTATAGCGGGTGCGCACGGCGGTGATGGTGCGGATCAGCGCCGTAGCGCCTCGATCCAGGCCTTCACTGGATCCACCACGTACGACACGTACGCCGCCCAGGTCCGTGCCCAGCCACCCAGGGGCAAGTCGTCGGCTGGGCGAGCCACCATCAACGCTGCGACGTAGGCGTCCTCGTGCGGTTTGCATTTGTCCAGAGCGTTGCGCTCGCGCCCGGGTCGGCTCCCGCGCTCCGGCTGCTGGTCGTACGCCTCGCGCACGCAGCTGTGCCACGCCCGCTCTAGCTTAGGCAGGTCAGCCGGCTCGGCCGCCAAGGACGAGGCCGGCCCGGCGCCGACGAGGGCCATGAGCAAGGCCAAGCCCTGAACGTGCGACGCTCGGCTACTCATCGGACGCTCCGGCCGGCTCTGCGACCGGCACGGCGGATGCGAGCGTCGTCTCGCTCGTGGCCTGTCGGAGGCTCATGACGAGCAACGCCGTCCGCCAATGCGACCAAAGCAGCCATCACCACTAGGGCGAAAGCAACTCGGATCAGGATCGGGCGGGTAGGCATTGGCAGTATCCAGGGACACCACCAGCGTAGCAGAGACTCTCCAATACGGCTGCCGCGTTCAAGGCACACTCAGCACAGAAAGCGAACGGCGCGGCCTGCGGCGCTGGCCGAGCGGCCTTCAGCCGGGCACCTCGGTTGTTCTCAAGGCCGACCGGCCGCGCCGTTCCCTTCTCCGCATGGAAAAACCCGCCGGCCTTAGGCGACGGGTTGATGCAGGCGCCTCATTCTTCGATTCGGTAAGCCTTTCACCGCTCGAAGAGCCGCCGTCCCTGCCGATTGTGGTCTGGTGGACCGTCCTGGTCCGCATCGGCGACGTGCGATGCTCGAGGGCTGGTGCCGTGATATCTCATGGCTGACCTCCTCTCCGGACTCGGCGTTGCACGCGAAGCGCGCCGAGACCTTCAGGACAGGAGCATCCGTCGGGGAAGGCAAGGGTTGGCGCGTTTGGCCTACTCGCAAACGCGCACGCGGCGAATGTGCTCGACGCCGTAGGGGTCAACGAAGCCACGCCGCTCGAAATGGCAGACTTCTTCGTAGGCAGGCGGCGGCGCGACGTAGACCGGCCGGCCTGGGTAGTAGCCGTTGTTGGCTGAGGCGATAGCCGCGCCGGCGGCCACGCCGCCAAGGGCGCCGAGTGCCACGGCACCCCCGACGCCGATGCCGTCGCGGGCCTGGGCTGCCGGCTGAGCGCCGCAGAGGACGAGGGCGGCCAGGGCAGCCACGCTGCCAATCCGCAGGAGAGAGCCACGCATTGCTGACCTCGTGGGCGTGAGCGACCCCGCGCGCATTGGTGCGCAGGGCCGTGATCCACCGGATTCCCCGGTGCGGCCGCTTCTCATCGGCCGAGGTCAGGGTGCTACGGAGCAGGTAACGAAGCACCTACAAATTCGCGAAGGAAATGGTCCGAGCCGATCCGAACTTCGCAGTTCCATGCTCGAGAAGGCCGCCAGGACGACAACCAGGCGCTCAAGCGGGCCTGCCGACTGTAAGACGACGCATCATCGAATAGTGCGGCACGCCGGCTTTGAAGTAGACCCTAACCCGTCACAGCGATTCCAAGCGGGTCGAGGTGCGCACTTATGTCTATAGTGTCAATCCGAGAATGTCATATTCAAGAATATCGGCGTGGCACGATAGAGCCTCCAAGCCCATCAGCCGCGATTTATTATCAGTAATAAAATTCATAACACCGTCATTGATGCAGGTCTAGACGAAAAATGGCTGCCCGAGACAGTGACCCTAAATCTAGGAAGAAAGTGCCCAGTAATTGGGCTGTGGCAGAACATGTGTGCTGCGCCACAATACGATAGCCGCCGGCCGGGTGCTTCAGTAGGCGTGCAGGTACCCTCCAAATAGGATCAACCCCATACCTGAGATGAGGCCGGGGTAACCTGGGCCATGGTCTGACCGGTACGCAAGGCCGCCCAGCAACGCGAGACCTGCAAGCATACACGCGACGCCCATTGCACGCTCCTCTCGTGGCACGTGACCAGAGTAACGCGAACCGAGACAAGAAAGATAGTGCTGGGTGGCCTGAGTTCGGAGGTGCGCTCTCGAGTCCGGACCGGGGATTCGCACTATTATGCCGCCCTCCGGGCCAAGATACGCCCTGGCCAATGTCGCTCCGGTTCCTTTCTTGAATCCAATATACCAACCGTTGGCTTCGCTCTCCGGCCTTGCCGATTGTGAGGTGCCGCGGATGATCGACTTCTTCAGTTCGGTTTGAGCAGCTTAAGCCTGTCGCGTGCGGCGGCAAGGCAGACGACACCGGCGAAGCTGGAAGCGGTCTGCTCGTCGCGCGTGGCAACACCAATTAAACCGAGTGAAAAGTCGCTCATTCTACTGCAAATCAGGTTGTGTGGCTCTGGGATTCGAAACAAGAGCCGCAATTCTCGATGTCGCGAGCAAACCTGAAGCCTCTCTCCAGAACGAGCTGACTCGCACGCTCGGCATCGCGCAGCTCCAGCGCTGCGATAATCGCTCCATAGGCAGCCCTCAAATATTCGAGATTGATGCTTTGCCGGAAAATAGTCTCGTGAACGCTTCGCAAATGCAGCAGGAAATGGTCGAGCATGGATAGGATCTCCGCGCATTGAGCGAGCGAGCCGGCATGCCGGCAGAACCGCCAGCGCGCCTCGAAATAGCGCTGATATCCGCTCGAAGGATTGGCCTCAAAGAAGACGCTGAAACTTGCACGGAGCGCTCCGAGTTGCGCCTCCGTCGCTTTGACGCATGCCAACTGGACCGCCATGCTCTCCAAAGCGGCACATGCATAGACCATCTCGATGATTTCACGCTTGGTCTTCTTGACAATGAACACACCATGTCGCGGCCGCCGACGTACAAAACCTTGATGCTCCAGAATCGTCACGGCCTCTCGAATGGGCGTGCGGCTGATACCAAGATCTCTCGATAATTTGGACTCATCAAGCTGCAGCTCGCCGGGATAATCATAAATACTCAGCTCGGTGATCGTGCCCATCAAAGCTTTGTAGGCCAGAGATCGTAGGCCAGCTTCAGAGCAAGTCGGAGCCGCATCGACCAGGAAGTTATTTGGCGCAAGCAACATCTCACCCCCGCAGCAAGATCAAAATCGAACCGGGTCTGGCCAGATACATTCCTCTGTCACGACGGTATCCATGGGAATGCCGTGCGCCCGCGGGTAAATCGTTGCGAGCCGCGCAAGGGCAAAACCGGCGCCAATGATCAGCGGCTTCGTTGGCCTGAACGCAATGGTCCGGTCATAGCCGTTGCCACCATACCCAAGGCGGTATTTGGCTGAATCGGATCCGACCCGCCGAGCTATCGCGTCAAACTCGCCCTTGGGTGGCCAGTGAAAGTCGATCGCTGTGCCTGACGCTGAGGATAGAGCCGCTTCAATCGCCTGACTAATGCGCTCGCTCCAGGCAACGCGGTCCTGGGCAGAGATGCTGACCCGCCGCTCGCTCAGAGTGGCGCGGGTCTTCTCTCGCCAACAAAGGCTCGGCCGGTCCGATGCGGCAATTGCAGAGGCACAGGGTTCGGGATCCGCAGAATCCGACGGCATCTCAGGCGGCTTGGTTGAACGCCCAGCCATGATGCACTCCCTCGCTACGGGGTGCCCGCAGGACCTTCGCTAACCCTGGCCAAGCGCTCTCTCAGGACCCTCAGCTCGGTGAAGCGGATTGTGACGTCGCGCATCACCGCGATCATGCCGGTCATCGCTCCGTGCTCATCCTTGAGCGGCACGATGGTGAACTCCAGCGAGATCTGCCGCCCATCCTTGCGAATGCCCGGGACGGACAGGAGAGCGCCCTCACCATAGCGGCTCTCCCCTGTCGCCATGGTCCTGCGGTAACCATCCCAGTGGCGCTTGCGCAGTCGCTCGGGCGTGATGAGGTCGAGCGATTGGCCGACAGCCTCGTCGGCCGTGTAGCCGAAGATGCGCTCGGCTCCCGGGTTCCAGATGCGGATGGTGCCCTCGCTGTCGGAGGCAATCACCGCATCTGCAGAGGCCGACAGGATGGCATCCGCCACAATACGCGCGTAGTCCATGCATGCGCTCCTCGGGTTGAGGCGCCGCGCACCTGAGGGCGCGGCGCCATCGTGCTCAGGCGGCCTGCCGCGGCTCCTGAATCAACTCGTCCGCGGGACCGAAGAACTCGAAGCGAATTCGCTCGGCCGGGATGCCCTGACGCTGAAGCCCGGTTACCAGCGCGCTGAGGAAGGGCTTGGGACCGCAGAGATAGTAGGTCGCCTCATCATGGGGCGTCTGCGCCACGAGCCAGTCTGCGCTGATCAGGCCGGCCGCATCGTAGTCCTCGCCCTGCCGATCATGCGCGTCTGGCTCCGCGTAGAAGGTGTGCAACCGGACGTTCTCGTTGCCGGCGGTCAGCGCCTTGGCATGATCACGCATTGCATGCACGCGGCCGTTGAGCGCCCCGTGGACGTACCAGGTCGGCCGGTCCGGGCTGACTGCCGCGATGGTCTCCAGCATGCTGATCATCGGGGTCAGCCCGACGCCGCCGCTGACCAGAACCACCGGCTCATTGCTCTGAAGGTCGAGCGCGAACTCGCCTGCCGGGGCGGCCGCCTTCAGCACGCTGCCCGGCCGGACATGGTCGTGCAGCCAGTTCGAGACGATCCCGGCCGGCTGGCCCGCCGCGCCCTCGCGCTTGACGGTGATGCGGTAGGCCCGGTCGTTCGGCGCGCAGGAGACCGAGTAGTTCCGCTTCAGAACGCCGCGCCCCGGCAGATCCAGCAGGAAGCCGAGATACTGCCCCGGCTGATGCCGCAGCACCGGGCCGCCATCGGCCGGGATCAGCACGAAGGAGCGGATCGTCTCGCTCTCCTGCGCGACGCTCTCGACCACGAAGTCGCGCCAGCCGCTCCAGCCGCCCGGCTTGGCCGCGAGGTCGCGGTAGATCGTGGCCTCCCGGCCGATCAGCAGTTCCGCCAGGAACCAGTACGCCTCGCCCCAGGCCGCGCCAATCTCCGGCGTGGCGGCCTCGCCGAGCACGTCGCCGATGGCGCCCAGCAGCGCGTCGGCCACGTAGGGATAGTGCTCCGGCAGGATGTTGAGCGCGACATGCTTCTGCGCGATCCGCTCCACCGCCCCGGCGAGGACGCCGAGATTGTCGATGTTGCGGGCATAGGCGAGCACCGCCTGGGCCAGAGCCTTCGGCTGCGAGCCGGTCTCGCCGTGGTGGGACTGGTTGAAGAGGTCGCGGATCTCCGCGTTCTGAAACAGGCGCTCGTACATGCGCTTGGTGATGGTCAGACCATGGGCCTCCAGGGCCGGCACGGTGGCCTTGATGATCGCGACAGTGGCAGGGGCGAGTGGGGTTGGCATCGGCAGCTCTCAAAGGTGCATCTGCGATGCACCTAATGCCGCTCTGGCCTTAAAGATGCAAGTGCTATATACCTTCAGACCACATTGGGCACGCGATGCGTCTGACCCGCTACACAGATTATGCCCTGCGCACGCTGATCTATCTCGGTCTGCATGAGCCTCGGCAGAGTTCGATCGCCGAGATCGCGCGCGCCTACGGCATCTCGGAGAATCACCTCACCAAGGTGGTGCATCAACTTGGGCGTCTGGGTTTGATCCGGACGACCCGGGGCCGTGGCGGTGGGCTGCGGCTTGGTAAGCCGCCTGCCGAGATCGTCGTTGGCGCCGTCGTTCGGCGGACCGAGGACGACCTCGCGCTGGTGGAGTGCTTCTCGAGCGGCGCCTGCGCGATCACAGCGTCGTGCCGCCTGAAGCGTGCACTCGGAGAGGCACTGGCAGCGTTCCTGGCGGTCCTCGACGGCTACACACTGGCGGACCTGCTCGCAGATGAGGCTGGCCCGGAAATCTCACGTCTCTTAGGTCTACCGGCCGAATTCAGCCACGTGAGCTGAGTTGCAACCTTTGTAAATCGCCGGGTTCAGGTGGCGTCTCAGGAGCTTTTCAGCACGACTCCTCTGGCGGCTGTGCCCGCCATCCAGCTCAAGCTTCGCTCCTGGCACGTTTCGCTGTATTGGCTCTGGTGTTCCCACAATTTGAGGCACCCTGGCGTCTATGGGTGCACGGGCTTGCCCGCCTGGATAAGGACGTCCTGAACCCGAGGCGCGGCAATAGTTATGCTGAAAGATCCGAGTCGGACGGATCCGTCCGACATCTCAGCCTCCCTGCCTGCGAGCGCCAAGCATTTACCCTGTGCTGTCTGCACCACGATCTGGCGCAGCTTCAGCA
Source organism: Methylobacterium sp. P31 (assembly GCA_050632875.1). GTDB lineage: Bacteria > Pseudomonadota > Alphaproteobacteria > Rhizobiales > Beijerinckiaceae > Methylobacterium. Next base: position 3,681,704 of record JBODSC010000001.1, on the reverse strand, counting down.
CCACCGGCTCGGCACTCGTCTTCTGACCTCGCCGCATGTCCGACTCTTCGACGTCCAGGCCAATCCTTCCAATCAGCCCGGGCCAAAGCCGGCCGGTCAGGCTAATATCAAGCGGGTAAGAGATTGGTCTGTCGGCCTAAAATTGCGAAAAGAAAATGAACTGCATCAGTAGCTTAGAGGATTTTTTCTGAATGAAAATGCGAGACTATCGTGTAGCAAATGAGAAATTGTCGTTTTCGTCGATCCAGAAATGCGAAGGTCCGTCTCAACGTAAGACATTGGCGTACACCCGCGGTCAGCCAATTTATCCCTATGACGGCGCAAAGCGCCTCCCTGCCTGAGGTCGACGCCGGCGCCAGCCTGCGTCGACACGGATCCATGGTTGATCAACCGGTTCGGCGGCAAGGTACTCGCCAGGACGCCGGCCCAGAGACAGGGTATCCACGATCTGTTTTCCGGCGCTCTCCGGAGGCGGGAGCGCCTGTATTACGGCGAGAACCATCTCGGATGCGGAAACCAGCCACGTCGGTCGTGCGCCAGACTGCCGAAATGCCGAGCGTCACGTTCGAACGTACAACCGGGGCGATGCCGGCTTCGCGAAGCAAGCGTCCGACCGTGCGCGTGTTGGTGGCGTGGCGTCGCGCCAACGCACCGGCCATCACGTAGTCCCTTCGAAAGCTTTGGACCGAACGCTCATCCACGCCATTCCTGGAGAGACGACCGTTACTCTCGTCGCAAGCCGCCAGAAGGCATCCCGCACGGACTAGAACAGGCACCATTCGCGTCGCTACCCCCAAGGCCTCGGCCGCGCGCCGGACGTCGAGCGAGCGGCTGCCATCCTCGTGAAAACGTGTGCCCCACACGGTGTCGAGCGCCACGCCGAAACACGCCAGCGAGGATCGGCAATCGAGGCCAGGCAGCCGGTACACAGGGCAGGCACCTTGCAGGATGCCTCGAATGATCTCGGACAGCTTGCGATGCTTCGAGAGGTTCACCCGTGAGAGCGAGATAACGCCCGACGGACAGCGCGGCGTCGCAACCGCCTCGATTCGGGCCACCAACCCATCGACCTCGTCCGGGCTATAAGCGCAGCTGATACCGTTCCCGCACGGTGGCCGCACGATAGCCAGCAGGCCCGCACGGCGCAGGTCCTCCAGCGCATGCCGGGAGATGCCGAGCCGCGCCGCCGCTGCATCGGGCGCCAAGGTGACGGCGAGGCGGTCGCCGGTTCGCGCCACGGATCCCGCACAGATCCGAAATTCCCGGCGCCCGCCCACACGGCGGGAGCGTCCGACGAGATGGCCCGCCTCCAACATCGTTGCCACCTTGGCGGCGGTGGTGCCGAGGCGCGTGGCCGTCGCCGTCGCGTCGAGCCAAGTCGGCGCCAGCTCCTCGCCCCGGACGGCTGCCCAGCCCTTCGCCGGCCTTCCCGGCCATTTGGACAGCTGGCGGCGCACCTCGTCCACGAAGCCGCGAAACACCACGTCGTCGAGGGCGGCACGCATCCGCAGCATGGTGCGACGGAGGCCCTCCTCGCCGTGGCGGGCCTGGATGCCGTCGAGCCACGGCGCGACGCCGGCAGGCCATTCGAGCAGCGCCGCCGCCGCCCTTTCCAGGACGGCCTCGGTCTCCGCGGCATCGGGCCTCGAAATGAAGCGGCTCCGCCAATCCCCGCCGGCGTCGGAGGCGGTGCCGGCGAACCAGGCCAACCGGGCCGCGGCATCGAACGTCGGGACCGGGGGAGGCCCTGCGGCCCCTCCGACAGCCCATCACCGCCCAGAAGCCCCTCCAACGCGACGAGCAAGGGCAGCGCTCCCGCGGCCGCAGGCACGACAGGCGCCGTTGCGAGATCTGCTCGGCATCGGCACCGACCGGCCGAGGGCCGATCCCAGCTCAGCGACCGAGCGCAGTCCGGGCATCGGTCGACCAGCCGGAGCCCATGCCGCGTGCACGCCACCAGAAGGCGGCAGTCCCAGGCCGGCCGGGGGCGATGGCCCTCAGCCAGGCAGGTCGGGCAGATGCGGGCCCGGGCAAGGTCCACCAGGCTCGGCGAGACGCGCGCACCCTCGACACCTATCCGACCGTCCAAACCGGGCCAGCTCGCGAGGGCGGCAAGCTCCGCTGCCGGAACCGCGCCGCCAAGCGCCGCCTCCAGCCCGGTCAGGTCGCACGGCCGGGAGGCGAAGGTAGGCGGCAGTCCGGCGATCCGCCGGATCCAGGCCGAGCCGGGATGTGCGTTCGCCTCGGCAAGACGGAGCACGAAGGCGTGCAGCGTCTGGCCGGGCGCCGGTACGGCGCGGGCCACCAGCCTGTCGCGGACCGTTTTCATTTGGTGAGCGCCTCCGCCAAAGCGTTCTTGCGATCGGCCTTCGTCGACTTGTTGCGGGTGTTCCGCGTCCTGCGCAGCTTGTCCTTGCGCCGCTTGTCCTTCGCCGCCGCCGTGACGTAGTTCTCCTCGGCGATGGCGGGTGGAAGCCGGCCGTCCCACTGCGGACCAAACGGGTTGATGAGCTTCTCGTTCGCCTTCTGCGTTCGGAATGCCTTGTCGAACGCTTCTCGCAAAAGCGCGAAATCGATGACCGGCTCCGGCGCCGGCCCGGCGCGCCCGGCCTCGCGGCCGCGCGCGAGGATGATGCGCATCGCCCGCGTCAGGAGCTTCTTGAGGCCCCCGGTCAGCCCCCTGGACGCGTAGAAGAAGCGTTTCGCGGTCTCGTCGTCCATCACGTCGACCTCCTCCGCGAACGGAACGGGTGACTCGGCCCTGAGGCCCGCCAGCAATCCGATGAAGGCGTCACGGCTCGAAAGGTCCTCGTCCGCGTCGTCGCCCCAAACGTACGGCGTCATCTCCAATTCCACGTCCCAGCGACGGTCGAACTGCCCGTCCTGCTCGAACAGCGGTTTCATCCGGTTCAGGCCGAACAGGAAGAAGCATGCGTTGTTGTTCGCATGCCGGTCCTTGATCCAATCGATCAGCTTCTCGGCAGTCAGCACGCCCGCGCGGTCGACCACGCGCTGCCCCTCGTCGATCAGGACGCCCTTCACACCGCAACCCCGTGTCAATCGGTCCAGGCGCTCGTCCAGACCCTCCGGCTTCCCAAGGGAAGCATGGGGGTCGCCGAGGCTCCTTGAGCATTTCCCGACCCAGTCGTTCGACCGAGATCCTCGCCGCGGGAAGCGTCACGCAGAGCAAGGGGACATGGTCCGCGACGATGACCGTGCCGTCGGGCATTTGCACGCGCCGGCCGTCCTCGACGCGGGGATGGGCCGCCCTGATCTGCTTGAAGACGGTCGTCTTGCCGACCCCCGAAGGACCCACCACCGGGATGCAAGGCAGCGTCGCGACCTCGCCATCCTCTTCGTAGAGGTCGAGGGCGTCCTCGATTTCCTGGACGACAGCTTGATAGTTGGGATGCTCCACGAATGCGGCGTGCATCTCCCGATGGATGTTGCGGCGGCGCGGCGTGCTGGAGGTCATCTGGTCTCTTCCGAGTAAAACGCAACTTCGGGCGACAAGCCGTAGCGGGCCGACCGCCGGGGCCTTCGACTGGGGGGCGGCCCTCTAGGAGTGGCCGAGGGACTTATTGGACTTGAAGACGGGGATCTCACGCCGTCGCCTCGGACCGGCATCGCTGGCCGGGGGCGAGGCGGGTGATCCCGCTCCCGCCGCCGGGGGCGGGAGCGCCGGGCGTCCCGTCGGATCGACGAGGACGGGCAGCCGGCCATCGTGGTCGAGCGCGGCGAAGGCACGCGGCGTCCCGAGACCCATGGCACGCGCGATCTTCGATTGAATCCCGGTGCCGAGCGCGTCCTGGACAGAGGAGGCGATCAGGCTCTGCAGGTGCGCCTGGCTCTCGATCCAGCCCTCAAGGTCGTCGCGTCCGGAAAGCCGCTCCGAGTGCCGTCGCTGCAGGGTATGTCGATGGAGGTCGAGGTCCTCCGTATAGGCCTGGTCCCGGGCGTAGGCGGGGATCCAGAGTTCCTCGTCCGGGTCCCAGACGTGGACCTTGGATAGGTTGAGCGGGTTCACCTTGACCTTGACGAGAAGCTTCGCCCCGCGCCGACGGCGCAGGATGTCGATGCCGTCCGAGTAATAGTACAGGCCCTCATAGACGACCCCGCGGTTGTCGAGCCGACGCCCTTCGCGGACGATGCCGAAGAGGAAGTCCAGATCCGTTCCGCGTTCGATGAAGGTAGGCTTGACCCGTCGCGTGCCTTCGAGCCAGCGGTCGTTGGGGCTCATCCTCATGCCGTTGCGGGGCGCGTTGGCGTGATAGATGTCCAGCAGCCAATGATGCCACAGCCAGAGCAGATGCCTAAGGCCGATCACGGCGTTGGCCGCCGGGTCGTAGTCGTGCTTGTCGAACTTGAGGTCCGGCGACAGCACGTAGCCGGGCATTTCCTGGAAGAAGGTCTGGTTGGCGACGGCGAATGCACCCTCCACCTCGCCCTTGACCCATGGGCAGCGCGGGGGCGTGAAATCGTAGGGCACGTCGAGGTCGGACGTGATCTGCAGGATCGAGTCGCCGTGCGCCTGCAGACTGTTGTCGAACGTGTAGAAGCGCCCGATGCCGCCCGCGAGGTAGGGGTTGCGGATATCGGGGTACTTGTCCGCGACGTACGACTTCATGAGGCATCCGTGCCGCATGGTGGCGGCCAGGACGAGGTCCCCGGGTGGCTCGAACCCGATGTAAAAGCCGACGATGCAGTTCGAGTAGACATCCACCAGGATCGCCAGCCAAGGACGTCCGAGCGGGATGCCGAGGGTGTCGTGGACCACGAAGAACGGGAGCCGCGTCTCGTCGAACTGCAAGTGGGAGAGCGCCGCCTCGGGAGCGCCCCCTGGCCCGGTCCGCGATGCATCGCGCGCGCGCGTTGCGCCGTATTTGGCGATGTTGCGCAGCTGTGCCGGGAATTGGTTGTAATAGACGTAGAACGTCGACCGATCAGGCAGCTCCAGCGGGCGCTCCGGATGCCTCTGGCGTTCGACCTTCACCTCCGTCAGCGAGGCATCCATGATCTCGCGCATCGTGAGGACGGGCTTTCCGCCGACCTGACGCCGATATTTCGAGGCTTCGAGCAGGCGGCCCATCACGCGCTTGATGGCGGCCGTGACCAGGGGGTCGACCTGGGGCGTCCTGCCGCGCTTATCGAAATCCCCGCGCAAATCGCGCTGGTCGTCGTGCTGCCCGAGGATCGACACCCACCGATAGTACGAGGCCGCGCTGCATGGCTTGGGCGTGCCATACACCTCGATCCCCTGCTCGGATCCGACCTCGGCGCAGATGCGGTCGAGGGCGGTGACCGGACGCATCTTGCCCTTGCGCTCGACCCAGGCGACCACCGCGTGGGCGGATCCCGGCGCGATGCGGCGCTGGACCTCCCGGATGACGCCCTTGCGGTAGCGGACGCGCTTCTGCGCTGTCTCCGGCATGTCGGACAGGGGCACGCCATGGTTGCGACGACGCCGACGCCTCTCCTCCTCGGTCTCCGGCTCCAATCGACTGTCGAGGGTCGCCTCCCCGCGGTCGTAGGCTCGGCGCACCTCGTCCGAGCGGCGCGGCATCACGATGCCGGTCGCCAGCGACTTCGCTTGCCAATGCGAAACGCCGTCGACATCGTACTCGACGACGAGGCTCGTACGTGCCGTCCTCGAACCGGACGACCGCACCTGGTCCGAGCGCCACCTTCCTCATGACCGGTCCCCTCCCGCCGCCAACCCGATCCTTCGAAACGGGCCCGCCCCCCGCCGCACCCCCATTCCCGGCCCAGCCGCGGCGTCGAGATCGACCGCGAGGTGGCCGTGCCGCGCAAGCGCGAAGACGGTGTTCAGGTCGAGGCAGTCCGCGAAGGCGGCGACCAGGTCGCCGGCGGACACGCTCCCCGCTCGGTGACGGCGTCGACGATGGCTCGGATGCGGGTCAGCTCCGGAAGGCGCGTCATCCGCCGCTCGAACACCGCGAGCGCGGTCTCAGCCCGGAGCGAGTCGATGACGTGGCGCTCCGTGAGCACCCGGTAGCCGAGGCCCAATGCATTGACCGCGCGGGCGATCCACGGCCAACGAGCTTCGTTCTCGGCGCTGGCCGCGTCGTCCTCGTATTTGAGGCTCGACGAAGTCGCACGACAGCTTTGTCTGGACGTAGGCATCGACGCGATGCGTCGCGAGCCGGTCGCCCAGCCTGTAGCGGATCACGACCGGCTCCTCGCAGAACCACGCGACGTCGCCGTCCAATTCGCACAGCATGGCATGCCGGTATTCCAGCCTCGACCGGAGCCGCATGTGTCGGCACGACTTGAGGCTCGGGAAACGGGTCTGGCGGCCGCGCGAGGCCGAACGGGAGGATCGACCGATGGGCCGGACCGGCGCTTCCGGGAATCGCGCCGCGAAGGCCGGATGGCATGAGACGATGCGGGCGTCCGGGGCGTCCGGCGGGACCACCGGCAACGGCCAGGCCCGCTCCTTGGGCTCGGGGCGACGCCGCCCCAGCGGCGGGGGCGGCGCGGCGCGAGCGAGACCTCGGAAATAGGCCCGGAGCGATGCCTCGTCCGTGCGCGGGCTCGCCGGGATACCCCGACCGGACAGGGAAGGTTCGGCGGTCCCGTCCTTGCCGCTCGGCCCGGGGCCGAAGGCCTGCCGCGCGGGGCCGGGCGGAGGGTCACCGGCTCCATCGGTCAGGGACGGGCATGGGCGCGCGCGCGGCGGGCTTTTTCCCGAGGCGGGTGAGGAAGGGCGTTTCTTCATCGCTGGTGGCAGGTTCTCGGGCAGGAGACCACATCGGTCGGCGGGCCGCGGATGTCGGAAACTCGGGTCGTGGCGAAGGTCGTCGAAGCCGACCGCCCGGCCCGCGCTTCCGCGGGGCCGGGCGGTCGAGAAGGGCTCGCTACCGCGAGTTCTGACAGTGCATCGAGCCGTCCGCCTCGGCATCGAGAGCGGCGCGCCATACCCGTGCGGCCGCGACCGCGTCTTCCGGGGTGACGAGCGCCGCGCCGTTGGCGTCGCGACCGCGGGCGCCGCGCTTGAGGGCGGCGCCGATCGACCGCGCGATCGCCGAGAAGCTCTGCTGCACCCGCTGCCTGTCGGACCCGGCAGGCGACTGGGCATAGACGGCGGTTCCCCGCTCGGCGAGCCACCCGCGCATTTCGTCGGCCTGCCAAAGTACGGCGTGGTCCACGATGACGGCGGCGGCTGCCCGGCAGGTCCACTGCGGCCCGAGCCCGTCGGCGTCGGCGGGGCCGTCGCCGAGAAGCATCATGAGATCGCCGACGGTCGGCGATTCCCGGTACAGGCCCAGTGCGGCCGGGCAGTCGTCGGCGTCGAGCGCCACCGCCATCCACAGGGGCAGTGTGACCCCTCCCTCGGCGAGCGCTGTCTTATGCACCGTGCCGACGACGAGGCAGAGGTTGGGACCCTCGCCCAAGTTAAGAATGCCGGTGGCGCTGGATTGCTGGTTCATGATGGCTCCTCACAGGGAGCCACGCGAAAATCCGACGGAACGACTTGCTATGCCTGCGGCAGCATGGCATACGGGGATTCGGACCGGATTCGGGCGTGGCTCTCCAGGCTCGTCAGGGTGCCGCCAGCGCAGGCTGTCGAAAAACCTTGTGCGCTGGCGGCGGGACGTTCCGAAACGGGCGCGCGGTCTTGCAGGGCCGCGCGTCCCCATTCGGCGTGACACGCATCGTCCAACCGATGCGGCCACGAAAGACCATCATCCAGTTTTCATGATCGTTCGTCAAGCGATACACGTCGCTGGGCAATCGTGCTCATCCGACGGAAAGGTGATGATGGCCCGGGAGCGGTGAAGCCGCACTCCAAGACCCAAGGATTACTTATCCTATTCTTGAAGGATCGGATCGACGATCCTTGGTGGTCAAGGCCGTCGCTCGAAGGAAAGGCCGACCGAACTTTGGTCCCGAACCTCCGCCGGGACAGGAGCGTCAGGCCAGTCCTTTGCAGCGCCACCGGCAGTTACGCTTCGAGGACGATGGCATGCGGTGCCGCGGCTACACCGCCGGCGCATCATTCGCCCGGGCGGCCGACGAACGCCGTGCGCAGGGACGACTGCTTCTGCCACTCATCGAGGAATCGTCCGAGGTGCGGCCGTCCAGCGCGTTCGCGCCGCAGGAATTCCATGATGCCGCGCACGGCATCGTCGTGCGATGAGGCGTTCATGCGACCGCTCAGGTGCTGGTGGCGGAGATAGACACCGTACAGGTTCAAAACGTCCGTTTCGCAGTAACCTCGCACCCGGCCGACTTCGCCCCGCGCGATCATGTCGGCGACCTGCGAACCGTGCTCGCCGCACTTCCCGGGAAGGCCGACCATCGCGCAGGCTTCCTCCAGCGTGAGGCGTGACGACGCCCCGTAGGTGGACATCATGTCCATCAGGTCCGCATGCCATTCCCCCGAGTATCGCGAGCCGTAGCCCGACCACCGCGTACCCTGATCGAACCATCGCGGTGCGGCGACGCCGTGCAGCATGGAGCGGTGGAGCAAGGTGGGGATGTCGAAAGCGCGCCCATTCCACGAGACGCACCGGAAATTCCGCGTCGAGAAATGCCTCCAGAAGCCCCGCAACAGGCGCGCCTCCCCCCAGCCTTCCTCGCCTCCGCTGCGACAGTCGACGAACCGATACGCCTCCTGGCCGCTCGCGGCGTCCTGCAGGATGTCGGCCTCGACGAGCGAGATGGCGACGATCCTGTGCCAGGCAGTTTTCGGGAACCTGTCGATCGGCCAGTCAGCGGGAACCAGGGTCTCGTCCGGTGTCGTCTCGATGTCGACGACGAGCAGCGCCTCCGGCGCCGGCGCGGTCTCGTTCCGGCGCGACGTCGGCCTGCGCGCGGCCCCCGTGGAAACCGCTTCCCCGCTGGCGGCCGCGGCAGGGCGCGGCGGCGAGCAGGGAAGGTGACCACGCGGGGGTGGGACGGCGCGCATTTATCGGACCTCATCGGCTATCTCCGGGGTGGTGGGGTTCAGACGACGATCGTGCGGCAGGGGTCGAATCCCGCCGTCGGGTCGCGGGCGAAGGAATTGCTCACCACGCGGGTGCGCCCGATCCGCAGGTCACAGGTCGCCGGCACCTGGCCATGCACCCAGGCGACCGGCGCGCCCCACGATTCCATCACGCCATCGAGGTCCGACACGTGCCAGCAGACGCGCCACGGATCGAGGAGCGGCCGGGCAAGCGCCGGCGGCAGGCACGACCGCGACGGAGGATAGGCGGTCACGACCACCGCGCGGTCGCCGCCGCGGATGCCGGCGACGACCGGGTCGGGCACGTGGCCGTAGCCGCCGGCGACCACGGAAGAAAGGGCATCCTCGATGTAGGCGCGCGACCGGTGGTGGCCGCCGGCCGCATCGTGCGGAAAGAACGGGACGCCGGGCGCGCTCGTCGCGCGGCCCCTGACCGACCAGCGGTGGCGGGCGTGGGCCCGTGCTTGCCGCTCGTTGGCCGCACCGTCGACGGCGAAGCTCGGCCACAGCGTCGCACCGAGGACATGAACGCCGCACGAGGTCGGATCCCCGAGACGGACGGAGGCATCGTGCAGGAGCGCGATTCCCAGGGTCCTCGCGAGCGGCACGGCCTCGGCGAGCGCCTCCGCGACCGGAACTCCGTCGAGGAACTCGGCCGGGCCTGGGACGAGCACGACCGGCCGGCCGCGCCGATGCCCGTCGAGCGCCTGGGCCAGCCAGCGCACAGACCGGCAGAGGCCGGGACAGATGCCGCCGGCTACGATGACGGCGTCGAAGTCAGGGGCGCGTCGGGCAGGTCGAAAGGCGCAAGATCGACGCGAAGGTCCGACATGATCCAGAGCCGCATCGGAACGGGCTCGGATGGTTCCGGTCGGGCGGAAACAGCGCCGGGCCCGATACCGGAACCGACCAGTGCGCCCGGGGCGGGCGCCTCGACCCGGATGGGAGGATCGGGAACGTGGAGCGTCAAGCATGTCCTCCTTGCGCGGCACGGTTGTGGTCCGCCTCGGCGATCAGCGTCCGCAGCGCGTCGCCCGACACCACGCGCGTTGCGACCAACAGCTCGGCGACCGCCTCGACGGTGGCGCGGTTCGCCTCCACGAGAGCCAGCGCCTCGCCGCTCAGCCGGGTGAGGTCCCGCTCGACGGCTTCGAGGAGCCCAGGTTGGAGCGTCAGCCCGACAGCGACTTCGTGGGGCGCCCCACGGTATGCCAAGCCCTCGCCCAGCCCGAGCGAACCATGGTTGCCGGCGAGCAGGGTCGTGACACGCGCGAGGTCGGAGCGGCTGTCGCCGCCCGCGCCCGCGCTCGGTTCCCCGAGGAACAGGATCTCCGCGGCGCGCCCGGACAGCAGCGCGACCGCTAGGCCCTCGATCTCCGCGCGGGTCGGGGACGGCCCAAGACGGATTTCCGCCGACGTCGCCCCGACCGAGTCCCGACGCGGGACGAGGTCGACCTGCGCGACATGCGCGGCGCCGGTCCGCTCGAACGCAACCCCATGCCCCGCCTCATGGAACGCGCTCCGACGTCGGTCCGCCGGGCTGCCCTTATCCGGCGGCGCCACCCGCTCGAACAGGTCGGCCGCTCGGAGGGGCCGGCCGGCGGCGCGGGCGGCCGCGCGCGCCTCCAATACCCATCCCGCAACCTGTGCGCCGGTGGCGCCGAGGGCGAGATCGCCGAGTGACCCCAGATCGACGTCGGGCAGCTCGCCGTCGTCGAGGTGCTGCCGAAGGATCGTCGCCAAGTCCGCGGCCGAGGGCGCCTTGATCTCGATCACCCGCCCCAGCCTGCCCGGACGGATCAAGGCGGGATCGAGCTTGCCGCCATGGTTCGTCGCCGCGATGATGCAGACCGCCGGCGCACCCGGAGCGTTCAGTGTGTCGAACGCCAGCAGGATGCTGGTGCACAGAGGGGTCCACCACTCGCGCGCCCGGTCGTCCATCGTGCTTCTGTTAGGAATACTGTCCGCTTCATCTAGGAATAGAATGCTGGGAGCGGCAGCGCAGGCATTGGAGTAAGCGGCGTCCCAGGCACGGAGAACCCCGCCGAGATACCCGTCGGACGAGCTGAACCAGGACCCGACCGAGGTCGCCACGAGCGGCAATCCCGCGGTCTTGGCGAGGGAGCGGACGAAGGTCGATTTACCGAGTCCGGGGGCCGAGGCTCAGGCAGACGTGGCGGTCGATTTGCTGGAACGCGGGGGCGCCGGTGGCGCGCCAGGTCGCGAGATCGCCAAGGAGGCGGTCGCCCCATGCGCGGGCCTCGCCGAAGCCGACCAGGGTTCCGAAGTCGGGTGCCGCGCCGACGCCCGGGTCGGCCGAGACCTTCGAACGCGCCGCCGCGGAGAGGCGCGCGACGCAGGCCCGGCCGGTCGGACCGCGCACGGCCGCGGCGACCTCGTAATAGCTCAGTCCGCGCGCGATCCCGGGCGGCAGCTTCGGACGCTGCCCCGTGGCAGCTTGGACGACCCGCGCGACCACGGCGTCGGTTGCGCCGGGGAGCCGGATGTGCAGATCCGCCGCCGCGATGAGGGCCGAGGGCAGGTACCGCGCCGGCGATTGCGAGACCCCGAGCACCCGGTCGCCGCGCGACAGCTTGTCGGCTACCTGGCCGTTACCGCGGTCAGGTCGGTCCTCGGACTTCGAGGAGCCGGTGCGCGCCGCGATGAAACCCCACTCCGCCAGGCGCACGCATGCCTCGCGGATCGGCTCGACCCAGTCCGCGGCCGGGACCTCGACCACGAGGGCGAAGGCCGGATCGGCGGCGATGCGGCGGCGCAGCGCTGGAGAGAGCGCCCCTTCAAGGGCGAAGGCCGCCAGCGTCTCGGTCGCGGCACGCCGCTCGTCGGCGGCGACGTCCCCAGTCTCCGCCTCGTTCAGATCGTCCCGCAGGAAGTTGAGATGGGCCATAGTCGCCTCGTCCAAGGATGGGTCGATGTTCAGCACCAGGGCGCGCGGCCTACGACGGCACCTCGACGACGCAGGCCGGATCGAAGGCGGGGTTCTCGCCGTCGTAGCCGAGCGGATTGCACAGGATCCGGGTCGGACCGATCCGGTGGTCGCGGCGGGCGTGGACGTGGCCGTGAAGCCAAAGGTCCGGGCGGCCGGCGGCGATGAGGCCGCCAAGGTCGCTCGCGAAGGCCGGGTTCAGCACGCTGCCGGCGAAGCTCGGGTCGAGCGAGGCACGGGCCGGGGCGTGGTGCGTGACCACGACGTGCGGTCGCGCCCGCGTGTCCGGCGGGTCGACCCTCGACAGCGCGCGTTCCAGGAACTCGCGGGTGATGGCGTGCAGGGCCGCGGCGTCCGCCGGCCGGAAGGTCTGCCAGCCTGGATTTCGGGTCGTCGCGATGCAACGGTGATCGTTGAGACCGGCCTGCGCGGCCGCCATGGCCCGCCGGCGGCTGCCCACGCCGTCGATGGCGTAGTCGGTCCAGAGGGTTCCGCCGGAGAAGGCGACGCCGCCGATCTCGACGGTATTGTCGTCGAGCAGGGTCACGCCGTGCCGCTCCGCGGCCCGGCGTCCGAGCGCGCGCTCCTCGTTCACGGCCGAGCCGTAGAATTCATGGTTGCCCGCGACGACGAGGACCGGCATGTGCGGTCGGATCGCCTGCGCCAGCCACAGAACGGTCTCGGCCAGTCCCTGCCCGACATCGCCGGCGACGACAGCGACATCGGCGTCGGGGATGTGCGCGGGCGTCCAGGGCGCCCGCGACAAGTCTCGGTGCAAGTCGCTGAAGGTCCAGATCCGCACGTGATCGCCTCCTGGGTTCTTGGGATCGTCTCGCCGTTTGGGATGCGGGGGCGGTTACCGCCGCGGCGGGGCGCGGCGCCTCGGCCGCCGCCTCTGAGGTCGCCTTGGACCCACGTCGCGCGGGTCTGGCGACAAGCCGGCGAGAACGTGGGCGAGGACGGTGCGAGCCGCCGGATCTCCCCGCCAGGCGACGACGAGCACCGTCGAAAGCGCGAGGTCCATGACGGCGGGATCCGGTTCGATGCCCCGGGTGAGGTCGAGCGCGACGGCGATGGCGGCCGCGGCCTCGCCCTCCGGGCCGCGGGCCACGACCTGTGATGCAGGCAGACCTCGCCGGCCAGGGCTCGGCGGACCCTCTGGATCGCGGCGGCCTCGATGTCCGGAAGCCGTACCGTGCGCCAAAGCGCGAGCGGATCACAGCCCCGGGGCGGCTCGCGGCGCAGGGGACGCTTTTCGGTGGGATGGGGGTCGTCGCTCGCGCGCATGCGTCCTCCGGGCTCGCGATGGGCAACAAGGCCCCGCGCCCGCGTGCCGAGGCGCGCGGGCGGGGTTCATCGAACGGGATGGCGGAAGCTTAGTGCCGGTCGAGGCGCTCGGCGCCGACGTCGGGTTGACCTAGGATAAAATACCTAGAAAGCGTCCGCGCCCAGCGCCGGCCATCCGATGCGTACAGGTCGCTGGTCGTGATGCGCCGTCCATCGGGAAAGTTCGGATGCCCGAAGACCTCGCCGGTCAGCACCCTCACGGATCGGCTCGTGAACCGCCAGCGCTCCAGCCGCGGGGCGTCGCGCAGGTCCGCCGGCGCGGGCTTGACCTGGTCACGGATGCCCTGGAGGCTCGTCGGCGAGGCTCGCGCAGCCGGTCGCCGGCCTCGCGTTCGTCCGGGGCGCGCGCCTGCTCGGCGTCGACGCCGAGGGCGGCGGCATAGGCGACGGGATCGACCGCGTCGGCGTGGCGGTCCGAGGCCGCGGCGCGCAGGGCCGCGAGCAGGGCCACCGAGGCCACGAGGCTGCGGCTCGTGCGGTCGCCCTCAGCGATGCGCTCGGCCTCGGCGCGACCGAAGGCCGGCACGACCATGGGCAAGGCGCGGACGCGGCCGCGACCGGGCGGGAGCGCGTCGTGCGCGCGCATGCGGTGGCCGAAGGCGGCCGCCGCGGCGGCCCCGCCGCTGCGGCCGCAGCCGAGGAGCCACGGCGGCGGGACCAGGTCGAGCCCGAACTCCACCGACGGCTCCATGCCCGCGAGCGCCGCGGCCGCGGCATGTTCGTCAAGGGGGTCGGGCCCACCGGCAGCACCGATGCCTCGACGCGCGCCCTCAACCCGAGGTCGGCCATGCAGACCGCGGGCAGGTCGAGGATGAGATCCCCCTCGCCGGCCATCGCCTCGGCCGCGATGAGGCCGGCCTCGCGGGCGTCGCCCGCCTCGCGCTCGCTCACGGTCAGCCCCTCCTCCGTGATCGCCCGCCGCGGCAGCGGAGCCTCCTCGGGCAGCCTGACGCGCAGGAGGGTGACCGGCTGGCCGAGGATGCCGTACGCATCCGCGAGGAGGAGTGCGGCGTAGGCGGCGTGGGTCCGGCCGGCGGTGCCGAAGAAGGCTGCGATCAAGGGCAATCTCCATGACCAGGTCCGGACGCAAACGCGCCCGGTGGAAGATCCACCGGGTGCGCATGACCGGACAGGTTTGAGTGATTTGCGAATCTTAAGGCAAAAGAGCGGAAATGAACAGCACTTTCTGAATCGGATCAAGTCAGTCCATAGCTTGATGGTTAATTAGACCGATGCGTCGAAGTATTCAGGCGCGTCGAATACCTAAGTACCGGCGCTTCGCGCCGCGTCCGACCGCCCGGCGAACACCGCGCCGCAACGCATAACGGCGTACGTTACGCGTGGCACGTCCCCGCCCGACTCGCGGACAAAGACCCGCCCCGGGTGGTCCGAGGCGCCCCGCGAGATCGCCGACGGGGACGCCTGGCCGAGAAAGCCTCTCGCCTCGGAACCGACCTCGACCCCGTGGCGATCAGGCGTCGTCGCGCTTGGACCCGAGACGCGGCGACAGGCCGAGGAGGACACGCGGGTCCATGTCCCAGTCGTCGAAGCCCGGATCGAGCAGGCCGACCCCTTCGGCCGACAGGGCGTAGAACTCCTCGAAGGGGTTCGCCAAAGGGCGCGGGACCGCCGCCGGCACCGGCACGCGGGAGATCCGGGCACGCGGGGATGCCGCCCCGGCGCGCGCTCGCCGGGCGCTTCCCGACCGACCGGGGCGGCCGGATCCGGGCGCCGCGACGCGCGGCCCGTGGGCGGGGGCGGCGCGGTTCTGTTTGGTGTGGCTCGTCATCGCTCAGGTCCTTTCGGTTACGCGCGCAGGCGGGCGGCAAGGCGGGCGGGTTGCGTGGCGCCGGGCCGGGCGGGCGCGGGCACCGGGCGGGTCCCGCGGGCGCGCGCCGGGGCGTGCCCGGCGACGCCGAAGGAGGTGGCCAGGGAGCGCGGGTCGCCCAGCGCCGCGGCGCAGTCGAGGAGGCGCTCGCGCAGGTCCCCGTCCGTGTCCGCCGGCGCCAGGATCGCGGCCAGGTCGGCCGCCTCAAAGCGCTCGGAGTACGGGTCGGCCGAGACCGCCAGGAGGGTGGCCGTCAGCGCGACCGCCACATCCCGCGCTGCGGCGTCGAGGTCGCCCGCGAGCAGTCGTACCTGTTCGAGCGGCGAAAGCCGCGGGAGGCGGAGCGGCAGCACGCGCGGGGCCTTGCGCCAAGCCGGGTGGCCGGGCCCGTCGTCGCAGCGCAGGTGCCACGCGCCCGATACGTTTGCATGGAGTGCCTGTGCCGCGGTCAGCCGACAGGCCGTCGCCACGAGGCCCACGTGGTCGCGACGGTCCGGTCCGTGGCCGCCGAGCAGGTCCGTGGGGAGGACCGCGACGACGTCGCCGGCCCGGCGCATCGCCAACCCGGCCATGACGGTCGCCGCGTCCAGCGGGTCGGGGCTAAGCAGGTCGAAGGGACCAGCGAGGCGCGCCAGGCCACAGGCCTGGGACCCGTTGGCGGCGACGGCGACCACGGTCGGTCGGGCGCCGATGGCCGCGAGGCCGCCGGCCAACAGGGCTGCGGCCAGCAGGCCGGTACGATCGTCGGAATGGATGGTCACGATCACGGCGTCCTCCTGTAGGCCGTTGCATCGATGGAATCTTGGCACATGTATTTCCATAATGCTAGAAATAAGAAATAATCTGGTTATCGAATTCCTGGTCCCGCTTGCGCCGAAGCCGGATCGCCACCGGGTGCGGCGAGTGTCCGGTTCGACCGGGTCAGGGTCGGCGCGGCCGCCGTGCGGGAGAGGTCGCGCGGCGGTGGCGGGCAGCGACGTGCCTGATGGCCGCGATCCCGCCGGCGCTTCAGGCGTGGCTTCATGCGTGCCGTCCACACGCTCGCCGTCCGGAGGCCCCATGACGGTGGGGCGGTGCTGACGGCAATCGAGCCGAGGCGGGTCGAGCCAATGCGGCATTTCCAGGGGCTGACGCTCGGCCGTCTCCGCTGGAAGCTGGGCCGGCGCATCAAGGAGAGATGGCCGTTCCGCGTGCTTCTTGACGGGCGTTTCTCGTCTATTCCGTGGGACGGACCATGGCCCGGCCTGGCCCCGAAGACTGGCGGGATAGCCGGCCGGCGCTTCGCTTAACCGAGCCCGCCATCACAACGCTCGCCCGCCTGCGGCTCCGCACCCGGCGAACGGATCGGTCTGCCGGAGGCGATTCCCATCCCCTGCGTTCAGGTCCCGACCGGACCCACTGGTGGCGAAGCGGAGGACGTGGGCGCATCCCCGACGCCGGACGATGCGGGAGGATCGCGATCGTCCACGGCTTATTCGAAATTTCCGGAAAGATGGATTGCGGTCTTCTGCCGCCTGCGCCATAGCGGCGCCATGGACATCGAACTGGCGGCCCGGCAACTCGAAGCACTCGGCAACCCGACCCGCCTGAAGGTCTATCGGGCACTCGCCGGCGCGGGGCGGGAAGGCCTGCCGGTCGGGGAACTCCAACGGCGCGTCGGCATCCCGGCCTCGACGCTGTCCCATCACCTGCGTCGCCTGATCGAGACCGGTCTGGCCGTGCAGGAGCGCCAGGCCACGACGCTGCTGTCCCGCGCGGTCCAGCCGGCGATGCGTAGCCTCGTCGCATTCCTGGCTGAGGGCTGCGGCGTGGACTGATGGCTCGGTCTCTTCGGCGGAGTGGCCCTAACCTTCCTCGGGGTCTCATGGCCAGCCTCCGGTCGGCGGGGCCCCCGGGGCCCCTGCCGGAAGGTCGGCGACGCGGGATCTCGGCAGCCACCTCCCCGGCTAGTGCACGGCCCCCACGCTCACGCCTCCCTAACGCGAAGGACGTACTTCGTCGAATGGTCTTGACGCCGTAACCTGGGCAGCCGGGTCCCTTGCGGCGGCGGTCCCGACGGGCGGCATGGGCTAGGCGTGCGGCTCGGCCGGGCGACGCCGCGTGACGTTCCGGCTCGGGCCGGCGGGCGGCCGTCCATGCTCCTATCGAACTGCCATCGCTGCGGACGGCCCATTAGCGCCGACGCATCGCGGTGCCCGACGTGCCGCGCCGCCATCGGGCCCGAACCGCCGCCGACCTCCCGGGACGAGACAGGCTACCGGATCGCCATGTTCGCGGTTATGTGCGCGATCCTCGTCTACCTCCTCCTACTCCGGCGGTAGGCGCCGCGCGGCCTGCATGCGCCACCTTATGCCGAAACCGACGGACCACTCGTCCGCCGGGCAGATGGTCGTAAGTCCTGCGAACATGGCGGCCTGCGCGGCGAACCGGGATCCCAGCGAGCCTCACCAGCCCTCGCTGCCCAGCGGGTCGCGAACGGAGCCGGAACCGCACCGGCGCCGACACGCCGTGATTGTTCGCCTGCCGAGCGTCCAGCACCCGTCCGACCGGTTGCGGCCTGACGCATCGCCGAGCAGGTCGGGTTGGGACGACGCGGTCCGACCCGTTGCAGGCGGTCGATGGCTTTCCATCGGTCCTCGCCAGCGTGGAACGCCTCGACCGGCCCGACGAAGGGATTCCGTCGAACGGGGGTTGTGACAGGTCCGCGTCTTCCCGAACCGCGCCCGCGGCCCACCGCTAGTCGAGGCTCGGGTTCAGGAGCCGCAACGCGTTCGCGGTCACGAGCACGGTGGCGCCCGTATCGGCGAGGATGGCCGGCCACAAGCCGGTGACCCCCAGGACCGTCGTGACCAGGAACACGGCCTTCAGGCCGAGCGCGATGGCGATGTTGGCGCGGATGTTGGCCAGCGTCCGGCGAGCGAGGCTCGACCATGCGGGCCACGTCCGCGACGCGCCCGTGCAGGACCGCGGCATCGGCCGCTTCCAGCGCCGCGTCGGCGGCCCCGCCCATCGCGATGCCGACGTCGGCGGCCGCGAGCGCCGGCGCATCGTTGATGCCGTCGCCGACCTTCGCCACGACTAAGCCGCCGGCACGGAGTTCGCGCACGATCCGCTGCTTGTCCTCTGGAAGGAGCTCGGCACGCGCCTCGATGCCGAGGGCGCCGGCCACGGCCCGGGCCGTGCGCGCGTTGTCGCCGGTCAGCATGACGGCACCGATGCCCGCCGATGCGAGGCGGTCGACGCCCTCCTTCGCATCGGCCCGAGGCTCGTCGCGCATGGCGAGCAGGCCGGCCACCGCCCCGTTCGAGAGGAGCACGGACAGCGTCTTGCCCTCGCCTTGCAGGGCGGAGACACGCGCCTCTTGCTCAGGTGTGAAGGTGCACCGAGCGGCGGCCTCCCGCGGCGAACCCAGGAATAGATCGAGCCGCCCCACCTTGCCCTCGACGCCCTTGCCGCCGAGTGCCCGCGTCCCGGAAGCCGGCGGGACCGGCGCCCCGACCTCGGCAGCCTTGGCCAGCACGGCCTTCGCGAGCGGGTGCGAGGAGCCGCCCTCAAGCGCGCCGGCCAGCGAGAGCACGTCCCGCCCGGTCCGGCCGAACGCCACGACGTCGGTCACGACGGGCTTGCCCTCGGTAAGGGTGCCGGTCTTGTCAAAGGCGACCTTCGTCACTGCCGCCAGCCGCTCCAGCACGGCGCCGCCCTTGACGAGCAGGCCCCTGCGGGCACCCGCCGACAGCGCGGCGGCGATGGCCGCCGGCGTCGAGATGACCAGGGCGCAGGGACAGCCGATCAGCAGGATGGCCAGCCCCTTGTAGACCCACTCGGACCACGCGGCCCCGGCGACGAGCGGCGGAGCCAGGGCGACGAGCGCGGCCACCGCGACCACGGCCGGGGTGTAGGCTTTGGCGAACCGGTCGATCAGCCGCTCGGTCGGGGCCTTCGCCTCCTGCGCCTCCTCGACCAGGCGGACGACCCGGGCGATGGTGTTGTCGCGCGCGGCTGCGGTCACCCGCACGCGGATCGCGCCGTCTCCATTGACCGTTCCGGCGAAGACCGCGTCGCCCACTGCCTTGGGTCTAGGCACGCTCTCGCCGGTGACGGTGGCCTCGTCGACGGTGCTCTCGCCATCGATGACGGTCCCGTCCGCGGGGATCCGGTCGCCGGGGCGAACCAGGACGGTCCCCCCGATGCGCAGGCTAGCCGCCGTAACCCGTTCGGTCGCGCCGTCCCGCTCCAGCAGGGCGGTGTCCGGCACTAGCCCGGTGAGCCCGCGGATGCTCGCCCGTGCCCGGCCGGCGGCGACGCCCTCAAGTACCTCGCCGACGAGGAACAGGAACATGACCGTCGCCGCCTCCTCGGTCGCGCCGATCAGGGTCGCGCCGACCGCGGCGACCGTCATCAGCATCTCGATGGAGAAGGGCGTTCCGTGCCGGGCCGCCGACAGGGCGCGGCGGGCGACCGGCACGAGGCCAACCAGCATCGCGGCAAGGAAGAACCAGCGCTCCGTCGCGGGGACGGCAAGGCCGAGCACATAGGCCGACGCCACGGCCGCCCCGCAGGCGAAAGCCAGCAAGGCCTTGGGCGCCTGCCACCAGGGCTTATCCGGGGCGTCCGCACCCGTCGCCGCGGCATCCGGATCCTCGGCGCCGTACCCGAGCCCGCGCACCGTCGCGACGATGGTCCCAACGCTCGTCGCCGGACCGTGCATGACCGTGAGCGTCTCGGTCGCGACCGAGACCTCGACGCGTTCGATGCCCGGGAGGCGGCGGACGGCGGTCTCGACCTTGGCGGCGCACGAGGCGCAGTCCATGCCCGAGACGCGCAAGCGCGTGGCGGGGATCTCGGTTCGCTCCAGGGTCGTCGCGTCGCTCATGGCGGGTGCCTTCCGCATCTCTGGATCGGACCCTACATCCTCTAGCGACTGGAGGAGCAAGGACCATGAAGGCGCTCAGCATCGGCGAGGTGTCGCGGCGGACAGCCGTGAAGGTACCAACGATCCGGTTCTACGAGGAGCGCGGCCTGCTCCCGACGCCTGTGCGCACCGAGGGCAACCGCCGTACCTACGGCGACGCCGACGTCAATCGCTTGAAGTTCATCAGGCACGCCCGGGAGCTGGGCTTCGAGGTCGATGACATCCGGGCCTTGCTTGACCTCGCCTCCCATCCCGAGCAACCGTGCGCCGAGGCCGACGCCATCGCGCGCAGGCACCTCGCCGACATCGACGACCGACTCACCCGGCTCACGGGCCTGAGGAAGGAGGTCCGGGCCATGCTCGACCAGTGCTCGGGCGGCCCCGTCCGGCAATGCCGCATCATCGAGGTCCTCGCCGACCACGGGGAATGTCTGCACGACAGGCACTGACCGGATCATCGAAACCTTCCGGCGCCTCCCGGATTGCCCCTTGCTTCTCCAGTCGCTGGAGGAACTAGGCATCGCCGACGGGCCTGCCGAACCGGGAGCGGAGATGACGGAACACCACGACCATTCCCACGGCGGCGACGCCCACGGATCCCACGGCGGCCACGCCCACGGACCCGGGCACGTCCACGCGCCAACGAGCTTCGGCAAGGCGTTCGCCATCGGCATCGCCCTGAACACGCTGTACGTGGTCCTGGAAGCGACCTTCGGCATCCTCTCCGGATCGCTCGCCCTCCTGGCCGACGCCGGCCACAACCTCTCGGACGTGCTCGGCCTGCTGATCGCCTGGGCTGCGTCCTGGCTCTCGAACAAGCCACCGACCGCCGAGCGCACCTACGGCTTCAAGCGTGCGCCCATACTCGCCTCGCTCGCCAATGCCGTCATCCTGCTCGTCGCCGTCGGAGCCATCCTCTGGGAAGCGGTGCGGCGCCTGATCGACCCCGAGCCGGTCGCGAGCGGAACCATCATCTGGGTGGCCGTCATCGGCGTGGCCGTGAACGCGGGCACGGCGTGGCTGTTCATGAGCGGTCGCAAGGGCGACCTCAACATTCGCGGCGCCTTCCTGCACATGGCCGCCGACGCGGGCGTCACGGTCGGCGTCATCGTCGCCGCCCTGATCATCCGCCATACCGGCTGGCAGTGGCTCGACCCGGCCATCAGCATCGCCATCGCCGTCGTGATCCTGGCGAGCACCTGGGGGCTGCTGCGGGACTCGGTTCGCCTCTCGCTGGACGGAGTGCCGCCGGGCATAGGGCTACCGGAGGTACGGGCCTGCCTCGAAGCGTTGCCCGGCGTGGTGCGGCTGCACGACCTGCACGTCTGGCCGATGAGCACGACCGAGACAGCCCTGACCGCCCATCTGGTGGTGCCGGGCGGCCAGCCGGGCGACGACTTCCTGATGGGGGCGGCCCGAACGCTGAAGGAACGCTTTGGGATCGGTCACGTCACCCTGCAGGTCGAGACGCGCGAGGACACCGACTGCGCCCTCGCCTCGGACCGGGTCGTCTGAAGTGGGCGGGGGCCTGCCCGCCTGGGCCTACACCCTGATCCCGGTGGTGGCTGCGGTCGTCGGCGCCGCGGTCGCGGTCAACCTGCGGCCGGGACCCGTCCTCGTCAGCGCGATCCAGCACTTCGCAGCCGGCGTCGTCTTCGCCGCGGCCGCGGGCGAGATCCTGCCCGACCTCAAGCATGCCGGCTCCCCTTGGGCGACCCTCCTCGGCGGCGCGGTCGGCGTCGCCGCCATGCTCGGCGTGCGAACCCTGGAACGGCGGATGAAGGGTCCGGTGGGGCTGATGTCGGTCACCGGCATCGACATCCTGGTGGACGGCCTCGTCCTCGGCATCGCTTTCGCCGCCGGGGCCAAGGCGGGCATCCTCCTGACCGTCGCGTTGACCATCGAGGTTCTGTTCCTCGGGCTCACGGTCGCGAACAAATTCGGCGAGGGCGGCGTCTCCAAGTGGAAGGTGGTCGGTGCCACCGCAGGCCTCGTCCTGCTCCTGCCGCTCGGGGCGCTTCTCGGAGGACCGGTCGGCGCGCTTCCACCGACCGTCCAAGCGGGCTTCCTCGCCTTCGGCCTGATCGCGCTGCTCTACCTCGTCACGGAAGAGCTGCTGGTCGAGGCGCACGAGACGGAAGACCGTCCATGGGTCACGGCGATGTTCTTCGCGGGCTTTCTGCTCCTGCTGCTGCTCGACGAGACGGTCGGCTGAACCGGCGGACCCGACGAGTGGCGCAGGGCCGGCGCGGACGGCCGGTCCGGCCGACGCATCAATCGTCGAAGTCGCGATGGTGGTGATGGTGGCGCCGCTCGCCGTAGAACTACCTGTCCTCGTAGCGACGCGGATGGTGATGCCGGACGACGACGTCGTCATGGTCGCCGTGGCGGTAGACGTCGACATGTTCGTGCGGTCGCCGGTCGCCGTAGCCGCCCTCGTAGTATTGGGCCGAGGCGGCGGCCGGAGCGAGGATGGCTGCGGCCATTGCCAGGATGAAAAGGCGTGCTCTCATGTCCGGTCCTTCCCTGTGACTGTAGAGCAAGGCTGTCGCGACGCCCTTGAACCGCGGCTGAAGGTGACGTTCAGCACGTCGTCGGCCGGGAATGTGACCGGATCGACCGGCGTCTCTCCTCCGCGACTTGTGATACGGCCCTTGAGTCGCGCATAAGGGACGGGATGAGTTCGGCGGGAAGCCAGAGGGCCTTCGGGGCGTGGACGGGGTGGTGGGCGACCGCCGCCCGCGCGCTCGCGCTCGTCCTGACGCTGGCGGTCTCCGTCCCGACGGCAGGCCTCGCCGAGGATCTCGCCTATCATCAGGGCCATCCCGGCCATGACCGCACGGAACTGGTCAAGGCACCGGACCTGATGCCGGCCTCCGCTCAGAAGGCGGATCCCGGCATAAGCTGCCACGTCCATTGCGGCTGCCACGTCGCCATGCCGCTGGACGCTTTCGGGGCCGTCCCTCCCGTGTCGCTTTCGCGACCGTGCTACGGGCAAGCCGCCACGGCCCATTCCTCAATCTTTCCCGACCGCCTGCCGCGTCCGCCGCGCGCCTGAGGTGACGCCGCGAAGGCGTGCGTCCTGAACCCTGGGCCAAGGCCCCGGGACCGCATCCTCACGTCACCGCAACGGGACCGACCCGAAGGCCGTCACGGCACCGGCGTCCCGACGAGCAGGCACCATGCGCATTCTCATCACCGCGGCCCTGGTGGCCGCCGGCGTCCTCGTTGGCGCCGCCGTTCCGGCCGTGTCCGGCTTCGTCCGCGGGCTCCTCGCCTCCGCCGGGCTTCCGCCGACCGCCTCAACCCTCGCCGCCGGACCCGGCCCCGCATCGCCGGGCGAGTCTCGCCATGAGGAAGGAGACGGGCACGACCACGGCAAGGCGGCCGCGACCAAGGCCGACGGAGGCCATGCCCACGGCGAGCACGAGCATTCGGAGGCCGAGGGCGAGGAAGGTCACGTCAAGATGACCGCCGACCAGGTCGAGGGCCAGGACATCAAGGTGGCGAAGGCGGAGGGCGGCGTGCTGTCGAGGCACATCCTCGTGCCCGGCACCATCACCCCGGACACCGACCGGATCGCCCGCGTCCCGGTCCGCGTCGTCGGCACCGTCTCCGAGATGCGCAAGCGCCTGGGCGACGACGTCAAGAAGGGCGAGGTCGTCGCCGTCCTCGACAGCCGCGAGGTCGCCGACGCCAAGAGCGATTACCTCACCGCGATGGTCCAGTCGGACCTCCAGAAGGTCAACTTCGAGCGCCAGCAGAGAGCTGCTGGCCTCCGCCGCCGCGTCCCAGGCGGCCTTCGACAACGCCAAGGCAACGTTCCAGGAGAACCAGCTCCGCGTCGACCTCGCCCGGCAGAAGCTCTCGGCGCTGGGCCTGAACGCCTCCGAGGTCGCCGTGGCCCAGAAGCGCGACGAGGCCACGCCGAACGTCTCGACGCTGCGCCAGTACGCGCTGCGGGCCCCGATCTCCGGCCGCATCGTCGAGCGCAAGGTCGACGTGGGCACCGCCGTCGGCAAGGAAGGCGACCCGGCCGACGTCTACACCGTCGCCGACCTCTCGACCGTCTGGATCGAGGCTCGCGGTGCCGACCTCGGACCTCGACGAGGTCCGGGAAGGGGCCCGGGTCAACGTGAACCGGGGCGGCCGAAGCGAGCAGGGCAAGGTGGTGTTCGTCAGCCCGCTCCTGAACGCCGACACCCGGTCCGCCCGGGTGGTGGTCTCGCTGCCGAACAAGGACATGGCCTGGCGTCCGGGAACCTACGTCACCGCCGAGGTCGAGACCGCGACGGATCAAGTGCCCGTGCGGGTCGCCAAGGCGTCGCTTCAGACCGTCGAGGGCAAGCGCGTCGTCTTCGTTCGCACCGACGAGGGCTTCGAGAAGCGCGAGGTCGAGCTCGGGCGCTCGGACGACGACGCCTACGAGGTCGTCTCAGGCCTCAAGCCCGGCGAAGACATCGCGGTCGCCAACACCTTCCTCCTCAAGGCCGAGGCTCGGAAAGAGCGAAGCCGACCACGACCATTGAGGAGGCCGGACATGATCTCGAAGATCCTCGATTTCTCCGTCCACCAGCGCTGGCTGGTGCTGCTCCTGTCGCTGCTCGCGGCCGCCTTCGGCGGCTACGCGGTGACCAGGCTCCCCATCGACGCCGTCCCGGACATCACCAACAACCAGGTGCAGATCAACACGACGGCGCCGTCCCTGTCGCCGGTCGACATCGAGAAGCAGGTCACCTACCCGGTCGAGACCGCGCTCGCCGGCATCAAGGGGCTGGAATACACCCGCTCGCTCTCGCGCAACGGCTTCTCGCAGGTCACCGCCGTCTTCGCGGAGAAGCTCGACATCTACTTCGCCCGCCAGCAGGTCGCCGAGCGCCTGTCCCAGGTGAAGCGGGAGCTGCCGCCGGGCGCCGAGCCCGCCATGGGGCCGATCTCGACCGGGCTGGGCGAGATCTACATGTGGTCGATCCATTACGCGAAGCCGGGCGAGCGGAAGGTCTCGGCCGGGGGCAAGCCCGGCTGGCAACCCGACGGCAGCTACCTCACGCCCGAGGGCCAGCGCCTGAGGACCGAGCTGGAGCAGACCGCCTACCTGCGCACCGTCCAGGACTGGATCATCCGCCCGCAGATCAGGACCGTGCCGGGGGTGGCCGGGGTCGACGGCATCGGCGGCTTCGAGAAGCAGTACCACGTCCAGCCGGACCCTAATAAGCTCGCCTCCCTCGACCTGTCCTTCTCCGACGTCGCCCGTGCGCTGGATAGCAACAACGCCAACCAGGGCGCCCGTTACCTGGAGGATAACGGCGAGGGCTACGTCGTCCGCGCCGCCGGCCGCTTGGAGGACATGGACGACATCGGCAACGTGGTCGTCGCGACCCGGGGCGGCGTGCCGGTGCGCATCAAAGACATCGCCGAGGTCCGCATCGGGCGCGACCTGCGCACCGGCTCGGGGAGCGAGGACGGCCAAGAGGTCGTCGTCGGCACCGCGCTGATGCTGATCGGCGAGAACAGCCGCACGGTGGCCGCCGCCGTCGACGCGCGCATGGACCAGATCCGCAAGAGCCTGCCGCCCGGGATCGAGGTCCAGACCGTCCTCGACCGGACCCGCCTCGTCGAGGCTACGGTGAAGACGGTGGCCAAGAACCTGTCCGAGGGCGCGGCCCTCGTCATCGTCATCCTGTTCATGCTGCTCGGCAACATCCGGGCGGCCGTCATCACGGCGCTGGTGATCCCGGTGGCGATGCTGATGACCATGTCCGGCATGGTCGAGGCCAGAATCTCGGCGAACCTGATGAGCCTCGGAGCGCTCGATTTCGGGCTGATCGTCGACGGGGCGGTCATCATCACCGAGAACGCGCTGCGCCACCTCGCCGAGCGGCAGCACGCCCTGGGCCGCGGTCTCGACATCGAGGAGCGCCTTGAGACCGTCCGGGCGTCGGCCGAGGAGATGATCAAGCCGTCCCTGTACGGGCAGGCGATTATCATCCTGGTCTACGTGCCGCTCCTGACCTTCACGGGCGTCGAGGGCAAGATGTTCGAGCCGATGGCCCTGACGGTGATCATCGCTCTGGTCTCGGCCTTCGTGCTGTCGTTGACCTTCGTGCCGGCGCTCATCGCCATCGTCATCTCCGGCAAGGTCACCGAGACGGACAACCTCATCATCCGGGCGCTGAAGGCGGTCTACCGGCCGGTGCTCGCCGCCGCGGTGCGGGGTCCGTTCGCATTCATCGGGGCGGCCCTGCTGCTGCTCGTCGGAGCAAGTCTCCTGTTCACCCGGCTCGGGACCGAATTCATCCCGCAACTCGACGAGAAGAGCATCGCACTCAACGCCACCCGCATCCCCTCGACCTCGCTCACCCAGTCGCAGACGATGCAACTGAACGTCGAGAAGGTGGTGTCAAAGTTCCCGCAGGTCGCCTACGTCTTCTCGAAGACCGGCACGGCCGAGGTCGCCTCCGACCCGATGCCGCCGAACTCCTCCGACACCTTCGTCATGCTCAGGCCACAGGAGGAGTGGCCCGACCCGAGCCTGTCGAAGGCCGACCTGCAGGAGCAGATCGAGAAGGCGGTGGGGGCGCTCGCGGGCAACGTCTACGAGTTCTCCCAGCCGATCCAGCTGCGCTTCAACGAGGCTCCTGGCCGGCACCCGCGGCGACCTCGCCGTGAAGGTGTTCGGCGAGGAGTTCGAGCCGATGCTGAAGGCTGCCAACGCCGTGGCGACGGTCCTGAAGGGCGTCGAGGGCGCCGAAGATGTCAAGGTCGAGCAGGCGGCGGGCCTGCCGTTCCTAGAGATCAAGATCAACAAGCCCGAGGCGGCGCGCTATGGCTTGAGCACCGGCGCCATCCAGGAGGTCATCGGCGCGGCCATCGGCGGCCGCGATGCCGGCGTCGTGTTCGAGGGAGACCGGCGCTTCCCCATCGTCGTGCGCCTGACCGACAAGGTGCGCGAGGACCGGGAGGCCCTGGAGAACATCCCGGTGCCGCTGCCGCCGGGCCCGAACGGCCGGGCGAGGCTCGGTCCTGCTCAAGCAGGTGGCGAGCTTCCAGGTGACGGAGGGGCCGAACCAGATCTCGCGGGAGAACGGCAAGCGCCGGGTCGTCGTCACCGCCAACGTCCGTGGCCGCGACATCGGCTCGCTCGTCGCGGAGGCGCAAGCGAAGGTCGGGAGCCAGGTGCAGTTGCCGCCGGGCTACTACGTGACTTGGGGCGGTCAGTTCGAGAACCTCGCCTCGGCCAAGCAGCGCCTCCTGGTGGTGGTGCCGGTCTGCTTCTTCCTGATCTTCCTGTTGCTCTACTCGGCTCTGGGCTCGCCGCGGGATGCGCTCCTGGTGTTCAGCGCCGTGCCGCTGGCACTGACCGGGGGCATCGTCGCCCTGTGGCTCCGGGGCATGCCGGTCTCGGTGCCGGCGGCGGTCGGCTTCATCGCACTCTCTGGCGTGGCGGTGCTCAACGGCCTCGTGATGCTGACCTTCATCAAGCAGCTCGTCGCAGAGGGCCGCCCGAAGCGGGAGGCGATCCTGGAGGGCGCCATGACCCGGCTGCGGCCGGTGGCGATGACGGCGCTGGTCGCCTCGCTCGGCTTTGTTCCGATGGCGATCGCCACCGAGACCGGCGCCGAGATCCAACGCCCGCTCGCCACCGTGGTCATCGGCGGCCTGATAAGCGCCACCCTGCTGACGCTGGTCGTGCTGCCGGCCCTTTACGCGCGCTTCGGCAAGGCGGAGCCCGCGAAGGTGAACGGCCGGCAGCCGGAGGCCGCCTCGCCGCACCTCAAGGCCGCGGAGTAGTCGATGCGGCAGGTCTATCTCCCGGCGGCGGGATTGGCCGTCCTCGCCTTGTCGTATGGGGCGGCCGCGGCGGGTAGCGGACCGGGCGATGCGCCGTTCGGCCTCGCCTGGGGACCGGTCGGCGAGGTGCCACGCCCCCTGAAGGTCGACCGCGAGGCGAACCTCACGGCACTCTACTACCAGCGCGGACAAGGGCCGGCCACCGGTCCGGCGACGGCGGAAGTCGTCCTCGTGGTCTGCCGGGACGAGGGTCTCCAGCAGGTGATCTGGGTCGGCGTGCCTCTCGACGGCGAGGCCCTCGCGCGGGCGCGGGGGACCATCCACGACGAGGGCGTGCGCCGCTACGGCGAGCCGGGCCGGGGGCCGCTTGCCGATTCCGAGCTTTGGCCTGAGGGCCGCGCGCTCCTGGCGAGCCGGGAGGCCGCGGACGGAAGGCGCGAGCTCGTCATGACCGCCTTCGGACCCGGCTACGCGACCTGCTCGGAAACGCACCACGCGGCGACCGGCCACCCGGCCGGCGCGCACGTGGCCGACCTGATCGACGCGGACGGTCCCTGACGCCGCCCTGCCCGAACGGCAGCGAACACCCGGAAGCGAACATGGGACACGGACATACTCACGGGGGCGGCATCCCCGCGGTCTCGGCGGCGGCCCGTGACAAGGGGCGCCTCGCCTGGGCGCTCGCGCTGACGCTGACCTACATGGGCGCGGAGGTCGTGGGCCGCCTGCTCACCGGCAGCCTCGCGCTGCTGGCCGGTGCCGCTTACATGGTCACGGACGCGAAGGGCTGGCGCTGCTCGCCTTCCACTACGCGGGCAAGGCGCCGACGCCCGGCAAGAGCTTCGGCACCATGCGCTTCGAAATCCTGGCGGCACTGGCCAACGCGGTCGTGCTGCTCGGGGTGATGGCCTACATCCTCTTCGAGGCGTACCTCCGGTTAGCGGAGCCTACCGAGATCCTCGGCTGGCCGATGGTGCTGGTGGCGCTTGCCGGCCTCGGCGCGAACCTCGCCGGCATGAAGCTCCTGGCCGGCGGCTCGTCCGACAGCCTCAACGTCAAGGGCGCCTGCTTCGAGGTGTTCTCGGACATGCTGGGCTCGCTCGGCGTGATCGTGGCCGCCCTGGTGGTGATGGCGAAGGGCTGGGTCTGGGTCGATCCGCTCGTCGGCGCCGGCATCGGCTTGTTCATCCTGCCGCGCACCTGGCGCCTCCTGGGCTAGGCGCTGCACATCCTGCTGGAGGGCACGCCGCCGGGCGTCCACCTCGATGCATTGAAGGCCGGGATCGAGGCGATGCCGAATGGCCGGCGAGCCTACGACCTGCATGCCTGGACGCCGACCTCCGGCTGCGACGCCATGAGCGGGCACGTGATCGTGGACGACGTGGCCCGTAGCCCCGACGTGATCCGGGGCGTCCGTCCCATGATGAAGGAACGCCACGGCATCGAGCACGTCACCATCCAGGTCGAGGACGAGGCGCTTGCGGTCGAGGCCGCCCGCCTTCCGGTGTAAGGGAGCATCGATGGTCGGCAAGAAGGTCGCCCGGGAACAACTCGACTGGGGGCCGCGCTCGCGGCGCAGACGACACGCCCGTCCGGAAATTCGCAGGGCCGCGGCGAGGTCGCTCGTCGCGGCGATGGCGCTAGTTCTGTTGGCGCTGGCACTGCTGATAGCGGCGGCACGGTTTTCCTGAGCCGTTCGATCCCTCAAGCCCCGGGACGCCCGTCGGCTATCCGCAAGGACCCTGTCAGATTGGTCGCGCCTTGCCCGTCATTCGCCGGAAGCGGAACCAGCCGGCATTCGGCCGTCGAAACCGGAACACCATCGGAGCCAGGCCACCATCAGGGAGACTACATCCGCTCCTTGATCCCGGAACCGACGAGCCACCAGTTCACTGGGTAGCTGGTCAGGAATCCCGCCACCATGGCGGCCTGCATGGCGAACCAGAACTCGACCGAGTTCACCGGGGCCGCCTGCCCGGCGAGGTGCGGGTACAGCCAGAACTGCACCAGCGCCATGAGGCCGTACATGCCGACCTGCCAGGCGATCAGCGAAGCGGTGTCCGCCTTCACCGCCGCCACGAGCCCCTGGCCGGGCGACAAGCCGCGCATCGGTACGATGGCGTAATACTGGAATGCGATCCCGAGAGCGTAGGCGAAGACGAAGTCCAGCACCCAGACTGCGTACATCTTCTCCTCGAACAAGGAATGCCAGCCGAACCAGACCGCCACCGCCGGCACGAGGAAGGCGAGCCATTCGGCGGCGACATCGCCCAGCATGCAACCGCTGCCGCAGTGGAGCGCGCCTTTGCCGACCATCACCGGGAACGGCGTCTGGGTCATGTTCGGCGGCTTCTCGCCCCGCTCCTTGGCGTGGTGGTGCGCCTCCATGGTCGCGAGCCGGCCGTAGCGGTAGTACGCCCAGACGACGACGAGCGTCCCGAACAGAGCGCTGACCGGCCAGACGACGTTCATCACCGTCATGTGCTGCGGGTGCCGGATCACCTGGACCGAGAGCAGCAGCGAGCAGGCTGCACCGAGCAGCAGGGCCAGGATCGAGACTGCGTGGAACCATTCCGGGAACATGCGGCACCCTTTCGGCAATGCCCGTGCAACATACCCCCTAGGGGTAAGGTTCCCAGAAGTGACGCAACACACCCATGCTGTTCAATCCAGGGTCAACGCGGCGGATCCCAGGAATACGGGAAGCTCAAGGAGTGCTGCAGGCCGGCTGTGACCCGGAAATCCTGACTGCGGTCGCCGCCGAAGCCGACGCCGACGGCGCCGACCAGCACAGTCTGCGGGGTCACCATGTAGCGCGCGCCGATCTCGGCAAGGTTCACCGCCCGACCTCGCTCGCGGTCGGTCTCGCGGTAGACGTCGGCGACGAGGACGACGGAATTCGAGATCGGCTGGCTATAGGCGACGCCGACCCGGTAGCGGTCGCGCCGCTCGGCCTCCCGGCCGGTCGTCGGGTCGTAGTTGTGGAACCACGACGCATTGAAGTGCACTTGGCGCGGCACGTAGGAGTACGGCGACAATCCCTCCGGGTCTGGGGTGCCGAGCGATTTGGTCGCCAGAAACTTGAGCTCGGTCTCCGTGCCGCCGGCCATCCGGCCGTAGGGGTGTTCACCCCGAGTGCGACCGCCATGGCGGGCAGGACCAGCCCCTCCTGGTTGAAGTTGTAGAAGCCTTGCGCCCGGAACTCGCCCTGGTCGGTGTCGCTCGCCGTACCGACCCGGTACGGGGCCTCGACCGAGAGCTGGAAGTTCTTGAACGCGCCCCATTCAAGGCGCGGCACCGCCATCAGGCTGCTGGCGCCGCGCGGGTCGTTCCGGATGCGGTTGTACTGAAAGTAAGATTGAACTTCGAGGCCGTTCTCCTTGATCGGGTAGGCGTCCTCGATGGTGATGGGCAGCCCCTCCTCCAGGTTGGTGTGGTCGGCGGCGAGCGCGGGGCCGGCCGTGAGGGCGAGGAGGGCCGTGAGGGCGGCGCGCGTGGTCGTCGACATCGGGGCGTCTCCTCAGCGGGCGGCGACGCGGGCCGGGCCGAGGCTCGGCTCGACGGTCATGTCGATGGGGGCGACGTCGGGCATGCGGGCAGCCTTGGCCTTCCAGGCCTGGACCATGCGCTCGACCATCATGGCCGGGACCTCGCCCGGCTCGGTCGAGCCGGGCATCGCCATCATGCCGGGCGCGACCTGCATCAGGGCGTCGTGGAGCGATCCGGGCACCTCGCCGGGCTCGATGCCGAGACGGCCGTTCATCATCATCTGCCGCATGACGGCGGCCCGCTGCGCCTTGGACAGGCCGCCCGGGTACATCATCGGCAGCATCTCCATGAGCATGTCCATCATGATCATGCCCATCGCGCCCTGGGGCGAGCGCACCCAGGCGGGATAGGTCCTCGGGTCGAAGCCGGGATGGGGCTCGCGGAACTTGCGGGCGTAGGCCTCGTCGCCGGGCTGGTAGCCCATGGCCTCGATGACCCGGTACATCTCGGCCCGCTTCTCCTCGACCGACCAGCCCTTGTAGGCGAGGATCGAGTAGGCGATGCCGTGGAGCATGTGCAGGTTGTCGAAGATGTTCGCGCTCTCGGGGCTCATCCGGGCGTAGCGCGGCATGATCTCGCGCGAGAGCAGCATGCGGCCCGGCCGGTCGGGCATGACCTCGCGGTACATGAGGTCGATGGTCTGGGCCATCGCGGCCTCCTGGTCGCGGTTGCCCGAGATCATCTGCGTCTCGTAGGCGGCCGGGTGCCACCAGTGGGCGACGTAGAACAGGCTCTGGTCGAGGGGATAGAAGTTCCGGAAATAATTGAAGTAGGGCTTCATCATGATGCCCGCCCGCCGCATGGTCAGCTCCAGCGGGGCGACGCTGCGGGGCACGCCCGGCGTCTGCATCGTGAGGTAATACTTGACCGCTCGGTCGGTCCACGCCTTCTTCTCGGCCCAAGGGATCTCGCGGAACGCCATCACGTCGTAGGTCTGCTCGTGATGCATGTGCGTCCAGTCGATGGTCCGGAACAGCGTGTGCATCGCCCGGTCAACGTAGTTCGAGTAGTACGGCATCTCCGGCTCGATGGCCGGTGGGTCGCGCAGCCACTCCTGCGCCTCCTTGTCGAAGCGGGCATCGACAGCGGCGTGGTCCTCGAACCGGGTCAGTTGCAGCAGGTCGTGCTGCTTCGAGTGGAAGAAGTGCATCCCGGCCCCGATGCGGTAGGCCTTGTTGAGCCGGTAGTAGAAGGCGAGGTTGTAGGGCCCCCGCAGGAAGCTCACCTCGTTGCGCTGCTCGATGCCGCCCAAGGCCCGCGCGGCGGTGCCGCCCAAGGCTACCGAGGCCGCCGACGCCATCGCGCCGGTGAGAAAGATCCGCCGTCCGATCATGCCGCCCTCCGACCCGATACCCCTTAGGGGTATTTTACCTGGGCGCGTTTTGGAAGGGTCGGTCGGGGGAATGCTCGCCCTGGACAGGCTTCCCACTGCGAGTGTTGCGGAAGAGCTACTGAACGCGCTTCTGAACCCTTGTTTTGTTTGGGCTGACTAAGCCTGCGGATGTCGCACGCAAAAATTCCATCCATCCTCCGCGACTTGGACCGTCGCTCGCCGCATCAATCCGGCGGAACGGCGGCGTCACCGTTCAAGGAGGGCTTGCATTCCTTCCGATGACTTCAGCGGAACGATGGCCGCAAACCGCTAGGCCATGCTCGTCGGCCAAATCCTTGATCCTGGCGACCAACATCGCACCGGCGACCCTGCGGGCGGAGGTTATGATGGCAGCCGAGACATCCCGGCACCGGCAACCCAGGCGTCGCGGCAAGTTGGCCGCCCCCGAACGGGAGGCTCGCCAGCGCACCGTCGACTTGGCGTCGGCACTGAGCTGCGTCATCTCCGGGACGGTGCGGAATCGGAAGTCCTTCGGTACGGTCTCGGAAAGCCACGGTCCTTCGGCACTGCCCGCCGGGTCGATGCGAACCGTCCCCTTGACCCGAACGTCACGCCAGACGCGCGAGAACCTTGGCCGGCTCCTCGCAGGCCGCGAGCATGCCGTTGTACCAGACGGCCAAGGGCGTGGCCGGGTCCACGCAGGTCTCGAATTCACGGGCGGCCTTGAGGTCCGCGACCGTCTGCGGGGCCGCGTAGCCGAGGGCGCGCATGGTCCGCGGCTCGGTCAGGAACGTCCGGACCATCTCGTCGACCATGGCGTTGGGGCCGCCGAGGTCGGCGCCCCCCATCGTCATGGCGTCGTCCCACGCGAAATCGATGACGGCGACCGGTCGGTTCCGCGCATCGCGGAAGCCCTCGAAGGCCACGGTCAGGTGCTCGTCGCCGAACCCGTATCCGGCGAAGAGCACGGCGTCGCATCCGGCCACGAGACGGTCGAGGCTCGGAGTAGTAGGTGCGGAAGGGCCGTTTCAGGATCTGGGTCGTCTTGCCGTATCCCGCGACGATGACCGAGGTCGGGAAATCGATGCCCTCCACGTGGGAGCGCGTGCTGCGGCCGCCGGCGTTCTGGTGGAAGCGGCCGCGGATATCCGGCTGCCAGCGGATCTCGTGCATGTCTCCGGTCGAACCCGGCTCCATGTCGAAATGGACGGACCCGTGGAGGTGCAGCATGCATGCCCAGCCGGATCGCCGGAGGATGCGCTCCTGGTCGAACATGCCGGTCGCCGGGTCGAAGCCGGTCTCGATGCCGGGAAAGGCGCGGTACATCACATTGTCGTAGTTCAGGGTGACCACCGCGATGTCGAACTCGGCCTGCAACGCGGCGACCAGCACTTGGAGCTTCGCGAACTCGGACGCCTTGTCCGCCTCGCTGGCGGCGCAGCGCTCGCGGAACGCCTCCACGACCGCATCGACCGACGCGCGGCCGAGGTCGCGCAGGGTGTCCGGCCCGACCGGTGTGGCCTGCCGACCGAAAAGCGAGACGTTGGGCATTCCTTTGGCTGTCACGACCGCGCCCAACGCCGAGGTCGCGGCGCCGGCGGGGTAAGCCGCGGCGACGGCGAAGATGGCGTAGAGCAAGTCCTCGTAGTGCGGCTCGCGGCGCAGGAACTCGGGCACCGTCCGCTGCCAGTGGGCTCTGACCAAGCCCTCGACATGTTCGTACAGGTTCGTCGCGGGCTCGGCGAGCAACGGGTAGCGCACCTGGATGGCGTCGTTGATGATGGCCCGGACCCCCGCGACGGGGGGCATGCCGAATTCGAGGGACGCACCGGCGCCGACGACCAGCAGAAGTTTTCTTTTCGGCACGTCGCTCCTCCCGTCTTCAGACCACCTTGGCGATGAGGCGGCTCATCTCGTCGGCGAGGCGTGTCCGCTCCTCCTCGGGCAGGTTCCCGGTGAGCGTGGCGTGCACGAGCGCCTGCATGTGGTCGCGCAGCATGTCGGACTGCACCCGCCGGAGAGCGGCGATGACGGCATCGGCCTGGTGGGCGACGTCGACGCAGTAGCGGCCGTTCTCGATCATCTGTTGCAGGCCGCGGACCTGCCCCTCGATGCGGCGAAGCCGGGCGATCTGGCGGGTATGGTCCACGGCCACGCCGCCGTGCCTGTCGTCCGGTTCGCTCATCTCGGGCCCGTGTTGCGACCGCCAAGATAGGTGCTCGGACGCGCCGCCGGAACCCCTGGGGCGCACTCATGCCACGGACAGCCCGTCCCTCGCGGCCGCCCCGACGAAGGCGAGCGCGTCCCGGCGGCGCTCGCCTTCGTCCCCGTACAGGGCCGGCGCTCGCGGGGAGCGGCGCAGGCGCAACGCCTCGTCGATGATGCGCCGCCAATGCCCTTCGAATGAGATCAGGCCGTAGAGACCCGCCTCGGACTTCGAGGGAATGCGCCGAAGCGCGAGCAGGTAGTGCAGCCGACAGGCACCCAGGACGGCCTCGTCCACCTCCAGGTCGGCGGCGGAGATCCGCATGGCATCAAGCGCCCCGGCCGCCCACCCGTCGATCTCGGGCACGTCACGCCAGCCCGGCGCCGGCCCGCGCAGCGTCAGCGCGTGTTCGGCCAGGGCCAGCCTGTCCACCGGTCGGCGCCGGTGCCGCGACCGCGGCTCGAAGCGCCCGTCCCGGACGGCAGGCCCCTCCGCCTGCTGCCCCTGCCAGTCGGGTCTGGCGACGTAGGTGCCGTCGAGGGCGGGGCTTCCGGAACCGGCCAGGGCGGCATGCAGGCCGGCGAGGCGATCCAGCACCTCGCCGTCAGGCCGTCGGGCGACGACGGCGACGAAGTCGAGGTCGCATCGTCCGGGCACGAAATCGTCGAGCGCCGCGGAGCCGACCACGTGGAAACCCGTGACGAGGCCCGGCAGCATCTCGTCGACGGCCGACAGATAGCGCGCGGCCGCAGCGGCCGCCTGCGGGTGCGGCTCGCGGTCGAGGTCCGGGAAGAAGGGCGGGGTCGGCACCGGTCTGCTCAATGGTGGACGGCGAGCATCCAGACGCCCATGGCGACCATCATCAGGTTCTCGGTCAGGGAGACGAAGCCGAGCGGCACCTTGCTCGACCCGCCGACGCAGGCGCATTTGATCTCGCGCTTGTCGACGTAGACCGCCTTGAACACCGAGACCGCGCCGACCGTGCCGATGAACAGGGCGACGGGAATCGAGATCCAGTCCAGCGCGCCCGCCACCATCAGGACGCCCGCGATGCCTTCCAGGAAGGGGTAGGCGTAGGCGTAGCGTACCCAGCGCTGCCCGAGCAGGTCGTAGCCCAGGAACATCGACGAGAAGCTCTCCACGTCCTGCAGCTTCAGGAGGGCGAGCACGCACATGCTGAAGGCGATGAACCACTCGACCGCACGCATCGTCAGCGGCGTTCCGTAGGCGGCGTAACTCGCCGCCAGCGCCATCAGCGCCGTCATCGAGAAGACCGCGACGACGGGCGTGTAGGTCGTGGCGTTCGGGTCGTTGGCGGCCTTGCCGAAGTGGCGCTGCAAGTCGTCGAAGCCGCCGACGAGGCTCGCCGTTGATGAAGGTCTGCGGCGTCGACTTGACTTGATGCTCGGCCTTGAAGCGGTCGGTCTCCTCACGAGTGGTCAACCAGTGGTCCTCGACCTCGAAGCCTTCGCGTTCGAGCAAGTCCTTGGCTTTCAGCCCGTATGGGCAGAGGTGCTTCTCCATCACCATGCGGTACAGGGTGGCCTTGCGGGCGGTGGCCGTTGACATCTGTCGTCCTCGTCGGTCGGAGGGAGGGGCGTCGCCCCTCCCGGTCGGGTTTCAGAGTTGTCGTTCAGGCCGCCATCTTCCGGCAGCTCTCGGCGCAGCGCCGGCACTGCGCGACGCAGTCGTCCATGTCGCCGACCTGCTCGCAGCTGCGTGCGCAGTCCTCGCAGACGTCGGCGCACTCCGCGCAGGTGTGCTTGTGATGCGGGGTCCCGAGCAGCATGAAGTGCGCCGAGGTCCGGCATATCTCAGCGCAGGCCAGCATCAGCCGGAAGTGCTCCGGCTCGGCATGCTTGCCGCCCGCCTCAAGACAGTGGTTCGAGGCCATGCCGAGGCAGGTCTGATAGCAACGCAGGCACTCGTCGATGCAGGACTGCATTTCGCTCGATATCTGATGCATCTGTCTCGCTCCTTTCAAGATGGGATCTTAAGTATTGATCGACGCAAGCGCGAGTATTTCTTCCTTGAGCCGAACAATACCAGTTATTCAATCATGAAATTTCGATAAGGTTCATCGGTCCGCATTCCCGGGTGCAATCGGTCAGCCACCGCTTGCTCCTTGCGGACGGCGGCCGCGTCCGGTGGGACGTGACCGTCGTCTCGGGAGGTCGGAGTCGGGCATCCGGCTGACGTGACGGCGGTGTCGGACATCCCGGGCATCGCCTCGCCCCACGGTGCGACGGGCTTGCGCTCGGGCGGGGGTACGCGGCCTCCACACGCTCGTGCCGCTCGGCCGTGACGGTGGCGGTCGGCTACTCCGCGCCTGCCGGGCGTGAACGGTTCGACGTGGCGAATGGCTCTCGCGTCGAGCCCGCCCGGGAAACGACGCGAACGCGGGCGCACCCAGGGCGTCGCGCGCCTCGGGCGCGCCTCAACTCACACGAGGGTTCGGGGCGGTTTGCGCAGCGCCCCGGGTCCGATGCCGGCATGACCGGCGGCATCGTGCGGGATCAGCACGACGACCCGTGAGAGCGGCATCGTCAGGGACGCGTGACCGACGACGATGCCGATCGCGCAGCAGGCCATCGACCCGCATACGCAGCCCACGCAGGCACAGGAGCAACCCGCGCCGGCGTCGTCCGCCCGAAGCGAGCCTGACGTCATCGCGGCCGGCGCCCGAATGATGGAGTGAGCCGGAAGCGTCACCTGGATCGCCGCCTTGCGCATCAACTGGACGCTCACCGGCCGGGCGGCAGGCGCCGCATCAGCCTTTGTCGCGGCGGTTTGCTGGTGACCGCGGTGGCCGCAATGAACGTGCCCCTCATGGGCCTGGACGGCGGACGGCGCGAAGTAGGCGACGATCGCGAGGATCATCGCCGTGAGCAGGCGCACGACTGGCCGGTTAGGACCCATGCGGGTTGAAGACCCAGGTTGCGGCGGCGAGGCCTGAATGGCCTCACGAACTTGAATGCGCACGTACGGGTTTGGTTTCAGCCTACCGCCTCACGCCAGGGCATGCACCGGCTCTGCCGGATAGCCGGCCGCCGTCACCGCCCGGGCGATCCGGTCGGCGGGGCCGCCCGAGCCCGACACCGTCACGAGCTTGGCTCCCAGGTCCACTTCGACCTGTGCGTCCGGCTCGATGCCGAGAACCGCGCGCGTCACGGACTTGGCGCAGCCGCCGCAGCCCATCTTCGACACCTTGAAGCGATACATGACGTTCTCCCGTGTGTGACGTCCCTGCGAGATGGGGATTCCCATGGTGGTAAGGTCAAGGGTTGCGGGTCCGGTCGGCGCCGTCAGACCAGCTCGCCTCCGCGATAGCGGGCGAACGCGCTCCGCCCTCCGGGCCCGAACAGGACGACCGCGTAGGTATCGGGCTCCCTGCCCTCGACCTCCATTCCGGGCGAGCCCGCCGGCATGCCCGGCACGGCCAGGCCGGTGCCTTCGGGCCTTTCGGTCAGGAGCCGCCTGACCGCGCCGGCCGGCACGTGCCCCTCGATCACGTATCCGCCGACCTGGGCGGTGTGGCAGGAGGCGAGATCGCGCGGCACGCCGAGGCGGACCTTCAGCGGGGTCACGGGTCCCTCCGTCACCGTCACGGTGAAGCCAGCCTCGCGCATGTGCGTGACCCACTTCTCGCAGCAGCCGCAACTCGGGTCCTTGGTGACCGCCACCTCGGGCAGGCCCCCGGCTCCCGCACGGCGTGCGACGGCCAAGCCTGCCGCCAGGCCGATCAGGGCGGTTCGCCGCGTCGGCTTGAGTTCGATCTTCATCGTCCGCTCCTCTCGGTTCTCATTCCGCGGCCAGGGACGGCCGCCCGGGCGTTCCGGCATCCGCGGGTTCCGCCTCGGCCTCCGACAGCAGCCCCCGGCCCTTCGCCAGGGCGTAGACCGCCGGGATCACGATCAAGGTCAGGACGGTCGAGGAGACCATCCCGCCGATCATCGGCACGGCGATGCGCTGCATGACCTCGGAGCCGGAGCCCGTGCTCCACAGGATGGGCAGCAGGCCGGCCATGATGGCGACGACCGTCATCATCTTCGGGCGCACGCGCTCGACCGCGCCGACCATGATGGCCTCCCGTAGGTCGCCCTGCGTGGGCGGCCGACCCTCCAGCCGACGCGCGGCGCGAACCTCGTCCCAAGCATGGTCGAGGTAGACCAGCATGATCACGCCGGTCTCGGCGGCGACGCCCGCGAGCGCGATGAAACCCACCGCCACCGCGACCGACATGTTGAAGCCCATCCACCACATCAGCCAGACGCCCCCGACCAGCGCGAAGGGGACCGACAGCATCACGATGAGCGTCTCGGTCAGGCGCCGGAAGTTCAGGTAGAGGAGCAGGAACACGACCAGCAGCGTCAGGGGCACCACGATCCTGAGGCGTGCCGCCGCGCGCTCCAGGTACTCGTACTGACCGCTCCACTGTAGGGTCGTGCCCGGGGGAGCTCGACCTCGCGGTCGACCGCGGCCCGCGCGTCGGCCACGTAGCCGCCAAGGTCGCGGCCCGTGAGGTCGACAAAGATGTAGACCGCGAGCTGCCCGTTCTCGGTGCGGATCGAGGTCGGGCCCCGGGTGAGCGCGACCTTGGCGACCTCGCGCAGCGGAACCGTGCCGCCCGCCGGTAACGGGACCTGGACCTCGTCGGCGATGGCCCGCGGGTCGGAGCGGAAGGCACGGGGGTAGCGCACGTTGACGGTGTAGCGCTCCCGTCCCTCGACGGTGTTCGTCACGCTCTGGCCGCCGAGCGCGGTGGCGACCACGTCCTGCACGTCGCCGACCGACAGGCCGTAGCGCCCAAGCGCCTCGCGGTCCGGCGTGATGTCGAGGAAGTAGCCGCCGATGACCCGCTCGGCGTACGCGCTCGACGTCCCCGGGACGTCGCGCACCACGGCCTCGACCTGACGGGCGACCTTCTCCATGGCGTCGAGGTCGGTCCCGAGCACCTTGATGCCGACAGGCGTGCGGATGCCGGTCGAGAGCATGTCGATGCGGGCGCGGATCGGTTGGGTCCAGGCATTCGACACGCCCGGGAACTGCAGCGCCTTGTCCATCTCGGCCTTGAGGCTCGCGAGCGTCACGCCCGGCCGCCACTGCGCCTTGGGCTTCAGGGTGATGATGGTCTCGAACATCTCCATCGGCGCAGGGTCGGTCGCCGTGTTGGCCCGCCCCGCCTTGCCGAAGACCGAGGCCACCTCCGGGAAGCTCTTGATGATCCGGTCCTGGGTTGCCAGCAGCT
This sequence comes from Methylobacterium sp. P31, assembly GCA_050632875.1. Classification (GTDB taxonomy): domain Bacteria; phylum Pseudomonadota; class Alphaproteobacteria; order Rhizobiales; family Beijerinckiaceae; genus Methylobacterium. The sequence goes on along the minus strand of JBODSC010000001.1, from coordinate 3,641,572 downwards.
CGCCTGCCTTGGTCACCGAGATCCCCGGCAGGGTCGTCGGCATGAACATCAGCGTCCCCTCGTTCAGCTCCGGCATGAACTCCGACCCGAGCTGCCGGGCCGGCCAGACGGTGGCGGCCAGGACGCCGAGGGCGAGCAGGACGGCCGGGATGCGGGCGCGAAGCACCCCGGCGATGAGCGGCCGGTAGAGCCAGATGAGGAGCCGGTTCACCGGGTTGCGGTGCTCGGGAACGATGCGCCCACGCACGAACAGCACCATCAGGGCCGGGACCAGCGTCACCGACAGCATCGCCGCCGCCGCCATGGCGAAGGTCTTGGTGTAGGCCAGCGGCCCGAACAGCCGCCCCTCCTCGCCCTCCAGGGTGAAGATCGGCAGGAAACTCACGGTGATGATGAGCAGCGAGAAGAACAGCGACGGGCCGACCTCGGCGGCCGCCTCCACCAGGATCTCGACCCGCGGCTTGCCCGGGGGCGCCCGCTCCAGGTGCTTGTGGGCGTTCTCGATCATCACGATGGCGGCGTCGATCATGGCGCCGACCGCGATGGCGATGCCGCCGAGGCTCATGATGTTGGCGCCGAGCCCCAGGGCCCTCATGCCCGCGAGCGCCATCAGGATGCCGACCGGCAGCATCAGGATGGCCACGAGCGCGCTGCGCACGTGCAACAGGAACACCACGCAGACCAGCGAGACGACGACGCTCTCCTCGACCAGGGTGTGCCGCAGGGTGTCGATGGCCGCCTCGATCAGCTGGGAGCGGTCGTAGACCGGCAGGATCTCGGTGCCGGCCGGCAGGCCCTTGGCCACCTCGGCCAGCTTCGCCTTCGCATTCTCGATGACGGTGAGCGCGTTCGCGCCGAAGCGCTGGAGGACGATGCCGCCGGCGACCTCGCCGTCGCCGTTCATCTCGGTGATGCCGCGGCGCTCGTCCGGCCCGAGGCTCGACGCGGGCGACGTCCCGGACCCGCAGCGGCGTGCCGCCCGCGGTCTTGAGCACGATGTTCTCGATGTCGGCGACGCCCTTCAGGTAGCCGCGGCCGCGCACCATGAACTCGAACTCCGAGAGTTCGACCGTGCGGCCCCCGACGTCGGCGTTGCTCGCCCGGATGGCGTCCCGGAGCTTGTTCAGGCTGATGCCCTGCGCCCGCAGGCGGTTCGGATCGACGACGACGTTGTACTGCTTGACGAAGCCGCCGACGCCCGCGACCTCGGCCACGCCCTCGGCGCGCGAGGCCCCGAACCGGATCACCCAGTCCTGCAGGGACCGGAGGCTCGGCGAGCGTGCGCTCCTTCGCGACCACGACGTATTCATAGACCCAGCCCACCCCCGTCGCGTCGGGCCCCAGCGTCGGCGTCACCCCGGGAGGGAGCCGGCTCGCCGCCGTGTTGAGGTATTCGAGCACCCGCGAGCGGCCCCAGTACGGGTCGGTGCCGTCCTCGAAGATGACGTAGACGAAGCTGACCCCGAAGAACGAGAAGCCGCGCACGACCTTGGCCCGCGGCACCGTCAGCATGGCGGTGGTCAGCGGGTAGGTGACCTGGTCCTCGACCACCTGGGGGGCCTGGCCCGGATACTCGGTGTAGACGATGGCCTGGACGTCCGAGAGGTCCGGGATGGCGTCGAGCGGCAGGGTGCGCACCGCGGCGATTCCCGCCGCCACGGCGAACACGGTCCCGACCAGCACGAGGACGAGGTTGCGGGCCGACCAACCGATAAGGCGCGCGATCACGGTTTGCCCTCCGCGTTCGCGGCCTGCCGGTCGTCCGCCTTCGGGGCCGCCATGGACTGCAGCGCCGCCTTCAGGTTGCTCTCGGCGTCGATGAGGAAGTTCGCCGCCGTGACCACCCGGTCGCCGGTCGCGACGCCGTCTCGGATCTCGGTGTAACCGCCGCCGCTGACCCCGACCTTGACCTCGCGCGGTTCGAAGCGGCCCGCGCCGCGGTCGAGGAGCACGACCTGGCGCGCGCCCGTGTCGATCACCGCGTCGTCCGGGACCGCGACCACGGGCTTGCCCGTGCCCGTGCCGATCTCGACGTCGGCGTACATGTCGGGCAGGAGCGCGCCGTCCGGGTTCGGCAACTCGATGCGCACCCGCGTCGCCCGCGTGTCCGGGTTCACCTGCGGGTAGATCACCGCCACCTTGCCCGAGAAGGTGCGCCCCGGGGCCGAGCGCAGCCGCACGGTGGCGGCCTGGCCGACCCGCACCCCGGCGAGGTCGCGCTCGGGCACGTCGGCCAGGACCCACATGACCGAGATGTCGCCGATCCGGAACAACGTGTCGCCGGCCGCCGCCTTCATGCCCTCGATGGCGGTCCGCTGCAGGACGAGGCCGTCCCGGGGGAGGACCAGGTGATGGCCATCGGCACCTTCCGGGTGCGCTCCATCTCGTCGATCACGGGTTCGGAGACATTCAGGTTCTGGAGCCTGCGGCGCGCCCCGTCGAAGCCCGGGTTGGCGATGAGCTGGGCGGCGGCCGCGTTGATCTCGGGCGAGTAGACGTGGACGAGCGCCTCGCCCTTGCGCACGCGGTCGCCGGTCGTGACGTTCTCGACGTGGTCGACGTAGGCGTCCGAGCGGGTCGCAACGACGGTGACGCGCCGCTCGTCGAGGGCGAGGGTGCCGGGCACGCGAACCGGCTGGGCCACCACCCGCCGCTCCGCCACCTCGGTCCGCACGCCCGTTCGCTGGACCTTGCCGGGGAGACCGTCACGACGTCGCCGTCCTGGTCGTCGCCCGCGTAGACGGGGATGTAGTCCATCCCCATCGAATCCTTCTTGGGAACGGCCGAGGTGTCCGCCAGACCCATCGGGTTGCGGTAGTAGAGCACCTTCCTGGGGCCCGCCGCGGACGTCCCGGCCCCCTCGGTTCCGCGCGTCGCCGTGTCTTGGCCGGCCTCGCCGGTCGGCGTCGCGGCGTCGCCCTCGGACCCGTCGAGGCGTACGTCCTCGCTCGCCCGCACCGCGCGGAAGTCGCGCCCGTCCGCCGTCGTCCTCGGCGCGAGCGAGTAGGCGGCCTTCCCGTCCGGGTCGCGGTAGTAGACTACGGGACCCGTGGCCTCCGTCGGCGCCTTCGGCTCCGGCGCGGAGGCCGGAACCCACTCGGCGAACTCGGCCCGCGCGCGCTCGACGAGAACCGGCACGGGGCCGCCATCGCGGCCCGCCCAGTACCCGGTCCCCGCCGCCGCGAACGCGGCAAGGGTCCCGGCGAACCATGCGCGCCGGCTCATTTGACCACCCGGAATTCGAGCCTGTCCTCGACGGTGCCCGTCTCGCCCTGGACCTTGGCGGCGAGCGAGAGCCGCCAGCCTCCGGCCATCGAGAGCTTCGCCCGGAACCGGTAGACGTCCGGCTCGGGGGACGGGATCGGCTCGATCTTCGAGATCATCTCGTCCATGCCGTCCGGGGCCATGTCGATGCGCCGGGCGAAGATCACCGCATCCGGCACGGGTTTGCCGGTGCGCTTGTCGACGAGGCGTACGGCGAGGATGGCCTCGCCGACTCTGGCCTCCTTCCCGGTCAGCTCGAAGGCGTAGTCCTTGATGTCGGCGAGCGCGGGCCGCGCCAGTCCCGACAAGGCGGCACCGAGCAGCGCTGCCACGAGGGCACGCGCGATAGGGTTTCTGGTCACGGATGTCGTCTCCTGAACGCGATGGTCGCCGGCGCGCGGGCGCGCGGCGTCGAGCCGGCGCGCACGCCGGCGGCATCGGGTTCAGGCTCGGGGAGGCTCGGGTGACGGTGTCCCGTGCACGCTGGCGAACGCCTCCGCGGCGGGCCAAGCTCGAATTGTCCGCATCGCGACAGGTGCCGGGACGGACACCGCGGTCGGCAGGAGGGAAGCGATTCCCGCCAGGCACAGCGCCAGGAGCGGGCAACCCGCCTTGGCGCAGTCGGGCTTCGCCGTCTTCCCGGGCGGGCAGCAGGGCATGTCGTCCATGTCCGCATCGTCCATGCCCGACCCGGCGATGTCGGCGTGGTCCGCTGCCGCAGTCGTCCCGCGCACGGTGCGCGCCTGCGCCGCCGCGGACGCGCGCATGCCCGCGGCTGCCGCAGGGGCGGCTACCGGCGTCAGGGCCAGACCGATCACCGCGAGCAGCGGGATCAGCCGCCTCATGGCGAGCCAGAACGTCACGGATCCACGATGCCAGCTTTTCTGTCGGGGCGGAAGGTCGATGGCGGCGCGCCCACAATGCGGCATGGTCGCGGCATGGTCGGGACCGCCCGCACTGTGCAGTTTGGCCCCCGGCTTCAGGCGCATTCCGCCTCGCGTGCGAGGGATGCACTCCTCGACAGATCGGGACGCCCGGTGGCGTTGGAAGTCTCGGGCCGGCCATGTCGGCCGGTGGAGGGACGGCGAGGCATCTTGGTGATCGATCCGGTCGTCAAGCCAACGTCCGGCGCCTCGACAGGACGGAGCGGCGTCCGATGTGTCTGGGGTATGAAGCGGGATGGGACGTTGTCCATCCACCCCGCGAGCGCGTGACCGGGCAGCACGGCAAACATCGCGATGCTGGCGAGAACGGGAACGATCTTGGTTCTCATGGCGGGACCCGTTTATTCACTTTGGAGCTTGGTGCTCCTTGCCTTGAATCCGTTCGTTTCGCGCTCATCGTTACGGCGTTGCGGGAATTCTTTTGATGCCGCGGTCCGCACCGCGATGGCCCGTCATCTTCGCCGACCGGCGTGGGGGCGGAGGACGCGCCGAGCCGGTTCGCTACCATCGAAGCAGGCGCGGACCCAGAAGCGCCCCCGCCAACGTGCACAGCGCGATGGTGCCTCCGTACCAGACGGCCACAAACGGGACGGTGTCGTCCATGCAATGCAGCGAGTAGCCGAGCGCGCTGACGGCGCCCGAGGCGAGGCCGACCAGGGCCCCCGCCCGCACCAGGTCCGTCGGCGCGCCGAACCGCCGGACCGCCCAGGTGACGACGGCGAACGGCACGACGGCGATCAGGGGGATCGAGACGAGGCATTCGAGCCAGGTGTGGCCGGAGATCAGGCCGTGCCAGTGCTCGCGCGGGGTCATCGCCAGGCTCGCCCCCGCCAGCGCCGCGACCGCGACGAACGGCAAGGCGGCGACCCCGAGATGGACGCGGCTCTCGCCTCCGGGCCTCGCGGCCCGGGCGAGGTATCGAAGCGCGAGCCCCCCGACCGCGGCCGCGAACACGAACTTGAAGGCGAGGAACACGAGCGGGCGGGTCTCCGTCAGGCCGGGGCGTACGCCCAGGACCGCGAGCGCGAGGCAGAGCGCAGCGCCGGCGCCGACGGCGACCGCCAACCCGAGCCGCCGGGTCATCCATGGGGTGCGCGCCGGCTCATTCTCGAAGCTGCTGCCCAGCAGGCCGATGAGTTCGTCGGTCTTCATCGCGCCTTGCCTCCCACCAAATTCGCCAGGGCCTTCAGGCCGCGGTGGACGCTCACCTTGACCGCGGTCTCGGTCATGCCGGAGCGCTGGGCCGCCTCGGCGGTGCTCAGGCCCTCCACCTTCGTCGACCGGATCGCGTTCCTCATCTTCGCCGGCAGGTGCGCGAGAAGCCGCTCGACGTCGAGCGAACTCTCCGCGGCAACATGGTCGTCGTGGGCCACCAGCACGCCCGCATCCTCGACGGGAACCTCGGCCGTCGCCGAACGCGTCCGGCGGAGGTGGTCGATGAGCTTGTAACGGGCGATGGCGTGGATCCAAGGCGTGACCGGCTGCGTGACGTCATAGGTATGCCGGCGCGCATGGATCACCAGAAGGGTTTCCTGGACCAGATCCTCCGCCTCGGTGTCGCCGCGTCCGGAACGGATCAGCTTGCCCTTGTAGTACGCGCGCAAATGCGACCCGAGACGCGAGAGGAAGAGCCGGTAGTCGGCGGCACTTCCTTCGAGACTCGCGACGAGCAACCCACGCAATTCCTCCTCCGTCCGGGGCACCGGGGCTAGGCGTGCGGGTTCGCAGCGTGCGCCATGAAGCTCAAAGTACGTCGCATCATTCGCCACACCGCAGCGCCCCCGACCTTCCCGCACCATGGGGTTGCGGGCGAGCATTCCATCCGGCCACCCATTTCAGGTGATCGGTCGTCCCAAGGCAACGGGGACCGCCCCGCCGCACCAAGATCTTTCCGCAATCGAGCCCGGAAAGGTTACAGCGTCTGCGGCATGCCCCCGCCGGCAGGCATGTGCCGCGTTTTATTGCCAAGTCTGTGCCTCGATCCTAAACCGCCGCCGGGCACGACAGGACGGGTCGGGCGGGCAACTTCCGGACCTTCGAGGGCACGCCGCCCGGCAATGGCGCTCCGAAGGGGCGAACCGGGACGGGACGACGGCGGCCCGTCCCGGTGCGGCGCGCCGTCCTTCGCGCCCGGCAATTCCAAGGGGTCCGGCGCGAAGCCGACCCATCCCGCCAGCGACACCTTCCTGGGAGTACGGTCATGATCGAGGTGATCCCGAACTGGCATCCGGTCGCGGTCCATTTCACGGTCGCCCTGCTCATCACGGCAAGCGCCCTCTTCGTCGCCGGGACCCTTCTCCGGACGTCGCCGTCGGGGATCGCCCTCACCGCGGCTGCGCGTTGGAACCTCGCGGTCGGCATCGCGGTCACGGCCGCGACCCTCGCCACCGGATGGTACGCCTACAACACGGTGGCGCACGACGCGGCCTCGCACGAGAACATGACGATCCACCTCCGCTGGGCCGTCGCCACCGCGCTGGTCTTCCTAGCCGCCGGCGGCTTGGCCTGGTTGGAGCGCCGGCGGGGCGCCGGTGCGGGCCTCGCGCTGCTGGCGCTTCTCGCCGGAGGTTCCGGCGCGCTGGCGGTGACGGGGTGGCTCGGCGGCGAGAACGTCTACCGCTACGGCCTGGGCGTCATGGCGCTCCCGAAGTCGGGCGACCACGTCCACCCCGGAAACGGCGGCCTCCCCCACGAGCATGCCGACGAACATGCCCACGACCACGGCCATGACCATAGCCAGGGACACGGCAGTGCGGACGGTCACGCGCCGGGGGACAATCGGGCCGCGCCGGATGCCGCGGCGGGAGGCGGCGATGCGGTGACGGCTCCGGAGGCCGCCGCTCCGCACGGCCACGTCCACTGACCGGGTTCGTCGCCGCCTGCCCCGTTCGCACTCCACCGGAAGGGGTCCTGCCAACGGGCGCGCGGCGACGAACCTCCGGAAGCGGCTTGTGGCGCAAATCCAACAGGATGTTTCTCCAAGACGTCCGCCTGTCCCGGTGGATTGCCGGTGTCGCCGGGTCGTGCAATGCTTCGGCAAGATTGGGCGGAGGTCCTGATCATTGATCTTTGTGCGCGCAGTGATGCTTTCCGTGCTCGCGTTGGCCTTGGCCATCGCGCCTGCGGCGCCGTGCACGATGGGCCACCGTGCCTCGATGCTCGACCACATCGCCGGCGCTTCCGCGGCGGTACCCCATGACCATCATGCGCGTGCGCGCCAGGACGGCGGCGATCCGGAAGGGCACGGGCGGACCGCGCTTCTAGAGGGGGCCCAGGACCTGCCGGCCGCGACCGCCGGCGACGACGGCTGCCCGGGCCATCGGCACCGCTCGAAGCGAACGGCCTGCCCGTCGCCCTGTTGCACGCTGGGCTGCCAGGCGGCGCTGCCGGCGGCGACCTGGATGGTCACGCCCCTGGTCCACACCGTCTCCGACCGCGTCCTGATCGCCCAGGAGGACGGGACCGTCGACGCGCATCCGCTCCGGATCGAGCGTCCGCCGAGGCTTGGCGCCTGACGCGCGGGGGCCGCTAGCGACTGCCCCCGGCCGCTCCGACACGACGGCCACCCATTCCGTTCCATGACCCGACGGCTCGGTCGGGCGCGACCCTGTCGCCGGCTCCAGCCGCGCGGCCGGCGCCGCGCCGGGCCCTGCTCTCGGCCGTCCGCCTCAGTTCGGGAAAACCAAGATGTTCAAGTTGCCGAGACCGGCCGCGCTCGCGGCGGTCCTGCCGCTCGCCGGCTGCATGCCCGCAGCCGTGCCCGTCGGCCTCGTCCTGCCCTCCGAACCCGGCGTGCCGGTCCCGCCGCCCCGATACGCGAAGGTGACCGGGGGCGTGAAGGATTTCCGCGTCGTCGAGCCGAAGGACTGGCGGGAGCCTCAACCGGCAGGTCGCGCCGAGGTCCGGTTCCGGCGGGATGGAAGGCATGCCGGGCATGGACGGGATGCCCGGCATGGGCGGCAAGCGCGATTCCGGAGGCCGGTGATGGTCCGTCCCTGTAACCGAACGGGCGCACGCCTCGGACTACCTGGCATGGGATGCCTGTCGACCGCGCCGGGACGCACCGGTCCGACCACGCGCGCGCCAGGCGACATCGCCCGGACGCGTCCCGGGCGCTTGGCCGCGAGCCTGGCCATCCCGGCCCTCCTCCTGGGGGGCTGCGCGAGCTTCTCGCCGGACGCAGGCCTCTCCGTCGCCGGCGGCTACGCGGCGCTCGACCTGCGGAAGGACATCGTGAAGGCGGACGACCAGGGCATCGCGCCGACCGCGGACGCCCGGGTCGACGCGCTGCTGCGGCGTCCCCTGACGGCGGACGGCGCCGTGCAGGTCGCGCTGCTCAGGAACAGGGGCCTGCAGGCCGCCTTCAACGACCTCGGCGTCTCCGAGGCGCAGTACGTGCAGGCCACGCTGCCGCCCTCGCCGCGCCTCTCGATCACGCAATGGGGATTGGGTTTCAACACGGAGATCGAGCGCTCCGTCGCCGCCAGCGTGCTGGAGTTGGCGACGCTCCCGGTGCGTGCCGAGATCGCGCGGCAGCGGTTCACGGCCGATCAGTACAACGCGGCGGAGCAGGTCCTGCGGCTCGGGGGCGAGGCGCGGCGCCAATACTACCGCACCGTGGCGGCCAACCAGGCGACGGCTTTCCTCGAACAGGCCCTGGCCGGCGCCGGATCCGCGTCGACGCTCGCCACGCAGCTGGGCGAGACGGGCGCGCTGAACAAGCTGGAGCAGGCGCGCGAGCATGCTTTCTACAGCGAGCCTCGGCGCGCAGCTCGCCAAGGCGCGGGTGCAGCAGCGGGCGGAGCGGGAGCGCCTGACCCGCCTGCTCGGGCTCTGGGGGCGGGAGATCGAGTTCCGGTTGCCCAACGGCCTGCCGGCCCTGCCCGGGAGGCTCGTCGACGGGCGCGCCATCGAGGCCGAGGCGATGAGCAAGCGGGCCGACGTGCAGGCCGCCCGCTTCGAGCTGCAATCGCTTGTGGGGCAGTTCGGGCTGAACCAGGCCAGCGGCTTCGTCAGCGTCTTCGATGCGGGCTTCGCGAACCGGTTCTCGCGGTCGAGGGCCGCGGGGGCGAGGGCGGTGCCCCGAAGGTCGACAAGGCCAGCCTGAACGGGTTCTCGGCGGATCTCGTCGTCCCGATCTACGACTTCGGGGCCACCGCCGTGCGGGGCGCGCAGGAAAGCTACCTCGCCAGCGCCAACCGCCTGGCGGAGCGCGCGGTCAACGCCCGCTCCGAGGTGCGCGAGGCGTTCCAGCGCTATCGCGGCCAGTACGACATCACGCGGCATTACCAGACCAGCGTCCTGCCGCTGCGCAGGACGATCCAGGACCAGGCCCTGCTCCAGTACAGCGGCATGCTGCTGGACGTCACGACGCTGATCGTCGACGCCCGCGCCAGGATCCTGAGCAACATCCAGGCGATCGAGGCGCAGCGCGACTTCTGGATCGCGGCGACCGACCTCAAGGCGGCGACAGTCGGCGGCGGCTTCTCGGCAGACAATTTCGGCGGGGAGCCCGCGGGAGGCAGCCCGGGCACGAGCCTCGCCGTCGCGACGCCCGGCGGCTGAGCCAAGGAGCCCGATCCGCCCATGACATTCGGAGGGAGATCATGACCGACATCTCGCGCAGGGGCATCCTCGGGGCCGGGGGCCTCGTGCTCGCCGGCACGTCGATGATCAGCGGGCGGGTCCAGGCCGCGGGCCTGCCGGAGGCCCCGATCATGGACAAGGCGACCATGCAGCCCCCGCTCTACCCAAGCAGCGGGCCCGACTACCAGCCGGTGGTGACGCTCAACGGGTGGACGCTGCCCTGGCGCATGCGCGGCGACTGGAAGGAGTTCCACCTGATCGCCGAGCCGGTCGTGCGGGAGATGTCGCCCGGCATGAACGCGCGGCTCTGGGGCTACAACGGGCAGTCGCCGGGACCGACCATCGAGGCGGTCGAGGGCGACAAGGTCCGGATCTTCGTCACCAACCGCCTCCCGGAGGCGACCGCCGTGCACTGGCACGGGCAGACGCTGCCCAACGGCATGGACGGGGTCGCCGGGCTGACCCAGCCCGGCATCCCGCCGGGAAAGACCTTCGTCTACGAGTTCATCCTGAGGCGCTCCGGCACCTTCATGTACCACCCGCACTCGGACGAGATGGTCCAGATGGCGATGGGCATGATGGGCTTCTTCGTCGTCCATCCGCGCGACCCGGCCGAGCGGCGGGTCGACCGCGACTTCGTGTGGCTCCTGAACGCCTACGACATCGAGGCCGGGTCGTACGTGCCCAAGGTCAACACGATGCTCGACATGAACATGTGGTGCTTCAACAGCCGCGTGTGGCCGGGCATCGACCCCATGGTCGCGCGCCAGGGCGACAAGGTGCGGATGCGCTTCGGCAACCTGACCATGACCAACCACCCCATCCACGTCCACGGCGTCGACTTCAAGGTCACCGGCACCGACGGCGGCTGGATCGACGAGAACCGGCAGTGGTCGGAAGTCTCGACCGACGTCGCGGTCGGGCAGATGCGGGCCATCGAGTTCAACGCCGACAACCCGGGCGACTGGGCGATCCACTGCCACAAGTCGCACCACACCATGAACGCCATGGGCCACTCGGTCCGGACCTACATCGGCGTGAACATGAAGAGCACGGCCAAGCAGATCCAGAGGATCGCGCCGGGCTACATGCCGATGGGCTCGACGGGCGGCGGCATGATGTCCGAGATGGAGATGCCGCTGCCGGACAACACGCTGCCGATGATGACCGGTGCGGGCCCGTTCGGGTCCGTCGAGATGGGCGGGATGTTCACCGTCCTGAAGGTCCGCCCAGGGCTGGCGGCCGGCGATTACCGCGACCCCGGCTGGTACCGGCACCCGGAAGGCACCCTCGCCTACGAGTGGACCGGCGAGCCGATGCCCGAGCCGGCCCGCGCCCCGGACACGCCCAAGGGCCGGCGCGCGCGCCAGACCGACCTGCGGGCCGTCGATCCGCGAACGCGCCGGACGGCGTCGAATTCGGGCGGCCACGAGCACTGACGGGACGGCCACGGGCCGCCCGATGGCCTGCCGGGGAGCGCCTTTCGCGCGGCAGGCGAACCCGTTCGGAACGGGAGCGATCCCGTCCGAAGTCCGCCGCGCCGGTCGCCGATTCCCCTCAACGGCGCCGGTGCGGCGGTTCGATGGACCGAAGGAGTAGAGAAGCCATGAGACGCAAGATCACGCTCGCCGTTCTTTCCGCGGCCTTCCTGGCGGTCGCGGCGCCGGCGTGGGCGCAGTCCGTGAAGGGGACGGTGACGAAGGTCGACCCGGCCGCCGGCAAGGTGACGCTAGACCACGCCGCGATCCCGAAGCTCGACATGGACGCGATGACGATGGCCTACGCGGTCAAGGATCCCGCGATGCTCAAGGATCTCAAGGCCGGCGACAAGGTCGACTTCGACGTCGCCGAGACGGGCGGGGCCTACACCGTCACGAAGATCCAGAAGGCGAAGTAGCGCCCCTGAGGCGAGCCCTCGCGCGGCTTCCGCCCGGTCCCGCGCGGGGGCGCCGACACCTTGAGATGGAGCGACCATGCGACGCCTGATCCTGTCCGCCGCGCTCGCCGCGGCCCTCGTCGGCCCGGTCCCGGAACCCGCCGGCGCCCAGCCCGCGAAGGGCGCGCCGGCCGCCCTGGAACGGGCGCGCGAGACGATGGCGAACCGTTTCCGGGACACGAAGCTGACCGGCGACCCGGACCGGGATTTCGCCGAGCTGCTCATCGCCAGTTACGAGGAGACGCTGTTCCTGGCCAAGACGCAGCTCGACTATGGCGGGGACCGGCAGCTGCGGGAGACCGCCCAGAAGATCCAGGACGAGCAGCAGGCGAGGATCGACGCCCTGAAGCAGTGGCTGGTCCGCAGCCGCGAGGCCGGGTACCGGCCGCAGCCGAACCAGACGCCGTCGGGCGAAGGACCGCTTGACCGCCAGGCGAAGGGGGCCCCGGCCCAGGCCCGGCCCGAACCGCCTCCCGCGGAGAAGGCGGCCTCGCAGCCGGCCGCGCCGGCGTCGCCGTCCAACGCTCCCCTCGTCGCCGGGACCGTGAAGAAGGTCGACGACGCCGCGGGCAAGGTGACCCTCGACCACGAGACCATCCCGAACATCGGGATGGACGCGATGACCATGGCCTACAAGGTCCAGGACCCGGCCATGCTCAAGGGCCTGAAGCCCGGCGAGCGGGTGCGGTTCTCGGCCGACCGGGTGAACGGGTCCATCGCCGTCACGCGCATCCAGAAGGCCAAGTGATGGGGACCGGCCGACGGCGCCCGATCCCGGCCGCGGCGCCTCGCGCCCTCGGCGTTCTCCTCGGCCTCGCCGCGGCCGCCGGCGCGGCGACGGCGGCGGAGGGGCCGGGGGCACCGCGGGAGCAGCCGCCACGGCCGTCGACGTCGGGAACGTCATGGCCGGCGGTCGAGCCGCCTATGGCGAACTCCTGGAGCGGGAGGCTTCGGCACGCGGGGTCCCGCCCGCGCTCGCCGAGGCGGTCGCGTTCGTCGAGAGCGGCTACGACGCCGGGGCCGTCGGAACGGTCGGCGAACTCGGGCTGATGCAGGTCCGCCCGGCCACCGCCACGATGCTCGGCCATCGCGGGCCGGCCGCGGAACTCCTCGACCCGGCCACGAACGTCCGCTTCGGCGTCGCCTACCTCGCACGGGCGTGGCGCCTCGCAGGCGGCGACGTGTGCCGCACCCTCGCCAAATATCGCGCCGGCCACGGCGAGGAGCGTATGACGCCGCGTTCCGTCGACTATTGCCGGCGCGCCCGCGACCGGCTGGCCGCCACGGGTTCGCCGCTTGCGGCGGTCGCGGCGTCGGCCGGCCGTGGCATCCCGCGGACATCCACATCGAAACCCCGCGCGGCGCCGACGGCCGTCACGCTCCTCGCGAACCGGTTCTGGGCCGCCCACGTCGCGCGCGTCCGGGCCGTCGAGATCCGGACCGCGCGGATCATGGGGGGCGGCTGATGCGGTCGGCAAGGGCGGCGCTCGCGCCATCGACCCAGGTGTGCCGGAGGTCGCCGGCGACGCGTGCGTGTCGATCCACGGTTGCCCGGGCGCGCCTTCGGCGAGGCGCGGCGGGCCTGGCATGACGTTCAAGCCCTACCCGCACGCGCGCGGCGACGGCTCCCTCGGCGAAGGATGGGCGATGCTGCGCGCCAGGGTGGCCCGGCGCATGGCCCTGGGTCTTTTCTCCGAGCGGGTCTCGATAGGCCTGACGCGCGACCTATCGGTCGCCGTCGAACCACCGGCCGCCAAAATCCCGGTCCGGCTGCGCGATTTCCGGCCGGACGACCTGCCGGTCCTCTTTCCCGTCGGTGGCGACAAGGCGGCCGAGCGCGAACGCGACGACGTCAGGTGGCGATTGCGCGCCGCCGCGCACGGGGTGCTGCCGAGCCGCTGCTTCGTGCTCGTCGATGAGGTGTCCGGCCGACCCTGCCACATCCAGTGGCTCACTGGCCCGGGTTACGGCGACGCGATCCGGCGGACCGGCGCCCTGCCGGTTCTGTCGGCCGAGGAGGCCATGCTGGAGAACGCCTTCACGCCGGCATCATTCCGCGGCCTGGGCGTCATGGCGGCCGCCGTGTACCTGATCGCCGAACGCGCCCGGGCTTTGGGCAAGCGACGCTTGGTGGCCTTCGTCGACGCCGACAACGCGGCCTCCCTCAAGGCGGTTCGACGGGCGGGCTTCACACCCTGTTCGATCCGGACCAGACGCCAGTTCGCCTTCGGCACCTTCCGCACAGTCCGATTCGATCCGAACGCGGGGCCCGTGCGTCGCGGAGGGGGCACCACGCCGAGGGACGATGGCGCCGGCGCCGGGGACGGCATTCCCTCGAACGGGGGCGCACGAAAGGCGGGGTCGCCGGATGACGGCTGAGACCATCGCTAGCGGAGGCCCACGACGCGCGCCCTCTCTTACCGGAAATACGGAACGAGCTGCCCCGTGACGGCAATCGAAGCCCTGCACAACCTCGCCCACAGGCTCACCGGCCTCGACTACCCGCACGGCCACTGGTGGATCGTCGCCGATGCCTTGCTCGTCTTCGTCATTGCGCCGGCTTGGACCGCGTGGCTCGTCGGCCGCGCCATGCTGCGCCGTCATCGGCGGTCGGCGGTTGCCTCCGGACCCGCCGATGCCCTGCGGGCCGGCCCGTCCCGCGGCCGCCGGCGTCGCGGCTTCGGGCTCCGTTTGGGCCGGCGCCTGGAGGCGTACGTTCTGGGTGCCACCCTCGGCATCCAGGTCCGCCTGGTCTTCCTGTCTCTCGCGACGCTGCCCGCGGCCTGGCTGACCCTTGAGATACCCAAGCACATCGTCAACCATGCCCTCGCCGACGCGCGGGGCGACGGGCATCCAGGAATGACGCTCCTGGGCCTCCCGCTCGGCCGCACGGAACTCCTGTTCGCCCTGTGCGCCGGCTACCTCGCCGTCCTCACCGGGAACGGGCTCCTGAAGTACGCGGCGAACCGGGTTCGCGGACGCGTCAACGAGCGCGTCGTGCGCCGCCTGCGCCTGGCCGTCCTGCGGCGCGTGCGCACGGAGCGCTCGGCCGACCGCCGCACGACGCTCGCCGCCGTGGCCGTCCAGGAGGTCGAGCCCATCGGCTACTTCGGCGGCAGCCTCGTCGCGGTCCCCATCGTGCAGGGGGTGTGCTGGTCACGAGCGTCGCCTTCCTCCTGCTGCAGGACGTAGCCCTGGGCTTCGCCGCGCTGATCATGCTGCCGGTGCAACTCACGGTCCTGCCGCGCCTCCAGGGGCGCCTGAACGCGAAGGTGCGGCAACGGGTCCTCGCCACGCGCGCGCTCGGCGCCTTCGTCACCACGCCCGAGGCCGCCGAGCCGCCGGGCCTCGCCCCGTCCGTGGCGGGGCGCGATGCGCCAGCCTCGTCGCTGCGGCGGCGGATGGCCCATGTCGAGGAGCTTGAGCGGATCCGGATCGCCATCAACGACATGAAGGGCGGCATCAAGAGCCTGTACAACTACACGTCCAACCTCACGCCGTTCTTCTTCTTCCTGATCGGCGGATATCTCGTCGTGCAAGGCGGCCTCTCCCTCGGCGCCCTCGTGGCGGCGCTCGCGGCCTACAAGGAGATCGCGCCCGCCCTCCGGGAGCTGTTCGATTTCGCCCAGGATTGGTCGGACGCCGCGGCGCGCTTCGCCGAGGTCACGCGCGCCGTCGAGCTTCCGGCCAGCGTTCGGACGGGCATCGCGAGGTCGGTGTCGACGCGGGAGGCGGCCTAGCCGATGCGCGCTCACGCTATGCGTTTCCCCCATCGCGGACACGCCCGTTCCATCTCCCCGGGCCGCGCGCCGGACGAGGTTCCGGTGCGGCCGCCTCCGCGCGCGATGACGGACGGGCGCGTGACGCTCGGGAATCCACCATCGGCTCTTCCGGCCCCGGCGACGCCACGGGACCTGCGGCCGCCCGCGATGCGACCGCGCCACGGCTTTTCCCGGCGTTCGCCGGAGCGGGGCGTTCGCGGGGCCCGGTCGGTCGCGGCGTCCGGGCTCGTCCGGGCGCGCCTGGGCGCCTCGACGGAACGGGCGGCCGGGCGATGAGGATCGGGAGGCGGCACGCGCCTGCGGGATCTCGCCCAAGATGATCCGCTACTACGAGCGCGCCGGCCTGATCCCGGCGCCGACGCGGTCGATCTCCGGCCATCGGGTCTACACCGAGGACGAGGTGCGCACGCTGCGGTTCGTGCACCGGGCCCGCCTCCTCGGCTTCTCGGTCGCCGACACCGCCATGCTGCTGCGCCTGTGGCACGACGAGGCGCGTGCCAGCGCCGGGGTGAAGGACCTGGCCATCCGGCGCGCGACCGACATGGAACGACGCGCCGCCGCGCTCGCGGACGCCGCGGCCTCGTTGCGGGATCTCGCAGGGACCTGCCCCGGCGACGACGGGCCGGAGTGCCCGCTGATCGACGCCCTCGCCCGCGAGCCCGGGCGGCCGGGCAGCGGGTCTGCTCCAGCCCCGTCGACGCGCATCGGGGCCCGCCAGACGAAATGACGGGCTCGGTCCGGGCGATTTGTCGATCCGGGACCGCGGCACGCCGGCCTCACCTACCTAGCGTGCGACCGTGTCGGAAGACCGCGGGTCAGCGCCCCTGCGCCGTGTTACCCGGCTGGGTGTGAAGCGAACGCCGGAGTTGATCGCATCGCGCGGCCAGCAAGGCCGGGGTCTCGCCCGGCGCGAGGGAGGCCTCGCCTCTGTCGGCGTCGGCACAGCGGCCGAGCATCTCGGGAAGCGTCCTCCCTTCCACGGCCCTGATCCCGAAGCCCTTCATCCCCGGCTCCGTGACGGCCTGCGCTTGTGCGGAACAAAGGCCGGCCACGAGCGACAGCGCGGCAAGGATCGGGCGGGAGGCGTGCGGCACGGTCGATTTCCACGGTTCGGCGAGGGAAGGCATCGCGGCCTCGGACGGCCACCCGGCGACACCGCATCGCGACGGCGTACGGTGCGTCGGGATGCGGTTCAGTACCAGAGGCGCAGTCCAGCCAGCGCCCGCAGGTCCCCGCTGCCCTCGCCGGACCGGCGTCGGTAGTCCGCCGTACCGCCCAGGAACTGCTGGTAGGAGAGGCCCACGTACGGCGCGATTTCGCGGGTGAATTCGTAGCGCAGGCGCAGCCCCATATCGATGTCCGACACGCCGGAACCGAGTTCGCGACCGCGGTCGGCCTTCGAGTAGGCGTTCATCTCGATCTGCGGCTGCAGGATCAGGCGCTGCGTCAGGTAGAGGTCGTACGAGGCGTTGCCCCGGAAGGCGAAGCGCCCGTTGTCGCTGGCATAGCCCGTGAGTTCGAGGTTCCAGAAACCGATGGCCAGCCCCTGGATGCCGAAGGCGGCCCAGGTGCGGTTGCGCAGGCTGTCGATGTCCGAGCGCACGCCCACCTGCATGTCGAAGTAGGTCGAGATCGGCCGGGCGTAGAGGGCCTCATGATCGCCGTCGGAGAAGCGGCCGCGGTTGTCGGCGTTGTAGCGACCTTCCGACTTCAGCCACAGCTTGTTGTAGTCGTCGCCGATCCAGGCCTGACCGTCGTAGCGGAAGTAGCTCTCGCTTCCGAGGCGGCCCTCGAACTGGTCGAGGAAGGCGTGGGCGTAGACCCGGTCGTCGAGAATCGGGTTGCCGTAGGGCGCCGCCCCCTGGAGCGTGTCGGATCCGAGGCGGGTGCCGCCGTTGAGAAGGCCCGTGACACTCTGGGCGAGCGCGGCCGAGGGCGCGAGGGCGAGGAGTGACAGGGCGAGGACGAGGGTTGCCGGCGCGCGCATCAGGCCCCCTCGGCAGGACGCGGAGGGTGCGGAACATGCCGGCCTCGAAATGGTACAGGATGTGGCAGTGCAGCGGCCATTGCCCGGTCGCAACCGGCGTGACCAGCATCGACAGCTTCTCGGCAGGGGCGACGCTGACGGTATGGAGGTAGGGTCGGTGCCGGCCGTGACCGTTCTCCAGCTCCATCCACATGCCGTGCAGGTGGATCGGGTGGCTCATCATCGTCTCGTTGACCATCACGAGCCGGAACCTCTCGCCGACGGTCACGTCGATGGGGCCGACCTCGGTGAACTTCTTGCCGTCGAATCCCCAGATCATCCGCTGCATGTTTCCGCTGAGCCGGAGCACGATCTCGCGCGTCGGTGGGCGGTCGTCGACGGCGGGGTTGATCGAGCGCAGGTCGGCGTAGGTCAGGACGCGGCGGTTCAGCTGGTTCAGGCCGTCGCCCGGGATGCGGGTGCGGTCGGAAAGCATCTTCGGCTTCATCTGGACCTCGACGCCAGTCTCGTCGAGTTCGACGCCAGGCGGCAGCTTCGCCATGGGTTGGTGGCCCGCGAGGCGACGCTCGTCTGGGACGATCTCGCGGGCGTGCTCGCCGAGTATGCCGCCGATGCGCGAGCCGTCGGGGTAGGACGCGCCGATCTGGTCGCGGCCCATCATGCCCTGCATGCCCATGTCGGTCATGGTCCGCAGCGGCCGCGGGTCGAAGGGCGGGATTTCCGCCTCCATTCCCGACCGGGGCGCGAGCGTGCCGCGGGCGTATCCCGAGCGGCCGAGGTCCTGCGCGAAGATCGTGTAAGCCCGTGCCTCGCGCGGGCGCACGATCACGTCGTAGGTCTCGGCCACGCCGATGCGGAATTGGTCGACCTGCACCGGGACGACGTCGTTGCCGTGGACGTTGACCACGCTCATGGTCAGCCCGGGGATGCGCACGTCGTAGTAGGTCGCCGCGGAGGCGTTGATGATGCGCAGCCGGACCCGCTCTCCGGGCCGGAACAGCGCCGTCCAGTTGGCCCCGGGCGGCTGCCCGTTCATCAGGTAGGTGTAGGTCTCGCCGGACGGCGCCTCCAGGCCGGAAGGGTCCATGCGCGACTCGGACTCATGCCAGCGCTCCTTGACCGTGTCGGCGAGCCCGCTGCGCTCGGAGTCGGCGAAGAACGTCCGCACCGTGCGCTTGCCGAAGTTGTAGTAGTCGGCCTGGTACTTGAGCTTGTTCTGGATGCGCTCGGGATCCTCGTCTGTCCAGTCGCTGAGGAGCACGACGTAATCTCGGTCCGCCTGGACCAGGTCACGGCCGCGCGGCTCGATGATCAGCGCACCGTAGACCCCCTTCTGCTCCTGGTAGCCCATGTGGCTGTGGTACCAGTAGGTGCCGCTCTGCAGCACCGGGAAGCGGTAGGTGAAGGTCTCGCCCGGCTGGATGCCCGGGAATTCCAGGCCCGGCACGCCGTCCATGTCGTTGGGCAGGATGATGCCGTGCCAGTGCATGCCCGTCATCTCGGGCAGTTCGTTGCGGACGTTGATGGTGACGACGTCGCCTTCGCGCCAGCGCAGCACCGGCCCGGGAACGCCGCCGTTGATGGTGTTGGCCCAGGTCGGCGTGCCGGTCTTGTCGACCGTGCCGCGGGCCAGGGTGAGGTCGTACGTGGCCGCCCGCGGCACCGTGGGCTCGCCCGGGCTCGCCAGGGCGAAGGCGGAACGGTCGTGCGCCGCGAGGCCCACGGCGGCGCAGGCGCCGAGGCCGGAGACGAACCTTCGACGGGTCGGAGAGGGATTGTTCTTCGGAATCGACGCCACCTGCGGCCTCTCAGATGGGCCACGGCGCGGAGCCGGGCGACATGTCAGGTTGCCGTGAGGCTGCCGCCTTCCCACGTGGGAGGATCAAGCCGGCAGTCGCGCCGCCGGCGCGTTCCGTGCTCGATGTGATCGCGGGGCAACACCGCCTTCGGGCGCGTGGAGCGCCGCGTCGGCGCGACGTGGTTTATCCCCGCCCGACCTGTTGCGTTCCGAGGTTGGCTCCATCTGCGCCCGCCGCATCCCTTCCTTCGTGTCGCGGGTGGACGGACGTGACGGTGCCGTGACTTGCGTCGAGCCGGCATCTGCGCTTGGGAGGATCCGCCCTACGCCGCGACCGATGCCGGCGACGTCGCCGGCATCGACCGATGGCACGTGTGCCGCCGGCCGGTCTCGATCCCTCACGTCGCCCGCGAGATCGGCTTGGCGATGGCAAGGACGCCCTTCAGGCCGCTGCCGAAGCGGGCGATGGCCTCGCGATGGCCGCGGAGTTCGCTGTAGGGAAGATAGCGCAGGTCCAGCTCCGCGACGCGGGAGAACGCCGGCCGCGCGAACTGGGCGCGGACGTCGCCCTCCCGGTCGTCCGGTGCGACCAGGAAGAAGTTGCGGGCCGTGGCGCCCTCGACGCCGAGCGCGAGGTCGAGCATGCGCACGATGCCCGAGTAGATGCTGGTCGTGTGCTCCACCTCGAACGCGGCCGCCACGTCCGCGGTCCCCTTGCCGATCCAGAGCACGTCGATCAGGCGCACCGTCTCCGTCGACCCCTTCGCGGCGAGGCTCGCCGGCAGGCGGTCCAGGCAGCCGTCGGACAACCGCCCTGACGCGTAGGCCCGGTTGCCGTCGTTCGAGGCGATCCAGACGTCGTAGCCCAGGGCGAGCCCGAGGTCGCGCAGCCAGCCCTGGACCTCGGTGTGCGTGTGATCGGCGTCGCGCCCCGCCTGGACCGACCGCGACGCCGTCTCCGCCGCTTCCGCGCGGACGCGGTCGAGGTCCTCCCGCCAGCGCGCCAAGGCTCCGTCCTCATCCCGGTCCGGCAACGGATAGCGACCCGATCCGACGTCGAACAGGAATCCCGCGACGGCTCCGAAATCATTGGACAGCAGCGCCCGATGGGTCTCGTTGAGCTCCACGATGCCGCGCCGCATCGCCAGGTACTCGTCCCAGCGCCCGAGCTTCACCTTCGCGCCCGTGAGCGCGTTGTACCCCTTGACGATGGCGGTGTTGAACGGCGGCACCCAGGTCGGGTGCAGGAAGTAGAGGAGGTTCGCCGCGGCCGGTCCCAGGCCCTTGATCCGCGCCTGGTCGAGCGCGTGGACGGCGGCGAGCACCTGCGCCTCGGCGTTGCAGCACAGGCAGGCATCGAGGAAGCGCCCGAACACGACCTGGTTCGCCCGGTCCTCGTAGATGTCGGGGATGCGAAGCTTGGGTTTCCAGAGGAAGGCATGGTCGGCCCCCTTGAACACCTGCCTCTGCTCCGCGACCGAATGGACGACGGTCTCAAGGGAAGAGCCTCGGTAGGCATTACCGAACGTGTCGGCCCTGATCTCGTCGACAACGGCTTGCAGGCCGCGCCGGATCGAACGGAAGTTCTTGATGCGCTCCTCCCAGAGGAACCATGTCCGGTAGGAGGCCCCTGGGTCCTCCCGCCAGTGCCGGATGAGATTGGCGACCGTGGCTTGGTTCACGCGTCTGGTCCGTCCATTTGTTGGAAGGGCGGATTATCACGGACGCTCGTCGGTGCCGCCATTGCGCCAACGGTACCCCAGGGGGTTCCGCGGGGATTGTGCCACCCCGTCGCCGCCCGGCAACGCGGGAGGCGGGCTCCTGAATATCAGGCCTGGCAAGGCCGCCTGCGTCGGAGCGGAGCAAACGCGTCCATTTCAAACACCTACCCCGTTCACGGGTAGTTATGTCGAGCATCTTTTAGACGGGCTCAACCGGGTGTTCCGAGCCGGGATGGCATCGGAAGGCGGTCCCCGTGGTGAACCGCGAGCAGCCCGGCGCCGGTCACGGCACGTTCGCCACTTTCGGCTCCCGTTGGCGGATATCTGGCAGGCGGCTTCGAACGGGAGGTCCGCAGGCATGTTTGCATCCGGGGGGAACAGGCGCGGTCAGGACGTCAAACCCGAATCGACCGACATGTTCGAGGACAGGAAAGACTTTCGGCAAGCACCCGCCTGTGAGCGCACCGTCCTGGGAGCTGACCGGTAATCGGCCCGGTATCCTAATGGCCCGATGCGGACGGGCCATCACCGCGCCGGCGGTTCCGAAACGACGGCCCTGCGACTTCGCCGCCGACGCGCCTCACCCGATCCTCGGGCCAGCGTGGGCGTCGCCCGCTTCCGGCCGTGCGGCCCACAAGGCGCACGCCAGGCCGACGTTGACCAGCGCAAGCACGACCAGCAGACCGTAGGCCGCGTCCGCGCCGCCGTAGGCGAACGCAACGGCCCCGAGCGAGGGGGCGATCGCCTGTGCGATCAGGCCCGGCCGCGCCAGGCGGCCCACCAGGACCGGGTACCGCGCCGGGCCGAACAGCGCGAGCGGTACCGTACCCCGGGCAATCGAGTAGATCCCGTTGCCGGCGCCGTAGAGGACCAGCGCGACACCCACCGCCGGTATCCCCAATGCTAGGACGGCGAGCGCGGACACCACCAGGGCTATGGCCACGGTAAGGGTCCAGAGCGGGTGCTGCCGCCCCTTGTTGGCCATCTCCAGGACGCGCGCACCGACCTGTGCCGGCCCGATCAGCGCGCCGTAGGACACCGCCGCGGCCAGCGCCACGCCGCGTGCCTGCAGCAGCGTGATCAGGTGCACGGAGACCAGCGTCATCACTGTGCCTCCCAGCATCAGGACGCCTGCCATCAGCAGGAAGGCCCGGCGCTCGCGGGCGGTGAGCGGCCCGTCCTCTCGCCGCCCGCCGTCCCGGCCACCGGCCAATATCGGCGGCTTCGGGATCGTGCCGAGCACGAGCGGCAGGGTGACGAGGACGTGCAGCCCGGCATAGGCAAGGCAGGCCCCACGCCAGCCGGCCTGCTCGACGAGGAAGGCGGACAGCGGCCAGCAGACGGTGCTGGCGAACCCGCCCCACAGCGTCAGCGTGGTGATGGCGGGACGGGCCTCAGCGCCGTAGAGCCGGCCGAGGGTGGCGAAGGCAGGATCGTACAGGCCGCAGCCCATGCCGAGCCCGATGAAGACCCACCCCGCGAGGACCGGAAGGCTCGGGGCCAGGCCGATCACGACGAGACCCGCCGCCAGCAGCAGCGCGGCCAGCGCCAGGACGGGGCGACCGCCATGGCGGTGGATGGTAAGGCCGACAGGGGGCGAGGCGAAGGCGGCGACCAGCAGGCCGATGGACAGGCCGCCGACCACCCAGGGGAGCGGCCAGGCGGTGTCGTTCGCGATGGGAGCGGCGAGCACCGCCGGCAGGTAGAAGGAGGAGCCCCAGGCGAGGATCTCGACCACGCCCAGGGCGGAGATGACGAAGAGGCGGCTGTGGCCCTCAGACCTCACGGGGGTAGGCTTCAGCGCCGCTCCCTTGCCGGCGGCCCCGCGCTCGTACCAACCCTGGGTGCGGTTTACGATCCACACGACCGAGAGCATCACAGGCACCTCGATCAGCACGCCGACCACGGTAGCGAGCGCCGCGCCCGAGTTGAACCCGAACAGGCTGATGGCGGCCGCCACCGCGAGGCTCGAAGAAGTTCGAGGCGCCGATCAGCGCCGAGGGGCCGGCCACGCAATGCTGCTCGCCCGCGGCGCGGTTCATGAGATAGGCGAGCCCCGAGTTCAGGTAGACCTGGATGAGGATGGGTACGGCCAGCAGGCCGATGACCGCCGGCTGGGCCAGGATCTGCTCACCCTGGAAGCCGAACAGCAGCACCAGTGTCGCCAGCAACGCCACCAGCGACACCGGCCCGAGCCTGGCGACAAGCCGGTCGTGGGCGGGCTGGCCACCAGACGCAAGCAGGCTCCGCCGAACCACCTGCGCGACGATGACCGGGATGACGATGTAGAGCACCACCGACAGCACCAGCGTGCCCCAGGGCACCGTGATCGCCGATAGGCCGAGCAGCAGACCGACGATGGGCGCGAAGGCCACCACCATGATGGTGTCGTTGAGCGCCACCTGGCTCAGGGTGAAGTGCGGCTCGCCCCGGGTTAGGTTCGACCATACGAACACCATCGCGGTGCAAGGGGCGGCGGCGAGGATGATCAGGCCGGCGATGTAGCTGTCGATCTGCTCGGCGGGCAGGTACGGGCGGAACAGGTAGCCGATGAACAGCCAGCCGAGCGCCGCCATCGAGAACGGCTTCACGGCCCAGTTCACGAACAGCGTCACGCCGATGCCACGCCAGTGCCGGCCGACGTGGCGCAGCGAGGCGAAGTCGATTTTCAGCAGCATGGGGATGACCATGAGCCAGATCAGCACCGCCATCGGCAGGTTCACCTTGGCGACCTCGGCCGCGCCGACGGCGTGGAAGAAGCCCGGCATGACGTGGCCGAGCGCGACGCCGGCCACGATGCAGAGGGCGACCCAGAGGGTCAGGTAGCGTTCGAACAGGGACATCGGGATTCCTTAGGCGGTTGCCACGCGGCGGCCGCTCTCGTCGACCACGCGCTCGCCGTCCTCCTTCACGAACTCGCCCTGTTGCTCCGGCAGCAGGTCGAGCACCGCCTCGGACGGGCGGCACAGGCGCACCCCTTCGGGCTGACCACGAGCGGCCGGTTCAGCAGGACCGGGTGGGCCTCGACGGCGTCTAGAAGCTGCTCGTCGGCGAGCGCAGGGTCCCCGAGGCCGAGGCTCGGCGAAGGGCGTGCCCTTCTCGCGCAGTGCGTCCCGCACCGTGATGCCGGCGCGTGCGAGCATCTGCCCGATGAGCGTCCTGTTCGGCGGGGTCTTGAGGTACTCGACCACGTGCGGCTCGATGCCGGCGTTGCGGATCATCGCAAGCGTGTTGCGGGACGTGCCGCAATCCGGGTTGTGGTAGATCACGATGTCCATCACGCGACCTCCGGGCGGGCCGAGGTCGCGCCGGCGAGCTGGCCGATCTCGCGGACCTTCGACGAGAGGGCGACCGGGTCCAGGCTGCCGAGCGGCAGCGCGACGAAGGCGGCGATCCGGTTCCTGAGGTATCGCTGCGCGGTGACGAAGGCGCGCTTGCGCTCCATCTCCGAGCCTTCCGCCACGGCGGGGTCCTCGATGCCGCAATGCGCGGTCACGGGCTGGCCCGGCCAGTAGGGGCAAGCCTCGCCGGCGGCGTTGTCGCAGACGGTGAAGACGAAATCGAGGACCGGGGCGCCGGGGGCGGCGAACTCGTCCCAGGACTTCGAGCGAAGGCCCTCGGTCGGATAGTCGCTCTCCCGCAGCACCTGGAGCGCCAGCGGATGCGGCTCGCCCTTGGGCTGGCTGCCGGCGGAATAGGCCCGGAAGCGGCCGCCGCCATCCTTGTTGAGCATCGCCTCGGCAAGGATCGAGCGGGCCGAGTTGCCGGTGCAGAGGAACAGGACGTTGTACGTGGGCTCAGGCATGGACGGCGTCTCCAGTGGTGCAGTCGCAGGCGGCGAGCGCGGCCACGGCCGGGGCACAGACTTCCGGATGGCCCTGGCAGCAGTCGCGCATGAGGAACTGGACCAGCTCCGACAGTGCCGGGTAGGCGGCGCTGTAGATGATCGAGCGGCCCTCGCGGCGGGAGGTGACCAGCCCCGCGTGGCTCAGTTCCTTGAGGTGATGGGACACGGTGGCCGCCGACACGCCGACCGCGTCCGCCAGGACGCCGGAGGCCAAGCCGTCCGGGCCTGCGGTCACGAGCGCCCGCACCAAGCGGAGGCGATGTTCCTGCCCGAGGGCCAGGAAGGCTGCGAGGGCTTGCGTCTCGTCCATCGTCGGTACAATTATCAAATTACCATTTGAACGTACAGGAATGCAGATCCTTGGACAAGCCCATCCAGCCCTTCACCGATGGCCTGCCGAACCTGAGCGAGGCGCATTTTGAGGCGCCGACCGCCGAGCGGGTATCGGCGACGGCGCCGCTCACCCACGCTCCCCGCTTCCTGATCCTCTATGGCTCGCTGCGGGAGCGTTCCTTCAGCCGCTTTCTCGCCTACGAGGCGGCGCGCCTGCTTGAGGCCATGCGCGGCGAGGTGCGCATCTTCCACGCGGCCGGGCTGCCGCTGCCCGACGACGCCACTGCCGACCACCCGAAGGTGCAGGAACTGCGCAACCTCTCGATCTGGTCGGAGGGCCAGGTCTGGGTCAGCCCCGAGCGGCACGGCAACATGACCGGCGTGATGAAAGCCCAAGTCGACTGGTTGCCCCTCAGCGAGGGAAGCGTGCGCCCGACCCAGGGCCGCACCCTGGCCGTGATGCAGGTCTCTGGCGGCTCCCAGAGCTTCAACGCGGTCAACAGCCTGAGGGTGCTGGGGCGCTGGATGCGGATGATCACCATCCCAAACCAGTCGTCGGTACCGATGGCCTACAAGGAGTTCGACGACGACGGCCGGATGAAGCCGGGGCCGCTCTACGACCGGATCGTGGACGTTTGCGAGGAGTTGATGAAGTTCACGCTGCTCACCCGCGCGCGGGCCGACTACCTCGTCGACCGCTACTCCGAGCGCAAGGAACGGGAGCCTGAGCGGCTGAAAGCCGTTGCGGCCGACATCGGGTTCGCGAGTGGCGAGCATGATCCGGACCGAAGGAGGCCCGGTCTCCCTCACGGGTGACCGCCGCGGCGCCCTGGCGGTGGCGGAGGAGGATGGCAGCCTTCCTCTCAGCTTGCATCATGCACCCATCCGCAGGAGGCGCGGGGCGTCCGCGGTTACGAGGACCGCGAGGCCGGTGTCGGCCAGCATAACGGGTCACAGCGAGCACCGCCTTCGTGTTTACGGCGATAGCGATGTTCGCCCGGATGACGGCGACTGTCCGGAGGAAGAGCGCCGTCGTGGCCGCCACGTCGCCGACATCACCCGCGCGGCACCGCGGCATCGGCAGTCTTCAGGGCGACGTCGCTCTCGCCCTCCTTCAGGATGCCGGGGTCGGCCGTCACGAGCGCGCGCGTCGTCGATGCCTTCGCCGCCCTTCGGCATGCGTAGCTCAAGCTGCTTCGTGCCGACCATTTCCCAGGCATGCGCCGGACCTGCCACCCCGAGGAGGATGGCAGCGCAGAGCATGCAGGCCCTGAGAAGGTAGGGTCGCATGGGGCTGGCTCCGGAGGCAGACGCCATCGAGGTCACAGGCGGGTCGTCAGGTCGGTGAGCCACGGCGGCGAGGCGTTGACCAGGACAGTCTCCGCAGCCATGTCGTAGCCCGTGGCGATCATCAGGCCGGTGGCCACGAGGATGGCGCCCAGGGCGACCTTTAGCCCCTTGCCGAGCCTCATCATCCGGTCGCGCCAGCGCATCAGCATCTCGCGGGACAGCGTGCCGAGGATGGCGCCCAGGGCGACCTTTAGCCCCTTGCCGAGCCTCATCATCCGGTCGCGCCAGCGCATCAGCATCTCGCGGGACAGCGTGCCGAGGAGCAGGAGCGGCAGGGCGGCGCCGAGGCCGAACAGAAGCATCGTCGCCGCCACCGTACCCAGGTCCCGACCCTGCGATGCGAGGAGGGACGCGGCCCCGAGGGTCGGCCCGACGCAAGGGCTCCAGACCGCGCCGAGCAGCAGCCCGACCCCGAACTGTCCCAGAAGCCCGGCGGTCGAGAAGCCACTGAACCGGCTCCCGGTCCAGTTGCTCACCGGGCCGGCGGCGACGGCAAGTCGGGTTTGGGCGGCCGGAACCATCAGGACGAGCCCGATCAGGACCAGCATGATGGCCGCCACGGTGTGGAAGACATCGACGTCGAGGCCGAGGGCGAACCCCCGGTCGCCACGAACAGCCCGATGGCCACGAAGGACAGCGCGAGGCCGGCAGCCAGGGCGGCGGGGCCGAGCCGGTGCTCCGATTCGGCCGCGCCCAGAACCAGCGGCAGCAAGGGCAACGCGCAGGGTGACAGCACCGAGAGGATGCCGGCCAGGAACGCGAGGCCGAACGTGGTGGCCATGGCCGGCCTACAAAGCCTTCTCGACGGCGCCTTCGATCCACTCCGGCTGGGTATCGCCGACCGAGCGCCCCGTCTCCTTCTCACCCTTGAAGGTGATCAGGGTGCTCTGCGTCGTCACACCAAACCGCTTCAACACGTCCATGCGGCTGTCGAAGTCGACGTCGAACACCTGGAGGTCCTTGAACCGGGGTTGGGCTTCCAGCTTGGCCAGGAACGGTTTCTGCGCCGCGCAAACGGTGCACCACGGCGCGGTGACATGGACGAGGATCGGCTTGCCCGTCTTCTGGGCGGCCTCGAAGGCGTCGGGAGTGAAGACGGCTTCGGCAGCATTCGCGGCGGTACCGAACAGCAGGGGAGCGGCGGCCAGGGCGCCGAGCAGGACGCGACGCGCGATCATGGGTCGTCTATCTCCTTTGCGATGGGTCGAGGCTTCCGCCCGATTCAGTTGGACGCCTGGGTGACGGCACGGTCGGCATTCACGCGCTCCGACCAGTCCTTGGCCTCGGCCTGCCCCTTGAGGTCGATCAGTTTGGCGCTGTCGACATCGACGTTTTTGAAGTCAGCGCCCGTGACGGTGGCGCCGGTCAGGTTGGCGCCTGACAGGTCCGAGCCCATCAGCACCACGTCGGTGAGGTCGGCGTCCTTCAGGTTCGCGTACTCCAGGCGCGACCGGCCGAGGTTGGCTCCCTTCAGGTTCGCGCCGGAGAGGTTCACCGAGGTGAACACCGTCCGCATCAGGCCCATGGACTGGTTCTTGATGTCGGCCCCACCCTTGAGGTCGACCAACGTCGCGCCGCTCATGTTGGCGCCCTTGAAGTCTCCGATGGGCATGGAGCGGCTGAGGTCGGCGCCACTGAAATTGGCGTCCCGCGCCGTGATCCCGAACATCCTCGCGCCCGCGAGCTTGGCGCCGGACAGGTCGGCCTTCAGGAACCATGCCTGTTCGAGGTTCGCACCGCTGAGGTCCGCCCCGCGCAGGTTGGTGTTGTTCAGGCGCGCCGTCCGTAGGTTGACGCTCCGGAGGTTCAGCCCTGAGAGATTGAGCCCGGAGAGGGACTTGTCGTGCAGGTCGACCGGCTTGCCGTCCGCGGCCTTGATCATCGCCTCGACATCGGCGCGGCTCATCTCGGCCTTGGTCATGGCGGGCGAGGACATGTCCGCCCCGAGCAGCAGATCCTGTTCGGCCGAGGCGGGGCCGGCGGCGAGTACGGCGAGCATGAAGCTGAGGGCGAGGCGGCGCATCCGTTCACTCCTGGCGGGCGCCACACATGGCCGGCGCCTTATCGTGTTCGTTGTGTCGCGATGCTATGCCGGCCCGCTGCACCCGGTCGGTGACCCAGGTCACACAAGTCCGGCGCGGCGGGAGAAAAACACAACGCGCGCCGGACGATCAGCCCGTCGTCATGGCCGGGGGACTACGCCGCCATGACTGATGCCCAGAAGGTCGAACGTTGGATCGACCGATTCCCGCTCCTGCAGGCGCTGAGCCCGGCGCACCTCCAGATCGCCCGGGGGACGGTGCATTTCCCGGTTCTGGACGCGGGCGCCATCGCCTACGAACTCGACGGCGAGTGCGCCAACTACCTGATGTGCCTGGAGGGCCGCACGCGCATCTTCCGCATGTCGGAAGGTGGGCGCGAGGTGCTGATCTACAAGGTCGGCCCGGGCGGCACCTGCGCCCTGACCACACAGTGCCTTCTGTCCGGCGGCAACTTCCCGGCACAGAGCGTGGCCGAGGAACGGACCGAGCTGGCGGCGCTACCGGTGAGCACGTTCCAGCACCTGATGGGCGAGAGCGCCGCCTTTCGCAGCTTCGTCATGGACGACTACACCCGGCTGATGTCCGGCCTGTTCACGCTGATCGACCAGGTCGCCTTCGCGCCGCTCAAGCAGCGCCTCGCCCAACGGCTCCTGGCCGAGGCGGACCCGCGGGGCGTGGCCGCGGTGACTCACCAGAAGCTCGCGGACGATATCGGCAGCGTGCGCGAGGTGGTAAGCCGCATCCTGGGGCAATGGGCCGAGGCGGGCCTGATCGAGGTCCGGCGTGGCGCGGTCGAGATCGTGGACCGCCCCTGCCTGGAGGCCGCGGGTCGGCGGTGACTTGCGGCCTGTCGCCTCCCCGGTCATGATCAGGCCGGATCGACGGTACCGCCGGCCTTCGCCAGGGCCGGGAAGCCGCCGGCGACATGGGCGACGGGGCCGAGGCCCATGTCGTTAAGCGACTTGGCGGCCAGGGCCGAGCGGTTGCCGGAGCCGCAGTAGAGCACCAGGCGCTTGCCACCGCCGAGTTCGGCCCGGTGGGTCGGGCTCGCGGGGTCGGCCTGGAACTCAACGAACCCGCGGGGCACGTGGACGGCCCCGGCGATCCTGCCTGTCTTGGCCAGTTCCTCGCCCTCGCGCACGTCGACGAGCACCGTGCCGGGTTGGCCGAGGCGCGCCAGCGCCTCCTCGGCCGTCAGGGTCTCCACCTCCCGGTTGGCCTGCGCCACCAGGTCCTTCGCGCTGATCGTGGTCATGCTCGTCTCCGTCATTCGCCCCACGCCGCGCCGTCGAGGGTGTCGAGCGGGATCTTCAGGTAGCGGCGGCCGTTCGCCTCGGGCTCGGGCAGGCGCCCGCCGCGGATGTTCACCTGCAGGGAATGCAGGATGAGCTTCGGCATCGGCAGTTCGCGGTCGCGGGCCTCGCGCATCGCCACGAACGCGTCCTCGGTCGGGGTCTCGACGAGGTGCGGATTCTCCGCCCGCTGCCGGGCGACGGTGCTTTCCCAGGCCGCCGCCCGGCCGCCCGGGCGGTAGTCGTGCCCGGTGAACAGCCGCGTGTCGTCCGGCAGGGCCATGATGCGCCGGATGCTGCGCCACAGCGCATGCGCGTTGCCGCCCGGGAAGTCCGCCCGAGCCGAGCCGCTGTCGGGCATGAACAGGGTATCGTGGATGAAGGCGGCATCGCCGATCCGGTAGGCGATGGAGGCCATGGTGTGGCCCGGCGTGAACATCACTTCGACGTCGAGGTCGCCGATCCGGAAGCGCTCGCCGTCGGCGAACAACCGGGACCACTGCGAACCGTCCGTCCGGAACGTGTCCGGCAGGTTGTACAGCCCCTTCCAGAGCCGCTGCACGTCAACGACCTTCTCGCCGATGGCGGTCGGGACGCCCGTCCGGTCGTGGAGGTAGCCGGCCGCCGAGAAGTGGTCGGCGTGCGGGTGCGTGTCGAGAACCCACTCCAGGGCGTAGCCCTCCCGCTCGATATGGGCGAGCAGAGCGTCGGCGGACCGGGTCGCGGTCGCGCCGGACTTCGGGTCGAAGTCGAGGACCGGGTCGATGATCGCGCAGCGCTTCGTCTCGGAGTCCGCGACGACGTACTGGATGCTGCCGGTCGGCTCGTCGTGGAAGCCGGTCACGACGGGATGCCCGCGCAGGGCTCCGGCGGTCTGGTTCGACATGGACCTCCTCCTTTCCGGGTTTAGGCGTTCAGGCCGAGGAGCGGCAGGGCCCCGCGGGCAACGACGTACAGGCCGACCAGGATGACGAGGCCGGCGAAGGTGACGGTCAGGGCGCGCTTGCGCCCGGCGAGGCGCTGGCCAAGCCTCGATCCGAGGAGGCCTCCGAGCACGCCCCCCAGGATGAACAGGCCGGCGAGCGGCCAGTCGATCAGGCCGGAGGCGGCGTAGCTCGCCGCGGTCGCCGCCCCGAAGGCGCTGACCGCGACCAGTGAGGTGCCGATGGCCATGGGCAGCGGCATCGACGTCGCCAGCATCAGTCCTGGCACGATCAGGAATCCCCCGCCGATGCCGAAAAAGCCGGAGAACAGGCCGACCGCGAGGCCGATGCCGAGCAGCCAGGGCAGGAGCACCGGGGCGCTGGCCTTGGTCAGGCGCACGTCCGGGTCGCCCTCGCCGCGCCGCTTGCGCAGCATCAGGCCGCCGACCACGAGCATGACGACCCCGAACAGGGCGAGCAGGCTGTTCCCGTCGACCGCTTTGGCGACCGCCGAGCCGACGAGCGCGCCGAGGACCCCGGCGAGCGAGAACGCCGCCGCGCAACGCCACTTCACGTTCCCGGCCCGCCAGTGCGGGACGAGGTTGCCCGCCGCGCTGACCGAGACCGCCAAGGCACTGGTTCCGATGGCCACGTGGGGCGAGGACACGCCGACCACGTAGGTCAGCAGCGGGACCGCGAGGATCGAGCCACCCCCGCCGACGAGGCCGAGGATCACGCCCACGACCCCTCCCGAGCCGGCGGCGAGGCCGGATGTTAGGGGCCGGGCATCATGCGTCGGCTCCCAGCACGGCCGTCGGCTTCAGGCGGGCCGCCGGCACCAGGCGGAACAGCAGCATGCCTGCGATGATCGCCATCACGAAGGTCACGGCCTCGGCCGGGGCAATCGTCAGGATGGTGAGCGCGGGCCCGGGGCACAGGCCGGCCAGTCCCCAGCCGAGGCCGAAGATCGCGGCCCCGGCGATCAGGCGCGCGTCGAGGTCGCGGCGGGCCGGGACATCGAGCCTGGGCGCGAGAACCGGTCGGCCGCGCCGCCGCGTCAGGTGGTAGCCTGCGGCCGAGACCGCGACGGCGCCCGCCATGACGAGGGCGAGGCTGGGGTCCCAGCGACCGGTCACGTCGAGGAAGGCGAGGACCTTCGCCGGGTCGGCCATGCCCGAGACGAGGAGGCCGAGGCCGAAGAGGAGGCCCACGGCGAAGGCGGAGGCTGTCTTGGCCATGGTTCAGGCTCCGACCAGATGGCGCACGACGAGGACGGTGAGGATGGCGACCGCCATGAAGGTGCCGGTGGCGGCCAGCGAGCGGGGCGAGCCGCGGCCGATGCCGCAGACCCCGTGGCCGCTGGTGCAGCCGGCGCCGAGGCGCGCCCCGAACCCGACCAACAGGCCCGCGAGGATCAGGAGCGGGAACGACGCGCCGATAGTCACCGGCGGAAGGCTGCCCCCCAGGCCGGCGTAGGCGAGAGGCGCCAAGATAAGGCCAGCCACGAAGGCGGCGCGCCAGCCAGTCTCTCGCGAAGGCGGCGCGAGCAGTCCGCCGAGGATGCCGCTGATGCCGGCGATCCTTCCGTTTAGAAGCAGGAACAGAGCCGCGGAGGTACCGATCATGGCACCGCCGACCGTGGCGCTCAGTGGCGTGAAGCCATCCATCGACATCCCTCCGGAGATGCGGCTGAGGTGCGCCTTCGACTTGCGCTCGATCCCCAAGGCGCTTGCCAGGTTGACCTGAGGCCGGACGAATCGCTGCCGGCCGCTTTGAATTAGATAGTTCTAAATTAGACACTTCTAATTTAATTGCAAGAGGGAGGCATTCGATGGTGGCTGGAACTGCGCAGCGGGTTTCGCTTCACACGGGTGCGCGGGACAACCGCCGCATCGCTGCCGAGCCTCGATGCGAGCGTTCGCTGGCATGCCGAGCACCCGCAGGCCATCGGCCGTCGGCTGTGCGAGCTCGACGTGGAATGGGACATTGAACGGACGCTGGAGGCCAACGCCGCGACTCTGGCACTCACCGGGACGTTGCTGGGCATGACCACGGACGGCGGTGGCTCGCCTTGCCGCTGGCGGTGACCGCCTTCCTGCTCCAGCACGCCGTCCAGGGCTGGTGCCCGCCGTTGCCGGTGCTCCGACGGCTCGGCTTCCGCACGGCCCGGGAGATCGAGATCGAGCGCAACGCCCTGAAGGCGCTCCGTGGCGATTTCGGCCCCATCGGACCCGGACCGGGCGATCACGACAGCCGGGCCAGCCATGCGCTCATGGCGGCCAGGCTTGAACGATAGACAGGGAGACGGGTTCGTCTCGCCCCGCGCCAGGGGTCGAAACCTTCCGTTTGGTTCCAGCCTTGAGGGTCCGCTCCCGACCCACGCCAGCCGCTCGCAACACGCTTATCGTTTCCCGAAACCAGTCGTTCTTTGGTTGTCCCACAACTTCTGCTAGGGCAAGAATTGGCTATGTTCGGCTGGGCGGGTCGCTATGTTCCCGAACAGCAGGTTGCAGGCTGGCCGCTCTCGCAAGCTTCTTGGATCGGCGGACACGGTACGTCACCGAAGGAGCAGAACACGCAGCAGTCGCCTGCATTCGGACGCAGGAGGGTGCCACAGCCAGTGCACTCGTAGAAGAACTGGCAGGCGTCGGTCGGCATCGTTTCTGTCGCCTGATGGCCGCAGTGTGGACAGGTGAGAGTGGACTGAAGCTGCATCTACTTTACTGCATGGCCCTGAGCACTACGGGCTCAAGGTAGGGTTCCCACACAAGCGCAAGGGTAACCAGCGCCGTCCCGATCCCGAGCGAGGCAGCCGTGCGCCTTGATGGTCCGGTACTTGTACATGGACCAGCCATGTCGCAGGCCGTCGCCCGGCGGCGGAGGAACAGCCCCCAGCCCACGAGGAGGGCCAATGCTGCACCGCCGAGCAGGACCGGCCGGATGCTCGCCAACATCGCCAACCCGCCGAATACGGCCCCCGTTGCGCCGAGACCGGCGAGCGCCACCGGCAGAGCGCAGCAGGACGATGCCGCCAGCGCCCCCAGTCCGGCGACTGCACCCAGCCCGGCTAACCAGCTTCCTGAGGGAGCAGGCAGGCTATCCCGCGGATGTGGGGCAGGCCTCGCAGGAGCCGCTACGGATGGTGTGTCGATCATGGTCATGCCACTCTGCATCCCGTAGCCACTACGGGATCAAGAGAGAAATGGTCACGAGTTCGCGCGGTCTCTCCATCGGGCAAATCGCGGCGGCGGCTGGGGTCAATCTGGAGACGGTCCGCTACTACGAGCGCATCGGGCTCATGCCACCGCCTGCTCGCACTGGGGGGGCCACCGTGCTTACGATCCGGCCCACGTCCAGCGTTTGGCGTTCATCCGTCACGCTCGCGCGTTGGGCTTCGGGATCGAGGACATCCGCACCTTGCTGACGTTGGCCGAGCCCGGTCACCGTTCCTGTGCCGAGGTTCTGGAGATTGCCAGTGCGCATCTGTCCGAGGTTCGCGCCAAACTTGCCCATCTCGCGCGGCTTGAGCGCATCCTGAGCGATACGATCAACCAGTGCAGCGGCGCGCCGACGCCTGCCTGTCCGGTTCTCGACATGCTCGATGCTCCGGTGTGAGAGAGCATCTCCTTTGAAGATCCGAGGACAATCGGAAGCGGGCGCGGAGTGGGTGTCCCCTTCGATGCTTCTCCGATCAAAAGCGGACCGGCTGGAAACCATCCCGAGCGGACTTGCCGCTATCGACCCAACCTCGCCGTAAGAGCAAGCCAACGTATCTCTCGAAAGCAGCCGTTGCAGTCGATCTCGCCTTGCGAGGGCATGATCTCGGATCTACGCCTTTCAAAACGGTGACACCACCGCATTAGTCCTCTGACTGCTCCTAAGTGTCGGCCGTATGCCGTGATTGAGGACGAGTCGACGGTCACGCTGGCGTGACCATTTTTTCGTCTGTCAGCGGAATAGAAGGGCCCGTTCGACATCCCTCCCGATGCGGTAATGCTCGACCGCGGGAGACTTCACCCATGCGCAATCTGCTGATCCGCGCCGCCTTTGCGGCCATCGCCTTCTCCGCCGTGGCCGCTCAGGCCGCCGCGCCAGCCATGACGGCCCAGACCGCCAAGGGGCCGGCCCTGGTCGATGCCAGGAGCATGACCCTCTACACCTTCGACAAGGACATGGGCGGCAAGTCGATGTGCAACGGCCCGTGCGCCGCCAACTGGCCGGCCCTGATGGCCGCCTCCGGCTCGGCCGTCAGCGGTGACTGGACGATAGTGACGCGGGACGACGGCACGATGCAGGGGGCCTACAAGGGCAAGCCGCTTTACACCTTCGCCAAGGACACCAAGCCGGGTGACATCACCGGCGACGGCTTCCTCAACGGCGCTTGGCACATCGCTAAGCCTTGATCGGTGAATGCCTGGATCGGTCCTCTTTAACCGAGAAACGTCGTTGGACGACATCGCCTACCTCATCGAACCGCAGATCCCGGCTTTGCGGCGCTACGCCGTCGCGCTGTTGCGGGACCGCGAGGCGGCCGACGACCTCGTCCAGGACACGCTGGAACGGGCATTGTCCGCCTGGTCCGGATGTCGCCGCGACGGCGACTTCCGGGCGTGGCTGTTCACGATCGAGCGCAACCTGTTCCTCGGCGCCGTCCGGCGCCGGGGCCGGCGCGGCGTCGATGTCGGCGCGGAATCACTGGAGCAGGTGCCCGATCCGGGTATTGACCCGGAAGCCGCGATGGGAGGCTCGCGACGTACTCGCCGGGCTCGACACCCTGCCCGAGGAACAGCGCTCGGTGCTGCTCCTCGTGGCGGTGGAGGATCTGTCTTATGCCGAGGCGGCCCAGGTGCTCGGGGTACCGCTGGGCACGGTGATGTCGCGGTTGAGTCGGGCGCGGACGCGGATGCGAAGTTTTCTGGAAACTGGCCGGACTAGCGTCTTGAGGAGGGTGAAATGAGCGGGGATCCACGCCCGGTCGGCGAGGACGACCTGCACGGCCTGATCGACGGCCGCCTCGAACCGGAGCGGCTGGCGCTGGTCGAGGCATGGCTCAAAGGAAACCCCGCGCGTGCGGCCGAGGTCTCGGCGGATCGCGCCCTGCGCGAGCGCCTGCGTGCTCGCCTCGCGCCGACCGCCGAGGAGGCAATCCCAGCGCGGCTCCGGGTTGCCAACATTCGCCCGCGACATCGGTTGGTCGGCGCGGGCTGGTTCCCCATGGCGGCTGCAGCCGTGCTCTGCCTCACGCTCGGCGGTGCCGGCGGCTGGGTCGGCCATGCCCTGCTCGGCGGGCCCGCGACGGCGATGGTGGCGGAGGCACCGGCGACGCAGGACGCGGTCGCGGCCTTTCGCACCTTCGTGGTCGAAGTGGTGCATCCGGTGGAGGTGCGCGCTGACGAGAAGCCCCACCTCGTGACGTGGCTCTCGAAACGCCTCGGTCATGCGGTCGCGGCCCCCGATCTCGCGGCGCAAGGGTTTCGCCTGATGGGCGGGCGGTTGCTGCCGGCCGGCACCGAATCCGCGGCGATGCTGATGTACGACGACGATCGCGGAACCCGCCTGACGCTCTACAGCCGCGTCGGAAACGGCGATGGGAGGACGCTCTTCCGCTTCGCCCGAGAGGGCGACATCGCTGCCTTCTCCTGGGTCGATGGCGGCATGTCCTACGTCGTCACCGGCCGCACCGACGAGGCCCGGCTGCTCACCGTCGCGCAGGCGGTCGATGCGCACGTCCGCGGCCTCGCGCCGGATCGTCGGCAGCCATGACCCTCGACCAGCTCCGCATTTTCGTGGCCGTGGCGGAGCGGCAGCACGTGACCCGGGCTGCCGAGGCGCTGAACCTCGTCCAATCGGCGGTCAGCACGGCGATCGCCAACATCGAGGGGCGGCACGCGGCCAAGCTGTTTCACCGGGTTGGCCGCGGGATCGAGCTGACCGAGGCGGGGCGTGTGTTCCTCGTCGAGGCCCGCGCCGTGCTCGCCCGCGCCGAGGCCGCCGAACTGGTGCTCGCCGACCTCAGCGGCATGCGGCGTGGGACGCTGGCGCTTTTTGCCAGCCAGACCATCGCCAGCGACTGGCTGCCTCGCCACCTCGTCGCCTTCCGCCGGGCCTACCCTGAGATCGCTATCCGCTTGGCGGTGGGCAACACCACCGACGCCGCCGACGCGGTGCGCGCGGGGCAGGCCGAACTCGGCTTTGTCGAGGGGGCGCTGGACGACCCGACGCTCGCAAGCACGACCATCGCCCAGGACAAACTCGTCCTCGTGGTCGCCCCAAACCATCCCTTCGCCGGGGCGACCGCCCTCGCACCCGAAGACCTCGCCGGGGCCGACTGGGTGCTGCGCGAGGCGGGATCGGGAACCCGCTCCGCCTTCGAGGCTGCGCTCACGGAGGCCGGCCTCGCCCTAGGCCAACTCCGGGTCACGCTCGAACTGCCCTCGAACGAGGCTGTACGCGCCGCCGTCGAGGCCGGGGGCGGGGCCGCCGTCCTGTCCGAGACCGTGGTCGCCGCAGCGCTTCGAACCGGGACCCTGGTGCGGGCGGCGTTCGCCCTGCCGAGCCGGCCGTTCCGGGTGCTGCGCCACAAGGAGCGCTACCGCAGCCGGGCCGCCGACGCGTTGCTCGACCTGATCGCGACGGCGGATGCGGGATGAGCGAGGACGCGAAACCCATGCCCCCCAACGCCCCGCGGGTGAGGCTCGCCGAGGACCGGACCGTGCTGGCGGCCGAGCGCACCTTCGTCGCGTGGCTTCGCACCGGGCTCGCGTTCCTCGGCATCGGCCTTGCCGCGCAGCGCTTCCTGCGGGAAGTGCTGGCGGTCTGGCCGCTGAAGGTGCTGTCGCTGACGCTGATCGCCTGCGCGCTCACCTCGTTCGCCGGCGCCGTGTGGCGGGACCGGGCGATCCGGGCGCGACTCGCCCATTCCGAGATCCCGATGATGCCGCGCCTCCTCACCATCGGGATCGCGGCCCTGCTGATCGCGATCGCGGGCCTCGCGGCCACCGCCCTGCTCTGGGCGTGAGGGTCAAGCGACGGTCACCCGCACCCGGTGCCAGGCGGCGCTGAGGTAGCCCTTGTAGTTCCAGGTATCGTCGGGGGCGGCCGGCTGGGTCTGGCCGGCGGAATCCCAGGCCCGCACTGCGAGGCTCGTGCTCGCCCGTCGTCAACTCGCGCTCGATCTCCCAGAACGTCCAGGCGTAGGGCGCGTCGGCATCGCGCTCGATCCGGGCCTGCGCCCAGCTACGGCCGCCATCCGTCGAGACGTCGACGCGGGCGACCGCGCGGTCGCTGGCGATGGCGTAGCCGCGGATCGCGTGCCGGCCGGCCGTCAGGGACGCGCCGCGGGCAGGCTCGCAGATCGCGCTGTTGAGCGGCATCGCCTCGATGGTGATGCCGTGGGCCGGGTCGGCGGTCTCGGCCGTCACGTCGGGCGGAAACAGCTTGTAGTCGTCGGCCTGCATGGGGTTGTCGGAGGGCCGGTCCTGCACCGTGATCCGGGCGAGCCATTTCGGGCTGCGGATGCCGGCAAATCCCGGCACCACCACACGCAACGGATGGCCGTGCTCGGGGGCGAGATGCTCGCCGTTCATCGCGAAGGCAAGCAGCGTCTCGGGGGCCAGCGCCTTGGCGAGCGGGATCGAGGCGCCGAAGCGCGTGTCCGTGTCCGCGATCCGGTCGTGGCTCTCGAAAGCGACGTAGCGCTCTTCATCTGCATCGATGCCGGCCGCGCGCAGCACCTCGGCGAGCCGCACGCCGGTCCATTCCGCGTTGCCGATGGCACCAGGCGCCCACGGGTCGCCGGAGACAGGCGCCACCGCCAGCATGTCGGCCCGTCTGTTGCCGGCGCATTGCATCACCGCCGTGACGGTGGCTTGCGCAAAGCGCGCCTTGAGTTCCGCGAGGGAGAGTTCGAGCGGCATGGCGACCATCCCGTCGACGGTCAGGCGGTAGCCGTCGGCGTCGAGGTCCGGGATGTCGCCGTGGCTGCGGACGTAGAAGTCGGCCTGGTCGGTGAGGAACGCCGCCCGCAGGCGATCGAGCGGCGGCTCGGCGTTGTAGGGCGCCTTTCCGTGGACGATGAGGCGGTCCTTGCGCTGGAACAGGCCGAGCATGGGGTCTTTGTCCTGCGTACGTGGCATGTCGACGACGAGAACGCGCCGGGGGTCGATAAGGCCCCGGCGCGCGTCGCCTCAGGGCTTCATTGTCGAGACCACCGCATTCTTCGCGCGATCGACCACGGCGACGCTGAGATCGCGGTTGAGGACGTAGGCGTAGGCGTTGTCGGCCGAGAACGCGATCGCCTGGCGCGGCTCGTTCAGGCCGGTCACCGTGGCGACGACCTTGAGGGTGCCGGTGTCGATCACCGAGAGTGAGTTGTCCTTGAGGTTGCCGGAATAGACGAAGCGACCGTCCGGTGTCAGCGCGGCTCCGTAGGGGTCCTTGCCCACCTCCACCTCGGAGGTGACCTTGCGGGCGGCGACATCGACCACACCGATAGTATTGCGGCCGCTGTTGGCGGCAAACAGCGTCTTTCCGTCCTTGGTGATCGAAATGGCGCGCAGCTTGTCGAACCCAGCGATCTCGCCGGTGATCTTGTTGGTGGCGGTATCGACCAACGTGATCTTGTCGCCGAGGAAGTTCGTCACGAACACGGTCTTGCCGTCGGGCGACAGCTTCACGCCCTGGCGCGGTTGCGCGAAGCCTGGGATCACGGCCTCCGCGAGCATGGTCTTGGTGTCGAACACGGTCAGCGTGCTCGCGGCCTCGTTGTTGACGTAGAGCTTGCCCCCGTCGGCCGAGAGCACGGTGCCGAAGGCCCCGGGCCCGGCGGCGAGAACGCCGGCTTCCTTGCCGGTGGCGGTCTCGTAGACCGTGATCCGGCCGGTGCCGCTGTCGGAGACGTAGAAGCGGGCGCCGTCCGGTGCGAACACGATGTTACGGAGCGTGACGAAGCCGTCGAGGCGGCGCAGGACCGTGCCTTTAGCGACGTCGTAGACGACGACGGCGCTCTCCTCGCTGTTCGACACCGCGGCGACGGTCCCGGCAGCGTTCAGCGCCAAGGCGTTGTTCTTGATCGCGCCGTCGAAACCGGCGGCGGACCCGGGCTGGCCCTGGGCGAGAAGCAAGGCAGCTCCGGCGAGGAGGGCGCGGAGGCTGGTGCGGATATGGGTCATGGAGCGGGTCTCTCGGGCATGCGCGCTCGTTCAGCGGCCGGGGCCAGCCATGCGGGCGGGTTCGAAATCGAATTGCGTCGTGCAGGACCGGTCCGGCCATGCATCGCCTCAAGGAGATGCCAGCGAGAGCGGTCTATTCCCCGAGGCCGGCGAAAAAACGCGGCGGCCTCGGGTTTCGGGGTTCAGGGCGTCGGCTTCAACGCCGTGAGGTAGTCGACGATGGTCTGCACGTCGGCCTGATCGACTGGCGCCTTGTAGACGTGGATCATCTTGTTCACGGTCTCGGTCCACTGCGCCTTCGAGAGCTTGGGCTGGGTCAACACCATCCCGGTCGAGTGGCAGGCGAGGCAGTTGTTGTTGACCGCCTCCGCCCCCGGCCCGTCGGGGAAGATCCGGTCGGAGGTCGGCATCTCGATCGATTGCGAGGTGAAGCGCATCGGCTCGGGAGCCGGGGCGGCGACCGCCACCAGGGGAGACAGTATGAGCGCGACGCTGAGTGCCGCAGAGCGGATCGGGGTCATGGCTGTTCTCCTCAAGCGGCCTGGAAGGACACGGTCTCGATACCGTTCTGCATGAAGCCAGCCCCGTTCCAGACCCGGTCCGTGGGCTGCGCGACGCCGTTGGTATTGGTGCAGCGGACCTTCACCGTGTGGGTGCCGGCGGCCAACGCCGGCAGGCTGCCCTCGAAGCGGCGGAAGCTGTAGGGGCCCTCGTCCGCGCCGAGCTGTGCTGGAAGCCACGTCGCCCCGCCGTCTCCGGAGAACTCGACCGCCTTCACCCCGCAATCGCCGCCGAAGGCGATGCCGCGTACGGCCAACGGCGTTCCGGCCGCGACCTTGGCGCCGTCCTGCAGATTGGTGACGAACGAGCGCGGTACCATCTTGTTGATCGGCACCGTCTTGAAGCCGGTCTGGCCGGGCTTGATGTTGGCGCCCGGGACGTCCGGGATACGATAGGCGGTCTTCATCCAGTACTGGTCGTCGGGCTTGTCCAGCACCTCGATGTCCGACAACATCTTGACCCAGTAGGTCGAGTACCAGCCCGGCACCACGAGGCGGAGCGGGAAGCCGTTGAGAAGCGGCAATTGCTCGCCGTTCATCGCGTAGGCGATCATCACCTCGCCATCGTTGGCGTGGTCGAGATCGAGCGACTTCTTGAAGTCCGGCGCGTCGCCCACGACCGGCTCGTCGAGACCGCTGAAGCGCACCTGTACGGCACCGGCCTTCACGCCGGCCTTTTCGAGCACGTCCTTGAGGCGCACCCCGGTCCAGCGGGCGTTGCCCATCGAGCCGTTCGCCCATTGCGCGCCGGGCACCCGCGGCTCGAACAACCCGCGGGAGTTGCCCGAGCATTGGTTGACCGCGGCGATCTCGAAGCGCGGCAGGCCGGCGATGGCATCGAGGGAGAGCGAGGCTCCTTTTCGACATGACCGTGGACCTTCAGACGGAAGGTGCCGGCATCGACCTCGGTCGGGATCGAGGCCCAGTGCCAGCGCACGTAGAAGCGGTCGTTGGGAGTGAACACGCCCTCGTCGAACACCGAAAACGGCGTTTCCAGTAGCGGAGGATGGGTGCGCTGCAGGATCATCTCGCCCTTGCCAGGAAAGGCGGTGGTCAACGCCCGCTCGTCCGGGCCGCCCGGCAGAGGAAGCCTCACAGTGCCCTTGGCCCAGGCCGGCAGCGCGGCTCCAAGGCTGCCGAGCCCGAGTCCACCCAACACGAGGCGGCGGTTCGTCGGTCTGTCCAGTCCGTGCATGGTCTCTCCCCCTTGAAGAATGTCGGCGTCGATGCGTTCGAGGGCACCAAGCCCGCCGCGGTACCTCGCGACCAGGGAGATGCTACGGGATGCGATTTATTCCCACTAACGGTCTTTTGTGATGCGAACGATCTCTCAAAGCGATGATTTGGAAATTTTCGATCTCCGCCCCAGTGGTGCTTGATGCTGTTTCAACGTCGGGCCGCCGGTGCTTCAACTGCCGTGGTCCTGCGATGCCCGAACAGGGCGTGACGTTCGGCGA
Organism: Methylobacterium sp. P31; assembly: GCA_050632875.1. GTDB lineage: Bacteria > Pseudomonadota > Alphaproteobacteria > Rhizobiales > Beijerinckiaceae > Methylobacterium. Next base: position 3,599,580 of record JBODSC010000001.1, on the reverse strand, counting down.
AACCGCGCAGGGCGACGGTGCCGAGCGGTTCGAGGGAATGCGCGAGGCCGTCGAGGAAGGTGTCGGTGGCGATGAGCGGGGTATCATATGTCTTGCACAGGCGCTCGACACGGGCGAGCACATTCAGATCTCGGCCGATCGCCGTGAAATCGACCCGGTCGCCGCCGCCGATATTGCCGTAGGCGACTTCTCCGACATGAAGTGCGACACCGACCTCGAAGGCGGGTCTATGGCCGTCGCGCAAAGTCGCAAGCGCATCGAGTGCGGCCTCGGCGGCACGCAAGGCGGCACGGCGCGCTTCGGCCTCGTCGCGATCGGCATCGAACACGGCCAGTAGCCCGTCGCCGATATACTTCAGCACCTCGCCGCCTTCTTCCTCGACGGCTGGCACGATGGCGTCGAACATCCGGTTGAGGGCGGCCACGACACGATCGGGGCTTTGCCGGTCGGATAGTTCGCCGAACCCACGCAGGTCGGTCAGCATCATCGCGGCCCGCATGAGGCGTACGTCGCCGCGCCGAACTGTGCCGGCCAGGATTTGCCGCGCCGGGTCGCGCCCGACATAGGCGCTCAGGACCGCGCCGAGCATGTCGTCGAGCGCCTTGATCTCGAACAGCAGCGAGAACGGCTCGATAAGCGCCAGCAACGTGTCGATCTCGATCGGCGTCAACCCGCCCGGTCTCACTGTCGCCCAGGAGGCGGCACCCATGCGTCCACGCGCGGCGCGCAGCGGCGCGATGAGGTAGTCGGTCAGACCCTCGTTGCGAAGCTCGCCAAGCACGGGAAACGGCAGCGGCCCATCTCCGTCGAGACGGCATTGGAATGGGGTCCGCGTCTCGACCACGTGCTCGACGGTGTTGCCGTGAAAGATCGGCGTTGTCTCGATGCCGTGGCGACGGCGCACAGCTAGGCTCGACGCTCCTGGATGCCAGACGCGCATCACCCACCGGAACGACGGATGCAGGGTCGGCGCGTGGGTGGTGGCGCGGGCTAGCGGCAGGCCGAGCCCCGAGAGGCACGCACTGAACCCATCGAGAAGGGCAGCCGCGTCGGCCGTTTCGCGCCCCGGACCCATCAACCATGCCGTCGCCTGCGCGACTGCCTCGGATGAAGATTGGGACGAACGTGCCACGGCAGTACTTCCATCAAGGGGTCGGATCGATGCCATAGCGCGGATCAGACGAGGCCGAGCACATGGATCAGGCCGAGGCTGACGGCGCCGAGGGCAAGGAGCGAGGCGACCACAGCGAGGGTCACCCGCGCCCCGGCCTTGGCGACGCTGCGCACGTCGACCCCGAGGCCGAGCGCCGCCATCGAGACCACGGTCAGCACGTTGGCGGTCTCCGACATCGGCGCGAGGGCGATCTGCGGGATCAGCCCGGCCGAGCGAAGTCCCGCGAGCGCCAGGAAGGCGAGGATGAACCACGGCACCAGGCGCTGGATCGCGAGGCCACCGCGGGCCGGGCGGTCGCCGGCGGTGACGGCAGGCGCGGCCTCGTCGGTCTCCTCGCGCAGCGAGCTCGCACCGAGCGAGAGCATCAGAACGACCGGCCCGAGCATCAGCACCCGGACGAGCTTCACCAGGGTTCCGACCTGGACGCTGAGCGCCGCGACCGGCGCGGTGGCGGCGAGGACCTGCGGCACGGCGTAGACGGTGAGGCCGGCAAGCACGCCGTACTGCATCGGCGACAGGCCGAGCAGCGGCACCAGCAGCGGCAGGCCGAGCACCACCAGCACGCCCAGGACCGCGGTGAAGGCGATGGAGGCGGCGACGTCCTCGCCGTCGGCGCCGATCACCGGGGCGGTGGCGGCGATCGCCGAGTTGCCGCAGATCGAGTTGCCGCAGGCGACGAGGATTGCCATTCGCGAATGCAGCCCGAGCGCCCGGCCGATGCCGTAGCTCGACAGGATCGCGACCACGACGACGCCCGCGATGCCGAAGAGCAGGCCCGGGCCGGCGGCGAGGATCGTCGCGAGGCTGAGCGACGCGCCGAGCAGTACGACCGCGATCTCCAGCACGGTCTTGGCCCCGAAGGCGATGCCGGGAAAGAAACGCTGCGACGGGGTCCAGGCGGTGCGGATCGCGCTCCCGAGTAGGATCGCCAGCACCAGGGCTTCGAGCCAAGCGCGACCGAACAAATGCGTCTCGACGGCCTCGAAGCCGACCGCTGCGGCGGTTACCGCCACGCAGAGGCTCAGTCCCGGAAGGATAGCTCTCGTGCCGGCCAGAGCACGCATCGATCGAGGGTGGGAGACAAGTCTGGGGGCGGACATGGATGGCTCCGATGTGATGCCGGAGAGTCCCATTGCCCTTTCATTCAATCCAACGGAATGATTAGATGCTTATCATCAATGAAATAGATGAATGAGGCTCCTTTCGCGGCCCGCGGAGATCCATTTTGGGGGCCGACAGGCGCATTCAGCCGTCGATGCAGCGGGCCTTGATCGTCATGTCCGCGGCAAACTCATAGATCCTGACGGAGCCCGTCGCGAGTTCGAGGTGCTCGACCTCCGCCGGGCTGAGGTCTTCGAGCGCCATAACGAGGGCCCGTAGGCAATTACCATGGGCGACGACGAGCACGTCCCTGCCCATGATCGCGGGTAGGATGGATCGGAGGTAGCATGGCACGATGCGGGCGACGGTATCGCGCAGGATCTCACCGTTCGGCGGCGTCTCGGCGTAGGAGCAGCGCCAGGTCTTGATCCGCTCCGCCCCCCAGCGCGCATCGGCGGTGGTCTTGTCGGTCGTCTTAGTCCCGCTCGTCGAGCGCGGCGAAGCGTTGGGGATTAAGCCGGGTTGCCCGAGCGCATCGATGATAAGCCAGCCGCTCACGACGGCCCGCGTCAGCGTCGAGGTGAAGGCATCGGAAAAGCGCCAGCTGCGCTTGGCCAAACGCCGTCTGGCTGCCTCGGCTTCCATCAGGCCCTCCTCGGTCAAGGGCGAGTCCAGCAATTCCGTGAATAGACCGAATTGGTTGGCTACGCTCTGGCCATGCCGGACCAGTACGAGACGTCGCGTGATTGGGGCTTTGCGATCGTGAATCCCGCTGTCCCCGAGACAAAGCGCTTCCGCGCCGGTCGCATCGCCTCTGATGAAGTCGGCATCCGGCTTTAACGAACTTCGACCCTGAGATGGGTTGGACCGTCCATCCGGAGACGGCGGTTCATCCTAGGTCCGCTTTAGAACGTTTTGCGACTGAAAGCAGCCAAGCTGCTTCCCAGCGAGGCTGTGTGAGAACGTGTTTCTGCGTGCCGGTTCGGAGCGGTGATGGCGCGCGCTGTGCCGCGTGCTGTCACGCCCGGAGGGCGCTTAGAAGTGGTCCGGTGCCGAGGATCGCCATCACCCGCTTCAGATTGTAGGCCAGGACCTGCAGGCTCATCTCGGTCGCCACGTTCCGCAACCGCCGCATCCGGAAGTGGGTCGCTCCCATCCAGCCCTTGAGCGTCCTGAACACGTGCTCGACCGTCTGGCGGCGCGTACGCATCGCGTGGGGATCCTTGTCGAGCCGGCGCTGCACGGCTTCCAGCACCGCCTCGTGCTCCCACCGCGTCACCCGCCGCTCCTCGGCCGGCGTGCAATGCGCCTTGATCGCGCAGCCCTGACAGGCCGTCGTCCAGTAGCGGCGTAGCGTCAGTCCACCCTCCACGTTGGTGTAGCGATAGGAAAGCCGCTCGCCGGCTGGACACCGGTAGGCATCCGCCTCCGGCTCGTAGACGAAGTCCTGCTTGCCGAAGCGCCCCTCCGCCTTGGCGCCCGAGGTCAGCGGCCTGGGCAGCGTCACCGAGATGCCGACCTGCTCACAGGCCAGGATCTCCTCGCCCGAGAAGTAGCCGCGGTCCGCCAGCACGCTGAGCGCTCCATGCCCGGTTGCTGCCTGCCCCTGGCGGCTCATGTGCGCCAGCTGGGTGCGGTCGTGCCCGATGTTTGTCACCTCGTGCGCGACGATCAGATGATGCTCGGTGTCGACGACCGCCTGAACGTTGTAGCCAACCATCCCTGTGCCCTTGCCGCTCGTGGCCATCGCCCGCGCGTCCGGATCGGCCAGCGAGATCTGCCGATCAGGCGCAGCTTCGACGAGCCTCTCCATCGCCTGCAGTTCGCGCATTCGCGTCCGCAAAGCATCCAGACGCTCCGCGATGCGCACCTTGCGTGCGCATGCGACCTCGTCCTCCTGGCGGTCGGCGGTGTCGAGGGCGGCGAGATAGCGCGCGATGCTCGCTTCGACCTGCTCGATGCGGCGCCGGACCGCCGCCGGGGTGAAGTTGCGATCGCGCGTGTTCACCGCTTTGAAGCGGCTGCCGTCGAGAGCCACGACACCGCCGGCCAGGAGGCCGAGTTGGCGGCACAGGATCACGAACTGGCGGCAGGCAGCCTGTATCGCTGGGCCGTTGTCGCGTCGGAAGCCGGCGATGGTCTTGAAGTCGGGGGCGAGCCGGCCGGTCAGCCACATCACCTCGACGTTGCGGCCGGCCTCACGCTCCAGGCGGCGGCTGGAGGCGACTTGATTGAGGTAGCCGTAGAGGTAGAGCTTCAGCAGTGTCGCGGGATGATAGCCGGGCCTGCCCGTCGCGGCCGGCATCACACCAGCAAAACCAAGGCCCGCAAGATCGAGTTCATCCACGAACGCATCGACGACGCGAACAGAATTGTCCTCAGACACGTAATCGTCCAGGCGATGCGGCAGAAGTGCGATCTGGTGACGATCCGAACCACGCACGAACCGCGTCATACAAGCCTCCACCGTCACGCGGAGACTATCAGAACCGCAGCGTTTTCACACAGCCTCCACCCTGAGCGGGCCCCGCGCACAGGTTCCAAGCATCAGTTTTTTGACCGTTACGGATGGATGTAGGCGAACCCTATGCCCTGCAGGCGTGCCAGTTCGGCGACGCCGCTTGGCACGAGGTCGTCCTCGCCGACGCCGTACAGGGTGGTGCGGTCGATCTTTCGCTCGCGCAGTGTGTTGGCGCAGACCAGGAACCGGACGCCCATTCCCTTGAGGGCGTCGACGCGGCCGGCGAGTTCCTTGTCGTTCGCGGCCGACTGGAAGAGGCCGATCCCGTCGCCGAGGCTTACCACGCGGATCTCGACATGCGCCTTGCCCACGGCCTCGACGTGGTTGCGCAGGTTGGCCAGCAGGCGCTTGAAGTAGGCTGCTCCGTCCGGGCCGCCTCCGCCGTTATGGTAGACCACCTTCTGGTCCGCGTAGTAGCCGGCCGGCGCCTCCGAGCCGGCACGGACCGTCCCGATGCCCATCATCGCGAGGACGACCGCAAGCATCAGGCTCCTAAAGACCGTCGTCATTCGCCACTCCGTCGTCCGTCAGGGGTTCGGGCGCCTCCGGGGCGCCGCGGGTAAGGTCGTCGAGGCGCGCACGGTCGAGGCTGCCGGTCGTCTCCGGCGCTGCCGGCCGCGCGGCCTGGGCGGTGCCGTGCGACCCGAGCACGACGACCTTCGTGCCCGTGGGTACGCGGCGGTGCAGGTCGATCACGTCCTGGTTCAGCATGCGGATGCATCCCGATGACACCGCCTCGCCGATGCTCCACGGCTCGGTGGTGCCGTGGATGCGGTAGAGCGTGTCCTTGCCGTCCTTGAACAGGTAGAGCGCGCGGGCCCCGAGGGGATTGCGCGCGCCGCCCGGCATACCGCCGGCCCAGCGCCCGTTCCGCTCAGGGTCCCGGCGAAGCATGTCGGGGGTCGGCGTCCAGCGCGGCCAGGACGCCTTGCGGGCGACCGTCGCCTCCCCGGTGAACTCGAAGCCGGCCTTGCCCACCCCGACCCCGTAGCGCATCGCCTTGCCGCCCTCCATGACGAGGTAGAGGAAGCGCCGGTAGGGATCGACCACCAGGGTGCCGGGCGGCTGCCTGGTCGGATAGTCGACGACTTGGCGGACATTGCGGGCCTTCAGGTCGCGTGGCTCGACAGCATCGACCGGGAACGGCTCGTCGGTGATGGCCGCGTAGCGACGGACGGCATCGGCCGGAAGGCGCAGTCCCGCCTCTGCAACCGGGCCTGGGGCGCCCATCGATGCCGAGCAAGCACCTAGCGCCGCGGCGAGCGAGAGAAGCGCCGGGAGGCGCAAGACCGGCCGCATCACGAGCGGCCTCTGGCGCGCGCCTGGGCGACCGCCTGCTTGAAGCCTTCGTAGTCGAGGGCGGCCGCGACCTTCAGCGGGCCGATCAGGAAGACCGGCGTCCCCTGCAGGCCGAGTGCGTCGGCCTGGTCGAGGTTGCGCTGGAGCAGGGCGGCGATCTCACCCTGGTGGGACGTCCGGTCCGCCTCCAGGCTGGCCATGTCGACGCCCGAGGCGGACACCGCCTCCAGCATCCGCTTCTTCGGGATCTTGAGGCCAGGGATGCCCATCAGCGCGCGATGCACGTCGTCGTAGCGGCCCTGGTACCGCGCCGCGAGGGCGAGCTGGGCGCCGTAGACGGAGGCGTCGCTGAGGATCGGCCAGTCCTTGTGGACCAGGCGGATGCGACCGTCCGACTTGACCAGCCGGAGCAGGTCGGGCTCGGCCTTCTTGCAGAAGGGGCAGTTGTAATCGAGGAAGGCGACGATGGTCAGGTCGCCCTTCGGGTTGCCCGAGACCGGCGCCTCCGGGTCGTTGAGGATGGCGTTCGGGTCGATGCCCTCGGCGCGGGCGGGGCCGACGGCCAGCCGTGCGAGGGCTGCGGCGGGCAGAAGGGCGAGCAGGGTCCTGCGGTCCATGACGGTCTCCTTGGATGTGTCGGAAGGGGGATGGCTCAGGCGCCGACGAGGGCGAGGCGGCGCTTCAGGTCCTCGACCGTCAGCTCGCCCTCGGTGCGGGCCTCGCCGACCTCGGCGCCGTCGGGACGCATCAGGATGAGGGTCGGCGGGCCGACCACCTCGAAGCGGCGCATCAGGGCGCGGGTGGCGTCGTCGTCGCGCGTGATGTCGGCCCGGATGACCGAGACGGCCTTGAGCCGCTCCCGGATGCCGGCGTCCGCCAGGACGGTCCGCTCGTTGGTCCTGCAGACGGTGCACCAGTCGGCAGCGAACTCGACCAGCACCGGTTTGCCTTTGGCTCGGGCTGCAAGGAGGGCGGCCTCGAAATCCGGAACGGAGGTGACCGTGCGGGTGTCGGCGATGTGGTCAGGTCGTGACGAGCCGAGGCCGGCAAGCGGCCGCAGCGGGTCGTCCGCGCCGGTGGCGGCGCCCAGCAGGAGGAACCCCCCATAGGCGACGGCCACCGAGCCTGCCACACGACCGGCAAGTGACGGGCGACCGTTCGCGGTGATCACTGCGAGCGCCAGTCCGAGGCCGATGGCCAATGCCGCCCAGAGGAGAAGCGACAGCCCGTCCGGAAGGAGGCGCGTCACGAGCGAGGCCGCGAGAGCGAGGAAGACGAAGCCGAAAGCCTGCTTCGCCCGCACCAGCCACGGGCCGGACCGGGGCAGGATGCCGGCGCCGAACGTGCCGACGAGCATTAGCGGCGCGCCCATCCCGAGGCCGAGGGCGAAGAGGGCTAGCGCCCCGCGCAGGACGTTGCCCGTCTGGGCGACGTAGAGCAGGGCGGCCGCGAGGGGCGGCGTCACGCAGGGCCCGACGACGAGGGCCGAGCTGAAGCCGAGGAACGCGGCCCCGGCGACCGATCCCCCTGCGCCGCCGGGGCGCCGAAGCGGTCCCGCCACCAGCGCGGCGGCTGCAGGTCGAACAGGCCGAACATCGACATGGCCAGCGCAATGAAGGCGGAGGCCATCAGGCCGAGGGCGAGCGGGGTCTGGAGGGCGACCTGCAGGTTGCGGCCGAGCCACGCCGCCGCGACGCCGAGGCTGGCATAGGCCGCCGCCATGGCGAGGACGTAGCTTCCGGACAGCGCCAGGCCCCGCCCCGGCGTGAGGCCCTGGCCCGAGCGGACGATCATGCCCGACAGGATCGGCACCATCGGCAGGACGCAGGGGGTGAACGCCAGCAGGAGGCCGAGCCCGAACATGCCCGCCAGGACGCCGACTAGGTTGCCGACGAGGAGGGCGGCCGGTCCGGCGGGGAAGACTTCCTGGCGGGGGGCGTCGGCGACCGTCGCGTCTGCCGGCTCGGCGGCGGGGGCGGCTCCGCCGGCCGGTGATGCGCCGGCGCTCGCCAGGGAGGCGAGGTCCAGCCGCTTCGTGACCGGCGGGTAGCAGATGCCCCGCTCGGCGCAGCCCTGGTAGATGACCCGAACCTCCCGCAGGCTGGCCAGCGCCGCGCCAGGCACGATGGCCTCCACTGAGTCGTGGTAGACCTCGGTCGGCCCGAAGTTCGGGTCGTCCTTGGTTTCCGCGGGCGGCGTGCTGACGGGAAGCTCCGCGCCGGCACCGGCCTCGGCGCGGATTCTGTCGCGGTAGAGATAGGTGCCGGGCGCGATGCTCCAGCGCAGGTGCAAGGCGAGATCCGCGTCGCGGGTCGCGACGAGGGTGAAAGACGTCTGCCGCGCGGCGCCCTCCTGGGACCATCCCGGCGACCAGGGCGCGGCGCCAGCCCAGACCAGGGCGGCGAGGATGAGGTGTGCGAGGGGCTTCGGCATGGGAGGGGTCCGGATCGGCCCGCCGCGGGTCCGAAACGCAGCTTAAGCCAGGCTTAAGGCAGGCCCGCAGGGTGAGGGACGGTCAGGGGGAGACACGCATGCGCATCCTCGTCGTCGAGGACGATCACATCCTCTCGGACGGGCTTAGGGCGGGGCTCGGCCTCGGCGGGGCGACGGTCGATTGCGTCGGCACCTGCGCCGATGCCGAGGCGGCGCTGGACACGAGCGCGTTCTCGGCCATCGTGCTCGACCTGATGCTCCCCGACGGCTCCGGCCTCGACGTGCTGCGCGGCCTGCGCCGGCGGAAGGACCGGACGCCCGTCGTCCTGCTCACGGCCCTCGACGCGGTGGCCGACCGGATCGCCGGCCTCGACGGCGGCGCCGACGACTATCTCGGCAAGCCCTTCGACCTCGACGAACTCTCGGCCCGCATCCGCGCGGTCGTCCGCCGCGCCTCGGGGCGGGCCGCCGCCGCCCTAGAACATGGGGGCATCCATCTCGATCCCGGCAGCCTTGCCGTCACGGTCGATGGCGTGCCGGTCGGCCTGTCCCGGCGCGAGGTCATGGTGCTGGCGGCCCTCATGGAACGCCCGGACGTGCTCCGCTCCAAGGCCGAGTTGGAGGAACGCCTCTACGGCTGGCAGGAGGAGGTCGAGAGCAACGCCGTCGAGGTCCACGTGCACAACCTGCGCGCCAAGATCGGCAAGCAGGCCATCGAGACCGTGCGCGGCCTCGGCTACCGGATGAGGGCGCCGGCATGACATCCCTGCGCGTCAGGCTCTTCGCGATCCTGCTCCTCGCGACCGGGCTGATCTGGCTCAGCGCGGTCGCCTGGATCTACCTCGGCTCGAAGCGCCAAGTGGAGCAGGTCCTCGACAATCGCCTGCAGGAAGCCGCGCGCATGGTCGGCTCCCTCGTGGGCGCGGTGGGCGGTACGGCCCCCGACGGAACACCGTCCACCTTCCCGGCGCCGACGGCCTACGAGCGACAGCTCTCCTGCCAGATCTGGTCCCTCGACGGGCGCATGGTCGCGCGGTCGAGCGGGGCCCCGGAGCGGCGCCTGACCGATGCGCCAGCCGGCTTCTCCGAGCGCGAGGTCGACGGCGAGACCTGGCGGGTATTCACGGTCGAGGATGCCGAGAAGGGCGTGCGCGTGATGGTCGGCGACCGCCTGGGCCTGCGTGAGCGCCTCGTCACGGACCTCATCATGGGCCTCGTCACGCCCGCGCTCCTCGTCGTGCCGTTCCTCGGGATGCTGATCTGGGCGAGCCTCGGGCGGGGCCTGCGCCCCCTGCGCCGGATGGCCCGCGACCTCGCGGGCCGCGACGCGGACGACATGAGCGCCATCGACGCCGGGCGGGCGCCCGCGGAGGTCCGGCCGCTGGCCGACGCCCTGAACGGCCTGTTCCTCAAGGTCGAGGCGGCGCGCCGGCACGAACGAGAGGTGACGGCCTTCGCCGCGCACGAGCTGCGCACACCGCTGGCCGGGCTGAAGACCCAGGCCCAGGTCGCGATGGCTACCACCGACCCGGACGTGGCCAAGGCGGCTTTGCGCCAGATCCTTGCGGCGGCCGTGGACCGCACCACCCGCCTCGTCCGGCAATTGCTGGACGCGGCCCGGCTCGACGCGGCCGGAGAGATGCCGGCCCTGGTCGAGGTCGATGTTGGGGCGCTTGTGGCCGAGACCGTCGACGGGATGCGGGTGTCGCCGGGGGTCCGCACCCTGATCGACCCGGTGCTGCGCGGCTACACCCTGCGGGCCGATCCCGAAAGCCTGCGCTTGGCGGTGCGAAACCTGCACGAGAACGCCGTGCAGCACATGGAGGCCGGCACTGTGGAATGGCTGGCGCGTCCCGGTGGAGAGGGCGTCCTCGTGCGCGATGAGGGGCCCGGGATTCCAGCCGAGGAACTGCCCCACGTCACGACGCGCTTCTTCCGCGGGCGCCACAAGAGCGCGACTGGGAGCGGTCTCGGCCTCGCCATCGCCGAGATGGCGTCCCGCCGGAGCGGGCTGAGCCTCAGGCTGCGCAACCGGCAGGACCGCCCGGGGCTTGAGGCGGAGATCGTCCGCGCCTGACGCGGTCAGCCGAGTTCCGGGCAGAAGATGTCCTTGAGCGTCGCAAGCACGCGAGCGGCGCGGGGATCCTCAAGCCGGTAGTGGAGCGTCTGGCTCTCGCGGCGGTAGGCGACCAACCCGTCCTCGCGGAGCTTGGCGAGATGCTGCGACAGGGCCGATTGGCTGAGACTCGACCGCTTCGGCGAGGCTCGTCACGTCCATCTCGCCACGAGCGACCAGCAGGCACAGGATCATCAGGCGTTTCTCGTTGGCGAGGAGGCGAAGCAGGCGCGCCGCGTCGGCCGCTTTGTCCTGCAGGTGTATCAGGTCGGTAGGCGTAGCGGCGTCCATCAGTCCGTGTCTCAGAATGCCACGCCTATCTAATTAGGCGATCCTAATATAAAGTCACTGGAGGAGCCGAGGTTGGTCTGAACGCGTCTTCGCTAACAACCGACCCGGACGTCGTCGCACATGCCCACGCGGACCTCGACACGTCTCATTCCGATGTGTGGGGGGATCGCTTGCGGCAGGCACGAGCGTGCCTTCGTCATCGACGCCCCGTTTTGGCAATGGCCTTTCAGGGCGGGTTGGGAACTACACGTCGAGCGATGGAAAATTCATCTCCATTAGTTGATCGATTGCTGTACATCCACTTTAGATGATCTGCCAGCGGTCAATATAACTGCTTCGCGCCAAATCATTCCAAATTAAAATGCGGTGTGATATGGTTGTTGTGGCCCTGGCGGTTGTGGGCGATGCTTTCGGCCACCTTTGCGGATCTAATTGTGATCTTCGCCAAGTTGGCATCGAGAGCATCAATTCCGACTTCGCCACCTTCTTCCGCGCGGCCGTCATACTCCTCGCCCTCAGTGCCATCCTGATGGGCACGGGCCAGTGGCAACCGGTCGGGTCGGTCTCGGCTAGGACCTAACTGTTCCTGGTGCTGTCGGGCCTCGCGACCGGTGGCTCATGGATCTGCTACTTCCGCGCCCTCAAACCCGGCGAGGCCAGTCGCATCGCCCCGGTCGATAAGCTCAGCGTCGTGCTGGTGGCCATCTTCGGGGTCGTCCTCCTCGGCGAATGTCTATTTGCGCCGAATTGGCTCGGTGTTGCCTTGATTGCCGCCGGGGCGGCGTTGGTAGCCTATCGAGGATGATGCCTGGGGGCGAGTAGGCGTTGTCGCGCCTCTTGGTGCAACGGCTCGAACCGGGACGAACCGACCGATGCGCGTGCTGTTGATCGAGGACGACCGGATGATCGGCGAAGGGCTGTCGCGGGGCCTCGCGGCCGAGGGCTATTCCGTCGATTGGGTGCGCGACGGCGCCGCCGCCGAGACCGCCTTGCTCAACGGTGGCCATACGCTCGCACTGCTCGACCTCGGCCTGCCGGGCAGGGACGGACTCCGGGTCCTTCGATCCGCCCGGGCGGCCGGGATAGACACCTCGGTCCTTATCATCACGGCGCGGGATGGCCTCGAAAGCCGCGTCGCCGGGCTCGACCTGGGGGCGGACGACTACTTGGTGAAGCCGTTCGAGATGCGCGAGCTGCTCGCCCGGATGCGGGCCATCCTGCGCCGCCAAGCCGGGCGGGCGAGCGCGCGGCTCGTGGCCGCCGAGACCGAACTCGACCCGGAGAGCCACGTCCTGTCCCACGCCGGTACCGTCGCGGTCCTGTCGGCGCGCGAATACGCCCTCATGTACGCGCTCATGGAGCGACCGGGGCGCATCCTCTCGCGGGCGCAGATCGAGGAGCGCATCTACGGGTGGGGCGAGGAGGTCGAGAGCAACGCCGTGGACGCGATCATCCTCACGATCCGCCGCAAGGTCGGAAAGGGCGTGATCCTCAACGTCCGCGGCGCAGGTTGGATGGTGCCCAAGCCATGAGGGCCGCCTCCTTGCGCCGCACGACGCTCGGCTGGATGACCGCCCTGCTCGCCGGAATCGGCTTAGCCGCGATGGTCGCGGCCTATGCCCTCGCGCGGATCGAGGCGGCCGATTTCCTCGACGGGCAGTTGCGGCAGGTCGCCCTCAACGCGGGTCCCGGGCTCCCGGACGCGGACGCGCCGCCCGCCGCCGACCGGGACCCGGAGGACCAACTCGCCGTCACCATCTGGAAGGACGGGCAAGTCCTGCGCGGCGACCGCGGCGTCGACGTCCGCCACCCCGGCCGCACGGGATACGCGAACATCGTCATGGGCGGCGAGCCTCTGGCGCACCTACACGACCGCCAACGGCACCACGACGGTCCGGGTCGCCCAGCGCGACGTCGTGAGGGCCGAATTCGCGCGCAATGCGGCGCTCGGCGCCGTGGCCCCCTTGCTGCTCCTCGTCCCGCTGTCGTGGATCGTCGTCGGCTGGGCGATGAACCGGGCGCTCGGGCGGCTCGACGGCTTGGTGCATGACCTCGCCGGTCGCGGCGCCGCAGCCCAAGGGCCCCTGCCGACGCGCGGCGTGCCGACGGAACTCGTGCCGCTGGTCGAGGCCATGAACGGGCTCATCCTGCGCCTGCAGGCCGCCCTCGCCGCCCAGAAGCGGTTCGTCGCCGACGCCGCGCACGAGCTGCGTACGCCTCTGGCAGCGATGCAAATCCAGATCGACTCCCTCCAAGGGGAGCGTGACGACCGAGGCGAAGCGCTCGCAGGTGGCGTCCGGCGGGCGAACCGGCTCGTGGAACAGCTGCTCCGTCTAGCCCGGCTCGACGACGGTGCCGAGGCCCGTCCTGCATCCGTGGACCTCGGCCAACTCCTGCTCGACTGCGTCGCCGATTACGTCGTGCTCGCCCAGCGTAAGGACATCGACCTGGGTGTGCATGTCGAGGCGCCCGCGACGCTCCGCGGGTCGGAGGACGAGGTCCGCGTCCTGTTCGCAAACTTGGTCGACAACGCCTTGCGCTACACGCCGCCGGGCGGGCAGGTCGACGTCCGCTTGATGAACCGGGACGGTGCGTGCGTCGTCACGGTTCTGGACACCGGCTGCGGGCTGCCACCCGGAAGCGAGGGCCGCCTCTTCGACCGCTTCTTTCGGGCCGCGCCGCCGGACATCGAAGGCACGGGGCTCGGGCTCGCCATCGCCCGCCGCATCGCGGAGCGTAACGGCCTCGGCCTGACGGTCGAAAACCGGCGGGACGGGCGGGGAACCCTCGCAACGGTCAGACTGCCTGTCTAAGGCCTGAGCCCGCGGCTCCTCCGGACGAAGCTCATTCTGTCCTCATTCTGGCTCGCTATCACCGAGCCCGACCACGACGGACGGGAGACGGGAATGAGCGAGATCCAGCGCCAGATCCTGAACAAGGTACCGGAAGTCACCGCGGCCTTCTGGGTGATCAAGATACTCTCCACGACCGTCGGCGAGACCGGCGCGGACTATCTCGCGATGAACGTCGGCCTGGGTGCCGCCGTCACCGCAATCCTCACGGCCGGCCTCCTCGCGGCCGTCCTCGCCCTGCAGGTGCGCGAGCGGCGCTACGTGCCCTGGACCTATTGGTCGACCGTCGTCCTCGTCAGCGTGGTCGGCACGCAGGTCACCGACATCCTGACCGACAAGCTCGGCGTGAGCCTCTTCGTCGGCACCGGCGTGTTCGCGGCCGCCCTCGCCGCCGTGTTCGCCCTCTGGTACGCGACCGAGCGGACGCTCTCGATCCACGCCATCGCGACCCGGCGCCGCGAGGCGTTCTACTGGCTCGCCATACTCCTGACCTTCGCGCTCGGCACGGCCGCGGGCGACTTGGCCACGGAGGCGCTCGGGCTCGGCTTCAATCTCGGCGTCGCCGTCTTCGGCACGATCCTGGCCGCCCTCGCCCTCGCCTGGCGCCTCGGCGCGAACCCGGTGACGACCTTCTGGCTCGCCTACATCGTCACGCGCCCCCTCGGCGCATCGCTGGGCGATCTGTTGTCGCAGGCACGGGAATACGGCGGCCTCGGCTTCGGCACGGCCTCCACCAGCCTCGTCTTCCTCGTCGTCATCGTCGTCCTGGTGACGTCCCTGAGCCTTGTCCCCGTTTGCCCGGGCGAGCTGGCCGGACAGCGGCGGGCCTGACCGTCCGCCGCCTCCCCATCCTCCAGTCCTTCCAACGCCGCGCGACACGGAACCACCGGCCATGCGAAAAATCCTCCTCGCCGCCATCGCCGCGACGGTCATCGGCGCCACGGCCGCCCCCTGGGCCTGCTGGCGATGCAGGATGCCGCCGTAGGAGCGACGCCCACCATGATGGCGGCTTCGAAGCTCGGCGACCTCTCCAAGTTCCGGACCATCGTCGTCGACGTGAAGGCGATGACCGACCGGGGCGACCTCGCCGCCGCCAAGACGCGCATCAAGGACCTGGAACTGTCCTGGGACGCGTCCGAGGCCGGACTGAAGCCGCGAGCCGCCGCCGACTGGCACGTGGTGGACAAGGCCATCGACCGCGCCCTCGACGCGCTGCGAGCGTCGAACCCCGATCCGGCCGCCTGCCGTCGCGCGGTCGACGACCTGCTCGCCATCATCGACCAGGCCCACACCGCTTGAAGCAGCCCTCGCTTTCCCACGGCAGCCCGATGCAGCAGACCGAGCGACCCGGACACGTCGAACCCGCCAAGGTGCCCGAAGCCACAGCCGGGTTCTGGGCCATCAAGATCGTGGCCACGACCCTGGGCGAGGTCGGCGGCAACGCCGTCACGTTGACGCTCGGCCTCGGCTATCTCGCCGGCACGGCGATCTTCGGGGCCGCCCTGGCGGTGCTGCTCGCCGCACAGGTCAGGGCGGACCGCTTCCAGCCGCTCCTGTACTGGGCCGTGGTCACCGCGACGACGCTCGCAGGCACGACCCTCGCCGACTTCTGCGACAGGTCCCTCGGCATCGGCTACGCGGGCGGGTCCCTGGTGCTGCTCGGATCGGTCGTCGCGACCCTGATTCTGTGGAAGCGCACGCTCGGCACGGTCGCCGTGGAGACGGTGCGATCCCCGCGGGCCGAAGGTTTCTACTGGGCCACGGTCATGTTCTCCCAGACGCTCGGCACCGCGTTGGGCGACTGGATGGCCGACGGCAGCGGGCTCGGGTACAACGGGAGCGCGCTCCTCATCCTCGCCGCGCTGGCCGTGGTCACGGCCCTCCATCTGCGAACGCGCGTTCCCAGGCCGATGCTGTTCTGGACGGCGTTCGTCCTGACGCGGCCGCTCGGCGCAACCCTTGCCAACTCCCTCGACAAGCCGGTCGCTTCCGGTGGTCTGGGCATCGACGACATCACGATCTCCGGCGTGCTCGCGCTCGTCATGGTTGGGCTCGTCCTCCTCATCCCGCAGCGTGCCGGTCGCCGGGCGGCCTGCGCCGACGCGCCGTGAGGTTTCCCTCGAAGAAGGAGCAGGTCCGATGGACGACCGTCACGAACGCACTTTGAGCAAGGTACCCGAGGTCACGCTGGGCTTCTGGACCATCAAGATCCTGGCCACCACGCTCGGGGAGACCGGCGGCGACACCGTGACCATGACCCTCGATTGGGGCTACCTCGCCGGCACCGCCCTGTTCGCCGTGCTGCTGGTCGGGCTCGTGGTCGCCCAGATCATGTCGAGGCGGTTCCACCCGGCCCTGTACTGGGCGACCATCGTCGCCTCGACCACCTTCGGTACGACGATGGCGGACTTCGCCGACCGGTCGCTCGGCATCGGGTACACCGGCGGATCGACCCTCCTACTCGCCTGCCTCGCGGCCGTGCTCGGGCTCTGGTACGCGACCGAGGGGACCGTGTCGGTGGACACGGTGTCGACCCCGCGGGTCGAGGCGTTCTATTGGGGGGCGATCACCTTCTCGCAGACGTTGGGCACCGCGCTCGGCGACTGGCTCGCGGACACCGGCGGCCTCGGCTACGAGGGCGGGGCCCTCGTCTTCGCTGCGGCCCTGGCGGTCGTCGTCTTCCTCTACTACCGGACGCGGGTCTCGCGGGTCGGCCTGTTCTGGGCCGCGTTCATCCTCACCCGCCCCCTGGGCGCGACGGTCGGCGACTTCCTGGACAAGCCGGCCAGCGCCGGCGGCATGCACCTCAGCCGGCCCCTGGCCTCTGCGGTGATCGCGGCTTTCATCGTCGCGCTGATCGTCCTCCTTCCCCAGAGGGCGGGGCGGCATCCGGGAGAGGGCGTACAGGCGTCGCGATGACCCGAAAATTTCCGTGTGGGCGCCGAACGGCCGGGGATCTCTGCGACCGCCAGCGCGCCCGTGGGGTCGGCTCCACGAAACACCTCCGTGATTCAGCGCAGGACCGCCCGTTCGGAAAGGTGAAACACGCTCCAAACCGTCGGCGCGGCGGGAGACAACCTGAGATGGCTACTTCACAGGCCTGCGCCGCCGTGTCATCTCCGCGGCGTTCCAGCAGTTCGACCGTGACCACGGCATTCCAAGAGTCGACCCCCAATGCCCGATGCAGCGACGACCGGACGTTTGCCAACCGCGGCCGGCCCGCGCCCGGGCGAGACGAGCCAGAGCCTGCTCCGGAGCTTTCGCGCGAACGAGGCTCTTCATCGCGGTCGTCGGACCGGGAGGTTCCGGGGCAGGCCGGGCCGCCCAGATCGTCAAGGAATTCCTCGAAACGCAGTCGGTCGGGGACGGCGGATACGAGGTCCGCATCGTCAAGGCGAGCGCTGAGATCAAGGCTTGGGCCAGGAACAACGGCCGCGACCTCGGTCCGGCCGGCGGTCGCAAGACGCTCGCCGGCGTGGTTCACATGCAGGACCTGGGCGACGCGATGCGGCTCGCGTTCGGCGACAACGCCGCGGTCGCACGCGCCGTCGTCGCGCGCATCCGGGCCCTCCGCGCCGAGGCGAGCGGCAGGCCGGAGGGCGAGATCGACGGCAAGCCCCGTGCCTACATCATCGATTCCCTGCGCCACCCCGCGGAGGCGCACCTCCTCCGCAGGATCTACCAGGACGCCTTCACGCTCGTCGGCGTCGTGTGCGACGACGATGCCCGCCACGGCCGGCTGACCCGTGAGCTGTTCGACTTCAATGACAGGGGCCGGCAGGAGACGCGCCGCGCCGTCACGGCCTTCATGGATCGCGACGGCGATGCGCCGGAGAGCCACGGCCAGCACGTGGTCGACACCTTCCACGAGGCGGATTTCTTCGTCGACAACTCGAAGGATGCCGGCGACGATCCGAAGAACACCGGGATGAACGAGCCGCTGCGGCGCTTGGTGCGGATCCTGACGGCGTCGGACGTCATCCGACCGAACGTCGCCGAGACGGCGATGCATCAGGCACATTCGGCCCAGCTGAGGAGCGCGTGCCTGTCGCGGCAGGTCGGGGCGGCGCTCGTGGACGCGAAGGGGAACATCGTCGCGACCGGCACCAACGACGTGCCCAGGGCGGGCGGGGGCTTTACGGGACCGATCTCGACGGGGAGGCCTCCGACCATCGCTGCGCGTTCCGGCCGGACAAGTTCTGCAGCAGCAACCGCGAGCAGAACGAGATCATCGGCGAACTCATCGACAAGTACCCCGCCCTGGCCGAGGGTCGGGAGAAGAGCCAAGCGGTGGCCGAGCTTCGGCGCACGAAGATCGGCGGCCTGATCGAGTTCAGCCGGGCGGTCCACGCGGAGATGGACGCGATCCTGACCGCCGCCCGGACCGGCACCTCGCCGAGGGGTGCCGGCTCTATGTCAGCACGTTCCCCTGCCATTACTGCGCCCGACATATCGTCGCCGCCGGTATCGACGAGGTCCAGTACATCGAGCCCTACCCAAAGAGCCGTGCGATCAGCCTTCATTGCGACGCCATCACGACGGGTGTGGACGGCTGGGAACCGCCCTCGGGCGTACAGGGTTCGGGATCTGTCGGCCCAGCACGGCCCGGTGTCGCGGCCCCCGCGGCCAATGCCAAGGTCCTGTTCCACCCGTTCGTCGGGGTCGCACCGAGGATGTATGCCCGCGCGTTCCTGAAGGACCGTGACTACAAGGACAAGCTGACCGGGGATTATCGGGTCGGCGAGCCGGTTTGGGGTGGTCACTCAGAAGCGCTGCGGGTACATTATCTGGATCTCGAATCGGGCTTGGGAGCGCTGCAAGCGTGAGCAAACCACTCCTCCGCCTCGTCGAGACAACGTCCTGGGAAACCGAGGGTTTTCCCGGGCCGTCCGCGCCGGTGCGGCAGCTCTCGCTCTTCGACCATCGTCCCGTTCGCCGGATCTCGTGCCTGCCCATGGCCGACGTCCACGGCGTGACGTTCACGCGCGCGGTTTCCATGAGCCGGCACGCGCTTGTGGTCGACGCCCGGCTCTACCCTTACTTCGACCTTCCCGGGCTGAGCAGGCCGTCGGTCTTCCGCCTTTTCGACGATCTGTCGTGCCTTTACGTGCACGCGCCGATCGACCTGCGTCCGCCCAGGGACCAGTCGGCCCGGTGGCATCGGCGGCAATCCGTGCGGGAGGCGATGGCGCGCGTCGTCGGCCAGGACGGCGCCCCGGGTCGGTCGTCGACCATCGTGTTGGTCAACCGCATCCCCGAGGTCGATGTCCTCGACGAGACCCTGCGCGGCGTTGTCGGCGACGGGGAACATGTCTGGAAGGTCCAGCCTCACGACGCGCTCGTCCTCACCGGAAACGGCGGATGAGCTGACCCAGGCGCCCCGAAACGCGCCGGACGGATCGTCGAGGCGATGCCGGTGCCGTCGCCCGGTCCGCCGACTTTCGACGCCCTCATGTGGGTGACGACCGGGAGCGGTACCGCAGCCCTGCCGCCCCATCGACGCAGCCATGGTTGGGACGGGACTGGGCGGGGCCAGCGGTTCGGCACATCCCGACCAACTCGCGACGCGGTCGCCTTTTCAAGCAATAAGTCGGGCTTGACCGGGACCCGCCAGGGCCGAATTGCGAGTTCCCTCAACGCCCACTCAATGAGCCAAAGGTCCACGTAAAAGATCCTTCGACTTTGTTCGCTCAGCGATTTAGACGGCATAGGGTGTGGACGGCCGCGTGGCAGGACGGATGCGGCTCGTCTCGACGCGGCGACCGCGTATAGTGCGACATGGCTTTCCGTCCCGGCGAAAGGGTTCGTCCGCAGCTCGCCCTGAACGCGATCCGCGTCCTCACGCCTCCGGGAACGATCCCGGCTTCGGTGGTCCAGTTCGACCGCGCGCTGCTCCACGCCTATCTCGACCGGCCGGAGAACGACGTGTTCGCGACGCGGCACGGCGAGACGGACATGGCTGTGGTGCCCCTTACCTCCGGGGCGAACCTCCCGACGGACAGGATGGGACTGCCCGCGGCCGAGCACCTGCGGCTCGTGTCGGCGCTGACCCGCGAGGCGGTCTTCCGTTTGCTCGCGGCTTCCCCGGAGGCAGACCTCCTGATCCGCAGGAGGCCGCCGACCGTCGCCGGCAAGCGGGAGAACGTCCTCGCGGAGGACATCGGCCTGCCCGATTGGCTGAAGAAGCGGCTCGTCCTGGAGTTCGACACGCGCATCCTGCAACCGCCCCGGGGCGACGCATACGTCGTCCTGACCTGCTCGAAGCGGCTGCGCACGACCATCGACGCGTCTTGCCGGACGCTTCTCGAACTCGGCGTGCCGCTGACCGGTGCGGCGGTCTCGTCCTGGCGCGAGGATCCCGACCCGAAGGTATCGCGGCGGCTCGCATACGCCGGCCGTGTCGTCGAGGTCGGGCAGGATACGCTGACGCTGGACGATCACGGGGCGGGCCCCTCGGTGGTGTCGAGCGAAGACGTCTTCCTCGAACCCACGCGAGCCAACTTCAACAAGGTGGTCGAGGTGATCACGCAGGGGAACTCCGAGCGTGCTTTCAAGGCAGTCCAGAAGGCCGAGGCGGAGTGGCATGGCGGCCGGCGGACCATCGAGATCGTTCACGGGGTGCTCAACCAGCTTGGGAACCGGTCGATGGTTTTGGCCGACGGCGTCCCGCTCCGCCTCGGAGGACTGATCGACCAGGCCGTCGACTCGGACGCCTTCCCGCCCGCCGAGGCCGTCTGGAGGCCGAAGCTGTCGTTCGACCCGGTCCATTCGCCAGAGACCTCGAACAGCTGGAAACAGCAGAGCCTGGACCGTACCGGACCGTTCGACCGGCAGACGTTCGAGACGAAGCGGCCGCGCATCGCGGTCGTTCACCAGGCCGGCCGTCGCGAAGAGGTCGCCGCGGCCATGCGGGATTTCCTGCACGGCAGGCCCGACATCGCGAGCGACACGGGCCTCGTCCCCCACGGCAGCGGGCTGCTCGGCCGGTTCAGGCTGCACGAGCCCGAGGTCCGTTACTTCGAGGCCGCCGGCCGTGGCGGCCCGGCCTATGCCGACGCCGCGCGGTCCGCCCTCAGGGACGCGGCGTCGCGCGACGAGCCTTGGGACCTCGCCATGGTGCAGGTGGAGCGGGCCTGGCAAGACCGGCCGCACGCCGATAGCCCGTACTGGATGAGCAAGGCGACGTTCCTCAAGCGGGACGTGCCCGTCCAGGCGCTCTCGACCGAGATGCTGGGCCTCGACGCGTTCGGCTACGCGAACGCGCTGGCCAACATGAGCCTGGCGACCTACGCGAAGCTCGGCGGAGCCCCTGGCTGCTATTCGCGCGGTCGCCGACCGATCACTGAACTCGTCGTTGGGCTCGGGTCGCACACGGTCAAGGAAGGCCGTCGCGGAGCGGGCGAGCGGTTCGTCGGCATCGCGACGGTCTTCTCCAGCCAAGGCCACTACTTCTTGGACGCCCGGACCGCGGCCGTGCCGTTCGAGGCCTACCCGGCCGCGTTGAGCGACAGCATCGTCGACGCCATCAAGCGCATCGGCCGGGAGGAGGCGTGGCGTCCGGGCGAAGCGGTCAGGCTCGTCTTCCACGCGTTCACGCAACTCAGCCGAGAGACGGTCCAGGCCGTCGAGAGGGCGGTCGCCGGGATCGGCGCGACAAACGTGAGCTTCGCGTTCCTGCACGTCGTCGAAGATCATCCGTTCACGATGTTCGACCGCGCCTGGCCCGACGGAAAGGCGACGTTCGCCCCGGAGCGGGGGCAAGCGCTGCGGTTGAGCGAGAGGGAATGGCTCCTGACGCTGACGGGGCGTAGGGAGGTGAAGTCGGCCTCGCACGGCCTGCCCGGCCCGGTGCTCCTCCGCCTCCACGACAGCTCGACCTATCGGGACATGCCGGTCCTCGTGCGCCAGGCGTCGGATTTCGCGTTCCATTCCTGGCGCTCGTTCGGGCCGTCCGGCCTGCCCATCCCGCTCGTCTACGCCGACGAGATCGCCAAGCAGCTGTCGGGCCTGGAGCGGACCCCCGGTTGGGACACGGATGCCGCCGAGGGCGGCCGCGTCATGAGGAAGCCGTGGTTCCTCTGAGCGACGGGCCCGGTATCGCCGACATCCGAGCCGGCCTCGCCTCCGCCGCCCGCGGAGCCGACGCGTCCCCCTCGCGCAAGCCTTTCGGGCCTGGGTCCTCGGGGTTGCGGGTCCGATGGGGGATCTCGCCGCAAAAGCCGCGATGGCGTTCGAGTTGCCCGGCGGTCGCTCCGCCTGGCACGTCGCGATCGTCGGCTACGCCGCGACCGACCCACGCTTTGCCGAAGCGTTCTCCGAGATGTTTCGCGAAGGGGTCGGGTGGCTCGGCAACCGGACCTGGTTCAGGCCGCACCTGCCGCCGACCCTGGAGGCCGACGGCCTGTCCGCCCTCGGCCTCGCGCTGGGCGTGCACCGCTTGCTCGACCGCCGAGAGGCCGAATGGCTCGGCGTGCTGGTCGTGCGAGGCGCCTCGGCCGCGGGGCTCTCGGAATTCAACCGTTCTTTGATGGTCGCGGCGGCGCACATCCTCGAAGCGCCGGCCCGCCGCGACCTCGCGGCGATGCTCCCGGAGGCGAGGGTCGCGCTCGCGGACCTCGGCGTCGTTCCGGCCGACCCGGAATGCGGGCAGCCAGCTTGGCGCAATGCGTTGCGCTACGAACTCGGCGCGGGCGACCAAGCGCAGGCTTCGCTGACGCTCCGGGCATTCGATGCCCTGTGCGAGACCAACATGCCGGCCCGCCTCGGGCGTCTCGAACCGGAGGACGTCCTGCGTGTGCTTCAGGGCGTCGAGCGGTCGCTGAGGCTCTGGACCTTTGAGGAGCGACCGCGCACGCCCCGGTCGCCGATGGTCCGGTGGGACATCGAGAACGAATACCACGTCCAGAACTTGCTTTGGGCAACCCTGGCGCCGCTCTTCCCGGATCTGAACGCGGAGGAATATACGCCCCCGGTGGGACACAAGAACCCACGTATGGACCTGACGGTGCCGAGCCTGGGCTTGGTGATCGAGGTGAAGTTCGTCCGCCCCGGCGTGTCATTCGCGAAGATCGTCGAGGAAATCGCGGCCGACGAGGCGCTCTACCGCGTCGATCCGAAATGGCGTGTCCTGATCCCGTTCGTATGGGACGATTCGTTCCGCACGGAGGAGCACCCGAAGCTGATCGAGGGTCTCCGCAAACTGGAGATGGTCCACGACGCGGTCGTTGTCCCGCGCCCAGGCAAGATGGCGAGGGAAGCCCCGACCCGCGCGCGTTCCGGGAAGACGGGAGCCGGTCGGTCTCCGCATTCGGAAGCCTCCTAGACCGCGCGCGCCCATTCGCCATTGGTTCCGGATGAGGTCGACTCACTCAGTGAGACCCGGGAAACGGAATAGGGGTGCCACATGGTCTTGTGGTGAGAGGCCCGGATCGCGTCGAACGGCGCGGCTGCGACCGTTGTCGGGCGGGTCACACGAAGGGCTCCCTTCGAGCGCGTTGCAACGCCCGAAGGAGTGACATGGGACGGTCGGGCCTCAGATCGATCTCGCTACGCATGCCCCGATGTCAACCTTCGTCGTCGATGGCCAACCGCCTCCTCTCGAACCGTCCCTGCAATCGTCTCGTATCGTTTCGACGCCAAAACGATGTGCTGATCCGCGGATCGGTCACAGGCAATACTGGCTCAACGTCCATCTCGCGGAGAAGTCGATCCAGCCTACCTGTCGTGATGCCATACTCCCTTGCGAAGGCACGTCCCGAAACGTGCTTGGTCTGGAAGCTCCGGATGCTTTTGGCATCAACGTCGATACTTGTTTCGCCATGTCGAAGGAGATTGGACGCTATCAAGCGTCGAATATCGATATTGTAACAATCCAACTGGCGGGCGGCGTCAGAGATGTGTACATTCCCGTTCGATTTCCGATGATCCCGTTCAAATCGTGCTACCTCGGTACGCAAAAAGCCTATCCGCCGCAATCCGACACCATCGATCAAGATATCAACTGGACGTAGTGTTCCTGCCAGCACCGCGCGAAGGATGAATGCCATGCCATGGCCCCGCACGCGTTGGACGACTTCACATGTGTCGTAGATCAACCGTCGGTCAGCGTGACTGCCGCAACCGGGCACGTTGGCCTCCAACTTCTCCAGTAGTCGGACGGCCGACGCCCGGTCGACGAAGCGCCCCGACGTTCCGCTGATCGCGCTCAAGAGCCCGTCTTCCAACAAGGGCGCAACCTTGTTGGGCCTGATGCCCAGTAATCGGCTCGCAGTTCCGTGAGAAAGGGCTTCGCCATTGCGGCGAAGGTTCGCGAGCGTCTTACCTGATCCGGTTGCCTTTAGTCGGCGCTCGATCTCGTGACGATCCACGAACGTGAACGTCTTGTCGTTTTGGACGAAACGTATGCCAACGAGCGACCCATCACGAGCCATACGAGCCAGAGTTCTCCGGTCGATCCCAAGCGCTTTAGCCGCCTGAGGGAGCGACATCCAACGGTCGGAGGACCCTTCGCCCGCCAGGGCCTGTCGCAGGGCAGGCGCGCGACCATCTCCCGTGATGTCCAAGAAGTTCTGGAACTCCTTTGCGAAGATGAACCTGGCTTCGGAGGGCAAGAGGAACTCACCGTTCCAGGTTTTAGCTCGGAGTAGGAACGTGATCTCGGGATCCCGCGCCGCCCCGCCCGTCGTCGAGCCGTCCGCGAGAACTCTTTGTGACCTGATGAAGTCGTGAAAGCCCGTCGGCCAGTTAGACAACAGCCGG
Source organism: Methylobacterium sp. P31 (assembly GCA_050632875.1). Taxonomy (GTDB): domain Bacteria; phylum Pseudomonadota; class Alphaproteobacteria; order Rhizobiales; family Beijerinckiaceae; genus Methylobacterium. The sequence goes on along the minus strand of JBODSC010000001.1, from coordinate 3,575,035 downwards.
GCCGCTTTGATCGCGGCTTCCGCGATGTCGGACGAGTCAGCGCTTCCGCGATACGTCTCGCGCATGCGTCTGAAGCCGAGCCGGCTTGCCATGGTCACGATGTCCTGGGGCGACAACTCGCCGAACACGCTGGTGAGGGCCGGAAGGCGCGAAAGCGTTTCGGAACCGAGTGCTTGACCCAGCAGGAGGGCAAGCTCTACTTCCTCCTCGCCGGCCCTTTGGATCTCCGAGCTGGAATAACGGCCACCGCAGTTGGGATTAGGACAAAGGTCGACGTGTCGACGCCTCCATGTGATCGGCGAGCCGCAGCGCGGACACACGTTCACGAGCCTACACTCATGGTCCGGGCAGCAGGTCCATATGCGTAGACCCCAAGCCGCTTGGACGAAGCCTTTCTCAGCCAAGCAGACGGGGCAGACCTTCGGCTTTCGTGCGTCGAACAGGGCTACCGAGATGTCCATCCCCGGTATTTCCGCCCACCGCCAACCAGCGGTATCCAACCGTGGCACGAGCGTCTGCAGGTCATGCACCGCCACCTGTGTCATCAGGCGCAGACGCTCTATGACGCCCTCACGCGAGAGAAGGTCCGGGGCTCTCATGCCCGCCGAACGTAAGATCCATTCAGAAAATTCGTAGCCGTTGATCTGGGTCAGCCGCAGCACCCAGCCTAGAAAGCCCTCGCCCTTTTCCGGCGATGTTCGAACGACCAGACGCGGATGGTAGCCCTGTATCGATGCGTACCTTCGTCTGGTCATGAGATTTTGCTATCAGCGGCGAGACACCCGAACATCATGCAGCGGGGAGCCCTGCGACTGCCAGCGTAGTTGAAGCATGCCAGCTGACGTCGCCGACCCATGGGCTGCGCCCCAATATCGGGTTTTGAAGAGCGAGAGGGCCCATCGCACACGGTTACTACGCAAAATATGGAGTGATTCCAGTATCTTAACCTAGCCCTTCGTTTTTCGAGAAGTAGTCAGAAAACCGCGCATTATTTCCTGACACTCTCGCAGTTTCGGACCGACAGACCAGAGATTTCTCATGCACAGCTAGATCTTTCCCGAAAATTTGTTGAATTCGCGGAGATCCGCCGGCCTCACACGTCCAAGTTGGCGACGCTGAGTGCGTTCTCCTGGATGAACTCGCGCCGGGGCTCCACGACGTCGCCCATCAGCTTGACGAAGAGATCGTCGGCGTCGGTGACGTCTTTCACCTTGACCTGCAGCAGCGAGCGGATGTCGCGGTCGAGAGTTGTCTCCCAGAGCTGCTGGGCGGTCATCTCGCCGAGGCCCTTGTAGCGCTGGAGCTGGAGGCCCTTGCGGCCGAAGGCCATCACCGCCTCGAACAGCGCGACGGGCCCGTGCAGCACGGTCTCGTCGGACTTACGCATTAGGGTCGCGGGCTCGCCGTAGATCTCCCGGAAGGCATCGGCGCGCTCGGACAGGCGACGGGCCTCTTGCGAGGTGATCAGGCCGGCGTCGAGCGTCGACACTTGGCGGACGCCGCGCAAGGTCCGGCTCAGGCGATAGCCGCCTTCGAAGGACTCGCCCTCCCATCCGCGCTCGATCTCGTCCGCGATGGCGTCGAGCCGGCGTGCGGTCATGTCGGCCAGCACCTCGGCCTCGCCCGGCCTAGAGGCGGCCTCGGCATCGAAGGCGCCTGCCAGCACCGCCTGCTCGACCACCGCGCGGTCGTAGCGGGTGTGCAGGCCCTGCAGGATGTTGCGGAAGGTGCGGGCCTCCTCGACCAGGCTCTTGAGCTGGGCGCCGGCGAATTCCGCACCCGTCGAGAGCCGGAGCACGGCCCCGTCGGTGCCCTGGTCGATGAGGTAGTCTTCGAGGGCGCGCTCGTCCTTCAGGTAGATGGCCTTGCGGCCGCGCTCGGCTTTGTAGAGCGGCGGCTGCGCGATGTAGAGGTGGCCGCGCTCGATCAGCTCCGGCATCTGCCGGAAGAAGAAGGTCAGGAGCAGCGTCCGGATGTGCGAGCCGTCAACGTCCGCATCAGTCATGATGATGATGCGGTGGTAGCGCAGCTTCTCGGGGTTGAAGCCCTCGCGGTCGGTCGACGACCGCCCGATCCCGGCGCCGAGCGCCGTGATGAGGGTGCCGATCTCGGCCGAGGACAGCATGCGGTCGGCCCGCACGCGCTCGACGTTCAGGATCTTACCGCGCAGCGGCAGCACCGCCTGGAAAGTGCGATCGCGGCCCTGCTTTGCCGAGCCGCCGGCGGAATCGCCCTCCACCAGCAGGATCTCGCATTTCGTCGGGTCGCGCTCCTGGCAGTCGGCGAGCTTGCCGGGCAGTGAGGCGATATCGAGCGCACCCTTGCGGGTCACGGTCTCGCGGGCCTTGCGGGCCGCCTCGCGGGCGGATGCCGCCAGCACGACCTTGCCCATCACCGAGCGCGCCTGGCTCGGATTCTCCTCGAGCCAGGTCGAGAGCCCCTCGTTGAGCACGTTCTCGACCGCCGGGCGCACCTCGGACGAGACAAGCTTGTCCTTGGTCTGCGACGAGAATTTGGGGTCCGGAACCTGCACGGAGATCACCGCGGTCAGACCCTCGCGGCAATCCTCGCCGGTGAGCGAGACCTTCTCCTTCTTGGCGATGCCCGTGGATTCGGCGTAGCCGGTGATCTGGCGGGTCAGCGCCGCGCGGAAGCCCGCCATATGGGTGCCGCCGTCGCGCTGCGGGATGTTGTTGGTGAAGGGAAGGACCGTCTCGTTGAATGAGTCGTTCCACCAGAACGCCACCTCGACCCGGATGCCGTCGCGCTCGGAGCGCACCACCACCGGGCTGGTGATGCCGTCGATCGGCTTGCGGGAGCGGTCAAGGTAGCGGACGAACGCCTCGATGCCGCCTTCGTAGTACAGCTCCTCCCGCTTCTTCTCGGGGTGGCGCGCGTCGGTCAGGACGATGCGCACGCCGGAATTGAGGAAGGCGAGGCTCGCGCAGGCGCTTCTCGAGCGTAGCGTAATCGAACTCGATCATCGTGAAGGTTTCGGTCGAGGGCAGGAAGGTGACTTCCGTCCCCCGACGGCCGTTGCCGGGGCCGATGATCTCGAGCGGCGCCACGGCATTGCCGTGGCGGAACTCCATCGCGTGCTCCTTGTCGTTGCGCCAGATGCGCAGCTTCAGCCACGACGACAGGGCATTCACTACCGAGACGCCGACGCCGTGGAGGCCGCCGGAGACCTTGTAGGAGTTCTGGTCGAACTTACCGCCCGCGTGCAGCTGGGTCATGATGACCTCGGCCGCCGAGACGCCCTCCTCCTTGTGGATGTCCACCGGGATGCCGCGGCCGTTGTCGGAGACCGTGCAGGATCCGTTGGCGTTGAGGGTGACGGTCACGAGGTCGGCGTGGCCCGCTAGGGCCTCGTCGATGGCGTTGTCCACGACCTCGTACACCATGTGGTGGAGGCCGGAGCCGTCGTCTGTGTCACCGATATACATGCCGGGCCGCTTGCGGACGGCGTCGAGGCCCTTCAGCACGCGGATCGATTCCGCGCCGTAATCGGCGTGCTCGGTCTGGGGGGTGTCGGCCATGAAATTCCTCGGGCAGGCGGGCCTAGTCGCGACGGAGGGACTCGCGCCGTCGGGCGCCCATGCCTGCGCTCTCGCTTGATCCGCCTGATATAGGGGTTCCGCGTTGAGATTGCACGATTTTGCGGGCTCGAGGCGGGCCCGGATCCTCGCTTTTCTGACGCTCCCGGATTAACGCTGCGTTAGCCCTCGATACCGCCTGCGCTGGCTTTGTCCAGGCGGGCGATCGCGTCCGACGGCAGGGAGAGGCGGGCGGCCCCGAGAAGCTCGTCGAGCTGCGCCACCGTGGTGGCGCTGGCGATGGGCGCGGTGATGCCCGGCCGGGCGATGATCCAGGCCAGCGCCACCTGTGCCGGGCTCGCATCCTGCGCCGCCGCCACCGCGTCGAGCACGTCGAGCAGCGCAAGGCCGCGTGGGTTGATGTACTTGGCGACCCGGTTCTCCCGGGCCCTCCCCGCGGCATCCTGCGCCGACCGGTACTTGCCGGTGAGAAACCCAGCTGCCAGGGAGAAATAGCCGATCACCCCGACCTGCTCGGTCCGGCAGAGCGGCTCTAGCTCGGCCTCGTAGCCCCGCTCGGCGAGGCTGTAATCCGGTTGCAGGCACTCGTAGCGCGGCAGCCCGGCCGCAGCCGCGACCTTGAGCGCCTCGGCGAGCCGCGGCGCCCCGTAATTCGAGGCGCCGATCACCCGGACCTTGCCGGCCACGATCAGACGCTCATAGGCCCGCAGGGTCTCGTCCAGCGGCACATCGGCATCGTCGAGATGCGACTGGTAGAGGTCAATCCGGTCGGTCTGGAGCCGCCGCAGCGAGGCCTCGCAGGCCCGCTCGATATGTTGCGCCGACAGGCCCTTGCCGGCCTCGCCCATGTCCATGCCGACCTTGGTGGCCAGCACGATCCTGTCCCGCACACCCGGCCGGGCGGCGAGCCAGCGTCCGATCACCGTCTCGGACTCGCCGCCGGCATGGCCCGGAGCCCAGCGCGAGTAGACGTCCGCGGTGTCGATGAAGTCGAAGCCGCTCTCGACGAATCGATCGAGGATGGCGAAGGAGGTCGCCTCGTCGGCGGTCCATCCGAAGACGTTGCCGCCGAGGCAGAAGGGCGCCACCGTGAGAGCGGAGCGGCCGATCCGGCGCTTGTCCATGGTCTCAGTCCTGCAGGAAGGGGTTCGAGACGCGTTCCTCGCCGAGCGTGCCGGTCGGCCCGTGACCCGGGATGAACGCAACGTCGTCGCCGAGGGGCAGGACCTTCTCCTTGATCGCCCGGATCAGCTGCTCGTGGTTGCCGCCCGGCAGGTCGGTACGGCCGACCGAGCCCTTGAACACCACATCACCCACAAGAGCGAAGCGCGCATCCCGGCTCACGAAGACCACGCTGCCGGGCGAGTGGCCCGGGCAGTGCAGGATGTCGAAGCCGAGCCCGCCGACCGTCACGGCGTCGCCGTCGTCGAGCCAGCGGTCGGGCGTCACGGGCCTGGCCTCGCCCAGACCGTAATTGGCCGCGGTCTCCGGCAGGGAATCGAGCAGGAACTTGTCGGCTTGGTGCGGCCCCTCAATCGGCACGCCGAGACGCTCGCGAAGCTCGTCGGCGCCCGCGGCATGGTCGACATGCCCGTGCGTCAGCAGAATCTTCTCCACCTGCACGCCCTGCTCGCGGATCGCCGCCTCGATCCGGTCGAGATCCCCACCGGGGTCGACGACGGCGCCGACCTTGGTGGCGTCGTCCCAGATCAGCGTGCAGTTCTGCTGAAAGGGCGTGACCGGGATGATCCCGGCGCGGGGCGTTCCTGGCATCGCGCGTGTCGTCCTCTGGGCGCCCGGCGGGCGCGCGTTGCCCCGTAGTAGCCTGAACGATGGCCCGGGCACACCCTCGGGCCGTGTTCAGGCCGGACGGCGCTTCAGCAGGGCGTCCAGGCCGCCCACCCGGAACCAGTGATAGCCATAACCCTCCAGGAACACGCAGTGCCGTCCGTCGGCTTCAACCTCGCTGCGCGAACCGGTGAGCACGTCGACGAGGACGTCGCCTTCCGGATCCGGGCTGCCGGACTCGATCGCGATCTCGATCGGCTCGGCCGCGAGATTGTGAACGCACAGCACCGCGTTGCCACGCCACGCGTAGCGCAGCGCCAGGACGGAAGAGTTTCCGGTCTGAACCGGCACCACGTCACCCCAGCCGATCTCGGGCGTCTCCTTGCGGTGACGGATCATGCTCTGCATCCAATTCAGAAGCGAACCCTGATCGTGGCGCTGGTCAGCGACATTGACATGCGCGTAGCCGTAGGGGCCATGGTCGATGACCGGCAGCGCGGTCTTCTCCGCCTTGGAGAAACCGCCGTGGCGCTCGCCGGACCATTGCATCGGCGTGCGAGCGCAGTCCCGCTCCTTCAAGGCGAGGTCGTCACCCATGCCGATCTCGTCGCCGTAGCGCAGCACGGGTGTCCCCGGCAGGGTGAACATCAGGGAATAGGCGAGCCGGATGCGCCGCGGATCCCCCGCCAGCATCGGCGCGAAACGGCGGCGGATGCCCCGGTCGTAGAGCTGCATCCGCTTCTCCGGCCCGAATTCCGCGAACACGGCCTCCCGCTGCGCCCCGGTGAGCCGTCCGAGGTCGAGTTCGTCGTGGTTCCTCAGGAAGATGCCCCACTGGCACGAGAGCGGGCGCGGCTTGGTCCGCTCGATCGCCTTCATGAGGGGGCGCGCATCGTGGGCGGCCAGGGCGTAGAAGGTCGCTTGGTTGACCTGGAAGTTGAACATCATGTGCATGCGGTCGGCGTCGTTGCCGAAATAGTCGAGATCCTGCTCCGGCAGGATGTTCGCCTCGGCGAGGATGATCGCATCCCCCTGGCGCCATTGCAGGAACTCGCGCAGGTCCCGCAGCATGTCGAACTGCTCGCGCGGCTTGCCGCCGACATCGGCGCCTTTCTGCGCGATGACGAACGGTACGGCATCCATCCGGAATCCGGATACGCCGAGCTGGATCCAGAAGCCCATGATCTTGAGGATCTCCGCCATCACCTCCGGGTTGGCGGTGTTGAGGTCCGGCTGGAAATCGAAGAACCGGTGGAAGTAGTAGGCCTTCGCTTTCGCATCATAGGTCCAGGTGGTCTCCTGGACGCCGGGGAAGACCATGCCTTCATCGGCCGTGGCCGGCTTTTCCTTCGACCACACGTACCAGTCGCGGAAGGGCGAATCCGGGTCCGAGCGGGCCGACTGGAACCAGGGGTGCTTGTCGGAGGTATGATTGACAACGAGGTCGATCAGGACCCGCAGGCCCCGCTGCTTGGCCGCATGCGTGAAGGCGACGAAGTCGCCGAGCGAGCCGTAATCCGGGTCGACGCCGTAATAGTCCGTGATGTCGTAGCCGCCGTCCTTCTTGGGCGAAGGCTGGAACGGCATCAGCCAGATCGCCGTGGCGCCGAGTCCCTGGATGTAGTCGAGCCGTCGCTCGAGCCCGGCGAAGTCGCCGATCCCGTCGCCGTTGGCATCCATGAAGGCGCCGACGGACAGGCAGTAGATGACGGCGTTCTTGTACCACAGGTCGGTGATCATGGTGCCCCCCGGCGTCGGCGCGCAACACGAACGTCGGGCCGGGCGAAAGCGTTGCCGTTCGGCGTCTCCTTAAAACAGCCGCGTTGTGCACGCCCTGTCCAGGCGCGCGCCCGGAAGGTCCGTGCCCGCCCCGTCGCGTCCCCCGAACCCGGCCCGAATGAACGCCATCCTGATCAAGCTGTTCGCGACCGCCCTCACCCTGAGCCAGGTGACGACCCGGCCGGACGCGGTGCGGACGCAGTTCGACCCCGCCACCGACGGGCCCGAGGTGGTGCGCCTGCTGCGCGACGGCTGCGCGCACATGCGCAAGGCCTTCGACATCGAGGACATCAATCTCGACGAGTTGATCACCACCGCCATGGAGGATCCGTCGAGCGTCGCGGGGCCCGCCGCTCCGAAGATCCTGCATGGGCTGGACCTCAACGAGCTGAACACGAGCTACAAGCAATTCTGCAAGGGCGAGAATCCCCCGGACTCGCCCTTCGACGCCAAGGCGGTGATCGAATTCTACGACAACGCCACCAAGGACCTGCCGAGCGCCGAGGCCCTGCGCGACAAGACGCTGCCCGGCATGACCCGCATCCTCGACGGAGCCGGCAAGCCCTTCGCCGAGACTTCCGAGCCAAGCGGACGCCGCATCGTCGTGCCGATCACGGCGGTCCCGCCGCTGGTGCAGAAGGCCTTCATCGCCGCCGAGGACAAGCGTTTCGAGAGCCACCACGGCATCGACGAGCGCGGGGTCATCCGTGCCTTCATCGGCAACCTCGCCTCGCCCGGGCGGCCCGCGGGCGGATCGACCATCACCCAGCAGGTGGTGAAGAACCTCTCGGTGGGCGACGACGTCACCTACGAGCGCAAGATCCGCGAGATGATCGTCGCGTCGCGCCTCGAGAGGATCCTCACCAAGCCGCAGATCCTCGGCCTCTACCTCAACGGCATCTATCTCGGCCGTGGCGCCTACGGCATCGAGATGGCGGCGGAGAGCTATTTCGGGAAGCCGGTGGGTCAGCTCACCCTGCCGGAGGCGGCGCTGCTCGCCGGCATGCCCAAGGGGCCGAATTTCTACAGCCCCGACAAGTACCCGGATCGGGCTCGGGAACGACGCGCCTACGTGCTCGCCCGCCTCAAGGAAGAGGGCACGATCACCGAAGCGGAGATGAACGCGGCCATCAAGGCGGATCTCGGCCTGAAGCCGATCGAGTCGGCCCGTCGTGATTCGGGCTTCTACGTCGTCGACTTCCTCAACCGGGAGGCGCGCACCTTCGCGGGTGTCGATTCGCTGACAGCCGGTTCGTTCACCGTGCGCTCGACGATCAATGCCGGCCTGCAGCGCGCCGTCGAGGAGGCGCTGCAGGACGGGCTGGCGAATTACGAGCGCGCCACCGGCCGCCAGACCTATACCGGTCCGGAACTCAACCTCGCCGACAGCGTCCGCCGCATCCAGGCCGCAACGCCGGAACCGGAAGGTTCGGCGCAGGCCGTTGCCGGGATCATCGGTGCCAGGTCCGATGCCGTCAAGCCGGACACGAAGGCAGCGGCAAAGATGGCCCGTGCGGCGAAGGCCGCCCCGCCACCACAGCGGAAGCCGGCCTGGCTGCTGGCGCTGGAGAGCGCGCGTCCCGTGCTCTACGATGTGCGCTGGCTGATGGCCGTGGTGCTGGAGACCGGGCGCAGCGGGGTCAAGGTCGGTCTGGCGGATGGCCGCACCGCCGTCCTCGATCCCGGGATCGCCCGCGGCAAGCTGCAGCCCTACGACGTGGTGCGGGTGAAGCTCGCCGGTGGAAAGGGCGGCTTGCGCGCGCAGATCCGGGTGCGGCCGACCGTCCAGGGCGCCGCCCTGGTGATGGAGAACCAGACCGGCCGGATCCTGGCGATGGACGGCGGCTTCTCCTATCCGCTCAGCCAGCTCAACCGCGTCACCCAGACGGTGCGCCAGCCCGGCTCGACCCTCAAGCCTCTGACCTATCTCGCGGCGCTGAATGCCGGCCTTCAGCCCAACACTCTGGTGCTGGATTCGCCCGTCACCCTGCCGCCGATCAGCGGCACCGGCGAATCCTGGTCGCCGAAGAACTACGAAGGCGGTGGGTCGGGGCCCACGACCCTGCGGCGCGGTCTCGAATTCTCGAAAAACCTCGTCACCGCGCGCCTGCTGCAGGGCGGCATCGCCCCGAAGGGGCCCGCCAGCCTCAAGCGGGTCTGCGACATCGCCCTGGAGGCGCAGATCTACGCCGAGTGCGAACCCTATTACCCGTTCGTGCTCGGCGCCCAGCCGGTACGGATGCTCGATCTCGCAAGCTTCTATGCGGCGGTGGCCAACGAGGGCGCGCGCCCCGCCCCCTATGCCCTCGAATCCGTGGAGCGCGACGGCAAGCCGCTCTACACCCATGCCGCCCGCGAGCCTGTCCGCATCGGGTCGGCGGACCGGGTGGCCTTCTATCAGCTCAAGACGATGCTCCAGGGCGTGACCCAGCACGGCACCGCGGCGGCCTTGTCAAAGGTCTCGGCTTACGTCGCCGGCAAGACCGGCACCTCGGAGAACGAGAATGATGCCTGGTTCGCGGGGCTGACCAACGAGATCACCGTGGTGGTCTGGGTCGGCTACGACAACGCAGACGGCAGCCGCAGGACGCTCGGCCGCGGCCAGACCGGCGGCCATGTCTCGGTTCCGATCGCCTCAGCAATCTTCCAGGCGGCCTGGGCGAACGGCATTCCGAAGACACCGCTCCGGGGTCCCTCCTCCGAGGCACGGCCGTTCATCGCCGACCTGCCGATCGATCCGCGCAGCGGCCAGCGGATCGCGGGCGGCGGCTTCCTCGAGCACTTCCGCACGAGCGGGGACGGACGCATGGCCGACACGCAGTATCGCCTCGTGCCGCGTGAAACGCTCTACGCCATGCGGCCAGACGCCGAGGACGGCGACCTTGCCGGATCCGAGGACGGAGCGAGCGTCGCCGGCGACTACTACGGCAACATGACCGGCGAGCGTCCGCCTGCAAACCCGCTCGACCCGTTCGGCGACCGGCCGCCGCCACGCGGCCGCCGTGCACAGGGTGACCTGGATCCCTACAGCCAGGACGCCTACAGGGATCCCTACAAACCGTGGCCGGGCCAGACAGCTCGCACACCCTTCGGAGACGAGGATGTGCGCCGGCCGCGCCGCCGCGACCCGGACTACCTGTTCGGCGAAGACCCCGGTTACTGACCGCCCTCCCCCGAGAGATGAGATTTCCGTTGCGAACGCAGCTTCCTGCCGCCCTCGTTCTCGCCCTGACGGCCGCCGCCCCCGTCTGCGCGCAGACGCCTGCTGCGAACTCGGTTCCGGTGCCGGGACCCGAGCGGATCAAGGAGGTCTCCTCGGTCACCGCCGTCGATCCCGCGACGATCAAGCCGGGGCAGATCCTGTTCACGGATCACCGAAACAATTCCGCGGCGCCGGAGAACGGTCTGATCTCCTATCTCGACTGGCTGAAGGTGCGTCCCGCCGAGGCGACGGCTCTGGCGCCCTACCCCGGCTACAAGGAACCGGACTACACGGTTACGGTGAACGGCGTGACCAAGCCGAGGCACGAGACGCTCAAGGTCTACGTGGCGGAGGGGCGGTTCGTGGTGCCGCGACCGCCGGAGGCGATCGACATCGCATCTTTCGCAAACCTCGCCTTCGTCGAAAAGATGGACCCGGCGATCAAGCATAAGGCCATCTCGGCCGCCGACGTGACGCCCAACAAGGATCCGGCCGCGGCATTCGCCAAGCGCCCCGATCGTCCCTGGTGCGAAGGCGCCGGGGCCTGCATCGAGTCTCGCTACAATCTCGAAGGCAAGCTGCCGCTCGGTGTGAAGCTCGCCAACAAACTGGAGGAGGGCTCGGCCAAGAAGATCGCCGAATACGTCTCCTTCCAGAGCGAATTGCAGGTGCTCGGCCCCGACCAGGAGGCGCCCCTCAAGGCCCTCACGAAGATCGACACCAGCGTTACGGGCGGGCTGGAGCAGACGATCTTCTGGGTCAATCAGATCCTGCGCTTCGGCAAGTTCCTGGCCGTGTTCCAGCCGATGCCGAACGATCCCACCAAGACGGTGGTCACGGCCTACATGGCTCTGGCGATCAAAGGCGACGTCCTCGACCGCAAGGCCGAATATGCGCGGGTTCCGGTGCTGAAGAACCTGCTTCCCGCGCAGGTGCTGATGGGCAATTCCAGCTTCAACACCGGCAACTCGATCAGCGCCGGCCTGCCGGTTTACGCCCGCAACCGGATCACCACCTTCGCGGACGCCCTGGCGAAGCGCTGAACCGACCCTGTCACATGCCGCGATTGCCGATCGTCGGCAGCGACGGCTGGGTGTAGGCGCGGTTCACGTCGCGGCGGGTCTGGGTGCCGTTGGTGTTGCTGGAGGCGCGGTAATTGTCGAGGTTGAAGCTCTCGGCGAGGCCGCTGCGCGAGTCGGGGCCGTCGGTGCTGCAGGCACACAGACCTCCGATCGTCAGCATGGAAAGGGCGAGGAGGGTAAAGCGCATAACGAATCCTGACGGTGGCCGGATCAACCGGTGGATTGGTATCCACCGGCCGTTGCCAAACCAGGGGATAATCGCGGCATGGTCAGCGCTGGGACCGATCCGTCAAGCTCGGTCGCGACTCGTAAATCTGTTCCGCCGCCTCCGATGCGCAGCAGCCACGGAAAATCTACCTTTCCGCCGGTTACCGGCGGATTTCGGCCGGCAATCGTGTTGAGCGGCGGGTCCGCCCCCTGGCGAATCCGGTGGGTTTCGGGCGACAACCCTCGCCGATGAGCAACGTCTTGCCCTTCCGACCGCGCCCCACCGTCACGCGCCTCGCCCGCTGCGAGGTCGTCACCGTGGCCGGTGATCTCCTCGCTCTGCTAGAGCAACTCGAGGACGTGAGCGCCCGCGCCGCCGCGATGGGCCGCCCGGCGCTCGAGGTCGAGCGCACGGTTCAGCACCTCCTCGATGCCGTCAGCGCGGTGGAGCGCGCTCTCGACTGCATCGGCGAGGGCGAGCAATCCGCTCCGGCCTGACCGTTCCCGATCGCGCACGCGCGGTCGGTTTTGCGCAATTCATCTTCCGTGTGTCTGTCGAATACCGGACTTTCGCGGCGACACACGCAGTGCATCTGCAGAGCGCCAATATTCCGGAACCCTCCCGCTTGCCCTGCGGTTGAGGGTCGGGCGCCGAAATCGGGCGTCGTTTCCGGAGGACGCAATGAGGCTTCGCACAGGCCGCACGCTGGCTGTGATCGCCGCCGCCGGGCTTCTCGCCGGGACCGCTTTCGGCGCCCAGGCGGCCGAGCCGGGCTTCCTCGAAATGTTGTTCGGCGCTCGCCCGGCACCGCAGCAGGCCCAGCCGGCCCAACCACCGGCCCCGGCCTTCAACGATCGGTCTTTCGGCCGCAGATCGACGCCGCGGCTCGGCGCAGCCCGCCGGCGCTTCCAGACGCGCTACGCCGCGCTCCCGGTGAAGATCCACGTCAAGGCGCAGGAGGCGAGTCCGCGCCAGACACCGATCGACATGAAGGGCGGCGCGACGGCGGCCCTTTTGAAAGACGAGACCTTGCGGCCCGGCGATATCGTGGTCCTGAATTCCGGGGCTCGCGTCTTCACCGGCAACCCGGACAAGCGCCACGCCCTGCAGGATTTCGAGCCGGTGCAGAAGTCCGCATATGTCAGCAAGGGAACGCGAAAGATTCTGGCGGGTCTGTTCACACCGGTTGGCGCGTCGCCCGCCAACGAAGCGCGCCGGATGATGGCGCGCGCCGCGAAGGCGACGCCACCCATCGCCACACCGATCCCCACGCAGCAGACTGCCATGCGGGTCATCAACCCGTGGCAATCCGGACAGTGACGGCGCCGAAGCCGCTCAGAAGAAGCGTTCCTTGATGACGATCGTGTCGCCTGGTCGGACCGAGTAGGTCATCGGCACGATTCCGGAGACTAGCCCCGCGCCGGTGTCGCGCGTGAGAACTGCGTAGTCCCGGGCCGCCCTGGGCCCGAAGCCTGCCGCGATGGCCACCGCGGTCTCGACCGTCATGCCGTTGACGAACGGATACTGGCCGGAGGTCGTGACCTCGCCGAGGATGTAGAACGGCCGGTAGGTGTCGACCTCGACCGTGACGTGCGGCTCACGGACGAAACCGGAAGCCAGCTTGGCCTCGATCGCCCTCGCGGCCTGACCGGTCGTCGCGCCGCCGACCTGTACGGTGCCGATGAGCGGCATCGCGATCCGGCCCGCACCATCCACCGCGTAGATGTTCGAGAGATTGTCCTGCCCGAAAACGATCACGCGCAGCTTGTCTCCCGCCGCGAGCGTGTAGCGGGCGGCGATCGAGCCCGTGCCAGTCGCGTCGAGCTGGTCGGTGCGGTAGCTCGGGCGCAGGCATCCGCCGAGCGCCAGAGTCGAGCCGAGTGCGAGGAGCAGAGCGCGCCGGTTCATCACCATCGCCGTCGTGAATGCGGATGCGGCACGGTCTAGGCCGTTAAGGTTAATGAAGCTTGATCAGCGCTGCGCCCGGTCTCGATCTCAACGCTAAAGCGGTACCTTAACTCTTGAGCAACCTTAACGCCCGCTAATAGCCGCCGGACGGCATCCTTGTCCGCCCGGTTTGCCTTCGCGCTCAGAGCGTCCCATGTCCCGAATTCGTCTGCGCTCGACCCAAGCCGCGCCCGGGCCGGATCCCCGCGCGCCGGAGGGCCTCGGCCTCGCGCAGCTGCCGAAGGTCCTGCGTCGCTCGATCGGCTGGATCGCCGGGCCCACCCTGGTGGTGGCACTTGGGGCGAGCGTGTTCGTCAACGTCGTGAGCCCGCGCTACACCGGCGAGGCGAAGCTGCTCCTGGAGAGCCGCGATCCCGCCTTCGCCCGGACCGCGCAGGAGCGCGCCGACCAGCTCGCGCCGATCGACGAACAGGCGGTGGCCAGCCAGGTGCAGGTCGTGATGTCCCGCGACCTCGCCCGGGAGGCGATCCGCCGGCTCAAGCTTGTCGGCAACGCGGAGTTCGATCCGGGGGCCGGCAGCATCGGGCCTGTGCAGCGCGTGCTGATGATGCTCGGTCTCGGCGCCAACCCCTCGACCGCCCGGCCGAGGACCGGGTGCTCGACGCCTATTTCGACCACCTGCTGGTCTATCCGGCGGGGAAGTCGCGCATTCTGACGATCGAGTTCCGCTCCAAGGACGCCAAGCTCGCGGCCGAAGGCGCCAACACCATCGCGCAGCTCTACATCACGTCCCTCGAAGCCGATAAGGTCGATACCGCCCGCTACGCCTCCTCGTGGCTCGGCGGCAATATCGACGGACTCCGCAAGCGCGTCGCCGAGGCAGAGGCGAAAGTTGAGGCTTTCCGTGCCGAAAACGGCTTGGTGGGCAGCGCGGGAGCAAGCGGACGGCCGCTGACGGCCCAGCAGCTTGGTGAGCTGTCGAGCCAGCTCTCCGCGGCGCGGATCCTCAAGGCCGATCTCGACGGCAAGGTGAAGGCTATCAAGGATCTGATCAAGGACGGCCGCGCCTTCGAGATCCCCGACGTGGCCAACAATGAGGTGATCCGGCGGATCGTCGAGAACCGCATCGCCGTGCGGGCGCAGCTCGCCCTCGAATCGCGCACACTGCTGCCGGCCCATCCCCGGATCAAGGAGCTGCACGCCCAGCTCGAGGATCTCGATACGCAGATCAAGCTCTCCGCCGAGCGGGTCGTCCGCACGATGGAGAACGACGCCAGGATCGCGGGCGCCCGGGTCGAGAGCCTTCAGGCCGCGGTGGATGGCCAGCAGGACGTGGTCGTACGCGGCAATTCCAGCGAGATCCAGCTTCGCGCCCTGGAGCGCGAGGCCAAGGCGCAGCGCGAGCAGCTCGAGTCCTACCTGTCCCGCTACCGCGAGGCGGCCGCACGGGACGGTGAGAGCGCCACCCCGGCCGATGCCCGCATCGTCTCGCGGGCCGTGACGCCCGAGGTTCCGTCCTTCCCGAAAAAGCTTCCGATCGTCGGCTTCGCGACCTTGCTGGCGCTCATGCTGTCAGCCGGCGGCGTCATCGCCAATGCGCTGCTCGCCGAGTCGGCGCGGAACGCGGCCGACCGGGAGGATCCCGAGACGGCGGAACGCCGGCGTCGTGAGCCGTCCCTGGATCGGCCGTCCTTCGCCTTCCCGGAGGCGATGCCGGCGGCGCGCTGGTCCAAGGCTTCGGAGGACGCCGAACACGTTGCGGCGGTCCCGATGTCGAAGGCGCCCGCCGCCGCAGAAGCGTTCGACCTCACGCCGCTGATCGCGCGGATCGCGTCCGCGCCGCGGCCCGAAGACGCACGTTCCGGCCGCAGGATCCTGGTCGTGGAGACCGAGGAGACCTGCGGCGTGCCTGCCCTCCACGAGGTTCTGTCCCGAGCCCTCGGCCGGGCGGGAAGCCTCCTCGCCGTGGACCTGAACGCTCCGGCTGCAGGAACCGAGGGGCCCGGCTTCACCGATCTGGTCGCCGGCGAGGCGGCTTTCCTCGAGGTCATCCAGGCCAGGCGAGACAGCGGTCTGCATCGGATCGAGGCCGGGCAGCGCACCGCGGCGGTTCTTTTCGAGCAGCAGGATGCCCTGGCGCTGACCTTCGACGCCATGGCGGAGGCCTACGACTGGGTCTTCTGCCGCCTCCAGGCCGCCCAGGGCGCCGTCGACCTGCTCGAACTGGTCGCCGGCTTCATGGACACGGTCGTCATCGCCTCGAACGCTTCGGCCGAAGATCCGGCGCTGGCCGACCTCTATGCCATTGCGGAGGATGCCGGTGCCGGGCAGATCCTCGTCGCCCAAGATCGTGCTGTCGCGCAGGTTTCGCCCGAGGACGAGGGCCGCGCCGAGCTTCGCCTCAACGCCGCCTAGCGCAGCGGCCGGCGTCGCCGAGCCGGATCTCGGCTCATTGATCAGGGACGCGAGCGGGCGCGGCGACCGTCTTCAGGACCGGCGCAGCTTTCTGATCCGCTGCAGGGCGGCGTAGAGGCGCGGGTCGCGCTTGATCCGCCGCTTCGCGCGCGTCAGTCCCTGCCGGATGAAACCGTAGGTCCGGCCCCGCAAGCTGACCGGTACGATCGTCTCCATGAGAGAGATCGTCTGATCGCAGATGCTGGACTTGTAGCGCGCCTCGCCGACGCCGAGGTCGAAGCCCTCGCGTCCGCGCGCCGCTTGGTCACGCACGAGATGCTGGAGCAGGAGGTCGCCCGGACTGAACCGCGCGATCTCTGGATCGGCATCGAACGCCGTCATCATGCCGCTGAAGCGGCGCGCGCTCACGGCGCCCCCGAAGGTCGCGAGCACGCGGCCGGTCTCGGCGAGGCACAGGGCATGCAGTTCGATGGCGGGATGCGCGCCGGACGAAGCTGCCGCCAGAAAGTCGCGGACCGCGGGGTCCGCATAAGGATCGGCGACGCCCATCCCGGCAAATCGCGCAGACTTCTGGGCGTAGAACGCCGCGAGATATCGACACGCCTCTTCCGGAGTGCTGGCGCAGCGATACGCGATCGGACCGTAGGCCTCCACGAGCCGCTTCTCCTTCGAGCGCAGCTTCTTCCTGGCATCGGCGCTGAACACCCGCCGCACCGTCGCATCCGGGTCGGGGCCGAGCATCAGCCCATAGGCGTCGCTGGCCCCGGGTTCCCCGGTCACCGCGAGCGGATTGACTGTCTTCTCCCAGAACCGGGGTTGATGCTGCAGGGCGTAGGCATCGATGCCGGCCGTGCGCCCGGCGCGGACCAGGGCAGCGCAAAATTCGCCGTGGGGAATAGAGGCGGCGTCGCGCGTCGCAAAAAGCGGCATGTGGTAATTGGCATGCCTGTCTCCGACCGTCCGCGCCACGCGGAGACCGAACTCTCGACGCAGGACCAGAGGAAGAAGGATGCGCGGCCGGCCGGCGGCATCCCTCAGGATGACGATCCGCGCGCTTTCGGCCTGACCGGTCGAGCGCAGATAGGCGCTCGTCCAGTCGAACCGCTGGTAGGGCGTCTGTAGGCTGGCCGGATCGGCTTCGAGTCGGCGCCACAATGTCTCCGCCGCTGCCAGATCGGCGATGATCTCCGCAACCAGCGCGCCGCCCGCCCCTGCCTCGACTATCGCCCTGTCCGCCACTTGGACGCTGAGCGCCATGGTCTTGTTCTCCCGCCGGATCGCCGACGATCCATCATCGAGCAATCAGCTTGCGGTGACGCACTCAACAACCCGTGACCTCAACACTAATAAGGGCGATTTATCCTCCGAATTGTCCTGCAAAAAGTCGCCTTGGCTAATATCGCCTTCAGACACGACATGCCGCGCAGGTGTGCTTTCCTGTTTGTTTACCGCGCGCAGTGAAGGCTTTGCCGGCATGGGCCACCAGGCCCGAACGGTTCAGGACCATGCTGTCGTCGCGCGCCAAGCATCGGGTTTTCGCCTCCGGCTTCCGCGCGATCCAGGCCCTCGGGGCGGATCGCTGGCTGACGCCGGCGGCCCGCGGCCTCGGTGTGATTCTGACCTTTCACCACGTCAGTCCCGACCCGGTGCCGGCCTTCGCGCCGAACCGGTTGCTCGGGATCACGCCCGAGTTCCTCGATCTGACCTTGCGCGAACTAGACGCCCGCGGTTTCGAGGTGATCGGCCTCGATGCGGTACCGGAGCGCCTCGCCGAGCCGGATTACGGTCCGCCTTTCGCGGTCCTGACCTTCGACGACGGCTATCGCGACAACATCGTGCACGCGCGCCCGATCCTGGCCCGATACGGCGCCCCTGGACCCTGTTCGTCACCAGCGCCTTCGCCGACCAGGGCGGCCGCCTGTGGTGGATCGAGCTGGAGCGGGCGATCGCACGGCTCGACCGGGTGCGGATCGATATCGGCGCGCGCAGCTTCGACCTGCCAACCCGCAGCCCGCAGGAGAAGGCGGTCGCCTTCGACGCCGTCTACCGAGACCTGCGCCGCGGCCCGGAAGCCGACCTCCTCTACCGCATTGCCGGCCTCTGCCGGCACGCGGGTTTTTCCCGGGCCAGGTCGCTGCCGAGCTATGCCTGTCCTGGGATGAGTTGCGCGACCTCGCCCGGGACCCGGCCGTGACGATCGGTGCGCACACGCTCAGCCATCCGATGCTGGCGAAGCACGACGCCGCGACCGCCGCACGCGAGATCGCCGGGGGCCGCGCCCGGATCGAGGCCGAACTCGCGCGCCCCGTGCGGCACCTCTCCTACCCGGTCGGCGATCCGACCTCGGCAGGCCCGCGGGAATTCGCGCTGGCGCGGCAGATGGAGTTTGCGACCGCGGTGACCACCCGGCCCGGCCATCTCTTCGCGGAGCATGCCGGCTACCTGCACGCCCTGCCCCGGGTGTCGGTGAACGGTTGTCACCAGTCGCGGGCGGCGCTGGCCGGTCTGCTGTCGGGTGTGCCGTTCCTGGCCTGGAACCGGGGTCGGCGCCTCAACGTCGCCTGAGGTTGAACCGTCTCACCGGTGACGCCGGTGCCGGTAGCCGGTGGAGAAGGAGGCGTATTGCCGGCCGCGACGCGACCGGTAGCGCCGCTCCCGGCTCGTGCTCGCTTCGGGCGTCTCCTCCAATTGCGGGATCGGCTCGGCCATTGCGGCCGCGGGGGTCGGCGCGGTGTCGGCGGATGCGTAGCCGCCCGCCACGTTCTTCGCCGCGGGACCGAATATCGCGAGGCACTGATTGTAGGCGAGATCGTTCTTCAGACGCTCGCATTCGCCGATCGAGCGCGGCGTCCCCTGCGCAAGGACCGGCAAGGGCGCGAGCAGCACGGCAAGTGCCGCCAGAGGCTTGAGGAGCATGGAGGGGTGGTTCACGAACGGTGAATCTCGAAGACGGGCCGGAAAGCTTGTGGAGACCGAGTGCGGCGAAATCGAGGGTTCGCCTTAACGATCCGGCCGCTCCATCCACCGGATCAGCGGCATCAGCGGGAAGATCCAGGCGATTCCCAGGATGGAGTAGAGCAGCGCCTGGACCGGTGCCGGCGTCTCCGCGATGCGGCTGTCGGCAAGCGTCATCGCCAGTGGTCCATAGACACAGACGAAGGCGAGGATTGTGAAGGTGCCGATCAGGGTCCGGGTGCGGCGGCGCATTGCGTGTCCGATACCTCGCCAAGCGCACGGTGGCGCTGACGGCTGACGGCTATCGTCCGGCGGCGCGGTTGGCAACGCGCCACCTGCCGCGGGCTGCGGCGCCGCCGACGTTGCCGGCAACGCGCGCATCGCCTAACCCCGGCGTGGCGGCCGGGGCGTCCCGGCATGCGCGATAGGGATGCCTATGATCTTGAGAGGCGCGGCGGACCGGCGATCGGGAGCGGTGCGGGCCTGGCTTTACGTGGTCGCGGCTTTGGTGGTCGCCATGGTGGCAGTGGGCGGCGCGACGCGGCTGACCGGTTCTGGTCTCTCGATCACCGAATGGCGCCCGGTCGCGGGGGCCATCCCGCCGCTTTCCGAGGCGGACTGGGCGGCCGAATTCGCCAAGTACAAGGACACGCCGCAATACAACATCCTGAACCAGGGGATGGGGCTGTCGTCGTTCATGGTGCTCTACGCCTGGGAGTGGGGTCACCGCCTGCTCGGCCGGCTGATCGGCCTCGTCTTCTTTCTGCCGTTGATCGTCTTCTGGTGGCAGGGCCGGATCAGCCGGCGGCTCAGGTTCGGCCTGCTGGGCCTCGGCGTGCTCGGCGGCCTCCAGGGTGCGATCGGCTGGATCATGGTTGCCTCGGGCCTCCAGCCCGGCATGACCGCCGTGGCACCGCTCAAGCTTGCCCTGCATCTCACCACGGCGAGCCTGATCCTGGCGGGACTGGTCTGGCTTGCGGCCGGCGAGCGCGGCGGCGTCCTGGCGCCCGCACCGACCCGCATCCGCGCCACCGCCCTCGCCCTGCCGATCCTGGTTCTGGTGCAGATCTTCCTCGGCGGCCTCGTCGCCGGGTCGCATGCCGGGGTCGTCTATAACACTTGGCCCACCATGGATGGCGACCTCGTTCCGCCCATGGGCAGCCTCTTCGCTATCAGCCCCTGGATCGAGAACTTCATCGACAATCACGCTTTGGTTCAGTTCGACCACCGCCTGACCGCCTATCTGGTCGTAATCGTCGCATTCCTGCACGCCATCGATGCGCGGCGGGCGGGAACCTCGGGCGCAGCGGGCCGCGCTGGTGGCGTCGCCGCGCTGGCGCTCGCGCAGGCGGGCCTCGGGATCGCGACGCTGCTGCTCGCCGTGCCGCTCTGGGCGGCACTCGCCCATCAGGTTCTAGCCATGGCGGTTCTGACGATGGCCACGGTCCACGCGCGTCTGAGCCGCGGGATCGGGATCGTGCGCCCAGCTGCGGCTGAGCCGGCGCTCGGCTTCGAAGGGCTGGCCGGCCGCGGTGCTTAAGCTTTCCTGCGGTGCGGCGACGTTGCCGCACCGCACGAGACTTTTACCCCGTCGGCAGGAACTTTGGGATAAGCCCCCATCAGCATTTTGCATATGGAACGTCCAAGACTTCTCAAGCTTTAACTGCACGCGTTGCAGGAGGCTTCAAGATGTCTCTCGCGGAGGATGGTCGACCACTCTCCCTGACGTGGCACTACACGCCGCGGGAGATCCTTGCAGACGGCGTGATCCACGGTCTCGGGGTCGTGCTGGGTCTTGCCGGTGCAGTGGCACTGGTGACGACTGCGGTGACCGCGCATCTCGGTCTTGGCGAGCGCGCGGCCGTCGTCGTGTACGCCACCGCCCTGGTGCTGATGCTCGGCGTATCGGCCCTGTACAATCTCTACCCGGTGAGCCCGCGCAAATGGCTTCTCCGCCGCGCGGACCATGCGCTGATCTATCTCATGATCGCCGGGACCTACACGCCGCTGGTTGCCCTCGTGGGATCGGGGACGCGGGCCTACATCCTCCTGGCGATGATCTGGGCGGTGGCGCTGATCGGGATTGCCGTGAAGCTGCTGCTGCCGGGCCGCTTCGATCGTCTGTCGATTGTCCTGTACCTCATGCTCGGCTGGAGCGGGCTGTTCGCCTACGAGTCCGTGATCGCGACGCTGCAGCCGACCGCGCTTTGGCTTCTGGGGATCGGGGCGCGCTCTACTCGATCGGAGTGGTGTTCCACATCTGGCGGACACTGCCGTTCCAGAACGCGATCTGGCACGGCTTCGTACTGGCCGCGGCCGCCTGTCACTACGGAACCATCTGGGCCAGCTTGCAGGGGCTGCCTTTAACGTGACTCGAAACAAAGGAAGTAGAACTCCGCTTACCTTCTTGCCGAAAAGCGCGCGTCGACGTGAGCCACCTTAAGGTCCCGGCCAGAGTCAAGGACCCACAATTCCCGGTATTGATATCCCCGGGAGCGATACCGTGGTCGCCAAGTCGAACGACGCTCGAAGTGTTCAGCATTACCGAATCCTTCACGTCTTCCGCGCCCCTGTCGGTGGTCTCTTCCGGCACGTCATGGATCTTGCACGCCTCCAAGCGGCATCCGGACATGCTGTCGGCATCGTCTGCGATTCCACCACAGGGGGCGAGCGCGGCGAGCGGGCCCTGGCGGAACTCGGGAGCAGCCTGCAACTCGGCCTCCTGCGCATTCCCATGCGGCGCAATCCACACCTGTCGGATTGGTCATGCCTACGGGCGGTGGAGCGTCGGGCCGCCGAGGTCGGCGCAAACGTCCTGCACGGGCACGGCGCCAAGGGCGGCGCCTACGCGCGGCTCGCCAGTGTCGGGGCGGCGATCCGGGCCTACACGCCGCACGGCGGCAGCTACAATTACCGGCCTGGCAGCCCTCTTCACCGCCTCTACATGGGGGTCGAGGCGATGCTGGTGCGACGGACGGACGCCTTCCTATTCGAGAGCGAGTACGTCGCCAGCCGGCACCGCACCTTCGTGGGCGGCTCCGAGCGCGTGAGCCGGATCGTACACAACGGCATCGCGGAGGCGGAATTCGCTCCGGTGACGCGCAGTCACGACGCGTTCGATCTCCTCTACGTTGGCGAGCTTCGGGAAGCGAAGGGCCTGCCCTACCTGCTTGAGGCTCTGGTGCAGCTCCGCGCCGAAGGCCGGGCGCTGCGCCTGCTCATGGTCGGGTCCGGTCCGGATGCGGAGAGCCTGCGCGCGACCGTCGCGCGCCTCGGGTTGACGGGCGCCGTGGCTTTCGAGCCGCCGCAGGCGATCCGTTCCGCGCTGGCCCGGGGTCGCATTCTGGTGGTTCCCTCGCTGGCGGAATCCCTGCCCTACGTCGTGCTGGAAGCCGCGGCCGCGGCGCAGCCGCTGGTCGCTACGCGTGTCGGAGGCATTCCCGAGATCTTCGGTGAGGCTGCCGGCGACCTCGTTCCGGCGCGAGATCCCGGAGCCCTGGCGTCGAGCATACGTCGGGTGCTCGACGAGGCGCCGGACGCGCTGGCCGCACGAACCCGCCTGCTCAGCGATTCGATCTGGCAGCGCTTCTCCTTGGAGCGCATGGGCGACGAGGTAATCTCCGGATACGCCGCAGCCTTCCAGGCGCGCGCGCAGAGCCGCAGCATCGGGACGCGCGAGATCGCCCGGCCCCGGACCGCTTGACCGCCTCCACGGCAACGCGATTGCCCGCGTGCTCGCCGGTTCGGCGAAAGCTGATGCGCCGGGTTCGCTCTTAAGTCTTCCAAAAACGCCCCGTGCGAGGTTGCGGCCACGGGAGCCGCCGACTGGCGCGGGAGGAGCCCTTCGATGAGCGCGTTCGATATTCGCGACCTTCTTGCGGCGTCCGGGCCCATTGAGGCGCAGGTCACAGCGGCAGGCAGCACGGTGCCGCTCGCGGAAACGACCACGAGGGGCCCGGCGGCCATTTCCCCGGTGGTCGTGGCAGGGCTGGTTCGCGCCCTGGAATGCGCCTTGATCCTCGGCCTTGGCTCACTCCTGCACGTCCTGATGCTGCGCGGCCGGGTCCCGTTCGGGCTGACCTATGCCGGTGCGATCGGGCTGATCGCCGTAACCACGATCACGCTGGTTCAGGTGGCGGGCGCGTACCGGATCGGCGCCTTCCGCGCCTTCGCCAAGACGTCGAT
Organism: Methylobacterium sp. P31; assembly: GCA_050632875.1. Classification (GTDB taxonomy): domain Bacteria; phylum Pseudomonadota; class Alphaproteobacteria; order Rhizobiales; family Beijerinckiaceae; genus Methylobacterium. The sequence continues at coordinate 3,551,956 of JBODSC010000001.1, read as the reverse complement.
CCGGCTGATCGCGGCGTGGTCGACGACCTTCCTCATGGTGGCCACCGTCCTGGTGCTCGCCAAGGTCGCGGACCATTACTCGCGTCTCTGGCTCGGAACCTTCTTCGCCGCGGGCCTCATCACGCTTCTGGTCGGGCGCTGCGTGCTGTTTCGCGTGATCGACGCGCAGACCCGGGCCGGACGCTTCGACAGGCGGACCGCCATCGTGGGCGGCGGCAAGCCGGCGGAGGACCTGATCGCTGCCCTGGAGACCCAGAGCGAGAGCGGCATCCGTATCGTCGGGGTGTTCGACGACCGAAACGCCGATCGGTCCTGCGACGTCGTGGCCGGCCATCCGAAGCTCGGCAACATCGACGACCTCGTCGCCTATGCACGGCACGCGCGCCTCGACCTGATCGTGTTCACGATCCCGATCACCGCGGAAGCGCGCATCCTCCAGATGCTCGCCAAGCTCTGGGTCTTGCCGATCGACATCCGCCTCTCGGCACACGCGGCAAAGCTTCGGCTGCGCCCCCGCAGCTATTCGTATCTCGGTTCAGTGCCGGTTCTGGATGTCTTCGACAAGCCAATTGCCGACTGGGACGTCGTGGTGAAGGCCGTCTTCGACCGCTGCGTGGGCCTGATGATGCTGCTCGCGCTGTCGCCGATCATGCTGGCTGCCGCCCTGGCGGTCCGCCTCACCTCACGAGGGCCGGTGGTGTTCCGGCAGAAGCGCCACGGCTTCAACAACGAGCTGATCGAGGTCTACAAGTTCCGCTCGATGTATGTCGATCAGTGCGATGCCGGTGCCGCGAAGATGGTCACCCGGGGCGATCCGCGCGTGACGCCGGTGGGCCGATTCCTTCGAAAGACGTCGTTGGACGAGCTGCCGCAACTCTTCAACGTGCTGAAGGGTGACCTCTCTCTCGTCGGTCCGCGACCGCATGCGCTCCAGGCGAAGGCCGCCAATATCCTCTACGATCAGGTGGTCGACGGATATTTCGCGCGCCACAAGGTCAAGCCCGGTATCACCGGGTGGGCGCAGGTGAACGGCTGGCGCGGCGAGACGGACACGTCGGAGAAGCTGCAGCGGCGCGTGGAGCACGATCTGTACTACATTGAGAACTGGTCGGTCCTGCTGGATCTTCAGATCCTGCTCACCACGCCTTTCGCGCTGCTCAAGACCGAGAACGCATATTGAGCATCCCGCCGGCGCCGCAAAGGGCGCCGGCTGCACAGCAACTACGGCAGGGCGCCGGCCTTCTCCTTGGCCTTCATGATCGTGTCGCGGCAGCCCTGGGCATCGCCCGCCTTGTCCTGCTGACGCGCCTGCGCCACGAGCTTCTTGGCCTCCTCGACGCCGGCGGCCGTCGGCTTCACGCCGGCATCCGACTTGGTCAGGCTCGGCGGCTTGTCGAGCGCCTTCGGCGAGTTCGAGGACGTGGCGCCGCCGGGCGGCGTCGTTCCGGTCACGGATGCGGCTCCGGCGCTGTCGAGACGCCGCTGCAGCGTGTCGACCTCGTCCGAGCACGGGGTCGCCAGGGCGGGCGTAGCTGCGGCGAGAGCCAGAGCTGCGAGGGCGAATCGGATCATCATCGAGGCGTATCTCCACGGTGTCTCGGCGCGGTCGGCTCGCGCGGCCCGGATAGGCAGGCGGCCCGGAGCCGGAGCGGCTACTCTGGGAGACGCCGGGCGCGCACGCGCGTTCCTGAGACAGGAGGCCGCACGGAAACGGCCGAAAGCGCGACGGGCGTATCCCGCGGCCCGAAGACCGCGGGATACGCCCGCTCCGCGAGACGTGCAGGTTCAGTACTTCCGGATGATGGGCTCGGGCGCCATCGCCACGGGCTCGGGGCCGAAGCGGTAGGTCAGGCCGGCATAGACCGAGAGCGGCTGCGCCAGCGTCGTGGTGCGCGGATCGTTGATCGAGAGGCTGCCGGCCACAGCGCCCGTCTGCGCGAAGGTGCCGAAGGTGGCGTAGCGGTTGTTGGTCAGGTTGGTGATCAGCCCGAAGATCTCCAGGTTCTTGGTCACCTGGTACTTCGTCGTCAGGTTCATCACGTAGTAGGCCGGCAGCTTGCGGTTCAGGTTCGACTCGTCGCCGCGGAAGTACGACGACGAGAACGCCGACACGTTCAGGCCGAACCGCCAGTGCGGCGTGAGGTTGTACTCGAACCCGGCCTTGATCTGGTGGTCGGGAACCAGCGGGAGCTTGTTGCCCCGGCGGACCTCGATCGCGCCGTCATCGGCCAGCGGGTTGTTGGGCGAGGACAGCGTCTGGTTGAACTGGAAAGTGGCGTCGACCAGCGCGTAGTTGGCGTAGACCAGCAGGTCGGGGCTGACGACGTACTCGCCGCTGACCTCGATGCCCTGCCGCCGGGTCGCGGGCACGTTGACGTAGTAGCCGCGCGCCGCGTTGCCGGCGACCGCGACCTGGAGGATGTCGTCGGTCAGGTCGGTGCGGAAGACGCCGGCCTTCCAGGTCAAGTTACCACCTTGGAGGAAGCTCGGGATCACGCCCCGGAAGCCGACCTCGTAGGTCTGGCCGGTGACCTGCTTGAGCGGCGGGTCGGAGACCAGCGTGTTCGGCAGCAGGCACGGCCGGTCGGGGTTGGCGCAGGCCAGTTCCAGCGGCGTCGGCGCGCGGTTCGACTCCGAGTAGCTGCCGTAGAGGTTGAGCGCCGGGTCGAACTGGTAGGTCAGGCCGGCCAGCGGGTTGAGCTTGGTGAACGCGTGCGTGCCGGTCACGTCCGGGGAGAAGCCGGTCCGGTCGCGCGTCTGGATGTGCGCGTCGTTGAGGCGGAAGCCGGCGGTGAGCGACAGCCGCTCGGTCACGTCGAGCGTGTCGGTGGCGTAGAGGCCGAGATACAGGTTCGAGCCCTGGACCGAGCTCGGCGCGATGCCCAGCGCGCCGGCCGTGCGGAGGAAGGGCGTGCCGAGACCCGGGATGGTGCTGTAGTAGGGGTTGTTCGGGTCGGTGGTGACCGACAGGTCCGGGTTGATCACGCCCAGCGTGCTCGACGACTTGAACACGTAATCCGTCGCATCGACGCTGCCGCCGATCACGAAGGCGTTGGGCAGGCCGAAGACCCGGTCGCGGTTGGCGGCCTGGAGCGAGCCGCCGTAGCCGGTCGCCTCGGCCTTGGTCGTGTCGAGCGTGGCGTAGGGCACGTTCGGCGTAAACGGGATGCGCTGGTTCTGCTGGCCCAGGATCAGGAACTGGTTGGCGAAGGCGTTGCGGCTCTGGCCCGGCGCCTGCGCGAAGCCATCATCCTGGAAGCAGAGGAAGCCGCGGAAGCTGGAGCGCGCGCTGCAGTTCTCGAAGTTGCCGGCGTTGCCGTCGAGATAGCTCTGACTGAAGCGGCGGACATAGGCGTTGCCGGCCAGGTCCCAGGTCGGCGAGAGGTCGACCCGGCCGGTGAGCTGGAGCATGCCGACCTCGGTGGTGGTGGTCTGCGGGTTGGTGAAGATCGCCCGCGGGTCGACATGGGTGAAGTCCACCGGCGCTGCGGAGGAAGCGCCGTAGAAGCTGCGGGCGGCCAGCCCGGTCAGGTGGAACTCGGAATCCTGCGCGCGGTAACCCAGGTCGGCGTAGAGCCGGCCGATCGTGCTCGGGCTGTCGTAGCGCCAGCCGCGGTCGTTCAGCCCGTCGCCGGTGAAGTAGAAGCTCCAGTTGTCGGAGATCTTGCCGTGCTCGACATAGCCGGCGGTGCGCGCGTCCGAGCCGCCCCAGGCCGAGATCTCGGTGCCCTGCCAGGTGAAGCCGTTCTTCATCTGGATGTTGACCGCGCCGCCGATGGCGTTGAGGCCGAAGACCGGGTTGCCGGTGACCACGTCGATGCGCTGGATCGCCTGGGGCGGGATCAGGTCGAAGTTGACGATGTCGCCGAAGGCCTCGTTGATGCGCGTGCCGTTCTGGTAGACGGCGAGCCCCTGCGGCACGCCCTGCGCGGACGAGGCGGTGAAGCCGCGATAGGTGATGTCGAGGCGGTTCGGGTTGCCCTGCGAGTCGCTGATGTTCACGCCGGGGGTTTGCCGGGCGAGCGAGAAGACGACGCTGTCGGTGCCGCGGTCGATATCGATCTGCTGCGCCGTGACGGTCTCGACGGTCGTGGGGATCTTGTTGAGCGGCTGCTCGGAACCGCGCAGACGGATTGCGCCGGCCGGAACCGGGCGAGTCGGCGCTCCCTGGGCGGCGTTGTCGAGGTTCTGAGCCCCGCTGGACAGGCCGCCGCCTCCGCCCACCGGCGAGGTGGCGACGACGCTGATCTCACCGAGCGTCACGGACTGCTGCGCCAGTGCAAGGCTGGGAGCGGTCGCCATCGCCAGAATCGATGCAGACGCCAGCAAGCTGCTGCGATGCGCCCGACGTAACATTCCGCTCCCCTCGCATGAGACCCGTGCCCGTTGCTGCCGGGCTTACTGTCTCTCTTGGCGGGCGACGGGGGCGGTACACAATCGGCCCAGGACCGTGTCTGCCGGATTTCATCCGCATTTTCGGCATCCACGAATCGATGCCGAAACGGCGTGTTCAATCAGCAACAGTTTCGGTTGAGATTTCCGCGACTTAGGGAATATTCGGCAAAACGCCCGGGATATTTTGGCAAGCCCGAGGCACGTCGCGCGTGAGCCCGATCAGAGCCGGGCCTGAATCAGCCGCGCGATCTCGCCCAGCCTCTGCTCCAGCAACTGCGGAACCTCGCAGACATAGGTCAGTGACTGGCTTCGCTCCTGGAAGATGCGGCGGTCCCAGGCGAACTTCGACTCAAGGTCCGACTGATCCTTCGGCAGCTCGGTGGCGTCCGAGGCGCTGGGCGCATCCTTGGTCTGGCTGATCTTGTCGGCCTCGTCGCGGATCCGCTCGGCCATCCGGCGCTGGCCCTGTGCGTAGCGGGCGATGCCGCCGACCACCTTGTCGCGCTCACCGTTGATCACCTCGAACACGCCCGCATAGACGCGGGTCAGGGCCTTGTCCTTCGCGTCCTTGTCCGAGCCGAACTTCCCGGCGAACTCGTCGAGGATCGGTCCGACCTGCGACAGGTCCGTGCGCCGGGAGGCGATCTTCTGGGCGAGCGCGGCGGCATCATTGTCGCTGCCCCAATCGCCGGCCGCGGCGATGTCGGGCCCGGTCCAGAACTGGCCGGGGCTGAGTGTCGCCACCTTGCGCTGGACGCACGGCCAGTCCGGATCGGGCCGAGGTTGCGCCAGAGCCGGGGCCGCCAAGAGCGAGAGGCCGATGGCGCGGCCGAGGAGGCGGGGAGTACGGAATTCATCGGGCGGGCTCCATCAGGTGTTCTCGCCGGCCGGGCCGCCGCGTCGGGCCATGATGCCGCGACCCGGATCGTAGGCGACCACCGCCATGCCGAAGAAGGCGAGCGTCACGCCGACGACGACCGCGCAGGCGACAGGCTCGAACTGGACGTAGAGGGCGTAGCGGACAAGCTGCACCGCGTGGCTGAAGGGGTTCAGCTCGCAGATCCAGTACAGCGTCTCGGAGGATTCCCGGATCCGCCACAGCGGGTACAGTGCCGAGGAGGCGAAGAACATCGGGAAGATCACGAAGTTCATCACGCTCGCGAAATTCTCGAGCTGACGCACCAGCGAGGACAGGAACAGGCCGATCGCCCCGAGCATCAGCCCCGAGGCCAGGAAGGCCGGCAGCGCCGCGAGGTAGCCGAGCGGCGGGATGTCGGTCTCCCAGAAATACGCGACCGCCAGGAATGCGTAGGCCTGCACGATCGACACCGCCACGCCCGCGATCAGCTTGGCCAGCAGGAGCAGCCAGCGCGGATAGGGCGAGGTCAGCAGCACCTTCATCGAGCCGACCTCGCGGTCGTAGACCATCGAGAGCGAGGATTGCATGCCGTTGAACAGCTGGATCATGACGGCCAGCCCCGGCACGACGTAGACCTCGTAGAGCACGTAGGTCTGGTAGGGCGGCTCGATGGACACCCCGAGCGTGTTGCGGAAGCCCGCCGCGAAGATGAACAGCCAGACCAGCGGCCGGACCAGGGCGGAGAAGAACCGCTCTTTCTGGTTGAAGAAGCGCAGCAATTCGCGACGGACGATCCCGCCGAGGCAGATCAGGTAGCCGATCGCGTCGAGGCGGCCGACGCGGCCATGCGTGCTGCGCGCGGGCGCTCCGGTAACCGGGGTCGAGAGATGCGTCGGCGCGCTCATGCGTGCAACCTCCGGTTCAGCGATGCGCCCCGCATATCCGCTCTCATGCCGCCGCCCTCCCCGGCTCGGCTACGAGGCGGCGGAACGCGTCGGCCAAGGCCTCGCCCGGAGCGCCGATCTCGCCGGCCCGGCCGCGGGCGACGATCCGGCCCCGATGCAGGACAACCGCGTCGTCGTCGGCAGAGATCTCCTCAAAGATGTGGGTCGCCCAGAGAACCGAAAGCCCCTCCTCGCGCACCAGGGCGCGCACGATCGCCACGATATCGGCGCGGGATTCGAGGTCGAGGCCGACGGTCGGCTCGTCGAGGAGCAGCAGGTCCGGCCGGTGGATCAGCGAGCGGGCGATCTCGATGCGCCGCGACTGGCCGCCCGAAAGGGTGCGGACCTTGTCGTGGCGCCGGTCCGCGAGTCCCACACGGTCGAGGAGTTCGCCGACGCGGGTCTTCCCGATGCTGCGGGCGATGCCGTGCAGGCTCGCATGGTACAAGAGGTTCTGCTCGACCGTGAGATCGGTATCGAGGGTCCGCGCCTGGAACACCACCCCGAGGCGGGCCAGGGCGCGGGATGGCTCGCGGTCGAGCGCGTGACCGAAAATCGAGACCCGCCCGGTCTGGTTGTTGTAGAGTCGGGTGATCACCGAGAACAGCGTCGTCTTCCCGGCACCGTTGGGCCCGAGGAGCGCCGTGAAACGGCCGCGCTCCACGGTCAACGAGACGTCGTCGAGCGCCGCGCGTGTTCCGAAACGGTGGCCGACATGCTCTACCTGTAGCGCTGCCGGATCATCGCGGCTCATCGGCCCAGCACCTTGCGGGCGTCGGCGACTGCCTCGAGGCACTCGTCGAACTCGCCTTCCTTCTGCTCCCGCTCGGCCACGCGCAGAGCCTTCTTCAGCTTGGGCAGGGCCGTCTCCGGCGGGTTCAGCGCGACGGCGTCGCGAATCATCGTGATGCCCTCGGCGCAGGAAGACGCGTCGTCGGCTGCGAGCGCCGGGCTGGCGAACAGGAGGGTGGAGGCGAGGCAGAGGGCGCGCATCACTTCACCGTCAGCGTGCCGGTCATGCCCTTCGCCTCGAGACCGCGGGCTTCCCACTTGTAGCTCCCCGGTTTGATCGCGACGAATTCGATGGCGATCTCGCCGGGATCGTCGAATTCCAAGTGATCGGGCGGCCCGCCGCCGTGGATCTCCTTGTGCTCGATCACGATCTGGTTGAGCCAGATGTAACGGAAAAACTCCGGCGCATAGAATTTGTATTCCTGGTGTCCCTTCGCGACGATGCGCAGCCGATACGCCTTGCCCGATTCGAGGGTGATCTCCTTGTTCTCCACCGTGAAATCGTTGCCCTGATCGTCGCCTAGGACGAGGTCGGGCAGGTTCTCGCGCTTTTTGGTGAGATCGAGAGCGCTCGCGGGCCCCACCGCGAGCAGTCCCGCCAAGGCGAGAGCCGCCATTCGAAACGTCTGCATCATGTTGTACTTCACCCCTGAGCCGCAGGTCGGGCGGTCTGGTTTGCTTGCGCGCGAGCTGCCCCGCATCAGTTCGGCGAGATCGCGACGCCCCACGGCAGCAGGCCGACCGGGATGCTCTTGATCACCTTTTCGGCGGCTACGTCGATCACCGAAACGTCGTTGGACGTTCCGTTCGTCGTGAACAGCAATTTCTGGTCAGGGGTGAAGGCGAGTTGCCAGACGCGCTGGCCCACCGGCAGGTATTTCTCGACCTCGTAGGTCTTGGCGTCGATCACCGCGACCCGGTTGGCCGGGCCGAGGGCCACGAAGGCCTTGCTGCCATCCTTGGTGATGCGGATCCCGACGGGCTGGATCGCCTCGTCGTTCACGCTCGGAATCTTGAAGCTGATCTTCTTGATGACCCGGCGCTGCGCCACGTCGATCACGCTGACCGTGCCGCCGACCTCCGCGGAGACCCAGAGGAACTTGCCGTCGGCGGTGAACTCGGCGAAGCGCGGCCGGGCATCCACCAGCACGTTGTCGATGACCTGAAAGGTCTTCGTATCGATGAAATGGGCCATGTTGGTCGTCTCGGAGGTGTTCACGAGGACCTTGCCGTCCGGTGATAGGCCCATGCCCTCCGGCTCGACACCCACCGGCACCTCGGCGAGCACCTTGTTCTTCTCGATATCGATGATGGTGACTTGGCTGTCGTCCTCATTGGCCACGTAGAGCGGGTTGCCCGACGCATCGAGGATGAACTGCTCCGGATCCGGGCCGGAGCGCAGGGAACGCACCACCTTGCCGGAAGCCGTGTCGAGCACGTCGATGCGGTCGTCGTCGCTGGCGCAGACGAACAGCTCCTTGCCGTCCTTCGACAGGGTGACGCCCCGTGGGCGCCGTCCGACCTTCCAGGTGGCGGTTACCGCCATCGTGTTCGTGTCGATGACGCTGACGGAGTTGCCCTTCTCGTTGGTGACGTAGGCGGTGAAGGCCCCCGCGGGCCCGCAGAGGGCGAACCACGCTCCGAGGGCGACCACACTCAATCCTGCCTCGACGCGGCGGCTCATCCGACTTCCTTCCCTTGCGGCTTCTCGGCGTCCTCGAAGGACGTTCTCGCCGCCCGATTGTAGTGCGTTTTCCGCATGTTGCGAGGGCGTGAACCGCTCACCAACGCCGCAGGCGGCGTGCAGCGGTCACTTGAATTTGCACGTGGTCTCGGGGAGATCGACCCCGAGCGTGTCGAGCGGCGTGCGCTGATGCAGGAAGCCCTGCTCCGGCGCCACCGAGACCAGGGCCTTCGGCTGAACCACGATGATCGCTTGGCGCAGCTGGTGATCCCAGGGCCGGAAGCTCAGCGGCACGCCCTTGTAGGCCGGCAGCGTGAAGTCCGGGCTCACGAGGTAGGGCGCGAGGACGGCCGGGTCGTTGGTCTTCTTGGCGGTTACGGCCTCACCGACCGTCCGCACCGCCGCCCAGACCTGATAATCCAGCGGGCGCATCAGCCGCGAGGCGAGCCGCCGAAACCGGTTCTGCGCCTGCGCGGCGCCCCAGGTCTCGAGAATCGGCGACCACGTGGTCGACGTCAGCGCCTGCGTGCCGCCGACAGGCCGCGGGTCGACGGTCCGATAGGGAACATAATCGCCCCAGTCGCCCTCCTCGTCGGCCACGATGGCCATGTCGTAGTCGAGGCCCCTCGTGAAGACCATCGCCTCCGCGCGCGTGGGCGTATCCCCCCGCGCCTTGGCGAGCGGGCCGAATGTCCATGGCTTCTCGGCGGTGATCTTCAGCGCGAATTTACGCGCCGAGTTGCGCACCGCGTCGGCATAGGCCTTGTCGGCGTCGGTCGGTCCGACGATCAGGAAAATCTTCCGCCAACGCATGACCGTCAGGTACTGGGCCAGGGCGTCAGTCAGCATCGCCCGCGAGGGCAGGATGTGGAACACGTTGGCCCGGCAATCCGCGCCGCGCAGCCGATCGTCCGGCGCGCCGGCGTTGAGCACCACGGCACCCGAATCCTTCACCGCGTCCGCGACCGCCAGCACCGCGTCCGCAGGCAGGGCAAGCACGAGGTAGCGGACCCCTTTCCCGACAAGCTCCTTGGCGGCCGCGACCGCATCCGGCTTGTCGTCGGTCAGGGCGATCTCGTCGAGCGCGTAGGTCTGCTGGGTGAAGCGGCCAGTGGTGTTGTTGTCGGCGATGCCCATTTTCGCGCCGGCGAGGCCCTCGTCCTCCGGCGCCGCTTCGGCATCGTACGAAGAGGGTGCGGGCTGCGGCCGGTAGATCAGGCCGATATGCGTCTCGAGCGGCTTCGGTGTGGATTGCTGCGCATGGGCGGCCGCAGGCATCAGCAGCGAGAGCACGCAGGCAAAGGCTGCACGCAGGCGGAACGGGTGCGCCGGGCGCTTGGAGGCCGTATCGGGTGCAGGATCGTGCATGCGGGCGGCCTCTATCAGCTTCTGCTTCGACCGCTCAACCGCGGTTTGTCGGTTCGACCTTCACGATCCCGTCGTGGGATAGGCCGAGCGCGAAGTACATTGCCATATTGTCCCTTCGCCCGACCTATGGCGCTACTGATGCCGTCAGCACGGGCGGCCGAACCGTCGAGAGGAAACCCCGTCGATGCGCTATCTGACCCTCTGCGCGGCGACCGCGTGCGGTCTCGCCGCCCTCGGATCCGCCGGCACAGGCCAGGCCGTCGCGGCCGAGAAGGCGGCGGTCTTCCCGGTCGAGCTGTTCGATCCCGGCGCCTCCTACGGATCCAGGGTTCGGCCGCTGGATGCCAAGAAGCTCACGCTCGTCACTGACGAGTTGCGGAACGCCCTCCACGCACAGGCCGGCCTGGAGATCGTCGACACGGCGCCCAGGGCCGAGATCGTGGCCAAGGAAGGACCGCTCTACAAATGCAACGGTTGCGCGGCGGACATCGCCAAGAGCCTGGGTGCGGACCTCGTCGTGACGGGTTATGTGGAGAAGGGGTCCGGTCAGATCTTCAACCTGAACGTCGCCATCGCCGACGCCGGAACTGGCAAGGTCGTGCGGGGCGGGCAGGTGACGATCCGGGCCGACACCGACGATACCTGGGCCCATGCCATGCGCTGGGTGGTGAAGAACCGCCTGCTCGCCGAGCCGCTGCCCGGGAAGTCCTGAGGTTTTTCGTATAGTCCCGAGTGATCCGTGCCCGCGTTTCCCGTTCAATCCGGTTCCCCGCCTCGGCTCCTCGTCAGCGTCCGCGATCCGGCCGAAGCCGAGGCCGGGCAGCTCGCGGGTGCCGACCTGATCGACGCGAAGGATCCGGAGCGTGGTGCTCTCGGCGCGCTCGATACGGCGCTCGTGGGCGAGATCGTGGCCCGGGTGTCCGGCGGAGCCGCGACCAGCGCGGTGGCCGATCCGACCGCCGCCGCGGTAGCGGCCATGGCGGCGACCGGTGTCGACTGGGTCAAGACCGGCCTTCATTCCGCGCATCGGGGTGATGCTTTCGCGCTGGCCGAGCTGGCCGCGGCGGTGCCCGGCCGCCTGATCGCCGTCCTTTTCGCCGAGGACGGGCCTGCCGCCGATCTCGTGCCGACCCTCGCAGAATCCGGCTTCGCGGGCGCGATGATCGACACGGCCGGAAAGCAGGGCGTGCGCCTTCCCGACCTCACGGAGCCTTCGGAGCTTGCTGCTTTCACGGCCGCCTGTCGCCATCACGGTCTGATGAGCGGGCTCGCCGGCTCACTCCGAATCAACGATATCGCCAGCCTGAGCGCGCACCGACCGGATTATCTCGGGTTCCGGGGTGGCCTCTGCCGGGATTTCGACCGTCGCAACGGCATCGATCCCCTGCGGCTGACCGAGGCGCTGCGCGCGCTGCGCCCGAGCCGCCGGGACGCCGCGTGACCGCCGTCATCAAGATCGGCGGCAGCCTTGAGGCGGATCCACATCGCCGCCGCGCTCTGCTGACCGCGATCGCTGACGGCGCGCATGGACGCTGCGTCGTCGTGCCGGGCGGCGGCGGTTTCGCCGACGCCGTGCGCGCTGCGCAGGTCCGGGACGGTTTCGGCGATGCCGCGGCCCATCGTCTCGCCCTCGACGCGATGGGCCGCGCGGCCGGGATCTTCCGCGGGATCGAGCCGCGGCTGGTGCACAGCCTGGAGCCCTGGGCGGAGAGCCCGGGCGCCCGCGCCCGCGTCTGGAACCCGTCCGTCCTGCGGGCCGGCCATCCGGACGTCCCCGAGACCTGGGACGTCACATCGGACAGCCTCGCGCTCTGGCTCGCTGCGCGGTTGCGGTCGGAACGCTGCGTGCTGGTGAAATCCCGCGATGCCGGTGCGGGTCATGACCCCGCCGCGCTGGCGCGGCTCGGTGTGGTGGATGCGGCCTTCCCGACCTTCGCGGCGCGGTTCAGCGGCCGGATCGAGATCTGGGGGCCGGCCGAAAAGGTCGCGGTCGACACGAGGGTCGCCGCGTGAGCGCGCCGGAGCATATTGTCTTCGTCACGGGCCGCTTGGCTCGGGCACGTCTGGAAAAGGTCGCGGCCGGCCTGCCGGACACGTTCCGGTGGAGCATCGCGGATGCCGGCGTGAAGGTCGCCGCGCTGATGACCGAGGAGATCATCCGCCGGCGCGTGAAATTGCCCGAGGGGGCGACGCGAATCGTCCTGCCCGGCCGGTGCCGGGCCAATCCTACGGCGCTCGCCGAGCATTTCGGCGTGCCGGTTGAGCGCGGCCCCGACGAGGTAGTGGATCTGCCGGCGTGGCTCGGCCTCACAGCCCGCAAGGTCGACCTCTCCCGCCACGACCTGCGGATCTTCTCGGAGATCGTCGACGCCTCGAAGATGAGCGTCGCGGAGATCCTGGCCAAAGGTCTCGACCTGGCCCGTCGGGGCGCCGACGTCATCGACCTCGGCGGCCTTCCCGATACGCCGTTCCCCCATCTCGAAGAATCCGTGAGGGCACTGAAGGGCGCAGGCCTGAAGGTCAGCGTCGACTCGTTCTCCCGGGAGGAACTCGCGCGAGGCGCCGCGGCCGGGGCCGACTACCTGCTCAGCCTGAACGAGGAGACTCTCGATCTCGCCTTCGAGACTGACGCGGTGCCGATCCTCGTGCCGCTCCGCCCGGACGACCTGCCCTCCCTGGACCGGGCGATCGAGTGCATGGTCAAGGCCGGACGGCCGTTTCTGGCAGACCCGATCCTGGAGCCGATCCATCACGGCTTCGTCGATTCCATCACGCGCTATCGCGAAACCCGCGTCCGCTGGCCCGACATCGAGATGATGATGGGCACCGGGAACCTCACGGAGCTGACGGAGGCCGATTCCCTGGGCGTGACCGCCCTTCTGGTCGGGATGTGCTCGGAATTGTCGATCCGCAACGTGCTGATCGTGCAGGTCTCCAATCACACGCGCCGCACCGTCGAGGAGCATGACGCGGCCCGGCGCGTGATGTACGCGGCCAAGGCGGATTCTGCGCTGCCCAAGGGATACGGTCGGGCGCTCCTCGCGCTTCACGACAAGCGTCCCTTCGTGCAGACCCCGGAAGAAGTCGCGCAAGCCGCCGCGGAGGTGCGCGACCCGAACTACCGGATCGCCGTCGCGGAGGATGGGATCCACGTCTACAACCGCGACATCCACAGGGTCGGCACCGACGCGATGGCCTTCTTTCCCGACCTCGACGTGGCGAGCGACGGCGCCCACGCCTTCTATCTCGGCGCGGAGCCTCGCCAAGGCCGAGACGGCTTGGCGGCTCGGCAAGCGCTACGTCCAGGACGAGCCCCTCGACTGGGGCTGCGCGGCCGATTCCGAGGTGGAGGATGCGACAGCCTTCAAGAAGGCCGGCCATACCCGACATTCCGGACCGGACGCGCCGCCCCCGGGCACCCGGGACGCACGCACGGTGAAGCCGGAAGCCGATGCAGGCCCACCCGAGACCGTCCCGGACTCCGAAGGGCGTGCGGGGACAGCCCCCGAGACATCACGTGATGCGCCGACGAAGCTCGTCTGCGGGCGGCTCGTACCGGCGGACAGGTCATGAGCCGATGCCGCTGATCCTGGAAACCATCGTCACGACGCTCTCGCCCGCGGGTGAATTGCACCTCGTGCCCTTCGGGCTGATCGGCGCGGATGATGGATACGTGCTGGCGCCGTTCCGGCCGTCGCCAACCATCACCAACCTTGAGGCCAACCCCAGTTTCGCGGCCTCCAGCCCACGGGACATCCGGGTCTTCGCCGGCGCAGTCACCGGCCGGCGCGAATGGCCAACCGTGGCATGCGCCTCCATCCCGGGCCGGCGCCTCGCCGACAGCTTCGGGCACGCGGAGTTCGAGGTGGCCGCCGTGGAAGACCACGAGAGCCGGCCGCGCTTCCGCGGCCGCATGGTCCACAGCGCCGCGCACGCGCCGTTCATCGGCTACAACCGCGCACAGGCCGCGGTCCTGGAGGCCGCGATTCTCTCCACCCGGCTCCACATGCTGGAGCCGGAGAAGGTGTTGACGGAGATGACCTATCTGGCCATCGCCATCGCCAAGACCGCGGGACCGCGCGAGCGCGAGGCCTGGGGCTGGATCGAGGACAAGGTCGCGGCGGCCCTGGGCCCCGAGGCGCGCGTTCTCGGTCGCGACGACCGCTGAAGGCGGGAGGAGAAGGACAAGATGAAGAAAATCACCCTGGCCTTGGCGGCCACCGCGGCCCTCGTGACCGCGACGGCGCAGGCCCACGGCCCGACCCGGCGCAAGATCACCGAGTCCATCGAGATCAATGCTCCGGCCGACAAGGTCTGGGCCGTCATCGGTAATGTGAAGAACGCCGACTGGATGCAGAACGTCACCAAGACCGAGGTCAGCGGTGATCCGCCGGCTAAGTTCAAGCGCGTCCTGACGCTCAAGAACGGCGACCAGATCCAGGAAACCAGCAACAAGTACAAGCCCGAGGAGAAGACATTCTCCTACTACATCGACAAGGTCGACGTGAAGGATCTCCCGGCCAACGACTACTCGGCCACGATCACCGTCGAGCCCGAGGGGGACGCGAAGTCGAAGGTCGAGTGGAGGGCGGCCTTCTACCGCGGCTACATGAACAACGATCCGCCGCCCGAGCTGAACGACGAGGCCTCCGAGAAGGGCGTCGGCGACTGGATCAAGGCAAGCCTCGCCAATCTGAAATCCAAGGTCGAGAAGGGTTCGTGAGCCTGAACCGGGGCCGCGCGGCCTTTGCCGCCGGCCTCGCGCTTCTGGCGACGGCCTCCCGCGCCGAACCGGCGCGCGAGGCCATCGTCACCGCGCAGCTCGGCGGCGCGGTCGAGATCGTCGATCTCGCCGCCGGCAAGGTCGTCCGCAGCGTTCCGGTTGACGGTGCCCCGGCCGGGATAGCCCTGTCGCCGGACCACAAGCGCGCCTACGTCACGCGTCCCGAGGGGCACGGCCTCGCCGTCATTGATCTCGACGCGGCGCGCCTCGTGTGCGAAGTCCCGCTGCCCGGCGGTCCACTCGGTGTCGCCGCCGACCCGCGCGGCGGAACGGTCTACGTGGCCGACTGGTACGGGCACCGGCTGTTCGTCCTAACCGAGCGGAACGGCACCCTGGTCGCGGATGGCGAGATCGCAGTCGGCGCCTCACCGTCCGGCATCGCCGTCAGCCCGGATGGGGCCACGCTCTATGTGGCGAATCGCGAGGCCGACACGATCTCGGTGGTGGATGTCGCCGCCCGGCGCGAGACGAAGGTGATCCCGGTCGGACAGCACCCGTTCGGCATCACCCTCGATGCCGCCTCGGGGCGCGTCTACACGGCCAATGTGACCAGCGACGACGTTTCGGTGATCGACCTCGCCGCGGGACGCGAGATCGGCCGCGTGCCGACCGGCCGACGCCCCTACGTGATCGCGCTCGCGCAGGGCCGAGGCTTCGTCACCGACCAGTATGCCGGAAGCGTCACGGCCTTCGACCTCGCGACGCTCAAGCCGATCGCCGACGTCGACGTCGGCGATCATCCCGAAGGGATCGCTGCCGGCGGGGATGGGCGCCTCTATGTCGCAAACTGGGGCGACAACACGCTCAGCGTCCTCGACGCGCACTCGCTGAAGATCATGGCGACCATTCCGACTGGGAATGGTCCCCGCTCCTTCGGCACCTTTCTGCGCTGAGCCTCAGAACGGCCGGCGGTGGGGGGCCCGGCGATACGCGACCCTGGCGACCAGCAGGGCGCCGCCGAGCTGCAGAAATCCGGTCTCTCCGAGATCGGACGGGGCGAAATGCGCCTGGATCAGGAGGCGCGTGACCGCATTGAGCGCGAGCAGCGTCAAGCAGAAGGCCGCCGCGGCAAGCAAGCTGGCGACGAACTCGGGCATGGATTGGTCTCCCGTCCGGAACATGGGGAGCTTAGCAAGCTACGCGCCAAGGCCATATTGCCCGAATGGGCAACTCAGCGCTTGCGGCTCGCGGCGGCCGGCGTGCCGGCCTGCGCGGCGGGCGCTGGCCGCGGTGTCTCGACGGAGAGACGCTTGACCGGCCAGCCATCGCTCCAGCGTTCCATGTCGGCGAGCCGGGGATTGTTCTTGAGCGCGGTCGCGTCCGAGCCGCCGAAGGCGGCCGTGGCCGCGAGATCGAAGGTTTTCCAGAAGCCGAGATAGTCGATCGCATCGACGCGAGCGACATTCACCTGCGAGACCAGCGTCTGCTGCTCGCCCGTGAGAGCCATGTCGGCGGACCAGCGGAAGGCCGGCTGCTGCGGCGTGTCCTTCGCGGCGTCCTTGGGTTCAGGGCCGGGCTTGATGGCGCCCCCGTCAAAGGCCGTGTCCACGCCGGCCGGTGCGGCCAGCGTCGCCGTCAGGGCCGGGAAGCCATGATCGTCCGAGAGGATCCGGACGAAGAGCTTGCGTTCGATCGGCACCGCGCTTGCCTCGCGCAGCAGACGCTTCGCGGCGAGGTCGGCGGCTCGCGTGTCCTTGTCGCCGACCATGGTCACGATGATCGTGGACGGGTCGATCGCCGAAAGGTCGGTGAGCGTGATGCCGCGGGATTTCGGCCCGCTGGCGACGCCGCCGGGCGTTGCCGCGAAGATCAGTTTCGGCACCGGCAATCCGCGGGTCTTCGCGTCCGCAGCCAGATCCATGGCAAGCGGCGCGCCGGCGAGATGGCCGATCATCGCGACGCGACTGAGATCCGGCTTGGCCTCACCATCAGCCGCGAGATCCGAGAGCGCGGCCTTCACGAGGGTCTCGGCGATGCCGGGGGCGTCGGCCGGACGTGTCCGGTTCACCTCCTGGAAGCGCGGGAACAGCACGAGCCAACCCTGGCGCGCCAAATGATCTATCCACCCGCCGTAGCTCTGGGGATTCACCACGCCCCAGCCATGCAGGAAGATCGCGACCGGCCGTCCGGTCTCGGGAGCGGCACCGGAGGCGTAGAAGGCGAAAGTCGAGGCCGTGCCGCGGCCGAGCAGGCGCTTCGTGACCGTCGCCTTGCGATCGCCGACGCTACCGGGGCCTTCCGCAGGCTGGGGCGGTGGTGCGGCCGCCTGCGCGGCGGTGAAACCGGCAAGGGTCAAGATCACGGAAGCGGCGAGCGATCCGCGAAGAACTTTGAGACGCATGAAGGGCTCGAGGGTGAGACGCGATGCGCCGGCAGGTCAGAAAGCGCTGAATAGCAGATTCTGTGGCCTTGGCGACCCGCTGCCGCAGTCTAGGAGCGGGGCATACCGGCCCGGCTCAGGCCCCGAAACCCTGCTGGCAATGTCGGCGGTCGATCCTGTGCAGCAGCTCCGTCAGGTGCGCGGGAAGATCGTCGTCCCCCTCGCCGTAAAAGCCGCGCAATCCTTTGCGCACCGTCTTAAGCACGTTTGGCTCGTCCGAATCCCGCGAGCAGGGGCGGCGCAGGGAATCAGCCTAATTGGGAGCGACGATCTTCATGACGGTGTTGCTGGTCGACAGTATTGCACAGGTTGAGGCGCCACGCGCCCGGGAGTGGCGTACAACACCGCGGTCGCGTCAGGTTTCCAACCCGGGGGTTATAATTTTCCCGCCCGGTCCGATAACGGACGGACCGGAGCCACTCGACGGCCGGCCCGCAGCCTGCTCCACCCAGGCGAGGATGTCCTCGGCGCGCCAGGGTTTCGGGATGAAGGTCGCCGAAACGCGCAGGTCGCTCGGCTGGTCGCCCGCATCGCCGGAGGTCAGGAGCACCCTCACCCGCGGCCAGGTCACACCGATGATCCGCGCCAGCTCGAAACCGCCGATCGGGCCGGGTGTGCGCACGTCCGAGAACACGACACTCACCTCGTCGGCCCGGTCGTTCAGGATGGCGAGCGCACGGTCGGCCGTCTCGGCCTCGATGACCGTGAAGCCCGTATCTTCCAAGAGCGTGGCCGCGAGGAAGCGCTCGTCGGGCTGGTCTTCCACGACGAGGATCACGGGCTTCCGGCCGGGCTGTACCGAATCGCTCATGGGCCAGGACACTCTACAGGGGCTGAACGGCGGCCGCTTCGATCGGTTCAACGCACGAACGTCGCGGTGGGCCGGACCCGCGCAGGCACAGATCCTCCTTTGATCCTTGCACAATCGACAAGTTGTGGCCGTGTCTTAGGTAACACAGCCCGCGAGGAACGTCTCGGTCGGCGGGGTATCGGCGCCGTATCAGCCGACGCCGTGCGCTTTCAGGAAGGCGAGCGCACGCGTCCAGCCGTCCCGGGCGGCGTCCGGGCGATAGCTCGGACGATAATCCGCGTGGAAGCCGTGCGGAGCGTCGGGATAGACCACAAGCTCGACGCTCTTGCCGGCGGCCTTCGCCCGGTCCCGCGCCTCCTCCACGGAAGTGACCGGAATTCCGGTATCGGCACCGCCGTAGAGGCCGAGCAGCGGCGCGTTGATCTCGGCAGCCACGTCGCCCGCCGTGCGCGGCTGAATGTCCGTGCGCTCGCCGCCCAGCGGTCCGTACCAGGCGACCGCTGCCTTCAGGTCGCGACGATGCGCCGCGTAGAGCCACACGTCCCGGCCGCCGCGGCACCAGCCCATAACCCCGAGCCGCGTGCGGTCTCCTTCGCCGCGGAGGCGGCCCAGGCCGCCGCCGCATCAAGGTCGCCGATCCATTGCGCATCCGGCGTCTTCGCGATGACGTCCCGGATGATCGCCTTGGGATCGGTCATCGTCGAGAGATCGCCCTGCCGGGCATAGAGCCCGGAGCGACCGCGCAGTAACCGGCCTTGGCCAGCCGGCGGCAGATATCCTTGATGTACTCGTGGACGCCGAAGATCTCCTCGATCACCAGGATGATCGGGAACGGGCCCGCTCCGTTTGGAACTGCGCGGTAGGCTGGCATCGGCCCGTCGGCGGCGGGGATCTTCACCTCGCCGGCCTCGATGCCGCCGGTGTCGGTGTGGATCACCTGCGCTTCGACCCGGGTCGTCGCCAGGGTCAACCCGCTCATCAGCGTGGTCATGACGAAGCCGCGCCGCGACAGCGGCGGCGTTATCAGCCCGCCGAGCCCAGCCTGATCCTGAACCGCCATGTGATCGTCACTCCCTCGCTCGCAAGGGAGGGCTATCCGGGCACGGCCGGCGCGGTCAAATCAGCGGTGCATTAGGAAGCGGTCACGCTCCGGCGGCAGCGAGCGCACGGGCCGGGCGACGTGCCGCCACCCGGGCCGCTTCCGGAGCCTGACTCGGCTGAAGCACGTCGGCGAGGGCGACGAAGGTCTCGCCGCCCGGCGACTCCACGGCCCGGATGCCGTAGCCAAGAGCGAAGGTGCGGCTCAGCGCGGCGTCACGCGCAATCCCGAAGCGATCGAGCGCGGCCAGGAACGCCTCGCGGAAAAGGCTCGGCCTGCACCACCGCTTCTCGGCCATCTGCAGGGGCCAGTCCCACAGGCCCTCGGCCCGACGTGCCGGCAGCACGTCGCGGGCGATGAAGTAGCCGGTGGCACGGTGCTCGATGCCGTCCGTACACACCGACCAGTCGTCGTTGCCGAACAGCTCGGCCACGGCCACGTCACTCATCGGGTCCTCCGCGCTGTCTCGGCGTCCCGGCGCACCGGAACATTGCCGGAACACTGGCGCGGATCCCCGCGGCGGTCAAGACACTTGTTCCCGGTGCGTTCGCGAGTCGTGTCGGGCTGTCAGCGTGCCTTGAACATCGGATGCTCGACCCGGTCGCCGGGCTGTATCCCGAGCTTGGCCGCCGTGCCGGCGTTGAGTTCCAGCACCGCGAGAACCGGGCTTCCGGACGCGATGATCGCGGTCGACAGCGGTTCGGTATCGGCAGCAATCCGGCTGATCGTTCCGTCCCGCTGGATGAAGACCATGTCGAGCGGCAGGTAGGTGTTCTTCATCCACATCGTCACGGGTTCGTCCCGCTCGAAATCGAACAGCATCCCGTGGTCGGCCGCCATGTGCCGCCGGAACATCAGACCTCGGGCGCGACCGGCATCGTCCCGCATGACCTCCACGTCGAATCGCTTCGGACCAGCTTTCGTGACGATCGTCAGCGGCTCGGACTTGGCGGTGGCGGCGCGCGCAGGCGCCTGCGCGCGGGCGGCAGGGAGCGGCGCGGAGGCGGTCAGGATCAGGCAGGCGGCGGCTGCCGCCTTCGCGACGCGGGGTATGGATCTCACAGGCACAGGCCTTTCATGGGATGATGCAGGGGCCATCCGACCCGCCGCAGACATAGAACAGGACGCCGATGAGGGGAATCGACGCCTGGAATCGTCATGCAAGGCAGGGAGATAGCTGGCCACGTCCCGTCAGTGCGAGGTCGGCAGCGCGCCGTCGATCAGGCGGACCTCGGCGGCCATGACCCCCTTCGAGCCGTCCCCGTAGCGGACGAGAACCGCCTCCCCGGGCTTCAGCTCGGCGATGCCATAACGGCGCAGGGTCTCCATATGCACGAAGATGTCGGGCGTACCGTCGCCGCGGGTCAGGAAACCGAAGCCGCGCAGACGGTTGAACCATTTCACGACGGCGGTTTCCAGGCCGCTTGTCGGCGTCACGGTCACATGCGTGCGCGGCAGCGGCATTTCGGACGGATGTACAGCCGTGGCCTGATCCAGCGAGATGACCCGGAAGGCTTGCCAGCCGCGCGGGCGTTCCACGGCCTCCACGACGATCCGCGCGCCCTCGCTCGCCGCCTGATAACCGTCCCGCCGCAGGCAGGTCACGTGCAGCAGGATATCCGGCGCGCCATCGTCGGGAACGATGAAGCCGAAGCCCTTCGAGACGTCGAACCACTTGATACGGCCTGCAACCTCGACGAGGTCGAGGGTCTCGTCGGCATTCTGGCCGGCCTCGCCGGCCCCGGGGCCTGTCATCCGATCAGGGTTTTCCGGCCCGGATCCGCGTTCGTCAGACATGGCCGAGCAACCTACACCGAATCACGCCACGCGCTCTCAGGGCAAGATTAACGAAGTCCTGATCTCCGGGAAGCCCATTTCGCCGCCATGCGAGCCCAGCCAAGATGCAATCTTGGCCCTGGGAGGCAGGACGGCAACAGTTGATCCGCCAAGCTTGGTCCGGAAAGGAGCGATTAAGCATCGGGACGACCGGGCGGATTTCCGGGTTCGCCGCGCCCGCCGGAATCGTGGCCGCAGCTCGATTGTGCCTTTCACGTTTTCGAGAGCGTTCCGCCGTCACGCGCGGTGTGCCGGACCATGGAACGGCCAAGATGGTGGCGTTGGCCGTCCCGACATGGTTTGGGATCCGCCCTATGTCCGTTGATGTCGCCCTCGACCCTCCCGCCGTCGCAACCGCAGCGGCGCCGCTGCGGCGCCTCCCTGTAATCGATGCGGCGCGGGCTGCCGCCTTGGCCGCGATGGCGAGCTATCACACGCTCTGGGATCTGGGCTATTTGCGGCTGACGGCGGAGAACTACGCTGTAACGCCTGCGGGGCGTCACGCCGCCGAGATGATCGCCGGCAGCTTCCTGGTGCTCGTCGGCCTCGGCCTCGTGATGATGAATGGCCGGGGCATCCGGCCGAGGCCGACGCTGCTGCGGCTTGCCCGGATCGGAGGCGCGGCGCTCCTCGTGACGCTGGGGACATGGATCGCGTTTCCCGACGCCTACGTGTTCTTCGGTATTCTGCACTGCATCGCGGTCGCGAGCGCGCTGGGCCTGCCGTTTCTATTCCTGCCACTCCCTGTCACGGCCCTGGCCGCCGTCGCGGTTATCGCCGCACCGCATCTCGTGCACGCATCCGTTCTCGACGCGCCGACCCTCTTCTTCCTGGGCCTCGGCGCTGTAACACCGCGGACCAACGATTACGTGCCGCTCTTTCCATGGTTCGGGCTGGTTCTGGCCGGGATCGTCCTCGGCCGGCTGGGCGTACCCGCGTTGGCCCGTTCGCGCCTGGGCGCCTGGGCGCCTGAAACCACCTTCGGCCGCGCCGCGACCTTCGCGGGGCGCCACAGCCTCGCGATCTACCTCATTCACCAACCGGTTCTGCTGGCGCTGCTCACCGGTGTGGTGGCGGTGACGGGCGCGAACCCGCGGCCGGGGCTGCGGGCATTCCGGGGCGATTACGTGACGATCTGCACGCGGACCGGTGGGGAGCCGCCCCTTTGCCGGATCGCCGCGCGATGCACCTCTGACGCGCTCCTCCGGGAAGATCTCTTCCGGGAGGATGGCCGGCCGTTCTCGGGGCCTGAACGCCTGCGGGCTCAGGCGCTCTCTCAGCAATGTTACGCGACGCTTGAAAATGCCGCCCGGGCGGCGCGCTGACGCGGGCCGCCCGGTGTACTGGACAGGCGTTCCGCCTAGTCCGGCTCAGTCCTTCGCGCGCTCCACGTAAGCGCCGTCGGAGGTCATGACGACGATGCGGGTACCGGCGGCGATGTGGGGCGGCACGGTGGTGCGGACCCCGTTCGAGAGCGTCGCCGGCTTGTAAGAGGACGAGGCCGTCTGACCCTTCAGGACCGGCTCGGTCTCGGCCACTTCCAGGACCACGCGCTGGGGCAGCTCGATGGTCAACGGGACGCCGTTGTGGATCGAGAGCATCACGGCCATGCCCTCCTGGAGGTAGGGTGCCGCGTCGCCGACGACGTCTGCAGGCACCGCGACCTGCTCGTAGTTCTCGGGGTTCATGAAATGGAACCCTTCGCCGTCGCTGTACAGGAAGGTGTGCTCGCGATCCTCCACGAAGGCGCGCTCGACCTGCTCGGTGGTGCGATAGCGCTCGGACACCTTCACCCCGTCGGTGATGCGGCGCATGTCGAGCTGCGTCACCGGGGTGCCCTTGCCGGGGTGGATGTTCTCGGCGAACAGGATCACGTAGAGCTTGCCGTCCTTCTCGACGACGTTGCCCTTACGAAGCGTAGAAGCGATCACCTTCACGGATTTACGTCCTGCATTGACAAGGGGGCGGCACGCCCCAAGCGCGGGCGCTGCATCTCGGACACCGCCACTATCCCATCTGCGACGCGGTTGCCAGCGGGCGGGAGCGCTCCGTCAACTGGGCGCATCGGCGGCGACTGGCCGAGCGGCTCTCCACTCTGACCGGGAGCCCGATGGAATCAGTATGAGAGTGTGATCCTCCCTCGGCTTCGCGGACACCTCTGATACGCTCATGCTGAGCGGGGAAGGTGTCGGATGGCGAAGACGAGACGGGAGTTCACGCCCGAGTTCAAACGCGAAGCGGTCGCCCTGCTGGAGAGCAGTGGCCGGCCGCAGATACAGGTCGCGGCCGAGGCTCGGGATCCAGCCCTCGATGTTGCGGCAGTGGCGTGCCGCGCTGAACGGAGCCTCACCCCGGCCGCGGCCGGCAGGATCGACGGGGATTTCGCCACCAAGCCCGGTCGCCTCGCCGTCCGATCAGGCCGCCGAGATCGCTCGCCTGCGGCGTGAGGCTCGACCGCACGCGCATGGAGCGCGCCGTGCTAAAAAAGCCATCGGCATCTTCGCGGAGATGCCCAAGTGACCTTCGCCTTCATCGAGCAGCATGCGCGGACCTGGCCGGTGCGTCTCATGTGCCGCGTGCTCGGAGTCTCACCCAGCGGCTTCTACGGCTGGCGGTCACGGCCAGAGAGCGCCCGCTCGGCCTCCAACCGCCAGCTCCTGGACGATGTCCGGCGCATCCATGCCGCCCACCATCGGCGCTACGGTGCCCCACGCGTGCATGCCACCCTGCGGGCCGAGGGCCGGTCTGTCAGCCGTGGGCGGGTGGAGCGTCTCATGCGCCGGCACGGCATCCGTGCCCTGGCGGGGCGTCGGTTCCGGCCCTGCACGACCGACAGCCGTCACGATCTCCCGATCGCCCCAAACCTCCTGAAGCAGGACTTCTCGGCCACGCGGCCAAACACGGTCTGGCTGGCCGACATCACCTACCTGCCAACCGGCGAGGGCTGGCTGTACCTGGCCGCCATCCTCGATCTGGCCACGCGCAAGATCGTCGGCTGGTCGATGCGCGATCACATGCGCACCGAGCTGAGCGTGGCGGCGCTGATGATGGCCGCCCAGCGGCAGCGACCGGCCGCAGGGCTCATCTGCCATTCGGATCGTGGCAGCCAGTACGCGGCGGAGGCCTACCGGAAGCAGCTCGCCAGCATAGGGGCCAGGCCGTCCATGAGTCGGACAGGATGCTGCTACGACAACGCCCCGATGGAGAGCTTCTTCCACACCCTCAAGGTCGAACTCGTCCATCAGCGGCGATGGGCGACCCGGGATGAGGCGCGACGCGACCTGTTCGCTTACATCGAGGGCTACTACAATCGGCAACGCATCCATTCGGCACTCGGCTATCTCACGCCCGAGCAGGCCGAACGGACCGCGAGCTAATCTCCCCGTGTCCGCGAAGTCAGGGGAGGATCAAGTGCTCCGGAACGCCATGTCCGCAGGAACTCGCGCCCGTCGGTACGGGCCGGAAGCGTGGCCGTCAGAAGGCGGAGGCCGTCCGTGAGCGCGTCCGCATCCCCCTGGTGGTCCCCGAGCCGGCATGCCGACCGGCGCCCGGCCCTGCTCGTGCGCAACCGCATCCTGGCTGCCTTCCGCGCCTGGTTCGCCGAGCGGGACTTCGTGGAGGTCGAGGCGGCCTGCCTCCAGATCTCGCCAGGTAACGAGGCGCATCTGTCGGCGTTCGCCACGGAGGCTGTCGGCGCGAGCGGCGCACGCACGCCACTCTACTTGCACACGTCGCCCGAATTCGCCTGCAAGAAGCTGCTGGCCGCGGGCGAGACACGGCTTTTCAGCCTCGCTCGTGTCTTCCGCAACCGCGAGCGTGGGCCGCTGCACCATCCCGAATTCACCATGCTGGAATGGTACCGGGCCGGCGCGCCCTACACAGCGCTGATGGACGATTGCGCCGACCTGCTCCGGCTCGCCGCCGAAACGGCCGGCTTGCGCCGCTTCGCCTTCCGGGGCCGGGAGGCCGACCCTCACGCGGAGCCTGAGCGCCTGACCTTGGCGGAGGCCTTCGATCGGTTCGCTGCCATCGATCTGCTGGCGACCATCGCGCGGACCGGCGAGACCGACCGGGACGCTCTGGCTTCCGCCGTGGCCGGCGCGGACCTGCGGGTCGCCCCGGACGATACCTGGGCCGACCTCTTCTCCCGCGTGCTGGTGGCGCGGGTCGAGCCCCATCTCGGCCTCGGCCGCCCGACGATCCTGTGCGAATATCCCGTGAGCGAGGCGGCCCTGGCCCGCCCGGCACCGCACGATCCGCGGGTGGCCGAGCGCTTCGAGCTGTATGCCTGCGGTGTCGAACTCGCCAACGCCTTCGGTGAACTGACGGACGCGGCCGAGCAGCGCCGCCGCTTCGAGGCCGAAATGGCGGAGAAGCTCCGCGTCTATGGCGAGTGTTACCCGATCGACGAGGATTTCCTCGCGGCCCTGGCGGTCATGCCGGAGGCGTCGGGGATCGCGCTCGGCTTCGACCGGCTGGCGATGCTGGCCTGCGGGGCGAGCCGTATCGACGACGTGATCTGGACGCCGGTGGCGGAGACGCATTCGTGAGCCGGGTCCTGCGCAGCGCCGACGACCTGGCCGCGGCCGCCCTGATCTCCAGCTCCGAGGCCGAGGCCCTGCGAGGGGTCCTCGCCCGCTACGCCGTTTCGGTGACGCCCGACATGGCCGAGTTGATCGACGTGGACGATCCCGACGATCCGATCGCACGTCAGTTCGTCCCACGCGTTGAGGAGCGCAGGGTCGAACCGGAGGAGCGCGCCGACCCGATCGGCGATGCGGCCCACGCGCCCGTGACGGGAATCGTCCACCGGTATCCCGATCGCGTGCTCCTGAAGCCGCTGCACGTCTGCCCGGTCTATTGCCGCTTCTGCTTCCGTCGGGAGATGGTCGGGCCCGACGGTCTCGGTACGCTGACCGATACGGAACTCGATGCCGCCCTGGCCTATATCGCGGCCGATCCGCGGATCTGGGAGGTGGTGCTCACCGGCGGCGATCCGTTCGCCCTCTCGGCCCGGCGTCTCGAAACCATCGCCGAGCGCCTCTCGGCCATCGACCACGTGCGCGTGATGCGGATCCACACACGCGTGCCCGTTGTGAAGCCCGACCTCGTGTCCGATCCCCTGGTTCAGGCCTTGCGGCGGTTCGGGCGAGCGGTTTTCGTCGCTCTCCATGCCAACCACCCGCGCGAATTCACGCCGGCCGCCCGCGCCGCCTGCGCCCGTCTGGTAGACGCCGGAATCCCGATGGTCAGCCAATCGGTGCTGCTGCGCGGCGTCAATGACGACGCCGGGACACTCGAATCGCTGATGCGCGCCTTCGTGGAGAACCGGATCAAGCCGTACTATCTGCATCACGGCGATCTAGCGCCCGGCACCGCGCATCTGCGTACCAGTCTTGGCGACGGGCAGACACTGATGCGGTCCCTGCGCGGGCGCCTCTCGGGCTTGGCTCAGCCCACTTACGTTCTCGACGTTCCGGGCGGCCACGGCAAGGTGCCGGTCGGACCCGGCTACCTGAGGGATTCCGAGGACGGGCTCCGCGTGACCGATCCGAACGGGCGCGAGCATCCCTACCCGCCGAAAGCGTGATGGAGATCCTTTGACGATGCGCAGGCTTTGGGGGCGGCTCACCTCGGTGAACGTGCAGAAGGCGGTCTGGGGGCTCGACGAAACCGGGCTCGACTACGAGCGGGTCGAGGCCGGAGGCGCCCACGGCGTGGTCAACGATCCAGCCTACCGCAGGCTGAACCCGAATGGTTTGGTTCCGATGCTTGAGGAGGATGGTTTCGTCCTCTGGGAGTCGAACGCCATCCTGCGCTACCTGGCGGCCACGAGCCCTGCCCTCGCGCTGCCGGACGAACCCAGGGCGCGCGCCCATGTGGAGCAATGGGTCGACTGGCAGGCCACGAGCTTCACGCCCGCGATGCGCGACGCATTCTGGCAGCTCTTCCGATCCGCAGAGCCGGACAGGACGCTGATCGCCGACTCTCTGAAGAAGAGCGAGGCGATGGCTGAGATCCTCGACCGCCATCTGGCCGACCGGGATTTCGTGGTCGGCGGCCGGTTCAGCATCGCCGACATCGCGCTCGGCTGCGCGGCGCATCGCTGGCTCAACCTGCCGGCGCAGCGCACCGAGCGCCCGGCGCTCCGCCGCTGGTACGAGCGGATCGCTGCCCGGCCAGCGGCCAGTCGGGCCCTCGGCGAGCCGATAGCCTGAGCGACCATCCCGCTCGGGCGTCCCGTCGGCTGGTGCTTCCCAGTATCGATCGGACCAAAGGTGGCCTTGCCGGCGCATTCGCGCGTTCCACCTTGCCCTGGCTCGCCGCCTAGAACGGCGCCGGCCTTCCACGGAGCCCCTGATGGCGATCGACCCGACCCTGCGCGACGCGCTCTCTGCGGTAACGCCGGCGAGCTTGGCCCGTGCGCTGACGCGCGCCGGCGTGAAGGCCTTCAGCCCGCGCGGTCTGTCCGGAAGCGGCGGGACCGCGATTGGACCGGCCTACACCCTGCGGATGATCCCGGCCCGCGAAGAGGCCGTAGGTGATATCGCTGCGGCCATCGAAGCCGTTCCGGATGGTGCGGTGGTGGTGATCGGTACCGCCGGGTCCGGGCTGGCTCTGCCCTTCGGGCCGATCCTGACGGCGCGGCTGACCCAACGCGGTACCGTGGGCCTGATCACCGATGCCGCCCTGCCGGAGCAGGGCGGTCTGGCGGCGTGGTCGGCGCCGGAAGCCGGGAACGGCGCGCTGGCGCTCGTCGGCACGCAAGAGCCCGTGGCCTGCGGCGGCGCGGCAATCCATCCGGGTGACATCATGGTCTGCGGACCTGGAGGCATCGTCGCCCTGCCGGCCGGCATCGCGGAGCGGATCGCGCTGGAGGCCGTGGAGCAGCAGCGCCTCGATCTCTGGATCCAGCGCGAGGTCGAGAAAGGCGCGAGCCTCGCGACACTTCTCCCGCCGGATGCGGCCGCGCTGGCCCGGTTCGAGGCCGAGACGAAGCCCGCCTGAACGCCGTGTTTTTCCCGCTCTCGAAGGTGATCTATTTCCTGATCACCCCATCGAACCTCTTCATCTACTCGGCCTTGGCCGGGCTGATCCTGCTGGCCGCGACACGCCTGCGGCGAACGGGGCTTGGGCTCACCCTGCTCGGTGTGCTGGGCCTCGGGCTCGGCGGATTGTCGCCCCTCTCCGAGATTGCTCTGCTGCCCTTGGAGCACCGCTTCGCCCCCTACTCCGCCGAAGGGCCTGCGCCGACGGGCATCATCGTGCTCGGCGGCGGCATCGAGGCGGGCCTGTCCGAGGCGCGCGGACAAGTGATCGTCAACGATGCCGGCGAGCGGCCGATCTACATGGCGGATCTGGCGCGGCGCTTTCCGGCCGCACGGCTGATCTTTTCGGGCGGCAGCGGATTCATCGGCGGCGGCACTGCGGAGGCCGACATCGTCAGCTGGCAGGCGGACGTGCTTGGGGTGCCTCGGACCCGCCTGATCCTGGAGAACCGGTCGCGCAACACGCACGAGAACGCGATCTTCTCGGCAGCCCTGGTCCAGCCGAAACCCGGAGAGCGCTGGCTCCTCGTGACCTCGGCCTGGCACATGCCCCGGGCTGTCGGATGCTTCCGGCAGGCCGGCTTCACCGTGGACGCCGTCCCAGTGGATTACCGGACCCGCGGCTGGGGCGACCTGGCCCGATTCAACGGCTTTGCCTCGGACGGGCTGCTGCAGCTCGATCTGGCCGTGAAGGAATGGCTCGGGCTTCTGGCCTACCGATGGTCAGGCTACACGTCGGACTTGCTGCCGGGGCCCGAGCGGCCGGCCGGCAGCGCCAGCCGATAGACGCCGCGGAAATCGTCCGGATCGACCGGCCTGCCCTTGCGCAGAATCGCGATCTGGCCGGCATGAGCGAGGCGGACGGCGGTGCGCCGCACCGGCTGCATGAGCGGTCCCCATCCGTTCGGATGCGGACCGCCCAGAGCGCGCGCAACCTCGGACGGGCAGACGGTCTTGTCCGCACCGCGTTCTGCCACGAGGTCGAGCATTGTCGTCTCGATCGCTGCCTCGTCCGTCTTCAGCTCGGTCATGTCCGCGCCTCCTCTGCTGGCGCCAGGAGTGGGCCCTCATGCGGACCCTCCCCCGCTTCAAGCAGCGCCTTTCGGATCTCGGAGGCGAACTGCCGACGCCACATGATGATCACCACCGCGGTTGTCGAGGCGATGAGCACGTAAGGGCTGACGAACCAGCCGAGATAGGCCAGTGCGAAGAAGAAGGCCCGCTGCCCGCGGGCGAAGTGCCGGCCCGCGCTGACGTTCATCGCTGCAAGGCGGCGCACCGCACGCAGCATCTCGGCTTCGCTCGCGCCGGATCCCTTCGGCGGCACGGCGCCGAGCAGGATCGCCGTATAGTTGAACAGTCTGTAGGCCCAGGCGAACTTGAAGAAGGCGTAGACGAACACCACCGCAAGTCCAGCGACCTTCAACTCCCACGTGAGGCGGTTCGCCACCGTCCCGAACGGCAGCGTTGCAAATAAATTCAGCACGTCGTCGCCGGAGTGCGACAGGGTGAGCACCGAGCCGAGAGCGATCAGAGAGGTCGAGGCGAAGAAGGCTGTGCCGTTCTGCAGGGAGGCGTTGATCTGCGTGTCGACCACGCGGTTCTCGCGCCCGATCACCTGCCGCGCCCAGTTGGACCGGTGACCGTTCATGATCTGACTGAGGGACACCATCCGTCCGCGGAGCCGGCCCACCGACAGGCCGTACGCCACCCAGGCGAGGACGAAGTAGAGCAGTGCCCCAAGGTCGAGGGGCGAGAAGGCGGCACCGCCTATCGACAGGTCGCTCATGATCTCCGGACGGCAGATTCGCAGCTGTCGCGAGGCCTTACCAGCCCGAGGGGCGATGCAGAACCCATCCGGGACGGGCTGGCGATCACCATGGTTTCAACGGCGCAGGATCTCGAAGCCGCCGGTCATCGGTCGGTCATCGGTTTCTCTGACCGTGACATCGGTGACGCGGGCGCCGGGCGGTCCCGACCAGCACAGCGTCTCCATCTGCGCGACGGCGTCCGGCGCTCCGCTGAACACCGCCTCGACCGAGCCGTCGTCGCGATTGCGCACGGAGCCCGCGACGCCCCGGGCTCGGGCTTCGGACTGCGTCCAGGCACGATAGGACACCCCTTGGACCCGACCTCTGATCACGACGGAGATCGTTCGTGTCTCGGTCATCCGGGTCTGCACTCGCCTGAAAGCGGCCCGCACGATGGACGCGCGGGTCTGGATTGCCTCACTCGGCCGCCATCGGATGGCGGAGGCTCGCGCTCGCCGCCGTCCGCGCCGCACCGGTCCGAACATGGGTGGAGTAGAGCATCAGGCCCGTGAAGGCGAGGCCGCCCACGATGTTGCCCAGCAACGTCGGAATCTCGTTCCAGAGCAGGTAATCCATGATCGTCAGGTGGCCGCCCATGAGGATGGCCGACGGGAACAGGAACATGTTCACGACCGAGTGCTCGAAGGTCATGAAGAAGAACACCGTGATCGGCATCCACATGGCGATCACTTTGCCGGGCACCGAGGTGGACAGCATCGCGCCGATCACGCCGGTGGAGACCATCCAGTTGCACATCATGGCCCGGACGAAGAGGGTCAGCATGCCGGAGGCGCCGTACTTCTCGTAGCCGAGGGTGCGCGCCTCGCCGATGCCGGCGATCAGTTTGCCGACGGCGTTCGGTTCGGTGGCGAAGCCGAAGGTGAAGACGATCGCCATCATCACGGCCGTGGTGAGCGCGCCGGCGAAGTTGCCGAAGAAGACCAGCACCCAGTTGCGGGCCACACCGGCGACCGTCACGCCGGGTCGCTTGTCGATGAGCGCGAGAGGCGTGAGCACGCAGACGCCGGTGAACAGGTCGTAGCCGAGCAGGTACAGCATCGAGAAGCCGACCGGGAACAGCAGCGCGCCGACGAGCGGCTGGCCGGTGGTCTGGTTGATGGTGACCGCGAAGGCAGCAGCGAGCGCCAGGATCGCGCCGGCCATGTAGGCACGGATGAAGGTGTCTTTTGTGGCCATGAAAACCTTCGACTCACCGGAATCGACGGCCTTCTTCACGAAATCGGCAGGCGCCAGATACGACATGCGGAACTCTCCCTCGCAGGCACGCACCGATCGCCGTTGACCGACGAGCGTGCCGCGCAATCACGAACAGCTGGCCGGGCGCGGTGATCTCGTCCGCACGCCCGGTGGATCGTGGACAAGCATGTCGCGTACCAAGCGCGTGCTCGTCAGGCGGGGCTCCGCGCCGCCAGCCACTGAGTTCGCGGATATAGGCTGGTGGCAGCTGGGCGGCGCGTGCCGCGGAGAGGACGGCTTCGAGATAGCCGGGGCGCGGTCGACCGTAGGCGGCTGAGCCGCCGAGATAGATCAGGGCGCGCTTCACCCCATCCGGTGTTCTCACCGGAAGCGTGGCCTTCACGTAGAGGCCGCCTGCGACACCCTCGTATCGATCGAGGGCGGGGATGTCGTCCAGGGCGAGTTCCCACAGAACGCCCCACACGCTTCGGGCCGGATCTCGCACGACCGAGGCGTAGCCCTCGCGCATGATCATGAAACGATGCCTCGGCAGGTGACCGCCGCCGATAAGCCGCGAGACCGGGCAGCGCAGCGCCATCGCGGTCGCATCCATGTTGGCGCCGTAGGCGAAGTAGAGGGGCATGCCGGATAGCGAAGCGAGAAGAGTGCCGCGGGACAGCTCACACGCCCAAGGTGAAACCCAACCAGCGGGCTGTGCGCCCGTTCAGACAAACGGAGAGACGGCCGCGGGTCGGCTGCCGCGTTGCCATGACGCGACGTCGATCGCTCCACGGGACACCGCGATGGAGCACAACGCGGTGGCCAACCTGTTCAGGGCTGAGGCCCTGACCTCCGGGGACTGAGCGCTCTCAGCGCTCAGGCGAATTCCAGGATCACGGCGTCGACCGCGAGGCTGTCGCCCTCCTTCGCGTGGATCTTGGCTACCTTGGCGTCCCGCTCGGCGCGCAGGACGTTCTCCATCTTCATGGCCTCGACCACGGCGATCGGCTCGCCGTTCTTCACTTCCTGGCCTTCGGACACGAGGATCTGCTTGACGAGACCCGGCATCGGGCAGAGCACCTGCTTGCCCGAGCCCGCCTGCTCCTTGACCGGCATCAGCGCGGCGAGCCTCGGCCTCGCGGCGGGTATAAACCCGGGCCTCCGCAGCCGCACCCGCGTGCTGCAGAAACACGCCGTTCAGCAGCGGACGCACTTGGATGGCCACGCGCTCGGATCCGATCGTACCGATCCAGACCGGCTCACCCGGCCGCCACGCGCTCGCCACGGTCAGCGCCGTCCCGTCCTCCTGGGTCACCAGCAGGTCCTCGCCCTCCGCCTCCACGGTGACCGGGTACGACTGACCCGCCAGGGTCACGACGCGGTCTCGCTCGAACGCGAACAGGCCCGGAGCGCGCATCTGCCCGGAGATGCCGCGCTTGCGCTGGTTGAGCTTGTGATCGATGGCCGCCGCCGCGGCCATCATGCGGATCGCCACCGGACCGGCAGGCTCCGGGGCGGTGAAACCCTCCGGGAACTCCTCGGCGATGAAGCCGGTGGAGAGGCGTCCTTCCTGCCACCGGGGATGGGCCATCAGCGCCGACAGGAACGGGATGTTGTGGCGGATGCCGTCGACGGCGAAGGCATCCAAGGCCTCGGCCTGCGCGGCGATCGCCTCGGCGCGGGTCGGCGCCCAGGTGACGAGCTTGGCGATCATCGGGTCGTAATGGATGGCGATCTCCCCGCCCTCCTCCACGCCGGTGTCGTTGCGCACGATCGCGGCACCCTGCCGACCCTCCTCCGGCGGACGATAGGTGGTCAGCCGGCCGATCGACGGCAGGAAGTTGCGGGTCGGATCCTCGGCATAAACGCGGCTCTCGACCGCCCAGCCGTTCAGCTTCACGTCGTCCTGGGTGATCGGCAGCTTCTCGCCGGCCGCGACCCGGATCATCAGCTCGACGAGGTCGAGCCCGGTGATCATCTCGGTGACCGGATGCTCCACCTGGAGCCGGGTGTTCATTTCCAGGAAGTAGAACGACTTGTCCTGCCCGGCGACGAACTCGACGGTGCCGGCCGAATCGTACTTCACCGCCTTGGCGAGGGCGACGGCCTGCTCGCCCATCTTCCGGCGGGTCTTCTTGTCGAGGAGCGGCGACGGCGCCTCCTCGATCACCTTCTGGTTACGACGCTGAATCGAGCACTCGCGCTCGCCGAGATACACGACGTTGCCGTGCTTATCGCCGATGAGCTGGATCTCGATGTGGCGCGGGTCGGTGATGAACTTCTCGATGAAGACGCGGTCGTCGCCGAAGGAGGAGGCGGCCTCGGAGCGCGCGCGGGCGAAGCCCTCTGCGACCTCGTCGCCCGAGAACGCGATTCGCATACCCTTGCCGCCGCCGCCCGCGGAGGCCTTGATCATCACCGGGTAGCCGATCTCGTCGGCGATCTCCTTGGCGTGCTCAGGGGATTCGATGACGCCGAGGAAGCCCGGCACGGTCGAGACTTCGGCCGCCGCTGCGGCTTTCTTCGATCTCGATCTTGTCGCCCATGGCGGCGATGGCGCCGGGATTCGGGCCGATAAATACGATGCCGGCGGCTTCGAGCGCCTTCGGAAACGCCTCGCGCTCGGACAGGAAGCCGTAGCCCGGATGCACCGCCTGGGCGCCGGTCTGCTTGCAGGCCGCGACGATCTTGTCGATCACCAGATACGATCTCGGATGCGGCTGCCGGGCCGATATGGACGGCCTCGTCGGCCATGGCGACGTGCACGGCGTCGCGGTCGGCATCCGAGTAGACCGCTACGGTCCTGATGCCCATTCTCCGGGCGGTCTTGATGACCCGGCAGGCGATCTCGCCCCGGTTGGCAATCAGGATCTTGTCGAACATCGCTGGCGCACTGCTTTCGAGATCGCCGGATTGCACACCGGCTTGACAGTCCCGATAGATCAGTTGCGCGGCGGACGGAAGCTGCGCCTTTGTCGAAGGCTCACGCCGCCAGGGCGAAGACGATGCGCGCGGGCTCGGCCGTGTCGCGGATCCGGCGGTTGGCCTCCAGGGCGAACGCCATCAGTGATTCGGCGCTGCCCTGCGCCTCGCGGATGACCTCCATGGCGATCCGAGTGCCGACCGGGCTCGGCCCGTCGCGGCCGCTGAGCGAGGCGGCGAGCCAGGCCGCGACATCGCGGTCGATATAGCCCGTCGGCCGGGTGCCCCACACGGCGAAATCCACCACTGAGGCCACTAGGAAATCGGCGAAGGCGTCGGACGCGATCACGGCCCGCTCAAGGGCGATCAGCAGGTCGGCATCCTCGCGGTTCATGAAGCCGTCCGGCAGGACCTCGCGCTTCAGGACCAGCAGGTCCTCGTCGCTGATCGTACCCGCCGACACCGCATGGTTGCAGAACTGTTGAACGGAAATCATGGTCATGGTCGCCCGCTCCTCCGACCTTTGCTGCGGTCGGTGCTTGTCCCTGTGTGTCTTCAACTTACGGGACGGCTTCCCTGCCAGAAGTTAATGGCCAGATCTGAACGGAAGTTCAGGTAAACACGTCCCGAGCAAGCAGGCTTATTGGGACGTTGATCGGTTGCGTTAGCGGACGATGACCGTGGCCCCGACGGGGACGCGGTTGTAGAGGTCGACCACGTCGATGTTGCGCATGCGGATGCAGCCGGACGAGACCGCCTGACCGATCTTCTCCGGCTCGTTGGTGCCGTGGATCCGGTACAGCGTGTCCTTGCCGTGATCGGACAGGTATAGGGCGCGGGCGCCGAGCGGGTTCATCGGGCCGCCCTGCATGGCGTGGACATGCGGCCAGCGCTTGATCATCTCGGCCGGCGGATTCCAGGCCGGCCATTCCGCCTTGCGGTCGACCGTCGCCGTCCCGGTCCAGCCGTAGGCCTCATCCCCGACCGAAACGCCGTAACGGATCGCCTTGCCCTCCGGCAGGACGAGGTAGAGCTGGCGCTCCTTCGTCTCGACCACGATCGTGCCGGGTGGCTGATGCGTCGGGTCGCTCACCTGGTACCGGGCAAAGTGGGGATCGAACTCCGCGTTCGGGACGAGCGCCATGAACTCCGCGTCGCGCGCGGACAGAGCCGGGTCGGGTATGCCCTTGAAGTTGCAGCCCGACAGGACAAGGGCGCAGGCCAAGACAGGAATGACGCGCATGCGACCGCCCTCGACAATTGGACGCGCTCCGGACGCGTCGTCGTACGGCCGTTCCGCGCGAGAGATTCGGGCAACCATAATCAGAGCAGGCACCCGCCCGTAGTCCGCGCGTTCCGCCCATGGCACATTGCCGGCTCCTGTTGCAGGTGCGCGACAGGACCGCATCCGGGAGCGACCGTCGTGACAACCCTCTACGTGAGCCACCCCGCCAGCTTCGATCACGAGGTTCCTGAGGGACATCCGGAGCGGCCAGCGCGGATGCGGGCTGTCGAGCGAGCGCTGGAGGACGAACGTTTCGCCGGCTTGGTGCGGGCTTCGGCACCGCGCGCCGCCGTCGAGGTCGCCACGCTGGCTCACCCGGGCGAATACGTCGACGCTTTGGTCGCCGCGATCCCCGAGCAGGGCATGGTCGGCATCGATTCCGACACGATCCTGTCCCCGGGCAGCCTGGAGGCGACCCTGCGGGCTATCGGCGGCGCGACGCACGCCCTGGACGCGGTCATCGGCGGGGAGTGCCGGAACGCCTTCGTCGCCATGCGGCCGCCAGGCCATCACGCCGAGCGGACCCGCTCCATGGGATTCTGCCTGTTCAACCACGCCGCCATCGCGGCCCGCTACGCCCAGGAGAAGCACGGCGCCGAGCGGGTCGCCCTGGTGGATTGGGACGTCCATCACGGGAATGGCAGCCAGGACATCTTCTGGGACGATGCCTCGGTGCTCTACTGCTCCACGCACCAGATGCCGCTCTATCCGGGCACCGGCTCCGCCTCCGAACGGGGCGACAAGGATACGATCGTCAACGTGCCGCTGCGGCCGAACGACGACGGCGAAGTTTTCCGCGAGGCCTTCGAGACCGGTATCCTGCCGCGCCTCGAAGCCTTCCAGCCGGATGTAATCGTGATCTCGGCCGGGTTCGACGCCCACCGGCTCGACCCTCTCGCGAATCTGCGGCTCGAAGCGGAAGACTTCGGCTGGGCGACGCGCCGGCTGATGGAACTGGCGGAGCGCTGCGCCGGCGGCCGGATCGTCTCCGTTCTGGAGGGCGGCTACAGCCTGGAAGGGCTCGGCAAGTCCGTCGCGGCGCACGTGGATGCCTTGATGGGACGGTAAGCCGCGATCAGCGGGTCGGTGATTGCCGCCGGTCTGACCTGGGCTTTACGCCGCCGGCTTGGGGGACCGAATGATGCCGACACTGGATCGCCTTACCGTTGCCGTGCGGTTGCATGGCCCAACCGGAACGGCAGGGGCTGCGCGCTTGGGACATATCCGATGAATGCGGCCGGCTTCCTGGCCTACGCGCTCGCGCTGGGCGTGGCTGCCGCGGTCCCGGGTCCGGGCGTCGTCGCGCTTGTGGCCCGTGCGCTCGGGTCGGGCTTCCGATCCGGCATGGCCTTCGCGCTTGGCCTGATCCTGGGCGACCTGACCTACCTCGCCGCCGCGGTCTTCGGGCTGACCCTCGTCGCGGAAAGTCTCGGCCCTGTCTTCGTGATCGTGCGCGTCATGGCCGGCCTGTACCTGGGCTATCTGGCGGTCCGCCTCTGGCGCTCGTCGGCGACGGCAACGGGTTTCGGGGGCGACGCGGCCGACAGGCCGCTCGCGAGTTTCGGCGCGGGACTCAGCATCACGCTCGCCAGCCCGAAAACGATCGTCTTCTACCTTGCCGTGCTGCCCGCCCTGATCGACCTCGGCACCGTCACCCGCCAGGACTTCGCTGCCCTCGTTACCCTCACGGCGCTGGTGCTCGTGACGGTCATGACCCCCTACGCGGCACCGGCCTCGCGGTCGCGAATGGCGCTGCAGAAACCGGTCTTCCGCCGCCGGCTCAACCGGAGCGCGGCCGCAATCATGGCCGGCGCCGCGATCTGGACGGTCGCGCGGCGCGCCTGAAGCGGTCGCTCACCCGTCCAGCGGCTCGTCGCCCAGAAGCTCGATGCCGAAACCCGAGAGGCCGACATAGGAGCGCGACGAGGTCGCGAGATTGCGGATCGAGACGACGCCGAGATCGCGCAGGATCTGCGCGCCGAGGCCGATCTCGCGCCACTGCCGTGCGCGCAGGGCCTCCGTACCCTCGTCGGTGACGCTCTTGACTGGGACGCCCGCGGTGCCATCCCGGAGATAGACCAGAACACCCCGGCCCGCCGCCGCGAAGCGCTTCAGCACCGCGTCGATCTGCTTGCCGCCTCCGATCACGTCGGCGACGACATTCGAACGGTGCAGGCGCACGAGTACGTCCCTGCCGTCGCCGATCTCGCCCATCACGAAGGCGAATTGCTGGATCGTCTCGAAGGGCGTCGAGAACACGTAGGCGTTCATGTCGCCGTGGTTCGAGCGAACCGGGAAGTGGCCGACCCGCTCCACCAGCCGGTCCCGGGCCTGCCGGTAGGCGATCAGATCGGCGACTGAGACCTGCTTCAGCCCGTGCATCTCGGCGAAGGCCTCGATCTGCGGCCCCTTCATCACGGTGCCATCGTCGTTGGCGAGCCTCGCAGATCACGCCGACGGGCGGCAATTCGGCCAGCCGGCAGAGGTCGACCGCGGCCTCGGTATGGCCCGAGCGCATGAGCACACCGCCGTCGCGGGCGATGAGCGGGAAGACGTGCCCCGGCCGCACGAAATCGCCCGCGCCCATGTTGCCGTTGGCGAGCGCCCGCACCGTATTGCAGCGCTGCTCGGCCGAGATGCCGGTCGTCAGACCGTGCTTCACGTCCACCGTGACCGTGAAGGCGGTGCCCAGGGGCGCGTCGTTCGAGGCGACCATCGGCGCGAGCTGTAGACGGCGCGCCTCGCTCTGGGTGATCGGCGCGCAGACGATGCCGCAGGTATTGCGGATGATGAACGCCATCTTCTCCGGCGTGCAGAGCGAGGCCGCGACGACCAGGTCGCCCTCGTTCTCGCGATCGTCGTCGTCGGTGACGACCACGATCTCGCCGCGGGCGAAGGCCGCGATGGCCTCGGTGACGGTGCAGTGGGGCACGGGCAAACTCGAATCGGTTGGAGCGGAGGCCGGGATCAGGGCTGCGGCCCGACCTGCCCCCGATGGCGCAGATAGTGATCGGCCAGCACGCAGGCCATCATGGCCTCCGCCACCGGCACGGCGCGGATGCCGACACAGGGATCGTGGCGGCCCTTGGTGACGAGATCCACTTCGGTGCCGTCGCGGGTCACCGACCGGCGGGGCGTGAGGATCGAGGAGGTGGGCTTCACGGCAAAGCGCACCACCACGGGCTCGCCGTTGGAGATGCCGCCCAGGATACCCCCGCATGGTTGGCCAGGAAGCGCGGTCGGCCGCCGTTGCCGGCCCGCATCTCGTCGGCGTTCTCCTCGCCGCGCAGGGCCGCAGCCGCGAAGCCGTCGCCGATCTCGACGCCCTTGACGGCGTTGATCGACATCATCGCGGCGGCGAGATCGGCGTCGAGCTTGCCGTAGACCGGCGCGCCAAGTCCCGGCGGCACGCCCTCGGCCACGACCTCTATCACCGCGCCGACCGAGGAGCCGTCCTTCCGGATGCCGTCGAGGTAGGTCTCGTAGGCCGCGGCGGCCTCGGCATCGGGGCAGAAGAACGGGTTGTTGACGACCTCGGCCCAGTCCCAGCGCGACCGGTCGATGGCGTGCGGGCCCATCTGAACGAGCGCCGCCCGGATGGTGACGCCCGGGACGATCTTGCGCGCCACGGCACCGGCGGCGACGCGCGCCGCCGTCTCGCGCGCGGAGGAGCGGCCACCGCCCCGGTAGTCGCGGATGCCGTACTTCGCGTCGTAGGTGTAGTCCGCGTGACCTGGCCGGTAGCTGTCGCGAATCTCGGAATAGTCCTTCGAGCGCTGGTCCGTGTTCTCGATCATCAGCGCGATCGGCGTGCCGGTGGTGAGCTGACGCCCGCCGGTGCGGTCATCGGAGAACACCCCCGACAGAATCCGGACCTGATCGGGCTCGCGGCGCTGCGTGGTGAACCGCGACTGGCCGGGCTTGCGGCGGTCGAGGCTCGGCCTGGATCTCCTCGGCCTCGAGCGGCAGGCCGGGCGGACAACCGTCGATCACGCAGCCGAGCGCGACCCCGTGGCTCTCGCCGAAGGTCGTGACGCGGAACAGGTGGCCGAAGGTGTTGTGCGACATGGCGCGGCTGCCTTAGCGCGGGAGCGTCGGGGGCACAAACAGCCGCGCGTCCGGCTGCAACGAAGATTGCGCAATCGCGTGGCGATCGCGGGACGCCGTTCAAGCCTGGCCGATCACCCGGACCCGGGCAGGTTGAGCCCGCCCCGTGCCTCCAGCGCGCGGTAGGCCGACACGGCTGCGGCGAGGTCCCGGCGCAGACGCCTCTCGTCGCCGAGTGCGTCGAGGTCATAGGTGAGCCCCAGGATATGCGCAGCCTCGTAGCCCTCTGGGAGCCTCACCGGCACTTCCCAGCGTGATCGCCGCGTTCGGCAACGCGTCGGTGAAGTCGGACAGCCGAGCCCGCAGCGCATCGCCGCTTGCACGGAGATGGGCACCGGCGCGCGCCCCGTGCGCGCGGAGTGCCGCCACGGTCCCCTGCGCCAGTGACAGGTGCACCGCCTCCCGATGTGCCGGGAACAGGTAGACGAGATAGTAGCCCCGCGTTGCGCTCGTGGTGATGGCGGGATCGAAGATCGCCACCCACGGCACCGCCGCCCATTTGGATCCGCGCCCGGGGCTTCCCTTCACGAGGAATGGGCCGTCGATCGGTTCGAGCGCGCGGCGCACCTCATCCGGTACGCCCTTGCGGATCACCGCCGCCAGGGGATGGCCGGCCGGTGGGTCGAGGCGGGCGAGTGGGTATTCTTCGATGATCCTCCGGAGGGCGAAGCCGAGGCTCACGGCCGCGCAAGCACCCCGCCGGTCATCGCCTCGCGCACGCCGGTGGTCGACGGGAAGGTGATCGGCAGGTCCTGGAGCGAACGCACCGCCAGATAGGCGAAGGCCTGCGCCTCGAGATAGGCGGAGGACCAGCCGATGGCGTCGGCCGTCGTGATCTCGGCCCGCAGATGATAGTTCAGGAGCCGCACCAGCTCGCCGTTGCGCGCGCCGCCGCCGGCCACGATCCAGCGGGTCGGGATCTCGGGGGCATGATCCAGCGCCCGCGCCACCGCCCGTGCCGTGAAGGCCGTCAGCGTAGCCGCGCCGTCTTCCGTCGAGAGCTGCCCCGCCAGCTTGTGTGAGAACCAGTTCCGGTCGAGCGATTTCGGCGGCTTCCGAAAGAAGAACGGGTGCGTCAGCAGCCAGGCGAGCAGCTGCTCGTCGGGCCGGCCGCGGGCGGCGGTGCGGCCGCCGTCGTCGAGGTTCTTGCCCTCGCGCTCCTGCATCCACTCGTCGATCAGGGCGTTGCCGGGGCCGGTGTCGAAGGCGATCACGCCGCCCTGCGAGTCGATCAGCGTCGCGTTGGCGACCCCTCCGATATTGAGGATGCCGAACGGCCCGTCGAAGCCCGAGGCTTCCGCGAGCGCCTTGTGGAAGACCGGCACCAGCGGCGCGCCCTGGCCGCCCGCCTCGATGTCGGCCCGGCGGAGGTCCGAAACGACCGGGATGCCGAGCCGCGTCGCGAGGGCCTGACCGTCGCCGATCTGGATCGAGATGCGCTGGTCCGGCCGGTGGATCACCGTCTGGCCGTGGAAGCCGATCACGTCGATGTCGGCCGCGCTGAGGCCGTTCTCCTCCAGGAAGCGCTCGACGGCCTCCGCATGGGCCTGGGTGACGAAATCCTCCGCCTCGGGCAGGCGTCCCGGCCGGTCGCCCGGATGGAGCACGGATTCGGCGTCCTTCGTGGCCGCGCGCAGGAGCGCCTTCTCATCATCCGCGTAGCCGCGGTAGCCGGTCGGCCCCAGCGGCTCCAGGAAGTTGTTGTGGCCCTTGACAACGTGGACCCGCTCGCCGTCGGTCTCGATCAGCGCGATGTCGACGCCATCCAGCGAGGTGCCGCTCATCAGCCCGATCGCGCGCATCATCGCCATACCGCCCTGCCCCGTGCCTTTCGGCCAACGCCCTGCTAAGAGCGCGCCGTATCCTGACCCCAGCGCGAGCTAGCACGCGGAGCCCCGGCCTGTCGCGCGAAGCCCGCGACCCGAGATGGCATCCATGACCGCCGAGAGCTTCGCGCCGAAATCCGACTTCCTGCGGATCCTGACCGAGCGCGGCTATATTCACCAGGCCTCCGACCTCGCCGGAATCGACGCGGCTGCCCTCGGAGGCCGGCTGACCACCTATGTGGGCTACGACTGCACGGCGCCCTCGCTCCATGTCGGGCACCTCCTGTCGATCATGATGCTGCATTGGCTGCAGGCCACAGGCGGGCGGCCGATCGCCCTGATGGGCGGCGGCACCACCCGGGTTGGCGACCCGTCCGGCCGCGACGAGACCCGCAAGATCCTCACCGTCGAGCAGATCGACGCCAACAAGGCCGAGATCCGCAAGACCTTCGGCCGGTTTCTGCGCTTCGGCGAGGCGCCGGCCGATGCCGTGATGGTCGATAACGCCGAGTGGCTGACCAAGCTCAACTACATCGAGATGCTGCGCGACGTCGGCCGCCATTTCTCGGTGAACCGCATGCTGTCCATGGACAGCGTCCGCCTGCGCCTGGAGCGCGACCAGGAACTCTCGTTCTTGGAGTTCAACTACATGATTCTCCAATCCTACGACTTCGTGGAGCTGAACCGCCGGTACGGCTGCATCATGCAGATGGGCGGATCAGATCAGTGGGGCAACATCGTCAACGGCATCGATCTCGGCCGGCGCATGGGCACGCCGCAGCTCTACGCCCTGACCTGCCCACTCCTGACCACGTCGTC
Source organism: Methylobacterium sp. P31 (assembly GCA_050632875.1). Classification (GTDB taxonomy): domain Bacteria; phylum Pseudomonadota; class Alphaproteobacteria; order Rhizobiales; family Beijerinckiaceae; genus Methylobacterium. The sequence continues at coordinate 3,509,989 of JBODSC010000001.1, read as the reverse complement.
GGGCGCGAAAATGGGCAAGACCGCGGCCGGCGCCGTCTGGCTCAACCCGGACATGCTGAAGCCCTACGATTACTGGCAGTTCTGGCGGAACACCGAGGATGCGGACGTCGCCCGCTTCCTCAAGCTGTTCACGCTGCTGCCCAGGGAGGAGATCGCGCGGCTCGCCGCGCTGGCGGGAGCCGAGATCAATGCCGCCAAGATGATCCTGGCTACCGAGGCGACCGCCTTGATGCATGGCCGCGAGGCCGCAGAGGCCGCCGCCGAGACGGCGCGCAAGACCTTCGTGGAGGGGACTTTGGCCGCGGATCTCCCCAGCGTGACGGTGCCTGCCGCCACGCTGGAAGCAGGGCTGGGCGTGCTGACCGCCTTCGGACCCGATGTCGCCAAGCTGGTGCCGTCGGCCAGCGAGGCGCGCCGGCAGATCAAGGGTGGCGGCCTTCGCGTCAACGACGTGCCGGTCAGCGATGAGAAGGCGGTTCTCACGCGGACGGACTTGACTCAGGACGGCGTGATCAAGCTCTCGTTCGGTAAGAAGCGGCACGTCCTTCTGCGGGCGGAATGAGAAGCCTCACGCAACGCCGCACCGCCGGAGACGCCGACGCGTGAGCGCTTCCGCCCGCATTCTGATCACCGACGACGAGCCGCCGATCCGTCGGCTGCTCCGGACCGGTCTCGGAACGCAGGATTACGCGGTGATCGAGGCTGCAGACGGGGCCGCGGCGCTTGCCGCTTTGGCAACCGGGGGCATCGACCTCACGATCCTCGATCTCGGATTGCCCGACATAGCGGGCCACACGCTGCTCGCCGCAACCCGCGAGCGCTAACCCGATCTGCCGATCCTGGTCCTGTCGAGCCGGGACGACGAGCGCGGCAAGGTGGAAGCCCTGGATCTCGGCGCGGACGACTACGTCACCAAACCCTTCGGCATGAACGAACTCCTGGCGCGCATCCGGGCCGCCTTGCGCCATCGGCTCGCCATGCAGGGCGAGCGGCCGGTCTTCCGGCTCGACGATCTCTCGGTCGATCTCGTGCGGCGGATCGTGCGCGTGGGGAACGCGAGGTGAAGCTGTCGCCGCGCGAATACGAGTTCCTGCGGGTGCTGGTGCAGCATGCCGGCAAGGTGCTCACGCACGCGCAGCTGATGCGCCACGCGCCCGCCTCGTCGGACCCGCAATATCTGCGCGTCTACATTCGCCAGTTCCGCCAGAAGCTCGAGCCGGACCCGGAGCGTCCTCGCTATCTGCTGACCGAGACCGGTGTCGGCTACCGCCTGCGCGCTCCGGAATGATCGTCTCTCCGGTTGCGCCGAGCCTCAGCCCCTCTCATTGCGGCGCATGAGGCCATCTGGAGAGCCGGGCGCGGGCCGCCTCCAACTTTCGACCCAACGCCCGAGCTTCTGGCCGGGGACCTCGACGAGGTAATAGCCCAGGACTGAGAACACGAGGGTCAAGACCAGAGTCCCCACCAGGACCCCGCCGGACGCGACGTAGTCCTCGGCAACGTGCATCGCCAAGCCGTGGAGGAGATAGGTGGAGAAGCTGATTGATCCGAGCCAGCCGATCACCCGGCTGTTGACGAGGCGCGAATCCCGCATTTGCGGCACTAGCGCCACGATGCCGAAGAGAACCGGCGCGGCGAGCCACGGATAGACCGCTTGGCCCATCGTGATGTTCGGGTGCCGGAAGTAGCCGAAGGATATGACGTTGCAGATCGTCATGACGACCATGAAGATAAGCAGGTCGATGAGCACGCGATCCCGGCTCACGGTGCCGCTCTGTCCCCGATAGAAGCGGGCCCCGAGGATGGCCGCGTAGACCATGCCCATGCGCGCCAGCGGCAACCGGTGACCGGCGGCGAGCGACAGCAGAGCCAGACTTAGCAGGAGGACCGGCGCCACGATCGCGAGCCGGTCGTCGAAGCGAGGTCCGATCACGAGCAGCGACAGGGCAAAGAGGGTGTACCACGCCACTTCCAGGTTCAGGGTCCAGGTGACGCCCCAGAGCGTGAGGGCGCCGGCATAATCCTGAACGAGGAGAAGGTTCGCGATCCAGTCGCGGGCCGTCGCAGCCTTCAGGTAGGACAGACTCGGCAGGAGGCCGCTGTATCCGACGACCGCGAGCACCCCGAACGTCGTCAAAACCAGCGGATAAATCCGGAACACCCGCCGCAGCGCGAACTGGCCGAGGTTCAGGCGCTTCTTGGCGGCCATCGGGATCACAAACCCGCTGATGATGAAGAACAGGACGACGCCGAACACGCCTGGAGACAAGGCTGCGACAAGGGCCTGACCCCGAGGGCCCTCCCGTTCGACCACATGTTGGAAGACGACGGCTGCAGCGGCGACGAAGCGCAGAGCGTCCAGAAAGACGATGCGATGTCCCATCGCGGATTCGACCCGCTCTCCTTGTACGGGACCACGGTCCTCACCGATCGAACCCGCAGTTCCGAAACTCGTTGACCGATTACCGGACGCCAATCGCATTGCAAGGATCCCTACATCATCCGTAATTTCGAGAAGCTCGGAAGTCTCCCCGACAGCTCGCTCACAGGGCTACAGTGCAGCCTCTGCCGGTCATTAAATTCTGACCACACCCTGCGGGCAATCTGCCTCGGCGCCTGCTGCTCTCTTCTGCCTCGCGCGTTCCGAACGATCTCTCTCGGACAAGATACTGAGCGGAAATGCGCGCTAAATCATAGACTTGACAGGGCAGATTTATCATGTCACGGCTATTATATAGCATGCTAGATTTTATTTGCGTAAGCAAGAGGAAAACCGTTGTCTGCAAGAATTGCTATTGTCATAGCAAGTAAAGGTCGCCCGTATACACTTTCTCAGTGGCGCGAAATCATTGAATATCAGACCGTCAAGCCATCAAAAGTTGTTTACTCGGTTTCGGACGATCGCGATCTGCCGGGAGCAGACCAGCTTTTCGCCGAGCATGTGATTGTGAAGGGGAAGGCTGGCTTAACACGGCAACGGAACCGCGGTATTGAGGCGGTTCTACCTGAATGCGAATTCTTAGTTTTTTTGACGACGACTATGTACCGGCACCAAATTGTTTAGAAAACATCCTGATATTCATGCACCGCAACGCAGATGTCGTCGGCGCAAACGGATTACTTCTGCGCGACGGTATTAATGGCGAGGCAGTCGATTTCGAAGCTGCCAAGACGATCTTGAACCAACATGCGGGCAACAGGACCAGCGAATTCAAGATCGAGAAAGATCTGATCGGACTGTACGGGTGCAACATGGTCTTTCGCGCGTCGGCTATCGGCGATGTCCGATTCGACGAGAGGCTGCCACTGTATTCCTGGCAGGAAGATATCGATTTCGCCGTGCAAGTTGGGCGAAACGGCCGCATTGTCAAAACAAACTGCTTTGCGGGCATCCATCAGGGCGTCAAATCCTCACGGACGTCCGGAAAGCAGCTTGGATACTCACAGGTCTCGAACCCGATCTACCTGATCCGCAAAGGAACGATGCCCGTCACGTTCGGTGCGAAGCTGATGATCAAGAACCTCATCAGCAATCACGTGAAGATGTTCAGGCCGGAGCCTTGGGTCGACCGCAGGGGGCGTGCCGTCGGAAACTGGCTGGCCGTCCGAGATCTGCTGACCAACAGGCTCGACCCGGAGAAAATTCTAAGATTTTAGTCCGGGCGGGCGACAGGAGGCAGGCCTGTGCGTAGCCGTTCGCGGCATATTGGCGCTGCTCATCCCAGCATCCAGGATGCGGCTCCTGATCGGTTCATCATCCAGACACGACTGAATACGACCGAGACAGCATCTCGTTCTGCGGTCGCGCCAGCCGTAAACTGCCCCTTCTCACGACAGGCAAAGGGGACATCAGGGGTCCAGCCCCTCCTCGATCCGGCGCGCCGCCCGCAATTTCTCGACCCGGGCCACCGAGAAAACCGACGCTTCGTAGAGAAGCAGCATCGGCAGCGCCAGGGACAGCTGCGAGATCACGTCGGGCGGCGTCAACACGGCGGCGGCCACGAAGACCAGTACGATGGCGTAGCGGCGCTTGTCCCGCAGGAAGGCCGCATCGATGATCCCGATCTGGCCCAGCAGGGTCAGGATCACAGGCAGTTGAAATGCGATGCCGAAGGCAAAGATCAGCGTCATGATCAGGGAGAGGTACTCGTCGACCTTCGGCAGCAGCTTGATCGTCGGCTCTCCGGCCACGCCCACCTGCTGAAGCGATACCGAGAACTTGATCAGCAGCGGCATCGCCAGGAAGAAGACCACCAGCGCGCCCATCACGAAGAAGATCGGTGTCGCCACGAGGTAGGGCAGGAACGCCTTCCGCTCGTTGCGGTAGAGGCCCGGCGCGACGAAGGCGTAGATCTGCGTGGCGATCACCGGGAAGGCCAAGAAGGCCGCGCCGAAGACGCTCAGCTTGATGTTGGTGAAGACCTGTTCAAGGAAATGGGTCGCGATCAGCTCGGCGTTCTGCGTACCCACCACCGACGTGTAGGGGTACACCAGCACGTTGTAGATGTCGCGCGAGAAGAAAAAGCAGACGAAAAACATCACCACGAAGGCGATTAGCGACTTGATCAGTCGTGCGCGCAACTCGATCAGATGCTCGAGCAAAGGTGCCCGGGACGCCTCGATCTCGGCCTCGTCCGCCTCGGTAATCATCGGGCCGCTGCGCCGTTCTTCGGATCCAGGGAAGCTTCGTGTACGGTGGGCGCCTCCGCCGGCGGGCCGAACGGGTCGTCGACCGAGCCCGGAACCGGGAGCGGCACGTCGTGTGCGGGGACCGTCGCTGCGTCCGCAGGTGCCGCTTCAGGGCTATGGGCCGGACCGGCAGCCTCCTGCTCGGCCTTGAGCTGAGCGGTCGCGTCGGCGAGCGAGCGGGCTTCCGGAGCCGGTCTCTCGGGGCCCAGCTTTTCGGGCCCGAGCTTGGCCGTGCGCCCTTCCACGGCGCCCTTCAGCTCATCGCGGATGGTCTGAACGGGATTGAAGCTGGAGTTCGCGGAGCGAACAGTGTTGCGGATGCCGTCGACCTCGCGCCGGACCTCGTCGAGTTCGGCTTCGCGGATCGCCTCGTTGAACTGCATCTGAAACTCGCCAGCCATGCGGCGCAGCTTCGATGTGATCTGCCCGACGGTGCGTAACGCCTTCGGCAGATCCTTCGGCCCGATGACGATGAGGGCGACGCCGCCGATCAGCATCACCTCGCCCCAGCTCATGTCCAGCATGTCGTCGACGGTCCTGCTGCCCCGAGATCCGGACCCGCGTCCGTCCCTCGTGAGGCTCTACACGAGCGCGCGCGCCCTGACAGTCCTTCAGACCGGCTTGCGTTCGCCACCCGGCAGGTGGCTCGCCGGGATCGCCGTGCCGGGGCTGGTCTCGGTCGCGTGCGGGATAGTCCGGACCGGCTCGCTCGGCGGTGCCACAGTCTGGCTCGCCTGAGGGGTCTCGTCCTCAGCCATGCCCTTCTTGAACGCCTTGATACCCTTGGCGACGTCGCCCATCAGGTCCGACACCTTGCCGCGTCCGAAGAGCAGCATCACGATGACGGCGACGATGACCCAGTGCCAGATACTCATGCTGCCCATGGCAACCTCCTGCGTGCGCCCCCTCGATGCGGGAACGTGCCGCCACGTCCGGTTGATGATTTCCCGGCGAACCTAGGGATCGCGCCGCCCGAACACAAGCAGAGGCGGTGCCAGGTCCGGTGGAAGGCCGCGGTGCGACGTCGCGGCTCAGGCCGCAGCGAGGGCGGCAGCGAAGCGGGCCCGCGCTTCCGGAAGGTCCAGCTCGTCTCCGGCGGGATCGAGGCGCGCGAGCGCGGCGGCAGCCCGCTCGGCCGCTTTGCCTTCGAGAGTGGGCGCAGCTTCGGCGACCGCCCGCATCTCGTTCATGGCGCCGTTGCAGTGCAGGCCGATATCGATGCCGGCCGCGAAGGCCAGCTGCGCCCGCTCGCGGAACGTACCGGAGAGCGCCTGCATGGAGAGATCGTCGGTCATCAGCAGGCCGTCGAACCCGATCGCGGTGCGGATCACATCCCGGATGACGATCGTCGACTGGGTTGCCGGCCGCTCCGGGTCGATCGCCGTGAAGACGACATGAGCGCTCATCGCCATCGGCAGATCGGCAAGTGCTTGGAAGGGCCGGAAATCCTGAGCCGAAAGGGCTTCGCGGCTCGCCTCAACCACCGGCAGGCCGTGATGGCTGTCGCAGGCGGCGCGTCCGTGCCCGGGAATATGCTTCATCACCGGGAGGACCCCGCCGGCCATCAGGCCATCCGCGATCGCGCGGCCAATCTCGGCGACGGAATCCGGATTCGTCCCGTAGGCGCGGTCGCCGATAATGTCGTGGGAGCCCGGCGCCGGAACGTCGAGGACAGGGGCGCAGTCGACGTTGATGCCGACCTCGGCGAGATCGTGCGCCATCAGCCGCGCGCCGAGCCGGGCGATCGCGGTGGCGCTGCCGTTCAGGCGCCCGTATCGGCCGCCGGCCGGATAGGCCGGCCAGTGCGGCGGTCCCATGCGCTGCACCCGACCGCCCTCCTGATCGATCAGGATCGGCGTCGCGGCGGAACCGAGGCAGTCGCGCAGCGAATCCGTGAGGGCGCGCACCTCGTCGGGCGTGCCGATATTGCGCTTGAATAGGATGAAGCCCCAGGGCCGCGCGTCGCGGAAGAAGGCGACCTCCTCGGCGGAGAGCGACTTGCCGGCGCAGCCGAGGATCAGGGCACGGGAGGTCATGATGACGGCTCGGAGACTTCTCGGTTGCTGCGCGCAGGCGGCGAAAAAACGTCGGGCGAGCCGAATCGATGCGGACAGACTCGGGCGGGATCGGGGTGCCGGCAAGACGAAACCGCGCCCACGGGGCCGTTGTCGCTCGAAGGGGCGGCCTGTGTTGCCCGGCGGACTCGGATCCGCGCGACCGGGCATCGTGGGTCCGGAACGCGCCGGCCTCTGGTGGCCGGCCCAGGCAGGGTGGGGAGACCGGGCTCGAGCGCGGTGGCCGGCGTGGTGCCGGCCTCTCAGTGGCTCATCAGTTCTTGGCCACGAAGCACTGACCGCCAGCGCCCTGAAGCGCACTGCACAGGCTCGCGGCTTCGGCCTTCTCGAGCGGTCCGACGCGGACGCGGTAGAGGGTCTTACCATTGACCTCGGCCTGCCGGATCAATTCCGGCTTGCCAGTCAGCTGCGTGTACTTGGCCTGCATCTGGCGGAAGGCCGCCTTCGCCTCGGCGGCGCTGCTGCGAACGCCGAGCTGAACCGAGAACCCGCTGACCGGGCCGGACTTGATCGCAGCATCGTCGGCATTGGTCACGCTGCCGGTCGATTCCTGCGCCGTCGCGGTTGCGGGCGCCGCCGTCGCGATGCGCTGCGCGGCTTTCGGCGGCGGCTTCACGGCAACGGGCTTGGGCGCCGGCGGCTCCACCGGGGTCGGCGGCGGAGGTGCCTCGACCGGCGCGGGAATGGCCGGAGGCACATTGGCCGCCGCCTGCCGGACAGGCTTCGCCTTGGTCTGCGGGGCCGGCGCGGGCTCATCGGTCGGCAGGACCATCGTGGGGATCGGAGCGGGCGCGGCATCCGCCTGGGCTTCCCGCTGCGGCGGAGGCGCCGGCGGCGCCTCGGGCTTCACCGCGACGGTGCGGACCCGCCGCGGCTCGCCGAACGCCTCGAACGGGCCGCTGCCCGGCGTCGTGCCACTCTGGGCGCTCGGTGCAGGATTGGGGCCCTGCGCGGCGCGCGCGGCCTCAGCCACGTCCAATGGCTGCTCTTCGCGGTTTACGATCTTGATCTGACCGTCCTTCTTGCCCTTCGGATCGTAGATCTGTCGGTTCTGATCGGGGATCTCGACGCCGTCCGCCACTTTCGGGGCGACCTTCAGAGGGGTCGAATCGGCCTGGACGACGGGCACGCCGCCGTGCCCCGAGCCGCTGAGCCCCTTGTAGGTCAGCGCCCCCGTGACGGCGACGGCGACAACCGCGATTCCGGCGCCGACCGAGACAAGCCGCCGGCGCGGGTTCACCCGCCGGAGCGTGTGGTCGTCCTCGAAGGCGCCGTCACCGGTCTCGCGCGCCTCGTCGCCCTGCCCCGCATAGGCGGGCGCCTCTTGGTGCGTGTCGCGCTCCACCGAGGCGAGGTACTGGTCGAACGCATCGGCCGGCGTCGGCTTCACCGGCTCGGGCGAGAAGGTCGGCTCGACGCGGTTGTTCCAATCGGACCGTGGCTGCGCCGCCGCGCCGGTGCGCATCTCGTCGCGGGCAGCCAGCAGCGCCCGGAACGGATCGTCCTGGCCGACGATCCGAGCCAGCTCCGCCAGCGGGTCGGGCTTGCCGCCCGCTTGCGGCGCCCGGGCATTCTCCTGATGCAGATCGCGCGCGAGGGCGTCCAGATCGACCTGAGCGCGCGAAGCGTTCGTCATGACAGCATCCTCACATCAACGCCGGTCACCGGCCCAATGCTCACGGGCCTATCGCATCTCGTCCGGCGCGGTCACACCGAGAACCGCGAGGCCGGCAGCTAGCGTGCTCCGGAGAGCTTCGACGAGCGCCAGCCGGGCCCACGTCGACTTTCGGTCGGTTGCATTAACAAACCGTAATTGCGGCAAGTCTTTGCCCTTGTTCCAGAAACTATGTAGTGCGGAGGCTAGTTCATAGAGGTGGAATGCGATTCGGTGCGGCTCGTGCGCCAGAGCCGCGGATTCCACGACCCGCGGGTACTGGGCGAAGAGGCGCATCATCTCGATCTCGCCCGGATCAGTGAGCACCGAGAGATCGGCCTCGCGCGACAATGCGGCCACGGACAGGTCCGCGTCCGGGAAGGCCTCCCGCGCCTGCCGCTGCACGGATCGTACCCGAGCGTGGGCGTACTGAACGTAGAAGACCGGGTTGTCCTTGGATTGCTCGACAACCTTGGCGAGGTCGAAATCCAGGGTCGCGTCGTTCTTGCGGAAGAGCATCATGAAGCGGATGGCGTCGCGCCCGACCTCGTCGATCACGTCGCGGAGGGTGACGAACTCGCCGGCCCGCTTGGACATCTTGACGGGTTCGCCTGCGCGTAACAGCCGCACCAGCTGACACAGTTTGATGTCGAGCGTCGCCTTGCCGTCGCTCACCGCCTTCACGGCCGCCTGCATGCGCTTCACGTAGCCGCCGTGGTCGGCGCCGAGCACGTCGATCAGCTCGGTGGCGCCCGCAAGATACTTCGCCCGGTGATAGGCGATGTCAGAGGCGAAGTAGGTGTAGGAGCCGTCCGACTTCAGCAACGGCCGGTCGCTGTCGTCGCCAAACTCCTTGGTGCGGAACAGCGTCTGCTCGCGATCCTCCCAATCCTCGGGGAGTTGGCCCTTCGGCGGCGGCAGCCGGCCCTCGTAGACGAGGCCCTTCTCACGCAGCTCCTGGAGTAGCGCCTTCACGGCGCCGCTCTCCTGGAGACTCCGCTCAGAGAAGAACACGTCGTGCCGGATCCCGATCGCCTCCAGATCGGCCCGGATCATGTCCATCATCATGCCGAGCGCGAGGCTCGCGCACCATCGGCAGCCACTCCGCCTCCGGCTGGTCGAGGAGCGCGGGACCGTAAACCTCGGCGAGCTTGGCGCCCACGGGCTTGAGATAATCGCCCGGATACAGGCCCTCGGCGATGGCGAAGGGCTCGCCCAGTGCCTCCAGATAGCGCTGGAACGCCGAGCGGGCGAGCACGTCGACCTGAACGCCGGCATCGTTGATGTAGTATTCCCGCGTCACCTCCCGGCCGGCCGCGACCAGGAGGTTGCACAGGGCATCGCCGAACACAGCCCCCGGCCATGGCCGACATGCATCGGCCCGGTCGGGTTGGCCGAGACGTACTCGACGTTGATCGGGCCGCCGGGCAGCCGGGCGCGGCCGAAAGCCTCCGGCTCGGACAGCGCGCTGCGCAGAACCTCGTGGAAGATCTCCGGCATCAGGCGCAGGTTGATGAAGCCCGGCCCGGCGACACTCGCCTCCGCGATGCGCGGATCGGCGCGCAGCTCTGCCGCCAGCGCCTCGCCCAGAGCCTTCGGGTTTGTCCGTGCCTCCTTGGCGAGCACCAGAGCGGCGTTGGTGGCCAGATCGCCGTGCGACGGATCGCGTGGCGGCTCGACGACCACGCGGCCGAGGTCGAGGCCCTCCGGCAGTTGGCCGGCGCGCGTCAGCGCCTCCACGGCCTTGCGCACGCGCGCCTCGAACAGGGCGAAGATGTTCATCGGTCTCGGTCTCGCTTGCGCGGGAATCTCGTCGCCCGGCCCATCCGGCCTGCGCCCGCCCGGGCCGTCTAGCAAGGGGGCGTAAGGGTGTCACGGCACGGGATGGCTGCGTGCCGCATGCCGGCTCCACGGCCGGGGCGGGGAGGCGGCAACCGGGAAGGCGGGCCACGGCCGCTCATCCCGTGCGACGAATACTGATTCTTCCTTGCGCGTCTTGTCTCGGCGCAGAGGAGGCGGTGTCATTCTGGCGAGTCGTGACACACCCGCCCGCGGAGAGACTGATGAAGACCTTGACGGTTGCGGCCGCATCGCTCGGCGCCCTCCTCCTCGCGGTGCCAAGTGCGGAAGCGGGCGGCTTCCGGGGTCGCGGGTTTTACGGCAGCGGGTTCCGCGCCGGCGGCTTCGGCTATCGGGGCGGGTATATGGGCCGCGGATTCTACGGCCGCGGTTACGGGTATCGGTACGGTTACGGCCGCGGCCTAGGCTACGGTCTGGCCGGCGCAGGCATCGGCCTCGGGCTCGGACTGGCGGCGGGCAGTCTGGCCGCAGGGTACGGCTATGGCGGTTACGGGTACCCGGCGACCTATGGTGGTTACGTCTACGACTACCCGGCCGTCTACGGCGGGTACGGGTACGGCTACGGCGGCTGCTACGGCGGATTCACCTGCGGCTGCGGATGCTGATCGAGGCCGCCCCTCGCCGCTCCTCAGGGATCTGTGAGGGGCAGCCCCCGGTTCGGCAACTCCCAATGCAGGTCCGGCGTCGTGTCGTAGAGCTTTCGGTGGGCTAGCACCGCGTAGGTATCGGTCATGCCGGCGATGTAGTCGGCGACGCGGCGGGCAATGCGTCCCTCCGAGGCGCCGTTGAGCCCGGTGCTCCACTCGTCGGGCATCCGCGTGGGCACCGCCGTGAAGGCCCGGAACAGATCGTTGACGATGGCGTCCGCCTTCCTGCGCACGGCCACCACGCCCGGATGCCGGTACATGCGCGCCCAGAGAAAGCGCATGATGTCGGCGTCGGCCGCCGCGATCTCGGGCGAGAACGCGATGACCGGAGCCGCCGCCGCGCGAATGTCCTCGACCTGCCGGGGAGCGAGCGCCGTGATCCGGCGTGCCCCCTCGCGGATCACGTCCTCGACGAAGCGCGTGATCACGCGCCGCGCCAGCTCGTGGACCTTTCGCGACGCTTCGAGTCCCGGATGGAGCCGGTCGATCTCATCGAGGAGATCGGCCAGAAAGAGGACCTCGCGCAGCTCCGGAATCTCGAACAGGCCCGCCCGCAGACCGTCGTCGAGATCGTGGGCCGCGTAGGCGATGTCGTCGGCGAGTGAGGCTGCCTGCGCCTCCGGGCCGGCCTGGCTCCACAGGTCCAGCGGGTTCAGCGCATCGTATTCGAGGATGGCGGCCGGGATGCCGCGCTCGGCATATCGGGGTGTCGGCTGCCCGTCGGCGGTGAGCAGCGGCCCGTTGTGCTTGACGAGCCCTTCCAGCGTCTCCCAGGCGAGGTTGAGCCCGTCAAATCCGGCATAGCGCCGCTCGAGTCGGGTGACGATCCGCAGGGCCTGCGCGTTGTGGTCGAAACCGCCATGGCGGGCCATGCAGGCATCCAGCGCATACTCGCCGGTATGGCCGAAGCAGGTGTGGCCGAGGTCGTGGCTGAGCGCCAACGCCTCGGCGAGATCCTCGTCGAGCCCGAGCGCCCGCGCCAGTGCCCGGCCGATCTGGCTCACCTCCAGAGTATGGGTCAGGCGGGTGCGATAATGGTCGCCTTCGTGATGCACGAAAACCTGGGTCTTGTGCTTCAGGCGGCGGAACGCGGTCGAGTGGATGATCCGGTCACGGTCGCGCTGAAAGTCGCTGCGGGTCGGCGAGGCGGCTTCAGGGATCAATCGCCCGCGGGTGCGGGCCGGATCCGTGGCGTAGGGCGCCCTCCAGCGCTCACCGTTGGGGCGCACGGCGTCCGCTCATGATCGCGCGCAACTTGGTCATGACCCCTCCCCGCCCGGCGCGTTGCGGCGCGGGCTTGCGCCTCATATCTTGTAGGCTGTGGCGCTCTCGGCAACGGCCGGGGGGCGCCGTCCACCGAACACTGCGTGGCCAGACCCTGATGGCTGAGATCACCCTGACCCCCCGCGCCGCCAAGCGCATCAACGAGATCATGGGCTCCGAGCCGCCCGGCTCGTCGCTGCGGATCAGCGTCAACGGCGGCGGCTGCTCGGGCTTCTCCTACGCGTTCAATATCACCCGCACCCGCGAGGCGCAGGACGTCGCGATCGAGCGCGACGGCGCTACCGTGATCGTCGATCCGGTCTCGCTGGAATACATGGCGGGCTCGACCATCGACTTCGTGAACGACCTGATCGGTCAATCCTTCAAGATCGAGAATCCGCTCGCCACCGCATCCTGCGGCTGCGGCACCTCCTTCTCGCTGTAGAGGCCCAGGGCCCGGGCGGCCGTGCCGTTGCCCCCTTACGACACCTGTGCCGGCTCGGGAGCCTGAGAGCGCGGGCGCGATTGCCTCGCCCGGCAAAACGCGGCACCCCTGACGGATTCCCGCAAGAGGCTCTGGTCCGGACCCTGCCATGATCCATCCGAAGGCCTGCTTTCGCCTCCGGTCGGCCTTGGCGGCGGCCGGCGTTGTGGCCCTGCTCGGGCTCGCCGCAGCGCCGGCGCCGCTTGCCGCGCAGGAGGGAGCCGCCGCCGTTCAGGACGTCACGGTGACGGACGTGGTCCTTCCGCTCGGCGGCACATTGCTCAAGGCGCCGAAGCTGACGGCGAGCGGCACCCGGCTCTCGAAGGACGATCTCGCCAAGATCCTGCGGCCCGACGCCTCCGAGCCCTGGGAAGCGCGGCTGGCGCACCTGGATGCCGGCAGCCTGTCGATCCCGGTCCTCATCTCGGAGAATGTCGGGCCGGGCGACAACCGGCAGACGGTCACCTACCGCGACGTGGTCGCGCGCGACGTCCGGGCCGGCCGCGTCGGCGAGCTGACCGCCGCGGGTGCCACGGTCAGCGCCGTGGCCGGCCCGAACCGTGGCTCCGGCACCTACGGCCAGGTGCGCGCCACCGACCTCGATCTCGCAGCCCTCAGCCGTCTGTACACCGTGCCGGGCGACGGTAAGGGACCGGTCCAGCGGGTCTACGGGACGATCCAGGTCTCGGACGTCACCTATTCGGACGCGCGTGGGACCACCGTGAAGATCGCGCGCCTCAGCGGTCGTGACCTCGGCGGCCGGCAGGTGCCCGATGGCTGGAACGGCGCTTTCGAGATCCTGGCCGCGGGCTTCCAGAAGGCGGACGACCGGCGCGCCTTCGCGGGAGCGGCGGCCGATCTGATCGAGGCGAGCGCCCTGGGCAGTCTGGAGATTCAGGGCCTCAGCGTGAGCGATTCCGACCCGAAGGGTCCCGTGCTGTTCGAGATCGGCCGTGCTGCCTATGCGTCCACGGGGAGACCGGCACCACCTTAGAGGACCTGTCGATGTCGCGGGGCAGCCTGCGTGCCCATATCGGCCGCTTGGCGCTCACCGGGACTTCCCTTGCGCCGACGGTCGCAGCCCTGCACGACATCGCCGCGGAACCCGCGGGAAGGGCAGGGTTTTCCGATGTCGAGATGCGCCGGCTCGCGCCGCAACTCGGCAACCTTACCCTGAACGACCTGACCATCGAGCTTCCGCCTGAGGCCGAACCGGAGAAGGCTCCCCTTCGGGACGGACGGGTCCCGGCCCGCGGCAGCGTGCCCGACACAAGCCGGCCAAACGGCGGCAAGGCCGCGGCGGACGCCAAGGGTGCGGAACCGAAAGCCACGGATCCCCTCGCCGTCACGGTGTCGCCGCGCCCGGCGCGGCGGATCGCGCTGCGCGAGGCCGCGCTCGCCTTCGGCCCGCCCAGCGACGGACTGCCGAGCACGAGCCGCCTCAGCCTCTCGGGCTTGAGCCTGCCTGCTGATCTGCTGGCCAGCGCGCCGATCCTCGGTATGCTGCCGGTGTACGGCTACCGCGACCTCGATCTGGACGTCGTGGCCGATGCGACCCTGGACGAGAACGCACGCGACCTTTCGCTGCGCGAGATCACGGTCTCGGGACGCGATCTCGGCACGATCCGGCTGGCTGGAACCCTCGGCGGTATCGGGCCCGAGCTGTTCTCCGGCACCCTGCCTGCGGCGACCATGGTGATGTTCTCGGGCAGCGCGAAGACCCTCGACCTCACGGTGGAGAATGCCGGATTGTTCGAGCGCTTCCTCGCAGCGCAGTCGAAGGACCTCAGCCTGAAGCCGGACGAGCTGCGCAAGGAATACGTCACCGCGAGTCTGCTGGGCGTGCCGATCATCCTCGGCAACAGTGCGGCCGCGAAGGGTATCGGCGCCGCCATGGGCCAGTTCGTGATGAAGCCGGGCAAGCTGGAGCTGCACGCCAAGGCGAAGGAGCCCGCCGGTATCGGCTTCATCGATCTCGGCGCGGCGCGCTCGCCGGCCGCGCTGCTCGATCGGCTGGATGTCGAAGCCAAGGCCAACTGAGGGCGGGGCGGCCATCCGGCGCTCACCCGTGCAGTGGGGCCCCCGATGATCGCAATCCGTCTCTCGAAGGTCGTGCTCGTCGTTGCCCTGGCGCTGACCTGCACGCTGGTGGTGTTCGGCAACGTTGTCGACCCGGCGGTCAATCCCAGCTTCGTGCGGCACGTCCTGTCAATGGACACGGTCCTGCCCGGCTCCGGCATCGCCGACCGGTCGATCACGAACCCGGCTCTTCAGCGCGTGGCCTTCGGCCTGATCGTCGCCGGTGAGGCGCTGACCGCCCTTCTCCTCTGGCTCGGCGCACTGCTGATGCTGCTGCGCTTGAGATCGACGGCCGAAACCTTCGGCCGGGCGCGAACCTGGGCGATCGCCGGTCTGAGTATCGGTTTTCTGGTGTGGCAGGCCGGCTTCCTCGGTATCGGCGGTGAGTGGTTCGGCATGTGGATGTCGAAGGAGTGGAACGGCCAGGAATCCGCCTTCCGCTTCGCCATGACGGTCCTCGGCGTGCTGATCTACGTCTCGTTGCCCGAGGGAGCGCCGCCGGCCGGTCCGCCTACAGGGCGATGATCTCCGGGTGCCGGGCTGCGAGATTGGCCCGCGTCGCCTCGGCCCAGGCCCGGTCGCGCCCCTTGCGGGGCCGCTCGAGCGGCACGTCCGCGATCAGGCTCGCGGGCCGCCGCGACACGAGCAGCAGCCGGTCGGCGATCCCGATCGCCTCGGCGACGTTGTGGGTCACCATCAGGACGCTCATGCCGGTCGTGTCCACGGTATCGACCACGAGGCCGCGCAGCTCGGCGGCGGCGGCGTCATCGAGCGAGACGAACGGCTCGTCGAGCACGAGCACCCGCGGGTTGTCGGCGAGCGCGCGGGCGAGCGCCACCCGCCGTTGCATGCCCAGCGAGAGCGCCTTCGGATAGCTGGCGCGCCATGGCATGAGGCCGAGACGACCGAACAGAGCGTCGAGGTCGCGCCCGCGCCGAGCCCGCGGCAGCCCGAGGCGCACATTGTGCTCGACGCTGCGCCAGGGCAGCAGCCGCGGCTCCTGGAACACGATACCGGCCCGCTCGGCCCCGGAGACACGGCCCTCGAAGGCTGTGTCTAGACCGAGAAGGATCCGCAAGGTCGTGGTCTTCCCGGCGCCGGAGGGCCCGATCAGGCAGACGATCTCTCCTGCGCCGACCGCGAAGGCGAGGTTGCGGACCGCCTCGACCGGCTCGGCGCCGCGCGGCCGGTACCATTTCGAACCGATTCCGACTTGGAGCACGGGTTCAGCGCCAGCGGCGGACATAGGCTTCGAGGCGCTGCAGGAGGAGGACGTCAATGCCGATCATCACGGCCATGAAGACGAGGCTGTAGCCGATGATCGCGGCCACGTCGGTGCTCTGGACGAAATAGTAGTTGATGGCAAAGCCGACCCCGTCGGGCCGCCCGAGCAGTTCCACCACCAGCACGACCTTCCAGGCGAGCGAGAGGCCCGAACGCGCGGCGGTGACCATGTAGGGCTGGAGCTGCGGGATCAGGACGTCGCTGATCCAGGTGCGGCGGTCGAACCGGTAAGCACGCGCCATCTCGTCGAGGCCGGGATCGAGGTTCCGGGCGCCCTCGCGCACGATCACCGCCACGTTCGGGAGCTTGTTGAGCACCACCGCGAGGATCGCGGCGGTCTCCGTCAGCCCGACCCAGACATAGGCCAGCACCGTAATGACCAGCGCCGGCGTATTGAGCAGCACGAGGAGCGGCGTATCGAGGGTGAGGTCGGCGGCCTTCGAGCGTCCGAGCGCGACGCCGAGCGCGACGCCCAGGACCATCGCCACCGCGAAGGAGATCGCGACCCGCAGCAACGTCACCCCGACATTGTGGGCGAGGTCGCCCCGCTCGGCCTCCTGCACGATAAAGTGCATCACCGCCATCGGGGCCGGCAGCAGGCGCGACCCAGTCTCCAGCGCGGCGGCCTGCCACGCGGCGACGAGTACGGCCAGGGACGCGATGCGGGTCAGCGCGCCCATGCGGCCCCGGCGTTCCCGACCATCGTTACGGGAGCCCGGCAGGCGCGCCACTCAACCATTGCGGCCGCTGTCGTAATAGAGGTCGGGCGGAAGTCCGTTGCCGCGACCCACGAGACGCGTTCCGCCGAGCCGCGCCATCACGGCGTAGAGCTTCTCGGCATCGGCGCGCTCCTCCGCCACCGGCCGCCGCGGGATGCCGGCCAGGAAGTCACGTTTCAGCGCCTCGAAGGTAGCGTCGTCTTCGGCCGCCATCAGCGGGCGCACGATCTGCCAGGTGCTCGGATCCTGGGCCAGCATGTCCTTGGCCGCCCGCGACGCGCGGACGAAACCCGCCACTGCGTCGGGCTTCTCCTTCAGCGTCGTATCCTGGAACAGGTAGCCGATCAGCGCCACGTCGCCCGGGACGCCCAGCGCGTGCATGATGTCCTCGGCGCCGACGAGGCGGCGGTACTTCTTGGCCTCGAGACGCGCGCAATAGGTCCAGTAGGTCAGCGCCGCGTCGAGGGCGCCCTGCTCGAGCTTCAAGGTGATGAGCGGCGGCGCACCGTAGGCGATCTCGGCGGCGTGCTCCAGGTCGATCCCGGCCGCGTCCTTCGCCTGCGCCCGGAGGAGCAGCCAGTTCTTGTCGAGGGGGCCGCCCGCGACGCCGAGGCGCTTGCCGTCGAGGTCCTTCAGGCTCCGGATCGGGCTGTCGGCCGGCACCATGACGGCGCCCTCGGAGGTCGAGTACGGGATGAAGCGCACCGCCTGCCCGTCATTGCCCAGCCGCGCCGCCCAGAGCAGGTCGCCGATGATCGTGTCGACCTGACCACCGATGAAGCTGATCCGGGCCGCGTCGTTCCCCGCGAGCTTGACCGCGTCGAGCTGAAAGCCGTTGGCCGTATCGAGGCCACGGGCCTTGATCACGGCCGCCTCCCAGGTCGAGGTTCCGAAGGGGAGGCTTCCAAGGCGAATCACCGGCACGTCTGCTCGCGCCGCCCGAAGGCCGAGGCCGGCGAGCAGGCTTCCGGCGAGCATCGCGCGCCGTGACAGCATCACGCTTTCTCCCATCGTATTGCGCAGTTTTCAGCGGCAGCAGACTTGGGTGCGGTCTTGCCTGGACGCCATTGGAAAATGGTCATAGGGCCGGCTTGAGCCTGCGTCCACCGGGCGGGATGCGCTTGCGCACGACCGGCCGCAGCGTCACCCTCGACTTCTAACCGCATGACGAGACGGAGGAAGCCGATGAGCGAGCGACGCGAGGGCGCCATGGACGAGGCGACCGTGGAGGCACGGCTGAAAGCCGAGCTCCCACTTGGCGGCTGGAGGATGGATGGATCCGCCGTACGTACAAGACTGCGGGCTGGAAGAGCACGCTCATGGTGATCAACACGGTGGGCCACCTCGCCGAGGCGGCCTGGCACCATCCCGACATCACGGCCTCCTATGCCTGGGTCGAGGTGCGGCTGATGAACCACGCCGCTAAGGGCATCACCGAAAAGGATTTCGCCCTGGCCAAGAAGATCGAGGAAGTCGTGGCGTGGCAGCCGGCCCTGGAGGGGCAGGGGCTCGAAGGTACCCCCACCGATCCGCGCTTCGCCTACATCAAGTACGACAAGTAGCGGCGCGCGTCCTCACTGCGGCTCCTTCACCCTGCGGCACTCGGTCTTCAGGTAGGCAGACTTGCCGATCTCGTCGCGGCGTTCCGTGCGGGCGATGATCTCCTGCCAGCCCGTGGCGCAGCCGAGTTCGTTGGCGACCCGGACCTTGCGCACCTCCAGCGCGCGGTTGTCCGTGCAGGCGTCCTGCGCAAGACCATTGGCGCAGACCAAAACGACGGCGATGAAGGCGTTCATGCGGGTGAGGCTCCTCGTATCCGCCCCATCCTACGCGCCGGACCCATCCCGGGTTTCCGGGAACGGGAGGCCGGCACGGCCCTGACTCGTCACGGCCGGCCCGCCCTGAGGGGGCGAAGAGGCGGGCCGACCGCTTCTCGCAGCGCCGGCCGGCGCTCCGATACCTCTCACCTCCGATCAGGCGATCCGTGTCATCCTGCCGCGGGTCGCCGGCCGGATTCGGTAGCAGCCGACGTAGAGGGCGGGCAGGAACAGCAGCGTCAGGAAGGTGGCCGCCAGGATGCCGCCGATCATCGCGAAGGCCATCGGTCCCCAGAAGACCTCGCGGGCGATCGGGATCAGGCCCAGACTCGCCGCCGCGGCGGTCAGCAGGATCGGCCGCATGCGGTGATGCGTCGCCTCGAAGACGGCATCCCACGGCGACATGCCCTCGTCGCGGAACTCCTCGATCTGGCTCACCAGGATTACCGCGTTGCGGATGATGATGCCGATCAGCGCCAGGACGCCCAGGATTGCGACGAAGCCCATGGGCTTGTCGAACAGCAGAAGCGCCGGCACCACCCCGATCAGCCCCAGAGGCGCGACCGTAAAGACGAGCAGCATTCGCCCGAAGCTCTGGAGCTGCATCATCAGCAGCAGCGCCATGGCGAGCAGCATGACCGGGACCACGGCGGCGATCGGGCCCTGCCCCTTGGCGGATTCCTCGACGGCGCCCCCGATCTGGAGCGTGTAGCCCTCGGGCAGGCGCCTGACGAACGCATCGATGCCGGGTTGGAGGGCGGCCACGATGGTGGCGGGCTGCGTCGACTCGTGGATCGTCGCGCGCACTGTCACGGTGGGCAACCGGTCACGGCGCCAGACGATCGGCTGTTCAAGGTCGTAGCCGATCCGCGCGAAGGCGAGCAGCGGCACCACGGAGCCGTTCGCGAGGCCCACCTGCAGGGATTGCAGGGTATCCAGCGACGAGCGTTCCGCTGCCCGGGCCCGTCCGACGACGTTCACGAGGTAGATCGAGTCGCGTACCTGCGTGATCGCCTGCCCGCCCTCGACACCGTTGAGGATGCCGGCCACGTCCTGGCTAGTGACGCCGAGCTGGCGCGCCTTGTCCTGGAGGATCTCGACCCGCAGCACCTTGCCGGGCTCGTTCCAGTCGAAGGTCGGCACGTCGAGGCGCTTATCGGTGGCCACCACGTTGGCGAGGTCCAGGGCCAGGCGGCGCACCGTCTCCATGTCGGGCCCGCTGAGGCGGTATTGGACCGGACGGCCCACGGGCGGACCGAGGCTGAGCGGCTGCACCAGCACGTCGGTGCCGACGAAGTCGCGCCGGGCGATCTCCTGAAGCCGTGCCATCACGTGGTCGCGGATCTCGAGCGACTTCGTGACGATCACGATCTGCCCGTAGAAGGCGTTGGCGAGCTGCTGGTCGAGGGGCAGGTAGAAGCGCACGGCACCCTGACCGACATAGGACGACCAGCTCGACACGTCGGGGTCGCCCTGCAGGTTCGCCTCGAACCGGTCCATCTGCGCCTTGGTCTCGGCGATGGTGGCGTTCTGCGGCAGAGTCAGGTCGACGAGCACCTCGGAGCGGTCCGAAGACGGGAAGAACTGCTGCTGCACGTGGCCCATGCCGACGATGGCGGCAGCCATCAGCGCGAGGCAGACGGCGACCGTCGTCCAGCGCCACCGCATCGCGACTCGGAGCGCCGCCAGGAACAGGTGCGTGAAGATCCCGCGCTTCTCCGAGTGATGCTTCAAGGTCTTCGGCAGGAGCGTGACGCCGATCAGCGGGGCGAACAGCACCGCCACCACCCAGGAGACCAGCAGCGCGGCCGCGATCACCACGAACAGCGAGTAGGTGTACTCACCCGCGCCCGAGCCGTTGAAGCCGATGGGCAGGAAACCCGCCACGGTCACGAGCGTCCCGGTGAGCATCGGGAAGGCGGTCGACGTGTAGGCGAAGGTGGCCGCCCTCCGGAGCGTGTCGCCGCGTTCCAGGCGAGCGACCATCATCTCGACGGTGATCATGGCGTCGTCGACCAGCAGGCCGAGGGCGATGATCAGGGCGCCGAGCGAGATGCGCTGCAGCGTCACGTCCATCATCTGCATGATCACGAACACGAGCGCCAGCACGAGTGGGATCGACACGGAGACCACCAGACCGGCCCGGACGCCGAGACTGACGAAGCTCACGGCCAGCACGATAATCACGGCCTCGACGAGCGCCTCGGTGAAGCCACCCACCGCGTGTTCCACCTGCTTGGGCTGGTCGGACACGAGGTGGACGCCGACACCGACCGGCAGCGTCGCCTCGACCTTCCGCATCCGATCCTTCAGTGCCTCACCGAAATTGAGCAGGTTCGCGCCGGGGCGCATGGCGATGGCGAGGCCGATCGCGGGTTTGCCGTCGACCCGGAACAGCGGTGAGGGCGGATCCTCGTAGCCGCGGCTGATCTCGGCGATGTCGGCGAGGCGGAAAAAGCGGTCGTTCACGCGCAGGTTGAAGTCCTGAAGCGCGGCTTCCGACACGAAGGACCCACTCACCCGGAGGGAGACCCGCTCAGGTCCGGCCTGGACCACGCCGGACGCCGAAACCGCATTCTGCGTCTGCAGCGCCTTGATCAAGGCTTGGAAATCGATGCCGTAACCTGCGAGCTTGCGGGTCGAGAAATCGAGGTAGATCGTCTCCGCCTGCGTGCCGATCAGCTGGGTCTTGCCGATATCGGGCACACGGAGAACCTCTGTGCGGATCCTTTCCACGTAGTCGCGCAGCTGCCGGTAGGTCAGCCCATCGGCCGTGAAGGCGTAGATATTCCCGTAGACGTCGCCGAATTCGTCGTTGAAGAACGGTCCCTGCACGCCGTCCGGGAACTGGCCTTTGATGTCGCCGAGGCGCTTGCGGACCTGGTAGAAGGCCGGCTGCACCTCCGATTTCTTGAGCGTGTCGCGGAACTGCACGAAAACCGTGGAGGACCCCGGCGTGGTGTAGCTGCGGACGTAATCCAGCCCGTTGAGCTGCTGCAGCTCCTTCTCGACCCGGTCGGTGACTTGGTCGAGGGTGTCCTTGATGGTGGCGCCGGGCCACGTTGTCTGCACGACCATGGTCTTGATCGTGAAGGGCGGATCCTCCTCGCGGCCGAGGCGGGTATAGGCCATGACCCCCGCCACGAGTGAGACGAGCATCAGGAACCAGACGAACGAGCGGTGCCCGAGCGCCCAGTCGGAAAGGTTGAAGTCCTTCACGCGAAAACCTCGTGCGGCCGGCTCAAACGGCCCCGTCGGTCAGGCGCACCGCCTGGCCCTCTTTCAGGGTGTGGACGCCGGCGACGACGACCCGCTCCCCCGGCTGCAACCCGTCGGCGATGGCGACGCGGCCGGCCTCCGGCCTGTCCGGGTTCGCCGCCACCACCACGTCCCGGCGCGTCACCGACTTGCCGTCGGTGGAGACCACCCAGACCGAGTGACGGCTGCCCTCCTCGAGGAGAGCCGAGGGCGGCAGCAGGAAGTGCTGCGGGACCTTGCTGGACAGCGCCACGTTGATGGTGGCGCCGAGCCGGAAAGCCGGACTCGGATCCTCAAGGGTGATGCGGATGCGCTTGGAGCGAGTCCCCGCCTCGGCGAGCGGTGCGACCTCGCGGACACGCCCACGCGCGGTCAGCTCCGGCGCGCTCTGGAGCGCGACGGTAAAGACGCAATCCGCTGGCAGCGCGCTCACATAGGCTTCGGGGATGTCGACCACGGCCTCACGCACGTCCGGCCTGGCCACGGTGACGACGCCCTGGCCGGCACTGAGCACCTGGCCGACTTCCGCCAGGCGCTGGGTGACGACACCGTCGAACTCGGCTTTCAGCTCCGTGTAGCCCATCTGATCGCGCGCCTTCTGGAGGCTCGCCTGGGCCTGGTCGACACGGGCCCGCGCCGTTTCGCGCCTTGCAACCGCCTGATCCAGGGTGGCCTGTGCGACGGCGTTGCCTGTCATTAGCTGGCGCGTCCGCGCCTCGGCGGATTCGGCGTTCTCGGCCTGCGCGCGAGCATCCGCGAGGTCGGCCTCGGCCCGGGTTAGGTCAAAGCGCGTAACGATAGTGTCCAGGGCGGCCAGACGCTGCCCCTTTTGACCCTGTCGCCGACCGTGACGTCCCGCGCCACCATCCGGCCGGGGATCTGAAAGCCGAGCTGCGTCTGATACCGCGGCTCGATTGTGCCCGCGAAGGGACCGAAACGGATGGTATCGGTGGCCTCGGCAACCTGCGTCAGCACAGGGCGCACTGGCTCGGTCGCGGCTTTGGAACCGCCTGCCTCATCGTCGTGGCCGTTGCAGCCGCCCAGCGCGCCCGCGAAGAGGATCAGGGCAAGGAACGCGCGCGATGTCATGGCTGCCCTCCGATCTCGGCGGCCGCCACCTTCTGCCCGGGGCGCAGGAACTGGATCCCGGCGACGACAACGCGCTCGCCCGGCGCGACACCGTTTTTCAGGGCGATCATGTCCGCCCCGAAGCGGTCGATCTCGACGGCACGGACCGATACGGTCCGTCGCGCCGGATCGTATATCCACACGGATGGACGGCCGTCGTAGCGGTAGAGCGCGGACCAAGGCAGGATCACCGCCTCGTGCGGGGCGAAGCGTCCGCGACCGACGATAACGGCGCCGAGCCCCATCGCGGGCGGCGTCGCGGAAAGACCGACCTTGACCCGCACCGTCCCGCTCGCCGAATCCACCGTGGGTGAGATCTCGCGCACGGTTCCGGTCGCCGTGATTGCCGGGTCGGCCTGCAACGCCACCGTGACCGTGTCGCTGGCGGGCGGCTGCGCCGTGAGCGACTCGTAGACATTGAAAACGGCGTCGCGCGGGCCGTCCTGGGCGAGGACGAGCACGGTCTGGCCCGACTGCACGACCTGCCCGACCTCGAAGCTGCGGCTCGTCACGATGCCGGGGACACCGGCACGAAGCTCCGTGTAGGAGAATTGCTCCTGTGCAGTGCCTAGCGCGGCCCTGGCCGAACCGACGGCCGCCTGCGTGGTCCTCAGCTGCTGCTCAGCATTGTCGTAGGTCGAGCGCGTGGTGAAGCCGCCGGCCAAGAGTTGCTTCTGCCGCTCGAATGACATCTTGGCCTGGGTGAGCAGCGCCTCGGCCGAATTCAATGCCGCTTTGGCATTGTCGAGGTTCGCCTGCTGGGTCAGAGGCTCCAGGACGGCGAGGACCTGATCGGCCTTCACATGGGCCCCGACCTCGACTCGGCGCTCGGCGACTTTGCCGTTCGTGCGAAATGAGACGTTGACCTGCGCCTGCGCCTGGATATCGCCGGTCAACACCACTTCTGAGGAGAGGGTGTGCGACGAGCCTCCACGACCCTGACCCGCGCGATCGACGGATCGGACAGGTCGGCCGGCTCGGCCTGGGCGCACCCGATCGCGCTGAGTGCGGTTATCGCAAGGAGGAGAGGTGCGCGACGATGAGCGGTCATTTGGATCATGCGGTTGACCACCTCGGCCGGGTTCGGGTGAACGGCGCGACGCCTCCTACCCGATCTCTTACATACCGTCCAGTCGGTTTTTAATTCAGGTGAGTGATGCGAGCGAAGCGTAAGCGGCTGGCGGAACGGCCCGAGATCATCCTCGAAGCCGCAGACGCGGTCCTCCGGAAAGGCGGCGCGCGAGCGCTGACTATCGACGCTGTCGCGACGGAGGCCGGGCTCAGCAAGGGCGGCGTGCTGCACCACTACGCGTCGAAGGACGCACTGATTCTGGCGCTCGTTGGCCGGAAGCTCACCGCGCTTCGTGAGGAGATCGCCGCCTGCGAGGCCGAGATTCCGCCCGGCCCGTCACGGCTTCCCCGGGCGATGGTGGCGCATGTCCGCGGGCATTACTGCGACGATGACGAATCGTCCCGCGCGCTCCTCTTGGCCTCGATCGAGTATCCGGAAGCCCTGAAGGATTACCGCGCTTTCGTGGCGGACCAGCTCGGTCGCCTGGGTCAGATCGAGGGGGCCTGCCCGGGCGATGGCTCGGTCCTGTTCTTCGCGATCCTTGGCCTGTTCATGGGCCGGACGTTGGGATTCCACCAACTCGGCGACGAGGAACTACAGCCGATGCTCGACGCGCTGGAACGCATCGCCCGCCGATCGGATGCCTGAGACCGGTCGCTCAGCTCTGGAACGACAGCACTGCGCGAGTACCGGGGCAGCCTGGAACATAGGAGAGCGCCGAGCGCAGGTTCATCGCCATGGCGCGCACGATCCGAGAGCCGAGACCCGTGCCGCGGATTTCACCCTCCCCGGTCCAGCCGATCCCATCATCCTCCACGGCGAGAATGATGGTGTCGGAGTCCTCTTGGTCCACCGCGACCCGGATCTCGCCCGCTGTGCCGGCAGGGTAGGCGTACTTGTAGGCGTTGGTCACGAGTTCGGTGACGACGACACCGACGGAAACCGCCTTGTCGGTCGACAGCCGCACCGGCGCGGCCCGCAACCGGATCGCGTGGTCTCGCCCGCTGGCCCGCATGGCCCCCTGCAATTCCTCGACGAGGCTTTCGAGATAGGCATCCAGCTCTACGGACTCGACATCGTCCGAGGTGTAGAGGCGCCGATGGATGCCGGCGATGGCCGAGATCCGCGCCTGCATCTCGTCGAGCGCGGCCTTGGCGGCCGGGTCTGTGACGGCGTTGCGCTGCATGTGTGCCAGGGCCGCCACCAGGGCCAGCGAATTGGCCACGCGGTGGTTCACCTCACGCAGCAGCAACTCCGCCCGGTCGCGGGCCTCGCGCATCTCGGCCTCCGCCCGCTCCTTGTCCCGCCGAAGCGCCTCCTGCCGGAGCGCGGTGGCGATGGCCTCGCCGAGCAGTTCCCGGAACTGACCCTGAATATCCTTCCAGACATAATCGACCGCGCCGGCCTTCAGCGCTGCCACGGCGACGCGGCTGTCCTCGGAGCCGGTCACGTAGATGACCGGCGGCGCCTCCGGCAGGGCGCGGATCTCCGGCAGCAGGTCCAGACCCGTCTGGCCCGGCATGTGGTGGTCGAGGGCCACGGCATCGATTCCGCCCTGGCTCAGCCGCGATAGCCCCTCGGCGCCGCTCGCGCAGAGTTCCACTGTGTAGCCGCGCGCCTCCAGCGAGCGCCGAACCAAGCGGCCGAGACCGGGATCGTCGTCGATGTAGAGGATACGCGCCGCCGCGGCGGTGCCATCCGCGCTGGCGCGCTCCGCCGTCATGGGTTCTGGGGAACCTCCATGACGGAGAAGAACAGTCCGAGTTGGCGGATCGCGTTGGCGAAGCCGTCGTAGTTCACCGGCTTGGTGATGTAGACGTTGGCGCCGAGATCGTAGCAGCGCTGGATCTCGCGGCTGTCATCCGTCGTGGTGAGCACCACCACGGGGGAGCGCCGCGTATGCGGGTTCGCTTTGACCTTCTCGAGGATGTCGAGCCCGGTCATGTCCGGCAGGTTGAGGTCGAGGAGGATCAGTAGGTGGCGCCGGGCACTCGCCTCTCCGGAGCCGTCCGGCCCGAGCAGATAGGCCAGCGCCGAGGTGCCGTCCCGGAACGGCACGATCTCGTTGTTGACGCCGGCGCGCCGGATGTTGCGCTCGATCAGCCGCGCATGTCCCTCGTCATCCTCGATCATCACGATGCTGACTGGATGCACGGCTCGCTCCACGCTCATTCGGCGGCGAGGGGCGCCGGCTCAGGATCGTCCCGAACCGCTGTAAGCGCCCCGCGCGGCAAAATCACGTTGAACGTCGTCCCCTCCCCGAGTTTCGAGGTCACCTCGATCCGACCGCCGAATGAGCGGACCAGGGCTTTGACATGGGCAAGGCCGATCCCGTCGCCCGGCCGATCTTGAACGCCCGACCGTCGGAAGAGTTCGAAGACGCGGGCATGGTCGCGGGCGGCGATGCCGCGTCCGTTATCAGTCACGGAGAAGCAGATCCCGCCGGCGCCGGCCGGGCTGGCAGTCACGGTGATGCGGCCCGGTCGGGTCGGATCGAGATATTTGACTGCGTTATCGAGGAGATTGCCGAAGACCTGCTCGACAGCCAATCGGTCGGCGCAGATCGACGGCAGGTCCGGCGCGATGGTCACCGTCACACCCGCGGCTTCAGCCTGGTGCCTCTGCGCGTCCGCCACGTCGCGCAGCAGGGCCGTCATGTCGAGGACCTCCGGCGTGAATTGGCGCCTTCCCTCGCGCGACAGCCTCAGGATGGCGGCGATCAGCCCTTCCATCCGGTTGACCGCCGCCATGATGAATCCAAGCGCCTCGCCAAAATCCGTGTCGATCCGCTCGGCCTGCGGGTTCCTCGCCAGAGCGGCGCGCACCTCCTCGCGGATCGCCTCCAGCTCGCTGGTGAAGCCCATCACGTTCACGAGGGGAGCGCGCAGGTCGTGGCTCACGATGTAGGCGTAGCGCTGGATCTCCTCGTTCGATTCCCGCAGATCAGCCTCGGCCTCCCGCTGCTCGGTGATATCGGTGTGGACGCCGACCCACTCGCGGATCTCGCCCTGTGCGTCGAGCACCGGGATGGCGCGGATCGCATAATGCCGCCAGGTCCCGTCGCGCGACCTGACCCGATGCTCATGCACATAGGTCCGCCGCGCCTTGACCGTCTCGTTCCATGAGTCGACCGAGGCCTGCACGTCGTCGGGATGCACCGCGTCGGCCCAGCCGTAGCCCTGATACTGCTCCCGGTTCTGGCCGGTGATCGCGCTCCATCCCGGCTGCTCGCCGACCATCCGTCCGGCGGCATCGTTGGTCCAGAGAACGCCGCGCACGGCCTGAACGGCGGCACGGAACCGCGCCTCGCTGGCCTCAAGCTCCCGTTGGACGCGTTGCTGGTCCAGCGACGAGGCGAGCATCGCCAGGAACAGGATCAGGAAGGTTGCGCCGCCTACGTAGACCGCGAGGTTCTGCTGCCCAGGCGCCGCCATGCTCGCATGAGCGGCGTGTACGCCGGCGCCGTCCGCCGTCACGGTCGCCGCCGCCATGCCGGTATAGTGCATCCCTGCAACCGCGACGCCCATCACGCAGGCGGCCAGCATCTTCTGCCAAACGCCGTTCTGTCGGAAGGCGAGCCACAGGGCCGCCGTCGCTGCCGCGACCGCTATGGCTACCGACACCGCGACGATGGGCGCGGTGTAGGCCAGCGTGCCGGGCATCTGGAGGGCCGCCATGCCGGTGTAGTGCATGCCGGCGACGCCGAATCCCATCAGCGGACCAGCCACGAGGATGCCGGCGAGCCCGTCGCCCCGATACGCCACCCACACGAAGGCCGCGCCCGTCACCGCGACGGCGATCAGCAGAGACAGCAGCGTCAGGCCGAAGTGATAGGCCGCGGGCATCCCCATCTCGAAGGCGAGCATACCGACGAAGTGCATCGACCAGATGCCACCGCCCATGGCCAGGGCCGCCCCGGCGATCCATGGCCAGTGCAGCCCGGGAGAAGGTCCTCGGATACGGGCGCCGAGATCCAGCGCCGTATAGGACGCAAGCACCGCGATGCCGATCGACAGGGCGACGAGCGCCGGGTTGTAGCCGGTATGGACCATGACCATGCATCGGGCGCGAAAAGCGCAATTCGCGGTGTAACCTGTGCCGGACAGCTGCGCTATCGGGATTACAACCCGGTGCTAAGCCATCCAAATAGCGATACGGTGCCTGGGGCGCCACGCTGCGATGCCCTGTGCCAGTTGTGGTTTCGTCGCGCGCGTCGATGGCAGCGTCCTGACGGCGGCGCCCCGATGCCGCATCCCTTCTTTCGAGGGCGCGGCATCGCCTTTTGCGGCTGCGACAAGCTTGAAGAGCGATCTTCGCTCTTTCGACGCGCGTCGCAGAAGATCTGGATTGGGTAAAGTTCTGTCGTTGAACCATAAAGATGAGGGTGACTTGTTCGCCCGACCGCGAAAACGACGATGCCACTCTGAGAAATCGACGTTGCCAGCGTCGAGGCGGGATGACATTACGAAGAAAATATCGATTTTGTTACGCCTTCAGGGTCTCTCCGGCCGACCATGCGCGTTGTAGGCTTGGTCGATCGCTCATCGCGAATGCAGGTTCATGAACGAACACGCCGCGGCACGACTTCCTGACGACCTGCGCACATCCCTTGCGCGCGCTCTGTATGATTGTGAGCACAGCGATGCCGCGGACCAGCCTGCCTGGGACTGCACCACCCTCGACGCCAGCCATCCAGGCCTGCGGGAGCGCTACTTCGAGCGCGCCGATGCACTCCTGGCCGGCCCTCTCGCGCAGCTCTTGGCGCGCCTAGCGGACCGCTCGGCGGGCGAAGAGGAGTTACGGGTACTGCGCCGGCAGCGGATGGCCCCGGAACGGGAGCGCGAGTTGTTGGAAGCCAACAACCGGATGCACGCCAGGGCCACGGCGGCCGAGGCGGCCCGGGATGCCGCCGAGGAAGCGCTCGCCGTCCTCCGGCGCGAGCGGGACGTAGCACGCGAGGCGGAAGCGTTCTGGCAGCAATTCGCGTTCGACGCCGACGATCTCGCCACGAAACGTCTGATCGCACAGACGGATGCGCGGGCTGCCGCAGAGCGGGAAGCGATCCGCGAGCGGTGCCGCCGGGAACGCGCCGAGAGTGCGTTGCGTCTGTTCGCGGATCGCGCCGAGGTGATGCCCAAGGAGGGCTGGGTCTCGGACCTGGCCAAGGCCAATCGCGACATCCCGCTCTGGTGGTTCCACGCGGCGCGCGTCGCGCTGGAGCCACCTGAGCCGTCAGGAGGCTCGCAGGAGCAGAACGCCTGAAAGGTTTCAGGCGGCCGCAGTGTGCGTGGCCGTCGCGGGCGGCTCGCGGAACAGGGCCGTGCAGCCGGACCCGCGGTGCATGCTCAGGATCGAGGCGCGGTCGATCTCTGGATGCATCTTGAGCACCTTCTGCACGCAGCCGAGGACACGCTCGTATTGTGCAGCGTCGAAATTCGGCTCCAGCGGACTGACGGCAATGTAGGTCTCGACGACGAGCACACGCTCTGCCTTCTCACGGCCGACATCCACGGCGATCCAGGAGGATTTGATCAGGCTGGTGCTGGCGAGCATAGGCGTTCCTCGTTCAGCGGTGAACCATTATGCCCGCCGCGCGGACGAGCAATTTTGTCGAAATCATGGACCGCCCGCGCGCGAATGCCAAGGGTCGGGCTCCGCTCCGACCGTCTCGGTCCTCAATCGTGTTGAGTGACTTGGATTGTCGGCCTACGGTTGACTGCCAACCGGCAAGCCTACCACCGGCGAATGGGCACTCGCTTCCAACCGATGGCATGTGGTATACAAATCTTCGGACTCGTTACATGAGTCCGGGTGATGGTTGCGCGATTTGACGAAACCGCACGTTGGGAGGGAGCGCAGACATGATCCGATCGACGACGGAAGGCGCCGGCCTTGGCGGTGCATCCCGCGTGCGCCTCGTTCCCGCTGGCACCGCACCGATTCCCGAAGCGGCCTGAGCCGCACCCTCGCAATCCGAAGACCGACTCCAGCTCCGAGACCGATCATGACCAAGGCCCTCGAAGGCGTTCGCATTCTGGACTTCACGCACGTCCAGTCCGGCCCCACCTGCACGCAGCTTCTGGCCTGGTTCGGGGCAGACGTGATCAAGGTCGAGCGGCCGGGCGTGGGCGACGCCACGCGCCAGCAGCTCCAGGACCTTCCGGACGTGGACAGCCTCTATTTCACGATGCTGAACCACAACAAGCGCTCGATCACGCTCGATTCGAAGAACCCGAAGGGCAAGGAGGTGCTCTGGCGCCTGATCAAGGAGTGCGACGTCCTGGTGGAGAACTTCGCCCCCGGCGCGCTGGCCCGGATGGGCCTGACCTGGGAGAAGATCCACGCGGCCAACCCGCGCATGATCCTGGCCTCGGTCAAGGGCTTCGGGCCGGGCCGCTACGAGGATTGCAAGGTCTACGAGAACGTCGCCCAGTGCGCCGGCGGCTCGGCCTCGACCACCGGGTTCCGGGACGGCATCCCGATGGTCACGGGCGCGCAGATCGGCGATTCCGGCACCGGGCTGCACCTCGCGCTCGGCATCGTCACCGCGCTCTACCATCGCACGCAGACTGGGCTCGGCCAGAAGGTCGACTGCGCCATGCAGGACGGCGTGCTCAACCTGTGCCGGGTGAAGCTGCGCGACCAGCAGCGGCTGGAGCACGGCCCGCTCACGGAGTACAGCCAGTACGGCGAGGGCATCCCGTTCGGCGACGCGACCCCGCGTGCGGGCAACGATTCCGGCGGCGGCCAGCCCGGCCGCATCCTCAAGTGCAAGGGCTGGGAGCACGATCCCAACGCCTACATCTACTTCATCACCCAGGCCGCGGTGTGGGAGCCGATCTGCGACATCATCGGCGAGCCCGGCTGGAAGACCGACCCGAACTACGCCACCCCGAAGGCGCGGCTGCCGCATCTCAACGAGATCTTCACGCGGATCGAGGCGTGGACGATGACGATGACGAAGTTCGAGGCGATGGACACCTTGAACAAGTACGACATCCCCTGCGGCCCGATCCTGTCGATGAAGGAGATCGCCGAGGACGAGGCCCTGCGCAAGACCGGCACCATCGTGGAGGTCGACCATCCGACCCGCGGCAAGTACCTGACGGTCGGCAATCCGATCAAGCTCTCGGCGAGCCCCAGCGAGGTGAAGCGGTCTCCGCTGCTCGGCGAGCACACCGACGAGATCCTGCGCGAGGTGCTCGGCTACTCCGAGGCCGAAGTCGGCGAGATCGCCAATTCCGGCGCCATCGGTGCGGTGCAGAAGATCGCCGCGGAGTAAGCGGTAACGAGCGTTCCGGGGGCCAAGCCCCGGGACGCCATCTGCCGTACTGGGGATCTGGTACGGGATCTTTGGTCGTTAGCAAACTCGTCCGGGGGCGCGTCAGGCGGCCTCGGAGTCACCGCAACTCCTTCGATCGGACGCGCGGGATCCGGCCACACGGCGCCGGGCTCCGCATCCTGAAGTTCCCCTCCCCCACCCCGCGAGGGGTGCGGATGACGCCCAGGAGATCGCATGCGCATCGCCTTCATCGGTCAGCAGGATTTCGGCAAGGCCGTCCTGGAGGCATTCCTGAAGCGGGGCGACGTGGTGGTCGGCGTGTTCTGCGCGCCCGAGAAGCCGGGCGCCAAGCCGGACGTGCTGAAGACCGCGGCCCTGGAGAAAGGGTTGCAAGTCTTCCAGTTCTCGAGCCTGAAGAGCCCGGAGGCGGAGGAGGCGATGCGCGGCCTCGAAGCCGATATCGGCATCATGGCCTACGTGCTGCAGTTCGCTCCGCAGAGCTTCGTCAACATCCCGAAGCACGGCACCATCCAGTACCATCCGAGCTTGCTGCCGCGCTATCGCGGCCCGTCGTCGATCAACTGGCCGATCGCGAAGGGCGATCTGGAGACCGGCCTCACGATCTTCCGTCCCACGGACGGTCTCGACGAGGGTCCCGTGATTCTCCAGAAGACCTGCCCGATCGGCGCGGACGCGACCCTGGGCGAGGTTTATTTCGACAACCTGTTCCCGATGGGCGTGGACGCGATGCTGGAGGCTGCCGACCTCGTCGTGGCCGGCCAGCACATCGAGATCGAGCAGGACGAAGGCGCCGCGAGCTACGAGGGGTGGTTCCGCTCGGCCGAGGCCGAGATCCGCTGGTCTGCCCATGCGGAGCAGATCTACAACCTGATCCGCGCGGCGAACCCGGCCCCCGGTGCGTGGACGACCCTCGACGGCAAGAAGCTCCAGATCTTCGATTCCTGCCTGCACCCGACCCGTCGCCTGGCGGATGTGAAGGGCAAACCCGGCGAGGTGATCGCCGTGGACGAGGACGGATTCAGCGTCTGCGCGCAGGGCGGCCGGATCGAGGTGCGCAAGGTCAAGCCAGAAGGCGGCAAGAAGATCTCGGCCGCCGAATTCTCCCGGGAGACCGGCCTCGCGGTCGGCCACGTGCTCGGCCGCTGAGACGGCTCATCGGCGCCTTTCCGGCCCGAACCGAGGCGTTTCAGCCTCGGCCGGTCGCGTTCAGCCCGTAGCCGCGGAATCGCTCCACCGTGGTCCCGATCTCGTGGTCCGACAGAATGGTCGGCGTGCCGACCTGAAGCGCGACCGCGTATTGCTGGCACAGCGTTTCCAGCTCGACCGCGAGCCAGAGTGCCTTCTCCAGGCCCGCGCCGGCCGCGATCATACCGTGATTGGCCAGGAGGCAGACGTTGCGCTCCGAGAGCGCGGCCAGAGCCAGTTCGGAGAGTTCCGCCGTTCCGTAGGGCGCGTAGGGCGCGCAGCGCACGTTCGGCCCGCCGAAGGCCGCGATCATGTAGTGCACGGCCGGGATCTCGCGTCCGCACATCGCGAAGGCGGTGCAGTAGACCGGATGCGCGTGGACGACGGCGCCGACCTCGGGTCGGGAGGCGAGGATGTCCCGATGGAAGCGCCATTCCGAAGAGGGTTTCAATCCCGGTGGGTGGGTGCCGTCGAGAGCCATCGGAACAATGTCGTCCGTGTGCATCCGCCCGGTCGGTATGCCGGAGGGGGTGATCAGGAGCCCGTCCCGGAAGCGCATCGAGACGTTGCCCGATGTGCCGCGGTTCAATCCTTGCGCGTCGAGTTCTCGCGCCGCCGCGACGATGCTCTCCCGCGCGCTACGCTCGTCCGTATCCATGCCCGATCTCCGGAAGCTCCGGCTCCCGGTATGCAGAAGCCCGGCGCCGGTAAAGCCGGCGCCGGGCTCTTCTCTCGCCGCGCTGAGGACTACCCAGCCATGACCGGCTCGAGGTTCGCCTCGGGCTTCCTGGTGTAGGCCGCGCGCATCGGCTTCAGCACGAAGAGCGCCAGCAAGGCCGCCAGGATGTTGAGCGCCGCCGCGGCCAGGAACACCGCGTACCAGCTCCCGGTCATGGTCGTGAGCACGCTGGTATAGGGCACGATCAGCGCCGCCGTTCCCTTGGCCGTGTAGAGCAGGCCGGCGTTGGTGGCGGCGTATTTCGACCCGAAGGTGTCGCCGCAGGTGGCCGGGAACAGCGAGTAGATCTCACCCCAGGCGAAGAACACGAGACCTGTGAGCAGCACGAAGGCGATTGGGTTGTGGCCGAGCTGGCTCAGCGCGTAGATGCCCAGGCCTTCGATCGCGAAGGACAGGAACATCGTGTTCTCGCGGCCGATATGGTCCGAGACCCAGCCGAAGAACGGTCGCGTCACGCCGTTGAGCACCCGGTCCAGGGTCGCCGCGAAGGTGAGCGCCGGGAGGGTGATGCCGAGCAGCGAGACTGGCACCTCGGCGATCTTGAAGTCCTTGGCGATGGGGCCGAGCTGTGCGGTCGCCATCAGGCCGCCGGCGGCCATCATGACGAACATCGCGTACATCACCCAGAAGATCGGAGTGCGAACCATCTCGGAGGGCTTGTAGTCGCGCTTCGACTGGCTGACCCGGGCAACTTCCGGGACCTGACCCTTGACCGGCGCGCGCAGAAACAGCGCGAGCAGCATCACGATCACGCCCTGGCCGATACCAAAGTAGAAGAAGGCAGCCTCGTAGCCCTGCGACTTGATCATGGCCTGGATCGGCACGACGGTCAGCGCCGAGCCTGCGCCGAAGCCCATCGCGGTGATGCCGGCGGCGAGCCCGCGGCGATCCGGGAACCACTTCAGGGAATTGCCCACGCAGGTGCCGTAGACCGCACCCGCGCCCGTCCCCCGATCGCAGCAGCGACATAGAGCATGGTGAGCGAATCGGCATAGGAGTTCATCACCCAGGCGACGGCGCAGAGCAGACCGCCGAACAGGGTGACGACCCGCGGGCCGTATTTGTCCACGAACCAGCCCTCGATCGGCACCAGCCACGTCTCGGTGACCACGAATAGCGTGAAGGCGACCTGAATCGCGGCGCGATCCCAGCCGTGGCGCTCCTGCATCGGGTTCACGAAGAAGGTCCAGCCGTATTGCATGTTGGCGATCATGCACATGCAAACGACGCCGAAGGCCAGCTGCAGCCATCGGCCTCGACCTATGGGTTGAAGGATCTCGGACATACGCTTCCCTCCTAGTCAGTTTATTGTCGGTGTCGGTTGTCGGATGGTTTTTATGCGCTGATCAAACCCAGCTTGGCAGAACAAAGCGGCTGACGTCCGTCGAAAAATTCTTGACGGGCAGTCAAACAAAGTCTTGGGCCTTCCGGCATGCGTCGCCCAGCGGACACCGAATAGCAAATGGTCGACGGTATGCCAGCATGATGGTGCTGATATCGCCGAAGACTGTCAATCGAGCCTGCATAAAAATACATAATTTGCGAATTGGATTAAGCGGCAGCGTTGGACGTACCCTGAAATCGCGATCCGGCCGGCTGCGTTTTCACCGCGCGCGAGCCGAGGCGGACGGGTCGGCGGTCACAGATCTGTGGGACCGGCCCGCAATAGACTAGGCTCGGGCAAAGGTTTGGGTTAGGCCGCTTGTGAGCGCACGACTGAGAACGCGTGCGAGAAATCATGCCTGCGAGCCGACTGGACGAGGGATGTCGAACTCCGAACCGTTGAGCGTAAAGCCGATCGTTGCCAGCTCCAGTCTCCGGACCTTGGCTTACGAGGCGCTCAAGACCGCCATCACCAACATGGACATCTATGGGCGTCCGGACGAGGTGCGCCTCGATGAGCGGAAGCTTTCGCAGGATCTTGGCGTCAGCCGCACCCCGGTACGCGAGGCGCTCACCGTTTTGGAGCAGGAGGGCTTCGTCCGGTCGGAGGCGCGGCGTGGCGTCTTCGTCATCAAGAAGAACAAGCGGGAAATCGTCGGCATGATCCACGCCTGGACGGCGCTGGAAAGCATGGCCGCGCGCCTCGCCTGTACCCGGGCCACCGACGAGCAGCTCCGTGCGTTACGGGAGTCGTTCCCGGAATTCTACGAGGGTCAGCCCTCCGAGCACATCGACGAGTATTCAGATGCGAATATCCGTTTCCACCAACGGATCATCGCGCTCGGCCATTGCGAGCCGATCGCCGACCTGACGAGCAATCTCCTGATGCATGTCCGCGGGATCCGCAGCACGGCTCTGCGCCAAGGCGATCGGGCTGAGAACTCGATCCGCGAACACGTGGCCATCATCGCGGCCCTGGAAGCCCGGGATGCGGACCTTGCCGAGCGTCTCGTGCGCCAGCACGGTCTCGGCTTGGCGAAACACGTCGACACCTACGGCGACTACCTGGACTGATCCTGTCCGGGCAACAACCGCCTGGCGGCGCACTGCACGCCAGCGATGCCGGCCTGGCCGAACGCGTTGCAAATCCCCTGTCTGGGGAGCGCGGGACAGGGGCGGCTTTTTCGGGAAGCCTTTCCTCACTCCACCGCGCTCCCCAATCGGCTTCTGGGGTCACGCGTGCTTGGTCGCTGCGCGCGCTCATCGCCGTTGCGGGAAGGCGGCGGCCGCACCTCCTTCAAGAGTTTGGTATCGGCGTGCGATGGCGGGTCCGCGAGCCCGGGTGAAAGGGGAGCGTGCCTGTTCGCTGACCGGGCGGATGTTCGCATCGACGTAGAAAGGTTCTTCCACCGAACGGTGGCGGGGACCGTGCAGGCACGTCACGTGCCCCACCGCTCCGGGCTGCGGCAGGCGGTCAGGCGCTGCCCGACATACGTAGATAATTTCTTCGTCAGCCGCGCGGCGGCGCCGCGCCGACCGCGCTGCAATAGGAAATATGTTTCCTCGCTGCGCTGATTTTTACCCGCACGGCACCTGTTTGACGCATGCATCTGGCACTTCCCGGCCGTAAATGTCGCATGCTGCGCGTCTCATGCATGCGAAGCATGATCGGCATTCGTAATCTGGTATACCAGTGTGCAGGGCGATATGGCATCTCTCGCATCGCAGCATAGAGAGTCATTCTGCCGCTACGGAGTGCCCGATGGTCGCCAGCTTCTTCGTCATTTTCGTCGCGTTCGCAGCCTGCCAGGCTCTGCTGACCGTGAAGTATGCCGATTTCCTGAGCCCCGCTCCCGATGCCGGCCGTACTTCGGCCGAGACGGCGCGTGAGGTTGGCGGCGCCAAGCTCGCCTGAGAGCAGCTTCCCGGCGCGATCGCGACGGAGAATGCGTAGGGTTAACGCTTTCCTTAAAGCTTCGCTCTATGGTCAACGGATCGTTGACCATGCGGGCGAGGAGCAACCGCGTTGGCCCTCGGCTCCCCTTCACGTTTCTCGGACGGCCCCTTCGTCCTGCTGATCTCGGACCGGCCGTCCGAACGCGCCGCCCTCGAGCGGGCCATCGCGCTGGTGATGAATTGCCGGGCCGTGCCGGCTGGCGCAGCAATGCCCCCAGGGCGTCCCCACCTCGTTGTCCTGGATCTGCCTCCCGCGCAGGCCGCCAAGCTGGAGCCGGCCCTCGCCTTCAGCGGCCCGCCGGTGCCGCGCCTCGTTCTGGTCCGGGGTGACCCCCTGCCGGCAGCCCAGCACCTGCGCCAGCTTCCGGCCGCGGCCCCGCGACAGCTCGTGCTGGCAAACGTCTTCTCGATGATCGAGGAGGCTACGCGGTCAGCCGAGATGCGCCAGCGGAGATTGCAGGAGCGCGTTTCCGGCGCCACCGCGATCGTCGCAGAAATGTTCGACAGCGCGGCCCTCGGGGCGGGGCTTCAGCGCGCTGATGTGGATCGCGGTACCGAGCTGGTCCTCGCGGCCATCTCGGAGACCGGAATCTCGGCTTGGCTTGCCGAGGTCTGGCGCCACGATATCGGTGTCTACCAGCACACGCTCGGCGTCGCCGGTCACGCTGCGACCTTCGGTGCGCAGATCGGCCTGAGTCGGATCGACCTGCGGCGGCTCGTCCGCTCCGCGCTCCTGCACGATATCGGCAAGTCGCGCATCCCCATCGAGATCCTGAACAAGCCCGGGTCGCTCAATCCCGAGGAAGTCCGGCTCATGCAGCGGCATCCGGATATCGGCGCCGACCTGCTGCTTGCGCAGGGCGATTTCGAGGATGAGGTGATTGACGTGGTGCGTCACCACCATGAGCGTCTCGACGGGAAGGGCTACCCGGATCGGCTCGCCGGAGCGGCGGTCACCGACCTCGTGCGGATCGTAACCATCTGCGACGTGTTTTCGGCTCTCACCGAGCGCCGGACCTATCGGCAGCCCGCAAGCGCGCCGGAAGCTCTGGCCATCATGGCCGACAGTACGGGTCACCTGGATCCGGATCTGCTTCGCGCCTTCGCTCCGGCCATGCTCGGGAACGACGCCCTGGCGGCGTGACGGGTTGGAGCCGTGGCGCGGTTGCCACGGGCGACCGGAACCGTCCGCGGTGCTTCGGGGGCGCCGCGCTTTCGCCGCAAGACAGCCGGAGGGAAGCGTGCGATTTCCTCAAGCCGCGCCGCCCGGACCGTGTCGAAGCTGACTTTTGCCCTCGCCGCCACCATTCCGCTCGCCCTCGCGGGGTGCGGCACCTTCTCCTTCACCCCTGAGCCGGCCGTCGAGAATGCGACGCACGCGGCGGTGCTCGACGAGGTCGCGGCTGCGGCGGCCATCTCGGCCTACCGGGTCCAGCACGGCTTGAGCCCCGTCGTCGTGGATCCGACCCTGGTTAAGGCCGCAGCCTTCCAGGCCGGCAACAACGCACGCCATGGGCAGCTCAGTCATGAGATCGGCGGCAGCTTCGCCTCCCGCATGGCCTCGGCGGGCCTGTCTAAATCCTGGGCCGCCGAAAATCTCAGCGCGGGCTCGGATACGCTGGACCAAGTGCTCGCCCGCTGGAAGGCGAGCCCCGAGCACAACAAGAACATGCTGCTCCCGCAGATCCGCAGGATCGGAATCGCGCGCGTCGACGCCCCGGACACCCGCTACAAGCGCTTCTGGGCGCTGGTGATGGCGGGCGGCTGAGCGGCCGCGTCAGGCATCCGCCGGCGCGAGGTCGACGATCCGCAGCTGCGCCCGCTCCGCGCCGCGCCAGCGGTCGCAGGACAGGGTGCCGGCCACGTGCATCTCCCGGCCTATGCCGTTCAAAGGGCGAGACCGAGCGGTCGCTCGGCCGCCCGGAAGCAGATCGCCCCGACCGCCTGGCCGTCACGGCTGCGCAGGCGGGCCCGGACATGACCTGATCCCACCACCGCCGCATCGACGAGCCTATGGCGACCGAGCGCGAACAGCGGCTCGGGCGCGCCCTGGCCGAAGGGCCCCGCCTGCTGAAGCAATCGAACGGTCTCCGCGGTCGCGCCGCCAGCGCTCAGGCCGCCGTCGATTAGCAGGGCATCGGCCGCCCGCGCGACGGCGACGCTCGTGCCCAGAAGCATGGCGAGGTGCGCCTCGAATCGCGGGATATCGTCGGCCCGCACGGTGACGCCGGCCGCCATGGCGTGGCCGCCACCCTTGCTGGCGAGACCCGCCCCGACGCAGGCCCGCACGGCCAGCCCCAGGTCGGCTCCGGGAATCGAGCGCCCGGATCCGGTTGCACTGCCGTCGGGCCGGATCGCGAAGGCGAAAGCCGGGCGGTTGAACCGCTCCTTGAGACGCGATGCGATCAGCCCGACGACACCCGGATGCCAATCGACGCTGGCAGTGACGAGTACGGCTCGAGCCGGATCCAGCGTCAGTGCGCGGTCCATCTCGGCTTCGGCCTCCATCACGGCCTGGGCCTCGATGGCTTGACGCTCCCGGTTGAGGCGGTCGAGATCGGCGGCGATCCGGGCCGCCTCCACGGGATCGGGTGTCGTCAGCAGGCGAGCGCCGAGGGCCGAGTCGCCGATCCGGCCCCCGGCATTGATGCGCGGCCCGAGCACGAAACCGAGATGCCATGCCTCGGGAGGTTCGCTGAGTGAGGCAGCATCGAGAAGGGCCGCGAGTCCGGTCCGGCCGCGATGGCGCATCACCGTCATGCCCTGCGCGACGAAGGCGCGGTTGAGCCCGACGAGCGGCACCACATCGGCGACGGTCGCGAGCGCCACAAGGTCGAGGGCGTCAGTCAGGCGAGGCTCGGGACGGTGTGGACCGAAGAAGCCCTCCAGCCGCAGGGTACGATTCAGCGCGACCAGGGTCAGGAACACGATGCCGGCGGCGCAGAGATGACCGAGGCCCGACAGGTCGTCGAGGCGGTTAGGGTTCACGACGGCACGAGCCGGTGGAAGCACCTCGGAGGCGGCGTGGTGGTCGAGCACGATGACGTCGAGCCCCGATTTCTCGGCTTCCTCCAGGGGGCCGTGACCGCTCGTGCCGCAATCGACGCAGACCAGCAGCGTCGCGCCTTCGGCGGCCAAGGCATCGATGGCCGCGATGTTGGGGCCATAGCCCTCCGTGATCCGGTCCGGGATATGGATCGGCGCCTTCAGGCCGAGATCGCGCAGGTAGCCTGCCAGGATGGCTGCGCTCGCCGCACCGTCGACATCGTAGTCGCCGAACACCGCGACGGTCTCACCGCTTCGCACGGCGCGCGAAAGCCGGCGCACGGCTGCATCCATGTCGAGCAGTGTGTCAGGGTCTGGCATCAGGTCGCGCAGGCGCGGCGCCAGATGACGCGCTGTGTCCTCGGGCGCCACGCCACGGCCGGCCAACACACGGGCCAGCAATCCGGGCAGGCCGTGGGCCTGCACCATCTTGGCGATCTGATTTTGCACGGCTGCGCCGGCACAACGCTCCTGCCAGCGCCGACCGGTCACGGAGGCGGCGACGCCCAGGAAAGGCGGCGGATCGGCAAGAAGCGGGGCGCAGGACACGGCGGTCATCCTACACGGGCTTGAACGCGGAATCGCGGGCGCGGCCGCAACAGCGCGCCGTCGACGACATGCGGGTAAAACGACGAAGGGCGGGCATCGCTGCCCGCCCCGCCGAAGCATCCAGAGATCGAAGGTTCAGAGCGACTTGAGGATGTTGTCGACGACTTTCTTGGCGTCGCCGAACAGCATCATGGTGTTGTCGCGGAAGAACACCTCGTTCTCGACGCCGGCGTAGCCCGAGCCCATGCCGCGCTTGATGAACAGCACGGTCTTGGCCTTCTCCACGTCGAGGATCGGCATGCCGTAGATCGGCGAGGTCTTGTCGGTCTTGGCCGCCGGGTTGGTGACGTCGTTGGCGCCGATCACGAAGGCGACGTCCGCCTGCGGGAACTCGCCGTTGATGTCCTCCAGCTCGAACACCTCGTCGTAGGGCACGTTGGCCTCGGCCAGCAGCACGTTCATGTGGCCCGGCATGCGGCCCGCTACCGGGTGGATGGCGTATTTCACGTCCACGCCTTCCTTCTTCAGCATGTCGGCCATCTCGCGCAAGCTGTGCTGCGCCTGGGCGACCGCCATGCCGTAGCCCGGGACGATGATGACCCGCTCGGCGTTCTTCATGATGTAGGCCGCGTCGTCGGCCGAGCCCTGCTTCACGGGCCGCGTCTCGACCTGGCCGGAGCCGGCCGCGGCGGTGTCGCCGCCGAACCCGCCCAGGATGACCGAGATGAACGACCGGTTCATCGCGTGGCACATGATGTAGGACAGGATCGCACCCGAGGAGCCGACCAGCGAGCCGGTGATGATCAGCGCGAGGTTGCCCAGGGTGAAGC
The DNA here is from genome assembly GCA_050632875.1 of Methylobacterium sp. P31. GTDB lineage: Bacteria > Pseudomonadota > Alphaproteobacteria > Rhizobiales > Beijerinckiaceae > Methylobacterium. The sequence continues at coordinate 3,468,970 of JBODSC010000001.1, read as the reverse complement.
CGATGCCGGCCGCCGCCCAGCCCGAGTAGGAGTTGAGCATCGACACGACCACCGGCATGTCGGCGCCGCCGATCGGGATGATGATCAGGCCGCCCAGCACCAGCGCGGCGATGACGATCAGCCAGAACAGCGCCTTCGACTCGGTGCCGATGAACAGCGCGATCAGCAGCACGAGGCCGGCCGCCAGCAGCCCGTTGATCAGGTGGCGCTGCGGCAGGATGATCGGCTTGCCGGACATCCGCCCGTCGAGCTTGGCGAACGCGATCACCGAGCCGGTGAACGTGATCGCGCCGATGGCGACGCCCAGACCCATCTCGAACAGCGACTGCTTGTGGAAGTGACCGTTCTCGATGATGCCGAAGGCCTCGCGGCGCGTAGAGGGCCCCGGCCGCCACGAACACCGCCGCCAGACCCACCAGCGAGTGGAAGGCCGCCACGAGCTGCGGCATCGCGGTCATCGGCACGCGCTTGGCGATCACCGCACCGGCGCCGCCGCCGATCCCGAGGCCGAGCAGGACCAGCACCCAGGCGCCGACCCCGGCCGGCGGGTGGCCGATCAGGGTGGTCAGGATGGCCAGCCCCATGCCGACCATGCCGTACAGGTTGCCCTGACGGGAGGTGGTGGGGTGCGAGAGCCCCCGCAGCGCCATGATGAACAGGACGCCGGCGACGATATACAGAAGCGAGGAGACGTTCTCGGACACCGGCTCAGCCCTTCTTCTTGTACATGCCGAGCATGCGCTGCGTGACGAGGAAGCCGCCGAAGATGTTCACGCTGGCGAGCACGATGCCGATGAAGCCGAAGAACCGGGCGAGCCCGGTGCCCTTCTCGATCAGCGGGACGCCGACCGCCAGGATCGCGCCGACGATGATCACGGACGAGATCGCGTTGGTGACCGACATCAGCGGCGTGTGCAGCGCCGGGGTCACCGACCAGACGACGTAGTAGCCGACGAAGATCGCCAGCACGAAGATCGCCAGCCGGAACACGGTGGGATCGACCGCGCCGCCGGTGGCGGCGCTGAGCCCGTGGCCCATCCCGTCGGCGATGGCCTGGGCCTGGTCGGCGGCGTTGCGGGCGACCGCGGCCGCCGCGCGCGCGGCGTCGGCCAGCACGCGGGCCTGATCGGCCGCCTGATCGGGAGGAACGACGACGTTTGCCATGCTGGTTTCCCTCGCGATCGGGTCAGGCCGCGCCGGCCGCCGGCGCGGCGGCGGTCTCGGCCTTCGGCTGGAAGGACGCGTGCACGACGGAGCCGTCACGGGTCAGGTTGGTGGCCTTCACCAGTTCATCGTCCCAGTTGATGGCCAGCGCCTTCGTCTCCTTGTCGATCAGCGTCTCGACGAAGGCGTAGAGGTTGCGCGCGTAGAGGCTCGACGACGTCGCGGCGAGGCGGCCCGGCACGTTGACGTGGCCCACGATCTTCACGCCGCGATCCGTGGTGACGACCTCGCCGGCCCTGGCGCCGGCCACGTTGCCGCCCCTCTCGACGGCGAGATCCACCAGGACCGAGCCCGGCTTCATCGAGGCCACCATCTCCTCGGAGACGAGCCTCGGTGCCGGGCGGCCCGGAATGAGCGCCGTGGTGATGACGATGTCCTGCTTGGCGATGTGGCCGCGCACGAGTTCGGCCTGCTTCTTCTGGTACTCGGCCGACATCTCCTTGGCGTAGCCGCCCGCGGTCTCGGCCTGCTTGAACTCATCGTCCTCCACGGCGACGAACTTGGCGCCGAGCGACTCGACCTGCTCCTTGGTGGCCGGGCGCACGTCGGTGGCGGTCACGACCGCGCCGAGGCGGCGGGCCGTGGCGATGGCCTGGAGGCCCGCGACGCCGACGCCCATCACGAAGACCCGGGCGGCCGGAACGGTGCCGGCGGCGGTCATCATCATCGGCATGGCGCGGCCGTACTCGGCGGCGCCGTCCACCACGGCGCGGTAGCCCGCCAGATTCGCCTGCGAGGACAGCACGTCCATGACCTGCGCGCGGGTGATGCGCGGCATCAACTCCATGGCGAAGCCCGCGACCCCGGCCTCGGCCATCGCCTTGAGGGCGGCCTCGTTGCCGTAGGGATCCATGATGGCCACCACGGTGGCGCCGCGCTTGAACAGCGGCAGCTCCTCGGCGCTGGGCCGACGAACCTTCAGGACGAGATCGGCGTCGCGCGCGGCGTCGGCGGCACTCCCGGCGATGCCGGCTCCCGCCGCTTCGTACTCGGGGTCGAGGATCCCGGCCTTCCGGCCGGCGCCGGATTGCACCACCACGTCGGCGCCGAGCGCCTTGAACTTCTTGACGGTCTCCGGAACCGCGGCCACGCGCGGCTCCGCGGAGTCCGTCTCGGACAGCACAGCAATGCGCATGCGAGGTTCCCCTGGATAAGCTCGGCCCTTCGAATGCGCGAACCGACGCGGCTTTTCGAGACGGGGGAGCTGGGATGCGATGATGGAAAAGGGCCGAATGTAACCTGAGCCAGCCAGGCTCGACGGTCACATGCTGAGAACCCGCTCTGCCTCTTGCGAGCGGGCTCTTCCTCCAAGCGGGCGGTGCGGCGACCGCCTCGGCAAGGTTAGGCGAAGAAGAGGTAAAGAAGCAGCAGGATGCCGACGACGAGCGGTCCGCGCCAGCCCACGGCCGGAGCCAGGGCTCCCACTGCACCCGCCGCGCCGGAGGCGATCACGCCGACAATGGCCAAAAGCCACGCTTCCCGGATGCCCCCGACGGCCAGGGCGAGCACCCAGCAGACGACGACACCGGTCGCGATCTCAACGAAGCGGACGAAGCCGCGGTAAGTCTGCTCGTGGGTCCCCGCGTCCATCGCCGGGCTGTAGGTGTGCCCGGCCACCGTGTCACTCTCAGCCATCGTGCGCTCGTTTCCCTAAGACGCGACTTCTTGCGGTCACGGTGGGATGTAGCTCAAGCGTTTACCTGCCGCAATCGGACGCACGCAAGTTGATCGCTCTCTCGGTGAATCTCCGAAGGGTATCAGGCGGGCTTCGGAAGTCCGGCCCCTGCAAGTGCCTTGCCCTGCCGCTCCGCGAGCTTGTCGAGAGAGAAGTGCTCGATCTCGGCCTCGAACAACCGGTGGTAGTTAAGTTCCGACCTCAAGTGGAGGAATACCGCGCCGAGCCCCACCGCCGCGCGATCCATGAACACGAATTCCTGCGGCACGGTCACGGGGCCGCGCTCCTTGAGAGCCTGGTGCACCTGGAAGGCTTGGCGCCGGCCGTATTCGCCGGGCTTGACGCCGTCAGCGACGGTACGGGTGCGATCCTCCAGAAGCGGCCCGTAGATGAAGCGGGCCCAGATGTTCAGGATCTCGATCTTCTCCCGGTCGAGGTTCTTGAAGCCCCAGACCTCGTAGGCGTGGACGATGCGGGCGTCGTCGTTCTCCAGAAGCCCTCGGTAGAGATCCACCACGCCGCCGACGAATCGCGGGTGGAAGATCCGCACGCAGCCATAGTCCAGCAGGTTGATTCCAGCTGCCTCCCCCTCCGAGAAGACCGTGTAATTGCCCAGATGCGGGTCGCCATGGATCACCGCGGCCCGGCTGAACGGGTGCCACCACGCCTTGAACATCGACTGCGCGATGCGGTTTCGGACCTCGACCGGCTCGTCGGCGAAGCCCAGGATCTTGTCGCCGTCGAGCCAGCCGAGCGTCAGCAGGCGCTTGGTGGAGAGTTCCGGATAGACATGCGGTACGCGCACCGCGTCGATATCCTTGAGCACCGCACCGTAGAGGGCAGCGTGCTTGGCCTCGCGCTCGTAGTCGAGTTCCTCGCGCACGCGCGCACCGATCTCCTTCGAGATCTCGCGCGTATCGAGCCAGGAATTCATGCGCCGGTGAAGCGCGAAGGCGAGTTCGAGCTGCTTGAGATCGGCCTCCACGGCGGACTGCATGTCCGGATACTGGAGCTTGCAGGCGAGGCGCTCGCCGCTCTTGGTGGTGGCGCGGTGGACTTGACCCAGGGAGGCCGCGGCGGCCGGTTTCAGATCGAAGCTGCCGAACCGGTCCTGCCAGCCGGCGCCCAGCTCGGACTGCATCCGGCGCCGAACGAAGGCGGCGCCCATCGGGGGCGCGTCGGCCTGGAGCTTCTGGAGTTCGGCCGCATATTCGGGCGGCAGCAGGTCCGGCACGGTGGCCAGGAGCTGGGCCACCTTCATGATCGGGCCCTTCAGGCCTCCGAGCGCCTGGGCCAGGGCGGCGGCGTTGGTGGTGCCCTCCTTGCCGAACAGACGGGACATGGCCATCCGGGCGGCAACCCCCCGACATTGGCGCCCACGCTGGCGTAGCGCCCGGCGCGGGCGGAGAAGCGGTTGGCTTCGCGATCGGTCTCGGCCATCTCTCGATCTGCTTGTCTGCTGCTGCGCGGGAGATATGCCGCGCTTGCGCATACACCAGAGGCATGGGTCCCTCCGCCGCGGGGATCGGGCGGGTCGGCACGCCCCGACGCAATCGAAGGCCGCCCCTGGGTCGCCCGTCACGCCTACCCTTCCATCCCCTCCAGCTCCGCGATCATTCCCTCGATCATCCCCAGGCCGATCTGCCAGAAACCGGGATTCTTCGCATCCAGGCCGAACAGGGCGAGCAATTCGCCGTAGGGCTTCGAGCCGCCGGCGGAGAGCAGCGCGAAGTAGCGCTCCACGAAGCCCTCCTCGGCCCTGGCGTAGACCCCGTACAGCGAATTCACGAGGCAATCGCCGAACGCGTAGGCATAGACGTAGAACGGCGAGTGGATGAAGTGCGGGATGTAGGCCCAGAACGGCTCGTAGCCCGCGTCCAGCGTGATGGCCGGGCCGAGGGATTCCGCCTGAACCGAGAGCCAGAGGGCATTGATCTGGTCCTGGGTCAGCTCGCCCTTGGCCCGCGCCAGATGGACCTTCCGCTCAAACGAGTAGAAGGCGATCTGGCGCACCACCGTGTTGATCATGTCCTCGACCTTGGCGGCGAGCATCGCCCGGCGCTGGGTCGGATCGGTGGTGGCCCCGAGCAGCTTGCGGAAAGTCAGCATCTCGCCGAACACGCTCGCGGTCTCGGCGAGCGTCAGGGGGTCGGAGCCATCAGGGCGCCGTTCGGACCGGCCAGGACCTGATGGACGCCGTGACCCAATTCGTGGGCCAGCGTCATCACGTCCCGCGGCTTGCCCTGGTAATTCACCAGCACGTAGGGGTGGACGGACGGCACGGTGGGGTGCGCGAAGGCGCCCGGCGCCTTGCCGGGCCGGGTCGGCGCGTCGATCCAGCGATCATCGAAAAAGCGCTTCGCAATCCCAGCCATCCTCGGTGAGAACGACTCGTAGGCGGAGAGCACCGTGTCGCGGGCCTCCGTCCAGGGGATCGTGCGCTGTTCGACCTTCGGCAGCGGCGCATTGCGGTCCCAATAGGGCAGCGTCTCCTGCCCGAACCATTTCGCCTTCAGCCCATAATAGCGGTGCGACAGGCGCGGATAGGCCGCCCGCACGGCATCCACCAGAGCCTCGACCACCTCGGGCTCGACCCGATTGGAAAGATGGCGCGCGTCGGCGACGTCCTTGAAGCCGCGCCAGCGGTCGGAGATCTCCTTGTCCTTTGCCAGCGTGTTGGTGATCAGCGTGAACACCCGGAGCTGGCCGCGCAGAACCTCGCTGATCGCCCCGGCAGCCTCCCTGCGTACGGCACCGTCCGGATCCTGGAGCTTGTTGAGGGCCGGCTCCAGCGGCATCTCCTCGCCCTGGACCGTGAAGCGCAGTGACGCGATAGTCTCGTTGAACAGCCGGTCCCAAGCGGCATTCGACGTGACCGATTTCTCTAGGAACAGCTTCTCGGTACGGTCGTCGAGCTGGTGCGGCTTCTCCCGGCGCAGATCCTCGATCCAGGGAGCGTAATGAGCGAGCGGCCCCTCGGCCATCGCGTCGTTCATCACCGCGTCGTCGACCCGGTTCAGCTCCAGGGCGAAAAACAGCAGGTCGGCCGAGGCATTGGTCAGGCGCTCGCGCGTGTCGCCGTAGAACTTGGCCCGAGCCTCGTCGGTCGTGTCCCCGGAATAGACCAGCCCGGCAAACGACATCAGCTTGCCGAGAAGGTCTTCGATCGCCTCGTAGGCCTTCACGACCTCGGCGAGGCGTTCCGACGCACCGGCAGCCCCGGCAATCTCCCCGATGCGCCCGGCATAGGTTTCAGAGAACCGTCGGCAATCCTCCTCGGCGCGGGTCATGTCGGCGGCAAATTCCGGGTCGTCGAGGCCGGAATACAGGTCCGACAGGTCCCATTCCGGGAGAGGACCGAGGTCGACGGCCTTGGCGGCTGCGCGTGCGGCGCTCACGCCTTCCGGCAGACGGATGCTCACCGGCGACGCGGCGTGACTCGGCATCATGTCGTGCGTTCCTCTCAGGGGACCTTGGCGGATACCGGCCCCGTACCCTGATATCGAATGCGCCGCCACGCGTTCAACGCGGCCGGTTGGCCATATTCCCCGCGATGCCGTGACGGAGCGGATGAAACGTCGTTAAGGGCCACTTTACGTCTCTCGGTCACCCTCCGGCTCGAAACGAAACAGTCGCCGAATCGGAGCCTGCATCCGGGACGCCTCCCGGACTGCATATCCGACCCTCGCGCGCCGTCCCGGGAGCCGCCATGTCCACCACCGTGCTGATCGTGGACGACGATCCGGTCCAGCGGCGCCTCGCCGAGGCCGCGGTGCGCCGGTTCGGCTTCGACGCGCTGGTCGCCGAGACCGGGATGGACGCGCTCACGCTGCTGAAAACCGAGGGCGCGGACGTGGTGTTGCTCGACCTCGTCATGCCCGGGCTCGACGGGCTCGGCGTGCTCGCAGAGATGCGCAAGAGCGGCTTGGCGACGCCAGTGATCGTTCAGACCTCCAACGGCTCGATCGACACGGTGGTCACCGCCATGCGGGCCGGCGCCGTGGACTTCGTGGTCAAGCCGGCCGGAGCGGAGCGCCTGCAGGTCTCGATCAAGAACGCGTTGCGTGTCGACACCCTGGAGGAGGAGGTGCGCCGGATGCGCCGCCGCGCCTCCGGGGCGCTGACCTTCAAGGACCTCACCTCCAAGAGCCCCGACATGGAGCGGGTGATCCGACTCGCCGAGCGGGCTGCGAAGTCCAACATCCCGGTTCTGATCGAGGGCGAGTCCGGCGTCGGCAAGGAGGTGCTCGCTCGGGCCATCCAGGGCTCCGGCGACCGGCGCGGCAAGCCGTTCGTGACGGTCAATTGCGGCGCGATCCCCGAGAACCTCGTGGAGTCGACGCTGTTCGGTCACGAGAAGGGGCGTTCACCGGCGCCACGGAGAAACATGCCGGCAAGTTCGTTGAGGCGTCCGGCGGTACGCTGTTCCTGGACGAGATCGGGGAGCTCCCCCTCGATGCGCAGGTCAAACTGCTGCGCGCCCTCCAGGAGGGCGAGGTCGATCCGGTCGGCGGCAAGCGGTCGGTGCGGGTCGACATCCGCCTGATCTCGGCCACCAACCGGTCGCTCCTCGATCTCGTGAAGCAAGGCAAGTTCCGCGAGGACCTGTACTACCGCCTCAACGTCTTCCCGATGACGCTGCCACCCCTGCGGGCGCGGCGCGAGGACATACCGGACCTGGTCCGCTCGTTCTGCGCGCGGTTCTCCGCGGAGGAAGGCAAGCGGGTGCGGGCCATCACGCCGGAGGCGATGGCGCTCCTCACGCGCTATCCCTGGCCGGGAAACGTCCGGCAGCTGGAGAATGCCCTGTTCCGCGCCGTCGTGCTCGCCGACGGGGACGAGCTGACCGTGGTGGAGTTCCCGCAGATCGCCGCGCAGGTCGAGGGGTTCGATGTCCGTATCCCGGCGGCGCCGAGCCAGCCGCAGATGCTGGCCTATGTCCCAGAGCCGGTGCGTGAGATCGTGCGCGTCGAAGTGCGCGACCCACACGCCATGTCCCTCGTCGCCGAGGAGACGGGCGAGATGAAGCCCATGGATGTGCTGGAGGCGGAGATCATCCGTTTCGCGCTGCAATATTACCGCCAGCGCATGTCGGAAGTGTCTCGGCGCCTCGGGATCGGACGCTCAACCCTCTATCGCAAGCTGAAGGACCTCGGTCTGGACGACGACGACAAAGCCGAGGACGCGGCCTGACTGCATGCAGCGTGCGCTAGCGCACCGGGTGAATTCAGAGGGGAAGGGCCCAACAAAGCGGGCTTCATCGGGGCGCGATCTGCACTGACGATTAGCCAGATTAAGTGTTGTCTAGAATTAGTCCTGATCGCGTGGCATCGGAGCGCTCTTGTCGATCACGAAGACTGCGGTTGCTGAACGCCACGCTTACGCCGATAATCCCAATTTGATCGTGCGGCCGTGCCGCCGCGCCCCGGGAGATCACGATGCGCGTCCCGCGCTCCAGCCTCATGGCGCTGGCCGCCTTGCTGACCGGCACGCTGGCTTCGGCCGGTGCCTTCGGCGCCGAAACGGCGGCGCGCGACACGGCGCCCGTCGATGCCTCCGCACCGGCGAACCCGGCCGAACCGGTTTCGACGGCGCTCCCGGATTACAAGTCCGAGCCTGCTGCGCCGAGCACTGAGCCCGCACCGTCTCCCGCCGTCGCCGCGCCGGTCGTTCCGACCGATCCGCTGGGAGCCGCCGTCCTCGCCCGGCTCACCGATACGGCGCCGCTGCTGCTGCGCCTGACGAGCAAGGATCGCGACGCGATCCGGAGCTTTTACGAGGCCCGCGCGTACAAGCCGCTCTGGATTGCCGACGGCGCCTGGACGGACGCCGCGAAAGCCATCTCGGCGCGCCTTGCCGCGGCCGGAGAGGACGGGCTCGATGCCCACGCCTATACGGTCCCGACCCTTGCCGATAAGCCGGACGAAAAGGCGGTCGCCGACGCCGATCTCCGCCTCTCCGCCGCGGCGGTTCTCTACGCCAGGGATGCACGGGGCGGCCGGGTCAACCTCGCCTCGATCTCGCGCCTGATCACCCCACATCTCGATCTGCCGGCCGGCAACGAGGTGCTGACCAAGCTGAACGATGCCGGCGCCAAGGCCGGCGAGGCCCTGCAGGGCTACAATCCGGCAACCCCGGGTTACCTGGCGCTCAAGGCCCGGCTCGCGACCCTGCGCGGGCCGGCACCCGCTGCCGTCAAGCCGCTGCGCCTGCCAGCCGGGCCGGTTTTGCGCGTCGGCATGCGCGATGGCCGCGTGCCGCTGCTGCGCGCGCATTTCGGCCTCGAAGCCCGCCCCGCCGGAACGCTCGACCGGGCCCCAGGCGGCCCGGATGAGTACGATTCCACCGTGGCCGATGCGGTCGCCAAGTTCCAGCGCAGCCGCGGGCTGCCCGGAAACGGAATCCTGAACGTCCAGACGGTGCTGGCGCTGGCCGATAGCGGCCGGTCAGCGCGCGCGACGGGGAGCGAGTCCGAGCTGATCGTCAACATGGAGCGCTGGCGCTGGCTCCCGGGCGATCTCGGACCGGACTACATCCTGGTCAATGTGCCGGAGTACCGCCTGCGTGCCTATCGCGGCGGGAGCCTGCGCGACGAGGCGCGGGTGATCGTCGGCAAGCCGGAATCGCGTACGCCCCTGTTCTCGGGGATGATGGAATACGCGGTCGTCAATCCGTCCTGGTTCGTGCCGCCCTCGATTCTCAAGACCATGGCGCCGAAGCTGGCGGGCTACGGCGGCAAAACCTGGGGCGGCTACGAGGTGGTGCGTCACGGCGGCCACATCTCGCTGCGCCAGCCCCCGGGCGAGCGCAACGCGCTGGGCTTCATCAAGTTCATGTTCCCGAACCAGCACGCGGTCTACCTGCACGATACGCCGAACCGCTCGCTGTTCTCCGCATCGAAGCGCGACTTCAGCCATGGCTGCGTTCGCGTGGACGATCCGTTCCGGCTCGCTGACGTGGTGTTGCCGAACTGGTCGGAGGATCGGCTGAAGAAGCTGATCGGCAAGGGTGAGCGCACGATCCGCCTTCCGGAGAAGCTGCCGGTGCACCTCGCCTATTTCACGGCCTACGTGGATGACGGCGGCACCTTCCGCACCCTGCCAGACCTCTACGGCTACGATGCGCCGATGCGCGCGGCGCTGGGGCTGCCCGGCGGCGGCGGCCCGGCGATTGCCCGGCTGCCGGATGAGCCGCGCCGCCGCAAGGCCGAGCGTGCGCCGTCGCACGCCAGAACGGCCCAGCGCCGGGTGAAGCACCGCCATGTCGCCGAGGATCAGTGGCCGGACGGCCGCTCCGACGAGGCCAGCCCGCAGCGCCATACCCTGCGCCGGGCCGCCCGCGCCGAGAGCGCCCCGGAATACGGGGAGCCCAGCCTGTGGACGCCTGCACCTCCGCAGCCGGTCTCGCGGGGCTGGTGGTAGGCGGGCCCGTCATCGCGGCTCATCAACTTTGAGGTGTGCACCCGCACAGCCGGGCACGATTTCGCCACGGTCCAGCTTTAGCCCTTCCCGCCAAGAGCTTGGCCACACATGGCCGGGCGCAACGTTCGGGAGAGGATCAGGACTATCGTGCCGAGTCTCCCGCGCACCTTTCGCCGCCTCGCACTCGCCCTGTCGGGTATCGCTCTGGGCCTGATCGCGGGCACCGCCGAAACCGAGGATGCGGTCGCCAACGGCGATACCCGCTCGCTTACGATCTACCACACGCACACGCAGGAGAGTGCGACCATCACGTTTAAGCGGGACGGCCGCTACGACCGTGCGGCCCTCGAACAGCTGAACTGGCTCCTGCGCGACTGGCGCATCGATGAGCCCACCAAGATGGATCCGCGGCTCTTCGATACGGTGTGGGAAGCCTACCGCCAGGTCGGCTCGGCCCAACCGATCCACATCGTGTCCGCCTACCGTTCGCCCGGCACGAACGCGATGCTGCGCCGCCGTTCCAAGATGGTGGCCGAGTACAGCCAGCACATGCTCGGCAAGGCGATGGACTTCTTCCTGCCGGACGTACCGATCGACCGGATCCGCGAGGTCGGGCTCCAGATGCAGCGCGGCGGCGTCGGCTGGTACCCGCATGCGGGTACGCCCTTCATCCATCTCGATGTCGGCTCCGTGCGGATGTGGCCGCGCATGACGCACGACCAGCTTGCTCGCCTGTTCCCCGACGGCAAGACGGTCCTGTTGCCGAGCGACAATCGCCCCTTCCCCCGATATGAGGAGGCGAAGGCCGAGATCCTCGCCCGGGGCGGCACCGTGGCGGGTATCACCACCCAGATGGCGAGCGGCGAGGAGGAGGACGGGCCCGGCCTGTTCGGCTTCCTGGCAAGCCTGTTCGGGGGGCACGCGTCCGCACCGGAGCCCGCTCCTGCACCGCCGCCGGTCGCCGTCGCGAAGAAATCCCGCCGCGCGCCCGTGGTCGCCGTGGCGAGCGCCGACCCGCAGGATCCGGTGGGCGCACGTGCCGCCCTCGCCTACGCGGCGCCCGCAGCCGACGATGCGCTGCGCGGCTCGCTCGTGCAGCGCGGAAGCACCGGGGCCGCCGACGGAAAGCCTTCGGACGCCCGGTCCCTGCTCACCGCGGCGCAGCCGGCTCCCGCCACCGAGGCTGCCATGCCGGCCGTAGTCGCGCCCTTGCCGCCGCGGCGGCCCTCGGAACTCGCCGCCGTGGCCGCGGCCATCTCCATGCCGCTGCCGCCGCCGCGTCCGGTCCAGTTCGCTTCCCTGGATAGCGGCATGGCCAACGTCGCGGCTCCCAGTGAGACCCGCGCCTTCGACAAGACGGTCGCGCCGGAGCCGGTGCGGTCGAGGGCCCTTGTCGCTCCGGATGCGGATGCCAAGGTTCAGCTCAAGGCGCTGTTCGAAGCGGTCTCGGCCGGTCCGGTTGCGGCGCCTGCCAGCCGCAGCGCGCCGGTACGGCTGGCAGCCGCCCGCATCCGAGAGGCCGCACCCGACGCCGTCGTGGCGGCAGCCCCCGAGCGCGTTTCGACCCGGTTCAGCGCGCGCAGCCCTGGAGATGATCTCACGGCCGCCCGGTTCACAGGCTCTGCCGTGCGCGCACTGCCGGGGACGCACTGACCGTCGCGGACGTGCGGGTCCAGCGTCTGCGGGTCGCGCTCCGGATACTCAGCGCAGAGGTTTGGAAAAATTGACGGCCAGTGCCGCCACCAGGGTCGCCGCGTAGCTGTCGTCCTGGGTGGCCGCAATGCGTTCGGCCTCGCCACCGCTATCGGCGGCCACCGACATCATCAGCATCACGGCGGTCACGAGACCGCCGAGCGCTGCCACAACGGCCAGATAGGCGCGCACCATGGCGCGTGGGGCGGTGGCGACCGCCGGGGTTTCACCGAGGTACAGCGGGGATTGGCTGCGATGAATCATGGCCGGTGATTCTGACGGGTGACACTGGACCCAAGGCGGATCGACTAGGGACACACACAACCCGCCGGCTCAACCGTTCAACGTGCGGAATGAAACCCGGTTCGTCCGAAAGGATGCAATTTTCAACCGGTATTCACCCGGTTGGTTGATGGCCGTTAGGAGGGCACCCGCGGGCGCCCTCCGGCGCAGCCTCAGCCTTCCTTGCCGGACACCTTGCCGAGAGAAGCCTGGGCCGCCGCAAGGCGCGCGATCGGCACGCGGTAGGGCGAGCAGGACACGTAATCGAGCCCGACTTCCTGGCAGAAGCCGACCGATGCCGGATCGCCGCCGTGCTCGCCGCAGATGCCGAGCTTAATGTTCGCCCGCGTCTTGCGGCCGCGCTCGACGCCGATGCGCACCAGCTCGCCCACACCCTCCTGATCGATGGTGATGAACGGGTCGGCCGGAAGGATCCCCTTCTGGGTATAAGGGCCCAGGAAGGTCGCCGCGTCGTCCCGGGAAATGCCGAGCGCGGTCTGGGTCAAATCGTTGGTGCCGAAGGAGAAGAACTCGGCGGTCTCGGCGATCTCGCCGGCTTTAAGGGCGGCGCGCGGCAGCTCGATCATCGTGCCGACCTGATAATCGAGGGTCGCGCCCGTCTCCTCTGCAACGGCCTTCGCCATGGCGTCGATGCGCTCCTTGACGATGTCGAACTCGGCACGGGTGAACACGAGGGGTACCATCACCTCGGGCGTGACCGGGCTTCCGGTATCAGCCGCGGCCTGCACGGCGGCCTCAAAGATCGCTCGGGCCTGCATCTCGGCGATCTCCGGGAAGGCGATCGCCAGGCGGCAGCCGCGGAAGCCGAGCATCGGGTTGTGCTCGGACAGCTCGCGTGTCCGGTGCCGGATCTTGTCCTCCGAGACGCCGGTCGCTTCCACCACCTCGCGAACCTCGGCATCCGTGTGCGGCAGGAACTCGTGGAGCGGCGGGTCGAGCAGACGGATCGTGACCGGCAAGCCCGACATGATCGTGAACAGCTCCAGGAAGTCCTGGCGCTGGTAGGGCAGGATCTTCGCCAGCGCCGCGCGTCGGCCCTCGGCGTCGTCCGCCAGGATCATCTCGCGCACCGCGATGATGCGATCCCCTTCGAAGAACATGTGCTCCGTACGGCAGAGGCCGATCCCTTCGGCGCCGAAGTTGCGCGCCGTGCGGGCATCGGTCGGCGTGTCGGCGTTCGCCCGCACCTTCATGCCGCGGAACTCGTCGGCCCAGGTCATGAGCGTCGCGAAATCGCCCGACAGCTCCGGCTCCAGCATCTTCACCTCGCCCTGGATCACCTGTCCGGTGGATCCGTCGATGGTGATCATGTCACCAGCCTTGAGCGTGACGTTGCCGACCTTCAGCGTCTGCGCCTTGTAGTCGATCCGGATCGAACCGACGCCCGAAACGCAGGGCTTGCCCATGCCGCGGGCGACCACGGCCGCGTGGCTGGTCATGCCGCCGCGGGTCGTCAGGATGCCCTCGGCGGCGTGCATGCCGTGGATGTCCTCCGGAGAGGTCTCGATGCGCACCAGGATGCACTTGCGCTCGGCCTTGCGGTGAGCCTCCGCATCCTCGGAGTTGAACACGATCTCGCCGGTGGCCGCGCCCGGCGAGGCCGGCAGGCCCGAGGCGATGACCTTGCGCTCGGCCTTTGGATCGATAGTCGGGTGGAGGAGCTGATCGAGGGCCGCGGGCTCGACCCGGCCGATCGCCTCCTCCTTCGAGATCAGCCCCTCGCCCGCCAGATCCACGGCGATGCGCAGGGCGGCCTTGGCCGTGCGCTTGCCGTTGCGGGTCTGGAGCATCCAGAGCTTCCCCTTCTCGATGGTGAATTCCATGTCCTGCATGTCGCGGTAATGCGACTCCAGGATTCCGTAGATCCGGGTCAGCTCCGCGAAGCTCTCGGGCATGGCCTTCTCCATGGAAGGCTTGTCGCTGCCGGCCTCTTCCCCGGCCTTCTCGGTGATGTTCTGCGGCGTGCGGATGCCCGCCACCACGTCCTCACCCTGGGCGTTGATCAGGAACTCACCGTAGAGCGCCTTCTCGCCGGTGGAGGGGTTGCGGGTGAAGGCGACGCCGGTGGCCGAAGTGTCGCCCATGTTGCCGAACACCATGGCCTGCACGTTCACGGCCGTGCCCCAGCTCTCCGGAATGTTGTTCAGCTCCCGGTACTTCTTGGCACGGGGAATCATCCAGGAATTGAACACGGCGCCGATCGCGCCCCACAGCTGGTCGTGCGCGCCCTGCGGGAAGTCGGAGCCGTGCTCGTCGTGGACGATCTTCTTGTAGGTCTGGATTAGGGTCTTCCAATCCTCGGCGCCGAGTTCGGTGTCGAGGTCGAAACCCTTGCCCTCCTTGTAGTGCTCCAGCGCCTCCTCGAAGGCGTGATGCTCAACGCCCAGCACCACGTTCGAGTACATGGTGATGAAGCGGCGGTAGGAATCGTAGGCGAAGCGCTCGTCGTCGGCCTCCTTGGCCAGAGCCAGGACGGTTTCGTCGTTGAGCCCGAGGTTCAGAACGGTGTCCATCATGCCCGGCATGGAGGCCCGCGCGCCCGAGCGGACCGAGACGAGGAGCGGGTTCGTGGAATCGCCGAACTTACGCCCGGTGAGCGCGCCGACCTGAGCGAGCGCGGCCGCGACCTGATCCTTCAGCTCCGGCGGGTAGGACTTGCCGTGGTCGTAGTAGTAGGTGCAGACTTCGGTGGTAATGGTGAAGCCGGGAGGAACCGGCAGGCCGAGATTGGACATCTCGGCGAGGTTGGCTCCCTTGCCGCCGAGCAGGTCGCGCATCTGCGACTTGCCCTCCGCCTTGCCGTCGCCGAAGGCATAGACCCACTTCGCGCTGCCGGTCGCCATGTCGATCCCGTCCATCTCTGGTGCCCGGCGCGGGCCGAGCTGTTGGGCGGGGTTGGACCATCCCGCAGCGCAACGCAAGATGAACGGTCGATGGGCTTGTGCGTCCGTCGCTAACGCCGACGACGGTCTGTCAGGCCCGATGCCTCGACGCGGCTGCTCTGCTGTTCCCGGCCTGTTTCACCTCACGACCTCGAAGATTCGACGCTCGTTGCGGCGGAGGTCCGGGCTTCCGCCTTATCCCGAGGCGCCGGAGCGACGTGGAGGAACTCGAAGGTGGCCTTCAGGAATCACGCGGCCGGCTGGAGGGCTCCTTCGAGGCTGCTGCGCACCACCGCAGCATGAGGCCGTTGGTGGCCCGGCCCCTGGACGAACGGGCGCTCAGTGGAGAATTCCCAGGCCGATCACGCCCACCACGATCAGGTAGATCGCGACGATGTAGTTCAGGAGCCGCGGCATCACCAGGATCAGGATCCCTGCGAGGATCGCGATCAGCGGCTGGAGATTCGAGATGGTGATGGTCACGGACGCCTCTTGAGGCCGAGCTTGGCCGCCGGTAACGACGTCCCTACCCTGCGGAGGTTTCCTGTAGCTTGAGCGCGGCGGAGCGGCCTGGGGTGCAGCCGCTCCGCCGGCCGATCAGGGCTTCGGCTTTTCCGTGCCCGGGATCGGATCCTTCGCCTCGCCGGTGGGCAGGTTCGCGGAGATCGTCGGATGCGACAGCTCCGGATAGGGCTCGATCACGTTGGCTCCGTTGAGCGGTTTGTTGGCGCCGTTGTGGCAGGTGGCGCAGTTGACCTTCGGGGCGTCACCCAGCGGTCCGAGGCGGTTGCGCGGGAAGACCGAGGTGAGCGGCGTCAGGTAATCCTGGTTGAGGTCCCGCACCATGCGGATGCCGTACCAGGCATGGACGCGGTTCGGCGTGCTGGTGTCCCACTGCGCCACCGACCGGGTGTTGTGGCAGAAGGTGCAGTTTACCCCCAGCGATTGCGACATACTGATCATGATCGCGAAGGTCTTCTCCGCGTCCTGGATCGGCTTGCCCTTGGTCTCAGGGAGCGCCGTGGTGGCGTTGACCCGGACCGCGTCTGCGGGCGTGTCCTTGTGCTGGTAGAAGGCCTGATAGACGTCATAAGGCAGCGACGTGTTGCCGACCTCCGCAGAAGCCAAGTTCTGGCCGTTGTTGCGCGGGATGAAGCGACCTGCTCCCTGGACCGGATGGTCGAACCAGATATTCGCCGGCACCGGGTTGCCCCGGTGGCAGGTGTAGCAGGTCACGCCCGCCTGATGGACGTGGTTCTCCTTCCACGACGCGTTGATATGCTGCGTCATCTGGATCATGCGCCGCGCGACGCGCTTCTGATAAAGCTCGTCGGAGGCCATGTTCTCGGTGCTGTGGCAGTAGGTGCAGCCCTGCTGCGGCGCCACCCACTCGGTGATCGACACCATCAGGCGGTTGAACTGCTCGGCCGAGAGATCGCCCAGGACCTGCACGTTCTGGTAGACCGCCGAGGCCTTGTCGCCCCCGCGTCGGCGGGGTCGGCGGGTGTCGGGGCGACGTTGGCCGCAGCCAGCGCCGCGTTGCCGGCCCGGGTGCGGATCAGATCCATCCCGGTGCCGCGGAAGCCGGTCTGCTTGTTGGCCATCGGCGGATGGGTCCAGCCCGCGCCGCCGAACATCGCGATGGTGAGGAAGAGGGCCAGCGCCCCACCAGCCACCGCCAGAATCGTCTTCATGACGGCCTCCTCACGGCTTCATGCCGGGTGCGAGATGGGCGGGATCCACGATCGGGCCGTAGATCTGCGGATACGAGGGCGCGACGCCGTGCTTCACGGCCCAGAGGTACCAGTTGTCCACGACGGTCCCGGTGAGCAGGATGCCGATGCCGCCCGTGAGCGTCGTCAGGACCGCGAACCACCACGCCCAGCGGTGGACTGATTCCATCGTGGCGTTGAAACCCATGGTCCAGCGCCAGAACAGGGCCGCCCGTTCCGTGGCCGTGCCGCGGTCGACGATCTGGTCGATCTCGCGCTCGGCGCCGTAGCGCGAGCAGGCCAGGATCGTGCCCCCGTGCATCGCGAACAGCAGCGTCGACCCGTAGAGGAACGTGATCGAGAGCATGTGGAACGGGTTGTAGAAGAGGTTCCCGTATCGGAGCGAGAAGGCCGCCGTCCAGTCGAGATGCGGGAAGATGCCGAAGGGCACGGCCTCCGACCACGAACCCATTAGCAGCGGGCGGATGAAGCCGAGGACGAGGTAGAGCCAGATCGCCGACGCGAAGGCCCACGGGATGTGCAGGCCGAGGCCCAGCGCCCGCGCCCGCCGGTGGAGGTGGACCCACCAAAGCAGGATCGACGTGGTGAGGAAGAAGCCGGCGATCAGCCACCAGCCGCCCTCGTTGAGCGGCGGCAGGACCTTCAATCCGTATTTCGGCAGGGGCGGCTCCAGGGCGAGCCAGGGCAATTGCCGGACGAACTGGACGGGATCCCAGTTCACCGAGGCCCACATGTTGAGGCCGATGATCTCGAAGGCGATCAGCCCGCAGGTGATCGACAGGGCCGCGATGTAGCCGATGTAGATCGGCCCGACCTGGCTGTTGCCGATGAGCCCGAACAGGTAGCTGTTGAACGGCTTGCCGACCCGGTCGTCGACCGCGACGGGTACGCCGTGCTCCGGTACCAGCGGGCGCACCTGAACCTGCGTGAAGATGTTCTGGTAATAGGCCATGGCCTGCCCTCCCCCGGGAGTGCCGCACGCTGAGCGGCGGCTCGCATCATCCGTTTCGTCGCACCGTCGCCCCGTCGCTCATCGCCAGACCGGCAGGTTGAGCCACCAGCCCCACCATTGCGGCCAGCCCTGCGTCCAGAACGGCCCGCTGATCACGATGCAGACGGCACTCCAGAACCCCGCCGACAGCGCCAGGAGCAGCCCGAGGCGGTGGATGCCGAGGGTGCCGATCGAGTAGCCAATCGAGTCGCGGAAGAAGGTGTCCTCATGCTCGGGCGTCTTCACGGTCTCTCCCTTCCTCGGGTTGGTCGCCGAGAGGATCAGGCCGCCGTGCATCGCCAGCGCCAAAGTCGTCGTGAAGAAGAACGTCACGGCCAGCATGTGAGCTGGATTGTAGTGGAAGTGGAGATACTGATATCCGGTGTTCGATACCCAATCGAGATGGCTGAGGATGCCGTAGGGAAAGCCGTAGCCCCAGGCGCCCATCAGGAGCGGCCGGATCACCACCAGGGTGAAATAGGCGAAGATCGCCATGCCGAAGGCCGCCGGCACGTGGTAGCCGATGCCGAGCTTGCGGCAGATCTCGACCTCGCGCAGCGCCCAGGAGACGAACGAGCCCAGCGCACACATGGTGATGATCTGCCAGAGGCCGCCTTCCTTCAGCGGCGCGAGCTTGAGGCCGTAGCTGATGTCGGGCGGCGCGATGTTGATCTGCCAGATGTTCCAGGTCGGCCCGATGGCCGCGCCGTAGATCACCAGCGCGGTGCCCAGCACCGTGAAGAACATCCCGACCACGCCGAAGAATCCGACGAAGAACGGCCCGACCCAGAAGTCGAACAGGTCTCCGCCGAGCAAGGTGCCGCCGCGGATCCTGTATTTGCGCTCGAAGCTCAGCATCGCCATGGCGGCTGCTCCCCAGTCAGGCCGAAGAAGGACAGAGAGGTGACCGCGGCCCTCGCGCGCCGCGGTCCGGACCGGCGGTCAGGCCGGCATCTGCGGCAGCGCGAGCGTGATGGTGTTCTCGGCGGCCTTGTTGTTTCTCGGGCCGTCCAGCCAGTTGAACCGGTCGGTCGAGAGCAGGATGAAGTGGATCAGCAGCGCCAGGATGAAGAGGAAGGTGAACAGAGCCACCAGCGTGCGCCGCGGATCGAACAGCAACCAAACCTTGTGCATCCGATCCTCCTCAGCCGATCATTGTGATGAGGGCGTGGGCCGCATCGCGAACGCCCTCGAGAGAGGCGTAGCCCTGCGGTCCGGGAAGCCACGGGCGCCACAGCCAGACGAGGATGTGCGCGACCACGGCAATCGCCGTGAAGATGAGGAAGCTCGTCAGGAAGATCGCGTGGAACTCCTTGGCTTCCGGTTCCGTCAGCCCGGATAGGCTGCTCGGTCTTTCTGTTGTGACAGGTCCACTCGCCATCGTTCAGACCTCCGTGTGTTGGCCGCGCCTCTGGCGAAGCGCGACGGGTTCAGCCGTGAGGCCTCGCGGCGTCCACGGCCCGACTTCCCCCGCGTCACCGGACGGAAGCGTCTCGCTCAGGGGCGCGTCAGCCCATGAAGGCGAAGGGGATCGCCTGAACCGCCATGGCGCGGGCCTCGCCGAAGACTGAGCGGCGCGTCGGCGTCAGCCCCGGCCGGGCCGGCTCGCGGGCGGGCCTGAAGCGATTCAGCGCCGCGGCAGCGAGGAAGAACGGATAGGTCGCCGCCAGGATCAGCCGGAACTGGATCGCCTCCTGGTGCTGGCGGCCGGTCGGGACCATCGTTCGCATCGTCAGGTCTCCTCTGGGTGAAACGGAATGCGGTCTCATGCCGGGATCCCCCGGCGAGATCGGCCCGGGCCCGCACCACATGGGCGGGTGCTACGGCGGCGGATTCGGCGTCGCGGGCGGCGCGCTCGGCGGCGTCGCGCAGGCGCTTGGCGGCGGAGATGCGGGCGAGCACCGGCTGCGCCTCGATTAGGGCGTCGAGCGCCTGCCGGGCCCCCTCCTCCCAGGGCAGCTCCGCGTGGCGCCGCGCCGGGGTGGCCTCGACCTTGTCCATGTCGCGGGCGAGCGGCAGGATGTGGAAGAGGGTGTCGAACAGCGCGTTGCAGACCTCCTGGACCAGGTAGGTCGCCCCCGCGTAGCCCATGAAGGGTGTGCCGGTGTGCCGCCGTATGATCGCGCCGGGGAACGAGGCCGGGACATACGCCGCCCGGGCCCCGCACTCGGCGAGGTACATCCGCTCGTTGAACGAGCCGAACAGCACCAATGGCGGCTTCTCGGCGACCGCCGCCCGCACGGCCGCGTTATCGGGCTTCACGCCGGCCGATCGCCCAAAGGCGAAGTGGCAGGGCAGGCCTATCTCGTCTTCGAGGAAGTGACGGACACCCCGTGCGTAGGTCTCGGTGGCGACGATTCCGAAACTCGCGGTCCCGAAGAAGTCCTGCGTCACCGACCGCCAGAGGTCCCAGATCGGCTTGATCGTGGTGTGGCGCTCACGCTCGATGAACGGCTCCGGATCGAGGCCGAGGATCTCGCCAAGCGAGCGCAGGAACTTGGTCGTGGAGAGGATGCCGATCGGCGCCTGCAGGTAGGGCCGGCCGAGATCCTCGCAGAGGAGCCTTCCGAACTCCCGGTAGAGGCAGATATTGGCGTCGGCGTTGACGAGCTTGGGCACGTCCGCGAGGTGTGCACCCAGCGGGAAGGTGAGGTTCACCTCGGCGCCGATCCCCTCCACCAGTCGCCGGATCTCGGCGAGGTCGGAGGGCATGTTGAAGGTGCCGTAGGCCGGCCCGATCAGGTTCACCCGCGGCCGTTCGCCGGGCTTCCGCTCGGGCCGGGCCGGGATGCCTTTCTTGGCGAACTTCTTCGCCCCGTATTCCTGCCAGAGCCAGCGCATGGCCCGGTCGGCGGCCTGCCACTGGTCCTCGTCGATGGTGCGCGGCAGGAAGCGCTGCAGGCCGGTGCCCTCAGGGGTCACGCCGCCGCCGATCATCTCGGCGATCGACCCGGTGACCACCACGCTGGGCTGGCCGGGGTCGAGGGTGGCGTGGGCGCGCTTCATGGCACCCTCGGTGCCGTGCCGGCCGAGTTCCTCCTCGGCGAGGCCTGTGACGACGATCGGCAATTCGTGCGGCGGCAGCGCGTCGGTGTAGTGCAGCACCGAGGTCACCGGCAGGTTCTCGCAGCCGACGGGGCCGTCGATGACGACCTGCAGGCCCTTGATCGCCGTGAAGACGTAGACCGCGCCCCAGTATCCGCCGGCCCTGTCGTGATCGAGGATCAGCATCACGCCATCTCCCCGATCGGCTTCTTCGGACCTTCGATCTTCGGGCCCTGCCGCCGCTGCGGCACCTCCTGCCAGACCCCTGCGGCGTGGCCTGTGCCGACGCCCTCGAAGAAGTTGCGCATGGCGTCGAACCGCGCCCTGTTGCCCAGCGCGGCGTTGATTACCGTGGCGAGGGAGCCGGCGCCGGCCGCGCCCATGAGCGGGCGGGCCGAGATCAGGTTCGTGAAGTAGAGCGCCGGAATGCCGCGCTCCTTGGCCCGCTGCACCACCGGGGTGGTGCCGATGGCGAGGTCGGGCTTGAGCGCGTCGAGGGCGCAGAAATCGTCCTCCAGCGAGGCCCGATAGCGGACCTCCGTGCCACGGGCTTCGAGCCAGTCGCGGTCGGATTCGGACCAGGGCGTGCGCGGGCACGCGGTTCCGACGTAGGGCACCTCGGCGCCGCTCTCGACGAGGAGGCGCGCCACGAGAAGCTCGGAGCCCTCGTAGCCCGAGAGCGTGATCCGGCCAGTGATCGGCCGGGCGCCGAGCGCCCCGCGGATCCCGGGCAGGATCCGGTTCTTGGCCGCCTCGACGGTGGCGCGGGCGACTTCGCAGGCCTCGCCGATCCGGTCGAGCCAGTCGGCAGTTCCGTCGACGCCGACGGGCGCCGAGCCGATGATCGGCCGGCCCGCCGCCTCGAACTCGCGGATCGCGGCCGTGTAGAACGGGTGGATCGCCGCCACCGCCGCGCAGTCGAGGGCGGCGTAGAGCTCGCGCCACTCGCGGGTCGGCACGACCGGCCCGGCCGCCAGCCCCAGCGGCTCAAGAAGCGATCCGATCACCACCGGGTCGGCGGGGAAGACCTCGCCGAGGAGCGCCACGCTCGGGCGCTCCGAGCGGCCGCCACGAGGCGCGGCGACCGGGCCCTGCTCGGCCTCCTTGCGGGCGACCTTCAGCATGGCGCCGGCCAGCACGTCCTTGGCCTCGGCATGAGTCGGAACGCCGAAGCCCGGCACGTCGATGCCGATCACCCGGACGCCGTCGATCTCCTTTGGAAGGAGGCGGAGCGGAACACCGGACGCGGTGGGGACGCAGAGGTTGATCACGACGACGGCGTCGTAATCCTGCGGCCTCGCGGTGGCGTGGACCGCCTCGCGGATGTCCTCGAACAGCTTGCCGGTGACCAGCGTCTCCGAGTTGAACGGCACGTAGCCGACGCTGCGCTTCGCGCCGTAGAAGTGCGACGTGAAGGTCAGGCCGTAGACGCAGCAGGCACTCCCCGAGAGGATCGTGGCGGTGCGGCGCATGCGCAGGCCGACGCGCAGCGATCCGAAGGCCGGACACATGCTCTGCGGCTGGTCGTGCGGGCCCTGCGGGTAGTCCTTCCGAAGCTGGTCCAGCGTCTCCGACATCCCGGCGGCCTCGGCAGCCGCCAGCATCGCGTCGTTGCCGGCATGGCATCCGAGGCCGTCGCTCTGCGTGGCGGCGGCGTCCAGCCCTTCCGGAGCCTTGCGTGCCCGCAGCGCGGCGATATCAAGGGAGACGGCCATGCCTCAGACCTCGTCGTAGACGACTTCGAGGGACGGCTTGGACACCTGGGCGACGCCGCACATGTCCTCGTGGGTGGCCGGGACCAGCACTACGTCGCGGCCGGTGGTCTCACTCGAGAACAGGCCGAGCAGGCCGTCCTGCGAGAGCGGCGTGGGACGGTGCGGCGCCGCGTCGGCGACGTTGGCGGCGAGTTCCGAGAACAGGTCGCCCCAGCGCCCGTCCGGCTTGCCGATGATCTCGTAATTGGCGCTCTTGCGCCGGATGTCTTCGTCCGCCGGGATCGAGGCCAGGACCGGGATGCCCGCGGCTTCCGCGAAGGCCTGGGCCTCGCCGGTGCCGTCATCCTTATTGATTACCAGTCCGCCGACGCCGACATTGCCGCCGAGCTTGCGGAAATACTCCACCGCCGAGCAGACGTTGTTGGCGACGTAGAGCGACTGGAGGTCGTTCGAGCCGACGACGATGACCTTCTGGCACATGTCCCGGGCGATCGGCAGGCCGAAGCCTCCACAGACCACGTCGCCCAGGAAATCGAGGAGGACGAAGTCGAAGCCCCATTCGTGGAAGCCGAGCTTTTCCAGCAGCTCGAAGCCGTGGATGATCCCCCGGCCGCCACAGCCGCGCCCGACCTCGGGCCCCCCGAGTCTCCATCGCGTAGACGCCGTCGCGCTTGAAGCAGACGTCGCCGATGGCGACCGTCTCGCCGGCGAGCTTCTTCTTGGTCGAGGTCTCGATGATCGTCGGGCAGGCTTTGCCGCCGAAGAGCAGCGAGGTCGTATCGCTCTTCGGGTCGCAGCCGATCAGCAGGACCTTCTTGCCCTGCTGGGCCATCATGTAGCTGAGATTGGCCAGCGTGAACGACTTGCCGATGCCGCCCTTGCCGTAGATCGCGATGATCTGCGTCTCCTTCTTCGCCGGCGCGGTGGCGACGGCATCCGGCTCGATCGCGGCCTCGGCGCGGAGCTGCGCGGCCTGGGAGAGGTCGGCTTTGTTCAGCTGAACGTTCACGCGGCGTCCCTCCAGTCGAGGATCATCTTCAGGCAGGCGGGATCGGCGAAGGCCGTGCGGTAGGCGTCCGCGGCCGCCGATGCCGGGGCGCGGTGCGTGATCAGCCCCTCGAGCGAGAGCCGGCCGCCGTCGATCAGCATCGTCACAGCGGCGAGGTCCTCTTGCCGGAACTCGGCGGAGATCCGGATCCGGGCCTCGCGCATGAAAGCCGGCGGGAAAGCGAAGCTGAGCGGCGCCTCGTAGAAGCCGGCCAGCACGATCTCGCCGCCGGGCGCCAGCCGGGCGATCAGGTCGTCAAGGCCGGCGGCATGGCCGCTGACGTCGGTGATGACCGGGTAGTCGCGTCGCGGATCGTCCTTCGGCGCCAGCACGGCGTAGCCGTGCGTGCCGCCCGCTCGGATCGGATTGGTCTCCCAGACGGTCGGCTCGGCGCCGGCCGCCAGGGTGAGGCGGGCGAGAAGCCGGCCGAGCACGCCGTGACCGACGATCAGCGGGGTCGCGCCTGGCCGGATACCGCCGAGGGCGCGATACGACGTCGCCGCGAGGGCGAGGAGGCAGGCGCGGTCCCCGAGCGCCGGATCCACCGGCACGAGGCGCGCGGCCGGCGCGACCAGGTGCGAGGCGGCGCCGCCGAACAGGCCGCGGACGGCGCCGAAGCAGCGGGCGCCCGGGACGTAGACGGTCTGGCCGACCCGCACCGTCCCGGCGTCATCGGCCGTGACGACGGTGCCGACGGCTTCATAGCCCGGAACCAGCGGGTAGCCCATGCCGGGAAACGGCGGCATCCGGCCCGACCAGAGCAGGCGCTCCGTCCCGGTGCTGATGCCGCTCCATGAAACGGCGACGACCGCGTCGGCAGCGCCGGCCGGCGTCAGCGGCAGGCGCTGCACCGCCAAGTGCTCCGGACTTTCGAGAATGACGGCGAGAGTGTCCATGCAGGAATCATCCGCCTTCCGTCGTCCGACTCACACCGATGGAGAGGCGGTAAGTGTCATCCTAGATAGACATATGATAGCGTCAAGTGCGACTTACGGATCCGCGCCTGTTTTTTGGGCGAGGAGCACGCGGGTGAGCAGGGGGCGACGCGTCGGGCGCTCGCGTGTGCTTGCAAATCCGGCAGCACGGAGCATTGCGTGCAGCTCCTCCACGCGACGTGGGCGGCCCGAGCCCATCGCGAGCAGGTAGAACCCGAAATACGCATCTCCGACGGGCTCGGCGCCGGGCGTGCCGGCCATCGGCTCGGCGAGAAGCAAAGTCCCACCGGGCGGCAGCGCCGCGTAGGCGGCCGTGAGGAGTCCCAGGGCGGGGCCATCGTCGTGGTCGTGCACGACCCGCACGAGGGAGATCGCGTCGGCGCCGGTCGGCAGGCCCGCGTGGAAGTCGCCGCGGCGGCAGGCGATCCGCCGGTCCAGGCCGGCCCGGGAGAGACGGTCGGCCGCGCGTTCCGCGACAGCGGGCAGGTCGAACAGGGTCAAACGGGGTGCGGGGTAGCGCTCTGCGACCGACTGAAGGAAGACGCCTTCACCGCCGCCGACATCCATGAGGTGGCCGATTCCGGACAGGTCGCAGGCGTCGAGCACGTCATCGGCGATCAGTGCCTGCGAGGCACCCATCAGGCCGCTGTACTGGGCGACCGCGGGCGCATCGCTCTCGGCGCCGGTCGCGTAGGGCCAGTAACCAGAGAGCCGCGTCGGACCGGCTTGGCCGCGCAGGAGCGCCACCGGGTCGGCGAGATCGGCGTAGAGCAGGGCGTGGTGCTCGACCATGGCGGCGATCCCGGGATTGCCGACGAGCGCGGCGCCGAGATCGGCGAGCCCGAACCGGTCACCGGACAGCGCCCGCAACAATCCCAACGACTCGGCCGCCCGCAGCAGGCGTCGGGCATTCTCCGGCGGGAGATCGAGTCGCCGAGCAAGCGCGTCGACGGTCAGCGGGCCGGCAGCCAGGACGGCGAACAGGTCGAGGCGTATGCAGGCCGTCAGGATCTGCGCATAGACGAAGCCCGCACAGAGATCGAAGAGGGCGCGGGTGTTGCGTCGCGCGATGACGCGCGTCAGCGGGAAGCCCGCGGCCCAGCGCTGGAAGCGCGGGCTCGCCACCAAGCGGTTCCGCCAAGCGAGCCAGCGGTCGGCCCAGGGGACCGGGATCGGCCGCGCCGTCCGGGCGCCGGGGAGTGAGTCGGCGCTCAGGCCACCACCGCCCGCAGGCTCGCGGGCAGGAACAGCCGCGCCTGCGCCTCGATCTCGGCGGTCAGTTCGGCCGCGCCCGGGCAGGACGGGATTGCCGCAATGGCTTCCTGGGTGAGGCGGGACAGGCGCTCCAGCGCCCCACCGGTGCCCAGCAGCGCCGCGGCATTGGGACGTCCGAGCGTGGCATCGCGTCCGGCGGGCTTGCCGATCTCCTCCTGGCGGCAGGCCACGTCGCGGAGGTCGTCAGCGACTTGATAGGCTTCGCCCAGGCACTCGCCCAGGCGACGCCAGGGCTCCGGCTCGGCGCCGGCCGCCGCCGCGCCGCTTACCGTGGCGGCGGCGAACAGGGCACCGGTCTTGGCCTGCTGGTAGTCGCTGAGGCTGACATGCGCTTCCGATTCCCAGGCTTGCCCCGCTGCGATGCCGGCCGGCGAGCCTGCCGCGCGGCCCAGGAGGCCCACCAGGCGGCTGAGCCGTCCCGGATGCCGGCCGGCGGCGCGCGCCAAGGTCTCGAAGGCGAGCACGATCAGGGCGTCGCCGGTCAGTACGGCGATCGGCTCGCCGAAGGCGACGTGAACCGACGGTTTCTGCCGGCGCAGTGGCGCGTCGTCGAAACACGGCAGGTCGTCATGGACCAGCGAGGCGCAATGCAGAAGCTCGATCGCTGCAGCGGCGGCCTCGGACCTGGCGGGATCGTCGTCGCCGCAGGCACGGGCGACCGAGAGGCACAGCCGCGGCCGGATCCGGTGGCCACCCGGAAAGACCGCGTAGCGGAGCGCCTCCGCCAGGAGCGGCGGCGCGCCCGGCGCCTCAGAATGCGCCACCGCGCGATCCAGCGCGATCTCGATACGCCAACCCGACTCCATCGCGCTGCCTCCCGTGTTAAAACCAGTTGTCAACAAAAGATGTCATTTCTTATTGACACTCTGGCGGGCGGAGATCAATCCCGTTGTGTGGCGAGAGCGCGGGGCGAGCGTGGCGCAGGAGCGCGTCATCGTGATCGGAGCGGGGATCGGCGGCCTTGCCGCCGCCCTGCGGCTCGCCCAGGCCGGGCTCGACGTCACCGTTCTGGAGCGCGCCACCCATCCCGGCGGCAAGATGCGCAGCGTCTCGGCCGGCGACCGCGCCGTGGAAGCGGGACCGACCGTCTTCACCATGCGGTGGGTCTTCGAGGAGCTGTTCTCCGAATGCGGCGCGCGATTCGGTGATCGGGTCGCACTGACGCAGGCACAGCTCCTGGCCCGCCATGCCTGGAGCCGGGATGAACGGCTTGACCTGTTTGCCGACATCGAAGCTTCGGCCGACGCGATCGCGGCGTTCGCGGGGCCGCGCGAGGCCGATGGGTACCGGCGCTTCTGCGCCCGCTCGGCCGAAGTCTATCGGACGCTGGAAAGTCCGTTCATCCGCGAGGGGCGGACCAGCCCGGCGGGCCTCGCCCAGCGCGTCGGGCTGTCGGGCCTCGGTGATCTCTGGCGCATCCAGCCCTTCGCTAACCTCTGGTCGGCGTTGGGCGCATTCTTCCGGGATCCGCGGCTGCTGCAGCTGTTCGGGCGCTACGCCACCTATTGCGGCGCCTCGCCGTTCACCGCGCCGGCGACGCTGATGCTCGTCGCCCATGTGGAGCAGGCGGGCGTCTGGACCGTCGCGGGCGGCCTCAGCGCCCTGGCCCGGGCCGTGGCGGATCTCGCCGCAGAGCGCGGGGCGAAGTTTCGCTACGGTGCGCATGTGGAGCGGATCGTCGCCGAAGGCGGCCGCACCACCGGCGTCATCCTCGCAGGCGGCGAGCGGATCCCGGGCGATCTCATCGTCTGCAACGCTGATGGCACGGCGCTGGGCGCCGGGTTTCTGGGGCGTGACGCGATACCTGCGGGCGAGCGTCTGGCGCCCGGGGAGCGGTCGCTCTCCGCCGTCACCCTCTGCACGACAGCGGTCGCGACGGGCTTCCCGCTCGCGCACCACACCGTCTTCTTCTCGAGGGATTATCGGGCGGAGTTCGACGCGATCCTGCGCGCACGCCGGCTGCCCGAGGATCCCACCGTCTACGTCTGCGCGCAGGATCGGACCGATGCGGGCGCGGCTCCAGGCGGCCCCGAGCGCTTGCTCATGCTCGTCAACGCCCCGGCGGACGGCCGGGAACGCCCGCTCACGCCGCCGGAGGTCGAGAGATGCGAAACGAACCTGAGGCGCCGGCTGGAGGCCTGCGGCTTGAGCCTGGAGACGGCAGCGCCCGCCGTGACGACGACGCCGCAGGGCTTCGACGCCCTTTTCCCGGGGACGGGGGCGCCCTCTACGGCCGGGCAGCACAGGGCTGGGCGGCGACCTTCAAACGGCCGGGGGCGCGGACCGCACTGCCCGGCCTCTATCTGGCGGGAGGCTCGGTCCATCCCGGCCCGGGTGTGCCGATGGCGGCGCAGTCGGGGCGGCTGGCTGCATCGGCGATCCTGGACGACCTCGATTCGACGGCGCGGTCCCGCGGGGCGGCTACGCGTGGTGGTACGTCGACGCGGTGAGCGACGATGGCCGCCAGGGCCTCACCATCATCGCGTTCATCGGCAGCGTGTTCTCGCCCTACTACGCCTGGAGCGCCGCCAAGGACCCATTCGCGCATTGCGCCATGAACGTCGTCCTGTACGGCGACCGCAGCCGCTTCGCGATGACGGAGCGCCGCGCCTCCAGCCTGTCGAGGAGTGCCGATCACATCGCCATCGGGCCGAGTGCCATGCGCTGGGACGGCACGGCACTCACGATCACGATCGACGAGCGCGGGGCGCCCCTGCCCTATCGACTGAGAGGCACGGTGCGGCTCGTCCCCCGCGGCTTCACCGCGGGCCCATTCCATCTCGATCGTGCCGGGCGCCACCGCTGGCGGCCCATGGCGCCTTCGTCGCGGGTCGAGGTAGCCTTCGACCAGCCGGGCCTGCGCTGGAGCGGAAGCGGCTATTTCGACACCAACGACGGCGACGAGCCGCTTGAAGAGGGCTTTTCGCGCTGGACCTGGTGCCGGGCGGATCTGCCGGACGGGGCCGCGATCCTGTACGACGTGCATCATCGGGACGGCGGCGGGCAGAACCTGTCGCTGCGGTTCTCGAGCGATGGCGGCCGTCGCGAGATCAGGCCGCCGCCGGCCGCGGCCCTGCCGGCGACGAGGTTCTGGCACATGCGGCGGGAGACCCGGAGCGAGGGCGGCCGCGCGCGCGTGCTCGCCACCTACGAGGATACGCCGTTCTATGCCCGATCACTGCTCGCCTCGACCCTAGACGGCGAGCCGGTGCGGGCGATGCACGAGAGCCTCTCGCTCGATCGCTTCCGCCATCCATTGGTGCGGCTCATGCTCCCCTTCCGCATGCCGCGGCCGCTCACCCGATAAGACAAGCGGCGTCGGGTCCGTCCCTCCCGAACCCGTCAGGCCGCGGCGCGCCGCAGAGCGGTGAGCGGCCATGGGCGCACCCGATAGGCGACGCAGCCGAGCGTCGCGAGACTCATCAGCAGGCCGCCGGAAAGCCCGGTCAGGCCCGCGCCCTCGCGCAGGAGCGCGAAGAGCGGCGTCGCGCAGAGCAGCCCGCGCTCGTGCGCGGACAGCCCTCCGCTCCGGTGTGCGACGAGCGCCAGCAGGAGCGTCGCCGGAACCAAGGGGGCGAGATCGTAGACCGGGACGTAGGGGGACAGGAGTGGCGCCGCGGCGAGGAGGGAGGCGGCGCGCAGGTCCGGGCCGGTCGGCATCAGCCAGGCGCGGCACGCGAATCCGACGGCGAGCACGGCCACGACCGCCTGTGCGGCCCAGGCGGCGGCCATCGAGCCGCCGAGCAGCCGCACGGCACCGAAGGCGCTGGCATTGAGTTCGAGGCCGGCCGCCGCCTTCTGCAGGATGATCCGGTTCGTCTCGCCGAGCGTTCCGAAGAACCCGATCCACGGCGCTGTGCCGAACAGCGCCAGCGAGGCCAGGCAGAGGGCGAGGATCGTGGCGAGGCAGGCCGCCAGGCAGTTCCACCGCCCCGTGATGAGCAGGAGCAGCGGCGCAAGGGCCGCGAACTGGGGCTTGTAGACGAGGAGGCCGAAGCACAGGCCGGCGAACCAGGGGCGCCGGTCGACCAGCAATCCCCCGAACGTCATCAGCGCCGCGGTGAACAGACCGTTCTGTCCGTAGGAGAGGTTGCAGAAGACCAACGGATGGGCGAGCGCGATGCAGGCCGCGTCCCGGCGGCCGGCGGCAGCCCGCATCGCCAGGGCGAACACGGCGAGCGAGAGGGCGGTCCAGAGCAGGAAGGCCGGCTGCGGCTCCAGCGTCGCTACGGCGGCGGCGGGCAGCAGGAACACGGGCGGGTAATGCCAGGCGAAGCGGCATTCGGGGCCGAACGCCGCCTTCAGGTTCTCGAGATGCACCGGCAGATCGTAGGGCTCGCCGCCGCGCCCATCCAGCGCGGCGCGCCCGGCGACCCAGACCTGGCTGAAATCATTGCCGAGCATATCGCCGTACCAGTTCCGGCGCGGCTCCGGGCCCGTTCCGAACACGACAACCACGATGGCGAGGCTCAGCGGGACCAGGGCCCAGGAGGCGCGCTTGGTGAAGGCGAACAGCCGGGCATCGCTGCCGAACAGATCCGAAAGATCGGCCCTGAGCGCCGCCAGGCGCGACTCGGGACGGCCCGGCGCGGTGGTCTCTGGATGCGCGGGCATGGAGGGCCTTCTGCGGGTCGGGTTCGACGGCAGCCTAGGCGAGCCCGGTTCCAGCGCCGTTAACAGACATGTTTGCCCAATGGCCCCGCTTGTGCGAGAGGGCCGCGGCTGCGATCCTCGCGCCGTCAACCGGGGCGGTCACCTTGATGCGAGCGGACGAGGCATCCCCCGCCCCACGCGTCCTGATCTACAGCCACGATACCTTCGGGCTCGGTCATCTGCGCCGTTCGCGGGCCATCGCCAACGCGATCGTGGCGGGCAGTCACGGTGCCCGGGCGATGATTGCCTCGGGCTCGCCGGTGATCGACCGATTCGCCTTCCATTCCGGCGTGCAGACGGTGCGGCTACCGCCGGTGACCAAGTTCCCGGACGGGGGCTATGCCAGCCTGGATTCGGTCACGCCCCTCATCCGGACGGTGGAGCGTCGGTCGGCGATTCTCGCGCGCGCCTGCGCCATGTTCCGGCCCAACCTGATTATCGTCGACAAGGAACCGGCCGGTTTCCATGGCGAGCTGATGCCGGTGCTCGAACGCGCCGCCGCGCGGGGCATCCGGCTGGTCCTCGGGCTGCGCGACGTGCTCGACGACGCCGACCGCCTCGTGCCCGAATGGGAGCGGAAGGGCGCTGCTGAGACGATGGCGCGCTTCTACGACGAGATCTGGGTCTACGGCCTCAGCCGCATCCACGAGCCTCTGGCGGCGCTTCCGATGGACCCGGATATGGCCGCCCGAATCGATGCACGGCTGACCTATACGGGGTATCTCCGCCGCGAACTGCCGGAGCGACGCGCCGACCGCGAGGAGCCGGCGATCGCCAACGGCCCGTTCGTGCTCGTCACGCCGGGTGGCGGTGGGGACGGCGCCGCCCTGATCGACTGGGTGATCGCCGCCTACGAGGCGGATCCCGGGATTCCTCTGCCCGGCCTCATCGCTTTCGGCCCGTTCCTCGACGCCGCGACCCGCGACGGGTTCAACGCCCGGATCCGTTCGCTGCGCGGCCGGATCTCGGCCATCACTTTCGACAGCGAAATCGAGTTCCTGATGCGCAAGGCGGCCGGCGTCGTGGCGATGGGCGGCTACAACACCTTCTGCGAGATTCTGTCCTTCGACCGGCGCGCGATCCTGGTGCCGCGGACCGAGCCGCGCCGTGAACAGGCGATCCGCGCGCTGGCGGCGGAGCGGCTGGGCCTCGCGCGGGTCCTGATGGAGGCGGAGGGCCGGGCGCCACAGCGGATGGCCGAGGCCCTCCGCGCTTTGCCGAACCAGACCGAGCCGTCACGGGTGCTCGTCCCCGGCCTGCTCGACGGCCTGGATGCGGTGGCCCGCCGAGTCCGGGCTCTGGCCGATCCCGGCGCCGAGCGCTCCTGCGTACGGGTCTTCTCGTGAAGACGCGGCGCATCGCCGTGGTGCTGAAGGGCTATCCGCGGCTGTCCGAGACCTTCATCGCGCAGGAACTGCTGGCCCTAGAGCGGCGCGGCGTGCCGCTGGAGATCTGGTCTCTGCGCCGCCCGACCGACCGCGCGCGTCATCCGATGCATACCGCGATCCGCGCACAGGCTAACTACCTGCCCGAGTATCTCTACGAGGCACCGCTGCGCGTGCTGCGCGGGCTTGCCGCGGCCCTGCGGCGGCGGCGGGTCATCGCGCTCCTCGCCCTGTTCGCGCGCGACTTCCGGCGCGACCCAACCGCCTCGCGTCTCCGGCGGCTTGGGCAGGCCCTGGTGCTCGCCCGGGAGCTGCCTGCCGATATTGCGCATATCCACGTGCATTTCCTTCATACGCCGGCCAGCGTCGTCCGCTATACCGCGCTGCTGACAGGGCGCGGGTGGAGCTTCTCCGCCCATGCCAAGGACATCTGGACGACGCCGGACTGGGAACTGGCCGAGAAGCTGGACGACGCGTCCTGGGGTGTGACCTGCACCCGCGACGGGCTCGCGCGCCTCGATGGCCTAGCGCCCGGCCGGACGCTCCTCGCCTATCACGGTCTGGACCTCGCGCGCTTTCCGGCACCGCCGCCGCAGCGCGAAGCCCGCGACGGGAGCGACCCCGTGGCACCGCTCCGGCTTCTCTGCGTGGGCCGGCTGGTCGCCAAGAAGGGGCACGACGACCTGATCGAGGCCCTGACCTCGCTGCCGCCGGGCCTGCACTGGCGCCTCGACCTGATCGGCGGCGGCGAGCTGCGGAGCGCCCTGGAGACACTTGTGCAGGACCGGGGCCTTGCGAGGCACGTGCAGTTCCGCGGGGCGTTGGCGCAACCCGATGTGGTGGCGGCGATGCGCGACGCCGACCTGTTCGTGCTGCCGACGAAGCAGGCCCCGGGCGGCGACCGCGACGGGCTTCCCAACGTGCTGATGGAGGCGGCGAGCCAGAGCCTGCCGATCCTTGCAACGGCTTTCGCGGGCACGCCGGAATTCATCACCGACGGGGTGCACGGCATCCTGGTCCCGGTCGGCGAGCCGGCGTCCCTGGCGGCGGCCCTGGGCCGGCTGGCGGCCGATCCGCCACTGCGGCAACGCCTCGGCGAGGCGGCGCGGGCACGGCTCGTGCAGGATTTCTCGGAGGAAGCCGCCATCGATCTGATCGCGGCCCGGCTGCGGGCTTCCGCGGGGCCCGCCGCCGCGGCCGCAACCGAACCGGAGCTGTCCGCGTGCGCGTCCTGATCGCGGTCACGCACCTTGTCGGTGCCGGGCATCTCACCCGCGCGGCCGCCCTCGCCCGTGCCTTCGCGTTTGCCGGCCACGATGCGATGCTCGTCTCGGGCGGCGTGCCCGCCCCGATGGTGCGTCACGACGGCGTACGCCTCGTGCAGCTGCCGCCGCTACGGGTCGCCGGGACGGCCTTCTCGACACCGCTCGGGCCGGACGGGCGACCGGCGGACCCGGCACTGCTCACGCGTCGCCGGACCCAGCTGGTCGAGACCTTCGCGGCTTTCGCGCCGGACGCGGTGATCACCGAGCTGTTCCCGTTCGGCCGGCGGGCGCTCGCAGCCGAGTTCCTGAACTTGGTGGAGGCCGCTCAGGCTCGCAGGCCGCGCCCGCTCGTGCTCGCCTCAGTGCGCGACATCCTGGTCGCCTCAGCCAAGCCCGAGCGGATCGCGCAGGCGCATGCCCGGGTATCGGCGCTCTACGACGCTGTGCTGGTTCACGGCGATCCGGCGCTCGTGCCCCTCGACGCGTCCTGGCCGCTCGACACCGCGACGGCGGCGAAGATTTGCTACACCGGCTACGTCGATGAAGGCACCCGCGTCGAGCCTGCGGCGGCGCGTTCGGGCGTGCTGGTCGCCGCCGGGTCCGGCCCAGCCGGGATCGATCTATTGCGGGCCGCCGCCGACGCCGCCAGGCAACGGCCGGACCTCGGATGGCGGATCCTGGCGGGGCACGGCGTGCCGGAAGAAACCCTCTCGGAGATCGGGAGTGGCCTGGCCGACGGCGTCCTCGGCCGCGCCCGGCCCGATTACCGAACCCTGCTGGCCGGCGCCGCTTTATCGGTCAGCCAGAGCGGCTACAACACGGCCACGGACCTCCTCGCGACCGGCACGCCCTCCGTGCTGGTGCCCTTCGAGGCCGGCGGCGAGACCGAGCAGCGGCTGCGCGCGGAATGCCTCGCCGCGCGCGGTCTTGCCCGGGTGCTGCCGGAGGCCGAGTTGACCGCGCGGGCGCTCCTCCAGGCGGTGGACGCGCATTCGGCCGCGCCGGGACCCCTGCCGCACGGGATCGACCTCGGCGGCGCCCAGCGCTCGGTGGAGATCATCGAGGGCCTGCTCGCCGGCCATCGCGGGGAGCGCCGCCGCACAGGGTCGGTGAGCCCGATCTTCGATACTCTGCGGCGGGCTCTCGACGATACCGCCGAGCGCGTCCTACGGGTGCCGTTCCTGTGGCGTGACGATGACGCCGTGGCGGCCACTCCGGCCCTCGACCGGCTGATCGGACTCGCCGAGGACCACGGCGCCCCGATCCTGCTCGCGGCCGTCCCGGCCGCGATTGAGCCCTCCTTGGGGCATCGGCTTGCCTCAACGCGCGGCGTGTCCGTCGCGGTTCACGGCCTGGCCCACCGGAACCATGCTCCGCCGAGTGAGAAGCCCGCGGAATTCGGCGCGCACAGGTCCCTCGGCGATCTCATGGCGGAGGCCGCTGCCGGCCTGCAGATCGCCCGCGAGCGACTCCCGGGCGCGATGCTGCTGCCGGTCTTCGTGCCGCCGTGGAATCGGCTCGCGCCGGAATTCGCGGCCGCTCTGCCAAGCCTCGGTTTCCGGGGCCTGTCGGCGGTTCCGGGACCGGACATTCCAGGCCTCGTCCGGGTCGACGCGACGCTCGACCCGATCGACTGGCGCGGTTCTCGCTCCCTGCGCGATCCGGAGGCGATGCTGCGCGAGCTTGCTGACGCGGTCGTGCGTCGGCCTCTGCAGCCGGTCGGGCTGCTGACGCACCACCTCGCGCACGATGCGGCGATCTGGACCTTCGTGGAGGAGTTGCTGTCTGTGCTCTTGAAGCATCCGGCAGTTGATGCCTGGGATTTGCGCACCGCGTTCGACTGTGCCGCGATGGAAAGCGACGCGGCGGCATCTAAATCCTCGGTCCCACAGATCGCGAGGACGCGTTGAGCCCGCTGCTGTCCATCCGCGACCTCGCGGTCGCGTTCCGTACGGAGGCCGGACCGTTCGAGGCGCTGCACGGCTTGTCGCTCGACGTGCAGCGTGGACGGACCCTGGCCCTCGTCGGCGAATCCGGCTCAGGCAAGTCGGTGACCGCGCAGGCGATCCTGCGCATTCTGCCGCCCTCCGCCGACATCACTCGCGGCCAGATCCTGTTCCGGGACGGTGCCGTGGAGAGCGATATCGCCCGGCTCGACCCGGAAGGCCTAGCAATGCGGGCAATCCGCGGCCAGCGAATCGCCATGATCTTCCAGGAGCCGATGACCTGCCTGTCGCCGCTCCACACGATCGGCGACCAGATCGGTGAGGCCCTGCGCATCCATACCGGTGCCGGCCGCAGGGATGCCGACGCCCTGACGCAGGATGCCCTCGCCCGGGTCGGCTTCCCGGATCCGCGCCGCGCGCTGCGGACCTACCCGTTCGAGCTGTCCGGGGGCCTGCGTCAGCGCGCCATGATCGCGATGGCGCTGATCCTGAAGCCCGCCCTGCTGGTCGCCGACGAGCCGACTACGGCGCTCGACGTCACGACCCAGGCCCAGATCCTCGCCCTGTTGTCCCGCCTCCAGGAGGCGACCGGGATGGCGATCCTGCTGATCACGCACGATCTCGGGGTGGTCGCCAACATCGCCCACGATGTGGCGGTCCTCTATCGCGGCCGCCTCGTCGAAGCCGGACCGCGGGATACGGTGATGCGCGCGCCCGGCCATGCCTATCTCCGGGCACTCCTCCACGCCGTGCCCCGCTTCGACATGGCACCGGGCGAGCGGCTCACGCCGATCCGCCCGGCGCGGGCCGAGATCCCCCGGGACAGGCGCCGGCAAAGCTCGCCGGCCCGCTGCTGCAGGTCGAGGGGTGAGCAAGAGCTTCACCCTGCGCGCAGGCCGGCTGTGGCAGAAACCCCGGATCGTCCACGCGGTTTCCGACGTGTCGCTGAGCCTCGCGGCGGGCCAGACCCTCGGTCTCGTGGGGGAATCCGGCTCCGGCAAGACCACTGTGTCCAAGTTGATCATGCGGGCGCTCCGGCCGGATTCCGGCCGGATTCTGTTCGATGACGGCACCGGGCCGCGGGACGTCCACACCCTGAGCGGCGAGGCCCTGTTCGCCTATCGGCGCACGGTCCAGTTTGTATTCCAGGATCCCTACGCCTCCCTCGATCCCCGCATGACGGTACGCCAGATCCTGTCGGAGCCCATGGAAATCCACGGTGTTCCGGCGGCCGAGCGGCGGGAGCGCTGCCGCGCCCTGATGGCGATGGTCGGCGTCGATGCCGCCGGCCTCGGGCGCTATCCGCACGCCTTCTCGGGCGGCCAGCGCCAGCGCATCGGCATCGCCCGGGCCCTGGCCCCGAAACCCCGGCTCCTTGTGCTCGACGAGCCGGTCTCGGCCCTCGACGTGTCGGTGCAGGCACAGATCCTGAACCTGCTCAAGGACCTGCAGGCGGCCCTGGGGCTCTCCTATCTCATCGTCTCCCACAACTTGGCAGGTGATCGACTATATGGCGGATACCATCAGCGTGATGTGCCGGGGCCGGATCGTCGAGGAAGCTCCCCGCGCCGCCCTGTTCCGCCGACCGGTCCATCCCTACACGCGGGCGCTGCTGGCCGCGGTACCGGACCCCAGCCTCGACCACCCGCTCGATTTCGCGGCTGTTACGGGCGACCAGAACGAGCCGTCCCGCTGGGAGGCGCCCTATCGGCTGTCGCCCGACGAAGCCGGCACCATGCAGGAGGTGGAGGCCGGGCACAGGGTGCGGTTCGGAAGCGCCCGCAACGCGGAGGCCGCGTGATGCAGTCGCGGCCGCCTGTGATGCTGGAACGCCTGCGGCGCAAGGTGCTGTCGCCGCTCTTCGACCGCCTCGGCTATGACCTCGTCCCGGCTGCCCCCGATTGGAGCCATCGGCCGACCTCGCCACGCGAGGTGGCGACGCTCCTCGAATCCGCCGCATCGATCCTGGAGCGGGACCTCGCGGCCGCCGGAATCGCGGCGGGCGGCGCGGTTCTCGACCGCGTAAGGGAGTTCTGGACGCTGATACCCTCCGCGCCCGTCCGGCAGCGCCGGGGCGGCAGCGGCTTCAACGGAGCACTCCAGCTCTATGTGGCGATGCGGGCGCTGAAGCCGGATTTCGTCATCGAATCCGGGGTTTTCCGCGGACTGACGACGTGGGTGATCCGGCAAGCGTGCCCGCAGGCCCGGATCATCTGCCACGACCCAGACCTGTCCGGCCTCCAGTATCGCGATCCGCAGGCCCGCTACAGCACCGCGGATTGGTCAGAGGCCGACTGGTCCATGCTCGATCCGGCTGCGACCGTCGCGTTCTTCGACGATCACGTGGCGCAGGGGCGGCGCGTCGTGGAGGCGCATGCGCGGGGCCTCACGCGGCTCCTCTTCGACGACGATGCCGCAGGGCACCGGATCCACGCCCACGGCGGGCCGGCCCACCCGACCATCGCGATGATCACCGGGCCCGAGCGCAGCCCGGAGCCGATTCGCTGGACCCGCAACGGCCGCCTTTTCGAGCAGCCAGCCGACGACGCCCTCATCCGCCAGGCGGCCGGACTGATCGCACGCTCCCACGCGTTCGATGACCTTCACCGCGCCACCGGATACTCGCCGGCGCGGCTGACCTCCGTGACGTTGCGGGCCGCGATGCCAGGGGATGGATCGTGAGCGGGATCGGCAAGCGCCACGGCTCGCCCTCCCCCTGTGCGGCGGGAGGGATCACGTAGTGTCCCGCCGCGCGCTTCTTTCC
This sequence comes from Methylobacterium sp. P31, assembly GCA_050632875.1. Taxonomy (GTDB): domain Bacteria; phylum Pseudomonadota; class Alphaproteobacteria; order Rhizobiales; family Beijerinckiaceae; genus Methylobacterium. Next base: position 3,431,018 of record JBODSC010000001.1, on the reverse strand, counting down.
GGCCTCGGCGCCGCTCTGCTCTGGCCCCGCACCGGGCGGGCTGAGGCGACCGCCCCTGCCCCGCCGGCCTCTCCCCTGGTGGTCGACCTCCCTGCCCACGGACGGCGGATCGGCGCGGCCGGCGGAACAATCCGCACGCTTATCGCCAAGGCCCGGGACGTGCGCTACCTCTCGGTCTACGGCTACACGCGTCTCGTCGGCTACGATTCCGACCTGAACCTCCGGCCCGACGTGCTGGAGCGCGTCGACATCGAAGGCGGGCGCTTCACCTTCACCCTGCGCGACGGACACCGCTGGTCGGACGGACATCCGTTCACTACCGAGGATTTCCTCTACTATTGGGAAGACGTCGCCAACGAGAAGGCGCTGAGCCCCGAAGGACCGCCGGCCTTCTTCCTCGTGGACGGCAAGCCGCCGCGGGTCGAGTGTCTGGATCCGCGCACGGTCCGCTACACCTGGGACCGGCCCAACCCGATGTTCCTGCCCGCGCTGGCGGCGGCGCGCGACCCGCTGATCTACCGGCCTTCGCACTACCTGAAGCCCTATCACGCCCGCTACGTCGGCAAGGACGCGGCCGACGCGAAGGCCAAGGCGCAGAAGCTGCGCAGCTGGGCGGCACTGCACAACCGGCTCGACGACAATTACGAGCTGAACAACCCGGATTGCCCGACACTCCAGGGTTGGGTGCCCCGCACCCGCTCCCCGGCGACCCGCTTCCGGTTCGAACGGAACCACAGCTACCATCGCGTCGATACCGCGGGCACGCAGCTGCCTTATGTCGATGCGATTGTCATGGATGTGGCCTCCCAAGGCTTGCTGGTCGCCAAGACCAATGCCGGCGAGGCCGACCTGATGTTCCGCGGCCTGTCGATGCCCGACATCCCGAGCCTCAAGGAAGGCGAGGCGACCCATCATTACCGCACCAACCTGTGGCCGGTGGCCCGCGGCTCGGAGATCGCGCTCTACCCCAATCTGACCACGGCGGATCCCGTCTGGCGGCAGCTCAACCGGGATGTGCGCTACCGGCACGCCCTGTCGCTCGCCATCGATCGCCGGACGTTGAACAACACGCTGCTGTTCGGCCTCGGCACCGAGGGCAACGACACGATCGTGGCGGACAGCCCGCTCTATTCACCGGAGTTGCGCACCCTCAACGCCGGCTACGACCCGGTGCAGGCGGCGGCCCTCCTTGACGCGCTGGGCCTCACCGGCCGCAACGGGTCCGGGACGCGTCTCATGCCCGACGGGCGCGCGCTCGAGATTGTGGTCGAGAGCGACGGTGAGGCCGAGATGGTGCTGGACGCCCTCCTGCTCATCACCGAGTTCTGGCGCGAGGTCGGCGTCCGCCTCATCACCAAGCCGCAGGAGCGTACGAACCTTCACCGACGATCGCTGGGAGGGATGACCGTCATGGTTGCCGCCCAAGGGCTCGATCTCGCGGTTCCCACCGCGATCATGCCGCCGACCGAGCTGAGCCCCGCCCAGCCCGAGCATTATTCCTGGCCGCTCTGGAGCCTGAACGTGGAGAGCCACGGCAAGAGCGGCGAGCCCTGCGACGTTCCAGACGTCCAGCGCCTTCTCGACCTCGACCGCCAATGGCGCGACACCGCCGATTCCGGGAAGCAGGCCGCGATCTGGCGCGAGATGCTCATGAACCACGCGCACAACACCTGGGTGATCGGGACGGTGGCTGGTGCGCTCCAGCCGGTGGTGGGTGCCGAACGCCTGATCAACCTGCCCAAGCGCGCCCTCTATTCCTGGGAGCCCACGGCGATGATCGGCGTCCAGCGGATCGACGAGCTGTTCTGGGACGGCGGTGCCGACAAGCGTGCGGAGGTCCGGTGATCGGCCAGATCCTTCGGCGCGTCGTGACCATGGGGCTGACGCTCCTGGTCATCTCGGCGCTCGTGTTCATCATCATCAAGCTGCCGCCGGGCGACTACCTGACCAACCGGATCATGGAGCTGCGCGCCACCGGCGATGCGGGGTCCGTGGCGAAGGCCGAGCTGCTCATCCGGCAATACGGACTCGACCGGCCGGTCTGGCAGCAATACCTGATGTGGATCGGCGTCATGCCGGGATCCGTAGGCTTCTCGGGCCTGCTTCAGGGCGATTGGGGCTGGTCGTTCGAATACGACAAGCCGGTAGCGGACGTCGTGGGGGACGCCCTCTGGCTGACGCTGCTGATCAATCTCACGGCCGTGGTCTTTGTCCACCTCGTGGCGATCCCGGCTGCGATCTACTCGGCGACGCACCGGCACACCTTCGGCGACGGCGTCGTGACGCTGCTCGGCTATGTCGGTCTTGCCGTGCCGGGCTTCCTGCTCGCGCTGATCCTGCTGTTCTACGCCAATCGGTGGTTCGGCCTGTCGATCGGCGGCCTCTACGATTCCGCACTGACCAACCGGCCCTGGGACTGGACCAAGGTCTGCTCCCTGCTCGCCCATCTCATCGTGCCGACCCTGGTGATCGGGCTCGGCGGGACCGCGGCGATGATCCGGCGGATGCGCGCCAACCTGCTCGACGAGCTGGCCAAGCCCTACACGGTCACCGCCCGCGCCAAGGGCCTCCCACCGCTGCAGGCGCTCCTGAAATATCCGTTCCGGATGTCGCTGAACCCGTTCGTGGCCGATATCGGCAACCTGCTGCCGCATCTCGTCTCCGGGTCGGTTCTGGTCTCCCTGGTGCTGAGCCTGCCGACCGTGGGGCCGCTGCTCCTCGACGCCCTCCGCAGCCAGGACCAGTTCATGGCCGGCTTCATCCTGATGTTCGTGGCCGCCCTGACGCTGGTCGGCATGCTGATCTCGGACCTGATTCTCGTCTGGCTGGATCCGCGCATCCGCATGGGCCTGCGATGAACGAGCCCGGGATGAACGACGCGACCACCGCAGCAAGCCACTTCGTCGATCCCGTGCCCTTCGAGCCCGAGGCGCGGGCCGAGAGCCCGGTCGGGTCCGCCTCCGCGTGGCGGCTGATCCTGCGCAAGTTCCTGCGCCACCGCCTCGCCGTCGCCTCGGCGCTGATCCTGCTCGCCCTCTACGCGACGGTGCCGTTCGTCGAGCTGCTGGCGCCCTACGGCCAAGCGCGTCGCAACGGTGACTTCCTCTATGCGCCGCCACAGGGCGTGCACCTGTTCCACGATGGAGGCCTCGTCGGGCCCTTCGTCTACCCGTACCGGGCGCATCTCGACCTCAACACGTTCCGCCGGGACTACGTGGTGGACACCGCGAGCCCGCAGCCCCTGCGCTTCCTCTGCTGGGGCGACGGTTACGACTGGCTCGGGCTCGTCCACACCGACCTGCACCTCATCTGCCCGCCGGAGAACGGCACGCTGTTCCTGCTCGGCACCGACAAGCTCGGCCGCGACCTGTTCTCCCGCATGATCTACGGCGCGCGGATCTCGCTCACCATCGGCCTCGTGGGCGTGGCGATCTCCTTCGCGCTCGGCCTGCTGTTCGGCGGCATCGCGGGCTATTTCGGCGGGATCGTCGATGCCGGGGTGCAGCGGCTGATCGAGGTCGTGCGCTCCCTGCCCGAGTTGCCGCTCTGGCTCGCCCTCTCGGCCGCGCTGCCGCCGAACTGGAGCCCGCTGCTCGTCTTCTTCGGCATCACGGTGATTCTCGGCCTGCTCGACTGGCCGGGTCTGGCCCGGGCGGTGCGGGGCAAGCTCCTGGCCCTGCGCGAGGAGGATTTCGTCCAGGCGGCCGAGCTGATGGGCGCCTCGCCCGCCCGCGTGATCGGCCGGCACCTGATCCCCAACTTCATGAGTCATTTGATCGCTTCGGCGACCCTGTCGATCCCGACCATGATCCTCGGTGAAACGGCCCTCTCCTTCCTAGGCCTCGGCCTGCGGCCGCCGGTGACGAGCTGGGGCGTCTTGCTCAACGAGGCGCAGAACCTGGCGGCGGTGCAGCTTTATCCGTGGCTGCTGCTGCCGGTGCTGCCCGTGCTGGTAACGGTGCTCGCCTTCAACTTCATGGGAGACGGGCTGCGGGACGCTGCAGACCCCTATCACTGACGGATCGCGCGCGGGCAGGCCTCAGCCCGCGAGCGGGAGGGGCGCGATCCGTGCCGGGGCGGCGACGCTCTTGCGCTCGAGCAGGCCCGGCGGCGGGACAGGGGCGTTTATGGTGCAGATCACCCCGGTGGGCTCGTAGCTGAGCGCGACCTCGCCGGCGAGTTCGCGCGCCAGGCTGCGCTCGATCAACCGCGATCCGAAGCCCGTGCGGGTCGGCTTCTTCACAGGCGGGCCGCCGCACTCGGCCCAGCGCAGGAGCAGGTGCGTCTCGTCCTCGCGCCGCACCGTCCAGGAGATCTCCACCCAGCCTCCCTCGGTCGAGAGGGCGCCGTACTTCACCGCATTTGTGCCGAGTTCGTGCAGCGCCATGGCGATCGAGAGGGCGAGCCGGGGCGGGAGGCGGAGGGGCGGTCCGACCACGCGGAACCGCGAGGCGCGGCCATCGCCCGCCTCCAGGGGCCGGATCGCGTCCGCCACCACGGCCGACAGCTCCGCACCTTCCCAGCTCTCCCGAGTGAGCACGTCGTGGACACGGGCAAGCGCCAGGAGTCGCGCCTCGAAGGCGGCCCGCGCAGCATCGGCCTCGGCGCCTTCGAGTCCCCGCAGGGACTGGGCGGCGATCGACTGCACCGTGGCCAGGGTGTTCTTCACCCGGTGGTTCAACTCGTGAATCAGGAGGAGCAGATGCTCTTCGGCGTTCTTCGCGTCGGTGATGTCGATGTTGCAGCCGGTAAAGCCGAGGAAGTTTTGGTCGTCGTCGAGACGCGGCACGCCCTCGCATTGCAGCCAGCGCACGGCCCGTGCCTTGTCGATCACCCGGACTTCGATGCGGAACGCGGCCCGCGCTTCGAAGGCCTCCGCGAAGGCCGCGCGGAAGGTTTCGAGATCGTCGGGATGGACGATCCGTTGCCAGCCGTCGTTGGTCAGTTCGGCCGCCGGCATCCCGAACATGTGCTCGAAGTGGAGATTCGCGAAGCTGACCGCACCGGTTTCGTCGGTCATCCAGATCAGGGCCGGTGCCGAATCGGCCATGTGGCGGAACCGCGCCTCGCTCTCGCTGAGTGCCGTGAGGCCACGCCGCGTATCGGCCAGCGCCCGGTCCCGCTCCGCCTCGCGGGTGCGCAGCCGCAGGGACGCCTCCGACAGCACCACGCCGAGCCGCTGGATCTCGTGCACCGGCGAGGACACGCGCGGAATGGCTTCGCCGCGCGCCAGCGCCGGGCCGGAGGCGGCGAGGATTCGGAGCGGACGCGAGACCCGCGACCACAGATTGACCGCCAGCACCGACGAGGTGGCCAGCACCAGCAGGCCAAAACCCGCGAACGCCCAGATCCAACGGCGCACCCGGGCGTCGACCAGGGCCTGGGGAATGCTGGTCGCCACCATCCAGCCCGTGAGGCGGGAGCGCGCCTCGATAACCACCACCGGTTTGTGCTGGCGGTCCTGCCCCTCCCAGACGCCCGGCGTCCCCGAACGCACCTGCTGCAGGCTCGCCAGCCTCGGCCGGCCGACCACTGAGTCCGGGTCGGGCAGGCGCGCCAGCACGATGCCGGCCCGGTCGCTGATACTGGTTGTCCAGCCCTCGACGACCTCGCGCGACAGGATACCCTGGAGCCGGGAGAGCGGCACGGTGAAGCTCAGGATGTAGGCGACGTCGCCGTCCATCATGACCGGTACGCCGACCGCGTAGGTCGATTCGCCGGGAGTTAGCCCGGGCACGTAGCCGCTCACCATCGCGCGCTGCGTGCCCTTCATGAGGTCCTGATCGAAGGGAAGGGGAACGACCGGCATGGGCGCTCCGCGCGGGACGCCGGTATTGACGACCTCCTGCCCGTTAGGCCGGCGCAGAAGCACATCGAGATCGATCGACTCGCGCACGAGGCGAGCCTGGGCGTCAAAGGCCTCAAAATCGCCTTGGCGGATCCGCGGTGACGTCGCGAGCGTCTGCAGCACCGAGACGAGGCCCGCCGTATCGCGGTCGAGGGACAGACCGATCCCGCGCACATTCTCGCGCGCGTCCTGCTCGAACCGCGCGCGCTCGGCCGAGGCGTAGCGCATCAGCAGGATGCTGGTGAACAGAAGCCCCGGGCCGATCAGCGCGACCACCAGCGCGATCAGATAGACCTGCGTCGAGAAGCCGTTGCGTCCGAAACGATGAAGCCGCCGCGACAGCCACGACCGGCGCGCGGGGATCACCGCCGGGACGCCCACGCCCTCGGCCTGATGGTCCGGGCTCAAGCGGTACCCGTCCCCGGCCCGCGGTGCCCCGCGGGCTCCTTGCCGTTCCCTGCCCTCATGACCGGTCGATATGGCCGAGATCACGCTCCGGGTCGAGGTGGTCGCGCACCCGCTGCTTCAACGCCTTCACGTCGGGAAAGCCGCCGTCGCGGATCCTCTCCCACAGCAGCGTGCCATCCAGCTCGATGCGGAAGGCGCCCCCGGCTGCCGGGACCAGGGCGACCTCGCCGAGATCGTCGCGGAAGGTTGAGAGCAGTTCCTGCGCCATCCAGGCGGAGCGCAGGAGCCAGTTGCATTGCGTGCAGTAAGTGATCGCAACGCGCGGCCGCTCCGACCGCGCTGCGTTCTCTGCCGACACGTCGCTGCCGGGCTTTGCGCCCGATGGCCCCTTGTCCATGCCGTCACAGCGCACCGACCCGGCAGCGTTGTCAACCGCGCAGCGCAGCGAAGCTCGCCGAGGCTGCGAGCGCTGGCGCGCGGAATGGGCAGGCGGCCGCGCGGTACCGTCCACTGCGCTGAAGGCGCCATCGCGAGCATCCGGTCGCAAGCCGCTGGTGATCCACGCGCCCCAGAGAGGGCGCCGTGCTACCATCTGTTCCGCCCCTGCCCTGAATGGGTGGAGCGAAGCGCGGTCCGATCCTTGACCCAGCACGAGAAGCAGAGGCGCGGACAACTCCACATCCAACCCGCACCGCTTAGCTCAGGAACATCACGAACTGTGCTTGACGTCCCGGGCCGCCGCGCCCTAGAAGGCGCGCCACCGGGTCGCCGCGCTTCTGCGCATCGGTGACCGCGCGGCGGGCGCGTCAGGCGGCACGCCGGTACGGACGGTTAGCACAGCGGTAGTGCGTTCCCTTCACACGGGAAAGGTCGCAGGTTCGATCCCTGCACCGTCCACCATTCTCCCCCCCAAGGTTCAATGGCGCGGCCCGCCGCGTCGGTTTGCCACCCGAAACGCCCGTGCTAAGGGCGCTCCATCGGTGAACGCATAAGCTTGGACCCGGCCCGATCCGGGTCGCAGGTCACGGGCAGGGGAAGGGCGGAAACAGCCATGAAGGATATCCTCGACAAGCTCGCGGAGCGTCGGGCGCAGGCCCGGCTCGGCGGCGGTGAGAAGCGCGTCGAGGCCCAGCACAAGCGCGGCAAGCTGACCGCGCGCGAGCGCATTGAACTCCTCCTCGACCATGGGTCGTTCGAAGAGTTCGACATGTTCGTGCAGCACCGCTCCACCGATTTCGGCATGGAGAAGCAGAAGATCCCGGGCGATGGTGTCGTGACCGGCTGGGGTACGATCAACGGACGCACCGTCTTCCTGTTCTCCAAGGATTTCACGGTGTTCGGGGGCTCGCTCTCGGAGGCGCATGCCCAGAAGATCGTGAAGGTCCAGGACATGGCGCTCAAGATGCGCGCCCCGATCATTGGCATCTTCGATGCCGGCGGCGCGCGCATCCAGGAGGGCGTCGCGGCGCTCGGCGGCTACGGCGAAGTCTTCCGCCGCAATGTCATGGCCTCGGGGGTGATTCCGCAGATCTCGGTGATCATGGGACCCTGCGCGGGCGGCGACGTCTACTCGCCGGCCATGACCGACTTCATCTTCATGGTCCGGGACACGAGCTACATGTTCGTCACCGGACCCGACGTGGTGAAGACCGTCACCAACGAAGTCGTGACCGCCGAGGAACTCGGAGGCGCCAAGGTCCACACGACGAAGTCGTCCATCGCCGACGGCTCTTTCGAGAACGACGTGGAGGCGATCCTCCAGATCCGGCGCCTGCTCGACTTCCTCCCGGCCAATAACATCGACGGCGTGCCGGAGACTCGAGAGCTTCGACGACGTCAACCGGCTCGACATGTCGCTGGACACGCTGATCCCGGACAATCCGAACAAGCCCTACGACATGGGCGAGCTGATCCGGCGCGTGGTCGACGAGGGCGACTTCTTCGAGATCCAGGCGGCCTACGCGCGCAACATCATCACCGGCTTCGGCCGGATCGAGGGACGCACCGTCGGCTTCGTGGCCAACCAGCCGCTGGTGCTGGCAGGCGTGCTCGATTCTGACGCCTCGCGGAAGGCCGCACGCTTCGTGCGGTACTGCGACGCCTTCGGTATCCCGATCGTCACCTTCGTGGACGTGCCGGGCTTCCTGCCGGGCACGGCCCAGGAATACGGCGGCCTGATCAAGCACGGCGCCAAGCTGCTCTTCGCCTATTCCCAGGCGACGGTTCCGCTGGTGACGATCATCACCCGAAAAGCTTTCGGCGGTGCCTACGACGTGATGGCCTCGAAGCACGTCGGCGCGGACGTGAACTACGCTTGGCCGACCGCACAGATCGCCGTGATGGGCGCCAAGGGCGCGGTGGAGATCATCTTCCGGAGCGAGATGGGCGACCCCGAAAAGATCGCGGCCCGCACCGGCGAGTACGAGGACCGGTTCCTCTCACCCTTCGTGGCGGCCGAGCGCGGCTACATCGACGAGGTGATCATGCCGCATTCGACCCGGCGCCGAATCGCCCGGGCGCTTGGCATGCTCCGCACCAAGAAGATGGAGCAGCCCTGGAAGAAGCACGACAATATCCCGCTCTGAGGCGGGCAAGCCGGGCCGGTGGGCGTGTCCGCCCGCCTCAGGTCCGGTCGCTGTGCTCGATGACAGCGCAGAGGGTCAGCGGCCCTTTGTCGGGCGAGACCATCGCCGAGCAGGTGACACGGGCCCCGCCGAGATCGACATTGCTGTGGCGCAGCTTCACCGACGCGGCCTGGGCCCGGTGGGCAGCCTCCGTGACCACCGCCGCGTCGATGCCCGTGACCGCGTGACCGGCATGGCCGAACAGGTCGTAATAGGCATCCGGCGGGTTCGCACCTCGGAACTGGGCACCGACCGAGGACAGGTCGGGCCCGCCGCAGGCGAGCGTCAGGGTCACGTCGGGCCCGGCCGTGAAACTCGCATAATCGCTGCGGCGCTCGGCGGCCTTGGCCGACGTCTCAGCGATGACCTTGTCGACGAGCGCATCGCAGGATTGCGCCCGCGCGGATCCGGAGCCGGCCGCGATGGCTGCAAGGGCGAGAAGCGGGAGAATCGCGCGCATGATTGTGAGGTAGTGCGAACCGCCAGAGGCGGCGAGCGGCGCGGCGTTCGGGCGCGGGAGCCCTCTCCGTCTCTTGATCACGCGGCTTCCGCCGCCGGATCGGGCTGCCCGAGTTCCAAGAGAACGATCTCCGGCGGCACGCCGAAGCGCACCGGGATGCGACTCATCCCGAAGCCGCCGGATACGATCATATGGCGGCCGTCCTGGACGATGTGACCGTAGGAATAATCGTGCCCGCGAACCTTGCGGATCGCAGGCGAGCGGCCGAACAGCCGGACCTGGCCGCCATGGGTATGGCCGGCGAGCGTCAGGGAGACCCGGTCGGGCACGGTCATGAAGATATCGGGCTCGTGCGCCATCAGGATCACGGGCGCGGAGTCGGTGACCGCGTTGAGCGTGCGCGGGACGTTCGCGTAGCTGAAGGACATCCACGAGCCCATGTAGGGCTGCTGATCGGCGATCCCGGCGATCCAGAACGGTCGCCCATCCTTCACCAACCGGACAGCCTCGTTCTCCATCACCGGGATGCCGCGCGCCTCCAAGAGGCGTTTGACCGCGGGCGATCCGCGGTGGGATGTCTGAACGGCCTCGTCGTCCCACCAATCATGGTTGCCGAGAATCGCATGCGTGCCGAGCGGTGCCTTCAGATCCTGCATCATCCGGGCGAACTGGGTGAGCGGCAGCTTGCGCCACGCGATCCGGCCCGCCGGATAATCGCCGAGCAGCAGGACGAGGTCGGGCTTCAGGGCATTGGTGGCGTCGACGATCTCCGCCACCCGATCGAAGGGCATGAACGGCTCACAGACGTGGAAATCCGCCAGCACCGCCACCCGCAGGCGCAGAGCCGGGTCCCAGCGCGGCAAGTCCGGCGCGTAGGACGTGACCACGAGCCTGTGCATGGGCTCGACATCGAAGGCGTAGACACCCGACGCCGCCACGATACCGGCACTCGCGCCGAGCCCGGTGAGGAACTGCCGTCGGCTCGGCAGGATCAGCATCGCGGTGTATCCGTTGGCTCTGAGGTTGGGCGGCGACCCGCTAGGCGCGCAGTCCGGCGAAAGCGGGGCGAGTCCGCGCCCTGCGCCAGCCTGACACGGGCACGGTTCAGCAAGTCTGAATCCTGCACCGAAGCATGGCCTGACGCGGCGGTCGGTCTATAAGACGTTGTCCCGTCCAGCGAATAGACCCGGAAGCAGATGTTGAACCGTCCCCTGCGCATCGGCACCCGCGGCTCTCCGATGGCGCTCGCACAGACCGGGATGGTGCGCGACCGGATCGTGGCGGCCAATCCAGGGCTGGAGACCGAACTCGTCGTCGTCACCACGGTGGCCGACAAGATCCTCGATCGGCCGCTGTCGGAGATCGGCGGCAAGGGGTTGTTCACCAAGGAACTCGAGCAGGCCCTGTTCGCCGGCGAGGTCGACGTGGCCGTGCACTCGATGAAGGATGTGGAGACCTGGCTTCCGGATGGGCTGACAATCGCCTGTATCCTCGAACGCGACGACCCGCGGGACGCCTTTCTGTCGCCGTACGCGGACGGGCTGGCGGGATTGCCCGCGGGCGCGCGAGTCGGGACCTCGTCCCTGCGCCGCGGGGCTCAGGTGCTGATGCAACGGCCGGACCTGCGCGTCGTGCCGCTGCGGGGGAATGCCAACACCCGGATGCGGAAGCTTGAGGCCGGCGAGTGTGACGCGACGCTTCTGGCCCTGGCCGGCCTCCAGCGTCTCGGCCTCGAGGGGATGGCGCGCAGCATTCTCCCCGTCGAGGAGATGCTGCCGGCGGTGGCGCAGGGAGCCCTCGGAATCGAGTGCCGGTCCGACGACAAGGTGATCCGCGACCTGCTGGCGCCCGTGTCCTGCGCCCGCACCACGACGGCGATCACGGCCGAGCGGGCCCTCCTGGCGGAGCTGGACGGGTCCTGCCGGACGCCGATCGCGGCCCTGGCGCGGATCGAGGGCGAGATGCTGAAGCTCGACGGGCTCCTGTTCCTGCCGGATGGCAGCCGCCACTGGTCCGTTTCCCGCCAGGGAGCGGCCTCGGAGGCCGAGCGGATCGGCCGCGAGGCCGGCGCTGCCTTGAAAGAGGCGGCCGGCGACACCTATGCCCGTCACCTGCAAGTGAGGCTTGATCCGTGACGGCAGTGACCCTCGTCGACGTGTTCACGCACGAGGGGCGCGGTGGAAATCCCTGTCCGGTAATCTCGGATGCGCGCGGTCTCGAGGCCGAGTCGATGCGGGCGCTCGCGCGGCGCTACGGTCACGAATCCGGCTTCGCATTGCCGGCCGAGGACGGCGCGCACGACCTGCGTTTCCGATTCTTCGTGCCCAACCACGAGATGGAGATGTGCGCCCATGCCACCATCGGCGCGCTCTGGGTGCTGGCCCGCGAAGGCCGGCTGCCGGGCTCGCCGGTGCGGATCGCCACCGGCAGCGGACCCGTGACCGGCTTCGTGGAGCCGCGCGGCGAGGGGCAGTGGCGTGTCGCGATCACGCAGCCTGCGGGCAGCGTGCGGCGGTTGGCGCCCGAGCGGGAGTCCGAAGTGCTGGCGGCGCTCGGCATCGATCGCGCCGCACTGGCGCCCCGGCCGATCCACAATGCCGTGACGTCGCGAGTGAAGACCCTGGTGCCGATGCGGGATGTCGCTGCCCTCAACGCGCTGGCGCCCCGCGTAGACGCGGTCGAGGCTGCTTGCGCGCGAATCGGCTCGACCGGCCTCTATCCCTACGCGGTCCTGGACGGCCCCGCCCGCGTCTTCGAGGCGCGGCAATTCCCGCGCTCCTCCGGTTACCCCGAAGATGCGGCCACCGGGATCGCCGCGGCGGCACTGGCCTTCGGATTGCTGCAGGACGGCCTCATCGCGGCCGATGACCGGCCGATCCGCATTCTCCAGGGCCGGGCCATGGGGCGCCTGTCGGAGATCCGGGTGCGCCTCGGCTTCGCGGATGGGCGGCCGATCGGCTGCCTGCTCGAAGGGGACGTCGCACCCGGAGAACCGGCCGCGTAGCAGCCGCTCAGTCCGGTCTGCCGTCGCGGTCGCGGCGGATGCTCTGGCGGACGGCGACGAGCTACCAGAGGCCGAGCCCGAAGGCCAGGGCGAAGGCGAGGCCGATGTCGAGAACCGCGAAGAGGTGCCCGCTCATCGGCCGGACTCAGGACGGCGCCGAGCGGCCGAAGGCCTCCCGCTCGCGCATCCGTTCGATCAAGTCGAGCACGTGCACGACCCGGCCGCCGACATCCCACCACGGCCGCAGCGCGGGACGCAGGCGCGCGGAAGCGATCGGCTGGCACGCGACCGCCTCGATCAGGAACGTCGTCTCGGGCAGCGCGGGGACGGCGAGAGACGCTTGCACCGTCCGCAGCCGGAAGGCGGTGGCGAGCAGCACCAGCTTTCGGGTGGTCCGGACGCGGGCACGGCGGGTCACGGAATCGTAGGCCTGCGCAGCGACGACGCGGCCGATCTCGGCATAGATCAACCCCGCGGCGCGAATGGCCGGCGCACAGCGCGGGGGCAGCGCCGCGATACCGGGCTGCGCGCGGGCGTAGAGCCGGTCCGCCTCGCCGAGTAGCCGCGCAACCACGCTCGAAAGCGCCGGGCTCGGCCGCGGATCGGCCAGGAAGGCGTCCGGATCGAGCCCGGCCTGCACCATCCAATCGAGGGGCAGGTATAATCGGCCCATCCGGGCGTCCTCGCCCACGTCGCGGGCGATGTTGGTGAGCTGCATCGCGGCCCCGAGATCGCAGGCGCGGGCGAGCGCGTCCGGATCGCGGGTTCCCATGATCAGCGCCATCATCGCCCCCACGGAGCCCGCCACCCGCGCCGCGTAAGCGTGGAGCGTCCCGAGATCGGCGTAACGCCGCTCCTGCGCATCCCAGGCAAACCCTTCGATCAGGGCGCGCGGCAGGGCTTCCGGAATGGCGTAAGTGCGCACGAGCTCCGAGAAGGCCCTGTCGGCGGGCGCATCGGCGGGGCGGCCGGCATAGGCGAGGCTCACCCGGACACCGAGGCGTTCCACGGCCTCGGCCCGGTCGGACGGGCTCGCAGAATCGTCCACGAGGTCGTCGGAGAAGCGGCAAAAGGCGTAAAGGCCGTAGGCCGCCTCGCGCACCTCCCCCGGCAGCAGGCGACCCGCCGCGAAGAAGCTCCTGGATCCCGCGCGGATCGCGGCCCGACAGGCGGTCCGGTCGGCGGCCGCGGCGAATTCAGGCGGTAACACGGGCATCGGGGACCACGCTGTCGAGGATGCGGGCGGAGGAGAGCACGCCGGGCAGGCCCGCTCCGGGATGCGTGCCGGCGCCGACCAAATAGAGGTTGCGCACCGCGCCCGATCTGTTGTGCGGCCGGAACCAGGCGGACTGCGTCAGCACGGGCTCCAGGCCGAACCCGGAACCCCGGTAGCTGAGAAAGTCGTCCTGGAAGTCCTGCGGCGTCGTCACCTTCGAGGTGACGATGGCCTGCGAGAGATCCGGCAGGATGCTCGTTTCCAGGATCCTGGCGATGCGCCGCCGGTAAGGCTCGGCGAGGGCGTGCCAGTCCTGGCCGCCCGCGAGGTTCGGGACCGGCGCCAGGACGTAGAAGGCGTCGCATCCGGGTGGGGCCAGGCTCGGATCGGTGGCGGTGGGCCGGTGAAGGTAGAGGCTGGCATCGTCGGCCAGAACCTTGCGGTCGAAGATGTCGGCGAGCAGCCCGCGATAGCGCGGTCCCAGAAGGATCGTGTGATGATCGACGTCCGGGTAGCGGCGCTTCGTGCCGAAGTACCAGACGAACAGCCCCATCGAGGAGCGGGCGCGCCGAAACCGGCCGGAACTCCAGCGCTGCCCTTCGGGCAGGAGCCGCGCATGCGTCACCGCCGAGTCGGCATTCGAGACCACGAGGTCGGCCGCAAGCGTCTCGCCACCCTCGAGTTCGACCCCCGTGGCCACCCCGTTTTCCACGCGAATGCGGGCGACCTCCACGCCGAGGCGGACCCGCCCTCGCTGGCCCCGGATCAGACGCACCAGCCCGTCCACCAGCTGGCCTGTTCCGCCCAAGGCGAAATGGACACCCCAGCGCCGCTCAAGATCCGCGATCAGACAGTAGATCGCGCTCGCCCGAAATGGATTGCCGCCGATCAGCAGCGGATGGAAGCTGAACACCGTGCGCAGCCGCTCGTCGCGGATGAAGCGCGCCACCACGTCGTGCACGGAGCGATGGCCGGACAGGCGCAGCAGGTCGGGGGCGATCCGCAGCATGGTGCCGACTCTGTCGAAGGGAACATGGCCGAGCTGCTCGAAGCCGATCCGACAGACCGCGCGACTGTGCGCCATGAAGCGTTCGTAGCCGGCGACGTCCTCCGGCGCGAAGCGTGCAACCTCCGCGCGCATCCGCTCCGGATCGCCGGTGTAGGCGAACGAGGCGCCGTCGGCGAAACGGATCCGGTAGAATGGATCCATCGGCACCAGCGTCACGTCATCCGCAAGGCGCCGGCCGGCAAGCTGCCAGAGTTCCTCGAACAGCTGAGGGGCGGTGACGATGGTTGGCCCGGCATCGAAGGTGAAGCCGTCCTGCCGATGGACGCGGGCTCGGCCGCCCGGCTGGGCGAGGCGCTCCAGCACCGTAACCCGGTAACCCCGTGCTCCAAGCCGAACAGCCGCGGCAAGACCGCCGAAGCCCGAGCCGATCACCACGGCGTGCGGCCGCCGATCGAGATCCGTGCACAACGCGATTGTCGACCGCAAGTGTCAGCATTTCTTGACACTACAGCGGCGCTTTCACGGCGCGCAAGGCCCAAATCCCATCTGCTGTTTGCGACTGACCATCGCGTCCCCACCACCGCTTCAGAACGGCTTCTTTCCGTGGTCGCGATCGCTGACGGCCGACCGTTGCGGCGATGCCATTCGCCCCAGAAAACGCGCCTTTGCGCGGCGAAATCGAACAGGAACGGGTCTATAGGGCCTTGGCGGGTCGAGCGTTTCGCAGGGACTGGACGTGTGATGGACGGTGGGGGTCAGACCATCTTCGTGGCGGGCCATCGGGGCATGGTCGGCTCGGCGATCGTGCGCCGCCTGCGCGCGCTCGGCCACGAGCGGATCCTGACGGCCGATCGCCAGACCCTGGACCTGCTCGACCAAGCGGCGGTGCGGCACTTCTTCGCCCAGCACCGCATCGACCAGGTCTACCTCGCCGCCGCCAAGGTCGGCGGCATCCACGCCAACAACACCTACCCGGCCGAGTTCATCCACGACAACCTGCTGATCCAGACCAACGTCATCGACGCCGCCCACACAGCCGGGGTCGACCGCCTGCTGTTTCTCGGCTCCTCGTGCATCTACCCCAAACACGCCGCGCAGCCGATGCGCGAGGACGCGCTGCTCACCGGGCCGCTGGAGCCGACCAACGAGCCCTACGCGATCGCCAAGATCGCCGGCATCAAGATGTGCGAGAGCTACAACCGCCAATACGGCCGGCGCTACCGCAGCGTCATGCCCACCAACCTGTACGGGCCCAACGACAACTTCCACCCCGAGAACGCCCACGTCCTGCCGGCGCTGATGCGCCGCCTGCACGCGGCCAAGGTCGCGGCACAGCCGACCGTCACGGTCTGGGGCACCGGCCAGGCAAGGCGCGAGTTCCTCCACGTCGACGACATGGCCCGCGCCAGCGTGTTCGTGATGGAGATGGACGACGCGCTCTACGCCCAGAACACCCGGCCGGACCTGTCGCACATCAACGTCGGCACGGGCCAGGATTGCACCATCCGCGAGCTGGCCGAAGCGCTCGCGCGGGTGATCGGCTACGAAGGTCGGCTCGCCTTCGACGCCACCAAGCCGGACGGCACCCCGCGCAAGCTGATGGACGTCGCGCGGCTGACCGCCATGGGCTGGCGGCCGGAGATCGCCCTTGAGGACGGCCTGCGCCAGACCTACCGCTGGTTCCTGGAGAACCACGCGACCCTTCGCAGCTGAGCGGCGCGGCGCGACGGCGGCCCGCCGGGGAGAAGACCGACCATGGCCCAGCGGCCGTCCGACGACAGCGCGCCTGCGCGCCGCCGGAAGTTCCTGAAGAGCTTCCAGAACTTCGACGCCAACATCCGGTTTCCCGCACCCTACGTGCAGTTCGCCGGCAAGCCGCTGGCGGTCCTGGCCGAGCAGGGCTGGGGCTACGACGCGCTCGGCTACCGCAACGACGTCCATGCGGATGCCCGCGCCGCCGGGGAGACGCTGCGGGTGTTCGTGGTCGGCGACAGCACGCTGGTCGACGGGCAGACCTTCGCCGACACCGTGCCCGGACGGCTGGAAAGCGGCCTCAAGCGGGTCCACGGCGCGGGGGCGCGCGTCTACAATTTCGGCGCGATCTCGGCCTGCCTGAACCAGATGGCCGCCCTGATCACCACCCGGCTGATGGACCTTCAGCCCGACGTGATCCTGATCGTCGGCGGGGCGACCGACATCTTCCAGCCCTGGAGCTTCGATCCGCGCGCGGGCTATCCCTACAACCACTTCGCCCACGAGTGCCTGTACGACTACTTCTTCGATCCCGGGAAGGCGGCCGACGCCGCCGAGCTGTCGTATGACGGGCTCGAGGCGCTGATCTTCGAGCGGCTGGAGAATCTGCGGGCGTTGACCCACTGGCAGTCGGACATCTGGGAATGGGAGGTGGTGCGGCAGTTCGAGCTGGCGCTCAAGCGGCTGGGGCGCCTCGCGCCGGGCGTCGGGGCGCCGGTTCGCTTCCTGCTCCAGCCGAGCGTGGTCGGCAAGGCCGCGCGGGTGGAGGCGGAGACCCGCGTCGCGTCGGGGGAGTTCCTGGCCTATCTCGACCGGCAATACGGCCGGTTCGCGGGCGTCCTGGACCGGCTGAGCGCGGCGGGCGGCGCGGGCTCGGCCTTCGCGGTCCGGGACCTGAGCCGGCTGTTCGAGGCTGACGAGCGCCCGCTGTTCACCGACATCGTGCATGTCACGTCAGAGGGCCGGCAGAGACTGGCCGACCGGCTCCAGACCGAAGTGGCCGACGTGCTCGCAACGCCCGCGCCGGCCGCGGAGACTTGACGCTATGGCCGAGCCGATCGTGTTCATCGGGGATTCGATCACCGAGTTGTGGGGCTTCCACCGGGCCGCGACCTTCGAGGCCTACCACCTGATCCCCGCGGAGGATCGGGCCAGACCGCGCGCTGGATCACAATGCGCTTCCGCCGCGACCTCGAGGAGACCGGCGCCCGAGGCGTCCATCTCCTCTGCGGGGTGAACGATATCGGCCGCAACGAGGGCTTCTTCGTCTCCACCGAGGAGATCGCCCGCACGCTCGCCGGTATGCTCGACGAGGCGCGCGCCATGGGAGTGAAGGCCTGGATCGGCTCGATCATGCCGGCCGAGCGGATCCCGTGGAATCCGGAGGTGCAGGACGCTCCAGAGATGATCGCGGCCGTCAACGCATGGCTGCGCGAGCACGCGCACGAGCACGGCGCGACGTTCATCGACTATCATTCCGTGCTGGCGACGGAGACGGGCGCCCTCCGCCCGGAATACGGCACGGACGGGCTGCATCTCAGCCCCGCCGGCTATGAGGCGATCGAACCGCTGATGCTCTCCGCACTCGGCCGCATCCCGCCCCTCCCTCAAGCATCCGGGCGCACCGCGCCGCCGGCGCGAGCCGGCGCGCGGCGGGTGACCGGGCTGGCCATTGCGGCTGCGGCTGTGCTAGCCGCGATCGCCGCCCTGGCTCTCGGTATGCGCTGATCAGACCCGGCGCACGGCCCCGTGCGCCGCGCTGGTCGTCAGCATCGCGTAGGCGCGCAGAGCCGCGCTCACTTTGCGCTTGCGGGGGCTGGCGGGCTGCCAGCCGGCCGCCTCTTGCGCGACGCGCCGGCGCTCCAGCTCGTCCGGCGGGACTTCCAGGCTGATACGTCGGGCCGGGATGTCGATGGCGATGGTGTCGCCGTCGCGCACGAGGCCGATCAGGCCGCCCTCCGCCGCCTCCGGGGAGACGTGGCCGATAGAGAGGCCGGAGGAACCACCGGAAAACCGCCCGTCGGTCACAAGCGCGCAGGCTTTCCCGAGCCCCTTCGATTTCAGATAGCTCGTCGGATACAGCATCTCCTGCATGCCCGGTCCGCCGCGGGGGCCCTCGTAGCGGATCAGCACCACCTCGCCGGCCTTGACCTTGCCGTTGAGGATGCCATCGACCGCCGCGTCCTGGCTCTCGAACACCCGCGCCGACCCGGAGAAGGTCAGGATCGAGGAATCGACGCCCGCAGTCTTCACGATGCAGCCCTGCTCGGCGAGGTTGCCGTAGAGCACCGCAAGGCCGCCATCCTTCGAGTAGGCATGGGCGGCGTCGCGGATGACGCCGCCTTCCCGGTCGAGGTCGAGGCTCGTCGAAGCGGGATTCCTGGCTGAACGCCACCTGGGTCGGCACGCCGCCGGGGGCCGCCCGGTAGAAGGTCTGGACCGACGCGCTCGGCGCGGCGCGGACATCCCAGCGGGCGAGTGCGGCGCCCAGCGTCCCGGCCGAGACGTTGCCGACATCGGTGTCGATCAGGCCGGCCCGGTCGAGTTCGCCCAGGATGCCCATGATCCCACCGGCGCGGTGGACGTCCTCCATATGGACGTTGGGCACGGCCGGAGCGACCTTGCACAGCACTGGCACCCGCCGCGACAGCCTGTCGATATCGGCCATGGTGAAGGGCACCTCGCCCTCATGGGCGGCGGCCAGGAGGTGCAGCACCGTGTTGGTCGAGCCGCCCATGGCGATGTCGAGGGTCATGGCGTTCTCGAACGCCTTGAAGCTCGCCACGACCCGCGGCAGCACGCTGGCATCGTCCTGCTCGTAGTGGCGGCGGGCGAGGTCCACGATCAGGTGGCCGGCCTCCACGAAGAGGCGCTTGCGGTCGGCATGGGTGGCCAGCACCGAGCCATTGCCCGGCAGCGCGAGGCCAAGCGCCTCGGTGAGGCAGTTCATCGAGTTCGCCGTGAACATGCCCGAGCACGAGCCGCAGGTCGGGCAGGCGGAGCGCTCGATCACCGCGACGTCGGCATCCGAGATCCGGTCGTCGGCCGCCGCGATCATCGCGTCGACGAGGTCGACCTTCTTGGCGATCCCCGGCAGCTGGACCTTGCCGGCCTCCATCGGGCCGCCCGAGACGAACACCGTCGGGATGTTGAGGCGCAGCGTGGCCATCAGCATGCCGGGGGTGATCTTGTCGCAATTCGAAATGCACACCATCGCGTCGGCGCAGTGCGCGTTGACCATGTACTCGACGGAATCGGCGATCAGCTCCCGCGACGGCAGCGAGTACAGCATCCCGTCGTGACCCATGGCGATGCCGTCGTCCACCGCGATGGTGTTGAACTCCTTGGCGACGCCGCCGGCGGCCTCGATCTCCCGGGCCACCAATTGGCCGAGATCCTTGAGGTGGACGTGGCCGGGCACGAACTGCGTGAAGGAATTCACCACCGCGATGATCGGCTTGCCGAAGTCGGCATCCTTCATGCCGGTGGCGCGCCAGAGGCCGCGGGCGCCGGCCATGTTACGGCCATGGGTGGTGGTGCGGGAACGGTAGGCAGGCATCGCGGGATTCGACCGGTTCAAAGGTAGGGGGCTTCTGCTCTCCCGATCGCGCACCTGCAAGCGTCGCCGAAGAGCATGCACCCGTGGCATGCTCCCGGCAGATACCAGGAGCCAAGGCGGGTCGCGCGATGGGACAGGTAGATTTCCTGCGACGGGCCATCGATCAGGGGCAGGGTCGCGACGAGGCTGACCTCGTGCTGAAGGACGGCCGGTTCCTTGATCTCGTCACCGGCGATCTGGTGGCGTCGGATATCGCGATCTGCGGCGACCGGATCGTCGGGACCATCGGCCAGTATCGCGGCCGCCGGGAGATCGACCTGTCCGGCAAGGTCGTGGTGCCGGGGTTTATCGACACGCATTTTCACGTCGAGATCCTCACTGATGCCGCCGCAGGAATTCGAGCGCTGCGTGCTGCCGCACGGGGTCACCACCGGCATCTGCGATCCGCACGAGATGGCGAACGTGCTCGGCATTGACGCCTTCACGTGGTTCCTCGAATCGGCCGGGATGCTGGCCATGGACTTGCGGGTGCAGCTCTCCTCCTGCGTCCCGGCGACCGACCATCTCGAAACCTCGGGCGCCCGGATCTCGGCCGCCGATCTCCTGCCCTTTGCCGAGCACCCGAAAGTGATCGGGCTGGCCGAGTTCATGAACTTCCCGGGCGTGCTCGCCGGTGATGCCGCCGCTCTTGAGAAGCTCGCGGCCTTCCAGGGGCGACACATCGACGGTCATGCGCCGCTCCTGCGCGGCGCGGCGCTGAATGGCTACATCGCGGCCGGCATCCGAACGGAGCACGAGGCGACGACGCCCGAGGAGGCCCTGGAGAAGCTCTCCAAGGGCATGACCGTGTTGATCCGCGAGGGATCGGTCTCCAAAGACCTGCATGCCCTCGCACCGATCCTGACTGAGCGCACGGCGCCATTCCTGGCCTTCTGCACCGACGACCGGAACCCTCTCGACATCGCCGAGGAAGGGCATCTCGACTACGTCATCCGCACCGCGATCGCGCTGGGGGCACCGCCGCTGGCGGTCTACCGGGCGGCGTCGTGGTCCGCCGCACGCGCCTTCGGGCTACACGATCGCGGCCTCGTGGCGCCCGGCCAGCGCGCCGATCTCGCCGTGCTCGACGACCTCGCGGACTGCACTGTTTCCCGCGTATTCAGCGCCGGGCGTGAGGTTGAAGAGGGGCTGTTCGCAAACCGGCCTCCTGTCGAGCCGATCGGTCGCGGGAGCGTACGGGCGCGACGTGTGACGGCGTCGGACTTCGCGGCACCGGGTTCCGGTCCGTCGACGCCGGTCATCGGCGTGGTGCCGGGCAAGATCATCACGCTTCGCCACGACCTGACCCTGCCCTATTCCGGCGGCGAACGCCGGATCGACCTCCATCAGGATGTCATCAAGGTTGCGGTTGTCGAGCGTCACGGTCGGAGCGCGCCGGGCGCGCGCGGCATCGGGGTCGCGTTCGTGAAGGGATTCGGCCTCAGACGGGGCGCCATCGCCTCGTCGGTGGGCCATGACAGCCACAACATCACGGTGGTCGGCGTTGATGAGGCCGACATGGCGGTAGCGGTGAACCGGTTGGGCGAGATCGAGGGCGGATTCGTGGTGGTCGACGGAGGCCGGGTGCTGGCCGAGATCGCCCTGCCCCTCGCAGGCCTGATGAGCCTGCAACCGTTCAGAGCGATCCGCCGGTCGCTCGTGGACCTCCGCGCCGCCGCGCACGGCCTCGGTGTCATCCTGCCCGAGCCGTTCCTGCAGGTGGCGTTCCTGCCGCTACCCGTGATCCCGCATCTCAAGATCACCGATCGCGGTCTCGTGGATGTCGACCGCTTCGCACTGATCGATCCTTGAAAATAGATTGCGCACAACTTAACTTGCGGCTATGCGGAGGACCGGCGGCCCCTACATGCCGATTCTCTTCCAGAACCCGGAGATCACCCATGCCCGTGGACGTGAAGTACCGCACCACCGCCACCGCCACCGGAGGCCGCGACGGCACCGCTCGCACCGCTGACGGGAGCTTCGAAGTGAAGCTCTCCACCCCGAAGGAACTCGGCGGCGCGGGTGGTTCGGGCGCGAATCCGGAGCAGCTCTTCGCCTCCGGCTACTCGGCCTGCTTCCTCGGCGCCATGAAGGCCGTCGCCCCGTCGCTGCATCTGAAGGTCCCGGCCGACACCAGCGTTACTGCCGATGTGGGAATCGGCCCGCGCTCGGAGGGTGGATTCGGCATCACGGCCGACCTGACGATCAGTTTGCCGGGCCTCGACCGCGCCGACGCGCAGAAGCTCGTGGACGCTGCCCACCAAGTCTGCCCGTACTCCAACGCCACACGGGGCAACGTCAATGTCGGGCTGAAGCTCGCCTGAGCCGATGCTCCGCTCGGTGCAGATCCCTGCAGGGTCCCGGGCCGAGGCCCTAACGCCCGGGACGACCAGATTTCCGTCCGATCCGCGGCCGGGTGGGTTCATCCCACCCGCACTCTCGTCCCGCGCTTCGGGCGCGAAACAACCGCCTTGGGAAGCTTTCTAGACGGACGCGCGATTGCTGGCCCCTCCCTTCGGGGTCTCCGCTTCTCTGCGGCCCTCGGGGTTAGGTGGAGGAAGGGGATCTTCCTACGCCCGTGCCCGCGCCCGCATGCAGATGCGGCCCGCCGCGTCGAGCGCCGCGCCCTCGAACCCGTCTGCGCTTTGCCGTCCGCAGACCCGGAACGTCTGATTGGCGGTCATCGGTGACACACCGCGGTACGTGAACAAGCGCGGGACCCGGCCGAGCAGGGTGGCGGCGAGGTTCATCAGCAGCGTCGCCTGCAGGGGCCCGTGGACAACGAGATCCGCATAGCCTTCGACTTGCGTCGCGTAGGGTTGATCGTAATGGAAGCGGTGGCCGTTGAAGGTCATGGCAGAGTAGCGGAACAGCAGCGTCGGCGTCGCTGCCACCGCCCAGACCGTGTCGTACGCCCGCGGGTCGTCGCGCTCGGGTTCGGCAACCGTGCCGGTCTGTTCCCCGGCGGCCTCGCGGTAGACGATCTCCTGCCGCTCGCGCAGTGCGAGGCCCCGATCCGTCGACACCGCGTGATCGACGGTCACGAAGCACAGCTTCCCGCTCCGCCCCGCCTTGAAGGCCACGTCCCGCACGGTCTCGGTGCGGGTGATCCGGTCGCCCTCGCGCAGGTCCGCGAGCGTTTCGATCTCTCCGCCCGCCCACATACGCCGCGGCAGCGGCACCGGCGGCAGGAAGCCGCCCTTGGCGGCATGTCCATCCGGCCCGAGGGAATCCGCCGGCGGCGTCTCCGGAGCGAGGCACCAGTGGAGGGCCGGCGGCGCAAGGCCCTCGATGAGCGGCGCGAGATGCGGGGCGAAGGTCGCGCGGAACTCGGCCAGCAGGCGCGGCGTGACGTGGTCGGACAGCTCCCGCGTCCGACCGATCCAGGCGGCGAGATCGGTCATATCAGTACGAGCGCGGGAGGCCGAGCACGTGCTCGGACAGGTAGGCAAGGATCAGGTTCGTGGAGATGGGTGCCACCTGATAGAGGCGCGTCTCGCGGAACTTCCGCTCGATGTCGTACTCCTCGGCGAACCCGAAGCCGCCATGGGTCTGGATACAGGCATTGGCGGCCTCGAACGACGCGTCGGCAGCCAGCATCTTGGCCATGTTGGCCTCCGCCCCCGGATTCGCGCCACCCTCGTAGAGGGTCAGTGCCTCGCGGACCATCAGCTCGGCCGCCCGCATGTTGGCGTAGGCTTTGGCGATCGGGAACTGCACCCCTTGGTTGGCGCCGATCGGCCGGCCGAAGACCGAGCGCTCACCCGCGTAGGACTTCGCCTTGTCGATGAACCATTTGGCATCACCGATGCATTCCGCGGCAATCAGGATGCGCTCGGCGTTCATGCCGGACAGGATGTAGCGGAACCCCCTGCCCTCCTCGCCGATGAGATTCTGCGCCGGCACCCGGAGATTGTCGAAGAAGACCTCCGTGGTGGCGTGGTTCATCATGGTCCGGATCGGCCGGATCGTGAGGCCGTTGCCCCTGGATTCGCGCATGTCGACGAGGAGCACCGACAAGCCGTCCGTACGCTTCATGCCCTCGGCCTTCGGCGTCGTACGGGCCAGCAGCAGCATCAGGTCCGAATGCTCGGCGCGGCTGGTCCAGATCTTCTGGCCGTTCACGACGTAATGGTCGCCTTCCAGACGCGCCGTCGTCTTCAGGCTGCCGGTGTCGGTGCCGGAGGTCGGCTCCGTGACCCCGAAGGCCTGGAGCCGCAGACGGCCCTCCGCGATGGCCGGCAGGTACTCGGCCTTCTGGGCTTCGGAGCCGTGCCGGAGCAGCGTGCCCATCGTGTACATCTGGGCGTGGCAGGCGCCGCCGTTGCAGCCCGCCCGCTGAACCTCTTCCAGGATCGCCGCCGCTGCCGAGAGCGGCAGGCCCGAGCCGCCGTATTCCTCGGGGATCAGCACGGAGAGGTAGCCGCTCTCCGTGAGGGCGTTCACGAAGTCGGTCGGATAGGCCATCTCCCGATCGAGCGCCCGCCAGTACAATCCCGGAAAGGCGGCGCAGAGCTTGGCGACGGCCTCGCGGATCTCGGTATAGGGTTCCATGGAGGGCTCCTTACGCCGTGCGGCCGCCGTCGACCGGCAGGTCGATCCCGGTGATGAAGCCGGCCTCGTCGGATGCCAGGTACAGGGCCGCCGCGGCGATGTCGCTCGCCTCCGACAGCCGCCCGAGGGGAATCGTCGCGACGAATCGATCGCGGTTCTCCGGTGTGTCCGGAATGCCCATGAAGTGCTCCAGCAAGCCGGTGGCGCCCATGACCGGGCAGAGGGCGTTCACCCGGATCTTCCAGGGCGCCAGCTCCAGGGCCAAGGACTTGGAGGCAAGGCTCGCCGCGCCCTTGGAGGCGTTATACCAGGTCAGGCCGGGTCGCGGCCGGAGCGCTGCCGTCGAGCTGACGTTCAGGATCACGCCGCCCCCCTGGTCGCGCATCAGCGGCGCCGCCGCGCGCACATAGTGGAAGATCGATTTCACGTTCACCCGGAAAACCCGGTCGAACTCCTCCTCGGTCACCTCCATCAGCGGCTTGTTGCGATGGGTGGTGCCGGCGTTGTTGACAAGGATCTGGGGCGGCCCGAACCGGTCCCGGGTTTCGGCCACGCTCGCGGCAACATCGGCGGCGCTCCCGACATCGGCCGCGATGGCGATGGCGTTCGCGCCGAGATCCGCGGCGACCTTCTCGGCCGCTGCCCGGTCGATATCCACGCAGGCGACCCGGGCTCCTTCGGCGGCGAAGCGCTGGGCGATGCCCGCTCCGAAGCCGCTGCCGGCGCCCGTCACGATCGCGACCTTGCCGTCCAGCCTCATCGTTCCCTCCGGTGCTGTCGTTCTGCCTTCGAATCTAGGCGCTCATGCCTGGGACGCGAACTCTGCCCGGATGCGGGCGCCGTGCTCGTCGATGGCCGGCACCCGGCCGAGCGGCCGCACCTGGCCGTCGATCAGGACCGGCGGCGCGACGATGCGGGCTGGACCGGCCGGCGTATCGACCTGCGTGCGGATGAGGGCCGGATGGGTGGCGAGATCGGCCAGCGTATTGACGAAGCCGTAGGCGGTGCCGGCAGCCTTCAGCCGGGACGCGGCTGCATCGCGGCTCAGCCGCACCAGTTCGGCACCGATGCGCAGATCGACGGCGGCGCGATTGGCCACCCGGGCATTGTTGGACGCGAAGCCCTCGGCCCCGGCGAAGTCCGGCTCGCCGAGCACGCCGGCGCAGAAGCTCGCCCATTCGCGCTCGTTCTGGATCGAGATCAACACGAGGCTGCCGTCGGCCGTCGGAAAGGCGCCGTATGGACAGATCGACGGGTGGGCGAGACCGACCCGCTGCGGCGCCTTCCCGGTTCCCTCAAAGTAGAGCAGCGGCACGTTCATCCAGTCGGCTGCGCCGCTGAACAGGCTGACCTCCAGGACGCAGCCCTGCCCTGTTATGCCGCGGGCGATCAACGCCTCCAGGACCGCCGCATGGGCATCCATGCCGCAGGCGACGTCGCACACCGAGACGCCGACCCGGCCGGGGCCTGCGGGGTGTCCGGTGATCCCGGCAAGCCCGCTCTCGGCCTGAACCAGCAGGTCATAGGCCTTCATGTCGCTGTAGGCGTGGCCGGTGCCGTAGCCCGAGATGTCGACCGTGATCAGCCGCGGATAGCGGGCGCGCAGTTCCGCCGCGCCGAAGCCCGCGCGGGCGGCGGCCCCGGGCGCGAGATTCTGCACGAACACGTCGGCCTGCGCGAGGATCGCGTGCAGGAGACGCGCGTCGGCCGGGTTCTTGATGTCGGCGACGAGGCTCTCCTTGCCGCGGTTCAACCAGACGAAGTAGCTCGCCAGGCCGTTGACGGCCTCATCGTAGCCGCGGGCGAAGTCGCCCTCCGGGCGCTCGATCTTGATGACCCGAGCCCCGGCATCGGCAAGCCGCGACGTGCAATAGGGCGCGGCGACCGCCTGCTCGAGGGCGAGGACGGTCAGCCCTCGCAGCGGCAGGTTCTGGCTCATCCACGCTCTTCGGTTTGACAAGGCCCCGCGGGGCCGGAGACGCTTGAACTGGGTCGGTCCCGGCCTGCGCCAAGCCGGGATCGGTGACACGGCCGCGCAGCCGTCGGCCTCGGCTCGTCGACGCCTGCAAAAACGGCACGGGCCGGGCCCGGATTCACTCCGCCGCGCGCAGCATGGGCGGCCCGCGGACCTCCTCCAACGGCTCCGGACCGCCGAGGGCGGCTTCCACCGCCTCCGGCTTGTCCCGGAAGGACAGGCGATGCGCCAGCCGGTCGAGGTAGATGTAGATGACCGGCGTGGTGAACAGCGTCAGCACCTGACTTACCGCAAGACCGCCGACCATGGCGTAGCCCAGCGGTTGGCGGATCTCGGAGCCGGTACCGGTGGCGATCATCAGCGGGATGCCGCCGAGCAGCGCCGCCATCGTGGTCATCAGGATCGGGCGGAAGCGCAGCAGCGCGGCCTGCCGGATCGCCGCCTCGGGGGTCAACCCCTCTTCCCGCTCGGCCACGATGGCGAAATCGACCAGCATGATGCCGTTCTTCTTCACGATGCCGATCAGCAGGATGATCCCGATCAGCGCGATCAGGCTGAAGTCGAACCCCGCCCACATCAGCACCGCAAGGGCACCGACCCCGGCCGAGGGCAGGGTCGACAGGATCGTGATCGGGTGGATGAAGCTCTCGTACAGAATACCCAGGATCAGGTAGACCACGAAAAGGGCCGCCAGGATCAGGAGCGGAACCGTCGAGAGGGATTGCTGGAAGGCCTGCGCGGTACCCTGGAAGCCGCTCACGACAGTGGGCGGTACTTGGAGGTCCCGCATCGCCCGGCCGATCGCCTCGGTCGCCTGACCCAGGGCGACGTCGGGAGCGAGGTTGAAGCTGATCGTCACTGCGGGGAACTGACCCTGGTGGTTCACCGAGAGCGGCGCAACCGGCACGGTGGTCCAGCGGGCGAAAGCCGCGAGCGGCACCTGCCCGCCGCCGTTCGGCGCCTTGAGGAAGATCTTATCGAGGCTCTCGAGGCTGCCCTGCAGCACGGGAAGCACCTCGAGTACCACGTGGTAGCTGTTGAGCTGCGTGAAGTACTGCGCGATCTGGCGCTGGCCGAACGCGTCGTAGAGCGTGTCGTCGATGAGCTGGGGCGTGATCCCGTAGCGCGAGGCGGCGTCGCGGTCGATCGTCAGCGTCAGCGTCGTACCTCGGGTCTGCTGGTCGGTCGCGACATCCCGCAACTCCGGCAGAGTCTTCAGCCGGCCGAGGATGCGCGGCGCCCAGGTGTTCAGCTCGGCGAGGTCCGGATCCTGGAGCGTATACTCGAACTGCGTGCGGGAGGTGCGGCCGCCCGTGCGCACGTCCTGCGTGGCCTGGATGAACGTCCGGATCCCCTCGACCTGCTCGAGCTTCGGGCGGAGGCGGCCGATCACCTGGAACGCGTTGACGTCGCGCTCGTCGCGCGGCTTGAGCGTGATGTACATCCGGCCGGAATTGAGCGCCTGACCATTGCCGCCGAGCGACATGCCGACGGTGGCCACCGCCGGATCGGCCTGGACGATCGCGCCGACCTTCTCCTGCAGCGTCTTCATCGCCGAGAAGGAGATGTCTTGGTTCGCCTCTGTGACGCCGATCATGAAGCCGGTGTCCTGCTGCGGGAAGAAGCCCTTCGGGATGGTGACGAACAGGTAGCCCGTCAGCGCCAGCGTGGCGAAGAACACCAACAGCGTCACGCGGCGGAATCGCAGGGCGACGTCGAGAGCGTCGGCGTAGATCGACAGCAGCCAGTCGAACCCGGCCTCGCTCATCCGGTAGAGGCGGCCGTGGTGCTCGGCGCTGTGCGGCTTGAGCAGACGCGAGGCCATCATCGGAGTCAGCGTCAGCGACACGAAGGCCGAGACCGCGATCGTCATCGACAGGACCACGGCGAACTCGCGAAACAGCCGGCCAATGATCCCGCCCATGAGAAGGAGCGGAATCAGCACTGCGATGAGCGACACCGAGATCGACACAATGGTGAAGCCGATCTCGCCCGCGCCCTTGAACGCGGCCTCCATGGGCCGCATCCCTCCTCCACGTAGCGGCTGATGTTCTCCAGCACGACGATGGCGTCGTCCACCACGAACCCCACCGAGATGGTGAGGGCCATCAGCGACAGGTTGTCGAGGGTGTAGCCCGCGATCCACATCAGCGCGCAGGCGCCGAGCAGCGCGAGCGGCACGGTGACGCTCGGGATCGCGGTCGCCCAGAAGCTGCGCAGGAAGACGAAGATCACCGCCACGACCAGAACGATGGTCAGCAGGAGTGTGAACTGCACGTCCTCCACGGAGGCCCGGATGGTCTGCGTGCGATCGCTGAGGATGCCGACCTTGATGGCAGCCGGCAGCGTTGCGGTAAGCCGCGGCAGCTGCGCCTTGATGCTGTCCACCGTGTCGATGACGTTGGCGCCGGGCTGCTTGAACACCACCAAAAAGATGCCGCGCTTGCCGTTGGTCCAGCCCGCCTGCTTTGTATCCTCGGGCCCGGCGACCGCGTGGCCAATGTCGCGCACGCGCAGCGGCGCGCCGTTCTGGTAGGCGACGATGACGTCGTCCCAGTTCTTGGCGGCGGTGAGCTGGTCGTTGGCGTAGATGGTGTAGCTGTGGCTGACGCCGTCGATGCTGCCCTTGGGGTTATTGACTGTCGTGAGGGTGAGCTGCGTGCGCACGTCCTCAAGCGACAGGCCCTTGGCCACGAGCTTGGCGGGATCGACCTGGACCCGGACGGCGGGTTTCTGCTGGCCGCCGATGAAGACCTGCGCGACGCCGGAGATCTGGCTGATGCGCTGGGCAAGCTGCACGTCGACCGCATCGTCGACCTCGATCAGCGGCATGCTATCGGAGGTGGCCGAGAGCAGGAGGATCGGCGAGTCGGCCGGGTTGACCTTGCGATAGGTCGGCGGGCTCGGGAGGTTCTTCGGAAGCTGGCCGCCGGCGGCGTTGATCGCCGCCTGTATGTCGCTGGCCGCGCCGTCGATGTTGCGGTTTAGGTCGAACTGCACGGTGACCGTCGAAATCCCGAGGGAACTCGTCGAGGTGATCTGTGACACGCCGGGAATCTGCGAGAATTGCCGCTCCAGCGGCTGCGCCACCGAGGAGGCCATGGTCTCGGGGCTGGCGCCGGGCAGCTGCGCCGTCACCTGGATCGTCGGGAAGTCCACCTGCGGCAGGGGCGCGACGCCCAGCAGCGGGTAGGCCACCACCCCGAGGAACAGGATGCCGACCATGATCAGCGTGGTCGCTACCGGGAACCGGATGAAGGGCGCGGAGATGCCGCCTTTCATCGCCGGGCCCCGCCGGAACGCGAAACCACCATGCCAGGATGCACTCTCATCGGCGGCCCGCCTCCGCCTGCCGGTCCTGACCCTGCTCGCCCGAGGTCTCCGCCTGCGCGGTGTGGGACGCGTGCGGATCGGCTACGAGGCTGCCGTCCTGCACCTTGTACTGGCCGGCGATGATCACCCGCTCGCCGGGCTTTAGGTCGCCGCTCAGGATCTGGGTCCGGCCGGCATCCGAGCGGCCCGCCTTAACGGCGCGCTGGTGCGCGCGTCCGGCCTCATCCACCGTGAAGGTGAACAGCCCCTCCGGACCGTGCTGGATGGCGTTATCGGGCACCGTGGTCGCCATGGCGACCGTGCCGACCCGCATCTTGGTGGAGACCGACAGGCCGGGCCAGAGAGCGTGGTTCCGGTTCTCGTAGACAGCTTTGAGCCTGATCGTGCCGGTGGCCGTGTCGACTTGGTTGTTGAACAGGGCGAGCTTGCCGTCCGCGAGCTTGGTGAGCCCGTCCGAGCTCCACGCTTCCACCGGTACGTCACCCCGGTGCAGGGCCGCGGTGATTGCCGGAAGCTGGTCCTCGGGCGCCGTGAACACCACGAAGATCGGCTCCACCTGTGTGATCGTGACGATGGCGGACTGACCCGAGGCGTTGACGATGTTGCCGATATCGACCTGCCGGAAGCCCGTGACTCCGTCGATCGGCGCACGAATCGTGGCGTAGCCGAGCTGGGTCGCCGCATTGTCGATCGCGGCCTGATCGGAGGCGACCTGCGCGGTGAGCTGAGCGACCAGAGCGGTCTGCGTCTCGGTCTGCTGACGGGACGCATAGGCGCCGAGACCCGTGTAGCGGACCAGATCCGCCTTGGCGTTATTCAGGTTCGCGGTGTCCTGCTCCTTCTTGGCCTTCGCCTGATCGAGAGTCGCCTGATAGGGTCGCGGATCAACCTGAACCAGGATGTCGCCCTTGTGGACGGTCTGGCCCTCGCGGAACGCGACCTGCTGGATCTCGCCGTCGACGCGGGTGCGCACCTGAACGGTGTTGTAGGCCTGAACGATGCCGAGGCCGTTGGACACCAGGGCGAAGGGTCCCTGATCGACGGTGCCGAGGGTCACCGGCACGGCCGCCGGCGCAGCCACCTTCGGCTTGGCGACCGGCTGATTGAGCCGCGTGTAGCCATAGGCGCCGCCCCCGGCTGCGGCGAGCAACAGCAGGAGGGTTCCGAATCCGCGGGAGCGCCGCGGAGCTTGGCCGACCGTCGTCCGGTGCGCGTCCTCGCCGCCTTGCAACACGACGGCGTCCTCAGACTGAGATGCGTCGCGCGAGTGCTCATCGCCGCTCAGCATGCGCCCTTTCCCGCCCCGTGGTCCGGCCGCGTTGCGGGCCGAAAGAATTTTGCATTCAGTAGCATACAATCCGATGTACCGACACCGCGGCGAAACGCCGAGGCAAGCGGTGTTTCGCGATCGCGGGGCGTGCAACAGATGACGGCGCGCGTTAGCTTCGACGCACCGGCCCCTCGAAGCCGGCCACCGCTCCGACGTGCCGCACCGGCGGAACGGGCGGGCGCGCCGTGGACGGCGAAGATCGCGGGCGCGGGAACGGGCAGCCGCGAACGCCACGACATGGATGTGAGATCGGGACGCCGTATGGATTCGCATTTGGAACTGGACGGATTGCTTGAGTTGCGCGCCGCCCTCCTTGAGGAGCGGCAGATCATTGTGGCCTCGGTGCGCAAATTGCGGGACGCGCACCGGCAGAAGGGCACGTTCGTGCTGGGCGACGGCAAGGAAGCCGGGCCGCGCCTCGTGGCCGTGCAGCAGCAGATCGACGTCGTAGAATCCATCATCGCCACAGTGACGAAATCTGAGACCTAAGGCGCCCCGATAGGACCTGTCCGCAAGCCCTGCGCCCGTCGCGATACTAAGGAGACTTGGCAGGGCTCAGTATCCGGCATGTTTCTGAGCTTTGCGCAAGCCGATCGTTGGCCCGGCCCTTTTGGGCGCTGTCCGGATCTTGAATATGGAAGGGTTTATACCGGCCTGTACCGAATGATTATGTCCAATACCGATATGGATTGAGAGCGATACCGGGCCGCGGCGTGCAAAAGTCGCACGTTTGCGCGCGAAAGCGCCCGAACGCTTGGCGTCGGTTGAGGCGACGCGTCGCCTCTCGAACCGTGGGACGCGGCGGCCTTGAGGCTTTCAGCAGATCGTGCTTTCACCCGGAGAAGCGACCTTAACGGCGGAAATCAGCCGCTGGAGTGACGGAGGCGACGCTTTGTAGGGAGGCGGCCCGAATTTCGGGCTGGACCAAAGAAGTGGTGTCCTGATAACCCACCGCAACTCAAGGCGCGGGACTATTCAGATGGACGTCTTCGCTCAGGCCGAATCTGCGCTCGACGCGAGAGAGACTGTCGAAACGCCGTGCAGGACCGAGGCCAAGGCCCTCTGGCTTGCGCTCGAAGCGGATCGGCGGGCGCGTGACGAGCGAACGGCGCGGTTGCGCGCCATGCGCCTCATCGCAGGCGACGACGAGGCGGCCTGACCCGGCCGAGACGCGTCAGCCATCGTCGTCGGCGCCATCGGGCAGGCGCGCCGCCAGGGCGAATCCGACCGCTATAGCCATGGCTTCGGCCTGAGCGATCAGCGTCGGATCGCCGGCATCCCGCGCGGCCTGGAGTAGCGCGATCGCATGCTGACCGAGCCGCAAATCTGCATCGCCGGCCCCGCTCCGCGCCTCGTGCCTCGTGATGTCGTGCTGGACGCGGTCAGTCATTGGCGTGTGTTGGCCTCGAAGCGGCTGGCGCAGGTGCGGAGAGCGCAGAGGCTGCGATCCAGGATTGAGTGTCCGTGACGTCGCCGAAGACGCGCATGACCGCGCTCACCGAGCGGTGAATCTCGTCGGCCGAGATGCCTTCAAGATCGTGGCTTGCCGAAGCGTCTGACAGGAACGTCACCTCCTGCCCGCGGTGGAAGCCGTCGACCGCGGTGGCCAGGCAGGCTGCCTCGCCCGCAAAGCCGGCAATCACGAGGGGTGGACAGCCACGCTCCATCGCGTCAGCGAAGGCCGGGCTCGCGTAGCAGGAGGGACGGTCGCGGTCGAAAATCATGTCGCAGCCATGCGGCTCGAATCCCTCGATCCAGCGGGCGAAACGGGTGCCAGCCTGGAATAGCGGGGCACCGATCCAGCGGACATACGCGACTTGGATGCCGGTCTCCCGGGCATGGTCGAGGGCCCGCCGGCAATTCCTCAGGGCCGGCGCGATTCCCGCGAGGGCGAGCGGACGGCCCGCGACCTCGTATTCCTGCTGCATGTCCACCAGCACCAGAACCGGAACGCTGCGCGGGCGGCGGTAGAGCGCCGGGTTGATCGGCCGCATCATCGCGCCATGGCCTGCTGAGCGACGGACGGCCGGGTGATCGGCCGGGTCCGGGAGCGATCGAGAGTGCCGGCCTGGTGCCATCGGCCCTCCGGCCGGATGATCACGTAGGGGTCGATGCCGATGCCGATGGCCTGCGGGTGCGGCTTCGCCTCCATCATCATCTCGATGTAGTCGAAATCCGAGAAGACCAGTTCTTGAGCGCCCTCGAAGACCCGGAAGCCGAAGCGGCTCCAGAAGCCGACGAGCCGCTTCTGCGCGTGCCCGTAGAGACGGCGGTAGCCTTTCACGCGCGCCAACTCGATTCCAGCTCTCACCAGCGCGAAGGCGATCCGGGTGTTGCGGTGCTCGGCCCGCACGGCGAGGCGCTCGATCTTGGCGAAATCCGCGAAGAAACGGATGCGCAGGCAGCCGGCCGGCTCGTCGCCGACATAGCCGATCAGATGTGTCGCCGAGAGATCGTTACCGTCGAACTCCTCTTCGTACGGACAGGCCTGTTCCGCCATGTAGACCGCGGCCCGCAGCGCGATCACGCGCGATAGGTCCTCGAAGGTCCGAGCCACGGCGACGCTGGTGCCGGTCGTGCCCGGACGATAGCTGTCGTAGGGCGGCGGCGCCGGCGGCGCGGGGGCGCGCGCGAAGTGATACAGGCGTCCGCTGGCGCAGCTTCCTTGCGTAAAGCCCAGACTCGTGAGCAGATCGGCGCCCTCGCGCGTCGCCGCCCGGGCGTAGAAGTCGACGCCCTGATAGAGCGGGCTCGACAGTCGGTCGAAAACGAGACCGACACCGCCCGCAAGGCGTCCGCGCGCGTGGACGGCCCAGACATAGATCGCGGCCGGTCGCTCATGCTGTGCCGACAACATGGCATCCCGCGGGTTGGAAGCGTCGAAGACGCCCGCCTTCAGAGCTTCGAGACCCCTGGCATTCAGCATGAGGCAGGCGACGAACCCTTCGCCCCGCGGGGCCGCAGCATCGAAGCGGTGGCGTTGTGCGATGGCCAGCACACAATCCGGATTGCGCGTCAGGACCCGCTGCACCGTCGCGAGCGGAGCGAGTTCCGGCAAATCCACGCGCGCGGCCACGATCAGCCGCTCCAGATCGTCAGGCGTCGGCAGGAAGACCACGAGATGACGGGCGACACGGTCGATCCGCATGGCGTCCAGGCCATGACGCGGCTTGCCCAGCAGCAGCGCCGCATCGAGCTGATCGGCGCCGCGCGTAACGAACGTGGATCGTGCAACGTGTACCGTCATCGAATGACCTGTCGTTCGGACACGGATTGACGCTGCAGCACTTCGCATCTAGCGCTCTTGCTGTATGTGCAAAAATTGAAACAGGGGTGTTCCGCGGATGGAACAAGCCGAGGGGGATCGCATCACGATGCCCGATTGGCAGAGCGTCTGGGTTTTCCTGGCCCTGCATCGATCCGGCAGCTTCCGCGCCGCGGCTTCGCAACTCGGTCTCTCGATCAACTCGGTACGGCGGCGGGTCGGCGACCTCGAAAGCCTGATGGGCGCACCGCTGGTCACCCGCCACGTCGACGGCGTGCGGCTGACGGCGGAGGGTCAAGCGATCCTCGAAGCGGCCGAGCGGATGGAGGCCGCAGCCTTCGGGTTGATGCGGGCGGGCGATATCGGGCCGCTCGCGGCGACCGGAGAGGTGCGGATCGCCGTGACGGAAGGCCTCGGCGCATTCTGGCTGGCGCCGCGCCTCGTCGAGTTTCAGCGCGCAAACCCACGGCTCACCGTTGATCTGCGCTGCGCGATGGAATCCGCGGATGTCCTGAGGCTGGAGGCCGATGTCGCAATTCAGCTGACACGACCGACGAGCCCGGACCTGCGCGTGGTCAAGCTCGGCCGCATGCACATCGTCCCCTATGCTGCGCGCAGCTACGAGCAGACCTACGGCCTGCCCGCCGAGCCGGCCGACCTCGAACGTCATCGGATCGTGGTTCAAGCTGCCGGCCAGACGATCAGCCTTGAGGACTACACCCGAAACGTCCCGGGATTCCCGTCTGCCATACCGGTGACGCTGAAGATCAATGTCAGCAGTGCGTATTACTGGGCTATCGCCAAGGGTGCTGGTATCGGCCTGCTCCCAACCTATGCGACCGCCATAGGGGCCCAGGTCATACCGGTCGAGAATCTCGGCCGGTACAGTCTGGATATCTGGCTGACCTATCATCCGGATGCCGAACGGATCAGCCGCGTGCGCCAGGCCATTGACTGGGTGCGAGACTCGTTCGATCCCAAGCGCTTTCCCTGGTTCCGCGACGAATTCATTCATCCGCGCGACTTGCCGAGCAGCGTCAAGGGCGAGGCACTTCCCAACCTGTTCGCGGGTTTCACCGCGATGGCGGATTAGCCTGCGGCCTCCTTGACCGCGCGGCGCGCATGATCCTTGCTCCTGCGCTCGCGACGACGAGGTAGACCGTGCTGCTGACGCCACGTGAGAAGGACAAGCTGCTGATCGCCATGGCGGCGCAGGTGGCGCGAAACCGCCTGGCGCGCGGCGTCAAGCTCAATCACCCGGAGGCGGTGGCGCTGATCACCGACTTCGTGGTCGAGGGTGCCCGGGACGGACGCACCGTCGCCGAATTGATGCAGGCCGGGGCCGCCGTGCTCACCGCCGATCAGGTGATGGAGGGCGTGGCCGAGATGATCCATGATATCCAGGTCGAGGCCACCTTTCCGGACGGAACGAAGCTTGTCACGGTTCACCATCCGATCCGGGGCGCGGCATCCGCCGAGGTGCCCGGGCGCGTGACGACCCAGCCCGGCGACATCGTGTTCAATGCCGGGGCCGAGCGCACCATGATCGAGGTCGCCAACACGGGAGACCGGCCGATCCAGGTCGGCTCCCACTACCACTTCTTCGAGGTCAATCCGGGTCTCGTCTTCGAGCGCGAACAGGCCCGGGGCAAGCGCCTCGACATCGCCCCCGGGACCGCGGTTCGCTTCGAGCCCGGTTCGACCCGGTCGGTCACGCTGGTGCCGCTCTCCGGCGGACGCACCGTTTACGGCTTCCGGGGCGACGTGATGGGCAAGCTCTGACCATGGCCAACACCCCGAAACCCGCCAGCCTTCCCCGCGCCGCCTATGCGGACATGTTCGGTCCCACGATGGGCGACCGGATCCGCCTGGCCGATACTGGCCTGGAGATCACGGTCGAGCGCGACTTCACGACTTACGGTGAGGAAGTGAAGTTCGGCGGCGGCAAGGTCATCCGGGATGGCATGGGCCAGAGCCAGGCGACGAATGCCGGCGGCGCGGTCGACACGGTGATCACCAATGCCGTGGTGCTCGATCATTGGGGCATCGTGAAATGCGATGTGGGCATCGTGCGCGGCCGGATCTTCAAGCTCGGCAAGGCCGGAAACCCGGACGTGCAGCCCGGCGTCGACATCGTGGTCGGGCCGGGCACCGAGGTCATTGCGGGCGAAGGCAAGATCCTGACGGCCGGCGGCTTCGACAGTCACATCCATTTCATCTGCCCGCAGCAGATCGAGGAGGCGCTCTGCTCCGGAGTCACCACGATGCTCGGCGGCGGCACCGGGCCGGCACACGGCACCTTCGCCACCACCTGCACGCCCGGTCCCTGGCACATCGCCCGGATGATCGAGGCGGCGGACGCCTTCCCGATGAACCTCGCCTTCGCCGGAAAGGGCAACGCCGCGCGACCGGAGAGCCTCGTCGAGATGGTGCGTGCGGGCGCCTGCGCGCTGAAGCTGCACGAGGATTGGGGCACCACGCCCGCGGCGATCGACACCTGCCTGTCGGTGGCGGACGCCCATGACATCCAGGTCATGATCCACACCGACACGCTCAACGAGTCGGGCTTCGTCGAGGACACGATCGCGGCGTTCAAGGGCCGCACCATCCACGCCTTCCACACGGAGGGTGCAGGCGGTGGTCACGCGCCGGACATCATCAAGGTGGCCGGGCTGCCGAACGTGCTGCCCTCCTCCACGAACCCGACGCGGCCCTACACGAGGAATACCATTGACGAGCATCTCGACATGCTCATGGTGTGCCATCACCTCGATCCGTCGATCCCGGAGGACCTCGCCTTCGCGGAGAGCCGGATCCGGCGCGAGACCATCGCGGCCGAGGACATCCTGCACGACATCGGCGCGCTCTCGATGATGTCCTCTGACAGCCAGGCGATGGGTCGGGTCGGCGAAGTCATTATCCGGACCTGGCAGACCGCCGACAAGATGAAGCGCCAGCGGGGCGCCCTGCCAGGAGACGCGTCCGGCACAGACAATCTGCGCGCCCGCCGCTACGTGGCCAAGTACACGATCAATCCGGCGATCGCGCACGGAATCTCCAGGCATATCGGCTCCGTGGAGCCCGGCAAGCTCGCCGATCTCGTGCTGTGGACACCGGCTTTCTTCGGGGTGAAGCCCGATCTCGTCCTCAAGGGCGGCAGCATCGCCGCCGCCCCCATGGGCGACCCGAACGCCTCGATCCCGACGCCGCAGCCGGTCCATTACCGTCCGATGTTCGGCGCCTATGCCCGGGCTCCCTTCGCGACGGCGCTGACCTTTGTGTCCCGCGCAGCCGTCGAGGACGGCTTGCGGGAACGGCTGGGCGTGCAGAAGGCATTGGTCGCGGTGGAGAACGTGCGCGGCGGCATCTCGAAGAAGAGCATGGTGCTCAACGACGCCACCCCGGTGATCGAGGTCGATCCCGAGACCTACGATGTGCGCGCCGACGGGGAACTCCTGGTCTGCGAGCCAGCCGAGGTGCTGCCGATGGCGCAGCGCTATTTCCTGTTTTGAGCAGCTTCCGTCCATGATCCGCGCCACCCGCATTCTCCGCCGCGACGCCTTGTCCGGCGGCGAGATCGTCGATCGCGTCGTGCTCGACCACGGCGACCGGCATCGCCGCCGTGTCGCCATGCGCGGGACCGGCGGGCTCGGCTTCCTGCTCGACCTGCCGGAACCGGCCGTGCTCGAGGACGGGGACGCGCTGGTGCTGGACGACGGACGGCTGGTCTGGATCGAGGCGGCTCCGGAGCGCCTCCTGGAGATTCGCGCCCCCAGCGACCACGCCCTCAAGCGCCTCATCTGGCATATCGGCAACCGGCACATTCCGGCCGAAATCGGCACCGACGCCGTGTGGATCGCCCACGATCACGTGCTCGCCGAGATGGTCCGGGGACTCGGCGGCAGCGCCGAGCCGGTGGAGCGTCCCTTCCGCCCGGAGGGCGGCGCCTATTCCGGCGGGCACGGCCACGCACATCCGCATGGCGGACACCACCATCACCACCATGCCGTCGGCTGACACCCTGGACGCGCTCCGGCTCATGGCGTGGTTGTCGCCCGGTTATCCGGTCGGTGCCTACGCGTATTCGCACGGGCTGGAATGGGCAGTCGAAGCGGGCGACATTTGGGATGAAGCGAGCCTCACGCAATGGCTCGGCGACGTGTGCGCCCGGGGGTCCCTGCGCAACGACCTGATCCTCGCAGCGCACGCCCACCGGGCCGCAGTGGCGCGCGACGGGGATGCGATCGCCGAGATCAACGACCTCGCCTTGGCGCTGGCCCCGTCGCGCGAACTGCACTTGGAGACCAGCCAGCAGGGTCGCAGCTTCCTTGACGCGACGCTCGGAGCTTGGCCCTGCGAGGCCCTCGTGGCGCTCGCCGAGCACCTACCGGGCACGGTTGCCTATCCCGTGGCCGTCGGAACGGCAGCGGGCGCTCACGGCATGGCGCCGGCGCCGGTGCTTGCCGCTTACGGCCTCGCCTTCGTGCAGAATCTCGTCTCGGCGGCCCTTCGGGCAGCACCGGTCGGACAGGCAGCGGGGACTCGGGTGATCGCCGCCCTGACGCCGAGGGTCGTCATGCTGGCCGAGCACGTCCGTCCGGTGGACCTCGACGCAATCGGCACCGCCACGTTCCGCCTGGATCTCGGCTCCTACCGGCATGAGACCCAGTATTCCCGCATCTTCAGGTCCTGAGCGCCCAGCATGACATCCGCGAACGGTCCACTCCGCGTCGGCATCGGCGGCCCTGTGGGCTCCGGCAAGACCGCCCTGATGGAGCAGCTCTGTAAGCGCTTCCGCGACCGCTACGAGATCTGCGCGATCACGAACGACATCTACACCAAGGAGGATGCCCGCATCCTGACCGTCGCGGGCGCCCTCCCCGAGGAGCGCATCCTGGGCGTCGAAACCGGGGGCTGCCCGCATACGGCGATCCGCGAGGATGCCTCGATCAACCTCGCCGCCGTGGCCGAAATGACCCGGCGCTTCCCGAAGCTCGATCTAGTGCTGATCGAATCCGGAGGCGACAACCTCGCGGCGACATTCTCGCCGGAACTCGCCGACATCACGCTCTACGTCATCGACGTGGCGGGGGAGAAGATTCCGCGCAAGGGCGGCCCGGGTATCACCCGGTCCGACCTGCTGATCGTCAACAAGATTGACCTCGCGCCTCTGGTCGGTGCGGACCTGTCGGTGATGGAAGCGGACACACGCCGGATGCGCGGAACGCGGCCCTACGTGTTCGCGTCTCTGCGCGGCGGCGCCGGTGCCGACGACGTGGCGCGTTTCATCGAGGTGGCCGGCGGCCTCGGCCGCTGATCGGCTGGCCTTGCTCTAGACCGCGTCGGTCCTGGCGCCGCGTGGAGGCTACCGCCCGGCCCCGGCAGAGCGCGAACGCGCCGCGTAACGCGACGGTACGCCCATCAGGGCGTCGAGTCGGCTCATGCGGGCGCTGAAATCGTTCATCGCGCTCAGCCGAGCCTTGTGCACCGCATCGGCCGGCGGCTTGGCCGCCCGGATCGGACGCGCTTCGGCGACGGGTGCCGCAAACAGAGCGGCCAGGGACAGGATGGTGAGCGCTCGGGTTATGACGACGGTCCCTCACGATCCGCTGCGTCGTCAGCGGAACCCTCATGAGATTATGTTGGCGCCAAGCGTGGCCGCGTGCGCAGGCGCACAACACGCTTGAGGCCCGTTTTGCGTGCTCCGTATGGGCGAATGGATTGACAGCTGAGGGCGACTGATCCACGCCGCACTATCGGGGGCCTCTGGACGGTATCGCGCATGCGAAATCTGCGGTGGCTCGCCGCCCTGCCCTTCCTTGGCATCTTGGTCGGCCCCTTTTTTCTGAACCGCGTCGAACCCTTCGTTCTCGGTCTCCCGCTGCTCCTCGCCTGGCTCGTGTTCTGCGTGATCGGAACCGCGGCCGTGATGGGGCTGATCTACATCACCGACCCCGAGAACCGCATGCCGGAGGATCGGCGATGAGCATCGCGCTCCTCATCGTCGCAGCCGGCTTCGCGCTGGCGATCGGCCTCGGGCTCTATGCCCGCGTGGGTCGGGAGATGGGCTTGGAGCAGTGGACGGTCGGCGGCCGCGGCTTCGGCACCGCCCTGGTCTTCCTGCTGATGGCCGGCGAGATCTACACGACCTTCACGTTCCTGGGCGGTTCTGGGATCGCCTACGGTAAGGGCGGCCCAGCTTACTACATCCTCTGCTACCTGACGCTGGCCTACGTCACCTCTTACTGGTTGCTGCCGCCGGTCTGGACCTATGCCAAGCGGCACGGCCTCTACACGCAGCCGGATTTCTTCGCGCGCAAATACGAGAGTCGGGCGCTCGGCATGCTGGTGGCGCTGGTGGGGATCGTGGCGCTGGTTCCCTATCTCGTGCTCCAGTTCAAGGGGCTGGGGATCATCGTCTCCACGGCGTCCTACGGGG
The DNA here is from genome assembly GCA_050632875.1 of Methylobacterium sp. P31. Lineage (GTDB taxonomy): Bacteria > Pseudomonadota > Alphaproteobacteria > Rhizobiales > Beijerinckiaceae > Methylobacterium. The sequence continues at coordinate 3,390,200 of JBODSC010000001.1, read as the reverse complement.
CGCTCTCCGCGACGAGTGCGGTCTGGATCGGCGCCGCGGCGCTGACCGCCTACGTGGTCGTGTCGGGCGTGCACGGATCGGCCTGGACGGCGGTGATCAAGGATACGACCATCCTGTGCGTCGTGATCTTCCTCGGGATCTACCTGCCCCTGCACTATTACGGCGGCTACGAGGGCCTGTTCCGCGCGATCGAGACCGCGAAACCCGGCTTCCTGGCCCTGCCGGAGCGAGGCCAGAGCCCAACATGGTTCTCCACCACGGTCCTGCTGACGGCGCTCGGCGGATACATGTGGCCGCACACCTTCGCGTCGCTCTACACCGCGCGGGAGCCCGGTGCCTTCCGGCGCAACGCCGTCATCCTACCGATCTACCAGCTGATCAACCTGTTCGTCTTCATGATCGGCTTCACGGCGGTGCTGCAGGTCCCGGGCCTGACCGGGCCGGACGTCGACCTGTCGCTGTTCAAGCTTTCGCTCCAGAGCTTCCCGCCCTGGTTCATCGGCGTCATTGGCGCCACCGGCGTGCTCACGGCCCTGGTTCCTGGGTCCATGATCCTGATCGCCGGCGCGACCCTGGTGGTCAACAATCTCGTCCGCCCTCTGCGGCCGGGCATGGACGATGCCGCGACCGCGCGGCTGTGCAAGATCCTCGTGCCGGTGCTGGCGCTGATCTGCGTCGGATTCACGCTCAAGGGCGGCGACACGATCGTGCAGCTGCTGCTGATGGGCTACAACTTCGTCACCCAGCTCTTCCCCTGTTTCATCGCCAGCCTGATGCGGAACAACCCGCTGGATCGGCGGGCGGCGGCTGCCGGCATCCTGGCGGGTGTGGCCACCGTGGCGGCGACAGTTCTCAGCGGGTTTAGCCTGTCGAAGCTCGCCTTCCTCGGTCCGGTCCAGGATGTGAATGTCGGAATCGCGGCGCTGGTGGTGAATGTCCTGGTTACGGCTGCGGTGGCGCAACTGACACGCGCGACCGCGGCGGCCGGTGCGCAAGCCGCGGAGTAGGTCGCGTCAGGCCCGACCCCGCCGGGCCGTCAGCCAAGAGGCGAGGATCACCGCTACGCTCACGAGCCCGACGAGGAGTGTCGATGCGGCGTTGATCTCGGGATTCACCCCGAGGCGGACGCGGCTGTAGAGCCGCATCGGCAGTGTGGTCGAGCCCGGGCCCGAGATGAAACTCGCGATCACGAGGTCGTCCAGCGAGAGGGTGAATGCGAGGAGCGCCCCGGCCACCACCGCCGGTGCCAGAAGCGGCAACGTGACGGTGGCCAGGACGCGCAGCGGCGGCGCACCGAGATCCGCCGCCGCCTCCTCCAGGGACCGGTCGAGGCCGCGCAGGCGCGCCGCGACCACCACGGCGACGAATCCCGTGCAGAACGTGGCGTGCGCGATGACGATCGTGATCATGCCGCGGTCGAGGCCGATGCCGATGAACATCAGCAGCAGCGACAGCCCGATCATCACTTCGGGCATCACGATCGGCCCGAAGACGAGGCCCGTGAACAGCGAGCGTCCATGGAACCGGCCCTGCCGCTCCAGAGCAAGGGCCGCCAGCGTGCCGAGCGCGGTGGCGATCAGGCTCGACAGGATGGCGACCTTCAGCGAGACCCAGGCGGATGCCAGCAGAGGCGCATCGTCCAAGAGGGCCGCATACCATTGGGTCGAGAAGCCGCCCCACACGGTCACCAGGGACGACGCGTTGAACGAGTAGGCGATCAGCACGAGGATCGGCGCGTAGAGGAAGCCGAGACCGAGGATCAGAGCAGTGCGGGTCACCCAGCTCACGGCCCCTCCTCCGCGCGCAGGCTGTCGCGGAACAGCACCACCGGGCCGATGACGATGGCGAGGATCAGGACGGCGACCGCGGAGGCGAGCGGCCAGTCGCGGTTCGAGAAGAACTCGGTCCAGAGCACCCGGCCGAGCATCAGGGTCTCCGACCCGCCGAGCAGGTCGGGGATCACGAACTCGCCGACCATCGGAATGAAGCAGAGCCCGGCGCCCGCGACGATGCCGGGCAGGCTGAGCGGCAGGGTCACGCTCCAAAACACCCGGTTCGGCGAGGCGCCAAGATCCGCGGCCGCCTCCCGGAGGACGGGGTCGAGGCGGTTCATCACCGCATAGAGCGGCAACACCATGAAGGGCAGGTAGGCGTAGACGAGGCCGATGATTACCGCGGCGTCGGTATTGAGGATGGTCAGCGGCTTGGCGATCAGCCCCAGGCGGATCAGCGCGAGGTTGAGCAACCCTTCGGGCTTGAGGATGGCGATCCAGGCGTAGGTCCGGATCAGGAAGCTCGTCCAGAACGGAACCACCACCAAGGCGACGAGGGCCGGCTGCCAGCGGGACGGCGCACGGGCCAGAGCATAGGCGATCGGGGTACCAAGCGCGACGAGGATCAGGCTCGCGGCGGCCGCGTAGATCAGCGAGCCGAAGGCGGCGTCGCGGTAGAGCGGGTCGGCGTAGAGCGTGGTGTAATTGTCGAAGTTCAGGGCTTCGAGAAAGGCCGACCAGCCGTCCAGCCCAGCGTGCCAGTCGAGTACCGGCAGGTAGGGCGGGATCGCGGTCACCGGCTCGGACAGGCTGATCTTCAGCGTGATCGTGAACGGCAGGAGGAAGAAGGCCGACAGCCAGACGAAGGGCGGCAGGCGCACCAGCCGATCGAACAGGGTTCGCGGTTTGCCGCTCATGCGGGCTGCTCCGCGAAGGCGCGCGGCGCCGGGCGGGCGTCTGGATCGCTCATCGGGACGCACGACATCATGCCGGCAGGATCACCGCCGCAGCGGCCGCGAAGCCGGCATACGTCTCCGAACCCGGGGACGGATCCGCATCCGTCGGGCGCCCGCTGGCTCGTAGCACGGACCCGTCGGGCAGGCGCAGCGTCCGACGCAGCCGATCACCCAGGAAGGTGGCATCCGCGACGGTGACCGGCAGCCCCTCGCTCCCGAGGACGAGATCCTCCGGTCGCACCGCCACCACCACCGGCGTCCCCTCGGCGAGGCTCGGCGCCGCCGCAGCGTGCACCGTGCCGTGGGCAGTCTCCACCGTACAGGTGCCGTCTGCCGCTGCGGGCCCGAGCCGTCCTGGGATCAGGTTCACGTCGCCCAACAAACCCGCCACGAAGCGGCTGGCCGGCCGCCTGTAGAGCTCGGTCGGCGGCCCGATCTGGACGAGACGCCCAGCCTCCATGATCCCGATGCGGTCGGCGAGCATCATCGCCTCCTCGGGATCGTGGGTGACCACCACGAAGGCTGTGCCCAGCCGCCGCTGCACCGCACGCAGCTCCCCTTGCGTCTCCTCACGCAAGCCGCGGTCCAGAGCGCCGAGAGGTTCGTCGAGGAGAAGCAGCTTCGGCTCCCGGGCAAGCGCCCGGGCCAGGGCCACCCGCTGCCGCTGCCCACCGGAGAGGGTCTCGGGGCGGCGGCCCCCGAAGCCATCGAGGCGGACGAGGCGGAGCAGCTCGGCCACCCGGGCTGCAGCCTGAATCCGGCCCAACCCTTTGAGTCCGTAGCCGATATTGGCCGCCACGCTCATATGCGGGAACAGCGCGTAGGACTGGAACATCATGTTCACCGGCCGCCGGTGCGGAGGCAGCGCGGTGAGATCCTCATCGCCCATCCGGATCCGTCCCGAGGTCGGCGTTTCGAAGCCCGCGATCATCCGCAGGAGGGTGCTCTTGCCGCAGCCGGACGGACCGAGCAGGCAGAAGAACTCCCCGGGCTGGAGGTCCAGCGTCACCGCGTCCACGGCGCGGTGCGTGCCGAAGACCTTGGTGACCTCCTCAAGCCGCAGTTGCGGCGCTGACGCGTCGAACAAGGGCTCAGGAATCCTCGCGCAGCGCCTCGGCCACGCGCGCTTCGAGGAGATCCGGCCGGCGCAGGACCAGGGCGCCGCGGGTGCGGTCGACCAGACCCTCGGCGGCCATCGCGGTAAACTCCCGCGTCACCTGCTCGCGGCGGCAGCCGATCCGGGCGGCGAGGACGTGATGGTATGGCGGCGGCGAGACCACCCGCTCGCCCGACGCGCCGGCCCGGGGCACCGACAGACGCAACAATTCGGCGTAAAGTCGGTGCTTCAGGTCGAGCAGCGCATGCTCCATGAGCCGCGTGTTCAGCTCGCGCACCCGCTTTGCCAGCAGCCGGAACAGCCGGTCGGCGATGGCCTCCGAGGCGAACACGATCTGCCGGAACACCGGCGCCGGCACCACGCAGACCTCGCCGCGGGTGAGCGCCGTGACGTTGGCCGAGCGGCCGATCCCGTCGATGGCGGCCAGTTCGCCGAAGAAAGCCCCGCCCCGCATCTCGCCGAGGATGACCTCCTTGCCGGATTGGGTCCGGTTCAGGATCCGAACCTCGCCGGAGGCAATGAAGTAGACGTCCGTCGAGATGTCGTCGAAGTCGACCAGCACCTCATTCTCGTCGAAGCGACGCCAGTGGCAGCGCGACTCGTAGGTGCTGAGGCTCGATGCCCGGATCCTTGAAGAAGGGTATCGTCCCCAACCGCGCCATCGAACGTGTTCCCTAAACCCCGGTCTCCGTCCCTGCCCTGACGGGTTCCGGCCAGCAACGCTAAGGACGGGAGCAGCCCGCGCAGTAAAGCCGCGCGCCGTCCCGACGGCGCTCGATCGATTGGGCGGGATTGATGGTGACGGCCACGGGCTGGCCGGTCAAGCCAGGCTTGGCTGAACAGGAGTTTATTAGCGTGGATCCGGAATGAGGGCTAACCTGCTGCGCCCGCCCCTGCTGGCGACACCGATGTTGCAAGAGTTCCGCGTCACGCGTCCCGATCCCCGCATGCCCGCCCCGACCTCGCGCCGGCAGGCGACCCTCTCCGCCGCCTTCGAACGGTCGGGGCGCAGCCTGCATTCCGGGCGGCACGCCACCGTGCGCGTCTGCCCGGCCCCGGCCGGACACGGCATCGTCTTTCGCCGGCGCCTGCCGGGCGGGCGCACCGTCGACGTTCCGGCGCTCTGGCAGTACCGGGAATCGCAGCCGCTCTCTTCGGCGATCCGGCGCGAGGGCGTCCTTGTGCGGACCATCGAACACCTGATGGCGTCGCTCAGCGCCTTGCAGATCGACAACATTCTCGTCGAGATCGATTCGGACGAGTTGCCGATCTTCGACGGCAGCGCCACGCCGTGGTGCGAGGCGATCCGGGCCGCGGGACGTATCGAGCAGGAACAGCGATGCCGGGTGATCCGGATCCTCCGGCCCGTCGCCGTCGAGAGTGGTCGACGGCACCTCCGGATCGAGCCCGGCGCGGGCCTGCACGTGACCGGCCATATCGCGCTCGCGCATTTCGGACCGATCGACTGGTCGGGCGCCATAACGCCGGACAGTTTCGAGCGCGAGATCGCGCCGGCGCGCAGCTTCGGCCGGTACGCCCGCGCCATGGCTGGCCGGGCCTACGGATACGTTACGCGCAAGGACTTCCTGCAGGGCGTTTCGCCCCGCTCGGCGGCGCTCCTCGTGCGCGGCCGGGTGCTCGGGGGCATGCGCGTCCCGGGAGAACCGGTGTGCCACCGGATCCTCGATCTCATCGGGGATCTCGCGCTGACAGGCCACCCGGTCGAGGGGCGCGTCACTGCCTTCCATACCGGGCACGAGCTGAACCACGCGCTCGTCGCGGCCCTGATGCGCGACACCTCGGCTTGGGAGCTGACCTGACGCTCTCGCACGGGCCGACCTTACGCAGACGCGCGCAAGGGCGTCTCGCAGGCGATGGCCACGCGACCGAAGGCGCGCACGAGATCGGCGTCGAGCTTGGCGCCCATCTTCTCCAGAATCCCGTAGGCTTCCGGGGCCGGCTTGGGGACCTTGTAGGGACGCGCCTCGAGGAGCGCCGCGAAGATGTCGCAGATCGTGATCAGCCGTACGACATCCGGGATCTCCTTGCCCCGCAGCCCGTCCGGGTAGCCCGACCCGTCGAGATACTCGTGGTGCGAGCGGACAACCGACAGGGTGAGGGCATCGTAGCCCCCTCCAGCAGCATGCTGTGGCCGAGCACCGGGTGCCTGACCATCTCGTGCCGCTCCTCCGGCGTGAGCGGGGCGGGCTTGTTGAGGATGGCGAGGGGAATCTTGGCTTTGCCGATATCGTGGAGCAGCGCACCCTTGATCAGGTAGTGGGAGTCGGAATCGTTCAGGCCGAGCGTCTGCGCGAAAGCAGCCGCGAGGCCGGCGACGGTCAGACAGTGCTGGTGGGTCACGTCGTCGAAGCTCGCGACCACGTCGAGCCAGTCGCGGACCTTCGCCTCCCGGATCGCCCGGTTCACGAGCGCTGCACCGGCTTCCACGACCACGGGCGCCGGCGCTTGGTCCCGGCGGAAGATCTGTGTGAATGCGGCCCGCGCCTCTCTGGCCTGGTTCCGCAGATCACCCTTGGCCGGGGCAACCCTTGTATTGCCCGTCAGGTTCGCCACCGCGTTGATAAGCATGGCGCTTGCCGCGGAGGCCGACAGCACCCGGGTCGCCCCGAGGGCGGTCGCCTGGATCTCCCCGCGTCCCATATTACCGTGGACCAGCGCGAGGAACGGCGTTTCGGCGCTGCGGGCAACAGCCAGGGCTTGTCGAAGGCGCCGTACGGATTCGGAGGTCAGGGCGCTCACGTCGCTGATGATCAGCGAAGCCCCCGTCGGCGGAGCGCCATTGCCGTAGAGGTCATGGAGGACGACGTTCCCGCCGCCGAGGCTGCGCGCGAGACGCTCGCCCCGGCCGATATCGTCGGTCAGGATCAGGGTTCGGCCCAAGACGTCCCTCCTGTCATACGCCCCCTCCCGGCGTACAATCCCCCGAGCCATGACGCGTCGGTCGACATCGCGTCCAGCCGCCGCAATTTCCTGCCTTCGTCCGCAATCAAACCCATCGTACGAACATCGCGGCCAGGAAACCGGCGACAGACACAACAATCGCGCCTTGATTGATGCAATTTCGTTAAAATGCCATCCGCGGTTGTCGGTGAGCAGCACCGTTGTAGTTTCTTCTTTCGCGCAAAAGCTTGCGGCCCCTGGAGCGGTGCGGCTGCGCCGATGCGGCGCTTGCCACTCCGCCTCCGTACGGCCAGAACGCCGCCATGCTGCGCGTCAATGACCTCACCTACCGCATCGGCGACCGCCTGATCCTCGATTCCGCGAGCTTTACGATCCCGGAAGGCGCCCGCGTGGGCCTCGTCGGGCGCAACGGCGCCGGAAAGACCACCTTGTTCAAGGCGATCCTCGGCGACCTGCCGGTCGACGCGAAGTCGGTCTCGCTGCCCAAGGGCCTGCGGATCGGGGCCGTTGCCCAGGAAGCGCCGGCCGGTCCGGAGACGCTGCACGCGGTGGTGCTGGCCGCCGATACCGAGCGCGCCCGGCTGATGGCCGAGGCCGAGCACGCTGACGGGCTGCGCCGGGCCGAGATCGAAACGCGACTTGTGGATATCGGCGCTCATTCGGCGCCGGCCCGCGCCGCCGCGATCCTGCACGGGCTGGGCTTCGACGCAGCTGCGCAGGCGCGGCCCTGCTCGGACTTCTCCGGCGGCTGGCGGATGCGGGTGGCGCTGGCCGCAGTACTGTTCTCGGAACCGGACCTGCTGCTCCTCGACGAGCCGACCAACTACCTCGACATCGAGGGCACGCTCTGGCTCTACGACTACCTGGAGCGCTACCCGCGCACGGCGATCATCATCAGCCACGACCGCGACCTGCTCGACACCAGCGTCGACCACATCCTCCATCTAGACCGGGGAAGCTGACGATCTACCGCGGCGGCTACACGAGCTTCGCCAAGCAGCTATCCGAAAAGCGCGTCCTGCAGGCCAAGGCGAAGGCGAAGCAGGATGCGGAGCGGGCCCATCTCCAGAGCTTCATCGACCGGTTCAAGGCGAAGGCCACCAAGGCGCGTCAGGCCCAGTCGCGGATGAAGCGCCTCGCTAAGATGGAACCGATCGCGGCTTTGCTCGAGGACGACGCGCCGGTCATCCACCTGCCGAGCCCGGAGAAGCCGCTATCCCCACCCATCGTCGCCATGGAGCGGGTGAAAGCCGGCTACGGTGAGCGAGATCGTGCTCACCGGCCTCGATCTCAGCCTCGCCCCCGACGATCGCGTGGCGCTGCTGGGCGCAAACGGAAACGGCAAGTCGACCTTCTGCAAGCTGATCGGCGGACGTCTCGGACCGCTTGCCGGTGAGGTCAAGCGCTCGTCCAAGATGGAGGTCGCCTACTTCGCCCAGCACCAGCTCGACGAACTGCGACCCGTCGAGAGCGCCTACGCGCATGTCCGGACGCTGATGCCCGACGTGCCGGAAGCCAAGGTCCGGGCCGCCACCGCGCGGCTCGGCTTCGGCGCCAACAAGGCCGACACCCCGGTGGAGAAACTCTCGGGCGGCGAGAAGGCGCGCCTGCTGATGGGGCTCGCGGCCTTCCACGGCCCCCATCTCCTGATCCTCGATGAGCCCACGAACCACCTCGACATCGAGAGCCGGCAGGCGCTGGTTGAGGCGATCAACGACTATGAGGGCGCCGTCATCCTGGTCTCGCACGACCGATTCCTGGTCGAGGCCTGCGCCGACCGGCTGTGGCTGGTGTCGGACGGCACGGTGAAGGCATTCGACGGCGATATGGACGATTACCGCCGGTTCGTCCTGTCCGGTCCGGAACGGGAGGCCGAGCGCGCTTCGGAACCGTCCGGCGGCCAGAAGGCCGAGGCGCGCCGCGCGGGCGTCGAGCGCCGCGCGGCCCTTGCCCCGCTCCGGAAGCGGCTGGAGGCGATCGAGGCGCGGATGGCGAAGCTCACGGCCGCGATCCAGAAGATCGACGCGGCCCTGGAGGACGGCTCCGCCTTCCGGGAGAACGCCGCCAAGGCCGGCGAAATCGCCAAGATGCGCGCGGACGCCGCGAGCGCGTTGGCCGCGGCCGAGGAGGAATGGCTGACCGTGAGCACCGAGATTGAGGCAGCGTGAAGCCTACGCTTGAAGCGTCCCGCTGAGGCCCGCGGGGCCGCGGCCATCGTCCTCGCGAGCGAGCCGCAGCATCGGGTTTTGACTCTGTCGAGCCGGGCGCCTGCACGGGCCGTCATGGTCGGCGCGGCGACACGGCTTCAGAAAGAGGTCTCGAGCGCCCGCTCCAGGATGTCGACGCCGAGATCGATCTCCGCGTCCGTAGCGGTCAGCGGCGGGGCGATGCGGAACACGCCGCCCATGCCCGGCAGCTGCACGATATTCATGCTGAGCCCGAGTTCGAGGCACCCCTTGGTGATCGCCTCCCCGAGTTCCGGCGCCGGTACCTTCGTGTCGCGGTCGGCCACGATCTCCACGCCCTGCAGCAGGCCGCGCCCGCGCAGGTCGCCGATACACGCGAAGCGCTGCTGAAGCGCCCGGAGCCGGCCCGCCAGCCGAGCGCCGGCCTCCTCCGCCCGCGCGACCAGCCCATCGCGCCGGACGATCTCGAGCACCTTGAGGCCGACCGCCGCCGGAAGCGGGTCCGAGACGTGCGTGGTGTAGAACAGGAACCTGCGCTGGTGGCACAGATCCTCGATCGCTGGGGTGGTCATGACCGCTGCGAGCGGCAGGCCGGCGCCCAAGGTCTTCGAGAGCGTGAGGATGTCGGGCACCACTCCGTCCCGCTCGCAGGCGAACATCAATCCGGTGCGGCCGATGCCGGTCTGCGCCTCGTCGAGGATGAGCAGCATGCCGCGCTCGGAGCATTTGCGCTTCAGAGCGGCGAGATATCCGGGCGGAAGGTCGATGATCCCGCCGGAGCTGAGGATCGGCTCGGCGAGGAAAGCCGCGAGGTTGCCGGTGGATTGCCGGTCCACGAGCGCGAACGCGTAATCCAGCTCGGTCTGCCAGTCCGGCGCCCCATCCCGCTCGAAGGCTGGACGATAAGCGTTCGGCGCCGGAATTGCGAAGGAGCCGACCGGGGCCGGGCCGTAGCCCTTGCGGCCGGCGCTGTAGGTGGCCGAAGCCGCGCCGGCCGTCATACCGTGCCATGACTGGGCGAAGCTCACCACCTCCCAGCCGCCGGTGGCGAGCTTGGCCATGCGAAGCGCGGCCTCGTTGGCCTCCGCGCCCGTGGTCAGCAGCATCGTGCGTTCGAGGTTACCCGGGGCCAGGTGGGCCAACTCGGTGGCCAGATCGACCACGGGACGGCTCAGCATACCGCTGAACAGGTGATCGAGGGTCCTGACATGGTGCGCCGCGACAGCGGCGACCTCGGGGTGGGCGTGGCCCAGAATGGCACTCATCTGGCCGGAGGTGAAATCGAGGATCTTCCGGCCGTCGGCGTCGTAGACGAAGCTTCCCTGTGCGCGTTCGATGATGACGGGCGCGAAGCTGCCGCCGTAACGCACCAGATGTCGGCCTGCGCGGGCCCAGAAATCCGGGTCGGCATTGTGCGTCATGGTCGATCCTGCTCCCGCCGCCGTACCCAGGCATGCTAGGAGCGGAGCCGGCGGTCGAAAAGCCTATAGACTCGAACGAGGTGTCAGCGGACCTGGACGGGCGGAGCCTGGCTGTCGATCATCTGCGCAGCTTCGCTGCCGCCACGCAGGCCTGCGCGCTCAACCGAGTTGCGGATCGGCCGACGCCGAGCCGCACTCTGCATGCAGATGAAGCGCCTGGAGGATCGAGTCGGACAGCAGCTCCCGATGCGGGCCGGGCGCGGCATGATGCCGGCGGTGAAAGATAAGCGCCTGCTGATCCACGCCTGCGGCATCCTCAGCTCCCGCGACGGTGCCCGCGCCGGGGCGCCTATTCCTGGTCACGCTCCTTTGGCCAGAAAAACAAGATGTCATCGTTGTCTACAGCTATCCAATTGATATGGGTATCTGGATGATCTTCGCTAAAAACCTTAAAATGCTCGCTGTTGCACAGAAGATAAATATCTTTGATCTGCCCGTCGAATCCCCCATCCGCTTGGATCTTGCTGATGACGCTTTCGACATTTGTGTCCGACGCCAGAAGCCCGCGGAATTTCCGACCTGCGATATCCGGGAACGCTGCGCTCCAAGCGGCCATCACGCGCGGGTTATCGTATCAAACGACAGTATCTGTGCCGACCCGCCGGAAGGAATCGTGGTCCAGACGAACGTCCTCGTTCCAATTCCGATTCGCGGCACCGACCGTCTTGGTGGTTTCGGGTGATACGACCGGGCCCGCGGCCACGGCCGCCGCGATGACGGATCCCGAGAGTTGCGGGCTTTGACCGTACTTGGCGTTGAAATCGGCGGTCTCCCCCGCTTGCACCCGCGCCTGGGCCATAGACAGAACGGCACCGACCGCCTCGACGGACAGCGTGTAGATTGACCTCGGATCCAGCGACGTCGAAGCGGCGGGCGGAACGTCCTTCCCGGCCGCATTGTGTATCGTAGCCTCGACCTGCGGCAGCTTCTGTGCAGCTGCCGTAACCGCGGACATCGAAGGTATGTAATCCATAGCGAAGCCTCTTGCTGTTCGACTCGATGCGGGCATCTGAGGTTCGCGCCCCGACAGGTTGCGGAAATTCGAAAATCACACGTACATTATCAATTTTCGCAAATATTTATCGAATATCTTGGATCAGAATATCCGGCCCGCACAATTGAAGACGCGGATTTGGAACTTGTTCAAGCCTGAGCAGCTCAGCCCTTCGCACCGGATCCGATTTGAAATCCGCGAACTGGCACTGCGAAGCACGGACATTGAGTCAAGCCCGATCACCTTGGACCGAGTTCAGATCGCGAATGCGCTCAGAACTCATGTACCGGTCGGCCGACCTTGACGCTGCTGCCATTTCGGCTGTGTGCGTCAGATGGTCAGCCGCCTGGGCCCACATCGCTGTCGGAAGGGAGAGCGCGAGCCTCAGCCGTCGGGAACCCAGTGATCGTCATGATCAAGGGCGCGACATTCCAGAGCTTCATGCTCCATAGGCTCGAATGTGTACGTGTCAGCATAGATCTGTCAACGGCAAGACTCGATGTATCCACTTTGCGGTTCGACTCGATCATACGAGAAAAGCCGACCGAGCCTCATCCACCAAGACTTACATTTCGTTTCCGCGAGCAGAAGATCGATCGGCAGGTGCATTTATCGGCGATCATGATGGGCCGCAGGCTCGGTAATTCGGGCACCGCCGATGGGGCAGACTTCCTTGAGGCAAAGACCTGCTCAGGCCCGGAATGGCCGGACCGATCGGCCGCCGCCCCGCCCGAGACAAGCGACCAGCAGGCAACCCGCTCCGGAGAGTGCGGCCAGGGGCAGCAACCCCAGCGGATAGCTTCCGGTGGCATCCTTGATCACGCCGAGCAGGTAGGTGCCGATGAAGCCGCCGACATTCCCGACGGCGTTGATCTGCGCGATGCCGGCTGCCGCCGTCCCTGCGGAGAGCCACTCGGTCGACAGCGCCCAGAACGGACCTTTCACCGTATAGGTCGCGGTCACGGCGAGGCAGAGGATCAGGATCGTCGGCAGCAACTGCGCCGTCGCGAGGGAGGCGGCGAGGCTCAGCGCCAGGAGGCCGAGGGGAGCGCCGTGTGCCAGACCCGCTCCTGCTTCCGGTCGGACGAGCGTCCCCAGAGGATCATCAGCACCGAGGCGATCCCGAATGGGACCGCGTTCAGCAGCCCGGTCTCCAGGTTGGTGAGGCCGAACGACTTGATGATCTGAGGCTGCCAGAGCGAGAGGCATTGGCTAGCACCTGAGGCCCCGGCGTAGATCAGCGAGGCGGCGAGCACGTCGCGGTTGCGCATGACCTGCCAGACCGAGAGATGCCGGGTCGGCGCCGTTTCGCCGCGAACGACTGAGGCGCGCTCGCCCGCGAGCCGCTCCAGCAGCCAGGCACTCTGCTGGGGCGTGAGCCAGCGCGCCGCGCCGGGCTCGTCCGGCAGCAGAACGAAGGCGAGCAGGCCGAGCAGCACCGCCGGAGCCGCCTCTAAGAGGAACAGCCATTGCCAACCCCGCAGGCCCAGCATCCCGTCGGTGTTGAGGATCGCCGCTGAGATCGGCGAGCCGAGGAAGCTCGAGATCGGAATCGCCACCATGAAGACGGCCACGATCCGCCCGCGATAGGCCCGCGGGAACCAGTATGCCAGGTAAAGGATCACGCCGGGGAAGAAGCCGGCCTCGGAAGCCCCGAGCAGCAGCCGCACCACATAGAAGGAGTACGGCCCCACCACGAAGGCCATCGCGGCGGAGACCAATCCCCAGGTGATCATGATCCTGGCAATCCAGATCCGGGCACCGAACCGCGCCATGGCAAGGTTGCTCGGAACCTCGCAGACCACGTACGACACGTAGAACAGGCCACCGCCGAGCCCGAATTGCGCGGCCGAGAGCCCGATCTCGTGGTTCATCTGCAGCGCCGCGAAGCCGGCATTCACCCGGTCGATGAAGGCGACGAAGTAGGCGATCATCAGGAACGGCAGGATCCGCCACGCGACCCTGCCCATGGTCGCCCGTTCGATGTCCGGTACCGCACCCGGCACATGCGTCGGGGCCATGCCTGTCCTCCTCGCTCCGCCGCACCCGCATGACGGAGGCTCGTCGCGCAGGCCAGAGGTTGCGGGCGACAGTGCCGCTGGTCTGTCATCGCGCCGCGACAAGGAGATCGCGACCGGCCGGCGGCTCCCGAAAAGCGGTCGACACCGAAGGTGCCGTTTGCCCGCGGCCCACGGACATGCGAGAGAAGCCGCATGTTGACCGTCGATAGCCTCTGGCGTGCGCGGCATCGGCTCGCGCAGTTCGGGAAGAAGCGAACCGGTTCGCCGCGCATCCTCGTGATCGGCGTTTGCCAGGCGGGCGCCATCGCCAAGGCGATGCGCTACCTGCTGCCCGACGCACAGGTGGATTTCGTCTCGGCCTTCACGGCGGCCCGCCGCTTCCCGCGGCTCGCCGATCTGATGGCCCATGCCGACGGCTACGGCTACGTGTTTTCCAGCATCTATCTGCCCCGCTTCAAGGGCGGCGGCACGATCGACACCCTGCGGACGCATCCTAAGGTGCGCCTGATCCCCACCATCGTGTTCGGTGCCTACCATCCCGATCTCGTCCATGTCGGCGTTCAGGATGCCGTCACACTCAACGGCCTGATCTCCGGGCCGATGGGGCACTCGCACTCGGCGATCACGCTGTTCGCCTACCTGTCCGGCTTCTCGCAGGCCCAGGCGCTGAGGCTCTTCGCCGAGCCGGTCTTCGAGCGACTCGGCTATTTCGATCTCTGGGATGAATCGGTCGCCTACCTGCGCGGCCTCGGTGTCCAGGCCGGCTACGACCTCGACACGCACCTCACGCGCTGGGCGCGGCGGGGCTGCTTCATGCACTCGATCAACCACACCAAGCTCTACGTCGTGGCCGATCTCGCCCGAGGGCTGCTGGCCAAGGCCGGCGTGCCGTTCGAGGAATGCGACCTGGACGCGTTCCTGCCCGACGATCTCGGCGGCCAGGGCAGCTGGCCGGTCTATCCCGAGATCGCCCAACATTACGGCATTCCCGGCAGCGCCCTGTTCTTCAAGGCGGAGACGCGCCGGTCCGGCCCGGCCCGCACCATGTCCCGCGTCGAGTTCGTGGCCGCCTCGTACGCGAATTACGACCGGCGCGAGCGCAATCTGCTCGTCTCCCAGCGCGTCCAGGGCTGGCGCAACGATCCGCCGACCGTGGATTTCCTGCGCGAGGCAGCGGGCCGCGGCGGCGCCCCTGCCCGGCCGGCGGCCCGGGTCCCGGCGGTGAATGCCGGCAGCTTCGCCGGTCACGCCTCCTAAAGCGCGCGTCGTCCCGACTGCCGGCGGGGCACTTCCGAGCCTCCCCGGCGTTGTCGCGCACCGCCCGCTGCTGCGGGATCGACGCGAGGTGCCCCGATGAGCCTCCAGTCCCAGGATAGGCACCGCGCCGGCCGCTTCGCGGCCGCTGCGGCCCTGACGATTGTCGGCTCGGCCGCCTGCCTCGTCGGCTGGAGCCAGCTGTTGGTGAACCGGCGTATGCCTCTGCCGCCTGCCCTGCCCGGCCGGCACGAGCGCCTGTCCACCCGGCGCGCCGGGGATCTCTCGCTCTACGGCTCGGCCGATGTCGACGGCGTGCCGCTCCTCTTGATCCACTCCATCAATGCGGCGGCGAACGCCTACGAGGTCCGCCCGCTCTATCTGCGCTACCGCGGCGAGCGGCCGGTCTACGCCCTGGAACTCCCGGGCTTCGGCTTTTCCGAACGGTCGCGACGTCTCTACACGCCCCGCCTGATGGTGGACGCGATCCATGCCGCGGCCGCCGAGATCCGGCACCGCCACGGCGGCCTCCCGATCGACGCGGTCGCTCTGTCGCTGTCCGCCTCCTATTTGGCCCGGGCGAGCCTCGAGCAGACCGATGCCTTTCGCAGCCTCGGATTGGTCAGCCCGACGGGCTTCGACGCGCAGCTCTCCGGCGAGGGGCCGCCCGACGGTCACCGCGGGCGCGATTGGCTGCGCGAAGCCCTCGACCGGCCCCCTTCGGCCGGCCGCTCTTCGACGCGCTGGTCACACGGCCGAGCATGCGCTTCTTCCTGCAGAAGACCTTTGGCTCTCCGCAGATCGACGAGGATCTGCTCGCCTACGATTACGCCTCGGCGCACCAGCCGGGCGCGGAGCACGCGCCGTGGTGCTTCATCGCGGGCCATCTCTTTCCCACCGACACGACGCGACTCTACGAGCAGCTGCGCCTGCCCGTCTGGATGCTCCACGGCCTGCGCGGCGATTTCGTCGATTACCGGCTGGTTCCCCGCGTTACCAACCGGCCGAACTGGCGCGTTGAGACGCTGCCCACCGGCGCCTTCCCACATTTCGAGCGACCGGACGCGGTCACCGCCGCCTACGACGCGTTCCTGGCCGCCCTCACCCGTTCGCCAGCGGATCGACCGGCGTGATGTGATCGCGCAGCCTGACCACTCCGCCAGCCAGGCGCTCGCAGGACGTCAGGTCGAGCTTGCAGCGGCTGCCCATGGATTCCTCCTCCCCGGCAAAATCGAACGCTGCGGGCGTTCCGGACAGTCCGTCGACCGCCGGCGCGAGGAGAAGGCTGGGTGCGGCTAGCATCTTTCAGCGGCGGACGTTGATCCAACCGTCGACCGGCGCGGTCATGCGGCAGATCACGTAGGGTCGGCTCAGCCGATGCGATGGCGTATCCCCATCGCCTGCCGGCCGCCCCGGCATCTGCCACGAAGGAGCCCGACCGGATCACAGGGCCAGGGGCACCACATGGTGGACCGGCCACGTTCCGATCCCGTAAGGAGGGGC
Organism: Methylobacterium sp. P31; assembly: GCA_050632875.1. Lineage (GTDB taxonomy): Bacteria > Pseudomonadota > Alphaproteobacteria > Rhizobiales > Beijerinckiaceae > Methylobacterium. Next base: position 3,373,994 of record JBODSC010000001.1, on the reverse strand, counting down.
GCGCCGCCCGGAGCGGCGCGCGTACGGGATTCCGATGATCGACCTGACCCTTGAGGCCGCCCGCACCATCGTCGACACCGCCCTGCGCGAGGCCCGGGCCCGCGCGCTGAAGCCGCTGGCCGTGGTGGTGTACGACGCCCGCGGTGCGCTGAAATCCGTCGCCGTGGAGGACGGTACATCGCTCCGCCGGGCCGAAGTCGCGTGCGGCAAGGCGAACGGCGCGCTTGCGCTCGGTGTCGGCTCCCGGGCCATCCATGCCCGCGCGGAGGCGCAGCCCTACTTCGTGGCGGCCGTGTCTCACATCGCGGGACCCGCCGCCCTCGTTCCGGTTCCTGGAGGAGTCCTGATCCGCTCCGGCGAAGGGCGGCTACTCGGTGCCGTCGGCATCTCTGGCGATACATCGGACAACGACGAGATCTGCGCCGTGGCCGGTATCAAGGCGGCCGGTCTGGTGCCGGAAACCGGCGCCTGACCATGCGCCTGCGCCGGCGCGACTGGCTGGCCGGTGCCGCCGCCCTTGCGGCCGCGGGGCCCGCCCGCGCCGCCGGAGAGCCGCTCTACCGTCGCGGCAACGACGCCGACCCGGAGACGCTCGATCCCCACCGCTCCTCGACGGTGGCGGAGGCGCATATCCTGCGCGATCTCTGCGATGGGCTGCTCACCTACGACAACACAGGCGCCATCATTCCGGGTGCCGCCCGGGCCTGGACCGTGTCCGAGGACGGCCAGACCCTCACATTCGAGCTGAGGCCCGACGGCCGATGGTCGAACGGCGATCCGGTCACGGCGGCGGATTTCGTCTACTCGCTCCGGCGCATCCTCGACCCGGCCACGGGCGCGAAATACGCCGAGATTCTGTTCCCGATCCGGAACGCCGCTGCGGTCAACCGCGGCGAGAAGCCCGTCGACGCGCTCGGGGTCGCCGCGGACGGTCCGCTCGACCTCTCGATCAGGCTCGAACAGCCGACACCGTATATTCTCGAACTCCTTACGCACCAGACCGCTCTTCCAGTGCACAGGGCCTCTGTGGAGGCCTATGGCGACTCCTTCACCCGGCCGGGCAATCTGGTCACCAACGGCGCATATCGGCTGCGCGACCGGGTGCCGGGCGGCCCCATCACCCTGGAAGCCAACCCGCATCACCCCGAGGCCGGTGCCGTCGCGATCCGGCGCGTCGCCTTCCTGCCGACACCCGACATCGCGGCGGCGGTGCGCCGCTACGCCGCCGGCGAGATCGACTCACTCTCCGACCTGCCCATCGACCAGATCGCCGACCTGCGTCGCCGGTTTGGTGCGCAGGTGGTGCTCGGGCCGTCCCTCGGCCTCGCGGCGCTTGCGGTCAACACGCGCAAAGCGCCGTTTTCGGACAGGCGGGTCCGGCAGGCCCTGTCCCTGGTCATCGACCGCGAGTACCTCGCGGACGGCCTCAACGCCGGCACGATGAGCCCGGCCTATTCCCTCTGCCCGCCCGGACTCGACCATTACCGGACGCCTCCCGAGACCGAAGGCCGGCAGGGCCTGCCGATCGACCACGAGGACACCGCACGCCGGCTCCTCACCGAGGCGGGGTTCGGGCCGGACCGTCCGCTCACCGTCGAGTATCGGTTCAACGTCAGTGACAACAACCGCACGGTCGCGGTGGCGCTCGCCGAGATGTGGCGCGACCTGGGGATCATCACGCGCTTCGTCTATACCGATGCCAAGACACACTTCGCCTATCTGCGCGACGGTGGTGATTTCGACATCGCGCGCATGAGCTGGATCGCCGATTATTCCGATCCGCAGAATTTCCTGTTCCTGCTCCAGAGTGGGAACGACGGTCTGAATGTCGGGCACTGGTCGGATTCTGCCTATGACGGCTTGCTGGCGAAGGCCGCCGCCGAGCGCGATCTTGGTCGCCGCGCCGACCTGCTCTACGACGCGGAGGCGATCGCGTTGCGCGAGCTGCCCTGGATCCCGCTGATGCACTACCGCTCGAAGGCGCTGATCGCGCCGCGGCTGCACGGCTACCATCCGAACCTGCGCAACGCCGCCCCAACGCGGTTCATGAGGCTCGACGCGTGATCCGCTTCATCCTGGGCCGCCTCGCGCAGGCGGTGCCGACGTTGTTCGCTGTCGTCACCGTCAGTTTCTTCCTGATGCGGCTCGCCCCTGGCGGCCCCTTCGATCTGGAGCGCCCGCTGGCGCCCGCCGCCATGGAGAACCTGCGCCGGGTCTACGGGCTCGACCGCCCGCTCGTCGCTCAGTTCGGCAGCTACCTGGCGTCATTGGCGCAGGGAGACCTGGGGCCGTCCTTCTCGTTTCGCGACATGAGCGTCCTCGATCTGATCGCCCGTGGCCTGCCGGTCTCGGCAACCCTGGGCGCCCTCGCGCTCCTCCTCGCGACCTGTCTGGGCGTGGGGCTCGGTATCGTCGCGGCGCTCCGGCGCGGCGGTGCCGTGGATCGCCTGCTCGGATTAGGTTCGGCCCTCACGCTGTCGCTGCCGAGCTTCGTCGTCGCCCCCTCCTCCAGATCGCCTTCGGACTGACGCTCCGCTGGCTCCCCCTCGGCGGTTGGGACGGGGGCTCCCCGAGCCACCTCGTCCTGCCGGTGATCACCCTGGCCCTGCCGCAGGTGGGCGCCCTGGCCCGGTTGACACGCGCGTCCCTGGGGAGGTCCTGCGCACGCAGCCGGTGCGGACGATGCGCAGCCTCGGCCTGCCGCCAGTCCGGGTGACCCGGCACGCCCTTCGCGGTGCGCTGCTGCCGGTGACAGCCTATCTCGGGCCGCTCGCCGCAGCGCTGCTCACGGGCTCGGTGGTGGTCGAGACGATCTTCGGACTGCCGGGAATCGGGCGCTACTTCGTCGAGGGGGCGCTGAACCGCGACTACACCCTCGTCATGGGCACGGTGCTGCTGGTCGCCTGCCTGGTGATCGCGCTCAACCTCGCGGCCGACCTCGCCTGCGCGTGGCTCGACCCGCGCCTGCGGATGGTGGCGTGAGCGCGGCCTCCGCCCTGGCCGGTCCCGGCCGAGGGATCCTGGCCCGCCTCGCCCGGGAGCGACCCGCGATGGCGGCGCTCGCCGTGCTCGTCCTGATCGCGTTCGCGTGCCTGATCGGCCCGAGCCTGACGGGGCACGACCCCGAGCGTCCGTATCCCGATCTCCGCCAGCTCCCGGCCGGGCTCGCGGCGCAGCCGGATGCCGAACATCTCGGCCCCGCAATGGAGCGCCTCGCCTTCCGGATGCGCGCCCGGCTGGATGCGGTGGCGCAGGATCGGGACACCCTGCGGCTGACGCTCGGCTCCGACGCGGGCGTCGACCGGCGCAGCCTCGTCTACCTGCCACGTTCGGCTCTGTTCGGTGCCCCTGAGATCCTGGAGGACCGGGATGGAGGCCGTCGTCTCGTAGTCGCTGTGCCGCTGCGGCACCTGCGTTTCCCGCTCGGCACCGACGTGCAGGGCCGCGATCTCCTCACACGCTGCCTCATCGCGGGCCGGATCTCGCTGGCGATCGGCCTCGCGGCGAGTCTCGTGGCGCTGCTCATCGGCGTCGCCTACGGCGCGACGGCGGGCTTCCTCGGCGGCGCCGTCGACGCCGTGATGATGCGCCTCGTGGACGTGCTCTACGCCCTACCCTTTGTGTTCTTCGTCATCCTGCTGCTGGTATTCTTCCGACCGAGCCTACTGCTGATGCTGGTGGCGATCGCGGCCGTGGAATGGCTCGACATGGCGCGCGTGGTGCGGGCCCAGACCCTGTCTCTGCGCGAACGCGATTTCGTCCGCGCGGCCCGCGCCCTGGGGATCGGGACGCCCCGGATCATCCTCCGCCACATCGTGCCCAACACCCTCGGCCCGGTGGCGGTGACTGCCACGTTGCTGGTCCCGCAGGTCATCCTGCTGGAGAGCTTCCTGTCGTTCCTGGGGCTGGGTGTGCAGGAGCCGCAGACGAGCTGGGGCGTGCTCATCGCGGAAGGCGCCCGATCCATCGAGGCAGCGCCCCACATGCTCGCAGCCCCGGCGCTCTTCCTGATCGCCACGCTGGTGGCGCTCAACCTCCTCGGAGACGGGCTCGCAGACGCGCTGGACCCGCGCGCCGGGTGACATCAGACCAGTTGCCGGATGGGAGACCCGGCGAGCCAGGCTCCGATGTCCTCTACCGCCTGGGTGAAGAAGGTCCGGTAGTTGTTGCGCGAGACGTAGCCGAGATGCGGCAGCGCCAAGACATTGGGCAGGCGGCGGAAGGGGCTGTCGGCGGGAAGCGGCTCGGTTTCGAACACGTCGAGCCCGGCGCCTGCGATCCAGCCCTCGTCCAGCGCCCGGACCAGAGCCGCCTGATCGATGATCGTCGCCCGGGAGGTGTTCACCAGGATCGCCTCCCGCCGCATCCGGCGCAGTTCCGCCTCGCCTAGGAGGCCGCGGGTCCGGTCACCCAGCACGAGGTGGATCGTGACGACGTCGCTCGCCTCCAAGAGCGCCTCCTTCGATCCCGCCCGCTCCACCCCGGCGGCCGCTGCGCGACTGTCGTCGAGGTTCGGGCTCCAGGCGATCACCCGCATGCCGAAGGCGCGCCCGATCTCGGCGACCCGCGTGCCGATCTTGCCGAGCCCCAGGATGCCAAGGGTCGCGCCCGCGAGATCGGTCCCGATCGTGCTCTGCCAGGGACCTCCGGCGCGGAGGTTCCAGCTCTCCAGCGGGAGGTGGCGGGCAAGCCCGAGGATCAGCGCCCAGGTCAGCTCGGTGGGCGGCGTCGGGCTGGACTCCGTGCCGCAGACCGTGATGCCGCGGGCCCGAGCGGCGGCGACGTCGATGGCGAGGTTGCGCATGCCGCTGGTGACGAGCAGTTCGAGCCGGGGCAGCCGCTCCAGCAACGCCGCCGGAAACGGCGTGCGCTCGCGCATGATCACCAAGATCTCGGCCTGCTGGATCCGGGCGACGAGGGCGTCGCGATCCGGGATCGGCTCGGAGATGGCCGACACGGCGACGTGGGAGAGGCGCTCCCAATCGGCGAGCGCGAGGGCCGCCTGCTGGTAGTCGTCGAGGATCAGGCAGGTCCGCATGGTGATGGCTCCCGATGCCGGTCCAGGGAGGGCGGCGCGGTCGCGTAGGCCCGAGCCGGGCAAGGGTCAATCGACGGGGACCGCGTCGGGACGGTGTTCCTGCAGCGCCGCCGATCCGGGCTCGCCACCGGCGAAGATGCAATCCCGGCGGCTTTCGCCGATCGGCATTATCCAGAACCACCGTCGTGCGTCGGCGGCCCGGAATGACGGGTCTGCGGGGCGCCTACGTCCTGGCAAGCGCCGCGAAGGCCTCGGCCACGCCGGCGGCGCCCGGATCCTCCACGCCCGCGAGGTCTCCCGTGGCCAGATAGCTGGAGCGGCCGGCGCCCGCGCGTTCCATGCAAGCGGTGGCGGCGGCGCCCTCGCGGGCAGCCGCGGCAGCGTCCTGAAGGCCGCCGCGCCCCAGGGTCTCGACGGCGGGAATCAAGGCGTCGAGGAGCGTGCGGTCGCCCGGATTGGCGCCGCCATAGCCCTGCACACGCGCGACACCCTGGGCCAGGGCCTCCGGCCATGCCATCCCGTCCGCAAGTGCCGACGCCGTCGCGGCGAAGAAGATCGAGCCGAGCACGCCGCTTGTTCCGCCCACGGCCCGGCCGATCCGCTCGGCGAGCGCGCGACAGAGGGCGGCGGGATCCGCCATCGGCATCCGGTCGAGATCGGTCAGGACCGCCCGCGCCGCGCCCGCGAAGGTCGTGCCGGCATCGCCGTCGCCCACCTCCGCGTCGAGGGCGTTGAGCGAAGCCTCGGCCGCGATCAGCGCCCGCGCAACCGCGGCAATCCGGGTCTCCGTCAGGGCGTCGCGCGATGGGCTGAACGCCTCGCCCGCAAGCCCTTCCGGCACCGGGCGCAGGACCGGCGGCACGACCCGCACCGCACCGGGCCAGGACGGCACCGTCACGGGCGCCGTCAGCGCCGCTTCGAGTTCGTCATCGAGCGGCAGCACCGACAGCGAAGCGCCGTGCATGTCGAGCGCCGTCATCAGCGGCGCCGGGCCGACAATCAGGCGCACCCGCTTCCCAAGATCGGTAGCGAGCACCGCCCGGGTCAGGATCTGCATCTCCAACGCCGAGGCCGAGCCGAGATTGTTCAGGAACAGCGCCAGCCGGTCTGCGCCTGTGACTGCATCCGAGAGGCGCTCGGCCATCATCCGGGCGAGGCTCGCTCGCCTTCGGCAGCGCGATGCGCTCCACGCCGGGCTCGCCGTGGATGCCGAGGCCGAGCTCGGCCTGTCCTTCGGCCATGCGCTCGCTGCGCGGAGAGCCGGGGATCGTGCAGGTCGAGACCGCGATCCCGAGCGATTTTGCGGAGGCGGCGGCCCGCCGCGCGAGCGCGGCGACGCTCTCCAGCGATGCCCCCGCCTGGGCGGCGTGGCCCGCGACCTTGTGCACGAACAAGGTGCCGGCGATACCGCGAAGCTGCTTCGCGTCCGGGAGGGCGATGTCGTCGGAGACGATCACGGTCTCGACCTTATGGCCGAGTGCCCGGGCCCGCTCGGCCGCGAGGCCGAAATTCAGCCGGTCGCCCGCGTAGTTCTTGATGACGAGCAGGCACCCGGCCGGACCCGTCACGGCCAGGATCCCGGCCAGCACCGCGTCGACGCTCGGCGAGGCGAAGATGTCGCCGCACACGGCGGCGCTCAGCATTCCCGCCCCGACGAAGCCCGCATGGGCCGGCTCATGGCCGGATCCGCCGCCCGACACCACCGCGACCTTGCCGGGATCCGGCTCGGCGCGCAGCACGACGCGGATGCCGGGATCCCCGTCAAGCCGTGCGAGCCGTCCGCCGCTGGCGGCGAGCAGGCCATCGATGGCGTCGTTGACCAGAGTGGCTCGGGCATCGATGAAATGGGCCATGCGTGACCGCCTCCGGATCTCATCCGCGTCCGGGCGGCCGGCTCCGGCGGAGGGTCACTCCTTCACGGCGCCGGTGAGCGCGGAGACGTAGTACTCCACGAAGAACGAGTAGAGGATCACCAGCGGCAGCGAGCCGAGCAACGCCCCGGCCATCAGCGAACCCCACTTGTAGACGTCACCGTCCACGAACTCGCTGACCACGGCGATCGGCACTGTCTTGTTCTGCGTGGAGGACAGGAAAGTCAGCGCGTAGATGAACTCGTTCCAGCACAGGGTCAGGGAGAAGATCCCCGCCGAGATCAGGCCCGGGAAGGCGAGCGGCAGGATGATCTTGGTGAGGATCTGCCAGCGGCTGGCGCCATCCATCAGCGCGCATTCCTCCAGCTCGTAGGGAATGGTCTTGAAATAGCCCATCAGGAGCCACGTCGAGAACGGGATCAGGATCGTCGGATAGGCCAGGATCAGGGCAATCGGCGAGTCGAACAGGCCGTAGGCCTGCACGATGGTGGCGAGCGGTATGAACAGGATCGAGGGCGGCACGAGGTAGGCGAGAAAGATCGCCGCACCGACCCAGCCCGCGCCCCGGTAGCGGACCCGCACGCAGGCATAGGCGGCCAGCACGCTCGCGAACAGCGACAGGACCGTCGACGCCACCGACACGTACATCGTGTTCCAAAGCCAGCGCGGGTACTGCGTCTCGAACAGCAGCTTGTGGATGTGCTTGAACGTCGGATCCACGACCCAGAACGGGTTGTACCGCTCCATGTCGATCAGCTGCTCGTCCGGTTTGATGGCCGTGAGCGCCATCCAGTAGAACGGGAACAGCAGCACGACGAGGATGATCAGGAGCGGCAGGTAGGTGGTGACGAGCCGCCGGGGCAGGCGCTCGAGATAGGCCATACCCTCTGAGTTGTCGGTGAGCCCGGCCGGCCGCGCGCCCATGACGGGCGCGATCTGCGGATCGGCATGGGCAGGCGGTGCGGGCGCGCTCATCGGTCGGACTCCCGGCCTGCCAGGCCCGGCGTTGCAGGCCGAACCATGATATGCCGATGGCGGCGAGCAGGAACGGCACCATGGCGGTGGCGATGGCCGCGCCCTCGCCCAGCGTACCCGAGAGGATGCCGCGCTGGTACGACAGGGTTGCCATCAGATGCGTGGCGTTCACCGGGCCGCCCCGGGTCATCGCCCAGATCAGCTGGAAGTCCGTGAAGGTGAACAGCACCGAGAAGGTCATCACCACGGCGATGATCGGCGTGAGCAGCGGCAGGGTGATCCGCGAGAAGATCTGCCAGTTCGAGGCGCCGTCGAGCGTCGCGGCCTCGTAGAGCGAGGGCGAGACGGTCTGCAGGCCGGCGAGCAGCGTGATGGCGATGAACGGCACGCCCCGCCAGATATTGGCGAAGATCACGCAGGCCCGGGCCATGGCCGGCTCACCCAGGAAGTCGATATTGCCGTCGATGATCCCGAGATGGCGCAGCGACCACGAGATGATCGAGAACTGGCTGTCGAAGATCCACCAGAAGGCGATGGCCGAGAGCACGGTGGGCACCACGAAGGGGATCAGGACGATCGATCGGATGATCGCCTTGAACGGCATGTTCTTGTTGAGCAGCAGCGCGAGGTAAAGGCCGATGGCGAACTTCAGGACGGAGGCGACGGCGGTGTAGAGGCAGGTGTTGAACACCGAGAGCCAGAAGACGTCGTCGTCCCAGAGCCACTCGTAGTTCTCCAGGCCGATGAACACGCCGTCGCGGCCGATCCTGGCATTGGTGAAGGACAGCCAGATCCCCTTGAGCAGCGGGTAGGCCAGGAACAGGCCGAGGATCAGCGCGGTGGGCAGCATGAACCAGAAGCCCGCCCAGCCACGGCTCGCGCGTAGGCGCTGCCAGGCTGAGCGTGTCGGGACCGCGACCGCGGCGGGCTGTGTCAGGGCCGTGTGCGCCATGGTCTTGGTTCCGCTTTCGGAATCAGGTGTTCCTGAAGATGCGGGTAGCGGCGCGCTCGGCGTTCTTGATCGCGCCCTTCACATCCTCGCGGCCGGTGCAGTGGCTCGCGAACATGTCGACGATCACGAAGTCGGCCAGCACCGCGGCGATCCGCTCGCTCACCGGCGCCAGGCCGCCGGCCGCCAGGGAGCGCCGCCCCGCCTCGGCGAAGACCGCGTTCTTGGGGTCGGCCGTCCAGATCGGGTTCTTGGGATAGTTCGCCAGCGGCTCGCACAGGTAGCCCTGCGCGGCCTCGAGCCAGGGACCGTAGTTCGACGCCTCCATCATGAAGGCGATAAACGCCTTACAGGCGTTGGGCGCCTTCGAGTACTTGAAGGCCAGGATCGGAAAGGCGAGCTGGAACTCAGTCGGCTTGCCCACCGGGCCGACGGGCCAGACCGCGTGATCCATGTCCTCGGCGACCTGCGGGTTGTCCTTCTTGGCGGCGGCGTAGATCGAGATGCCGTTGTTGGTGAGGTACAGGTCGCCCGCCAGGAAGGCCTTGTTGTTGGAGGAGTCGTTCCACGACACCGTGCCCGGCACGAAGGTCTCGTAGAGCGCCTTCACGTATTCGAGCGCCTTGGCGGTCTCGGGGGAGTTGATGACGATCTTCTCGTTGGCATCCACGAGGTTGCCGCCATGGGCCCAGAGCGCCCAGTGGCACCACGTGTTGCCGTCGCCGGTGGCGTGGCCGAGCGCGAAGCCGGCCGGCGTGTTGTTCTTCTTCAGGCCGCGGCAGAGTTCGAGGAAGCCCGCCGTGTCGGTCGGGAACTTGTCGAAGCCGGCCTTCTTCATCGCCGCGATGCGGTAGTTCGGATAGCCGCCGTTGAACGCGACGGGGATCGCGATCCACTGGCCCTTGACCTTGCCATAAGCCTCCGCGGAGGGGAACCACGGGCCGTATTTCTTGGCGATGGACGCCGCGACGTCCTCCATCGGCAGGCACTTGTCGGGGAAGAGCGCCGGGAACGAGAACAGGCCCCAGACCATGTCGGGCCCCTGCCCGGTATTGGCGGCGACGGACGCCTTCGGCTGGATGTCGTCGAAAGATTCGTTGCTGACCGTGATCTTGACCCCGGTCGCCTTCGTGAAGGCGTCGACCATCTTCATGAAGGCCTCGTCCTCGCTGGGGACGAAGCGCTTCCAGCGCAGCAGCGACAGGCTGGCTCCCGGTTCGGGCTTCCACTCTGTGCTCTGCGCCCAGGCCCGGGCGAAGCCGAGAAGGTCGCCGCCGGCGGCAAACCCCGTTGCGGCGGCGCCCGCGAGGAGAGAACGGCGATCGAGAACAGGCATCGGGTGGTACTCCCTCGGTGGTCCTGTAATGCGGGCACGCGGTGCGGCCCGTCCCCTGCCCCCGGCGCAGCTCAGCTCGGCAGGCGGCGGCCGGTCCCGGCGTCGAAGAAATGCACGCGGTTCGGCCGCAGGAACACGGTTTCCCCTGGGCGCTCGCGCACCCGCTCGCGAAACACGCAGGTGAGGTCCTGACCCATGGCCCGCACCGCCAGCATGGTCTCGGAGCCGGTGGGCTCCACGACGACCACCTCGGCGGCGAGTCCGTCCGGCGCGAGGTCGAAATGCTCGGGCCGGATGCCGAGGACGAGGGGGCGGCCTTCGGCCCCCGAAGGCGCCTCGCTCAGGGGTATCGTCAGACCCGTATCGGTGACGAAGACCAGATGGCCGTTCGCCCGGACCTTGCCGGGCACGAAATTCATGGCCGGCGAGCCGATGAAGCCCGCGACGAACAGGTTGTCGGGCCGGTCATAGAGGTCGAGCGGCGGCCCGATCTGCTCGACCACGCCATCGTGCATCACCACGATCCGGTCGGCCATGGTCATGGCCTCGATCTGGTCGTGGGTTACGTAGATGGTTGTCGTCTTCAGTCGCTGGTGCAGTTCCTTGATCTCGGTGCGCATGGCGACGCGCAGCTTGGCATCGAGGTTCGACAGCGGCTCGTCGAACAGAAAGACCTGCGGATCCCGGACGATTGCCCGGCCCATGGCCACGCGCTGGCGCTGGCCGCCCGACAGCTGGCGCGGGTAGCGATCGAGCAGGTGCGTGAGCCCGAGGATCTGCGCCGCCTTGTTGACCCGCAGGTCGATCTCGGCGGCCGGCGCCTTCCGGATCCGCATCGAGAAGGCCATGTTCTCGCGGACCGTCAGGTGCGGGTAGAGTGCGTAGTTCTGGAACACCATGGCGATGTCCCGCTCCTTGGGCGGAACATCGTTCACGATGCGCTCCCCGATACGGATCTCTCCTCCGGAGATATTCTCCAGTCCGGCGATCATCCGGAGCAGGGTCGACTTCCCGCAGCCCGACGGGCCGACCAGGATCACGAATTCACCGTCCCGGATGTCCACCGACACGCCGTGAAGGACGTTCGTCGATCCGAAAGCCTTGCGAACCTCGCGGATTCCCACCGAGGCCATGCTTCCTCCCGATCAAGGCCGCTCTGACGGCAGCTCTGTGGGCATCAGTACAAAGGAGCGGATGTAGGAAAGCAAGCGCTCTCTTCCGCAATCCTGCAGGATATCTTCTATCTGTCAGGCCGACGACGCGAGGCGGGTGACGGCCGCCGCGGGCTGAAACATCCGGCCGGACGGCTTCGGGCGCGAGGTGGTAAAGCGTGCGCCACCCGGGATTCGCCGTGGCTGCGCCGCGCGCCGGGCAAACAAGTGCCCCGCGCGCTGCGGGCCGGGCACCAGAAGGAACAGACGCGCATGTCCCTATCCGGTCTCACTGCCCGCCAGATCCTGCCCGGCGACGGATGCCGCGGCGCGCTCGCGGGGCGCGTGTGGCGCCCGGACGTGAGCGGCCCGAGCGTCGTGGCCATCCGTGCCGACGCAGCCGGCGAAGCGCGGGTCGTCGACGTCACGAAACGCATACCGACGGTGAGCGATCTGTGCGAGGCGCAGGACCCCGGAGCCGCCCTGCGCGCCGCAGAGGGCGAGGATCTCGGCAGCCTCGACACTATCCTCGCCAACACGCCACCCGATGACCGCGACCCGAGCCGACCGTGGCTGCTTGCGCCCGTGGACCTTCAGGCGCTGAAGGCGGCCGGCGTGACCTTCGCGACCTCGATGCTGGAACGCGTCATCGAGGAGCGGGCGCGGGGCGATCTCGCCGCCGCGGCGGCGATCCGCGCCGAAGTCGAGCGACTCGTCGGCCGCGACCTGCGCCGGCTCAAGCCCGGCTCGGCCGAGGCGATGGCGCTGAAGGAGGTGCTGGTCGCGCAAGGCGCCTGGAGCCAGTACCTCGAGGTCGGCATCGGCCCGGACGCGGAGATCTTCACTAAAGCCCAGCCCCTCTCCGCGGTGGGCTGCGGTGTGGATGCCGGCCTGCATCCGGACTCGCACTGGAACAACCCGGAGCCCGAGGTGGCGCTCGCCGTGTCATCCGACCAGCGCATCGTGGGCGCGACCCTCGCCAACGACGTGAACCTGCGCGACTTCGAGGGCCGCTCCGCGCTGCTGCTCGGCAAGGCGAAGGACAACAATGCCTCCTGCGCCCTCGGCCCGTTCCTGCGCCTGTTCGACGGCACCTTCAGCCTCGACGACGTGCGGCGCACCACCGTGACCCTGGAGGTGACCGGCACGGACGGGTTCCGCCTCGAGGGTACCTCGCCGCTCGCCGAGATCAGCCGCGATCCCGACGAACTGGTGACCGCGCTGATGGGGCGGACGCACAACTATCCGGACGGCGCACTGCTCCTCCTCGGCACGATGTTCGCGCCGATCCAGGACCGGCACGGGCCGGGTCTCGGCTTCACCCACGCCGAGGGAGACCGCGTCGTCGTGGCAAGCCCCGAACTCGGCAGCCTCGTCAACCGCATGCGCCCGTGCGATGCCTGTGAGCCTTGGACGTTCGGAGCCCGCGCGCTGATGCGCAATCTCGCGGCGCGCGGGATTCTGTGACAGAGGGTCGCCTCAAGCGCCGCCCGAGCCGGCCGTGACCACCGCAGAGATGATGCCGATGACGAATGCCGCCCTCCTCGACCGCCTCGCTGCGATCGTCGGATCGTCCGGTCTCGTCACCGGCGAGGAACTGCGCGGTCGCTCGGCGAACTGGACCCGCCCGACCGAGCCCTGTGCCGCCCTCGCACTGGTCCGCCCGCGCAGCACCGACGAGACGAGCGCCGTCTTGGCGGCCTGCCACGCGGCGGGCGTGGCGGTGGTCCCGCGGGGCGGCGCCACCGGGCTGGTCGACGGGACGCTGTGCGCGCCCGACGAGATCACCCTGTCCACGGAGCGCATGACCGGGATCGAGCCGGTGGACCCGCTGGGCATGACCGTGGTGGTCGGAACAGGCGCCACGATCGAGAGCGTGCAGGAGGCGGCTGCGGCGGCCGGCCTGTTCTTCCCTCTGGATCTCGGCGCCCGCGGCTCGGCGACAATCGGGGGCGCCATCTCGACCAATGCCGGCGGCCTGCGGGTGCTGCGCTACGGCATGATGCGCGAGATGGTGCTGGGCCTGGAGGCGGTGCTCGCTGACGGCACGGTGGTGTCCTCCATGCGCCCGCTGATCAAGAACAACACCGGACTCGACCTGAAGCAGCTCTTCGTCGGCACCGAGGGGACGCTGGGCATCGTCACGCGCGCCGTCCTGCGCCTGCGCCCGGAGCCGGCCGGCTACGCCACCGCGCTGATCGCCTGCCCGGGCGTCGTTGACGGCGCGCGCGTGCTGCGCGCGGCCCAGACCGCCTTCCAGGGGCGCGTCTCCTCGTTCGAGGGGCTGTGGCCGGACTTCTACCGGGTGATGACCGCCCCGGGCCGCGCGACCCCGCCGCTTGGCCACGACTTCCCGTTCTACGCGATCATCGAGGTGGAGTGCGTGGCCGAAGAATCCGACCGGTTCCTCGGCCTGCTGGAAGGCCTGATGGAAGACGGTACGATCCTCGATGCCGCGATCGCCTCCTCTGAGGAGCAGCGCCGCGCGATGTGGCGCATCCGTGACCGGGTGGAGCACCTCAACGCCGACGGGATCGAGCGCGCCTTCGACGTCAGCGTGCCGCTCGCCAAGATGGACGGCTACGTTCGCGGCGCCTTGGAGCGGCTCGCCGCGATCCAAGGCTGCCGGGCCGTCGTCTACGGCCATATCGGCGACAACAACCTGCACTGGAATACGACCCGGCTCGACGCCGCCGGCAACGCCGCGATCGATGCCGCGATCTACGAGCCGCTGGCGGACCTGAACGGGTCCGTCTCGGCCGAGCACGGGATCGGGCTGGAGAAGCGGGGCAAGCTGCCCTTGTCGCGCTCGCCCGAGGAGATCGCCACGATGCGGCTGGTCAAGCAGGCGCTGGACCCGGACAACCGGCTGAACCCCGGCAAGATCTTCTGAGGCTCTCCGGTGGCAGTCCGGCTGGCCGTGCGGCTCACGCCCCGCGGCGGCCGCGACGGTGTGGACGGGTGGGCCCGGGACGAGAAGAGCCAGCCCTACCTCAAGGTCCGCGTCGCCGCTCCGCCGGTGGACGGCGCCGCTAACGGGGCTCTGGTGACGATGATCGCCAAGGCGCTCAAGGTCAGGCGCGGCTCGGTCCGGATCGTCGCCGGGGATCAGAGCCGCCTGAAGATTCTGGAGATCGATGGTGCCGCACAGGCCGATCTCGATCGGGTGTTCGGCCAGTCGTGAGCGGCGCGCCGGCGGGCGGCCGCAGCCTGCGGACCGCGCGTCGCGTGGGTCGTAACGCGCAGCCTCGATACCCGGACGGCTCGGTCAGAACGCGACCTTGTCACCGCCCTTCAGCGCCAGCAACTCGCGCGCCTCGTCGGGCGACGCGACCGCGAGGCCCAGTCCCTCGATGATCGAGCGGACGCGCCGGACCTGCGCGGCGTTGGTCTCGGCGAGCTTGCCGGGGCCGTCCCAGAGGCTGTCCTCCAGCCCGACGCGGACGTTGCCGCCCATCGCGGCCGCCATGGCGGCGATGTTCATCTGGTTGCGGCCCGCCCCCAGCACCGACCAGCGGTACTGGTCGCCGAACAGCCGGTCGGCGGTGCGCTTCATGTGCATCACGTCGTCGGGATGCGCGCCGATGCCGCCCTGAAGGCCGAACACCGTCTGGATGAACAGCGGCGCCTGCACGAGACCGCGATCGAAGAAGTATTTCAGATTGTAGAGATGCGCCGTGTCATAGCACTCGAATTCGAACTTCGTGCCGTTCGGGCCGCAGGTGGTCAGGATGTGCTCGATCTGCCCGAACGTGTTGCGGAAGATGATGTCCTTGTTGCCGAGATAGTCCCGCTCCCACTGGTGCTTCAGGTCCTTGAAGCGGTCGAGCATGCCGAACAGGCCGAAATTCATCGAGCCGAGATTGAGCGAGGCAACCTCCGGCTTGTAGGTCGCGGCCGGGCGCACCCGCTCCTCGATCGACATGGTCGGCGCGCCGCCGGTGGTGAGGTTCACCACGCAGTTGGAGCGCTGCTTGATCACCGGCAGGAACTTGGCAAAGGCCTCCGGCGACTGGTCCGGCTGGCCGTTTTCCGGATTGCGGGCGTGCAGGTGCACAATGGCGGCACCGGCCTCGGCGGCGCCGATGGCGGCGTCGGCGATCTCCTCGGGAGTCACGGGCAGGTGCGGTGACATGCTGGGCGTGTGAATCGCGCCCGTCACCGCGCAGGTGATGATGACTTTCCGCTGTGAGGCCATGCTCAGTCCTTCTGTGAAGCCTTGTGGGCGCGGAGCGCCGCAAGCCGCGCGTCGCGACGGTTCATGCGGGCGGGCAGATCGGTCGGCGCCTGCCAGTTCGCCAGGATCGTCTCGGTGGCCGGTCCCTCGTACACGGCAGGCGGCGCAGGATCGGCGGCGAGGCGCTTGTAGAACCCGGTGTAGCGGGCGCAGTAATCGGCGATCCCGCCCGGCGCGTTCAACTCGATGGTCTCGAACGGTCCCATGAAGCTCCAGCGCAGGCCAAGCCCGTCCGAGACGGTCTTGTCGAGATCCTGCGGCGTCACGTAGCCCTCAGCGGCGAGACGGAACGCCTCTGCCAGAAGGGCACCCTGAAGCCGGTTGAGGATGAAGCCCTCGATCTCCTTCAGGACGGTGATCGGCACCTGCCCGATCTGCTCGTAGACCTGCCTGGCTCGAACCAGCGCCTCGGGTGAGGTCCAGGGGGCGCCAGAGATCTCCACCAGGGGAATCAGGTGCGGCGGATTCACGGGATGGCCGACCAGGCAGCGAGGCTCGGCCGGGCAAATCCTCGGTGAACAGGGAGCACCGGATCGCCGAGGAGGACGAGGCGATGATGGCGGTCCGCGGCGCATGAGCATCGAGGACTCGGCAAAAGGCTCCGCTTGACGTCGAGCAGCTCCGGCCCGTTTTCTTGGACGAAGGCCACGTCGTCGAGACACGCTGCGAGACTCGCGGCGGCCCGGATGCGACCGGCGGCCCCGTCCGGATCGGGACAGAGTCCGTTGGCTGCCAGGGTGCGCAGCCCCTCGGCGCAGAGTGGGATCGCGGCCTCGGCGATGCCCTCGGCGGCATCGAACAGGCGCACGTCCCAGCCCGCGCGGGCGAAGATCATCGCCCAGGCCCGGCCGATCAGGCCGGCACCGATGATCGCGACGCTCTCGGTCATAGCCACAGCACCTTCCGCCTCAGTTCCTGATCCTCGCGCAGGCGGCGCGACTCGCCCGCCCACTGCACGCTGCCGCGCTCGAGCGCGATAGTGCGGTCGGAGAGCGCCAAGGCGAGGTCGAGGTGGTGGTCCACCAAGATGATCGCGATCTCGCGGCGCAGACGATCGAAGGCCTCGAACAACTCCTCCGTCACGGCGGGCGACAGGCCCTCAAAGGGTTCGTCGAGGAGCAGGAGCCGCGTGTCACCCGACAGAGCGCGGGCGACCGCCACCATCTGCTGCTCGCCTCCCGAAAGGCGGGCGGCGTCGACGTTCCAGCGTTCCTTCAGTCGGGGGAAGAACTCCAGGACCCGGTCCTCGTCCCAGTGGATGCCCGCGCCGGTGAGGCGCCGCAGCCGGCCGAGGCCGAGATTCTCGGCGACGCTCATGCCGGCGAACAGCGCCCGGCCCTGCGGCACGTAGCCGATCCCGAGCCGGGCGATCCGGTCGGGCGAGAGCCCGGCGATGTCCCGGCCGCCGAGCACGATCCGGCCGGCGGCCGGCGGCGCGGTGCCGATCAGCGTCTTCAGCAGGGTCGACTTTCCGGCGCCGTTGCGTCCAAGCAGCGCCACTACCTCGCCCTTACGCACCGCCAAGTTCACGCCGTTCAGGATGTGCGACTTGCCGTAGAAGGTGTCGACGCCCTCCATGGCGAGAAGCGTCTCGGCCTCGGCGGCGCTCGCACGCGGCTTGGCGGCGATCGCCGCCGTGCCTGAGCCGAGATAGACCGCCTGAACCCGGTCATCGTCCCGGGCATCCGCGACCGAGCCATCGACCAGCACGGCGCCATCAGCCATCACGGTCACCCGATCGGCCAAGCGGAACACCCGGTCGATGTCGTGCTCGACGAGCAGCACCGGGATGTCGCCCGAGAGCGCCTTGATCAGGTCGCCGACGCGTTCGCGCTCGGCCGCGGCGAGGCCGGCAAGCGGCTCGTCGAGGAGGAGGACGCGGGGCCGCGTGGCGAGAGCGAGGCCCATGTCGAGCAGGCGCTGGCCGCCATAGGACAGGCTGCCGGCCTCCGCCCGCTCGATGCCGGCGAGGCCGGTCCAGCGCAGCAACTCGGCGGTATCATCGGCGACCTCGCGAATCGCCAGCGCGTCGCGCCAGGGGCTGAAATGCGCCGGATGGCGCGCCTGCACCGCGAGGCGGACATTCTCCTCAACGGAGAGCCCCGGAAACAGGTTGGTGATCTGGAAAGACCGCCCGAGGCCCGCCCGTGTGATCGCGTGCGGCTCCAGCCCGCCTATATCGCGGCCGTCCAAGAGGATCCGCCCGCCGCTCGGCCGGAACATTCCAGAGAGCAAGTTGAAGGCCGTGGTCTTCCCGGCGCCGTTGGGGCCGATCAGCGCGTGCAGCGTCCGGTCGGCCACCGCGAAGGACACGCCGCGCACCGCCGCCACGGGTCCGAAGCTCTTCCGGATGGCGTCGGCGACCAGCACGGGCCGTTCGGTCCCGCCCTCCGCGATGAAGCGGGCCGGGACGCGCCCAGACGCCCCGGCGCGGCGTGCCGACATGGCTGCGCCCTCGGTGGACACGCGCCGGAACGGCTTCAGCAGCCGCGCCGCGATGCCGACGAGCCCGTCCGGCGAGAACACGATGAAGGCGACGAAGAGCAGGCCGAAATAGAGGAGCCAGTCGCCGGTGTAGATCGACAGGAACTCCCGGAACAGGATGTAGAACAGCGCCCCGAGCGCCGGCCCGAGGAACGAGCGCATCCCGCCGATCACCACCATGGCGAGCAATTCGCCCGAGAACGCGATGGAGATCGGGTCGGCGGAGGTGAACCGATGGCTGTAGGCGGAGAGCGCCCCAGCGAGCCCGGTGATCATCGCCGAGATCACGAAGGCGGCGAGCTTGTAGCGGTTGGTGGCGTAGCCCAGGAAGCCGGCCCGCTGTTCGTTCTCGCGGATCGCCACCAGCACGGTGCCCATCGGCGAGCGGCGGAAGCGCCAGAGCCCGATCAGGACCAAGAAGGCGACGCAGGAGACGGCGGCATAGTAGGTGCCGGGCTCCTGCAGCGCGTCCCAGCGGTGCAGGTTGCCGATGCCGTTCTCGCCGCCTGTCAGGTCGGTCCACCGGAACGCGATGGCGTAGAGCATCGCCGTGAAGGCGAGAGTCAGCAGCGAGAAGTAGACGCCCCGGCGCCGCAGGATCAAGGCTCCGGCGGCCAACGCCGCGAGAGCTGTGATCGCGAGCGCGCCGACGAATGGCAGCGCCATGGCGCCGGGAAACAGCCGGGTCTGCAGGATCGCCGCCGCGTAAGCGCCGATCCCGAACCACGCCCCGTGGCCGAAGGAGACGAGCCCGGTCCAGCCGACCAGGACGTTTAGCCCCAGCACGGCGAGCGCGAAGATCACCACGTCGGTGGCGGTGATCAGCGTCAGGCCAATCGTGTCGAGGGCGAAGGGCAGGACCATCAGGGCGGCGAGCGCCGCCCAGAGCTGGCGGCTCTCGCGCAGGATCACCCCGCGCTGGGGTACGGCCAGCGGCAGCGGCTCGGCGGTTCCGGACATGGGACGCTCTCCGCTACTCGAACCGGGCGATATGCTCGCCGAACAGACCGCGCGGACGCAGCAGCAGGACGAGCACCATGAGGGCGTAGACGGCGGCCTCGGTGGCCGGCGGGTAGGCGTAGGCGGTCAAGCCCCGGACAACGCCGACGATCAGGGCGGCGAGCACCACGCCCCAGAAGGAGCCGAGCCCGCCGATCACCACCACCACGAAGGCGAAGGTGAGGATCTCAGCGCCCATGGCGGGCTGCACGCCGGTGACCGGCGCCATCATGGTCCCGGCCAGCGCCGCGAGGCCCACCGCGATGGTCACCACCGCGGTCATGTAGGGCCGAAGCGAGATACCCAGCGCCGCAACCATGTCGGGATTCTGGACCCCGGCGCGGACAACCCGCCCGAAACTTGTCCGGGTCAGGAGGAGCCAGAGGCCGCCGACGCAGGCGAGCGCCACCACCAGGATCGAGAGCCGGTAGCGCGAGTAGATCAGGTCGCCGATGAAGACCTGCCCGCGCAGCCAGAGCGGAATGCCGAACGGCACCGGCGCCGCTCCGAAGGCCATGCGCAGGGCCTGCTCGGCCACCATGGCGAGCCCGAAGGTGAGGAGCAGGCCCAGCGTCGGGTCGCCGCGGTAGAAGCGCCGGAGGAGAAACCGCTCGATCAGGAGGCCGAGCACCGCCACCGCCAGCGGCGATGCGATGAGGGCGCCGCCGAAGCCGATCGTCGGCGTCAGCAGCACCGCCACGTAAGCGCCGATCGCGTAGAACGCGCCATGGGCGAGGTTCACGATCCCGCCGAGGCTGAAGATCAGCGACAGACCCAGCGCGATCAGCAGGTACTGCACGCCGATCAGCAGGCCGTTGAGCACCTGCTCTAGGATGAAGACGAGCTGCATGGCCGCCTCACGCCGGGAAGGTGCAGGCGTTCTCGTCGCGGGTCGTGGCGAGGAGGCTCCAGGCTCTCGCCCGGGCCGGGCAGCGGCCCGGTCGAAGTGAAGATGTCGTAGGGGTTCTTCACCTGATCCGCCGGCAGGGCGGTGATGGCGAACATCTCCTGCATCAGCTCGTGGTCCCAGGAGCGGAAGTAGCCCTCGCGGACTTTGGCGATGTCGAATTTCGCGCCCGATTCCAAGTGCTCCACGACCTTGATCGAATCGGTCGATTTCAGCTCGTTCATGGACTGCGCGATGATCTTGAGCGCCGTGTAGTCGCCCCAGCCCTGGTTCTCGGGCGGCTTCTTGTATTTGGCCTTGAAGGCGGTGACGAATTTCTCGGCCGAAGGCGAATCGATCAGGTGGTGCCAGATCACCGGCCACGTGCCCAGGAAATTCCCCGGCCCGGCGCCCCAGGCGAGCGCCGTGTCGAAGCCGAAGCCGGCGACCGGATAGGGCAGGCCGAACTCACTGTACTGCTTGAGGAAATTGGTGATCTGCGTGCCCGACAGGTTGCAGATCACCAAGTCCGGCCGGGCTTGGCGCAACTTCAGCAGGAAGGGCGAGAAGTCGGTGAGCCTCGGTCGGGATCAGATCCTCGCCGGCGAGAGTCGCGTCATTGGCCGCGAAGTACTTCTTGGCCTGCTTCAACAGATCGTGGCCGAAGGCGTAGTCGGCGGTGAGCGCGTAGACCTTGCGGCCCTTGATCAGGCCGCGGTCGAGCAGGGCCCGCCCGCAGGCGCGCACCATCATGGTGTTCTGCGCCTCCACGTGGAACATGAAGCGCTTGCAGTCGGAGCCGCGCAGCGCGTCCGAATTGGCGCCGGTGTTGATGAACAGGATCTTCTCCCGCTGCGCCACTTGGCTGATCGCGAGCGCCGAAGCGGAGTTGATCTCGCCGACAAGGCAGGCGACGCGGTCGCGCTGGACCATGCGCTCGGCCTTAGCCGAGGCGGTCTGCGGATTGACGCTGTCTTCCGAAAGCAGCTCGACCTTCCGCCCGGCGATGCCGCCGGCGGCGTTGATCTCCTCGACGGCCAGCTGGGCCGCCTGAACGGCGAACTCGCCGAGCGGCCCGAGAAATCCCGTGCGCGGCGTCAGGTGGCCGATCCGGATCACATCCGACTGCCCCTGCGCCAGCGCCGGGCTCCCCAGGGCGGGCGCCAAAAGCGCCGCACCGCCGGCTCTCAGAAGGCTACGGCGAGAGAGAGAATCACCGAACCGATCCGTCATCGTTCCGCTCCCGTGCGTTTCCTGCAGTCGGGCTTTTCTTGCAGGCTCTGGCGGCCCTCACCCGAACTGTGATCACAGATCACTAGCGCGATAGTGCCGGTTCCGTCTAGTGTCGGCATATGAGTTCCATCGCGGCCCTGGCCGAACTCCCTCAGCTCGAGCGACGGACCCTGTCCGACACCGTCTACGAGGCGCTCTCGGATCTCCTCGCCTCAGGGCGTCTGGCGCCCGGCGACCGGCTGTCCCTCCGCCAGAGCGCGGCGGCGCTCGGGGTCTCGGTGATGCCGGTGCGCGAAGCGGTCACCCGCTTGGCGGCCGACGGCGTCCTGGAGGTTGCGCCGAACCGGATGATCCGGGTGCCGGTCATGACGGCCGATGCGTTTCGGGCGCTGGCTGAAACCCGCATCGCCGTCGAGGGGATCGCCGTCGCGAAAGCCGCGGAGCGGCGGACCGAGGCGGAACTCGCCACAATCCGGCGGGCCGAGGCCGCTTTCCGGGCGGAGGCCGAGGCCGCGCAGCCCGATTGCGCGCGCGCAGTTCAGCTCAACCGCGACCTTCACTTCGCGATCTACAGCGCCTGCGGGCTCGCGCCGCTGCAGGAGATCATCGCCCGGTTGTGGCTGAAGGCGGGTCCGGTCATCAACCTGGATCTGCGCGCCCATCCGGAGCGGCTGCTTCAGGGCTTCGCGCTGCGGCGGCACGCCGAGGCGCTGGCGGCCATCGAGACGCGGGACGGACCGGCGGCCGCGGCGGCCATCGCGGCCGATATTCGGGAAGCCGCCGCTTTCATCATGTCCCGCGGCGATTTGCGGGACGCTCAGGGAGAGGACTGATCATGGATCTCGGGATCGCCGGCCTGCGCGTACTGGTGACGGCGGGTGCCGCCGGAATCGGGCGCGGCATCGTTGACGCCTTCCTAGACGAAGGCGCGCGGGTCTTCGCCTGCGACATCGACACGGAAGCTCTCGCCGGGTTGCCGGAGGCCGTCGGGCGCAGCCGCACCGATGTGGCCGACCGCGAGGCTGTCGCGGCGATGATGGATCAGGCGGTCGGTTTCCTCGGCGGCCTCGACGTGCTGGTTAACAATGCCGGGATCGCCGGCCCGACCGGCCGCGTGGAGGAGATTGCCCCAGAGGAATGGGACCGGTGCCTGACGGTCTGCCTGACGAGCCAGTTCAACTGCGCGCGGCTCGCGGTGCCGCACCTCCGGCAGAGCGCGAACGCCTCGATCGTCAATCTCTCGTCGGCGGCCGGAAAGTTCGGCTTCGCCCTGCGCAGCCCTTATGCGGCGGCCAAATGGGGGTCGTCGGCTTTACCAAGTCGCTGGCGATCGAGGCTCGGCGGGGCGGGCATCCGGGTGAACGCGATCCTGCCGGGACTCGTCGCCGGCGACCGCCAGCGCAGGGTGCTCGAATCGAAGGCGCAGCAGCAGGGCACGAGCTATGCCGAGATGGAGGCGCGGGCCTTCTCGTTCGTCTCCGTCAAGGAATACGTCACCGCCCGGCAGCTCGCTGACCAGATCCTGCTGCTCTGCTCACCGCGCGGCCGGACGATCTCGGGCCAAGCCATCTCCATCGACGGTGACACGCGGATGCTGTCCTGAAATCAACCCCACGTGGTTAATGCTGCGGAGCGTGTCGCGGCAGAGTAGGTAATTCCGAACGGGCCGCAGCCGAAACCCGCAGAGCGCGGGTTCCGGCGCGTGGAGACGGCCGGAGCCCGTCCGCAGCGGCGGCCCGAGGGAGCGAGGAACCGACCATGAGCGACAAACGCCGGATCACCCCCGCCGACCTGCGCTCGAAGGCCTGGTTCGACAATCCCCACAACCCGGGCATGACCGCGCTCTACCTGGAGCGCTATCTGAACTACGGGCTGACACCGGAGGAGTTGCGCTCCGGCAAGCCGCTGATCGGCATCGCCCAGACCGGCTCGGACCTGTCTCCCTGCAATCGCCATCATCTGGAACTCGCCAAGCGGGTCCGGGAGGGCATCACGGCGGCAGGCGGCGTCGCCTTCGAGTTTCCGTGCCACCCGATCCAAGAGACGGGTAAGCGGCCCACCGCGTCGCTCGATCGCAACCTCGCCTACCTGTCGCTGGTCGAGGTCCTGTACGGCTATCCGCTCGACGGCGTCGTGCTGCTCACCGGCTGCGACAAGACCATGCCGGCCTGCCTGATGGCGGCCGCGACGGTGAACATCCCGGCGATCTCGCTCAATGTCGGGCCGATGCTCAACGGCTACTTCCACAAGGAATTGACCGGTTCGGGCACGGTCGTCTGGAAGGCCCGCGAACGCCACGCGGCCGGCGACATCGACTATCAGCAGTTCATGGACATCGTCGGTTCGTCGGCGCCCTCCACCGGCCACTGCAACACGATGGGCACCGCGTCCACCATGAATGCGCTCGCCGAAGCGCTCGGCCTCGCCCTGCCCGGCTCGGCGGCGATCCCGGCACCCTACCGGGAGCGCGGACAGGCGGCCTACGCCACCGGCCAGCGAGATCGTCGAGATGGTCTGGGAGGATCTCAAGCCCTCCGACATCCTCACCCGCGAGGCCTTCGAGAACGCCATCGTGGCCAATGCCGCGATCGGCGGCTCGACCAACGCCCCGATCCACATCAACGCCATCGCCAAGCATATCGGCGTTCCGCTGACCTGTGACGACTGGGAGCGGGTCGGCTTCGAGATCCCGCTGCTGGTGGACATGCAGCCCGCCGGCCGCTGGCTCGGCGAGGAGTACTTCCGCGCCGGCGGCCTTCCAGCGGTCTTCGCGGAGCTGATCGACGCCGGGAAAGTCCATGAGGGGGCGCTGACCTGCAACGGCCGCACCGTCGGTGAGAACTACCGCGGCCGGCACAGCTGGAACCGCGACGTGATCCGCGCCTACGCGGCACCGCTCATGGAGCGTGCGGGCTTCCTCAACCTCAAAGGCAGTCTGTTCAATTCGGCGATCATGAAGACCTGCGTGATCTCCAAGGAGTTCGCGGCGCGCTACCTGCGCAATCCGGCCGATCCGATGGCTTTTGAAGGCCGGGTGGTCGTGTTTGACGGGCCGGAGGACTATCACACCCGCATCGATGACCCGGCCCTCGACATCGACGAGACCACCATCCTGATCATGCGCGGCGCGGGCCTGATCGGGTATCCCGGCGCCGCCGAGGTGGTGAACATGCAGCCCCCGGCACCCTGATCCGGCGCGGCGTGACGTCCCTGCCCTGCATCGGCGACGGGCGCCAATCCGGCACCTCCGGCACCCCCGCCATCCTCAACGCTTCGCCCGAGGCCGCGGCGGGCGGCGGCCTGGCGCTGCTGCAGACCGGCGACCGTATCCGGATCGACCTCAACCGCCGGAGCGCCGACATTCTGCTCCCACCCGAGGAGCTGGAGCGGCGGCGATTGGACCTCGATCCGCGCGGCGGCTACCCCTACCCAGCAACCCAGACGCCCTGGCAGGAGATCTACCGCGATCAGGTGGACCAACTCGACCAGGGCATGGTGCTGAAGGGCGCGGTGAAGTTCCAGAAGGTCGCGCAGGTCTCGGGCGTGCCGCGGGATAACCACTAAGGCCGTCTCCGCCCGCGCCGGAACCGCGCAGCCCGCGCAAGGCGATTTCCGTGCAGATGAATTTTGAATACAATCCCTGCGCGGTGGTCACGGACCACCGCGGGAGGATGCGGACGTGACGGGAACGAAGGCGCAGATCGCGACGGCGCCGCACGCGGCGGCGCGCCTGGAAGCCGGATTGGCGCGCAGGCTGGCTGAACAGCTTAACGGGGAAGCGCGTTTCGACGCTTTCACCCGCGGTCGCTACAGCACCGACGCGTCGATCTACCAGATCATGCCGGCCGGCGTGGTCCTGCCGCGCTCGGCCGCCGACATCACCGCGACCCTGCGGATCGCCGCCGAGCACGGCGTGCCGGTGATCCTGCGCGGCGGCGGCACGTCGCAGAACGGTCAGCCTATCGGCTCGGGCCTCGTGGTCGACTGTTCGCGCCACTTCAACGGCGTTCTGGCCTACGACCCGGAAGCCGGCTCCATCACGGTCGAACCCGGCATGGTGCTCGAGCGGCTGAACACCCGGGTGAAGGCCGACGGCTGGTTCTTCCCCGTCGAGCCGTCGACGGCGACCCGCTGCACCATCGGCGGCATGGCGGGCAACAATTCCTGCGGCGCCCGCTCCCTGCGCTACGGCAAGATGAGCGACAACGTCCTCGCCATGGAGGCGCTGTTCCATGACGGGGAAGCCTTCGGCTTCGGTCTGACCGGCGACGCGATGTCCGGCGTCACGGGATCGGGCCGCGCCGAGTCCCTCGCCGCGCGCATGCGCGCCCTCGCTCTGACCCATCGCGACGAGATCGAAGCGCGCTTTCCGAAGGTCCAGCGCCGGGTAGGCGGCTACAATCTCGACGCGCTGATCGAGGCGCGGCCCAATCTCGCGCACCTGCTGGTCGGCTCCGAGGGCACGCTCGCCGCCACAACGGCGGTGACCCTGAAGCTCTCGCGTCTGCCGGCACACCGGGTGATGGGGGTCTGCCATTTCCCATCCTTCCGCGACGCTATGGAGACCACCCGGCACATCGTGGCCCTGGACCCGGTGGCGGTCGAACTGGTGGACAACAACGTCCTGGTACTCGGCGCCGACATCCCGCTGTTCCGGACGACGCTCGCCGACATTACCCGTGGCAAGCCGAACTGCCTGCTGCTCACGGAATTCGCCGGCGACGACCTCGCCGGCTTGAAGCGCGACCTGAAGCGTCTCGGCGCCTGCATGGCCGACCACGGCTTCCCCGGCGCCGTCGTCGAGGTGGTGGAGCCCGCCCGCCAGAAATCGGTCTGGGAGGTCCGGGAAGCCTGCCTCAACATCATGATGTCGATGAAGGGCGACGCGAAACCGGTGTCGTTCATCGAGGATTGCGCGGTGCCGCTGGAGCACCTCGCCGACTACACCGACGCGGTCACCGAGGTCTTCACCAAGCACGGCACCCGCGGCACGTGGTACGCGCACGCCTCGGTGGGCTGCCTCCACGTCCGCCCGATCCTCAACATGAAGGACGCGGGCGACACGCGCCGGATGCGGGCGATTGCAGAGGAGACCTCCGAGTGCTCGTGCGTCGCTACAAGGGTTCGTATTCCGGCGAGCACGGCGACGGGATCTCGCGCTCGGAATACATCGCGCCGCTGTTCGGCCCGGTCCTGACCCGCGCCTTCGAGGCCGTGAAGGACGATTTCGACCCGGAGAACAGGCTCAATCCCGGCAAGATCGTCCGACCCCTGACGATGGACGACCGGTCACTGTTCCGGTTCAAACCGGACTACGCGGTGACACAGCCGATGAACACGGCCCTCGACTGGTCGGACTGGGGCGGCTTCGGCGCGGCCGTGGAGATGTGCAACAACAACGGCACCTGCCGGAAGCTCGCCGGCGGCGCCATGTGCCCCTCCTACAGGGCGACCCGGGAGGAGCAGCACCTGACCCGCGGGCGTGCCAATTCCCTGCGCCTCGCGATCTCGGGCCAGCTCGGCGCCGACGCGTTCACCAGCCCGGAGATGAAGCGGACCCTCGATCTCTGCGTCTCCTGCAAGGCCTGCCGTCGGGAATGCCCCACCGGCGTCGACATGGCCAAGATGAAGATCGAGTTCCTGCACCATTACCATGCCCGCCACGGACTGCCGCTCCGCGAGCGGCTGATCGCCCTGGTGCCGCTCTACGCCGGGATCGCCGCGAAGCTCGCGCCGCTCCTCAATCTGCGCGACCGGCACCCGGCTCTAGCGAACCTGTCGGAGCGGGTGGCCGGGCTCTCGGCGCGGCGCTCGCTGCCGCGCTGGCGCCGGCCCTGGAGCGAGCAGGGCGAGCCGGCCCAGCCGGAGGACGTCCGGGGAGACTTCCGCGACATCATCCTGTTCGGCGACACCTTCAACCGCGCCTTCGAGCGCGAAAACCTGGAAGCGGCCGAGCGCGTACTGCGAAATGCCGGCTATCGGCTGCATCGCGTGTACCCGACCCGTGGGCGCCGGCCTCTCTGCTGCGGGCGGACCTGGCTTGCCTCCGGTCAGACGGACCGGGCGCGGCAGGAGGCGCGGCGGACCCTCGACACGCTGCTCCCCTTACTCCGGGCCGGCGCCCGGGTGGTCGGGCTGGAGCCGTCCTGCCTGCTGACATTCCGGGACGAGTTCGCATCCCTGCTGCCCGGCGCCAACGCTGCCCTGCTGGCCCGGCAATCCGTCCTGTTCGAGGAGCTGCTGGCCGCCGATCTCGCCGCGGGACGGATCGAGCTCCCGCTCGCGCATCAGGGCGGCCGCGTCGCCCACCTGCATGGCCACTGCCACCAGAAATCCTTCGGCCTCATGGGATCCGTCGAGACGGTCCTGCGGGCAGTGCCCGGCCTCGACGTGCGCGTGATCGAGTCGAGCTGCTGCGGCATGGCCGGCGCCTTCGGGTATCGGCCCGAGTCGATCGACACGTCCTTCGCCATGGCGGAGCTGGCGCTGTTTCCGGCGCTGCGCGCCGCCGCCCCAGGAGATCTTGTCGTCGCCGACGGCACGAGCTGCCGTCATCAAATCCACGATGGCCTCGGGATCGACGCAGAACATGTGGCTCGCGTTCTCGATCGAGCCCTCGTGCCTCGACACTGAATTGCCGGGCACCTACACATTGGCGACAGGTTGGTTTGACCTGTGTGTCGGGGGACCATGAACAAGATCGAATCCGGAATCGGTATCAGCCGTCGCTACCTCCACGACGAGGTTGCGGACCGGATGCGCGAGCTGATCCGATCTGGCGAGATGGAACCGAAGGCGCGGATCAACGAAGGCGAGCTGACGGAGCGCTTCGGCATCTCGCGCACGCCGCTGCGCGAGGCGATCAAGATCCTGGCCACGGAAGGGCTGCTGGAACTTCTTCCGAACCGCGGCGCCCGCGTCGCCAGCATCTCGGACACAGAACTCGAGGAGATGATGGAGGTGATCGCCGGCCTGGAGGCGACCGCCGGAGATCTCGCCTGCCGCACGATCACCGACGCCGATATCGAAGCCATCGCGGCCGATCACGAGGCGATGGTTGCGGCCTGGAAGGCAGGCGACGAGGCTGGCTACTTCAGCCACAACCGCCGGATCCACGAAGCCATTATGGCGGCGAGCCGCAACACGATCCTGGCCAACATCTACGGGAGCCTTTCCGGACGAATCCAGAGGTCACGCTACTCCGCCCATCAGACCCCGGATCAATGGACCAAGGCGGTGTCCGAGCATGAGCGGATGATCGCGTTGCTGCGCGCCCGCAACGGCTCGGCGCTCGCGACGCTCATGCGTGAGCATATCCGGGGCAAGAAGCCGGTGATCGCCGCCAATTACGGGGTCGCTGAGGACGCCTGACGTACGTCGCGGCGCTTCACGCCGCGCTCGGCGCCCGCAGGCCAGCGACGAGGTCAGTGAAGCGGTCGCCCTGCACGATGACATGGCTGCGCAGAGCGTCGGCGGCTCCGGCCTCGTCACCCGCCAGGATAGCGGCGACAATCGCCTCGTGCTCGGCAAGGGACTGCGGCAGCCGCTGGCGGACCCGCAACTGCAATCGACGATAGGGCGCAAGCCGGCGGTGCAGTGATAGAGCCTGGTCCGCCAGGAAGGGGTTGTGGCTCGCCCGATAGACGACCGAGTGGAACACGTAGTTTTCGGCATAATAGGCCTCTGTGTCCTCGGTCCCCAGGGCAGCGCGGCAGCCTTCCAGGGCCGCGCGCAGGGCAGCGGCATCTTCGGGGACGAGGCGCCGCGCCGCGAGACGGCCACAGGCCGCCTCGATCTCCGCCATGGCCTCGAACATGGCGAGCAGCAGGTGCGGCTCGGGTGCGCTGACGATCGCACCGCGCCGGGGCTTCGTCTGCACGAGGCCGGTGACCGCCAACTGCAACAGGGCTTCGCGGATCGGCGTGCGCGAGACTCCGAACCGGGTCGCTAGCTGGTTCTCGTCGAGACGCGAGCCGAGCGCGAGTTCGCCCGAGACGATCTCGTCCTCAATCCGTTGCCGCAGCCGCTGGGCGTGGCTCATCCTCCGGTTTCCCCTTCCCGACGTGCGGGCTGCTCGCCCGGCCATTCGGCCTCGGCTCATGGACAGCGCGCGCAAACATTATGCCCAAGCATTGACAAAATATACAAGGCAGTTCTTCATGCATACAAAGAGGCGGCGCAATATTGCGCCGCACAAAATTTTGCCGCCTTGGTTGCGGCGCGGGAGAGCACAATGACGTCTACTCGGCGCTCGCTGGTCGCGGCCACGCTCGCGGCACCGGTCCTCTTGAAATTCGGACTCGGTTCGGCCCGGGCCGCCACGACGCTGAAGCTCTCGCACCAGTTTCCCGGCGGCACGATCGACGAGGGCGATTTCCGGGACCGCATGTGCCGGAAGTTCGCCAAGACGGTCGGCGAGCGCTCGAAGGGAGCCCTGGACGTTCAGGTCTATCCCGGCTCCTCGTTGATGAAGACGAACGCGCAGTTCGGCGCCATGCGCAAGGGCGCCCTCGACATGTCGCTCTATCCGAGCCCCTACGCGGGCGGCGAGGTTCCCGAGGCTCAACATCGGCCTGATGCCGGCTCTCGTGACCTCCTATCCGCAGGCGGTGGCCTGGAAGGCCGCCCCGGTCGGCCGCAAGCTCACCGAAATCCTCGACGCCAAAGGAATCATCCTGGTCTCCTGGGTCTGGCAGGCCGGCGGCGTCGCGAGCCGCGAGCGGCCGTTGGTCTCGCCCGCCGACGCCAAGGGCATGAAGGTCCGTGGCGGCTCCCGCGAGATGGACATGATGATGAAGGAGGCCGGCGCCGCGACTCTGTCGATCCCGTCGAACGAGTCCTACGCGGCGATGCAGACCGGCGCGTGCGACGCGGTGATCACCTCGTCCACCAGCCTGATCTCGTTCCGGCTGGAGGAGCTCTCGAAGGCGCTGACCTCGGGCCGCGAGCGGTCCTACTGGTTCATGCTCGAGCCGATCATGATGTCCAAGATCGTGTTCTTCGGGCTGCCGAAGGATCAGCAGGATCTGATCATGACGGTGGGCGCCGAGCCTCGAATCCTTCGGGCAGGCCGGTGCCAAGGAGGACGACACCCGCGTTGAGGAGATCTTCTCCAAGGCCGGCGCCAAGGTCTCGCAACTCGACGAGAAGTCCCTCGGGCAGTGGCGCGAGCTGGCCCGGAACACCGCCTGGAAGGATTATGCCAAGCGCAACGCGAACTGCGCGGAGCTGCTGAAGCTCGCGGAGCAGGTCGCGTGAGCCACGGCTTCGACGCGGCCACGGCGGGGCCGGAGTCGCACGCCGCCGACGAGCCGCGCCTGCCTGGGCTTCTCGGCGCCCTCGACCGGATCATGCGCCTCGTGAACCGGGTGATCCTGGCGCTCGGTGGCCTCTGTCTCGTGGCGGCCTGCCTCGTGCTGAGCCACAGCGTCGTCGTCCGCTACCTCCTCAAGGAGCCGACGGAGTGGCAGGACGAGATGGCGGTCTTCCTGATCATCGGGGCCACCTTCCTGTCGGCCGCCGGCGTCCAGGCCAAGCGCGGCCACGTGGCCATCGAGGCGGTGACCGGCCTCCTGCCGCCGGCCGCCAACCGGGTCCGGCTGCTGCTGGCCGATGTGAT
Source organism: Methylobacterium sp. P31 (assembly GCA_050632875.1). Classification (GTDB taxonomy): domain Bacteria; phylum Pseudomonadota; class Alphaproteobacteria; order Rhizobiales; family Beijerinckiaceae; genus Methylobacterium. Next base: position 3,343,216 of record JBODSC010000001.1, on the reverse strand, counting down.
CAGCCTCGCCTTCTGCCTGTTCTTCGCCTGGAAGAGCTGGTCGCTCGACCACGAGGCCTGGGTCGACGGCCAGATCTCGCAATCGACCTGGGGGCCGCCGCTCTGGATTCCCTACACGCTCATGTCCGTCGGCATGAGCCTGCTCTGCCTGCAATTCGCCCTTCAGATCGCCGAGGCGCTCGCCTACGGGCCGCGCGCCGCCGGCTGGGCCAAGCCCAAGATCGGGCTGGGCGCCGACGTGAACAAAGACATGCACAACGCGCCGAATATCGCACCCCGGGGGCCGGATCCGCTGGGCCAGACCGTAACCGCGAAGGTTGAGCGATGAGCACGGCGGCGATCGGCTTCCTCTACGCGGGAGCCACCCTGGGAGCGATGCTGTCGGGCATCCCCATCGCGTTCGCGCTGGGCTTCGTGGCGCTGGCCTTCATGGTGGCGTTCATGCCAGGCGCCTCCCTCGATACGGTGGCGCAGAACGTCTACGAGGAGATGGCCTCCATCACCCTGCTGTCGATCCCGCTCTTCATCCTGAAGGGCGCGGCGATCGGCCGGTCCCGGGCGGGCCAGGATCTCTACTCGGCCATGCACGCCTGGATGCACCGCATCCCCGGCGGTCTCGGCATCGCCAACGTGTTCGCCTGCGCGCTGTTCGCCGCCATGGCGGGCTCGAGCCCGGCCACGTGCTCGGCGATCGGCTCGGCCGGTATCCCGGAAATGCGCAAGCGCGGCTATTCGCCGGGCTTCGCCGCCGGAATCATCGCGGCCGGGGGGACGCTGGGAATCCTGCTGCCACCCTCGATCACGATGATCCTGTACGCGGTCGCCGCCGAGCAATCGCTGGGGCGGCTGTTTCTCGCCGGGATTGGGCCGGGGTTGCTCCTCGTCTCGCTGTTCGCCACCTGGGCGATCTTCCGGTTCCGATCCGAATACGCGACCGCGAAGGCAACTCTGGAGCGGGGCGGTCCGGCCTCGCCGATCCTCGCGGACGAGCAGTACAGCATGGCGCAGCGCTTCTCGACGCTGCCGCGGGTGCTGCCCTTCGTGGTCCTGCTCACCGGCGTGATGGTGGCCCTCTACGGTGGCTATGCGACGCCGTCCGAGACCGCAGGCCTCGGTGGGCTGCTGGCGCTCGCGCTCATCGCGGCGATCTACGGCGTGTGGCGGTTCCAGGACGTCAGCCCGATCCTGACCGCGACGTTGCGCGAGTCGACGATGCTGATGCTGATCATCGGCATGTCGCTGCTCTACGCCTACGTGATGAGCTATCTGCACATCTCGCAATCGGCCGCGCAGGCGATCGTGGCGATGCAGCTCTCGCCGTGGCTCCTGCTGGTGACGATCCTGGCGCTGGTGATCGTGCTCGGCTTCTTCCTGCCGCCGGTCTCGATCATTCTGATGACGGCGCCGATCATCCTGCCGCCGCTCAAGGCCGCCGGCTTCGACCTCGTGTGGTTCGGCGTGGTGATGACCATCACCATGGAGATGGGGCTGATCCACCCGCCAGTGGGGCTCAACATCTTCGTCATCAAGAACATCGCCCCGGACATCCCGCTCTCGGACATCATCTGGGGAACTCTGCCCTTCGTGCTGCTGATGGCGGTGGCGATCTTGATCCTGTGCCTCGTGCCGGGGATCGCCTTGTGGCTGCCCGACTGGCTGCTCGCCACAACGCGGTAGGGACGCGCCCCCTCGGAGGACGGGGGCGGTTCAGGATCAAGCGTTCCGGCGCCTTCCTCACCCCCACTTTCACGGCCTTGCAAGCGGGAGGCGCGCAGGCGAGCGCTCAGTAGACACCTCAACCTGCACGGCGAGAGAGCCGCGCTGCATCAAGTCGCGATCCTGCGCCCGGATGAGAAGCCCGAGTGGCGTCGTCGCCTGTAAGCGACTATCCCGCCCCGGACGCGCTCTTGAACCTGCGACGATGCTTCGCCGCTCTGGGAGAACGCATCGTCGCAGCTTCCGGTGTCTCAGGAACAGCTATGAGCCTCGAATCCGTCCAGGCCTTCTTTGCCGAGAAGGCACCCGATATTGCGGTCCTCGAACTCGATACGCGCACCGCGACCGTGGCGGAGGCAGCTGCGGCCCATGGTGTCGTCCCGGCGCAGATCGCCAAGACTCTGTCGATCCGGATCGGCGAGCAGGTCGCCCTGGTCGTGGCCCGCGGCGATGCCCGGCTCGACAACCGAAAAGCCAAGGCGGTCTTCGGCGGCAAGGTCAGGATGCTCGATCTCGGCGACGTCGAGGCGGCCACCGGCCATCCGGTCGGCGGGGTCTGCCCTTTCGGGCTCGTCACACCGCTGCCCGTCTATTGCGACGTCTCGCTCAAGGCCTTCGATGAGGTCGTGCCGGCCGCCGGCAGCACCCACAGCGCGGTCCGCATCCCGCCCGTCCGCATGGCCGAACTGACGGACGCTGTCTGGGTCGATGTCTGCCAGGAGCCGGGCTGAGCGCCGCGCTCAGCGCCCGGTCCATTCGGGCGTGCGCTTGCCGAGGAACGCTTCCATCCCCTCGCGGAAATCCTGGCTCATGTAGCACATGAGGATCAGGTCATCGCCGGGATGGGAGGTACCCTCGGCAGGAGCTTCCTCTTCGGCGAGCCGCCGCAGCCCTTCCTTGGTCGCCTGCATGGTCAGCGGCGCGTGCCCCGCGAGCAGCTGCGCCAGGGCATCCACCCGCTCGGTGAGCGCCGCGCGATTCTCCACGACCTCGCCGACAAGCCCGATCGACAGCGCCTCCCCGGCTTCGACCAGGCGCGCGGTGAAGATGATGTCCTTGACCCGCGCCGGGCCGATCAGGCCGGAGAGACGCTTCAGATTCCCCTGGCTCAGGCAATTGCCGAGCGTGCGAGCGATCGGGAAGCCGAACCGGGCGTCACGCGTGGCGACGCGCAGGTCGCAGGCCGCCGCGATGGCCGCACCGCCGCCCGTGCAGGCGCCGGCGATTGCCGCGATGGTGGGCACCCGCAGCCGCTCCAGCGCACCGAGCACCCGGTCCATGAACCGCTCGTAGCCCAGCGCATCCTCGGCGGTCTTGAAGCTGCGGAATTGGGCGATGTCGGTCCCGGCCGCGAAGGCTTTGTCGCCGGCCCCGGTGATGATCAGCGCTTTGACGGACGGGTTCTCGGAGATCGCCTCGCAGCAGGTGATCAGGCCCTGGTACATCGCGAAGGTGAGCGCATTGCGCGCCTGGGGCCGGTTGAGGACGATGCGGGCGATGCCGGCCTCGTCCGTCGTGAACAGCAGCTCGTCGGTGGCGGGCTGGGCACTCATTGCGGCGTCTCCGGAGGGCGGGTTCAGGCTACGGTCTCGCGGACCACGCCCCGCGCGATCAGACCATCGATCGCGTCGGCCGCGTAGCCGGCCTCAGCCAGGATTGCCCGGGAATGCTCGCCGAGCAACGGGGCCGGCCCGTGGACCCGTCCCGGCGTTTCCGAGAACTTCACCGGCAGGCCGAGGGTCCTCATCCGCCCGACCCGCGGATGCTCGACCTCGACCACCATCTCGCGGGCCAGCGTCTGCGGGTCTCGGTGCATGGCGTTCACGTCGAGCACGGGCCCGGCCGGGACGCCGCCGGCCTCGAGCCGCGCGAGCCACTCCGCGGAACTCTGCACCCGGAAGATCGGGGCGAGCGTCGCGGCGAGTTCCTGCCGGTTGGCCATCCGGTCGCGGTTGTGGGCGAAGCGCGGATCTTCGGCGAGCGCCTCCGCGCTGATCGCCTTGAGAAGGCGCAGCCAATTGGTCTGGTTGGCCGCGCCGATGGTGATCCACCCGTCGGCGGTCTCGAAGGCCTCATAGGGCGCATTCAGTGGATGGGCCGAGCCCATCGGCCCAGGCGCGATCCCGGTCGCCATGGCGATGGCCGACTGCCAGTAGGTATGGGTGATACCGGCCTCGAACAACGACGTGTCGACGGCCTGCCCCTTCCCGGTCCGCAACCGGTTCGAATAGGCCGCGAGCACGCCCATAGCGGCCAGGATCCCGGCTGTGATGTCGGTGACCGGCGGCCCACACTTCATCGGCGGCTGACCGGGCCCCGCCCCGGTCACCGACATGAGGCCGCTCATGCCCTGGGCAACGAGATCGAACCCGGCCCGGTCGGCATAGGGCCCGGTGCGGCCGAAGCCCGAGAGCGAGCAGTAGACCAGCGCGGGAAACTCCTCGCGCAGGGTCTCGTAGCCGATCCCAAGGCGCCCCATCGTGCCGCCCCGGTAGTTCTCGATCAGCGCATCCGCCCCCTTGAGCAGGCGGCGCAGCACCGCGACGCCGTCCGGGTCCTTGAGGTCGAGGCTGATCCCGCGCTTGCCGCGGTTCATCATCATGTAGGCGGCGCTCTCACCCTCGAGGGCCGGCGGAACAGTGCGACGGGTATCGTCGCCGTCCATCTTCTCGACCTTGATCACCTCCGCGCCCATGTCGGCGAGCATCAGCCCGCAGACCGGCCCGGCCATGATGTGCGCGAGGCTCGATCACCCGCATGCCGGCAAGCGGACCGGAACGTCCCATCTGTTTCACCATAGCGGAGCTACTCCCCGGCCGCGACGGTGGCGACCGGGCCTGCGGACCCCGCGGCGGGCTCCACGAATTCCCGCTCCGGGTGCATCGTGAAGGCGAGGACCGCCCCGAGCAAACACAGGCCGATGGAGCCGATAAAGGGGAGCGTCCAGCTCCCCGTCAGATCGACCACGAGGCCGAAGACGATCGGCGAGACGATCGCCGCCACCGCCGAGCCGGTGTTCATGAGGCCGCTGGCCGTCCCGGCGAATTTTGGCGCGATGTCCATGGGAACGGACCAGATCGGCCCGATCACCAGTTCGGAAAAGAAGAAGCCGGAGGACAGGAGCAGGGCCACAAGGGTCAGGTCGCGCGTCATGAACACGCCGGCGAGGCTCGCGGCCGCGCCCAGAAAGCCGACCACAATCACCGAGAGCCGGGCCAGCTTCACCTTGCCGGTGCGGTGCAGGATCCAGTCACTCATCATGCCGCCGACCGTGTCGCCGACGACGCCGGCGAAGAAGACACCCGACGCGAACAGCGCCGAGTTCTTCAAGTCGAGGCTGTAATTTTCCTTGAAGAAGCTCGGCAGCCAGCCGAGGAACAGCCACAGGGTCCAGCCGTAGCAGAAATAGGTGATCGTGACCGGCAGCATCCGCCGGGCCAGGGCGCCCCAAGGCACGGTCTGCTTGGCGCCGACGGCGCGCGGCGCCGGCAGCGCGTCGAGCTCCTCACGGGTGATCGACGGGTGATCGGACGGGTCATCGCGGAAGTACAGGTACCAGATCACGACCCATATGAAGCTGATCGCGCCGAGGATCACGAAGCTGGTGCGCCAGCCGAAATGGAAGATCAGCGTGGCGACGATTGGCGGCGCCACCGCGTTGCCGAGGCGGCTGAATGCATGCGTGATCCCCTGCGCGAAGCCGCGTTTGCCGGGCGCCGTCCAATTCTGCATGGCGCGGGTCGCGGTCGGGAAGGTCGCGCCCTCGCCGAAACCGAGCAGGACCCGGGCTAGGAAGAGACTGACGAGGCCGCCGACGAGGCCGGTGAGGATCGTCGCGGTGGCCCAGATCACGCCGCAGGCGAGCAATGTGCGCCGGGCGCCGAACTTGTCGCCCACCGAGCCGCCGATCACCTGGAAGATCGCATAGGGATACGCGAAGGCCGAGAGGATGAGCCCGAAATCGGTCTTCGACATGCCGAATTCGCGCATGATATCGGCGCCGGCCGTGGCGACGTTCACCCGGTCCAGATAGGTTATGAAGTACATCACACAGAGCAGGCCGAGAACGCCGTTGGTGGCGCTCAAGCGCTTCGACATCGACCGTTCCTCCACGCGTGGGCGCCGCCGCACGCGCACGCCGGGCGCCTCGGCGAGGCCGGGCACTCTCTCGTAATGCATTATTCAAACGCCTTTCGAGGCAGAGCGCAACCTCGCAAGTACGTCCTACATGCGAATCGGCCGTGATGGCTGGAACGAGAAACGGGGCCTGAGGGCCCCGCTTCCAGATCGCTCAATAGTTGCGCGGGCTGCGCCCGGATCAGACCGCTGCCGGCCGGAGCTGGCCGGACTCCACCTCGGCGGCGGTGCCCAGCGCCTTGCCACGCGGCCCGACCCAACTGCCGACCCACCTGCGCTGCCACAGGGCCAGGCATCCCAGTACGACGGCGGTGAACGCGGCGTAGCCGACGAAACCCATCGAGAACGAGCCGGTGTACTGCTTGGATACGCCCATGACGTTCGGCAGGATCGCGCCGCCGAGCGCGCCGATCTCACCGATCATCGAGCCGGCCACCGCGGTGTTGCTGGGCCAACGCAACGGCACGAGCTGGAACAGCGCACCGTTGCCGGCGCCGAGTGCTGCAAAGCACAGCATGAACAGCAGCGTCGTGAGCGCCAGTGATGGAGTCGCGGTCAGCGACAGGAACGTCGCGATCGCTGCGAGTAGGACCACCGACAGGACCGCGATCCCGCCCATCCGGTCGGCGAAGTAGCCGCCGACGATCCGAATGCCCGAGCCCATGAACGCCGCCAGCATGGTCAGGCGTCCGGCCTCGACCTTGGTCACGGCGAACTGCTCGTAGAAGAAGGTCGGCAGGAAATTCGACAGGCCGACGAAGCCGCCGAAGGTGATGACGTAGATCAGCGAGAACGCCCAGCCGTCCTTGGTGAACAGGCAGGAGATCTGCTCCTTGAAGGACTGGTGCTCACAATCCGGCGGCTCCTTGGCCAGAACAATCATGATGGCGAGCGGCAGCAGCATGACGACGCCCGCGAAGGCGTAGGTGGCCTGCCACCCGTAGGCCTGCGCAAGCGGCGGGGCGAACAGAACGGCCAGCACGGTGCCGGAATTGCCGGCCCCGGCGATGCCCATGGCGAGGCCCTTGTGCTCCGGCGGGAACCAGCCCGAGCCCAGCGACAGCGCAACTCCGAAGGAGGCGCCGGCGATGCCGAGCAGCACGCCCATCGCCAGCACATCGTTGTAGGACGAGACCCAGAAGTAGCCGTAGGCCATTGCCAGGATGATGACGCTCATCTCGGTGATCGCTGCATTCTTGCGGCCGATATACTGAGCCAGCACCCCGAGGGGGAAGCGCATCAGCGCGCCGGCGAGGATCGGCAGGGAGATCATGAAGCCGGTCTGGGCCGGCGAGAGCTTGAAGGTCTCGGTGATGAACGGGCCCATCGCACCGTTCAGGACCCAGATGGCGAAGCAGAAATCGAAGTACAGGAACGCAGCGAACAACGTCGGGGGTGACCCGACTTCATCACCGTCTTGAAGCTGGCCATAGCTGGTGCTCGTCTCTAGTGGGCGAACCGCCACGCGGTCGCTCATGCCGGGGATCCGGACTCACACCGTCCGCTGTTTGGAGCGCCGTTGCTCCGCCGCCGCAGCAGGCGCGGCTGAAGTTGCGATGCAGCAAGCGTGCCAAGCTGGCTCAAGGCCCGCGCTTGCCGCGCAGGCGAGCGTCGGGTCCGACGCGTGGTGTGCGGTGCTGCGGATCGCGGCAGATGTGCCGGGCAAACAATCGCACCAGTCCCGATCTCACGGAATGGTGAGCGGAATCGGCGCCGATATTGCGGCACGCAGGCAACACAGGGGGCGAGAAAGGTGCCGTGAGACCCTGTACGCCACCCCGAAACGGCGCCGGCAACTTGGCGGTCATGGGCGATATTTGCTAAGCCCCGGCATGAGCTTGGCCGCGTCTTCGTGCGGGCCCGCTCGATCGCGCGCCGTCGCAGTATCCGGTGTCGCCCTCAGGGAAATCCGTACCATGTCTGCCCCGATCCGCCGCCTTCTCTTGGCCGGCTTTACGGTCCTCGCGCTTGCCACAACCGCCCATGCTCAGGGCCGCGGCCCGGTCGGCGATGACGGTCAGCTTTACCAGGATCAGAACGGCGCGCTCTACGTACGGCGCGGCGGCCGCTACCTGCCCTATACGGGGCGCGCCGATATCGTGCGCCCAGCCCCGGCAGCCCCCGCAGCGCCGCCGGCACCGGCCGCCGCCCTGGATCAGGACCCGACGGTTCCGGCCCGTCCGGGCGCCGTGCCGCCCGCCGAGGGGCTCTCGCCCCTCGAAGCCGCCAAGGCCAAGGCAGTGCTCCGCGCTCCCGACGACGGGCCGATCGACTACGCCAAGGCTTACGGGCCGATCGCGGACGACGTCTTCCCGGTCCAGGCGTTCAGCTACAAGAAGATGAACCCCGCCTTCCTTCGCCAAGAGATCGCCTACCACGGTCCGTATGAGCCCGGGACGATCATCGTCGACCCGCGGGCGCACCAGCTCACCCTGGTCGAGCCCAACGGCCGGGCGCGCCGCTACGGTGTAGGCGTCGGCAAGCAGGGCTTCTCGTGGTCGGGGACCGCGACGATCAACTCCAAGCAGGCTTGGCCGGACTGGTATCCGCCCAAGGAGATGATCGCCCGGAGCCCGAAGCTCGCCGGCGAGGTCGACAAGCTGCAGAGCGGCCTCGGGGTCGCAGGCGGCCTGCGCAATCCTCTTGGCGCCCGGGCCATGTACCTCTGGCAGGGTAACAAGGACACGCTGTTCCGAATCCACGGTACCCTCGAGCCGTTCTCGATCGGCAAGAGCGTGTCATCAGGCTGCATCCGGATGATCAACCAGGATGCGATCGACCTGTTCAGCCGCGTCAATGTCGGCACCAAGGTCGTCGTGCTGAACTGATCCTGGGCCGCACCTCCCCTACCGTGCCGCACCGCGATCGGAGGGCCTCGGTGCGGCCGGTCTCACCCTACCGGTCGCAAGCCCTTCAGAGCCTCGGAAGAGAGCGCCCTCAGGCCAGGCCGCGGCGGTGCTCGCCGAGGATCCGCCGGACCGTTCCGGCCTCGGACCGGTAGACCACCGTCTCGGTCTGGATCCGGTCGGGCCGGAAGCGGACTCCGCGCAGGAGAGAGCCGTCGGTGATGCCGGTAGCGGCCACGATCACGTCGCCGCTGGCGAGATCGGCGAGATCGTATTTCCGGTCGAGATCCTCGATACCCATCTCGGCAGCCCGGCGGCGGCGCTCCAGCGTATCCAGGATCAGCCGTCCCTGCATCTGACCGCCGATGCACCGCATGGCCGCGGCCGCGAGGACGCCCTCCGGGGCGGCGCCGGTCCCCAGATAGAGGTCGATGCCGGTCTCCTCGGGGCTCGCGGTGAAGATGATGCCGGCGATGTCGCCGTCCGATATCAGGCGCACCGCGGCGCCCACCGCACGCACCTCGGCGACGAGGGCCGCATGTCGGGGACGATCCAGGACCAGCGCAGTGATCTGCTGGGGTCTCACGCCCTTGGCCCGGGCAAGCGCCATGATGTTCTCTGTGGGGCTCGCATCGAGATCGACCAAGCCGGGCGGGTAGCCAGGTCCGATTGCGATCTTCTGCATGTAGACATCGGGGGCTGCGAGCAGCGTGCCGCGTTCGGCCATCGCCATCACGGCAATCGCGCCGGGCATGTCCTTCGCGCAGAGCGTGGTGCCCTCCAGCGGATCGACGGCGATGTCGACCTCGGGCCCTTCCCCGAGGCCCAGCTGCTCACCGATGAACAGCATCGGTGCCTGATCGCGCTCGCCCTCCCCGATCACCACCGTGCCGCGGATCGGCAGGGCGTTGAGTTCGTCGCGCATCGCATCCACCGCCGCCTGATCGGCGGCCTTCTCGTCGCCCTTGCCGCGCAATCGCGCAGCCGCAATCGCAGCGCGTTCCGTCACACGAGCGAGTTCGAGGGCGAGCGTGCGTGGAACCCCGCGCGACGCGGACCTGGGGGTGTCAGACATCGTTTCCTGCCTTTGTCCGAGCCCGATCTTGGAGTCGGATCCCGGTTTGACCGCCGCCGAGCGGCGGCCATTCAGCCTACGCTCGGCTCATTCACGCCCAATATCCTGCATTAAGGTATAGCTGGACCGCACCGAAGATGCATTCTCATTCACGCTCAATACGGATCACCTGCGGCGGCTCGGCGAGCAGGCCGTCGGCGCCGATGGCCTCCAGGGCGGCCCGGATGCTGCCCTCGGTGGCGGCGTAGGTGATCAGCACCAGCGGCACGGGCCGGCCGGAGCGTCCACGCGGATCGGTGTCCGCGCCCTCGGTGCGGCGCTGGAGGATGCTCTCCAGGGAGATCTCGCGCTCGGCCATCCTTTGGGCGACGCCCGCCGCGACGCCGGGGCGGTCATGGACGGTCAGGCGGATGTAGTAGCCGCCCTCATGGCGCTGCATCTCGACGCGCTCGCTCGGGCGCATCGCGTTGGCCGGCACGCCGAAGGTCGGCCGCACGATGCCGCGCGCCACGTCGGCAATGTCGGCCACCACCGCGGAGGCCGTCGCCTCGCCACCGGCACCGGGGCCGATCAGGGTCAGCTCGCCGACTGCGTCCGCGTCGATGGTGACCGCGTTGGTTACTCCCATCACCTGCGCGATCGCCGAGGATTTCGGCACCATCGTCGGGTGGACCCGCTGCTCAATGCCGGCTTCGGCAGCCTGGGCGACGCCCAGAAGCTTGATCCGGTAGCCGAGTCTCGTCCGCCATGCGCAGGTCGAGGGGCTGCACCCGGGAGATCCCCTCCACCGACACGCCGTCGGCGTCGACGGCCGTGCCGAAGGCGAGGCTCGTGAGGATGGCGAGCTTGTGGGCGGTGTCGAAGCCCTCGACGTCGAAGGTCGGATCCGCCTCCGCGTAGCCCAAGGCCTGCGCGTCCTTGAGGCAGGCCTCGAACGTCAGTCCCTCGCGCTCCATGCGACTGAGGATGTAGTTGCAGGTGCCGTTGAGGATCCCATAGACGCGGGAGATGGCGTTGCCGGGCAGGCCCTCGCGAAGGGTCTTGATCACCGGGATGCCGCCGGCCACCGCCGCCTCGAAGGCGAGCGCGACGCCTTTCTCCTCGGCGAGGGCCGCGAGGGCGGCACCGTGGCGGGCGAGCAGGGCCTTGTTGGCGGTCACGACCGGCTTTCCGGCCTGGAGCGCCGCCTCGACCACCGCCTTGGCGGCCCCTTCGGCGCCGCCGATCAGCTCGACCACGCAATCCACGGCGCCCGAGCGCGCGAGCGCGACCGGGTCATCGAACCACTCGATGCCGGCCAGATCGAGGCCGCGGTCGCGGCTGCGGTCGCGCGAGGAGACCGCCGTGACTCGGATCTCGAGGCCGGCCGCAGCGAGTGCCGCGCGGCGGCGCTCGACCATCCGGACGACGGACGCACCGACGGTGCCGAGCCCGGCGATCCCGAGGCGAAAGCTCACTGTCATGACCCCTTCCGTGCCCGGGCGACCGCTACAGACCGGCCACCCGATGCGGCGCACTTCTGCAAGAATTCCGCCCGGCCCGCAAGGAAAGCGCCCGGACTTGTCGGCCCGCTCACCCGGCGGCCTCCCGGTGGCGGATGGCCGTCGCCACGAGGGCGTAGAGCACGGCCGCGTTCAGGACGTGCCAGAACGGGTGCGTGCCGGTGGGCAGCACGGCGCAGGCCGCCTGGTCGGCGGTCCGTGCGGCGAGCGAGATGAGAAACAGCACGCCGATGCCGGCGAGTCGCCGCCCGGTGTTGACGAAGCGCTCCTCCGGCCGGCCGATCACCGCCCAAGCGACGCCGAACAAGGCGAGCAGCGCCGGCAGGTAGTCGACCGAGCCGTTGGTCAGGCGCGAGACGTCGGCGCCGGTGAGCCCATCGAGCAGAGGCGTCAGTGCGAAGCCGAACAGGGCGAAGCCGGCCGTTGCCGCAGCGACCCGCGCAGGAGCCAGCCTCAGGAACCGGTGCAGCGCCACCGCCAGGTAGGCATAGATGAACAGGGCGATCGGGATCACGTCGGCGAGCATCGACCAATATACCGCCAGCGTGTGGAACAGGAACGAGCTGATTCCGACCACCGCGACAAGCGCGGCGAGTCCGAGGCCGGCACGGTCCGGCGGATCGGCGGCGCGGGCCCGGCGCGCCGCGGCCGCGGCGGCCAGCAGGAAGGCGGTATTGGACAGCGCATTGGCTGGCTCGGCCCAGAATTCGGGACCGCTGCGCTCGCAATAGGCTCTGATCGGCTCGAACCACTCCATCAACCGACCCTAGATCCCCGATCTTGCGCCGGGATGGCCTTGTCAGCGCGACGCGAAGCGCGGATGACGGCCCGGCGGCGACCGGATGCGAGGCGATGCGGATCACGACCTGGAACGTCAATTCGATCAAGCAGCGGCTGCCGCATCTGCTGGGGTTCCTGGACGAGGCCAGACCGGACGTGGTCTGCCTCCAAGAGCCTCAAATGCCAGGACGAAGCCTTCCCGCGCGCCGAGGTGGAAGCCGCCGGCTACGCGGTCGAGACGCTCGGTCAGAAAGCCTATAACGGTGTCGCCCTCCTCGTCCGGGGGCCGCTGGCGATGACCGAGATCCGGCGCGGGCTGCCCGGCGATGGCGAGGACGAGCAGGCCCGCTACATCGAGGCCTTGATCGCGGGCGGGGACAGCAAGCCGGTGCGGGTGGCCTCGATCTACCTGCCCAACGGCAACCCGGTGAACAGCCCGAAATATCCCTACAAGCTGGCCTTCCTGGAGCGGCTGCGGCTGCACGCCCGCGCCTTGATGCGGGACGAGATCGCGGTGGTGCTGGCCGGCGACTACAACGTCATCCCGGAGCCGGCCGATGCGGCCGACCCCGAGGCTTGGCGATCCGACGCGCTGTTCCTGCTCCAGAGCCGGGCCGCGTTCCGGGCGCTGCTCGCCGAGGGCTACACTGACGGCCTGCGCGCCTGCGACCCACGCGACGGGCTCTACACGTTCTGGGACTACCAGGCCGGGTGCTGGCAGCGGAATGCCGGCATCCGGATCGATCACCTGCTGCTCTCGCCGCAGGCCAGCGACCGGTTGGTCTCGGCCTCGGTGCAGAAGCACCTGCGCGGCCTCGACAAGCCGTCGGACCACGTGCCAGTGACGGTGGAGCTGTCGGCAGGCTGACACGCGACCCTATGTTGGGGACCCGGGCCGGCGGATCAGACGCCGCCGCGTCCCCGAACACAGGAGTTTCGTTTGATCGTCTACGGCACCGGCTATTCGCCCTACGTCCGCAAGGTCCTGGTCTCGCTCGCCGAGAAGGGCGTCGCCTACGAGCACAGGCCCGTGATGTTTTACGCGCCCGATCAGGATTTCCAGGCGTGCAGCCCGCTCGGGAAGATCCCGGCCATCGAGGATGACGGTTTCCGTCTCGCCGATTCGTCGGCGATCCTCTGGTATCTCGAACGCAAGCACCCGACCCCGGCCCTCGTTCCCGCCGATCCGAAGGCGCTCGGTCGCGCCGTCTGGTTCGACAAGTTCGGCGACACCGAACTCTTCAGCAAGCTGATCGTGCCCTTCGTCGAGCGGGTGCTGAAACCCAACATGATGAAGCAGCCCACCGACGAGGCCGCGGTGACCCGGGCGCTCGATAAGGACCTGCCGCCGCTCTTCGACTATCTGGAGAGCCAGATCTCGGGGCCATACTTGGTGGGCGATGCCTTCAGCATCGCCGACATCTCCATTGCCACCGGCTTCTTCAACTTCCGGCTGGCCCATGCACAGATCGATGACGGCCGCTGGCCGAAGCTCGCGCGCTACGTCACCGCCACGCTAGCGCGGCCGTCCTTCAAGGCCGCCCTGGACGCCAAGAAGGGCTGAGCCGGTCTGCCAGACCGGCGGCGGTCAGCGCCGCCGCCGGATCGAGCCGACCGTCTGAAGCTGCGTCTGCGCCTCGGCCCGGTCATCCTCGTTCGCGGCCGCCCAGTTCTTCTCGTATAGCGCCACGATCCAGTCGTCCTTGCGGCCCTCAGCCCCTTCCCGCGCGAGGGAGAGCCACATCAGGCCCTTCACCCGCTGGATGGGGATGCCCCCGAGGCCGTTGACCAGCATGTCGCCGAGCAGCGCCTGCGCCGGATGGTGCCCCTTCTCGGCGGCAAGGTTGAACCAGCGCGCTGCCTGCCGCGGATCCGACTCGACGCCGGTGCCGTCGAGATAGAGCCGGGCGAGATTGTACTGCGCGTTGGGGTCGCCATAGTATGACGCCGCGTAGTTGAACATGTCGTAGGCGCGCTCGGGATTCGGGCGCACATAGGTTCCCTTGATCCCCTCGAGGAAGTAGGTCCCGAGAGCCGTGAAGGCGCTGCCCAGAACCGCGGAGTTCTGGGGATCGGGCCCGTCGTCGGTGCTGGCGTCGGCGATCCGGGAGAAGAACTCGAACGCCTTCAGGTCGTCGTGGGGCACGCCGTCGCCGTCGGCATACATCCGGCCGAGCTTCCACAGGGCCAGGGCATGACCCTGCCCGGCCGCGTATTCGAGCGCCCGCGCGGCGCCCTGCTTGTCGCCGGCATTGTACTCGCGCATGCCGGCCCGCAGCGCGTCCTTGGCCGAGCGATAGCTCTTGTCGGCCACGGGCACTTGGACCGGGGTCCGCACGTTGGCGTCGAGGGCGCGGGGTGCATCGGTCAGCAGGGCGAACAGGGCCAGAGCCCAGGTCGCGATGGCGAGCCTGCCGAGGGGCCGGAACCGGCTTGGATCGGCCCCGGCCGGCGCCCTGTGCCGGCTGAGGTCAGTCCTAGACGTCGGCATAGCTCTGAGTCTCCTTGGCACCTCCCGGATGGGTCACGGCGCCGTACAGCGCCGGGCCGACGCCCTGCGCGTATTTCCAGAGGTAGCCGGAGGTCGCGGTGTTGGCCCGCGGCGTCCAGGCTTTCCGGCGCTCGGCGAGTTCCTCGTCCGACAGGGCGACGCTGAGAGTGCCCTGGATGGCGTCGAGGGTGATCATGTCGCCGTCGCGGATCAGGCCGATCGGGCCGCCCACCGCCGCCTCCGGGCCGACATGGCCCACGCAGAAGCCGCGCGTGGCGCCGGAAAAGCGCCCGTCCGTGATGAGTGCGACCTTGTCGCCCATGCCCTGGCCGTAGAGGGCCGCGGTGGTGGACAGCATCTCGCGCATTCCGGGGCCGCCGCGCGGACCCTCGTAGCGGATGACGAGTACGTCGCCTTCCTTGTAGGAGCGCGACTGCACGGCCTCGAAGCAGGCCTCCTCGCCGTCGAAGACGCGGGCCGGGCCGGTGAAGACCTGCTTTTCCGCCGGCATTCCGGCGACCTTCACGATCGCGCCCTCGGGGGCGAGGTTGCCCTTCAGGCCGACGACGCCGCCGGTGGGCGTGATCGGCTTGTTGGCCGGGTAGACCACGTCCTGGTTCGGGTTCCAGGTCACCCGGTCCATGTTCTCCGCGATGGTGCGGCCGGTGACCGTCATGCAATCGCCGTGCATGAAGCCGTGGTCGAGGAGCGTCTTCATCAGCAGCGGGATGCCGCCGACCTCGAACATGTCCTTCGCGACGTAGCGTCCGCCGGGCTTCAGGTCGGCGATGTAGGGCGTGCGCCGGAAGATCTCGGCCACGTCAAACAGCGTGAACTCGATCCCTGCCTCGTGGGCGATGGCCGGCAGGTGCAGCGCGGCGTTGGTCGAGCCGCCCGAGGCGGCGACGACGGTCGCGGCGTTCTCCAGGGCCTTGCGGGTGACGATGTCGCGCGGGCGGATGCGCTTCTCCAGAAGCTCCATCACCTTCTCGCCGGCGGTCGCGCAGAACTTGTCGCGGATCTCGTAGGGCGCGGGGGCACCCGCCGAGTAGGGCAGCGCCAAGCCGATCGCCTCGGAGACGGTGGCCATGGTGTTGGCGGTGAACTGCGCACCGCAGGCGCCGGCCGACGGGCAGGCGACCTGCTCCAGCTCGTCGAGATCTTCCAGGCTCATGTCGCCGACCGCGACCTTGCCGACGGCCTCGAACAGGTCCTGAACGGTCACCGGCTTGCCGCGGAAGGAGCCCGGCAGGATCGAGCCGCCGTAGATGAAGATCGACGGCACGTTGAGGCGCACCATCGCCATCATCATCCCGGGCAGCGACTTGTCGCAGCCGGCCAAGCCCACCAGGGCGTCGTAGGCGTGGCCGCGCATGGTCAACTCGACCGAGTCGGCGATGACCTCCCGGGACGGCAGCGAGGCGCGCATGCCGCCATGGCCCATGGCGATGCCGTCCGTCACCGTGATGGTGCAGAACTCGCGCGGCGTGCCGTTGGCGGCGGCGACACCCTTCTTCACCGCCTGCGCCTGGCGCATCAGCGAGATGTTGCAGGGGGCGGCCTCGTTCCAGCAGGAGGCGACGCCGACCAGCGGCTGGTGGATCTGCTCGCGGGTCAGACCCATGGCGTAGAGATAAGAGCGGTGCGGGGCCCGATCCGGCCCCTCCGTGACGTGGCGGCTCGGCAGCTTCGACTTGTCGTTCAAACGCGTCACCATGACCTCAGACCAAGCCTTCGCGCAGCCAGTCCCGAGGGTGCGATGGACCGTGGCGCCTCGCCGTTCGCGATGCGCCGGGGCAGCCGTCCGCGTCCTCGGGAAGTCCTCGTTTCTGATCGGTAAAGCGTTGTTGAGATTGCCGTTTACCGCGGATCTTGAGGTGGGCCCGGACTATGGCGGGATCGCGGCGTTTGCGGGCAGGTCTCGGGGCGGAGCCGGGATCGTTTTACGGTGTTGCGACCCCGCCACAGCCACGCCTGGGGTCATTCCGTAGGTCGGGATAAAGTTAAGGATCATGACGGCAGCGTCGTGATCACCGCCGAGCTGCGAAGACTTTTCCGCCAGCGTAAAAGGGTCGCGGGTCGCGAGCCTCGGATGGTGGGACCCAATCGGGCAGCCGAAATGCTTTGGTGCGACTTCGCGGTGTACAGCCCAGCAAGCGCAGGAGGTCTGCTGAAGCTTTCGCTAAACGCCGGGAAGATTGCCTGCGCGCGACCGGAATCTAGGGCGCCCTTCCGGGCGGACCCGGCAGCATGGACGCGGCAGTTTCCGAGGCCAGGGCGCGGTCGCTCTCGTCTTTCAGCTTCACGCCGGTGAGCCCGAGGGCGAAGGCGCGCGCAAGCAGCCAGTCGAGCTTGGAGCCCGCGAGATCGGGTGCGAGGCCTGCGCCCCGCACGTTCGAGATGCAGTTCCGCTCGGCATCCGAGCGTCCGAGCCGGGGACCGAAAGTCAGGTAGATGCCGAGGCTGTCGGGGGACGAGAGACCGGGCCGCTCGCCGATCAGCACGGCGACGGCGCGAACAGCCAGCGCTTGGCCGATCTCGTCGCCCAATGCCACCCGGGCCTGCTGGGCAATCACGATCGGCGCCAGCGACCACCCGGCCCTCTCGGCGTAGGGCTTGAACGCGGCCAGGACCGGCGCTGCGTTCTCGTGCACGGCCCGCGCCGACAGACCGTCGGCGAGCACGATGGCGAGGTCGGCTTGTGCGGCCCGCGCATGGAGCGCGGCGCGATCCTCGGCCGCGAGCCGGCGGCCGAGATCCGGCCGGCGCAGATAGGTCGCCCGGTCGGGTGCCTGCGAGGCGACCGTCAGGGTTCCGAAGCCGAGATCCGCGATGCCGCGCGCGAGCGCCGCGTCGTCGAGCGGCGCGTGAACCGCGTCGCGGGCCTGCGCGTGATCCAGGCCGAAGCGCAGCACCTCCCGGGTCGGCAGCCCGCTGCCCGCGCGGCCGAGCCCGATGCGGGCTGGGGTCAGGCCGGCGAGCCGTTTCCAGATCGCGCCAGGGTCGCTCATGCGGCGAGGTCCGACGCCGATGCCAGGAGCGGCGCTTCCGCACCCTGGATCAGGTTGCCCCCATCGTCCGTCAGGCCGATCCCGTGCAGCCACGCCTCGAATTCCGGGGCGCGCTTCAGTCCGAGCACCTCGCGCAGGTAGAGGGAATCGTGGAACGACGTGGATTGATAGTTCAGCATCACGTCGTCGGCCCCCGGCACGCCCATGATGTAGGTGCAGCCAGCCGCCCCGAGGAGCGTCAGCAGCGTGTCCATGTCGTCCTGATCGGCCTCGGCGTGGTTGGTGTAGCAGACGTCGACGCCGAGCGGCACGCCCATCAGCTTGCCGCAGAAATGATCCTCCAGGCCGGCCCGGATGATCTCCTTGCCGTCGTAGAGGTATTCGGGGCCGATGAAGCCCACGACGGTGTTGACCAGGAGCGGCCGGAAAGCCCGCGCCACCGCGTAGGCGCGCGCCTCCAGGGTCTGCTGGTCGATTCCGTGATGGGCGTCGGCCGAGAGCGCCGAGCCCTGGCCGGTCTCGAAATACATGCAGTTGTCGCCGAGCGGCCCGCGCTTCAGCGCCAGGGCCGCCGCGTGCGCTTCTTTCAGGAGGGACAGGGTCACGCCGAAGCTGGCATTGGCTCTCTCCGTGCCGGCGATTGACTGAAAGACGAGATCCACCGGCAGCCCGCGTTCCATGGCGGCGAGCGTCGTCGTGACGTGCGTGAGCACGCAGGCCTGCGTGGGGATCGCATGGCGGCTGATCAGGTCATCGAGAAGCTGGAGGAGGTCGCCGATCGCCTGCACGGAATCCGAGGCCGGGTTGATGCCGATTACCGCGTCCCCGCAGCCGAGAGCGAGCCCGTCGAGGATCGCGGCCGTGATCCCCTTCGGATCGTCGGTGGGGTGGTTCGGCTGGAGGCGAACCGCGAAGGTGCCGGGCAGGCCGATCGTGTTGCGGAAGCGCGTGACCACACGGCACTTCCGGGCCACCGAGATCAGGTCCTGGTTGCGCATGATCTTCGAGACCGCGGCGGCGATCTCGGGGGTGATGCCGGGCGCGATCCGGGCCAATGTCTCGGACGTGGTGGTGAGCAGGAATTCCCGGAAATCGCCCACCGTCAGAGCGGCGATCTCCGCGAACGCCGCCCCGTCATGCGTATCGAGGATCAGCCGGGTGACGTCGTCGCGCTCGTAGGGAATGAGCGGACGCGCCAGGATCTCGGCGAGCGGTACCTCGGCGAGGCACCAGCGAGCGGCGGCGTTCTCCTCCGCGGAGCCCGCAGCGATCCCGGCGAGCCGGTCGCCGGAGCGGATGGGAGTCGCCTTGGCCATGAGGGTGGCGAGGTCGGCGAAGACGTGAGTGCGTGGGCCGACGACGTGACGGTAGGCCATGCGGTCTGCTCCCGGGGCAGGATCACCGGATCACAGGATAGGGCGATCTGGTGCGGATGTCCGCTCAGACCGCGCCGGCATGGGGCGCGGGGATCTCCGTCGAGATGGCATCGACCGTGCGCGGTACCGGGCTGCCCTGCCTGTCCGAGCGCTGGATCCGCACCTGCTGATTGACCGGCTGCATGTTGCCGAAGGGCGTCGAGAAGGCGATCTCGGCAGCGTCGCGCCCGACGCCGATCCGTACCAGCCCGTCGAGATCGGCCTGCCGGGTGGCGTCGAACAGCCACCAGCGGCCGTCGAGATAGGCCTCGAACACGGCGTGGAAGTCGCTCGGGACGAGGCCGTGCGCGTAGCAGCTCACGAACCGCGCCGGGATGCCCAGCGCCCGACAGAAGGCGGTTCCGATATGCGCGAAGTCGCGGCAGACGCCGGCACGCTTGAGCAGCGATTCGTGCGCAGTCGTCTCGCCGTCGCTGGTGCCGGGCTGATAGGCGATGTGGTCGTGGATCCAGTTGCAGATCTGGTTCACGCGGGCATGGCCCTTCGGTAGGGCCGCGAACTCCGCCTGGGCGAAGGGCGTTAGCCGGTCGGAGGAGACGAACCGGCTCGGCAGCAGGAACGGCAGGATGTCGAGGGGCAATTGCCCTATCGGCGTCTCGTTGATCGTCGCGGGATCGGCGCGATGGACCGTGAGATCCACCTCCGCATTGTATTCCAGCGCGAACTGACCGGTGGGGACGTTGACGCCGAGATAGCGGTTGAGGAGGTCGGGCGTTATGTAGATGTCGCGCTTCAGGTTCGGCGTCAGGACCAAGCTCTCGCTCAGGATCTCGACGCTCTTCAGCTTGGCCACCTCCAAGTTGAAGATGAAGGTGGTGTCCGAGAGGATATTGTAGGAAAGGCTGCAACCGAGAGTGTAGCGCATCGGACCTCCTTGCCGGGCGACGGCCCATCCGCCGTCCAAGCAAGGGGCGCGCCCGATCGCCGGTTCCGGCTCAGGCGCTTCGCGGCAGCAGCAGGACCGTCAGGGAGCGCACGCCCTGCGCGCCGTGGATCAGGACGCCTTCGATGTCGGCGGTGGCCGACGGACCGGTATGCAGCACCGCGTAGGCCGAGCGGCCGAATTCCGGCCGGCGATAAGCCGCCTGCACGTTCGGCAGGATGTCGGCCGGGTCGAGCAGCACCACGAGGTGCTGCGCGAGATAGGCGACCGCGTTGACGATCAGCTGATCCTGCGTGAACAGGACCGAGCCCGTCTCCGCGATGCCGAAGACCGCGCGCACCGCCGCCACATCGACATCCTCGACTTCCTGCGGGTAGCGCACGCTCCGCAGGTCGCGGTTGCCGGCGAGTTCCGGGACCGCGGAGGCGATGACCTTCGCGGCGTCGAGCCGCTCACGCACGCCCGCGAAGACATCGGCGGGGCCGGGCTCGGCCACCCGGCCGCCCATGCGTTTCAGCCGCTCGCCGAATTCGGCCACGAGGTCGTCGCCCACGAGGGGCGCGAACAGCGGCACCTCCGGCAGCGGGAAGTCGCCCGCCGGCCGGTTCTTCCGGATCTCGGCCAGGATCGCGTCGCGGGCGCTCATCGGCCGGTGTCCTTCATCCGGTTCTGCTTGTACCAGGCGTGGAAGGTCTGGCGCGGCGCCTCGGGCATCTCGCGCTTCTTCCCCCAGGTGTTGAGCGGGTTGTAGACGGCGAAGCGCGGCAGGACTTTGAGGGCGGAATCCGCCGCGCCGATCGCTGCCCGGTAGGCGGCCGGCCGCGACAGGACCGCGCCCGCAGCCTTCATCATTCCCTGCTTGAGCGCCGGGATTTGGTGCTCCTCGACCAGCACCTTGCGCCACGCGAAGATCTGCTCGTGGATGTTGATCTTTACCGGACAGACATTGGTGCAGGAGCCGTTCATGGTCGAGGAGAACGGCAGCGTCGAGTATTTGCGCTTGTTGAACGTCGGGTCGATGATCAGTCCAATCGGCCCCGAATAGGTCGCGCCGTAGGAGAGACCGCCCGAGCGCCGGTAGACCGGGCAAGTGTTCATGCAGGCGCCGCAACGGATGCACTTCAGGGAGGTCCAGAACTCCTCCATGCCGAGCCGGGCGGCGCGGCCGTTATCGACCAGCACCATGTGCATCTCGGTGCCCTTCCGCGGCGCACGGAAATGCGAGGTGTACTGGGTGATCGGCGAGCCCAGCGCCGAGCGCGACAGAAGGCGGACGAAGACACCGAGATGCTCGACCTTCGGGATGATCTTCTCGATGCCGATGGAATGGATCTGCAGCGGCGGCACGTTGCCGGAGAGATCGGCATTGCCCTCGTTGGTGCAGGTCACCACCGTGCCGGTCTCGGCGATGGCGAAGTTGCAGCCGGTCATCCCAGCATCGGCCTTCAGGATGTAGGGCCGGGTCGTCTCGCGCTGGCTCTCGGCGAGGTAGTGGGCGTCGTCGTTGTCCGGGTCGGTACCCAGCGTCTTGGCGAAGACCTCGGCCACGTCGAGGCGGGTCTTGTGCACCGCCGGCGCCACGATGTGACTGGGCTCCTCCTCGTCGAGCTGCTGGATCCGTTCGCCAAGGTCGGTCTCGATGATCTCGATGCCGTTGGCCGCCATGTGGTGACGGAAGCCGCACTCCTCGGTGAGCATCGACTTCGACTTCACCAGCGTCTTGGCGCCGTGGCTCTTGAGGATCTCGAGGACGATCCGATTGTGATCGGCTCCGTCCTTCGCCCAGTGGACGTGGACGTCGTTGGCCTTCGCGGCCGCCTCGAACTGCTCGAGATACCGGTCGAGGTGGCTGAGCGTGTGCGTCTTGATCTGCGAGGCAAGCTCCCGCAGCTCCTCCCATTCGGGGATACCGTGGGCCGAGGCGTCGCGCTTCTTGCGCAGGTCCCACAGGCGCTCGTCGTGGGCGGCTTGGTGGAGCGGCGCGGCAAGGAAGCGCTCGGCGGCCTCCGCCTGGTCGATTGGCCGGTCGCCGCGGATCTTCGCACCGCGCGGCTGCGGCTCGCGGACCTGCGGCGCGCGGATCGGCTTGGAGGCGGCCTCGGCGTGCTGGAGGCGGCCGCCGTCCTGCGCGCGCTCGCTCTCGTCGTGGCTGGCGCGCACCTCCGGGTGGATGTCGCGCTCGCGCGGGTTTTCGCGCGGATTGAGATCCTCGGCGCTCATGCGGCAGCTCCGTTCAGCACCTGCGCGATGTGGATGTATTTCAGCGGCAACCCGAGGCGCTCGGCGCAGCCCTTCTGGTGCATCAGGCAGGAGGAATCCGCCGAGACGACGTATTCGGCGCCGGCCCGGTTCTGATCGGCGACCTTGTCATAGCCCATCTTGGCCGAGACCGCCGGCTCGAACACCGAGAAGGTCCCGCCGAAGCCGCAGCACTCGTCTGGCCGGGCGAGATCGACCAGCTCGACGCCCTTCACGAGGCGCAGCAGGTCGAGGGGCTTGGAGAAGTAAGGTTTCACCAGCTCCGAGGGCCGGGCGTGGTGAATGCCGCGGAGCGCGTTGCAGTTGGCGTGGTAGGCGACCTTGTGGGGAAATTCGCCCAGGGGAGCGCCTCGACCTTCAACACGTCGTGCAGGAACTCCACCAGCTCGTAGGTGCTGGCCCGGACGTGACGGACCTCGTCGGTCTGCGGGATCGCCGTCAGGTGCTCGCGCACCTGATGCACGCAGGACCCGGAGGGCGCCACCACGTAATCGAACCCGGAGAAGTTCTTGACGAAAAGCGCTTCCGTTGCGGCGGCTTCCGCATGACAGCCGGTGTTGGTCATCGGCTGGCCGCAGCAGGTCTGGTCGTAGGGATACTCCACTGTGCACCCGAACCGCTCCAGCAGTTCGAGCGTGGCGATCCCGACCTCGGGCTCGAAGGCATCGACGTAGCACGGCACGAACAGGCCGACCCGCATGGTCCGGCAACTCCCTGGATCGCCCGCTCCGCTGGTCTGGAACGGTTCGAGACTGATGGAGGGGGTCTACCCGATGAGGTTGGTCTTAGCGAGGTCGAGGACCGCGTCAACGCGTCCGTCCATCACTGCGCGCAGGATATAGAGGCTGAAGCGCTTCGTCTGCTGGTCGTCGATCCGCGGGGGCATCGAGAGTTCGTTGCGGGCGGTGCGGACGTCCGGAAGCGAGGCACCGTCGAAGGCCAGGAATTCCTTCACCGCCCCGGGCAGCTCGGCGGGATCTTCGACCCGCAGGGCGAAGATGCCGGCGGCCCGTGACATCGCGGCGAAATCCGGATTGTCGAGGGCGACGCCGGTCTCCAGGTACCCGGCCGCTTTCATCTCAAGCTCGACGAAGCCAAGCGTGCCGCTGTTGAACACCATGACCTTCAGCGGCAGACGGTGCTGCCGCAGTGTCAGGAAGTCGCCCATCCGCCCCCGGGCCCTGAGCGCCTCGGTGATGCCGTTCAGGCTGTCGCCGGCGACGCCGTAGACGCGGGCGACACCAGCTTCCTGGAGGGTCTCGGCAAAGACATCCGCCACGTTATTGATGCGGATGGTCCGGCTCGGCGTTCAGGCATGATGCGGAAAGGTGGAACTCGGATCTCCGAAGTCACTATGCGCGCGGCAGCCGAACCACCCGACGTGCGGCGCTGTTCCGCTGCGGTGCCATGTGGACACGCCAGACCGGGACTTAGCCGAGCGGCCCCAGCGCGCGCTTGATTTCCGGCGCCTCAGAGTCGAAGGACGTCTGGAAACGTTCCGAAGAGATCATGGCCATGGAAGAATTGCTCGCCCGCGTCACCGCCCGCACCGGGCTCGACGCCGCGACCGCGCAGACCGCCATCGGGCACATCCTCGCCTTCCTCCAGAAGGAGGGGCCCGAGGCCGAGGTCAATCAGTTGCTGGCGGCCCTGCCCGGCTCCGAGGCCCTGGTGGCCGAATCGGATGCTGGCGAGAACGGCGGCGGCGGGCTGATGGGCATGCTCGGCGGCATGATCGGCGGCGGTGGCGTCATGGCGCTCGGTCAGAAGCTGATGGCGGCAGGCGTGCCGATGGGTGAGATGCAGCCGCTCGGCCATGAGCTGTTCGCCTTCGGCCGCGAGAAGGTCGGCGAAGACACGATGGGGCCGATCATCGGCTCGATCCCGGGGCTCAGCCAGTTCGTCTGAAGAAGCGATTCAGGTGCGTTACCGCACTGCATTCGGGCATCGCGAGGACGAACGTAAAAAAGTGGTTCCGTTGTGAAAGCTTGACGGAACCGGTCCATGCGATTCCCGTTATTGAGGTTGTGGTCCGGAGTGACGCCCTCGGCGTGGCCCGGACTGCACCCAAGCAGGCCGGTTATGCCCGTCTTCGAAGCGAAGAACCTGGACAGCGAGTTCGAGGGGCAGGCGCTCCTCGCCGCCATCCTGCACCCGACGCGAACGGCGCAGAGCCGCGCGCTCCGGCACGGTCGTCGGCGCGCCGAGCGCCCAGCCGCCCTGGCCGATCCAATGACGATCAAGCCGCGTCATCCGCTTACAAGCGACGAACTCGCCCCGACCCCCTGCGCCACGCGCTGACCTGTCGCGGGTCTACCAGGGCTGCGGCGTGACGAGGCCCTGACGAGTCACCACCACCCATTCACGACCGCGGCGCTCGACGCCTTCAACGCGGCCGACTCCCGGCAGGATATCGCCCGGAGCGACCTCCACGAGGTGACGGCGGCGGTCCTCAAGGATCGCCGTGCCGTCGTAGATGTCGCGGAGCGCCCAGGCATCGATGATGGCGGGCTTCTCCGTGGCCGACGACTTCAGCTTCGCATCGGCCGGCTTGGGCTCAATGAGCCTCGCCTCGGTGACCTTTGCATCAGCGATCTTGGTCTCTGAGATTTTGGCGTCAGCGCTCCGCGATTCGGGCAGGCTTCCCGTCTGCGTCGGCTCGGCCTTCGCGGCCGGCGCGGCGGCCCGGCGGTCGAGCTGCGTGGCCAGGGCGGCGATCCGGGCGTTCTGCTCACGCTCGACCTGTTCGAGGCGCTCACCGAGCGCCGCGGTCTTCGCGTTCAGGTTCTTGTCGAGCTGCGCGAGACGCTCGCCGAGGGCGCTGCTGCGAGCGTTGGCATCCTTGCGGGCGGTATCGGTCGAGGCGCGCAGATCCGCGAGCACCTTGTGAAGCTGTGCGATGTCGCCGCCGAGACGGGCCGTTTCGGTCCGCCCGGCATCAAGGGTGGTGCTGAGCGCGACCACGGCATCGTTGGGCAGGGCAGCCGATCGGGAAAAGGCCATGACTCCTCCGCCCAGCACGGCTCCGATCGCCAGGGCAGCGACCGGAGGCGCGAAGCGATGCAGATCCTGGCGGGTGAGCGACGGGAGCGCGCGGCGCCTGCTGTCGGGAGCGACCGCCGCCGCGGTCGCGGATTCGGGCTGGGGCTCCGTCTTGCCGGTCACGGCGGCCTTCAGCAGGTCGTCCGGAGAGACGGCCTGCTTGGCTTCGATCTTCGTCATCGCCCCCAACTCCGCAAGCAGGATGTCGCTGCAAGCGTTCGTTAAGGACGTTTGTTTACGAAACCCTTACCGCGGGCACGCCGCTCACGCCGCGAGGCCGCGCTTTTTCAGCAGGGGTTCGATGCTCGGCATCCGCCCGCGGAAGGCCGTGTAGGCCTCGCGCGGGTCGCGCAGGTTTCCGGCGCCATAGACGAAAGTCCGCAGACGATGTGCGGTCTTCGGATCGAAGATGTCACCGGCCTCCCGGAAAGCGTCGAAGGCGTCGGCATCGAGGACCTCGGACCAGAGATAGCTGTAATAGCCCGCCGCGTAGCCGTCGCCCGAGAAGATGTGGGCGAAGTGGGGCGACCGGTGCCGCATGCTGATCTCGGCCGGCATGCTGATCCGCCGAAGCGCCTCGGCCTCGAAGGCCGGGACGTCGAGCCCGGCTTCACCCTCGGCCGAGAGGTGCAGCGTCATGTCGACGATTGCCGAGGCCGTGTATTCCACGGTGGCGAAGCCCTGGTTGAAGCTCCGCGCGGCAAGGAGCTTCTGCAGCAGCGCGTCGGGCATCGGATCGCCGGTGCGGTGGTGTCGCGCGTGCGTCCGCAGCACCTCCGGCTGCTCCAGCCAGTGCTCGTAGAGTTGCGAGGGCAGTTCCACGAAGTCGCGCGAGACGGCTGTCCCCGAGAGCAGAGGAAAGGTGACGTCGGAGAGGAGCCCGTGCAGGGCGTGACCGAACTCGTGGAACAGCGTCCGCGCATCGTCGAAGGACAGGAGCGTGCTTTCGCCGGCGGGCGCCTTGGCGAAGTTCATCACGTTGACAATGATCGGCGTGATCGGCCCGTTCAGGCGTTCCTGCGAACGGAAGGCGCTCATCCAGGCGCCGG
This sequence comes from Methylobacterium sp. P31, assembly GCA_050632875.1. Classification (GTDB taxonomy): domain Bacteria; phylum Pseudomonadota; class Alphaproteobacteria; order Rhizobiales; family Beijerinckiaceae; genus Methylobacterium. Next base: position 3,316,989 of record JBODSC010000001.1, on the reverse strand, counting down.
AGCGTTTCGAGGCCCGGGCGAAATAGTCCCCGAGGAAGAGTCCGACCTCGGAGCCGTCCCGGTTACCAACCCGCCAAACCCGCACGTCCGGGTGGTAGCGCGGAACGTCGGACAGTTCCTCGAAGGTCAGGCCGAATAGGCGCGACGCCGTGTCGAAGGCGGCCTGGATCATCCGCTCCAGAGGCAGGTATGCCTTGATCTCGCTCTCGTCGACATCGTGTTCGGCGCGCCGCAGCTTCTCGGCATAGTGGCGCCAATCGTGGGCCTGGAGCGCGAAGTTGTGGCCCTCGGCCTGGATCACCGCCTGGAGGCGGTCGCGCTCGTCGCTGGCCCGGGCGAGGGCCGGCGTCCAGACATCGCGCAGAAGCGACGTCGCAGCGTCGGGGCTCGCCGCCATCGTGTCGTCGAGGGCGAAATGCGCGAAGCTCTCGAAGCCCAGGAGCCGCGCCCGCTCGGCGCGCAGCCTCACGATCTCGGCGATGATCGCCCTGTTGTCCGTCTCGCCCCCGTTCTCGCCGCGCCGCGTCCAGGCCGCATAGGCACGCTCGCGCAGATCCCGGCGGGTGGAGAAGACCAGGAACGGCTCGATCAGGGAGCGGGACAGCGTGATGACGTGCCCCTCCAGGCCGCGCTCCTTGGCGGCGCTCTCGGCAGCGGCGCGCAGGAACGGCGGCAGGCCCGCCAGATCCTCCTCGCCCTGGAGCGGAAGCACGAAGCTGCTCTCGTCGGCGAGCAGGTTCTGGCTGAACCGGGTGCCGAGTTCGGACATGCGCGCCGCGATCTCGGCGATGCGGTCCTTGTCCTCAGGTCCGAGATCGGCTCCGGACCGCCGGAAGCGGATAAGGTAGCGGTCGAGGACGCGGCGCTCCTCCGGACCCAGCCCCTCGGCCTCCGCATCTACGGCCGAGATACGCGCCCAGAGCTGCGGGTTGAGGTAGATCGCGCTGCCGTGCCGAGCGAGCTTCGGACCGATGGCCCGCTCGATCGCCTGCAGGTCGGGATTCGTATGGCTGCCGGTCAGGTTGTAGAAGACGCCGGCGACCCGTTCGAGGGCGAGGCCGGCCCGCTCCATGGCGACCACCGTGTTGGCGAAGGTCGCGGGTGCCGTCTCTGCCGCGATGGCCTTGATCTCGGCCTCATGAGCCGCGAGCGCCGCCTCGAAAGCCGGCATGTAGTGTTCCGGCAGAATCCGCTCGAAGGGCGGGAGGCCGTACGGCGTCGTCCAGCGCGCCTCGTGGAAGGGATTGTCGTGCGGCAGGCTCGGGAGCCCGGCATCGGCTGCGTCCGGCATTCGGTCCTCGATAGGCTTTCGGTGCGACAGCGACATAGGGTCTGCGGCCGCGGTTCGGAAGACAGTGGCCCGGTCCGCGTGTCCGTCAACCGGGTTCGGGCGATCCGAACGGCGTTCCGTTCGTTTCTACCGGCCAACGCCCACGCTTCGAGGCCCCATGCCGGGACGTTCCTTCTTCATTTGCCAGCCCATGACGCGCTTGGCGCACGGGGCTCTCGCCCTGGGGCTTGCCCTGATCCCGGCCGCGCCGGGATGGGCCGCGGAATCACCTGCCGCCGTCCCGATTCCACCGCCCCTGCCACCTGAACGGCCCGGCGAGCTGAAGCCGCCGCCGGCGTCCGAGCCCGCCCCGCCGAGGCCGCCGGCCAGGCCGGCCGAGCTGACGCCCTCGGGCAAGGATTCGGGCACCGCTCCCGCGCCGGGGAAAGGGACGGAGACATCCAAGCCCGAGATTTCCTCACCGCCGACGCCACCCGGGCGACCGCCGGAGCTGTCCGGCGAGAAAGCGCCTGCCCTCAAGGTTGCGCCTCCGGACGACACCGCCTGCCGGACGCGCCTCAAGCGGCTCGGGGTCGATTTCGAACCGATGCCTCCGATCGCCGAGGGGCAGTGCACCGCGACCCTGCCGCTCAAGGTCACCAGACTCGCCGACGGCGTGACTCTGCCGCAGGGTGCGACGCTAACCTGCCGGGCCGCCGAGGCCCTGGCGCGCTGGGTCACGGAGGTGCAGGTCGAGGCCGACCGGACGCTCAAGCACGGGCTCACCGGACTCGAACTCGGCGGCACCTACGTCTGCCGCGGCCAGAACAACGACATCGAGGCCAAGCTGAGCGAGCACGCCTTCGCCAATGCGGCCGACGTTATGGGCTTCACCTTCGCGGGACGGGCCAGCATTCCGGTCAAGGCGATGCCGGAAGGATCGGAAGAGGCGCAATTCCTCGGCGCCGTGCGCGGCAAGGCCTGCGAGTTCTTCCGCACCGTCCTGGGACCCGGCACGAACGCAGCCCATGCCAACCACTTCCACCTCGACGAGCGCGAGCGTAACGCCGGGCATCGCCTCTGCGAGTAGCGCATCATGGAACGTTCCGGCCGGCTCAGCACTTGAGCGACGGGAGCGCGCCCGCTCCAGGAGACGACGACGTCGATGATCCCGAAACCCTGGCGGCCGGTTTGCGTGGCGATCCTGGCGAGTTGCATGGCCGCGCAGGGAGCAGATGCCCGGTCGGCCAAGGCGCCCGCGAAGGAAGCCGCCCAGGAGAGCACGAAGCCATCCGCCCTGACCGCAGAGGCGATCAATGCGGCCGCCCTGGATTCGGGCCACGCCGGCCGCCCCGACGAGAAATCGTCACACCGGAAGAAGCATGGCGCCAAGGCGCGAAAGGGCAGGAAGGCCGACGAGAAAGCCGACCCGTTGATCGTGAAGGCGCAGGTTCTGCTCGATCGCGCGCATTTCTATCCCGGTGCGATCGACGGCCTGAAGGGTGACAACTACCAGCGGGCCCTGGCGGCCTTCGCGGTCGCCCAGGGCCTCCCCGCCACCGAGGAGCCTCACCCCGGAGGTCTGGGACAAGCTGCAGGCCACCAGCGATAAGCCGGTCGTCACTGACTACACGATCACCGATGCCGACGCCTCCTACCCCTACGTCGATAAGATCCCGCCCAAGATGGAGGAGCAGGCCGATCTGAAGACGCTGGGCTACACCAATCCTCGGGAGATGCTGGCCGAACGCTTCCACATGAGCCGCGACCTCGTCAGTGAACTCAACCCCGGCAAGCCCCTCGACAATGCCGGCACGACGATCACGGTGGCGGCGGTCGATCCCATGAGCTTGGACAAGCCGAAGGGTAAAGAATTCCAGCAGGAGCCGAAGGTCGAGCGCATCGAGGTGGACAAGAGCAGCCGCGACGTGCGCGCCTTCGGGGCGGACGGAAAGCTGCTCGCCTATTACCCCGCCTCGATCGGCAGCGCCGAGAAGCCGGCACCGAGCGGTGACACCAAAGTGAAAAGCGTCGCGTTCGACCCGGACTACACCTACAACCCGAAATACGCATTCAAGGGTGTGAAAGCGCAGCATAAGTTCACGATCCAGTCGGGCCCGAACAATCCGGTTGGGCTGGTCTGGATTGATCTCGCCATTCCGAGCTATGGGATCCACGGCACGCCGGAGCCCGAGAAGGTCGGAAAGACCGAGTCCCACGGCTGCATCCGCCTGACCAACTGGAATGTGCGCGACCTCGCAACGCATGTGGCACGCGGCGCCAAGGTCAGCTTCAAGGACGATTGAGACCCGGCGTCCGGTCGATCGCGGGCGGTCTTCGGACGCGGCGGGTTGAAAACATGTATCAGCGGTTAACATACCGGGCGTCATCAGAGGCGGAACGGCCCGCGAACGCTTGACACGTTGCGCATTACGGGCGACGCCACGAGCTATCTCGCGGGCCGCCCGGCGAGGCTGCGTCGGCGTTTCTGACCGCGGCTCGCGAGGCGAGACCAATCGCACGGCAAGATCCCCGGCTACGGGGCGTTCGAAGGGAAGACGGCCCGGCGTGACTGCTGACCCTAACGATGACGTTCTCAACGGCGTCCGCGTGCTCGTCGTCGAGGACGAGGCCGCGATCTCGATGTTGCTCGAGGATATGCTCCTAGATTTCGGCTGCGCCGTCGTCGGTCCGGCCGCGCGGCTCTCGACTGCCCTGGAGATGGCCTCTCAGGAAGCTTTCGAGGTCGCAATCCTCGACGTGAACGTGGCGGGTGAGCCGATCTACCCGGTCGCTGAGGCCATCGCCAACCGCGACCTGCCGCTGGTCTTCTCCACGGGCTATGGCGGAGCGGGCATCCGTGAGCCGTTCCGCGACAGGCCGGTCGTCCAGAAGCCCTTCAGCCAAGCCGATCTCAAGCGCACGCTGATCGGGGCGATCCGCGCGGCCCGCGACTGAGACATCCCGTCACAAGCCTTCGATGGGGAAGGCGTCGGGAAGGTGGGTCGGCCACTGGCGGGCGCCGACGAACACGGCATCGGCGCGGAAGGTCATTCCCGCGCACCATCCATTGTGGCCGATCCATGCCCGCACGGCCCGAGAGAACCGGCGCCGCTTGGCGGCGTCGATGGCTTCGCGGGCATCATCGCGCCTGAAGCGTGCCTTCACCTCGACGAACGCGATCGTGTTCCATCGCTGCACAATCAGGTCGATCTCGCCCCCCGCGAAGCTGACGCGCCGTCCGATGGGCCAGTAGCCCTTGAGCATCAGCGTCGCGAGGGCCAGCCACTCGGCCCGGTGGCCCCTGAGATAGGCGGCCCGGCGCCGGACGGATTGATCCGGCAGCCTCCCGGTCATCCTTCGCCCTCGCGGGCGAGCGCGAGGGCCCGGGTATAGACCAGTCGGCGCGGCTGCCCGGTCTCGTCGGCCACGAGGCTGGCTGCGTCCTTGATCGAGTGGCGTTCGAGTGCCGTCCTGAGCAGGGCATCGAGCGCGGCGTCGCCCTCGACGGTGCGCTCCAGCGTCGTAGCACCGCCGATGATGACGACGATCTCGCCCTTCGGCGGCCCGTCCTGCGCGAACCGCTCGCTCAGCGAGCCGAGCGTGTCGCGCCGCACGGTCTCGTAGAGCTTGGTCAGCTCGCGGGTCACCGCGGCGGGCCGGTCCGGCCCCAGCACCGCGGCGGCGTCGGCCAGCATCTCCGGCAGCCGGTGGGGCGACTCGAACAGCACCAGCGTTCCGGGCACCTGAACCAGCGCTTCCAGCCGGTTCCGCCGGGCACCGGCCTTCTGAGGCAGGAATCCCTCGAAGAAGAACCGATCGGTCGGCAGCCCCGCCGCGACGAGCGCCGTCATCACGGCGGACGGCCCCGGGACCGGCGTGATCGCGATCCCCGCCTCGATGGCCGCCTGGACGAGCTTGTAGCCGGGGTCGGACACCAGCGGCGTGCCGGCATCCGAGACGAGCGCCAGCGCCTCGCCGGCACGCAGACGGGCCACCATCCGCTCGCGCACGGCATCGTTGGAATGCTCGTGATAGGCGAGCAGCGGTGTCGTGATGCCGTAATGGGCGAGCAACGTCCGTGTGACCCGCGTATCCTCCGCCAGGATCGCGTCCGCGGCCGCCAGGGTCGCAAGGGCGCGGATCGTAATGTCCCGCAGGTTGCCGATCGGCGTCGCCACGATGTGCAGCCCGGGCGCCAGGGGCTCGGCCTCGCTCGCCAAACCGAAAGCGGTAAAGGTGTTGGTCCGTGGTCGGTCCGAGCCCGGCTTCTGGGACGGGGCTCTGGTCGGGGCGGCGGGCCCCAAGGCGTCGAATCGGCGGGTCATTGCCGACGATCTTGCCACACTGGTCGCCTGTCGTCGCGCAGAGCCTTCACGACCGTGGGCAAGTCTTCGTCCGCGCGTTTACATTTCGCCAGCTGGCGGTCAGGCTGCCGAAACCTGCACGAAGGAGCCCGCGCCATGGCGCGTTTGATAGGCGCGCGGGGCCGTCTCGTGCGCGTCACCGCCCTGACCGCCGTCCTGTGCGCCACGCTGCCGTCCCTCGGCGGCTGCATCGGCACCGACGCGGTCCAACGCAGATCTGCGCCTCAGGCTGAGCTGGCGCCGGCCGCGGATGTGTCACAGGCGGCAGGCGCGCTTGGCCCGACCCCGGCCATGCCGGCGGCGGCCGGCGGGCAGCGGATCGGCACCGGGTCCGTGAAGGTCGCTCTCGTCCTGCCCCTCAACGGACAAGGCGCGGCGGTAGGGGGCGCGATGCGCAACGCGGCGCAGCTCGCCTACGACGAGGCGCAGCAGCCGGACCTGACGATCCTGGTCGAGGACGGCCGGGGCAGCCCGGAAGGCGCTCGGGACGCGACACAGGCTGCGCTCCGGCAGGGCGCCGAGATCGTGCTGGGTCCGGTCTTCGCCGCGAGCGTGCAGGCCGCCGCGAGCGTGGCGCGGACGGCCGGCAAGCCGGTGATCGGCTTCTCCACCGACGCGACCGTGGCGACGCGCGGCGTCTACCTCCTCAGTTTCCTGCCGCAGCCGGAGGTCGAACGGGTCGTTGACGAGTCCGTGGCCGGCGGCAAACGGTCCTTCGCGGCGCTGATCCCCGAGTCCGCCTACGGCAACGCCGTCGAGGCCGAATTTCGCGAGGCCGTGGCCCGTAAGGGCGCGCGGGTCGCGGCCGTGGAGCGCTACGCGCCGGGGGCACCCGGCCCGGCCGTGGAGCGGCTGGCGCGTGTCATCACCGGCGCCGGCGCGACGGCTGACGCGCTGTTCATCCCGGAGACCGCGGAGGCCATGCCGGCCGTCGCGGCAGCCCTGACCAAGGCCGGATTCTCGCCCGCGCGCGTGCGGCCGATCGGAACGGCACTGTGGAACGAGCCCTCGCTGTTCGCACTTCCCGCACTGCAGGGCGGCCATTTCGCGTCGCCGGACCGCAGCGGCTTCTCGAACTTCAGCGGTCGCTACCAAGCCCGTTTCGGCACCGTCCCGCCGCGCGTCGCCTCGCTGTCCTACGATGCGGTGATGCTCGCCGCGGCCCTGTCACGCCAGTACGGCTCGCAGCGCTTCGCCGAGACGACCCTGACGAACGGAGCGGGCTTTGCGGGGATCGACGGCACCTTCCGGTTCCGCCCGGACGGGCAGAGCGAGCGGGCACTCGCGGTCTACGAAATCCGTAACAATGCCGCGATCCTGGCAAGCCCGGCGCCACGGGTTCTGGCCAAGCCGGCGATCTGATCAGGCCGCGAGTTCGGCCACCACGGCATTGAGCACCGGCGCGCCCCGCGCCGTCGCCGCGATCCGGCCGCCGGGCAGCAGCTCCAGCAAGCCGTCGCCCACCAGCATACCGATGCGGTTGCCGTTCAGCGGGCGACCTTTCAGCGCAGCGTAGCGGACCGGATCGATCCCCTCGGCCAGCCTCAGGCCCATCAGGAGGAATTCGTCGGCCTGATCGGCAGGGGCGAGACTCTCGGTCTCGACGATGCCGTGGCCGTGGCGCTCGACCCGGGCGCGCCATGCCTCCGGCGACCGCTCGGTGACCGTCCCGATCCGCCCTTCGTCGGTGACGAGCCGTCCATGTGCACCGGGGCCGATGCCGGCATATTCGCCGTAGCGCCAGTAGAGCAGGTTGTGGCGCGACTCCGCGCCCGGCCGAGCATGGTTGGAGATCTCGTAGGCCGGCAGCCCCGCACGCGCGCAGAGGTCCTGGGTCACGTCGTATAGGGCGCGGCCGGTCTCCTCGTCCGGGGGCACCAGCTTGCCGGCGGCGGCGAGGCCATGGAACGGAGTCCCGGGCTCGATGGTGAGCTGGTAGAGCGACAGATGCTCGGCGGCCCGCGCCAGCGCCTCGCTCAGCTCCGCCCGCCACATCGCGGGCGTCTGGCCCGGCCGGGCGTAGATCAGATCGAAAGAGGTGCGCGCGAAGGCTGATTGCGCGACACGGATCGCGTCCAGCGCCTGCGCGACATCGTGCAGCCGGCCAAGGGTCCGCAAGGACGCATCGTCGAGCGCCTGCACGCCGAGCGACACCCGGTTGACCCCGGCGATGCGGTAGCCGTGGAAGCGGCCGGCCTCGACGCTCGACGGGTTGGCTTCAAGAGTGATCTCCGCATCCGGTGCCACCGCCCAATGGGACGCCACGGCGTCGAGCAGGCCCGCGACGGTCGCGGGCTGCATCAGCGACGGAGTCCCGCCGCCGAGAAAGATGCTGGTAACAATGCGGCCCGGGGTCCGGGCGGCGTTGTGGGCGATCTCGGCCCGGAAGGCGTCGAGGAAGCGCGGCTCGTCCACGCCCGCGTGCCGGACGTGGCTGTTGAAGTCGCAATAGGGGCACTTCGCGGCGCAGAAGGGCCAGTGCAGGTAGATCCCGAAACCCGCATCGCGGGTCGGGTGATCCGGGCCGTTCGAGGTCATGGTGACCGGGATTTGAGCGCGGACGCTTGGTTTGGCAATCAGGAACGGGGCGCGAGGCACGCGCGGCTGAGGTCCACGAAGGCCCGGGCGCGGTGCGACAGCCCCTGCCCGCGCAGCCAGTCCACGCCGTGCTTCTCCTCGGCACTCATCTCGCCGAAGGTGCGGTCGTGGCCGTCCGGGCGGAAGATCGGATCGTAGCCGAATCCGGCCGAGCCGCGCGGCTCCACGAGGTCGCCGAACACGCGGCCCTCGAACAGCTCGGTATGGCCGTCCGGCCAGGCGAGCACCAGGGCCGAGACGAAATGCGCCCGGCGCCCGGCGGCGCCGCGCCGCTCCAGTTCGGAGAAGATCCGCGTCATCGCGCCGGAGAAATCCTTGTTGGGACCCGCCCAGCGGGCCGAAAAGATTCCCGGCGCCCCATCCAGCGCATCGACGCAGAGGCCGGAATCGTCGGCGAAAGCCGGGAGCCCGGTTGCCTCGGCGGCAGCCTTCGCCTTGAGGGCGGCGTTCTCGGCGAACATGGTGCCAGTCTCCTCGGGCTCGGGCAGCCCGAGGCTCACCGGCCGACACCACCGCGACACCGAAGGGGGCCAGCAGCTCGCGCATCTCCACGAGCTTGCCGGCATTGTGGGTGGCGATCACCACCTCGCCGGTCAGCCGGCGGCTCACGCGATCGCCTCCTTCTGCAGCGCGACCAGCCGGTCCGTCCCGGCGCGGGCGAGCTGCAGCAATTCGAGGAGCTGCGCCTCCGAGAACGGCTCCATCTCGGCGGTGCCCTGCACCTCGACGATTCCCCCGTCCGGTGAGCACGAAATTGGCGTCGGTCTCGGCCGCCGGATCCTCAGCGTAATCGAGATCGAGCACCGGCGTGCCCTTGTACAGGCCGCACGATACGGCAGCGACGTGATCGCGCAGCGGATCGACCGAGATGATCGAGCGCGCCCGCATCCAGGTGAAGCAATCGTGCAGCGCCACCCAGGCGCCGGTGATGGCGGCGGTCCGCGTGCCGCCGTCGGCCTGGATCACGTCGCAATCGACCGTGATCTGGCGCTCGCCCATGGCGGGTAGGTTGGTGACCGCGCGGAGGGAGCGGCCGATCAGGCGCTGGATCTCCTGCGTACGCCCGGACGGCTTGCCGGAACCGACCTCGCGGCGGGTGCGTTCGTGCGTCGCACGTGGCAGCATGGCGTACTCGGCCGTGACCCAGCCCTTGCCCGAACCGCGCAGCCACGGGGGACCCCGCTCCTCCAGCGAGGCGGTGCAGAGCACGCGGGTGTTGCCGAAGCTGACGAGGCACGAGCCCTCGGCGTAGCGCGACACCGCGCGCTCCAGGCTGACGGGCCGCAACTCGTCGGCGGCACGCTTGGAAGGCCGCATCGCGGGCCCCTTCTGGTGAGAGAACAGAGGGCCGGGCTCTTAGGCCGCCGCGCCACCGCGGGCAAGCATCGCCGTACGGATTGATCCGGGCGGGGCGGCCGGACATGATCGGACGATAGGATGACCGCGTGACAGACCCGAACCCCCGATTTCTGAACGACCCATCGATACAGGCCCTTGCCGCACTCAATGAGCGTGCCCGCGAGATCTTCCGGCAGATCGTCGAGAGCTATCTCACGACGGGTGAGCCGGTCGGATCGCGCAATCTGGCGCGGATCCTCCCGATGGCTCTGTCCCCCGCGTCGATCCGCAACGTGATGGCCGACCTGGAACATTCCGGCCTGATCTTCGCGCCCCATACCTCGGCGGGCCGCCTTCCGACCGAGACTCGGCTTACGGTTCTTCGTCGACGCGATGCTCGAACTCGGCGATGTCAGCCAGGACGAGCAGACCCGGATCGAGGCGCAGATGCGGGCGGCGGCCTCGGGCCACACGTTCGAATCGGCGCTGGCCGAGGCATCGACAATGCTGTCGGGGGTCTCGCGCGGCGCCGGGGTGGTGCTGACCACCAAGGCCAACGTGAACCTCAAGCACATCGAGTTCGTCCGCCTCGACCCGGCCCGGGCCCTGGTCATCCTGGTTTCGGATGACGGCTCCGTGGAGAACCGGCTCGTGGACCTGCCCCCCGGCCTGCCGGCGGGCGCGCTCCAGGAAGCCACGAACTTCCTCAACGCCCGGCTCCAGGGCCGCACCCTCGGGTCGCTGCGCGCCGAGATCGAGGCCGGCCGCAAGGCGATGAAGCGCGAGCTTGACGCCCTGACCGAGCGCTTGGTGGATGCCGGGCTCGCGACCTCGGTCGGTCCTACGGAGGCGCGTCAGCTGATCGTGCGCGGGCAGGCCAATCTGCTCGACGATCTGCGCGCCGCCGAGGATCTCGAACGCATCCGCCTGCTGTTCAACGACCTCGAGACGCAGAAGGACGTGATCGACCTTCTCGCGCGCGCCGAGGGCGGCGAGGGCGTGCGGATCTTTATCGGCTCGGAGAACAAGCTGTTCTCGCTCTCGGGCTCGTCGCTGATCGCGGCGCCGTTCCGGGACAGCTCCCAGAAGATCGTCGGCGTCGTCGGCGTGATCGGCCCGACCCGGCTGAACTACGCTCGCATCGTGCCGATGGTCGACTACACGGCCCGCGTCGTCTCGAAGCTGCTCGACGGCGGCCGGTGAGGTCGCGCCGGGCAGGGAAATCTCCGCCCGGCGCCGATGACTGGAACGACCCGACCGGTCAGGCCGGGATCACGTCCACGATCTCGTAGGTGTCGGGATCGACGATCACGATGTCGTCTCGGACCAGGACGAACTCGTAGCCCTCATATTCCGGCACGAGCGAGATGATCGCCGGCGGCAGCCGGTGCAGGGTGACCGAGTGCGGAATCGCGGTGCCCACGGTCAGGCCGAAGGACACGTCGCGGGCCGGCGAGACGCCCAGACGCGTGATCGAGCTGCGGAACTCAGTGCGCTGCCGGGTGTCGAGGCGGCTCACTGCGCCGCGTGCCGAGCCGCCGTGGTGGACACCTTCTCGCCCACCTCGTTCGCCTGCCGCGCCCCGTTCACCGCCGCGTCCGGGACCGCCGTCGCGGTTTCCGCGCTCACCAGCGGGACCGGCGTCGCGACCGCCCCGCTCGGCTCCAGTGCGGTTCTCTCCCGGACCCGTCCGATCCGCGGCGCCGTTGCGCTCACCGCCGGCGCCTCCGGCCCGGCCAGGGCTCTCGGCGCCGCGCTGCGCCGCTCCGCCGGGCTCCGCGCCGCGCGCTCCGCTCTCGGCACCCCCGCCGGGTCCTCGCATGCCGCCCTCGGCTCCGCCCCGCGCGCCGCCCCCGGCGCCTCCGGCTGCGGGGCCTGCCCCGCCGCCCGCTGCGCTACCTCCTGCGGCGCCTCCCGCAGCCCCCCTCCTGCGCCGCCACCGGCGCCGCCGCCTCCGGGACCGCCCTGCGCGAAGGCTGTCGCCGCACCAGCGACGACGATCACGGCCGCCACCGTGTCTCTCAGTATCCGCTTCATGACATCTCCTCCTGTCGATGTCGGAGCGCCTTCGACGCCCGCGTGGGCTCGCAACGGAGCGCTGGAGGAAACCGTTCCGCGGGGCACCTGCGGAGGGTGTGCATCGAATGACACGTGCAGACCCTCTCCGCCTCTTCAGCCTGATCACGGACTTGCGATCATGGTCGTCACCTGTAACGTCGCGCCGCTCGAAGATGAGCCCGGCTGTTGCCGGCCGGATGATTGATCGACGGAGACGCCATGATCGCCTCGAGAGACGATACGATCGGTATCGCGCCGGGCGCCCGCGACGATGCTGCCGACCGGAAGCGTCGCATCTGGGCGATCGTCGGGTCGTCCTCGGGCAATCTCGTCGAGTGGTACGACTTCTACTGCTACGCCTTCTTCGCCCTTTATTTCGCACCGGCCTTTTTCCCGAAGGGCGACTCGACGAGCCAGCTTCTCCAGACCGCCGGCATCTTCGCGGTGGGCTTCTTCATGCGCCCCGTAGGCGGCTGGCTGTTCGGGCGCATCGCGGACCGGGTCGGGCGCCGGACCTCGATGGTCATCTCGGTGCTGATGATGTGCTTCGGCTCGCTGCTGATCGGCGTCCTGCCGACCTACGCGCATGTCGGTACCCTGGCGCCGGTGCTGTTGCTCCTCGCGCGCATGCTCCAAGGCCTGTCAGTCGGCGGCGAGTATGGCACGTCAGCAACCTACATGAGCGAGGTGGCGATCAAGGGACAGCGCGGCTTCTTCGCGTCGTTCCAGTACGTCACGTTGATCGGCGGCCAGCTCCTCGCCTCGCTGGTCCTCGTTCTGCTCCAGACCGTGATGACCGGTCCGGAGCTGACGTCGTGGGGCTGGCGCATCCCGTTCTTCATCGGCGCCGGCCTCGCCGTCGTGGCCCTCTATCTCCGGCGCTCCCTCGCCGAGACAAAGGACAGCAGCGACAAGGAGACGGCCGGCACCTTCGCCGAGTTGTTCAAGCACTGGCGGGCATTCTGCGTCGTCGTGGCCTACACGGCTGGCGGCTCTCTGAGCTTCTACACCTTCACGACATACATGCAGAAATACCTCGTCAACACTGCCGGAATGCCGAAGACCTCGGCCTCGCAGGTGATGACCGTGGTGCTGTTCGTCTACATGGCGATCCAGCCGATCTTTGGCGCGCTATCCGACAAGATCGGCCGCAAGGCGAACATGCTGCTCTACAGCGGCCTCGGCACGCTCATGATTGTGCCGCTGATGACCGCCCTGGGAACCAACAAGGATCCCTATTTGGCCTTCGCGCTGCTCACCCTGGGGCTCGCCGTGGTTTCGTTCTACACGGGCATCAGCGGGATCGTGAAAGCGGAACTGTTCCCCGCGAACGTGCGCGCGCTGGGTGTCGGCCTGTCCTACGCCGTGGCCAATGCCACCTTCGGTGGCACCGCCGAGTTCGTGGCTCTGTGGTTCAAGGACAACGACATGGAGAGCACGTTCTTCTGGTATGTAACTGTGCTCATGGCGATCGCCTTCGTAGCCTCGCTGATCATGCCGAACCCCAAGGTTCACGGCTATCTCGACGGCGCCGGCACCGTCGAGGAGGCTCTGGGTAAGAAGACGCACCTCGCCCACGCCTGATCATGCGAGCGGGCTGGACCGCCCCGGTCCTTCCCTCCGATATGACTTCCGTCGGGCGCGCCAGACGTTCACGGGAGGAAACCATGCTCAAGATCGCCGCTGCGGGCGCCCTGACGGTGCTGAGTGTCGCGGCCGCCTCGCCGGCCCGAGCGGCCGACGCCGCGCCGTTCAGGCCGGCGCAGGCCGCCGGCTCCTTCTTCGTCGGCGGCCACTACGAAACCGCCAAGGGGAAGACCACCGCCAACGGACAGATGTTCGTGGAATACCGCGCGCCGGAGCAGATCACACAGCCCTACCCCATCGTCCTGGTTCACGGGACAGCTCAGACAGGGACCAACTTCCTCTGCACACCCGACGGACGGCCGGGCTGGGCGGATCGCTTCGCCGCGAAAGGGTTCGCCGTCTACGTCGTCGACCAGGTGGGCCGGGGGCGTTCCGGCGGCGAGCCCGAGACCTATGGTCCCTATGCCCGGCTCCCGGTTGAGGACCTCGAGACGGTGTTCACCGGGCAGGAGCGCTTCGCGCTCTATCCCCAGGCGAAGCTGCATACGCAATGGCCGGGCGGCCCCGGCGTGCGCGGCAATGCAGCCTTCGACCAGTTCTAACCTCTCGCAGGTGCCCTACATCGCCAGCGCACTGAAAAGCGAGGAGGTGGTCGATCCGGCGCTGATCGCGCTCCTTGAGAAGATCGGACCTGCGATCCTGCTGACGCACTCCCAGGCGGGCGTGTTCGGCTGGGCGGTCTCCGATCAGCGGCCCGACGTTGTGAAGGCGCATGTTGCCGTGGAGCCGAACGGGCCGACCTTCTACGACATCGGATTCAAGGGCGGCGCGGACTGGTACGAGCGCGTGGGGGATGCCCGGGCTCGGCCCTACGGCATCACGCGGGTCCCTCTTCATTTCGAGCCGCCCGTTAGCGGGCCTGCCGATCTCACCGTGGTCCAGACCGAGGATTCAGCCGGGCCGGATCGGATCCGTTGCTGGCTGCAGGCGGAGCCCGCCCGCACTTTGCCCAATCTCGCAAAGGTACCGGCCGTCATCGTGACCGGTGAGGCCTCGTTCCGCGCCACCATGGACGATTGCACCGCTTCGTTCCTCGCTCAGGCGGGCGCCAAGCCGGATCGGCTGGCCCTGGGCGAGCGCGGCATTCACGGCAACGGACACATGATGATGCTGGAATCGAACAGCGATCAGGTGGCCGACGCGATCATCGCGTGGGTCGAGAGCCGGATCCGTCCGCAGCCCGCAAAGGCCGGCCCTTAACCTGTCGCTTACCCTGTCCGGCGAGGGTGCCCTTGCCATCCGATGAGGGAACGCATGACCGACATGACCGACACCGTGGGCGTCGCGGGCGACCGCATCCGCTCGATCATCGAGCGCGTGGAACGGCTGGAGGAAGAGATCAAGGACCTGATGGAGGCCAAGAAGGAGATCTTCGCCGAGGCCAAGGGCGAGGGCCTGGACGTGAAGGTGCTCAAGGAGATCCTGAAGATCCGCAAGCAGGACAAGGACGAGCGCGACGAGCAGGAGACGCTGCTCGACGTGTACCTGCGCGCCATGGATGCGCCCTCCCCGGCTCCGATTGCCGCGGCCGCCTGAGACCCGACACGGAGCGGCGCTCTGTGCGCCGCTCCCTCATGGACGCGGATCGGTCCCGAGATAGGCGGCGATGTTGCGCCGGATGCGCACCAGCGGATCCTCCGCTGGATCCGGCAGCACGAAGCGCGCGCCCGTGATCGTCTCGTAGGCTCGGATATAGACCGCGGCCGTCTCCAGGACGATCTCGGCCGGGATCTCCGGAATCGGATCCTTGTAGGGGTCGCAACGGGCGACGACCCAGTTGCGAACGAAATCCTTGTCGAAGCTCTCGGGAGCGGCACCGGCGGCGAAGCGCTCGGGGTAGCTCTGCGCGAACCAGTAGCGGCTGCTGTCCGGCGTATGGATCTCGTCGGCGAGGACGATGCACCCTTCGGGGTCCGTGCCGAACTCGTACTTCGTGTCCGCCAGGATGAGTCCGCGCTCGGCCGCCAGCGCTTGACCGCGCGCGAACAGGGCCAGGGCGGCCTCGGATACGGTTCGCCACTGCTCCTGGGTGAGCAGCCCCCGCTCCAGGATCTCGGCCTCGGTCAGCGGCTCGTCGTGGCCGCCGTCGAAGGCTTTGGTCGTGGGCGTGATCACGGCCTGCGGCAGGGGCTCGTTGGGCTTCATCCCGTCCGGAAAACGGTGCCCATACATTTCCCGCTCGCCCGCCCGGTAACGCGTCAGGATCGACGTCGACGTGGTGCCCGCAAGGTAGCCGCGCACCACGATCTCCACCGGCAGGATCTCCAGGCGGCGGCCGACCACCACGTTCGGGTCGGGATAGGCGAGCACGTGGTTGGGGCAGATGTCGGCGGTGCGCTCGAACCAGTAGCGCGCGGTCTGCGTCAGGACCTGCCCCTTGAAGGGGATCGCAGCGAGCGCGCGGTCGAAGGCGCTGATCCGGTCGGACGTGATGAGGATGCGCCGCCCGTCGGGGAGGTCGTAATTGTCCCGGACCTTGCCGCGGTAATGGTTCGGCAGCTCGGGCAAGGTCGCGTCGCGCAAGACTTGGTGCGCGTGCGGGGCGAGGTCTGCCGTGTTCATCGGGGCTTCCGTCAGGCTGCGCGGCGATCCCGCCGCCGTGCCTGTGTGCGCGGACGGGACGGAGATTTCCAGCCCCGGCGCGGGCCGGTCGCCCCATGCGGCCGGCTCACCGCAACGAATGACCGGAAGCCGTGTCGGCTCACGATGCAATCGGTGCGCGGCGGCCCGCAGCAGTCCGTCGCCTGAACGATGCGGGTGCGCAGTACGTGATCGCGGATGCTGCGCCCTGGCCGGGTCCGGTCACGGGCGCTATCCTGATGCACGAGAGAAGAAAGTGGGCGCTGGCGGCGGGGCCAAGCGGTCCAGCCGGGCAACCGAGGCGCGATGACCGGATCACCCCACCAGTCGAGCAGGCATCCGTTCCTGCGCAAAATCGACAGCATCGCGCTCTTCAAGCCCTCCGACGAGGAGCGGGCCGCGCTCATGGCCTTGCCGATGCAGATGGGGCAGATCGCGGCCTATCGGGACATGGTCCGGGAAGGCGACCGCCCGACGCGGAGCTTCGCCGTGCTGGAAGGCATGGCCTGCACGTACAAGACGACACGGGCCGGCAAGCGGCAGGTCATGGGCTACCACGTGCCCGGCGATATGCCTGACTTCCAGAGCCTCTACCTGGAAGTCCTCGATGTCAGCATCGCGACGGTCAGCCCGTGCCGCGTCGGCTTCGTGCCGCATGAGGCGGTGCGGACGCTGCTGCGCACGCATCCAAGGCTCAATGAAGTCTTCTGGCGCGCGACATTGATCGACGCGGCCATCGTGCGGGAATGGATGCTCAACGCGGGACGGCGCGACGCCTTTGCCCGCATGGCCCACCTGTTCTGCGAACTGGTCACGCGCCTGGGCGCGGTCGGGCTTGCCCCGGATCGATCCTGTGAACTGCCGATGACGCAGCCCGAGCTGGCGGATGCGCTGGGCATCACGCCCGTCCACGTCAACAGGACGATCCGGGACCTGAAGACCGCAGGCCTGATCTCCCTGCGCAGCCGCCGCTTGACGGTCCACGACTGGGCAGGGTTGGAGGCCGCGGCGGAATTCGATCCGACCTACCTGCACCTGCGCGATAAGACCATACTCGAAGCCGCGCAGGCGGGTGGCACCGCCCGCTGAGAACCGGGGTTCGTCGCCGATTGCGCAGAGGCTTTCCGTCCGATCTCCAGCTGGGCCGGCCGCGGGTGACCTCTCTGGCTCTGCGGGGTTTCCGTCCTGGAAGACGGGCGCACGGAGCCGATGATCAGCGATCCTCAATCCACCGACATCGAGATCGAGGCCAACCAGGGCTTCGAGGCCGGCTGGAACCGGGCGCAGGTCGCGCTCCAGGTGCTGATCGGCATCGTGGTTTGCGCCGGGATCGGCGGTGCATTCGGTGACGGCTGACTCGCGACCACGACCCGCAGCTTCCCAGCCACGCCAATCCACGTCACCTACCAGCGCCTTCTGCGTGCGAACGCGCCCACCGACATCATCATGGCTATCGACGAACCGGTCCCGGACGGCGCGCTCACGCTCGGGGTCGGATCCGGCTTGCTTGAGCGGGCCTCCGTCGGCAGCACGCAGCCGGGGGCAGCGGAGGTCACGACCACGGCGCGGAGCGAGACCTACACGTTCCGGCTCGGACCCGACCATACCGGACACATTACGATGAAGCTCACCGTCCGCCGTCCGGGCCCGGTCGACATGGTGCTGACCGCGAACGGCGAGCGGCTGGTGCTGCCGCTGTTCATCTATCCCTGAACCCGTCCCGAACCTTCGAGGGCCTGACCGCAATGGGCATCGTCCTGCGCACCGCGCTCATGTATCTCGTCGTCCTGATCCTTCTGCGGATCACGACCCGCCGGATCATGCGCTCGGCCACGCCGCTCGACATGGTGGTGATCTTCTTCTTCGGCGGCATCGCCACGCCGCCGATCCTCGGGGATGATCGCTCGATCACCGGCGCCCTTCTCGCGGCGTGCACGCTGGCCGGGCTGCACACCCTGCTGTCCCATGCGAAGCGGGCTTGGCCGGTGGTCGGCATGATCACCGAGGGCAACCCCGTCGTGGTCTACGCGAACGGCGATTGGGATCGGGTCGCGATGCGGCGCATGCGCGTCGACCCGCGGGACGTGATGGCCGAGATGCGCCAGTAGGGCATCTCGCGCCTCGACGATGTCCAGTCAGCCATCGTTGAGCACAGCGGCGCCATCACCCTGGTGCCGAAGCGCCGCGGCAGCTAGCGCCCCTCCCCCAGGCTGGCGCCGTAATCGGCCTGGCGGGAACGAGGCGTCAAACCAGCGGCTCCTGCGCACTTACGGCTGCACCGGAGCTATGACCGAAGCGGCTGCCGGCGCCGCGAGGAGGACCGCATGGAACTCGGTGAAGCGGTATTCGGCGCCACGGGCCATATGGTTTGGTGGCAGGAATGCCTGCGAGCCCTTCTCATCTTCGGCTACGGCCTTGCCCTCGTGCGCGTGGCGGGGCGGCGGGTCTTCGGCAAGTGGGCAGCCCTCGATATCATCGTCTCGATCATCGTCGGCTCCAATCTGAGCCGCGCGCTCACCGGGGGGCACCGCTGGCCGGCACCCTGCTCGCTACGGCGCTCCTGATGGGGCTGCACTGGATCCTGGCGCACGGAGCCGCGCGGTTCAGGTCGATCTCGCGCATCCTCGAAGGCGGGCCGATCCCCCTTGCCGAGGGCGGGACTCTCGACGCGGCCAAGCTGCGGCGTGACGGTATCAGTGCAGCCGACCTCGATGAGGCGCTGCGGCAGGTCAGCATCGAACAGGTGGGGCAGACTCGGCTGATCATGCTCGAGCCGAGCGGGAAAATTACCGTTTTGAAGGCTTAGCGGCGCCGCCGAATCGATCTTTGCAAGCGTGGACCGGCCCGAACTTTGCCGGTGACGATCAATCCGAAAGCAGGCATGAGACGGCCTGCGGCTGACAGCCGTCGGCGCACGCGCCTGGGGCCATTCCGCGTTCACGACGCGTGACACACGGTGTCGAAGGAGATGTGCTTGGATCAGACGCTCAGCGAGCGGATGGTGCCCAGGGGCGGGGTGACACTTTCCAATTCGGACGATGGGTTGGACAAGGTGCCCACCCGAAAACGGCGTACCTGATCGTTGGGCTTTTCAGGGCGTTTGTCCCACCGGAGGGTAGCGTTCAGGTAGCCTTTCCCGCGTCGGCTATGAATGCTGGATCCGGTCGATCGTCAGAGGATTGAGCGTTCGGAGTTTGATCAAGGCAAGCAGCGGGCCGTCTCCTTGCTACGGCACATGGGCCAGCGCCAGACCGCGCTGAAGGTCACTCCCCATCCTGCTCTTCTCTTGCGCTTCCAGGCCATTGGCTCAGTCTGAATCAAAAATATCGCTGCACGGCAGTGTTCCTACGCATTATGCTCTCCGGCGCGGGCCGCTGAAACTTCCACAACGCACAATTCGGCCACTGTACCGCGCCTCGTGAGCCATATTAAATCTGAAATGTCTCGCGCAAATTTTCGATCCACGTCGCTATTGCCCGAAATTAAGCTGAACAGCTGGCGCAGATACCATGAACGAGAAACGGAATGCGCTGATCGCTAGGATCAAAGCCGCAAACCCCCAAGCGAGAACATTGGCCGAGCTTGATGCTGCGAGCCCTGGTGATCCATTCAAGGATTACAAACGGAACACGCTGATCACCGACTTTCAGTGGGTCGAGCTCCAGCAGTTGTCCGGCTCCTTGCATGGCGGTCCAGGCATTATGCGTCGCCTATCAACGCGGCACACCTATCGTGCTCAACAGCTGCCCTGGCGAAGCGTGGTTGAAGCCGTCCTGTGCAATTTCACTGATCGATCACAGGCCCGTCGATGTGGGGTCGCATGGAGATCGGCTCGACCAGCGGTAGCTGTCCCTCCTCTGAATCTGGCGACAAGGTCGCGCCCAGGCAGCGGGCTGAAAGCACCTACCGACTGAGTACCGGCTGGCCGCTTAGCGTCGGGAATTGGCGTGCCGTCTTTCGACCGACCTTCCAGTGCCGAAGTAAACCCTCTGCCCAGAACCGGACATCCAGCATTGCGCCCATTACCGGCGTCCAGGCGTAGCCGGCAGCATCCCGGAAGCGGACGCTCCGGCAGCAAACCTCCCGTGTCGGGATCGTGTCACTACCAGACCTATAGTCTTGCGCGCCTTGAGGCTCTACGCATCTGGTAGAAGCAGACAACGCGGGGGCGCTCTACGTTGCCGGCCTCGTAAGGCTGGTGTGGCTGTTCCGTACCGCACCCGTCATGGACGAGAGCTGACAGGTGCAGGGTGCGGTTGCGTAAGGGCGATCATAGTGCCTGGGCTTATACCCGCCGGACCTGGGTAGCCGTCCACGCACAGCCCGGGGCCGCTGATATCCCGCGCGTTCAGCGCCACCGCGGTGCTGCCCAGATCCGGCTGTCGACGAGATCGGCCAGGAAGACTGACCGACGGAAGCGCGACATATGGGGCACCGACGGCCATCGTTTGCGGAATGAACGTGTGCGGCCGGTGCCTGCCACTCTGGCTGCTTCGACCCAGGGCGCCGGCAGATGCTGCGCTCCGAAAAGTGTGGTGGCAAGCGTGCAAAGCCGACCAGAGCAATCGTGAGGCCTGGAGACTGGCAGGCCTATAGGTCAGTGCGCCTCGTGGAACAGCGTCTGAATGAGGCGCCAGAGTTCGCGGTGCCCAGATGTTTGACCTGCCTGCATGAGGTACTCCGGGATCTCGATTTGCTCCTTTCCATGGGCTGAGCGACCGGTCTCACGCACGTTTGCGTGCTGCCACTCGTGCTCGACGTAGAGGCGCTTCGTGTCCGTATCGAAGACCAAGCGCCACCAATCCTCGTCGTTTGCGACAAGGCCTTTGGCAGATCGTTGAAGCTCGCGGATGAGTAAGGCCATCTGGAACACTCCTGCCCTGCGGCGAGGCTAGCCTAACGGGCCGCCATCTGCGAGGAATCAGTTGGCTCTCCGAGGGCACTCAGACCGCATCGAGCGCCCTCTGAACCTGTACAGCCGACCACTTGCTACCCTGCGCGGTCGGGATCGCGCGACCGTTCAACTCGGCGGCAATGCCGCGGAGCGAGGTGCCCCCGCTTAACCCGAACGTCTGCGATGATCGGCGCCAGATCGGCGGTCCGGCGTTTCGCTCGGTCCCGGCGTAGAGCGAGGCCGGCGATTAGGGCAGCATCGGATCGGTCCCTCGCAGGTATGGACCGTGTGAGACGGCCAACTCAGCCGCCTCCAAGACGAATGCCGGCCTACCTCGCGCCGAAGCGCATGCCTATCAATCCATAATTTATCTTATAACGGCGCATATACCACGCGAATATATATTGACGGAACAGGGTTGCACGCATCACCATGTCAGGTCTCATTTCGTGAGCGTCGATTCATGAGTACCGAAACCGACAGAGGCCCTGCGGTGGTGATCCCGCCGGCCTGCCCTCCCATCATCGGAGACGCGGCGCCGAACTTCCGCGCTCGCACCACCATGGGCGCGCGGACGCTCTCGTCCTACCGGGGTCGCTGGCTAGTGTTCTTCTCGCATCCGGCGGACTTCACCCCCGTCTGCACCAGCGAGTTCGTCACCTTTGCGCAGGTCCATGAGGCGTTCCAGGCTATTGATTGCGACCTGCTCGCTTTGTCCGTGGACAGCCTGTCGTCGCATCTGGCGTGGCAGCACAGCATCGAGCAGCGTTTCGGCGTCCGGGTGCCGTTCCCAATCGTCGAGGACCCGGCCATGGGCATCGCGCGGGCCTACGGCATGCTGCCGGCCGGCGCGACGTCCAGCGCCACAGTGCGCACCACCTTCGTGATCGACCCGGAGGGGATCGTGCGCGCCCTTGTCGCCTACCCGCTTACGGTCGGACGCAGCGTTGCCGAGATCCTGCGCCTCGTGCAGGCGCTCCAGGCGAGCGATGCTGCCGACATCTCGACGCCTGAGGGCTGGCAACCGGGCGAGCCTGTACTCGCGAACCCGCCACTGACCGCCGACGAACTCGCCCAGGTCGGCGCCTGCGGGACCGACTGGTACTACCGTCTGGAAAGCGCCTGATGGCCCCGGGTACCGACGAGGCAACCGCGGCACAGGTCGCCGACCTGCTCAAGGTGGCCGCCAATCCCAACCGCCTGCGCATTCTCTATCTTCTGACGCAGGGTGAATGCTCAGTCTCGGAAATCGAGCAGCGCCTCGGCATCCGCCAGCCGACGCTGTCGCAGCAGCTCGGCGAGTTGCGCAATGCTGAGGTCGTCGTGACGCGGCGCGAGCACAAGGCAGTGTTCTACAGCTTGGCCGATCCGCGGATGCGCGCGCTCTTAGAGGCGTTCGACGATATCCTGATCGCCGGCCGCCCGCAGCGACGGCTGCCGTCGCCCGGTCCGGACGCACGGGCGCGGGCGCTCGGCCAGGCCGCGATGTTCGGGCAGATCGAAGACCACTCGTGAACGCCCTTCTCGCGGGATGGCTTGAGGATCCTAGCCCTCCTTGACCTCGGTCAGGCGCAAGTAGGGCTTGAGGGTGTCCCAGCCCTGCGGGAACTTCGCCCGTGCCGCTTCGTCGGAGAGCGAGGGGCGGATGATCACCCGGTTGCCCGGGCTCCAGTCGGCCGGCGTCGCCACTTCCATTCGGTCGGTGAGTTGCAGCGCGTCAATGGCCCGCAGGATCTCGGAGAAGTTGCGCCCGACGGTCATCGGGTAGGCCATCGTCAGACGGATCTTCAAGTTCGGATCGATGAGGAACACCGTTCGCACGGCCTCGGTGTCATTCACGTTCGGGTGGATCATGTCATAGAGCCGGGCCACCAACAGATCAGTGTCGGCCACGATGGGGAAAGAGACGGACGTCCTCTGCGTCTCGTCGACATCCTTCACCCAGCCGTGATGCTCCTCGACCGAGTCCGTCGAGAGACCCAACGGTTTCACGCCGCGGCGCTGAAACTCGGCCGCGAGTTGCGCGGTCCGTCCCATCTCTGTCGTGCAGACCGGTGTGTAGTCGGCCGGGTGCGAGAAGAAGAACACCCAGGAGCCGCGCGCCCAGTCGTGGAAGCGGATGCGGCCTACCGTGGTGTCGGCCGCGAAGTCTGGGGCGGTATCGCCGAGGTGAAGGGACATTGTCTCACTCCAGTGTCGCGTGTCTCGTAGCTGGCGCCGAACGGAAAGGATCCAGCCGTTCGGCCATGTGTTTTCAGGTGGCCATCTGATCGACGGCCTCCAGGGCCTTGGCGGCGTACATCACTGCGGGACCGGCCCCCATGTAGACGGCCATGGCGAGCGTCTCGGCCACCGCTTCGCGTGAGGCGCCGGCCTTGAGAGCGCCCTCGGCGTGGTAGGCGATGCAGGGCGTACAACGCACCGCCACGCCAATGGCGAGTGCGATCAGCTCCTTAGTCTGTGTGTCGAGCGCCCCGTCCGCATGTGCGGCTCGGGACATAGCTCCGAACGCCTTCATCACCTCGGGCGAGGCTTGCCGCAGATTGCCCACCGCCGTGTTCATTCCAGCGATCATCGCGGCCCAGTCTTCTGTCATGGCGAGTGCCCTTTCTCGATTTGGCTCCGGCGCGTCAGTGCCGGGCGATGAAGCGCGGCAGATCTCGGCCCGCGATCTGCACGCGAAATTACCCGCCAGCAGGGATGGGCTCATCGTCGACTCTCCTCTCGGTCTCGACGCCCATGGGCTCGATCAGGCGGCCTTCTCGGCCTCTCGGGGCTTGGCCATCCACTCGCGGCCCTTGAGCATCGCCTTCCAGTAGATCGGCGGCAGCATGCGCTCCTTCAGGAGCCATGCCGCGCGGCTGGGCTTCGTTCCGTCGATCAGCCAGGAGGGAAAGCTCGGCAGCAGCTTCCCCCGTAACCGAACTCCGCGAGCAGGATTTTGCCGCGCTCGACCGTCAACGGGCAGGAGCCGTAGCCGTCATAGGCGACCTCGGCTCCGCGCAGGTGGCCCATGTCGACGAGCAGATTCTGGGCGACCACCGGCGCCTGCTTCCGAGCGGCGGCAGCCGTCTTGGCGTTGGGGGCGCTGCACGCGTCGCCCAGAGCATAGATTTCGGGAAAGCGCTTGTGGCGCAGGCTCGCCGGATCGACCTCGACCCAGCCGGATGCGTCGGCGAGCGGCGACACCCGGACGAAATCCGGCGCTTTCTGGGGCGGCACGACGTGGATCATGTCGAAGCCGGTCTCCACCGTCTCGGTCGCACCATCCTCGCCCTTGCCGGTGAACCACGCCCGCTTGGCCGGGCCGTCGATCCGGGCCAAGGTGTGGTTAAAGTGTAGCCGGGCGTCGTAGCGCCTCACGTACTCCATCAGCGGTGGTACGTACTCTTTCACGCCGAACAGTCCCGGCGTCGCCGTGAAGAACTCGACTGCGATGTCCTTGAGCCGCCCCTGGCGCAGCCAATAGTCGGCGGATAGGTACATCGCCTTCTGCGGCGCGCCCGCACACTTGATCGGCATCGGCGGCTGCGTAAAGACTGCGCGGCCGCCACGCAGGTTCTCCACGAGTTCCCAGGTGTAGGGCGCCAAGTCGAAGCGATAGTTCGAGGTCACGCCGTTGCTTCCGAGCGTCTCGGGCAAGCCCTCGATGCCGGCCCAGTCGAGCTTCAGCCCCGGCGCCACGACGAGGCGGTCGTAGCGCACCACCCGACATCCCTCCAGGATGACCGCTCGACGCTCCGGCTCGAAAGCCGCCACCGCCGCCTTGATCCAGGTCACGCCGTCCGGGATCAGCGAGGCCATCGTCCCGGCCGTGGCGGCTGGCTCAAAGATGCCGGCGCCGACCATGGTCCAGCCGGGCTGGTAGTAATGCACGTCAGCCGGATCGATCAGCGCGATGTCGAGATCAGGCTTGCGCGCCTTGAGGCTCGCCGCGGCGGCGATGCCGCCGGCCCCGCCGCCGACGATCACGACGCTGTGGAAGAGATCGGCAGACTCGGTCGGCACGCGTCCGCCCGCGGCGATGCGGCGGAGCACACCGCTCATGTCGTAGCCGGCAGCCTTCGTGACGGACAGGATCTCCGGCAGCGGCCGGCCGCGGGCACCTTCGGATAGGGACCACAGCGTGACCGAGCGGGTACCAGTGCGGCAGTAGGCCAGCACTGGCTTGGGCAACGCCGCGAGCGCCTCGCCAAAGGCGGCGGCGTCCTCATCCGAAACTTTGCCGGACACGACAGGCAGGTAGTGCGCCTCCATTCCAGCGGCGCAGGCGGCGACCTGAACCTCGGAGAAATTCGGTTGATCCGCCCCCTCCCCATCGGGGCGATTGCAGATCACGGCCCTGAAGCCGGCGCGGGCAGCGTCCGCGAGATCGGCAGAGTCGACCTGGCCCATGACCGACAGGTCGGGTGTGAGGCGTTTGGCTTCCACTGGTGCTTTCATCGTTTCACAGATATATGTTTTGAATATTAGGACGCACGAAATCACATATTGATAGCTCGCGCAAGGCTAATCACATGAGTCTCCTGAACGAGCGGGAGCCTATCGTTATATATTTTTATTAAGCGTTTGAGCGAAGCCACGGCCGGACCTGGTAAGGTCCCCTGAAGGCCGCTCGTCCTGGTATTCGGCCGCTCGTCCTGGCATTCGGAGGAACACTGACCTGACCGGCTGGCTTTGGACCGGGCTGATTGAGAGGATCAGCTGGGACCAGAGGAGTTGGGGATGAAGCGAGGACAGAGGCCGAGCGCGGAACAGATCGTGCTGATGTTGCGCCAGATCGAGGTGCAGATGGGGCAAGGTAAGAGCATCGCTGTCGCCTGCAAGGCGGCGGATGTTTCTGAGCAGAGTTACTACCGCTGGCGCAAGGAGTACGGCGGTCTGAAGGTCGATCAGGCCAAGAAGATGAAGGATCTGGAGCGCGAGAACGCGCGGCTTCGTCGTCTGGTGGCCGATCTTTCCTTGGAGAAGCAGGTGCTGGCGGACGTCGCCTCGGGAAACTTGTAGCCCCCGAGCGACGCCGGCAGGCGGTTGCTGGCATCCGGGAGAAGTACGGCCTCTCGGAACGTCACGCCTGCCGGATCGTCGGCCAGCATCGGGGCACGCAGCGCTACGTGCCCACGTTGCCGGCCGACGAGGATGGGCTGACCCGTGCCATCATCGCCCTGGCGTCCGAGTACGGGCGCGACTGATACCGCCGCGTCACCGCGCTGCTGCAGTCAGCCGGCTGGCCGGTGGGCAAGGATCGGGTCCAGCGCATCTGGCGTCGCGAGGGGCTGAAGGTTCCCAGCCGACATAGACCCCGCAGCCGCCTGTGGCTGAACGACGGCTCGTGCGTGCGACTACGGCCGCTCCACCGCAACCACGTGTGATTGTATGGAGGCGCCGCCCTTCGGCGGCGAGCCCGACAGGCGCATCCTGTCGAGGTCGTCCAGACGAGGAGGCCTCCATGAGCAACGCCACAACCATCGGCGTCGATCTCGCCAAGAACGTCTTCCACCTGCATGGCGTCGATGAGCACGGTCATCCCGTCCTGCGCCGCAAGCTCGCCCGGCACGAAGTCACTCCCTTCCTCGCGAACCGGCCGTGCTGCCTCATCGGCATCGAAGCAGGCCGGGCCTCCCATCACTGGGCGCGCGAACTGACCAAACTCGGGCACACCGTCCGGCTGATGCCGCCGCAGTATGTGAAGCCTTACGTCAAGACCAACAAGAACGACGCCGCCGATGCTGAGGCCATCTGCGAGGCGGTCTGTCGGCCTTCCATGCGCTTCGTGCCGATCAAGAGCCTCGACCAGCAAGCGATCCTGGCTATCCATCGAGCACGCGAGGGACTGGTGCGGACGCGAACAGCTCAGGCTAACCAGATCCGTGGCTTGCTCGCCGAGTTCGGCTTCGTCATCCAGCGGGGCATTCATTGTGTCGTACGCGCCGTCGAGAGCATCATTGCCGATGCTGATGCCGCTCTGCCAGCCTTGATGAAGCCGCTGCTGCGCGAACTGGTCGACAGCGCGCACCCTGGTACTGTTGACAGCCGGCGGTCGGCACGCCGCGGCGGCGCTGATGGCCGCGGGTGCGTGGCAGGACGAGTAGGCGCAGCGCGAGGCGCCGGTGGCGGTTGTGCCGAAGCTGGCCGCCTGAGCCTGCGGATCTGCCGGCGGGGTTCGGATGCCGAAGACGAGGCATCGGCTTGCCGAGGCCCGTTTGACACCACAAGTGAAACCCTAATTGCCTGTGTACAATTGAGCAGATTGGATTGATTTCGCCGCCAAGCGAGCGCGCTATCTCAGTAGTAAATGCGTAGGTGCCCTGCCATGGTGATTTTAAACCCGATCACAGGGCAGCTGATCGAGGTTCCTGCGCCAAAGCCGCGGCCCAAGGGACTGACGGCGTAAATCGCCCCAATCGTAGGCGGCGTCATGGAATATAACCTTCGGATCGCCCGCCGCCGACCTCAGGGGGGCGTGGACACCGACGCCGCCACTTTCGATGCACTGACCATCGAGGCTGCGATTGCTCGTGCCGCGGCGCTGACCGAGGAACTCCTCGGCGGCCTGCCGGGTGTGGCCGTTCTGGACAGCCCAGTGTGGGGTATCGTCTGGTCGCATCGCTACAGGATGCCGGCTCCACCTGAACCTTAGACCGCCCCCGGCAACCGCAAGCACCTGCTAGGCTGTGCGTAAGGCCGCTCCCCTCAACCGCTCTGCCCAGGCCCGCCACGCATCGCAGTCGCTCATCGAGCTTGGGCGCGCTGATCCCGATGTATCGGGCGGCTTCCTGCCGACTGAGGCCGCGCCGGGGCACGACCTCGACCCGAACCGGAGCAACAGCGCCAGGATCCTCGGAGCGGCGCTTTGGCATCTTGGATGGCCCCTCTCTGGGCTGGGTACCGAGGCGACCTAATTCGCCCGCACGGAGCACCGGACGACCATGGGCGCGTCTAGGATCTCGCGGAAGTTCTCGACGATGCCGCGCGCCATGTCGTCGTCGAACCGGAACCGCATGGGCGGCATCAGCGGGAGTTCCACGGTTAGGACCGCGCGCCCCTGTTCTTCGCTTCCGGTGCTGAGGGCTACGGGCTCTGCATCGATCATCGGCGGCTGCATCAAGGGGTCGCCGGCCGGACCGGCCTTCTGGCTCCCAAGGGCGTGCGAGGCCGAGAAGAGGAGGGCCTGCACGCTCTGCTGATCTAATTCCGTCGATTGGACCTCACCGGCCTCCTGCCTGACCAGCAGTCTGAACCAGCCGCCGTCGTACTCCATCCATGCAATCGCCATCTCGCGCCCCGTTTTCCCATACCGGTCCGGCCGCCTGTGGATGGCGCTGAGTGCCCCTGATCCGTCAAGGTTCAGAGGCGAGCGTGAGAATGCACATTCGATCCGGCTCTCACTATGTACGCCTTTCCGCACGCCCTCCTCCTCCACCACCGCGAGGGAGCCGCCGTGCTCATCTCGTCTGCTTCGTTCCTGGCCGGCGCTCTGCCCCTCCTCTGGGCGATCAGTTGAGATCACTGGTTTGGCCGCGCCGCCTGGATATGGGCCAATCTAGCGGTCAGCCGCGGGTGTCGGGCAGCGTCTGTTGACCCTCGCTATGCATTAAATTCCCGCATGTTCGCGGATGCCGCATGATCCTGCTTGTTGCGCGAGCTGGATCCAGCTACGAAGCGCATCCCCAGACAAGAAAAAGGCCGCCCTCAAGGAGCAGCCCGAAGTCTAGGGAGGAAACGCCCTCAAGAGGGCTGCGGGACGGCAACGCCATCGCTGTCCCGCAGTGTCCACCTGGGCTCTTGCACAGCAGCCCGCAACGGCTCAGGGCCGCAGTATGCGCATACGGTAGGCCATTTGAGCCGCTCAGGTGCGCTTCCGCACCATGGCTCGGCTAGTCTCTGCCCGTCGGCCTTGAGGCTTCAGGTCGGGTAATCGTTGGCGCAACCGTTGAGCGAGGATCAGCGCACCGGGCCAGAATACAAGACTGAGCAGGGCAACCGGCGCGAGGGCGCGGCCCTTCCATCAAGTGATCGCAACCGGCAGGAACAGCCCGAGCACCGCAACAGCGAGGAAAACCCGGAATTCTAGGTCGGATAGGTCCATGTGCGATCCGTAGAGACCGTCTACCGCTACGCCTTCTTCACGCCCGCCGGCGCACGCCCGCCATCATCCCGATCCGGCCGGCAGGTTTTCCTTTTTCGCGCTGCCGATAATTAGCATTCGAGCACGTGCTCTGGAGCACTGCCAGGGCTCATGGTTCATGGGAGCTTACCCCAAGGCGGAGCAATCAATACTTCCAGGAGGAGCGGCCATGGAGAAGCTTGCGCTTTCCGCATTCGCGACCGTCGGCCTGATGGCCATCGCCACGACGGTGCTGACACTCATGGCGCCGGTATAATCCAGGCAGCCGCCCGGCTCAGATGAGGCGCTGATGAGCACAGCACCCTCGGCGGTTCCATTACCGGGGTCCAGGCCGGGCAGCCTGACCGCGACCCGGATCCTACATCCGCGCGGCTGGCCAGATGAGGCGCCTGCGATTGATGTTGGTCAAGCGGCGCTCATCCGAGAACCAAACACCCGCCCGCAAGTCTACAGGGCATTCACGGGATTACTCCACCTTCAGCCCGCCCGGTCTCGCTGCGGCGAGCTTCCTTGTGACGGTCGCCAGTCAACCTCCATCAGGGCCGAGCCACATCTCCAGCAGTCCGATGTGCGCGCGAACTTCCATCGCGCGGATACGGTGGTCCCGTGCGAGGATCCGCAACAGCTCGGCCTCGCCGTAGCGCCCGTCTCGCTCGAAAGCCTCGGCCTTGCGCGCGCCCTGCGCTGCGAGGGCCTCGTGAAAGGTGACCCGGCCGTAGAGGGCGCGCATCAGATCTGGGATGTCGCGCGGCATGTTGGACCCGAAGGCGATCCTATAGGAGCAACCCCGCGCGAGATGATCAGGTTTTCAGCGGGCGTTATTGTGCCTGCCGTCGCCTCGCTAGCCGTTCACGAGCCAGATCAGCAGGACAGCCACGATAGCGCCCACGACACCGACGCCGAGCAGGATTGGGCTGCTGAGCTGATCGACGGTGTTGACGCTCTCGCCCTGACGGTGGACCGGCGTGTTCGCAGCCCCGCTGCTCGCTGAGCTGGTGTTCACGTCCGGATAGATACGCGCGCTCATGAGGGCTCCTTCCGGTAAGAGAACGAGCGGCGCCACCGGGCAGTTCAACCGTCGCGCAGCCGTGGGCGACGTGAGCTACGCTTTCTTCAATCCGGATGGCACAGTGCGCCCTTATGCCGATCCGGCCCGAGCACCGCTTCTTCTATCCCATCGACTGGCCGCAGCTCTCGGCGGTGATCCGGTTCGGCCGTGCCAAGGGCTGCTGTGAGGGCTGCGGTCGGCCGCACGGCCGGATGGTCTACCACCTCGGCGATGGCCGCTGGTGGGACGCTGAAGCCGGCCACTGGCGCGACGGTCGGGGCAGGCGGATCCGGATCGCGTCGGGGACTGACCTCCTCGGCCGCGCCCGCCGGACCCGGGTGGTACTGGCCGCCGCTCATCGGGATCACGACACCTCGAACAACGCAGACGCGAACCTCGCGGCCTTCTGCCAGCGATGACATATGATCCACGACCGGCCGGAGCATCAGAGACAGCAGTGGCGCACGGTGTTCCGCAGGCAGGCCCTGGGCGACCTGTTCGGCGGACCCTACGGCTGAGCCACTACGCGCGAGCGGGGATGGAGTCGACCGCCTCCTTCCGCGACCCGAACAGAACACTCGGCTGATGCGGTCGGTTCGTGCCTCACGCCACGTTGGCGAGCCTTTGGTGATCAGGATACCGCCATGGCTACCGGCACTGTGAAGTAGTTCAACGAAACCAAGGGCTACAGCTTCATCCAGCCGGATGACGTCGCCCCCACTCGCTCGACCAAACCTTCATCCGCCAGGATGTGGCACGCCAGTTTGACGACCTCACCCCGCCGCCGCGCGGTTATACCGGCCCGCGCCGCAAGCTGCAGAGTGCTTATCGGTGAGAGCGGTCAGGATGAGAGCGCGGATCGAAGATGGCCGGCTCATGGTCGCTCAAACCCCATCGATCATGATGGCGGCAGGTTGCCGTCCAACGTGGCTGTTGCCGCAACGGTTTAGCCGCTCAGACCGTTCACGGATCCCTTGAGGAGCATGCAAGGCCGGCGTTTCGCCGCTGATCTTCGGCATGCCGCTTCTCCCCGAAGAAGAGCCGAGGCGCCTGGGCTCCGATTGGCGCCTTGGTCGATCAACAAGACGGGTGTCATTCGGTTCTCGGCCCTGATCTCCGGGTCCGACAGCAATCATTCTGCCGCCCGCAGATCCAGCATTCGACCCGCAACGTCGATGCCGCCCGCTGCCTCTCGGCGGCAGCCCAGGCGCTCAACAGCATGGCGGCCTGAAACTCGGCGGGCGCCAAACAATCCCTGTCAGGCCGAGCTTAGGCGGTGGTGCCGGTGCTTCCGAGGCTCTGCACCAGTCTCGGCGAGGACCGCTGAAAGGCATGCGCGCCATCGGCGTAGCGCCCAACCAAGGCAATCGTCGCCAGCCCCGCCACGATCAAGAACGCCGAGGTCAACGCGTCCTCGACGTACTCGGCATATTGCTCGAGCCGCTGGATCAGGATGCAGCCAGCCGTGAACACCGCTGCCAGGATGAGTGGCAGGGCGATGTTCTCACGCATCGGACCCTCCTCTGACCCCTTCGGAACCCTGATCAGAGATGGAAGGCGCGAAGGAACTGGCTGGGCGTGTATTGGACGCCCTGGCCGTCCGCGATCAGGACCTGGGAGAAGCCGGCGCGGATCAGCTCCGCGGCCTTCTCCAGCGCTCCGATCTCGGAGTCGCAGCCGATCAGAGCCGGACCCGATACGCTCAACCCGGTGACGATGAAGGTCATGCCGACCTCCGCCTCGTAGTGCTCCGCGATCAGGATAGACCCGACCGGCAACGCTCACCACTCGGTTCGCGCGCCGGTCGTCAGCACGGCTCCGGCGGCTCAGGCTACGATCGACGCGGTCATCAGCGGCGCGATCAATCCGTTCGCCTCGCCGTAGTGCAGTCCTCCTCCTCCAGCCCGCGAGCGTACATGCTGGCGACGATTTTCCAGAACTCCTGACACTCCCCGGCATGTGCCTTCAATCGCGCGTCGATCTTCCGCCGTGCGGCTCGGGCGAAGGCGTCTACGTCATCAGGGGCAATTTCGAGTGGTTTGGGCATGACCGACCTCGTGATCGGGCCTGTCGCACCCGTTCACATGAACGCCCACTGTTGAATGTTCGATCCCATACAGTTCAGCAGATCGGACGACCGCAGTCCTCTACCGTACGGCTCTGCGCATCCTATGATGCGCGCCGATTCTCACCGGCCCGCATCGGCCTGGGCCGCCCGCTACTCCTCGGGAGCGGGCTCCAGCCAGACGTCGCCCAGGCGCAGCGACCAGATCACATGGCCGGAGGGCTCGGTCAGGTAGATCGAGTTCGCATCCGAGCCGATCATATCGACGTGGATGCGCTTGGCCGCCTCGATGGCCTCCGCCCCGTTCCTGGCCATGATACTTTCCTCGCGCACAGGTGCGTCGAGTGCTCCGTCAGGTCGCCTGAAGGCTGCGCAGAGGCGATAATGATGCATCGGACTCACGGACTACTTGTCCGGTGATACAGCCCGCGCCGAATTTGGGAACTCGCATTGGTTAGGGTCGCCCGCTGCCTCTCGGCAACCCCTCCCGGTTCCGCTGGCCGCGATGGCCGCAGATTCTGTATGCACTCCCTAAGCCTGAGCCAGCCGCTCGCCGTTCATGCGAGCGAAGCGGCTGGCTCAGGCGCCTACCGTGCGCGCCGCAGGCGGGTTTGCACGATTCTGGACTGTCGGGCGCCTGTTCCTGGCCTGTGGGCGGCTTGTGGAGGGGGCTCTGATATTCCCGATAGCCGTGCTCGGCACGCTTGTGCCCCCTATGCTGCCGAAACCCACATGGCTCGCGCGAGGCAGGCGTAGGCGCAGCCAGGCGCTCCATTCCCGGCTCGCGACGCGCACCACGTTCGTATCGTTGCGCGAGCGGCTGAGCCGTCGTTCCTCGACGCTTACGAGGCCGAGCGTGCGCGCTTGGCGCAGGGCCCGCTTTGCCACGGTCAGGCACACGCCGGCGAGCGCCGCGATGTGCCCGAGGGCGAGCGTACAGGCGCCGCGCTTCCCGACCTCGAGCGCGAGCACTGCCAGGACAGCCTGCTAGCCGGGCGTGAAGGCCGCGGCGAGCGCCGGGGGTAGGTAGCCGGGG
This sequence comes from Methylobacterium sp. P31, assembly GCA_050632875.1. GTDB lineage: Bacteria > Pseudomonadota > Alphaproteobacteria > Rhizobiales > Beijerinckiaceae > Methylobacterium. The sequence continues at coordinate 3,283,960 of JBODSC010000001.1, read as the reverse complement.
CCTGTCGCAAACGCGAATGGGCTGAGGTTCACGGCTCGTTAGCCATAGCTGGCCAGCGTGCCGCTCCATCCCCGGAGCCGGCCCATGATCCTGTCTGCTATCGCCGCCAAGCTCAAGCAGCGCGCTAGGGCAGACTTCCGGGGGCGGCACTTCGAGGCGGCCCTGGTCGTCCAGGCGGTCTCCTGGTACCTGCGCTACCCGCTGAGCTACCGCGATATCGAGGAGCTGTTCCTGGAACGCGGTCTGGAGGTGGATCACTCCACCCTGAACCGCTGGGTGCTCGCCTACGCGCCGCTGATCGAGAAGCGGCTGCGGCAGTTCCGTCGGCCACACTGCGGATCGGTCCGGATCGACGAAACCTACATCAAGGTGCGGGGTGAGTGGCGCTACCTCTACCGAGCTGTCGACAAGCACGGCACATCGGTCGACTTCCTGCTCACCGCCAGCCGCGATCTCGATGCGGCCAAGCGGTTCTTCCGCAAGATGCTCCAGGATCAGCCGCTGCTCGCCCCGGACCGGATCGGCACCGATGGCGCTGGCCCATACCCGCCAGCGATAGCGGAGAGCCGAGACGAGGGCCTGCTACCCCGGTCACCAACCCACTACGTCACCAAGCATCTGCAACAGGGGATCGAGAGCGACCACTTCCGGGTCAAGCGAGCGATGCCGCGAGTGGGCGGGTTCCGCTCGTTCAACACCGCCCGGCGCACGATCTGCGGCTTCGAAGCCATGCTGTGGCTGCGCAAGGGCTTCGGCTTTGCCGGCGCCTGGACCGTGCGCGAGCAGAACCAGCTACTCGCTACCTGCTTTGGACTTCCCGCCGCGAACAAAGCGTGAAAGCGGAACGGTAGACGCCTTCTGCGGCCCGACGCCGAGTTTGCGACATGTGTGGACGCCCCTTGAGGAGCAAGAGAAATCTTCAAGAGCCGTGTGGCACGTGGTCAGGTGCTGACATGTGTGCGGCCTTTGATGCGGCTCACACGCCGCAGGCCCGGATGGGAGTTCGCGGATCAGGTCCAATGCACGCCCACGCGCTCGAGGCGCCTGTCGCAAAGCTGGTTTTCCCGATCCCGTCTCCGTGACCGTTGCGCCATCCCTCTCCTGTGACCCTCCCACGCCTCGACAGCCTCGCGGTCGCGACGACGCCTACACCGTCATGACCGGAGGCTCGATAAACCCCACCGCGCGCCAGAAGCGCCCAGACGATGCGGGCCATCTTGTTGGCCAAAGCCACCCGCACCAGCATCGGCGGCTTGCGGGCGAGCATCCGCCCCAGCCACGAGCCCGCCGGGACGCCCTTGCGCGCGGCCCAGCGGGCCACCGCGCTGGCACCGATGATCAGCAAGCGCCGAAGGGTACGCTCGCCCATTCTGGATGTCCGGCCGAGCCGCTCCTTGCCCCCGCTGGAGCGCTGAACCGGGGTCAGCCCGAGCCAAGCCGCGAAATCGCGACCGCGCTGGAACGTCTCGGCCGGTGGGGCGAGCGCCGTAAGAGCTGCGGCTGTCACAGCGCCGATGCCGGGGATTGTCATCAGCCGACGCGCGACGGAGTTATCTGTCGCATGCCGGGCGATCTCGCGGTCGAGCACGGCGACTCGCTCGTCCAAAGATTTGAGGCTCCTCGACCAGCACGGCCAGGATCCCTCGCGCCGCTTGGGGCAGATCGGAGGCGGGATCCTCGATGGCCGCAATGAGCTTGGAGGTATGGACCGGCCCTTTGGCGGCGATCACCCCGAACTCGGCCAGGTGACCGCGGAGCGCATTGATGGTTTGCGTGCGCTGGCGAACCAGCAGGTCCCGCGTGCGGAATACAACGGCGTCGGCCTGCTGGTTCGCACTCTTGAGGGCCACAAACCGCATCGTCGGGCGCTGGGCAGCCTCACGAGAAGCGCTTCCGCATCGGCCGTGTCATTCTTCTGTCGCTTGACGAACGGCTTCACGTACGCCGGCGCGATCAGCTTCACCGCGTGGCCGAGCTTGGCAATCTCGCGTCCCCAAAAGTGAGCGCTGCCACACGCTTCCAGGGCCACCGTGCAGGGCGGGAGGGTTGCCAGGAAGGCGAGAACCTGGCCACGGCGCAGCTTCTTGCGAAAGACCACGGCGCCTGCGCTGTCAGCCCCATGGCGCTGAAAGATGTGCTTGGCGAGGTCGAGACCGACGGTGCTCACCTGGTTCATGGGCGCCTCCTGGCGTGGGCTCTAACATCACCACTCTGGCACGCTGATGCCGTCGGGGGCGTCCACACCATCACGCCCACTGAGAACGCCGAGCTGCATCACACTGCCGCCGCGTTTGACGCGCCTCCTACATTGATGGCGGTGGCGGACCGCCGAGTTCACTCCGTCTGGGGTTCGTCGCGTGTTGAACACCATCCTGGCTCTCCTGGCCGTCGTCGCCGTCATGGCAGTTCACGGCCTGCTCAAGCTGCTGCTGACGCCGTTCCGGGTGCTGCGCGGCCTATTCCGGCACAGCCCCAAGCCAGCCCGCGTCACGGCCGGCTAACTCTATCCTCGCATTGTCCTTATGGGCTGCGCTGCGCATCGGCTCACGCGGGTAAGATCAGACGTTCCCCGTCCTGTGAGCAGATCGAGACGGGGCCGAGCGGCCGATCCTCAGCAAGGGGGCGCTCATGATGGAAGAGCCAGAGAAGAAGCTGTCTGGCGAGGAGCTTGACCAGCTGGCGCGCGAGTTGTTCGCCGAGGTACGGGGGAGCCCACGGAAGCGAAGGCAGAAAGGGCCCTTAAGTCCGCCGGTGAAGTGGCCGGGGAGTTGATCCCCGGGGTGCCGGACTGGCTGCTGCATGCCGGCGACGACGCTAGCGATGGCGGCAGCGCGGCCTGAAACGTAAGCAACCCGGTGGCGATGCTCACCACCGAGGCGGCCGAGCTAACGGACAAGGAGCACGGCCACGTGCGCCGCGGCAGCTGGAAGCTGAGCCAGCTAGTTCTGATTTGGCTCTGTCGCGTTCCCCTAAATTAAGTATTGCTCCACGTTTCTGGTTGTGCGAACACGGATCCAGTTCGCGGGCGGGCGTATTTTGCCGTCCAGGATTGATCTCATGCAGACCGCAATTTTGTCTGGCTCGCGGCAACGCGGGCCGATCACACATCGGCATACCGTGGCCATCGCCAACATACGGTGGTTCCGCGCGATGGCGTGGCGCGCCCTGCGCGATGGCGGTCCTCAAGGGCTGCTGCGCGCGGCCAATGCCAGAACGGCGGCTCGCATTGTGCTGCGTCAGGCGAGGCGAGATGCCCTGGTGAACCGGCTGGTGACCGACGCCTTGGCGGTTGGCGGGTAGCTGGTCGGGCAACAGCACGGGCTCGCCGCATGAACTCCTCTCGGATCGGCTCCGGTGTGGACGGGGCGGCGAGCTGGTAGAGGACGGTCGGGGGCAAATTCAACACCGTGTTGGATTTGCCAGCGACGTTCTCGGCCACGTGCATGAAGCGCTGAGCAGCCTGATCGCTCATCCCGAACTCGGCCTCGATCCAGGGCAGGAAGTTGCCGTGACCGAGGCGCGCGAGATCTCCGGCAACCCTTCCGATAATGCTTCTCAGCTTACGTGCCCGGCCGGAACCCATTTCGAATGAAAGGGCTCCTCGGGCTTCGCCAAATGGGAGGCGCCGTCCGCGGCGGAAGCTTCTTTGGCCAGCGTTCCGATCAAGCGGAGAAGCTCCAGGTGTTCCGGTCCGCCTCGGCCGGCAACCAGGAAGGATCCGAGTTCGATCTCGCTCGGCTGCCCGCCGGATGCGGCGTTTGGCTCGTGCAGAGTGAAGGGGCGGCCTTTGGCTTCGTCGTGCACCAAGAGCCATCGATCGTCATTCGGGCTCGCGTAGAGCTCTCGCTGCCAGATCATTGCCAAAACCTTTGTAGAAGCTGTCCGCGAGGGCAACGCGAGGCATGACCGAACGCTCCGGCTGCTTCCACTCGCCGGGACAAATCGTTTCCGCTGCGGGTGCAGCCAAACGGCCAGCATGTCCAGAGAACGAAATGTGCCGTGAAAGGTATGCGTCGATCAGAAGCTTAAACCCTCACGCTTGGCCGCAAAAATCCGAAGCAATCACTTGACTTCCGGGAAAAATTGGCTCGTTCGTGCGCGCTCTCATTAGAGGAGCATGACGTGAACGAGAGCACGGCAACCCTGCCGAATAATCATATCGATTTGACCGCCGATCTCGTGGCAGCCTACGTGGCGAACAACAGCGTTCCAAGTACCGACCTGCCGACCCTGATCGCGAACATCTACTCCGCACTGAACGGCCTCGGCCAGGGGGACGCATCCGAAGCACCGGTGGCCGAGAAACTCACGCCCGCGCAGATCCGGAAGTCGATCACCCACGACGCGCTGATCAGCTTCATCGACGGCAAGCCGTACAAGACGCTCAAGCGGCACCTGAAGGGGCACGGCCTGACGATCGAGGAGTACCGGGCGCGCTTCGGCCTGCCGCGGGACTACCCGTCGACCGCGGCCAGCTACTCCGAGCAGCGCGCCGCACTCGCCAAGAGCTTCGGGCTTGGCCAGCTGCGCAGGAAGGCTGCCGCAAAGGCCGCGAACACGGCCGAGGCCGTCACCGAGCCGCCGAAGAAGCGCGGGCGCAAGAAGCCCGTCTAGTCGGCGCCGCGGGTACGGGCCGGGCCCTCGTAGGAGCCCAGCCTGTCCATCGTTCGGCTTCGGCATTCTGTCGAGACCGGAGCGACGGGTCAGCGGATCACAAGCCAGGGGCGGCCACCATACCGCAGACGGTGTAGGGGGCCGCTCGCAACCACGGCGCCCACGCCAGCTAGCCGCAGCAGGTAACGGGCTTGAGAGATCCTGACTGTATCCGTCTGGGCAACGAAGGTCGCGCAAGTTGCGCCACCTGCGGATTACGAAACCTCGTCAAAGCTCGGGCATTTCCCTGTCTCACGCTCCACAAGACGGGCGCGTGAAGCTCCGGGAGGTCGAGCCATGCACGGTGTGAGCGTGCGCGCCGCAGCCGAGACCGAGCAAGTGGAGGCCGGTGACGATGCGCGGCCTCTCAATCTGGTCGAGCAGGCGCTGCGGACAGCACTTACCGACGAGTTGATGAGTACGTCCGTCGTGAGGGAAAGGGCGCGTCAACAAATGGCAGAAATCTCGCCCTCCCTCGATAGGACGATGCTGTCGAGAGACCTTCCCGTCGCGACGACGCACTCTGCGTTTCACGAACTGGAGCGGCGAGGCTTGGCCAAGCAAATCGTGTTCGGCGGGCATGTGCGCTGGCGCCGGCGTCGCGAGGCGGGCGATGAAAGCGAGGGGCAGCCGCCGGTTTGACGGCGCAACGGGCTCTAGGACGCTGATCCCATCGCCAAGTAACGGGGCGGCACCCGCGCGGCGGTTCGACTGGCCCCGGTAAGATCAGGCTGCGGGCGGATCTTTCGGGTGCCCGTGAGCATTTTCCGGATGCTCTAAATCGCGTTCTATAAATGCGTCTATGCGAATTTCCGCCCTCGCGCGCGTGAGGTTTCCGAGGGTTCAGAGGAGCGTAGGTAAAGGGATAGGGCATGGCCGATCCAGCACCTGTTGCGGGCGCTCGGCGGCGGCTGGGGTGCGTGGCGCAGCGATCGTCACCCCGGCGTCTGGATGTTCGAACGGCATATCTCGGCAGAGAAGGCTTGGGCGCGGATCACGGGGCAGGCGGCCGAATGATGGGCGAACCTGATCCGTCCCACGCTGCCGCTCAATGCCTGATGAGGCGCCTCGACGGGTTCGCGCGCGAGCTGGGGCTCGACGGGCCGACCACGCGAGCAATCATCGAGAAGATCCTGGCCGATATGCCCACCCGGACAGAGGACGACCGCCTGATGGAGGCGCGCAAGCTGGTGCTCCTGGCATCCGCCTAACGGGCCCCGAAGCAAAAGACCCGCCCCGGGAGGCATTGGGAGTGGGCCTTGCGACTGCGACGGGAGCTAATCTGCCGCCCGTGAAGTGGCGCACCGCCGAGTGACCGGCCTGCGGTGCGAGTTCAGCCCGTCACGAGACTTCGCGGGCGTGACGGCTTTCGTGGTTCGGCCTAAGGCGCATCGTGAGGGGGAGAAACCACGCCTTCCCCGTTCCAACTGGCATTCCAACCTGACCGCCTCGCACGGCGCCACGTTGATCTAGCTCAATTGTGTGCAATTAGACAGAGCGCGATCCTATACTGGCCGCGATAGGGCCGAACGGTTGCAGAAGCGAAAAAGCCCGCCCGGATCGGCCGGGCAGGCTGAGAAGTCATGCCTTGTGAGTTGACGGACCAACGCCCTGATAGGTGGCCGGCTCCCTGGAATGCGCCTATTGTTTTTCAGACCATCGCCAGCAGCGTCAGTACCGCCGAGGTTACAACCGTCACGAAGAGGGTCAACAATGCAGAAATCATGAACCGTCCCATGGCCGTTGCCCCTGATGATGTTCTCTGATCTGCTCGACGATATGTTATTTAGCTTTCAGAATTTTCCGCAGAAGGAGACCCGCCGCGCTAATGCAGCAGCTTAATCGGAGTTATGCAAATATAGGCGCCTAGATCGACGGCCGAATTCAATATATCTGGATATGCTTCCCTGTCTACATGGCACTGATCTGCAACACTCTACCTTTGATCGGGCTACACCATTGCATTTCGGGCGCTTGCTAGGCCCTAACCGCATAAAGAAATTCGCCGCGGCGCACCGGGCGGACGGCCACGCGGACAGCTTTCGGACTCCTGCACCTAGAGCGTGTTATGAACTGGTCAGCAGTCTTTCTGCCTGTCTGAGCATGAGGCAGACGAAGGCGACCATGTGCAATCCTGCCAGCGTGCTGCCATAGCGCTCGTAATCTTTGACCAAGCGTCGGCAGCGCGTGGCCCAGGCGAAGGATCGCTCAACCACCCACCTGCGCGGCAGAAGCACGAAGCCCCGTTTGGCCTCGGGTGCCATGACCACCTCCAGGTCGATCCCGTGCGCAAGGGCCGCGCCAGCCGTGCCGTCACCGGTGTAGCCTTGATCGACGAAGCCCTTCTCCACGCGGCCGTCCGTCTCCGCCTGCACGGCCGCACTCAGCCGCCCGACCTCGCCCCTGTCGCCGATATCGGCCGGGGTCACGTGCAGGGCGACGACATGCCCAGGCGTGTCGACCGCCAGATGCACCTTCGACCCCTTCTTGCGCTTGGCTCCATCGTAGCCCGCCCGCTCACCGCTCTCCGGCGTGGAGCGGAGCGTGCGGCTGTCCAGGATCACCGCAGACGGCTCCGGCTCGCGCGCCGCTGCCATCCGCAGGACCGCCCGCAAATCACCCGCCACATCTGCAAAGCACTCTGCCGAAAGCCAGCGCTGCGTCTGCTGGTAGACGGCCGCCCAAGGCGGCAGGTCGTGAGGCATGAACCGCCACGGTGCCCCCGTGCGCACGATGAACCGCAGGCCGTTGAACACCTCGCGCAACTCGTGATCACGCTGCCCCGAGGCTCTCCCGCAGAAGCGCCAGATACGGCGCCACGAGCGCCCACTCTTCATCGCTGACGTCGGACGGGTAAGCGGCGCGTTCCAAGCTCATCCTCGGAAACACACAGACCCATCAGTGGTTCATAACACGCTCTAGACGGGGATCGAGATCGCGCGGCCCCGCATCCCCGCTGGTGTAGCCGAAGGACCCACCCGCCGGGGCCTAACCCATCTTATTCACGAGGGCAGTGGATCTGAGGTGGCGAGCGTAGCGTAAGGCGTTGATGCGGCTTAGGGATTGGGTGCTGACGCCAACACCTGTGCCCCCATCGAGCCCGCCACGCCCGCCATGTCCGATCTTGACGCGCTTCCGTTCGGGTTTCCATCCGTCCGGGGCAAGAAGCTCACAGCCGCCTTCGATGGCGGACGCCTGACCTCGGACGGTGGCATCCTGCTGTTGGCTCAGGCCGCCCGACTGCTCGGCATCGTCGAGAAGCTCGCGCCGTGATCCCGGACCGTCGTGATCCGAGCCGGGTTCTGCACCCGCTTTCCGAGATCCTTCTGGCCCGCATCCTGGCCATCGCGTGCGGGTATGAGGATGCCGACGACCTCGACCACCTGCGCGCCGATCCGGCGTTCAAGCTCGCCTGCGGACGCCTGCCCGAGACTGTCGCGGACCTGATGAGCCAGCCCACCGTCTCGCGGCTGGAGAACACGCCGGGCCTGCGTGACCTGATCCGGCTCGGGCGGGTACTGGTCGATCTGTACTGCGCCAGCTACGCCATGCCGCCCGCTTGCGTCACCCTGGACATCGACGATACCTGCGACGTGGTCCACGGCCAGCAGCAGCTGTCGCTGTTCAATGCCCACCACGATGACCGCTGCTTTCTGCCGATCCACGTCTACGACACCGCCACCTCGCGCCCGGTGGCGGTGATCCTACGGCCGGGCAAGACGCCCTCGGGCCGCGAGGTGCGCTCTCATCTGCGCCGCCTGGTCCGAGCCATCCGCCGGCACTGGCCGCAGACCGCGATCACCATCCGCGGCGATGGCCATTACGGCCGGCCCGAGGTCATGGACTGGTGCGAGGACAACGGCGTAGCTTACGTCTTCGGGCTGACCGGCACCAAGGCGTTGGCGGCCAAGGTCGATGAGACTGCCGATCACATCCGGGTCGAGCGGGCCGTCGACGACACGGATGCCGTGCGCGGCTTTGCCGAGACCACGCATGCGGCCAAGTCCTGGCGGCAGCAGCGCCGCGTCGCCGCCCGCATCGAGGCGACCCGGCTCGGCCTCGACATCCGCTACGTGGTCACCAACATCACGACCGGCACGCCCGAATGGCTCTACGCCGAGCTGTACTGCGCCCGCGGACAGGCCGAGAACCTGATCAAGCTGCACAAGAGCCAGCTCGCCTCGGATCGCACCTCCTGCCGGCACCCCGCTGCAAACCAGATGCGGCTGGTTCTGCACACCGCCGCCTACTGGCTGATCCTTACCGTGCGAGACGCCATCCCGAAGGCGCACCGCCTGGCACGGGCCGAGTTCGCCACGATCCGGCTGCAGCTCCTGAAACTCGGCGCTCGCGTCCGCGAGAGCGCTGCTCGCGTCCGCCTCGCCTTCGCCGCCTGCCCCGAGGCTGACCTGCTGCGCCACCTCGCAGGGGCTCTGGGACCGGCACCGGCCTGAGCCACGGGGCTGAGACGCCCGGACGAGCCCGCTCCCGTTCCTCAAGCCTTGCCGAAACAACCTGGATCCACAGCGAAGGCGCAGCGATCACGCGCGGCCACATCGCAAAAACTCGATCCGTTGCCTGCCGGGTGAATAAGAGGGGCTAAAGGATCGCCAGAGCGGCCCCGTGGCGCCAACGGACGGATCAGGCGGGCTGTGTGGAGGTCCGCCAGCCGCCCTCGCCTGTCCCAGGCCTTCCTATTGAGGGTCGAACTCTAACGCTTGGTATCCGTCTTTAGGGATTGCCCGCGCCCCCAGGGCCGGCGTGCAGTAGGCGGGAACAGCCAGAAGTTCGCGGGATCGTGCCAGGGCCTCAACGGAGTGGGACAAGGCCATCAAGTGATAGCCCCGCGAGATCCGCATCTGGTCGGCAAGCACTTGGCGCTGTTCGGTAGGCGTGAGGTCGTTCCGATCTGTCATCCGCACGTCCTGACCATTCCGGAGCTTGCGGACATTCACCCATGTGCGGAGCGGACGGGGTGAGGGCGCCGGCACGGGTCCCTTGAAGGCCGTCCCCGGCATGCGGGGCCGCGCGATTTCGGGATCTGTCCAGGTGAGGCGCTCGAAAACCATGCAACCGGAGTTGCGCGCAACCGAGCATGATGGGCGCGCACGAAAAAGCCCGCGCCGGCAGACCGGGCGGGCCAAGTCGTTCCTAGCTAACGCAGGCTTCCAATCCACGTCGGTCACTCCAACGGCCGAGCTTGCCAATAGGTTCACTTTCGCGGAGCCGGCAGCAGCCCCTCCCCGCCCGGACGTCTGGCCCTAGCTCCCGCGCATGTCTGATCTCGGCTTGCAGCTCCCGCTCCGCATCTTCGTCGTGGAGGAGTCGGTGAAGGTGATCGACGCAGACGGCCGGGTCGCCGCCTACGTCTACACGTCCGACGAGCGCGAGCGGCGGCTCCAGACCAAGCGCCTGTCACCCGAGGAGGGTATCGCGACGGCCAAGGTCATCGCCCGTGCCCTGACCGTCGAACTGGAGCGTCGCGGCGCCGGAGTAGCCGGAGAGGCCGCCGATCTCCTGCTCGCGCTGGATGCGGCGACTGAGGCGTGAGCGGACAGCTCCGAAAACATCGCAGCTGGTATCCTGTCGACCACCGTGGAAGCATAAAATTCGCGTGAGAATTCATTTGATTTAGTATTTGGTTACTGGGTCTAGGCGTACGGTCTCGCTCCGAAAGCAGATTAGGCGCGAGTCACATGACCTACGAAGGACCGCCGATTAAGTTTGTCGCGATATGGGGCTTGTTCGCCCTGCTGATTCTGCTGGGTCAGATGCAGCTTATTAGTAGTGGCGTTAATATATTGCTATCGTATCAAATTGACGAAATGAACGGTCCCGTCACAATGGTTGCTCCCGACTGGTCAAAACTTCTGAGCGCGTTCGACCTCTAAACGGAGTGTCCCTATGTACAAGCTCATACTGCGTCTATGGATGAAGGGTTCGGTCGGGCGGCGGGCTGCTAATCTCCCCGGCGTCCAGGATGCCGTAGTAGCCCTACGTGCGTTTGGGACTGCAGTGACGCCGTGCGGCGACGACTTTCAGCACTGGCAGATGGGCGACTTCATCATGACGGACGCCGATGTGATCCGGTTTGCCGTGAGTAGGGGAATGATTGCCGGCGATTAGGCATGAAGAAGCCCGCCGCGGCGAGCCGAGCGGGCTGAGGTGGATGAGTCGGGAGGACTACATCGGTAAGTAGACCCACCGCTGAGTGATCGGTTCCCGAATGAGCGCCGTTTGACCATCTCCCGCCAAAGGCGCCTCATCTGGCCAGCCGCGCGGATGTAGGATCCGGGTCGCGGTCAGGCTGCCCGGCCTGGACCCCGGTAATGGAACCGCCGAGGGTGCTGTGCTCATCAGCGCCTCATCTGAGCCGGGCGGCTGCCTGGATTATACCGGCGCCATGAGTGTCAGCACCGTCGTGGCGATGGCCATCAGGCCGACGGTCGCGAATGCGGAAAGCGCAAGCTTCTCCATGGCCGCTCCTCCTGGAAGTATTGATTGCTCCGCCTGGTGGTAAGCTCACGTGAGCCGTGACGGTGCTCCAGAGCACGTGCTCGAATGCTAATTATCGGCAGCGCGAAAAAGGATGCCCCGCCGGCCGGATCGGCATGATGGCCGCACTGTGCCGCTCGACGTGAAGAAAGCGTAGCAGTGCCGGCTAGCGCCGCATGCGCGGCGCCGACATCGGCGTTCCTTGAGTTCTAGATCGCGCTTGGATCGCGGCCTGTCACCAGGGTTTGGGACGAACCCCTCTTCCGCCTGCGCCAGAGGTCTGGCACACCCCGCTGACTGCCTGAGCTGTCCCGATGTTACCGGATCGGCGCAAGCTCAGGTCCTCGTGACCCCGCATCCTTTGACCGCCCGCGTGGCGCTGCAGGGAAGTGGGTGGTCGATGCGGAGACGCGTGGTGCTCACGTTCTACTTCAACCTGTCTCCGAACCCGACCAAGGTCGCGCTCCTGCTGGAGGAACTCGGCTTGGACTACCAGCCCGTGCCGGTGGACACCCGCCGCGGCCAGCAGTTCGAGCCAGCCTTCCTTGCCGTGAACCCTAACGGGAAAGTGCCCGCGATTGTCGACGCCGACGTCACCGTCTTCGACAGCAACGCGATCCTGCTCTACCTCGCCGAGAAAGCTGGACGCTTTCTGCCGACGGGTGCCGCCGAACGGGGACCCCTCCTGTCGTGGCTGATGTTCGTGGCCACAGGGATCGGTCCATTCTCCGGGCAGGCTGTGCACTTCCGGCACTTCGCGCCCGAGCCCGTGCCTTACGCCCGTGAGCGCTACGCCTACGAGGCACGGCGCCACTACGGCGTGTTGGAAAGCCATCTGTCGGGCCGCCAGTATATGGTTGGCGACACCTACACCATCGTCGACATGAGCGTGTGGGGCTGGGCACGGATGCTGCCGTTCGTGCTCGGAGACGACGCTTGGGACAAGCTGCCCAACGTGAAGCGCCTGCACGACGAGATCGCCGCGCGACCTGCCGCTCAGAGGGCGCTCAGCCTGAAGGATCGTTTCAGCTTCAAGGCGGAGATGGACGACGAGGCGCGCGCTCACATGTTCAAGCACCTCACCCCGGCAACGTAAGGCCGGCCGATGCGAGCCCCGACGAGGGGCTCGCTGTTGGTCCGCTACTTGGCCTTGCTGGCGACGGCGCTCAGGCCCGCATCGTAGATGCCGGTGATGACCTCTTTCGCCTTGGCATCATCCGCGCCCTTGGCCTTGAAGGTGCCCTGCCATTGGACCTTTGAGCCTGATCCGCTCGGCATCACCATGATCGTCGACTTGTAATCCGAGACCGGCAGCGGGCTCTGCAGGATGGTGTAGGTGTAGTCCATCTTCTTGTCGTCGCGGGCGAGTTGCTGCTCGACGATGGTGCCGCCGCCCTTCAGGCTGAGGGTCCGCACTGGCTTGCCGTCCTTCGTCGAGGGGTCGCATTTCTCCACGGCCGGGTGCCAGCTGCCGATGCCGCAGAAGTCGCCGATGGTCTGCCAAACCTTGGCGGGTGGGGCTGCGACATCGACCGACTTGGAGACCTCAAGGGCTAAGGCAGGCGTGAGCGACGCCGCGGCGAAAGCCACGGCGGCCAGAGCGAGCGTCTTCATCTGCACGTTTCCTCGGGTCAAAGTTGATTGTGCGCGGCTTTGCAGCCGAACGCCAAGCTGGAGCGTTCGGCGGAACCGGCAAGAGCGCTCACGTAGTTCTCCCCTGGCAACATCGCTTCGTATCCTGCACAGGTCGTGTCCGGCCCGGCGCGCTGATCCTGGCGCTACGGTTGCGGCAGCGGTGAGACCTTTAACCTCAGCCGAGCAGCCAGATCAGCGTCATAGCCACGGTCATGAACAAGGCGGAGGACCCAAGCACCGCGCCACCCTCGCGGTTCTGAAGGAAAAAGGTGCGGGCTGTGGTGATCATCGCGAAGACCGGAGACGGCGTTCGGTCCGATCCGTGTGGCAGCTGAACTATGCCCGTTCGAGGGCTGAAAAGGGTTAGGAGAGCAAGAAACCGAGCTTGTCGCGGCCGGCCACACTTGATCAGGGCGGTTAGGGTGTTGCTGCTCGTTGCGGGCATTTGGGTCGCTTATGGCGCCCGCCGCAGCGGCTGTGAGCGCTGCACTGATCACGAAGAGGAGGCCGGTTGAGATCATGGAACAGGCTCCTTTGAACCAATTCAATCAGCACCGGAGATGGCTAACGGCGCATTCACTGTTCTCGGAATGGGGCGAAAAGGCGTCGCGAATGCAATCTATGCATATGCTTAAGCTTCGGTTTTGGCGAGCGTTACGGCCCTCCCATCAAGAGAAAGCGCCAGGGTAGCCACTGGACCGAAAGAACGCCCCCCTTGTGCAGCCTAGTGGCCATTTCGACCCTTAGCCTGACGGTCCCGGTTGCCCTCCTCATCCGCCACGGCCTCAACCGCGGCGATGACGTTCTCCAGCTCGGCGACTTGACGAAGGGCGCTCCCGGCCGGCAGCCCATCGTGCTCGGCCATCGCCAGGATGAGCGTGCGTTGGTGCGCCTACAGGCGTTCAAGGAGCGCGTCCAGTTTGTCGGACATGGGCGGGCTGCCCCCCTCTCAGATTGCCCGGTGCCGCTCGTGACGCCAGAGGGCAACCGCGACGCGCCGGGCCTCATACGTCCGCCGAAGCGTCGTTCCGAGACCACCCTGTCCTTCCGGGGAGAAGGCGTAGGTCAGCACCCCATCCGGTCCATAGTTCCGGCGCACCTCGGCTCGCCAAAGGCTATCGGCTGCCGTGAGGGCAGCCTCCGTCAGGGCGAGGCGGGCGAGGTCCGGCGAGGGAGAGTGGTGGGCGATCATCTCGTCCAACGTGCCGATCATGCGGAAGGTCCACCTCGCACCCGCCCCGCCACCCACCATCTTGAGCGTACGCCCGCGCAGCACGGCCAGACCACGATCCGCAGGAGGAGCCGGTGCCCTGGGACTAAGCTCAGCTGCGCGACCGACTGGACATAGCAGCAGCTGAGCGTTGAGCCGGGAGAGGACGTGGTCGAGGTCGCTCGCCGCGTCTGGTGCGACGGGTGCGAGAAGCCGCCGGCCGGGCTCGCTGTCCTCACCTACAAAGAGCCCGCCTAACAGCTTTGGTCGCGCTTCGTCTCTGATCGGTTCACCAGCCGCCACGCACTCGGCGTCGTGCCCGACCAGCGCCGGAAAGCATGCGTGAAGGCGGCAGGCTCCGAGAAGTTCAGGACGGTCGAGATCTGCGTCAGGCTCATGCACGTGTCGGCCAGAAGTTGCTTGGCCACTCGGAACCGAGCCTCGTCCGCGAGCTGACGGAAGTTCGTGCCTTCGGCTCTGAGACGACGGCTCGAGGTGCGGCGGCCCACCAGCCACATGCGTGCCACGCGCTCCGCCTTGCAGCGCTGCCGGGTTGCCTGGGCCCGGAGGTATCGACGAAGCTCATCCGTCAAATTGGAAGGTTGTTCGGCCTCAAGCCGGCGGATACGGTCCCCTGCCATCCGGCGGACATTCGGGTTTGCACCGGCGATAGGCTGCTCAAGACATTCGGCCGAGAATACCAAGGCGGCCATTTCCTGATCGAACCGGACGGGCGCCCGGAAGCAGCGGTCATAGGGGATGGCGTCGCTTGGCCTGTAGCGCGGAAGCAGGACCTCCTCCGGAGCCCACTCAGACCCACACAGGGCCCGAAGGACGTTGACCAGTGTGGCGAGCGCTCTCTCCGAATGGATGGCAGCGCTCTCGGCTTCCGGACCATAGGGGGCGTAGCTCAGGACGGTGATGTCGCTGTCGATGCCAAGCCCGACCACCGCGCCCCAGTTCTGAAGGCCAACGTGCGCTACGAGAGCCCGCAAGGCATCGCCGATCCTGTCCGAGTGGCGCATCAGCACGCCGAGGGGCCCCAGCGACCCCAAGGTAGCGCGCTGGCCGGCGAGGAGCCCCAGATGAGGACAGTTCGTCCGCTCGGCCCCGAGGGTGATCAGGCGGCCGAGGTCGGCATAGGGGACGAGCTTGGCGGCGTCGAAGAGCTTCGGATCAAACCCCAGCTCGGCAAGGAGGTCGTCCGGATCGGCGCCGAGGTCGACAAGGGTGGCGTAAATCGCCTGCTTGACCCCGGGACGGCTCAGGGCAACAGGAAACGGCTTCCCGTTCGCGCTGGGACCCTCGGTTCCCGCCGGTCGAACTGCGGCTCCAGGCGAGCCTGCTGGCACAGAAGAGGACATGGCCACCCCTGTTTAGGCGCCGACCAGCGCGAGCGACGCAGTTAACACAGATTAAGCGCGCCTAACAGAACCGTTTGATCTGGTTGAGGGTGATGAGGCTGGCAGCGAGGCTGGTGAAGGCCTCGTAGATGTCGGCGCGTCGCTCGTAGCGGACTGGCAAGCGGCGGAAGCGGTTGAACCAAGCGTGTGTGCGCTCCACCACCCACCGGTGCCGGCCCAGCCGCTCGCTGCTGTCGATACCGCGGCGCGCGATGCGCGGCACAATCCCACGCGCTCGACACTCATGTCGGCGCGGTCTGGCGTCGTAGGCTTTGTCGGCGTGCAACTTGTCGGGTCGCCGTCGCGGCCGTCCCCTCCGGCCGTTGCGCAGGGGCGGGATGGCATCGAGGGTAGGTGCCATCATCGCGCTGTCGTGCCGGTTGGCCCCACTCAGGCAGACGCCGAGCGGCGTGCCGCGGGCATCGGTGACGAGGTGGCGTTTCGTGCCCGCCTTGCCCTGGTCCGTCGGGTTCGGGCCGGTGGCAGAGCCCCTTTTTGGCCGGCACAGAGGCGCTGTCCAAGCTCGCCCGCCTCCAGTCGATTTCATCCGCCCCGTGTAGGCGCTCCAGGAGCACCTGATGCAGGCGGCCCCACACGCCGGCCGCCTGCCAGTCGCGCAGACGCCGCCAGCAACTCATCCCGCAGCCGCAGCCCATCTCCGCTGGTAGTATCTCCCACGGGATGCCTGAGCGCAGCACGAACAGAATGCCGGTCAACGCAGCTCGGTTCTCGATCGGCCGACGGCCGCCTTTTGGACGTGGGCGGGGCGGCGGCACAAGCGGCGCAATCTCGGTCCAGAGATCATCGGGCAGAAGCGGACGAGCCATCACGACCAACGCCTGCCCATGCGATCCGTGCCCGTTCTGTTAGGCGCTCTTAGAGCGCGGGACGAAACCGCAGTCAGCGGGTTGGGCGGGCATGGACGCTCTTGTACCCGACGACCTCTGGGCGGTGATCGAGCCGCTTCTTCGATCCGAGCCTGAGAAGCCGAAAGGCGGTCGGCCGCGCGCCTCGGATCGGGCGGCGCTGGCGGGCATCATCCTGGTTCTGCGCACGGGCATGCAGTGGAAGCATCTGCCGCGTTCCGATGTCGGCTGCAGCGGCAAGACGAGTTGGCGGCGGCTGGGCGCGTGGCAGGCGGCTGGCGTCTGGGCCGCCCTGCACCGTGTGCTGCTGGAGCAGCTTCAGGATGTCGATGCGCTCGACTGGTCACGCGCGGTCCTCGACAGTGCGAGCCTGCCGGCGAAAAAGGGGCCCCGCGACGGGCCCGAACCCGACAGACCGGGGCAAGCCGGGCACGAAGCGCCACCTCGTCGTGGACGCCAACGCCACGCCGCTCGGCCTGACGCTTACCGGAGCCAACTGCCACGACAGCCGCACGCTGGCAGCTACCCTCGACGCGGTGCCGGGCGTGCGCAGCGGCCGCCGTGGTCGCCCGCGGCGCAGGCCCGACAAATTGCATGCCGACAAGGGCTATGACCATCGTCGCTGCCGGCGTGAGTGCCGCGCCCGCAGCATCACGCCACGGATCGCCCGGCGCGGCATCGAGAGCAGCGAACACCTCGGACGCTACCGCTGGATCGTGGAGCGCACCCTGGCTTGGCTCGCACGCTTCCGCCGACTTACCATCCGCTACGAGCGACGCGCTGACCTCCACCTCGCCTTCACGACACTCGCCTGTGGCCTCATCTGCAGGGCACAGCTCAAACGGTTTTGTCCCTGACTCTTAGACGAATTTCGGACACCGATCTGCGGACTTCGGGAGGTCTGCGTTCAGATGCCGAGAGTCTTTCCGGCAGCTTCGACCTCATGACGTCCTACACCGAGACGCCGGACAACTGGCATGCGAACTCCTGAGCCTAAGCGGGCCCTGGGAACGTCCGCTTCCAGACAGTCTGATCCGACCAGAGAGGCCTGAGCGACCCATGGTGGCCGTTTGCTGCCCGTCCGCTTAGGCACTCATCTCGTGGGCAAACAGACGTTCAGCGCGGTCCAGCTGAGGGCCTCAGATTGCTCCCCGAACTTCAGGAGCCTCTCGGCCCCAGGGCCGAGAATGCGCATTTGCGAAAGCCCGCTAGGCGGCCGGTGAGGTGACGTCCTCAGGTCGCAAGATCGCGGTCAGCATACCGACCGCGATCCGCTTGGATGACGCGTCAGGGTCTACTTGCGGCTGTGAGCGAGCGCAGCCCGCTTGTTGCCTGAACGCTCGCTCGCGCTCGAGATCTCGACCTCGTCGCGCCGGATGGTGTCCCGCACCGTCTCCACACGCTTCGTGCGCTCGCGGCGGACCACAACCTCTTCTCTCACCCTAACCCCTTTGGCCACGAGCGGCACCTCAGAGGTCTCGATCATGGCGACGTTGAGCCTCGGTCAAGGTCTCTCCGGTTGCCGCATCGGTGACGGGCTTGCGCCGCTCAACCACGACCTTCTCGTCGTACAGTGTCACACGCTGCTCGGTTGGAACCTCGACAACATAGCGGCGAACGGTGGTCGTGCCGCCGTTGACCGTGCGCTTGCCTACGATCAGCGTTTCTTCCGCGAGCGGGATGACTTCCTCTTCCTGGGTAGAAGGCTGGGTCCGAGATGCCGAGGCATTGCCGGACCGCGTCACCGAGCGACCCGACGGCACACCCCACATCCCAAACATCGCATCAAAGAAGAGCGAGCCTGTGCTCAAGGGGGCGGCCTCGACACGCTGAACGGTCTCCGCCGCGCTCTGGGCGACCTGGTTGGTGCTCTCAGCGGCGATCTGCGCGGTTTGCGCAGCCTGCTCCGCGGTTTTCTGGGCGGCCTCTCGGGTCTTCCGCTCGCGATCGGCGGCCTCCTTCTCCTCGGCAAGGATCTGTTCGAGCCGCTCGCGCTCCTGCCTCTGCTCAGTCCGACGCTGTTCCGCTTCGGCGCGCTTCGCTTCTTCGGCTTCGGCCTTCTCATCCTCGATCTTCTCAACGATCGCCTGGGCCTCCTCGTCGCTCAGCGCCTTCAGGACTGCCGGGAGCAGATCTTTGCGCTCATCGCGGACGCTCTGCTGGAAGACCTTCCGCAGCTCGGCGACCTTCGGCGCAAACTCCTCGCTGCCCTTCGGCGTCTGCTCGAGCTCCGCCAGCAGCTTGCGGGTTTGTTTGTTGTCGTTCAGCGCAGCGGTGACGAGGTCCCTGGTTTCCTTATGCTTCCGCAGGACTGGGAATAGGTGCTCCTCTTCCAACTTCGCCAGAAGCTCCAGCTCAGACTTGAGGTCACCCAGGATCCTCTCTCGCGTCTTCACAGCATTGTTCGAGGTGTCAGCGAGTACCGCGAAAAGCTCGTTCGCTTTCGTGGGGCTGGTCTGGATCAATTGCCTGATGGTGGTCATGTCTGCCTCAGGATGTGAGATGGATGGGCGCCGACGCAAACTGAAGGGAAATCGTCCCGCTCGGGCCGGAATCACTCAGAGGGCTACCAAGGACCGATTGTACGAACCATCATCAACTCAGAGACCGGGATGCTTCGCCATGGATAGCGAGTGGCACAGAAGAGCCGGCCGGACAGATGACTCCTCTCCAGCAGCGAAACACATGCTGCGGCGCACCATTCAAACAGCGTCGGCCCGGAGTGGTTCCCGGACGAGAACGGTTTGGATTGTATTTTCTAAAAATGCCTGGTCTTGTGACTAGTAACCAGCCGCTCTTCCGGAGCGGGTAGAACTATGGCGCAAGAATTCAGTGTTGGCCGCATCGCCCCGCAGGCAATGAATGCTCGTGCGAATGAAAAGAGAGAGGGCGGCCGAAGCGTCCTCGCCTCTTTTCGTCGACCCCAGACAGCGCCCGGGTTCTGTTGTAAAGCCGTCTCAGCCAACCATAGCCGGACTCTGCGGCCCCACATTGGAGAAGGTCTTGCTGGCCTCGTCAACTGCGCGAGTTGAGGTCTCGGCAATCGCCTTGCTGTCCTGGATCATGTGCTGCAGGCTCTCACGGACCAAATCGCTCTGGATCGTGGCAAACTCCTGAACTGACCTAGCATGCACCAGCTTGTTCAAGCCTTCGAGATTGCGCTGGAATTGGTTCTGGGCCAGATAGAACCAGCTGCGCGAGGCATCCTGGAAAGCCTGCGTTAAAACTGTGCCACAGCGCGTGACGGCTTCGATGTTCTGCTTCGATTGGCGGACAAGGCGCTCGCTGTCCTCACCAGAAAAGCCGAGCGTCCGGGTGAAATGCTCCGAGGCCTCGCGGGCTTGATGAGAGGCCGCCTCAACACTCCTCTGGACAATTTGCCTGGTGTTCTCGGTCGCGTGCTCGCGAAGGTCAACGATCTTATTCAGGCCATCCTGGGCGGCATCAACGAACTGCGCGCCCTGTTCAGTGGCCTTGTCGAGGTTGGCCTTGGCTGCCTCGGCAATTTTACTGCTTTGCTCCGCCTGCCCGAATTGGTTTTTGCGCTGATTGAAGGACATATCGGATCCCTGAATTACCACGACCTGTTTCACGGCTATGCAGCCTAGACGCCGCTCATCCCACGATGTTGAACGGGTTCCTCCATTGCTGCCGCGCAATCATCTCATAGGTGAAAGTTTTCGTTCAACCCCTTCTAGGCGGGTGCCGCTCAAATAATCGGGTGATGCTTTTTTCATTCGGCACGCTCAAGGTTTAACCGACTGCAATGAAAAACTTATTCCCCGCTTGCCTGAAAATATTCTCGGTGACAACTGACGCGAAATCTAAAATCATCCCCGAAATGTTCGCCGGCAATACAATGGCGCGCATACCGGAAGATAGTTTGCGAGCGGAATTGCTGGCCCAGTTGACTCAGATGCCGGCGCATGGTCGGCTTTACTGCGGACCGCGATGGAGGTCCGCGCGCCAGTCCGCGACGCAGGTCTTCCGGCTCTGGATACGTGCGGCTAGTGCATATCCGCAGGCCGTCGCTCCCTGAACTCGGTGAGAGCGAGCCGCTATCGCCATTTCAGGCTCTTACCACTCGAGGTCATAACTTCGTCGACCGCCCGAACAATCTGAGCCTTGGCCGAGTAGTGAATCATGTGGCCGACCCCTGGCAATACTATCAGGACGCTCCCCGCGACCGCCTCGTGGAGGCGATAGGATTGGTCAGTCGGATCGACGATCGCGTCTGCATCGCCAGTCATGATCGCTAGAGGCAAGCGCAAGCTCGAGTAATGTGCCTTGAGCAGCGCCACAGCCGTGTTCATGCTGGCGGTATCCTCAGCGCTTGCTCGGGCCTGGGTCGGATGAACCGCGATCCCGACCGGGAAGCGAGCCGTAAAGCTGGCAGGCACAGGTTGTGGCTTGAACACGTGGCGGAAAACCTGCGGGGCAAGCAGATGCCCCAAGCCTGCCGGCACCATGGAACGTGCGGCATCTCCAAGACCTGGGATAGCGAGAGGCGTGATCAGCGCCACATCGGCTCGCCGGGCAGGATAGTAGTAGCCGGACAGCAGGACCAAACCCCGTAGTTCATCTGGCGCCTGCGTTGCCAGAGCCAGGGAAACAATTGTGCCCCAGGAGTGACCCACAATCACGGGTCGCTCGACGTTTAGGCCTTCCATCACACGACGAACCAGGCGCGCCTGAGCCGAGGCTGTCCAGATACGGTAACGTGGTCGCTCAGTGTGGCCGAACCCGGGTCGGTCGATGACAATGACTCGGTAGCGCTTGGCGAGTTGGTCGACGAGGCCGCTGATGACGAAGTCTTCGGCCATGGTGCCGTTGCCGTGGATCAAGACCACGGGCCGGCCCCTCCCGCGTGCAATGTAGTGGACCCGCAGCCCATCGACCTCGACAAACCGCCCTGGGGGCCTGCTTGTCTGCTCGGCCTGGAGGGTCCTCGCTGCTTTCCCAGCCTGCCGCACAGCGTTGCTGCCCTGGCGCGCCGCAGCCTCACTGAACTTGACCGTCGACTTCAGGAGCTTGGTGACATTCGAGGCCATACGGCGAGCTGCACGCTTGGAGACCCGCCGCTTAATAGGTGGGAACAAGACAGTTTCTCCACGTATCCGCGGGGTCACAGAGGAAGGCATGACAGCTGAGGCGCCATCAGCCAATGACAGCGCATTCGACAACTATCCGGCTCTCGACGGGCGAGCGCTAACGAGGGATGATCCGCCCCCACTGAGGTGGTTCGCCCTGAGGTAGGGCTTTCGGGCCAGTGGAGCTGCCCGGGTTTGTGGTCCATGGCCTATGCAAGTTCTCGGGTCGGCGATCTGTTCGGCAGCGTCTCTGTCTAAGCTACGGTCTTGGCCTTAGAGCCGCGATCGTCACCAGTTTGCCGGATTGACGACAAGATAAAAATACCGAGGTCGAAACATTGCGCCAGCTACACAAATTTTGAATTTTCCAGCGATTCTTCGTAGGTTGTCATAAATCCTTTGCGATACACCCCTACCGGGACGCGGTTGGCGCCTTGCGCACACAAAATCTTGCCGAGGACCAGCGCGTCAGAGTCAATAAGCATGTCTGGACCATCTCACGTCTACGTGCTTCATCGCACGCCTAATCGCCTGCGTATGAAGATCCCAGATCGTCGAGGTGATCGAGCGTTCTTTCAGTCACTTCAGCGAACATTGTCGCTGCACCCCGAGGTGTTCCGGGTCGAGGTCAACCCACGCTCGGCCAGCGTCATCGTCCGCTGCCAAGGGAACTTTGATCTCGCCTCCATCAACAATCCATTCCTGGGCTTGAGCCTGGTCGCACAGGCGCCGCGGCGGGCCGTAGAATCGTCGCGCCCTGTGAGGCCGAGCGGCAAAGCTGAGCGGGGCGGGCTGGACCTCAACTCCCTCGTCATCAAGCTCGCCCTCGCCACGCTCAGAGGGCAGCTCAAGGCACAGCTTCTGGAGTGGTGCCTCAAATGGGCTGTCGGGGCCCTCGTTCGCGTCCTGATCACACAGCTCCGCCCAGCATATGGCTGGAGACCGGGAGCGCCTCCTGCGCTGCTGGCCGCCGCATAGCGCGGCCCGGGGCGGAGCTCTCCGGAAATGCAGTTCATCGTCACGGCCGGTGTTAAGCGCCTGTGCGGCCAGGAACGGCCCCACGCCGCCGGCTACCATCACCAAGCCGTCCACGATCCCGATCGGGGCTACGCCAAGCAGGCCACGAACGCCCGGCACCAACAGCGCCGCTCCCTGCGCCAGGAACGAACCCGCCAGAATTCTCCCGAGCACGGGATTGCGCGACAACGGCGGCGCCTGGCCCGCCTGCGAGCGGCAGGTCAGGACGTGCAAGAGCTGGGCACAGGTCAGGCTGCCAAAGGTCATAGTCTGGGTCTGGGCCGCGTCCCGGCCGTGGCGCGCTGCTCCAACGAGCGCGGCCATTAGAGCGCCCGACGCGAGCAGCGACGCCTCCCTGGGAAGCCGCCCGGTCTCCGCCGGGTCGACCAGCGGCGTGCCGGTCGGCACGGGTTTGCTCTCCAGAATGCCCGGGTCTGGCGGCTCGAGCGCCAACCCGATTCCCGGCAGCACGTCAGAGATCAGGTTGATCCAGAGGAGCTGGATCGGCGAGAGCGCCCCCTACACCAGCAGCGGTCGCCAGCAGCATGAGCAGGATCTCGCTCGCATTGGTGCTCAGCAGATAATGGATGGCCTTGCGGATGTTCGCCGCGGTGGCACGGCCGCGATCCAGTGCGAACAAAAGCGCGCGTGGGTCGTCCGATTCCAGGAAGATGTCAGCCACTTCACGCGCGGCTGGCGGTCCATCCTGGCCAAGGGCGATGCCAACATCTGAAGCCCTGAGCGCCGGGCTGTCATTCACCCCGTCCCCGACCATCACCACGGTCGCGCCGGACCGTTGCAGATCTTGCACGACCGCGAGCTTTTGGGCCGGACTGACCCGGGCAACGGCATGCGCCCTCCGCAGCGCCGGTCCACGCTCCGCCTCCGTCAGCCTTTCGAGATCGGCCGGGTCGAGCACGTGCAGGCCGGGGCTGTCGCTGGAATGGCCGTTCAGTCCGACGCGCTCGCCGACGGCGCGCGCTGTCGCGCTCTGGTCGCCGGTTAGCATGATGGTCTGCAGCCCGGCCCGATGCAGCTGCCCCATCAGGGGCATGAGACCCGGCCGGACCGGGTCGGCGAGGCCGACGAGACCGACCCAGATCAGGTCGTCGACCCGCTCGGCCTCTTCGCCTTCGCGGCTCACGCGATAGGCAAACCCGAGCACGCGCAGCGCGTCCTGGGCCAAGCGCTCGTTCGTCGTGAGGATGGTTGCGCGGCGTTCCGCCGTCAGCGTACGGCTGCCGCCGTCGGGCAGAGCTTCCCAGCGGCATCGGGCCAGAACCTCATCGGGGCTGCCCTTGACGGCCGTGAGCAGGTCAGTCCCGTAGGCGTGAACGGACGCCATAAACCGGTAGGCTTCCGTGCGGTGCTGCATCGAGCACTGAGCATAGTCCCGCCGCAGGCCGAGCACATCGATGCCCGCATCCAGAGCAGCCTGGACCAGCGCGTTCTCCGTCGCTGAGCCGGTGAGGACGCGCTCGCCACCTCTGTCCTCGATGCCCGCCTCGCTGCACAGGCTTCCGATTCTCAGAAGCTGGCCCAATCGGGCATCGGCGGGAGCCGGAGGCACCCCGGCCCAATCCTCGAAGCCGTCCGCGCCGGCCTGGTAGAGGCTCCGCGCCGAATGCCACCGCCGCGACGGACATCGTGCCGAAGGTCAGGGTGCCGGTCTTGTCAAAACAAATCACGTCAGCCGCTGCGAGGGTCTCGATCGCATCGAGCCGACGCACCAGGACGGAGCGGCGCCGCATTGCCTCGACGCCGAGCGCCAGCGTCGAGGTAGCGACCATCGGCAGTCCCTCCGGCACCGCGGCCACGGCAACCGAGAGAGCGGAGCGAAACACGAGGAGCGGCGCAAGTCCCCGCAGCAGCCCGACCCCGAAGATGGCCCCACTCGCAATCAGGGTGACCCAGACGAGTTGGCGTCCCAGCGCATCGAGTTGGCGCTGGATCGGGGTTGCAGGGGCTCTGGTCTCGGCGACCAAGCGTTGGATCCGGCCGACCTCGGTGTTGCTGCCGGTCGCCACCACGACGGCGGTACCGCTGCCGCCGGTCACGATGGTGCCGCGGTAGACCATGTTGGTCCTGTCGGCCAGCGGTAGCTTCGCAGCCGTGAGCGTGTCGGCCACCTTGGTGACAGGCATGCTCTCGCCAGTCAGCGCCGCCTCGCTCACGCTGAGCGCCTGCACGGCCAGCAGACGCGCGTCGGCCGGGACGATGGTGCCGCGCTGCAGGGTGATGAGGTCGCCCGGGACCAGTCCTTCGGCGGGAAGATCGACCGCGGATCCATTGCGGATCACGGGCGTGGTTCTCGGGCCGGGGAGCCCCAGGCTCTGGATGGTCCGCTCGGCTCGGCTTTCCGTCGTGTAGCCGATCCCGGCGTTGAGGACGACGACGGCCGCGATTGCACCGGCCTCCAGGAGAGCGCCTGTGGCCAGCGAGATCGCCGCGGCTCCGGCCAGCAGGAGCACGGGCAAGCTGGCGAACTGCCCCGCGAGGACGGCCAGAGACGAGCGCTGCTGCAAGGGCGGCAGCGTGTTGTTGCCGCTTGTGAGTCGGGCCTGCGCCTCGGTGTCCGTCAGTCCGACGACGAGGTCGGTGCGGAGTTCGACCGCGATCTCGTTCGGTGCTGTGCGATGCCATGCGTCCTGTATCGTGCCCTCGGGCAGGATGACTTCGCCGCGAAGCAGCGCCTGGATGCGGGCGACGAGGACATGGACGGCGCATTCGGGATCGTGATGGATGACAATGTTGCCCGTCAGAGGGCTCGCGCTGGCCGAGCGGATCTCGGACAGGGCAGACAAACCGCGCTCGAGCCGCTCAGCGAGGTCAGGTGAGCCTTCCAGCCCAGCGACGCGCAGGCGGCTGCGCCCCGACCGCGACAGGTGGAGCGGCACGACAGGACCGGACGTCGCTTCCCGCGCGTGCTGCGGTTCGGGCAGGTGCAGAGACCCGGCGGAAAGCGGCCGAGTTTTAGGAGCGGCGGTCTGCACCATGTCGGACAGGCCTCCGGCTGTTGGTGAGAGGGCCTACGAGAACTGCGCTCGGATCCAGACGGTCAGGTCGCTGCAGGCTCGGCTTGCACCGCCGCGGGTCTGCGCCGAGGACGCTCGGAAGGGTCCTTGTCCTTCGCTTCGGCGGCTTCGGCGATCTCGGCCCGGGCCTCGCCGACGATGTCACCGGTGCGCTCGTTGAGGTCGGTCAGCGCGTTGCGGCCCTGGTCGTATGCGATCAGTCCGACCTTGATCACGGTCTTCGCGAGGGGCGCAGCACCGGGAGCAGAACCGGTGCAGCGATGGCTCCGACGGCCGCAATACCAAGACCCGCACCGAGATTTTGGCCTTTGAAGACATCTTCCAGCAAGGACATTTCGTGCTCCCTTTTTGACCCGCGATGCCCCCTTCGTCCGGCTTGAACGGCCTGGATGGGCCATTAGGCACTTATTCAACATCTCCCTGCAATCGACGTTCCGGGCAGCCTCAGCGCGGGTTTCCGCTGCGAGGGTGGGGCATGCGATGACATCAAGGTGCAGAACAGCGTGCATTTCAGAAGAGCGCGCTTGGTCCGAGGGCGGACCTGTATCCATCGCAGGCCCCCGGGGAGGGCCGCGTCGATCTGCACGGCGGTCGCGGCGTGTCCGCTTCGCCGTCTTACCCGCTCCGAAGCGGACCGGCAGCTTCCCGCCAATCCAAGTCGTTTGGAGACAGTCACACTGCTGGCGAGCAGACGTTCCGAAGGCGCGAGACGGGGCAATTGCAGTCCATCCGTCACCCAGAGCTGCTCCGACGCACCTTCCCTGTTGAGTTGATCCCTACACCAGCTCCGCTTCGAGCGTCCTTCTTCTGCCTGCCGGCATGGACCGGTTGGGAGAAGAGCGATGGGACATTCAGAACACGATCCAGCCTTCAAGGATCGCCGCCCCTGGAACGCAGGTCGCAAACTCGGCGCCAAACGAGCCCTCAAACCGCAGCAGGTCTGGGCCATCCGCTTCTGGCTTGACGGCGAGCGGCGTGTGCGTGATCGAGCCCTGTTCGACTTGGCCATCGACAGAAAGCTGCGCGGCTGCGACATCGTCAAGCTCAGGATCGGCGACCTCGTGAGCGGCGGTCGCGTCCGCTCACGAGCGACCGCCGTCCAGCGCAAGACCGGACGGCCGGTGCAGTTCGAGCTGCTGGAGCCGGCCCGCACCAGTCTTCTCGCTTGGCTGGAGTGCCGAAGTGGTGCGCTCGACGAGTTCGCCATTCCCAGCAGGGGCGACCACGCGGCGCACATCAGCACGCGGCAGTATGCTCGGCTTGTGGATGAGTGGGTGACCGGCATCGGACTGAGGCGAGAGGATTACGGGACGCACTCGCTGCGGCGGACGAAGGCGTCGCTGATCTACAGGCGGACTGGCAATCTGCGCGCGGTGCAGATCCTGCTGGGGCACACGAAGATCGAGAGCACGGTGCGCTACCTCGGTGTGGACGTCGAGGACGCCCTCATCCTTGCGGAAGGAACCGAGATCTGACTGTCGGGCTCGTCGGCCTTAAGGTCGCCGAGCCCACCCAATGTGCCGGGCCGGATTGCCCCCATTGCCGCCGTCCAGCTAAACCCGACAGCGTCCCGGAAACGGACGCTCCGGTAGCAAACCACTCCGGTCTCGGCTCGCGCCAGAAGCAGCAGTTCGTACAACTTAATACTTGGCACCGCTATTCTACTGAGAGCTGGCCTTCGCCGATTGGACGCCAGAGATCATCGGCTGGCCTGATCTGATCCGGGTCGCGGTTGTCGCGCCGGCAAAGTTGACCTCACGAAGAACCAGCCACTCTACTAACTCTAGGTGTCAAGTACCGCCGGGCAGTTCGTGCCCGACGTCTCGCTGATACGGCCGAGCGGTAATTCGGGGCAAGCGGCTGGGCGGCGAAATAATTGGTCAGTCGGTTGAGGAGCTAGAGCCCTCTCCAGGCTGTGTGTTTTCATCTGTTGCCGCCTGATTCAGCCGCAAGATCGAGGTGCGCCCATCCACACGGGCTAGCCTGTGCCCGATCTCACGGACAGCAGTGTCGGTCATGCCAAGCCGCTGCTCGATCACGTGCAGGCGTCGGGACAATCGCTCCAGTTCAGCTTGCGGGGCCCGAAGCTCCGCACGCAAACG
This sequence comes from Methylobacterium sp. P31, assembly GCA_050632875.1. Classification (GTDB taxonomy): domain Bacteria; phylum Pseudomonadota; class Alphaproteobacteria; order Rhizobiales; family Beijerinckiaceae; genus Methylobacterium. The sequence continues at coordinate 3,256,454 of JBODSC010000001.1, read as the reverse complement.
CTGCTCAAGGCCTTCCGAGTCGGTCAGGAGATTGCGGAGCCAGCGCAGCATTGCACCTCGCGGCCTTTACCTGCCGCACATGTAGCTCAGCGGCCGGTCGAGGCTAGCGGCGCTAAGTTTAGTGCGGGCGCAGCCCCTGCCGTCAACCCGTCATGGAAGCCCAGTATACGGATCGGCAACCCCGAAAACGAGGTGAGGCCACCATGAACGCCGCACAGGTGCAGACGGTCTCTGATTGGCGCTCGAAAGGCTATAGCGGCTTGCGCATCATGCGCTGTCCGGAGTGTAGCAGTGTGACCCATCAAACGTGGGAGCAGCTGAGCGCCGAGCCTGCCGAGGATGTGGTCGAAGTCGCCCGCCGCGTACGATGCGATGGGTGCGAGAAGCCCCCGGCCGGGCTCCCTGTGCTCACCTATCAGGAAGCTGCCTGACGATCCCGGTCGAGGCTTCGGCGCTGTGATCATCGCCAGCTTGCCACCGATCGGGCTGGGAAGGGTGAAGGTCGTGGCGTCAGCCTCCATGGGCACACCACGGTGGCACCAAGCTGTCTAGCCCTGAGTCCCGCCTCCACCTCATCGCGCAGCGTGTTGGAACTGACACAGCTTGGCACCGAAATGCGCGGACATGCACGTTGCGTCCTTACGCAAGTCGCTGCCGAAGGAGGGGTTTCTCCTCCACCCAGCTTTCTGCCCCGGTCCCAAGGAGTCGAGCATCATCGGAGTGTCACACATCGCGCGTAGCGGCCTCCCGGGGCGCAACCAGCGGAATAAGTTTTTCAAGTACTTCTTCCGCTGCAAAAGCCATGATCAGACCAAATGTCACGCACATCCCGTGAAATCCGCTCTAAATCAGCCGCACTGCTCCTGGCATCAGCCGGTCTGATCGCAACTTCCACATTTGGGCATGCGGAAACTGCAGACGCTGTTGCCGCGCGTATGGACGCGATGCAGAAGCAGATCCTGGCCATGCAGAAGGAGCTGCAGGCCCTGCGCCGCCAGTCGGCCGAGCAGAAGGCACAGACCCGGGCCATCGTTCAACAGGCCCGTGTGCCCCAGCGAAACGGCCCGACGCCGCTCATCAGCAAGGACGGCGTCATACCCGCCATCGTCGAGGCCGACCTCGCCTGCGGCGCCGGCAGCTACGCCCTCGGGAACCGCATCTGCTTCACGCCCGGTGGCTTCATCGAGCCTCGCCGGCATCTACCGCACGCCTAACGAGGCGGCCGATGTCGGCAGCGACTTCGGCGGCATTCCCTTCCGCAACTCCATTCTCGCCCACGAGAGCGAGTTCCGGTTCAGCGCACGCCAGAGCCGGCTCAGCGGGCTGTTCACCGGCATGGTCGATCCGACCATCAAGGTCTCGGCCTACTACGAGTTCGACTTTCTGGGTGCCGGCGTGACCTCGAACTCGCGCGAGAGCAACAGCTACGTGCCGCGCATCCGGCAGGTCTTCGCCTCGATCGACTCACTTGACAACGGCTGGCATTTCCTGGCCGGCCAAGCCTGGAGCTTGATCACCACCAACGCGGCTGGGATCACGCCGCTCAAGGAGCAGATCCCGCTCACCATCGACGCGCAATACGTGCCGGGCTTCAACTGGGCGCGCAACCCGCAGATCCGCATCGTCAAGGACATGGCGCCCGGCCTCTGGGCGGGTCTGTCGCTGGAGTCCCCTCAAAGCGTGCTGCCGCCAGGCCCGTTCGCGGCGCCCGCCAACGTCAACCTCAACAACACCGGCGACGCGGCCGGACTGCTCAACAACTCGACCACCTACTCGAACAACGGCGCGCCCGACATCCTCGGCAAGCTCGCCTTCGAGCCGGGCTTTGGCCACTACGAGATCAAGGGACTGGTGCGCTTCTTCGACGATCGCCTGATCGCCACCAGTCTGAATGCTTCGAGCCGTCTCTCGGGCCGCACCGACACCGCTATGGGCTACGGCATCGGTGGTTCGGCGAGCTTCCCGGTGCTGCCCTCACGCATCGACGTCCAGCTCAGCGGTCTCTACGGCCAAGGCATCGGTCGCTACGGTTCCTCGCAGCTGCCGGACTTCGCGCTGAAGGCCGACGGTACCATCGCGACCATACCGATGTTCCAGCTGCTGGCGGGCGTCGTCGGCCACATCCAACCCGGCACGGATGTCTACGCCTATGCGGGCTGGGAGCATGCCCAGCGCACAGGCGCCCTGAGCCTGATCGGCTATGGCTCGCCCACCCTCGTCACCAGCGGTTGCGACATCGAAGGCGCGTCCGCCTCGACCTGCCAAGCCGAGAGCCGCAATGTCTGGCAGGTTACGGCCGGGTTCTGGCATGACCTCTACAAGGGCAACTATGGCCGTGTGGTTGCGGGCGCTCAGGGCTCCTACACGACCCGGGAGGCCTTCCGGGGTGCGGCCGGTTTGGCGCCCTCGACCGACATGATCGTCGGCATGGTGTCGCTGCGCTACTACCCGTTCTGATCGGGACGGGTCGGCTCGGGTGCGGTTTCCAGAGCCCTGTCGGCGCCCCTCAGGTGGCCGCCCTTTAGGCCATCCGCAGCCACCCTCTCGGCCAACGTGGGCTTTCTGGGCCAGCAGGTGCGCTTCGGCTCGGGCTGCACGGTGTCGGCATCGAGCGAAGTCGGCGGCGGATAGTGGCAGGACGAGGCGTGCGGAGACAGGCGCTCGATCTGGTCACGCCAGGAGGCGACGGGAGGCGGGAGGTCGGCATGGCCGCCGCGGTAGGGCCGAACGGTCGCCGAAACGGAAAAGCCCGCCGCGGCGAACCGGGTGGGCTGAAGGGGGATTGATCGTGGGATACCTGCCGATCAAGCGGTGAGACAGCTACGGCCGGTATTAGCATCGCGCGATCCGTCTGGAGCGCGGGCCGATCTGGGCGCAGCGAGGGCGGCTATCCCTACCGCATCGTCACCGACCCATCGTCCGGATCGACCACCTCGACCCTCAGGCCCGGCGTGTTCATGGTCGCGAGTCTGTCGAGGAAGCGGTTGCAGGCTGCGGCGAGCACGTCACTGTCATCCGTCGGCATGACGCCCAGCAGCTCGCGCATCAACCCGGCAACAGCCGTGTCACGGCCAGCCGCCAGAAAGGTCCCTGCCCCGTCGTTATACTCGAAGGCTGAGACGACGTTCTCGGCGATAATCCTGATAGCTGCCTCGACGTCGGATCCCTGCATCGGCTCAATAGGGCCTCGGCCGCGGGGTCGCTCTTTCAGGCTTATCCGCCAAGTCGCTGCGAACCTTGATGCCGCCGGTCACTTCCGGATCATAGGTCCGCACCCGCTCCGGAATGGCATCCGTGGCCTTCGGCATGTTTTCGCTGGCCTCTGAGGAGCCGACCGGGGGATCCGCTATCACTTGCGCGAACGCTGGCGAGCTAGAGAGCGCGGTCGTGACCAACACGGCGAGTACGGCATCGGAGCAGTAGCGTGGCATGGTGCACTCCGCTGCCCCTTTGAAAGGCTCAGACTGTTTGGTCGCCTGATTTGCTCAACCGAGTGTCGCGCCAAACCGAGGTGTTGTCACTCCTGCTACCGCTGCGCCGGATCTCTACAGAAACTGAGCGAAGTCGGCGCCCTGCGCGGCTGCCGTCGTGATGGAACCGGCTTCGACGAGTTGACCAGTCTTTTTGGCAAATAATACGCGCTTATGCGGCGCGCAACGCAGCGGGGTCTCCGAACAAAACTTGATATATTTTAACTTTTTTCTGCAAAAGCTTGGCTAGAAATCAATGTTGACGGCATCGATCTTAGAGATCATCTTTTACCTGTGCCTCGCTATGGGGCACAGCTGGTCTTGGAGCGATCTACTAGCTCCAGGCAATGCTGAAGGATCGGGGCATGATTCCACCTAAGCGGTCCGTCGCAGAGACGGCGCCAGGACCTGTTCGGCCGGACGCCTAGCGGCACTTTGCGGACAACACGGCGGAAGCAGCTTCAAGGGCGCAGAAGCGGCCGCAACGGCACGACTTCGAACACGCGAGATGCCCTAACTCAAGCTGCTTCCGTCGCGGTACGCCTGCAGGCCAGTACGCCTCGTGCCCTCGCCAGGCGGGGGTTGCCACATCGGGCGCATCGCGACCGGACAAGCTCCAGGCATCTACAAAAAGCCGCTTCCCGAGTGTCCCTTAATGGCGTTCGCCCGCCGGATGTAGCCGACAACGGCCCGCGGATCCCGGTGCCCAGACTGGTCCATGATGCGGGCGAGGTCGGCACGTTGCTGCTGTGTTAGCACCGTAATTCCGTGCGCTGCTGTCAACCTACACCCCTAGGCTCCTGGTGAGGCCCCTTCCATCGTGAAGCCAACCTTCAAGGTGACCTGGTAGTGCACCACCTTGCCGTTCTCGACTTGACCGCGGGTCTCCAGCACCTCGAACCAGCGCAGGTTGCGCACAGTCTGGCTGGCGCGTGCGACGGCACTCTGAATGGCATCCTCAATCGACGCCGTGGATGAGCCGACCAGCTCGATGACCTTATAGACGTGGTCCGACATGGCAGCCTCGCTTGGTGAGACAAGCTGCCAGGATCGGTCCGTGCCCGGTATCGATCAAGCCGCCGGCAGAGCGCCATCCCTCCGCGGGTCCGACGCTGATCAGCCTGTCGAGCTGCTAGCGGATGGCCGCAGCAAAATCCGGAACTGGCGCGGAAAGCCTTCCACAAATGTTAATCGGAGCTTCGGTGCCGATTTGACCGCGCGCCACATAATCGTGCGGCGCTGGTACTCAACATGCCGCGAAACAAGCACCAGCTCTTAGGCCGGTGATACCGGGAAGAGAGCGTCCGAACCTGATGGTGACGACGAAAACTTCTTTCCGTCCGGCTTGACGCTGGTTTCGCAATGCAGCATCAACCCCTGGCGCCGCACAAATCGCTTCGGCGTTGCTGAGTTTTGAGGGGGCACCATGAGCACCACCCAGCCGAGCTTCGAGATTCCGACTGAGATGCGCGACTTCGCCGAGAAGAGCGTGGAGCAGGCGCGCGCCGCGCTCGTCGCGTTCGTGCAGAACGCGCGCAAGGCCACAGAGACTGCGCAGGCACAAACGAACACTGCAGAGCTGCCGATCAGCGTCGCCTACGTGCGCGGTCTGGAGTTCTTCGAGCAGAACCTCGGCACCACCTTCGAACTCGCGCAGAAGCTGGTGCGGGCCAACAGCCCGCAGGATGCGCTGCAGCTCCAGTCCGAGTACGTCCGCACGCAGTTCGCTGCCCTGCAGAGCCAGGCCAAGGAACTCGTCAGCGCGGCCCAGCCTGCCAAGGCGGCCTAATCGGATCTGCCACCTCCGCCCTCTGCGCCTCGGGTTGAGGCGCAGAGGACTTCAGTGACCTGGGGAGTAGCGCAATGGCGCGTCGGCGTGGTGCCCAGACTTCGGTGCCGATGAAGGGAGCAGCGCCTGACGCTGCGCAGCCGAGCGAACGCGGTGCGGCGCTCGCGTTATCTGGCACGCCTGAGATGCCTCCGATCGATGGAGAATCGGTGGGAAACCCGGTCGAGACTCCAGTCCTGCTGGGGGCCTCGGACGCCGTTCACCACGACGCCCCAGTCGATCTGACGACCGATCTCCTCGAGACGACCTCTTTCACCGCTCTCGATCTGCCCTCGGCTGGTGCTGCTGAAGTCGCACCGACGGTCGCTCTGGACTTGGCGCGCGATGAGCCCGCCGGCGTTGGTGATGCCCAGTCCGGAGCCCTTGTGGCTGACGCGCCCGCCGCGATGGGCGACATCACCGGTCACGATCAATCCGCGGCTGAAATCGTGAATCAGCTTCCACCAGCGACGACGAAGCCCGCGAGCTTGCTCGACGAGCAGCTTCGGCCCGTCGAGGCGCCACACGGCCGTCCCGTGAGCCCTACATGGCTGCCGGCGTCGCTGACCTTCTCGCAAACCTTGGTCCAGATGAACGTGACGGCCTGGAATTATGCTCGTGGCGAGTGCGAGGCCAGGCTTGCTTACCTGCGGGCTCTGAGTCACGCGCGGACGGTCTCTCAGGCTGTTGATCTCCAGGCTTGTGAAATGACGCGCGCGCTCGAGGCGGCTGTACGCTTCGGAGAGGCACTTGCCGCGCCGACCCGCCAGCTGCTCACTGGCTCGGCGCTTCAGCCGAACGTCACAGTATAAAGCTCAAGGGGCAGGCGACGTGGCAGGCGTCGTCTCCTTTCAGTAAGCGAGGTGAGCGGTAGGTTCCCGTTTTACCCGGGAGTGCCTATTGGCTTCGGTTCATTGGCTGCTGTCCGGCCAACTCAAAGCTCCCGCACGCACCCGCGACGCTCGGTCTAAGCGCCCCGTCTTGTCGTGTGACTCCTCGCGTCCTTCGAAAGGACGGGTACCTCAACGAGCAGCGTTCCGAGCCAGCCTCACGTCCAGCACTGGTGTCTGCAAAGGCGCTTGCGCTGAATAGGGCCATGGTCTCCGGATTTCTGATCCAAGCTCAGCAAATGCGGCGTCGAGCATGGCTAGCTCCTCGCGCGTTCGGAGCGGGAGGAGGAAGGGCATCCCAAATGCGAGATAGCGCAGCGCCCCGACATGCCCTGCCCTATCAATGACTTAGCCGTGCTCACGCCCAGATTACAACCGCATCATAGCCGGTCGCGAACTGGATCGCCGGCCGCCGCATCAGCATTCCTAAGACGCTATCGCCCACAGCTGCCCGCCAGGCTCGCCTTTCGCCTGCGGCCCTCACCGCGTCGGCTTATCTCCGCCGGAGGGCGATCCACGAAGGCGGACGGCGGACACTCTGGAGTGAGCCGCAGCAAGGATTACAGGGACGAGCCCTTCCGCGCTTTTTCCAGTCTTATAAGATCTTCCAAGAGTCTCTGCGCAAGAGCTGTGTGCTGTGATTTGTCTACCGGGGATGTCTTCTTCCCATAAGCCGTCGTGACCGTCATGAGATTTCGGTCAACCTTGAAGGTGCCTGAGTAGGTCCTACCGTCTAGCTTGACGTGAATCGAGTGACCCGACATGCGGAAGCCCTCCTGACCCGGTGGCGAACATCTCAGCAGTACATCTATCTGCGATGCCTTTTTCGCGAGTCACGTTATCATAGAAAAATGGCGGCAGCGTCCTGAGAGGGCTCGATGCTTCACTTCAAGAAAGGCCAGAACAGCACTCGAGAGTTGGTCAGCGAGGTAATTAGATTGGATGTAGTAAGCCTCATTGAGGCTCTACGGTCACGACGCGTTCAGAGTGGCTTGCGAGAGAGCCCAACGAGCACGGGTAAGAGGAGATCGGACGGAAAAGCTGATATGGACTCAGGTGGCTCTCAAAGTACGACACAAAGCCTTCGGGGACGCTCCGAAGTTGCTCATTCAGGCTGAGCCAACACAACGCGCGAAGGTGCGCAAGCCCCGTCCTGCTACGCGTTCTAAGCCATGAGGTCCCGTGGATCTCCGCCAGCGCCAACAGCCGGTGGCTCCGGCCGGCGTTCCGGCTCTCACCACGATTTCACAGCCGAGGATGATCGGCCCCCACGTGGTGGTTCATCGCCAGGTTTGATTCCGCTGGCGAAGTCATGTGGCCGTGCCGGGCGTCAGAAGGCGGGCGAAGTGGCTGTGGCGCGTAGTGGCGACCGGTTCGCCCGGGATCCAGCGGACAATGCGGGTGGGATTGAGCGCGGCGGCCGTGGCGACGTGCTGGAGCCGAACCTTGGCCATGCCGGCATGGCGCGCCCGGCGCAGGCCGTAACCGCGCACCGCCAGCGAGAGCGTGGCCTCAATGCCGGCGCGACGGGCGTAGAGCTGGCCGAAGGCGGCCGTAGCCTGGCGCTCGCGCGCCCGAGTAAGCGCTTCATGTCGCGCCTGCAGGCGCAGCGATATCAGACGGCGCTTCGCCTTCGGGCCAGCGCAGTCGATACGATTCGGGCAGAGCTGGCAGTCGCGTTGCGAGAACTTGACCTTGATGCCCGGCATGCCGCGGCCGTCGACGACCGGCGTCCAGCTGGAACTCGTGATGCCCCAAGGGCAGGTCACCCGCTTCGCCTTCCAGTCGATCCGGAACGCGGCGATGGCAAAGCGACCGCCAGCCTTGGCCCGCCAGCGCACGTCCCGCCGCACGGGGCCGATCAGGTCGACCCCGAATCGTTGCTGAGCGTCGATCATTGCGCCGGCATCGGTGTAGCCAGCGCCGACGAGGTGCTGGGCCGGGAGCAGGTCCCGGTCGGCCAGCGCCTTGGGCGCCGGCCAGATCATTCGGTGATCGGCTTCCGGGGCGGGGCTTGTCTGCACATGCGTGATGATGCGCGGGCCGTCGTCGTCGCAGGTCTCGGTCAGGTGAGCCTTGTACCCGACCCACGAGATCGTGTCGGTGCGCGCGTAGTGCGCGTCGAGATCATGGGGCGAGTTCAGGGACAGGCCGGCCGGCGGCGTATCGTCCGCGGATCGCCAGCGGACGGTGTCGTCCTGCGTTTGGAACTGCTGCACCCAGATCCGATGCAGGATGTCGACGGCCGGGATCCGGCGCAGCCAATCCGGCGCGTCCGCTGTCCATACGGCGGCGAACAGACGATGGCCGTCCTCGCCGACCGTCTGCGCCAGGGCGATGCGTTTGGCCTGCGAGCGCGGAAGCCGCTCGGCGCTGAGCGAGCGGCGATCGTAGCGCTCAACCCATTCCGGCTGAGCGTGGACCTTGAGCCAGTCCGGCGCTGCGCAGGCTAGAGCGTTTTCGATTTAATCTGGCTCATATCCTGCGGCCGCGAAGAAGTTGGCACACTCGTCCGGGGTGATGGTATCGATGAGCCGGCCGATGGCTGCCCACAATCCCTCGACGGAGCGCTCGGCGGCCTTGCGCAGCAGCGCCTTGAGCTTTGAGAAAGCCATCTCGATCGGGCTGAAGTCGGGCGAGTAGGGCGGGAGGAAGAGCAGCCGCGCACCGGCCGCCTCGATAGCCGCGCGCACGGCCGGCCCTTTGTGGCTGCCGAGGTTGTCCATCACGACGGTGTCGCCGGGAGCGAGTTCGGGCACGAGCACGCGCTCGACGTAAGTCTGGAAGGTGTCGCGGTTGATCGGCCCGTCCAGCACGAACGGCGCCGCGAGACCCGACAGGCGCAGGCCCGCCACGAAGGTCGTGGTCTTCCAGTGGCCGTGCGGCACGCCCGAGCGCAGTCGCTCTCCGCGCGGGGCGCGCCCGCGGGTGCGGGCCATGTTGGTCGAGGTCCAGGTCTCGTCGAGGAACACGAGGCGGGCGGGGTCGAGGTCGGGCTGGCCCTCGAACCACGCCTCGCGCGCCGCCTTCACGTCCGGGCGGTCCTGCTCCGTGGCGTGGGCTGTCTTTTTGTACGTCAGGCCGCGCGCGTCGAGGAAGCTCCACAGCGTGCCCAGCCCGACCGTGAGGTCGTGCTCATCCTTCAAGCGGACCCGCATCTCCTCCAGGGTGACATCGTCCCGCTCGGCGATCAGCGCGCGCAGGAACGCCTCGTGCGGATCGAGCTTGGAGCGGCCGTGCCCGACCTTGCGGACGGGCCGCCACCGTCCCGGTCGTGGCAAGCGCCGTCATCCAGCGGATCGCGGTCGCAGCACCCACCCCGAAGCGCTTGGCCGCTTGTCGGCGCGAGGTCGCGCCTGCGGCCTCAACCACCCGCTCACGCAGGTCCTGGCTGTAGGCTCGGCCCATGACGTGCTCCTCACAGGAAGCGCGCAATGAATCAGCCCAAATGCCCTGCGTGAACCCCAACCGTCCGACTCAGCTCATTCCGAAAACGCTCTAGCGCCTCCAGGGCGAAGCGCATCGCCTCGATGACGCAGGCGAGGCGGTTGAGACCGCGCACAGCGGCCAGGATATGCGTGGCGTCGGTGCGTTGCCGACCGCGTGCCCGGACGAGGTCGCGCGAGCGCGCCAAGTCCAAGACGGCATCGAACAGGACGCTCTCCGCCCCGCCGTCGATAAGCTGCGACCGGAACTCGCACAGCACGCTGCCGTCGAAGCCTGGATCGCGCAGGGGGAGCGCGAGCAGGTACTTTTCCGTCGATGCGCGCACGCACCGCGTCGGCAGCGGCGCGGTCGGGCAGCCCTTTCATGAACTGCAGCAGGGTCACGAGCGCCAAGCGCCAGAGGGCCTCGGCCGGCTGACCGAGCTTGGGAAACAGCGCGGTGAAGCGCCGGTCGTCGAAGATGGAGCCGAGGCTCGTCGCGCAAGCTCAACAGCGATGAACTGTGCGGGAAGGCGGCGCGGGCGACCTGCGCCGTGTCGTCAGGGATGGCGCTTGGCGTGCTGGGGCGGAGCGACATCGCGGTCTTCTGGCCGATGGAGGAATTCGCCTCAACGCGACCCTCACTCCGCCGATCCCAGGCTCCCTCCAACTTCGCCAGCGGTATCAAACCTGGCGATGAACCACTGAGGTGGTCCGCCCTGAGGTATGGCTTTCGGGCCAAGACGAGGACGGACAGATGGGAACGAAGCGGCACAAGCCAGAGAACGTGGTCGCCAAGCTGCGGCAGGTGGACGTGCTGGTCTCGCAAGGCCAGAGCGTCGGCGAGGCGATCCGCTCGATTGGCGTGACGGAGGTGACCTACGGGACGAACTCCTGGATGGCGAGATCTTCTACACACTGAAGGAGGCGCAGATCATCATCGAGAGCTGGCGCCGGCACTACAATACGATCCGCCCACATGGCGCACTCGGCTACAAGCCGCCAGCGCCTGACGTGTTCGTGCCAGCCATGGCCGCTTGGCCGGCTGCGCTTACCCGACCGGCTGCGCCGGCCAAGTTACCCATGGAGCAACGGCCAACGCTGCACTAACTTTGAACACGGACCACCTCAGTGGGGGCGAATCAATCCAAACCTATGTCTTTAGCTGCCGCAGCGACCGCTCTCGGCCTTTCGCTGGATCCCGCAGGACGGCGTCAATCAGCGATCTGACCAGCGGCCGGCCTCGCGGCTGACATTTTTTTGACGCCTGACCGAACGAGACGGGGCGGAGACACCTTGCCGTGTGAACCGGTTATCCAGCCAAGAGGAACTGAGTAGGGCTCAGCCAAGTCTACCCGTGATGGCTATGCCTTTGTTGAGCATCCGGTTCCGGGGCAGGAGCAGCGAGCCAACATGGCTGCAGAGCCGCAAACCGCTCTGACACGTTTCGACGGGGTGAGCTACCCGCCAGCGCCCTGGGATCTGCGCGGCACGGCATACCTCTCGCTTTGGCAAGTCAGGACGTCCCGCCTTCCGCAGGTCTACATGTCACGGGATGTGCGGCCGATGACGGTGCTCGGACGCGTCTTGGTTGCGGTCGCCTTCGCCGTCTACGAGCCTGACGGGGTACTGGCCTACGATGAGTTGCTGCTGGCCGTGCAGGTGCGCGGCATCCCTCTGTCGGTGAACGTACCCTGCATTTGGGTTGATCATCCGGCCTCCCTGGCGGGAGCTCGCGCATTGTGGAGCGTCCCCAAACAGGAGGCCGCCTTCGAGATCCAGAAGAATGGCGGTGCCAACGGAACGGACTTCGAGGCGAGGGCGATGACACGGCAAGGAGACACGCTCGCACACCTCCGGTTTTGGAGCCGAACAATGGTGCCCGGGCGCTGGCCGGTGCGGATGCGTATCGTGCAGCATCGAATGGACAATGGTGGCGAGCGCGTGCACCAAGTGACTGAAGCGCAGGCATGGGCGCGGGTCTCGCTCGGTGCGGCGACTTGGGTCTTTCCACGATCAGGGCCGCTCAGCTTCCTCCGAGGCCGCAGCCCACTCACGAGCATTCGGCTGAGCGACATGTCACTCCGAATTGGCTCATCCTAAGCCAAAGCGGGTGCAGAGAACGTCTGCTTCCGCGCAATCTGACTGGTGAACCTGAGCGACCGATGGTGGCCGATAGCGGCCCGACCGCCTTCGGCGATCAAACCCGACAAGCGGACCTTCGTTGCGGCCCTGACGGTCGCCTCAAGTGATCCTTTGCGGAACTTCGACTGACCCGCCCGGAAAGACATCGAACAGCTTGGCCGCAGGCGGTGACTCAGGTCGCTGCACGATGCCGGCACGCCGCTATCCGAACAGGTAGCCGGACAGCAGGCGCTTCGCTTCGTCGAGGATCGCCTCGCGCTGCTGCGGGTCGCGCTGCTCGAAGGCAAAGCCGATCAACCGATCTCCAGCTTCTGCCGCAACACGCAGCCGGAGATCGAGGTCGGGCGTCACCTTGTGGCCGAGCCCCTCAACCATATGGCGTCGGAGCAGTGCGGCTGCGCCGAGGCCGGGCCGCCCCTGCATAGGAAGGTTCCCGCAATCGAGTTCCGGTCCGCCGTAGACGATGGTGAGAAGCTCCGGATGGGCGGCGAAGAGGGAAGCGGTGGCGTTCACGAGGCGCGCGACCAAGGCCGGCCCGTTTGCCGTAAGAAGTCCGGGTTCGATCTCCCGCTGAAGCGTCGCCTCGAATGCCGCGAAGCGCTCCGCGGCCAGTGCGAGGATCAGCGTCTCCTTGTCGGGAAAGAAGCGGTAGAGGGCGCCCACCGACACGCCGGCCTCTCGGGCAATCTGCGCGGTTGTAAGCCGGGAGGGTGGGATGCCGTGCCCAAGCAGACGAACTGCGGCGGCGTTGATTTTGCGGACCGTCGCGGCGCTTCGATCTTGGACCGGGCTCCGCCCCGCTGGACGAGGCGCGTCCCGTGTTGGCCGGAGGGCCGGCACGGCTTCAGGCTGGAGATCTTCTGACGCCATAGCACTTCAACTCACCGGGATCGCATAGCAGCAGTCTACACAAAAACACGACGCCGAGTTCGCATTTCTGGCGACGGGTTACCGGCACCGGAAGGCTCCTTGTCCCGAGAACATGACAATTTGCACTTCGCCGAGCACGTTTTTCGTTCCAATTCCTGTGCCCCGCGCGCCGACGGCAGCTTGGCCGCTAGATATGCATTATATGCATATCTAAGCATAAAAATTGGTCTGCCATTACCAAAACGCATTTGATATGCGTCGCCATACGCCGCTTCCAAAGCGACGCGTACCGCACCGCAATCGGCCAAGAACTCCAAAAGGACAGGACTATGACCCCCCGCCTCGCTGCCGCTGCAAGCCTGCTGGCTCTGAGCCTTGCTGCCTCGGCCTCGCCCGCCTTCGCTCAGGACACCCGCGCGATCAACGTCTGGGGCGCCCACATCGAAGTGCCGGCCGCACGTCCCGGTGGCCTGTTCGGCAGCTTGAGCCCGGACGGCACTGCGGTGTCCGATCAGAACTATGCCGGACTCAATGCCGGCCGTGCGACCTACACTTCCGGCTACACCGCAGGTCGGACTGCTCGGCGCGCACGCGCAGCGGCCGAGTAAGTCCCGGCGCATTCCGAACAAAATGCAGCGGGGCACTGACCCCGCTGCCGCTGTCGTGGTTATCTCTTCAGACCGCCGGCGGGTTTCGCCAACCGCTGCGCACGCAGGCTCCTTCCCGAGCATCTCCGGCAAAAGGCTCGTCCGCCATCATCCGTCATCGTCCCGAACCAGCTGCCATGCCGGTCCCTGGCTGGCGCGAATGGGCCTTCGCTGCAAAGACGTGCGGCGCGGCCCTCCTCGCTCTTCTGATCGCGCTATGGGCTGATCTGCCCCGGCCCTATTGGGCACTTGCGACGGTCTACATCGCCACCCAGCCGCTGTCGGGCGCGACCCATTCGAAGGGGATCTACCATGTCGGCGGCACTCTGGTCGGCGTGGCAGTCGCCATCATCCTCCTGCCGAACCTGATCAACGCCCCGGAGCCTCCTCGTCCTCGCCATTGCGCTCTGGACGGCGCTGTGCCTCTATCTCTCCCTCCTCGACCGGACGCCGCGCGCGCACTTCTTCATGCTGGCCGGCTATACCGTCGCGCTTATCGGTTTTCCGAGCGTGACAGAGCCGGACGCGATCTTCGATACTGCTGTGGCCCGTGCTGAGGAAATTTCCCTCGGGATCGTCTGCGCGACGCTCGTATCGAGCATTGTCCTGCCGCAGCCGGTCGGCCCGGCTGTCTCCGCACGAGTCGACGCTTGGCTGCGGGAGGCCAGTCTCTGGACGGCCGAGGTTCTATCCGGGACTGGTGCCGACCCTGCCGTTCGTGCCAAGCGCCTTCGCCTCGCCGTGGACGCGGCCGAGATCGACACCCTCGCCGCCCATCTCGCCTTCGATGCCGGCGGTCAGCGGGCCGTTGCATGGGTTCGGATCCTGCATGGCCGCATGCTGATGCTGCCGCCAATTCTGTCGACCCTGGCAGATCGAATTACCACATTGCGCCATCGCGGGGCCCTGACAGACGACCTTCAGGATGTTCTCCGCCGTGTTCAGACTTGGTCCATGGCCGAAGGCTCTCGGGCCGAGGAAGCCGAGCTGCTCCGCGTTCGAATCGCCAGAGCAGAGCAGCCACTCGGTCCAACGCCGAGCTGGGACGATCTCCTCCGCGCGAGTCTGCTCGAACGCCTGCGCGCCTTCGTTGATGTCGCAGCCGATTGCCGATTGCTGCGCGCCCACGTAGCGCAAGGGGGAGGACGCCTGCGGACTCCGCTGGCTTGGCATAGCGAGTTCAACGCGATCGCCCGGCATCGCGATCACGGCATGGCCCTGCGCTCTGCCGTCGGCGCGTTCCTCACAATTCTGGTCTGTGCCACCGTCTGGATTGCGACGGCTTGGCCGGATGGCGCGACCGCTACACTGATGGCCGCAATGGTCTGCTGCCTCTTCGCCACGCAGGACGATCCCGCGCCCGCAATCGTATCCTTTGCCCGTTGGTCAACCGTGGCAGCTGTTGGTGCGAGCGTCTTGCAATTCGGCATTCTGCCACGCGTCCAGGATTTTGAAACGCTCGCCTTTGCTCTCGGTGCCCCACTTCTGCTCTGCGGCCTGATGATGGCTTGGCCTAAAACGGCGGGCGCGGGCGTGGCACTTGCCAGGAATGGCGCCCTGCTGCTCGCGCTTCAGAGTAGCTACTCAGACGACTTCTCGGTCTTCGCGAACACCGCCGTCGCGCTCGTTGCTGGACTCTGGGTCGCGGCTCTGGTGACGCGGCTCGTGCGCTCGGTCGGTGCCGAGCAGGGCGCGATGCGTCTCCTGCAGTCTGGACGTGCAGCGCTGGCGGAAGCAGCGCAGCACCGCGGCCGTGGCGACCGGGCCAACGCCGCAACCCTGATGCTTGATCGCCTCTGCCTGCTCGTCCCGCGCTTGGTTGCCGCTGCGCCGGACAGTGCGGTGCGACGCCTCGACAATCTGGCGGAGCTGAGGACGGGCATAAACATCGTCACGTTGCGTCGCGCTCGGCACTCCCTGCCGGCTCGCTGCGTCGAGGCAGTCGATGCGGTGCTCGACGGTGTCGCGCATCACTATCGCGGAACGGAGGCTTCGCCGCCTCCGGATCTGCGGCACCGGACCGACGCCGCCCTCGGCCTTCTTAGTAAGACCATCGGAGGCGATGAGCGCAGACGGGCCTTGCTCGCATTGGCTGGTCTGCGCCAGAGCATGTTTCCGGGCGCGCCGGCTTACGCGCCCGACTTGCCAAACACGGAGGCGCTGCCTGAGGCTGCGTGACGCGAGACCTCGCTTTCTGCCGTGGCTTCCCTCAACCCACCGAGCGTTCATCCGGCAGTTCGCCTTCGCTGCCATCGTGGCCCGGCACTCAGTACAGGCGGTTCTCGACGCACTGGGCCGTTGCGAATTTACCGCCTCCGCTCCGATGCTGGCCCATGTTTCTGAACGCCCTCGCCCCCAGCTTTGGAAGGCGGGTGGACCCCTTTTGGCGCCGATCCACATTCCTCGCGGTATGGTGACCAAACTCGATACCGCTGGCGAAGGCAGCTGGGTGCAGCAGGCGGCCGAAATGACTGCGACGCATCGAGGCGGCCGGGTCGCTCACGATCCAGCGGACAATGCTGCCGCCACACGCGTGCCTGAGACCGGCGCCCGCATAGCTCGAGGTAACTGGATCTAACCCTCGGTCTCAGGCTGCCAACAGTTCGTCTGCCGGCCCGAAGAACTCGTATCGGATCCGCCCAAGCGGCACGCCTGTTCGCGCTAAACTGCCGACCAGCGAGCGCAAGAACGGCCGCGGCCCGCAGAGGTAGTAGACCGCCTCCTTCATGGGGGTGTTCTGTGCCAACCAGTCCGCCGTGATGAAGCCCGGCGCGTCATAATCGCGGCCCTGTGCGTCCGCGCTCCCTGGCTTGTTGTAGAAGGTCCGCACGGTGACGCCCTGCGCTCCCCCGCGAGGGCTCGTACATGATCGCGCATGGCGTGGACGCGGCCGTTTTCCGCGCCGTGCACGTACCAGGTCGGCCGGCCGCTGCCGGCGCGTACGATCGCTTCGAGCATGCTGACCATCGGGGTCAGCCCGACCCCGCCACTGACCAGGACGATCGGGCCAATGCTGGTCTCGTCCAGGAAAAACTCGCCCGCGGGCGGCGCCACCTTCAGCACGGTGCCATCTCTCGCGTGATCGTGCAGCCAGTTGGAGGCGACCCCAGGCGGAAGTCCAGGCCACGCCTCGCGCTTGACCGTGATCCGGTAGGTGCGATCCTCAGGGCCGGAGGAGATCGAGTAGTTGCGCTTGATCTCACCGACACCCGGCACATTCAGAGTAAACGTCAGGTACTGACCTGGTCGGTGCCGCAACACAGGTCCGCCATCCACCGGCGACAGCACGAACGAGCGGATGATGTCGCTCTCCTGCTTCGTGCTCGCCACGACGAAATCGCGCCAGCCGTTCCAACCGCCCGGTGCGGCAGCAACTTGGGCATACAGGTCCGCCTCGCGGGCTATCAGCAAGTCGGCCAGGAACCAGTAGGCCTCGCCCCACGCGGCAAGGACCGGGTCCGTGGCTGCATCGCCGAGCACGTCCTTGATGGCACCGAGCAATGCATCGGCCACGAAGGGATAGTGGCGCGGCAGAATCTGCAGACCGATATGCTTTTGCGTGATGCGCTCCACGCGCGAGGCGAGCACGCCGAGGTTCTCGATGTTGCGCGCGTAGGCGATGATCGCAGCGGCCAGGGCCCTCGACTGCGATCCGGTTTCGCCGTGATGCGACTGGTTGAACAGGTCGCGGATCTCCGGTGTACGAAACAGCCGCTCATACATGCGGTCTGTGATATCTCGGCCGTGCGCTTCAAGAGCCGGCACTGTCGCTTTCACGACCTCGATGGTTTCGTCGGTCAGGGCCGTCGGCATGGTGATCCCACTCCGCATTCCATCGCGTTGCGCAAGCTGGTCACAGGGCCCGTACCGTCCCGTTCACGGTCCGACGCGGTGGCGCGCCGCTCCTTTGCCGGTGCTCGGCACGCTCTGGCCGTACGTTGAACAAGCCGGTTTCAGGCTTGCGGCGATGCGCTGCGCCTCTTCCTAAAACCCCACCGTCTTCTTGCTGGATCCCTCATGATGGCGTGCGCCGTGGCACTGTGCGCGTCAGTGCGACCAGGGGCTGAAGTTGCGGACCCTCTAAATCGACGCAGGCGCATATCCGTGCTGCGGGGGCGCCGACCCCTCACAGCATCTCTGACGAGGATCGGCTTGTGGCGAGTACCCCACACGCTGTGGCGAACTCCGAACCCAAAGCAAGCTCTGGGAAGGTCCGTTTCCGGGCGGGCTGATAACCGACCCGAACGACCGGGGCTGGCCGAGAACGGCCTGTCTGCTTCCGGGCGGAGGCAGGGGGAAAGCGGTCGCTCGCGTGGCACCGGCTGAACCGCCGCTCTCGGCCCTTCCCTCAAGTTCAGAGAGTCTGCTTCCAGGCACACCGATGTAGAAAGCCTTACCGAATATGCTCGAAAGCCGCAGCATCGATTTAGGGTCGGCGGGCCATAAACACGGACATGCTTCTACTCATACTAACCGATCTGCAATAATGTCACCCGATGAAAGGTTGCCTGCAATGCCATGATTAATCTTCGGAGCAGATCTCCGGGCGGGATCGACTAGTGCAGTCAGCGGTCTATTCGATGGAGGTAATCTTCTCGCGTAGAGCTGCAACACTAAAGGGCTTGATCAAACATGTGTCCACGCCTGCTCGCTTCGCCGCAACCATCCTCTCCGGATCCGTGTCGATCGTCATCATGATGAACGGCGTGGCCCGCAGTCGCTCGTCGGAGCGGATGTGCCGGAGCAGGGCGTAGCCCGTCATCGGCTCCATGTTCCAGTCTGAGATCACGAGGCCATAGTGCCGTTCGCGAAGGCGCTTGAGAGCCTCGGATCCGTCGCGAGCCTCATCAATCCTCTCGAACCCGAGCTGCTGGAGCACCGAGCGGACGATGGTGAGGACCGCTAGGCTGTCGTCAACCACCAGGACCGGCTTTGACCCTGTCTCGCTCATCGATGGCCCAGTTCTCCGCGCCCGTTTATCCTAGGGCTGGCGGCAGTGTTTCACGCGGCACGGAGGCGGCGCAACTCAAGTGTGTGCACTGCAATGGATAATGCAGCGTTCACAGCGAGTGGGACTTGTACAAGGACGGAGGCACTGGCACCAACTAGATTGTGTGACAAAATTACAACTTCTCCTGGCTAATCACTTCTGAGAGCCAGGGCCAATTGAGCAAAAATTTGCGTTTGCGGATACAGCCTGCCCCGCCCTCCGCTGAGAGTTGGTCGCTTACGCACCTCCTTGCACCCTCAGGAGCAAGGGCAGGGGGAAGGCAGATGATCTCAGCTGTCTCGGTTGGCTGCTTGCGGCAGCTGCGGGCACTCGCAGGTATCGGAAAGGCGCAGGCACTGCCGCTCGCTGCCGGCCTCCTGATTCATCGCTCTCTTGTGGAGCAGTGTCTGCCTCCACCTGAACTACAGCTACGAGGTTGAGCTTGAGCAGGGCCGCCGCGACGTCACGAATTTGTCAGTGGCCTTAGCCGAGCAGGTTTCGCGCCTGATCGAGGGAGCCGATCAGGTCATGCGGCTCGTGCAGGCCGACTTCACCGAGGATCCGGACAAGTTCGATTTCGCCACCTGGATGAAGCGCTCGACCTCTCTCAACGAGGCGGCGGTCCAGATCGCTATCTTCGACGAACGCGGCGACCTCGTTGCCTCGCGGAACCCTAGCCCAGACCTAAAAGCCGCACGCCCAAACGTCAGCGACCGCGCTTACTTCCGTCACCTTGCCGAGCATCCTGAGGCCGGCCTCTATATCGACCGCACCCTACTGGGCCGCATCAACGCACGTTGGGCCTTCCAGCTCGCTCGGCGCCTTGTGCGCCCCGACGGCAGCTTCGCCGGCGTTATCCTCGTCGCGCTCGATCCCGACTACATCGCTCGCCAGTTCCAGGGCCACGGCCGGCGAGATGGCGCGCGTGGCTCTTGGGCTGCCCTGGGATGAGGGCGAGGTGGTGCGCTCGGCGAAGGTGTGCTTTGCGGCTTGGCGAGGAACCCGAGGGGGTGACGGTCCCGGCGAGTTCCTGGCGGCACGCGAAGCGATCCGCAGCGCGGTTGAACGGCACGGTGAGGCGCGGTTCCGCAACCTGGAGCTGTCCGAGCCGAGCTTCACTCCGATCCGCGACCTGCTCGGCTGCCGGCTCCGTCGCGACGACGCTCTGGTGTACGCGTTCACTGCCACTGGCTGGTCCGAGATCCTGAGCGGTGTCGCGGACCCCGTCAGCGCCGTCGCCATGCTGTTCGAGCGCGGGTTCCTGGTCTGCGGCAGGGACCGCTCGCATCGCCTCTTTCTGAAGGTCGACGGCCGCTCGGTGCCGACCTACGCGATCCGCGCCTCCGCCCTGTTCGACGCGGAGCTTCCTGATGCCGGCTGATCGCGCTGCCTTCCGCAAGCTCGTTTCGGCTCAC
The DNA here is from genome assembly GCA_050632875.1 of Methylobacterium sp. P31. Lineage (GTDB taxonomy): Bacteria > Pseudomonadota > Alphaproteobacteria > Rhizobiales > Beijerinckiaceae > Methylobacterium. The sequence continues at coordinate 3,236,774 of JBODSC010000001.1, read as the reverse complement.
ACCATCCCGAAAACGCGCGTGACTTGCGTGACCCGCGTGACCACCAGTGGGATCAATGATTTAGCTGGTCACAAGCCCAGCGCCGCGTGCGTGACCAAAGCACCTGTGGGGGCGGCTAGCCATGCGCCGCGTGACCATTATGAGCAGGAGTGCGTGACCCGAAAAACCAAGGGAGAAGAAGCGCTTGCCGCTCCTGGTCACGAAGTCACGCGGTCACGCCCAAAACTCAGCTGGCCGATAGAAGGATCACTCGACGGCTTGCCGGGAGTGACAGCGCTGGCGGAGTGGCTTTCTTACTACGAGGAGCGAGCGGCCATTCGCGAGTACGAGGGCGGATTCGACCGCGCCGAGGCCGAGACGCTGGCGCTCGATGAAACGCTCACCACCCTCGGTCCGAAGCCTGGTACGGGTAAACCATGACCCGCGAGCGTCGCCCTGCCGATATGCTGCCCGGGTCTCTGGCGCCTCGCGGCCTCTCCCGCATCGAATCAGCGGCCTACATTGGCGTATCCCCCTCCCTATTCGACGCCATGGTCCGCGATCGTCGAATGCCAGGACCTAAGCGGATCAACGCCCGGGTGATCTGGGATCGCTTGCGGCTTGACGCGGCCTTCGCGGCGCTCCCCGATGAGGGTTGCACCTCTGACTACGATCCCTTCGCAGAGGTCGCCCCATGAGCGACAAGCCGATGGTCAAGATCCGCATCCGATACACGGTCGAGGACGTCGACAGGCATGGGAATGTCCGCCTCTACCTGCGCCTGCCCGGGCGCGCGAAGGTCCGGTTGCGCGAGCTGCCGGGTACCGAGGCGTTCTTTGCCGAGTATCAGGCGGCGGTTGCGGGCTTCACGTCTCGTCTGGCCACGAAGCGTCGAGTCGAGGCCGAGACGGGTTCGCTGCTCTGGCTCTGCACAGCCTACGCGGCCACCGGCGAGTTCCGGAACCTCGACGCGCGGACACAGCGGGTGCGCCGTCGGATCCTGGAGAGCTGCTGTGCCGAGCCGATCGCGCCGAACAAGACGACGCTGATGGGCGCCCTCCCCGCGCGTCGCATGCCCGCGAAGGTAATTACCGCGCTCCGGGATCGGAAGGCGGATCTGCCGGAAGCCGCCAATGCTCGCGTCTAGGCGTTTCGGCAGGTGTTCGCCTGGGCGGTGAGCGCCGGGCACGCCGACCTTAACCCAGCCCGAGATGTCGCCTATCTCGCGCCCGAAGCCGGAGGCTTCGCAGCCTGGACCGAGGCGGACGTGCAGCGCTTCGAGGCAACCCACCCGGTCGGCACGAAGGCGCGGCTCGCCCTGGCGCTGCTGCTCTACACCGGCCAGCGGCGCTCCGACGTCGTGCGTCTGGGGCCGCAGCACATCCGAGACGGCTGGCTCACCTTCACTCAGGCCAAGAACGCGCGCCGCGCGCCCATCACCCTCTCGATTCCGGTGCATCCTGAATTGGCGCGCACCATTCACGCAACGCCGGGCAGCGGCACCCTCGCCTTCCTCGTGACCGAGTTCGGCAAGCCATTTACCGCCAATGGATTCGGCAACCGGTTTCGGAAATGGTGCGAGGTGGCGGGCGTGAACGATCTGGCGGCACACGGGCTGCGCAAGGCTGCGGCGGCACGGCTCGCGGAGGCTGGCGCGACGGACCGCGAAATCATGGCCATCACCGGTCATCGCACAGCGAAGGAGGTGACGCGCTACACGGCGTCAGCTGACCAGAAGAAGCGTGCTCAGCGGGGGATGGCCAAATGGGCCGCTGTTCCACTTGAAAGAGACAATGCGACCCGGTGGGACGATAAGGCGGGAAAAGCCAGTCAGATCAACGGTGTAGATGTGACTATGGTGCCCAGGGGCGGAATCGAACCACCGACACTGCGATTTTCAGTCGCATGCTCTACCAACTGAGCTACCTGGGCGTCGCCCGCGCCGCTGCGGGCCTCGGACGCCGCGGGGTATAGTCAGTGCTTGGCGGCCTGTCCAGCCTCGCCGTGACATCGGCATGACGGAAATGCCGGAAAAATTCAGGCCTCCGGATCCGGCTCGCGCGGCGGCTCGTCGGACTCGAGCCTCCTCGGGGATAGCGTAGCGCTCATTCAGCCAGCGCCCCAGGTCCACGTCGGCGCAGCGCTGCGAGCAGAACGGCCGATACTCCGGCGTCGACGGCCGCCGGCAGATCGGGCAGTCCGGGCAGCGCTCCCGGCTCATGCCAGGGTGCCCCAGGCGGCCCGGACAGGGTAGCCCTCACCGTCGAGCAGGCTCATGGTCTCGTAGAGCGGCAGCCCGACCACCGCGCTGTAGGAGCCCACGAGCTTCACCACGAAGCCGCCTGCCAACCCCTGGATGGCGTATCCGCCTGCCTTTCCGCGCCATTCCCCGGAGGCGACGTAGCCCTGGATGTCGCGCCCCGAGAGGCGCTTGAACCGCACGCGGGTCTCCACGATCCGCTCCCGCCGTCCTCGCGGCGAGAGCACGCAGACCGCCGTGTACACCCGGTGCTGGCGCCCGGACAGGAGGCGCAGACAGTCCGCCGCCTCGTCCGGCACCTCGGCCTTGGGAAGGACACGCCGACCCACGGCGACCACCGTGTCGGCCGACAGCAGCCAGGTCGGGGTCTTGGTGCCCTCCAAGTGGAGCGCCGCCTCGGCGGTGGCCAGCTTGGTGCGGGCGAGGCGGCGGGCCAGTTCGCGGGGCGGCTCGGCCTTGCGGGGGTCTCGTCGATCTCCGCCGGCAACAAGGCGTCCGGCTCGATCCCGATCTGCTGCAGGAGGGCGAGGCGGCGTGGTGAGGCGGAGACAAGCACGAGTCGCGCAGCCGGTCCGTGCATCGCGCCAAGCGCGTCAGGTGTGGCGTCCATGGTGTTCCATTCGCACATTCGGCCGAGAGCGATGCCGGCTCCTGCGCACGGCCCCCGCATCCTGCCGGGACAGCCTCGATACGCCTGCCTGATAAGGGATGGGGGCGGCCTTGTGAACCGGATCGGATCTTGGCGTCGTAGCCGCCGCGGCCCCTTTGAGTTGGGCCTCCAGGAAATATCTACCGGCGGATGCCCGCCGGATAGATGTATAAAATTCCAGATCTTACCGGACGAACTCTCATCGCGGCTGAGAACTAACTAAAGTTCCGATCAACTCCTTTCGAAAGATGATCGAAATATCTGCAACCCGGCCGCAACCGAACGTTAACCACAATTGGCCGAGATTGACGGCATCGCAATGGGATCGAACCCGATGCTGAACGCTGATCCGCTCCTCCCGCGCCCGAAGCTCGTAAATGCTGCGCTGCTCGCCCGCACCCTCGATGGCCTGAGGCCGGAGGCGAGTTCGCCGATGGAGATGTGGCAGATGCTCACCGACCGGTATGTGGTCGATCTCGATGCCGTCGCGGCCCTGCTCCCGGCCGGCGAGCCGGAGACGCACTGGCTTCCGACGCGCGACTGAGACGTCGAATCCGTGGCAATCTGCTGGTTGCGGTGCAACTGGCATATGACGTGCTTCGGATCTTCAGCGACGGGGAGGAAACATCCAGGCAACGACAACGCGGCGGCTCGCACGCCAGAGCACCCCGCGGACCTTTCGATCGCTCGAAGCCGAGGTCCGTCATGTCGGAATTGCTTTCCATTGCCCTGGTCTGTGCTGGCACGCTGCTGGCTCAGGATTGCTCTCGCGATACCGCGCTCGACGTCATCGTGGCCCCGGCGCACACACCGATGGAGTGCCTGATGCACGCGCAAACCATGGCGGCTCAGGCCGGCCTGCCCGGTAGCAGCGATCGATACCTCAAGATCGCGTGCGAGCACCGCCGCAGCGAAGGCAAGCCCGGCTCGGTCATCCGACGGGCCTCGTAAGGACGGCAGACATCTGTCTGTTCGCGCCGCACGCGGGGCCGACCCCGACGGCCCCGTGCGCGGCGGGCCCCCGTCCGGGAACGCGATGCTGCGCTCCGCAAGCGATCCGAAGTCGGCGTTCAGGCTCACAGCCGCCAGATCATGTATCGTCCGGTTTCACCCGTCGGACGATCTTCCCTCGGCTGTGCTCCCGGCCGAGCAGCCGAATGGTGCATCAAAGCCACGACAGTATAATTCTTAATGGTCTCAGCCTTTCGGGCAATTGCGAGTCTTGCTGAGCGGAACCATCCTGCACGGCCATGCTGATGCAGTTCTGACCCGGTATCCGCCAACATTGCCGCCCCGAAGGCCCGCGCGCCGGGCAGGGCTCCAGCGAGTGCCCGCCCGATGTTGTACGACGCGTTCGACCTTCAGACCGACCTCGCCGCCCAGACCAAGGCCTGGGGCCGTGTGCTGAACGACATCTGGTCGCCCTGGACCGGCTTCGGCGAGCCGATCACCTGGATATCGGCAAGCGCCCGGATGATGATGCGCGCCGGCCTGACCTTCGCGCGACCGGCCTACGGGATCGAGTCGGTCATGGTCGGCAACCGGAGCGTGCCGGTCTCCGAAGAGCCGGTCGAGGTCACGCCGTTCGGGACCCTGCTCCACTTCAATAAGGACATCCATACCGAGCAGCCCAAGGTGCTGATGGTGGCGCCGATGTCCGGCCATTTCGCGACGCTGCTGCGCGCCACTGTGCGCACGATGCTGCCGGACCACGATGTCTACATCACCGACTGGCACAATGCCCGTGACGTGCCTCTCTCGGAGGGGCGGTTCGGCTTCGACGACTACGTCGGCCATCTCGTCCATTTCCTGCGCACCATGGGCGAGGGCTCGCATATGGTCGCAGTCTGCCAGCCAGCTGTGCAGGCGCTCGTGGCTGCCGCCGTGATGGCGCAGGCGAAGGATTTGGCCGCGCCGCGCAGCATGACACTGATGGCTGGGCCAGTCGATTGCCGGGTCAATCCCACCGGCGTGAACGAGCTAGCGACCTCGAAGCCGATCGGCTGGTTCGAGAAAAATCTGATCGCCACCGTCCCCACCCGGCACAAGGGTGCCGGCCGCAAGGTCTATCCGGGCTTCGTGCAGGTCTCGGCCTTCATGGCCATGAATACCAAGCGGCACGTCCAGGGTCATGCCGACCTGTTCTGGCACATGGCCAATGGAGAAGCCGAGAAGGCGGAGGCGATCGAGACTTTTTACGACGAGTACTTCGCCGTGCTCGACCTCGCGGCCGAGTTCTACCTGGAGACGGTCAAGACCGTGTTTCAGGACTACGCCCTGGCCAAGAACGAGGCGACCTACCGTGGCGAGCCGATCGACCTACGATCGATCCGCCGCACGGCCCTGATGACCGTCGAGGGCGAGCGGGACAACATCTGCGCGGTCGGTCAGACCATGGCGGCCCACGATCTCTGCACGAGCCTGCCCCCTACATGCGATCCCACCACCTCCAGGCCGGGGTGGGTCATTACGGCGTCTTCGCAGGACGGCGCTGGGAAGCTCAGATTTACCCGCAGGTCCGCAATTTCATCCAGGCCCACAACTGAGCGCGGCACAGGTGCGCCGTCGCGCCGATTTGACCCGCCGACCGCCGCGGCCCACCATGATACGCCTAAGCGGTTGGAGCCGGGACCCCGTCCGGCTCCGTGGGTGTGAGGCGGAACGGTCGGCGTGATCGACAGGGACGGCTTCGGCAGCAACACCGGCAAGACGAGCCTCGGAGCGGGCAGGACGGCGGCGTCCGCGCGGCTGGACCGGCTCGTCGCCCAGGCGCGCGCGGCCGCCCTGTGGGAGCAGGCATGGCCGGTTTTCTGGCGCGGGCTCGGGGTCGCGCTCCTGTTCCTGGTCCTGTCTTGGTCCGGCCTGTGGCTCGACCTGCCGCCGCTCTGGAGACAGGTCGGCGTCGGCCTCCTTGCCGTCTTGCTGATCGGCGCGCTCCTGCCCCTCATCCACCTCGCCCGGCCGGATCGGCGTTTGGCGCTCGCGCGGATCGACCGCGAAGCCGCTTCGCGTGATCCGTCCCTGCGCCACGGCCCCGCCTCTGCGGCGCAGGACACCCTGGCGGTCGGCGCCGCCGATGCGGGCAGCCGCGCCCTCTGGGATCTCCACCAGCGCCGGGCGGCGCGCGCCGTGGTGGCCCTTCGGGTGGGCCTGCCCCGCCCGGGCATGGTCCGGCGCGATCCGTTCGCCCTACGGGCCGGGCTGCTCGTCGCGGCCGTCGGCAGCCTGTTCGCGGCGGGTCCGGAATGGCGCGAGCGGATCGGCGCGGCCTTCGACTGGCAGCAGCCTGCCGCGCCCGGGCCGAACTTCCGCGTGGACGGCTGGATCGACCCGCCGCTCTACACGCGCCTGCCCCCGCTCCTGATCGCCATGGACGGCAGCGACCAGCACCTGCGTGCGCCCGTCAACGCGCAGCTCATCGTGCGCATCGCCGGCCAGGGCAAGGCCGCGGAGAACACGACGCTCACGCCCAATGCCGGGCTCGTCCCCGTGCCGGGCCAGGAGGCGCGTCCGGACCTGCGCGAGGAGCGGTACCGCATCGTCGGTGGCGCGGAACTGGTCATCGTTACGCCGGCCGGGCGGCAGCGCCTGACCGTGGATGCAATTCCCGACCAGCCGCCGGAAGTGACCGCTGTGGGCGGGCCCGAGGTGAACGGGCGCGGCACCTTCAATCTCACCTACAGGGCGAAGGATGATTACGGGATCAGCTCCGCCGAGGCCGTGATCGAACCGCTTAAGTCTGGCCGCTGGCTCGTCCCCGTGCCGCACATCAACCTCGCGCTGCCGGGCGATGCCACCGGCGAGACCGACACCAAGACTCTCGTCGATCTAACCGAGAGCCCGTGGTCGGGCGCGCGGGTGCGCTACCACATCGTCGTGAAGGACGAGGCCGGCCAGGAGGGCCGCACGCCCGACGCCGAGATCACGCTGCCGGCGCGGCCATTCCGCGATCCCCTGGCGCGGGCGCTCGCCGAGGAGCGACGTCGCCTCGTCACGGCACCGGACACCGACCGCCGCTGGGTGCAGGGCGCGCTGGACGCGCTCCTCGTGGCGCCCGAGACCTTCACGCCGCAGCCCGCGATCTTCCTTGGTCTGAGGACGGCCACAGAGCGTCTGCGCAGCGCAAAATCCGATCCCGATCTGGTAGATGTCGCCGACCTCCTCTGGGAAATGGCGCTGAAAATCGAGGACGGCGACCTCTCGGATGCCGAGAAGCAGCTGCGCCAAGCCCAGGACCGGCTGAAGGAGGCGATCGAGCGCAACGCGCCCGACGACGAGATCAAGCGCCTGACCCAGGATTTGAAGCAGGCCCTCGACAAGTTCCTCTCCGAGATGGCCCAGAAGCAGGGCCGCGAACCGCGCGACCAGAGTGAGCGCAGCCAGGGCAATCAGCAGTCGAAGACCGTGACGCCCCAGGATCTCGACAAGATGATCCAGGACATGGCCGAGGCGATGAAGCGCGGCGACACCGCCGAGGCGCAGCGCCTCATGGATCAATTGCGCAACATTCTGGAGAACCTCCAGACCGCCGAACGGGGCAGTCGCTCGGATCAGGCGGCCCGCGAGATGCAGAAGCAGATGCGCGACCTCGACAAAATGGCGAAGGAGCAGCAGGGCCTCCGCGACGAGACCTTCAAGGATGGCCAGGAGCAGCGCGGCGGCCAGCGCCCGCAGAATCGCGGGCAGCAGCAGGGCCAGCGTGGGCAGCAGGGCAGCCAGGGCCAGCAGGGTCAGAGGCAGCAGGGTCAAGGGCAGCAAGGGCAGCAGGGGCAGGGCCAGCAGGGTAATGTCGGCGAGCGCCAAGAGGCCCTCCGCCAGCGGCTGGAGGATCTGGAGCAGCGCATGAAGGAGAACGGCATGCGCGGCGAGCAGGGCCTCTCCGATGCCGAGGACGCTATGCGCGAGGCCGAGAATGCCCTCAAGCAAGGTGATTCCGACGAGGCGGTGGACGCCCAGGGCCGCGCGCTCGACGGTCTCAAGCGCGGCGCCGAGGGTATGGCGCAACAGATGCAGGAGATGGCCGAGGGCCAGGGCGAGGGGCAGCAGGAGGGCGGCCAGCAGCCGGGGCAGCAGGGTCAGGCCGGCGCCCGCGACGACGACCCGCTCGGCCGGCCGACGCGCGGCCGCGACATGAGCGATGGCCGGGTTCGCGTGCCCACAGCCGACGAATCGGCGGTCCAGCGCGCGCGCCGCATCATGGAAGAGCTGCGGCGCAAGCTGGGCGACCCGACCCGGCCCCGCGAGGAACTCGACTATTTCGAGCGCCTGCTCCGCCGCAACTGAGTCTCCCCTAACCCCCACACAGCGACGCGGTGCCGGCTCAACGCACCCGTCGGGCCCGGATCCTCGCCGACATGTCGTCCAACACCCTCGTCCTCGTCGCCTGCCTCGCCGTCGCCCTGGTCCTCTTCCTCGGCTTGGCCAACATGATGCGGGGTGGAAGCGCCAATCTCTCTCAGAAATTGATGCGCCTGCGGGTCCTGCTTCAGTTCGTGGCAATCCTGATCATCATGGGTGTTGTCTGGTGGCGCTCCGCCTGAGCGCAGGCGGTTGAGTGTGACTGCGCCGCCGCACCCGGTCCCTTTTGCCGCGGCGACGGATGAATTGGCCGCCTGAGCCCGCGAAGCTCGTGCTACGCTCGGTAGAACCGAACTGCCAAGCCTACCCGGCCGAGACCGCATGACCGCCCCCCTCCGTACCTGCCTCATCGGCCTCCTCACCGGTGCGGCGATCCTGCCCGTTTCGGCGGCGGACGCGCCGCCGCTGCCGGCAGCTTACGCGGCCCCGGCCCAGCCGCTGAGCATCGTTTCGGAAGTCAGGATCGGCGGGGCGGTGCAGGATCCCGGCAGCGCCGAGGGCAAGCTCCCGGGCTTCAGCAAGGCGAACATCAACGGCGAAATCCTCTTCGCCAAGCCGCTGATCAGCCCCGACCCGTTCTGGCAGGCCTTCGTTCCGCGGCCAACCGTGGGCGGCAGCTACAACACCGGCGGCCGGACCAGCTACGCCTATCTCGGTGCCACCTGGACGCTCGAAGTCTTCCCAGAAACTTTCAACCGCCGGATCTTCCTCGACGGATTCTTTGGCGGTGTCGCCCATAACGGTTATACTGGGCCGAAGGCGGAGACACCCTACGGTTTCAACACCCTCGGTTGCTCGCCCATGTTCCGCGAGGCCGCCGCGCTGGGCTTCCGTCTCACCGCGCACTGGAGCATCATGGCCACCGTCGAGCATATGTCGAATGCCGGCCTGTGCGCGAACAACCGCGGGTTGACCAACTTCGGCGGCAAGGTCGGCTACACGTTCTGAGGCACCAGGCTCCTTGGTCAAGCTTAACCGCATCTACACCCGCACCGGCGACAAAGGCACCACCGCGCTCGCGGACGGGCAGCGCCGCTCGAAGGCGGACCTGCGGGTTGAGACCTACGGCACGGTCGACGAGACCAATGCCTGCATCGGGATGGCGCGCCTGCACACGCAGGGGCGGCTCGATGCAATGCTGGGGGCGATCCAGAATGATCTGTTCGACCTCGGGGCGGACCTCGCGACCCCGCCGAGCCCAGAGCCCCTCCCCTACGAGCCGCTGCGGATCGTCGCGAGCCAAGTGGAACGCCTGGAGCGCGATATCGACGCCCTGAACGAGCCTATCCCGGCGCTGAAATCCTTCGTGCTGCCGGGAGGCTCGGCGGCGGCGGCGGCGCTTCACCTCGCGCGCACGGTCTGCCGGCGTGCCGAGCGTCTGGCCGTCAGCCTTGCCGCGCGCGAGGACGAGACCGTGTCGCCCGAGGCGCTCCGCTACCTGAACCGCCTGTCGGACTTCCTGTTCGTCGCGAGCCGGGCGGCCAACGCGGACGGTGCCGGCGACGTGCTCTGGGTACCGGGCGCCAACCGCTGATCCGGGCACCGTCCTTTTCCCGCACCCGTCGAGGCGCCGCGTTGACAAGGCGGAAATGTGGCCGTTACGGTCCGCGCGCCTTGCGGGCCCCGCCACGCTGCGCCTCGGGCGCCCGTGGGAGTGGCCTGCACGACGACAAGAATCCTCCCGGGAAGGATCGTGACCGCCATGAAGGTGCTGGTGCCCGTCAAGCGGGTGGTGGACTACAACGTCAAGATCCGGGTGAAAGCCGACGGCTCCGGGGTCGAGCCTCGCCAACGTCAAGATGTCGATGAACCCCTTCGACGAGATCGCCGTCGAGGAGGCGATCCGCCTCAAGGAAAAGGGCAAGGTCACCGAGATCGTCGCGGTCTCCATCGGCCCGCAAGCCGCGCAGGAGACGCTGCGCACGGCGCTGGCCATGGGCGCCGACCGCGCCATCCTGGTCAAGACGGAGGTGAACTGCGAACCGCTGGCGGTGGCCAAGCTCCTCAAGGCCGTGGTCGAGAAGGAGGCGCCGCAGCTCGTCATCCTCGGCAAGCAGGCGATCGACGACGACTCGAACCAGACCGGCCAGATGCTCGGCGCGCTTCTGGGCTGGCCGCAGGGCACCTTCGCCTACAAGATCGAGGTCGGCGAGGGCGGCCTCGACGTCACCCGCGAGGTCGACGGCGGCCTGCAGACGTTGAGCCTGAGGCTGCCGGCGATCGTCACCACCGATCTGCGCCTGAATGAGCCGCGCTACGCGTCGCTGCCCAACATCATGAAGGCCAAGAAGAAACCGCTCGAGGAGTTGGCTCCGGACGCGCTCGGGGTCGACGTGACCCCGAGGCTCAAGGTGCTCAAGACTGCCGAGCCTCCGGGCCGCTCGGCCGGCGTCAAGGTCGGCTCCGCGGCCGAGTTGGTGCAGAAGCTCAAGGTCGAAGCCGGCGTCATCTGATCCGCAGGCGAGGCTCCCAACTCCGGTCGAGCCTCGCGCCCCCACCCTCAAGGGCTCTTACAAGACCATGACGACACTCCTCTACGTCGAGCACGGCAACGGCCAGATCAAGGACGGAACGCTGAAGGCGCTCAGCGCCGCCAAGGAAATCGGCGCACCGATCCACGCCCTCGTGCTCGGCAGCGCACCCGGCCTGCGGCCGAGGCGGCGGCCAAGCTCGACGGCGTCGACAAGGTGCTGCTGGCCGAGGACGGCGTCTACGATCACGACCTGGCCGAGCCGGTCTCCGCGCTGATCGCGTCGATCGCCGGGCCCTATGATGTGATCATCGCGGCGGCCTCCACCACCGGCAAGAACGTGCTGCCGCGGGTGGCGGCGCTGCTCGACGTCGCGCAGGTCTCGGACATCATCAAGGTTGTCTCGCCCGACACATTCGAGCGGCCAATCTATGCCGGCAACGCGATCCAGACCGTCCAGACCCCCGGGGGCAAGACGGTGATCACGGTGCGCACGGCGGCGTTCAAGGCCGCGACCGAGGGAGGCTCGGCCGCGCCCGTCGAGGCCGTCTCGGCGGCCGCGCCCGAGGCCGGCGGCTCGACCTTCAAGGGCGAGGAGATCGCCAAGTCCGACCGGCCCGAACTGGCCTCGGCCCGGATCATCGTCTCCGGCGGCCGGTCGCTCGGTTCCGCGGAGAAGTTCCACGAACTGATCGAGCCGCTGGCGGATCTCGCTCGGCGCTGCGGTCGGCGCGTCGCGCGCCGCCGTGGACGCGGGCTACGCGCCGAACGACTGGCAGGTGGGTCAGACCGGCAAGGTGGTCGCGCCCGACCTCTACGTGGCAGTGGGCATCTCCGGAGCGATCCAGCACCTCGCCGGCATGAAGGACTCGAAGGTCATCGTCGCCATCAACAAGGACGAGGATGCGCCGATCTTCCAGGTCGCCGATTACGGGCTCGTCGGAGACCTGTTCCAGGTCGTACCCGAGCTGCAATCTGAGATCGGGAAGGCCAAGGGTCAGTAGCGGTCAGGTCTTCCGCCGGCTGCGCGCGGCGAGCATTGTTGCAGCGCGCGGAGTCGCGGGTTCCTTCCGCGACGGAGATTGGTCTAGAAGGCTGTGACGGCAGGACTTTGCGCGGGCCGTCGCGTTGGCGCAGTCCGTCGAACCGGGCGGCCGTGCAACAGCATCCGCATCGGGGGCACAGGTCGGCAGATGGACATGGAGATCAAGCGAGTCGGCATCATCGGCGCGGGCCAGATGGGAAGCGGCATCGCGCAGGTCTGCGCTACGGCGGGTCTCGATGTCCTGCTGAACGATCGCGACCCCGCTCGCCTGGAGAACGGCCTGAGCACGATCGAGGGCGGCCTCGCCCGGCTGGTCTCCAAGGGGACCATGTCCGAGGCTGACAGCCGGAACGCCCGGGCGCGCATCGTGGAGGCCCGGGATTTCACGGCACTCGGTCCCTCCGATCTGGTGATCGAGGCTGCGACCGAGAACGAGGCGACGAAGCGCGAGATCTTCTCCACGCTGTGCGCGTCGCTCCGTCCCGAAACGCTGATCGCGACCAACACGTCGTCGATCTCGATCACCCGTCTGGCCGCGGCGACGGATCGGCCCGAGAAATTCATCGGGATCCATTTCATGAATCCGGTGCCGGTGATGCAGCTCGTGGAGCTGATCCGCGGCATCGCGACCGAGGACGCCACCTACGAGTCGGCCAAGGCGTTCATCGCCAAGCTGGGCAAGACGTCGACGATGTCGGAAGACTTCCCGGCCTTCATCGTCAACCGGATCCTGCTGCCGATGATCAACGAGGCGATCTACACGCTCTACGAGGGTGTCGGATCGGTCGAATCCATCGACACCGCCATGAAGCTCGGCGCGAACCATCCGATGGGTCCGCTCCAACTGGCCGATTTCATCGGCCTCGATACCTGCCTGTCGGTCATGCAGGTGCTCTACGAGGGGCTTGCGGATTCGAAGTACCGCCCCTGCCCGCTCCTAGTGAAGTACGTCGAGGCTGGCTGGCTCGGCCGGAAAGCCAAGCGCGGCTTCTACGATTACCGCGGCCCGACTCCCATTCCGACCCGCTGACGAGTCGGCGCGGTCGAAGTCCGCTCGCAATCGGAAATGACGGGGCGGCGCGGCCGAGCCGCCCGTCACCCCGCACGCGTGATCACTTCGCGTTGCCACCATTGGCATTCGGCTGGGCCGGCTGCGGATAGGACGGGTTGCCGCCCGGAACCGCGGTGCTGTTCGAGTTGCTCGGTGTCGAGGATCCATTCACCGAGCCGGTGACCTCGCGGCGGGACGCGTCCTGGCTCTGGCTCGCATAATCCTTCGGCGAAGTCGCGCCGTTCCAGGTCAGAAGTCCGACGGTGGCGATCGCCAGAAGGACGAGGCTCGCCACCAACACCCAGAGCACGGGCTTGCCCCGCTCGCCCTGCCGGCTCTCCTGCTGGTTCAATTTCTCGGCCATCTGCAAAACCTCATCGGCGGGACGCAACACGCGCGAAGGCGGTCTGCGACACGATCTCGTTACCGGCCGCCAACGCGGCGCCGATGAGGCGGGTTCCTGTTTTTCGGTGCGGTCAGCGTCCGGTCGTGAGCAGGATCTTGCCGAGATGGGCGCTCGATTCCATCAGCTCGTGCGCCTCCCGGGCCCGCTCGAGCGGGAACGTGGCATGCGTGACGGAGCGGATGCGCCCGGCGTCGAGTTCGGGCCAGATGTCCTTGCGCAGGCCCTCGGCAATCTGGGCCTTGTCGGCCTTCGAGCGCGGACGCAGCGTCGATCCGGTGAAGGTCAGGCGGTTGCGCATGATCGGGGTGATGTTCAGGCCGTCGACCTTGTAGCCGCCCATCAGCGCGATCATGACCAGGCGTCCGTCCGGTGCGAGGGACTTGATGTTCCGGGCGAGGTAGCTCGCGCCGATCATGTCGAGGATCACGTCGACGCCCCGGCCTTCGGTGAGGCGCTTCACCTCCTCGGCGAAGTCGGCCTCCTTGTAATTGATCGCCGCGTCAGCCCCGAGCCTCCTCGCAGAACCGGCACTTCTCGGCCGAACCCGCTGTCGCGAAGACCCGGGCTCCGACATGCTTGGCCATCTGGATGGCGGTGGCACCGATGCCGCTCGAACCACCATGCACAAGGAAGGTCTCGCCTCGGGCCAGCCGTCCGCGCTGCACGACGTTGGAATAGACCGTGAAGAAGGTCTCGGGCAGCCCGGCCGCATCGACCAGCGAGAAGGCCTTCGGCTTCGGCAGGCAATGGGCGGCCTCGGCCACCGCGAACTCGGCATAGCCGCCGCTGATCACCAGCGCGCAGACCTCGTCGCCCAGACCGAGGCCGGTTACGCCCTCCCCGAGCCGGATGATGCGGCCCGCGACCTCAAGACCCGGAATCTCGGTGGCGCCGGGCGGCGGCGGATACACGCCCGCACGCTGCGCCACGTCGGGCCGGTTGACCCCTGCGGCGACCACCTCGATCAACACCTGACCCGGCCCCGGGCTCGGCAGGGGCGCGGTCTCGACGGTGATCACCTCCGGCCCGCCCGAGCCTGCGAAGCGGATCTGGCGCATGGTGTCGGGCAGGTCAGCGCTGGCCATCCAAAAATCCTCTCCACGCGCATGTTTTCGGCCGGGCCCCGATTGCGCGGCCCGGCTCTACTTGCGGCAACGGACGCGCTTGGCAAGCCGCACCGCCGTCAGGATCTCTTGCCGCTCGCGATGGCGCCTAGCGCCCGGCCGCCTTCACGGCTGCCGGCAGCACGATCTGTCCCTGCGCGAGGCTCTTCGGCCAGATCGCCACTTGCTTGCCATCCTGCCACTGCGCCATCAGCCCGGTAACGAAGCCCGGCCCATACTTGATCGTGTGGGTGAAGGGGTCGTCCTTGCCGTAAAATTGCGTGCGGCCGACCGTACCCTCCCAGTCGGTCTTCTCCAGGGCGTCCACCAGCTTGTCGGAATCCGTGGAGCCGGCGCGCTTCACCGCATCGGCGACATAGTAGACCTGATCATAGGCCATGTAGCCCGCATAGGAGGGATCGCTTGCGAACCGCTTCTTGAACGCGTCGGTGAAGGCGAGCGACTTGTCCGTGATCGCGGCGCCCGGCACCGCGATGCTCTGGAAGATCACGCCCTGTGTGGCCCCGTTGGTGTTGGCCCAGAAGGTCGAGGAGGTGGCCTGCGAGTTCATGCCGGTCATGGCGAGCGGCACCTGCTGGTTCTGCCACTGCACGGTCGGCTGCACGCCGACATGCGAGATGCCGGTGACGATCAGGTCCGGCTTGGCCGCCTCGATCTTGTTGTAGATCGGCGTGAAATCGCCCGTGTCCGGCGAGAAGCGAATATGATCGACGACCTTCACGCCGATCTCGGGCAGGCATTTCTCGTAACCGACATCGAGCGGGCGGGTCCAGGCCGCGTCCTCGCTCATGATCGCCGCCGTCTTCACCTTCATGAGATCGATGAGCAAGTCCTTGGTGGAATCGCAGACTGACTGCGCCAGGGCCGCGGACGTCAGATAGCCGTGGAAGGTGTACTTGTTGCGCGCGTAGTCCTTGTGGACGGCGAGGCTGATCTCGTTGGAGGCGGCGCCGGGCGTGATCATCGGGGTCTTGAGCCGGGCGGCCCAGGGCATCAGCGCGAGCACCACCTCGGAGATGTAGCTGGCGATGACGAGGTTGACCTTGTCCTCGGAGACCGCCCGCTGGAAGGCCCGGACCGCGTCGGACGCCGAGCTCTTGTCGTCGTAGGTGACGACCTGGATCTGCCGTCCGTCGACGCCCCCTTGGCGTTGATCTCGTCGGCGGCGAGTTGCACCGCCTGCGGGATCGAGGCTCCGACCACCGACTGCGCCTCGGCGATCACCCCGATCCTGATCGGGTCGGCGGCCCGCGCCGGCCCCGCACCCAACAAACCGGCTACCGCGAGCAGGGCGACAGCCCGACTCGAAACGTTGCGATCCATCGCCATCAGTTTCCTCCTGCGGACCGTACGGCTTTTGTCGCCGCATCGGCTCAACGGCAGGATTGTGTAGCATTCAGCCAGTTGAATACAATGTGCAGCCGCCCGAATGGGCGGGATCGGATCGGTCACCCCACAACGTGCCGATAGATCAAGCTCAGATTGTTGGCTGGCATGGCGACTCGCCGGGAGAGCATGAGACCATGCTTTGCCGCTTCCGCGGAAACAGATTCGAGATCCCGCACGCCCCAGAGCGGGTCGCGGCCGCGCAGGGATTCGTCGAACGCGGCGTTGCTTGGCGCGGTATGCCGACCGCCCTCGCGAAAAGGCCCGTAGAGGAACAGGACGCCGCCTTCGGCGAGGGTCCGCCCGGCACCGGCCATCAGTCCCTGAGCGGCAGCCCAGGGCGCGATATGGATCATGTTGATGCAGACGATGGCCGCGGCGCGGGTCACGGGCCATTGCGCGGCGGCCGCGTCGAGATCGAGAGGGGGCAGGATGTTCGTCGCTCCCGACCGGGCCGTGTGGGCTGCAACGCTGCGCCGCGATGCCGGATCCGGATCGCTCGGCAGCCAGGTTAGGCCGGGAAGCGCCGAAGCGATGTGCGCCGCGTGCTCGCCGGACCCGCTGGCGATTTCCAGAACCGTGCCGCTGCCGGGCAGGACTTCGCGGAGGACATCTAGGATGGCATCGCGGTTGCCAGCCACGGCGGGCGCCGTCAGGGCGTCACCCTGCATCTCCCAACCCAGCATCGCACCCTCCCTGGTCCCCTCGGATGTCACGATTTCGTCCGTCTGCGACGTGTCGTCGAGTGCATGTGACGAACGCAGATTGCGCTCACGACGGCGTTGCCATACCGGGTCCCCGGGGACTTCCGCCCGTCCTGTGTGCCACTCGGCACCTCTGCGGGCTCACCTTCGCACCGGTCGGCTCGCCGGAGCGACAGCTCCACGGGATCTCTTCGAGCCCCCACTCCCATCGAGACGTCCAGGACTTCGACCATCGTGCCTGACTCGCAAGCCGTACAGACGTTGC
This sequence comes from Methylobacterium sp. P31, assembly GCA_050632875.1. Taxonomy (GTDB): domain Bacteria; phylum Pseudomonadota; class Alphaproteobacteria; order Rhizobiales; family Beijerinckiaceae; genus Methylobacterium. The sequence goes on along the minus strand of JBODSC010000001.1, from coordinate 3,220,077 downwards.
CCAAGGCCCCGACGGGTATCGAAGGCTTTGACGATCTGACCTTCGGCGGCCTCCCGGTCGGCCGGCCGTCGCTGATCTGCGGCGCCGCGGGATGCGGCAAGACCCTGTTCGCCACCACCTTCCTGGTCAACGGCGCGACGCGGTACGACGAGCCCGGCGTCTTCATGAGCTTCGAGGAACGCGCCGAGGACCTCGCGGCCAACGTCGCCTCCCTCGGCTACGACCTCGACGGGCTTGTGGCGTCGGGCAAGCTCGCCATCGACCACGTGCGCGTGGAGCGCAGTGAGATCGAGGAGACCGGCGAGTACGATCTCGAAGGTCTGTTCATCCGCCTCGGCTTCGCGGTGGACAGCGTCGGGGCCAAGCGCGTGGTGCTCGACACGATCGAGACCCTGTTCGCCGGCTTCACCGACCCGTCGCTCCTGAGGGCGGAGCTGCGCCGCCTATTCGGGTGGATCAAGGATCGCGGCCTGACGGCGATCATCACCGGCGAGCGCGGCGAGGGACAGCTCACCCGCCAGGGTCTGGAGGAGTACGTTTCCGACTGCGTGGTGCTGCTCGACAATCGGGTCGAGGACCAGATCACCACACGGCGCCTTCGGGTGGTGAAGTACCGAGGCTCGGCGCACGGCACGAATGAGTATCCGTTCCTAATCGATCACGACGGCATCAGCGTCCTGCCGGTGACCTCGGCCGATCTCGACTACGCGGTGACGTCCGGTGTCATCTCGACGGGCATCGCGGGGCTAGATGCGATGCTGGGGCCGGGCGGCTTCTATCGCGGCTCCAGCATCCTGATCTCCGGCGAGGCGGGTACGGGCAAGACGATGCTGGGCGCCTCCATCCTCGATGCGGCCTGCCGGCGCGGCGAACAGTGTCTCGCTTTCGTATTCGAGGAGAGCGGCGCGCAGATCATGCGCAACGCCAGTTCCATCGGCCTCGACCTCGCCCGGCACGTCGCGAGTGGCTTGCTGCGCTTCGAGGCGGCCCGGCCGAGCCTGTTCGGCCTGGAGACCCATCTCGCGCGGATGCACCGCGACCTCGACCAGGTCCGGCCGGACCTCGTGGTGATCGACCCGATCTCGGCCCTGCGGGGCCCGACGAACGAATTGCAGGCGACGCTCCTGCGGATGATCGACCTGATCAAAACCCGCGGCATCACGGCCGTCTTCACCACGCTTCGCGGGGACGGTTCGCTCGTCCAAAACGACGATCTCGGCGTTTCCTCACTGATGGACGCCTGGATCAAGCTCCAGAACATGGAGGCCAATGGCGAGCGGACCCGCACCCTCTATGTCATCAAGGCTCGGGGCATGAGCCACTCCAACCAGATCCGTGAGTTTCTCATGTCATCCAGCGGTATCAGGTTGATAGACGCCTATATCGGCCCCGCGGGCGTGCTGACCGGGACGGCCCGCTTGGTGCAAGAAGCGCAGGAGAAGGCGGCCGCCCAGCTGCGCCTGCACGAGACCGAGCGGCGCCTCCGGGAGGTGGCGCGACGACGCTCCGCGCTGGAGCGCCAGATCGAGGAACTGCGGGCCGGACTTGAGGCCTCAGAGGACGAAGAGGAACGTCTCCGCATCGAAGATAGGTTGCGGGCGGCGCAGCTTGAGGAAGAGCAGCGGGAGCTGATCGCGCGACGGAGTGCTGCGGAATGAGCGATACGACCTCCGAAGACCCCGCACTGGACACGGATCCTGACCGCGATTCCGGCCATTATCATCTGCGCCTCTACGTCGCCGGACAGACGGCGAAGTCTCTCGCCGCAATGACCAACCTCAAACGCTTCTGCGAGGAGCACTTGGCGGGCCGTTACGACATCGAGGTCATCGACCTCCTGAAGAACCCGCAACTCGCCGCAGGCGATCAGATCCTGGCGATTCCGACCCTGGTGCGCAGGCTCCCTTCCCCGCTCAAGCGGATCATCGGCGACCTGTCGAACACCGAGAAAGTTCTGGTCGGTCTCGACATCCGACCGAGGGCGGACCAGCCTTGAACGCGGCCACCCCCTCCCCAGACGCCACCGATACCTATCGGCTGAGGCTGTTCGTGGCGGGAACCGCTCCGCGCTCCCTGCGCGCGGTCGAGTCCCTGCGCCGAATCTGCGAGACCCATCTTCCGGGTCGGTACGAGCTGGAGATCATCGATCTCTATCAGCAGCCCGAACTCGCCGAACGCGACGGGATCCTCGCCGCTCCGACCTTGCTGAAGGTCGCCCCGCAGCCGGAACGCCGGATCTCTGGCGACTTCCTGGACGCGCGCCGTATCCTGCGCGGCCTCGAGATCGAACCCGCGGCGGAGACGCAGTGATGGGTGTCGATGCGCTGCTGCCGGATGACGAGCCGGGTCTGGAAGCCTACCGAGCGCATATCCGCGAACTCGAAGCGCGGCTGGAGGAAAGCGAGGAAACCCTCGCGGCAATCCGCCGGGGCGATTTCGACGCCGTCGTCGTCGAGGGGCCGAACCACGAGCGCCTCGTTTACACCCTGGAAAACGCGGATCGGCCCTATCGCGTGCTGATCGAGCAGATCCAGGAAGGCGCCTTCACCCTCGGCTTGGATGGCACGCTGCTCTACTGCAACCGGCGGCTGTCCGACATGCTGGGTGAAGCGCAGGAGCGGCTGATCGGCCGCTCCCTGAGCCATTTCCTGAGTCCCGATACCGACCTCGCGCGACTCGTTCAGAAGGCGATGACGAACCCGGTGCGCGAGGAGATCGAGCCTCGGCACCCCGGAAGGGTCGGAGCGTGCAACCTTCCTGTCGCTGAGCCGCTTCGAGCGACAGGACGATCAGCCTCTGCTCTGCGGGATCCTAACCGATCTCACTGAGCAGAGGCGCAACATGCGCGCGCTCGCGGAGGCGAATGCGCGCCTTCAGGCTGAGAGCGTCGAGCGCGAGCGCGTCGAGGAGGCGCTGCGCCAGTCGCAGAAACTTGAAGCAGTGGGTCAGCTCACTGGTGGCGTGGCGCACGACTTCAACAACCTGCTGACGGTGATTAAGTCGTCCACCGACCTGCTGAAGCGACCCGATCTGCCCGAAGAGCGGCGACGCCGCTATGTCGAGGCGATCTCCGACACGGTGGACCGGGCCGCCAAGCTCACCGGGCAGCTCCTCGCCTTCGCCCGCCGCCAAGCACTGAGGCCAGAGATTTTCGAAGTGGGCGCCTCTCTTCGCGCCGTGGCGGAGATGCTCGATTCCGTGACCGGTGCGCGCATCACCGTCGATGCCCAGATCCCCGACGAGCCCTGCTACATCCGAGCGGACCTCAGCCAATTCGAGACGGCGCTCATCAACATGGCCGTCAACGCACGCGACGCGATGGGCGGGGAAGGAACGCTGACCCTGCGGCTCCTGGGTGCCCTGCCGATGCCGGCGATCCGCGGCCATGCGGGATCGCGGAGCACGTTCGCGGCGGTATCGCTGTCCGACACCGGGGCCGGCATCGCACCCGACGTGCTGCCGCGCATCTTCGAGCCGTTCTTCACCACCAAGGAGATCGGCAAGGGAACCGGCCTTGGACTCTCTCAGGTCTTCGGGTTCGCCAAGCAGTCCGGCGGGGACGTAGACGTCTCGAGCCCCCCGGGAGAAGGCACGACCTTCACCGTCTACCTGCCCCAGGTGGCGCGAGGCCCGGAGAAGCCGGACGAGGAGCCGCGCGACGAGCGCACCTCAGAGGGCGCCAGCCTCTGCGTGCTCGTGGTGGAGGACAATGTCGAAGTCGGCCGCTTCGCCACCCAGATCCTCGAGGATCTCGGCCACCGGACGGTCTGGGCAACCAATGCCGAGGAGGCGCTCGAAGAAATCGAGAAGATCCCGTTCCGTTTCGACGCCGTGTTCTCCGACGTGGTGATGCCTGGAATTGGAGGGATCGCGCTCGCGCGCGAATTGCAGCATCGTCTCCCCGAGTTGCCCGTCGTCCTCACCTCCGGATACAGCCACGTCCTCGCGCAGGAGGGCGTCCATGGCTTCGACCTGATCCAGAAGCCCTATTCGGTGGAGCAGCTCTCCCAGGTGCTACGGAAAGTGGTCGGAAAACGCCGTAGCGCGAAAAGGAGCTAAAGTACGATGGGGAAAGGTGGAATCCGGGTTTTCGAAGCCAGCACGCGATAAGGGAGTCCGAAGCGCTCCTGGCCGATATGGACGCCGGTTCGTCGACCAATCAGGGTTTATCCCGGATCGAGGGTCGCGCGACGGTTACCGGGTCCCATACATCCGGTCGCCGGCATCGCCGAGACCCGGCACGATGTAACCGTGGTCGTTCAGGTGGGAATCGATGGCGGCAGTCCAGATCGGCACATCCGGATGGGCAGCCTGGAACTTGGCGAGGCCTTCCGGTGCGGCCAGTAGGCAGACGAAGCGCAGGTCCGAGGCGCCCCGCGCCTTCAGCCGGTCGAGGGCCGCAATAGCCGAGTTGGCGGTGGCGAGCATCGGATCCAGAACCAGGACGGTCCGGTCGGCGAGATCCGACGGTGCCTTGAAGTAGTACTCCACGGCCTCCAACGTGTCTGGATCCCGGTAGAGCCCGACATGGGCGACCCGCGCCGAGGGGACCAACGACAGCATCCCGTCGAGAAACCCCACGCCGGCCCGGAGGATCGGAGCCAAGACCAGCTTCTTGCCCTGAATCTGACGCCCCTCCATCGGCTGTAGCGGTGTCTCGATGGTTACGGCCTCCAAGGGAAGGTCCCGGGTTACCTCATAGGCCAAGAGCATGCCGATCTCGTTCAGGAGCTGCCGGAAGCCCTTGGTCGAGCGGTTTTTGTCGCGCAGGTACGTCAACTTGTGCTGCACCAGCGGGTGATCCACCACCGTGACCCGACCCGTCGGCATCGCCATTCCCTCCCGCTCCGGACGCCCGAGAAATGCCGGACGCTGAGCCCTGACGCAATGTGCAACACGCAAGGGCTCGATCGGCGCTCGGAGATCAGGCCCGATTGGTGGGCGCTCCGCATGCGTGCGGGGGCTCTATTCCGCAAAATCGCATACCGCTTCACGGTAATTCGCGCAAAGACAATGACGTTGAACGGCCGCGAATTAAAGAAATTAACGCGGCTTCGACCGGATCAAATCAACTGCCAATCAATTCCTTAGCGATCACCGACGTTTCACCAAAAATCTGGCGGGCCAAATCTCCACAAATTAGATAAGTTCAAATGTATATCACGTCATTTGCTGGCTAATTTTTCGTTATAAAAATGAAGCAGTTCCGAAATTCTTGATATCGCTGTCTATATCGCGGCAGCATTTCGACGTAATGTGACATGATACGGATAAACGCGTGGACGATCCATCTTGTCGATTGCAATTTATCATCTAGGTGATCCAGATGAACCATCTTGCCAAGGCAAGGCCCTCACCTTCTGCTTTCAACCATGACGAGCCATGCGTCCAACTCTCTCGCTCAAAGCAACATTGGCGGTCCTTTTCGGACTGCTCGCGCTGATCTCTGCGGTGCAGGGCGGCCTGTCCGTCCATGAGGCTGCCGGCATTCGCGATTCCGTGACAGCTCTCGCGACGAACTGGATTCCCTCGGTCGAAAAGGTCAACGTGATCGAAGGGGCCGCCTCCGAAGTCCGCATCAAACAGTACCGCCTGATCTTGTTGTCAGATACGCCCGAGCACCGCTCGACAAACGAGGCCAAACTGGCGGCCACCTATGCAAAGTTGAAAGAGGCCAGGCGCGTCTACGAGCCCTTGATCACCACCGCGGAAGAGCGAAACCTCTACGACGCATTCGGGAAGTCGTGGAGCAAGTTCGAGCAGGCCGATGGCGACGTGCGGCGCCTGATGGACACCGGTCGGCCACAGGAGGCCTTAGCGCTGCTCAGCAAACCCGAGGTCGTCGCGCTTTACGATGATGCACGCACGACGCTGTCGCGCCTCGTCGCATGGGACGAGCAGGCCGCGCGCAGCGATGCGGATGACGTGATGAGTCGCTTGACCACCGCGCTCATCGCTGGCTACGCGGGCGTCGGTCTCGCCATCACCGCAGCGTCGGGGGCTGCGATCCTCAGCCTGTTCCGCGTCTCGCGCCCGATCCAGGCGATGACGCGGTCGATGTCTGCCCTGGCCAGTGGCGATACGGGGCTTGAGGTGCCGTTCCGAAGCCGCCGCGAAGAGATCGGCGCGATGGCGGCGGCCGTGCAGGTGTTCAAGGACAACCTGATCCGCACACAGGCGCTGGAGGCGGAGACCGCCGAGACGCGGCTCGCGGCGGAGGAGCAGCGTCGGGCCGGCATGCGCCAGATGGCCGACCGGTTCGAGGCCGCAGTGGGCGGCATCGTCGGCCAGGTCTCGGCCTCCGCCACCGAGTTGCAGGCCACCGCCCAAACCATGACGACCACCGCGTCGGAGACGGCCAGCCAATCCGCAACGGTCGCGGCCGCCGCCGAGCAGGCCGCCAGCAACGTTAACACGGTCGCGTCGGCCGCCGAGGAGCCTCGGCGCGTCAGTTCGGGAGATCGGCCGGCAGGTCGACGGCTCGGCCGAGCTGGCCAAGGTGGCGGCCTCTGAGGCCGACCAGACGGCTGGGCTGGTGCAGGAGCTGAGCGGGGCGGTGGCGCGCATCGGCGACGCGGTCGGTCTTATCGCGTCGATCGCCAGCCAGACCAACCTGCTGGCGCTCAACGCCACCATCGAGGCCGCCCGCGCAGGCGCAGCGGGCCGCGGCTTTGCCGTGGTGGCCTCCGAGGTAAAGGCCTTGGCCGAGCAGACCGCCCGGGCCACCGACGAGATCGCCGGCCAGATCGCCCGGGTCCAGGGGGTGACCGGCCAGGCGGTCGGCGCCATTGGCACGATCACGGCGCGCATCCGCGAGATCAACGGCGTGGCGGCGAGCATCGCGGCGGGGGTCGAGGAGCAGGGCGCGGCCACCCAGGAGATTGTGCGCAACGTCGGCCAAGCCGCGGCCGGCACCGGCGAGGTGACCAGCAACATCATGAGCGTCGCCGGTGCGGCCGAGGAGACCGGGAGGGCCGCCGATCAGGTGCTGACCGAAGCCTCCAGGCTTTCGGAGCAATCCGAGCACCTCACCGCCGAAGTCGAACGATTTCTCGAGACTGTCAGGGCTGCCTGAGCTGTAACCGGGTGAACGGCCGAGAGTCCCGGTCCCACGCAAAAGCAGCCAGATCGGGTCCGGACCGAGCAGCCCGGACCCGAAGGGCCGCCGGCCTCACGCCGAGCGGCTCTCACCACCTTCAGCCCGGCGCTTCGCCATGAAGGCATCGAACTGCTCGCGATCCTTGGCGCGCTTCAGTTCGTCCAAGAAAGCCGCGAAAGCGCGGCTCTCCTCCTCCAAAGCGCGGCGCTGCGCTTCGAGTCGGTCAAGCTCGGCCCGGCGGTACGCGTCGAAGGCCGCGTTGCCGCTGCTGTCGCGGTGATTGGCGGCTTCGAAAGCGCGCGCGAAACTAGAGACGGGCCGCGCACCGTCGAGATTGGCGAAAGTCCGGCGCGCATTTTCACGAAGCTCGGCAAAAGCCGGGTATCCGGCGAGCTTCCAAGCCACCAACGCGAGACCCACCGGCCACCAATAGATGAAGCCGAGGACGATGGCGCCGATCTCCAAGGAGCGGCGGGGGAACGGGCCGGATCGGCAGAGCCTGCCGGTCGCCCAGGGAGAGGAGGATTGAGAGTTCACGGCTGTGCTCCGCTGTTCATGTGAACGCGGTTAACATGCGGGTGCCGGAATCGCCTTTCAAGGCCGCCCTGAAACGCCTTCGCGTTCACCCGGCCGCGCCGCACCATGGACGAGAGCAAGGACGCCGGCGCGCAGGAGCCTCGTACTTGTCGGGGAAGCCCAGGCCCCGCGGCAAATGACCGGCGGCCGAAAGGGTCGCGAGGCCGTGCGCCAAGGCCCAGACCTCGAGGGCGATGAACCGGGGCGCCACGCCCCCGAACCCGTCGGCGAAAGTCGCTTGCAACGCCTCCACCAAAAGATCGAAGGGGCTTGGCCGTCCGGCCGATCCTTCGCCGGGCGGCGCATCAATGTCGGCGGTCCCGGCCTGCAGTCCCCGGGTCTCGAAGATCGCCGCGTAATAGGCAGGCTCCTCCTCGGCGAAGGCAAGGTAGGTCTCGCCCATGCGGGTGAACCGCTCCAGCGGCGTACCGCGCGAGGTGAGCGCCCGAGCCAGGCGGGCAGCGAGTTCCGCGAATCCGCGTCCGGCAAGCTCCTCGAGAAGGGCCTCGCGGCCGCGGAAATGCCGGTAGAGGGCTGCCGGCGTCACGCCCACGAGGCGCGCGGCATCGACCAGCGTGAAGCCGCCGATCCCGCGTTCAGCGATGAACCGACGCGCGGCCTCAATGAGGGCTTCCTTCAGGTTGCCGTGATGATAGCTCCGCCGGTCACTCGGTCCGTCCCGCCAGGGTCGCAAGTTCTCACATCCTCTACGCGCTCGGATGCACCTCGCAAAACGCCGGCCGCGGTGTCGAGTCGGAACTGTTCGCGATCGGCAATTTCATGAGGTGCCCGCAGGCATTACCGTTGAGACCGGTGTTTGTTGCGGCCCGGATTCCCGGCCCCGCGCTTGACAGCACCGGCCGATGCAACACTATCACATCCGGACTACTGGAATGGGGCTCGCCGGCGTGGCGCGGTCGGGTTGGCGCGCGCTGCACCAGGGGGAAACGCATCCGGCATGGCCTTCGTGAGTCTCAGGTCATGGCGCGCCCGCTCGGCGGAACGCGCCGAGATCGCGGCGCGGCTGAAGCGGGAGTTGATCGCGGCCCTTGGCCTCGGCGCCGCCGATGCACTGGCGCTGAACGAGATTGCCTGCCCCGATCCTGGTTGCCCCGATATGGAAACCGTCGTGCTGGTGATGCGCGCAGGCGCAGCGACGCGAGCGTTGAGGATCCGACGCCAGATGAACGCAGTCGACGCGAACGATATCGCGGCGCTCGTCGAGGACGATCGACGGGGCGCAGCATCTCGATGATGTGACCTGCCGGAGCCGCCTTTAGGTGCCCTGCGCTTTTCGGTCCGACGCTCTTTCCCGAACGGGTGTGTAACATTCGTCCGGGCAGCGCTCCGATCGAAGGATGATGCGCCCGGGGGAACCGCACCATGACAACGCGACGCCAAATCCTCACGCTGGCCGCCCTCGCCCTCGCTACGGGTGTCTCACCCGCATATGCGGGTGAGACGATGCCGTTCTCGGACCCGGCCTTCGAGGCCGCGCAGAAGAGCGGCAAGCCTATCTTGGTCGCGGTCAGCGCACCCTGGTGTCCCATCTGCAAGACGCAGAAGCCGATCCTCGCAAAGCTGGCTGCCGAGCCGCGCTTCAAGGATCTCCAGGTCTTCGACATCGATTTCGACAGCCAGAAGGACCTGCTTCGGCGCCTGAACGTGCGCATGCAGAGCACGCTGATCGCCTACAAGGGGTCGACCGAGGTCGGTCGCTCCGTGGGCGAGACACAGCCGGAGTGGATCGAGGGCCTGCTGGAGAAGGCCCTCTGATCGTCAGCGTGACCCTTTCGGATCTGTTCAGGCAGACCCCGGCATATGCCGTGCCGGGTCAAGCCGAACGGGCCCGACGGAGATTGCACCGGTGACGAGCGCCACCCCACCAACCGCCAAGATCCCCGACGCGATCGTCGCGGTGCCCGTCCGCAACGAGGAAGAGCGGATTGCGGTCTGCCTTCGGGCGATCGATGCGCAGGAAGGCCTCGCCCCCGGGAGCCTCGGGCTGGTGCTGTTCCTGAACAATTGCACGGACCGGACGGAGGCCATTGTCGCCGACTTGGTGCCGCGCCTGTCGGTCCCAGTCCGGGTTCTGGTGGAGGAGTTCTCCGGTGCGCATGCCGGCTGGGCTCGGCGCCGGGCCATGGATGCCGCCGCCGCGTGGCTGGGCGATGCGGGGAATGCGGGGATCATCCTGTCCACCGACGCCGACAGCCGCGTGCCGCCGAACTGGGTCGCCTGCAACCGTGCGGCGGTCCAGGCGGGCGCCGACGCGGTCGCCGGACGGGTCGAACTCGACGCCGCCGAGGCGGCGCTTCTGCCGCCGTCCCTGCCGGCCCGCGGCCGGCTGGAGGACATCTACGATGCCCTGATCACCGAGGCCGAGGCGCGCATCGATCCCGACCCGCACAATCCATGGCCGTGCCACAGGACCGCCATCGGGGCGACTCTCGCCGTGACGCGCGATGCGTATCTTCAGGTCGGCGGCATGCCCGAGATCCCGCTCGGCGAGGACGGTGCCTTCATCGCACGGCTCATGGAGCACGGCCTCCGGGTGCGGCACGCCCCAGACGTCTGCGTGACCATCTCGGCACGGCTTGCCGGCCGCGCGCCGGGGGGCGTCGCGGATACGATCCGCTCGCGCTGCGAGGAGCCGGATGCCCTCTGCGACGCCCGGATGGAGACCTTCCCGAGGGCCGTGCTGCGCTACCTGTGGCGGCGCCGATTCAGACGGCTGCACGGGCGGGACCAGCTCAACCGCGATCTTGCCTGGGCCCGCTCAATCGGCATCGATCCTACCGAGGCGAGGCGGATCGCCACCCTGCCCCTGGGTCAGGCCATCGCCGAAGCCGAACGCGCGAGCCCCCGCCTCGCCTATCGCCCGATCGGTCCGCGCCAGCTTCCCAGCCAGATCCGGGTCGCGCGGATCGGCGTGGCGGCGATCCGCCTCGGTCTGGGGATCGCCGGATGGGTCCGGACAATCGCGGGTCCGGCGACACCGAGCGCGCGGCCCCTGCCCGATCCCCGCGGCAGCCGGATCTGAGCCGGCCAGCGGTGCTCGCGACGCGGCGGAGAGCCATTCAGTGATCCGTCACGGCGCCCTTCGCGTCGGCGAAGCGCAGCACGACCGCGCGGCCCTCCGGCGGCGGTGACGGCAGGCTCGCGCGAAATCGCGCCGTCTCGGACGCGGCGAGCATCGCCCGGGGCGCCGGGACCGAGAAACTCCGCACCGCACGGCCCCCGGCGTCGCGGATCTCAACCTTCAGCGGCGCCACCGGAACGTCGGACCGGGCGATTCCCACGAGGTCGCCCTCGACGACGAGTTCCGCGGGGCGGCCGTCCTCGGCGGGATTGCTGAACGCCACGACGTCGCGGATCTCGATACCGCGCACGTTCACCGGAAGCCCGATTCGCGCGAACAGGGATGCGGTCTGGGGAACCGCGCGGACCACGTTCGTCCGGGCGAGACAGGCCAGCGGCAGGGCCGCGAGAAGCGTCAGCCCAAAGGCCAGGGCTGGCGAGAGGCCGGGGATCACGCGCCGGGCCCTGCTGCCGCGGGACGCGGGCCGGATGGACCGTGATACCACCGGGGCTGCAGCGTCGGAGGCCGCCCGGACCGAGGCGGACGCCTCCTGCCACGCCGCGTCCGCGACCGGATCGGCCTCCGTTTCGCTCTTGGCTTCGAGCTCTGCCTCGTGCGCGGCGAGCACGTCGGCCGGTGTGATGAACCAGGTCTCGCGGCAGGCCGCACACCGCACGGAGCGGCCGTCCATGCCGACCTTGCCGGCATCGATCCGGTATTCGCTCGCGCAGCTCGGGCAGACAATCAGCATACGCGCCATACTCGCGACGACCGGCCGCGCCGCGGCCGGAAAGTGAATTTGCTTGAGAAAGTGTGGCTGAACAGGGTTAAGCGCATGTGAAGTCCCCGAGGCCTTGAAAACGCCCGCCCGTCCGGCGATTCCCGGGCGATGGACAGACGAAACCCGGCACGGCCTTGAACCAACAGGCGAGCATGAAGAGCCTCCTGCCCGGTGCGGAGCGGCCGGTGGTGCAGTTCGAGAACGTCGGCATGCGCTACGGCCTCGGGCCGGAAGTGCTGTCCGACGTCAGCTTCCGCATCGCACCGCGCTCCTTCCAGTTCCTCACCGGGCCGTCGGGCGCCGGCAAGACGACGCTGCTGCGCCTCATCCTGCTCTCGGTGCGACCGACCCGCGGCCTCGTGTCGATCTTCGGCGAGGAGGTCAGCGGCATCTCCCCCAAGGCGCTCACCGGCCTGCGGCGGCGCATGGGCGTGGTGTTCCAGGATTTCCGCCTGCTCGACCATCTCACCACTTACGAAAACGTGGCTCTACCGCTGCGCGTCCAGGGCCGGGCCGAGGCGAGCTACCGGGCCGAGGTGGTCGAACTGCTGCGCTGGGTCGGTCTCGGCGAGCGGATGCATGCCCTGCCGCCGCTCCTGTCGGGCGGTGAGAAGCAGCGCGCCGCCATCGCCCGCGCGCTGATCGCCCGGCCGGACCTGCTGCTCGCCGACGAGCCCACCGGCAACGTCGATCCCGGACTCGGCCGGCGGCTGCTGCGGCTGTTCCTGGAGCTGAACAAGCTCGGGACCTCGGTCATCATCGCCACCCACGATTTCGGCATCATGGATGCCGTCGATGCCCGCCGGATGGTGCTGGGCGAAGGCCGGCTGCGGATCGAGGAATGAGCACACAAGCCATCCCGCGGGCCAGGCCGGAGCAGTCGGCCGGTGCCTCCGACCGAACGGCGCCGGCAAATCTGCGCCGCAACGCACCCCTGGTCCCGACCGATACGGCGGCCGGACGCTCGCTGGCCGCCGTTATTGCGATCCTGACCTTTCTGGCAGGACTCTGCGCCGGCGCGGCCGAGATGGTCGCGGCCAACGCCGCCCAGTGGCAGGGCGACGTGGCGCAGGAGGTCACGATCCAGATCCGGCCGGGGCCGGGGCGCGACGTCGAGGCCGACGTCGCCCGCGCCGACGGTATCGCCAAGGCGGAGCCCGGGATCGCCGAGACACGGGTCTTCTCCAAGGCCGAGGCCGAGCGCCTGCTTGAGCCGTGGCTCGGCAGCGGCCTCGACCTTTCGGACCTTCCGGTGCCGCGCCTGATCGCCCTCAAGCTGTCCAACAGCTCCGGCGCAGACCTAAAGCGCCTGCGAACCCGGCTCCTCGACGCCCTGCCGGGCGTGGCGAGCCTCGACGACCACGCCCTCTGGCTCCAGCGACTGTCCACCGCCGCGAACGCCTTCGTGGGTGTCGGCGTCGGGCTGGTGCTGCTCGTCCTGATTGCCACCGGGCTCGCCGTGACCTTCGCCACGCGCGGAGCCATGGCGAGCAACCGCGAGGTTGTCGAAGTGCTCCACTTCGTCGGCGCCGATGACGATTATATCGCCCGCGCCTTCCAGCGGCGTTTCTTCGGTCTTGGGCTGCGCGGAGGGGCAATCGGGGCTGCGCTGGCAATCCTCGCCTTCGTGATCGCCGGGCTTCTCGCACGGGCGGCGCAGTCGGGCCCGGCGGGTCAGGAGGTCGAGGCCCTGTTCGGCGCCTTCCATGTCGGGGTGCGCGGCTATGCGAGCGTCATGCTGATCGGCGTGATCGCATCGCTGGTCACGGGCATCGTCTCGCGGATTACGGTGCGGCGCTTCCTGGCGTGAAAGGCTTGTGATTTGTGAAACCGAGGAAATAGGGGCTCTTGGCAGGTCGTTTACGATCTGGAAACTTTATCCCTGCGGTGTGGGAGCGGCCGATTGCGCTGCCTCCGGGCCGCCGCATTCGGCGCCGATCCTCCGGAGGATGAGCACGCGTATGCTGCGCGCATCGGATCCGTACCCAACCGACGTTATCGGCTGGGCCTGGCACGAGTGGGGTCTCCCACGTCATGCCAAAGCGACGCTGAAGCCGCTTAGCCGGGGCCGAATTGCGCTCTGGGGCTGCGGCCTCGGCGCGTGCTTCGGTGCGCTCGCCTTATTCGCCGGTTTCCTGGTCTTCGTCAGCACCCTGGCCCGGCATGAGCGGGCTCCGTCGGATCGAGCCGACGGGATCGTTGCTCTCACAGGCGGGGCGCAGCGGATCGGCGACGCGATCGACCTTCTCGCCAGCGGCTACGGGCGGCGCCTGCTCATCACCGGCGTCAACGAACGCACCAGCCGCGACGAGATCGCCCGGCTGAATCCGACCCAGCGCGCGCTGATCGCCTGCTGTGTCGATCTCGATTATCGGGCGCGCAACACGATCGGCAACGCCATCGAGACCCGTCGCTGGATGCGCGCCCACCGGTTCGGCACCGTCGCGGTGGTCACCTCGAACTACCACATGCCGCGGACCCTGATCGAGCTGGACCATGCCCTGCAGGGCAGCGACCGCGTCCTGCCGCACCCGGTGGTCACCGAGTCCTTCGACGCGGGCCGGTGGTGGCAGAATCCGCCGGCCGCGAAGCTGCTGGCCTCCGAATACGTGAAGTTCCTGGCAAGCTGGGTGCGTACCCGCTTCGAGGCGGATCCGGAGCGCTCCCGGGCGGCGATCCTGATCGGCCGCGGCAAGCCGGTGAAGATAGTGGCGGAACCGCTGATGCTGCGCGGAGTCGATTGAGGAGTTTCACAGCCCCCGGCAGCGGGCCTTGATCGCCGCGGAGAATTCCCGGTCGGAACTCTGGACCTGGGCGAGGCGCTCGCTGCGCTCCGAGCCGGAGAGGCAGCGTCCGTAGACGCTCGCGACCCGGCGCATAGTCTCCACATGCCGCCGCCAGACCCGGCAGTTCTTGGCGTCGTCGCCGTCCGCCTGCTCCAACTGGTCGATCGCTTGGCGCTGCATGGACTGGGCCACCAGGACGTCGCGGGCACAGGTGGTCTCGCCCTGCGCCCGGGCAATCCCGGCCGAGCCAAGGACAAGGGCAAAAGAGGCGGCAAATCGGATCATCGGCATCAGGCGGCCTGCGGCGCCGTCGAGCGAGTCAGGAGGGCGTAGAGCGCACCCGCGTCCCGCGCGGCGCGGATATGGGCCAGCATGCCGGGTTCCCGCAGAATTCGGGCGACCTGTGCCAGGGCCTTCAGGTGGTCGGCCCCAGCCCCTTCCGGTGCGAGCAGCAGAAACGCGATGTCCACGGGCTGGCCGTCGAGCGCCTCGAAATCCACCGGCCGGTCGAACCGAGCGAACAGCCCGAACAGCCTGTCGAGCCCCGGCAACTTACCGTGCGGAATCGCCACGCCCTCGCCGATGCCGGTCGATCCGAGCCGCTCCCGCTGAAGCAGGGTGTCGAAGACGGACCGCTCCCCAAGTGCCGGCAGGCGTCGCGCCGCATGGGCGGCGAGATCATGAAGCACCTGCTTCTTGGCCCGCGCGCGTAGCGACGGCACGACCGACTCGGGGTCGAGAAATTCCAGAACTGGCATCGAACGACCGTTGCCCCGTCGCCCGTCCACGAGGAAGCGGGCCTCGCCGCAGGGGCGCCGATGACCGGTCTGGTCACGCCCCTGCCTGTCAATCGGCCGGGAAACAAGCCGGTTCCGGCTCCGTTCCTCCCGACCGGCAGCATTATTCGACGGCGTTCGGCGGGTCCACCCAGCCGATTGCGCCGTCGCTGCGCCGATATACGACGTTGATGCGGCCGGTGCCAGCATGGACGAAGACGATGACTGGGGATCCCATCATATCGAGGGCAGTAACCGCCTCGCCGATAGTCCGACGCTGCAGGGTCCTGGTGCTCTCGGCGACGATCGGCGGATGCGCATCGCCGGCCGCTGCATCGTCCTCCTCCTCCGGTGGGGCGAAGACCGCGTAAGCGGCCTCGATCGTCGCGTCGTCACCGGGACCGGTCGCGTGCTGCTTCAGCCGGTGCTTGTAGCGGCGCAGCCGGGTCTCCAACCGCTCAGCCGTCTGCTCGAAGCTCGACCGCGCGTCGTGCGAGAAGCCGTTGGCCTCGATGGTGAGGCCCGACACGAGGTGCAGCACGCAATCCGTCCGGAAAGCTGTTCCGTCCCGCCGGAGCGTGACATGGCCGGAGCAGGAGCCGTTCATGTGCGAGTCGAGATATTTGGCCTGGATCGCGGACATCCGCTCCTCGACGCGGCCGCGCAGACTCTCGCCGAGATCTACGCCGTGGCCCGTGACTCGCAACGATCCCATGCTGCCTCCCCCGCTTCGATGCAGTCGGTCGAATTAGAGAGCCGGCTCGCGTTAAGTCAACGGAGACGCTGAAGGTTTGGCCCGCCGCTTAACCCGGGGTTCAGCCGGCCTGTCCGTATACAGGCGCTTTCCGACATGTGAGACGCACCCCAGCATGACGATCGCCGCCGGATTCCCAGCCGCCCAGACCCGCCGCGCCGTCCTGGCCGGAGCGCTGGGTGCTGCCGCGGGATGGCTGCCGGCGACCCCACAGGCGGCTGAGCCTGGCAAGGTGCCGGCTCTTCCTGGTCCCGGGGACGCATTTGAGGCGGACACGCTCGCCAACCTCGCCCGCGCTCGAGCCGCCGTCCCGTACGTTGCTCAGAAGACCAGCGACGTACCGGCCGTACTGAAGAATCTGTCCCGGGAGGCTTACCAGGCGATCCGTCTAGCAGAGGGTCGGGCGATCTGGGCCGGCCGGGAGGTCGGCTATGAGCTGGAGCCTCTGCTGCGCGGCTCGATCTTCGATACACCGGTGTCACTGTACACCGTAGAGAACGGCCTCGTGCAGCCGATCTCCTACGATAAGGCGGCCTTCGTGGCCGCGGGGATCGAGCTTCCGGACTTCGAGGCCGGCGCCGCCTTCTCGGGTTTCCGCCTGCGCGCGCGCTTCGCCGATGAGACGGAGCCGACGAATTTCGCGCTGTTCCAGGGCGCCTCGTTCTTTCGTCTCGTGGCGCAGGGGCAGGATTTCGGCATCAACGCCCGGGCGCTCGCCCTTCGTCCAGCCGATTCCCGTGGCGAGGAATTCCCGCTCTTCCGGGCACTGTTCGTCGAGACGCCCGCGCCGGGGCAGCCGATCGTGGTCCATGCCCTGGTCGAGTCGGAATCGGCCACGGCGGCGTTCCGGCTGACCCTGACGCCCGGCCGGGAAGCCTCCACGGCCGAGATCGACGGAACCGTCTTCGCGAGGGCCGAGGCTCGATCATATCGGACTGGGCGGCATGCAGGGCAGCTACCTGTTCGGGCCGATGGACCGGCAACGCGTGGACGACCTGCGTTCCGCCGCCTTCTCGGTGGAGGGTCTGACGATGCACAATGGCAACGGCGAACCGATCTGGCGGCCGGTGCATAATCCCGAAGCGCTGCAGGTGTCGGCCTTCGTGGAC
Source organism: Methylobacterium sp. P31 (assembly GCA_050632875.1). Taxonomy (GTDB): domain Bacteria; phylum Pseudomonadota; class Alphaproteobacteria; order Rhizobiales; family Beijerinckiaceae; genus Methylobacterium. The sequence continues at coordinate 3,203,114 of JBODSC010000001.1, read as the reverse complement.
CGGGGGCCGAAGGGCTTCGGCCTGATGCAGCGCGCGCGCGCCTACGACGATTTCGAGGACGACCTGCGGCACTGGGAGCAGCGCCCGTCGCTGTGGCTGGAACCGCAGGACGATTGGAACGAGGGCGCGGTGACGCTGCTCGAAATTCCAAGCGATTCCGAGCCTCAACGAGAACGTGTTCGCCTATTGGCGCCCGAAAGCGAAGCTCGCCAAGGGCGGAGAGATGCGCTTCCTCTATCGCCAACACTGGTCGAAGGGCTGGCCCGATCCGCTGCCGCCCGAGATCGCGCGTGTCCGCGACAGCCGCTGCGGCCACGGCAGCTCCGGCAACCGCCGCCTCTTCGCGGTGGATTTTCAGGGTGACGCGCTGTTTCAGCCCGCGGAGATCGACGTGGACCTGAGTGCCTCGGCCGGAACCATCATCCGGCAGGATCGCTTCCGATACCCCGGGCGCAAGACCCTGCGGATCCTGTTCGAACTCGATCCGGGCAGCGAGCGGGCGAGCGAGCTGCGCTTGGCGCTCCGGACGGGCCAGGCCCGGGCCAGCGAGACTTGGCTGTTTCGCTGGACGCCGTAATCCCGCCCGTCTCTAACCCCGAGGATCAGCCTGCGCCGTGAGTTTGGACGAGACGATCACCCGACCCGAGCCCTCCCTCGCCGTCGCGCAGGAGGCTGCCCACGCGGCCCCCACCGCCGGCGCCATGCCGCCCGAAACTCCGCTGGCGATGCCGATTCAGGATCTGGCGCGCTGGGATCGGGGCTGCGCCCATCAATCCTCGCGCCCTGAACGGGGTCCATGGCCCGCACGTCTCCTGGTGTTCGGCGGAGCGCTGGCGCTGACCGCCTTTGGCGGTTGGCAGATGGTGGAGACCGTGTCGGTCTCGGGCAGCCCAACCGCCCTCCAGCTCGTCCTCGTCGTCCTGTTCTGCCTGACCTTCTCGTGGATCGCGCTGGCCTTCACCAGCGCGGTGCTCGGCTTCGCCCTCCTGCTGCGCCGCCCACGACCGACAGAGATCCCGGCCGCGCTGTCGACACGGACTGCGGTGTTGATGCCGGTCTACAACGAGGCGACCGCCCGCACCTTCGCGGGCATCGAGGCTATGCGCGAGGCCGTGGAGGCCACCGGCCTCGGCCGGCATTTCGACTGGTTCGTGCTCTCGGATTCGACGCAGGCCGGCGCCTGGATCGCCGAGGAGCGCGCCTTCCTCGACCTGCGCAGCCGCCTCGGTCCGGAGGCACGCCTCTACTATCGCCATCGGCCGAAGAACCATCATCGCAAGGCCGGCAATCTCGGCGATTTCGTCAGCCGCTGGGGTGGACATTACGACCACATGCTGGTGCTCGACGCCGACAGCTTGATGAGCGGGCCGGCGGTGCTGGCCCTCACCGCCGCCATGGAGGCCGATCCCGATGCCGGCATCATCCAGACGCTGCCGCTGATCATCAACCGAAACACGCTGTTTGCCCGGCTCCAGCAGTTCGCCGCCCGGATCTACGGGCCGGTGATTGCCGCCGGGCTCAGTGCCTGGTCGGGCCGGGACGGAAATTACTGGGGCCACAACGCCATCATCCGGACCCGTGCCTTCGCGCAATCCTGCGGTCTGCCGGACCTGCCGGGCAGACCGCCCTTCGGGGGCACATACTGTCCCATGATTTCGTCGAGGCGGCGCTGATCCGCCGGTCGGGCTGGGCAGTCTACATGCTGCACCGCCTGCCAGGCTCCTACGAGGAGAGCCCGCCCTCGCTCATCGATGTCGCGGTCCGCGACCGGCGCTGGGCACAGGGCAACCTCCAGCACGCGCGGGTGATCGGCGCGGCCGGGCTGCATCCGGCCACGCGACAGCACTTCGCCACCGGCATCGCGGGCTACCTCGCCTCGCCGCTCTGGCTCCTCCAGCTGGTGGTCGGTATCCTGCTGGTGCTGCAGACGGCGACGGAGCGGCCGGACTATTTCGGCGGCGCCGGCTTCTCGCCGGTCTTCCCACGCTTCGACCCGGTCCGCGCCCTCCAGCTCTTCGGGCTGACCATGGCGGTCCTGCTGGCCCCCAAGTTTCTGGGCCTGATCCTGGCCCTTCTGGACGGGCCTCTGCGGCGCGCCTGTGGGGGAGCCGGGCGGCTCGTCCTATCGAGCCTCGTCGAGATCTTGCTCTCGGCTCTCGTGGCACCGGTCGCGATGGTGATCCAGTCGGGCTCGGTCATGAGTATCCTGCTCGGACGCGATACGGGCTGGAACCCTCAGCGCCGGGACGACGGCTCGATCCCGCTGCGCGACATTGTCCGCCGGCATTGCTGGCACACGGCGCTCGGACTCGTGGCGGGAATCGCGGCCTTTGCCATCGCGACCTCGTTGTTCCTCTGGATGAGCCCGACCATCCTGGGCTTGGTTCTGGCGATCCCGATCTCCTGGGCGAGCGGCGAGGCTCGGCCTCGGTCTCGCGCTCAAGCACCGAGGGCTGCTCGCTACTCCAGAGGAGGCCGCGCCGCCCGAGATCGCAAGCCGCGCCAGCGCCTTGGCCGCCCGCAATGCCGACCGGGGCTTCGACGAGACAGATGCGCTGGCGGCGATCCACTCCGATCCGGAGGCTCGCGCAGGCCCATGTGCGAATGCTGCCCGTCGGGCAGCCGAGGCCGCGCGGCATCATCGATCCGGACCAGACGCTCGCTGCCGCCAAGATCTGCGAGGCCGAGAGCATCGCAGAGGCCCAGGCTTGGCTCTCGCCACGCGAGCGGATGGCTCTGTTGCACGACCGGGCGCTCATCGACCGGCTGGTCCAACTCGATTGACATCCGGCCGGGACGCTGCAAGCCGCACCGCGATCCGTCAGAAGCGATTAACCATTCGGAACCTAGAACTCGGCCAGCCTCATTCGGAGCTGGCCATGACCCTGTTGCTCGCGTTGCTGCTTCCGCCCCTCGCGGTCGCCATCGTGCTGGCCCGTGGCGAGCCCGTGCGGACGATCAGCTGTCTCGGTGCGATCGGGGTCGGCTGCGTGATCGCCTGCTGGAGCGTGGTGGGCCTGCTTCGCCAGCGGGCCTGACGTTCCCGCATCGCTTCCGGCCCCGGGCGTGGTCCGCTAAAGAAATCCGACCTGGCGCGGCCCGCCCGCGGGGCTGCGCCCTGCCCGAGCCACCAATTGCGAGAAGGCCAGCGCGGCCGCCGTCGCCTGGGCCCGCGACGGAAAGCTGCGGCGCGATTCGACGACCGTTTCCTCGCTCTCATTCACGAGGATCCACGACCAGAGCGACCGGCTGCTCTCTCGTATTTCGAATTGCACTTGGCGCCTGCCTTTCCGGGCCATGCGAACCGCAAGGTGTGCATAGACCGGTGACATCCCGATGACATTGGTGGATTGACGTCAAGATCTCGAATCGACGGCAAATCCAGATCCAATATGGTCGTTCCATCGGCCTTCATCACGGACGATTTGATTGTTCTTGTTCTCGTATCCTTCGATGCTCCAGGAAAGGCGATTTCGCCTCCCTGAACGGATCTAAAAGCGGCATTGGCAAATGCCCCTCTTCCCCAGGATCCAGATGCAGCGACCAGCTGAGCGCGCCCGCGCCGACGCCTTGTTTCCGGCGGCTTAACGACTGAGGCAGGCCCTCAGCCGCCTGCCGTGATCCTCCCTCGGCTTCGCGGACACCTCTGATACGCTCATGCTGAGCGGGGAAGGTGTCGGATGGCGAAGACGAGACGGGAGTTCACGCCCGAGTTCAAACGCGAAGCGGTCGCCCTGCTGGAGAGCAGTGGCCGGCCGCAGATACAGGTCGCGGCCGAGCTCGGGATCCAGCCCTCGATGTTGCGGCAGTGGCGTGCCGCGCTGAACGGAGCCTCACCCCGGCCGCGGCCGGCAGGATCGACGGGGATTTCGCCACCAAGCCCGGTCGCCTCGCCGTCCGATCAGGCCGCCGAGATCGCTCGCCTGCGGCGTGAGCTCGACCGCACGCGCATGGAGCGCGCCGTGCTAAAAAAGCCATCGGCATCTTCGCGGAGATGCCCAAGCGACCTTCGCCTTCATCGAGCAGCATGCGCGGACCTGGCCGGTGCGTCTCATGTGCCGCGTGCTCGGAGTCTCACCCAGCGGCTTCTACGGCTGGCGGTCACGGCCAGAGAGCGCCCGCTCGGCCTCCAACCGCCAGCTCCTGGACGATGTCCGGCGCATCCATGCCGCCCACCATCGGCGCTACGGTGCCCCACGCGTGCATGCCACCCTGCGGGCCGAGGGCCGGTCTGTCAGCCGTGGGCGGGTGGAGCGTCTCATGCGCCGGCACGGCATCCGTGCCCTGGCGGGGCGTCGGTTCCGGCCCTGCACGACCGACAGCCGTCACGATCTCCCGATCGCCCCAAACCTCCTGAAGCAGGACTTCTCGGCCACGCGGCCAAACACGGTCTGGCTGGCCGACATCACCTACCTGCCAACCGGCGAGGGCTGGCTGTACCTGGCCGCCATCCTCGATCTGGCCACGCGCAAGATCGTCGGCTGGTCGATGCGCGATCACATGCGCACCGAGCTGAGCGTGGCGGCGCTGATGATGGCCGCCCAGCGGCAGCGACCGGCCGCAGGGCTCATCTGCCATTCGGATCGTGGCAGCCAGTACGCGGCGGAGGCCTACCGGAAGCAGCTCGCCAGCATAGGGGCCAGGCCGTCCATGAGTCGGACAGGATGCTGCTACGACAACGCCCCGATGGAGAGCTTCTTCCACACCCTCAAGGTCGAACTCGTCCATCAGCGGCGATGGGCGACCCGGGATGAGGCGCGACGCGACCTGTTCGCTTACATCGAGGGCTACTACAATCGGCAACGCATCCATTCGGCACTCGGCTATCTCACGCCCGAGCAGGCCGAACGGACCGCGAGCTAATCTCCCCGTGTCCGCGAAGTCAGGGGAGGATCAGCCGTGACCGCCCACCCACCGGAGAGTCCATGAAAGCCGTGAACGCCCTCATTGCCGAAGAGCCTCGGCGTCCGGGAGGCGCAGGTCGCTGCCGCGGTTGCGCTCCTCGATGGCGGAGCCACCGTTCCGTTCATCGCGCGCTACCGGAAGGAGAATACCGGCGCGCTCGATGACACGCAGTTGCGCAGGCTCGAGGAGCGGTTGTCGTACCTGCGCGATCTCAACGATCGGCGCACCGCCATCGTCGAGAGCATCGAGGCGCAGGGGAAGTTGACCCCGGCGCTGGCGGCGGCTCTCGACTCGGCCGACACGAAGGCGCGCCTGGAAGACCTCTACCTGCCCTTCCGGCCCAAGCGGCGAACGAAGGCCCAGATCGCCCGTGAGGCCGGGCTCGAACCTCTGGTCCAGGCCCTGCTGACCCGGCCTGAACTCAGCCCGTCAAGCGCCGCCGCGGCGTTCGTCTCGTCCGAGCGGGGCGTGGCGGACGCGGAGGCGGCCCTGGAGGGAGCACGGGCGATCCTGATCGAACATATCGCCGAGGATGCCGATCTCGTCGGCCGCCTGCGCGCGGATTACTGGCGCGGTGGCCAGCTCGTCTCGCAGGTGCGCAAGGGCAAAGCGAACGAGGGTGCAAAGTTCTCGGACTACTACGCCTGGAGCGAGCGGCTCGAACGGATGCCCTCGCACCGCATCCTGGCGATCTTCCGCGGCGAGCGCGAGGAAGTGCTCGATATCGCCTTCGCGGCGGAAGGAGACGATTCGCAGCCCGGCGCCCCAGGCCCGTTCGAGGTTGCGATCTGCCACCGGTTCGGCATCTCCGCAAAAAGGCGCCCGGGCGATGCGTGGCTGCTCGAAACCGTGCGCACCGCGTGGCGCACGAAGATCCGGACCGGAATCAAGCAGGATCTGCGCGCAAGGCTCTTCGAGAGAGCGGAGGACGAGGCCGTGAAGGTCTTCGCCGGAAACCTGAAGGATCTGCTGCTGGCCGCTCCGGCGGGCGGGCGCGCCACGATGGGCCTTGATCCGGGATACCGGAACGGGGTGAAAGTCGCGGTCGCTGACCGCACCGGCCGGATCGTCGCGGTGGAGACGACCTATCCGCATGAGCCGCAGCGCCGGTGGCGGGAGGCCGTCGCCACACTCGGGCGGCTCTGCCGCCTGCACGGCGTCGAGCTGATCGCCATCGGGAACGGCTCGGCCTCCCGCGAGACCGAGCGGCTCGCCGCCGAGATCGTGGCTGCGAACCCCGATCTGAAACTCACGAAGGTCATCGTTTCGGAGGCCGGTGCCTCCGTCTACTCGGCCTCGGAGATCGCAGCGCGCGAGCTGCCCGACCTCGACGTCTCCCATCGCGGCGCCGCGTCGATCGCACGCCGCCTCCAGGATCCCCTCGCAGAGCTGGTGAAGATCGACCCGAAGTCGATCGGTGTCGGCCAATATCAACACGATGTGAGCGAGGCGAAACTGTCGCGATCGCTCTTGGCAGTGGTGGAAGACGCCGTGAACGCGGTCGGGGTGGACGTGAACACCGCCTCCCCTGCCCTGCTGGCGCAGGTCTCCGGCCTCGGCGGATCGTTGGCGACCCGGATCGTCACGCATCGGGATACACACGGCCCGTTCCGCACGCGTGGGGCGCTCAAGGCCGTGCCCGGGCTCGGCCCGAAGACCTTCGAGCTGGCCGCGGGCTTCCTGCGGATCCAAGGTGGCGACGATCCTCTGGACGCATCCGGAGTCCACCCGGAGGCCTACCCGGTGGTGCGCCGTATCCTGCAGGCGACGAAGAGCGACATCCGGGTGCTCCTCGGCAACACGGCCGCGCTGGGGCAACTGGCGCCGGAGTCTTTCGTCGATGCGCGCTTCGGCCTACCGACGGTGCGCGACATCTTCGCCGAGCTGGAGAAGCCCGGACGCGACCCGCGTCCTGCCTTCCGCACTGCAAGCTTCCAGGAAGGCGTGGAGACGATCGGCGACCTGAAGCCCGGCATGCAATTGGAGGGGGTCGTCACCAACGTGGCCGCCTTCGGTGCCTTCGTGGATATCGGCGTGCATCAGGATGGGCTGGTCCACATCTCGGCGATGGCGCGCCGGCGCATTGCGTCGCCCGCTGAGCTGGTGCGGATCGGCGAGGTGGTGCGCGTGCTGGTGCTCAGCGTCGATGTCCCGCGCAAGCGCATCGCGCTGTCGATGCGGCTCGACGATCCGATCGAGGCGGCGATGCCGGAGCGACGCGGGGGCGATCAAGGCCCTGAACCGCGCCGGGGTCGCTCAGGAAAGCCTCCTGGGAGCGCGCCGAACGGCCCTCTTGCCGACGCATTCCAACGGGCAGCAGCGCCGCCATCGCGGCGCTGCTGAACGGTACGGCCTGATCCGGGCGCGAACAGCGCCCTGCGCCTTGCCATACGCAAGATCAGGCGCGGCAAGCCTCGGTTTGGCTGCCGTACCCGCATGCTCGAAGCGCCGGGCGCGAATAGTCAGGACCGGCTCGCCAGGTCACAGGGCCCGTCACGCCAGTCTTGGCCGAGTTCAGCTTCGGCGAAGTGGGCGAGGCGATCTGATCCTCGACGATGCGCACCCGCTCGTTCGAGCCTTCGGCGATAGGAGATCGCTGAGCGCAACCCTCTGCGACAGCGCCGATCGGTACGGTTAGCCTTTCGTAAACTTCGGCCTGGGCAGATTTCCGCGCTGAACCGCTCGCAATGACCCGTGCGGAGTGGTTCGAAGCACCGCATGCCCGCGTCGAACGGACGTTTGACACACCTGCCGGACCAATCAGATGCAAGCAAGAGCCAAACTTGAAGCAGGTGCCAGTCCCATCCTTGGGCCCGCACGCCTGATCAGGGCAGCATTTGAGGGATTGGACCTGGCGACGTGTGCCAACGAAATCCTTTCCCAATCGACCGACGGCGTCATCGAAGCCGGCTTGGCACTGGACCTGTCGACGATCCTGCTGCTGATGCATCGCTTCGATGCGGCACTCCAACTTCAGAGCGAGGTTCTGCAGAACGACCGTCATTTCGCGCTGCGGTCGAACGCCCCCAATGCGCGAACGCGCGTTTTGGTCATTGTGACGGCAGGCGATCTGATGGCGAATACGCCTATCGATTTCTTGTTGAGCGACCCCAGCTTTTGCCTGGAGTATCTGTTCATACTCCCCGGAGAGGAAGCTCCCCGCCATCTACCGGAACATGATGTGCTCGTCATAGGCGTCGCCTATTCCAGCGTGAACGAGGCTATTCTCGAAGCATTGTCGCGCGCTGCCGAGAATTGGACGCGGCCGATATTTAACCATCCGCGCCGCGTGATCAATACGTCGCGACACGGCCTTGCCGACGCGCTCCGTGACGCAGAGGGTATTCTGGCTCCGCATACCGCGCGCATCAAAAGGACGGATCTGGTATCGAAAGAGTTCGGCCTGCCTGCGGGATTTCAGTTTCCCGTCCTTATCCGCCCAGTGGACACGCATGCCGGTAACGATCTGCAGAAAGCGGACGACACGCATGGTTTGATAGGCTACTTCGACCAGGCGAGCGCCGATGATTACTATATCACGCAATTTATAGACTATAAGAGCTTGGATGGATCATACAGGAAATTCAGAGTCGCCCTGATCGACGGTCATCCGTTTGTCTGCCACGTGGCGTTGCGCGACCATTGGATGATCCATTATCTTAACGCCGGCATGATTCATGATGCGCGGAAGCGAGATGCCGAAGCATCGGCCATGGCCAAATTCGACACCGTGTTTGCGCGACGTCATCACGTCGCATTCTCCGAAATCTATCGCCGAACCGGGCTGGACTACTTGGTGATTGATTGTGCCGAGAGCCCAGATGGCCGGCTGCTCGTCTTTGAAGCCGATACCGGCATGATCGTTCACGACATGGACCCCGCGGACATTTTTCCATACAAACAAGCCCATATGCAGAAAGTCTTCTCTGCATTTCACAAGGCAATTCACGCGCGCGTCGATTAGAGCGCCGGAGAGGTCGTCATTCAATACGCCGCATCGCTTCCTTGCGATGCCAAGTGGGTGGAGGCTGTCCGGGCACAATGCTGAGATTGTGCCCGGCCCACGCCACGGTCACCAGAGCTATGCGGCATCTCTCTGAGGCACGGCGTTCAGGCACCCAGCGAAAGCGCCGGCCACGCATGCAGGACGGATGCAGCGGTCAGGGATCTAGGTCCCGTCCAGCTCAGGTTTCGCAGCAGGGATCCGCCGGAGGGTCTCGACGGATCAGTGCGGCCGAGAGAGTGCGCACGGCCCTGATCGGGCTCATCGACAGCCGCTGTTCGGCGGAGAAGACTCACCAGGAAACGTCTGCGACGACTTCCTTACCACGGGACACGGCCGAAACGATCGATGAGGCGCTGGTACTCCGCAAGGCTCTCCTGCTTAGCGGCCCCACCCTGACCCACATTCGAGGTGCCAGACCCGGGATGCACGAGGCGGCTTACAAGCGGCAGAATGTAATTGTGGCGCACAAGGTGGATGTTCGGGCCTCCCAGCTGCAGCACGTTGGCGAGCCAAGGCCGAACCTGAATCGCGTTCTGAAGGTTCACCGGCGCCGTTGCTTCGACAAGGTGAGCGCGACGCATGCCGGTTTGGGCCAAGCGCCCGAGCCACTCGTTGTCGTAGTGCCACTTCGACGACGGACTGATCTCCCCGACCCGAAGAAAGGTGCTGCGGCGCATCAGCCAACCGGACGGGGTCGGAAAGTCGTTGATCCGGACGATCATGCCCGACTCGTCCATTTCAAGCTGCGTTGACGAGACGAAGTCGAAATTGTCGAGAGCGCGGATCGCGATATCGAGGTATTGCGGAAGCCAGCGGTCGTCATCCTCCAGGAAGCCAACGAGATCCCAGCTTGCATCCACCGCCCGAAGGGCCGCATTCAAGGCGGGAACCTGCGCCTTGCGGTCGCCACGCACGAACGTCAGTTGCGGATGGTCAGCAAGCCTCGTCGGGATCTCGGCATCCGGGTCGACCCCGACGAAGAAGTGAACCGTGACCTGCCGGTCGAGCCTCCTGCGCCGCGGCGCTCTGAACCGCCTGTTCCAAGAAATATGCACCAGCACTGCCGGCCAGAGTAGAAATCTTAAGTCGTGACGGGGTAATAATGGCAATCTTCATCGTCACGCCCCTTCGAGTTATCCTTTTTCGCCTTGTACCGGTCTCTGACGTGCCGACCAGAATAAATATGGATCACAAGACGCAGGCTCATAAAATCATATTCTGTCCACCAATGAAAGCCATACGCGCAAAGGCGCCAACCATAGTTACAAGTCGTTTCTTGTCCAACACAGGTCCTTTGAATATTGTCGAATAGTGTATGCGGCCGGACCAATTTAAGAAACCTCGGCGTCGTCTGCTACGAAGACAAGCATCACTGATTCTGGATCATGCGTTCGACCCCCACCGGAGAACGCAATCTCGACAAACGATTCGACAATTGTGTCGGTTGCTTCCAGCTTGTCGGCGGCCGTTGCCTGATTATCGGGCAGCCTCTGGTTCGCTGAACCGATACTCGCGATGGGCACGCGCACCTGATTACGCCGACGAATGCGATCCGCAAACCGGCCGCGTGGTGCGACTTCAAACCCGTGCGCGAGTTATGCCAACGAAGCCGTGCCCTACGGCAGGAAGTGCGGGATGCCGCCAGGCAACAGGTTAGAGCTTGAAGGCCTGCTCACCAATATGTCCGAGCTCCTTGCTCAGATAAGGATCGCACCAGATCCTGTATCCGAGCGAGCGGACCCGATCGCTAAAGTCATAATCTTCACCGATATTGACGCCCTGCTCTTCGTCGACGCGAAACCGAAAATAGGGTCTCTTCAGTCGTTCGAAGACGGACGCTTTGACGAGCAGGAATCCGGTCGGAATACGCGACATCTCCAGCAGGCCCTTCGGAGCGTCGGCGGGTTGCTCCGGCAGGATATCACCCAGGAAATGAAACGGGGCCGTCCGGCGTGAGTAGGTTGCTCCAATAATGTCGACGTTTCGCACAAGAAGCCTGAGTAGCGCGTCGCGCGGAAACGTCATGTCGCTGTCAATGAAAAGTATGTACTCTGCATTGTATTTCTGAGCGAATTCCAGACCCATGTTGCGCGCATCAGCAACGATGGAAGATTTACCAACGACGAGCGACATCGGCATCTCGCCGAGAGAATGCATCATCGATCCGAGGCTCACAGCGAAGTCCGCATGAACCATCGTTCCACATGGAATCGCGATCGTAACATGTGGGAATACGGCGGGCGCAGCTTGCAGGGGGTTGCTAGCCTCAACAGACGCTTGAGCGATCACGGCCGAGCTCCAAACAGGGTGCGGCGCCGACCTCGCCCCGGTCCCCTCCTCAACCGGATCAGATCCACCCGGACAAGCTGGATCGAAGCTCGACAGCCAGCACGCTTATGTCCGATGATAGTTAACAGATCTTAAATGGCGTCTGAAAATGCTAAATATGTAAAATCATGGAAATCTCGAGTTAAGGATGGACCCATTTCGCGGGGAAACCAGATCCATTTTAACGCGTAAGAAACTTCTGCGGCGCGATTCCTTGCGGGCCCGAGAAACGGGCGGCGCAAATCAGAAAGATCGCACCCAATGTCCTCCATCACCCTGTCGGCTGCCACCCGTCAAAACCTGCTCTCGCTGCAGGACACTGCGAACTTGATGGCGACGACGCAGAACCGCCTCGCCACGGGCAAGACGGTCAACTCGGCCCTCGACAATCCGACGAACTTCTTCACCTCCCAGGCCCTCGACAGCCGCTCCTCCGGCCTGAACACCCTGCTCGACGGCATCTCCAACGGCGTGCAGGCAATCCAGGCCGCCAACCAGGGCATCACCTCGATCCAGAAGCTGGTCGATCAGGCCAAGTCGATCGCCAACCAGGCGCTCTCGACCCAGCTCTCCACCACCGGGACCGCCGCCAACGCTTATAGCGCGAGCGCCGCCGTCACCACTGCCTCGTTCACTATCAACGGCACCACCGTCAACGCAAGCATCGCCGCATCCTCGAGCATCACCGCCACGGTGGCCGCGCTTAACGCCGCCGTGAGCTCGGCCAGCACCACCTCCAGCGGCTCGTTCGGTGCCGGCGCGATCTTCTCGACCGACAGTACCGGCACGAAGATCGTCCTGAACGCTCAAGCTGACGTGGAATTCCTGAACTCTACTAGCCAGGCGGCCCTGGGGTTCACGTCCTCCTCGACCACGGCCTCCACCTACGGCACAGCCAGCACGGTCGTCAGCAGCGACCTCGCAGTGTCGGGCGTCTCGCAGCGCGCCTCGCTGGCCCAGCAGTACAACAACCTGCTGAACCAGATCACCCAGCTCGCCGGTGACGCCAGCTACAACGGCGTCAACCTCATTGCCGGCAAGGGCAATGACATGACGATCAAGTTCAACGACACCGGCAGCTCCAACCTGGACGTTGCCTCGGTGGATGCGACGGCCAGCGGCCTGGGCCTGAGCGCCATCACCAACTCGAACAGCTCGACGAGCCTCGAACGGGCTGGGCAACTTCCTGCTGAACAGCGATGTGAACAAGACCCTCGCCACGCTCACCACGGCCGGCGGCACACTCAACTCGGCCGCGAGCGCGCTCGGCTCGAACCTCTCGGTTGTGCAGAACCGCCAGGACTTTTCCAAGCAGCTCATCAACGTGTTGCAGACCGGATCGGCGAACCTCACCAACGCCGACCTGAACCAGGAAGCGGCCAACTCGCAGGCGCTGTCGACCCGTCAGTCGATGGGCATCTCGGCCCTGTCGCTGGCCAACTCCGCGCAGCAGGGCGTTCTGCAGCTGCTCCGCTAAGCAAAGACCACTTCTTCACAATCACGGCCGGCCGGGGACACCCGGCCGGCCTTTCTCATTTCGATCCGTCGTCAGACCGACACGCTGGACCTCGACGTTGTCGCGATCGCCTCCGCTCCTTCCGGTCGCTCGACGCGAGCATCTCGTTTTGTGGGCGAGGCTGGGCGCGGGCTCGATCGTCCCGCGGGTACGAGCGAACTGGTCAAGCCCTCGGTCGAGAGTGCCGCATCCCGCGCCATTCGGCCGGCGACGCGCTTCGCACCCGGTCGAACGCCCTGTCCGACATCCCGCATGACCCCGTCGTCAGCCACCGGAAAGCCGGTGGATAGACGGGGTCCGTTCGCCCCTAGCCGGGCGCCGGGGTTGCAAAGCTTAACCATATCGGGGAGCCTCTACGTAAGTACTGTCTCCCGATCGCACCATCCAGGAGCGCCGATGCTGGTCAATCACGAGCGCCGTCTTCTCAATAGAGCCGCCGAGGCCCGGGACTTCCGGATCTCGGTCCGGAAGAAGCCCGACGACTCCTGGCCCAGCGATCACAGCCGGCTCGCTGCTCTCGAGAGCATCGGCCATCTGGAACGGATCGGGCGCGACGACATGCCCGACGACGTGCTCGCGGTCTGGCAAATCACGGCATCCGGCCTGACTCAGCTCCAGGCTCTCAACCTGGGAGGCAAGTGATGGCGTCAATCAAGATCCGCGCCACGGATGACGGCACCTTCGTTGTTTATCACGACGGCGCGGCCGTAGCGTCCGGGCTGACGCGCGGCCAAGCCGAGCGTTGCGCGGCGGTTCTCGGCTGGATTGCACGGGCATCTTGACGACAAGCGGGCTTGCGCGGATTGCGCAGGAGGTCCAGCGAACAGGCAGTTTTTCCGGATCGATGCGCGTCAGCCGCCGTGCCCGCGCAGTTGCGCGTCCCATCTGAGCGGAAGATCGGGCGCAGGGAGCAAAGCGCGTACGCGCACCGTGCCTGCCAAGCCCGCATTCGGGTCATGACATTTGGTCTGGCCCGGCGGCGCCAAGCAACACGCCCTGCGAGAGGGCGGGCCCATCACCCGCCCACCTTTCTGACCGCATCCTGGAGACTGGCCTCCAGCCGAGCGCTGTCGAGGACCCGCTGACGTGCTTGCGGCTCGGTGAGCGTGTTCCACAAACGAAAGAGCTCGACGGTCGTGGAGGAATCAAGATCGATGTCCCGAGGCAGGAAAAATGTTTCGATGGAACATCCCACGACCGCCGCTATCTCGCGCAGGCGCGCAACCGCGCGATCCTCGAAGGCCATCTGAGATCCTCTTCCGACAATTTACGCATAGAGGGCTATCATTGCGGATCCGAGCCAGAAAAGCGAATAGTCTATACTAGAATTAGATGTTTATACTATAGATTGTCCGATCCGTGGAGCCGTTAGGCAGTGTGTGATGCTCCGCTTGCGGCGTCGCTCGACGGGGTGGACGAGCCCCTGTCGAAGCTCCACGACGAAGGCGCAGATCTTTTACTGGGCAGCGCTGCCCGGAGCTGCCGGGATGATCCCGGCACGATAGAAGCCGCCTTTCCATCCGACCGTGCTCGCGTCCTCCGGCATCCGAGCTGCCAATCCGTCACTCCTGAGCCCGGATGCCCGCCGCGCCGTATCTCGGTCCGAATGCGCCGCCAGCCGTCCTGCTACAAAGCGAAGGTATGCTCCTGACCACCAGCCCGCATTTCGCCGCGTTCGGAGAATTCGGGGCCACAACTGCATTCCTGAGAAATGCTAATGCCTCTTCGACGGTGAAAGCTGGCCGTTAACCTTCTGTTAACGGATTGGCCATAGCGATTGGTCGGCGGGCGGCTATTGGGCGTCACCGCGTAGGTCGGGCGAGGCTCCGATGATCGTCTTGATAGCGGCAGCACTTGTTAGCGGCCTCGCAACAGCCGCGATCCTTGTCCCCGTCAGCGGGCTGGCAGCACTGATCATCGCACCTCTGGTGGCGAGCGCGTCGGCTATCCTCGCCTGTCTCCTCGTCGCGTGGGGCAATACGCGATCCGAGCGGAAGCCTCTCGCGCTCGACGCTCAAACCGACGCGATGGTGGCAGCGCTACGCGAGGTCGCACAACAGCCGGCAGTTGTGTCTCCCGCACCCAAAGTGTCAGCAGGCCGCCACCGGGCCGCGTAGCGCGACACAGACCATCCGTCCGGTCCGGCGAGATGTTTCTGCGGCGTGAAGCGCCGCTTTGTTCAAGACTATACCCCTGTTGGGAATGTCCGGCGTAGCGCAGACTGCATGAGGTGTCGTGTCCGCTGATCGGCTCACGCCGAGCATCTGCCACGTCTCGCTCACCGTACTGCTCGCGTCCGCGTACACCACCTGCTGCAACCGCGGGGCCTCCAGCTCGGGTGAGCGCCCGAACGCGACCGACGTCCTCTTCGCCGCGGCACGCCCGGCCGCACCGCGTTTCCAAATGAGCCGGTTCTTGCACGTCGTCAGCTTCGCACGGATATTGCATGTGTCGCGTCGGTAACAGATCTGTTACCATAAAGCGTCACGACAGATCCGGTAGAAAATACCGTCTAAGCCGGATAATCGCACACGGCTGCATCTTTTAAGCAGTCTCGCGAACGAACTCGATGGATCTCTGCATTCTGTGGATTGTCTGAGAACCTCATTTACGTTTTTGTGCTCCTTTGCGGCTCGCCGCTGCGCCATTCCGGAGGCGGCGGGAGCGGAGCCGATGCTGTCGCGGATGAAGATGCCCGACACGATGCCCAGTCTGAGCGGGTGGCTGCGCGTGGCCGCCTGTGTAGTCGGTCTCGGTATCCCAGCCCTCCTCACTTGGACACTAGACCGGCAGTACAATCAGGCTCTCGCCGACGCTGAGACCCGCGTCGTCAATACCGCTGGCGCCCTCGGTCACCACGCCTCGCGCAGCTTCGAGACGATCGATACCTACCTCCGCGCTGTGGTCTCGCTCGTGGGCCCACGCGCCGACACGATACCCGTAGAGGCGCTTCACGCCGCCTTACATGAGCAGTTCGTTCGCTCGGACCTCAACAACATTATTATTATCGACCGCGACGGCCGGGCGCTGGTCGAAGCGGTTGCTTTCCCAGCGCGGCCACTCGACGTGAGCGATCGCTCGTACTTTCAAACGCTGCGGGACCGGCCCGGAAGCGGCCTCTTGGTCGGGAACCCGATTGTCGGGCGGCTGACAGGCAAGCTGCTATTGCCGGTGGCCCGCCGCATCGACAATCCAGATGGCTCGTTCGCTGGCCTTGTCCAGGCGATGCTAGACCCTGAGACCTTTCAGACGGTCTATGCCACCATCCACAATGGTCCGGGCGCGACGCTCAACCTGTGGCGCGCCGATGGCACGCTCCTGGTGCGGTCACCGAGGATGCCCGAGGTGATCGGCAGGAACTTCGGAGCCGCTTCGAATTACCGAGCGCACGTGCCGGTTCGGGACGACAAGCCTTTCTGGTCGCATGGGATGACAGATGGCGTTGTCCGGGTGATTGCCTACAGCTTCCTCGACGCCTACTCGCTCTACGTCAGCGCGGCTATCTCACGCGCCGACGCGCTGGCCGACTGGCGCCGCTCGGCCGTGACGCAAGGCGCTGTAGCGGGCAGCCTCACGATCGTACTCGTAGGCGCCCTGCTCCTGCTCGCGCGCGAGATCGAGCGGCGTCAAAGCGCAGATGCACAGATCAGGGCGAGCGAGGCACGACTGCGGCTGAGCGAGGAGCGGCTCGCCCTCGCCATCGAGAGCGGTGAAGACGGGATCTGGGATTGGGATCTTCGGTCGGACGAGGTCTGGGTTTCGGATCACTGGATGCGGCGCCTGAGTCGCGAAGGTTGCCAGCGGATCGCGATGCGCACCTTCGAGCGCTTCGTGGACCCGCAGGACCGCACGCGCGTTGCCGTGGCGCTGCGCGAGCACGTGAAGGGCCTGACGCCTTCCTTCATATGCGAACACCGGATCTTGTGCCTCAATGGCGGTCACCTCTGGGTGCTGACCCGCGGCCGCGTTGTCGAGCGCGACGCCAGAGGGCGGGCGGTGCGGATGGTTGGCACGCAGATCGATATCTCGCGGCGCAAGGAGGCCGAAGCGCGCGTCGAGCATCTTGCCTATCACGACGCGCTCACCGGCCTACCCAACCGCCTGCTGTTTCGTGAACGGCTTGACCGCGCCATCCACGGCGCCGAAGCGGCGCCGTGCAGCTACGCTGTCACGGTCTGCGACTTGGACGGGTTCAAGGCTGTCAACGATACCTTCGGGCACGTGGTCGGCGACCGCCTGCTCTGCGCCGTCGCCGAGCGCATCCGCTCGGTGCTGAGCGACGCTGACACCGCCGCCCGCCTCGGGGGTGATGAATTTGCGCTGGTACTCGGTGGCTTGGACGGCGAGCCGAGCGCGCGGCGAATGGCAGAACGGATCATCAACACCGTGAGCGAGCCGATCGAGATCGACGGCACGCAGGTCGAAGTTGGTGTCAGCCTCGGTCTCGCCATGGTGCAAGAGGGTCAAACTGACGCCGACGAGGTGTTCAGGCGCGCAGACGCTGCGCTGTACGGGGCCAAAGCAGCCGGGCGAGGCACTTATCGACTGTTTCAACCCGGCGCGCACGCGCGGGCCGCGGAACGTAGCTCCCTGGCGCTCGACATAAAGGAGGCGATCCGGCGCGGCGACTTCTCGCTCGTCTACCAGCCGGTGATAGACGTCACCACGAACGCGGTGGTCAGCTTCGAGGCGCTGATGCGCTGGCACCATCCCGAACGCGGTTCGATCTCGCCCGCTGACTTCATCCCGGCGGCTGAGGAGACCGGTTTGATCGTGCAACTCGGCACCTGGGCATTGGCCGAGGCATGCCGCGAGACGCGGCGCTGGCCCGACTCGATCCGGGTCGCGGTGAATGTGTCGCCCGTACAGATCCGCGATGGGCTGGAAGAGGCCGTGATGCTCGCGTTGGCGGGTGCGGGTCTCGACTCGCGGCGCCTGACCCTTGAGGTGACCGAGAGCGTGCTGATGCGCGACGCTGATGACGCGCTGGCACGCCTGCACCGGCTACGCGGACTAGGGATCGAGGTCGCGCTCGATGACTTCGGCACCGGGTTTTCGTCCCTCGGCTATCTGCGCCGATTTCCATTCGACAAGATCAAGCTCGACCGCGCATTCATCCGCGACATCGCCGATCCCGAAGCGGCAGCAATCGTGCGGGCGGTGACCGACCTGAGCAGGCGGCTGGGCAAGAGAGTGGTGGTTGAGGGTGTCGAGACGGCAGAGCAACTGGAGCGTGTGCGGCAAGAGGGCTGCGCTGAGGTTCAGGGCTTTCTGTTCAGCCGGCCTCTATCCGCAGCCGATGCAGCCGCCTTCGCGGCGAGCGGCGCGAGGCGGAGAGCCGCTTGACGCAGTGGGGCGTCGGCACGCCCTCGACGAGACCGTCCGGGGACTATCCCGGAAGACGGCGCGGGAGGCTATCCCGGTCGCGCTCTCAAAGCGCGTACGCGCGGTCCAGGGCGGCCTGAAGAGCATCGGGCAGGGCGTCGATGCGCTGTGGACTGATGCAGGTGATGCGCCCAGTCGCGAGCGAGGGCACCCGAAGATCAACGGTCGGATCGCCCGTCTCGCGCTTCACTCGGCACACGCTTCCGCCTTGTTCCAGTTGGGGACCTGAGAACGCCGAACCGGGTCATGGGCTGCCGCGGCATCGATGACGGACCGCCATGACACGCGGTGGCGCGGCTTCAGTGTTCCTGCTCCAGGACGACTCTGGCCTTGATAGCCGCCACCGTGATCTCATCACCCTCGCTCGATGAAATGCGCACGCGGTAGCCGCCGCGCTCCAGTTCCTCGATCCTTGTCAGGGCGTCGGCAGCGGTGTCAGCCTGTAGGTTGATGCTCGGCATCTCGGCATTGGCGAGGTTCGCGCCAGCGATGATGTAGCCCATAAACTCTCCAAGGCGTCGTCGGGGGCAAACCCCGGCCGCGGTCCGATCCGGGCCCCCGGGAAACACCTGCCACGGCGGCATGTGCGCCCGCACCATCATGGATGTCTTGTCAGCCCGCCCATCTCGTGAAGATGCCTTCCAGCACGATCAGGACCGCCCCGGCGCAAGGCGTCTGCCGCGCGAGATTGCTGAAGCCTGACCTGCGCGACGCTGAAACAGACCACCAGCGCAAACCCGAGGCTGAATGCCGTCAACGGGATTCAAAGCAGAGCACACGGTGATCGCTGGCGGGCCTGGGATCGGGCCGACGCGTCTCCCGCCGATAAGGGGCGATCCCGCTCGGGTCGTCCTGAGAAGCCCCCGTCATCGGCCCAGGGCCGAGCATTCTGAAACGGCGCGTCTCCATCTGGCCGACGGCTGCGCTGCATTCCTCGTCACGCGCCTGCTCGACGTGTAGATCCGCATCTGGCGCGAAGGGTTTTCATCGACGGGAACCGGCTCAGTCGCAATCCTCCCTGCGCACGGTCTTGGAGTCGCCGACCTCGTTCTCCTTGTGCACGGTGGTGTGGCTGCACCCGCCACTCCGGTGATCCACGACGGCCCCGCGGCGGTCCGGCCCCGTGGCCGCATCTCCGACGCCTGCACCCACCGCGGCTCCGACAGGCCCGCCGACAGCGCCGCCCGTGGCAGCGCCTGCCGCTGCCCCAGCTTCGGCCGCCAGCGTAGCTGAACTCATCAGCGTCAGCACCGCAAAGGCTGAAAGAACTCCCTTCATCGGAATACTCCTCATTCGATCGGGCGAGGAACGGCCTGATCTGCGATCCCGTTCCGGGCCAATGAGCCGGCAGGATGTGTACTGCGTCGCGGCTTTGCGAGAGCAGGGACACCTGAAGACCGACGGCAGAGCTGCCACGTGCTCCAGACGGCGGGTGCTTACGCTCTTCTTCGGGCCGCCGAGAGCGGTCAGCCGATAGCGATCGCCGGAGGGCCGGGCTCGCTGGAATCGGTGACAACCCGCGGAAATATCGTCGCTGGCTGCCCAGCCACTCGAGAAAGTGAAGACGATATTTGCGGTCGGCAACGGCCGGGAAGCCTATGAGCGACGCTGCGGGTTCGGACCGCACACGTGACGTAACTCCGCTGCTTTCAATCCCGGCGGTGCAGGCGAGCAAAGCTCCTCTCCCGCGCCGCCGGGATTGGACCGCAAAGCCAGGGATATGCCGTCGGTCACTGCAAAAACGGGCGCGACGGCAGAATGGTTGCAAGCATAATTTCATTCGTACATGCCATTCTGACGCTTAGGTAGCGGACGAGCGCGACCGCGACGGATGTTCAACTCACGCCTGACTGTTCCGGTACGCAGGTGTTAAACAGGCTTGGCCGCTTCTGGGGCGCGATTGCTCGATCCGACATTTCGCTTTCGCCTCGATCCATGCAGGGTCATAAAATCTCCGGATCGTGATCCGCAGGTGCCGGTAATTGAGCGCCGCGCGGCCACCTGTATGGGACGGGAGACAGTAGGTCGGCCGGCGGGTCATCAGTCTGCGGGCGCGGGGCGTCCTTGCCCATTTGTCGAGTGCGTCCTGCGTGAGGTCGGTGTTGAACTCGCATGGGCCGAGCGGAACAGTCTCACCCGCTGGGCGTCGCTCTATCGGACCCAGAGGTGGCAGCGCCTGTCGCCAGAACGCGCGCGCTGAAAGGGGTGCTGATCGGCGACGGATCGCTACTCGCATATCAAAGAAGACTGACGCCCGGTGCAAGCCGCGAGGGCTGATTTGGATCGAATCCGACGGATGCCGAGTTGCGTTCCTTGCAGCCTATCGGCCAACAAGGAGTAACCGTTATGCGCATACGCTTCCTGCTGCCGCTCGTTGGCTTACTCGCGCTCACAGCCTGCAAAGACGAAAAGAAGGCTGAGAACCCCGCGCCTCCGCCCGCCACCACCAGCACCGCACCTGCTAGTCCCGCACCTGCTAATCCCACAC
The DNA here is from genome assembly GCA_050632875.1 of Methylobacterium sp. P31. Lineage (GTDB taxonomy): Bacteria > Pseudomonadota > Alphaproteobacteria > Rhizobiales > Beijerinckiaceae > Methylobacterium. The sequence continues at coordinate 3,182,486 of JBODSC010000001.1, read as the reverse complement.
CTTCTACCGCTACCACCAATCCCGCACCAGCCAACAAGCCTGCGAACCACTGAAACAAGTGACCCGCAGAAGGCGCGAGGGCGATCACTAATTCCAAGAGATGGTCCTCGTCGTCCCCTTGCAGGGCATACCAAAACCGCACCGGCCGGATTGGCTGCTTCGGGTGGACAACGGACACCGACCCGTCGGAGCTAGTCGAGATGGCGCTCGCTCACACGGCACCGGCTGCGTCGCTCGGGCACCGCTTCCCGGGTTGCGGTTGCGGGCCAGGGATCATCGCCTCTCAGTGACCGACGGCCCCCGCGCCAGCCAGAGTGATCCGTGGCGTGCCGAACATGACGCCGGGCGGCTTAGCTCGACTTTGGCCAACTGCTCGAACCACATGAGCCCGCGAGCAGATTTGCCGGACTGCGGAACGCGTCGTTTTCAGTGGCCCCCATGGCCTTGCCCCCAGAGCGCAGGCGGATCCTCGGGCCCGTGTTCCGTGGCTCGGCGCCCTCGATCCAGGCCGCACCGCCCCGCCGATGCTCCCGATCGCGTTTCGTCACATCGCAGGCGGCGCGGTGACGTGCCGAAAGTCGACCTCTCAGCCGCTTCCTCAAGGCCGGCGCCCAAATCGCGTCGGCCTGATTGGCCAAAGTCGAGCTTAGACCCGAACAGCATCGGCTCACGCGATTTGCTGAAACCTCGGCCCCGCTATGCGCATCACCGCCGACGAACGGCGCTTCCGACGACAACTGTGCGGGACCATCAGACCTTCGACACCCAAACGAGGATCCACGAGGCCGCGTGCGTCCGTGAGGCCGGGCACATGATGAAGAGCACCTTCGACCGGATCCACGACCTGGTACTGGAGAAGGCGCAGAGCGCCATCTTCGAGGAGGCGGATGGATTGTACGCGCTGGCGCTCCGGAGCGCGCAGTCGGCGACATGCCGGCCCCATTTGGGACGGCGGCCGACAGCGAGCAGGCATGAGACGGCAACGACTTTCGCGACCTCGTGAAGAGCCACAGGCGGCAGATGGCGAAGGCAGGTGGGGACAGCGCGTCGGGAGATGATGCTCAACGGAGCTGCGCTCAATCCTCTACTCCAAATTGCATACTACGCTGAGTATCGGGCAAATTAATATTGTTGTGGAGCGCGTCAGATGCGCCATGACTCAGGTGCCACGGCACCCATAAGCGGTCGTGAGCCAACATCACGGATGTGGCGGGAGGTGGCACGATGTTCCGCTTGTTCTCAGCCGCGCTGGTCGTGGCAGTCGCTCTGCCGTCCCTGAATAGCCATGCCTCAGCAGCATCTGACATCACTATCGCCGCGATCACCACCGGCCGGCTCTATGTCGTCGGGACGACTGAGCATCCACACACAGCGGTGATGTTGGACGACCGGTTCCGCACCGAGTCTGACGAAAACGGCAAGTTCCAGTACGAGTTGGTCTACCATCCTGCTAGCTGCATCGTTGCCGCGACTATTGAGGGCGTAACCCACGAGGCGGTCGTCAGCAGTTGTGGGCAGCAAGTTATGCCAGGAACGTGGTTGGAGCCGCACGCAGCTGTTGATGCGCCTGCTCTGTTGAAGCGCCTCATGACAGACCGGCCGGACGGTCCGGCCGCCTCATTCCAACCTGCCAAGCCGCTCGAACAGCCTCAATCCCCTGTCTCCATCCCGCCCAGCGCTCCACCACGTCCGGTGTTTACTGCTGCGGCATGGGCGAACCTGCCGATGCAAATCGAGGTTTTTCCGGCCGGACCGACGGAAGGAGCCGTCGCAGCGGCGCTGGCATCCCTGGGAACCGCTTCTCCCGAACTTACAACCGGAGCTACGCCGCACCTGCCTGCGGCTTCGGACATAGACCCAGCCAACTCACCACCGACGCTCGTCCGACGGCAAGTTCGGAGATCGAAGGTGCAGCCGGGCTCGTTGCGGTCTTCTGAAACGGTCGGCATCGGGAATGCGGCAGATTGAGCCGTCCCTACGCGTTGGCGGCGGATAGCGGGAAGACGTGAGGGTATCACCATCATGGTGATCCCTCCGTCATGCCTCGAGATGTCAGACTCCCATCGATCCAAGGGAACTCGTCGCGAGCGCTGGAAGAGCCGTCATAGGCAGCGGTTGAAGAAGCGCGCGGGTGGCGCAGGCGCATCAGGCCTGAAGCGCTGAGTCAGGCTCCCGCTGCGATGTGGGAGGCGATTAACAGGAGGTGCATCCCGGAAGGATAGCCGCTGGACGGTGTTGAGCCTAAACGCTGCGCCTTCGACGCCTCTTCCACGAGGCGGGAATGGGGCAGGAAGAGGCTGTTCAGCGTCACTCAGCAAAGATGCTGGCGGCAGATCCAAATGCGACAAGGCTCATGACCGCGAATGCCAGAGGCACTGTTGCTCCGCATGCAAAGCCCAATAGGAACGTGAGCATAGTTTTCTCCGGTGTCCTGTCTGTAGATATACCATCCAATCAGGGAATGGTTGCGTACCTAAGTAAATCTCAGACTAAATATACGGCCTATGATTTTGTCGGCCTATGACCGGACACTTTTGAGGTATGCAGGATAGTGGAACTAACCACGAAGAGCAATTGACCCAGCCTAGTTTAACCCGCCGCGCAATAGGAGGCTGAGCACGGGTCAGCGAGGCACCGCGTTCAGCTCTCCGTTCCGCCACATGAAGGTCATCATCCCGGTTATGCAGGCCGACAGGCCCTTGTAGGATGGCGCCGTAAGCGCAAGGTGCTTGACGCATGCTGCGCGAACTCCGTTCGGCGTCCCTGCCCATCTGGCCCGCATCTGGCCCTGAGCTTCAGCTTCGCTCTCCAGGCACTGCCGCTTGAACGGCCCACCGTCGGGTCCAACAATGCCCTTGCAGTAAGAAGCCGAGTCGATTGTTGGAACCGGCTCGGCGGCGTGTACTGATGCCGCCGCTAAGATGCTCCCGGCCACGGCGCAGGCGAGAGCGCGTCTCATCGGGATCGCTTCGCCCTTAAGGCCTCTTTGACAAGGCGGCGGATGGCTTCGGTCCTTGAAGGAAGGTCCGGCTGATTGCGACGCCACTCGTCTACCGCCTCCAGCTGAGAATGCGTGAACCGCATCGGGAACGGAGAGGCAAAGGCGCTCCCAGGTGGTCGGCCTTTGATTTTCTGTTCCATGCGCGGCGACATCATCGGTATTCTACCCGTATAACGGAAATGCGCAATTTGCGGGAGGGCTCGCTAGGGCTATGACGACACCGCGCCTGATCTACGCCTCCCTTGCTCGTGACGCGCCGTCGGGAACGCAAACGTCCGGGGAGCCCTCGCGGCTGGAGCTTGCCAAAACGCACCGAGCCGCGCCGGCCTCAGCGGGAACGTCCGCTATTCCACAGGCTGTGCCCGAAGCGGACAGGCGGCTACCGGCCAGATGTGGCCAGGAGCTACCAAAGTTTGCTTATCAGACTGCCTAGGAGCGGACGTTCCGGCCTTCTGCAAGGAGCAGCAAGCCGTCTTTGGGCGGCAGCCGGAAAGCCGAAGTTCAGTTTGACAACCGATACCGCTCCGTAGCCGAACTTGGCAGCACCTCGGGAGCAGAGCCTGACGCAATCGGGTTTGTGCGTCCGGGTGACGCCACAACATCAGGCGTGTTCCCGCGTCCTTTCCATCTCAAAATGCACTAAGCTCGGCGCCAGCTGATCTCGATGCCCGCTTTCAAGACCGCGCATTGAGGGGAGGTCGTGCGCCTCCGCGCGGCCAAACGGAGGCAAAGTCGCGTCATGCTCGGCCAGATGCAGGACTGGCCCCTGCTCATCCACCGCATCCTCGACTACGCCCATGTCCAGCACCCTCACCGAGCCGTGATCTCGCGCTCGGTCGAGGGGCCGATGCACCACACGACCTACGCGAAGATCCACGAGCGAACGCGGCGGCTTGGCAAGCGGCTGGAGCGGGACGGCATCCGCGCGGGCGACCGGGTGGCGACGCTGGCCTGGAACACGTGGCGACACCTGGAGGCTTGGTACGGCATCACTGGTGCCGGTGCAGTCTACCACACCGTCAACCCGCGTTTGTTCGAGGATCAGATCGCCTACATCGTCAATCATGCTGAGGACCGGATCCTCCTCCTCGACCTGACGTTCCTGCCGCTGGTGGAGCGGATGGCCAAGAACCTGCCGACGATCGAGCGCTTTGTCGTCCTCACCGATGCCATGCACATGCCCCAGACGAGCCTGCGCAACGCGGTCGCCTACGAGGCGTGGATCGCGGAAGCAGACGCGGACTTCGCGTGGGCGCGCCTCGACGAGAACGCAGCGGCGGGCCTCTGCTACACGTCGGGCACGACGGGCAAACCGAAGGGCGTGCTCTACTCGCACCGCTCGAACGTGCTGCACGCCTTGGTCAACAACAGCCCGGACTACATCGGGCTGAAGAGCAGCGACGTGGCGATGCCGGTGGTGCCGCTGTTCCACGCCAACAGCTGGTCGCTCGCCTTCTCGGCTCCGATGACGGGCGCGGGCATGGTTCTACCCGGCCCCTGGCTCGACGGAGCCTCGCTGCTCGAGCTGCTGGAGCAGACGGGAGTCACCGTCACGGCGGGGGTGCCGACGGTATGGCTTGGCCTGCTTCAGCACCTCGATGCCACGCGGCGCAGGCTCACCCACCTGAGGCGCATCCTGATCGGCGGGTCAGCCTGCCCGCGCGCGATGACGGAGCGCTTCGAGCGTGACTACGGCATCACCGTCATGCACGCCTGGGGTATGACCGAGATGAGCCCGATTGGCTCGTTCTGCGCGCTCAAACCCGAGGTCGAGAGCTTGGACCCCGCGGCGCGTCTCGACCTCAAGATGAAGCAGGGGTACCCGCCATTCGGCGTCGAGTTCCGCCTCACGGACGACGCGGGAAGCGATCTGCCCTGGGACGGCACCACGCTCGGCCGTCTCAAGGTTGCAGGCCCAGCGGTGGCCAAGGCTTACTTCCGGGACGACACGCCGATCCTCGACGACCGCGGGTTCTTCGATACCGGTGACATCGTCACCATCGACCCGAACGGCTACATGTCGGTCACCGATCGCTCCAAGGACGTGATCAAGTCCGGCGGCGAATGGATCTCCTCGATCGAACTGGAGAACCTTGCGGTCGGCCACCCTGATGTGGCGGAGGCGGCGGTCATCGGCATCACCCATCCGAAATGGGGCGAGCGCCCGCTTCTTGTGGTCGTGCCCAAGGCCGGTCGCACGCCCGAGAAGGCTGAGATCCTCGAGTTCATGCGTCCGAGCATCGCCAAGTGGTGGATGCCGGATGACGTCGTGCTGGTCGATGAAATCCCGCACACGGCGACGGGAAAGATCCAGAAGACGACGCTGCGGGATCAGTTGCGGAATTACCGGTGGCCGGCGCTGTGACTTCGAGTCGGGCGGCGACCGCGCGACCGCTCCGGCGGCGAGTGAGCCTTTCGACCTTCTGCCGCGGATCGGTAGTTTTCCGTCCACTTCCCTGGCCCACTCGCTTGGATGCGGACGTTCTGATCCGCCGCCACTACAGAACTGACAGACGCACACACCATCGCCGTTCGTTAAAAATGATACTCCAATCCCGCATAGATCGTCCTGCCTGCCGCAGGAAAGCCGACCGAGTAGATGTAACGCTCATCCAGAAGATTCGTCCCGCGCACATAACAGTCCAGAGCAAGCTCCGGAAACGATTTTTGAATCCGCGCATTCACGATAGTGTAGTCCCCGACCTCGAACCGCGTAGCCGCATTTGACTTTGAGCCGACAGACTGGTCGGCCACGTACTGAAGATCCGCAGAGACAAGCCAAGTCGCGGCAGGCACGTAGGCAACTTGGAAATTCACGACGTGCCGAGGGCGGTAGTCAGTCGGCAAGCCGGTCACCGGGTCGCGCACATCCAGGTAGGTATAGCCAGGACGGAATGTCAGGCCAGGAAATGGTGAGTAGGATGCAATGACCTGTGCGCCTGCAACTACAATGTCCTCGTTAAAGAACGACTGAGTGATCGGGTTGTTGAGGATGAAATTCTTTACGTTGTTATGGAATCCGCTAACCGTCGCGCTGCCGCTAGGCGAAAACGCCCAGATAATACCTCCTTCGTAGTTCTCCGACTGCTCGGGACGTAGCAAGGAGTTACCTTGTTGCGGGTTGAACAGCTGGTCAATTGTCGCGAAGCGCACCTTCTGCGCGTAGGAGCCGAAAGCCTGAAGCGTTGATGTGAGGTCGTAGGCAACCCCGACCATGAGCTGGTTCCCTTGATGCTGGGCTCCGGGCTGCTCAAACCAGTGGTGGCTGTAACCAAGCGTGAGATGCGTTCTCGGAAGGGGATCGACGCGGTACTCCGCCGCTGCGGAGTAGGTGGTGACCGCATCATCCTGGTCGAGCAAACGCCAGCCGAAGCGGCCTACCTGCGGGGTCGAGCCGCCTTGGCCGGTTCCGCGACCGCTGCCTGTTCCATTTCCGCCCCCAGTGCCGCTCCCCGTTCCGGCCAGCGGCACGTCCTCTGATCTGCCCGGTCAGCACTTCCTCTTCGCGTCGCACGAGGAAGCTACCGGTCAGGCTGCCGAATGCGCCGAAGTCATAGATCGCCTGGGTCTGCCCACCGCTCACGGTCGTGTCGATGATCTCGCGAAACGTCTTGACCGTTGGATCGATCATCGTGGTGTAGGCTGCGTTGTCGTACCGATTGTCGGCAACGGACGAGGCATTGACGTACGCCGACATGCGCAGCGTGAAGGGACCACCCGCTTGGTAGGTCGCGTCAAACTGCGCGGTCCGGCCAGAGACGCGGTCGAGGCGCTCAAAGAATTGCCCGCCAGTGAAAGGATTGTTGGCTGCCGCAGAGAAGGTGTTGGGTGGCAGACCTTGGTTCCCGTCGACCGCGCTGACGGTCAGACCGAAGCGCCAGTCGCCAAGCTGGACACCGAAGTTCCCGAAGATGTTGGAGCGCACGAAATCGCTGTTCTCGCGGCCGAGGCCGCCCGGTAGCACGAACTCATTTCGAGCGGTGTGGCTGCCGCTGACGAAGTAATCGAAATTCTCGATGCCACCCGAGACGGTGGCAAAGAGCCGGCGGGCTCCCCGCTGCCGATCTCCACACCCGCATCGCTGTGGACGCCAGTTGTGCCTCTCTTGGTGATGACGTCGACAAGCCCCGCGACCGTGCCGGGTCCGTAGAGGACTGAACTGGTACCCTGTATGACCTTGATCTCGGCGATATTCTCGGTCGGGATCAAGGAGGGATCGGGCTGACCGTCGGCCGCGGAATTGAGCGGCACGCCGTTGAGGAAGATCTGCGTTTCACGAGGAGGCAGCCCGCGCAGGGTGATCCGCGGCACGCCTTGTGCTCTGGTGTCGATGGTCACTCCTGGGGTGTTCCGCAGCGCCTCATCGAGTGTGCGCGCCCCAAGCTCCCGAACCTGCTCCAATGTGACAACGGTCGTGGTCTGCCCCGCCGTGGTCGGAGCAGTCACCGAGAGGCTCGCCCAGGGTGTAGGACGCGGTGCCTCCCGAGTTTCCGTCTTGAGCCTGTGAGGGAGCAACGCTTGCGCCTACCAGGAGGGCAGCGGCCGTAGCGGAACGCAACATCACAGGCACCTAAGTGGGGCAGGTTTGGTCTGGGAGAGTGCCCGCTAGATGGTTTGGCTGCGCTCGCGCCCGACGCGAAACGACAGCGCCGCCGCGATCAGACCACCGCACAAGCCAAAGCCTAAGTGACTGGCCATCGGCAGCAGCAGTCCACGCGCTTCACTAGCGTGACTGAGAGCCGCAACGCCGAGCAAGGCCACGGCAAACTTGCTGACGTTCGCCAGTGCCGCCGCGAGTCCCAGGAAGAGAGCGCGATTTTGCCACCTCGCCACCACCAGGCAGAGTGTATCGATGATGAGGCCCGGCAGAAGATAGACGAAGGGGCCGTGACGCAACGCCTCGCCCGCATAAAGGCTGGCACCCGCGGCCACGATAGCCGCGCCAGTAGCCCCCAAGTGCGGCCACTCAGTCGGCGGGCAAGAACCAACAGCGCCATGCTGATGATGCCGCGCCAGCCCGGCATATGCAGAGGGATGCTTAGGTAGATATCGGTCAGTGCGATGGCAGCACCTGCGACCAGGCAAACACCCAGGCCGACAGCCAGCGAGGCGGTCCACGCTTCAGTAGCGACGGATGATGTCTTTTGAAGCGAGTTGCCAGTCGAAGTGGTCATGGATGCTCCCTGCCTTCTGAACGAGGAGAACGGCCTTGCCGTTATCGAGGATAGCTCGCGGCCACGGTCTCACATCAATGCGGTCTTCTGGCCCGATGGGACGATAGCCATCGAGCGGACGAACCTCATCAATCCGCGTGCGCGCCAATAGGTCACTGACGGTCACAATGCCGGTCGTCTCGCGAAGGCCGGGCGCCCACGCCAGACGACCATCACGTCCGCCGCGACGCAGGCCAACAGCGGCAAGAGCACCGATCTTCCCGCCGTGGTTACCCGTCAGACCTTCAAGGACAATATTGAAGGTTTGCGCGAGTTGTTGCGCTTCATCCAACGTTAAGATGTCACGCTTGGCTCGTTGGCCGAAATCCTCGACCTGCGCAGGCACGGACGACCACTCGACAACACAAAGGCCGGCATCTGATCCGTCAGCGCTGTGCTCAAGAATGTAATCCCGCGACGCCCGAATGACATGACTGCCTGTACCCGATTTCATCTGAACACGCAGGCACAAGGAGCTGTTGTGAGACGTGTAGGGAATGCGGCGATCAAAAAGGAGCTGGTGCCTGGTCACGTCCAGAACCGCGGCATCTAGCTGAGCCATCAGGAGCTTCGCGAGCTGCCGTGCGTGGAAGCCGGTCCCCGGGCTTTCCAGATTGTCCGTATCGTCGATGGCAACGAGAAGCGTCTCTCCAGACGGCGGCTCCTCACTCTGGGAACCCACTGCTCGAGCGCCACATTCTAGTGTTGGAGTAATCGCATCCATATGGGCAATCGGACCTAGAGACCTCGTGCGTAGCCATTCTGGGGTAAGCTGCCGCCGATTTTTCATACCTTTAAGGCCTAACTGGCCTCAAGTGCATTTGAGCGACACCGCATCGGCAACCCGCTTCCGCAGTACGCTAGCGGAGGGCGACAAGTTGCAGGATGCACTTCCAAAATGGCCAGCCCGATCAAGGACGGCGGCCAGGTAGAGCCACCCCTCGCCAGTCGGCAGGCAGGTGATGTGGGCCAGCCAGACCGTGTCGGGCCGCTCGGCCCAGAAGTCCTGCCTCAGGAGGTTCGGGGCGATCGGGAGATCGTGGCGGCTGTCGGTCGTGCACGGCCGGAACCGACGACCCGCCAGGGCGCGGATGCCGTGCCGGTACATCAGCCGCTCTACCCGCCCGCGGCTGGCCGACCGGCCCTCGGCCCGCGAGGCGGCATGCACGCGCGGGGCACCGTAGCACCGATGGTGGGCGGCATGGATCCGCCCGACATCGTCCAGGAGCTGGCGGTTGGAGGCCGAGCGGGCGCGCTCGGAGCGCGAGCGCCAGTCGTAAAGCTGCTGGGGGAGACTCCGAGCACGCGGCACATGAGACGCACCGGCCACGTGCGTAGATGCTGCTCGATGAAGGCGAAGGTCACTTGGGCATCTCCGCGAAGATGCCGATGGCTTTTTTAGCACGGCGCGCTCCATGCGCGTGCGGTCGAGCGCACGCCGCAGGCGGGCGATCTCGGCAGCCTGATCGGACGGGGACGCGCCTGGGCTGGGTGGCGAGGCTCCCGTTGATCCTGCCGGCCGCGGCCGGGGTGAGGCCCTGTTCAGCGGGGCACGCCTGTGCCGCAACATCGAGGGCGGGATCCCGAGGCTCGGCCGCAATCTGCCTCTGCGGCCGGCCACCGCTCTCCAGCAGGGCGACCGCTTCGCGTTTGAACTCGGGCGTGAACTCCCGTCTCGTCTTCGCCATCCGACACCTTCCCCGCTCAGCATGAGCGTATCAGAGGTGTCTGCGAAACCGAGGGAGAATCAGGGGGACATGCGCGAGAAGCATATCGCCCCCAATAGGGTATGTCGGACGTATCGGAGCTAATCCAGCCCGAAGAGCGTTCATGAGCCCTGTTAGTTCAGGAGAGAGGGTATGCACTCCGACCTGGAGAACGCAAGGCGCGCTCTCGATCGCGCGATCCGGACTGTAGAGCAACTGAAAAGCCACCCGCCCGAGGAACGAGACGGCGATGCTCGGCACGAGGCAGAACTGCACTTGGCCCAACTTCGCACCTGCCTGGCACAGGGCCGAGTCATGGCACTGGAACGGAGCTGTCACGCACACCGAGCGTGTGAGGAGGCGCCGAGAGAGAGGCTGCGGGCCTCAGAGGCGTTCACCGCCGCGTTGAAAGGCCAGTAGAGCGGCATCCGATCAGGTAGCGTCGTAGCCTGCAGCGGCGAGGGAGGCTCGACACTCATCTGGCGCGAAGCGGGTCAAGCTGCGGCGGATAACGCTCTCGTCTAGTTCAGAACCGCGTCCCATTCGAGCATGGCGCTTGGTCATTGCCACGGGTGGGATCCCGCCGGTCCGCTATCGTTCCGGAGCCGGGGGAGCCCACCGTTTTCCTAGCGCGCCGCGGCTTTCGCGACCTCAACCCACTCGCCACGCATGGCGGTTGGGGAGGTCATGGTGAAGCTGTAGCGGCCGGTCTCTCTGACGTTTGCATAGGCGCCAGTGCCTGACACGTGGCGCCATGTCCCTTCACTCGCGGTGCGGGGCTGGCCATCGACCATCTTCGTGGTGACCCGGCCTGTGTAGCCCGAGGGAATGCTGCCCTTGTCGTCGACGAGCGTGAAATAGCCGTTCTGGGGACCATTGCCCTGGTTCAACTCAGCCGTATCCGAGATCAATACCTGCGCGCCGTCGCCGTGAGGTTCCGATCCGGTGCTCTTATTCGTGCCTGTTGCCACTCCGGCGACGATGACGTGATCGGGCCCGCCGAGTGGCCGTGCTTCCCGCTTGGTGAACTCTGCGGTCCACCCCCAACGTGTGATGCGTCATCGGCAACGGCCGGCACCCCGACCAAAACGCCTGCGGCCGCAAACGTCAAGCTAATCAGTATATCTTTTGTCATGCCCGCCTCCATCAATTATATCTGAACCGCAATATTAGTGAATCCACTAGTATTGCGCGTCACCCAAATGGATGACGCAATTTACATTTTCACTTGCAACTATGTAAGCCTAGAACACCATCTGAGCGGGGTGAAAGGGTTCGCGGGCTGAGGAGTTGGTCGGCGAAGGAGAGCGCCGATGTGCCCAGCCCTATGCGTCGATCTGCGTCAGCGCGTCGTCCATGCCGTCGGGGCCGGTGCGTCGCAGCATCAAGCGGCCGAGCGTTTTGGGGTCAGCCTTGCCAGTGCGAGCCGGTGATGCGGGCAGTTCGCCCGGGCGGGCCAGATCGCACCATCAGGAGGCCGCCGACCGCGAAACCGAGCATGGTGAGAGTTTAGGGCAGTGCAGCCGCCGCCCGGCCAACCCCAAACTCGGCCCGGACCGCAGGCAGTACCACGACGACCGACCACATGCCGACACCGCCGACCGCGCCGAGCACCATCGCGGCGAGCCGACGCCACGCGAGGTCTGGGTCGATCGCCTCATCCTCAGCTATTGCTGAGTGGATCTACCCCCGTCAGCGCCGCGTGATTCACACAACGTTTCCGCTGTCGTTGATGTCTCGCCTCAGGCAATCGATCAGTCGCCGGGTGCGGTCCAGCAATGCGGCGAACCGGCAGCCGCAGATGAGCAAGTCGCGCCGCTTCACCGTCCGCTGAGAAGATCGCTGCGAAACGAGGCATCTAGCCGGCGCATGAAATGCTCGGCGCAGCACATATGCTCGTGCATCACCCGACTGACCGCCTCGCCATCTTCCGCCCGGAAGGCCGAGACGAGCTGGCGATGGCTGTCCAAGTTATGGGCCCCGAAGGCTGCGTACTCCGTTGCGCTACCGCGCTGGAATTCGACGAGGTCGCGCAGTAGGCTGTTGATGAAGCGGCACATGAATGCGAGCAGCGCGTTGTCGCTCGCATCACAGAGAAGGTCGTGGAAGGTCAGTTCGAGGTCGCGGCCGCGCTTATGCTCGCCGGCCGCGAAGGCGACCTCGCACGCCACGATGTTCTCTTCCAGCCGCTGCAGCGCGTCGCTGTCGAGCCTACCCACCACCCCAGCGCCGAGAGCGACCTCAAGGCTGCGACGCACTGCGTAGACCTGAGCAAAGTCGAGCCGGCGAAAGTGCAGGAAGCGGCGCAACTGCTGTGCGGCGGCGTCGATCGAGACTGGCCGGATCTCGGCGCCACCACTCGGGCCTGGGCGCATCGTCACTAATCCCTGCACTTCCAGGGCCTTTAGCGCTTCCCGGATCGTCCCCTTAGAGCAGCCGTAATGCTGCATGAGAGTCTGCTCGTTCGGCAGCCTTTGGCCCGGCACCATGCGTTCCCGAGCGATGCGGCCACAGAGATCGTCGGCGATCTGGTCCGACAGCTTAATCCGCCGTATGGGTGCCGGAGCCCTCCCCACATCTTCCGTGTTCTTCAGGCGGTCCACGTAACCTCCTGGTCGATCGGGTAGATCGGGCGGGCGATCTTGGCAAAGGGGAACTTGCGGTAATCTGAGACTCGTCACCCCGGCGCTGGCGCATTCGACAACGGCGCGGGCGATAGGCTCGAAGACTGGGCGGCAGTACATGCGCGACTTGAGAATCAGGAAGCGCGCCTCCCGCGTATCGATCCCGACCCCCGTGAAGATCGCGAGATCCCATGGCTCGTGCGGCTCCTCGGACACCAGAACGCGCGCCCGGCCGGTATCCAGGACGGCGGCGCGGCCCATAGTGAAGCGCTGTCCGGTATAGGTCGGGCCGGTGACGATGTAGCCGCCGTCGCCGAGCGCCGCGACCCGGCCGGTGAGCGCAAGGGGCGCCCGGCGTGTGAAGCCCGGGAGAGCCACCTTGTTGCCGAGCCGGATCTCCGCGGCGGCACCGGTCCCGGCCGCGAACAGGGCGGCCACGCATTCAGGATCGCAGATCGGCCCAGCAACGACTCCGTCGAGGCCCCCTCCATACAGGCGGCGAGCACATCCATCACGTCGCAGGTCCCCCCGACATGCAGTTATCGCCGTGGTCGAGGAGCAGGACCGGCCCGATCCCCGGCCGTTCGGCGGCTGCACGCGCCGCGGCGATGGAATCCACGAGGGGGCCTCGTCGTAGACGAATTCCGCCCGCCGCGCCCAGAGCGCGGCACCGAGCTCCTTCGCGGCCCCCTGCGCCTGCGTCGCGCTCTCTGCCACCACGACAATGGACGCGCCGGCTTCGGGCAGATCTGCGAGGCCGAACCCGCCGAACAGCGTGGCGGCAAGGATGCCGGGCTTGGTCTCCATCACCCGTGATGCCTCGACGAGGTCGGCCATCGCGCCCGCCACGCGGGTGTCCATCCGCAGCGTGTGGGCGAGCTGGGGCGGGTGGCACCAGACCTGGTGCGGGCGCACTCCCTCGTCGAGCATGCGTCCGACGAGGCGGGCGACGTGCGCCCCCGTCTCAACCATGTCCACGTGCGGGTAGGTCTTGAAGCCGACGATGACATCAGCCGCCTCGACCATCCGAGCGGTGACGTTGGCGTGAAGATCGAGGGCGACGCCGAGGGGCACATCGGGTGCGATTGCGCGAATCCGGGCGAGGAGGCTCGCCCTCGCCGTCGTCGTGACTCTCGGTCACCATCGCGCCGTGCAGGTCGAGAAGGATTGCCTCGCAGCCCTCCGATACGGCAGCCAGAATGGCGGCGGTTAGTGTTTCGAAGGCTGCATCCGCCACAGGCCCGCTTGGGTTGGCATGGGCCATGACCGGCACGGCGGTCTCAGCGCCGCGTGCCTGCGCAAAGGCCAGGAAGACACCGAGCGCCGTCGCGCTGGCAGTACCGGCCTCGCGCGCGGCATCACCCCAGAGGGGCCGGAACGCTGCAATCGGAGTGGCCAGGGGCGAGAAGGTATTCGTCTCGTGGTTGAGGCGAGCGGTCACAATACGCATGGCGGCCCTCGGCGAATGTCAGATGGGAACGGCGCCTAATGGGCCTTCACGCCGAGGAAGCGATCGCGCGCCGCCTCGTCCCGCGCGAAGTCCGCCGCGGTGGCGTGATAGACGATGCGACCGAGCCTCAAGGATGTAGTGCCGGTCTGCGAGGCTGGTGCAGACTGCGAGGTTCTGCTCGACGAGCAGGATTGGCACCCCAGCGTCGCGGATGAGGCGGATCTGCGCAACGATTTCCTCAACGATGACAGGGGCGAGCCCTCGACCGGCTCATCGAGCATCAGAAGCTTCGGGCCGTTGAGCAGGGCGCGAGCGATCGAGAGCATCTGCTGCTCGCCGCCGGAGAGCTGGGCGCCGCCGTTGCGCCGCCGTTCCTCCAGGCGCGGGAAGATCCGGTAGATGTCGCGGATTGACCAAGGTGCTCCCTTGCGGACGGCAATTCGCAAATTCTCCTCGACGGTGAGCAGGCCGAAGATGCCGCGGTCCTCGGGCACGAGGCAGAGGCCCGCCCGGGCAACGCGGTGGGGTGCCCAGCCGGCGATCTCGTTTTCGCCGAACGTCACCCGGCCGCTGCGTGGCGGCAGCAGGCCGCTGATGCTGCGCAACGTCGTGGTCTTGCCCGCACCATTTCGGCCGAGCAAGCAGACGATCTCGCTCGGCCGCACCTCGAGGCTCACGCCTTGGAGAATGTGGCTCTTGCCGTAGTAGCCGTGGACGTCGTCGAGCCGCAGCGCTGCGCCCGCGCTCATCGGAGGTCTCCCGTGATCATGTTGCCGAGATAGGCTCGGCGCACCTCCGGATCGTCGCGCACCTCTGCCGGCCGTCCCTCGACTAGGATCTGGCCAGCGCGCATCACGGTGACCGTGTCGCTGATGTTCATCACGATGCCCATGTTGTGCTCGATGAACAGGACCGTGTGGTCGCGGCCAAGGTCTCGGATGAGGTTGGTCATCGCGCCGATGTCGTCTGTGCCCATCCCAGAGGTGGGCTCGTCGAGAAGAATGACCCGGGGCCGGGCTGCCATGGCCATGCCGACTTCCAGCCGGCGCTGCTGCCCGTGCGAGAGTTCGCCAGCCGCACGTTCGGCGACACCCGCGAGGTCGAGCCGCCGTAACAGCGCCTCCACGGTGTCCCGGGTCGCGTCGCGGTCCGGCACACGGCGCCAGGGCGCCAAGGCCGACCAGGGCGTGCGCCCCTGCGCGGCGAGGCGCAGGTTCTCGCGCACGCTCAAGCTTGCGAACAGGCTCGTGACCTGGAACGAGCGGGCGAGGCCGAGCCGCACCCGGTCATCGTCGCGGGTGCGGGTGATGTCCCGGCCGCTGAGGCTGATCCGCCCGGTCGCGGCACGGATGCGGCCGGTCAGGGCGTGGAACAAAGTTGTCTTACCCGCGCCATTGGGGCCGATGATCGCGTGGACACTGTTTTCGCGCACCTGCAGGGTGACATCCTTGAGGGCGATGAAGCTGCCGTAGCGGACGCCGAGACCCTCGGTTGCGAGAGCGGGTTCGGGCCTTGGTGCCGGTGTGCTCACGGGCGGCGCTCCTCTGGCACGACGCCTTCCGAGACCGGGGTGGTCTCCGTGTTGGTTCCCTTCGCGATGAAGGTGGCCACCCCTTCGATTAGGCCCCAGAGACCGCGCTGCATGAACAACGCGATGGCAATGAGCAGGGCGCCGAGCAACAGGAGCCAACGCGGCCAGATCGCCGAGAGAAGGTCGCCAGCGACGAGGTACAAGGCCGCTCCCAGGACCGAAGCGAACAGGTTCGCGCTGCCGCCGATGATCGTCATGATCAGGAGCGTTTCGCTGGTGTGGTACTCGATGTCGGACAGGGGCGCGACGCCGATCAGCATGGCGTGAAGCGCACCCGCGAGCGCCGTGACCGCCCCCGAGATCGCGAAGGCCGCGACCTTGAAGACGCGCACCGGGAACCCGATCGCGCTCGCCCGGGCCTCGTTGTCGCGGATCGCGAGCAGCGTCCGGCCGAAGGTCGAATGCGTCACGCGTTGGAGGCTCGCAAAGATTACGAGGAAGACCACGGCCACGTAAGCGTAAAAGGTCCATGGATCCGCGAGCGGCCTTCCGCCAATCCGGGGGCGCGGCACGTTGAGCAGGCCGTTGTCGCCCCCCGTCAGGTCGCTGAACGTGTAGGCCAGAAAGTAGAACAGCTGCGAGAAGGCCAGCGTCAGCATCACGAAATAGACCCCCTGCCGCCGGATCGACAGCCAGCCGACGGCGGTCGCGGTTCCGGCACCGATCACAGCGACGGCGGGCAGCACCACGAGGGTGGGCCAGCCGGCGCGCAGGAGCAAAAGGCCGGCCGCATAGCTGCCGAGACCGAAGAAAATGCCCTGTCCGAAGGAGAGCAGCCCAGTGTAGCCGAGGAGCAGGTTGCAAGCGGCGGCAGCGAGGCCGTAGATCAGGATCTCACTGGCGAGCGTGCCCGAGCGCAGGACAAACGGAAGCACCAGCACGGTGGCCGCAGCGAGCCCGAAATGGAGGAGAGGGCGTTCGAGGAAGGGGTGCACCGGAAAAACCCTCACGCTCGCCCGAACAGACCGCGCGGCATCATGACGATGATCGCGGCCATGCCGAGATAGATCACCAGCCTCGCGCCCTCCGGCCAGAGCGTCGCCATAAGGCTCTGGGCGATGCCGACCGCGAGTCCCGCCGCCAGCGCCCCAGCGTAACTACCCATGCCTCCGATCACCACGACCACGAAGGCGACACTCAGCGCCTCGACGCTCATGAACGGATCGACGCCGCGGATCGGCGCGGCGAGTGCCCCGGCAAGGCCTGCGAGTCCGGCGCCGAGCCCGAACACCGCCGTGTTGATGCGCCGCGTATTGTAGCCGAGAAGCGCCATGTTCTCGGGCGACTCGGACCCGGCACGCACGATCGCCCCGAGTTTGGTACCCTCGAGAAGCCACCACAGGCACGCGGCAAGCACCGCTGTGAGCGCGATAACGAAGAGCCGGTATTCCGGGTAGATGAAGTCGCCGAGGATCAGGACGCCAGACAGGCTGTCGGGCGCCGCGAGGTTGCCGCCGATCGGTCCCCAGACGATGATCACGACCTCCTGCACGACCAGCGCGAGGCCGACGGTGGCGAGGATGTGGAAGGTGTGCGCCTGGGCGTAGATCCGACGCAGCAGCACCGCCTCGGTCAGAGCGGCCAGCGCTCCGACGCTCAGACAGGCGAACGGCAGGGCGAGCCAGAAGCTCACCCCCTGTCGACCATTTCGTAGGCGAAGTACGCCCCGAGCATATAGAAGGCCCCGTGCGCGAAGTTCACGAACTGCAAAAGACCGAAGATGACGCTCAATCCCACCGCCAGCAGGAAATAGAGCATCCCCAGGCCGATGCCGTTGAGGATCTGAAACAGGTAGGTCACACGAGCCTCTGTGCAGATGCAGCCAAGACGCCAGGTGTGCGGCTCAGGTCATCTTGCAGCCCGCAGCCTCGGGCGAGAGGAACGACTTCCCGGAGCTGACGATATCGACAAAGTCGTCTTTATCAGCCATCGAGGACTTTGGCTTCCCCTTCAGTAGATAATAGTTCTTGATGACCTGATGATCGGCCGCGCGGATTTCCTCCTCGCCCGTGAGCCCCGCATAGGTCAGACCCTCGAGCACCTTGGTCACGGCCGGTCCGTCGGCGGAGCCGGCCTTGGCGGCCGCGTCGAGCAGGAGCTTCGTCAGAAGATAGGAGCCCGCAAAGGAGTAGTTCGGGCTGAATTTGCGCGTCTCGCGCACTTTGGCGACGAGGGCCTTGTTCAGCGGCGAGTCGATGCCGTGCCAGTATTGCGCGCCGAAGTAGATGCCGTCACACAAATCGGGGCCCAGCGCCTCGAATTGCTCAAGGCCGGAAGCCCAGGCGAGTACGATGGTCATGCGCTTCTTGAGCCCGAAGCTTACCGCCTGCCGTAGCGTGTCGGAGGATTGCGCACCGAAGCTCAGGATCAGCAACACGTCGGGCTTGGCTGCGATGGCATTCGTCAGATAGCCACTGAACTCCTTCTCGGCGAGTGAGTGATAGCTATTGCCGACATGCTCAACCCCTTCTCTTGGAAGACTGCCTTGGCAGCGCTGAGCAGCCCTTCACCGAACACGTATTGCGGCGTGATCGTGTACCAGCGCTTAGCCTGCGGCATTTTCTCAATCAGGGGGCGTACGGTCTGGGCGATGGCTCCGTGGGTGGGCACGCTCCAGCGGAAAGTGCCGCGGTTGCACTCCTTGCCGGTAATCTCGTCGGCACCCGCGGTGGTGAAGAAGACGCCGCCGCCGTTGCTCACCTCCTTGCCCATGACGAGTGCCTCGGAGGACAGGATCCCGCCGGCAAAGAGCCGTGTGTCCTCGGCCATCGCCTCCTGAACCTTGCGCGCTGCCGTAGCAGGCTTGCCCTCCGTGTCGAGGCTCGCGGGCGACGGCCTTCCGGCCCAGCACCGTGCCAGCCTCCTCGGCCGCGAAGGTCGCGCCGAGCGCAGCAAACTTCCCGTTCGCCGCGAAGGCGCCCGACATCGGCAGGGGCGCGCCGACCACCAGCTGACCATCCGCTGCGGCAGCACCGCGAAGCAGCGGCGGCGCACCAAGCGCGGCGGCGGCGAGAGCGGTGTGCGTCAGGAATGCACGACGGTTGAGCATGGCGGCCTCCGCAACAGTGAGGGCTGTTGAATCATCCGAACTATACGCATCAATTCCACCGTGAAGATACAGAGCCAGGGAGAGAAAGCTGCCCTGTCTGTCACCACTCTCTCACCACGGTCCTCCAGCGACCGAACTACCCGTCAATTCGCGGCGTGACTGGGCATGAAGCGATCACGTGCCTCGCGGAAGCAACGAACGATAAAGTCGCGGCAGGTGGCGACGCGGCGTGCCTCGTGGCTGTCGGGATGCGACATCAGCCAGTAGGTTCGCTGGAACGTCGTGTTCGGCAGGATACGCGCGAGATCCGGGCAGCCGGCCGCCGCGAAATCGTGGAGGATTCCGATCCCTGCACCCGCCCGAACCGCCTCCAGCTGACCGACCGCGCCTGCGCAACGGAACACGCGGCGCGCCCGGTCCTGAAGGAAGGCCGTGTAGTCGAGGGCCGAGGCGTAGGCGTAATCATCGACGCCGATCACGCCCGTATGTGTTGAGAGATCAGCCTCGCAGACCGGCTGCCCCTGTTTGTCGAGGTAGTCGCGCGCCGCGTAAAGTCCGAGGCTGTAATCGGTCAGCTTCGAGAGGATCAGGCGTCCATGTGCTGGCCGGTCGAGGCCGATCGCGAGGTCGGCTTCCCGCCGTGACAGTGAGAAGGACCGAGGTAGCGGCACAAGCTCGACGACGAGGTTAGCGTAGCGGCTCGCGAACAGGCCGAGCTCGCGCGCGAGGAACAGATTGCCGAGACCATCGGGGGCGCCGATCCGCACTGTGCCGCTCGGCTCGGCCTCCTGCGCGTGCATGCGGGATGCGGCCGCCAGCACCTCCGCCTCGATCCGCTCGGCGAAGGGCATCAGGCATTCGCCTGCCTCCGTAAGCGCGGAGCCGTTGGGCCTGCGGTGGAACAACACTGTTCCGAGGGCGCATTCCAGCGCCTCAAGCCGGCGAGCTACTGTCGCGTGGTTGAGGCCAAGGCGTCGCCCGGCCTCCAGCATCTGGCCGTGCCGGGCCACCGCCAGGAAGATCTGCAGGTGATCCCAGTTCATGGGCATCAAAAGCCGCACAACGGTTCAGCGAGATCGGCCATTGAGCATTAGAATCCGTAGACAGACAACGGGCTGGCCACAATCGGCGGTTCGTAAATCGCACAGGAAGAGGGACGCCCATGCCCGCTGAGATTCCGCATTTCATCGACGGGGCGCGTGCACCCGGTCGCTCCGGCCGCACGGCGCCGGTCTTCAACCCCGCCACAGGAGAGCAGACCGGCGAAGTCGCGTTAGCGAGCCGTTACGAGGTCGAGGCAGCCGTCGCACGTGCGCGAGCTGCCTTCCCAGCTTGGGCGGCAACGCCGCCGCTGCGCCGTGCCCGCATCCTCAATAAGTTCCTGGCGATCCTTGAGGCGCGCACCGACGAGCCTCGCCGCGGTGATTACAGCCGAGCACGGCAAGGTGCTCTCCGACGCTAAGGGCGAGGTCCAGCGCGGCCTGGAGGTCGTCGAGTTCGCCACCGGTGCGCCGCAACTCCTGAAAGGTGAGGTCACCGAGAACGTCGGCACTCGCGTCGACAGCCACTCTCTGCGTCAGCCGCTGGGTGTGGTAGCCGGCATCACGCCATTCAACTTTCCTGCCATGGTGCCGATGTGGATGTTTCCCGTCGCGCTTGCCTGCGGCAACTGCTTCATCCTCAAACCGTCTGAGCGCGACCCATCGGCCTCGCTGCTCATCGCCGAGTGGCTCACGGAGGCGGGTCTACCGGACAGCGTGTTCCAGGTCGTTCAGGGCGACAAGGAGGCGGTCGACGCGCTGCTGCACAGTCCCGGTGTCAATGCGGTGAGCTTCGTCGGGTCGACGCCGATCGCGCGCTACATCTACGCGACCGCCACCGCCAACGGTAAGCGCGCCCAGTGTCTCGGCGGGGCCAAGAACCACATGATCGTTATGCCCGACGCCGATATGGACCAAGCTGTCGATGCGCTGATGGGTGCGGCCTACGGCTCGGCGGGCGAGCGCTGCATGGCGGTCTCGGTAGCGGTGCCAGTGGGTGAGAAGACAGCCGACGCATTGATCGAGCGCCTGATCCCGAAGATTCGCGCGCTGAAGGTCGGTCCCGGTACCGATCCGGAGGCGGAGATGGGGCCGCTCGTCACCAAGCAGCATTATGAAAAGGTGCGCGGCTACATCGATCAGGGCGTGGCCGAGGGCGCCGAGCCTCCTAGTAGATGGCCGTGGCCTCAAGCTCCAGGGCTACGAGGACGGCTACTTCATCGGTGGCTCGCTATTTGACCGAGTGACACCAGAGATGCGGATCTACAAGGAGGAGATCTTCGGCCCTGTCCTGGCTGTCACCCGCGCGCCCGACTACGCCACGGCGGCACGGTTGATCAACGAGCACGAGTACGGCAACGGTACGGCGATTTTCACCCGCGACGGCGACGCGGCGCGCGATTTCGCGCACCAGATTGAGGTCGGGATGGTGGGCATCAACGTGCCGATCCCTGTGCCGATGGCGTTCCACTCCTTCGGCGGCTGGAAGGCGTCACTCTTCGGCGACCACCATATGCACGGGCCAGAGGGGGTGCGGTTCTACACCCGGTTGAAGACCATCACGACCCGTTGGCCGACGGGCATCCGCGCCGGCGCCGACTTCGTCATGCCGACGATGCAGTGAGCAAGACGAGGGCAGCAAGTTGAGAGCTTGCTGCCCTCGATGTGCCGCATGCCAAGCTCCCGGCGTCGCTGAACTTGGTAGAGCTGATGTCCACGCAGAACCCTCCTGAACCGGACGTTCAATCGAACCGCTTGGCGGCGGCCCTTCCTCTCCTTGGTCCTGTGCACCGCAGACTCACAAATCCATGTCACCGATGCTGTCCGCTGACTGCAGCGAAGTGGACTTCGGAGAATGCAAAACTCAAGGTCGGTGGCAGGGGCGATGCGCTGGCGGAGGGGTGTCCGCCGTACCCAAGCACGTCGGAGTCTGTAGAAGTTCATTATCGCCCTACCTCGACTACGCAAATAGCTGAGTTTGTGCTTCCGACGTCCGCTGGCGTTTGCTGCGATCCGCGCCGTCTGCTGGGGTGAATGTTGGGGCGAGCGGTCGAGGCTCGTGCGGTGAAGAGGCTTAGCGCGCGCACCGTCGCCACCGAGGCCAAACCCGGGCGCCACGCCGACGGGGACGGCCTCTACCTCGTCGTGGATGCCTCAGGCGCCAAACGCTGGCTGTTCCTTTTCGCTGGCAGGGCAAGCTCAAGGAGATGGGCCTGGGCGGGCTCTCGACGGTCTCGCTGGCCGATGCGCGCGAGCGGGCGGGCGAGGCGCGCCGGATCCTGAAGAGCGGACAGAACCCGATTGAGCAACGCCGTCTCGCCAGGGCTGAGCCTGAGGCGGCGATCACGTTCGGTGCCTTCGCCGATCAGGTCGTGGCCGACCTCTCGCACGGCTTCCGCAACGACAAGCATAAGGCGCAGGGGACCTCGACCCTGGCCACCTATGCCGCCTCGCTGCGTCCGATGCCGGTCGACGCAATTGGCACCGTCGAGGTGCTGGCCGTGCTCACCCCGATCTGGCGCAGCAAGGCTGAGACCGCTTCGCGGCTGCGCGGCCGCATCGAGCGGATCCTCGACGCCGAAGGCCACGGGGTTGCGCACGGGTGAGAACCCGGCGCGCTGGCGCGGTCACCTCGAGCTACCGCGTGCACGAAGCGGCGAATGCCGACGAGGTGGTCGCGGTCCTCAACACCCCCGAACTCACCGTCGATCTGGTATTCTCCGATGTCGAGATGCCGCAAGGTTCTCTGGACGGCCTCGGGTTGGCACGCTGGATTCGATCTAACCACCCGGCGATCAAAGTGATCCTGACCTCGGGCGCAGCGCGCTCGGCGGACATCGCCGGTGATCTGTGCGAGAATGGGCCGCTGATGCGAAAGCCCTATCGAGCCCAGCATGTGGTGGATCGCATCAAGCAGTTGCTCGCCAATGCAGAGCGTGGCAGCGGTGTCTCCAAAGAGCCTAATGCGGTTGCGCTGCGGATTGGGCGCTGAATATCTTTGGACGACTTAATCCCTCGCTTAGCCTGAAGCGCGGAACACCCAGGCTGCCAGTTCGCGCCCGGTTTGACGGCGCGTCGACGCACATTCCTCAAAATGGATTCAGCGATGCCTGGATCACGCTCCGTGCGAGGCGGGCGGGACCCCATCGATGGACACCGCCGTAAGCTTGGGCGTACGATCTCCTGCAGGCGTCTGATCGGTTTGACCCTGCGCAGTGTCGGGACCTGAGATGAAGACCATCGCCTACTTCCTCGCTGGCGCGTTGGCCCTCGGGACTGGGATGGCAGTGAGCACCGCTCCAGCCAGTGCCGACGAGCCTGTTGGCTTCAGCCACCGGATCTATAAGGGCCGTCCGGTTTTCGCTACCGCGCCGTCTCTAGCAGGCGCCGGTTTGTGCGCGAGGTTGTCGTAGAACGCCCCGTCTACCGGACGCGGCGCATCGTTCGTGAGGTCGTGGTCGAGCGGCCAGTGGTCTACCGCACCCGGCCTCTCGTGCGCGAGGTGTTCGTCGAAGCGTTCGATGACGGTCCGCCGCCTTATGCCTATGGACCACCACTGCGGCCACGGTTTGCCTATGGTCCCGGACTCTTCCGGCCCTTCCACCCTGTTGGCTTCGGGTTTGGACCGCGGTTCGGTTACGATCCTTATTTCTAGCCGAGATTCACCTCGGGAGATCTTCTCCTCTCAAAGGATGGACGCCTTTGCTACGCTCCTGCGAGAGTGAAAATGTGTCTGCTGGGGGGCACCAGAACGAACATGCACGCCGGAGTTCGAGCGCGGGGCCGTCGCGCTGTTAGAAAGCAGCGACCGGCCTCAGACGCAGGTTGCAGCCGAGCTTGGCCTCTAGCCCTCGATGCTGCGGGCCGGGCGCGCGAGTGCGCAAGGCAGCCCGCCACATGTGGTCAGCACTGGGGCTAAGTCTGCGACGGCCTCGCCCCTGACCTAGCTGGCCGATCTGGCCGCTCGCTTGTGCATCTCCCTTGAGGCGCGAAACGAATTGCTGTTCTGACTACCTTCCAACGCCCCGGTCTGGCACCTCGCCAGCTTCGCGTACGAGCGGAAAGCCGCAGGAACGCATCAGTTCGCGCAGTTCCTCGATACATGTCTCAGCTTCCGCCAGAGTTAGCAGCGGTCCTCGCCGGTACACCGAGCCGGAGGACGAGATAGCCAGAACTGCGAACCGCCCACCTGCACAGTCGATGATGCAGAAGGTTACTGGTCTTCTCATCACCTCAGCCGGGGCACCTTGCGGGTCCGCGCAACGCGGGAGGCTCGCGAAACGATCCATCAACCAGGGAGTTATATGTTCACTATACGGTTGGGCTCATTGGCGCATGACATGATGACGAGGGTCGCGGACGGGCATCCCAGAGCTGCCTCCGCAGGTGCCGGGAGGGCTTGCTGTAAGGGGGCGCGAGTTTGACAACACGTTGGACCAGAGCACCGGAGAGGAACTCCTCTCTGATATGGAGTTGAGTTGATGGATGTCCTGGCAGGCACGAAATTGGACTCGGATTGCCTAGCCCAACCCGACTCCTCAGATATTGCGATCCTGTCCTCAGCCGTGCGGGACCACCTCGGTGCTCAGCTGCAGGCGACCTACGAAGAGCTTGCCGAGGCGCAACTGCCGAAGCGGCTGCTCGACCTCGTGGCCCAACTCGATGCGGCACTGGGCGACCATCATCGCGAGAGCGCAGCCGCGTTCCGCGACGATCTCACCAAGGCCCTACCTGGCCTGCGTGCGTTCGCAGTGTCGCTGATCTCGGACCCGGGTCGAGCCGACGATCTTGTCCAGGAGACGGTGCTGAAGGCGTGGGCCAATCGGGAGCGATTCGTGTCGGGCACGAACCTCCAGGCGTGGCTCTGCACCATCCTGCGCAACCAGTTCTACACGGAGTACCGCAGGCGAAAGCGCGAGGTGGAGGATGTCGACGGCGCCGCCGCAGCGCAGTTGATCGCTCCGGCTGCACAGGAGCATGGTTCGGACCTGCGGGTGCTCTGGTCGCACATCGCCAAGCTGCCCAATTTACAGCGCGAGGCCTTGCTGCTCGTGGGTGCGCAGGGCCTGACGTATGAGGCGGCGGCCGAGGTGATGGGCTGCCAGACCGGGACCGTGAAGAGTCGCGTGAGCCGTGCACGGGCGTCTCTCGTCGAGAGCCTTGTCTGAATGGGTCATTGCTCCAGCGGACTGATCCGAGATCGCGGCAAGCGAACGGGTATGCCTCGACGGTCAAGCCTAGCTATGCCCGAGGCACATGCGCGTTCCGGTAGCAGTGCCGCACCTCATGGAGGCTCTCGCTCATTCTCGCTGCCGCCGCTCGATAGGGCAATTGGGCAAGCTATAGATCGAAATCTATGCGAATCCTTCTGTTAACCTGTAAAATGTTCAAGAACATGCGGTGCTCATCGCGGCACTTGAATCGATGACGCGCAATTTCAACTTAAGATTTGCTTTCGGTTCGCGTCTGAACAGTTCGCGGAAGCGTGCGCAAGCGTAGGAGGAATGACCTTGAACGAGGAACCACAGGAGCCGGGTCTCAACTGCACCGAGCTGACTGCTGAGATCGTCTCAGCCTACGTCTCGAACAACGCGGTGCCGCCAGCTGAGCTGCCAGTCCTCATTGCGAATGTGCATTCGGCGATCTTCGGGATAGCCATCACAGGCGGTTCAGGTGCTGTGCCCCCAAACGTTGAGGTCGAGAAGCCGAGCGCCGCCGAGATCCGTAAGTCAGTCCGCCATGACGGGATCGTCAGCTTCATCGATGGCAAGACCTACAAGACACTCAAGCGTCATCTGAGCGCCAATGGTCTCGACCCGCGCAGCTACCGTGACTGCTATGGCCTGCCGGCCGACTACCCAATGGTCGCTCCGAGCTATGCCGAGCGGCGCTCCGCCCTCGCCAAGGTGATCGGCCTGGGCCAACCGGGCGCTATGGCCGAGCGCCAGGTTGGCCGACGGAAAGCGTCCTGATCGCCGCGCCGCCTATTGGGCTCGCCACGCCGGATCGCTATAGGTCTGGCCCTATGTCAGCGTGACCACGCGACTGGCCGGCGCTTGCGACAGCACTGACGCAGGTTCGGCAGGAACGGCCTGAGTTGAGCCCGCGCGCTTCTCACTGAAGCCGGCACGTCTATGACCGGCCATTAGACGCGCCCGGAGCCGAAGGGTTCCACAATCGGCGCCGCAGCCTTACTGGTTGTCTCCGTCTTGGAGGAGGTGAGCCGTGTGCTTCAGGACGCTCTCCGCCTCCTCAATGGTCGCCTGAACTTCCTCAATCTGACGGTCAGCCGCTCGCCGCAGGCGATCGGCCTGCACCGTCAACTCGCGGCCGCGCGCGATCACCGCCTCGGGATCTGCCGGGACGAGGGCGTCGGGCACGAAATCGTCGGGTTTGTCAGCCATTCCTTACCTTGCTGCGTTGATCTCGAAGACTAAAGTGCTGGTGCTTTCCCGAGGGTGAGCATTGCAGAGCGAAAAAACTGCCGTCCTTGCGGCGGAAGATCTTCCCCCTGTTCGCCACAACCCCATCAAGATCATGGAAAAGCTGGGTCGTGAGGTGTTTGCCGCCTACAATGGCCCGGCAGCTTTGGAGGTTCTTCGAGCCCGTCCGGAAATCCGGATCCTATTCACGGTTGTGCGCATGCCGGGCATGGGTGGGCTGGAGCTTGCCGAGGCCGCACAGCGTCTGCGGCTCGATCTCAAGGTCGTGCTCATCTCCGGCTACGTCAGCCCATAGGAGTTGCCGGAGAGCGTATCCTTCGTTCCCAAACCCTGGCGGTTGGAGGACATCGCTGCGGCACTCGCCAGCCTCAACTGAACCACGCGATGGGGCAGGCCAAATGCGGATCGTCACGCTTTCCCCAAAGGTTAACATCTCACTAAACGGCCAAGCTAGCCGAGATCGTGGTCAAAGCGTGGCCGTTTGCGATCCGCACCCCGTTGATGCTCGACAGGTTGCGAGAGGCCGAAGCCGTCGTGAATGCGATCCTCGACAGGATCGCAGGCGCTCTTGCGGGCGGAGACCGGGTCGAACTGCGGGGTTTCGGCACTTTTTCGACGAAGACCCGTGCACCGCGACGAGTGCGTAATCCGCGCACCGGCGCAACCGTCTCACTGGAGGAGAGGTCCCACATCGCCTTCAAACCAGGGTGAGAGATGGCCCGCCGTCTCAATGACGGCGGCAAAGCGTCCGCTGTTGGCTTGCCCTCCGCACCGGTTGGCCGGGTCGCATGACGTCTTGCGAGGGCTTCCACATACCCAGATGTCCGGGCGGCGGTAGCCAGCCCAGCTGAGTGGCGGCCCTCCTAGAGATCCGCCTGCTGAAACCGCTGGATGAACCGTGGCCCTTCCCACAGGTAGACGGTTGAGCTTTCGGCCATTTTCCGGGCGAGCACTGCAGCCTCTTCGAGCCGGGTTGCTTGCAGGGTATCGACGCTGACGACCGTGTTCTGCGCATCGACGACGACAGCCCGGTAAGCCGGCTCGCGGGTGCCGCTCTCTGACCTGTGTGTCACGAAGATATCCGACATTCCTACTCGTGACCTGCGCCCGGACATGCAGTGGCCCCGGCGCTCTGGGACCGGGCCCGTCGCGCGGCTCGGGCCATCTGGATCAGTTCGTGGGCCGTGAGTGGCCGTCCAGGCAGTTGGGCAGCCACGTGTCTGACGAGGTCTGCTGCCGGCCGGCTACTGGCGACGCCGCTCATGCGGATCGCCAGGTCGGGGTCGCGCCGGGTGCTCCGGATGTGAATGGTCCTAACCTGTGCTCTCGCCATGGTCCTCTGCTGCTGCAAATCACCTACGCGGAGGTTTTATCGAAGCTTGGCTGTTCCGCCCATTCTTGAAGTCGCGGTGCAGCGCTCTAGGCCAGGCTGGAGGGGGCGCCAAGCTCTAATGGCATTGGTCCAGGGCGACAACCCGGACCGATTGTGCCCGACCGATTACCGAGTCGCCCGCAGGACGCGGCGTGCATACTTGTGCGGATCGCGCACCGTACCGCCCAATAGCACACCGCCGCGGCAGCGGCGCGCCATTCTCGAGTCAGATCAGCGATCCAGCGCGACTTTGCGTTGAACGGGCGTCGATCTGGCGCAACCTAACGCTTTTGGACACCACACTTTTGACAGGGATGTAAAGTGCTGAGAACCGCGAGACAGTTTGTTCTGGCGGACTCAATCGTGCATACGGGCCACCGGAACGGTTCCAGACAAGGATTAACTTAAATGAGGACTGCGTCGGCAGATAAGAGACGTTCTAAACAGAGACTGCACCTGACATTCTCGGCCATATTGGCAGTCCTTTCGGTCCTGCTCTGGGCCATAGCCTCTCATATGGCGGGTCACATCATATGGTTCTGAGCGAAATTGTTACTCTTCGAGTTTTACTGACAGATAAACACCGAGTAAGTAGCCAGATTGTAGCGCGAAAACATAGGCCATCAACATCAGCAAGCCGGTTAGCTTAAATTCGGCGGCGAAAATCCAGAGAGCGGACTGCCACAGAACGAGAATAAAGGTGCATGCAGTCAAGATGCTCCAGTGGCAGTAGACCCCAATTACTGTTCCAAGAGTCATCAAAACGACTATTGTCAGCATCCTGAGCACCTAACCCGTCACGCGTCTTCAACCCCGAAAATTCTGGCTCGGCTAGCGGCCAACCTTTCCTAACGCTTGGGCAGGCACGAGAGTTCTGTTGCCGGATCGCGGAATAGTCAACGCATTTTGTAATGGTTATTACTCGCGAGGGGGCATTTTTACTCGGTTGCCCTCGTAGAGGACCAACCGAGTCCTCAGCCGCGGCCGTGGTGAGGCATCGCCCTCGGGTCGGAGCGGTGATTCAGTCGCTGCGCGATATGCGCGGCGCCCGTCGACGCAGGAAGCCGCCGGCAAGCTGGGCGCGCTCGACAGAGGCGGCCCCGAGCATCAACGGTCTGACGCTCCAGCGAACCGAGAGGCTCGGGCGATGATGGCCGCTGCCGACTGCTGGGGCCCATGCTTGCCCGGTCTCGACCCGGCCGAGCAGAGCGCCCGCCTCCGCGCTCTCACCCAGACGGCCCGCCTTCTCGCCGGCCCGTGCCACGAACCTCTGCCGGCTCGTCGCCCAGGCCGAGACCGAGCTGGCCGCGTTGGAGCCCGACGGCCGCGCCCTCGACGTATTGCTGCCCAATCACAAGCGTCAGATCTGGGCCGCCTACGCTGCTCTCGCCCGTGTTGCCTGAAAGGACGTCCATATGGTCGATCTTCGCACCCTATTTGGCGACGCACGCACGAACATCCGCTCAGCGGACGCCGGGCCGGTTCCCGCGACGATGACCCGTGAGCAGGAGCGCGTTCAGATTGAGCGAGCCGCGTCAGCCCTGCCGACCGAGGGGCCGCTGTTCCAGATCGTCGGGGCGCTCGACGCTGTGCTGACGGCGCTCCGTCAACTGGACGCCACCAGCCCAGGGGCGTGGACCGGAACGCACCTCGACCCGTTCTGCGATGATCTCAACGCGGAGTTGGGCGAACTGATCTGCGAGCCGGTCGCCTATGCGCTGCGCGTCAGCCTCTTCCGCCTCGGTCAGCACGCTCACCGGCTCACCGGCAGCATTGAGACTATGCGGGCGATCCACCACAAAGTCGCGAACATCGCCGAAGATGCTGGGACCGCCGAATACCGCCGCGCCGTGCTGGACAAGGCGTGGCATGGCATCGGCGACGAGCATGGCACCTGGACCGGCTAGGGAGCCGTCATGCTCCGCAGACTGACCGGCCGGCAGCGTCTTCGCGCTCGGGATTGTCTGCATAAGCCTGCGCTACTGGCTGCATCCCGGCCGGCACGGGGAGGGAGCGGCGGCTTGCGTTCGAGTGTGCAGGAGTGACGCTTGACACTTGGGCGAATACTCGACAAGCGGTCTCCCGTTGTCCTGCCACACGGTCTCGGAGTCCGGGCGGCGCCGGTATTGGACCTGCGAAATCGCAGCCGTCAGTGCAGAGCCGCGAGCACAAGCGCATATCCGGCGTCCGGATATGCGACTTTCCATACGCACTTTAGATGAGATGGAAATCGAAACTCGCAAGTTGTGCTGCTTTGATCTGATTCAGCAAAATGCTGTCGTTGTGGTCCAGAGTGATGAGCGCGCCGCTGCTCGTATCCTGGGTATGGGCCAGCAAGTAGTCTGACAGATCCGCATCATTTTTGATCCCATTCAGAGCTGAGATCGTGTGATCAAAATTAAGTCTATCATGGCTTATGCCTAGAACGAAATTCGTAATGATGTCATGACCAAACCCGGAATGAAATACGAACGTATCGTTTCCGCCCCCTCCGGTAAACGTGTCATTTCCTCCTCCACCAAGAAATATGGCTCCGGCCGAAAGGTCGGTCAGGTGATCAGCTCCCGTCGTGCCTAGAATAAGATCGTGGCCGCCGAGACTACTGACACCGGCCGAATCTACTGCAGACACTGTAAAGGTATGGATTTGGTTTGAAAGCTGCGTCTTATAGCTCCAATCGTTCGCACTATCGGGTGCGATCGTGGTGCTGATTGCGCTGCCGTTGTCATAGAGGGAAACCTTGCTCCCTGCCGGCGCGCTCCCTGAAATCAATACCTGGCCATTCGAGTATCTTACCGCGTCGGTCAGGGTCACAGCTGGGGAGCTTGTCGAATTTATCGTTGCGTCATTGTAACTGACCGAAAAAGAATTTGCGGTCAAGGACCCGCTGCCTTGATGGACCTCAACGCCAGCGGCCAGACCGTTGAAATAATCCGTCGCAGAAATCACATTTTGTTGAACGAGATAATTCAGCATATCTTTGACGTTTAGCGTGCCCGACAACACGTCATTTGTGTCTGTCGGCATGAAAACTATATCTGGCGCTGCGGATCCGCCACTACCGATTGCTACTTTCCAGGTGTGCCCCGAGCCCGAGAAAGTGCCAAGTTGCGTAAGACTATTGACCCAGTCGGACGAATATTGTGGGGTATGGTGAAATATCTCAATTTCATATTTGTTTGTGCTGTTGTCTCCCGCGCTACCGGTAAGAAACATATCGGTAATGACATCAAAATTCGATGTTTCTCCTCCTATGTTGAAGTCGAAAGATTCAGAGAGATTGCCGATTGAATTTATTTGGGATGGTGCAACGGCAATTTGTGGAACTGTATTATAATAATCCCCAAAAGCGATCTGGTCGAAGTTGTACACGCCTGAACTTGCTGGGATTTCCGGCCAGGACCAGTTCATCACCACTCCACTTGTCAGGCTTCCTGAATTAATAGTGGTTGTGTCGCTATAATCCTTGCCCTGCACAAGGGAGGCCGCGCCCCAAGGGGAATTATAGGCAGTATAGGAGCCAGCGGTCCAATTCGTTTGTTCGCCAATAACAACAGATGTCATAGCTGCTGCAGCCTTTTTCCGACCAATTCAGCGGCATCGCCGCGGTCAAATTGCGATAGCGCCGAGCCAGTCCGTAACATTTTATTGCTTAATATTTGGTGCCCGCCTCGCTGTATTGGCACAAAATTTCCTATGTTGGACAACGCTATGTGGCCATAGGATTAATCGTTACTCTGCGAGGCATGCACTCTTGGCCAGAGCGGCAACCGATCAGGTTGGGTCCTATGCATCGCAGCCTCCAGCAGCGCGATCGTTGCGGCACTCGGCTGATGAGAAGCGCCCGAGCGCACATTTGATGCTGTCCCAGAGGTCGCTAGCGGTGCGGGCGGGTTCGACGCGCAGGATGGCCTTGAGCTTGGCAAAGGTTTGCTCGATCGTATTGGAGTCGGGTGAGCAGGCCGGCAAATGGAGCAGCCGCGCGCCCGCTGCCTCAATGCGCTCACGGGTGCCGCTGACCTGGTGGGCGGGTAGGTTGTCGAGCCCGGCCGTATCCCTGTGCGCCGCGCACTCTCGATCCCAGCGAAGTTGACCCACGGCCGACTTGGCCGACCGAAGCCGTGGCGCGGGAGCGGGTGCTGCGCACGAAGGGCTGACATCGGCCGCGACCAACTCTCTTTCGCCCACTCTTCCCTCTCGGCGCGCAGGGCGGTAATCTGTCGGATGGTCCCCCGGTGCGGCCACTGTTGAGCGGTCGTCATCGGCCGTTCCTGAGACGGTAAAGGGGACGCTGTTGGGAGGCGTAGACGCACGCCAGGACTCGCGCCATCATCTTCGAGGAAGGTGGCGCGGCGCTTATCAGGGCGCCCTGAAGCACTATCTCAGTCTCTCTCTGTGTGAGTTCCAGCAGAAGGATGATCCGGTCGATCTCGCGATTGAGAGCCTGGATTTGCTTCTCAGGCCCGCCAAGCGCACACGATCGGCTCCCGCGCGGCACCCCCGCTCGATCGCCGATCCACATTCCTGTGGGCAATTCTAGGCTGAGGCAACCACCCTACGAGCATCAACGTAGAAATTCGCAACTAAAGACCGGGATGGTCCACGTACTGGGTACAAGATCCATCGGGGGGCTGGACCGCGTTGCCGAAATTCCGGATGCCAGTCTGGAATATGGAACGTTTACTCTGATTGGGTAGTTGCGCTTGACCCCGATGCGCCGGGTGCCACCTTTGCGAACGCCACGCTGAGTTGAGCCTACGAATGCCTTGGAACAGCCGCGGAATGCGCGTCCTAGTCGGCGTGCTTCTCCTCAGTGCCGCCGTCCTCGCCGTCCTTCCAAGCTTCACGGGCTACACCAGCCTCGACGGCACGGTGAACGCCCGCTTCGCCGTAGTCTCGGCGCCCATCGAGGGCGTCGTCTCCGATACGCCTCCCAAGGTTGGCACGGCGCTACCTGAGGGCACCTCGGTGTTCTTCATCGCCAACGACCGCATCGCGCGCACCGCCGAGGCGCAGTTGGATGCTGACCTTGGCGCCTCCAAGGAGAAGCTCCAAGCGCTGGAGGCAGAGGCCAAGGATCTCACTGCGCTGAAAGCCGATCTCGTCGGTCGCCTCAAGGAATACCAGCAGGCGAGCATAACAGGCGTCCAGCAGGAGATCATCATCCGTCAGCAGCGCATCGCAACAGCACAGGCGAATAAGACCTCCGCCGAAGCGGATCTGAGCCGCAAACTGACTCTTGGCGCTACAGGCGTGGTTGCCGGCAGCTCGGTCGAGCAGGCCCGCGCCGCCTCGGTCGGGGCTAGTAGCGCGCAGAACATCGCCAAAGCCGAACTGGAGCGGCTCCAGCGCCAGTTGGACGCGCTCAAGCGCGGCACCTTCGTGGGTGAGGGCCGTAACGACGTGCCCTACTCGCAGCAGCGCACCGACGAGGTGGCGATCCAGCTTGCCAACGTCGAGGCGCAGATCCGGATCGAGAAGGCGCGCGTCCAGCAGTTGAGCCGCCAGCTCTCCCAGGAGCGCTCCCGCAACGACCGGCTCTCCTTCGCCGCAGTGCAGATACCCTTCAAGGGGGTGATCTGGCGCAACAACGTCGTGGCGGGCTCGAACGTCGTTGTCGGCAACGAGCTGATGCGTCTGCTCGACTGCCGCGACCTGTTCGTCGACATTCTCGTGGACGAGGTGAACTACGACGAGATCAAGCCGGGCGACAGGGCCGATGTGCGGCTCCTCGGCACCTCCCAGATCATTGGCGGCAGCGTGACCTCGGTGCGGGGATCGGCTGCCGCCGTTGAGGAAGTCACGCTCGCTGCCATCCCGCCGCAAAGCCGAGGCAAGAATGCGCGCATTCGTGTCGTGCTCGACCCGAGCGACATGCAGATCGACTACCCCGACTTCTGTCAGGTCGGTCGCACGGTTCAGGTTCGGTTCGCGCGGGCCGGATCGCCCTGGCAGATCGCGCTCGATCCCGTCGTGAATTGGGTCAAGGGCCTGTGGTTCAGCATCTCGTAACCCTCTGGCCGACGCTCTTTGTCGCGGCCTTCTTCTTCCTCTTCACCCTCAACTGGCCCAGAGACCGCACGTGGACGCGCGCGGTCACCTGCACCTTCGTGCTGCTGGTTGCCGTGCGCTATCTCTGGTGGCGCTTCTTCCACACCGTGCTGCCCTACCCGGCGGATCGGAGCTTCGGCTTCTTCTGGACTTGGTTCGTGTTCTGCGTCGAACTCGGCGCCTTCGCCGACATCCTGCTGTTCCTCGTGGCAATGAGCCGCTACGTGGACCGGCACGCCGAGGCCGACCGTCTGGAGCGCGCGTTCTTCACCCGCGCCCCCCAAGATCTACCCACCGTTGACGTGTTCATCCCGACCTACAACGAGCCTCTAGATGTTCTGGAGCGAACCATCGTCGGGGCGCTCGCCCTAGACTACCCGCAGGACAAGCTGAAAATCTATGTCCTCGACGACAAGCGCCGCGACTGGCTGCGCGAGTATTGCGAGGCCAAGGGCGCGATCCACGTCACACGCGCCGACAACAGCCACGCCAAAGCGGGCAATATGAACAATGGTCTGAAGGTCTCTTCGGGCGAGTTCGTCGCGATCTTCGATGCTGATTTCGTGCCCTATCGCAATTTCCTGCGGCGCACGGTGCCGTTCTTCACCGATCTGACCATCGGCATCGTGCAGACGCCGCAGCACTTCTTCAACAAGGACCCGGTGCAATCGAACCTCAGCCTGGAGAAGGTCTGGCCCGACGAGCAGCGGCTGTTTTTCGATGAGATGGCCACGTCGCGCGACGCCTGGGATGTGAGCTTCTGCTGCGGCTCCTGCTCCATTGCTCGGCGAACCGCCATCGACGCCATCGGCGGCTTCCCGCACGACTCGATCACCGAGGATCTGCTCACCACGCTCGCCATGCTCAACAAGGGCTATAAGACCCGCTACCTCAATGAGCGGTTGTCGATGGGCTTGGCGGCCGAGAACCTGAAGGGCTACTTCGTGCAGCGCGGGCGCTGGTGCCGCGGCGGCATCCAGACGATTTACCTGCACAATGGACCGCTGCGCGGCCCCGGCCTCAACCTGTTCCAGCGGGTGATGTTCATCCCCCTGTCCTGGCTGGTGCAGTACACGGTCCGCTTCGTCATTCTAGTCGTGCCTGCCGTCTACCTGTGGACCGGAGCGGCCCCGCTCTACTTCACCGGCACGGACGACATCGTGCTCTATCAGCTTCCCGTGCTGGTCGGCTACTTCCTGCTGATGGGCTGGCTCACGCCGACGCGCTACCTGCCGCTGATCTCATCGGCGGTCGGCGCCTTCGCGACCTTCCGCATGCTGCCCGTCGTGCTCTCCAGTCTGATCAAGCCGTTTGGCGTGCCCTTCAAGGTGACGCCCAAGGGCTCGGGCAACGAGGAGTCGGAATTCGATGCCTACACGTTCTTCTCCATCGCCTTCTGGATCGCGATCACGGCGCTGGGGCTCGTGATCAACATCGTGCCCGAGTGGTCGCGCATCGGCGAGGGCGAGTTCTCGGTGGTCTCGGCCTATTGGGCCGTGGTCAACATCGTGGTCCTGATGATCGCCTCGCTGATCTGCTTCGAGAAGCCGCGTCCGCTCTTCGAGTCCTTCTCCACGAACGAGCGCGCCCTGGTGCTCGGGGTGAGTGAGAAATACCGTGAGGCGCGCATCGTCAGCCTCTCGTTGGAGGGCGGCATTGCGGAGTTCGTGACGCCGCCGGACGTGCGCGCGGGCGAGTATATGTGGGTCGAGATGGACGCGTTCCCGCACCTGCGCTGCAAGGTCGAGAAGGTCTCGCAGTCGAAGGAGGGCAAGCCTGTCTACGTGAAGTTCAGCTATAAGCTCGACGGCGAGTGCCGCGATCGCATGATCGTGAAACTCTACACGGGCCGCTACAGCCAGGACATCCACGACCTCGACAAGTCCGCTATTGCAGGCGGGGTCTGGTCGCGGATGTTCGGCAGGAGCCCGCAGGCTGCCTAGAGTCAGGGACAAAACCGTTTGAGCTGTGCCCTGCAGATGAGGCCACAGGCGAGTGTCGTGAAGGCGAGGTGGAGGTCAGCGCGTCGCTCGTAGCGGATGGTAAGTCGGCGGAAGCGTGCGAGCCAAGCCAGGGTGCGCTCCACGATCCAGCGGTAGCGTCCGAGGTGTTCGCTGCTCTCGATGCCGCGCCGGGCGATCCGTGGCGTGATGCTGCGGGCGCGGCACTCACGCCGGCAGCGACGATGGTCATAGCCCTTGTCGGCATGCAATTTGTCGGGCCTGCGCCGCGGGCGACCACGGCGGCCGCTGCGCACGCCCGGCACCGCGTCGAGGGTAGCTGCCAGCGTGCGGCTGTCGTGGCAGTTGGCTCCGGTAAGCGTCAGGCCGAGCGGCGTGGCGTTGGCGTCCACGACGAGGTGGCGCTTCGTGCCCGGCTTGCCCCGGTCTGTCGGGTTCGGGCCCGTCGCGGGGCCCCTTTTTCGCCGGCAGGCTCGCACTGTCGAGGACCGCGCGTGACCAGTCGAGCGCATCGACATCCTGAAGCTGCTCCAGCAGCACACGGTGCAGGGCGGCCCAGACGCCAGCCGCCTGCCACGCGCCCAGCCGCCGCCAACTCGTCTTGCCGCTGCAGCCGACATCGGAACGCGGCAGATGCTTCCACTGCATGCCCGTGCGCAGAACCAGGATGATGCCCGCCAGCGCCGCCCGATCCGAGGCGCGCGGCCGACCGCCTTTCGGCTTCTCAGGCTCGGATCGAAGAAGCGGCTCGATCACCGCCCAGAGGTCGTCGGGTACAAGAGCGTCCATGCCCGCCCAACCCGCTGACTGCGGTTTCGTCCCGCGCTCTTAGCGCGTCTTCGTGCTGAGCGGCGCGCAGGCGCGAACGTAATCGATCTGGTGTCCGGGGCAGCAGGCCCTCGTCTCGGCGCGCTCCGCCGTGCAGTTTGCGGAAGGTGCAAAGCCGGCGCTCGATGGCGGGCGCGTAGGCTCGGACCCAGCATTTGCGCGTGGACCGGCCCACCTTCGGACCGCGCTCAAGGAACAGATCCCCGATGTCACGATAGCTGAGTGGGTAAGGCAGATAGCAGGAGATCGCACGCGCGATATCAGCGCCGCCTCGAGATGCCGGCCCTTGAAGTCACTCTTGGACCGGCGCTTCAGCACGGCGGCGATGGCGCTGAAGATCATGAGCAGCTTCCGGGACGGGAGGCGCAGCCTCGGCCCGTCTGCCCAACGAGCCGTGAGCCCCAAAAAACTTTGCGACGGCCCGCCGCGCCAATCCAGGATGTACTAATTAGGATAATTGCGAGCAGAATTCAGGCAGCTATTGTGTGCTTCGCTAGGCGATTTAAGCCGCCCGCTACTAGACAGCTGAAGGACTTTCTCCCCGGCATTCCAAGAGACACGAGCAATTTCAGCCTTTTCACCAGATGAGCAAATCCCGACTTTTACGTCGGTGCTGATACGTTCTTCGGTTGCTCTCAAAAGATCGCTACCCCCACCTGTGGCCGACTTAAAATTCCCGAAACAAGTATTCGTAATGTGCAGCTGAACATTGCAAGCCGCGAATGCTCCGCTCGGTACGCCCATCAGCCCGCCTAAAACGAAAATACCACCCCATACATGTACCGGTGCCACAGAAACTCTCCCGTCCAGTGTCCCAAGAAGGAATCTTGAGCCGGGCAGCCCATAACGCGCCACAAATATCCGGAGAGTAAAGGTCTGCTGCCTCGCCGGTTGACTGCAGGATTTGCGGCGCGAAGCGTTACCAGCTGATAAATGGAACTGCTCGAATGTCATTCAAAATTCGGTCCGGACGCCGATCGGCGCGCTAAGAGCTTGATCTAAAGGGGAACAGGTGGCCGCTTTTTGGTGCTCATCCGCAATTCCAGGGATGTCTTGGCTGAAAGTGGGCGTGCCGGGTCAGCCGTCGATGGTTAGCGTGCCATTGAAGCGCACGGCTCGCTGCCCAATGACGACCGGCTGCTCGCCGCCTTTTCTGGGGCCGGCGCACGCTGGAAGAAGGTGCGAGCGATGGCCTTGCGCGGCTTCGTCCTCTGCGCAGACGGCCGCTACTATCACAAGGTCCTGTGCGAGGACGTGCTGCGCGCCGCGGAGGCGAAGGATGCGCGACGCGTGCGGACCGCCGCGGCCACGCGGGCCCGCCAGCGCAAGGGCGACCCAGAAAGGCCCCCGCCCGGCGGCGAAAAACCCAATCTTTTCAACGAACCTGCCGATCGTAACGATGCACGTCACGATCACCGTAACGGTGACCGTAACGATAGACGTCACGACACGGTAACGGTCGCCACGCGCCCACCGTTACGTTCACCAAGGGAAGGAGAAGGGGAAGAAGAACAGAACTATAACACGGCAGCCGCCTGTGACCCTGTCCCCACATGGACGGCGCGCCGCCCTGGAGCAGCCGGGCGAACTTCGACCGGGTCGAGGCCCGCTGCCGGACCGCCCTGCCCCCCGAGTGGTGCCAAGATCTCGTCGTCGGCCCGATGGCGCGGCTCGAGGCGGACGGGCTCGACCTGGAGCGGGAGATCGTCCCGGCGATCCTCGACCTCGCGGCCAGCCGGCGCGTGCCGATCCGAACCTGGGCGCTGCTCGCCAACGCGGTGGCGGAGTGCGTCGCGGCCCAGCGTCGGAGCCGGGCTGCGCAGGGCCTCCGCGCCGTACCGCAGGCCCCGCCTCCGCCCGAAGAGATGGTCGACCTGCGCGGCGGCCTGCGCTGGCCCGAAGCCGACCTACGGACCTGGATCGCCCGCTACCGTGGCAACCCCGCAACCTGGTCGGAGTCGCTGTTCGGCCCGCCGCCGGACCAGCCCGGATGCCAGATCCCGCCGCGGCTGCTGATCGGCGAGGCCGCGTGATGGTTGCGCGAAGTATCGCCCCGCGCAGATCGGCCGAGTTGCCCGTGCGCGCTCGGGCGGAGAACGGCCGGCAGCGGATGGTGCCATCCGCCATCAAGCAGCCGCCTGCATCGGCGTGCGATCGAGGAGCGTAACATGGGCAAGAAGCGCGGGACGAACGGATCCCGCATCAAGGCCGAGCACGTGGTGATCGACCAGAGCCTGACGCGGTTCGTGGTCCACACCCTGCCTCTGCATGAGGCCAAGGCAGCCGAGGAGTTCCAGGAGCTGGCCATGGACTGGTGGCTGCCGCGGTACCGCGTCACCGTGGTCCGGCGCGGCCGCAAGATCGACACGCAGGCGATCTTCTTCGCCTCGTACCTGTTCGTCGGGCTCGACAGGCAGCGTCACGCCCGGCGCTGGACCGAGCCGCTGTTCGACAGCCGGCACGTCATCGACGTGCTCGGCCCGCGCGCACCGCTGGAGATCCCGGGCCCCGTCCACATCATGGACACGCTCGACCAGGCTCTCGCGGCGTCCGGCGCCGACTTGGCGCTTGGCCGCACCACGCTGGCCGGCACCCCGTACATGGTCCGCATCACGGGCCAGCCGGCGAAGGTGCCGGGCGATCTCGACGGCGACGGCCTGCTCGTCGAGCCCGTCGCGATCGAGCTTCCCTGAAGGAGCCATCCATGCAGACCGAAGACGATGTGGGCGCCGCCGCGGTGCCCCTGCCCGCGCCCGTGCGCGCCGACGCCCCGCCGGCCCGCGGTGACACGCTGGCTGCGCGCATCGACATCCTGCACGCCGACATGCTCGACGGTATCGCGCTCGGCTATCACACCGCGCTGTGGAACCTCGTCCACGCCTTCAAGGAGCGCGTGAAGGCGCTGGTGGCCGAAGCCGAGCGTGTCCGTCCCTGACCCCGCCGCTCCCAAAGCCCTGAGAGGAGACCCGCATGTATTCCTTCGGCTCCGGGGTCCTGATCGGAACCCGCACCGACATCGCTAACGCGACCCCGGTGAAATTCGGTCTCGTGCAGGAAGTCACCGTGGACGAGACCGCCACGATCAAGACCACCGGCAAGGCCAAGGTGGCTCGGATCTCGGGGCTGGCGATGGCCTCGCTGTTCTACGGCGTCACGCCGGTTCCAGGGCAGGTGATGACCGCCTTCGGCGAAGCCAGGACGATCCCGCCCGGCGCGCCCTACACGGTGACGGTCGCCAATGCCGCGACCGCGGCCGACGATCTCGGTGTGCTGAACGCGCTCACCGGCCTGCCCTTCACGAAGGTGGCCAGCGCGCCGGCCGCCGGCCAGTACAGCGTGGCCAACGGCGTCTACAACTTCGCCGCCGCCGACCAGGGCAAGATGCTGCTGATCAACTACACCTACGGGCTGGCCGGCGCGGGCCAGCACTTCACCGTGACCAAGCAGCTGCTCGGTACCACCCCGACCTTCCAGGCGCAGTTCAACACGACGTTCCAGGGCAACGCGGTGAACGTGCGCCTCAACAACTGCACGTC
Organism: Methylobacterium sp. P31; assembly: GCA_050632875.1. Taxonomy (GTDB): domain Bacteria; phylum Pseudomonadota; class Alphaproteobacteria; order Rhizobiales; family Beijerinckiaceae; genus Methylobacterium. The sequence continues at coordinate 3,142,621 of JBODSC010000001.1, read as the reverse complement.
CTCGAAGCTCGGGTTCGGCACCAAGCTCGAGGACTTCGTCATGCGATGGTCCGTCGACACCGTCGGCGAGCTGACGCTCTGGGATGTGCGGCGGCTCTGCCGCTACTGGTCGGCCCATCTGCGGTCCACGAATTGGTCGCGGCGTTCATGGGCGTGAAGGCGCAAGGAGATCCGCCACCGCTCGCCGCAACGACCGGAGCCGCGGCCGACGACCCGAGCGGCATCGGCGGGATGATCCTCCGCTTCCCGGACGGGCAGGTGAAGGCGCATTAGGGCCAAAGGTCGATCAGCTCGGTTCTCGGAGGGATCGCTTGCGACCCAATCCGGTCACTCAGCTGACTAGGACGGCGCCCGAAAGCGGACGCGACCGACTGTACGTCCTGCCTGTGCGCCTGCCGGTATTCACGCGGGCTTATGCCGTAGCGATCCTTGAAGCGGCGAGCGAAATGCGCCTGGCTGCTGAAGCCGCAGCCGTAAGCCAACATGCCGATCGACAGGTGGGCGCAGGCCGCGTCGGTTAGGCGCTTGGCTGCCGCCTCTAGCCGGCGTCCCCAGATGTAGTCGGAAATGTGCCGGCCGCGCTCGTGGAACAGCTCCTGCAACCGGCGCAGCGACACGCCGACCGCGGCGGCGAGCTGCGGCGGGTCGAGGGTCGTGTCACTCAAGTGAGCCTCGACGTAGGCCTTGGCGCGCTGGACTGTGGCGTTGCCGTGAATGGAGCGGGGCACCTCCTGCGCCAACCGTTCGGCGAGACTGGCCACGACCAGATCGATCCCAATCGACGCCATGCGCGCCGCGCCATCGGGGTTGAGCCGATCTCCGACACGGATCAGTTCCTGGACGTAGGTGTTCGCGAGCGTCGTAGAGGCGAGGTTGGCCCGACTGTGAGGGCAGTGAACAGATGAGACGATCCCAGCACACTCTCCAGACGCTCCCGCGGTAGGTCGAGGATCAGGAAGGTGCCGGTTTCGATCTCGCTCACGCTCGGTCGATGATCGAGCACGACGAAATCGCCAATCCGGCCGACCGCGTCACGCTCGTTCTGCTGGACGGCATGGCGGCCGGATTGGGTGAAGACCGCGTAGAGGCGGTCACCCCGGCCGTTCCGCCGAACCGCCTCGGGTGTCACTTCGGTCCGGGTGGAACTCTGAATGCTTCGCGTGATCGGCAGAGACCCGATCGCGGTGAACTCGATCCGGCCGTGGAACGGCGCAGCGTCAAGGTTCCGGATCTCGTTCGGCACCATTTGATCGCACATCATCTCCCGCCATCGGCGGAAGGCGATCCTGGGGTGGAGGCCCTCAGTCGAGAAGAGCGGTTGCATCCGCGTTCTTGGCCCACAGCTCGCCATACGATGGCGGAGATTGGAGGGGCCGCCCGTCTATTGTATATAATTTAATGGTTCAAGTATCGTGTGCCGGCAGCGGGCGTGGCGATGACGTCCGTTTGACCGCAATGACAACCGAAGACGGACCGGCGGAAATCCGCCCCTAGCAGCCGTTCGCCCGGTCACCCCGTTCGCGTTTGAGCCCTACCATGGCTGACGACATCCAAGTCCGCTTCGGCGGCGACGCGGGCGGCATCCGCGCCGCGGCCGTTCAGGCCAAGGGCACGATCCAGGGCTTCGCCACGGCGGCCCGCGACCAGAACGCGACTGCGCGCCAAAGCTACGACGACCTGAAGGCGGCCATCGACGCGGCCAACGCCTCGCTGCGGCAGATCCAGGCGAGCGCCGAGAACACCTCCACGCTGGCCACGCAGGCCCGCGCCGTGGCGGTGCGCTGATCGGCGGCAACCGCTTCTATTGCTCGTGCGAGCGCGTGTTCGACCCGAAGCTCGCCGCGGTGCCGGTGATCGTGCTCTCGAACAACAACGGCTGCGCTATCGCCCGGACCGCCGAGGCCAAGGCGCTCGGCATCAAGATGGGCGATCCGTTCTTCAAGATCCGCGCCCTGTGTCGGGCGCAGGGCGTGCGGGTGTTCTCGTCGAACTACACGCTCTACGGCGACATGTCGGGGCGCACCAACGCGGTCTACCGGCAGTTCAGCCCGCAGGTGGAGATCTACTCCATCGACGAGAGCTTCCTGAACCTGTCGGACGTGGCACCGGCGCTCCGGATGGAGCTGGTGCGGGATCTGCGCGCCACGGTTCGCGCCTGGACGGGCATCCCGATCTGCGTTGGGATCGGGCCGACCAAGACGCTGGCCAAGCTCGCCAACCACATCGCCAAGAGCGTGCCGGATCTGGCCGGCGTGTGGGACCTGACCGACCCGCTGGCCTGCGCGCACTGGCTGTGCCGGATCAACGTCGCCGAGGTGTGGGGCGTCGGCCGGGCCTCGCTCGCCAAGCTCGAGGCGATGGGCGTCGAGAGCGTGGCGGACCTGCGCGACCTCGATCCTCGGCCGATGCGCAAGGGACTGACGGTGGTGGGCGAGCGGATCATCTACGAGCTGCGCGGACTGGCGTGCCTGCCGCTGGAGATGGTGCCGGCGCAACGAAAGGGCTGCGCGGTGACCCGTTCGTTCTCCAGCCGCATCACCGAGCGGGCGGTGCTGGAGGAGGCAGTGGCGGCGCACGCGACGCGGCTGGGCGAGAAGCTGCGGCGCGGGGGCTCGGCACCGACCACGTCACGATCTTCTACCACACGAGCGAGCACGACCCGGGCGAGCCGATGCGCTCGGTCTCGACGACTATCTGCCTGCCGGAGCACACGTCCGACACGCTGGCGCTGATCAAGGCGGCACGGGACGGGGTGGCCAAGACGTGGCGGGAGCCGAGTGAGCGGCCGTGGCGCTACTCCAAGGCCGGCATCGTCACGAACGACCTCGTACCGCTGTCGCATGGCCGGACCGGGCCTCGGGATCCGCTACCAGGTCGACGAACCCGCCCGCGGTGGCGTCCGCCTTGAAGCGCGTGGCGGAGCCGTCACGGTCGCCCTCGGCGAAGCCGAACACGTCGGTGAGGATCGCGCTGGTAGGCGCGCCGTCGCGGACCAGGAGGCGGACCGAGTGGAAGCCCCGCACGGCCCGCTCCGCGGGTACGCCGCCGGTCCAGGCCGGCTCTCCTTCGATGCCGGCGACGCCAACGAGGGCGAGGCGCATCCCGTCCGGGTCGCGGAAGGGCAGGACAGCCTCGCCGAAGCGCTCCTCGACCGGGTCGTGGGCGACGCCGCCGTCGGCGAAGCGCCGCTGCCACGCCTGGATGGAACCGGCGGGGACCCGGAACGCGGTTTCCTGGGTCTCGCCGGCCCCGAGCCGGCCGGGCGCGACGTTCGCCCAGGGGAAGAACGTCAGGATCGTGCCCGGGGAGCCGGCCTCGTCCCCGTAGTAGAGGTGGTAGGTGCCCGGATCGTCGAAATTGACGGTCCGCTTCACCAGCCGGAGGCCGAGGATCTTGGTGTAGAAGTCCACGTTGCGCCGCGCCGGCCCGGAGATGGCGGTGACGTGATGGATGCCGTTGATGGACATGGCAGCGTCTCCTCGCCGACGCGGTGGGATCAGGCGGTGAGCTTGGCGGCCGTCTGGGCGACGTGGCCGCCGAGGTAGCGGGCGCCGTCGAGCCTCGTTCGCGGTGGGCTGACGCGATCCGTCGCCGCCCGCGATAGTCGTGGCGCCGTACGGCGCGCCGCCGGTGACCTCGTCGAGCTTCATCTGGCCCTGGAACGAGTACGGCAGGCCGACGACCACCATGCCGAGATGCATCAGGTTGGTGATGATCGAGAACAGGGTGGTCTCCTGGCCGCCGTGCTGGGTGGCGGTGGAGGTGAAGGCCGCGCCGACCTTGCCGTTGAGGGCGCCCTTGGCCCACAGGCCGCCCGTGCGGTCGAGGAAGGCCGCCATCTGCGAGGTCATGCGGCCGTAGCGAGTGCCGGTACCGACGATGATGGCGTCGTACTCGGGCAGCTCGTCGACGGTGGCGACCGGCGCGGCTTGGTCGAGCTTGTAGTGGCTGTTGCGGGCCACGTCCTCCGGCACGGTCTCCGGGACCCGCTTGACCACCGCCTCGGCCCCGGCGGCGCGGGCACCGTCGGCGACGGCATTCGCCATCGTCTCGATGTGGCCGTAGCTGGAATAGTACAGGACCAGGACCTTGGGCATCTTCATCGCTCCCTCTCGTGGACGTCGCCTGGGCGACACCGGACGGCCGATAATTACGAGCTGACCGGCCCAACGAAAACGGAACCGATGGAAACTGACCGTTTCCATAACTGGTACTGGACTGGCGCGACGCCCGCGCCCTTGCAACGCGCCGGCAACGGGAAGGAACCCCGGCCAACCCAGGTCAGCGCGGGGACGTCTCCACGGCGAAGCGGCTGGCCAGAGCGCCGCGCACGTGCTCGCGGAACAGGCGGACGCGCGCCGGCAATTCCCGTCCCGCCAGGCTGATCGCGCGGAGCGTCCCGCCACCAGCAGACCAGTCCGGCAGCACGCGGACGAGGTCGCCGCCCTGGACAGCGCGAGCCGCCACCAGAGTGGGGAGCTGGCCAATGCCGGCGCCGACGAGCGTCAGCCTCAGGACCGCCGCGAAGTCGCTCGCGAGGATGGCCGGCCGGAGCGGAACCGGCTCGATCCGGCCGCCGGCGGAGAGAAGTTGCGCGAAGGGCCCGAGCTTCTCGCGGCCGAGGATCAGGTCGTGCTCGGCGAGATCGGGCAGCCCCGCCGGGGCCGGCCGGCGCTCCAGATAGGCCGGCGACGCGTACAGCCCGATGGCGAGCGCGGCCATCATCGAGGCCCGGTAGCCGGTGTCGCCGTCCTCCCCGCCCAAGCGCAGCGCCAGGTCTATCCGATTGGCCGTTAGGTCAAGCACGCCATCGGTGTTCAGGAGCCTCGACCGTGATCTGCGGGTACAGGGCCCGGAAGCTCGCCACGATCTCCGGCATGACCTCGATGCCGAAGTCGACCGAGGTCGTTACGCGCAGGTGGCCGGCGGGCACGGCGTGGGAATCGCGTGCGCTCTCGGCGGCCTCGTCGAACAGCGCCAGGCCTTCCTTGGCCCTGGCGTAGAAGGCGAGGCCCTCGGCGGTCGGGGAGACCGCTCTGGGATGACGCGCGACAAGGCGCGCGTCCAGGGCCCGTTCCAGCCGGGAGATCCGGCGGCTCACGCTGCCCTTGGTTTCTCGCAGGCTCGCTGCGGCCGCTGTGACGGTGCCGAGGTCGACCACCGCGCAGAAGGCGCGCACGTCGAGGATGTCGCCGCCGAAGGTTTCCGCTCTAGCAACCATGTGGTGTCGGATAGCAGCCTCACACCGGGCGAGGAATACGGGTAGGCGTCCATCAACGCCGAAACACGGCCCGCCGGAAAGGCGTGCCAGGCGCCATGTTTACGCTTCGGAGACAACAGTGAAGTCGCTCAACGCCTCGATCCTGGGCCTGGCCCTGACCCTCTCGGCGCCGGCCCTGGCCCAGACGCCCCCGACCCGTGATCCAGCCCAGGTTCAGGCTGGCACCTACGCGGTCGACCCCGGACACACCCAGGTCGGCTGGCGCGTGTCGCACATGGGCTTCTCGAACTACGCCGGTGGCTTCTCGGACGTCTCCGGTAGCCTCGCCCTCGACCCGAAGAACCCGGCGGCTGCCAAGCTGTCGGTCAAGATCCCGGTCGCCTCGGTGACAACCACCAGCGCCAAGCTCACCGAGGAGGCTCAAGGGCGACCAGTGGCTCGACGCCGCCAAGTTCCCCGAGATGACCTTCGTCTCGACCAAGGTTGCCCCGGCCGGTAAGGACAAGGCGAAGGTCACCGGCGACCTGACCTTGCACGGCGTGACCAAGCCCGTGACCCTCGACGTCACCCTGGTCGGCGCTGGCGCCAATCCGCTGAACAAGAAGTACACGGTCGGCTTCGAAGCCACCGGCACGCTCAAGCGCTCCGAGTTCGGCGTGAAGACCTACGTGCCGCTGATCGGCGACGAGCTGCACCTCACCATCGCCGGCGCCTTCGAGCGCCAGGACTGACGAAGGACGGACCGGAGGGCGTGCCATGACCGCCGAGGCCCGACGCTACACCGTGGTGGCGATCCTGCTGCACTGGCTCAGCGCGCTCTGCGTGCTGGCCCTGATCGGGATGGGCCTCGTCATGGTGCATGCGGGACTGACGCCCATACGCCAGTTCCAGCTCTACCAGTGGCACAAGTCCGTCGGGATCACGGTCCTGATCCTTACGGCGCTGCGCCCGGCGTGGCGCCTGACCCACCGGCCGCCGCCGCACCTCGCCGGCATGCCGGTGCGGGAGCGCCGTGCGGCGGGAGTCGCCCACGGCCTCCTCTATGTCCTGCTGGTCGGCCTCCCGCTGAGCGGCTGGGCCGTGGTCTCGCTCTCGCCCTTCAACATCCCGACCGTGCTCTACGGCCTCGTGCCCTGGCCGCACCTGCCCCTGGCCGAGTTCGTCCCGAGCCCGGCGGCGGCCGAGAGCATCCTCAAGTTGGTGCACGCCTACGGGGCCTGGATCCTGACGGCGCTGCTCGCCCTACACATCGCGGCCGCGCTGCGACACCACCTGATCCTTCGGGACGATGTCCTGCGCCGCATGCTGCCCGAACCTCGGGGCCCAGGCCGCCGAACCGCAATGGGAACAACCCCATGAACATGCGTCTCCTCACTCTTTTGGCGGCCCTGCACCTCGCCGCCTCCCCCATCGTGGCCGCCGAATGGAAGGCGGACCAAGCCAAGAAGCCTCCATCCGCTTCTCCGGCGTGCAGGTCGGGGTGCCCTTCTCGGGCCGCTTCGAGCGGTTCGAGGCCACGGTGGAGTTCGATCCGGCCAAGCCCGAGGCCGGGCGCGCCTCCGTGCTGATCGACCTCGCCAGCGCCAGGACCGGCGACGTCCAGCGCGACGAAGCGATGCCTCAGAAGGACTGGTTCGACGTCAAGTCGGCGGCCCAGGCCCGCTTCGAGGCGGCACGGTTCGTCGACAAGGGCAACGGCGATTACGAAGCGATCGGGACCCTGGTCATTCGCGGGGTCAGCCGGAACGCCACGCTGCCATTCCACCTCGCGCTCGACGGTGCGCAAGCCCGCGCGACCGGGCACCTGGACCTCGTCCGGACCGACTTCGGCGTCGGCCAGGGCGCCTGGGCCTCAGGGCAGTGGGTCGCCCTTGAAGTCGGCGTCAACATCGACCTGACCGCGACGCGCATCTCCAAGGCCGCCGATGCGGGCGGTCGCTAGTCGCTCCTGAGACGTCTCCCCGTACCAGTCCGGCGCGACGTCGGGGCCGAAGAGCGCGGGGTGCGCGTGCGGATCGAAAGGGATGCGGCGGTGACGAGCGTGCTCGTCGACAAGGTTCAGATCCAGCAGGTTCTGCTTAATCTCATGCGCAATGCGCTGGAGTCGATGGAAACATCGGTCAAACGGGAGTTAACGGTGGATGTCGTCGCCCTCTCGCCCGACTTCGCCTGCGTCTCTGTCGCGGACACTGGCTCCGGTATCTCTTCGGAGATTGCCGATCAGCTGTTCCAGCCGTTTGTGACCACGAAGGGTGCCCGCGGCATGGGCGTCGGCCTCTCCGTTTGCCGGACGATCATTGAGGCGCACGGCGGCCGCATTTGGGCGGAGCCGAACCGAGCTGGCGGTACTGTCTTCCACCTCACCTTGCCCCGTGCGGGCACAAGCAGCGGGGTTCCCGCCTGATGTCGGATGCACGCTTGGTTCACGTGATCGACGACGACGCCGTCCGCGATTCACTCCGGATGCTGCTGAGCACCTGCGGCTTCATCGTGTGGACCTATGAGGCTGCAACAGCTTTTCTCGAACAACGGCCGGTCGCGAAGGGCGGCTGCATCGTGACGGACATCCGGATGCCCGGCATGTCGGGTCTGGAGCTTGCCGCAAGGCTGAAGGAACTCGGCTCATCACTACCGGTCATCATCATCACGGGTCACGGCGATGTGCCGCTCGCGGTCGAGGCTATGAGGGCGGGCGCAAGCGATTTTCTTGAGAAGCCGTTCGAAGATGTGGACTTGCTTCGGGCCGTTGAGACTGCATTGGCGCTTCGAGAGGAACAGACCGATCGCGCTGTACTGCGCGCAACCGTTACTGAGCGGAGGCGCAGTCTCTCAGAGCGTGAGCATCAGGTTCTGGACGGCCTCGTCGCGGGCAAAGCCAACGAGGCCATCGCCGAGGAGCTGGGCATCAGCCACCGGACGGTCGAGATCTACCGAGCTCACGTCATGAGCAAAATGCAGGCGGGAAGCCTTTCCGAATTGGTCCGCATGGTCATGATGTTGCAGCAGGAGTGCTGAGTTCCTGCCTGGTCGAGCAAGTGCCACGCTTTAGCGCCACCCTCATCACTCCGGCTCGCTGACGCGACTGAACGGAGTTGGCGAGCTTGCCGCCCCTAAAGGTCTGCCGCCGCGATGCCCCCGATTTGCTCGCCTGGAGAAGCTTGCGCAGTATCGCAAGTTCTTCGGCTTCGTCGTCGAGTAGTGAGGCATCGGGGAAGATCATGGCCGGCGTTCTCTGCAGCTCAGCGCGCGTAGGGTGAAGCGAGGACCACCCAGACACCACAACGAACGTCATGGCTGCTGACGCCCGGTCCGGCATCAGGAGCTATTCGCCTTGCGGCCATCTCCGCCCGCACGCCGACCTTCGCATCTACTTGCCGAGTGTCACTTTCTGCCCGCGCGTCGGGCACGGGGCCGGAGTAGGCAAATCGGGCACTAGCCTCGGTGGCCAGGATAGCTGACACACAAAGCGCAGCTCTCATCGCGTTGGTCAGGAGGCGAGATCGCTTGCGAGGAACCATAGAAACTCCTTCCCGAATGGCGGTCGAGCCTCTCGGCACGGGGCACAAGAGGCGCACCAGTTGGGTAGGTGAACAGCCTTCGAATTCGGAGGGGAAGGATATTCCGGCCGCTCGCTTAAGGGTTTTTACATACATCCTCGCACGCCATCCGGTCGCGGCAAGCTCGAGTAATTTCACGTCCATCCGCGGCGGCGCGATCTCCTCCATGCGCCCGAACAGGCCCTCCGGCCTCGCGCCGGATCGAGATCGACACCCTGACGGGGATGGGGATGTCGAACCTTGTGGCGCTCACGATCCTGGGCACTGGGGCGGCCGCGCTCCATGCGCACGGCACCCTGAACATCCAAACCTCCGCTGAGGCGGCTGCGGCTCTGCGGCCGGTGCGGGGCGGTTTACCGAGGCGGTCTTCGGCTGGGGCGGCGATTGGCTGTCCGATCAGGATCTCAGCCCGCGTGTCCGCCTCGCCGAGGTTCATGTCCGCGAGCACGGCGCGAATGGTGCGAAAGTTATTGCGTAGGGCACAAAACGCCTCAATTCGTTTCAGCTTTGCGCCGGCGCTGTACTCTGGTGGGCCGCAGGCGGCAGCTCAGTCCTGAGGTTCCAACGCTTTCGGACGTCTGCGTTCTACGGACTCGTGCTGACCTTGATGGGCGCGGCTGGGTGCAGGGCTGCCCGGCTACCAGCCGTCCTGGGTCGGCCTGCCCGGAACACACAAAACAGCACAACATTCAGCCAAGTTTGACACATAAAATTACGCAACTGTATGTAATTGTACTATTGTTCTCCGCAATGCGCGCCCACGAATATTGTGTGCCAGCGTGATACGGGGGGTGCGCAGTGGTGCGCAAGGTCATTTCGTGCGCAGCCGACGTCAACGCAACAGAGGTCCAGATCAAAGCGGCCTGCGTCGGCGCTGACGTCCTAGCCCAATATCAGCACCTCGCGATGAGCCTGCGCCAGAAGGCACGGGAAGAGGCGGCTGCCATGGCCAACACGGCGGATACGACTGAGCGTGCCGCGCATCAATGCGCGTTTCAGCTCTACGAAACGGCTGCCTCGGAACTGGACGACCTCATCACAGATCTGCTCGGTAACTTTGACCGGCCGCCCACGAAGACGGTGCGCCCTCCAGCCTTGCTGGTCCTTGAAGGGGCAAAGCCGATCGATAGCCGAGACACGAGCTGCGCATAGGGCTTCGGATCGAAACAATTGGTGAGAAGCACCCGGTAAGATATTCAGATATAACATAGCTCCTATGCACGACTGGAGGGCGGGTTGTCATCTGGGCACAGCTCCAGATTATTATGGCGGCTGCCGATGCGCTGGGTACACCTGATTGCTTAACCATCCTGCAGGGGCCGATCGTTCAACCCTATAGTCACTCCGCGCGAACCTGAATGGACCCACGGGCTGCGATGCCGCCTTCGGCTGATCCGACCAGCACTCCTCCTATTCAGGCGCCGGCCCTGTCGGCCGAAGAACTGCGCGATACGCTCGACGCGGCCGGGATCTGCACATGGTCGCTGGAGCCGGCCACAGGCACCGTCACCGTATCCGCGACATGTGTTCGCCTGCTCGGTGTGCCACCCGAGCAGCTGACCAGCCATGCCGCCCTGCAGGAGCTCATTCATCCCGATGACCGGGAGAAGCGCGCGCAGGTGATCCGGCACGCCCTCGAGACGGGTGGGACCTACGAGGTCGACCTGCGCATCTTGCGCCCCGACGGACAGATCGGCTGGATCCGCTCACGCGGGCAGGTGGAGCCTCGACGCGGACGGCGATCCGGTCCGGCACCGGGGCGTGATGTTCAGCATCGACGTCCAGAAGCAGGCGCAGGAGGAGCAGAAGCGGACCGAGGCGGAGCTGCGGGCCCGCGAGGCGCATCTGCGCTCGATCCTCGACACCGTCCTCGAGGCCATGGTCGTCATCGACCGGGCTGGCATCATTCAGTCCTTCAGCGCCGCGGCCGTGAGCTTGTTCGGCTACACGGCGGATGAGGCGGTCGGGCAGAACGTCCGCATGCTGATGCCCGAGCCGATGCGGAGTGAGCATGACGGCTACCTTGAGCGCTATCTCAGGACTGGCGAACGCCGCATCATCGGTACCGGACGGGTCGTAACCGGTCTGCGCAAGGATGGTTCGACCTTCCCACTGGAACTCGCCGTGGGCGAGATGCGCTCGGGCGGGCAGGTCTTCTTTACCGGCTTCATCAACGACTTGACCGAGAAGCACCTGACCCAGGCCAAGCTGCAGGAGCTCCAGTCTGAACTGGTCCATATTTCCCGCCTGAGCGAGATGGGTGAGATGGCGTCGACGCTGGCCCACGAGCTGAACCAGCCGCTTGGGGCGATCAGTACCTACGCCAAGGGCTGCTGCCGTCTCATGGACCGGGCCGATCCGGCTCTGTTGCCCCAGGTCAGGGGCGCGCTCGACAAGGTGGCCGAGCAGGCACTCAGAGCCGGCCAGATCATCCGGCGGCTCCGCGAGTTCGTCTCACGTGGTGAGGCTGAAAAGCGAATCGAGCCGGTCTCCAGGCTAATCGAGGAGGCCAGCGCACTGGCGCTGGTGGGCGCTCGCGAGCAGGGCGTGTCCATTCACGTCAAGCTCGACCCGCGGGTCCAGTCCGTCTTGGCTGACCGCGTGCAGATCCAGCAGATCCTGGTGAACCTGATGCGCAACGCGCGCGAGGCCATGCAGGAGAGCCAGCAGCGCGAACTCATCGTCGAGGCAAGGCCGGTTACCCAGGAGATGATCGCGATAATGGTCTCGGACACCGGACCGGGCATTTCGGACGCCGTGGCCGACAAGCTGTTCCAGCCGTTTGTCACCACCAAACCGACCGGCATGGGCCTGGGATTGTCGATCTGCCGGACCATCGCCGAGGCGCATGGCGGGCAACTCACGGTCGAGCGCAACCGACTTGGCGGGGCGACATTCCGGCTGATTCTACCGGCCGTGCACGAGAGAGAGTTGGGCGATGGTTGACCTCGTGCATGTCGTCGATGACGACGAGGCAATCCGAGATGCCGTCGGGTTTCTGCTGGCCAGCGCGGGATTCGAGGTCAGGCTCTACAATGGCTCGGAGGCGGTGCTTGCCGCTCTGCCGGATCTGGAGGGTGGCTGCATGTTATCGGACATGCGCATGCCCGGCATGGACGGGCTGGCGCTGTTGCGTCATCTGCGCAAGGTGGGCAACGCCGTTCCCGTGGTCCTGATGACGGGAGAGGGCGATGTGCCGCTGGCGGTTGAGGCGATGAAGCTCGGTGCCTGCGACTTCATTGAAAAGCCGTTCGACGATGAAGCGCTGCTTCAGGCGCTTCGCTCGGCTCTCGACCAAGGGGGCCGTCCCAATCCTCGGATCCTGCAGTTCAGGAGTTCGTCCGCCGGGTGAGTACCCTGAGCGAGCGCGAGCGGCAGGTTCTGGACCATCTCGTCGCTGGTGGCACCAGCAAGGAGATCGGGCGCGCGCTCGAGATCAGCCCGCGCACCGTCGAGATCTACCGGGCCAAGCTGATGGCGAAAACGCAGGCGAGCAATCTGTCCGAACTGGTGCGCTGGGCGGTGCTGGCCGGCCTTGGCCCCGCTTGAGCGGGATCAAGGTTTTTACCGATCCGCCAGATAGACTGCCAACCAAAGGTTGCCCTCGCGCGGTCACCCAACCCGCATGCGCGGCGGCCGCATTCAAGGACGACGTTTGTGCCGATTTACATCGCCGATGACGATCCGGCTGTGCTGGACGCGCTTCGTTTCTTGCTGGAGGGCGAAGGCTACAGGGTCTCGGCGTTCCGAAATGGCGCGGACCTGCTCTCGGCCTTTCCCGGCCCTGAGCCAAGCTGCGTGGTGCTCGATTACGTGATGCCGGGGCTGAACGGCGTGGAGGTGTTCCGCCGTTTGCGCGAGGCTCGACGTCGACGCTCCCGTCGTGCTGACCACGGGGCATCCCGATCCGCTGATCCGCAAGCGCGCGAGAGCGGCAGGCTTGCCGCTGGTCGAGAAGACGGTCTCGCCGGATCTTCTCTGTGCCATCGAGGCAGCCCGCAGAGGGCCCGCCGCGGATCGTGCTGGCCCGCAACACTGACCGCGGGATGCGCCGATGCTCGATCAGGCACAGACGTTCTGGAAGAGGTAGAAGCCGAGCCGGCCAGTCGCATCGCGGGCAGCATCACGCTGGAAGCCGACCGGCAGATCCGCCTTGCTCCGAGCCGTGTAGCCGTAGGACCAGTTCTCCGGGTCGAGAAAGGTCGGAACCGGCACGTCCTCGCGCACGGCACAACACAGGCCGGGTTTGTGCTTGCGTAGGAACACGTTGTAGGCGTCGCGCAACGGGATCTGTGTGAACATGGCCGCCTCCTCTAGCTTGGCTATTCAAGCCGCCGGCAACGCGATCCTCTTTGATCCAGCGCAAGTTGTTGGGGTTTAGTCGGCACATCCTCTGCGCGGTGCCTCTGGAGGCTCTGCGCGGTGCCTCTGGAGCGGTCCAGAGCGTGCAGCGAGCGCCTGACCGACCAGACCGGAGCAGAAAGAACCCGGCAAACGAGATGCCCCCTCACCAGAGGGCTGCCTGTCGCGCGACCCGGTGACCACCTGGACGGCCCCCGCGTGCCCCCAATCGAAGCCAACACGTCCAAGTCAGGCCAGTAGACGCACCCTAGGGCCGGATGGCTCGATAACCCTTGCCGCAGCCTTACCGCTCTGCATCGTCCTCAAGGAGGCGGACCGTGTGCTTCAGGACGCTCTCCGCCTCTCCGATGGTTGCCTGAACCCCCTCGATCTGACGATCAGCAGCCCGCCGCAGGCGATCGGCCTGCACCGTCAACTCGCGCCCGCGCGCGATCACCGCCTCGGGATCGGCCGGTACGGGAGTGTCAGGCACGAAATCGTCGGGTTTGTCAGCCATTCATCGCCTTGGTGCGTGATCGTGAAAACCAAAGTGCTGGTGCGTTCCCGAGGCTGAGCATTGCAGAGCGAAAAGACCGCCGTCCTTGTGGTGGAGGACCGTCCCCCTGTTCGCCACAGCGCCGTCGAGATCATGGAAAAGCTGGGCTGTGAGGTGTTTGCCGCCTATAGCGGACCGGCAGCTTTGGAGGTTCTTCAAGCCCATCCGAAAATCCGGATCCTGTTCACGGATGTGCACATGCCGAGCATGGATGGGTTGGAGCTTGCCGAGGCCGCACAGCGTTTGCGGCCCGATCTCAAGGTCGTGCTCACCTCCGGCTATGTCGGCCTGGAGGCGTTGCCGAACGACATGGCCTTCGTTCCCAAACCCTGGCGGGTGGAGGACATCGCTGCGGCACTCGCTAGCCTCGGCTGAGCCATGAGATGAGGCAGGCCGGATGCGGATCGTCAGGCGCCGCCCAAGGGTTAACATTTCACGAAACAGCCAAGCTAACTGGGATCGTGGTCAAAGCGTGGCCGTTTGCGGTCCGAGCCGCTAGAGGCTCGGCAGACTGAGAGAGGCCGCACACGGAGGCTTGCGGAACGCGCCAGCGTCGGCTTTCTGTGCGGCCATACTGAAATCTGAGGCTCGTGACCCGCATCGCCGCGCAGAACCACAATTTCTTCGATCGAGAGGCCGCGGACCACAAACCGGGTCAACTCCAACTGGCTCGTAAGCCATACCGCAGGGCGGACCACCTCAGTCGGGCGGATCAATGCTGTCAGTGGTGTGGATCGTGAACCGGAGCAAGGGCTGGTACGAGCTTGGCACCCGGCATGCAGTGATTTCCGAAGACGAGGTTCACGCAGGAGAATAGACCTCAAGGAATGGATTGAGCCTGCGAACTTCGCCCCCTGCGACGCACGGGGCAATGCTCGGCGGGGGCGTGGCGCCATTCCTGACAACGAGACACCTTGAGCGAAGTCAATGTGGGTTCGCCCACCGAAGGCCATGCTTCTTCCGAGGCGTCACGCCTATCAATCGGGAGACCAGGCTCATGTCCCAGCGCGAAATCGTGCTCTGCCATCCCGTGCGTACCGCCATCGGCACCTACAACGGTTCGCTGAAGACGACGCCCGCCACCGATCTCGGGGCCGCCGTCGTGCGCGAGACCCTGAAGCGGTCCAGACTCGACGCAGGTAGGCTCGGCGCGGTTGTGATGGGCAACGTCGTCCAGGCCGGCAACAGGATGAACCCGGCCCGACAAGCGGCCATCCATGGTGGCATTCCGGTGGATGTGCCCGCCATGACGGTCAACCGCGTCTGCGGTTCCGGGGCACAGGCCATCGCCTCGGCCGCGCAGGAGATCTGGCTCGGGCACCATGACGCCGCGGTCGCCGGCGGGATGGAGAACATGGATATGGCGCCGTATCTGATGACCGGAGGGCGGTGGGGCTACCGGATGGGCAATGCCCAGATCTACGACAGCATGTTGCACGACGGCCTGAACGATGCTTTCTCCGGCGAGCATTCAGGCTGGCACACCGAGGACCTCGTCTCGCAGCACCAGATCTCCCGGGCCGATCAGGACCAATGGGCCGCGCGTTCGCAACAACGGTTCTCGAAGGCACAGGCGGCTGGCAAGTTCGATGAGGAGATCGTGCCCGTCGAGATCAAGGGCCGCAAGGGGTTGGAGCCGTTCGCCCGCGACGAGCACAATCGCGCGGACACCACGATGGACAGCCTGGCGAAGCTGAAGCCCGCCTTCCGCAAGGATGGCACGATCACCGCCGGCAACGCTCCCGGACTCAACACGGGAGCGGCCGCGATGATCGTCGCCGAGCGTAGCTTCGCCGAGAAGAACGACCTCAAGCCGAGCGTGCGGCTCGTCGCCTACGGCGTCGGTGCTGTCGAGCCGGGCATGTTCGGCATTGGGCCAGTGCCCGCCGTGCGCCAGGCCCTGGGACGGGCCGGGTGGTCCCTGAAGGACGTCGACAGGGTCGAGATCAACGAGGCCTTCGCCGCGATTGCTCTCGCCGTGGCCCGTGAGCTGGGTTTCGCGGAGGACATCGTCAACGTCGAGGGCGGCGCGATCGCTCACGGCCACCCCATCGGGGCAACGGGCGCGGTCCTGACCACGCGGCTTGCCCACTCCATGTGGAGGGACGGGCTGAAGCGCGGTGTCGTGACCCTGTGCATCGGCGGCGGCCAGGGCATTGCCCTTGCTGTCGAGACAGTCTCCTGAGGGCGCACAGGCACAAGGCTTGATGATGTCGGAGCGGCACCCCCGGGTTTGCTCGCGCATCCACCGCGTCACCTGTTCTTCACGGGCAAGGGCGGTGTCGGCAAGACCTCGGTCGCCTGCGCGGTGGCGCTGGCCCTGGCAGGCGCAGGCCGGACTGTCTTGCTCGTCAGCACCGACCCGGCCTCCAATCTCGGCGAGATGCTCGGGGTTGCCCTTAGCGACAGACCGACGCCCGTACCGGGTGCTGCGGGCCTATCGGCGATGAACATCGACCCGGACGCGGCGGCAGACGCGTACCGGGGCCGCGTGATGGTCCAAATGAGTGACGCGACATCGCGGGAGCGCGAGACGGTGCGCGAGCAACTCTCCGGTGCCTGTACCACGGAGGTCGCAGCTTTCGATGAATTTTCTGGACTCCTTGCAGCGGACGAGGCCGGCTACGATCACGTCATCTTCGACACGGCGCCCACCGGGCACACCCTGAGACTCCTGAGTCTGCCCAAGGCATGGACCGGCTTCCTAGCCGAGAACGATCAAGGAGCATCCTGCCTTGGTCCGCATTCTGGTCTCAAGATCCGTGAGGAACGCTTCAACAAGGCCTTGGCCGTGCTCTCCGATGCCCGCGAGACCGAGATCGTCTTGGTGACGCGGCCCGAGAGGAGCGCGCTTGCCGAAGCGGCTAGGACATCAGACGAGCTTCGGTCTCTTGGACTGCTCAATCAGAGACTTGTCGTGAACGGGGTGTTCCACGCAACCCGCGTGGACGACCCTGTTGCGAAATCCCTGGAGAAAAGCGGGCAGCAGGCCTTGGCGGCCATGCCCGAAAGCCTGCGTCAGCTGCCTACCGACACCATCCCCCTGCATCCCTTCGACATGCTCGGCCTACCCGCGCTGAAGGCGTTGTTCGAGGCAGAGCCGGGTGGCGCTCCGGCCGGTGATGATCACGCCTCCACTGTCTCGCTGCCGGAAGGGGTGTCTGGACTTGGCCGGCTGGTCGACGATCTGGCGGCCCAAGGCAAGGGCCTGATCATGGTGATGGGTAAGGGCGGTGTCGGCAAGACCACGGTGGCCGCCGCCGTGGCGGTCGGGCTGGTCCAGCGCGGGCACGACGTTCACCTCAGCACGACGGACCCTGCGGCTCACCTGTCCATGACAGTGGCGGGTGACCTGCCGGGTCTGCGCGTCGATCGCATCGACCCCAAGGCGGAGACCGAACGGTACGTTGAGAAGATCATGGCCGCCCGTGGCGCCCACCTGGACGAGGAAGGGCGTGCCATGCTGCGCGAGGATCTGCGCTCACCCTGTACCGAGGAGGTCGCCGTGTTCCACGCCTTCTCGCGCATCGTCGCGGAGGCGCGCAGTGCATTCGTCGTTCTCGACACCGCGCCCACAGGACACACATTGCTCTTGCTCGACGCGACCGGGGCCTATCACCGCCAGATGACGCGCGATCTCATCGCCGCACCCGGCACGCACGCCTCGGGTAAGATCGTCACGCCTCTCATGCGTCTGCGGGATCCTGCCTACACCCGTGTCATTGTCGTGACCCTGCCCGAGACCACGCCCGTCTCGGAGGCGGCCGCGCTTCAGGAGGATCTTCGCCGGGCACAGATCGAACCCTATGCTTGGGTGATCAATCGAAGCCTCCTGGCAGTCGGCACGCATGATCCGCTGCTGCGCATGCGCTTGGCCGGCGAAGCGAAGCAGGTCGACCGAATCCGCAAGGGCCTGTCCCGCAAAGTCTTCGTCATTCCGTGGTTGGCCGGCGTGCCAACCGGCGTACCGGCGCTCATGCAGCTCGCGGCACCGGACGATGAGGTGCGGAAGGATCGATACGAGAACAGGCCGGCTTTGCCGGAGAGGCAATGACCTTTCCATCCCGGTTGGTTTGGTCGTGCGGCGGGGCGACCTGAAGGCGGCGCTTTAGGGCAAACGCGTGGCCCGATCGGATTTCTCCCGCTCATCTGCCAACAGGGCTTGGCCTACAAAGATCCGGAAGACGCTTGCAACCGGACGTCCGCCTCTCGCGCCGAGGGACGGCATCGGGTCACTCTGAGGCATTCATCTGAGCCGCGCAGAATGTCCGCTTCACTGCCTTGCCTGCTCCGAGGCGGACCGGCAGCTTTCGGCCAGCCTCGGCCATCGCGCAGGCCCGCGTCAGTGCCTCAGATGGGCGGCGAGCTGTCGTTGGGCTGCCGCCCGAAATCCGACCTGCAGCTTAGCGCCCATCCCGGTCATTCAGGGTTACCTCGTTGATGCTCCGAAGCGGACGCCAGCAACCGTACACAACATCACCAGCTAATGAATGCGCCTCCGCCACGCTTACACTCCAGGTGGGACGGCGAGCCGCGCCCTGCGATCTGAGCGCCGATCCGCAGCGCGCGATAGCATCAAAAGGCTGCCGACGGGCAACGGCCGACCGCAAAACACCAGATCATTCGACAGTGCGCGCTAGCGATCTAACAGGCAGAACCATGCCCTGAGGATCTGCGGCCGTACGGTCTGCGGAACAATGCTCGGATCGAAAAAACGCGGCCACGCGTTGATATGATTATGCATAACAGCGATCCAGCAGACCCACTGGAAGTGCCCGCAGAGTGCGTCGAAGAATTTGCAGAGGCTGCACGGCAGGTCATCGATGCACGGCTGCAGGCGCATGCGGGTGAGTGCCCGGATTTTTGGCAAATTGTGGCAGGCTTGTACACTCCAGCGCCTGAGGAAGATCCACCAGCCGACGACAAGCATTGAGGCCAGTCCGCGGAAGCTTATGGTTGCGCTTAGCCAGCCACCGGCGGGCGTAATTGCACGCCAAGGGACAGACACGGCGGAAAGTGCAGGCAGCGGTCGAACTTAACCAATGCGATTTGTGAGGTTCGGAGCAGGCTGTATCTGCAAACGAGCAGTCTGTGGATCCGATGCATCACTATCGCTTCTGTGTAGCCCTCCGGCGCTCTGACGGAACGGTCGATGCGCCTGTCCGCGAGGAAAGCATCATGGCCAGGGACGTGGCCGAAGCTATCAAGGAGGCCAAGCGCATCTATGTCGACATGGTCGGCTCGGATGCCAATACGATCTACCTGACCTCCCCCAACGGACACGTGATCTGGTCGCTGCGCCTGGGAGGTGTCTGGCTGGCGCCGCCTGACGAGGAATAGCGGGCATGGCCAGCCAAGCGGGATAGCAGCCAGTGATTGGAGGGCGCCATGTCCATCACAGTGGCGACGCTGGCATGATGCCAGTCGGGAGACCTGTATAAGTTTCAGTGTTGCCGCTCGGTCATCGCCCGCGCCACGGAGAACAGTTCAATTCTGGAGGCAGCTAGGGAAGGACTGCTTCATGGACCGACGTGCCGCCATCATTCTGCTGGCCACGGTTGCTCTGTCGGCCTGCCAATCCAGTACACCGGCCGTCCAGCAGGCCGTGCTGTCGCCAGAGGACATCGGCCGCCTCCGAGCTGATCGCGACGCCGGGCGCATCTCGTACTCTGAATGGGCGCAACGCACCGGCGCAGTCGCACGAGCCAGCATGCAGCTAAGCGCGGCCGAAGAGGAAGCCTTTCAGCATCGTCTGGAACTCGCCCATCGTGTCGACGCAGGCTTGCTGACGCCTGAGCAGTTCGAGGCTGAGAGCGCCCTTACTCTGCAACGGGTCAAGGCCGGCAAGACAAGCAGTTGAGTGGTCCGACCCTCGGGCCGGAACGCTTAAGCGTAGGGTCCGCCGAACAGGTCGCCGAGCGCCTTGCGCCGGAACAGCGTTCCCCAGCGTCTGCGCTGGTGCTCCGGCCGGTCGTGGATCATGTGATATCTCTGGCAGAAGGCCGCGAGGTTCGCGTCTGTGTTGTTAGCCGTGTCGTGGTCGCGGTGAGCCGCCGCTAGGACTACACGCGTTCTCCGCACGAGCCGGAGCACGTCGGCAGCGCCAGCCCTGAGCCGGACACGCCAGCCCCGGCCGTCGCGCCAGGACGCAGCCTCAGCGTCCCACCAGCGGCCATCGCCGAGATGATAGACCCCTGCGCCCCTGCGGTCGCCCGCAGCCCTCACAGCGGCCGCCAGCCCGTCGGAAGCGGATCACGGCCGAGAGCTGCGGCCAGTCGATGCGGTAGAAGAAGCGGTTCTCGGGCCGGATCGGCATGGTGGTCGCACTGTGCCACCCGTCGTGAAGAATGCGTAGCGGCAGAGCGTCAGCACGGAGTGCGCATGGACCTGTCCGACTTGGAGTTCTGGGCGCTCCTCGCGGTCGCGGTGTTAGGGCTGTTCCTGCCGGTCGCGATCACATGGTGGAAGGGCCGCGCCATCGTGCCGGTCGCCTTGTTGAGCCTTGTGTTCTGGCCTGGAGCGCGGATCTTAGCCCTGCGGTTGCGGCGGCGACCGCCCAAGATAAACCCTTAAGGCCGACGGTTGAATTAGCCGGTTCATGGTGTGAAAGCGCACCTGAGCGGGTTCGCCGGGCTGACTTATGCGATTACCGCAGTCCTGAATGGTTGTGTGCTGCGGCGCAAATGCCTAAGTGGCCGCTGCGGGACAGCGATGGCGTCGCCGTCCCGCAGCCCTCTTGAGGGCGTTTCCTCCCTAGACTTCGGGCCGCTCCTTGAGGGCGGCCTTTTTCTTGTCTGGGACGCGCTCCGTAGCTGGATCTGGCCCGGGCAACAAGCAGGATCGCGCGTGATGCCCTGAGACACACATTTTATCTCGCATATCGGCAGCCGGTAGGCGCGCCCCGATACCTGCCCCCGGCGACTACCACCGGCTGAGGAGTCTGCCCGGCACTCGACGCCGCGCTGGCGTCAGCCATTCTGGTAGGCAGTGGCCATCTCGTCTGCCTGCAGCCAGCATGCTCGCCATCGCCTCAGATGCCGCGCTGAAAGCTGGAGTGCCAGTGTCCCAGTCTCGCTTCGACAGGGCTGCCATCATCCGCGTGGCCTCTGTCTGAGCCTCCTGCTCTGCCCGAGCAAAGCGCGCATAGGCAGGGCGCTGCTCGAATGCCGTCCCCTTCAACTGCACAGCTAGCGCAGGCGAGCCCTCATCCCGCATGAGAGCAGCTCTTGTGTCCGGTGCCGCTTGTCCCAGCAAAATGCTCGCCAGCCGGCGCTTCCAAGCCCCAACGTCAACGGGCAGCCGCACCAGCTGGTAGACCGGTGCCGTGTCCTCGACGGCATTGAGAGCGATCTGCGCCGTGGTCTCCGCCTTGACCAGCCGCTCGGTGATGGTCGCGATCTCGCCGCGGGTCTTGGTCGCCTTCTCGGCGATGCCCTGCACGTTCTGCACGATCTCCTGCGTGGCCTGCCGCTGCTGGGCGAGCATGTCGGCCAGGGCGCGGTTCAGGTCGCTCGTCTGCCGGATGCCGGCATCGGCCTCCTCGACACTGGCGCCGAGCTTCTCGGCCGTCGCCAAGCCGGCGATCACCGCGGTGCGGCTCTCGTTCACGGCATTCGTGATCTGCCCCATCTCGGCCTGCACCGTGCCGAGCCAGGTGCGGATCTCGTCCGTCGACTTGGCAGTCTGGGCAGACAGCGCTTTGACCTCGGAGGCGACGACCGCGAACCCCTTTCCAGCCTGCCACGCGCGGGCGGCCTCGATGGTCGCGTTCAATGCCAGTAGGTTGGTCTGACCGGAGATGCTGGCGATGGTGCCCACCAGGTCGTTCCGTCTGCGTCTCGGTGGTGCCGAAACGAACGTTGTCCCGACACCCCCACTGCTGCGCTCTGTTAATGGAAGGATGTCGGCAATCGGTACGTAAAAAATCTTTCGAGATTTCCAGTGCCGGTAAAATAAATGTCCGGCTGAGAGCCTCTGCTTCTCGCTACCATTCGCTCGAAAGCGGTCGGACGGCTCTCGGCCAAGCCCGGCCTCGTCGCGCCCCTCCGGTTCGTTCAGAGGCGGCTATCTCGATCTCCGAAGCGGGCGTCGTAGGCGGCACTATCAGCCCCAGGTCAAATGCCGACAGGGCAATCAAAGCGAAATTGGGCTCTCGAGCTGAGGCGGAGAGCGCTCCCGGCCGCGGGAAGAAAGCGATTGGGGACCGTCAGCGCGTCGTCGCGACGATATCGCGTTGCCAATCTCATCCTGACGCGTTGTTCCTCCTAAACCGTAGGAGGCGTCAATGCCCGTCGTTCGTTGGCTGATCGGCAAAATCACCGGCTTCCTCGTGAATCAAACGCAGGCGCGTCGGGCGAGCTTGATGGCTAAAAAGCGGGAGGCCGGCACCTCTGAGGGCCATTTTTCCATAAAAGCCAAGAACTTCGAAGAAGATTACAACGCAGCTACGCGGCTACTTAAGCTGCGGATCGATAAGCGGTTCCCGGACAGTTACTATGCTAGACTGAGTTCCGGCAGCAACAGCTCTTACGATTATGGCCAGGATCGTGCGCTCGCCATCGACACAATGTCAACAGCTATCGCCGTGGCCTTGCGCGGGGGCGCCTCCGTGGAACAAGCGGCGGCGGCGGGCGCGGATAGCGTGGGAATTTGAAACAAAGCACCGCTTCGTTCGGGAAAAAGTTGGGCTAGGACATCCCATTGGCGGCGAGGGCCGTTCGGCGATCAACGTGAGGCATCCTGCCGCTGATTTGCATGGCCAAGCTCTTCGGCGCGGCGTGTCGAAATTTGCCCGCTCACACTATGTGGTTGTGATTATCTCGCCGATGACGTACAGATGATAAATCGACTTTTGGCCAGATATTCGGCCGCATCGCCTCAACAGGGCGAGCGCTCTGCATCTCTCCCATTTTCGACGACCAGAGACCGAGCGCGCTCGACGCATGCGCTCGACTTATTCATTTGTCTAAAACGATATGGAATACCTATGAGCATCGGCACTGTGAAGTGGTTCAATGACACCAAGGGCTTCGGCTTCATCCAGCCGGATGATGGCGGCAAGGACGTGTTCGTCCACATCTCCGCCGTCGAGCGCGCCGGCATGCGTAACCTGATCGAGGGTCAGAAAGTGTCCTACGAGATGGAGACCGACCGCCGTACTGGTAAGCAGTCGGCCGGCAGCCTTCAGGCCGCTTGAGCCTCGCTCGTTTTCCGCGAAGGATCTTCGAAGCCGTTCCCCTCGGAGCGGCTTCATCTATGTCTCGCCGCCGGGGCTGAGTTCTGGTGCGCATAAGGAATATACGTGGGTCAATTCAGAACAAATCAGCTCGTTGATCGTCTTGAGGCAATCGCCAAGGCGCGGCAGGCCACACTCGCCCGGTTCCGGGCGCGTCCCGCAGCTGATGATCCAGCCGTTCTTGCACGGCAAGCCGCGCGTCAAGCTGTCGTTCAAGCGCGAGACGTGCGGCTCAACGAGCGGGAGACGGCCCGTCTCGCGGCTGTGGCTTTGCGTGAAGCTGAAGCTCTTGCGGCAAGAGAGCGCGCCGAGGCCGAGGTCGCCCGTCAGGCTGCCGAGAAAGCAGAACGGCAGTCTGCACTCGCCGCCGAACAGAAGGCGGCGCGCGACGCGCGCTTTGCTGCCCGCAAGGCTAGAGCCCGCCGGTAGATTAGCCACGTGATGTGATCCGCTTGACCACGGAGGATGACAGATGTCTCACAAGTTCAAGATCGGTCAGAGCGTTCGACAGCTAGGGACCAGTTACGTCGGAGCCAAGGGCAGCGTAGACGTACTCTTTGAGGTGGTTCGCCTTACGCCAGATGACCGCTCAGGTGAGCCAACATATCGGATCAAATCCGCAGGCGGCGAGCGTGCTGCCCGGGAAGGTGAACTCGTTCTGGTTTCCTGATCGGTTCGAGCCGATCTGGCCTCTGTCGGGATTGGCGTGAACCGCTCTGCGCCGTGTTCTGCCGGTGATGACCGAGCGAACGGCGAAGCTGCGGCTAGCGAGGCGGCCGCGGGCTTACTTGCAACCGGTAGGGGAGCCGCAGGCCGAAGCCCTGTGCGCGGAAATCGCTGGAATCCGGAACGGCACGGGCACCGCGTGATTGCCCGCGCATGACCTCGCCGTCCTGGGCGGCGAACTGCCCTGTCCGCAGTTCCGCGCAAGAGGAGCCGACCCGTCATGGCGGGCACCCGGCACGATAATCGGTACGCTGCGGAGATCTGCCGCGAACACAGCTGGACCGGCGGCACGTGCCTCGTCGGGGATGCCGGCTCCGGCCCAACGGGCTTCCAGATCACGGCTCTCAGTGACAAGGGTGATGCTCGCCAGGATCATCAGCCATGGCTGCATGACCGTCGGATACCACGATGCTCAGGCGTGGCCCCTCTCTCTCCAAAATTGGCAGCCCGTCGGCTGAGCCTAACCGACGCCCTGTAATTTACCCGTAGGAGCAGAATGACACGCGGCACTATCGTGAGAGCTGAGCGGCCACGCCGTCCCTCATACCCCACGCTTGATCATCTGAACGATCTGCTCATCGGTCTTCCCGCGGGGCCGGTATCCTCGGCGCTCCAACGCGACGATCATGTTCTCACGGGTCTGAAACTGCTGCTCCAGTGACTTGCTGAGTGGGCCGAAGCGGGCGGCGACGGCTTGGCGGAGGCGTTCTGGCATACTCATCGGCCAGATATGGCACATAGACATCCTTTTATTAAGGCAGGATCAAGCGTGCGGAGCTGCCATGCGTTCTCATGCTGGATCGTTTCGCGGCTCGGCCGCGTTTTATCTTTGCCGTATCTGCTGCGACCCGGAGTTTGACGTGTATACCCCTTTCCTATCATTCCTGATGCTCGCGATCGAGTCGCAACGCGTCATCGAAATGCGGCTGGTGCGTCTCGCCTGGGGCGGTAGCGAAGGCCGCGCCGAGGCACAGTCGATGGTGACGGAGAAGGTCAATGCGGCAGCCGAGGCCATGACGACGCTCATGCTCGGTGGCTCACACGAAGTCGTCATCGCACGCTACCGCGAACACGTGGCCGCGAACACGAAGCGCTTGAGCTTGTAGGACACCGCGATGCCGAATGCCGATGCCCACTCGTCCGACGCGGCAATGATCGAGCCCAATCAGAAGGCTTACATCCTCAAGGTCACGCGCCCCGACGACGCGGAGCAATCCGGGTATCTGGTGATGTTCTACGCCACGATCACGACCTCAGAGGACGATGCACTCGCCATCGTGCGTCGGGCGGTGAAGGCAGACGCGGAAGTCGAGCCAACGGGGTCCGCCTCTCTCAGCAGACGGCCAGCGCGCTCCATCTGGAGGCAGGCCTCGCTAGAGCCCTCTGACGCGGCCCCTGGATCAGGGCACGCCGATCAGCTGCGGCGGCGGGCGCCATAGCCCCGGATAATGCGAGGCCCTGGTCAATCACCAAGAGCGATGCCGTTCAGGCGCGCCTCCGGGTCCGCGCCGACGCCACCCCCTGCCATATGCTTGAGCGGCCAGTGAGTTGGCGTCCTGCGGTATTCGATCCCGCGCTTCATGCACTTACGGTAGCGCTTTGGTGTGGGAAGGCGCATAGGCACCTGATCCCTCCGCGCAATCCCGTGCCTGGGCTCTGAAGCGGAGGCCGCAATGGCACGCGAATTCACGACTGGCAAAGCGCAGGCGGTCACGCCTGAGGACTTCAACGAACGGGTGAAGCGATTGCTCGCCGACAAGCCCGAGATCCGAAAGCCTGAGCCGAAGACCAGGAGCTTCAAGACCAACAAGCCGTTTACGGGGGCCTGAGGAGGCACCCTTGGAGGCGTTCGCTCCGCGGCGGACGCCTACCCTTCTCTCGCCCCTACCATCTCGCGGGTGCGCTCGATCATCGATAGCAGGGCTGTGTGAAAGGCTTGCTGCGCCCGTGATCGGCCGCCCGCTAGGTCGTCTCGTGATAGATCGGCCAACAGCCCGTCGAGCGCCTCTCGACGTTGCTCCGCCTCCTCCTCACCGAGGGCAAATCGCAACAGGCTGCCTTGAGCGGCGCCGAGTTCCTCACGCTCCGCTCTGTCGACGAGCGCCCGAAGCTCGTTCAAGCAATCCTCGCGTGCGGTCATGCTGTTCAATGGCCGTGAGAGACAGGAGACCTCGGTATCAGGCTCTCGATGCGGAGCTTCAGCTTCGTTGCCCGAATCGCTTCCATGGTCCGCCAAGGGACATTCTCGGCGACACCCTCGGCTTTAAGGTCCGTGAGCTGATCGATCAGCCGCCCGCGCTCCTGAAGGCCGGGGGATTGCGATGTGTGCGCAACCATCGTGATCAGCCTCCGCATCGCCAGGCACATCGGCGGTCGATACGGGTCTATCATGAGCGCTGGGTCCAGACTTCAGCCATCATCTCAGCCTCGACCGGCGGTCTTCATGGCTCCTGCGACAGTGCCCTTGGTCGAGGGTGCCGCCGCGTTGGTCTTCACCACCGGCTTCTTCGGCTTCTTGGCCTCGCGATTGCCGCGCTTCTTTTCGGTCGCCATGGTCTCGCTCCTGAGTGGCTTCTAAAGGCGGGACGGGGTCGCCTTCAGAGGGGCAGTCTGCTGGTCCGCGAGCAGTCGGATCGCGGTCGCAATCGGACCGCCGGGTGGACCGAACGCGGCAACGAGGCGGTTGCTCGCCCAGAGTTCGGCACGATGCCCCTTGTTCAACCCCGCCGCCTGCCGCTTGGCGTCACCGTCGTTGCGGGCCGTGAAAATGCGGGACGTCAGTACGCCACCGTCGGCTGCAAACCGATGCAGCTGATAGGCCCGTCGTGCATGCCGAGAACGAGGCCGGTCGGGAAACTTGAGGAGGTCTGCCATGCGCGCTTGTCCGCTGCAGGCGGGGGCATGGGCCCTCAGTCACCGGAGCCTGGATCAGTCGATCCGGTGATGTCGGCACTCTGCGCTTCTGGGAGCGACAAAGATAGCCCTCACGGCGGCAGGATTTCAGCTGTCTTGCGACAGCTCAGCAAGTCCGGCCGACCGTGACAGGTTTTCGAAACTGGCTGTTTTTGGGCGAATCCGGACAGATCGAGCATGCCTGACAGGGGCCGGAAGCGACGTGTCTGTTTCCCATACCCACGCGCTCGGAACCGGAAAGGCCGCTCTCAGCCAAGATTGCCGGCTAGCGGGGCCGCCAGCCTGCTCCGAAGCGGGCACGTGGCTCAAATGCGCGGACGTCACGGAAGAATGGGAAGCGGTTCTGGCAATGTCGTGTGGGGTGTTCATCGTCGGCGGCGAGATAGAGCCCGACCACAGCTGGAGCGACGGGAAGGGGATCGAGGCCGAGGGCCGAGCCGAGGGACGTCGCCGGAGCGGGAATGGGCAGGGTGCTCACGGGCTCACACCTCGAACCCGGATTTCGGGGCGGTGCCGGGTTCGCCCCGGATAAGGCACTCGATCTCTGCCCGCTCCAGGCGCAGGGCGGCCAGCCTGTCCATCTGTCTGTACAGGTGCTCGGTGGCCTGAGTCGTATCGCCCTGGCTCCGGGCCAGGGCGGCCACCGTTCCGGCCTGCACCATCGTCCAGAGTTCGATCTCGGCGATCAGGCGATCCATCTTCTGGCGCATCGCGGTCAAGGCCATCGTCTCACGTCTGCCCGCGGTGCAGGGCGGCGCGGTGCGCATTGAGGCGGGCGAGATCGTCCGCGAGATCCTCGCCCCTCTGTGCCAGGGCGTCGCGGGCGACTGGGCGGAGATCTCCGCGCGCAAGCAACATCTCTAACCGGCCGAGCGCGCGTTCGGCCTCGACAATACGAGCTTCGATATGATCGATCAGGGCGGGCGCGCTGGGCTCCACGGCTTCGGTAAGCGGCTTTATCACAACCAAGAGGAGCATCATCGCTCTTGGATGGCGCACAGAGGCGTATCCAATCCGAACCGAGTCCGGGCGAACGGGCCGGCTCAGGCATACCCTGATCAAACCGGGCATACCGGCCGCTATGAGTCGTGACCGGGCATGACAGCGGAGTCCGCTTTTCCGGTTTCCTGTCCAGAAGCGGACCGGTCGCAATCGGCCAGACCCGGTCATTCTGGCCACTTAACTGAACTGGCTAGGAGCGGACGTTTCTACCTCTGCTCAGGGGCAGACGCGGCACAATCACGCTCGTACCTT
The DNA here is from genome assembly GCA_050632875.1 of Methylobacterium sp. P31. Lineage (GTDB taxonomy): Bacteria > Pseudomonadota > Alphaproteobacteria > Rhizobiales > Beijerinckiaceae > Methylobacterium. The sequence continues at coordinate 3,114,818 of JBODSC010000001.1, read as the reverse complement.
CCAGTTTTATGTGGTATTTCGATACCGTAATCAGGCGGACGTGGGGCAGCCATTGCGGGCTCTTCAGGTAAGAACGCGAGATCTACGCTGCACCAGCGCGTGCGCGGAAAGCCGTTCGCCCCGGGCAATCCCGGCCGGCCAGCAGGTGCCCGCAACCGCACCACTCAGGCCATCGAAGCCCTCCTGGACGGCGAGGCTGAGGCGCTGACCCGCAAGGCCATCGAGATGGCGCTAGACGGTGATGGGCCGGCCATGCGGCTGTGCCTCGACCGGCTGTACCCCCGCGCCGGGACCGCCACGTGCCGTTCGCCCTCCCGCCGATCGCCTGCGCGGCCGATGCCGTGAAGACCAGCGCCGCCCTGGTGGCGGCGGTCGCTGCCGGCGAACTCACCCCATCGGAGGTCGCCGAGTTGGGCAAGCTGATCGAGACCGTCCTGCGCGGGATCGAACTCACCGACGTTCAGGATCGCCTTGCCCGCCTGGAGGTCAGCGCGTGAGGACGAGCGCCAACCTGACCAAGCGCCTCGCCCGCATCGAGGCGCGCCGCCACACCGGAGCCCCGACCGTCATCTTCTCAGATCGTCCGATCGGCGATCCGGCTGGCGACCTGGAGGTGGCCGACGCCTTGGCGAACTGGCCGCGCTGGGTTGCGGCGGGAAAGGCCGGCGTCCGCAGCGGCGTGCTGTACCTCACCAGTCCGGGGATGACGGATGAGGCATGGGCGGCGCGGTACGTCACCGCAGACTGAAGCGATACCGTCGGTGCGCGATCCGGCCGGAGCGCGGGTCGGTCTGGACGCGCTGAGAGCGCTTCACCGGTACAGCAGCGCCACCTGAGCGAATGCGGCCAGCGAGGCGGCAAGAGCGGCATAGCCATTCACGGCCGATTGTAGTCGCAGCGTTGGGACGAGGAGCATGTGACGCCGCCCGAGCCGGACAATTGCTCCATCTGCGGTCGGATCCTCGACAGGCGGATCTCTGCGGCTTCGCACACCGATCCCACCTGAAGCGAGCCACAAGAAGCCGGAGGTTAAGCCGGCGAGGGCCGCGATGGAGGAGCAAGCATCCTTCAGCGTCACGTGCCTACCTCCACCGCGTCGACACCGACCCATAATCCGGGTCGATAGCCTCAAGCCGTGGGCCCGGCATGCTCATGGTCGTCAGCCGGTCGAGGAAGCCGTTGCAGGCCGCGGCAAACACGTCGCCGTCGTCGGTCGGCCCTGCGCAAAGGAAAGGCCGCCCGGATCGGCCGGTTGTGCATCGTGGCGGCGCCAAACACTTCGACGCCGCCTTCGCTGCAAAGGCGCTCAGCCTTCCTTCCCCGAGCCGGATCCCGCTCCGCGACCATCTCCTACGCCCCTAGGGGCGATGCTGCCGACGCCGAAGATGCGCACATCCCGTTTGCGCTACGGCCGCCACCGGTACAGGGCAACGAGACCGCACCGCTTGCTGCCGTTCACGGGCGTTCGCCGCAATCCGGTAGGAACGTTGGGGTAGAAGTTGGGGCAGCACGGATGCATCCGACAAAAATAAAAGCAATTCCAGCTGCTTAGCGACGTGTTTTGGCGGAAGGGGTGTCCGTCATACTCTTGTTCCGGAGTGTTCGCAACCATTCGGCGCGTCGTTGAAACATAATGCTTTTTCGCCTCACCTCTCTTTCATCGTTCGCAGTCGTCCGCCACAATCCGGCATCACTGTTGGGGCCCATGTTGGGGCCACGCCGCGAGGCTGCAATGGCGCGAACCCTGAACCGGCTGTCCGCTCGGACCATCGCGACGCTTAACAAACCTGGCCGCCACGCCGACGGCGGCGGCCTCTATTTCTCCATCTCGCCCGATGGATCCCGGCGACGCTGGGTATTTCTCTTCCGTTGGCGAGAGGCAGGCGAGAGCGGCGCGGGGAAGCTGCGCGAGATGGGGCTGGGCAGCGCCAGTAGCGTCAGCCTCGCGCGCGCTCGGGAACGCGCAACTGCAGCTCGCACGCATATCGCAGCGGGGCGCAACCCGCTCGCGATGCGTGACATCGAGCCAGAACAGCGGGTGCCGACCTTCGGAGAGATGGCCGACGAGATGATCGCCTCGCTGGAGCTAGGCTGGCGCAACCCAAAGCACCGGGACCAGTGGCGCATGACGCTTACCCGCTATTGCGAGCCCGTCCGCGCGCTCCCCGTCGACCAGATCACGACCGAGCACTTCCTCGCCATCCTGAGGCCGCTCTGGACCAAGGTGCCGGAGACCGCCGCGCGCTTGCGCGGCCGGATTGAAAAGGTGCTGGATGCCGCCCGCGCCAAAGGCCACCGCACAACCGAGAACCCGGCCCGCTGGCGGGGCCACCTCGATCACCTGCTGCCTAAGCGCCAGAAGCTCACACGCGGTCACCACAAGGCGCTACCGTACCCAGAGGTGCCGGCCTTCGTGGCGCGCCTTCGTCAGAGTGGCTCGGTGAGCGCGCTTTGCCTGGAGTTCACCATCCTGACGGCTGCCCGCAGCGGCGAGGCGATGGGCGCGCGCTGGAGCGAGTTCGACCTCGCGCGGGGGTCTGGACGGTGCCGAAGGAGCGGATGAAGGCTGGACGCGAACACCGTGTGCCTCTGGCGCTGCGTGCGCGCGAAATCCTGGCGAACATGGCCGAGATCAAGACCTGCGATCTCGTCTTTCCGGGGGCACGCCGCGACCGGCCGCTCTCGACGATGGCGCTGGAGATGGTGCTCCGACGTATGGGTGTGAAGGTGACGGTACACGGCTTCCGCTCCTCATTCCGAGATTGGGCGGCGGAGATGACGAGCGTGCCGCGCGAGGTCGCCGAGGCCGCGCTGGCGCACTCGTTGGAGGATAGGGTCGAGGCGGCGTATCGCCGGACGGACCTGTTCGAGAAGCGACGAGCCCTGATGGAGCAGTGGGCGGAACACTGTCAGCTGGCCTCAGCAGAAGCCTTCAGTCCCGCGTAAGGCGATAGCTGTCGAACTCTGTCTCATCGGCACCAGCACGAAGGACATTTCCGAAGTGAAGCACAAGTTGACCGATGATGAGGCCCAAGCATGGGCCTACCTGGGCGGATTTTGTACTGAAACCGAAGAGAAGAATGGCAAAACGATACCCTCAAGACAGGCTTATTATAAGGCAGGCTCCCCTGAAGAGCAGAGATCAAGACAAGCTCTTGCGAATATTCTCCGCGGCAACGCCCCGATCCACTGGCGCTTGAGAGAAGAATTGGCGAATTTATTTGATCCAAACGAGGAAGATAATCCAAGACAAATCAAGATTGCTTTTAGAAAGCGCGGCACAAGGACTGATTCCCTTCGCGAAACCGTGATCGCGAGCTTCATCAGGGATGAGGTGAATACGCATGGACAGACGGAGGCGGCCTTTGAGGAGGCGGCGAAGAGATTCGGAATGAAAAGGTCTGCCGTCGTTCGGATCTGGGGGCGGAAGCGGCCCACGTTCGAGGCACTTGGGGAGCTTAAGCCGCTCAGTCCAACCAAAAGCTGATTTGGTTGGACCGTCATTTTCTCGCCTCCCACGCCGATCTGGATAAAGCTCTGTGCATCCGGAGCCGTCCGGGTGCGACCTCCGGCGCAGTTCGGGTGTGGGAGTAAGATTGTGATGGTGAGCGAACGAAATATGGAACCGCTTGGGTTGTCCGTTCAACAGGCGGCAAAGTCGGCCGGTGTAGGCCGCACTACCATCTACGAGGAACTCGCGCGTGGGCGCCTGCGTGCGAAGAAACTGGGACGCCGTACCCTGATCCTGGCTGATGACCTCAAGCGGTGGCTTGAGGCCCTGCCGCCGATCGCCGGCTAAACAGCATAGCGCAGCGGGACTGCGCAGCTACGACTAAGATCGTAGGCTAAATCTACCCCACCCCCCAGTTGAGCAAAGAAAAAGCCCCATACGAGGGGTGCTCGCATGGGGCTAAAAGGACTTCACTAGATGCTATCTGCTTATAACTCACGGCGCCACGCGCGTCGAGTGCGAACCTGCGCGCCTGACTTGTTCGATTGGGCTCGACAGCAGGACCTGCTCGCACGACCTATAGTGCGGACGGTAAGCCGCCGCCTCGGCGTCAGCCCTGCCCTCGCACTCGTCTACACCGCGCTGTCCGGCCTCTTACGGGAGGCATGCGGTGACTAGCTCGATCACGCCGCAGCGCATCGCGGGCACCTTCCGCGCGCAACGCCCGCTCTGCACCCACCGTGTGGACCAGCTCATCAGCCTCGGGGTTCGCCCCGAGGTTCTCCGGCCCGATACCAACCTGCGCGTCGGCCACGTGATATGGCTGCCCCAGCAGCGTTTCACCTTCGAGCACCACCTGCCCGCAAGCCACGCCGACGTAGGCGGCGAGCCTGCGGTGCTGATCCTCGTGGCCGATTCCGGCGGTGAGGTCATCGACATCGTTGCCTGGGCACCGGCAACCGGCTGCCTCGCGAGCTGGCTCGGGCGGGCCTGGGCCGTGGGTGAGGTTGCATGCGCCGGGCCAGCACCCCACGCCTCCGCGCAGGAGCCGCTGCCGGTTTGGGCCGACCCGATCGGCTGGCTCAATGCTGGTCAGCGCGGCCTCGTCCTCATTCGGCCGCACACCGCCGCGGCTCACCTCCGCACCAGCAAGCCTTTGCTCGCCCAGAGCGTCGCCCATGGACGGACGCTTCGATCCCTGCTGCCGGGCTGCAAACCGCGCATCCTTCTGCAAACCCCGGCCGCTGCCTTTGCCACAACTCGGAGGACCCTTTGACCTACATCGATCTGGAAGACCTCCTCGGCAATCCTGGCGGCGAACCCGCCACCTCAACGCAGCCGCCAGAGCCGCAGCCGGCTTACATCTCCTGTGGTCTCTTCCGCATGAACTCGGACGGGCTCACCACCGAGGCTCACCCGCGGCCGCGGCGAGCGCGCACGCACAGAGCAGGTCTGGGTCTCAGCACCCTTCGAAATCATCGGCCGTGTCCGTGACCCGAGCGGCTGCGGCTGGGCCAAGTTGCTGCGCTGGCGTGATCCTGATGGACGTCTGCACGAGTATGCTGTGTCAGATGCGGCGCTCCACGGCGACGTCGGTGCGCTGGCAGCCGACCTCGCCAGCCGCGGTCTCGTCATCGCTCGTGGTGCCCGCAACCAGCTTGCCGACTACCTGTGCGAGGTGACCGTCGAGCAACGCATCACCACGGTGTCGCGCTCCGGCTGGCACAGCATTGGCAGCGCCAAGGTCTTCGTCCTGCCGCAGGGCGCTATCGGGCAGCCACCGGAGGAGGCTGTAATCCTCTCCGGTGCCGCAGCGGCAGGGTACGCGATGAGCGGGACACTGGAAGCGTGGCGCATGGGCGTGGGCACGCTCGCGCGCGGACACAGCCGGCTGGTTCTGGCAATCGCCACAGCGCTGGCAGGTCCCCTGCTGGAGCTGACGGGCAGCGAGGGTGGCGGGATCAACCTCTACGGTCAGTCCAGCAAGGGCAAGACCACAGCCTTGCGAGCCGCAGCAAGCGTGTGGGGCCGCGGTTCGGCTGATCCCGGCTTCATCCGTTCCTGGCGGGCGACTGCCAACGCCCAAGAAGGAGCGGCCGCTCTCGTCACGGACACGCTGCTCTGCCTCGATGAGATCGGCGTAGCGGACGGGCGCGATGCGGCGGCTGCCATCTACCAACTCGCCTCAGGGGTCGGTAAAGGTCGCTCCAGCCGCGACGGCTCCCTGCGCACGGCTGCGACCTGGCGGGTGCTGACGCTGAGCACGGGCGAGATCCCGATGGCCGCCAAGGTCATGGAAGACAAGCAGCGCCGCGTCCACGCAGGACAATCTGTACGCCTGCTCGACATCCCGGCCGATGCGGGCCGGGGCTTCGGTGTGTTCGACCATCCTGGTTCGGACGGTGACGCGGCTCGGCTGGCGGAAACGATCAAGGATTCTGCGCTCGCAAGCTACGGCACGGCAGGTCCCGCCTTTGTTGAGGCCATTATCAGCCGCGGCATCAGCGAAGTCGCGGAGTACGTGAATAACTTCGCTGCAGACTTCATCGACCGCCATGTGCCAAGCGAAGCCGACGGTCAGGTCCGACGGGCTGCCGCACGCCTCGGCCTGATTGCTGCGGCCGGTGAGTTGGCCATCAACTTTGGCATTGTGCCCTGGAATGAGGGAGAGGCTGAGGCTGCGCTCGCCCGCGCACTCTCCGATTGGATCAGCAACCGCGGCGGCTTAGAGCCCGCCGAAATCCGCGAGGCGGTCCTGCACGTGCGGCGCTTCATCGAGGCGTATGGCGAGAGCCGGTTCGAGCCTGCCGATGATGCTGATGCCAGGCCTGTGGCGAACCGAGTTGGCTGGCGCAGAGGCCACGGCGAGGATCGGGTCTGGTTCGTGCTGCCGGAGATGTGGAAGGCGGAAGTCTGCGCTGGTCTCGATGCGGTGCTGGTCGCCCGTGTTCTGGCCGACAAAGGCATGCTGCGGCGCGATCCAAGCGGCAAGCTGCAGCGCTCGGAGCGCACGCCCTACAAGGCAGGCCAGCGCGTCTACGTGCTCGCAGCCGCCTTGTTCGAGGAAGAGGAGGTGAATGCAATCTGACATGCGCTGAGGCCGCGAGAACGCCCACCCTGCCAACCGCCGAAAACAGGGTGTGGCAAGGTGTGGCGGGTGTGGCAGGCCCTCGCGTACGTGTCGGCAGCCTCTTGCCACATCATCTGCCACACCTCCGCGCAACCAAAATAGCCAAGCAAAATGAACGCGCCACACCTGCCACACCTGCCACACCATCGGTCTGGCTTCAGAGGAGATCCGCCACACCTCATGGGATTGTCGAGTGAGTATGGCCACGTGTGGTAGCAGCATGTTGCAGTCTCAGGGCCTCTTCCAAGCCGCCCGGAAGAGTGGCTGGCCATCTGACCAGCGGCAAGGACCGCACACACCGGCTGTTCCTGCAGGTGGATGACCGCTTCATACCGGCCTATGTGGTGCGCACCTCTCGTCTGCTCGGTGACGAGGGTGGTGAGGATCCGTTGCCTCAGGAGCCAGCATAGGGGACCGGCTGAAACATCCAGGGTCGGAATTCCTTTTTCCTTATAGCGACTTATCCGGTCCGATCACGCGGTCACGCAGGTCACGCGCGAGTTGCGGGCGCGGTAATCTCGAAAGAGCCGCTACGGTGAAGGCGACCTCAACAGCCGATCACATCACGAGGTAATGGACCGGCTCGCACGGCTTACTGGCAACTCAAAAAGGCGCGGCGGCATTTCCGCAGTTGGCCGAAAGCGGCCGGACTGGTTTGGAGCACTTGAGACGATGAAGCTGCCGCTCGTAGTGCGGGAGGCGGACATCCGCTTCCAGGTGCCTATAAGCTTGTTAAACTAGGCGTCCTTGGCAACTTCACCAGCGCAGCATTGAGGTCGGCGAACCAAGACTTGAATTAACAAACACCGGAGGTGCGCATTGTCGCGAAAAATACAGGCTGTTATTCCAAGCGCTAAAGCCAATGGTCAGTCAGCTGAAACTTCGCCGCTCCAAAAACATGATCTGCCCCGGGCAGCCCCGATGCGTCGGAGTCCGTCAAACATGAACAGATCCGTCGTCCGTGCCCCGTTCACCTGAGCGCAAAACGATAATTAGCAACCATCCGTAGAAAATTCCTACGCCGCTTAGGACCAGCCAGCCAGGAAGTGGACCAAGGCCGGCATTGCCGACGATCTCGCCAGCTGTGTGGATAAACTCGCCGCGTCCAGCCTCTTGGAGGCGTGCCGACGAGATCTTCAGCAGCCAGGCGAGCAGCAATATGAGGAACATCCAACTATAGTTACGCCGTAGACGTCGCGCGAAGGCCACGCCCAGCGTGATGTGAAAGACCGGATGACGCAGATCCGCTGCGAGCAGCTCGGCCCAGGCATTGACGGGATCCGGCCGTGCGTCAAAGACGTCAGCATAGTAGTGCCGCTCAAGCTGCCGCACCCGCCGCCGGAACACATCGAAGAACCGGTAGCGTCGGGCCTCGATGCCGAGCAAGAGTAGCACCAGTAGCATGGCGAACAGAAGTACGCCGTGGTGCGCGGACGGTGTCGAGAGCGAGACGGACAGCATGGCCGCAATTACCGTAATCGCCCAGTTCGTGGTCAGGTCGATCCGATCGCGCCAGCCTGCCATGCGGCTGATCTCAGCGCGGTGGAAATGAGCCAGGACAGTGAGCGTCTCAGAGGGCGTGTTTGGAAGGGGAACCGACACGGAAAGATCCTTCCTGTTCTGTCCCTGTGAACATGCCGTGAGGGATACATGCTTCGCAGAATTGGATATTCGGAGCCTGTGTAGCGGCAGCTACCTGTCGTAATAAAGCGCCGGACGGAGGAATGTGCAGACAGATCGCACACTTCGGAAAGCCTGTATTTGACGAACGCGCGGAAAACGGCCTGATTCCCTACATCTGAGGCGCTCAGAGCTTGCCCGCCGTTGGTGCTGTCCGAGCTCCCACATCTTGGCACTCAGATGCCGTCAGTAAGGGCGGGAGCCTTCCACCCCATCTGCTTTGGAGCACACGAACAAACCGCTCGACGACCGTAATGGGCGCGAAGCCGAACGTCCGGTCCTGCGCGCGCTGGCGATCTGGCGTGACGTAGACTGGCCGGAAGCTGTCTGACCGCTTTTGGGGCAAAGGCAGGGGGAAAGCGGCCATTCGCGTGGAGCTGAGTGAACGGCAGAAAGCGACCCTTTGCAGAAGGCCGGAACGTCCGCTCCTCGGCAATCTGATGAGCCAACTTCGGTAGCTCCTAGCCGCAAGCTGTTCGTCTGCGTCCGGCCTTCCACGTGGAGGGTCAGTCCTTCGTTGCGGTTCAGGCGTTCGTCCCATGATGATCCAGGGCGGCCTCGCGCAGCTCACGCGCCAAACATCCAGGTCTGAAGGCATTCCTGATGTCAGCTGCCGCGACAAGTGTTTTGGTCATCGGACTACGCCGGGGTCGAGATGCTTGCCGGAAAATTCTAGGAAACAGGAAATCAGTCGGCCCCGAGCTGGGGCCGAATCGGGCACTTCTGCTGTTTCAAGCCGACGCCGCGGATCGACTGAGCCGCCCGAGGACACGAATGAGTGCTGGCTCCATCGTCCGCAACTCCTCAAGGTGGGCCGCAGTGAGGCTCGCCTAGAAGGATCTCAGCCTTTGGCGTGAGGGCAAGCTCCATCCGCCGTCGGTCTTGCGTGCCACGCGTCTTCGTCAACAGGCCGGCCTCGACCATGCGCGAGACCAACTCAGCCGCCGTGTGAGGAGCTATCAGCAATTGCTCGGCAAGCATGCCGACGGTCGGCGCTTCCGATCCCATGTGGCCCGCGACTGAGAGCAGGGCTTGGTGCTGTTGTGGCGGCACGCCGGCCGCGAGTGCCGCGGCCTCGCTGAAGACGATGAAGCGCCGCAGCTGGAAGCGGAAAGCAGCGATGGCTGCGTACTGCTCGCGCGATAGGCCATCCAGTGCCGGCGTATTCGCGGTCATCTTTGCACCTGCCACCATCTCAGCCCTAGACTATATCGTACCACGACGTATATAGGCGGCCACGTCAAGCGGGATCGCCATGCAGCAGGACCCATCGAACTCAAATGCCGACGGGCACAGAGATGCCGCCAGCGCCATCTCTCGGCGCCCCTTAGGCGACTTCACGACCGACCGACGCGTCCTGGTCCTTCTCGCGATGTCGCTCGTCATTGGCACGGGCGGTACTGTAGCGGCATGGTTCCTCATCCAGCTGATTGCCCTGGTCACTGAACTTGTCGTGGTTCGGCCGGTTCGACGTGACGCCGACCTCACTAGCGCACGCAGCACGCACCCCCTGGATGGTCCTCGTGCCCGTTGTGGGTGGCCTCATCATCGGGGCGATGGCTCGCTTCGGATCGGAGAAGATCCGCGGTCACGGCATCCCGGAGGCGATCGAAGCCATTCTGATCGGTGGCAGCCGTATGTCGGTCAAGGTCGCTGTGCTCAAGCCGATCTCTTCCGCCGTCTCGATCGGTACCGGCGGGCCGTTCGGCGCAGAAGGTCCCATCATCATGACGGGCGGGGCGATCGGCTCCTTGTTCGCCCAATTCTTTCACCTGAGCGCGGCGGAGCGAAAGACGCTCCTCGTCGCCGGCGCGGCAGCTGGCATGACAGCAATCTTTGGGACGCCTATCGCGGCCGTGCTATTGGCTGTCGAGCTGTTGCTGTTCGAGTGGCGCCCGCGCAGCTTCATCCCTGTGGCAGCGGCGGCGATGACAGCGACATGCTGGCGGCCTCTGTTCTTCGGTGCCGGGCCCCTCTTCCCCTTCGCCAATGATCCGGCTTTGCCCTGGTGGGGTTTGCTCGCCTGCGCTGGGGTCGGTGTTCTGGCTGGATTGCAGTCAGGCCTTCTGACGAAGCTGCTCTATACTCTGGAGGATACGTTTGAGCATTTGCCGATCCACTGGATGTGGTGGCCGGCCATCGGCGGCCTCTTCGTCGGTCTCGGTGGTCTCATAGAGCCCCGTGCACTCGGCGTCGGCTACGATGTCATCGCCGATCTTCTAACCGGGCACCTCGTCACCCAAGCGGTGTTCGCGATCCTCGTGGTCAAGGCGGCAATCTGGCTGGTTGCCCTAGCCTCCGGCACCTCAGGTGGCGTTTTGGCCCCCCTGCTCATTCTCGGCGGCGCCATGGGATGGCTCTTGGGTCTCGCGCTGCCCGGAGCACCGGGGTTCTGGGCTCTCCTCGGCATGGCCGGAATGTTGGGCGGCACCATGCGTGCACCTCTGACCGGCGCCCTCTTCGCCGTCGAGCCTCACCGGTGACGTTCACAGCTTGGCGCCGCTGCTCGCCGCCACAGTCGCCGCCTATGCCGTGACGGTGCTGCTCCTGAAGCGCTCAATCCTGACGGAGAAGATCGCGCGGCGCGGGCAGCACATCACCCGCGAGTACGGCGTCGACCCCTACGAGCTGACCCGCGTCGGCGAGGTCATGGTCCGCGACGTTGATGTGCTGGATGCGGGACAAACCATCGACGAGGCCGTCAGAGCCATTGAGGTGGGCCAACACCACGCATATCCGGTTGTCGATGCGGCGCGCCGGCCTGTGGGCATGGTCAGCCGCGGCGATGCCCTGCGCTGGAAGACCGAGGGCCGGCATGCGGGAGAAAACCTGGAGGAGTGGGTCTCCGACGCTGCGCTGGCCGTCGCTCACCCGGACGATGTTGTCGCCCGCGCCCTCGACATCATGATGGCTACCGGTCAGGGGCGCATTCCTGTGACCGATCCGGCAAGCGGCGCCCTTGTCGGCCTCTTGACGCGCAAGGATTTGTTGCAGGTTCGGGCGACGGTCGTGCAGTCCGAACGGGAGCGCCGAGCCTTCCTCAGCCATCGCACCATCCGAGGCGTGAAGAGGCGATACGATAAAGCACAGGCTCGGTCCACTGCCCGGCCGAGCAGCGCGGCCCCTGGCTCACCCTGATCCGGCTCCGCCGCGGCCAGCGGATGTGGGGGCATCCGCTTATAGGGCAGCGCCACAAACAACGAGGGCCGGCAAGCGCGCAAAGCTGAATGTCGGCTTTCGGGCGGCAACCCAAAGACGGCTCACCACCCGGAGCAGCCCTTCAGGGAGGCCTCGCCGATTGGCCGCTACTTGCCCAAGAGCGGACCTTCTGGTGTCCGAGCAGCGAACGCTTGTAGCAAAGCCGGGATCGAACCGGCCACCAGGCGTGGCCGCAATCGGCCTCGTCGACTATGCTCGGCTTGATCGCAGGCGTGCGACCTCGCTAGGCCCGATCTCGAGGTAGAAGCGGATCGCATCATCGACCAGAGCGTCGGGCGTAACACCCGCCGCCTTCGCGGCCCGAGTGACCTGGAGGCCAAGCGCAAGATCGACGCGCAGGTCGGCACCCTGGCTCGGCGGAGCTGGTGCGGCGGTAGGGGCGGGTATGGGCGCAGCACTGTTCCGCGACTCAAGCTTGCCAAGCCTCGCTTCGCGACGGCCCCGGTGGACGAGAGCGTCGGCGCGTTCATTGAGACGGTCGCCGGCATGCCCCCGGACCCAGGTCCATTTCACGTCGCGCGCCGCGTTCAGTTCGTCGAGGCGCTTCATGAGGTCGACGTTCTTCACGTCACCCGTCGTCGTGCGCCAGCCTTTCGCCTTCCAACCGCGCATCCACTCGGTCACCGATTTTACGACGTACTGGCTGTCGCACCGCATCTCGATCGCGGCCCCGGCCGGGAAATGCTCGAGGCCCTTGATCGCAGCCGTCAGCTCCATGCGGTTGTTGGTCGTGGTGCCGGGCTCTCCGCCGCACAGCTCGACCGTGCCGTCTGGGGCCGCAACGACGACCCCCACCCACCTGGCCCAGGGTTCGGGTCGCAACCTCCATCGGCATAAACGATCGTTCGCATCGTGGCGTCAGCCCTTCCGTATGGGGTCGCTGGGAGGCCGCCATCGATGCCCGAAATTGGCTGACAGATGGTATCCCCACCCAGGCCGGTACCGCTGGAGAGCGGCGAGCCGAGCAGCATGTCTATCGCCCATGACACACCGCAGGCAGGGTGGGCGTGGCGCTCGTCAGCGAGATCGAGGGTGTCGCAAATCTGCTGCTCCTAACGGAGTGACCACCCCGCGGCGCTTAGGTCAAAACCTGATCAGTTTGGTAATGCGAGGAGCTGCTTGCGACCCATTGCAGAAGGAAGGTCCGCTTCCAGGCAGTACAGTGAGCTGGCTTTGGCAGCTCCTGGCCGTAAGCAGCTCGTCCGCTTCGGAGAGGGCGAGGCGGTGAAGCGGACATTCTGCGCAGCTCAGGTGAATGCCTTAAAGTGACCCTTTCCAGACCTTCAACACTGCCCTTTCCAAGGTCCGCTTCGCCGCAGCTAGAGGAAACCATACCCGCAATGGTCGTGACCTCCGGCGCACCTGTAGATCGTCCCAACCACCTCCCAGCCACGGCTACATTCCTACCAAAGCCCTGGAGCGCCATGGATGTGCTGATTGCCGCCGAGCGAGCCTCCAGCCCTGGATAGCGCCTGAAAGCGACAGGGAGCCTACACCCCGCAGACGCCGGAGGCCTTCGTCGATCTGGTCGTGCCGGAGCTGCAATCGCGTGGCGCGTTCAACACGGCCTACCGGGAGGGGACGCTGAGGGAGAAGTTGTTCCCCAACGCCGGACCCACCTGAAGGACACCCATCCCGGCGCCGCCTACCGGGTCCCGGAGCGCTCCGCCGCCATCTGGGGGCGGATGATGGTGAGCATGCGCTCGGCCGAGGTGCTCGGCGGGAAGAAACCGAGATAAGCGCCGGACCGGTCCATCAAATAGACGAAGGCCGAGTGCTCGATGGTGCCGTTACCGTCCGCGCCCTCCACCCTCGCGAAATAGACCTTGTAGGCGTCCGCCATGCGCCGGATCGCGTCCGGGCTCCCCGTCAGCCCGACTAGGTCGGGATGGAAGCTCTGCAGGTACGCGGCGAGATGGGCCGGGGTATCGTGCTCCGGATCGAGCGTGACGAAGATCGCCTGGACCCGCTCCGCCTCCGTGCCCAGCAGCGTCAGGACCCGGGCGATCTCCATCAGGTCCGTCGGGCATATATCGGGACAGGCGGTGAAGCCGAAATAGACGATCAGCAGCTTGCCGCGGAAATCGGCCTCTGTGCGCGGCCGGCCCTCATGATCGACGAGCGCGAACGGACCGCCGACCGGCTCGCGGTTCCACATCAGCACGTCCATCAGCTCGGCCGCGGACCTGCGCGGCTCCTCCGCGGCACGGGCCGGAGCGGCGAGCAGAAGGCCGAGCGCGCAGGCGGCAAGCGACACGGCTCCCGTCGCGCGCTGCGGCGTGCGGCGGGGACGCGGCGCGGGTCGATTGGCGCTACGCACCGAAGGTCAGGCGGCTGCCCGTCGTCGGGATAAGCACGTTCGCCGGCATCTGGGCCTGAGCCTCCAGCGCGAAGTTGAGCCCGCTGCAATGCATCGGGATGACGACTTCGGGCTCTAGTTTCCGGACCTCCGCAACCACCTGCGTGAGATAGTCCTTGGGCGCGGGCCCGAGATGAAAGCCGCCGACGATGGCGTGCACCTTGTCGATGCCGGAGACCGCGCGGGCCTGCAGGACCGAGTTGACGATCCCGACATGGCCGCAGGAACTGATCACCACGAGCCCCTTGTCCTTCACGTTGAAGCAGGTCGCGTGCTCGTGGACGTGCTCGTCCGGGATGATCTTGCCCTGGAGACTCGGCGGTCGAGTAGTGGCTCGCATCGCAACCGAGCCCGTCCTTGATGCCGCGCTCGACGAAGGTGTTGGGCAGGATCCGCTCGATCGATGTGCGCTTGATTTGGCCGGTGGTGAAGGCGTGGCTGGCCACGACGGTGGGCGCCTCGCACAGCACCGTCGTCACCTTTTGCGCGGTCAGGTCGCGGCGGTCGAGCTGGCCGAAATCCGTGAACTGACCCTGCACGCCGCTCGGGGAGAGGCGATGGCAGAAATTGTCCTCGCCGCCGGCATAGAGCTTGAGGTCGGGCCTGAGCGCACTCCGGTACCGGTCGAGGAAGCCCGTCAGGCCGCCGTAATGGTCGTGATGGCCGTGGCTGATGATCAGGGCATCGACTTTGGTGGGATCGACCTTGAGGATCTCGATATTGTTGAGCAGCGCGTCCGGGCTGTAGCCGAAATCGAGCAGGATCGTGCGCGCCTCGTCCGCGCGCTGCGATTCCACGAAGAGCGAAAGACCCCACTGATTGTGGAGCACCTTGCGGTAGTCGCTCCCGCGTCCACTGCCCGGTGGCTGATGCAGCACGCCCTGGACGGTGCTGGGCTTGAGGAACTGATCGTGCGCCGAATCGATCAGCACGCGCAGGCTCAATCGGTCGACGGTCGGCACCTCGATCGAGGCCGCGCTCGCGACCTCAACACAGGTGAAGCCTGCGGCTGCGCCAGCCACGAAGCCCGCGGAGGCCCTGAGAAAGCCGCGCCGATCGAGATCTCCGACCATCCTGCTACGTTCCTGTGACCAAGAGGGCGATCAATCCAGCGATGTATAAGAATTTACAGCCTGACGCATGCCGAAGATCGGAACTGAAATCCCGATCCAAGCTTTGGCAGCCGATCATATCAGTTCACGCGCCGGCGGCCAATCGCAGCGAAGGCCTCGCCGCGGGCGAGCCGAGGTTGCCCGCTTTCGCATCATGTGCGGACCTTTGGCCGCGTAACGTCGAAGGCCCGGAAATGGCGCTACTCAGATTAATAGGTTGAGCTGCTGTAAAGTCCGCTTCGGAGAAGTTGCAAGAGCTGCCTGACTGACCGCAATGGGCGCAAAGCCGAATGTCCGGTCCTGTGCGCGATGGCGGTCCGGCGTGACGTAATCTGGCCGAAAGCTGCACGTCTGCTTCCGGTGATCAAAACAATGAAGCGGACATTTGGGACCGCTCGGTCGGCCGCTTTAAATGACCCAAAGCGGCCCCTCACAGCGCAGGCGCTGAGGCTCGCGATCGCACACATCTGTCCGACGGTAGATTTCCCAATAGCATCTCTGGATACCCACCGGGGCAGCCATGTTCTGGCCAATGGTTCAAGATTGCTGAGTTTAGATTCTGCTTTGATGTAAATCAATGCGATACACTACCAAGCGGATGCAAATAAAACATCGACCAATATAAAATGTGTCATTTTATGAGATCGCCCGATTGCCGATCAGATTATGTCTTTCGACTGCCGATCTGGAAGGCTTCTTGCGTGCTCACTGTTGCTACCGTGGTTTGGGTACAGTGGACCCGGCTCACTCCTGCGCAAACTCCGCGAGAAGCTTATCAGCAAGGATGCGGTGGATGTCATTCAAATGAAAGGCATCTCCGTCGAGTGCCCCGGGCGACAACTGACGAGCGGCGCGCGTGGATTGAGAATTTTATGGCGAATCATCCGAACGAACGTGATAGATTGAGGCCCCTTATTGTGGATTATATTACTTCGGTAACATCATCGAAATAAATATTTGTCCTGACTCTCGTATACTAAGACTTGTCCGCGCCGCGCTCCAATCCAACGGCGCGCCAACTCGATGGCCGATCGGGAGTAATTCCCGCATGTCGAGAGAGATGTCAATGAAAATCCTGTCCTATAGATTTAATCCATCTGGAATGATGCACGTACAGGCCCGACATGACATTTGGCCACTGTGCTTCCGCCGTGAATATTACGGTCGCGATGACGATTGGCACTATGATGAAGATCACGATCTTACGTTTATCTACAAGACCTCTCCGAGAGTCCGGGCCGCGCTGAAGAAGTTCTACGCGCAACATGCAGCTCAGGATCAGTTATAGGAGGTGGCGAGCACTGCTTCCAATTTTGTAAGAGGAAGGCGTCCCAAGGGCATGGACGCGATTGCGGGACAGACACCGTGCACTGCTTCTGGTATGCAGCCCAGCGTGTTTATCAGCGACGGGGCTTGACGCCGATCTGGCTTGCAAAGCACTGAATCCATTCACGATCCACAGTCGCCACCCTATGCCGGTTCACATTCAGCAACCAGAGGTTCGCTGTGGTTTCAGACTGAGAAGATTTTGACCGCGATGACGGAACGCGATGCGCGTTTGGCTCGCTCGACTGACACATGTTGGCTGCCGTCGCTGCCGTCGCTGCCGTCGCTGCCGTCGCGGACGATGCGAGACGTTTGAGCAGGGACGAGATAGACGCTATCGCAGGGAACTGCATGACCTGAGATGCTCATGGTCACCAGGAACATGATAAATAGTAGGGTTAGAAACCCTATCAGAGCGCCCGTTATCTCGGCCCACGGCGCCGCGGATTTTGGACTTGGGTGATGAGAGCTTGGGTTTCTGATGGCGTTTTGTACTTGCGATTCCAGGGTGCGGGCGTGTGCTTGCGTCTCAAATAAGAGCCGCCCCGCCCCTTCTCTCCCCGTCCAGTTGTGGCCATCTCCTCCATCGGGGTGCTTGCTTCTGAAGTCGTCTCGATAGCTGACGAAACGGTTCAGGTCGCTCTGTAGCATCGCAAGGCTCGATATTATCTCGCCTGGGCAGCCCGCGCTATTTTCGATCTGAGACTTCAAGGGAGCCAGCTCGGACCTCACTCGATCCAAAGATCTGAGGCCATCTTCCCACCGCTCGTAATGAGGCGAGATCGTGAGTGCCGTTGTGGAGTTGAGGAAGCCTTGCAGCCGCACAAGGATCCCGCGCAAGTATTCGTCCATATTATCTCCCGACATCGACGTGCGCGACCAACATGATAACTCGTTCAAACGCACTCCTGATATTCCAGATTGCAATATATTTTAGGACCAGGCCAGCCCTGTCGTCACTTTCGTGCGAGCGGATCAGTCACGCCGGTTCGACAAACGCCGGGCTCAACCCAACGGTGTCTTCGATGGCAGGAATCTGCTAGAAGCTCCGTACTGACGGAGGTAAGTAACGGTTACAGCCTGAGCAATCGCTCGATCTATGTGCCGGCGCGATATCAGAGCAGGGGCTTTTCATCTGTTGTCGGTCGGTGCCTACCTCCACCTCAACCGGCAGCAGGCCCATCCGCATCGGAGTCGCATGACGACGGACACGATCGGCATAAACCAAAGCAGGCGATGTCCGGCATGCGCTCCGCACCTGTATCCAGATCGCACACGTTCCGCTCCAACTGGCTTCGGCCGCATGGCTGGTCCGATTTCGACCGCTCCGGTGCGCCGCCCGGAGCGACGGTGCGCCATCAATCGACAGTGGGGATGGGAGACACTCGATTGCCGAGTGTGTCCTGAATGGACCTGGTGGCGCGCGCAGTATGAGTTAGGGACATATCAGGATCCAGATCAAAAGAACCCACGCCGTGAGCTTCATCCCCCGGTCGCTCTTCACGACCGATTGCCTGCCCGAACGGGACCGTTTCGAGGCGTGGCGCTCCCTGTTCTCAGCCCACGATCTCGATGCCGACCCGCGGAACTTCTCGGGCCGCATCGAGACGGTGCAGATCGGCGCGATGGCCCTGCGCGTCATGAACGCCGCGCCTCAAGGGCCCAGCCGATCCAGATCCCAGATCCGGCGCGACGGCCAGGACGGCTTCGTCCTGCATCTGAGCCGGCACGCGTACAGCGTCGAGACGGAACGCGGGGTCCTGGACGTTCCGGCCGGCGCGATCAGTCTCAACGACCTCTCGCAGCCCTACCGCCGCAGCCGCGTGCCGGAGACGAACTCTCTGATCATCGCGCTCCCGCGCCCGTCGGTCTCCGCCCTGCTGCCCGACGAGGACGCGTTGCACGGGCTGATTCTGAACGGAGGTGCGGGCCGCCTCCTCGCCGATCACATGCGGAGCCTGACTGCGCACGGGCACGAGATCGCGTCGGTCGACGCCGCCCACCTCGCCCAGGCCACGCTCCACATGTTCGCGGCATGCGCGCGTCCGAGCCTGGAGGGGACGGCACGCGCCGGCGCGCCGCTCGATGCGGCCCGTCTCAGGATTGCCAAGCAGTATGTCCGCGGCCACCTCTCGACCCCGCTTCGGATGGACGCGATGGCGAAGGCGCTCGGCATGTCGCGCTCCCAGATCTACCGGCTGTTCGAGATGGAGGGGGAGTGGCACGCTACCTCGCGCGTCAGCGCCTTGCGGCCGTTCGCGCCGCGCTTGAGAACCCTCTCGAGCATCGGTCCATCGGCGCGATCGGAGAGGTCTACGGCTTCGGCAGCAGCGCTCTCCTCAGTCGTGCGTTCCGGCAGGCCTACGGCTCGTCCCCGCGCGACTACCGGGCGTCCGTAGTCGGAGGCTGAGGATGACGACGCCGAAGTGGCGTCGCAGCGCGTGAATGGATGCGCAGCTGGCGTTGAACGCTGTGGCAACGGCAGGCGCGACAAGGCCCAGGCGGCATGACCTTGCTCCCCAGCCGTTCTCGCTCGAACCGCACTCGATGGCCGCGGTGGAGACGCAGGGCTCTGAATCGATCAGGCGATCTGGAGGTTTCTCCGCGCCGTTTCACGCGTCATACTGGAAAAACAAGTCCACGTAATACTCGTCCTTTGCTTTGACCTAGGGACACCGTAGCGTCGGCACCGGTCTGAAACATGTCGGGCGCGCCGAATTTGGCGGAGGTTCCGTATCTCAAAACCGCTATGTATTTTGAGGGAGATCAAGGAGCGACGCCTCTAGCTCGGACAAGATGTGCTCGTGTCATCCGACTGAGCGTTTCCGCGCCAACACCTTGAATACGAGAGGCCCGCCATGAACAAAATGTTCCTTGTCGCCGGGATGATCGGTGCGCTGGCCATGGTTCCCGCATCAGCCGATGCGCGCGGAGGCTTCCGTGCCGGTGGCGGGCGCGCAGCCGGCGGACTCCATGCTGGGGGCTTTCGAGCCGGCGGCGCGCATGTTGGAGGAGGCTTTCGAGGCGGGTACCGCGGAGGCGCTGTCGCCGGAGGCATCGGCCGCTACCCCGGCGTGCGGCCAGGCTATGGCTACGGGCGGGGGTACGGCTACGGGCGCGGCTATGGCTACGGAGTCGGGGCGGCTGCCGCGGGGGTCGGCCTCGGCTTGGCTGCGGGTGGTCTTGGCTACGGCTACCCTGGCTACGGCTACCCTGGATACGATGACAGCTACGCGCCGACGACCTACGCCTATCCCGAAGCTCCTGTAGCTGGCGAGTCTCCCGCAGCGAGCGAAGCCGTCGCCTACTGTCAGCAGCGCTACCGCTCGTACGACCCCGCTTCGGGGACCTATCTCGGCTACGACGGCCAGCGGCATCCTTGCCCTTAGGAGGGGCCTGCGAGCCTCAGATGGAGGCTGGAGGACAACCTCGAGCATTGGCTCGTGACTGACGGCAGGGCATCGCCGGGCGAGACGATCGCGATGATCCGCGTCAGGGAGGACCTGCACGAACTACCGCCCCGGACTGCCAGCCTGCCGGCGACCGCGTCCGCCGTCTCGAGCCTGGTCGAGCAGTGCTGGCTCATTGCCTGGGTCTCGGCCCAAAACTGGCCGCGAGGGCGCCGGCGGTCGGGCCCGGCTGATCTGGATCTACGCCAATCTGGGCTGATCCTAGATTCAAGCTCTGGCGCTTGGCCGAGCAGAGCCGCGGCTGGATCGCCAAGATCGCCAGGACAACTAAGCGCGACTCGTCTGACCTGACGATGGTGCTCCGGCGAGCCGCCTAAGCATACCAGCCTTGACGCCGCTCCGCCCGCCAAGGCGATCCCTGAAACGCCAAACGGGCTCTCAGCGATTCAACAGGATGGTGAGGAGCAGGGATGAGTCCTCGACGCCCTTCACAGAATGCCTGGCGCCACCATCCAGATAGACCCACTGGCCAGCCGAGAGTTCCAGAGTGCCCCCGGCGAGGCCGAGCAGCACACGCCCTTCGAGGCAATGAAGCGTGATGTTTCCGGAAACCTGATGGGGCGGTATCTCCCTGCCCGCCGGAACGATCAGGCGGACAACTTCGAAGGCGTCGGACTTCACGATCGCCGTGGTGCGGCTTTCGCGCAGGCTGCCCCCGAGGGGCTGCAGGTCCACCACTTCTCCTGGCCCAGCATGATGTACCGCCATTCGTCACCTCCCATTTCCAGGCCGCTTCCACCACGGACAAGGGTTCCACTCGACGCCAATCGGGCTATGCTCAGGGCATGCTGGCAATCGAGTTCGAAGACGGTGCCGTCCAGATCGACGCGATCATAATCGCCCAGGGGCTCGGGATCGAGCCTGCGCTCGTCCAAGCGGGCATGCGCGAGGGCAGGATCACGGGCCAGCATGAGCGCGGGACCGATGAGGACGCCGGCCGGCATCGGCTGACCTTCTTTTCGGCGAGCCGGCGCTTGTCTCTGATTGTCGACAGTGCCGGGAACGTCATCCGAACATCCGTGATTGATTTTGGCGGCCGCCCGCTACCGGCATCGTTGCGACGGCCATCCCAAGCACCCCGGAGAAGAGGGGGAAGGCAAGGATGATCAGTGAGTTGTCAAACAGGCTCTCAGCGAGGTCGCGAACGAGGAGGCTCTTCTGCGAGATTATGTCATGAACGTCGGCTATCATTGAGATTGTGACAACGGCGTCCGCGAACTCGGGAGAGCAGCACCTTGGTTATCTGTGGATGGCGGTCGGCGCTTCGATGCTCGGCCTCTCGGCCGTGACGGCGGCCATTCCGCAGACAGCGGCTGTCCATGCTTCGGCCGCGGGAACCGTCGGGACCATGGTGCTGGCGGTCATGACCCGGGTCTGCCGGGGCCATATCGGGCGTGCGCTGACCGCCGACTGGTTGACCGCCCTGATCTACGCCCTGGTCAATCTCTCGGCCGTGGCGAGGATCGCGGCAGCCTTCACCTCCACAGCGGCGTCCTGGTTGCTAATGGTCGCGGCCGCGCTCTGGATCACGGCTGTCCTGTTATTCGCGCGTTGGTGCGCACCCATCGTCATGCGGCCGAGAGTTGACGAAGCGCACTGAGGAGGCAGCCGGGGCCGATAGCCTCATGTGGCCCGTCCTAGGCCTCTCGGTCGGACTCGTCCGCGGCGGGCGTTTCACAAAGCCAGCCCGATCCGGGCGACAGAGACAATGCCCACGACAGCGAGTGCAATACAGCTGAGGCGCACCGCGATGGTTGCTACGAACTTGGCCTCGGTGTGAACGTAGTCTTCAATGACCACCTGCAATCCGAGCGCCGTGTGATGAAACAGTGCAATGAGGAGCAGAACCATCAGGATCATGACGGCTGGGGTCCGCAGCCACATGACGAAGCTGGCATAGTCGCGGCCCGTGTGGGCAATGATCGAAGCCACGAACCAGAGCGTGAGCGGCACGAGGGCCACGGCGGAAACGCGCTCCGCCCACCAATGCTCTACTCCCGATTTCGCAGATCCAAGCCCCCTCGCACTGGCGAGCGGCGATCGCGTGCTTGCTCGTGCCATGACCTTTAGACCCCCATGAATCCGCTGACGATCCAGGCAGTCACGGTGAGCACCACGCTAGCGGCGACCACGATCCAGCCTCCCAGATAGATCGAGCGGAGGCTCAAATCCGCGCACGGTGTCCCACACCAAATGCCGGATCCCACCGCAGAAATGGAGGAAGAAGACGAACGTGAATCCGAACAGGATGAGTTGCCCGCCCAAGGAGGTGAAGGCGGCATGCACATTCGCGTAGGCATGCGGTCCTGAGGCGCCGGCAGCAAGCCAGGCGACTAGGCCGAGGGCGCCAAGGGCCAGGAAGACACCCGTGATCCGATTGGCGATCGAGAGCACCGAGGTCAGTTGTGGGCGATAGATCTGGATGTTGGGCGAAACCGGCCGAGGCCGCGCCGCGACGGCTGGCGAGCGGCCGCCTCTCCCCTTTTCACCAGAGCCGCCCTCCAGTTCCTGCCGCATCGCGGCGGCGACCCGGCGCGGCGTGTCCGGAGTTCCGGCAGCTTCATCGTCGATGCCCAGCGGAGCGGCAGCCGGATCGGCAAAATCGACCTTATCGGCGGTGCGGCCGCTGTCGGTCGTACCCTTGAGTTCCTGCGCCGTCAGGCTGGGGCGGGCGCGCGTAGGTCGGCGCCGGTCATAATCCGTTGCCATAGGATGCTCCGTCCTTTCACGCGGAGGCCTTGTCAAAAGCGCTCGCGCGCTTCGGTCAGCTCCGCCGTTCGATCATCTTCTTCTTGACCTCGGCGATCGCCTTGCCTGGGTTGAGGCCTTTGGGGCAGGTCCGGGTGCAGTTCAGGATCGTGTGGCAACGGTAAAGCCGAAACGGGTCTTCGAGAACATCGAGACGATGCTCGGTCGCTTCATCACGGCTGTCCGTCAGCCATCGCCAGGCCTGCAGGAGAGCCGCCGGGCCCAAGAAGCGTCCGGGATTCCACCAATGGCTCGGACAGGCCGAGGTGCAGCAGAAGCAGAGAATGCACTCATAGTAGCCATCAAGCTGAGCCCGCTCCTCAGGCGACTGAAGTCGCTCCTTCTCCGGCTCGGGCGTGTCAGCATGAAGCCAGGGCTCGATCATCTCGTATTGAGCGGCGAGGTGGGTGAGGTCGGGGACCAGGTCCTTGATGATGCTCCGGCTTGCCAGCGGGTAGACCCTGACCGGGTCGCCGAGATCGGAGATGAACCTCGTGCAGGCGAGCCAGTTCGTGCCATCCATGTTCATGGCGCAGGAGCCGCAGACGCCCTCGCGGCATGACCGGCGAAACGTCAGAGTGGGATCGACCTTGTTCTTGATCCAGATGAGCGCGTCGAGGACCATCGCGCCGCAATCGTCGACATCCACCTCGAAGGTGTCGATGCGGGGATGCTCGCCGGATTCGGGATCGTACCGGTAAATCTCGAAGGCCTTCACCCGTTTTGCGTTGGCCGGCGCGGGCCACGTCCTGCCCCGCCTGATCCGGGATTGAGGCGCCACCTTGAAGTTCTTCGGTACAGGGAACCGCTTGAGCAGGGTGAAGTGCGGGACCTCATCTGACGACTGAACAATCATCATCACCTACCCCTCGGGTCCGTTGCGCAGCCCGTCGGATCCAGGTCGAGCGCGCGGTGCGAACCGGCACGCCGTCGTGCGTCTGATGCTCGCGGATAGCCGCCCAAAACGTCGCGTCGTGATGGGAACTGCTGCGCCGCGACGGCGTTCCACGCGCGCACGTCAGGAGCCTTTGAGCGTGCGCCAATCCGCGTCGATCACTCGCTTCTCCGCTGCGGTCACTAGCCCCGGAGTGACGTGCATGGGCGATGGGCGACAGGCCAGCCGATGAGCACGAGCATTCCAGCAGCCAATATCAAGCTGAAGCGGGCGTATGAACCAGCGGAGCCAGATGATGGCGCGCGGATTCTGGTCGACAGGCTGTGGCCACGAGGGGTCTCAAAGAGAGACGCAGCGCTGGATAAATGGATGAAGGACGTCGCCCCCAGCGCCGAGTTGCGCACCTGGTTCGGTCATGATCCGGCTCGTTGGGACGAATTCCAGCAGCGCTATCGGGACGAACTGGATCACAGACCCGAGTTGCTGAGCAGCTTGCGCTCGCTTGCGCGGCACGGCCCAGTGACGCTGGTCTATTCGGCCCATGACGAGACCCACAACGACGCGGTCGTGCTGCGGAACGTCCTGCTGGGTAGAAACTGATCCCCCTGATTTCGCAGTTCTCCCGCACTTTCCGTTGAACGTTCGCGGTGACTGGGATGGCACGGGCTGATTGACGAGGCGGATGATCCTGCCCTCATCCCTGCCGGGCTGCCCCATTGAGAGCGTTATCCGGAGCGACGTTCGTCTCGTGGTCGTCACCAACGCGCGGCGTGTGCATGGTCGTTGCCCAACCTGTGGCACGACCAGCTCTGCCGTTCACAGCCGCTATGAACGGCAGAGCTGGTCGTGCACGTCCGACGCTTCTAAAGCCATCACAGCGCCTGCGCGCCTACCGCCGTAGCGCGGCCGAGATCACGATGAGCCTCGACAGCCGCGCTCGGCAGCTTGCGTCCTATAATGACGTGGTCGGCGCAATCTGGCAGGTGACCGGCGGTCAGTGCATTCCATCCGAGGGACGTACAACCTCCTGCAGTGCCATGCCTGCCGGCCGCCGCTCAAAACCGGTGAACCGATTGAGCCACAGGGTAAGTACCTTTTACGTGACGAACGAGCGAGACTAAGCGACGTTGAGCGGAGATCCAATGACGCGCCAGGCGAGGATATCGAGTAGCATGTCCTCAAGGTGGGTAAAGATCCATATTGCGAGACGGCCCAGGACGTAGCCGATCAAAGTGCCGCCGGCTGCGGCGAACAGGAAGGACAGCGAGGCTTGGCCGAGCGAGACCTCTCCGGCCATCGTCGCCGCCACAGCAAAGCGATAGAGGACGAGCGAGGAGGCGTCATTGAGCAGGCTCTCGCCTTCCAGGATGACGACGAGGCGCTTCGGGATGCGAAAGTCGTTCAGCACCGATGCGGCGGCGACCGCGTCCGGCGGGGCGACGATAGAGGAGGTTCGGTTTGTCTGAACAGCGAACTGGGCTTGGATGAGTGGATATCCTGCCGGGTTCAGGCCGCCACGGGATGCGGCAGCCTGTCGAAGTAGGCTTGGTCTGGGGTGCGCCGGTCAAGGCTCGAATGGGGCCTGCGTTCGTTGTAGAAGGCGAGATACCGGCCGATCGACGCGCGCGCCATGCTGACGCTGTCGTAGGCCCGCAGGTAGATCTCCTCGTACTTGACTGACCGCCACAGTCGTTCGACGAAGACGTTGTCGCGCCACGCGCCTTTGCCGTCCATGCTGATGGCGATCCCTGCCTGCCGCAGCACGCTGGTGAAGGCGTAGCTGGTGAATTGCGAGCCCTGGTCGGTGTTGAAGATCTCCGGCTTGCCGTGCCGGGCGAGCGCCTCCTCAAGAGCCTCCACACAGAAATCGGCTTCCATGGTGATCGATAGCCGCCAGGACAGGACCCGGCGGCTGAACCGGTCGATCACGGCCGCCAAGTAGACAAACCCACGCGCCATTGGAACGTAGGTGATGTCCATCGCCCAGACCTGATTGGGTCTGTCGACCGTTAGCCCCCGCAGCAGATACGGGTAGATCTTGTGCCCCGGCGTAGGCTTCGAGGTGCTCGGTTTGCGGTAGAGTGCCTCGATGCGCAGGCGCTTCATCAGCGTCGCGACATGGCAGCGGCCAATCGCGACGCCCTCTTTGTTGAGGAGATCCCGCAGCATCCGGCTCCCCGCGAAGGGCAGTTCGAGATGCAACTCGTCCATCCGCCGCATCACCGCGAGATCAGCGGCCGGGACCGGACGTGGCAGGTAGTAGACGCTGCCCCGGCTGATCCCGAGCGCCTTGGCCTGTTTGGCGATGGGCAGATCGTGCCCGCGATCGATCATCGCTTTGCGCTCAGCAGACCGGCTTTGCCGAGCGCGCCGGACAAAAAATCGTTGGTCAGCGTCAACTCACCGATCTTGGCGTGCAGCGTCCTCACGTCGATAGCCGGTGCCGCCTCCGACCGGGGCGCGGATCCGAACACCCCGGCAGCCCCGTCGAGAAGCTGGGTCTTCCAGGCCGTGATCTGGTTGGGATGGACATCGAAGTGCTGGGCCAGTTCGGCCAGGGTCTTCTCGCCCCGCAGGGCAGCCAGAGCCACCTTCGCCTTGAAGGCTGGGAGATGGTTCCGGCGTTGTCGCTTGCTCATCATCGCTCCTGATCGGCAGCCATCCTGGCCGCCGTCAGGCAGAAATTTCACTCAGCCCCACTGTGCAATTTCCCCGAGCCACCTCTCTTGCTTGGAGCAGCGGTGGCAGGAACAGGACGAGGGCGAGCTGTGGGTCGAGGGTGAGGGAGGGCAGGCCTGGGACGAGGGCGAGCACCATACCGCCGAGCACCAGCGCCACGGCCAGGGGCAGGTGCATGTGACGGGCGACTAGGGCCAAGACAACACTGGCTGCGAGCAGGCCGAGCAGGATCTCGAAGATCTGCATACGCCTTGCTCCTTATCCCTCGCGCGAACCGATGCTTCGCCTCAGCTGGGTCAACGCAGTTGGGAGGCCCAGGGTCTTACTCGTGAAGGTCGCGACCTTATGGCCTCGGCACGTGTATGCCTTGGGTGAGCGGCCACAACATTCGCGTTGGCCCTTCGCGTACGCGTTACTGCGTCCGCTTCCGGGCTGCGGTTGGGGACAGCTGTACGGCGCGTATGGGCGCAAAGCGGAACGGCCGCTTATCGCTTGTGAGCCGAGCTCCAGAGGCGTTTACTCCCTGCGTCTACCCGCCAGCCTCTATTCCAACAACCGCAGGATGCGCGCTTCGAATGTTTTATAGTACATGCTATAAAGCCGGACATTCCACGCGGATGGAAGGGCAATGGACCAGACTGAGCTGGTGCGCAAAAACGCAGAGAATACGCGAGAGGCGCCGCGTGGTCGGCCCTTCGCAGCAGGCAATTCCGGCCGCCCGCCAGGAGCTCGCAACAAAGCCTCGCGCGCGTTAGAGGCCATGCTGGAGGGCGAAGCCGAGGAGGTCACCCGGACCGCCATCACGCTCGCGAAGAGCGGCGACACAGTCGCCCTTCGCCTTTGCCTCGAGCGGCTGCTGCCGCCCCGCAAAGATCGGCCAGTCACGTTCGCGCTGCCAGAGATCAACACACCCGCGGATTTGCCCAGAGCCACCACCGCTCTGCTGCGGGCTGTCTCGGCGGGTGAGATCACGCCCATCGAGGCAACGGAACTCGGCAAGCTGGTGGACGCTCACAGGCATGCGGTCGAGGTAGCTGACATCGCCGAGCGTCTGGCCCGCCTGGAAGATGCGCAAGCTCGGTAAGCAAAAGAACGCACGCCGCGCACAGGAGCTTCTGCAACCGCTCATGAGGATGCCATGAGGGCCTTGCGCACGCGTCTACGACGACTGGAGCGGGCGAGCCGCAGCCAGCGACACATAGTAGTTGTAGAGGGACACACGAAGGCTGAGTTCAATTGGCAGCTCGACGAGCTTGAGAGCCGCGGGCTCATCGACAGGGGGCGTGATCTGGTTGTGTGTATCCGGCGCTTCTGCGGCGAAGAAGGCGATCCGCTGCCGACGCCTCAAATCGATGGCAGGGTGGTTAAATTGGTGCACGAGGCTCGATGGCAGATCGCTTGGGGGGCCGCGTGAGGCCACTCTCGCTTTGCCGCCAAGCCAATGCCCTCACGGTCAGGACGGCAGCGCGCCGGCGCAACAAGCCTGCATGTTAGGGCCAGAGTTAGGGCCCGGAGCGGGGACGGCCTGAAAAACCATTTAAACGCAGCCACTTACAAAATTTAAGTGGCGGAAGGGGTGGGATTCGAACCCACGGTGGAGTTGCCCCCACGGCGGTTTTCAAGACCGCTGCCTTAAACCACTCGGCCACCCTTCCAAGCCATTGCGGTGCTTAGGTTTTTTTCGTGTAGCACAGGAGGCCGGAAACCGCCTTAGCTACCGCTTTGCTACCATTGCACCCGGCGGCCCTGTCTATGGCCCAGCGGAGGGCAGCGTCAACCTTCGCCGACGCGTCCTCCTGCATCCCCAGCAGCACGTTGGAGTACAGGTCCAACGTGCTGCTGGGGATGCAGGAGTGCTTAAGACGCTCCTGAGCGATCTTCGGATGCACTTCGTTGGCAAGCATCTGCATCGCGTGGCTGTGCCGGAGGTCGTGGAACCGCATCCGAGGAAGCGCCCTCCCCTGCCCCAGGATCCGTGTGAACTCGTGCGTCGGGCTGTTGGGCTGGACCGGCGCGTCATCGGCCTGCGCGTACACATGATCGTCCTCGGTCAGGCGCACACCGATCGTCAGCAGTTCCTCGGCCTACCTAAGGCGACGCAGCCGAAGCTCTTCGAGCGCGACAGCCGGCAGCGCCGCCCGGCGCGATCTTCCGCTCTTCGTCTCCTTGTCCCGGGCGCCTGTCCTGGCATGCGGTACAGTTGGCCGGCTTAACGCGTTGCGACTGTCCTGAGTGTCCTCGGCCTGCGTGAGCGCCGCGATCGGCACGCGTGGCAAAAACCGGGATCGCGGACGCCGCGAACGACGCACCCTTTGATCGCCGTGTTCCTGGAGCGCGTCGCCCAGCGCGGTGCGCATCTCGACCTGTCCGCGCAGCTCTTGAGCTTAGAGGAACCTGCTTAGCCCGGCCCACCCTCCTCGTGAGTGCAACGTCCCCTTCAGGCGACGTGCCAGCCCTGCAGAACCTGCCGAGGTGCTGCTGGCCCTCCGGGCTCTCGGCGATCTCCACCGCGACATCAGCCCGGGCGGTGCCGTGCGCCAGCGCGTCCGTCCACGTCTGCAGGCCGCCCGCGTCGGCCTGCCGGCCCAACGCGTTCTGGTACAAACTCTCTAAGAACGCCGTGTCACTCTGCTCACCTGCCAACTGGTTTAGGTGCGTCTGGAATTCGGGCGCGTTCACGAAAGCGTGCACCAGATCGATCCGGCTCTCGGCGTTACTGTCGAGCGCTGCCGTCCAGCTCTGAAGACCAGAGGCGTCACCCTGTCGTCCGAGCACGTGCTCGTAGAGCGCCTCGACATATTCGCTGTTGCTGTGTCCGTCCCCGAGTTGGCTCAGATGCGTTTGGAACTCGGGTGAGTTGACGACGACCTCGACCACGTCGAGCCGAGTCTCGGCGTGACTGTCGAGCGCTTCCGTCCAGGCTTGCAGCCCGGCCGCATCCGCCTGCCGACCCAGTGCGATCTGGTATAGGCCCTCGACAAGCGCGCTATCGCTCAAGATGCCGGTGTGGCTGGCGTACTCGGGCGAGTGGAGCATACCTTGTGCGACATCTTGCAGTGAGGTGCCGCCACTCTCGATCGCACTGGTCCAGGCCTGCAGGCCCGCAGCATCGGGCGCGCGCCCGAGTTCGGCATAGTACAGGCGGGCGACATCAGCCGCGTGCGGGTCCGGCACAAAGATGCCGGCGCTGAGAGCGGGTTGTAATTGAGCGGTGTGCTCAGCCGAGAACACGAAACTGTCGACCACGTCAGTCCGCGAAGTGCCGTGCGCCAGCGTGTCCGTCCAGGCCTGCAGCCCGCCCGCGTCTGTGTGGCGTCCGAGCACAGTCTCGTATAGCTGCTCGACGTAGGAGACGTTGTCCGTGGCGTTGAGGTCTGCCACATCGATCCCTCAGCAACCAACAGCACCACACTCTCAACGTCGTGCACGGCCACTCGCTGGGGACGTCGATCGCCTGCGGTGATCGACAGGCCCCCAGATCGCCGAATAGACTCACCAGCGGCCGATGGAGCTTGGCGGGAGCCGAGTGCCTGGAGTGCCTTATCTTCCGCCTAAGGCCAAGCTTTCGACGGGACGAAGTGGCGGATTCAAGTACCAATTAAGTTTGCGGCCACCTACTAAATACGTATTCGCCGCCACACTCCTTTAAGTATTTTGCTGAAACTGTGATACGTACAGATCGAGTTGCGGCAAACCGGCGCAAATAGCATTATTCGGTTTTGGCCGCTCGATCCGACATCGAGGAGCGACCGCGCCAGAGGGGGCAACGATGTCTCATTCAGCATCCAGAGCAATGCTCGTTGCCACAATAAATCTCGGCTGCACCTTTCCTCTGGTATGTCATGCTGAGCCGACTGAGGTTACGCTTCCGACGCTCGAAGTCCCCGATGAAATGGGCAACTCAGGGCAAATAATCCGTCGGTTCGACCGCTCTGCGTTGCTCAGGAAAACCTTCGAGTCTCTCAGATGCTGATCGGCGTATCGTTGCGCGCGAACAGGCTGCATGGAGGCGGCTGTCTGGTTCGCTCTGCTCGGGCTGTGGCGAAACGCAGCGCGTCCGAAAAGTCGATTACGTCGATCCTATCGCTGTTCTGAACGCGAAGCCTGCGTCCTGGCGGCCGACGACCGTAGCAACCCGTACCGTTCAGCCCTCGCAGGTCCATCGCGTTCATTTCGCGCATCGCCACCGGCATAGGTCGAGATTGTACGCCTACTTCAGCAGATTCCGCTATGCGCTCCTCAGGTGGCGCAGGCACCATCACCATCATCGGGTCCGCCTCGTCCAGCGCTGAGCCTCGAGTATCTGCACGATGCCTTTGCCTCCTCGGGGTTGCCGGGCAGGCAGAGCACGCGGCGCTGCGCCGAATCCTGCTGGAGCGCATCTGACAACTCAGGCGCCGGGCATCAGCGCTCGGACGCCCCAAGCGCTCAACCGCAGCCTTCGTCGCGCGCCGCTCTCGTGCTCAGTGCCCTCGGTTGCAACGGGCGCGGGGGTTCAACATGGCTGCGCGCCTGCCGCGCCCGATCGATGCCTTCGCCGACCGGATGGTCTGGCCTATCCACGCAATGGCAGATGCCAGCCGATAGCCAGGAGGGCAGCTATGAACAGGAGGCCGTAAGCGATTTCCAAAAGGCGCCGGCGTTCCGGCAGCGGCGAAGTCATCCAGGCATCTCCGAGCTAGCAACATAAGCCGGCCTCGGAACTATGCTGCCACGCTTGCACCGCTCGCGCACCCCGTACGGCCGGTGCACCGAAGATTTCCCCAGCGAGAGCATCCACGCCCACTTTTGAGGTTCAGGAGGTGTGTGGGCGGGCGTGGAGGTCGGGAGCGTGGTGGCCGACCGTCCAAGGCCACGCCCCAACCAGATCGCCGCTACAACACGAGTAAGAGTTCAGCCCCTCGGCCAGCCGAGGGTTCGCCAAGCTGGCGAAGGCATCCACGCCCACCCGGAAGCGGGTGAGCAAAAGCCCCAGAGCGAGCGTGGAAGGCCAGCGGAAAGCCAGCACGGCAAAGCTTATGCAGTCCGGCACAACCGAGGAGTCAGCCAATGGACTGACATGACGAACGGCGCTCGCGCATCCGGTGCGGGCGGCAGACCTAAGCCCCTTGAGCGATCCAACCGAGAACGATGGCGCAACGCTCAGCTTGAGCGCGGGTGAGGCCAGAGACAACGGCAGCGCCGTTTTGGTAGACCCCGAAGGTGCCATCACCAGCTACACGGATCTTAATCGAGGCCATCGTCAGCGCTCTGCACCGGTCTAGCCGGCGGCG
This sequence comes from Methylobacterium sp. P31, assembly GCA_050632875.1. GTDB lineage: Bacteria > Pseudomonadota > Alphaproteobacteria > Rhizobiales > Beijerinckiaceae > Methylobacterium. The sequence continues at coordinate 3,083,476 of JBODSC010000001.1, read as the reverse complement.
CAGAGGCTACGATCACCGAACCTGAAAGTTGCCGACCTCAGGGAGTTGTCGACAGGCAAATTCGCTTAGCCGGCCCTGACCGATGCCGCTCACACATCCAGCGTGAGCGGCCAGACGATCGGAACGGATCGCGTCCGTCTGCAACCGCTCTTGCTACCAAGCTCGGTAGCACCGGCCTGGATGGAACGGGATGAGAACGAGAGCTGTCGCCAAAAATCCCGAGCGCAGCAGCATCTTACGGGACGAAAAGGGGGGAACGCGGGATGGCCGAGAGCGAATTTCAAGGCCGCTGCCTTAAACCACTCGGCGATCCTCCCAAGCCCTGCCGTGGCGCCGCGGTTACGGCCGCAGCAGATGCTGCGTCAACCGCAGAACGACCGGTTGACCTCTCGGAGCATTCCGCCTATCTGACCGCCCACACCCGGGCCGCTGCTCGCGGCGCGGGTGAGGAGCAGCCTTATGTGCCACATAGGCCGGCAGGCTTGCCTGATTGGGGGATAGTTTAACGGTAGAACGGTGGACTCTGACTCCTCTAGTCCTGGTTCGAATCCAGGTCCCCCAGCCACCGAAAAATCAACGACTTAGCTCCGGTTCAAGGCGCCTCCGCGATGGAGTTTGCCACCGAGTTTTCCATTTCCTCGGAACGGTTCTGGCCTGATGGCGGCCCATGCAGGTCCGCCAGAACGCGCGCATTCGACCGCTTCATGTCGGCCGTGCGGTGGTAGATCGGCGTGGCGTAGGTCGTCTTCTGGCCCAGCACGTCAGCGATCTCACGATCGGTTTTCCCCAACTCTCGCAAGTCGGTTGCGACGCTGTGACGTAGGCCGTGAGCGGTGAGGCCCGGCCCCACTTTTCCTGCCACCTCGAGACGCTCCCGCAGCTTTCTGAACGAGGCGTTCCAGCCGCCATCCGTCCAGGGCGTGCCCTGGCTCGTGACGAACAGGTGCCTGCCGCCGGGAATGCGCTCATCAAGAATTTTGGCCAGCGGCTCGGGGCAAGGGACCGTCACCTCAACGCCGCCCTTGCTGGTCACGAAGGTGATCATGCCATCCCGGTAAGCGTCTGCCGGCATGTTCCGCACATCGCCGAGACGGGCGCCGAGGTAGCGCATAAAGGCCAGCGGCGCCTTGAGCTGGATCGGCGCCGCGGTAAGCACAGCGTCACGCTCGGCCGAGGTCCAGCGGCGGTTGCGGTTTCTCTCTCCGGTCGGCTTCAGCACCTTGTTGATTTTTGCGGCGGGGTTCGAGTCCACGAGTCCAAGATCGATCCCAATGCCGAACATGCGCGAAAGCACCTGCAGCACGAGATTGGCGAAGCGGCGTTTGTGCTTATCGTAGGCCTTGTTGCGCAGGGTAACGACGAAGGGTCGATCGATCTTCGACAGCGGCATCGACTCCAGGTTTGCGAGAGAAGCCAGCACGCGCTCGTACATGGCCTTGGTCACTGGCCTGAGGCGCTTGAACTCCGGCGTTCCACGGTAGGCGTCGACGAGATGCCCGAAAGTGCCTTTCGCCGACGTCTTGGTGGCGAAGGCGCGATCAAGCCGCTCCACCTCCGCGACAAAGGCCGCAGTGCCGAACTCGGCCTGGACCCGCGTCATGCTCTTGCGGTGGTAGAAGTAGGTCTTTCCAGACTTGGCGCTCCAAACGCGCTTCACGCCAGAGATTTTGACGCGAATAGGCATCAGAAGACCTTTGCGGCCCAGTCGACATGATCGGGGTCGCCGCTCGCGCGGCCGGACAGAACGTTGATCCAGTCGTCCAGGGCCGCAGCGTCGTAGCGCAGCATCCGCCGGTCGAAACGCCCCTCTCCCGATAGGGAGATCGGAGGAACGGGGCAGATTCTCTCGAACGTGGCGGCGGACATATCGCAATAGGCGGCAGCCAATTGTAGCCGCATGAGGCGGGGACGCGTGGCGGTCCGATTCATGGGCGCCCTCCCCTCACGCCTTCGACGACGCGCAGCGCCGCCTATCGGCGGCACGATCCATCCGCTCGCGCAGCGCGCGGATGATCTCACTGTTCTGAGAGCTGCCGTTCCTCTCGGCCTCTCGGGCCAAGAATACCTTGAGATCGTTGGGGAGCCGCAGGGTCACCCGGGCGGCCAGATCACTTGGGTACATGGAGTGCTCATACGCGGTTCAGCGCCAACCATCTCTCATAAGTGCGAAATGACGTCAATGTGGCGTAGTTCGCACTCATTGCTCGGAAGTAACCATGTTTGGCATCAGTGCGGCATGACGGACGCCAAACATCCCAGCGATATCGCCGACAGATTTCAGGTGCGCATGCCTCCTGGCCTACGCGAACGCCTTGCCGCGGCAGCAAAGGCCAACAACCGATCGGCAAACGCCGAGATCGTCGCGCGCCTCCAGGCCAGCCTGGACGAGCATGAGCCCGATGATCCTTTTCTTCGCCTCGCCGCGTCGGGGCAGAAGGAGGGGTTGCGCCAAGCGGCGGATGAGATTGTTGCGGTCGTTGAGGCCCTCGATGACATCGTTGGGCCGCTCGACGGCGAGGCGTGGCGCGCCGGAGCCTACGAGTACTTAGACGGGCCCGACATGGCGCGCCCCGCTACTCCGTACGAACGCGGCACGGTTCAATTCTCTAGCTGGATTCGCGGTCGCGCCTTCGCCGTCGCCGCAACGCTAAGAAGAATCGTTCGCGAGATGCAGGGGCTGCCTGACGAGCAGCCTGAGGAGAATTAAGCCGGCCGCCCCGAATACCGGGGCGGCTATCCGCGAGCCGTTGCCAAACGCAAACGAATGGTTAAGCTCCTACGTAATTCAACTACGGGGGAGCGCTCATGATTCGCATACTTCCGACGCAGGATGGTACCTGGACTGTCTATCGGGGCGCTCTCGCAATCGTTTGCGGTCTGACCAGGCTTCAGGCTGAGCGTTACGAAGCGGCAATCGCGCGCCAACGCTGATTTAGGCATCCTGCAACTGCGCCTGGATCCGCCGTGCTCGGCTCATCGTTTCCTTCATAAAATGCTGGAGGAAACGCCAATGCCTGGAGGCTGCTGGCTCTACGAAACCCAACAAGGCGTGTTTCGCATCGAGCTGACCGAAATTGGGAGACAAGGCCGCTTCGCGGTTTTTCTCGAGCAGGATCTGCTCGGCTCTTATGAGACGGCCACCGCTGCGCTGAGGCGGCTGATCCAGGGCGAAACGCAGAAGCCTCGTTGTGGGCTCGACATACTGCGTTTGGGATTGCCGCCGTCGCTGATTAGCTGGACCTTCTGTCCAGCCGGGGAGGAAATCCGCCGGAATCAGGCTGAAGGTGGTCACATGTGGTTGTCGCCAACTGATGGCTCTGGTCAGCACGACGGAGTGGCAAGAGCGTAGGCGAGTTGCGTCCTAACAACGGCCATACCGAATCGCATCGCGATCGGCAGGCGCATGATCCCGCCGCTGTGCTGTGGAGGGCGCCGCGCCAGGATCATGCTGATGGAGAAGAAAGAGCTGCCGAGAGGCTTGGGCGACCCGCCGGACGCGCGTGCGCGAGATTCGCGGTGGGTCGTAGGAAAGCCCGAGCAGGCCGCAGCGTCGTGGAGGCGGGCGGTGTGTTATCCACGCTATGGAAGCTTGGCCATAATTCTGAATAGGGTCGGGTGGGATCTAACGTGTCGCGACGAGCCGACGGGCGAAGACAATCACGGCCCGCTCCTCGCTCTTGCCACGGAGAACACCGAACTGCGCCAGCAGCATTCCACCGCGCAGGACATGCTCGTCGATACCGTCATCGACGCCGGCGAGCTTCACGCGCGCATCGAGGCATTGCAGGCCGAACTTGCCGAGCTGCGGGCTCAGCGGGATGCACGGCGATCGGAGGCGATGCGATTGAGAGGTGCGGGCCCACTGCGCGCCTGAGAAACGGTGCTCCGAACCGGGACGCACGTGTGGACGGCTGCGGCTAGGGGGCGGCGGCATCCTGTAGCGATGCGACCAGACGATACCCCACACTGGGCTGTCCAGAACGGCGACACCCGGCAGGCCGCCAAGGATGCGTTCCGACAGCTCGGAGGCGTGAGCGATCGCAGCTTCGATGGTCAGCGCCTCGAACGTGGCGGCGTCAGTGTCCATACCGCCTTGAGGTCGGCGGCGGGCGATCCGGAGGTTGTATTCCATAGATAGCGCCTGCGAGTAGGAGCCATACAGCGGCCTACGCCGTCAGCACTATCGGTCGCGGTACCGGCGCAGGAACCTCGATCAACTGCCCTGTAATGGGATTTAAAACAATCATGCCAACGCACCTACGCAATCACTACTGATATAACGCGCCCAGTTAAGTGCGGAAGCAATCCATTCCGTCCAATCGTACACAGGTCAGTAGAACTTGGTTTCCTGTGCCGGCTCGGCTCCGGCGGTCCCGGTCGTTGACCAAACAGCGCCACGAACTGCGTCGCGTCTTCGACACGCCCCACAGTAGTGCTGGAATGCAACCATTCTGCTGGCCTTGGTCCTGAGTCTAAAATCATACTCACAGCGGACTACTTAACGGGTGTGCATTCAAGCAGGTGAGTAACAATCAACGTATTGACTTAACAGTTAGGTATAGCTAACCAATAAGTTCGTATCCATAATAAATCAGGGATTGTCATGGCTTTCGAATGGGCAAAAATTGATGTTGCGACAACGCTGACAGCTGATATTACCAAGAAGGGGTATTATCTAAATATCGATGGAGCAAGTATTCAAGATCCTTTCAGCAATGTTGCGGGATATTATTGGGGATCTGGTAATGATATAGCTCTTGATGTAAAAGGAGGCACGCCTCCATATCCATATACAACGGAAAATTATATAGATACTCCTACTTTGGTAGCGAAGTACAGCGACGCAGATTTTCAAAAAATTCTTGACTCGGGGCAGGTAAAGCTTGGTTATCCGGCGCCGCCCGATCGAGGTAATTACTTCAACCCCCACCTACGCCGGCAACTTTTTATATTACTGACTTTAAACAAGACCCTGCGTCGGTACCTTTGTACCCATATGGGGATTTGATTTCGCCTGGATCTACCTCAACAGTTTACGTCCATTTTAATGCCCCCAATTCAAAACTTTTTACCTCCGGGTCTGACACAGTTGATTTCAATGACCTAAGTACAGATCAACAATCTGCTGTTGCGTCAGGCGCGCCTATGTTCAATGGACAGGGCGGCAGTGATAATGTCACGCTGCCTAACAGCAATTCCTCCATCAACGCGACCCTGAAGAACATCGGAAGCGCGGCAACGTGGAACGACAGCAGCGTCTTTAACACCGGAGCGACTAAGGACGATACCACTTTCGTGGCCGGCGGAGCAAACAGGTCTAACATTGTTGTAGGTGGTGCGGGTGACGACGTATTCCATGGGGGCGGACAAAGTAATACTTTTACTCTGAACGGCGGTCATGACGAGTTTGATGGAGTCGGCCACACGGGTGTTAATACGGCCATCTTCCAAGGGCCTGCGCATGCTTACAAGCTGGAGGTAAGTAAGCTAAGCAGCCTTATGAATTTATCCTTTTCAGGAACGTGGGCCTCTAATGATGGAAACGAGTCTCTGAACTTTTCAGGCTTGGACGTCGCTGCGTTTAACGGAGGTTTTTCGCCAATTAACAACAATACGTTGACCAAGCTTGCGATAGCAAATGACGTGATTGGCACACTCGGGACCATCAGTGCGCTACTTGTCGGCCCTGAGGCTATCTTAGTTGCTGGCGTCGCAAAAGGCCTTGTTGGTGTGGCTTCTGCGCTCGCTTCTTCTGATACCGCTTATATCGCCTCAAGAGAATCTTTCGCGAACTTGCTGACTGGGCCGATTGATTTTGTACTCCAATCTGTAAAGGAACTTATTCCTGGGGGTGTCTCCGGTCGTTCTTCAGGTGCTTATGACGCTCTCGCGGAAAAGATTGTTGATTACGTGCATTCCGCTGCAGAGAGTTTGTTTGATAAGATAGAGGCTGGTGCAACTCCTTACGTTGACAATGCTGGTGAATTACTCGGAGATTTGCTGCATAAAGCCGTGTTTCCTCAGGTAATAAGCGACCTAGCCTCCGAGACAGGTCTCTCCACCGACGATGTGAGCTACTTTGTCACCGGCGGAGGAATATCGGCACCTAATGATCTTACAGTCACGACGGTTGATTTCTCCAAGTTGCCCCTGGACGGCAGCCCAATAAATCTAAATCCAAATCCCGAGTTGACGCAGCTGGCGTCAAGCTATGGCCCCGTTGTGCACGACGCCACCAGCCCGGGCGGTGAGGTGTACGCGCTTTACAAGGGCTTGCTCAACCGCGCGCCCGACACCGCCGGAATGCACGACTGGAGCGCTGCACTCAACAGCGGCACAAGTCTGCACGACGTCACGACAGCCATGCTCGCCTCGCCAGAGGCAAAGATCCATCTCAACGCCACCGACAACGCCGGCTTTGTCGAGCAAGTCTACGAGACGGTGCTCGGCCGCCACGCCGATGCAGCAGGCTTGCAGACCTGGACCAGTGCGCTGGACAGCGGCACCTCACGTGCGGACGTGGTCGACAGCTTCGTGTTCTCACCGGAGCACATAGCCAGCCTGCAGCCCGCCCTCAACGCTGGCATCTTCGTGCCCGACCAGAACGCCATCAACATCGCCCAGCTGTACTATGCCGAGGCTCGGGCGCGCGCCCGATGCTGCGGGCCTGCAGGGCTACACCAGCGCGCTCGAAAGCGGCAGCACCTCGCTGCACGACATCGCGCAGGCCGCGCTCAACTCGCCCGAGTACGTCAGCAGCCATGGCGGTGTCAGTGACACGGCCTACGTCCAGACCATCTACCAGCAGGTGCTCGGCCGAGCCGCCGACGCCTCTGGTTTGCAGACCTGGACGGATGCCTTGGCGCACGGCAGCGACCGCGCCAGCGTCGTCACCGCCTTCGTGGACTCGCCTGAGTTCCAGGGCCAGTACACCAACCAGAGCAACGCGGCCTATGTCGAGGCGCTCTATGCGCACGTGCTCGGTCGGCAGGGCGACGCGGCCGGCGTGCAGAGCTGGGCGGACTTACTCGACAGCCACGCCGAGAGCCGGATCGATCTGGCCAACGCCTTCGTCGGCTCGCCCGAGTTCCAGGCGCACCTAAGCCAGCTCAGCGGCGGGCAGAGCGACACAGCGTTCGTTCAGAGCCTGTACGAGAACGCGCTCGGCCGAGAGGCGGACGCGGGCGGGCTGCAGAGCTGGACGGACGCGCTGGCGCACGGCACGTCGCGGGCCGATGTCGCGGTGTCGATTGCCGAGAGCCCGGAGGCGCAGACGCATCTGGCCGCTCAGATACAGCAGGGATGGCACCTCGCCTGAGAGGCAGGAGCCCTTTGGTTCTGCTTGCTGCGCTTGGGATCAGTGCAACACGCGACCGGTCGGGGTGATCTCGACCGGCTCGTACTCGACAGCCACACCGAGGGCGCTGAGTAGGCCGACCCCTAGCCCGACGATCACGCCGTATTCGTAATCCAGGGTCGCGCTGGTTCTCGTCACCAGGACGGCCAGGCTGGTTTGCAGCTCACGGATCCGAGCAGCCAGAGCCCGGCCGTCGAGGCGGCCGTGCATACCGCCAAAATTTTCGACCGCCACGGCGCCGGACGGCGTCGCGTCGTGGCTCAGGCACAAGCCGATGTCGCTCACGCCGATGCAGATTTCGGGGCCGTTCGGCCAGCGCGGGGTGTGGGGCACGGTGATGTCCTGAGTATGGGCACCGCGGCCGGGGCGGCTTGATGGACCCCGGCCGCGGATCTGCCGCCGCTGATGGTCGACGGCAGCGGTTCAAGCGGCCCGCAGCTCGGCGTCGCGCAACGCGCGTTCCGCCAGGCGCAGCGCCTCCTGAAGGTCAGAAATCAGCGCCTCGAACCCGTCCCGGTCGCCCGGTGAGGATTCGGAGGCAGAGCGCCAGGCGTCCGAGAGGGCGGCATGGATCTGCGCCGCCCACGAACGCCGGAGCGCCAGCGCCGTCAGGCCGGACGCTTCCACGCGGCCCGCTCCTCAGCCTCGGTCATGACCACGCGGGAGCCGATCCCGTGCTGCAGGTGATGTGGCCACTTGGCGCCACGGACGGACGCCAGGTCCATCAGGTCGCGGACCTTGGTGTACTCGGCCTCAGCCTCGGCGACGGCAGCAAGGGCAGCGTCGCGCTTGGCGGCGGCTTCGATCCGCTTGTCGATCAGGGCGTCGAACACTGGCTGGTGAGCGCGACCGCTCCAGCCGTTGAAAAAATCGTGCGCTCGCTGCCAAATGCCCTGCGCAGCCTCGACGGCGCTCTCGTGGAACTCGATGTCCGACTGGGCGGCCTGGATCTTGGCCTGCGCGGCGGCACGGTCGGCAGCGGTCACAATCTCGCCCGCGGCCATCTTGGCTGCCAGGGCGGCCGGCCCCTTCTTCGCTTCCTCCAGCGCCTTACGGGCATCGATGACGCCCTGCTTCATCGCCTTCAGGTTCTGATCGGCCTTCGAGAACGGCGCGAAGGATTTGTCGTGCTCATCCTTGAGGATGAGGCTGTCGAGGTCGGCGGGGAATGTCACGGTGTTGGTCCTTATTAGGTGATCAGGAACGCGACTTCGCGTTCGGGTACTTGCGGCTGAGGTCGCCCATCAGGCGTTCGAGCGCGTCGGCATCCATGCGATCCCGGTGAGCGCGGTCGAGGTCACGGCAAGCTTGGGCGAATTCCGCCCTGGTCATGTCCCGCGCGTTCTTGCGCTCTGCGAAGAGGTGCGGCTTGGACTGGCGGAACTGCTCCACGACCGCATCGGCGTTCTGGAACCGCCCGGCCGCGTCGCGCGGCAGGCTTGAGAGGTCCATCATGCCGAGGGCGTCGACGTCGCGGATGCCCGCGCGCTCTGCGGCCTTGGCCAGTTCCGGCGGGATATTCTGGGGTAAAATGCTCATCGGCTCATGTAATCCACGTATGTCTGTTTCATTCCATCGTACCCGCGCTCGCAGAACCACGTCGCAAGACCAGTTGCGAGCACGAGATCGTCGTGGATGCTTTCGCGCCAGGCCTCGAAGCTCTCGTGCCCAGAGGCGAGAACCTTCATCTTGAAGTTCTGCAACTCGTTGATCAGGTTGTCGGTGTCGGGCAGGCCGCGTGCGATCTTGAGGCGCTCGGATTGGAGAGCGACCTGCAAAGAGGACACGATGTTCTTTTTCGGGATGCGGTGGTCGAAGTCGCCGGATGACGTCTCCTCAGAACCGCCCGTGATGGTCACGGCGATCGGTTTCAGGCCGGACTTCCTGAGAAGATCGATGACGGGGCGACCAACGCCTGTGGCGTCGGTCAGTAGGACAGGCGCGAGCGGCGAGGCCGGCAGGCTCTTCATCATCCGGCCGACCGCGTCGACGATGTCCGGGTAGCTGGTCCCGAGCCGGAACCGGCTCAGATGCTGAACTTCGTGGAGCTTGGTGACCGTCCGGCCCTGCATCTGGCAGTCGACAGTGTGATGGCGATGCGCCAGGACGGCGATGGCGGTGAAGTCTTGCGCCTGTCCAAGGTCCAAGCCGACCACGTAGCGCGTCGGGCTCGTACTCTCGGTGGTCGTGTAGCCGTAGTTGGCGGGCGGTAACATATCAGGCGACCAGCCCCATAGCGGCAAGCTGTTCGGCCGAGAACAGCGGCTTGACGGTGTCGGAGATCGCCTTGGCGATCAGCGCGGAGCTGAACAGCATGGTCGCGCTGTCGACGAACTCGCACATGTACTCGGCGCGGAAGACCCACTCGGGCGTCACCGATCGAATCCCATCCAGGAAGTCCGGGGAGTAGCGCGGGCACTCGGTGGCCTTGGCCGTGAAGCGCTCCCAACGGTGGCCGCCCTTCGACCAGGCGTCGAAGAAGTGGCCACGCTGTCCGCGGGGGGTGGAGAGGAGCAGCATCCGCCCGCCCGACACGGCGAGCATCGGGTGCAGCGCCGCGTTCACCTCGTCACTGACGAAGGCGCTCTCGTCTTCGATGATGAGGGCAGGTGCTGAGAAACCACGGATCGTGTCAGGATCGGACGGCAGGGACACGATCCGGCTGCCGTTCACGAGCTTCGCGCTGCTCTTGTTGTCCTCTACCAGCTCCTCCACCGGCTCGAGCTTGCGCAAGAAGGTCATCACCTTGGAGAACAGCTCACGGCTCTGCCGCAGCGACGGCGAGATGAGCAGGATCAGGGCGCCGGGCGTGAACTTGGCGGTGTGGAGGGCGACCATCGCCGTGGTGGTCGACTTCCCCATTGGCGGCAGCAATTCAGGGCTACATAGCGAGCCGTCGACCGGGCGAAGGCCGCCTGGAGCGGATCCAGGTCGAGGCCGAGCCGATCCTTGGCAAAGGCTACGGGGTCGACGGCGTGCAGTAGATCGGCGGCGAGGCTCGTCACGCGGCGTGCTCCACGGCCGTGCATTCGATCTGATGAGTGGGCGCGGCCGCAGGCTTCACCATCGCGTCGCGCAGCTCCTGCGCAGCCTCGGACTCCATGCCCCTGAAGACTTCAACCACCGCGCTCATGGCCTCGGGGTGCTGCCTCAGGGCCAGAACCAAGCGCTGCCGCAGTTTCAGGTAATCCGGGTTCGTCGTCAGGTTGACGATCTGAGTGCTGGCGTGCGGGCGCAACTCGCCCGTGAGCTTGGCGACCGTCTCAAAGTTCGCGTTGAGCTGGCCGGCGAGGCGCGAGGCGTTGGCCCGGTCCTCGAGGCTCGACGGCGCTCTCGAACAGCCGCCACAAACCAGCGCGGACCGCCTGCAAGTTCTCCAGGAGGCCCATGTCCTCCTCCTCCACGAGCTTGCGGAGGTTGGTCCTGGGCTTCAGGGCGCCGGTCTTCAGCGCGACCCGCTGATCTTCGCCCACATGGTTTTGCCAATGGCGGTAGATCGAGTCCGGCGAGATATCGAACCGGACCGCGGCGTCGCGGCGAGAGACGCCACGGGCCACCGCCGCCTCGATGCGGGCGCGATCGGGATGGGAGCAGACAGCGCAACGGCCGCTGGCGCCGGGGAAGCTGTCGCGGGGACGGCCGCGGCCTCGGGATGCCATTACACCGGCTCCGCGTGGGAGCGGGCGCCGACATGCCTGTGAGCCCACGCGCGGAACTCAGGAACGAGCCAGCACGGGTTGCTTGCCTCGGGAAGGTCGGGCGCGAAGTCGCGGAGGACCAGGATCTCGGAAACGATCTCCGCCTCGATGGCGAGGGACACAGGTTCCGGGGTGACAGGGTCAGAAACAAAGAAGGCCAAGGCCGCGCTCCTGCGCGATCGCCCTGGCCGTCTGGACCCGATAGCAATCTGATTACACTTGCGATTTTAGCGCCAAATCTTGGCGCCGTCAACCGCAGTTTCAGGACTTTAGCGCGCAGTCAATGCACAAGTTAGTGATCAGTTGGCGCATGCCGTGAGCCGGCTCAATTGAGAAGTCTGTCGTCTCGGAACGACTAACCTATTCGGCCCAGAGCCAACACATCTGTCACTATCGGTATTGGCAAACTGGAAAAGTCCTACTCTATTCCGCATGCGGAAGCAGCGCGGCTTTGAAGGCCAAGCAGGGAGGGGAACCATGAAGCGGAGTGGTGCCGCATTTGTCGGGCTCGTGCTGTGTGCGAGCGCAATCGCCTCGCCGGCCCGTTCGGCAGACAACCCGCCGGTGGTGGGGACGTGGCAGCTGAACGGCTATTCGCAAGAGTTTCTGGACACAAAGGAGGTCACCCGGCCCTTCGGCGACCGCCCAACCGGCTACATCCAGTATTCACCGGGGGGACATATGGTCGTCTTTTTAATGAGCGGCGATGTTCCTAGGCCAGCGGCGGCAGCCTATACGGACGCGGAGCGAGTGGCGTTCCAAAAGAGCATCATCGGTGCCTACGCTGGCACCTATACCGTCGAAGGGAATAAGGTCATTCATCACATCCTGACCTCGTGGAGGCCGGAATGGATCGGCGGAGACCAAGCCCGATTCTTTGAGACTGATGGCAAGACCCTCACGATCAAGACGGCGCCAATCAAGTTTTCGCGGACGGGCCAGGACATGGTCTCGACACTCACTTTCCAACGAGTCGAGTAGCCTGGCACCTCGTTGGCTCCTTCAGGCCTTTGAGCGCCGGAGGCCGTGCCGCGATGCCTGGCCTGACCCGAAAAGGCACACGGTAACAGAGCCGTTGGTTAGCAGTGACTTCTAAAAACTCTGCTCCATGGGCTGAGGGGTCGAAACCCTGGAAGTTGGCCCGGGCGGAAAAGAGGCTCCGCCGCGTCCGGGCGCGGCCGGACATAGGGGGTGGCCCCCCTTCCCTCCGGCGTCGGTCGTAAGTCCGCCCTGCCTGACGCTGGCCTGCCGCTGCGCCCCGGTCACGCCTCTCATCATGCGTCCGGTGCTGGTCCGATTAGGTATACCCTTCTCGGACCATGCCCAGACCGGTACGAAAAATATGGCTTTACAACTCAAATCGGACTGATCATATTCGTACCAGTTAAATCGAACTGCGAGGCTGTGTGATGTTCGTCAGAGCCTACTTGAGAGCGTCCACCGATGAGCAGGACGCTGAGCGTGCACGCCAGCCGCTGGAGGCGTTCGCTGCTGAGCGCGGCCTGAAGGTCGCCGCGTGGTACGTCGAGAACGAGTCTGGTTCGAAGCTGGCGCGGCCCGAGCTGTTCCGGCTGCTGCGGGACGCGCAGCCCGGCGACGTGGTCTTGGTAGAGCAGGTTGACCGTCTGAGCCGTCTTAATGCGGCGGACTGGGAGCGCCTCAAGGCCGAGATCGCGGCCCGCCAGGTGCGTGTCGTGGCGCTCGATCTGCCGACCTCGTGGATGATGGCGACGGCCGATGCCGATGCCTTCACTGCCCGCATGTTCGAGGCGATCAACGGCATGATGCTGGACATGTTGGCCGCGGTCGCCAGGAAGGATTTTGAAGATCGGCGTCGCCGGCAGGCCGAGGGCATCGCCAAGGCAAAGGCGGAGGGCCGGATGCGCGGTCGCCCGGAGGATGCGGCACGCAAAGCTGGCATCGCCGCGATGCTCAAGAAGGGGATGTCCTGGAGCCAGATCCAGAGCGCGCTCGGATGCTCGCGGGATACGATCGCGCGGGTCGCAAAGGGGGTCTGAAGGCCGCCTGACGCGCCGCCGCGCGCGGTGAGTGGCATCGCGTGACGCGCCACGCACACTGGCCTGCGGCGCCGCGCGGCGCATCTGGGCGTGGTGCGCGCGAGCGAATCGTTTCGGGGCTCGACCCGGCGAGCAACCACCCGGTAGCGGAGGCGTTCAGTCAGGCGGATCGGTTCAACGAATGCAGCGCATCCTCATAATCGCAATCGTCCTATTCGTCTTGGCTCTGATTGCCTCGGGCGTCTGGTTCGTCGCGTTCCCGACAGCGGCGGCACCGGCGCATTAGCCCCATCCCCGAACACCCAGCCGATCGCGCTGGCGAGGCCGAATAGGACGGTCGCGCGCCCCGCCATCAGGGTCGCGGAAGCGACACAAGCGACACACAAGCGACACACGCTAACCTACTGAAAACATTAACTTGTGTCGCTTGTGTCACTTGTGTCTCTTTAGAAGATAGAGGGAAAAACACTGCGCTTCCGCGCCCCGGTATGGGGGCAGCGCGTTTTTCTGGTGGAGTTGGCGCGAATAAGCGTCACAAGCGTCACAAGCGGCACAACCTTTTGAAATCAATGGCTTAGCGCCGTGTCGCTTGTGCCTTAGAGCGACACAAGCGACACCTTTCAGTCCTCGGACTGCAGCTCAGGCTGCCAGTCGGACAGGTCCGGGTCGTCCCACACCCAACCCGGGAAGCGACACACCCACTCGGCGCGCAGCTTTTTCAGCGGCGGGAACTCCCATCCGCGGCGGCGCAGAACCCTCTTGTTCGAGCAGCCGTGATTCTTCAGGAGGTGCCCGATCTGATGGTCATTCCACGACTTTAGCCGCGGCGAGGACTCTCTCGCGTGGTCGTAGAGCGCCTTACACCGGACCGTCCTGGTGCTCCCGAATACGTTCGTGACCTCTTTGTCGTATCCGTTCGACACCGCGCAGTTGAGCCTGTTCGGATCCGCTCCCTGCAGCCGCCCCGACTGGAGCAGCTCCACCCACCACGCATCTTCAGGGCGAAGGCTCTGCGCCTGCTGCTCGAGCAGGCCATCCGTCTTCGGGATGTGGCGCGGGTGCCAGTCGCCGAGGTCCATCGCGAGCAGATCGTGCAGCATGGCGCCGAGGCCACCCGCTGCAATCTGGGCGTAGAGGGGCCGGAACCACATATCGTCCTGCATGTGCCTGTCCGAGACGTTGAACACGGCATACCGCCGCTCGTCCTCGCCGGCCGGCACGATCCAGTTCTCGTTAGAGGCCATCAGGATGTGGAGCATGTTCGCGACCGTGACGCCGTCGCGGCCCTTCGCCTCGATGAAGAGATCCGGTTCGGTGACGAGGCGCTTCAGCGAGCCCTCGGCGCCCTTGTCGCCGGGCCAGTAAGCCTCGTCGGCGAACAGCAGGCAGGCGTCCCGCAGGTGGCTGTTGAACCGCCCGGCCAGGTGCTCGGCACTGCTGATGTGGGTCGCGTGCTGGCCGAAGATCGTGCAGAGCGCATTTCCGAGTGTGCCCTTACCCGTGCCCTTCTTGCCCTTGAACACGATTGCGGCTTGCGCCCTCTCGGCGGGATGCTGAACCGCCCAAGCGCACCAGCGGATGATGTACTCGTCCGCGGCCTCGTTGCCGTCGGCCAGCACCTCCCTGATGTGCCGGCGCATCCGGGACCAATCCCCGGCCTTCGGCTCGACACCCCAGCCGCGCCACAGGTTGAGGTAGCCGTCGACCTCGCGCGCGCCGCCGGGCTCGAACGTGACGCCGCTGAACTCCTTGCGCTCGGGGTGCTTCAGCCACCAGTGGCCGAGGGGCACCTTCTTGTCCTCGCTGACCCTCACGGAGCGGTTTAGGAGCAGGTTCCGGAAGTCCGCAAACGACAGGTAGACGGGCACCTCGCGGGCGTGCCCCTTCTGTCTCTGCCGCTCGAACATGAGGACGCTGACCTTCGACCCGTCGCGGACGACGCAGTACTTCTCGTTGAGGACGTTGAGGTCAGTCGGCTCGGGAGTGCTGGCCGCCTCTGAGGTCACAGGTTCGAGGGCCTGCGGCTGCCAGATCGGCGCCGCTTGCGCGATGCCCAGCACCGTTGCCGGATCGCCGTCTTGGGCAAGCCAGTCGGACACGTCCTCCCCTCGGCGAGGCCTGGCAGCCGAACGACGCGTACCGATGCCGCTACACCGTGGAGCGCGGCGGCAGCCTTCTCGGCCTTCTGTCGGCCCGTCGCGTCGTTGTCCTCGAGGATGAGGCAGTCGAAGCCAGCCAGTTTGCGGATCATGTCCTCAGTCCAGCTACCGTTGTCGGCGCTGACTGCGACCATGTCGTGGGCCGCCAGGTTATCGGCGTCCTTCTCGCCCTCGCACACGAACACGGTGGTGTGCCCCACCTTGTCCAGATCGTCCCCGCGGTAGAGGACGCCGTGAGCGCCTGCCTTGCCATCGTAGTACCGGCCATCCGGACCCATGTGCCGGATCAGGAACCTCTTCTTCCCGCCCTTGGCGTACCGCACCTTCTGGTACAGCACCTCTCCCTCTTCGGCGTAGTCGTAGATCGCCACCCGCTCGTGGCCGCTGCCGATCAGCCAATCGTCGTCGAAGAGCTTGAGAGCTGCTGGCGCGGGGGCCGCCTTCCTCACCTCGGCGGGTTCGGTCTTGTCTGAGAGCAGCCCCTTGCTCTTCAGCCAATCGAGCGCGGCCGGCTTGTCGAGTCCCTTGTGCTCCAGGAGGAAGGCCAGCACGCCGCCGCCCTTCTCCTCGGCGTGGTCGCGCCAGGTCCCGTTGGTGAGATTGATCCAGATCCGGTCGTTCTTGCCGAACCGCATCTCGCGATCGGACACACGGTTGGGCTTGCCGAGAACCTCGCGGGCGACCGCCCCCATCGCGCGGGCGAAGTCGGTGTTGCCGTCGGAGGCGCTCATTGCACCCTCCTCGATCTCACCGCCGATCATGAACCGGAGCTGCGCCGCCGCCCGCGGGTCCATCTCGAAAAGGTGCTCCAGCACCTCGCGGCGGTGGTCCGCGTCAGCGTCCTCCAGAGGCCAGCCGTGGGGGTACGGGAACGACATCGGCACGAGGTTGCCGGCGACGCCCCTGACGATGAGCGTGGCGTTCACGTAGCCCGGCTGCTCGCGATACCCGAGTTGCGCGATCTCGCGCGGTGTGGTCCGGCGCAGCCTGAGCCAGTCGTTCGGGTTGCAGATGAACCAGCGCTCGTCGTCGGCATCGAGCGGGACGCGGATGAACTCGTGGCTCATCACTTCGCCTCCCCGACACGGACAGGCTGACCAGCAAGCACAGACGAAATCTTGCGCCGCGCGTCAGACTTCGACCGACCGCGCACTGAGGCAATCGTCTGTTCTGCTGCGGCAAGTTTCAGCCGGTACTCACGGCATTCGTTCCGGAGCTGCCGGACATAAGCCATCGTGGGGGCGGGCTCATTCTGCGGATCGGCGCAGATCCGCCCTTGACCGACGATGTCGATCGTGGCATCAAAGTTGGGCATATAAGGACCTAAATTTAGCCCGCCCGAGCCACCCCGCTCTGGCGGGTTTTTCTTGCTCTGAGCGCAGCAGAAACGATCTTCGGTTCAGGCGGTACGGAGTCTGAGCTTTGTGCGCTCCTGCTCCCACCGCTCGATGTCTTCGACGGCGAAGAAATGCCGGCGGTTGATCAGCGTCGGCCGCGGGAATCCGAGGCGTTCATCGTGGAGCCAGCGCCAGCGGGTCATGCTGGAGATTCCGTACCGAGCATCAATTTCGCGCCCAGTCAGGAATTGCTTTTGCGTCATGTTCGTCCCCGAGATCATCTGTGAGTTCGAGAATGCAGGCGCACCCTCACAGCAAAAAGGGGGATTTTGCTGTTAAGCTGCGCGACTGACCCAATTGCCGCAAGCTACGAGAGAAGATCGACGCTCCTGAGCTGTCCGTCGATATCGGCGAGCGCGCGGCTGTAGGCTGCCGCGCGTGAAATCGCTCCCACCTCCACTGATCCGAGAAGCCGCAGTACGAACGGCTCTGCCTTGAATACCAGGTAGCGGAACCACCAAGCGTCAGTGCCGGCCTTGGGCTGCTTCTTTGAAACCGCGTCCGCGTACCACCGGTAAACGCGAGCTGGGGCGTCGATCGGCTCGCCGTCGAGCGTACCCAGAAGGCGACCGCTATCCTGTAGGCGCCGAGCCACCTTCTTCGCGGCTTCGCGATCGGTGAGGCCGAGATGCACCAGGGTGTCGACTCCGGCAGCGGCAGTGACGCGCACGATCTGCTCGGGAAGACTGCTTGGCGGCTTCCCGCGCCGTCGTGCGGCCTGAAGGAGCGGGAGCGTGATCCCCTCTCCAGTTCGTTTACCGCCGTGCCGAGTGCCCAGAAGGGCAGCGCGAGGTCCTGCTGCTTGAACTTCTCGATGGAATTCAAGAATCCGATGACCGCGTTGATCGCGACGATCGCCGTGTCCTGGTCGCAGCGACCCTCGTTGCGCTGGCGCTCGACGGCGTAGCGGAGCCGCCCTTCCAGCGCTGCGACGGCCTCGCGGGTGGGCATCCCTGGCGATTCTGGCTGATCGGGGTTTGCCAAAACCGGTGAAAAATCGTTGTTCTTCAATGGCTGGTTTTCCTCATTTTGAGGAACCAAGTCATTGATCTAGCAGGGCTGGCGGGTGGACTCTGACTCCTCTAGTCCTGGTTCAGATCCAGGTCCCCCAGCCACCGAAAAATCAAGCCCCTAGGTCCGGGTTAGCACATCTCCTCAAAGGAGTTTGCCACCGAGTTTTCCTTTTTCTCGAAATAATCATAGCACGCGGGCGGCCCATGCAGGTCCGCCAGCACGCGCGTTCGAGCGCCTCATATCGGCCGTGCGGTGGTAGATCGGCGTGGCGTAGGTCGTCTTCTGGCCCAGCACGTCAGCGATCGCCCGATCGGTTTTCCCCAGCTCTCGCAGGTGGGTCGCGACATTGTGGCGTAGGCCATGGGCTGCGAGTAATCGAGCGCCCGCCCGGCGGCATGCGGGACCGCCTTGCCGCGGCGGCGGACATCAAAGGCCGATCCTTGAACGCCGGGATCGTCGCGCGCCTCCAAGCGAGCCTTGATGAACACGAGCCGGACAATCCTTTTGCGCTGCGCGATGCAAGCTCAGCAGCAAACGGGCGCGGGCTAGCCGACGCCCTTGCAGACATCGTCGAGGGCCTCGACACCATCGTTGGCACGCTGGACGGTAGATGCGGCGCGCGGGCGCCTGCAGCATCCAGCCGGGATGGCACGAGCAGCCGCCCGGGAAGTGGGACGAGCGCGGAACCCGCAACATACGAGTTGGTCGCGGGCCGCGTTGGCCGTTGCCGCGGAGCCTAACAAGGCCGTTCGGAAGGCACAGCGACAGCCGAACGAGCAGAGCAAGGAGAGTTGAGATCGCAAGCGACTTGGTATAGACGAAGCCTTTTGTATACTTTCAAGGCTCAATACTGAAGCCGGAGGCCGAATGCTGCGAGAACCGCACAGCTATCGCCGAGTTTGTTCAAGGCGCGGCAATCGCATAGCCGCACTGGCTCAACACTCCAAAAGGCCAGGCGGCGAGGAGAACGCCCATGGCTACAAGTCCTGAACGTATCGAGTTCGCTCAAGCCGCCCTCGACGCCTACATCCATGCGGAAGGTGCGGCTCGACGCTGGGTCGGCGGTGTTCCAGCCTGTGAGGTGGTCGATCTCATTACCGACTTGCTCATCCTTGCCAAAAGCAAAGGGCACGATCCCTGCTCGGTGCTCAGCAGGGCCAAGCGCCACTTGGCGGCCGAAGCTGGCGAGCGCTGCTGACGGCTCTCCCGGTCATTCGCGTGATGAGCAGGCCGCGAGACAGAAAGGCGCGCCTTTGGGATGCGCGCCCGCTCGGTTTCAGGCTGCTGCCCGCGCGTCGTCCGGCTCAGCTGGCCCCTCCGTCTCAGCGATCGGCTCAAACGAGCCGAAGTTTGCGAGGCCCCGCGCGGCGCCTCCACGTCGATGTGCGTGCTGCGGGCGAGGAGCACGCACGTCGTCGAACTTCCCCGCACGGTTCACGAAGGCATGCAGCACACGGCTGACATAGTCGACTTGCTCCCGCAGGTGATCCGCCTCCAACCGGAGCCGGTCCGCGTCCGGCACCCGCGGAGCGGGCTCCTGCGGTGGGCAGCCGATGATCCGACCAGCGGCTCAAGCATCGCGGCTTCCCGGCAAGCTCCTTCATGATCGCAACGGCAAAGCCCTTGGCACGCCCCTCCTCGGCATATTCGCTCGTCTCGTTATCGGCGAGCTACGCCTTGGCTGCCCTCCCCTCGGGCGAGGTCGCTCGCGTCGCTGTCGTCACCGCGACGGCGACGTTCATCCGCTCGACCTTCGTTCTGACCGCCTCGTCGGGCTCCACAGCCTCCGGAGAGTGCCAGGAATGATCCGCGCCGCCCACGCGTGACGGCGTATGATGATGAGCCGCCCTGTGATGCGGATCCTAGCCGTTGCCGCTTTTAGGCCGGCGCGGCGTTTCGGCCGCTAAGTCGGTCTGCCCCCTTTCGAATCCAATAGGATCGAGATGTTTCCAACCGATGACCACATAAATCGATAATGTCAGCGCCAGTCTATCCTGATCTCAGCATGCGCCCCGACTTTTAAAAATCAAATCCGCGTTGCACTTCCAAGATTATTAGCACAATGCTGGTTCGATTTATTCTCTCGATACGGATCACTGAAGCCATTCGATACTGGGCTTCGAGCGAGTGAAAATCGCCAGATCTAGGGTTCCAAGAAAGGGAAGGGATGGGGAGCCGGAGGCCCGCCAGCCGCGTTTGTCCTCCTACTGGCAGGAGGTCCCCATGAGTACGCGCATCTACCCGGATGTGAACACAACATCGGCGAGCAACGCTGCCGCAAACACGCCGAACCACCGGCTGGGCGAGGACGTCAATACCGTCGACCAGCTTAGCAGCCTAATCCTGCTCGGCGTCGTGGTCGTGGGCGCAATCGTCGCCATCCTGCTGATTGGGTTGGTGGTCCGCTAGTGAGGAGACGGCGAGCACGAGAAGGCCCGCCACAGCGAACCGAGCGGACTGAGTTGAGAGATCTCGGGAATGCGGGCGTTAGATGCGCTGCATCACGGATTGGTTTCCGGAGGGTCGGCTCGGAACCATCCGCCTGCCGACTCATGAACGCCCCGCCCTGTCGGGAAGCATCCTCGCGAGACTGGCGCGGCAGGAGCGCGCCCACGACTTTACGAGCGGCACAAACGCCCGCCGACGCAGCCTGCATTATGGTCGCGTGGATCTCCCACCTCTGTCCTCTCGTGCAGGGGGTTAAGGCCGCGCGCGGCTGCGAGCGCGGCGAGTGAGCCCACCGACCCGGCCGTGAGGGGGATATCGGACCGGGCCGGCGGGCGTCCCTTGGGAGGATGTCACAGCATGCGCCTTACTGGCATACCAGTCAAAGGCTTGGGACGAGCAAAGCCCGCCCCGTTTGGCACAGGAGCGGGCTTGCTGCGGCTGCGACGACGAGGCTGCACTTCGTGCCCCTGAACGGTGCTGCCCGGTTGTCGTTCGGGACTCACGCTCTCGTCGCTCGCAGGGAATTGCTGCATTATGGTTAGCAGATTGTTAATTTCGGCCATGTTCACTTGATGTTCGGATCTTTCTGTGAGCCGAGAGCGGGCGATGAGCCAGCGCGGTGTGTTCGTCAGGGCAGAGGAGGTTCGCTCGCTCGAGGAGACCGGGCGCTGGCGCAAGCAGTGCTGCGAGGTGCCGACCAGGGCCAAGCCGCAGGGACCGCTCTACAGGGTCGTTGAGCAGGTCATGGATGTGGTCGACGCCGTGGCCGAGGTCGTATCTGGCGGCCGCAAGCGGTTCCACCAAGTGAGCCCGCGAACGCCAGGGCCCGATCTGCCGTCGGCGAGACGGCGCACGATGGAGTAGCCGGGGAAAAGCCAACGCAGCCGACCGGAAGGGCTGAAATCCGGTCCGGATCCGCACCCGTCAGGTCATCGTTTTCTCTGAAAAGACCGGAGGAGACATCAATGCTGAGCGGCTGTTGGCTCTACGAGACCCCTCATGGGGTGTTTCGCATCGAATGGACCCGGATCGGCGAACGAGGCTGCTTCGCCGTCATCTTCGAGCAGGATCTTCTCGGCTGCTACGACACAGCCAGCGCCGCCTTGACATCCCTGGTCAGGGGCGAAACGCAGAATCCGCGCTGCGGCCTAGGGTCTGTCGTCACCTGAGGTGATCGAGGGCAGCGGCGAGGCAGAGGATGCCGCTGAAGCTGGAGGCGGTCTTCTCCTAGCGCGTGGCAACCGCTCGCCACTCCTTGAGCCGCGCCCAGAGCCGCTCGACGATGTTGCGGTTAGTGTAGATCCAGTCGGGGCAGCGCACCTGAGCCTCGTTGCGCTTGGACGAGATGGCGGGTTTTGCTCCGGCCTGCGCGATCTGCTGCCGGAAGCGATAGCTGGAGTAGCCCCGATCAGCCACGACCCATCGGGGCACGCCCGGCAGCCGGTCGAGCAAGGGTAGCGCGTGGGGCAGTTCATGGGCTTGCCCCGGTGCGATCCGGAAGGCGATCGCGTGGCCTGCACTGTCGGCGATCACGCAAGTCTTGGTGCCATACCCGCCACGCGATCGGCCAACAGCTTCACGATCGTCTCGCTCGGCTGCAGATCCCCCTTTTCGCCGCCCCGGCCGCCTTCTGGTGCGCGCGCATGTTGGTGCCGTCGAGAAACACCATGCCCAGCTCAACGCCCTGTTTCTGCACGAGGCCGAGCAGACGCTCCCACACCCGCTGCGCGACCACCGGATGAAGATCTGCGCCGCACGCCGCCACGGCCCCAGTTCGCGCGGGATCGCGCGCCACTTGGCGCCGTTCTGATGACGCCACAGGATGGCCGAGAGCGTGCGACGCAGATCCTGCGGCGGCGTCTTCGCCTTTGGTCTGCAAGCCTCAACCAGTGGCTCCAGAACGGCCCATTGCGCGTCGCTCAGCATCGTCCCTCCTCAGAGCGGAGGCACGAAACGCACGCGATGCCAAATGGTTCAGGCTACGACAGGCCCTAGACATCCGGCGCTTGGGCCTACCGCCCTCGGTGGTGAGTTGGACCTTCTGTCCGGCCACCGATGAGATGCGCAAACCCCGTCCATTCAGGCGTGCGCGCGAGTCCGCCTTGAGCCGCGAGCGTGATGCTTCCTCGCTGCCGGGGCAGGCTCCTCATCGGGGAGCAGATCTGTGAACGGCACGGTGAAGAGCAGCCTGTGATCGGCATCCGCTACTGCGAAACGGTAGCTCTTGAGCTGTGGGTTGCGTTCGCAATCGCATGACGAGGTGAAACCAGCGCCGTGGCGCGCGAGCGTCAGCGCGGCGTCGTCATCGGAGCAATCGAGCCCTTGGTAGTCCAGGCAGACCAAGCCCCGCGGGGATTGGACGTCGAAGAAGTAGTGCGGCACGGCATTCCTCCGCGCCCCCTCGATACTCGGCTTTGCCGTTGGCTCTTTTTGTCGGGGAGAGTGTTGCACTGTTTAACCGGTCTGTCACGAGCGCGAGGCGCGTTCGAGGCGACACCGGCACGCTGGCACACGGTCATGACGCGGACGCTGCGCGACCTTCGCGATTCTGCCGAGGGGCGGCGCTCGACCTCGACGCCGCGTTTCCGCGAGAATCGCGGGAACACGCATGTGCCACCGAACACTTAAACTACGCCCGCGATCTCAGAACTCGCTTTCGTTTCAGTGCAGAGGCTGCTTAGATTATGGAAGCGACAAGGAACTTCTCTTAATTGGTATACCGTCGGAGGATTCACATGCGCGTATGGGTATTGGCGGTCTGCTTTGCCTTGAGCGCACAACAGGGTTACGCGCTTGACCAGCAGGACCTTGTCGGAACGTGGAATCTCGTTAGTGCAAAAAATAAGATCTTGGATACGGGTGAAGTCGTTGATGCTTATGGCGGCCCGAATCCGAAGGGCTGGACCAACTATGGATCGGACGGCAGAATGATGGTCGCATGTGCGTACGATCAGAGGCGCACCCCAGAAAATAAGGACCTGTTCTCAGATCAAGATAGAATTTTGTTGCAAAAGACATTCTTTGCTTACGCCGGAACCTACACATTTGACGGCTCAAGGGTGACCCATAACATAGACACGTCGTCGGATCAGATTTGGACAGGATTGCACCAGGTGAGAAACGTTGAGGAGAAAAATGGCAAACTGATTTACACGAATCAACCTCAGATCAATACGAACACAGGCCAGAAAATTATCGTTACCTCGGTATGGGAAAGATACCCGCCCGTACCAGATCGTAGGTAAGACACCGTCGACTGTGTTCCGTTTGGTATTTCAGGACGAAGTGGGAAAGAAGCGGGCGACAGTGACTGAAAATATTGTCTAAGATTTACAGTTTCACCGTGAGTCTTCAGAGTTCTACCGCTGTTCGGGGCTGCAGATTCAGAGAGAGATTATGCAGAAGGCCGCTTATAGCCAATGGTGGCAGTCGGTTCGCACAATCCTCTCGTTGACGTGAGCTTGCACCGCCGCCTCGATCGCCTCAGCCTGACCCTGATGGTTCGAAGGTGCGCGATCATCGGATCGACCGTGCTCTACGCGCTCCTGCTCCAGGCGTTTCAGGGATTTGCCGCGCCGGCCCTGGCCCTCGGCGGGCCCGGCACCGTGCTGTGCGGCGAGCATCAATCCGATGCACCCGCCGGCAAGGCGGCTCACCTCCACAGCCACGCCCGCTGAAGGCGCCCGGCTCCGCAGTCGTCAATGCGGGCGTGTACCATTCCGCGGCGTTGAGTGGCGGCTAAGCCAAGCGATCGGGGCTCTCTCGCGAGGTGCGCAACCTGTTCGAAACAACTTGGAGCACCTCACAAGACTCCCGATCATCGGGAGTCCTACGTCTGGCCGCCACGGTTCAGCGGGAGTTTTGTGACAGGCTCTTACATCGCCGCGGCCCGGAAGTTCGCCAGTTCCATCAGCGGCACCACCGGCCTCCAGAATGGGACAGCGGTTCTGGTTTCTTCACCCGATCGGTCCTCGCGGGTGCGCCGCGGAACATCATCGGCGGGATGCGGCTGGCATTTTGATAACCGCGCCTCAGGCTGCGCGTGGTGCGGAAGTCAAGCTTGCACTAAGCTCCGGCTGTTAATCGCCGGATCGAGTCGCGTGCCGGCGGCCCGGCCTACGCGGCAGGGGCCGAGGGTGGCGGATCTGACGCGGTGGTCGGATGAGAAGGCGGACGATAATCGCTGGGTTGCCCTGGGCGTTGGCCGGGTGGTCCCGGACCGCGCAGGCGCTGACCCCGGCTCACGTGGCGGCACTCTGGCCGTTCCCGGAGACCAGCGCTGAAGGTCACGCTCTCTCGGTGGCCTTTCAGACTGCGCTGCACGAGCACGGCCAGACGGGCCTGCGTGTCGACGACGGCTGGGGAGCCGCGGATCGGGAACGCACCGGCGCGGTGGCCGCCGGCTTGGTCGGCTCGGCGCCGCGGGTGATCTTCGCCTACCTAAACGCCCAGCTCGCCGCGGTGTCCCGGCTGACCCGCACGGTCCCGATCGTCTTCGTCGGTGCGTCCGACCCAGTCGGGTCGGGCTATGTCGCAAGCCTGCAGCGGCCAGGGGGCAACATCACGGGTTTCACGCTGTACGAACCATCCCTGGGCGGCAAGTGGCTCGCAGCCCTCAAGGAGGCGGCGCCCACGATCCGGCACGTCACCCTGCTGTCGAACCGGAGCACCGAGGTAAAGCGCGGCAATTTCTATTCCGAGCCCTTCGAGAGCGCTGCGGTGGCCCTCGGCATCGAGCCAACCATCGTCATGGTGGAGACGACCGGCGACATCGACCCCGTGATCGCGAAGCTCGGCCGGCAGGGCCATGCGGGCCTGATCGTGGCGCCCGGAACATTCAGCGAGGCCAATGGGGACCGCATCGTGGCCCTCACAGCCGAGCACCGAGTTGCCACCGTCTTCGCCATCCGGCGGTTCGCCCATCGCGGCGGGCTGATGTCGTACGGTCCCGATCCGGTCGAGGCGGTCCACAGGGCGGCGGCCTACGTGAACCGGATCCTGCACGGCGAGAATCCCGCAACCCTGCCGATCCAGGCGCCCACGAAATTCGATTTCATCGTGAACCTCAAGACCGCGCGGGCCTTCGGGCTGGAGGTCTCTTCGGCGCTGCTCGCCCAAGCCGACGAGATTGTCGAATGACGCGGCCCTGCGCATCCGCAGCTCCACCGGAGTTGCTCGTCCCACCGAAGCAATTCCGCCTTCCGCTCGCGGCAAAGTTCGCGGTGGCCTTCGTCGGGCTCGTCACCCTGGTGCTGCTCATCAACGGCGGCGTCGACCTGACCCTGAACTATCAGGACGCGAAGCGGACCGCGATCGAGGTGCAGCGCGAGAAGGCGCGCGCGGCCGCCGAGCGCGTCGAAGCCTTCCTCTCGGAGATCGAGAGTCAGATCGGCTGGACGACCCGGGCCGAGTGGCGACGCGTCGCCCCGGAGCAGCAGCGCTACGACTTCATCCGGCTCCTGCGCCAGACGCCGGCCATCACCGAGGTCGCGTATCTCGATCCGAACGGCAAGGAGCAATTGCGGGTCTCGCGCCTGGAGCCGGACGTGGTCGCCAGCGGCAAGGATTTCTCCACCTCGCCCCGTTTCACCGAGGCGCTCAAGGATAAGACCTGGTTCGGACCGGTCTATTTCCGGCGCGGCTCAGAGCCGTACATGACCGTGTCGGTGGCGCATGCCGGGCGCGATCCGGGCGTGACGGTGGCGGAGGTCAACCTGAAACTGATCTGGGACGTGGTCAGCGCGATCCGCATTGGCGAGAACGGCTATGCCTTCGTCACCACGTCGACGGGCCGGCTGATCGCCCACCCGGACCTCAGCCTCGTCCTGCGTGACACCGACCTATCCGGCCTTCCGGAGGTGGCAGCAGCGCTGCCCGGCGCGAAGGCGAATGCGAAGGATTACGAGATCACCACCGGCCTGGATGGCGGATGGGTCCTGGCAGCCCACGCCACCATACCGCGGGTCGACTGGATCGTGTTCGTGCAGCTCTCGCTGCGTGAAGCGATGCAACCGCTCGCCGAATCCGTGCTTCAGACGGTCTCGCTCATGGGGCTCGGCGTGCTGATGGCGACGGTGGCGGGCACATTCCTCGCCCGGCGCATGGTGGTGCCGATCCGCCAGCTCGAGGACGGCGCGGAGCGGTTCGGCGCCGGGGACCTGTCGGAGCGCATCGTGATCCGCACCGGCGACGAGATCGAGACCCTCGCGCAGCGGTTCAATCTCATGGCGAGCCGGGTGCAGGATTCCTACGAGACCCTGGAGGCCAAGGTCGAGGAGCGCACGCGCGATCTCAACCAGTCGCTCGACGATCTCCAGAAGGCGCAGAGCCGACTCGTGCAGTCCGAGAAGCTCGCCTCTCTGGGGCAGCTCACGGCGGGCATTGCCCACGAGATCAAGAATCCGCTGAACTTCGTGAACAACTTCGCATCGCTCTCGAAGGAGCTGGTGGACGAACTGCGGGATGCGCTTGAACCCGCACCGCTCGCGCCGGAGACGCGCGAGGAGGTCGACGAGATCGCCGATCTTCTGAAGGGCAACCTTGAGAAGGTCGTTCAGCACGGCAAGCGCGCCGACTCGATCGTCAAGAACATGCTGCTGCACTCGCGCACGGGATCCGGCGAGCACCGCCCCGTCGAGGTCAACGCCCTCGTGGAAGAGAGCCTGAATCTCGCCTATCACGGCGCCCGCGCCGCCAAGCCCGCCTTCAACGTGACCCTCGTGCGCGACCTCGACCCGGCCGCCGGGGTCGCGGACATCTACCCACAGGAGATCACGCGCGTCCTGCTGAACCTCATGTCGAACGGGTTTTACGCCACCGAGAGGAGGGCCGACGATGCCGGACCGGGCTACGAGCCCACGCTCACGGTCACGACCCGCGACCGCGGCGACAGTGTCGAGATCCGCGTGCGGGACAACGGCACCGGCATCCCGGACAGCGTGAAGGCGAAGATGTTCGACCCGTTCTTCACGACCAAGCCGGCGGGAGAGGGCACAGGGCTCGGATTATCCCTGAGCCACGATATCCTGGTGAAGCAGCACGGAGGCACGGTCGACGTCGCGACCGAACCGGGCCAGTTCACCGAATTCACGATCCTCCTGCCGCGCCACGGCGTCACGGTGGCCGAGCCTGTGACCGCACCCGCGAGCCACCCATGAACGTCCTGATCCTCGTCGTCGACGACGAACCCGACATCACCGACCTGTTCCGCCAGCAGTTCCGCCGCGAGCTGCGCGCCGGCCGCTTCGCGATGGCCTTCGCGCATTCCGCGCCGGAGGCGCTGGCCTGCATCAACGCCACGAACGGTCCGAGCCTGATCCTGATGTTCTCCGACATCAACATGCCGGGCATGACCGGGCTGGAACTCCTGCCGCTCGTGCGCACGGCGCGGCCCGACGTGCCGGTCATCATGATCACGGCCTACGGCGACACCGAGACGCGCGCGAGGGTCCTGGCGGCCGGTGCGGTCGGCCTGATCACCAAGCCGATCGACTTCGCCCTTCTGAAGGCCGAGATCGACCGCCGGCTGGCCGCGATCGCGGGGACGGAATGATCCCCGGAATGGCCTGCGCCAAGATCCTCGTGGTCGACGACGAACCCGACCTTGAGGCGTTGATCACCCAGAAGTTCCGCCGGCAGATCCGCCAGGGCTTGGTGACGTTCCTGTTCGCGCATGACGGACAGGAAGCGTTGGAGAGCCTGTCGCAGAACCGCGACGTCGATCTGGTCGTATCCGACATCAACATGCCGCGCATGGACGGGCTGACCCTACTCGCCAAGGTGCAGGAGCTGACCGACAGGCCCTCCACCATCATCGTCTCCGCCTACGGCGACATGGCAAACATCCGCACGGCGATGAATCGCGGCGCCTTCGACTTTCTGACGAAGCCGATCGACTTCGCGGATCTGGAGACCACGATCGAGCGGACGCTACGGCACGTGGAGGCGCTGCGCGAAGGACGCCGCCGGCAATCGCAGGCCGAGCGGGCGCATGCGTCGCTGGCGCGCTACTTCTCCCCGAATCTCGCCGAGCAGCTGGCCGGCGACGCGTCGGGCCTGGAACTCGGCGGCCACCGGCGCGACGTGGCCTCCTCTTCACCGACATCGCCGGCTTCACCAGTCTGGTGGAGAGCCTCGATCCAACCCAGCTCGCCGAGATCCTGAACGGCTACTTCGCCGAGATGACCGATGTGGTGTTCGCGCATGAGGGGACGGTCGCCAAGATCGTCGGCGATGCGCTCCATGTCCTGTTCGGCGCGCCCGGGGACCAGCCGGACCACGCCGCCCGGGCGGTCGGCTGCGCGCTGGCCCTGGACCAGGCGGCGGAAAAAATTCGGGCCCGCTGGCGCGATCGGGGTATCGAGATCGGGATGACCCGGATCGGCGTCCATGCGGGGCCGGCGATCGTCGGAAATTTCGGCGGCGGCCGGTATTTCGACTACACGGCCTATGGTGACACCATCAACACCGCGGCCCGCCTGGAGAACGCCAACAAGGCGTTCGGAACCCGCATCTGCGTCAGCGAGAGCGTAGTGATCCGGGCGGGGGATTTCCGCGGCCGGCCCCTCGGCGATCTCCTCTTGCGCGGCAAGCGGGAATCCTTGCGTGCCTTCGAGCCCCTGACCGAAGCCGTCTATGACGCGGCATCGCTGACCCGCTATCAGGAAGCGTTCGCGAAGCTAGAAGCCGGCGACGCCGGCGCATTGGCGGCATTCGCGGCCCTGGTCGGGTTGCGACCCGACGACGGGGTCGCGGCGTTTCACCTGAAACGCCTGCTCAACGGGGCGCAGGGCACCCGCGTCGAGGTCCGCTGAGACCGGAACGGGCGCCACCCTCGACCCGCTGCCCGCGATGGCCGACAGTTGGGCCTCGGAATGCAACCCTGGGCGGGTGCGCGCCCGGATGTCCGCTCAGCGGATAGCCGACGCGGCAGCCGCGATCGCCGTGTGCGGGAGACCAGCGGATGAGGCGGCGCGACGTCATCGCAGGCCTGGGCGGCGCAGCCGCGTGGCCAGCGACCGGCCGGCCTCAGGCCAGAGGGCGGCGCCGGCTTGGGATCCTGCTCGTCTACGGTGAGACGCATCCCGACATCCTCATCATCATCGAGACCTTGAAGGAGAACCTGCAGCGGGATGGCTGGATCTGGGGCCAGAACCTCGCGGTGGACCTACATCTCGGCAACGGTGATTCCGGCAAAATGCGCCGTCAGGCGGACGAGATCCTGGCGCGCAGGCCCGACGTCGTGCTGGCCCAGGGCGTCGTCGGCACGACAGCCCTCAAGCAGGCGACCACCACCACGCCGGTCGTGTTCATGATGCTCTAGAGCGTTTTCGATTTAATCTGGCTCATATCCTGCGGCCGCGAAGAAGTTGGCACACTCGTCCGGGGTGATGGTATCGATGAGCCGGCCGATGGCTGCCCACAATCCCTCGACGGAGCGCTCGGCGGCCTTGCGCAGCAGCGCCTTGAGCTTTGAGAAAGCCATCTCGATCGGGTTGAAGTCGGGCGAGTAGGGCGGGAGGAAGAGCAGCCGCGCACCGGCCGCCTCGATAGCCGCGCGCACGGCCGGCCCTTTGTGGCTGCCGAGGTTGTCCATCACGACGGTGTCGCCGGGAGCGAGTTCGGGCACGAGCACGCGCTCGACGTAAGTCTGGAAGGTGTCGCGGTTGATCGGCCCGTCCAGCACGAACGGCGCCGCGAGACCCGACAGGCGCAGGCCCGCCACGAAGGTCGTGGTCTTCCAGTGGCCGTGCGGCACACCCGAACGCAGGCGCTCGCCCCGGGCGCAGCGCCCGCGCCGGCGGGCCATGTTGGTCGCCGTCCAGGTCTCGTCGATGAACACCAGGCGGCTCGGGTCGAGGTCGGGCTGGCCCTCGAACCACGCCTGGCGCGCCGCCCTCACATCCGGGCGGTCCTGCTCCGTGGCGTGGGCGGTCTTTTTGTACGTCAGGCCGCGCGCGTCGAGGAAGCTCCACAGCGTGCCCAGCCCGACCGTGAGGTCGTGCTCATCCTTCAAGCGGACCCGCATCTCCTCCAGGGTGACATCGTCCCGCTCGGCGATCAGCGCGCGCAGGAACGCCTCGTGCGGATCGAGCTTGGAGCGGCCGTGCCCGACCTTGCGGACGGGCCGCCACCGTCCCGGTCGTGGCAAGCGCCGTCATCCAGCGGATCGCGGTCGCAGCACCCACCCCGAAGCGCTTGGCCGCTTGTCGGCGCGAGGTCGCGCCTGCGGCCTCAACCACCCGCTCACGCAGGTCCTGGCTGTAGGCTCGGCCCATGACGTGCTCCTCACAGGAAGCGCGCAATGAATCAGCCCAAATGCCCTGCGTGAACCCCAACCGTCCGACTCAGCTCATTCCGAAAACGCTCTAGGACCCGGTGGGCGGCGGCTTCGTGAAGAGCCTGTCGCGCGACCGGGCGGCAATCTCAGCGGCTTCACGAATTTCGAATTCAGCTTGGTCGGCAAGTGGCTGCAGCTCCTCAAGGAACTCAGCCCCGGCGTCGCCCGCGCGCTCGCCCTGATCAACCCGGACTACCCGGCGCGGCTCGCGGGCTATTCGGCCGATCGCCCGCGTGGGCTCCGAACTGGGTGTCGAAGCTCGGATCGCCGGCGTGCACGACGCCGCGGAGATCGAGCAGGCGATCACGCTCTGCACCAAAGGCGGGCAAGGTGGCCTGATCGCGCTGCCTGACGCAGTCACGGGCGTCTACACCCTGCAGATCATCGACTTGGCCGCCGCTTACCGGCTGCCGACGGTCTACGTCTACGCGGCACAGGTCCGGATCGGAGGTCTCGTCGCGTATACGACCAGCGTCACGCAGGACGTGCAGCGCGCCGCCGGCTACATCGACCGGGTCCTGCGCGGCGCCGTGGTCGGCGAACTGCCCGTGCAGGCCAACGAGCGGTTTCGCACGCTGATCAATCTCAAAACGGCCGCCGCCCCGGGTCTGACGATCTCGCCGTCCCCCTGGCATCGGCCGACGAGCTGATCGAGTAGCGGCCCGTCTCTGCGGCGGCGCGTGCCCGGCGCCGCCGCGGCTTCTCCAGGGCCGCTCAGCCGAAGGACGGCAGGCGCCCCTCCGGCGAGTATCGATCGACCGCCGAGGGCAGATCCCGCGAGAGGCGTGCTAGCAGCTCGCTCTTGCTCAGCCCGGTCCTCTGCTCGAGATCTGCCAGGGTTTCCGGGCCGATCGCGCGCTCCAGGTCGGCGGTCGGGATGTCGCGGTTCGGCCCATGGCGGATCCAGGACTGCGCCGTGTCGGCATGGCCGCCTTTGGTGAAATGCTCGACAAGCTCGCCGAGGCCGCTCGTGATCAAGCCGCCCGCACCGGCCGAGCCTACACCTCCGAGCACACGTTCCAGATTCGCCGGGATCGTCGCATTGGACCCGGAGGGAGCAGTCGGGACCTGCGGCACGGGCGAACGGGCCGTGTTCTTGGCATGCCCGCCGAGCCACTCGGCGATCTTCTCGCGATTCTGGTAGCCGGCCACGGCCAGGAGTCCCAGCAGGGCGGTCATGGAGGGATATCCCTTGCTCATCGCGTCGTCCTCTTCGTCGATCGGGCGTCTCGGCCCGGGTGGTACGGCGGTTGGCCGCCGCAGCTCTTCACTCCGCCGCCGAGGCGGCGTTCGCGAGGATGGTCCTGCCGGCCGGCGCCGAGTCGTCGGTGTGTCGGCAGGCCGCGATCGCGCGCTTGACCTCGACCGGGCCGCGTCGATCGCGATGGCGGCAGCCGCCGGTGCGATCACCGAGAGCACGGCGTCGACCCGCTTGCATGCGAATGCATCGGCGGGGGCGGCCGCCACCGTCAGCACCCTCGCCCGCGCTGCCCGGCAGGCCACGGCCGCACCCGCCCCCAAGGAGGATGGCGAGCGCTAGGAACTCGACCTCCGGTCCCAGGGACAGCTTGGCACGTGGCTTCATCGGCCGGAGCGCCCGCCGTTCTCGCTCCGCGGGCCCTCAATAGATCTTGGCGTTCCTAACCCCCGGCGATCGTATCGGCGGCCGAGATAGGCGACGAGCCTTGGGACGATGAACGCCGTCAGGATCTTGCGGAGCATGGCTTGAATCCTTGATCTCAGCGGGCGCGCCGGACGAGCCACCCGGCCGCGAAGGCGAGCGCGGCGATGCCGAGGACGGTGTTGGCGCGATGGCCTTCGGCATAGCGGAGCGCTCGGCGGCCGTAGATTGAGCCACGGCGGCGGGTCTCGTGGGCCAGATGACGCCCGTCCTCGGCGAGATCCTCCGCCCGCTCCCGGGCCCGGCCGTACGCGTACTGCGCGCCGCCGGCCACTTGGTTCACGGCGCCGCGCACTTGGCACGCCGGGTCACCGGTGATGCCGCCGAGGGCGGTCTGCGCCCGCCCCTTCAGGTGACGGGATGCGCTCTGGATGCGGTCGCGATTCATGATGGTCTCCTGATGTTAGTTTGGCGTCGAGGACGGGGCCGGTCCGGCCGGCCCGGCCTGCACGTCATTTCTTGCCGGTGATCTTGCCGGCGAGGTTCTTGGCGCCGTCCTTGACGTCGCCCACCGTCTTCTGCGCCTCGCCCTTCAGCTCCTGCGCCCTGCCCTCGGCCACAAGCTTGTCATTGCCGGTGGCCTTGCCAGCCGCCTGCTTGATGTTGCCGACAGCCTCGTTGGCGAGGCCCTTGATCTTGTCGGTGGCGCTGCTCATTGCATGCTCTCCTTGAGGTGGATTTGGCCGGCTCTTTGCCGGTCGTGGACGGTCCCCGCATTTTGGGCGGGGCCGATGGGGATCAGACGCGCCGGGTCTCGTAGGCACCCAGCAGGGTCGCGGGCTTCGGAGCGCTCAGACGGCCGCCGAAGAAGGCGGCGAGCGCGCCGAGCACCAGGGCGATGGCGGCGTAGAAGGCGCCCTGCGTGGCCGCGGACTTGGCTGTCACGGCCGCAGCCTCAGCCTTCTGCTTGGCGGTCGCGACAGCCTGGTCGTACTGCTTCTCGTAGTCCTGAACCTGCTGGCGCGCTTGATCGGCCGGGATGTTCTGCGCCTTGGCCAGCGCATCCGCGGCGCGGGCCTCGGCCTGAGCCTTCTGGGCCGGGTCGCCCGTGAACAGGGCCTTGATCGCGGCGACGGCGGCGTCGCGCGCGGCCTGCAGGTCCTGGCCGGCAGCCTGCTGACGGACTTTCTCCTCGATGCCGTCGAGCGGGTTCGAGATCTTCGACAGCGACGGCGCCGCAGCCTGCGCGGCCGTCTGCACGGTGCCGCCGACGAGGTTGCCGGCGCCAACGAGCGCGCCCGAGACCGTGCTCAACGTGCCGCCGACCAGGCCGGTCGCCGCGGAGGTGAGTAGGTAGAGGACCACCAGCGTCGTCACCGCCCAGGAGACGAGGCCGTGCAGCGCGGCGGCGCCCGGCAGGGTCTTGCCTGACAGCCGCCCCGCGATGGCGCCGCCGGCCAGAGAGGCGAGGATGCCCGAGGCGACGAACCACAGGCCGGCGCCCATCGACATGGTGGACGCAGCCGGGTTGTCGCCGGCACCGGTGCCCACGGAAGCCAGCCCGACCCCGACGCCGACGAGGTTCAGGATGACCTGGGTCACGAGGGCGGTCACGGCGCCGGCGAAGATGGCGCCCCACGAGACTTGGTTCAGCAGGACGGCACGCGTGTCGGCGTGCGCCTCAGTGCCGACGGGCGTTGCAACGGTCTGGATTGTGGTCACGCTGTCACTCCGGGTGGTGGGTCGTCGAAGATCGAAGAGTGGCGGCTCAGTCGCGGCCGGCATTGACGAGCAGGCCGAGGCCGAAGCCGACCAGGCCTGCGATGACGAGGGAGGCGAGCGGGTACTCGGCCACTTGGTGCCGCACCTCGTGGGTGCCGCGGCGCAGGTAGTGGCCGCCGCGCTCGTAGGCGTCCTCGGCGTAGCCATACGCGTCGTCGGCGACGTTGCGGACCGTGTCCTTTGCCTGGCCGTAGAGGTTCTCGGCTTGGCCGCTCGCCTCGCGGACGCGGCCTTCCACCGAGTCCCGCTTCGATCCGGTGAGGTCGCCCACCGCGCTCTGCACCTTCCCGCCGAGTTCCTTGGCGGCACCCGTGATCCGGTCGGTATCGATCATGTTCTTCTCCTGCGTTGGATTTTCCGGAAGGCGGCTCACCGGAGCCGCCGGATGACGTATGGCGCTCAGCTTTTGCGGGACCCGGCCCCTGACGGCCGCCGGGCCTCCTTCTGACGCCGGCCTTCGGCTTCCACCCGGGCGTCGCCGGTCAGCTTGCCGATGGCCTCCTTCACCGAACCTTTGAGGTGTTCGGCCGAAGTTTGTTGCGCACGTTCACTCATGGTCGGCCGTCTTTCTTGGACAGCTTCGACCTCGTCTCAGATGTTGGCCGTCAGCCGGTGTTCAATGGTGCGGATATACTAGTAGCGTGAACTTTAAATACCTGGCGCCTGGAGCGGGAACCCGTTCTCACGCCCCCAGACGACGGCTTCCGTGCGCCGGTGAACGCCCAGCTTGCGGTAGAGCGCAGCGCCGTGATTGCGTACTGTGTTGCGCGACAGGCCGAGCTTCCTAGCGATGGCCTCGTCGCCGAGGCCGGAGCAGATCAGGTTCAGGATCTGGCGCTCGCGCAACGTCAGGTTCGGTGCCGAGCCGTCCGTGTTCTCGCGGCCGGGCTTGCGGAGATTGGCGAGCTTCTCGATCAGCCCGCGGCTGAACCACGAGGTGTCGGCCATCACGGTCTCGATGGCGTCGAACAGCTCGCGCTCGGTGATGTCCTGCAGGACGAGGAGCACAAACGCGGCATCATTGATCGTCACGCGCTCGGCCGAGATCAGGCAGTCGAGATTCGTGCCGTTCTCGTGCCGGAGGCAGACTTCGACGCCGAGCACGTAGCCACTCCGGGCGAGTGCCGCTTCGAAGGCTTCGCGCTGGGATCCGTTCACCCACAAGCCGGCCTCGACCAGCGTGCGTCCGACGATCCGATCCTCGCCCAGACCAAAGACTCGACCGAAAGCTTCGTTGACGCTGGTGACCAGAAAATTCTCGGCCCGGACCAGCACGGTCGGAATCGGCGTCAGCCGGAACGCCTTGGCGAAGCGCTCCTCGCTCTGGCGCAGGGCCGTCTCGGCCTTCCTGCGCAACTCAAGGTCCGCGAAGGTGAACAGCATGCAGGGCTCGTCGCCCATCTCGATGGGCTGGCCGGCCACGATGACGAAGCGCCGGCCACCGTCGGGCAGATCGAGGCAGGCCTCCATTTGCGGGATCGTCCCGCCCTCGTTGAGACGCGAGATCGCGAGATCGCGGTTGCGCGCCCCGGCGAGGACATCGACCTCGTAGACGCTGCGCCCGATCACCGCGTCCCGGGTGTGGCCGGTCATCTCCAGGAAGCCGTGGTTCACCTTCACGTGGCGCAGGTCGGACAGCCGCGTGATCACCGCGGGGGCCGGGTTCGCGTTGAAGGTCCGTTCGAAGCGCTCTTCGGCCTCGAACTGGTCCGAGACGTCCTTGAGGATGAGTGCCAGACAGCTCGGGCAGCCGTCGCGGTCGGTGGCGACCAAGCTCCGCAGCGAATGGACGAAATCGACGCCGGGCCGGTCGGTCCGCGTGACCTCGACCACGACATCGTGGAAGGATTCCCCGGCGACGACGCGCTCGATCGGGTAATTCTCCGGCGTGCGATGGTTGCGATAGCGCAGCGAGAAACGCTCGCGATAGGCCTCGACGGTCGGCCCGAGTTCGTCGAGGCTGCTGGCTCCGTGCATGGCCAGAGCCGCCTCGTTGGCATAGGCGATCGTCTGGTCTGGCTCGACCAAGATCACTCCCTCGCTGAGGCCGGCGATGATCTGCCGGAGTTCATGCCTGTCTACGCTCGCCGTCACGACCCGCTTGGTCTCCGCCTTTACCTTACTGCCCTTTCGGCAGCGCGGCACAAACGGGTTGCACGCAAGCAGGTTCCGCGGCGGGCACGATTTTCACTGGTATACTTGCATCATTGACGCCATCGTTGTCGACCAGTGATAAGTCCCCGGCTTTCTATCCGGACCACCAACCCCTCTGCCGGGCCCCTGACCTCAATCGACACGAGTGCTCCCGCTTGCAGCCTGCCGACAAACAGCGGCAACTGGTCGATACGGCCGGCGCGTCATTTCCCTCATCCATGACCAGCTCGGTTTGCGGCTGCGGGAATACTACCCAGAAGTTGCAGTTATCGAAGCAGGCTCTCGTTTCGGTGCGGTGCTGGCGCGCCTGTCCGCGGCCCTCGATGCGGCCGAGGCGAGCCGGCACGTGCCGGGCACCGTCAAGGAGGATCTGATTACGGTGGTGCCGCGTCTGCGGCGCTACGCCCTGTCCCTGACCTTCGACGCAAGCGAGGCAGACGACCTCGTTCAGTTCACCATGCTCAAGGCATGGGAACATCGCGGGCGGTTTCAGCCCGGGACCAGCCTGGTCGCGTGGCTGTTCACGAACCTGCGCAACAACTTCATCAACGGGCGGCGCAAGCGCCGGCTGGAAATCCCGGATCCAAACGGCATCCACGCAGCCGCGCTGGCGGAGCCGCCCGGACAGGATCATACCATCGGCCTTCAGGAGTTGCGGGCGTCCATCGATCGACTCGAACCAGCGCATCGCGAGGCGTTGATGCTGATCGCGGTGGAGGGCCTTCCCTATGAGGCCGCCGCTGCCGTGATTGGCTGTCCGCCGGGCACGGTAAAGAGCCGGGTCAGCCGGGCACGCGACGCCTGTTGCGAGAACTGGGCGAGGCCTGAATGGAACTCCCGCACCCATTACCATCGCCCCAAGGGGCACCACCCATCGTTCCGGCCCTGTCTGCCCGAGGCGCCTGGAGCGGTCGTGGAGCCGGGCACGACACCTTGCCCTCCTCCGTGCCCGGCTCTTTGGCAACGCGCGGCAGCCCCATGGCTTCGGTCCTGTCGACCGGCAGCGCCGAGGCGGCAGATGGCACGGCACCGCCCAGAAAGCGGCCCATCGGCGACGATGTCACGCCGGGTCCCGTTCCAACTCCCGGCGAGCGTCCGCTGGGCCCGGACGAACCCTCGGCGCCGGTCGACGTCCCGCCGGACTGGGAGCGGCCGGGCATCGGTCCCGACGTGTCCCCCGGCGATCCGACCGGCCCGGATCTCCCGGCCGATGCGGAGGACGGGGGGACACGCTGTACCCGCTGGTCGTGAGGCCACGGCCGACGTAGCTGCGGCCTGCACGCCCGTCGCCTGGATACCTGGGCGGCACGCCGAGCCGAGCTGGGTCAGGGATGCAGCTTGAAAAGGCCGAGCAGGGCGTACAGGGCCCACCCCGCCAGCACCGCTGCGGCCACCCCGAGCGAGATCAGGAGCCAGCGGTCGAAGATCTGCACGTCGCGATCGGCCTGGGCTGCCGCGCATGACACGCAATACATCGTTCCGCTGCGGATCGTACGGCCGCAGGACCGACACGTGCTGAGCGGGGCGGACATTGGCTGCGTGCTCTGCGCCGATCGTTTGTGACGTCACCGTTTCTCGGGCTGAAGCCTTAACGCAACCGTGTAGCCCGGAGCTCAATGCGATAACATGCGATCGTCGAACTCGCCCCCCATGCACGCGCCAGCCCTGCGCCGCGACGCGCTCTCAAACTGCTCTGGTCGGGCGACATCACGGTCGGCAGCTTCGCGGGCATGTCGGCACCTCAGCGTGGATTGAACCGTGCCGCCGGGCCGACGTGGAAAACGCTGCGGCGTTGCCGCCCAGACGCAGCAATCTCGGGTCGGATTGCAACCGGCAGCACCATCGGAAGGCGGCCGGGGGCAGCGGGCAACTTCGACCGATCAGCGCCGGCAAGAATTCTCGCGGCCGGTATGGTGTGGCGAGCCATGCGCCGACGATCCGAACCCGGACGATATGGGAAACAAAGCACCCGCATTTCGCGATGCGCCCACTCGGCGTAGGATGCCGCTTCTGACCAACCAGGGAGCCAAACGATGGGCTTGCTCGCCTTCATCCTGATCGGTGGTCCGTGGGTGGCCGCAACGGCGTGGCTTTGGCACCGCGAAGGCGGTCTCGATGCATGGCGTAAGGCCACTCACAGCGAGGCGGCCGGCGGTTCCTGACGGCCGAGAACCGCGTTCGATGACGTGGTGGCTCATGCGGGAGAATGCGGATGCAGATCCGAGCCACGAGCATAGCGTCCGTTTTCGACAATGCGGCAAGCAAGTCGCGCCCGGCGCGACTGATCCTCGCCACGCTGACGGTCGTCGCCCTCGTCAGCGTCGGCGCTGGGGTTGCACGCGCCCCCGAGGCGACGGTCGACCCTGACCTTGTGCGGCTGATCCGCTTCATGGCGCTGATCAAGGGCGGCTTCGCGCTCGCGGCGTTCCTCGGGAGCTTGTGGCGCTTGGCGCGGCCCGCTGCTGCGTGGCGGATATCCGTTTACATTGCCGGACCGCCCCTCATGGCCGCGGGCGCGATCGGGTTGTGGTCACTGCACGACCTCGGGATCGCGGCGCTCGGTGTACATCTCGGCCTCGTCATTCTGATCGCGGCGGCGTTGACCGACCCCGATTTCCTGCCGGACTCGCTTTTTCGCAGACGACGCCACGGCGACCTGCGTTGATCTGGTGAATATCGAGGGCTGCCGAGGGGCAGCGGGTGCGACCTCGACCGATCCGCCCCACGCGAATTTGCGCGGGTGGTGGCGCTGGCAGAGCTATGCGCCGACGGTCTGCGGGCTGACTGCATGACGAAGAGGCGTGCGTCCAAGCCCGGCTCATCCGGACTGCTCGCATTCGAGGCACACGGTCGCGGCCCTTCTGTCCGAGGTATGGACGATGCTCCGGCGGTTGGTTCAGAGCGCAACCGGAGTAGCTCGATGTCCGACACCACCCGCCGAAACGTCTTGGAAGCGGGCGCAGGCTTGGCCGGCTTCGGTCTGCTCAGGACCGCCGCAGCCGCCGAGCGTGAGGCGGAAGCCGGTTGCGGAGACCTAAAGATGCAGCCGCGTGACGGGCTGGATGCAGCACGCGGTCCGGCTCCGGAGGGGAAGAGCGGCTGAGTCGAACCGCCGTGACCATCCTCATCGCCGTCATCGCCGCGGTTGCCGGGGTCCTGAACACCGTGCAGACCGGCGCGAACGCGAGCCTGAACAAGGCTTTGGGGCAACCGATCCTGGCGGCCCTCATCGTGGCGGCCACCAATGCGCTGGTCTATCTCCTGGCCGCGGGCGCGATCGGGTTCGGATGGCCAGGAAGCGCCCGCCTCGCAAGCGTTCCGTGGTGGGCATGGCTCGGTGGCGCATTGGGCGGAACCTACGTGCTGGCGATGATCTTTCTGGCCGATCGACTCGGGGCAGCGATCTTCACGGGAATCACGGTGACGGCAGCGATCGTGAGTTCCCTTGTTCTCGATCACTACGGCTGGCTCGGTTTCGCTCAGCACACGGCCAGGCTGGGGCGCGTCGTCGGTGGCCTTCTGATGATCGGGGGTTTGGTGCTGATTTCGATCTTCTGAACGCTCTTCGAAGCGGTAGCCGTCTCCGCCGCCGGCTGAGCAATGCCGTGGCTTCATGCGGCCGAAGAGCCCGACGACCGGAGTGCCGCACTGCCGAAGCGCGTCCCGGATCAGCTCAGCCGCCGTGATCGCCGACGCGCAGGCGAACACCATCCCGGCCCAGGGGTGCCCCCACATCTGAATCCGGAATGCCCGCGTGAGTGTCGGCGCGGGGGGATTGGAAACCGCAGGGCGCCGGCTCATGGCCGATCCATGCTGCCAGGCGCCCGCGGACGATCTGCTGCGGACGAAGCCAAACAGTGCGGTTCCAGCCAGCCGCGCTTGCCGACGCGGTAGCCATACCGGTTCTATCGCCCTGGTTCCGGACGCGAGGAAGCAGGTGCAGGATGGGCATGACGCGGCCGCGCCGCTGCTCACCCGAGCCGACGAAAATGCCGGACTGCGCGAGCAGGGGCCGATGCCCAGGACTTGCGGATGCAGGCAGCGGTTGACGCCGGCCATCAACGCGCCTGCGTCGAGGCGATGTTGGTGGATCGCGCGACACGTGGCGGGTCAGGCCGAACCATTGGAGCCTCTGACCCACACCACAGGCTGACCGAGCAGCCGCGTCGATGCTCAACGGTAGTGGCGGTGGTATCGACGATAACGATAGTGGCGGTGGTACCGACGCGGACTGATCCCGAGAGCACCGTTCACAGTGCCGACCCCGGCGCCCACCGCCCCGCCGACGATCCCACCGACTGGTCCGGCGGCGCGGCTACCGCGGGCCGCCCCCTCCTCGGCGCCGCGGAACAGGCCTTGCGCCTGTGCTTCGGGCGGCACCGAAGTGAGGGCAGCTCCCGCGAGGCAAAGGGCGGCAAGAAGAGCAGGCTTACGCATGGACAAGCGCTCCATTCGTGCCGTGGCGGGATTGCCGACAGCGTCGCTTAGAAAAATCTGGCCGCCCGGAATGGTTGCAGCGGCGCGCGCGCATCCTCTCCAACACCACGGCCACCATCGTCGGTCCGGATGAGAACCCAGCCTGCGCTAACCTTCTCGCAGACCATCGGTTGAGCGACCACGCCCACCATCGCTGCCAACGCCGGCACGTTCACCACGTCGCGATCTTAACCGAGACCGTCTTGTGACCGTCACCACTGAGGCGTAGGCCGCAGCCCTCAAATCCCAGGAGGTCGCGATGACGGAACTCACGGTCCCGTTGCGTACGGTCGGGGAGTGGTTCAACAGCGGCTATCGCGGTCTGCGCATCCCGTGCTGCCCGAGATGCCGGATCTCGACATCGGCAACATGGGACCAGCTCGCAGCCGAGGCTGTCGAGGACGTCGTCGATGTCGCCAGACGCCTTCGGTGCTCGGAATGCGGACAGGTGCCGCCCGGACTGAGCGTGGTCGCAAGCGCAGGTGAGCAGAGCCCAGACCCGCGGCCGCAATAGCCGGTCAGGCGCAGAGTCTGCCGAACAGGTCCCCGACGGCATCCCTTCGGAACAGCCTGCACAGGCGCCGCCGCCGATGCTCCGGCCGGTCGTGGATCCTGTGGCAGCGCTGGCAGCCGGCTTACCTCTCTCAGCCGGAAGTCGCGGTCCGTCCGAACGCGGGCATTTTCGGTCCGGACGGCTGACGTCCGTGTCGTGGAGCCTCAGTTCACGGGGCACCCCTCGGCTTCCTCCCGCCTGCGTCGCTCGGCATCTTCCTGTGCCTGCTGCTGCCAGCTGTCCTCTGGCGGCGTCACCCTCACCCGGGCCGACCGCAAACCCATGGCTGCCGGACCGTGGGTCCTCATCGGCAGCGAACCTGTCGTTTGATGGTCGTCGCAATCCGCATCCGGCTGATCGCCATGGGCGAGCGCCGGCCCCGCACACACGACCATCGTGGCGACGAGCGCGAGGAGCTTCTTCATCCGTGTGGTCTCGGCATACCTTCGCATCATCCGATGACGGCGAAAGAGAACCCGCCACAGCTTGTGCTGAGCGGGTTCGGGCGGCCGTCGCGGGGGCGGGCTAACTACCCCGGATGCGCGGCAGACAGCATCGCCGACTTGGCAGGTCAGAAGCGCGCGTAGGGCATACAACCGCCACGCGCGACCCCACCGCTTGATCCGGGCACGGACTGACGGCGAAGATCGCCCGTGTCATTGGTGGTGAGAACGTCCGCTCCTGCATGGGATGCGGCAAGGCGCAGTCTGTCGAGCAACCTGTTCAAGGACGTGGTCTGAGCCGGGAGCGAACGATGGTGCAGATGGATGGGGGAGAGCTATTCAAGCAACTTGGGTTGCTGAGAAGTGCCGCGGCGGCGCGACGTGCTTGAAATGGGAGAGGCCGATGCCAGGACTCGCAGTCATCACCGCCCTGTCGCTCAATCACTTGGCTCATTCTTGGTACCCGCAGGAGTGTTGCTCCGACAAGGATTGCGCTCCCGTGGATGACGTCGAACTCGTCGAAGGCGGGTACCGAGCACAGGGCCTCTTTGTCCCGAAAGACCGGGCTCGCCCGAGTCTCGATGCTCGCTATCACATCTGCCGATACCACAACTACGTCATCTGCTTCTTTGTCCCGCTGAATGGATGATTCGCGACGAGCGGCTTTCCAGTCAGCACGAATTATGCGCCTTCAGCACCCCGTCTCCGAGGCGGGGAATTGGCGTCTCGTGTACACCGAGCACACCACTGACGAGTCGAAACCGGATCGATCGGCCGCCTACGGCTCCCCCAATTCATCGGTTGTTGGGAGCGGGAAGCAACAGGTCGTTACTGAGAGCATGGCGGCGATCAATGCCGGTCGCTTGGCTTGCCATCGATCAGCCGAGAGCAGGCTTTCCTCGGCAGGCATCTGTCCGTGTTGCCGCGTCAGAGCGTAAAAAAGACCGCAATTTCAGATGCTGCGACCTCGGTGCGACTTCAGCTCGCCGAAAGCAAGGGCGCATCGTCTTCCGAAGATCCTGAAGTCGACTTTCAGGAACTGCGTGCACTGCGAATCCTACCGGGGGCAATATCGGTGCTGGGACAGCTCGGCGCATCAGCTCGCCCTCTCAGGATCCGCGCGGTGCCGCACGGAGCCCTGACCGATGAGCCAATCCTCGGCCGCTACACTCACCGCCCCGCACCCATCAGGGGGCGGGTTCCTGGAGCGGCTGGCCCTTGTCGACAACGTACACGGACAGGATCTTGATCGTCTTGTCGCCCACCACTGTGTAACCCGCATGCGGGACGCCGCGCTTGTTGATACCGCGCTCGCCCGCCGGACGTTCTTTCGGCGGATGTCCCTGTGTCTGGGCCATACCGCCCTCAAGCACGTAGTACGCTTCCTCACCGTTGTGGAAGTGCCGGCCGGAGGTAGCGCCTGGTGGGATCTCGACGAGTTGCATCACAATCTCACGGCCATCATCGCCAGACACTGGCGTGCGGCCGATTTCCGTTCGCTTTACCTCTTGTGCTGCAACGATCTGCGTCAGAGGCAACATGCCAGCCGCACAGAGCACTGCCAACGTGATGCCGTGGATTCGGCGCACCATGTCACCCTCGCGCTTTTTCGAGAGGATGCCGCGGATCGCGATTGTCAGGAATGCCAAGATTGCTCCTGACGGTTACAGGCCCTGCGCCCGCCTCACCTTCCGCGCCCCTTCCACAGGGTGGCGGGGCTTCACATGCATCCAACGCGCTTCAAGGCGCTTATCAGCTTCCGCCCGACGCGATAGCCATTCAGCGCGTCGGCACCGAGGATGCGGACAGTCTCGGTCGTGCCAGTCCGCTCATACAGGAAGACCTGATAGCTTGGCTCCAGCTGTCCGGGACTGAGGGTGCCAACTTGGCCGCAAAACTCGACTTCGTGTCTGGCTTCGGTTGTTATGCGCCTGACGTTGCGGAAGCGGATGATCAAGGCATCCGGAAACTCTGACGCCACCTTCGCTCGCATCTCCGCCTCCGGGCGCGCACCGAGATGCGGCGTCTCCGGCGCATCCGGTGCGTCCAGCCCAAAGCCCTCCTGAGCGCATACAACGGACTGCGTGAGCAGGAGCGCCGCCAGAGCACCGAGGGGGCTCTTCTCATTCGAGGCAGCCCTTCGCCTGCAGGTGCTCGGTTAGGAGCTTCACGAACGTCCTCCAAGTCTTGATCGACGAACACAATGCCCGCATGAACTCTCCGGATCAACGCGGCGGACGCCGCGGGCTTCCGGCCGATGGCCGCTTCCTCCGCCTGCCGAACGCGATACAGCCCGGCGCCACTGCGTCATGGAAGGCTTTTGCCCGGTCCGTCCCGAAACCGCGCACAGCCGGTCAACCGGTCCTCGGTCGGGCTCTCAGGATGCCATCCAACTCGCGTTCGCGGGCATCAGCGCATCCTTAACGCGCCGAAGTCAAACTTCCGCCGCGCACGCGCGCTCGGAGCCCACGCCCATGCCTTCGCGGACGAGCAAGACCGCATATGGTGAGGTCACAGACGACCACCCCGAAGGTCGACGGGACGTGTTCAGCGCCCTGCGGAATTGGTCCATCGATCTTCCGGGTACCCTGTTTCTGCTGATCGGCGGCCTGCTGCTACCGAACGCGCTTGCGATCGTCGGCGGTCTCTGGATCGGCGTTCCAACCCGGACCACAGCTATCGCTGCCTACGCTGCCGTCGCCCTACTCTGTGCGCTGCTGCC
Organism: Methylobacterium sp. P31; assembly: GCA_050632875.1. GTDB lineage: Bacteria > Pseudomonadota > Alphaproteobacteria > Rhizobiales > Beijerinckiaceae > Methylobacterium. The sequence continues at coordinate 3,039,295 of JBODSC010000001.1, read as the reverse complement.
AAGGTTCTTCGCCGGGCCGCTGTTCATTGCAGCCGTATTCATTGATATTCTCGGCATCGTCACGCACATTTTCTATCTCGACCTGAGCCTGATCAGCCAGAACATCCCGGCCTTCAATCACGTGAAGATTCTGGCATCGCCGCTCTACACTGAGCTAGCGCTCGCCACTACTATGAACATGATCGCCAATATCGCATTCCTGTCCTGCTTTCGGGCGCAGATGGCCCGGGGCAGCCGGATCGTGTTCGGGCTCATGATCGTCATCGGGCTGATGTTCGACATCCAGGCGAACGGCTCGACCAACCTTGATATCGGTCCGACAGCCGGCATCGGAAAGCCGTTCCAGTCAGCCGTGAAGATGTCCGGGTTCAACGCCTTGCCCGAGGCCGACCGGCCGCGGCGCAACGTGCTGCTCGTGCTCGTTGAGAGCCTCGGCTACCTGCGCGATGCCGAGCAGCGCCGGGTGTTATTCTCCGCCTTCGACGATCCCGCCCTCAAGGAGCGCTTCGCGATCACCACCGGGACGACGAGCTTCTACGGGCCGACCGCCTACGGTGAGATGCGCGAGCTTTGCGGCGTGCGCGCCTACTACACGGTCGTTCTGGGCGGACATCCGCCCTCGTGCCTCCCCAGCGCGTTCGTGAAGCGCGGTTACCGCACGGTCTCTATCCACGGGTTCACCAGCAAGTTCTACGACCGCCTGTCGTGGTACCCGACGATCGGCTTCGCCCGCAGCATCTTCGAGGAGACCACCCAAGCCCATTACGGCCGCAGGTGCGGCGGCCCGTTCGTCGGTCTGTGCGACGTCGACATCGCCGGCGTGCTCAGCGAGCGGTTTGCCACCACCAAAGACCCGATGTTCGTGTACTGGCTCACCCTCAACTCCCACGTACCCGTGCGCGCTGAAGAGGCGACACCACGGCACGATTGCGCGACCGGCGGACCGTTCAACGACCCGGAGGTCTGCGCCATGGCCGAGATCTGGGAGGATCTGTTCGACGCCGTGAACCGCTTGGCGTTGCGCAACCCGGAGACCGAGATCCTGCTCGTCGGCGACCATGCCCCGCCGCTCTGGCGACGCAATGCCCGCCGCAAATTCATGACCGATCGCGTGCCGTGGATCCGGCTCGCACCGCTGGGCAGCCCGCGCCATCTCAGCGCCGACGCGGCGCTGCAAGACGCCCGCTAACGATCGGCTGAACTCAGGCTTCCCGACCGGGGGCTGCATCGCGTCGCCGCGTTTGGGCTGACCTGCCTGAATGGCGGATCGTTCTTCGCGGTCGGCGCCTTCCACCCCGGCGTGAGGTCGACGTGAACCTGAACGTGCGTCTGGGTTTAGACGCCCCTCGATGACGCGGGCCGCTTGCCGGCGAGACGGTTGCCGAGGCGCTCCAAGTCGACCACCATCCGCTCGTGCGTCCCGGCCCCGATCTCCTCTGCCTCATCCCAGGCCACCACTCGAAAGCGGATATGGCGTCCCTCCACGCCTATCACCTCGGCCTCTGCTCTCACGCGGTGACCGACCGGTGTCGCCGCCGTGTGGCTCACGTCGACCCTCGTTCCGACAGCGCTCTCGCCCGGATCGAGGAATGCGCGAATGGCGTTGAGAGCTGCGTTCTCCATCATCAGGATCATCATCGGTGTCGCGAACACGGGCGGCAGGATGTTGTCCTTGAACTGGCTCGCCAAGTGCGGGGAACCGACCTGCATCGCGAAGCTGCCCTTTGCGCCCAGTGGGATGTCTTGCATGCGCTCTCTCCGGATCCGCTCCAGCCAAACGAGCTTGATCACCTGCGACATAGTCCAGGACTGACGTCCAGTAAGGGCGAGCGGTCCAGATCTGGCGATTTGGACCGTCTGCGCTGAGTCGCAGCGCCCCCTGGCGACGGTGACCACGCGACGGGTTTGAACGCCTCCACGTGTTCGGAGGCGCGATGTATCGCGTTGCCGCGGTTCCGCTGCTCCTCGCGGAACCGCGAGCCCGAGCGCGCGGGCTTCGTCTGCCAGCTCCGGGGTAGCAGCCAAAATTGGAGATCCGCAGGTGAGAGAGCGGCGCGAGTCCGTCTGCTCGGCCTAAGCTTGCAACGTTCACGTCGCTGTCATTGCGCCGCCCGGAGCGGACTTTCAGTGCGCAAAGCCTTACGCCATAGCCTTCTGCAAAAGGCCGGCCATGACAACCGGCCTTAAGGAAACGCTCATGAAAACGCTGCCGGAAAATTCCAGCCGCTCCTCGGACATTCGATCAGCCGACGGACAACCCGGTACGACCAGTGCTCTCGCGCGGCTCGGCATCCGGTTCACCGCCTGGGCCGAGAAATGGTTCCCGGACGCTTTCATCTTCGTGGCGATCGCGGTGGTGATCGTGGCGCTCGGCGCCCTGGCGAACGGAGCTCCGGCGGCTGCCGTTGCCAAGACCTTCGGCGACGGCTTCTGGAGCCTCATCCCATTCACGATGCAGATGACTTTCGTGACGATCGGCGGCTACGTCGTCGCCACCTCCCCGCCGGTCCAGGCCCTCATCGATCGCCTTGCCAGGATCCCGCGGACAGGGCGCGGAGCGGTGGGCCTGGTGGCTGCAGCCACCATGTTGTCGTCTTTCCTCAGCTGGGGCCTCAGCCTGATCTTCGGCGGCCTGCTCGCTCGGGCAATGGCCCGCCGGACGGAACTGCGCATGGATTACCGGGCCGCCGGTGCGGCGGCCTATCTCGGCCTCGGCGCGACCTGGGCCATGGGCCTGAGTTCCTCGGCCGCCCAGCTCCAAGCCAATCCGAAGAGCCTGCCGCCCAACGTCCTGCCGATCACCGGGGTGATCCCGTTCAGCGAGACGATCTTCCTCTGGCAGTCCATGCTGATCGCCGCGGTCCTGTTCGTGATCTCGATCGTGATCGCCTATGCATCGGCCCCGACACCGCAGACCGCTGTTACCGCACAGGACCTCGGCGTCGACGTCTCGGCAGAGGAGGATAGGCTCGGCCGGCCGAACCAGCCCGGCGAGAAGCTGGAGCACTGGCCGCTCCTGAACATCCTTCTTGTCATCCTGGCCGGCGGCTGGATCTGGGAGGAGTTCGCGCGGCAATCCTGGATTGCGGCGATCTCGAACCTGAACACCTACAACCTGCTGTTCCTCACGCTGGGCCTGCTGCTGCACTGGCGGCCGAAGCGGTTCCTGGTGTCGGTAGCGAAGGCGGTGCCGGCAACTGCCGGCGTTCTGATCCAGTTCCCGCTCTACGCCTCGATCAGCGCGATCCTGACGGGCGCCAAAAACGCCTCCGGCCACACTCTGTCGGAGGTGATTACCCATGCCTTCGTCAGCTTCAACACGACGGCCACCTTCCCGCTCTCGATGGGCGTCTACTCGGCGGTGCTCGGCTTCTTTGTCCCCTCGGGGGGCGGCAAATGGCTTCTTGAAGCCCCCTACGTGATGCAGGCAGCCAACGAGCTGAAGGTTCATCTCGGCTGGGCCGTGATGGTCTACAACGCGGCTGAGGCCTTGCCGAACCTGATCAACCCGTTCTGGATGCTGCCGCTGCTCGGCATCCTCGGACTGAAGGCTCGCGAGATCGTCGGTTTCAGCTTCCTGCAGCTGCTGATCCACCTGCCCGTGGTGCTGTTCCTGCTCTGGGCGCTGGCGTTCACGCTGACCTATCACCCGCCGGTGATGCCCTGAGATGTGATCCGCGGCCCAAACGGGGGCACCCGCTTCCTCCGGGGCAGCCCGTGCTGGGCTAGGGCGAGGTCGTCAGCCGGACGGGGTGACGTCCTCCGTCCGGGGCGCACGGCACCATCGGCCATCAGACCATCTCGTTCCGGAGATCGAGCATCCGTGGCGGGCTGATCAGCTTGACCGACGGCGAGCCGTAAGACGCTGAAGCGCCACCTGATCACACATGGCATGACAATCGAGGCGTCCCGGGGCGCGCTTCGGCCCGCCTCGGAGCTACCCGCCCTCGGCCGCCAGCTACTCGGCGCATCGCTCCGCTACAGCCTGGAGCATCGCCTCGGGCCCAGCGGCGCCGAGGCCGCTGTGAAATCCGCGAGTACGGTCGAGACCGTCGCCGAAGCCCCAAAGAAGCGCGGGCGCAAATGGCTGCCTGAGGCCCATCGGTGCGACTGTGCTGGCAATGGCTGTACCGCCCCTGCTACATCAGCAACTCCCCTTGCTGATGCGCCCGAGGTGTTCGCGACCCTCACGGCGCTGTTGCGGGCGGACACGCGGCGACAGGCGGTATGCGGGCCAGTTCCTCGCACACTGCCCGTGATGCCTTGGCCGGGCGGTCGCGTGAGGGTCGGCGTGGCGGGGGACCTGGACACCGCAAGCGCCGGCCCATGGCCCGTTACTGCAGGTCTCGCGCGATATCGTTGGCGCCGATCCAGCCGAGCGCCAGGATGTCGCCGCGCTCGGTGATGATCCAGGGTTTCGCACTCTCCGTCCAGATCGCCTTCGCGGCGGCCAGGACGGCGCGCAGGAGCGGAAAGCTACGCGCGTCGGCCGTGTGGGTCGGGGCGTGGCCGGGCCAGAGGGTCAGTTCGGCCGGCCTGTCGAGGTCGGTAAGCGTAATGAATGACGTTCGCTTGTGGCGGGAGCGGCGCTATGCCGAAGGCCTGCTGCGGCCGGTAGACGGTAGCGCGCCTGATTGGTGAGCAGGTCACGCACGCCCATCTCTTGCTAAGCGGGCGGCGCGGCCTGGCCCCGGCTCAGGTGGTTTTGGGTCCCGGCCGCGGCACGCGCACCTCAACCATCTCTCCGGTCAGGGGATTGAGGATCAGCATGGCTGCGCGTCTCCGGCGGGTGTGCCGGTAGAACGTCGGCCGATGGTCGCGAAATCACGGTATCCCGTGCAATTGCACACACTTGGTGAACGGTTCTTTCACCCTGCCCCTGGCGGGTTACCGGTCCCACACCGGGCTGCGAGGGTCGTCACGCTGGGAGCACGGCCTAACTCAACCGGCAGCGGCCCCGGCGCGCGGGGGCGCGGAAGACAGGGAGAACCGTGATGGCTGGTGACAGGTCTGGTGAACGTGCGGCTCTCGATGCCGCGTTTGAAGAGACGCAGGGCACCATAGCGAAGCTTCGAGAAGCAGCCGAAGGCACGCCGCCGGGGCACAGTTCGAGGGTCGCCTTGAAGAAGGCAGAGGAGAAGCTCGCCGAATTGGTCAAGCAGCTGACCCGCCGTGACCAGACGGGCTGATGCGTTCACAGGCGTGAGGACCGCCAAACAGGTCCCCGAGGGCTATCGGCCGGAACAGCGTGCACCGGCAACGGAGACTCGGGCCGGATCGGCTTGGCGGCACCCTGTCACCGGTTGCGGTAAAAACGCAGCGGCTGGACGGCCTGTTCGCTCACCCCGACCCGCAAGCCTCGTGGCGGTCGGATGAAGAGGGGTCGCGACGGGGCGCTTACAATCCGGCTGTGGACGAAGGTCCGGGCACGGATCCCAGGCTCCCGTCCTTTCCAGAGCGGTAACCATGGCAGTTCTACCAGCCGCGTCTTCGAGGTGGTGAGGCAGGTACACGAATGGGCGATAACGTGGCCGCAATCCTCCTGACCCTCGCGACCGAGAACGCCGAGCTGCGCGAGCAGCTGGCCGCCGCGCAGGACATGCTGATGGAGACTGCCATCGATGCCGGGCAGCTCCATGCCTGCATCCAGGACCTCCGGGCCGAACGCGACGCGTGGCGGGCAGAGGCGGAGCGTCTAGAAGCTCGGAGTGGCCGGAGAGCCTGAGGGATCAGCCGATCACCCAGAACAATGGGAGCGCGCCGGCCAGGAACAAGGCCGAGGAGACGAGCACGGCGAGGCGCTCGCGATGATAGAGGACGAAGGCGTGAGGGCTGGCGAACATGGTGAGGTGCTGGATCGAAAGAGCGCGCAAGACGCTCGCTCCTGAACCTTGACCAATCAGGGGCATTCGGCGTCGTCCACAGGTGGTCGTCGACGCGTGTCACCCCGGAGCCACATGCGGCTGGATGTGCTCAGACGCACCTCGCAGACGCCACGCCGAGCGTAACGCGTCCTCGTGGCTGCTATCGCCCCCTCGGCAGCCCGATCCAGCGGCGCAGTGGCCCTCCGGGGTTGCTGCGTCGTTGTCGTTGCAGCGTGCCCGCAGTGTCGGCGGCGCTCCTCACGAGGGACGACCACCCGGTGACCGAGCCAGGTTGCGGGATTACGTCGGCCGATACCTGCATCTCTGAAAGCGCGGTAAGGTCCTGTGCCCGCTGCCGATCGATGCTTCTCGAATGGTAAGATCGCAGGGCACGACGCTGAACTGTTCGAGGTCAGCCCAATTCCTTAGTCGTTCTTGAGGCTCGCTTCAGCGCACTGGCTTTCACAGTTGACGCGCAAGAATGCTGCCCATGTCGGCCTTCATCGGCAGGGCACCATACGAATGTGCCCACTCTCCTGATAAGCGCGTCGCGCAGAAGGCATCCGACACAGCAGGCGGAGCAAACTGCACGAGCAGAGCGCCTTGCAGCACCAGCGCCATACGCTCCGCGATGAGGCGAGCGCGCGCTTCGGAAGGTTTACCCATCGCGAGTTCATCGACAAGATGCCGCGTGGCCGTGTCCAAGTTGGTGTCAGCACCTGCCGCCTCGGTCACAACCTCGAGGTATGCCTCGTACGCGGCCGGATCCCGCGCCAGCGTGCGCAGGATGTCGAGTGCGATGACGTTGCTCGAACCTTCCCAGATCGCGTTGACGGGGGCCTCTCTGTAGAGCCGCGGCATCGGTGTCTCCTCGACGTAACCGACGCCGCCGTGACACTCCATGCATTCGAACACGAAGCCGGGATTGCGCTTCGTGAGCCAGTATTTGGCGATTGCGACAGCCAAGCGCGCGTAAGCCATGCTCTTCTCGTCCGTCCCTCCGAAGGCGCGCGCAACCTGAGTCGCGAGGACAACGGCCGCCTCGTACTCGACGGCCAAGTCTGCGATGACAGCGCGCATCAGCGGCTGGTCGATCAGTGCTCGTTGAAAGGCACACCGTCCGACGACATGGTGGACAGCCTGTGCCAGCGCCATCCGCATGATGCCCAACGTGCTCGCGACGGTGCCGAGCCGGGTATGGTGCACCATGTCGATGATCACGTTAACGCCGCGACCCTCCTCTCCCAGCAGGATCGCCGAGGCGTCTTGATACTCAATCTCCGCAGACGCGTTCGATCGATTCCCGAGCTTGTCCTTGAGCCGCATGAGGTGAATGGCGTTCCGCGCGCCCGCAGGCGTGATGCGCGGAGCGAGAAAGCAGCTCAGTCCGCCGGGGGCTTGAGCTAGCGTCAGAAAGCCGTCGCTCATGGGCGCGGAGCAGAACCACTTGTGTCCGACCAGCCGGTAATCACCATCGCCGGTCGGCTCGGCTCGCGTGGCGTTCGCGCGAACGTCGCTGCCGCCCTGCTTCTCGGTCATCGCCATGCCGATCGTGAGACCGGCCTTGTCACCGATGGGACGCAGCGGTCCGTCATATTGCCCGCCCAGCAGCGTCTCGAGCCAGACCTGACCTGCTGCTGGGTATGCGCGCAACACCGGCACGGCCGCGTAGGTCATGTTGATCGGGCACATCACGCCCGCTTCCGCCTGAGTGAACAGCGCGAGCAGGGCCAGATGCGCCACATGAGCGGCAGGATGACCGCAGGTCCAAGCGATATCGTGAATGTTGTGGCGCATCGCGAGCGCCATCAGCGCGTGGTAGGCGGGATGAAATCGCACCTCATCCAGCCGTCGGCCGTACCGATCGAAGGTCAGCAGTTCAGGCGGGAATCGGTTCGCAAGCTCGCCAAGTTCGAGAACTTCTTCCGACCCCAGCTCCGCCCCGAGCGCGCACATGCGGGCGTCGAGCCAGGAGCCCGCCTCCCGCATCACCGCATCGCGGAGAGGCTGATCTAAGCAGTAGAGGTTCAGCCCCGCAAAGTCCGGCGGTTGGTTCGTGATCTCATGCGTAGGGAGATGCGTCGTTGGGGCATAGCGGGCCATGCGCGGGCTCCCGAGGCACTTCCTGATACTTCATCATACTCCTCCGATTACAGCAAACCACGTCCGCGGAGCCGCCCCGTGGGTCGACTGCGAATGAATTTAAGAGAGGCCATGTAATCCTAGGCCCGAGAATTTAAAGCCATTGTCCCGGGCCCGGCTTGGCCTACACCCGGTGTCTGGTGACTTCCGCCGCATGATAGGAGCATCGACGGCACCAAATTTCGAAGAAAGCCGTCGAGAATGATTTCCAGGTAAGCGCGGGCCGGAATGCGATCAAAATTGTAATTATCCGCCACGCGTGATGAAATCACACGAATAAAATCTGAAACTGTTGGCGCCATCGGCGCGACAAAGCCGCCATAGCAATAAGACAAATCTAAGTCTATAATCACAAGAATAAGAGATATATAAAATGGCCCGCAACGCTTGCCGTGAATACACATACATCTATCTTGCTGCGATCGTATAAAGCCATATCCACGCCAGAGCGTCTCCAATCGCCCGCCGAGCGCGCATAACAGCATCTTTTTCTTTGCAGGACTCTAGCCGCAACCGCCGGGGCGCGAACAGCGTTTTCTCTCAAGGGAGGTTTTGAATCAGCCAATCTGCTTCGAGCTGAAGCTCAGACTCGGCGCTAACTGCTTGAAAGCTACCCCGATGACTATTGTCACAGAGAAGGTTTTCAGCTGGGTGTCGCAGGCGCTACCGCTCGCAGGTCGCCTCGTGATTATTGGACTCGATGGCCGCAGGATTGTGGCAGGGCATGAGGGCGGACCGGCCGCAACATTGCGGCTGCGCGACCCGGCCGCACCTCGCAGCCTGCTCCTCGACCCGGAACTCAGGTTGGGGGAGGCTCTACGTCGATGGCGGGGTCGTCCTGGAAGAAGGGACACTACCCGACCTCATGGAGATCCTTCTCGCCCGCAGCCATGGTCAGTTGCCGCTGCCTTCGGTAACCGCAATGGCGGCCCTGCGCAGTCTCGTCCGACGCATTGGGATGGGCAATACGTTGCGACGGGCTCGCCGCCATGTTGAGCATCATTACGAGCTTGACGAGCGCTTGTACGCACTCTTTCTCGATCCCACATGGCAGTATTCTTGCGCCTATTTCGCGTCTGATACAGATAATTTGGAGACGGCACAGCGCGCCAAGATGCGCCATATTGCTGCGAAACTCATAGCAGGTCCCGGGCAGCGCGTGCTCGACATCGGGTGCGGCTGGGGCGGCCTCGCCCTTTATTTGGCCGGCGTAGCGGGATGCGATTTGGTCCGCGGGATCACACTATCGGAAGGGCAATTCGCCCGGGCCCGCGCACAGGCCGAAGCGCACGGTCTCACCGATCGGGTCCAGTTCGCGGTCGAAGATTTTCGTCGCACAACAGGCACGTTCGACCGCATCGTCTCGGTTGGCATGTTTGAACATGTCGGCCCCGCGAATTACGGCCGGTTCTTTCGGGTTGCCCACGAGCGGCTTGCCGAGCAGGGCGTAATGCTTCTCCACACGATCGGCCGCACCGGCGTTCCGTATCCGACAAATGCCTGGATCACCCGATACATTTTTCCCGGTGGCCATCTGCCGACCCTGTCTCAGATCATGCCGGCCATCGAGCGCTCGGGCTTAATGGTCACCGACGTCGAGGTGCTGCGATTACACTACGCTCGGACGCTCGCAGCTTGGCGCGAACGCTTCGAAGCAAGGCGGTCGGCCGCGCGTGATCTTTATGGCGAGCGCTTCTGCCGGATGTGGGACTGGTACCTTGCAAGTTGCGAAGCTGCGTTCCGGTACGAGGACGCGGTCGTGTTCCAGATCCAGCTCGCACGCCGCAACGACGTGATACCGCTCACGCGTGACTACATCGCTGCAGCCGAAGCACGGCTGCAGCAGCGGGAAGAGCTGTCCGGGGTGCCAGCGGCCGCAGCCTGAGCGCGCTGTCCTGGCAGGCGCTCCTACCGGCCGGCGACGGCCGGAGCGCGTCGAGCAGGCGCCAGATACCGGCTTCGCAATGGCGGACTTGCAGCCCGGAGTCTCAGGATCAGGCGCCCTGGAGGCGATCGACGTCGCCTCCAGGGCACGTACTTCATTGAGGGTTAGGAATTGCCGTGAGCCGGGACTCTCCGGCTTCGGCGGAGCACTTGCTCGCGGCTGCCACGGCACGCGCTCGGTCACACCGGCTCCTTCCGCTTCGACGTCCACAAGAATGCCTGCCGGGCATGCGAGACGCGCGGCAGCCTATCCCGCCATCGGAGGATTCCGAAAAGGCGAACGGTCAAACCGCACCTCCGACGTCGTGGTTCCGGCCGCATAAGAGGAGGGCCGCACCTGCAGCCTCCGCTGCTATGAGAAGTGAGCGTGGTGGGCGGACTCACACCGCTTGGACGGTGGCCTCGCGCGGCCAGTGGCGCAAGGCGGCGCAGGTTTGCAGGAAGTCGGTCGCATCGTCCGGCTTGCGAAGAACGACAAAGCCTGCATCCATTGTCGTGAGCCCCGCCTTCTCGAACAGCGGCTTCGCTGCGTCGACGCAGGCGATAAACTTCGCGTGCGCATAAGCGTCGCTGACGAAGTCCTTCGCGGTCGCCTCGCTTGCCAGGAGCGCAGCACCGTCAGCGGAGGGCAGGACGGCCACAGCGTCGTAGAGCACCGAGGGGCCGCCGTTCACCTTCTGCTGTGCTGGATGGTGGCGGCCGTCACTCGCCGTCACGCCACCGATCTTGGGTGCGATCAACTCCAGCATCGCCCCCGCCTGCCCCACTGCAGATTGCAGAGCGGCGAGCAATTCGGCATCGACCCCATCGGTCACCAGGGCCCCAACCTTGCGTCCGCTGAAGGATTTCGGGCCGTTGCGGAGGATCGAGAGCGCCGGCGAGGAGGCAGGTCCTTCATGACCGGCCGGGCTGGATCGGCAGCGGGCGGCATGTCGGTTAGACCGAGCCCGTCGGCCACGCGCTTCGCCAGATCCTCGTCGACGTGCCGTAGGTGTGAGACTATCCGGGCGCGGATCGCCGGTGTTTCGACTTTGCTAAGCTCGAACACGAAAGCGTTCTTGATGTGGGTCTGCTCTGTCTCCGTCTGGCTGACGTAGAATTGACGGGCTTGGCTGTAATGATCCGCGAAGAGATCGGGACGGGTCCGCCGCTTCGGCCCTACCTCCTCGGCGGGAAAGCTCCGAAAGCCGCGCTCAGGCGACTCGCGTGGGCCGCCTGCCGCACCCCACGAGTTCGGCTCGTAGTTCGCCCGGCCCCGCGGATTCCGCATCGCCATGTGACCATCCTGCTGAAAGTTGCAGACCTCCACCTTTGGCGCGTTTACCGGAATATGCGTGAAGTTCGGGCTACCCAGCCGTTTCAGCTGGGTATCGAGGTAGGAGAAATTGCGGCCCTGTAGCAGGGGATCGTTGGTGAAGTCGACGCCGCGCACGATGTTCTGGGTGCAGAAGGCGACCTGCTCGGTTTCAGCGAAGAAATTGTCGACGTTGCGGTCGAGGACAAGACGGCCGACGCGCCGCACGGGCAGGACCTCTTCCGGGATGATCTTCGTCGGATCGAGCACATCGAAGGGGAACTGATCGGCGAAGGCGTCGTCGAAGAGCTGCAGGCCGAGTTCCCACTCGGGAAAATCTCCGGCCTCGATCGCATTCCACAGATCGCGCCGGTGGTAGTCGGGATCGGCACCGTTAAGCTTGACAGCCTCGTTCCACACGACCGACTGCATGCCGAGCTTCGGCTTCCAGTGGAATTTGACGTAGGTCGGTTTTCCTTCCGAGTTGACCAGCCTGAACGTGTGGACGCCGAAGCCCTCCATGAAGCGGAAGGAGCGCGGGATCGTACGGTCCGACATGATCCAGAGGGCCATATGGGTGGCCTCCGGGGACAGCGAGATGAAGTCCCAGAAATTGTCGTGGGCGGTCTGGGCTTGCGGAAAGCCGCGGTCGGGCTCCTGCTTGGCGGCTCACGACCGACGGGCAGCTCTCGTCCGGCCAAGCAATCAGCCTGATCGCGTCCGAGGGTCTGCAGGCTCAAGGCTCGATCGTGGCCGGAGGCCTTCTGGCGTTCGAGGGACGCTCCGTCTCCACGACGGATCTTCAGGCCAAAGGCAGCCATGTCTCGATCGCCGGCATCGACACGGTGCAGCTCGACGCGACGCACCTGAGTTCGGGGAGCCAAGCCGTCATCACCGGCCGGGACGTCACCCTCGGGAAGGACACCGCGTTCTCGGCACCCGGAACCATCAGGATCAGAGCCGATCGCAAGTTCACCAACGCCACGACGTTAGACGACCCAAGCATCCAGCTTGAGATCGCTGCGTCGCTTGAGAACAACAAGGACGGTGTCATCGCCCGCGATGACCTCCTGCTCAATTTTGCCGGCGACATCTGGAACGCCGGCCTGCTCTACGGGCGCAACAGCGCGTCCCTCAGCGCCCGCAACATCACCAACACGGAAACCGGTGCGGTCTACGGCGGCCAGACCACCCTCTCCGCGCAAGGGGATCTCAACAACCGCGGCACGATCCTGTCAGACGGGGCGCTCGGCATCGCCGCCAAAGGCGCCGTCACCAACGATGGAGCTCTGAAGTCCAACGACCGGCTGACGCTCCGGGCCGCCTCGTACAAGGGCGGCGGCGACTCCACGCTCGAGGCGGCGGAGGCCGACCTCAAGGTCGCCGGCGCCTTCGAGAATAGCGGCCGCATCCTCGGGCGGGACCGCCTGACCCTCTCGGCGCAGACCCTGGCCAACATGGCCGGAGCGGAACTCCGCTCCGGGGCGAATGCCACGATCGCGCTGGCCGGGGATCTATTCAACGCCGGTCAGATCGGCGCGGTCGGCGACCTCACGATCACCGGCGCGCACGCCGGCGGCAATGCCGGCCAGATCGTCAGCCAGGACGGAAGTCTGCGGCTCGAGGCTTCCGGCATCGTCGGGTCGAGCGGGACGATCTCCGCGTCCGAGGATCTGGTTCTGACCGCTGCAGGGTATCAGGGACTCACGGACTCAACGCTTCTGGAAGGAGGCTCGATCAGCGTCGATCTCGGCGCCGGCGCTTTCGCCAATGCCGGGCGGGTGACGAGTTCCGGCAAGTTCGATCTCACCGCGGGACGCTTCCTGCAGACGGCCTCGGCCGTATCGCAGGGCCGACAGGTCAGGCTTCGTCTCAACGGCGAGGCCAGCAATGCCGGCGCGATCTACGCGTCGGGCGACTTCAGCCTGAACGCACCGAGCCTCCTCAACACCGGGCAGATCCTGGCCAACGGCCAGACCACGATCGCCGTGCGCGTGTACGTCAGCAACAGCGGCCTCATCATCAGCGGCAATGATCTGTCCCTGACCGCCGCCTTCCTGGCCAACGACGGATCGATCCTCGCCAGCGGTTCGGGGATCCTCGCCCTCGGCGACGGCGCCTTCATCAACAATGGAGAGGCTCGTTTCGCGGGCGGCCTCAAACTGACCGCCGGCCTCTATGACGGCGGTACCGCTTCCCGGCTGGAGGCCGGCGGCAGCCTCGATGCAGCCATCACCGGATCGTTCACGAATGCCGGAAACGTTCAGAGTGCGCAGGCCCTGACGCTCGACGTCAAGGGCGCCCTCGCCAACAGCGGAAGTCTGCTCGGGCAGACCCTCGCGCTTCGGGTCGGGGCCAATCTCACGAACGCCGGCCTGATCGGTGCCTTCGACGCCTTGACGGCTACGGTCGCGGGCCGGGTCGACAGCGCCGGAAGCCTCGTCGCCTCAGACGGCCCCTTGACCTTGAGTGCCGGTGGCCTCGTATCCTCCAGCGGCGACATCATCGCCAAGGGCCGCCTCGTGCTGGCCGCCGCCTACGAGACGCCTGCGGCCACCGGTCGCCTCGGTGGTGGCGACGTGGTCGTGCGCCTCGGCTCCGGTCACCTGTTCAACCTCGGCCAGCTCGTCGCCGTCAGCGGCCTCGACGTCGAGGCGGGCGAGTTCGGCAACGGACCCGAAGGCCGCGTCTCCGGCGCCGCGGTCCGCCTCGCCCTCGCCGGAGCGGCCGACAACCGCGGCGGCATCGAGTCGACCGGCGACCTCACCGTCGTAGCTCCGAGCCTCGCCAACGCCGGTTCCATCCTCGCCAACGCAACCGGCAGCCTGCAGGTCGCTGATGCCGTCGCCAACAGCGGACGCATCGTCGGGCAGGACCTTGCCCTCCGTGTCGGGGCTGACCTCGCCAATACCAGCCTGATCGGTGCCTTCGGCAGCCTCGCCATCAACGTTGGCGGTCGGGTCGACAACACCGGTAGCCTGCTCGCCCAGGGCGGCGATCTCACGCTCACCGCCGGAGGCCTCACTTCCAGCGGCGATATCATCGCCAAGGGACGCCTCGCGCTCACCGCTGCCGCCTACGAAACCCGCTCGAACACCGCTCGCCTGGGTGGCGGCGACGTGGTCGTGCGTCTCGGCTCCGGCCGCCTGTTCAACCTCGGCCAGCTCGTCGCCGCCAACAGCCTCGACGCCGAGGCCGGCGACTTCGGCAGCGGTCCCGACGGACGCATCTCCGGTGCCACGGTCCGCCTCGCCCTCGCCGGAGCGGCCGACAACCGCGGCTTGATCGAAACAACCGGCGACCTCGCCCTCTCGGCCGCAAGCCTCGCCAACCCCGGCACCATCCTCAGCAACGGTAAGCTGGCGCTTCAACTGGCCGGCGCCTTCAACAACGGCGGACGCCTCGTCAGTCGGTCCATCACGCTGCGGGTCGGGACCGACCTGGGCAATTCCGGTCTGATCGGCGCCCTTGAGGGCCTGTCGATCGCCGCCAGCGGCCGGGTCGCCAACACCGGCAGCCTCCTCGCCCAAGGTGGCGACTTCGACCTTACCGCCGGCAGCCTCGTCTCCTCCAGCGGCGACATCATCGCCAAGGGACGCCTCGCGCTCACCGCCGCCGCGTACGAGACCTCCTCGAACGCCGCTCGCCTGGGTGGCGGCGACGTAATCGTGCGCCTCGGCCCCGGCCACCTGCTCAACCTCGGCCAGATCGTCGCCAATGGCCTCGACGCCGAGGCCGGCGACTTCGGCAACGGTCCCGACGGACGCGTCGCAGTCGCCACGATGCGCCTCGCGCTCACCGGCGCCGCCGACAACCGCGGCTTGATCGAGTCCACCGGCGATCTCGCCCTCTCGGCCGCAAGCCTCGCCAACTCAGGTTCTATCCTCGCCAACGAGGCCAGCAGCCTTCAGGTCGCCGGCGCGGCCTCCAACGGCGGCCGCCTGATCGGTCGGTCTCTCGCGCTACGGACTGGCGCCGACCTGAGCAATTCCGGTTTGATCGGTACCCTGGACAGCCTCGCCGTCACGGTCGGCGGCGGGGTCGACAATGCCGGAAGCCTCATCGCGCAGGGCGGCGACCTTACCCTCACGGCCAGTGGCATCGTCTCGTCCAGCGGCGACATCATCGCCAAGGGCCGGTTGGCCCTCACCGCCAGCGCCTATGATACCCTCGCAAACGCCGCTCGCCTGGGTCGCACCGACGTCGTGGTGCGCCTCGGCTCCGGCCGCCTGTTCAACCTCGGGCAGCTCGCCGCCGCCAACAGCCTCGAAGCTGTGGCAGGCGGCTTCGGCAACGGACCCGAGGGCCATGTCTCCGGCGCTACGGTCCGCCTCGCCCTTACGGGCGCAGCCGACTACAAAGGTCATATCGAGTCCACCGGCGATCTCGCCTTCTCGGCTGCGAGCCTCGCCAACGGGGGCTCAATCCTCGCCGACGGAGCCAGCAACTTCGAGATCGCCGGCGCGACCTCCAATGGCGGTAACCTGATCAGCCGATCCCTCGCACTGCGGACCGGTGCCGGCCTTGGCAATTCCGGCCTGATCGGCGCGCTCGAGGGCCTGTCGATCAGCGCCGGCGGCCAGGTCGACAACACCGGTAGCCTGCTCGTCCAAGACGGTGACCTCACCCTCGCGGCCGGAGGCATCGTCTCGTCCAGTGGCGACATCATCGCCAAGGATCGATTGGCCCTAACAGCTTCGGGCTACGAGACGCCCGCGGCCACCGCCCGCATGGGCGGCACCGTTGTGGTGGTGCGCCTCGGCGCCGGCCGCCTGTTCAACCTCGGGCAGCTCGCCGCCGCCAACGGCCTTGACGCCGAGGCCGGTGACTCCGGCAACGGCCCCGACGGCCGCGTCTCTGGCGCCACGGTGCGCCTCGCGCTGACGGGCGCGGCCGACAACAAGGGCCGCATCGAATCCACAGGCGATCTCGCCTTCTCCGCCGGCAGCCTCGCCAACGCGGGTGCGATCGCGGCCAATGGTGTGGGCACGCTCCAGATCGCTAACGCCCTCACCAGCAGCGGGCGCGTCGTCGCCCAGAGCCTCGCCGTCAAGGCCGGGGGTGGTCTCGCCAATGCCGGCCTGATCGGCTCGCTGACCGCCCTCAGCATCGAGGCGGGCGGCCGGGTCGACAACGCCGGCAGCCTCGTGGCCCAGGGCGGCGATCTCAGCCTCACGGCCGGTGGCGGCGTCTCCTCCAGCGGCGACATCATTGCCAAGAGCCGGCTGGCTCTCACAGCCGGCGGCTACGAAACACCCGTGGCCAGCGCCCGCTTGGGCGGCACCGACATCGTGGTGCGTCTCGGCTCCGGCCACCTCATGAACCTCGGCCAGCTCGTCGCCGCCAACGGCCTCGACGCCGAGGCTGGCGATTTCGGCAACGGTCCCGACGGGCGCATCTCCGGCGCCACGGTCCGCCTCGCGCTGACGGGTGCAGCCGGCAACAAAGGTCGTATCGAGTCCACCGGCGATCTCGCCTTTTCCGCCTTGAGCCTCGCCAATTCAGGCTCGATCCTCAGCAATCGCCTGGAGAGCTTCCAGATCGCCGGATCCTTCGCCAACAGTGGGCGAATCCTCGGACCGTCACCGACACTGCGGGTCGGGGGCGATTTTGCCAATTCGGGTGTTGTCGGCGCGATCACAGACCTCTCGGTCGAGGCGGGCGGCCGGGTGGACAACGCCGGCAGCCTCATCGCCCAGGGCGGCAACGTTATCCTGATCGCTGCCGGCGTCGTCTCCTCCAGCGGCGATATCATCGCCAAGAACCGGCTAGCCCTCACAGCTGCGGGCTACGAGACGCCCGCGGCCAGCGCCCGGATGGGTGGCACCAACGTCGTGGTGCGTCTCGGCTCCGGCCGCCTGTTCAACCTCGGCCAGCTCGTCGCCGCCAACAGCCTCGACGCCGAGGCTGGCGACTTCGGCAACGGGCCCGACGGGCGCATCTCCGGCGCCACGGTCCGCCTCGCGCTGACGGGCGCCGCCGCCAACCAGGGTCACATCGAATCCACAGGCGATCTCGCCTTCTCTGCCGGCAAGCTCGCCAACAACGGCGCCATCCTGACCAACGGCGCGGGCAGCTTCCAGATCGGCGGCCTCCTCAGCAACAGTGGTCGCCTGAGTATCAGCGGCGACGCGACCGTCAAGGCCGGCAGCTACGACGGTGGTGCGGATGGCGTGCTCAGTGCCCGCAACCTAAAGCTCGACGTCGACAACGCTCTGGCCAATTCCGGCGCGATCTCGGCCGCGGGTCTCGTGAATGTCAAAGCGGGTTCGCTGGAGAACCGCGGGACCGGCACCATCGCCGGAGACGCGACGAACCTCGTGGTCACCGGCGACGCCCGCAACGCCGGCACGCTCACGGCGAAGAACTTCCTCGGCGGACGGATCGGCGGTGGTCTCCAGAATGACGGGACCGTCAAGGCTCAGGATGTCGCCCTGCAGATCGGGCAGAGCCTTGTCAATCGTGGCGCGCTGACGGCGAGCGGAACCCTGGCGGCCTCGGCCGGTACCCTCGAGAACGGGGCTGGCGGACGGATCGAGGCCAATCTCGTCAGCCTCGCGGTATCGGGTGATGCCAGAAACGCCGGCACGATCTCCGCCGCCGATACGCTGATCCTTCAGGCTGCGAACCTGCAGAATGCGGGCTCCGGCGATCAGATTGCGACGCTCTCCGCGCGGATCCTGGTTCTGAGCGTCGGCGGCGCCCTCAGCAACGGGCCCTCCGCCCTGATCAGCGGCAGCGAGCCTCGCCTCTATCCGGGCCGCGACCTCGAACCTCGACCTGTTCGGTGTCAACGACGTCGACAAGGGCAAGTTCGTGTTCGGGGGTGACCTCGGCCTGACGCTGACCGGTCAGGACCTGACCATCGCCGCCGACCGGAAGCTCATCGTCAAGGGCCGGCTCGCCTTCGTGATGTCCGGCAACATCACGGTGTCCGGCACGATCGCCGCGTCAGACGACCTGTCGCTGGCCTCCGGCCGGCACGTGGCCGTCAGTGACAGCGGCTGGATCTACACGCGGGGCAACGGCTGGATTCAGGCCGCGGGCAACCTCACCAACACCGCCGGTGCCATCGAGGCGGACGGCTCGCTCGGCATCAAGATCGGCGGGACCCTGACCAATGCTAGGACCGCGCAGAGGGTCACGGATGTCGGTCCTCGGCTGCCGAGCGCTCACTTCTATCGACGCAACCACAAGTTCGTCGACCAGCTCGACGAATACGCGGAAACCTCCGGTGCCGCGGAGATCACGGCCGGTGACGATCTCTCCATCGAGGCCGGCGCGATCGTCAACGATGCCTCGCTCAAGGAGGCCGGTGGCTACCTGATCCTCAAGGCGGGGAGCATCGACAACCTGAGCCGCAAGACCGGCGTGTATTTCAAGACTTTCGAGGCGAAGGTCGGCGCCAACCTCCTGCCGCCCATCGTGGAGGGCTGGGAAGAGGACACGACGAAAGAGACCACCGCCCTGCTTCAGGGCGGAAGCGGCGTCTACACGTCGGGCGGTCGCCTGACCAATACCGGGACGATCAAGGGACCCACCGTCTCGATTACGGCCAACATCATCGTTAACGGCATCACCAGCGCGATCATCACGACGCCACCCGCGCGCCTGCCGAGCGGCACTATCGATCTCGCGCCCTATGCCGATGGGAGCAACCTTGATCCCGGCAACGACAACCTCGACGGGACCGCCACGGGAAGCGAAGGCCTCTCGGGCATTGGCTTCGACCTCGGTACCCGCAGCGACACGATCAGGGGCGGTAGCGTCGATCCGGCCGGCGTCGACGGCAGGAGTCTGAGACGGGGCGTCAACGGCTACGGAGTGACGACCGAGCGCTTCGAGCAGGGCGCCGGGTTCGAGGCTCGGCGCGGACGGGGGCCGGCTGAGGCGCGGCGTCGACGGCTACGGCGTGGCCTACGAGCGTTTCGATCATAGGGCCGCGCTCGCCCTCGGAGGGGCCGGAGGCGGCCCTTTGGGCGACTACGGCATCGATGGCAGTCGTGCGGCGGGTGGACGCCTCCGGCACGACCCCTATAGTCTGCGGGCGAACATCGTCGGCGGCGCGGGCGTGGCCCACGCGAAGCTGCGCGGCAGCAGCGTCAACGCCATCCTTCCCGGCTTCGACGCGCCGAACCCTACCCAGGTTGGTGGCACCAGCTACCACCACGCCAATCCCTTCGCCGATGCCGGTGAGGCGAGCGGCCCGGCCCAGATCCTCGGGCAAGTTGGCGGCAGCGCGCTGCCGTCGGGCGTATCGGTGTTGGCCGATCCGGTGCTGGAGCGGCGCCTGATCCGGCAGGCGTTGCTCGACCAGACCGGCAGCACCGTCCTCGACCAGCGCTACCGCAACCCCCGCGCGCAGCAGGAGGCGCTCTACCAGGGCACGGTCGAGTTCCTGCAGGCCAACCCCGACATCCACCTCGGCGACAGCCTCACCGACGCGCAGAAGGCGCGCATCACCCGGCCGATCCTCTGGTACGAGCAGCGCACCATCGACGGCCAGCCGACGCTCACCCCCCAGTTGATCCTGCCCCCGGGCCGGCTCGCCGAATGGACCCATCAGGCCGGCGGCGTCATCCAGGGCGACAGCGACTTCCTCTCGGGCGATCAGGTCACCAACACCGGCACGCTCCTGGCCAGCGGTACGCTGCTGATCGACGCCGGCAGCTTCCTCAACGAGCGGCGCGTCGGCGCGGTCAGCACCGGCCCGCTCGGCCAGACTGCCCTGCAAGCGGGCGGGCTCGTCAGCGCCGGCGATCTCGCGATCTTCACCCGGGGCGACCTCGTCGACCGCGGCGGCACGCTCACGGCCCGCGGCGACCTGACCTTGAGCGCGGGCGGCGCCGTCCTGATCGCCCCCCAGCCGGTGACCGGCCACAGCCTCGTGGCCGGCAGGACCAGCGCAGTCGCCACCGACACCACGACCAACGCCGGCGCCCTGGTGGCGGCCGGCGGCGACCTCACGATCCTGGCCGGCGGCGCGCTCTCGGTGCTGGGCTCGACGGTGACCGCCGGCCGCGACGCGCTGCTCGCCGCGCGCGGGCCGGTGACCATCGCCTCGGTGCTCGACAGCGTCTCGACCACCACCTTCGTGCGCCCGGACGGGCTATTCTCCTCGTCGCGCACCCTGGTCAACCAGACCAGCCAGACCAACGTGCCGTCCCTGGTGGCGGCCGGCGGCGACCTCGCCATCGTGTCGAGCAGCGACATCGCCGTGAAGGCCAGCCACCTCGTGGCCGGCGGCAACGCCACCGTGATCGGCGGACAGGACATCAGCGTGGTCGGCACGGCCATCGTGGCCGGCCAGCAGGTGACGCTCGGGGCCGGGCGCGATCTCAATATCGCGCCGAGCTTGGACCGGACGGTGCTGACCTACGCCCACAGCGTCTCGGGCGTGGGGATCGGCGGCAACGCCACGGATAACGGAGCCTCGGTCTGGGCCGGCTACCACAGCAAGAGCTCGCTGCAGGCGCGAGACACGACCACGGCGGCCTCGCTGGTGGTGGGCGGTAGCGGTGTCCTGCTCGCGGCCGGGCGCGACGCCACCCTGACGGCAGCCGACCTCGTCTCCGGGGGCGACCTCGCCATCAGAGCCGGCCGCGACCTGTCGCTGCTCTCGCAGGGGCAGCTGGAGCACGACATTGCGGTCCGCCGCCAGAGCTTCGCCGGGATCCGCGCCAGCGTCAGCCAGAACGTCACCAGCGCGATCAACGATCTGCAGGATGCTGGGCGAATCTTCAACTCGGGGTATGGCGGCAGCACCTACCAAGCAATCGGGGTGGTCTCGGGCACGCTCAAAACCGTTGATGAAGTCCTTCAGCTGATCCATCCCACCGTCTCGGCCAGCCTGACGCTCGGTGCCTCCAGCTCGAAGAGCCGCAGCGATCAGCTGGTCGAGACGCAGCATCCCAGCACGATCCAGGCGGCGGGGGTGTCAGCCTGGAGGCGGGGCGCGACCTGCACCTGCAGGGCACCCCGGTCACGGTTGGCGGCTGGATCGATCTCGACGCCGGGCGCGACGTCCTGATTGAGAGCGCGCGCGCACGCGGCCTCGTCGCAATCGTCGTCCGCGTGGAACGCCGCGGTCGGGGTCGCGGTGCAGGCGGGTATCCAGGGGGCGAGTGTCGGGGTGACGGCGGAGGGCTCAGTCTCGCAGTCCCACGCCCAGGAGCAAGCAGGAGACCAACACGAACGCGCACCTGAGCGCGGGCGAGGGCATCGCGGTCCACTCCGGCCAGCACACCACGGTGGCGGGCGCGCGGCTCACCGCGCCGGAGATCGACCTGGCCGTCGGACGCGACCTCACGGTCGCCTCGCGCCAGGACGCCGCCCAGGGCCGTTCGTCCTCGTCGAGCCTGGGCGGCAAGCTGACGGTGGGCCTCTGGGGCGGGCCGAGTTCGGGCTCGGTGTCGGTGGGGGGCAGCCAGGGCTCCACGGACCGGGCGTGGGTGGACGAGCAGACGGCGATCGAGGCGGGGGACCGCCTGAGCGTGACGGTGGGCGGGCACACCTGGGTGCACGGGGCGCTGATCAACTCCAAGACCGGCAACCTGACGCTCGGCACCGGCACGCTGAGCGTCGACGACATCCTCGATCACGACAAGGGCAGCCGGTTCGGCCTGACGCTGGGACTGAACGGCAGCTGGGGCCGGGAGGGCGGCCAGGGCCCGATCGGCCCAGAGGGCAAGCCCGCGGGCGGCGAGGTCTCGGGCTCGTACGCGTCGCACGACAAGGAGCGTGTGGACCAGGGCACGATCGGGGCGGGCACGATCACGATCCGCAATCCTGAGCACCGAGGCCAGGATCAACGCCGACAACAGCTGGGTCGCCACCGACGCCACAACCCGCGCCGGCGCCCTGGTGGCGGCCGGCGGCTGGATCGACCTCGACGCCGGTCGCGACGAGCTGATCGAGAGTGCGTGCACGTGGCCTCGACGCAATCCACGTCCTCTTGGAAGGCTGTTGTCAGGATCGGCGCCCAGGTCGGCCTAGAGGGCGGACGTGTCGGGGTCGGTGTCGCGCGGGTCAATCCGGCTCGGTCAACGGCTGATAAGGCTTTCTTATCAAGCGTAGCGCTACGCTCCGGCTCTCTAGGTCCCGGCATCGCCCCGATCAACCGCGGCTCGGACCTGATGCGGGGTCGCAGGTCCCTCGCGGGCGGGCGAACCTCTGTGCGGGGCGTGCTGTACATGGCCGCGCTGACCGCCATCCGGCGAGGCGCTTCCTTCCGGCCCTTCTATGAGCGGCTCACCCAGCGTGGTCGGCCCAGGAACGTCGCCCTTGTTACGGTGATGCGAAAGCTTCTGGTGACGCTCAACGCCATCGTCCGCGACCGCGCACCCTGGCGGCCACTGATCGCTTGACCTTCAACACGGCCGCTCCGTCGTTGTGGCGCTGCCGTGGAGAACCTGTCCCTGAGCCGCGTCCCTCCATGCGGCATCCGTTGTACCACTACACATTGGGATCAAACATCTAGCGGATCTGGGTGACGGAGGAGCTGCGCCGGAGGCTCTACAGCGTCATTTACCTGCGGTAGGAGGCTGGCTCACTGAAAGTTTGGAGCGCTTCGCCCAATCAGCCGCCAGCGGGATTGCACCCGAAGTGCGCCGACTCCAGTTGGTGGTTCAGGCAGGCTGCCAGAAATGCCGGCAACGACGGCGGTAGTCTTGGCATCTCGATTCTCTTCCTGGTTGCCGTATAACCAGCCGTTAAGTTCGCGTGGCCGCTCCAAAACTTGTCTGACTGATTGCTGCTCAGAAACAAATTTTACCGCAAATGATGGATGACATATGGCTCATGCGGATGGCAGACTATGCGAAACCCGGCTTTGATACAGAGACACCGGACCTATCCGGTGAGCGGTGTGCCGATTGGACGCTTGTAGGTCTGTTGAGGTGAGCTTCACGCAGGTCTGCGCCGCAACGCGACGGGATTCTGAGGACGCACACCTCGTCTTCGCCGATCAGTGCCTTGCTGCGATCCTTCTACCGGCCGAATGGGGCTGGTTCCTGCAGGCTGGCTTCGGTCCCTGCGATCACGAGGCCATGGTCTTCGACACGCTCTCCTCCGCAGCCGATTGGGTGCGGGCGTGCTTCGCCGCAGCAGCCTCTGCCGTCGATCCCGAGCCGTTTGCTAGGACAGGTCCGCCGGCCCGGGATTAGGGCAGCGCCGCCAAGCGCGAGACGAGCACCACAAGCTCAGCTTGCCGATGCGTGTGCGTCTTCTCGAACGCGGATTTCAGCTGGGTCCGCACCGTCGCGACGCTGAGGTGTAGCATCTCCGCTATCTCGGTCAGAGTGTTGCCGGCAACCAGGAGCAGCGTCAGCCGCGCCTCGGCGCGCGTTAGTCCGAAGATCTGCTCGAGGCAGCTTGTGGTTGGCAGCGGTGTCGCATCGAGATCAATCAGCAGCAGAACCGAGTGCGGGCCGTCGTCGCCGAGCACGGGCACCGGCACGCAGCTCATGATCAGCGGCCGTCGGCCGCTGCGCTCGATCAAGAGCCAGTTCTCGCGATCAAGATTGACCCGAGTTCGGCTTCGGCTGAGCAACTGCTTGATGATTTCGCGTCCAGAGCCGTTCAGGGCGGCGACTGCGGCCTGGTCCAGCTCGAACATCTCCTGCAGCACGAGCCGGGCACTGGTGTTTGTCGCCAGGATCTGACCGCTGGTGGACAAAATGATGCCGCCGCATCCCATACGGTCGAACACGCGCAGCAGCGGCATACCCACCAGCATGGTTGATGGCCTTCCGTTTGCCTCTCCTGCTTGGTCTACGTGTAGAGCACTTTAGACAGCTTACAATGAGCGATCCACGCTGCCATATCCCCCAATAGGGTAAGCTTCGCTATGGGCCGTGCAGATTAGCTAAGTTACATAGATTGCCGAGACGCCCGCGGAGGCGGATGTCCGCTTTATAATCATCGTGGATAAGCAGAAATTTATCTTTGTGCAGATCAGAACTGCATAAATCCAGTCGCAAGTCGCAAGTCGCAAGTCGCTCGGTACGCGATCCATCCTGGCCGAAGCAACAGAAGATCAGCCCCCTTCAGTGTTTCACCTGCTGCCGGTCCGCCGCAGCGCTCGCGACCTGTTCGCCCCAACCTCTGCGGTCGTGATCATCACGCCAGTGACGCACGGGTTGCCACCAAGCCTGACTGTACTGGAGGGTCCGTTCGACCTTACTGCGGCCGAAACAAGAATTGCGCGCGGCATTGTGAGCTGCCGCGCGGTTGAGCAGATCGCGGCTGAGTCCAGGACTTCGCCGGCCATTGTGCGCTCGCAACTCAAGTGCGTGATGGCCAAGATCGGTGTAGGCCGGCGAGCTGAACGCGTCAGCCTGCTTTCCGGGACTGTCTTGGCGTCCCAGCGGCACGGAGGTGGCTGAGCGTCCGGCTGGCGAGAACCAGCCCATGAGAGCAGCTCAGGAGCGAGGCGGCCGCGCGGCAACGCGCAGGTAGGTCGAGACAATCTTGCCGCCCGCGCGCACCGTGCCTGCGAGCGATCCGGCCACCTTCGAAGTCCCACCGGCCCGGCGGCGATAGGGCAGCGGCACCTCCAGGATGCGCAGGCCGGCTCGGGCGGCCTGCATCTGCATCTCGATGTTCCAGCCGTAGGTCATTTCGCGCAGGTGCAATCGCTCCAGCGCCGCGCGGTCGATAGCGCGGAAGGCGCACATGTCGCTGTAGCGGATGCCGTAGCGCAGGCCGATGCCGAGGCCGGCGAGCCGGCCCGCCAGGACCTGATGCCACAGCATCGAACCGGGCTCGCGGAACCCGCGCGTGCGCGAGGCGAGGACGAAGTCGTGGGTGCCCGCGAGCACCGGATCGGCGATCGCCCCGATCAGGTCCCCGCGGTCGGCGCCGTCGCCGTCGAGATAGACGACGACGCGGTTTCGCGGATCCGCGGCCGCAGCACCCACCGCGCAGGCCCGGCCGTAGCCGCGCCCGGCATCGATCACCCGGGCGCCGGCGGACCGAGCGGCGTCCTGCGTCCCGTCGGTCGAGCCGCCGTCAGCGACGATGACGTCACTCGCATAGGCGTCGGGGATCTCCCGGACGGCGGCAGCGATCGTCGTGGCCTCGTTCAGCGTCGGGATCACGACGCTGACCGGGTACACCCCTCCCCCAGCCCCGCCGCCGGCGGCACCTTACAGGCTCCAGCGCAGGCCGCAATTCCGGCACGGAGCCGGCGGCGCGTCGGAGAGGAGCGTCGTGCGGAAGTCGCGGTACGCCGCGCCGTTCCAGATTGCGCGCAGTGTCGCCTGCGTCGCATCCCCCAGCGTGTAGTTGGAATAGCCGCGCACCGAGAACGGCGCGATGCAGCAGGGCAGCGCCCGGCCATGCGCGGTGAAGTACATCAGCGACCACGGCCGGCGGCAGGTCGTCCAGGCCCGCTCGTTCTGCCGCTTGAGGCTGAGGCCGGGCTCGGTGGCTCCCGAAGCGTCGAGGCTGACGCCGAGGTCGCGGCCGATCGCCTGCGCGGCCGCGATGGAAGCCGCCTCCTCGGCGCGCGTGCTCTCGAACAGGGACAGGTCCGCCCGGGCCAGGCCGTAACCGTCTTCGTCGAAGACGAGGCGCTGAAGATGCACCTCGGTCACGCCCATCTCGGCGGCCAGCCGCACGAAGGCGGGGAGCTGATGGATCGTCTCCGTGAGACCGGTGAGCCAGAGAGACACCCTGGGCGTCGCGGCGCCGACGGACTTCTGGAACGCCGTGAACCGGCCGACGTCGCGCACGATGCGATCGAAGAAATCCTTGCCGCGCACCTTGAGGTACGTGGCCCGGTCGGCGGCATCGAGGGAGACGCGCAGCTCGTCCAGCCCGGTATCGATCAGCTCCTGGAAGCGCCTCGGCTGCATCAGAGTGCCGTTAGTGTTGAACAGGACGTAGGTGCCGCGGTCCTTGAGGTAGCGGATCATGCGCGGCAGCGCCTTCACCAGCATCGGTTCGCCGACCCCGTGGAGCACGACCCGGGCGACGTCCGGCACCTGGTCGACGATCCGCGTGAACAGCGCCCAGCTCATGTCGGCCGGAGGCTCCAGGGTCTCGAAGGTGCGCGGGCAGGTCTCGCACAGCAGATTGCAGCGGTTGGTGACCTCCAGGTAGAGGCAGACGGGCGGCGCCTCGGCAGCCTCGGTTCGGCGGGCGTCGACTGCCTCGAAGTAGCGGCGCGGGTTCGTCGGGGCGGCCGAAGCGGTCATCGGGCGGCTCCTTGCAGGAGGATCGGGACGCTGCGGCGGCCTCGCCAGAACGCACCGGCCGCCAGAAGGATTGCCGGCACGAAGACCAGCGACGGCCAGAGAAAGCGGTCGTTGAACGGGTCGATCAGGAATAGTATCGGCGCCGAGCCCAACCAGATCGCGGCGGGCAGCGGCGCCACGACCGCCGGGAGGCTGATCCAGGGATAGTACCACGCGTAATGCGGGCTCGCGGCGCAGGTGGTGAGAGCGGCGAGCACGGCGGTGTCGCGGCAGAGCGTGACGGCGTCCGGCCTGCGCCGATCGGCCCGGAAGGCAATCCGGAGCCCGAGCGCGGCGAGACCCGCGGCCGCGAACGCAAGGTAGGGCAGGCGCAGCGTTGCGGGGGCACGCCGAGATGCCCGAGGCCGGCGAGCAGCCAGTAGCCCGCGCCGGTATCATAGCCCTCCTCGGCGCCGTAGCCGGCGAGGAAACCGAACACGTCCCGGCCCGCGCCGAGATAGGGGAGATACAGAAGCGCGATCACAGCGAGACCCACCAGCGCGGGCCGCATCAGGCTCCCGCCGCGCACGAAGGCGGGCGCGGCAGCAAGCGGGAGGACCTTCACGAGCGCCGCGGCAGCCAGGGCCGCCCCAGCGAAGCTGTCGCGGTGCCGGGCACGCAGCCACAGGGCGAGGCCGAGCAGGCCGATGCCGAGCGCATCGACATGGCCGTCGCAGGCGAAGGACCACAATGCCAGCGGGTTCCAGGCGTAGATGAGGATCCGCCCCGGGGGCAGGCCGGCGATCCGCAGGACGCCTAGCAGGCCGAGCACGCCAAGGGCCTCGAAGGCGAGCGTCGCGAGCTTCATCGCCAAGACCGTGTCGGAGATCCGGCCAACGGCCGCGAAGACGGCCTGCGCGGCCGGCGGGTAGATGGTCCGGGCATAGTCGCGCCGGTTGATCAACGGGTAGACTGTCGGGTCGCGCAGCGCCGCGAGGGCTGGATCGGCCGGGATGTGCCGGTAAGGATTGATCCCCGCGGCCTGCACGCGCCCGTCCCAGACGTAGCGATAGATGTCGCTCGACAGAAACGGCGGCGCCGGCAGCACGGCAGCCCGCATCGCCACGGCAAGCCCGAGGACGAGCCAGAGGGCTCGGCCCGGCAGGTGCTCCCGAAGCGTCAGCCGGACCGCGAGGAGATAGGGGACGAGCCCGGCGGCCACGACAGCGACAAAGAGGTTGGCGCGCTCGATCGAGCCCACCGTGTCGGCGCCGGGCACGTGGATCGCCAGTGCGCCGACCTCGATCACCGCGAGGGTGGCGCCCAGCACCGCGAGCTGGCGCAGGGGCGTGACGAGGCGCCGGATCACGATCATGCGGATGCCTCCGCACGCGGCGTCGCGCCGTCGAGCGCGGCGAGGGCAGCGCGGGTCTCAGGCGCGGGGTAGCCGCTGCGCTCGGCGGTCAGCCGCGCCAGCGAGGCGGCATCGTCCACGTCGTACCAGAGATCGAGTTCGACGAGGTCGAGGCCGGTCTCCCGCAGCCGCGCGCGGGTAGTCGCCGCGACCGTGTCGCTGCTCCAGGCGATGTCGGCGAAGGGACGGGCATGGGCGCGCTTCAGGCCCAGCAGGTAATAGCCGCCATCCTCGCAGGCGCCCAGGACGGCCCGATCACCCGGCGCCAGCAGGATGTCGGCCGCCGCCGTCAGGATCCGCGTCGGCAGGGTCGGCGTGTCCGAGGAGAGCACGCAGGCCGCCGCGTGGCCGCGCGCGAGCAGGCCCGCGACGGCCTGGAACAGGCAGCGGCCGAAGCCTTCGACGCCCGCGGGCGCGGGGACGCCCCCGTCGGCGAGCAGCAGCGCAGTCCCAGGCGCAAGGTGGGGCGCGATCATCGCCTCGGTCCCGGCGGGTGCATAGGCGGCGTAGGCCGCGACCGGCGCGGCCGCGCTGACAGCGCGCAGGTTCTCGGTCGTGTCGCGCAGGAACGCCGCGCTGAGGCGGGCCGCCTGGTCCGGGGTCAGCGGCGGGCACAGGCGCGTCTTCGACCGGCCGCTCTGCGGCGCCTTCGCCATGACGGCGATGGCGCAGGTCGCGGGCACCGGTCCGGTCGCGCGCCCGCCCGCAGCGACGGCGCGCATCACGTCGCGATCTGGATGAAGGTGCCGGCCGCCCCGTCGGTCATGTCGGGCGGATAGCTCCGGCGGAGCGTCGCGTCGAGGCCGAGGCTGCGTCCGGCCGCCAGCAGGGCGAACAGTCCCATCAGCAGCATGAGGAAGACGTATGCCCAGGGCCATTCCTGGCTGTTGCGGTAGAGCCCGAGCCAGAGTTGGGCCACGAACAGCACGCCCACGGTGCCCGAAAGCCGCACGCCGAGCCCCAGGATCAGCGAGGCGGCGAAGGCGAACTCGGTCGCCAGCACCGCGACGTTGAGGATGAGAAAGTTCGGCGACGGCAACGCGAGCGCCTCGATCAGGTGCGCGTGGACCGCGAAGGCGGCGTCCTTCGTCTCGAAGCTCGGTCCAGTAATGCAGGCCGTTCCCGGTGGAGACGGGCAGCTTCCAGAACAGATTCTGGAACCACATCAGCCCGACCAGAAACCGGGCCGCGAACAGCCCGAGGTCACGGCCGGTGCGCTGGGCCGGATCCGCCGCCCAGGCATAGGCCGCGGCGAACAGGCCGCCCAGCACGAGCGCGGCCAGCAGCGCGATCATGACCCAGCGCCACGGCCCCAGCGCGACCTGATCGCCCTGTGTCGCTGCAAGGAAGGCCAGGGTGTCGGAGAGGGGATCGGTGCGCATGCGTCGCCTCGGCAGTCCGGGGGCGGCCGGATCCGCGCAGGTCCGGAAGAGGTGCGCCGCCCGCCGCGACCCTGTTCGCGCCGCGTAGTACGCGGTTACAAGACTAACATAGCGTAGGTTGTGCCTGCGGCATCACCCTTCACACCGTGCGAGGTTGGGCCATCCTGTTACCGTGATCGCTGACCGCGCGAATGGACAGGCGCCCGCGCGCCGGACACCCGGCTGCCGACGCTGTGAAGGGATCGTGACATGAGCGACGAGTCCGGTGCTCGCGCGGAAGCGGAGCGCAGCTTTTCTCTCGGCCTCGGCCTGACGAACGAGTGCAATCTCGCCTGCGCGTTCTGCTATCGCGAGGTCGGCCGGGTCGATCGCCTCGCCCCTGAGCAGGTCCGCGCCGTGCTCGACCGCCTGCCCGTGCGCTCGGTCAATCTCGGCACCGGCGAGAACGGCATGCACCCGCGCTTCGCGGAGTTGCTCACCCTCCTGGCGAATGAGCCGATCAAGCTCACCATCACCTCGAACGGCCATTCGATTGCCGTGATCGATGACGCGCAGGTCCGGGCGTTCGCGGATGTGGAGTTCTCGATCGACTACCCGACCCGCGCGGAGCAGGACGCGCAGCGGGGCGCCGGCAACTGGGACCTCGTGATGGAGCAGGCGGCGCGCTGCCGCCGGCTCGGTGTCGGCGTGACTTTCATCGCCGTGATGATGCGCTCGAACTTCGACCGTCTGCACGAGATTGCGCAGATCGCCGCCCGCTTCGACGCGCCCCTGCGGATCAATGTCTATCAGTCCGTCCGGACGGACACGTTCGCCCTCACCTACGACGAGTACTGGACGGGCTTCGAGCGGCTGTTCGCCGAGACCGACGCGATCGCGGTCGGCGAGCCGCTGGTGCGGGCCATGGCGGGCCTGCCTGCCCGCCGGGGCGGCTGCGGCGCCGGCACGGTCCGGGTGACGCCGCGCGGGACGGTCAAGCCGTGCGTGTATTGGGACGGCGCCGGGCAGAGCCTGGACAACCTGATCGCGGCGGGCGCGGCGATCGTCGAGACCGCCCCCTTCGTCGCGGCGCGCTCGCTACCCGCGCCCTGTCGCGGCTGCGCCTACGAGGCCGCCTGCCACGGCGGCTGCGCCGGGCGGCGCCGCCTGATGGGCCGGCTCGACGCGCCCGATCCCTACTGCCCCATCGTCCGCGGCGAGACCCGCCCGCTCGCCGTGCGGATGGCCGCCTCCCGCGACCTCCCGAAGCTTGAGAGCGCCTGCACCACCATCGTCCAGGGGCGTGGCCTGCAATGACGCGCAGCGGTAGAGCGGCACCCGTCTAGCGAAGGCTGGCGGTTCTCCCACCGAACCAAGCCGCCGCGATCGACCGGGTCACGGCGAGCGAGGCCGTCGCGCCGTTCGCGTCGCCCTTCTCGAAGTCACCGGCCTGCCCCATCTGGTTCGTGACGTGGGCGAGACAGAGCACGGCGTTCCCGGACGCGCGCGCGAAAGCGTAGAGGGCGGCAGCCTCCATCTCGACGGCCAGAATGCCGCGGGCGCGGGCGGCCTCGATGGCGGCCGGGGTCTCCCTGTAGGGGGCGTCGGTCGTCCAGGTCGCCCCGCGCTCGATCGGCTGACCGAGCGCTTCCAGCGCTCCGGCGGCCACACGAAGCAGCGCAGGATCAGCCTCGGCGTAGTCATCCGGCGGAAGGTAGTGATAGCTCGTGCCCTCGTCGCGCAGGGCGCGGTCGATCAGGATGAAAAAGGGCGGCGGCCGTGCGGACGCGATCCGACCGGCCGACGTGGTGCTGATCAGCAGGCGGCAGCCGGAGACGAACATCTGTTCGGCCAAGAGCACAGCGTAGGGTGCGCCCACGGCGCAACCGACGATGCCGCAGGTCAGGCCCCCGAGATCGAAGGCCAGCATCTCGCTGTGGTAACAGGCCCAGGCGTCAACCGGGCGGCCGAGCCCGGCCGCCCGCAGGTAGCGAACGATATCGCCGTCCGGATCGAGGACGCAGACATCCGGGACCGCGGCGCCGGCGATGGCCTTCTGGCGACGAGCCTCGCGGAGCAGATTCTGAGGGGTGAAAGCCGATGCGGCTCGGTAGTGCTTATCGCGCAGAATGGGAGGACGGCGAGCGTCGCGCTCGTCTGAGATGTCGGCCATAGCCAGGATTGTAGCCGAAAACTTTGCGCGGTGAGCCAGTCCAACCGCTGTGTTTGGGACGTTTGGACGTCAGGGAATGGGGGTTATCCGCCTTTCGAGCCTGACAGCCCGGGCTCGGGCGCGCTTGCCCGGATCATCGAAGAGCACGCCAAGCGCGGTCTCGGTACCTGGCGAACCGAATCGACCCCGGCGTGGCCGAGCCTCGAAACTGCGTTCACGAAGGACAGCCGCCTCGAAGGTGCCATGGCCCTGTGGCAGTCATGCTGCCAGCCGAGGAGGAACCCGTGATCACGAGTCGATCTACGCTGTCCGTCAGCGCCGGTCTGGCGGTGCTGGCCGTCGTTCTAGCTGCGCTGTGGGTCTCGTTTGGTCCACGCGTTGAGGGAGGCCGGGATAAGCCGGCGTCCTCCAATGCCCTGCTATCGCGTCAGCAGCGATCCGCCACCGATGCCAAAGGGCAGCCTATCCGCACCATTGCTGCCGGATCGCTCTCCGGTTCGGAGAAACACACCAGTCCTCCCCCGCAAGAAAAAGGGGCGGTGAACCCAGGTCTGTCAGCCGCCCCGGCCATTGCCTCTGCTCCGCTCCAGGCGGCGCCCTCTGGTGCCTCCACGGAGGCCAGGTCTCCTGGGAGGCAGGCTGACAATATGCCCGTCTCGGAGGTGAGGACGGACACGGCGATGAACGATGCCGACGCTTCACCAGCGACCACGGGCGGCAGCGTCGACCTCAACACAGCGTCCGTGGAGCAGTTGAACGCGCTCGGGGCGGGCATGATCGGTCGCAGGATCATCGAATTTCGCCCCTATGCCTCGCCGGAGGATCTCGTTACGAGACGTGTCCTGAAGCGGGCGGATTACGAGACCATCAAGGCCGCGATCACCGCCCGATAGCGCTCCGCAGGCGGATAGCGTCCCTGGCATGAGAGTCGGCCGTACAAACTGCCGGTTCTCAGCCGAGGAAGACCTTCGGACTGGCGAGAGGCTGACGTCAGCAAGGTGCGCCGGCCACCGGGGCGAAGAGGTTCGTATCCACAATCTGTGGTCTACCGGTGCCTTCGAAGGAGCGCCCCAGTGAGCGACCCTCGGTTTGCGCCACCCCGAAGCGCGCACGTCTTCGGACGGTCGCTTGAGGCCTTCCGCGGAAAACCGGGGCGCTCTCAATCCATTCGCCCCGGAGCGTTCGTCCGCCTTCTCCGTTCTTTAGCAACGGGACCAGGCGGAGGAACACCCAAGGATGAGCACGGAGTGGGCGAGCCCGCGTTTCAGCGATCTCGACGCCTGGGAGAGCGCCGATATCCTGCAGGCGCTCTGGGAGGGGCAACTCGCGGCCGTCGCCGCGATCGGTCCCGCTTTGCCGGCCATCGCGGCTGCCGCGGAGGCCGCCGAAGCCGGCCTGCGCCGGGATGGGCGCCTCCTCTACGTGGGAGCAGGCACGTCGGCTCGGATCGGCGTCCAGGACGGTGCAGAGCTACCGCCGACCTTCGACTGGCCCGAGGATCGCCTGGGCTTCGCCGTCGCGGGCGGCGAGGGTGCGCTGGTTCAAGCGGTCGAAGGGGCCGAGGACTCGACGCAGGACGCGGCGCTCTGGGCCGAGCGCGCCGAGATCCGGCCAGATGATGTCGTCATCGGCCTGTCCGCGAGCGGGATCACGCCCTTCACGCTCGCGGCGCTTCGCAGCGCCCGCGATCGCGGTGCCCTCACCATCGGGATCGCCAACAATCCCGACACGCCGATCCTGCGCGACTGTGCTCATCCGATCCTCGTGGCGACCGGCGCGGAAGCGGTCGCCGGCTCCACGCGGATGAAGGCAGGGACCGCGCAGAAGATCGTGCTCAATCTGCTCTCGACGCTGATCATGATCCGGCTCGGGCGCGTCTATCGCGGCCGCATGGTCGCGATGCGGGCCACGAACACCAAGCTGCGCCGCCGTGGCGTTGCGATGGTGGCGCAGATCGCCGGCTGTGAGGCCGAAGCGGCGGCCAGCGCCCTGGCTGCGGCAGAGGGAGACATCCCGCGCGCGGTGCTCGTTGCCCTGGGCATCAACCGCGAGGAGGCGGCCAGCCTCCTCATGCGCAACGGCGGCAACTTGCGCGCGGCTCTGGCCGAAGCGGGGCCGGCATGAAGGATCCCGTGCCGATGCCGAGCGCGTCCGGGACCTTCATGGCCCGCGAGATCGCCGAGGTGCCCGCGGTCGCCGCCCCCTTTGCACCGGCTGGCCCGAAGCGGAGCGCGTCGCGGCCATACTCAAGGCGCGCAGCTTCGCCTTCGCGGTCGTGTGCGGCCGGGGCAGCTCGGGCCACGCAGGCGTCTATCTTCGATACCTGATCGAGACCCGGTGCGGGCTCGCCGTCTCGGCCTCGGCCCCGTCCGTCGTCACGGGCTACGGCCGTCCGCCGCGCATGAACGGCGCGCTCTTCATCACCATCTCGCAATCCGGCCGCTCGCCGGACCTCGTCGCGGCGACGCGCACCGCACGCCAGGACGGGGCCCTCACGCTCGCGCTCGTGAACGATGCGGCCTCACCCGCCGCGGCGGCCGCCGACTTGGTCCTGCCGATCGAAGCCGGGCCTGAACGGGCGGTCGCGGCGACGAAGACGGTGGTGAACTCCCTCGTCGCGAGCGCCGCACTGGTCGCGCGCTGGTCCGGCGATGGGGAACTCACCCGTGGCCTCGCGGTCCTGCCGGGCCGCCTCGCCGCCGCCTACGATCTTGACTGGAGCGCCTGGGCGGCCGATCTCGCGGGCGCGCCGGCCGCCTTCGTCACGGGCCGCGGGCACGGGCTCGGATCAGTGCGCGAGATCGCGCTGAAGCTCGCTGAGACCTTGCGCATGCCGGCCCTCGGCTACAGCGCCGCGGAACTGCGGCACGGACCGCGCGCCGCGATCCAGCCCAGGACGCCGGTGCTGGCGCTCCGCCAGGACGATCAGGTCGCCGAGGGGATCGACGCGCTTGTGCAGGAACTCCGGCGCGCGGATCTGCGCGTGCATGCCTGTGGGGGGCCGGACGGGAATTTGCCCTGGCTCGCGCCCGATCACGCCGCTTGTGACCCGATCGCCATGCTGATGCCCGCCTACCGCGCGATCGAGCGCGAGTCCCGCCGCCGCGGCTTCGATCCGGACGCGCCGGTCGGTCTCACCAAGGTCACGGAGACCCTGTGAGCGCACCCGATCTCGTTATCGCTGCCGAGCGCCTGTTCGACGGGGAGCGTTTCCGCGACCGTCAGGCCGTCGTGGTGCGCGCCGGCCGGATCGCCGACGTGACGGCGAGCCCACCACCCGGCATGCCTGCGATGCATCTGCCGGCCGGCGCGATTTTGGCCCCGGGCTTTGTGGACGTGCAGGTCAATGGCGGTGGCGGCGTCCTCTTCAACGACGACCCGAGCCCGTCCACGATCGCCCGGATCGGGGCGGCCCACCGACTCGGCGGAACCACGGCTTTCCTGCCTACGCTGATCAGCGACACGAGACCGGTCGTCCGGATCGCGATCGCGGCGGTCACGGCGGCGATCGCCGCGGGCGTGCCGGGTGTCCTCGGCATTCACCTGGAAGGGCCGTTTCTCAGCCCGAAACGGCCGGGCATCCACGATCCGGGGCGGCTCGCCCGGTTCGAGCCGGGCGACGTCGCTCTCCTCACCGACCTCGGTGCGACAGGCCGCACGCTCGTGACTCTCGCGCCCGAGGAGGTGCCGCCGGGAACCGTCGCGGCCCTCGTCGCTCGTGGCGCTCGCGTCAGCGCCGGTCACACGGCCGATGCAGGCGCCGCGATCCGTGCCGCGCTGGACGAGGGGCTGGCCGGGTTCACGCACCTGTTCAATGCCATGTCGCAGCTGACCGCACGGGAGACGGGCGCGGTCGGTCTCGCGCTGACCGATGCGCGCGCCTTCGCCGGCATCATCGCGGATGGTCACCATGTCGGCGACGAAGCCCTCGCGGTGGCTCTGCGCATGAAGGGTCCGGAGCGATTGATGCTGGTCACGGATGCGATGTCGGTCGTGGGTGATCCCGAGCACCGCGACGGCTTTACCCTTTTCGGGCGCCCGATCCATCGTGAAGGAGATCGGCTGGTGGGCGCGGACGGGACGCTCGCAGGCTCCACGCTCACCATGGTCGCTGCGGTCCGACACATGACGAAGCGGGTCGGTGCGAAGCTGGAAGAGTCCTTGGCCATGGCCGCCCTGACCCCGGCCCGTTTCCTCGGCCTCGAGGGTCAGATCGGGCGGCTGCTGCCCGGATATGCTGCCGATCTCGTGGCGCTCGATCGCGACCTCAACGTTCTCGGCACATGTATGTCCGGCGACTGGAAGCCCGCAGCCGATAGCCGGCAGCGGGCGAGCTAATGCCGGTCCCGTCCGGCGATGACGCGCCGAAGTCGGCGCTCGCTACGCCGGGGTCGTGCAGCCGCAGGGGCGCTAGAACCGAAACCCAGTCCACGGATTGAACGCGTCCGATGCGTATCCTGCTGATCTACTGCCATCCCCTCGCGGAGAGTTATGCCGCTGCCTTGCGCGACGCGGCCGTTCAGGGCCTGCGCTCCGCCGGGCACGAGGTCGAGGTGCGTGACCTCTACGCGGAGGGGTTCAACCCGGTCCTCAGCGCACACGAGCGACGCGGCTACTACGAACAGGGAACCGATGCGGGGGCGAGTGCTCACCACATCACCGCCCTGCGGGACGCGGAAGCCCTCGTCTTCGTCTACCCGACCTGGTGGTTCGGCATGCCGGCCATGCTGAAGGGTTGGATCGACCGGATCTGGCTGCCTGGCGTCGCCTTCAGGCTCGGCGGCCCGGGTGTGCTGCAGCCTTTGCTCACGAACATCCGCCGCATCACGGTGGTCACCACCTATGGCTCGCCACGCTGGCTGCTCTGGCTCGTCGGCTGGCCGGACTGGCGCCTGTTCCGATGCGGCATCCGAACATTGTGCGCGCCTCGCTGCCGCCTGGAATGGTTGGCTCTGACCAACATGGATGCCTGTACGCAGGATGCACGGCAGCGCTTCATCGCGAGCGTGCGTCGGCGCTTGGCAGCGTACCGCTGAAGCGAGCGCATCGCGCGGCAAGGCCTGCGCTTCGTTGCGTTCAGTCGTTCGCGACGGTTCCGTCTTGCTCGTCAAGCCTGGTACCTCGTCGAGCTGGCGCAGGCTGGTGAAACGACCGCGCTCCTCCCGGTAGCGCACGATCTCGAAGCCGTGCCCCTTCAAGGCCGGGATCGCGTCCAGTTCCTCTGCCGTCGCAGCGTTGAGGTCGACCATGCTCGTGAACCCGGCCGCCCCACCAATCCTGATCTGATGGGGCCGCGAACGGAACGTGGGCGTCACAGCCCGGTTCCAGCGGCGTATGGCGGACGCGATGGGCAATTTGGTAGTTGCCGCTGTCACAGCCCGGATTGTGCCGCTTGGAAGCTTCTCTCGCTCGTCGCACCGGTCCGCGCGGCCATGCTCTCGCAGCACGTCGTTTGATCGCGTACGGAACCTGGGCCGTACGGTCCGATTATCCTGGCACGGTCACGTTTGGTGTGCCCGCCGGAGACGAACGATGCACGTTGTCAAGCTGCTGATTGCATCGTGCATGCTCACGACAGCGGGCGCCAACATGGCTTCCGCCCAGTTCGTCGACCCGTTCAAGGTTCTCGAAGAGGCAAAACGTGATCGCCTGGAGCTGGATAAACGGCTCGCACGTGAGGCGGTGGAACGACGGCAGAAGGAGAGCGCAGAGCAGGCCGCGAAACTGGACGCTCAGCGGAAGCTCGATCAACACAGATCTGCGGCCGTGGGCGCTTCTCTGCCGGCCGCGCCAGCGGAACAGGCTTCACGGTCGCAAACGCCCGCGCCTGCCCCCGAACCGGGCAACCCGCCGGCGGTATCCGACAATGCTGCAGGTGGAACAGCCGAATCGAGCCAGATGGGGAGACCGGCGGCGCCTGGGACCATCGCGGCAGTCGCTCCCTCGCCGGAACCGGCAGACGGCACCACCAACGGAACGCCCATCCCGGGTTTGACCGCAGCTCCCCCGAACGCCACGGGCGCTCCGGAGGCACCGCTTTCAGCGACCCGGGCACCCGGCTCTGTAAATGCGCCTCCTGCAGCCTCCGAGGCTCAGCCCGGACCGACGCCGGCTGCCGAGGTTGCGAGGCCCGCTGTTGCGGCTCCTGCACGCGTTCTCATCACCGTCGACAAGGCCACGCAGCGCATGCGCGTGACGGTCGATGGGAAGCTGCGCTATGCCTGGGCGGTCTCAACGGCACGAGCCCCATACAGGACACCGGCAGGCACGTTCCGTCCCTTGTGGCTGGCAAAGGTGCACTACTCCA
This sequence comes from Methylobacterium sp. P31, assembly GCA_050632875.1. Lineage (GTDB taxonomy): Bacteria > Pseudomonadota > Alphaproteobacteria > Rhizobiales > Beijerinckiaceae > Methylobacterium. The sequence continues at coordinate 3,001,617 of JBODSC010000001.1, read as the reverse complement.
AAGAGTGGGATGATGCCCCGATGCCGTATTCCATCTTCTTCACAGGTGCCGGGCACGCCATCCATAGCAGCAGAGCGACTCGCCAGCTGGGGCGACCGGCGTCTCACGGATGCGTCCGACTGGCGCCGTCCCATGCCGCCGCGCTGTTCACGCTCGTTCGGGCAGAGGGTGTAGGCACGACCAAGGTTGTGATCACCAATGGTGCGGTCGCAGGGAGAGTTGCACGGGGCCGCATGGCCGACGCGCGGGCCCGCTTGCGTGCTCATCATGCGCAGCGTGCATCGTCTGAACTTTGGCCAGTTGGATCCGGCGATGGCTGGACCGAGTAGAGCGGTACTCGACACATCAGTGCGGCCGTAGAGCACGTCAACGCGCGACGGATCGCTATTCCAGCGGGACGCGTTACTGCCGCGTCCTGATCATGCTCAAGCTGCTCCTCACACCAGCGGCCGCGCTCGGCGCCGTCGTTCTCGCGACGCCCGCCTGCGCTGCGCCCGCTGTGAGCTCGACCGAGACCGTCGAGCAGGCGCTCTGCCGGCTCATTGAGGGCTCGGCCAAGGCCCGCGACCTGCCGGTGCCGTTTCTGACGCGGCTGATCTGGCGCGAGAGCAGCTTCCGCGCGGGCGCCGTAAGCCCGGCCGGCGCGCAAGGGGTGGCGCAGTTCATGCCCGGAACCGCGCTGGAGCGTGGTCTCCTTGATCCATTCGACCCGGAACAGGCGATCCCGCACGCGGCACATCTCCTCGCGGATCTCAAGCGCCGGTTCGGCAATCTCGGGCTCGCAGCTGCGGCCTATAACGGTGGTGCGCAGCGCGTGACGAACTGGCTGGCGGGCAGCGGCGACCTGCCGGCCGAGACCCGCGCCTACGTGCTCTGGATCACCGGCAGCCCGGCCGAGGAGTGGCGCGGCGGCACAAGCAGCGAGGCTGGCCCCTCAGAGACCAAGCGCGCCGGCGAACAGAACACGCTCGGCAAGCCCTCCGAAGAGCCCCGAAAAGCCGATCCGCCGGAGGCTGCTGCTGCGAAGGCGAAGAATGCCGAGCGCAAGGTCAAAGCTGCGGAGAAGCCGGGAGCCGCGCAGACGAAATCGCCTCAGACCTGTTTGCAGGTTACCGCGGCTCTGCAGATCCCGTCCCGGGCTGACCGCTTCGCCGCGCATGCACCATCGCACGGCGGCCGAGGCGCAGGTCACGGCATCAGCCCCGGCGAGAAGCCAGTCCCGCCGCCCTGGGGGCCCTGGGGCATTCAGCTGGCCGCAAACTTCTCCAAGGCGCTCGCACTGCGGAGCTTCATGCAAGCGCAGGCAACCTACGCCAGGGTCATCGGCCAGAAGCGACCGATGGTCATCGGCACGCGGCTGCGCAGCCGTGGGACGCAAGCGTTCTACCGGATCCGCATACCGGCGCAGAGCCGGGAGGAAGCTGATGCGCTCTGCGCTAAAATCCACACGGTGGGTGGTGCGTGCATCGTGCTGAAGACCTGAGTGCTCGATTTTGGTCAAGCGCGGGGTTCAATTTAGCCGAACCTCCTCAAGAACCGTCGTCATAAGCATCGCGTGATTTTTCTCGACTCTGCGCGTTAATTTCGGCCTCTGGACAATCCGTGCTTTGGGATGAACGCGGCGTCGAGATGGCCGGCGCATCACTGCTGGATCGTTCACCTGGGCGAGAACCGTCGTGTTTGCTGGACCTTGCTGACGGCCCAGCCGGAAGACGCGCTGCCTCACGCCACGAAGTCGCCGCGCCACCCGACGTGCTCAATGCGAGCCCGGCGCCGTCACCTCGGCGATGATGCCTTCGAGAACCCGGATCTGCGGCGCCTGCTTCGTGAGATAGCGCCCCTTGTCGGAGGAGGTGTCGAGGTATCCCCACCAGTCCCAGCAGCCGTTCGGATTCGGCTCGGTCCATGCGGCGTCGGCCGCGCCGTCGAGAGCCGGCAAACGGCAGATGGCGCCAGGCACCGGATCACTGGGCGCGATGGCCGGATAGACGACGACGGTTCTGTAGCGGTCCGCCCATTCGTTGTAGCCGGCCTGCAGCGAGAACTGCCGGGGGTCCTGCTTGCAGCCATGGAGCGCAATGTGCACGCGGCAGGAGCTGCCAATCGCACGACATGAGCGCGGCACGTAGATGTACCCTGTCGATGCCATATCGAAGTTTTGCCGTCGGGCAGTCTTGTCGGGCCACCACAGCCAGAAGGGATTGTAGTTGTCGTTCGCGAGAGAAGGATGGCTGGCTTTCACCCGCTCGATGAGGTGCTGCTGATCGAATGCCCATACCTCGGATGCCGGGACCCGCGGGGCCCGCTGGCTCGGGTCATAGGGCGCCTGCGCGTCGAACAGCGCGTGGAACATCTTACCCGGGTTGTCCTCCGCGCCGCAGCGCCGGATGAAGCTCCCCTCCATGCCATCGAAGGCGCAGGTATCGGTGCCGTCGGGTGTGATGATGCCATGTCCGGCTCGGTCGCTCCCATCGGCGGTGTTACCGTGGTCGACGACCGGTTCGGCACCGATAAAAGCCGTCAGGAAGGCTGCATCGGCCCTGCCCGACCCCGCTGTGACGGTCTCGTCGGAAGGGCTTTGGAACACCCATGACCGGCTCAGGGACTGCGGCTTACCGGAGGGAAGCTTGTCGATTGCTCCGCTGGCAGCCAGGCGATGGGCAGTATCGATTGTCGGAGTGAGCGCGTCGCGGCCACACATGCAGGCATTCACCGCCCGCGACAGGCTTCCACCAGCACAACCCCATTGCGGGCCCGCGACCGCGCCCACCGCGGTAACAGTGCCCGAGTGGGCGACCGCATATTGGACCGCCATCGCGGCGCCGGACGAGAGGCCAGAGATGCTGACCTGCGTCGGGTCGCCTCCGCGCTGCAGGCCGCGGCCGTCGTCGGCCAAAGCGGCTGTTGCGAGCGCGCACAAGGCGGCGAGGTCGATGAGATGAAAGCAGCGGCGTGCGAGATACCCCATGCCCTTGCTCCACGCTTCCGCCAGTTGTTGGCAGCGTTGTTTTACACCCTCGTCACCGCGCGGCGGGAGGTTAGCGCATTCTCAACCTCTCAGCAGCCCGCGACTTGAACTTCGTAGTCTCCGTCGTGCCGATCGGGTCCGCTGCACCGCGGTGTACTTGCGCCTCCCGGCGATCAGGCCACCGTTCGTGAAGTCCTGAACCCCGCCACTTCGTCGGCGCCGACGCGGCGTTAACCCTTGGGTTAATCTCGGAGCGATTGTGATCGTCTCAGTAACGCTCTGAAGAAACCCCTCGACAAGGAACGAGAGCATACATATGATATTTTCGTTCAACCGGCGCGATTCGCGTCCGGTGAACGTGATGTTCTCAGGATCTCCACACACATGAAGCGCCGCAGCGCGCGACCTTTCACGGTCGAAGTCAAGCAAACCCGCACATCCCGCGCCTCTCTGCACGAGGCCACCGCACGGTCCCGCAAGGGCCACGAACTCTGGCGAGGCCTGCCGCTGCTCGGGGATGACGAGCCCGCCAAGACGCAGCCGGTACAGACTTCGTCCGCAACGCGGGCCGAGCCTGCTCAGCCAGACGCGCCAGCACGACGCGTCCTGCCAAGCCTGGTGCCAACGTTCTCGATGCCGGTCGAGCCCGACGTGCCGGAGGTGCGTGAGGTATCTGCTGTCGAGCGCCTGCCACGCGTCCGCCGGGTCAAACCGCCGGCCGAGCCCGCGCAGAAGCCACCCACGCGGACCAGCGCCAAGCGCGGGCAAAGCGCCGAGCCGACGGTCCAGCCGCAGCTCACACCTGCGGCCGTTGCCGTCCCGGTCGCAACCTCTATCGTGACCGCTCAACCGGCTGTGCCGCAGGCGCGTGCAACACGCCGCGGTCAGCAGGCCGAAACGCTGCGTCCTGGCGAGCGCTGGAAGCGGCGGTTACCGCGCGTTCTCTGGTGATCCAGTCTTTTGCTGGCCGGGAATGGCGATGATAACGACAGCGGACATGTGCTTGCGCCGCGCATATGCGGCGCTCGTCGGTGACCTGATTAGGATCAACCCGTGAAGCACGCGTCAAAACTGTCGACGCGCGCCCTTTGACTTGTCGGCCTCGGCGCAGCCCTGGTCACGCTCTCTGATCTTGGCTTCTCGACGAGATGGACGCCCCTGTCAGCCGCGCCCTTCAGGGGCTGATCAGGCGCATCGGCGTCTCGAGAGCGGCGTAATCGTGATGGCCGCGAGCGGGGAACGCGCACACGGCCAGACGACGGCAGCGGCAATCTGGTTCACAGCCGTGTTTGCCGTGGTTTGCGGGCTCGGCGTCTAACTCCCGCGAGTCATCACCTCGCGCTGATGGCGACGCTGTTGAGATGTGGCGGCACCATCGACGCCGCCGTGCCCGGTTCGTGGCACAGGAGTAATGAAACCGGGGCCGAGCGCCGGAGGAAGTCCAACGGCCCGTGGTAACTTCGTATATCCGAGAATCAATCGGTCGATCGTTCGTTTGAAGAGACGAAGACGACAACCGCACCGATGCCAGATCTGACGGATTCAGGTTAGCAGCTGTCTTATCGTGGCAGCTGCTACACTGCCAGCTCAGCGTCCGGCTCAGAGGACGCAGCTTCGCATGCCTCACAGGCTCGGCCCAGGAGGCTCTGCAACGCGTCCGGCATGGTGTCGGGACTGGGCAGATCGAGCTGCTGCCTCAATCCGTGCACAACGCCCCGCAGCACGGGATCGGCGATGCCGTCGCTGCAGGCGGTGTAGAAGTCCTTGAGTTCACGCATGACACATGCTCCCGGTCAGCAGCTCCATTCACGGGTGCATCTGGCCGAACTGTCCTAGGGCGGTAGGCAGCTCAGATAGTGCCTCCGGCTGTAGTTTGAAATGGATAGCAGCCATGCAGGCAGACGTGCCCGCGCGCACATCGATCTCTGTTGTGACAACTCGTAAGTGGGCGCCGCAAGAGACGGCACGTTTCTGCAGAGCGATACTCGCGCGTGGCCCTGCAGGTCGGCTCGGGAGCAGTCAGGCGCTGAGCCTGAGCGTCGCCAGGTGCGCCAAGCCACCGGATCGTTTTATCCGGCGGCTCCCGGCCGTGACGGCTGACCAAAGGTCTGAGCCCACGTCAGGGTGATGACGTTGACCGCGGGCGCTTCCGCGGTCGGCTCTGGCGTGGCCGAGGCGTCCGACGCGGCGCGGCCGCGCCGCCGGACGGCTGCACCGATCCAGCGCACGATCCGGGTGGCCGGTCGGGACCGCCGCGCTAACCGGCTCTCACGGGCCGTCCTCGGCCGGTATTCGCGGGTTGAGAGGTTGGCTTCTCTCGTGACGGCCATGGCTGCGCGATCCGTCTCGGAGGACCGTCGGCAAGGCCGTAATCGACCTTTGGCACGATCGGACCCATCTTCGTTCCTTCGCCAGATACCAGCCCGAAGCGTCGGCGTGATTGACCCGGCGGCCAGCGGATTTGTCTGTACGTCCGAAAGGGCAACGCTGCCCCTCACGGGACATCACTCGGGTGTGGTCGCAAAGGATCCCCTGATCCCGCCGTGCTGCAAACCGCGCGCCCTCAAAGGGCGGGTCGACAGGGCGAGCGAGATGCCGGCCAGCGCCGCGGCGGCGAACACCGCAAGCATCGCCAACCCGACGTTTTCCGGCCCAACCACTTGGTCATTGATCACGCCCACGAAGGCCGGCCCCGCGCCAAATGCGACCAAGGTGACGCCCGAGACGAACACGGCGCTCACCCGGCCGCGCAATGCCCGCGGCGTCAGAAGCTGAAGTCCCGCCAGGGCCGGTGGACTTGTGAAGCCGAGCGTCGCCACCAGGGCAGTGAAGCCCGTGAGGGACGGCAGGAGGCCAGTCGTCAGCACCATCATCGCCGAGCACGGAGGTGTCAGCGCGAGACCGACGACAAGACCGCGGGAGGCCGCTCCGCGCGGCCTCCGCGCACGCTCCCGGTCGAGCCAGAGCCCCCGGCGAGGTGCCCGAGTGGCGCCGCGATCAGGACCGCAAAGCCGAGACCGAGGCCGCTCTGGGCGGGCGTGAGGCCGTGGGCGCGCACGTAGAAGGTCGGTGCCCACGCCGTCAGTGTCTGCCCGATCAACACGGCCGCCGCGGCTGCGCCGAAATGGGGCAGGTAGGCGCCACAGTGGCGAAGTACCCAAGCGAGAGCCGGCCGCCCTCCGCGTGTCGGAGCCGCCGCCGGCTCGACGATGCGCCATAGGCCGAACAGCAGAGCGACATTCGGGAGACAGGCCAGCACGAACAGCGCTTGCCATGGCCGGAGTGGCCCGTAGCCGGGCAAGTCGAACGCGGCCATGGCGGTGAGACGAGCCAGCACCGCCCCGCCCACGAGCAGGGCGAGGCTGCGGCCGAGGCTCGCTCCGGCGGTGAACAGCGAGATCGCTCGCCCGAGATCGCGCCGTGGCAGGCGGTGGGTCATCAGCGACAGCGCCGCCGGCGCCACCGCCGCCTGCCCCAGCCCGAGGAACGCCCGGGCCGTTATTAGAATGGCGAACGAACCTGCGAGGCCGCAGGCCAGTGTGGCGGTGCTCCAGACGAGCACACTGAGCAGCAGCAGCCTCCGGCGGTACCCGCGGTCCGCGATGCTGCCTGCCCAGGGCATCGCCGCGGCATTGAGGACGGCGAAGGCCGAGCCCTGCAGGACGCCGAGTTGCGCATCCGATAACGCCAGGTCGAGCTTCAGCGGCTGCGCGACCAGGGTGATCAGAAACCGGTCGCTGAAAGCGAGAAGCTGTGTCGCGGCGAGCAGGTACAGGAGCGGCCAGCCCGCCAAGCCGGAGGCGCCGACGCCCGATCCTCTTGCGGCCATCAGTAAAGCTCGCTGTTCCAGCGTGCGATCACGGCTTCCGCCGGACCGCCGTCCGAGCGGTCGCGCCGCGCTTCCCGGATGGCGGTGCGGTAGCGGCCGGGCGGCGCGCCGAAGGCGCTGCGGAATGCGCGGTTGCAATGGCTCTCGTCGGTGAAGCCACAGGCGAAGGCGAGCGCCGAGACCGATCGCTGGTCACTGGGCCGACGCAGGGCCGTACGCAGGTGCTCCAGGCGCCGCCGCTGGATGTAGCGGGCGACGCCGCCCTCGTCCGCGAACGCTTGGTACAGGCTGCTGCGCGAGGTCCCGATTCCGGCGGCGACCGCCGCAGCATCGAGGTTCGGGTCCGACAGGTGCGCGTCGACATACGCCTCCGCACGCGCACGGCGCAACGGCTGCGCTGCCTCGAACGACAGCACGCGGGCGAGCGGGACCGCTGTCGCGACATTCAGCGTGATACCGAGCAGTTCCGCCGCGATGGTCGCCGCGCGCTCGACCGCGGCGACCGGCAAATCATCCGCGCGGCGCACGAGTGAGGACAGGAAATCGGCGAGCAGGCCGGCGGCCGCCTCGGGCAGCACCGCACCGTGGACCGCATGGAGGTCGCCCACGGCCGCCCCGACGACGTCACGGGCGAGTTGCACGGTCAGCAGCCGAGCCCGGCCGACACGCGTCCAGTGCGGCCGGGAGGTGTCGACGAGCATGATCTCGCCTGGCCGGAGGCGGTGTCCTGCACCCGGCAAGCCGCCTGTGAGATCGCCGGCCAGCAGAAGGTGCAGAGCGATGTGGTCGAAGCCGTCGTGCCGCACGCGCCGGAGCCCTCGGCTGTGCAACAGGCCCCCGAGTTCCCGCTCGTACAGGATCATCCGCTGGAAACGGCGGATCCGCACGCGGGCGTGAAACGGCTCGTCGACGCGCTCGACATCGGCGCCGACGCTGTAGAGGCGACGATATCTGTCGAAACCGTCCCCGTCGGTATCCTGAGGGACGAACGCGAGCGTCTGCACGCTCATGTCTGTGAAGGTCGCTTGCGGTGAGCGTCGCCGCATCGATGGGGCTGCCCAGCTGGCGGCTGTCCCTCGGTATGCCTGAGGACAAGCGATCGGGATGACATGACGGGCGTGATCTGGCTGATCCCCATGAAGACCCAAGATGCGAACAGTTGGAGGTTCATCCTCACGAAACGGCCTGTACGACGAACAATCTAATCCTGTCGGCGAATTCGAGCGACTCTTCAACGCTGCGTATCGCGCAGCTGTTCTGGCGGCGCTCGATCGCTGCGGAGACCCGCCTCACGGGAGGCACATTCCCGAGCGGCCAACTGTGTCCGACGGTGTTCTCAAAGGGTACGGCCGCGCCGCATTGGCAGCAGGAGAGCCAAGCGAAGGGCGTGGGAAAAGCTGTCAGGCTTGCCGTGAGGACCTTCGAGCCGCTCCGCAGACGTGTCCTCGACGACGGCGCCCGCACCGGCTCTGCAGATCAACGGCAGCAGATCGGACCGCGGGGATCGGCGGCTGTGCGCGAGCCAAGCGCGTCAGCATGATGTGGCCACCCGGCCGGCCGCAGGAGGTGGACCTACGAAGTGCCAACTCTGTTTCGGATTATGAAGGCCAGGATGGATGTCCTGCCTCGGCCGTGGCTTAGGTTAACCCCTCGCGCGGTGCCCGGAAGGGCCGATGCGCTGGAGGAAACACATGGTGTCATACCCCGTCCGAACGGTGGCCTTATGTCTTGCGCTGGTCGGCACACCGGCTCTGGCGCAGACGGCCGAACCTCAGAAGCCCACGAGCCCGCCGCAAGCGCTGGCCGGAGGGACGCCTGAGAAGATCCCGTTCGGCCTGCCTTACGGAGCCCCGATCACCTACGAACAGGCCAAGACAATCCTGGCGGCCGCAGAAGCAGAAGCCAAGAAGCGCGGCTGGCCGATGAACATCTCCGTGGTCGATACCCACGGCGAGACTCGTTCACTTCGCTCGCCTCGACGGTGCACAGCTCGCGTCAATCCGCATTTCGCAAAACAAGGCGCGCACGGCGGCACGTTGGCGCCGCGAAAGCCGGGTGTTCTTCAACTTCTATGCCGCCGGTTCGACCTACTACGGCACCCTTGATCCAGACTTGGCCGCCTCGCCCGGTGGCATCCCGCTGGTTGTGGATGGCAAGGTGATCGGCGCAATCGGCTGTTCGGGGGCACTGGAGATCAGGACGCGCTGATCTGTCAGGCAGGTGCCGACGCGCTGAAATAGGCCCGCGCTGAGCCATTGCGTGCCGCACACGTATCGCCGGGCGAGCCGCGAGAATGCGGCCGCCCGGCTGGTCGCGATGCGCCACAGCGCGGGGGAATTGCCCACACGCCCCTGCGCTCCGTGAGGACCGGCGCGTCCTGCGTCACCTTCCCTTCTGAATTTGTGCGCTCCAGCGTCGAGAGCGAAGCTTTGCTGCGCCCGAGCAATGGGACGGCGCCTAGGCCGCCTCCTCGGTCGCGTAACGCCGGCAATGCTGGAGGTACCCGACCTCGTGCCGTCCGGCGAGACTCAACCACGCTCGACCACAGCCATGACGGGGCTCCTTCGGCCTGGCCGCTGCCCTTCGTGACCTCGCGGCGCCAAACTGACCGGTTGGCCTCATTGATCTGTCGGCCATGTGCCCTGCCGACGACGTAGGCCAAGTAGTGCGCCGCCCGCACCGCCTCCGTGCGACTGAACTGGTCGACGTCGAGCTTGAGGTCCTGCGGCGCCAGCTCGCGCATCACCACCGGCTTGTCGAGGAGGCGCACCGGCAGCATGCGCTCGCCCAGATTCGGTGAGAGCGCCCGCGCGCCCGCCACGACCCGCTCCGCTGGATCCGCCGGCATTTCGGCCGCGGGCGCCGGCGGCGCCGCGGCCTCGACGGCTTCCTTCAGATCGACGAGCGCCAAGCTCCGCTTGCCCTCGGGCTCCTCGACCCGGACCAGCGCGGCGTAGCGCAGGAAGCCGAGCGACGAGCAGCCTTTCATCCAGTAGGCCGCGTCGATCAGGCGGACATCGGCGTCCTCACTGCGCCCCCGTGCGTGCGCACCAGGTTGCGCACCTCCTCGCGCCGGAAGAGTTCGTCCAGGGCGGCGCGCTCCTCATTGTCCAGGGCCCAGAACTTACGTCCGAGCGGGATGGAGGGCTCGACGTCCTTGAGACGCTCGCGCGCGAGATGCTTCCAGTGCCGGCCCAGGGCGCGGTTGCGAACGGTGCGCACCACGTTCGGCTCCGGAGGGACTTCATCACCGGCCGGCCCGTCCAGCCCGAGGGCGTAGCCTCGGATCATCTCCTCCAGCATCCGGGCGGTGACGACTCCGGGTAGATCGGAGCCACGCGCGGCGCTGGCGAGGGACAGGCCGAGGCGGACGAGATCATGCGTCGGGTTACCGATCACCGTCTGGTCGAGATCCCGGATCTGGATGTCGACGTGACCGTCAGCATCGGCGAGCGGGCCCAGGTTGCCGAGATGGCAGTCGCCGCAGATCCAGACGGCCGGGCCCTCGGGCAGCGTGCCGCGGGTGAGACCCTCCAGCCATTCGTAAAACTTCAGCGTGTTACCCCGGACGTAGGCGTGAGCGGATTTGGCCATCTTGAGGGTGCGTTGCCGTTCCAGAGCCGCCGCACGCTCTTGCGGGCTGAAGTCCTTCGTCTCGGGCATGTATCGACCTACGCATGCTCAGCAGCGCGCTACGCTGCCGACCTCACCAACCCACCAGAACGGGTAAGCAACGGGCGTCGTTTTGTCCCTGCTGCGGATTACCGGCGCGGCAGAAACGTGGGCTTGTCACCGGTGTCCCCGCCCTTCACGGCCGCTGCGACACCGGCGCTTGCGACCCTGGCGGGGCTGCTAGTCCTCAAGCCGGCCCGGCAGGCAGCGGCATTCGGACGGAGACACGCAGCCCGTCCGGCGCAAAATCAACATCCACCTGCGCGCCGGTCTGTGTGGCCAGGACCTTGTTCAGGAGACGCGAGCCGAAGCCCTCGCGTGTGGGGTGTGCGGTGGGTGGTCCGTCATGCTCGCTCCAATCCCAGCGCAGGGCCCGGCCGGCCGTGCCGTCCTCCAGCCGCCACCGGACGTGAAGACGCCCGTTCGGATCCGCCAGGGCGCCGTGCCGCAAGGCGTTGGTGGTGAGTTCGTGCAGGGCCATGCCGACCGGTACGGCGAACTCGGACGACAGCACGACGGCGGGCCCCTCCAAACTCAGTCGCCCGCGCTCGTTGTAGGGATCGAGTTCCGCCCGCAGCAGCCCCTCGAACGAGACGGCCTGGGCTTGGTCATCGGTGATCAGCGCGTGCGTCCGCGCGAGGGAGGTGATCCGGCCCGACAAGGCTCGGGTAAATTCCGGGATGGTGAGCGAGGAACGCACGGTTGCGTTGAGCACGGCCTGGACAGTGGCGAGCGTGTTCTTCACCCGGTGATGCAGCTCGCGCACCATGAACGCTTGGCGCTCCTCGTAGGCGCGTCGCTCTGTCACGTCGCGCTGCGTGGCGACCCAGTGCGTGATGCGCCCATCGCTCTCGTGCACCGGCGTGATCAGCCACTCGACCACGTAGATGGAGCCGTCCTTGCGGTAATTGACCGCCTCGGCCTGCATCGCCTCGCCGGCTTCGAGCGCGGCACGCAGCCGGTCGAGGACGGCGCGGTCCGTGCGCGGACCTTGCAGGATCCGGGGCGTGAGGCCCACGACCTCGTGCGCTTCGTAGCCTGTCATGCGGGCGAAGGCGGGATTGGCGTACTCGATGCGCGGACCCGGCTCATCGAGGTCCGCCGAGGTGATCAGGATGGCCTCGCCGGACGCCTCGACCGCGGCGCGCAGCAGCCTGAGGTCGACGGCCGACCTTCCCGTCTCGACCCGTTCGGCCAACGCAACCCTCCGTGAACAGCCGTCTCTCGCCGGCCCGAGTCCCTGCCGCACGCCAAGAGACCTCGGTACGCGATATCTAACCTACGATACAGTTACAGGTTGCTACCGGCGGCCGTTCGACCGAGCAGACCGCGCTGAGCGGGCATCTTGGCGTTTCGGCCGCAAACTCGCCATTACGAGGTAGCATGGGCCGCTGCCGGACTTTCGCCGGCATCGGATCCTCTGAGCCAAGTCAGCCAGCGTGCAACCCTCACCGCCGCGCATGTCCGAACGTCCCTCGTCCCCCACTCTGCCTTTCCTCTCGGGCGGCGAGCGGATGGGCGCGCGCATGCGCAACCATGACTGGTCGGCCTCGCCGCTCGGCTGGCCGGAAACCTGGCCGCAGGCGCTGCGGTCGGCTGTGAGCCTGATGCTCGGGTCGAAGTTCCCGATGTTCGTGGCTTGGGGAGCGGAGCTCGGCTTCCTCTACAACGATGCCTACGCGGAGATCCTGGGCGGCAAGCATCCAGCCGCCCTCGGTCGACGCTTCCGTGACGTCTGGTCGGAGATCTGGACCGACATCTCGCCCCTGATCGACAAGGCCATGGCGGGCGAGGCGACCTGGGCCGAGAACCTGCCGCTCGTCATGAGCCGGCATGGCCGGGACGAGCAGACCTACTTCACCTTTTCCTACTCACCTGTACGGGACGACACGGGCGCGGTCGGCGGCATGTTCTGCGCATGCACCGAGACGACCCGCCAAGTTGAGGCCGAGCAGGCGCTGCGCGCCAGCGAGGCGCGCGCCTCGGGCGTGCTGGAGGGCATGGGCGAGGGCTTCATGCTGCTCGACCGCGACTTCCGCATCCTGCAGATGAACGCCGAAGGCTTCCGGTTGGAGGACAGGCCGCCCGGCGAGATCGTCGGCCGTTCGCACTGGGAGGTCTACCCGGACTCCGAGCCGACGCCCGTCGGCCAGATGTACTTGCGCGCCATGCGCGAGCGCATCTCCCTCACGCTGGAGCACCGCTACGTCTGGCCCGACGGGCACTCCGCCTGGCTGGAGGTGCGCGCCTACCCGCATCCCGAAGGCTTGGCCCTGTTCTACCGCGACGTGACCGAGCGACGGGAGCGCGAGGACGCGCTGCGCGAGGCGGAGGCGCGGTTCCAGACCATCGCCAACTCCATCGACCAGATGGTCTGGTCGTCCAGGGCCGACGGCTACCTCGATTACTACAATCAGCGCTGGTACGACTTCACCGGCGTATCGACAGGCTCGACGGATGGCGAGGAGTGGGAGGACATCGTCCACCCCGACGACCGGGAGCGGACTTGGTCGCTTTGGCACGAATCCCTCGCGACGGGCGAGCCTTACCGCATCGAGTACCGCCTGAGGCACCACTCCGGACAGTACCGCTGGACGCTCGGGCGCGCCCTGCCGATGCGCGACGGAGCCGGACGTATCACGCGCTGGTTCGGCACCTGCACGGACATCCAGGACATCATCGAGGCCCAGGAGGTGCTGGCGCGCTCGCGCGAGGAGGCTCGAACGGCTGGTTGCGGAGCGCACGGCCGACCGCGACCGCATGTGGCGGCTCTCCACCGACATCATGCTGGTCGCGCGCTACGACGCCACCATCGAAGCGGTGAACCCGGCCTGGACGACGCTCCTGGGCTGGGGCGAGCGGGAACTCATCGGCAGGGCGTTCATGGACCTCGTCCACCCGGATGACGTCGCCGCCACGCTGGCCGAGGTCGGCAAGCTGTCGCACGGCCTGACCACGCTCAGGTTCGAGAACCGCTACCGCCAGAAGGATGGGGCCTATCGCTGGCTGTCATGGACGGCGGTGCCCGCCGAAGATCTCATCCACGCGGTGGGGCGCGACGTCACGGCCGAGAAGGAAGCGGCGCAGGCCCTTGTCGAGACGGAGGAGGCGTTGCGCCAATCGCAGAAGATGGAGGCTGTGGGCCAGCTCACGGGCGGCATCGCCCATGACTTCAACAACCTCCTCACCGGGATCTCGGGCTCACTCGAGGCTCATGCAGACGCGTATGAGCCAGGGCCGGATGGCGGATCTCGACCGCTACATGACGGCGGCCCAGGGCGCGGCCAAGCGGGCGGCTGCCCTGACGCATCGGTTGCTCGCCTTCTCACGTCGGCAAACGCTCGACCCCAAGCCAACCGACGCGAATGCCCTCATCCGCGGCATGGAGGAGCTGATCCGGCGCACGGTCGGCCCCTCCATCCAGATCGAGGTGGTCGGCGCCGCCGGCCTGTGGCCTGCCTTGGTCGACCCGGGCCAGCTCGAGAACGCGCTGCTGAATCTGTGCATCAACGCGCGCGACGCCATGCCGGACGGCGGGCGCATCACGATCGAGACGGCCAATCGCTGGCTCGACGACCGCGCCCCGCGCGAGCGGGACCTGCCGCACGGCCAGTACCTGTCGCTGTGCGTGACGGACACCGGCACCGGCATGACCCCGGAGGTCATTGCCAGGGCCTTCGACCCGTTTTTCAGCACCAAGCCCATCGGCCAGGGCACAGGCCTGGGCCTGTCCATGATCTACGGCTTCGCCAAACAGTCCGGCGGGCAGGTGCGCATTTACTCCGAGGTCGACCAGGGCACGACCGTGTGCCTTTACCTACCGCGCCACCACGGCGTTGCCCTCGAGACCGAAGCGCTTCCGGACCTCGCCGACGCCCCACGCGCGGAACAGGGAGAGACGGTGCTCATCATCGACGACGAGCCCACGGTGCGGATGCTGGTGGCGGAGGTTCTGGAGGATCTCGGCTACACCGCGCTTGAGGCGGCCGACGGCCCCTCGGGATTGAAGGTTCTGCAGTCGGACGCGCGCGTCGACCTGCTGATCACGGATGTCGGCCTGCCGGGTGGCATGAACGGGCGTCAGGTGGCGGATGCCGCCCGCGAGACCCGGCCAGGGCTGAGGGTGCTGTTCATCACCGGCTATGCCGAGAATGCGGCGGTGGGCAACGGCTACCTGGACGCCGGCATGCAGGTGCTCACGAAACCCTTCGTCATGGAGGCGCTGGCCTCGCGCATCCGGGAGATGATCGCGCAGGGCTGAGAGGTCACTTTCTCCGCCCGGATGTCGCGCAGGGGCGCAGCGGCCGTGACGTGGCAGTGGTGGTCGTCGGCAAATTGTCACTCGGCGCATCGGTGCTTCCAGCCATGGCCGCAGCACCTTCGATGGCGTGGAGCCGCAGACCGTCCCCGGACTTGGAGAGACAGGATCGGCCCGGCCAGTGCGATGAGCCCGTAGCGTCAGTGCTTGCGCGCAGCGGTGACGCTGTCGAGGAACGAGCGCACGGCGGCGTTCATGAAGTCCACGTCTGCCGCCTTGGCGGCGCTGGCCGTCGTGTGTCCCTGAACGGAGGGAACCGCGATCACGCTGGCCTGCGGGATGAAGGCCCCGGCCTCGCGCGCCTCCTCTACGGGGTTGTACAGGTCGAGATTGCCTCCGGTCAGGATCAGCGTCCTTGCCTTGATGGCTGCGAGCGCCCGGCGATAATCGCCGCCGAATCCAGGGGTCTGGCCGACGTCGTGGCGGTCGTAGGCCCAGGTCTGCGCGATCCAGTCGTTGGCGTCGAAGCCGGACTTGAGCACCGCCTCCTCCTGTCCGTGCATCCAGGGCAGGATGTCGAGCGGCTGCGGGGCGATCCCGCGCAGCGCCTCCGGCGTGCGGGCGGCCAGCACCTGAAGGATGTCGGCGCGCAGCCGCCAGCCCTGCTCGGGCTGCCGGTCGTAAGCACCGTCCTTGAAGGTTGGATCGAGCATCAGCGCTTTACGGGTGGCCTCGTTGACCGCGATCGACCAGGCTGACGTGCGCGCCATCGGGGTCAGGGCCACCAGACTGTCCATGAAGTCGGGATGGCTGACGCCCCATTGCAGCGCCTGCATGCCGCCCATCGAGGCGCCCGCCACCGCGACGAGGTGGGTAATCCCCAGACGGTCCAAAAGCCGCTTCTGGCTCTCCACCATGTCGCGGATGGTGAAATGCGGGAAGGCCGTGCCGTGCTGGCTCGTGCTGTTGCTCGGACTCGTGGTCAGCCCGTTGCCGATCGCGTCGGTGGCGACAACAAAATACTTGTCCGTGTCGAGGGCCTTGCCGGGACCGATCAGAAAGTCGATCCGGTGATGATTGCCGCCGATCGCGGTCGTCATCAGGATCGCGTTGGACCTGTCGGCGTTGAGCTGGCCGTGCGTCACGTAGGAGATCGAGAAGTCCCGGATCGTCTCCCCACTCTCGAGCGGCAGGTCACCCAGCCGCTCGAGCTGGTGCGGCGGCGCGTTCGGGCCGTGCGCCTCGGACGGAGATAGTCCGGCGATGACCAGGGCGGCGGTGAGCGCCCATACCCATCGTCCAGCCCGAGCGCGACCCGCCCTCATCCGTGTCCTCCCATAATCGGTTTCACCGCTGATGTCTCGAAGCGCGTCGTGGATTCGCGGCCGCGCGGTCAGGCGATCGGGCGCGGGATCGCGGCACGCGTCCCTGAGGTCGAGCCGCCCTCGGTCGGCGCGAGGCTGGGCTCCAGGCTCTCCAGGCTCTGACGGCGCGGCTCGACGCCGAACACGGCGACCGCCACAATCTGCAGCGCGAGGAGCCCGATCATCAGGCCGGTGACCCCCGCAACGCCGTAGGACTCGAACAGGGTGACGACCAGGAACGGCGTGACGATGGTCGCCCCGCGCCCGACCGTGTTGCACAGGCCGGAGGCCCGCAACCGCACCTCGGTGGGGAACAGCTCGGGGATATAGATCCCGAACAGGAGCGCCACGAGCACGTAGATCGGCACCGTGAGGCCGAAGCCCACCAGCGGCAGCAGGACCGGATCCAAGGTCATCGGGTACAGGATCCCGAACAGGATGGCGGCCGCCGAGGCGCCGATGATCGTCGGCTTGCGGCCCCAGCGGTCGGCGGTCAGCGCGCCGATGGCGCTGCCCACCGGTGCCCCGAGCCCCATCAGCAGCGCGTAGCCGAAGGAGGTCGCGACGGAGAGGCCCTGCCGGATGAAGAAGGTCGGCAGCCACGTCACGAAGCCGTAGAGCAGCGTGTTGATCACCACGAGGCACAGGCAGCCCAGCAGCAGGCGCGACAGGAGCGGCGGCCGGAACAGAGCGGCGAGCCCGAGCTGTGGCACGGGCGCCGCCACGGCGGCGGGCGGCAGCGGCGCGCCGCGGCTTGCCTCCGCCTCGATCGTCTGCATCAGCGCCTCGGCCTCGTCGTGGCGTCCGACGGCCTCGAGCCAGCGCGGCGATTCCGGCAAGCTCTTGCGGGCGTACCAGACGGCGAGCGCCCCGAGCCCGCCCAGCGCGAACATCGCTCGCCAGCCGAAGGCCGGGATAACGAGGTAGCCGACCAGGGAGGCCACAGGCAGGCCGGTGACCACGAAGACCGCCATCAGGCCGAGGAAGCGCCCGCGCGAGCGCGCCGGCACGAACTCGGTCATGGTCGAGTAGCCGACGACGTTCTCGGCCCCGAGCCCGACGCCCATGATGAAGCGGAGCACGATCAGCACCGTCATGTTCGGCGCGAAGGCCGCGCCGATGGCGGCGAGGCCGAAGACCAGCAGGTTCGCCTGGTAGGTGAACCGCCGCCCGTAGCGGTCGCCGAAGAAGCCTGTGAGGAACGAGCCCGCCATCATCCCGATGAAGGTCGCCGAGACGAACCACGCGTTCTGCGGCAGGGTCGAGAAGCCGGACTTCAGGGTCGCGCCCAGCACGGTGGCGGCGATGTAGATATCGAAGCCGTCGAAGAACATGCCGATCCCGATCAGCCACATGATGCGGCGGTGGAACGGACCGATCGGCAGGCGGTCGAGGCGGCCTCCGGCGTTGACGGCCGGGTTCAGGGAATCGGGCATGGGGCGTTTCCTTCCACGGGTTCGGGGCCGGCGCGGAAGGGGTCCGTCTGGCGCGGACCTCGCATCCCCCGCGCCGTCGATCGTCAGTTCAGGCGGCGCTGCCCGGCCGTGTCGCGGTACCAGTCGAAGGGCCCGTCACCGGTGGCGACCATGATGCTCTTCACGTCGAAATGGTCGTTGAAGCTCTCGATGCCGCACTCACGGCCGAGGCCGCTGTCGCCCACCCCGCCCCAGGGCGAGGCCGGATCGAGGCGGTGGTGGTCGTTGATCCAGACGATGCCGGCCTTGACCGCATGCGCGACCCGATGGGCGCGGGCGACGTCACGGGTGCGCACGGCCGCCGCGAGGCCGAAGGGCGAGTCGTTGGCGAGCCGCAGCGCGTCGGCCTCGTCCTCGAAGCGGGTGACGCTCGTGAAGGGGCCGAACACCTCCTCCTGGAAGATGCGCATGTCGGAGCGCACGTCGGCGAAGACCGTGGGCTCCACGAAGTAGCCGCCCTCGAAGCCCGGCACTCTGGCGGCATGACCGCCCGCGACCGCGCGGGCGCCCTCGTCGCGGCCATAGCCGGCATAGGCCAGGACCCGCTCGCGCTGGCGCTCGGAAATGACCGGCCCGAGCTGGGTCGCGGGATCGAAGGGGTCGCCGAGGCGGATCGAGGCGGTCTTGGCGGCGAGCCGCTCCACGAACTCGTCGTAGATCGAGTCCTGGACGAGGTGGCGGCTGCCGCAGACGCAGGTCTGGCCGGCGCCGATGAAGGCGCCGAAGGCGGCGTAGTTCACCGCCCGCTCGACGTCGAAATCCTCGAACACCATCACGGGCGTTTTGCCGCCGAGGCTCCATGGTCTGGTGGGCGAAGACCTTGGCGGCGGCCGAGCCCGCGAGCCGGCCGGCCTCGGTGCCGCCGGTGAGCACCAGCTTGTTGATGTCGGGGTGCTCGGCCAGCGCCTTGCCGGTGGAGGCGCCCAGGCCCAGCACGATGTTGAACACGCCCGGCGGCAGGCCGGCCTCGGTGAAGATCTGCGCGAGCTTCAGGGTCGTGAGCGGGGTGTACTCGGAGGGCTTGACCACGGTGGTACAGCCGGTGGCGAGCACCACCGCCAGCGACTTGCACAGGATCATCAGCGGGTGGTTGAACGGCGTGCAATTGGCCACGACGCCGATCGGGGTGCGCCGCGTGTAGTTGAGGTAATTGCCCTCCACGGGGATCACATCGTCGCGCCGGGCCAGCGCCACGCCCGCGAAGTAGCGGAAGAAGTCAGGCAGCCGCGAGAGCTGAGCGCGTGTCTCGTTGACCGGCCGGCCGTTGTTGGTGGTCTCCAGCCGGTAGAGCGTATCTAGGTTGGCCTCGAAGGCGTCGGCCAGCCGGTTTACCAGCCGGGCCCGGGCACGCACGTCCATCCCACCCCATTCCTTGCCCTCGAAGGCGGCGCGGGCCGAGCGCATCGCCCGGTCGACGTCGGCGGGGCCCGAATTCGGGATGCGGGCGATCACCGCGCCGGTTGCGGGGTTGCGCACGTCGATCAGCGTGCCGTCGCCGGCCTCGACCTCGCGCCCGTCGATGAAGTTGCCCCGGGTCTCGACCGACGGTGCCGGCGCGTGCAGGGTCATGGCGTCTCTCCCATACGGTGTTCAGTCTTCCGCCGGCCTCGGCCTGGACCGGCGGTGTTCAAAGGATGATCGCGCTACGCTCCAGCGCGGTCAGGATGCGGCGCTCGGCCTCGGCGACGTGCTCCCGAACCAGGCGTCTGGCGCCGCGACCGTCGCGGCGCTGAACCGCGTCGACGATGTGCGCATGTTCGGCGACGAGTTGCGCCGGATCGCGCCCGCGGATCCCGTCGAGGCTGACGCGCACGAGCCGGTCGGATTGCTCGACGAGGTCGCGGACGGCCGCCGCCATGCGTCGATTGCCCGAAGCCTCAGCGAGCGCGATGTGGAAGGCGCGATTCTCATCGATGAAATCGACGCCGTCCGGCAGCGTCCGGAAGGCATCCAGCGCAGCGAGCGTCGCGTCACCTGCCCGGGAGGCTGCCTCCGCCGCACAGGCCGGTTCAAGCACACCGCGCATCCGCAGCAGATCGCGCGCGTCCCCGATCGAAACCGGGTTGACCTGATATCCCTGGCGCGGATGGACCGTCACGAGATGCTCCCGTTCCAGCCGCAGCAACGCCTCGCGCACCGGCTGGCGGCTCACCGCGTATCGTTCGGCCAGCACCTGCTCACGCATCTCGGTGCCCGGCCGCAGGACACAGGCGAGAATGTCGGCACGGATCGCCGCGTAGATGTTATCTCGAAGGAGCACGTTTCACTCTGTCCAGTTGCTGCATGCTGCCATCCGTGAAATATCACGTCAACCGATTTGCCCGACCGATGCGGGCTGCGGCGGATTGAGCGTGAGCCTGGAGGCGGGATGGAAGCCGAAGCGATGTCGATGTCGGCCGAGTCGCGGATGGTGATCGGCACGTTGGGCGAGGGGCCGCCGCTGGTGCTGCTCCACTCTCTGCTCGCCGACGCGTCGAGCTTTGACCGGGTCGCCCCCACACTGGCGCAGAACTTCCGCGTTCTCGTGCCGAATTTGCCGGGTTTCGGGGGTTCCACGCCCGTTCCGGGTGGCCTGGAGGCCGTTGCCGACCGGGTCGCACTTGCCCTGGCGGAGGCGACAGGCGGGCATCCGGTGGCCGGGCTAGGCAACGGCTACGGCGGTTTCGTGCTGCTGCTCTGCGCGTTGCGGCACCCGCACCTGTTCGATCGCCTCGTCTTCGCGGATTGCGGCGCATGCTTCTCGGAAGGCGGACGCGAGGCGTTCCGCGCCATGGCGCGGGCCGCTGGCGCGGGCGGTCTTGAGACCATCGCCGACACGGCGATGCGGCGCCTGTTTTCTCCCGAGTTCCAGGCTGAACACCCGGCCCTGATGACCGAGCGGCGGGCCGCCTTTCTGCGTACGGACCCCAACGTATTCCAGGCTGCCTGCGCGGCCCTGGCCGGGCTCGACCTGCGTCCTCGCCTGTCCGAGGTGCGGGCGCACGCCCTAGTGCTTGTCGGCGAGCGTGACGAGGCGACGCCGCCGGCTATGGCGCGTGAGTCTCGCGGCCGGGTTGCCAAGTGCCAAATTCGTAGTGCTGCCGGAATGTGCTCACGTCCCGCAACTTCAAGCTCCCGAGACGTTCACCCGGGAGGTCATGACGTTTCTTCAAGCGCGTGATGGGCGTTGATGCGGCCGGGGGCATCCAATCCGGATGGCGGCCTAGCGGAACACCACGCCGACGGCCGCTCCCCTGCCGATTTCGCGTGCAACGGCACTGCGCCACGCCGCTTGCTTGGCAGGGCCTCACGCACTCACCGGTAAACCGTGCACGTGTTGACGTCGCCGGTCGGAAGGAACTCGCAAATGGTGACCGGTTGGATGATCCCGTCATCTGAGCGCATCGAGCCGGCCGCCACGCTGACCGGCGGTGAGATCAGCATGATCGCACCGAACGCCATGGCGGCGGCGGAAAACGCGAGCGCGAACAGCACGAGGTTGCGCCGGAGCGCAGGGAGCAATGCAGTAGACATCATCGTCCTCCCAGAGGCGCAAGCGGTGCGCCGAGAGAGAAGGTATGCATGGGGGTGGGCGGACGCGTCCTCCGAATGAAGGAGGGATACGCAATTACTGCGCGGGAAAGGCGATGTTCTCAGCATCCACGGCCGCCCCGGAAAGCCGGAGCAGCATAAGGCGGGCGTGGAGGCCGGGAGGATGCACCGACCACTGCACGCTACGCCATCACTGAACCAACGCTACAGCTTGCTCGGGAATTCAGCCGCCGGTCAGCCTATGGCTCGCCAGGCTTGGCGAAGGCATGCACATTAGCCTGTGTCACTGAGGTCCGAGCGTGAGGCTGACGCGGATCGTCAGCTTCAGCTCACCTCACGCCAATACAACCGGGGATCCTATGGTTGCAGCTGATGGTTATGCCCCAGATGCAATCGGCTCTGTCCTCAAAACAGCCACACCCGCCTTTTGGCGGCTGAGGGACACACCAAGTGGCGGGCGTGACGGCCAATGTGTGTCGACTATCGCGCATTAGATCAAAACGACCTGCGGCTCTCAATAGCATTTCATGATTTCACGAATTTGTCGGTCCTGACGTTGGAGGCGCGGTTTGCCGACCGGAAGCACGGCGCGAACGGCCTCGCCCGTTTCAACACCGTCACCTTCGAGCAGACCGCCAGACCTGAGAGGAAGAGAACTTCCTCTCCGCACACGATCAAGCGCCCGATCTCGGTCGCCCCCAACGAGTGCCCGCGCCAACAGCGCAATGCCAAGTTGCCAACATGTCAACCGCGGCGATTGTCTGATGCAAGCAAGAGCGAACGCGATTTCATGCTCACGTTCCCTCGGGCTCAGTCCTCATCGCGCGGCTGACTGCATGACCAGCGGGCAGTTTCCCTCGTCAAGCGGCCGGAACACTTCATTGCCGGGTATCATCGTCAGCAGCTTGTAGAGGTCCCACTCTCCGCCGGACTCGGATGGTTTCTTCACCTGGAACAAGTACATGTCGTGAATCTTGCGGCCGTCAGGACGTATCTCGCCCTTCCCAAAAATTGGGTCGTCGGTTGGGATCGCCTTCATCTTGGCGACCACCTGCGCCCCATCTTTGGCCGATCCGAGAGCCGCCACCGCCTTCAGATAATGGAGCACGCCCGAGTAAACACCGGCCTGGCCGGCAGTCGGCATCCTTCCATTGGACGCTTTCGCAAAACGATCCGAGAAATCGCGGGTCGCCTCATTCAGGTTCCAGTAGAACGGTTCCGTAAGTACGAGGCCCTGTGCGACCTGAAGGCCCAAGGAGTGAACATCGGCCACGGAAATCAGGAGCGCCGCGAGAACCTGATCTTTTCCGGTCAACCCGAACTCGGAAGCTTGCTTGATGGCGTTCGTCGTGTCGCCGCCAGCATTGGCCAAGCCGATCACTTTGGCATGCGACCTCTCTGCTTGCAGCAGGAACGAGGAGAAATCGGAGGTTGGGAATGGAGTTTTGACCGATCCAACGACCGTGCCGCCGCTCTTGGTGATCACTGAAGTTGTGTCACGCTGCAGGGCATGCCCGAACGCATAATCAGCGGTCAGGAAAAACCATGTGTCGCCGCCACGTTTGATCAGCGCACTGCCAGTGCCATTCGCCAGAGATACTGTATCATATACCCAATGGACCGTATTAGAGGTGCATCTCTGACCAGTAAAATCCGAACTCCCGGCGCCCGTGATGATCAACGTCTTGTTCTTATCCCTGGCCAGGTCATGAACCGCGAAGGCCACAGATGAGGTCGGCACATCGATGATCATATCAACGCCGTCCTGATCGTACCATTGCCGCGCAATTGAAGCACCGACATCCGGCTTGTTCTGGTGGTCAGCCGACAGAAGATCGACCTTCAGCGTCTTGTCTGTACGACGGAAATCATCAACGGCCATACGCGCAGCAACGACGGAACCTTCTCCCGTGAGATCAGAATACGGTCCAGATCTATCGTTTAGTACACCAATTTTCACAGATGTTTGCGCGCAAGTTGCGCTGCTCGCCAAGGTGGCGATGATTACACCTAAGATGCCAATTCGCCTCATCGCCCCCTCCCGTACATTTCCAATTTACTATAGAATTCTGAATGATGAGCAATGTCCAGCGGAGAGATCGAGCGTTTCATCCGTTCTGGTTCAAAATTCGGTGACCGGGTTTGCCGGCCGAAAATCGAGCCGCGGCATTCAATTTTGGCCACTCGCGGCAAGCCAGCTTTCCGAGTACTTGTGCTGATTGGCGGGTACATGTCTCAAGATGCGCATCCGCAGCAGGGACCCGAACGCGGCCCCTGCCTTCCGCAAGCTGCTCAGCGCCTCAGCCAGCAACACCGCGCAGCACCATCGAATCGGGGCCGGCAGGTCGCTCAAGCCAAGCACGGTCCGTCTCAGCAGTCCGGGACGAGGAAGACGGTGATGGCGTTGCCAAGCATCTTCCTGCTCGGCGAACTCGAAGCACAGACGTAGACCGCATCTTGCGCCAGCAGGCGCTCGACGCGACGACGCCATCCGGCCGCACGCTGTTCCAGATGCTGGCTGTGGTCAGCGCGTTCGAGCGGGCGCTGGTCGTCGCGCGGGTCCGGGCTGGCTTGCAGCGAACCACAAAGCGCTTCGGTCGGCCGCCGATGCCGGCCGAGCGGGTCGAGGCGATCCGGGCCATCCTGGGGAGCGGCAGGAGCATCGGTGACGTCACCCGTGCCGCGTGGGCCGGCACCGCCAGCGTCCGGCGGGTCAGCGGCAAGGCAGGCTGCGGCGGTTGCGCGCCGCATGGGCGTTGGAGCGCAACTTGTCGTCGAAGCGGTCGAGGATGCTGGGCTTGGCGCTCCGGCGACGTCGATTGAGCCGCTCCCCGGAAGGGAGCGGCCCATATGTCTATTGCGGAGCTGACAGCACGCCGACCTTTGAGCAGGTCCTAGTCTGCAAACGCAGCATTGCGGATACCGGCGCGGCGCTCAACCGTGTCGGTGGTCATCTCAGTCTCTGGATGCAACACCGCTTCTCGGCTGGTGACCGTGTGCGGGCGAAGGACTGTCCGGTTGCTCACGACGGTCCGCGGACGGATGACCGCGCGGTTCTCCACCACGGTTCGAGGCCGCAGCGCGGTCCGGTTCTCGGTGATCGTGCGCGGCTGAAGCACGGTTTCGTTCTCGACGACAGTCCGCGGCCGCATCACCGTACGCGCCTCCGTGATGGTCCGCGGACGGGCGACCTCCTGGGTTTCCGTCACCGTCTCAGGCCGCATCACGGTCTGCATCTCGGTGACGGTGCGTGGCCGTTCCACGGTCTGCGTCTCGGTGATTGTGCGCGGGCGCTGAACCGTCTGCATCTCCGTCACCGCCTGGGGCCGCATCACCGTCTGATTTTCGGTAATTGTCCGAGGCTGCGCCACGGTCTCGGTCGTCTCCACCTTCTCAGGCCGGAAGGCGACATAGGGCACCATAACCGTGTGCGACCGCGTGACCGGGGCAAGCTCGGTGACCGTGCGGCTGACCGGGACCTGCTCGGGCCGCATCACGGTACGGGTCACCGGCACCTGTTCCGGCTGCGTCACGGTGCGGGTCACGGGCACCTGCTCGCGCTCGACGACGGTGCGTTGAACCGGGACTTGCTCAGGCCGCATCACGGTGCGGGTCACAGGAACGCGCTCGCGTTCAACGACTGTGCGCTGAACCGGCACCTGCTCCGGCTGCATCACGGTGCGGGCACGCTGGATGGTGACGGGCGTCTCGACCGTGCGCCGCGTCGGCACGGTGACGGGCTGCAACTCGGTCCGGGCGACCGGGACATTCACCTCCTCTGGAACGGTTTCGGCGGTCTGCTCGATTTCGGGTCGCAGGACCGTTCGCCTCCGCTCGACGATCCCTCGCCGCATGACCATGCGAGAGCGGCGTACGGTCTTCCGCTCAACCACATCATCGCCCCCCAGGTTGCCTCCGCACGCGAGGTCACCTTGAAGAGCTGCGAGGCTACCATTCGGGGCGCAGCCCAGAGGCGCGGCTTGGGCCAGCGAGGGTGCTGTCGCGAGCCCAGAACCAAGCACAAAGGCAGCAACAGAGGTTAACAACGCAGACTTGGCCATCCATGTCCTCCAGAATTGCAGCAAGAGATGGCGCCGAACGCCACAACCCCGAACGTCGTCACGGAAAAATCGGTTCCAACAGCTAAGATTTGCTTCAGTCGCGATGCGATGCGGCCGGAAATTGCGTGCCAATCGCCTCGATAATCGTTCCAGCGCGGGGCCACATCGATATCCGTACGTAGTTAGCCGCAAGATCCTGAGCACTCACGCCAGCGTGGCCTTCGCGAACGCCCCCACCGGCCTGAGCGCACAATTTTTCCAAAGCGCGCTCGCGGCTCACACATGCGTCTGGCCTGACGGGTCTACTCAGTCACCTTTCGAGGACGCTCGCTGAGGGCGAACCGATAGCCTTCGTGGGGCCGCCACGTACTTGTTCCATCAACTGGTCGAACTCACGCGGCAGGGAGTGTTCAATCGTATCGCTACAGGCCTCGCGCAGCCCCTCGCCGAGAGGCGCGTTGAGCAGCGCGGAATCTAAATCTCTACCTAAGCCTCATCGGTTCTCCCATCGCCGCCCGTTACGATCCGCACAATCAGTACCGCATCGACCGCGTTCTCCCGCGCTGGCCCGCAACAGATGTATAGATCCGGCCGCGAATATCAGTCTCCTCGCCTTGGCATTAACGTAAAATAGTTGTGCGATCTATATTTGTGCGCTCGACAGGGCTACCATTTGGACTGAGCTGAATCTGCTAGACTGGGTCAGCACTGTTCGAAGCATCAATGCACGTCCGGAACTGCATAACGCTGATCCGCGTTGCAGCCCCAATTCGAACAGCAAAGGCGAGTGGTATGGACAGCAACGACGGACTGCGCGCGGGCGGCAACGGTCTCAGCCTCATTCAGGCAAGCCTCGGGTTCATGTTGTCGCTGATAACGCTGGTGGGCTGCGTCGTCGGGCTTGGGATGGCCGCGTAGCCGGCACAAGCAGAGACCCAACCGCCTCGCTCCTCAGAGACTGAGCGCTCAAGAGGCTTTCGTCTGACCCAACCCAGGCTTGCTCCTTCGACAATGAGCAAGCCTGCCGCCTGCGATCGCCTGCAGACGAACTCCCGACGATGGAACCGTCTGAATGGGCGCACCGTTCGTGGCTCCCAGCTTGGGCACGGTAAGGCGTAGCTAGTCATGAACAAAGGACAGGACCGGAACACCCGCATCGCAGAATTGGCCAAGTTCCTCGATCCCGAGGCGTTCGATTACGAGCCCGATGGCCCTCTTGCCCATAGACGAGAAGCCGCTTTGGAGAAGGCGCGAAATCGAATCGAGCCCGCGCTACGAACATCGGCAGTAACCAACCGGGCCGGTCGGCAGAACGCGCGATAGTTCAGGCCCCTGAACGCGCGAAAACTCAGGGCTCAGCACGAGCCGCGAACGTCAGGAACGGCTTTCTACCGCAACACGTTACTGCCCTGATCCCTGCCGGATCGAAGAACGAGCCGGACTGTCGGCTTGCGTGAGGAGTTCGCCATGTTGAAGCAACTTGCCCTTGCTGTCGTTGCCTCGGCCGTGCTCGCCGGTCCCGTACTGGCTCAAACTGCGCCGGCCTCAAACGACAGCCAATTCATCACTCAGGAGAAGGCCGGGCAGTGGCGTGCGTCCAAGCTCAGGGGCCTGAACGTCTACAACAACAATGACGAGAAGATCGGCGATATCAACGAGCTGCTGGTCGACAGCACGGGCAAGGTCCAGGCTGTCGTGATCGGCGTCGGCGGGTTCCTCGGCATGGGCGAGCACGACGTCGCCGTCCCCTTCGATCAGGTGAAGTTCACCACCGAGTCGCGGCGCGAGGCCAAGAACGACGGCAAGAAGGCTGAGACGACGGGCTCGACCAAGACTGAGACCGGCAGCACGACCGATGTAACCCGCTCGGCGCCGGACCACGCGGTGTTCAACGCCACCAAGGCCCAATTGAAAGCCGCGCCGCAGTTCAAGTTCGCCAAGTAGCGACAGCGCGATTTCTAGGGAGGCCGGGCCGATCGCCCGGCCCCCTCTTGCAGCCATTCAACCGATCTTAGCGGCTCAGGCGGCTTTGACGCTGGACAGGAAGGTGCCGACCTCCCGTGACAGACTGGCTGAGTGGCGCGCCAGGTCCTGTGCTGCACTCAGCACCTGCGCAGCCGCCGTGCTGGTCTGACCTGCCCCCTCGCGCACGCCCGCGATGTTGCGCGTGACCTGCTCGGTGCCTTGAGCCGCCTGCTGGACGTTGCGGGTGATCTCCTGGGTTGCGGCCCCCTGCTCCTCCATCGCTGCCGCGATGCTGGCCGCGTAGGCGGACATGTCGGAGATCACACGGCTGATCTCGCGGATGTCGGCCACCGCCTCGTTCGTGGCGCACTGGATTTCGGCAATCCGCTCGCCGATCTCGCCCGTCGCCCGCGTGGTCTGACCGGCAAGCTCCTTCACCTCCGTGGCGACCACTGCAAAGCCGCGGCCCGCCTCACCGGCCCGGGCCGCCTCGATGGTGGCGTTGAGCGCCAGCAGGTTCGTCTGCGCCGCGATGGTGGAGATGATCGACACGGCGCTGCTGATCCGCTCGGCCGTTCCGGCCAGACGCTGCACGGTCGCGTCCGTATGCTGGGCCTTCTCGACCGCCATGTTGGCGATCTGAGCCGACTGGCTGACCTGGTGCACGATCTCCTGCACGGAGGCGGCCATCTCCTCGGAGGCCGCCGCGACCGTCTGAACGTTGGCCGACGTCTGCTGGGCCGCGCCGACCACGCTCAGGGTCTGCTGAGTCGTCTCGTCCGCCGTGGCGGTCATCGACTGCGCCGTGGCCTCCATCTCGGTGGCCGCCCCGGCCAGGCCCTGCGTCAGCACCGACACGCTGCGCTCGAAGTTCCTGGTCAGTTGGTCGAGCAGGTTGGCGCGGCGCATCTTGGCCTCAGCCTCGTCCGCTGCCGCCGCCTCGGCCGCCGCCTTCGCGATCAGCCCCTCCTTGAACACCTGAACAGCGCGCGCCATCAGGCCGATCTCGTCCGAGCGCGATTGCGCAGGAACGGCAGCGTCCAAGTGGCCGGCGGACAAGTTGGACATCGCGGCGCTCAGGCTGAGAATGGGCTGCGTGACGCGCCGGCCGACCATCGTGGCGAGGCCGCCGAGTGCCACCACGACCAGCGCGATGCCCCATGCCGCATTGCCAACGGTCTTCCAGAGCGCGGCTGCGGTGTCATCGGCATAGATGCCGGTCCCGACAACCCAGCCCCAGGGCCTGAACCCCTGCACGTAGGAGATTTTGGCCACAGGATACTGTTCGCCCGGTTTTGGCCAGACGTAATTGACAACGCCAGCGCCATCGTTTTTGACCACGTCCACAATCGACATGTAGATCTTCTGGCCCGCGGCGTCCTTGAACTCTGCGAGGTCCCTGCCGTCCATCTCAGGCTTGATCGGATGCATGATCATGCGCGGCTGCATGTCGTTGATCCAGAAATAGTCCTGATTCCCGTACCGCAGCGCTTTGACTGTGGCGAGCGCTGCCTGCTGCGCCTGTTCCCTGGTGAGGTGATTGGCTCTTTCCTCAGCCTCGAAACGCGCCAGGATGCCGGTGACCGCCTCAACGAGGTGCTTCGTCTTCGTCATCCTGGCCTGCTCGACCTCAGATTTCAGGCTGAGGAGGCAAAAGCCGAGAATCGCGGCAATGCCGACGAGAGCGACCGCGGTGATCGCGTGAATTTTCGTCCCAATGCGGAGTTGCATTTCGTACCCCTGTCGCTGGCACGAACAAGCCCGACGGAGGGTTGCAGCCCGTTTAACGAGACGCGAAGACCGGAAAGACCAAGATCGCCGTTCCCGCAGACCGTCACTGTAGAAATCTGCACATTGCCGCGTCGCGATGCCGGGTTGGTTGCGAGGCAGCTGGAGCCTCAAACGCCGCAGCGCCTCCAAGACGGAGCCGATGGCGATACGAACTTCTTAAGCCGCCATCCACCCGATGCCGAAACCGGATCGTCTACAAAGAAGCTTCACGGTCAGGCAGTCTACATATCAAGGTCCGTTTACTTTGCATTTGCCACTGTCGTGACTTTCAATCCGGGGAGGTACTAACGAGTGCCACTGGCGGCGCAAGTTGCGCGCAATGTTAATTCAATTATCCGACATTGGTCACCCCGCCGCTTAGGAGGTGGGGCAGCGGCGCGGAAGCTATGGGTCTACGATGCGTGGTTCCGAAGCTGATCGACTGGCTACTTCGGAGGACCTGCGCATCCTCGACACCGGTCCAGACGAGCACCTCGACGCCGTCTGTCGCCTCGCTGCGGACTCCTTTCGTGTACCCGTGGTTGCAGTCACGTTCATGAACGAGCGCGAGGTATCGCTCATTGCATGCCATGGAGGCGATGCAACCTGTTTGAAGCGAGACGAAGCCTTCTGTGATCACGTTGCTCACGGGCACTCGGGCCGGGCGTTCGTTGCCCTCGACCTCGCGCGAGACATCCGCTTCGCCAGTAACCCACTTGTCATCGGCGAACCGCACCTGCGCTTCTATGCGGCGGTGCCGATAGCACGCAGGCCCGGAGAGGATCCGGGTACCTTCTGCATCATGGACACGGTTCCACGCTCGGACTTCTCCGAGGCGGAAATTCGCAGACTTGAGGCTTTCGCTCGCGTTGTGACGGCGCACCTGCGCTGGCACGACACCGCGCGGTCTCGCGAAGCGGAGTTGCAGGAGCATGGGCGCATGAGCGCGATGCTCCATGAGCGCGATGCTCCATGAGCGCGATGCTCCATGAGCGCGAGGCGCGGCTGCAGACCGCCGAGGATTTCCAGCGAATCGCCGAGCAGGTGGCGTGCGTTGGCCACTGGCGCATCAACGGCGCAGATCGCACCATCCAGTGGTCTGAGGGCGTGGCCAATATCTTCGGTCGCAGCATGCCGGAAGGCGGCATTCTCGATCTCGACACGCACCTGAGCTTCTATGAACCCCTGGACGGTGCGGAGGTGCGCCGCCGGATGGATGCTGCTCTAGCAGGTGCGGACTGGTTCCCCGCCGACAGCTTCCAGCACCGCTCGCGGCTCATTCGGCCGGACGGGGAGACGCACATTCTCTCGGTTCGCGGCATAGCCGAACAGGACGAGAGGGGTCGCGTCACCGCGCTGTTCGGCGTTTGCGTCGATGTCACAGATCAGGCTCGAACCGAGCAGAGTCTCCGTGAGACCCGCGAGCTACTGAGAGCAACCCTGGAGCATATGGACCAGGGCCTGCTCATGATCGGGGTCGATGGCCGTGTAAAAGTCCACAACCGACGTGTCCGTGAGCTTCTCGATCTGCCGGAAAGCCTGCTGCACGACGGCGCATCGTTCCGCAAATTACGCCAGCACCAACTTGACAGCGGTGAATTCGACAGGTGCGACACTGCGGTCAGCGAGGCGGCTCTGGCCGATAACTGGGCATCGATGCCGCAGGTGTACGAACGCGAGCGGCCGAACGGGGTCGTTCTGGAGGTCCGCTCCATACCGCTCCCCGATGGCGGCGTAGTCCGAACCTTTACCGACATAACGGCTCGCAAGCATGCGGATCAGGCCCTTCGCGATAACGAGCTACGGTATCGCCTGCTCGCTGAGAACACGACGGACGTGGTGGTCTGGCGCAAGCTTGACACCACACGCCTCTACGTTTCACCAGCCGCGAAGACCGTGTTCGGCTATGATCCCGAGGAGCTGATCGGCACCAAGCCCCTGCAGTTCGTTCACCCCGACGAGTACCACGCGTACAGTCGCGTCCTCGATGACCCTCAATGCGCTCGAACCGCGCAGGCGGTCAGCCAGCAGCGCTACCGACGCAGAGACGGGTCATGGGTCTGGATCGAGGCCACCTTTAGCCTCACGCGCTGCCCCGAGACGGGGAAGCCCGACGGCTACGCGGCCGCGCTGCGTGACATCAGCGGCCGGAAGGCGGCCGAGGACGCGCTGCGCCAGAGCGAGGAGCGGCTGGCCCTGGCAGTCGAAAGTGGGAATGACGGGCTCTGGGACTGGAGCGCCGAGACCCAGTCGCTCTGGTTCTCCGACCGCGTGCTGACGATGCTCGGCTACGATCCGGATGAGATCGAGCCGAGCGTGAGGACCTGGGCGGCGCTGATCCACCCGGAAGACTTCGAACTGGCGACCCGCGCCTTCTTCGATCATCTCAAGGGCAGCACCCCCGTTTACGAGTGCGAGCATCGCCTCCGGCGCAAGGACGGCACCTATGGCTGGGTCCTGGCGCGCGGGCGGGTCGTGAGCCGGGATGTCCGCGGCCGCGCGGAGCGTGTGATCGGCACGCATATGGATATCACGGAGCGGAAGGAGGCCGAGCAGCGGGTCGCGCACATCGCGCGGCACGATGCGCTGACCGGCCTCCTCAACCGGACGCGCTTCTGCGAGTGCTTCGATGAGGTCCTCGCCCATTTGGAACAGCACGATCAGCACTGCGCGCTGCTCTATCTCGACCTGGACCGGTTCAAGACCGTCAACGACACGCTCGGCCATCTCGTCGGCGATGCGCTGTTGCGCGAGGTCGCCTGCCGGTTCCGGTCCGTCATCAGCGCGCACGACCTGGCCGCGCGCCTGGGCGGGGACGAGTTCGTCGTCCTGCAGGTGAGCGGCGCCGGCCAGCCGGCGGCGGCCGCGGCCCTGGCGGAGCGCCTGATCGAGATCCTCAAGCGGCCGATCACCATCGAAGGCGACAGCATCGAGATCGGCGTCAGCATCGGGATTGCCCTGGCGCCGCAGGACGGGCTGGACGCAGACACGCTGACCAAGCGCGCCGACCGCGCGCTCTACCGGGCCAAGGCCGAGGGCCGGAACACGCACCGCTTCTACGAAGCCGTGATGGACGAGACCGCGGAGGAGAAGCGCAGGCTGGAACTCGACCTGCGCGGGGCTCTGGGGCGCGGTGAGTTCGAGGTGCACTACCAGCCCATCGTCGACGCCGCCACCGGGCGCGCCTCCGGCGCCGAGGCCCTCGTGCGCTGGCGCCATCCCAGGCGCGGTCTCGTCGCCCCGGCGGATTTCATCCCCCTGGCCGAGGAAACCGGCCTGATCGTGCCGCTCGGGGAATGGGTCCTGCGCACCGCCTGCGCGGAGGCGGTCGGCTGGCCCGACGAGATGCGCGTTGCCGTGAACATCTCGGCGGTGCATTTCCGGCATGCCCAGGTGGCCGAGATGGTGTGCAGCGCCCTGGTCAGCTCCGGCTTGCCGGCCCGGCGCCTGGAAATCGAGATCACCGAATCCGTGCTGATGCAGGACGGAGCGGACGTGACCGACGCTCTGCACCGCCTGCGTGGCATCGGTGTCCAGACCTCGCTCGACGATTTCGGGACCGGCTATTCGAGCCTGAGCTATCTGCGGCTTTTCCCGTTCCACAAGCTCAAGGTCGACCGCAGCTTCGTCCAGGCGCTGGCCGATCCCGGCACCCGCTCGATCGTGCGGGCCATCGTGAGCCTCGGCCACGGCTTGGGCATGACGGTCACGGCCGAGGGGGTCGAAGCCGTCGATCAGCTCGAACGCGTCCGGGCAGAAGGCTGCGACGAGGTCCAGGGCTTCCTCTACAGCAAACCCCTGCCGGCCTCACAGTTTCGGGCCTTCATCGCCGGGGAGAGAAGAGCCGAGCGAGCGGCGTAAAAGCTCTTGCGTCGCCGTGACCGGTGCCACACCCTTACAAAGCATTGGGACGGCGATGGCGTGCGAGGCTGAGCAGACCGCCGCAGCGTGAGCGACGGCCCGGAGGAATCGCCCAGGCCGTCAGACGATCAGAGGTTCATCGAGCGGAACAGAACCGGGCTGGCCTATCCGCGACCACCACAAACAGCCCTCCGGCAATCACCGTGCAAGGGCTCCACTCGAAACAGAAGAGTGCGTGTCGAACAGATTCAGGGGTCACTTGGCTGGGCGAGGGCGCGCAGGGGCCAGGACGGGAGGCGGGAGCAGCACAAGCGCTGGATGAGCTTCCAGCGGCGGAGACCGCGGCGTAAAAGCCGCCGGGCTCAAAACCGAGCGGAGCCGGAACATCCCTCCAACGAAGTCTAGGTTTGAGACGCTCTCATCGGGGCGACAAAGTTGAGCGGAGCGGCAGCCCCACGCGCGACCGAGTGCCCTTCGAAATGCACTCGCAATAGCGAAGCGTTCAAGAACGGATTACATTATAAGAATTTGGCGCGCTGGCGCTCCCAAGGGGACTCGAACCTCTGTTTTCGCCGTGAGAGAGTGTTAACCGCTCGATTTGCGGACAGCGACGAACTACGGCATACGAGTAACACGCTGTGAGCAAGCGCTATTCCGTGCTTGCGCAGCCGCCCGTGTTCGCCCACGTCTTTTCCGTACGATTGCCGTACATACGAGCGCAAAGGCGTCGCACGATGGCGCGCACTGTACGCAATGCGAAGCTCGACACCCGTTCAGGACGAGCCAAACTCGCGCTCCGCCGTGAGCCTTATTGGACGGTCATCTCGGCCGGCTGCGCAGTTGGCTATCGCCGTGGTGCCAAGGGTGGCACCTGGATCGCTCGCATGCGTGAGGGGCCGCCAACACTACGAGGCGCTCGGCGCCGCCGACGACAACCGCGACGCCGATGGCCTGACCGTGTTCTCGTTTCCGCAGGCGCAGGAGCGAGCACGGACCTTCTTCGCTCAAACGGCGCTCCAGCTCGGTGGCTCCGAGGAACCGGAGGCGCCCTGGACGGTCGCCACCGCCTTGAGCGACTCTCTCGCAGCTCGGGAGCGGCGTGGGTCGAAAGGGGTGCGCGCCGATCGGTATGCGGCTGAAGCGCGCATCCTGCCCACGCTCGGGTCGCTTGAACTATCGGCTCTAACGACAAAGCGCATTCGCGATTGGCACCACGATCTCGCTGAGGCGCCAAAGCTGCGTCGAACTGCAGCGGGAGCGGCCGAACGTCGGATTTCCGAGGTAGATGCTGCCAACCCGGAGGCCGTGCGGGCCCGGCGCGCGACGGCGAATCGCGTGCTCACGGTCCTGAAGGCCGCTCTCAATCGTGCGTTCCAGGAGGGCAAAGCCGCGTCGGATGAGGCTTGGCGCCGGGTGAAGCCTTATCGCGAGGCGGATGCAGCTAAGGTCCGTTATCTCACCGAACTTGAATGCCATCGCCTCGTCGGAGCATGCGAGGGCGCGTTCCGACATCTTGTCCGCGGAGCCTCTGGTCACTGGCTGCCGGTACGGTGAACTGATCCGGATGAGAGCCGCCGATTTCGATGCCGCCGCGGGCATATTGACCGTCGGCCGGACCAAGAGCGGAAAACCGCGGCACGTCGCGCTGAACGATGATGGCGCAGCGCTGTTTGCGTCGCTGGTCAGCGGAAAGGCTGGCACATCGCTGATTTTTGCGCGCGAGGACAGCACGGCTTTGGGACCTTCACATCAGCAGCGCCCGCTGATTGAAGCCTCTCACCGAGCGAACATCGAGCCAGCTTGCACCTTTCACATTCTGCGACACACGTACGGGAGTGTGCTCGCGATGCGCGGTGTACCGATGGGCCTGATCGCAGCGCAGCTTGGACATGCCGACACGCGCATGACGGAGCGCCATTACGCGCACTTTGCCCCGTCTTACATTGCGAGCACCATCCGCGGCGCACTACCATCTTTTAGTTTTGTCTCACTGCGAAGGATGGCGGCTAAGACGTCGGCAACCTAGTGGACGATCTGTTGCTTTGTACCAGTCGCATGGGCCCGCTTCCGACCTATCTCGGCGTTCGGAAGGTCTGCTTACCGGCGGTCTAATTGGCCCTGAACGACCGGGTCTGGCCGATTGCAGCCCGTCCGCTTCCGGACAGGAAACCGGAAAAGCGAACGCCGTTGTGACGCCCGCTCGCGACCCAACTCAGCCGTCGGCTTGATCACCCTGGTTCATCGAAAGCGGGCGCATGAAAACCCGGTCATGCCAGAAGACGCAACGGCTCTCGTTCCGGATGCGGTTGGCTTCGACGAAGTCCGGGTCGCGCTCAAGAAGGAATCGATACCGTTCGTAAGCTGTGAGGTTCGGATAGCTGAATAAGGCCAGGGCCCGGTTGCCCGAACCTGCGGCGGGGAGATAGTAGCCGTGATGCGTGCCACCGTGTCGGCTGACGAGCCCAACCCATCGACGGCTGATCTCCTCGAACGCATCGATCTTGTTTAGGTCGATTGCATAATCCATCACGCAGGTGATCATACTTTTCCTCCCCCGCCCATACGTCTCACCCATTGAGGGCTGTTTCGAACGCAGGACCATGACTGGTTCCGGCGGACAACCAGTTGGATCGAACCAGGGCAAATCCACTCGTGCCGGGCGCACCAAAGATCGTTGGGGCATTCGAACGCTCAAAACGGCCTGTAGAGGACGCTCCCCAAATCGGTATACAGCATTAGCAGGTGGCGGGGGCCATCTTATATTAGCGGCTGACCCAGCCGCCAGTTTCCAAAAGATGCAACCGCGAATTTTCGCGGACGTTGACCTCGGCCAATCGCCGCTGTGCAACCTGCGCAGGGCGATGCCTTGAATAAATGCTTTCAGGCGCACGTCAGGATGGTCAACGCCGACCGAAGAGGTCCTTTAGCTCGGGCGGCCAGGCGTCGTAGGGGAAATCAGCGGGATTGTTGCTCTGCGTCACGATCGAGGAATTACCGCCTGACCGGCTGTAGATTGTGGTCCGGCCGGGCGAGCGCTCGATCCGCAACTCAGCGCCGACCGGATCACCGCTCTGCGTGATGACCGACGTTCCGTGCTCACCCTCGACGATGATCGTCCGGTCCTGCGGCGTGTCATGCACGTGAATAGGCATCGCTAGCCCTGCCGTGAGGAGGAGGGGGATCATCCGCATGGCGGATCTCCGTACTGCTTCGGTCGTGGAGGACGCCGGCACGCCTCAGCGGCGGAACTGGCTGACGAAGGACTGATTAATCGCCCCGAACTGCGTGAGCGCAGCAGCGTTGGTGTCGCCGACCTGACCGACGACCGAGAGGTTGAAGATGTTGAGCGATCCCGTTTGGTTCACGCTCACGCTCGTGGACAGCCCGGCCTGCCCGATCC
Organism: Methylobacterium sp. P31; assembly: GCA_050632875.1. Lineage (GTDB taxonomy): Bacteria > Pseudomonadota > Alphaproteobacteria > Rhizobiales > Beijerinckiaceae > Methylobacterium. The sequence continues at coordinate 2,965,463 of JBODSC010000001.1, read as the reverse complement.
CGGCGGCATTGAACTGACCGGTCTGTGAAACGTTCGCCTGCGGCGTGCCGCCGATCTGGATGATGCCGGCGAAGTTGGCGTTGCTGCTTTGGCTCACGGCAATCGGCTGCACGCCGGGCCCTACCTGAACATAGGCTTGGACCGACTGGGCGGTCGCCGACTGCGACCCGAAAGCTCCCATCAGGAGAGCGGCAGGAAGAAGGAGGCGCATGGCGATGCCTGTCTGTTGGAGGATGAGGTCAGGTCTGCCTAAGGGCGAACCTGGTAGACCATGGACCAATTGCCGGCGCCGAGCTGATTGACCCCGGCCGTGTTGCTCAGCCCGCCGATTTGCGCGGTGACGGCCGTGTTGGTGAAGCCGGCCTGGCCGATAAACGATGTGTTGCCGGTGGTGGCGGATTGGCCGATGGATGCGTTGTTGACAGTCTGCGGATTGGTGATGCTGCCGACCTGGAGTGCGCTCGCCGTATTGGCGGTGCCGATCTGAACGGATGTCACCGTGTTGGACGTCGTGCCGAATTGCAGCGTTGTGGATCCGTTGAGGCCGCCGATCTGCACCACGGTCGCGGAGTTCTGAGCCGACGCGGGCTGGCTGATCGCGAACATCAATCCTGAGACGAGCATCCAGATGCTTCGATGCCTCATCATGGCTATCTCCATAGCTCTACGCAGATATTAGGAGCTGCGCTCAGAACCGCTGGCGGCACAGCATTGGTCCAGAAGCTTTGCGACAGAATGCGTGAAACAGATACAGAGCATCGAAGACTGGCGCGGTTGAAAGAAATCAGGGATCCGGCCGCAACAATGCATCGTGAACTTTACCCGTACAGAACGGCATGGGAAGGAGGGGCTCGCGCCCCCTCGCTTCCTGATCAGGGGAAGATGCGGAGCTGTTGGACGCTGCTGCCATTGAGGAGCAGGCCGGCCTGGCCGACGCTGGCGCTGTTGGAACCGAAGAGCGAGATCTGGCTCATGGTGCTGCTGTTGGAACCGAGGACCGAGACCTGGGTGGCAGTCGCGCTGTTGTTAAACACAGCGCCCTGAGTAAGCGTGGCGGTATTGTTGCCGAAACCCCGCTGGTCGGTGACGGAGGTGTTTGCGCCGCCGATCTGCGTGGTCGTCACGGTGTTCTGGGCCGAGGCAGCGGTCGAGACGACGAAGAAGGCGACGCCGGCGAGCAGAGCATGACGGATGTTCATGGTGATGCCTCCAGTGATCAAAGGTCTTAGAAGACGTGGCCATATCTACGCCTTCATTACGACCAATATCTGGGGTTTTTTAACAGAATATGCCGCAGCTGTATTATATAGTTAGATTTTGTGACAAATATTGACAATAGGCGGCAGTCGTTACTCACGCTCTTCCGCGGGGCAGATTTCGCTGTTTCCCTCGTAAGATGGGCCGGAGCAAACTGAACTGGCTGGACCGCGAGGAGCTGATCGAGCTGATGCTTCGACTGCAGCGTCCGGAGAAGACCTCGCGCACTTCGTCCAAGCGACCCGCGAGGGATCGCAAAGCGCAGCGGGAGCACTCCAAGCCTGGCGGCGCCAAATCCGGTCATGAAGGTAACAGCCGAGTGCTGAGCGACGAGCCAGATGCGATCGTCGAGCTGAGGGCGGCGCGCCACACATGGCTTGAGGACCAGCCCGATTAGGCTACGATCCAGATTAAACCAAAGAATACTCCAAATCGATCCTTCGTCCATTGATCCATTGACGAACAAGACCGACTCAAGGTGCAGAAAAGAAACTCTTGCGGACCGGCGCCCGTCAGTATGCATAATTTTTGGTCGGCGCATGTTCCGCAGATATAATGTGGGCACCAAATTTATATTGCTGGAGCCCTGCAGTCGTCATTATACGGCCAAAAATTACCGGCGATCAGGGAGATTGCGCCAGTCGGGCGCCAAGCGGTTCCAGGAAATAACGACCGAGTTATTGTTTTGCGTCACAATGGAGAAACTTCCTCCAAATCGGGTATAGACGCCCGCTTTCCCAGGAGTGCATTCGATGTAAGTTTCGGCTTAAGACGGGATGCCACCCCGGGGCGATTATCGAGACGGCGTAGTCTCCTCTGACGATGAGTGTGCTAAATTGAGTTTTGTCTTGTGCGTGCACTGGGATGGCGAAACTCACAGCCAATATGAGGGGGAGTGTCTTCACGACGATCCCCTTGAATTTCGGGACTTAGCCACTCGATCGCGCCCTTTAACGACGCGCCTGCTTTACAAATGACAGGTTGAATGCTCCAAACTGAGACAACGCAGTAGTATTCGATGCGCCAAACTGGCTAATAGTGGACAAATTCTGCGCTCCCGACTGGCTAACAGTCGCCGTCGTCGAGGATCCCACCTGCCAGATTCCGGCAGCGTTTATCAAACCGCTTTGAGTAACCGTGGATTGGGGCGTACCTCCGATCTGAACAATACCGACAAAATTTAAACTACTGTTCTGCGTCACCGTAATGGGTTGTACATCTGGGCCGATTTGCACAAAACCCTCGATCGATTGAGCGAATACTGGCCGCGTCCCGAGCCCAACAAGCAGTACGATCGCAGAGATGAGGAAGCGCATGGTAGAGACCTTTTGTTAGGAGGCAAGACACGGTCACTCATCTGGGCCGGATTTGAAGTGGTCGACGTATTGAATGAATTGAGCCGGTTTATAGCTATGGCGCTCGAAGTGGCAGCAATTTGAGCGATTACGGCAGAATTGGCAAAACCGGTTTGACCAACAACTGAAGATTTGTAAACCGTACCGGACTGGCCAATCGCCACCTTATTTTGGATTAGAGGGGTAACTATTCCGCCGAACTTGATCCGCCCTCGGTGCAGTGGTCGGCCCTGAGGTATGGCTTTCGGGCCAGTGACCCTGACCCAGCAAACCGGTCTACGCCGAGCGCAAGTTCTTCGGGCATCCTGAACCCTGAAGGAGCATGGACGCCGTGCCTCGCAAACGCTCCAAGAATAAACAGATAGCAGTTGCCTTGCGGCAGGCATAGAACGGCGCGACGGTGGACGAAGTCTGCCGGAAGATGGGCGTGTCCGAGTCGGCGTTTTACCGCTGGAAGAAGCAGTTCGTCAGCATTGGTTGTGGGAAGGCTGCTCGCGCTGCTGCGCCGCATCCCAGCCCGAGAGCAGCACACCTCTGGCCGAGAGGCCGCGGTCATCCTCGGCTACGAGGCCGGTTAGGATGGCGGCTCACTGCAGCGTCGGCTCGCGGCTGAGGCGATCACCTGCTTCGTCCTCGATCCCGGCCCTCGCCCGGCCGACCGCCGCGCGACGGGCCAAGACCGACCGGCTCGACACGGCCATGCAATTGCGGGCCCAGCCTAGTACTGTGGTGATTACGCCGCTTGCCGCATGGTTCAGGTGCCCTCGGTCGAGGAGGATGCACGGCGCACGCATCGCGAGCGCCAGCGCCTGATCGCCGAGCGGGTGCAGCACGTCAATCGGATCAAGGGCCTGCTGGCCACCCAGGGCGTCTACACGTTCCGACCGCTACGTCGCGACCGTTGGGAGCAGCTGAAGGAGGTGCGCACCGGCGACGGACACGACTTGGGCCAACGCCTGCGCGGCGAGATCTGGAACTCGTGCTCGAACAGATCGCGGCAGCCGACGCCGAGCGGGATGTTGTTGTCGCAGCCCCGGCTGAGGCGGATCCCGACGCCGAGAAGGCGGTACGTCCGACGCGTCGGGGCGGCATCGGCACCGAGTTGGCCACGGTGCTGGTGCGTGAGGCGCTGTACCGGCCACTCGCTAACCGCAAGCAGGTGGTCACCTATGCCGGGTTCACGCCAAACCCGTACGCCAGCGGCGACCGGCAGCGCGATCAGGGCATCTCCAAGGCTGGGAACCCGCTCTTGCGCAAGGCAATGGTCGAGCTAGCCTGGCTGTGGCTGCGCTATCAGCCGGGCAGCGGGCTCGCCCTCTGGTTCGTCGAGCGGGTCGGCACGGGGCGCGGTCGCATCCGCAAGATCACGGCAGTCGCGTTGGCGCGCAAGCTGCTGGTCGCCCTGTGGCGGTATCTCGCCACTGGTCTGGTTCCGGAGGGCGCGCACGTGAAGGCAGCCTGAGGGTCGAGGTTCGTCCGCCGGGCCGATCGACGGCACGTCAGGCGAGCGGGGCAGGCGTGTGACCGGAGCTCGATGGGGTTTGCTGCCGTCGCCAAAGATGGGGCCCGCCGCCTTCAGCCGGCCCGCCTCGCATGAGCCATCTTGGTCAGGAACGCCTTGTTCCGCCGGATACAAGTGGATCCGCGAGCCCGGAGCTCGCACGACATCCGGCTCCCCGCACGCCCAATGCCTCGGTCACCAACCCCCTTGCGGAAACGCCTCATACGAGTCGAGCTTAGCGGGCGGCGGGGTCGCCGCTCTGCGCGAGACCGTATTGGCGCTGGGGCACGCTCCGCCGCTCGGATCGGCCAGCATGGAAGACGATCTCACCGAAGCTCTCGCTGAAGGTCCGCCGTGGGGGCTAAACTATCGTTTCTTGACTGTCTCAACAATTTATCTGCCGGAGCTACGCTGGCGCGGGGCATAGTTAAATATCGCAGACCGTATTCAAATATCAAAAACTTTTCAATCTGATCAACTCCATACGATACCGATGAGTGCGGGAGATCCTTTTTATTACCGGAGGCCCCAAACGGAAGCGTATTAACAGAGCGGGGCCGCTAGTGGCCACGGAAGACACAGTGCAGATTGTATGCGCCAGCTCGATATATCATCTTTCTGTTTCAACGCTCGGAAAATAGAGCTCGATTTTCGTTCCAAGCCCCTCCGTGCTGTCCAGAGACATTCGCCCGCCGGATTGCTCTATGAACTCGACGACATTGCTCAAACCTAGGCCGGTTCCTTGACCTATTGCCTTAGTCGTAAAAAATGGATCGTAGGCACGCGCCCGAACCTCGGCAGACATGCCGACCCCGGTATCGGACAGCGCGATGCGTACGAAGCTCGTCAATGGGTCTGAAGCGAGAGCGGCACGGTCGGCCTGGATCGTAAACGTGCCACCGTCCGGCATAGCATCACGGGCGTTAAGCGCGAGGTTGAGAATGACGGATGCAAGCTGGGCGGGGTCGGCACGCACATGAAGCTTATCGGTCTGGATTTCGAGTACCACCTCTATTTGTGCACCCTGAGCGCGCTGGATAAGATTTGCGAGCCTATTGAGGAAGCTGCCAATCTCGAAAATCTCCGGTGTGAGCGGTTGCTGGCGCGCGAATGCCAAAAGCTGATTTGTAAAGCCCGAGCCGATCGCAACGGCTTCGCGAATTTCGGTTATATAACCCAAGAGGTCGGCCTCTAAGCACCGCGCCTCGAGCATCTCGACGTTCCCGCCAATCACTGTGAGGAGATTGCTGAAGTCGTGAGCTACGCCGCTGGTAAGGCGCCCAAGAATTTTGAGCTTCTGGCATTGCCGCTTTCGACTTTCTACCTCCTCGCACCTGGGCACATCTCTGATGAGCCAAACCAGAATCTCGGTATTACCCCCGCGTAAATGGCTAGTCTTAAGTTGAACGTCGAAGGAGCTTCCATCTGCCCGGCGTGCCGTGCCGTAGAGTTCGAGCGTCCGGCCGTCGTCGGGAAAGCGCCCCTGAAGGAGAAGCTCGAGGTGGCAGGCCTCGATGTGGATCAGAGAGGATAGGCAACGTGCCGCGACTTCGCCGCAACCGATTCCGAACATGTGTTTGGCGACTCTGCTGAACGATCTGATGCGCAGGCTCGAGTCGGTGGTCACAATTGCATCGGGAATTGCCTCAAGGACGGTCGCAAGCTCAGACTCTCGACTTGCCAGTTCTTTATCGATGTCAACAAGTTCGGTGACATCTGTAATTGTCTCAATCCAGATTCGTCGGTTTTTCTCCTCCTTAACGGTCCAATGAGTACGAACAATTAGAGCCCGGCCCTCGCGTGTCCTCTGCTTCAGTGTGCCTTCCCATTTGCCGTTCGAGATACAAAAATCTTGCAATATAGTGCGCGGGATCGGGAAGGCAGTTTGCAGCAGGCTGTGTATGTCTAGGCCACGAACAGCACTTTCGGACCAGCCGTAGAGTCGCTCGCAACCGCCCGACCAATGTAGCACATATCCTTTGTCACTGCGGATGACGATATTGACCTCGTTTGTTATTGCTGAGAGTTTCATGAAGCACGCGCCCTGTATCGACAACACGCACCTTCCGCGACATCGCCCGTCATACGGGACACGAATTCACATCGAAGAAGGCTTCCCTTTGAACTCAATCTGGCGGCAACTGAGATACAGGGCGCACGTTCATTGACGTTGACGCGGAAGTGAAATCGCATGTCGCTGGTTCGACGAATGGCAATGAGGAATTGGCGGTCGCCCCCATCTGATCGACACGGAACAAACATTCTAGTAGTTTTGTGGACGCTGGCCGGCCAGTAGGACCGAGCAGTGGAGGTTAGCAGGAATGAGGAAGTTATTGGCAGAAAAATTGTGCGTTCGCCGAAGTACCAGCTAAAGGCGTCGAATCCTTCAGCTTCGAGCGTGAGCCCAAACATCGCTTCGCTTCTGCGTTGCGGTTTTTAACTTAACAGTTAGGCATATCGTATGAGGTTGGGTCGATTAGCTGCGGCCTTGATCACCTCATCGCCGATCTCGGCGATATGCGACCACGGGATGCGGCATTACGGCTTGAGCGATATGAGGAGGCACAGCTCTCAGCCCTATGCTGCAACTTCGATCTGCCCCGATTCGGGTATTAGTGTATTAGCCTCTACGGGATTATTTACCCAGTCAACTTTGCAGGAAAAGATGTATCCAGCTCCGTGTACAGACTTAATCAGCTGCGGCTTTCGGCTGTCCTGTTCGATCTTTCGACGTAGGCGAGATATTTGAGCGTCGATCGTGCGGTCAAAAGAATCTCGGTGCCGCTCTCGCGTTAAGTCCATCAACTGATCTCGGGTCAGAACACGTCCGGGGTACATTACCAGCTGACGCAATAGATTGTACTCACCCGTGGTCAGTGGCACTTCGCTTCCTTGCGGATTAACGAGTTGCCGGCGGCCAATATTGAGTTTATAAAATGCAAATCTAGCGACGCGGTCGGTTGCATGCTGGCTTAACTCCGTTGTTTCCCGACGACGCCGAAAAAGCGCTTTAACACGGGCCATTACCTCTCGCAGGCTGAATGGTTTAGTAACATAATCGTCAGCGCCAAGCTCCAAGCCGACTACGCGATCGAACACAGTCTTTCGGCCGCTGATAATGATGAATCCAGGCCGGTTTGTATTGTTGAATTCTCTAAGAATGGCCAGCCCATCCTGCCCATTCAACGTTAGATCCAGAAGTACAATGTCCGGTGAGTCATTTATAAGCTTGTTTTTTGTCGACACAACATCGTAGGATGTTGATATCAAAAAACCCTCTTCGCAAAAATACTTTGCTAACATGTTTTGTATCTTTTTATCGTCTTCAGCAATTAAGAGACGACATTTCTCGAATTGCATGACAGACATGTGGGTCTCCCAACTTTGCGCTGCCACAGAGGTATTTAGCCGCCTCTTTATTGTTCGCACTGCTGATTTATACCTGGTTTATCTGGTCCGAGCGGTCAACGCGAAGAGCCTCAGCTTGCGGGAAACCGTAAAACCTTGCCGACCTCGGAAATAGCGTGCGATCGTCCTAACTCGGCTACGCGCTTGCGCGTATGACAAACGGTATAATTCGCCTCTCGTTTCATGCGAAGGGCGACAGCCACAAGCTGACCTAGAAAGGCCGCGAGGACAAACCTCAATTTTGACTATGCTGAAAGGTCTAACACTGGCGGGCTAGGGGAATTCCCTTATAGATTTAGCGAGCAAAGTAGGTTATCGGTCCGTGGAAGATCCAGCAGGAAGGACGTGTAGCTCGTCCTCGCAATCGGGGGTGGCGGTCCGCCGGCCAACGACGACGCGGCCTTCACCCAGCGGGTGAACAGCCTGACCGGGCGCGAGCGGGATGTGCTGCACCTCGTTCTGCTCGGGCGCACCAACAAGGAGATTGGTCAGGCGCTCGAGATCAGTCACCGCACCGTGGAGATCCACCGGGCCAAGGTGATGACCAAGACCGGATGCGAGTGCGTGCAGACTCTGGTGCGCAGGGCCGCCCGGACGGCCATGTTCTGAGCGAGGCTATACGTGCAAATCCTTACGGGTTCGCCGTGAATTCCCAAGCACGGCAATCTCTGTAACCAAATGGTAAGGGCCCGGGTCGGCACCCGCGGCCGCCGCTCCGGGGCCCGGGCTACACCGGGGCCGCGGGGCGGACAGGCAGGAGGTCTCGCACGTGGCGCGGTGGTTGCCCGACAACCTGATGACGCTCGGCGTCGCGGCCGCCGCCGCCTTCGCCCTGCTCGCCTACGCGAATCCGGATCTCGGCGGCTTCGGCGCCGCCCGGCGCGGGTCTCCCGCCGCCGCGGCGGTCAAAGAGACCGCGGCCGGCGTCAAGGGGGCCGCAGCGCCGGCGCCCGAGGCGGGCCGCCTCATCACGGTTCCGATCCAGCGCGGCTCCCTGGAGCAGGTCATCACCGCCACCGGCGCCGTGCAGCCGGTCGACACGGTCGAGGTCGGCTCGCAGCTGGCGGGGCAGATCGCCAAGCTGCACGTGGACTTCAACGACCGGGTCCATCTCGGCGACCCGCTCGCCGAACTCGACCAGCGCAGCTTCATCGCCAAGGTCGAGGAGAACCGCGCCGCCCTCGACATGGCGGCGGCCAACGTCAAGGTCCAGCAGGCTCGGCTCGACCGGGCCCGGATCGACCTGGACACGGCCCGCGGCAACAAGGCGGTGCTCCAGGCCAAGCTCGAGAGCGCGCAGGCCCAGCAGCTCGCCGCCGAGCGCAACCTCGACCGCAAGGTCGCCCTGCGCAGCCGCGAGGTCGCCTCGCCCGCCGCCCTGGAGGAGGCGCAGACCGATCTCACCTCCCGCAAGGCCGTGACGCGCGAGGCGAGTTCGGTGCTCGACCTCAACGGCTTCGCGGTGGATGCCGCCGTCGCGGAGGTCCGCCGCTTGGAGGCGGAGCTGGCGCAGGCCCGCGCCGCCGTGCCCCAGCGGCAGGCGAGCCTCCGGGGCGCCGAGATCGACCTCGACCGGACGGTGATCCGCTCGCCCACCGACGGCGTCGTGGTCGGCCGTCTCGTCAACCAGGGGCAGACGCTCGCGGCGGGTCTGGAGGTTCGGACCGCCTTCACCATCGCCAAGAACCTCGCCGAGATGGAGGTCCATGCCCGCGTGGACGAGACCGATATCGGCCGGGTCGCGGCCGGGCAGCACGCCACGTTCGGGGTGGACGCCTATCCGGGCCGCCGGTTCGAGGCGGTGGTCCGGCAGGTTCGCAAGGCGCCGCTCGTGACGCAGAACGTCGTCACCTACACGGTGGTGCTGAAGACCGATAACCGCGATGGCCTGCTGCTCCCCGGGATGACCGCCCTGGTGAAACTCACCGTGCTCCGCGATGACGATGTGCTGAAAATCCCTCTAGCCGCGCTGCGTTTCAGGCCTGATGGTGAGGCCGTGCGCACCATGGCGAGTCCAGCCGTCTGGGTGCGTAAGGCCGATGGGCGGCTCGAGTCTGTCCCGGTGATCACAGGGGCGACCAGCTCGGACGTAGTAGCATTGCGTGACAGCAGCGGCCTCGTGGAAGGCGACGCGATCGTCGTAGGTAAAGCCGATCCCCCGACCGAGCGGCGTCTTTTCGGGGTTCGGATAGGCTTCTGAACATGGTCGAAGTCCTCGTCCGGCCCATGCAGTGGATGTCCTCTATTGGCGGTGACGCCGTGTTAGTCATCCTCGGCGTGTCCATAGACGTTTCCGAGGGCGAGTGCGTCGCGTTCACGGGGCATCTGGATCGGGCAAAGGTTCTCCTATGAACAAGGTGGAGCATCTCCGTCGCGAAGCCGTGGACGCAATCTTGTTGTATGGTGATACCACGGCGCAGCGGTGCTACGGCGCCGTCGCGCGCCGGCGCGTTGGCTCGATCGACTGCGTTTTTCAATCCTATGTCCTAGCCGCGCTCAGATCCGCCGCGAAAAGCCTCGAAACGCCGCTGGCCAATGCCGTCGTGTCAAGTCGCGAGCACCATCGGCAGATCCACGCACACGCCGCGCTCGAAGTGGCGGTGATCGGCGAGCAGCGGATGCATATCTTTCCCCAGTTCTCTGGAGGTGAGCAGCAGAAGCCCCCATCGCTCGCGTGCAGCTTGAAGCACTGGAAATTCTCTTGATCCGCGAATTGACAGGGACGCTCGACGGCCGGACGGGCGCCGTGGTCCTAAACCGGCTCCGCGAAGTGAATCAGTTTGGCCGGGCGCTGGTGAGGGTCCCGGAGGCCGCGGGCGTTGGGCCGCGATTAGAGCTCGATGTACGGAGCTGCGACGGCAGCATCATCAAGGATACACGCAGAAGGCGCCACCGCGGGAGTACGGCCGCATGACCCTCGCACAAACGCTTCTCGTTGCCCTGCGCTCTCTGCGCCTCAACCCGATGCGCAGCGTCCTAACCATGCTTGGTATCGTCATCGGCGTAGCCTCGGTTGTCACGGTCTTGGCGATCGGGAGTGGCGCCCAGGGCCGTGTCGCGGATCAGATCCGCGCAATCGGAGCGAACGTGCTAATGATCACCCCGGGCACCGCTCGCAAGGACGGCGCGCGTCTCAAGGCCGGAACGCGCCTCACTCTGACCGAGGGAGACGTTACTGCGATCCTCACACAGCTTCCGAAAGTCCGGGCCGCTGCTGGCTCGCTTTCTGGAAGCGCTCAGGTGGTGCGGGAGAGCCGCAACTGGAACACCACTATCAACGGCACTACAAACAACCATTTCCTGGTACGCGACTGGCAGCTCGCAAAGGGTCGTTACTTCAACAGCAACGAGCAAGAGATTGCCGGTAAAGTCGCTATATTGGGTAGCGTGGTGGCAAAGGAAATTTTTGGTGGCGACAATCCTATAGGATCGGAGGTTCGCATACTAAATGTGCCCTTCGAGGTCATAGGCGTCCTTGATCCGAAGGGACCGGATCAAGACGACGTAGCCTTCGTACCACTTGAAACGGCCAAGCTTCGGTTTCTCGGCAGCGCTAGCGGCATCAACCGCGACGCTGTCGCATATATCCTGGCCAAAGCCGTGTCCGACGAGGCCATGCCGCGTGCCAAGGAGCAGATTGAGGACCTACTGCGTCAGCGACATCGCATTGGTGAAGGTGCCGAGGATGACTTCAAGGTCGCCGACCCAGCCGCGGCGATCGACGCGCAACGCGGCGCAACTCGGACCATTGCGCTGCTGCTCACCTCGGTGGCGGGCGTGTCGCTGCTGGTGGGCGGCATCAGCATCATGAACATCATGACTGTCACCGTAACCGAGCGGACGCGTGAGATTGGCATTCGCCGCGCCGTCGGGGCGCGGAGCCGCGATATACGTCTCCAGTTCCTCGCCGAGGCTCTTGTGCTCTGCTTACTAGGGGGCGTAGTCGGCGTCCTCGTCGGAGCCGGTGTCTCGCTAACGTTCGCCCGGTCTGCCGGATGGATCACAGTACTAGATGCGCAGGCTATCATCTTGTCGGTGGGCTTCTCCGCCCTCGTCGGGCTGTTCTTCGGCTTCTATCCGGCCCACCGAGCCTCCAAACTCGATCCAATCGACGCGCTCAAGATTGAATAAAAAAGCCAAAACAGGTTCACTAACGGCGCAAACAAGGAGTGTCGCTCTATGAACAGCCCGCGCGAATATAATCGAATAACAGAAGATCGAATGCTACTGACGGTTCGTGAGCAGGAGATCGCTAATTTGATCGCCTTAGGATACCGAAACGATATTATCGCTAAAGAAATTAATATCTCTATAGGCACGGTGAAAGCTCATATCTGTAATATCATGCGAAAGTTCAATCTACACAGCCGAACTCAGATTGCGATGCTTAAGACATCAACGCAGCTATTCATTTCAGGCAGACGAGTGTGGCCGATACAATAAATACTATACCGGCTCGCACGCTGGCGCATACGACTGGCGGCGATGTTCCCCTATGTCACATGCTGTTGCAGTACCGTGAAGCTGCGCGGGCGGCTTTGCACTTCCGAGGTGCTTCTATCATTTTCGGTGGCACCGACGTTAAACTGCAATACCATATCGTCTCTATAACTCGCCACCTTGGCGCTGCTCCACGCGAACTAGTTCGACATGGCAGTGTACTAAGTATTTTTCATATGGTCAGCCCCGGCATGTGGTTGGACCGATCGAGCCTGAAGCGTTCAGGCTCTTTCGTCCAGGTCTGGCAGATGAATTCGTAGGGCTTGAGGCCGCGTAGGGGTCGGACTCACCAAGTCGGTGGTGCTGACCGACGCGGGATTGTGCCAGCCTAGGCGCTGTTCCGGACCCTGTTCACGCGGCCCGACTGACGTACCAGTGCCGCAGCGTTCCCAGGCCATCGCTTGGAGAGTGGGTGTGCTCGGTTAGGCCCAGGGCAGCAGGTTATCGAGGCGGAGCTGTGGGTGACCCTTGCTGATGCGGGTGATGATGTCGGCAAGGTAAGCTTGCGGTTCGACGCCGACGAGCTTGCAGGTCTCCATGAACGATGCGACCACCGCTCAGTGCTCGCGCCGCCATCAGAGCCGGCAATCCGTGCGCGGGCCGTTGCGCAGGCGCGCTCTACGTCTGGCGCGGAGAGCAGCCTCTCAATCACCTGCGTTGCCGCCTCCACGGTGAAATCCGCCGGCTCCGGGGCCGCGCCCGCGCCGAGACGCTCGATGCCGCCGTGGTGGAATTGGTCGAAAGTCGCGGGTATAATTGGATGCGGTATGCCGTCTGATAGGGCCTGTGCAGTCATGCCGATCCCGCCCTGATGCATGAGGCCTGCGCAGGCCGGTAGCAACAGGCTGAACGGCGCGTAGGCAACCCGCAGCACGCTCGCGGGCAGCGCCTCGGGTACTTGTCCGTCCCGCACCGCTAGCAGCATGCCGCGCCGTTCCGTCCGCAGGCAGGTCTCGACCGCGCTCTTAAGGAGGCCTGCCGTGCCGCATCGCGGATCCGAAGTTGAAGGCGAGCGGCCTCTGAGGATCCGCGTCGAGGAGGGCCTGCAGGTCTGTATTCAGCCGCGGCACCTCCGCAAATCGATCGACCTGCGGCAAGCCGGTATGCACCGTCTGCGCCGGCCAGTCGGGTTGCGCTGGTGCGAACAATCGGGGCCATGAGCGGGATCAGGTCCGGAGCGTTCCACCCCTGGCGCAATCCAGACCAGGGAGGTTTGCTACCGGAGCGTCCGCTTGAGAGAAGCCGCCAGAGTCGGCTAAGCGACCGAGTTTGGCGCAAAGCCGAAGGTCCGGTCCTGCGTGCTCCGGCGTGACGTAGTCTGGCCGGAAGCGGCCTGTCCGCTTCTGAGCAAAGGCAGGGGAAAGCGGCCGTTCGCGCGGAACTGGCTGAACGGCAGAAAGCGACTCTTCTCGGCCCCTTAGAGGTTCTGCTTCCCAGCGATCAGGAGACCGGCATCTCAATCCGGCAGCGCACGCCGTCCAGCCCCAGGGCGTAATCGACTGTGGCGTCCAGCGCGTAGGCCAGCGCTTCCTGGATCAGCTCGGTGCCGTAGCCGCGACGCGTGACCGTGCCGGGATCGATGGCGACAACCTCCTCCACCCAATCCAGCGCCAAGCACTGGCGGCCGCGGCGGCCGGTGAAGATCGCCCAGGTGACGCGCAGCTGCCCGGTCTCGACCTAGAGAGCACCGTACTTCACCGTGTTGGTCGTCAGCTCGTGCATGGCCAGCGCGAAGTTCTGCAGCTGCCGCGCCCGCAGGAATACCTCCGGGCCGCCCACTTGGATTCGGTCGACCGCACCGTCCGCATGCGCCGCCAGTTCGGTCCAGACCAACGTGCCGACCGCGACGGTGTCGCTGCCCCCTCGCTGAGCAGTCCCTGCGCCCGGCTGAGCGCCTGTAGCCGCTCCTCGAAGGCCTCGACCGAGCCGCCCTGCCTGACCGTCCGGTCGGCGAGCGCGGCGACGATGCCGAGCAGGTTGCGCGCTTGATGCTGCAGCTCGTTGACCAACACCTGCTGGCGATGGGCCGAGGCCTTTTCTTCGGTGATGTCGCGGCCAACTCCGCCGATCCACTGGACCTCTCCGGCCGTATCCCGCATCGGGAAGCCGGTATCACGCAGCCAACGCACCTCGTCGTCGTTGTCCCGCCGGATGCGGTACTCAAGCGAAGCGCCCGCGCCAGCGCGCACTCTTTCGATGTTGCCGAGGATCATCTGCCGGTCCTCCGGCAGGATCCGGTCCAGCCATCCCGTCATGTTGTCGCCGCTCAGGGCTGTTTCGCGGTCAATCCCGTAGATCGTCTCGAAGGCCGGTGTGAGATAGGTCCACTGCAGGGTCTCGGCATCGCGGATCCAGAGCACGTCGGAGGAGGCCTCGCCGAACTGGCGGAAGCGTTCCTCGCTCTCGCGCAAAGCCGCTGCGGTTTGCGCCCGCTCGATCAGGTCGGCGGCCTGCCGGGGCAGCACATCGAAGCGTCTGAAGTCATCAACGCTTGGTTCATGGCATTCGCGCCAATGGGTCGACACCATACCGAGCGCGCGTCCGGTGCGAGACATCAGCGGGGTCGACTGCACCGCGCGCAAGTTGGAGCGGCGGTAAGCCTCAAGATCCTGGGTGCCCGCCATGAATGCACAGCGCTCGACGTCGCTGACCAAGATACGCCGGCCTGTCTTCAGCGCCTCGCCGCAGGTGCTCGCGGAATCGGCGTCGACGCGATCCCAGAACGCTGCCGCGTCCGGGTGAAAGCCTCGCCAGGCCAGGAGCTTCAGGATTCCCGTGCCCGGATCGAGCATCTGCATGCTCGCGGCCTGTGAGTCTCATCACCGCCATCATGGCATCCAGGATCTGCTCGTACAGAGCCGCCGGGCGCTCTTCCGGGAGCAGCTCCGAGCTGATCCGCTGGAGCTGGCGGGCGCCGTCGAGTTCATGTGCGAGTCGAGCCTCGCTCTCGCGTAGGGCTGTCTCGGTGCGCATCCGAGCGATGGTGTCACTCGCCAGACGGGCATAGACATCGATGAGCCTGGGCGTGCGTGATGGAGCTTTGCCGGGTCGGCTATTTGCCTTCAAAGTGAGCGTCGTTACAGCCATCTTCGTGCTGGCTCTGATCGGGATTGTGATCCTGACCATCCATATGCGGCGGAACGAGCAATTGGCTTTGGCAAGAAGGGAAGCTTCCGCACGCGCGACCACTTGCATAGAACAGGCCTTCAAATCTCAAGCTGAACTGTCTGTTAAAACTGTACGCCGCCGATGCGCATCGGCGATATCAGCCTTCTACGATTTGAAGTGCCCCGATCAGCCCCCACAATGTGAGGATGAAGCAGCAGCTCAAATATACGCATGGCTCAATCAGGAACAGGAGCGGGCTCAGCGACGGCGAGTCCGTATCGATAAGCTGAAAGCCCAAGAAAAGCGTAACGCCGAGATAGATGCGGCGCTGGTTGATCTTGCACGTCAGAAGGGCATTAAGCGCGATGAGGTGAAGGAGCGCTTCCGAGACGAGATTGAAGAGGAAGTGAAGGATCAGCAGGAAGACGCTGCTAGTCCAGATGACTAGCCGTCTGGAATCCAAGACTCTCTGCCTCATGCCCGTCGCCCGTCGGCAGCCCCTCGGCCGCTGATGTGCTGGCTCAGCCGAACCCGCCCGCCTCGTCCCCAGACCGCTGGGCCTTCATCGGCACCCATTCTAGTTCGGAGATCACATCTGCCTCGACGGTCACATGCTTGTCGAAGCGATGCGCGTGCTCGGCCAGAAGACGGCGCGCAGCCTCGATCGCCGCTGGCCGGCTCTCGTGCCGCTCCTCCATGGTCTCGATCTCTTGCCCCTCGGTCCTCGCCTCATTCCAGAGCGACACGCTGAGGCTCGCGTACCAGGCGCCCCGGCCCGTCCGGTGCCGGGCCCGGATCTCGCGCTGCCGGTCCGCCGCAGCGGCCGCAGCTTCGTAGTACGGCTGCTCCTGCGGGTAGAGCCGGGCGATGCGATGCAGCTCGTGCGCGAGTCCCTTCAGTGCGGGCTCGCTCAGATCGCGGAGCGCGAACTTAACACCTTAGCTGCAGTGCCCGGACGGCATACCCATAAATGATGTATTCGGCCGCAAATCCGGCGTGGCACAGTGCGTAGAGAATTGATTTCGCGCCGGTTCTCTGAAGCCGCGCCACGAGAAAGTGGCGTTTTGGTCGGAGCTGAGGCGCACGAAAAAGCCCCGCGCGGCGGTGCCGGCGGGGCTGAAGTCGGGTCTCTGCGTTCGGGAGGAATGCAGTGGCAGCTGTTTAGCCGGTGCATGGCTCCGGCTGTACCGGCCGCGAGACATGTCGGCCGCGCGTCTCAAAGCGGTAGCAACGGCACTGCGCTTGCATCCCCTAAAACGACAAAAGGCGCCCCGGCCGAAGCAAGGGCCCAACCCGCACGAAAACGACCGCCTCGACGCTAGGCCGGGCTGGCTCTCAGGTTTAATCTCGCTGCGATCGAGGGGAGACTCACGAATTTGCGCGCGGTTCCAGGGTCTAGGAGGAGGCTATGACGGCGGTTCGACTGATGCACAGCAGCCAACCCGGGCGGGCTCCAGGAGAGCGCCTTTTGCCCCCGCGAGGCCTAGCGGTGAACCTCGCTGATCGCATCATTTTCTACCGGGACAAGGACGGAAAGCTGGCGCAGTGGAGCGCCGCCGAAATGCCGGATGAGCTATGGGATCGGTTCGCCAATGGCTTTGAGATGATACGGACCTAAACGCGAAGTAAGCCGCCGAAGCTGAGCCGGACGGACTGAAGTGATTCGGGTCGCGGGATGCTGAATGGTGGGCTCTGCGGGCGGTCGGCTTAACCTAAGCCCCTCCGCTCCCGGAACCGGATACCAGCATCATCCTCGGTTCCGGTGTTCGGCATAGGCCCGCCTGACCCAGCGCAACACCGGACGATCATCCCAGCGATTCATCACCTGTTCGATCTCAGCGGGCAGGTGCAGGCGCTGATACAGCGGGACCTGAGGTGGCCGAGCTAACGGCGAGAGCAAGCTCGCGACCGTGATGTGAAGCCGGCCGAACTGCTTAGGTCGCGACGACACCACCTTCTCCGCGATGAGATCGTCGAGCCAGTCCAACTCTCGTTCGAGCGCTCGTTCCAGCTCCGGCAGGTGCTCAGGACGTGCATCCAGCCCCGCGATCATCGCCCGCCGGATCAGCGGCCACGCCAACGCGCCGAGGCGGGCCTGGATGGTGGCGACACCATGCAGAAGCATTTCGCGCGTGCCGGAGCGCGGATCGTGGAGCAGACCGGAGTAGAGATACCGGCGGATGAGCGGCGCGGTCCGGGTCTCCAGGCGGCGCTCGACGCCGCGATCCTCGGGCGGCAGCCCTGCCCACGTCAGGATCGCGCCGCTTCCCTGAATGACCGCTCCGTCACTGACGAGTATCGGTAAGCTGGTCTTTTCAGCCAGGCGGCGAGCTAGTGGCGCATGTAGACCAGGGAACCAAGTCTTCTCGACGTAGGACCGGCCCACCAGATCCAGGCCCCGGCGCGCACGCTCGCAGAAATGTGAGGGAGCGAGGACGTAGAGCGTCGCTTCGCTCGCCATCACGTACCCTTCCGCTCCTGGAACCGGATCCCGGCCCCGCCGCCGTTCTCAGGGATGAACTTCAGACCGGCATGTGCGCCCATGCAGCTCATTGGGCAATCCTCCGCATCCGTTCCCGAAGGGCAGCCACAAACCGGCCGGCAGAGCGATCCTCGACCTCGTTGCGGTCGAGCAGCATCCAGCGCAGATCTAGGTCGTCCAAGCGGCCGATGTCAGGCGCGTCGGCCCTCGGAAGCCGCATGCGCGCATCAAACTCCGGCCGCGTCTTAGCTTGGTAGTGGTTAAGCTGGATGCCGGAGTAGGCGATCCGATCAGCGCTGCCGAAGGTCCCTGGATCCACGTCGGTAAAGTCCGACAGGGTCCGCCGTCCCGACGACGTTTCGACCTCGTGGATGTTGGCGCTACGCACCAGCGCCGTCCGGGCCAGCGTCTTATAGTGCGCTTGGTACTGCCAATCGGGCTCGGCGCATTGCGTAAATGCCTCGGTGACAAGGCCGTAGCTGGGCCTGGCGAGGCCCGACGAGCCGAACGAACGCCAGTTGACGTGAACCGCGGACACGTCCGCCGGCACGCGGGCGAGGTATGCTGACACCGAGCCGTCGCGCCAGGGCACCAGGAATTCGTCGATGTCGAAGAACGCCACCCACGGCGTGCTCACCATCGGTAAGGCGGCGTTGTAAGCGGCGATCTGGGGCGAGCCGCCGTGATCCGCCGGAACAACGTGCAGAGAGATAGCTCGCTCGCGCTCGGCTGCCCGCGCGACGATCGCAGCCGTCTCGTCCGTGCTGCCGTGGTCGAACACCAGGATGCGACGGAAGCCGACGGCCAGGTGGAAAGCCAGCCACTCTGCAATGTAGGGAGCCTCGTTGCGTGCCACCGCAACAAGCGTGCAGTCATTCGCTCGGCGTCTGCCAATCAGGCGGGCTGCCTCGCGAACGCCGGCCGAGAGGCGATCAAGGAGAGCAGGCTTCATCGAGCGAATGTAGACGCTCTCACGATGCTCCTAACCCCTTCCGCTCCCGGAAGCGGATCCCGGCGCCTCCGCCGTTCTCGGGGATGAATTCCAGGCCGGCGGCCTCGAACGCTTCAATCAAGGCGCGCATGTTGGCACCCATCATCCGTGCGGACTCGGGCTTCGCCTCATAAGCCTCGATCGTTGGATTTGGTACCCGAGATGCTTCGGCCAAATCGGACTGTCGCCAGCCAAGCATGGCGCGCGCAGCACGACACAGACGCGGCGTCAGGCGGATCGGTTGCTCAGGCATGCAGGGGCTATCTCCGAAGCTGCACGTACCCCGTTATCCGCAAAAATTCAATGGCTGAACCATAGCCCTATTGACAGTCGGTCGTCGCTGCTCAATCCTATGGCTACTCCATATCCCAATAGATCAGCCATGCCTCAGAGACGCATATGCTGGAGCGCCGCCCTTCGCGATCTGAAGGCCGACCGCGCCACCCGCCACCCTGTCCGCGAGGAGCGGCTGCGCTCCACCGCCGGCCTGCGCGGCTCGCCCGCGCTCCCGCTCACTGCCTGGCGCGGCCGGTCTGGAAACCGCTACGTCTGCGGCGTCTACCAGCTCACCGCTGATGCCCTCGACGACGCAGGCGCCTGCGTCGTGATCGCCGCCCGCCGCGTCGACATCGGCACAGCCGTCATCGTCGACGTGGCGGCCTTCGAGTCCGATGCGACCGGTCTGGCCCTCTTCCTACACGGGGCCCGCATGGGCGGTGCGAACGAACTGCACCTGCACCGCCTCGCTGAGATCGCGGCCGAGCGCGCCGCGATCGTCGCCGACCTGAACTAGACGGCCGCCGCCGCGGCCTGATCTCGCGCCGGTCCGCCCGGCGTCCGCACTGCTCTCCCTCCACCGCCGACCCACCGCCACGAGCCCAACCAGGAGCGCGAACGATGACGCACGCCCGCATTCCCGATTTCAGCTGCCTGCCCGCCGAACCGATCGTCACCCACCGCCTGCTGCCGACCGATCCAGTGCTGGCCGCGATTGACCACCACGCCGAGTGCTGGGCGGTCTACCAGATCGCCCACAGCGGCCGCGCCTCAGAGACCGCCGAAGACGCCCTGAGCGTCGCCCTCGACGAGCTTCTGGCCACACCCTGCGGCTCACACTTCGGCGCGCTCGCTCTGGTCCGGCATCTCCGCTGGTTGATCCGTGAGGATGGGATCACGACTGAGACCGACGACGTGCTGGGTCGCCTCGTCCTAGTTCGCGAGGCCGACCTGTCGCGCTTCGCCGGCTCCGACCTGCCACCGGACGCTCTGCCCGTCGCCTCGCCGCTCGGCCGCCTGTGCCCGCCGGTCGTGCCTGCGCTGCCGCCTGTTCTCCGTGCCCCGGAGGGAGATCCCATTCTGCGCCGCGTCCTCCGCGCGGTTGGCCTCGCCGGCGAAATTCTCTCGGCCCTCGTCATCATCGGAGGCGGTTGCTCGCTCGTCGGCCTCGCCTCGCACCTCTGATCCGCCTTTGCCGCCATCCCCGCGGGCCGGAGCGCTCGCGGCCTCAACTCAGGAGGTCCTCCAATGTCGATCAGAAAGCCGATCCGCAGTCAGCAGACCAGCGCCCAGCAGCCAATCTCGCGCGAAATGTCCGAAGACGTGAGATTTCGGATGGACGCTTCAGCCAGCCGATCAAGCAAGGTCGCGGCTGCCACTCTCATCTCACCCGGCGGCACGGATCCGATCCTGCATGTGATCGAGGAGGGTCGTCGGCTGCTGGCCCTCTGCCGCGCCGAATACGAAATCCCGGATCCTGGCCTAGAGCCACGGCGGGCCCGCGTGGTCGCACAGCGAGCCACGTGGACGCACTTGCGCGGCCCACTGCGAAAAACCGTCCCGGTCACAGCTCAGGGCTGCACCGAGGCTCGCCCGGTTCGTCGAAGAGTTCGCTAGCTTTCAAGGCCAGGTTGACGAGGAAGACCTACTGCCGCTGTTCGCCTCGATCGCGCGCTCGCCCCTGCTCTGACCCTGGCCACAGTGCGACGGTGCTGCCCTGGCGCGGCCGCGGGAACGTGGTCGCCGCTGCAGGCATGGCCTTGCTGGATCTCATCAGCCCGTAATGCTCTCGGTCAGGCTGACGATCGAGGCTTTTTTCGACGCAGCTTGACCGGTGGAGTGGGGTTGTCCTCACCGACCGTAGTCGACAAGAGGTCAGCCCTCTTTGCACCCCATGGGTACATGCCCCTCATTGCCCGCACATCCCGAAGCATCTCGGATCTTAGGCGACGCGGCGTGTTGTATTGGTCCATGTACAAAGCTGGCTCAATTAAACTTTCTATAGCCGTACTATCTTGAACAGCCATATGAAGTGTCGCGGCGGCATAGGCTATGCTCCTCGCGACTTTGTCTATCCTAGAGCGTGCATCGTCCGGCATTTCATGAACGTATCTGTATGTCGGATAACGACAGCCAGACATAATCAGATATTCAACTGCGCACTTAACAATCGTGTTCACTTCCTCGTCTTCCGACCAGTCGGCACCATCTTTGTTGCGGCAAGCTTTTAGAACGTGAGCTATCATCGCCAGTAAGTCGGCAGTGTTGTTATTTCCGACAAACATCAATCTGATTTCTGGATCACGGAAGGATAGATCCAGGCGCCGCTCAATTTCTTCAGATACAGATCGCTCCGCAATCGCCGCTTGTTCTTGCAGACGCTCATATAAAGCGGTTCGGCATCTGAAGTTCACTGTAGGGCGCGCTCCTTCTCCAGAATGTTTCGGCGGCCGACCCCGTTTTTTCGGCGGCGCTTGTTGGTCCGTCATCGGCAATCCCTGCGGCTGCTATTTCGTGTTTGATATCCTCCGCAAAGGTCCTTGACTAGGGGTGCCGGCGAGTCCCAATACGTGACATCAGGTTTTCGCGTAGGAATTCCTCCGCGAATTAATCGGCCAGACGAGAGGCTGAGATGAGCGACGATATGCAGGAGGTCATGACTAAGCCCACCGTCGATGTGGAGCTTGCTGGACGGGTTCTGGGGATTGGGCGGAACGCCGCATTCGCGGCCCGAGCGGCTGGCGACATCCCGTCGGTAAAGGTCGGCCGTCAGTATCGAGTTCCGACAGCTCGCCTGCGCGAAATGCTGGGCCTGCCCACTGCAGATCAGACGCCTCCGGCCTCAGCCGCCGCCTGAGCTTCACCGCCGGCGGCACATTCGCCGGCTGATCCCTGCGCTCGGCCGCGGCTGGCGCTCAGCAAAGGAGCCCAAAAATGAAGACCCGCGCAAAGTCGCGGGGAGCAACTTCGGCGGGTCTCGGAAACGCGTTCTTGGCAGCACGCACCGAGACATATGCCGTAGCAGTCGCTCCTCGGCAAGATCACTACCTATCCAGACGCTTCGGACTTCCACCGGCGACTGCACGACTGCTCGCCGAGATGGTGTTCTCTCCCTCTGCCGACACATGGGGGAGCCCGCGATGAGCGCTGACAACCTGCGCCGCATCGCCGACGCCTTCGCCGAGAAGGTCGCGCATCTTGATCGGGTCCCTCACCCAATAGGGCTGCTGGCCGAGTTCACGATAGCCCTGGGCCGCGACAGCGGGGAGCACGTGTTCTTCAAGGTCCAGACCGAGCCTGGCTGGACCCAAGAGGAGGCCCAGGCGCTCGCGGACAAGTCGATTCACGGCCACGTGATCGCAATCGCCGACACGATGCACGCCCATGGCGGCACGATCGAAATGGCTCAGGACCTAGTGCGCTGACGCCAACAAAACGTACATAGGGCAGAGCGGTTTTTTGAGTATTCTCAGCGGGTTAGCGAAGGAGGACGTGGCACGTTCGTCGGCGTCAGTGCACTAGCGAAGATCGCGGCCACCGCCTTCGGCACTCGGCTCGCCGAGCTGACCGCAGGCTATGGGCATGGAGGCGCCGCATGAGCGCCCTCTTCCGCGCCTTCAACCCGACCCGCCTGGCTGCCCTGACCCGGGCCGGCACGATCTTGGGCGGCACGTTCTCCGACCTGCCGCCCCTCCCGCTGTCGAGCCGGGATGTCGAGCTGCCGCCGGCCCCGGCCGCGACGCCGATCAGTGTGTTCGACGAGCGGCATATCCGCCGGCACCGGGCCGACGTGCTCTGGGCCCGGCGCACCGGCAAGCGCTTCCTCGGCCCGGAAGAGTGGCGGTTTCTCGGCCAGCTCGCCCGGTGGAAGGCGCCGCTCAGCATCGCTGAAGCGGACCGGCTGGCCATGCTGGTGGACCGCGTCGATTCACAGCGTCGGGGGCTCCTGTGACGGTGCACTCCACCTCCAACCGTTACGCGCAAGCCGCGCTCGACAACGAGTGCGCTGAGGCTCGCGCGTAAGACCTCGGGGCGGAATATGGGCCTCAACAAGGCTGCGTTCGTGCTGGGTCAGTTGGAGAAAATCGATGAGAGCACGATCGAGGCACGTCTGATCGAGGCCTCAAATGCGAACGGATACACGCAAAAGGACGGCATCGCGCAGGTGCGACGCACGATCAGGTCGGGTTTGGAGAAGGGCCGCGCCGAGCCTCGCGGCCGGCCCGCGGGGCGCCAGTCTCTGGGTGTGGGGTTCTCTACCGCACGTCGCACTCAGTCAGCCCAGAGCAGCAACGAGAAAGTCTCCAATACCTTACCGACGTGGACCGAGCCGAACGCAGACGGCCAGCCGCGCTTCACCGCCATCGGCCGCGACCCGATCGATCTGCTGCCGGGCGAGATCCGCCGCCACGTCTACCGTCGGGACGGCCAAGCAGCGCGCATCAAGGTAAAAACCGCGGCCGGATGGTTGAACTTCTACCGGGTCCGTCGCCCTAGCGACGGTGCAACGGGTTGGCAGGCCAGGAAGCCCGGCGACTACCAGCAGGTGCCCTATATCGGCCCGGCCAGCGTCATTGATCCGTTCGGCCCGGACTTGGCTGACGACCCGCTGTTCTGGCCCGAAGGCGAGAAGGACGTAGACACCCTCGCGGCCGTCGGCGCCCTTGCCTTTACTTCTGGGGGCGCCAGCGACGTGCCGGCAGTCTGCGCTGACTGGATCCGCGGGCGCCACGTTATCGTGCTCACCGACCAGGATGAACCAGGTCGGACCTGCGGCGATCGCAAGGTGGCTCTCGCGGCAACAGTCGCGGCGAGCGTCCGGCGCGTCGACTTCCCTGGGCTCGAGGCCGGCGGCGACGTCACGACGTGGTTTGAGGAGCACGGCGGCACAGTCGACGAGTTGCTGGCGCGCGCCCTTACCGCGGAGCCCGACGGGGCGAAGCGCGGACGCTCAGGGGCGGCGATTTCAGATCAGTCCAGTCGCCTCGCGGCCGACCTTCGTCCAGCAGTGCGGGTTGTGGCCGGCGAGGTCCCGCAGGCAGTCGCAGAGACCGAGTTCGCGATCCTCAAGGCCGGATTGCCGATATACGGGCGCGGCGGCGCATTGGTCCGTCCAGTAGTCGAGAGCGTCCCGGCCTCGCGCGGCCGCATGACTACGGTGGCCAGGTTCAAGCCACTCTGCACCGCCAGTCTTGCTGACCACGCCGCCCGCGCCGTGCGCTACCAACGCTTTGATGGACGCTCGCGAGACTGGATCACGATCAACCCGCCGAACGAGGTCGTCGCTGCGCTCCTTGCCCGCGACGGTCAGTGGAGCCTTCCACAGGTCGCCGGCATCATCACGACGCCGACACTACGGCCCGACGGCACGATTCTCGACAAGCCCGGTTACGACCCGGCGACCCGACTATACCTCGCCCTCGACCCTGCCTTCACGATGCCGCCGGTGCCTGAACGACCAGATCAGGAGGATGCTGAACGCGCCCTGCTCCTGCTGGAGGAACTACTACAGGGCTTCCCATTCGTCGGCCCGATCGACCGCGCGGTGGCCTTGTCTGGCATCCTCACAGCGGTGGTGCGTGGCGCACTTCCAGTGGCGCCGCTGCATGCAATTCGCGCGCACACGCCGGGCTCGGGCAAGTCGTTCCTGGTCGACATCGCGTCGACCATTGCGACCGGCCGGCGCTGCCCAGTGATTGCCGCCGGAAAGTCCGAGGAAGAAACCGAGAAGCGGCTTGGTGCCCTGTTGCGAGATGCCGTGCCGGTGATCTCGATCGACAATATCAACGGCGAGCTAGGCGGCGATGCACTGTGCCAGATGACCGAGCGTCCCTTGGTTCGGGTCCGAATTCTCGGGAAATCTGAGGCGCCCGAGGTCGAGTGCCGGGCCACCGTCTTCGCCACTGGCAATAACCTGATCCTGGTGGGCGACATGACCCGCCGCACAGTGCTGTGCACCCTTGATGCGGGTTTGGAGCGGCCTGAGCTACGATCCTTCGCCTTCAGCCCGATCGACCGGGTGCTGTCCGATCGCGGCTCCTACGTCTCGGCGGCGCTCACGGTCATTCGGGCATATCGTACGGCGGGCGCGCCACCGGTGTGCGCTCCGGTCGGCAGCTACGAAGACTGGTCCGCGAACGTCCGTGCGCCGCTGATCTGGCTGGGCCGCGCCGATCCGGTCGCGAGCATGGAGACCGCCCGCGACGAGGATCCCGAGCTGTCGGCGATCCGCGAACTGTTCGGGCACTGGCGTGAGCACCTGACCCTGTCGTCCGGCTACACCGCCAACACGATAATCCGCACGGCCTGCGAGAAGGGGCTGGGCAGCTACGACCAGACCTCTGCCTTTCAAGCTCCCGAGTTTAGAGACCTGCTGCTCCAACAGGCCGGTGACGGCGGCGCGGTTTCCAGCCGGCGGCTCGGCAAGTGGCTGGCCAAGATCAGCGGTCGCGTCGTCGACGAACACCGGCTCGAAATGCGGGTCGACGGCAGCAACGGCAACCGATTCTCACTCTGCCCGGCGGCTCGCGCCGGCCATGCTCAGGAGTGACCGTTATGCCGGTGGTCACAGCTGAGTTAGGGGTTTCAGGGGTTTTAGGGGTTACTTATAGCCATCACGCGGGAAGTTGCCGGAGAGTTTTACATAAGGGGCTGAAACACACCCCTAAAACCCCGGAAACCCCTATCGTCAATCGCGGAGGCCGGCTTTGATCGCCGCCTCCGACCGCTTCGGCCCTTGGGCTGACAAGCTCGACCGCGTCGAGCGCACTGCCCGGCTTCGGAGCATGCGCGCGATCGCCCGGCTCTGCCTCGGCCCACGCGGCCAGGCGTTCACCGAAACGCTGCGCCGGGCCGAGACCGACGAGGCCGCGCTGGAGCCCGCGCTTCGCGAGCCTCGACGCGCTGGCCGCGCTCGACCGGCGCGCCGTGCTGGCCTCGTTCGCCGCCCTGCACCGGGGAGGCCGTTGAGCCATGGCCCGCGAGCGCAGCCCCACCAACGAAATGCCCGCGGCTCGCCTGACCGTGAGCCCGCGCAGAGGACTGCGCCGTGAGGAGGCAGCTCTCTACGTCGGTGTGGGGCCGACCAAGTTCGACGAGATGGTGCGCGACGGACGGATGCCGAGGCCGAAGCGGATCGACGGCTGTGTCGTATGGGACCTGCGCCGCCTTGATGCAGCGTGGGATGCGCTTGATGGTGGCGACGGGGAAACCAACGAATGGGACTGAGCCCCATGGTCCTGCTGCGCCTCAAGTACGTCGTCTCGGATATCGACCGACATGGCAACGTCCGGCACTACTTCCGGCGCCGGCCTGAACCGAAGGTCCGCCTTGAGGGGCAGCCCGGCTCGAAGGCGTTCATGGCCGCCTACCAGGCCTGCCTCGACGGCAAGCGGCCCCCTGCCCCGCGCAAGACTCGTACGGCGGACGCCGGAACCTTCGCGGCCCTCTGCAACGCCTACCTCACCTGTGGCGACTTCAAGGGCCTCGACGCCTCGACACAGGCTTGGCAGCGCCGCGCGCTCCTGGAGATCTGCGACGCGCACGGCGAGAAGCGCGTGGCCATGCTGCATCCCCGGCACGTGCGGAAGCTGCGCGACGCCAAGCGGGACACGCCGGCGGCCGCCAACACCATGCTTAAGGCGCTCAAGGCGATGTTCGCCTGGGCGATCGAGAACGACGAGGCCGAGCGGGACCCGACCTATGGCGTGAAGCGCGTCCGGTACGTCACCAAGGGGCACCACTCCTGGACGCTCGCCGAAGTCGAGGCTTACGAGGCACGCCACCCGATCGGCACGACTGCCCGCCTGGCGCTCGCCCTGCTTCTCTACACCGCCGGCCGCCGCGAGGACGTGGTGCGCCTCGGGCCGCAGCACTTGCGCGCCGGTCGGTTGCAGTACATCCAGGCCAAGAACGAGCACCGCGCGCCGGTCGAGATGGACATCCCGGTGCACGCGGACCTAGCCGAGGCGATCGCCGCTATGCCGGTCGCCGGCCAGCGCTCGTTTCTGGTGACGGAGTATGGCCAGCCTTTTAGCTCGAACGGGTTCGGGAACCGCTTCAAGGCGTGGTGCGAGGCCGCGGGCCTGCCGCACTGCTCGGCTCACGGCTGTCGGAAGGCGACTGCCGCGCGGCTCGCCGAGCGCAAGGCTACGCCGCACCAGATCATGGCGATCACCGGGCACAAGACGCTCGAAGAGGTGGGGCGTTATACGCGCGCCGCAGGCCGGGCCGAGCCTCGCCGATAGCGCGATGGCACTGCTCCCGGAGCGGAAAACCGCGCGTCCGAAGGTCCCACCGAAACAGTCCAAAGCAGACCGAGTTGGACCTTTTTCGATAAAAGAAGATAAGGTTGAGGTACTTGCCAGCACGCTGGCGCTCCCAAGGGGACTCGAACCCCTGTTTTCGCCGTGAGAGGGCGACGTCCTAGACCGCTAGACGATGGGAGCTTTCCGGCGGCGCGGGGCTGCTATAGCCATGACACGCCGGGGGAGCAAGGGCCTTGGCTAGGAAATCCGCATCGGCGGGTCGGAACAGGTGCGGACGGGAATCGTGGCAGATACGGACTTTCAGGAGCGGATCGGGATCGTTGCCGAGGGTGGCGTGCGGCTCGACAGGGCGCTGGTGGTCCTGTTTCCGGACCTGTCCCGTGCCCGGCTGCAGGATCTCGTCCGCGCGGGCCATGTGCAGCGCGACGGGGCTGCGGTGCGCGACCCGGCTCTGAAAGTGGCGGCCGGCACACGGATCCTCTTGGCGGTACCACCGCCGGCGCCCGCGGAGCCGCTGGCCGAGGAAGCGGATCTACCGATCGTCTACGAGGACGACGATCTGATCGTCATCGACAAG
Source organism: Methylobacterium sp. P31 (assembly GCA_050632875.1). Lineage (GTDB taxonomy): Bacteria > Pseudomonadota > Alphaproteobacteria > Rhizobiales > Beijerinckiaceae > Methylobacterium. Next base: position 2,937,741 of record JBODSC010000001.1, on the reverse strand, counting down.
CCGGCCGGCCTCGTGGTCCATCCGGCGCCCGGCCACGAGAGCGGGACCCTGGTCAACGCGCTGATCGCCCATTGCGGAGCGAGCCTGTCGGGGATCGGTGGCGTGCGCCGCCCCGGTATCGTGCACCGCCTCGACAAGGATACGAGCGGCCTGATTGTCGTCGCCAAGAACGATGCCGCGCATCAGGGGCTCACGGCCCAGTTCGCCGATCATGGCCGCACCGGGCCGCTGGAGCGGGCCTACGCGGCCGTGGTGTGGGGCCTGCCGCAGCCGCGCGCCGCGACCATCCGCGCGAGCCTCGCCCGGTCCCGCTTTCATCGCGAGAAGATCGCGGTGGTTTCCGATGAGACCGGCCGCCACGCTGTCACGCACTATGCCGTCGCGGAGGCCTATCGGGAGGCCACCCTCGTGCGCTGTCAGTTGGAGACGGGTCGGACGCACCAGATCCGTGTCCATCTCGCCCACTGCGGTCATCCGCTGCTCGGGGACACGGTCTACGGCGGCGCCTTCCGAACCAAGGCCGCCCGGCTGGAGCCGGACGCGCGGGCCGCGCTCACGGCCCTCGGGCGGCAGGCACTTCACGCGGAATTGCTGGGCTTCAGCCATCCGCGCACCGGGGAGACGCTCCGGTTCGAGAGCCCGATGCCGCCCGACATGGCGGCACTGGTGACCGCGCTCAGAAGGGAGCCCGAAAGCGGAAGGCGCCCGTAACCGGTCCGCCTCGGCGTGCGAAAGATCACACCGTACCGCGTCAGATCGTGACATGGTACGACCCATTCGGCCGGTGGTGCGTTGATGACGACGTGGGTGTCCTCAATCGCTACCGGCCCGACCGGCTAACCTGTATGACATGGGTGGCCGGGAGGGTCGGCTCAAGAGCGGCCCGAGTGGACGGCACTGTTGCCCGTCGCGTCCGCCCGACAGGGGGACATAGGTCCAGGAGAATGCCATGGCCGGTACGCTGCCCGTGCTCGCCAACGAAGGTGGCCTGTCGCGCTACCTCGATGAGATCCGCAAGTTCCCGATGCTGGAGCCATCGGAGGAGTTCACGCTGGCCAAGAGCTGGCGCGACGCCGGCGACCGCGAGGCCGCACATCGGCTCGTGACGTCGCATTTGCGCCTCGTGGCCAAGATCGCCATGGGCTATCGGGGCTACGGCCTGCCGATCGGCGAGGTCGTGTCCGAAGGCAATGTCGGCTTGATGCAGGCCGTCAAGCGGTTCGATCCCGACAAGGGCTTTCGGCTCGCCACCTACGCGATGTGGTGGATCAAGGCCGCGATCCAGGAATACATCCTGCGTTCCTGGTCGCTGGTGAAGATGGGCACCACGGCGAACCAGAAGAAGCTGTTCTTCAACCTGCGCAAGGCGAAGGGCCGGATCTCGGCTCTCGACGAGGGCGACCTCAAGCCCGATCAGGTGAAGCAGATCGCCACCCGCCTCGGCGTGCCGGAGCAGGATGTCATCGACATGAACCGGCGCCTGTCCGGGGACACCTCGCTCAACGCGCCCCTGCGCGAGGAGGGCGAAGGCGAGTGGCAGGATTGGCTCGTCGACAATTCCCCGAGCCAGGAGACGGTGCTGGCCCGCGAGCAGGAGGGGCAGAACCGCCTTTCGGCCCTGAAGGACGCGCTGAGCGTGCTTAACCCGCGCGAGCGCCGCATCTTCGAGGCCCGGCGCCTTGCCGAGGATCCGATCACGCTGGAGGACCTGTCGGGCGAGTTCGGCGTCTCGCGGGAGCGCGTCCGGCAGATCGAGGTACGCGCCTTCGAGAAGGTGCAGGAAGCGGTCAAGCGCAACATCGCCAACCGCGAGCTGCCGAGGGCCGGCATCGAGGCCCGCTGATCGGCCTTTCCGGCGCGCGACGCGCGCCGGGGCTCGTCACAACAGCCGGATCACTGCCATGCGTCGAAGGCGCTCTGCATGACCTGGGCGCCCGCGGTGCCCTTCTCGAACGTCAGGACGGCACGCTTGCCCGACGTGTAGCGCAGGGCGAGATCGAACCAGTTGCGGTGGAGCAGCAGATCGGTGTTGCGCTCCACATCGTTCTGCAGCGACGACAGGCCGATCAGGAACAAGTTGTCGCGGACCCGGACCGGCAGGCCCGAGACCGGCGACCCGCGGGCATTCTGCTCATCCTTGGCCTGGAGCAGTCCGACATCCTGCACCGTCCGGGCACTACCGCTTCCACTCTGGCTGAAGGCGAGGCTGATCGTGTGCGAAGCCGGCAGCGTCGTGTCGAGGTTGCGTTGAATGGTCATCACCAGAGTCAGCCCTGCATCCGGGATGCTCACGGTCGCGACCACCGCGTTCTGAAGCGGCTGCCCCTGCTCGCCATTCACCGTGTCGAGCCGCCACGTGACCCGCCCCGAGATCGTCGTCGGCTGCGCGTTCTCCGCGCCCGAGGCCTCCTCGATCAGCTCGGCGCGCTGGGCGACGGAGACGTTCGGCTCGGCCGGCGACGTTGCCGCGCGCGGGGGCGTGCTGCTCTCCTGGCGGGGTGCAGGGCGCGGGGACGAGGCCGCGTCACCGCCGACACGGTCGCCGAACTTGGTCTCACCTTCGGGCTGCTGCGTATCCGCTGTCTCGGTACTGCTCGACGGCAGGGTCTGTGGCCGGTCGCGAAGCAGGAAGGCTGCCACGGCGATCAGCCCGATCACCACCGCCAGCACGGTTCCGACGAACACGTTGCGCAGAACCCGCGACCGGCCGGTCCGTGGTGGCACGACTTCGATCCGCGGGCGCTGGCGGCCGTTCCCGGCCTCTCCGGAAGCCGCGGCGCCTTCGGGATCTTCGGCAGGCGGCGGGGCGGCGGGCGGTGCCGGGGTCTCGGGAACGGCCGGTTGGCTCTGGCCCGGACGCGGCGGCGTGATCGGGATCGGCGCCTCGCGTGACTCGGGCTCAGGCGCGCGCGCCAGCGCCTCGAAGGGCGGCTTCGCGGCCGGAAGGATCGGCTCGGCCGGCGGTGAGGCTGACGGCTCGGGCGGCGACGGCTCCGGGATTTCCGGCTCAGTGACCGGCGGCGCGATCGGCTCAGGTACCACCACGGCATCGTTGGCCGGAGCCGGCAGGCCGCCATGATCCACCTCGAGCCGCTCGATCGCAGCATCGAGTGCCCGGCGCTCAAGATCGATATCCGACTCCGAGAGCGGCGGATCCAGCGAACGGAGCTGGCTGATCAGCGCATTGCGCGCGCGATCGTAGACCGCCTTGCGCAGGGCCGGCGTTCGGTCGGGCAGCGCATCGAGCGCGCGTGCCAGAAGCGGGTAGTAATCGGCCATATACCCTGATCCGCCCCTTCGGCTACCGTCCGGCAGCACCGGTCGACGGCCGGGGACCGAGGGCCGCTCCCGCCCGACAGGGTCGGTCACGGCCGTCGGCCGGTGATAGCGCCTCCCGCCACACGGATCCGCGCCCGCACGTCGGTTGCCGTGATGAAGGCGGGGCGACCATGGAGGCGGCCACCCCGCCGCGCCCCCGTTCTAGATCAAGCCGACGCGGGCTGGATACAGGCGGAACGTTCAAAAAGACGCGCCGTCAACGGGATAGCGCGGCGCGTCAATCCTCGAACGGGTTGTGCATGAGGATGGTGTCGTCGCGCTCGGGCGAGGTCGACAGCAGCGCCACCGGCGCCCCGATCAGCTCCTCGATTCGGCGGACATATTTGATCGCCTGCGCCGGCAGTTCCGCCCAGGACCGGGCGCCCGCCGTGGTCTCGGACCAGCCCGGGATCACTTCGTAGACCGGCTCGACGCGGGCCTGTGCAGCCTGGCTCGCCGGCAGATGGTCGATCGGCTTGCCGTCCAGCATGTAGCCGGTGCAGACGCGGATCTCCTCGAACCCGTCGAGAATGTCGAGCTTGGTGAGCGCGATGCCGTGAATGCCGGAGGTGCGCACGGTCTGCCGCACCAGCACCGCGTCGAACCAGCCGCAGCGGCGCTTGCGCCCGGTGTTGACGCCGAACTCGCGCCCGCGGCTGCCGATGGTCTCGCCAATCTCGTCGAACAGCTCGGTGGGGAACGGCCCCTCACCCACCCGGGTGGTATAGGCCTTGGCGATGCCCAGGACGTAGCCGATGGCTCCCGGGCCGAGGCCCGATCCCGTCGCCGCCTGCGCAGCCACAATGTTGGAGGAGGTGACGAACGGATAGGTGCCGTGATCGACGTCGAGCAGCGCCCCCTGCGCGCCCTCGAACAGGATGCGCTTGCCGGCCCGGCGCTCCTCGTCGAGCAGCGCCCAGACGGTGTCGGCGAAGGGCAGGATCTTCGGCGCGATGGCCTTCAGCTCGGCGAGCAGCGCTTCGGCATTCACCTCGTCGATGCCGAGACCGCGCCGCAGGGCGTTGTGGTGGGTCAGCACGCGCTCGATCTTGGCCGGCAGCGCGTCGGGATCGGCGAGATCGACCACGCGGATCGCCCGGCGCCCGACCTTGTCCTCGTAGGCCGGCCCGATGCCGCGCTTGGTGGTGCCGATCTTGAGGCCGGCATTGGCGGTCTCGCGAAAATGGTCCAGCTCGCGGTGGAGCGGCAGGATCAGCGTGGCGTTGTCGGCGATCCGCAGCGACGCGGGCGAGACGTCGACGCCCTGGGCCTTGATCCGCTCGATCTCGTCGACGAGGTGCCAGGGGTCGACCACGACCCCGTTGCCGATCACCGAGAGCTTGCCGCCGCGCACGACGCCCGAGGGCAGCAGCGCCAGCTTGTAGGTCACGCCGTCGATGACCAGCGTATGGCCGGCATTGTGCCCGCCCTGGAACCGGACCACGATGTCGGCCTGCTCCGAGAGCCAGTCGACGATCTTGCCCTTGCCTTCGTCGCCCCACTGGGCGCCCACAACGACGACGTTGGCCATGCCTGCCTGCTTACCCGCGACGGAAACCGGGACGGCGCCGCCCGCGGGTGCGGGCTGCGTGCGTCGTGAGCCGTTTCCGCGATCCGGGCAGCGAAATCAAGCAATTCACCGCATGGCGGACCGTATAACGGCCGCAGGGCGGCTACTTCGCCTCCGTCCCAGGCGCGCGGCCGGGGAGTTCGTGCGGCTTGATCACCGGCATCGAACCGGACTGGTCGGGCTTGACCACGGTGCCGGTTGTCCCGGTCGAGGGCGGCTTGATCACGCCGTCGTTCTGCTGGAGCTTGTCGCTCAGTGACTGATCCTTGGGCGGGGCATCCGCGCTCGGACGCACGCGGTCGGGCGGCGTCTGCGTCGCAGGCGGCAAGGCCGGGTCGGTATCCTGCCCTTTCAGTGGCGCGGCGGGATTCTGGGCATAGGCGGGCATCGCCATGACGGTCGCCGCGAGCGCGGCGAACAGGAGCTTCTTCGACAAGACTGGCCTCCCCTCTCGGAGCACGAATTCGGGGAGGAACAGTCGGGGGCGGCATCCGTTCCTGCCTGCCCCTTGCCCGATGACCGAGCGACGCCCGTGACTGCAGGCGCGCGGGATGAGGCGGAGCCGCGCAACGGCTCCTTCACGTGACCGCGCAAGCCTCGCTCCCGCGCAACGCCGGCTCGCGTGACCAGCCCGTCCGACTCAACCCTGACGGGCGGCCTCGACGTACAGCTCGCGCAGGCGCCGGGTCAGGGCCCCCGGGCGCCCCTCGCCGATCCGCCTTCCGTCGATCTCCACCACCGGCATCACGAAGGCCGAAGCGCTGGTGTAGAACGCCTCTTGGGCCTCGTAGGCCTCGGCGACCGGGATCAGGCGCTCCTCGATCCGCAGGTCGGCCTCCTGGGCCAGCCGCAGCACCGAGGCCCGGGTGATCCCGGGCAGCAGCGCGGTGGAGAGCGGCCGGGTGACGAGCACGCGATCGCGGCTGACGATGAACGCCGTGGAGGACGAACCCTCCGTCACCGCGCCGTCCTCGACCATCCAAGCCTCGGCGACGCCAGCCTCGGCCGCCTGCTGCTTGGCCAGCACCTGGGCCAGCAGGGCCACCGACTTGATGTCCCGGCGCTTCCACCGCAGATCTTCGACGGTGATCACCCGGGCTCCGCTCTCGGCGAGCGGGTTGGCCAGCACGGTCTTGGCCTGCGTGAACATCATCACGGTGGGCTCGACACCCCCTTTCGGGAAGGCGAAGTCGCGCTCGGCCACGCCGCGCGTCACCTGCATGTAGACGAGCCCCTCGGTGACGCCGTTGCGGGCGACGAGACTCAGTCTGCAGGCGCTCCCAGCCGGCCGCGTCGTGCGGGTTCCGGATGCCGATCTCGCCCAGCGACCGGTCGAGGCGGGCGAGATGCGCGGCGTTGTCGACGAGCTTGCCGTCGAGGATCGCCGAGACCTCGTAGATGCCGTCCGCGAACAGGAAGCCGCGGTCCATGATCGGCACGCGCGCCTCCTCGAAGGGGAGGAACTGGCCGTTGAGATAGACGGTGCGGGAAGCGGTCACGGGTTGCCTTCCTGTGTTCGTCACGGGGCCAAGCAGGAATCGTGCGGCGCGCTCAGGCCGCGCCGAACACCCGCGAGAAGATCGTGTCCACGTGCTTGAAGTGGTAGCCGAGATCGAAGCATTCCTCGATCTGCTCGGGCGAGAGCGCCGCGGTCACCTCGGGATCCGCCTTCAGGAGCGCGAGGAAGTCCCCCTCCCCGCGCCAGACCGGCATCGCGTTGCGCTGGACCAGACGGTAGGCATCCTCGCGCGACACGCCGGCCTGGGTGAGCGCCAGCAGAACCCGCTGCGAGTGGACGAGGCCGCCGAGCCGGTCGAGGTTCTTCTGCATGTTCGCTGGGTAGACCAGCAGCTTCTCGATGACGCCGGTCATCCGCGCGAGGGCGAAGTCGAGGGTCACGGTCGCGTCGGGGCCGATCATCCGCTCCACGGAGGAGTGCGAGATGTCGCGCTCGTGCCAGAGCGCCACGTTCTCGAGGGCCGGGGTGACGTAGCCGCGCACCATCCGCGCGAGGCCGGTGATGTTCTCGGTCAGCACCGGGTTGCGCTTGTGGGGCATGGCCGAGGAGCCCTTCTGCCCCTCGGAGAAGAACTCCTCCGCCTCCAGCACCTCGGTGCGCTGGAGGTGGCGGATCTCAATGGCCAGACGCTCCAGGGATGAGGCGACGACGCCGAGGGTGGCGAAGAACATCGCATGGCGGTCGCGCGGGATGACCTGCGTCGAGACCGGCTCGGCGGAGAGGCCCATCTTCTCGGCGACGTACTGCTCCACCCGCGGATCGATATTGGCGAAGGTGCCGACCGCACCCGAGATCGCGCAGGTGGCGACCTCCTCGCGGGCCGCGACGAGGCGGCGGCGGTTGCGCTCGAACTCGGCATAGGCCTGGGCGAGCTTGAGCCCGAAGGTCACCGGCTCGGCATGGATCCCGTGCGAGCGGCCGATCGTGGGGGTCAGCTTGTGCTCGAAGGCCCGGGCCTTCAGCGCGACGAGGAGCGCGTCCACGTCGGCGATGAGGATATCGGCGGCCCGCACGAGCTGGACGTTGAGGCAGGTGTCGAGCACATCCGACGAGGTCATGCCCTGGTGGACGAACCGCGCTTCTGGACCGACGATCTCGGCGAGGTGAGTCAGGAAGGCGATCACGTCGTGCTTGGTTACCGCCTCGATCGCGTCGATTCGGGCGACGTCGAAGACGGCGTCCTTACCCTTGGCCCAGACCGTCTCGGCGGCTTCCTTGGGGACGACGCCGATCTCGGCAAGCGCCGTGGTGGCGTGCGCTTCGATCTCGAACCAGATCCGGAAGCGACTCTCGGGCGACCAGATCGCCGTCATCGCGGGGCGGCTGTAGCGGGGGATCATGGGGGCCTCGGCACGGTCCGGATTGCGTGCGAGGCCGGTAGCATGCGCCGGGCCGGCCGCTCAATGCATACGGATCATACCCGGGCGACACGGGATGTGGAGCGTTCAGTCCGCCCGCACCCAGCCCTGACCCAGGAGCCGCTCCTGCGGTCGGAAGCGGGACTTGTAATCCATCTTGCGCGAGCCTTCGACCCAGTAGCCGAGATAGAGGTACGGCAGGCCGAGCCGGCGGGCCCGGCGGATATGGTCGAGAATCATGAAGGTGCCCGGCGAGCGCCCGGCCTCCTCGGGATCGTAGAACGAGTAGACCATCGACAGACCGTCCGCGAGGACATCGGTCAGACAGAAAGCGAGCGGCGGCCCGGAGCCGCGCCCGGTGATCGCCGTGTCCGGACCATGCCGCCGGTACGACACGAGGTGCGTGTCCACGTGGCTGTCCTCGACCATCATGGCGTAGTCGAGAACCGTCATGTCGACCATGCCGCCGTCACCGTGGCGGGCGTCGAGGTAGCGGCGGAACAGGGCATATTGCTCGGAGGCCGGCCGGTTCGGTTCCGGCGTGCCGACCCAATCCGCGTTGCGGGCCAGAATGCGCCGCTGGCTCGCGCTCGGCACGAATTCATCCACCACCACGCGCACCGAGATGCAGGCGCGACAGGTCTCGCAAGCCGGGCGGTAGGCAATGGTCTGCGAGCGGCGGAAGCCACCCTGTGTCAGGATCTCGTTGAGGTCGCGGGCGCGCCGTCCCACGAGATGAGTGAATACCTTCCGCTCCTCCTGGCCCGGGAGGTAGGGGCAGGGAGAGGGCGCGGTGAGATAGAATTGCGGCGTATCGCGCGGATGGCTGGTCACGCTTCTTCTTGACCCTGCGCCGGTTTCATCCTCTCGGCGCCGGCATACCAGTGTACAGGCGGAGCGGCCGGGCTCAATGCCCCCGGCCGCCGGCCGCGCGAGATTTTCACCGCGTGTCAGCCCGCTCAGCGGGCGTGGACGACCGCGAGGCCGAGCAGCAGGTCGTGACCGAGCCGCCGGTCCGAACGCACCAGCCCGAAGGCGATGTCGACGCACCAGAGCAGGAAGGTCGAGATCGCCACGTAGAACAGCAGGGCGTGGACGGCCGCCGTGATGATGTCGACCCGCGCGCCGCTCTCGGGCGCGACCGTCCGCAGGCCCATCAGCCGCTGCCCGATCGTGCTCTGCTTCGGGCCACCGACCGTGATCGCGCTGTAGATGATGCCGCTTGCCGGCAGGATCGCGAACAGGGTCCAGCCAAGCCCGAACGTCACAACGCCGATGATCGTGATCAGAAGCGTCAGCAGGACGGTGAAGCCGAAGATGAACAGGATGTCGAGGAGGTAGGCGAGCGTGCGGCCGCCGAGGCTCGCGCGCACGAACGGGACCGGCAGCGAGGCGGCATAGCCGGGTGCGTCGAAGCGCTGCGCGTAACCGGGTTGGGGGTTCTGCATGGTGTCGCGTCCTGCAAGCGAGGCTGCGAGCGGAGAGGTGGGGGCAGGCTGTGAGGGCCGCAAGGGGAGCCTGCCGAGCCGGCTTGCTCAGCGGTCAGCCGGGTCGTCGGCCTCGGCGTCCGGCGTGTCGAGGTAGAAGCGCTTCAGCATGTAGAGCGAGGGGCCGGACAGGCTGGCGCCCTCGGTGGCGAGCGCGACGATGGTCGAGCCGGCGTCGAACCGGCACGTCAGCCAGTGCTGCCGGTTTCCTTCGGCGTAGTCGACCCGGACCGTATTCGACCCAGCCCCCGGCGCCGCCCGTAGGAGCCGGATCCCGGCCTGGGGCGCGATCGCCGGCAAAGCCCGGCGGCAGGTCGCGACGCGCTCCCGCCGCAGCGTATCCTGGCAGGCGGCCAGCCCCCGAGAAAGCCCGCGGCGACCGCGCTCCCGAGCAGCCAACGGTGCGTGCGTCTCACGGATGGCTGCGCAGGCGCTCCGCGACCCGGGGCGCGTGGTAGGTGAGGACGCCGTCGGCCCCGGCCCGCTTGAAGGCGAGAAGCGCCTCGACCATCGCGCGGTCGCCGTCGAGCCAGCCGTTTCGGGCGGCTGCCTCGATCATCGCGTACTCGCCGGACACCTGATAGGCGAAGGTCGGGACCTGGAACTCGTCCCGGACGCGGCGGATGATGTCGAGATAGGGCAAGCCAGGCTTCACCATCACGGAATCCGCCCCCTCGTCGAGGTCGAGGCGGACCTCGCGCAAGGCCTCGGCGGAATTGCCCGGATCCATCTGGTAGGTGCGCTTGTCGCCGACCAGCGCCGCCTTAGTGCCGATCGCGTCGCGGAACGGGCCGTAGAAGGCGCTGGCGTACTTGGCCGCATAGGCCATGATCTGCACGTCGAGGAAGCCGGCCTTGTCGAGCCCGGCCCGGATCGCGCCGACGCGCCCGTCCATCATGTCGGAGGGCGCGATGATGTCGGTCCCGGCCTCGGCCTGGATCAGGCTCTGCTCCACGAGGACCGCCACGGTCTCGTCGTTGAGGATCGCGCCGTCCTTCATCAGCCCGTCATGGCCGTGGCTGGTATAGGGGTCGAGCGCCACGTCGGTCATGATTCCGACCTCCGGCACCGCGCGCTTGACGGCGCGCACCGCCCGGCAGACGAGGTTGTTGGCGTTGAGCGCCTCCGAACCGGTCGGGTCGCGCAGTGCCACTTCGGTGAAGGGGAAGAAGGCGACAGCCGGAATGCCGAGCCGCGCCGCGCGCTCCGCGTCGCGCACGATCTCGTCCACCGAGAGCCGCTCGACGCCCGGCATGGAGGCGATCGGGTCTCGGCGCCCCTGGCCCTCGATGACGAACATCGGCCAGATGAGGTCGTCGACGGTGAGGGTATGTTCGCGCACCAGGCGGCGCGACCATTCCGCCTTGCGGTTCCGGCGCGGACGCTGGGTGATCTTCAAACCCCCACGCGGGCACCCCCGCGGGCGGCCTCCACGGCGAGGGGGCGCGGCTCTGGCAAGGTGTCTGACATGCGGCTTCGCTACCGTTCGCGCGGACCATGCCGCGGATCGCGCGGCGCCTCAGCGCCGGAGGTCTCGGATTAGCACACCGGGCGGGGGCGGCGAAACCCGACCGTTGACGCCGGACGGCGGAACCGCTTCAACCCGGCGCATCCCGAGCCCACTGACCAGGATCCCGGCCCTCCGATCATGAACCGGCCCTTCCCCCTCGCGAGCGCATCGTAGTGCCCGGCCCTTTCCCGATCCGGCGCAAGGCTCCCCGGCCTGGCGAGATCCCGAGCGACCGGATCGAACGTGCCCAGGGTCCGGCACCCGGCACATGGGATACGGTGCTCGTCTGGTTCATGAGGCTCACCGCGCTCGCCTGGCTGCTCAAGAGCATTTTGGCCTGGGCGAACATCGTCGACGTGCTGCCCGGATCCCGGCCGTTCGAGGCCGAGCCCTTCGGGCGACAGGCGGTGATCGTCTACTTCGCGGTCATCGATTCCGCCGCGGCGATCGGGCTGTGGCTGACGAGCGCCTGGGGCGGCGTGATCTGGCTGCTCGCCGTGACCTCTGCCATGACGCTCGCGGTGTTGACCCCGCAACTTCTGCCAATGCCGGTGCCGCTGCTCGTATTCGGCGCCAGTGTCGTGACGTTGTACTTCCTGCTCTCCTGGCTCGCCGCGCAGGAGGCACGGTGAACGAAGCGTTCTCATCTTCGCTTCAGTTTGTCTTTACCGCGAAGAGTAAATCGGGAATTCATCCTGTCGCTTAAATCGCCTTTCATTCCCGAGCCGTAGCTTAGCCATCATCAGCCGCCCCGCGTTGTACGAAGGCGGCAACATCAGATGGCGAGGCAGAGATGAAGACCCAGAGCGCTCGTGTCGTGAAGCCCGAAGCCCCCGAGGAGGCCTCGGCCGCGAAGGGCTCCTACCTGGAGGCGCTGCACCTCGTGGAGCGGCTGCACCGCCGGCTGCTCGATGTGATCAAGGACGAGTTCGAGCGCCGTGGCCGGGAGGACGTCAACAGCGTGCAGGCGCTCCTGCTGTACAACATCGGCGACAAGGAGCTGACCGCGAGCGAACTGCGGACCAAGGGCTACTATCTCGGCTCCAACGTCTCCTACAACGTCAAGAAGCTCGTCGAGGCCGGCTACCTGCACCACGCCCGCTCGAAGACGGACCGCCGCTCGGTCCGGATCAGCCTGACCGACAAGGGCCGCCAGGTGCACGAAATCATCCAGGGCCTGTACGACAAGCACGCCCGCACGATCGCGCCGATCGGCGGCATCTCGGATGACGACTTCAACCGGCTCAACCAGGCACTGGGCCGCCTGGAGCGCTTCTGGACGGACCAGATCCGCTATCGCCTCTGACGGCTCCCGTCAGAGATTCAGGAGACCCAAGATCCCGGCGATGACCGCGTAGGCGAAGCCGGCGTTGATGGCGACGCCGAACAGGCCGATCACCAGGCCGCCCATCACGACGATGCCGTCGCGCTCGACGAGGCCGAGGCCTACGAGACAGACGGCAAGGCCGAGGGGGATCTGCCCCACGATGGGCGCGGCCACGATCAGGGCCAGCGCCAGGGCCAGCAGGACGATACCCATGCCGCGCATGCCCAGCGCGGTCTCGAACACGCTGACGCGGGGGCGCGACCAGCGCTCAAGGCGCCGCAGGACCGGCACCGCGCGGGTCACGGCACGGCGCACATCCGTCAGGGCGATCGAGCGACCGAGCAGGATCCGCGGCAGCCAGGGCGCCGACATGCCGGCCGCGATCTGGATGGCCACGAGCAGCAGGAGCAGGCCGCAGATCAGCGGGATCGGCGGCGGCATCGGCAGGCAGTTCGGCAGTCCGAGCAGCACCACGAGCAGCGCGAACGCGCGATCCCGCAGCACCGCAACGATATCGCCCACGGTGAGGCGCTCGCCCTCCTGGCTCGCCAGCACCGTGAGGACGTCCGACGTTCGTGCACCGGAAGTCAAGGATCCGCCAACCTTCGCTGTCCCGCGGGGGCTCTAACCGAGAACATCTGGCACGCCAAGCACGGCAGATTCGCGACGGGGTACGACGGGCGGCGGCACGCGAGGAGGCCACCTGAGGTCGAACGGTAAAATCAAAGTTAATCTCACGCCAATTTATGTCCATCGCGTCCGCATTCCGGTCCTCCTCAAGCGCGAGAGCCGATGCCCGCAATGTTTCAGTGGATCACGACGCGACAGATCTGTCGATTTTGAGTCATAAATCTAGGCTTCTATCCTCCGAACCGGAGGACGAATCGTGCCAGGCTGGAGATATCTTTTTCGATGCCTGCGATGCGTCGACGATGCTGCCGTCGCATTTGATGCGGTCATGGCGATGTCGACTATGGCCCACGCCACCGAGATCGATACGCTGCTGTTCGGCAGCCTCGACGCAGGCGCCGCGACCTTTCTGACGCTGGGTGCGAAATTCGGGTTCGCCTCGCTCGACAGCGACGGTTTCGTCGCGTTGGCGAGCCTCGGCGGCGGGCATCGGGAGGAGCGTGGCTCCGAAAGCCCGCGCCATCGCTACACGCTCGGCGCTGCGATGCTGGTGGGTTACCAATGGTTCTTCGATTGGGGTGTCGTCGCCGCCTTCGCGGGTCCCGAGGGAACGATGGAGACGCTTGTCGACGGCTACGGTCTGGCAACCCTGCCGGCGCGGTTCGGCCTGCGCCTGCATGGCGAGATCTGGGCGCGTCCGACCGATGCGACGCTCCTGCAGGCGACCGCGGTGGCCGGCTCGACGCGCGACAGCCTGTGGGCCCGCGTGGCCTGGGGGTATTGCCTCTGGGGGGCCTATATCGGTCCGGAGATGGCCGTCTACGCGGACGCGACGGGCTACGCGAAATGGAATCTGGGTCTGCACGGCACAGACTTCGTACTGGACCGCTATAGCATCCGGGCCTCGGCCGGAATCCAGTTTGAGGCCGGCAGGCGGGAAGCCTCCCCTATCTGGCCGTAGCGGTCTGGTCACCCTGGTGAGCGGGCTCGGGACCACTGGGGAGAGTAGCGAAAAAGGCGGTCGCGTCCCGGCGAATCTCTGCCCGGCGTTTGTCGCCCAGGCGGCGCAGGCCGTTGTACGGCATGGTCATTCGAGGATTGCCGGCGAGCTTGTCCTCGTTCTCGATCAGGAAGTTCCAGTACAGGTAGTTGAACGGACAGGCGTCCGGGCCGGCCTTGACCTTCACGTCATAGGCGCAAGACGCGCAATAATCCGACATCCGGTCGATATAGGCGCCCGAGGCCGCGTAGGGCTTCGATCCCATGACACCGCCATCGGCCCACAGCACCATCCCGTGCACGTTGGGCAGTTCCACCCACTCGTAGGCGTCAGCGAAGACGATCAGGTACCATACCTCGACCTGGGCCGGATCCAGTCCCGCGATCAGCGCGAAGTTTCCGGTGACCATCAGGCGCTGGATGTGATGGGCGTAGGCGTGAGCCCGGGTCTCGGAGACTACGGTGGCGATACAGTTCAGCTTTGTCTCGCCCGACCAGTAGAACCACGGCAGGTCGCGGCCCGCACCGAGCGCATTGCTCTCGCGGTACTCCGGCATCCGCGCCCAGTAGAGGCCGCGCACATATTCCCGCCAGCCCAGGATCTGGCGGATGAATCCCTCGGCGGCGTTGATCGGCGCCGCGCCTTCCCGGTAGGCCCGCTCGGCGGCCCGACAGACCTCCTCGGCCGTGAGCAGGCCGGCATTGAGGGCCGGCGATAGGAGCGCATGGTAAAGGAATGGTGCGCCAGCCTTCATGGCGTCCTGGTAATCGCCGAATGTCGGCAGGCAGGCTGCGATGAAATGCTGGAGGGCGGCCAGCGCATCCGCCCGTGTGACCGGCCAGGAGAAGGTGGCGAGGTCGCCGAAATGTGCGCCGAACTCCCGCTCCACAAGGGCGATGACTTCGCGGGTCACCGCATCCGGCTGAAAGCCGATCCGGTCGGGCGCGCGATGACCTTTGGGCAGACGCTTGCGGTTCTCGGCGTCGAAGTTCCAGCGGCCCCCCACCGGTTCGCCGGCATCCATGAGCAGGCCGGTCCGGCGGCGCATACCCCGATAGAAGGTCTCCATCCGCAGATGGTGCCGACCCTCGGCCCAGCGTGCGAAATCCTCGCGCGGACAGAGAAAGCGGTTGTCGGCGCGAATCTCAACCGGCACCGGCAGGGTCTCACGCCAATCCTGCATCATCTGCCAGACCCGCCAATCACCGGGCTCGGTGACCACGACGCGCTCGGGACGATGCCGCGCGACCGCCCGCGCAAGCTCGCCGCTGAAGCTGCCGGTGTTGCCCGGATCCGTCAGGCGCACATAGGCGACGGTAATCCCCTCCGCCTCCAGCTCGGCCGCAAAATGGCGCATCGCGGCGAACAGGAAGGCGATCTTCTGCTTGTGGTGGCGGACATAGGTGGCCTCGTCCCGCACCTCGACCATCAACACCAGATCGTGCTCGGGATCGAGATCCACGAGGCTGGACACGCGACGGGTCAGCTGGTCGCCGAGAATGAACCGCAGCGTTCCCCGAGGCCCGACCGCGCCACTGTCTCTCCTCGGCATCGCGTCAGCCCTTGGTGCGCAGGGTCGAGCGGCCGCCATCGACGCCGATCACCTGCCCGGTGATCCAGGCCGCCTCATCGGAGATCAGGAAGGCCGCCAGCGCGCCGACATCGTCCGGCCGGCCAAGGCGCTGGAGGGCGTGCATCCCGGCGATCCCCTGGGCGAGGGTCTCGTTGCCGGTGATCGCGGCGGCGAGCGGCGTCCGGGTCAGCGAGGGCGCCACCACGTTGACGCGGATCTGCGGAGCGAGCCTCGGCGGCGAGCGAGAGCGCGAGACCCTCGACGGCCCCCTTCGCCATCGCCACCGAGGCATGCGCCGCGAAGCCCTGCGCGACGGCGACCGTCGAGAACAGCACGATCCCGGCCGCCGCCTCGCCGGCCCCGGCCTTCAGCGCTCCGGCGGCGGCCTGCACGGCCGAGAAGGCGCCCAGCGCGTTGATCCGGAAGTCGCTCTCGGCGTCGGCCCGCGTGAGCCGGCTCAGTGGGCGCAGGTTGATCGTGCCGACCGCGTAGACGAGGCCTGCAGGTTCCGGCCCCGCCGCCTCGGTCACCGCGGGTAAGAAATCGGGATCGGTGACGTCGCCGGTGCTGATCGTGGTCTCGCCGAGTTCGTCGGCGGCGCGGGTCAGGCGGTCGGTATCGCGGGCGGCCAGATGCAGGGCGAAGCCGCGGGACCGCAAGGCCCGGGCCGTCGCGAGGCCGATTCCTCCGGTCCCGCCGTAGATGATCACCCGTCGCACGTGGCGCTCCCCTTGCTACCCTTCCTGGCCCGATCAAGGTAAGGCCGGTGGCGCTCCCGGGCAGGCGGGAGGCCCGGGTGCTCCACGTCCACAAGGTCGCAGGCGGCAAGGATGAAGTTCGCGTTCGCCGGTATCGACTTCCTGGGCGGTGTGTTCGAGGGCCTGCTGGATGCCGGCTGGACGCCTGTGAAGCTGTTCACCCGCCCCTGCGACGGCATCTACGACCACAACGAAGTGATCGTCGCCCGCGCCCGCGCGCTCCGCCTGCCGATCCAGCTGTCGCGCATCCGCGAGCGCGACATCGAGGCGCTCCAAGTCGAGCATGGCCGGGATTGGGCGCTCGTGGTGGCGGGCTATCCGTGGCTGGTGCGGGGTTGGCGCGGCCGCGCGGCCTACGGGCTCAATGTCCACCCCTCCCCGCTTCCGACGGGACGGGGCCCCTACCCGCTCTTCCGGGCGGTGCTCGACCGCTACGAGACCTGGGGCGTCACCGCCCACGTCCTCGCGGACGGCTTCGACACTGGCGACATCCTGGCCCAGGACATCTTCGGCCTGAGCCCACTGGAGACGCACGAGACGCTGCTCGCCAAGTGCCAGATGGCGGCCCGAAGGCTCGCCGCGGGCCCGCTCGGCCACGAACTACCCAACCGTTGGCGCAGGCCCGAGCCACAGGGTGACGGTTCGTATTGGCCCCGCGCCACTGATTCCGACCGCACTCTCGATTTCCGGCAGGAGGTCGACACGATCCTGCGCCGGGTTCGGGCCTTCGGCACTGTCGAGACGATCGCGCGTCTCGGCGAGGCGCGGGTCTTCGTGGCGGAGGCCCATGGCTGGCGCGAGCGCCACCCGCACACGCCGGGTGCGGTCGTGCACCGCCATCGCCGGCACGTCGTGGTCGCGGCGCTCGACGGTTACGTGCAGATCACCCGCTGGTCGCCTGTGCCCTCACGGAGGCCGGCCAGATCGGGCGCTGACGGGAACCGGCGCCTGGCGGCCGGTGTTTCCGGCGTCCTTGACCGTCACGGAGCCCGACATGTCGACACGCGCAAGCTTCGCCGCAGCCTTCGGGTTTGTCGCTCTCTTCACGGGCTCAGCCTTCGCCCAGGCCGTCGTGGTCGCCCCCGACGATTTCGGCCCGGAGGACGAAGTCGTAGTGCGCGACTACATCGTGCGCCGGCCGGTCGGGCCGGGACCGATTGTCGGCTCGATCCCGCTGCGGCCCGGCAGCATCGTTCCGCCGGATGTGCGGCTCGCCCCCTTCACCGAGGCGCCGAACCCGCGCCTGCGCCGCTTCGGCTACTTCGTGGCGCCCGGCGACAAGATCGTCGTGGTCGATCCCGAGACCCTCGCGGTCGTGCGCATCTTCGATCGCTGAGGCGGCGCCGCGGCCCTCACCAATCGCTCAGCGCCGACCGCTTCCATCGGTTCGGGGCAACGCAGCGGTACTCATAGGCCTCGTCCCAGGCGTGGTCGCCGGGGGTGCAGGGATCGATATTGCTCCGGGGCGGCCGCGGCAGCGTCTCGCGGAGGGAGGCCGCCTCGATCTGGCCGGTATCGCTCACCCGGAACACCGGCCCGCCCCCGGTTCCATAGACCAGATCGTGCCCGTCGAAACCGAGGTTGCGCGAGAAGCTACCGTCACGAGTGCCGTCAAGTCCGATCGTCTGTCCCGGTCCGAGCAGGATCGGCACCCCGGTGAAGCGGGCCGCCGCAGCGTCGATTCCGATGCCGTATGTGCCCTCCCCCTGGAACGAGATCCCCCGATCGGTCACCGAGCCGGTGAGATTCCCCATCAGAACGCCGTACCCGGTATGGGCACCCGGAACGCCGCCGGTGGAGATCTGCAGGCCCACCCGCTGTCGGTTGCGGTCGGTGGTGGGCGACTGCGCCGAGACGTCGATCTCAGCGCCGATGCAGGAGGCCACCGGGTCGGCCTCGTGGGTCGTGTCGACGCAGTTGAAGTTGCCGGCCCAGGATGGCCCGACCGGGCCGAGGCCGTTCGCCTCCTTGAAGATGGTGCCGTTCACCGCGACGTTCTGGGCGCCCGTGCTGGCCAAGCTGCGATTGTGCAGTTCCCCTGTGATCGTCCATTCGTAGCCGGCGTTGTGCGGACCGGTGGAGCCGAGCGCCCAGATTGCCTTGTAGGTGTGGCCCGGCTCTCCGGAGCCCGCGGGCACATGCCGGTCGACCCGGAGGGTCGAGACCGGATCGAAGCCTTGCGGGCGGTTCCACAGGAAGAGGTGCCCGCCGTCGATGCCCGGCTGGCCGCTGCCCTGGACATTGCGGGAAAAGTTCGGCGGCCAAGCCGGAGGCGGCATGCGTGTTAGCCCCGGTGCTTCGGCGTTGGCGGCCGCCGGCAGGCCGACCAGAAGGCCTAGCCAGAGTTCCAGGAACAGTCGCGGCAATAGATTCGGCCGGCGTGCGAAACCGCGGCGGATGCGCATGATCGTCTCCGGATGTTCGTGCCGGTTCACCCTGACCGGGGCCTGACGGGCGGAAACCGCTCGCGCAGCAGATAGGCCGGGGTCCACACCAGTGACACCCGGCATGACGGGGGTGACAGCACGGACGGGCGGATTTGGGTCCGGGACAGCAATGTGCTCTGATGCGGCTTCGATCCGGCAGCCAGAGAGCGGCCCATGGTGAAGGCGCTGCGATTTCTCCGGACATGGTTCCTGATGTCGATCCCGCTCGGCCTGTTCGTCGGTAAGTTCATCAGGGCGGGAAAGGGGCCACCCAGCCGCGACGATCGCCATCCGTAGAAGCGGACTCCGCGCGAGGTCCCGCCGATGCGTCGACGGCGCGCGAAATCTCACGGCGGTCAATTTAAACGCCTCAAATTTCCTGCGTCATCAATCGCGCGTTAGTAAATCCGGTGCATTTTTATTGAACTCGCGCCACGTCGGCCGACATCGCCAGGACCAACGGCCGTGTCACGCAACGCCAGGCCCACCGTCGGATTCGTGGAAAGACGCGCGGCCGAGCGGAAGGTCACCGCCATGCTGGCCTACGCGCAGCATCCGGACGGTTCGAGATTTCCCTGTCAAATCAATAATATCTCCGACCGCGGCGCGATGCTCGAATTTCTCGGCTCGCACGTGGTGATGCTCGAAAACGCGTTCGATCTGGTTCTGGCCAATTCGGATGTGCGTTATTCAGTTACGCTGATCTGGCGAAAGGAGCGGACCGCTGGGGTCCTGTTCTGTCTGACGGCGGACTGAACCAGACCGCGCCGGTTTCAAGCCGCCAGCGTCGCCATCAGCACCAGGCCAACGGCCGGCAGCGCCAGAGCCAGGACAGCGAAGGTGTCGAGTGGGGCCGGATGGCCGGCATCGAGCCAGCGATGCTCCGCGAATTTTTCTGCCGCGAAGCCCGCCAGCACGAGGCCGCAGCCGATAAAGGTCATGAGCGCGGACATCGACCGCAGCCTCTCCGAAACGCCGCGCAGAAGATTGCGCCTGACCGAAGTACCCCGGGGACCGCGATAAAGTTTCGCGCGTGGACGACGCGGCGGGCGAAAAACGTCGCCTCGGCGTCGCGGAATGGCCAACCGCACCCTTGCAATCCTGGCTGGATCCGTCGAGGCGGGAGGCCGCGCCCACAGGGATGGATTGTCGCCCAGGCGACGGGAGCCGCGGACCTCTCATGAGTATCGGCAAAGGTGTGGCCGTCGGCCACGAGGGCTGGTTGTACTGGGTCGGGCGGGCGCGCGAAGTCGAGGCCTTCTACGGCGACACCGCGACGTCGCGGCGGATCCTGGCGCGCTGGGCGGGGCTGATCGGCCGGCGGGCCCGCCGGCTGGACGGCCTCGGCATCCAGCACGTGCACGCCGTCGTCCCCGACAAACTCACCGTCTATCCTGACCTGCTCGGCCGCCCCTTCCCCGGGCTCGACGATCCGCCCGGTACGCGCCTCGCCCGGCTGGTCGCCCGGGACAGCGCGGCCCCGATGGTTGATCTGCTGACGCCGCTTCTCCGGGCGCGGGCCGACGAGCCCGTCTACCTGCGGACCGACACGCACTGGACGTATCGCGGCTATCTGATCGCCTATCGCGCCCTCTGCGAGGCCCTGGCTGCGCCGGTGGCCGAGCACGTCTTCGCCGGCACGCGTCGGTCGGAGCGCTTCACCTTCGATCTCGGCGAGAAGCTCACACCCCCGATCGACGAGGAATATGTCGCCTACGACTTCACCCGGCACGCGCAGCGCGTCGACGCGAATGCGCTGGTCCGCGTGCGCGAGTCCGGCAAGGCGGTGCGGCCGCGCGGATTGTTCGTCGGTTCGCGCGTCGTGCTGAAGAACCCCGATGCCCCCGACGCGCGCCGGGTCGTGCTGTTCGGGGACTCGTATATATACAGCCCGGGGGCGCGCCTCACCGCCATGCTCGCTGAGACCTTCAGCGAGGTGCATGCGATCTGGTCGGCAAACATCGACTGGACCTATGTCGAGACGGTTCGGCCGGATGTGCTGGTCTTCGAGATCGCCGAGCGATTCCTGCGTCAGGTCCCCACCGACCGGATCCGGATCGACACCTTCGCGCAAGCGCGGGCGCGGCGCGCGGTCCGGCCGACCTTGCGCGAGCGATTGAAGCGGTGGCAGCGATAAACGTCCGCGCTCAGGCAACCTCCGGATCCGGAAAGGCGAGCGCGAAACGACACCCTCCGACCTCGGCCCGATCCACCGTAACAGTGGCGTTGTGGAGCTTGGCTATGGCCGCCACGAGGCTCAAGCCCAGGCCATTTCCGGCGGTCTGCCGAGCCGCCTCCGCGCGATAGAAGCGACGGAATACCTGCGTGTGCTCTCCCGGCGGCAATCCGGGGCCGGTATCCTCGACGGTCGCGACGATCGCACCCTCGGCACGATTGACCGAGACGCCGACGGCTCCCCCGGACGGGGTGAACTTCAAAGCGTTGTCGAGGAGGTTCGACAGGGCCTCGAAGCACAGATCGCGATCGCCGTAGATGGTGTGATCCGCGGCCGAAACCGCGACGTCGAGGCGGATGTCCTTCTCCTCGGCTATGGGCGCGAAGAACTCGGCCACGACAGTCGCCACCTCTCCGAGATCGACCCGCGCGAAACCGCCGCGCCGGCGCCCGTCCTCCATCTCGCCGATCCGCAACACCGCGGTTACCATGGCGAGCGTCTGGTCGATCCACAGGAGCCCCTGATCGATCGCCTCGTGGAACTCCGCCACGGTCTTCGCCTGTGACCGGCTTCGCTCCAGCCGGGAACGGAGGCGCGTGAGCGGCGTGCGCAAGTCGTGGGCGATCGCATCGCCGACGCTGCGGACTTCGCCCATCAGGTGCTCGATCTCGTCGAGCATCCGGTTCACGTTCCCGGACAGCCGGTCGAACTCGTCGTCCTGGTTCCCGACCGGCAAGCGCTTGCGCAGATCGCCTCGGATCACCTGAGCCATGGCCGCCTCGGTCGCGGCCAGCCGCCGGCGGGCGCGGCTCGTCAGCAGCAAGCCACCGAAGGCCGACAGGGCCAGCGTCGGGACAAGCGCGAGCCCGAGCGCTCGCAGCGTCGTCGCCCGCGCCCGATCAATCTCATCGGTATCGTGGGCGATCACGACGGTTGTGCCGTCGGCAAGTGTCAGCGAGGCCGCCCAGATTTCATCGGCGATCGTGCGACCGGCGATGTCCACCGTCGCGCTGACGCGGTCCGCATCCCCGTCGCGCGCGAGATGATGCGGTATGGCGCCGAGATTGCCGGCCCGGCGGGCGCCGTCCGATCCGAAGAGGCCCCCGTAATGCGTGGCGTGGGGATCCATCGCGATCCAGGTTTCCACGCGGGAAGCCGCTGCCGCCGGATCGGCCGCCGCGGCCCGGACTTCCAGCCGGAGCGTCTCGGCGAGTTCCTCGCGCAGGTAATCGGCCGTCTGCCAGTAGACGAAGCCGAACATCGCCAGAGCGAGCAGGATCGACCACATGGCGATCCCGAAGGCCCATCGGACCGCCGTCGAGCGCATGAGATCAACCATCGGGCGAGAGGGTGAAACCGATGCCACGGACGTTGTGGATGACGGGCAACTCGCCGGCCGCCTCCAGCTTCCGGCGCAGACGCCCCAGATGCACGTCGATGAGGTTCGATTTCGGCGTGAACCGGTAATTCCAGACCTCCTCGAACAACATGGCCCGCGTGACGATCTGTTCCGGGCGCCGCATCAGATATTCGAGGAGCTTGAGTTCGCGCGGCAGCAACTCGAGATCGCGCCCGCCGCGCCGGCCCGTGCCCGCAATGAGGTCGATCTCCAGGCTACCGACCCGCAGAACCGTCTCGCGGATGTCGACGGGGCGCCGGAGCAGTGCCTCGATGCGCGCGGCGAGTTCACCCAGGGCGAAAGGCTTGGCCAGATAGTCGTCCCCGCCCGCGCGGAGGCCGCGGATGCGCTCGTCGACGTCGCCCAGCGCACTGAGGACCAAGGCCGGGGTCCGGTCCCCGTCCCGGCGCAGATCTTGAAGCACGCCGAGCCCGTCCTGGCCGGGCAGCATACGGTCCAGGATGATCGCGTCCCAGGCACTGTCCCGGGCCGCCCGGGCGCCCTCCGGTCCGGTCGCGGCCCAGGAAACGTCGTAGCCGCGACCGCGCAGGTCGTCGAGCACGTCCCCGGCCGTCTCCGCATCGTCCTCGATCAGCAGAAGCCTCGCCACGCCGCCCATGCCCCCGGCTCGCACATCTTGTGCCGGACTTCCCGGCGCAAATCGAAGTGCGGCGACCTGTATGAACCCGAATTTAATGGCACCACATCGGCTTGGCACCCTTTATTAGAATGACTCTAGCACGTTCCGGTGCTCCTGGCGCGACCCGGATGGCGCGCTCCCGGACATCATCAATGCGGACTCGGCCTCCTCTCACATGCGCGATTCGGGCCGTCCCGAACGGCCGGAGGATGCGGGGACATGCCTAGGAAGCGGCGCCCGCGGCGCCTCATCAATTGGTACGCACATCGTCGCCTTTACGACGTCGAGACTGCGACCTACGTCACTCTGGATCGTCTCAACGAACTGCGCTGCGAGGGATACGAAGTCGTGGTCCGTGAGGTCGAGACCGGGCGCTACGTAACAGAGGACGTGCTTCGTCCGGACCTCGACGCATGAGGACGGGAAACCCGTTGACGCTGGCCCTGGGCGCCGTGCGCAGCAGGCTGCGTGGCCTCACATGTCGTTGAACGCCGAAGCGCAATCCCACGCCCGCGATGTCGATACAGCCGATCAGGCCGTATCGTCTGCTGCGGAGCGCAGCGAGGATTCCTCTCCCCGCAGGCGCCGACCCGGCGCCGCGGGTTCATGGTCCCGTTGCTCGTCCTGCTCCTCGCGGCCCTCGCCGGCGCGGGCTGGCTCTACAGGGACTCGATTCTCGACAGGCTCGGCTTGGCCCCGGCCTCCCCGATGACGGGGGCAGCCGACACGAAAGCCGAGAATCCGCCGGGCAATCCCGATATCGTCACCCTTGACGAGGCCGGTCAGAAGCGGATCGGTCTCGCCTTCGGCACCGCCGAGACGCGCCGGATCGTACTCCCGGTGCACGCGCCCGGAACCGTGGCCTTCGACGAGCGCCGGGTAACCCACCTCAAGCCGCGCACGCAGGGGCGGGTCCTGAGCCTCGCTGTGCAGCCCGGCGACCGCGTCGAGGCCGGCCAGACCCTGGCGACTCTCGACGCCGCGGGCATCCTGGATGCCCGCAACGGCTTCCTCGCCGCCCAGGCGGCTCTGGGCGAAGCGCAGGCCTCCGAGAAGGTCGCCGAGCTGCAGCTCAAACGCGGGCAGGAGCAGCTCAAGTTCGGGGGCATCGCCCAGGCCGAGGTGGAGCGGCGGCAGGTCGATCTCGCCAAGGCACGCGCGGCAGTCCAGTCGGCCCAGGCCAATGCCGATATGTACCGCGCCCAGTATCAGCGCCTCGCTCCCACGGAAGGGGCGGCACCGGGCACCAGCGCCGTCGTCACCCCGATCGCCGGGGTCGTGACGAGCGTCGGCGTGACCCTCGGTGAGGTGGTCGATACCGGGAGGGACGCCTTCACGGTCGCGGACCCGACCCGGGTGCTGGTGCTGGCGAACCTTTATGGCCCCGATATCGCGCGGGTGAAGGCCGGGGACATCGCCGTGGTGGAGAGCCCGATCGCGGGCCATCCGCCGTTCGAAGGGCGTGTGCGCTCCGTCAATGCCGCCCTGGACCCGACGACCAACACGGCCCCGGCGCGGATCGAGCCTCGACAATCCGGGGGACGTGCTGCGCGCGAACATGTTCGTCTCCGTCACGGTCGCGGCGGATCTCGGCCGCGACGGCGTGACCATACCGGCAGCGGCGGTGCAGCAGACCGAGGCCGGGCCGATCGCCTTCGCGCGCGTCGCCCCCGATCAGTTCGAACGGCGCGCCCTGAAGCTCGGGATCCAGCGCTCGGACTGGGTCGAGGCGCAGAGCGGCGTGGCGGCCGGCGAGACCGTCGCGACGACGGGGAGCTTCGGCCTCAAGGCGATCCTGCTGCGCAGCCTGCTCGGCTCCACGGATTGAGGCCGTGCCATGAAGACCTGGTTCGCCCTGCTGGTGCGCCGACGCTTCCTAGTCCTGGTGGTGGCGCTCGCGGCCGCGGCGGGCGGCATCGCCAACCTCGAAGGCCTCTCCATCGACGCGGTGCCGGATATCTCGCCCAAGCAGGTGATGATCCTCACCCTGTCGCCGGGTCTGGGTCCGCTTGAGGTCGAGCGACTCGTCACCTTCCCGGTGGAGAACGCCATGGCCGGGGCACCCGGGCTGACCAATGTCCGCTCGACCTCCCGGGCCGGGGTCTCGGCCGTCTACGTCACCTTCGACGATTCCATGTCGGTGACCGCGGCGCGCGCAGAGGTGTTCCAGCGTCTGCCGCAGGCCAAGAGCCTGATGCCGGCCGGGGTCGGCGACCCGCAGATGGGGCCGATGGCGACGGGCCTCGGCGAGATCTACCAGTTCGAGCTGCGCGGGCCGGCCTACACGCCGATGCAGCTCAAGCGCATCCTGCAATGGACAATCGCCCCGAAGCTGAAGCTCACGCCCGGCATCGCCGACGTGAACATCTACGGCGGCCAGCTGCCGACCTACGAGGTCCGCGTCTCCGCCGATGCCCTGCGCCGCTACGGCGTGACGCTGGCCCAGGTCTACACCGCGCTCGCCGACAACAATGCCGCCCGCGGCGGTGCGTACATCGAGCATAACGACCAGCAGGAGGTGATCCGCGGTCTCGGCCTCGCGAAGGGGCCGGGCGACATCGCCAACATCGTGGTGGCTACAGGCCCCGGCGGCGTACCGGTGACGATGGCGACCCTCGGCACCGTGCAGGAAGCCCCCAAGGTCAGGCTCGGGGCCGTCACACACGACGCGGCCGGCGAGACCGTCGTGGGCATCGCCCTGATGCGCTACGGCGAGAACGCAAGCGCGGTGGTCGAGCAGGTGAAGAAGACCATCGACGGCCTGCGCCCACAGCTGCCGCCCGGGGTCGAGATCGTCCCCTATTACGACCGCAGCAAGCTCGTGGACCGGACCATCCACACCGTGGAGCACAACCTGCTCGAAGGCGCGGTGCTGGTGATCGTGGTCCTGCTGCTGCTGCTCGGCAACCTGCGCGCCGGCCTGATCGTGGCGGCCGCGATCCCGCTCTCGATGCTGATGGCCTTTGCCGGCATGCGGCTGCTCGGCCTGTCGGGCAACCTGATGAGCCTCGGGGCCATCGATTTCGGGCTGATCGTCGACGGCGCCGTGGTGATGATCGAGAACGTGCTGCGCGCCCGCGGCGAGCATCCGGGCCGCCCCCGCCGATCTGGTGCGGGACGCCGCCGCCGAGGTGGCGCGGCCGGTGATGTTTGCCGTGGCGATCATCATCCTGGTCTACGTGCCGATCCTGGCGCTTGAGGGTGTGGCCGGGAAGATGTTCGTCCCGATGGCGCTCACGGTGATCCTGGCGCTCGGCAGCTCGCTGATCGTCACCATGACCCTGATGCCGGCGCTGGCGGCGATCTTCCTCTCCGGCCGCGGGGTCGGCGAGACCGAGACGCGCCTCGTCCACTGGGTGCGGGCCGCCTATACACCGGTGCTGCGGGCCGCCGAGCGACACGCGGCCCTCACGGTCCTGGCGGCGCTCACGCTCTTCGCCGGCTCCTGCGTGCTGGCCACCCGGCTCGGCGGCGAGTTCCTGCCGAAGCTGTCGGAAGGATCGATCGTCGTCACGTCCGAGAAGCTGCCCGGGATCAATCTCGACGCCTCGCTCGCCACGATGAACCGCATCGAACGGGTGCTGAAATCCTTCCCCGAGGTGAAGCGGGTTGTCTCGCTCACCGGCAGCGCCGAGATCCCCACCGACCCGATGGGCGTCGAATCCACCGACACCTTCATCACCCTGACCGACCCTCCTACCTGGAAGACCGCCGAGACCCAGGACGGCCTCGTGGCGGCTTTCGACAAGCGTCTCAAGGAGGAGGTGCCGGGCGTCGCCTACACATTCTCGCAGCCGATCCAGATGCGCATGGACGACCTTCTGGAGGGCGTGCGCGGCGATGTGGCGATCAGCCTCTACGGCGACGACCTCAAGGTCCTGAAGGATACGGCTGATGCCATCGTGCGCGCGGTGTCCGGTGTCGACGGTGCCGCCGACGTGAAGGCCGAAGCCCAGGCCGGTATGCCCGCGCTCTCGATCCAGATCGATCGAACCAAGGCCGCGCGCTACGGCATCAACGTCTCCGACGTGCTCGACGTGGTCGAGAGCATCGGCGGCCGCACCAGCGGCATGGTGTACGGCGACGACAATTCGATCACCGACATCGTGGTGCGCCTCGACCCTACGGACCGCAGCGACATCGAACGCATCCGGGCCCTACCGGTGGGCCGCCCCGGAAAGGATGCGGGGTCATCGATGACGGTGCCGCTGTCGATGGTCGCCACGGTGGACGTGGCTTCCGGCCCGGCCCAGATCAGCCGCGAGCGCCTGCAGCGGCGCATCTCCGTCCAGGCGAATGTCCGGGGCCGCGACGTCCAGAGTTTCGTGGACGCCGCCCGCAAGACGGTGGCAGACCAAGTGAAGCTGCCGCCGCGCTACTCGCTGGTCTGGAGCGGCCAGTTCCAGAACCTACAGGAGGCGACGGCGCGGCTCGCCGTGGTCGTGCCGGCGGCGCTGGCGGCGATTCTGGTGCTGCTGGTGGTGATGTTCAGCGATATCCGGCTGGCCGGGCTGATCTTCCTCAACGTGCCGATTGCCGCCACCGGCGGCATCCTGGCGCTGACGCTGCGCGATATGCCGTTCTCGATCTCGGCCGCGATCGGCTTTATCGCAACCTTCGGGATCGCGATCCTGAACGGCGTGGTGCTGACGAGCTACATCAGCGATCTGGAGCGCACCGGGCTCGATCCACAGGAGGCAGCGACCCGCGCGGCCGAGATACGGTTGCGGCCGGTGATGATGACGGCACTCGTGGCGGCCCTGGGATTCCTGCCGATGGCCCTCTCGACCAGCGCCGGCGCGGAGGTGCAGCGGCCGCTGGCCACGGTGGTGATCGGCGGCCTGATCTCGGCGACCTTCCTGACCCTAGTGGTGCTCCCGGCGGTCTACCCGGTGGTAAGGCGGCTGCGCTGGCCCTTCGGTGGCGGCCGCCGGGAGACGCGGCGGGCTGTCCCGACCGCGCCCGATCGCGGCCCGACGCGCGGGGCGCGGGATCGGGTACGATGAGTTTGCAGGACCTGACGCCGCTTCGTGGCGCGCCTGATCGGGCGGGCTGTCAAACCCGTGCTGCAAGCTCCACACGGGTGTCCAGGACAATTTAGAGCGCACCCTGCTTCACCGTGGCCGTCGGGAGCGCAGACGAAGCAGAGCTCTTACGCTGGATTAATCCTCACCTCGCGGTGGTAGGACGCTCGAACCGCGCCACGGCCTGCAGGCCGGACCAGAGCTCGACGACATCCTCCTCGCCGATTAGATCGAGCGCCTGGAGACGCGCCTCCTCCTCTGACTCGGCCTGCAGGGGGACCATCTCGGCGATGCGGCCATTCCGGGCCAATAGGAACGCTCGGTATGTCGCCGTGAGGGCGGGATGAGCGGACATTGGTGCGTGAACCTGTGAAAGGTCGGACATGGCAAGTCCCTCTGCGGCGTGCGGGCACCTCGGCGGCGTCCGATCCGGAACGTCGTGCCCGGGCGACGTGGCCGTTCCGATCATCCCTCCGGCAGCGCCGCCGGCACCTTGATCCAGATCACGGTCGCCGCCACCCACCCTGGGGCGGCAGGGCGCAAACGAAACAGGTCTCCGTCGCGGGGCGACGGAGACCTGGCCGGATCACGCGCAACGTTCGGAAGCGAGAGCCGCCTCGAACGGCCTAGGGCAGTGCGCCGATGAGGCGCTTGGCGTCGGTGAGGATGTTCTCGCAGGCGCGCTGGTTGCCCTCCTGTTCCTCGGCCGCCGCCTCGCGGATCAGCGACCGGGCGGCCGTTATATTCTCGCGGGTCGGCCGCAGGCGCATATCCTCGGGCTGCCCCTGCAAGGCGCGGGGAAGTGCCTTCAGCGAGCCCGTAGTCAGGACGTGACCCGGCTCTAGTCCGGCGACCCGGACGGCACCGGCGCTGTCGAGGCGGCGCTGCAGGGTGGCGATCTGCTCGGCGCAGGGAGTCGCGAGGACCGGCAATCCGGAGCAGCCGAGCAGGGCGACGGCGAGGAGAAGGGACGAGGCACGCATCGATTGGTTTCCTTGACAGTCAGGCAGGTAGTGACCGTGCCGGACGCGTTCTTGTGCAGCGCAGCGACAAGCGTGACCTTGCGCTGAATCAAGGACGTCGACCTGAGCCGAGACCCGGCCGCATCAGCTTGCGACCGTGCAGCGGTCCCCGGCAAACCGCCCGTTGATTCAAATCAAGGCCCCTGCCGCCGCCCCTCCCTAAGCGCAGACGTAGCCGTTCCTGCGCGAGGCGAATCGAGCGAGCCATGGCCGCGATACCACCATCTAAGTACATGACCGAAGGAGAGGCCGGGCTCGGCGTCTTTCTATCGGTTGGCGGCTTACTCTGCGCCCTGGCATCGGCGCGGGCGGTCGATGCACCGTTCAGTTTCCACATGGGCGTGTTCGCCCTTGCTGCGGCGGCAGGCGTCGCCGCTATACTCAAGCGCTACGAGGGGCGGACGGCCGCGGCCCCTCCGCAGGAGATCGACGGCAAGCCGAACTACAATGTCGGCCCGATCAAGTTCGCGGCCGTGGCTGCGGTGGGTTGGGGCATCGCCGGGTTTCTGGTCGGCTGCATCATCGCCTTCCAGCTTTGGGCGCCCGCGCTCAACCTAGGACTCGAATACACGAGCTTCGGCCGGCTGCGACCGCTGCACACCTCGGCGGTGATCTTCGCCTTCGGCGGCAACGTCCTGATCGGCACTTCGCTCTACGTCGTGCAGCGCACATGCCGCGCCCGGCTGGCGGGCGACCTCGCGCCGTGGTTCGTGGTGCTCGGCTACAATCTGTTCATCGTCGTCGCCGGCACCGGCTACCTGATGGGCGTGACCCAATCTAAGGAATACGCTGAGCCCGAGTGGTATGCTGACCTTTGGCTGACCATCGTTTGGGTCACCTACCTGATCGTGTTCCTCGCGACCCTCTGGAAGCGCAAGGAGCCGCACATCTTCGTCGCGAACTGGTTCTATCTCGCCTTCATCGTCACCATCGCGATGCTGCACGTCGTCAACAACCTCGCGCTCCCGGTGACGGTGTTCGGCTCGAAGTCCTACCCGATCTTCTCGGGCGTGCAGGATGCCCTGATCCAGTGGTGGTACGGCCACAACGCTGTCGGCTTCTTCCTCACCGCCGGCTTCCTGGCGATCATGTACTACTTCGTCCCGAAGCGCGCTCAGCGGCCGATTTACTCCTACCGGTTGTCGATCATCCACTTCTGGGCGCTGATCTTCATGTATATCTGGGCGGGCCCGCACCACCTGCATTACACGGCCCTGCCGGACTGGGCGCAGACCCTCGGGATGACCTTCTCGATCATGCTGTGGATGCCCTCTTGGGGCGGCATGATCAACGGCCTCATGACGCTATCAGGTGCCTGGGACAAGCTGCGGACCGATCCGATCCTGCGATTCATGGTCGTCTCGCTGGCTTTCTACGGCATGGCGACCTTCGAAGGGCCGATGATGTCCATCAAGGCCGTCAACTCACTTTCGCACTACACGGACTGGACCATCGGCCACGTGCATTCAGGGGCGCTCGGCTGGGTTGCCTACATCTCCTTCGGCGCGCTGTACTGCCTCGTGCCCTGGCTGTGGAACCGGCGTGAGGTGTACTCCCTGAAGCTCGTCGAGTGGCACTTCTGGATCTCGACGCTTGGTATCGTGCTGTACATCACCTCGATGTGGGTCGCGGGCATCATGCAGGGACTGATGTGGCGCGCCTATAACAGCCTCGGATTTCTCGAATACTCCTTCGTCGAGACCGTCGAGGCGATGCAGCCCTACTACTTGGTCCGCGCGCTCGGCGGCGTGCTGTTCCTGATCGGCGGGCTGATCATGGCCTACAACCTCGCCATGACCATCGCGGGCAAGACAGCCGCCGAGGAAAAGCCTCTGCCGGCCGACGCCGCGCTTCCCGGGGATGCCGGGCTCGCCCCCGCCGAGTGAACCGAGTCTCGGGGCGGCCCGACGCGGCGGCCCCGCGCAACCAACGCAACACGGAAGGCGTCCGATGGCCACCGCCCAGCCCGGCCTCTGGAAGAGGCACGAGATCTTCGAGAAGAACTCCATTGTCCTGCTCATCGGCGCGCTCCTCGTTGTGGCCATCGGCGGTCTCGTCGAGATAACGCCGCTGTTTTACCTGAAGAGCACCGTCGAGAAGGTGGAAGGCGTCCGCCCGTACACGCCGTTGGAGCCTCGCCGGCCGCAACATCTACATCCGTGAGGGCTGTTACCTCTGCCATAGCCAGATGATCCGGCCCATGCGCGACGAGATCGAGCGCTACGGCCACTTCTCGCTCGCCGCCGAGAGCATGTACGATCACCCCTTCCAGTGGGGCTCGAAGCGGACCGGGCCGGACCTCGCCCGCGTTGGCGGCAAGTATTCGGACCAGTGGCACCGCGAGCACCTGAAGGACCCGCGCGCCGTGGTTCCGGCCTCGATCATGCCGGCTTACGCTTTCCTCGACCGGCCGCTCGATGCCGACACTATCGCCGACGACCTCAAGGCCAACCGGGCTCTGGGCGTCCCCTACACCGACGAGATGATCGCGGTCGCCCGAAGCGACGTGACGGCGCAGCTCGATCCGGACGGCCAGGGCGCCGCCGATCTCCAGCGGCGCTACCCCGGCGTCACCGTGCGCGACTTCGGCGGCGACAAGGCCAGGGCCACGGAGATCGATGCCCTGATCGCCTACCTGCAAGTGCTCGGCACGATGGTGGATTTCAAGATCTACGAAGACAAGAAGAACCTGAGGTGAGGCCCATGACCTACGAAAGCGCCGCCGCCTTCGCGCAGACCAGCGGCCTCCTCTACTTCGTCGGCATCTTCACCGCCGTCGCCGTCTACGCCTTCTGGCCGCGCAACCGCGCCCGGTTCGACGCGGCCGCCCACCTTCCCCTGAGCGAGGACTGAGCCGTGGCCGACACCGCCAATCCCGGCAAGCCACCCGCCGGCCCGGAGACCACCGGGCACGTGTGGGACGGCATCGCCGAGTACAACAACCCGCTGCCGCGCTGGTGGCTCTACGGCCTCTACGCCACCATCGTCTGGGCGTTCGGCTACTGGGTGCTCTATCCCGCGTGGCCGCTGGTGAGCGGCTACACCGGTGGCGTGCTGGGGTACTCGCAGCGTGCGACCGTCCTGAGCGAAGTCGAGGCGGTGCGTCGGGAACGCGACGCCCGCGGCCGGGCACAGCTTGCCAGCGCGTCCCTCGCCGAGATCCGCGCCGACCCGGCCCTGCTGCGTCTCGCGCTCGCCACCGGGAAGGCTGCCTTCGGCGACAACTGCGCCGCCTGTCACGGCAGCTCGGCCGCCGGCCGCGTCGGGTATCCGAACCTGCAGGACGATGACTGGCTCTGGGGCGGCAGCCCGAAGGAGATCGAGCGCACCATCCGCTTCGGCGCCCGTTCCGGCCACGGCGAGGCGCATGTCGGCGACATGCCGGCTTTCGGGCGAGACGGTGTGCTCAAGCGCGACGAGGTCGAGGCGGTGGCGACCTACGTGCTCTCGCTCTCGGACAAGCCTGGCGTGGCCGGTGCGAGCGCTGAGAAGGGTGCGGAGGTCTTCGCGGGCAACTGCGCCGGCTGCCACGGGGAGAGCGCCAAGGGGAACCCCGAGATGGGCGCGCCGAACCTCACCGACGCGATCTGGCTCTACGGGTCATCGCCGGAGCAGGTCGTCGCCACGGTGACGAACGGGCGCAAGGGCGTGATGCCCTCCTGGGAGGGCCGCCTCGACACCGCGACCATCAAGTCGCTCGCGGTCTACGTGCACGGCCTCGGCGGCGGCAAGTAGCCGGGACACTAGTTCGGCTCGGGCCGGAGGGGCCCGGGCCGGTGCCGGCGACCGGCGAGCCAGGTCACGGCTTGAGCGAGATCAAGGCCATCATCGCGAGCCCTTCCTACGACGAACGGAACCGGCCGCCTCGCCGGACGGAACCTGACACCGATGCCCCTCGCCGAGCCAACAGAGCCAGCCACTTCGCCCAGGCCCCGCCCGGCCAAGAAATTCGGCCGGCGCGCCACGCGGGCGGCCGTCCCGGCGGTGAACGGCTCCCTCTATGCTGCCCGGACGAAGATCCAGCCCCAGGCGGTCCGCGGCACCTTCCGGCGGATCAAGTGGGCGCTGCTCGCGATCACCCTCGGCATCTACTACGCCGTGCCGTTCATCCGCTGGGAGCGGGGCCTGGGCGAGCCTTCGCAAGCCGTCCTGCTCGATCTCGACAAGGGCCGCTTCTACTTCTTCGCCGTCGAGCCTCTGGCCGCAGGACGTGACCTACGTGATGGGTCTCCTGATCCTGGCAGCCTTCATCCTATTCCTGATGAACGCCGTCGCCGGGCGCATCTGGTGCGGCTACCTCTGCCCGCAGACCGTGTGGACCGACCTGTTCCTCGCCGTCGAGCGGCTGATCGAGGGCGACCGGCGCGAGCGGCTGAAGCTCGACGCCGCGCCGTGGTCCATGGAGAAGATCGCGCTGCGGACGATGAAGCACTCCATCTGGCTGATCATCGCCTGGTGGACCGGCGGTGCCTGGGTCCTCTATTTCGCTGACGCGCCGACGCTGGTGGGCCAACTCGCTACGTTCCAGGCGCCGGCCCCGGCCTACGTCGCGATCCTGATTTTGACGGCGACGACCTACGGGCTCGCAGGGCACATGCGCGAGCAGGTCTGTACCTACATGTGCCCCTGGCCGCGCATCCAGGCCGCGCTCACCGACGAGCACGCCTACAACATTCTCTACAAGGACGAGCGGGGCGAGCCCCGGGTCTCGGCCAAGCAGGCCACGGCGCTGCGCGCGGCCGGCCAGCCCGCCGGCGACTGTGTCGACTGCTTCGCCTGCGTCACAGCCTGCCCGGCCGGGATCGACATCCGCGCTGGCCTGCAGATGGACTGCATCCAGTGCGGGTTGTGCGTCGACGCCTGCGACGCGGTCATGGGCAAGCTGGGGCGGCCCAGCGGTCTGATCGGGTATGACACCGAGGCCAACCGCCGGAGCCGGGCGGCCGGAAAACCGCCCGTCAGCCGCATCGTCCGGCCGCGGACGGTCCTCTACGCGGCCCTTGTGGCGGGTATTGGCGGCTTCATGCTCTACAGCCTCGTCACGCGCAGCCTCACAAGCTTGAGCGTATTGCACGACCGCAACCCGCTCTACGTGACCCTGTCCGACGGCTCGATCCGCAACGGCTACACCGTCCGGCTCGGCAACAAGAGGCCCGGGCAGCGGCACTACGCCCTGACCGTCGTGGGACTGCCCGGGGCGCGGGTCGAGGTGGTGGGCGGCACGCCGGGCGACATGCCTGTCCCGTCCGATTCGACCCAGGAATTTCGCGTCCTCGTATTCGCCGCTGCCGGCATGCGGCCGGACACGAGCGTCCCGCTCGCCTTCAGCATCACCGATTCCACAACCGGGGAGACCGCCCGGGCGCAGGATACCTTCAAGGCCCCCGCGCCATGACCGCCACAGCATCCCCGGCGCCCGCCCGTGCAGCGAACCGCCTGACAGGACGCAAGGTCCTCGCGATCCTCGTCGCCTTCTTCGGAACCGTCGCCACCGCCGACGCCGTCCTGTTCGTCGCGGCGACGCGAACCTGGTCCGGGCTGGAGGTCGCCTCGCCCTACAAGGCCGGCCAGCTCTACAACGCGGAACTGCGCCACGCGCGCGAGCAGGACGCCCTCTGCTGGCACCTCGATGTGGCGGCCGCCCGCCGGCCGGACGCAGTCGCGACGGTGACCGTGACCGTGAATTTGTCCGACATCGAGTCGCACCCGCTGCGCGGCAAGGCGCTGCACGTCCGGTTCGAGCGCCCGACCGACAAACGGAAGGACGTGAGCCTCGACCTCGTCGAGGTGAACGCCGGGACCTATGCCGCACAGGCCGAGCCCGTGGCACGGGGGCAATGGGACCTCGTCGTCGAAGTCGACGGTAAGGACGGCGTCGCGTTCCGGCGCAAGCACCGGATCGTCCTGGACTGAGGGGCCGCCCGATGTGCTGCACCGACATGGCGCTCGCCTACATCGAGGCCCACGCCTCGTGGAGCGAGGCAAACACGAGGCCCACCCTCGCCCGGGACTATGCTGCCTTCGTGACCCCCTTGCCGGACGGCTCGGCACGCGCGGAGTTAGCGGTCGAGGGTGTGCGCTGCGCCGCCTGCATGAACGCCATCGAGCGCGGACTCGCCCCCTTGCCGGGCGTGGTCTCCGCGCGGCTGAACTTCTCGGACCGCCGCCTCGCGGTGACCTGGGCCGACCAGGCGGGGGCCGATGTCGAGGCCGTGCTGAGGACCCTGGAGGCGCTCGGCTTCAAGGCCGCGCCGTTTGCACCCGACAGGCTCGCGGATGCGGAGGCCGCCGAGACGAAGCGCTTGGTCCGGGCGCTTGCGGTGGCGGGCTTCGCGTCGATGAACGTGATGCTGCTCGCCATCTCGGTCTGGGCCGGCAACGTCTCGGACATGACGCCCGAGAACCGCGACCTCTTCCACTGGATCCAGGCGATGATCGCCCTTCCGGCGGCGGCCTATGCCGGGCGCCCCTTCTACGAGGGCGCTTTCCACGGCCTACGCGCCGGCCGGGTGACGATGGACTTCCCGATCACCCTCGGCGTCGTCCTAACTCTCGTGATGTCGGTGGCCGAGTCGCTGTCGGGAGCCACGCATGCCTATTTCGACGGCGCCGTGATGCTGTTGTTCTTCCTGCTGATCGGACGGGTCCTCGACCAAGCCATGCGCCGACGCACCCGCGCCTACGCGGAGAACCTTGCGACGCTGCGCAGCGAGCGCGCGACCCTCGTCGCTCCGGACGGCGGGCTGCGCGACGTCCCGCTCGCGGAACTCGCCCCGGGCGTTCGGATCCTCGTCCGGCCGGGCGAGCGCGTGCCGGCCGACGGCGTCGTCGAGCACGGCGCCTCCGACCTCGACCAGAGCCTCGTTACCGGCGAGACCGCCGCCATCACGATCCGCGGCGGCGACAGGGTGTTTGCGGGCGCACTCAACGGCGACGGCGCGCTCACGGTCCGAGTCACCGCCGCGGCCGGCGCGAGCCTGCTCGACGAGGTCGAGGGCCTGATGCGCCGGGCGCTGGAGGCGCGCTCGCGCGCCCTGGTCCTCGCCGACAAGGCCACGCGCCTCTACGTCCCGCTGGTCCACGCAGCCGCCGCGATGACCCTCGTCGGGTGGCTCGCTGCAGGGGCCGGCTGGCACGCCGCGCTTCTCGACGCCATTGCGGTGCTGATCGTCACCTGCCCCTGCGCGCTGGGGCTCGCGATCCCGGCCGTGCAGGTCGTGGCGGCCGGCGCCCTGTTCCGCGAGGGCGTTCTGCTCAACGACGGCACGGCCCTGGAGCGCTTCGCCGAGATCGATACCGTCGTGTTCGACAAGACCGGCACGCTGACCCTGCCCGAACCGGCCCTGGCGGCCGGGACCTTCGATCCCGGGGCGTTGGAGGCCGCGGCGCGGCTGGCCTTGTCGAGCCGGCACCCGATGGCGGCGGCCCTGGCCGCGTTCGCCGGAGGATCTGAGCCAATCCCGGGCGCTCAGGAGGCGGCCGGGCTCGGCGTGCGCGCCGTGATCGAGGGCCTTGAGTTGCGCCTCGGCTCGGCCCGCTTCTGTGAGGCGGAGATGCAAGCCGCCGAAGCGCTCGCAAAAGATCCGGAAGCTTCGGTGATCTGCTTCCGTGCCGGGGACGGTGAACCAGTCGCCTTTCCCGTGCGCCAAGCCTTGCGGCCCGACGCGCGCGAGGTGGTCGCGGCGGTCGCGGCGACAGGCCGCCGTCTGCTGGTCCTATCGGGCGACCGCGCCCCCGCCGTTGAGGCGGTAGCGCGCAGGCTCGGGATTACCGAATGGGAGGCCGGCCTGACACCGCAGGCGAAGATTGCCCGGATCGAGGCTCTCCAGCGGGCTGGAAGGCGGGTTCTGATGGTAGGCGACGGCCTCAACGACGCGCCCGCGCTAGCCGCCGCGCACGCCTCGCTCTCGCCCGCGACCGCCTCCCACGTCAGCCAGACGGCTGCCGACGCGCTGTTCCTCGGCCGTGGGCTGTCCCCGGTGCTCTCGGTCTTGGCCGCGGGGCAACGGGCGCGGCGCCTCATGTTGCAGAACCTGCTTTTCTCGGCGGGCTACAACGTGCTTGCGGTCCCCCTTGCGGCCGCCGGCCTGCTGACGCCGCTGATTGCGGCCCTCGCCATGTCCGGCTCATCCCTCGTCGTGACGGCGAATGCCCTGCGCGCGCGCCTGGGCGCGCGCGGCGCTCAAGTGCCGGCCGCGAAGCAATCCGGCGTGGTGGCGGCCGTCCCCGGCGCCGCGTGAGGCCGCAATGAACGTTCTGCTCCTCGTCATCCCCATCGCACTCGGCCTCGGCACGCTGGGACTGGCCGCCTTCCTCTGGGCGCTACGCACCGGGCAGTACGACGACATCGAGGGTGCCGAGTACCGCGCACTCCATGATGACTGACCTCGCGCTCGCGCCGCTTCGACCGTTCCTTGTCCGGGTCCTGAGCTGGGTCAGGAAGACCGCGGCGGATGCGCGGGAGTGCCCACGCATTTGAGCCAAATCAAGGTGCTGCTCCCGTCGGAAACCTACCCCGCATCAAGGCTCGGGGCCCAGTCGGTCAAGCTTGAAGGGAGAGGCGCTCGCATGCGGGAGGATCTGAGGGCGCTCCACGGAGAGGAACGGCTGCCCCGCTACACGAGCTACCCGCCCAGCCCTCATTTCTCCGCCGACATCGGTGCCGGCAGTTACGCATCGTGGCTGGGGGACATGTCCGCCGGCGCCACGGCCTCGCTGTACCTGCACGTCCCGTTCTGCCGGTCGATGTGCTGGTACTGCGGCTGCCACACCAGTATCACCCGGCACGACGCACCGATCGCCGATTACATCGACCTCCTCGAACGCGAGATCGGGCTGGTCGCCGCGCGGTTCGAAGATGCGCCCGTGGTGCGCTATGTCCATTTCGGCGGCGGCACCCCGACTGTCATGGCCCCGGAGGCCTTCCTCGGCCTCATCGCAGCCCTGCGCGCCCACTTCCCCTTCGACCCGGGCGCGGAGCTTGCCATCGAGATCGACCCACGAACCCTCGTGCCCGCGATGATCGAGGCGCTCGGCGCCGCCGGCGTTACGCGCGCAAGCCTCGGCGTCCAGAGCTTCGACCCCGTGGTTCAGGGGGCGATCCGCCGTCGGCAGGGCCTCGGCATCACAGCCGCGGCGGTCCTCGGCCTCCGGGCCGCGGGCATCCGCGGGATCAACCTCGACTTGATCTACGGGCTGCCGCACCAAACGGTGGAATCGTGCATCGACACGGTGCGGCAATGCTTGGAGCTGCGCCCTGACCGCCTCGCGGTCTTCGGCTACGCCCACGTGCCCGCCTTCAAGAAACACCAGCGCCACATCGACGAGGCCACGCTGCCAAACGGGCGCGCGCGCCTGGCCCAGGCCGAGGCCATCGCCGCGACGCTTGTCGCCGCCGGGTACCGGCGGATCGGCCTCGACCACTACGCCCTGCCGGACGACCCGCTGGAGATCGCCCAGACGGAAGCTCGGCTGCGGCGGAACTTCCAAGGCTACACGACGGACCCTTGCGACACGCTGATCGGATTCGGCGCGTCGGCAATCGGACGGCTTCCGCAGGGATACGTCCAGAACGCGCCGGGGCTGCGCGCCTATGCCGAGCGCGTCGGCCGAGGTGAGCCTCGCGACGGTGAAGGGGTACGCCCTGACTCCAGACGACCGGCTTCGCGCTGACCTGATCGAGCGGGTCATGTGCGACTTCACCGTCGATGTCGGGCGGGTTTGCCGCGCTCACGGTCGCGACGCGGAGGCCTTCCTCGCGACGCTCGCGCGGCTGCCGGCGCTCGTCGCGCACGGCCTCGTCCGCCGTAACGGCGAGGTCCTCGCCATCCCGGAGGAGGCCAGGATCTTCGTGCGGAACGTCGCAGCAGGCTTCGACGCGTATCTCGGGACCGCCGCCGCCGTGCACAGTCGCGCCGCCTGAACGGATGGGATCCCGCAAGGGACCGGGTGGGGCCGGCCCCCGGCCTTGCCCTCAACCGGGCCGGTCCGCTTTCGGCGCGGCCTCGTCCCCGATGGCGGCAGCCTGCCCCCGGAGGAGCATGGCGTTGACGCGATGGTCGCGGATCATCCGCCACAGGAGCCGCAAGGTCGGCAGCGTCCGATCCGGGTCGAGGTGGTGGGCCTTCTCGGCGAGCAAGTCTGCGGCCGCTTCCAGGACGAGCAGACTTTGAGCCACAGTCGCGGATCTCCCCCATGAGCCGTCGCAATTGAGCGAACCGGTGGCGCGGTGGTCAAACGGTTCCGGACGGACCTTGACGGTGCCGGGCGCCCGTTCGTGTGCCCTGTGTACGCCTCGGCAGGCGGCCGGGCCCGCTTCGGAAAGGAAGTCTCGCCGGACGAGGGATTTCCGCCGGAGGGGCCGCGCCGTCGCGGCATCCTCCCGTGAGCACGCCCAGCCATGCCGCGTCGGCGCCCCGGCGCGAGATCTTGCGGCGCTCGCCCCACGGGAGCGATCCGATTTTGCGCTGGATCAAGGATCGGCCGCCGTGAGTCGGCGAAGCAGCTTCCATGGGTTCTCCATCCCGAGCGGGAGTTGCGCAATGTCCATCGCCAGCATCATGGTTGCCCTCGACACCAGCGAGGCAGCTGCCCGCCGCGTCCGCCTCGCCGCAGACCTCGCGCGTCGGTTCGAGGCCGCACTGACCGGTGTTGCCGCCCGCAAGCTTCCTAGCCCCGGCCCCGCCGGCGACCTTGGGGAGGCGCAGGCCGCCTACGATGCGGAACGGGCCAAGCTGGCCGACGAACTCACCCTGGCCCAAGACGTGTTCCGGGCGAGCGCCGGAGGCGACATCCGCACCGGCTGGCGGCAGGCGGAGGACGGGGCCGAGGCCTTCCTCGTCCGACACGGAAGGGGCGCCGACCTCGTCGTGATCGGACGCGATATTCCGCGTACGTCACGCGACGCGATGATGCCCGACCCGGGTGCCGTGCTGATGGAGATGGGACGTCCGGTGCTGATCGTACCGCCGGAGGCCGACCGCCTCGACGCCGCCCGCATCGTCATCGCCTGGAAGGACGCACCCGAGGCGCGCAGGGCAGTCTCAGCCGCCCTTCCGTTCATCGGGCGCGCCGACAAAGTCTTCGTCGCCGCGGCGGGCAGCGAGGCTGGCTACGA
The DNA here is from genome assembly GCA_050632875.1 of Methylobacterium sp. P31. Classification (GTDB taxonomy): domain Bacteria; phylum Pseudomonadota; class Alphaproteobacteria; order Rhizobiales; family Beijerinckiaceae; genus Methylobacterium. The sequence continues at coordinate 2,897,888 of JBODSC010000001.1, read as the reverse complement.
GGGGGCCGAGGAGGTTTCCGAGTTCCTGGCACGCCACGGGGCGCACGTCACGACAAACCTGCTAGACGCGCCCGCCGGCGAGGCCGCGGACGCGATCCTCCGCTTCGCCAGGCGCGAGGATGCGGATCTGATCGTGATGGGCGGCTACGGCCATTCGCGGATGCGGGAGTGGTTGTTCGGGGGCGTGACCCGGGACATCCTGCGGACCTCGTCCCTCTGCTGCCTGATGAGCCATTGATGCGCGGGATCGTTGCCATCGTGGCGGGAGCGTTGGCGCTCTCGTCCTGCCTCCAGGCGGCGCCGGCGGTCGCCTGGGACAGGCATGTCGAACGCGGCCGCGCATTGGCGCGCCAGGATTGCGCCCGGTGCCACGCCATCGGCAGGACGGGGACGAGCCCGCTGCGGCAGGCCCCGCCCTTCCGGACGCTCCACGAACGCTATCCCGTCGACGATCTCGCTGAGGCTTTGACCGAGGGCATCCGCACCGGCCATCCGACCATGCCGGAGTTCCGGTTCGACCCGGACGAGGCCGAGGCGCTGATTGCCTACCTGAAATCGCTGGAGCGTTGACGGCGGCCTCAGCTCGCCGCCAACCGCTCCAGATGCCCCGTGTCGAGCAAGCGTACGCCGCCAGGCACGAGCAGGATGGCGTGCGCCCGGTCGAGCCGGGTCAACATGCGGCTGACCGTCTCGATGGTCAGCCCGAGGTGGTCGGCCATGTCCTGGCGCCCCATCGGCAGTTCGACCGTGACGGAACTGTGCCCCGTTCGGGCGTAGCGCTCGCGCAGGGACAGCAGGAAGGCGGCGACCTTCTCCTCGGCCGTACGGCGCCCGAGCAGCACCATCTGGTCCTGGGCAAGGGTCAGCTCGTAGCCGGCCCGCTCGTGCAAGCTCTTCAGCAGATGCGGCTTCGCCTCCACCAAGCCGACGAAGTCATCGCGCCCGAAGCGGCAGGTCTTCACCGGCGTGAGCGCCTCGGCCGAGACCGAGTAGCGCTCCTCCAGGGCAAGCCCCAGGAAGTCGCCCGGCAGGGCGAAACCCATCACCTGGCGCCGTCCGTCGGGGAGTAAGCGGGCGAGGCGAAGCGAGCCCTCGATCACGTTGAAGACGGCGTTCGCCAACTCGCCCTGACCGAACAGAACCTGGCCCTTGTCCAGGGTGAGGTGCTGACTGAGCGCCTCAAGCTCCTCCAACTCGGGCAATGCCAGCACGGAGCAAACGCTGATCAGCCTGACCTTGCAGTCGACGCACCCATCCTCCGATCGCCTGTGGTTGCAGACGTGCGCGGTCCTCTCGCACGAACCCGTATCGACCAGCATGCCGTCTCCCCGGGGACAGGTCTGCCGAGCCGCTCCCGGTCGCCCCCCTTCAGGTCAGGTGAGGGGAACCGGACGTCCGTGCATTGATCCAGCGCAAGGGCCGCGCACAGGGGCGAGCCGTGCGAAGCCGGGGGATGGAGGCATGATCCCTTTCGGACACGGACCGCGCCGGGCCTGTGAGGCTGCCTGCGGCGCGGTCGATGGCCGAGGCGAGGGACAGGACTTTCCGGAACGGGTTCGTCGCAGGCGAATGGTCCGCGGCGGGGACCGAGCGGTCTTTGATCGAGATCAAGGACCGTTCTGGGCGTCTCCCCTCTAACGAGCGCGGATCTTACCCGAACCTGACCATGTCAGACGTCCGGCAAGCGTCGGTCGCGCCCGTTCGTTCGGGGAGACGGAGCGGCGCACGGAATCGGGTTTGCGCGCAATCGCAGAGGTGCCAGCAACGGCGAGGCACCTGGGCGCCCTTCGGAGGCCACTATGTCCGCACCTACCGGCAAACCCGACCCGTTCGACCCGTTCGGCATTGCCGCCTCGATGAACGCCTGGTGCTGCCTGCTCACGGCGGCCCGGGAACTCAGGGACATGGACGAGGAGATGATGGACACGCTTCTGGAGACCCATGCATCCGCTCCCGCGCCCATGAGCCCGGACGCGGTCGCGAAGGTCCGTAGCCTCGCAGCGCTGATGCGCAGCCTCCGGCTCGATCCCGATGCGATCCGGCAACGCGAGCCAGAGGCCATGCGGACGCTGGAAACGGTCTGTCTCAATTGCACGGAGCGCAGCCGCTGCACCCGTGAACTCTGGGCCGGGACGGCAGCCTGCACCTATTCCGAGTTCTGCCCGAACGCCTCGCGCCTCGGCGCGCTACGCGCCGCCTGAGCCGTCACTGCCCTTCCGTCCGGTCCCTCGACCGCGCCCGTTTCGCTCTGGGCAAGAAGCCGGTGAGGTGTGGCCGAGCGCGCTGATTATCGTCGAACGGCGGCCTTCACGGTTGGCTCAAGGGTCATCCATGTCCGCAAACACGGAGCCGGCGGCGTAGCGATTGCCCTCGCCCTCGCGCTGATCGGCTTGGCTAACGTGCACGGGGTCGCTGCCTCCGGAGCAGCCTTGCGTCAGCGCGGCCGGTTCCGAAGTTCCTGTCCCCTCAACCGCTCGATCAGGTCCAGCATCCGCCTTTCCGCCTCGTCCGTGGCGGGTGGATCCACCAGTGGATCGGGCAGCGCCCCCGCGGCCAGCCGCGCCCGGTCGTGGATGGCGACCGCCTGCCCATCAACTGCGACTCCGAACTTAGCAAGCGCGTTCAAGGCGCGCGAGAACGACTCCCGCGTCATGCCGAGTTCGGACGCGATCATGTGCTTCTCGTAAGGCAGCAGCGCGCGGTCAGGCGTGCCCTGCCGTTCCGACAGGACGAGCAGGTAGCAGCCGACGCGCTCCGCCGCGGAGCGCAGCTTCAGGTTCTTGGTCTGCCGCACCATGCGACGGAACTGCTCCGCGAGCGTACCGAGAACCGCCTTTGCGAGGTGCGGATCTTGGTCCACGGCCTCGCGGAAGGCGTCGGCTTGGACGAGGAGGAAGCGCGACGGCTCTGGCACGCGCGCCTGCATCAGGTACGGCGAGCCGGTCAGGACGGCGGCCGGGATCAAAAGGTCGGGCGCGCGAACGACCTCGATCAGCACCTCGCGTCCGTCCGTGGAGCGGCCGAACAGCTGGACTGAACCCGAGACGAGGACGACCTGGAAGTTCGGAACATCGCCCTGATCGAACAGCACCGAGCCGCCGGGCAGCGCGTGCTCCATCGTGTGCCGTGACAGGCGATGGGGCAAGGCGGGCATGCCGGCGGCCGGTCCGGGCGTGGCCTCAGGGACCATGGCGACCGCAAGCCTGAATGTCGTGGAACTCATGCGCCGAGCATCTTGACGCATTCGGGAGCGGGCATTGACCTGGATCAAGTAGAGTCGAGTAAGACATGTCGCCATCGGGGGCTGGACTCGGCCCCACCCAAATCAAGTTTTGACGTGGATCAATTACGGCACTGACGCACATCCCGGAAGGTGGCACCGCAACTTCTGCCCGTCCCGGACGCCGGCACCATGAACGCCTTGCCTCTCGTCACGAACTCCGACCAGCGCCGCGCCTTGTGGCTCTCGACGCTGGCGTTCACGACCTGCTTCGCGGCCTGGACGATCTTCTCGATCATCGGCGTGCAGATCAAGAAGGACCTGGGCCTGAGCGACGCCCAGTTCGGCCTCTTGGTCGGCACTCCCATCCTCACCGGGTCCCTGGTCCGGCTTCTCCTCGGCATCTGGGCCGATCAGTACGGCGGGCGCCTCGTGACCCTCGCGGTCATGCTGCTCGCCGCGCTCGCCACCTACCTCCTCACCTTCGCCTACGACTACCCGACCTTCCTGCTCGCGGCCCTCGGCGTCGGTCTCGCGGGCGGCGTCTTCTCGGTCGGCGTGACCTACGTCTCCAAGTGGTTCCCGAAGGAAAAGCAGGGCACCGCGCTCGGCATCTTCGGGGCCGGCAACGTCGGCGCTGCGGTGACGAAGTTCCTGGCGCCGCTGGTGATGGTCGCGCTCGGCTGGAAGGCCGTCGCCCAGGTCTGGGCGCTCGGACTCGTCGTGATCGCCCTGGTCTTCTACCTCGGCACCAAGGACGACCCGGACCTCGCCGCGCGTCGCCGGGCCGGCGCAAGGCCCGAGCCGCTGTCGGCCATGCTGGTGCCGCTCGCCAACCTGCAGGTCTGGCGCTTCGCCCTGTACTACTTCTTCGTCTTCGGCGGCTTCGTCGCCCTCGCGCTCTGGCTGCCGCGCTACTACACGGGCGTGTACGGGCTCGACATCGTCACCGCGGGCTGGCTCGCCGCCGCCTACTCGATCCCGGGGTCGCTCTTCCGCATCCTCGGCGGCAGCCTGTCGGACCGCTACGGTGCCCGCAAGGTCATGTACTGGACCTTCCTCGGCTCCCTGGTCTGCACCTTCCTGCTGTCGTACCCGGCGACCCACTACGTGGTCAGCGGCATCCGAGGGCCGATCGCCTTCGAGCCTCGCGCTCGGTCCCGTGACCTTCACGATCCTCACCTTCGGCCTCGGCTTCTTCATGAGCCTCGGCAAGGCCGCCGTGTTCAAGCATATCCCGGTCTACTACCCCGACCGGGTCGGGGCCGTCGGCGGCGTGGTCGGGCTGATCGGGGGCCTGGGCGGTTTCGCCCTGCCCATCGCCTTCGGCTTCCTCAACGACGTCGTCGGAATCTGGACTTCCTGCTTCATGCTGCTCTTCGCCATCGTGGCGGTGAGCACAGCCTGGATGCACGCCGCGGTGCGTGCCCTGGAGAAGCGGGAGCATCCCGAACTCCGCCTGCCCAAGGATCTGCCCGAGATCGCGGCCCTCAGGGCCGAGGTCGAGCGGCTGCGTGCATCCCGCGCGCAGTCCGTCCCCGCCGGCACGCCGCTCGCCGGCATCCCGGCCGAGTGAGGCCCATCTCCGGCCGGGCGAGAACGAGCCCGGCCGCTCCTATCCGGACCTGAAAGGCAACGACCATGACCGCCGGCACCCAAACCCTCGCGCCTGCCCGCTCCGCGGGCGGCACCTGGCTCGCCCGCTGGGAGCCCGAGAACCCGGGCTTCTGGGCCAAGGAGGGCAGCCGCCTCGCCTGGTGGACCCTCGGGGTCACCACCGCCAACCTCACGATGTCGTTCATCGTCTGGTTCATGGTGTCGGCCCTGGTCGTCGCCTTGCCGGCGGTGGGATTCAAGCTCACCACCGGCCAGCTCTTCTGGCTCGCCGCCATGCCGGGCCTGGCGGGCGGTACGCTGCGCCTCGTTCACATGTTCCTGACGCCGATGTTCGGCACCCGGCACGTCGTAACCTTCGCGAGCCTCTCGCTGCTGGTGCCGGCCATCGGCTGGTTCTACGCCGTCCAGGAACCGGCGATCCCCTATTGGGTACTCCTCATCCTGGCGTTCCTGGCCGGGCTCGGCGGTGGCAACTTCTCGTCTTTCATGCCCTCGACCAGCCTGTTCTTCCCCAAGCGGCTGCAGGGCACGGCGCTGGCGATCCAGGCCGGAATCGGCAACTTCGGGGTGTCGGTCGTCCAGTTCCTCACGCCCTGGGTGATCGGTTTCGCGCTCGCGGGCGGCACGCTGCTCGGCGAGTCGCAGACCATGACCAAGGGCGCGCTGGTCCGGCAGGTCTGGCTGCACAACGCTGCCGCGGTCTACATCCCGTTCATCGTGCTGTTCGCCCTCGTGGCGTGGTTCGCGCTGCGCAGTGTGCCCGTGAAGGCGAACGTGCGCGAGCAGATGGACATCTTCGGCTCGCGCCACACCTGGGCGATGACCTCGCTCTACATCATGACCTTCGGCGCGTTCTCCGGGCTCGCCGGCACGTTCCCGCTGCTGATCAAGCAGTGCTACGGGAGCCTGCCCGGCGCGCCGGACCCACTGACCTACGCCTTCCTCGGACCGCTGGTCGGCTCGCTGCTTCGGGTGGCGGCCGGTCCGATCGCGGACCGCTTCGGCGGGGCGAAGGTCACGCTGGTGGCCGGGCTCGGCATGACCGCCTGCGCGGCGCTGGTCCCGCTCTACACGGCGCCAACCTCGATGGAGAGCTTCCCCTGGTTCGTCGGCGCGATGCTCGGCCTGTTCGCCTTCGCGGGCATTGGCAACGCTTCTACCTTCAAGCAGATGCCGATGATCTTCCCGCCCCGGCAGGCCGGCGGCGTCATCGGCTTCACCGGTGCGGTTGCGGCCTACGGCCCGTTCGCCTTCGGCATGTTGTTCGCCTGGGCCTTCGGAGCGTTCGGAGGTCCGAACGTGGTCTTCCAGGGACTGGCAGTCTTCTTCGCCTTCAACGTCGCCATGAACTGGTGGATGTACGCACGCCGCGGTGCAGCCACCCCCTGCTGACGGCGGCGCAACGGGCGGTCTCGAGCCCACCATCATGACATGCGCGGCCGGCGGGGCTCGACTCTCCGCCGGCCGTTTGTGTGCGTCAGGCAGTTCGGACGCCGGTCAATGCAGCGCTTGACTCAGATCAAGGCTAAAGCTTGCTATAACGGACACTGTTTCCTGGAAGAATTCGAAACCGACCACGGCGCTCGCGCCGGGTCGTCCAGGAAAATCCGGACCATGTCGCATTTCCTCGACCGCTTGACCTTCTTCCGGAAGAACGTCGACACGTTTTCGGGCGGTCACGGCATCGTCACGGCCGAGGACAGGTCCTGGGAAGACGGGTACCGCAAGCGCTGGCAGCACGATAAGATCGTCCGCTCCACACACGGCGTGAACTGCACCGGCTCCTGCTCCTGGAAGGTCTACGTCAAGGGCGGGATCGTCACCTGGGAGACCCAGCAGACCGACTATCCGCGCACCCGGCCGGAACTTCCGAACCATGAGCCACGCGGCTGTGCCCGCGGCGCAAGCTACTCATGGTATCTCTACTCGGCCAACCGGGTGAAGTATCCGCTCATCCGCTCGCAGCTGCTCAAGCTCTGGCGCGAAGCCCGGGTGATGATGACCCCGGTGGCGGCCTGGGCGCACATCGTCGAGAACCCCGGACGCCGCAAGGCCTATACCGCCAAGCGCGGCCACGGCGGCTTCGTGCGCGCCACCTGGGACGAGGTCAACGAGATCATCGCGGCGGCCAACGCCTACACGGTGAAGACCCACGGTCCCGACCGCGTCTTCGGCTTCTCGCCGATCCCGGCCATGTCGATGGTTTCCTACGCGGCCGGCGCCCGCTACCTGTCGCTGCTCGGCGGCGTCTGCATGTCTTTCTACGACTGGTACTGCGACCTGCCGCCGTCCTCCCCCCAGACCTGGGGCGAGCAGACCGACGTGCCCGAGAGCGCCGACTGGTACAATGCCGGCTTCCTGATCCTGTGGGGCTCGAACGTCCCGCAGACCCGCACCCCCGACGCCCACTTCTACACGGAAGTTCGCTACCGCGGCGCCAAGAGCGTCGTGATCTGCCCCGATTACTCGGAAGCCTCCAAGTTTGCCGACATGTGGGTCTCGGTGAAGCAGGGCACGGACGCCGCGCTCGGCATGGCCATGGGCCACGTCATCCTGCGCGAGTTCCACGTCGACCGGCAGGTCCCCTACTTCGTCGACTACGCCAAGCGCTACACCGACATGCCGATGCTGGTCCGCCTCGTGCGCCAGGACGGCCGGCTGGTGCCGGAGCGCTTCCTGCGTGCCTCGGACCTCGACGGGGCGCTCGGCGAGGCGAACAATCCCGAGTGGAAGACCCTCGCCTACGATGCCGGCACGGGCGAACTCGTTGCGCCGCTCGGCTCGGTCGGCTTCCGGTGGGGCGAGACCGGCAAGTGGAACTTGGAGGCCAAGCGCTCCGACGGCGGCGACGTCGACCTGCGCCTCTCGCTGGCCGGCGCTGAGGACGGCTTCGAGGAGGTCGCCTTCCCGTATTTCGGCAACATCGCGCACGAACACTTCGCGGGCAGCGACCACGCCAGCGTGATCGAGCGGCGCGTGCCCGTGAAGCGGCTCGCCACGACCGAGGGCGAGGCGCTGGTGGCGACCGTCTACGACCTGTTCCTGGCCAATTACGGCATCGATCGCGGCTTCGGCGCCGGCAACGTCGCCGGCTCGTTCGACGCTGACGAGCCCTACACGCCCGCCTGGGCGGAGAAGATTACCGGCGTGCCGCGCGATCAGATCGTCACCGTGGCGCGCGAGTTCGCCAAAAACGCCGAAAAGACCAATGGACGGTCGATGATCATCATCGGCGCCGCGATGAACCATTGGTACCACATGGACATGAACTATCGCAGCGCGATCAACATGCTGGTCATGTGCGGCTGCGTGGGTCAGTCCGGCGGCGGCTGGTCGCACTATGTCGGCCAGGAAAAGCTGCGCCCGCAGACCGGCTGGGCGCCGCTGGCCTTCGCCCTGGACTGGGGGCGCCCGTCACGCCAGCAGAACTCCACCTCGGCCTTCTACGCGCATACCGACCAGTGGCGGTACGAGACCCTCGACGTGAAGGAGATCCTCTCCCCGACCGCGCCGGCCGGGCCGTGGGACGGCGCCGTCATCGACTACAACGTCCGGGCCGAGCGCATGGGCTGGCTGCCCTCGGCGCCGCAGCTGGAGGAGAATCCCCTCGGGATCGCCGCGAAGGCCGCCGCGGCGGGCCTGGAGCCGAAGGACTACGTGGCCCGGGCGCTCAAGTCCGGCGAGCTGAAGATGTCCTGCGAGGATCCGGACAACCCGAAGAACTGGCCGCGCAACCTGTTCGTCTGGCGCTCGAACCTGCTCGGCTCCTCGGGAAAGGGACACGAATACTTCCTCAAGCACTTGCTCGGCACCACGAACGGCGTGCTCGGCAAGGATCTCGGCGCGGAGGGGCACCGCAAGCCCGACGAAGTCGTCTGGCACGATGAGGCACCGGAAGGAAAGCTCGACCTCCTGGTCACCCTCGACTTCCGGATGTCGACGACCTGCGTCTACTCCGACATCGTGCTGCCGACCGCGACCTGGTACGAGAAGGACGACCTGAATACGTCGGACATGCATCCCTTCATCCACCCGCTCTCGGCGGCCGTGGACCCCGTCTGGGAAGCCCGCTCCGACTGGAACATCTACAAGGGGCTGGCCGAGGCGTTCTCGCGCGTCGCCCCCGAGGTGCTCGGGGTCGAGACGGACGTGGTGCTGACCCCGATCCTGCACGACACCCCGGCCGAGATCGCCCAGCCCTTCGACGTGCAGGACTGGAAGACCGGCGCGGTCGAGCCGATCCCCGGCAAGACCATGCCGACGGTCACGGTGGTCGAGCGCGATTACCCGAACCTCTACAAGCGCTTCACGTCGCTCGGACCGCTGATGACCAAGGTCGGCAACGGCGGCAAGGGCATGGCCTGGAACACGGAGCACGAGGTCGCGCTCCTGAAGGCGCTCAACGGCGTCGTGACCGAGGAGGGTCCGACCAAGGGGCTGCCGCGCATCGACACGGCCATCGACGCCTGCGAGGTCCTCCTGATGCTGGCACCGGAGACGAACGGCGAGGTCGCCGTCAGGGCCTGGGAGAGCCTCGGCAAGGCCACGGGCCGCGATCACGCCCACCTCGCCCTGCCGAAGGAGGACGAGAAGATCCGCTTCCGCGACGTGGTCGCCCAGCCGCGCAAGATCATCTCGTCGCCGATCTGGTCGGGGCTCGAATCCGAGAAGGTCTGCTACAACGCCTGCTACACGAACGTCCACGAGTTGATCCCGTGGCGGACGCTGACCGGGCGTCAGCAGCTCTACCAGGACCACCTCTGGATGCGCGCCTTCGGCGAGGGCTTCTGCGTCTACCGTCCCCCGATCGACCTGAAGACGATCAAGCCGATCCAGGGCCGCGTCGACAACGGCAATCCCGAGGTGGTGCTGAACTTCATCACCCCGCACCAGAAGTGGGGCATCCACTCCACCTACTCGGACAACCTGCTGATGCTGACGCTCAACCGCGGCGGGCCCGTGGTCTGGATCAGCGAAAACGACGCGCGCAAGGCCGGCATCGCCGACAACGACTGGATCGACGTCTACAACGTCAACGGCGCGATCTCGGCGCGGGCGGTCGTCTCCCAGCGCGTCAAGGACGGCATGTGCATGATGTACCATGCCCAGGAGAAGATCGTGAACACGCCGGGCTCTGGCATCACCGGCCAGCGCGGCGGCATCCATAACTCGGTCACCCGCGCGGTGCTGAAGCCGACCCACATGATCGGCGGCTACGCGCAGCTCTCCTACGGCTTCAACTACTACGGAACCGTGGGCTCGAACCGCGACGAGTTCGTGGTTGTGCGCAAGATGGCGAAAGTCGACTGGCTCGAACAGCCGCAGGACGAGAGCACCGGGCCGGCGGGTCCCGCGCTCCAGGCGGCCGAGTAGCCGCCTGCCGGAGGTCGGACGACCTCCGGGATTGCCCTTAGCGACAGCCCGAATGTCCCGCGGTCCACGCTGCGGGTATCCACCAAATCCAGCGACGCCGCATCTGGCGGTCGTCCGAAGGACTTAAGCCATGAAAGTCCGCGCACAGATCGCGATGGTTCTCAACCTCGACAAGTGCATCGGCTGTCACACCTGCTCGGTCACTTGCAAGAACGTCTGGACCAATCGCGAGGGCGTCGAATACGCCTGGTTCAACAACGTCGAGACCAAGCCCGGCATCGGCTATCCGAAGGACTGGGAGAACCAGGACAAGTGGAAGGGCGGCTGGACGCGGCGGCGCGACGGCAGGATCGAGCCGCGCATCGGTTCGAAGTGGCGCATCCTCGCCAACATCTTCGCCAATCCCGACCTGCCGGAGATCGACGACTATTACGAGCCGTTCGACTTTGACTACCAGCATCTGCAGAGGGCGCCCGAGGTCCAGGCCTTTCCGACCGCGCGCCCGCGCTCGAAGATCACCGGCGCGCGTATGGAGAAGATCGAGTGGGGGCCGAACTGGGAGGAGATCCTGGGCGGCGAGTTCTCCAAGCGCCGGCGGGACAAGAACTTCGAAGGAATCGAGGAGGAAATCTACGGCCAGTTCGAGAATACCTTCATGATGTACCTGCCGCGGCTGTGCGAGCATTGCCTCAACCCGGCCTGCGTCGCCTCCTGCCCCTCCGGCGCGATCTACAAGCGCGAGGAGGACGGGGTGGTTCTGATCGACCAGGACAAGTGCCGCGGCTGGCGCATGTGCGTCTCCGGCTGCCCCTACAAAAAGATCTACTACAACTGGTCTTCGGGTAAGTCCGAGAAGTGCACGCTCTGCTACCCGCGCCTGGAGGCTGGCCAGCCGACCGTGTGCTCGGAGACCTGCGTCGGCCGCATCCGCTACCTGGGCGTCGTGCTCTACGATGCCGACCGGATCGAGGCAGCCGCCTCGACCCGCGACGAGCAGGACCTCTACGAGGCGCAGCTGAAGGTCTTTCTCGATCCGTCCGACCCGCGCGTGATCGCCGAGGCCCGCAAGGCCGGCATCGCCGAAGCGTGGCTGGAGGCCGCCCGGCGCTCGCCGGTCTACAAGATGGCGATGGAGTGGAAGATCGCCTTCCCGCTCCACCCCGAGTACCGGACCCTTCCGATGGTCTGGTACGTGCCGCCGCTCTCGCCGATCCAGTCGGCCGCATCGGCGGGCAAGATCGGCCTCGACGGCGAGATGCCGGACGTGAAGAGCCTGCGCATCCCGGTGAAATACCTCGCCAACCTCCTGACGGCGGGCAAGGAAGCGCCGGTGGTTGCCGGCCTGGAGCGGATGCTCGCCATGCGAGGCTACATGCGCGCCAAGACCTTCGACGGCGTGGTGGACGAGGCGCTCGCCAAGCGGGTCGGGCTGACCGGCGCGCAGATCGAGGAGATGTACCGGGTCATGGCCATCGCGAACTACGAGGACCGGTTCGTGATCCCGACCAGCCACCGCGAGATGGGCATCGAGGACGCCTACGACCTGCGCGGCTCCTGCGGCTTCTCCTTCGGCAACGGCTGCTCGGGCGGCATCAGTGAGACGAACCTGTTCGGCGCGAAGAAGCCCGCCAAGGCCAAGACCCCCATGGAAGTCGCCTGAGGCTGAGACCGATCATGAAGACCCTGAAGGCCCTCTCGGCCGTGCTGACCTACCCCTCGCGCGACTTGGCGCTGGCCGTGCCCGAAATCCAAGCCGTGCTGCGCGAGGAAGGGATCCTGGCCCTGCCGCAACTCGACGCGTTGGAGCCACTCCTGTCGGCGCTCGCCGTCGAGGACGTCTACGATCTCCAAGAGCGCTACGGGCTGCTGTTCGACCGCACACGCGCGCTCTCCCTGCACCTGTTCGAGCACGTCCATGGCGAGAGCCGCGACCGCGGGCAGGCCATGGTCGACCTGAAGGCGCTCTACGAAGCGGGCGGGTTCGACATCGATTGCGGCGAGTCTCCCGGACTACGTCCCGCTCTTCCTCGAATACTGCTCCCTGCGGCCGCAGGTCGAGGCGCGCCAGCTCCTGTCCGAGCCCGCTCACGTGCTCGCTGCCATCGGCGAGCGGCTGCGCAAGAAGGATTCGGCCTACGCCGCGGTGTTCGAGGCGCTCATCGCCATCGCCGCCGCCCAGCCGACGCCCGAGGCGCTCGAAGCCGTGGTGCCGGATGCGGGCGACGATCCGACCGACCTCCGGGCGCTCGACGCCGCCTGGGAAGAGGAGGAGGTCCGCTTCGGGCTCGGCTCGGCCGCCGATTGCGGCGTCGACAGCCTCGCGGCCAAGGTCCGGCAGGCCCGGCGCCCCGCCCCCGGCGTCGCTGTGCCGGCAGGCCATCCCGACCGCACCGTCTTCACGCACCTGTCCTCCCGCGCCTGAGGAGAGAAGGCCATGGCCGTCGACCTCAATCACATCCTGTTCGGCTGGTACCCGTACCTCTGCCTGACCGTGTTCCTGGTCGGCTCCCTCGTCCGCTTCGACCGCGAGCAGTACACGTGGAAGACGGGCTCCAGCCAGCTCCTGCGCCGCAAGCAGCTCATCCTCGGCTCGGTGCTGTTCCACGTCGGCATCCTGGCCATCTTCGCGGGCCACTTCGTTGGGCTCCTGACACCGATCGCGGTCTTCGACGCGCTGGGCGTCGGCCACAGCTTCAAGCAGGGCCTCGCCATCGTGGCGGGCGGCATCGCCGGCACGGCCTGCTTCGTCGGCCTGACCCTGCTCGTCCACCGCCGTCTCTTCGACCCACGTATCCGGGCGACCTCGTCCTTCTCGGACACGGCCATCCTGCTGATGCTCTACGCCCAGCTGATCCTCGGGTTGTCGACCATCCCGGTCTCGCTCGGCCACATGGACGGGCACGAGATGGGCAAGTTCATGAACTGGGCACAGGGTGTTCTGACGCTGAAGCCCGGCGTCGCGGGTCTCGTCGCCGACGTGAACCCGGTGTTCAAGCTGCACCTCGTGCTCGGCATGACCATCTTCCTGGTCTTCCCATTCACCCGCCTGGTCCACGTCTGGTCAGCGCCGGTCTGGTACCTCGGACGCCGCGGCTATCAGGTGGTGCGCACCAAGAAGCCGCGTGCCGCAGGGCGCCCCATGCCCCGTCCGGTTCCCCTGGGCGTGCGCCCGGTCCAGGCCCCGCAGCCCGCCGAGTGATCCAGCACCGGGACTTGCCCCGAACCTCTCCCGCCGCCCTCTCCGGGACCGACCGATGTCCGCCTGCTCAGCCCAAACCTTGCCGAACGGCCCCAGGACCCCGATCCGGGTCAACGGGGTGGCCATCTCCCGCGCGGTGATCGCGCGCGAGGTCCAGAACCACGCCGCCCCGACGCCGGTGGCGGCCTGGAAGGCGGCCGCACTCGCCCTCGTCCTGCGCGAGGCTCTGTCGCAGGAGGCCAGGCGCCTCGGCATCCAGGCCGAGCCCGCGATCGACGCGGAGGGGCGGCGCGAGACCGACGAGGAGGCCTGCATGCGCGCCCTCGTCGAGCGCGAGGTGGCGGTCCCGGAGCCGACCGAGGCGGAGTGCCGGCGCTACTATGCGCGCAACCCCGCCCGCTTCCGGTCTCCGGACATCTTCGAAGCCGCGCACATCCTGTTCGCCGCGCGGGCAGCTGACGCCACCGGCTATGCATTGGCCCGGCTCAACGCCGAGACGGTCATCGCGATGCTGGCGAAGGAGCCGGGCACGTTCGCGGAACTCGCGCGCACCCACTCGGCCTGTCCGTCCGGCGAGCCTCGGCGGCAGCCTCGGCCAAGTCACAACCGGGCAGACCACACCGGAGTTCGAGAAGGCGCTCCTCGCGATGCGACCGGGCGAGGTCTCGTGCGAGCCGGTCGAGACCCGCTACGGGTTCCACGTCATCCGCCTCGACCGCCGCGTCGAGGGCGGCACGGTGCCGTTCGAGATCGTGCACGACAGGATCGCGACGTACCTCGCCGAGGCGGTGCGGCGGAGGGCACAGGCGCAGTACGTCGCGCGGCTGCTCGGGCAGGCCCGGATCGAGGGCATCGAGATCCCGGCGCCCGGCGCGCTCAACGTTCATTGAGGTCCCCATGCTGCTCGGCGACATCATCGCGCAACTCGACGACGAGGCCATTGCCACCGAGGCCTTGGTCCGCCTCGACGATCTCATCCTGCTTGGCCGCGTCCAGGAGGCTGCCGAACACGACGGGGTGGCGCCCAGCGAATTCGCGGCGCGCGCCGTTCGCCTGTTCTCCGACGCCGCCTCCGACGAGGACTGGGTCAGCATGATCGGGGTCATGGGACAGACCGCAGAGCCCGGTCTCGCCTGCCTGCGGCGCATGGTCGAGTTCGCACTCAGGCCGCAGGGAGGTTCCCATGCGTGCGGACACAGCCACTGAATCACCCCGGACCCCTCGGTTCACCCGACCGCGCACGGAGACCCTGTGATGAGCTGTGCGGCGCTCTCCGGCCGCGGCCAGCCGCTCGTCGACGGGTACGGCCGGCATGTGAATTACCTGCGCGTCTCGGTCACGGACCGCTGCGACCTGCGCTGCACCTATTGCATGTCGGAGCAGATGACCTTCCTGCCCCGGCGAGATCTCCTAACCCTGGAGGAACTCGACCGGCTCTGCTCAGCCTTCGTCGCGCGCGGCGTGCGCCGGATCCGGCTCACCGGCGGCGAACCGCTCGTCCGCCGCGACGTGACCGGTCTGCTAGGCAGCCTGGCCCGGCACCTGGAGGCGGGGACACTGGACGAGCTGACCCTGACGACGAACGGAACGATGCTGGCGCAACGGGCGCGCGATCTCGCGGCCTGCGGCGTTCGGCGCATCAACGTCTCTCTCGACACCCTGGACCCGGACCGGTACCGCGCCATCACGCGCCGGGGCGACCTGTCCGCGGTGCTGGAGGGCCTCGACGCGGCGCAGGCGGCGGGCCTGTCCGTGAAGCTCAACGTCGTCGCCCTGCGGGACGTCAACGAAGACGAGCTAGAGGACCTCATCCGGTTCGCGCACGGGCGGGGCATGGACCTCACCCTGATCGAGGTCATGCCACTCGGTGAGATCGGTCATGACCGTGCGGAGCGGTTTCTGCCCCTCGATGCGGTGCGTCGGCGCCTGTCGCGCACCCTGACACTCGAACCCCTCGCCTACCGGTCCGCGGGGCCGGCCCGCTATGTGCGCGTCGCCGAGACGGGCGGTCGGCTCGGCTTCATCACGCCGCTAACCCACAATTTCTGCGAGGGCTGCAACCGGGTCCGGGTGACCTGCGCCGGGATGCTCTACACTTGCCTCGGGCATGAGGAGGGGCGCGACCTGCGCGCTGCGCTGCGCGGTTCCGAGGCCGACGGGCTCCTCCAGGCTGCCATCGACGACGCCATCGCGCACAAGCCGAGGGGCCACGACTTCGTCGCCGACCGCATCTCCGGACCCGCCATCGCGCGGCACATGAGCGTCACAGGGGGATAGTCATGGGCGTGGCGCGCATCGGCATCCTGACCGTGACGGGGCGCGCTGCAACCGGCGCCTACCCCGACGGCCGCGGCCCTGCGATCCTGCGGGAACTCGCAGTCATGCCGACTTCGGCGTGAGAGCCTGTCACACGGCTCGTGCCGGTTGGGATGGAGCGCGTGCGCGACGGCATCGTCGGCCACATGGACGCGGAGGGCTGCAACGCGTCCCGACGGCGGGCGGGACGGGGCCTGCCCCGGTGGCGAAGTCCCGGGTGGCCCGGGCCTGCGTGCTGCGTTCCGGCGTCGGCTGGCCCGGCCGCGGTGTCGTGCGCCCGGGACGAAAGCTCCTCGAAAGCGGCCCCGCGTGCCTGATAGCCGCGGGGCCGAGTCAAGGGAGGATAGACCTCGGCGATGCCGCCTCGGTCGCGTCGGGATCTCGATCCGACACAACAATCTTAGCCGGTCCGCGAAGACATGCCTTGATCAAGGTCAAGGACGGGTTTGACGGCGATTCGAGCCAGGGATCCTTGCGTCATCCAGCTTTCGGGCGCCGAGACGGCCGGTCCCGCGCACGCTGGCGCCGGACAGCCGCTCCGGGCTGCGCCGGCCTCGGACAGGATCGACCGGATGGTCCGTACGCACCGGCCGCAGCGAGCGCGGCATCCCAGTTGCCGGTAGACGGCGGCGGGGGTGAATGGGCAGCCGGCCTTGCTCGCCGCACAGGAGCGGACTTCGTCCGCGGACAGGACGTTGCAGGAACAAACGATCACGGCGGTATCGATCGGCGCGCGGGTTCAGGCGTCGAGGCGGCGGAGCGCCGCCTTGTCCCGCAGCACGACGGTGCGCCTGTGGGCCGGCACCTCGATGACGCCCGCCCGCTCCAGTCGGGTGAGCGAGCGCGAGACGCTCTCCACGGTGAGACCCAGGTGGTCAGCGACGTCGGCCCGCGACATCGGGAGCTCCACAACGCCCGCGGCGTCCAAGCGCTCCGCAAGCCCGAGCAGGAAGCTCGCGATCCGCTCCTTCGCTGACTTCCGGCCCAGGAGCATCATGTGGTCCTGGGCCCGTCCCAGCGCGCGCATCATGGAGTCGACGACCTCGCGCGCCAGGGCGCCCGCATCCTGCGCGAGTGCGTCGCGGTCGCTTCGGCGGTGGACGGCCACGATGCTTCCGGTCACCGCCTCTGCGCCGAGGCGGTGCTCATCGCCGGCCTCGATGCCGAAGATGTCGCCCGGGAAGTGGAAACCGTCGATCTGCCGACGGCCGTCGCTCAGGAGCCGGTAGGTCCGGACGGCGCCGGATACGACCCGGTAGAAGTGCGCGGCGCGGTCGCCCTCGGCGTAGACTTCCTCGTCGGCCTCAAGGGTCCGCTGCGTCGCGGAGCGCGGTTCCGGCCGGGGCATGACGGCCGGCACGAAGCCGGCATTCAGCGCGGGAGCGAGGCCGGCGGTGGCGAGCGCGCGTTGCATGTGACCCTCATCGTGCTGGACGTGGGGCATGGCTACGCTCCGCGGGGCCAGCGCGAAATTCCGGTTCACCGCTAAGGGATTTTACGTATCCCCGAGGGGGCATCGCGAGGGCGTCCTGGATCCCGGCGAGGAGCGATCCGTCCTCGAAGGGTTTCTCCACCACTCGCACGAAGCCAGCCCGGCGGGCCCGCCGCTTGCAGGTCTTCCGAGGGTCGTCCCGTGATCAGGATCGCAGGGAGGCCCACTTGGCGCCCGCGCAGCTGCCCGACGAGCTCGATCCCGTTCATGCCTGGCATGTGTTGATCCACGACGAGGCACCCCGTCCCCGGAAGGGCGGCTTCCCCGAGGAGGTGCGCGGCGTCCGCGAAGACGCGAACTTCGAGCCCTTCGAGCTCCAGCGCGAACTTGAGGGAACGGCGGACGGCCTCATCATCATCGACGACGAGGACCGGGCCGAAAGAAACAGGCATGACACATCCGGATCGAGGCACGGGCCCTTGCTAGGCCTCTCGCGGCGCGACCGCCTTGACTTCGCTCAAGCGAACAATGGCGGCGTCAGCGGGATCACTCGCCGGCTCGACCGTCCGCGATGAGGGCCATGCGGACGAGCTCGGACAGGCTGCCTGCCTGCAGCTTGGACATGACGTTGGCCCGGTAGATTTCGACCGTGCGCGGGCTGATGCCGAGGTCGAGGCCTATGACCTTGTTGGCCTTACCCACAACCAGACCGTCCAGCACTTGGCGCTCGCGCTCGGAAAGCGCAGCCATGCGTGTACGGATCGCATCCTTCTCGGCTGCGCGGCTCGCGCCGTGCTCGGCCTGCGCCAGAGCTGAGCGGACGCTGAAGAGCAGCACCTCGTCGTCGAACGGCTTCTCGATGAAGTCCCGGGCGCCCTCTTTCATCGCCTCGACGGCCAAGGGAACGTCCGCGTGCCCCGTCATCACGATCACGGGCGGCGGGCTGCCCCGGCGCTTGAGCCGACGCAGCAACTCGATACCGTCAAGGTCGGGCATGCGCACGTCGGTCAGCACGCAGCCCGAGACCTCGGCGACGCTCTCCAGGAAAGCGACGGCCGACTCGTGCACGCGAACGGCCAGCCCATCCGTGGCGAGCAGGAAGGCGAGCGACCGACGCACCGCAGCGTCATCATCCACGACGTGCACGATCGCCTCAACCGACATGGTCCAGCTCCTTTCGGTCGACCGCCCGCAGGGTGAACCTGAAGGTCGTTCCGCCTCCCGGCCTCGCTTCCGCCGAGATCCTACCACCATGCGCCTCGACGATGGTGCGGCAGATCGAGAGGCCGACGCCCATCCCGTTCACCTTCGTTGTCACGAAGGGCTGGAAGAGGTGTGCGGCCACTTCGGGCGCGATGCCGACCCCGGTATCCGACACACGCACCTCGATGAGTCCTTCCGCGGGAAGCGCACGGGACGCGACGACCAGTTCGCGTCTCGGTTCGTCCTGCATGGCCTCGATGGCGTTGCGGATCAGGTTCAGCAGAACCTGTTGAACCTGGATCCGATCGGCCAATACCAAGGATGCGTCCGGGTCGAGCGCGAAACTAACGTGCACGCCCTTCTCCTTGGCTCCGACCAGCGCGAGCGCACTCGCCTCCTCGACGAGCTTGGGCAGGCCCTCGATGTGCCGCTCGCCCTCGCCGCGAGTCACGAACTCGCGCAGGTGACGGATGACCTGCCCGGCGCGGAGGGCTTGGTCGGCCGCCTCGTTCACGGCATCCGAGAGCATGGCCACCTCGGGACCGTCCATGCGGCCGAGGAGCCGGCGACAGCCCTTCAGGTAGCTCGCGATGGCAGTCAGCGGCTGGTTGATCTCGTGGGCGAGCGTCGAGGCCATCTCGCCGAGTGCTGTGAAGCGGGACATGTGGACAAGCTCGGACTGGGTCTCCTGCAGTCGCGTCTTGGTCTGGTTGCGCTCGGTCAGGTCGCGGATAAAGCCGGTGAAGTAGCGCTCGCCGCCGGAGCGCATCTCCCCGACCGAGAGGCTCCATCGGGAATGTCGAGCCGTCCTTGCGCAGGCCTACGACAACCCGGCCGATGCCGATAATGCGCCGCTCGCCCGTGGCGAGGTAGCGGGCCATGTAGGTGTCGTGCCGGGTCCGGTACGGCTCGGGCATCAGCAAACTGACGTTGCGGCCGGCGACTTCCTCTTCCGCGTAGCCGAACTGGCGCACGGCGGCGGCGCTGAACGATTTGATCCGGGCCTGCTCGTCGATGACGACCATGGCGTCCGGCACGGTCTCCAGGATCGAGCGCAGGTGCGCCTCGCGCGCGCGCAGTTCCTCGTCCGCTTGTCTCTGCTCGTGGATGCTGGTGACCACGCCGCGGTGGCGACAAGGCCGGCCGTCCGGGCCGACCTGAACGCTGCCGCGCGAACGCAGCCAATGAATACCTCCCTCCGGGCGCACGACGCGGTAGTCGACCTCGTAGCTGCCGCCACGTTCCAGCGCGCACCGGATGGCCTCCGCCCTGGTCTCGCGGTCGTCCGGGTGTACGAGGGACTGGATGGCCGCGAAGGTGGTCAGGCGCTCGACCGGGACGCCGAACAACCGCGTGCCGGTCGAAGAGACCGTGACATGGCCGGTTGGGAGGTCCAGCACCCAGGTGCAGATGCCCGCCTCATCGAGAGTCTGTCGAAGCTCCGCGATGCTGAGCGGACCGTCAGCGCTCCCGTGCGGACCGGATGGATCTTCAAGCTTGGTCATGCTGATCTTAGGACCGACATCCGCCTCGTGCAGCATAGAGATTGACTTCAAGCAAAGGTAACGGACCGGCGCGCCCACTTCCAGACGGCTGCCCGTCACCATGAATGCCCCAGGACCGGCCAAGCACGAGGGCGAAGCTGGACGTCGCTGTGTTACTAATGATCCGACCTGAAATTCCTTGCGGCCCTGTCCGGATCCACAAGGCTCGCCGTCCCTGAGACAAGGCCGGGCGTTACCGGTCCGTTGAGCCGGCGGTTTAGCGAGGCTCGGGGTCCAGATCGAGGGGGCGACGCCCCCGATGTGGACGCTGCGGATGCCTGCAGGTTGGTCGCGGCATCTCATCGGAGGTCAGTCGAGCGCGTGAAGCGACGACAGCGGGTCCGGCCCGATCAGGAGCGCGTGGCCCTGCGCCAGGAACCAAGCGTAAAGGGAGAGCGCCAAGGCCGCCGCAAGGAGGGAGCGACGGGATGGCGTGAAGGTGGTGCGCCCCGCGAGCAGCGCGGCGAAGGGGACTACCGAGGTCGTCCGGCTGATCGCCTGCCACCGCTTCGGGCCGAGCCTGCGCCGCGCCTTCGCGTCAAGGAGAACGAGGCCCGCGAGCGAGAACGTTGCCATCGTCCCGAAAAGAACGACCGAGACGAGATCGCCGTTCGGCGGAATGTGGGAAGCGGCCCAGAGCAGAAAGCCCCAGAGCACCGGGTGCCGGGTGATGGCGACGACCGAGCCCGGCTCATCCCCCACGCGCAGCGTGACGGAGAGGGGATTCGGCTCGAGAAGGCCGGCGACGATGAGGAACAGGGCGAACGGCATTGCGGCAAGCGGGACGCACCACTGCCAGCGGGCCGGCTGCCAAAGCGGAACCGTGTCGGCGCGGTGCGTGGCCGCGGTTAGCCAGACGAGGAGGATCAGCGACACGGCGGAGTAGGCTGAAAGATACGCGTGACGTCCGAAGCGCCCGATCAGTCGGGAGCGAAGCCTCGGGGCGGCGGGAACCGAGTGCGCGGCAAGGAAGGCCGCCAAGGCCAGGCCGAACTCGCTCATGACGCCCCCTGCCCCGCTGGCGGCCGCGGGCGAAGGCTCGATCGCTTCGACGCGGCGACGCACAAGAGATACGCCAGAAGCGCCGTGACCGTCATGACCCCGCTCCAGCGCCGGCCGGGATACCAGCCGGCGAGGTCCGCGCACACCCGGAGCGCGACCGAAGCGTGAAGCAGGAACAAGGGTCCGTACAGGACGGGCCCGTAGCGCACGGGGATCCGCGCGACCGCGGGGAGGATGATGGGAGCGTGCCCGAACACCATCGACAGTACGAAGCCGATCAGGACCGCGTGAAGCGCGATGTCGTACCCGAAGGCCGTCCCGGTCGGGGGAAGGGCCAGGAACGCCAGGCCGGCAAGGCCGAGCCAGGCGTAGCCCGCGAGCATGCAGGCGGCCATGAAGCGCGCCTGTCCGACGCTACGGATGGTGTGTGCCGCGATGTCGTGCCGGACGAGCCAGCCGGTGAGCATCAAGAGGCCGCCGCCCATCAGCGCCGTGCCTGTGGGTTCGGTCAATCGGGCCGCGGCGCCGGCGAGGATGAGGGCGCAGGCCGCGATGTAGAGCGGGAGACCACCGCGCCGCTGCACCGTGAGGCGGCTGAGTTCGAGACGCTCCCCCGCAACGGTCAGGACCAGGAACGCGAGCCACCATCCGACCAGATCAGGGACCGTCGCGCCCAGTGCCCAGAGGATGCTGCCGAATAGCCAGGCCAGCGCCCCAACCGCCAGCGAGGCGGTGAAGGCCGCCGGTTGCAATTGGACGGTTCGTGCGGAGGCGAAGCAGAGCGTGATGGCCGCGAGGACGAAGCCCCAGCCGGCGGCCTGCGGTGGTAGGCCTGCGAGCAGCGCCAGCGTCCCGGACGCGGAGGCGCAAGGCCCGAGAAAGGCCCATGGCCGGGCGAGCGCAACCGCCCGCTCCAGCGAGATCAGGGTGCCGAAAACGCCGCAGATGAGCAATGGGCCGTGAAGGGCCGCGAGCGCAGCGCCCTGGGGCATGTCCCAGCCGAGGCGCGCGAGCCCGGCGCCGAGTCCCGCGACCAGCGCCGAGCCGGCGCAGGCGAGGAGGGCCAATCGGGGGATGGCGGTCATGGCTCTGGTCGGCGTCGAGGCGGGAGCATCCGTCGATCAAGCGTGCCGGGTCTCGACGGCCGCTTTTCGACCGCCGAGTTGGGACCAGCCGATTTCGGTGATCCGCTCCGGGGTCCAAGCCGGGCTCCAGACGAGGCGGACGAGGATGGTCGGGCAATCGTTGAAGCGGCGCCTGAGGCAGCCCCGGACGTCCTCGACCAGCATCTCGCCGAGCGGGCAGGCGCGCGTCGTGAGTGTGAGGTCCACGTCGATGCGCTCCGCCGTTCGGGCGGCCCGGTAGACGAGCCCGAGATGAACCACGCTGACGCCGATTTCCGGATCGAGCACGGCGAGCAGGCAGTCCATGATCTCCGGGTCGAGCGGCGTGCCCGGCCCCCGCTCCTCATCGTCGAGCGCGTGCCGCGTTGCGCGGGCTCTCAGCCAGGAAAACACCGCTTTGACCCTCCTCGAACTCCGATGTGCCCAATGGCGTGATCTGCGCCAATGGGCGCCTTGATCTGGGTCAAAACCGGCCGTCGCCGCAGCTGCTAGCAGGCTTCCGGCCGCCGCGGTCGCGGCTGGCTTGCGTCGGCGAAGGCACCCCCATGGCCCCGATCCAGCGGCTTCGTCCCTATGATGGTCCGTCGATTCTCTCCTATGGCTTCCGCCCCTTCTTCCTCGTGGGTGCCTTGTACGCCGGCTTGGCCGTGCCGCTCTGGATGGCTGTATTCGGCGGGGAGGTCGCGCTGCCGACGGCGTTCGCTCGGCGGGACTGGCATGTTCACGAGATGCTCTACGGCTACGTCGCAGCGGTGGTCGCCGGCTTCCTGCTGACGGCGGTCCCGAACTGGACAGGCAGGCTGCCGCTGCAGGGCAGACCCCTGCTGGCCTTGGTCCTAGCCTGGGCGGCGGGGCGGGCCGCCGTCTGGACGTCGGCCTGGACCGGGTGGCTTCCAGCCGCGCTCGCCGACTTGACCTTCCTCCTGCTCCTGACCGCCGCGGTGGCGCGCGAGGTCGTGGCCGGACGCAACTGGCGGAACCTGAACGTCCTCGCGCTGCTCGGCCTCCTGCTGGCCGGCAACGCGCTCTTCCACGTGGAGGCGCATCTAAGCGGCCTCGCGGAATATGGCACTCGGGTCGGCATCGCCGCCTCTCTAGTCCTCGTTATGCTGATCGGTGGACGCATCGTCCCGAGCTTCACCCGGAACTGGCTGGCCCGCGAAAACCCGGGGCGCATGCCGGCGCAGTCTGGGGCATTCGACGTCGCCGCGATGGGCTTTTCTATTGCGGCGCTGGTCGCCTGGACGGCGGCGCCGGCCTGCTATGGGACCGGGGCCTTGTTGATCCTGGCGGGTGCGCTCCAAGTCGCACGTCTGGCCCGCTGGGCCGGGGACCGCACCGTGCGCGACCGCCTTGTCCTGATCCTGCACGTCGCCTATGCCTTCGTACCCCTTGGCTTCGTGCTGGCCGGGCTCGCCGCGTTCGGCTTCCTCGCGCCGGGGGCCGGCATCCACGCCTGGACCGGAGGCGCGCTCGGCGTCATGACGCTGGCCGTGATGTCGCGGGCGAGCCTTGGGCATACCGGTCGCCCCCTGGCCGCCTCGGCCGCCATCCAGGTTGTCTACGCCTGCGTGGTGCTGTCCGTCTTGGCGCGCATCTGCGCCTCTGCCCACCCGCTCTGGTTCGGGCTTCTCATGCCGGCAGCCGGCATCCTTTGGGCCGCCGCCTTCCTCGGCTTCGGCCTCGCCTACTGGACCGTGCTGACGGGTCCCCGGCTTGCCTGAGCCTTCTCGCCTACCAATGCGTACAGCACCGGCCGGGGTCGACGGCTGACCCAAGCGATGGCCCGGCAATCGCACGGCACTCAGGCGGTCACAGCACGAGGCGACGGTGGGCCTGCGAGGTGCGCTTTCCGGACGCATGTGGGCCGGCTGGCGCGTGAGCGTTGCAGATTGCCATCGGCGCGGGGACATCGGACCTGCAGCCTCGATTCAGCGCCAGCAGCGCCGGAGGTCGCGACTGTAGGTGAGTGGGCTATGCAGGACCGGACGAACGGGCGCGATGGACGTCCGCCATCGTCCCCTGACGGCATCGTGGACGACCTGCCGCACATCTCGCATGGGGTCTTCGTCATGCTCGCCGCCGGTGCCCTTGCGGTGATCTTCGATGGCGTCGCCGTCAAAGTGCACCTCCCGATCTAGTGGCTCGAGTTGGCAGTCGGTTTGGGGTTCGAGACTAAGCCCACGCATATCGGCCTCATCTGCATGGCGACGCCGGCGGCGTACGGCCGTAAACCAGCCGGCCTTCACCTCAGCGCCCCGGAACGTGCCCAACGGGAAGGACTCTTGCGCCGCTGCATGGTCGGGCAGGCGCTCGCTCGCGCCTCATCGAACGGGCGCTGGCGGCCGGATCGGGGGTGTGGCGGGAAGCGAGACCCACCTCCGTGGCGCGGCCTGCACCTTGAGAGTCCCGTTGCCGGAGCGGATGCCCGCAGTTGCTGAAGGCTTCCAGCAAGCCGACTAGCTTCGTAGCGGCTCCGGCTTCTGCCCGTCCGGCAGGATCTCCTTCAGGTGGTCGTGCCCCATCTCGGCGGTGAACGGCTTGCCGATGAAGCGCGCTCCTGCTGGCATGTCGTCCGGTCCCGGCTGCACCTGTCCAGATGCGACCACGATGGCGATGTGCGGCCACCGGCGGGCGGTCTCGCGGGCCACGGCGAATCCGTTGCGCGAGCCGGGCATCTGCACGTCGGTGAACAGGAGGACGATCACGGCGTGCTGCTGGGTGAGCAGGGCCATAGCCGCGTCGCCGTCACTCGCTTCGAAGGTCCTGAATCCGGCCTCCTCAAGGATGTCCATCGCGTCCATCCGGATGAGGCCGTCATCGTCCACGACGAGGGCATAGGGTGCGGCGGGGCCTTTCGGTTCGCTCATGCCCACACAATTCTCAACCTATGTAGATGGTTCGTCGCCTTGCTCTGAGACCTTTCCTGGGCGACCTGTGAGTTACAGACAGGCCTACTTGCTCTGAACGTCGCAAACCCACCCAACCGAGACGGACAGGTGGCCGCGGTGGCATTTCGGAACATGGCCGAGAGCGGCCGATCTGCTTTCAGCGTCCAAACACAAAGGTGGGCCTTCGTTGCGGCTCACGTCGTGGCTCAACCAATCGAACAGCGCGGCCATGAGCCAGCGGAAGCCGCGGCTGACCCAGCCGTAGCACTGCGGCGTTCCGAGCCAACCGACTGCCGTTATGGTTGCCGTTCTCGACCGACCAATACATCGAGCCGGTACTTGTCCATCCTCGTCTGCTCATGAACGCGCAGGAACCCGCTGGCGCCGTCGATGAAGCGTTCTACCGCCTCGTCGCCGGTCAGCGGGTAATGCGTCTCGCACGTCCAATGAACCAACACCACGTCACCGCCCGGCTGAAGGCAACTTCGGACTCGCTCCACCAAGCGCGCCACGTCGTCCGCATCGAGGTAGTAGACGATCTCGGACAGTAAGATCAGGCCGAACGCACCCTCCGGCCATTGCCCGGGAACCTGGGCAAGCTTGAACCGGACGTGCGACAGGTCGCGGCACCGCTCGCGAGCCCGGGCCAGGGCACGTTCGGCCAAGTCGAGACTGACGAGGACGTCGCAGCGCTCGGCTAGGGCCTCGGTCAGCACGCCGATGGAGCAGCCAACTTCCAGTGCGCAGGCGTAGCGCTCCCGCGGAAGGGCATCGAGCGTGGAGGCGTACTTCCCCGTTCGTAGTCGCTGGTCTCGAACCGCCAGGGGTCTGGATCGGAAGCATATAGCTCGTCGAAGTAGCTCGGCGGCAGAGAGCGGGCGTGCCGGGTCATCGCGCGGAATTCACTTCGAACAGGCCGCTGGCGATGCCGTCGGCGCCCAGGGTCTCCGCCGCCGTGGTGAGCGCCCGGTCCGGTGCCGGCTGACGCAAATAGGTGGCGAGGTCGCGCGAGAGCCGCTCCAACGGATGCTCCCGCAAGAATCCGTGCAGGCCGAAGGATCGCTGGGCGAGCTGCAGCACGTCGAGGCCGGCTCTTCTACCGTGAGTCGCGCGAGGTTGACGAAGGCGACGATGCGATCCGGTGCGAGCTCGGACGCGCCCGGCTCCTCGCCGAGGCCGACGCCACCTTCGTCGGGAATGGGCGCTGCAAGCAGGCCGGGACGATCGAGGTCGGCAACGTCCTCCGTCGGGAAGCCGTCGGCGCGGTCTTGTTCGTCCGCGCGGATCGCGGCGGTGGTGGCCACCTGCCGGGCGGCCCGGACGGAATCGTAGGTCAAGTTGCCCGGGGTCCTCAGGTCCATGCACCTTCCTCCCGTCAGGCCGCGACGGCGATTTCCTCGACCGTGCGGCCAGTCATGATCGATCGCGGCTGCTCCTCCAGAATGTCCGGATCGTCTGCCGCGCGACACGCCGCGTCGCGCGACTTCACCAGCAGCCAGGAGACGTGCCGGTCGCGGGGCCCGGGCTTCATGCGCGTGAGGCGCCACCGTCCCGTCAGCTTCTCACCGTGCAGCGTGAACGCGAGCGACCCCGCCGCGAGCGCCGCACCGGGATCGACGTCCGGCTCCCAGGTGCCGCGGTCCCACAACAGCACGACGCCCGCCCCGTAGCTGCCCGGCGCGATCACTCCCTCGAAGTCGGCATAATCCAGGCCATGGTCCCCGACCTCGACAGCCAAGCGGCGTTCGCCAGCGACGAGGCTCGGGCCGCGCGTGACCGCCCAGCTCTTCAGGACACCACCGAGTTCAAGCCGGAAGTCGTAGTGCAGCCGACGCGCGGCGTGCTTCTGCACGCGGTAGATCAAGGCGCTTGACTCACGCATCGCCAGCTCGCTCGAAAGACGCTCTGCCGAGGTCGCCCGCGGCGGCTCTGCTCCCCGCGGCGCGGACCGCCTGAGCAAGGCGTCTTGTACAGCGCATCGCGAGCAAGGCAGCGCTCGGGGAACGAGTATGCCTCGGAAGTTCCCGAGGGCGAAGCGGGTCGGAAACGAGCCAAGGGCTCTCGGCCTCGACTGCAGCAATGACGGCGTCGGGCGTCGGCAATCGGGCGATAGCCCGCGCATCTTCGGCGCGGATGCCGAGCCACGGCGCCCAAAGATAGGGGCGAGCTAGCGCCCGGATGCGTAGAGCTGCCGTATCCGAGACGGACAGCCTTTGGCTGATCGGCCTGTCGCGGCCGGTCATTGGTTTCGCCGACGCGAGCATCGCTCCGCTGGTCGCGGCCGTGACGTACGGCATCGTCGGACAGCAGGCCTAAGGTCATCAGCTCTCGCGCAACGAGGCGTTCAACCATGCCGGTGACGCCGTGAACGCTGCCCTGTCCTGCGTGCGCGCTAGCGTTGTCACTCGCGGCGGAATTGAATGAGACTTGCGGGTGCCCTTCCGGCCGCTAGCTGACGCGCTAGCCGGCTCTGTCCGGTGTCCGACGCCGGAGGGTGCGATGCGCGTTCTGATGGTGGGCTATGAACCGGAGGCGGTCGACTTCTCGGACCCCGCTCTGCCGCCTGGGTTGAACGCGGAGAAGATCCACCACGGGATCAAGGTGGCGCTGGAGGATATGCGCAGCCGCGGCTGGACGGCCGAGCAGTGCTTCATTCGGCCGGACGATCAAGCTGGCCCGATCCTGAAGCAGATGCTTGCCTCAGGCTCCTACGACTGCCTCGTGATCGGCGCCGGCGTGCGCTCCTGGCCGCGGCACCTGCCGGTGTTCGAGGTTCTTATCAACACGGCCCGGGAGGCCGCGCCGAGGGTTCCGATCGCCTTCAACACGCGGCCCGAGGATAGCGGTGACGCAGTCGAGCGGGTGTGTGGTGGGAAGCATCTCGGACCAAACCCCTGAGCCTCACCGCCAACCGAGCAGCACGACGAAGCCGGAGCTGAGGCCGACACCATGAGGGCGGACGCGACCGTATTTATGGGCGCCGCGTAGCCGGCGCCGCTGAGGCGGGCCAGCAGGCGTTCGCCGGCTGAGGCATGACAGCAGCCGGCGCATCCAAGGGGGTTGCACGGAAAGACACGAATGGACCGGAAGCACGGCTGGGCCGAGGCTTGAGCGTGCGACCGAGTTCATCACCGACGCAGAAGAGCGGCAGCGAGTTAACTCGCCGTTAACGATTTACGAGTCGTTAATAATATCTGTCAGTGCTCAGCTGCTAAGCAGCGGTCAAGAGGAGGCGCCCACTTCATCGTCCCGGACGATGCGAGTTGTGGTCGTGGTGCCAGCCGTTCGGTAGACAGAGCAGGAGGGTTGGGGTGGCGGCGGTAGTCTTGGCTGGACCAGGCGGCGAGTCTCAGGTTGAGCGCCGGCGCAGCTATGCTCCCCAGATCCTTCTCGCTCTAGGCTGGGCCGGCCTGTTTGCTTATTGTGCTGCCTACCTCACCGAGGACATGCCTTTCCGAACTTCGTCTGTTCAGGCCGTCGGGGACCCGCTCATCGATCCACCCGAGGACCTGCCTGGCCACGCATTCGCGGTTGCTGAGCTGGAGCCTGCGGCGACCGCGGCCGAACCAGCGGTCGAGGCGACTTCAGTCCCGGCGGCCCTAGTGCCGCAACCCGCTGCACCTCCTGCAACGACCCGCTCAGCCTCGGCGAGCGCCGAATATGTTGGGACATGGGGACCCACAGCCGGCGCCTGCGGCGCCCCTCGCGCCGGCATGGCTATATCCAGGCAACGATCACGCCGGAGCGTGCCAAGGCCGGGGACACTGTCTGTACTTTCCGCGATGCTCACCGCACAGGCAACGTCTGGTCCATGGCAGCCGATTGCGGGGATCGCGAGCGTCGCTGGTCCTCGCACGTCCGCCTCGTCGTCGATGGCGACCGCCTGATCTGGACGAGTGCGTGGGGCACCTCAACTTACGTCCGCTGCAATCGCCGCGCTGGCTGATCGTCAGAAGCGAATGTGCCCGGGCCGCCGAAGCCCGTTCGCGACGGCTCGACGCGACGCGGCGTTTTCCGCTGTCTTCGGCTTGCGCTGAGATCGTCCAGAAGCCGCGCTCCGAGAGGTGCCGCGACGAAGTGGCCGAGTCTCCAGAGACCGTAGGCCAGTCGGCGGCCCGTGGGGTTTCCTGTCGGATTTATCGCTCACGTTCGCGCCCTCCTGAAATGCTCTGGAAGTCAGGCGACGGTGCGGGCAGGCTCACCCCTCAGGCGCTCGCGCAGCCAGTTGATCACGCCGCCGCCCAGCAGCAACTCGATCTGGCGCGGTGACAGCTCATGCCGCAGCCGGACCGTCTCCTTGCCGCCCCGTATGGTCGCGATCACCTCGTTGCCGGCCGCGAGCGTTCCCGGCACATCGAGGATCTCGACAATATCGCCGAGTTCCAGCCGGTCGTAGTCGGAGGGATCGACGAAGGTCAGCGGCAGGACACCGAAGTTCACGAGGTTCTGCCAGTGGATACGCGCAAAGCTCTTGGCCAGCACGGTCTCCAGGCCAAGATAGCGTGGCGCGAGCGCGGCGTTCTCGCGGCTGGACCCTTGGCCGTAATTCAGGCCGCCCACGATGGCGTGACCGGTGCGCTCGCTGCTGCCCTGCCGGGCGCGCTGAGGGTAGGTGTCGTCGATGGGCTCGAAGGTGAACGCGCTCGTCTTCGGGATGTTCGACCAGTACGGCATCACCCGGGCACCCGCCGGCATGATGTCGTCGGTGGAGATATCGTCGCCGGTCTTGAGCATCACTGGTACCCGGATGTCGGCGCCGAGCTTGCCGAGGTCGGGAAGCGTTGTGATGTTCTCGGATTTCTCCAGCCGCACGGCGCGGGCTTCCGGCTCCGGCAGCGGCGCGACCAGCATGGTGGTGTTGCCAGCGACCATCTTCGGTGGCGCGATCCGTGGATAGGGCATTTCCAGCGTGCGCGGGTCGGTGATGACGCCGGTCAGCGCCGATGCCGCGGCTGTCTCGGGGCTACACAGGAAGACGCTGTCTTCCCGGGTGCCGGAGCGGCCGGGAAAGTTGCGCGGCACCGTCCGCAGGGAGTTGCGCCCCGAGGCCGGGGCTTGGCCCATGCCGATGCAGCCGTTGCATCCGGCTTGGTGAACCCGCGCGCCAGCATGGATCAGGTCGGAGAGTTGGCCGTCCCGGATCAGGGTCTCCAGCACAACGCGGGTCGAGGGGTTGATGTCGAAGGACACCCGGTCGTGGGTGTGGCGGCCCTTTACGATGGCAGCGGCGACCGCGAAATCGCGAAAGCCTGGATTGGCCGAGGAGCCGATATAAGCCTGGTAGATTTCCGTGCCCGCTACCTCTGAGACCGGCACGACGTTGCCGGGGCTGGATGGCTTGGCGATCATCGGCACCAGCGTGGAGAGGTCGATCTCCTCGTGCTCGTCGTACGAGCAGCCTTCGTCCGCTGTGAGGGGGCTCCAGTCACCTCGCCGCCCGACGCTGTCGAGGAAAGCCTGAGTCGCGGTGTCGGAGGGGAACACGCTCGTCGTGGCGCCCATCTCGGCGCCCATGTTGGCGATGACATGTCGGTCCATCGCGGTCAGGCATTCCAGACCCGGCCCATAATACTCGATGATCCGGCCGAACCCGCCCTCCACCCCGTGGCGAGCGAGCATCGTGAGGATCACGTCCTTGGCGCTCACCCAGTCGGGCAGCGCCCCAGTGAGCTTCACGCCCCAGACCCGGGGCATGCGCAGGCGCAGGGGCTCGCCCGCCATGGCGAGCGCCACCTCGACGCCGCCCGCCCCGAAGGCCAGCATGCCGAGCGAGCCGGCCGCGGGCGTGTGGCTGTCTGACCCGACGAGTGTCTGGCCCGGTACGCCGAAACTCTGCATGTGCACCGGATGGCTGATGCCGTTGCCGGGGCGCGAGTACCAGACGCCGAAGCGACGACAGGCCGAACGCAGGAACATGTGCTCGTCGGCATTGAGGTGATCGTTCTGGACGAGGTTGTGATCGATGTACTGCGCGGCGAGCCCGACCTTCACGCGCTCGACGCCCATGGCCTCCAGCTCCAGCATGACGAGGCCGCCGAGCACGTCTTGGAGCAGAGCTTGGTCAATCCTGAGGGCGATCTCACCGCCGGGCGCGAGATTGCCTTCGATGAGATGCGAGTGGACGAGCTTCTGGGTCAGGTTCAACGCCACCGTGTCGCCTCCCCATCGTCATGCGTCGCGATCCGCCGGACCGCCGCCGAGCGACATTTTGTTTAGATGAGACTAGGGGAGCACAGCCGGCGCGGAAGCGAGTCAGGTTACACCGGCGGAACAGTGTTGGGCTTGGCAGTATTCCCGTGGTCTATCGGCAGAGTTGCTTGCCCAGGTTTTGCGCATTGGACGAACACGGCCGATGCCAACCACGAATCGTAAGCACGTATGTACTAGACGTGTGATGCCAGGGTTTGATGGCGCAGCTTTCTCCCGCGAGCGGAAGGATGCGCTATGGGCCAGATTCAGCGCCGGTGCGCCACGACGACAGCGGCAGTATGCCGAAGGCGGAGCTGCACATCCTTGATACCGGGCACTTCGCGGTGGACGAGGCGACAGACGAGGTGGCGCGGCTCACACGCGACTTCCTCGGGCGTGCCGAGGCAAATGCATCGCCCTCATCTGCACCTCGCCGAGGCGGAAACTGAATGACCAAACGGTCGTATCGGGTGGGTACGAGCTCGCGGTTCTCGGTCTACTCGGCGCGCAGGGTCACCTTCGCCGCGCGCTCGAGCATAAGCTCCTGACCCGGATCATGAGAGTGGTCTTGGGATCCTCGCGGCGCCGCACGCCAGCCGAGGCGGTGAATTATCGAGAAGGCGCGTTCTCCCGGACCAGCCGCATCGCTCTGAGCTTCGCAATCCGCTTAAAGGCACGCCGGTCTGCCTCGACCTGTGCCCAGACGTTCTCTGCCGTTTCGTGGCGTGGGGCATCTCGCGCCGCCTTTGTCTCTCGTTGGCCGCGGATGTGACTCGGCAATTCGGGGATCGGCGCACCGCTCAACCTGCGGCCGAGAAGATTGGGGCGATCGATTCGGCCCTCGATGGCGGAGCCAGGGTCGCACCGAAATTGCGACTGACTCCAGGCTCTTCAGCGGCAAGGCTTTCGTTACCCGAGCTGTTACCCGAGACGTCCGCCGCCATCCTGCTCACGCTGGTATATATCTGAAATGAGTGGTGAGCGCGCTGGGACTCGAACCCAGGACCTACAGATTAAAAGTCCGTTGCTCTACCAGCTGAGCTACGCGCTCGCGTCCGGGGCTCGCCTGCGGCGGCCCGTCTCGGACGGCGCGTCCGCAATAGGTGAGCGGGGCCGGAGGGTCAACACACGCCACCCCCGGCGCGCCGCTCAGGGCGCGTTCTTGCGGACTTGCTCCACGATCCCGCGGGCCTCGTCGAACGCGGCGTCCGCATCAAGCGCCGTGGTATCGAGCCGCACCGCGTCGTCAGCCATCCGCAGGGGCGCGGCGGCCCGGGATGCGTCGCGGGCGTCGCGGGCCTCGATGTCGGCCAGGATCGCCGCGAAGGTCGCGGCTTCACCGCGGCCAGCCAATTCCCGGTGACGGCGGCGGGCGCGCTCCTCCGCGGAGGCGGTGATGAACAGCTTCACCTGTGCCCCGGGGCAGACCACAGTACCGATGTCGCGCCCGTCGAGGACGGCACCTTCCGGATCGGCGGCGAAGCGGCGCTGCCATGCGAGCAGGCCGGCGCGAACCTCCGGCACCGCCGAAATGCGAGAGGCCGCTTCCCCCATCGCCCGGTCGCGCAGACGCGGGTCATCGAGCTTGTCGGCATTGAGGGCCTGGGCCGCCCGGGCCGCAGCCGCATGGTCGTCGAGCGACGTTCCAGCATCGATCAGCGCCAGTGCGACGGCGCGGTAGAGGAGCCCGGTGTCGAGATGCGGCAGGCCGTAATGATCGGCCAGCCTCTTGGCGAGGGTGCCCTTTCCGGAGGCGGCAGGACCGTCGATCGCGATGACGAATGGCATCAGAGTCACGCCTCGATCCGGCCGCCGAGGGCCCGCATGGTGGGCAGGAAGCTCGGAAAACTCGTGGCGATCATCGCGCCGTCATCCACCGTCACGGGATTCCGCGTCGCAAGGCCCATGACCAGGAACGCCATGGCGATGCGGTGATCAAGGTGGGTCGCCACCGTGCCGCCCCCGGCGGCCGCCTTACCGTCACCCTCGACCACGAGGTCGTCGCCTTCCACGAGGTGGCGCACTCCGTTGGCCGCGAGCCCGGCCGCCACGGCCGCGAGGCGATCGGATTCCTTCACTCGCAACTCGTGCAAGCCGTTCATCCGGGTCCGGCCTTCGGCGAAGCTCGCCGCCACCGCAAGCACCGGGTATTCGTCGATCATGGCAGGCGCCCGCTCGGCCGGGACGTCGACGCCCGTGAGGCGGCTCGCGCGCACGCGCAGGTCCGCCACGGTCTCGCCGCCCTCCTCCCGCTCGGCCACGCGCTCGATCCGCGCGCCCATCTCAAGCAGCGTAGTGATGAGCCCGGTGCGCAGCGGGTTCATCATCACGCCCTCGATCACGACGTCGGAGCCTGGCACGATCAGCGCCGCCACCAGCGGGAAGGCCGCCGAGGACGGGTCGGCCGGCACGACCACGTCCGTCCCGCGCAAGGTGGGCTGGCCGGTGAGCGCGATCTTGCGGCCGTGTCCGCCCGGGCCGTGAGGCTCCACGCGATCTCGGCGCCGAACAGACGCAGCATCCGCTCGGTGTGATCGCGGGTCGCCGCCGCCTCGATCACCGTGGTGATGCCGGGTGCGTTGAGGCCGGCGAGCAGAACCGCGGACTTGATCTGCGCGGAAGCTGCTGGCGTCTCGTAGGTGATCGGGATCGCCTCGCGGGGCCCACGCAGGGTCAGCGGCACGCGCCCGCCGGGTGCCTCTGACAGGACCTGCGTGCCCATGCGCGTCAGCGGATCCAGGATCCGCCGCATCGGCCGCGAGCGCAGGGAGGCGTCGCCGTCGAACGTGGCTGTGACCGGCTGGCCCCCGACCACGCCCATCATCAGCCGGGAACCCGTACCGGCATTGCCGAAATCCAGCACCTCGGTCGGGTCGGTCAGGCCGCCGATGCCGACGCCCCGCACCCGCCAGCGCCCCTGGCCGAGACGCTCCACACCGGCTCCCAGCGCCTTCGCGGCGGCGGCCGTACGCAGCACGTCGTCACCTTCCAGAAGACCCTCGACCCGGGTCTCGCCCTCGCTCAGCAGGCCGAGGATCATCGCCCGGTGGGAGATCGACTTGTCGCCCGGCGGACGCAGGCGTCCGGCGAGGGGCGAACCCGGTGCGGCAGTGAGGGGCTGGGGAGGCGAGTCGTGCGACACGGGACGTCCGTTCGGGCTCTGTCGGTGGGCCTGGATCCGGCGCGTCGCGCGGCATCGCCGCGGCGCTGCAATCGGACCGTGAAATCGCCGCGCGGTTAACACGCGCACCGCCCCGCGTCATCCATGGCAGCCCTCGGGATGGTCCGACCGGGAAACCCCGCACGCTAGCTCGATTGACAGGGGCGACGCCCGCGACTAACGGGGCCCCTCCCCCAGATTACAGTGACGACGAGGTGTCCGCCCGTGGCCCGACCGGAACTTGGCTTGAAGCGCCAGTGCATGAGCTGCGGCGCGAAGTTCTATGACCTCGCCCGCGACCCCGCCGTCTGCCCGAAATGCGGCGCGGTCTACCAAGCGGCAGCGACCAGCCGCGTGGCGGCACCGGCCCTGTCGCGGGCTTCGAACGATGAAGAGGACGATACGGACGAGAAGGGTCCGGAGCTCGTCTCCCTCGACGAAGTCGAAGCCGCCGAGGACGAGGCGGATACGACGCCCGAGGACGATTCGGTCGAGGACGGGAATTCGGCCGAGGACGACACCTTCCTCGAGGAGGAAGATACCGGCGACGACGATGTGTCCGACCTGATCGACGGCGACATCGAGAACGACGAAGAGAGCTGAGGCGGTCTCCGCCTCCCCTTCCAAAAGCCCCCGGCAAGAGCGAAAAAAGGGGTTGAGTCCGCGGCGCGAGCCGCCTATAGAACCGGCCTCGCCGGACGCAAGCCGGACCGGCGAGACCCCGCGGGACCCAAACCGCGGTGGATGAAAGTGGGGCCTTAGCTCAGCTGGGAGAGCGCTTCCATGGCATGGAAGAGGTCATCGGTTCGATCCCGTTAGGCTCCACCATCTCCCTCTCGCGTGGCGCGACCGTTTCGGGACGCGAACCGCAATATACTAAAATGGGGCCTTAGCTCAGCTGGGAGAGCGCTTCCATGGCATGGAAGAGGTCATCGGTTCGATCCCGTTAGGCTCCACCATCTCCTCTCGCGTGACGCGGCCGTTTTCTGGTCTTCGCGCTTCAAAGCGGGAACGTCCAATCTCAGACGATCAGGGCGGCCCTCAATCGGCTGCGGTGGGCTGGCACGGGCAAGCGCCGCTTAGCGGGTCAGATGCCCGAGCGGCAGCGCCGTGGTGTACTTCACTTGGCCCAGCGCGAAGCTGGAGCGGATGTTGGCCACGCCGGGGATCCGGGTGAGATGGTCGAGGACGAGCTTCTGGTACTGGCCCAGATCCTCCACCACCACACGCAGCATGTAGTCGGCCTCACCGCTCATCAGGTAGCACTCCATCACCTCCGGCCGGCTGCGGACCGCCTCATCGAAGGCCTGCAGCGCGGCCTGAGTCTGCTTCTCCAGCGAGACATGGACGAAGACGTTGACCGCGAGCCCCAGGCTCAGCGGATCGACCACCGCCACACAGCCGCGGATAACCCCCGCCTCCTTCAGATCGTTGACCCGGCGCCAGCACGGAGAGGTGGAGAGCCCGACCTGCTCGGCTAGTTCCGCGATGCTGATCTCACTGTCCTGCTGCAGGCGTTCGAGGATGCGCAGGCTTGCGGCGTCGAGCTGGGTCGGTCGCTGGGGCATGAGCTTCGGTCTCCGGTGCGGCGCTGACCCGACATGCCATCGGAGGCCGGAAAGGTGCAGATCCCTGCCCCTCGTCCCCAGGGCATAATTTTTCGCACACTGGCGATTTTCCAGTCGGTCGATCCTCATAATGCGGGCCGAGAGCAAACCTTCGGCATGTCCCGCCGCCGCGATGTCCGTATGATCCGGCTCATAAAGGGAGGCCGCGCCGATGAACGCCATACCGTCGAAAGCCAGCATCGCGCGGTCCGCCGAGGTCGATCACGATCCGGCGGAGACCCAGGATTGGCTCTCCGCTCTGGAATCGCTGTTCCGCACCGAGGGAGCGGCCCGGGCCCGGTTCATCCTGGATCGGCTGGAGCGGCGCTCGAAGGAGATCGGCATCCTCGATGAGGCGCTACCCTACTCGCCCTACCGGAACACGATCCCGCTGGAGAAGCAGCCGCGCTACCCCGGTGACCTCGACATCGAGGAGCGTCTCACCTCGATCATGCGTTGGAACGCCCTCGCCATGGTGGTGCGCGCCAACATGGCCTACGGCGAGCCTCGGCGGGCACGTGGCGAGCTACGCCTCGGCAGCCGAACTGTTCGAGGTCGGCTTCAACCACTTCTTCAAGGGCGGGGCGGACGGCGACCTCGTCTATTTCCAGCCGCACTCGGCGCCGGGCGTCTATGCCCGCGCCTTCCTCGAAGGGCGGCTCTGCGAGGAGCAGCTCAAGCACTACCGCCAGGAGATCGCCGGCGACGGCCTCTGCTCCTATCCGCATCCGTGGCTGATGCCGGATTTCTGGCAGGTCCCCACCGGCTCCATGGGCATCGGGCCCATCCATGCGGTCTACCAGGCGCGGTTCATGCGCTACCTCGGCGATCGCGGGCTCGCCGACACGTCCGGTCGGCACGTCTGGGGCGTGTTCGGCGACGGCGAGATGGACGAGCCGGAGTCGATCGGCGGTCTGGCGCTCGCCGCCCGCGAGAACCTCGACAACCTGACCTTCGTCATCAACTGCAACCTGCAGCGGCTCGACGGGCCTGTACGCGGCAACGGCCAGATCATCCAGGAGCTGGAGAGCCTGTTCCGGGGTGCGGGCTGGAACGTCATCAAGGTCCTGTGGGGCTCGGAGTGGGACGGGATTTTCGCCCGCGACACCAATCATGCCCTGCTGCGGCGCTTCGCCGAGACCGTGGATGGCAAGTACCAGACGCTCGGCGCCAAGGACGGCGCCTACAACCTCGCCCATTTCTTCGGTGAGGACCCGGAGGTGCGCGAGCCTCGTCGCCCACATGTCCGACGCCGACGTGGATCGGCTGAAGCGGGGCGGCCACGATTTTCGCAAGCTTTACGCAGCCTTTGCGGCCGCCAAGGCTACCAAGGGCCGCCCCACGGTGATCCTGGCCAAGACTAAGAAGGGCTACGGCATGGGCGGCGCAGGCGAATCGCGCATGACCGCCCACCAGGCCAAGAAGCTCGACACCGACGCGCTGCGCGCCTTCCGGGACAGGTTCGCCCTGCCGCTGTCGGATGCCCAGGTGGAGGGGCTGGCCTTCTACAAGCCGGCCGAGGACGGCGCCGAGATGCGCTACCTGCGCGAGCGCCGCGAGATGCTCGGCGGCGTCCTGCCGGCCCGCCGCCGCACGGCACCGGCCCTGGCGGTGCCGCCGCTGTCGACCTATGCGGGCTTCGCCCTAGAGGCCGGCGGCAAGGAGATGTCCACCACCACCGCGGTGGTGCGGCTGTTCGGCAACCTCCTGAAGCATAAGGATCTCGGGCCGCGCATCGTCCCGATCGTCGCCGACGAGGCGCGGACTTTCGGCATGGCCAACCTGTTCCGGCAGGTCGGGATCTACGCGCCCCAGGGGCAGCTCTATGAGCCGGAGGATGCCGGCTCGATGCTCTATTACCGGGAGGCCCGGGACGGGCAGCTCTTGGAGGAGGGCATTACCGAGGCCGGCGCGATCTCGTCCTGGACCGCGGCGGCCACGTCCTACAGCGTCCACGGCCTGTCGATGCTGCCCTTCTACATCTACTACTCGATGTTCGGCTTCCAGCGGGTCGGCGACCTGATCTGGGCGGCGGCCGACCAGCGGGCCCGCGGCTTCCTTATCGGCGCCACGGCGGGCCGCACGACGCTCGGCGGCGAAGGCCTGCAGCATCAGGACGGGTCGAGCCACCTCGCGGCGGCGGCGATCCCGAACTGCCGGGCCTATGACCCGGCCTTCGCGTACGAGATGGCGGTGATCGTCGATCGCGGCGCCCGCGCGATGATGGAAGAGGGCGAGGACGCTTTCTACTATCTCACCGCGATGAACGAGAACTACGCCCAGCCCTCCATGCCCGAGGGGGCCGAGGCGGGTATCTTGAAGGGGATGTACCGCCTCTCCGGACCGGAATCCGGGTCGGGCGCGGTCCGGCTTCTCGGCTCTGGGGCGATCCTGCCTGAGGTGATCGCGGCGGCCGACCTGCTGACGCAGGACTGGGGCGTCACCGCCGACGTATTCAGCGTCACGAGCTTCAGCGAGTTGGCCCGCGACGCCCGCGAAGCCGAACGCCGGGCGATGTTCAATCCCGAGGCCGTGGCCCCGGTCAGCCACGTCGCCGCCCTGCTGCCGGGCACGGCGCCGGTGGTTGCGGCGAGTGACTACGTCCGAGCCTACCCGCAGCTGATCGCCTCCTATGTCGGCGCGCGGTTCGTCACCCTCGGCACTGACGGCTTCGGGCGCAGCGATACCCGCAGCGCACTCCGACGCTTCTTCGAGGTGGACCGGCAGCACGTGGTAATCGCCGCCCTGCATGCCCTGGCCGACGCGGGCTCGGTGCCGCGCACCACCGTCGCCGAGGCAATCCGCCGGTACGGCATCGCCGCCGATACCCCTGCACCCTGGACCGTCTGAACGGTCGGAGGCGGCCCTCACGCGGGCCGACCCGCCGCGCCTGCCCCGTCCCCGCCTCTCGTTCTATCGGAAAGCCGCCCGCATGAGCGCCGCGCTGCAGATCGCCCTTCCGGATATCGGCGACTATCGGGATGTCCCGGTGATCGAGTTGCTGGTGAAGCCGGGCGACCGCCTCGCCGTGGACGACCTGATCCTCAGCATCGAATCCGACAAAGCCACCATGGAGGTTCCCTCCCCGGTCGCAGGCATCGTGCGCGAGTTGCTGGTCTCGGTAGGCTCGAAGGTCTCGGAGGGCACGCCGATCCTCACGGTGGAGCCCGCGGAAGGTGGCGCGGAGGCTCCAGCGGCCACTGCTTCCGCCCAACCCGGCAGTTCAGGTCCAGGACCGGGCGCGGGTCCCCTCTCCCATGTGGGTGGGGGACAGGGTGAGGACGGAGAACCGGCCGGCGAGGCCACACCCTTCTCTCGGCCGGGAGATGAGGGTGGCCGCATCCCGACCGAACCGACACGTCAACAAGAAAGCCCTCTCCCCCGGAGCGACGTGCATGCCAGCCCGTCCGTCCGTCAGCTCGCCCGTGAGCTTGGCGTCGCCCTGGACCGCGTGCCGGCAACCGGGCCGAAAGGGCGGATCCTGCGCGAGGACGTGCACGCCTTCGTCAAGGCAGCACTCAGCGCGCCCACCGGGCAGCCGGAAGCCGTCCCGGGCGTCGGCGCCAACCTGCCGCCCTGGCCGGAGGTGGATTTCGCCAAATTCGGCCCCATCCGGCGCGAGCCGCTTTCGC
The DNA here is from genome assembly GCA_050632875.1 of Methylobacterium sp. P31. Classification (GTDB taxonomy): domain Bacteria; phylum Pseudomonadota; class Alphaproteobacteria; order Rhizobiales; family Beijerinckiaceae; genus Methylobacterium. The sequence continues at coordinate 2,858,379 of JBODSC010000001.1, read as the reverse complement.
GAATCCAGACCATCTCGGGGGCCAACCTCAGCCGCAACTGGCTGACGATTCCTCATGTCACGAACTTCGATCGTGCCGACGTGACGGAGATCGAATCCTTTCGCGTCGGCCTCAACAAGGAGTCACGCACGCCACCGGCGAAAGTCACCATGGTGGCATTGCTGATCAAGGCGGCGGCCTCAGCGCTCCGTGCCTATCCGCGGTTCAATTCATCCCTGGAAGGCGGCGATCTCGTCCTCAAGGATTACGTGCATATCGGCTTCGCGGTGGACACGCCGAAGGGCCTGATGGTGCCGGTGGTGCGTGACTGCGACCGCAAGGGCCTCATCGAGATCGCCACCGAGATGGCAGCGATGGCCGAGAAGGCCCGCGCCGGCATCCTTCCGGGCTCCGACATGCAGGGGGGCTGCTTCTCGGTTTCGTCGCTGGGCGGCATTGGCGGCGACGGCTTCACGCCGATCATCAACGCGCCCGAGGTGGCGATCTTGGGAGCAGCGCGCTCGCGGACAGAGGCGGTCTGGGACGGCAAGGCTTTCCAGCCGCGCCTAATCCTGCCCCTGAGCCTCTCCTGGGATCACCGCGTGGTGGACGGCGTCGCCGCCGCCCGCTTCCTCGGTCACGTGGCGTCGGTCCTGTCCGACCTGCGCCGCGCTCTGCTGTGACGGCCCCAGACATGACCGAGACCCACGACATTCGCGTCCCCGACCTGGGAGATTATGCGGACGTGCCTGTGATCGAGATCCCAGTCTCGCCTGGCCAGTCGATCGCCCGTGACCAGACCCTGCTGGTGGTCGAATCCGACAAGGCGACCCTGGACATCCCATCCCCCGTCGACGGGCGCCTCGTAGAGATGCTGGTTGGCCTCGGCGATACCGTCTCGGCAGGCACGCTCGTGGCCCGGCTTGTCGCCGAGGCGCCAGCGGCTGCACCGACCCCGGCACCGACCGGCCCCGTGATTGGCGGGCGTGCGGGTGCAGCCTGCGACGTGCTGGTGATCGGCGGCGGTCCCGGCGGCTACTCGGCCGCGTTCCGGGCCGCCGATCTCGGCCAGCGGGTAATCCTGGTCGAGCGCGACGCGACGCTCGGCGGCGTGTGCCTGAACGTCGGGTGCATCCCATCCAAGGCGCTGCTCCACGTCGCCGCGGTGACCGAGGAGGCGGCCCGCCTGGCAGCCCATGGCATCAGCTTCGGCACCCCGACGGTCGACCTCGAGAAGCTGCGGGCGTTCAAAGCCGGAACCTTGCGTCGCCTGACCGACGGGCTCGGCCAGATGGCACGCCAGCGCAAGGTCGAGGTGGTGCGGGGCACGGCGCAGTTCGCCGGTGCGCACGCGGTCTCAGTGAAGCTCCGTGAGGGCGGCGAGCGTGCGGTCACCTTCACCAGCGCCATCGCGGCCGCGGGATCCTCTCCGGTCGCCTTGCCAATGCTGCCGGATGATCCGCGCATCGTGAACTCGACGGGCGCGCTGGAGCTACCCCTCGTGCCGGGCCGCCTTTTGGTAATTGGGGGCGGGATCATCGGCCTGGAGATGGCGACCGTGTACAGCGCGCTGGGCGCGCGGGTCGACGTGGTCGAACGTCTGCCGCACCTGCTGGAGGGCGTCGACCGCGACCTGGTCGCGATCTGGACCAAGCGCAACGCGCACCGGTTCGACCGCCTGCTGACCGGGGCCGAGGTCGCCTCCGCGACGGCCAAACCGGAGGGTATCGTCGTCACGCTGGCGGGTGAGGCGGAGCCGCGGACTTACGATCTCGTGCTCCAGGCGGCTGGCCGGCGCCCGAACAGTGCAGGTCTCGGGCTGGAGACCGCCGGGGTGACGGTGGAGCGCGGTTTCGTGCCGGTGGACACGCAGATGCGCACGAATGTGCCCCACATCCTCGCCATCGGCGATCTGGTTGGGCAACCGATGCTGGCCCACAAGGCGGTGCATCAGGGCCACGTCGCCGCCGAGGTGGCCGCCGGCCACCGGGCCGCCTTCGACGCCGCCGTGATCCCCTCGGTCGCCTACACCGATCCGGAGATCGCCTGGGTCGGCCTGACCGAGACGGCCGCGAAGGCAGGCGGCCGGGCGGTGGAGGTGGCGCGCTTCCCCTGGGCCGCCTCGGGCCGCGCCATCACCAACGGCGCCGATTACGGCCTGACCAAGCTGCTCTTCGATGCCGAGACGAAGCGGGTCGTCGGGGGGCCATCGTCGGCCCGCGCGCCGGCGACATGCTCGGCGAGATCGTCCTGGCCATCGAGATGGGGGCGGACGCTACCGATATCGGCAGTACGATCCATCCGCACCCGACACTCGGCGAGACGATCGGCTTGGCGGCCGAAGCCGCGCTCGGCCTCTGCACCGACCTGCCGCCGGTCGGGCGGCGCTAGGGTCGCCGACAGGCCGGACGCACCTCGACCGGCTCGCGCTTCTTGTATAGACCTCGGACGCGTGCCCGCCGAGGCAAGCATCGTGCTGACTAGCATGTTCTACCGGGCCTTGACGCATCGGCAGCCGACGACGAGCTGGCGATTTATTCGGGAGTACATGTCCGAGATGCTATGTCGCACCGGGGATCCTTCTGGACATGCAGACATCATCTCGCGTTTGTCGTCCGGGAGCCGGTCATTTATCCCGGAATACGCCGCAGGCCGGGCCGCTTGTCGATGGGCGATCCGCTTCGGCGTGGCCGCGTTCCTGGTGGCGCATCCGGTGAGCGCGTCGTGGAGCCTCGCGGCCGAGCCTTCCACCGCCGACACCCCCTCCTCTGAGCAGCAACAGAACGACAGGCCGCAGGCCCTGATTGCGTCGCTTCGGAGCCGGATCCTGGCCTCGCACAGCGCAACCCTCGCCCTCGAGAGCTGGTGCGCCGATCACAAGCTCGCGGGCGATCCCCATCTTTCCGCCGAGCGCCTCCCCGTCGCCGACAAGCCCCTGACGGACGCGCAGCGCGCGCGCCTGATGATCGGCCCGGACGAGCCGGTGCGCTATCGCCGGGTCCGCCTCGCTTGCGGGAGCCGCGTCCTGTCGGAAGCAGACAATTGGTATGTCCCGTCCCGTCTTACGGCCGAGATGAACGCCACGCTTGACGGGACCCGCACACCGTTCGGCCGGGTCGTGCGCCCGCTCGCTCCGGTGCGGAACACAGTCGAGGTCCGCTCCCGTATCCCGCGCACGGAGCCCGGTCCCGACGATCCGCTGTTCGAGGTCGATGCGGTGCTGTCGACCGGGACCGGCCAGCCCTTCTGCGAGGTCGTCGAAACCTATCTGGGTAGCGCATTGCCCCAAGCGTCGCAGTAAAAGAAGTCGGACACGACCAGTGGGAGAATCAGGAATGCGTTCCAGGCTCGGACGTACGGTTCTTGTTGTACTCGCGGCGAGCGCTCTTGGCGGCGCTGCCCGGGCAGCCGATCCGGCAGGGCTCTGGATCACGGAAACGGGAAGCTCCCGCATCCGGATCGCACCCTGTGGCGGCGGCTTCTGCGGGACGATCGTCAGTGCGCCCGGCAAGGGACTGGATGCGAAGAACCCGGATCCGGCCCTGCGCAGCCGCAGCGTCGTTGGGGTGCAGATCCTCGATGCGCGCCAGCCCGACGGGTCGAGCTATTCGGGATCGCTCTACAATCCCAACGACGGCAAGACCTATTCCGGATCGATGCGCCTTACGGGTCCGAACACGCTCGAAGTCTCCGGCTGTGTCATGAGCGTCTTCTGCAAGCGGCAGACCTGGACCCGCGCCAAATAGGCGGAACCGGGCTCAGGTCCGACACCCGAGCGCGATCGTGGAGGCCGACCACGCTTGCTGCAGCACAGGTCATCGAGACGCCGACCAGCATCACGGTCGTCGCGGCTCCGGGGACTCCGGGCGTAGTAAGCCAGCAGTCGAACGCGACCGAGGGCGATGCCGCGATGACCGATTCGCCCACCGGATGGGCGGCCGACACGAACTCCGCCGGCTCGTCCGCGGCCGGAAACGCCAATCAGCCCTCGCAGGTCGCGCCGCAGGGCGGCGCTGGCGGTGGCGGGAACAGGTAACCCACATCGCGCGATCGCGACGGCCGCGGATACAGTCTGAGAACAAGGCCGCACCGACGACGCTGCGGCCTTCGCTTCAAGGCGCGTCAGGCCGCCTCTGTCAGGGCCTGTTCGACAGCGTCGAGCGCCGCTTCCGCTCCGGCGCCGTTCGGACCGCCGGCCTGCGCCATATCGCGGCGGCCGCCGCCGCCCTTCCCGCCGAGTGCGCCGGCGCCTGCCCGGACCAGACCGACCGCGTCATAACGGGCCGTCAAGTCATCGGTGACGCCCACCACCAGGCCGGCCTTGCCGTCGGGTCCCAAACCGACCACCGCCACAATGCCGGAGCCCAGGCGCTTCTTCTCCTCGTCGACGATCGGCTTGAGGTCGCGCATATCGAGCCCCTCGACGACAGAGCGGCGGAAGGCGACGCCACCGATCTCGCTCTGGCGCGCGCCGGAACCCGGGCCGCCTTCGCCGCCCATGGCAAGCTTGCGGCGTGACTCCGCCAGTTCCCGCTCCAGCCGCCGCCGATCCTCCATCAGCGTCGTGAGGCGGTCGGGGACTTCCGAGATTGGGGCCTTGAGGATGCCGGCGAGGGCCGCCAGCGTCCGCGCCTCCTCGGCGCGGTGGTGGCGCGCCGCGTCGGCGGTCAGCGCCTCGATGCGGCGCACGCCCGCACCAACCGCGCTCTCCGCCACGATGGTGATCGCCCCGATATCGCCGGTGCGCGCCGCATGGGTGCCGCCGCAGAGCCTCCACCGAGAAGTTCTTGAGCCGCCCCGCTTCAGCCTCAGGGTCGACCGGCAGCCCCATGGAGACGACCCGCACTTCGTCGCCGTATTTCTCGCCAAAGAGCGCCCGGGCGCCTGACGCGATGGCGTCGTCCACCGCCATGAGCTTGGTCACCACCGGCGCGTTCTGGAGAAGAACCGCGTTGGCGATGTCCTCCACCCGGGCGAGTTCGGCCGCCTCGATCGGCTTCGGGTGGCTGATGTCGAAGCGCAGACGCTCGGGGCTCACCAACGAGCCCTTCTGGGCGACGTGGTCGCCCAGCACCTGCCGCAGGGCCTCGTGCAGGAGGTGGGTGGCCGAGTGATTGGCCCGGATCGCCTTGCGGCGGGCGTGGTCGACCTTCAGCTCCACCGGCTGGTCGAGACTCAGCGTCCCCTCCTCCACGGTGACGTGGTGGACGAAGACGTCGCCGAGCTTCTTATGGGTATCGGTGACCCGCGCCCGCACGCCCGGCACCAGGATCAAGCCGGTGTCGCCGACCTGGCCGCCCGATTCGCCGTAGAACGGCGTCTGGTTGACGAGGACGAGGCCGGTCTGGCCGGCTTCAAGGCTCTGCGCCTCGGCGCCGTCGCGCAGCAAGGCGGTGACGATGCCCTCGGCGCTCTCGGTCTCGTAGCCCAGGAACTCGGTGGCGCCGACGCGCTCGCGCAGGCCGAACCAGACGGTCTCGGTGGCCGCCTCGCCCGAGCCCTTCCAGGCCTCACGGGCCGCCTGCTTCTGGCGCTGCATGGCCGCCGCGAAGGCGTCGGTGTCGACGCCGATGCCCCGGGCCTTGAGCGCATCCTGCGTCAGGTCGAGGGGGAAGCCGTAGGTGTCGTAGAGCGCGAAGGCGGTCTCGCCGGACAGCTTGTCGCCGGACTTCAGGTCGCGGCTCTCGGCGTCGAGAATCGACAGCCCGCGCTCCAGGGTGCGCCGGAAGCGGGTCTCCTCCAGCTTCAGGGTCTCGGCGATCAGGCTCTCGGCCCGCATCAGTTCCGGATAGGCTTGGCCCATCTCGCGGACCAGGGTCGGCACGAGGCGGTACATGGTGGGCTCGCGGGCGCCCAGGATCTCCGCGTGACGCATGGCGCGGCGCATGATCCGGCGCAGCACGTAGCCGCGGCCCTCGTTGCCCGGCAGCACGCCGTCAGCCACCAGGAAGGACGAGGCCCGCAGGTGGTCGGCGATCACCCGGAAGGAGGCCATCGTCCCGGGCTCGGGGGCCCGCGAGACCGCGTGCGCCACCGCGTCGATCAGGGCGCGGAACAGGTCGGTGTCGTAGTTGGAATGCACGCCCTGGAGGATCGCCGCCATGCGCTCCAGGCCCATGCCGGTATCGATGGACGGCCGCGGCAGCGGGTTCCGGACCCCCGGCTCACGCTGCTCGTACTGCATGAACACGAGGTTCCAGAATTCCAGGAACCGGTCGCCGTCCTCGTCCGTAGAGCCGGGCGGGCCGCCCTGAAGGGCCGGACCCTGGTCGATGAAGATCTCAGAGCACGGGCCGCAGGGGCCGGTATCGCCCATCTGCCAGAAGTTGTCGGAGGTCCCGATCCGGATGATCTTCTCGTCCGGGAAGCCAGCGATCTTCTTCCACAGGCCAGCGGCCTCATCGTCGTCGGCGTAGACGGTCACGAGGAGCCGGTCGGGCTTAAGGCCGAACTCCTTGGTGATCAGCGTCCAGGCCAATTCGATCGCGCGGTCCTTGAAGTAGTCGCCGAACGAGAAGTTGCCGAGCATCTCGAAGAACGTGTGGTGGCGCGCCGTGTACCCGACATTGTCGAGGTCGTTGTGCTTGCCGCCGGCCCGCACGCATTTCTGCGCCGTGGTGGCCCGGTCGTAGGCGCGCTTCTCGATGCCGGTGAAGACGTTCTTGAACTGCACCATGCCGGCGTTCGTGAACATCAGCGTCGGATCGTTCTTCGGCACGAGGCTCGACGAAGGCACGACCTCGTGCCCCGCCTTGGCGAAGTAGTCGAGGAAGGTCGACCGGATCTCGTTGACGCCGCTCATCGAGGCTGACTCTGGCAGGACACACGGGAAAGGGCGGCCACGCGTCGTCCGCGCGGCGCCCGCATGGCGCCCTCTTAAGGAGGGATCTTGCGCGAGTCACGGGCGGCCTGCCCTGAAATCTCCCCGGGATGCCGCAACTCGGCCACAAGGGCGGCCGTGTTGTCGCCACATCTGTCAAGCGATGGTGAACCGGTAGCGCTGTCAAGGGCGCGTGAGGATTCGGATCAACGATGCAGGGCCGCACGGTCGGATCGTCAAAGACCATCACGGGTAAGGCCGGCTCGCGGCCGGGCCATTTCGGCTCCGGCAACGCCGACGTCATCGCCGCCCAGCCCAAGCTCGGCCGCACCCATGGCAGCCGCCCGGCGCTCTTTCGCTCCCTGCTCACCGTATCGCTGATCGCCGGCGGGATCAGCGCGGCGCTGATCGGATCCGGAGTCGACCTCGGCAAGGTGGGACTGTCGCCCGCGGTGTCGATCGCGGAGGCCGCGACCGAAGTACCGATGCCGCGCCCGCGCATCCATACCGTCGCACTCGCCGATTCGCAGGAGCAGCCGCCCTTGCGCGCCGCTGCCAGCTTCGCCCCCGTGCACGACCTCGACACTGACCTTGGCTCCAATACGGTTGACCGTGTCTCCTACGACTTCCTCCTGTCCGAGAGCGCGGTCGGCGACCCGAACGACATCCTCGAATTCGGCCCGATGAAGATCCGGCGCCACTTGGTGCAGACGATCGTGCGCGCCGCGCAGGCGGTCCAGACGGATCCTGTCCTGCTGATGGCGGTGGCCGACAAGGAATCGAGTTTCGTCACGGCCGTGCAGGCCAAGACCTCCTCGGCCACCGGTCTCTACCAGTTCATCGAGCGCACCTGGCTCGGCGTGGTCCGCGATTTCGGCGCCAAGCATGGGCTGGAGAAGGAGGCGGCGCTGATCACGTCGGACGCGAACGACCGGCCGGTGATCACCGATCCGGCCGAGCGCGCGCGCGTCCTGGAACTGCGCCGCGACCCCTATCTCTCGGCGCTCATGGCCGGCGAGATGCTCAAGCGCGACGCGGCCCGCATCGCCCTGCGGATCGGGCGCGAACTCACCCTGGGCGAGATCTACCTCGCCCACTTCCTCGGCCCGGACGATGCCGAGGAGTTCCTCGCCAACGTCGTGAACAAGCCGGCCGCTGCGGCCGCCGCCCTGCTGCCCGGCCCGGCCAGGGCCAACCGCTCGATCTTCTTCGCCGCCGGGCGCTTCGTCGGCCGGGGTCGGCATCGCAAGCCCCTGAGCCTGTCGGTGGCGCAGGTCCACGAGAAGTTCGAGGCGATGATGAGTACGCGCGGATCGCGCTATCAGAACGTCCGCGCCGTATCCGGCATCATGGCCTACGCCGACGCGGATGCCGGGACCGCGACGCAGTAACGCGTCGGCGAGGCCGGCTCTTATCGACAATCCGGCGCGCAACCAGCGGCGGGTTGTCGACTTTCCTCCCCAAGCGCCGCATTCTCGCCCGGCGCGATTGACGACTTCGGGGAGTCCTTGAGAAAGCACCAGACGAGCGCACCCCTGCCGCTCACCGATACGCTGTCACCGGGTGTTCCGCTCGATCAGATCGGTCGGACACTCGCGTCATTCTACGATGACCTTGTATCGGAGGGCGTGCCCGAGCACCTCGCCTCTCTGGTACGCCGGGTACGCCAGATTGAGACCGAAGCGCCCGCGCAGCGCGAGCCGGCCGCCACGGCGGTTGGCCAGGAGCAACCCAGGCTCGCGCTCGTGGTCGAGGACGATCACGAGATCCGCGCCCTGGCGGAGACCCTGCTCGAAGAGACCGAACTCGACGTCGTGGGCTGCGACAGCGCCGAAGCGGCCCTGTCGGTTCTCCAGGCGCGGGGGGCGACGTCGCCCTTGTCTTCGCCGATGTGCGACTCGCCGGCCAGATGGATGGGCTCCAGCTCGCCCGGGCGGTGGCGACCCTGTGGCCGCGGGCCCGGCTCGTGATCACGTCGGGCCACGGGCTGCCCCGCCCCGACCTTCCGCGAGAGGCGGTGTTCATCGCCAAGCCGTGGCGCCCCCTCGACGTGCTGGTCGAGGCCGAGCGAGCCGCCGCCGAACCGCCGCCGCCGGTCCTCTGACGACGGTCCGCGTCCGCGCGGACCGTCGTCATTCCGGGGCGCCGCAGGCGACCAGCGCCGGGTCGCGCAGGGCCCGGCCCTTGCATCACCGATGCGCGCGTCGGTGCGAGCCCGGAGCCCCAGTATTTGCCGAGCCTGTCCGTCCGCCACCGTACGGTTAATAGATATCGGCGTCCGGTCGCTTTCGGCGAGCACCGGATCGTGTTTCGGCCGCGCGACAGCTACGACCAGCGCCTGATCGAGGCGACGCTCGACGTAGCGTCCGGACCCGCGTCCCTGCGCCGGATCTTCGATATCTTCGGCAACTGCGTCGCGGTGACGACCTTCGACACCCGGGCGGACGCCCTCACCTTCGCCTGCGGCATCACGCTCGAGCAGACGCCCGAGCACGCACCGGTCTTCCCACTCGCAGCCCACGCGACGCGCTACGCGTTCGGCTACGGCGCCGAGGACACGCCGGACCTCGTCCGCTCCATCGAGCGCCAGTGGCCAGACCCGCGCCACGAGGTCGATGCCTGGGCGCGCAGCTTCCTGCCGGAGCACGGGCGTGTTCCGACACAGGAGCTCCTCGCCGCCATGACGCGCAGCGTGCGCGCCAACTTCACTTATCTCGCCCGGTCTGAGAAGGGCGTGCAGGATCCGCTAACCACACTGCGCAGCAAGCTCGGCTCCTGCCGCGACTTCGCGGTCCTGATGATGGAAGGCATGAGAGCCCTGGGCATGGCGGCCCGGTTCGTGTCCGGATACCTCTACAATCCCCGGAACGACCGCGCCCGCCACGTGAGTGGAGGGTCCGCCCACGCCTGTTTGCAAGTCTGCCTGCCGGGCGCCGGCTGGGTCGAGTTCGATCCGACCGATGGGATTTTCGGCAGCCGCGACCTGATCCGCGTGGCCGTCGCCCGCGATCCCGCCCAGGCCGTGCCGCTGCACGGCGCCTTCGGCTTGGCCAGCAATGACCTCGGCATGCGCGTAGAGGTCGATGTGGCCGCGCTGCCCGGAGACGGAATCACCACACGGGATTCCCAGGGGCCCCCACAAACCCCGATGGGTTGAGCTTCCGGACCCGGTGCGAGCCTGCGTGGCGACCCCGCGCGAACGACGATGGATCGAGGTGGCCGCGATGAAGATCAAGACGGGTTTCGATATTGCTTTCACCCTGTCCCAGCCGACCCCTATGGTCCTGATGCTGAGCGTCCATCCCTCCCGGATGAACGACGTGCTGACGCCGCACGTGCTCGGCTTCGATCCGCCGGTCCCGGTGCGTGAATACCGGGACGTCTACGACAACATCTGCCATCGCATCGTCGCGCCCCCGGGCCTGCTCACTATCTCGGCTGACGTCACAGTCCAGGATTCCGGCCTGCCGGACGCCATCGAGCCCGAGGCCCGGCAGATCCCGGTCCAGGACCTGCCGAACGAGGCGCTGATGTTCCTGTTGGGCTCGCGCTACTGCGACACCGACAAGCTGGCGCAGACGGCCTGGTCGCTGTTCGGCGCCACGCCGGAGGGCTGGGCGCGGGTTCAGGCGATCGTCGACTACGCGCATGAGCGGATCCGGTTCGACTATCAGCGGGCCGATGCCACCCGCACGGCGCACGACGCGTTCATGCAGCGCGAAGGCGTGTGCCGGGACTTCGCGCATCTGGCGATCACGTTCTGCCGCTGCATGAACATCCCGGCGCGCTATGCCACAGGCTATCTCGGCGACATCGGCGTGCCGAAGGATCCGGCGCCCATGGACTTCTCCGCCTGGTTCGAGGTCTTTCTCGAGGGCCCGCAGGGTGCGCGCTGGTACACGTTCGACGCCCGGCACAACCGGCCGCGCATCGGCCGCATCGTCATGGCCCGCGGACGCGACGCAACCGACTGCGCCATCGCGACGAATTTCGGCTACGCGCATCTCGCGCGTTTCGACGTCCACACCGACGAGATGGCCTGATGGTCTCGGGCGGGCGGCGATCCGCCTCCCCTCGGCACGGACGAACCGGTCTGCGTATTCCGCCGTACAACAAAATGTCTGACTGTGTGTGGAACTGCCTGCCTATGCTCACGCTTGTAATGGCAAAGGTTACTGCACAGGTAGGCCACTCATGAAGACCACGGTCACCGCACTCGCCGCGCTCCTCGGCGTGGCTGTTCTTGCCGCAACGCCGGCCCTAGCGGCTTCGTCGTACGATCCCTTCGGCTCGGATGGTGCCGACGAATACTACGCGGATCACGGCCAGTACGGTTACCAGGGCACTTACGCCCCGGGTTATGCCCCGGGTTACGGCCAGGGCGTGCAGGCTGCGCCGCAGGCGCAGGTCCAGCCGATCCCCCGCGAAGTCGTGGCGTTCAACGCGCCCTATGCCCCCGGCACGATCGTAGTCTCGACCTCGGAGCGGCGCCTCTACTACGTGCTCGGCAACGGCCAGGCCCTGCGCTACGGCGTCGGCGTCGGTCGCCCGGGCTTCAGCTGGAGCGGCACCAACACGATCACCGCCAAGCGCGAGTGGCCGTCGTGGACGCCCCCGAAGGCGATGATCGCCCGCCGCCCCGATCTGCCGCGTTACATGGCCGGCGGCATCGAAAATCCGCTCGGCGCCCGCGCCATGTATATCGGGCACACGGAGTATCGCATCCACGGGTCCAATGAGCCGGACACGATCGGTCAGGCGGTGTCCTCGGGCTGCATCCGGATGACCAACGAGGATGTCACCGACCTCTATGACCGCGTGAAGGTCGGCGCCAAGGTGGTGGTCCTCAACTGAGTACCCTCGGCCGGACCGCGGCTTTCGCGGGCTTGAGCCGGGGTGGATCAAAATCAATCCGGCTGCGTCATCCCTCTCGGGCGGCGCGGCCGAACTCTTTGTCGGGCCGCACTCGGTTCAGGGGACGACTCGGCCGACCGCGGTCTGTGGCGGGCTGAACGAGGCGATCGGGAGATCGCAGAAGCAGCGCACGCCGAGCGGGCGCGGACCGGGAAGCGGGCACGAGAACGGCTTCGGCCCGGTGATGCCCTGCTGCACGGCATCGCAATTGTAGCCGACGGGGGTGCGCTCCGCACGGTGCGGGGCCCGGCGGTAGCCACGCTCGTAGCCCTGATCCTCGTAGCCCGGCGGCGGCGCGCCGTAGGCCGGGCCGTCGACATACTGAGCCTGAGCCGCCGCCCCCGGCAGCACGGCCGCCAGCGCCAGCACCGCGACCGTCACGCGGAGTGGAGCACACAGGCCGGATCGGCCACGGACAGTGAGGCGCATCGCTGAACCTTTCGCTCGACGCGGACAAATTCCGCCCATCCAGCGGCTCTCGGCGGCAATGGGGGCAAAAACGAGACGGCCCGCCCCCGTCTACGGGAGCGGGCCGCGACCTGAAGTGTGGCGCGTTGGTTTAGTGCGTCGCGCGCTCGGCGGCGTCCTGCGCGTTCTGCGCCGCCTGCTTGGCCGCATCCTGGCCCTGCTCCATCGCCTTGCGCGCCTCATCGGCGCCCTGCTGCATGGCCGACTTGGCGCGCTCGGCGCCCTGCTGCATCGCGCTCTGGGCGATGCCGCTGAACTCCTTCGCCTGGGCCTGGATGGCGGCGAACTGGCTGCGCACGAACTCGGCCTGGTGCTGCATCGCCTCCTGCATGTCCTTCGAGCGGACAAGCTTCTGCGCGAGATCGAAGGCAGCGTTCACGTTCTGCTCGGCATACTCGAAGCCGCGCGAAGACACGTCGCGCGCGTTGGAGCGCGCCAGTTCGGCCGAGCCCTGAACGGTATCGGCGGTGCGGCGGGCGGCGCCGATGAAGCTGTCGAACGCCTTGCGGGCCTGCTCAACACTCTTCTCAGCGAGATCGCGCATCTCGGCCGGAACTTCGTAGTTCGGGGTGTTGGTCATGTGTCGTCTCCTCTCAATTTGATCTGTGGATGGCGCTTTGTGCGGTGCAAAATAACCGATTCGCCGCCATATGCCACCCGCGCCTCCGGCGTTAAGGCTGACATACTGTAAACGTGTGACGGTTGCCGCCAGAATCCAGCGTCGCGGCGCGCAGGAGTTTACAATAGGGCTACGGTCGCGCGCGTTTCTCAGGCAAACGGTTCGGGAAACGCGTGATCGCGTGTGCGTTCGAGGTCGCGGGCTTTGGAGACGACACTGACACCGACCGCCGGAGCGGCCGAGGCCGGGCTTGCCGCGGCCTTCGCGGGCTGGGCGCGGCTGCCGAGCCTGTCGGCCGCGCTGTCCGATCCCGAGTCTGTCCACCTCGTCATCGACCCCGCTGGAGGGGAGATCCTTCATGCCTCCCCGAGGGCGCGCGCGCTCTCGGTCGCTCTCACCGATTCCGGGCTCGCCGTTCTGTGCCGCCAGATCGCGTCCATGATCCCGCACGACGGCGCCCCCCGACTCGCCCGCCTGCGCCTCGATCCGCATCGGCTTGCGCCGCCCGTGCTCTGCTGGCTGGCCCGAGGCAGCCAAGATGGAGGAGATCCGGCGATCCTCGTGGTGCCCACGGTGTCGGTGACGCTGCGTCGGGTAAAGGCCGCCCCCTGGCGCGACGGCCGCGGAGTTGCCGGCGCCGAAGCCGGAACCTGTCCCGGCGATCCCGAACAGGAACGATCGATTTGTCTGGCGCATAGACGCTGCCGGGACACTCACTGCGCTCAACGGTCCGGATATCCTGGCGGGGCTCGTGGGCCGGCGCTGGCAGGATCTCGCCGCGTCCGGGCACGTTTTCGGCGCCGACACCATACTGGCGGCGCTGCGCGAGCGACGCACCTTCCGCGGCGAGCCGGCGACGTTCGATGTCGGCACCGGCCCGTTTCAGGTCGAGCTGTCCGGAGCGCCCCTCGGGCGGGGCGAGACCGCCTTCTCGGGCTTCGGCGGCTTCGGCTTGATCCGCAGTTGGCCGCCGGCCCAGCCGCAGGCCTCCGCAGAGCCGGTCGCGTCGGTGGAGCAGGTGCCGGCCGCTCGCGAGCCTGCCCCGCCCCGCGCCGTTGAACCGGAACCGGCGGCCGCCGCGCTGTCCAACGATGAGCACGCCGCCTTCCGTGAGATCGCACGGGCGCTCGGAGCGCGCTACGCTGGCGACGAGGTGGAACCCGAAACGCCGGCGCCACGGTCGGAGGGCGGTGCCATCATGCCGTTCCCCGGGCCGCAATCCGGGCCTCCGGATGCGGGCGAGGCTGAGGCTCGAGCGGCTGCGCATCCGGCTCCGGAATACCTCGACGGGCTGCCCCTGCCTGCGCTGCTGCACCGCGGCGACGCGATCCTGGCGGCGAATCGTGGCCTGCTGGACCTGACGGGCTATGCCGACCTAGCCGCCCTGGCCGGGGCCGGGCTCGGCCGTCTATTCCGGGGCCTTCAGGATACGTCGGTGGACGATGCAGGCTCCCGGCGGACCGCGATCGAGACTGCCGACGGGCGCGCCCTACCGGTCGAGGCGCTGAGCGGTCACTGCACCTTTGCTGGCGACCCCGCCGTCTGCCTGCTCGTACGCCCGCTCGAAGAGGCCGACTCCGCGGGTGCGCTCACCGCGGAGCGCCTGGCCCGGGAGGCACAGGCGGAACGCGCGGCCAGCGCAGAGGCCACCCTCGATGCGCTGGAGAGCGGAGTCGTCACCCTCGACGGTCCCGGTCGGATCGTGTCGCTCAACCGGGCCGCGGCCGGGCTGTTCGGGTGCGATCCCCGCGAGATCGTCGGAGGCAGCTTCGTAGCTCTCTTCGATCGGCAGAGTGTTCTGGCGGTCGCCGATATCCTGCGCGGCACGGCTAAGGTGCCGCGCGCTGTCTCGCTCGCCGGCAAGGCCGTGACCATTTCTGTCGCGGCGGCGCGAAGCGACGGACGCCGGGTCGCCATCATGAACCTGGCGCCCGCGGAGGTCGCGGCCACGACACCGGTCGCGGCAGACCGGAACTCTACGGCCGGCACGGCCCTGGCTCGCCTGGACCGTGCCTTCCGCGAGCCCCTGACCGGCATGATCCATCTGGCCGCCGCGATGCTGAAGGAGCCGTTCGGGTCGCTGGGCGACCCGCGCTATCGTGGGTGCCTTGCCGAGCTCAAGGCCTCCGGCGAGACGATGCTGGAGCGCGTCGGGGAACTCCTCGATCTAGCCGCCGTGGAGGCCGGTGCCCTGCAACTCGAACCGCGAACCCTGGCCCTCAACGACGTTGCGGCCGGATGCGTCGAGCGGCTTCAGGCCGAGGCCGCGCGCAGCCGGATCGTCGTACGCACGAGCTTCTCCTCCGATCTCGCGGAGCTGGAGGCGGACGAGCGCTCCGTCAGCCGGGCCGCCTCCCTGGTCATTGAGAACGCGATCCGGCGCTCGGCGGCCGGAGGCCAAATCATCGTCTCGACCGGCTTGGCCGACAGCGCAGCCGTCGCACTGAGGGTACGCGATACGGGAACCGGGGCGGCGGTGCGGGCGGACGCCCCCAGGGCAATGTCGAGGACGGTCTCGCACTGCCCCGCGCGCTCGTGGAAGCCAATGGCGGGCGCCTCCAGTTGTCGGCGCGCGCGGAGGACGGCACGCTGGTGGAGATCATCATGCCCACGCGACGCGCGGCCAACGGGTGAGATCCGAGATCGCCCTGGCGCGACAGGCTATCGTCGGCCGATGCTGCCCCAAGTAGCCGCCCTCAAGTCTTCGAAAACCGGAGGCCTTCGCCGGCTTCCGGCCCAACAAGCCTGGCTTGACAGGGCACCGCCGAGGCTCCAATCACCCCCTTACATTGTGCCCAATTTATTTAGGGAATCTGCTGCCTGCAGCTGCGGGCATACGATGATATCGTCATCGCAAGATGTAGGCTACGTTACTTTGGAAGTCCTGGCTGCGCGGCGCACACCGCGATACGATCGGGCACCAAGCAGGGATGGAACGCCATGGAAGGCAAAGTCATCGAGGTGCAGGCTGCGTGGCGTGAGGGCGCTCACGTCGACGATGCCAAGTATCAGGAGATGTACGAGGCGTCGGTCGCCAATCCGGACGCCTTCTGGGGCGAGCACGGCAAGCGCATCGATTGGATGACGCCGTACTCCAAGGTCAAGAACACGAGCTTCGAGCCGGGCAACGTCTCGATCAGGTGGTTCGAGGACGGCAAGACCAACGTCGCTTACAACTGTATCGACCGGCACTTAGAAACGCGCGGAAACCAGACCGCGATCATCTGGGAAGGCGACAACCCGGACGAGTCGAAGCACATTAGCTACCGTGAGTTGCACGCGCAGGTGTGCCGGATGGCCAACGTCCTGCGCAACCGCGGCGTCGGGAAGGGCGATCGCGTAACCCTCTACATGCCGATGATCCCTGAGGCGGCCTACGCGATGCTCGCCTGCGCCCGGCTCGGCGCGATCCACGCGATCGTGTTCGGCGGCTTCTCGCCCGACTCCCTCGCGTCCCGCATCCAGGGTTGCGGCTCGAAGGTGGTGATCACCGCCGACGAGGGCCTGCGCGGCGGCCGCAAGGTGCCGTTGAAGGCCAATGTCGACGAGGCGATCAAGCGCCTGGGCACGGACCTTGTCGACCACGTCATCGTGGTCCGCCGCACGGGCGGCAACGTCGCCATGGAAGCAGGCCGTGACGTCTATTACGACGAGGCCGCCGAACAGGTGACCGACGAGTGCCCCGCCGAGGCCGTCGAGGCCGAGCACCCGCTGTTCATTCTCTACACCTCGGGCTCGACCGGCCAGCCGAAGGGTGTGGTGCATACCACGGGCGGCTATCTCGTCTACGCGTCGATGACCCATCAGTACGTGTTCGACTACCGCGAGGGCGACGTCTACTGGTGCACCGCCGATGTCGGCTGGGTCACGGGCCACAGCTACATCGTGTACGGGCCGCTCACTAACGGCGCGACGACCCTCATGTTCGAGGGTATCCCGACCTATCCGTCGAACTCCCGGTTCTGGGAGGTGATCGACAAGCACAAGGTGAACATCTTCTACACCGCGCCGACCGCGATCCGCTCGCTGATGGGCGGCGGCGAGGGGCCGGTGAAGAAGACATCGCGGCAGTCGCTGCGGGTGCTCGGGTCGGTCGGCGAGCCGATCAATCCGGAAGCCTGGGAATGGTACTACAACGTTGTCGGCGAGCGGCGCTGCTCCATCGTCGATACGTGGTGGCAGACCGAGACCGGCGGTATCCTGATCTCCCCGCTCCCCGGCGCCACCGCGTTGAAGCCGGGCTCGGCAACCCGGCCGTTCTTCGGCGTGAAGCCCGAGATGGTCGATGCCGAGGGCAAGGTGCTGCAGGGCCCCTGCGAGGGCAATCTCTGCATCGCGGATTCCTGGCCGGGGCAGATGCGCACGGTCTACGGCGACCATGAGCGGTTCGAGCAGACCTACTTCTCGACCTATCCGGGCAAGTACTTCACAGGCGACGGCGCCCGGCGGGATGCGGACGGCTATTACTGGATCACCGGCCGGGTCGACGACGTGATCAACGTCTCCGGCCACCGCATGGGCACGGCGGAAGTCGAATCCTCGCTGGTGGCGCATCCGAAGGTGGCCGAGGCGGCGGTGGTCGGTTACCCGCACAACGTCAAGGGACAGGGCATCTACGCCTACGTTACCCTCAACGAGGGCGTGGAAGGCGACGACGCCCTGCGCAAGGAACTCGTGACCTGGGTCCGTAAGGATATCGGGCCGATCGCCTCCCCCGACCTGATCCAGTTCGCCCCGGGTCTGCCCAAGACCCGCTCGGGCAAGATCATGCGCCGCATCCTGCGCAAGATCGCCGAGGACGATTTCAGCTCGCTCGGCGATACCTCGACGCTGGCCGAGCCGGCCGTCGTCGACGACCTGATCGAGAACCGGCAGAACCGGGCCTGATCGGCACGGGGCCGCCGGGCCGGCGATCCCGGGACGGATCCTGACGAGGCGGATGCCGGTGCGGTGCCCGCCCCCAACAAGAACCACAAACCCCAACACGACGAACCCGAGGGCCGGAGAGCCCTCGCGGGAGGAAGACGCCATGAGCGGCACGACACTCGGCCTTCGACGGGGCGCGACGCCCCCGGGAACACGTACGATCGGCACGGACCTCGATCCGCAGGCCGAGCGGATCGCCCGGACTCCGGAATTCCAGCAGCTCGTCGGCGAGCGCACCCGATTCGCCTGGACCCTCACGATCCTGATGCTGGTGGTCTATTTCGGCTTCATCGGTCTGATCGCCTTCGACAAGTCGCTGCTCGCCGTGAAGGTTGGCGGCACGGCTTCCCTCGGCCTGTTCGTGGGCGTGTTCGTGATCCTGTTCGCCTTCGCGCTCACGGGCATCTACGTGTCCCGGGCCAACACGCGCTTCGACGCGCTGAGCGCCGCCCTCAAGCGGAGCGTGGCCCGATGAATCGCCTCCTCCTCGGCCTGACGCTCGCCACCATCGCGGCAAGCGCGGCCTATGCCGCCGGCCCGGATCTCGGCGCCGTGCAGCAATCGGCCACGAACTGGCCGGCGATCCTGATGTTCATGTTCTTCGTGCTGCTGACGCTCGGCATCACCTACCGGGCTGCGAAGGGCACCAAGTCGGCCTCCGATTTCTACGCGGCGGGCGGCGGCATCTCGGCCGGAACCAACTCGCTCGCGATCGCCGGCGACTACATGTCGGCGGCCTCGTTCCTGGGCATCTCGGGCCTCGTCTACACCTCGGGCTTCGACGGGCTGATCTATTCCACGGGCTTCCTGGTCGGCTGGCCGATCGTGCTCTTCCTGATCGCGGAGCGCCTGCGCAACCTCGGCAAGTTCACCTTCGCGGACGTGGCGAGCTTCCGCCTCGATCAGACCGCGATCCGAATCATCTCGGCAGTGGGCACCCTCGTGGTGGTCGCCTTCTACCTGATCGCCCAGATGGTCGGCGCGGGGAAGCTGATCCAGCTCCTGTTCGGACTGCCCTACCTCTACGCGGTGATCATCGTCGGCGTCCTGATGATCGTCTACGTCGCCTTCGGTGGCATGAAGGCGACCACCTGGGTGCAGGTGATCAAGGCCTGCCTGCTGCTCGGCGGCGCGACCTTCATGGCCGGCGCGGTGCTGTTCAAATACGGGTTCAACCCGGAGACGCTGTTCGCGGCCTCCGTGCAGGTCCATCCGAAGGGTGAGGCCATCATGGCACCGGGCGGCCTCGTGTCGAATCCGGTCGAGGCGATCTCGCTCGGCGTCGGCCTGATGTTCGGTACCGCCGGCCTGCCGCATATCCTGATGCGGTTTTTCACGGTCTCGGATGCGCAGGCCGCGCGCAAGTCGGTGTTCTACGCCACCGGCCTGATCGGCTACTTCTACATCCTGACCTTCATCATCGGCTTCGGCGGCATCGCCCTGCTGATGTCGGATCCGAGCTACTTCAAGCTCGGCGCGGCCGGGACCTTCGACAAGCTGAAGGACATGATCGGCGGCACCAACATGGTCGCCGTCAATCTCGCCAACGCGGTCGGCGGCCCGTACTTCCTCGGGTTCATCTCCGCCGTGGCCTTCGCCACGATCCTGGCGGTGGTAGCGGGCCTAACGCTCGCGGGCGCCTCGGCCATCAGCCACGACCTCTACGCCCAGGTGATCGCCCGCGGGCGCACCACCGAGAAGCACGAGGTCAACCTGTCGAAGATCTCGGCGGTGGTGATCGGTATCGTGGCGATCTACCTCGGCTACGTGTTCGAGAACCAGAACGTCGCCTTCATGGTCGGCCTCGCCTTCGCGGTGGCGGCGAGCTGCAACTTCCCGGTGCTCGCCATGTCGATCCTGTGGCGCGGCACCACCACCTGGGGTGCGCTGGCCGGCGGCCTCGTCGGCTTGCTCGCCGCGGTGGTCATGGTCGTGCTGTCGAAGGCCGTATGGGTGACGACGCTGGGTAATCCGGCACCGCTCTTCCCCTACGACAACCCGGCGCTGTTCTCGATGCCGCTGGCCTTCGCGACGATCTGGATCGTGTCGCTGATGGACAATTCCCGGCGGGCCCAACGCGAGCGCGCGGCCTTCGAGGCGCAGTACGTGCGCTCCGAGACCGGCATCGGAGCGGCAGGCGCGCACGCCCACTGACCATCCGGCAGACAATGAGGATGGAGGGCGCGGCGAGAGCCGCGCCCGTCGTCGTTTCAGGCCGTCGGAAAGGCCTCGCATACGTCGAAACGCGACCTGCGGTGCCCCAGGCACAGGCCTCCGCGGCTCCACATCGAAGCCGCGTTCTGATGTGCGGGGACACGCAGTGACCGCACCTCGGGATATCGATCAGGATAGGACGATCCGGCCGATCGGGACCGGGCCTCGCGGTGGCTCAGCCCGATCACCCATGTTGATGGGGCCGTTCACGACCGCCTTATCGATTGACCGAGCACGCCCTTGCGATCACGCATAGGTGGTCTGCGCCAGATGCAGGGATTGTCCACTGAACGGACTGATTGCGAGCGTCGCCTGGGGAGAACCGGATTATGGCCGTGGCAAGTGCAGTCCCGCGCGCGGGCGAGGCCGCTAGGCCGATGAGCCTCTGCCGAGAAGCGGGTGATCTTCGCGTCTTCGCTCGGCACCGTGTTCGAGTGGTATGATTTCTACCTCTACGGCTCGCTGGCCGCGATCATCGGGGCGCAGTTCTTCTCAGCCTATCCGCCGGCCACGCGCGACATCTTTGCCCTGCTCGCTTTCGCGGCCGGCTTCATCGTTCGGCCATTCGGCGCGCTGGTCTTCGGCCGAATCGGCGACCTCGTCGGGCGCAAATACACCTTCCTTGTCACGATCCTGATCATGGGTCTGTCGACCTTCATCGTCGGTGTGCTACCCAACGCGGCCACGATCGGGATCGCCGCTCCCATCATCCTGATTGTGCTGCGGCTCGCACAAGGCCTGGCGCTCGGCGGCGAATACGGCGGCGCGGCTACCTACGTGGCCGAGCATGCCCCCAACAGCCGGCGCGGCTTCTACACGAGCTGGATCCAGACCACCGCGACGCTGGGCCTCTTTCTGTCGCTGCTGGTGATCCTGGCGACCCGGACGTTCACGGGCGAGGCGGCCTTCGCTGAATGGGGTTGGCGCATCCCATTCCTGGTCTCGGTGCTGCTGCTCGGCGTGTCCGTCTGGATCCGCCTGCAGCTTTCCGAGTCGCCGGCCTTCAAGAGGATGAAGGAGGAGGGCAAGACCTCCAAGGCGCCCCTCACCGAGGCTTTCGGGCAGTGGCGCAACGCGAAGTTCGCCGTGATCGCCCTGTTCGGCCTCGTCGCGGGCCAGGGTGTCGTCTGGTACACGGGGCAGTTCTACGCGCTGTTCTTCCTGCAATCGATCCTCAAGGTCGATGGCTATACCGCCAACCTTCTGATTGCGTGGTCACTGCTCCTGGGCACCGGCTTCTTCGTGGTCTTCGGCTGGCTGTCCGACAAGATCGGCCGCAAGATCATCATCCTGGCAGGCTGCGCCATCGCGGCGGCGACGTTCTTCCCGATCTTCAAGAGCATCACCTCCGCGGCCAATCCGAAGCTTGAGGCGGCGATCGAGAACGTGAAGGTGACTGTCACGGCCGATCCGGCCGGCTGCGGAAACCTGTTCAACCCGGTCGGCACCCGGGTCTTCACGGCGCCCTGTGACCTCGCCCGCGATTTCCTCTCGAAATCCTCGGTGCGGTACGCGACCGTCCCCGGCGCTGCCGGACAGCCCGCCACGATCCGCATCAACGACACCGAGGTTCCGTATCCGCAGGGCGGCACGGCCGAGGCCAATAAGGCGACGACGGCCGCACTTCTGGCGGCCGGCTACCCGAAGGCCGGCGATCCCGAGATCGTGAAGATGGCAAATCCGTTTGACATCTTCCGACCGCAGGTCGCCCAGGTGATCGGCCTACTGTTTATCCTCGTGCTGTTCGTCACGATGGTCTACGGACCGATCGCCGCCATGCTGGTGGAGCTGTTCCCGACCCGGATCCGCTATACCTCGATGTCGCTGCCCTACCACATCGGCAATGGCTGGTTCGGCGGCCTGCTGCCTGCCACGGCCTTCGCCATGGTGGCGCAAACCGGCGACATCTATTTCGGGCTCTGGTACCCGATCGTGATCGCGGCCATGACGGTGGTCATCGGCGCGCTCTTCGTGCCGGAGACCAAGGACCGCGATATCTTCGCGGACACTTGAGAGCCACGGATCGGCGCGAGCGCATTGCCGGTCCTAGAGCGTGTTATGAACTGGTCAGCAGTCTTTCTGCCTGTCTGAGCATGAGGCAGACGAAGGCGACCATGTGCAATCCTGCCAGCGTGCTGCCATAGCGCTCGTAATCTTTGACCAAGCGTCGGCAGCGCGTGGCCCAGGCGAAGGATCGCTCAACCACCCACCTGCGCGGCAGAAGCACGAAGCCCCGTTTGGCCTCGGGTGCCATGACCACCTCCAGGTCGATCCCGTGCGCAAGGGCCGCGCCAGCCGTGCCGTCACCGGTGTAGCCTTGATCGACGAAGCCCTTCTCCACGCGGCCGTCCGTCTCCGCCTGCACGGCCGCACTCAGCCGCCCGACCTCGCCCCTGTCGCCGATATCGGCCGGGGTCACGTGCAGGGCGACGACATGCCCAGGCGTGTCGACCGCCAGATGCACCTTCGACCCCTTCTTGCGCTTGGCTCCATCGTAGCCCGCCCGCTCACCGCTCTCCGGCGTGGAGCGGAGCGTGCGGCTGTCCAGGATCACCGCAGACGGCTCCGGCTCGCGCGCCGCTGCCATCCGCAGGACCGCCCGCAAATCACCCGCCACATCTGCAAAGCACTCTGCCGAAAGCCAGCGCTGCGTCTGCTGGTAGACGGCCGCCCAAGGCGGCAGGTCGTGAGGCATGAACCGCCACGGTGCCCCCGTGCGCACGATGAACCGCAGGCCGTTGAACACCTCGCGCAACTCGTGATCACGCTGCCCCGAGGCTCTCCCGCAGAAGCGCCAGATACGGCGCCACGAGCGCCCACTCTTCATCGCTGACGTCGGACGGGTAAGCGACGCGTTCCAAGCTCATCCTCGGAAACACACAGACCCATCAGTGGTTCATAACACGCTCTAGGGATCCAGGCCGCTAATCCGGCCGGGTGTTCCGGCGCGTGGACATGTCCGGGCCGTCGCTGAGGCCGACCGTTTGCAACGCCGGTGTCCGACGGCTTCGAGTCAACCGCTGAGCAGCCATCCACAGATCGCAGATCTTGGCCTTCATGCCGATGGCTGGCCTCCGGCAACGGTCGCGGCATCATGCCACGTGCGCTCGCTCACCCCGCCCAACTCAAGATTCGGCCTATACGCCACGCAGTGGGAACAAATTTTTCCGGGACCGTTTACAAGACAAGGACCGTGATTGCTGATCGTCTCAGGCTCTTTACTCGATAAGCTCGAAGTTACGCCTGAGGCCTGAACGCTTCCGAACAGCCTGCTGATGCCGGCACCGGAATTGACGCCAGATCAAACTGCGTTATCAATTTCTTGATAAGCAAAACCTCGACATAGCGGAACCAGGATCGGTTCCCGACCTTATACGGTGTCCTTTAACAACAGGAATTTGGGAATTCGACCGTGAACGAGGTTTTGGCTCGCCTGAGACGCAAAACTGGCACAAGACCGCCACTTGTACTTGTGATAATTTGGCTTATTGCAACGGTCGCGCTATGGATTTTGATAAATCACCTGGCCGGACGGATGGTCTGGTGGTGGTAACGGGGGTACGGCGAGTCAGCTGTTTCCCTGGTAGTCGCTGCAACAGGCGCCGAGCAAATAGCCGGATTGGTGAGCGGCCAGATAGCCCAACCTGATGAGCACGTGCAGCAGATCGAGCCCGTGGACCGCCGCAAAGATCACCAGTGCCGTAAACTTGATGACCGGCGACGTGAGTCGCAGGATCAGCATAGTGTAGGATCGAACGATAAGCCATCCAATCACGAACAACATTGCAGCGACCAGCATCCTGTCACCCAGACAAGAACCGCCGCAAGCATTAACCCACGCAATATACCGGCTCTCATCTTATTTATGATGCCCACCGAAGATCGAAAGATCAAGCCCAAGGGATTTTGCGCGACAAATTTTTCCGAATACAGCCAGTCTATTTATGTTTTCTTCGATCAATAAAATAAGTAAATCCAACGTTTCGCGAAATTTATTTATGCCAGAATCAAATGCATTATCGGCGGCGCCGTATCGTCGAGTGATCCGGGCTTCACAGCGGTTAAGAGCGGGCCGATTTCGGCGGATCGTTAACAGGCCGCCCCGCGCGCGGCCTCAGCGGCGCGCCAACGCGCCACCCGCTGCCCGGATTTGCGCCGCTGCAGGGATACAAAGGACAGGCCGCGCGGGCGGTGCACCCGCGCGGTTCGCCGTCAGTGCCGGAAATGGCGGTGGCCGGTGAGGACCATCGCGAGGCCTGCCTCGTCGGCGGCCGCGATGACGTCCGCATCGCGCATCGAGCCGCCGGGCTGGATCACCGCCGTGGCGCCCGCCTCAGCCGCCGCCAGGAGACCGTCGGCGAACGGAAAGAACGCGTCCGACGCCACCACGGACCCGACCGCAAGACTCTCGGGCAGGCCGAGGCGCTTGGCGCCCTCGGCCGCCTTCCAGGCGGCGATTCGCGAGGAATCGACCCGAGACATCTGTCCCGCCCCGATGCCCACGGTGGCGCCACCCTTCGCGTACACGATGGCGTTGGACTTCACGTGCTTGGCGACCCGGTAGGCGAACCGGAGATCGGCGAGTTCCGCCTCGCTCGGCGCGCGCCGGGTGACCACCTTGAGCGTCATGTCGTCGACGACCGCGGCATCCCGGCCTTGAACCAGCAGGCCGCCGGAGAGCGACCGCACGGTCTCGCCGGCCGCGCGCGGATCGGGCAGGCCGCCGGCCAGAAGCAGCCGCAGGTTCTTCTTGCCGGCGACGATCGCCGCCGCCTCGGGCGTGGCGTCCGGGGCGATGATCACCTCGGTGAAGATCTCGACGATCTTGCGTGCCGCCTCGGCATCCAGTGTCCGGTTCAGCGCCACGATGCCGCCGAAGGCGGAGGTCGGGTCGCAGCTCAGAGCCCGCTCGTAGGCGTCGAGCAGACTCGCACCCTCGGCGACGCCGCAGGGATTCGCGTGCTTGATGATCGCCACCGCCGCCGTGCGCGCGGGGTCGAACTCGGCGACGCACTCGTAGGCGGCATCCGTATCGTTGAAGTTGTTGTAGGACAGCTCCTTGCCCTGGAGCTGGCGGGCGGTCGCCACGCCGGCGCGCGCCTTTCCGGGAGCTCGATAGAAGGCGGCCGTCTGGTGTGGGTTCTCGCCGTAGCGCAGCCCCTGCGCGAGCGTGCCCCCGAAGGCGCGGAACAGCGGCGGCTCGTCGGCGCCGAAGCGGCCGGCCATCCAGTTGGCAATGGCGGCGTCGTAGGCGGCCGTGCGGGCGAAGGCTTTCTGCGCCAAGCGACAGCGCAGGTCGGACCCGATCGCGCCGTCATTCGCCTCCAGCGCGGCGAGCACGCCGGAATAGTCCGAGACGTCGGTCACCACGGCCACGTCCGCATGATTCTTGGCTGCCGCGCGGATCATCGCCGGGCCGCCGATATCGATGTTCTCGATGCAGTCGGCATCCGGCTTGTCGGCCGCGATCGTCGCCTCGAACGGGTAGAGGTTGACCACCAGGAGATCGATCGCCCCGATCCCGTGGGCGGCGAGCGCCGCCTGGTGTTCGGGGTTGTCGCGGATGGCGAGCAGGCCGCCATGCACGGCCGGATGCAGGGTCTTGACCCGGCCGTCCATCATCTCGGGGAAACCCGTCAGGTCGGCGACCTCCGTCACCGGCAATCCGGCTTCCTGCAAGGCCCGGTGGGTGCCGCCCGTCGAGACAAGCGCGATGCCGCGGGCGTGGAGCGCCTGGGCGAAATCGACGAGGCCGGTCTTGTCCGAGACCGAGAGGAGTGCGCGGGAGATCCGCACCTGATCGTGGGCCATAGCTGCGTGCCGGAGTTCGAGAATTCGGCGCGCGGTAGCATGGAAACGGGGAACCGGGCCAGCCGCTCCCGTCAGGTGGTCGTGGTGCCCCGCAGCGGTGCGGAGGCCAGCCGCTCGAAACTCCAGCGGACCTCGACGTCTTCGGCGACCTGCAGGTAGAGGACGACCTGGTCGGTACGGCGCGGCCCGGTGAGGCCGGAGAAATAGACGCTCTCCTCCAAAGCGATCTCGGCGTTTTCCGCCCGGAATAGCCAGATCTCGCCCAGCGCCGAAGCGAGTTCCAGGCCCTCCGGAACGCCGCGCACCGCGATGCCGGGATGCAGGTGGAAGCGGATGGCCACGTCCTGGGAACGCAGGCGCCCCCTCCCCTGGCGCAGGAAAGCGTCCCGCCCCTCCAAGCGCGCCGTCGCGGGGAAGAGCTGCCAGCGGCGCTCATGCACGATGCCGAAATCCGGTCCGTAGCCGTTGTGCCGGGCCGCGAGAATGACGCTCTCGGCATCCTCGGCTCGCTCGGACGCGACCGCCGACGGGCCGCTCAGGATGACGGAACCGCGCCGCCGGATCAGCCATTCAGCCACCCGGCGCTCACCCCACCACCCGGTCCCCGTGAGGAACCGGCAGGAAGAGGTGTCAGCGACGGAGGCGGTGGAATGCGCCGGCGTCGAGCGGGCGAGGAGGCGCAGGTCAGGACCGCTCGCCGGCAGACCGCAATTGACCACGATGCGCTGGGGTCCGCTCGACATCTCGAAGGCGAGGCAGCCCGCGCCGGCATTGATGGAGTACGGCAGCGGCGGGCTGGCGCCGACATCGGCGACGATCACGACTCGTCCGCCCTCTAGGCGCTCGTAGCCGGAATTGGGCGCGTGCATCAGCGGTCGGGCGAGCGCGCCGTCGTAGACAAGCAGCGTCGCGAGGTGGTCCGCATCGGTGGCGCCCATGCCATTGAAATGGCTGAGCGAAGCATCGGGATGGCGCAGGAGCCGCAGCAGCGGCAGCATGCGGTCAACGGCCCGCAGCAACGCTGTCGGCGGCTCGACGCTGCGGCTGAGGTAGCTCTGGCGCAGGGGCAGCAGGTCGAGGAGCAGCTCCATGGCGTAGCGCGGGTCGCGGGAGCGGTGGCCGCCGTCGGTGAGGATCTGGCGGTCGAGTTCCCGCGACAGGATCCGGGTCGCCCGGCGCAGGATCGGCTGGATGCCGTCGCAGCACAGGCCGGCATAGCAGAGCGCCACCGCGGCGTTCAGGCGCCATTGCGGCGGCACGCCCCGCCGGAGATCGCGCTCGAGCTGCTGCGCGTTGCGGGCGATGGCCTTCAGGAAGCTCTGGTAGAAGCCGTGGTCGGCGCCTTCGAGCACGAGGGGCGACTGGCACAGGAACGAGATCAGCCGGCGGGCCGCGACCGGCGTCTGCCGGGCGAGCGCCGGATCACCCCGGCCGGCGATGAAATCGGCCACGAAGGCGCGGGCATTGGCCCGGGCGAGCGCGGTGTCGGCGGCGCGCAGGTGGCGCAGCCAGCCGAACCCGTAGAGTTCGTCGGCCCATTCCGGCGAGGGCGCTGCGTGGTCGAACGGCGAGCCCCCGCTCGCCACCAGTGAGCGGCCGGCGAAGACGAACAGCCCGGCATAGATG
This sequence comes from Methylobacterium sp. P31, assembly GCA_050632875.1. Taxonomy (GTDB): domain Bacteria; phylum Pseudomonadota; class Alphaproteobacteria; order Rhizobiales; family Beijerinckiaceae; genus Methylobacterium. The sequence goes on along the minus strand of JBODSC010000001.1, from coordinate 2,831,002 downwards.
TCGTCCGCGAAGGTCGCGTCGGAGGTGCGCAGGTCCTGGGGCGCGATCACCAGCCCCGTGACCCGCATCCGGGAGAGGATGTCGGGCGGCGCGGTGAGGTTGGCAGCGGCCGCACGCGCCGCGCGCGCAGCCTCGCGTGCGGCAAGCCGATAGAAGCGCCAGCGGTCAGGCCCCCAAGCCACGCGATCTCCGAGCCACGCGTCCTCACAAGGCCCCAAGGCCTCGAGCCCTCGCGCACGAGGATCGGCTGGCACCCGTTCCGTTAGGCTAGTGGGGGCCTCTTAACCATCGGTTTACGCTATGTCATGCCCAACTCGGTGAAAGCGAAGGCCGCACGCCGTCGCGGGCTCGTCAGCCAGGCGTGAGAGCCGCGACGAACGCCCTCAGATTCGACCGCACCAAGGCGAGATAGGTGGATGCCGGGCCATCCGGTCCAGAGAGTGCGTCGGAATAGACCTTGCCGCCGATGCGCGCGCCGCTCTCACGGGCGATCTGCTCCATCTGACGCGGATCGCTGATGTTCTCCAGGAACACCGCGGGGATGCGGTCGCGGCGGATCTGCCGGATGATCGCCGCCACGCCGCGGGGGCTCGCCTCGCTGTCGGTTGAGACGCCCTGCGGGGCGACGAAGTGCAGGCCGTAGGCTGCAGCGAAGTAGCCGAAGGCATCGTGGGTCGTGATGATCCGCCGCCGCTCCGGCGGGATGCCGTCGATCGCAGCCCGCACGTCGCGCTCCAGGGCATCGAGCTTGGCGACATAGTTCATGGCGGCCTCCCGGTAGGCGGCGGCACGGGCCGGATCAACCTTCGCCAGCCCGTCCCGAATGTTGGCCACGTAGGTCCGTACGTTCGCGACGCTCTGCCAGGCATGCGGGTCGGCGGCGTGGTCGCCGTGGCCGAGGTCGCCCTCGCCATGAACGGGCTCAGCCTGCGCGGGCTCGTCTTTGGCGTGCTCGTCCTGGGCCGGGATCGGCTTCACCCCTGCGGAGGCGACCACGATCGGCGCCCGCGTGCCGGAGACCCGGATCAGCCTGTCGAGCCAGCCTTCCAGGCCGAGGCCGTTGACGAACACGATGTCGGCCTGAGCGAGCTTGCGCGCGTCGCCGGGAGACGGGCTGAAGCCATGGACGTCGGAATCCGGCCCGACCAGCGTCACCACCGCCACATGCGGGCCGCCCACCTGTCGGACCAGATCCCCTAGAATCGAGAAGCTCGCGACCGCCCGGATCGGCGCTCCATCGCCCGCCGCCGCCGCGGGGTGGCGATGCCGACCCACAGGGCCAGCATCGCGACCCATGCCATCCTGACCGTTGCTGACGCGCGCCGCACAGCCCTACTCCCGCCTGATCGCGTCAGCGGTGCTTAATGTAACAATATTACATACACAAGCTGGATACATGGCCGGCGCCTCATACGCGCAAGGGTTGCTGCCGCGGACGCGTCTCCCGGCGCCAGCATCCCGAGCGTGAGACGGAGGTTTCCATGTCCCGACGTTTGAGAGCCGCCATCCTCCTCACCGGTGCCCTCGGCCTGGGGCTGGCGGGCGCAGCCGCCGCGGGCGACCACGGACCGGATGGATACTGGGAGCACGGGCGCTGGAGCGCACTCAGCCCCGAAGACCGGGCGGCCTTCATGGATGCCCGCATTGCCGCCCTGCATGCCGGGCTGAAGCTCAATCCCGACCAGGAGAAGCTCTGGCCGCCCGTGGAGGACGCGATCCGAAACATGGCCAAGCTGCGCCAGCAGCGCCGCGAGGCGATGCGCGACCGGCCCAAGTTCAGCGACGACGCCCCGGCCGCGCTGCGGGCGATGGCGGATGCCGCAACCGCGCGCGGCGAGGCGCTGCGCAAACTCGCCGACGCGTCGCAGCCGCTTTACGCAAGCCTCGACCAGGATCAGAAGCGGCGCGCGATGATCCTCGCCCGGCCCATGGGCCCGATGGGCGGTCACGGCCGAATGGGCGGCTGGCACCACGACCATGATGACGACCACGGGCCGGGCGGCGAAGACCGCTGAGTGAACCGAGGCCCGGAATGCCGGGCTCAAAAGCTTGATCCGGGGCGGCGGCAGCGGCAAACCGCTGCCGCCGTGCGTCTCGCCCGAGGGCGGCCGGCAACAGGTCCGAACCGGTAGATTCCATGGCGCGCCTCCCCGGCGACACGGCTCCCCTTCTCGCCCGGCTCTGGCGTACTTGGCTGTTCCCGCACCGAGCCACCCTCGCGGTGGTGCTGGTCCTGATCGCCCTGGTGGGCGCTTCGACCGGGCTGTACCCGGCGCTGATCAAGGCCGCCTTCGACGCCTTCGACCGCAAGGATGCGGCGGCGATCGCCTACGGGCCGCTGGTGGTGATCGCCGTTACGGCCCTGCGCGGCTTCGCGCTCTACGGGCAGACAGTCCTGACCAACCGGGTGGTCACCCGGGTCGAGGCCGACATGCAGGCGGCGCTCTACGGGCACCTGATCGACTCGGATCTGGCCCAGCTCGCCCGCGAAAGCCCGGCGGCCCTGACCCAGCGCTTCACCACCGACTTCGCCTTCATCAAGGAAGCGCTGACCCGCATCTCCACGGTTCTCCTGCGCGACATCGCCATGCTGATCGGCCTCTTGGCGGCGCTGATCTGGATGGATCCGGTGCTGACCCTGGTGGCCGGCGTCACGGTCCCATTCGTGGCCGGGCCGATTGGACGGATCGGCAAGAAGCTGCGGCGGGTCTCGACCTCCACGCAGGAGCAGATGGGCGCCACCGCGAGCCTGATCTCCGAGAGCCTTCAGGGTGCGCGCGTCGCCAAGACTTACGCGATGGAGACCTATCTGAAGGGCCGCGCGGTGCAGGCGCTCGACGAGGTGCGCCGCCTCAAGATGAAGGCCGCCAATGCGCGCGGCCGCCTCGATCCGCTGCTGGAGATCGGCGGCGGCATCGCGGTCGCGGGCGTGCTGGTGCTCGTTGGCCAGCGGGTACTGGCGGGCGAGAAGACGGTCGGCGATTTTACCGGCTACGTGGCGGCTTTGCTGCTCGCCGCCCAGCCGGCCCGCGCCCTGGGGAATCTCAACGCCATCCTGCAGGAGGCGGCGGCCGCGCTCCGGCGCTACTTCGACGTGATGGATGAGGCACCCGGCATCCGTGAGGCGCCGGACGCCCGACCGCTGACCGTGGTCGCCGGCGCGATCCGCTTCGAAGGCGTACACTTCCGCTACCGGCCGGACGCGCCGGCGCTGGAGGGAATCGACCTCGCCGTTCCCGCGAGTTCCGTGACGGCGCTGGTGGGGCGCTCGGGCTCGGGCAAATCCTCGCTGCTCAATCTCGTCCCGCGGCTCTACGACGTCACCGTCGGCCGCGTGACCATCGACGGCCAGGACGTGCGCGCCGTCACCCTGGCCTCGCTGCGCGATGCGGTGGCGGTCGTCTCGCAGGAGGTCGTTCTGTTCGACGATACGATCGCGGCGAATATCGGCTTCGGCCGGCCGGGGGCGAGCCGCGCCGAGATCGAGGCGGCAGCCCGGGCCGCGGCGGCTCACGGTTTCGTCTCGGCCCTTCCGGAGGGCTACGACTTCCGGGTTGGCCCCGGTGGCGGCCGGCTCTCGGGCGGCGAGCGGCAGCGGGTGGCGCTCGCCCGCGCCTTTCTCAAGGACGCGCCGATCCTGCTCCTCGACGAGGCGACCTCGGCGCTGGATTCGGAATCCGAGCGCCTGGTTCAGGAGGCGCTGACTCGGCTGATGCGCGGGCGCACCACCCTTGTGATCGCGCACCGGCTCTCGACCGTCCGCGGGGCTGATCAGATCGTCGTGATGGAAGCTGGCCGCGTGGTCGAGACCGGGCGGCACGACAACCTGATCGCGGCCGGCGGCGCCTATGCCCGCCTGCACCTGCTGCAACTGTCGGAACCCACGACCGTGGAATAGCGCATCCTGGGCAAACGATGCGCGGGAAACACGCAACGCATGTGCGGCGATGCCGTCATGCGCAGGGTCCGTAGATTCGCGCGGCGGAGCGCGCCATAAGAGCCTCAGCCGACGAGGACCACACCGTGAGCGACCTGACGTTCAAGACGATAGCCCATCCCGCCCCCCGCACCGCCGAGGAGCGGGCCGCCTTGATGGCGAATCCGGGCTTCGGCAAGGTGTTCACAGACCACATGGTGGTGGCGCGCTACTCGGCCGGGCGCGGCTGGTACGATGCGCGGATCCAGGCGCGCGAGGCGATCCCGCTCGATCCCGCCGCCGCAGTGCTTCACTACGCGCAGGAGATCTTCGAGGGCCTCAAGGCCTACCGTACCGCGGATGGCGGGGCCGCCCTGTTCCGGCCAGACGCCAACGCGCGCCGGTTCCGCCGCTCGGCAGAGCGCATGGCGATGGCGCCGTTCCCCGAGGATGCCTTCGTGGAGGCGGTGCGCAAGCTCGTCGAAATCGACCGCGACTGGATCCCCGATACCCCCGACGGGAGCCTCTATCTTCGGCCGTTCATGATCGCGTCCGAGGCGTTCCTCGGCGTCAAGCCGGCCTCGGAATACCTGTTCGTGACGATCGCCTCGGCGGTGGGCTCCTATTTCAAGGATCCCACCGGCACCGTCACGGTCTGGGTCTCGGAGCATTTCACCCGGGCGGCACCGGGCGGCACGGGCGCGGCCAAGTGCGGCGGAAACTATGCGGCGAGCCTCGCCGCGCAGGCCGAGGCCGCCGGCCAGGGCTGCGAGCAGGTGGTGTTCCTCGACGCGACCGAGCGCCGCTACATCGAGGAGCTGGGCGGCATGAACGTGTTCTTCGTCTTCGAGGACGGCACGCTGGTGACGCCGCCGCTCTCGGACAGCATCCTGCCCGGGATCACCCGCGATTCGGTGATCATCCTGGCACGGGAGGCCGGCCTGACCGTCCGAGAAGAGCCCTACACGATCGACGCTTGGCGGACCGACGTCAGGGAAGGCCGTCTCACCGAGGCCTTCGCCTGCGGTACCGCAGCGGTGATCACGCCCATCGGCACCGTCAAGGGCCGGGAGGACTCCTTCACCATTGGGAACGGAAAGGCCGGTCCCGTGGCGCAGCGGCTGCGCAGCATGCTGGTCGACATCCAGCGTGGCACCGTTGAGGACACGCATGGCTGGTTCCAGAAGCTCTTCTAGGACCTTCCGATCCATGCGGACGCGTCCATGACGGAAGCGGCGGCCGAGATCGCGTGCGAGCCGGCCGTCGGCCCGTGGAATCCCGGCGTTCGGTCCGATCTGCCGCCCGCCTTTCTGCCCCTCGTTACCGTTTACCGACCCGAGCACGTCGAGACGCCGCTCCGCGACGCGCTGGAGACAAGCGATCTGTGTGGGCTGCCGGCCCGGCAACTCACGCGGTTCAGAGCGGGTCGCCTCGTCGTCCACGAAGTCCTGATCCGGGTCATGTCGGACCTCTCCGTCCCGGTGGGCGCGGTCTACGCCGATCTCGGCGTCAACTTCCGGGCGATCGTCGCCACCATCCTGCGGGAGGGCATCGAGCCGCGGCTCGGGGAGGTCGAGGCTGTCTTGACGCAGATCCGCGCCGAGGCCGACGCGGTTCTCGACCGCGAGATCGCCGCCATCTTCGATGACCCGCCCGCGACCCCACCGCCCGCGCCGAACTGGCTCGACCGGCTTTTCGGTCGGCGTCCCCCGCGCCACCGCCCCCTCGCGAGGATCTCGCGACCCGGGCGCTGCGCCACCTCGAATCCTGGCATCGCCGGGCGACGGAATCCGGCGACGGCCTGGAAACCGCCGCCTGCGAAGCCCTGCGCAGCGTGGTATCGGGCCTGATCGCCCGGCAGAACACGCTGATCCGCAACCCGGCGCTGCTGCGCGGTATCGCCGGGACCCTCGTCTCGAACGGGTATGGCAGCCGCCGGATCGGCGAACTGATCGAACCGTGGATCGCCGCCGTGGTCGACGCCCGCGGCTACCGCAGGCTTGCTCCGCAAGCCTATCCGGTGGTGATGAACGTCAAGGGAGCCTCGGCCTCCGGGAAGAGCACGATCCGGCCCTACCAGCTCGGTTTGGCGAAGCGCCTCGGGATGGCTTGGTCCGACTTCGCCGTGATCACGCCGGACGTCTGGCGCAAGTTCCTGCTGGATTACGGCAGCCTCGGCGAGGCGTTCCGCTACGCCGGTACGCTGACCGGCTACGAAGTCGAGATCATCGACATGAAGCTCGACCGCTACGTCACGCGCAAGGCGGCCGAGCGGGGAATCTCGAATCTTCTCATCGACCGGTTCCGGTTCGACAGCTTCAAGGCGGAGGCCGGCTCCGACGGCGGCGGCCAGTTGCTGACCCGGTTCGGGGATCGGGTCTACATGCAATTCATGGTTACGCCCCCGGCCGACACGGTGGAGCGGGCCTGGAAGCGGGGCGAACTCTTCGGACGCTATAAGGCGGTCGAGGACCTGCTGGCCCACAACGTCGAGGCCTATACCGGCATGCCGCGCCTGTTCTTCAACTGGGCGCTCGCCCGGGACAAACAGGTGGTCTGCGAATTCCTGGACAACAGCGTCCCGCTGGGCGAGCGTCCGCGCACCATCGCGTTCTGCGCCGGCGGAGTCCTGAACATCCTCGACGTGAAAGGGCTGATCGACATCGACCGCTTCCGCAAGGTCGACATCTTCGCGCGCGGCCCCGACGAGGTCTTTCGCGGCGTCGATCTCGCTGCGGGCGCCAATACCGCTTTCCTGCGCGCCTGCCTGAGCCGGATGGCGGCGATCCGCTTCGCGCGTGCGGACACGGGGCGGGTGATCCTGCGGTTGGACCGCGGCCAGATCACGGGACTCGACCGCAAGGGGCTGGCAGGGATCGACGGCGGTGCCGAGTGGGCCACGGCCTGCGCCCTGATCGGCATCCCGGCCGATCCCTCGGGCCTCCCACCGCTGGACGAGGCATTGAAGCCGGCGGACGAGCCGACCCTGGGAGCCTGGGGGCCTGCAGGCGGGTTCCGGTTCGCGGGCCAGGCGGAATAATATCACCGCCCTGACAGTTCATGCCGACCGTCTCACCCTGGTATATTGCATACCTGGAACGGATATGCATGATTGGAGCTGCACGAGTGACGCGCCCCGGTGAGGTCGCGCTGCCCTAGGGAGAGGCTCAGGGATGGAAGGCCAGGATTCACCCTCGGCGAAATGGTGGCAGCTCGCCTTTGGCGTGATCTGCATGGCCATGATCGCCAATCTGCAATACGGCTGGACGCTGTTCGTCGACCCGATTGATCAGCGATATCACTGGGGGCGGGCGGCGATCCAGCTCGCCTTCACGCTCTTTGTCGCCACTGAGACCTGGCTCGTGCCGGTCGAAGCCTGGTTCGTCGACCGGTACGGCCCGAAGATCGTGGTCGCCTTCGGCGGCGTGATGATCGCCCTGGCCTGGACGATCGACGCCTACGCCGACAGCCTGTTCATGCTCTATGTCGGCGCCGTCATCGCCGGCATCGGGGCGGGCTCGGTCTATGGAACCTGCGTGGGCAATGCCCTCAAGTGGTTCCCGCATCGACGCGGTCTCGCCGCCGGCGCCACCGCGGCCGGCTTCGGCGCGGGTGCGGCCATCACGGTGGTACCGATCGCCCGGATGATCGCCTCCAGCGGCTATCAGGACGCCTTCCTGTATTTCGGCCTCGGCCAGGGCGCCGTGGTTCTCGCCCTCGCCTTCCTGCTGCGCAAGCCGTCGAACGCCGCGCCGGTTCAGCGCAAAAGCCTGCGCCTGCCCCAGACCAAGATCGACCGCAGCCCCCGCGAGGCGGTGCGCACCCCGGTCTTCTGGGTCATGTACGCGATGTTCGTGATGGTGGCGTCGGGCGGCCTAATGGCGGCGGCGCAGATCGCCCCGATCGCCCACGACTTCCAGGTGGCAGGCGTCCCGGTGAGCCTGTTCGGTCTGCAGATGGCGGCGCTGACCCTGGCGATCTCGCTCGACCGGATCTTCGACGGGTTCGGCCGGCCGTTCTTCGGCTTCGTCTCCGACAATATCGGCCGCGAGAACACGATGTTCATCGCCTTCTCAACCGCCGCGCTTGCCGTGATCGTGCTCCTGACCTACGGGCACAACCCGATGGTCTTCGTCCTGGCGACCGCGGTGTATTTCGGGGTGTTCGGCGAGATCTACTCGCTGTTCCCGGCGACCTGCGGCGACACGTTCGGCTCGAAATACGCCGCCAGCAATGCCGGCTTGCTCTACACCGCCAAGGGGACCGCGGCGTTCCTGGTGCCCTTCGCCAGCCTGCTCTCGGCCGCTTACGGCTGGTCGGCAGTGTTCACCCTGATCATCGTCCTCAACGTCACGGCCGCGGCGCTCGCCATATTCCTGCTGCGCCCGATGCGCGCCCGCTACCTCGCCGAGGGCGAACATTCGGCGGCCGTGGCCGCCCAACCAATCCGGGCGGCCTGAGCGCCGACCGTACCGCCTGCACACAATCCGTTACCCGGGAGATTCCGCAATGACCGCTCTGGCGAAGATCGTCCACAGCACACCCGAGATCGAGGCCGAGCCGGAGGCTCACCGACGGCTTCCACCTCGTGATCGACGCGCTCAAGCTCAACGGCATCGAGACGATCTACGGCGTCCCGGGCATTCCGATCACCGATCTGGGCCGGATGGCGCAGGCCGAGGGGATGCGAGTGATCTCGTTCCGCCACGAGCAGCATGCCGGCAACGCCGCGGCGATCGCGGGCTTCCTCACCAAGAAGCCCGGCCTCTGCCTGACCGTCTCGGCGCCGGGCTTCCTGAACGGCCTCACGGCGCTGGCCAACGCCACCACCAACTGCTTCCCGATGATCCTGATCTCGGGCTCCTCCGAGCGGGAGATCGTCGACCTGCAGCAGGGTGACTACGAGGAGATGGACCAGCTCGCCATCGCCAAGCCCCTCTGCAAGGCGGCCTTCCGGGTGCTGCACGCGGCCGACATCGGCATCGGCGTCGCCCGTGCGATCCGCGCGGCCTGCTCGGGCCGTCCGGGCGGCGTCTACCTCGACCTGCCCGCCAAGCTGTTTTCCCAGGTGATGGACGCCGAGGCGGGTCGCAAGTCGCTCGTCAAGGTGATCGATCCGGCCCCGGCCCAGCACCCCGCTCCCGAGGCGATCGCCCGCGCCCTGGACGTGCTGAAATCCGCCCGCCGACCGCTGATCGTGCTCGGCAAGGGGGCCGCCTACGCGCAGGCCGACGAGGCGATCCGCGCACTGGTGGAGACCAGCGGCATCCCCTACGTGCCGATGAGCATGGCCAAGGGCCTCCTGCCCGACACCCACCCGCTCTCGGCCGGTGCGGCGCGCTCCACGGCGCTGAAGGACTCGGACGTGGTGCTGCTGATCGGCGCCCGCCTCAACTGGCTGCTGTCGCACGGCAAGGGCAAGACCTGGGGCGAGCCCGGCTCGACCAAGTTCATCCAGATCGACATCGAGCCGCGCGAGATGGACTCGAACGTCGAGATCGTCGCCCCGGTGGTGGGTGACATCGGCTCCTGCGTGCAGGCGCTCCTCGACGGCATGGGCCAGGGCTGGCAGCAGCCGCCGGCCGACTGGATCGACACGCTGAAGGCCAAGCGCGAGGCCAACGTCGCCAAGATGGCGCCCAAGCTCATGAGCAACGCCGCGCCCATGAACTTCCACGCCGCTCTGGGTGCCCTGCGCACCATTATCAAGGAGCGCCCGGACGCGATCCTGGTCAACGAGGGCGCCAACACCCTCGACCTCGCCCGCGGCATCATCGACATGTACCAGCCGCGCAAGCGCCTGGACGTCGGCACCTGGGGCATCATGGGCATCGGCATGGGCTTCGCCGTCGCGGCCGCGATCGAGACCGGCAAGCCGGTCCTGGCGGTGGAGGGCGACAGCGCCTTCGGCTTCTCCGGCATGGAGATCGAGACCATCTGCCGGTACAACCTGCCGGTCTGCATCGTGGTGTTCAACAACAACGGCATCTATCGCGGCACGGACACGGATCCGACCGGCCGGGATCCGGCGACGACGGTGTTCGTCCCGGATTCCCGCTACGACAAGATGATGGAGGCCTTCGGCGGCCTCGGCTACCACGTCACGACGCCGGACGAGCTGACCCGCGCAGTCAACGAGGCGATGAACGCGGGCCGCCCGGCCCTGGTCAACGCCGTGATCGACCCGGCCGCCGGCAGCGAGAGCGGCAACATCGGAAGCCTCAACCCCCAAAGCGGCATCAAGAAGAAGAAGTAAGCATCTCGGGCTTCGTCGCTCCCATAGCGAAAAGCCTTGGTCTACAGGCGGGCCGGGTCGCGCGACGCGATCCGGCCCGCCTTTACGCGAGGAGCCGTGGCGATGATCGATCCAGAACTCGCCGGTCGCCTTGAGTTCCATCACCGGCTGCCCACCCGTGAGCCGCTGCCCCCGGGGCGTCACGAGCTCGGGCTGTTCAGCGAGCGCGACGCGGTTCTGGTGGTGCCTGAGGGCCTCGGGCCCCGGCGTCCCTGCCGTCTCGTCGTGCTGTTCCATGGCGGCGGCGGCAGCGCGAAGCGCATCCTCCCGATGCTGGAAGGGCACGCCCAGGCCGAGCGTTTCCTGCTCCTGGTGCCGCAATCCCTGTTCCCGACCTGGGACATCGTCATCGCGGGCCATGGCCCGGACCGCGAGCGGGTTGCGGCAGCGCTCGCCGCGGTGGCAGATCGCTTCCTGCTCGATCCCGAATATCTCTGCTTCGCCGGACACTCGGACGGTGGCAGCTACACGCTCTCCCTCGGCCTCGCGAACGGGGACGTGGCACGCCACCTGATCGTCTCGTCCGCCGGATTCCTCTCCGTGCACCTGCAGGTCGGCGCGCCACGCATCTTCCTTTCGCACGGCGTGCGGGACGAGCAGATCCCGATCGAGCGGAGCGCGCGTGTCCACGTCCCCAAGCTGCGGGAGGCGGGCTACGCCGTGACCTATGTCGAGTATGACGGTCCCCACGCGCACCAGCCGCCCGTGGTGGCCCAGGCCGTGGCGTTCTTCATGGCTGGTGGGGCCGGCGCAGCCTAGAGAGCGGCCCGGAACGCCGTCGGCGCTGCGGCGCGGAGACGTCCGGGACCTGCAGCAGGTCCGGTTTCGATAATCATGGCCGGGACGGGATACACCGTGGAACGCCCGCGCCGGACCGAGCAGGTCCGGCAGCGCTCTCCCTCTCGTCATCGACCGAGGTGCGGCAGACGGGGCGGGCGACGCCGGGTCCCCGCACGTGAAAAGGACGGCGCCGTTGGGCGCCGTCCTGTCCTGGCATCACAGTGGTGGAGGGCTCGGGTGGTCGATCAGACCGCGCGGGCCTCGTGCATGGCCTTGATCTGCTCCTGCGTGTAGCCGAGGTCGGCCAGCACCTCGTCGGTGTGCTCGCCGAGCAGCGGCGAGGCCTTCACCTCGACCTTCATGTCGGAGAACTTGATCGGGCTCCCGACGGTCAGGTACTTGCCGAGCTTCGGATGCGCCACCTCGACCACGGTGCCGCTGGCGCGCAGGGACTTGTCCTCGGCGATCTCCTTCATCGACAGCACCGGCGCGCAGGGGATGTCGTAGGTGCGCAGGATGTCCACCGCCTCGAACTTGGTCTTGTCGGAAAGCCACTGCTCGATCGTCGCGAAGATGTCGAAGATCTTGTCCTGGCGCGCGCGCGAGGTGTTGTAGGCCGGATCCGTGATCCACTCCTCCTTGCCCAGAGCCTTGCAGATCGGCGCCCAGGCGTGCCCCTGGATCGTGAAGTAGATGTAGGCGTTCGGATCGGTCTCCCAGCCCTTGCACTTGAGCACCCAGCCCGGCTGGCCGCCGCCGCCTGCATTGCCGCCGCGCGGCACCACGTCCGAGAACTCGCCGTGCGGGTACTGGGGATACTCCTCCAGGTAGCCCAGGGCGTCGAGGCGCTGCTGGTCGCGCAGCTTCACCCGGCAGAGGTTGATCACCGAGTCCTGCATCGACACGGCGACCTTCTGGCCCTTGCCGGTCTTGTTCTTCTGGTGGAGCGCCGTGAGGATGCCGATGGCGAGGTGCATGCCGGTGTTGGAATCGCCCAGCGCCGCGGCGCTGACGGTGGGCGGCCCGTCCCAGAAGCCCGTGGTCGAGGCGGCGCCGCCGGCGCACTGGGCGACGTTCTCGTAGACCTTCAGGTCCTCGTAATGGTGACCGTCCGAGAAGCCCTTCACGGAGGCGAGGATCATCCCCGGGTTCAGCTCCTGGATGCGCGCCCAGGAGAAGCCCATGCGGTCCAGCGCGCCGGGGCCGAAATTCTCGACCATGACGTCGGAATTACGGATCAGCTTCTCCAGCACTTCCTTTCCGGCCTGGGTCTTGGTGTCGAGGGTGAGCGAACGCTTGTTGGAGTTCAGCATCGTGAAGTAGAGCGCATCCGCGTCCTCGACGTGGCGCAACTGGGTGCGGGTCACGTCGCCGGCGCCGGGACGCTCGACCTTGATCACGTCGGCACCAAACCACGCGAGCAACTGCGTGCAGGCCGGACCGGCCTGGACGTGCGTGAAGTCGATGATCTTGATCCCTTCCAGCGGCTTACTCATTGGGCACTTTCCTTTCCGGTTTGATGATCGGGTTCCTCGGATAGTCCGGCAGGCTCAGGAGGCCCGGCGCGACGGTTCCGACGAAGCTTCGAGTTCAGCCACGCGCTGGCGCAGGCGCTTCTCCTCGGCCCAGCGCGCGGTCTCGTCGCGGATCACTGCGACGATTCCGGTCACTCGGTCGGAGGCGTCCCGCACCATCCCCACCGTGAAGGCGATGGAGAGCTGGCTTCCGTTCTTGTGGAGCGCCGGCACCCGCAGGGTCTCCGCCCCGTAACGGGTCACGCCGGTTCGCATCGTCTTAGCATAGCCTTCCCAGTGACGGCGGCGGTGCCGTTCGGGCGTGATCAGGTCGAGGCTCTGTCCAAGCGCCTCTCCGGCGGTAAAGCCGAAGATCCGCTCGGCCGCCGGATTCCAAACCGTGATCGCACCGTCCGGATCGGACACCACCACGGCATCTCCGATGGCCTCGACGAGGCCCGCGAGATCCGCTGCCGGGGCGGCCGTCGTGCGGTTCACTGCAGCTGTCATTGCGGCCTTTCTCTCCACAGGTGGAGCTAAAGTTCCGGCTCACCGGCGCCGCATTCCGGTCAAGCCGCCGCTCCGGTTGGTATTTGGTATGCCATACACCGAATGCCGTCAACGCCCCGCCGCAAGCTGCACTTTCATGCGGGATCCTTCTGTATCTTTGCCGGCTGCGATCGCGGGTCCGATCCGACGAGGGAGGTCCCTATCGCCTTCTCAGATTTGCCGCTTTCAGCGCGCAGGAGCCCGGCAACCCGACAGCTCGGACCGGCGGTTCGACGGTCCGCCCTGGAGACCATCCCGGTGATCCGCTTCGAGAAAGTCAGCAAGATTTACCGCACGGAAGGCCACCGGCGGACCATCCTGGAGCAGGCCTCGTTCACGCTGAAGCCCGGCATCTCTTACGGGATCCTCGGCATTAACGGCGCCGGCAAGTCGACCACGATGCGGCTCATAGCTGGGACGGAGGATCCGACGCGAGGGAAGATCCATCGCGGCCTGCGGGTCTCGTGGCCTCTCGGCTTCGCAGGGGGCTTCCACCCGAAGATGACCGGCCGCGACAACGTCATGTTCGTGGCGCGGATCTACGGGGAGGACCCGCGAAAGGTGCTCGACTTCGTCGAGGACTTCTCGGAACTCGGCAGCTATCTCGACGTGCCGATCTACACCTACTCCTCCGGCATGGGCGCGCGACTCGCCTTCGGGATGAGCATGGCGATCCCATTCGACTGCTACCTGATCGACGAGATCACCTCGGTGGGTGACGCCCGCTTCTCCAAGCGCTGCGACGAGGTCTTCTCCCAGCGCCGCAAGCACGCGGACATCATCATGGTCTCGCACTCGATGGAGACGATCCGCCAGTGGTGCACCCAGGGGCTCGTGCTCCTCAATGGGCGCGCGATCATCTACGAGGATGTCAACGACGCCATCGAGGTCTACCGGCGCCTCAACGCCTGAGCCTGCGGCGCGGCGCAGGGCCGTGAAGACATGCTTTTGCCGCCTCCCCGTGCGAGAGGCATCTGACGGATGCGCTGCGGCGCGGTCGAGAGCCCGGTGACGGGTCGACCTTCGGGGCCGGGGAGGCCGGGAATCAGGCCATGAACATGGAGATCCGGAAGGCGGACGGGCAGCCGCTCACGACCGCCGACCGCCAGCAGGCGATCACCGAGTCTCTGCGGCAGATCGCCCGCATGTCGCGCTTTGCCGACCGCAAGAAGGGCATCCGCTCCTATCAGAGCAGCGACAAAAGCGATCCCTGGATCCCGATACTGTTCGTGGTCTGCTTCGTGCTGCCGGCCCTGGCCGGGGCAATCTATTACGGGCTGATCGCCTCCGACCGCTTCGTATCCGAAGCGCGGTTCGCAATCCGGCCGGCAATCGGCGCGACCGACAAGGCGGGTCCGGAGTCGGGAGGGATCAGTTCAAGCGGGCAGAGTCAGATGGTCGCGCAGGACCTTCAGATCACCCGCGAATACATCCTCAGCCGGCCGATGCTGGAGACTCTGGAGGGGCAGCTCCCACTTCGCGAGTGGTTCAGCCGTGACAGCATCGACTACTTCTCGCGCTTCGATCCCGAAAAGCCGATCGAGAAGTTCCTCCGCTACTGGAAGAGGCGCGTCGGCGTCGAGGTCGAGGGCGGGTCCGGGATCATGACGGTCTCCGTCGAAGCCTTCGATCCAAACGAGTCCCTCGCCATCGCCAAGGCCGTGATGAAGGAGGCCGAGCGGATGGTGAATGACCTCAGCGTCAAGTCGCGCGCGGATGCTTTGGCCGAGAGTTCGCGCGAGCTGAAACGCGCCGAGGACCGGATGATCAAGATCCGCCTCGCGGTGCGGGATCTGCGCAACCAAGAGGGCGTTCTCGACGCGCAGAAATCGAACGAAGCCAACCTTAAGATGATCTCCGAGATGCGCGCGTCCCGCATCAACCTCGCGGTGCAGCTCGCGATCGGCCAACGCGACCTCGGTCCGGATTCGCGCCGCATCATGGACATCAAGCAGCAGATCAAGGATCTTGACGACAATATCGCCAAGATCGAGCGGGAGTCGGCCAGCCAGGATCCGGAGCGGAAGGGTCTTCTGTCGGATGCGCTGACGCGGTTCGAGGCTTTCGAGAACGACCGCAAGAACGCCGAGAAGTACTACCAGCAGGTGCTGACCGCCTACGAGCGTGCGCGCATCATCGCGTCGCGACAGATCGAGTTCTTCAGCCCGATCGTCGAGCCGGTGAAGGCGCAATCCTCCGTTGAGCCGCGGCGGATCCTGATGACCAGCCTGATCACCGCGGGCGCCGCGGTTCTGTTCGGCGCGGCGATGTTTGCCCGGAAGATGATGGTCTGAGGCCGAGCCCACCCGGAGCGCTCTCCGCAGAATCGGAGGTCGGTCCGGCAAGAGTGCGTCAAATCAACAACTTAGAGCCGGTTCGCCGCAGGGCCGACTGTGCCACCGGTCCAGCCCTGCGCCCGCCAACCCTCGGCGCGTTCGTCGAGGTCGATCGAGCCAGCACGGTCGAGGATCGCCAGAACGCGATCAGCCAAGGTCTCGTCGGCCCGCACGGTCACCAGCGTGCCGCCCCGGCGGATACCTTCAGCATAGGTTTCGGCCTCCCCTCGCTCAAACCCGCACCCGTGAGGCCTCCGATCAGACCTCCGGCCGCGGCGCCGACGCCGGCGCCTGTCAGCGCGGCCGCCAGCCAGCCGGCCGCGACCACCGGGCCGAGGCCCGGAAGCGCCAGCAGCCCGAGCCCGGCGAGCAGCCCTGCGCCGCCGCCTAGGAGGGTGCCGACCGTCGCGCCGGTGCCGGCGGCATCCGCCGCGTCCACCACCTCCGGCGCCGCGCTGGTGTCGGACTTCGGTGCAGCCGGCGCCACGTCGGTCCGGTTGCTGACGATGCTGATGTCGACATGGGGGATGCCGGCAGCCTCAAGCTGATCCACCGCGCTGGCCGCGGCCTCGTAATCGTCGAACAAGGCAGTCAGGGCGCGTACGGTCATGGGAACCTTCCGGGAATCGAGCCCGCCGGACTGCCTAGCGTCGGCGGCGCCGGCCCGAGCGGGACGGAGATGGGACGGCTCGCCCCGGGCAGGGTGGCCGCCGACCGGTCAAGCGGCGGCGGCGATGCGGGTTCCATCCTGCACGGCGCGTCTCTTAACGCGCCGCTAACCATCCACCCGGCAGATCGTGCCGGGTGCGCCCCGGGGTTATCATTCGAGCGGGCGCCGACGGATGGGATTGATGGCGGAGACGGCGAGCGCGCCGGCACGGATTGGGGCTGCGGCGGTGCTGGGCCAGCTCGCGCTGCCCACGCGCGGTGACCTCCAAGCGCTGTCCAAGCGATCGGACCTGCTGTTCGCCACCGGCGTGCTGGGGATCCTGGCGGTCCTGATCTTCCCGCTGCCGGCCATTCTGCTCGACCTGCTGCTGGCAGTCTCGATCATCACCTCGGTGCTGATCATGATGACCGGCCTGTCGATCGACAACCCGCTGGAATTCACCGTCTTTCCGACGCTGCTGCTCATTGCCACGATGCTGCGGCTCGCCCTGAATCTCGCCTCGACACGCCTGATCCTCGGTCACGGCCACGAGGGCACCGCGGCGGCCGGCCACGTGATCGAGGCCTTCGGCCACTTCGTCATGGGTGGCAATTTCGTCATCGGGATCATCGTGTTCGCGATCCTGATCATCGTGAACTTCGTGGTGATCACGAAGGGCTCGGGCCGCATCGCCGAGGTCGCGGCCCGCTTCACTCTCGACGCGATGCCCGGCAAGCAGATGGCGATCGACGCCGATCTCTCGGCCGGGCTCATCGACGAGAAGGCCGCCAAGGCCCGGCGTGCGGCGCTCGAAGAGGAATCCTCCTTTTTCGGCGCCATGGACGGTGCTTCGAAATTCGTGCGCGGCGACGCGGTGGCAGCCCTGCTCATCACGTTCATCAACGTGGTCGGCGGCATCATCATCGGGGTGGCGCAGCAGGGGCTGAGCTTCGGCGACGCGGCCAAGAGCTACACCCTGCTCACCATCGGTGACGGCTTGGCGAGCCAAGTCCCGGCGCTCATCGTCTCCACGGCGGCGGGCCTCCTGGTCTCCAAGGCCGGCGTGAAGGGCGCGGCCGACAAGGCGCTCGGCAAGCAGCTCGCCCATTATCCCAAGGCGCTGGGCATGTCGGCGGCCGTGATGCTGCTGATCGCGCTGCTGCCCGGCATGCCGATGCTGCCGTTCTTGCTGCTAGGCGGCGGGGCAGGCTACGCCGCGTGGCGCATCAACAAGACCAACAAGGCGGCCCCGCCCCTCGACGCGCAGGGCGCCCCGATGGACGCGGCGGCGGTCGCCGCGGCGGCTGCCGCCAAGGAAGAGACAGTCACCGACCTCCTGAAGCTCGACGACCTCAAGCTCGAGATGGGCTACGCGCTCCTCGCGCTGGTCAACGGCGAGGGCCAGGACCGGCTCACCGACCAGATCAAGGCCCTGCGCCGGCAACTCGCGGCGGAGCTGGGCTTCGTGATGCCGTCCGTGCGCATCCTCGACAACGTCCAGCTCGATGCCAACACCTACGTGGTGCGGGTGAAGGAGATCGAGGCCGGCTCCGGCCGGATCTTCCCGGGCCAGTTCATGGCGATGGATCCGATGGGCGGCCAAGTGCAGCTCCCGGGCCAGCACATGCTGGAGCCGACCTTCGGCCTGCCGGCGACGTGGGTCGACGCCGCCCTGCGGGATCAGGCGCAGCTCAAGGGCTATACGGTGGTCGATGCCGCCACGGTGGTCTCGACCCACCTCACCGAGGTGATCAAGGCGCACGTTTCCGAGGCTCCTCAACCACGTCGAGGTCTCGAAGCTGCTGCGCGAGCTGCCCAAGGAGCACACGGACCTCCTCAAGGAGATCGTGCCGTCGCAGATCTCCACCACGGGCATCCAGCGGGTGCTGCAGTTCCTCCTCGCCGAGCGCGTCTCGATCCGCGATCTGGGAGCCATCGTGGAGGCGATCGCCGAGGTAGCGGGCGGGGTGAAGAATCCGCGCGACGTGGTGGAGCACGTCCGCGCCCGCCTCGGTCGGCAGATCTGCGCCCAGTACCAGGACCAGAACGGCACCCTGCCGATCATCACCCTGTCGCCGGCCTGGGAGCAGGCCTTCATGGAATCGATCGTCGGCGAGCGCGAGGAGCGCTATCTCGCGATGCAGCCCTCGAAGCTCAGCGAATTCGTCACCGTGGTGCGCGACCGCTTCGAGACGGCGGCCCGCCAGGGCGAGATGCCGGTGCTGGTCACCTCGGCGCAGACCCGGCCCTTTGTGCGCTCCATCATCGAGCGCTTCCGCCGCGAAACAGCGGTGATGAGCCAAGCCGAGATCCATCCGCGGGCGCGGCTGCGGACGGTGAACTCGATCTGAGGATCTCGAAGGCTCCGCCCGCCATCGAAGCCCGGGGGCCTCCGGCCTGCGCGGCGCCGCGTTTCCGGCTCCGAGGAGACGGCGCCGGCTCAAGGGAGCAAACCCGTCGCGGCGTTTTCCAGTAGCGGCATGGCCCCCGGCCAGCCTGCCGCGCCACCTGTCTCACAGCGGTTCTGGTCGGCTCTGGCCCGACAATCGATCGGTGTCACCCTATCGCCAACACGAGCGAAGCGACGTGAGCCAGGATAGCGCGACCTTGGAAGCCAGGGTGCTGGCGGGGTTACTTCGCTCCGCTCGCGAAGGCGACAGCATTGCAGCCGTCGGGCGGAAGCCGGCTCAAACCGCCTTCTGCTTCAGCTCCCGCTCCATCTCGTGCGCGTCGAGGCCGGGCACGACGACGGGCGGCTCAGGCACGGCGGCCGGCTTGGGCCCGTGCGTGGCCGAGCCGATCGCGGCGGTGAGCCGCGACCGCTCGAAGGCCACCACGACGATCACCGAGATCAGCGCCGGAATCCAGAAATAGAAGATCCGGAAGATGATCACTGCCGCGATGATCGCATCCTTCTGCGCCTCGTCGGTGATGTGCATCGCAGTGATGAACACGATCTCGAACACCCCGAGTCCGCCCGGGGCGTGCGAGGCGAGCGCCACCGAGAACGAGGCGAGGAAGATCGCCAGGACCGGAATGAAGCCGGGATTCATCGCCTCGGGGAGCGCGAAGTAGATGATCCCCGCGGCCCCGAGCAATTCCAGCGGTGCGGCCAGCAGTTGGCGGGCCATGATGCCGGGCCGCGGATATTCGAGCTTGAACGAACGGATGTGCAGGGGGCGCAGGCGCAGGATCGAGCCGACCACGTAGAGGGCGACGAAAGCCAGCATGCCGATGCCGACGACCAGAGCGGTCTTGGGATCGGTGAGGAACCCGGGAAGCTTGCCCTCCAGCCGGGTCAGCAGGTGCGGATCGACCACCAGGGTGAAGCCGCCGAGCAGGATCGTGCCGAGGAAGAACGTGAACGAGCACAGGGCCACCAGGACGGCGACTTGGGCCGCCGTCAGGCCCTTGGCCGTGTAGGCTCGGTAGCGGACCAGCGCCCCGGAAAAGACCGAGGCACCGATGTTGTGGGAGAGCGCGTAGGTCGTGAAGGAGCAGAGGGAGACGAACAACCACGAGATGTGGCGGACCCCCAGATGCAGAAGGGCGATCCGGTCGTACCAGGCGAGGGCCGCGTAAGCGACCAGCGTCGAGAGGGCCGCGAGAAGGATCCGGTGCGGGGGAATCGCCAGGACCGCCGACCAGATCGCCGCCAGCGAGGTCGTCTTCAGTTCCTGGTAGAGGAAGTAGCCCGATACGACGACGGCCGCGAGGCCGATCATCGGCCAGATGAACTCGCTGAGCTTCTTCATGAACACCGACGCCCTGGGGAGAGCCCCTGATGCGCCGGCAAGCGACGCGCTGCAAGCGGCCTGGCGGCCATCCCGATCCCCTTGTCAGGTGATCGTGACGGTTCTGTGCCGCAAGGCTGGTGCTTGCCGTGGGGGCCAGGCCCGAAGCCGCACGTCGCGCTCTGCAGAAGCGGCCGACCCGCGTGTCAGCCGCGGGCTCGGTTCAATCCGATCCCGTCGATGGCGGCCTGATCCCGGGCCGAATCGGCGGCGCGCTCCGCGGAACGCTCACGGTCGTTCAGGATCTCGACCTTCTTCAGTTCCTCGAAGGCCTCGCCAAGCTCGGCCTTCGCCTCCGCGAGCTGCCCCTCCAGCGCCTGGGCGGACTGGCGCATGTTGTCCCGGCGGGTGGCCGCCGCGCGGGCGTAGGTCGGGTAGGCAAAGTGACCGACATCGGTGATGCCAGCGCGGGCTTCTTCGACGGCGACCTCCCGGTCGAGTTCCACCGCCATGCGCTGGAAATCGGCCATCATCATCTCGATCTGGGTTACGCGCCGGCGCTTCTCATCAACCTGGAAGCGGCGCAGGCGGATCAGCGTATCACGCGATTTCATCAGGACGCTCACTCCACGCAACGCTTGAGGCCGCGTCTGGGACCAGGCCCGGCTCGCGCCCCTGAGGAGGTCTGCCCACGGCAGCCCCGCTCAGATTTTCGTCGGGCATCCTATCCGCCTTGGCGTTACCGCTTTGGCGCGGGATGCTCAGGCTCCGCCGACGATCTGGCTGAGCCGTGCGTAACCATCGCCGATGGACGTTGCTTCTTCCTTACCCTGCCCCAGAAAAGCCTCAAGATGAGGCATGAGCGCCACGGCCTCGTCGACCTCCTGGGACGAGCCCGCGCGGTAGGCGCCCAGCCGGATCAGCTCCTCCATGTCGGCGTAAGTCGACAGGACGCGGCGCGCCCGGCGCACCACCGGCAGGTAGGCCGGATCGCAGGAGCGCGGCATGGTCCGGGAGACCGAGCGCAGCACGTTGATCGCCGGGTAGCGTCCGCGCTCGGCGATGGCGCGCTCCATGACGATGTGGCCGTCGAGGATGCCGCGCACCGCGTCGGCCACTGGCTCGTTGTGGTCGTCGCCCTCGACCAGCACGGTGAACAGGGCCGAGATCGTCCCCTGCCCCACCCCGGGCCCGGCGCGCTCCAGCAAGCGCGGCAGCTCGGAGAACACGGTCGGCGTGTAGCCCTTGGCGGTGGGCGGCTCGCCGGCGGCGAGGCCGATATCGCGCTGGGCCATGGCGAAGCGCGTAATCGAGTCGATCATGCACAGGACCTTGGCGCCCTGATCGCGGAAGTACTCGGCCACCGAGAGCGTCACGTAGGCCGCGTTGCGGCGCATGAGGGCGGGCTCGTCGGAGGTCGCCACCACCACGACGGAGCGCGCGAGGCCCGCTGCACCGAGGTCGTCCTGCAGGAATTCCTGCACTTCGCGGCCGCGCTCACCCACCAGCCCGATCACCGCCACGTCGGCGGCGGTGTAGCGGGCGAGCATAGAGAGCAGCACCGATTTGCCGACGCCGGACCCCGCGAAGATGCCCATGCGCTGGCCGGCGCACATCGTCAGGAAGGTGTTGATGCACCGGACCCCGAGATCCAGCGGGCCGCCGACCCGGGTTCGGGCATGCGCCGGAGGCGGATCGGCCCGGAGAGGATAGACATTCGTCCCTTGGGGCAGCGGCCCGAGTCCGTCGATGGGCCGTCCCAGCGCATCGATGACCCGCCCAAGCCATCCGCCGGACGGCCGGATCGCGCCTGCAGCTTCGTCGCGCACATAAGCCGGGCAGCCACGTCGGACCCCCTCCAGGGAGCCGAACGGCATGGCGAGTGCCCGATCGCCCTGAAAGCCGATGATCTCGCAGGGCACCAGCCCGTGACCGTTGGCTCCCTCGACATCGATCCACCCGCCGAGGCGCATCGCGGCCACGGGTCCGGCCACCTCCACCAGCAGGCCGCGGATCGCCATCACCCGGCCGAAGGTCTCCAGCACCTCGACGCGCTCCAGGGCTGCGCGGGCCGCCGCGAGGGAAGAAACGGATCTTGCCGGATCCTGTGTCATCGGCGTGGCTCTCAACGCTTCGTTTACCGGCCTCCTTAACACTGCGGTTCACGGGCTCGTAGCGGCTCGATCCGGGCTGCGCTCAAGACCACGCTCAACAAAGTCGTGCTGCTGTGTCCCATGGAGCACAGTCGGGATCGAAACGTTACGCGGGAAGTACTTACGCCGGAAGGGGCGGGCGACTTGGTCGCGATCGGACCGGAATCACGCTCTCGAGCGGGACCGGAGGGACACCGTTCCTCCTGTCAAGCTCGCGGGTCTGCGAACGAGACGCTTGCGGGCAGGAATCAGGTTTTGTTAACGATTAATCCATAGCGTTCCACGTCAAGAATGACGGAGCGCCCGTCCACAGGCCGGTGGCGGGTGAACGATAGGGACGTGTCTGCGCGCTGATGCGGCCGGCGGGGCTGGGGACCGACGATGCGGGTACTTTTGATCGAGGACGACAGCGCGACCGCGCAGAGCATCGAGCTGATGCTCAAGTCCGAGAACTTCAACACCTACACCACCGACCTCGGGGAAGAGGGTGTCGATCTCGGTAAGCTGTACGATTACGACATCATCCTCCTCGATCTGAACCTGCCCGACATGTCGGGCTACGAGGTGCTGCGCTCGCTGCGCGTGGCGAAGGTCAAGACGCCGATCCTGATCCTCTCCGGCATGGCGGGCATCGAGGATAAGGTGAAGGGTCTGGGCTTCGGCGCCGACGACTACCTCACGAAGCCGTTCCACAAGGACGAGCTGGTGGCGCGCATCCACGCCATCGTGCGCCGCTCGAAGGGTCATGCCCAGTCGGTGATCACCACCGGCGACCTGATCGTGAACCTCGATCAGAAGACCGTCGAGGTCGGCGGCGCCCGGGTGCACCTCACCGGCAAGGAGTACCAGATGCTGGAACTCCTCTCGCTCCGGAAGGGCACGACCCTCACCAAGGAGATGTTCCTCAATCATCTCTACGGCGGCATGGACGAACCCGAGACTCAAGATCATCGACGTGTTCATCTGCAAGCTGCGCAAGAAGCTGGCCAACGCCAGCCAGGGCAAGAACTACATTGAGACCGTCTGGGGCCGCGGCTACGTGCTGCGCGAGCCGATGGACGGCGAGGAGCGGATGGCGGTCTGATCCCCGCCGGGCGTTAAGATCTCGAAAAACCCCGTGCGGTCTGGCCGCGCGGGGTTTTCGCATTTTGGGGCTCAGCGTGCCTCGGTCGCGGAGAAGACCTGCGCGGCGGGCGCGATCACCACGTAGCCGCCGCAAGGCGCGGCCCGGCTGATCACCGCGCTGGCGACGCCCCAGACATAGGTCCCGTGCCTGTCCTGCGCGACGACGGGACCGCCGGAATCGCCGAAGCAGACCCGGGCACCGCTTGCCTGGGCAATCGTCAGTCCCGTGCTGCTGGCCGCCAGCGGGATCAGGGTCGCGGTGCGCAGGCGCCCGACGCTGCGCCCCGAAAGGCCGGCGCCGGCAATCCGCAAGCTCTTGGGAAGGCGATTCGGCTCGGCCGCCAGAGGCACCGGGCGCCGGTCGCGCACCGGCTCGGACAGGCGCAACACCGCCAGATCGACCGAGAGATCCGCAAGGCTTACATCGGGCGCGGCGTTCGCCAACATTTCTCCCGGATCGCGGCTGTAGCGGGCGGCGACCCGGGCGCCGTAAACCGGTCGGGCCGGCTCGGTCCCACGGAAGAACACCACCAGGGCGCCGAGCGGGTCGCCGTTCACGCAGTGCGCTGCCGTGAGCACGAGGTCAGGGGCGATGAGCACGCCCGTGCAGCGGGTGAGCTGGAGCGCCTCCTCAGGCTTGGTGATCGTGCCGATGGCGACGGTGGCCTGCGCCAGGGCATCCCGCCCCGCGGGCGCGCCACCGTCGATGGCCGCGGCCGGCCCGGACAGGCCGAGTCCGAGCGCCAACGCCGATCCGGTGCAGGAGAGCCGCGCACCGATGGTCTCGAAGATGCTCACGTGCAGATCTTTCCCGGCGAGAGACCCCCGAGCACCACAGTTGCGGTCCGAGAGCCGCGGGGCAAGCGGGCGCGGAGACGCGGCCCCTGCCACGTCCATGTCATTGGGGCCGGGCGAGCCGGTCAGCGCGCCACCGTCCAGGTAGTCGTGCCATCCTTGTTGTCCTTCACGGCCACGCCCATCGCGGCGAGCGCGTCGCGCGCCCGGTCGGAAGCGGCCCAGTCCTTGGCGGCCCGGGCCGCTCGGCGGTCGGCGATCAGCGCCTCGACCGCCGCGACGTCGATGCCGGAGGCCGCGACCTGCGCATGTTCGCGCTCGCTTCGGGTGCGCGTGAGAAAGCCGAACAGGTTCGCGCCGGCCCGCAGCGCCCCGGTCTGCGCCTCCGGACCGCTGCCGATCCGGTGCAGCTCATTGATGGCCGCAGGCGTATTGAGATCGTCGCACAGCGCATCGACCACCGTGCCGGGGACGTCTCGGGCGGGGGCAGCATCCCCGGCCGCGTTGTACCAGCGGTCGAGCACGCGGCTCGATTCCTCGAGCCCGCGCAACGTCCAGTCGATTGGCTGCCGGTAATGCGTCTTGAGCATGGTGAGCCGCACCACCTCTCCCGGCCAGTCATTCAGCACGTCGCGGATCGTGATGAAGTTGCCGAGCGACTTCGACATCTTCTCGCCCTCCACCTGGAGGAATCCGTTGTGGAGCCAGACATTGGCCATCACGGGCATATCGAAGCAGCAGCGGGACTGGGCCACCTCGTTCTCGTGGTGCGGGAAGATCAGGTCGATGCCGCCCGCGTGGATGTCGAAAGTCTGGCCCAGGTGCTTCGCCGACATGGCCGAGCACTCGATGTGCCACCCCGGCCGTCCGGGCGCGGCGATCCCTGCCGGCGACGGCCAGGACGGCTCGCCGGGCTTGGAGGGCTTCCACAGAACGAAATCGAGGGGCGAACGCTTGTAGGGCGCAACCTCGACCCGGGCGCCGGCCTCCATCTCGTCGAGAGGACGCTTCGACAGGCGCCCGTAATCCGGCATCGCCGGCACGTTGAACAGGACGTGCCCCTCCGCCACGTAGGCATGCCCGGATCGCACCAGCGCGTCGATCATCGCGACCATTTCGGCGATGTGGTCGGTAGCGCGGGGCTCGACGAAGCGGGGCCGCTCGCCCGGCACGTTCACGTCATCGGGCATCAGCACGCCGAGGTCGCGCACGTCGCGGTGGAACTGTGCCAGCGTGCCGTCGGTGAGTTCGCGGATGGTGATGCCGCGCTCGGCCGCGCGGGCGTTGATCTTGTCGTCCACGTCCGTGACGTTGCGCGCGTAGGTGACGTGGGCCGGCCCGTAGAGGTGGCGCAGCAACCGGAAGAGCAGGTCGAAGACGATGATCGGCCGGGCGTTGCCGATATGCGCCGCGTCGTAGACGGTCGGGCCGCAGGCATAGATCCGGACGTGCTCGGGATCGATCGGCGCGAAGGCCTCCTTGGCGCCAGTCAGCGTGTTGTAGAGCCGCAACATCGGCGCCATGAAACCCTTCCCTCTCCCGGCGCCGCGGATGACGTCCGGCACCGCGCCGTCGCCGGAAAACCGGCCCTGCCTTCAATGACCTGCGGGCTTCGCGCGGCGAAGAACGGCCGAAACGTGGCGGCTCCGACAGCTCCGCCCCAGCGTCCTGTTGCATTGCCGCGACGGCGC
Organism: Methylobacterium sp. P31; assembly: GCA_050632875.1. Classification (GTDB taxonomy): domain Bacteria; phylum Pseudomonadota; class Alphaproteobacteria; order Rhizobiales; family Beijerinckiaceae; genus Methylobacterium. Next base: position 2,805,465 of record JBODSC010000001.1, on the reverse strand, counting down.
GGCCCGCGCGATGGGGCTAACCCAAAAGCGTGAGGAATTCGAGATGGCCTTCGCGCCGCCCGGGTAAGGCTTCCTTAACCGCGCCGTCGGACCGTCCAGGGAGCGATCCTCGCGCCACAGATCCTGTGCTTAAGGACAATTCATGCGACGCTCGGCCGCCGTTTCCTTCGCCCTCGCCACCGCTCTGGCCACGGCCTGCCTGGCGCATGCCGCGCGGGCCGGCAGCGACGGCGAGACGCCCGCGAAGGCACCGACCCACGTCGAGAAGACCTTCCTGATCCCGTCGAGTGACGGGTACGGCGTCGGCGAATGCCTGACGACCCCCGGAAGCGAGTGCGGTCAGGTGGTCGCCAACGCCTGGTGCGAGGCGCAGGGCTATGCGGCCGCCAACTCTTACGGCGTTGCCGCCGCCGACGAATATACCGGCGCCATCAGCCAGCCGGTCGCGGTGCCTTCGGAGCACCCGATCCGCATCACCTGCCAGGATTGAGCTTGGCGGGCACGACAGGCGCGCGCCTGTTCCCGGGCCGTTGCATCACTTCACGAAATCCGCACATTTCGGCGCCGGCTCCGTGCCCCAGGGCGCCAGCGGCACCGCCGAGGTCGAGTTCTTCGGCGAGCCCTGAATGACCTTGTCAGAATAGACCATGTAGATCAGCGTGTTGCGCCGCGCGTCGCAGCCGCGCACGATCTGCATCGACTTGAAGATCAGCGAGCGCCGCTCGCTGAACACCACCTCGCCCTGGCTAAGCTTGCCCTTGAAGGCGACCGGGCCGGTCTGGCGACAGGCCAGCGAGATGTCCGACACATCCTCGGCCAAGCCGAGCGTGCCCTTGATCCCGCCCTTCTCGGGCTGCGTGTACCAGCAGGCGACACCCGCGACCGCCGGATCGTCGATGCCGTAGACGACCAGCTTGTCGTTGGGGGTCAGCGGGCGCCAGACCGTCGACTTGTCGAAGATCCGATCCGGCTCCTCGGCCGCTGCCTGTCCGGCCGCGGCGAGGCCCAAGGCCAAAAGCCCAACATAGGTGAGACTCCGAAACCACATCGCCGGCCAATTCCCCCTCAAGCTTGCCGGCGGGATGTAGGAGGGCTGTCGCGGTCTGGCGAGGGGGCGTAGAATGGCCTCGCTTCCTCTCCGAAGCGCGGATGCGCTCAAGCCTGAACTCCTCGGATCGCCGCGCAGCCGGTCAACGCGATGCAGCCTATGCCTCACCGCCCGATCGTCCGTTCGCTCGGCCGCCTCGTCCTGAGCGCGGCACTCGCCCTCGGATTGTCCAGCTCTCTCCTCGCTCCAGCGGGAGCGCAGGAAGCGCCGGCCAGTCCGCCCACCGAGGCGAAGCCGGCGGCCACCACGCCGCAGATGCCCTCGCCCCAGTGCCGGCGCTATCGGGCCGAACTCGCCGCGCTCCAGAACGGCGCCAGCACGACGCGGGCCCTCAACGATGAGATCGGACGTCTCGAAGCGTATTTCCGCGGCCTCAACTGTGAGGGCGGGAAGTTTCTGTTCTTCGATATGCGTCCGCCGCAATGCGGCGCGGTCGAGCAGCGGATCCGCGCCCTGAAGGCGACCTATGGCGGCGCGGTGATCGACGACAGCGGGGCCCGCAGGCGCGAATTGCAAGGGCTCGTCGCCTCCACCTGCCCGGCGCGGGAAACCTGGGCCGGCGCCGGGGAGGGCTACGCCAAGGGCGGCCCGCAGATGGTCTGCGTGCGCACCTGCGACGGCGGCTTCTTCCCGATGAAGAACCTGCCGGAGGGACGCGGCGGCGCGGACGAGATGTGCCAGGCGCTCTGCCCCGGCACCGAAGCGCAGGCCTATTCCATGCCCTACGGGGACGACGCGCTCAAGCATGCCGCTTCGGTGAAGGGCAGCCGCGCCTATGCGAGCCTCGCCAACGCCTTCAAGTTCCGCAAGGAATTCGTCCCGAACTGCTCCTGCAAGCCCGAGGGCAAGACCTGGGCGCAATCCCTGGTCAAGGCCGAGAGCATGCTGGTGCGGCACAAGGGCGATATCTTCGTGACGCCGATGCAGGCCGAGGCTTTGTCCCGCCCGAAGGTGCGCCTGACCCTGGTGGGCCGGGCCGACCGGACCGCCGCGGAACTCGCCGCCGACGCGGCCGGACGCGCCGCTGTCGAGACCAAGGGCGGCGCTCCGACCTCCGACGAGCGCGGCGCCGCGGAAGCGGTCAAGCTCGAGACGGCAAAGTCCAGCGACGCCAAACCGGATCATATCGCCGTGCGGATCATCGCACCAAACGTGATCGCGGTGCCCCAGCGCCTGACGCCCTAAGGGCCGCTGCCGCGCTCCGGCGCGGGAACCAAATCCGGCGTCTCGTGTTCGGCTGGGCTTGACCCGACACGAGACTTCCATGCGGCTGCTTCGACTGATTCTCCTCACCGGCACGGTTCTACCGGGCCTCACGCTCCTCCAGTCCGCCGACGCGGCGCCGGGACGGATCTTGATGGCGCAGGCTGGACCGGATGAGCGGGGCCCCCGTGGCGGAGAGCCCCCGCATGGCGGCCCGGGTCAGGAGCGGCCGCCGCAGGAGCGCCCCGGCCCGCCGGGTCCCCCGTCGGCGCGGGAACGGCCCGAGCCGCGGCCCGAGCGAGCCGCACCGCCCCCTGCACCGCGTGAGCGTCCCGAACCGCCGGCGCAGCGCCAATCTCAGGAGCCGCCCGCGCGGGAGCGCGCCCCGGACCGCAGGTCCGAGCCGCCGGCGCCGCGCGCGCCGGCCCCGGAGCGGCAGGAGGGCCGGCCGGATCGCCAGGAGCGGCAGCAGGAGCGGAAGGAGCGGCAGCAGGACCGTCACGAGCGGCAGCCGCAGGAACGCCCGGGCCAGGAGCATCCGGGCCCGGAGCGAACCGCCCCGGCGCGGCCGGGGCCCGAGCGCACACAGCCGCCCGATCGCGATCAGGGGCCTACCGGGCAGCCGAAGCCCGCACCCGAGCGGCCGCCGGCTCCGCCGCAGCAGCGGCAGGCGCCGGATCGGGACCGCCGCGCCCCGGAGCCGGAGCGCGGCGGTCCGGACGCGACGCCGAACCCTCCCGCAACGCGCGACGCCGCACCGGATCGTGCAACGCCCGGGCAGCGCCCGGGAACGGCACAACCCGACACCCGCCCTACGGCACCCAACATGGCACCGGGCGTGCCCGGCCGGCCAGTTCAGCGCCAAGATCTCCAGCGCCAAGATATCCAGCGCCAGGATCTTCAGCGCCAGGACGCCCAGCCCGACACGCGCCCGCAGCCCAACGCCGGGCCCGGCGCGGAGCCGGGGCGGCCCGTCCCGCCCAACATGGCCCCTGGCGTACCCGGACGTCCGTTCCAGCCGCCGGGGCAGGCCCCGGTCCCCGGCCAGGCTCCGCCAGCTCCGGGGGCTGCGCAGCCGGGCCAACCGCCTGCGGGAGCCCCGGGCCGGCCGGGTGATCGCGGCGCGTTCAATGCACCCGGCCAGCCGGGCTACGTGCCGGGCGGCTTCCGCCAAGACGACGATGTGCGCGACTACGATCAGGTCCGTAGGGACCGGCGCGTATACAGCGACGGCGGCCGCACCTTCTACCGAGAGCCCGGCCGCATCATCGTCCGCGACCGCGACGGCTACCTGATCCGCCACGACGAGAACGAGCGCTTCCGCGATCTCGACCCGCGCGGCTACCGGTACGAGCGGCGGGGTGCCGACTTCTACAGCACCATTGACCGGCCCGGCGGCGAGCAGATCGTCACCGTGACGGACGATGAGGGCCGCCTGCTGCGCCGCTATCGCCGCTTCCGCGACGGCCGCGAGGTGGTGATCATCGACAACAGCTACGCCGGGCCGCCCCGCCCGATCTACGAGGACGTGGTCGTCCTGCCGCCCCCGGACATCCGTATCCCCCGCGATCGCTATGTCGTGGAGTACGATCAGGCCGACGAGGGCGCGGTTTACGAGGCGCTCACGGCCCCGCCGGTGGTCGCGGTCGACCGCCGCTACACGCTCGACCAGATCCGCTACAGCCCGGACCTGCGCGCGCGGATGCGCTCGGTCGATATCGACACGATCAATTTCGACACCGGCTCGTTCACTGTCACGCCGGATCAGGCGGCGCGGCTATCGGTCATTGCCGCTGCGATCAACAAGGCGATCCGGGCAAACCCGCAGGAGGTCTTCCTGATCGAGGGCTATACCGACGCGGTCGGCTCCGACATCGACAACCTGTCCCTGTCAGACCGCCGGGCTCAGTCGGTGGCCACCGTGCTGACTCAGCAGTTCCAGGTGCCGCCCGAGAACCTGACGACCCAGGGCTACGGCGAGCAGTACCTGAAGGTGAATACCCAGGGTCCGTCGCGGGAGAATCGCCGCGTCACGGTCCGGCGGATCACGCCGCTGCTGCAGCAGAGCCAGGCGCAGGCGGCCCCGCCGCGCTGAGCGCGAGGCCGCGCGGGTTTGGCCCGCGCGGCGGTTGACTGCGCTTGCCCAGAATCCCACCACCGGTTGGGATCGACAGCGCGGGACGGGCATGGACAGCGAAGTGGACGAGCGGCTGATCCGGTCGGGCACACCGGTCTTCCACCGCACGGCGCTGGCGCTCGCGGCCGCGGGGTTCTCGACCTTCGCGGTCCTCTACGCGGTGCAGCCGCTGCTGCCGATCTACGCGGATGATTTCGGGGTGTCGCCTGCCGAGAGCAGCCTGGCCCTCTCGCTTCCCTGTGGTCTGCTGGCGGTGGCGCTCCTTGTGGTCAGCCCCCTGTCGGAGGTCTGGGGCCGCAAGCCGGTGATGCTCGCCTCCCTGTTCGCCTCCGCGCTGCTCACCATCGTGGCGGCGATGGTGCCGGGCTGGCACGGGTTCCTGGCGCTCCGCGCCCTCACCGGGCTCACGGCGAGCGGCCTGCCCGCGGTCGCGATGGCCTATCTCGCCGAGGAGATGGACGCGCAGGCGATCGGCCTGTCGATGGGCCTGCTCGTCGGCGGCAACGCGCTCGGCGGCATGTCGGGCCGGCTGATCAGCGGCATCATGGCCGACCATGTCGGCTGGCGGGTCGGCCTCGCCACCATCGGCGTGCTGGCGCTCGCCGCGGCCCTGGCCTTCTGGCGCTGGCTGCCGCCCGCGCGCAACTTCGTGCCGCGCCGGATGGCGTGGCGCGAGGTGCCCGGCAGCTTCGGCCACCATTTCCGCGATGCCGGACTGCCCTGGCTGTTCACCGAGGCCTTCCTGCTCATGGGCGGCTTCGTCTGCATCTACAATTACATCGGCTTCCGCCTGATCGACCCGCCCTTCTCGCTGAGCCAGACGGTGATCGGCCTGATCTTCTCGGTGTACACCGCCGGGATGGTGAGCAGCCCCGTGGCCGGCGAGCTGGCGAGCCGCTTCGGACGGAGGCGCGTCCTGTGGCTCGCCACGGGCCTGGGCCTGACCGGCATCCTGATGACGCTGTCGCACCACCTCCTGCTGATCATCGGGGGAATCGTGGTGACGACAATCGGCTTCTTCGGAGCGCATTCGGTAGCGAGCAGCTGGGTCGGCCGGCGGGCTCTGCGCGACCGGGCGCAGGCCTCCTCGATCTATCTGTGCCTGTACTATCTGGGCTCGTCGGTGCTCGGCACCGCGGGCGGCTGGTTCTTCGCCCATTCCGGCTGGAACGGCGTGGTGCTGTTCGTGGGTGGCCTGTACGGTTTGGCGCTGGTCATCGCCCTACGTCTGTCGCGGCTCGCGCCGCTGGCGACCTGAACCGGAGAGAAGCGCATGAGCGAGCGCAGCCACGCCAAGCACGTCGTCGACCAGTTCGGCGCGCAGGCCTCCGCCTACGTGACGAGCGCCGTGCACGCCGCCGGCCCGGATCTCGACCGGATCGGCGCGCTGATCCGCGGCAGACCGGGATCGCGTGTTCTCGATCTCGGCTCCGGCGGCGGCCACGTGGCCTTCGCGGCCGCTGCGGCCGGGGCCGCGGTCACCGCCTACGACCTCTCCACCGAGATGCTGGGGGCCGTCGCCGCCGAGGCGGGTCGACGCGGCCTCGACCGGATCGAGACCCGGCAGGGTGCCGCCGAGACCTTGCCCTTCGCGGACGCCGCCTTCGACGCGGTGCTGACGCGCTACAGTGCGCACCATTGGCGCGATGTGCCGGCGGCGCTGGCGGAGGCACGGCGGGTGCTGCGTCCGGACGGCCTCCTCGTCGTCTGCGATATCGTCGCGCCGGAGGATCCGCTCCTCGACACGCATCTCCAGGCCGTCGAACTTCTGCGCGACTCCTCGCACGTCCGCGACTACCGGGTGTCGGAGTGGCGTGCCATGCTGGAGCGGGCGGGCTTCGCGGTCGGCACCGTGGAGGCGAGCCGGCCGCGCATGGACTTCGCGAGCTGGATCGCCCGGATGCGGACCCCGTCGGTCAACGTCGCGGCGATCCGCGCCCTCCAAGCCTCGGAGCCTGCGGAAGCGACGGCCCATTTCGAAATCGAGACCGACGGCAGCTTCCTGCTCGATTCGGTGCTGATCGAGGCGCGCCCGCGCTGAGGCGCGATGCACTGGGATCGGGCGAGGCTTGGCCGTTGAACCTCCCGTACCGGGCACCCATCTTGGGTGACAGCGCCACCAGAGGAAGCCGAACCCGCAGGCCGGGCTTTCGGCTCTACGATCCGGCCTGATCGAGCCTCGTTGTCGTCGTCCTGCTGATCGCGCTCAACGGCGTCTTCTCCCTCTCGGAGTTGGCCGTTGTCTCGGCGCGCAAGAGTCGGTTGCGGGCGCTGGCCGAGGAACGCCGCGCCGGCGCGCAGGCGGCTCTGACCCTCGCCGAGGAGCCGGGACGCTTCCTGTCCACCGTACAGATCGGCATCACGCTGATCGGCATCCTGTCCGGGGTGGTCTCGGGCGCGGCCCTCGGCGATCGGGTCGCCGTGGTGCTGATCGATCTCGGCCTGCCGCGGGGCTGGGCCGACACGCTCGGCTACGGCCTCGTCATCGCGGCGATCACCTACCTCTCGGTGATCATCGGCGAGCTGGTCCCGAAGCATCTCGCTCTGCGCGATCCCGAGCGTATCGCCTGCGCGGTGGCGCCCGGCATGCGGGTGGTGTCCCGGGTGGCGCTGCCGGCCGTGTGGCTCCTCGACGCGTCCACGCGGGCCGTGTTCCGGCTGATCGGCCAGGAGACCGAGAGCGCCAGCGCGGTGACCCAGGAGGAGATCCGCAGCCTCGTGGCCGAGGCGGAGACGGCGGGCGTCATCGAGGGCGACGAGCGCGCGATGATCGCCGGCGTGCTGCGGCTCGGCGATCGGCTCGTGCGCGGCGTCATGACCCCGCGGACCGACGTGGTCTGGATCGATCTCGCCGACAATCCGGAGACGGTCCGGGCTCAGATCCTCGCGAGCCCTTATGCCCGGCTGCCCGTCGCCGAGGGCGGCCCCGACGCGATGATCGGCGTGCTCCAAGTGCGCGACTTGATCGGCCCTCTGGCACGGGGCGAACCTCTCGACATCCGCGCGCATCTGCGCGAGGCGCCGGTGCTGCCCGACACCCTGGATGCCCTCGATGCGCTGGATTCCCTGCGCCAGGCGCCCCTGCCGATGGCGCTGGTGCATGACGAGTACGGCCATTTCGACGGCCTCGTGACGCCTGCCGACATTCTCGACGCCATCGCGGGGGCCTTCCGCTCGGAGAATGTCGAGCCGGACGCGGTGCGTCGTGCGGACGGCTCCTGGCTGATCGCCGGCTCGATGCCGGCCGACGAACTGGCCGACCAGCTCGGCTTGCGGCTGCCGCCCTCGCGCGACTACGCCACGGCCGCCGGCCTCGTCATCGCGGCGTTGCAGCGGCTGCCCGAGACGGGCGAGACCTGCGACATCGCCGGTTGGCGCTTCGAGGTGGTGGATCTCGACGGGCGGCGCATCGACAAGTTGCTGGCGAGCCGGCTGCAGGAGGCGAAGCCCGGATAAGCTCAAGCCGTCTCGCCGGCCAGACGGCGCGCCGCCCGCTCCCGTCCGATCAGCGGCAGCAGGCCGGAAAGGTCCGGTCCGTGCTCCAGCCCGGTGAGCGCGAGGCGCAGAGGCATGAACAGCCCCCGCCCCTTGGCCCCCGTGCGGTTCTTGATCTCGGCCGTCCAGGCCTTCCAGGTTTCCGGCCCGAAGGGCTCCTGCGGGAGGCACTCCCGGGCCGCCGCGATCACCGCCGGCTCGGCGATTGCGGGCTCCACCGGGCCCACGACGACACGCCACCAGTCCGCCGCCTCCGAGACACGGCCGAGATTGGCCCGCACCGCCAGCCAGAATGCCTCCGCGTTCTCGGCGGGGATCCCGAGATCCGCGAGCCGGCCGGCGACCTCCGCATAGTCCATGGCGTGGACGAGGCGGGCATTGAGACCGTCGAGCTCCGCCGGGTCAAAGCGGGCCGGCGCGCGCGAGATCTCGCCGAGATCGACCAGCTCCGCCAGCGTGTCGAGGTCCGGCACGGCCCGCACGGATTCGGCCGAGCCGGTGAGCACGGCCAGCGAGCGCACGGCGGCCGGCTCGTAGCCGGCCTCGCGCAGGCCGCGCAGCGACAGATGGCCGAGCCGCTTCGACAGCCCCTCCCCGTCCGCGGTGGTGAGCAGGTTGTGGTGGCCGAAGATCGGGACCGGGGCGCCCAGAGCCTCGAAAATCTGCACCTGCACGCCGGTATTGGTGACGTGGTCCTCGCCGCGGATCACGTGTGTGACACCTAGATCGGCATCGTCGACCACGGAGGGTAGCGTGTAGAGATAGCTGCCGTCGGCGCGGATCAGCACCGGATCGGACAGCGACGCGCAATCGACATGGGCGGGACCACGGACGAGATCGTCCCAGGTCACGGTCCGCGCCTCCAGCAGGAAGCGCCAGTGCGGCCGGCGGCCCTCAGCCTCCAGCGCCGCGCGCTCCTCGGCGGTGAGCTTGAGCGCCGCACGGTCGTAGATCGGCGGCTGACCGCGCCCGAGCTGGCGCTTGCGGCGGCGCTCCAGTTCCTCGGGCGTCTCGTAGCAGGGATAGAGGCGGCCCGCGGCGCGCAGGCGATCCGCGGCGGCGTCGTGCTGCGCCTTTCGAGCGCTCTGCCGGGCGAAGAGGTCCGGCTCGATGCCGAGCCAGGCCAGATCCTCCCGGATCGCGGCGGCGAACACCTCCGTCGAGCGCTCCGCGTCGGTGTCGTCGAGGCGCAGCAGGAATCGTCCGCCCGTCCTGCGCGCGAACAGGGCATTGAGCAGGGCCGGCCGGGCATTGCCGATGTGAAGGTAGCCGGTCGGCGACGGGGCGAAGCGGACGAGAGTCATGATCCGCTCTGTAGCCGATCTCGGGGCGGATTTGCGCGGGACTTTGCAGGGGAATGGCCCCCTCCCCGCCTCATGGCTCGCCCGCTCTGGCCCGCTACCCAGAGCTGCGAAAACCCGTCAGAAGGGCGCGCTTGGTGCGGCGCGGGACAGAGCGGAATGGTGACGGACGAGACGGCCGACATCGTGGTGGTCGGCGGCGGGATGGTCGGCCTCGCCAGCGCCATCGCGCTCAGGGATCGCGGCCTCGATGTCGCCCTGTGCGATCCCGGGGAGGCGCGGGCCCGCACCTCCTACGGCAATGCCGGCGTGATCAGCCGGGGCTCGATCCTGCCGATGTCGAGCCCGGCCCTGTGGGGCAAGCTCCCGACCTACCTGCGCAACGCGGATCGGAGCCTGCGCCTGAACTACACGCATCTTCCGCGAATCATCCCCTACACGGCGCATTTCCTGGCGAGCGCGCGCGCATCGCGCTGGCGCCGGGCCGCCGAGGCGCTGCTGCCGCTGACCAGCGCGGCCTTTCCCGCGCATGAGCGCCTGGCCACCCGGGCCGGAACGAGCGACCGGCTTCAGCGGACCGGCTGGCTCAAGGCCTACCGCACCGAAGCCGCCTTCACGGCCGCCGCGCTGGAGCGCGAGATCCTGGCCGGGCACGGGGTCGCGTTCGAGATCCTGGACACCGCAGGCGTGCGCGATCTCGAGCCGGCCCTGGTGCGGCCCTACGCGCGGGCGATGCTGCTGACCGAGACCGGCTCGGTGCGCGAGCCCGGCCGGCTCGTCGAGGCCTGCGAGGCGCTATTCGCGGGCCTCGGCGGTCGGCGCCAGCGCGGCAGCGTCGCGCGACTGGCGCCGGAAGCGGGCGGTTGGCGGGTCTACCACGAGGCCGGGACGGTGCGGGCCCGGCAGGTGGTGCTCGCGGCGGGCGCCGCCTCGGGTGCGATCGCCCGGACGCTGGGCTACCGGTTCGCGATAGCGGCCGAGCGTGGCTATCACCGTCACTACGCCCTGCACCCGGAGAGCCCTCCGTTGGCGCGGCCCGTTCTCGATACGGGGGCCGGCTCCATCCTGTCGCCGATGGGCGATCACCGGGTCCGGGTTCTCTCTGGGGTGGAACTCAATGCCCGCGACGCGGCTCCGGACACCACCCAGATCGAAGCGGCCTCCCGGGAAGCCGCCGGGACGCTGCGCCTCGGCGGTCCGCTCGACAACGCGCCCTGGCTCGGCTCGCGCCCGTCCACGCCCGATGGGATGCCGGTGATCGGACGCGCGCCCCGGCATGAGGGGCTACTCTTCGCCTTCGGCCACGGCCATATCGGGCTGTCCACCGGGCCGATCACCGGCGAAATCGTGGCCGATCTCGCCACCGGGCGGAAGCCGGCAGTTCCGATTGCGGCCTTCGCGCCGGATCGCCTCCTGCGCTGGCCGCGGCTGATCTGAACGTCAGCGCCAGTCGTAGGGGTTGAACGGGTCCAGGGCCGCCTGGATCTTGCGCAGGATTTCCGGCTGCCGTTGGAGATCGGCCTCCCGGGCCAGCGCCCGCAGGAAGGCCCGCGGCCCGTGCTCGAGATCCCGGGTCAGGCCGTTGTAGCGGTCGGCCGGCTCGACATGGGCCGGGTTGACGGCCACGCGGTAATCGAGGCCGCAGGTCGGCGGGTCAATGCCCAGCCGGTAGCAGATCCGAACCCGGGCGAAGGGGACATCCGGCCGGTAATCGACCCGGAAGTCGCTGACCTTGAAGGCGCCGCGGGTCACGCGCTCGGCATAGGCCAAGCTCTGCGCTACCGTGGTGAAGCCCGCGGTTCGCCGATCCCGCACGAGGCTGATAGCCGCGCGCTCCGTCGGCACGAAGCGCTGAGCGCAGGCCGCCGAGGCGGACAGGGCGCCCAGGAGGGCGAGGATCAGGGCTCTCATGGCTTCCTCAGGCAGACCGCGACGGGCTCGGCATCCTTGGCGGCCTTGGCGGTCATGTCGAGGCAGCCAACTGTCGATACGCCATCTGTAACGGTGACGGACGGCACTACGGCCATGCCTCTGCAATAGGCGCCGATCAACGTTTCGTCCCGATGGCAGGCCACGTCGAGCCGCACCTGCCCGTTCATCGCCGGACCCGGCGGGCCGGGCGGTCCGGCCGCTCCCCGCTCGCCCGCGGCGCCCCGCTCACCCGTGGCACCGTTCAGGCCTGCCGGCCCCTGCGGCCCGGGCGGCCCCTGTTCGCCTTTCGGCCCAGGCGGACCGGCCGGTCCCGGCTTCGGCGCCTGGCAACCAGCCAGCGCGAGCATCGCGACCATGCCGGCGACGGTCGCGATCAGGGAAGATCTCATGCGGTTCTCCGGCCAAGCCTGCCGCGGACGAAGTGGCGCGAACGGCCAGGGCGTCAACCGCGTAAATACTCGGGTTCGACTGGGAAAGATGTGACGACAGGTCTCAGCGATCCAGGCGGACCCGTACTGCCTTTTTCGGCCCGATTAAGAGTTTAGCAAAGTCTTGGCTACACACCGAGATCGATTCGTATTTCAGGCAGATCTTTACTCGCGAATGACTGTCCGAGCCAAAAATACTCACCTCTAGAAACATAACAGTCGGTCGTCACCTTGCGCGCCTGGGCCGGGATGCCAATGGCGCCACGGCGGTGGAATTCGCCCTCGTGGCGCTGCCCTTCCTGGCGCTGTGCGGCGCGATCTTCCAGATCGTGTTCCAGATTTGGGCCACGCAAAATTTTGATCGCGCCTTACAGAACGCGGTCCGCACGATCTTCACCGGACAGTTCCAGCAGGCGAATGCCGGGCAGACCAACGCCACCACCCTGCTGGCAGCCCTGAAGTCGACGATGTGCGGCCCGACGAACGCCACCATCGTCAACGTCTTCAACTGCCAGAACGTCAAGATCGATGTGGCGACCGCGAGCACGTTCTCGGGTGCCACGCCCTCGACGCCGGTCAACACCACGACGGGCACGTGGAACACGAGTTTCGGCGCCAACTACGCCTGTGCCATGCCGGGCACGATCGTGATCGTCACCGCGGCCGTGCAGTTCCCGACCTTCTTCAATCTGATGGGACTTAGAGTCAGGGACAAAACCGTTTGAGCTGTGCCCTGCAGATGAGGCCACAGGCGAGTGTCGTGAAGGCGAGGTGGAGGTCAGCGCGTCGCTCGTAGCGGATGGTAAGTCGGCGGAAGCGTGCGAGCCAAGCCAGGGTGCGCTCCACGATCCAGCGGTAGCGTCCGAGGTGTTCGCTGCTCTCGATGCCGCGCCGGGCGATCCGTGGCGTGATGCTGCGGGCGCGGCACTCACGCCGGCAGCGACGATGGTCATAGCCCTTGTCGGCATGCAATTTGTCGGGCCTGCGCCGCGGGCGACCACGGCGGCCGCTGCGCACGCCCGGCACCGCGTCGAGGGTAGCTGCCAGCGTGCGGCTGTCGTGGCAGTTGGCTCCGGTAAGCGTCAGGCCGAGCGGCGTGGCGTTGGCGTCCACGACGAGGTGGCGCTTCGTGCCCGGCTTGCCCCGGTCTGTCGGGTTCGGGCCCGTCGCGGGGCCCCTTTTTCGCCGGCAGGCTCGCACTGTCGAGGACCGCGCGTGACCAGTCGAGCGCATCGACATCCTGAAGCTGCTCCAGCAGCACACGGTGCAGGGCGGCCCAGACGCCAGCCGCCTGCCACGCGCCCAGCCGCCGCCAACTCGTCTTGCCGCTGCAGCCGACATCGGAACGCGGCAGATGCTTCCACTGCATGCCCGTGCGCAGAACCAGGATGATGCCCGCCAGCGCCGCCCGATCCGAGGCGCGCGGCCGACCGCCTTTCGGCTTCTCAGGCTCGGATGGAAGAAGCGGCTCGATCACCGCCCAGAGGTCGTCGGGTACAAGAGCGTCCATGCCCGCCCAACCCGCTAACTGCGGTTTCGTCCCGCGCTCTTAACACCCGACGGTTCACGAGCGGCACGGGTGCCGGATCGAGCCTGCTCACCTCGACGGCGGTGTTCCGCACGGAATCGTACCAGATTGTCGGGGCAAGCCCGTGCTGAAGCGCCTCGCCCGCAGCGCCAGGCAATTGCGGCGCGATCGCCGCGCCAGCGCCCTTGCGGAGTTCGCTGTCATCCTTCCGGTCCTGCTGGCGATCTGGGCCGGTATGACGGAGATGGCGCATGCCATAGACGAATGGCGCAAGCTGACCCTGCTCGCCCGCACCGTCGCTGACCTGACCGCACAGGGCGACACGAAGAACCCGGTCAGCACGACCGTAATGAGCGATATCCTCGCCTCAGCGGTGTCGGTCATGCGCCCGTTCGACACCACGAAGGTGAAAATCGTGGTCAGCGCCATGGGCGTCGGCCTGAATAACGCGACCTTGATTCCGAAGGTCTGTTCCAGCGTCGCCAACGGCAATGCCGTGGCCCGCAGCATCGGCCCGGCCAGCGACCTCACCGTCCCGCCGGGCTATCAGACCACAGGAATGCGCTATGCCCTCGCCGAGGTCAGCATCGCCTACACGCCGATGATCGGGAGCGCCCTCGTGAAGCTCACCGGGGGCGTCGGCAAAACGATCACCTTCTCCAGCACCGCTCCGTGGCCGACTCGGGGCGGCAAGACCTATGGCAGCAACACCTACACCGAAGTCGTGTTGCCGGCCACGAACGCGACGGCATGCGATGGCTCGGCACCCTGACCGCATCCGCCGGCTCGGCTGGCGCAGCCTCGCGCAGGACCGCGGCGGCAACGTCGCGCTGCTCTTTGCCTTTCTGAGCGTGCCGATGCTGATGCTTGGCGGCGCGGCGGTCGATTACGGCTTCGCGACCCGGCTGGAGACGAAGCTGCAGGCCGCAACGGACGCCACCGCGCTTCTCCTGTGCCAGACGCCGCTCACAACGACGACGGCCGACCTCAATACCCTGGCCCAGACGGCGATGGCCGGTGCCATGGGGGCGGCGGACCTCGTCGTCGACCCGCTGACGATCACCAGCAACCCGCGCCAGATCATCCTGACGGCGCACAAGCTGTCGACGACCTTTTTCGGCAAGCTCACCGGTACGGCGCGGATCAACCCGGGAGCCAAGGCGCAATGCGCCACGCCGCTCCCGAAGACCTTCGAGATCGCACTGGTGCTCGACAATACGGGGTCGATGGCCGAGTCGAGCGGCAGCCAGTCGAAGCTGCAGGCGGTGCAGACGGCCGCCACGAACTTCGTCAACTACGTCTATACCAGTGCCGCCTTCTCCAGCGCGACCCGCATCTCGATCGTGCCCTTCGCCGCTGCCGAAGCGGTCGACCCCGCAGCCTATCGCTACGCGAGCTGGATTGACCAGAATGGCCAGTCGAGCTTCCACTGGACCAACGTGCTCTCGCCGGGGACGGCCAATTTCAAGAGCCGCTTCGACATCTTTACGGCATTGCAGAGTGCCTATTCAGGCTGGAGCTGGGCCGGCTGCCTGGAGACGCTTCCCTACCCGCTGAACGTTCAGGACGGGGCGCCAACCAGCTCGAACAAGGATTCGTATCACGTGCCGCTCCTGGCCCCCGACGAGCCGGGCAACGGCAGCACCAGCTATGCCGGCTACCCTCCGAACAATCCGAACTACTACAGCTTTAACAGCTACATCGACGACAGCAACGGGACCGGATCCTGCGGCTCCCTGTCCAACAACGTCTCCTACAACAGTGCGGAAGGACGGGCGTGCAAATACGTCAATGCCCGCAATGCGTCGCCGACATCGTCGAACAGCTCGACGGGCATCCCGAGCGGTCCGAATTTCGGCTGCACGACGAAGCCCCTGCAGCGCCTGACCAACAACACCAGCACCCTGAAGAGCGTCATCAACAGCATGGCGCCGCTTGGCTCGACCAATATCCACGAAGGCTTCATGTGGGGATGGCGCACCCTATCCCCAAACAGCGTCTTCGCCGACGGCTCTCCTTATTCCTCGAGCTCGAGTAGCTCCAACACGAGCACGGTCAACAAGGTCATCATTCTGATGACGGACGGCACCAACAGCTGGTCAGTCAATTCCTATGCGCCGAGCGGTTCGCTCTATTTCTCGTCCGGCTACTTCCAGAACGCCAACGGCACGAACCCGAACCCGCGGCTGCCTCCGACGAACCAGAACATCTCGGACGCCACGAGCGCCCGGAACGCCTTACGCGCTCACGGCTCAGGCTTGCACGAACGCAAAGGCCGTCAACATCTCGATCTACACGATTGGGTTCAGCATCCCATCGGATCCGATCGATTCGGCAGGACAAGCGCTCCTGAAGAATTGCGCCTCGCCGAACCAGTACTACCTCGCCAACAGTTCGGACGACCTGATCGCGGCCTTCCAGCAGATCCAGGCGAGCATCGGCGCCCTGCGGCTAACGCAGTAGCGGGTCGGTTCGGCAGGCTCTCGCAGCGTCGGGCGGAGACGCTTAGACAAACTGCCGCTGACGCCGCGCGGTGGCGTTACGGATCGGTCTGACGCCGCGATCCTCGCGGAGACGGCCTCAATCGTCGCGATAGACCCGCTCGCGCCGCTCGTGCCGCTCCTGGGCCTCCAGGGAGAGGGTGGCAATCGGCCTCGCATCGAGGCGGCGCAGCGAGATCGGCTCGCCGGTCTCCTCGCAATAGCCGTAGGATCCGTCCTCGATCCGGGCGAGCGCCGCGTCGATCTTGCCGGTGAGCTTGCGCTGGCGATCCCGCGCCCGCAGTTCGATTGCCCGGTCCGTCTCCGACGATGCGCGGTCGGCGAGGTCGGGATGGTTCTCGTTCTCGCTCTGGAGCGCCACGAGCGTGTCCTGAGCCTCGCGCAGAATGTCGTTTTTCCAGCTCAGAAGCTTGCGCCGGAAATATTCGCGCTGTCGGTCATTCATGAAGGGCTCGTCGTCGGACGGGACGTAGCCGTCCTCCAGCGTCACCTTCGCCATGCGTCACCCTCGCTGGATTCTAACCGCCCACCAGGGGATGGCCGGTGTGCGGCGATAACGTGACGTGCCGTATAGTCGAGGCGCTTTGGCGGGACAACGCACACTGAAGCAGGGCTTGTTACAGCCGATCATTGCCTGGTGGCGTGCGGCAAACAGGACACGGTACAAACCTTTTATTCGGCCGGGTGCGTCCGCAGCCGTACGACCGCGGCTGCGATCTCGGTCGTCAGCGTTCGCGCCAGGGGCAGCCGGTAATGCGTCTGGTCGAAGAACAGGTCCGGATCCGCCACCTCGGGCCGTCCGTCGCGCCAGTCGATCACCGCGCTCAACTTATGCGTTGAGAGGACAGATCGGACATCAGCCCGGCAGGCGGCCTCGGCTTGCGCGCGGGGGCTGCCGGACGGCGGCTCGGCGCGGGCGTAAACGGGCGGGAAGACCAGCACCACCGGCGTCGCCGCAGGGATCCGCGCCAGTTCGGCGCGCAGACGCCCGGCGATGGGGAACGGACCGCCGTGATGCGGCTCGGGCTCGGGCCCGACCGGCTTCTCAAGCGCGGCCTTTTTGGCGGGATCGATGCCGAAGCCCTGGCTGAGGTAGTTGCGCTCGTAGTCCCACCAGCCGTCGGCGGCAGCCGCCTTGCGGTGCGGGTTGAGGAGCCAGCCAAGGCGGTTGATCGTCTCCTGCGCGGCGGTGAAGCGCAGCAGCCCGCGCAGGTAGTCCGGCCAGTCTCCGAGCAGCCAGTACGGGAAGCCGTGCTCGCTCGGGAAGGCAGGATCGTCCGCGCACCAGAAGGAGTCGGACGAGAGCACGATCGCCTCGGGCCGTGGGTGGTGCTGCAGGTACCAGCCGAGCAGCGCGAACTGCTCCGACGGTCCGGTGGCCGGCACCGAGAGCTGGATGAAGAGGATGCCGGTGAGCCGGGTCAGCGCCGCCGGCTCGATGAGCTGGATGTGCGAGTTGCCGATCACCGCGCCCGTATAGGCCGGGTCGCGGCCGCGCACGGCCGAGGCGGTGCGCGGCCCCTGGGGTCGGACGGCGCCCCGGGACAGCAGCGTCGAGCGGCCCGTGTCGTAGGGATCCACCAGGGCCGCGAGGCCGAGATAGGCCGCGAACAGCGCGGCCATCGACAGGAACAGGGTGCGGGCGAAGCGCCGCCAGTCCCAGTCCGTGGTGAGTCGGGGGGCCGCCATCCTCAGAATTGGAAGTAGATGAACTCGTAGTTCGCATCGTCGCCGATCTTCAGCAGGACGAGGACGAACAGGAGTGCGAAGCCGAAGGCGAGGAGCCGCCGGGGCGGCAGGCGATGCACCGCCGCCCAGGCGGTAGGCCCGACCATGGCGACGAGCGCGGCAGTCGCGATGGTGCGCCACTTGAAGCCCGAGCCCCTGGGCGCCAGCCCGAACAGGCCCTTGAACACGAGGAGCGCCGCCTCGAAGCTCGTCGCCCGGAACAGCACCCAGGTCAGCACCACGAACAGGCTGGTGAGCGCCCAGCCGAGCGGAGCCGGGATCGAGACCCGCGCGCGGCGCGCCAGCACCCCGGCGCCGAGGCCGAGCCCGTGCAGGCCCCCCAGGCCAGGAAGGTCAGGCCCGCCCCGTGCCAGAGGCCGCCCAGCGTCATGGTGGCGGCGAGCGCCCCGATCTGACGCGGCAGACCACGGCGGTTCCCGCCCATCGGGATGTAGAGATAGTCGCGCAGGAAGCGCGACAGGGTCATGTGCCAGCGCCGCCAGAAGTCGCGCAGCGAGGTGGCGCGGTAGGGCACGTCGAAATTCTGCGGCAGGACGAGGCCGAACAGCAGCGCGATGCCGAGCGCCATGTCGGTGTAGCCGGAGAAGTCGAAATAGATCTGGAAGGTGAAGCCGAGCGTCGCCTGCCAGGCCTCGACGACCGTCACGGCCTTGCCGGCGGCGGCCGCCTGGAACACCGGGTTCACGTATTCGGCAAGCGGATCACCGAGGAACACCTTTTTGGCGAGCCCCACCGTGAGCAGCATCAGGCCGCGGGCGAAGCGCTCGGCGGCGTCGCGCCGCGCGTAGGGTGCCTCGTCGAACTGGTGCATGATCTCGCTCCAGCGCACGAGCGGGCCGGCGAGAACCTGCGGGAAGAAGGCGATGTAGAGGGCATACTTCACGAGCCCGAAGGCCGGTGCCCGGCCGGCCCGCAGGTCGGCGAGGTACATGATATGGTGGAAGGTGAAGAACGAGATGCCGAGCGGCAAAGCGAGCCCGAGCCGGGGCGCCCCGAGCCCCGGGATCAGGTTGGCGAGATCGGCGAAGAAATCGAGGTACTTGAACACCCCGAGGAGCGCGAGATTGGCGGCGATGGCGGCCGGGATCAGCCAGCGCCCCGGCCAGCGGCGGTAGGCCCGGGCCACGCACCAGTTCGCCAGGATCGAGCCGGCGAGCAGCGGCACGAAGCGCACGTCCCACCAGCCGTAGAACACGAAGGACAGGCCGACGAGGAGCGGCAGCCGCCATGCCGGCGCGGCGCGCGCCACCAGCCCGTGCAGGATCAGGGCGGCCGGCAGGAAGGCGAGGAGAAAGACGAAGGAGTTGAACAGCATCGGGCGAGGCGGCGAGGAGGACGCCGGGTTGGCCGCCGTTGTCTCCGATCACGAGGCGCCGCCTTGTCGGGGATCGACGCCAGTCCGTCAATCGCGGCGGATCACGTCGCGCGTCGCGCAGCCTCGATGGTGAGGCCGAGACCCACCGAGCCGAACGTGTCACCCTCGACCACGCGGGCGGCTGGCAACGCCTTCGTCAGCGCGGCGCGCAGATGCGGCAGGCCGGTGGAGCCGCCGGTGAGGAACAGCGCGTCGATCCGCTCCGACGCCAGCTCCGCCTGCGCGAGGCAGCGGTCGATCCGCGCGGCCACCGCCAGGGCCAGATCGCCCGTCTGGCCGGCGAGCGTCCCGCGATCCACCGGCACGGCGAGCCCGCGCTCCACGAAGCCGAGATCGAGGCTCCGTCGCGTCGCGGTCGGAGGCCGCGATCTTGGCGCCCTCGACCGCCCCAGCCAGGGCATGCCCGCGCTCGCCCTCGACCACCTCCCGCAGCCGCCCGACGAGATCGGGACGGGCGCTGTCGCGAATCACCTCGTCGATCTCGCGCAGGGTTTTCGGGGTGTAGAGGCGGTTAATCGCCGACCACGTGGCGAGGTCGTGATAATAGGCGTTCGGCACGGCGAGGTCGCCGCGGCGCATCGGGCTGCCGAGCCCGAGGAGGGGCATCACAGCGCCGAGACTGAGCTGCCGGTCGAAATCGGTGCCGCCGATGCGCACGCCGTCATTGGCCAGGATGTCCCCGGCCCGATCCGCCCGGCCCCTCCGCTCGGGCGACAGCCGCACGATGGAGAAGTCCGAGGTGCCGCCGCCGATATCGGCGACCAGCGCGATCTCTTCCGCGCGCACCTGCCGCTCGTAATCGAGGGCGGCCGCAATCGGCTCGTACTGGAAGGAGACCTCGCGGAATCCGACGTCGCGGGCGATGGCCGCGAGCGTGTCCTCCGCGCGGCGGTCGGCCTCGGGGTCGCCGTCCACGAAGTGCACCGGGCGGCCGTGGACCACGCTGTCGAGGCTCCCGCCGCAGGCCGCCTCGGCCCGCGCCTTCACGGCAGTGAGATAGCGGGCGATCACGTCGCGCAGGCGCAGCCGCTGCCGGCCGACCGGAGTCGCCTCGTCCATGAGCGGCGTGCCGAGCACGGATTTCAGGCCGCGCATCAGCCGCCCGGACCGACCCTCGACATAGGCCGCGGTGGCGGCCCGGCCGATCACCGGCTCGCGGCCGAGCCTCGAAGAAGATCGCGCTCGGGATCGTCCGGTGCGCACCCTCAAGGGGCAGCAGGGCGGGTCCCGCCGGACCGTTGTGCCCGAGGGTGGTGTTCGACGTGCCGAAATCGAGGCCGCAGGCCGCCATCGTGTCGTGGGTCCGGGTTTTCTCTGGGAGGGGCGTGGCCCTACAGGGCCGGAGCGTCCGGGTCCAGGCCGCCTGCGACGCGGCAGGCGTGGCGGGAAGCGTGGACAGCTGTCCGTCGAGGCCCCCGAAGCGGCTGCCGGCATGCTATGAGGCGCCATGCGTTCCGACATCGATCTCGGCCTGACCGGCGAGCGCCCCGCGCTCCTCGACCTCACCGAACTGCTCGCCACGCGGCTCCTGGTCCAGGGCAATTCGGGCTCCGGCAAGTCGCACCTGCTGCGGCGCCTCCTGGAGCAGAGCGCCGGCCTCGTGCAGCAGGCGATCATCGATCCGGAGGGCGATTTCGCGAGCCTAGCCGACCGTTACGGCCACGTCGTCGTCGAGGCGGACGGCGACGATGTCGCCCTGCAGCGGATCGCCGCGCGGGTGCGCACCCATCGGGTCTCGGTGGTGCTGTCGCTGGAGAATCTCGACGCCGACGGGCAGATGCGGGCGGCCGCCGCCTTCCTGGGCGGCCTGTTCGATGCCGACCGCGACCATTGGTATCCGATGCTGGTGGCGGTGGACGAGGCGCAGCTCTTCGCACCGGCCGCCGCCGGCGAGGTCTCGGACGAGGCGCGGCGCCTCTCGCTCGGCGCCATGACCAACCTCATGTGCCGCGGGCGCAAGCGCGGGCTGGCCGGAATCATCGCCACGCAGCGGCTCGCCAAGCTCGCCAAGAACGTCGCGGCCGAGGCCTCGAACTTCCTGATGGGCCGGACCTTCCTCGACATCGACATGGCCCGCGCCGCCGACCTCCTCGGCCTCGAGCGCCGCCAGGCCGAGACGTTCCGCGACCTGCCGCGCGGGCATTTCGTGGCGCTCGGCCCGGCCCTGTCGCGGCGCCCCATGACCATCGCGGTGGGGCCGACGCAGACCGTGAGCCGAAGCTCCTCGCCGGTGCTCGTTCCCCTGCCCGACCCGACCGAGGATGCCCGCGCGCTGATCCTCACGGCGAGCCCGGAGGAGATCGCCGTTCCGCTCGCGCCCCGGCCGAAGCCGCGCCCGGCGGCCGCCCCGGACGTCCTCGTCCAGCTGGCCAACTACCGGCCACCCGCACCCGCGGAGGAGCCCGAGGAGGAGCCGATGGACCCGGAGACACGCGAGGCGGCGCTTGCCGAGGTACTGGCCTCGGTGCTGGCGGATGCCGACGCGGCCGCGTGCACGCCCGCGACCCTGTATCAGGATTTCACGGTCCGCTGCCGCATCCGGCGGCTGCGCGGCGACACGATGGGCCTGCCCGAGTTCAAGCGCCGTCTCGCAGTCGCCCGGGCCGAGGCCGGGGGCGCGGTCGCGGACAATTCGGGCTGGGAGCGGGCGCAGGAGATCGCCGCCGGCCTGCCGGACGATCTCGCCGGCCTGTTCCTCGTGGTCGCCCGGGCGGCGATCGAGGGTGCCCCCTGCCCCACCGACGCGATGCTGGCCGAGGCCTATGGAACCAGCTCGGGCGGCCGGGCAAGGCGGATGCTCGCCTATCTGGAGGAGCGCGGCGCGATCGTCACCCGCAAGGACCTGCGCGGCGCGCCGATCATCGCGGTACCGGATCTCGGCGTGGAAACCGGGCCGGGTGAGCCGCAGATGATGCCGACCGGTCCGAAGCGGCGGGCGGGGTAGCAGGTCGGACGCGCGCTTCTGGTTCGCGCCACCCCGTCATCGCGAGCGGAGCGAAGCGACCCAGGACGGCACGACGCTGGATTGCTCCGCTCCGCTCGCAATGACGGTGCGCCGTCGGCCCAAGCGTCCCAGCCGGGCAGCGGATCACGCGCTCCGCCGCACCTCCAGCTTGGCGAGTTCCACCGCAGCACGCAGCTCGATCTCGGCCATGAGCCCGTCGAGCCGCGGATCGCCCGAGGAGCCCGCGCGCTCAGCCAGACGGCCGGCGATGGCGCGAAGCTCTTGCGGAGCGACGCGGCCACCGAGCAGCGCGGCCTTCAGCCGGCCGAGCCCGTCGAGGAGGTCGTGGCCGCGCTGGGCCGAGCGGCGCCGCCGCTCCTGGGGCGTGTCAGCCTCGGCCTGGAGAAGCAGGACCGCATCGAGCCCCGTTAGCGTGGTCGCCGCAGCGGGAGCGCCGGCCTGCGCGGCGGAGCCCGGGGCCGCGCCGAGGCTGAAGCTCCCCGCCCTCGGGGCGCCGGGTGGCCGCGACGGCGCCCGCACTCTGGATCGGCTGGCGAGTCTCGACGCGCATGATCCCGTTCGCGTTGCTCCAAGCGCCCCTGCGCAGGACCGGAAAGTCGGTCCGTAGGGTTAAGCGCGGGTAAACGGGCCGGCAGAAGCTGCCGGGTCGGCAGGTTCGGTGCCGGTACCGAGGAACGACGCGGCTGGATCGCTGCGAAAGAGTCGCAATCGTTTCAAAAACTTGGCGGTCCAGTCCGGCTGGCACGGCGCTGGCAGGATGACGGCAGGTCCGTTCACCCTCGAAATAGCAGCATGCGCCCGAGTCACGCGTCCAGTCCCTTCCGGTCCCTGCTCGGCGTCGTCACTGGCGTGCTGCTGTTCGTGGCGCTCTCCGGCCCGGCTCTCGCCCTGTCGCGGGTGAAGGACCTCGCCTCCATCGAAGGCGTGCGGCAGAACCAGCTCGTCGGCTACGGGATCGTGGTCGGCCTCAACGGCACCGGCGACACGCTGAACAACATCCCGTTCACCAAGCAGTCGCTCCAGGCCATGCTGGAGCGCCTCGGCGTCAACACCCGGGGCGCCACGATGCGCACGCAGAACCTCGCCGCCGTGATGGTGACGGCGAACCTCCCACCCTTCGCCGCGCAGGGGACCCGCATCGACGTGACGGTCTCCTCCCTTGGCGACGCCAAGTCGCTCCAGGGCGGCACTTTGCTGGTGACGCCGCTGCTCGGCGCCGACGGCGAGGTCTACGCCCTGGCGCAGGGCTCCGTGGCGATCGCCGGGTTCTCCGCCGAGGGCGACGCCGCCAAAATCACCCGGGGCGTGCCCACCAATGGCCGGATCTCCAACGGCGCCAACATCGAGCGCGAAATCGCCTTCAAGCTGAACGACGCTCGTTCGCTGCGCCTATCCCTGCGCAACCCCGATTTCACCACCTCGAAGCGGATCGCGGCCGCGATCAACGACTTCATGGGCGCCGACACCGCCGAGCCCACCGATCCGGCCACCGTCACGATCCAGATCCCGGCCCGCTACAACGGCAACATGATCCGCCTGATCACCGAGGTGGAGCAGCTGAAGGTCGAGCCCGACCAGACGGCCCGTGTGGTGGTGGACGAGCGCTCCGGCATCATCGTCATGGGCCGGGACGTGCGCGTCTCGACAGTGGCAATCGCGCAGGGCAACCTCACCGTCACCATCACCGAGCAGCCGCAGGTCAGCCAGCCGGCGCCGCTGTCGAACGGCCGCACCGTCGTGGTGCCGCGCACGGGCCTGAAGGTCGATACCGGCGACGGCAACAAGCTCGCTTTGGTCAAGGAGGGCGTGAGCCTGCGCGAGCTGGTGGACGGACTCAACGCCCTGGGCGTCGGCCCCCGCGACCTGATCTCGATCCTCCAGGCGATCAAGACGGCCGGCGCGCTGCAGGCCGATATCGAGCTGATGTGAGCAACCCGAACAGGAGGGCCGAACCATGCTGCCGCTCGCCAGTCTCGCGGCCAGTGCCGCCGCCAGCGTCGGGACCTCGGTCGCCGGAAGCGCCGTCGATGGCATCATAAAGACCGCCAACAAGGCCAAGGCCTGGAAGACCGCGACCGAGTTCGAATCGATGTTCCTGGAGAACAGCCTCGACCGGCTGACCCAGTCGGAGGGCACGGAAGGTCCCCTCGGCGAGAACGGAACCGGCGGCGGCATCTACCGGTCGATGCTGACCAAAGAATATGCGGGACAGATCGTGAAGAGCGGCGGCGTCGGCATCGCCGATTCCGTCTTCCGCGAGATCATGAAGATGCAGGGTGCTGCGAGCGATGGAGCAGGCAATGCAACGGGCTGAACCGCTGCGCGTCGCGGACCGCGTCACCGCCGAGGCGCTTGTCGCGGGCGTGCTCGGCAACATGGCAGCGCTGGAAGCGGTTCTCGCCGACGAAGCCGCCCATGTCCGGGCTGGCCGGCTGCGCGAGGGCATCGCGGCGGCGGAGCCGAAGGCGGCGCTCGCCGCCGCCTACATGCAGGGGCTGGAGGTCGCCAAGGCGAATGCCGTCGCCCTGAAGCGCTTCCATCCGGAAGGCGTCGAGACCCTGCGGGCCGCGCACCGCCGCTTCACCGCGGCCGTCGAGGCGAACCAGACGGTGCTCGACAGCGCCAGGACCGTCTCGGAGGGGTTGATCAAGTCGCTCGCGGAGGAGATCGGCCGGGCGCAGATGCCGGCCGGCTACGGCCGGCAGGCGCCCGCCCCCTCCCCATACGGTCGCGGCGTGCGCAGCGGGCCGCTGGTCCTGTCGCGGAACCTCTAGAGCCCCGCCTCAGCGGTGGCCGTTGCCGATCCGCACGTAGGTCCGCACCTCGCCGAGATCCGTGTCGGCGCGGTTGTCGATGGCGAGGCGGCCGGCAGCGACCGGGGCCGCGGCGGTCCCCGACCCGGCGCGCAGATCCATCCCGGCGGACACGCGGCCGGAGATGCGGACGCAGCTGTCGCTGCCCGGCAAGCGCACGAAACCCGAGCCCTTCGACGGGCATGGCACGAGCCCGCGCGTCACCGGCACCTTCTGTAGATCCATGGCCGCGGCGGGCTCGCCGAGCGACAGTCCCGCGGCGGCGAGGGCCGCGCCGATTGCGGAGAGGCCGCGCATTTTACGCGGCCCGACGGGCGAGATCCCGGTGAAGCAGGTCGATATAGCTCTCCACCTCGCCGATCAGCGGATCGAGCGCAGCGTCCTGGAGCCGCAGCCGCGCCAGATCGCGCAGCAGGATATCCAACGCGATGGCGCGGTCGTCAGGGCGGGTATAGCCGGCGAGATAGGTGTCGATCGCCT
The DNA here is from genome assembly GCA_050632875.1 of Methylobacterium sp. P31. GTDB lineage: Bacteria > Pseudomonadota > Alphaproteobacteria > Rhizobiales > Beijerinckiaceae > Methylobacterium. The sequence goes on along the minus strand of JBODSC010000001.1, from coordinate 2,780,450 downwards.
GCTCGGCCATCACGATGGTGCCGATCCGCGGCGCGGTGCCGAAACGGCGGATCAGTTCGACGGGTTCGGACAGCGCCATGCGGACCTCTCCTCGGTTGAACGACGGCACGCAAGCGCATCCGCAAGCAGCTACTCACTGCGCGAAAGCGGCAGGACTATGATCTAGGCCGTCGATCAAGATAGGTTCACGACACCGCGGCGCGCTTGATCGCGTCGTCGCGGCGCCGGCCCTGGGCGCCCCGGAGCGCACGGCGGAAGAAGGCCGACCTCAGCTGATGTAATTGACCAGCGAGAGCTTCGAGAGCGAGGCGGTGATCTGATAGCTCGCCTGGAGCCGGTTCTGCACGTCGAGCAGCTTGGCGACGACTTCCTCGGTGGGCGCCTGCTCGATCCCGTCCAGGGTATTCTGCACGGTGTTCTGGGTGGCCGTATTGGTCGTGCTGGCGCTCGACAGGCGTGCGGATGCGAGGGAGAGCTGAGTGACGGTATCCTGGACGCTGGGGCTCGTATCGGCGGAGGAGAGCAGCGTGCCGGCCCGGTCGATGACGGCTTGGTAGGTCGCGTTGGCGGTGTCGTCGTTCGTGGTGGGCAGCGCGAAGGCCATCGTCGCCAGCCCGGCCAGCACGTTCTGAATCGCGGGGTCGTTGGCGCGCGCGCCGGTGCCGATGCTGGCGCCCGCGCTGATCTGAACGGATTGGGTGTTGATCGCCGGCGTGCCGGAATCCTCGCCCTGATACCAGAGCACCGTGTTATCCTTCGTGCCTGGTACGTAGATGGGGTTGCCGCTCGCGTCCTGACCGACGCGCTGGGGAATGACGCCGGCGCTCGCCGAGCCCGAGAAGAAGTTCTTCGCGGCCAGTGTGGTCGAGCTGACCGCCAGGGTGCTGCCGGCGGCCGCCTTGAGGGCACTCTGCAGGGCGTTGTTGAGGTTGGTGGCGGTGGCCGTGATGTCGGAGCCGGTCGCGAAGGTCGCGCCCGTGCTCGACGCAGTGGTCGTTGTGGTGCCAGAGACGGCGGTGAGCGTGAGCGTCGTCGAGGTGCCGTCGTGCATTTTCAGCGTGACGGTGACGCTGTCACCGGCGGCCGGCTGGCTGTTCACGTTGATGTTCACCGTGCCCGGCGCGGTGCTCGTGCCGGCGGTGGCGCTCGCCCTGATCGCCGACGTCGTCGAGGAGGCACCGCCGAGGATGAAGCCGAAGCTCGCCCGGGTCGCGGCGTCCTGCTCCTCGGTCAGGGTCACCGAGGTGCCGCCAGGAGCGGATGTCGTCAGCCGGCCGGTCCCTGAACCGAGATCCGCCGCGACCTGCTCCTTGATCAGCTGCGAGAGGCCGGCCTTCGTCGTGCCGTCGCTGTTGGTCGTGCCGTTCAGGATCGTGTCCGCGTCGACCACCGGCTGGGTGCTGGCATCGCCCCCGCCGAACAGGTAGTTGCCCGCCGCCGACTGGTTGAGCGCGTCGAGCGCGGTCTGCAGGTCACCGAGCGCGGTCGAGCGGCCCGCGACGGAATTGGTCGCCACGCTCTGCAGACCGTTGTTCAGGGTCTGGCGGGCGCTCGTCCCGAGGGTCGCGACCTGGGTGAGGCTGGTCACCGCGAGGTTCGTCCGCGTCTGGCCGGCCGTGATGCCGGCCGCGTAGCCGCTGAGCGCGCTCAACGTCGCCTGGGCGGCGAGCACCGTCGACCGCCCGGAGCCGAGGCCGCCGTAGGTCTGCGCCACCTGCCCGCTCGAGACTTGGTTCGACAGGGTGTTGAGCTGGTTCTTCAGCGTCGTGAGCTGCGCGGCGTTCCGGGTCGTCAGGTAGGAGCCGGCCGCGAAGGGTGAGATCGTCGTCATGATCAGATCTGCAGCAGCTGGTTGAGCATGTCGCGGGCCGCCGTCAGCACCCGGGCGTTGGCGCCATAGGCGGTCTGCAGGGCGATCAGGTTCGACATCTCTTGGTCGATGTTGACCCCGGCCCCAGCCGCGAACCGGCTCTGGGCGGTGGCGAGCGCGGTCTGCTGGGTGCTGTCGAGCGCCGTGGCGTTCGCCGAGGCCGCGCCCTGCGCCGAGATGATGTCCTGCGCGAAGCCCGCCACGGTGGCGTGGTAGGGCGCCGAGATGCCGCCGATGCCGCTCGAGGACGAGAAGGTCTGCGGGGTGGAGGTCAGCGCGGCGTAGAGCGCCTGCGCCCGCGCGCCGGACGCATTGGCATTCGCCGCGCTCGTCGAGCTGGCCGCGGCCGAGAGCGCCGCCGTGTCGCCGGTCAGGTTCGTATTGACCGCGATGCGCTGCGCGAACCCGGTGAGCTGCGAGCCGCCGTCGAAGCTCCCGGTGTAGAGCGCGTTGTTCGTCCCGTCGACGAACAGGGCCAGCGACGGGTTGCCGGTGTACAGGTCGTCGGCGGACACGGTCGTGACGTTGGCGGTGGCCGCGGTCACCGTGGGGGTGCTCCCGGACGCCGGCCCGATCGTGACCGAGTTTCCGGTCATCGTCGCCTTCAATCCAAGATTGAGATTGCTCAGCGCCGCATTGATCGAGTCGGCAAACGTCGCCGTCCCGGTGGGGATCTTGAAGGTCTGCACCAGGGCGGTGGAATCGTCGGTCTCGCTCGCGGGGATCGACGCGGCATCCGAGTTGGACGCGATCAGGATAACGTTGCGGACCGAACCGTTCACCGTCACCGGGAAGGTGATGGTGTTGCCCGCCTTCATCCCAGTCGGGTCGATCGTCGCCGAGATCCCGTCCGAGGTCCCGGTCACCGTCTTGTCGGTTAGCGAACTCGCGAGGCCGGCCGCGAGGTCGTCGAGCTGGCGCTGGGCCTGCGGCAAGGTCTGGTCGCGCAGTTCAAGCTGAGCCGCGAGGCTTCCGGAGCGCAGCACGCCGGGCTCGCCGAGATCGATCTGGCCGCCCCCGGCAGCGTGGCGGTGATGGTGCCGACCGAGCGCGGCGTCGAGGCGATGGATGAGTTCGCACTGAGCGTGCCGCGCCCGTCGAAGCTCAGGGTCGCCGCGTTGCCGCGATCCACGAGGGTCGCGCCCGACTGGGTGAGGACCGTGACCGTCCCGTCGCTCTGCGTCGTGGCTTTGACATCCATGTAGCTCGACAGGCTGTTGATCGCCTGATCGCGCTGATCCTGAAGATCGGCCAGGGACGTGCTGTCCGTGGTGTTCTGGATCTTCGTGTTGAGATTCGCGATGCTCGAGAGGAGCGCGCTCGCCGAATTCGTGTCGGTGCCGAGCTGCGCCTCGATCCCGGTGCGCAGGGTCTGCACCGTGTTGGCGGCGCTGTTGATCTGACTGGCGAGGGCCGAGGCGTTGCTCAGCACCGTCGAGCGGGCGGCCGCCGAGGTCGGGTTGGCGGCGAGCTGCTGCAGCGACTGTGTGAAGGTGTTCAGCGTGCCGTCGAGCGCCGTCGAGCTGCCGGGCGTGCCATAGAGGGCATCGAGCTGAGAGATGATGCCGGACTTCGTGCTGGTGTAGGCGGCGCCGGACGTCTCGAGGCGGAGCTGATTCAGGGCAGCCGCGTCGAAGCTGCGAGTCACCGTCCCGGCGGCAACACCCAGGTTGTTGGTCCCGGTGGCGACCGGCGTGAGCGTCCGCTTGACGTATCCGGCCGTCCCGGCATTGGCGACATTCTGCGAGACGACGTTGATCGCCGCCTGCGTCGCCGCAAGCCCGGCGGTCGCGTTGGAGAGCGCGTTCAGCGACACTTCGAAGCCTCCTCAGCGACCCCCTCGATACAGCTATCGGATCACGTTCAGCAGGTCAGACATCATGGTCTGAGCCGTCGACATGACGCGCGTGTTGGCAGAGTAGGCCTGCTGGGTTACGATCATCTTAGAGAACTCGGTCGCAATGTCGGTGTTGGACTGTTCAAGGCTGGCGCCCGTGATCGTGCTGCCGTCAAGGCCCGCCAGCGGTGGCCCGGAATCAGCTGTCTGCAGGTAATTTCCCTTCGTGTCCGCCTTGAGCCCGTCCGGGTTGGCGAACTGGGCGATCCCGACCGTGGCGAGGGACTTCACGGCCCCGTTCGAGAAGGTGCCGTTGATCTTGCCGTCGGTGCCGACCGCGACGCTCGTCAGCGTGCCGGAGGGGCTGCCGTCCTGGCTGAGCGCGTTGGTCGTCACGGCGCCGCTCGCGTCGGCGTATTGTGTCAGGCCGCCGGAGAGATCCAATGTCAGCTTCGGAAAGGTGTATCCCGATATCGTCGTGCCGCTCAGATCCACGGTGACGCTGTTCGGATTGGTCGAGCTGGCGGTGGGCGAGGTCATCTTGCCCGTCGAATCGAAAGTGAAGTTTTGGCCGGAGTCGACCCAGTTCGCCGTGCCTGAGGCACTGCTGTTGATCATCAGTTTCCAACTCGAATCCGACCCGTTGGTGCTCGCCGTACTCTGCACCCAGCGCATGTTGACCGTGATCGGCGCTCCGGACGCGGTGTAGGCCGTCAGCGACGGGCCGGCGATGCTGTTGGGCGGATCGGCCGTCGCGCTTGTCGACGGCGTCGCCGGGAGGTTGGCCGCGTAGGTGATCGTGGTCGTGGGCTGCGCCGGCAGGGTCGGGTTGCCGATCACGATCGGGCCCGAACTGGTGACCAGACCCGTGAGCGGATCGAGGTTGTTGCCGGTCAGGTAGTCGCCAGCACCGTTCATCAGGTATCCGTCCGCGGTCGGGGCGAAGTCGCCCCGGCGGGTGTAGGCATTCGTCCCGCTGAAGGTCGCGGCCCCGTTCGCATCGCCCGTCTTCTGCACCACCGTGAAGAAGCCGGTCCCGGAGATCGACATGTTGGTCGGCACGCTCGATGAGATGACGTTGCCGGCGATCGTGTTCGTGAGCTGCGACTGGGCCAGAACCGAGCCGGCGACCTCGCGCTTGGGCGTGGTCTCCGACATCATGTCGACGAAGCTGGTGTCGACACGCTTGTAGCCGGTCGTCTGCGAGTTCGCGATGTTCCCGGAGATGTTGCTGATGGCGTAGGACTGCGCCTGCAGTCCGGAAACCGAGGTCTGCAGGGCGGAAAAAAGATCCATGGCAAGCGATCCCGATGCGGGGCGCGCTGGCCCGCAGGCCCCGGCAGCCGCAACCGCCGTGCCACGACTAAGTCATTGATCTGCCAGAGATCGGACTGGCTCGACCCGGCAGGGTTGGCCGGCCGGAGAGGCCAGGCCGGCAGATCCTGCCGGCTTGAAGGCCGCCTGGCTGATCCGGAACGGGCCGCCGATGTTTACGGGGTGTTATCCGGCACGCGCGAAGATCGCCGCCGAACTAGATTGGGCGGGGCGCGTCCTGCCCCGAAAGCGCTGAACGGGCACGGATTTCGGGTCTCGGGACCATGCGGGCGAAACGGACGAGCCTCGTCCACATCATCTACTTCTCACGACTGAACCTGTCGTCGGACGCTGCGAAACGGTCCGAGCAGATCAACGAGATCGGCCGCATCGCCCAGAAGAAGAACGAGTTCGCCGTGATCACGAGCTTCCTGATCATCGAGGGCAACTTCGCCTGCCAAGTGGTCGAGGGCGAGCGCTCTTCGGTGCATGAGACCTTCGACCGGATCAACGCCGACAGTCGGCACCGGGATGTCCAGATCAGCGAGTGGCGGGAGATCGCCAAGCGCGAGTTCGTGCATTCCTTCAAGATCGCTCAGCGCACGGCGGGCAACGACACGCTCTTCGCCAAGGCCAACCTGCTGCCGATGCTCCAGCGCGGCACGCCGAAGGCCTCGGCGATCCACGGACTGTGCCTGGCGCTCCAATCCGATACGATGTCCCGCCAGGGCATCGACCACCTGTTCATCTGAGCCGAGCGATGTCCGAGAGCGATACGCCCCCGATCCTCATCGTCGACGATCAGGAAAAGCTGCTGCGGCTCATCGTGATGCTGATGACCCGCATCGGCTTTCCGGATGTCGAGGGGGTCACCAGTGCCACCGAGGCGTTGGAGCGGCTCCGGCAGCGCCGATACGCCCTCGTCATTTCCGACCTCGACATGGAGCCGATGGACGGGATCAGCCTCCTGCGCGAAATCCGCGCCGACGACGCGCTGATGAACACGCCCTTCATGCTCACCGAATCGTCCTTCGACTTCGAGGACATCAACCTCGCCCATCAGGCGGGCGCGGATGCCTTCATCCTCAAGCCATTCGACATGGCGGTGCTCAAGACCAAGCTGAAGCAGGTGCTCAACCGCAAGCCGCGCAAGCGCGAGGCGCCGATGGCGGCCGAGTCGAGCCTGAGCGTCGAGTTCCCGATGCTGGGCAAGTTCTAAAGACCGCGTCGGCGCCGCGAATGAGCGAAGCGACCCAGGGCGGCGCGCCTATCATCGGCGTGGCGCAGCTGGACCGCTTCGCTCTGCTCGCAAGGACGCGTGTGGCGCGACGGGAGCGCGGCTCCGGACTGCGTCACGCCGCCCGCTTCTGATAATCCTTCACGTCGGTGAAGCGCACCGCCGGGTAGCGGTCTTCCTCGTAGCGGAGGGAGAACGCCGTGGTCGCCATGAAGACAGGCGCTCCGTCGAGATCCTTGGCCATGGCCGAGCCGTGCGAGTCGATGAACTTGTCGAGCCTCCACCTCCGAGTCGGACGACACCCAGCGGCAGACCGAGAAGCGTGAGGTCTCGTAATCCACCGGCAGTCCGTACTCGGCCTGGAGGCGCTCCTTGAGCACGTCGAGCTGGAGCGCGCCAACCACGCCGACGATCGCCTGGCTGCCATCCTGCGGGACGAAGACCTGGACGACACCCTCCTCGCCCATCTGCTGGAGCGCCTCGCGCAGCTTCTTGGCCTTCATGGCGTCGGTGAGCTTGATCCGGCGCAGGATCTCGGGGGCGAAGCTCGGCACGCCGCGGAACAGGATGTCCTCGCCCTCGGTCAGCGTATCACCGATCCGTAGCGTGCCGTGGTTCGGGATGCCGACCACATCGCCGGCATAAGCCTCGTCGGCGATGGCGCGGTCCTGCGCGAAGAAGAATTGCGGCGCCGAGAGCGAGATCGGCTTGCCGGTGCGCACCAGCCTTGCCTTCATCCCCCGGCTGAGCTTGCCCGAGCAGACCCGCATGAAGGCGATGCGGTCCCGGTGGTTCGGGTCCATGTTCGCCTGGATCTTGAACACGAAGCCGGTCATGCGCGGCTCGGTGGGCTCCACGAGCCGCTTGTCGGCGTCCTGGCCGCGGGGCGGCGGCGCCACCTTGGCAAGTCCGTCGATCAGATCGCGCACGCCGAAATTGCGCAGCGCCGAGCCGAAGAAGACCGGCGTCAGGTGGCCTTCCCGGAACGCGTCGAGGTCGAACGGCTTCAGCCCACCTTCGGCGAGTTCCACCTCCTCGCGCCACGCATCCGCTGCGCCGTCCTCGGTGAGCAGCTCGTCGAACAGCGGGTCGTCCGGGCCGGACACCGGCACCATCCCGGCATCCTCGGCGGCGTCGAAGCGGCGCACGCGGTTTCCGCCGAGTTCGTAAGTGCCTGAGAAATTGCGGCCGGTGCCGATCGGCCACGTGACCGGCGCGACATCGAGCGCCAGCGTCTTCTCGATCTCGTCGAGCAGCTCGAACGGGTCGCGAGCCTCGCGGTCGAGCTTGTTGACGAAGGTGACGATCGGGATGTCGCGCAGGCGGCAGACCTCGAACAACTTGCGGGTGCGCGCCTCGATGCCCTTGGCGGCGTCGATCACCATCACGGCCGAATCGACCGCCGTCAGCGTCCGGTAGGTGTCCTCCGAGAAGTCCTCGTGGCCCGGCGTGTCGAGGAGGTTGAAGACGCAGTCGCCGTACTCGAAGGTCATCACCGAGGTGACCACCGAGATGCCGCGCTCCTTCTCGATCCCCATCCAGTCGGAGCGGGTCGAGACGCGGTTGCGCTTGGCCTTAACCTCACCGGCGAGCTGGATCGCGCCCCCGAACAGCAGCAGCTTCTCGGTGAGCGTGGTCTTGCCCGCATCCGGGTGGGAGATGATCGCGAAAGTGCGCCGCCGCGACACCGGATCAGCCGGCCTCGCCTCGGTCTTGGTCTGCATCAGCATGGAGCGAACGCTCTGGGTCGGCGGAACGTGTGGGCGCGGTCTCGGGCGCGTGGTCTCGGGATCGTGTAGCGGCAAGCCCCGATATTGGCAAAGACGCAGGCATCATCGGCCGGCCCTTCAGGCACGGTACAGGGGGCCGGCAACAGGCTTCCCCAGCCGATCGACGCTCCGGGAGGCTCCGATGTCGCGCGCCGCAACACGCTGTCTTCTGGTCACCGCCGTGCTCCTGGCCTCGGTGGATCCGGGTCCCCAGGCGGCTGCCTCGACTCAGTCCGCTGCCGCGGCTGATGCTGCCTTCCTCGATGCGCTGACCTGGGGAGCCACGCCCTCGTCCTTCGCGCAGCTCACCGCCGAAGGCCGGTCGCGCTGGCTGCAAGCGCAGCTCCATCCGCCCGCCGAATCGCGTCTGCCGCCGGCCGTGCAGGCGGCGATCGACGCGCTGACGCCTCAGGGCAGTCTGTTGGAGCGCGCCCAGGCTTTCGAGGTGCAGGCCAAGGCCGCCAAGGACATCCAGGATCCCGACGCCAAGAAGGCGGCGCAGCAGGCCTACCAGGCCGCGCTCAACACGGCCGCGCGGAACGCCGCCTCAATCTGGGTGCTGCGGGCGCTCTACAGCCCGGACCAGCTGCGCGAGCGGCTGACATGGTTCTGGTTCAACCGGTTCAACGTCCACCAGGGCAAGGCGAACCTGCGCGCCGCGGTCGGCGACTACCTCGACACGGCGATCCGCCCGCACGCGCTCGGGCGCTTCCGCGACCTGCTGATGGCGACCCTGCGTCACCCGGCGATGCTGGGCTACCTCGACAACGCCGCGAATGCCGCGGGCCACCTCAACGAGAACTACGCCCGCGAGATCATGGAGCTGCACACGATGGGTGTCGGCTCAGGCTACACGCAGGGGGACGTGGAGGCGCTGGCGCGGATCCTGACCGGGGTCGGCATCGACCTGAACCCGGATTATCCGAAGCTCCGGCCCGAGCACGCCGCCGATTTCCGCCGGGACGGCCTGTTCGCGTTCAACCCGAACCGGCACGATTACGGCGACAAGGTCTTCCTCGGCACGCGCATCCGGGGCCGCGGCTGGGCCGAGGTTGAGGAGGCGGTGGATCTGATCGCCCGCAACCCCGCCACCGCGACCAACGTCTCCTGGGCCCTCGCGACCTATTTCCTGGGCCAGCCGCCCGACGACGCCCTGGTGGCCCAGCTCGCCTCCGTCTTCAGCCGCACCGACGGCGACATCGCCGCGGTGATGGAGGCACTGGTGCGCGAGCCGGCCTTCACGGCCGAGCGCAGCGGCGCCTTCAAGGATCCGGTCCGCTACGTCTTCTCGGCCCTGCGCATGGCCTATGACGAGCGCGTGATCCGCAACGCCGGCCCGGTGCTCGGCTGGCTCGATCGCCTCGGCGAGGGGCTGTTCAAGCGCTCGACGCCGGACGGCTATCCGCTCGACGCCGCCGCCTGGAGCGGACCGGGGCAGCTCGCGACCCGGTTCGAGATCGCCCGCCAGATCGGGTCCGGCTCGGCCGGGCTGTTTAGGCCCCCAGGACCCGACCAGCCGGAGGAGCCGGCCTTTCCGGTGCTGGCCTACGGGCTCTACTTCTCGACCCTGTCAGGCACCCTGAGCGCATCGACGCGGGCGGCGCTGACACAGGCGGTTTCGCCGCAGGACTGGAACACGCTCTATCTCGCCTCGCCGGAGTTCATGCGATGAACCGCCGCGACCTGATCCGCGCCTCCGCGGCGCTCGGTCTGTCCACGGTGGCCGGACGCGTCTGGGCGGCCCCGAAAGCCGACGCGCGCCTCCTCGTGGTGTTCCTGCGCGGCGCCTACGACGCCGCCAACGTGGTAATCCCCACCGGCAGCGACTTCTATTACCGGTCACGGCCGAACCTCGCGATCGCCAAGCCGGACGCGGCCGACCCGAAGGCCGCGCTGGCGCTCGACGCCGACTGGAGCCTGCACCCGGCTCTGCGCGACACGATCCTGCCGCTCTATGCGAAAGGCCAGGCAGCCTTCGTGCCCTTCGCCGGCACCGACGACCTGACCCGCAGCCATTTCGAGACGCAGGACACGATCGAGATGGGCCAGACGGTCGGGTCTGCCCGCGACTACAATTCCGGCTTCATGGCGCGGCTGGCCGCGGAGCCTCACCCGGGTCCGGCCCATCGCCTTCACCGACCAGATGCCGCTGATCTTTCGGGGCGGCGAGACGGTGCCGAACATCGCCATCAACGGCGTCGGCAAGCCCGGCATTGACGACCGGCAGGCGCGCCTCATCGCCGCCATGTACAGCGACACCAAGCTGGCGGCCGCCGTGGCCGAGGGTTTCCGCGTGCGCGACGCGGTCTACCACACGATCTCTGACCATGCCGGCCAGGCCGACCGCGGGGCGGTCTCGCCCAAGGGCTTCGAGCTGTCGGCCCGGCGCATCGGCCGCGTGATGCGCGAGACCTTCAATCTCGGCTTCGTGGATGTCGGCGGCTGGGACACCCACGTGAACCAGGGCACGGGTACCGGCTACCTGGCCGACCGGCTCGGCGAGCTGGGACGGGGCCTTTCCGGCTTCATCGAGGAGATCGGCCCCGGCTGGTCCGACACGGTGGTGGTGGTGCTGTCCGAGTTCGGGCGCACCTTCCGGGAGAACGGCAGCCGCGGCACCGACCATGGGCACGGCAGCGTCTACTGGATCCTCGGCGGCGCCGTCCGGGGCGGCCGGATCGCCGGGCCGCAGGTTCGGGCTGACGAGGCGCACCTGTTCCAGAATCGGGACTATCCCGTGCTCACCGATTACCGTGGTCTGCTGGGCGGGCTGTTCCGGCGGCTCTACGGCCTTGACCAAGCGAGTCTACGCCGGATGTTCCCGAGCGCGGATCCGGCGGAGCTGGCATTGCTTTAGCTCAGGCCGCCGCGGCGGCCTGAGCGCGCAGATCCCCGACCAGCTCGTCCACCCGCTCGGGCCGGGCGTCCCAGGCGAACATGAACCGAGCCCCGCCGCCGATGAAGGTGTAGAAGCGCCAGCCCCGGGCGCGCAGCCCCTCCATGGTGGCGGCGGGCATCGTCAGGAAGACCGCGTTCGCCTCCACGGGAAACAGCGCCCGCACCCCTGGCAACCCGGCGACGGCCTCGGCGAAGCGCCGGGCGCAGGCATTGCCGTGGGCTGCGTTCCTCAGCCACGCGCCGCTCTCCAGCATGCCGACCCAGGGGGCCGCGAGGAAGCGCATCTTCGAGGCGAGCTGGCCGGCCTGCTTGCAGCGGTAGCCGAAATCCTCGGCGAGCTTGGGATCGAAGAACACCACCGCTTCGCCGGCATGCATGCCGTTCTTGGTGCCGCCGAAGCACAGGACGTCTACGCCGGACCGCCACGTCATATCGGCCGGGCTGCAGCCCAGACTTGCGCAGGCATTGGCGAAGCGTGAGCCGTCCATGTGCAGGGCGAGCCCCAGCTCGCGGCAGGTCGTCGACAGCGCCCGCAGCTCGGCCAGCGTGTAGACCTGCCCCGTCTCGGTGGGCTGGGTGATCGTCACCACCCGCGGGCGGGGAAAGTGGATATCGCTGCGGTTCTGCGCGAGCCCGCGGATCGCGTCCGGCGTGAGCTTGCCGCCCTCGGTGCGAACGGTCAGCAGCTTGGAGCCATTGGAGAAGAATTCCGGCGCGCCGCACTCGTCGGTCTCGACATGGGCCGAGTCGGCGCAGATCACACTGTGGTAGGATTGACACAGCGCGGCCAGCGCCAGGGCGTTGGCCGCGGTGCCGTTGAAGGCGAAGAACACCTCGCATTCGGTCTCGAACAGAGCCCGGAACGCATCCGCGGCCCGTTCCGTCCAGGCATCCTCGCCGTAGGCGGGCGCGTGGCCGCGGTTGGCCGCCTCCATGGCCCCCCAGGCCTCCGGGCAGATGCCGGAATAGTTGTCGCTGGCGAATTGCTGCGAGTCGTCCTGTATCATCCCCGCAACCTAGCACGGCGCAGGCGAAGATGGATCGAGCCGACAGGTTGGAACTGCCGCGCGCTTGGTGTAGAAGCCTCGCAATGGCGTGGGCTCCGCGCCGATTCGGAAACCGACGTTCCCGTCCCTCCCGGGTTCATCCCGGGCGAGGGACGTTGCCGGTTTCCAGATCGGCGGCGGGCTGCGCAACCGCAAATCCAGGTCCAGAGGATCAAGTCCGTTGCAGGTACTCGTTCGCGACAACAACGTCGATCAAGCGCTCCGCGTCCTCAAGAAGAAGATGCAGCGCGAGGGCATCTTCCGCGAGATGAAGCAGCGCAAGGCTTATGAGAAGCCGTCCGTGCGCAAGGCCCGCGAGAAGGCCGAGGCTGTCCGCCGCGCCCGCAAGCAGGCCCGCAAGACCGCGATCCGCGAGGGCCTGATCGCCGCGCCGAAGCCGAAGCCGCGCTTCCCCGCTGGCGGCCGTCGTCCGGGCTTCCCGTCCCCGTCCGCCGCGCAGGCGCAGGGTGGCAACGCTTCGGGCCAGACCCCGGTCAGCCCCGCCTCCGTCGCCTGAGCGACGTTCCATCTGTCTTGAGAGAGCCCGGCCCGCGCGAGCGGCCGGGCTTTTTCTTTGCGCTACGGTGAAGACGGCGATCCGAAGCCGGATGCGCCCGCCCTCCACCTCTGCGAGGCCGGGCTACACAGGCGCAGAACGCTTGAGCTGAACGCGCCTCGATGGCGTGCGCAGTCCCGAACCTTCTTGCCCCTCGCTCCGACCCGGGCGGCAGCGTCGTGCCTCGAAATCGGTGCCACCCACAGACCGCAGGGAGGGGAACGCGGCGGCACCCGCCGCTCCTCTTCTCACGCGGCAGAGGGAAATCGTTCGCTGACCCGCGTCAGGCCGCCCGCGCCGCCATGGTGGCGTGCTCGGCCTGCACCAGTACATCGAGAGCCCGCCAGGGCTTCTGCATGTAGACCGCCTGATCGGGCAGCCGCGCGTCGCGGCTCGCCCCGGACGTGACGACCACGCGTACATCCGGCCAACGCCGCCGCACGGCCTGGGCGAGGGAGACGCCGTCCATGGCACCCGGCAGGCGAATGTCTGCGAAGAGCAGCGCCACATTGACATCGGCGCGTTCGAGTACCGAAAGAGCAGCCTCGGCACTGTCACAGGCGATCACGCCGAGATCCGTTTCCTCAAGCACCGCGGTTGCGAGGTCACGCACCGCTGCGTCGTCCTCGACGACGAGGGCCACGGGAGCGGAACTATCGGGCAGTGCGCGATCCATGAAAGTCTCCTGATGTCGGTGCGTTGCCCCTCGACGGGCGTCGGCCACTTCGGCAGGCTTCTGATTCCCCGATTCGGCCATGCTGGCCTGTCAAGAGCCGGCTCACAAGAGTCCACACGATTCGAAGGGCGTATGCCTGCCCTGCAGTCAGGCCGCGCCAAATTCATGCGAAACGCTCGAAATTGGCGCAGTCGGCGCGCGGTTAAGAAACTGTTCACCCGAGTGGACCGACTGTTAACCTGCTGCGGCGGGCCGTTTCCACCCCGGCGGAGCGGCCCTGCCAATGGATCTAACCCGGACCAGAGCTGAAGGATCACAGTCCGACATGTGCCGTTTCCTCGCCTATAGCGGTGAGCCGGTCTTCCTCTCCGACCTCGTCTGCGCACCGGCCCACTCGCTGGTGCACCAGTCGCTGCACGCCGACGAAGGGAAAACCGAAACCAACGGCGACGGGTTCGGCATCGGCTGGTACGCCGAGCGTCCTGAACCGGGGATCTATCGCGACATTTCGCCGGCCTGGTCGGACGAGAACCTCGTCAACCTCTGTGGGCAGGTCCGGGCGCGGACCTTCTTCGCCCATGTCCGCGCTTCGACAGGCACCGCCACCGCCCGGGCGAATTGCCATCCCTTCGCCTACGGCCGGCACCTCTTCATGCATAACGGCCAGATCGGCGGCTATCATCGGATCAAGCGCAGGCTTGAGGCTCTGATCCCGGACGCGTTCTACGACCATCGCCGCGGCAGCACCGACTCGGAGGCGATCTTCCTGCTGGCTCTGGCCAACGGACTGGAAGCGGATCCAATCGGCGCCATGGCACGGACCCTCGAGACGATCCGAGATTTGATGAAGGCAACCGGCATCTCCGAGCCGCTGCGCTTCACCGCGCTGCTCACCGACGGCGACACGCTGACCGCCTATCGGTGGGCCTGCGACAGCCGCCCGCCGAGCCTGTACTTCCGCGAAGGGCCGGGCGGAATCGTCGTCGTCTCGGAGCCGATCGACGGCTGCCGCGAGGGCTGGCAGGTCGTGCCGAAGGGCGGCACGCTCCGCGCCCGCCATGGCAGTCCGGTGATCGTGGCGGGCCCTGGCGCCGAGCGCGCCCGCGCGGCCGCCTGAATCCGTCCACTCTGACGGCAGCCATGCCGGAAAAGGCATTGCAGGCAGGCCTCGGCCTGCCACATTCCGCCGGCGGCCGATCATGCGGCCGAGCGGGAATCGACCGATGTATCCGGATACCGAGCTTCACATCGCCGGGCGCTGGCGCGCGGGTGCCGACCGGGAGACACTGGGGGTCCTGAACCCCGCCACAGGCGAGACGATCGGCCAATGCGCCGTGGCGACCACAGCCGATCTCGACGAGGCCCTCGCGGCCGCGTCCCGGGCCTTCCCGGCCTGGCGGAAGGTGGCGCCGTTCGAGCGCGCCAAGGTGATGCGCAAGGCGGCCGACCTGCTGCGCGCCCGGGTCGACGACATCGCCCGGATCATGACCCTGGAGCAGGGCAAGCCGCTCGCCGAGTCGCGGATCGAGACGCTCGCGGCGGCCGACATCATCGACTGGTTCGCCGAGGAGGGGAAGCGCGCCTATGGCCGTGTCATCCCGGCCCGCGCCGACGGCGTGCTGCAGGCGGTGGTGCGCGAGCCGGTCGGGCCGGTGGCCTGCTTCACGCCCTGGAACTTCCCGATCAACCAGGCGGTCCGCAAGATTTCGGCGGCGCTCTGCACCGGCTGCACGGTGATCCTGAAGGGCCCGGAGGATACGCCGGCAAGCTGCGCCGCCCTGGTCCGCGCCTTCCTGGATGCGGGCATCCCGGGCGACGCGCTCTCGCTGGTCTACGGTGACCCGGCGACGATTTCCGCCTACCTGATTCCGCATCCGGTGATCCGGAAGATCTCGTTCACCGGCTCCACCGTGGTCGGCAAGAAGCTGGCGGCGCTCGCGGGCGAGCATATGAAGCGGGCCACGATGGAACTCGGCGGGCACGCGCCGGCGATTGTGTTCGGCGATGCCGACGTCGAGAAGGCGGTCGCCGTCCTGGCCCCGTCGAAGTTCCGCAACGCCGGCCAAGTCTGCGTCTCGCCGACCCGCTTCCTGGTGCACGATTCGGTGTTCGACCGTTTCGTCGAGGGCTTCACCAACTTCGCCAGGACCCTCAAGGTCGGCGACGGGCTCGATCCCGAGACCAAGATGGGGCCGCTGGTCCACGGACGGCGCCTCGACGCCATCACGGCCCTGACGGCCGAGGCCGAGGCAAGCGGCGCCAGCCTGCGCACCGGCGGCAAGCGCATCGGCAACCGCGGCAACTTCTTCGAGCCGACGGTCTTCACCGAGGTGCCGCTGACAGCCCGGCTCATGAACGAGGAGCCGTTCGGTCCGGTGGCGGCGATCAACCGCTTCTCGGACGACGAGGAGGCTCTCAGCGAGGCCAATCGTCTGCCCTACGGGCTCGCGGCCTACGCCTATACCCGCTCGGCCGAGCGGGCGGCGCGGGTGTCGAATTCGGTCGAAAGCGGGATGATCTCGATCAACCATCACGGCCTCGCCCTGCCGGAGACGCCCTTCGGCGGCGTCAAGGATTCCGGCTACGGCAGCGAAGGCGGCCCCGAGGCGCTCGACGCCTACCTGGTGACGAAGTTCGTTACGCAGGCCAACTTCTGAAGACCTGTCCGGCGCTTCGGGCCACCGAGGCGCCGGCCCGGAGTGGTCAATAATGCGGCGGGGGCGGCTCCGGACCCCGCGGGGCAGCCCGCGCGGCCGCCTCCTCGATCTGATCCCGCAGAGTCTCGACCTGCCGGACAAGCCGGTCGATCAGCCGCCATTGCTCGGTGACGATCCGGTTCAGGTCCTCGATCACGGCGTCCTGCTCGGTCAGGCGCATCTCCAGGCGATCGATGCGGGTCGATTCGTCCATGTTCGATCTCCGGTCAGAACCGCCCCAGCGCCTTCGCCGGCGGTGGTGACCTCGGCTCGGCAAAGTGCATGTCCGGACGGGAAGCGCAGCCGCCTCCGGTCCGGAGCAGGAGACGGTTCCGCGGAAGCCGAGCCCGGCTGCCCACGCGCGATAGCCCCGGCCGCGCCGTCAGTCCACGGCTTCAGGCGGCCTGCGCGGCGGGCATCTCGGCCACGGCGACCCGGTCGCGTCCCCCGTTCTTGGCGGCGTAGAGCGCGGCGTCGGCACGCCGCATCAGGGCCTCGAATCCGATCCCCTCGCGCGCCTGTGCGATCCCGATGCTGACGCTGACGCGCAGGTCGGGAAGTTCGGGCACGGAGACCTGCGCGAAGGTCCGGCGCAGCTCCTCGGCCCGGGCCAGCGCCTCCGCGGGGGAGACGTCCGGCAGGAGGCAGGCGAATTCCTCTCCGCCCAGACGCCCGAGCAGCGCCTCGCGGGGCAGCAGGGTGGCGGCCATGGCGCAGAACCCCACCAGCACCGCGTCGCCTACCGCGTGGCCATGGACGTCGTTGACGGCCTTGAACCGGTCGAGATCGAACAGCAGCAGGGCCGCCTCGCGATGCTCCGCCAAGACGGCTCGCGTGGCCTGCGTAAAGGCGCGTCGGTTGGGCACACCCGTGAGCGCATCGGTGGAGGCAGCGATGCGCTGCTCGCGCTCGGCCCGCTCCTTAACGAGTGCCATGAAGGTGAAGGCCGATGCGATGGCGAACAGCATGGTGACGAAGCACAGGATCGCCACCCAGGGCGAGGTGAGCGGGTTCGGCCCGAGATTCGGTGGCGCCACGACGGTCGACGGGATCCGGACGAGGTAGAACAGGCCCTGCAGCCCCAACACCACGATGGCCGAGATCCGGGAGGCGAGGCGTTCAGCGCGGCCGCGCCAGATTTCCAGGGCGGCCGCACCGCAGTAGAACGTCGCCGCCGCGGAGGCGTAGATGATCCGCGTCGCGATCGACCCGTAGAAGGCCGGGATCAGGCAGAGCCCGCACCAGATGACCGCGCCAGCGAGCGCGACGCCCAGGCGTGCCGGCCGGCCCTCGAACGAGCGGACCCCGCTCCAGATCAGCCCGTAGGCCGCCAGGACCACCGCATTGGCCAGCCCGACCGAGAGCAGATCGGGGATCTGGCTGCGCAGGGCGAGGCCGGCGGAGCCGAAGGCGCCCATGAGATGCGCCGTTCCCCAGAGGGCCAGCGCGCTCGATTCCGGCGCCTGCCGCCACGACGCCAGGAACAACGCGCCGACCAGAAAGGTCGTCGCGGCGCTGACGATCAGCAAGGTGGCCGGGTCAAGGTGCACGGCGGTCCATCGATCTCCAGCTCGGACGTACCCACGTCCGCCCTCGCCCCTCGCCGCCGAACAGGCCCATCCGACAGCCGAGAAAGACTAATATCAGCCCGAGATGCCCTGACTAAGACAGCATACCTACTATGATCGCGGAACGTAAATAAACGGCCGCCACCCTGAAGACAGGCCTGGGATGCGCGCTTCGTGAGAGGATACCCGGATCGCTCCGGGCCACGATAGGTTCATCAGGCCACGCGCAGCTGAGAGTTGGAATCCGACTGTTCAACGCGCCCCGGATGGTCCCGGGGTGCGCCTCAGGTCTGGGCGGCGTGGATCACCGGGACCGCGGGCGCGCCCTCCCATTCGGTGTTGGCCGGAATCGATTCGCCTTTCATCACGATGGTAAGGGGCGCAGCCGCGCGTAATCGCCGACCTTGGTATCGTACAGCACCGTCGCGAACGCGCCCACCGACACACCGCGCCCGACGACGACGCGACCGATCTTCATGATCCGGTCCTCGTACAGGTGGGTCTGGAGCGCCGAGACGCGGTTTATGGTGGCATAGTCGCCGATGGTGACGCAGTCGAACTCGGTGATGTCGGTGGTGAGCATGCACACGCCCTTGCCGACCTTCACGCCGAACAACCGCAGCACCCACGGCAGGAACGGCGTGCCCTGCAGGTGCTCCAGCAGGACTTTGCCGGCGAGCCCCCAATAGGCCACCGCGATGGCCTCGGTGCGCATGGCCCACCAGGACCACATCGGCCGCATGCCGGGCTTGTAGACGCCCATTAGCAGCCACTTCATGGCGATGACCGCCGACGACTGGATCAGCGCGATCGCGACGCTGACGGCGACGAAGCTGACGGCCAGCCCTACCCAGTCCTGCTCGAGGATCGCCGGGTAGAAGTACCAGTCGATCGCCGTGATCGCGAGGGTGATGTAGAGCATGGGCGAGAACGAGGTCGCGAAGGCCTCAAACACGCCGCGCCGGACCTTCGGCCAGAGCCCCGGCTCGTAGGTGTGGGCGGTGGATCCGAGATCGACCTTCTGCCGGGCCGGCAACCGGATCGGCGGCGAGCCGAACCACGTCTCGCCGGGGCTCATCGCGTCGTTCGCGGGAGGCTTCGACTTGATGCCGATCAGCACGTCGTCGGGGATGACCGCGCCGGGCGGCACCACGGCGTCGTTGCCCACGAAGACCCGGGCCCCGGTGCGCACCGGCTCCAGGTGCATCCAGCCGCGCCGGATCTCCTCCTCGCCGTAGACCACCTCGTCGGCGATGAAGTTCTTCGCGCCGACCACCGCGAGGTCGTACCGGCCGGCGAGATTGGTCGAGATCTCGGCACCCTGGCCCATCTGGGCGCCCATCAGCCGGTACCAGGCCCGCATGTAGACGGTGGCGAACAGCGACGAGAGCGTCTCCAGGGTCACCTCGACCGCCAGCGCCAGCGACCATTTGCGCAGGTAGAACAGCGAATGGACCGAGTACGTGCCCGACCGCGTCCGGGGCAGCACGATCCAGCGGATGCCGGCGATCAGCAGCACCGTGCCGGCGGTCATCAGCATGGCGGTGGGCCAGGTGAGGATCGGCAGGTACCAGTGGTAGTCGACGTCCGTGATGTCGGAGAGCGAGTCCGAGATCTGGTCGAAGATGAAGAAGGCCGGGAAGATCGGCAGCAGGCCGACCGCCGGGATCGCGCCGAGCAGCACGATATAGGCGGCGAGGAAGGCGGTGCGGCGCCCCCAGGAGGCATCGGCAGGTTCGGGCAGGTCGGCCGGATCGGCCATCCCGACCTTGCGCCCGGGCGAGCCGTCCCAGCGCTCCGCGCGTCCGACCCGGGAGCCGGCCGGGATCGTGGTCAGGTCACCGATTTCCGCATGGGGACCGATCACCGTGTCGTGGCTGATCACGCAGGAGGTCCCGATGGCAGCGTCGGCGCCGATCTCCACGGTGCCGATCACCAGCTCGTTGCCGACGATCTCGGCGTTGGCGATGACGAGGCGGCCGCCGAGCGAGGCGCCGTCGTCGATGGTGAGGAGATCGGGAGCGCCGATCTCGATGTCGGAGATCACGGCATCGCGGCCGACCCGGGCGCCCATCATCCGCAGATAGAAGGCGATGGCCGGAGAGCCCTGGAGCCACTTCACGTGGACCAAGGGGGCCAGCCGCTGCGCGAGCCACCAGCGATAATAGTAGGTTCCCCAGAGCGGGTAGCGGCCGGGCTTGGTCCGGCCGAGGATGAGCCACTTGCCGGCCACCGCCGCCACCGCCGTGACGGCATTGATCGCCACGTAGACGAGCAGCAGCACCCCGAGTTCGGCGAAGAAGCTGAGACCGCCGCCGGTGAGCAGCAGGTAGGTGACGAACATGCCGAGCCACTGCGCGGTGGCCAGCGCGATGACGAAGGGAAGCACCACGAGCTGCGCCAGCCCGCACAGAGCCCGGCGCAGGAGCGGCGGCGGGTCGAAGCTCAGGTCGCGAATGGCGGCCGCGGCGCCCATGCCGCCGGTGCGGGCGATCAACGCATCGGCCATCGCCCGCACGGTGCGCAGGGCGTACACGTCCGGCAGGGTGATGCCGGCGAGCGCCGGGTTCTCGCGCACCGCCGAGACGAAGCGGGCAGCGAGCAGCGAGTGGCCGCCGAGATCGGCGAAGAAATCGCCCTCCAGGGGTATTGGCTGGTTGCCGAAGATCTGCTTGGCGGCGGCGACCAGGGCCGCCTCGGTCTCATTGGCGGGGGCTCCTGCTCGCCGTCCGCGGCGACCACCGTGAGCGGGGCGACCTTGAGGGCCTTGCGATCGACCTTGCCGGAGGTCAGCCGCGGCAGGGTCTCGGCCACCTCGAAATGGCCGGGGACCATGTAGGGCGGCATCTGCCCGGAAAGCGTCCGGCGCAGGGCGGCGGTGTCGATCGACCGGTCCCGTTCCGGGATCAGGAAGGCGACGAGGCGGTCGACGCCGTCGTCCTGCCGCAGCACGACGGCGGCCTGGTTGATGTCCGGGACGCTCCGGATCCGCGCCTCGATCTCGCCGAGCCTCGACCCGGAAGCCGCGGATCTTCACCTGATCGTCGATGCGGCCGTGGAAGACGATCCGCCCCGCGGCATCGAGCGAGACCGCATCGCCCGAGCGGTAGAGGACTGGGTCAGTCCCGTCCGATGCGAAGGGGTTGGCGATGAATTTTTCCGCCGTCAGCTCGGGCCGCGCGAGGTAGCCGCGGGCCACGCCGGGGCCGCCGATCAGAAGCTCGCCCTGCTGGTCGCGGCCGAGCAGGCTCAGGTCCTCGCCGGCGACGTAGACGGAATAGTTCGGGATCGGACCGCCGATAGTGACCGGCTCGCCGGGCCGCATCTCGGCGGCGGTGGCCACCACGGTGGCCTCCGTGGGTCCGTAGGTGTTGAACAGCTGGCGCGTGCCGGTCGCCCAGCGGGCGACCAGCGGCTCGGGCAGCGCCTCGCCACCCAGGAGCACCAAGCGCACCGTCGGCAGGTCGCCGGAGATCATCGCCAGCAGGGTCGGTACGGTGTCGAGCACCGTGATGCGCTCGGCCTCCAGGATGCTGGGGAGCGATTCCACGTCGCCCATCATGGCGGGACTGGCCACGAACAGGGTCGCGCCCACGAGATACGGGACCCAGATCTCCTCCATGGAGAGGTCGAAGGCCACCGAGGCCCCCTGGAACACCACGTCGTCGGCGCACATCCCGTAAAGCGCGTTCCCCGACCGCAGGAAATGGCAGATGTTGGCGTGGCTGATGACAATGCCCTTCGGCACGCCGGTCGAGCCCGAGGTGTAGATCAGGTAGGCAGGATGCTCCGGCGTCAGGCCGGCGGCGCGCGGATCGGGCACCGGCGCGTCGGCGGGGGTGGCGGTATCGAGATCCGCCGGAGTCAGAGAAGGCGCCGCATCGGGCGCGGACGGGGCGAGCGCCGGGGAGACCAGCAACGCCTTGGCGGCGGCATCGGTCAGGCAGACCCCGACCCGGTCCGCCGGGGCTTCGGCGTCGAAGGGAAGCCAGGCGGCCCCCGACAGCGTGATGCCGATCTGCGCCACGAGGAGATCCGGTCCGCGGGCCATCCAGAGGCCGACCACGTCTCCGGGGCCGATCCCGCGATGGGCGAGCCCGGCGGCGATCCGGCCCGCGCGGGCGGCGACCTCGCTGTAGGTGAGGTGCGGGTGCACGCCGCCCGGTTCCACGCGTGCGCCATCGATCAGGCAGGGATGATCGGGCCGCACCCGCGCCGAATGCAGGAAGATCTCGGCCAGCACCTCGTCGCGGATCAGGTCAGGACGGTGCTCGCCGCGCAGGACAGCCGCCCCGGTGCCGGGACGCTTGCGCTCCCCGGCCGCCGGTCCGGGCCGGGTCTTCTCGGCGACGTCGCTCATCCGCTGCTCCGCTGGCCGGCCGCTCGGGCCGGTGCCTCTCGTGGCGTCCGCCCTATAGCCCGCCGATCGTGCCGTTATCGAGGCGGCTTTGCACTGTGCCCGCGCACGTGATCAACCCCAGCGCCATCCGTCCGGCTCCAGGATCAGGACCTCGCCTTGGCGGATCCCGAGGCGGGGTGCGGCGTATATATCGAGATGTCCCAGCGCCACCAGGGCCGCCCGCGCGACACCGCCATGGGCGACGACCACCGTGTCCCGCTCCAGGCCGGCGAGCACCGGGCCGACGCGCTCGACCAGAGCGGCATAGCTCTCGGCACCGTGACCGGGTGGACGGTAGTGCCAGCGGTCCCGGTCGCGCCCCGCGGCACCGGCCGGGTCGCGGCGCCGGATCTCCGCCCAGGTGGAGCCCTCCCAGCTGCCGAAGCCGATCTCCCGCAGCCGCGGGTCGGTGCGGTACGCCTCCGAGGGCAGGCCGAGCGTCGCCCGCAGGATCTCCATGGTGCGCCGGGTGCGCTTGAGCGGGCTCGCGACGAAATCCGCATCGGCCAGCTCCGAGCCCGCCAGCGCGGCGAGCCGCTCCGCGACGGCGGCGGCCTGCGCCTCGCCCTGGGCGTTCAGGTCGGTGTCGCGACCGCCTTGGAGGCGCCCCTCGGCGTTCCAGTCGGTCTGACCGTGACGGATGAAGTAGATCGTGACCAACGGTCTCAAAACCCCGTCCTGCGCAGGCGTTCGGAACGGCCAGGATTGCCGGCCGTTCTCGCCGTCGGTCGGCAACGTCCGGAAACAGGTCCTGCCCTATGTCGAAGAAGCACGGCAAGCATCATCGCGGCCAGAAAAGTGATGGAGGCGTGACAGACCGGGATGACCGGCACAGGGCAGCGCGCGCCCACCTGCCCTCCACGGCCCGCTGGGCCGGGGCGATCGACACGGTCGCCGGCACCGTGCCGGCGGCGATCGGCGCGCACCGCCAGATCCCGATCCTTGCGGCGCCGGGCATCGTTGCGGTGGAGCCGGGAACGCGTTTCGACCTCTCGGCGGTCGATGCCGATACCGACGGCGGTCTCGACAAGGACTGGGCTAAGACCGCGCTGGAGGCGGAGCGCGCTCGCATCAGCACGCTTCAGGAGCGCCTCTACGCCGAGCGCGCCCGCAGCCTGCTGCTGGTCTTCCAGGCGATCGACACCGGCGGCAAGGATGGCACGATCCGGGCGGCGCTCAAGGGCGTGAACCCGCAGGGCTGCACCGTCACCTCGTTCAAGGTGCCGTCGAGCGACGAACTCGATCACGATTTCCTGTGGCGCTACCATGCCCGGACGCCGGGACGCGGCATGATCGGGGTATTCAACCGCAGCCATTACGAGGATGTTCTGGTGGTGCGGGTGAAGGACCTGGTCCCGGACGCGGTCTGGCAGAGCCGCTACGGGCGGATCAACGATTTCGAGCGGCTTCTCACCGAATCGGGCACGACCATCCTGAAGTTCTTCCTTCACATCTCGAAAGCGGAGCAGAAGAAGCGCTTGGAGGCCCGGATCGCGAAGCCGGAGAAGCACTGGAAGTTCGACCCGGCCGATCTCGTCGAGCGGAAATCCTGGGATTCCTACCAGCAGGCCTTCGCGGACGCGCTCTCCCGCTGCTCGACGCCGCACGCCCCGTGGCTAGTCGTGCCGGCCAACCACAAGTGGTTCCGCAACTACGTGATCGCCAAGACGGTGGCGGATACGCTGGACGCGTTGAACCCGCGATTCCCCGAGACCCCCAAGGGGATCGCGGATCTGACGATCCCGGACTGAGGCGGGCGGCGGGGTTCGGCGCGGCGTGGCCGGTCTTCCCCGGCCAGTCCTTAACGCTCCCGAACTCTCGGACGGGACCCTATTCCTTGTCGAGCGTCAGATCCGGCGCCTCGGGGTTCTTCATGCCGACCACGTGATAACCCGCATCCACGTGCAGGATCTCGCCGGTCATGCCGGCGGCCATGTCGGAGACCAAGTAGGCCGCGGTCTCGCCGACCTCGCCGATGGTCACGGTCCGGCGCAGGGGTGAGTTGAACTCATTCCACTTGAGAATGTAGCGGAAATCGCCGATCCCCGAGGCAGCCAGCGTCTTGATCGGGCCGGCCGATATGGCGTTCACGCGGATGTTCTTCGGGCCGAGATCGGCCGCGAGGTAGCGGACGGAGGCCTCGAGCGCCGCCTTGGCCACACCCATGACGTTGTAGTGCGGCATCCACTTCTCGGCGCCGTAATAGGTCAGCGTCACCAGGGAGCCCCCGGGCGCATGATCTTCTCGGCACGCTGGGCGACTGCTGTGAACGAGTAGCAGGAGACCAGGAGCGACTTGGTGAAGTTCTCCTCCGACGTCTCGATGTAGCGCCCGGTCAGCTCGTCCTTGTCGGAGAAAGCGATGCAGTGGACGACGAAGTCGATGCCATCGGGGAAGACCCGGGCGGCCTCTTCGAACACGGCGTCGATCGTAGCCGCTTCGGTCACGTCGCAATGACCGATGACGTGGGCGTCGAGTTCCCTGGCGAGCGGCTCGACCCGCTTGCGCAGGGCGTCTCCCTGGTAGGTGAACGCGAGGCTCCGCCCCATGGGCGCGGGCGCTGCGGGCGATGCCCCAGGCGATCGAGCGGTTGTTGGCGACCCCGAGGACGATGCCCCGCTTGCCCGCCAGAAGGCCCTGCCCGTGTTCCGCCATGATCGATCCCGAAGCCGCGCGGCCCCTTTCAGGGCCGGGGGGCCTCCTTAGCGGAGGCGGCCCGGAGACGGAAGTCCGGGGCGCCTCCGCGCACTGACAGGATTACGCCGCCTTGGCGGCGCGGCGCCCGCGGGCAAACTCCGTCAGCGCCGTATCCTCGCCCTGAGGCAGGACGATCGCCGTCGTGGCGAACAGGTCGCCGGGGGTACCGTCCTTCTTCGGCAGCCCCTTGCCGCGCAGGCGGAAGGTGCGACCGGAACTCGTCATCGCCGGAATCTTCATCTCGACGGCACCGGTGAGCGTCGGCACGCGGATCGTGCCGCCGAGGACGGCATCCTCCAGGGGGACCTCGACGGTTGTGCGCAGGTCGGAGCCGTCGATCGTGAAACGCGGATGCGGCCGGATCTTGATGGTGAGCAGCGCGTCGCCGGGTTCGCCACGTGGTCCGCCGCTCTGGCCGAGGCCGCGCAATCGGATGGTCTGGCCGTCGACCACGCCGCGGGGGATGACCACGTCGACCTCCCGCCCGGTGGGCAGGTAGAGGCGCAGCTTCTCCTCGCTGGCGACCTGTTCGAGGGTGACCGACAGCTCGGCGGCGACGTCGTCGCCCTTGGCGGCCTGGCGCTGGCCGGGGCCGGCGCCGCCCGCTCGGAACGCCTCGCCGAAGATGTGCGAGAAGATATCCTCGCCCATCCCGCCGCCCATGCCGCCCTGCCGGCTGCGGGCCATATTCTCGAAGTCGAAGCCACCTGCCCGTCCGCCGCCGAAGCCGCCAAATCCTTCGAAGCCGGTGGCGCGCGGCTTGCCTTCGGCGTCGATCTCGCCGCGGTCGAACTGCTTGCGCTTCTCGGCGTCGCCCAGGATCTCGTAGGCCGCATTCGCCTCGGCGAACCGATCCTTGGCCTTCACGTCGTTCTTGTTGCGATCGGGGTGGAAGTCCTTGGCGAGCTTGCGATAGGCCTTCTTGATCTCGGCCTCGCTCGCCCCCTTGGCCACGCCCAGCACGTCGTAGGGATTGCGCATGGATCTCTTGGCTGTGCGGTGTGGGGTCTCCACCCCGATGTGGGAAGGATGTTGCATCCCTGCAACGGTCTTTGCGGCAAAACTCTGCGGGTTCGTGCGCTGCGTCAAGCGGCGGATCTCGCCCCGAAGCGGGCCGGACCTTAATTGAGATGGCGAGCGAGATGCGCCTCCCACGTCAGCTTGCGCCGAAGCCGAATCGCGGAAGATCGGGGACCCGATGCACTACGTCTGTGACCACGTCCATCTGCGCAGCCGCGACGCCGTGCAGGCCGCAACCTTCTACGTCGAGACCTTTGGCGCGCGGGAGGTCAAGCGCGTCGGCGACGCCCCGGTGCAGCGCGTGGTCCTCGACCTCGGCGGTCTCACCGTATTCATCGAGCAGGCGCCCGCCGAGACCGCGCCCGCGACTCGCACCCCCTGCCTCGGGATCGAGCATATCGGGCTGCGCGTCGCCGACATCGAGGCGGCCATGGCCGATCTCACCGCCCGGAATGTCCCGGTGCGGACCGGCATTACCGAGCGCGGGCCGGGCCTGCGGATCGCCTTCGTGGAGGGCCCGGACGGAGCGCTGATCGAGATCCTGGAGCGCAAGTCCACCTGATGCTGTTCGTTTCCGGACGCGGCGCCTCGCTCGCCGGCACGCTGATCTTCCTCGCGCTCGCCGCCGGAGCCGCGGCGCGCCCGTTCACCGATGCGGCGGGCCGCACGGTCGAGCTTCCCGACCGGGTCGAGCGGGTGTTGGCAGCCGGCCCCCCGGCCGCGGTACTGCTTTACACTCTCGCACCCGACCTGCTGGCTGGCTGGGTGAGCGCCCCGCGTCCCGAGGCGCTCCCATATCTGGAACCCCGCACCCGGACGCTTCCCGCCTTCGGACGCCTGACCGGGCGCGGCGGCACCGCCAATGTCGAGGCCGTGCTGGCCGCCAAGCCCGATCTGATCGTTGATTCGGGCAGCCTCGGGCCGACCTACGCGTCGCTCGCCGACCGGGTCCAGGCGCAGACGGGCATCCCCTACATCCTGCTCGACGGCAGCTTCGCGCGGACACCCGAAACCTACCGGCAGCTCGGGGCGGCCCTGGGCCGACAGGCCGACGCGGACGCCCTGGCGGCCGATGCGCGGGAGCTGACCGATAAGGTGGCGAAGGCGGTCGGGTCCGTGCCTGAGGAGAAGCGGCCCCGGGTCTATTACGCCCGCGGCTCACGCGGGCTCGAGACCGGGTTCGCCGGCTCGATCAACACCGAACTGGTGGAAGCAGCCGGCGGCCGTAACGTCGCGCAGGGCGGCGACGGGCGCCTCGGCAGTGTCTCCCCGGAGCAGGTGCTGGCCTGGAATCCGGACGTGATCGTGACACTCGACCCAGCCTTCGCGGCCTCCCTGCGCGGTGATCCGCTCTGGCGCGACGTGAGAGCGGTGCAGTCGGGCCGGATCTACGTCGCACCGCTCCAGCCGTTCCCGTGGTTCGATGCGCCGCCGGGGGTCAACCGGGTGATCGGCCTGCGCTGGCTGGCCGGGCTGCTCCATCCGGACCTGTTTCCGGAGTCGATGCCGGACATCGTGCGGGCCTTCTATCGCCGTTTCTACCACGTCGACCTGGACGCCGCGCAGGCCGCTTCCCTGCTCGCACCGGCGGCCCCGGATTCGGCGCGGTGAGCCGGAACGCGGCCGTCGCGGCACGGGCATCGGCGCGCCGCCTCCCGGGGCTTTCGACGACGGTGCTGTCCGGGCTCGCGCTCCTGGGGCTGAGCCTCCTCGCGCTCTCGGTCGGCAAGTACCCGGTCTCGCTCGCGGACCTGGCAGGGGTTCTCGGCCACCATCTGCTCGGCCTGCCGACGCGGGCACCGACGGCGGTCGAGACCGTGGTGATGCAGGTGCGCCTCCCGCGGGTCGTGGCCGCCCTCGTCGTCGGCGCGGCGCTGTCGGCAGCCGGAGCGACCTACCAGGGCCTGTTCCGAAACCCGCTGGTCTCGCCCGACATCCTCGGCGTCTCGGCCGGGGCGAGCCTCGGGGCGGTGCTGGGGATCTATCTCGGCCTGCCGGTGGCCCCGATCCAGGCGCTCGCCTTCCTGGGCGGCCTCGGCGCCGTGGCGGCGGTGTACGGCGTCGGGCTCGCGGTGCGGCGGCACGATCCGGTCCTGACCCTGGTGCTGGCGGGCGTCGCGGTGGGCGCGGTCCTCGGGGCGGGCATCTCGCTCCTGAAGATCCTTGCCGATCCCTACAATCAGCTGCCAGCCATCACCTTCTGGCTGCTCGGCAGCCTGTCCTCGGTCACCCTCGGCGACGTCGGTGCCATCCTGCCGATGATGCTCCTCGGCCTAGCACCCCTGGTGCTGCTGCGCTGGCGCATGAACCTGATGAGCCTGGGCGACGAGGAAGCCCGCGCGCTCGGTGTCGAGACGCGGGTGCTCCGCCCGGTGCTGATCGCCGGCGCGACGCTGATCACGGCGGCCGCCGTCTCGATGACCGGCGTGATCGGCTGGATCGGATTGATCGTGCCGCATATCGCCCGGCTGCTCGTTGGGCCGGATTACCGCCGCCTGCTGCCGGCGTCCCTGGCACTCGGGGCCGGCTACCTGTTGGCCGTCGACCTGATCGCGCGCACGGCCGCGACGATCGAGGTGCCGCTCGGCATCCTCACGGCTTTGGTCGGCGCGCCGTTCTTCCTGTGGCTGCTGGCGGTCGGACGCCGGGGATTCACCTGATGCTGCTCCGGGTCGAGCACCTCGCCTTCGGCTATGGCGGGCGGAGCGTCGGCGCAGGCGTGTCGTTCGGCCTCGACGCCGGCGAGGTGCTATGCCTCCTCGGGCCGAACGGGGGTGGCAAGACCACCCTGTTCAAGACGCTGCTCGGCCTGATCCCGGCCCAGGCCGGGCGGGTTGCACTCGGCGGTGCGGATCTGTTCCGCCTGTCGCGGACCGAGGTCGCCCGGATGGTCGCCTCCGTGCCGCAGGCGCATGCGGCCTATTTCCCGTTCACGGTGCGCGAGGTGGTGGTGATGGGACGCGCCAGCCGGCTCGAGACCGTTCGCGTCGCCCGGCACGTCCGACGCGGTGGCGGCAGAGCGGGCGCTCGCCATCCTCGGGATCGGGCATCTGGCCGACGAGGTCTACACCGAGTTCAGCGGCGGCGAGCGGCAGCTCGCCCTGATCGCGCGGGCGCTGTGCGGCGAGCCGCGGCTCCTGATCATGGACGAGCCCACCGCGAGCCTCGACTTCGGTAATCAGGCCCGCGTCCTCGGGCAGGTCCGCCGCTTGGCGCGCGCCGGCATCGCCGTCCTGTTCTCGACCCACGATCCCGACCACGCCCTGCTCTGCGCGGACCGCGTGATCGCCCTGCATGACGGCCGCCTCGCGGTCTGCGGGCCGCCCGCCGCGACGGTTACCCCGGCGCTGCTGCGACTGATCTACGGGATTGACGTGGTGATGACGCCCGTACTGGGGATCGCCGTGCCGATCTGCGCACCGATTATCGACTGAGCGCTT
Organism: Methylobacterium sp. P31; assembly: GCA_050632875.1. Lineage (GTDB taxonomy): Bacteria > Pseudomonadota > Alphaproteobacteria > Rhizobiales > Beijerinckiaceae > Methylobacterium. The sequence goes on along the minus strand of JBODSC010000001.1, from coordinate 2,751,427 downwards.
GCCGAGGCCCGGCCGGATCCCCTTCGGGTTCAGGTCAGCGCACGGCTCGCGGTCACCGGCTGGCCGATCCCATGACCGTTCTCCGCGCCGTACACCGCGCCGAGCACCGCCTCACCATGCGCCCGCACGCGGGCATGGCACTCGCAGGCCGCCGCCGAAACGGCCTCCCGATCGAGGATCGTGATTCGGCCGCGCCCGACCCGGATGAGGCCCTGGCCCTGCAGGATCCGCAGGATGCGCGTCAGGTAGGTGCGCTGGACCCCGAGCATAGCGGCCAGAAGCTCGTGGGTGATGGGGAGCGTGTCGCCTCCGATCCGGTCCTGAAGCGTCAGGAGCCACCGGAGGCAGCGCTGCTCGATCGGATGCAGGGCGTTGCAGGCCGCTGTCTGAAGGAGCTGCGCCACCAGACAATCGGCATAGCGCGCGAACAGGTCGCGGAGCTGGGCGGATCGGTCTCCGGCCTCCTGCAGCCGTTCCGTCTCAAGCCGGAGCATGGGGCCGCCGATCTGCACCATCGCGTTGGCAGAGGCCGGAACCCGGCCCTGGCTGACGATCCCGCCGATCGCGCCGTCGCGGCCGACCGTGGCGGTCTCGGCGGTTCGCCCGTCCCGCGTGGCGATGACCAGCGCCACCACGGCCTGATCGCAGGGAAAGGTGATGTGCGTCACCTCGGAGCCCGCCTCGAAAACGGTCTCGCCCTTTGCGTAGGAGATCGGCTCCAGATGGGAGGCGATCAGCGCACGGTCCGGGGCGGAAAGCGCGTCGAGAAGCAGGTTGCCCGTCGGGGCGGCGTGATCGATCGGCATCGTGGGCGGAGGAGTGCGGGGACAGAGGCTCCCGACAGGATCCTCACAGGCTCGCCCGTCGGCGGCCGGATCCTGCAGGCATACTCCGCGGGCTCCGCTCCTGAACTAACCTGTGTTTCTTCACATACCGCAACACTACTTGTCGGTGCAAAGCCCCTGTTCCGCGAGCCGCTTGTGGTCGCGCGGATCGCAATCCGTGGACAGGAACGAGGCCCATTCGGAGGGGTGCCGTAGAAGGCGTTGCGATCGACGTCTCCCCTTACGCCGGGGACGCGGCCGGTGGAGGTGAACTGCCACAGCATCCATCGGCGGTTGACGAAGCGCTGCTCCGGCTCAGCCGCGGTGGAGCGCAACCAGTGCGGGTAATCTGGCAGTTCTCCTTCGAGCACGTCCTTATGGAAGGTGATATCGGTGTAGATGATCGGACGCTTGCCCGTATACCGCTCCATCTCCTCCAGCATCTCGGTGACCATTGCCAGCGCCTGTGCCTTCGGCAGCTTCTTCGGACAGGTCTGCGAATGGCCATTCCATTCGACATCGAGCACCGGCGGGAGCGCGGTCGGATCGTTGGGGACGTTCTTCTTGAACCAGTCCATCTGCTCCTTGGCGGAGCGGCACCAGAAAACGAAGTGGTACGCGCCCCGCGGCACGCCGGCCCGGGCAGCCCCGTCCCAATTAGCGCGGAAGCGCTCGTCGACGTGGTCACCGCCCTCGGTCGCCTTGATGAAGGCGAACTGTGTGCCTGCGGCCCGGACCGAGGCCCAGTCGACATTGCCCTGCCACTTCGAGATATCGATGCCCTGGATCGGGTGAAGCTTGGCCTTGGCCACGCCCGGGTGGGGCTTGGCATCGCCCTTTGTGGGATAGAAGTCGTTGTTCGAGGCACAGGCCGCGAGGCCGGCAAGTGCGGCGACGGCGGCGACTCGCCCGGCGATGCGCCGGGCAGCCTTCAGGCGCCCGGTCAGGCCCTGCGCAAAATCCTCGAAAGGCGACCGCGAAAGCTTGTAGATCCGCGACATCAGTGCTCAGCCCGCCACCGAAGAAGCGCCTCAGACAGGCGTATTCGATGGCCCCGGCGCGGTTAACGGAGCTTTGCGATCATTGCGGCGGAATTCCGGGATGCGTTGTAAACCCGCGACATACGCCACACATCCCCGGCTGTTTCACAGGATGACATACGGCTAAGTGCCGGTTCCGAAACGCGAGTCCGGTCACGCTGCCGTGAGCAAGCAAATCTTTACCATAGGATACGAAGGCCTGGATTCGGAGCGCCTGGGCGGTGTCCTGCGCTCTGCCGGAGTCGCCTTGCTGGCCGACGTCCGGGCGGTAGCCAACTCGCGCAAACGCGGCTTCTCGAAAGGGGCGCTCGGGGCTTCCCTGCGGGAAGCCGGGCTGGGCTATGCGCACCTGCGCAGCCTCGGGACGCCGAAACCCGGTCGTCAGGCCGCGCGGGCCGGCGATGCTGCACTGATGCGCCGAGATCTACTGCGAGGAAGTGCTCGACACCGCCGCCGGGCAGGAGGCCCTCGACGAACTCGCCGCGATGGCCGAGGCCGCGCCGGTCTGTCTGCTCTGCTTCGAGCGCGATCCGCCGCTCTGTCACCGTCGCGTGCTGGCGGAACGCCTCGCGCAACGGGGCTTCGTGGTCAGCGATCTCTTCGGCTGAGTCGCGGCCGAGTCCAGGGCCCGAGCCGCGGCTGTATCTTCGCGCCGAGTACCCCGGCGAGCCGCCGCACCGGACTCAGGGCGGTGCCCAGCCGCACCGGGGACGCCTTGCGCGGCGGGCGCGGCCGCCGGCGATCCGGATCGGCAACTGGCTCGACGGGCATGTAGAGCGCGTCGAAGAAGGTCATCTCCAGAAGCGGCGTGCCGGTCTCATCGGTGATCACCATGGCGGCGTCGAGCAGCCGCGGGTCGCCGTTATGCTGGCGCATCAGACCCTGGACGATCGTGCGCGCGGTCGCCCGGGCAGCGTCGGCATCGGCGACCCATTGGGCCGCCGAGGCGGGCAGGCAAGCGCCGCCGAGGCGGACGTTGAAGTGGGCGCGGACCATGGGGCGCTCCTCAGCGAGGCCGGCTCTATGCTTCAGGCGGCCTGCGCGTCGTCGGCCGGCTCGGCCTTCTCGGCTGCCGATTTCGGGTCGAAGGCATCGGCCAGCAGGCCGAGGCGGCGTGCCATGTCCCGCACCTCGTTCAGCGCGATCGACTTCTGACCCTCCTTCACTGCGCGAGTGATGTCGCTGACCTGGGTGGTGGCGATCCGCTTCAGTTCCTCGGCGAGTTGCTGACTGGTCATCATCGCGTCCGGGCTCGGAATGTCCGTATGAGCGGGGACCGTGGCGTGGGGGCGCTTACCAAGGGGTTTCACGACGCCGTGACACCTGTGGACAAGGTGGGGATGCCGCGGCCCGCCTCAGTCCTGAAGGTGGCGTGCCGCGATGATCGAGGCTGCGGTGCGGTTCTCCACGCCGAGCTTGGCGTAGATCCCCTCGAGGTGCTTGGTCACGGTCCGGTGGCTCAGGCCGAGGATCTCGCCGATGTCACGGCTCGACTTGCCCCGGGACAGCCAGAGCAGAACCTCCGCTTCGCGGCCTGTGACAGGCAGGCGCGCCCGCAGCCGATCCACCCCTGCCGAGAGTTCCTCGCGCGACAGGCGGAGCAGGATCTCGTCCGGAGTGCGGCCGATGAAGCTCAGGGCATAGGCCGCGCCGTCGCGGTCGGTAAGGGTAAGGGCGTTGGCGACCGCACCCAAGAGGCAGCCGCGCAGCCAGTCCCGGGCCCGCGCCGGCAGCTCGGGGCCGCCCGACAAATCGGCGCCAAGCCCAGCCAGCAGACGCCCCGCCTGCGGCGTCGACCACAAGATGGTCCCGTCCTCCGCGACGGCGAACAGCGTGCGCCCGGCCGTGTCGAGGGCGGCCCGGGCGCTCTGCGCGGCCCGGGCGCTCGCGAGGTGGACGCGGATTCGGGCCAGAATCTCGTCGGGGGCGATGGGTTTGGTGACGTAGTCGATCCCGCCGGCGGAGAGGCCCTTCACGATGTGCTCGGTCTCGGTCAGCCCCGTCATGAAGATCACCGGCACGCCGGCGAGGTGCGGCTTGGCCTTGAGCCGCCGGCAGGTCTCGAACCCGTCCATGCCGGGCATCACGGCGTCGAGCAGGATCACGTCGGGCGTGATCTCGTCCACCAGCGCGAGGGCGAGGTCGCCCCCACCGCCACCAGCACGGTGGCGCCGGACCGCTCGATCGCCTCCGTGAGGAAGCTCAGCGTATCGGGGGAATCGTCGACCACCAGGACGATGTCCCGGTGGGGCCGGCTCTGCGGCGACTCAGCCATTGCGAGCAAGCTCCTGCAGAACCGCCAGGTAGCGGCGCAGGTCGTAGCCTTCCACGAGGCCGCGCATCTGGGCCACGAAAGCGGCTGGCACCGAGACGTCCTCCTCCATCTGGGCGAGCTTGGCTTCAATGGCGCGGATGTGGCCGATCCGGCCGAGGCGCAGGAGGCTCACCGACATGCTCGGGACCGGGGCCGAGCGTTCCGGTTGGTTCCGGGACCGGCTCGCGCAGGGCCGGCACCGCCGGCTCGGTCCATTCGAGGTGCAACAGCTTGCCGACCCGCTCCATCACGTCGCGCAGATCGAAGGGCTTGGCGAAGATCGCGTCGTGGGGTGCGTCGTCGCCGCGCACCGGGCTGATCTCGTGGACGTTGGCCGACATCATGGCGATTGGGCCGGCATGGCCGCTGGCTCGCAGCGTCGCGGCCACCGCCCAGCCGCTCATCCCCGGCATGGCGATGTCGAGGAGGATCAGATCGACTCCACCGGCAGCGACCATGCCCAGGCATTCGGGTCCCGAGCCGGCCTCCAGAACCGAGATCCCGTGCGGCTCCAGGATCGCCCGCATCAGCGCGCGGTGGGCGGTGTCGTCGTCGGCCACCAGGACGGTGCGGCGTGCCCCGGCATAGGCGCGTTCCGGAGCCGCCGCCGGCGCGGGCGGGACGATCGGGGCGGGCTGCGCCACGGAGGCCAGCATCAGGCGCAGCCGCGCCTGCGTGCCACCCCGGGCGCGGCCGTGACGGTGATTTCCCCGCCGAGCAGTTGCGCCAGCAGATTGGCGATGGTGAGCCCGAGCCCCGTTCCCGGCGTGCTGCGGGCGGCGGGCGTCGAGCCGCGCTCGAACGGCTCGAAGATTCGCGCGAGGTCCGCCTCCGGGATGCCGGGACCGGTGTCGCGGATCGTGAATACCGCGATCTGGCTGCGGTAGCTCAGATCCAGCGAGACGGTGCCGGCCGCCGTGAACTTGATGGCATTCGACAATAGGTTGAGCAGCACCTGCCGCAGCCGCTTCTCGTCGGTGGCGACCACGGCGGGGAGGATCTTGGGGCGGGAGAACCGGAACTCCAGGCCGGCCTCCCGGGCCTGGAGCCGGACCATGTCGACCAGCTGGTCGAGGAAGTCGGTCAGGCGCACCTCGTCGCGGTGGATCTGGAGCCGGCCGGCCTCCATGCGCGAGATGTCGAGGAGCCCGTCGATCAGCCCGGACAGGTGCTGGGCACTGCGGCGGATCACCCGCAATCCGTTGAGGCGGTGCGCCGGGATCGCGGGATCGGATTCGAGGAGCTGGGCGTAGCCGAGCACGGTGGAGAGCGGGGTCCGCAACTCGTGGCTGATCCCGACCACGTAGCGGCTCTTGGCTTGGTTGGCGGCCTCGGCCCGCTCCTTGGCTTCCTGCAGCTTGGCGTCCGTGACCTTGTGGGCGGCGATCTCTGCCTCGTAGAGGGCGGTCTGGCGCATCGTCTCAGCCTGGGCGACGCGCCGGCTCTCCTGGGCCAGCACGAACAGCCACGCCACCACGCCGAGAATTACAACCAGCGTGAAGAACACGCTGGTGAGCGCGCTGCGCAGGAAAGCGCGATGCTCCGGATGCGCGATGGTCGCTCCCGCATGCACGATCCCGAGGATCAGGCCGATCACCGCGCAGAGCGTCAGCATCATCGCGAGGTAGCGCCCCAGCGGCGCGCCGATCCACGCGGCCGTGCGGCCCGGCAGGATCCGGGCGGCGGCGGCCTGCGCCTGCGCCTCCAGCCGGCCATGCGGCTTGCACAGGTCGCCGCAACGGGCGTCGAGCGAGCAGCAGAGCGAGCAGATCGGGGCGTCGTAGGCCGGGCAATGGGCCATGTCCTCGACCTCGAAGGGCAGCTCGCAGACCCGGCAGACCACCTCCGCCGAACCCCAGCCGCGCTTCGGCGTCCGGGCGAGATACCAGCGCCCCGCCGTGGCCCAGGCGATCACCGGGGCGGCGCAGAAGGCGATGACGAGGGTGAGGAGCGGCGCGAAGGGCTGGAGCGCGGACCCGAACCAGCCGATATAGGCCGATCCGCCGGCCCCGAGCGCCAGCACCATGGCGCCGGTCCCTACCGGGTTCACCGCGTAGAGATGGGCGCGTTTGAACTCGATGCCTGGGGGTGAGAGGCCGAGCGGCTTGTTGATCGCGAGATCCGCGGCGAGCGCTCCCACCCAGGCCGAAACCACGGCGGCATAGAGCGGCAGCGTGCTCTCGATGGTCTTGTCGATGCCGAGCCTCCATCAGGAGCACCGCGATGGCGACGTTGAACACGAGCCACACGACCTGGCCCGGATGGCTGTGGGTCAGCCTGGAGAAGAAGTTCGACCACGCGATCGAGCCGGCATAGGCGTTCGTGAGGTTGATCTTGAGCTGAGAGACCAAGACGAACAGGCCGGTGAGCAGGAGCGCCGCACGGCTGCCCTCCCCCGTGAGATAGCCGAACGCCACCGCGTACATGCGCGTCGGCTCGGCAGCGTGCTCGGAGGGCACGCCGTGTCCCAGCGCCAACACCGCGAGGGCGGCGCCGAGCAAGATCTTGAGCATTCCGGGCAGGATCCAGCCGGCCCCGCCCGCCAGCACCGCCCCCCACCACCGCCGGTCCCGCGGCCCCGTCGGTTCCGGAACGAAGCGCAGGAAATCGACCTGCTCGCCGACCTGGGCCAGTAACGCCAGCAGGACACCCGTGGCGAGCCCGAACCGTGCGCGTTCGAAACCGGCCCCGCCACCATCGAGACCGGGGAAGGCCGTGAGCGCGCGCAGCGGCCCCACCCCTTGGGCCGCTACGAAAACCAGCGGCAGCAAACTTAGGGCGATCCAGACCGGCTGCGTCCAGATCTGGAACCGGCTGATCAGCCGGATCCCGTAGACGACGAGCGGGATCACCGCGCCGGCGCAGAGGAGGTAGCCGATACCGAGCGGCAACCTGAAACAGAGCTGCAGAGCCAGCGCCAGGATCGCTGCCTCAATCGCGAAGAACAGGAACGTGAAGCTCGCGTAGATCAGCGACGTGACGGTCGAGCCGAGATAGCCGAAGCCGGCGCCGCGGGTCAGGAGGTCCATGTCGACCCCGTGCCGGGCGGCGTAGACCGTGATCGGTGCCGCCGTGGCGAAGATGATCAGGCCGACGATCAGCACCGCCGCCACGGTGTTGGGGAAGCCCGCCGTCAGCGCCAGCGTCCCGCCGATCGCCTCCAAGGCCAGGAACGAGATCGACCCGAGGGCAGTTTGCGCCACCTCAAGGCTCGACCAGCGCCGCGCCTTCTTGGCGGTGAAGCGGAGGGCGTAATCCTCCAGCGTCTCGTCGGCGACAAAGCGGTTGTAGTCCCGGCGGATGGGGATGATGCGCTGCGGACCGCTCATCAGGTTCCGGTCCGGCTCAGCCCGCCGCAGCGCACACAGAGGATTGCGAGCGGGCCTCGTGCGGTCCAGCGCGCGCGCGAACCATCAAGCACCCGAGCGGCGCCTACGCTATTCGCGCTCAAGTCCAATGCATCCTCGAAGTATTCCGCCGCGATGGTGCAGCGCATGCAAGAGCACGGCCATACGCAAAATCGCGTATAGGCCGCACCGCAACCAAGGACCTAGCCTGGGCTCGTCGATCCGCGGCCGCCTCTCAAGGCCCCGGACGCGAACAGGGTCAGGCACATGGCAGACGACACCGAGACCGGCGCCGCTCACGGCTTGCGCTCACCGCTACGGCGCAAACTGCTGATGGGGCTGGCCGGCGCCCCCGCGCTGGCGCTGCTGCCGCGCACCGCCTTCGCTGCGCCGCCGACCTCGGCGGTCAACACCACTGGGCTGGCGGTGACCGACAGCGAGGTGACGGTCGGCATCCTGCACTCGATCACCGGCACGATGGCGATCTCCGAGACGGGGGCACAGGAGGCCGAGAAGCTCGCGATCCAGCAGATCAACGACGCGGGCGGCGTGCTCGGCCGCAAGATCAAGATTATCCAGGAGGACGGCGCCTCCGACTGGCCGACCTTCGCCGAGAAGGCCAAGAAGCTCCTCGTCAACGACCATTGCGCCGCCGTGATGGGCTGCTGGACCTCGGCCTCCCGCAAGGCCGTGCTGCCGGTCTTCGAGCAGTATAACGGCCTTCTCTACTACCCAACCTTCTACGAGGGCCTGGAGCAGTCCAAGAACGTCTTCTACACCGGCCAGGAGGCCACGCAGCAGATCCTCGCCGGCCTCGACTGGGTCCACAAAGAGAAGGGCGGCGACAGCTTTTATTTCATCGGCTCCGACTACATCTGGCCGCGCACCTCCAACAAGATCGCCCGCAAGCACGTGGAGAACGTGCTTATGGGTAAGGTCGTCGGCGAGGAGTACTTCCCGCTCGGCCACACTCAGTTTAACTCGGTCATCAACAAGATCAAGCTGACCAAGCCGAAGGTGATCTTCGCCGACGTCGTCGGCGGCTCGAACGTGGCGTTCTACAAGCAGCTCAAGGCGGCGGGCATCGACCTGTCGAAGCAGGTGCTGATGACGATCTCGGTCACCGAGGACGAGATCGACGGCATCGGCGGCGAGAACATCGCCGGGGCCTATGCCTGCATGAAATATTTCGAATCGATCCAGAACGACAACAACAAGGCCTTCGTCGCCGCCTTCAAGAAGATGTGGGGCGAGAAGACGGTCATCGGCGACGTGACGCAGGCGGCCTATCTCGGCCCGTTCCTTTGGAAGATGGCTTCCGAGAAGGCGGGCTCGTTCGACGTGGACAAGGTGGTGGCGGCCTCGCCGGGGCTGGAGTTCAAGGGCGCGCCGGAAGGCTACGTGAAGATCGACGAGAACCATCACCTCTGGTCGAAGACCCGGGTCGGCCGGGCCAAGACCGACGGCCAGTTCGAGATCGTCTACACCAGCCCCGAGCTGATCAAGCCCGACCCGTTCCCGAAGGGGTATCAGTAGGCGCGCAAAACTCGCGCCTCCAACACGCGACCTCATCCTGAGGTGATCTGAGTGGGATCACGGGCGTCCGCCGGGAGCGGATCGCATCTCGGATCGGAGATAGGGAATTATGCTCGGCGATTATTCATTGGGCGATCTCGGCGCGATCTTCGCCATGCAGGGCTTCGCCGGCCTGATCCTGTTCTCCGTCTACCTGCTGATGGCACTCGGGCTCGCGATCATCTTCGGACAGATGGGCGTGATCAACATGGCGCACGGGGAGTTCATGATCCTCGGCGCCTACGTCACCTATCTCTGCTCGACATTCTTCCAAACCTACCTGCCAGCCCTCTTCCCGATCTACTTCTTCATCGCGATGGGACTGGCATTCCTCGCCTCCGGGGCGCTGGGGATGCTGGTGGAATGGGGTCTGATCCGGTTCCTGTACAAGCGCCCCCTCGACACGCTGCTCGCCACCTGGGGCCTGTCGCTGATGCTGCAGCAGGCCTACCGATCGATCTTCGGGGCCCGTGAGGTCGGCGTCGAGTTGCCGTCCTGGCTGATCGGCTCCGTGAAGGTCACCGACACGATCGAGATCCCGATCAACGGCCTGTTCGTGATGGCGGTCACGATCCTGATCACGGTCTGCGTCGCGCTGCTGATCTTCCGCTCGCGATTCGGCCAGCAGGTCCGCGCCGTCATGTCGAACCGCGCCATGGCGGGGGCCGTCGGCATCGATACCGACAAGGTCGACCGCTACACGTTCGGCCTCGGCTGCGGCATCGCGGGCATTGCCGGCTCGGCCTTCACGATGATCGGCTCCACGGGGCCGACCTCGGGCCAGCTCTACATCGTCGACACCTTCCTGATCGTCGTGTTCGGCGGCGCCGCGAGCCTGCTCGGCACCATCGCGTCGGCCTTCTCGATCTCGCAGACCCAGTCGACCCTGGAGTTCTTCCTCTCCGGCTCGATGGCCAAGGTGATCACCCTCCTCGCGGTGGTCGGCATCCTGATGCTGAGGCCGCAGGGCCTCTTCACCCTCAAGGTCCGGCGCTGAGGATTTTTCGACCATGACGAATCCGGTCCGAGCCCTCACCAAATCCGTCACCGTTAACGACAACCCGTTCATGAAGCCGGTGGAGTGGTTGAGCCTGCTCCTCCTGGCCGGGGTGATCCTGATCGTCCTGCCGCTGGTGCTCGACGGCTTTCGACTCAACCTGGTCGGCAAGTACCTCACCTACGCCTTCGTGGCGCTCGGGCTGGTGATCTGCTGGGGCTATGCCGGCATCCTGTCACTCGGCCAGGGGGTGTTCTTCGGCCTCGGCGGCTACTGCATGGCCATGTACCTGAAGCTCGAGGCGTCGAGCGTCGAGAACACCAAGATCCAGTCGACGCCGGGCATTCCCGACTTCATGGACTGGAACCAGATCACCGCCCTCCCCTGGTTCTGGCAGCCGTTCAAGAGCCTGCCGCTGACGCTGATCCTGGCGATCGCCGTCCCGGTCCTGTTCGCGATGCTGATCGCCTTCGCGATGTTCAAGCGCCGCGTCGGCGGCACCTACTTCGCGATCATCACCCAGGCGATCGCCGCCATCCTGACGATCCTGATCGTCGGCCAGCAGGGCTACACCGGCGGCATCAACGGCATCACGGACCTGCGCACCCTCCACGGCTGGGACATCCGCACCGACAGCGCGAAGTTCATCCTGTACTTCGTCAATGGCGGCCTGCTGATCGCCTGCATCCTTGCGGCGCAGTACGTGAAGAAGTCTAAGCTCGGCCGCATCCTCGTCGCCATGCGCGACAAGGAGGACCGGGTCCGCTTCTCCGGCTACTCGGTGGCGGGGTTCAAGGTCTTCGCCTTCTGCCTGGCCGCCGGTTTCGCGGCGATCGGCGGTGCGATGTTCACTCTCCAAGTCGGGTTCATGTCGCCCTCCTTCGTGGGCATCGTCCCCTCGATCGAGATGGTGATCTACGCCGCAGTCGGCGGGCGCCTGTCCCTGTTCGGCGCGGTCTGGGGCACGCTCCTCGTCAACTGGGCCAAGACCACCTTCTCCGAGAGCTTCCCGGACCTCTGGCTGTTCGGCCTCGGCGCCCTGTTCATCGCGGTAGTGCTGGCCTTCCCGAACGGCCTCGCGGGGATCTGGAGAGAGCATATCGAGCCCCGCCTCACCCGCCGCGCCAAGAGCCTGCAGGCGTCCGCGCCGGCCATCGTCCCACCCCACGGCGCCCCGGCCGAGTGAGTCTCACATGAACGCCGCGATCCTCTCCTCCCCGGTGGTCGGCGCCGAGGCCGCCCCGCCCGACTACCTCCTTGCCGTCGAGGCGCTGACGGTCTCCTTCGACGGGTTCAAGGCGGTGAACGACGTGTCGTTTTACGTCGATCCGGACGAGATCCGGGTGATCATCGGCCCGAACGGCGCCGGCAAGACCACCGTCCTCGACCTGATCTGCGGGCGCACCAGGGCCAGCGCCGGCTCGATCAAGTACAAGGGCCACGAGCTGACTAGGCTCTCCGAGAGCGCGATCGTGCAGGCTGGCGTCGGCCGCAAGTTCCAGACGCCGTCGATCTACGACGACCTGACGGTGTTCGAGAACCTGGAGATCTCGTTTCCCCGCGGCCGCTCGGTCTTCGGCGCCCTCACCTTCAAGCGCGACGCCGAGGTCCGCGACCGGATCCACGAAATCGCCCAGACGATCTTCTTGAAGGACCAGCTCAAGGAGCGGGCCGAGTTCCTGAGCCACGGCCAGAAGCAATGGCTGGAGATCGGCATGCTGCTGATCCAGGACCCGGAGCTGCTGATGCTCGACGAGCCGGTGGCCGGGATGAGCGTCAGCGAGCGTATCAAGACCGCCGAGGCTCCTCAACCAGATCATCAAGGGCCGCTCGGTGCTGGTGATCGAGCACGACATGAAGTTCGTCGAGGACATCGCCCACCGGGTGACCGTCCTGCACCAGGGTAAGGTGCTCTCCGAAGGTTCGATGGAGCGGGTCAAGAACGACCCGAAGGTCATCGAAGTCTATCTGGGACATTGAGGATCGCGATGCTCCAGACCGCGCACCCGCCCGGCGTCCAGGCGCTGCCCCTCGCCGCCATGCCGGGCGCCAAGCCGGCACTCGCCGTCGACGACCTGCACGCCGCCTACGGCCAGAGCGAGGTCCTGCACGGGCTCACCTTCTCGGTGGCCCCCGGCGAGATCGTCGCCGTGATGGGCCGCAACGGTATGGGCAAGACCACGCTGATGAAGACCCTGATGGGCCTCGTGCCCGTCAAGGCCGGGTCGATCCAGGTCGAGGGTGCCGACGCCGCCGGGCTCAAGAGCCATGCCCGGGTCGCCAGGGGCCTCGCCTACGTGCCGCAGGGCCGCATAATCTTCTCGACCATGACGGTCCAGGAGAACATCGAGACCGGCCTGACGGTCACGGGCGCGCGCAAGGTGCCGCGGGACCTCTACGACATGTTCCCGGTGCTCCTGGAGATGAAGGGCCGGCGCGGCGGCAACCTCTCGGGCGGCCAGCAGCAGCAGCTCGCCATCGCCCGGGCGCTCGCGAGCCGCCCGAAGGTGCTGCTCCTCGACGAGCCCACCGAGGGCATCCAGCCCTCGATTATCCGGGAGATGGGCCGGACGCTGAAGGCGATCCGCGACCAGCGCGGTCTCTCCATCGTCGTCTCCGAGCAGGTTCTGAGCTTCGCCCTCGACGTCGCCGACCGGGTGATCGTGCTGGAGAACGGCGCCATCGTCCACGAAGCGCCTCGCGACGGGATCGACCAGGCGGCCGTCGCCCGGTTCCTGTCGGTCTGAGGCGAACGCGAATTCGAAACTTCCATGAGGGCGGCCGGGAAACACCGGACACCCAACGCGAGCGGCTGCCCGCTTTCCAGAGGAGACGAAGCATGCCCGAGACGCTGATCAAGGTCGATCTCACGCAATCGGCCTACGAGAACGACATGGTGCACAATCGCTGGCACCCCGACATCCCGATGGTCGCCTACGTGAAGCCGGGCGCGGACTTCATCGTCGAGACCTACGACTGGACTGGCGGCTTCATCAAAAACAACGATTCCGCCGACGACGTGCGCGACATCGACCTGTCGATCGTGCACTTCCTCTCGGGTCCGATCGGCGTCGAGGGCGCCGAGCCCGGCGACCTGCTGGTGGTCGATCTCCTCGACATCGGCGCCAAGCCGGAGAGCCAGTGGGGCTTCAACGGCTTCTTCTCGAAGAAGAACGGCGGCGGCTTCCTCACCGAGCACTTCCCGCAGGCCCAGAAGTCGATCTGGGACTTCGAGGGCATGTTCACGAAGTCGCGGCACGTCCCGGGCGTGCGCTTCCCTGGCCTGATCCATCCCGGCCTGATCGGCTGCCTGCCCGATCCGAAGCTGCTCTCCACCTGGAACGAGCGCGAGATCGCCTTCGTCAACACCGACCCGGAGCGGGTGCCAGCGCTCGGCACGGTGCCGTTCGGCCCGACCGCCCATATGGGCCGGCTCAAGGGCGAGGCGAAGGACAAGGCCGCCGCCGAGGGCGCCTGCACGGTGCCGCCGCGGGAGCACGGCGGCAATTGCGACATCAAGGACCTGTCGCGCGGCTCGAAGATCTACTTTCCGGTCTACGTGCCCGGCGCCGGCCTTTCCATGGGCGACCTCCACTTCAGCCAGGGCGACGGCGAGATCACCTTCTGCGGCGCCATCGAGATGGCCGGCTGGGTCCACCTCAAGGTCGACCTGATCAAGGACGGCATGGCCAAGTACGGGATCAAGAACCCGATCTTCAAGCCGTCGCCGATCACGCCGAAATACGATGACTACCTGATCTTCGAGGGCATCTCGGTCGACGAGTGGGGCAAGCAGCACTACCTCGACGTCCACGTCGCCTACCGGCAGGCCTGCCTCAACGCGATCGAGTACCTGAAGAAATTCGGCTATTCGGGCGCGCAGGCCTACTCGATCCTCGGAACAGCGCCGGTCCAGGGCCACATCTCGGGCGTCGTCGACATCCCGAACGCCTGCGCGACACTCTGGATACCGACCAAGATCTTCGACTTCGACATCAATCCGGGCGCCGCGGGACCGACCAAGTTCCTCGACGGCTCGATCCAGATGCCGCTCTCGTCGGATCTGTGACCCTCCGGTTTATCGTCTGTCGCGGCTGACGCGACCTGCCCCTCTCCCGTGCGGGAGAGGGAACCTGCGCTTCACCTGACGACGACCCGATCCGGCAGCCCTTCTGGAAGCACGCCATGCCCGTCTACGACTATGCCTGCGAGGCCTGCGGGCCCTTCACGGTGATGCGCCCCATGGCGGAGTTCCGTGAGCCGCATGCCTGCCCGGATTGCGGAGGCACGAGCCAGCGGGCCTTCCTCACCGCGCCGCATATTGCCGGGATGGATGCGGGGCTGAAGGCCGCCCACGCTACCAACGAGCGCAGCCGCCACGCGCCGCGGCGCTCCGGAAGCCACGGCGCCGGCTGCGGCTGCTGCACGCCGAAGAAGACCGCCGCGGCGCCGGCCGCCGCCAAGAGCTTCCCGACAGCGCGGCCCTGGATGATCAGCCACTGAACCATCCTCCCCGCCAGCGGGGGAAGAGATCAATCGTCAGGAGGACATCACGCCATGATGCACGGAGACATCTCGTCCAGTCAGGACAGCGTCGGCGTCGCCGTCGTGAACTACAAGATGCCGCGCCTGCACACCCGCGCGGAGGTGCTGGAGAACGCCAAGGCGATCGGCAAGATGATCGTCGGCATGAAGACAGGCCTGCCCGGCCTCGACCTCGTGATCTTCCCCGAATACTCGACCCACGGCATCATGTACGACGCCACCGAGATGTACGAGACCGCCTCGACGGTCCCGGGCGCCGAGACCGAGGTGTTCGCCGCCGCCTGCCGGGAGGCCAAGGTCTGGGGCGTGTTCTCGCTCACCGGCGAACGCCACGAGGAGCACTCGCACAAGGCCCCTACAACACCCTGATCCTGATGAACGACCAAGGCGAGATCGTCCAGAAGTACCGCAAGATCATGCCCTGGACGCCGATCGAGGGCTGGTATCCGGGTGACCGCACCTACGTCTCGGACGGGCCGAAGGGCCTGAAGATCAGCCTGATCATCTGCGACGACGGCAATTATCCCGAGATCTGGCGCGACTGCGCCATGCGGGGCGCCGAGCTGATCATCCGCTGCCAGGGCTACATGTACCCGGCCAAGGAGCAGCAGATCGTCATCTCGAAGGCGATGGCGTTCGCCAACAACACCTACGTGGCGGTGGCCAATGCGGCAGGCTTCGACGGCGTCTACACCTATTTCGGCCACTCGGCGATCATCGGCTTCGACGGCCGGACGCTGGGCGAGTGCGGCGAGGAGGAGATGGGCATCCAGTATGCCGCCCTGTCGAAGTTCCTGATCCGGGATTTCCGCGCCCACGGCCAGTCGGAGAACCACCTCTTCAAGCTGCTGCACCGCGGCTACACGGGCATGATCAACTCGAAGGAGAACCGGCACGGGATGTCAGAATGCCCGTACGATTTCTATCGGCGCTGGATCGAGGATCCCGACGGAACCCGCGACGCCGTCCGGGCCATTACCCGTCAGAGCGTCGGCACGGAGGAATGCCCGATCGCGGGCATCCCCTTCGTGGGCAAGGGTGAAGGCGCACCCGACCCGCTGCGCTGATCGCCGGACCATCCGGCCGGTTCCGCGGGGGCGGAACGGGCCGGTCATCTGACCAGGAGGACCATGGATACGACCCCCCTCGACCCCACGGCGTTCCGTGCCCCGGCCGTGCTGCTCTCGGGCTCGGTCGATTACGACATGTACCGGGACTTCCGCCGCCAGCTCGGCGAGGCCGGCGAGCGCGAGATCGTCGTCGTCGAGCTGACAACGCTGGGCGGCGATCCGGAGGTCGCCCGGATGATGGGCGAGGACATCCGCTTCAACAGCGCAATGGACCCGCACCGGCGCTTCGTCTTCCTCGGCAAGGCGGCGATCTACTCGGCCGGCACGACTTTCATGAGCTTCTTCGCCCGGCCGAACCGCTACCTCACCTGCGGCACGCGGCTGATGATCCACGAGCGCAAGATGAACAAGCAGCTTCAGGTCGAGGGGCCGCTCACCACCTGCATCGCCTCCGTGAAGGCGACGCTCAATGAGATCCTGTGCTCGATCGAGATCCAGAACGAGGGGTTTGCCAACCTGATCGCGGGTTCGGACGTCACCCTCGACGAGGTGCTCGAGAAGGCCCCCGCCAACTGGTATCTCGAGGCCGAGGAGGCCAAGCGACGGGGCCTGATTGAGGCGGTGATCTGACACTCACCCCTCCGGGTAATCGGCCCCGTGGCTGGTGTCGCGCCACGCCTCGATCTCGGCGAGACGCTGCTTCAGCCGGGTCGTGACCGCGTCGTAGCCCCAGGCACCGAGGACGAGATGGCGCGGCGGGGTCTCCATCTCGGTCACCCGGATCATCGCCTCACCGGCCCGCACCGGATCGCCGGCCTGCGTGCCGCTCTTATCCGACGTGGCCTTGAGGCGCGCCCCGGCGGTCTCAGCGTAATCCGCGATGGCGTTCGGCGTCTGGACCAGGGAGCGCCCGGCCCAGTCGGTGCGGAACGGGCCCGGCTCGATGCAGGTGACGCGGATGCCCAGCGGCGAGACCTCGGCGGCGAGCGAGTCCGAAAAACCCTCCACGGCGTGCTTGGTGGCGGCGTAATAACTGGAGGCCGGGAAGCCCACGAAGCCCGCCACCGAGGTGACGTTGAGGATGTGGCCGGCGCGCTGTGCCCGCATCACCGGCAGCACTGCCCGGGTCAACGCGAACAGGCCGAACACGTTGGCGTCGAACTGGGCGCGGATCTTATCCTCCTCGCCCTCCTCGATGGAGGATTGATAGCCGTAGCCCGCGTTGTTCACGAGCACGTTGATCGGGCCGAATTTGTCCTGCGCGGCGCGCACGGATTCGGCGATCTGATCGGCCGCGGTGACGTCGAGGGACAGGGCCAAGACCCGGTCCTCGGCGCCCTGCGTGAGGTCGGCGATCTTGGCGCGATCGCGCGCCGTCACAACCGCCCGCCAGCCGCGGTCCACGACGAGCTTGGCAAGCTCCCGGCCGAAGCCAGTGGAGCAGCCGGTGATGAACCAGACCCGGTTCGTGTTCTGCGTCATGGCGTATCCTGGTCAGGGCGTCGCGGCCGGCCCGGTGAGCCGGTCGATCGAGAGGAGGTGGGCGATCAGGGCCGGCTGGTCCTCGCGCGCGATGCCCGAGGCGGCATCCGCCCGGAACGCGTGCCCCTTGCCGGTGACGCGGGCGATCCGCGCCGTATCCGAGGCTCCGATTGCGGCGACGACCTGCGCGCGCAGATCGCGGTCGACGAGGGCCCGCAGGCTGTTGGCGGGATCCGCCGAGCGCTCCGTCCGCCCAGCCTCGGTGCCCTTCAGCCGGTCGGCCCCGTCGCGCGAGACCCGCGCCCGAGGATGTCGAAGGCGGTCTGGATCGGATAGCGGTCCGGGTTGAGCAGGTCCGACCGGTCGGGCATCGGCGCGTAGCTGAAGTGGCCGACAGTCAGGGGGCGCCGGCCGCGACGGTCGCGATGCCGGCGGCGATCAGGATACGGGACGGCCAAGCCATGGACGGTAACGATCCTCCCCGATTCCGCCCTGCGGAGCTGCGGCGATGGGCGGCCGGGCCATAAACAGCCGGACGCTGCCGAGGTTCGTCCCGGTGAGCGAGACCGGGTGTCGCGCCTCGAATCGGGCGGCCGCTAGTAGCCCCGCGCGGTGTCGACGCCCTGCGGCGGCCGACCGGTCCGGCGGTACGCCCGCAGGTTGGCCGCCACCGTGGCGGCGGCCGACTCCATGTCGGTCGGGCCGGAGACATGCGGCAGCACGGTCACGCCGGGATGGGACCACAGCGCGGACTCCGCCGGCAGCGGCTCGACCTCGAAGACGTCGAGCACCGCGTGCGCGAGGTGCTCGGTATCGAGGGCCGCGATAAGGTCCTCGGTCACGACGATCGGCCCGCGGGCGAAATTGATCAGGGCCGCCCCCGGCTTCAGCGCCGCGAGACGCGCGGCGTTGACGAGGCCGCGGGTTTCCGGCGTCAGTGGCACCAGGCAGACGAGGATATCGCAGCGGCTCAGCATCGCCGGGAGACTCTCCGCGCCGTGGACCGTGTCGATGCCTGCCACCGCCTTCGGCGTGCGGCTCCACCCGACGACGCGGAACCCCGCGCCGACGAGCCTGTCCGCCGCCTCGGTGCCAAGGGCCCCGAGCCCGAGCAGCCCGACCGTCGTGTCGGCCGGCTTGCGGTAAGGGCGCGGGCGCCAGACGCGGTCGCGCTGCTGGCGCGCATAGGCCGGCATGTCGCGCTGGAGATAGTAGGTCCAGGCGAGCACGGCCTCCGCCATGGTGCGCGCCATCTCCCGATCGACGAGCCTCACGACGGGGAGCGGCCGGTCGAAAGCGCCGACGAGCTTCTCGACCCCGGCCCAGAGACTCTGAACCCAGACGAGACCCGGCAGCGCCGCGACTTCCGCCGGATCGGGATTAGCCACGATGGCGATCCGCGCCGCCTCCCGCGCCGCGGCGTTCATCGCCCGAAACGGCACGAGCCGCTCCTCCGGCATCGCCGCCGACAGGATCTGCAGATATTCCGCCTCCTGCTCCGGGCTCTTGCACCCGACCAGGGCGATTGACTCTGCCATCCTCGGACTCCGTACCGACCTGAACCTCTCGTCCTTGGCGGACGATGCAGGCGATGTGCCCGAGCAGGCGCGGATCGCCAAGCCGGCTCCGGCTGGCGGTCAGCGCGCCTCGATCAGCGCCGGGTAGACGAGGCGGACGTTCCGGCGGTTCTCGGGAATTGCGGCCTCTGGACGCTTGCGGATGCTGCCGGTCGTGCTCACCAACGCCGGCTCCGTCGGACGCAGGCGCCAGCGCTCGGCACTCGGCATCGGAATGTGGGGTTTCGGGCGTTCGAGATGACGGTCTGCGCCTTCGGTCGGCACCGTGGCGAGCCCCGCGAGCGTCATCGCCGCGAGGGTGGCGAACCGGAGCCAAGACTTGCGAACGGGTCGGGCAGGACGGGAGGACATGGGGGAGCGCCGCGTGGACCCCCTGTTCTGCGCACCGCAAGTGAAGACAGGATCGAACCGAATCGATTCCCAAGTCGTTGCCAACACCTGCCTCCCGTCGCGGTAAATGCAGGCTGTCGAGGCACGGTAAACGATAGGTCGGGAGGACGCGCGGGGATGGCGAGCAAGGTCGAGGGAGGCTCCGGGACGCCGGAGCGGGCGGCGATCGGCCGCGTGATCGACACCGACATCTCCGCACGGCTCGACCGGCTGCCCTGGGGCCGCTTTCACGTCCTCGTCATCGTGGCGCTCGGCATCACCTGGGTGCTCGACGGGCTGGAGGTGACGCTGGCGGGCTCGCTGGTGGGCGCCCTGCGCAAGCCGCCGATGTCGTTCTCCGAGTTCGACGTCGGGCTGGCGGCCTCCTGTTACCTCGTGGGCGCGGTCACCGGGGCGATCGGCTTCGGCTGGCTCACCGACCGGATCGGGCGCAAGAAACTCTTCTTCATCACGCTGGCCCTCTATCTCTGCGCCACCGCGGCGACCGGCCTGTCCTGGAACGTGTGGAGCTTCTGCCTCTTCCGCTTCCTCACTGGCGCGGGGATCGGCGGCGAGTACACGGCGATCAACTCGACCATCCAGGAACTCGTCCCGGCCCGGGTGCGCGGCTGGACCAATCTCGTCATCAACGGCTCGTTCTGGATTGGGGCGGCGCTCGGCTCGTTCATGTCGATCGTGCTGCTGAAGCCCGAGGTGATCGATCCGGCCTGGGGCTGGCGCGTCGCCTTCTTCACGGGCGGCACCATCGGCCTCGTGATCCTGCTGCTGCGCACTTGGATCCCCGAGAGCCCGCGCTGGCTGGCGACCCATGGCTACGCCGCCGAGGCCGACCGGGTGGTCACCGGCATCGAGAAGCGCTTCACCGACGAGGGCGTGACCCTGCCGCCGGTGGACGAGAGCAAGCGCATGAAGGTGCGCACCCGCGATCACACGCCCCTATCGGAGGTGTTCAAGGCCCTGTTCGTGACGAGCCGCAAGGAGACCATGGTCGGTCTCGCGCTGATGATCGCGCAGGCCTTCTTCTACAATGCCCTGTTCTTCACCTACGCGCTGGTGCTGGAGCGCTTCTACGAGGTGCCCGGCAACACCGTCGGATGGTACCTGCTGCCCTTCGCGCTCGGCTCCTTCCTGGGCCCGCTCCTGCTCGGGCGGCTGTTCGACACGATCGGCCGGCGGACGATGATCGCCTTCACCTACGGCATCTCGGCGCTGCTGCTTGCCGGCGTCGGCCTGCTGTTCCGCCTCGACCTCCTCGGACCGGTCGGCCAGACAGGGGCCTGGATGGTGGTGTTCTTCTTCGCCTCGGCGGCGGCGAGTTCGGCCTATCTCACCGTCTCGGAGACCTTCCCGCTGGAGATCCGGGCGCTCGCCATCGCGGCCTTCTACGCCGTCGGCACCGGGATCGGCGGTGTCTCGGGCCCGCTCCTGTTCGGCACTTTGGTGGAGACCGGGTCCCGGGACTGGGTGCTGTTCGGCTACGGCCTCGGCGCGGTCCTGATGCTGGTCGCCTCCGTGGTCGGCGGGATCTGGGGGACAGCCGCGGAGGGCAAGTCGCTGGAAGAGGTCTCGAAGCCGCTGGCGGCGGCTTAGAACTGCGTGCCGTCAGGCGTCCTTTCGGGCGCCGGACGGCCGCGGTCATGCCCCCTTCCGCCACACCTGTCCGTGATAGACGAACTTGGCGCCCTCGTTCGCCAGGGCGGCGAGCCCGCGGAAGGCGGGATCCTGGACGGTGATCACGCTCGTCGGGATCTTGCGCATCATCTCGGCGAAGGGGGCCTTCCGCTCGAAGGCCGTGCGGAACCCGCTCTCTTCGAGCACCTTCAGGATCCGGGGTGCGATCCCGCCGCCGATATAGACGCCGCTGGTCGCCAGGAAGGTCAGCGCGAGGTCGCCGCAGACCCGGCCGAGCAGGCGGCCGAACAGCTCCAGAGTCTCGGCGGCGTGGGGGTCGAAGGCGTTGAGCCCCGCCTCGGTGACCGCCGCCGGATCGATCTTCTCGTGCGGCTTCCCGGTGCGGACATGGGCCACGGCCGCGTGCAGCCGCGACAGTCCGGGCCCCGACAGCACCGTCTCCACGGTAATGCGGTCCTCGACCCGCTCAAGGGCGTGCCAGACCTCCTCCTCGAACGCGTCGGTCGGACCGAAATCGGTGTGTCCGGCCTCGGTGGACACGATAGCGAGATGGGCGGAATACGGCACCAGGGCTGCCGCCCCGAAGCCGGTGCCGGGTCCCAGCACCACACGGGCGCCCCCCGGAACCGGCGGACACGGGCCAACCGGGCTGAGGTCGTGCGGCTCGATATCGGCGGCGCCGGCCGCGACCGGCACGTAATCGTTCACCACCACCGCAGAGGAGAGACCGAAATCCTCGGCGATGCGCTGGCCCGCGATCTTCCAATGGGCATTCGTCAGCTGGATCTCCGGACCGTCGACCCGACCGGCGATCGCCAGGATGGCCGAGCGCGGTGCGGGCATGCGCGCCGCGCCCTGGGCCAGGGACGCCCTGATGGCGCTCGACGGATCGGGGTGATCGGCAGTGGCCTCGTGCGACAGGAGCCGGGGCTGGCCGCCCTGCGTCTCGATAAGGCCGAAACGCGCGTTCGTGCCGCCGATGTCGCCGACCAGGACCGGAAACTCGAACATCGAATGGGTGCCCCTGCTTGTGGCTCATCGCAGGCAGGACGCAGGCCTGCCGAGCGCGTTTCACGTGATAGCGCGGCTTCAGGCCGGTGGCAGCGCCGCGGGATCGATGGTCCCGCGCTCGGCCCAGTCCCGCAGCAGCGCTCGGACGGCGGCCGGGTCGGGCAGGCGGCGGCTCGCCACGGTCTCGCCATCGCCCACCCGGACGGCAATGCCGCCATCCTCTTTGATCGACGCGAAGGCGATCTCGTCGGTGCGATCGTCCCCGAAGAAGACCGGCCGGCGCCCGGCATAGGGGGCCTGCTCCATGAAGGCTCGGATCGCATGGGCCTTGGTCGCCTGCGCCGGGACGATCTCGCCAACCGCCTTGCCGAGTTGCAGGCGGTAGGCGTCACCCAGCGCGCCGGCCACCTGCCGGACCAGCGCCTCGGCCTGACCGGCATCGTCGGGGCTGGCCAGCCGCCAATGGACCGCCACCGAGGCACCCTTGTCCTCGATCAGCACGTTCGCCAGTGCGGCGCTCTCCGCTTGGAGACGCTCGACCTGCCGGCGCAGGTCCGGGTGGTCCTCCGCGCGGCCACCCGCGATCGTCCCGGCGATCCGGCGCTCGACGCCGTGCAGCCCGGCCGCGTCGAGGCGCGCCGGATCAAGGAACGCGTCGATCACCGAGACCGGCCGGCCGGTGACGATCGCCAGCGCTCCGTCGAGGCGCGTGTGCAGCCGCTGGAGCGTCTGCACCAGACCGGGTTCCACCTGAACGGCGTCCGGTCGCGGCGCGATCTCAGTGAGGGTGCCGTCGAAGTCGAGGAAGAGGGCGATGTCCATCGCGAGCGGTCCCAGGGCGTGAGCGTCGGCCACCGGCTAGCACGGGCCGGCCCACCGACAAACGGCGGGCGTGGCGCCCTATATGGCGCGGCGAGCGATCAGCACGAGGTTCCGCATGGCACGACCCGTTCCGGATCCGGTCAAGTCCGGAGAGGAGAGCGTCTGGGACTATCCGCGCCCGCCAAGACTGGAGCCGGTCGCGGCGCAATTGCGGGTGGTGCTCGGCGGCGCCGTGATCGCCGAGACGGAATCCGGTTTCCGCGTCCTCGAAACCTCTCACCCGCCGACCTACTACCTGCCGCCGGGCGACGTCGCGGCCGGCGTGCTCGCCAACCCGCGACGCGGCGGGATCTGCGAGTGGAAGGGGCAGGCGGTCCTGTTCGACGTGCGCGGCGGGGATCGGGTCGTGCCTGCCGCAGCCTGGGCCTATCCTGAGCCGACGCCCGGCTTCAGCAGGATCGCGGGCTACGTCGCGTTCTACGCAGGCCCGATGGACGCCTGTTTCGTGGGCGCCGAACGGGTGACGCCGCAGCCGGGACGCTTCTACGGCGGCTGGATCACCCCCGGCATCGTCGGGCCGTTCAAGGGCGGACCGGGCACGATGGGCTGGTGATTTTCCGCGCCGGGCCTCCTAACCAGTCCGGACAGATCCGAAGCGAGGGAGACGGCATGAGCGCGCTGACCGACACCGACCCGAAGGGCGCAGGCTTCAGCCCGGACCGGCTCGACCGGATCGTGCCGTGGATGGATCGGCTCGTCGCGGACGGGCGGCTCGCCGGCCTGTCGGTCACGGTGGCGCGTCGGGGCCGCCTGGCCTTCGCACGGGCCTGCGGCCAGGCCGACCTCGCCCGAAACACGCCGTTCACCCTCGACACGGTGGTGCGGATCTACTCGATGACCAAGCCGCTCACCTCGGTTGCGGTGATGCAACTCTACGAGAAGGGCTTGTTCCAGCTCGATGACCCGATTGCGCGCGTGCTGCCGGACTTCGCGGAAATGCGGGTCGCCGTGGGCGGCAACCGGGCGAAGCTCGAGACCGAGCCGGCACGCCGGCCGATCACCGTGCGCGACCTGCTCACGCATACGGCCGGGCTGACCTACGGCTTCATGGAGGCGACCCTCGTCGACGCTCAGTATCGTGCTCAGGGCATCGATTTCCTGGCGCGCGAGGGCACGCTCGCCGAGATGACCGCCCGCGTCGCCCGGATGCCCCTGCTGGCGCAGCCGGGCAGCGCCTGGAATTACAGCGTCGCCACCGACGTCCTCGGCCAGTACGTCGCGGCGCTCAGCGGCCGGCCCTTCGCCGACTATCTCCGCGAGGAGGTGATCGGCCCGCTCGGTATGGTCGACACGGACTTCCATGTCCGGCCCGAGCTGATGCCGCGGTTCTGCGCCACCTACGCCTACGATTCCGAGCGCCGGCTCAGGCTGTTCGACGATTCGGTGGACACTGCCTTCGCGCAGCCCCCGGCGATCGCGTCGGGCGGCGGAGGCCTCGTCTCGACGGCCGCAGATTACCACCGCTTCTGCCGGATGATCCTCGCGCGCGGCACGATCGACGGCCGGCGGCTCCTCGGCCGCAAAACCGTCGACCTGATGCTGGCGAACCATCTGCCGGGGGATCTCGCCGCGATGGGCACGCCCCGTTTCGCCGAGACCTCCTACACCGGGATCGGCTTCGGCCTCGGCTTCTCGGTCATGCTCGACCCTGCCCGCGCCCAGATTGTTGGCACGCCCGGCGAAGTCGCCTGGGGCGGCTTGGCCTCGACCGCGTTCTGGATCGACCCGGCCGAGGATCTCTCGGTGGTGCTCATGACGCAGCTCGTGCCGTCCTCGGCGCTGCCGATCCGGCGGGAGCTGCGTGTCCTGACCTACGCGGCGCTGGACGCTTGAGCGGCCACGCCGCTCACTCCTGGCGGGCGCCTCGGTGGCGGCGGGTTTCGCCGCCGGCTTCGCGCCCGCCTTCGCGGTGGGCTTCGCCGCGGTGACAAATTCCGGGTCGCTGCGCGGGCCGTTCGGACCGTTGGTCGGACCGGCGAGCTGGCCGGGAGCGAGGTCCGTCACCTTGTTCCAGGTCTGCGACTTGCACAGGAACGCGATGAGGCAGCCGCGGACCGTCAGTTCGCCGGGCGCGTCCGTCCAGATGGTGACGTCGTAGGACTTGCCGTCCTCGGAATTGTAAATCTTGCCCTCGTAGTGGGCGTCGGCGTTCGGCTTGAGCCCCATGATGAGCTGGTGGCCAAGCGAGGGGCGCGACTGCTTCTTGGGATCGGGGTTCTTGAAGTCGACCCGCGGCTCGCCCTTGTCGTTGAGCGGGACCTTCAGCCAGACCACGTAACCGCACAGCCGATCGTTGGCGGCGCCGCACTTTTCGAGCCGCACGCGGGCGCGGCCATCCTCGGTGAGATAGGTCCCGCTGGGATCGGCCGGCGTGGCAGCATGCGCCGAACCCGCCAGCGCCGAGAGCGCCAGGATCGCGAGCGGCGCGACCCGACGCCCGATCGAAGTAAACCTCATACCCGAACTCCCATGCCTCGCGAGCCGTAATGGAGACCCGACCGCCCGCCTTCGCGTAAACCGCTCAAGCGCGCGGAAAGCCCCCTTTCCTCGCATCATCGCGCTCTGGCCAAGCGCCCTGACCAAGCCGAGAACCGGACGGCACGCGCTTCCTGGCCGCCCCTTCTCGCGCGAAGTTGTCCGCATCATGACAACGCAGCTTAAGGCTGCTGGGGTATGGAGCATGCACGCCGCGCGGCAGCGGTTTCAGAACCGGGTCGGCGACGTGGTTCGCTAGCCTCCGAGGGCGCGCTGCATCGAGGGAGACGTCGAGCCAGCGATTCTGCTCGAAGCCGATCCCCGGCCGAGGTACGGACCGGTACAAGCGGCTCCGGAATACTTCGGCAACCGGTTGCGCCCGGCGAGCAAAGGAGCGGCGCGCCCGAGGCGCGCCACGAAGCGCGGGCCGTTTACTCGGCGGCGGACATCACGGCGGTGAAGTGACCGCACCAATCCTTGGACGCGACCACCGGCCAGAGGCCTTTGGACTCGGGAGCCGGCTGGCTCACCGGCGGATTGAAGCGGCACAGGCCTTCATTCCCCTTCGACTGAGCACCATTGAGCTTGTGATCGTCGAAGAAGCGGCAGCTCTCGCAAGCGGCCTTAGCAGTACCAGCCATCGGATCTCTCCATCGTCGGTTTTGAGAAGCGCAATCAATCGCCTCGATGCACTCGCAGTTCTAAATTAGAATGGCTCAAAAGAAGGGTCAACGAGCGGGATGGCGCAACGCCTTCCAACCCGTTCCACCAGCGATCGCGCCACCCACGCGGCCCGACCGCAATCCGCACGGTTTGGATGCGCGACCTCGCGCGCGGCTTCCCCCAGTCCTGCCGGATCATCCTCGTTCGAGTGTACCCGAAGCGTGATGGTCACCGCCGACCAGCATATGGCAAGGACCGAGGTGCTCCTCGATCGGCGTGTATCCTGGCTCTGAATGCGACGAAGCCGGATCCCGCAGAGGGATCCGGCTTCGAGGAGGCTCTTAGAGGTCCCGGACGCGCAGCACGGCAAACCGGGACTTCCGCAGGCGGTCGTCGGTCTGACTCAGCCCTGCTTGGCCTTCTTGTTGGCGTTGTGGTGGCCGACGGCGCGGCCCGCGGCGGCGCCCATCTTGCCGTGACCGGCCATGTGCCCGGCGACACCACCGACCACCGCTCCCTTGAGGCAGCCTTTTGCCTCGGCCGGCGCGCCGGCGAGCAGGGCACCGATGGTCAGGGCGGCGGTGAGTGCGAACCGATGGGTCATCAAATTTCTCCCGTTGTCCCTGTCGAAACGGTTCTGCAGGCAGACCCGTTCCGCAGCCCCGCGACCGAGGATGTGGGCCGGTTGGAGACTGGATCCCACGAAGCACGGTCGATGTCTGCGCGGTCGCGGCGCGTCACAGCGGATCAGCGCGCAAAGCCCGATACGAGCCGCCCGAGGTCACGTCACGCCGCCGAGCATCTGGCCCAGCGACCAGCAGATCAGGCCGAGGGTCAGCGTCAGGCGCGGCCCCAGCCGGTCGGCGAGCGCGCCAGCGGGGAGCTGCGCGAAGGCATAGGCCCACAGGAAGACCGAGAGCAGCAGCCTCATATCGGGATCGAAAGGCCGAGATCCTCGCGGATCAGCGGGTTGGCAACCGCCAGGGTGGCGCGGTCGACGTAGTTGACGACGCCCGCCGTCACCAACAGGGCGAGCGAGATCGTTTGTATGCGCCTCACGCGTGGCGACGCGGCCAAGACCATGGCGTTCCTCCCGGGGTGACTCGGGCACCTCGGGGTGCTTGGGTCCGACCGGCCGTTTACGGCTCGTGACGTCCCGCCCGCATTCTGCATCGAACCCCGCCGAGCGTAAGAGGGGTCCGCCCCTCGCCTCCGGGGCCCCGACGTCGTAGACCGCGCTCGTCCCCCGCAATTCGAGACCGCTCCGCGTGCGCCTGATCCAGATCACCCACCATGACCTCGACGGCTACGGTGCCTCCACGGTGGCCGCCGCCTGCGCGACGGTGGAGCGCGTCATCCATGTGCCGCGCTACAGCGATGTCGGCCCGGTGTTCGAGGACGAGATCAAGCGCCTCGGCCGCGCGAGCGAGAGCGAGGCCCTGCTGATGACCGACCTCGGCCTGGAGGAGCAGACCATTGCGGGTCTCAAGAAGTTCGCCGCGATGAACCGGCGCCGCGAGGAGGGCCGGAAGCACCGGCTCGTCGTCCTGGACCACCACGCCTCGTCGCTCGACCAGCTCCGCCGCCTCGGGTTCGAGCCGGCCGCCGCCCCGGAGCGAGCCGGCCTCAACCGGATCGACCTCGGCGATCCCGGGATCGCCGTGCTGATCGAGGAGGATATCTGCGCCACCCGGATGACCTTCGACCACCGGGCCCTGTTCGCGACCCGGGAGCCCGCGGCAGACCTGTCGAGCCTGCTGGCGGCAGTGGACGCCCTCGACCTCTGGCGGAAGGAGAGCCCGGCCTTCCCGGGGGGCTTGGCGCTCGACGAGCTGTTCTGGGACATCGTGTCGAGCTTCATCCCCGTCGGGCATCCCTGGCACGACCGATTCGTCTCCGCGATGCTGCTTGCCGCCGCCGCCGCTCTCCGGGACGGCGCGAACCCGGCGGAGCTCGAGCGGCGCGCGACCGCGCTCCGCGCCGACGTAGTCGATACCCTGCTGCGGGAGGCCCCCGACGACGATCCGGCGCTCACCACCCGCATGCGGCTCGCCCGGGCGCTGGCCCGCTCGGACACGCTCTTCCGCCCGCTGAAGGACGGCACGCTCCTGTCCTTCGCCCTCGATTCGGGTACCTTCCAGCGGGTTTCCGACCTGATCATGGATGCGGGCCGCGCCAAGCGCGTGGTCAACGTCCAGCGGATGGGCACGCTGTCGTTCCGCTCCAACGACGGCACGGCGCTCGACGGCGCTCGCCTGTTCCGCGGCGGCGGCCACCGGGATGCAGCGGGCGGCCGGCTCCAGAGCGGGTCGGCCTTCTCGATGGCCGACGCGATTGCGCAGGTTGAGCCGGTGCTGAACCCGGAGAAGCCCGCAGGCTCAGACAGCCCGTTCGCGGCGCTGAAGAACTGGAAGGGGTGAGGAGCAGCCGTCCCCTTCACCCCGTCATCGCGCGCAGCGGAGCGAGCCAGAGCGGTGCGACGTCGGGAAGCGTGGCGCCGCCTGGATTGCTTCGCCACGCTCGCAAAGACGGCTCCCGGTTTGTCCCCTCGACCCGACGCCAGCTCAGAGCCGGAAATCCTCGCCGAGGTACAGCCGCCGCGCCTCCGGGTCCGCCACGATCTCCTCAGGGGTGCCCTCGGTGAGGATCCGGCCGGAATGGGCGATGTAGGCGCGGTCGATCAGGCCCAGCGTCTCGCGCACATTGTGGTCGGTGATCAGCACGCCGATGCCGCGCTGCTTCAGGTGTTTCACCAGATCCTGGATGTCGCCCACCGCGATCGGGTCGATGCCCGCGAAGGGCTCGTCCAACAGCATGAAGGTCGGCGAGGAGGCGAGCGCCCGGGCGATCTCGCAGCGCCGCCGCTCGCCGCCCGAAAGGGCGATCGAGGGTGACTTGCGCAGGCGGGCGATATCGAACTCCTCAAGGAGCGAATCGAGCTTACGCGCCCGCTCCTTGCGGTCGGGCTCGACCACTTCCAGAACCGCGCGGATGTTGTCCTCGACGGAGAGCCCGCGGAAGATCGAGGCCTCCTGCGGCAGGTAGCCGATCCCGAGCCGCGCCCGCTGGTACATGGGCAGGTGGGTGATCGGAAGGCCGTCCAGGGTGATGTCGCCGCGGTCGGCCGCCACCAGCCCGGTGATCATGTAGAAGATCGTGGTCTTGCCGGCACCGTTCGGCCCCAGAAGCCCAACGGCCTCGCCGGTGCGGACGGTCAGCCCGGCCTCATGCACCACCGTGCGGGCGCCGTAGCTCTTGCGCAGCCCCCGTACGCTGAGGATGCCGGGACCGCCGTCATCGGCTGCGGACCATTGATCCGCCTCCGCGTGCGGGCCGTCCGGCTGCCGCGCGCGCCGGCCGAACAGACGGCCGAGCCAGCTCGCGCGGCCCGCCGCCTCCTGCGGGCCAACCTGGAACGCCATGGCGCCGCTCAATTGACCTGTACCCGCGGCTTGGCCGGTGGCTGCGTGCAGCCCTTCGCCTTGCCGTCCTTCGCGTCCCCCTTCTCACCCGGAACGAACAGGGCCGAGACGCGGCCGCCCGCCACAGGGTCCATGTTCGCCCGGCCGGTATTCATGTCGTAGACCAGCCGCTGGCCGCGGGTGACGTTCTGGCATTGGCTCAGGACGACGTTGCCGGTGAGCACGATCCGCTTGGCGTCCTGGTCGAATACCGCGTGATCGCCGGTGGCGACTTGATCCTTCTGCACCACCGTGACCGGGCCGGCGCAATCCACCTTCTGAATGCCGTTCTCGGCGGGATTCCTGGGGGCCGGCGCGTCGGCGGCCGCGTCCGCGGACTTGGCATCGCCCTTGGCGTCCTTGCCGGGCATGTCCTTTCCGCGCTTGTAATAGACCGTCATGGTGGAGCACCGGATCGTGCTGTCGCCCTGCACGGCGACGACATTGCCGGCGAAGATCGCCTTGTTCTCCCGGTCGAACACGTCGAGCCGATCGGCGTCGATCTTGATCGGATCCTTGCCACTGCCGCCGATATTGCCAAAGGGTGAGTCCTTCCGGGCCGCCGGCTTCTCGGCCAGCGCCGGGCCGCCGAGGGCTAGGCAGGCTGCCAGGGCGGCGCAGAGAATGCGGGCGGCGTTCAACGGGTACCATCCGCGGCTTCGGCATCCGAGGTGAGGATGCGGGCAGACGGCTTCTCCGCCTGATCCTCATTCACGATGACCACGTGCACGTTGCCCACGAAGGAAATCCGCTTGCCGTTCTCGACCACGTCGAGCGTGTCGGCGTTCACCGTGGCTCGCGGGCTCGACACGGTGACGGGCTCCAGCGAGCTGATGGAACCGGTCTTGAACGTCACGGCGGCCGAGCGCAGGCGCGCCTCCTCGCCCTTATCGGTCCAGATCCGGATGTCGTCCTTGAGGTCGAGGGCCTCGCGGGCGGTGTCGAACAGACCGGAGGCGGCCGAGAGCCGGGCGATCCCGCCCTGGTCGTCGGTGGCGATGTGGCCGCGCATCTGCTGCAGTTCAATCTGGCTCGGCTTGCGCACATCCTGCAGGGCGGCATCCGCCGTCACCTCGTAGCCGCGCGTGCCCTGGCGGAAACCGGAGAGCCGCGGATTCTCCATACGGACTTTCGAGCCCGCCAGCGTCACCGGGCCGACCGAGACACTTGGCAGAGTCGCCGCGAAGGGATTGAACAGGTAAGCGAGCAGCAGCGCCACCGAGCCGCCCGCAGCGACCGGGATCAGGCGGCGCATGGCGCGCACACGGCCGCTGTGGCGGTACGCCCGGGCATGAGCCCGGGTCCGCGCTGCCGCGACCGCCTGTCCGTTGCCGGCTTCAGCCTCGACCGGGTTCATGCAGCGTCCGTGAGGCGCGCAACGAGCGCGCGCGAGAGGGATCGGCTCAGACGCCTGCGGCCCCCACCGCGCCCGCGCCAGAGGCCGGGCAATGCTCCCGACCGGTGGCGAAGTTATGGCTTGACCATTTCCGAATGATCAACCGAACTTGCAATCGTGCCGCGGGGAAGTGTGTGGAGACACACGTCGCGCGCAGCATTTTCGCGGCGCACGGCGTGCGTCTCAGTACTTCTACGCGCCGCGCGCTGTCGCCAGGGCCGCCGCGACCGTGCGGGCGAAGGCCGCCGGGTCGCGCGGGCTGTCGCCGTCCTGGATGCGGGCGAGGTCGAGCAGTGTGCCGGCGGCCTGCGGTACTTCCGATTCGGGCGCCGCGGCGAGCGCCCAGATCAGCGGGTGGCGCGGGTTGATCTCCAGAACCGGCTGACCCAAACCGGCCCGCCCGGCCCGGCGCATCAGCCGCTGCATCTGCAGGTCGGGCCCGCCGGTGCCGGCCGAGAGCACCACTGCCGAATCGACCAGACGGTCCGTCGTGCGAACGTCAGAGACCTCGGCGCCGAGCGCCGTCTTCACGGCGGCCACGAAGGCGTCCAGGCCCTCGGGCACCTCCGGCTGCTCACCCTCAGGTGCGAACTTCGACAGGTCGAGGCCGCCCTTGGTGATGGAGCGGAGCGGCTTCTGCTCGAAAGTGCCGAGCTGGTCCGGCCAGAACGCATCGACGTGATCGGAGAGGAGCAGCACCTCCAGGCCACGCGCCTTGAAACCCTCGAGCTGGGCTGAGGATTTCAGGGCCTCGGCATCGTCGGCGACGAGATAGTAGATCGCCTCCTGCCCGTCCTTCATCCGGGACACGTAGTCGGGCAGCGAGGTCCAGCCCTCCAGCGCCGAGGAGCGGAAGCGCAGGAGCGGTGCGATCTCGCCCCGGCGCTCGAAATCCTCGTAGATGCCCTCCTTGAGGACGGCGCCGAAATTCTCCCAGAAGGGCTGGTAGCCCTCCGCATCCTTGGCGCGGGTGGCAAGCTCCGACATGACGCGGCCGGTGACGGCCCGGCGGATCCGCGCCAGGGCCGGTGTCGACTGCAGCATCTCCCGGGAGACGTTGAGCGGCAGGTCCTCGGTATCGACGACGCCTTGGACGAAGCGCAGCCACGGCGGCAGCAGCTCGGCCTCGTCGGTGATGAACATCCGCCGGACGTGCAGCCGGATCTTGCTCTGGCGATCGTTGTCGAGCGCCTGGAAAGGCTTCGAGCCCGGGATGAACAGCAGGGCGGAGAATTCGAGCTGCCCCTCGGCGCGCCAGTGCAGCGTCGCCCAGGGCTTGTCGAAGTTCATGCCGATGGAGCGGTAGAATTCCTCGTACTGCTCCTCGGTGACCTCGGACTTCGCCTTGCGCCAGAGCGCGGTGCCCTGGTTGGCCGATTCGTCCTTGCCGTCGCGCACGACGGCGATCGGCACAGTGATGAAGTCAGCCCATTTCCGCACGAGATGGTCGAGTCGGTAGGGCTCCAGATACTCGTCGGCGTCTTCCTTGAGGTGCAGGACGATGTCGGTGCCGGGCTCGGCCCGCGTGGCGGGCTCCAGCGTGTAGCTGCCCTGGCCGTCCGAGGCCCAGCTCCAGGCCTCGTCGCTGCCGGCGCGGCGCGACGTGACGGTGACCCGGTCGGCCACCATGAAGGCCGAGTAGAAGCCGACGCCGAACTGGCCGATCAGGACTCGGCCGGTCCTCGGCCTTGGCGGATTCCAGCGTCTGCGAGAAGGCCCGCGTGCCGGATCGCGCGATGGTGCCGAGATTGGTGGCGAGGTCCTCCTTGGTCATGCCGATGCCGGCATCCGAGACGGTCAGGGTCCGCGCCTCCTTGTCGGGCACGATGCGGACCTTGGCGTCCGGCGGCAGGGCGCTCGCCGCCGAGGTCAGGGCCTCGAACCGGCGCCGGTCCATGGCGTCGGCGGCGTTGGCGACGAGTTCGCGCAGGAAGATCTCGCGGTCGGAATAGAGCGCGTGCACGACGAGGTCGAGGAGCCGGCCCACCTCCGCCCCGAACTCGTGCCGCTCAATCGTCTCGCTCACGGGTGATGCCTCCGCTGTCGGGGAAAATTGCGGTGGCGATATGCTGGCGAACGCGGCCATTTTCAATGCGGCGGGCGCCGGGGCGGCACCGGACGGACATGAACCGAACGGATCAGATCTCGATCTCGGTCCCGACCTCGACGATCTGCCGGGTCGGCAGGCAGAAATGGGCGCCCGTGCGCTCGGCATTGCGTTTCATGAAGGCGAACAGGCTCTCGCGCCACAAGGCCATGCCGGGCTTCGGCGAGGGAATGACCACCTCGTGCCCGACGAAGTAGGTCATGTCCTCCAGGTATTCCGGCGGGAGCAGACCGCTCGCCACGGCGCATTGCAGCCCCTCGGGGATCGAAGCGGTCTGCATGAAGCCGTAGCGCAGGACCACACGCTCCATACCGGGCGTGTGGTGCGAGATGGCCTTGCGGATGCCCTGAGCGACCAGGGTCACCTGCGCCCGCTCGCTTGCCTGAACGACCGGCTCCTCCTCGTAGAGCACCGTAATCAGCAGGATGCGCTCGTGCAGGCACCGGCTGCGCTCCACCAGCCGGCCGAGCGCCATCGGGATGCCCTGCGTGGCGACGGTCAGAAAGGCCGCCGTCCCGGGTAGCGTCACGGGCGGATCCGAGGCGAGACGGGCGAGGAACGTCGCCTCGGACTGGCGCATAGTCTCACGCACGGCTTCCATGAGACGGTTGCCCTTCATCCAGGTCAGCATCAGGAAGGCGACCGCCGCGGCGAGCAGCAGCGGAAACCACCCGCCCTCCAGAAGCTTCACGCTGTTGGCCGCGAAGAACACGCTGTCGACGGCGAGGAAGAACCCGTTGACCGCGAAGACGAGCACCGGGTTGTAGCCCCAGCGCAGGGCGATCAGAGCAGCCAGGATCGTGGTGATGCCCATCAGGGCGGAGACCGCGATGCCGTAGGCGCCGGCCAGCGCTTCGGACGAGCCGAATACCAGGACGGCGGTGAGCGTGGCGATGGCGAGCAGCCAGTTCACCCCGGGCACGTAGATCTGCCCACGCTCCTTCCGGTCGGTGTGGACGACGCGCATCGCGGGAAGGAAACCCAGCTGGATCGATTGCTGGGTCAGCGAGTAAACGCCCGAGATGACGGCCTGCGAGGCGATTACCGTCGCCATCGTGGCAAGGGCGACCAGCGGGTAATGGGCCCAGTCGGGAGCCAGCAGGTAGAACGGATTCTCGATCGCCGTGGGATCCGCGATGATCAGGGCGCCCTGACCGCAATAATGGATCAGTAGGGCGGGCAGCACGAGGCCGAACCACGCCGCTCGGATCGCCGGCGCGCCGAAATGGCCGAGATCGGCGTACATGGCCTCGCCGCCGGTCACCGCCAGGAAGGCGGCGCCCAGCATCAGGAAGCTCACGTACCAGCCCGCGTGGACGAGAAAGTCGACGGCGCGCCAGGGATTGACCGCCGCCAGGATTTCCGGCGCACGCAGGATGCTGGGGATCGCGAGCAGGACCAGAATCACGAACCAGGCGAGCATGACGGGTCCGAAGACCCGGCCGATGGCGGCCACGCCCTTGTGCTGGACGAGGAACAGCGCGACCAGGATCACGATTGTGATCGGCACCACGTACGGCCCGAGCGCCGGGGCGTCGACCTTCAGGCCCTCGATGGCCGAGAGCACCGAGATGGCTGGCGTGATCGCCCCGTCGCCGTAGAGCAGGGCCGCCCCGACCAGCCCGACCACCAGGAGCAGCGCCTTCCAGGTCCCCGGCCGCGCCTGCCGGGCGCCCAGCAGCGCCAGCATGGCGACGATGCCGCCCTCGCCGCGGTTGTCGGCCCGCAGGATCAGCACGGCGTATTTGAGCGACACGATCAGGATCAGCGACCACAGGATCAGCGACACCGCCCCGGTCGCCGCCTCCGGCACCGCCGCCCCGCCCGCGGTCGCCGCCTTCACCGCCTCCTTGAACGCGTAGAGCGGGCTCGTGCCGATGTCCCCGTACACAACGCCCAGGGCACCAAGCATCAGCGCCGGCCCGGGGCCATGCCGTACGGCGCCGGGCTTGCGCGCGACGGGGGCGTCGGGGAGGCCGACCGCCGGGGCTGCCGCGGGACTGAGGGCTCGGCTCACGGGCTCGTCCGGTCGATGGCGTTCCTGTTGCGCGAGACCTTAGCAAACCCCGTGCGCAGCGAAAGACATCGGAGAGTTAACCCGCGCACGAACAGCGAAGACTTGTCATCCGAACGTGATGACACTGAAACGCCGACGGCCCATCCGGCGGGATCTCGCCGGTTCAGGCCGCGTCGAGACCGAGATCGATGATCGCTGCGGAATGGGTGATCCAGCCGCAGGAGATCAGGTCGACGCCCGAGGCGGCAACCGCCCCCACCGTCTCGCGGGTGATCCGGCCCGACGCCTCGGACAGCGCACGGCCGTCGATCATCGCGACGGCGCGGGCCAGCTGGTCGGGGCCCATATTATCGAGGAGGACCGCGTCGACGCCGACCGACAGGGCCTCGGCGAGTTGATCGAGGCTGTCGACCTCGCACTCGATCTTCACGAGGTGGCCGGCCCGGGCCCGAGCGCGCGCGATGGCCGGCACGATACCGCCGGCCACCGCCACGTGGTTGTCCTTGATCAACACGGCGTCGTCGAGGCCGAAGCGGTGGTTCGAGCCGCCGCCCGCCCGCACCGCGTGCTTCTCCAGGGCGCGCAGGCCCGGCGTCGTCTTGCGCGTGCACACGATGGAGGCCTTGCCGTGGGGACGAGCCGCCTCGACGAGGCCGTGGGTCGCCGTGGCGACGCCCGACATCCGGCAGAGCAGGTTGAGAGCCACGCGCTCGGCCGTGAGGATCGCCCGGGCGGGGCCTTCAAGACGCAGCACCACATCGCCCGGCGCCACTCGGGTGCCGTCGCCGCGCTCGACCGTGACGGTCACCGCCGGGTCCACCAGCGCGAACGCGATGGCGGCGGCATCGGTACCGGAGATCACCCCGTCCTGGCGCGAGGCGATCACGCCCTGCATCCGCGCCCCCGGCGGGACGATCGCGTCGGTGGTGATGTCGCCGGCCCGGCCGAGATCCTCGAGCAGGGCGGCGCGCACCACCGGCTCCACAAGGAGACGCGGCAGGGGCAGGATCTCGTCCGTCGTGACCGATTGCGTCATGGCGTCAGCATCTCCTCGGCGGCCGTGCGTCCGCGTGGTGCAGCGCGCAGATCCGCGAGCGTGGTCTCGGTGTGGATTGCGGCCGCCGTGCGCGGGAAATCGCTGCGCCAATGGGCTCCCCGGCTCTCCTGACGGTCCAGCGCGCCGCGGGCGATCATCAGGGCGACGAGGGCGGCGTCGCAGCCCTCGGCGAGCGGAGCCAGTTCGGCGATCGCACCCGCCAATCCCGCAGCGTCGCGCACGACCCCGACCTTCGTCTCCATCAGCGTGCGGATTGCCGACAGGTCGGTGGCCGGGCGGGCAGCCACAGTCTCGGGGATGATCGCCCCCGGCGGCGGCGCGTCGAGCCCGTCCGCGATGAAGCGGGCATAGGCGAGGCCTTCCAGCAGGGAATTGCTGGCGAGGCGGTTCGCGCCGTGCAGGCCCGTGGCTGAGACCTCGCCGCACGCATAGAGGCCGGGCACCGTGGTGGCGCCGTGCGCGTCCACCTTCACGCCGCCCATGTGGTAATGCGCCGCCGGGCGGACCGGGATCGGCTGCACGGCCGGGTCGATGCCGGCGGCCGCGCAGAGGCCCGCCACCGTCGGGAAGCGCTTCGGCATCGCGGCCCCGAGCGCGCCGCGGGCGTCAAGGTAGACGGTGCGGCCGCGCTGCAGGGCCTGGAAGATGCCGCGGGCGACCACGTCACGGGGGCGAGGTCGCCGCCGCTGATCCCGGCCATCACGGCCGCGCCGGTCTCGTCGATCAGCCGGGCGCCTTCTCCCCGCAGGGCCTCGGTGGCCAGCGGCATCGGATCGGCGCCGGCCGCGATCGCGGTCGGGTGAAACTGCACGAACTCCATGTCGCGCATCACCGCGCCGGCCCGGGCGGCGAGCGCCAGTCCGCGGCCGACGGCGCCGGGCGGATTGGTGGTCGCCGCGTAGAGGGCGCCGACGCCGCCGGTGGCCAGAACCACGGCGCGGGCCGGGATACGGAACCGGGCGCCGTCGCGCTCGGCGACGATCCCGGCGACGGCCCCGCGGGTGTCCCGCAGCAGGTCGCAGGCGCGGGCGGTGACGATCTCGACGGACGGCGCGGCGAGCACGGCCCGCACTAGACCTTCGAGAACGCGGGCCCCTGTGGCGTCGCCGCCGGCGCGGACGATGCGGCGGCGGCCATGGGCGGCCTCCAGGCCGAGGGCCAGGGCGCCAACCTCTGTCCGGTCGAACGGGACGCCGATCCGCACCAGCCAACCGATCAGGGCCGGCCCCTCCTGAGCCACGCGGAGCGCGACATCGGGCTCGGTCAGCCCGGCGCCCGCGGCCTCGGTATCGCCGGCGTGTAGCGCGGGGGCATCGTCGGAGCCGACCGCCGCCGCGATGCCGCCCTGCGCCCAGCCGGTGGCCGTGCCGAGACCGAGGGCCGAGGCGGTGACCAGCGTCACCGGACGGGGTGCGAGCCGCAGAGCGACGCTGAGGCCCGCGACGCCGCCGCCGACCACGACGACGCGATCGACGGTGCGGGGCGAGACGGCGTTCATCGCGTGCGCACCTGGAGCATGCGCTCCACCGCGGCCCGGGCCCGGTCGGCGAGCGCCGGATCGACCGTGACCTCGTGGGTCATCGTCTCCAGCGAGCGGCGGATGTTGCGCAGACTCATCCGCTTCATGTGCGGGCACATGTTGCAGGGCTTGATGAACTCGATGTCCGGGTTCTGCGCCGCGATGTTGTCGGCCATGGAGCACTCGGTGACGAGCACCACCTGCTTCGGCCGCTTCTCGACGACGAAATCCATCATCATCGCGGTGGAACCGGAGAAGTCCGATTCGGCCACCACGTCCGGCGGGCATTCCGGGTGCGCGATGACGGTCACGCCAGGATAGCTCTCACGCACGTCGCGGATGTCGGCCGGGGTGAAGCCCTCGTGCACCTCGCAATGGCCGGCCCAGGTGAGGATCTCGATCTCGGGCAGCTCCGCCTGGACGTTCTGGGCCAGGAACTCGTCCGGGATCATCAGCACGCGGGGTGCGTTCAGCGACCTCACCACCGCGACGGCGTTGCCGGAGGTGCAGCACAGGTCGGACTCGGCCTTCACGGCCGCCGAGGTGTTCACGTAGGTCACCACCGGCACGCCCGGGTACTTGGCCCGCAAGGCCCGCACGTCCGCGGCGGTGATTGAGTCGGCCAGCGAGCAGCCCGCACCCATGTCGGGGATCAGCACGGTCTTGCCCGGATTCAGGAGCTTGGCGGTCTCGGCCATGAAGTGGACGCCCGCCAGCACGATCACGTCGGCATCGACGTTCACCGCCTCGCGGGCGAGCGCCAGGCTGTCGCCCACAATGTCCGCCACCGTGTGGAAGATCTCCGGCGCCTGATAATTGTGCGCGAGGATGACGGCGTTGCGCTCGCGCTTGAGCCGAAGGATCGCCTCGATGTCGGGCGCGAGCGCCGGCCACTCGATCGCGGGAACGTGCCGACTGACACGCGCGTAGAGATCGGGCAGCGGCAGGCCCGGGATGGGCGTGCGGGAGACGGGTGACACGGTCGCCGTCATGGCGTCCTCCATTATGCTCAGTTTGAGCATTGTGCCGCCTAACTTATGAGGGCCGGACGCGCCTGTCCAGATATGCTAGCTGTGAGCATAAATCTTTTGCGACGCAGTGTTATGCTGCGCCGCCGAAGGCCGGCGCGTTCAGCAACAGGTCGCTGGGCCGGGTCCGATCCGCCCGTCCGGCCGGCCGGTCGAGGGCGGCGCTCCGTGCCGTCTCGTCGGCGCTGGGTTCGAAGTTGAACAGTGCGATGTTCTCCACGATGCGCTCGGGCCGGGCAGTCTTCGGGATCGCCGCGCAGCCGATCTGGACCTGCCAGCGCAGCACCACTTGGGCCGGGGTCTTCCCGTGCGCCTTCGCGATCGCGAGAACGGCTGGGTCGTTCAGCGCCTTGCCCAGGCCCAGCGGGCTCCAGGAGTCGGTCACGATCCCGTGACGGGCGTCGGCGGCCCGGGGTGCCTTACGTTGGACACGCGGGTGGAGGCTCGATCTGGTTCACGGCCGGCGCGACGCCGGTCTCAGCCAGCAGCTTGGCGAGGTGCTCCGCCGTAAAGTTCAAGACGCCGCTCGACTTGGCCCGACCTTCGTCGCGAAGCTGGATCAGCGCCTTCCAGGTCTCGACGAACAGGCGTCTGTGGGGACAGGGCCAGTGGATCAGGTAGAGATCAACGTAAGGTAGACCGATACACGCAAGGCTCTCGTCGAAGGCGCGCCGCGCCTCGTCGCGGCCATGGTGGTCGTTCCAGAGCTTGGTTGTGAGGAAAATCTCTTCGCGCGGGACCTTCGCGTCCCGCACCGCCCGGCCGACGCCGGCCTCGTTGCCGTAGATGGAAGCAGTGTCGATCAGGTGATAGCCCGCAGCCAGCGCTCTTCCGACGAGGTCCGGCGCCTGCTCATCCGAAAGCTGCCAGCATCCGTAACGGCTCTGCGGGATGCGGCGGCCGTTGTTGAGGGCGATGGTCGGGACGGTCGCGGCCATGCGATGAACCTCCGAGGGCGTGGTCCGATCAGCGGGCATGATGTCAGCGCGAGGCGTGCTGGAGCACCGCCGTCTGTGCGCGCGGAGCGCGGCAATCCAAGAGGCGCCTCCGTCGGGGTCCGCGCGATCCTGGGTCGCTCCGCTGCGCTCACGATGACGGGTCGGACGCCTCCCCCGAAACGGCGCGAACCGAAGCCGTGCGCTGAACCGGGGCGGCCCCCGAATACGGCTCAGCCGCGGTGAACGGGCGCAGTCTGGACCGGATCCAATCCGCACGACTGCACGTTGGCGCAGCGGATTCCAGGTTGCGCCACGCTGCCGATGCGTCGCGCACGGACGGGATGGCAGCATGACAGACGCGACTCCGAAGTCGCCCTTCGCCCTGACGCGGCGCGCCGTCGTGGAGGGCTGCGCCGCGGCTGGCGCCCTCGGCGCATTCGGCTTCCGGCCCGCACCCGCCGCGGCGGCACCGGGCGATCCGGCCCCCCGCAGACCATGCCGGTGCGGCTGACCGTCAACGGTCAGGCGCACGATCTCGTCCTCGACACGCGCACGACGCTCCTCGATGCCCTGCGTGAGCACCTCGCGCTCACCGGCACCAAGAAGGGCTGCGACCATGGCCAGTGCGGCGCCTGCACGGTTCTAGTGGATGGACGGCGGATCAATTCCTGCCTGACCCTCGCGGCCATGCACGAGGGCGATCCGATCACCACGATCGAGGGCCTCGCAGATGGCGACAAGCTCCACCCGATGCAGGCCGCCTTCCTGGAGCACGACGGATTCCAGTGCGGGTACTGCACGCCGGGCCAGATCTGCTCGTCGGTCGGCATGCTGAGCGAGGCCAAGGCGGGCTGGCCGAGCCACGTCACCGAGGAAGTCGCGTCGACCCCGACGCTCGGTGACGCCGAGATCCGCGAGCGGATGAGCGGCAACATCTGCCGCTGCAGTGCCTATCCGAACATCGTTGCGGCGATCCGCGACCCCGCCGCCAGCAACCTGTGAGGGGGCGGACATGAAGGCCTTCACGTACGAGCGTCCGGCGATGGTTCAGGACGCCGCCAGGCTCGCGGCCGAGCGGCCGAACGCCAAGTTCATCGCCGGCGGCACCAATCTCCTCGACCTGATGAAGCTCCGGATCGAGACCCCGGCGACGCTGATCGACGTCAACCGGCTGCCTCTCGACACGATCGAGGCCACACAGGACGGCGGCCTGCGCATCGGCGCCCTGGTGCGGAATTCCGACCTCGCCGCCGACCCGCGGGTCCGCAAGGACTACGCCGTGCTGGCCAAGGCTCTACTCGCCGGCGCCTCGGGGCAGCTGCGCAACAAGGCGACGACCGCCGGCAACCTGCTGCAGCGGACGCGCTGCTATTACTTCTACGAC
This sequence comes from Methylobacterium sp. P31, assembly GCA_050632875.1. GTDB lineage: Bacteria > Pseudomonadota > Alphaproteobacteria > Rhizobiales > Beijerinckiaceae > Methylobacterium. The sequence continues at coordinate 2,710,696 of JBODSC010000001.1, read as the reverse complement.
ACGGCCATGCCCTGCAATAAGCGCGAGCCCGGCTCCGGCTGCTCGGCGATCGGCGGGTTCAACCGCATCATGGCGGTGGTCGGCGCGAGTGAAGCCTGCATCGCCACCAACCCGTCCGACATGAACGTGGCCCTGCGCGCCCTCGACGCCACCGTCGAGACTGTGAACCCGAACGGGCAGACGCGAACGATCCCCATCGCGGACTTCCACAAGTTGCCCGGCGACACACCGCAGATTGAGAGCGACCTGCGCAAGGGCGAGATCATCACGGCGGTGACCCTGCCGAAGCCCATTGCCGGCACGCACATCTACCGGAAGGTCCGCGACCGGGCGTCCTATGCCTTCGCGACCGTCTCGGTGGCCGCCGTGATCGCCGGTGCCGAGGGCGGCAAGCCCTAGGCGGCCCGCCTCGCCTTCGGCGGCCTCGCGCACAAGCCCTGGCGGGTGGCCGAGGCCGAGACGGCGCTCGTGCAGACCGGCTCGGCGGACGCCGCGGCCGACGCGGTGCTCAAAGGAGCCCGCGGCTACGGCAGCAATGACTTCAAGATCCCGCTGACCCGGCGGACCCTGCGCGCCGTCGTGGCGCAGGCGACCCGCGCTTAAATCCCGGCAAGGACCGTCCCCATGGAGATGAACCAGCCGATCGGCCGGACGCCCCTCGACGATCGTCCCGACGGCCTCGTCGGCAAGCCGCTGGACCGGGTCGAAGGCAAGCTCAAGGTCACCGGCCGCGCGCCCTACGCCTACGAGACCCGGGCCCTGAAGAACCCCGCCTACGGCTTCATCGTGCCGGCGGCGATCGCGGCCGGCACGATCCGGGCGATCGACGCGGAGGCCGCCCGCCGGGCGCCCGGCACGATCCTGGTCCTGACCCACTAGAACGTGCCCGAACAGGGCGCGAAGAAGGAGCAGGTCTGGCCGCAGCTCCAGGGCTCGGAGGTCAAGTTCTACGGGCAGCCCGTCGCCTTCGTGGTGGCGGAGACCTTCGAGCAGGCCCGCGCCGCCGCGATGCTGGTCAAGGTCCAGTACGATGCGGCCAAGCCCAAGGGGGTGCTCAAGGACAATCTGGCGGCGGCCTACGAGCCGAAGCCGATCAACTCACCCCCGATTCCAAGCTCGGCGACTTCGACGCGGCCTTCGCGGCCGCCCCGGTGAAGCTCGACGTAGAGTACGTCACCCCGAACCAGATCCACACGCAGATGGAGCCGCACGCCACGATCGCCTCCTGGGACGGCGACGGCGTGGTGCTCCACACCGCCAACCAGATGCCGAACCGGGGCCAGAAGGATTTGGGCTCCGTGCTCAAGCTGCCGCCCGAGAAGGTGCGGATCGTCAGCCCCTATGTCGGCGGCGGCTTCGGCTCGAAGCTCCAGGTTCAGCCCGAGGCGACGCTCGCCGTGCTGGCCTCGAAGCTGATCCAGCGACCCGTGAAGGTCGCGCTGACCCGCCAGCAGGAATTCCACCTCGCGACCCACCGCACCGACGCGGTCCAGCGCATCCGCCTCGGCGCCGACCCAGATGGGCGCCTCTCGGCGATCAGCCACGAATCTTGGTCCGACACCGCCGAGGGTGACGGCTTCTTCGAGACCGCCGCCAACGTCACCCGGTCGCTCTACGCGGCGCAGAATCGCGTCACGCGCCATCGCCTGGTGAACCTGAACATGCCGATCGCATCGTCGATGCGCGCGCCCGGCGAGGCCGTGGGACAGCTCGCCTTCGAATGCGCCATGGACGAACTCGCCGAGCATCTGAAGATCGACCCGATCGAGCTGCGGGTGCGCAATGAGCCGGCCGAGGATCCCGAGAAGAAGGTGCCCTTCTCCACCCGCCAGTTGGTTCCCTGCATGCGTGAGGGCGCGCGCCTGTTCGGCTGGGACAGGCGGCAGGCGCCGGGCAGCCGGCGCGAGGGCAACTGGCTCGTCGGCATGGGCATGTCGGCGGCCGCCCGTCTCAACCCGCTGATGCCGTCCGCCGCCAAGGTCCGGCTCGGGCCGGACGGCGTCCTGGTGGTCCGGATGGCGATGACTGATCCGGGCACCGGCACCTACACGATCCTGACTCAGATCGCCGGCGAGATGATGGGGCTGCCGCCCGACCGGGTGCGAGTCGAGATGGGCGACACCGACTTCCCCTACGCGGCGGGTTCGGGCGGCTCGTTCGGCGCCGCCTCGGCGGGCTCGGCCCTGTACGTGGCCTGCGACAATCTCCGACAGGCCCTCCTCAAGGCGGGCGATCTCAACCCGGACGGCGCCACGTTCCGCGACGGCACCGTCACCTCGGGCAACCGCACCGAGTCGCTCACGGACCTCGCCGGCTCGGGGCTGGAGGCGGCGGGCGAGATCAAGCCCGGCGAGATGAAGCAGAAGTTCTCACAGTACTCCTATGGCGCGCACTTCGCCGAGGTCGGGGTCGACGTCGATACCGGCGAGATCCGGCTGAGGCGGATGCTCGGCGTCTTCACCGGCGGGCGCATCCTCAACGCCAAGACAGCCCGCAGCCAGGCGATCGGCGGCATGACCTTCGGGGTCGGGGCGGCGCTGATGGAGGACGCGGTGGTCGATCCGCGCTACAGCTACTTCGTCAACCACGACATGGCCGAGTATCACGTGCCCGTGCACGCCGACATCCCGGTCATCGACGCGGTGTTCCTGCCCGAGCTCGACGACAAGGCGAACCCGCTGAAGAGCAAGGGGCTCGGCGAGACTCGGCATCTGCGGCGCAGGCGCGTCTCTGGCCAACGCCGTCTACAACGCGACGGGGATCCGCGTGCGCGAATACCCGCTGACGCTCGACAAGATGCTCAAAGGCTTCGAGGAGCAGGAAGGGCAGGCGCAGCGGCGGACCTGACCCGGTGGGACAGGGCACGCACCCCTACGGTTGACGGCCGGCCGCGCAGGCAGGACACCCGGCCAAAAGCCCGAATGCGGGGGAGCGCCCGGTGCCCGACAGCCTCATCAACGACCGCCATCCGCCCGCGCGGTTCAACGCCGCGCGGTACGGCCTCGCCGAGAATGCCCGCCTGCGCCCCGACAAGACCGCCCTGATCATGGTGGGCGATGGCAGCGCCGCGCGCCTCACCTTCGGAGAAGTCGAGCGGGCGGTGCGCGGCATCGCGGCGGGCCTGCTGGAGCTCGGGCTCAAACCCGGCGACCGGGTGATGATCCGCATGGGCAACGAGGCCGATTACGTTCTCGTCTATTTCGGGGCGCTGGCGGCCGGCCTCGTGGCACTGCCCTCGTCGCCGCAGCTCACCGAGGGCGAGGCGGCCTTCCTTATGGAGAATTCCGGCGCCGCCGCGGTGGTCGTCGGGAGCGGCTGCACGGTCTCCGCGGCGGCGCTCGGCGGCCGTCTCCTGCTCGACGCCGCGGCCGTCGCGCGGATGAAGGCCGGTCCGCCCCTGTCCGACTACGCCGACACCGCCGCCGACGACCCGGCGATGCTGATCTACACCTCCGGCACGACCAGCCGGCCGAAGGGCGTGCTCCACGCCCACCGCGCCGCCTACGGCCGCCGGCCGATGCTCGACCATTGGCTCGGGCTTACCGAATCCGACGTGATGCTCCACGCCGGCACCATGAACTGGACCTACACGCTGGGCGTGGGCCTGAGCGACCCGTGGTCGGTGGGCGCCACCGCGGTGCTCTACAACGGCCCCCGCGACCCGGGCGTCTGGCCGAGGCTGATCGCGCAGTACAGCGCCACGCTGTTTGCCGCCGTCCCGACCCTCTATCGTCAGATCCTGAAATACGGCGATCTCGGCGTTCACGATCTGTCGAGCCTGCGCCACGGCTGCACGGCGGGAGAGCCGCTCTCGGTGGAGTTGCTCGACGCCTGGACCAAGGCCACCGGCAAGCCCCTCTACGAGGCGCTCGGGATGAGCGAGATCTCGACCTACATCTCCAGCGGCCCGACGATCCCCGTCCGTCCCGGCTCGCCCGGCAAGCCGCAGCCCGGACGCCGGGTGGCGATCCTGCCTGTCGACAGCGAACCGGTTCCGCTGCCGGCGGGGAAAGCGGGCTGCTCGCCGTCCACCGCTCCGAGCCGGCCCTGATGCTCGGCTACTGGAACCGTCCCGAGGAAGAAGCCGAGGTGATGCGCGGCGACTGGTTCGTCGGCGGCGATCTCGCCCGGCTCGATGCCGACGGCTACCTCTGGTTCGAGGGCCGCAACAACGATCTGATGAAGGCGATGGGCTACCGCGTGTCACCCAACGAAGTGGAGGTGGTGCTGGCCGCCCACCCGTCCGTCGCCGAGGTCGGTGTGGCCGAGTTGCCGGTGCGCGCGGACGTTTCGGTGATCTGCGGTTTCGTGGTGCTCCAGCCGGGTGCCGAGCCCGACGCCGAGGCGCTGCTCGCGTGGTGCGCCGAGCGGCTCGCCGCCTACAAGCGCCCGCGCGAGATCCGCTTCCTCGGCGCCCTGCCGCGTACCCCTAACGGCAAGGTGCAGCGCAAGCGGCTCGCCGAGGCGGTCACCGGGTGACGAAACACCCCCTGCCCCCTTCACCCTATGGGGAGGAGAACGCGCCTGCACGGGAGGAAGCCCGTTACAGCAGCGTCCCGCGCAGGATCAGAAGCGCCACCGAGAAATAGATGACGAGCCCCGTCACATCCACCAGCGTCGCCACGAACGGCGCCGAGGCGGTGGCCGGATCGAAGCCCACACGCTGCAGGACGAACGGCAGCATCGAGCCCGCCAGGGAGCCGAAGGTCACGATCCCTACCAGCGCCGCGCCGACCGTGACGGCGACCAGCGGCCAGTGCGCGCCGTAATCGTAGAGGCCGAGCTTCTGCCAGGCGACGATGCGGATGATCGCGATCACACCGAGGATGCCGCCGAGGACGATGCCGGTGGGCAGTTCCCGCAAAGCCACCCGCCACCAATCCCGCAGGCGGATCTGGTGCAAGGCGAGCGCCCGGATCAGCAGCGAGGTCGCCTGCGAGCCGGAATTACCCCCGAGCCTCATGATCAGCGGGATGAACAGCGTCAGGACGATGGCCTTCTCCAGTTCGCCCTCGAAGCCCTGCATGGCCGAGGCGGTGAGCATTTCCGAGAGGAACAGCGCGCAGAGCCAGCCGGCGCGCTTCCGGATCATCGTGAAGAAGCCGATATCCATGTAGGGCTCGGGCAGCGCCTCCATGCCGCCGAAGCGCTGCACGTCCTGCGTCTGCTTCTCGATCATCGCATCGATCATGTCGTCGACCGTGACGATGCCGATGACGTGGCCGACCCCATCAACCACCGGAAGCGCCAGGAGATCGTACTTGGAGATCAGCCTGGCCGCCTCCTCGCGGCTCGCCGTGGGGGACACGGCGAGGGGCCGCCGTCCCGGAGCGACGGTCAGAACGTTGTCGTTCGGATTCCCCGAGATCAGACGGCGCAGGGGCACCGCCTTGGTGAGCGCCCGGGTGCGCGGGTCGAGCACGAAGATCGCGTAGATCGTCTCGCGGGTCTTCTCCACGTGGCGGATGTGCTCGAGGGTCTGGCCCACCGTCCAAGTGCCCGGCACGGTGACGAACTCGGTGGTCATCAGCGAGCCGACCGTCTCCTCGCCGTAGGCCGAGAGCCGATCCACGGCGCCGCGGGTCTCGGCGTCGAGGCGGGCGCGCAGGTCGGAGCGGCCGGGCTCCTCGATCTCGCGGAACACGTCCGTGACCCGGTCGGCTGACATGCCCGACAGGTAGCTCGCCACCCGGTCGCGCGGCAGCATCTCGATGATGTCGGCGGCGCAGTCGAGTTCGGGCTGGTCGAGCACCTCGATCGCCCGCTCCATCGGCAGGCCCAGCAGGATGGCGGCGGCGACCTCGGGGGCCTCGTCGTTGAGCTTCTCGACGATGTCGGGGGCGCGTTCATCCGAGAGGCGCGCGGCCAGCACGGAAGGATCGATTCGCGTATCGAAGGGCGCGATCTCGTTCATGGCCTCGCCTCGTGGGTTACGAGGCGACGCGTCGCCGGTCATCCTGGGTCAGGGCCGTGGCCGGCCGCCGCGTTGTCGCCCCGCGGCCGGGCCTCTCAGCGGCTCAGGCGGGTCGACGGCGCGTGGCCGGGCACGGCAGGCACGATCGGTCGGGCACGTCGCTTCGCGGGTCGCTGCTGAAAGGGGCGCGCCGCCGGAGACGACGTCGCGCGGGTGCGTCGTGCGCCCGCGCAGATTGTCCGTCAAGCCGAAACCGTTCCCATCCGCAGCCGATGCCGAACGGCGTGCCTCGGGGTGGCGGGGCGGCCACGGCTGGACGCGTACCTAGCCCCGGGCCACCTATGAGAAATATAAGTGTTGTGCTCGCTTGTATTGCGTCCAAGATATTGCCTATATGGATCGCACCAACAGCGAGGAGAAACGCCATGGCCTGGTCCGCCCCGATCGTGTCCGAGATCTGCGTCGGCATGGAAGTCACCAGCTACGAGTCGGCCGAGATCGACACCTTCAACTAAGTCGCCAGCGGTTCGGGGCGCATGCAGCCCCGGTCTCGCGGTTTCTGATCGAAATATCTGAAGTTCAAGTGGAGGAAATCATGGCTTGGTCCGCCCCGATCGTGTCCGAGATCTGCGTCGGCATGGAAGTCACCAGCTACGAGTCGGCCGAGATCGACACCTTCAACTAACTCGTCGACAGCGCGCTTTTCGGCGCCGCTTCATCCGAAGCGGCGCTTTTCTTTGTGGGCACCACAGATCGGAGTGTGGACACGGGGCGACCCGCCGCTCCTCGCGCGATGAGCGCGGCCCAAAGCCCCTGCCGCTCGCCTGCAAGGGTGGCGCCCATGTCTCACCCCACGAACAACCCCGCGATCGCCGCGCTCGTGAGATTCGAGAGCGTTCCGGCCAGGATCGCCCGGAGCCCGTATCGCGCGACCTCCGAGCGCCGCTCAGGCACGAGGCTTGAGAAGCTCGCGAGTTGGATCGCGATCGACGCGAAGTTGGCGAAGCCGCAGAGCGCGAAGCAGACGATCGCCTGCGAGCGTGGGTCGAGCGTTCCGGATTTCAGGGTCGGCGAGAGATTGGCGTAGGCCAGGAACTCGTTGAAGGCGAGCTTCTGGCCGATCGCGCCGCCGACCAGGGTTGCGTGTTCCCACGGCACGCCGAGCAGCCAGGCCAACGGGCTGAGCGCCCAGCCGAGCACGCCTTCGAACGAGGCTGCCGGATATCCGAGGAGGCCGCCCGCATAGCCGAAGAGGCCATCCGCCAGCGCGATCAGGCCCACGAAGGCGATCAGCATCGCGCCGACGGAAACCGCCACCGCGAGGCCCTTCTGTGTACCCTCAGCGGCGGCCTCGATGACGTTGGCCGCCCGCGCTTCCCCGAACTCGACGCGGGTGGTGGCGATCCGGGTCGGCTCGGTCGAGGGCACCAGGATCTTGGCGTAGAGCAGGCCGCCGGGAATCGCCATGACCGAGGCCGCGAGCAGGTAGGTCATCGGTACACTCAGCGCCGCGTAGCCGGCCAGGATCGAACCCGCCGTGGACGATGCACCGCTCGACATCACCGCGAAGAGCTCGGCGCCGGTGAGGAGGGCGAGGAACGGCCGGAGCGCCACCGCGATCTCGCTCTGGCCGATGGCGATGGTGATCACCGCGGCGAACGACTCGATCGGCGTGGTGCCGAGAATCCGCCGGAGCCCTGCGCCCAGGCCGCGGGCGAGCGCCTGCATCAGGCCGACATGGTAGAGCACCGCGATCAGGGCCGAGACGTAGAGGATCTGCGGCAGCACCCGCAGGGCCAGGATGAAGCCCGAGCCGCCGAACAGCTCGAACATCTTCGGCTCGACGAGGCCACCGAACAGGAAGGCGGTGCCGCGATCACCGTAGGACAGCGCGGTCACCACCACGTCGGCGGCGGCCTTCAGCACCGCCTGTCCGGCCGGCAGGAACAGGATCGACGCCCCGAGCCCCACCTGCAGCGCCAGCGCCGTGAGCACGACCCGAGGGCGGATCGCCCGCCGCTTCGTGGAGAACAGGACGGCGACGGTGATCAGCAGCAGGAGGCTGAGGCCGGCATGGATCAGGCGGTCGAGCATCGCGTTCTTCGGCTTCGAGCTTGGCCACAGCCCATGGAAGGTTCGGGCCAGCCCGCGTCAATCCGGACAATCGGTCACGAGATACGGCGCGAAGAGATCGCGGACCTGCGCGAAACCCCAGTCGAGGTCGGCTTCGGTCAGTTCGGTGCCGCTCTGGGGTCGATGGCTCATCCAGTGGCTCGACACGATCCAGGCATTGTCGATGAGCCGGCCAAGCGCATCCGGTCCGATGCGCAGCCGCCCGGCCCGAACCGCCGCCTCGAAGACGGCCCGGGCCAAAACCTGCGTCCGCGCCCGCAGGGCATGAACGCGGAGGCGCAGAGCCGGGGCGATCTCCACCATGGCGATGCCGTCGCGGTAAACGCAGCGATAGCGCCAGATCAGGTCGAACCACGCGCGCTGGTAGGCGAGCAGGGCGTGCGGGGCGGCCGGGTCCGCAGGCATCTGCCCAGCCACCGCCACCGCCTCGGACTCGAAGGCGGCGAACAACACCTCAATCAGGTCGCTCTTGCGCGGGAAATGGTACTGGAGATTGCCTTCCCGAATGCCTGCGGCGACAGCGATCTCGGCCGTGGTGACCCGGCCGAGCCCGCGGGCGTTGAACAGAGCGAGACTCTCGGCGAGGATCCGGTCGCGCGTTCTCGGCGCCTTGGCCCGGGCGGCCTCACCGTCTCCCGCTGGCAACCTGCGGCTGCGGCTTCGCGCGATCATCTCCCGCCCCTGTCTAGGGTGTTCACCCTAGACATGATGCGCGGCCGGGACTATCCCCCTGTTTAAGGCACGGACCAACCGGCCAACCGGGAGGCGGGGTTTGGCACAGAAATTCCAGCTCGCGGGCGCGGTCGCGCTGGTTACCGGCGCGGCGAGCGGTATCGGTGCCGCACTGGCGGACGGGCTTGCCGCCAGGGGATGCCGCCTCCTCCTGGTCGATCGCGACGCCCTGGGTCTTGAGGAAACGGCCCGCGGCATCCGCGGGCGGGGTGGCGCCGTCGAGACCCGGGTCCTCGATCTCGTGGATGCGGATGGGATCCGCGCGCTCCCCGATTGGGTCCAGGACCGGTTCGGGCAGCTCGACATTCTGATCAACAACGCCGGCGTGGCGCTCGGCGGGCGCTTCGACGAGACGCATCTCGACGATTTCGAGTGGCTGATGGACATCAACCTGCGCGCCGTCGTGCGGATGTGCCACGCCTTCCTGCCGATGCTCCGTACCCGGCCGGCGGCACAGATCGTCAACCTGTCGAGCCTGTTCGGCCTGATCGCGCCTCCGGGCCAGGTCGCCTACTGCACCAGCAAGTTCGGGGTGCGGGGCTTTTCCGAGGCCCTGCGGCACGAATATGCCGGCACGGGACTGGGCGTCACGGTGGTGCATCCGGGCGGCGTCGCCACGGCCATCTCGCGCAACGCCCGTGGCCGGCGGCCGCCCGGCGATCCCGAGGCAGCCGAGCGCGCGCGGGTCGAGGACGAGAAGGCCCGCGAGGCCTTCGGCAAGCTGCTGACCCTTCCCCCGACGACGCGGCGGCCGCGATCATCCGCGGCATCGAGGCCCGGTCACCAAGGATCGTCATCGGCAAGGATGCCCGGAGCGCGGCGCTGCTTCAGAGGCTGATGCCGGTGGGATACTGGAAGGCGATCGTGCGCCTGTCCGGCGGGACGCTCTGAGATGGCGAGCCTGCGCGCCTATATCGGCACCTACATGGTTCGCAGCCGGGTCCGCGGCCCCCTTGCCAGGGCGCGGGACGCGGCTGCCTTCCGCCGCATCTTCGAGGCACCGGCCTTCACGGATCCAAGGGGCGTCACCTATGAGGCCGGCACGGTCGGCGGCGTGCGGGGCGAATGGATCCGGCCGAAGACAGGGTCGGGGCGACGGATGCTCTACATCCACGGCGGCGGCTTCATCGCCTGCTCGCCGCGCACGCACCGGCCCGTGACGGGTGCGCTGGCGAGCCGCGGCTTCACGATCTTCGCCCCCGACTACCGCCTCGCCCCGGAGTATCCCTTCCCGGCCGCAGTCGACGACGTGTCGGCCGTCTGGGCGGCGTTCAGCGCCGAGGGCGCGGCCTGCGTGGCGGGCGAATCGGCCGGCGGCAATCTCGCCCTGGTGCTGATGGGCGAGGCTCGCGCCCGGGGCCTGCCGATGCCCTGGGCCGCGGCCCTGTTCTCCCCCGCCACCGACTTCGTGTCCGAGGACGGCTCGCGGGTCACGAATGCGTGGCGCGATGCGATGTTCGATCCGCAGGCGCTCGCCGCCATCCGGCCGATGTATCTCGGCCACGCCGACCCGCGAGACCCGCGGATCTCACCGATCTACGGAGATCCCACGGGTTTCCCGCCGCTGCTGTTCCATGTGGGCGAGCGGGAGGTCCTGCGCGACGATTCCGTCCGCATGGCCGCGCGCACCCGCGCGGCCGGAGTCGAGACGGAGTTGAAGATCTTCCCCGTCGTTGCACACGCCTGGCAATTCGCCGCCGGGGTGCTGCCGGAGGCGCGGGCCTCACTCGATGAGGCCGCCGCCTTCCTGAAGGCCCGTGCACCGAAGCCGCACGACGCACCCGGGAGCCCCGTGCGATGACCCAGACCGTGCGCCAAGCCGCCGAGCCGGAGCCGCTGGCGGTTGTCATCGTCGGCGCCGGCTTTTCCGGCCTCGCGATGGCGATTCGCTGCCGGCAGGCGGGAATTGGCCCGCTGCTGGTGATCGAGAAGGGCAACGGCATCGGCGGCACGTGGCACGACAACACCTATCCGGGGGCGGCCTGCGATGTGCCCTCGCACCTCTATTCGCTGTCCTTTGCCCCGAAGGCCGACTGGACCCGCATGTATGCCCCGCAGCCGGAGATCCTCGCCTACCTGCGCGAGACGGCCGAGCGCTGCAGCCTGCTGCCCCTGATCCGGCTGTGCACGACCTTCAAAGGGGCGGTCTGGGACGAGGCGCAGGCGCTCTGGCACGTAGAGACCGATCGCGGGCCGATCACAGCACGGGCGATCGTCTCGGGCATGGGCGGCCTGCATCACCCCGCTTATCCGGACATTCCCGGACGCGACGCCTTTGCGGGACCGGCCTTCCACACGGCCGCCTGGGACCATGGCGTTGACCTCGCCGGCAAGCGCGTCGGGGTGATTGGCACGGGAGCGAGCGCGATCCAGGTTGTGCCGGAGATCGCCAAGGTCGCCGCCCACCTCACCCTGTTCCAGCGCACGCCGCCCTGGATCATGCCCAAGAACGACCACGCCATCGCGGAGCGTGCCAAGGCCCGATATCGATGGCTGCCTCTCGCCCGGCGGCTCGAGCGGGCGCGGCTGTTCTGGCTGCATGAGGTGCGTGCGCTCCTGGGCTTCACCAAGGTCTCTAAGCTAACGGCCCAAGCCGAGGGCCTGGCGCGCCGCCACTTGGCCAAGGCGGTCCGGGATCCGGCGCTGCGAGCGAAGCTGACGCCGCGCTACCGGCTCGGCTGCAAGCGCGTGCTGATCTCCGACGATTACTACCCGACGCTTCAGCGCTCGAACGTCGCCCTGGAAACCGACGGCATCGCGCGCATCACGGCAACCGGGGTGACCACCAAGGCCGGCCGCACGCATGATCTGGACGTGATCGTCTACGCCACCGGCTTCGACGTCACCGCAACTTTCGCCCGCATGAACCTCGTCGGCCGCGGCGGCCTGCGCCTGACGGAGGCCTGGGCCGGCGGGATGGGCGCCTATCAGGGCATCACGGTCGCGGGATTCCCCAACTACTTCATGCTTCTCGGGCCGAACACCGGCCTCGGACACAACTCGGTCGTGTCGATGATCGAGGTCCAAGTGCAGCACGTGCTCGACTGCCTGAGGGCCCTGCGCCGAGGCGCCCGGGCCATCGAAGTGCGTCCCGAGGCGCAGGCACGCTTCCTTGACCGGATCCGGACTCGGATGGCCGACAGCATCTGGCAAGCCGGCGGATGTCGCAGCTGGTATCTGGACGCGCAGGGGCGCAACACGACGCTTTGGCCGGACTCGGTGATGGCCTATCGCCGCAGCGCCCGCCGCGCCCGGATGGCGCATTATCGGCTCACCTGAATGCGCACCCCGCGCCGCGTACCTCCCACGCGACCGGAAACTCAGAACGTGTTCTCACCGCGCCTCGACGCGCCCGAGATCCGGCGGAAAGCACTGCTGGATCCAGCGGGAAAAATCGGAATATGCGTGCTCCGATGAGAAATTCTTCATGAAGATCTCTTCGCTGCGCACCTCCATGGCGGTCCGAAGCGAAGCGTCCGTCAGCACACGGATCGTCGCGGCGGCGTAATCCTGCGGTGTATCGGCGATCAACGCCGCACCGTCGAACTGGTCCGGAAGAGAGGGATCGACCCCGAGCGACGTCGTCACGACAACCCGCCCATACCGGAACCCTTCGGCCACCTTCGTCTTGACGCCGGCACTGCCGGTAACGAGCGGAGCTACGATGACCTGGGCCCGGCTATACTCCTCCTGCAAGTCCGCGACCTCACCGACGAGGTGCACACCCGGCTGCGCGTCCGACAGGTATTGGCAGACCCGGCCGACGACGCGCAGTTGGGCATCGGGGACATGCCCCCGCACGGTCGGCCAAATCTCGGCCAGGAAATACTCGATGGACCGGTGGTTCGGCATCGTCCTGTTCCCGACGAACAGAACGATCTTCGTATCCGGCGAACGTCCCGAAAATCGCGGCTCGAAACCGATGCCGATATAGAGAGGGCTCGCGTTGACGGATGTGCGGGCGATACGGTCCCGATCGAACCGGCTGCTGAACCCGAGGCCCAAGGTTCCGGAGAACGGATCTGAGCTGATCACCTCCTTCTCGCGCGCATTCGAACCGAAGTTCGAATGGTTGGCCACGATCCGGTTCTGGGACAGGCTGTATTCATCATGGTTGAGGAAACCGATCAGATGAAGCCGCACGCCTTGGAACGCCGACCGGAACTCGCCGGCACCCTCGACGTCGAAGCATTTCACGACCAAGCTCGGTGCCAAGGTCCGCACATGCGCCTTCGTCCATCTGAGTTCCCTGGATCTGAGGCGGTTGGCGAGCCACTCGATCACACCGTTACGGCGCGAGCGAGCGAGGAAATTGAAGCCCGCAACCGCGAGGGCCTCGGGCCCGAAATAATGACGCCTCCCAAGCTGAACCGTGCCGCGAACGATTGACTTGTAATTTTCATATGTATATTTCGGCTCGATGTAAATTCTTGGTCGACCGAAACTGGATGTCAACGTGATCACATCCCACCCGGATCGGACCATGAACTTCTTCAACTGATCGAGATAGAGGCCGTCCCCTCCCGCGAAGGCGTCGTACGGCTCGCGCTGCCAGAAAACGACTGTTCTCATAGATCTATGCATTCGACGCTCTCGAAATCACACACACGCTTTCGAAATGTCAGACGACGCCGGCAACCGGCCCATATCCACGCGTCCGAAGCACCCTGCATCAACACGCAAGGATCGCTCAAGCAACTGAGACATCACGCCCACGAACTGGAGATATAGCCATGCCGAGCGGCCAATTGTTGCGCGCACCACAATCAACGACGGGCCTCGACACAGAAGAAGCGCATGAAATAATGTTCCCTACGCAGCGCGAACAGGATTGCAAATTAGGGGACTTTCGGCGAAACTTCAATTAAGATCGTATCGAGCGTTATGGCGGTGAGGCCGAATGGACTTGGAAGTTTGCTGGCAACCTTTTAGCGCGCTATTCATTGAAGATATTCGACGCATCCGCCAGCCGAAATACCAAGCCCCCCGTCTACAACAATGTTTACAGGCTAATCCGCCTTATCAGCCAAGCAATTCCGCGTATATATCCGCACAACGCGGACGCAAGTTCCAAGGTCGAAAGACAATGATTTCTGTTAACGGCGGAATACTGACCCAAGAGGTCACCGGAGTGCAGCGCTATGCCTCGGAAATCTTGACAGCCATAAGTGAAATCGCCAACTTGGAAGGCTGGACACAGGAACAGATCCGGGTGATCGGGATCGGCCTCCTCGAAAGCGAAGCGATTACGCAGCCGGCGAGTCCGATTTCTACGCCTACGCTTCCCCGACCGATCTGGGCTCAAATCGTTCTGCCGTTTTTTGCCCGGGGTCCGCTCCTGTCCCTGGGCAACATCGGACCCGTCGGGTACGGCAACCAGATCCTCTGCGTCCACGACGCCAATGTCTACATCGTACCCGATAGTTACACATTCGGATTCAGAGCGTATTACAGGCTCATGCTACCGGTCCTGGCCCGTCGTGTAAAGCATCTGGTCACGGTATCGGATTTCTCACGCACGATGCTGCAGAAATACGGCGTCTCCGGGAACCGTGAGATCCACGTTATCCCGAACGGCCACGAGCACGCCCTTCGCTGGGACGCCGGGAAATCTCGTCTGGTCGGTCAGAACAATCTGAACCGCCCCTTCGTCTTCATGATCGGCAGTCGTGCCCGTCACAAGAACACGCAGGTTGTCGAAGCGATCGCTGCAGATCTCGATCAACTCGGGATCGACCTTGTGATTGCCGGCCGGTCCGGTGGGTATTTCCAGGGCATTGAGCAGACGGCCCGGAGCAACGTGATCATGCTCGGCCCGGTAAGCGACGACGACCTCGCCTTCTTGTACGCGCGGGCCCTGTGTCTGGCTTTTCCCTCCACAACGGAGGGCTTTGGACTGCCGGCGCTCGAAGCGATGACGCTTGGCTGCCCGGTCGTGTCGGCCAACGTCGCCAGCATGCCGGAAGTCTGCGGGGACGCGGCGCTCTACGCAGATCCCAACGACGCCCGGATGTGGTTCACGCAGATCAGACGTTTGGCTCAGGAACCCGGCCTCCGGCGGCAGCTCGTCGATGCCGGCCTCAGTCAATCCCGCAAGTTCTCTTGGACGACGGGTGCGCGCCGATACCTCGAACTGGCCGCATGCCGGTAGGCGTCGGGCGGCGGTAGAAATCCTGGGCGCGTGCGATTTAATTGCTGTTCGTTCCAGCAGACGTTCAGTCCACCCACAGCGTAGCGCGGCTTCTGGATTTTGGACGTATGTTCAAGGAGTTTGACGGTATGAAGCCGCTGGCAGGCGTGCCACCAACCGCCGGGGGCTTTGGCTGTCGGTATCGCCACCGCCGGCCGCGCAGAGACGCTCCGCCGCACACTCAATTTCATCCGGCGTCAAACGCGGCATCCGGACCGGATCGTCGTCTGTGCTCCGCAGCACGCCGATGTCGCGGGCCTTGAGGCGCATCCGGATGTCACGCTGATCGTTGGGCCTCGGGGCTTGCCGATCCAGCGCAACGCAGTGATGGACGCCGTACCCGAATGTGACCACATCGTCTTCTTCGACGACGATTTCGTCCCGCATGCGGATTACTTGGCACAGACGGAGCACGTTTTCCGATCTGCGCCCGATGTGGTGATGACGACGGGGCTCGTCCTCAAGGACGGAATCCTGGGTCCTGGGTTGCCATTCGCAGATGCCGAGACGCTGATCAACAAGGAGCCGACGCTCCCGCCCGCAGACGTGTCGCGGATCAGCGAGGTGTACAACTCCTATGGCTGCAACATGGGGATCAATCTCGTCGTCGCCCGTCGGCACGCGATGCGGTTCGATCAGACCCTGCCTCTCTACGCGTGGTGGGAAGACATCGATTTCAGCCGTCGCATGGCCCGTTTCGGGCGGATCGTCCGCGTCCGCCAGGCGAAGGGCGTGCATCTCGGCACGAAGTCGGGGCGCCAATCGGGCGTGCGGCTCGGCTATTCCCAGATCGCTAATCCCGTATACCTGCTGCGGAAGGGGACATGCACGCCGCTCCGCGCCTCGGCGCAGATCACGCGCAATGTGCTTGCGAACCTCGCGAAATCCGTATGGCCGGAGCGCTACGTTGATCGGCGGGGTCGTGTCCGCGGGAATCTCCGGGCCGTCGCAGATCTCCTGCGTGGCCGCCTAAGCCCGATGCGCGTGCTCGACTTCTGAATCGCTTACCAGCCAGCCTGCTTCCGCGTCAGCAGGAGCCTTCGCCAAGACTCGGGCCTGTTGCGGAACGGATTGCGTAACCGTCCGCCCACAGGCGAGTCCGGCGAGCACGCAGAACACCAAGCCGAGATCGACCGACCCGCCGGAGACCGAGCCGGCCAAAACATACGCGATGGCTCCCGAGGCGGCCGCCTCCCGCACGCGCGCGACCTCGGAGTCACGATCGCGCTTGTCGAACACCATCAGGGCGATAAAGCCGACGAAGGTCACGGTGCCGAAGACGCCGATATTTCCCAGCAGGGAGGTGGCGAAGCTCGAAGCTCTGACGCTGCCGAGCCCTGCTCCGAGCCCGTAAGTGTCGAAGAAATTGGTTATGGCCTGTTGGTTCCACATGCCCCGCTCGATACCCGATGCCGAGTCTCATCTTATTGAACAGCACGTCGTCGGCCATCTCCGACAATGCGATCAGCACGGAATCAAAGAACTGAAGCAGAATGGCCAAAAACAATGCGACGAACGGCGCGACGAAGATGAACAACGACATGTTGTGCGTAGCCCGCCCACGCTGCAACTTGTACAAACATTCCGCATAAGCAACGGCCAAGTAAGCGATCGCGCCGGCATAGGCTGTGCTCGACGTCGAGATGAACAGGCTGAACATCAAGAGGAACGATAAAATCCCGGAATAGCGGCTGCGATAATGGCGCAACCACAGACTGAAGCTGGCGCCGAACAATCCGAGCGTCACGAAGGCGTAGGCGGACGCCTCCGGAAAGCTGCCGACCAGACGCTTGATGCCGAGGGCCACGTTGTCGTTCAGCATCGAGTAACTCGCGTTCCTGATCGGCCCCATGATCAGATCGGCGGTTCCGGTCATGTACGTGACTTGGTCTAGGACCGCGAAGAACAGGTCGACAATACAGCAGAACAGAATGGCGTTGGCCGTGACAAAGGCGGTCTCTCGACGCCGCGTGTAGGCGGCAATGATCATGAAGCAGATGCAGTCGCCGATGAAGTAGACCGTTTGCGTGAAATTGCCTGACGTCGGCATAAGCGGCAAAAGAACACCCGTGCCCTCGCGGTTGCCGAAGGTATAAGTCATCCCGGCGAAGAGACGCGGCAGGAACAGACCGGATATGACCGCGTAGATGAGCATCAGGATGAGGAAAAACCCGGCCCGCGGCGGCGCGAGCGCCGCGGGTATACCCTGTCGGATCCAGCGGTGACGCATAAATTCGAGAAGAACGAAAATCAGCAACATGTTCGACGGCGGTATACTGGAACCGCCGAGACTGGTCAGAATTGCGGCTGCCGCAGCCCCCAGCAATGAGGTGGCGAGGAGCGCGTACACGGTGAAGGCAGGCCCGAACCAAAAGCAGGCCAGGCCCAGCAGCAGAGTGACGAAGCCGATCGGCTCAAAGCTCACGATGCACAGATCCCGAATTCAGGCCGCGGACAAGCCGCAAAGCGCCCCCGCTCGGCCTCAGCTCGCGCAGACATCTGGTGCGACAACGGACTTCTCCGCGCATCACGTGCGCCGCTCGGGCCGGGAGCAGGTCACGATCACCGCGACCTGGGCCTTGTCCCGCGGCGCCCCCGGAGCGCCTTCAATCAGCCTGCACCGAGGAGCGCCGATCCGACGTGGTCCTGCGGCCGTCACCATTGCGGCGGGAATTCGCCTTGGCGTTCGGAACCTGGACCTGCAGGACGTCACCCGGTTCCAAAGCCGTCGTGGCCGAGACGACGGTGGTCGATGTCGTGTCGCGCTTCGGATCCCGCCGAGTCAGGATGAAGATCGGCTGCGTCTCCTGAGCCTCCCGATCCGGATTCCCGACCACCGTTGGCCCTGTGACGTTGGCCTCGGCCATCAGGCTTTCCTGCAACGCGACCTTCGAACGGTCCTGCTCAATCTCGCCGCGAAGTTTGGTCAGTTCGGTGAGGATTTTGGTGCGGCGCTCGTTTCGAACGTCGTTCTGGGTCTGATCCGCCTTCTGGCGATCCTGCCGGGCATTCAGCGCCGCCATCTCGTAGTCCAGCTTGCGCGCCTCCGCTTCGGCGACGCTTCGTTCCAGAGCGAATTGCCGGGTCGAGAGAGCAAGACCCTGACTCGTCAGGGAGGCGTAGGTCTGCAACTCGCGCTTCGACAGCTCGACCTGCTTGGTCTGGGAGGCGATTTTCAAGTCGAGCGTCTTGATCTGCTCGTCGAGAAGCGCCTTCAACGAGTCGGCGGCCTTAATCTGGGACGTGAACGCCTCGGCCCGGGCACGGGCCGTCGCTTCCTCGTCGGCGACGAGGGCCTGCACGTCATGCCCCTCGAGGCTCCTTCGGCACCTTGACGTCGACCCGATCCGCGAGCCTCACTCTTCAGCCGCGCCTCGTGGATGAGCCCTCTCTGGAGGGCCAGTTGGCTCGATTCCAGCAGTCCCTCAGCCGAGATGCGGTCGCGCTGCAAGCCACCCGCCCGATAGAAGCCGCCGGCGATGCCGACGGCCTGAAGCGTCGTGATGTTCGGCCGATAAGGATAGTCGCCGGGCTTCTCCACGGATCCGAGGATGTAGATCGGCCGGTAGGTTTCGACCTCGACCGAGATCTCGGGACGGGTCGCGAGGCCGACCCTCTTCTGCATCTCGGCGCCGATAGCGGTCGCCACCTCCGACGGGGTCCGGCCATCGACAGCGAACTCGCCGAGCATCGGCATGGAGATCCGGCCCGACGCGGTCACCGAATAGCTGTCGGACAGCGCTTCCCACTCAACCGCTTCGCCATTGCCCGGCCGCCACTCGACGACCTTGATCCGGATCTTGTCCTGGGGTCCGAGGCGGTAATCATCCGCGTGCGCCAGGGAAGGCCCGAAGCCCACGAGGCATGCCAGAACGAGAGCCGTGAGGCCGGCCAGATGACGTACGCGATGCCGCAGCACCAACCGGGCGGCAGAGAGGGTCATACTTGGGATTCCAGCGATGGACGACGATACGGTCACCGGACGCACTCTCATGTGGTCTTATTGATCACGATGCCGAGAACTTCCGTGCGGGCAACCCGCAGATTCTCGAGACTGGTCGCAAGGTCCGGCAGCTTGGACTTCTTGTGCTCGACGACGAGGACCATGGCATTCAGGAGCGGCGCGAGGGCGACGGCTTCCGGGGAAACCTCGGTGCCGGGCAGATCGAAAACGATCAGATCGAACGTCTGGTTCAGGACGTCGAGTTCAGCGAGATGCTGCTTGGCCGCGAACATCTCAGCGGGGGAGACGGGTGTCTCGGCATTCCCGAACGCCAGGAGATACAGGTTCTTGTCGGCCCCGTACGGGATAACCGCCTGGGGCAGGACCGCGGGATTGCAGAGATAATCGGAGACGCCGAGCGTGGCCTCGGGCGCGAGACTGCGGCTCAGCGTCCGGTCTTCGCCGCACAGATCCACGAGCAGCACCCGCATGCCGGACGAGGCGAGGAGCCTGCTGAGATGGAACGCGATCGTGGTCTTCCCCTCGTTATGCCCCGGTGACGAGATGCCGAGCCGCTTCACCGGACGGCTGAGCAGCGCCGCATTCACGGCGACTTTCAGGGCCCGCAGGTCGTTGGCAACCCGTGGCTCCTGTCCGATCGCTTTGAGCCGGTTGACATCTTGGAGGTATTGGCCCGCGCCGCCGCGCCGCGCGGAACGGCGCCCCGGCGCGCTGGCAACGGTCCCGATCACCGGTATATGCGTCAGATCCGTGACGTTGCGGACCGACTGGATCCGCTGGTCGGCACCGCGCAAGACCATCGAAACGCCGACACCGGCGGCGGCACCGATCAAGCCCGCGAAGGCGACGGTCAATCCGACCTTGGGGAAGCTACGCCCCTGCGGCTTCGTGGCGGCGCCGATGATGCGGGCGTCCGGCACCGGATACGTGATCTTCTGCACCGTCTCCAGCGAGCGCATCAGGAACGCGTCGTACAGGCGGCTCTGGGTCTGTGCCATGCTCTCCAGCTGGGCGAATTTCACGGTCCGGTCCGCGGCATTCTGCAGATCGCTCGTCGCCTTGAAGCGCTCGAGTGCCCCGCGCGACTCGGACATCTGATCACGCAGCTCGTCGAGGCGCTCGTTCAGCCACTGGCTCGCCCGCCGCGCATTGTCGGCCTTGGCCGCGATATCGGCCTCGATATAGGCTTCGAGGAGAGCGTCCAGGATCCGGCTGGCCTTGGCCGGATCGACGGAGCTGAACTGGACATCCAGCACTGAGGACTGGCCGACGCGCCGCACCACGACGCGGTTGGCGAAGGCGTCGACCGCGTAGGTCATCCGCGCGGCGGCGAGGTCCTGTGGCGGCGCCTTCTCCTTGCCCAGAGCTGCGAGCAGGGGAGCGTAGAAGGGCGGCTTCGGCTCCGGGAGCGCAAACTCCGGATCGTTCAGCAAATTGAGCTTTCGGATGACCGCCTCGGTAATCCGGCTTGTCTTGATGACTTGAATCTGACTCTCGATGCGCCCAGCCTCGGTTTCGGTGAATCCAGCGCTGCGGCTAGAATCCATGAGCACTGCCGAGGCCTGGTTTGGCTCAAGTAAAATCTGACCCGTGCTTGTATAACTCGGCTTCGCCATCATACAGAAGATGATCGCGAGTCCGACGAATACGGCAACAGAAGCAGCAACCACCGGCAATGCAGACCGCAAGAAGCGCAGAACATCACCGAAACCGATCGCACTCTTGCGATCTTCGGTGTCGAGCGTCGGCAGAACATTCGGCCGGAAGCTCTGATTGTACATGATAACTCCCGATAGTTACCGCACGACGCCAGATTTAGAGGGCCAAAAAGTAATCATGACCCTTTTGCATGAATCGTGCTAGCCCGGCCAGGCCGCGCGGTTTGCCGATTTGCCGGCTTCCGGAGCGGATCGCGATAGACCACACATTTGCGACATCATAATGGAATTCTCCCCCAGTTGAGCATGGCTATTGGCGCGAGGGCAGAACTGATCGAGAACCTTCTGTCGATTTTGCAGCCGAGGATTTACACCTACATAGAGCCTGCGCTCGGCGAGACAGGTTGTCGCGCACGCGAAACGAAGCTGCGACGTGAATTGTGCCGGGGCGTGATGGGATGGTGGGTCCAATCAATCGACGACGAGCATTTCGATAAACAACCGACGGTTGCTTGTCATAGAAAAACAGCATCACGTTGCATTTCATGTGAGTAGGCCGCGCAGGCGGTCGCGGATCGGGAAACGCGGGCGTCAGACTACGGACTCCGGCCTTGAACCATTCTCAGCGCGGTCGACCCACGTCTCACGTGACAAATCCCATCAGAACACGGTTCAGAAGCTGGATCCGGCGGCATTGCGCTCGGATCCAGCCGTCGACCAAGCCCGAGCGATACGGCGACGGGCGCGGCGGTTCAGTTCAGCGTCCGTAGATATCCTCGACGCGGATGATGTCGTCCTCGCCGGTGTACGAGCCGACTTGGACCTCGATCAGCTCCAGCGGGATCTTGCCGGGGTTGGTCAGCCGGTGCATCGAGCCGATCGGCAGGTACACCGCCTCGTTCTCGTGGACCAGCACCACCCGCTCGTCGATCGTCACCTCGGCCGTGCCGCGCACCACGACCCAGTGCTCCGCCCGGTGAAAGTGCTTCTGCAGCGACAGGCGCCCGCCCGGCACCACCTGGATCCGCTTCACCTGGAACCGCTCGCCGATGTCGATCCGCTGGTACCAGCCCCAGGGCCGGTACATCCGCAGATGCGCGTCCGCCTCCGGCGCACCCGAGGCCCGCAGCGCGTTGACCAGCTCCTTGACCTGACCCGACTGCGCCTTGGAGGCCACCAGAACCGCGTCCGGGGTGGAGACCACCACCACGTCCTCCAGACCCACCACCGCGGTCAGCCCCTCGCCCTGGCTGTGCACCAGGCTGTTCCTCGTCCCGATCAGCGACACCCGGCCCCGCACCGCGTTGCCCGCCTCGTCGTGCTCCAGCACCTGCCAGACCGCGTCCCAGGTGCCGACATCCGACCAGGCAAACGACACCGGCAGCACCCCGGCGCGCGCGGTGCGCTCCATCACCGCGTAGTCGATCGAGATCTTGGGCGCCTGCGCGAACGCGTCCGCATCCAGCCGCACGAAGTCGAGATCCGTCGCCGCCGCCGCGTAGGCCGCCCGCGCGGCCGCCAGCACCTCGGGCACGAACGCCTCCAGCTCGGACAGCATCAGGTCGGCGCGGAACAGGAAGTAGCCCGAGTTCCACAGCGCGCCGTCGGCGATCAGCGCCTCGGCGCCGGACCGATCGGGCTTCTCGACGAAGCGGGCGACGCGGGCCGCGCCCGGCACCTCCGGGAGCACCTCGCCGCGGCGGATGTAGCCGTACTCGGTGGCGGGCCGGTCCGGCTCGATGCCGAGCGTCATCGTGTAGCCGGCCCGGGCGCCCGCGGCGGCGCGCTGCACCGCGTCCACGAAGGCGGCCGTGTCGGGCACGACGTGGTCGGCGGCCATGACCAGCACCACGGCCTGCGGGTCGCTTGCCGCTGCATGCAGCGCCGCCACCGCCACGGCGGCCGCCGAGTCGCGCCCTTGCGGCTCGAGCAGGATGTCGGCGGACAGACCCAGCTGGTCGCGCTGCTCGGCGACGATGAAGCGCGCCTCGGCCGAGGCGATCACGGTCGGTCTGGCAAACACGCCCGCGTCCGTCACCCGCTCCAGGCTGGCCTGGAAGGTCGAGACCCGCGCATCCACAAGCCGGGCGAACTGCTTGGGCATGCTCTCCCGCGAGGCCGGCCACAACCGCGTCCCCGTCCCACCACACAGGATCACAGGATAGACCGGCACAGTATCTTCAGACATACAATCGAACCTTTCCGAAAATAGCGATTTCAATTCTATGTTTTTTTGCAATCACCACCTACGCGACGCTATTGAACAAGGTAAGCCCGGCTCGGCTCACGGTGGCTCCTGGGGGAGGTCAGCCCCCTGCGCTTCACAACCGTGTCGACGAATCGGCCGATCTCGTCCGAGAAGCGTCCGACATCGAACTCGGACGCGCGGCGCGCGATCCGGCCGGGGTCCGGCGCGATGGCGTTGCAGCGATGGATGGCGTCGATCAGCGCGTCAACGGACTGTTCGTAGAAGAAGGTCCCGGTCACGCCGTCGATGACGGTTTCCGTGACACCGCCCTTACCGTAGGCGATCACGGGCCGCCCGCTCGCCATGGCCTCGACGGGCACGATGCCAAAATCCTCTTCTCCCGGGAAGATCAGAGCTTGGCATCGCGCGTAATGGTACTTCAGCGCGTCGAAAGGCTGAGGACCGAGAAGCTTCACATGAGGGCCGGCCATGCCGCGCAGCTCGCGGAGCATTTCCCCGCCCCCGATCACGACGAGCGGCTTCTGCATCTGGTTGAACGCTCGGATTGCCAGTTCCGGCCGTTTGTATCGCACCAGTTCCCCGACCATGAGATGGTAGTCGCCGATCTCGTTCTCCGGAACGATCTCGAAAGCGGATGTATCGACGGGCGGATGAATGACCGTTGCCTGGCGACGGTAATATGTCTCGATACGGCGAGCCACCGTAGCTGAATTGGCAATGAATTCGTGGACGCGCCCTGCCGAAATCGCGTCCCAATTCCTGACGTAATGGGCAGCCGGCGGCATCAGCAAGCGGGTGAGGAAACCCGTTCGCTCGCGGTAGTCGTGGTACATATTCCAGACGTACCGCATCGGCGAGTGACAATAACAGATATGAATCGCGTCTGAAGGCGGAATGATACCCTTAGCCGGGCCAGACTCGCTACTGATGATCAGATCATAACCCCGCAGATCGAGCTGCTCGAGCGCCATCGGCATCAGCGGCAGATAAGATTTGTATTTCGTAGCGGAAAACGGCAGCCGGTCTATGAATGACGTCTGGACCCGATGAGCGTTGATCACGGGCGACATAGATTGAGGGTCATAGACGTGCGTGAAGATGTCGGCTCCCGGATAAAGATTGCACAGCGCCTCGACGACCTTTTCTCCGCCCCGCATTCCGACAAGCCAGTAATGAACAATTGCAACTTTCATAAACTATGTCCCAGCAGATACAATCACCGATAGACACCGGCTATACGGCCATGCCGGACATCGACTCCACGCAGGGCAATCAACCAGGCCGCTGACAGATACGCTTCGTTTCGCCTGCGGCGAGGCCAAGCCTTCGGGGCATTGCATTGCCCCTCGCTGCTGGACGGTTAGGACGGGCACGAACGAGAAGCGCGGCTGTCTCAAGGCTCCTCACTTGATCCGATATCATAAACGGAGCAGGATAGCGCCAGGGTGCCGGCTCGATACCCCTGAAATGCCGGCGTCCCATTCCAGGGCCGCATACCCGATTGGACGATTCCGTACAGGATCAACCGCGGATCGATGTCGGCGCGGGGGACTCGTGGATGCGACCGGCAGAGGCCGCTCGGCTGTGCATGGATTCGGCACACAGACCGCCTCGGGCGTCGGAAACATCAGAAGCTCCACACTTGCATGTGCTTGTGCATGTTGAGTCCCTTGGCTGCCTCAGGCAAATATTGAGCCCCGCCGTGCCCGCCTGGGACCATCCCCGCCCCGCGGCCGAAGTTGTCGGAGCGTCTCTCCGGCGTGGAAAACCAGCGTCCGTACGCATCCGGACCGAAGCGGCAGCGGCCCGGCCCCTCTAGACCCGCACATGAGGCCGGCAGGCAGAACTCTCGGACCCGCTTGAGAGTGGTCCAACCATAGGGCGCTGCAGCTGTCTTGTCATGGCCACTGTGTGCCGAGAATTGGAAAGGCCGACCTATTGGGTCTGCGCTTACGCGCACGGATCGCCTGATTTGGACCCGCAAAAGGCACTTGCGCCGCACTGATACGCACCGCCCAGCCTTCGCGTTCCCGTGCCCGGATGCCTTTCTGCCGCTTGCCGACCCACGGTCGATCCATGTCGCGCCTTGAAAGATGCACCAGATCCGCGGCTCGCGCCAAACCAGCGAACACATGGCCCGATCCGCGGGCGACCACCCCGCCCGAGCGCCGCTCCCGGCCCGATCACGCGCGCCAAAGCTGCCTGGCTTCTGCCGGTGGGACGCCGGCATCGGCCCTGCCTCCTGGCCAGAAACCCTTCGCAGGTCAGCGGGAAATGAGGTCCGGTAGTGATATGCCTGAAGGTCGGGATCAAGGCCTTCCGCACCGCGAGCGCGTGCGCCGCACAAGGCGCGTGAGCAATTGCGCAACTCGGTCACGTCGCGACACTGGGCTGTCTCGCGGCCACGAACGGCACACGTCCTCGATCGACCCTGCGAAACTTGCCGAATAGCGATCGTTTGCTTTAAATATATAGCACTCAACCTGACCACCCGGAAAATATTCAAGCCGCAGTTAACGCCATAGCTCAGCTTGTAACAGGATCATGCATTTGTTACGAGGGCTATTAACGATGGATTTACCGTCAATCGACGTCGCATTCTCAGGAGCCGAGACCATGCTGCACCGCGCAGGCCTGCTGCTTCAGTCGACGGCCCTTGCACCGCACCATGGGGGTGAGGGTTCCGAGCCTGTGCCGGGTCCGCTGTCGGGCTCTGTCGAGGCGGCGGAGGCGATGGCCGAGGCGGTCCTGCCGCCGGCGCCGTTCGTGGCCCGGGGCCTGCGGCTGGACTGGGCGGCCAAGCGCGGTCTCGACATCGCGGTGGCGGCCACGGCGCTGCTGCTGCTGCTGCCGCTGCTGCTGCTGATTGCCGGCCTGGTCTATGCTGGCGACCGCAGGGCGCCGATCTTCCGGCACATGCGGCTGGGCCGGGACGGGCGGCGCTTCGGCTGCCTGAAGTTCCGCTCCATGGTGGCTGACGGCGAGGCGGTGCTGGCCGCCCACCTGCGCGCCAACCCGCAGGCCCGGGCCGAGTGGGAGGCCAGCCACAAGCTCAGCGACGACCCGCGGGTGACCGCCATCGGGCAGGTGCTGCGCAAGACCTCGCTGGACGAGCTGCCGCAGCTGTGGAACGTGCTGCGCGGCGAGATGAGCCTGGTCGGCCCGCGCCCGATCGTGCCCGCCGAGGTGGCCCGCTACGGGCGGGCCTTTGCCACCTGCTTTGCGGTGCCGCCGGGCGTGACCGGCCTGTGGCAGGTCTCGGGCCGCTCCGACACCAGCTATGCCGAGCGCGTGG
Source organism: Methylobacterium sp. P31 (assembly GCA_050632875.1). Lineage (GTDB taxonomy): Bacteria > Pseudomonadota > Alphaproteobacteria > Rhizobiales > Beijerinckiaceae > Methylobacterium. The sequence continues at coordinate 2,684,601 of JBODSC010000001.1, read as the reverse complement.
CGCTGGATCTGGATTATGCCAGCCGCTGGAGCCTGCGCCGGGATCTGGCCATCCTGCTGCGCACCGTCCCGGCCGTCCTCGCCCAGCGCGGAAGCCGCTAGCAAACCCACACCAGACGGGTACGCCGGATGGCGCGCGGGGCGGGATCGGTCTACCACCCGGGCCTGACCCAGGCGGGTGTAGGGGCGGGCTGCGATGAAGGGGCTGCTGCTGAATGCGCTGCTCGGGCTGGGGCTGGGGCGCTTCGGCTCGGTCTGGTGGCTCCTGCTGTTCCTGCCGCTCGTGGCCGCCGAACTCGCCTACGGCGTCTATTTCTACCATCTCGGCCTGAACGCCGGCTTCCTCCGCCGCGGCGCCGCACTCCTGGTCTGCGGCCAGCTCGGCTTCCTCCTCGGCGCCCTCATGCGACCCCTGCGCGGCGAAACCTGAACAAGACCCCGCACAACACCACCGCCACCGCCGCGCGCCAATCCAACGCCCTAGCCTCGGTCGCCACCGTATCGACTTCGACGGAACGAGTGGTAAACCACTTGCTAACCCCTGCGCGCCGCGCTCAAGTTCCACGGCGGAGGGCTCAATCTTGGACGCGAACGATCCACTCCGGGACTCCGACCCGCTCTGGTACGATCGGATGGCAGCCGACCTTCCGGCGGGTCCGCTCCTCGCAGGCCTGGCCTACCTGTTTCTGTTTGTGGCGACAGCACTTGTCATTGCGCATCGGGTCTATTGGCTTCCAGATCGCTTTTGGTGCGCGGCCGCGCTTTGGATCAGCCGCCTCAAGTCCGAAGGGACGGAGCGCCCCTGATCGTGGAGGCCGTTCGCAAACCGGACGAATCGGCGTGCCGAGGGCGGACCGCGATCTCGGCCCGGCGATCCGGAGGGATCAGAACCGGCGCATGCATCGCGCACGCATGAGTACCGTAGCCGTCGTTCAGCCCGTGTCGCGATCCCGCGCCGCCGCTCGGCAACGCGGGATCGCGTACCGGCGAAGCCAGACACCTTGAGGCTCATCATCGATCGGGCTCCGGTGCCCATGATCGTTCAGTCGAGAGAGGCAAAGATGCGACGAACCCTCGGTTTGAGCCTCCTGCTGATGTCCCTGTGCGGGAGCACGGCGGCCTCGTCCGCCGAATCGTTCTCATGCCCGCCCGCCAAGCCCGGAAGCGCCCTGATCGGATCGATCGGGATGAACACGCACTTCATGCAGGGCTGGCAATATACCGACTTCAAACGCGTCATCGCGATGCTGAAGGATCTCGGCGTGAATCAGATCCGGGAAGGCTTCGCCGGACCGGGACGCGTGCCGCTGGAGGTGGCAGCGCGCGCCGGCATGAAGTTCAATTTCGTTATCGACAGAAACTGGGACAATCTCCTGATCGAGAAGCTTGAATACTGGGAAAAGAGATTTCCCGGCTCCATCCTTTCGATTGAAGGCCCGAACGAAGTGAACAACTGGCCGGTCAAGTTCGACGGCCTGGACGGGATCCCGGCGGCGCAGAAATTTCAGGACGCACTCTACAGCGGCGTCAAAGCCAGCCCGATCCTAAAGCACATCCCGGTCATCGCCATGACGTCATATCCGACATTCACCAACGCAGCGGATATCGGCAATATTCATGTCTACTCACGCTCGGGCGGCGGCCTGATAGGCGAGATTGACAGTGGCACCAAAGAGGAGATCGACCACAATCCCGATCGGAAGAAGATCTGGATCACGGAAGCCGGCTACCCGACGCTGGCCGGCCCGGGGTATTTCGAAGGCGTCTCAGAAGATGTTCAGGCCAATCTGCTGCTCGATCTTCTCCTGAATGCCAACAGGCGCGACATAGGCAAGGTTTTCATCTACCAGTTTCTAGATCAGTACACGGATCGAGCTGACCAACAGGGCTATTTCGGGGTCGTCTCCCTGGACTGGAGGGAGAAGCCCGCTTACGGGGCCATTCGCAACCTGATCACGATCCTCTCGCGCGACGCAGGTGCCGCTCCCACCTCCCGGGCGGATCTGTCGTATCGCCTCGACGGCTTGCCCGAGACCGCGGCCCACGCCGTCTATCAGGTAAGCGATCGCTCCTGGATCGTCGCCGTCTGGGACAACCGCAGACTGTGGGATAACACGACCCATCGTCCCGTCCCGGCCTTCGAAACGCCCGTGACGTTGGTCCTTCCGCAGAAGAATGCCACGCTGACCCTGTTCGATCCCGTCGCGGGATCGGCGTCCAAGGCGGTCGCGAAAGGCACGGATCGCATATCCTTCAGTCTGATCGGCGCACCGCTTCTTCTGCGGGTCGATGTCGCCGGGGAGGGTGGCTGCAAGAAATAGTCCGCTCCGCCGGCCAAGGGGGCGATCTCGACGCCTCCCGGCCTTCAAGGACCTTCTCGGTCGTCGCGCGCCGGCGCATATGCCCGCCGCTCTTGTACTGTTACCCGTCGGATCAGGATCGCAGCGCGGATGTCCAGCACGCAGTTACGCCGACTCGATCAACGGCCGATCAGGCTTGAGGGCAGCGCCGTGCCCCTGATTGCCCCGATGAAGAACGAGAAGACGATCCTGCCCGACTTCCTGCGCCATTACCGCGGGCTCGGAGTCTCGGTCTTCTTCATCATCGACGACAATTCCGATGACGGGAGCCTCGACTACCTCCTCGCTCAGCCGGATTGCCATGTCTTCCAGTCGGAAGGCGGTTTCCGCCAAGCGCGGTATGGTGCCGACTGGATGAACGAAATCCTGAATACCCACTGCACCGAACGCTGGTGCCTGGTCGTGGATTGCGACGAGTTTCTGTACTACGAAGATTGTGAGCGTGTTCCGCTTCCGGAGTTCTGCGAGCGGATCGGCCGGCAAGGTGCCGATTCCGTCTATGCCAGCATGATCGACATGTACCCGCCCGGCAGTTTCCGGAAGCCGGCGGCGACGAGTGCGGCGTCGGTGGTCGAGCAGATGCCCTATTTCGACTCGGAGTACCTGTTTCGCCCCTGGCCTCAACGCCCCTGGGACCCGAAGCCGGTCCCGTTCTTCCTGCAGGTCATCGGCGGGCCGCGGCTCAGGCTCCAGTCCAGCCTCGACGCGGAAAGCCGGCGGGGCGCATGGCACCAGACGGTCTGCAATCAGGTGGACCGTTTCGTTGATCGGCTGCCCGAAAGCGCGCTGCCGGCGCTCGCGGCGATCTGGCCGATCGAATTGCCCGCGCAGCAGAAGCGTCCGCTCAACTATGTTCGTCCGGGCTTCACCTATCACAACCCGCACGGCAACTCGAACTCGCGCCTGGCCGGTACCATCACCGCGCTGGCGCATTATAAGTTCCTCGGCGCCCTCGATCGCCGGCTTGAGCGGGCGGACATCCTGCATCAGCATTATCGGCGCGGGCTCTCCTACCTGCAGATCGAGCGCGCCATCGATCGGTTCGGATCGGAATCGCTTCTCTATCCCGGCAGCGTGCGGCTCAGGTCGTCCGCTGATCTCTCCGCCGTGGGCCTGATCGGCGCGAACATCGCCCGGTTGTGGCGTTCGGCGACGCCCATCCGGGAGATACGGACTTCCCTCGCCGCGTGAGAACCCGCCCGGTCACCGGCGCCGGGCCACACTCAGGCCGCCTCGACCCGGGCCTCGAAGAGGGTGTCCTGGAGGGTGCGGACGGGCATCGGACGGCCGAGATGGTAGCCCTGGAGGAACGGGCACCCCATCGCCTGCAGCAACTGCAGATCCGCGGCGGATTCGACTCCCTCGGCGACCACTTCGAGTCCGAGGAGCCGGCCGAGACCGAGGACTGCAAGAACCAGCCCGCGCTTGTCGTCGCAGGTGCTGAGCCCGGTGACGAAGCTCCGGTCGATCTTGATCCGGTCGGCCCTGAGCTGCCTCAGGGACGAGAGCGAGGAATAGCCGATGCCGAAATCGTCGAGCGCCACCCGGATTCCGGCGCGCGACAGCGCCTGGAGCTTCCCCTGCACCGCGCCGATATCGAGAGCGGTCTCCTCGGTGATCTCGATCTCCAGCATGGCGGATGGCAGGCCGAGGGTGCCGAGGCGCTCGATGACGATTTCGTCCACCGGCACCTGCGCCATCTCCCGGGGCGAGACGTTCATCGACACTCGGACCGTCGCGAGCCCACAGGCGCGCAGCATCTGCATCATGCCGCAGACCTGCTCCAGGATGAAGCGCAGCAGCGACTCGGTGAGGCCGGCCGTCCCGGCCGCGGCGATCAGGTCGGGGGCGCGATCCAGCCGAGCCGCGGGTGCTGCCAGCGCACCAGCGCCTCCAGACCCACCAGCACCCTGACATCGGCCGCGTAGATCGGCTGGAACCAGACCTCCAGGGCATTTTCCGCCAGCGCCTGGGACAGATCGCGCTCAAGCTCGCGCCGCCTCTGCAGACGCTCGCGCAGACCCGAATCGAACAGCCGGTAACGGTTCCGGCCGGCGGCCTTCGACGCGTAAAGCGCCTCGTCGGCACAGCTCAGCATTTCGGTCAGGCTGGGTTCCGGGCCGGAATGGACGCCGATGCTGACCCCGAGCCGGCCGGCGTCGAAGCCGTCGAACGGCTGCGCGACCGCGGCGATCAGGCTCGCCGCGAGGACCGCGTGGCCTGGGCCGGACGGCGCGGGATCGTACAGGACGGCGAACTCGTCGCCTCCGAGCCGCGCGGCGAGGCCCTGCTCCGGCAGCGTGGCGCGCAACCGGCGGGCGACCTCGACCAGCACGCGGTCGCCGGCCTTGTGGCCATAGACGTCGTTGATGAACTTGAAGCCGTCGAGGTCGAGGAGCAGCAGGCTGGCTGTGCCGGTGCGGAGGCGATGCTCCGCCTGCTGGATGAAGCCGGCTCGGTTCATCAGCCCGGTGAGGTCGTCGTGCGTGGCGCGCCACCGCATCTCGTCAACGAGAGCGGTGGCGCTGGCATGCGCCTGCGCCTGCGAGCGGGCCAGCGCGGTGGCCTCGTTCTTGATGCGGCTCGTCTCTCGGAAGCCGGCCTCGCCGTGAAACGCCGTGCGGGTCAGAGCCGTCAGGTACAGCAGCACGCAGGCCGCAAGGCTGACGCGGTCGAAGCCGCCCGCGCTGATCAAGCAGACGGTGACCGACAGGAGCGGGGGCAGGATGAAGCTGACGGGGATGCGGGCATAGGCGACGCCGTGCGTTACCGCCCCCGCTGTGATGCCGCACGTGACGGCGAGATAGAACAGGGCCTGGGCGGAGGTGTAGCCCGCGCATAAAAGCGGCTGGCATGCCCAAACGAGGCCTGACAGGAACGCCGCGATCGTGCAGATGCGCAGGTGGCGATCGACCGAAAGCGAGGCCATCGCGACCATGTCTGGCGGCAGGTCGGCCGTGAGCGCGAGCCCGGGACAGGGCGCGCGGCAGACGCCGATGCGCAGGAGATTGGCGCTGGTCGAGGCCGCGTACCAGACGGCTCCGACCCAACCCTCCCCGCCGTGGATCGCGACCAGCACGCTCGCGAGCCCGAGCAGCATGTTGATGGGAATTGCGGCGAGCACGGTGCCGCGCACGGCTTCCAATTGGTCCCGCCGGACCAGCGCATCCCGCCTTGGATCCGGTCGGCCATCGGAACCGGCCAACCCGGACGCCTCCGGAACCGATCTCTCCGAGTTCCCTACGATCATGACACGTCCACTCAGGGGCCGATAATGATCGGGGCAGATTCGTAAGATATCGTTGAAGCAGGCCCGACGGACGGGTCCATCCAATATTTGTCCACGTCCTGATCGGCCGAGGCGCCCGGTCGCAAGCCATTTCCGGGCCGCCGATGGACACCATATCGGCTCACGGGCCGCCGCCGGGCCCCGGATCTGCCATGGCCCTTACCCACGATCTCCTCGATATACGGACGATCTACCACGAGCCCGCCGCAGGTGATTTCCCCGTGGGGCGGGAGATCCTCGCGCGGTTTCCAGATGCCCAGCGCATCACCGTGCCTTCGCATTGGAACATCCCGGACCTGCATGGAAACGCGGGCTCCGTGGAGGATTGGGTGCGGATCAAGCGCTCGACCTTGGTTCTCGGTGTGAAGAAGGGCCTCGCCCTGCGTCTCAACGGACGCAGCGCTCATTTCATCGCACCGTCCACCTCCAACGGCTGCGCCATGGCCTGCGCCTACTGCTACGTGCCCCGCCGCAAGGGCTTCGCGAACCCGATCTCGCTGTTCGTGAATGTGGAGCAGGCCTGCGCGGCGATCAGCCGGCACGCCGCACGCGAGGGGCGCCTGCCGGAGCCCGACCTGATCGATCCGGATTATTGGGTCTACGATATCGGGGAGAACGGCGATCTCTCGGTGGACGCGGCCGTGAGCGGCGGCGTGCGCACCCTGATCGAGATGTTCCGCACCCTGCCGAACGCGAAGGCCTCCTTCGCCACCAAGGCCGTGAACCGCGACCTCCTCGCCTACGATCCGCAGGGCAAGACGCGGATCCGCTTCTCGCTCATGCCCGCGCGGATCGCGAGAATCGTCGATGTGCGCACCGCCCCGATCCCGGAGCGGATCGCCGCGATCAACGACTTCGTGGCCGCCGGCTACGAGGTCCACGCCAATTTCTCGCCGGTCATCCTCTACGAAGGCTGGGAGGACGACTGGCGCGCGCTCTTCGCCGAGATCGACGGCACGCTGTCGGCAGCCGCCAAGGCCCAGCTCAGATGCGAGATCATCATGCTGACTCACAATGCGGACCTGCATGAAGTCAATCTCGGCTGGCATCCCCGGGCCGAAGACCTTCTCTGGCGTCCGGACATCCAGGAGGCAAAGGTTTCGGAAGGCGGGGGCACCAACCTGCGCTACCGAGCCGGCTGGAAAGGGACGTGGCTCGCCCGGTTCAAGGCCCTGCTCGCCCAGTGCCTGCCTTACTGCACGGTGCGCTACGCGTTTTGAACCCCTCGCCCGCGCGCCGCGTTGGAGCGCCGGCGGAGGGGATCGGATTCATGTCTACGCAGGAGGCCAATCTGGGCGAGGCGGTCGCCCTCGCGGCGGCAAACGTCGCGGCCAGCGGGGCGCCCTACGGGGCGGTGATCGTGCGCGACGGTGCGGTTCTGGTCCGCGCCGCCAATACGGTGCACGCGACCAACGACCCGAGCGCCCATGCCGAGATGGTGGCCCTGCGCGAGGCGAGCCGCATCCTCGGCCGCCGCGACCTGTCCGACTGCGTGATGTATGCGAGCGGGCGCCCTTGCCCCATGTGCCACGCGGCGATGCGGCTCGCCGGGTTCAAGGAAGGCTACTTCGCCTTCTCGGCCGAGGAGGCCGAGCGCCACGGGGCCGGCAGCGCGACGATCTATGCCGAGTTGTGCCAGCCCCTCGACACGCAGCCGATGCGGCTCAGACAAATCCGCCCCCCGGGGGACTCACCCTACGCCGCGTGGTGGGCGCGGCGGGACGGCTGACCCGTCAGTGGGTCCAGGGCGCGGTCCGGTTGAATTTGAAATTGTCCGAGTAAGACAGGCCCTTCCGCAGGGCTGGCTTCGCCGGCTGCTCGACCCGATAGGCGATTCCCTCGCGCTTCGCGTAGGCCACCGCCTCCTCCTCCGTGTCGAATTCCAGCCGCACCTGCTGCATCATGTCGGAAGAGCCGTTCCAGCCCATCAGCGGATCGATCTCGCGCGGACTGGTCCGGTCGAACTCCAGGATCCACTGCTTGGTCCGGGCGAGGCCCGACTGCGTGGCATCCCGTGACGGACGGAAGATGCGGGCGCTCGGCATCTGAGTCGACAAGCTCCTGAACGAATGGTCGGGGCGATAGGATTCGAACCTACGACCCCCTGGTCCCAAACCAGGTGCGCTACCAGACTGCGCCACACCCCGACTGCCCTGACGGCAACAATGCCGTAGCGTTTCCGCCGTTCCGCCGCAAGGCGGCACGACCTCGCGCGCGGTTTTCGGCACCGGCCGCGCAGCACGGGCTCGCCGCTCGCCGGCCGAGCGACCCCAAAGTGGGGCGCCCGTCCGCTCATACTTGTCAGACAAATAAGCCGGCGCTAACGATGGGTCCGGGACGAGGGCCGGTTCTCCGGCGCGTGCAACCGCGCTCGCCGCCATTGGGGGTGGAGGGTGAAGCGAACCGGGACGCAGCGCTGGGGATCCTGGCCCTCGTCGCCCGCCGGAGCATCGCGGCGATCTCCGTGCTTGACCGGAGCGCAGCGGCGACCCACTTCCCGTCCGCCGGGGGCAAAGCGGGACACCAGCCGATGATCGATCTCTACTACTGGCCGACACCGAACGGCCACAAGATCACGATGTTCCTCGAAGAAGCCGGCCTTCCCTACCGGATTCATCCAGTTAATATTGGCAAAGGCGAGCAATTCAACCCGGATTTTCTCAAAATCGCTCCGAACAATCGCATGCCGGCGATCGTCGACGACGAGCCGACGGGCGGCGGCACACCGGTCTCCCTGTTCGAGTCTGGCGCGATCCTGCTCTATCTGGCCGAGAAGATCGGGCGCTTCATCCCGGCCGACCTGCGCGGCCGGGCCGAAGTGCTGCAATGGCTGTTCTGGCAGATGGGCGGTCTCGGGCCGATGCTCGGCCAGAACCACCACTTCTCGCAATACGCGCCGGAGAAGATCGACTACGCGATCAAGCGCTACCTCAACGAGACCAACCGGCTCTACGGCGTGCTGGACCGGCGGCTCGCGGACCGCGCCTATGTCGCCGGCCCGGATTACTCCATCGCCGACATCGCCTGCTACCCCTGGATCGTGCCGTGGGAGAAGCAGGGTCAGAATCTCGACGAGCACCCAAACCTGAAGCGCTGGTTCATGGCGATCGCCGAGCGGCCCGCCACCAAGGCCGCCTATGCGCGCGCGCCTGAGGTCAACCCGGACTACGGAAGGACGATGAGCGAGGATGCCAAGAAGGTGATGTTCGGCCAGACGGCCGCCAACACCAAGCGCTGATCCGCCGATGTCCGAGACACCGGCCGCCATGCCCCTGCGGGTGATCCACCGGGGCTGGAACACATTCGGCATCGCCACGCTGACGCTGCCGGATGGCGGCACGGTGGAGCGGGCGCTGGAGGATCACGGCGGCGCGGTCTGCGTGCTGCCTTACGACCCCGAGCGACGCGTGGTGCTGCTCGTGCGGCAGGCCCGGGTGAGCCCGGCCTTCTGGGGTGAACCGTCCGAGTTCGACGAGGCTCCCGCCGGTGGCCTCGACGGCGGCGAGCCCGAGGCGACCGCAATCCGCGAGGCCTTGGAGGAGGCGGGCGTGCGGCTGGAGCGGCTGGAGCCCGTGGCGCAGGCCTACAGCATGCCGAGCGTCTCCTCCGAGCGCCTCTGGCTCTATCTTGCCGCCTACCGGCGGGCCGACCGGATCGGTCCCGGCGGCGGGTTGCACGAGGAAGGCGAGCAAGTGCAGGTCTTGGAAGTATCCCTCGCCGAGCTGGCCGACGCGGCCCGGTCCGGTCGGCTGCCCGATCTCAAGACCCTGGCACTGATGCAGGCATTGATGCTGCGTCGTCCGGACCTGTTCTCCGCATGATCGTGCCGCCCGATACGCCCGCGCAGGATGTCCTCGCGCGCATGCTCGCCTTCGCCGAGGAGGCGTCGGCGCTCGCACTCCGGATGCGCGCCGCCGGGCTGGACATGAGCAACAAGGGGCCTGACCTTGGCCAAGCGCTCACGGAAGCGGATCTCGCCATCAGCCAGCTCCTGCACGACCGGTTCGGCCCGGACCTGATCGAGGAGGAGACCGCGGAGGATCTGGGGCACGCTGCGGCCGGGGCGTTGCTCGCCCGGGACGCCTGGACCTTCGTGGCCGACCCGATCGACGGGACGCGGCCTTTCGCGGGCGGCCTGTCCGGCTGGGGCGTGATGATGGCGGCCTGCCGGTCCGGCTGGCCCCGGGCCTGCGTCATGAGCCTGCCCGCCTGGAACGAGGACCGCTCCGGGCCGGCCCACACCGAGACCGCGGATGCGGCCGAGGGAATCCTGTTGGCAGCATGCGAGGGCCGGGCCTTCTGGGCGCCGACACGGAGCGGCCGCATGACGGCGGCGCTGCGCCCGCTGGACCGACCGGCGCGCCGGACGGGCCATGTCGGCTGGCTCTCGGTCACGGCACAGCGCTTCACCCTGGATTACGGGCGAGGCTGGTTCCCCTGGAGCGAGGGCGGAGCGATCTCCGACGCTGCGCTCCTGGCAACAGGCCGGCTCGACGCGACGCTGAGCAACAACAGGCTCTGGGACCTGGGTCCGATCCTCCCTTTGTTCGAGGCGCTCGGCTTCCACCTGTTCCACTGGCCCGACCTCGGCGATCCGCCGGCCGCCTTCGTCGACCTGTTCGATGCGGGACTGTCCGCCCACGACGATCTCTGGCTGGTGTGCCGGGACCGCGATCAGGCGGCCGACCTCGCGGCCGCGATCCATCCGGGTGACCCGGCGGCGCATTCCGGGGCGTGATCACGGCCGCTTCGTCCCGCCCGTATCCTCATCCTGAGGTGCGACCGCGCAGCGGATACCTCGGGATGAGGCGGTGGGTTGAGGACCGAAAACCGCGCTGCCGTCGGCCTGACATGTGGCGTCGGGATGACCCGAAACAGAAGGGGCGGCGCACTGCCTCGCGGTGCGCCGCCCCATTGCGTGTCCGTCAGACCGATCAGTTCAAGGTCGCGTTGACCGGACGGCGCTCAGCGCCGACCGTTACGTCGCCGATCATCAAGCCCATCGGACCCAAGCGGACCGGCACCGTCTCGCCGTCGTGGACCTTGCCCGAGAGGACAAGCTCGGCCAGCGGGTCCTGGACGTTCTTCTGGATCACCCGCTTCAGCGGCCGCGCCCCGTAGGCCGGGTCGTAGCCCTTGTCGGCGAGCCAGTTCTTGGCGTCCTCGTCCACGTCGAGGGTGATCTTGCGGTCGTCGAGCAGCTTCTGCAGGCGCCCGAGCTGGATATCGACGATCGCGCCCATCTCCGACCGCGCGAGGCGGTGGAACAGGATGATCTCGTCGACCCGGTTCAGGAATTCCGGCCGGAAGTGGCTCCGGACCACGCCCATCACCTCGTCGCGGACCGCGTCGGTGTCCTGGCCCGCAGGCTGGTTCACCAGATACTCGGCCCCGAGATTCGACGTCATGATCAGCAGCGTGTTGCGGAAATCGACCGTCCGCCCCTGGCCGTCGGTGAGACGCCCGTCGTCGAGCACCTGCAGCAGGACGTTGAACACGTCCGGATGCGCCTTCTCGACCTCGTCGAACAGCACGACCTGGTAGGGCCGCCGCCGCACGGCCTCGGTGAGGGCGCCGCCCTCCTCGTAGCCGACATAGCCCGGAGGCGCGCCGATCAGGCGGGCGACCGCATGCTTCTCCATGTACTCGGACATGTCGATGCGCACGAGCGCCGTGTCGTCGTCGAACAGGAAGCCGGCGAGCGCCTTGGTCAGCTCGGTCTTGCCGACGCCGGTCGGGCCCAGGAACATAAACGAGCCGATCGGCCGGTTCGGATCCTGCAGGCCGGCTCGGGCGCGCCGGACTGCGGTCGAGACCGCCTCCACCGCCTCGCGCTGGCCGACGACGCGCTTCGACAGCGCCTCCTCCATAGCCAGCAGCTTCTCGCGCTCACCCTCCAGCATCTTGTCCACCGGCACGCCGGTCCAGCGGGAGACCACCGCGGCGACGTGGGCGGGCGTCACCGCCTCCTCCATCATCGCGTCGCGACCGTTCTCCGCCTTCGCCTCGATCTCGGCGAGCTGCTTCTCCAGACCCGGGATGACGCCGTAGGCGAGGCTCGCCCGCGCGCTGGTACTGGCCCTGGCGCTGCGCCGCGGCCAGCTCGTTGCGGGCCTCGTCGAGCTTCTTCTTGAGGCCGGCAGCCGTGCCGAGCTTGTCCTTCTCGGCCTTCCATCGGGCGGTGATCGCCGCGGAGCGCTCCTCGAGGTCGCCGAGGCTCCTTCTCCAGCCGGACCAGCCGGTCGCGGGAGGCGGAATCGGTCTCCTTCTTGAGTGCCTCGGCCTCGATCTTCAGCCGGACGATCTCACGGTCGATGTTGTCGAGGCTCCTCGGGCTTCGAATCGACCTGCATGCGCAGGCGCGAGCCGGCCTCGTCGACGAGGTCGATCGCCTTGTCGGGCAGGAAGCGGTCGGTGATGTAGCGGTTCGAGAGCGTCGCGGCCGCCACCAGGGCCGAATCCTGGATGCGCACGCCGTGGTGCTGCTCGTACTTCTCCTTCAGGCCGCGCAGGATCGAGACCGTGTCTTCCACCGTCGGCTCCGACACGAAGACCGGCTGGAAGCGCCGGGCCAGAGCCGCGTCCTTCTCGACGTGCTTGCGGTACTCATCGAGCGTGGTCGCGCCGACGCAGTGCAGCTCGCCGCGGGCGAGCGCGGGCTTCAGCAGGTTCGAGGCGTCCATGGCCCCGTCCGCCTTCCCGGCGCCGACCAGCGTGTGCATCTCGTCGATGAACAGGATGATGCCGCCCTCGGCCGCCGTGACCTCGGAGAGCACGCCCTTCAGCCGCTCCTCGAACTCGCCCCGGTACTTCGCGCCGGCGATCAGCGCGCCCATGTCGAGGGCGAGCAGACTCTTGTCGCGAAGGCTCTCCGGTACGTCGCCGTTGACGATGCGCAACGCCAGACCCTCGACGATCGCGGTCTTGCCGACGCCGGGCTCGCCGATGAGCACCGGGTTGTTCTTGGTGCGCCGGGACAGGACCTGGATGGTCCGCCGGATCTCCTCGTCGCGGCCGATCACCGGGTCGAGCTTGCCGTCCCGGGCGGCCTCGGTGAGGTCGCGGGCGTACTTCTTGAGCGCGTCGTAGGCATTCTCCGCCGAGGCGTTGTCGGCGGTGCGGCCCTTCCGGAGCGCGTTGATCGCGGCGTTCAGCGAGGCGGGGGTGACGCCCGCCGCCTGGAGCGCGCGGCCGGCCTCCGAATCCTTCTCCACCGCCAGGGCGAGGAGCAGGCGCTCGACCGTCACGTAGGAATCGCCGGCCTTCTCGGCGGCCTTCTCGGCGGTGTCGAACAGGCGCATCAGCTCGCGGGTCGCCTGGGGGGCAGCCGCGTTGCCGGAGACCTTCGGCTGCTTGGCGAGCCATTGCTCGGTCTGCGCCAGCGCCACGCGCGACTGCCCGCCGGCGCGGTCGATGAGCCCGGCGCACAGGCCCTCCGGATCGTCGAGCAGCACCTTCAGCAGGTGGCCCGGCTGAAGCTGGGGATGTCCCTCGCGCATCGCGAGGTTCTGAGCCGCCTGCACGAAGCCGCGAGCGCGCTCGGTGTACTTTTCGAAATTCATGCACAACCCTCCCGTACCGGCATCCGCCGCCCGATGAGAGGCGCGGCGCCACCGAAACGTCGCCCTCCGGCTATCCGCCGCGCGAGGGCCCCGGCGCCGTTGATGGCCGCCGGTATCGGGGATGTGGTGTTGCAAATGCGCACCACAAGAGCCGGCGACGCTCTTGCGCGTCGAAGCAATTCAGGGCCACGGTTCGCGCATGACCGCATTGATTCATGTCAGCGCCCTGTACCGCTACCCGGTGAAGGGCTTGAGCCCCGAGCCCATCGAGAAGGCGGAGCTCGAGACCAGCGGCTTCTTCCCGGGCGACCGGCTCTACGCCATCGAGAACGGACCGTCGGGCTTCAATGAAGTGGCGCCCCGGCATCAGCCGAAGACCAAGTACCTGATGCTGATGCGCGACGAGGCACTGGCGCGCCTGCGCACCCGCTACGACGACGCCACGGCGACGCTCAGCGTGGAGGGCTTCGGCGAGCCGGCGGTCTTCCGCCTCGATACCAAGGCCGGGCGTGAAGGGCTGGCGGACCTGATGCGGCGGTTCGTCCCCGAGAGTCTCCGGGGAGAGCCGAAGGTGCTCGCGGCGCCGCCGCAATACCGGTTCACGGACTCAGCCACCGGCTACGTCTCGCTGATCAACCGGGCGAGCGTAGCGGCCGTGGAAGATTACCTCGGCGCCCCGGTCGATCCGCTGCGCTTCCGCGGCAACCTGCTTGTCGACGGGCTCACGCCGTTTGCCGAACTGGAGATGGTGGGGCGGGTCATCGAGGCGCCGAGCGGGCTGCGGCTCAAGATCACCAAGCGCACGGTGCGCTGCGCGGCGACCAACGTCGACCCGGCGAGCGGCATCCGCGACTGCGACATCCCCTGGACGCTCGACGCGCGGCTCGGTCACCGGGACCTCGGCGTCTATACCGAGGTGATCGCCGGCGGGGCGCTCGCCAAGGGGGACGCACTGCAGGTGGTGGGCTGACGAGCGGCGCACGGCGTCTCCGACCCCATCACCTCATCCTGAGGAGCGCGCGCAGCGAGCCTTGAAGGAGGGCTCCAGAGACCCCTTTTGCAGGCCTCCTCGAGGTCTCCGCTGCCCGCGGCATCTCAGGATGAGGGTAGCGATTGGAAGACCGTCGAAGATTTCTCAGAGCCGCGACACGTATGCTGCCAGGTCCTTGATGTCGGCCTCGCTCAGCTCCTGCGCCACCTCGTTCATCGCGGGATCGTAGCCGGGCCGGCTGTTCGTCTTGTAGCCGGTGAGCGCCTTGGTCAGGTACTCCTCTCGCTGCGCCCGGATCCGCGGAATCGCGTCCCGGCCGGCGAGGTCGGGACCGTGGCAGGAGGTGCACTGGTGCTTGGCGACGAGTGCCTGCGCCCGCGACACGAGGGCCGGGTCGGCGGGCGGCCCGGACCAGGCTGGCGCCGGCAGGGTCGCGACGGCGTCGGCATAGGTTCGCAGGTCGTCGTCGGAGAACCCGGCGGCGACGTCGTTCATGGGCGGCGCCGTGCGCTGCTTCTCCCGGAACTGGAACAGCTGCGTGACGACGTAATCCGGTAGCTGGCCGCCGAGCGAGGGCACGCCCTCGGTCTCGGACATGCCAGCCCCATGGCAGCCAATGCAGGGTGCGATCCGCTCCTGCATCGCAGGATCGGGCGCGGCGAAAGCCGCACCCGCCAGAAGCACGCCAAGGGCCGGTGCCAGAACCCGGGTCGCGCGTATCCTCGACAAAACGTGCATCACTTTCCGTAGCTAACCCGGTAGATCGCGCCGTTGTAGTCGTCCGAGACGAGCAGCGATCCGTCCTTGGCGACCAGGACATCGACCGGGCGCCCGACATACTTGTTGTCCTGAAGAAAGCCGGTCAGGAACGGCTCCACCGAGGCGATCTTGCCGTCAGGTCCGGGCTTCGCCACCGCCACGTCACCGCCGAGCTTGTTGGTGCGGTTCCAGGAACCGTGCTGGGCGATGAAGATCACGTCCTTGTAGGCGTCCGGGAATTGCGTCCCGGTGTAGAACCGCATCCCCAGCGAGGCCGTATGCGGCCCGAGCAGGGCGGCCGGTGCGGTGAATTCCGCGCAGGAATGGCCCCAGCCGTATTCCGGATCGGTGAACGTGCCCTGATGGCAGAACGGGTAGCCGAAATGCTGCTTGCCCGGATCGGTGAGCACGTTCAGCTCGTCGTTCGGGATGTCCTCCGAGACCCAGTCGCGGCCGTTGTCGGTGAACCAGAGCTGTTTGGTCTTCGGGTTCCAGTCGAAGCCCACGGTGTTGCGGACGCCCCGGGCGATGACCTCGGCATTCTTGCCGTCGAGGTCGATCCGGCGGATCTGCGCATGGGTGTCCGGTGGCATCAGAATGTTGCCCGGCGAGCCGACCGGCACGTAGAGTTTGTTGTCCGGGCCGATGGCGATGAACTTCCAGCCGTGGGCCTCGTCCTTGGGCAGGTCGTCGTAAACGAGGGTCGCCTTCTCCGAGCCGTCGAGGTGCTTCGCGATATCGTCGTAGCGCCAGATCTTGGACAGCTCGGCGACGTAGAGCGCGCCATCATGGAACGCGACGCCGTTCGGCCGATGGAGGCCCGACGCGATGGTCTTGACCTCGCGCTTGCCGTCCGCGTCGGCGTTCGGAAGCACGGCGTAGACCTTGCCCACGGTCCGGGTGCCGACGAACAGCGTGCCGTCCGGCGCCTGGGTCATCGAGCGGGCATTGGCGAGACCGCTGGCATAAACCTCGACCTTGAAGCCCTCCGGCACCTTCAGCTTGTCGATCGGCAGCTTGGCAGCCGAGGTGGCGAGGGGCGGTCCGGCGACAGGGGCGAGCTTGGCCGCAGCGCCGCCTTCGGGGCGGCCGTACAGCGCCGATCCACGATCAACCTGTACGGTGGGCGGCGGCGCCGCGGAGGCCGGCGCCTCCTGTGCGAAGGACATCCGAGGGCCGATGGCCCCGAGACCCAAGCAGGCGAGCGCGGCAGCGAGCCCGCGGGACAGGGACGGCTTGGTGACTGGCGTCATGGTATCTCCCGATACGGGCGGCGCTTCGGACCACCCGGTTGTTCTGAACTCTTTATTCACTGATCCGGCGCCGCGCGCGACCCGTTCGCTCGCCCCGGTGGCAACAGCGCAGGCAAGGCGTAACGCGGCGGTGGTTTCGGGCAGCGGCGACACCGTGCAGCTCGGCTCCATGCATCACCCTTATGATGAATCGCACGGCGGTCGGCCGGCGGCGGATTCCGAACCGTCGGTCGCCGGCTTGCAAGGACGAGGGCGCAAGACGGAAGTTGCCGGCCGTCGTCACCTTGCGTTTTGGCGACCGATCTCCGAAAACGCCCCCCGTCCGGAAAGCTTAGGCTTGGCCGGGGCTTCCGGACGGGTGCCGGAGCCCGGCCGGCGCGGCGTTCCGATCCGGTTCGGGGACACGTATCGATGATCGATTACGCGCAGGCGCGGCGGATGATGGTCGACTGCCAGTTGCGGACATTCGACGTGAATGACACGGCGGTGCTCGACGCGTTCGACACCGTGCCGCGCGAGACCTTCGTACCCAAGGGCCGTGAGCCCTTCGCGTATATCGATCAGACCCTGAGGCTCGGCGAGCCGG
Source organism: Methylobacterium sp. P31 (assembly GCA_050632875.1). Lineage (GTDB taxonomy): Bacteria > Pseudomonadota > Alphaproteobacteria > Rhizobiales > Beijerinckiaceae > Methylobacterium. Next base: position 2,667,802 of record JBODSC010000001.1, on the reverse strand, counting down.
GCGCGGAAACGCGCTGCCTGCCGGCACCGATGGTCCTGGCCCGTATGATCCAGGCCCTGAAGATTCGCCCGGGTGTCACGGCCCTCGATGTCGCCACCGGCTACGGCTACGGGGCGGCGGTCATGGCTCATCTTGGCGCCGAGGTGACGGCGCTCGAATCGGTTCCGGAACTCGTCGCGGCCGCGCGTGCCCGGCTCGAGACCACCGCCCGGGTCGTAGAGGGGCCGATCGCGGCAGGCGCCCCACAGCAGGCGCCGTTCGACGCGATCTTGATCAACGGCCGCGTGGAAATCAGACCGCAGGCTCTGCTGGACCAATTGAGGGACGACGGCCGCCTCGTCTGCGTGATGGGTCCCCACCGCAATGCCCAGGCGATGCTGTTCGTGCGCGCAGGGAACGCCTTTGGATCGCGCCCGCTCTTCGACGCATCTCTTCCGATCCTGGAGGCCTTCGCGGCGGAAGCCGGGTTCGCGTTCTGAGACGTTGTTTCCCAAGGGGCACAGGTGCTCAGGTGCCGCGCCCCGGTTCGTAGGAACGCGCAGCCGAGGACGACCGGGCTTCGATCGCGCGCATCCGGCGCCCATGATGCGCCCTGCCTTTCGCTATGGGACGCCGACAGATCAACTGAATGCCCTGAGGTCCCGCGGCCACACCGAACGGGCGGCTGAGACGGCGACGTCCGCAAACCCTGGCGCCGCAGCGAGGCCATGCCTCAACCGGCTGGTCGTCCGGGGTGGACGCGCCACAGGGATCGCGTGATTTCGCTTCTCGTGCGGAATGAGCAACAGCGACTGCACACACTCGGACGGGTCGGCGCGCGTCGTTTGGAACAAGGTCGGAACCGCGACCGAAGGGACATAAAGATGGCACCGGCGCTGAGGCGGTTGGATCCATCCTCCGGGCCCTGATCACTTTAGCGGTCCGGTTGCGGGGGCGGATCGAGGCGAGGCTCGGATCGGCAACAGGGCATCCAGAGACGATTGCGTCCCGGGTGCGCGACCGCATTCAGCTGAGCTTGCAGCGGAGGCGCTCGACAGCGCGGGATCTTGCCGCAACGCTCGAGACCTCTTGCCCGGCCATTCGCCGCAAGACCGGTCCCGGATCAAGCCCCTGGCGCCGCCTCATCGGCGAGACGACCGCTGATCCAGCCCCAGACGCGATCGGGAAGCCCGTAGAGACGGCGCGTCATCGAGAAAATGCCGCGCACGCCATCGATCACGTGTGCCAGGGTCAGCAGCGCGGCGCCCGGTTCCACCTCGGGCTCGACCTCGTCGTACCAGAGCGGATTGTCGTCCTTCATGGCCGGCGTACCCGTCTGGTGTGGGTTTGCTAGCGGCTTCCGCGCTGGGCGAGGACGGCCGGGACGGTGCGCAGCAGGATGGCCAGATCCCGGCGCAGGCTCCAGCGGCTGGCATAATCCAGATCCAGCGCCACGCGCTCGGCATAGCTGGTGTCGGAGCGGCCCGAGACCTGCCACAGGCCGGTCACGCCCGGCGGCACCGCAAAGCAGGTGGCAAAGGCCCGCCCGTAGCGGGCCACCTCGGCGGGCACGATCGGGCGCGGGCCGACCAGGCTCATCTCGCCGCGCAGCACGTTCCACAGCTGCGGCAGCTCGTCCAGCGAGGTCTTGCGCAGCACCTGCCCGATGGCGGTCACCCGCGGGTCGTCGCTGAGCTTGTGGCTGGCCTCCCACTCGGCCCGGGCCTGCGGGTTGGCGCGCAGGTGGGCGGCCAGCACCGCCTCGCCGTCAGCCACCATGGAGCGGAACTTCAGGCAGCCGAAGCGCCGCCCGTCCCGGCCCAGCCGCATGTGCCGGAAGATCGGCGCCCTGCGGTCGCCAGCATAGACCAGGCCGGCAATCAGCAGCAGCAGCGGCAGCAGCAGCAGCAGCGCCGTGGCCGCCACCGCGATGTCGAGACCGCGCTTGGCCGCCCAGTCCAGCCGCAGGCCCCGGGCCACGAACGGCGCCGGCGGCAGGACCGCCTCGGCCATCGCCTCCGCCGCCTCGACAGAGCCCGACAGCGGACCCGGCACAGGCTCGGAACCCTCACCCCCATGGTGCGGTGCAAGGGCGGGATTCGTGCTGTGAAGATCGGCACGACGCAGCATGGTCTCAGCTCCTTCGGTGAGGCCAATGGCGAGGGTTAATGATTAGTTATTGCGCTCTTATAGCGAGCGAAAATTGTAGCGACAACCTGCGCACCAAAATCCTCTTGCGCCCAATTCATTTGAGTATTGGTCTTGCGGTCGGTCCACTAGCTCGGGCGTCGGCGCGCCTAACCGCCTCAGTCGGGCTGATTCGGTAATAACTACCGAGGTCATCGTCGCCTCTGGGCACAGGCGCCGACTGCGACGCCAGTGGATCCGAGCCGCATTTGTGCACCGCATACCGGTGTTGCCGCTCCGGTCTGGGGACGGTAACTCATCACCCGCGGTCAGGATAAGCAGGACCGCGCTCCAACATTGACAAACTGGTCATGGCAGGCACGCGGCGGAGCCGCGGAAATGAGCGCCTCCGCCCGTTCGACGCCGAACCTGAATTCCGATGCGGCACCGGTGAAGCTCGCGCAGGAGAGAGCCAAGCCGCCGGCAGAAGTCCGGTCGGTTCAGCCCGGCTCAACCGCGACCGCCCGAGGCCCCATAGCCGGCCGGAGATACTGGGTCTCATAGGTCTGATTACCCAATTCGGATGATGCACCTCGGAAATCGTGTTTTCCACATCGAACCGTTTCGCGAAATTATTGCTAAATCCGGATCCGGTGGCATTCTGGCGGCCGGGAATGCAGCAGGATCTGCCATGCGCGCGTCGCGCAACCGCCATACCGTGTGCTCGATGCTTGTTCTGGCGGCCGCTTGCACGACACCGGCGCTGGCCGACATGCGCATCGAGGCGGCCAAGATCACCGGCGGAGATCTCTGGATCATCGGTTATGCCGACGACCCGGACACGGAGATCACTCTCGACGGGCAGTTTCCGCACAAGACCGACAGCCGCGGCTACTTCGAATTCCGTGTCGTCTATCATCCGGCCACCTGCATCGCGACCCTCCGGACCCCGAAGCAGACACGCAGCATCGTGGTTGGCGAATGCGGCCAGCAGGGACCCCAGGCGCCCGGTCTCGCAGGCCCTGCCGGCCCCCCGGGACCGCGCGGAGAGGCAGGCCCGAGAGGGGAAGCCGGGCTCAAGGGCGAGCAGGGCGCGATGGGCCCTCCCGGACCGGCTGGGCCCCAGGGCCCGCCCGGCGCGCAGGGTGAGCGTGGACCGGCCGGCCCGGCCGGCGTGCCCGGTATAGCCGGGATGACCGGCCCGGGCGGCCCGGCCGGCCCTCGCGGTCCGCAGGGGCCTCCCGGACCGCCGGGACCTCCGGGGAAGATGGGCCCGCCCGGCCCGACTCAGAAGCCGAAGGCGGCCCCTGCCCTCACGGGTTCGGTGGCGAAACCACGCCCCGCGCGCCCGGCCCCGGAGCCCGAGACGGCCCCGTACCAAACCAGGGAACCCGAGCCCGGATCGGGGATCGCACCCGAGGACCGCTACTAGCGTGACCTCGCACCCGAGCATGACCTTCTTTCGTCGGCGAGCGAATCTGGCGTTCCCGCCTCGCTGCGCGCGCAGCCAGCGGGCCTTGGATAGGCGCCTCGGATCCGCAGGCACGCGGGATGGCCGGCGGCGCAGTGGGTGCCCCGGGCTGGAGGCGGTGCAGCCCGCCCGAACCCCGCGCGCCGGATGTGTCACCTTAATGCCCCAACGTCGCACATTCCGCTGCTCTCGACTTGTCGAGCAGAGCCAAAGCGATGCATTTGCGCTAAGCGTAACTGTGGGGCGGGCTTGATCGGGTGCCGACGTAACGCCGTACCTTGGCCGTTTTCGTTTCGGACATCCGGACCGACAGAGACCGCAAGGGCTTGTTCATCGTGACACGACGTCCACCAGCGAGTAGCTCGACGTTCCGGATGGTCGGAATGGCTTCCGGCCTCGCGATCTTGGCAGCGACTCCGTCCGCTGCCGAGACCTTGGAGAGCGCTCTGGCGAAGGCCTATCAGGGCAATCCGACCCTGAATGCGAGCCGTGCCCAGGTGCGCGTTTTCGATGAGAACGTGGCGATCGCTCAGTCCGGCTACCGGCCGCAGGTGAACGTCGGCGCGCAGATCGGCGTCCAGTACATCCAGACCCAGGGCTCCAGTACCGTCGCGGTCGCGGCGGGCTCTGCGAGCACCGGCGCGACGACGTCTGGAACCGGAACCACGCTCGGCGGGGCCGGCACAACGGCAGGACTCGGCGCGACCACCGGAGTCGGCACGACAGGTCTCGGAACGACAGCCACATCGGGCCTCGCCGCGGGGCAGTCCTCAACCATCGGCGCAGGGGCAACCTCCACCACTGCTCAGGTCGCCGCCACCCAGACCATCACGTCGCGGCGGACGATCCGTGAAACCTATCTGCCGAGCACCGCCGGTCTCACCGTCACGCAGACGCTGTTCAACGGCTTCCAGACGGACAACGCGACCCGGCGCGCCGAATCGACCGTCTACAGTCAGCGCGAGACCCTGCGCTTTACGGAGCTCACGGTCCTCTTCAACGCCGTCCAGGCGTACATGAACGTCCTGAGCAACACGGCGACGCTGGAGCTGAACCGCAACAACGTCGAGGTTCTCGAGGAGCAGCTTCGGCAGACGCGCGACCGCTTCAACGTCGGCGAGGTGACGCGGACAGACGTCGCCCAGGCCGAGGCCCGGCTCGCGGGCGCGCGCTCTCAGGTCAGCGCCGCCGAATCGGCCCTGCGTACCAGCATCGGCATCTACCGGCAGAATATCGGCGTCGAGCCGCGCCAGCTCGCGCCGGGGCGACCGCTGGACCGCTTCGTGCCGCCCAGCCTGGACGCCGCCATCGCCATCGGCTTGCGCGAGCACCCGCAGATCGTGTCGGCCATCCACGCCGTCGATGCCGCCGAAGCGCAGGTCAAGGTGCTTGAGGGCCAGCTCGCGCCACAGGTGAGCCTGCAGGGCTCGCTCAGCCAGGTCTACGATCAGACCGGTCCGAATCAGAGCCTCTTCGTCGGGTTCGTGGGAGGCCGGCTCAACATTCCGATCTACGAAGGCGGCCAGACCTACGCCCAGATCCGGCAGGCGAAGGAGACGGTTGGCCAGGCGCGCATCCAGGTTGATCAGGTCCGCGATCAGATCCGGGCGCAGATCGTCGACTTCTGGGGCCGCCTTGAGGCCGCCAAGGCGCAGGTCATCGCGGCCCAGGCGCAGGTCCAGGCCAACGAGGTGGCGCTGAACGGCGTGCGCGAGGAAGCCCGCGTCGGCCAGCGCACCACCCTCGACGTGCTCAACGCGCAGCAGGAACTGTTGAATTCCCGCGTGCTCCTGATCGTCGCCCAGCGCGACCGGGTGATCTTCTCCTACGGAGTCGTTCAGGCGATCGGCCAACTGACCGCGCGCTTCACCGCGCTGCCGGTCGAGTACTACAGCGCCAAGATCCACTACGATCAGGTCAAGGACCTGTGGTTCGGCCTTCGCACGCCGGACGGGCGCTGAGGTCTTTTCCACGGGGAGTGTGTTGCGGGCGCGCTTGCAGCGGCGAAACGGACTGAAATACTGATTGAAGACCGGCCCGATCGGGCCGCATTCCAGTTCCAATGCCCGAGCGCGCCTGGCGATGAGTGCAGCAAGCCCTAAGATCCCGGACGCGAAATTCGAGGACACGGCGGCCGGCAAGGCGCACGAGCCTTCGATGGAGGAGATCCTCGCCTCGATCCGCAGGATCATCGCCGACGATCAGGCGGCCAAGCCCGCCGAGGAGGTCTTCGCGCCTGAGCCGGATGACGTGCTCGACCTCGCCGAGGTCGCCGAGCCGGTCGTCCGCCCGCGGGCCGTGGCGCCCGAACCGGCGCCTTCGGCCGCGCTGCTCGATTTCGACGCGATCGACTTCGAGGATCCGACCCCGGTCGAACCGGAGCCCGAGCCGGTACCGGAGCCGCCGCCCGCGCGGTCCGCCCCCCGCCGCAGCCGGTCTTCCAGGCTGCGCGGCCGGAGCCAGAGCCCGAACCCCTGGTCTCGCCAGCCACGGATGCCAGCGTCAGCGGCGCCTTCAACCTGCTGGCCCACACCGTGCTGACGCAGAATGCCCGGACGCTCGAGGATCTCGTCAAGGAGATGCTCCGGCCGATGCTGAAATCCTGGCTCGACGACAACCTGCCGGCGGTGGTCGAGCGTCTCGTGCGCGCCGAGATCGAGCGGGTCTCGCGCGGCCGCTGAGCCGCGCCCCTGGATATGGCGGCCGCTCCCGGGCGGCCGCGTGTTGACGGGAGCGGCCCGACGGTCGAAAGCGGGTCCAACCCTGTTGGACAAGCGCCGGCCCATACCCACGATGATGGACAAGACCTTCGAGCCCGCCTCCGTCGAGGCGCGGATCTCTGCCGCCTGGGACGAAGCGGGCGCTTTCCGCGCCGGCCGGCCCGAGCGCGCCGGGGCGGCGCCATACTGCATCGTGATCCCGCCGCCGAACGTGACGGGCTCGCTGCATATGGGCCATGCGCTCAACAACACGCTGCAGGACGTGCTCTGCCGGTTCGAGCGCATGCGCGGCAAGGATGTGCTGTGGCAGCCCGGCACCGACCATGCCGGCATCGCCACCCAGATGGTCGTCGAGCGTCGCATGGCGCAGGACGGCGAGCCCGGCCGCCGGGAGATCGGGCGGGCGGCCTTCGTCGAGAAGGTCTGGGCCTGGAAGGCGGAATCCGGCGGCGCCATCGTCAACCAGCTGAAGCGGCTGGGTGCCTCCTGCGACTGGTCGCGGGAGCGCTTCACCATGGACGAGGGTCTGAGCCGCGCCGTGCTCAAGACCTTCGTGGACCTGCACCGGCAGGGTCTGATCTACCGCGACAAGCGGCTGGTGAACTGGGACCCGAAGTTCCAGACCGCGATCTCGGACCTCGAGGTGCAGCAGGTCGAGGTGAAGGGCCATCTCTGGCACTTCGACTATCCCGTGGTCGACGAGTCCGGTGCCGAGACCGGCGCGGTCATCACGGTGGCGACCACCCGCCCCGAGACGATGCTGGGCGATACCGGCGTCGCGGTCCACCCCGAGGACGAGCGGTACAGGGCGCTGGTCGGCAAGCGCGTGCGCCTGCCGCTGGTCGGGCGCCTGATCCCGATCGTGGCCGACGAGTACTCGGACCCCGAGAAGGGTACCGGTGCGGTCAAGATCACCCCGGCCCACGACTTCAACGACTTCGACGTCGGCCGCCGCCACGGCCTCGGTCTGATCAACGTCCTCGACCCTGAGGGCCGGATGCTGCTCGACGGCAACGCGGCCTTCCTCGCCGGCGCCGCCCCCGAGCCCGAGGTCCTGGCGCTGCACGGCCTCGACCGGGCGCAGGCCCGCAAGGAGGTTGTCGCCCTCATGGAGGCGCGCGAGCGCCTGCGCACGATCGAGCCGAACACCCACGCGGTCCCGCACGGAGACCGGTCGGGCGTCGTCATCGAGCCATATCTCACCGACCAATGGTACGTGAACGTCAAGCCGCTGGCCGAGCGCGCGCTCCAGGCCGTGCGCGACGGCCAGCCGAAGTTCGTCCCCGAGAACTACGAGAAGATCTTCTTCCAGTGGCTCACCAACATCGAGCCCTGGTGCATCTCGCGCCAGCTCTGGTGGGGCCACCAGATCCCGGTCTGGTACGATGACCAGGGCGGCATCTTCGTTGCCGAGAGCGAGGCCGAGGCGCTCGCACAGGCCGAGGCGAAGCACGGCCGGGCGGTCACGCTGACTCGCGACGAGGACGTCCTCGACACGTGGTTCTCCTCGGCCCTCTGGCCGTTCTCCACGCTGGGCTGGCCGGATTCGACCCCGGAACTCGCGCGCTACTACCCGACCAACACCCTGGTGACCGGCAAGGACATCCTGTTCTTCTGGGTTGCCCGGATGATGATGATGGGCCTCCACCTCACCGACCGCGCCCCCTTCGACACGGTCTACCTGCACACGCTGGTGCGGGACGCGTCCGGCGCCAAGATGTCGAAGTCGAAGGGCAACGTCGTCGATCCCCTCGACCTGATCGACCAGGTCGGGGCGGATGCCCTGCGCTTCACCCTCTGCGCGCTGGCCGTCCAGGGCCGGGACATCAAGCTGTCCACCGACCGGGTCCAGGGCTACCGCAACTTCGCGACCAAGCTCTGGAACGCGGCCCGCTTCGCCGAGCTGAACGGCTGTCGCCTGGATCCGGCCTTCGACCCGCGTTCGGTCACCGGGGCGATCAACCGCTGGGCCCTCACCGAGGCTGCCCGGGCGATGGACGAGGTGACGGCGGCGCTCGAAGCCTACCGGTTCAACGACGCGGCGGGCGCCGCCTATCGCTTCGTCTGGAACATCTTCTGCGACTGGTATCTCGAACTCGCGAAGCCCGTGCTCCAGGGCGAGGGCGTCGATCCCGCGATCCGGGCGGAGACGCAGGCGACGGTGGCGTTCCTGATCGATCAGGTTGCCAAACTGCTGCACCCGTTCATGCCGTTCCTCACGGAGGAGCTGTGGGCGATCAAGGGCGCGGCGCTGCCGGAGCGCGGCCTCCTCACCCTGGCTTCCTGGCCGGAGCTGTCCGGTCTCGCCGACGCGGGTGCCGAGGCCGAGGTCGGTTTCGTGGTGGATCTCGTCAGCCAGATCCGGTCGGCCCGCTCCGAGACCAACGTCCCGGCCGCCGCGCAGATTCCGCTGGTGATGGTCGCGGTCACCCCGGAAGTCCGGACGCGTGTCGAGGCGTGGCGCGACACCCTGCTGCGCCTCGCCCGGCTCTCTGACATCGCCTTCTCGGACGCGCCGCCGGCAAAGTCCGTGCAATTGCTCGTGCGCGGCAGCGTCGCCGCCCTGCCGCTGGAAGGCGCCGTCGATCTCGCCGCCGAGGTCGCGCGCCTGAAGAAGGAGCACGGCAAGGCGCAGGGCGAGATCAAGAAGATCGACGCCAAGCTCGGCAACGCCGATTTCGTCGCCCGCGCTCCCGAGGACATCATCGAGGAGAACCGGGAGCGCCGGGAGAGCGAGGCCGCGCGGCTGGCCAAGATCGAGGAGGCGCTGGCGCGGCTGAGCGGCGAGTAGCGTGCCACGCCGGTTGCGCCGGATCAGCTGCGGGCCCGCGACAGGATTGATCATCTCAGGTCGGCCGAGGGTGAGCCGGACATGAAGCCGCCTTCGAACCTGCCCGGCGCCACTCCCCGGGCAGGTTGAGGCGTGCGGCGGGGCATGGCCCCCCGCCCTCGAGACGCACAACCTGTCCAAACGGTAATTTGACCGCCACGCCCGGGTCAGGGGCCGGCCTCTAAACCGATCGCATCGACCGCCGCGTCAGCCGGCGGCGTCCCGATCAGTCCCGAGAGGTTGAGATCCATGACCGAGCCCCGTCCCGAAGGCCTGAGCTCTCGCCGCACGTCGCGCCGCGCCCTGGCCTCGGTGGCCGCCGCCGCGCTTATCGCCGGCGGAGCCCTCGGCAGCGGCTATCTGCCGTCCGCCACGCCGGCCTACGCCCAGGCCCTGCCCAAATCCCCGATCGAGGCCCCGGAGCACCCGCCGGGATCTTTCGCCGGCATCGTCAACAAGGTGAAGCCGGGCGTCGTCTCCGTGAAGGTGAAGCTCGATGATTCGGCGAGTAGCGACGACGAGGACGGTCCGAGCCAGGGCCGCAACCTCCAGAACGTGCCGCCGCAGCTGCGCGAGTTCTTCCGCCGCTTCGGTGAGAACGGCCCCGGCGGCATGCAGCCCCAGCACCAGGGTTCGCGCGGCGCAGTCGGCTCCGGCTTCATCATCTCGGCCGACGGCTACGTGGTGACCAACAACCACGTGGTGGACCATGCCAAGACCGTTCAAGTGACGCTGGATGACGGCCGCACGCTCGACGCGAAGGTCATCGGCAAGGACGCCAAAACCGACGTCGCGCTCCTGAAGATCACCGAGGGCTCGAATTTCCCCTACGTCCAGTTCGGCAAGACCGCGCCGCAGGTGGGCGACTGGGTGGTGGCGATCGGCAACCCGTTCGGCCTCGGCGGCACCGTGACCGCCGGCATCGTCTCGGCCCGCGGCCGCGATATCGGCGCCGGCCCCTACGACGACTTCCTGCAGATCGATGCGCCGATCAACAAGGGCAACTCGGGCGGACCGACCTTCAACGTCAACGGCGAGGTGGTCGGCATGAACACCGCCATCGCGTCCCCGTCGGGCGGCAGCGTCGGCCTCGCCTTCGCGATTCCCTCGGAGACCGTGCAGGCGGTGGTCGACCAGCTCCGCACCGACGGCAAGGTCGCCCGCGGTTACCTGGGCGTGCAGATCCAGCCGGTGACGCAGGACATCGCCGAGGGGCTCGGCCTCGACAAGGCCAAGGGCGCGCTGGTCGATCATGCGGAGAACGGCACCCCGGCGGCCAAAGCCGGCCTGAAAGCGGGCGACGTCATCCAGAAGGTGAACGGCGACGCGGTGGACAGCGCCCGCGAGCTCTCGCGCCGCATCGCCAGCATGAAGCCCGGCGCCAAGGTCGAGCTGAGCTACCTGCGCGGCGGCAAGTCGGACACCGCCACGGTGACGCTCGGCACCATGCCCAACGACGGCACCAAGGTCGCCAGCCGTGACGAGGACTCGGGCAACGGCCAGCCGCGGCTCGGCCTGCAGCTCGCACCCGCCGGTGATGTCGGTCTGTCCGACCAGGGCGTCGCGGTGGTGCAGGTCGATCCGGACGGGCCGGCGGCCGCCAAGGGCATCGAGGCGGGTGACGTGATCCTCGACGTCGGCGGTCAGAGCGTGTCGCGTCCGGCGGACGTGGCGGCGCAGATCCGGGCCGCCGAGTCGAGCGGACGCAAGGCCGTCCTGATGCGGGTGAAGAGCGGCAAGGGCCAGACCCGGTTTGTCGCGGTCTCGCTCAGCAAGAACGCCGGCTGAGGCCGGTTCCTTCCGGCGCGGGTCTTCCGTCCCGCGCCGTCTCGTGGTGACCTCCGACTGGCGTCGGCCGAGCAGGCCGGCGCCTTTTCCTTGAGCGGGTGCGGCTACCGTCAGGGGCGCCCGGCGGGCGCAGCGACACAGGGCTGCTGGACATCTGTGAGCGTCGTGCTGCTGGATCGCTTCGCTGCGCTCGCGAAGTCGGTGTGTGTCCGCGCGTCTCAGCCCGCCGGCGTATCGTGTCCCGGCACCGGGATGCCCAGCCCCGGTCCGAGCCGCGCCCGGCAACGTCCGAGCGCCGCGAAGGCCGCGTTCGAATCGCGGGCGAGGCGCATCAGATCCCCGAGCCGCGCCCGGCCCCGGGCAAAGGCGAAGAACACCGCGGCGATGTCGGGCTCGCCGTCCGCCGTGAGCGCCTCCGCGGCGAAGGCGGGTAGCGCTTGGCCGGCCGGATCGCAGATCACGCGGAGCGCCGCGAAGGGCAGGCCGTGCCGCCCCGCGAAGGAAGCGGCCACGTGCGATTCCATGTCGACGGCCGCCGCACCCGTCGCGGCCCGCAGCTCCGTCTTGCCGTCGACCGCGAGGATTGCCGTGTCGACCCCGGCCAGGTCTGCGGGGATCACCCGCGGGCCGACACCCGACAGGGCATTGAGAAGTGCGGCCGACAGGTCGAGATCGGCGGCACGCCGCCCCTCGTCGCTGACCACACCGGTGCCGACCACGATGTCGCCGGGCTTCAGCGACGGGTCGAGACCGCCCGCGATGCCGAAGCTCACCACCGCCCGGCATCCGGGCGGCGCGCGTGTCTCGAGCAGCTGCCGCAGCCGGTGCGGGTTGCCGCCGGCCCCCACCGCCTCGACCCCTCCCCGGCCGCCATGCGGCGCTCGCGGGCGAGGCCGGTGACGGCCAGGACAGGTGCTGCGGGATCGATCATGGCGCGCTGGTGGACCAGTCCGGCGAGGTCCGCAAGCAGCCGCGGGCGTCGCGGCGGGATCTGGGCCGGATCCGGGGCGGGGTGGCGCTTGCCCGGTCCCGCGGGATCGCTGGTTTTGGAGGCCACGTCTGGATACCGGGGCTCGCGGATCGGTCGTCGGGACGGTCGAGCGCGCTGCGATCCGGCGGGGTGGGGCCGGCCCCACGACATCACATGCCGAACTGGACGCGCCGGCTGTTGCCGCGCTTGAGGTTTCGGAAGCGCGCCATCGCCCAGAGCGGGAAGAACTTCGGATAACCATGATACCGCAGGTAGAACACCCGCGGGAAGCCGGTCGCCGTGTAGCGCTCCTCCTTCCAGAATCCGTCCGCGCCCTGCGTGCGGGTCAGGAAGTTGATGCCCCTTGTCACGGCTGGGTCGTCGACCGCGCCGGCCGCCATCAGAGCCAGCAGCGCCCAGGCGGTCTGCGAGGCCGTGGACGAGCCCGGCTCGAAGGCCGGATCGATCTTGTACGAGGAGGCGTCCTCACCCCAGCCGCCATCCGGATTCTGGATGCGGATCAGCCAGGACACCGCCCGCTGGATCCGCGGGTCGGCCGGGTCGACGCCGGCGGCGTTGAGGGCGCAGAGCACCGACCACGTGCCGTAGATGAAGTTCATGCCCCAGCGGCCATACCAGGAGCCGTCCTCCTCCTGATCGTTCAGGAGGTAGTTTACGCCACGGTCCAGCGCCCGGGAGGTCTCGCGGGTCTCGCCGAGCTGGGCCAGCATGCCGACCACGCGGGCGGTCACGTCCGCCGTCGGCGGGTCGAGCAGCGCGCCGTGATCCGAGAACGGGATATGGTTGAGGTACATGTGGTTGTTGTCGGCGTCGAACGCCGCCCAGCCGCCATCCTCCGACTGGAGCCCCTCGACCCACTCGCGGGCGCGGGCGATGGATGCCTTGTAGTCCGGCATGCCGGCCACGAGCCCGTGCTGGCGCATGGCCCGGTCCATCGCCATCACCACCACGGCGGTGTCGTCGAGGTCGGGGTAGTGGGCGTTGGCGTACTGGAACGCCCAGCCGCCGGGGCGGACCTTGGGCTTGCGCGCCGCCCAGTCGCCGACGATGTCGAGCACCTGGCGAGGCTTCAGCCAGTCGAGCCCGGCGCGGGCCTGAGCCTCGGCCTCGGAGCCGCCGGCCTCCAGCAGCGCATGGCTCGCGAGCGCCGTGTCCCAGACCGGCGAGACGCAGGGCTGGACATAGGCCTCATCGGCCTTCTCGACGACGAGTTTCTCGATGGCGTCGCAGGCGACGCGCACCTGCGGGTGATCGGGGCGGTAGCCCATCACCTCATACATCAGCACCGAGTTGACCATGGCGGGGAAGATCGCCCCGAGGCCGTCCTCACCGTTCAGGCGCTCGCTGACCCAGGCGCGAGCCTTCTCCATCGCGCGCTGTCGGCTCTTGCGCGGCATGCGATCCTCCACGAGCTGGAGGATCCGGTCGATGAAGCCGAAGATCGGCGTCCACGGCCACGTGGCGTGGGGCGAGCCCGGCCAGGTGCGAACGCTCTCCGGCGGGGTGATGAACAGCTCCTGCACGCTGATGCCGCGCGGGTTGCGCGCCCGGGGCTTGGTCGCCTGGAGCACGAAGAGCGGCACCACGGTGGTGCGGGCCCAGTAGCTGATCTTGTCGAGGTTGAACGGGAACCACTTCGGCAGGAACATCACCTCGACGGGCATCACCGGCACGGCGCGCCATGGCACTTCGCCGTAGAGGGCCAGCATGAACCGGGTGAAGACGTTGGAATTGGCGGCACCACCACGCGCCAGGATCGCCTCCCGCGCCCGGCGCATGTGCGGCGCCTCGATGTCGTCGCCGATCATCTTGAGGGCGAAATACGCCTTGACCGTGCAGCTCATGTCGAACGGCCCCTCGTGGACGAGGGCCCAGCCGCCATGCGGGCCTTGGGTGCGGCGCAGGTAGTTGCCGATCTTGGCCTCGAGGCCATCGCGGACCTGCGTGCCGCGGAAATGGTGGAACAGGACATATTCGGACGGAATCGTCGCATCCGCCTCGAGTTCGAAGCAGATATGCCCGTCGTCATGCGACAGGGCGGTCAGCGCGCGGGTCGCCTGCGCCACGCCGCGCTCGACATCGTCGAGCGAGATCCCCTGCGTCTTCGAGCGCTGCAGCGCCTCGACTTTGCTTACGGCCTCTCTCATAGTCCTCGCCTCGAACGGCCGCCTCGCGGCGGACGCCATGCCTCAAGCTGCGCCGCGCGCGCGGGTTCCGGCGCGCACGACAGATCCCGCGCGCAGGGCACGCGCGGCAGTCTTGCCCGAGCGAATCGCTCCCTCGATCGTCGACGGCAGGCCGGTGGCGGTCCAATCGCCTGCCAGGACGAGATTGTCGTAGGCGGTTTCGGCCCCCGAGCGCCGCGCGGCTTCCGCCGGCGTCGCCGCAAAGGTCGCACGCTTCTCCTTTACGATCTGCCAGCGCGGCAGGTCGGGTGCAAGGTTGTCCAGCTGTGCGATCTCGGACCAGATCTGCCGCGCGAGGTCGTCCCGGGGCACGTCGAGCAGCCTGTCGGCACCGCTGATCGTCACCGAATAGCGGTCCGGATAGGCGAAGAGCCACTCTGTGAGGCCGTTGACGACGCCGAGCACGAGCGGGCTGCCGGGGTTCGGCGCAAGCGCGAAATGCGCGTTCACAATGGAGCGGAATTCTACCGGAGCGAGGAGACCGGGCAACACTTCTCGGGCGATCCAGGGCGGCAGCGCGAGCACGACGCCGTCGTCCGGACCGAGGGTCTCGGCACCGTCCGAGAACAGAAGCTGCCCGACCCGGCCATTCGCGAGGTCGAGGCTGCGCAGGCGCCGGCCGAGGCGGATGTCGCAGCCGCGCGCCGTGAGATACCGCAGAGCCGGGTCGACGAAGGCGTAGGAGAGGCCCTCCACGGCGACCAGCGGACGGCAGGCCTTGCCGCCGGCCCCGAGAGTCTCCCGCAGGATCCGGGCGGCGAGCCCGACATCGCTGTCGCGGGGCTCGGTGTTGAGCGCGGCGAGCAGCACCGGGTGCCACAGGCGACGGTAGAGCTCACCCTCGCAGGCCATGTGGGCGCCGATCGTGCCGCCCGCCCCCTCCGGCTTGCCTGAGGCCGCGCGCAGGATGCCGAGCGGGGCGAGGTAGTCGCGCGCCCGGGTTCCGGGGACGCGGCGCGCCGGGCTCATCACCCACCAGGGCAGCCGCCCGGCATTCGGGCGCAGTCGCCAGCGCTCGCCGCTCTTCAGATCGGCGAAGTCGAACGCCGCCTCCTCCGGCCCGGTGAGCGCGTCGGCCGGCGCGCCGACGGTCTTGAGGAAGCCCAGGGCATCGGCATTGCCGGAGAGCAGCAGGTGGTTGCCGTTGTCGATGGTCAGGCCCAGCGCCGGGTCGTAATAGGAGCGGCAGCGCCCCCGCCTGCTTGGCGGCCTCGTGCAGCACCACCCGGGCGCCGGACTCGGCGAGCGCGACGGCGGCAGACAGGCCGGCCAGGCCGGCGCCGACGATGTGGACGGTGCCCATCAGATCAAGCCATGCCGAAGGACGACGCCGAGCAGCGCGAGCTTGCCGGGCTTCACCCGGGCCCGGGGCATCGCCCAGCCACGTTCGAGCACCGCCTTCAGGTAGAGGTGATAGGCCGCCGCCATCAGCCGGGCGGCCTTGGTCGCCTTGAGGGGACTGCGCCGGATGATCTCCCAGGTCGCCTGATAATGCTCCTCGGCCTCGCGGGCGAGCGACATGCAGACCTCGCCGATGCGGGGATGGGCGACCGCCGCGGCGGGCGTCGGGTTCGTGAGCCCGATCGTGGAGAGCTTCTCGCGGGGCAGATAGAGGCGGCCGCGCTCTGCGTCCTCGTCGATGTCGCGCAGGATGTTGGTGAGCTGCAGCGCCCGCCCCTGGTGCCAGGCGAGCCGGATGCCGTCCGCCTCCGGCATGCCGAAGATCCGCACCGACAGCCGGCCCACGGCGCTCGCGACCCGGTCACAATAGAGGTCGAGAGTCTGGGCATCCGGCGCGACGATGTCCTCGACCGCGTCCATGGCCATGCCGTCGATCACCGCCTGGAAATCCTCGCGCTTCAGGCCGAAGCGCCGCACGGGCTCGACGAGGTCGCGCACGCGCGGCGCCGGACGGCCGGCGTAGAGAGCGTCGATATCGGCGCGCCAGCGGTCGAGCTCGGCTTGCCGGACCGCCCGGGTGCCGCCGTCATCGGCGACGTCGTCCACCGCCCGGCAGAAGGCGTAGACCGCATACATCGCCTCGCGCCGCTCCTTCGGCAGCAGACGCATGGCCGTGTAGAAGGAGGAGCCGGCGGCCGGAAGTGCCGGGGCGGCGCCCTGCTCGGCGGGCGCGGGTGTCGCGGTGGCGCTCACGAACGGATCCCTTGAGCGGCGGCCCGCACGGTCCGCCCCCGGAAGGGCCGGCGGGCCAGGGTGGCGGCGACGCCGCCCAGCGCCGTGAGGGCGAAGGCGGCCTTGCCGTGATGGACCTTCTCGGAGAGCGGATCGCGTTCCAGCAGGCCCCGGCTCAGCACCACGGCGAGGCGGTGGATCGCGGCGATCTCCAGGGAGAGGCGCAGATCGTCGATCAGGTCCGGCAGGACCGCCCCCTCGTCGAGGAGGTCGAGGCATTTCTGCGCCAGCTCGCGGATCACGGCCCGGAGTTGCGGCGGCGCCTTGGCCGCGCCGAGCATTGCCACCGTAGCGCCGTGCCGGTCGAGGGCCTCCTGCGGGAGGTAGACCCGATCGAGCGCCGAGAAGTCCTTGCCGCAATCCTGGAGGTGGTTGATCACCTGGAGCGCGGCGCAGATCGCGTCCGACGGCCCCCAGACCCGGGCCGGATCCTCGCCGTGCACGTCGAGGACGAAGCGCCCCACCGGCATGGCCGAGTAGCGGCAATAGTGGATCAGCTCGTCCCAGTTCGCGTAGCGGTTCTTGCGCGCGTCCATGCGGAACGCGTCGAGCAGCTCCAGGGCGTGGCGCGGCGGCAGGCCCCGGGCGGCAAGCTCGCGCTTGAGCGGCTCGGCCTCGGGGTCCGAGGGACCGGCGCCGGTGAGCGAAACCGCCAAGCGGTCGAGCAGTTCGATCTTGCGCTCGGGCGAGAGCGCCGCGTGATCAGCCACGTCGTCGCCCGCACGGACGAAGTTGTAGAAGGCCAGAATCGCGCCGCGGTGGCGCGGGTGGATCAGGTGCGAGGCGACGGGAAGTTCTCGTCACGATGCCCCTTGCCGGAGCGCGTCGCCGTGGCCGTATCGAGGGTGCTCATCCGAGATACCCCGCCTCCCGGAACCACGTGATCGCGTCGGAGAG
Organism: Methylobacterium sp. P31; assembly: GCA_050632875.1. Classification (GTDB taxonomy): domain Bacteria; phylum Pseudomonadota; class Alphaproteobacteria; order Rhizobiales; family Beijerinckiaceae; genus Methylobacterium. Next base: position 2,650,620 of record JBODSC010000001.1, on the reverse strand, counting down.
GCCCTCGCGATAGGGCCGGGCCGAGTAGCCGAGCTCCGCCCGCGCCTTCCGGTCCGAGAAGAACATCCGGTAGCGGGACATGCGGATGCCGTCGATCGTCGCGAAGGGCTGCCGTCCGGTGACCCGTGCTGCGAGCTGCGCGAAGAACGCCACCGGATAGGCCGCGGCCCGCGGGAGGCTCACGGTGGGCGGCTTGCGCCCGACCATGCCGGCGATGTCGGCCAGCATCTGCGACAGGAACACGTTCTCGCCGCCGAGGATGTAGCGCTCGCCAACCCGCCCCTTGCGGAGCGCCAAGAGATGGCCGAGGGCCACGTCGTCCACGTGGACGAGGTTGAGGCCGGTATCGACGAAGGCCGGCATCTTGCCGAGTGCGGCCTCCTGGATGATCCGCCCCGTGGGCGTCGGCTTGACGTCGCGGGGGCCGATCGGCGTCGAGGGATTGACGATGACCGCCTGCAGCCCGTCCCGGGCGACCATCTCCTCGACCACGCGCTCGGCCACGACCTTGCTGCGCTTGTAGGCGCCGATGGCAGTCTCGGGCGTCAGCGGCATGGTCTCATCGGAGGGCGTCACCCCATCGGCCGGCGGTTTGATCGTCGCGACGCTCGACGTGTAGACGACCCGCTCGACGCCAGCCTCTAGGGCGGCTCGCATCATCAGGCGCGTGCCGTCGCGGTTGGTGCGGACGATCTCTTCCATGTCCGGCGCCCAGAGCCGGTAATCGGCCGCGGCGTGGATCAGGTAGCGCTGGCCGCGCATGGCCGCAGCCACGGCGGCCGGATCGCGCATGTCGCCTTCGGCGATCTCGACGTCGGTCCAGATCAGGTTCCGGCGGGGGCTGGAGGCGCGCACGAGGATGCGCACCGGGAAACCGGCCCGGCGGAACACGTCGACCAGGGCGGAGCCGAGGAAGCCGCTCGCGCCGGTGATCAGCACGGGACCGACCTCGGAGGAGCCGGAAGATGTGGCCTCTGCCATCACGGATCTGGAGGGTTACCGAAAATCAGCGCGGCCGGGGATCCCCAGCCGCGCCGCGCTCGTGTCATCGAACCGTCCGGGCGGCAAGCCGCGGGCCTCGCGGGCGCCGTTCAGGCGAGGCGCAGACGCGACCGGCCTTCCTTCCGCTCGGGCAACGTATCCAGCGCGGTTTTGACGATGGCTTTGGCGTCGAGGCCGGCCTGGGCGTACATCTTCTCCGGGCTGTCCTGGTCCTGGTAGGCGTCCGGCAGCGTCAGCGTGCGCACCCGCACCCGGCCGGCATCCAGCGCGCCCTTCTCCGCCAGGAGATGCAGCACCATCGCGCCGAACCCGCCCCGCGAGCCCTCCTCGATCGTCAGCAGAACCTCGTGCGCGCGCGCCAGATCCAGCACCAGCGCCTCGTCCAGCGGCTTGGCAAACCGCGCATCCGCCACCGTCACCGCAACGCCCTGCTCGGCGAGCGCGTCCGCCGCCTTCAGCGCCTCGGCCAGGCGCGTGCCCAGGCTGAGGACCGCCACCCGCGCCTCCGCGTCCTGGCGCACCACCCGGCCCTTGCCGATCGGCAGAACCGCGCCCCGCTCCGGCAGCTCGACGCCGACCCCCTCGCCGCGCGGGTAGCGCAGCGCGATCGGGCCCGAGTCATGCGCGTGGGCGGTCGCCACCATGTGCACCAGCTCCGCCTCGTCGGCGGCCGCCATCACCGTCATGTTCGGCAGGCAGCACAGATACGCCAGGTCGAACGCGCCCGCATGCGTCGCCCCGTCCGCCCCCACCAGACCGGCCCGGTCCAGGCAGAACCGCACGGGCAGGTTCTGCAGCGCCACGTCGTGCACCACCTGGTCGTAGGCCCGCTGCAGGAAGGTCGAGTAGATCGCCACGAACGGCCGGTAGCCCTCCGTCGCCAGCCCGCCCGCAAACGTCACCGCGTGCTGCTCGGCGATGCCCACGTCGAAGGTCTTGTCCGGATGCGCCTTGCCGAACAGGTCGATGCCGGTGCCCCCCGGCATCGCCGCGGTGATCGCCACCACCTTGTCGTCGGCATCGGCCGCCTTGATCAGGCTCTCGCCGAACACCCGCGTGTAGGCCGGCGCGTTCGGCTTGGCCTTGGCCTGGATCCCTGAGACCACGTCGAACTTGACCACGCCGTGGTAGCGGTCGGCCGAGGCCTCGGCCGGCGCGTAGCCCTTGCCCTTCTGGGTGACCACGTGCAGCAGGATCGGGCCGTGCTCGGCGTCGCGCACGTTCTTGAGCACCGGCAGCAGGTGGTCGAGGTTGTGCCCGTCCACCGGCCCGACGTAGTGGAAGCCCATCTCCTCGAACATCGTGCCGCCGCCCACCACCAGCGAGCGGGCGTATTCCTCGGCCGCGGCCGCGCGCTGGTAGAGGGCTTTCGGCAGCAGCTTGCCGAGTTGCTTGGCGGTCTCGCGCAGGGACTGGTAAGTGCCGCCCGAGGCGAGCCGGGCGAGATAGGCCGACATGGCGCCGACCGGCGGCGCGATCGACATGTCGTTGTCGTTGAGGATGACGATCAGGCGCGAGTGCAGGGCGCCGGCATTGTTCATCGCCTCGTAGGCCATGCCGGCCGACATCGAGCCGTCGCCGATCACCGCGATGGCGTTGCGGCGCTTGACCGTCCGGCCCTTCTGCTTGGCGCTCGCCGCGTCGAGGTCGCGGGCGACCGCCATGCCGAGCGCGGCCGAGATCGAGGTGGAGGAGTGGGCCGCGCCGAACGGGTCGTAGACGCTCTCGGCCCGCTTGGTGAAGCCCGACAGGCCGCCGCCCTGGCGCAGGGTGCGGATGCGGTCGCGGCGCTCGGTGAGGATCTTGTGCGGGTAGCACTGGTGGCCGACGTCCCAGACGATGCGGTCGTCGGGGGTGTCGAACACGTGATGCAGCGCCACCGTGAGGCTCGACCACGCCCAGCCCCGAGCCGAGATGGCCGCCCGTGACCGAGACCGCGTCGATCATCTCCGCGCGCACCGCGTCCGCCACCGCCTGCAGCTCCGATTCCGGAAGATCCCGCAGAGCCGCAGGATTCGGGATACGATCCAGCAACGCCGATTGCTCAGGTGATATCGCCAATGATCGCATCCGCTCGTTCGAGTGTAGCGACGGGCTCGTCGCGGCCCCCGGCCAACGCGACGCCTGCACCCGGGGGCCCGCGTTCATGCTAGAACCCGCCCGTCCGTCGCTGTCATGATAATGCCAGTTACGGATGTTCGCCGGCACGATCAATGTCGGGCCGGCGTTTTTTCAGTTACGTGCCCTTACCGCCACAAGAGGTCCGCCGTTGAATCCGGCTTGTCTGTGCAGAATCCTGCTCACGTTCGCGATTACCGCAAGCGGTCAAGCTTACGCCGAGCCGCGGCCGCCGGACGGCAACCTCGACTTCCTCTGCAACTTCCTGGGCGATTGCCCGGCGCGGACCGCCCCGGGCGGTCCCGAGCGCGACGTCCAGCCCTTCACCGGCAGCCTCGGGCGCCCCTGCGCGTGGCGGGACCGCCCGACGCCGGAGGGTGTGCGGCGGGTGCGTGTATGCTGGTGAGGCTGCCCCAGACTTTCCCTGCCGCGGCCCTGGCGCTCGTCGCGCTCGGATCGGCGCCCGCCTGGGCCGAGGAGACCTGCCCGGCCCTGTTCGCCACCGGACAGGCTCCCGTCCTCACGAACCCAAAGCTCGCCGCGCGGACGGTGCCGCTGTGCTTCGAAGCCTTCGCGGTCCTCCATTCCGGGGTGACGCGTACGCCCCTGTATTCCGCCGAGCACCTCACCCGCGGGAGCGTCGCCGAGGCCCGCAAGGTGGCGCGCGATGATGCCTTCCACGAGGAGCCGCGGCTGCCGGAGGACCAGCGCGCCTCGCTGGAGGATTACGTCCGCAGCGGGTTCGACCGCGGACACCTGGCTCCGGCGGGCGACATGCCGACCGTGAGCGCCCAGACCGAGTCGTTCAGCCTCGCCAATATCGTACCTCAGAATCGGGTCCTGAATCGCGGCCTCTGGGCCGACATCGAGGAGAGCACCCGCCGGCTCGCGAGCCGGCGCGGCTCGATCTTCGTGGTCACCGGGGTGATCTTCTCCGGGGACGCGGTGCAGCAGATCAAGGGCGGCGTCCTGGTGCCGACGCAGCTGTTCAAGGCGCTCTACGATCCGGCGAGCGGCGCGGCCGGCGCCTATCTCACCCGCAACGACGACACGCGGGATTGGCGCGCGGTCTCCATCGACGACCTGACACGCGAAGCGGGGATCGATGTGTTCCCGGGCCTGCCGGCCGCCGCGCGGGCATCGGCCATGAGCCTGCCGGATCCCCACGCCTCCGCACGCGCGGACGAGACCCGCCATCGCCGCGAGCAGACTTGGCAGGAATCCTTGCAGGACTGGCTCGGCCGCGAGCTGACCCGGACGGTGCGCAAGCTTGTCCGCGACGTTCTCCGCTCGATCTTCTGAGAGGGACCATGACCGAGAACAAGCATCGAACCCGGACGGAAGCGGGGAGCAAGGGCCCGGATTCCTTCGAGCCCTTTGCCGACGACGCCTCCGTTCGCACGATCGGCGCCCTCTGCTTCGAGAACGGCACCGACCGAATCGCCCTGCACGGGTCCTTGGATCTCACCCGCGACAAGACCGGTCTGGCGCAGGCGCAACGGCTCAAGCGGACGCTCGATGCCATCGTGAAGGCGATGCAGGCCGGCGACCTGCCCGACACGGTTGCCGAACCGCCGGACGAGGCGCCGGAATCCGTCCCGAACCCCTTCGCCTGAGCCGTCCGGCCGCAGCGAAAAACCCCGCCAACCTTGCCGCTGGCCGGCGGGCCTGATACTCGGTCGGCGTCATTCCTATATCTTGGGGAACGCGCTCACAGGACGGGTCGAGTGGCCCCGCGCCTGACCCGTGCCGCTGGCACGCACCGCGCATTCCCGCACACCACGCCGAGGACGACCCGCGATGGCTCGCGAATTCATCTACCACATGCGGGGCCTGACGAAGGCCTATACCGGCGGCAAGAAGGTTCTGGATAACGTCAATCTGTCCTTCTACCCCGATGCCAAGATCGGCGTGCTCGGCATCAACGGCGCCGGCAAGTCGACCCTGCTCAAGATCATGGCCGGCATCGACAAGGACTTCACCGGCGACGGCTGGGTGGCCCAGGGCGCGCGCGTCGGCTACCTGCCCCAGGAGCCCCAGCTCGATCCGAACAAGACCGTCCGCGAGAACGTGATGGAGGGCGTGGCCGAGAAGCAGGCGATGCTCGACCGCTACAACGAGGCTCGCCATGAACTACTCGGAGGAGACGGCCGACGAGATGACCGAGCTCCAGGACCGGATCGAGTCGCTGGGTCTCTGGGAACTCGACTCGAAGGTCGACCAGGCCATGGAGGCGCTGGGCTGCCCGAGCGACGAGCAGCCGGTCGCCACCCTGTCGGGCGGCGAGCGCCGCCGCATCGCGCTCTGCCGCCTGCTCCTGTGGGAGCCGGAGCTGCTCCTCCTCGACGAGCCGACCAACCACCTCGACGCCGAGACCGTGAACTGGCTCGAAGGCCATCTGCGCCAGTACCCGGGCGCCATCCTGATCGTGACCCACGACCGCTACTTCCTCGACAACGTCACGAGCTGGATCCTGGAGGCTCGACCGCGGCAAGGGCATCCCGTACGAGGGCAACTACTCCTCCTGGCTAGTGCAGAAGCAGAAGCGCCTGGAGCAGGAGGGCCGCGAGGACATGGCCCGCCAGCGCTCCATCGCCCGCGAGCAGGAGTGGATCGCGGCCTCGCCGAAGGCCCGCCAGACCAAGTCGAAGGCCCGCATCACCCGCTACGAGGAGCTGGTCGCCAAGCAGGCGCAGAAGGTCGACGCCACCGCGCAGATCGTCATCCCGATCACCGAGCGGCTCGGTCAGAACGTCATCGAGTTCAACCACCTGTCGAAGGCCTACGGCGACAAGCTCCTGATCGAGGACCTGTCGTTCAAGCTGCCGCCGGGCGGCATCGTCGGCGTGATCGGCCCGAACGGGGCGGGCAAGACCACCCTGTTCAAGATGATCACCGGCCAGGAGAAGCCCGACGCCGGCGAGATCAAGATCGGCGAGAGCGTGCATCTCGGCTATGTCGACCAGAGCCGCGACGCCCTCGATCCGAACGCTACCGTCTGGCAGGAGATCTCCGGCGGCAACGACATCCTCTACTTCAACAAGCGCGAGATCAATTCGCGCGCCTATTGCGCGGCCTTCGCGTTCAAGGGGCCGGACCAGCAGAAGAAGGTCGGCGTGCTCTCGGGCGGCGAGCGCAACCGCGTCCATCTGGCGGCCACGCTGCGGAAGGGCGGCAACGTCCTGCTCCTCGACGAGCCGACCAACGATCTCGACATGGAGACCCTGCGGGCACTCGAGGAAGGCCTGGAGGATTACGCCGGCTGCGCGGTCATCATCAGCCACGACCGCTGGTTCCTGAACCGCATCGCCACCCACATCCTCGCCTTCGAGGGCGACAGCCATGTGGAGTGGTTCGAGGGCAACTTCTCCGACTACGAGGCCGACAAGATGCGCCGGCTCGGGGCGGATTCGATCATGCCGAAGAAGATCAAGTACAAGAAGTTCTCGCGCTGATCGCCACAGGACCGGGGATGCTCGCCATCCCCGGTGCCGGTCATCCGAGACGCGCCCGCGCCTCGGCGAGGATTGCCGCCAGGCTCTGCGCGAGCGGAATCGCCGGGGCCCACCCGGTGGCGGCCGCGAAGGCCGTTGGATCGCAGCCCTCGCTGCGCACACCCGCTGTCCGAACCCGGTCGGCTGCCACCCGGACCGTGAAGGTCGCATCCGTCAAGGCGCGGATCCCATCGAGGATCTCCGAGACCGGCGTCACCACGCCGGATCCCACGTTGTAGATGCCGCCATCGGGCAGGTCTTCGATCCGTTCGATCACGCGCAGGCACGCCGCCGTGAAATCGGCCACGTCGAAGAAATCCCGCCCCGCCGAGAGATCGCCCACCTCTAGGAGCGGCGGCGCGAGCCCGCGCTCGATGCGGGCGATCTGCCCGGCGAAAGAGGCGACCACGAAGGTCTCGCTCTGCCCAGGCCCGATATAGTTCGACGGCCGCAGCACGAGATGCTTCACGCGGGCATTGGCCAGAACATCGCGCAGGATGTACTCGCAGGCATACTTGGTCCGCCCGGCGATGGTGTCGGGCCGCGGCGTCACGCTCTCGTCGGGGCGCGCCCGGTCCCGGAAGGCCTCGCCGTAGACCACGGACGCGCTCAGGAACACGAGGGTTGCGCGGGTCTTGGCCACCGCCTCGGCGAGGTTCAGAGTCCCGAGCAGGTCGGCGCGCCAGGCATAGGACGGGGTTTCGCTCGACTGCGCCACCGAGGCCAGGGCCGCGAGATGGAAGACGAGGGTCGGGTCGAAGGCGGCGACCGCCTCCGCGAGCTTGCCCGCCTCGAAGGGGTCGACGTCGAGGAAGCTCACGCCGTCGAGGGGCGGCTGGACGCTCCGGTCGATGCCGAGAATGCGGCTGCCGGGCGGAAGTCCCTGCCTGAGCGCTTCGAGCAGGCGGCGGCCGAGATAGTCTCCGGCTCCGGTGACGAGGACGCGCATGAACCCTGCCCCTCCCCGGCATGGTCGGCGGAAAGCCGGGATCGATCCGCCGCGTCTATACCGGGCTCAGCCGCGAGGCGAGTGGTGTCGCGCCGCCTAGGGGCGGCCGGAGGATGCGGGCCGGCCATCGACCCGCCATATCTCAGTCCACGACTGAACAAAGGCGCGTGATCGGCGCACTCTCCGGCAGCGTTCGCGCTGCGGTGCACTATCATTTCGAAGCGGCGGCAGGCCGCGCCGCACACGATCTGCGACCATGCCGGTGATGGATTGCGTGAAGAGCATCGACGATCTTGAGCGGCCTGCGGGTTCCGACCGGCCGCTGCCGGCCTCCCGGCCGCCCGCGGGACCGACGCCCGCCAAGCCGGTCCGCGACGCGCGGGTCGACGTGCTGCGCGGCTTCGCGCTGCTGACGATCTTCGTCGACCACATTCCCCGCAACGCGCCGGCCCTGTTCACGCTGCATAATTTCGGATTCTCGGACGCGGCCGAGATCTTCGTGCTGCTGGCGGGCTATTCGTCGATGATGGCCTATGGCGGCCTGTTCGACCGGGCCGGCATCCGAACGGCGCTCGTCCGCATCGCCCGGCGCTGCCTGCGGATCTACCTGTTCCAGGCGGGCCTGCTGCTCGCCACCCTGGTGATCGTTCGGATCTGGATGGATCTCACCGGCCTGACGCCGCGCTTCGGGGTCGCGCCGCTGCTCCAGATGGGGCTGCTGCCGGGGCTCCTGCGCGGCCTCGCGCTGAACGCGCTGCCCAATTACCTCGACATCCTGCCGCTCTACATCCTGTTGCTGGCCCTGTTTCCGCTGGTCTATTTCGGGATGCGGCGCGGGATCTGGGGCGTGCTGGCCCTGTCGGGCGCCGTGTGGCTCGCCGCCAACCTCGATTACCACCTGAACCTGCCGAACGCCGCGGCGGTGGATGACGGTTGGTACTTCAATCCCTTCGCGTGGCAGTTCCTGTTCGTGATCGGCGCGGCCCTGGCGCTGGCGGTCCGGGCCGGACACGGCCTGCTGCCGTGGCGGGGCTGGGCCGCGGCGGCCGCCTGGGCCTATCTGGCCTTCGCCCTGCTCCAAGGGGGATCCTGGGCGGACTGGGGCCTGCCGGATCTCAGGCCGCTCGCGATCGGCACTCCGGACAAGAGCCACGTTGCGCCCCTGCGCCTGCTCGACATCCTGGCTCTGACCTACCTGCTGTTCAGCGCGCCGGCGGTGGCGCGCTTCTGCCGGCTTCCCGCGCTCCGGCCGATCGATGCCTGCGGCCGGCACTCGCTAGAGGTCTTCGCGGCCGGATGCCTGGCGGCGCTCATCGGCCGCATCCTCTATCGCACCTTCGACGCCACATGGCCGCTTCAGGTCGCGGTCAATCTCGGGAGGCTCGCGGTGATGCTCGGGCTCGCCCACATCCGCGATGTCCGCCTGAAGAGGGCGGCGGCTCCGGTGGCCGTCCGCTCCTGATCGGCCTGGAGACAGGGGGACAGGATGCCGCGGATGCGCCGCAAGGGCGACCTTCCGGAAAAGGTCTGCGTTCAATGTGGCCGCCCCTTCGCATTGCGCAAGAAGTGGGAGCGTGTCTGGGACGAGGTGCGCTACTGCTCGGACCGATGCCGGGACGAGGCCCGGACGGCACGCAGACGCAGCGACGGGCAGGCCTGAGCCGGCCCGTCAGGCCCGGTTCTCGTGCAGAGCCGCGAGCCCGGACGGCGTGTCGATGTCGAGGGCGGTGGCCGGATCGCCCGGGATCTCCAGAACGTCAGCGCGCTGCTTGAGAAGTGGCCCGGCGCCATGATCGCCGCTGAGGCGCGCGATGTCGGGGGCCAGGCGGCGCAGATTGAGGAGGACCGGGTTTCCGCGCCGTCCGTTCTGGACCGGGACCACGGCGGCCGGCTCCGTCCCGGCGCCCGCGAACGCTGCGGCGAGGCGGTCGATATGGGAGGCCGTCACGCGCGGCATGTCGCCCAGCATCACCACGGCTGCCGTGCAGGATCCCGGCAGCGCCGCGAGCCCAGCCTGCAAGGACGTGGCGAGGCCGGATCGGAAATCCGGGTTCTCGACGCGGATCAGGTCGAGCCCGTCGAGCGCCATCCGGACCGCCTCCGCATGCGCGCCGAGCACGGCCACGATCGGGCGCGGCCCGGCGGCCAGGGCGGCTTCGGCGACGTGGCGCACCAGCGGCTTCCCGTCCAAAGGCGCGAGAAGCTTCGGCTCCGGGCCGAAGCGGCGTCCGAGGCCGGCGGCGAGCAGGACCGTGCCGACCTCACGCATCCGCGTCGGGCTCTTCCCCGGCGGTCTCGCCCCCGGCACGGGGTTGCGGCCGGGAGACGATCTCCATCAGCAGACCGCCGACGCCGAGGGCGACGATGTCGGCCCGGGCGACCGGCAGATCCGCCAACAGGCGGTGGAGGATCCAGTCGAAGCCGTTCTCCTTGGGCGAGCGCGCGCAGCCCGGCGCGCCGATCACCGGCACGTCGCCGCGGCTGCCGACGAGGAGCAGGTTGCCCGGATCGACCGGCATCCCGAGATGCGCGACCCGGCCGCCCGCGGCCTCAATGCCAGCCGGGATGACGTCGCGCCGGTCGGCGATGGCCGAGGCGCCGAACAGCACCACGAGGCTCCGCCCCGGCATCGTCAACCGCCTCCGCGAGGGCAGAGGCCACGGATTCGGCCGCGTGCGGCACCCGGGACTCGGCGACGATCTCGGCCCCGGCGGGGGCCAGACGCTCGGCCAGCACCCGGAGGGTCTTGTCGATGGCCGTCTCCTTGAGGCTAGGCAGGCGGGTCGAGACCACGCCCACGCGCCGGCGGCGATAGGGCGTCACCGCGAGGGCACCGCCCTCGGTCGCCGCGCAGGCGCCGGCCAGCACGGTCCCCGGCACCGCGTAGGGGATGATCTTCACGGTGGCGACCATCTCGCCGGCGACCACCGGCTTGAAGCGCGGCAGTGTCGCCACGGTCACGGCCTCGTCGACAGCGTTGACCGCGTCGATGCGGGCGGGTTCCAGAGTGAGGACGCCCGCTCGATCGGCGAAGAGGTTGCAGCGGCCGGTGAAGGGCGAATCCACGCGCAGGTTCGGCCCGCGAAGATGGCTGGCGAGCTGAGCGGCGGCGTCATTCTCACCGACATCACCCGGCTCAAGCGCGGCCGCGACGATCTCGGAAAGGCCGGACTGCGCCAGGTCGCGCGCCGTTTCGTGCGCGATCACCGCGCCCTTGCGCAGGGTGATCCCGTCACGCCGGACGGTGTGGGCGCTGATCAGACCGACCGCCTCCGCGACCGGCACGGGGCCGAACCTCACGCGACCTCCGGACGGGGTGCGCGGCGCAAGGCTGCCACGATCTCGGCCAGCACGGAGAGCGCGATCTCGGCGGGGCTCACGGCCCCGATGGAGAGCCCGATCGGCGCGCGGATCCGGCCGATCTGCTCAGCCGAGAAGCCGGCCTCGCTCAGCCGCGCGACGCGGGCCGCATGGGTCTTCCGGGAGCCGAGGGCGCCGACGTAGAAGCACCCCGCTGTGAGCGCCGCCTTGAGGGCGGGGTCATCGATCTTGGGATCGTGGGTCAGGGCGGCGAGCGCACAGTAGCGGTCCAGCGGCGGCACGTGTGTCCCGAGCGCCGAGTCCGGCCATTCGGCCACGAGCTCGATCCCCGGAAAGCGCTCGGGCGTGGCGAAGGCGGTGCGCGGGTCGATCACCGTGAGTGCGAGGTCGAGCCCCGCCGCCATCGGCGCCATCGCCTGCGAGATGTGGACGGCGCCGATCACGATCAGGCGGACCGGCGGCACCTGCACGGTGAGGAACAGCGTCCGCCCGTCGGCCTCCACGAGGCCGCTCTTGCCCGAGGCGAGATGCTTGCCCAGCACCGCGCTGAGCGGATCGGCGGCGATCTCCGCCTCGCGCACGAGGCGCTGGGTTCCATCGGCGATGTCGGTGACGAGGATCGCGGCCCGGCGCGCCGCCCGCTGGCCGTTGAGGTCCGCCAGGAGGCTCGGCACGCATCAGTCGACCCGCTCGACGAAGACGCGGATCCGACCGCCGCAGGACAGGCCGGCCCGCCATGCGGTCTCGTCGGCGACGCCGAATTCGAGGACCCGCGGCGCCCCGGCCTCGATCACCTCGATCGCTTCGGTGATCACCGCGCCCTCGACGCAGCCCCCCGAGACGGAGCCCAGGAAATTGCCCTCGCCGTCCACGACGAGGTGGCTGCCCACCGGCCGCGGGGCGGAGCCCCAGGTCTCGATCACGGTGGCCAGCGCCACGGCGCGGCCGCCGCGCCGCCACGACTCGGCGGCAGCAAGAATATCTGTATCGGTGCTGAGCATGGCCTCGCGAACCTTCGGCCGGCGGGCGCCCCCGCACCCCACAGGTATGCCCCAAGCGGCGCGGTGCAAGGCGCGTAGACCTTCGTCTCACGACAGGGAACGATAGCGGAAGGGGCGCAGATCAATACACTGCCGTCGTGACTGACGGCCGTGTATTCGGAGTCCTGCGCCAAACTCCGCAGCGTATCGTTCCGGCCCGTCGTCCAGGGTTGCGAGCGGGGTCCGGGATGACGCCGCGGGAGATCGGCCGGCGGAACCGAGCGGAGATGGCGTCCAGAGAAGTGTCGGGTATGTCCAATCCACGCCCTCATCGCGAGGTACCGGAGCGCAGCAAAGGCTTCGAAGGGGCCCGCCAGTCCGCCGCGCGATCCCTGGAACCCTCTTTCGAGACCCGCTGGCGCGGTCGCCTTGGGATGAGGGTATGGATGGGAGGTTCGGAAGGGCTCGGGGCTCATTCCACCGGACGGGCTCGGAACGGGCGCGCGCGTCCATGAACGCCCCCGATCCTGCCCTCGCGCGCGCCCTGCGGAAAGACCCGCCGCGCTCGGCGGTGAACCGGCTGTGGAAGCGCATCACCCGGCCGATCGGCGACGCATTGCCGAAAGGGCTCTACGCGCGCTCGCTGATCATCATCATCGCGCCCGTCGTCCTGCTCCAGTCGGTGATCGCCTACACCTTCATGGAGCGGCACTGGCAACTCGTCACCAAACGCCTGTCCGCCGCGGTGACGGCCGATGTCGCCGCACTCATCGACATCTACGAGAGCTATCCGCAGGACAAGGATGCCGAGACCCTCTCGCGCATCGCCGGCGAGCGGCTGAATCTGGACCTCGACATCCTGAAGGGCGCCAAGCTGCCACCGCCGGGGCCGCGGCCGTTCTTCTCGATCCTCGACGAGGCCCTCTCGGACGAGATTCGCCGCCAGATCCGCCGCCCCTTCTGGATCGACACGGTCGGCCGATCGAACCTGATCGAGATCCGGGTGGCGATCCCCGACGGCGTCATGCGCGTCACCGCCCGGCGCAGCCAGGCCTACGCGTCGAACTCGCACATCTTCCTGGTCTGGATGATCGGCTCCTCGCTGGTCCTGCTCGGCGTCGCGATCTTGTTCCTGCGCAACCAGATCAAGCCGATCCTGCGGCTCGCCGCGGTCGCGGAGGGGTTCGGCAAGGGCCGCGAGATCGAGTTCCGGCCGCGCGGCGCCCGCGAGGTGCGCCAGGCCGGCCACGCCTTTATCGAGATGAAGCGGCGCATCGAGCGGGCCATGGAGCAGCGCACCACGATGCTGAACGGCGTCAGCCACGACCTGCGCACCATTCTCACCCGATTCCGCCTCTCCCTGGCACTGGTCGAGCAGACGAGCGAGATCGAGGATCTCAGCCGCGATGTCGACGAGATGAGCCGGATGCTGGAGGGCTATCTCGCCTTCGCGCGCGGCGATTCGGCGGAGCCCGCGACGCCCACCGACATGCGGGCCCTGCTCGAAGACCTGCGCACCGATGTGGAGCGGCTCGGCGCGCACGTCTCGGACGTGGACCTCGTCGGCGCGCCGGAGGTCACCGTGCGGCCGGGCGCCTTCCGGCGCTGCCTGTTCAACCTCGCGGCCAATGCTGCCCGCCACGGCGAGACGGTGGCAATCTCAGGCCGGCTCGAAGCCCGGACCTTCTTCGTCTCCATCGACGACGACGGGCCGGGCATCCCACCCGAAAGCCGAGAGGAGGTCTTCAAACCGTTCGTGCGGCTCGATGACGCCCGCCAGGATGCCGGCGGCTCCGGGCTGGGATTGGCCATCGCCCGGGACATCGCGCGCGCCCACGGGGGCGACATCGCCCTGCACGACAGCCCGCTGGGCGGCCTGAGGGCTACTGTCCGGGTTCCGGCCTGAACACGTTCAGGCGTCGGCGGGCCGACGCAGGCGCAGGAACTCCGCCTGGACGTTCCGGATGAGATGATCGAGGCTCGTTTCGTCGAGGTCGGCGCGGGCGAGCCGCTCACGCAGGTCGGCCTCGCCGGCCCAGGCATACCCTGAATCGTACGGCAGGTGACGCCGCAGCAGCGGACTCACGACGCTCTCGCGCCGGTAGGCGGGATGACGGAGCAGCTTGCCGATATGGAGCGTGAGAATATCGACGTTCGATATCTCAGGCCCACCGCCTCTCCACGTGACCGATGATCGGCTCATACTGGTCCGCCCTCCTGGATCGGCAGTATCGAGCCAAATGATTGCGCATCGGTGTGTGTCCGGCCGGACCGGCGAAAAACTGCAGCCTGCGGGGTCCCAACCTTCGCGGCAGGGTGATATGCAGGGCCGCTTCCCATGAGCCGCGGCCAGCCGCGCGCAGGATCCGAGTGCCGAACATGAACCCGCTCGTCCCCCTTTTCATCCTCATCTGCCTGCCGCTCGCCGCCATCGGGCTGGTGCTCTACACCGACGAGGGCATCAATCCGGACCTGTTCTACGCCTCGGTGAAGACCTTCGTGATCCTGGGCGGGATCGCGGTGGCGATGTCGTTCGGCGCGATGAAGCTCGCCGAGCGCACCAAGCACTGAGTTTCCACGTCTCGGAGGGCGCGATGCTGCACGTGGTCCCGGCTTTCTCGCGCATCGGCGAGGAGAACGCCTTCGCGGTGCTCGCCCGCGCCCAGGCCCTGGCTTCCCAGGGCCGGGATGTGATCAATCTCGGGATCGGCCAGCCGGACATGCCCACGCCCGCCCACGTGGTGGAGGCGGGCATCAAGGCCCTGCGCGACGGCCACCACGGCTACACACCGGCGGTGGGCATCCCGCCGCTCCGGGAGGCGGTGACCCGCGACATCCATCGCCGCCACGGCGTCGAGGTCTCGCCCGATGCTGTGATGATCGTGCCCGGCGGCAAGGTCACCATGTTCATGGCGATCCTGATGTTCGGCGAGCCCGGCGCCGAGATCCTGTACCCGGATCCCGGCTTCCCGATCTACCGCTCGATGATCGAGTTCACGGGCGCGACGCCGGTGCCGGTCCCGATCCGCGAGGAGAACGGCTTCGCCTTCTCGGCGGCCGAGACCCTGTCGCTGATCACGCCGAAGACCCGGCTCCTGATCGTCAACTCCCCGGCCAATCCCACCGGGGGCGTTACGCCGAAAGCCGAGATCGACGCCCTGGTGAAGGGGCTCGCCGATCACCCCGATGTCGCGGTGCTGTCGGACGAGATCTACGGCACGATGACCTATGACGGCGAGCGGCACCACTCGCTGCTCAAGTATCCCGAGATCCGCGACCGGCTGGTCTATCTCGACGGCGCATCCAAGACCTACGCGATGACCGGCTGGCGCCTCGGCTGGTCGGTCTGGCCGAAGCCGCTCTACGACGCCGCGCGCAAGCTCGCGGTCAACGCGCATTCCTGCGTCAACGCGGCGACCCAGTGGGCCGGCATCGCGGCGCTCGACGGCCCGCAGGATTGCGTAGCCGAGATGGTCGCCGAGTTCGATCGGCGCCGGGCCATCGTGGTGGACGGGCTCAACGCCCTGCCGGACGTGTCCTGCATCGTCCCGAAGGGGGCCTTCTACGCCTTCCCGAACATCTCCCGGACCGGCTGGAAGGCGAAGGCGCTCGCCTCGACCCTGCTGGAGGAGGCGGGTGTGGCGGTGATCGGCGGCCCGGATTTCGGCGTCCACGGCGAGGGCTACATCCGACTGTCCTACGCCAACTCCGCGGAGAACATCCGCCGGGCGCTGGAGCGGATGGGCAGGTTCCTGAGCGAACGGAAGCCGGGCTGAGTCTGCCGGGCTCTCATCCCTTCACCCTCATCCTGAGGAGCCCGCGTGAGCGGGCCTCGAAGGAGGGTTCCAGGGATCTTGCGGCCGGCCGGAGGCATCCTTCGAGTCCTCCGCTGCGCTCCGGCGCCTCAGGATGAGGGTATGGCTGGGACGAGCGCGGTCGACCGCGCTTCGCCTCACGACTTTCCCGAAACCCGCTTGTCGATCCAGCCGGCGAGCCAGTCGGCGATGTCGAGGCTGTTCTTGTCCTGCATCAGCATGTGCGAATTGCCGTGGATGCCGATCTCCGGCAGCAGGATCAACTCGGCCTTACCGCCCGCGGCATTGGCGGCGGCCACGAAGTTGCGGCATTGCTTGAGCCGCGGCGCCCAGCGGGGCGAGGCATCGACGTAGTCGCCGAACAGGACGAGGATCGGCAGGTCATTGTACGGGGCGAGGTCGTCCTTGCCGGGTTCGGGACAGGCCGCAGGCTCGATCGCCACGATGGCGCGAGATCACCGAGCGGTCGAGGGCTGCGGTCTGGAACGGGTAGATCCCCGACTGCGAATGCGAGATCAGCACCGCGCCCTTGAGGCGCTT
Source organism: Methylobacterium sp. P31 (assembly GCA_050632875.1). Lineage (GTDB taxonomy): Bacteria > Pseudomonadota > Alphaproteobacteria > Rhizobiales > Beijerinckiaceae > Methylobacterium. The sequence continues at coordinate 2,634,401 of JBODSC010000001.1, read as the reverse complement.
GGCGAGTTCCGACAGGGCCGGCACGGTCGGGTTCGGCACCGGCAGGGTGGCCGACCAGTCAGGGACCATCTGCTTCCAGAACTCGGCCTGGGCCTCCAGGGGGAACTGCATGCCCGGGAAGACCTTCGGGTATTCCGGACCGAACCGGAAGATCGCCCAGGCGGGCTCGCGCCCGGCCGAGAAGACCGTCGGGAGGGAATTCGGATCGGACCGGCCGGTCTTCACCGCATTGATCTGCGCCGGGCTCGCCGCCGACCGGCCGCGCCAAGCCTGATCGATCACGTAGGTCGGGAAGCCGTGGCGCACGAAGTATTCGTCCCAGCCCATGCGGCCGTCCGGCGTCGTCTCCCAGGTCTTGCCGGTCAGACAGCAGCCATGGATCAGGACAAGGGGCGGCCGTACCGGCTCGACCGGGATCTGGTAGCGGACATAGACCTGATCGACGCTGATCGTGCCGGAGGGCGCGTAGGCCGGCAGCGTCGAGAGCGTGTCGGACGCGACATCGCGACCGCCGACGAAGAAGCTGCCCTGCTCGGCGATGGTGAGCGGCCCGGGGGCCGGGTCAGCGGCGCGGGCGCCCCCGCCGAGGATCAGCATGGCCGTGGCCGCCGCACAGACGACCTGGCGGGCGCGTGACAGCGCGGGCACTGACATCCCTGCCATAAAATGTCCCGGCCCTCCGCGATTGAGCCCGCCGCGGGCCGCGTCACTGCCGCGGAGCCTAGCACGAAGCGCGACGGGGATGGAAAGTCCGAAGCGCGCGCCGACTCGTGTTCAGGCCGCGATTTCGCGCTCGACCCGGTCGGATGTTTCGGCCGGCAGATCCAGGGCTTCGGCGAGCATCTTCAGGAACTGCCGCTCCTGGAGCGTGTCGGGATCGATGGCGAGCCGGGCGGCCGCGTAGATCCGCGCCGCCGCTTCGGGGCCGGCGACGCGCTCGGCGATCTCGTCGATCTCGGCCGGGCTCGCGAGTTCGCGGTCGAGCCAGGAGCGTCCATCGGCGTCAATCCCCGCTTCGGCGACGGCCGCGTCGAGCCGCTTGCGCTCCGTGGCGTCGATCATCCCGTCCGCCGTGGTGGCGGCTACCATGGCCCGCAGCATCAGCCGGGCCTCGTCCTCGCCGACATCTGTGAAATCGGGGCCGCCCTTCTCGGAGGGCGCCGTCCCGCGAAGCGCCCGGAAGGCGAGGCCGCCGATCAGGGCCAGCCCGCCGAGCGCCGCGCCGGCAGCGAGCCCGCCGCGCCTGGCGCGCACCAACGCGTCGACGATTCGCCTGCTATCAGCCATGCCGTCCTCCCGGTCTCGATGTCCAAATCCGATCGGAAACCGTCCGGGAGGCGCTCGGGTTCAGCCGCGCTCAGGCGTCAGCCTCATCCTGGTCCTCGTCTTCGTCGATATCCACCAGGAAGACGATGTCGGCCTCGTCCTCGTCGTCCACATCGGCACCGGCGTGGCGGGGGTCGTCGGTGAAATCGCCCTCGCCGTCATCCTCGGCCAGGGCATCCTCGAAGATCTCGATCTCGTCCTCGGTGGCCGCACGAACCTTGAGCGCGGAGGTGCCGTTCCAGAGCGGCTTTCCGTCACTCGTCATCGTGCGGATGTCTTCCTTGAAGCCCTCACAGGTGAAGAGGTCCTTGGCGGACGCCTCGTCGCTGTTGATCACCGCAACGGCGGTGCCGTCGATCTCGAGCGTGAACATGGCCGGCATCCCTCTCGTAACCGTCCTCTGGCGCGCCCGGTCGGCGGGATCGCGCCGCGCCGATGCTGTAGGGGCGAACCGGACGCCCGCCAAGCCCGCCGGCCACGAATAGAGGGGCGGCCGCTGCGACGGTGGAACGCCAGCTTCGGCCGGACGCGGCCTGGATCGCGTCTCCTTTTGCAAGAGCCGGCGGCCGTGCCGCGGGCCGTGCAATCCGGAGCTTGCTGCGGCGCGCAATATTGGTCGGGTCACCACGGCAGGTTAATCTACCCTAGATTGCATCAATGCAGATTTCGTGATCCGCTTGTGTCCGATTCGCGGTTACGAATGGATCACCGGATATGCCCGCCGGAGATCAAAGCAGCGCACGACTGAAGACACGCGTCGGCGGGAGCGGCCCCTCCGGCCGCCGCCGCCGCCTCCGCGGTTTCGGCAGAGGGAGCGCGTACCTGTCTCTCGGCGTGGTCGTGGCCACGCTGCTCTTCCTGATGGCCGGCAACCTGTTGCTCGCGACAGCCCGCAACCTCCCCTATCGCGCCCTCGACCCCCGCAATGCGGTCTGCGGGCAGGATGCGGAGACAGGGTGGGATCTACTGGCGAGCGAGGCAGGAACGCCGAAGCGGGTGATCGGGAACGACGAGTGGGCTGCCATCGATGCCGCGGGCCCCGGCACCCGACAGCGTCTGACCTGCGCCATTCAGCGCCACGCGCTGCCGGGATACACGCTCAGCGACGGCCGAACCGTCCGGTTGACCTACGATCTCGCCTTCATCGAGTTGCAGGAGGATGGCAAGCCCTACGTGCTGCGCGAACCCTGCGACAGCGATCGGAGTGCCTGCACGGATGAAGGATCCGGTCTCGTGCGCAAGGTGCGCGACCGGAAGAGCCAGGTCCAGGCTATCCTGGACCACCTCGATCCGCGCCGGCCGAACTACGTCATCGTGTTCATCCACGGCTGGCGTCACAACGCGGATATCGGCGACTCGAATGTCGGCGATTTCCGGCACTACGCGGCCCATGTGGCGCGCTTCCTGAAGGACCGGTTCGCCGACGATCCGGACCATGAGCCGCGGGTGACCGCCGTCTATATCGGCTGGCGCGGCGCCCGAACGGACGAGACCTGGGCCAAGCGTCAGCTCGGCGGCCTGGGCGAATGGCTCGCGTCCCTCTCCGCCTTGCCGACCTTGTTCGACCGGAAGCCTGTCAGCGAGGCGGTCGCGCCCGCCGCGCTCTCTGCGCTGCGGGCCATCGAGCGCCGGCTCGGCATCGACACGGCCCTGCCGGCTCCAGATCAGCTCCCGGCGCCGAACACCAACCGTATGATCGTGTTCGGCCACTCGCTCGGCGGCAACATGCTCGCCACTGCCCTGGAGGACGATCTCGTGAAGAAGGTGTCCCGCCACCGGCCCGGGACATACATGCTCCCCGTCGTGGGCGATCTGGTGGTGCTGATCAATCCTGCCGCCGAGGCATCGAAGTGGATCTCCGTCCAGCGGGCGGTCTGGCAGCGCATCCCGATGAGCCAAGGCGAGCGCGCGACCGCCGCCGACTACGCCGCCGGCCACGCCTTCTTCCGTCCGGAACAGCGCCCGATCATCCTGTCGGTGACGGCAGCCCTGGATTGGCCGCCCGGCGGCCGGACCGAAGCCGATTGCGCGCCTGCAAAACCCGTCGGGACGACCGCCCTCGGGGAAAGCCGAACCCTGGTCAAGGAAGGCGTCGAATATGACTGGGCGACCTACGACATGTTCCCGGCCTTCAAGGGTGACTTCCGACCGATCGCCGACTCGCTGGTCCGCCTGAGTTCGGGACGGGATCCGCACGATCAATGCCTCGGAAGCGTCGGGTTGACCCTGCCACAGCGGGTGTTCGGACCGTTGGGCGCGGGTCTCGCGCGGACTCTGCGCGTCCTACCGTTCATGCAGACGAACCCCGAGGAGACCCACACGATCGGACATCTCGACCCATCGCGGGCAGCACAAGGTGGCTTGTCGCAATACGTCTTTCCGACCCGCCCGTTCGGGACGACCCACGAATTGCGCGGCCTGCCCAAGAGCCCCACCGCACCGAGGCGTAAATGGGCGACCCGCCCGGGTTCGACCCGCGAGCGCGAGGTGCCCGTCGACTATCGCGAGGTCGTCGGAGCCGAGGCCGGCTGCCCGACCGCGAAGGGGTGGCTATCCGAGGCGCGGGCCCGTCAGCTTGCGAAGGATTCCTCTGGCCACGGCACCTACTGGGCGAGCGATGCCAGTGGCGCGGACGCGCCCGCGCTCCAGTTCATCCACGGGTTCGAGATGGCCGGGATCGCCGCGATCACCCGTCCGCGCGACCCGTTCTGGAACATGCGCGCCTTCGACACGGCGCTGGCACGCCACGACGGCTTCATGCTGTCGTCCTTCATCTGCGCGATGAACCAGCTGGTGATGGACGACATCACGGACTTCACGCCCGCGGCCGCGATGACCCCGATCGCCCATGAGCCCTGACGGCTCGGCACACTTCACACGCCGGCGCCACGGGCGATGGCGCGCTTGACCACACCCTGGACATCCGGATTCGAAAGGAAAAGGTCGTGGTTGATCAGGCCGCCGCCGTAATCGGAGGCGTCGGCGACGCGCACGCCGAGCGCCTCCAGCTTGGCGCGGTCGGCGGCGCCGGCCCGGACGCCCCCGCGAGGGCGGCGGAGAGTTCGAGGGCGCGGTCGTTGGTCGCCGAGATCACGGTGATCTTCGAGACGTCGGGCCCCAGGCGGGCGACGCCGTTGGAGAACAGGTCGAAATCGATGTCGGGCGCTGCGAGTACCACGGCGCCGATCCGCGACATCGCCGCCTCGCCGGCCTCCGCGCGCAGCATGCGCAGAGTCTCCAGCGTCAGGAGCGTGCCCATCGAGTGCGCGACGATGTTGATCCGGCCGCCGCTCGGCGAAGCGGCGAGGGCCTTGAGCAGGTCCTCAAAGGCATCGCGCGACCATAGGGCGCTCTCGCGATCGTAGTTGTAATCGAGAGTCGCGGCTGCCGATGGCCACGTGAACAGGCCCGAGACGCCGCGGAATCGGATCCCGTCGGAGAGCCGGGCGGCGCTGACGGCGGCCGATTCGAACGATTCGCGATAACCGTGGACGTAGATCAGCACGTCGCGCCCCAGCGCCGCTTGCGCGAAGGCCTCGGCGGCGCCCGGTCCGGTCTCGGATTTCGGCACCGCCCCGATGGTCCAGTCGCCGGTGATGACGGACGAGACCTTGCCCAGGAGCGAGCGGTCGGGGGGGACAGACGCACTTCGGCGAAGCTCAGGCCCCGGCCGCGATCGCTGCTGAAATACGGCGGCCGCGGCGGGTTGCCCACGGGCTTGCGGGTCGTGGCGACCAGCAGCACCGGCATGACGTCCAGCGCCGACTGCTTTTCAGGCAGCGCCGGCCCAGTGCCGAGGTCGTCGGTGACGCAGGCCCCGAGCGACGGTGCGAGACCCGCGGCGCCCGCGAGGGCGCCGAACCGGAGAAGGATGCGGCGTGAGACGATCTGGCTCGACATGATCCGGGTGCGCTCGGGCGGGGCTCCTTCCGTCGCGCAGGATCATGACCATGGCGGGGCACGCCGATCTTCGGCCGCTGTGGAGTACGGGCAAGGCGCGGCTTGTGGTGTACGGGCCACAGGGTGCCTGCCCCCAAGGCTCGACCTATGGCCTCTCGACGGCGGCCCTCGCCGCCGCCATGAAGGGCGCATGACGCCGTCCATCGACATCGAGAGCCTGCGCGAGCGCCTGCTGCGCGGCGACCGCGCCGCCCTGGCCCGGGCCATCACGCTAGCCGAGTCGAAGCGCGCCGATCACCGGGCGCTGGCGGCCGCCCTGATCGACTCCGTGCTCCCGCAGACCGGCAAGGCGATTCGGGTCGGCATCACCGGCGTCCCCGGCGTCGGCAAGTCGACCACCATCGACGCCCTCGGATCGAATCTGACGGAGGCCGGCCACCAGGTGGCGGTGCTCGCGGTCGATCCGTCCTCCTCCCGCACCGGCGGCTCGATCCTCGGCGACAAGACCCGGATGGCCCGGCTCTCGCACGATCCGAACGCGTTCATCCGCCCCTCGCCCTCTTCCGGCACCCTGGGCGGGGTCGCGGCCAAGACCCGCGAGACCATGCTGCTCTGCGAGGCAGCGGGCTTCGACGTGATTCTTGTCGAGACGGTGGGTGTCGGCCAATCCGAGACCGCGGTCGCCGACCTGACCGATTTCTTCCTCGTGCTGATGCTGCCGGGCGCGGGCGACGAACTGCAGGGCATCAAGAAGGGGATTCTCGAACTGGCCGACATGATCGCCGTCAACAAGGCCGATGCGGGCGAAGCCGAGCAGCGGGCCAACGCCGCGGCCTCGGAATACCGCGCGGCGCTGCACATCCTCACGCCCGCCTCTGCCACCTGGACGCCGCCGGTTGTGACGATCTCGGGATTCCAAAACCTGCGCCTCGACACCCTCTGGGCGAAGATCGTCGATCACCGGGAAAAGCTCACCGCCACCGGCGAGATCCAGGTGAAGCGCCGGGCGCAGGACGTGAAATGGATGTGGGCTCTGGTGGACGAGCGGCTGCACCAGCGCCTCGTCGGCTCGCCAGAGGTCCGGCGCCGCACCGCCGAGGCGGAGGCGAGCGTGGCCCGGGGCGCGACCTCCCCGGCTGCCGGCGCCGCCGCCATCGCCGAGCTGATCGGCCTCTGAGTCGGGCCGATTCGCCGTGATGGCTCCGGCACCGGCCGGCGCGCATAAAATCGTGATGGCACGGGGCACAAACGCGTTCTCGCGCGTTCGGTGGACGACGGCGTATCGAGCGGTGCCCCTGTCTCGGCGCCGCGCTCACGTCCAGGAGAGTGCCATGGTTGATACGGATCGGATCGTCGGCGGTGCCAAGGAAGCGGCCGGCAAGGTTCAGGGCGCGGCCGGCGATTTCGTCGGCTCGAACCGCGACTCGGTCGAAGGGCGCTTCCGCGAGGCCCAGGGCCAAGCGCAGAACATCTACGGGCAGGTCAAGGACAAGGCGCGCGACTTCGCCGACCGGGCGAGCGACTACGCGAGCGACGCCTACGATCGCGCGGGCGATGTCTACGAGCAGAGCGGCTCTTACCTGCGCGATGGCCGCGCGTATCTGCGCGACGGGCGCGCGGCGGTCGGCGCCCGGGTGGAGGAGAACCCGCTGGTCGCGCTGCTGATCGCGGGGGCGGTGGGCTACGGTCTCGCGCTGCTGATCCACGGCCGCCGCTGATCCAGGGCGGCCCCGTCCTGGCTCGGACGGGGCCGCTCCTCGTGTGCCGCCCGCTTCGGCGAAGAGCGCGCCTCTCCGGCGCTACTGCGCCGTCCAGCCGCCGTCCATGCTGATGTTGGCGCCGGTGATCTGGCTCGCCGCATCGGAACACAGGAACACGGCGAGCGCGGCGACCTGATCGACGGTGACGAACTCCTTCGTCGGCTGTGCCTTCAGCAGCACATCCTCGATCACTTGCTCCTTGGTCAGATTGCGGGCCTTCATGGTGTCGGGGATCTGCGCCTCCACGAGGGTGTCCAGACGTAGCCCGGCGATATGCAGTTCACCGTGATCTTGTGAGGCGCGAGTTCGAGCGCCGCCGTCTTGCTCAAGCCCGCGATCCCGTGCTTGGCGGCGACGTAAGCCGACTTGAACGGCGAGGCCACCAGAGAATGCGCCGAGGCCGTATTGATGATTCGGCCCCAGCCCCGCGCCTTCATGCCGGGGATTGCCGCGTGCATCGCGTAGAACGCCGACGAGAGGTTGATCGCGATGATCTGTTCCCATTTCTCCGACGGGAACTCCTCGATCGGTGACACGAACTGGATCCCGGCGTTGTTGACCAGCACGTCGACGGATCCGAACGCCACTTCCGCCTCGCGCACCATGGCGGTGATCGCCTCCGGCTTGCTCATATCGGCGGCCGAGTAGCGGGCCTTGACGCCATAGGTGCTCTCGATTCCGGCCCGCGTCTCCTCGATGGCGTTCGCGTCCCCGAAGCCGTTCAGCACGACGTTGGCGCCTTCTGCCGCTAGCGCGCGCGCGATGGCGAGGCCGATGCCGCTGGTTGAGCCGGTGACGAGGGCGGTCTTGGTCTTGAGGGTCATGGAGCCTCCTGGGACGCGGGCGCGCCGTCGATCGGATCTGCGGGCGCCGTGATCGCGGCGGAACGGGCCGAGCACCTAACTAGCGCGTGAAGGCGCCGCAGGCACAGGGCTGCCCGGTTGCGGGGCGTGCCGGTTGTCACCGGTCTCGTGCCCGGCGCGCCCCTGAGCCGGGAAGGCGATCTCCACCCGCAAGCCCGGGGCATTGTCGGAGAGGCGCAGCGTCCCCTGGTGCAGGCGCACCACGGCATTGACCAGACTGAGGCCCAGCCCGAAGCCCGGCCGCGAACGAGCATCCTCCAGCCGGACGAAGCGGTCGAGCACGTGGGCGCGCTCCGCCTCCGGGATGCCCGGCCCGTGATCGGAAACGGCGAGTCGGATCGCGTCGCCGGCCCGCCACGCCTCAAGCGTCACGCGGGCCTCCGCCCGGTCAGGCACAGCCCCATATTTCAGGGCGTTGTCGACGAGGTTAGCCAAGGCTTGGCCGATCAGCTCGCGATTGCCGGCAATGATCAGACCGTCCTCGGTGCGCACATCGAGGGCGAGGCCCTGATCTTCGGCGAGCACCTCGTAGAGCTCCCCGACGCCCCGTACCGTCGAGCCGATATCCAGCGGTACCAGGATCTCTCGGGCGCTGCCGGCCTCGAGCCGGGCGATCATCAACAGGGCGTTGAACACGCGGATCAGCCCGTCGCTCTCCTCGATCACGGCTTCGAGCGCCGCGCGCAGTTCCTCCGGCGTCGAGGCCCGGCGCAGAGCCTCGTCGGCACGGTTGCGCAGGCGCGTCAGCGGCGTCTTGAGATCGTGGGCGATGTTGTCGGACACCTCCCGCATCCCACGCATCAGTTCGCCGATGCGTTCGAGCATCTGGTTGAGGCTCGATGCGAGCCGGTCGAGTCTCGTCGCCGTTGCCGGCCACATGGAGCCGCCCGTCGAGGTCGCCCGCCATGATCGCCCGCGTGGTCTGGGTCATGGCATCGACCCGGCGCAGCACGCGGCTCGCCGCGAGCCAGCCGCCGATCACCCCGAGGAGCACCACGGCGGCGAGCGAGGTGACGAAGGCCCGGCCGATCACTGCGCGCAGGCGGTCGCGCTCCTCCGTGTCACGCCCGACGAGGAGCCGGAACCCGCCCGGCAAGGTGAAGACGCGCACGATCGCCCGGTGGGCCTCGGCATCCGAATCGTTGCGGCCGTAGCGCGTCTCGCTCTGGCCGGGCGTCGCCAGCACGGCGGCGGGGACGTAGCCGACATTGCCGACGACGTGATCGCCGCCGGCCGTGGTCACGAGGTAGAGCGAGGCGCCCGGTTCGCGCGAGCGCCGCTCCACGACGGTGATCAGCCGGCGTAAGCCCCCGGCATTGTACTGCTCCGACAGGCCGTTGATCTCGGCATCGATGGTCGAAACGATCTGGTCGTCGAGCACCGCGCGGGCGTTCCACGCGACATAGCCGAGGGCCAGGAACGCGCACAGGGCGAAGATCGCCAGGTAGGCCAGCGACAGCTTGAACGCCGTGGTGCGGAACAGCTTCTGGAACCGCGCGCCGCTCGTCTCGCGCGGAAACGGCTCCTCCGCCGGAAACTCGTTCACCCGGCG